>JAAFAB010000054.1 GCA_018222585.1 Paracoccaceae bacterium | reverse complement strand
TGAGCGGTGTCTTCTTCCAGACGGCGTCTGGCAGGGCAACGACGGCCGGGGGCGGCGGGAACCTTCCGGGCCTGGGTGGCTCCGGGCAACCTGAGGGGAGCCGGCATACGGCTTTCCTCAACGGTCCAGTGGACCGGCAAACCGTCGCATCGGATCGCATTCAGCCGCCATCCTCGCCGTACATCCTTCAGGCGGGAGCAGTGATCCCGGCCGCCCTCATCACGGGCATTCGTTCCGATCTTCCGGGGCAGATCACCGCACAGGTCACCGAGAATGTCTATGACAGCCCGACTGGATCGCTGCTCCTGATCCCGCAGGGAACCCGCGTCATCGGCCAATACGATGACGGTGTGACGTTCGGTCAGCGCCGCGTGCTGCTGGTCTGGAACCGCCTGATCCTGCCGGGCGGTCGATCCATCGTTCTCGAACGTCTGCCGGGGGCGGATGCGAGCGGCTATGCCGGTCTCGAAGATGGCATCGACTACCATTGGTGGGACCTGATGCGCGCGGCCGGTCTGTCCACGCTGCTCGCGATCGGCGCGGACCTCGCCACCGATGACGAAGACCGTCTGGTCCAGGCGATCCGCGATGGTGCTGTGGACACGATCAACCAGGCCGGCCAGCAGATCGTCCAGCGTCAGCTGCAGGTCGCGCCGACGCTGACCATCCGTCCGGGATTCCCGGTCAGGATCATCGTCACCCGCGATCTGGTATTCGAGCCCGCAGGAGGTTGATCATGTCGAAACTCAAGCTTGGGCCGCTGCCCGATGACAAGCCGGTGAAGGTGACGGTGGAGTTGCCCGCGTCCGTTCATCGCGATCTTGTCGCCTATGCCGAGGTGCTGGGGCGGGAGACGGGGCAACCTGTAAGTGATCCTGTCCGGCTGATCGTGCCGATGCTCGAAAGGTTCATGGCGACGGATCGTGGGTTTGCGAAGGCGAGGCGGGCTGCTCAATCCCACAGGGATGCCCATTGATCACCCCGCGATTTTCCACCTCTGCCTTAGCCCTTGCCATGCTCAGAAGCCGCCTGAACGCTGGGTTGTCGTTATTCGGCGACCAGATTGCAGAAAATGGAAGGCGCTCGCCCTTGATCGGTCGAAAGACCACTCCCGGGTGGTTCGTCACCGTCATCGCCTCGCTGACCACGGTCAAACCTCGCCCAATGGCAACCAATGACAGCAGGTTATCTCGACTTACGGATTGCACATGTATGTCAGGGTGCCAACTGAGGTCTGCCAGCTTCCTCACCAGATAGTGATAGATCTCTTGGCCCGGCGCTGTTTTGCTGACCATGAAAGCCTCGCCGCTAAGCTCGCGCCAGTCGACTGCTGTCCGGATGGCTAACTCATGACGTTCAGGCAGGACAACGAAAACACCTTCTGACCACATTAATGCGCTGTCACATTCTTGCCAGGTCCGGGTTCCAGTTAGGAAAGCGACGTCGAGTTTGAGCCGACGGATGGCAGCGACGTGTTCTTCCGGGTTTCCATCGATCAATTCGATCTGCACATGATTGTGCTGATCCCCGAAGGAGCACAGCAATTCGGCCAGAAAGCCCGAGGCAATCGATGAATAAATGCCGACTCTTATACTGCCGTTTTCCGATCTGCCAAGTGCCGCCATCGCGTGCAAGCTCTCATCAAGCCCGCGAATTATCTGACGTGCGCGAGGTAGAAATTGTTGCCCGGCGCGGTTTAGGGTCACACCGCTTCGATGACGGTGGAACAAGGATGTTCCGAGGCGATCCTCGAGATCGCAGATGCATCGACTGATTGATGACTGCTGGACACCCATCGTGCTTCCAGCCTTTCGGAAACTGCCATGATCGGCTGCATTAACGAAGCACCGCAGGTGCCGAAACTCAATGTCACGTGCTCTCCTTTTCATCGTGTGTCATCCGCTCGATGCCCCCATAGGTGAGTCTCGCACTCAATCGTGCAGGGTTCTGGTACTGTGCTTGTGACGAGATCGTTCGTCCATTTTAGCTATGTGAACTACTCGGAAGTACTTTTGCGGAAGACCTGTCCCGGGCAACCGCCTGAAGTTCCAACCCGACCTGCATGGCTCTCTCCCGATTGGATTTAAGCGTCCAAGACAGGAGAAGTGTAGATCGTCGTGCCGACAGCACGGTACTGTCGGCACGACATTGGTATCAGGCGTTTTTCACCTCGATGCGCTTGACCTTGGCCTGCGCCTCCGGGGTCTGCGGCAGCTTGATCGTCAGCACGCCGTTCTTGAAGCTGGCATCGGCCTTCTCACCGTCGACTCCCGGCGGTAGCGGGATCGTGCGATAGATCGCGCCATAGCTGCGTTCGGAGAGATAATAGCCCTTCTTCTCCTCCTGCCGCTCGATCTTCTTCTCGCCCTTGATGGTCAGGATGTCATCGGTCACGGTGACCTCGATGTCCTTCATTTCCATCCCGGGCAGTTCGATCGATACCTCCACGTGATCTTCGGTCTCGACCACGTCGGATTTCGCCTCGCCGCCTCCCCAGGGCCAGTCGAAATCGCCGACGCGGTTCCAGAAGCCTTCGAACACACGGTTCATGTCGCGTTGAAGGGTGGCGATGGGGTTCTGGTCATCACTTTTCGGGTCGGGCGCATGATCCTTCCGCGCCCAGGGGATCAGGTCCTTGATCTGCATGTGAGTTCTCCTTTCTTCTTTTTTGGTGCGACGTGCCCGGCTTACGACGCCGTTACCGTGATCTTTTTGGGTTGGGCTTCCGCTGCGCGCGGCAGCGTCAGGGTCAACACACCGTTCGAGACCTGCGCGCCGATCTTGTCGGGGTCGAAGTCGTCGGACATGGTGAAGGCTCGCTCGAAATCGCCCTCGCCGTATTCGGCATAGGCCAATTGCAGCTTCTCGGGCTGCGTGGCATGGACCTTACCTCGGATCGTCAACACGCGGTTTTCGAGCGTGATATCCACGTCTTCGGCGGCGACGCCCGGCATCTCGAGCATCAGCGTCACCCCGTCAGTCGTTTCAACGATGTCGGTCAGCGGCCTGTAGATACGACGGCCGGTGGTGGTTTCCGGTGTCTCGGCCGGGGTCTTATCGGCAGTATGTGTCACATCGTTGGTCATGGATCGGTCCTCCTCTTACGCAGCCTTGATCTCGATTTTCCGCGGCTTGTCCTCTTCGGGACGGCCGATCACGATGCGCAGCACACCGTTGGTCATCCGCGCCTCGACCTTGTCCTCTGCGGCCACGAACGGCAGCCGAACCGAACGAGCGAACTTGCCAAAGCCGCGTTCGTTGCGGTGCCAGCGGCCGCCTTCCGGAATTTCGGGCGCCTTGCGCTCGCCAGAGAGCGTCAGGACATTTTCCTTCACGGAAATGTCGATGTCGGCCGGGTCAACGCCAGGGAGTTCTGCAGTGATCGCGACTGCCTCGTCGCCCTGCCAGACGTTCACGGCGGGGAAAACGGGCTGGGTCACGCGGCCAGGGGATGTCCTGTCAAAATCGCGCAGCATCGAGCGCATCAGCGCAAACGGATCGCTGCGACGTGTG
>JAAFAB010000053.1 GCA_018222585.1 Paracoccaceae bacterium | reverse complement strand
GCTGACGCATCTGGCGATGGGCCAGGATCAACTTCTTCCCTACCGGCGCCGCGCCATCTCCGGGCTGCATGGGCGTGTGCTGGAGATCGGAATCGGCTCGGGCCTGAACATTGCGCTCTACCCCGAGGCCGTGCGCCAGATCATCGGTATTGATCCGTCGCCCGAACTCCTCTCTCGGGCCGCGCAAACCTCCCATGGACTGATGCCCGCGGCCGAGATGATCGAGGGCGTGGCCGAAGCATTGCCGCTCGAAGATCGCAGCGTCGATTGCGTCGTCGCCACCTGGACACTCTGCAGCGTTTCGGAACCGGAGAAGGCTCTCGCCGAGATCCGGCGCGTTCTCAAGCCGGATGGCGTCTTCCGCTTCGTCGAGCATGGCCTGGCGCCCGGACCCCGTATCCGGCGCTGGCAACGCTGGCTGACGCCTGTCTGGAAACACTGCGCCGGGAACTGCCATCTTGACCGCCCGACGGCCGACTTGATCGAGACAAGCGGCTTCCGCATGGAGCGGCTCAACACCGGTTACGCGACAGGTCCGAAGCCCTTGGTTTTCATGTATGAGGGACAAGCTCGCCTCTACTGAGGAAGCTTGGAAACAGGACAATCTCGGCTTTCGATCCGTGGCGCAACTGATGGCAAGGTAGCCAATTCTCGCCTCGAACTTTCGCCGAAAATTTTGCGGTGATGAGGTGTTATGAGCAGTCATCAAGATAACCGGCAGGCCAATCTGACGCGCGGCATCCGGGTCGAGATCGCCAGCCTCGTCTACAACATCATCGAGGTCGTCGTATCCGTCACCGTGGGACTTCTGACCGGCAGCGCAGCGCTGGTGAGTTGGGGCCTCGACAGTACGGTCGAGGCCACCTCGGCTGCGACTCTGATCTGGCGCTTGAAGAGTGAGGTGGACGGTGCCGACAAGCGCACGGTCCTGCACCGCAAGAAGGTCGCGCTCTACGTGGTTGCCTGTGCCTTCTGGATCGTCGTCGCGGCGATCCTCTACGAGGCGGTCTCCGCCTTCATTTCGCAGAAGGCGCCGGGCTTCAACTGGTGGGGTATCGCGATTCTGGGTGCTTCGCTCGTGGCCAACCCGTTCCTCGCCTGGGGCAAGTATCGCTACGGCAAGCGGCTCGATGCGCCCGCCCTGAAGTACGATGCCAAGGACACCATGATCTGCCAGTATCAGACGATCGTGGTGTTGGCCGGGATCGGTCTGACGCAATGGATGGGCTGGTGGTGGGCCGACCCGGTGGCGGCGCTTCTGATCGTGCCCTACGTTGCATGGGAGGCGTTCGAGGCCACGAAGGATGCGCGGTCGGTCGATCCGGACGAGGGCGAAGCTACTGCCGAGGCCTGACGTTACGCATGATGAACCGAGATTTGGGCATGGGCGGCAGTTCTCCGGTTTCCAGATCCAGATCCTGATCCGGCACTTCGTAGTCGATGGCGTTCACGAAGAAACTGCAAAACGCCTTCATCTGGCTGATCGCGATCCACTCGCCCGGACAACGGTGGTTCCTGTGGTGATCGCCACCGCCCTGCGGAATGAACTCGTAGGGAGTGACCTCCCGATCGTGAAACCGCTCGGGCCGGAACTCTTGCGGCGCGTCCCACGAACGAGCGTCGGTATTCGTGCCGTAGAGGTCGAGCAGAACCCTGTACCCTTTGGGAAAGCGATATCCGCGCCACTCGAAATCGCTCTTCACCCGTGCCGCAACCGCGGGAAAGAACGGATACAGACGGCGGACCTCTTGCACGAAAGGTTCGAGCTGTCCCTCGTCGTCCTTCAGCTTTTGCCGCCACTCGGGATGCCGATGTAAAGCATGCGCCGCCTGAACTATGAACACGGATACCGCGACGGTCGGGCGCAGGACATTCAACAGCTCTACGGCGGCCACCCTGGGGGTCAACAACTCCCCATCGAGATCGCGCCATGTCGCGATGATATGAAGGGCACTTTCCTGCGTCGGCTGAAGCTCACCATCGCGGACCTGTTGGATTAGCCGTGCTGCCCATTTTTCCAGGCGGTGGCGCGCCAGACGCGCGCGCCAGTGTTTGGGGCCAAGGGCCCCGGCGTCCTGAAAAAGCGCTGTAAGCTGCGCCCTTCGGGTCGCCACCTCAGCTTCATCAAGCGGCACCCTGGCCCAGGCGCAGACAGCTCTTGTGAGCATTTCGCGCACTTCGTCATAGAGGACGACCTCGTTCCTCGCCTCCCAGTCCGGCGCATATTTGTCCAACATGTGAAGCGACGTGCCCTGAAGCGCGGCGATCCGCTCGGTCCCCATGAGTGACATGAACATCTTCTTGCGGTGCTGGTGGGCAGCGCCGTCCAATCCCTGAACGCCGCCTTCGCCCAGCAGGGTCTTCTGTATGCGGCCCGGCATCGAGCCCGCGCGGATCAGTTTATCCTCGGAATAGAAAACTTCCGCTGCCGCCGCGCCGGTCATGCAGATCGTCTCTTGAAGGAGGATGCGGGTTTCGAACAGGTCTGTGTCGAGTGCGCGGCAGGTCTCCGAGATGAACCCATATGGGTTGCGCAGCAGGGCGAGTGTGCTGTCAAAGCCTTTCGCAGATGGTATGCCGAACATGGGTTACACCCCCGTTGTGTTTTCCTTGCGTTCACTCTGACCAGGCTTGTCCTTCGCAGAGCGGAAGCTGTCCCAGAACAGCAGGGCTGCGCCGCAGAAAATCGTTACGTCCGCGAGATTGAAGGACGGCCAGTGGTATGATCCGTAATGGAAGTCGAGAAAGTCAGGAACGGCCTGATAGCGTACGCGGTCAAGAATATTGCCGAGTGCGCCGCCGATGATCAGACCGAGAGCGGCAGCTGTCAGCCTGTCCGGCGCGCGCCATAACCAGATCAATAGCCATGCCACGATCACGCCAGCAAGCGCGATGAGACCCCACCACGGTACGAACCCGCCGAGCATACCGAAGCTGACCCCATCGTTCAGAACCCGCACGAGGTTAAGAAAGGGTAAAACCTCGACCCCGCTCTCGAGCGCCGGTGTGGTCAGGGCGAGCGCCTTGGTGCCCTGATCGAGACCGAGCGCTGCGATTGCGCAGAGCCCACCGAGAACGCGACCGTTCATGCCGTCGCCTTCAGATCGCCCCGCGCGTCGCGGATGATGGCCCAAGCGGAGTGCAGGAACAGTCCGGCGATACCGAAGGCGACGATAAGGTCGGGCCACGCGCTGCCCAGCCACGCCACGAGACCGGCGGCGATGACGACCGCCGCATTGCCGATGGCGTCGTTGCGCGAGAATAGCCAGACGGCCCGCATGTTCGCGTCGCCCTTGCGGAACCGCAGCAGCGGCAGAACGGAGATGACGTTGACGACAAGGGCGATCATGCCAAGCAGGCCCATTAGACCTGCATCCGGCGTCGTCCGTTCGAAGACTCGCACGATGGTCGTGCCGAGGACGCCAAGGCCGAGCAGGCCGAGGAAGATGCCTTGGATCAAGGCCGACCGTGCCCGCCAGGCGAGGCTCCAGCCGATGGCCAGCAGGCCGAGGAAGGTGATCGCGCCATCGCCGA
>JAAFAB010000004.1 GCA_018222585.1 Paracoccaceae bacterium | reverse complement strand
CGTGTCTTAGCTCGGAACCCCGCCGTCAGGCAGGCGGCCTCAATCGGGCGGTTACCTCCAGCTCGCCGTCGGGCATGTTTTGAATCGCTTCGACGAGGTGTTGCGCGAAGGCTTCGGGAAGCCAAGTGGTGCCGCTGCCCTCAATCGGGTCCTGGGGCCGCTGGTAGACGATCACCCCCGTCACCCGCTCCGAATATTCCCGGCTTTCGACAAGCCCCGGCCCGGCGATCGCCTCGACCATCTCCTCTTGCTCGGCGGCGTCGAGCCCGTCCAGGGCGCCTGTGCCCTGCAAGTGCCGGTTCACCGCCTCGGTGATGAAACTCCGCGGGTTCTCGATGAAGGCGCGGCGTTCCTCACGCGGGGCTTTCTGAGCGCGGGCGAGCTCTTCGAGCACAGGCGCCGCGCCGCGGTCGATTACCAGGTACGAGTTATTGCCAAGCTGGAAGGCAGGCCGTGCGCCGCGCGCGTGCAAGCGATGCTGGAATACGGCGAGCGCCTCGCCCGTGAGTTCTGCGTTCTGTTCCGAAATTTCGTCATCGGCGATGCCGTCGCTGTCCAGCCGCTCGGAGGAGTAAGGCACGATCTCGAATTGCCCCAATGAGGCATCCGGGGCGATCGAGAACCGGTCGGCGATCCGCACCTCCAGTCCGCGCAGGAAGGCGGTCATCGACAGCTGGGCCATCTCGCGGTTGGCGGGCATTTCGGGGTCGATTACGTCCTCCGGCTCGATCGCGCGGCGGAATTCGGCAAGCGCCCGCCAGTGATCCTCGACCGGTTGCGTGGCGTCGAACTCGTCGGCAAGGTCCAGCGCCCGCTTCATCCAGAGTGGCAACCGGCGCGGGCCGCAGGAGGTATGCAGGACGGCGCCGCTGCGCCTCGGATGCTCCTGGCGGCCATTGCGAGACCATTCGTAGTGAAGCCGGAAATCCGGACGGCCGAGGACACCGGTCACGTCGGTCTTCAGGATGAGGTCGACGGCGCGCGGCAGGCCAAGCGCGTCCGCCGCTGGCGCCGACAGGCTGGCGGCGGCGTCATGGGAGATACGAAGGTGATCCGGTGCGACCGTCACCTCATCCGGATGAGTGTCGCCCCAGGCACGAAGGTCGCCGATGGAAAAGAGAAGTTCCCTGTGTTCAGCCGCGAGCTCAGTGAAGCTTCGGGCGCTTGGTCTTGCCATCAATCTGGAGAGCAGGCCGTGCTTTGCCGGCGGAAAACGTACCTCGATGGCGTCGTCGGTGACAATATGTACAGGTTTGGCCTCAGACATGCTGCAAGACCCACTGCGACCAACTCGGAATGGAGCTGTGCGATTTCGAGTTTGGTGAAGCAAGCCTGATGTCGTCGCAGTAGTATTGACGTTCGTAGAGCTTGGGGGCTCTTCTGTCGTCTGCGCGGAAAATATGCGTCTTGTAGCTATGGCAGCCGTCTACGACAATCTTGTTGCCGATGCGCATGATCAGTAGCGACGTGCTCCCTCCGCGATCCAGTTGGCGGCCGAAACGGCGGTTCATGTCAGTCTTACCTCCTCGCAGGAGGTTCTGTTGCGCATAGCGCCGCGCTTCCGATCCAAAAGCGACCCAGGCTTCGTCGATCATCCTGTCGTGATATAGCTTCAGCCAGAAGTCCCGGCGTGGCGGCCACATCGGGCTATTCTGCGTGGCGGTGACCATGTCGCAGAAGAATTTCATGTCCTGATGGGTCAGCCAGCGCAGCAGAACGGCGCGCAATTCGTTGTCGAAACCCGACCAGATGCCACCCGCATGCAGGCGGGGATCATTCCAGGCCTTAATTATCGCCTCGCTCAGTTCGTTGCGCAGCGTGTCAGGCGGGTTGCGTTCGCGCCACGGGGCCAGCAGCGCTTCCACGGCGGGACCGGCGCCAGCCTGAAGAACGGGTCCGTTCTCGGGCGTCAGCCAGTTGAAGAGCTTCCGACGGGCCTCGGCTTTGTCGAGGTCGGGAGCGAGGCGTTCGACGAAAGTCTTCTGCGCCGCCTTGGCAAGGCCCGAGGTATGGGGGCTGTTGAGGCCAATGGCCTTCAGGTGCGCGTAGGCGTCTTCAGCGTCTCGCATGATGCGGGCCAGTGCAAGCGGTACGGCATCCGGGCGGAAAAGCTCGGGGAGGGAAGTCGTGAGCTTGCGGTGTCGAGCGCCAAGGTCGTCGCTTCGTTCCGCCAGCGCCTTGGCAAGGTGCCGTGTGTGATCTCGCCCCGGCGCGAAGCTTTCGATGTAGACGCCGACCATCCCGTCGAGAAAGGCGCCGGGCTCTCGCGTCGCGATTTCTGTGAGGTAGAATTCCCGGACGGGAAAGAGATCCTGGCGCGACCGTCGCTCTTCGTCGAAGACCGCTACTGCCGCCGAATTGACACGCTGCGTAGTGATATTCGTCCAGTCCCACTCCGAAACCCTTCGCAACATCTCCTTGGCCAATCTCTCTCGGTCACGGTCCTCTGGCGTGCGGACGGCATCGGGCCAACGGGTCAGGATTTCCGCGACCGACCGGCTGACCTGTTTGAGGGACGGGAGGGCCCGGACCCGAAAGGGTCGGCCTCGGTTCAACATCGCACGTGTCGACTCCCGCGGCCGGCTGTCCGGCAAGGTTGGACCCGCGCCAGTCATCGTTGGTCCTCGACGCTCTCCAACGCCTCGCGGATAACCTCAATCCCATCCGTATCCTGCGGGGTCACCATGATGAACCGCAGGTCGATCCGGCGATTGGTGGCGCGGCCCTCGGGCGTCTCGTTCGAGGCAACGGGGCGGTCCGGCCCGTAGGCGGCCACCGAGAGCACCGGCTGCCGCTTGAGGTTCTGATGCTGCATGACTTGCTCGGCGGCCTGCGTCATGGCGAAGAAGGTGCTGTTCGCGCGGGCGGCGGACAGGTTGCGATTCACCCGGTCGGTTCCGACGTCATCGGTGTGGCCTTCGATCTGGACCGCCTCGATCATGACAAAGCCGGGATTGCAGTCCGGGTCGAAACGCGAGGCCTCGCCCAGCGTGAAGCAGGGCAGCACCTCGTCCAGACGCTGGGCCAGCCGGGCGACGATCTCGCGCCGATCCCGGGCCAGGTCGGACCTGCCGGAGGCGAATAGTCCTTCGCCCTGGAACCGTAGCGCGTCGGATTCCTCGCTCAGTTCGACCTGAAGATCGGGGAAGTCGGCCCTGATCGCGTCGCGAAGACGCTGTAGGACCTCGCGTCGGGCCTGGGACACCTGCGCGAGGTAGGCCTCCAACGGGTCGATCTTCTGCAGCTCCGCAAGCTGCCGGCGGAGGTCCTCTATCTGCTCGTCCCGTTCGGCGACCTGTTGCAGAAGCTCTCGGATGCGCGCCTCGAGGTCCGCGATCCGGGTGCGTGCCGCTTCAAGCTCCGAGGTCAGTTCGGTCACTGTCGCCCTCTGGACCTCGAGCGCCGTGTTCAGGTCGTTGACTTCAGCCTGCAGCCGTTCGCGTTGCTGCTTCAGCGCCTCGATCTCGGCCTCGAGCCGCAGGATGACTTCGGCACGACTCTGGGCCCGTTCCTGCCACATGTCCCGCTCCGCGATGACCCGGTCGTAGTCCGACCGCGAGACGGCGTCGGGCTCCTGCATCTGGCTGGCAAAGAAGGCGAGCAGGATCATCATTATGAATAGGAAGCCGACCGTCATGTCGGTCATCGAGATGAAGGCGCTCTCTTCCTCCTCCTCGTGGCGCAGCCGCTTCGCCTGCGCCCTCATGCACGCCCCGGTGCCTGCGCAGGCAGGAACGCCTCGGCCTGCTCAACCACGCTTCTGAGCGTCTGGAGGCCGGGGTCGAGGGTGTCGCTCATCTCCTTCACATGATCCTGCGCGGTGCCGAGGGCGGCTTCCAGCTTGGCGTTGTATTCGGTCAGGGCCCGGCCAAGCATCGCGTCGATCTGGTCAAGCTTCTCGGCCTCGTTGGACAGCTGCGCCATGGCGGCGTGGGTGGCTTCGAGCGAGCCGCGGATGCCTTCGCGCTCGTTACCGAGCGCGGTCTGGGCTGTCTCCAGCACATGCGCCGCGTTCTCGGAGACCGAAGCCGAATTCTGCATCAAGGTCTCGGACACGGTTCCGACCAGATCCCCGACCCGGCGCAGGGTGGCCTCGATGCGTTCGTGGGAGGCGCGCAGCGGTTCGGCTGCTGCCGTGAGGTTCTGGCTGGCGGTGCGGAACCCTTCGGACGCGCCGTGGATGGCGTCAGCCCCGGTGTTCAGCCCCTGCGCCGCGCTCTGGGCGCCAGATACCCCGCGCTGGACCGCTTCGGCCATCCCCTCGAGGCGGAGGCCGATCACTTCCAGCCGGCCCAGCAATTCCTCTCCGATGGTGCTGCCCATGTCGGTGCCGAGCTTGGCAATATCGGCACTCGTCCGGTTGAAGCTCTCGAGCAGCGTCTTGCCGGCGCCCTCGATCGCATGACCCGCCTCAGCGCTGCTTTGCGCCATCCGCTCCCGCGCAGCCTGGCTGCTTTCCTCGCTGGCGCTGGCCAGCGTGTCGCGGAAACCTTCCGCGGCCGCGCGCATCTCCTCTGCCGCGGTTCGCATGGCCTGGGCCCCCTCGCCGGTGTTCTCCCGGATGCCCTCCAGGGTGTCGTTCATGACCGACAGGAGCCTGTCTGCGCCCTCGTTCATCGCTTCGGAGGCAGTTCGACCGCTCGTCGCCACCTCGTTGCGCATCTCGGAGATGGCCCGCGCCATCTGATCGAGGGCTTCGCGCATCCCATCCCCGGCCTGCGCGTTCGTCGTGTTCATCCGATCAACCATGAGGCCGATCCGGTCCGTCGCCTCGCCCAGCGACTCGCTGGCGCGGGTAAGGGCATTGCCGACGGAGTGCGACAGCTGGTCAGACAGGTTGCCGACCAGACCTTCCACGCTGCTCGTCCCCATCGAGGTGACGCGGTCAAAGATCGGGTCCATCTTGTCGGCGATGGCGCCGGTGATCCGGTCTGGCAGGGCCTCCAGCGGTTTCTGAAGCTCCGCGACCATGCCCATGCCGATCTCGCGCAGGTGCTCGCGCTGCTCGGTCGCGGCGCGAAGCTGGCGAAACCCGATGTCCTCGAGACTGACGAAGACGAGGCGCCGCTCGATCCCGATGCAAAGGCGATGAATGGCGGCATCAAGCTTGTTCTGCCGGGTCTTGAGGAGGAAGGTGAAAAGGATCGAGCAGAACAAGCCGACCAACGACATGACGAACTTGGCCGAAGCGATCTGCATGAAATCCCGCATCGCTCCATCCATGCCGTCGGCCCCGACGTCCATTGATTGCGAGAATTGGTGCAGCGCCGCGACGAGGCCCAGGAAAGTCAGCAGCAGCCCGGCCGAGACCAGGGTGTTGGGAAGGATTCGGAAGAAGCCGGGACCGAAACCGAGATCTTCGACGTTGAGGAACGAGGCCGGCCGGATCGAGTTTCGAATGGTAGGCGGCCCATCGATGTCATCTCGCACGACAGTCTCGTTGAATTCGTCAAAGGCTTCCCAGACGGTTTCTCGCGGGCCTTTCTTCGGGAAACTGGACCGTAGTTCATGAATGAGTTCGTCGTGACCTTCCGCGAAGGAACGAATGTCCGGGTAGGTCCGGATTTTTTTGTCCAGAAATTGAACTGCATTCAGTTGGCGACGTGTCCTAATTAGATACCACACCGCGAGAAAAATGGTCATCAATGCCAAGATGCCTGCAATCTGACCAGGCCGACTATCCGACAAAGTCAATGCTTCCGCCAGGGCTATGATACCATCTTTAAGGTAGAGGCCAGACAGCTCGCCGAATTCGTTTAGCAATTAGAACTCCTGAACACTTCACGTATTTGCAAGGACGAGTGACGTGACCCTAATTGGGTTCGTTCACACCCTGCAAGCTCGTAAGCTCTCGCTCTCGAGAGTATCTTCGCCCATGTTCGGCTTCTGCAACATTGGGACAGATTAGGGTGATTTGTCCGGGTGGGCAGGATGCAGAAATTTCCAGCCCCTCTAAAGACCGGATGCCCGCTTTCCGGCTCCTTCGCTTGACGGCACCAGGGCATGCGTCCTGTCGGAAAAAGGGTAACTGCGGGTTGAACGCCGTCTGTGCGATATAGTTGAAATGGATTACTGAGCACCGTTCAGACTGGCCTCAGGCTAATTTGTAGTTCGGACAGATCAATGTGTTCTACTGACCTGTCCAAGCCTTCAAGGAACGAGATCAGATCATCTTGGCGCGGCTGGCCGAACGCCAGGCGATACAGCGCAACGGACCTTTTGAGCCACCCGAGGAGCGCGGTTTCGCGGCTGTAGGGGAGCGAAAGTGCGAAGCGCTCGATGCCGGTCGGGCCATCGAGGAGCCAGAAGGGTTCCATGTCTCCGGGTCGAACGGCTTGATCGTGCGCCGTATGAAACATACTGCGCCACGGATCCCCTACGGGCGCCCTGCTCCGGAGGGTGTGCTCGAACCTCGCGGCAAGGTTCAGCCTGACAGCATGGTTCTTGTAGCGGTGGACACGGCCTTCGCGCTGTTCCAGGTCCACCGGGTTCGAGGGCAGGTTCCAATGCACCAGCCTGTGGCAATAGGGATGAAAGTCGAGCCCTTCCTGCCCGACGGAGGTGGATGCCAACACAAACGGCCGGAACGGCGAGTTGAAGGCGGTGCGAACCGTGTCTGTCCGCTGCGCGCCGTCCTCCTGGCCCTGTTGCAGCAGGCGCGTCGCAAACCGGCCACGCATCCGCAGACCCGGGGTGATCTCCAGGCGATCGCGGTGCGCCCGATAGCGCTTGATTTCGATCTGTGCGGGCTTGAGGGACAGGGCGTCATCGACGGTCTCCGCCAGAACAGCAACGGCATAGGCCGGTTCGGCGTCCATCAGCCCCTCGGCCTCCATCAGGACGTGCAGGTATTCGTCGAGAACCGATTGCAGGTCATGCTCTGCGCAATGATGGAGGACCGTTTGCCAGTAGACGTCATCGGTTCCGGTCCGCAACAGAGCCAGGCTCTCCGGCTGGTTGAAAAGGCCCCGAAAGGCCATGCCGATCCGGGTCGCCGCGTTCAGCATAGCGGGATGGTCCAGGTCAAGGGTGGGCACCACGCGCCGAAGGGCGCGCAGCGCGCAGGTGGCTGGGCTGCCAAGGGCGAGGTCCGCCACGTGGTCCACCAGGCGATCCCGGTCCGGTTGCCCATGCAACGTGTCGGCTCGGGCCGCTGCGCTGAGCGCGTTAAGGTGATCGTGCCACGCGTCCTGACCGTCCGCCCGCACGATGTCGGTCAAAATGTCGCCAGTTGCCAGCCATGTGGCGAACGTCTCCGAACGGACATCCAGCGCGGCGGCACAGGCCCAGTCCCAGGTCAACGCCCGTTCAAGGTTTTCGTCGTCTATTTCCGTTTCGCCGTCGCCCATATGAGCGGTGAAGCCTCCACGCTGAACTGCACGAAGGCGGCCCTCAAGCGATGACGCCAAGTCTTGCAGCCGATCGATGGCGTGTTTGCGCATGGCTGACGCGTCTGGCAGCGGCCCCGAGGATCGAAAGATTTCAAGCGGATCGACCGTGGAGGCAAGCGTTGGAGACGGAATGACCAGGGGCAGGGCGCGCAAGCCCGTCAGGCGATCCCTGTTGCGCCGGAAGTTCAGCAATTGCGGATGCCGCGCGGTGTAGCTCCGCCCGGTCCGTCCCATCCCCATCATCCGCTCGCTGTCATAGGAGAGCAGCGCGGCGATGGCGTCCGGCACCATCGCCCATTGGGAAAAGATCAGCATCTTGCTCGCCGTCACGCGCGGCCCGAAATAGGGCTGGCTGGGCGGCATCCAGAGCCGTTTAGCCATGTCGTCCCGAAAGGCGATCTCCTTCAGCGCGCGCATGCGGCCGTTGTTTTCGGGAATGGGGCGATAGGATTCGATGGCATCCGTGTCGATCTGGGCCGCCCCCGCGTCCCGGATCGCGGCCAGCAAGGCCTCGCCCGGGTAATCCTTGAGGTGATCGAGGCGCTGTCCAAGCTTGTAGTCGCGCAGGAAGCTGAGCAGGTAGGGTGCCGATTTCCAGTATTCCACTGTGCCTGGCGCATCAGCGGCATCGGCGACACGGGCCACCGCGCGGGCTTCAATCAGGTCGGCCGGTTCCACGGTCACTGGCATATCGACGTCGCGCATCATGGCGTCGCGCTCGGCTGTTTCGGCCACGCGTTCCGTCCGGGCGATTACGCTGCGCAAAGTGCCTTCGATCCCGGTCTTGATGGTGCAGGCATCGTCGAAACTGCCTGGCAGGCCCTGCATAGCCAGCCGGTAGCGGCGCATTTCGGTCTCCAGTTCAGCCCGGACCGATGGCCCGCGCTCGCCATAGAGGAAACTCAGGACATCCAGGAACTCGCGGTAGTGATCGCCGGCGTCGTTCTCGTCGTCACGCAGGGACAGCATCCGGTAGGGGGTCGCGGACAGCAGAAGGACCTTGGACTGGTTGCCGTCGGGGTCGATGGCGTCAAAGAGCTTGCGCGCAAGGTCGGCGGCCTCTCCTTCGCCGTGCAAAAGCTCGGTGAAGCGCTGGAATTCGTCGAGAACGATCAGGTCGGGCTCCAGAGCCTCTGCGCTTTCGCGGGCGAGAATGGTGCGCAGCTGGCCGACGATGCTTTCCCGGCGCCTGTTCAGATCGGTGTCGTTCCTACGCAGCCCCTTGTAGCATTGCGCGCACGCTTCAAGCTCGTGCAGCAGATCGGGGCGGGCGGCGACGGCATTCTCGAACCTTGCCGCGATCTGTGGCTCGACCGGCTGCTGGTCGATCCAGGCACGCGTCTGCCGCCATCCAGCCGCGCCGGCATACCCTTGCAGCATCCTGGCCACGGCACGGCGATCGTCCAGCATGTTCCAGATCAGACGCAGGATCAGCGCACGTTCCTGCTTCATGCCGCCGCCCTGTTTCAGATCCAGCGAGGTGCCTGGTGTCAGGCTGAAGAAGTTGACCCCCTCGCGCTTGATCCCGCCGGCCTTGGCCAGTTCCAGGGCAAGCATGGTGAGGCGTGTAGGAAGGACCCGCGTGCGATCGCCGCCCATCACGTTCAGACGCGCGACGTTCTGCTTCGCAATGGCCCCGTTCGAGCAGATATACACAATGTCGATGCGCGGCACGCTGTCCTGTAGCGCCTCGATCGTTCGCGCAATCACGCCACGGGCCACCATCGTCTTGCCAAGCCCCACCTCGTCGGCAACCAGGAAGTGGCGCACCGCGTCGGTGTCGCTCAGCAGCCGCTTGGCGACATAGTCGACGGTCTTGCGCTGGAACGCCTTGAGGGGGCGCAACGCTTCATCGGACACGAACCGGTCAGTCATTGCGCTGGTCCTTCGGCATCACAGCGCGAAATGTCTCCCAAAGGTGCAGGAATTCATTCGGGATAATCTCGCTTCGGCCGGTTTGCGGGTCGCTGAGCCGCGTGACAAGCCGTTCGATGTCGCGCAACTGTCGCCCGTCGCCCGTCGCCCGTCAGCGCACGGACCATGTCCTCGAGGATGTGTGCATCCCGGCCGGTTCCGAAAACTCCAGACAGGGTACCGCCCTTGCCTGCGGCGAACAGGGCCTTTGCGGCCTCGGAGACGTCGCCCAGCAACAGGCGGATGTATCGCAGGAAGGCATCCTGGTTCTCGATCAGTGCGCGCAGGATTTCGGCGGTTCGGGCGTCAGGCAGGTCGACGAGATCCGTTCCAAGCGTGAAATATTGCTCAAGGCCGGTCAATTCATCCACCAGCCTGACTCCGATCCAGCGCGTTACATCCCTGAGCGGCAGCCTGCCAAGCAGATGTTCCCGGGCATCAAGGGCCGTCAGGCCGATACCATGTTCGATACCCACGACGACGGGCCAGATCCGCAGGCCGATCCCGTCGGGGATAATGATTTCCGTCTGCGCCGAGAGGTGCAAGAGGATGCGTCCCTCGTCGTCTTCTTCGCACCGCAGGATCGGACCCGACCCGGCGAGGTCACGTCGCAGTTTTTCAAGGCGCGCCTCGGCGGCGTCCTCCTTCGCGGTATTGACAGGCTCAAACGGCACGAACTCGCGCAAGAAGCGGCCGAGGCGCTCCGGCGATAGCTGGTCTTCCATCGTGCCCAGATGATCGGTGTAGCCAGTCAGGGTTGCAAAGACCTCGACGTTGTTGCCGCTGATGAGGGCCGGCGTAGTGGCATTGCCCGATCCCATGGTGATTTCGGTGCTCTTGTAGCGTTCCGTGATGAAGGCCTTGGCATGCAGGCCCCGGGTGGGGACTGGGCCACGCAATGGCTCATCGCTTTCCTCGCCGTCCTCGGTTTCGGCCATTTCGTCCAGGACAAGGCGCTTTCCGAACCGCGCCAGCGTTTCCGGGGAAAGCAGCGCCATTTCCTCGGCCCGACCGAGGAGGCAGGCATTGGCGGGGTCTACGCCCCGGCTCAGGGCCGACAATGCGCCATCCGTGACAAAGGGCGAAATGATGCCCAGTGTGCGGCCAACCTGCGGACGCCAGACCCGATCGCTCAGCCCGTTCACAGCAAAGCTGATCTTGTTGACGTGCCTCGGGTAGTCCCATTCGGCGCGTGCAAGATCCTTGGCGAGGGAAGCGACCATCGACGCGACGTGCGCCGGGGCGGGCCGACCGGAGGCCATGCCGGGCAAGGCACTGACAAGCTCGACAAGCGGTGCGTTCTGGTCGCGTGCGTTCGCTGTCGCCACGCCGTCCAGAGACAGGGACAGGTCCCAGGAGGCGTCCGTCGTCAGGTTGCGGGACAGCAAGGCCAGCCGCAGGCGCGGCCGCCCATGGCCGCCGATGGGAACGAACCGCAGGAACCATAGCTTGGGGTGAAAGGCGCCGTCGCGCGGGGCTGTTACCTCCGTCACGGTATCTTCGAGCAGCGCAGTCAGGCGGTTGGCCCCCTTGGGGACGGACTTGATCCGACCGGCCTCGCAGAAGATCGCGATGCGGGACGACAGGCGCTCCAACCCTTCAAGCAGCGCAAGCGGCGTGTCCAATGTCTCTTGCCTGTTTTCGGCAGCGTGAAAGGCCAGCGTCGCCGGGACAACGAGGGCCGTTTCAAAGTCCAGCGTATAGGTCGTCGCCAGCGCGGCATCGAGGTCATACCCCGCAGGCGCCCGCAAGATCTCGGCGTAAAGCGCGCGGTTTTCGGGATCGAGCGCAGCATTATTCTGCATCCACAAGATCCCTGACGTGATTGGTAACGACGGGTTTCCAGCGGAAGTTAAGCGGCGCTGTCCCCGACGCGCCGCTCCATCGCATCAGCGCGCTGTCGTTGCGGAAGCGGGACTTCGCGCCTTTCAGACGGGTTTCGCGGTCGCGGACAAGGGCGCGGGCGGTAGCATCGTTGCGCACGCCTCCGCCCGTTTCCAGCACGGTCTCGCGCCATGTTTCTATGAACCTGCGGCTGTGTGGTTTGACATCGTGGATTGTGTCCTGCGCCAAAAGCCAAAGATCCTGAAGGTCCCAATCGGTGAACAGGTCATGGGGGGTCTCGGCTTTCAACGTGTCGAGCATCGCGGAATAGGTCTCGACCCGATCATGCCAGCTGCTCTCATGCGCCCCCTGCATCTGCGCCGCCTTCTCCGACAGCATTAGATTGTAGAGCAGGGAGGCGCTGTGCATCAGACGGGAAAACCGCTCGGCATGACCGACGAGCGTCCTGATGTGATTGGGCCAATCAGCGCGCGAGGGATGCTGCCAGATCATGTCGCACTCGGCGGCGCTCGCCTGGCGGGACAAGAGCGTGAACAGGCTGTGCGGCGCGTCCTGTGCCAGCCGGTCCCGCAGGAAATCGGCCTCTTCCGTCGAAAGCGGAAAGGTCGCCGTGCTGTCCGGGGATGACAGGAAATCGTCTGGCGCGGGCGGCAATCCTTTGGCCCAGAGCGTTTGCGCTTCGCCCGGGGTCGCCTCGAGACAGGCATTGCGACTGCCCTGGAAGCGCCGGATGCCGAGCGTCAGCAGGCCCGCCCAGTAGACGTCGCTGGGCAGACGCTTCAGCTTTTCCCGTGCTGCGCTGCCGATGACGTTCTGCGTCTCGCCGCCGCGCACAAGTGCCTCGATCAGACGGATCTCAAGGGCACGCGCCAGCTCGCGCCGAGCGGCGGCCGTTCCCTTGTGCGTTCCGGCCATCCGGTAGATCCAGGGCACGAACAGCATGTAGCGCAACCGCGTCTGGATCGTCGATGTGCCGGGGAACATGAGGTCCGCAAGTGCATCGCGCACCGAACCGAGGCCAAGCTCGTCTCGGGTGTCTTCCTGACCGAAGAGGTCCATGATCCGGCGGGTGCGATCCCGGTCGGCCTGGTCGAAGTCGATCCATGCGAGAAAGGACATCAGGCCGGTTCCATAATCGGGGCGGTCGCAACGCTTAGCGTGCCCTCGCTCATCCAGTGGATGGCGACGCCCTGCAGCGGCTTGTCCGGCCAGCGCCTGCGGACCATGGCGGCATAGGCGGCCAGTTGCGACTGGTAGATGGCAAAGCGTTCGGTGGGGTCGGGGCAGGTGCCGGACTTGTGGTCGACGATCATCAGGCCCTGCGGCCCCTCGGCAAGACAGTCGAGGATGGCGTTGGTTTCGGAACCGTCCACGGCGGTCTCCTGCAGCGGCAATTCGAAATGCAGCCTGTCATATCCCCGGTCTGCCAGCCAGCTGGTCAATGCCTGCGCCTGAGCGGCGATCTGAGTGATCGCATGGTCGGGAAGGCCGGTAGCTGCGGAGATCTGGTCGGTCAGGTCCGGTCGGGCGGCCAGCACGCGGAAGGCGAGATGCCAGGCGGTGCCGCGTTCGGTCGCGCTGCCGGTGCTGGTCTCCGTGACGCCCTCGGCCAGGCGCACCGTTTCCAGTAGGACGGCATGGGCCGGCTCCGGTTCGGCAAGGGTCGAGGGGCTGCGCCGCCAGGGCGTGCGTTTGGTGGCGAGAGGGCTGCGTGCCTTGCCGAAGCGGGTGTGGGTCTCGGCCGATGCGGCCCCTGAGGACACCGGTTCGTCGGGAATGCCTTCGGCAACCCGCGAGGCAAAGGGCTGGCTCACGACGGTCAGCGTGCAATCGGCTGTCTCGAACCCGGCGCGGTCGCGCAGCAGGTCGACCATGCGTTCGGCAGTGTCGCGCGGCTTGGACTTCTCGCGCGGCATCACCAGGATCAGCCGGTCGCGCGCCCGAGTCAGCGCGACGTAAAGCTTGCGCGCCGCGTCGCGTTCATCCTCGGGGCGGCGGGCTTCGGTGAAAGGCTCCTGCGATTCCGGCGCGGCGAAGTCTGGCAGGTAGCCCAGGCCGGCATGGTCCAGCACGTTGTCGAGATCGTCGAAGCCATCGAACTCGGACCGCAGAGTGCCCGGGCGTTCGGCGATCTTCTGGTCCAGTCCGGCGACCACGGTGATCGGCCATTCGCGGCCCTTGGCGGCGTGCCAGGTGCAGATTTCGATGCCCGAGGAGGACCAGCCGTCCGGGTCGGGATGGCGGTCCCAATCTCTGGCGGTCTGGGATGCGATCCAACCCAGAAAGACCTGCACCCCGGCGCCATGGAAACCAGCGGCGGCGCGCAGGTCCTGCGCCATGGTGTCGAACTCCTGCGCCTCACCCTCGAACCGGGCGAGGTCGGCCAGCGCCTGCGCGGGCTGCGCCAGCCCGGAGGCCCAGTCGCGCAGGCTGGTCACGCGCATCACATCGGCCAGGGTCTCGCCCACCGGGCGGGTGGCGATCCCGTCACTGAGCGCGTGCAGGGGGGCGAGAGAGACATGTGCGCCCAGCACCCCATCGACGGCGTTGCGCAAGGCATCCTCCAGCGGCACGCGCGGCGGGCCGAGCGTCAGCCAAGTCAGCGCGGCGTGGCTGTCCTCTGGGTCGGCGGTAAAGGCCAGGGCGGCGCGGGCGGCGCGCATTGCGAGCGAGCTTAGCCAGCCGTCCTGTTGGATGCGCACCGGCAGGCCGTGAGCCTTCAGAGCCGCAGCCGCCGCGCTGGCCTTCTGGTGTGTATAAGTCAGCACGGCCACGTCACTGGGTCGGGCGGGGCGCATGGTCTTCAGCGCCTTGTCGTAGACGGGCGTTTCTGCCTTCAGTATGTCGGCCACGCGGTTCGCAATACACTCTGCCGTGGTGTCCTTGCGGCCTTTCGGCAGGTCCAGAACCTCCAGCGCTGTCTCGCCGGTTTCGGCGCGCTGTGGGGCCAGAGGATTGTAGTTGTCAAAGAGTGTCGGGCCGAGGGTGTTGACCATCGCCATGATCCTCGGATCGGACCGCCAGTTGCGATAGAGCGGTGTGACAGTCTCCGGATGGGCGGCCTGCAGAGCTTCGGTCAGGCGCGGGTCGGCACCCTGGAAGCCCATGATCGACTGCTTGGTGTCGCCCACGATGAGCGCGCGTTTCGCCCCGCGCGCCAACCGCCAGAGCAGGGCGAACTGCACCGGGTTGGTATCCTGGAATTCGTCGATCACCACGCAATCGATTTCGCCCAGCACGGCTTGCAGGATGTCGGGGCAGGCGCGCAGCAGGTCCTCGGCCTCGGCGATCATGTCGGCGTAATCGATCAGCCCGGCCTTGCGCTTGGCCTCCTCGTAGGCCTCCAGCACCTCCTGCGCGCCGGTCACGAGCGCGCTTAGGTGCGCCTGCGCATCGGCCAGCGGGCCGGGATGGCGTGGCAGGGCATTTGCGGCCTCCATGACAACGGCCGCGAGGTCGTCATAGCCTTCGGGGGTCGGTGCGCCACGTTTGGACTGCCGCAAGTCGCGCAGTTTCTGCCAGAGCGTCCAGTCCCGCGCCAGCACGCCGTCCCGCGCCGCGCGCCGAAGGTCGCGGTGGTTGTCCGAGAAGGACTTTACCGCCGATCCGTTGCCGTCGAAAAGCGGGGCGAGACTGTCGGGGAAAGCCTCCAGAAGGTCCTGTACGGCACGTTGCAGCGACGCTGTGAGCGTCGCGCCGTCCGACGCAACCGCGGCATAGCCCTCGGCCAGCGCGTCCAACGCCGGTTCAAGGATATGCGGCGAATGCCCGCGCGCGCCAAGGCCGCGAATCAGGTCCACCGTCCTTAGAACATCGGCCCGAAAGTTGTCCTCGGCGCTGGCCCCCGTGGCGAAGTCCCAAGCGTAGCCGAACCGCCCCAAGTCCCGCATTAAGGGGTGCAAGGCGGTGCAGCGGGTCATCTCCAGCCGGATCAGCAGATCGCGTTCCGGCTCGCTCAAGAGCCGGCTTTCGGGTGAGCGTCCGGCAGCGAAGGCGTGTTCCGTCAACAACCGCTGTCCCAGGGCGTGGATCGTGCCCATGTAGGCGCGGTCGATCTCCAGCGCGTCTTCGAGTCGCCTGCGCGCCATCAATTCGCCGCGCACCCGGTCGCGCATCTCGGCCGCCGCCGCCTCGGTGAAGGTCACGGCAAGGATGCGGCCCGGAGACACCTCGCCCGTCTCGACCCATTCCCCCAACGTCTTCTGGATGTGGTAGGTCTTGCCGGCGCCAGCACCAGCGGGCACGAGGGACAGGTCGGTCATTGCGCGTCCTCCTCTTCTTTCGTTTCCGGCAGGCCAAAGGCCGCCACCAGCGGGTTTTCCAGGGCATAGGCCTTGATGCCGCGCTCCTTGTCGAAGGTCTTGGCGTCGCCTTCACGGTTAAGGCGGATTGTGCCCGCGCCAACCTCGGCGAGGATCTTGGCAAGGTGTTCCATCGCGTTCACGGCTGCATCCGCGCCGGCCGTCTCGACCCTTGGCACATCGACGCTATGGGCATCCGACAGGACGGTGCCGTCGCGCAGCATGTGGTAGGCGGTGACGACCTGCGCGCCCTCGGCCACCAGCCGGGTCAGCGCGGTGTCCTCCGAGGGCCGTTCCAGCATGGCGCGGTAGAGCGCCACCTGCAGGTCCCAGCCCCTGGCCATGCGCTCGCGCCGACCGCCCGCACTGGAGCGCTTGTGGTCGACCACGAGGATCCGCCCGTCGGGCAGCTTCAGCAGGCAGTCCGCCTTACCATGCAGCAACAGGCCGCCGTGATCGCCCTTCAATTCGATCTCGTTGTGCAGGACCTTGGCCCCGGTGTCGCGCAGGAAACCAGCCCAGGCGGTGCAGATGTCCTGCGCCTCGCGCAGTAGGCTGGCCCGTTCTGTGGCCCAGGCGGCATCAGTCAACCAGCGCGCGTGACGGCGGATCGCGCTCTCGAGCACGCCGGGGACCGTCGTGGTCAGCGTGGCGTCATCCGGCACCGGCGCGCCCTCGGCAAAGACATCCTCCAGCACCTGGTGCATCAGCGTGCCAAGAGTCATCACGTCGAGGGTCTTGGGCGTCCAGGCGCGGTCCTTGGCGTCGAGTTCGTCCAGCAGCCAGCCGAGCGGGCTGACCAGCAGGGTCTCAAGCCTCGACGGCGAATGCGGCAGCGGGCCATCCTCGTTCTCGCGCAGGCTCAGCAGATCGACGCCGGGTTTGTCCGGGGTGCCCAGGCCGCGCTGGATGTGAAGGACGCCGTTCTCGGGTAGGTCCGGCGCGCCGCCCAGTCGCACGGGTTCCGGGCGGGTAGCGGCCACGGGCCAATGCTTGGGCGAGACGGCGCGCAGATCCTGAACCAACTCGGCGGGCTCTTCGGCACCCTGCATGTGGGCGATCAGGGCCAGCCCGGTGGAGGGGGACAGCCGGTTGCCGTGCAGGTCCACCGCGGGCACCAGCAGGCTCAGGCCCTCGGTCGCGGCGCCCAACTGACGGCGGAACAGGTCCAGCCCGCGCGCCAGCCTTTGTCGGCGGCCTTCCAGCAACAGGCCGCTGTCGCGGATAAGCGCGATCTCGCCCTCTGTGAAGAACGGGGTCGATCCCGGCAGACGGGGCCAGTGCCCGCCGGCCATGCCCAGCACGATCAGCTGGCGGACCGGACGCCAGGGCAGGGCGCTTTCGGTAAAGAGCGAGACACCTTCAACGAACCGGTCCCGCCCCTCGGCGGCTTGCGGCCCCGGCGCGGCGAGGCGGCGCAGCAGGGGCCAGTCGATGGTGTTGTCCGTGACCGTCTTCAGGGTCGCGATACGCGGGGCCAATTCCACCCCGAGTGCGGCGCGTGCAAAGGCCCGGAGCCGCCCGAACAATTGCTCGGGCGTGTCGCAGGGGCGCAGGGCATCCAGCAGGTCACGGGCCGGGCCGTCCAGTTCCGACGCCGTGCGCGATTTGCCCCGGTCGATCACCTCGCGCGCCATCCTGCGCCCGGTCTCGGGCGACCAGGGCATCCCCGGCGCGACGTAGAGTGAGGCCAGCGCGGTGCGCGGCGCCGGGCCTTGCAGGAGCACCAGCAGCAGCGGAAGAAGCTCCCCGGTTGTATCGCGCCGCGCGTCCTGTTCCGGCAGTCCGGAGAGAGGTAGCCCGACCCTGTCAAAGGCTTCCCGCAAAGACAGCGCATAGGCGGGCCCGTCGGGCACCAGAAGGCCGATCTCGGATGCACTCTCCACTCGGCCCGCCTCCAGCATGGACTGGGCGAGGGCGGCAGCGAACTCAGTCTCCTCGCGCGGGTCGCGCAGCCCGTGGCATGCGATGGAACCGTCCGGCGCTATCTCGTCCGACCGCCGCCCGAGATGATCCTGAATGTGCCGCAGCGCGCTGCCCTCCTTGGCGGAGGACGATGCCGGCGGTGCCTCTGCAGCTCCGTGATGCGCGCGCAAGGTTCCCGCAAGTGCGCCCTCGGCCGGGGTGGCGAAGGGGCAATCGGGGGTGGCCAGCGGCAGCGCCTCGAGCGCATCGCCGGCCTTGGCGTTCAGCACGTGGCGCCAGGTATCCAGTTGGCCCGGCAGGGCGCCGAGGTCGCGCCAGAGGTCGCGCAGCGCGGCCAGGTGGCTGCGGGCGCGGCCCTCGGGCAGCGCCTCAGGCGAAAGATAAGAAGGGTCGAGATACGGGGTTGCATGGGCTACGGCCAAGAGCCCTGCCTCGACCGCCCGCGCGGTTTCCTCGGGCGCCGCCTCGAAACTCTCGGACCAGGGCGCGCCGGGGCCGAGGTGATCACCAAGGCGCAGATCGGGCCGTTGTGGCGAAAGGTAGACCTCGGCCAGCAGGTAATCCGTGACGGGGCGCAACGCGACGGATTCCGGGGAGCGAGTGAGCAGGGGATCGATGCGCATGAGGTCTCATTTCGAATCGTTAACGGTGGTCTGCTGCAGGGTGGCGGCTTACGGTGGCAAAAGCTGTCAGGGTCAGGGTAGCGCCGGGAAATCGGTGCGGCGATGCCCGGCCACAATGCCGCGTAGCGCCTCCGGGGCCAGCACTTCGACGTCATCCCCCCATTGGTAGAGATGCCAGGCCATTTCGAGGTGCCCGGAGGCTTCAAACCTCACGATCAACGATCCGTCCGCTTCGTCGCGCACCTCCTGCGACGGGTGAAAGACGAACTGCCTTGCGACAGGTGCGGCCTCTGGCGAAAAGCGCCAGGCGACGGGTCCGTATTCGGCGTCGGAATGGAACGATCCGAAGGCCTGAGATGCGAATTCGCTCAGGTTGAAGGCCGTGTCGCGGGCAAAACTCTGGCCGGTGATCCGCGCCTTGCCAATGCGGTCCAGCCGAAAGCGCCGCATCTTGCCGTCGCCCGCGACGGGCCGGGCCACCAGGTATCGCCGGATGCCCAGTAACAACCCATAAGGTTCCAGCAACCGGTCGGACGTCCGGCTATCGGCCGAAGTATAGCTGATCTCGACGCTGAAGGGCGCGCGCAGCGCCTCGGTCAGCGTCCCCAGCAGGCGCAGGTCCGACACGACGCGCGGCCCGGGGCGAGAGGCGAAGCCCTGCGCTTCGAGCAGTGCCTCTGCGTCGGCCTCGGTCCGACGGGCTTGCGAAGACGGCATCGCCGCGAGCAGCCTTTCCCTGAGCGCGTTCAGCCGCTTCGCTTCATCCGGCGCACCGTCGCGCTCTGCACGCCGCGCCGCCATGTCGAGCGCGGCCAGTTCGCCGTCGCGGATCCCTTGGGCCTGAAGCCAGCGCGGGTCGGAACGGGGAAGGCGCCAGCGTCGCCGGCGTTCCGCATCTTCGTTCACTTCGATCTGTGGAAACGCGGCTTCGAAGGCGCGTGTCATCCGCTGTGCCGTGCGATGGTCGCACCCGAATTCCTCGGCGATCTCTTGCAAGGAAACACCTTCGAAACGCGCCGTGGCCATGTCCGCGAGGCGAAGCAGGTCGGTGGCCTTGCTGTAGGACATTTGCGGCTCCCGACGGGTGACAGGTTTTGACATCCTCTTTCGTTTCAATGACCCTGTCAACGAATCGTTGGGGCGTCGCGAATAGACGGAACTGATAGTCATGCGGAGAGTGCCCCGCTGCATGTCGGAGCCGCAAAACGAAAGGACCAGAGCATGAAGTTCCTGCACGCGGCAGATCTCCACCTCGACTCGCCGCTCAGGACCCAGGCGGCGCGCGACAGCGCGATGGGAGAAAGCCTGCGCGCGGCGTCGCGGCGGGTGCTGGCGCGGCTTGTCGATGCGGCCGTGTCCGAAGGCGTGGATGCCGTGCTCTTCGCTGGGGACACCTTCGACAGCGACGTGGCCGACGTCGCGAGCCGGGCCGCGCTGGCGACCGAGCTTTCGCGTCTCGCCCGTGCCGGCATCCCGGCAGTCCTGATCCAGGGCAACCACGACGCGCTGCTCGACCTCGACCGCTACGGACCGGTTTCCGATGCGCTGACGGTGCTGACGCCGGATGCGCCGACATTCCGTGTCGGCGAGGCCTCGGTCCACGGCATGGGCTTCACCGCGACGCACATGGCCGAATGCCTGCTGCCCCGCTACCCGCGCCCCGATCCGGGGCGCTGGAACATCGGGCTCATGCACACCTCGCTTGACGGCGCTCCCGGGCACGATCCCTACGCCCCCTGCGCGCTGGCCGACCTTGTCGGGCACGGCTTCGACTATTGGGCGCTCGGCCACATCCACAAGCGCGCGGTGCATGAGGCCGAGGGGTCGCTCGTCGTGATGCCGGGCATCCCCCAAGGCCGCAGCATCCGCGAGACGGAGGGCGGGTCGGCCACGCTGGTTGAGATCGACCTGCAAGGCGTGCGTGCGCGTGAATTGCCGCTGGAACTGCTGCGGTTCGCCCGGGTGACGGTGGACTTCGCGGGTGTCGCGGACCAGGGCGGGCGCGACGCGCGTCTGCGCGCGGCGCTGGAGGCGGTGGCGGAGGGCGACGTGATGATCGCGGCGCGGTTGGACGCGACGGGAAGCCCCGCCGAGCTGGGCGACCCGCGTATGCTGGAGGCGCAGGCGCGCGAGGCGGCGGATGCTGTGGCAGGCGTATTCGTGGACCGCGTGAGGCCGCGCCCGGCGGCACGCGCGCTCGACGCGGACGCGGCCGACGACCTCGCCAAGCTCATGCGCGCCGATGCTGCCACGCCCGGGTTCCACGACGAGGTGCAGGCGCAGCTGGAAGAGCTCCGCGCCGCCCTGCCGGCCGAGATCCGCGACGTGCTCGGCGAAGACCGGCTGGACGAGCTGATCGAGGCGGGCGTGGAGACGATGGCGCTGCGCCTCGGCACGAGGAGGACGGATCAATGAGACTCCGCCATCTCGACCTGATCCGGTACGGCCGCTTCACCGACCGGCGGCTGGACTTCGGACCCGGCGGCGGCGAGAGCGACGTCACCATCGTCTACGGCGAGAACGAGGCCGGCAAGAGCACTGCGTTTTCGGCCTGGCTCGATCTGCTCTTCGGTCTTCCGCTCCAGCATCCTTACGATTTCATCCATGCCCGGAAAGACCTTATGGTGGGCGCTACGCTCGACACCGAGGAGGGGCCTCTGACCCTGCGTCGCACGGGCCAGCGGCAAGGGTCACTGACCGACGAGAACGGGCGCGCGGTGGACGAGCGGCGACTGTCGCTGCTGCTCCACGGCCTCGACCGGGATGCATATCGCACACGGTTCTCGCTCGATGACGCGGTGCTCCGCCTGGGCGGGGAGGAGATCGCGCGCGCCAGGGGCGACCTGGGCCAGTTGATCCACGCCGGGTCGTCGGGGCTCTCGGGGTTCGCGGATCTGCTGAAACAGGCAGAGGATGAGGTGGAAGCGTTCCACAAGCCGCGGGGGCGGACGACGATCCTCGCCGAAGGGCGCAACCGGCTGAAGGAGATCGACGCGGCGCTAGCCGAGGCGCGGCTGGACCCACGGCGGTTCGACGCCTTGCGGCAGGCGGTCGTGATCGCGGACAGAGATTGCCGCGACGCCACCGCGGTCCGCGACGATGCCAGGCGCCAACTTGCCCTGCGGGAAGCCGCCGATCATCGCCGTGAGCTTGCCCGCCGTATCGACGAGGCGCGGGCGGCGCTCGCGGGCTCTCCCGACGGCCCCGACCTGCCCCGAGACGCAATGACGCGCGTGAGTGTGGCGGTGGATCGGACCGCGCAGGCGCAGGAAGCGAAAGCGGAGGCCGATGCCACGATCGCGCAGGCCGACGAACTGCTTTCCGAGCTCGCGCCGGACCCCGAAGGCATCGCCATCGGCGAAATGCTCGCGGGGCTCGAAGATGCCCGGTTCGACGACGGCGAGGCGCTCGTCGCCCGCGCCAGCCTCGCCGATGCCGATCTCGGTCGACGAAAGCAGGAACGGGACAATGCGCGAGCAGAGGCCCGCCGCCTTGCCGCCGCGCTTGCCGGGGAGGGCGCGGAACCGGCCGAGGTGGTCTTGCCGCGGGACGTGCGCAACGGGATCCGTGAGGCGGCGCAGGATGTTCGCGAGACGGCCCGATCCCTGGATCAGGCGCAAAAGGCGCTCGAGGATGCGCGCGCCGAACTCGGCGAGGTGGAGGAAATGCCGGCGGGCGCCCAGGCTCTGGCCGATGCGCTCGGCGCGCTTGACGCTCTGCCGGACGATCCTGCGGCACTGGCCCGCGATCTGAAAGAGCGCGAGGCGGAGGCGCGCCGCAGCGCGGCCGGACTTCCGTCCGGCTGGCGTGATCTGGCGGATGCGGGGCTTCCGACCGCCGCCGAATTGCGCGAGGCGGAGCGGGCGTTGAAGGCGGCAGAGGATGATGTCTCCGCGGCGGCGGACAGGCTTCACGAGGCGCAGGAGCAGCTGGCGGGCTCCGACGCCGAGCTGGAAGGCGAAAGGCTCGTGGCGTCCGTCGTAACCGACGAAGAGGTCGTCGTAACGCGCGCCGAGCGTGACCGGCTGTGGTCCTCGCACCGTGCCACGCTCGACGAGCAATCGGCCGAGGCCTTCGAGGCGGCGATGCGCGGCGACGACGTCGTCCGCGACCGCCATGCGCGCAGCGCCGAGGGCCGAGTGCGCCTCGCCCGGGTGCAGGCCGCGCGCGCCATGCAGGCCGCCGAGGTCGAGCGGCGCCGGGCCGACGCCGAGGCTGCCCGGCGAAGGCAGACGGCGCCGGCGGAGGCGGCGCAGAAGCTCGCAGCACGGCTGGGGCTGGACGCGGACGCCGTCCCTTCTGTCTTCGCCGAGCGGCTCGAGGCTGTGAAGACAGCTCTCGAAGCGGTGCTCCTGGCGGAGCAGGCGATGGCGCATCTGCATGAGGCGCAGAAGGCGCGCTCGGAGGCTGAGCAGACGGTCTTTCGCTTGGCCGAAGGTATTGCAGGCGATCCGCCTGCCGGACAGGATGCCGTCGCCGCCGCGCGGCGCCTGGACAGGGCATTGGAGGAGAGGCGGATCCGCATCCTCGGCCGGCAGGACTCCGAGAAAATGGTCCGCGGCCTCGAGGCGCAGAAAAAGACGAAAGAGAAAGCCCACGCCGATGCCGTGGCCGCCTACGAGGCGCGGGTGTCCGGACTTTGGTGCGCGGACCTGGGCGTCGAAAGGATACTTCGGATCGGCGACGATCTTGCCGAGCTCGCGGAGTTGCACGGGAAGGCGCGGGACCTCGACCGCCGGGTGTGCCTACTGGAAGCCGCCCGCGCAGCTTTCGACGGGCGGGCAGCAGCGCTGCGCGACAAGCTCGGGCTGCGCGGGGACAGCCCGGTGGACGATACGCTGCGCCTCGCCCGAGAGCGAACGAAGAGCGCGGCGGAAACCGCCCGCCGGATCGAGGAGACCCGCAGGACGCGCGAAAAGGTAGAGGCGGAACGCGAGCGTCAGGTCCGCTCGGTGGAGCGAGCCGCCGAAGAGATCGCCACTGTCTTCCAGGGCCAGGAGATCGCTCCCGGGGACGACCCGCTGGGTGCTCTGCGCCGCCTTCTGGACCGGGACGGGCTGCGCACCGAGATCGCTGAACTGACGGCAGAGCGCGCCAGGGCCGCCGAGGGGTTCGATGCCGACGCGCTATCCGCCGAGGAGGCCGAAACCGACCCAGTCCGCACCGACACTTTGCGCGAGGCCGTGGAGGATGCGGAGACGGACCGGGAGGAGGCCATCGGCCGACGGGGCGAGGCGCGGCAGGCGTTGAACGGCGCGCTCGGCACCGCCGGCGGCGTGGACCAGGGACAAGCGCGGGCTGCCCTTCTGGAAGAGCTGCGCGAGGCCGCGCGCCGTGCCGCCGAGACCCGGATCGGCCTGATGGCGGCATCCGGAGCGCTGCGCCGTCTTCGGGAGGACCGGCGCGGCCCGATGCTCGCCTCCGCCGAACGCGCCTTCGCGCGCATGACCGGCGGGGAATGGCCGCGGTTGGAGGCGCAGCCGACGGGGGCGGGCGAGCGGCTCGTCGGCATCCGCAACGGCCAGCCGGTCGCTGCCGAGGCCATGTCCACCGGCACGCGCGGCCAGCTCTACCTTGCACTGCGGGTGGCCGGGCATGCCGATTTTACCGCCCGCTTCGGGGCGCTTCCGTTCCTGACCGACGACATCCTGGAAACTTTCGACGACACCCGCGCGGCCGCAGCCCTGTCTCTGACCGCAGAGATGGGGCGGACCGGACAGGCGATAATGTTCACCCATCACCGCCACCTCGTCGACTTGGGGCGCGAGGTGATTCCTGACCTGCATGTCGTTGAAATGGAGTGAGTTGGTTGCTGATGACAGGGACCTTTTCCTTCCCCCGCCTGATTACGCTGATAGTGTGCAATTCTGAATAGGAGTCCATTGATGTCGCAGAGCTTTTTCGACGCCCCAATTCTGAATTCGCCCTACCGCGTTCCGGAGCGGAATTGGGAATTGGACAAGGATGGTCGTCCGACCGACCGCATCATCGAGCGGCGAAGAAAGTCAGATCTGATTTCGGCCATGCCGGGAGGGAAGGCGAAGGCCGGCAAACAGACGAGCCTGACTTTCGATGACCTGTCGACGGGGGACGTGGATTACAACCCGACACCCTACATCAACGAATTGCGGGATGCCGTCGACACGTGGCGCAACCTGCCCAACCCGGCGCAATGGCGCGTTTCTCCCGTCACCCAGAGGCTCTTGCAGCATTGGCGGGCGATTCAGGCAGATGAAACTGTACCGATCCGGCCCTTTTTCTGTCAGCTTGAAGCAGTGGAGGTCGCGATCTGGCTGTCCGAGGTGGCGCCGAAGGACGGCAAGCGCGGCAAGCGCTTCCTCGAATGGTTGAAGGCGTCGAATACGGCGGCCAATCCGGACCTTTTCCGCATCGCGCTCAAGCTGGCAACCGGGGCAGGCAAGACCACCGTCATGGCGATGCTGATGGCCTGGCAGGTCCTCAATGCCGCCCGGTCGCCGTCATCCAAGAGCTTCGGGAAGGGCTTCCTGATTGTCGCGCCGGGTATCACGATCCGAGACCGTCTGCGCGTTCTCAAGCCTTCAGAACCTGATAACTACTATGCCCGGCTGAACCTCGTCCCGTCCGATCTGATGACGGACATGCAGACCGCCAAGATCGTCATCACGAATTATCATGCGTTCAAGCTCCGGGAGAAGGTGACCCTTGCCAAGGGAACACGGGCTGCGCTTTCCGGCCATGGCGACGGTCCGCAGACGCTCGAAACCGAAGGTCAGATGCTTGCCCGCGTGATGCCTGAACTGATGTCCTCCGGCCCGATTACAGTGATCAATGACGAGGCGCATCATTGCTATCGAGAACGTCCTGACGCGGATCAGGAGAAGTTGACCGGAGATGCAAGAGAAGAGGCCGAAGAAAACAGCGAAGCGGCGAGGCTCTGGATCTCCGGCCTCGAGGCGGCCAAGCGCCATCTGGGCATCCGGACTGTCTATGATCTGTCCGCGACACCCTTTTTCCTGTCAGGTTCCGGTTGGGTGGAGGGCACGCTCTTCCCCTGGGTGGCCAGCGACTTCTCTCTCATGGACGCCATCGAATGCGGGATCGTGAAGCTGCCTCGTGTCCCGGTCGCCGACAACGTCGCAGGCCAGCCAGAACCGCTCTATCGCAACCTCTGGAGGGCCATCGGGAAGAAGATGCCGAAGAAGGCGCGCGGCGAAAAGAAGCCTGACCCTCTGAAGCTGCCTCTGGAATTACAAACGGCCATCGACGCGCTCTACGGCCACTACGAGAAGACTTACCGAGAATGGGAAAAAGCGGAGGTCGGCATTCCTCCGGTTTTTATCGTGGTCTGCAACAACACCACGAATTCCGAACTCGTCCGGGATTACATTGCCGGGTTCGAGCGTGAGGACGAGAACGGCGTCATCGACACCGTTCAGGGTCGCTGTTCGCTCTTTCGTAACTACGCCGACGGCGGCGAGCGACTCGACCGGCCCCGCACGATCCTGATCGACAGTGCCGCCATCGAATCCGGCGGCGAGGTCGACAAGGGCTTCCGCGAGGCCCATGCAGCCGAGATCGAGGCCTTTCGCCGCGAAAAGGCTGCGCGCGGCGAAGGCGCGGACCAGATCGACGAGTCCGAAATCCTGCGCGAGGTTATGAACACCGTCGGCAAGAAAGGGAAGCTCGGCGAACAGGTGCGCTGCGTTGTCTCGGTCTCCATGTTGACCGAAGGCTGGGACGCCAACAACGTCACCCACATTTTGGGCCTGCGCGCTTTCGGCACGCGGCTCATCTGCGAACAGGTCGTCGGGCGTGCCCTGCGCCGCCTGTCCTACGACGTGAACGAAGAGGGGCTCTTCACTACCGAATACGCCGACATCATGGGCATCGACGGGCTCAACTTCTCTGACGGCCCTCGCGTCGCACCGCCCACTCCGCCGCGCGAGGTCGTGCAGGTCCGTGCCGTCTCGCCCGAGCGCGACCACCTCGAGATTGTATTCCCACGGGTCGAGGGCTACCGGACGGACCTGCCGAACGACACGCTTGCCGTCGATTTCTCCAAGGTCGAACCCTACGAGCTGACCCCGGCCAAGGCCGGAGCGACTGAGGTCACCATGCAGGGCATCATCGGGGAACCAGCCCACATCACCCTCGAGCATCTTGGCCAGATGCGCCCGTCCGAGATCGCGACCAAGATCGCCTCGCACCTGGTCATGCACAAGCTCCGCGACGCGGGCGAAGCGCCGAAGACCCACCTCTTCCCGCGCGCCAAACGCATCGTGCGCCAGTGGCTCGACAGTGACCGCCTGATCCTCTCCGGCGGCACCCAGAAGGCGCAACTGACCTACAAGCAGATCGCCGACGAGGTCTGCGATACGATCCTTCACGCCCTCACGGTCGGTCGCGAGGGCGATGCCGTCATTCGCGCCGTTCTGGAGCCCTATAGCCCCATCGGGTCGACCATGGACGTGTCCTTCAACACCTCCAAGGCCACGCGCTTCTGGCCACGTCCTGACCGGTCGCACATCAACTGGATTGTCACCGACAGCGACTGGGAGGCGAAGCTGGCTAAGGTCATCGAGGACCACCCGATGACCCGGGCCTACGCCAAGAACCATAACCTCGGCTTCGAGATTCCCTACCTCGTGGAGGGCGAGCCCAAACACTACCGCCCCGATTTCCTGGTCGCGCTGGACACACCCGAACCCACCACCCTGATCATCGAGGCCAAGGGCTTCCGCGATGCCAAGGACCGGCTGAAAGCCGAGACCACGCGACACCAGTGGGTGCCCGGCGTCAACACTCTCGGCCGCTATGGTCGCTGGGCCTATGCCGAGCTCCTCGACCCCTACAGCTACGCCGAGGATCTCGACCGGCTGATCGGAGAGACCGTCGGAGTGCCTGCATGACGGATATCAAGTTCGGCCGCCTCGAAGACCTGCCTCTGCGCGAAGCCTGGAAGCATGAAGCTCTCCAGTTCACTCCGTGGCTTGCGGAGAACATCGAACGCCTCTCCGAGGCCATCGGTGTCCAACTGGAGCTGACCGGCACCGAGGTCGCTGTCGAGACCTTCTCGGCCGACATCCTCGCACGTGACCTCGACGGCAACGTCGTCCTGATTGAGAACCAGCTGGAGCAGACGGATCACACCCACCTCGGCCAGATCATGACATACCTTGCGGGGCTCGAGGCGCAGACCGTCATCTGGATCGCGCCCGCCTTCCGCGAACCTCACCTTTCTGCCATTCGATGGCTGAACGAACACACCTCGGACGGCTTCTCGTTCTTCGCGATCAAGGCCCGTGTCGTGCGGATCGGCGACAGCCCCTATGCGCCGATCTTCGAGGTGATCGAGAAGCCTTCCGCATGGGAACGGTCTCTGACCCAAAGCCGGAAAGATGCAGAGACGGGAAAGGATGCGTTCAGCGACGTGAGAACCGCTTTCTGGACCCGATACCTGGAGCGCCACCCGAAGGCCGAAGCCGAAGGTATCAAGGTCCAACGCGGCTGGAACGGTTATACGCGCCTGGCCGATGGCGACGTTCTGATATCGGTCTGGATCGGCGAAAGGACTGCCGGCATCTACGTCCGGGGCGGATGGGGAGAGCGAAAGCATGCGGCGGCGGATCGGCTTGGGCCCCACGCCGACATCCTGGCCCGGAAACTCGGGTTCGAAACCTATAACCCGGAACCAAACGGGCACCTGTTCGGGGAACGATTCCCTAAATCCTATCAAGACGAAAACAACTGGCCCGAGATCATCGACTGGATGGAAGAGCGCCGAAAGCTCTACGTCGCGGCGATCTCGGAAGCCCTCGAGGCAGAGCAATGACCGACAAGAAAACCCCCATCGACCCCATCACCCACGACCACCAACGCGTGAACATCCCCACGCCGGAACTCGCGCCGATGATGGACCCGGACGATGCCCGGCCGATCAAGGTCGCCTATGAACAGCGCAACCCGGATCTCGACCCGCAGCTGATCTGGCGCGGCAAGGACATCGACCAGACCGAGATCACCGTCGACGCGCCGCCGATCTACCTGCAGGAACAGGTCCACCCCAAGGCGATCATCGAGGATCTGAGGGCCGGGGGCCAGCGCAACGGGCAGGGCGGCGGTGCGGACCTGTTTGACCATTTCGGTATCACCGACGACGACCGCGAGGCGGAGATCGAGTTCTACCGCCACCACCGCAAGTGGTCGAACCGGATGATTCTGGGCGACGGCTTGCAGGTCATGGCGAGCCTCGCCGAGCGCGAGGGGCTGAAGGGGCAGGTGCAGGCGATCTACATCGACCCGCCCTATGGCATCAAGTTCAACTCCAACTTCCAGTGGTCCACCACCTCGCGCGATGTGAAGGACGGCAAGCTGGAGCATCTGACCCGCGAGCCCGAGCAGGTGAAGGCCTTTCGCGACACCTGGCGCGATGGCATCCATTCCTACCTGCAATACCTGCGCGACCGGCTGGTTGTGGCGCGGGAGCTGCTGACAGAGAGCGGGTCCTGCTTCGTTCAGATCGGAGACGAGAACGTCCACCGGGTGCGGGCGCTGATGGATGAGGTGTTTGGGGAGGAGAATTTCATTGCCCCGATCAACTTCCAGACTGCGCCCTATGCGACCTCAAACTATCTCCCCGCCGTCCTGAATACCGTGCTTTGGTATTCGAAGAGCGGTTCTCCAAAGTACAAGCCGCTTTTCAAGGAGAAAACCGACCTCAAGAGTATCGACCTTTATCGGCAGGCACTTGGCCCCGATGGTGCAACTCGAATCCTGCTGGACAAAGAGGAGGTTTCCTCGGGACCACGCGATAAGAGTTTTCGGCAATACCGCTTGGTGAGCCTGATATCCCAAGGGGCGTCTTCCGAGCCGCAGCCATTGCAGTTTGCGGGAAAGTCTTATCTCGCGCAGCGGAGTAGCCATTGGAAAACGACAGTATCGGGGATGTATCGCGCGATGAAAGCCTTGCGCGTGCAAGAGACCAAGGCGTCGATCCAGTTTCGCAGCTATATCACGGATTTTCCAATTTCGATCACCAACAATATTTGGACCGATACCATCACAGGCAGCTTCAATGACGAGAAGCTTTATGTAGTCCAAACAAATCCGGAAGTAATAAAACGCTGCCTCCTCATGACCACCGACCCCGGCGATCTTGTGCTCGATCCCACCTGCGGCTCCGGCACCACCGCCTATGTGGCCGAGCAATGGGGGCGGCGCTGGATCACCATCGACACCTCCCGCGTCGCCCTGGCACTCGCCCGCGCCCGGATCATGGGCGCGAAATACCCCTGGTATCTGCTCAAGGACTCCGAGACCGGGCAGAAGAAGGAGGCCGAGGTCACCCGCTCCGCCCCCTCGACCTCCGATACCTACAACGACATCCGCCACGGCTTCGTTTACCAGCGCGTGCCCCACATCACGCTGAAAAGCATCGCCAACAACACCGAGATTGACACGATCTGGGAGGCGATGCAGCCCGCCGTCGAGGCCGCGCTGTCGGACCTCAACACCGCCTTGGCCGGCCACCCCGAGCCGTTCGAGGTCGAGACCGGCGGCCGCAAGGGCGACAAGATCGACTTCACCGCCCAAGGCGAGGTCGAACTGCCCAGCGGAGAGATGGCTCCGGCAAACGGCTTCATGGAATGGGAAGTGCCACGCGAGGCACCGGATGGCTGGCCCGACGCTGCTACTGAGGCGCTTGCCGCCTTCTGGGAGGCCCGCATTGCCCGGCAAAAGGAGATCGATGCCAGCATCGCCGCCAAGGCCGATCACGAATACCTCTATGACAAGCCTTACGAGGACAAGAAACGCGTCCGCGTCGCCGGCCCCTTCACCGTCGAAAGCCTCTCGCCCCACCGGACCCAGGCGGTCAACGAACATGGCGAGCTGATCGACGAGCACGACGCCGCCAGCGGCAAGCGCGGAGCAGGGGAGCAGGAGGCCGAGAACTACCGCACCGCGATCCTTGAAAACCTCGCCAAGGCCGGCGTGCAGCAGGCCGGGCGCGAGGACCGCATCGACTTCACCTCGCTCTCCGCCTGGCCCGGCGAATGGCTCGCCGCCGAGGGCCGCTACATGGAGGGCGAAACCGAGCGCCGCGCCGGGATCCTGATCGGCCCCGAATACGGCACCCTCCAGCGCGCCGACCTCGTGGCCGCCGCGCGCGAGGCGGCGGATGCCGGCTTTGACCTGGTGATCGCCTGCGCCTTCAACTTCGACGCCCACACGGCCGAGTTCCAGAAGCTGGGCCGCATCACCGTCCTGCAGGCCCGCATGAACGCCGACCTGCACATGGCGGGCGACCTGAAGGCCGGCGGCGGCAACCTCTTCGTCGTCTTCGGCGAGCCCGACATCGAGATCGTCGAAGACGGCGACAAGCTGCGCGTGCGCCTCCTGGGCGTCGACATCTTCCGCCCCGCCACGGGCGAGGTGCATTCTTCGGACCCCGACGAGATCGCCTGCTGGTTCATCGACACCGATTACGACGAGCAGAGCTTCTTCGTCCGCCACGCCTATTTCCCGGGGGCCGAGATCCCCTACAAGCAGCTCAAGACGACGCTGAAGGCCGAGATCGACGAGGAGGCCTGGGAGAGCCTGAAACGGACGGAGTCCCGGGCGTTCGCGCGGCCGAAATCTGGGCGGATCGCGGTGAAGGTGATCAATCACCTCGGGGATGAAGTGATGAAGGTGATCGGGGTGTGAGATGGGCAAAGGTAGCTATTCAGGCGGATCAACGATAATTCGAACCCAGCCAAAGCTGTCCGGACGGAAGGGTCCCAAAAAAGGGGCAGTCGATGCGTGGGCCGAAGATGCTGCTGCATCGGGCTTGGATGTTCCTGACGGTCTCAGCTTGCTACCAATCCAGCGATTTCATCCGAAGAAAAAGAAAGAAAAGCACAAAAAAGCCGCTTCGAAAAAGGCAGGTCGGGCTTCGAAGAAAAGTACGAGAACCGAGTGTTCAAATCGTGAACCGAATGAGCCATTTCCGGAGTATGCCGATCTCGTGAATGCCCTTCGAGCCAAATACTCAAAATGACTTTCCGCATCGCCGACACCTTCTCCGACGCGCTCACCAAGCTTTCCGGTCAGGAACAGAAGGCCGCGAAGACCGCGGCCTTCGACGCGCAGATGAATCCCGACAACCCGGGCCTCCAGATGCATCGCGTCGACCGGGCCAAGGACCCGCATTTCTGGACCGCGCGAGTAAATCGCGACGTCCGACTTGTCCTGCACAAGAAAGACGGCGCTACGCTGCTTGCCTGGGTCGGCCACCATGATGACGCCTACCGCTGGGCCGAGCGGCGCCGGATCGACGTGCATCCGAGAACGGGGGCGGCGCAGATCGTCGAAATCCGTGAGACCGTCGAAGACGTTATCATCCAGCGCTACGTCGAGGAGGCCGTGAAGAAACCTCGTCTCTTCGCCGACGAGGACGATGACACGCTGCTGTCCTGGGGCGTACCCGAGGATTGGATCGAAACGGTGCGCGATGCCACCGAGGATACGGTGCTGGACATCGCCAGCCACCTTCCGGCGGAGGCGGGCGAGGCATTGTTGCAGGCAGCCACCGGCGAGCGGCCTGCGCCCGCGCCGCACGCCGAGGATCCCTACGAACATCCCGACGCCGTGCGTCGCTTCCGCCTCACGACCACCGAGGCCGATCTGGCCGCCGCGCTCGAGGCGCCTTGGGAGAGATGGGCTGTCTGGCTGCATCCGGCGCAGAAAGAATTCGTGGACCGGGACTTCAACGGTCCGGCCCGAGTGATCGGCTCGGCCGGGACCGGCAAGACGGTCGTTGCTTTGCACAGGGCGGCCCGGCTGGCCCGAGAAGATGCCGAGGCGCGCATCTTGCTCACCACGTTCAACCGGCGGCTCGCCGATGGGCTTTCGGCCAAGCTGCCCATGCTGCTGCCGGACACGGCAGTTCGAGACCGTGTCACGACCCGCGCGTTGGGGGAACTGGCACACGATCTTTACGTCGAGGCCTTCGGCCCGGTCGAGGAGGCAGCGTCCGATGATGTCGCCAAGGCACTGGCCGACGCCGCCGCAGCGGCAGAGGTGAGCGTGGACCCTGGCTTCCTGCAGGACGAATGGCGTCTCGTCGTGGATGCCTGGGCGGTGGCCGACCGCGATGCATACCGAGATCTGCCGCGCCTGGGTCGACTCACGCGCATGGCGGCGTCGCGCCGGGATGCGCTGTGGGACGTCTTCTCCGATGCGCGCGCCGCTTTGGAGGGGCAGGGCAAGCGAACCCGCGCCCAGATGCTCCACGCTCTCGCGGTACATTATCGTGCAGGCGCGCGGCGGCCGTTTACCCATGCGGTGGTGGACGAGGCACAAGACATTTCTGTGCCGGAATTGCATTTCCTGTCGGCCATTGCCGGAGACCTGCCGAACGGTTTGTTCTTCGCCGGTGACATCGGCCAGCGGATCTTTCGTGCGCCATTCCCGTGGAAGGCTGCCGGAGTGGACGTGCGGGGACGATCGCGCAGCCTAAAGGTCAACTATCGGACGTCGCAACAGATCCGAATCCAGTCCGACCGCCTGCTGCCCCCAAGCTTGACTGAGGCGGACGGCAACGAGGATCGGCGCACCGGTGTCGTGTCGCTTTTCGACGGCCCGGCACCGGAAATCGCCGGATTCCCGGATGCTGATGCAGAGATCAAGGCTGTCGCCGGTTGGCTCGCCGGCTTGGCTGATGAGGGTTTCACAGAGCGGGAGGTTGCACTCTTGGTTCGCAGCGAGGACGAGCTTCCACGTGCCAAGGCCGTCCGGGACACCTTCCGATCGCTATCTGGCCTGAACGAAGGACCGGAAGTTCGCGTCATGCACGATGCGAAGGGATCCGAATATCGCGCCGTGGCAGTCATGGCATGTGACGAAGATGTAATCCCCAAGGAGGATCGCCTCCTCGAAGCAAGAGACGAGGCGATGATCGAGGAAATCATGGCGACGGAACGCCATCTTCTATATGTCGCCACCACTCGGGCCAGAGAGCGTTTGTGGGTTTCCGGTGCGGGCCGCGTCTCGGAATTCCTTGAAGACCTTGTCTGATTGCCATTGACCGGTCTGGCGGATGGGATTTCTGCCAAGCCGGCCCCCTTGATTTGACCATTGTGTCGGATAGCAGCAGAATTGGCTTCGCCTATTCCTTCTCGGGCAGATGAGGAGCATGCTGAGCAAGCGTATCCTTCATAAACGCGAACATTTCCTCCCTGAAGTCCTGACGTTTTTCGAGCTCTGTTATGCGTGTCAACAGGGCCGAATTCCGCTCCTGCGACTGATGAAGTTGGTCTTGAATGGCTCGCGCCGCTTCTTCGAGCGCGGCAACCTCTTCCGCCTGTTGATCGAGTTTCATCAGTAGCTCGCGGATTTGCGCACGCTGGTGCGCCAGATCCATGTCCTTCTGCGTGACCTTCTGTTCGTTGATACGACGGAGTTCACCATGTTCGCGGCCCAGATGAAGCAAGATCGCAGATTCCACGGTTCGGCTGATCTCTCGGACTGCATTTCGGCATGTTTCAGGCAAGGCCACGATCAGACGCGCGGATTGCTGACGTTCCCGCTCATCGAGAAGCCGCTGGACCTCCTTGTCGAGGCTCTGAGAGTTGATCCCAGGCGGCACGCCGAGGTGGACGCACATCGCTCTCTTCACAGTCTCGCCGGTCGGGGTGTCGCCGTTCTCCTCGACGATCCCGATGCCTTCGAGAACCTGCGCCTCGGTGTACTTCGGGGGGCGGCCCGTCTTCTTCTCGGTCATTGTCTTTCCTTGTTGGTTTCGCAAAGTCTTTGCGAAAAGGTGTTTGTCAAAGGCGCCGCTGACGGCTGAAGAGAATGTTGGTTCCTTGGGCGCGTCGAAAAAGAAAATCTGAGGCAGATATCATGCGCCGCACGTCGCCTGCAGATCTGGCCATAGCCGCTCTGCCTGTTTCAACGCGTCTTCGGGCGACGATAGCACGACTGCCGGAATGGAATGGCCGCCGCCGGGCTTACGGAGCGCAAGCAGAGTCAGCGGCCAGCCATTCCGTTTGGCAACACGTCTGCAGAGCGCGACAACGTGATTGGTCGCTCGGCCGCGCCGAAAGCCTTTTGCCTGGTCGTCCGTCTCGAAATCGCGCGGAACGTCAGCGGCCAATCCGCCGGCCGACAGGCGCGTGCCGCAAACAGGCCGCCGACGTAACGCCCTCAGGGCCTTTTCCATCCGGATGAATCCTGCCGGATCAGGCTCGTGTTCGAGTTCGCGGGCGAGTTGATTGAACGTGACAAGCCGGGTGACCGGAAAGCCTGGCAGAGGCAGGCTGCTCAGAATCACGACCCGTTTGCTCCGCACCGGGGCAACGAGGCGCAGTCGTGCGATCGCTTGCAGCGTCGCGCACTCTCGGGTCTGCGCAATGACGGCATGGACCCGGGTATCAGGATGCGTGTGGCATTTTGCCGGAGGATCTGAGCCGTCGCTCATCAGGTGGAAGGGTTTCAGTGCCGGGAGGGGGCCACCGTCATGCGAGGCGATAGGAAGGAGATCCTTTCCGAAAATTGCACGAGCGGAACCTTCCACATCGGAAATATGCGGCTGCAAGCGACCGACCACGACGATTGCGGCGAAATCCTCGAAGTCGTTGACCCCTTGGGTTCGCGGCCCGAACCATCGAGGCACCGCACCGAGGAGCGGTTGTTTCAGCCCGGCGTCATCCGTCGGAGTGACACCGGAGGCGTCCGTATGGAGCGCCCCGAGAACCGCTTTCGTGGCGACAACGAGCACGCCTGCTCCCGCGGCCCGGCCGACTTCACGTTTGACGACTTCCAGCACGGCAGCGCGCCGCGCCCCGCCGTTTTCTTCGTCGGGCATCCACGTGTTGGAGAGTGTAAGGTCCTTGATCTGGACTATGTCCGCATCCGGGGGGGATTCGATGGCTATCACCTCCGCTCCCGGGACAACCCGTTCTGTGATCTCCCGGTCTGCGTCGGCATCGAGCAGCAGCATCGGCGCGTCGCGGGGGACGTCCTCGGTGGTGAATATTTCGATCGACTGCCTTGATGCGCCATCGACGGTCGTCTCCGCCAGCCGCAGGATGTTGCAGCGCCCGACGTCCTTTTCTGACAACAGCGAAAAGATGCGCTGCCGGCGCCGGGAGGCCAGGAAAGCTCTGCTATCAAAAGTGGACACCCGGAATTTCTTCGACGCCAGATTCTGTGCCGGGCTGAGCTCCAGATGCTTCCGCGACTTGCGCTCCATGTCGGCGAGACGGCTGATGCTGTCGGTTGTGAGTCCATCTCGCCGCAGATGTTCGTAGAGCGGCAGATCTCGTTGGAGACCGTCGACCATGAGGCCCTTGGCCCTGGATAGGGTATTGATGAGCTCCTCCTCGACACCTGCGGGCGGAGCACGCATGAAATCCTCGACGGAAATGTGGGATATCCGTGTCAGGGTCGGCCAGACCTTTTCATCCACGACCCGCAGCACGACCGGGAAATCGCCGTCGATCGGGGGGGCGCACTGTCAGATATGCGTGCGAAAGGAAGACGACATGCGGTCCGCTGACATCTTTTTGCGCAAGATACGGACACTCCGATGCGCAGGACGACTCGACGAAGTTTTCATCGGCATCCACTCCGCGACATAGTGCTTGCGTCACGGACGGGACAAATCCGGCAATCTTTTTTGCCAGATCGGCATTTTCGCACATCTGCTTTGATTTGTCGTACGGGCGAAGGGCCTCACGGCCGCGGATCACACGGCTCGGAATATCGGGTGCCAGTCTCAAGAACTCGCTGTGGGCCCGCTCCGCGAGATCGAGCGTCGGAACGTAGAAGAGCACGTGACCGCGCGCGAGCAGCGCCTCACCATGGCGTGCGATCGCGCGAAGCGTGGTTGCTGTCTTGCCAAGACCGGCCGTCACCTTGAGAGCGAGCACGGCGCAATCTTCCTCGGACGTTTCCGGAGCGGACGTGGCCGTTTTGACGAACCCGCCGATGATCTCGGAGAGCTTGGCGCGCGCGTCTGCGGGTGTGTGCCATGTTGGGACAGTCCCTATCGCGTCCAGGGTCTTTTCGTGTTTCATCTGCTGCCTCCTTTCGGAGGAACTGGGCGCCCATGTTGTCGCGCAGAAATGCGTCCGGTCACAGCTGCGTGAGGACTGGCGCGACAGCAATGGTGTCGCTGCCCAATTGATCCTTCTAATTGAGGCATGACACCATTGGGGTTGTCTCCGTGCGTTTCAGAACCACGAACGCGGGGACTAATTCCTTTTCAGGAACAACCTGATGAGGAAAAAATGTTGTCAGTTGAAGAAGTTGCTAACCATTTCGGCCTGCGACCGGACACGGTCCGGCGCAAGATCCGGGCAGGTGAGATCGAAGCGACCCGCATCGGTCGCGTCTATCGCATGGTTTGGCCGGATGTCTGGGCGTGCGAAGACGGACCGATGCCGAAGCGTGCGCTGATCCGACGCTACCAAGACAATTTGCTTGGCAAGAAGGTCATAGCCGGAGCGCTCCGGGTCAGCGTTCGCACCGTCGAGCGGTGGATCGATGACGGGATGCCCACGCGTAACGTCTTCGGGGCGGTCCGCTTCAACCCGCATGACGCCACCGATTGGCTGGAGCTGCGGGGTGTCGATCTTCCTCACGGCTGGTGGAAATGACACCGCGTCCGCGTCGCACAAGTGCGACCGGGACCATTCCGACACGAGCGGGATGGCTCCGCCCGTCGCACATCCGTCCCCGAACATAAATCGGCGTTATGCTCGGGGGCGATCCTGCGAAACGCGGGAAAATCACGACAGATTGTGCGAGACGCCGCGCCGGGCGCGATCTCCTGAAGGGACCGAATGAGGTCCGTGGCCTGGGCCGCACGAGCCGCCTTTCCGCGTGAAGGCGGCCCGAGAGGCCCCAACCCTGGAGATCGAAAAGATGAAACACGACAGAACATTGACCAACGCCGCCCCCCCGATGTTCCCGGACTTTCTGGACTGGGCGAAGGAGACCGGCGAGAGCCGCGACACAGTCTATGAGATCGAGAAGGTCGCTGCGCGGCTCGACCTGACCGAAGAGGAATTGGATCTCGTTCCGGCTGACCTCGGCTACTTCGAGAAGGTGATCGCCGCATCCGCCTATGGGGCCGTCTCCCGCTCGAAGAATCTCGACACGGCGCGCAAGCGCGGGAATTCCCGTGTCCGCTCCGCTCTACAGCGATTTCTTGTGGCGCGCGGACATGACACCCCGGACACGGGCGCCCGCGCGAGCTACGACAAGGCCATCAAGTTCATCGTCGAGAACGAGGGGTTCGTCGACAACGGCGCGCTTTTCACCACCAGCACCCACAGGCCGTTTCTCCTGGTTCGGGCACGGGCTCGCCTTGCCTTGCCGGACCTCCACCAGGCAGAATTCGACCGGCTCTGGCACGACGCGACGCCGGATGGTCGCAAGTCGCTACGGAAGTTTGCGCAGCGCATTGTCGAGCTGCGACGCGGACACAATCGCTGGCCGGAGCTTGCGGGCCTGCTGCCACGCCAGGATTTCGTCGTGCCGGCCGCCTCCGACCGGGCGCGCCGCATTCCCTGGGAGTCGCTGCCCGCCGATTTCCGTGCAGATGCGGAGGAGGTGTTCCGCCAGACGCTGCGCCAGCCAGCCGACATGAGAGAATGGGCCAAGGAGCAGATGCGACTTGGCCGGTCGGCCATCGAGATCGATGCGGAGATTGCCGCGCGCGTCGGTGACAAGAAGAAAAAGCTGCCCAAGAACATTGAGACCGCGCTGGCTGGTTACCGGCAGGCCACGACATGGCTTCTGCGCGAGAGCCGTGCGCCGGAGACCGGGTTCGCGGGCCTCGGGACGTTGCGCGACGCGTTCACCACCGACGCGCTGGAAGCGGCCTGCGCCGCGCAGATTGCGCGGAGCGCGGCGTCTCCTACGCTGAAGGATGCGGACGAAAGCTCGACGCTGTGGTCTCGGTTCACGAACCTAACGACGATCGCGCGGCACGGTCTGCGCGATCCCGAGATCCTCGCGCGGATCAGCCTCGTGCGGCTGTTCCATGCGGACTACGTGTTGTCGCCGATCGAAATGACCGCAGACGCGGAGGCCATCTGCAACCGTCTGCGAAAGTCCCCGCATCTCGCGGCGGCCTTCGTGAACGCCCCCGCCCGGCTCGGCGACATCTCGACCAAGGAACTCGCGGCGGCATCGACCGACTTTGCAAAGGATCGTGCACTCCGGCTGTCGGCTTGCGCCGCTGCCTACGCGATCCAGGTCAGCCGGGCGCTGCGGCCGGCCAACCTGTTCATGACCCGTCGCCGGGCGACACCGGGATGCCCGCGCAACCTGACATGGATCGCGGACCGGGAGCATGCCGAGATCCGGTTTTCCGGAGGCGAGGTCAAGAACGGGGAAACTTTGGTCGTCAACGTGCTCGGAGACGACGCCAAGGTGCTCTGGCAGTGGGACAAGGTCGACCGGCCCAAGCTGATGAAGCTCCGCGGCCTCGATGACTCGCCCTACCTTTTTCCGGGCACCGCCGCACCACGGTTGCGGAAATCGGCCCTGAACCTGCCCGGTGGTTGCATGTCCGTCGCATCGATCCTGGAGTTGTGGGATCTCGGCGACCGCCAGCTCGGGCTCGGGCTGACGCCGCACCAGTGCCGGCACGCGCTTGCCACGCTGTTGCTCGCTGTCAAACCCGGTGCGTTCGGAACCGTCGCTTCGGTTCTCGCGAACACGGAACAAGTCGCGAAACGGCATTACCGGAAGGACAGCGGTGAAGCGGCGGCCGTGGCCGTGCGCGCCGCTCTGCTTGAGCGGCACCCGGATATTTTTTCGCGCATGCAACGGAGAACATGACATGAAGAGCAGGCCCGACGAGATACTGAAAGATGTGCCGGCCGCGATCCGCCGTGCCATGCTGGAAGACGCGCCGCAGCTCGAGCCGGGTGCGGCGCAGGTGATGGGTCGTTTCTGGTCGGCGGTCCGGGCAGGCAAGGGCAGTCTCGCCATGCCGCCCACCGAGGCATACTGGGACGCGGCCGCTTCGGAATCGACATTTCGGTGTCTGCTGCGCGCGCTCTCGCGATACGCGCCGCATGTGTCGACTGCCTTGGCCAAGGTCGTCAGCGAGGAATGGTATGCCCGGCGACCGAAGCGGACCGCGAAGGTCGCGCCGACCGTTGAGACGACCATCGGCGCGGCCTGGCCCGAGACGTGGCGGCGGATGAAGCCAGACCTCGACGACGCACCTATCAAGGCCAGCACCAGGCAGCGGTACATCGCCAGCATCGATCGGTGCGCCACGATCGTCGCGGAAGGTCTCGCGTCCGAGGCGCATGGCTTCGTCGCGGCGTGCGAACTGTCGGATGCTTTCCTGTTCCACCACGACCCGGAACGGCGCGTGAAGCCCGTCACGGCCGCGAACTACCTCGAGGGCCTGATTGCCTTGGGCGCCAAATGTGGCGTCGCGCAAGAGAGCCTGACTGCGATGCGGGTCATCTCGCGCGATCTGCGGGATCAGGCCGAGCTGGCTGCGAAGAACAAGTATGAACGGCTGGCGGGCCTCACGGAACGCGGCGGATATGCTCATGTCGCCGACAGGATCCGCGAACTCAGGGAACGCGCTCATGACCTGCCGGCACATAGCTCAGCGCGACGCCGCTGCATGCAGCAGGCGGTCGTCTGCGCGGTCATCATGCACAAGCCGCCGCGGAAGGGCGATCTCGTATCTTGGCGCTTCGGCCATCAGATCGTCCGTGAGGTCGACGGAACCTGGCGCGCCGAATGGCAGCAGCAGAAGACCCGGGCCGAGACGGAAACGGGTGCGATCTGGCCCGAGATCTGCGAAATCCTCGACGAGTGGATCCTCGACGGGCGGCCCGATCGCCTCGTCCATATCCGCTACCAGGAGCTTGTCGGCTGCAACTGGTTGTCGCTCGTTCACAGCCAGCCCTACCGGAATCTTCCGACCGAACTGACCAAGGCCGCGATTGGTGTCCCTTCGCATGATCTGAGGACCCTTGCCGCGGACTACATGCGTCGTCACGACCCGGCACGTGCCGCCGATGTCATTGCGACCCACCTGGGGCATGGCACGCGAAAAGCCGGCAAGGCTTATCGTGCCGAGTGCGAAGGGGCGGCGGGGGAGGCGATCTGGCAAGCGGCGCGAAAGATCATTGCGGCGCAGTCGAAAAAATCAATCGGCAAGCGCAAGACTCGGGCCCGCGCGACGCATCTGTAGCTTCGCGACGGTGTCTGCCTGACGGCAAGCGCGGAAGAATTGGAAAAGGGGATCGGCCCCGATCGATCGCGGCCATCCGGTTGAGGCCGCGATCGACGAGGCTGATCGGATGGATCACCCGGCCGTGGTTAGGAATTTCCCGCCTCTTCGAATGAGGCCGATCGGCATGAAAGCTGCAGCACGAGACGCGATACGAATGCTCTCGCATGGCAGCCCCGCAGGTTCAGCGCGTGACAATACGCAGCAAGATATTCGTGCACGAGCCGTCGGACTGCGCGCCCCTCTGCGTGAGGGCGCGCCGCCGACGCCTCGTGCGCCAAAACGAGAGACGACGGGTTCGACACAACTATCACTCTCCTGGCTGCTACCGAGAGGAGCGTCGAGCCCCGCAACCCGCCCCGACGAAAGGAGAGATCAGGGCGCTTGAAGCGGACACGGACTGTCCGTGACAGAAGGAACTCACCCATGCCCAACATCACCCCCGCCCGGTCTGCAGGTGCAATTGCCCTCTGGTCAATACGGAGGTTTGTCGCCGAGCACTTCGCAGGCCTCTCGGAGGCATCACTGCTGCTCGGCGGGCCGGCGGCGCAGCGCCGATTTCTGCGCCTGGTCTCACGGCTTCGACACGCGTCCGGACTCGGGCCCCACCTGCGGCGCGAGATTCGCTGGCTCCATGGGGTGCTGACCCTCGAGCTGGTTGGCGATCCGGATGCGACCGATCCTGGCCACTTCTGCGACATCCGTCCCGACGATCTCGTGGTCAACGGAATTTGCCGCCTTGCGGCCGCAATGACCGAGGTTCTGTGTTCTCTGCCGGACGCGTCGGCGCCTGCGGCAACACCGTTGGCCGCGAAAGGTGCCCGCGTTGCCGCCTGATCTCTCCCTCCGGCCCTCTGGGCCGGCTCTTGCAGGCACCGCGACGTGTAGTGCCACAGACCAATTTCTGGAGAGACTGGATGAACGACATACAACTCTATGTAATGCCAATCGAAGAGCTTGCCGCGCGGACAATCGTGGCCTGCAGGGCTCTTGCCGAGGACCTGCCCGTGAACCTACTGTCCGCAGATGCACATCAGCATCGTCATATCCGCGGCCTGCTGAACGGCATCTCTGGCGATGATCCAGCTGGTCCGCGTGCGCTGCAGTCCGTCGATATGCTCGTGGACATTCTCCGCGCGGAACGCGAGACGGAGACGCTCGGCTACGAGGATGTGTTCGAGGGGGAGAATGACCCCGAATACGGAGCCGCTGGTGCGGTCTACAGGCACCGGGTTCTCTCGGAGCGCGGGGAAGCGATCGAGGCTTGGTCCAACAAGCTTCTTTACCTCGCGCGCATGATGCAGGTTCTCAACGCGCGTCTCTGTGGCGAGCGGATGGTCAATCGCCGGTTCGCGGGCTGATGCATCACGGTGACAGCACGACAGCGCGTCTCCGCTTTCCTTATCGCCTCGGGGTTCGGCGAGAGTTCCCATGGTGAGTAGGAATGACCCGTTCACCGGAGGCCGCCGCAGGATTGCCGACGATCTGGGCATGGCCTGGGCATGGTGCGAACATATCCATCGCGATCTCAAGCCATTCACCCTCGTCGCAGGTGTTTTCGATCTCGGGGATGGTCGCTTCGGGGTGGAGCCTGGTATCGAGGAAACCGAGTGGTATTTTGAGTGCGGTGTCGTTCGGGTGACGGCGCTCGAGGCGCTCGGCACGCTTGGCTATCTCGAAGCGCCGGCAAGATGGTATGCCCGGTATCCAACCGCCTTCATTTTCGCGCGGCGGCTTTCCGCACATGAGACCCTACGCGCCTTGGCCTGTCTTCGGAGCAGGGGCTCGTCGCGCCAAGGAGTTGCCGAAGACGGAAATAATGCGGAAACATGCAGAAGGCCCGGGGCAGGTGCCCGGGCCTTCTCCTCACTATCGTTCAGCGGTTCGGGCCGACGATATCCGGAAGGCCCGCGCCAGCCTCGGAAAGCGCCTGCTGGACGGTTTGAAGCCGGTTGTCATCGAGAAACTTGCCCGACGTATCCCGCGACATCTGACCCATTGCGCTTCTGACTAAGTGCTCCGGGCATTCCTGTTCGAGCAGTGCATGCTGCAAGGCTCTCCGGAAATCGTGAGCGTGGAGCGTCGAAGCATCCATCTCGTGCGTCTCGCAGTAGCGAATGAAATCCTTCCGGAACCGCGTGCTGCCCGACCCGGGTTGACCTTCCGCAAGTTGCGGGAAAAGCAGTGTCTCCTTCTGGTCCCGCCGCAACTCGAACAGAGCGACGAGGCCAAGGTCCTGAAGCCGCCGAGAGATAGGGATCTCCCGGAAGGACTTGGAAGCCTTCGCATCGCGATCAATGCAGAGGACAGGCATGCCGTCACGATATTGCAGATCCTCGGTCGTGAGGTGGACGGCTTCGTCGAGCCGCAGGCCTCCGAGGCGCATTAAGAGCGGGATCCAGAACAGCGGGTCCCCGGCATCCCTCATGTCTCCCTTGAATATCGGCGAGGACAGGTAGCTCTCAACTGCCTCCGACCAGTTACGGGTCTCGGATGGGCGCTCCTGCTGCCGCGGACAGGCCTCCTCGGCCGTCGACCAGGAACAGATATCGAACGGATTCGCGTCTTCGAGATTCAATTCGACCAGTAGATCGCCAACCTGCCGTGCCGTCCGCCCGAACTTCAGGAATGTCGAAATCCCGATGCGGTCGCGAGCAGAAGTTTCTTTCCCCAGCCCACTTTTATGATCGGTGCCACTGCTGCTGCGTTTCCCGTGGTATTTCGGCAGATTCCGGATCTTTTCCAACGCAAGGACGATATCTTTCCGCTCGATATCGGAAAGGAACGGATTCCCGAGGGCCCGCGTCCATACACGCTTCGCACTCTGCGTATTCGCACCGCTGATCCGGCGCCAGTGTTCACCACGAGCGGCATCGAGCCGCAGGGCACCAGGCCGATATCCCAGCGACCGTGCGTCGATGAAGAGCTCGAAGGCCGTCTCGAGGCAGATTTGCAGTTCCCCGTCGAGGACGGCGCGTGATTGTTCTGTGATATTGGCGGCCTCGAGAAGGGATCGAGGTGACTGCCAGGTGGTGGTTTCCTGAGGCATTTCCGTGTCAATTCGGGTGACGAGGATATCGCGCATTTCCTGTATCTCCGTGGGTGTTGGAATGCCGCCGCTATGCCCCGGATTCGCGGAAAACAGTTGATCTGAGTCAAAATTTCGGATCGTTATTTCCCGTGATGCATCACGCCTTCGTGAGGTCGAATGACTCCGCGGTGGGCAGTGCCGACTCGGAATGTCAGGCCGGCCGGCGACGAAACCCGACGACATTGCCGTGATCGACCTGAACCTGGGTTGGCTCGGTCTCGGGAGCTGCGGACTTGGACGCGGCGAAGGGGCTCTTGATCCTCGAGATATCCAGGTCGATCTGGCTGATGACCTCGTGGAGCGTCTTCACCCAGATCTCGCGCGTGTAGGATCCGTCACCCTCGTCCACCGGCTTTTCGTGCCCCATGAGGCGCCGGCGCACCATGTCGGGGCAGAGCAGGTTGCCGAGGTCGTTGTGGAAGGTCGTGCGCAAGGCATGGAAGTCGAGGCCCGGCCAGTAGCAGTCGTTCGTCTTGCGGTAATAGCCGAAGGTCTTGCTGTAGAGTTCGGAAAACGTCTCCTTCGTCTGGCCGCGGCTGAGGTTCGGGAACAGGCGCGACTGCTTCTGCCCCCGCCGCATCTCCACGAAGTGGAGAAGTCCGAGCTCGACGAGCTTCGGGTGCACGGCGATGCGGCGCTCCCCGGCGGTGGATTTCACGTGGTTGCCGGTCACATTGCGGACCGTGAAATAAGCGACGTCGTTCTCCGACCCGAAATCCTCTGGTGCGAGTTGCAGGATTTCCTCGGCGCGACAGCCGGCAAGGCGCGCGATAAGAGGGCCCCAGAACAGCGGGTAATCCTTCTCCTCGCATTGCCCCTGATAGACCGGAGACGCGAAGAGCTTCTGAATCCTGTCGTCCCAGAGCATGCGCGACCGGTCTTCCTCGTTCGCCTTCATGTCCTTCGCCTCGTCGTTGGTCCAGGAACAGATCTCTAACGGGTTCTTCTCGATCAGCTTCATGGATTTCAGCATCTTGCCGACTCGGTTCGCCATGCGGCCATGGCGGAGGAAGGTGGCGACACGAAGCCTGGGGATCTTCGCATCGAGGTCCGCGCGTTCGAGCTCGGCCGGCGTCGCCTTCCCACGAGCGGCAAGCAACTCCTTTGCGGCTGTCGCCGCCGCGAGTTCCTGCTCGTCGGCACGCTCGACAAGGTCGCGGAAACCTTTAGTATTGAGAAGATTCTTCTTCTTGCCGTGGTATTTGGGGATCCGGCGAATGACGTTCAGGACGCCGTCGACCTCGGTCCACTCGATCTGGTGGAACGGCTGGTTGCCCAGGACATCAACCCAGATATCACGGCCCTTTCTGGCGTTTCCACCGGACGTCCGTTTCCAGTCCTTGCCTTTATCCGGGAAGCGCTTTTGGCGGGTCCCGAAGAGATCTCCATATCCGAGCTCCTTGAGTTCGAAATAGACATCGAAGGCCTCGCGAAGCTCAATGTTGGGCCCTTTCGCCAGGGCGGCGCGCGCCTCGTCCGAGAGGAGCGATTGATCGATCAGGATCTGGGGCTCCTCCCGTGACGTTACGGAGCGCATCGGCGCCGTCTCTTGCGCCTGGGCGGCGGGAACGAGGGCGCGTTCCTGGGAAGATGGCGCACGGGAGCTATTGTTCTCGACATTGAGCGCTGCGGTTTCGGGCTCGACGCCGAGCGTCTCGACTTGGTTCTGAACGGGACAGGCCATCTTTGGTTCGGCCGGTGTGGTGGCCGCCGGCATCGTTGACACCGGCACGGAAATCGCGATTGGCGCGGCTGCTGCCGGGATGGCCAGGGCGGGGGCGCACGAATCCGAGGCAGCCACGGGCAGGGCGGTGGCAGGGGAAGCCAACCGGCTTGCCATGACCGACCGGAAGATCGGGGTCGCTTCCTCGTAGGTCCCGACCTCGCGCCGTTCCCGTTCGCGGGACACGTCGAGCATGACCCGCAGAGCCTCGAAGGCGAGGGCACGCCAGTCCGAGCTGGTCTCGTCGAGGGTCACGCCGAACTGCCGCGCCATCTCGCGCAAGGGCTCTGTAACCGGCGTTCGGTCGCCGAGCGCCAGGGCCCGGCGCAGCATGTCCTGAGTCGCGCGCTCCGTTTGCGCCGCGAAATTCGCCGCCGCCTCCGAACGCGGCTCGGTGCAGGCCCGCATGGCCTCGTGGGCAGCGATCTGGCAGCGGGCCAGTTCAGTCAGCAATGTCACGTGCTCGGCGCTCAGGTGGTCCACCGGTCTCTCCGTCGTCAGCGCGACGGCCAGGTCCGTGAGTGCCGTAAGGGCGCGGACGCGGCATGTCGCTTCGGAGAGGACGTCGGTCCGTAGCGAGAGGCAGATGGCCGAACTTTGACCAGGGTTCGATATCTCGACCCAGGCCTTCGGCAGACGGCGCCGGAAAAAGTAGCCCGAGGGGCGTTTCTCGAGATGGGGGGTGTGTGCGACTCCGGCCATGGCAGGTGCTCCGAAAACGGTTCCAGGGCATCCGGGAGTCGGGATCCGTGCACCGGTTCGGGCACGCGTTTGTGCACCTATTTGTGCACGTGCACGCGTGGCTCCGACTCCGGTCGGGGCTCAGCCAATGAAATCAACCACTTAGGAGATTTTGGCTCCGGCGGTAGGGATCGAACCTACGACCAATTGATTAACAGTCAACTGCTCTACCGCTGAGCTACGCCGGAGCATCTGGCGTGAGGCGGGCTGGGAAGCTGGCTTCCCGGGGCGCTGCCTCGCGGTGTGGGCGGGGTATAGCAATGCGATTCCACCTCGGCAAGAGGCATTCGGGCAGAAAGTTTCGATTTTTTCCCGGCGGCGAGAGGACCCCGCTCAGGACAGGTGAAACCGGCTTTCAGCGGTCAGGTTTTCCTCGGTCTCGATCAGGGATTTCCCCATCAGGTCAATAAGATGTGCCAGCACGTTGCGCGAGGCGGCCGGCAGCAGGCCGGGGGCGATATCGGTGTAGACCCGGCGCGCCAGGTCGTCGGCGGTGGCCGGACCATGGGCCAGGGCCTGCAGCAGCGAGGCCTCGCGCCGGTCGCGGTGCCGGATCAGCCAGTCGAGCCTCGCCAGGGGGGTGGTGACGGGGGCGCCATGGCCCGGCAGGTAGAGCCGGGCAGGCAGAGCGCGCAGCCGGCGGCAGGAGGCCATGAAATCGGTCAGGTCGCCATCGGGCGGCGAGACCAGCGAACTGGACCAGCCCATCACCAGATCCCCGGTAAAGATCACGTCGTCGAGGACGAAGCACAGGTGATTGCCGAAATGCCCCGGCGTCCAGAGTGCCCGCAGGGACCAGTCTTCGCCATGCAGGACATCGCCGTCGGCCAGCAGCCGGTCGGGCCGGAACAGCCTGTCCGTGCCCTCGCCCCCACCGAGCTCTCCTGACAGCGCCAGCCGGGTCATGACCGCGGAGCGGCCGGCCAGCGCATCGCCATAGGCCAGCACCGGGGCGCCGGTGCCCTGGGAAAGCGCCCGGGCCAGCGGCGCGTGATCCGCGTGGGCATGGGTGACCAGGATATGACTGATATGCTGGCCCGGGCGCAGGGCCTTGAGGATCGCCTGCAGGTGTATCGCCATGTCGGGGCCGGGATCGATCACCGCGAGGGCGGTCTGGCCGACGAGGTAGGTGTTGGTGCCGGGCCCGGTGAAGGGAGAGGGGTTCGGGGCAAGGATCCGGCGCACACCCGGCGCAACCTCCTCGGCCCGGCCAGGAACCGGGGCGAACGTCTGCTCTGAGGTCATCCCGCTTTCCTCTTGTCCCACCGGGGATTAGGATAGCGCATGTTCTTCGACTGGCTCAAACGATATGTGCCCCGGGGCCTCTACGGGCGTGCAGCACTGATCCTGGTGCTGCCGGTGGTGACCCTGCAACTGGTGGTCTCGGTGGTCTTCATCCAGCGCCATTTCGAGGGGGTGACGGTGCAGATGACCGGCTCGGTCAGCCGCGACGTGAACCTCGTGCTGTCGGAGATCTCGGACGGCGAGGAGCTGGCGGTGGCGCGGGCGCTGGAGATGGCGGTGACCGTGGTGCCCCGGGCCGAGGCGCCGCTGCGTGACAGCATCCGCTGGTACGACCTGTCCGGCCGCGTGCTGGCGCGCACCCTGCGGGACCTGGTGCCGGGGCTGATCTCGGTGGACCTGCCGGACGACCGTGAGGTGGTGCTCTTCCTGCGGGCCGATTCCCCGCAGGAGGCCCTGCGGATGAGCTTCGGCCGGCGCCGGGTCTCGGCGTCGAACCCGCATCAGCTGCTGGTCAACATGCTGTTCTTCGGGGTGCTGATGACGGTGATCGCCTTCATCTACCTGCGCAACCAGCTGCGCCCGGTGATGCGGCTGGCGGCAGCGGCAGAGGCGTTCGGGCGCGGCCGTCATATCCCCTACAAGCCGGCGGGGGCAGTGGAGGTGCGGGCGGCAGGCCATGCCTTCCTCGACATGCGGGCGCGGATCGAACGCCAGATCGAGCAGCGCACCCTGCTGCTTTCGGGGGTCAGCCATGACCTGCGCACGCCGCTGACGCGGATGCGGCTGGCCGTGTCGATGCTGGAGGAGGAGGACCGCAAGGAGCTGGAGCGCGACATCGCCGACATGCAGTCGATGCTGGACGAATTCCTCTCCTTCGCCCGTGGCACCTCGGAGGAGGGCGAGAGCCGGGTCGATCCCGTCGCGCTGCTGCGGGACGTGGTCCATGACGCGGGCCGGGCCGGGCAGGCGGTGGTGCTGACCTCGGTCAAGGGCGCGGGAGAGATGGCGCTGCGGCCGATGGCGATCCGCCGCGCGGTGGAGAACCTGATCGGCAACGCGGTGCGCTACGGCTCGCGCGCCGAGGTCAGCGTGGAGCTGACGCCGCGCAGCCTGCGGATCCGGGTCGAGGATGACGGGCCGGGCATTCCGCCCGACAAGCGCGAGGAGGCGATGAAGCCCTTCGCCCGGCTCGACACGGCGCGCAACCAGAACCGGGGGTCGGGTGTCGGGCTGGGACTGTCGATCGCGGGGGACACGGCGCGGATGCACGGCGGCATGTTGCGCCTGGGCGACAGCGAGCGCCTTGGCGGGCTCTGCGCCGACCTGGTCATCGCCCGCTAGCGCCTCCAGCGGTCTCTGCGCGGATCGGGTCATCGCCCGCCGGCAGCTGCGGCGGGCGATGTGCCTGACACGTCACAGGACGGCGGCGATGGTCTTGGTCTTCTCCACGGTCTCCTGCCATTCCGTCGCCGGGTCGGAGGCTGCGACGATGCCGCCGCCGACATGCAGGTAGATCCGCTCTCCGACGACATTGGCAGAGCGCAGGTTGACGTAGAGGCTGGTCGTGCCGTCCAAGTCGCGCGGGCCCAGGTATCCGGTATAGAAATGCCGGGTCGGACCCTCCTCCTGCAGGATGAAGTCCATCGCCGGCTCCTTCGGCATCCCGCAGACCGCCGAGGTCGGGTGCAGGCGTTCCAGCAGGCGGCCAAGCGCCACGTCATCATCGCCCCGGGGGGCGCGGAAATCGGATCTCAGGTGACAGAGGTTGGCGGCGCGCACGGTGTAGGGCGCGGTCTCTTCCACCCCCTCGAACCCCTCGGCGGCAAAGGCGTCGCGGATGTAATCGGCCACCAGCGCCTGTTCGTCGATGATCTTGCGCGGCCAGTCCAGCCGGGTGATGTCCGTGCCGGCCTCGGGCCACTGGGTGCCGGCCAGCGCCATGGTGCGCAGCCCATGGCCATCCCGCGCCAGCAGGATCTCGGGGGTGGCGGTCAGCCAGGTGCCGGTCGCCCCCGAGGAGACGAGCGAGACGAAGGCATGGGGATGCAGCGCGGCGAGGCCCTCGGCCATGTCCAGCAGGTCCCGGTCGGCGGGCAGGTCGCGCGGTTCGACACGGGACAGGACGATCTTGTCGCAGGCTCCGCTGCGGATGGTCTCGACGGCACGGGCGACGCGGGCCATGTAGCTGTCGCGGTCGGTGGCCGTGGGGGCCGCGCCCTCGGGCGCCGGCAGGCTGTCCGGGATCGCGCTGTCAGGATCCGTCAGCGTGGCCTGGGCCTCGGTCGTCGGGGTTTCCACCAGGCGGCTGCCGTCACGATAGCGCAGGCCGGATTCGGTGATCAGCACATCGGCGGGCAGGGTCCAGGCCTGGTTGCCGGCCTCGGTGACGAAGGGCGCCATGACGAAACCGGGCTGGACGGCGCCGCCGAAGACCGGGGCAAGGGTCGGCTGGCTGGTCGAGATCAGGGCGGTGAAGTCGCCGCCGAATGGTTTCCGCCAGATCGCGAAGGGCAGGCCGGCAGCCGCGGCCCTCTTGCAGGCGACGCGCTGCATGTCGTTGATGCGCAATGGAAAACCTCCTCTACCGTGGGAGGCAAATTGCGTCGGAGTTGGCGGATCGTCCAGACCGAAGACTATGGAGAACCATAGCGACGCGCTATGTTGTGCCGCTCAGCTCTCCATTGCGGTCTCGTCGGGCAGGCCCAGCTCCAGCGCCGCCTGCAACAGGCAACGCCGCGCCTCGCGCACCTCGATGTCCTCGACGTTGTCCGACCGGCAATGCAGCCAGACCGGCTGGCGCTGCGTGCCGGCCAGCGGCAGGACCTTCAGCGAGGGGTTGGTCACCCCGAAGGCCGAAAGCTGGTCCTGCAGCGCGATGCCGAAGCCCTCGCGCATCAGGTGGGGGGCGGTCTCGGCGAACCGGGTCTCGATGGAGATGTTCGGCTCGATCCCGGCGGCGCGGAAGATCTGCCGCACCAGCTTGCCGTGCGGGGTGTTGGGGTGGAAGAAGATCAGCGGCTCTTCGGCGATGTCATGCACCGTGACCTCGTCCTGGGCGGCGAGAGGATGATCCAGCGGCACGACGCAGACCATGCCCGCCGAGGAGATGCGGAAGGAGCTGATGCCGGGATCCTCCAGCGGAAAGATGGTGACGGTGCAATTGCCTTCGGCCATCCAGAGATAGTCACGGTTCTGCTTCATCGACAGCGTGTCCATGCGCAGCTTCATCTCGGGGCGGCGGCGATGGAAGATCGACAGGCAGCGCGGCGCAAGCGCCTGGCTGACCGAGGGCGAGACGCCCATGCGGAACATCGTCCCCTTGCCGCGCACCATGTCGCTGACCCGGTCCGAGATCTGCTCGAAGGCGGTCATCGAGGGGGCGGCCACGTCGAAGATCTGCCGGGCCAGGGCGGTCGGGCGCAGGCGGGCCCCGGCGCGGTTGAACAGCTGCACCCCCAGCACATCCTCAAGGCGTCTGATGGTGTTGGTCACGGTCGGTTGCGCGATACCAAGCTGCTGTGCGGCGCCGCTGATCGAGCCTGTCAGCATGACCGCGCGGAACACCTCAAGTTGCCGGAATGACAGCACTTTTCACCTCCCTGGCCGCGGTTGCGCACACAAATGAGCGGCTTGACACGCCCTCAATAGTTGGCCGATCTGCGGGGCGAAGTAAATTCCAAGGTGTTGGAAATGCCCCGAACCGCGACCGCCGCCGCCCGTCTTGCCTACATGATCGGGCACCCGATTGCCCATACCGCGATGCCCGCAGGGGTCAATGCCTGGGCCCATGACAGCGGCGCGGATGTGCTGATGGCGCCGGTCGACGTGCGCCCGGAGGCGCTGGCCGAATTCGTTGCCGCGCTTCGGGTCACCGGCAATTGCGACGGTGCGGTGGTCACCGCGCCGCACAAGATCGCCATGGCCGCGCTGGTGGATGAGCTGACCCCCGCCGCGCGCCTGGTCGGGGCCGCCAACGTGGTGATCCGCCATGCAGACGGGCGCCTGACCGGCGACAACACCGACGGCGCGGGCTTCGTCGCCGCGCTGCGCGGGGCAGGGGTGCCGGTGACGGGACAGCGGGCGCTGCTGTTCGGCTGCGGCGGGGCCGGGGCCTCTATCGCGGCGGCGCTGGTGGCGGCGGGCATCGGTGCGCTCGACCTGGTGGATCCCGATGCCGGGCGGGCCGGGGCGCTGGCCGGGGCCCTCGGGGCGGTCGCGCAGGTCATTCCGGCGCCCGACAGCGTTGCCGGTCATGACCTGGTGATCAACGCCACCGCGATCGGCCTCGACGGCGTCTCTGCGGTGCACCCGCTAACCGGGCTGCGGCCCGATGCGCTGGCCGGCGATGTTGTGACCAAGCCCCCGATCACCCCCTTCCTGCGCCAGGCCGAGGCCCTCGGCGCCGGGATCCAGCCGGGCAGCGCCATGGCGCTGGCGCAGATCCCCCTGGTTCTGCGCCTCTTCGGCTGGTCGGAATGAGACCGCTCCGACGGTTCTCCCATAGCTTCAGGCTATGTCATACGAGCAAGTAGTTGCTTTTCACCCCGCATGGCATCGTCCAATGTTGTGCTCCTGCCTGGCGTCGGAGAAGCCGGGCCCTGACAAGACTCTGGGAGGAGTTCCATGACTTTCACCAACCTGACCCGCCGCGCCTGGCTGGCCGGCGTCGCCGGTCTGTCCCTGCTGGCCGCAAGCCCCGCCACCGCCCAGGAAAAGGACGACGTGGTGCTGGGCGCGCTGCGCTTCACCAGCCATGCCGCCGGCTTCGTGGCCTTCGAGAAGGGCTATTTCGACGAAGAGAACCTGAACGTCTCCTTCGAGTTCTTCCAGGCTGCCCAGCCGATCGCCGTGGCCACCGCCAGCGGTGACGTCGACTTTGGCCTCGCCGGTGTCACCGGGGGCATGATGAACCTGGCCGAAAAGGATGCCGTGCGCATCGTCGGCGGCGTCCTGCACGAGAAGAAGGGCGTCGACGGCATGATGGTCATGGCCTCGAACCAGGCCTATGAGGCCGGTCTCGACACCGTGCCCGAGATCAAGGGGCACTCGATGGCGATGACCCAGGTCGGCTCGACCTTCCACTACATGACCAGCCGGATCGCCGATGCCGAAGGCTTCGACATTTCCGACGTGCGCCTGGTGCCGCTGCAGAAGGTCGGCGCGATGGTCGCCGCGCTGAAGTCCGGCCAGGTCGACGCGATGATCATGGTGCCCCATATCGCCAAGCCGCTGGTCGAAGCGGGCGCTGCGAAGGAGCTGGGCTGGCTCTATGACTACGCCGAGTACCAGATCTCGACGCTGTTCACCTCGGTCGACAACATCGAGAACAACCGCGACATGGTCGAGCGCTTCATCCGCGCCTATGCCAAGGGCATCGCCGAGTTCAACCGCGTCATGCTGGACGAGAACGCCGACCCGGCCGAGGTCGAGGAGATGACCCGGATGATCGCCAAGTACGTGGCGCCGGACCAGCCCTACGAGGACGCCAAGGCGTCGATCCAGCAGGGCGCCATGAACCTCAACGAGAACCTGGCGCTGAACAAGACCGACGTCGCGGCGCAGATGCAGTGGTTCAAGGATCAGAAGCTGGTCGACTCCGATCTCTCCGTCGATCAGCTGGTCGACGACAGCTTCGTCGAAACCTACTGACCCCCGCAAGAGGCTGATGACATGGACCTTCGCGTCGAGAACCTCTCGCATTCCTACAGCAATCTCGAGGTGCTGCGGGATCTCAACCTGACCATTCCGCATGGCGAGATCGTCTGTGTCATCGGCCCGTCGGGCTGCGGCAAATCCACCCTCCTGCGTCTGCTGGGGGGGCTGGAAAAGCCCACCGAAGGCCGGATCCTGCAACTGGGCGAGGCGCCAAGCGGCTCGCTCAACCCGCTGACCTACGTCTTCCAGGACTTCGCCCTGCTGCCCTGGCGCACGGTCGAGGGCAATATCTCCCTCGTGCTGGAGCCGCATGGCCTGTCGTCCGAGGAAAAGGAACGCCGCATCGCCGATGTGCTGGACCGCACCCGGCTGAGCGACTTCCGCAAGGCGGTGCCGAAACAGCTGTCGGGCGGCATGAAGCAGCGCGTGGCCATCGCCCGCGCCCTGGCGGTGAACCCTGCCGTGCTGCTGATGGACGAACCGCTCTCGGCGCTGGACAGCCAGACGCGCGAGTTGCTGATGGACGACCTGTCGGGCCTCTGGCAGCGAGAGCCCTTCACCTCTTGCTATATCACCCACAATCTCAACGAGGCGGTGCGCCTCGGTCACAAGGTGGTGGTGCTGTCGCGCCGCCCCGGCATCATCCGCGAGATCGTCGAGATCGACATCCCCCTGGCCGAGCGCGAGGTGTCGAACCCGAAGCTGGCCGCCCTGCAGCAACAGCTCTGGGAGATGATGCGCGACGAGGCGCAGACCGCCGACATGGAGCTGGCCGCCGGCTGAGGCCGCGCCGCCCCCATCGAGCTTAGATCGCGGCGGGCCCCGGGGCAGACCCCGGCGAACCGGCAGCCGCCCGGGCCCCGGCCCATTGCGTGAAAGGATACCCTTCATGAGCGATACCACCCCAATGGCAGGCCAGATCCCGGCCGCCTCCGCGCCCGCAGGCGGTGCGGGCAAGCCCGTCACCTTCCGCGGCGGCGGCTTCTCTCCGAAACCGCGCAAGCTGGTCGGCCTGCTGGTCTTCGTCGTGCTGATCGCCCTGTGGGAACTCGGCTCTCGCGCCGGGGTGATTTCCTCGCTGGTGCTGCCCGCACCCTCGGAAGCCTTCGGCGCCTTCATGGATCTGGCCAATTCCGGCAACCTCTGGCGTCATGTCTCGGCCTCGCTGCAACGGCTGGTGATCGGCTTCGCCTGCGGTGTCAGCCTGGGGCTGATCTTCGGCACCGCGGCGGGCCTCTCCTCGGTCGCCCGCGCGGCGATCACGCCGCTGGTCTCGGCGATCTTCCCGATCCCCAAGATCGCCCTGCTGCCGCTTTTCATCATCTGGTTTGGCATCGGCGAGGGCTCGAAGGTGGCCACGATCCTCTTCGGCTGCTTCTTCCCGATGGTCATCGCCACCTACAGCGCCATCGACAACGTCGACCGCACGCTGATCCGCATGGGCCAGAGCTTCAGCCTGTCCCGGGCGCAGATCATCTGGAAGATCGTCCTGCCGGCGGCCCTGCCGGGGATCCTCTCGGGTACGCGCATTGCGGCCTCGATCTCGATCATCCTGCTGGTCGCCGCCGAGATGATCGGCGCCGAATACGGCATCGGTGCCTATGTGCTGCTGGCCGGCAACCTGATGGCCACCGACCAGCTGATCGCGGGCGTGGCGATCCTGTCGCTGCTCGGGCTTGCGGTGAACTGGCTGATCTCGCGCCTTGAAAACCACTTCCTGGGCTGGAGGAACTGATGCCCCGTCACGAAACAGACTACGATGTGGTGATTGCCGGCGGCGGTGCCGGTGGCGTGGGCGCGGCCCTCGGCGCGGCCAAGGCGGGCGCCAGGGTGGCTCTGGTCGAGAAATACGGATTCCTCGGTGGTGCTGCGACCAATGCGCAGGTGCTGGCCTACTGCGGTTTCTACCACCAGGGTGGCGAGCCGGTGAAGGCCGTCGCCGGCGCCGGTGAGCAGGTGCTGGACGAAATGCGTGCCATGGGGGTCGCCTGCGATCCCTACCGCTCTCCCACCACGAACAACTGGATCGTGTTGCTCGAACCCGAGCGCCTGAAGGTGGCGCTGGACCGGGTGCTGGCGGCGCATGGGGTGGATGTCTTCCTGCATTCGCGCGTCGCCGCCGCCAGCCGCACAGCGCGGGCGCTGGAAAGCGTGACCGTGGCGGGCATGGACGGGCGCTTCCGCCTGATCGCGGAAAGCTACGTGGATGCCAGCGGCGATGCCAACCTGGCGCTGGTCTCGGGCGTGCCGATGCGCACCGGCGACAGCCGGGGCCGGATCCAGGCCTATACCATGCCGCTGCGGGTCGGCGGGCTGGCCCCGGACACGAAGATCGACCGGGCCCTGATGCAGGCCGCCGTGGCCGAGTTCAACGAGGGCTCGCCCCACAAGATCCACCGTACCGATGCCGGGATCTTCACCCGGGTGCCGGGGACGACGGATTTCTGGTGGCTGGTGGTCGACCGCGAGATGCCCGACCTCTCCTCGGGCAGCTTCACCCGTGCCGAGCAGACCGGCCGGGAGATGTCGATGCAGCTGGTCGAGATCCTGCGCGCCCGTGTTCCCGGGTTCGAAAACGCCTGGCTGGCCCAGACCGGCCCGCAGATCGGCGTGCGCGAGACCCGCCACCCGGCGGCGCGCTACGAGATCACCCATGACGACGTGCTGCAGGGCCGCCTGCGCGAGGACGGCATCGCCCGGGGCGCCTGGCCGATCGAGCTGCACTCGGAAGCGGGCCGGCCGATCTACGAACATGTCGGCGGCGCGGGCTATTTCCATGTGCCCTACGACGCGATCCGGGCGCGGGACCTCGACAACCTCTGGTACGCGGGCCGGGTGATCGGCGCCGACGACTACGCCTACGGCTCGGTCCGGGTCATGGGCACCGCCTTCGCCACCGGCGAGGCGGCGGGCGTGGCGGCGGCCCTCGGGGCGACATCCTCGGGCCCGGTGACCGCCGAGGCGCTGCGCGGTGAATTGACCGGGCTCGGCGCGCTGATCTGAGCCGACTGCGACAGCCTGTCCCGGATCGGGGCAGGCGCCTCGCCGGAGGGGCGCGACCGTGCTAGGACTCGGTCCGTGTTCCCCGGGGAGGCTGCCGGCAGACGATGCGCCAGGACGACAGTGACCAGAGCCGCCCCTCGATGCAGCGGGCCCGGGCGCGGATCATCGCGCCGGTTGCGGGGGTGCTGAACCGGGCCGGAGCGCTCTCGGTGCTGGCGGGGCTGCTCTGGCCGGTGCAGGCGGGCGTTCTGGCCGGGGCGATCGCTGCCTGGGTCGCCGATCCGGGCGATCTGCGGCCCACCCTCCTTGCCGCGCTGCTGTTCCTTGCCCTGGCGCTGCTGCGCGCCGGACTGGAGCATCGCGCGGGTGCGCTGCTGTTTGCCGCCGCCGACCGGGTGATCGCCGCCGAACGCGCGGCGATCCTGGGCCGCGAAGCCCGGCAGCGGGCGGGGATGGGATCCGCCGCGCTGGCGGCGCTGACGGTGCAGAAACTGGCCCTGCTGCAACCCTGGATCACCCGGTATCAGGTGGCCATGCTGCGCGTCGCGGTTCTGCCGCCGGTGCTGCTGGTGCTGGCCTTCTGGCACTCCTGGGTGGTCGGGCTGACGCTGCTGGTGGCCGGGCCGCTGATCCCGGTCTTCATGGCGCTGGTCGGCATGGCGGCCGAAGAGGCCTCCCGCCGCCAACTGGGCGAGATTGCCAGCATCAACGACATGTTGATGGAGCGGCTGGCGGCCCTGACCGATATCCGCCTGCTAGGGGCCAGCGACCACGCGACGGCGGATTTCGCCGCCCGGGCCGAGGCCCTGCGACTTCGCAGCATGGGCGTGCTGCGCATCGCCTTCCTGTCATCGACGGTGCTGGAGCTTTTCGCCGCGCTCGGCGTGGCGCTGGTGGCGGTTTTCGTCGGCTTCACCCTGCTGGGAGAGATCGGATTCGGCTCCTGGGGCGGCAGGCTGAGCCTTGGCCAGGGGATCTTCCTGCTGCTGCTCGCGCCCGAGTTCTTCCAGCCGCTGCGCGACATGGCCGCCGCCTGGCACGACCGGGCCGCCGGGCTGACGGTCGTGGAGGAACTGGAGGCGCTCGACCGGGCCGCGCGCAGCGAACTGGTCGGGCAGGGAGGCCGGGCACCCGCGCTTCCCGGTCCGCTGCGGCTGGAGGTGCGCGGCGCCGTGGCGCAGCTGCCGGGGCGGGTGCTGGCGCTGCCGGACCTCGCGCTTGGCCCCGGTGCGCGCCTGGCGATCACCGGGCCGAGCGGCGTCGGCAAGAGCACGACCCTGGCGGCGATTGCCGGACTTCTGCCGCTGGCGGGGGGCCGCATCGAGGTCTGCGGGCGGACCCTTGACGGCGCCACGGCGGATGGCTGGCGGGCGCGGATCGCGTGGATGCCGCAGCGGGTGCATTTTCCCGACATGGCGCTGGCCGACTGGCTGGGCGCCAGTGCGGGGCGCGGGGAGGAGCTGCGCGCCGCCCTGGCGCAGGCCGGGGCCGCAGCTGTCGTCGAGGGGTTGCCCGAGGGGCTTGAGACCCGCCTCGGCGCCAGCGGAAGCGGTGTGTCCGGCGGAGAGGCGCGGCGGCTGATGCTGGCGCGGGCGATCCTGGCGGGCGGTGACCTGCTGCTGGCGGACGAGCCGACGGCGGATCTCGATACGGAGACGGCAGAGCGGGTGATCGCGGCGCTGCTGCGGCTCAATGCCGGGGGGCGAGCGCTGCTGGTCGCCACCCATGACCCGCGTCTTGCCCGGGCCATGGGGCAGGTGGTGGAGATGACCGCATGAGACCGCTATTGCGCCTGCTTGGCCTGCTGATCCGCGCCGCGCCCCGCCCGCTGTTGCGCGGCGCCGCGCTCTCGGTGCTGGTGCTCCTGATGGGAGCGGCCCTTCTGGGGCTGTCGGGCTGGTTCATCACCGCGACCGGGCTGGCGGGACTGGCCGGGATCGGGATCGCCTTCGATGTCTTCCGGCCCTCGGCGGGGGTGCGCTTCCTGGCGCTCGGACGGACGGCGGCGCGATACGGAGAGCGGTTGCTGACCCATGACGCGACCCTGCGCGCCCTTGCCGCGCTGCGGGTGCTGCTGCTGCGAGCCCATGCGCGCCTCGGCGGGCGGCAGATGGCCGCCCTGAGGGCCGAGAGCGTGCTGAGCCGGATCCTGTCCGATGTCGATGCGCTGGACGGGCTGTTGCTGCGGCTGGTGCTGCCGCTGCTGGCCGGGCTGCTGAGCCACCTGCTGATCTTCGCCGCGCTGAGCTGGCTGACGGGTTGGGCCGTCGCGCTGCCGATCCTGCTGCTGTACCTGCTGGCCGCGGTGGCGGTGTTGCTCTGGCTCGGGCGGCGCAGCCTTGCGCCCTCCGCAGAGGCGGAGCGGCACAAGCAGGCCCTGGGGCGCGGGGTGATCGACATGCTGCGCGACCGCGAGGCGCTGATCCTCTCGGGGCAGCTCGACGACCACGAGACCCGGCTGATCGCCTGCGATGGCGCGGCCCGCAGGGCGACCCGGCAGCTGGACCGGGCCGAGCGAGACGCCGGTGCCGCCCTTGCGGTCGCGGTCGCCCTTGCGGTCGCGGCGGCGCTGCTTGGCGGGGGCTGGCTGCTGGCAGAGGGGCGCCTCGATCCCGCCCGGGCGGCGATCGGCCTCTTCGTCGTCCTCGCCCTGGCCGAGACGCTGCTGCCGCTGCGCCGGGGCGTGGCCGAGCTGGGGCGGATGGCCGATGCCGCGCGCCGGGTGGTGCCCGGGCTTGCTGAGGCGACGGACACCGCGACAGGCACGCCCGAGGCCGGGGCCCCGCTGCTGGTGGTCGATCGGCCCGGCCTGCGGTTCACCCTCGCGCCCGGAGAGGCGCTGTGCCTGGTCGCGCCTTCGGGGGCGGGCAAATCGACGCTGCTGATGCAGATCGCCGGGCTCGACCCGGGGCCGGGCCTGCGCCTCTGTGGCCTTGCGCCGCAGGACTGCCCCGAGGAGGCCCTGCGTGCGACCCTCGCCATGGTGCCGCAGCGGCCGGCCCTGCTGGCGGGCAGCATCCGCGACAATCTCGCGCTTTCTGGCGTCGGGGAGGACGCGGTGCTCTGGCAGGTGCTGGAGGCGGTGGCGCTGGCCGGGGACATCCGGGCGCGCGGCGGGCTGGAGGCGCCGCTTGGCGAGGCCGGGCAGGGGCTTTCGGGCGGGCAGGCGCGCCGCCTGTGCATCGCCCGCGCCCTGCTGCGCCGGCCCCGTGTCCTGCTGCTGGACGAGCCGACCGAGGGGCTGGACGCGGAAACAGCCGCCCGGGTGCTGCAGGGGCTGCGGCGGTTCCTGCCCGATGCGGCGATCCTGTCGGCCCAGCACCGGGGCGCCGATCATCCGCTGTTCGACCGGATCGTGCCGCTGTCCTCCGGGGGAATGTGACGAAGTCACTCAGCTTTCGGCGGTTCTGTTGTAAGCCATGACGCGCTAGCATGGAACGCAGGAGCGCGGCCTCCGCGCATCCGCTTCACAGAAGGAGACATCCCGATGGAGCTCGATATCGTCGAACTGTCACGCCTGCAATTTGCGATGACGGCGATGTATCACTTCCTTTTCGTGCCGCTGACCCTGGGGCTGTCGATCCTGGTCGCGATCATGGAAACCGTCTACGTCATGACGGGCCGGCCGATCTGGCGGCAGATGACGAAATTCTGGGGCACGCTCTTCGGCATCAACTTCGTGCTGGGCGTGGCGACCGGGATCACCATGGAGTTCCAGTTCGGCATGAACTGGAGCTACTACAGCCACTACGTCGGCGACATCTTCGGTGCGCCGCTGGCCATCGAGGGGCTGATGGCCTTCTTCCTGGAAGCCACCTTCGTCGGGCTGTTCTTCTTCGGCTGGGACAAGCTGTCGAAGGTCGGCCACCTGATCACCGCCTGGCTTGTCGCCATCGGGTCGAACTTCTCGGCGCTGTGGATCCTGATCGCGAACGGCTGGATGCAGAACCCGGTGGGGGCGGAATTCAACCCCGACACCATGCGCATGGAGATGACCAGCTTCTTCGACGTGCTGTTCAACGAGGTCGCCCAGGCGAAATTCGTGCACACCGTCTCGGCGGGCTATGTCACCGCCTCGGTCTTCGTGCTGGGGGTGTCGGCCTGGTATCTGCTGAAGGGGCGGCATGTCGAGCTGGCGCGGCGCTCGATCACCGTAGCGGCCTCCTTCGGGCTGGCCTCGGCGCTGTCGGTGGTCGTGCTGGGGGACGAGAGCGGCTATTCGGCCAGCCATACCCAGCGGATGAAACTGGCCGCCATCGAGGGCATGTGGGAAACCCACGACGCCCCGGCGCCCTTCACCGCCTTCGGCATCCCGGATGTGGAAGCACGGGAAACCCACTACGCGGTCGAGATCCCCTGGGTCATGGGGCTGATCGGCACCCGCTCGCTGAACACCGAGATCCCGGGCATCAATGACCTGGTGGAGGAGGCCCGCGCGCGGATCGAAAGCGGGATCACCGCCTATGATGCGCTGATGTCGATCCGCGAGCAGCGTGGCGCCGTGGACCCCGCGGTGCGCGAGACCTTCGAGGCCCATTCGGGCGACCTGGGCTTTGCCTTCCTGCTGCTGCGCTATGTCGAGGATCCGCGCCAGGCGACCCCGGCCCAGATCGACACCGCCGCCGAGGACACGATCCCGGGGGTGCTGCCGCTGTTCTGGGCCTTCCGCATCATGGTGGGCCTCGGCTTCACCTTCATCGCGGTCATGGCCTATTTCTTCTGGCGCTCGTCCTTCCGACGGCAGCAGTATCCCCGCTGGGCGCTGCGCCTGGCGGTGGCAATCATCCCCGCGCCCTGGATCGCCGCCGAACTGGGCTGGTTCGTGGCCGAATACGGGCGCCAGCCCTGGACCGTGGACGGGGTATTGCCGACGGCGCTGTCGGTCAGCCACCTCAGCGTGGCGGACCTGTTGCTGACCATCGCCGGCTTCATGATCTTCTACTCGGTGCTCTTCGTGGTCGAGATGGGGCTGATGCTGAAGTACATCCGCAAGGGCCCGTTCCAGGACGTCGAGGAGACCGAGGCCTGGGAGGCGCGGCACGAGCACCGGCTGCGCACCCATGACGGGCGCGGCCCCTTCGCGCCGGCGGGCGCGCAGGCGCGGTCGTCGCAGGACGATGCCTTTGACGGCTCCGGGCGCGGTCCGGCTACCGACACCCCAGCGGAGTAAGTGACATGATCCTCTTCGAACTCATCGACTACGATATCCTGCGGGTGATCTGGTGGCTGCTGATGGGGGTGCTGCTGATCGGCTTCGCCATGACCGACGGTTTCGACATGGGGGTCGGCGCGCTGCTGCCCTTCGTCGGGCGCACCGATGTCGAGCGGCGGGTGGTGATCAATACCGTCGGGCCGGTCTGGGAAGGCAACCAGGTGTGGTTCATCCTCGGCGGCGGGGCGATCTTCGCCGCCTGGCCGCCACTCTACGCGGTCAGCTTCTCTGGGTTCTACCTGGCTATGTTCGCGATCCTGGCGGCGCTGATCCTGCGCCCGGTCGCCTTCAAGTACCGCTCCAAGCGCGAGAGCGCGCGCTGGCGCAGCACCTGGGACTGGGCGCTGTTCATCGGCGGCGCGGTGCCGGCGCTGATCTTCGGGGTGGCCGTCGGCAACGTGCTGCAGGGGGTGCCGTTCGAGCTGACGCCCGATCTCTTCTCGCGCTACGAGGGCAGCTACTACGGCAAGTTCCTCGGCCTGCTGAACCCCTTCGCGCTGCTCTGCGGTCTGGTGTCGCTGTCGATGCTGATCACCCACGGTGCGGCCTGGCTGGGGCTGAAGACAGAGGGCGAGATCGCCCGCCGTGCGCGCACCATCGGCAGTATCAGCGGCCTTGCCACCCTGGCCGGCTACCTGCTGGCCGGGCTGTGGCTGGCCCTCGGCATCGAGGGCTATGCCCTGGTCGGGGAGGTCGTCACCGACGGCCCATCGAACCCGCTCTACTCCGAGGTGAGCCGCACGGCGACCTGGCTGTCGGCCTATGCCGCGCGGCCCTGGATCGCGATCGCGCCGCTGCTTGGCGTGACCGGCATGATCCTGGCGGTGCGTGCGCTGCGGCGGGGCGGAGAGGTCTCGGGCCTGCTCTGGTCGAAGCTCGGCATCCTCGGGGCGATCTCCAGCGTCGGACTGACGATGTTCCCCTTCATCCTGCCCTCGTCGCTTGATCCGCGCTCGTCCCTGACGGTCTGGGACAGCTCGTCGTCGCATCGCACGCTGTTCATCATGCTGGTGGTCACGGTGATCTTCCTGCCGCTGATCCTCGCCTATACCTCCTGGGTCTACAGTGTCCTCTGGGGCAAGGTGACCGAGGACGAGGTGACCGGCAATTCCGACAGCCTCTACTGAGAAAGGACGCAACATGTGGTATTTTGCCTGGCTTCTGGGGCTCCCGCTGGCGGCCATCTTCGCGGTGATGAACGCCATGTGGCTGGAGCTGCAACGCGACCGCATCCTGGCGGGCGAGGCCGAGGCCCCGGATCCGCAAGACAGCTGAGGGCCTGATCGCGGCGCTTCCGGTTCCGGCGCTTCTGGCGGGGCTCACTGCCCCGCCAGAAGGTCCTCCAGGAAGCGGCTGCTGCAGGCGATGAAGTTCTCGGCCGCCTGGCTCAGCGGAACATCGGCGTTCGAAGCGAAGGCGAAGCGGTCGATCATCGCCGGGGCAATCGGCCTCTGGGTGATCGGCAGGTGCGCGTAGTCGCGCGCCATCAGCCCGTTGACGATGGTCAGCCCCAGCCCCTCGGCGACGAGAGAGCAGGCCGACATCACCGAATGCGCCTCGATCCGCACCGCCGGGGTCTGGCCGGCCGTCCAGAAGGCGGCATCCAGCACCCGCCGGGGCGCACGCATCCGCCCCAGAAGGATCAGCGGCTCGCCGTCCAGATCCTCCATCGTCACCTCCTCGCGGTCACAGAGGGGGTGCCCCTGCGGCATCACGCAGACGCTGCGGGTCGCGATGGTCGGGGTGACGGCAAGGCCCTGCCGCTGGATCGGGATCCGCAGGAACCCCAGTTCGGCGCGGTCGTCCATCAGCATCCGCTCGATGGTGTCGTAGGGGCCGGTGTGCAACTCGACCTGCACACGGTCGTTCTCGGCCAGGAAACGGCTGAGGATGCGCGGCATGATCGACAGCGTCATGCTGGCGGGCACGGCGACCCGCAGGCGCAGCGCGGGGGAGTTGCCCCGCCGCAGGTCATGGGCGAGGTGGCGCAGCTGCAGGCCGCGATCCACCATGCCGAAGATCTGCCCCTGCAGCGCCAGGCATTCCCGGGTCGGCACCAGCCGCCCGCGGTCGCGCAGGAAGAGATCCAGGTTCAACTCGGCCTCCAGCTGCGCGATCCGTCGCGAGACCGCGGACTGGGTGATCCCCAGCGACGAGGCCGCGGCGAGGGTCGAGCCCTTTTCAAGCACCGCGCGGAAGGTTTCCAGAAGGTTGAGCTGCATCGCGATCCCCGTGCCGTGCACCGCGCACCCTATGCGAGGTACGCATATGATTTAGCAGATTTGTCATAATATTGCATAGAGCCGAATCTTCCCGCAAGCTTCGGTCAAAACAGGGACACAGCAAGAAACGCCATGCCTCACGAAACCAAAGCCCGACCGGGACGGGGACCCGCCCGATGACGGTCTTCATCCTGCGCCGGGTGCTCCAGGCCATCCTGGTCCTTCTCGTCACCTCCGTCGTGGTCTTCCTTGGCGTCTACGCCATCGGCGACCCGCTGGAGATCCTGCTGCCCGCCGATGCCTCGATGGCCGAGCGCGCCCAGGTCGCCGCCTCCCTGAACCTCGACGATCCGCTGCCGCTGCAATACTGGACCTTCGTCACCTCGGCGCTGCAGGGCGATTTCGGCCGCAGCTTCGTCTACAACCGCCCGGCGCTGGACGTGATCTTCGAACGCCTGCCCGCAACGCTGGAGCTGGTGACGACCTCGCTGATCCTGTCGCTGATCCTCGGCATCCCGCTGGGGCTGGTCGCGGGCGTGAAGCCGGGCAGCGTGACGGATGAGTCGATCATGACCGGCTCGATCCTCGGCTTCTCGCTACCGAACTTCTGGCAGGGCATGATGCTGATCATGATCTTCGCCGTCTGGCTGGGCTGGCTGCCCTCGACCGGGCGCGGCCAAACCGGCGAGGTGCTGGGCATCCGCACCAGCTATGCCACTTGGGACGGCTTCATCCACCTGCTGCTGCCCGCCACAAACCTGGCGCTGGCGCAGATCGCCCTGGTGATCCGCCTGACCCGCACCGGCGTGCAGGAGACCATGCCGCTGGACTTCGTGAAATACGCCCGTGCGCGAGGGATTTCCGAACGCCGCATCCTCTTCGTGCATGTGCTGAAGACCATCCTGATCCCCATCGTCACCGTGCTGGGCATCGAGTTCGGCAGCCTGATCGCCTTCGCGGTCGTCACCGAAACGATCTTCGCCTGGCCCGGTGTCGGCAAGCTGATCATCGACAGCATCAACATGCTCGATCGGCCCATCGTCGTGGCCTACATCCTGGTGATCGTCGCGATGTTCATCGTCATCAACCTGGTCGTCGACGTGCTCTATTCGCTGCTCGATCCCCGCATCCGGAGCCGCGCATGATCACCATGACCTTCCTCCGCAAGAGCGAGAGCATGGCGGCGCGCATCCTGCGCGGCCTGCTCTCCAGCCCCAAGGCGACCATCGCGGCGCTGATCTGCCTGATCCTCGTCTTCTCGGCCATCTTCGCGCCGATGATCGCGCCGCAGAACCCCTATGACCTGAACGAGATCGACTTCTTCGACGCCAAGCTGCCGCCGATGAGCGAAGGCTATTCGGGGATGACCTATATCCTCGGCACCGACGGGCAGGGGCGGGACATGTTTTCGGCCATGCTCTATGGCCTGCGCACCTCGCTGGCGGTCGGCGTGACCTCGGGCCTGCTGGCGATGCTGGTCGGCACGGCGCTTGGCCTGATCGCGGCCTACCGGGGTGGCTTCCTCGACAGCTTCATCATGCGCTTCGTCGACCTGATGCTGGGCTTCCCGACGATCCTGGTGGCGCTGATGGTGCTGGTGGTCTTCGGACAGGGCGTCGGCAAGGTGATCCTGGCGCTGGTCTTCGTGCAATGGGCCTATTTCGCCCGCGCGGTGCGGGCCACGGCACTGGTCGAATCCGGCAAGGAATACGCCGAGGCCGCCCGCTGTCTGGGCATCCCCGCCTGGCGCATCATGGGCGGGCACATCCTGCCCAACTGCCTGCCGCCGCTGATCGTCATCGGCACGATCCAGGTGGCCAGCGCCATCGCCGCCGAGGCGACGCTGTCCTTCCTCGGCATCGGCCTGCCGATCACCCAGCCCTCGCTGGGGCTGCTGATCTCGAACGGCTACCAGGTGATGCTGGCCGGGCTCTACTGGATGTCGGTCTACCCCGGCCTGCTGCTGCTGGTGCTGGTCTTCTCGGTCAACATCGTCGGCGACCGCCTGCGTGAAATCCTGAACCCGAGGCTGGCCCAATGAGTGATCCCCTTCTGGAAGTGCGCGGGTTGCGCACCTGGTTCGAGACGCCGAAAGGCACCGTGAAGGCCGTGGATGGCGTCGACCTGACGCTGGAACGCGGCGAGATCCTGGGGCTGGTCGGCGAGAGCGGCTCGGGCAAGTCGATCACCGGCTTCTCGCTGCTGGGTCTGGTCGATCCGCCGGGCCGGGTGGTCGAGGGCGATATCCGCTTCCTCGGCGAGGACCTGCGCAGCGCCAGCCCGCGACGGCTGCGCGACCTGCGCGGCAACCGCATCGCGATGATCTTCCAGGACCCGATGATGACGCTGAACCCGGTTCTGCGCATCGGCACCCAGATGATCGAGACGGTGCGCGCCCATGCGAAGGTCTCCAAGGCCGAGGCCCGCGCCATGGCCCGCGACGCCCTTGGGCAGGTCGGCATCCCGCACCCGGACGAACGCATCGATGCCTATCCGCATGAGTTCTCGGGCGGGATGCGCCAGCGCGTCGCCATCGCCATCGCCCTGTTGCACAAGCCCGATCTGATCATCGCGGACGAGCCGACGACGGCGCTGGACGTGACGATCCAGAGCCAGATCCTGTCGGAGGTGCAATCCCTGACGCGCGAGATGGGCATGGGCCTGATCTGGATCAGCCATGACCTTGGCGTGGTCGGGCAGCTCGCCAACAAGGTGGCCGTCATGTACGCCGGTCGCATCGTCGAGCGCGGCACCGTGGACGAGGTGCTGGATGCCCCGCGCCATCCCTATACCCGCGGCCTGATCGACAGCCTGCCGATGGAGAACGACCGCGGCCAGCCGCTGCGCCAGATCCCCGGCAATGCGCCGCCGCCCCTTGGCCGCCCCGAGGGCTGCCCCTTCCGCCCCCGCTGTGCCCGCGCCACCGACACCTGCCTGTCGGAACCGCTGGAGACCGAGGCGCAGGGCAGGGGCTGGCGCTGCTTCAACCCGCTTGAAGAAGAGGCCATGGCATGACCGCGACCGCTCCGATGATCGAGGTGGCGGGCGTCACCAAGCATTTCCGCCGCAAGACCGACCTGGCCGAGCGCCTCGCCATGCGCGTCGGGCTGGCCGAGGAGCCGCCGACCGTCCATGCGCTCGACGACGTGTCGCTGCAGATCGCCGAGGGCGAGGTCGTGGGCCTCGTCGGCGAGAGCGGCTGCGGCAAGTCCACCCTGGGCCGTGTCGTGGCGGGCATGTTGCCGGTGACCTCCGGCCAGGTCGCCCGCGACGGCAAGGATATCGCCACGCTGAAGGGCGCCGAGGCGCGCGCCATGCGCCTTGCCACGCAAATCATCTTCCAGGACCCGATGTCCTCGCTGAACCCGCGCAAGAAGGTGATCGACATCATCGGCGAGGCCCCCAGGCTGCATGGCCTGGTCAAGCGCGGCGAGGTGCGTGCAGAGGTCGAGCGGCTGATGGGTCTGGTCGGTCTGGATCCGGCCATGGCGAACCGCTATCCGCACCAGTTCTCGGGCGGGCAGCGCCAGCGGATCGGCATTGCCCGGGCGCTGGCGGTGAACCCCGATTTCCTGATCTGCGATGAAAGCATCGCCGCGCTGGATGTCTCGATCCAGGCGCAGGTGATCAACCTGCTGGTGCGGCTGCGAGAAGAGCTGTCGCTGACCCTCCTCTTCATCAGCCATGACCTTTCCGTGGTGCGCTACATCTCGGACCGCGTGGTGATCATGTACCTCGGCCGGGTGGTCGAGACCGCCCCCACCGACCGCATCTTCGACGCGGCACGCCATCCCTACACCCAGGCCCTGCTGGAAGAGATCCCCCGGATCGACCGGCGCGGCCACCGCTTCTCGTCGGTGAAGGGAGAGATCCCCTCGCCGGTGAACCCGCCGCGGGGGTGCCATTTCCACCCCCGTTGCCCCCTCGCCATGGACAAATGCCGGGTCGAACGCCCGGCGCTGATCCAGGCGTCTCCCGGTCATTCCGTTGCCTGTCACCTCGATGGCGGCACCGGGAGACCCCTTTCCGAAGCCGGCGTCATGACCGGCGACACACCGTCAAAAGACTGACCAGCAAGGAGCCATTCCAAATGCGCCTGACCAAGACCGCCGTTCTCGCGGCCCTTCTCTCGACCACCTGGCTGATGCCCGCTTGGGCCGCCGACCTGACCGTCGGCCGGTCCTCCGAGCAAAGCTCGATCGATCCGCAGTTCTCGCGGACCGGCAACAACCAGATGACCTCGACCATGTTCTTCGACCGCCTCGTGGCCTTCGACGAGAACCTGCAGGTCTCGCCCGGCCTCGCCGAGAGCTGGGACATCGAGGATGACACCACCTGGCTGCTGCACCTGCGCCCCGATGTGAAATTCCACGATGGCTCGGCCTTCACTGCCGCCGATGTGGTCTATTCGCTTGAGCGCGCCGACGAGGTGCCGAATTCGCCCGCACCCTATACCGACATGGTCTCTTCCGTGGCCAGCGTCGAAGCCGTTGACGACCTGACCGTCAAGATCACCACCAACGTGCCGAACCCGGCCCTGATGGAGGACATCGGCCGCGTCTTCATCATCTCGAAGGCCGCCGCAGAGGGCAAGTCGAGCGAGGACTTCTCGTCCCCTGCCACCGCCGTCGGCACCGGCCCCTACGTGCTGGAGGAATGGAAACCGGGCGAGACCCTGACCATGCACGCCAATGCCGATTACTGGGGCACCGTGCCCGAGTTCAACGAGGTCGAGATCCGCTACATCTCGAATGACGCGGCCCGCGTGGCGGCGCTGCTGTCGGGTGCGGTCGACGTGATCGACGCCGTCCCGCCGCAGGACGTGGCGCGCCTTGAGGACACCGACGGGATGCATGTCTACTCGACCCCTTCGGGCCGGGTCATCTACCTCGGCCTGTCGATGCGCTTCGACCAGGCACCGGCAGTGACCGATCTGGAGGGCAACCCGCTGGCCGAAAACCCCTTCAAGGACGCCCGCGTCCGCAAGGCGATCTCGCTGATGATCGACCGCGAGCTGATCGTGGATCGCATCCTCGGCGGCTCGGGGGTGCCGGCTGGCCAGCTGGTGCCTGACGCGCTTGGCGGCCACAACACCGACGTTCCGGCCGACAAGCCCGACGTGGCGAAGGCCAAGGAGCTGCTGGCCGAGGCAGGCTACCCCGAGGGCTTCGGCCTGACGCTCTACAGCTCGAACGACCGCTTCCCCGGCGACGGTGACCTTGTGCAGGCGCTTGGACAGATGCTGTCGCGCGGCGGCCTGAAGGTGAACGGCGTCGAGGCGCTGCCCTACTCGGTCTACTCCAAGGCCGCCTCGGCAGGCGACTACGGTGCCTTCGTCTTCTCTCTGGGGTCGTCCACCCCGACCTCGGCGCCGAACCTGCAGTCGCTGCTGCACACCTACGACAAGGAGGCCGGCAAGGGCGCGTTCAACCGCGTGCGCTTCTCCTCGCCCGAGTTCGACGCGGCCCTGGACGACGCCCTGCAGGAGTTCGACGCCGAGACCCGCATCGCCAAGCTGGAAAGCGCCACCAAACTGGTCTTCGACGAGACCCCGATCGTGCCGCTCTACTGGCAGAAGGTGCATTGGGGGCTGCGTGACGGGCTGACCATCGACGCCGGTCTGTCGGAACAGACCCTGCCGCAAAAAGTGACCTCTGACGAGTAATGAAGACCATGACCACCCCCACTGACACCCTGCTTGAAACAGTCTCCCTGACCCCGGCCGAGCCGGTTGCGCCGGGGGTGGTCGTGCATCGCAACGTGATGGTTGCGATGCGGGACGGCGTGCGCCTTGCCACCGATGTCTATCGTCCGGCAGGCGCCGATGGCGGCGCGGATCCCGCGCCCCGTCCGGTGATCTTCGAACGCACGCCCTATGACAAGGCGGGCACGCCGCGGACCGAGCTGTCCGTGGCGCGCCCCACCCCCTACAGCCGGCCCGAACTGGCCATCAAGCTGGTCGCCGAGGGCTACGTGGTGATCTGGCAGGATTGCCGGGGCCGCTACGCGAGCGAAGGCGCCTTCACCAAGTACCTGAACGAGGCCGAGGACGGTTTCGACAGCATGGTCTGGATTGCCGCACAGGACTTCGGCAACGGCCGCGTCGGCACCATGGGGCTGAGCTATGACGCTCATGTGCAGATGGCGATGGCCTGTCTCAACCCGCCGGGGCTGACCTGCATGGCCGTCGACTCGGGCGGCTTCTCGAACGCCTTCACCTGCGGCATCCGCCAGGGCGGCGCGCTGGAGATGAAACAGGCCACCTGGGCCTACAACCGCGCCATGGAAGCGCCGCTTGCCGCAGCCGAGCCCGCCATTCTGGGCGCCATCGAGGCCGAGGACCTGTCGGCCTGGATGACCCGCACCCCCTGGACCAAGGGCCGCTCTCCCGTCCGCTGGGACCCCGACTACGAGGACTACCTGCTGGACCAGTGGCAGCACGGCACCTTCGACGACTTCTGGAAGAAGACCGGCATCTGGGCGGCGGGCTACTACCAGGATTTCCCGAAGATCCCGATCATCTTCATGTCCAGCTGGTATGACGCCTACGTGCAGACCACGCTTGAGAATTACACCGGCCTGAAGGGCGATGCCGCCCGGCCGCTGACCCTGATCATGGGCCCCTGGACCCACGGCAACCGCTCGCGCCGGATCTTCGGTGATGTCGATTTCGGCCCCGCGGCGGTCTTCGACGGGCAGGTTGACGAGGACTGGCTGGCCTTCCGGGTGAAGTTCTTCGCCCGCTGGCTGAAGGATCAGGACCAGGATGCGCTGCTGCGGGACGAGCGGGTGCATCTCTTCGTCATGGGCGGCGGCTCGGGCCGCAAGACGCCCGAGGGGCATCTGGATCACGGCGGCCATTGGATCGAGGCTTCCGACTGGCCGATCCCCGAGGCCGAGGCGCTGACGCTCTACCCGGCGCCGGACATGTCGCTGTCGGTGACCCCGGCGCAGGCGGACATGGGCTATGCCTACGACCCGGCGAACCCGGTGCCGACCATCGGCGGCTCGCTCACCTCGGGGGAACCGATCTTCGAGGGCGGTGCCTTCGATCAGACCGAGGATGCGCGTTTCTTCGGCTGCACCAATCCCGGCATGCCGCTGATCGCGCGCCGCGACGTGCTGTCGTTCCAGACCGCGCCGCTGCCCGAGGATCTGCTGGTGGCAGGGCCGGTGACGATCCGCCTGACCGTCTCGACCGATGCGCCGGATACCGACTTCACCGCCAAGCTGGTCGATGTCTACCCGCCCTCGGAGGACTACCCGCGCGGCTACGCGATGAATGTCACCGACGGCATCTTCCGGGTGCGCTACCGCAAGGGCTATGACTGTCCCGAGTTGGTCGCGCCGGACGAGGGCGCCTTCGAGATCACCATCACCCCCTTCGCGACGGTGAACCTGTTCAAGGCCGGGCACCGGCTGCGGCTGGACATCTCCTCGTCGAACTTCCCCAAGTACGACATCAACTTCAACACCGGCGAGCCCGAGGGCACCGCGCGCGGCAGCCGCATCGCGCACAACACCGTTCACCTGGGCGAGGGCACGGCGCTGGAACTGCAGGTCCTGAAGGGCTGAGGGAACGCCCGACGGCCCCGGCCTCGGGGCCATTCCGCCGGGGTCGCTATTTCTTGACTAAATCACTTGGGTAAGATAGCCGGTTGCTGATCGGCTGGCCGGGGCAAGGCGGCGGCTCCGGCGCCGCTTCCTGGCGGGCGACTTATGCGTCAACCAGGGAGATCCCCATGAAACCTACCATCTGCGCGCTGGCCCTCGGGGCGGCGCTGCTGGCCTCGGCCCCCGCCACGGCCGACCAGCTCATCTCTCATGCCATGGGCGAAACGCAGGTGCCCGAGGCGCCCGCACGGGTGGTCACCCTGACTAACGAGACCACCGAGGCCGCGCTTGCGGTCGGCCTCGGCCCGGTCGGCGCGACGCGCTCGTGGTACGGCGACCCCTGGTATCCGCATCTCGGCGACCGGATGGACGGCGCGGCGGACCTGGGCACCGAGCTGGCGGTGAATCTCGAGGCGCTCGCCGTGCTCTCGCCGGACCTGATCATCGGCAGCCGCAAGCGTGACGAAGAGATCTACGAGCAGCTGTCGGCCATCGCGCCCACCGTGATGATCGAGGGCCTGGGCGAGTGGAAGGAGAACCTCTCATTCGTCGCCATGGTCCTGGGCCGGGATGCGGAGGGGGCCGCCGTCCTGGCCTCCTACGAGGACCGGGTCGCCGCCCTGCAGGACGCCCTCGGACCGCGCAGCGGCGAGAGCCTCTCGGTGGTGCGCTTCGTGCCCGGGCAGACCTATCTCTACCAGGCGGGCAGCTTCCTCGGGCATGTGCTGGGCGATGTCGGCTTCGCGCGTCCCGCGCCGCAGGACGGGGCCGGGCTGGCGGTGGCCGTCGGGTCCGAGAGTATCCCCGACATGGAGGCCGACAAGCTGATCTGGCTGACCTACGACACCGGCGACGGCAAGGGAGAGGAGATGTCGCAGACCATGCGCGCCGATCCGCTGTGGACCCGGTTGGGCGCCGTCGAGGCCGGCGAGGTTTACGAGGTCGATGACGGTGTCTGGGCCACGGCGGGGGGCTATTTCGCCGCGCAGGCCATGCTGGACGACCTGGCGCGGATCTACGAGGTCACGCTGCCCGCCGCTGACTAGAGCCGTTGGCTGACGCGCCGCGCGGGATCACTGCGCGGCGCAGGCCAGCATCGTGTCGCTGCCGCGCGACAGGGGCACCACCACCGGGCGATCGAGGCCCGGCAGATCGACGATGCGGCAGTCGATGTCGAAGACCTGGCGGATGCGCTCCTCGGTCAGCACCTCCCGGGTCGGGCCGGTGCGGACGATGCGACCCTGGTCGAACAGCACCACGTGATCGGCGTAGCGCATGGCATGATTGAGGTCATGCAGCACGATGACGAAGCCGCGCCCGTCCTCGCGGTTCAGCCCGGTGATCAGGTCGAGAATGTCGAGGGCATGGGCGATGTCGAGATGATTGGTCGGCTCGTCCAGGAAGATGCGCGGCGCGTCCTGCGCCAGCACCATGGCGATCCAGGCGCGCTGGACCTGCCCGCCCGAGAGCTGACCCAGGCAGCGCTCGGCGAGATCGCTCATGTTGGTGGCCTGCAGGGCCCGCTCGACCGCCTGCCGGTCGGCCTGCGAGACCGGCGAGAAGCGCCCGCGATGCGCGTAGCGGCCCAGCAGGGCGAGGTCGCGCACCGACATGTCCTCGGGGGCCGAGGGCGACTGGCTGAGCATGGCGATTTCGCGGGCCAGGTCGCGCGGGCGCCAGTCGGCGATCGGCCGGCCCGCGACCTCGACCGCGCCGGCCTCGGGCGCGTGAAGGGCCCGCAGCACCCGCAGGGCGGTGGACTTGCCGCTGCCGTTCGGGCCGCAGAAGGCGATGATCTGCCCCTCGGGCAGCGAGAGGTCGATGTCGTCGAGCGCGGTGGCCCCCTCGTAGCGGGCGGTCATCGCGCTGAGAGTGGCGAAGGGATCAGCCTGTGACATGGTGCCTCCGAAGCAGCAGCAAGAGGAAAACCGGGGTGCCGAGCAGTGCGGTCACGGCACCGGCGGGCAGTTCGTGGGGCGGCAGGGCCATGCGGCCAAGCGTGTCGGCGCCCAGCACCAGCAGCCCGCCCATGACGGCGCTGCTCAGCAGGTAGCCGCCCGAGAACTGGCCGTGGAAGATCCGTGCCGCATGGGGCGCGATCAGCCCGACAAAGCCGATGGCGCCAACCTGCGACACCGCCAGCGCGGTGAGCAGCACCGACAGCACCAGCAGCGCGGCGCGGGTCGGCTCGACCCCCAGCCCGGTGGCGCGGGCGCTGGCCGGGTCGAGGGTGATCTGGCGCATCGGGAGGCGCAGCAGCAGCAGCACCGGCACCGCCAGCGCCAGCCCGGCGGCCACCACGAAGACGTCGCTCCAGTGCGCGGCGTTGACCGCGCCGGTCAGCCAGCGCAAAGCCTGTCCGGCGCGGTAGACCGGGCCGAGGATCATCATCAGCACCACCGCCGCCTTGGCCAGCGCCGAGAGCGCCACGCCGTAGAGGATCAGCCGCAGCGGGTCGCGGCCGCGCGGATCCCCGGCGGTCAGCAGGGCGATGGCGGCGGCAAGGCCGATGGCCCCCAGCACCCCGGCGACGGGCATCCAGTGGATCGAGACCGTCAGGACGTTGTTCTCGTTGGAGAAGAAGTAGAGGAAGGTGACCACGCCAAGCGCCGCGCCGTCGCTGACCCCGAGGATCGAGGGCACCGCCAGCGGGTTGCGCAGGGCGCGCTGCATCAGCGCCCCCGACAGCGCCAGCGCCATGCCCGCCAGTACCGCCAGGGCGACGCGCGGCAGGCGCAGTGTCCAGATGATGATCTCGTCCATGTCACTGCCTGCCCCGATCAGCGCCGCCGAGACCCGGGTCGGGGACAGGAAGCTGGTGCCGAGCCCGGTGGCGATGACCAGGCCGCAGGCCAGCAGCATCAGCAGCAGCGGAAGCCGCCAGCGCGGCGCGAGGGTGCCGGGCACGCCCGGCCTGGTCAGGTGGGGACCGCTCATGCCGGGCCTCCCCGGCGGCGCCGCAGCAGGTGGATCAGGAAGGGCACGCCGACCAGGGCCAGGACCGCCCCGATCGGCGCCTCGCCCGGGGCGACGATGACCCGCGCAAGGATATCCGCCAGCACCGCGATGATCGCCCCGAGCAGCAGGGTGATGATCGCGAGGCCGAAGAAGGGGTGTTGTGGCCCGGTCAGACGGCGCGCGATATGCGGTGCCACCAGCCCAAGGAAGACCACCGGACCGGCCAGCGAGACCGAAAGAGCCGCCAGCAGCGCCGCCAGGACCAGCGCGATCAGGCGCAGCCGCGTCACGCCGACTCCGATCCCCTGGGCGCTGTGGTCGTCGAGGCGCAGAGCGTCGATGCCCCCCGACAGCAGCGCACAGGCCAGCAGCACCAGCAGCAGCAGGGGCAGGGCCACGCCCAGAAGGGTCATCGGGCGGTCGGCGAACCCGCCCGAGAGCCAGAAGAGCAGGGTCTCGAGGGCGGTTTCATCCATCAGCAGCATGACCTGGGTCAGCGCCCCCAGCATCGCCGCGACGGTCACGCCGATCAGCAGCACCGTGCCGTCGCCTCCGGTCGGGCCAAGCGCCAAGCCGATGCCGAAGACCAGTGCCGTCGTTGCCAGCGCACCCAGCACCGCCAGAAGCGCCACGGGCAGCGGGGCCGAGATGGCGAAGCCGACCAGCCCGAGGGTCACCGCGAAAGCCGCGCCCGCGTTGATTCCCAGCAGGCCGGGCTCGGCCAAGGGGTTGCGTGTCACCGCCTGCATCAGCAGGCCCGAGAGGCCGAGGGCGCCGCCGCAGACCGCCCCGATCAGGGTGCGCGGCACGCGCAGGGTGCGGATGATGATCTCTTCCGTGCTGGTGCCGCCCTGCAGGGCGGACCAGACCGTGCCGGGGCCGTAGAAGCGCAGCCCGAGGTGCAGGCTCAGCGCCGCCGCGAGGCATAGCAGCAGGAAGAGGAGGGGCGCGGGTCTCGTCATGTCAGAAGCGGATCCAGAAGCTGTCCAGACTGCGTTGACATACCCAACTAAAAAAGTAAATAAAAGGCCCGATTGTCGACTGATTTAATCGGGAAAGGGAAACCCCATGTCGAACCTTGGAACGTTTCTGCGCGGCATGGGGCTGGCCGTGCTGCTGGCCTCTGCCGCCCAGGCGCGCGATGTCGAGACCGCCGTCGGCACGGTGACCGTGCCGGACGAACCGCAGCGCGTGGTGGTGCTGACCAACGAGGGCACCGAGGCCGTGCTCTCGATGGGCGTGACGCCGGTCGGCGCCTCGAACTCCTGGAACGGGGATCCGTGGTGGGATTTCATCACCGAGGCCATGGGCGACGCGGTTCCCCTGGGCACCGAGAGCGCGATCAACCTGGAGATGGTCGCCGCCCTGCAGCCCGACCTGATCCTCGGCAACCTGCAGCGGCACGAGGACATCTATCCGCAGCTCTCCGCCATCGCCCCGACCGTGCTGTCGGAACGGCTGCGCGGGGACTGGAAGGTGAATCACCGGCTTTACGCCGAGGCGCTCGGCCGCACCGAGGAGGGTGAGGCGCAGATCGCCGCCTATGACGCCCGGGTCGCCGAACTGCGCGAAGCCCTGGGGGACAATCTGGACGAGAAGGTTTCGGTGATCCGATTCCTGTCCGGCCAGATCCGCATCTACCAGCTCGACAGTTTCTCGGGCGTGCTGCTGAAGGATGTGGGCTTCGATCGTCCCGACATCCAGAACGTCGAGGATTTCGCCATCCGCACCGGCAAGGAAGCGATCCCGGACATGGACGGCGACCGGATCTTCTACTTCACCTATGACAACGGCAACGGCGAAGGCGTCGCCGCCGCCGAGGAGGCGCTGAGCGATCCGCTGTGGCAGTCCCTTTCGGCCGTGCAGGCGGGCAAGGTGCACGAGGTCAGCGATGCGATCTGGAACACCGCCGGTGGCGTGATCGCCGCAAACCTGATGCTGGACGACCTGGCCCGGATCTACGGCGTCGAGTAAGCGCCACCCTATCCCTGGAACGGGCCCCGGCACTGCCGGGGCCTTTTCATGTCAGACCTCGCGCGACAGCGCCTGCAGGGCGCGCAGCAGGCGCAGGGCGGCGGGGGGCAGCTGTCCCTTCCGCCTGCGATAGATCTGGAAGGTGCGGCGGAAGCTGAGTTCGGGGATGGAGAGGGCGACCAGTCGCCCGCTCTCGATCTCCAGCGACACCAGGCGGCGCGGCATCCAGCACATCAGCCCGCCGCGCATCGCCATCCCCTTCAGCATGTTGACCGAGCGCGAGGCGACCCCGATCTCGACGGTCTCGATCCCGTGGGCGAAGAAACGGCGCTGCAACTCGCGGGTGACGGGCGTGTCCTGCGGCGGCAGGGCCCAGGGCAGGCGGGCGGCCTCTTCCAGCGGGATCACCGCGCGGCTGGCCAGCGGGTGATCTGGGGCGGCGAAGACCTCGACCCGGTCGTGCAGCGCCTCGGGGCAGGCGAGGGTGATCTCGTCGTCCAGGTAGGGCTCGGGAGAGATCGCCAGGTCGACCTCGCCGCGCTTCAGGGCCATCAGCAGCTTGTCCTCGATCTCTTCGACGACCTGGGCCTGCAGCCCGGGCTGGTCGGCCAGCAGTCGCTGCAGCGCCACCGCCAGGTGCCCCGAGACGACGCTGCCGACCCCGCCGACCCGTACCACGCCCTTGCTGGCGCCGCGCAGCGCATCCAGCAGGTCGCGGGCGTTCGCCATCTCGGCATCGACGGTGCTGGCATAGGGCAGGAAGGCGCGCCCGTATACATTCAGCGCCACGCCGGTGGTCGTCCGATCAAACAGCGGTGCGCCGAGATGCGCCTCAAGCCGCCGGATGATCCGCGTTACGGCAGGCTGCGTCAGGTGCATCTCCCGCGCGGCTCGGCCAAAACTGCCGGTTTTCGCCGTCGCGAGGAAGGTGGAGAGCGTTCTCTGATCCCATGTCATACGAATACGGTATGAGTTGGCGCACAGAATGACAATTCCCTTTAGGCCCCTTCAACTGCCACGATGTATGCATGAATAGGAAGACCCCCGGCCAGGCCGGGGTGGGGGAGGAGACATGACCCGAACGGGTTCAGAGCACGGCATGACCGTGCGCGATGCGGTGTTCCAGCTGCTGCAACAGCATGGGATGACGACGATTTTCGGCAATCCGGGATCGACCGAACTGCCGCTGTTCAGCGATCTGCCCGAGGGGTTCCGCTACGTGACGGGGCTTCAGGAGTCGGTCGTGGTGGCCATGGCCGACGGTCATGCGCTGGCCAGCCGGGGCCCGGCCTTCGTCAACCTGCACTCGGCGGCGGGAGTCGGACACGCCATGGGCAGCATCTACTCGGCCTACCGCAACCGCGCGCCGGTGGTGATCACCGCCGGCCAGCAAAGTCGCCCGCTGCTGAAGGCCGATCCCTTCCTCTACTCGGAATCGCCGACCGAACTGCCGCAGCCCTACGTCAAATGGGCCATCGAACCGGCCCGCGCCGAGGATGTGCCCGCCGCGATCGCCCGCGCCATTCACATGGCCTGCCTGCCGCCGGCCGGTCCGGTCTTTGTCTCGATCCCGCTGGACGACTGGGGCCGACCCTGCGATCCGCTGCCGCCGCGGGGTGTCAGCGGCCGGGCACAGCCCGATCCGCAGGCGCTGGCGGTGGTGGCCGAACGTCTCAACACGGCGGTCGATCCGGTCTTCGTGCTGGGCGCCGGGGTCGATACGGATAACGCCTGGGACGCCGCCGTGGCGCTGGCCGAACATCACCAGGCGCCGGTCTGGGTGGCGCCGCTCTCGTCGCGCTGCTCCTTCCCGGAAAGCCATCCGCTGTTTGCCGGGTTCCTGCCCGCCAACGAGGCCGATATCTCGCGCAACCTGGCGGGCCACGACCTGATCGTGGTGCTGGGGGCGCCGGTCTTCACCTATCACTACGAGATGCCGGGGCAGGTGCCGCCCGAGGGGGCCGCGCTGGTGCAGATCGTCGGCGATCCCCATCAGGCGGCGGGGGCGGTCTGCGGCGATGCGCTGGTCGGCGACATGGACCTGTCGCTGCGCGCCCTGCTGGCCTCGGCCGAGGCGCCGCGCCCGGGCCGCGAGGCTCCGCTGCGCCGTTTCGCGCCACCCGCCAAGGCGCGCGGCATCACCTCGGCCATGGCACTGGCGGCGTTGCAGAAGCTGCGCCCCGAGGGCGGCATCGTCGTCGAGGAAGCGCCCTCGAGCCGCGATGACGTGCATGATCACCTGCCCATCGATCGCCCGGGCGGCTTCTTCGCCACCGCCAGCGGCGGCCTCGGCTACGCGCTGCCTGCCGCCGTCGGCGTGGCCCTCAGTCAGCCGGGCCAGAGCGTGCTGGCGGTGCTGGGCGATGGGTCATCGATGTATTCGATCCAGGGGCTGTGGAGCGCGGTCGAGCATGACGCCGACGTGATCTTCGTGGTGCTGAACAACGGCGGCTATGCCGCGCTGAAGGGTTTTGCCGGCAACAAGGAAGTCGTCGGCTGCGATATCGGGCATCTCTCGCTGGCGGCCATGGCCGAGGGGCAGGGCTGTCCGGCGGTCCAGGTTCGCGATCCGGCAGAGCTGGAGACGACCCTGGCCGAGGCATTCGCGGCGGGAGGGCCGCGTCTGGTGGAGGTGATGATCGACCCGGGCTGAGGACGCCCGGAACACACCTGAAATCCCGCAACACTCTCAAGGAGGAGGAGAAGATGATGCGCAAGACACTGCTGGCAGCCACCGGGGCTGCACTGATGGCGGCCCCGCTGGCCGCCCAGGACACCATCGACCTGCGCTTCGGCGTCTGGGTCGGAGCGACGCACCCGCTGATGCAGGGCACGGCCGAATGGATGGAGGCGATCGAGGAGGCCTCGGGCGGCTCGATCAAGATCACGCTCTACCCGGCCCGTCAGCTGGGCGCGGCGGTCGATCACTTCGACCTCGCACGGGACGGCATCGCCGATATCACCCTGGTCAACCCGGGCTACAACGCCGGACGCTTCCCGGTGATCTCCTACGGTGAACTGCCGTTCAACTTCAACGACGCGGTCTCGGGCTCGCGCGCGCTGGACCAGTGGTACCGCGCCTATGCCGAAGAGGAGATGTCGGAAGTCAAATTCTGCATGGCCTTCATGCATTCGCCCGGCACCATCCACACCACCAGCGAGGTCAGCGGCCCCGGGGATCTCGACGGGCTGTCGATCCGCCCGGCCAATGGCACCCTGGGGCAGTACCTGTCGGGACAGGGGGCGACCACCATCCAGGCGTCCGCTGCCGAGATGCGCGACCTGCTGACCCGCGGCACCGCCGATGGCACCGCCAGCCCCTACAGCTCTCTCGTCACCTGGGGCATTGCCGATGCGGCGACCTATCACCTCGACATGCCGATGTACGCGGCGAACTTCGTCTACGTGATCTCGCCGATGGCCTGGGACCGGATGAGCGCCGATCAGCAGGCGGTGATGGAGGATCATTGCTCGACCGACTGGGCGGGCCGGATCGTCGGCCTCTGGGCCGAAGAGGACCTAAAGGAGCGCGCGGTGCTGGAAGAGGACCCGGCCCATACCTTCGTCACCCCCAGCGAGGAAGAGCGCGCCGCCTGGCTGGCCGGCAAGGAAGCGGTGACCGCGCGCTGGCGTGAACAGGTCGCGGCCAAGGGGATCGACGCCGACGCTGCCGAGGCGGCGATGCAGGCGGCGATTGCCGAAAACGATGCCGGACTTTGACGACCCCACGGCGGAGGCGGGCCCGATGGCCCGCCTGATCCGCGCAATCGAGATGGTGGCGGGGACCTTCCTCGTTCTCATCGCGCTGCTGACGGTGACCGAGGCCGGGCTGCGCTATGCGCTCGGGATGCGGATCCCGGATGCCTATGTCGGGGCCACGGCGCTGCAGGGGATCGCGATCGCCTGGGGCATCGCCTGCACCACCTGGTCGCGCCGCCATATCTCGGTGGACGCGATCTACGAGCTTCTGCCCCGTCGCGCGCAGCGCGGCATCGATGTCTTCGCCTCGGCGGTGACCTTCGGCGCCATGCTGATGCTGATGATCATGCTCTGGCGCAAGACCGAAAGCAGCCTCGCCAGCGGCGAGCTGTCCAACGACCTGCTGCTGCCGCTCTGGCCCGTCGTGGCCGCCACCGCCGCCGGGATCGGCGCCGCCGCCCTGCTGGGCCTGGCGCGCCTCGGCCGCGATATCCTTGACCTCAGGACCCGATGATGGACCCGACACTTCTTTCCTTTCTCGGCTTCGGCGCCCTGTTCCTGCTGATCATCCTGCGCGTGCCCATCGGGGTGGCCATGGGCGTGGTCGGCGTCTGCGGCTTCGCGGCGGTGGTCAACTGGTCCGCCGGGCTGAACCTGCTGGTGAATGCGCCCTACCGGATGATGTCGGACTATTCCCTGAGCGTGGTGCCGATGTTCGTCCTGATGGGGGTCTTCGCCGGCGCCGGGGGCCTCAGCCGCGAGCTGTTCGACGCCTCGAACACCTGGCTGGGCCACGTTCGGGGCGGGCTGGCGACGGCCACCGTGGCCGCCAGCGGCGGCTTCGCGGCGATCAACGGTTCGTCCGTCGCCTGTGCTGCGACAATGACCACCGTTGCCCTGCCCGAGATGCGCCGTGCGGGCTATCAGCCGGGCCTGGCCGCCGGTGTCATCGCGGCGGGCGGCACGCTCGGCTCGATGATCCCGCCCTCGGTCTTCCTGCTGCTCTACGGCATCATCACCGAGCAGAACGTGGCGCAGCTGTTCATCGCCGGGGTGATCCCGGGCATCCTCGGGCTCTGCCTCTATGCCGGGGTGGTGCAGGTGATTGCCCGCCGCAACCCCGAGGCCATGCCACGCGGCACCCGCGCCACCTGGGGACAGCGGTTCGCCGCCCTGCGCAGCCTCTGGGCGACGCTGCTGCTGTTCGCGCTGGTGATCGTCGGCATGTACGGCGGTTTCGTCACCGTGACCGAGGCGGCGGGCGTGGGCGCTGTCGGGGCGCTGGCGATCGGCGTGGCGCGCGGCAAGCTGCCGCCCCGGGTGATCCTGCGCTGCCTGGTCGATGCGCTGCAGATCACCGCCGCGATCTTCACCATTGCCGTCGGCGCCACGCTCTTCGGCTATTTCCTGACGGTGACCCAGGTGACCCAGAACCTGACGACCTACCTGACCCAGGTGCCGCTGCCGGCCTGGGGTGTGCTGGGGCTGCTGCTGCTGGTCTACCTCGCCCTCGGCGCGGTGATGGACGAACTGGCGGTGATCCTGCTGACCGTGCCCATCGTCTTCCCCGCGATGCAGGCGCTCGGCTTCGATCCGATCTGGTTCGGCATCGTCCTGGTCACCACGATTTCCATCGGGCTGATCTCTCCGCCCGTGGGGATGAACGTTTTCGTCATCAACTCGATCGCACGGGACGTGAAGCTGACTGACATCTACCGGGGCGTGCTGCCCTTCGTCGGTGTCGACCTGCTGCGCATCCTGCTGCTCTGTCTCTTCCCGGCGCTGGCCCTCTGGCTGCCGGGGACAATGTGAAATCTGGTCAACGGAGGAGTGAGACCAATGAACGACCAAACCCCTGTGCTTCGGGCCCCGAGCCAATTCTTCATCGGCGGCAAGTGGGTCGACCCCAAGGGCTCGGCCCGGCTGGAGGTGATCTCGCCGGTCACCGGCGAGAAGGTGATGGACTATCCCGAAGCCTCGACCGCCGACGTGGATGACGCCATCGCCGCCGCCCGCGACGCCTTCGACAACGGTCCCTGGCCGCGCCTGTCGCCCAAGGAGCGCGCCAACTACATGCGCAAGGTGGCCGACAACATCGAGGCCCGGATCGAGGAGATCGCCCAGAGCTGGACCGGCCAGATGGGCGCGCCGATCACCCTGACCCGCATCCTGGCGCCGCAGAACGTCACCCTGTTCCGCTACTACGCCGATCTGATCGACAGCAATTCCTACAGCTTCGCCGAAGAGCGCGAACGCGCCAACGGCGGCCGCACGGTGGTTGCGAAGGAGCCGATCGGCGTCTGTGCGGCGATCACGCCCTGGAACGCGCCGATGGTGCTGCTGACCTACAAGATCGCCGCCGGCCTGGCGGCGGGCTGCACCTTCGTCGCCAAGCCCTCGCCCGAGACCCCGCTGGAAGCCTACGTGCTGGCCGAGTGCATCGAGGCCGCCGGTCTGCCCGCCGGTGTCTTCAACCTGGTGCCCGCCGCCCGCGAGGTCGGCGACTACCTGGTGCGTCACAAGGACGTCGACAAGGTGGCCTTTACCGGCTCGACCGCCGCGGGCAAGCACATCGCCGCGGTCTGCGCCGAGCGCCTGGCGCGGGTCTCGCTCGAACTCGGCGGCAAGTCCGCCGCGATCCTGCTGGACGATGCCGATTTCGAGGCCGCTCTGCCCTCGCTGATGATGTACACCATGCCGATCACCGGCCAGGTCTGCTTCTCGCTGACCCGGATCCTGGTGCCGGAGAGCCGCGCGCAGGAGTTCATCGACCTCTACGTGGGGGCGGTGAAGGGCATCAAGGTGGGCGATCCCTCCGACCCGGCGACCCAGATGGGTCCGCTGGCCATGGGGCGCCAGAAAGAGCGGGTCGAGGGCTACATCAAGGCCGGTCTCGCCGAGGGCGCCAAGATCGCCACCGGCGGCGGAACGCCCGCCGGCCTGGAGACCGGCTATTTCATCGAGCCCACGGTCTTCACCGATGTCACTCCCGAGATGACCATCGCCCGGGAAGAGATCTTCGGCCCCGTGGTGTCGATCCTGACCTACAAGGACGACGCCGACGCCATCGCCAAGGCCAATGCCACCGACTACGGTCTGAACGGCGCGATCTTCTCGACCGACAGCGACCGGGCCTACAAGATGGCGCGTCAGGTCAAGTCGGGCGGTCTGACGATCAACGGCAACATCATCGACCCGATCATGCCTTTCGGCGGCGTGAAACAGTCCGGTTACGGTCGTGAGGGTGGCATCGAGGGGCTGGACAACTACCTGGAAGGCAAGACCATCCACTTTGCCTGATCCCCGCAAGGCCGGAGAAAGAGAAGCCCGCCCCGGAAAGGGGCGGGCCTTGTCGTTTCGAACACGGCGCCATGGGGCATGGCGCGAGGGTGCCGGGCCGGTCAGCCGAGGGTGATGGTCAGCCGCAGCGAGAGAACATCGGCCTCGCCGCCGACCTCGTAGGACTGTGGTGCCCCAAGGCTTGAAATCATGCCCGAGGCCGTGCGGTCCTCGAAGCCGATGTGACGGTAGTTGATCCCGACCGCGTAGCGATCCGAGATCCGGTAGTCGGCGCCGATCCCGGCGACGTAGCCCGCCGAACGGCCGTCCAGGGACAGGATGCAGACCGTCGGGCAGACCGGCGTCTGGTTCGGCACGTCGATCTTGGCCACGGCCAGGCCGGCCTCGCCGTAGACCATCCAGTTGCCGAAATCGTGGCCGACCCGTCCGGCCAGCGTCAGCATCGGCCCGATCCGGGTCGAGAAGGTATCGCCGGCGAATTCCGTCGAGGGGCGGCTTTCCTCGTGATCGAGGTCGGTCAGACCGAAGGTCCAGCCGAGCAGCAGGTCGCCGTTGCGATACATGCGGCCGAACTCGGCGCTGAGCGCCAGGCCGTTGTCGGTGCCGCTGTCCTGGAAGCCGGGCAGGGCGAAGATGGGCGTCCCGCCGGCGGTCCAGTCGGCGGTGCTGTCGCTGCCGCCAAGGCCGAGGGTGACGAAGGGGCGGTCCCAGTCGCTGGCCAGGGTGGCGGCGGGAAGGGTGAGGGACAAGAGGGAAGCGCAGAGAATACCGCGCGAGAGGGAACGAAGGGTCGGCATCGAACAGTCCTTGAAGTGGTACTGAAAGAAGGCTTAAGCGCCTTCCAGGGACGGCAAAAGGGAAATGGCGGATCGGCGTCTCCGAGCGTCGACCCGCGTGGCGTCCAAAGCACATTCTTCAATGGATCCATGGAGTTGAGCGGATTTTCGCCACTCTCGTCACGGGGCGTTTTTTGCCCCGGTCCCTTCACCCCGGGCTTCGCGCGACAGTGTGGTCCCTGTTTGCTTCTAGGCGTGAAGGCTGGCGCGCAGGGCGTTGGCTTCGTCGAGAATCCGCGACCTCGCACTCTCGATCCGACCGGGATCGCTCAGCGTCCATTGGTCCCGCCGGAGGATCTGGCCCACCAGGGCCGGACCGCGTCGCAGCGCATGGCCGCGGGCCAGACGGCGCAGGCGCCTGGGTCGGAAATACACCCAGTCCGGCACGGAAGAGACCGGCGGGGCCTCCAGTGCAAGGCTGCGCTGCCAGTCGGTCCACTTGAAGATGCTCGTCGGCCCCTCGTGGAAGGCCGAGCTGATCCGGCATCCCGCCCAGGGGATGCGGAAGCTGTCGGCCAGGATCGCGCCATGCATGGCTTCGCACACCACGTATTCGCATCGGGTGAGGGCCGAGAGGAACTGCTCGACAGGCAGGGTGGTGGGGATCGGGACCACTCCCGTCTCGTCGCGGATCCGGTCCACTACCGGCGCGGGTGTCGTCATGTAAGGCACGAAGCCGATCCGTCCGGGGACCGCCTCGTGACGCTGGAAGTGGCCCGGGGCCAGGATGGCCGGATCGCAGATGAAGGGGCACCCGCCGAGCGCGGCGGCGCTGAGCGGACCCCGGACGAAGGCGATGCGCAGGTCATGCTCTCTCACGCCGGCGGCGTCCTCGGCGCTGCGCAGCCCGGGGCCGAAGATCACGTTGCGCCCGGGTTTCGGCAGCAGGTGCCGGCGCACCAGGACCGATCCGATCCCGAGGAACCGCCGGTCACCTTCGGCAGGCGCGGCGTGCGAATGTGTCCCGGGGGCGTCCAGCGCGTCCGGGCCGAGGACCTTGGGCCAGAGCCAGGCGTTCAGGTCGTCCCCGACGTTGCCGTTCGGGCTTTGCCAATAGAACAGTTCCATGGCCATGCAGAGTGCCCGCCCTGCCAGCGCGGGGCAACCCGGTCGCTGCCGTCGGCGCGCCGCGAGGTCCCTGTGCCTGGCGCTTCGGCGCCGAAGCCTTGGCATCGCCGCTTCCGGCGTCGAACGGACGGACCGGGAGAGCGGCCGGGAGAGCGGCCCCTAGGTGTCGTGGCGCAAATTCCCGGCGGCCACAGCCAGGGCCTTGTGAAGGTCGCCCTGGCTCAGCGGCTTGCTGAGGAAGTCATTCATGCCTGCTGCCATGCAGGCGTCGCGATCCGAGGAAAAGGCATTCGCGGTCAGGGCAATGATGTAGGGCTGCGGGATGTCCAGGCCCCGGATCTCTCGCGTGGCGTCCAGCCCGTCCAGTTCCGGCATGGACAGGTCCATCAGGACGACATCGGGGTGCCTGGTCCGCGTGGTGTCGACGGCCTGGCGGCCGTCCTCGGCGGTAAGAAGTGTCACTGCGGTCTGTTTCAGGAACTCCCCGACCAGCAACCTGTTGATCGCGTTGTCGTCCGCGATCAGCACGGTCATGGACGTGGAGGCTTCCAAGGTGGCCGGCACATCGGCCGTCGTGTCGGCGCCGGCAGGACGCTCGTCCGCCGTCTCCAGCTGCAGGGTCAGCTCCAGGCGGGTGCCGGTCGATGGTCCTGACGACAGCAGGCGCAGGTCCCCGCCCATGCGCCGGGCGAGGGCCCTGCTGATCGACAGGCCAAGCCCTGTGCCGCCATGGCGGCGGGTCGATGCGTTGTTGCCCTGGTAGAAGGGGTCGAAGATCTTTTCCAGGCCGTCCTGCGGCACACCGATACCACTGTCGGAAACCACGACACGCAGCCGCCAGCCGGCTTCCGTCTCGGTGCCGCTGACACGGACATCTATCTCTCCCTGCTCGGTGAACTTGATCGCGTTGCCGATCAGGTTCATGAGGATCTGCTTGAGGCGGGTTTCGTCGCTGATGGCCAGCTCCGGAAGGGGGCCGTCGAAGACCAGGTCGAAGCGCAGTCCCTTTTCCTCCGCCAGAGGCTGCATCAGGCGCCGTGTCGCTGCAAGGGCCTCCCGAGGCGAGAAGGGGCGCTGTTCGAGCGTAAGTTGTCCCGCGTCGAGGCGGGAGAAATCCAGCACGTCGTTGACGATCCGCAGAAGCGATTTCGAGGCATCGCGGATGGTCGTCACATATTTGCCGGAGTCCGTATCGAGATCGCGGTTCTGCAGCAGTTGCCCCATGCCCGAGATCGCATTCAACGGGGTCCGTATCTCGTGGCTCATGGTGGCCAGGAAGGCGGATTTCGCCTGGGCGGAGGCTTCGGCCTCCACGCGCGCCGTTTCGAGTTCCCTGTTCGTGGCCTCCAGGTACTCTGTGAACGCCAGCAGTTGCCGCTCGTTCTGGAGACGCTTGCGCCAGCTGCGCAGCCCGAATTCCACGAAGGTGTAGGCCAGATAGCCAAGCAACAGAACCTCGAGCATGTGCACCCAGAAGACATTGGCCGGGGGGCCGGGCAAAAGCAGCACATATGCGACGTAGATCGGGATCGCGCAGGCCAGGACGGCCAGCTTGGCCCGGGAGGCGGAGGGATGGTGGCTCATCACGAAGCCGGCGTTGATCGTCGCGGCCATCAGGAAGCACAGGGCGATCAGGACAGGTTCGCCGGTGACGGAGCCGAACAGCAGCAACAGGACACAGGACGCGATCGTCGCCGATTGCAGTGCCGCGGAGAGCGTCGTCAGTTTCAGAAGCGGTTCCAGGGGCTGATCCTGCTTCAGCCGCGCCAGCGCGTACTTCAGTGCCAGCGTGTCGATGCACTCGCCCAGCACGGTGATCCCCACGCAGTAGGCCGCGGCGAAGGGTCCGACGAAGTACCAGACCGCCGCCGCGCCGATCGCTGTCGCGATCTGGCGAAGCAACATCTGGCGCACGCGGGCGCGGGCATAGCGTTCGAACAGCGGGCGCCGACCGTATTTCTCTTCAAAGGAAGGGGGATCTGCTGGATGGGCCGTCAACGCTGTTTCATGTCCTTGTTCCGGCTGCCTGCTGCCAACAGTAGCAATTGCCACCGGCCAGTCCAAGGAACCTCTGCGCGACAGGGCGAGGACCGGCCGGACCAGCGCCTTTGCCCGCCGTCAGATCTTCTCCGGATGTGTGCCTGCCTGTGGGCTGACGAGCGCAGATGCCGTGCGCAGGGCAAGGCGCAGATCAGCGCCGGATCCATTCGTGGACGACACAGGACGGCGTATCGCCTTGCAGGCGCATCTGCCTCAGGTTGCGCCATTGGCTTTCGTCAAACCGCGGGAAGAAGGCATCCGCGGCCTCGATCATCAGGTCGACTTCGGTGATCAGCAGCCGGTCGGCATGGGCAAGCATCTCGCGGTAGATCCTCTCGCCGCCGATGCCATAGATCCGGGTGTGCCCTTCGGCCCGGGCCAGTTCTATGGCCCGCCCGACCGAGGGCACGACATGCTCGGCCAGGTCCGCATCGCGCGACACCACGATGTTGAGCCGACCCTTCAGCGGCTTGACGGGCAGACTCTCCCAGGTGTGGCGACCCATGATGATGGCGCCGCCCAGTGTCTCGCGCTGGAAAAGCTTCAGGTCGGCCGGAACGTGCCAGGGAATCCGGTTGCCCTTGCCGATCGCGCCATTGCGGGACCGGGCCACGACGAGGCTGATCATACGGCCACCGCCGCCTTGATCGCCGGCGCAGGATCGTAGCCGATGAAGTCGAAGTCGTCGTATCGGAAGTCGAAGATCGACGGGACATCCCGGGTGATGCGCAGCTCCGGCAGCGGCCTCGGCGTCCGCGACAGCTGGGTTTCCACCTGTTCCAGATGGTTGAGATAGATGTGGGCATCGCCGATGGTGTGGATGAAATCCCCCGGAACATGACCCGTCACATGTGCAAGCATATGCGTCAGCAGCGCGTAGGAGGCGATGTTGAAGGGAACGCCCAGGAACATGTCGGCAGAACGCTGATAGAGCTGAAGATGCAACCGTCCATCAAGCAGGCGCACCTGCCAGAGCGTGTGACAGGGCGGGAGGGCCATCTGATCGACGTCACCCGGATTCCAGGCCGAAACGACCAGCCTGCGCGAATCCGGCGTTTCGGAGATCCCTTCCACCAGGGCCGAGATCTGGTCGACGCTTCCCGTCACAACCCGTCCGTCGGCCTCGCGGATGACGGGGAAGCGACGCCACTGGTGGCCATAGACAGGCCCCAGATCGCCGTCGGCATCGGCCCATTCGTCCCAGATCGAGACGCCGTTTTCCTTGAGGTAGCGGATATTCGTGTCGCCGGACAGGAACCAGAGAAGCTCGTGCACGATGGAGCGCAGATGCAGCTTCTTGGTGGTGACCAGGGGGAACCCCTCGGCAAGAGGGTAACGGCACTGCATCCCGAAGTAGGAGATGGTGCCCGTCCCGGTCCGATCCGTCGAGCGGACGCCTTGGTCGCGGACCGTCCTGAGCGCGTTGAGATAGGTATGGATGAGTTTTCCCCCGGCTTGTTCGTTTTGCCCGGCCCTGCGACCGTCACCTGCAGAAGTCCATTGGCCTGCCGTATACAATGCTTTGCCATCCGGGGGCCAGACGGGGATTGCCGGGACGGGACGGACCATGCCGATCATCGGGCACCGCGCTTGGAGAGTCCGGTGCGCAAGCCTGACCGGGCGCGCCGCGCGAACCTCGGTCCCCTGCCGCCGGGCGGCTCGGGCCGGGGCGGGGGCAGGGGGCAGCGACGGCGCGCTAAAGGTCCTCCGCAAGCGTCGTCTTCGCGGCCATGCTCCCGTTGCGCCCCGTTCGGCAGCGGGTTCACCGGTTCGGCCGGAAGGCTCTCGCCGCCGGCTTGCGGGGCCCGGCGACCGCACGGCGCCGAATTGACCGCGATCCATCTGCGCGGGAGCCCGTGGAAAACGGGTGGCAGGGCATGGGCCACATTGCCATTGATCATGTTGGGAAAACGACGGTTCTTGGTAGGCCCGGCAGGGATGGCAGGGCTTGTGAAAACTCTATTCTTTTCAATCGACTAAATCGAGATGTGGACCATTTGGAAGCGATGCGTGGTCCAAGAGTGGCCGTTGAGAATATAGTTCATGCTCTGGTTGTTCGCCAAGACATTGCCAGTGTCAGCCCTAGCTGCTCTGCAAGTCCGAGAAACCAGAGCTTCAGTAGCACTGAGGCAAGCCTCTTTGCGCCGCTTGCCGCTGATTGTAGGAGGAGCAATTCGCCGGGTGCGGCGATCATGGCCGAGCTAAGCTTTGAAAAGCGTTGGCTCCGAAATAGTTGCCTTGTAATCTCTGCTAGTCTAATCAACGAACTAGAATCTCAAGTCGAGGCGTAATACACCGTTTGTCCCAGCTTACACCCGGAGAGATTATGAGGCTTCTGTTCCAGAAGTCTCGTAGAGAAAGAAAGTCTTCTGTTAGAGCGAGCATGAAGATCAAGCGACGTTCGCTGCTAAAGGACTGGGCGGTTCTAGGTAGAACTGGATCGGAACGCCAAGGTGTTAAGCGGGCAGTTGAACACGTCGTTCGAAAAGGTTTGACCTATGACCCCCAAAAAGCACATATCCAGACAGAGGACTATGTTGAAATTTCAAGGTCTATGCGCCCATCACTAATTCTAGATGGTATATATCCAGAACGTACGGTGCCAGGTAGATGGACTCCGGTCATTCAGCGGGATCTTGATGTTAGCCCCATTGAACTTGATCTAGGTAATTTCAGCTTCCTAGAAAATCCCGAGGCAACATTGCTTTCACTACGGGAGATCGCAAAGATAGAGGCAGGGATGCTTTCTGCCAAGCTGCATTTTGTAGACAGAGAGTGCCTCGACATAGCGGCTTTCATGGCCTTGATGGAGTGCTGGCCAGAGATGGTTCCGATTTTCGAGGGCGGGCACATGCAGCTGCCAATGCAAAAGGTATTGGCCGCGACAGGGGTCAGTCAGGCAATGGGGATCGGTCTTGGGGGAGTTACGGATTTCGATGATGTCTGGGCATTCCCACTTACACGGCGTCGGAAGCCAGGTACAACGCGTTCAAAGTCCAAGTATGTCGACGTACCGACCCGAGACACCGCGACTAGCCGCTTTTGCAATGCAATGGATGACTGGCTTGGACAGCCAGATATCGGTCTAGAGCTGTCCGCGTCTGGGGTCGACAAGTTGATGAGGCTGCTTGGTGAGGTTTTGGAGAACGCGGAGCGGCACTCAGATGGTGAGCGACGTGACGGCGCGTGGGCTGTTTCGGGGTTTCTCTCTAAAAGGCCTAGAGATCGGCATGGCGACGCCGAAACCGAGCATGGTGATGTGCTCTATCATGCAAATATTGGAATCGTCTCCGTTGGCGACACCTTCAGTCAGAGTTTGGACCGTGCTCATCCGAATCAGGTTTCGGACATCACTGCCTACATCGGTCGCATGAGGCGCGCCGGGGCCATGCAGTCAGACGAGACACTTCGAACAGTTTGCGCGCTGCAGGATACTGTAACGTGTGTGCCCGAGGCTGAAGAGGAAAGCCGTGGTGGCTACGGGTTGATGGATATACTCGATTTTGTGTCTGGGCTTGGCCATACGGAGGAGGTGGAACTGCGCCCACGGGTCACGATCGTGTCAGGAAAATCTTGCATCAAGCTGCGTGGCGAATATATCTCTGGCTCTGCGGACGTGGACGACAACAGCAGTCCGCGGGTTCAATGGTTTAATAAGGAAAATTCTGCTAGGGTTGCTCCTGATCCAGAAAACGTGTACGATCTCCCGCTTGCTTTCCCTGGGACCGTCATAAGTATATCCTTCTGTTTGGATCCCCGATACCTCAGTAAAGTGTTCAGAGATGTTTGATACTGCTATGAAAATCGATCTTGGGTCTCTTACTGATAGCCGTGCTCAGAGCATATCTGGGCATGAAAGGGGTGTGCATGCTCGTGTGGAGTTTCGCCTGGATGATCTGGATCGGCTCGATGAAGTGGTTGAAGTCGTTGTGCCTGATCACGTGAAGGCAATTGCCACTTCATTTTTTCAAGGCATGTTTTCCAAGAGCGTTCAGGCTTTCGGCAGTAAAGATGCTTTCTTGAAGCACTACAAGTTCTTAGCGCAGCCTTTGGTTGTTGAACAGATCCTGAAAGGTGTTGAACGTAGCTTGACGCGTCGAAACGGCTCTGCATTTGAGCGCTGACTTTGGCCTTTTCAGATCTTTGGTTCATTTCGAGGTCGAGGGGATATCGGTTGCGTTGATTGAAGCCGAGGTTGGAGGAACGTGGAGCTTGATGGGGCAGGATTGGCGTCTTTGGTTGGTCGCATTCATGTCCGTAGTCTCACTGATTTGGAATGAAGCAAACCGTCGAAAGACCAAGAATACAGCAGATAAAATTCGCTCTGAGAATGTGAAGCTCGATGAGTTTCGGAGTTCGGTTAAGGATCCTTTGTCAGAGTCCCTAGAGGTTCTTCATAGAATCGCTCTGAGAGCTGACGCGATCTCGGTAAATTCCAAGCCCCTTGAGGAGCAAGGAGAAGAGGTCGCGCAAATTCGCGACGATGCAATAGTAGCAGTTGCTGACTTGGAGACCCGCCTATTTGATGCTGATGACAGCGAGTTCGCGGGAGCTGGTGACTGGTCTGACGGTTTTGAAGGCTGTCAGGATACAGTGTACCAGTCGATGGATGCTATTTGCTCTAATGAGCTCGGAGAGGATGCTCGTAGGCAAGCCCTAGCAAGATTTAAAAGCGCTACTTTTCAGTTTCGCAAGTCGCAACGGAAGAAAATGTCGGATGAAGTGAAGAGTATCACCGGGATTCAGTAGTGTGGTTAGATCCTGCTTGATCTGCTGAATGCCTGGCATATGAAGTTGGCGCTATATATCTTAGGCTGGTTATGTAGTCCCTGGATGTCTACAGGATCCCTCGTGGATCGTGGTTTGACGGTCCATTTTGGCAGTAGGTAGTAGATTTTCTTGAGGCTTTCGAGGCGCTCTTGGATTGCGTCAATACATCCCGGTTCACCAGTCCATCCCCGCCAGCCGGCTCGCAGCCATTTCGCCCAGCTTCATGCGCTCCACGGCCTTCGTGTAGACCTCAGAGGTTGTGGCGTTCGCATGCCCATGCACGGCCATGATCTCGTACTGTGTCGCGCCGTTCAGCGCCAGAAGGTGCCCGGCCGCCTTGCGGATGCCATGCGATGAACGATCCTCGAGCCCGGCTTCGCGGCACCACTTCTTCAGCCGGTTCCGCAGCCCCTCGGCACTGGTGAACGGCTTGCCGTGGCTGGTCAGCAGGTAGGCTTCTCCGATGACCTTCTGTTGCCGCAGCGCCTTCTGCAAGGGCGCCAGCATCGGGATCTGGACAAAGCTCGACCCGCGCTTCCTCGGCTGCCATTCCAGCCAGGTCACGCCACCGCGCTTCACCTCATTGGCCCGGCCGAGGCGGTAGGCGTCGCCGATCCGGCAGGCGGTGAACATGAACAGGGTCAGGGTGAGATGGGCCATGGTGCCCGGGGGATGCGCCTCGCGGAACTTCTTCAGATCGTCCAGGCTCCAGGGCGTGGCGCCGCCCTGGCTGCTGTACTCGACCTTGATCGCGGCGGCCGGGTTGGCGGCGACATGGCCGCGCTCTTCGCCCCATTTGTACATGGCGCGCAGCATCTTGAAGATGTTCTTCGCCTTGGCCGGCCTGTCGGCGAAACGGTCGCGCAGGGCAATCAGCTCGTGGTGGGGGATCGAGACCGGCAGGCCGGCGTAGATCCTGCCACGACTGCGGCCCGAGCTGCTCTCCTGTGCCAGGAAGAGCTTCATCAGGTTGGCGCGCTCCTTCAACGTGTAGGGCGAGGCCTGGCCGGCATCGACCATGCGGGAGAGGTGGGCGATGTAGCCATCGGCCAGCCATTGCAGGGTGCCCCGCTGCGCCTCATCCTCGGCGGCCAGCTTCAGGCGGATGCCGCCACGGGCGGCGCGGTAGTGTTGGTGAAAATCCGGGTGCTCGGGGCTGATCGGCAGGGTGATCTTGCGGGAGGCATCCCCCTCGACCCTGACGCGGTAGCGCAGGTTGCCAGAGGGCAGCCTTTCTCGGATCAGCCCGTCATACCGGATTCTCACGTCACCACCCATCTTCGATTACTCCATCATCAGAGAGCCCGTCGGCGTAGGCGTCAAGGGCGAGGCGGTCGTAAAGGCGCTTGCTGCCAAGCTTCTTCCTCGGCAGGGCAAGCTCGCGCAGCATGCTTTCGGAGATCCCCAGGTAGTGCGCCGCCTGCGGTGAGGGCAGGAGGCGCGGGGTAAACTCAAGCGTCTTGGCCATGGCGGGAACCTATGCGCTATTCGTCCAGGCGATCTTGGCCGCGTAGCTCTCTAGATCGGCAGCGTCGATGACGAAGATCTTCTCTGCTGCGGTGTGCTTGCAGCCGAGTATCAGGAAGGTGCCGCATTCACTGGGACATGCGGTGAACCGTTTTGCTTTCTCTGCGAATGCGACCAGCTCGGCGTCGGCCTCGTCGCAAGGCGCGGCTGGAATGACGCGACCAAGGCAACCTGGCTTGCGCATGTAGCCGGTGTCGGACTCGTAGATCACCATGCAGTTGTTTGCACGCTCCAGGACGTAGCGATTGGCGCGTTCGGTCATGTGCGAAGTTCCTCCGGCAGCCAGGCGTCGATGGCCTTCACCTGATCCCGCGACAGGCCGAGGGCCTCCTGGACGCTGGCGTCGGCGAAGAGCGCTTCCAGCTCCTTCGCGCGCTCGGACTTCTTGAGGTCGGTGAAGCGCTTCAGCTCGTCCCCCTCGGCGCCGGTCAACTCTTCCCAGATGGCGACCTGCAGGTCGGGGCGGATGCGGCCGAAGTAGTTCGCCGCGTCGGGCGTCCAGATCTTGCGGACCACGCGCTGCGCGTCGACCTGTTGCGCCAGGATCTCGGCCAGGGGACCGCTGGCGGGGCCGTTGGCGCTGCGCGCGAGAGGCCGGGCGAGGACCTGGTTGCGATGCTTCTTGCCCTGGGCGCGGAAGGCGGTGAAATCGTCCCAGCCCCGCGGCGCGGCAGTGTTGGGCGAGAGATCCGGCAGGCGGGCGTCGTGGTGGAAGCCGCTGTCCTTTTCGGGCTGGATCAGCGGCGCGACCAGGGAGACGCCGAGGGCGCCGCCCCAGCTCGGCAGGCGGGCCTCGCATTGCCAGGCGAAGAGGTCGAGCAGCAGCTCGGTCTGGTCGATCAGCGCGACCTGCAGGGCGGCATGGCCGATGCGGCGCAGATCCTCGACGGCGTTCTGGGGCAGGGCGGGCTTGTCCCGGCCGGGGCCGTCGGACTGGCCGCCCCTGGTCTTCTTGCGCTCGGGCTTGCGCCAGGCGCGGTCAACGGTCAGCTCGCCCCGGGAATTGACGTAGACCACGATGCCGCCGGTCTCGCGCTGCGCCTCGCTGAACTCCCCGGCGGCGCGCCTGGCCAGGTCCCGCATACGCGCGGTCTGGGCGGCGGTGCGATCCTCGGGGTGCACCGCCTGCAGTCGGTCCAGCTCCTCGGCATCGCCCTCGGGCAGTTCCACGGGCTCGGGGCGAAGCCGGTCCATCTTGTCGGTCAGGCTCCACGGCGTGTAGCTGTCCTCGCTGGTCTCAACCCAGCTCCAGCCCTCTTCCTCTGCGATCCGCGCGGCCTCGCGCTCCAGCTTGGCGGACCAGAGGCGGTCGAGCTTCGCGGCGTCCTCCAGGAAGGCGTCGTCGGTGAAGAGATCGCGGGCGACGATGCCGCCATCGGCCTCGTAGTCGGCCAGGCCGAGGAAGATCGCCCGGCGGTCGCTGGCGGGGATCGCGGCGCCCTTCAGCTCGCCCCGGATCTGCGCGGCGCTCAGGCCCCGGGCGGCGGCGGTCTCGGCCATGGCGATCTGGCGGGCGGGATCCTCGGAGAGGCAAAGCGCCTCGGCGGCCGAGAGGCCGATCCTGTCAGCCGCCAGCAGGTCCAGTACCGGGGCGGCGAGCCCGGCCAGCTTCAGGCGCTGGCGCACGTGGCGCTCGGTCTTGCCGAAGGCGCGGGCGATGGTCTCGACCGGCACGCCGTGGGTCGCCTGTTCGCCGTAGGCGCGGATCTCTTCGGCGGGGTGCAGGGCGCTATGGGTGACGTTCTCGGCCAGTGCCCAGGCGCGGGCCTCGGTGGCGTCGCGGGTGATCTGAACCGGCACCGGGTCGATGGCGCCGGCGAGGCCCCGGGCCTCCCAGCCCTGCGCCGCCAGCAGCTGCAGCCCGCGCAGCCGGCGCCCGCCGGCGACGATGCCGATGCGGCCGTTCTCCTCGATGCCGCAGAGGTTCTGCAGCAGCCCGGCCGAGGCGAGGGATTGCGCCATGGCGGCGACATCCTCGTCGGTCACCTGCTGGCGCGGGTTCATCGGGTGCAGGAAGAGCTGGTCGAGCGGCACCATGCGGATGGTCTGGGACAGGTCGGTCATTGCGGAGTCTCCTGCAGGGTCAGCGGCGCGGCGGGGTGGAAGGGATCGCCCGCCAGCCAGACCAGCGAGGCGGTGGCCAGCGCCCAGCCGGTGGCGATGGCGGCGAGGCAGGGCAGGCTGCCGAGGCTGAGGGCGCTCATGCGAGGCCGTCCCGCGCGATGATCTCGCGCACCTTCAGCCGGGCGCGCCCAGCGATCTGGATGACCTCGGCCATGTCCGCGCTGGCGGGGCGCGACAGGTGCTGCGGCGTCAGCCGGGCGAGCCGTTCCGGTGCGATAGGATTGCCCTGCGCGGCCTTGCGGCTGGCCCAGTCGGCCATGATTCGCGCGCTTTGATCTGGGGTGAGCATGTGGTGCCTCCATCAGGTTGATGGGGCTACCGGTAATTGCCGTTATGGCAATCGTCAATCTTTAAAATTGCCAGATTGGCTATTCGTGAGTCGGGGTGAGTTGCCAAAATTGAAAGTCCAGGGCCTCAGTGACTCGTGGGTAAGCAACATGGGGGTGGGCGGCGCTGCTCCATGTCTACATCTCGTGGGTGGACAGGCGCGCGGGGCGAGTTTACGTTTTGTTCTCGATATGTGAGGGGGCTTACAAGTGTGGCTTAGGGACTACTGGTTGTTTCGAGAGGATGAGCGGGACTTGGCAGTGCGAGCCCTGATCACTGGTGCAAGCTTGGACGAACTCTACTCGAACCCGGCCTGGCGAAGTCTCTCGATTACCTCAAATTCCATACCCGCGACCCGGCCAAGGATGATGAAGTCCAGGGAGACCCCGAAGCGCCGGACGATCTTTGACGCTTGCTCATAAGGGATGGCGCGTTTGCCGTTCTCGAAGCGGCTCCAGGCCGGGCGTTCGATTTCCAGGAGGTCTGCGAACTCTGCTTTGCCGAAGCCGAAGGCGCGTCTGATAAGCGCCAGTCGTTCGCCGATGGCTGTCGGGGACATGTCCTCTACTGAGGGTTTTGCGGCTGCAGCTTTCATGTTGCCGATTTTACCCTGAAGGAAGGGGGCGGCAATTGACGTGTTTCGGAGTTGACGAATTGACGAACTGGCAATAATCGTATTGCCATGACACAAGCGGTAACCTTCCAGTCCATCATCGAGAGATGGCCCGCGCGCAAGACGCTGGCTGCGGATCTTGGTGTTCAACTCAGCGCAGTGCACCATTGGCATCATCGCAATTCCATCCCCGCCAAGTACGACCTGCAACTGCTGACGGTGGCGCAAAGTCGAGGTGTCGAGCTCTCAGTCTATGAACTCGCATCCGCTCGTGCGCGTCCGTTTGTGGCGCCTGAGGTGCCCTTCAAGAGGGCGGGCTAGATGACTTGTTCGTTTCAGCTTGGCTCGTTTGTAGGCCGCCTTGGTCAACATGCACCAGCTAAACGGGCAGGGGGCCATTCACATGCGTAACCACCCTTACGGCACGATCCAGGAGGCGGTGCAATCGAGCTATCGCGCCTCGGGTCACACTAACGAGGAAATCGCCGAGCTGCTCGGGGTGCGGGGATCGACCGTGTCCTACGGCGCCGAGATGAGCGAGGCGCGGCCCGGCGGGCTGGGGGTGAACTACCTCCACCGCCTCGGCCGGATGCGCCCTGCGGCGGCGGTGCCGATTGCCCAGCACTTCGCCCGGCTCGGCGGCGGGGTGTTTCAGCCGGTCGATGTTCCGGCGGGCGTCACCAGCCTCTATGCCCATTGCGGCACCGTCGCCAAGGAGTGCGGCGAGGCCCAGGCGGCCGCCCTGCGCGCCGCCGAGATGGCCAGCGCCGACGCTTGCGAGGCGGCAGAGCGCGAGATTGCCGAGGCGGTCGAGGCGCTGCTGCGCGCCCGCGCCATGATCCGCCAGCAGCGGGGGGCCGCATGAGCCGCCTGCCGAAGCCTCCCCACCCTGATGTGCAGGTCTGTGCGCCCGGGGTCACTGGCGCGGAGGGTCCGTCTCCTCCCGGCTCTCCGCGCCCCTTTTCCGGGGAAAGCCGGGGGCGCCCGACCTCGGACGAGAACGTGCATACGCTCTGCCGTCGCCTCGGGCGCGGGCATTGCGCCTGCGCGGCCCACGGGACGGGACCCTGCCGCGACCTGCGGGCGCTCCTGGGCATCTACGGTTCGGTCGAGGCGGCCGAGGCGGCGGAGCTGACGCGACTGGAACGGCTCGCGCGCGGCGCGCGGACATGAGCGGCCCGGGCTGATCCGGGCCTCTGAACCACAGAACTTGAAGACGGAGTCGACCCGGTCGGCTGCGAACGGTGCCTTGCACCCCAGGAGATCCCAATGAGCCACAAGGCGACGAACTGGTTGTCCGGCATCCCCGCCAAGCTGTTGAGCAGCAGCGAATTCCGGGTGCTGTTCTACCTCTGCGACTGTCACAACCCCTCGCAGGGGTGTTTCCCGACACAGGCCTACCTGATCGACTGCTGCGGCATTTCCAATGGCACCCTGAACAACGCGCTGAACGGGCTGGAGGCCAAGGGGCTGATCGCTCGGCACCAGGAACGGGACGGCCGGACGCGGCGCCAGAAGCCGACCCGCTACGTGCTGGCCTTCGAGATGGGCGAGGGCAGGGCGCCGTCTCCAGCTTCTGGAGGCGGAACGCCCGCGAAGCCGTCTCCGAAAACTGGAGACGGGAAACGCGGCAAGCCGTCTCCGAAATCTGGAGCCGGAGCCGTCTCCAGTTTGAGGGGCGACCCGTCTCCAGTTTCAGGGGGGAGCCGTCTCCAGCCCACTGGAGAGGTAACCTGTAATGAACCTGTAATTAACCCCGGCAGGGCGCGCGGCGGGTCGAAAAATCCCCTCGTCGTGGCCGAGGCCGAACGGGCAATCCGGGTGTTCCGGGAAGGCCGCCAGGACGCGCTGCGGGAGCTGAAGCCCTGGGTACAGGACCACGTCCGAAACGCGGACCTGCTGACGCCGGACGAGCGGCAGCGGTCGGGAATTTTCTGAGAAAAGGGTCGAGCCATGGACTTTGTCGTGAAAAATCAAACCTCTTCCTTCCTCGGGGAACTGCCCGAGAACCCGGATCATATTCCGTGCGCTCCGCCCTGCGGGTTCATCTGGGTTCTGCCCGGCGCCCTGGGCGGAAGCTACGAGAGCTTCGGGATCACGGATGTGCGGGTCAGTCTCAACGGGCGCAAGCTCGACTTCGTCATGACCTACACCGATATCGAGTTCCTGAAGGAGTTGCTGGAGGAGGCACTTGTTGCGATGCGCCAGGCTGGCGCTGACGATGACAAGACGCGAGTACGGTTGGAGGGCACCGGCGATGCAGGCTGACGCACACACCCCCGAAACCAAGCGCGACCGGGTCCGGCGTCTGCTGCTGGATCCTCTGGCGGCCCTGGGCTTCCGGTTTCAGCGGGGCACCGACCCCGATGAAGGTCGCAAGCGCCTCGACCGGCTGGCGGACGAACTGGCCTACATGAGCGACGAGAACCTGCGCCGGCTGTTCGAAGCGATGCGCACCAAGGGCGAGGGCAAGGCGCGGGATTTCTGGCCCAGCCATGCGGCTTTCGTCGCCCTGGCGCAGATCGCCCAGCCCCGGCCGCTGGAGGAAATGCCGGGTCTCGCGTCCTGGTTCGGCAGCGAGGCCGGGCGGCAGGCGCTGGCCGAGGGCCGCCTGGTCGAGGAATACCGCTGGTGGCTGGTGAAGCACCGCCCGCCGCTGAACGCCCAGGAGCGCCGCGTGGTCGCGGATCGCGGCGGGGCAGGGCAGGCGCGGGCCGCCCGGCTGACGGAGCGGCTCGGGCTCGGCCTGCCGGTGGATGTCGCCGACCGGGAATGGCTGCTGGCCTGGCAGGCGCACGAGGCCGCCGCGCGGGCGCTGGTGCGGCTCGGCATGGAGAAGGGAAACGCGGCATGACCATGATGATGCGGATGACGCCGGCTCAACCGGTCGGCGTGAAGGAGGTCTCGATCCTTGAACTGATCGAGTGGGCCTTCCAGCGCGAGAAGGTCTCCATCGAGTTCGACCAGCTGCGGGCCTCGATGCCGGGCCAGCTGCCGGGCTTCGGCATGGAATGGGTGATGATCGAGCGCGCCAAGCTGGGGTGCCGTGTCGATGGCGGCGGGCGCTCGGATCCGCACCCGGACGCCGAGGCCGTGGCCGATGCGCTGGCGCAGCTGCCCGAGGGTGTTGGCGGGCGCCGCATGGCGTTGACCATCGCTGAGCTGGCCCGAGCTGGGCAGCCTCATGGCTGGGGTGCCGGCGCCGCGCCGCAGGTGAAGCCCCGAGCCTGGCGCGAGACGGCGCACGGCCGCTTCGCCGAGACGGAACGCTGCGGCCTGGTGCGCTACCAAAGTCGCGGCAAGGCCCGTGAGGTCGAAGCGCGCTGGTGTCCGATCACCATCGAGAACCATCCGCGCGACGAGGCGCGGGAGCGGCGGGCCTATCTGCTGTGGTGGTCGGCGCTGAGGGAGCTGCGGGATACGTTCCGGGTCTACGGCGGGCTGACGGGGCATCGGGTTTCCGAGATGCTGCCGGAAATGAAGCCGTGGACGATAGGGAAATGACGGCAGGTTTCGAGCTTTCTCATTGCTGAAATCGCTCCCAGTTTCTTAACTGTGTCGGAAATTGGATTCGGAATATATTGTGGGTATTGAGATTAAAGTATTTGAGAATGCCATTGCGGAGCCGTGCGTTCGGTCCCGACGGCGACCGCAAAGGCTCTTGTCCTGGTTCGCACTGAGAGACAGGAAAGGCAGGGCAATCGTCGGTTGGCCGTTGCTTTTCTCTGTCGATACCAGCATTGCGATCAACCGCCGGGCGCGCTGCGTTGAGCCTGATTTGGTTCTGCCGAAGGCCATCTACGCCGGAACCTATTTCCCGATCTTCGGGCATTTCCTGACCGAGACGACCCCGAACCTGGCGGCGGTGGCGGACTATGCCAGAAGCAACCCGGACATTCCGATACTGATGCACCTCGGCCCCGACATGTCCGGTGATGGGCTCAAGGCGCCCAGCCTCAAGCCATGGGCTGCCTGGTTTCACGAGAAAGTCGGTATTGAATTCAACCGGCTGCGCTTCATCACCGCGCCGATGAGGATCCGGGAACTGCATGTGCCTCCCAGCCCGCTGCGCCGGAAGCATAGGTATCTGGATCGGGCGACCGTCGCACTGGATCGCTTGTTCTCGGCGCCGGCCGGCTCGGACGAGCTGATCTACTTTAGTCGCAGTCGCTGGCCGAAGCCCAGGCTCGCCGGCGAGGCCGAGATCGAGCGCCGACTTGCTGACCGTGGGTACGCAATCGTCCATCCCCAGGAATTGACGTTGGATGAACAGCTCTCGGTCATACGCGGAGCCCGGTCGCTTGTCGGCGCTCAGGGAACGGCCCTTCACTGGTCGCTCTATTCCACGAAGTTGCAACAGGTCGTTTCGCTGGGATGGCCCTCCGGGCTGCAGAAGGGCATCTGTCTGGTCAGAGGCCAGAGCTATCTGGAACTCAGAGGCCGGCGGCCGAAAGACACCGGATTGCGGGTGCGCGAAGTATCGGTGGACCGGCTCGAAACTTATCTCGATCAGGCTGCAGTTGAGATTTTTTCTTGACGAAATTCTAAACCTCTTGCATCAAGGCACTCGACCCAATTGCGCCCGGAGCTGATCACCAGCTGCCGGGCGTTTTCGTTTCCAGACATCGAGGTTTCCCATGCCGCGCAAGATCTGCGTCGCTTTCGGCTGCGAAGAGCTGGCCGAGGCGGGGCTTTCGCATTGCCAGGATCATGAGGCGATCCGGCAGGAGAGGATCGCGGCGCGGAAGGCGGCAGCTCAGGAGAGCGCCGAGGCGCAGGCGAACCGGCGGTTCTATCGCTCGGCGGCCTGGCAGCGGGCGGCGAAGGGCTTCCTGGCGAAGCATCCGCTTTGTGCCCATTGCGCCGAGTTGGGCCTGGTGGTGCCGGCGCGCGAGGTCGATCACATCGACCCGCACCGTGGTGATCGGGCGAAGTTCTGGGATCGGTCGAACTGGCAGCCGCTGTGCAAGCCCTGTCACTCGCGCAAGACGGCCGGCGAGGTCTTTCACCGCACCCCCGGGGGGTAGGTCGAAAACCTGGCGAAAATGCTCCTGACCGGTGGGCTTACCGTCGTTTTCGCACGCGCCTAATTGAGAAAAAAAGCCCAACTGAAAGGAGGGTAGGATGAAGGGGAAGAAGCCGACCCTCGACAACGTGGTGCCGATGAAGGGCGATACCTATCGCGCGGCGCCGCCGGCGCCCGAGTGGTTCCCGCATCCCGAGGCCGCTGAGGCCTGGGATCACCTGGCGCCGGTGCTGATCGCCAAGAACCGGCTGGAGCCGCACCACGAGGATCTCTTCGCCGCCTATTGCGTGGCGGTCGGGGACTTCATCCGGTTCAGCGGCGAGCTGGCGGTGATGGGGAATTACTACGAGGTGACAACCCGCAACGGGCTGCAGGAGAAGAAGCGCGCGGCCTGGGGGCAGCGCCAGGATGCGCTGGCGACGATGCAGCGGATCGGGGCACTCTACGGCATGTCGCCGGTGGACGAGGCGCGCCTTGGCAACGGCGGCCAGGGGTCTTTCCTGGAGGAGCTGGAGAAGGCGATGCGCGGTGGTGCATCCTGAAGACCATCCGGTCACGGCCTATGCCCGCGACGTGGTCGAGGAGCGGGTCGTGGCGGGCGAGCTGGTCACCATGGCCTGCGCGCGGCACCTCTCCGACCTGGAGACCGGCGCCGAGCGGGGGATCTGGTTCGATCCTGAGGGCGCCGACCGGATCCTGAACTTTGCCAAGATCCTGCGGCACACCGAGGGGGCGCTGGCGGGCAAGTCCTTCGAGCTGCAGCCCTGGCAGGTGTTCCGCATGGGCTCGGTCTTCGGCTGGAAGCGGGCGGACGGGCTGCGCCGGTTCCGCAACACCTATCACCAGGTTGGCAAGAAGAACGGCAAGACCACCGACACGGCGGTGCCGATGCTCTTCTCGCAGCTGCTGGACGGGGAGGCGGCGCCGCAGGCCTATTGCGCGGCGACGACGCGGGACCAGGCGGGGCTTCTGTTCCGGGGCATCAAGCGGATGATCAAGCATTCGCCGGTGCTGAGCCGGGGCATGGATGTCTACCGGACCCAGATCGAGAACCCGCACACCGACGGGCTGATCGCCTGCCTGTCGCGGGACGGGAACAGCTCGGACGGGATCAACCCGCACTTCCTGGCGCGGGACGAGATGCACCGCTGGACCGACCGCGAGCTGGCCGAGACGATCACGGAATCGATGATCGCGCGGACCCAGCCGATTGACTGGGTGATCACCACGGCGGGCCATGACCGGGCCTCGCTCTGCGGCGAGCTGCGCGACTACGCCGAGAGCGTGCTGCGCGGCGACGTGCAGGATGATCGCTTCTTCGCCTACGTGGCCGAGCCGCCCGTTGACTGCGATCCGATGGACCCGAACAGCTGGGCCATGGGGAACCCGAACCTCGACGTCTCCAAGCCCCGGGCCGAGATCGAGGCGGCGGCCAAGCTGGCGCAGATCATCGCGGCCAAGATGCCGAACTTCCGGCGGTTCCACCTGAACCTCTGGACCGAGGGCGCCGAGACCTGGATCGCGCGGGATGTCTGGGACCAGGGCGCGGCAGCGGTGGCGCAGGATATCAGCGCCTTCCGGGGCCGGCGCGCCTGGGTCGGGCTGGACCTGTCGAACAAGGTCGACACCACGGCCATCGTGGTGGCGATCCCCGAGGGCGAACAGATCCACGTCTTCGCCTACACCTTCCTGCCGGAGGGGCCCCGCGGGTTCATCCACCGCGCCCAGACGGAGAAGCGGGAATATGTCGGCTGGCAGCAGGCGGGCTGGCTGGAGATCTGCAAGGGCGGGTCGGTCGACGAGGAAGAGATCCGGGCGCGGCTGCACTGGCTGCGCAAGCACCTCGACATCCAGGAGGTCGCTTACGATCCCTGGGGCATGAAGTACCTGGCCGAACGGCTGGAGAAGGACGGCTTCCCGATGGTCGAGCACCGTCAGGGCTTTGCCAGCATGTCCAACCCGATGAAGCGGGTCGAGGAACTGGTGGCACAGAACCGGATCCGCCACGGCGGCAACCCGGTGCTGGCCTGGCAGGTCGGCAATGTTCACCGTGACGAGGACGCCTCGGAGAACGTGAAGCCGAACAAGAAGAAGAGCACGGGCCGGATCGACGCGGCGGTGGCGATGATCATGGCCGTCGGCCGGGCCGTCGCCGGCAAGGGCAAGACCAAACACCGGGAGATCGAGGTGATATGAGCATTCTGGCAGCACTGACGCGCGGCCTGCGGGCCGAACCCGCCCCGGCGGCGCGCAGCGAACCCGTGGTCACCGCCGCCGCGCCGGTTGCCACCAGCGGCACGGCGCGGCCCGAGGCCTGGATGTACGATATCGGCTTCAGCGGCTCGGGCAGCCGGGTGACCTCGCTGCCCCGGGTGACGCCGGTCATGGCGCAGCGTCATGCCACCGTCACCGCCTGCTGCACGATCATCGCCGGGGATCTCGCCAAGCTGCCGCTGCAAGTCTGGCAGCGCGACGGCGAGGGCCGCGAGGTGCGGGTGCGCGACCATGCCGCCGGCCACCTGCTGAACGTCGAGGCCTCGGAGGGCGTCACCGCCATGGTGACCCGCTTCGCCATGATCTACGCCTTCGCCCTGCGCGGCACCGCTTTCGCCTATGCGCCCCGCGACGGGGCCGGCGAGCTGACGATGATCGACTGGGTGCACCCGGACTTCTGCAGCGTGCTGCGCAACGGGCGGGCGCGGTTTTATGACTTCGAGGACGGGGCCGGGATCCGGCGCCGCGCGCCGGGCCGCACCATGGTCCATCTGCGCTACATGTCCGAGGACGGCTGGACCGGGCGCAGCCCGATCTCGGTCGCGGCCGAGAGCTTCGGCATTGCCCTGGCCGGGCAGGAGGCGGCGGCGCGCTCGGCCTCGGGCACCTCGATGAAGGCCTTCGCCAAGATCCAGGCCTTCGATGCGGATGAAGAGAACTACCAGCGCCAGCGGGAACGCCTGCGGCGGGCGCTGCGCGACGAGGGCGACACCGGCATCCCGGTGATCGGCCCCGATGACGACATCAAGCGGCTGGATCTCTCGGCCGCCGATCAGCAGCTGCTGGAAAGCCGCAAGTTCGACCGCGAGCAGATCGCCGCGACCTACCGCATGCCGCCCTCGAAGCTGCAGATGCTGGAGCATGGGGTGAAGGCGAACGGGCAGCAGCAGGCCATCGATTACCGCTCTGACTGCCTCAGCCACTGGGGCGGCTTCATCGAGACCCAGCTGGCGCTTGGCCTGCTGACCGAGGCCGAGCGGCGCCAGGGCCTGTTCCTGCGCCACAACTTCGACGCCCTGCTGCGGGCCACGACGAAGGAGCGTTACGAGGCGCTCAACAAGGCCGTGGGTGGCCCCTGGATGTCGCTGAACGAGGCGCGCCGGGAAGAGGGCCTGGGCGACGTGGCGGGCGGGGACACGATCTATCCGCCGTCGAACATGACCCGGGACGAGACCCCGGCCGAGGACAAGGAGACCGAGGAATGATCGCTTTCATGGGTGAGCGCCCAGCCGACGTGCTTCTGCTGGAGGGCCGGTCTTTCATGCGAGGGCGGCTTGCCGAGATCTACCAGGTTCCGAGGGGCGCAGCTCTCCCCGTGCCGTCGCGAATGGCCGTGGACGAGACCCCGGCCGAGGACAAGGAGACCGAGGAATGAGCCGACCGACCCTTCGCGCCCTGCTGGGCGGCAGCGTCATGGCGCTGCATGAACCCGCCGCGCGGTGGATGCTGGAACAGCCGATGCCGCAGGCGATGGACGATGACGAGGCGCGCGGCCCGGTGGCCGCCGCTGTCGAGCGCTTCGCGGTCGAGCGCAGCGTGGCCGTGGTGCCGGTGCGCGGGCTGCTGACGCCCAATTCCGCCATGCTGGAACGCTGGCTGGGTTGGGCCACCTATCGCGGGCTGATCGAGACCTGCGAACAGCTGGCCGGCGACGAGGCGGTCTCGGCCGTGGTGCTGGAGCTGGACACGCCCGGCGGCACGGTACGGGGGTGCGCCGGGGCGGCGGCGGCCATTGCCGAGCTGAACAAGGTGAAGCCGGTCCATGCGCTGGTCGATCCGCTGGCTGCCAGCGCCGGCTTCTGGCTCGCCAGCCAGGCGCGTGAGATCTCGGTGGCACCGGGGGCCGAGCTGGGCAGCATCGGTGCGGCGCTCGCGACCGGGGCTTTCGTCCAGCCCGGCGCCTCGGGCGTCCAGGTCTACGAGTTCACCTCGCCCCATGCCCGCGCGAAGTGGCCCGACCCTTCGACCGAAGAGGGCAAGGCCGAGCTGCAGCGCAGCCTGGCCGAGGCCGAGACGCGCTTCCATGAAGCGGCGGCAGCGGGCAGGGGCATGAGCGTGGAGGATCTGCGCAGCCGGGCCAGCGTCTCGGACGATCCCCGCGACGGCGGGGCGATCTTCGATGGCGCCGAGGCGATCCGGCGCGGGCTGGCCGATCAGGTCGAGACCCGGCGCGCCTTCTACACCCGCATCCTCGGCACCTATGCGCCGCCGCCCCGCAAGGCGGCGCGCGCCGGCAGCCGCAGCGCCTCGGCGCTGGCGCTGGCCGCCCGGGCAACTGCCCTGAGCTGATCTCGACACCCTCGGAAATCCCAAGATCCCCGCCGCAGGTCGCGGCCGGGGCTGAACCGCTGCGCGCGTGCAGCACCCACGAAAGGACAAGATCCATGAACCTCGACGACCTGCGCCGCGCCCGGAAGGCCGCGGCTGACAAGATGAAGCTGGCGGCCGACAAGCTGGCCGAGCTGGACGGGGCCGAGGCCCCTGACGAGACCGCCCTGGCCGCTGCCCAGACCGAGTTCGACGCGGCGGATACCGAGTTCCAGGCCGCCGACAAGAAGGTGAAGCGCGCCGAGGCGGTCGAGGCCGCCCAGTCCGCCGCCGCCACCGGCGATGCACAGCAGCCTGCCGCCGCCGTTGCCTCGGTGCCGGCGCAGGCGCAGAACCCCGAACATCAGGGCGTCGAGGTCGGCTTCATGGCGCTGGCCCTGGCGGCGAACCGGGGCGACAAGGATCGCGCCGTCGCCATGCTGGAGCGCGAGGGTCATTCCGGCATCGGCGCCACCCTCAACTCCACCGCCGAAAGCGCCGGCGGCGTGCTGGTGCCGCGTCCGCTGGCCAGCCAGATCATTACCCTGCTGCGCCCCCGGGTGGTGGTGCGCAAGGCCGGGGCGCGCACCGTGCCGATGTCGGCGGGCGAGCTGCGCCACGCCAAGCAGACCGGCGGCGCGACCGCCAGCTACGGCGGCGAGATCGACCCGATTGTCGAGAGCGAGCCCAGCTTCGACAAGATCGACACCAAGCTGAAGAAGCTCAGCTCGCTGGTGCCGGTCTCCAACACGCTGCTGATGCGCGCGACGCTCGGCGGGGCGCAGATGATCCGCGACGACATGCTCAAGGTCATGGCGCTGCGCGAGGACCTGGCCTTCCTGCGCAATGACGGCTCGGGCGATCTGCCGAAGGGCCTGCGTTACTGGGCGCCGGCGGCGAACTGGGACGCCGGCCCGGTCGCGGCGACGGCCATGGCCGCCGATACCGCGCTGCGCCGCTGTATCGCCCTGGTCGAGGATGCCAATGTCTCGATGACCTCGGGCGGCTGGATCATGCGCGCCAGCGCCAAGGCCTTCCTGTCGAGCCTGCGCGATGCCAACGGCAACCCGCTTTACCCGGAGATCGAGCGCGCCGGCACGCTGAAGGGCTTCCCCGTGCACACCACCTCGCAGGTGCCCAACAACCTCGGCGCCGGCGGCAACGAGACCGAGATCTACTTCGCCGACTTCGCAGAGACGATGATCGGCGAGGGCGGCGATCTCCGCCTGGCGCAATCCACCGAAGCCTCCTTCGTGGATACCAGCGGCGACACCCAGTCGGCGTTCCAGCGCGACCTGACCCTGTTCCGGGCCATCGCCGAACATGACTTCGCGCCCGAACATGACGAGGCCATCGCCGGCTTCAACGCGGCCGACTGGTCGCTGCAGGCGGCCTGATCCCCTGCGCCGGGAGGACCCCGGCGCAGCCCTTTCCCTCTGACATCGGAGATCCCGAGATGCTCACCCCCGTGACGTTCAAGAAACACGTTGGCCGCTACAATCCCGGCGAAACCGCCGGCTTCCTGCCGCAGCGTGCCGCCCAGTACATCGCCTCTGGCGTGGCGGTCGCCTACCGGGCGCCGAAGACGACCTCGGCCAAGGTCGCCGAGGCGTCCGAGGCCGCGCAGGCGCTGGCCGAGGCGCAGACCCTCAAGGCCCAGATGGAGGCGCGCGCCGCCGAGCTGGATGCCCGCGAGGCCGCCCTGGCCGAGAAGGAAGCCGCCGGCGGTGCGCCCGCCACGAGCTCCGAGGCCGGCAGCCCGCCCGCGCAGGGCGCCAAGACCCCGGCCAAGAAGTAAGGCGGGCCGATGCAACTGACCGGGGAAGCGCCCGCGCTCGCAGTGAGCGTCGAAGACTACCGCAGGGCCACGGGCTTCATCGAGGCCGATGCCGAGGCGGATCTGCTGATCGAGAGCTACCTGCGCGCGGCGCAGGAGGTGGTCGAGGCGGGCACCAATCGCCTGCTGGGCCGGCGCTCGGTCCGGCTGGTCTTTGACGCGCGGCCTCGCCTGCTGCGCTGGTGGTTCCCCTGCGCGCCGGTGGCCGAGGTCACCGGCGTGAAACTGATCCAGGGCGCGGCCGAAACCATCATCGCCCTGCCGGACCTGGGGCTGCGGATGCTGCAGGACGAACCGCAGATCCTGTTTCCGCTTGGCACCGTGTCGGGCGGCCCGGCGGTGATCGAGGTCGAGGCGGTGGTGGGCGCGGACCGGGCCGATGCCCGGCTGCAGCAGGCCATCATCCTGATCGCGAAGGACTGGCGGGAGGCGAACATCGCCATCGACCAGACCGAATACACCCGCGCCAGCTTCGGCTGCCGCGCCTTGATGAAGCAGGCCCGTTACCAGCGGCCCGCCGTGACCGAGGACTTCTGACATGGCCCAGACCCAGGGCGCGCCGCTGTCGCGCGGCCGCGAGGTGATCCTGCGCGACCGGCTGGCGGTCTTCGAAGGCCGCAGCGAGGCCGGACGCACTGCGCTCAACGAACCGACATACCAGTGGGCCGAGATCGGCCGCTCCTGGGCGGCGGTCGAGCCGCTCGGGGCGCAGGAACAGGTTGCCCTGCAGATCGAGGGGCTTGTCGAGGCGCTGCGGGTGCTGGTGCTGGACACGCCGCAGGCCCGCGCCATCACGCTGGCGGATCGCCTGCAGGTGCTGGGCGAGACCTGGGACCTTGTCGGCAAGGGTCCGCACGCCGCGCGCCGGGGCGTCTTCGCCTTCACGGCGGCCCGCGCCAGACCGGGGGCATCGTCATGAAGGCGGCACTGACGGCGCTGCTGTTGGCCGACCCCGACCTGCAGGCGCGGGTCGCGGACCGGATCCACTGGGGGCGGCCGCCGGCCCATGCGGCGGGCTTTCCCTGCCTCAACCTGACCATGGTCAGCGCGCCGGTTACCTACACGCTCGACGGCGAGGCGGAGCTGCGGCGCGCCACTGTCCAGCTCGATGCCTGGGCGCAGACGGCGAGCGAGGCGGAGGCGCTCCGCTGGGAAGTGCGCAGCCTGCTCTCGGGCTATCGCGGCGCGAGGGACGGGGTGCGCTTCCGCGGCGCCTTCGTGATGGGCGCACGGGATCTCGACGGGCGTGGGCTTGGCGATCTCGGGCCGCTCTTCGGGGTGTCGATAGACCTGTCGATCCGCTGGAGCGCGGCATGAAGGTCGATCTGAAGACCCATGGCTGGGACGATGTGGAGAAGGCCCTGCTGGAGCTGCCGAAGCACACCACGCGCAAGTCGCTGGTGCGCCGGGTCCTGAAGCGGGCGGCGCAGATCTTCGCGGACCGGGCGAATGCGCTGGCGCCGCGCGGACCCTCCGGCGACCTGGAAGACAGCTACGGCGTCGGCACCCGGCTGACGAAGCGCCAGGCCAGCACAGCCCGGCGCGAGGGGCGCGACGATGTCTTCATGTACGCGGGCACCAGCGACCCGGCGGGGCAGCAGCAGGAGTTCGGCAACGCGCAGCACGCGGCCCAGCCCCATGCCCGGCCTGCCTGGGACCAGACCCAGCAAGAGATCTTCGACCAGATCCGCGACGAGATGAGCGTCGAGGTGGAGAAGGCCGTCGCGCGGGCGCGGCGGAAAGCTGCGCGCCAGGCGCGCAAATCCTGAACGGCAGAAAGGAAATCCAATGGCCGGTGAAACTGAACTGTTCGGCGGGACCGTCGAACGCTCCGAGGACGGGGTGACCTTCACGCCCGTCGCCAAGGTCACGGGGGTGACGGTGCCCACGCTGACCAAGACCACGCGCCAGCGCACGACGCTGGATAGCCCCTCGAAGATCCACGAGTACGGCGAGGGCTTCGCCGAGCCCGGCGATCTGTCGATTTCCTGCCTCTATGACCGCGCGGGCTTTGTCGCGGCCAAGGCGGATGAGGCGCGCCCGGGCGGCACCTATTACCGCATCGCGCTGGAGAACGGCGACGCCTTCGACTGCCTGATGATCACCCCGGTGGTCGAGGTCAGCGGCCTGGACAGCATCGACGCGGATGCCGCCTTCACCATCTCCGGCAAGACCTCCGGCGAAACCGAATTCACCGCCGCCGCCTGAGGCGCGGCCCCTGAAAGGACCCTGACATGACCCTGAAGACTTACGTGGATCTCGCGCCCAGGACGGGCGGCGAGGCCTGGAAACTTGCCTTCACCACCAACGCGATGTGTGCCTACGAGGAGGAGACCGGGAAGGACTTCACGGCGGTGGCCGAGTCCCTCAACGGCGCCAAGGAGGGCCGGGTCTCGATGCGCGTGACGCGCACGCTCCTCTGGGCCGGCCTGCAGGAATACCAGGAGGGCACCACCCTGCGCGATGCGGGCAAGGTACTGGATGCCTGCGGCATGGCGCCGGCCTTTCAGGCCATCGGGTCCGCGATCCGCCTGGCCTTCCCGGAGGCGAAGGAGGCCTCGGGAAACGGCGGCAAGGCCGGCAAGGCGGCGCCGGCCAGGGCAAAGGAACCGACTGGCCCGAGCTGATGCGCCAGTGGGTCGCGGCCGGTCAGGATCATGCCCGCTTCGGGCACCTGACCCTGCGCCAGATCGACCTTGTCCTGTCCGGGGTGCTCCTCGGGCAGGAACGGGCGGCGCGCCAGCGCCGGGGCGAGATCTACAGCCTCGGCCAGCTGGTGCTGGTCGCCTTCAATGACCCGAAGAAGTTCCCCAGGCCCGATGCCTTCCTCGATGGGCGCCGCAAGCGCGGCTCCTCCGGGATGGAGATCCGCGCCTATTTCCAGGGCCGGATCGCGCAGACCCGGGCCAGATCCGCACAGAGAAAGAGCTGACAGATGTTCAAGGGATTGATCGGCGCGCTGCGCATCGACCTCGGGATGAACTCGGCCGCCTTCCAGAAGGGCATGACCGAGGCCACCCGCGACATGCGCAGGATGCAGAAGGAGTTCGCGGGTCTCGCGAAGAACTTCCGCCGCATCGGGGCGGGCATGTCGCTGGCCCTGACCGCGCCGCTGGTGGCCATCGGCAAGCAGTCGATGGAACTGCAGAAGGTCCAGGCGCAGGCGGTGGCGCAGGTGGATGCGGCGCTGGCCTCGATGGGGACCACGGCGGGCTTCACCTCGGCCGAGCTGCAGAAGATCGCCAGCGACCTGCAGGGCAACTCGCTCTTCGGGGACGAGGAGATCCTCGGCAAGGTCACGTCGAACCTGCTGACCTTCGGCAATGTCACGGGCGATGTCTTCAGCCGGGCGCAGAAGATGGCGCTGGATATGTCGGCAGCGCTCGGCCAGGACCTGCAGAGTTCCACCGTGATGCTGGGCAAGGCGCTGAACGATCCGGCCAAGGGGCTGACGGCGCTGAGCCGGGTCGGCGTTTCCTTCACCGAAGAGCAGAAGAACCTGATCAAGACCATGGTCGAGGTCGGCGATGCCGCCGGCGCCCAGGAGCTGATGCTGGCTGAGCTGGAAAAGCAGTACGGCGGCCAGGCCGAGGCGCTGCGCAATCTGCCCTCGGGGCAGATCGAGGCGGCGATGATGGACATCGGCGATGCCATGGAACAGGTCGGCGCGATCCTCCTGCCGGTGGTGGCCGATATCGCCGAGGGGCTCTCCGACATGGCGCTTGCCTTCCAGGCGCTCTCGCCAGAGGTGAAGCAGTTCGCGGTGATCGGTGGCGCCGTGGCCGCCGCCGTCGGCCCGGCGCTGCTGGCGCTCGGCGGCATGGCGGCGGCCGCTTCGGCGCTGTTGCCGGTGGTGGTGGCCATTGCCTCGCCGGTCGGCCTGCTGGTTGCGGGCTTGGCCGGCTTGGCGGCGGGCGCGGTCTATGTCGGGCTGAAGATCAAGGGCATGGCCGAGGCGGTCGGCGGCTTCGGCGAGCTGATGCGCCTGGTGAAGGACGTGGTGGCCGAGGCCTGGGACCGGATCGAGATGCGGGTGCAGGCGGTCGGCGCCAGCATCGCGGCGACCTTCCAGGAGCTGAAGGCCGACGCGGCGGACTGGCTGGCCGCGACGGTCGAGCGGTTCACCGGTTTCGCCAATAGCGCGGTGAACACCTTCCAGGGGGCCTTCGACGCGATCAAGGTGCTCTGGTCCAGCCTGCCGGGGGTCATGGGCGATATCGTCTTCTCGACGGCGAACCGGATCATCGAAGGCATCGAGGCGATGCTGAACGGCGCGATCCGGCGGGTGGAAGCCTGGACGATGAAGATCGGCGAGGCGCTGCGCGCGGTTGGGATCGACAGTACCTTCGGCGAGCTGGGCAGCGTCAGCCTGGGCGGTATCGCCAACCCCTATGCCGGCGCCGCCGAGGTCGCCCGATCCCAGATGGCCGAAGCCTTCGGGGGCGCCTTCGATCAGACCGCGCTGACAGCGCCCGTCGCGGGCCTTGACCGGACGCGGCAGGAGGCGCTGCAGGCGGCTGAGGACTTCCGCACGGCCGCCGATGATCTGGCCGCCGGGGCCGAGGCGCCGCTGGCCTCGGTCAAGGCGCTTGGCGATGCCCTGGCGGACACGGGCGAGACGGGCGAAGAGGTGGCCGAGGGCGCCCAGGACGGCGCTGAGGGGATCACCACGGCGCTCACCACCGCCAGCGATGCGGTGCAGGACCTCGGCGATGACTTCGACAGCCTCGGCGGCTCCGGCAGCACTGCGCTGAAGACAGTGCAGGATGAGGTGGATGAGACCGCCAAGAACCTCTATGGCCTGCAACGGGCCTTCGACAGCGCACTGTCCTCGCTCGCGCGCGGCGACATGGCCGGCGCCTTCGGGAATCTGAAATCCGGCATTGCCTCGGCGGCCAGCGATGCCTTCGGCGGGCTGCTCTCGATCTCGTTCGGCAAGGACGGCAAGGGGCTTGGCGGCGTTTGGGGGGGCCTGAAAGATGCCTTCTCCGGCGTCACCTCGGCGATCTCTGGGATCGGTGGCGGACTGGTCTCCAGTCTCGGCGCCATCGGCTCGGCCGTCTCGGCGGCGCTGCCGATCATCGGCGCGGTCTCGGCGGTGGTCGGGCTGATCAAGGGCTTCAGCTCGAAGAAGCTGGTCGGTGCCGGGCTGCAGCTCGGGGTCGAGGATGGCGACCTGACCGGGGGCACCTACGAGAAGATCAAGAAGTCGAGCTTCTGGGGTCTGATCTCCAGCACCAGCACCCGGCTGACCGCGTTCGATGCCGAGGCGCAGGAGGTGCTGGGCGCGCAGCTCGCTTCTGTCCAGGAGGCCGTGCGGCAGACCTTCGGGCGGGCCGGCAAGGAGATCACGGCGGCCATGGTCGAGGGCGTCGACGTCGCCATGACGCGCATCGATACGCGCGACATGTCCGAGGCCGAGATCGAGGAGGCCGTGGCCGGGTGGTTCGCGGGCTATGCCGATGCGATCTCCGAGGCGATCTCGGGGCTCAGCTTCGAGCAGGTCGAGATCTTCGCCGCGCTCAAGACGATGATGGAGCCGCTCGGCCAGGCGTTCCGAGGCACCTTCGAGGAGATGGCCCTGGCGGCCGAGGATCTGGCCGAGATCGCCGGCGGGGTCGATGCCCTGGCCGGCAACCTCTCCAGCTTCGCGGCCAGCTTCTTCAGCGATGCCGAGCGGATGCAGATGGCCAGCGATGCGCTGCAGGCGCAGTTCGAGGGCCTCGGCCTGGCGGTGCCCGAGACGGCGCGGCAGTTCCGCGAGCTGGTGATGAGCCAGGACATGATGACCGAGGCGGGGCGCGAGACCTACGCGGCGCTGCTCTCGCTCTCGGATCTCTTCGCCGAGGTCGAGGGCGGGATCGACAGCCTGACCGGCGCGGTGGATCTCGGCAGCTACTACGCCAGCGAGTTCGACGCCCGCCTCGCGGCCATCGGCGAGGCGCGGGGCTACACTGCCGAGATCTGGTCGCAGGGCGATGCCGGCGTGACCCTCGGCGGCACGCTGCGCCAGCTCTCGGCCGGCGGCACCGCGCAAACCTCGGCGCTGCGCCGCCTCGTCACCCTCATGGAAAACTGGGACGCCTGGGGCACCCCGCAGAATCGGGAGGTCGGCTGACATGCATGTCGCGCGTGAGTTCTCGCCCGACCTCGATCTGGTGCGCAGCTCGCTGGCCGAGGAGGAGGCGCCGGCCTGGGATGCCGGCACCGCCTACGGGCTCAATGACCGGGTGATCCGGGGCCACCGGATCTTCCAGTCGGTGATCGAGGATAACCTCGGCATCGACCCGGCACTGGAGGACCAGTCGGCGCTGGCCGCCCGCTGGGTCTTCGACCGCTTCACCAATGCCTTCGCGGCCTTCGACGGGATCCTGACCAATGCCACGGTGGCGCAGGAGGATCCGGGCGCCGTGGTGCCCTGGCTTGATCCGGGGCTGGGCATCGACCCGGCGACGGCGCCGGTGATCCTCGACATCGCGGGGATCTCGGGTGTCGATACGATGATCCTCTTCGGGGTGGTCGCCACCTCGGCCCGGGTGATCTGCTACGACGTGGCCGATGCGGTGCTGCGCGATACCGAGACCAACCTCTCGGGCCGCCAGGTCAGCGACTGGTGGGAATGGTTCACCGAGCCCTTCGAAGGCTTCCAGGACAAGCTGGTCGATCTCTCGGTCCCCGGCACCACGGCGCGGATCCTGATCGCGCTCAGCGGCGCCGAGGTCAGGCTGGGCGAGGTCTTCCTGGGCGATCAGCTGTTTGTCGGCAAGGGCATGGCGCAGCAGACCGAGGGCCGCTCGATCAGTGGCAGCCGCTACAGCTTCAACGACTACGGCACGCTGACCCTGGCTCGGGGTCCGACCCGCGTTGAAATGGATTACGCGGTGGTCGCCTCGGAACCGCTCTGGCGCCAGGTCAAGCCGCAGCTCGACCGGCTCTCCGGTTCGCTGGTCGCCACCATCGGCGCCGAGCGGCGCCCCTCCAGCATTCACTTCGGCGTCCTCGGCCCGGTCCGCTGGCTCGAAGATCTGCCCGACGAATACGAATACACCTTCACCATCATGGGGATTGCCTGATGCCTGTTCCTTCCTTCACGCCCTACGAGGGCCTGCTGCCCAGCGAGGCCGACCCGGCCACCTTCCCGGCCCGCGCCGAGGCCCTGATGGCCTGGTTTACCCAGACCGGGGCGCCGCAACTGGCGGCGATGGCCAGCTTCCTCGACAGTATCGTCGGCGAGGCCGAGACACTGGTCGATGCTGTGGCCGCCCTGCGCGATGAGGTCGACCTGGAGGCCCTGGTGCCGACCGGCCAGGTGGGCACCTTCTATGCGGTCGATGCGCCGGCGGGCTGGCTGGCCCTCAGGGGGCAGGTGGTGGAGCGGGCGGCCTATCCGGCGCTCTGGGCCTTCGCAGAGGCCAGCGGCGCGCTGGACGAGAGCGGCGCCGATGTGGCGCAGTTCGGCCCCGGCGACGGGGCCACCACCTTCCGCCTGCCTGATGCGCGGGGCGAGTTCCTGCGGGGCTGGGATGACGGGCGCGGCGTGGATGCCGGGCGCGCGCTCGGCACTGCGCAGACCGACGCCAACAGGGCGCACCATCACAAGCTTTACACCGCGTCGATGAGTTCCGGCTCGGTCGGGGGCTTCGGGCCGGGCGGCTACGCGCCGGGCGTCGGCGGCGGCAACAACATCGGGACGGGCAGCTACCAGGAGGCCGGCAACTCCGGCGTCCAGCTGGTCGAGGACAGCGGCGGGAGCGAAGCCCGCCCGCGCAACCTCGCCGTCCTCATCTGCATCAAGACCTGAACGGAGGAACCACCATGTCCGATCCCTACGCGACCGAAACCCCGACCTCGTCCAGCCTTGGCTCCAAGGGCGCCGTGATCGTGCCGGCCGATGACACCGACCTCGACCCGGTCGCCAAGGCGGTGACCGTTCTCGACACCACCGCCGGCGCCGACCTGGTGATCCTGCCGAAGGGTAACGCTGACGGCAAATGGCTCACCTATTCGGGGGTCTCGGTCGGGTTCACTACCGTTCACGCGGTGCGCCGCGTCGGCGTGGGCACCACCTGCACCGTCGCCTCGGTGGATGGCTGAGCCATGGCGCTGACCCTCGCGAACCGGCTCAGCCTGCCGGCGATCCTCGGGCGGGCGCCGCATTGGCTGGCGCAGAACGCCGTGGCCCGCAAGGCGCTCTGGTACGCCGATTTCCGGCGCGGTCAGTTTGCCAGGAACGGGCTGGCCCGGGGGTTTCCCCAGATGGGCGGCTTCAGCTCCGCCGGGATGCGGTACGAGCGGGCCGCTTCGGGGCTCCTCGTGCCGCGTGGCGTCGATGAGCCCCGGCTGGCAGACTACTCGACCGGGGCGCGGCGGTGGCTGATGGAGGGGATGGCGACGAACCAATTCGGCTCGTACTACGCAACCACCAATGCCATCGTTACGTCGATGCCTGATGAAATCGGCCCTGATGGCGCGACCGGGGGGGTTAATCGGGTTCGGCTATCTGCACTACCGTCCTCCTCGGTGCAGTTCCAAACCGCGGGAAGCCTGACCGCCGACAACAAGGTCATCAGCATCTACATCAAGGAGTTCGGCGTCAGCGGGACCAATGACATCTGCCTCTACGGCAGCAAGGCGGGCGGCAACACGCAAGGCCCGATTGAAACTGCAATTTCCGAGTGGCGTCGCATTGATCTGGACGCCACGGACAACACCGCCGTCTACCTCAACAATTTCGACGACAGCTTCGCCAGTGACGTTCTGGTCGCCCTCCCAATGGTGGAATACGGCTTTTCTGCTACGTCGCCCGTTGGGGTCAACTCCACCCGCGCCCCAGACCTCTTCACCTCTGACTTCTCCAGCTTCGATCTGTCGGGGGGCTTCTGGGTCTTTCTGCAGTGCTTGGCGCAGGTGAAGGCGGGAGAGGATCAGGCCCTGTTGCGCCTAGCGGGCAGCGGCGGGGACTTCTGCGATATTCTCTCCCCATCTTCCGCGCCGGACCTCTTGCGGATCAGACAACGGGCCAGCGCGACGACAAGCACCGTCCAGACCTCTCATACCTACGGCAACGGGCTTTCGATGGCGGCGCTATTTAAGGAGAACGAGTTGCGGCTGGTCTACTCGGGGACAGAGGCGACACCTGACCTCACGTCCCCATTCTCCGCACCAGATGTGCTGTACCTCGCAGATCTCGACGGGGCTGGGTCAAGCCATATTGTCAGCGCCGCATATGAGAAGCTCTGGATTGCGCCAGCTTCGGCCTACACCGTCGCCGATATGAAGGCACTGACCGCATGACCGTCACCGCAGCCCTGATCTACATCGCCAATGAGCAGGCCCTGATCGCCTGGCTGGCCGCCCATGTCCCGGGCGTGATCGCCGAGGACGGCTCGCGGGTCGAGGGCGGGATCGCCCGCACCGCCAGCTACCCGAACCCCGGCCAGGCCAATGACGGGCCGGCCGGCCTCTATGCCAACCTCACGCCGGCGCAGGTGGCGCAATGGACCGCGCTGGCCGAAGTGCCCGAGCTGGGCATCACCATCCTCGGCCGGACGCCCTACGAGATGCCCGGCCAGCGCAGCGACAGCTATGCCACCACAGGCGCCGCTCTCTACGCGCAGGTGAGGCAGGATGCCGGGGCCTGGGCGCTCTGGTCCAGCGTGGCGTCGATCCCGGCGCGGCCACTCGTGGACGAGGCCGGGGCGCCCGTCCTCGATGCGCAGGGCGCGCCGGTGATGGCGCCGGCCAGCATTGCCATGCCGAGCGTGCAATGAGCACTGCCGGCGCAACTCTGAAATGAAAAGGGACCGGATAGCTCCCAAGAAGGCAGACATGACTGAAGATACCTTCCGCCCCCGGCGGCCCGAGTTCACGTCCACGATTTCCTTTGGGAACGTGGTCCAGATCGTCCTGATCGTGCTGGGTGGGGCCGGTGCGTTCTATGCGCTGCGGACCCAGACTGAGACCAACTCGGTCGAGATCGCCCGCAGTGTAGTCGAACTGAAAGAGGCTCGGGCAGAGCAGACCCGGCTGGAAGCTCGCGTGCGAGCGCTGGAAAGCGAACAAGCCCGCGCCGATGAGCGCTTCTCTTCGATCCTCGGCCTGCTCTCGCGCATCGACGCGCGGCTGGAAAGGATTGAGACCGTTCGCTAGTTCAAATCACGCTCGGCAAGGGCGCTCTCAAGAAGGTTGATGACGACGTCATATTTGTCTCTTGATTTGGGAAAGCGCTCGCGCTGCCTGTCATAGAAACAAATCCAACCCTCAAGCTCTGCTAACGGATATTCCACCACGTGCGCTGCGATTTCCACCGAGCACACACCCGTTTCACGATCTAGCGTGTAACTTTGAATAGTCATTGGCTGAATCAACTACTTTGTCCCAGCCGGACTGTCGCGCTCTCCACGTTCAGTGTCTAGATGCTGCTTACGCTTCTTTGAGCCTAGGAGCGACCGATCGGACACCTCAAGCGACCACATAGGTGCTGAACCCGGCGCCCTAACCAGCGTCAGGCTTTCGACTCGGGTCGGCGCATGTTTCGGGGCCACCAAGACCAAGTAAATTGGCGGTGTGCTCGGCGAGGACCGTCTCAAGCGCAGTGATGATCTCTTCATGCCTGGCGCGGTACTTCGGGAAGAGGTCTCGCTGCTCCCTGTGAAAGGTCAGCCAGTCTTGCAGGTCAGCCAAAGGGTAAGAGCGGCAATGCTCCTCGAAGTGAAGCGTTAGCGTCGCGGCGGCGGGGTCAATCTCGATCTTCTCTATTGTCATGACTGGGCGAATTAAGTCGCACCAAGATCAAGTCCAGAGTTTCTGAAGGGGGCGGTCTATGCCTTCAGGCACGTCAGCGCGTAACGCCCAGATTTTCAGCCCGCGTCGTGCTCTGCCGCGGCCTGTTCCAGCAGCGCGATGGTCTCATCGTAGGTGTCACGGGACTTCGGGAAAAGCCGGCGCTGCTCTCGGTAGAAGGTCAGCCAGCTGTCCAGCGTCTCCAGCGGATAGATGTTGTGCCAGGTCGCCAGCTGCAGGGTGAAGGTGCCGGCCTCGCGGTCGATCTTGCAGTAATTCGTGCTCATGGCCGCCTTCTGGCGCGCCCCTCGCGGATGTTCAAGACGGACATTCGTGTCACCGGCCCCGTGCATCGCGCGGGGCCTTTTTCTTTCCTCGGAGGTGAACATGAAACCACGGCTTCTTTCCAACTGGCGCAGCGTGTTGCGCTATGCCTGGTCGATCTGGCTGATGCTGGCCTCGGCGGCGCTGATCTTCGCCTCGGTGGCGCTGATGCTGCTCGATGCCTCGATGCTGGGCCTGCCGGCGCCGGTCTTCGCGCTGCTCGCGGGCCTGCTGGCAGTGCTGGCGATCCCGGCGCGGATCCTGTTCCAGGAGAAGGTCGAGGCCTTCCTGGTCGAGGAGGACGGCGGCATCGGCCTGCCGCGCAGCTGGTTCGGCCGCAGCGCCGCCGGCGCAGCTGCAGCGGTGATCCTGGCCGTCGCCTTCATCGAGCCCTGGGAGGACACCCGGCTGAAGGCCTATATCGACATCGCCGGCATCCCGACGATCTGCACCGGGCACACAGAGGGCGTGCGCCTCGGCGACACCGCGACGGCCGAGGAGTGCCGAGAGATCTTCCTGGCCGAGGTCGTCGCCTTCGAAGCCCGGATCCGCCCCTGCCTGCCGGCCGAGCTGCCGGACCAGACGCGCGCCGCCTTCGTCTCGGCGGCCTACAACATCGGCGCCGGGGCCTTCTGCGGCTCCTCGATGTCGCGCCGCGCCATGGCCGGTGATCTCGCCGGCGCCTGCGAGGCGCTGATGATGTGGAACAAGGCCAGGGTGAAGGGCGTGCTGCAGCCGGTGCGCGGGCTGACCCGCCGCCGCGCGGCCGAGCGGGCGCTCTGCCTTGAGGGGCTGGGAGCGTGATGCGCTTCCTGGCGCCATACCTCGCCGGCGGCGCGGTGGCGGCGGTCCTCGGCGCCGCCGGGCTGGCCTGGCACCTCTCGGCCGAGGTCGACCGCCTGCAGGCGCGGGCGCAGATCCTCGACACGATGCTGACCGGCTGCAACGGCCGGGTGGCGGATCTTCACCTCGACAAGGAGCGCGACGATGCGGTGGACAGCATTCCCGATTCCGATCTCGGCCGTTCTGTGCCTGACCGCTGGCTCCTGCCTGCGGAGTGACCCGGCGCCGGCAGCCCCGCCGCCCGGTCCGGCCTTCTGCGACGTGGAAGAGATGCGGATCTTCAGCCAGACCGAGATCGACTGGAGGGCGGCGAATGCGCCCTGGAACCTGCGGCGGGACCTGAAGACCAATGCGACCTGGGAGGCGGAATGTCCTGGCCGCGGCAGCGGCCGCTGAGGTCACGCTGCCCATGACGGAGATCCACTCCGTCCTTACCTCCGCGCCGTGCCGGCCGGAGGATCTGGCCCCCGGAACCGGGGGCAGCGGTGCGCCAACACCGCCACCACGCAGCCCAGTTTGCAGACCAGCTGCGCCGACGAGATCACTCCAGAATCGCCGCCCGTACTCTCGCGAGAGTGGGGCGGTTGTGACTGGAACCAATCATGAACACAACGACAAAGGTCGCACCGGCGGCCCCCGTGGCGCCCTGGCTTGGTGGCAAGAAAGCCCTGCACCGGAAGATCATCGACCGGATCGAGGCCATTCCTCACGCCACCTATGCCGAGCCGTTCGTCGGCATGGGTGGCGTCTTCCTGCGGCGCAGCTGGCGCCCCAGGTGCGAGGTCGCCAACGATCTGAACGGCGAAATCACCAACCTCTTTCGGATCCTGCAGCGGCACTATCCGCAGCTCATGGATGTCATGCGCTTCCAGATCACCTCGCGCCGCGAGTTCGAGCGCCTGCGCGCCCAGGACCCGGGCGGGCTGACGGACTTGGAGAGGGCGGCCCGGTTTCTGTACCTCCAGCGGCTCGCCTTCGGTGGCCAGGTCGGCGGCGTCTTCGGGGTGTCGAGCGACAGGGGAGGGCGGTTCAGCCTGGCGCGTCTGGAGCCGCTCCTGGAGGCCGCGCACGAGCGCCTCGACGGGGTGATCTTCGAGAACCTGGACTGGAAGGAGGTCCTGCAACGCTACGACAGCCCGCAGGCGCTGTTCTACCTCGATCCGCCGTACTGGGGCGGGGAAAACGACTACGGCAAGGGGCTGTTCGCCCGGGATCAGTTCGCCGAGATGGCCGAGCTGCTGGCCGGCATCAAGGGCGCGTTTATCCTGTCGATCAACGACCGGCCGGAGATCCGCGACATGTTCGCCGGCTTCCAGATCGAGCCGGTGCGGCTGAAGTACACTGTCGCTAAGAGCGGGGCATCGGAGGCGGAAGAGCTGATCGTATCGAACCGCGAGACTCGGGTCGGGTTGCTGTAGGTGGCGGTAGCGAGGTCGGTGGCTGGAGCTGCCGGCCTCCTATGGTCGCCAAAATAGACCGCAGCAATGAGCCACATCGGCGTCTGGTGCGAGCAGGACGCTGCCTTGGCTGAAGTTGTGGCGCCTTGGCTTCCCGCGTTTCCGGCCCAGAGCCGACCTTCGGCCTTGGATCAGAATGCCGCATCGCAGCCCGTCAAAGCTGCCGTTCGCCGCACTTGCGAACCCTGGCGGGGCCCGAAGGTCCCCAGTGCGGGACGAAGCTGACCTTAGACAATTCGATCTTGATGTCAGCTCATTATTTTTTTGCCGCCAAAGCTGACCGATGATGTTAAACGGGTTTTGGGTTGTCGCTGCTCCGAATTACTTGCCGCGCATTCTGTCGATCTGTTCATCAATGTACATCTCGACCTGCAAGTGACTTTCTTCGATGACATCCCGGATATTTTCAGTTTGCGTCATGAAGTCTTTGTATTTCTTGAGCGCCTTGTGCGGGTTCTTTTCCAAGCGCAAAGATTGCTCGCGCTTTTGCCATGATGGAATAGGGTCACGCCTGTTTTTGAAGGGGTAGTTTGCGCCAATCCAGTTGACAAAATCAAGCACGCTGCCACCGGACCATTTTCCCGTCGCAAACTTCTTACCTTCTTCCTTGAACGCCAACCGCCATGCTTGGCTTTCAACGATAGCTTCATCACGTGTCATCTGTCTCGGTCCAGCCGTGGCGATCATCCCAACACCAATGTCCTGCTGTTCTATGATTTCGGTCATATGATCCGCCAGTGACGAAACCAGATTGCAGGATTCAAATGAGATGCCTTCTTGGAGCGTCAGGCAAACACTTTGGTACTCGTCAAATACATGAAAACCAATTGCTTTTGATCCTAGGTATTTCAGGGCTCGCTCTGGCAACACCATAGAAGGGCTATAGCTCATCGTATTGGCTTTATAGCGGCCAAGAACGCCGCAAGCCAAATAAAAGTAGAAACGCGCAAGAGCAGGTAGGATGTCCTGATGGTGCAAGCCGATATGGTAGACCTCGTTACGATAGCTATGGCAGATTGTGATACTTTCTGCTTCTTCGGCACTCAGTTTGTTGTGTGATCTGAAAAATGAGACTTTGGCATCAAAATGCCTGCCAAGTGCGGCTCTCAAGTCCGACTCGTCGGCGTAGGTCTTCTCGCGGTTCAAGAAGTTAGTTCGCTCACGCTGTTCGTCCTTTGCCATTTGATGTAACACAAGCTCCAGAACATTGTCTGTTAACATGAGCCCAAATCGTGCGTTGTTCGGATCACCCTTTGAAATATGCTCAGCAGCAAGGTCAAGTTGCTCAATCGCATGGGCAAGAAATACCAACACCTAATTTTTCCTTATGCGGCTGATGAAACGCAGCTCGGTATTAACCATCTCAGCTGACAATCAAAAAGCGTTGCGCCAGACGTTATACCTCTATCGGCCTAGCAGACGTTGGTCCACGACGCAGCCTTCGTCAAGGATGGGCTCTGACGGGACCTACGGCGGCGCGGCGTGCTGGACGGCTAAGTGATTTGACCTACCCGGCAGAGACGGCCCGAACGGGCCATTCGTTGCGGGCGCGGGGGATGACCGATCCTAGCCCGAAGTAGACCCTCTCGCTAGGCTCAGCAGATCGCTATCACTCAAGAAGTAACCGCTGTACACTGTGTTCAACAGTTCACTTCTAATCACATCGACGCCGTTCAATTAGATTTGCGCCGGGCCCAGTACGGCGTCAACGGAATCCCCGGTGACATGTGCGCGCTTCGCTAGTAAGTTGGCCGCAACAAGAACAAATTCTGGAAAAACACATGTCGATCTGGTCCCCGCCTCCCGAAAGCAAGTCCCAAGTTAGGCAGGCAGGAAAGCGTATCGCGGATGGAAGCGGGACAAGCGCAGATTTTGACCTTGTCGATCAGTGGCGCTCATCCCACGGTTATGTCATTAACACTTTTCAGATCTGGCTGAAGCGAAAAATTGCTATCAAGCCATACAGCGTTGAATTTGCGCAGCGCCTGAAGCGCCGTAACACGGTGATTGACAAGCTGAAACGAAAAAATGATGTGGGCAGTCCTCTCATTGCAGACGTTTCCGCTATGCACGACTTTGCTGGATGCAGGATGATTTTTGAAAACCTTGCTGACCTGCATGACTTTAGGGAGTATCTTAATTCCGCGGCTGTTATGAAAAACGTCAATCATACATTGAGATACCCGCGCGAAAAATACGACTATATCGAAACGCCAAAATTCACGGGATACCGCGGAATCCATGATGTATATCGGCACCTGCCACGTGGAAGCAATCGAGCTGAAACCAAGAAGCCTTGGGATGGGCTGATGGTAGAGATTCAATACCGCACGCGCGCCCAGCATGCATGGGCCACGGCTGTTGAAATATCGGACTTAATCGACGGGGAGCGGACAAAGTTCGAAATGGACCAGTCGAAGCGAGGTAAGTTCTTTGCGATTGCCAGCGAGATCATCGCTCGCAAGCACGAACACCTGGATAAAGCCTTTTTGGAGGTGAGTACTGCTGAACTACAAGAGCAGCTTCAGGGACTTGAAGATGAGCTTGGAATTCTACAGCGGCTATCTGCTCTAAAGCAGTTCGAAGACGAGGAGAAGCTGCAAGAGCATACCGTCCTAAATGTCTTTCAAAACGCGGATGGAAGTGCCGGACTAGAAGTGATTCCGTTTAAAAACTCGGGCGATGCGATTGCTAAAGCCACTGAGCTGGAAACTTCAGGTTCAAGCCTGAACGCTGTTTATGTTCGAGCGAGCAACCCGAAGCAGCTGAGGTCAGCCTATAGAAACTATTTCAACGACCCAATCGATTTTGTGAAAATAATCCAAGAGGAAGCTGAGGTGGAGATGTCTGCTTGATGAAGTCAAGAGCAGAACTCTCTGTAGGTCGAGAAGTGAACTTCAGCGTTGGCGATGTCCCTTTGCTGCACTGTGCTGCCGTTTGTGACCGACGCAGCGAATTTCAGCATTTCGCCCTGGTGTCGATCAAGCGGGCTCCGACCTTGGTTTTCGCCTGAATGTCCGCTTCCGGGGTGCGGTCGAAGTGCTTTCGCGACCGCGGCGAACGGCAGTTCTCCGCCCCTTTGTGTCGGTGCTTGTCGGCAAGCTGCGCGTGGCACGAAAGTCGAGGAAGCGGGCTTCCAGACGCCGACTACCCTGCAGGCAGGCGTTGCGCAGATCACCTGCTCAGATGATCCGCCCCGTCAGATCAGGTCATCGACCGCGACACTCAAGGCCTCCGCGAGCTTCTTCATCGTTTCCACGGTGCCGCCGCGCTTGCCGGTCTCGAGCTGGGTGATCTGGACACGGTTCACCCCGGAGGCCTCGGCCAAGGCGGCAGCTGTCAGGCCGCGCCAGTCGCGATAGACGCGCACCGGATTCTCTCCGTTCAGGATCCGGTTCACGTATTCGGCCGGGACGCTTTCGCCGCCGGCTTCCACGGCTCGGTCATAGGCCTGCAGGTCAGAGAGATCCTCGGCCGCCTGGCGCAGGCGGTCGTACTCTGCGCGGGAAATGGTCACCATCTCGTTCATCATCGCCTCCTTCAGTCGTAGACCCCGCCACGGGGGCCAATTGCCAGCACGTCCAGGACCTCGCCCTGATCGTTCATGATCACCCGCCAGTCACCGACCCGCAGCCGGATGCCCTCGCGGCCCTTCAGCGCCTTGACGTTGTTCGCCAGCGAAGAGGGGTCTTCGGCATATTGCTCGATCTTCCCGGTGATCCGCTTGGCATCGGTTCTGGGCATCTTGCGCAGGGCGCGGATGGCAGCGGGCTTGTAGGTGATCGACTTCATGGGGTGCTTGTAGCGTTATCGCTACATTGGGTCAAGATGTGTAGCGACTAGGCTACATTAGGGCGAGTTCTTGCGAAAGTAGTGGCCGGCGGCGGCATCGAACCCCCGCAAACCATGGTCCACTTCCCCTGTAACCCCTTGAAAAGTGGTGGCGGATTGTGGGCCAGCGTGGGCCACATTGCCATTGATTTTATTGGGAAAACGACGGTTCTTGGTAGGCCCGGCAGGATTTGAACCCGCAACCAAAGCGTTATGAGCGCTCTGCTCTAACCGTTGAGCTACAGGCCCGCCGCTGACATGGATATGGTGGCAGGCGGCGGTGGTCAAGCGGGCGGGGCCGGGATCCCGCTCGCGCACGCGGTGTTCAGGCGGGCGGGCGCGCGCGAGAGGGCAGGACAGGCGCCTTTCCGATTGCGCCCCGGCCCGGGATCGGCTAGCCGGACCACCATCCAGGTCAGCGTGCGGGAGGTCCCGATGGAAAAGGGCAAGAACGGCATCACCTATGCCGAAGCAGGGGTCGATATCCAGGCCGGCAACGATCTTGTCGATCGGATCAAGCCGGCGGCGAAATCCACCGAACGGCCCGGCACCATGGCCGGTCTGGGCGGTTTCGGGGCGCTCTTCGACCTGAAGGCCGCCGGGTTCGAGGATCCGATCCTCGTCGCGGCCACCGACGGCGTCGGCACCAAGCTGCGGATCGCCATCGACACCGGCAACGTCGACACCATCGGCATCGACCTCGTGGCCATGTGCGTCAACGACCTGGTCTGCCAGGGCGCCGAGCCGCTGTTCTTCCTCGATTATTTCGCCACCGGCAAGCTGGAACTCGACGCCGCCGCGCGCATCGTCGAAGGCATCGCCGCGGGCTGCAAGGCCTCGGGCGCGGCGCTGATCGGCGGTGAAACCGCCGAGATGCCGGGCATGTATGCCAAGGGCGATTTCGACCTGGCGGGCTTTGCCGTCGGCGCCATGGAGCGCGGCAGCGACCTGCCGGCGGGCGTTGCGGCGGGCGATGTCCTGCTGGGCCTCGCCTCGGACGGGGTGCATTCCAACGGCTATTCGCTGGTGCGCAAGATCGTGGAGAATTCGGGCCTCGGCTGGGATGCCGATTGCCCCTGGGCCGAGGGTACGCTTGGCGCGGCGCTGCTGACGCCGACACGGCTTTACGTGAAATCCTGCCTCGAGGCCGTGCGGGCAGGGGGCGTGCACGCCCTCGCGCATATCACCGGCGGCGGGTTGACCGAGAACCTGCCGCGCGTCCTGCAGGGTCTGGGCGCCGAGATCGACCTGACCTCCTGGGAAAAGCCCGGTGTCTTCCAGTGGCTGCAGGCCCAGGGCGGCATCGCCGAGGCCGAGATGCTGAAGACCTTCAACTACGGCATCGGCATGGTGCTGGTGGTTGCGCCCGATCAGGCCGAGGCGCTGACGGCGCTGCTGGCCGAGGCGGGCGAGACCGTCTGCACCCTGGGCCATGTCACCGCCGAAGAGGGCATCCGCTATACCGGCCAGGAGGGCTGAGCCCTTGAGTGACGGCCAAAAGCGCGTCGCCATCCTGGTCTCGGGGGGCGGCTCGAACATGGTGAAGCTGGTCGAGAGCATGACCGGCGATCACCCGGCGCGGCCTGTACTGGTCGGCTCGAACGACCCCGGGGCGGGCGGGCTGGTCAAGGCCGCCGCACTGGGCGTGGACACCTTCGCGGTCGATCACCGCCCTTTCGGCAAGGACCGCGCGGCCTTCGAGGCCGAGCTGATCCGCCACCTTGACGCGGCGCAGCCTGACATCCTTTGCCTGGCCGGGTTCATGCGCATCCTGACGCCGGGCTTCATCCGCCACTACGCGGGCCGGATGCTGAACATCCACCCGTCCTTGCTGCCGAAATACAAGGGGTTGCACACCCATGAACGGGCGCTGGAGGCGGGAGATGCCGAAGCCGGCTGCACGGTGCACGAGGTGACGGCAGAGCTGGATGACGGCCCGATCATCGGCCAGGCCCGGGTGCCCGTGGTCCCGGGCGACACACCCGAGACCCTGGCGGCGCGGGTGCTGGTGGAAGAGCACAGGCTCTATCCTGCCATGCTGCGCCGGTTCGCCGAAACGCTCTAGCGGATCATCTCCAGCGAGGCGGAGTTGCCGCGCCAGGCCATGTCGGGATCCAGTTCGGTCCGCGGCATCACCAGGGTGAGCAGCAGGAAGACCACCAGAAGCGCGGCGGCGGTCAGACCTTTGACGGGCAGTCGAAAGGTCGGGGCAGGGGAATGGGCGTCGCAATGCGCCATGTCATGTCCTTTCGGGTTGAGGGCGACCTTGGCATAGCCCCCTCCGATACTTTAAGGAAATGAATGGTTGTCGCGATCAGCATTCACATTGCTGATACTTACTTCTGCCGGGCGTCGAATTCCTGCCGTGCGGCATTGATCTGGTCGATGTAGGAATGGGTCCAGGCGTAGAGCGCACGGAAATGCGGCAGCAGGGTATGACCCAGCGGGTTCAGCCTGTACTGCACCGCCACGGGCGCGGTGTTCAGCACCTCGCGCCGTACCAACCCGTTGCGCTCCAGCTTGCGCAGGGTCTGGCTCAGGCTCTTCTGGGAAATCCCCTCCAGCCGCCGCTTGATCTCGTTGAAGCGGGTCGGTCCGCCGGACAGAACGCTGAGGATCATCAGTGACCACTTGTCGGCGATCTGGTCCAGCACGTCCCGGCTGGGGCAATCCTGCGAAAAGCACTCCGGACGCATCGGCGGCGAGATGGGCGCGATCTGCTCAAGCGTCTCGGGGGACATGTCTTCCATGCGGTTACCTCCGTGGCAGCGGGTTTCCTGAGGGTGACCTAGTGTATCTCAGGTGCCTGATTGACACCAGGTATCCAATTTATACTTAGGGGGCAAGCGTAGAATTTTCTGCACCTGCACACAGAGGATACCAGATGAGCACCACCGAAACCCTGTTCCGTCCGTTCAGCTACAAGGGGCTGGAGCTGAAGAACCGTATCGTCATGGCGCCGATGACCCGCGCCATGGCCCCCGAGGGTCTGCCGGGCGCCGCCAATGCCGAATACTACCGTCGCCGCGCCGAGGGCGAGGTGGGGCTGATCCTGTCGGAAGGCACGGTGATCGACCGCCCGGCCTCTCGCAACCTGCAGGGGATCCCCTTCTTCCATGGCGCCGCACTGGAAGGCTGGCAGCAGGTCATCGAGGCGGTCCATGGAGCCGGCGGCAAGATGGGCCCGCAGATCTGGCACACCGGCTCGACCCGCGCCGGTGAGTGGGAACCCGAGGCCCCTGTCGAGAGCCCCTCGGGCCTGGTCGGCCCCGGTGATCCGCGCGGCACCGCCATGACCGAGGCCGATATCGAGGCCACCATTGCGGCCTTTGCCAAGGCCGCCGCCGATGCCAAGCGCCTGGGCTTCGACGTGGCCGAACTGCACGGGGCCCATGGCTACCTGATCGACCAGTTCTTCTGGTCCGGCACCAACCTGCGGGAAGACGCCTGGGGCGGTGCCACCATCGCCGACCGCTCGCGCTTTGCCGTCGAGGCGGTGAAGGCCGCCCGCGCCGCCGTCGGGCCCGACTTCCCGCTGATTCTGCGCCTGTCGCAATGGAAACAGCAGGACTATGCCGCGCGACTCGCCGAAACGCCGCAGGAGATGGAGCAATGGCTGGCTCCGCTGGTCGACGCCGGTGTCGACATCATTCACGCCTCTCAACGGCGTTTCTGGGAACCCGAGTTCCCCGAGCTCGACGGCGAAGAGGGCCTGAACTTTGCCGGATGGGCGAAGAAGGTCACCGGCCAGCCGACGATCTCGGTAGGCTCTGTCGGGTTGTCCGGCGAATTCCTCGCGGCCTTCGGCGGCCAGGGCAGCCAGGCCACGCCCCTGGACCAGCTGGTGCGCCGGATGGAGAACGAGGAGTTCGACCTGATCGCCGTCGGTCGCGCCCTGCTGTCGGATGCGGATTGGGTCTCGAAGGTCCGTGCCGGTGCCACCGACCAGCTGCGCGGCTTCGATGCCGCTGACCTGGCCGAGCTGGTGTAATGCCGGGGAAGGGGGTGCCTGTCGCCCCCTTCCCATCCGCTGACAAGGCAAGTATGACGGATGGGTGAAGGCAGGCCCAACAGGATCAGCAGAAAGCCCTAGATGCAGACGATTACCCGTACCGACGAGCTGGCGGCCTTTTGCGCCGAAGCGAAGAGCCATCCCTACGTCACCGTCGACACGGAGTTCCTGCGCGAACGCACCTACTATTCCCAGCTTTGTCTGGTGCAGCTTGCCATGCCGGGCGAGGGCGACGAGGGCGCGGTGCTGGTCGATCCGCTGTCAGAAGAGCTGTCGCTGGAACCGCTTTACGACCTCTTCCGTGACGAGAACGTGGTCAAGGTCTTCCATGCCGCGCGGCAGGACCTGGAAATCTTCTTCGTCGATGCGGGCCTGATCCCGGCGCCGCTGTTCGATACCCAGGTTGCGGCCATGGTCTGCGGCTTTGGCGAACAGGTCGGATACGAGACGCTGGTGCGCCGTATCGCCCGGGAAAACCTGGACAAGTCCAGCCGCTTCACCGATTGGTCGCGCCGTCCGCTGACCGAGGCGCAGAAGAAATACGCCCTGGCCGACGTGACCCACCTGCGCAAGATCTACGAATATCTCTCGGCCCAGCTGAAGAAGGACGGCCGCGCCGCCTGGGTGGCCGAGGAGATGGGCATCCTGACCAACCCCGAAACCTATATCGTGCGCCCCGAGGACGCCTGGCAGCGGGTGCGCACCCGCACCAACTCGGGCCGGTTCCTCGGCGTGCTGCGCGAGCTGGCGAAGTTCCGCGAAAGCTATGCCCAGACACGGAACGTACCGCGCAACCGGGTCTACAAGGACGACGCGCTGGTCGAGCTGGCCTCGACCAAGCCGCAGACCCCGCAGGACCTGTCCCGTGCCCGGCTGCTGCTGCGCGAAGCCCGCAAGGGCGAGATCGCCGAGGGCATCCTGGCCGCCGTCAAGGCGGGGCTCGACTGCCCCGATGCGGATCTCCCGAAGCCCGACAAGAGCAAGGAAAAGCTGCAGGTGAACCCGGCATTGGCCGACATGCTGCGCGTCCTGCTGAAGGCCAAGTCCGACACTGCAGGCGTGGCGCCCAAGCTGATCGCCGCCACGTCGGAGCTGGACGAGCTGGCCGCCGGTCAGCGCGATGTCCCCTCGCTCAGCGGCTGGCGTCGGGATGTCTTCGGGGCGGATGCGATCCGGCTGTGCGAAGGCAAGATCGGCCTGGCCACCAAGGGCCAGAAGGTGATCACCGTCGACCTCGGCTGAGCCTCAGAGCCGCTTCTCGAACCAGACACGATCGAAACCGCCCTCGCTGCGACGGGCGGTTTCGCTGTATCCGAGGTGCGGATAGATTGCCAGGTTCTCGACCATCTTCGCGTTGGTATAGAGCGTGACGCGGTCAAAGCCCCGCGCCCGGGCTCTGTCCTCGACGTGCCGCATCAGGCGTTTGCCCAGGCCCCGGCCAGCCGCCTCGGGCGCTACGGCGATGCTTTCCAGGAAAAAGGCGCCGTCGCGCGGGAAGGCCACCATGTAGGCCAGCACCCCGCCATCGTCCCAGACGGTGACTTGCCCGGCGGCGATCTGGGCCGGGACATCGGCCAGCATCGGGGCCGGCTTGCGGCCGATCAGGGGGATGTAACGCGCATAGGCCGCGTCCGCGCAGGCGGCAATGGCCGCCGCGTCGCGGGCCTCGGCGGCGCGCAGCATCAGCGCCGCGAGGTCAGGGCGTTGGAGGCGCTGAGCACCTCGATGGTGCGCACCTGTGCCAGGGCGGTGTCGGAGATCCGGGTGGCGGCGGTGATCCGGCGGGACTGGACCGGCGCGGCCTGCGCCACCTCGGGCAGGTAGGAAACCATCTCGTAGCGCGCCACGCCGGCCTCGCCGGGCAGTTCGCGCAGCTCGACGTCATAGGCACCGGCCGCGGCCGAGATGCCGGTGACGCGGACGATGGCACCGCCGGGGATCCGTTCGACCACCAGGCTTTCCAGGCCGGCGACGCGGTCGCGCAGGTCGACCTCGTCGGGACGGGCGAAACGGGATCTCTCCGGGATCAGGGGGTTGGTTTCCTGCGCGGCCTCCTGCGCGGTCAGTTCGCGGGCCTCGGCGCGGCCGAACCAGTTGAACGGGTTCAGGCGGCTGTCCCGCACGTAGCCGCAGCCCGAAAGGCCGATGGCGGCAATGAGGAGGACGGGAAGAAACTTGCGCATGGATGATCCCCTTGTCGTTCCAAGAACCTCTAGCGTGTTGCGGAGGTCTTGAAAAGCCGGGGGTTTTCGCCAGATGCGAGGGGGCGGGGGCTGGACCTTCGCCCGTGCCTGTCCTAGGCCCGGAAGAGACGCGCAAAGGAGAGCCCCATGGCCCAGCAGGCATTCGAGGACATCGTCGACGATTTCGAGTTTCTCGAGGATTGGGAAGACCGCTATCGCCATGTGATCGAGCTGGGCAAGGCCATGCCGCCCCTGCCGGACGCGCTGAAGGTGCCGGCCACCAAGGTCGAGGGCTGCGCCAGCCAGGTCTGGCTGCACATGCGCCCCGAGGGCGGCATCTTCCACTTCGACGGCGAGAGCGACGCGATGATCGTGCGCGGGCTGATCGCCGTGCTCCATGCGCTTTACGACGGGGTGGCGATGGCGGATCTGGCCAAGGTCGACGCCCAGGCCGAGCTGGCCCGGCTGCAGCTTCAGGATCACCTCTCGGCACAGCGGTCGAACGGGCTGCGGGCGATGATCCAGCGTATCCGCGAACAGTCGGCGGGCTAGGCGGGATCGGGTGGGACCTCAGCCCGGCAGGTAGCCCCTGAGGGTGTGGAACCAGAGGTCGATCTCCAGCGCCAGGCCGACCTCGAAGTCGTTCAGCTCAGGCCCGCTCCAGCGGTGCTGTTCCAGCCGGGCGAGGTAGTCGCGCCGCGCCTGGTCGTCGCGGTCCGACAGCGGCAGGGACCGGGCGGCGCGCAGCAGGTCGATGCGTTTGTGCACCTCGCGCATCCCTGAAAAGGCTTCCATCATCGGGCGCGTCAGCTGCGGGTTCTTCTGCCAGGACTGGCCGGCGAAGACCTCCTGGACCACTCGGTTGCCGGCGCCGAGGCAGTCATAGGCGACGCAGCCCGGGAAGCCTTCGCTGGTCAGCTTGTCGTGAATCGAACACTGGTGGCCGCTGAGGTTGCGGCAGGGCTCGCCCGGGTTCTTGTCGAAGGCGAAGTCGTCGCCCTTGTCGAAGGCGAGGGCGAGACAACAGAGCGCGGCGCAGCGCGAGCAATCGGTTGCGAGGGTGTCTGTAGTCACTTGGCGGTCCGTTCCAGGGCGGTGGCGAGGTCGCCATATCCCGTGAAACGGCGGGTGAATGCAAGGCCGAGCCGACGGGCGGCCTCCTCGGCCTTCGCGGTCAGCGCGGGGTCCTCCGTCTGGGCCAGGTAGACCAGCCGGTCGTAGTGCCCGAAGTACATCGGCAGCAGCTGCGGGTGACGGTCGAGGCCCAGGGGCTCCCAGACGAAGGCGTCGAACTGGCGGGCCAGGAAGTCGGTCAGGTAGAAGGCGGTGATCTCGTCCCGGGCGGCGAAGGTCTCGACCCCGTCGAAGAAGGCGTAGCAATGGGCACCGGGCAGCATGGTCACGCCGAGGCGCGCGCATTCCGCTTCGAGCAGCCCGCCGGTGCCGCAATCGCCGTAGAGCACCATGATGCGGGCATAGCGGGCGCGGTGTCTTTCGACCGCCTCGCGGACCGCCGGGGTGATCTTGTCGGGAGCATTGTGCAGGATCGCCGGCAGGCAGATCAGGTCGAGGTGCTGCCAGTCGTTGAGGCGCTTCAGCGCCAGAACTTCATGGGCCAGGGCGCCGCAGGCGATCAGCAGCAGCGGGGCGTGCCCTTCGGCGAGACTGGCGCCGCTCTCGGTCAGCACCTGGTCGTTGGGAAGGTCTGGGGGGATCTCTGGCATCGGCTGACCCCGGGCGCAGGGCGGGTGAAACCCGCCACGTAGAGGGGGGCGCGGACTGGACGTCCGCGCCTGCGGGCGGTGCTCAGGCCGGCAAGGTCAGGCGGGTGCCTGGTTGTGCTTGCGGGCCATGAAGGTCTTGGCGGTTTCCACCGCCACGGCGGCATCGCGGCAATAGGCATCGGCGCCGATGGCCTTGCCGAATTCCTCGTTCAGCGGCGCGCCGCCGACCAGCACGATGTAGTCGTCGCGGATGCCCTGTTCCTTCATCGTGTCGATCACGACCTTCATGTAGGGCATGGTGGTGGTCAGCAGGGCCGACATGCCGAGGATGTCCGGCTGTTCCTTCTCGATCGCCTCCAGGTAGGCTTCGACGGCATTGTTGATGCCGAGGTCGATGACCTCGAAACCCGCGCCTTCCATCATCATCGAGACGAGGTTCTTGCCGATGTCGTGGATGTCGCCCTTGACGGTACCGATCACCATCTTGCCGATGGTGCGCGCGCCGGTCTCGGCCAGCAGCGGCTTCAGGATCGCCATGCCGCCCTTCATCGCATTGGCGGCCAGCAGCACCTCGGGGACGAAGAGGATCCCGTCGCGGAAATCGGCACCGACGATGGTCATGCCGCCCACCAGGGCCTCGGTCAGGACGCGGTAGGGTTCCCAGCCGCGTTCGAGGAGGATGTTCACCCCTTCCTCGATCTCTTCCTTCATCCCGTCGTAGAGATCGTCCATCATCTGCTGGACGAGTTCCTCGTCATCGAGGTCGGCGAGAATGATTTCGTCTTCTTCGTCGGACATCGGTCTTTCCTGTTCCTGCGCGCTGCCCCTGGGGCATGGCCCAGCCTTGGCGCAACCGCGACGGGCTGACTGTGCGGAATGCGACAGATCGCGGCACCCGGACGACCTGTAGCAGGCAGGAGCAAAGAAATTCTGAAAAGGAATCATGGAAGCCACCACGACGGGAGGCTATGTTCGCCCTATGTTCCATGACCCGAACCACCCTGTCGACAAGCGGGCCCGGAAGGGCCGGGCCGCCGCCTCGAACGAGGCGGGGCGATACGAAAAACTCGTGGCCGTCCCGGAGGATGACGGCTGGGAGGTGCTGGAGGAAGAGCCCGGCCAGATCCGCACCGAGCTGCGCCAGGAACGGGCCCGCAGCATGATCAGCTACAACCGGTCGCCGGATCTGCCCTTCGACCGGTCGATCAACCCCTACCGGGGGTGCGAGCACGGATGCATCTACTGTTTCGCCAGGCCGACCCATGCCTACCTCGGTCTCTCGCCGGGGCTGGATTTCGAGACCCGGCTGGTGGCCCGTCCGAACGCCGCCGAGGTGCTGGCGCAGGAACTGGGCAAGCGCAGCTACAAGGTCGCGCCGCTGGCCATCGGCACCAATACCGACCCCTATCAGCCGATCGAGCATCGCAGCCGGATCATGCGCGACTGCCTCGAGGTGCTCTGGGAGCACCGGCACCCGGTGGCCATCGTCACCAAGGGCACGGGCATCCTGCGCGATGTCGATATCCTGCGGAAGATGGCCAAGCTGGGGCTGGTGCGGGTCGGCATCTCGGTCACCACGCTGGATCGCGAGATCGCCCGCCGATTGGAGCCACGGGTGCCGCCACCCGAGAAGCGCCTGCAGGTGATCCGGTCGCTGGCGCGGGCGGGGATCCCGGTGCGGGCCATGGTCTCGCCGGTGGTGCCGGGGCTGACGGATGCCGAGATCGAGGCGATCCTGACCGCCTGTGCCGGGGCCGGGGCAACCTCGGCCAGCTGGATCATGCTGCGCCTGCCGCAGGAGGTCTCTCCGCTGTTCCAGGAGTGGCTGGCGGAACATTACCCGGACCGGGCCAAGCGGGTGATGACCCGGCTGCGAGAGATGCACGGGGGCCGCGACTACGCTTCGGACTGGCACAGGCGGATGCGCGGGGAAGGGCCCTATGCGGCGATGATCGGGCAGCGGTTCCGCGGTGCGGTAAAGCGGCTCGGCCTCGACAGCGCCCAACCCGAGCTGCGCTGCGACCTGTTCCGGGTGCCGGTGAAGCCGGGCGAGCAACTATCGCTCTTCGACTGAGGGGGGCGCGAAGAGAGCCGGCGCCGTTTTACACGAGGGAGGGGGGCGCCGGCCCAAGGCCCGGCGACTACGGGCGTTGCGCGGGCCGGCAGCTGCGCGCGGAAGACCGGCCGGTGGCTCCGATTGCGACGATGCCCTTCGCAGGCTGGCGCCCCTGCGGGGCGCCCCGCAAGCTATGCCTCCGGCCGGGGATGCAGGGACGGTTGGCCGCGCCAGCGCCGGGGCCCCCGGACCGGCGACGGACGCGTCCTACAGGACGCCGCCCGCCCGGGGTCAGCTCAGCGGCGTCGGCGGGTGCGGCGGGGCGCGGGCGCGTCGTCGCCGGTCCCGTCCGAGGCGGAGGAGAAGCCGCCGAGCGCGGCCGTGATCTGCTCCAGCGTCGGGCGCGGGCCACGGGGGCGGGTCGAAAGCGCCTCGTGCATCTTTTCAAGATGTTCCGCCATGGTGCCGCAGCAGCCGCCGATCACCTTGGCACCGCAGTCGCGGGCCATCACGGCATAGTCGGCCATCAGCTCGGGCGTGCCGTCGTAGTGGATGTGGCCATCCTCGTACTTGGGGATCCCGGCATTGCCCTTGGCGATGATCGGCCGTTCGACTCCATGGGCCGAGAAGCCCAGAACGGTGCGCAGCAGATCCGAGGCACCGACACCGCAGTTGGCGCCGAAGGCCAGCGGCGGGTTTTCAAGCCCGCGCACCATCTTGACCATGGCTTCCGAGGTGACGCCCATCATGGTGCGCCCGGCGGTGTCGAAGCTCATCGTGCCGCACCAGGGCATGTCGGCCAGCCTGAAGGCTTCGGCGGCGGCGGCATATTCCTCGGGTGCCGAGATGGTTTCCAGCCAGAGCACGTCGGCGCCGCCTTCCTTCAGGCCCTCGGCCTGTTCGTGGAACATCTCGACGGCGACGGCATGGGTGAGCGGGCCCATGGGGGCCATGATGTCCCCGGTCGGACCGACCGAACCGGCAACGACCACCGGCCGCCCGGCGGCATCGGCGACTTCGCGGCCAAGTTCGGCGGCGGCGCGGTTCAGTTCGCGGACGCGATCCTGGGCCCCGTGCAGCTTGAGGCGCGAGGCATTGCCGCCGAAGCTGTTGGTCAGGAAAATGTCCGACCCGGCCTCGACGGCCATGGAATAGAGCTTGCGGATGCGATCCGGGTGCTCGACGTTCCACATCTCGGGCGCATCGCCCGACATCAGGCCCATGTTGAACAGGTTGGTGCCCGTCGCGCCGTCGGCCATCAGCCAGTCGCGGGTGTCGAGCAGGTCGGACAGCAGGTTGCTCATCACGGCACTCCTTGAAGGCGCGCGCCGCCCCCTGGCGCCGCGCATGTCGATCCCTCCTTAATCAAGGGGCGCGCGCGAGGAAAGGGGCTCGTCCACCGTACGGGCGGGGCGGCGCATGGCGATGGCCAGATCGAGGGCGCCGAGCGCAAGCGAGAGGCGCCCGGGGGCAGCCATGTAGAGCGGCTGGCGGCGGGGGGCGAAACTCTCCTTGAAGCGGGTCAGCCCCTCGCCGCCCGAGCGGCGGGCGACGAGGCGTCGCAGCCGGGCGATCAGGAGCGGTTCGGTGCCGGGGCGGGCGGGCATGGCGGCCAGCGACAGGGGCAGGCCGCGGCGCTGCGCCTCTTCCAGCGCGACCGCGATCAGCGCGTGCATGGTGCCGTCCGGCAACCCGGCGCCGTGACGCATCAGGTCGAGACAAAGCTGGTTCCGGTTCTCGTGGAAGGTCACGAAGGCGATCAGGCGGTTGCCCTGCCGGGCGCAGTAGACCCGTTGGTTCTGGACGTAGGAGGGGGCGAAGCGGCCGGTGGAGAGGCCCCGGGCGAGGCCATGGGCCTGTTTCCACTCGCGATCCAGGCGGGCCATCTCGGGCAGGGGCAGGGTGGTCTCATGGCGGACCGAGACGCCGGCCTTCTCGGCGTTGCGCAACTTGCGGCGCAACTGGCGGCGGCAGGAGCCCTCGAGGGTGAACGCGCCGGGGGCGATCACCGCCTCGTCGGCGACATGCAGAAGCTGCCAGCCGGCCTGGCGGGCCTCGACCGCCTGGCGGGCCGAGCACTTGTAGACCACCGGCATCCGGTTCGAGGCGCGGGCGGCGCGCTCCAGCCGGGGCAGCAGCGGCGCCAGAGCCCCCGCCAGCGGGTCGAAAAGCAGTGTCAGGGTCTGGGGCGTGTCGACGCAGAGCCCGCCGGTCGCCGCGCTGCCGAGCAGCCGGGCGCCGTTCTGTCGCGCCACGCCGCTTTCGGCGCGCGGCGCGTGATCGAGCAGCAGCTCGGGTACCAGGCGCGGCACCCGGGCACGGTCCTGCACCGGTTGCGGCGGGCGGGGACGGAAGACATGGGCGGCAGCCAGCAGCGCCGGGATGACATAGTAGACCAGGCGGAAGGCCAGGATGCCGGCGACCAGCTCTCCCTCCGGGAGGTCGGGCAGGAGGGTCAGCAGCGTCAGCTCGAAGGGGCCGATGCCGCCGGGGGTGCCGGCAAAGAGACCGGCGCCGAGGGCCAGCAGGAAGACCGGCAGCACGGTGGCGAAGCCCGGCGCGTCCGGCAGCAGGGCCCAGAGCGCGAGGCAGGCGGCGCAGGTGTCGACGGCGGCGAAGAAGGTGATTGCCGACATCGCCTGCAGCGAGGGGAAGCGGAACCGCAACCGCGCCACCTTCAGCTCGGGCACGAAGAGGGCGATGGCTGGCAGGGTGAGGAAGAGCGCCAGCGCCAGCAGGGCCAGCCACTGCGGCAGCAGCGCGGGCGCCAGGAAGAGACAGGCCGCGGCCGTCACCAGCGCCCAGGCAACAAGGAAGGAGGCCGAGACCGCCGCCGTCACCTGGGCCGCGCGCAGCGGGCCGAGGCGGGGCAGCAGGCGCCAGCGCGCCAGGGTGCCGGTCAGCACCCCCAGCCCCAGCATCTGCGCCAGGGCGATGGCCGAAATGCCCGAAAGCTGTGCCTGCAGGTCCTCGACCCCGGTGCGCAGGTGGCGGTGGATCACCCCATCATACCGCCCGAGCGACCAGAACGAGAGCGCCGTGGCCAGCGCCGCCACGAGCCAGTCACCGGGCGCGACATCGGCCAGGGCCAGCCGGATCTCCTGCGGGTCAAGCCCGCCGAGCCGGCGGGCCAGCAGCCAGAGGCAGACGCCCCCCACCACCAGCGGCGCCACGTAGCGCAACCAGCGTTTCTGCCCGCCCTGCGGGATCTGCAGTGCCTGCGTCATGGCGCACCCCTCGTGACCCTTCCCGGGACGAGGGGTAGGCAAGCTTTCTTGCCAGCGCCTTAACGCAGTCCCACCCCTTTGGGTGGCATTCGAGGGGATCTGCGTCGCAATACCCGCCGCGCCGGGGCGACTAGGACGGGGAGGACGGGGAGGAGCCGGACAGGCGCGGCTGTCTCAGGTGTCGGAGAGTTCGGCCTTGGCCTCGCTCAGCGCCTGGGCGTGGCGGGCGCGGATCGTCGCCTCGTCGGCGCGGCCCTGCAGGTCGGCGGTCAGCTTGCGGATCAGGTCCTCGTGCCCCGGTTCGCCGAGGTCGGCGCGCAGGAGGGCGGCGAGGTATTCGTCGCGCGCGGGACCTTCGTGGCCCAGCAGGCCCGCCGCCCAGTGCCCGAGCGCCCGGTTGCACCGGACTTCGGCGCGAAACAGCATCTCGCTGTCATGGGCGAACTTGGCTTCGAAGGCGGCTTCACGGTCTTTCAGGCTGGCCATTGCGTTGGTCCTCCTCTTTCACTGTGATGCCAACAGGATACATCCGAAAGCCCGGCGCGCCTAGGGTGCATCTCGCCGCAGCGGCAGGCAGCAGGCCCGTTCCGGGGCAGGGCCAGACCGGCCTGCGGGCGCGGCCCGCTTGCCCCGCGCCCGGGCTTGGACTAAGAGGGCGCAGATACGGGCCGAGTCCCGCTTTCCCGCAAGAAAGGCCAGTGCCATGGCGCGACGCAAGAAAATCTACGAAGGCAAGGCCAAGATCCTCTATGAAGGCCCGGAACCCGGGACCATCGTGCAATATTTCAAGGACGACGCCACCGCGTTCAACGCCCAGAAAAAGGACGTGATCGAGGGCAAGGGGGTTCTCAACAACCGCCTGAGCGAGTTCTTCATGACCGGGCTGAACAACATCGGCGTGCCGACGCACTTCCTGCGCCGCCTGAACATGCGCGAGCAGCTTTGCCGCTCCTGCGAGATCATCCCGCTGGAAGTCATCGTGCGCAACGTCGCCGCCGGATCGCTGTCCAAGCGTCTCGGGATCGAGGAGGGCACCCAGTTGCCGCGCCCGATCGTCGAATACTGCTTCAAGAACGACGAACTGGGCGACCCGCTGGTCACCGAAGAGCATATCGCCGCCTTCGGCTGGGCCAGCCAGCAGGACATGGACGATATCGTCCACCTTGCGCTGCGGGTGAACGACTTCCTGTCGGGTGTCATGATGGCGGTCGGCATCAAGCTGGTCGACTTCAAGATCGAGATCGGCCGCGTCTACGAGGGCGATTTCCAACGTCTCGTCGTCGCCGACGAGATCAGCCCCGACAGCTGCCGTCTCTGGGATATCGAGAGCGGCAAGCATCTCGACAAGGACGTGTTCCGCCGCGACCTGGGCAGCCTGACCGATGCCTACACCGAGGTGGCGCAGCGTCTCGGCGTGCTGCCGCGCAGCACCGGCGCCACCAAGCCCACCCTGATCAACTGAAGGAGCCCGGCCAGATGAAAGCCCGTGTCCATGTCATGCTGAAGAACGGCGTTCTCGATCCCCAGGGCGAGGCCGTGCGCCACGCGCTTGGCGGTCTGGGCTTCGACGGTGTCGAAGGGGTCCGCCAGGGCAAGGTGATCGAGCTGGAGCTGGCCGAGGGCACCACCGAGGCGACCGTGACCGAGATGTGCGAGAAGCTGCTGGCGAACACGGTGATCGAGAGCTACTCGATCGAGATGGGCGCGTAACCTCCCGGTCAGAAGATCGTTCGGTAATCTGAAACCCCGCCGCGCTGCCGCCGGCGGGGTTTTTGCGTGGAAAGCTGCACAAAGGCCGGGGCGGCGGGCACCCCCCGTCGATCGCGCCCTGGTCTCGGGCCAGGGTGAGCCTGGGGGCGTTGCGCGTCATGGACTCGTCGGGGCGCCCCGGTTGCCGGGCGGCATGGCGGCGAAGGGCGGGGAGCTCACCGGGATCGGCCTTGCGGCCGATGCCTGCGGCGGGGAAGTTCCGGTGCCGGCTGAGCAGGGGATCACCCGCGCAGCGGGTCGGAGACCCTTTGGCCGGGTGGGATCCCGGTAGCCGCGCGCCGCCCTTGATCCGGACAGAGCTTGCGCGTAAGAGCCGGAGCAACATCCCACCACCTGCGCGCCGCGAAGGGAGCTCTCCATGAAAGCCGCCGTCCTCGTCTTCCCCGGATCGAACTGCGACCGAGACCTGCAAGTGGCCTTCGAGAGGGCCGGGGCCGAGGTCACGATGGTCTGGCACAAGGAGGCGGAGCTGCCCGCGGGCGTCGATATCGTCGGGGTGCCGGGGGGCTTCTCCTACGGGGATTACCTGCGCTGCGGCGCCATCGCGGCGAACAGCCCGATCTGCGCCTCGCTGAAGACCCATGTCGAACGCGGCGGCTATGCCATCGGCATCTGCAACGGTTTCCAGGTGCTGACCGAAACCCGCATCCTGCCCGGCGCCCTGCTGCGCAACGCGCATCTTAAATACATCTGCAAGACCGTGCCGCTGACGGTGCAGACCTCGGAAAGCATCTTCACCCGCCAGTACAATGCCGGCACCACGGTGCATATCCCGATCGCCCACCACGACGGCAATTACCAGGCCGACGCCGAGCTGCTGGCGGAACTGCGCGGCGAGGACCGGGTGGCCTTCACCTATGACGACAATCCCAATGGCTCGGCCGGCGACATCGCCGGTGTGCTCTCGGCCAACCGCCGGGTGCTGGGCATGATGCCCCACCCCGAGCGCGCCGCCGATACCGGCCACGGCGGCACCGATGGCGCCGGCGTGTTCCAGGGGATCCTCGACGCGCTGGTCGAGGCCTGAGCCTGCGCGCTGCCGGGCAGGGGGCTCTGCCCCCGTCTTTCAGAAGGACTCCCGCGGAATTATTCCGGTCCACGGATTGAGTTAGGGCGCTTCTTCACGGGAGCGCCCTTTCACCTTGCGGTGATCCTGCCGCAGATCGTCATGGGGGCGCTGCACCCGTCCGCTACAGGCGGACTCCCCCGCAGTACTTGCGGCCTCGGATAGAGGGAGGGGGCGGGATTTGCCGCCGATCCCTGGTGAGCCGACGCGCGGCGGGACGGCAGGCGGGTCAGCGCCGGCCCGGATCGGCGCTTTGCCGCCTGCTGCCATGCGCTGCCGCCTTGAGCGTCCCCCTGCCGACAGTGTAATTTGACGCAATGGATTCAACTTCCACCCCTGGCGGCCTGCCCGGTCGCACGATCTCGTGGCGGGCGCGTATCGCGCTGGCGCTGTTTCTTGTCGTGGTGGTCGCCATAATGGCGGTGACCAATGCCATGCTGATGAGCCGCTATACCGAGCCGACCCGAACCCGGGCGGAGCTGCGGCTGGCGCTCTTCGGGGCCAATATCGTCAGCGAGCTTCAGCTGAATTCCATCGTGCCGCAGTTGCTGGCCCGCGACCAGGAGCTAATCGGGGCGCTGAACTCGGGCGATTTCACCACCTCGACGCAGCGCCTGATGTCCTTCCTGGACGAAATCAGTGCCGCCTCGCTGGTGCTGCTGGATCAGGACGGGCGGATCGTCGCCGCGACCGACCGCACCCGACTGGGCGAGAACCACCGCCAGAGTGCCTATTTCATCGAGGCGCAGCGCTCCAATGGCACAGTCTTTTCGACCACCGCACGCGAAAGCGGGGGCTATGCCTTCACCTATGCGCGGCGCATCGAGTACCAGGGCCAGATGATCGGGGTGATCCTGGTCGAGGCGGACCTGGCGAAGTTCGAACGCTCCTGGGCGGGGATCTCGGACGCGCTGGCGGTCAAGGACAGCGAGGGGCGGGTGATCCTGTCCACCGAACCGCTGTGGCGCGGGCTGACCGAGGAGGACGCGGTGGCGCGCGAGACGCCGGCCTCGGCCATCGAGCGGGCGATCTTCGCCACGACGGACTGGACCACCGATGTCGACGGCTACCTCGAGGGCGAGGCGGTGATGCGCGTCGCCTCGCGGATCCCGTTCCGGGGCTGGCAGGTGGTGTCCTACACCTCCTACCAGTCGGTGCGCGAGCGGGTGAACGGGGTGCTGGCGCTGGAGATCATGGGCTTTGCCATGCTGCTGGCGCTGGCCTTCTACGTGCTGAGCCGCAAGACCATGCTTCGGCTGGCCCTGTTCCAGCGGGAATCGGCGGAGCTGCGCGCATTGAACGAGCGGCTTCAGCGGGAAATCGCCGAACGGGAGCGGATGGAGAAGAACCTGGAGGTGGCCGAACAGACCATTGCCCAGAGCCAGAAGCTCGCCGCCCTGGGCGAGATGTCGGCGGCGGTGGCGCATGAGCTGAACCAGCCCCTCGCGGCGATGAAGACCTATCTTGCCGGCGCGCAGTTGCTGCTGCGCCGCGCCCGGCCTGACGAGGCCCTGGCCAGCTTCAGCCGCATCGACGATCTGATCGGGCGCATGGGGGCCATTACCCGGCAGCTGAAGAGCTACGCCCGCACCGGCGGCGATGCCTTCACCCTGGTCGACGTGGCCGAGGCCCTGGCCTCGTCCCTGTCGATGATGGAGCCGCAGCTGCGCCAGCGCCGCGTCCGCATCACCCGGGCGTTGCCCGAGAAGCCGGTGCTGGTCATGGCCGACCGGGTGCGGCTGGAGCAGGTGATGATCAACCTGCTGAAGAACGCGCTGGATGCCACGGCGAACGTGGAGAACGCGCAGATCGACATCATGCTGTCGGCGGGCGAGACCGCCACGCTGACGGTGCGCGACAACGGCGAGGGGATCCAGGATCTCGATGCGCTGTTCGAACCTTTCTACACCACCAAGCAGCCCGGGGACGGCACCGGGCTGGGGCTGGCGATCTCCTCGGGAATCATCGCGGATCTGGGCGGAAGGCTGACCGCACGGAACGCAGAGGCGGGTGGGGCTGTTTTCGAAGTGCAGCTCCCTATCTTGTCCGAGGACATCGAGGCAGCCGAGTAACGATATAAGAGCGGAGAAAAGACATGCAGAAGGCCATGAAGATCGCGATCGTCGACGACGAGCAGGACATGCGTCAGTCGATCAGCCAGTGGCTGGCCCTGTCGGGCTATGACACCGAGACCTTCCCGAGCGCCGAAGAGGCGCTGAAGAAACTGGGGCCGGACTATCCCGGCATCGTGATCAGCGACATCAAGATGCCCGGCATGGACGGCATGGCCTTCCTGAAGAAGCTGATGGGATCGGACAGCTCGCTGCCGGTGATCATGATCACCGGCCACGGTGATGTGCCGATGGCGGTCGAGGCCATGCGGCTCGGCGCCTTCGACTTCCTCGAGAAGCCGTTCAACCCCGACAAGATGACCCAGCTGGCCAAGAAGGCCGCCAATGCGCGCCGCCTGACGATGGACAACCGCCAGTTGCGCAAGGAACTTTCGGACGGCGGCCAGCTGATGAAGAAGCTGATCGGCACCTCGCCGGTGATGGAGCGGCTTCGCGAGGATATCCTAGACCTCGGCCAGGCCGACGGCCATGTGCTGATCGACGGCGAGACGGGCACCGGCAAGACCCTGGTGGCCCATGCGCTGCACGCGGTTGGCGCCAGGGCCGGCAAGAAGTTCGTGCTGATCTCCTGCGCGGCGCTGGAGGAAGAGCAGCTGTCGAAGCGGCTTTTCGGCCCGATGCAGCCCGAGGACATTCAGCTGCCTGCCATCGAGGAGGCCCGGGGCGGTACCCTGGTGCTGGAAGATGTCGAGGCGCTGAGCGAGAGCCTGCAGGCGCGCCTGCTCTCGGCGATCAACGAACAGGGCACCCCGGCCGAGACGCGCATCGTGGCGATCTCGAACCTGCAGGAACAGGACCGCACCTGCGAGGACGCGCTGCGCCCGGACCTGTTCTACCGCCTGGCCGCGCTGCGCATCACCGTGCCGCCGCTGCGCCAGCGTGGCGAGGACATCCTGGCACTGTTCACGCGGCTTTCGGAACAGTTCGCGGATGAGTATGGTTGCGATGCGCCCCAGGTCAGTGCCCAGGAGGCGGCGCAGCTGCTGCAGGCCCCCTGGCCCGGCAACGTGCGCCAGCTGATCAACGTCGCCGAGCGTGCCGTGCTGCAATCGCGCCGTGGCTCGGGCACCATCGCCTCGCTGCTGATGAGCGAGAACGAGGAGATGCAGCCGGTGATGACCACCGAGGGCAAGCCGCTGAAGGAATATGTGGAAGCCTTCGAGCGGATGCTGATCGACAACACCATGCGCCGTCACAAGGGCTCGATTGCCAGCGTCATGGAAGAGCTCTGCCTGCCACGCCGGACGCTGAACGAGAAGATGGCCAAGTACGGGCTGCAGCGCGCCGACTACCTGAACTGATCGCCCGGATCGAAGTGGCGGAGGGGGCGCTGCCCCCTCTGAAGCCTGCGGCTTCATTCACCCCCGGAGTATTTCCAGCCTGGTGATGCATCCGGGACAGGGCCTGGAGAGGCACCGGACTTTTGCGATCGCGGGCGTGCAATCGCCCCGTGAAAAAAGTCGGGTGCCTCCTGTCCCGGCCCCATAGCATCACCAGGCTGGAAATACTCCGGGGGAGTCGCTCCGCAGGAGCGGCGGGGGCAGCGCCCCCATGCCCCGCCGGATGCTTCGGTCCGATGGCGGAGAGGGGCGCAGGGCAGGTCACCAGGCCTTTCGGTGGTCGCGGGAAGGCAAAAAGCGCGCCGCTTTGCCGCTTCCCGCGTCGGTTGTGCAATTTTCGGCATTGTCATGGACCCGCTCTGCACCTTATGTTCATGAAACGGCCATATGCGCAGTCCCGGAAGGACCGCATTGGCCTTCGAGAGTTTCGCTGGCTTCGGATGTGATGGATAGAGACCTCCCTCCGGGGGCCAGATGGATAGACCCCCAAGGGGGTTTGCACTTGCCGAAGCGCCCGAGGGTGCCTTCGGTTCAGAATGGGCGGCGCCTCTTGGCACCAGGAAGCTTCTGACCGGTCAGACCGGGCAGGGCTTAACCGGGCCGGAGAGAAGCCGTCGGAGAAGAAACGCGATGAGGCGCGAGAGGATCGAGACAGGCAGGAGGCACGCCCATGCTGGCGGCCCTTGCCCCGTCGACGCCCCCGACCGAGTTGCCCCTGACAGTCGTATCGCATGTCCCCCCGCTCCGCCCGGATCCGTTCCGGGGACCGGGGCTCTTGCGCTGCGCAATTGGACCCCATGGCAAAGAAAATGCTCATTGACGCCACCCACGCGGAAGAAACCCGCGTCGTGGTGGTGGACGGAAACAAGGTTGAAGAGTTCGACTTCGAATCCGAGAACAAGCGCCAGCTCGCTGGCAACATCTACCTCGCGAAGGTAACCCGCGTCGAACCGTCGCTTCAGGCGGCCTTCGTCGATTACGGCGGCAACCGCCACGGCTTCCTGGCCTTCTCGGAGATCCACCCGGATTACTACCAGATCCCCGTCGCGGACCGTGAGGCCCTGATGGAGGAAGAACGCGCCTATGCCGAGGCACAGCGCGCCCGCGAGGAAGACGAGGAGAAGCCCAAGAAGCGCTCCCGGTCGCGCTCGCGCTCCTCGGCCAAGGCCGAGAAGACCGAAAGCGGCGACGCCACGGTCAGCCAGGAGGTCGCGGAAAGCGACCAGATCGAGGGCATGGAAACCATCGATCTCGGCGACGAGGGCGGCGAGGAAGGCAGCTCTCCGATGATGACCGTGCGCGAGACGCCGGTGGAGGAACCCGAGGAGACCTCGGGCGAAGACACCGCGGCACGCTCCGAGGACGGCTCTGACGAGGATGCGGGCGACGATGACGGCGATGATGATGCGCGCTCGGGCCGCAACCGCCGCAGCACTGCCGGCGAGAAGGATAGCGAGATCGAGAGCGTCGCGGACGACGACGATCACGAGGACATCCGCCCGCCGCGCAAGCCGCGTCCCAAGCGCTACAAGATCCAGGAAGTCATCAAGGTGCGCCAGATCCTGCTGGTGCAGGTCGTCAAGGAAGAGCGTGGCAACAAGGGCGCGGCTCTGACCACCTACCTGTCGCTGGCCGGTCGCTACTGCGTCCTGATGCCCAACACGGCCCGCGGCGGTGGCATCTCGCGCAAGATCACCAATGCCGCCGACCGCAAGAAGCTGAAGGAGATCGCCACCGAGATCGACGTGCCCTCGGGCGCGGGCCTGATCGTGCGGACCGCCGGTGCCAAGCGCACCAAGTCCGAGATCAAGCGCGATTACGAATACCTGCAACGCCTCTGGGAACAGATCCGCGAGCTGACGCTGCAGTCGATCGCGCCGGCGAAGATCTACGAGGAAGGCGATCTGATCAAACGGTCGATCCGCGACCTCTACTCGCGCGAGATCGACGAGGTCCTGGTGGAAGGCGAACGCGGTTACCGCAACGCCAAGGACTTCATGAAGATGATCATGCCGTCCCACGCCAAGAACGTGAAGCACTACAACGAACAGCTGCCGCTGTTCGCGCGCTTCCAGGTGGAAAGCTACCTGGCGGGGATGTTCAACCCGACCGTGCAGCTGAAGTCCGGCGGCTACATCGTGATCGGCGTCACCGAGGCGCTGGTGGCCATCGACGTCAACTCGGGCCGCGCCACCAAGGAGGGCTCGATCGAGGAAACCGCGACCAAGACCAACCTGGAGGCCGCTGAAGAGGTGGCACGCCAGCTGCGTCTGCGGGACCTCGCCGGCCTGATCGTCATCGACTTCATCGACATGGACGAGCGCAAGAACAACGCCGCCGTCGAGAAGAAGCTGAAGGACAAGCTGAAGACCGACCGGGCGCGGATCCAGGTCGGCCGCATCTCGGGCTTCGGCCTTCTCGAGATGTCGCGCCAGCGTCTGCGTCCCGGCATGATCGAGGCGACGACCCAGCCCTGCCACGCCTGCCACGGCACCGGCCTGATCCGCTCGGACGACAGCATGGCGCTGTCGATCCTGCGCCAGATCGAGGAAGAGGGCACGCGGCGCCGGTCGCGCGAGGTGCTGGTGAAGGCCCCGGTGGGCATCGCCAACTACCTGATGAACCAGAAACGCGAACATGTGGCCCAGATCGAAGGCCGCTATGGCCTGTCTGTGCGCATCGAGGGTCAGCCGCATCTGGTTTCGCCCGATTTCGAGATGGAGAAGTTCAAGACCGCTACCCGCAAGGTACCCGAGGCGGCGCCGGTGGTCTCTGTCGATACCTCGCTGATGGAGGATATCGACGACGAGGTCGAGGCCGAGGCGCGCGAGGATGAAGCCCGCGAGGACGAGGCCCAGGAGAAGGAGCAGAGCCCTTCGCAGTCCGGTGGCCAATCGGGCGGGCAGTCGCGCCCAGAGGCGGGCGAGGGCGAGGAGCAGCCGAAGAAGAAGCGCCGGCGTCGTCGGCGTCGGAGGAAGAGCTCGCGTTCCGATGACGGGTCGGGCGATGACAACATGGGCTCGGGCGACGACCAGGTAAGCGGTGACGACAGCACCGAGGGCGCCGTGAAGGCCGATGACGTCAAGCCCGGGCCGACCGGCACCGATGCCGCCGAGGATGCGACAGCGGAGCCGACTGCCGCCGGTGAGACCGCAGCGGCACAGGCGGAAGCCCCCGCGGCGGCGCCTACGGAAGCCGATGCACCGGAAGAGCGTCCCCAGGCGGCGGCCCCCGAGGTGACGGCCCCCGAAGCCGGGCCGGTTGCCGAAGACGCCACGCCTGCAAAGGTCGCCGCAGAAGAGACCTCCGAAGCCGAGGCACCGGCCAAGGAGGCCCCGGCAGAGGAGCCTTCCGCGAAACCGGCTGCCGAGGAGACGGTGCGCGAAGATGCGGCGGGCGAGGACACGGCCAAGGATGAGGCGGCCAAGGATGACACCGGGGCCGCCGATACATCTGAGAAAGCCCCGACGTCCGAGGCGACCTCCGAGCCGGAGGCGTCCCCGGAGCCGGTGATGGCCGAGGAAAGCGCCGAGCCGGAGGAACCTGCCAAGCCGAAGAAGCGCGGCTGGTGGTCGCTCGGCAGCTGAGCCGAAGCGCCGACCCCAGGGATCTGGACGAAACAACGGGCCGCACCTTCGGGGGCGGCCCTTCTCTTTGCCGCGGGCCGGGGTGCAGGGAGGCGGTTGGCTTGCCGATTGCACCGGTTCGCGCAGCAGCACGCGGCGCTCGGCCTTGACGGATCCCGCGGCGGGACTCGGGGGCGGGCAAGGGGCAGGATGGTGTGCTTCGGGTCAGACGCTTGGCGTGCGGCCAGAACGACAGGTCCATACTCTACGGACCGGCGAGCGGCAGACGGCGGCACGGGCTCGGCAGATCAGCCGCGCCGGATCAGGAAGCGAAACGCCGAGCCGACCTCTTCGGTCGAGAGCAGTGCATGACCGGCCTCGGCGCAGAAATGCGGCAGGTCGATCCGGGCCATGGGATCATCGGCCAGCAGGCGCAGCAGCGCACCCGGGGGCAGCGCACGCAGGGCCTTCTGGGCACGCAGCACGGGCAGGGGGCAGCGCAGGCCGCGCGCGTCGATCTCGGTCAGCTCTTCCATGCCTCTTGCTAGGCTGCGCTCCGGCAACTGTCCAGCAGTCGCGCGCCGGACGCCGGGGGGCGCCAGTGCTGGGCCAGTGCTGGGGGGCCAGTGCAGGGGCATCGAGCCCCGGCACTGGCGGGGGGCAAAGCCCCGCGGGCGTCTCCGTCCTCCGCCGCCAGCCGCACACGCCCCTGTGACGAGATGGCAGGTGACGCGCCGCGCGCCCCGCGCTACTCCGGTGCCATGTTCGGAATCGAGATCATGGACGCCGCCCTTCTGCCGGCGCTGACCGTTGCGCTGATGGCGGGGCTGCTGTCGTTCCTCAGCCCCTGCGTGTTGCCCATCGTGCCCCCCTACCTGGCCTATATGTCCGGCGTCTCGCTGTCGGACATGGGGCGCAGCGGCGCGCGCGGGCGCACTCTCCTGGCAGCGCTGTTCTTCGTGCTGGGCCTGTCGACGGTCTTCCTGCTGCTCGGCTTCACGGTCTCGGCCATCGGGACGCTGTTCCTCAGCTGGCAGGACTGGTTCAACACCGCCGCCGGCATCGTGGTGATGATCTTCGGCGCGCATTTCGTCGGCGTCTACCGCATCGGCTTCCTTGATCGGGAGGCACGGCTGGATGCCGGCGATCGGGGCGGCAGCGCCTTCGGCGCCTATGTCCTCGGCCTCGCCTTCGCCTTCGGCTGGACGCCCTGCATCGGCCCGCAGCTCGGTGCCATCCTGTCGCTGGCCGCGCAGGAAGCCTCGGTGGCGCGGGGCACCCTGCTGCTGGCGATCTACGCGGCGGGCCTCGGCATTCCCTTCCTGCTGGTCGCCGCCTTCCTGCCGCGCCTCACCGGCCTGATGGGCTGGATGAAACGCCACATGGAACAGATCGAGCGCGTCATGGGCCTGCTGCTCTGGACCATCGGCCTGCTGATGCTGACCGGGGGCTTTTCGCGTTTCTCCTACTGGCTGCTGGAGACCTTCCCGGCGCTGGCGACCCTCGGCTGAGCCGCGCAGGCTTTCCGTCCCCGCCGCCGCGCGCTAACCTGCCGCCAAGCGAGGGGACATGAGCGGCCAGACTCCTGAAATACCAGAGACATCGCCCCCGCCTGCGGGGTGGCGGCGCCATGTCTTCTACATTCCCGGCTATGACCCGATCCACCCGCGCCGCTACCGCGAGCTCTACCGCCGCGAGGGGGCCGGGCAGGCGCAAATCTCGGGCTACGGGATCGACCTGAAAGGCCGCCAGGGCGGCGAGACCTATGGCTGGGAGGTCACAGGGCATATCGAGGGCGCCGAAACCCGCGCCGGGATCGAGGTGCTGGTCTGGTCCGACATAGTGCGCGACTCCATGGGCCACGGGATCGGGGCCACCTACCTGGCGCTGGCGCGCACGGCCTGGGTCTACATCTCGACCGGGGCGCTGTTCCGGCTGATGCGCCTGCGCAAGGGGCCGGTGATCGCGGCGCTCTACCCGGTGGGCTTCCTGCTGCTGCAACTGGCGCTGGCGGTGGCGCTTGGCTGGGGGGGCTACACGGCCGCCTCGCAGATTGGCGCGCGCCTCGGCGCGGCGCTGGCTGGGCAGGGGGCAGGCCTGGCGCTTGGCCTCACCCTCGGCTGGGCGGTGCTCACCTGGTTCAAGGCCCGCGACGGCAGGTTCTTCGCCTATTACCTGATGCACGACTACGCCTTCTCGGCCCGCCACCGTGGCGCCAACCCGCCCGCGCTGGAGGATCGCCTGGCCGCATTCCGCGCCCGCATCGCCGAGGCGCTGCGCAGCGAGGTCGATGAGGTGCTGGTCGTCGGCCATTCCTCCGGCGCGCATCTGGCGGTCTCGATCCTGTCGGACCTGATCCGCGCCGGAGAGGTGCCACGCCCCGGGCCCGCGCTGTCGTTCTTGTCGCTCGGGCAGGTGGTGCCCATGGTGTCCTTCCTGCCCGAGGCGCGGCGGCTGCGGGGCGACCTTGCCTTCCTCGCGGCGCGGGACGAACTGTTCTGGCTGGATGTCACCGCGCCCGGGGATGGCTGCGCCTTCGCGCTCTGCGATCCGGTCAGCGTCAGCGGCGTGGCGCCCGAGGGCAAGCGGCATCCGCTGGTGATCTCGGCCGCCTTCACCCAGACGCTTTCCCCCGAGCGCTGGCAGCAGCTGAAGCGGCGCTTCTTCCGGCTGCATTTCCAGTACCTCTGTGCCTTCGACCGGCCCGGGGATTACGACTACTTCCGCATCACCGCCGGGCCGCTGACGCTGGCGCAGCGCTTTGCCGGGCGCACCCCGTCGAAGAGCCGGATCGAGACGCCGGTCAACCGCTGCCGGACCACCTCATGACGCCGCCGAAGCCGCCATCCCGCCCCGACCGGGTGCCGCTCTGGCGCTATGCCAGGCTGTTCCGGGCCGACCTGCTCTCGGCCCAGCCGGCGCGGCTCTACCGGGCCTGGATGGCCGAGTTCCGCACGCCCTTCTTCCGTTCCTTCCTGGTCAACCAGCCTGATCTCGTGGCCGAGGTGCTGAAGAAGCGCCCCGGCGATTTCCCGAAGAGCGACCGGGTGGCCGAGGGGCTGCGTCCGATCCTCGGCAATTCGGTCTTCCTCACCAATGGCGCGACATGGCAGCGGCAGCGGCGCATCATCGACCCGGCCTTCGAGGGCGGGCGGCTGCGTGACACCTTCGGGGCGATGCAGGCGGCGGCGCTGGCCTGCGCCGACCGCCTCGCCCCCGGAGAGGTCGAGATCGAGGCCGAGGCCAGCCATGCCGCCGCCGACGTGATCTTCCGCACGCTCTTCTCGATCCCGATCGAACACGAGATGGCGGCAGAGGTCTTCGCCCAGTTCCGCGCCTACCAGCAGGCCCAGCCCATCGTGAATCTCGCCGCGCTCATCCCGCTGCCGCGCTGGATGCCCCGCTTCCTGCCGCGCCGGGCCCGGATCGCGGGGCGCCGGATCCGTGCGCTGATCACCGCGCTGACCGAGGCACGGCTGGCCGAGATCGCCGCCGGGACCGCGCCCGACGACCTGGCGACCAAGATCATGACCACCCGCGATCCCGAGACCGGAGAGACCTTCACGGCCGCCGAGATGGTCGATCAGGTGGCGATTTTCTTCCTGGCGGGGCACGAGACCTCGGCCTCGGCGCTTGGCTGGACGCTCTACCTGCTGGCGACCCATCCGGAGTGGCAGGAAAGGCTGGCGGGCGAAATCGCGGCGGCTGGCGAGATCGGATTTTCGGACCTGTCGAAGCTGCGCCTGACCCGGGATGTCTTCCGCGAGTCGCTGCGGCTCTATCCGCCCGTGCCGATGATGGTGCGCGAGGCGGCGCAGGCGGAGCGGTTCCGCGACCGTGTGGTGCCGAAGGGCAGCCAGATCGTCCTGAGCCCCTGGCACCTGCATCGCCATGAGCGGATCTGGGAGGCGCCGGACGTCTTTGATCCGGCCCGCTGGCAGAGCGAGAACGGCCGGCATGGCCTGCGCGAGGCCTATATGCCGTTCTCGGCCGGGGCGCGGGTCTGTACCGGGGCGGGGTTCGCGATGATGGAGGGCGTGCTGCTGCTGGCCGAGATCCTGCGCCGCTACCGGGTGGAGCCCGTCGCCGGCCGGATGCCCGAGCCGGTGGCCCATCTGACCGTCAGGAGCCGGACCGGGATCTGGTTGCGGCTGGAGGAGAGGTCGGGGCCCCCGCTCAGTTGATTGGTGCAGCGCCCCGCTGTGTCGCGGGGGCGTGCGCGCAAATGGCCGGCCGTTTCGGGGGCGGCGGCGGTGGCGGGGGCTCTGCCCCCCTTGGTCCCGTGCCGGGACCAATTCCCCCCGGAGGTATTTTCAGCCCGGTGATGAGGCGGGACGGAGCCCGGAGAGGCGCCCGGCCTGCGCCATCGAGAGCGTGCAGGCCCCGGGGGTGGAAAGGAGGGCACCCGGAGATGGGAGCCCGACCTTTCTTTGCAGGTGGGAAAGATGCCGAGGCAGGCTTGGGGCGGAGGTGCCGGGGCAGGCCGGGCAGGGCCCCGCGCTCAGCCTCTCATGCGCCGCGCCTCGGGATCGAAATCGGTTTGCGTGATCGCCACCGCGTGCCGCATCTGGCCGAGGATCTCGACCTCGACCTCGGTGCCGGCCTGCGCGACCTCGGTCGGCAGGAAGCCATGGGCAAGGGATTGCCCGAGGTGGTGCGAATAGCCGCCCGATGTGCAGAAGCCGACGACCTTGCCGCCGATCCAGATCGGCTCGTCGCCGTGGATATCGGTGTCCTCGGCGTCGATCTTCAGACCGATCAGCTTGCGTTTCGGACCTTGCCGGCGTTCCGCCTCGGCGGCCGCGCGGCCGATGAAATCGACCGGCTTGGACCACTGGATGAATCGGTCGAGCCCGGTTTCGCCGGGCGTGTAGTCAGGGGAGTATTCCCTGAGCCAGGAGCCGAAAAGCCGGTCCATGCGCAGCGACATCATCGCCCGCATCCCGAAGGGTTTCAGGCCGAGAGGCTGGCCATTGGTCCAGAGCACGTCCCAGAGGGCGCGTTGTGCCATGGGATCGCAGTAGATCTCGAACCCGAGGTCGCCGGTGTAGGAGACCCGCTGCACGATGCAGTCCGCCATGCCGACGGTCAGCCGCGCCACGTCGAGGAATTTCATCCCCGAGATGTCGGCCCGGGTGCAGGACTGCAGCAGCTCTGCCGCCTTCGGTCCGGCGATCTGGAAGCCGGTGGAGCGATCCGAGATGTTCTCGACCCGCACGCCTTCTTCTGCGTGGGCCTGGAACCAGCGCATGTGATAGCCCTGCGCGCCGTAGGAGGCGGTCAGGCGGAAGTCGTCTTCGGCCAGGCAGGAGATGGTGAAATCGCCGATGATCCGGCCCGAATGGGCCAGCATCGGCGTCAGCGAGATGCGGCCCGGTTTCGGCACCCGCCCCGCCATGATCCGGTCCAGCCAGGCGCGGGCGCCGGGGCCGGTCACGGCGTATTTGCCGAAGTTCTGCACCTCGTTGATGCCGACGCCCTCGCGCACCGCGGCCACTTCGCGCGCCGTGGCGGCGAAGGCGTTGGAGCGGCGGAAGGAGGGGGTTTCGTAGCGGGGTTCATCGCCTTCGGCGAAGTAGTTGGGCACCTCGAGGCCGAACTGCTGGCCCCAGACCGCGCCCATCTGGTCGAAGATGTCGTACATCGGCGTGGTGCGGAAGGGACGGGCGGCGGGTTTCTCCTCGTTCGGGTAGGAGACCGAGAAGCGGGTGCGGTAGTTCTCCATCACCTTGGGCAGGGTGTAGCCCGCCGTGGTCCAGGAGCCGTAGCGCGCCACGTCCATGGCCGAGGTGTCGCGTTCGCATTCACCTTCGATCATCCATTGCGCCAGCATCAGCCCGACGCCACCGCCCTGGCTGAAACCGGCCATGACGGCGCAGGCGGACCAGTAGTTGCGCAGGCCCGGCACCGGGCCGACCAGCGGGTTGCCATCGGGGGCGAAGGTGAAGGGGCCGTGGATGACGCTTTTCACGCCGGCGGTCTGCAGGACCGGGAAGCGTTCATAGGAAAAGGCGATGGAGTCGGCGATCTTGTCGAGATCGTCGGGCAGCAGCTCATGCCCGAAATCCCAGCGGGTGCCGTCGATGGCCCAGGCGCGGGGTTTCTTCTCGTAGAAGCCGATGCAGAGGCCGCGGCCTTCCTGGCGCAGGTAGCTTTCGCCCGCCGGGTCGACGACGTGAGGATGCTCGGAGCTGCGCTCGTAGATCTCGGGGATGTCGTCGGTGACGATGTAATGGTGCTCCATCGGCATCAGCGGCAGGTAGAGGCCGGCCATGGCCGCGACCTCGCGTGCCCAGAGGCCACCGGCGTTGACGACGTGTTCGGCGTGGATGGTGCCCTTGTCGGTGACCACGTCCCAGGTGCCGTCGGGGCGGGGATTGGTTTCGATCACCTTGGTGTGGGTGTGGATCGTGGCGCCGCCCATGCGGGCCGCCTTGGCGTAGGCATGGGTCGTCCCCGAGGGGTCGAGGTGACCGTCCAGCGGATCCCAGAGCGCGCCGACAATGCCGTCGACATTGGTGATCGGACAGCGGTCCTTGATCTCGGCGGGGGTGAGGATTTCGGTGTTCAGCCCCATGTGGCGGTGCTTGGCGCGCTCGGCCAGCATCATGTCGAAACGGTCCCGGGTCTCGGCCAGGGTCAGGCCGCCGGTCTGGTGCAGGCCGCAGGACATGCCGGTGATCTCTTCCAGCTCGCGGTAGAGGTTGATGGTATAGCCCTGCAGCGCCGCCATGTTGGTATCGCCGTTCAGGGTGTGGAAGCCCCCCGCCGCGTGCCAGGACGAGCCCGAGGTCAGCTCGGAGCGTTCCAGCAGCATGACGTCGGACCAGCCCAGCTTGGTCAGGTGATAGAGCACCGAGCAGCCGACAACGCCGCCGCCGATGACCGCGACTCGGGTCGTGGTTTGCATGGGGAACCTCCTGTTGTTGCGCCGATGCTGGGGTCGGGCCGGGCAGGCGGCTAGTCATTATGCGACAGGTGGTGTCGCTTTTGGGATTATGCGTGGATCCTGAGGCCCAGGAGGCCCGGCCCTGCGCCCCGGGTGCCGCAGTTGCAGGCAAAGGCCGCCCCGGCTCTTTCCCGCGCCGGCCCTCGGGCTAGGTTTGGCGCGAAGGAGATCCCGATGCTGCCATCCATGTTGCGCCGCCTGCACGACTTTTCCCGCCGCCTGGTGGTGCGCGTCGCGCTGATCACCGCGCTGGCCTTCCTGGCGTTGGCCCTGTCGAAGGTCGGCGCCCGCGTCATCCCCGAGGGGCTGGACCCGCTGGTCGGTGGCGAGGCGGTGGACAACATCCTGAAGATCATCGCCAATTCCATGCTGACCGTCACCACCTTCTCGCTGACGGTGATGGCGGCGGCGCATCGCATGGTCGCCTCCAGCTGGACACCGCGCGCGCATCAGATGCTGTTGCAGGACACGGTGACCCACACGGTGCTGGCGACCTTCGTCGGCGCCTATCTCTATGCGCTTTCGGCGATCATCCTGCGCGACCTCGAGGTCTTCCAGGGGCGCGGGCTGGTGGTGCTGTTCGGCATGACGGTGCTGGTCGTGGCGCTGATCGTCATCGCCATCATCCGCTGGATCTCGCACCTCGAGATGCTGGGCAGCCTGATCAACACGGCGCAGCGGATCGAGGACAGCACGGTTCAGGCGATGCGGATGCGGATGTGCCATCCGGCGCTCGGGGCCCATGCGCTCGATCCCGAAAAGGTGCCGGAGGAGGCAGAGGAGGTGCGGGCCGAGCGCAGCGGCTACCTGCAGCAGATCTACCAGGATCGCCTTCAGGCGGCGGCGAAGGATCACGAGGCAGAGGTCTGGCTGCTGCACCCGGTCGGCGGCTTCGTGCATCGCGGCGAGGTGCTGGCGCGGATCTCGGGCGGCGGCGAGGCGCTGGCCGACAAGGTGCGCGAGAACGCCGCGCTGGGCAGCCTGCGCAATTTCGACCAGGATCCGGGCTTCGGCCTGACCTGCCTTTCCGAGATCGGGGTCCGGGCGCTGTCGCCCGGCGTCAACGATCCGGGCACGGCGCTGGACGTGCTGCACCGTATCCTGCGGATTGCGCTCGACACCGAGGGGGAGGCGCCCGAGGAGGTCCGGCTGGACCGGCTCTATCTGCCGCCACTGGATCGCGGCGCGCTGGTGCAGGAGGCGCTGCTGCCGCTGATGCTGGACGGCGCGGAGCGGCCCGAGCTGGCGCGCCCCTTTGCCCGGGCGCTGGAGGCGCTGGCCGGGCAGCAGGATGCGGCGCTGTCCGACGCGGCGCGGCAGCTTGAGGTCGCCACGCGACGCTAGGCGGCGACCAACGGGCGGATCTTCAGCCGGGTCAGGCGGTTTTCCTTGCGCGCCGTCACCTCGAAGCGGAAGCCGTGGAACGAGAAGACCTGCCCGACGGTGGGGATCATCTGTGCCTCGTGGATCACCAGCCCGGCGATGGTGTTGGCCTCTTCGTCGGGCAGCGACCAGTCCAGCGCCCGGTTCAGGTCGCGGATGGTCATCGCGCCGTCGACCAGGAAGGCCCCGTCCTCGGACCGGCGCACGGTGTGCTCGGCGGTGGCGGGGTCGAACTCGTCGGTGATCTCGCCGACGATCTCTTCCAGGATGTCCTCGAGGGTGATCAGCCCCTGCAGGGCGCCGTATTCATCCACCACCAGGGCGAAATGGGTGCGCATGTGCAGGAACTGGCGCATCTGTTCGTCCAGCGAGGTGGTGTCGGGAATGAAGTAGGGGGCCATCATCACATCCGACAGCTTGAAGCCGGTCAGGGCCTCGCCGGCGGTTTCGGACTCGGTGGCGATCTTGTAGGTGGCGCGGAACAGGTCCTTGGCATGCAGGATCCCGACGATGTTCTCGGGGTCCTCCTCGTAGACCGGCAGGCGGGTATGGCTGGACTGCAGGCACTGCGCCAGGATCTCCTGCGGGGCGGCGGCGCCGTTGATCATCTCGATGCGCGAGCGGTGCAGCATGATCTCCTCGACCGTGCGGTCGCCGAGGTCCAGCGCGCCGAGGATCCGGTCGCGGTCCTCCTTCTCGACCACGCCTTCCGAGTGGCCGAGGTTCAGCGCCCCGGCGATCTCCTCGCGCACGGCGAGGATCTGGCTGTCGGGGTCGGTGCGCACGCCGAAGATGCGCAGGACGCCGCGCACCAGCAGGCGCACCAGCGACACCACGGGGGCGAAGATGGCGATCACCGCCGCGATCGGGGCCGAGACCTTGCTGGCCGCCGTTTCGGCATTGGTGATGGCGTAGGTCTTGGGCAGCACCTCGGCGAAGATCAGCACCAGCATGGTCATCACCAGCGTGGCGATGGCGACGCCGCTGTCGCCGAAGAGCGCGGTGAACAGCGAGGTGGTCAGCGAGGTGGCGAGGATGTTGACCAGGTTGTTGCCCAGCAGGACCGAGCCGATCAGCCGTTCGTTGTCCTCGGTGATCTGCAGGGCCCGCTCGGCGCCGCGCGAACCCTTGTCGGCCTGGGCGCGCAGCTTGCCGCGCGACGCCGCCGTCAGCGCCGTTTCCGAGCCCGAGAAGAAGGCCGAGAACACCAGCAGCAGCAGGATCGACCCGGCGGTGATCCAGAAGGCGGTGTCCATCGCGGCAAGTCCCGTGAGGGTGGTGGTGTCGTCCATGTCATCTCCCGTCCGTCAGGGCGGTTATGGGGGCGGCGCGGGGCGGGATCAAGGGGGGCCTCAGCCCTCGCCCGGGGTCCCGGCACGGCTGGCGCGGTTGAGCGGGTGGTGATCCTCGACCAGGGCGCGCAGGCGGGCGTCGAGGACGTGGGTGTAGATCTCGGTGGTGGCGAGGTCGGCATGGCCCAGCAGGGCCTGGATCGCCCGCAGGTCGGCGCCGTTCTCCAGCAGATGCGTGGCGAAGGCGTGGCGCAGGCGGTGCGGCGTGACGCGCCCGGGCGGCACCCCGGCGGCGACGGCGATCTCCTTGATCAGCGCGTAGAAGCGATGCCGGGTGAGGTGGCCCTCGGCGCTGCGCGAGGGAAAGAGGAAGCGGCTTTCGGGCTGGCCCTTCATCCGCGCCTCGGTCTCGGCCGCATCGCGCGCGCCCAGCCAGTCCTGCAGGGCTTCGCGGGCCGGATCCGACAGAGGCACCATGCGCTCCTTGCCGCCCTTGCCGAGGATCAGCAGCATCTGCGGATCGCCCCGGCTTGCGGCGACGGGCAGCGAGACCAGCTCGCTGACCCGCATCCCGGTCGCGTAGAGCAGTTCCATCAGGCAGGTGTTGCGCAGCTTCTCGGCCGCGCCGCGCCCGACATGGGGGGCGGCCGTAAGCAGGGCATCCACCTCTTGCAGGGAAAGCGTCTTCGGCAGGGTCTTGGCGCGTCCCGGGCCGCGGATCTGGATCGCCGGGTTCTCGCTGCGCCAGCCTTCCTCGAAGGCGAAACGGTAGAGCTGGCGCAGCGCCGAGAGTCGTCGCGCGCGGGTGGCGCGCGAAAAGCCCTGGCCGTCGCAAAACACCAGGTAGGCTTCGATATCCGGGCGTTCGGCAGCGGCGAAGCCCTTGCCCTGGCCGGCCAGCCAACCGGCGGCGTCCTTCAGGTCGCGACCGTAGGCGAGCAGGGTGTTGCGCGCCGCGCCGGCCTCGGCGGCCTGGGCGTCGAGGAAGGCCGAAATCCAGTCATGATCCCGCGCCGGTCCGCCGGTTTCCGTCCCTGTCGCCATGGTCTAGCCCCGGTCATCGAGCAGCAGCAGCTGCAGGGCGGCGGCGCGGGCGGTCTCTTCCAGGCCGATGGCACGGAAGGTGGCCAGCGCCGGGGCGATATCGGGCAGGTTGCCCTGCATGGCGAAGGCATAGAGCTGCATCGCCTCCAGGATCGCCTCGCCGAGCTGGCCGTCAGAGATCAGCTGCTGGATGCGCTCGGGCGGACGGGTCTGCGCGGCAAAGCCGCGGGCGACGATGCGGGCGCGGTCCGAGGGGGCCTCGACCGAGGCGGGCTGTCCCTGGGCGAGGGCCAGCAGGAAGGTCTCGGTCGGATTGCGCGCCTCGATCTCGCGCGACAGGGTGGCGGCCCCGGGCGCGAGAAGCAGGGCGCGGGTGGCCATGCGCCCGGCCTCGCCCGGCGCATCGGCATAGGGCGCCAGCCGCGCGCCGTAGAGCGCGGCGAAAGTGGTCTGAAGCCCCGCCTCGGACATCGCCGTGAAGGCTTCCGGCAGGCTTTCGATCACCCGGCCCGGATCGGGGCGCGGCACGGCGATGGCGGCATCGAAGCGTTGCACGGCGGCGACCCGGTCCCAGATCCCGCCCGAGGCCGAGGGCTTGCCCCCCGAGTAGAGCCCCAGCAGGCGGTTCTCCGGCAGCGCGCCGGACCGGGCCAGCCGTTCCCCGGCCTCCAGCGCGGCCTTCCAGCCGGCGCGGCCGCGCAGGTCGTAATAGGCATAGGCCCGGGGCAGGTCCGAGGTGGGCAGCGGCTCTCCGATGGCCTCGGAGAGGCGGAACAGCAGCGGCGACAGGTCGGCGGGCGGGGGCAGGGAAATCGCCGTGTCGTCCAGGTCGACATGCAGGAAGCGGGTCAGCAGACGTTCCTCGGCGGGCTCCAGCGTGCCGAGGGCGCTGGCGGTCTCCAGCAGCAGGGCGGCGGTTTCCCAGTCACGGTTGCGGGCCAGGCAGAAGATGCGGATCGACTGGCTGGGCGCGACCTCTGGATCGCCGGCGACGCGGCGGCAGGGCTGGGTTTCGATCCCGGCCAGCAGCGACAGGTCGAACCAGCGCGAGAACAGCTCGGGGCTGCGGGTCTGCCCGGCGCGTTCGATCAGCGCCAGCCCGGGATCGAGCGCGCCCAGTTCCGCCAGCTTGTCGATCCGCGCCAGCAGGAGCGGATCCCCGGCGGCAGCCTCGGCGGGCTCTTCGGGCGGGTCGGCCTCGGCCAGCAGCAGCGTGAAGAGAAGCGCCTGCATGGCGGGCAGCCCGGCGACATCCAGCGCCCGGATACGGCGGATCAGCGTGGCGTTGTCGGACCCCTGCCAGAGCGTGACCGGCAACCCGGTGACCGAGGCCGGCAGCAGCCCGACCGCCCCGGCGGTCGAGGCGCCCAGGGCGGCGGTGCGGACCTCGGGCACAAGGGCCGAGGTGGCGATGTCGGAGGCGTCGGACGCCGGGGCGGCGGCACTGATCCCCACGCGGTTGAGCGCGTCCAGCCAGTCGATCGCCCCCATCGGGCTGCCGGTGCCCCCAGGTGCGCCGGTTGCGGGCGCGACCTGGCCGGCGCGGCGCTCGGGCTGGGTCAGCGGGGCGGCGAAATCCATGTCGAACCCCTGGCCGGGCTGCATGGTCTCCAGCCCGAAGCCCTGCGCCGGGAGCACGCCGGGCAGCAGCGCCAGCGCCGCGCCGAAAATGAGGCAGGTGCCGCTAGTTCGCATCCAGCACCAGGGGGGTGCGGGTCTCTTCGACCGGGGGGGCGAAGTCCGCGCCCAGCCAAGGGCCGACATAGGCATAGGCCACGAGGGCGATTCCGGCGAGGATCACGAGGTAAAGCAGCCATTTGAGGATGCGGAGCATTGGGGTTAGGTCCTGTTTGCCTGTCTTTGGGCCAAGTTATAACTGGCCTTTTCCGCAAGATCACGTCATTCAGGCGCGAAAGTTTTCAAATGGCAGTGCGGTGCCGAAGGGTCGGCTCCGATCAGGGGTGATATGGGCTGGAAGCTGAAGAAGAGCGTCGTGATGGTGGGCATGATGGGCGCCGGAAAGAGCGCCGTCGGACGGGCCACCGCGCAGCTTCTGGGCGTGCCCTTCCGCGACTCGGATACCGAGATCGAATCCGCCGCCAACATGAGCATCGCCGAGATCTTTGCCCGCGACGGAGAGGATTTCTTTCGCCTCAAGGAACGCCAGGTCCTCGCCCGGCTGCTGGAGGAAACGCCCTCGATCCTGTCGACCGGTGGCGGCGCCTACATGTCGGAAGAGAACCGGCGGCTGATTTCCGCTCGTGGCACGGCGCTGTGGCTGGATGCGGATCTCGATCTGCTCTGGAGCCGGGTGCGCCACCGCGACACCCGGCCTCTGCTGCGCACGCCCGATCCCAAGGGCACGTTGCGCGATCTCTACGAGCGGCGGGTGCCGGTCTACCGGCTGGCCGAGATCCCGGTGCGGAGCCTGCCCGGCCTCTCGGTGCAGGACATGGCGGAAAAGGTGGTCGAAGCACTTTCGACCCGTGCGGATATTCTGGAGGCGGCATGAGCAGCGAGCTGCGCGAAACCCTGCGCGTGGAACTGGGCGCCCGCGCCTATGACATCGTGATCGGGCCGGGCCTGCTGGCCGAGGCGGGGCGCCACATCGCGCTGCTGCTGCGCCGGCCGCGCGTCGCCGTCCTGACGGATGAGACGGTGGCCGGGCTGCACTTGGAAAGCCTGCGCGCGGGCCTCGCGGCAGAGAGCATCGAGATGGTCTCGCTGGCGCTGCCGGCGGGCGAGGCGACGAAGTCCTGGCCGCAGTTCACCCGCGCGGTGGAATGGCTGCTGGAGCAGAAGGTCGAACGCTCCGACGTGGTCGTGGCGCTTGGCGGCGGGGTGATCGGCGACCTGGCGGGCTTTGCCGCCGCCGTGCTGCGCCGGGGCGTGCGCTTCGTGCAGATCCCGACCTCGCTGCTGGCGCAGGTCGACAGCTCTGTCGGCGGCAAGACCGGGATCAATGCGCCTCAGGGCAAGAACCTGGTCGGCGCCTTCCACCAGCCCAGTCTGGTTCTGGCCGATACCGCCGCCCTGGGCACGCTGACGCCGCGCGACTTCATCGCCGGCTACGGTGAAGTGGTGAAATATGGCCTGCTCGGCGATGCCGCCTTCTTCGACTGGCTGGAACAGAACGGCCCGGCGCTGGCCGCGGGCGACATGGCGGCGCGGGTGGCGGCAGTCAAACGCTCCTGCCAGATGAAGGCCGAGATCGTCGCCCGCGACGAGACCGAACAGGGTGACCGCGCGCTGCTGAATCTCGGCCATACCTTCGGGCACGCGCTGGAATCCGCCACCGGCTACAGCGACCGGCTGCTGCATGGCGAAGGCGTCGCCATCGGCTGCGCCCTGGCCTTCGAGCTGTCGGCCCGCCTCGGCCTCTGTGCGCAGGAAGCGCCCTCGCGGCTGCGCCAGCACCTGCGCACCATGGGCATGAAGGTCGACCTGTCCGACATCCCCGGAGACCTGCCGGGCGCCGAGGCGCTGATGGCGCTGATGGCCCAAGACAAGAAAGTTGTCGACGGCAAGCTGCGCTTCATCCTGGCGCGCGGTATCGGCGAGGCCTTCGTGACCGCCGATGTGCCGGGCGAGGCGGTGCGCAAGCTGCTCGACGACGCGCTGGCGTAGGTCGGGAAGGGGGCTTTGCCCCCCGCGCCTGCGGCGCTCCCCCCAGAGTATTTATGGCCATCGAATGGAAAGAAGTCTTTCTCTATTCGATGGCTGAAAATACTCCGGGGGAGTCAGGCGCAGCCTGACGGGGGCAGAGCCCCCGACCTATCCATTGGTCGCCATCCGGCGACGGGAGGGCAGAGACCCCGACCGTGCCGTTGTTGACATGCAGCGGGGGCAGAACCACTCCCGCGCTCAGATCGCGGTGACGATCGCCAGCTCCTCCAGCCACTTCTGATACTGGATCAGCGGCAGGTCGCCGGGGCGGATCGGCAGTTCCACCTTGCTCCAGAAGGGCGGCAGCAGCCAGGGGCGCTGGCTTTCGATGATCGGCTTGTCCTGCTGGCGCACATGGGCGGCCATCTCGGTATAGGTGGTGTCGCGCTCCGGGGCGGTGTCGTAGTCCCGGGCGAAGACCCAGAAGTTGCGGGTGCGGTTCCAGTCCAGCGGGCAGGTCGCCAGCCAGATCACGTAGCGCCCGCCGGGGCTGTCCTTCACCAGTCGGATGACATTGGGCATTCCGACGTAGTTCGTGTAGCGCAGCCGGACCGTGCCGCCGGTCCCGCCCCCCGTCATCAGCCCGGCCGGCTGCTCGGTCTCGTAGCCGGTCACCAGCTGGCTGTCCTCGCGCCAGACCGCGTGATCGGGCGGCTCGGGGTGGTCCTGGCTGCCGAGGATACCCTCGTGCACCCATGGGAAATGGGTGTCGTCCAGCGTGCCCATGATCATCCGGGTCGAGGCGGTCGCCATGTCCTCCGCCTCGTTCAGGCGGATCTTGCGGAAGGTCGGATCGTCGTATTCCGGAAAGGGGGGCAGGTCGAAAGTGGCCTCGTCGGCGAGACAGACCCAGATCAGCCCGTAGGCTTCGCGGGCGCGGTAGGCCGTCAGGTCCGCGCTGGCGGGGATCCTGCGCCCCTCCGGCAGCTGCGGGATGCGGGCGCAGCGCCCGCCCTCGCCGAAGGCCCAGCCATGGTAGGGGCATTGCAGCGCCGGCTGCCCGTCCACCGTCACCACCTTCCCGAGCGACAGCCGGGCCTGGAAATGCGCGCAGGTATCGGGAAAGACCTGCACCGACTCTCCGAGACGCGCCAGAACCAGCCGCTGACCGAGCAGCTGGACCCCGGCAGGCTCGTCAGCCAGGGCATCGGCGGCCATGACCGGGTGCCAGAACGGGCGCATTCCGGCGCGGAAGCCGGCGATGGCCTCCTCGCCAGGGCGGTCTTCGGTAAACTGGGCGCGGGTCATCGGCCTCTCCTTTGATGTGACGTCCGGGATATGACGGCGAGGAGGTCTCAGGGAAATTGCCGATTTGCGCTGCGACGCCTCGAATAATGTGTACAGTCCGGTGCAAGCCCCGGAGGAGATCCCCATGCACAACCGCGCCCTGCGCTACATTGATGCCGTTGCCCGGCATGGCTCGATCCGGGCCGCCGCCGAGGCGGTAAACGTCGCGCCCTCTGCCATCAACCGCTACGTGCTGGAGCTGGAGGCCGACCTGGGCGTGCCGCTGTTCGACCGGCTGCCGCGCGGGATGCGCCCGACGGCGGCGGGAGAGATCCTGCTGATGCACATCCGGGGCACCCTGCGGGAATACGACCGGGCGGTGTCCGAGATCGGCCAGTTGAAGACCGGGACACGGGGGCAGGTGACCATCGCCTCGGTGGCCAGCCCGCTCTGGGGGCTGCTGCCGGCGGCGATCCATGCCTTCTCTCAACGCTACCCGAGGGTCGAGTTCCTGGTGCGCGAGTTTCCCATGGATCAATGCGTGCGCGAGGTGGTCGAGGACCGTGCCGACCTCTGCCTGATCTTCAACCCGCCGCCGCGCCTCTCGCTGCGCCAGGTGGCGGCGGCCGATTTCCCCCTCGGCGTCATCGCGGCGCCGGACCATCCGATCGCGCAGAGGAAGACCGCCAAGCTGGATCACCTGCTGGGCTACGAGCTGGTGCTGCCCGACGGAACCACCTCCATCGCCCGCGAGATCGATCATGTGCTGGAGACCCGCGATCTGAGGCTGAAGGCACAGTTCACCTCGTCATCGGTGGCCTACATGATTGCCCATGCGGCGCGGGGTGGGGCGCTCGGCATCATGACCCCGGTCGGCATCGAGGACCACCTGCGCGACGGGCGGCTGGTCTTCCTGCCGCTGACCGACAGCGGCATCCGTCCGCAAAGGCTGATCGCGGGGGCGGCGGATGCGGCGGTCTCGGTGGCGGCGGCGAACTTCTCGCAGGCGCTGCGCGGCCACCTGCAGGCCTGGGCCGAGAGCGGGGGGCAGATGGCTGGCTGACGGACTGTACTGATTTTCAGAACGCTCCGACCCAATTTCTGCGCTGGATGTGATACGGACCCGGTGCTTTGCTTGACCCATGCGCACCACCGGCCCGCCCGACAGGGGTGAGGCCGGTGCCTGCACGAACGCAACAGAGCAACGGACGGGACAACTCATGTATCTGGGCAGCAAAGCCATTCCCCTGATCTCCGCCATGGCCCTGGGCGCCAGCGCCCTTGCCGCCCAGGCAGACACCGACATCAACTTCGCCCTCGACTGGCGCTACGAAGGCCCCGCCGCGGGCTTCCTGCTGGCACAGGACATGGGCTTCTTCGAGGAAGAGGGCCTGAACGTCACCATCGACACCGGCACCGGCTCGGTGAACACCATCCCGCGCGTGGCCTCGGGCCTCTACGACATGGGCTTCGGCGACACCAACAGCCTGGTGAAGTTCCTGGACGAGGATCCCGCCCAGCCGGTGATCGCCGTCGGCATGGTCTACGACAAGCCGACCTTTGCCATCATCGGGCGCAAGTCCCTGGGCATCACCGAGGATCCGAAATCGGTCGAGGGCAAGACCCTGGGCGCACCGCCGCCCGATGGCGCCTTCGCGCAATGGCCGATCTTCCAGGAGGTCGCGGGCATCGACGCCAGCACCGTCACCATCGAATCCATCGGCTTCCCGGTGCGCGAGCCGATGCTGGCCAACGGCGACGTGGATGGCGTCTTCGGCTTCGCCTTCTCGGTGATCCTGAACCTGAAGGCCCAGGGCACGCCGGACGAGGACATCGTCAACATCCTGATGGCCGATCACGGGCTTGAGCTCTACGGCAACGCGATCCTGGCGAACGAGACCTTCGCCGCCGAGAACCCCGAAGCCGTCACCGGCTTCCTGCGCGCCGTCTTCCGCGGTTTCGCCGCCGCCATCGAGGACCCCGCCGCGGGTGCCGCCGCCGTGGTCGAGCGTGATGGCACGCTGGATATCACCGTCGAGCAGGAGCGCCTGCAGATGGCCATCGACATGAACATCGCGACGCCCTGGGCCGCCGAGAACGGCATGGGCGACATCGATCCGGCCCGCCTCGAGGCCTCTCTCGAAGCACTCTCCGGCCCGATGTCGCTGTCGGGAGAGGTCACCGCGGAAGATGTCTTCGACGCCTCGTTCCTGCCGCCCGTCGAAGACCGCATGTTGCCGTAAGGCTCCCGACCCGGAAAGACTGCACGATGCATCTTGTGAATATCGACGACGTGGAGATGCGGTACGGGGGGCCAGAGGGCACCCTGGCGGTCTCCGGGTTGAACGTGAAAATGGACCGCGGCGAGTTTGTCGCCGTGGTCGGCCCCTCGGGCTGCGGCAAGTCCACGCTGATGAAGCTGACGACGGGCCTGCAACGGCCGCAGAAGGGCGCCGTGGTGGTGGCGGGGCAGGAAGTGACCAAGCCGATTTCCATCGTCGGCATGGCCTTCCAGAACCCGATCATGCTGCCCTGGCGCACCACGCTCGACAATATCCTGCTGCCGCTGGAGATCGTCGAGAAGCACCGCCGCCGCATCCGCACACACCGCAAGGAATACATCGAGCGCGCCGAGCACCTGCTGGAACTGGTCGGGCTGAAGGGCTTCGGCCCGAAGTATCCCTGGCAGCTGTCGGGCGGGATGCAGCAACGCGCCAACCTCTGCCGCGCCCTGATCCACGAGCCCGAGCTGCTGATGCTGGACGAGCCCTTTGGCGCGCTGGATGCCTTCACCCGAGAAGAATTGTGGTGCGTTATCAGAGATCTGCACGCCGAAAGTGATGTGACGGTGATGCTTGTCACCCACGACCTGCGGGAAAGCGCCTTCCTGGCGGATCGGATCCTGGTGCTCTCGGCGCGCCCCGGCCGGGTCATCGCGGACCACCGCGTGCCCTTCGAGCGCCCCCGCAACCTGGATCTTCTTTTCGACAATGATTTCAATCATCTCGTGCAGGATCTTCACGCAGAGATCGCACGGGCGAGGGATGCGGCATGAGCGGCGCGCGCAAGGGGCCGACCTTCATCCAGCTTGCCCCCTGGATCTACACCGCCGCGCTGTTCCTGCTCTGGGAGGGGGCGGTGCGGCTTTTCGACCTGCCGGTGACCTTCCTGCCGGCGCCCACGCGGATCGCCGAGGCCATCGTGCAGTACTGGGGGCCGATCTGGACCAACTCGCTGCAGACCCTCTACACGACCCTGCTGGGCTTCGTGCTGGCAATGGTCGGCGGGCTGGCCATCGGGCTGCTGATCGGCTGGTCGCGCTCGATCTACGCGGGGCTCTACCCGCTGATGATCGGCTTCAACGCCATCCCGAAGGTGGCCGTGGTGCCGATCCTGATCATCTGGTTCGGCATCGGCTCGATCCCGGCGATCATCACCGCCTTCCTGATCTCGTTCTTCCCGATCGTGGTCAACGTGGCCACCGGCCTTGCCACCATCGAGCCCGAGACCGAGGACATCCTGCGTGCCCTCGGTGCCAAGAAGATGGACATCATGATCAAGGTCGGCATTCCGCGCTCGATGCCCTATTTCTTCGCCTCGCTGAAGGTGGCGATCACCCTCGCCTTCGTCGGTTCGGTGCTGTCGGAAACGGTGGGGTCGAACACCGGGCTGGGCAACATGATGGCCGCCGCGCAAAGCCGCTTCAACGTGCCGCTGGTCTTTGCCGGGCTGGTGATGCTGGCGATCGAGGGGATCGTCATGTACGCGATCATGGCCTGGGTCGAACGGCGGATGACCGGCTGGGCGCATCGCTCGTCGATGTGACGGGCTCAGCCTGGGGCAGACAGCTTCGGCAAGACAGCTTCGGCAAGACAGGCGGCGGCTCCGGGCAGGGGTCGCCGCTTTTCCTTTGCGCGCAGAGGGGTTGCAATCGGGGCGTGGGCGCGCTGATATCCGGGCGGAACCTGACGGGAGGCCGCGATGATCAGTCCCGACTACTGCCGCCGGATGGCGCGCTACAATGCCTGGCAGAACCGCCAGATGGGCAAGGCCATGGCCGGCCTGTCGCCGGACGAGCTGACCCGGGATCGCGGCGCCTTCTTCGGCTCGATCCTCGGCACGGCGAACCACCTCATCTGGGCCGATTCCATCTGGCTGTCGCGCTTCGCGGGCACGCCGAAACCGGCGGGCGGGATCAAGGAGAGCCCGGCGATGTTCGCCACCCTCGCCGAGTGGCAGGCAGACCGGTTCCGGCTGGACGGACATGTCCAGGAGTGGGCCGAAAACCTCGGCTCGCTTGATCTGACGGGCGATCTGCGCTGGTACTCTGGCGCGGCCGGACGCGAGGTAAGCAAGCCGCTAGGCTTGCTGGTGATGCACTTCTTCAACCATCAGACCCATCACCGGGGTCAGATCCACGCCATGCTGACCGCCGCCGGCGCGACGCTCGGCGACACGGACCTGTTCCTGATGCCGGAGAGCGGGCGCGGTTGGAAATAGGGGCCGTCATGGCCCGGAAAGGGAGAGAGATGTTCAAGGCACTGATCATGGAGAAGCCGGAGGGCGCCGAGGAGGCCACCCCGCAGATCCGCGAGATCTCCGAGGCCGATCTGCCGGATGGCGAGGTCCTTGTCTCGGTCGACTATTCGACGGTGAACTACAAGGACGGCCTCTGCCTGTCGCCCTCGGGCGGGGGGCTGGTGCGCAAGTACCCGCATGTGCCGGGGATCGACTTCGCCGGTACGGTCGAGTCCAGCGAGGACGCGCGCTTTGCCACCGGCGACCGGGTGGTGCTGACCGGATGGCGGGTCGGAGAGGTGCACTGGGGCGGATATGCGCAGAAGGCACGCGTGAAGGCCGACTGGCTGGTGCCGCTGCCCGAGGGACTGAGCACGCGGCAGGCGATGGCCGTCGGCACTGCCGGTTTCACCGCCATGCTGGCCGTCATGGCGCTGGAGGATCACGGGCTGAGCCCGGATAAGGGCGAGGTGCTTGTGACCGGCGCCGCTGGTGGTGTCGGCTCTGTCGCGACGGCGATCCTGGGGCATCTGGGCTACAAGGTCGCTGCCGTCACCGGGCGGCCCGAGACGGCCGAGTATCTGACCGACCTCGGCGCCAGCCGCATCGTGCCGCGCGCCGAGCTGGCCGAGACCGTCAAGCGCCCGCTGGAAAGCGAAACCTGGGCCGGCTGCGTCGATGCGGTCGGGGGCGAGATGCTGGCGCGGGTGCTGGGCCAGATGAAATACGGCGGCTCGGTTGCGGCCGTGGGGCTGGCGGGGGGCGCGAAGCTGCCGACCACGGTGGTGCCCTTCCTGCTGCGCGGGGTGAACCTGTTGGGCATAGACAGCGTGATGCAGCCCTTCGAGAACCGTCAGCGGGCCTGGTCGCGCGTGGCGCGCGATCTGCCGATGGCGAAGCTGGAAGAGATGGTGCGCCCGGCGGTGCTGGAGGACCTTCCGGGCCTTGGCGCCGATATCCTGAAGGGCCGGGTGCAGGGACGCGTCGTCGTCGATCTTCGCGGCTGAAGCGCATCCGGCCATCGCCTGCCAAAATCCTGAAAGGCCCCGTGACTGCGGGGCCTTTTGCTTGTGCGGACGGGGCGTAACACCCGTTTGCGGCGCAAGCGGCACAGATTGCGACATGGAAAATGTCGCTTTTGACTAAAAAGACAGCGCGACCCGCCTATGCAATCGGCACTGACGCCCTAGTGTTGACTTCGGGGCAGCAAGCCCCCGCAGCGGTTCGGGACGAAGATCCCGCCAAGAGAGCCCTGCGCCGGAACGAGAAGGAGGTCAAAATGTACACCAGAATTATGGTGCCGGTGGATCTCGCCCACAAGGACAAGCTGGGGAAATCCCTCGATGTGGCGGCGAAGCTGGCCGCCAGCTTCGAGGCCGAGCTTGTCCTTGTCGGCGTCACATCGGCCCTGCCGGGATCGCTGGCACATACGCCGGACGAATACCGCGAAAAGCTTGACGCCTTTGCGGCAGAGCAGGGCGCGGCCCACGGGATCACGGCGCGTGCGCTGGCCAAGATCGGTCATGACGTGGTCACCGACCTGGATCGCTCGCTGTTGGCGGCTATCGACGAAGCCGGGGCCGACCTGGTGGTGATGCAGAGCCATGTGCCCAACATCACCGACTACGTCTGGCCTTCCCATGGCGGCCACCTGGCCAGCCACGCGAAGGTTTCCGTGATGATCGTGCGCAACTGAGGGGGACAGCGACATGAGTGACATGGACGAACAGGGTATCCCGGCGCCCGAGGGCGCATCGGATATCATCAATACCGATTACGAGATCGGTCAGGACAACATCGACGGACAGGTCGGGCCCTTCGGCTTCGACATCCACAACCCGGTCTTCCTCGTCTCGGGGCTGGCGGTCGTGGCCTTCGTCTTCTACACGCTGGCGCTGCCCGAACAGGCGGGATCGGCCTTCACCTGGCTCTTCGGAGCCGTCACCAAGGGCTTTGACTGGTTCTTCCTCGGCGCGGCCAACATCTTCGTGCTGTTCTGCCTCTTCCTGATCGTCTCTCCGCTGGGATCGGTCCGGCTGGGCGGGGCCGAGGCGACGCCCGACTATACCTACATCGGCTGGTTCGCGATGCTCTTCGCCGCCGGCATGGGCATCGGCCTGATGTTCTACGGCGTCTCGGAACCGATGAGCCACTTCTCCAGCTCCTTCGGCGGCATCGCCAGTGAGGGCGGGGCACGCACCGACTGGGCGCCGCTCGGCGCGGCGGAAGGCGACGAGGCGGCGGCGACCCGTCTCGGCATGGCGGCGACGATCTTCCACTGGGGTCTGCACCCCTGGGCGATCTACGCGGTCGTCGCCCTGGCGCTGGCGCTGTTCAGCTACAACAAGGGCCTGCCGCTGACCATCCGCTCGGCCTTCTACCCGATCCTCGGTGAGAGGGTCTGGGGCTGGTGGGGTCATTGCATCGACATCCTGGCGGTCTTTGCCACGCTTTTCGGCCTGGCGACCTCGCTGGGCTTCGGGGCGACCCAGGCCAACGCGGGCCTGAGCGAGCTGTTCGGCGTGCCGGTCAACGACACCGTCGAGGTGCTGCTGATCACCGGCATCACCGCCATTGCCCTGGTCTCGGTGCTGCGCGGGCTGGATGGCGGGGTGAAGATCCTGTCCGAGATCAACATGGGGCTGGCCTTCCTGCTGCTGCTGTTCGTGCTGATCGCCGGGCCGACGGTGGCCATCCTGACGGGCTTCGGCGACTACCTGCTGGCCTATGTCGAGTACCTGCCGGCGCTGTCGAACCCGGTCGGGCGCGAGGACGTGAACTTCATGCAGGGCTGGACCAGCTTCTACTGGGCCTGGTGGATCTCCTGGAGCCCCTTCGTCGGCATGTTCATCGCCCGCGTCTCGCGCGGCCGCTCGGTGCGCGAGTTCTTGATCTGCGTGCTGCTGATCCCCTCGCTGGTCTGCGTGCTGTGGATGTCGGTCTTCGGTGGTGTGGCGATCCAACAGGTCGTGCAGGACGGCTACACCGCCGCCCAGGATGCCGAGCTGCCGATCCAGCTGTTCAAGATGCTGGACGCGCTGCCGCTGACCGGGATCACCTCGCTGATCGGCATCGTGCTGGTGATCGTCTTCTTCGTCACCTCCTCTGACTCCGGCTCGCTGGTGATCGACACGATCACCGCCGGGGGCAAGGTCGACGCGCCGGTGCCGCAGCGGGTGTTCTGGTGCATCTTCGAGGGCGCCGTGGCCATCGTGCTGCTGCTCTCGGCCGGTGGTCTGGCCTCGCTGCAGTCGATGGTGATCTCGACCGGGCTGCCGTTCACCGTGGTGCTGCTGCTGATGTGCTTCGCCATCTGGCGCGGCCTGCGCGCCGAGCGCAGCTGAGCCCGCGAACAGGGAGCGGCGCGGGGCCTGCGCCCCGCGCCGCCACGTAGACGGTGGCGCGCGCCCCTGCGGGGCGCGCGTTTTCCGTTGCACATCGAGGCGGGTCTCAGCGCCTCACGACAAGGGACGCGGGGCAGGATCGGCCGGGCCAGGGTCCCGACCTCATTTGTCCGCCCTGGTCTGTCCGGCTCTGTCCGGCGCGCGGGCGGGTGGATTGATCCGCCCCAGCTCGGGCTACGTATTGCCTCCGATGACGGAGGAAAGATGACCAAACCCTGCCTGCTCTGGATCCGGCGCGATCTGCGCACCACCGACCACGAGGCCCTCGCCGCCGCCTGCGCGCGCGGTGCCCCGGTGATCCCGGTCTTCATCCGCGATGACAGCGTGACCGGGCTGGGCGCGGCGCCCGCGCTGCGGCTGGACCTGGGGCTGGCCGCCTTTGCCGAGCGACTGGGGGAGAAGGGCAGCCGGTTGATCCTGCGCTCCGGTGATCCGCGCGCGGTGCTGCGGGACCTTGTCACGGAAACCGGCGCCGGGGCGGTCTACTGGCAACGGCTCTACGATCCGGCGGCCATCGCGCGCGACAGCGCTGTCAAGTCCGCCCTGCGCGAGGACGGGCTGGAGGCCGAGAGTTTCGCCGGCCACCTGCTGTTCGAACCCTGGACGGTCGAGACCGGGCAGGGTGGGTTCTACAAGGTCTATTCTCCGTTCTGGAAGGCGGTCAGGGGGCGCGACGTGGCCCCGGTCCGCTCGGCGCCGACAGAGATCGCCGCACCTGACACATGGCCCGACAGCGAGGCACTGGAGGACTGGCAGCTCTCGGCGCCAATGCGGCGCGGGCGTGCGGTGGTCGCCGCCCATGTCGCCGCCGGTGAGCAGGCCGCGCAGCAGCAACTGGCGCTCTTTGCCCGCGACCGCATCGCGGACTACAAGGCCGAACGGGATTTCCCCGACCGCGAGGGCACCTCGGACCTGTCCCACTACCTGACCGTCGGAGAGATCTCTCCACGCCAATGCTGGCACGCCGGCTGCCGGGCGCTGGAAGAGGGCAAGCCCGGCGCCGAGACCTTCCTGAAGGAAGTCGTCTGGCGCGAGTTCGCCTACCACCTGATGTACCATTCGCCCCATATCCTGACGCGCAACTGGCGCGAGGACTGGGATGGCTTCGACTGGCGCGACGAGGAGGAGGACGCCCGCGTGCTGGCCTGGAAGCAGGGGCGGACCGGTGTCGCCTTCGTCGATGCCGCGATGCGCGAGTTGTTCGTCACCGGCCGGATGCACAACCGCGCGCGGATGATCACCGCGTCCTACCTGACCAAGCACCTGTTGGTGCACTGGCGCATCGGCCAGAAGTGGTTCGAGGACTGCCTGGTCGACTGGGATCCAGCCTCGAACGCGATGGGATGGCAATGGGTGGCCGGCAGCGGGCCGGATGCCGCACCCTATTTCCGCATCTTCAACCCCGAGACACAGGCGGGGAAGTTCGACCCCGACGCCCGGTATCGCCGCCGCTGGCTGGCCGAGGGGCAAAAGGATCCGGGTGCCGAGGCGCTGAGCTTCTACGAGGCCGCGCCGCGCTCATGGGGGTTGTCGCCCGGCGATGAGCCGCCCGCGCCGCTGATCGACCTGAAGGCTGGCCGCGAGAGGGCGCTGTCGGCCTATGCGACGCTGAAGGACAATAGTTGAAGCAGCGCCTTTGAATGAGCGGTTACTTTGTTGCAAATAAAAATTAATTTGCATCTTCTCATGCGTTACATGAGCGCCGGACGGCGGCGACAGGGCCGCGGCGGTCACCAGGGCCGGCAGGTGACATGATGCAGCCCGGGGGGTATGGAATGCGGCGTCTTTCGCCTTTGCGCCATTGTCCCGCCGGCTCAACCAATGCCTGAGCGATGGCGGTTTTTGTTTGTGCAACAGAGGCGTGCGCCACAAACTCGATCCGTCAGGTGAAGACGTTGCCCGGGCCGGACCCGTCGCATCGGCTTGCCAAGCGGACAGGGTTAATGCGACATCCTTCGGGACGGACAAGAGGGTGAGGGCCAGGATGTTCACCATGGGAAAGGTCACCGCGGCGGCGGTATTGGGCGGCACCGGCTACCTGGTGGCGACACAGGTCATGGCGGTCTGGGAAGAAGAATTCCGCTTCGGCTACTTTCCCTGGGTCAGCCTGGGCATCGGGCTCTGGGCCGGGTGGAGCATCACCGGGCCGCGCACGCACCGCCGCGCGACCACGCCTCAGGCTCTGGCCTACGGGCTGACCGGGGTGGCGCTGATGCTGCTGGTCGGGCTCTTCATCTTCGCCGGCAACGAGGCGCTGCGCAAGGCGCTGCGGCGGCGCTACGACAACCCGATGGAGGCCATCGTCGACATCGTTCCGATCGCCGGAGACTGGGGAAGCAACCTGCTGCATCCCCATATCATCGCCACGCTGCTGGCCGGCGGGATCCTGGCCGGGCTGTTGTCGCGCATGGTCGACCGGGTCTGGCGGTAGGGCAGGGTTGCGAAGCAGGCGCCCGACGAAACGGGGACCCAGCCGGTCAGGGCTCCGATAGAGGGCTCACAGCAGGGAACCGACAATAGGCACAGGTACAGCCGCACAGGTACATCCGCACGGGGGCATCGACATGGGCACGACCATCTTCATCTACGGCCCGCTCTGCATCCCGGTGATGATGCAGATCGTCGCCGGATGCCGCCCGGCCGAGGAACGGGCCTGGCTGGAAGGCTACCGGGTGGCACCGCGCCAGCCCGATGGCGTGCCGCTGCTGGTGCAGGCGCCGGGGGCGCTGGCCGAGGGCTTGCTGCTGCGCGATGCGACCGAGGACATGGTGGTCCGGATCGCCCATTACGCCGACGCCCATGGGCTGGAGCCGGTGCCGATGCAGGTGCAGACCGATACCGGCCCGCTGAGGGCGCTGGCCTTCCGCGGCGAACCCGGGCGCTGGCCCGTTGCGGCGGGGAACTGGTCGCCGGCCAGCTGGGCGGCGGCGGGCGGTGAGGAAGCCTGCCATTCGGCCCATGAGATCATGAAGCTTCTCGGGCGCTTCTCGGGCGCGGAGCTGCGCTTCCGCGTCGACCAGATCCGGGCCCGCGCCGCCGCGCGCGTGGCGGCACTGCACGAAGTCGTGCCCCATGTCGAGGGCCGTGGCCCGGGCGACCCCTGGGTCGAGGAGATCGGTCAGCGCGACGACCATGCCGGCTGGTTCTTCACCCGCACCTACGACCTGCGCCACCAGGGCTTCTCGGGCCAGCCCTCGCCGCAGATCCGGCGCGAGGTCTTCCTGGCCCCTGACGCGGCGATCCTGCTGCCCTACGACCCGGTTCGCGACCGGGTGCTTCTGGTCGAGCAGTTCCGCATGGGCCCCTATGCCCGGGGCGAGGCGCTGCCCTGGATGCTGGAACCGGTGGCGGGCCGGGTCGATCCCGGCGAAACGCCCGAGCAATGCGCCCGCCGCGAAGCGCAGGAGGAGGCCGGGCTGGAGCTGGGCGCGCTGTTCCGCGTGGCCCAATGCTATCCGACGCCCGGTTGCAGCACCGAGTTCTACCATTGTTTCGTCGGCCTCTGCGACCTGCCGGACCCGGCGTCCGGGCATGGCGGGCTGGAGACCGAGGCCGAGGACATCCGGACCCATGTCCTGCCATTCGACCGCGCGCAGGAAATGCTGTCCTCGGGCGAGGCCCGAAACGCGCCGCTTATCCTCTCGCTGCTCTGGCTGGCGTCCAAGCGTTCCGAGTTGCGGGGCGCCGCTTGAGTTGCCCTGCCGCCACGGATACATCTGTGGCAACAAGAGTTTGGAAGGATATCCCCGATGCATATCGCTCAGGACCTGGCCCAGGCGGTCGGCAACACGCCCCTGATCAAGCTGCGCCGCGCCAGCGAGGAGACCGGCTGCACCATTCTGGGCAAGGCGGAGTTCCTCAACCCCGGCCAGTCGGTCAAGGACCGCGCCGCACTGTTCATCATCCGTGACGCCATTGCCCGCGGCAAGCTGGCGCCGGGTGGCACCATCGTCGAGGGCACGGCCGGCAACACCGGCATCGGCCTGGCGCTGGTCGGCGCCTCGATGGGCTTCAAGACGGTGATCGTGATCCCGGAAACCCAGAGCCAGGAAAAGAAGGACATGATCCGCCTGGCCGGGGCGGAACTGGTCCAGGTGCCCGCCGCGCCCTACAAGAATCCGAACAATTACGTCCGCTATTCGCAGCGCCTGGCCGAGGAGCTTGCCAAAACGGAACCGAATGGTGTGATCTGGGCAAACCAGTTCGACAACGTTGCCAACCGCCAGGCCCATATCGAGACCACCGGCCCCGAGATCTGGGACCAGACCGACGGCAAGGTCGACGGCTTCGTCGCCTCGGTCGGCTCGGGCGGCACGCTGGCCGGTGTCGCGATGGCGCTGCAGCCGAAGGGCGTGAAGGTGGCGCTGGCCGATCCCTCGGGTTCGGCGATGTACAATCACTATGCCCATGGCGAGCTGCGCTCGGAGGGCACGTCGATCACCGAGGGCATCGGGCAGGGGCGGATCACCTCCAACCTGGATGGCTTCACCCCGGACTTCGCCTACCAGATCCCCGACAGTGAATCGCTGCCGCTGGTCTTTGACCTGCTGGCGGAGGAAGGGCTGTGCCTGGGCGGCTCGACCGGCGTCAACATCGCCGGCGCGATCCGCCTGGCGAAGGAGATGGGCCCCGGTCATACGATCGTGACTGTTCTTTGCGATTACGGGAACCGATACCAGTCCAAACTGTTCAACCCCGAGTTCCTGCGCGGCAAGGGCCTGCCCACGCCGTCCTGGCTCACCGAGGCGCCGCGGTCCATCCCGGGCGTCTTCTCCGACGAGGACTGATATCACGATGCAGGCAGCACGCGCCGACCTTTCCGCCGACACATCCGACGAAAAGGCGAGGGCGCTGCTGCGCATCCTGCCGGGCCTGCTGGCACTTGCGCTGCTCTGCCTTGGGCTGCTGCTCGGCGCCCCGGCGCGGGCCCAGAGCGATGGCGGCGCGGCGGCGCTGAGCCAGCAGGAAATCTCCTCCTGGGAGGCGATGGCCGACCGCGCCGAAACGGCGATCGAGCAGGATCGGGCCTCGGACAACGCCTTCGAGGGCCTGCGCGCCGAGCTGGTCGACTGGCGCAGCCGCTTCGAGGCGGCGCGCAGCGCCAACTCCGCCGCCATTTCCGCCGTCCAAGCCCAGATCGACGCCCTCGGACCGCTGCCCGAGAGCGGCGAAGAGCCGCAAGCGGTGGCCGATCAGCGCGCCCAGCTGGAGGAGCGCCTGGCGGAGTTGCGCCAGCCGGTCCGCCGGGCCGAAATCGCCTACAGTCGTGCCGATGCGCTGATCCGCTCGATCGACGCCAACCTGCGCGCCCGCCAGGCCGAGGCGCTGCTGGAGCTCGGCCCCTCGCCGCTGGACCCGACGAAATGGCCCGGCGCGCTGGAGGACCTGAGCGGCTTCTTCTTCAGCACCGGCCACGACATTGCCGAGAACTGGGCCAGCCAGACCAAGCGCGACGTATTCCTCCAGAACCTGCCGGTGATCATCTTCCTGGTTATCCTGGCGCTGGTGCTGGTGGCCCGCGGGCGCGGCTGGATCGAGCTGCTGGCGATCCGCCTGCTGGACCAGGAACGGTCGGCGGCGCGCTGGCTGGTGTCCTTCATCGTGTCGCTGGGACAGATCCTGCTGCCGGTGCTGGGCCTGTTCCTGCTGACCACGGCGGCAATCACCAGCGGCCTGCTGGGCGAGCGCGGCGAGGCCTTCCTCGGCACCCTGCCGGCGGCGGGTTTCCTGATCTTCGCGACCCGCTGGCTGGGGGATTTCGTCTTTCCGGTCTCGCAGCGCAGCGGGCTGATGCTGTCGCTCAGCCAGGCGCAGCGACGCGAGGGGCGGGTCTATGCCAACGTGCTGGGCCTGTTGCTGGGCCTGCACGCGCTGATGCGCAAGGCCATCGTCCTGGAGGACTGGCCTGCCGCCACCGTCAACGTGCTGATCTTCCCGCTGCTGGTGGTGCTGGGCCTGTTCCTGCTGCGGATCTCGCGCTTCCTGATCCAGCAGGGTCGCGACACGGCCGACGAGGGTGATGGCGTCTCCGGTTTCCGCCAGCAGCTCGTGCATCTGCTGGGCCAGGTGATTGCGGTGCTGGCGGTGCTGGGCCCGGCGCTGGCGGCCATCGGCTATTTCCAGGCCGGGACGGCGCTGGTGCTGCAGTTGTTCTACTCGCTGGAATTGCTGGCGCTGCTGCTGATCCTGCAGAAGATGATCGTCGAGATCTACGTGGTGATCAGCGGCGACCGCCAGCGCGCCAGCGACGCGCTGCTGCCGGTGATCCTGGCCTTCGTGCTGAACCTCGCCGCGCTGCCGGTGCTCGCGCTGATCTGGGGCGCGCGGCAAACCGACATCTCCGAGCTCTGGTCGCGCTTCCGCGCCGGTTTCACGGTGGGAGAGACGCATATCTCGCCCACCGACTTCCTGGTTTTCGTGCTGATCTTCGTGCTGGGCTACGGGCTGACGCGCCTGTTGCAGGGCACCATGCGCACGACCGTCCTGCCCAAGACCCGGCTGGACATAGGCGGCCAGAACGCCGTCGTCTCGGGGCTGGGCTACGTCGGCATCTTCCTTGCCGGGCTTGTCGCCATCACCACCGCGGGGATCGACCTCAGCTCGCTCGCCATCGTTGCCGGTGCGCTGTCGGTCGGGGTCGGCTTCGGCCTGCAGACGATCGTGTCGAACTTCGTTTCGGGCATCATCCTGTTGATCGAACGGCCGATCTCGGAAGGGGACTGGATCGAGGTCGGTGGCGAGATGGGCTTTGTCCGCTCGATCTCCGTCCGCTCGACCCGGATCGAGACCTTCGACCGCACCGACGTGATCGTGCCCAATGCCGACCTGATCTCGGGCAAGGTGACGAACTGGACCCGCGGCAACCTGATCGGGCGGCTGATCGTGCCCGTCGGCGTGGCCTATGGCACCGACACCCGCAAGGTCCAGAAGATCCTGCAGACGATTGCGGAGGAGCAGCCGCTGGTGCTGCTGAACCCGCCGCCGGGCGTGGTCTTCACCGCCTTCGGGGGAGATTCGCTGAACTTCGAGATCCGCGCGATCCTGCGCGACGTGACGCAGATTCTCGACGTGCAGACGGAGATCCTGCACCGCATCGCCGAGCGGTTCGCCGAGGAGGGCATCGAAATTCCCTTCGCGCAGCGCGACATCTGGCTGCGCAATCCCGAGGCGCTGTTGCCCCGGGACGGGGCGCCCAGGGGGCCCGTGGCCAGCGAGATCCCGGCGCAGGGCGAGACGGGGCAGGGCGGGACGGGGCAGGGCGCTACGCCTGCCCCTGCGAGGGGTCTGCTGCGCCGCGACGACCTGCATGACGAGGGCGGTTCGGACGGTGACGGGGACGGAAGCAGCGGCGACGCCGGCGACCGTTGAGCCGCTGCCCGGCCGGGGCCGTGGAGGGATCGGAAAAACCTTCTCTTTTTTCCGTACAGCCTCTTGCAAAGCCCCGGCGTTCGCGGCTAAAGACGCCTCCACGGAGAGGTGGCCGAGTGGTCGAAGGCGCACGCCTGGAAAGTGTGTAGGCGGGAAACCGTCTCCAGGGTTCGAATCCCTGTCTCTCCGCCACTTGCCCCAGATCAGCATTTAGCCCATATCAGGTAGGCGATCGCGCTCGGCGGCGGTGCGCTGCGCCACGCGGTTGGCCGGGAACGCGCCCTTGGCAGCCCTCCCGCACACCGGAGGCCGCTGGCTGACGGCTGCCTCTCGCTCTTGCCGCTGCTCGGGGCTGATTTCTTTTGGTCACCATCGACAGCGCGACGCCGGCGCAGCGCATGAGGATAGTGTGGGCAACAGGACCCGAGACGACAGCGATGAAGGTCATCGGCATTGATTTCACCAGCCGCCCGTCGCGCCGCAAACCGATCACCGCATTGAGCTGCAGCCTGGAAGAGGGAACCTTGACGGCTGGTGAGCTTGAATGGTGGCCGGGCTTCGCCGCTTTCGAGGAGATGCTCGCCGCTCCCGGACCATGGATTGCGGGCATCGACTTTCCTTTCGGGCAGGCCTGCAGATTCATTGACACGATCGGCTGGCCGCAGAACTGGGCTGACTACGTCAGACATGCCCGGAGCCTTGGTCGCGATGGGTTCCGCCGAACGCTGGACGCCTATCGCGCTGAGCGGCCTGCCGGCGACAAGGAACATCGTCGCGCAACGGATCGCGCCGCCGGATCGATCAGTCCGCAAAAGCTCTTCGGTGTCCCTGTGGGGCTGATGTTCTTCGAGGGTGCGCCGCGCCTTCTGCGGTCCGGGGTTACCGTTCCCCACTTGCACGACGGCGCCCGGGATCGGATCGTCGTCGAAGCCTATCCCGGCGTTGTCGCCCGCCGGTTGATTGGTCGTCGCAGCTACAAGAACGACACCAGACGCAAGCAGACCCTCGATCAGTTCCTCGCCCGAAAGGCGCTCTTTGATGAGCTCGTGGCACGAGGCCCCGAGCTGTACGGGCTCGCGATAGACGCCGACCCGTCCCTGTGCGACGATCCCGGGGCCGACCAACTGGATGCGCTGTTGTGCGCGGTCCAGGCGGCCTGGAGCTGGGGTCGTCGCGGGGACGCCTATGGCGCCCCTCGCTGTCCCGACGCGCGAGAGGGGTGGATCGCCGATCCCATGGTCTCGGCCGCGACATCCATGACATCCACGTCAGGACCCGAAGATGAGCGTGATGCGACAGTCTGCCAGGAACCGGGCGCGCCGCAGGGGTGAGGCACATTCTGCTGGAGGGCGCCCGGCGACCGACCCGGGCAGATCCCGGGTGTCAGCCGGGGCTTTCGGGGGCTTCCTGGCGTCGCCGTCGCGCCCGGCGGCCGTCCTTGGGTGCATCGTTCTCGGCGAGCAGGCGACGGATCACCTGCGCGCGGATCGGCTTGGCAATCACGTCATCCAGCCCGCTGGCCAGCAAGCGGTCCGAGACACCCTCGCCGACATGCGCGGTCAGCGCGACGATCCGGCTGTCACGGTTGGGCCCGCTTCCGGCCCGGATCGCCAGGGCCGCCTCGATCCCGTCCATCACCGGCATCGAGACATCCATCAGGATGCAGTCGTAGGCCCGTGTCGCGGCGGCAGCGACACCGGCGGCCCCGTCTGCAGCCTCCGTCACGCTGTGGCCATCACGTTCAAGCATCCGTCGGGCGACGAAACGATTGGTGGGATTGTCCTCGACCAGCAGGATCTGCTGCGGGCGCGCCGGAGGGGGGCTGGCGGGGGCAGGGGCCGCGCCGCCGCGGGGGGCCGGACTGGCGGGCAGGGGCAGCGACAGGGTGAAGACGCTGCCCTTGCCCGGCGCACTGGCGACCTCGATCTCTCCCCCCATGGCGCGGGTCAGCTGACGTGCGATCCCCAGGCCCAGGCCGGTGCCCTGGATCTGGCGCCGCACCGCGCCGTCCAGGCGCACGAAGTCGTCGAAGATCCGCGCCGCCTCGGCTTCGGACATGCCGAGGCCGGTGTCGCGCACCAGGATCTCCACCTGGTCACCCTCGCGCCGCAGTTCGATGCTGACTGACCCACGCCGGGTGAATTTCACCGCGTTTGACACCAGGTTGAGCAACACCTGGCGCAGCCGCGTACCATCGCCGCTGACCCAGCCGGTCTCGGGTTGTCCGATGCGGAACAGGCGGTTGTCCTGCGCCCGGGCACGCGGCATCTCACTTGCCAGGATGTCCGCAACCAGCCGGTCGAGATCGAAGGGCGCGCGATGGATGGCGATATCCCCGCCCTCGATCTGGGTGATGTCCAGCACGTCGTTGACCAGCTGCAGCAGGGTCTGGGCCGAGGAGCGGATGACATCGAGGAAGCCCGGCACCTCCTGCGGGTCCTCGTTTTCGGCCAGCAGGTCGATGGTGCCGAGGATCCCGTTGAGCGGCGTCCGCATCTCATGGCTGATGACCCCGAGAAAGCGGGCCTTGGCGCGTTCCGCCGCCAGGGCCTTGTCGCGCGAGGCCGTCAGTTCCGCCTCGGCGGCAACCTGGTGCGATATGTCGCGGATCACGCAGACCAGCATCGCGCTGCCTTGACTGTCGGTCGTGTCCATCGACAGTTCGACCGGAAAGCGCCGCCCCTGCCGGTTGCGCCCAAGCAGGCGGAACCCGGTGCGCGCGCCCTTGCCGCAGGCGTCGAAGAGGCTGCCGCCGGTGGCCGGGCGCGTGCCCTCGGGCAGGTCGTGGCGCAGGAAGCGGCCAACCGGCTGGCCATCCAGAGGCTGCCCGCTGGCGCCGAACATCTTGCGCGCGGCGCGATTGGTGTCGCGGACGACCCCGCCCGCATCCAGCAACAGGATCGCGTCCCGCGAGGTCGAGAAGATCGTTTCCAGCCGTGCTGATGCGACGAGCTTCTGCGCCAGGCGGCGTTGCGAGACCCGCGCCAGTGAGCGGAACAGCACCACCATCGCGGTCAACGCCGCCAGCAGCACCAGGCTGGCCGCAGCGAGGCCCTGCAGGACGGCAAGGACCTCCAGCCGGGCGGTATCGGAGCGTGCGACAAGCGTCAGGTTGGCATGGGAGAGCATCCGCCGCACGTCCGGCCGCCAGCTTTCCAGCCGACGATCCAGCTCGGGCAGGCGCGCGGTCAGCTCGGGATCCGGGGCGTCGATCATCTCGGCAAGGGCATGGACCTCGCCGTGCAGCGCGTCGAAGGCACCTTTCAGCGCGTCGGCCCGGAGGGCGCGGTTGTAAAGGGCGGAGGCCTCCAGGGTGTCGACCCGCGAATAGAGGATATCGTATCTGCGGCGCACCTCCTCCAGCGCCGCGTCCAGGTCCACCGCAGCCTCGGCGGCTCCCGTCGCGGGTTGGGCCCGCAGAAGGGCGCTGCCCGAGGGCAACCCGGCCGCGACAAGCCGTCCCTCCGCCGTGGCCGATAGCAGCTTGAGATATTCGACCTCGAGCTGCGCCAGCGTCCATTGCACGTTGTCCTGGGGCGAGGAGGCGAGCTCGTCCAGCTTTTGCCGGACCTCCGTCAGCAGGAAGACGATCACCACGAGGCAGAGCGCGGAGATCGTGCCAAGGATCGCCAGGCGGATGACCCCGGCATCCAGGCTGGGCGCCGCGCTGCCCTTGCGGACTTTCGTCGCTGTGATGCCGCGCGCCATCTGTCGCTCCGCCCTTGTGCCGACACCTGCACCTGCCGGAGGCGGTCCGACGTCGGTCCATCGGATCGCCTGCGTGCGCGCCCGCAGGGCGCTACTTCAGCGAAATGCGGTCCAGCTGCCAGATCGAGTTGGAATAGATCACCTCCGATCTGAAATCAGGTGAAGAATCATATGGATAGACAAGCCAGAGCGGTCCCTTGCTGCGCAGGGTCATCGGGGTCCCGTTGCGCTCGTAGGCGAGAATGGCGCCATCCGGGCGGAAGCTGCCCGTCGCGATCTCGATGGAATAGTCGTTGGCTGCGGTGAGCTGCAGCTGTCCGCCCTCGATCCCGAGATGGGCCAGCAGCACCGTCATGCGCACCCCCCGGAACTGCTGCACGCCCTCGGTCCAGATCGTCGAGGTTTCGAACGCCGTCGCCGGCAGCGCCTCGAGCGCCGTCCGGTCGAAGCTGACGATGCGGTCGGGCAGGGTGACCGTCAGCAGGATATCCTCTGCACGCCCGTCCGCGGGGGCGAGGATCATGCAGAGGCCGGCAATGGCCAAGAGGTATCGGAAAAGTCGGATCATCTGTTGCCACTCCTCGCGGTTTCCGGGGCCCGGACGTCCCCGTTAAGGGAATGGCTAGCGACAATGTCTTAATGTTCCCTCTAACGCCGCGCGACATGCTGCTGGAAAGGGGCGCAATGATGGGCATTCTCTTCATCGACGACCACGCGCTGCTGCGCGATACCCTTGCCGCCTGGCTGCGCGCCCGCGGGCTCAACGTCGATTGCCATCACGGCCTCGAGGCGGCGCTGCGTGCTCCGCCGCCGCAGCTTGTCCTGCTTGACCTGCGGCTCGGCGGCCTGGAGCCCGCGCGCGACATCGCCCGTCTTCACGACCGTTTCGGCAACTGTCCCGTGCTGATCATGGCCGGCGCTCATGATCCCGCAGAGGCCCGCGCGCTCTGTGCTGCCGGCGCTGCCGACGTGCTTGGCAAGGCCATGCCCCCGCAGGAGATCCTGGGGCGGATCCTGGCGAGGATCGACAGCGGGCCGACGGCCATCCCGGCGCTTTCCACTCGCGAATGCGAGGTGCTGCGCGGCCTTGCCGCCGGTCTGTCGAACAAGGAAATCGCCCGCCAGCTGGACCTGCAGGAGGTCACCGTCAAGCTGCACATGCAGCGGCTCAGCCGCAAGCTGGGCGCCCGCAACCGCACCCATGCCGCGCTGATCGGTCGCGACAGGGGCCTGGTCTGAGGCGCGAGATACGCGCAATTCTCCGCAATTCATCTTTCGCAGGTGCGGAAACCGGGACCAGCTTAAAGCAAAATTCACCGCTGCCCGCCCATATCGTCGGAGGTTGCGCGCCCAGGGGCCGCAGTGCTCGAGAAAACGTTTGCTAGGGACTTGCAGGGGAAACACATGGGTCTTTCGAGAATTCGCATTGCTCTGCGCCTGCCGGCGGCCTTCTTCCTGATCGTGGCGCTCTCGCTCGGGTTCATGGGCTACCTGACCTACTCCTCGGCGAAGCGCACGCTGCTCGACAGCGGCGACCACGAAGTCCGCCAGATTGCCGAGGCCCGGGCGGAGCAAATGACGCTCTGGTCCGAGGAAATAACGACCGACCTCGAGATCCAGGCCCAGAATCCGCTGGTCTCGAATGCCCTGCGTAGTTTCAACGCGGCCTGGGAGGCGCTTGGCCCGCAGGCCGCCGACCAGCTGCGCGGGCTTTACGGAACGGGGCAGGGCGAGTCCCTGGAAGATGCCGGTGATGGGTCCGTCTACTCGCGCCTGCATTCTCGGTTTCACAGCCATTTCAGAGGGGTGCTGAAGCGTGGTGACTACGCCGATGTGCTGCTCTTCAACCCCGCCGGGGAGATCGTCTACTCGGTCCGCAAGCTAGGGGATTTCGCGACGACGCAGAACACCGCGCAATCCGGCACGCTGCTGGATTCCGTGCAGCGCATTCTTGCCGGACAGGCAGACGACCCGATCACCTTCGTGGATTTCAGCCAGTATGATCCGGCTAGTGAACGCTCGGCCTTCGTCATTGCGCCCATTCGGGAAGGCAGCGATCTCACCCTCGGTGCGATTGCCTTTCGCGTGACCCCGGCCTCGATCACGGCCAGCCTGGGGCGCATCGGCGGACTGGGGGCCCTGGGCCTGGACTTCGTCATCGGTGCAGATGGGATTGCGCGCACCCCGACATCTGGCTGGAAGGGCGGCGCCATCCTCCAGGAGTCCCCGCTGCAACGGGCGCTGGCTGGCGAGAGCGGTGTCACCCATGCCCCCCTCGCGCAAAGCCTTTCCGACGACATGGCCACCGGCTTTGCCCCCGCCGAGGTCTTCGGCCACCGCTGGATCTTTCTGGTGCAGATAGCCGAGGCCGAGATGCTCAAGGCGGTGTCGGGCTTCCTCGGCTCGACCCTGACCTACGGCAGTATTATCCTGGCCCTGGCCGCTCTGATCGGGACCCTTATCGCCCTTGGCGTGACCCGGCCCCTGAGCGACATTTCAAGCAGCATTCTGGCAGTCAGCCGGGAAGACTACGAGACCCCGGTGCCCCACGTCGCCCGCGGAGACGAGCTGGGCACGATTTCCGGCGCCCTGGAGGAACTGCGCGGCAAGCTCTTGAAGGCTCACGCCCAACAGACCGAGATGGCCTTCCAAAGCGCCGCTTTGGCCTCGACCTCGGCCGCCCTGATGATCACCGACGACGACTTCAACGTGACCTACATGAATGACGCCGTGCGCGAGCTGATGCGTCATCGGGTCGAGGACTTCCGACAAATCAGGCATGATTTCGATCCCGATGGGATGATCGGCGTCAACATGGATGTCTTCCATGTCAAGCCGGACCAGATCCGTGCCTTGATCAACCAGCCGGACCGGCTGCCTTTCCGCACCGACATTGCCGTCGGAGAAGCCCGCATCCAGATCGAGCTGAATGCCGTCTGGGACAGCGACCGGAACTTCTGTGGCCTGGTTGTCGAATGGGCCGACGTCACGGAGGTGCGCCGCCGCACAGCGATCCTGAATGCCATCGACAGCGGACAACTGTTCATGGAATGCGACTCCCGGGGTATGATCCAGCGCCTCAACGACAACTTCCTGACCCTTGCCGGTGGTCGTGATGGCGGCCTGATGGGCGAGCGTCTGGTCGACCACATCGCTCTCGACGGGGGCGACGAGGGTGCCTCCCTGCATGATCGCGTAATGCAGGGGGAGACGGTCCAGGGACGCTTCAGAGTACGGCGCCGCGACGAGGAGGACGCGATCATAGAGGGCGGCCTCTACCCGATCGTCGATCGCCGCGGCAGCACGGCGGGAACGACCCTTATTGGTTCGGACGTGACCGCGGCACAGCGACAGCTGCGCGAGGCCGAGAGCCGGCAGCAGGCCATGCAGGCCGCCCAGCAGAGCGTGGTCGAGGCGCTGCGCATTGGAATGCGTGACATCTCCACCGGGGATCTGACCTCTCGCTTGACCACCCCCTTCGCGCCCGAATACGAGCAGCTGCGGACCGATTTCAATGATGCGCTGGAAAACCTGACCCGCGCGATGGCGAACATCGCCCAGCAGACCAGTGAGATGCACAGCGAGACCGCAGAAATCGTCAAGGCGGCCGATGAAATGTCCGTGCGGACAGAGCGGCAGGCAATGACCTTGCAGGATACGGCCTCCAGTCTCGATGAGCTGACGACGAATATCGGCCAGACCGCCGATGGCGCCGCCCGTGCCAACGAGGTCGTCACCGAGGCCCGGGCCCGGGCAGAGGAAAGCGGCTCCATCGTCGACGAGGCGGAGTCCGCCATGGCCGAAATATCTGCCTCCTCGAAGGAGATCATGAAGGTGATCTCGGTAATCGACGATATCTCGTTCCAGACCAACCTCCTGGCGCTCAATGCGGGAGTCGAGGCTGCGCGGGCAGGGGAAGCCGGCCGCGGCTTCGCAGTCGTCGCCACCGAGGTCCGTGCCCTGGCGCAACGCTGTGCAAATGCCGCCGCGGAAATCAACCAGCTGATAACGGTTTCCGGTCAGCATGTCTCCCGAGGTGTCGAACTCGTTGGCGTAACCGGAGAGACCCTGAAGAAGATCGTCAGTTCGATATCGGAAATCTCGGACTACATCGCCGAGATTGCACAGGCCGGAAAGGAGCAGAGCATCGGACTCAACCAGGTGAACTCGGCCGTGAACCAGATCGACCACGTGACACAACAGAATGCCGCAATGTTCGAAGAGACGACGTCGGCCAGCCATGCCCTCGCGCAGCGGGCCAACAGCCTTGCAGAAACCATCGGGCACTTTCGCGTCGGGGATCTGCCGGTCGCGCCGGCTGCCAGACCCCGCGGCAAAGCTTCGGGAAAAGAGGATGCTGCCCGAGGCACCGCGCCGGCGACACGGGGCAACCTCGCCGTGGCGCCGGCCAAGGCTCCGGAAACAAGTGGCTGGGAAGACTTCTGACCTGGCCTGGCAGGGAATGGACGGAATGGAGTGGCAATGACGTTGTCGAGTTCGCAAGACAAGACCCGCGTTCTGATCGTTGACGACCAGCCTTCGGTACAAGGCCTGATCCGTCACGCGCTCGGCACCGATCCAACCATAGAAGTCGTCGGAGTTGCCAACGACGCCTACATGGCCCGCGAGATGATCAAGAAGCTCGACCCGGATGTCCTGACGCTTGATGTCGAGATGCCCCGGATGAGCGGTCTGGAATTCCTCGAGCGACTGATGCGGCTTCGTCCGATGCCCGTGGTCATGTTTTCCTCGGTCACTCAACAGGGCAGTGAAAACGCGGTGCGCGCCCTGTCTCTCGGCGCTGTGGACGTGTTGCCGAAGCCTGTCAGTGGCATCACGCCCGAGGCACTCGAGAAACTGGTTTCACGGGTAAAGACCGCGAAACGGTTCCGACGCGGAGCAGGTGGTCCAACGCCGATCCCAGATCGGAACCAGCCGGTCGCCCCCGCGCGTTTCCAGCGCTGGAACGGAAGAATCGTTCTTGTTGGTGCCTCTACAGGCGGCGTGGCCGCAGTGGAGACGGTGCTAAGGAAGATGCCGTCTCAGTCGCCGCCCATCGTCATCTCTCAGCACATGCCGGAAAGCTTCCTTGTCAGTTTTGCACGGCGCCTCGATGATCTGTTGCCGCAACGGGTCGAGCTGGCGGTTGACGGCAGGGTGCTTGAACCCGGCCACATCTACCTGTCTCCTGGCGGCGCCGAACACACAGGTGTTCGGCGGTCCGGGCGCGGCTACCAGATCACGGCAATCGCGGCGCCCAAACGCAACGGTCACATCCCGTCGGTCGATGAGCTTTTCATGTCGGCCGTGGACTGCGCCGAGAACATCGTGGCCGTGCTGTTGACGGGTATCGGCAAGGACGGTGCGAGCGGCATGGAAGCCCTGAAGCGCAGGGGCGCCCATTGCATCGGTCAGGACGAGGCAAGCAGTGTGGTCTATGGGATGCCCCGTGCCGCCGCAGAGCTTGGAATCCTCGATGAACAATTGCCTCTGTCGGAGATCGCACAAGCCATCTGTGCTTCCTGTGACGGCCGGCGCAGCGGATAGGAGCGGGGAGTGAGACAAGCAAGCGGCAAGGGCCCGCATATCAACATAACACAAGGTGAATGGGCGGTATCCGATGTCCGAGGAGGCATGATCACCACGATTCTGGGAAGCTGCGTTGCCACCTGTATCTGGGATCCGATCCGTGGCGTCGGAGGCATGAACCATATCCTTGTCGCGCGGTCGCATACGGCGCTTGGTGTCAACGATTTTGCCGGGGTGAACGCCATGGAGCTCCTGATCAACGGGCTGGTCCGGCTCGGCGCTGTGCGCTCCCGCCTGAATGCAAAGGTCTTCGGCGGCGCCAACATGATCAATGGCCTTTCAGACATTGGACATTCGAACGGTAGCTTTGTCGTCGAATTCCTTGAACGGGAGGGGATTCCGCTGATGGGAAAAAGCCTGGGCGGCAACTCGGCGCGGCAGATCAAGTTCATCGTCGACGAAGGCAGGGTCATGCAGCGCACGGTGGCAGCGGCGCCAGAGGTGGTTGCACCGCCACCCAAGCCGGAGAAGGTCGAGAGAAATGGGGTCGAGCTGTTCTGACGCTTGTCCGGCGGCGATGACCCAGCGACGCTTCGAGGTCTGAGCCACATCCAAGCGGCATGTCCCTCAGATGACTTGCGGCTGGCAACTTGCGCGGTCACGAGACAAAAGGCGGTTTGTCGTACCCTCGGGCAACTTGAAACCAAGAGATCAGGGCCTGGCCGTCATGGCCCGGGTCCGGGGTGTCAACCATATATTTACATAATACTGATTACAGAACCTATCTCAACTCGTTGGAACCCGTTGGCCCCAAGACCTTTCTAGCCCCCCACAGGCCGAGGGCGGCTTCTGGCCTCCTGGGCTCACACACTCCGTCGGCGCGCCGCTCTGCGAGAAAGTGCCGGGTGGCATCACTGGCCCCGGCGTGTCGGGGGTCGTCCAGCCTCGGCGGGCTTTCCTTCAGCCGAGAGCGTAGCCGGCCCCGCGGACCGTGCGCAGCGGGTCGTCCCCACCATGGGCACAGAGCGCCTTGCGCAGACGGCCGATGTGAACATCCACAGTGCGGGTGTCGACATAGATGTCGCGGCCCCAGACACGGTCCAGAAGCTGCTCGCGCGACCAGACACGGCCGGGCTTTTCCATGAAGGTCGACAGCAGGCGGAACTCGGTCGGCCCCAGCTTCAGCTCCCGGGACTGGCGCGTCACCCGGTGGGTCTCGGCGTCCAGCACGATATCCTCGTACTCCAGCCGCTCGCCCATCGAGGCCGGCCGGGTGCGGCGCAGCTGCGCGCGGACCCGGGCCATCAGTTCGATCACCGAATAGGGTTTGACCACGTAGTCGTCGGCGCCGGTTTCAAGGCCGCGCACCCGGTCGACCTCCTCGGAGCGCGCGGACAGCATGATGATCGGCACGCCGCGCGTCTCGGAGCGCATCTTCAGCTGCCGGCAGACCTCGATGCCCGAGAGGTTCGGCAGCATCCAGTCCAGCACGATGATATCGGGTGCCACTTCGTCGACGAGAAGGATGGCCTCCTCGCCGTTCTCGGCACGGGACACGCGGAACCCTTCGGCTTCGAGGTTGTAGGCCAGAACTTCCCGCTGCGCCGGTTCATCTTCCACGACAAGAACGGTGGGTTGCTGATCGGCGGCCATGTTACGCGTCTCCCCTCAGGGGCGCATCCGGGGCCACGCCGATATCGGTCGAGGTCTTGTCACCCTTCTGACGGGTCTCTTCCGGGGCGGAGCCGGTGACAAGGTAGACCACCTGCTCGGCGATGGAGGTGACATGATCGCCCATGCGCTCGGTGTTCTTGGCGATGAAATGCAGGTGCATGCAGGCCGTGATGTTGCGCGGATCCTCCATCATGAAGGTCAGGAACTCGCGGAACAGCGCATTGTACATCTGATCGACGTCGCGGTCGCGGTTGATCACGTCCTGGGCCAGCACCGGGTCGCGCTGGATATAGGCGTCGAGCGCGTCACGCAGCATCGCCTCGACCTCGCGCGCCATGCGGCGCAGCGCGGTATGGGCGCCGGCAATGGGCTGCATCTGGACCAGCACCGAGGTGCGCTTGGCCATGTTCTTGGCGTAGTCGCCGATCCGTTCGAGGTTGCCGGCGATCTTCAGGATCGACAGCACGATGCGCAGGTCGCCCGCCGCCGGCTGGCGCAGGGCGATGATGCGGGCGGCCTCTTCCTGGATCAGCTCTTCCAGGTCGTCGATGACACGGTCGCCGGCGCGCACCTTCTCGGCCAGCTCCTCGTCACGGTCTTCCAGCGCCTGCGAGGCTTCCAGGATGGCCTGTTCGACCAGTCCGCCCATCTTCATGATGCGCGCCTGGACGCCTTCCAGGTCACGGTCGTAGGCACTTGCGATATGTTGGTCCGACATCGGTCTTGGGCTCCTCACCCGGGGTCACTCATGGGGCGGACAGGGGGCGGCCCCCTGCCCCGTCACAGGGCTTTGCGGCTTCGGATCAGCCGATCCGGCCGGTGATGTAGCTTTCGGTCCGGCTGTCCACCGGATTGGTGAAGATCTGGCTGGTCTCGCCGTATTCCACCAGGTTGCCGAGGTGGAAGAACGCGGTCTTCTGGCTGACGCGGGCGGCCTGCTGCATCGAGTGGGTCACGATGACCACGCTGTAGCTGTCGCGGAGCTCGTCGATCAGTTCCTCGACCTGGCCGGTGGCGATCGGATCGAGCGCCGAGCAGGGCTCGTCCATCAGCAGCACTTCCGGCTCGGTCGCCACGGCGCGGGCGATGCACAGACGCTGCTGCTGACCGCCCGAGAGGCCGGTGCCCGGGGCGTGCAGGCGGTCCTTCACCTCGTCCCAGATGGCGCCACGGCGCAGGGATCTCTCGACGATCTCGTCCAGATCGGCCTTCGACTTGGCAAGGCCGTGGATCCGGGGGCCGTAGGCGATGTTGTCGTAGATTGATTTCGGGAAGGGGTTCGGCTTCTGGAACACCATGCCGACCTTGGCGCGCAGCTGCACCGGGTCGACGCGCTTGTCGTAGATGTCTTCTCCGTCCAGCAGGATGTCGCCCTCGACGCGGCAGATGTCGATGGTGTCGTTCATCCGGTTGAGGCAGCGCAGGAAGGTGGATTTGCCGCAGCCCGAGGGGCCGATGAAGGCGGTCACGGTCTTGTCCTGGATCTGGACGTTGACGTCCTTGATCGCATGGGTGTCACCGTAGAAGACCTGAACGTTCTGCGCGGCGATCTTGATGGCTTTGTCGGTCACTTTGGTCTCCAGGGAAGGCGAGTCGTACATGGGTCTGTCCCTATCCTATCAGTTACCAGCGGCGCTCGAAGCGGCGGCGCAGGATGACGGCGATGATGTTCATGGTCATGAGGAAGAGCAGCAGGATGATGATCCCCCCCCAGGCACGTTCGTAATAGGCCGGGTCGGCGCGCTTGGCCCATTCGTAGATCTGGGCGGGCATGGCCGAGTTGGGATCGAGGAAGCCCGAGGCGACCCCGTCGGGATAGTTCGAGGCGATGTAGCCCACCATGCCGATCAGCAGCAGCGGCGCGGTTTCGCCCAGGGCCTGCGCCAGGCCGATGATGGTGCCGGTCAGGATGCCGGGCATGGCCAGCGGCAGCACGTGGTGGAAGACCGATTGCATCTTCGAGGCCCCTACCCCCAGTGCCGCGTCGCGGATCGAGGGCGGCACCGATTTCAGCGAGGCGCGGGTCGAGATGATGATCGTCGGCAGGGTCATCAGTGTCAGCACCAGGCCACCGACCAGCGGCGCCGATTGCGGCAGGTGCATGAACTGGATGAACACCGCCAGGCCCAGGATACCGAAGACGATCGAGGGCACGGCCGCCAGGTTCGAGATGTTCACCTCGATCAGGTCGGTCCAGCGGTTCTTCGGCGCGAATTCCTCGAGGTAGATCGAGGCGGCGACCCCGATGGGCAGCGAGAGCAGCAGAACCACGATCATCATGAACAGCGAGCCCAGCATCGAGACACCGATCCCGGCCTGCTCGGGGCGGCTTTCGGAGGCGTCGGCGCCGAAGATGAAGGCCCAGTTGAAGGTCCGGCTGACCACGCCTTCGTCCCGCAGCACGTCGATGATGTCGAGATGCGCGGCGTCGAGGTTCTTGTCGCGCTCGAGGTCCTCGCGGACCACGCGGCCCTTCAGGTAGCCATCCACGCGGGAGGAGGCCAGCACGCGGAACTCGACCGTCTCGCCGATGTCGGCGGGGTGGGTCAGCACGTAGTCCCGCACCTGCGCCGCCGCCGAGGAGGAGATCATCTTGCGCAGGTCGGCGCCCGAATAGTCGCTCTCGATCCCGTTGTCGGCGACCACGCGCAGCAGCGCCTCGTCCAGCAGCGGGTTGTAGCCGAAGGTCGAGACCTTGCGGATGTCGTCGAGATCGCGGTTGCCGTTCTTGTCGAGGGCCTCGGCCTTCAGTTCGATCGGCAGGCTGAGGAAGGTCTGGGTATAGGCCGGCACGCCGTTGCGCACGATGGCGACCAGCAGCAGGACCAGGAAGACCAGGCCGATGCCGACGGCGGCCATGCCGTACATCTTGAAGCGGGCTTCGGCGGCGTTGCGGCGCTTGGTGCGGGGGTTCTGTTCCAGCAGCGAGCCCGAGGTGTGCTTGCCTGCGGGGACACCGGATGCGGTTGCGTCGGTCATTCGTATTGCTCCCGGTATTTGCGCACGATCCACAGCGCGAAGATATTGAGGCCGAGGGTGATGACGAAGAGGGTCATCCCGAGGGCGAAGGCCACCAGCGCCTCGGGCGAGGCGAAGTCGGCGTCGCCGGTCAGCTGGCTGACGATCTTGGCGGTGACGGTGGTCATCGCCTCGAAGGGGTTCAGCGACAGGCGCGCGGCGGCCCCTGCCCCCAGCACCACGATCATGGTTTCACCGATGGCGCGCGAGGCGGCCAGCAGGATGGCGCCCACGATCCCCGGCAGGGCGGCGGGCAGGACGACCTGCTTCACGGTTTCGGACTTGGTGGCACCAAGGCCGAGCGAGCCGTCGCGCATCGCCTGGGGCACCGCGTTGATGATGTCATCGGACAGCGAGCTGACGAAGGGGATCAGCATGATGCCCATGACGAGGCCCGCGGTCATGACGGCGCGGCCGCCGCCCATCCAGCCCAGGGTGCCCGGGCCGAAGGCCTGGAACAGCAGAGGGCCGACGGTCAGCAGCGCGAAGAGGCCGTAGACGATGGTCGGGATCCCGGCCAGCACCTCGATCATCGGCTTTGCGAAGCTGCGCACGGCGGGCGAGGCGTATTCGCTGAGGTAGACCGCCGCGAAGAGCCCGATCGGCACTGCCACCGCCAGGGCGATCAGCGAGATGTAGAACGTGCCCCAGAGCAGCGGCAGGATGCCCAGCTCGGAGCCGCCGCCGAAGGAGGGCGCCCAGGTGGTGCCGAAGAAGAAGTCGAGCGCCGGGTAGAGGCGGAAGAACTCGATGGTGTTGAAGAGCAGCGACAGGACGATGCCGAGCGTGGTCAGGATAGCCAGCGAGGCGGCCAGGATCAGCAGCCCCTTGATCACCTTCTCGACCGAGTTGCGGGCGCGGAAATCCTTCTCGGCGCGCATCAGCCCCAGACCGAACCCGCCGAGCGCGACCAGCACCACCGCGATGCTGCGGATCAGGTTGCCGGTGGCGTTCATCTCGCGCCAGGCCTTCGCGGCGGCCAGCATCGGCGCCTGCACGTCCGAGCCGAGCGCGACGCCGACCGAGCCGAGCCGCTCGCGGATATCGGTGAATTCGACGCGGATGTCGCTGGCTTCGTCCGCGCTCAGCGCGCCGCGTTCGACCGCCAGGTCGAGGCCCTCGGCGATGCGGCGGACGTCGGACATGACGAGGCTCAGCTCGCCCTCGGTCTCGTAGCTGGTTTCGGGCACCAGGTGCTCGACCCGGTTCTGGATCACCAGGGGCTGCGCGAACAGCCAGATCACCAGGACCAGAAGCGCCGGCACCATGGCCAGCAGCGCCGCGTTGGCGCCGTAATAGGATGGGAGGGAATGCAGGTGGCGGCTGTCACCGCCCGCGGAGGCCAGGGCGCGTCCGCGGCCCAGCACGTATCCGATGGCGGCGAGCGCCAGGACGATAAGGAAGATCCAGGTTGCCGGCATGGAATACTCGCTGGAAAGGTCAGTTCGGCGAAAAGGCCCGCGGCCGGAATTGGCCGGGGGCCCGAAGATGGGCGGCCCCGAGGGGAGCCGCCCGGAAGAGACTTACATGGTCTCTTCGGTCTCGATCATGGCCTGGGTGTCGGCCAGTTCGGGATCGGCCACCAGGCCGTAGTTGGACAGCGGGCCGGAGGGGCCTGCAATCTCATCGGAGACGAAGAAGGATGCGTATTCCTTCAGGCCGGGGATGACGCCGATGTGGGCCTTCTTGATGTAGAAGTACAGCGGACGCGACACCGGGTATTCGCCCGAGGCGATGGTCTCGGTCTTCGGCTCGACGCCCGACATGGTCGCCACTTTCAGCTTGTCGGTGTTGTTCTCGTAGAAGGCCAGGCCGAAGACGCCGATGGCGTTCGGGTTGGATTCGATCGAGGCCAGGGTCTCGGTGTAGTCGCCGTCGATGTCGACCGACTTACCGTCGGTGCGGACCGAAATGCAGGCGTCTTCTGCGTCGTCTTCGGACATGCCCGAGGCGACCATGGCTTCCAGGGCGCCGGTGGCTTCACAGCCAGCCGCCAGGACCTTCTCTTCGAAGACTTCGCGGGTGCCGTGCTTGGTGCCGGGGATGAAGGCCAGGATCTCGGCTTCCGGCAGGTCGGCGTTGAACTCGGACCACATGGTGTAGGGGTTGTCGACCAGCTCGCCGTCGACGACCACTTTCGGGGCCAGGGCGTTGTAGAGATCGGCGGGCTCGAAGGCGGTGAAGGCCGGGCCGTCCAGCTGCGAGGCGAAGACGATGCCGTCATAGCCGATGCGGACCTGGATGATGTCGGTCACGCCGTTGGCGGCGCAGGTCTCGACTTCCGAGGACTTGATGGCGCGCGAAGCGTTGGCGATGTCGATGGTGTTCTCGCCGACGCCTTCACAGAAGCGCTTCAGGCCAGCGGAGGAGCCACCGGATTCCACGACGGGGGTCGGGAATTCGAAGTTCTCGCCGAAGGCTTCGGCGACGATGGAGGCGTAGGGCAGAACGGTCGACGAGCCTGCGATCTGCAGGTTGTCACGTGCGGTCGCCGCGGTGGCGGAAACGGCTGCGACGGCCAGGGCCGAAGCGGTCAGTTTCATGAAGGACATGGAATGCTCCTGTTATCTGAGAGACCGCCATCCCCCGGCGGCCTTGCCCCGCTTGCTAGAAGAGGCTCGCGATGCTTTTGCGACAGTTGCGTAACAGTTACATGACAGTGAATATTCTTATTCTGCCGCCCCTTACGGAAAGCGGCCCGAAAGCCGGGCCGAGAATCTAGACAAATCTCTGCTGTTGTTGAGAAATCGTTGCCCGCGGCGCCCTAGTGGAGCGGCAGCACGATGCGGATCGCGGTGCCCTCGCCGAGGGTCGAGGAGATACGCATCCGTCCGCGATGGCGGTTCACGATATGCTTGACGATTGCCAGACCGAGGCCCGTGCCGCCCATTTCGCGCGAGCGGTGGCTGTCGACGCGATAGAAACGTTCGGTGAGTCGTGGAATGTGGATCTCGTCGATGCCGGGGCCATGGTCGCGCACGGTGACCGACACCCCCTGCCCCTGCAGCTCGGGCATCTCGGCCTCCGCCGAGAGGTTCATGTCGACGAACTTGCCGCTGCGGCCATACTTGATGGCGTTCTCGACGAGGTTGGTCAGCACCTGGCGCAGCTGGTCGGGATCGCCCTGCACCACGACCTCACCGGCCTCTGCGGAGATGCGGATCTCGACCTCGGCGTCGCGGGCCAGCGGCGCCAGCGCGTTGCGCACCGATTCCATCAGGCCCAGTAGCCCGACCCGCTCGGTCGGACGCACCCGCGCCTCGCCCTCGACCTGGGACAGTGACAGCAGGTCCTTGACCAGCCGCTCCATCCGCTCGGCCTCGTTGGCCATGATCCCGAGGAACCGCTCACGCGCGCCGGCATCGTCCCTGGCCGGACCGCGCAGGGTCTCGATGAAGCCGATCAGCGCGGTCAGCGGCGTACGCAGTTCGTGGCTGACGTTGGCGACGAAATCGCGCCGCATCTGTTCGGCTTGGGTCAGCTGGGTGATGTCGTGGAAGACCACCACCACCCCCTGCCCGAGGGGCGAGTCGACATAGGAACAGGTGACCTCGAAGTTCTGTTCCTGGCCGCGCCGGGTGGCATGGTACTGCGTCTTGTGCACCTGGTGGTCGGCCAGGCAGTGCTCGACCGCGTCCAGCACCGTCGGCTGGCGCATCACGGTGATGAAATGCCGTCCCGTCACCGAGGGCCCGAAGAGGCCAGCGGTCAGCGCATTGGCGGCGATCACCCGTTCTCCGCGTCCGACCAGCAGCGCGGGCATCGGGATGGCGGTCAGCAGCGCGGTCAGAGAGGCTTCGGTCATCGCTGCCGCCTCAGAGCGCGCGCAGACCGGCGCGGAAGCGGCGGGCGTTATCCTGGTAATGCAGTGCCGAGGCCCGAAGGCGCTGTTCCCAGTCCGGCCCCAGCTCCTTCACCACCTTGCCGGGCGCGCCCAGCACCATGGAGTTGTCGGGGATTTCCCGCCCCTCGGTCACCAGCGCCCCGGCGCCGATCAGGCAATTGCGCCCGATCTTCGCGCCGTTCAGCACGATGGCCCCCATGCCGATCAGCGAGTTCTCACCGATGACGCAGCCATGCAGCATGGCCTTGTGACCGACGGTGACATTGGCCCCGATCAGCATGGGAAAGCCGATGTCAGTATGGCAGACGGTGTTTTCCTGGATGTTCGCCCCGGCACCGAGGCGGATTTCCTCGTTGTCGCCGCGCAAGGTTGCGCCGAACCAGACCGAGCTGTCGGCCTCCAGCACGCAGGAGCCGATGACATTGGCATCCGGCGCCACCCAGGCGGTGTCGGCCACATCGGGGATCCGGTCGTCCAAAGCGTAGATGGTCATGCCTCGCCCTCGTATTCCGCGTTGAGCCGGCGCACCACGTCGACCACGTCGGGCTGCTGGCTGAGACGCAGCCGCTCGGCCTGGATGATGGTGCGCAGGCGGGTTTCTGTCTCGCTCAGGTCGTCGTTGACCAGCACGTAGTCATATTCCGGCCAGTGGCTGATCTCGTCACGGCTCTGCTGCATCCGCTTCTCGATCACCTCCGGCGCATCCTGGGCACGGCTGATCAGGCGCCGCTCCAGCTCCTTCATCGAGGGCGGCAGGATGAAGATCGACAGCACGTGCTTGCCAAGCGCCGAGGCCCGGATCTGCTGGCCGCCCTGCCAGTCGATGTCAAACAGCAGATCCTTGCCCGCGTTGATCGCTTCCTCCACCGGGCCGCGCGGGCTGCCGTAGGAATTGCCGAAGACCGTCGCATGTTCCAGCATGTTGCCGCCCGCCACCAGCTCGGCGAACTTGTCTTTCGTCAGGAAGAAGTAATGTTCGCCGTCCACCTCGCCGGGCCGGGCCGCGCGGGTCGTCGCCGAGACCGAGAAACGGATATCGGGATCCCAGGCCAGCAGACGCCGCGAGAGGGTGGACTTGCCCGCGCCCGAGGGCGAGGAAATGATGATCAGAAGGCCGCGCCGCTGGGACATGGGATTGGTCTTTCGCTCCAGGCGTGTCAGGTCGCCCCCGCCTTATGCAGGTTTTGCCCGGCCCGACAAGCCTGCCGCCGCGCGGCACGGGGTCACTCTATGTTCTGGACCTGCTCGCGCATCTGGTCGATCAGGGTCTTCAGCTCCAGCCCGATGGCGGTCAGCGCCTTGTCCTGGGCCTTGGAACAAAGGGTGTTGGCCTCGCGGTTGAATTCCTGGCTGAGGAAATCCAGCTTGCGCCCGACCGGCCCCTCCTGGGCCAGCAGATCGCGCGCGGCGGCGACATGGGCGGTCAACCGATCCAGCTCCTCGGTCACATCGGCCTTGATCGCCAGCAGCGCCAGCTCCTGCGCGATGCGGTCCGGGTCCTGTCCCCCTGCCCCGTCCAGCACCCGCGCCAGGGCCGTCCGCAGCGCCTCCTGCTGGCGCGGCAGGCGCGCGGCGGCGGCGGCGGTGGCGCGGGCGACAAGCGCCGCGATGGCATCCAGCTGGCCCGTCAGCACCTGCGCCACGGCCTTGCCCTCTCCGGCGCGCATCTGCAGGAAATCCTCCAGCACCGCGCCGAAATCGGCCAGCAGCGCCTGGCGCAGGGCCTCGCCGGTTTCTTCCGGGGCGGCCTGTTCCAGAACGCCGCGCATCTGCAGCACCTCGATCCCCGAGGCCGGGCGCAGCGCGATGCCCCGCGCCTCGGCCTGCGCCTCGGCCTCGCGCAGCGCCACCAGCACCGCGTCGAGCTGACCGGCGTTCACCGCCAGAGCGCTGCCGCTCTCCTCGCGGGAGAGGCGCAGGTTCAGCGTCACCGAGCCCCGCGCCAGCGCCTTCGTCAGCCCCCCGCGCAGCGCCACCTCCAGCCCCGGCACCCAGTCCGGCACCCGCAGCCGCAGGTCCAGCCCCTTGGCATTGACCGAGCGCAGCTCCCAGCTCCAGCCATGGCCCTGCCCCTCGCCGCGCCGCGTGGCGAAACCCGTCATGGAATAGGTCATTCCGCTCTCCTTCCTGCCCGTTCCTTCGAAGCCCGAACCTTGGCCCGAATCCCACCCCGCCCGACGCCGGGTCGGTTAACCAATGGTCCAGATTTCCCGGAAAATTTCTCTCGATGCTGGCATATTAATGGATACGTAACCTCTGTGAAGATAGCTTTAACCATGTGCGGACACCATGTGCGGATGCGCCAACGGGGCATCCGCAACCAGGTGTTTCCTGCTGCTGGACTGGCTTTGACGTGAAACGACAGGGGGCTGCCATGACACGAGCTGGAGTTTCGAGATGTCGCAAAACGGAGGAGACGGGCGCACCGTCATCAACATGGCCGGCTTCGTGAGCCAGGCCCGTTTCACCACCGTGCAGGAGGTCGAAGCCTACTGGGAAGCGATCCGCGGCGGCCGCCTGGTGCCGCGCCGCTCCGATATCGACCCGCGCGGGATCGAGCGGGCCCTGGAATATGCCTTCATCCTGGAACGGGTCGCCCCGGGCATCGCACGGATGCGCATCGCCGGATCGCACCTGTCGGACCTGATGGGGATGGAGGTGCGGGGGATGCCACTCTCGGCCTTCATGACGCCGCAGGGGCGCAACCAGCTGGGCGAGGTGCTAGAAGAGGTCTTCGACAGCCCCGCCAAGGCCACCCTGGAGCTGATCGCCGAGCGCGGCATCGGCAAGCCCGAGATCGAGGCCCGGCTGCTGCTGCTGCCGATGAAAAGCGACCTCGGGGACATCACCCGGGTGCTGGGCTGCCTGGCCACCACCGGAGAGATCGGCCGCGCCCCGCGCCGCTTCGAGATCACCGGCAGCCGGGTCACCCCCCTGCTGGGTGATTTCATGAAGAACGAACCGGCCGAGGAAGAGACGGCACCGAAGCCCCGCCGCCCCGAGAAGATCGAGGCGCCCCGGGTCACGCCCCAGGTCACCGGCCTCAGCGAGAGCCCCGCGCCCTTCCGCCACGCGCCGCCCCGGCGGGAGGCGCCTCAGGGGCCGAAGCTGCGTCCCGGTCCGCGCCCCTACCTGCGGGTCGTCGAGGACGACTAGGCCCGCGCGGCGCCGCGGACCGCCCGCAGCGCAGTTGTCGGAACCCGACCCAAAACGAAACCGCCGTCCGAAGATCCGAACGGCGGTTTTCCTTTTCGTACCTCTTTACAGAGGCGTCACATCCGGCTCAGCCGTTGGCGGCCAGGCGGGTTTCGCGCAGGCTGACCAGCTCTTCGGCGACCATGAACGCCAATTCCAGCGCCTGCGAGGCGTTGAGACGGGGATCACAGGCGGTGTGGTAGCGATCCGACAGATCCTCTTCGCTGACCGCGTGGACGCCGCCGGTGCATTCGGTCACGTCGTTGCCGGTCATCTCGAAGTGCACGCCACCGGGGACCGTGCCATGGGCGCGGTGCGTGGCGAAGAACTCCTGGACCTCCTGCAGGACCGTGTGGACCTGGCGGGTCTTGTAGCCGGTGTTCGACTTGATGGTGTTGCCATGCATCGGGTCGCAGACCCAGACCACGTTGGCGCCTTCCTTCTGCACGGTCTCGATCAGGCGCGGCAGATGCTCGGGCACCTTGCCGGCACCGAAACGGGCGATCAGGGTCAGGCGGCCCATCTCGTTGTTCGGGTTCAGCTTCGCCATCAGGACCTTGAGGTCCTCGGCGGTGGTCGAGGGGCCGCACTTCAGGCCGATGGGGTTCATCACGCCCGAGCAGAACTCGACATGGGCGCCATCGGGCTGACGGGTGCGGTCGCCGATCCAGATCATGTGCCCGGAACCGGCCAGCCACTTGCCCGAGGTCGAATCCATCCGGCACAGCGCCTCTTCGTATTCCAGCAGCAGCGCCTCGTGGGAGGTGTAGAAATCGACCTGACGCAGGGCGTGCTGGCGATCCGACTGGACACCGGCAGCCTTGATGAAGTCCAGCGTGTCGGTGATCCGGTTGGCCATGTCACGGAACTGCTCGGCCTTGTCGGACGAGGTGAAGCCGAGGGTCCAGCGGTGGACCTGGTTCACGTCGGCATAGCCGCCGGTCGAGAAGGCGCGCAGCAGGTTCAGCGTCGCGGCGGCCTGGGTGTAGGCCTGCAGCATCTTGCCGGGGTTCGGAATGCGGGCTTCGGGGGTGAAGGCCAGTTCGTTGATGATGTCGCCGCGGTAGCTGGGCAGTTCGACGCCGCCGATGGTCTCGGTCGGGGCCGAGCGCGGCTTGGCGAACTGGCCGGCCATCCGGCCCACCTTCACCACGGGCACCTTGGCGCCGAAGGTCAGCACCATGGCCATCTGCAGCATCACCTTGAAGGTGTCGCGGATGCTGTCGGCGTTGAACTGATCGAAGCTTTCGGCGCAATCGCCGCCCTGCAGCAGGAAGGCCTCGCCCCGGCCTGCGGCGCCAAGCGCATCGCGCAGGCGGCGCGCCTCGCCGGCAAACACCAGGGGCGGATACTTCGAAAGCTGGGCCTCAACGGCGTGCAGTGCTTCCTGATCCTGATAGTCAGGCATCTGCACCCGCGGCTTGCTGCGCCAATCGGACTTCTGCCAGGTCCCCATCTCTTCCTCCGGGTTCAAGCTTCTTGAGGCGTCAAGCCTATAACGGAGATAGCGCTAAAGGGCCACAAATCTTTTGCGACGCTTGACGTCGTCTTCCACCTCTGCGCTGATATTCCAAACCCGCCGGCCAGCCCACCTGTCACCGGCCAGACGACACTTTCAGCCACAGGTCCCCCTATGCCGGAGCCCCGCCGCCCGCTTCCTTCGGTTTCCGCCGCTACACCTTCTCGCCCGCGCCGCTTTCTGTTCGTCCTGCTCGACAAGTTCACCATGCTGTCCTTCGCCTCGGCGGTGGAGTGCCTGCGCATAGCCAACCGCATGGCCGGCCAGGACATCTATTCCTGGACCCTTCAAAGCGAGGACGGCGAGCCGGTGACCTGCTCGGGCGGGGTCACCTTCGCCGTCGACAGCGCCCTGGGCGAGGTCGGGCGCGAAGACGTCGTGATGCTCTGCGGCGGCATTGCGGTGCAGGATGCCGCGACCCGCAGACTGCTGGGCTGGCTGCGCCGCGAGTCCCGCAAGGGGGCGGCGATCGGCGGGCTCTGCACCGCCGCGCATGTGCTGGCGCGGGCCGGGCTGCTGGATGGCAAGCGCGCCACGATCCACTGGGAAAACCACGACAGCTTCGCCGAGGAGTTCGAGGAGGTCAGCCTGACCAAATCGGTCTTCGTCATCGACGGCAACCGGATGACCACCGCCGGGGGCACCTCTTCCATCGACCTGATGCTGAAGCTGATCGCCGATCACAGGGGCGAGGACCTGGCCAATGCCGTCGCCGACCAGCTGATCTATTCCTCGATCCGCACCGACCAGGACACGCAACGCCTGTCGGTGCCGACACGGATCGGCGTGCGCCACCCCAAGCTGAGCCAGGTCATTCAGATGATGGAGGCCAATATAGAGGAGCCGATCAGCCCGGCGATCCTGGCCAAGGAGGTCGGGATGTCGACCCGTCAGCTTGAACGGCTGTTCCGCCGCTACCTGAACCGCAGCCCGAAACGCTACTACATGGAGCTGCGCCTCTCCAAGGCGCGCAACCTGTTGATGCAGACCGACATGTCGGTGATCAACGTGGCGCTGTCCTGCGGCTTTGCCTCGCCCTCGCATTTCTCCAAGTGCTACCGGGCGCAGTATCAGACCACCCCCTACCGCGAGCGCGGCAGCCAGGGCACCCGGCTGTCGATCTGACACCCGCGTGCCAGGCCCTATGTGACCGGCGAGGGGATTTTCCGCAACCCCGCCGGGGGCTTCGCAGATCATCCCTTGTCAACCCCGGGGCCGTAAGCACATAATCACACATCGAGGCCGAGCATGACCAAGCCGGGAGGAACCTGATGCAGCCGATCCGTATCAAGCGCCGCGTGCAGTTCATCTGTGCTGTCTTTCTGCATATTCCGCTGGTGGCCATCGCGGCCTATGCCCTGTCGGAAGGCTTCATGAACCACGCCGGAATTCTGCTGGTGTGCCTGGTCGCCACGCTGCTGGCAACGCTGATGATCGTGCCCTACCTCGGGCGCGTTCTGGATGGCGGCAATCTGGAAGCGGCGCGCTGAGCCGCGACAGAATGCTGGGCCGCTACAGGAAGAGGTAGAGGATCCAGGCCACCAGCATCGCCTTGGCCGCCAGGGCGGTGACGACGAGGCCGCGGTTCTCGGGCGCCCGAATCATGTCCAGCAGCGATCCCAGGAATGACCTGGCCCCGGCTTCCGGGGCGGCGTCGAACAGCACGGCTTCGACATTGGCAAGCACATGGGCGCCGGGCGCGACTTCGACCGCGTCGGCGCAGAGCGGTGCGAGCCGCTCGTTCCACATCCTGAAAGCCTGGCGCATCTCCGGGTCCGCGGTGACCTCATGCAGGGCATCGTTCTGATCTCCTGCTTCCAGAAGACCAAGTGCCAGCTCCGCGGCGCGTACGCATTTGTCGTCGTTCACGCTGTCTAACGCCTCCTTTCCCGGGATCGGGCCTCTGGCCCCCTCCCGACCGACCGTGGATCAACTGCTCCGTCGGTTCAACATGCTCTTTGCCGCGGGCCTCATTCCGCGGGTCATGGCGGAGACACGGGCAGGCATACGTCGAAGTTTCACGCCTGGATCAAAAAAAGGTCCCGCCGCAGGAACGGCGGGAACCTGGGGACACCGCGCGGTGTCGCCGATCACTCGCCGAAGTAGGCGTTCACGGCGTCCTCGGCCACCTGCTGCAGGAAAGCCGCATCCTCGTCCGAGATCGCGCCTTCATAGGTGTAGGGAATGCCCACCACCGAGGCGTCGTAGAGCGTCGCCACCACGGTGGCCGCGCCGAGATAGCTGCCCAGGATCGTCGGGTGGCTGTGGTCGGATTTGTGCAGCACCATCTCCGGGCGGCGTTCCTTGGCCAGGGCGAAGGCCCGGCCGGTGGGGATCACCAGCGCGCCGGTGCGATTGCCCTCGCTGGTATAGCCGTCCGAGATCTGGTCGGTCATCGCGGGGTCGTACCGCTTGTGGCCCTCGGCATAGGCCGGGGTCATGTAAAGGGCTGTTTCGGCGCCCCGCGCCCCGATCCGCTCGACAAGATGATCGGCGGCGGCGGTGAAGCGGGCATTGCTCTTCTCACTCAGCATCGCGCCCGAGTTGCCTTGCAGGATCACGAAATCATAGCCGGCGTCCCCACCCAGATCGAGATAGGCGTCGATCGGTTGCTGGTCGAGATAGCCCCCGGAAATCGCCGCCAGCTTGTAATCGAACTCGCGCTCGGGATAGAGCGCACGCACCATGCGCACCGCGTGGTTATGCAGGCTGTCGCCGTAGTAGAAATAGCTGTTGCCGACGAAGAGCACGCGCGAGGGCTCTTCGGACGGGGGCAGCACCTCGGGCCGGTCTTGCGCCAAGGGCATTCCCGGCGCCGCCAGCGTGGCAAGCCCTGCGACGGCCAGCAGGGCCGTGATGCGGAAAATTGCAGTCATTGTATCTCCTCCCAAAAGTAGGTCGAGCATAGGAAGGGGCCATTGATGCGACTATTTGAATTAAGTCAGCTATTGATGCAGGAAACGCAGGAAAATCGACTGTCGCGCATTTGAGGCAAGGTGTCGACACAAACAGGGCTCCTCAGCCGCTTTGCCCCTTGCAGGGGCTGTTTGCGCCCGCTGCTGCCAAGGGTTCCTTTACCAATTGATGCCAGCCTGCCGGGGTGTCCTTCGCCTCACGTCCTCTTGGCGAAGGGCCGACTTCCTCCCTGTCTGACTGGCCGCGCCTTCGGGCGCGGCTTTTTTGCCTTCCCACCCCGCAGCGGGCGTTCCTGCCCTGCCCCGGGTCTCGGCAATCTGTTGCCGCCGGTCGGGAAACCTGGGGGCAATGCCCGGAAAGTGAACGCCATTTTCCCCCGCTATCGGACTGTCATATTTCCGTGTTGACTAGGTCTGCCAAACCTCCTAGCGTGACCTCAAATACAAGTCGGCCAGTCCGACGGGGAGCATAAACTACGGAAAAAGGGGCCTTTTCGGGCTCCTTTTTTCGTTTCCGGCGGTTGTGATCGCGCGACGGCCCGGACTGGCACCTGACTGGCACGGACCCGCTGACAACCCAGTGGCGAAGCCTCCGCCCGCGCCGCCGCCAGGACGGGCAAAAGCCCGCCATCCGGCACCGGACGGGGGGAAGACATGGCCCTGCGCCCGTGTTAAGCGGGCGCCAAGGCAATCACTGAATGGGAAACACGATGCGCTCTCTCTATACCCTCCCCGCCGCCGCCCTGGCCGCTGCGCTGCTTGCCGCGCCCGTTCTGGCGCAGGATGCGGATCTCGACATGGGTCAGCAGGGCTCGGAGGCGGCCCCCCAGGTCGGCCAGACCTACCAGCGGGAACAGATCGGCGACTGGAACATCGACTGCGTGAAAAGCGAGGACGGCCAGGAAGAACCCTGCCAGATGACCCAGCTGATGACGCGCGAAGATGGCAACCCGATCGCCACCGCCGCCTTCTTCAAGACCCCCGAAGGCTCTCAGGCCGCTGCGGGCGCCACCATCATGGTGCCGCTGGAAACCTTCCTGCCCGCCGGTCTGCTGCTGAACGTCGATGGCAACGAGGACAAGGTCTACAACTTCAGCTTCTGCAATCCGAACGGCTGCGTGGCCCGGGTCGGTTTCACCGCCGAGGAGCTGGCCGCCTTCAAGGCCGGCGCCCAGGCCAACCTGACGATCCGCCCCGCCGCCGCCGCGGATGTCGCCGTGCCGATGCTGCTGTCGCTGACCGGCTTCACCAAGGCCTTCGATGCCGTGACGGCCGTGCCCGGCGCCAACTGATCCCGGCCCGTCAGCCTGAAACGCGAAACGCCGCGGCCCGAAAGGACCGCGGCGTCTTCGTTTGCGGGCAATGCGGCCCTCTTCAGATCCGGCGCAGGGCCAGCACCGCGTTCAGCCCGCCGAAGGCGAAGGCGTTGGATAGGGCCACCTCGACATTCACTTCCCGGGCCTCGTTCGGGACCACGTCGAGGGCGCATTCGGGGTCCGGTTCTTCGTAGTTGATCGTCGGCGCAATGATCCCGTCGCGCACCGCCATGATACAGGCCAGCAGTTCCACCGCGCCGGTGCCGCCGATCAGGTGGCCATGCATGGCCTTGGTCGAGCTGATCATGACCTCGTCCGCGTGACGTCCGAAGACATCCGCAACGGCGGCACTTTCGGTCTTGTCATTGGCGGCGGTGCCGGTGCCATGGGCGTTGATGTACTGCACGTCGCCGGGGTTCAGCTGGGCATCGCGCAACGCCCCCGAGATCGCCCGGGCCGCCCCCTGCTTCGAGGGCATGACGATGTCGGAGGCATCCGAGGTCATGGCGAAGCCGACAACCTCGGCGAGGATCTCGGCACCGCGCTTCTTCGCGTGCTCCATCTCCTCGAAGACGAAGACGCCGGCGCCCTCGCCCTGCACCATGCCGTTGCGGTTGGCACTGAACGGGCGACAGCCGGTCTTGGACATGACGCGCATCCCCTCCCAGGCCTTCACCCCTCCGAAGCACAACATGCTTTCGGAGCCGCCGGTGATCATCGCCGGGCTCATGCCGGTGCGCACCATCTGGAAGGCCTGGGCCATGGCGTGATTGGAACTCGCGCAGGCCGAGGAGACGGTGAAGGTCGGGCCCTTCAGGTTGAACTCCATGCTGACATGGCTGGCCGCGGCGTTGTTCATCAGCTTGGGTACGACGAAGGGATGAACGCGGTTCTTCCCCTCCTCGTAGACGCTGCGGTAATTCTCGTCGATGGTGGTCATGCCGCCACCCGAGTTGCCGAGGATCGCGCCGGTCTTGTGCGCCAGCTCTCCGGCGAAGGTCAGGCCGGACTGCGCGATGGCTTCGCGCGCGGCGACCAGGGCAAACTGGGTGAAGCGGTCGTAAAGCGCCATCTGCTGACGGTTGAAGAGCCCCTCCGAGGAGAAGCCCTTGACCTGCGCACCGATGCTGACCGAGAGCCGCTCGGCATCCCTCACGTCCAGCTCGCCGATGCCGCACCGCCCCTCGCGCATGGCGGCAAGGGTTTCCGGCACGTCGTGGCCCAGGGCGTTGATCGTTCCCGCACCCGTAATGACGACCCGTTTCACGAACTCTGTTCTTTCACCAATTTCTCGACCCCCGCGACGATGGAAGAGACATCGGAAATGTCGAAGTCGCTTTCCTGCGGATCATTGGCATTGAAGGGAACCTGGATGTCGAAGGCTTCTTCGATGGCGAAGATGCTTTCGACCAGACCCAGGGAATCGATCCCGAGATCTTCCAGCGTGCTGTCCATCTTCACGTCCGAGGGCTCGAGAACCGCCTGTTCCGCGATGATCTCGATGACCTTGTCCTTGATGTCCGACATGGATGCGATCCCCTCTCGCTGGCTCGATGTGGATTTAGTCGTTCTCACCCGGCTTGAAAACCGCTTTCTGCAGATCGGCGACCTGTTTCAGAAGCCGTGGAAGGCGTCTCAGCGCCTTGTAACTCTCGATATGGCTGTCCATTTTCACCGCCGGATACCCCATCACCACGCGCCCGGCGGGCACGTTGCTCAGGATGACGCTGGCGCCTGCGGCCACCACGCCGTTGCCGATGAAGACATTGTCGGAAACCCCCACGCGGCCCCCCAGCACCACGTTGTCACCGATCCGGGTCGATCCCGCCACGGCGACCCCCGCGGCCATCAGGCAATCCCGGCCCACGGTCACATTGTGGCCGATCTGGCACTGATTGTCGATCTTGCAGCCGTCGCCGATCCGGGTGGCGCGCACCGTGCCTGCATCCACCGTGGTGTTGCAGCCGATCTCGACATCCTCGCCGATCTCGACCGCGCCAAGCGAGTGGATCCGCACCCAGGGTTGCGCCTTGGCATCGCTCTCGCCGCCCAGGCTGGCGCGCGCCTTTTCGACTGCGCCGACCTCTGGGGTGACGAAGCTGAAGCCGTCGCCACCGATGACCGCACCGGGGTGGGCAGTGAACCGCGCCCCGATCCGCACCCTCGGACCGATCCGCACCCCCGCGTGCAGCAGCGCCTCCGCGCCCAGCTCCGCGTCCTGCCCGACGTAGACCTGCGGCCCGATGACCGCACCCGCGCCGATCCGCGCGCCTCGGGAAATCACCGCGAACGGCCCGACCGAGACCCCCTCGCCCAGCTCTGCCTCCGGCGCGACATGGGCCAGCGGATGAATGCCCGTGCCGTAGCCCCAGCCGGGATCCAGCATCGCGGTGACCGAGGCCAGGCCCATGCGCGGGCGTGGCACCACCACGGCGGCGGCCAGCCCGTAGGCCCGCCAGTCGGCGCCCTCCCAGAGCAGCGCGGCGCGGGCCTGTCCCTTCGGCAGCCCCTCGGCGAACTCGGGCTTCATGGCGATGGCCAGATCGCGCGGGCCGGCCTCGGCGGGCTCGGCCACGCTGTCGATCTCGAGGCTGCCATCACCCAGCACCTCGCCGCCCAGGGCGCGGGCGATCTCTGTCATGCAATAAGCCATCTGGGTCCTTCCCGCGCTTTGGCGCAGGTTTAGCTGTTCCCCAGATCCAGTGCCACCCCCTCGGCCACCAGCGCGCGCCAGATCTTCGCGTCGCGGCCGTAGATGTCGGCGCGATACTGCATGTGCCCGCGCGCATCCGAGAAGGCGGTGCGATAGACCAGATGCACCTGCAGAGGCTGATCAAGGTCAACCTGCGTCTCGCGCCCCGTCGCCAGCTTCGACTGGAACAGCCCCTCGGGATCGGCGCTCTGGTAGCCGAGCAGCGTATAGGCGAAGTCGAAGGGATCGGCGAGCCGGATGCACCCGTGGCTGAACGCCCGCACCGAGCGCGCGAAGAGCGATTTCGACGGCGTGTCATGCAGGTAGATGTTGTTCGGGTTCGGGAACATGAACTTCACCAGGCCAAGCGCATTCGAATTCGAGGGCGGCTGCTTGATGTCGAAGGGGAAGTTCGCGGCGGTGAACTGGGTGAAATCCACCGCGTCGCGCGGCACGATCCGGCCCCGCGCGTCGATCAGGTTCAGGTGGCCCGCCGCATAGGGGTTCTGTTTCAGCTCCGGCAGGTACTCCCCGACCGCGATCGAGCGCGGCACGTTCCAGGTCGGATTGATGACCATGTGCTCCATGACATCGCTGAACTCGGGACTGCGGCGGCCCTCCATGGCGCGACCGATCACGGCACGGGTCTCGAAGACGACTTCCCCGTGGTCGATCAACTTGGCGCGCATGTCGGGCAGGTTGACCCAGACGCGGCGCTCGCCAAGGGGGCGGTTGATCCAGCGTTCGCGCTCCATGGCGACGGTGATCGCCTGCAGGCGCTCCTCCTGGCTGGTGTTGATCGCCTCCAGGGTCGCCGGTCCGACCACGCCGTCGGGCTCCATGCCCATGTCGCGCTGGAAGTCCTGCACGGCGGCCAGCAGCGTGGCGTCGTAGCGCGCCGAAGCCCGCGGGGCGAGGTAGCCCATGCGGATCAGCCGGTCGCGCAGGGCGATCACGGCGGCGCCGCTGTCGCCCTCCTCCAGCTTGTTGGCGCGCACCACGGGGCCATAGCCCCCGGCGGCCAGATCCTGCTGCATCCGCAGCCGCGCCCGCATCAGGTTGCGGTACTCGTCGGTCTGCGGCGGCAGGGCCCGCACGAACGAGAGCGGCGCCGCGCCGGTGATCCCCAGCATGTACTGCGAGGCATCGCGCAGCGGCACCTCGCGCACGATCTCGTCATCGACCTTGGCCGGCGTCAGGATGCCGGTCTGCAGATCGGTCGCCACGTCCAGCCAGACCCGGCTCAGCATCACGTCCAGGCGGCCGCGATCGCGGTCGCTGACGGCGGCGGCCATCTGCGCCATCAGGTCATCGGTGGCGTATTTCCCCGCCGGCAGCCCGTGCAGCGGCATCATCCGGATCGCTTCCAGCAGCGCCGCCCGGCGCGCGGCGAAGTCCGGCCCCTCGCCGGTCCAGACCGGGGCATAGTCCCGCCCGCGATAGAAGGCCGCCAGCCCGCGATCCCGCGCCGCGCCCTCGGCGACGGCGGTCTTGAAGCCGGTCAGCGCGAAGTCGGCGTCCGCCGCAGCCGGAGACCCGCCCCCAAGGGACAGCGCCGCCACCAGGACGGCCACGGGCGCCACCTGACGCAGGCGGAAAGCGGGCTGAAGCCGATGTCGCATGGATAACCTCCTGAAAACCGGGCGTTCGTACTGTTGAAACCAAGCTGTGTCAGGGGGTTGGCCCTGTCCACTCACATTTGGGTCAGGGACGGATTCGCCCCCGTCCAGATGCATAAGAGAGACGGCGGCCGGGGAAAACGGCGGAATTCCGTACATTGAACAGGCAGGGTTCAGCCGAAAACCGCCGATTTGCTCGAATGCAATTCACTCGAAGGTTTAAGAAAATTTGGAACCGTGTCATAAAAATCGCGCATCTGGGGGATGTAGATGCAAACCGCCGGCAAGGTGGATGCAAGGTAAACCGCTGGTAAGGCGGGCAAGATCTCCGCACGGGACCACTCCCGGCGGGCCAAGCGACGGGACAGCGCACCAATGACCAAAGGCACAGCGAGCATTTCGCGACGCGCCCTTCTGGGGGCTTTTGCCGCGACGGCACTCACCGCGGCACCCACCTATTCCAAGGCAGCAGGCTTCCTGCGCAATGCAGGCGATATCCGGCGGATCCGCATGTATTCGGCCCGGACCGGCGAACACCTCGACATGATCTACTGGATCGAGGGGGAGTATCTCCGCGACAGCCTGACCGAGATTTCCAGCTTCTTCCGCGACTGGCGCAACGACGAGGTCAGAACCGTCGACCTGCGCACCATCGACATCATGGCCGCCTCGCACGCGCTGATGGAGGTGGACGAGCCCTACCTGCTGCTGTCCGGCTACCGCACCCCCGAGACCAATTCGATGCTGCGTTCCAAGTCGCGCGCCGTGGCGCGCAACTCGCTGCACATGAAGGCTCAGGCGGCGGACCTGCGGCTGGCCACCCGGTCGGTCAACCAGATGGCCTCGGCCGCGGAAAGCTGTCGTGCCGGCGGCGTCGGCCGCTACACCGGCTCCAACTTCGTTCACATGGATTGCGGCGATCTGCGCCACTGGGGCGCCTGACGGCCCCCTGCTGACCCGTACCCGACTGACCTGCATCCGCATTTGCTCAGGAAAGCCGCCTCTGCCCGCCAGAGGCGGCCTTTTCGTATCCGGCAGTCGCTCGCGGTGATGGACCTCCTGAAGGCCGGGCCGGAAGGCCATTGCAGCGCGGAAATTTCCGGCATCGCTCATGCACCACATGAAGATCCATGATCGACCCGGTGCAGCGCCTGATGCCGCCCCCGCCCCGGATGAGGCATGTTCGATCACGCCTCGCAAGGGATGAATTTCACGCCGCAAGACATTGTGAAGCAAGGATAATTCCTCAATCTTGATCGGACACTTGAACCTCGCGCCCCTCAGGTTGTTTCCGCGGCGATCAGTTCACCCTTGCGCCTTGGCCGGTGTGTTTTTCACCGCCGCGCCGCATTCTCCATATTGACCTGTTCCCGCCGCTGCTGCTGAAGATGTGCACAACAGACCCGAGTCGTGACGGGACCCCTGCCGAAATCGGCCATTCAGGACCGAATTGGGCAGCAAGATCCTCCACGCCCTCACCACCCTTGCCATTGATGTGCACAATTCGGAGGTTCCCATGTCCGCCAGCAAGGCCCCCTTTTCCGATGCCGAATACCAGCGGCGCCTGCGGATCACCCGCAAGGCCATGGCCGAGGCGGGGATCGACGTGCTGTTCATCACCAACCCGTCGAACCAGAACTACCTGACCGGCTATGACGGCTGGAGCTTCTACGTCCACCAGGGGGTGATCCTGCCGATGGACGGAGAGCCCTACTGGTGGGGCCGCCTTCAGGATGCCAACGGCGCCCGCCGCACGGTCTGGATGCAAGAGGAGAACATCCTCTTCTACGCCGACCGCTACATCCAGAACCCCGACAATCACCCGATGGAGGACCTGGCCAGCCACCTGCGCATCATGGGCTACGGCGATGCCCGCATCGGTGTCGAGATGGAGACCTATTTCTACACCGCCAAGGCCCATGCGGTACTGCTGGACGGCCTGCCCGAGGCGACCATCCTCGATGCCTCCAGCCTGGTGAACTGGCAGCGCCTGATCAAGTCGGACGAGGAACTGGCCTTCATGCGCCGCGCCGCGCGGATCTCGGAACTGGTGATTGCCCGCGCCATCGAACTGGCGGAACCCGGGATGCGCAAGCACGACCTGGTGGGCGAGCTGTTCAAGACCTCGGTGCAGGGCGAGGACGACAGCTGGGGGGATTACCCGGCCATCGTGCCCCTGCTGCCCTCGGGGGCCGATGCCTCGGCGCCGCACCTGACCTGGAACGGCGAGGCGCTGCAGCGCGGGGAATGCACCTTCATCGAGCAATCCGGCTGCTACCGCCGCTACCACGCGCCGCTCTGCCGCTCGATCTTCTTCGGCAAGCCGCCGCAGTTCATGGCCGATGCCAGCCAGGCGCTGACCGAAGGGCTGAATGCCGGGATCGAGGTCGCCCGTGCCGGCAACCGTGCCTGCGACATCGCCCGGGCGCTGGACGCCGAGCTGCTGAAGGTCGGGATCGAACGCCCGAACCGCGCCGGCTATGCCGTCGGCCTCTCCTATCCGCCGGACTGGGGCGAACACACCGTCTCGATCCGCGCGCTGGATGAAACGGTGCTGGAACCCGGCATGACCTTCCACTTCATGCCTGGCCTGTGGATGGACGACTGGGGTCTGGAGACAACCGAAACCATCCTGATCCGCGAGGACGGCGCCGCCGAGACCCTCTGCACCATGGACCGCAAGCTTTTCGTGAAGGACTGATGGACCTCCTCGACCGCACCCGCGCCATCCTGGCCGACCTGGTCGCCTTTCCGACGGTGTCCTCGGACAGCAACCTCGACGCCATCGCCTACATGGCCAGCCTGCTGGAAGACGCGGGGGCGCGCGTCGAGGTGCTGCGTGACGAAAGCGGCACCAAGGCGAACCTTTGGGGCACGATAGGTCCAGAAACCGACGGTGGACTTGTCTTTTCGGGACATTCCGATGTCGTGCCCGTCGCCGGCCAGGACTGGACCCGCCCGCCCTTCGCCCTGACCGAGGAGGCCGGGCGCCTCTACGGGCGCGGCACCTGCGACATGAAGGGTTTCATCGCCACCGTGCTGGCGCTGGCCCCCGCCATGGCGGCGCAGGTCGGCGCGCGGCCCTTCCACTTCGCCTTCACCCATGACGAGGAGGTCGGCTGTCTCGGCGGTCGCGCCCTGGCGGAGGAACTGGCCCGCCGCCCCCTGCGCCCTGCAATGGCGCTGATCGGGGAACCGACCTCGATGCAGATCGTCGAGGGACACAAGGGCTGTTGCGAATACACCGTCCGCTTCACCGGCACCGGCGGTCACGGCTCCTCTCCCGAAACGGGGGTGAACACCGTGGAATACGCCACCCGCTACATCTCGCGCCTGCTGGAGCTGCGCAGCGAGCTGAAGGCACGTGCCCCCGGGGACTCGCCCTTCGATCCGCCGCACACGACGATCAACATCGGCGCCCTGCATGGCGGGACGACACATAACGTTATCCCCGCAAGTGCCTGCCTGGAATGGGAAATGCGCCCGATCAACGACGCCGACCAGGCCTTCGTCAAGGCCGAGGTCGCGCGCTTCGTGGCACAGGCCCTGCTGCCCGAGATGCGCGCCCGCGCGTCCCATGCCGATATCGCGACCGAGGTCATGGGCGAGGTCTGCGGCCTGCTGCCGATGCCCGAGAACCAGATCCGCGACATGATCCGTGCCCTGACCGGCGCCAATGGCGTCAACTGCGTGCCCTTCAACACCGAGGCCGGGCTGTTCCAGCAACTTGGCCTCGACGCGGTGATCTGCGGCCCCGGCTCGATCGCCCAGGCGCATCAGCCCGACGAGTATGTCGAGACCGACCAGCTGGCGCAATGCCTCACCCTGCTGCAGCACCTGGTGGCCCGTCATGGCCACTGACGCCCCCTCTGCCCTTGACCGCGCCGATGCGCTGGAGGCCGAGCTGCGCAGCCGCATCTGCCTGCTGGATTACGCCCCGGGCGAGCGCCTGTCGGAGTCCGAGCTGGCGGCGGAGTTCGGCATCTCGCGCACACCGTTGCGCAAGGTGCTGGCGCGGCTGGAGGGCGCGGGGCTGCTGGTTTCGCGCCACGGCGTCGGCACCTTCGTCACCGAGCTGGCCGAGCAGGAGCTGGACCAGACCTACGCCCTGCGCCTCGAACTCGCCAGCCTCGCCGCGCGCCTCGATCCCGCGCCGCCGGGGCCGGAGGTGCTGTCGCGGTTCCGCCACCTGGCCGAGCGCGCCCGCGCCCTGCGTCCCGATCCCGACAGCCCGCGCCCCCTGGCCCAGGTGATCTACGATTTCATCCAGGCCCAGGCCCTGCTGTCCGTCAACCGCCCGCTGATGGACTTCGCCACCCACCTCTATACCCAGACCGCGCGGCTCTGGGTGCATTCGCTGCTGACCTCCGATCTCGACCTTGCCGAGGAGATCCAGCTCTTTGCCCGCGAGGTCGAGGAGGTGCTGCAGGCGCTGGAGGCCGGCGACCTCGAAGCGGCGGCACTGATCCACCGCGCCCATGTCTCGCTGTCCTGGCGGCGGCTGAAGGCGCGGCGGCGCGGCTCTTAACCCGGTCTCAACCGGCATCGGTCAGTCTGGCGCAGGCGGCGAGAGGCCTGGCGATGACCTTGTACAACCTCGAATTCTTCTGGATCGACGAGATTTCAACCAGCAACCCCTCGGGGTTCGACAACAACGGCGGCTACCAGTTCAACCTGGGCAGCGACACGGTGACCATCGACAATGCCGCCGCCACCTCGACGCTGGTTGTCGACGACAACGATGCCTATTTCGACGATGACGATGGCGCGCAGCTTGTCGCCTACGACCAGTGGATCGACGGCGTCTTCGTGCCCGGTGGCACCCTCTATGAAGCCGAGTACGAGATCTTCGTGCGGGCGCCCGACGGCCAGTTCTACACGCTGCAGTTCATCTCCGCCAATGGCGACGCCTTCACCATCCACGGTTTCGCGGTGCACGGGCCGATGCCGCCGTTCGGGGTGCCGCTGACGGTCGTGGGCACCAGTGACGGGGTCAGCGGGGTGCACCCCTACGCCGGCAGCACCGCCGCCTGTTTTGCCGCCGGCACGGGGATTGCCACGGATCAAGGCCAGGTGGCGGCGGAATTCTTGCGCCCGGGCGACCGTCTGGCCCTGGCGACTGGCGGGTTCGCCGAGTTGCGCCTGGTGCTGTCCCGTCAGCTGGACCCGGGGCCCGAGGCACCGCCGGTGCGGTTGCAACGGGACGCGCTCGGGCCCGGACAGCCGGCCCGGCGGCTGGTCCTGTCACCGCAGCACCGGGTCTTCGTCGGCGAATTGGGCGGCCTTGTCCCGGCCAAGGCGCTGACCGCCCTGCCCCGTGTCGGTGCGCTGCGCGATCACGGCCCGATCCGCTACATCCACCTGGTGCTCGACCGCCACGCGCTGATCCTGGCCGAGGGGCTGGCCTGCGAAAGCTTCTGGCCCGGCGATCAGGCGCTGGACACACTGCCGGTGCAGGAGCGCCGCCGCATCCGTGCGATCATGGGGGCGGATCCGGCCCCCGCCGCGCCCTTCCTCAGGGTGCGCAGCGCGCGTGCGGCCCTGGCCGGCATGGCCCCGACCCGCATCGCCTGAGCCTCAGCCCCGCAACCCCTCGGAAATCCGCCCCCGCAAGACCGCGAGCGCGGGCAGCAGCGAGAGCACCGAACAGGCCGAGAGGAAGCCGGCGGCCAGTCGGATCTCGTCCCAGCCGATCACGGCGCGCACCTGCATGTCGGTCCGCGCCGACAGCACCTGCGACAGCCCCGCCGCTGCGCCGAAGCCCAGGATCACGCCCAGGACGGTGCCGGCCGCCAGCAGCGCGCTGGCCTGGCCCCAGACCACGGCCAGCACGAAGCGGCGCGGTGCGCCGAGGGCGCGCAGCATGGCGATCTGGCGTCGGAACAACCGGCTGAGGATCAGCAGCCCCGCCAGCACCGCCCCCGCCACAAGCACCTGCGTCACCGCCGCCATCAGCGACATCGCCTGACGGACGTCGCCCATGACCGCGTAGAGCTGGGTCAGCACCGTCGCGGGGAAGAAGGCCATCGAGCGGCCGGTTTCGGTGAAGCTGTCACGCAGCGCATAGTTGGCCCAGAGGGCGCTGGCCTTGACCACCACCGCGGGGGTGCCGGGAAAATAGGCCGGATCGAAGGGCGGCCCGAGGGCCTCCTCGTCCTGCGGCGCATGGCCATTGGCCAACCCGTGCACCTCCCAGACGGCCTCGACCGGGATCAGCACCGCACGATCCCAGGGCGTGCCCGTTGGCGCCATGCGTCCGACCACCCGCAACCGGCTATGGTCGTGGGCGTCGTCCTCGGCCCCCGCACCGTGGCCATGGGCGGGCGAGAACACGGCGCCGATCTCCAGCGCCACCGAGGCGCCGACGACGGCCTCGTCATGGTCTTCCCAGATCCGCCCCTCGATCCGCCCCTCCGCCAGGTAGGAGACGAACCCGGCCACCGTGCCGACGACCGGCGCGCCATGATAGCTGTCGCCGAAGGCCAAGGGCGCGGCGATCTCGACGTTTTCAGTCCCGGCGATGCGCCCGAAGGTCTCGCCATCCAGCAGCGCCACGTCCGAGGGCTGCAGGAAGACCGTCGCCAGCAGCAGGGTCATCTCGGATCCGGGCGCGGCGACCACCAGGGCGAACTTGTCTGCGGCCCGGGCCGAGGCAGCGCGCAACCCGCGCTCCTGCGCCAGAAGGCCGATGCCCATGGCGACCGAGACCGCGATCAGCCCGACGAACAGCGCATTGGTCCAGCGGAAGCGCGCCAGCAGCGCCCGCACCAGCGGCCAGGGCGCGAAGCCGCGCAGCAGCCACAGCGCCAGAACCAGCAGCGGCGCCAGCAGCGCCAGCACGCTGGCCGCATCCTGCAGCCACAACGGCAGGTTGTCCCAGAGATCCCTCATCCGCCCACCCCCCGGCTGTCATCGGTGATCCGCCCGCCTTCGAGGGTCAGCACCCGGTCCATCCGCGCCAGCAACGCCTCGTCGTGGCTGACCGCGATCAGGCTGCGTCCGCCCTCGCGCACCAGCCGCAAGAGATCCCCGGTCAGGGCCTCGGCGGCGGCGCGATGCAGGGCGGCGGTCGGCTCATCCGCCAGCAGCACCGGCGCATCCGAGGCCAGCGCCCGCGCAATGCCGACCCGCTGCCGCTCGCCGCCCGAGAAGCTGGCGACGGGGCGCGCGGTCGCCGGCAGGCCGAGGTGGTCCAGCACTTCTGTCGCCCGGGCGCGCAGCGCGGCGCGTTCGGGCCGGGGCCGGAACATCGCCGCCAGGGCGGCATTGGCCCCGGCCCCCAACTCGTCGAACAACAGAAAGTCCTGAAAGATCATGCCCATGTGGCAGGCCCGAAAGCGCGCCCGTGCCTCGGCGGAGAGCGCCAGCAGATCGGTCTCGCCCCAGAGAACCCGGCCCGTCGCCCGCTCGCGCAGGCCGGCGATGGCATGGAGCAGCGTGGTCTTGCCGGCACCCGAGGGGCCCCGGATGCCCAGCAGGGCACCCGCCGTCAGATCCAGGGCGGGCACCTGCAGCAGCGGTCCATCGGCACCGGGCACCACGAGGTCGCGCAGGGAAAGGGGAAGAGCCATCAGTCGCGCTCGTAGGTGGCTTCGCGCAGGCGGATCACGCTCCAGAAGCCGGTTTCGGGGTCGGTGTATTCGCCCATCTCCAGCACCCCCCGCGCCAGGATGGGCACGTTGAAGGGGATCACCTCGACGGTGCGGCGGGTGTAGACGGGCAGGATGGTGTCGGGCCATTCGATGCCCGGCTCGCAGAAGGGACAGGTGGCCATGGGCATCTTGGTCAGCACGAAAAAGGGCGCCTCGGCAACCAGCGGCGGCGCCATGAAGCCCTCGATCGTCAGCCGCTGCCCCTCGCTGGCCCGGGCCAGGTCGGAAAAGGAGCCGCCCTTCTCGTAGAGGTCGCGCAGCTTCAGCGTCTCGGGCGCGGCCAGCGCGCGGGACGACAGCATCGGCGCGGCCAGACCGGCGGCCAGCAGCGAACGGCGGGAAATCAGCATGATCTTGTCCCTTCTCGAACGGGAACGGAGGGCCCGGGGGCCCTCCGCCATGTTCAGCTGGCGGCGCCGATCACTCGGCGTTCACCGCGTGGTTCATGACGTGGAAGATGTAGTTCTGTTCCACCGTGCCATCGAAGAGATGCGCCCAGGGGCCCTTGGCATAGAGCGCCACGTCGACACCCGAGTGGCTTTCCGAAGAGGCCGGGATCAGCACCTGCTGGGTGTAGTCGATGTCCTGGGCCTCTTCCTGGGTCAGCTCGGGGCGACCATCGGGGGCGGCATAGGTGCCGTCTGCCTGTTCCATCAGCACCGAGGAGGCGCCGTTGAGGTAGCCGACCACAGTGTAGGGCTTGCCGTCGGCGGCGGTGACCAGCTCGTCCGAGTGCATGATGCCTTCCTTGGCGACATCGTAGCAGAGGCCGTCGATCGGCGTGCCCCGGCCACAGTAGCCGTTCATTGCGATGGCGTGCTCATGGTCGGCGGTGACGATGATCAGCGTGTCGGCGTCATCGGTCATCTCGTCGGCCAGGGCGATGGCGTCGGCGAAGGCCTTGCCGTCGATCATGGCGCGCTTGGCGTTGGTGCCGTGGTTGGCGTGGTCGACGCGGCCCGCCTCCACTTCCAGGTAGAAGCCGTTTTCGTTCATCGACAGCTTGCTGATCGCCGTCTCGACCATATCCGCCAGCGAGGGCTCGGTCTCGGGGCGGTCGGCCTCGTAGGAGGCATGGCTGTCGGTCCACATGCCGAGGACCGGCTGGGACAGGTCCAGCGCGGCCAGCTGCGCCTTGTCGGCGGCATACTGGATGCCCTCGGCCTTGGCCTCCTCGATCAGGTTGACGCCGTCCGGGCGGTGGCCCTTGCCGCCGTTCGGGGTCTCGGTGCCCTCGGGCACGAAGTAGCGCGCGCCGCCGCCCAGGGCGATGTCCAGGGTGCCGGCCTTCATGGCGTCGATCATCTGGGTCGCGATGTCGCGGCTGTCGGTGCACTCTTCCGGCACGCTGTCTTCCCAGTTGCGGTTGGCGGTCTTGGCGTAGACCGCCGCAGGGGTGGCATGGGTCAGGCGGGCGGTGGTGACGGCGCCGACGGACTTGCCAGCCTCGGTCATCATTTCCGAGAACAGGGTCAGCTCGTTGCCGGCCTCGGTGGCGCAATCACCGTGGATCGCGTCTTCGCCGAGGTTGATCAGGTTGAAACGCTGCTTGACGCCGGTGTTCATCGCGCCCGCGGTCGGGGCCGAGTCCGGGGTCTGGGCGTTGATGTTGTAGGTCTTGACCAGCGCCAGCTCGGGGAAGGCTTCATGGGGCTGGACGTGATCATCCCCCAGGCCGCCGGCCTGCTGACCGGCCCAGAGACGGGACATGTAGTTCGAGGCGACGCCGTTGCCGTCAGCCACGAAGAGGATGACGTTCAGCGCGCGGCCGGTGTTGTCCTGCTTCTCCAGCATGGAGGCCAGCAGGTCCTGGCCGTCGGTGTACCACTGGCTCGACGCCTGCGGCAGATCCTGGGCCGAGACGGCGCCGGCGGCGGTCAACGCCAGCAGCGATGCGGTGAGGATGGATTTCATGGGGGTCACTCCGGTGGGTCACTACGCCACAGCACTAGGCGGGGCGCACGACAACCGGGCGACAGTCGTGTAAAGAAAACGCGACGCGACCACGGAAGCTGTGGACAGCTTCGCGGCAGGAGAATGTTATGTACTAACATAACCAGTCCGGCACGAGACGCAAGCCCCGATGTGCCGCGCAAAAGTGCCCCCGGGCGCGCTGCCCGGGGGCATCTCGGCTCAGGCGTCGTTCCAGAGTTCCTCTGCGACCTTGATCACCAGCTCCAGCTTGCGGCGCTGGTCGTCCATGGTGATCTTGTTGCCTTCCTCGGTCGAGGAGAAGCCGCATTGCGGGGCGATGCCCAGCTGGTCCATGTCGGCGTATTTCGACGCTTCCTCGAACTTGCGCTTGATGTCGTCCATCGGCTCAAGCTCGGCGGTCTTGGTGGTGATGAAACCGGCCATGATCCGCTTGTTGCCCTTGGGCAGCAGGCGCAGCGGCTCCAGCCCGCCGGCGCGGTCGGTGTCGTATTCCATGAAGTAGATGTCGACGCCGGTCTTGTTGAAGATCGCATCCGCAGCGGCCTCGTAGCTGCCTTCCGCCGCATGGGTCGAGCGGAAGTTGCCACGGCACATGTGCATCCCGATCAGCATGTCGGCGGGACGGTCCTTGATCGCCTCGTCCAGCATCCAGGCATAGCGGTCGATCAGCCAGTCCGGGTCCTGCCCGCGCGACGCCCAGAGGGCGCGGTGCTTGGGGTCGCCGAGGTAGGCGAAGAAGATGTCATCCAGCTGCAGGTAGCGGCAGCCGGCATCGTAGAAGCCCTGAACGGCCTTCTTCCAGGTCGCGGCCAGCGCGGCCATGAAGGCTTCGGGGTCCTTGTATTCGTCGTGGAAGATGTCTTCCGGCGCGGTGCGGAAGTGGGCCGCCGAGGGGCCGGGGATCGAGATCTTCGGGCAGACGGACGTGTTCTGCGCGACGAACTTGAAGTGCTCCAGCATCGGATGGTCGGCGGGGAAATCCAGCGGCCCGGTGATGGTCGAGACGGTCGGCGGGGTCTTCACGCCGTGGAAGGCGATGCCCTGCTCGGGGTCGCGCTTTTCCAGGTCGAGGCCCGTCAGCATCCCCATGAAGTCGAAGTGCCAGAAGGCGCGGCGCGCCTCGCCGTCGGTGACCACCTTCAGGCCGACCTCTTCCTGCATCTTGATCAGGGCCGGGATCTCGCGGTCCTCGATCTCCTTCAGCGCCTCGCCGGCAAGCCCGGCCTTGCGGGCCTCGGCAATCGGCGCGGGCCGCAGCAGAGAGCCGACGTGGTCGGCGCGGAACGGCGGTTTCAGGTCTGATTTGACCAGCTCGTCTTTCATCTTTTTCTCCTTCCCGGGATCACGGTGCCGCCCCCCGGAAGGGGCGACTGTCCTCGCTGGGAATGTATACACAGGCCGCGCAGCAAGTCCATGACTTCCGGGGGTTTTCGCCATTTCAGCGGAGTACGGCATACATGCTCCGGGCAAGCCAAAGGGCCCCGTCGAACGGCGGGACCCTGTATGCATCGCCCTGCCCCGGCGGCTCACTCGGCGGCGATATCCGCCGCCTGCCCGCCGGGCACGTAGTTCAGGATCGGGCCCAGCCAACGCTCGACCTCCTCCACCGCGATGCCCTTGCGGGCGGCATAATCCTCGACCTGATCGCGCTCGACCTTGGCGACCCCGAAGTAATAGCTTTCCGGGTGACCGATATAGAGCCCCGAGACGGACGAGCCGGGCCACATGGCGTAGCTCTCGGTCAGCTCGACGCCGGTGGCGGCGGTCGCGTCCAGCAGATCGAACAGCGTCACCTTCTCGGTGTGGTCGGGCTGGGCCGGGTAGCCCGGCGCGGGACGGATCCCGTCATAGGGCTCGCGGATCAGCTCTTCGGGGCTGTAGCTTTCATCGGCCGCATAGGGCCAGAGCTCGCGGCGGACCTTCTCGTGCATCCGCTCGGCGAAGGCTTCGGCGAAGCGGTCGGCCAGCGCCTTGACCAGGATCGACGAGTAGTCGTCGTTCTTGCCCTCGAAGGCTTCGGCGATGGCGATCTCTTCCACGCCCGCCGTGACGACGAAGCCGCCGACGTAATCCGCCACGCCCTCGGGCGCCACGAAATCGGCCATGGCGACATTGGGCCGGTCGCCGCGCTTGCTGGTCTGCTGGCGCAGGGTGAACAGCCGCGCCTTTTCCTCGCTCCGCCCCTCGTCGGACCACAGCGTGATGTCATCACCGTCGCCGTTGGCCGGCCAGAAGCCGACCACCGCACGCGGGGTAAACCACTTTTCCTCGATGATCCGCTTGAGCATCGCCTGGGCGTCCTCGAAGAGCGCCCGCGCGGCCTCGCCCTGCTTCGGATCGTCCAGGATCTTCGGATAGACCCCCTTCATCTCCCAGGTCTGGAAGAACGGGGTCCAGTCGATGTAGCGCGCCAGCTCGGCCAAATCCCAGTCGTCATAGACCTTCGTGCCGAGGAAGCTGGGCGCAGCGGGCGCATAGCCGTCGAAATCTATCTTCAGCTTGTTGGCGCGCGCGACCGCCAGCGGCAGGCGCGTCTTGGCGGCCTCGGCGCGGGCGTGCTTTTCGGCGACATCGGCATATTCGGCACGGATATCGGCCACGTAGCCTTCTTTCGCGGTGTTCGACAGCAGGTTGCTGACCACCCCGACGGCGCGCGAGGCATCGGTGACGTAGATCGCCTGGCCAAGGTCGTAGCGCGGATGGATCTTCACCGCCGTATGCACACGGCTGGTGGTCGCCCCGCCGATCAGCAGCGGAATCTCGTATCCCTGCCGCTGCATTTCCGCCGCGACATGCACCATTTCGTCCAGCGAGGGGGTGATCAGACCCGAGAGGCCGATGATATCGACCTCCTTCTCCTTCGCCACGGCGAGGATCTTCTCGGCCGGGACCATGACGCCGAGGTCGATGATCTCGTAGTTATTGCAGGCCAGCACGACGCCGACGATGTTCTTGCCGATGTCATGCACATCGCCCTTCACCGTCGCCATCAGCACCGTGCCAGCAGTGTCCTTGCCGGTGACGCCGCTCTGGCGCTTTTCCTCTTCCATGTAGGGCAGCAGCACGGCCACGGCCTGTTTCATCACGCGGGCCGACTTCACCACCTGCGGCAGGAACATCTTGCCCGCGCCGAAGAGGTCGCCGACCACGTTCATGCCGTCCATCAGCGGGCCTTCGATCACGTGCAGCGGGCGCTCGGCGGCCTGCCGGGCCTCTTCCGTGTCGGCCTCGACGAATTCGGTGATGCCGTTGACCAGCGCATGTTCCAGCCGCTTCTCGACCGACCATTCGCGCCAGGACATGTCCTTCTCGCGCCCCTTGGCACCGCCCTGCCCACGGTAGCCCTCGGCGATCTCCAGCATGTTCTCGGTGGCCGAGTTGCCATTGGCCGGGGTGCGGTTCAGCACCACGTCCTCGCAGGCCTCGCGCAGGCGCGCGTCGATCTGGTCGTAGACCGCCAGTTGCCCGGCGTTCACGATGCCCATGTCCATGCCGTTCTGGATGCCGTGATAGAGGAAGACAGCGTGCATCGCCTCGCGCACGGGTTCATTGCCGCGGAAGCTGAACGACAGGTTCGACACCCCGCCCGAGATATGCACATGCGGGCAGGTCTCGATGATCCGTCGGGTCGCCTTGATGAAATCGAGCCCGTAGTTGTCATGGTCCTCGATACCCGTCGCCACGGCAAAGACGTTGGGGTCGAAGATGATGTCCTCGGGCGGGAACCCGACCTCTTCGGTGAGGATGCGATAGGCGCGCTGGCAGATCGCCACCTTGCGATCCTCGGTATCCGCCTGGCCGCTTTCGTCGAAGGCCATGACGACGACGGCGGCGCCATAGGCACGGCAGAGCCGGGCGTGATGCAGGAAGGCCGCTTCGCCCTCCTTCAGCGAGATCGAGTTGACCACGGCCTTGCCCTGCACGCATTGCAGACCGGCCTCGATGACCTCCCATTTGGAACTGTCGATCATCACCGGCACCCGGGCGATGTCGGGTTCGGCGGCGATCAGGTTCAGGAATTCGATCATCGCCTGATGCGAGTCGATCAGCCCTTCGTCCATGTTGACGTCGATGATCTGGGCGCCGTTTTCGACCTGCTGGCGCGCGACCTCCAGCGCCTCGGCGTAATCGCGATTGGTGATCAGCTTGCGGAACTTCGCCGAGCCGGTGACATTGGTCCGCTCGCCGACGTTGACGAAGGGAATGTCGCTGGTCAGCACGAAGGGCTCCAGCCCCGAGAGGCGCATCAGCGGCTCATGCGAGGGGATCTCGCGCGGCGGCAGGTCCTTCACCGCCTCGGCCACGGCGCGGATGTGCTCGTAGGTCGAGCCGCAGCAGCCGCCGACCACGTTGACCAGCCCGGCCTCGGCAAAGCCCCGGATCAGCGCGGCCATTTCCTCGGGCGTCTGGTCGTATTCGCCCATCTCGTTGGGCAGGCCGGCGTTGGGATAGGCGCAAATCAGCGTGTCGGCGACGCCCGACAGCTCGGCCACATGGGGCCGCATGGCATCGGCGCCAAGGGCGCAGTTCAGCCCCACGGTCAGCGGCGCGGCATGGCGGACCGAGTGCCAGAAGGCTGTCGGCGTCTGCCCCGAGAGCGTGCGGCCGGAAAGGTCGGTGATGGTGCCCGAGATCATCACCGGCAGCCGTTCGCCGCGCGTCGCAAAGACCTCCTCGCAGGCGAAGATGGCGGCCTTGGCATTCAGCGTGTCGAAGATCGTCTCGATCAGCAGGATGTCGGCGCCGCCCTCGATCAGCGCGGTGGCCTGCTGGGCATAGGCCCGGCGCAGGTCCTCGAAGGTCACGGCGCGATACCCGGGATTGTTCACGTCCGGACTGATCGAGGCCGTGCGGTTGGTCGGCCCGAGCGCGCCCGCGACATAGCGGCGGCGCCCGTCGACCGCCTCGGCGCGGTCCATGGCGGCACGGGCCAGCCGCGCGCCCTCACGGTTCAGCGCCTCCACCTGGTCTTCCAGCGCGTAATCCGCCTGGGCGATGGTGGTGGAGGAGAAGGTGTTGGTCTCGACGATATCGGCACCGGCCATGGCGTATTGGAAGTGGATGTCCTCGATCACCTCGGGCCGTGTCAGGTTCAGCAGGTCGTTGTTGCCCTGCTGCGGCTTCTCTGCACCGCCCGGCACCGGCGGATGACAGGCACAGCCGCAACCGCAGCCCGCGCCATGGCCGTGGAAATCCTCCTCAGACAGGCCGAGTTTCTGGATCTGCGTGCCCATGGCGCCGTCCAGGATCAGGATCCTCTCTGCGGCGGCGGCACGGATCTCGGCGAAGACGGGCGAAAGACGGGGAAGCTGGGCGGACATGGGCTCTCGGACTGCTGAAGTTCTGGGCAGAGCACTGCGCGCACTGCCCCGGTTCCGTTCCTATCGCCCCGCCGGGAAACAATCCAACTCATATCAGGCATGGAGAACATGCACCGCATTCATGAAGTTGCTGCCCCGAGGTTGATTCTGCGCCGGACGGCCCCCGATCACCGCTCCGTTGGCCCGGAAGGGACCCGTCTCCGCGACGTGGCCGGTCTTCCGGTCCTGCGGACAGTCACGCCGCAGCGCCGAAAGTCCGATTTGCGCACTACCATGTCGCAATTGCCGGATCGCGACAGGGGCAGGTCTCTATCCTTCGGGACAGATGCAGGGTGCGGCCCTTCGGGGTCGAGAATTGGGAAGCCGGTGAAAGGCCGGAGCTGCCCCCGCAACGGTAAGAAACGCAAGGCATTCCGCCAGCGGCCACCGGAGAGGATGATCCGGGAAGGCGGCGGGATGCGAGGGTCCTCCCCCGCGTGTTTCAAGCCCGGAAACCAGCCCTGCATGACGTCAAACCGCGGGCGGCGGTGGCGACGGTTGCGGCTTCGCGTGTCCTCCGCGGAGCCACGGCCGCGTGCTGTCTCCCCAAACTCAGGACCCGGGTGCGCCCGGCTTAGGAGGCATCGCCATGGACGTTCAGGCCAAGGCACGCGACATGCTCTCCCGGCGCAAGCCGGGCCATTCGCTGGAACAGGGGTTCTACACCGACCCCGGCATCTTCTCCCTCGACATGGAGACCATCTGGTATCGCGACTGGCTGTTCGTGACGCCCGCCGTGGCGCTGCCGAAGACCGGCAGCTACGTCACCCACAAGGTCGGCCCCTACCGGGTGGTGATCGTCAAGGGCAGCGACGGCCAGATCCGCGCCTTCCACAATACCTGCCGTCACCGTGGCTCGGTCCTGTGCAAGGCGCAGCAGGGGCAGGTGGCCAAGCTGGTCTGCCCCTATCACCAATGGACCTACGAGCTGGACGGAAAGCTGCTCTGGGCGCGTGACATGGGGGCCGATTTCGACGCCTCCAGCCACGGGCTCTCGCCGGTGCACTGCCGCGTGCTGTCGGGGCTGGTCTACATCTGCCTGGCGGACGAGGCGCCCGACTTCGACACCTTCGCGCAGACCGTGACCCCCTACCTCGCCATCCACGACCTGAGCGAGGCCAAGGTGGCCCACCAGTCGACCATCGTCGAGAACGGCAACTGGAAACTGGTCTGGGAAAACAACCGCGAGTGCTATCACTGCGCCGGCAACCACCCCTCGCTCTGCCGCACCTTCCCCGAGGATCCGACGATCTCGGGCGTGGCGGCGGACGGCAAGTTCCCCGAGAAGGTCGAGTCCCATTTCAACCGTCTGGAGGCCGCCGGCGCGCCGTCGCGCTTCAAGCTGGACCCGCAGGGCCAGTTCCGCATCGCCCGGATGCCGCTGCTGGACGGGGCCGAAAGCTACACGATGACCGGCAAGATCGCCGTGCAGCGCCCCCTCGGCCGGGTGCCCTACCGCGATGCGGGCACGCTGCTGAAGTTCCACTACCCGACGACCTGGAACCACTTCCTTTCCGATCACTCGATCACTTTCCGCGTCACCCCGATCAGCGCCACCGAGACCGAGGTCCAGACCACCTGGCTGGTCCACAAGGACGCGGTCGAGGGCGTCGACTACGACCTGGAGAAGCTGACCGAGGTCTGGATCCACACCAATGACGAGGACCGCCAGGTGGTCGAGGACAACCAGCAGGGCATCCTCTCGCCCGCCTACCGGCCTGGTCCCTACTCGGCCAGCCACGAGGACGGCGTGATCCAGTTCACCAACTGGTACTGCGACACCCTCGCCAACCGGATCGACCCGGTGAGGATGGCGGCGGAATGAACGTCCCCAACCGTACCCTTGCCCAGCCGATCAGCACCTGGGACGGCTCGGCCATGCTGGAATGCGTGGCCGTGCTGCCCGAGGCACCCAACGTGGTCACCTTCAGCTTCGCCGCCGAGGACCGCTCGATCTTCTCCTACCTGCCCGGTCAGTTCATCACGCTGGAGCTGCCGGTGCCCGGCGGGCCGCTCTATCGCACTTACACGATCTCCTCCTCGCCTTCGCGCCCGCTCTGCATCACGGTGACGGTCAAGGCGCAGGAGGGCTCTCTCGGCACCCGCTGGATGCTGGACAACCTGCGCCCGGGGATGCGGTTGAAATCCACCGCGCCGGGCGGCACCTTCACCAGCCACCACCACCGCGCCGACAAGTACCTGTTCATCTCGGCCGGCTCAGGCATCACCCCGATGAAGTCGATGACCACCTGGTTCTACGACACCGGCCGCTCCGCCGACATCGTCTTCGTCAACTGCGCCAAGCGCCCCTCGGAAATCATCTTCCGCGAGACGCTGGAGCACATGGCCTCGCGCACCGACTCGCTGAAGCTGAAATGGGTGGTCGAGGAAAGCGACCGCTTCCGCCCCTGGGCCGGCTACGAAGGCATGTTCAACCAGTTGATGCTGGGCCTGATTGCCCCCGACTACCTCGAGCGCGAGGTCTTCTGCTGCGGCCCCGAGCCCTTCATGCAGGCGGTCCGCGAGGCGCTGCAGGGCCTCGGCTACGACATGGAGAACTACCACCAGGAAAGCTTCCAGGCGCCCACGCCCGAGCACGCCGAGGATCCCGCAGAAGGCGACGTGGTGCCGGACGAGGACACCAAGGCACAGATCCGCTTCGCCGCCTCCGATGTCACCGCCACCTGCGCCGAGACCGACACCGTCCTGGCGGCGGCCCGTTCGGCCGGGCTCAACATCCCCTCGGGCTGCACCTTCGGCGTCTGCGGCACCTGCAAGATCCGCAAGACCAGGGGCGAGGTCCACATGGTCCACAACGGCGGCATCACCGAGGACGACATCGCCGCGGGCTACATCCTCGCCTGCTGCTCCCACCCCATCGGAGAGGTCGAGGTCGAGGCCTGATCCCGCCCCCGCCTTTGGCCCCATCCCTGGGCCGGTCCTGCCCCGGGGCCGGCCCGGGGTCCTTTCCGCCGCCCGAGGGCCCGCCGCCCCGCGCCATGCCTTTGGCACCAGACGAAAAAATCGCGTAGCCTGTCGCGAGCCGGTCAGGGGGAGGCGGATGGACGGAAGCAGCACGGCAGACCCGAACGAGATCCTGTCGCGGCAGATCCTGCCGGTCTATCGCCGCACGCGAGCCCGGGCCGCACGACGGCTTTGGCGGTTGCGCGCCGAAGCCCTGGCCATCCTCGCCCTCGGCGCCCTCCCTCTGCTGCACTACATCCGGAACGCCTCCGCCGACGACGACCCGGACAACGTCAAGCTGATCATGGCGCTGTCTACACTCGTCATCGTCATCGCCTGGCAGGTCTTCCGACGTCGCCGCAGGTCCTTCAACCGGACGTTCAACGCGCGCGTCCTGCCCTTGGTGATCCAGGAGCTGGGACTCGACCGCTACGATCCGACACCAGACCACGGTCTGATCTGCATCGACAAGGCGGTGCGCGGCCTCGCCCTGCCCCCGTACGATCGCGACTTTCCCGAAGACGGCCTGTCCGGCACCTGGCGTGCTGTGTCCTGGCGGCTGCAGGAAGCAAAGCTGATCCAGACCAAGGGCAAGCTCGGTCGCAAGATATTCGAAGATGCCAGCTTGATCCGGAAGGCCGGCAAGAGGCAGGAAGTGGTTTTCCACGGCCCGGTCCTGCGCATCGAGACCCCGGACCCGAGCCCCTGGACCGTGATCGAGACGAAACAATTCGGACGACCCCAGGCGCCCGCCGTCCCGTCGCTTCACCTCAGTCATTGGGGCAACACCGAGGACAACTGCGCGCTCGCCCCTGTGCGCTATGAGGGGGGGCGGCCTGCCATTCTCGGTCTTCTCGGAGGATCCCGAGGCGGCCCGGCAGCTGCTGCCGCCCGCCTTCATCCGGATGTTCGCGCATCTTGCCAGGGAAGCGGGTGTGAAACCCCATGAACTGCGCGCCGCTTTCGTCGACAGGGATTTCTATCTGGCCCTGAACACCGGCAGGGACTTTCTGGACCTCGACGCGATGGAACAGAATGAAGACAGGTTCAGCTCGGATTGCCGCAGGGTCATGCGCGATCTGACCCTGCCGGGTCGGGTCATCGATCTGCTCCTCGACGGCCCGGGGGACTAGGCCCCGACGGCGCCATCGGAGGTGCCCCCGGGCGGCACGGCGCACTATCCGCGGTTTCCCGGACGCAAGCCATTGGGCTACAAGCGGCCCGGTCGGCCGAGGGCCGGGGCGCGCCCGCGCGTTCCGCCGAAAGCGATACGCCACGCGACAGGGAGGACGCGCGCATGACCACCCCGGATCTTCTCCGGTTCCTGGATTTCTGGGAGGCCCGTTGGGCCAGCCTGCCCCCCGGTGCGACCCCGGCCGAGCGGCGTCAGCATCTGGAAACCATCGCCCGCGACATGCGCCTGCCGACGCCGCCCGGGGTCCGGACGGACGAAGAACACCGGATCGACAGCGCGGGCGGCCCCGTCCGGGTGCGCCTCTTCCGTCCTGACCGGCACGGGGCGCACCCGGCGCTGATCTACATGCATGGTGGCGCCTGGATGCAGGGCAGCCCGGAAACGCAATGGGATGTCACCGCCCGCCTGGCCGACTGGGCCGGCCTGACCGTGATCTCGGTCGACTACGCCCTGGCGCCCGAACACCCCTTCCCCGCCGCCTACCTGCAGGTGCTCTCGGTCATCCGCTGGACCTTCGCAAATGCCGCGAGGCTCGGCCTTGACCCGGGCCGCATCGCCATCGGCGGTGACAGCGCCGGGGGCAACCTGGCCGCCGTCACGGCCCTGACCGCCCGCGACGAGGGCCTGTCACTGGCGGCGCAGCTGCTGATCTATCCCAGCTGCGATTTCGACCACACCCGCCCCTCCTGTGTCGAGAACGCCGAGGGACCGCTGCTGAGGGTCTCCGGCATGGCCGCGACCAATGCCATGTACTGCCCCGATGTCACGCAGCTGCGCACCGATCCGCGCATCACCCCGCTGGCGGCCGAGAGCCATGCCGGCCTGCCACCGACCTACGTGGCCCTGGCCCACAACGACCCGCTGCGGGATTCGGGCCGCGCCTATGCGGAGGCACTGGAGGCCGCGGGCGTGGAGCTGACCCTGGACCCCGGCGAGGGCCTGATCCATGGCTACCTGCGCGCCCTGCCCTTCTGTCCCGCCTGCGAGGGCAGCCTGCGCCGCATGGCTGGCTGGCTGACGAGGACGGTGGGGTGAATGGAGGGGGCGGCCCGGCTGGCCGCCCTCGCCCTCAGATCTTTCGCGCCGAGCTGTCATCGACCTTGAAGCAGTTTTCTCCACGGACATCGAAAAGCAGCCCCCTCCCACCGATGACACCCTTTTCCCGTATCTCGTGAGGCGGCTGATCGGTAAAGACCACACCCAGTCTCGCAGGCAAGGCAACACCTTCCTGCCCGGGTTGGCCGAGTTCAAAGAGTACCGCGCGGCATCCGGCCTGGAAGGGTGGCTGAGCATCAGCCCCGGGGGTGCGCCGGGCGAATATCGCCATCATATCCATGGTGTCTTCAGCGCCTGCCGGAGGCAGGTTGAAATTCACCAGCCCCCATTCCTCCAGCGCCGCCGGATAGCTGTTGTACGTCGCGTACTTCAGCTGGTTCACCGGAAGACAGGCGCCATCGTCCACCGGGAGTCTCTGGAGCAACAGTTCATCCGCGCGCACTTCGGAATTGCCGCCCACGACGCCCCGCAAACCGATCGTCAGGCGAAAAATGCCCGACCGACCCGTTGGTTTTTCCTTTCTGGCCGAGATCGAGGTCAGGATGCTGCCGCACATCGCGTGCAACAGATCGGTATCGATGCCAAGCCCTTGCGCCCTCGGGTCGATCGGGGTCAGCTCGACCCCGAGACTGTATTCCCCCTCGAACTCCCACCACTCGATATTGGTATAGGCAAACCTGTACCCAAGCGGGTAGATCACGCCCCCGTCTTCCACGAGAACCGTCGGCCCGGAGGGATGGGACAACAGCCGGGTCGCGACTGCAAAGGCCCCGACGATCAGCACGACCGTGATCAAGACGATGTAGAACGGCGGTGACGACCGGGGACCGGGAGGCGGACGCGACGTTTCCAGGCCGTGCTGTTGGTCGCTCATGATACCTCCGATCCAAAAGGCTCTTCAAATCAGGATGGATCGTTCTGGAAAATGCCACCCTGCGAAAAAGATAATCGACATGCCATGACTTGCGCAACACAAGCCACGTCAAGGCGTTGATCCAAGGCAATAATCTTAAAGGATAGCGTCCTTTCCAGGGCGGAGCACTACGCCCTCAAGGCAAATTCTCACGGAAATAGATATCCAGCTTCAGCGGGCGCGGCAGGTCTCCGGGCACGGTCAGGCAGCGGATGGCGCGGTCGATCAGCCCGTCCGGGTCCTGGTCGAAGATCGCATCCATCGTGCCCTCGACCATCGCCCGGCGGGTGTCGGCGGTCAGACCGTGGCCGATGAACACCAGCCCCTGCCGGTTGCACTCGCGCATCGCGCGGGTGATCCCACCGGACGAGCCGCCGACGTTGTAGATCCCCACTAGGTCCGGCTCCTGCTCGAACAGCGCCAGGGCATGACGGTAGTTCTGCCCGGCATCGTCATGCCCCTCGCGCATCCCGACGACACGCAGATCGGGAAAGAGCTCTTCCTGGATCGACAGGAAGCCCGCTTCCCGTTCGGAATGGGCGCGGTAGTGGCGCGACCCCGCGACAAGCGCCACCGCGCCCCCCGCCTGTCCCGCCAGCCGGCCGATCAGCAGCCCCGCCGTGCGCCCGACGGCGCGGTTGTCGAGCCCGACATGGGCGATCCCGGGCGAGCCGCCGAGGTCCGAGACGATGCTGACCAGCCGTGTGCCCTGCGCCGCGACCTCGGCGGCGGCCTCGCGCACCTCGGGATGTTCGATGGCGAAGAAGATGATCCCGTCGGCCCAGCCTGCATTGCGCCGCAGCGCCTCGGCCAGGGCGCGGGCATTGAAGCTCTCGATGAAGAAGCAGCGCAGCACCGGGTCGCCCTGCCCGCTCCGCGCCACCCGGTCGCGCAGACGGTCGCCCAGCAGGCGCAGGTAGGGGTTGGTGCCTGCCGGCAGCAGCACGACGATGTTCAGCGGCCGCTCTCCGCCATAGCGCGCCGCCTCGCCCTCGCTCAGGTAGCCAAGCGCCGAGGCCGCTTCCAACACCCGCACCCGGGTACGCTCCTTCACCCCCTTGCGGCGGTTGATCACCCGGTCCACCGTCGCCAGCGAGACCCCCGCGCGCTCGGCGATATCCATCAGCTGCGGCCGTCCCGCCCCTCCGTCCCTGTCGCTCATTTGCGTCAGAACCCCTCAAAAACCGTCAATCCATTTCCTTTGACTGAAGCTGCCCCGAAACCTTAGCTTTCGTCAACACACGGTGTTTGTGCAAGTGTATCAGGGGCGGCGCATTGCGAGGAGATGATGCGAGCCATCAAAAAACGTCATGACTACCTGGGAGGAACTCATATGACGAAGCGACTTCAACCGACCCGCCGCAGCGTGCTGGCCCTGGGCGGCGCAGCCCTGGCCGCGCCTTTCATCGCCCGTCCGGCCTTCGCCGCGACCACCCTGCGCTACGGCCACAACAACGAGGTCGCCTCGGTGGCCGGCGCACAGGCCGACTGGTTCGCCGAAGCTCTCGGCCAGACCTCGGGCGGCGACATCGAGGTGCAGGTCTTCCCGAACAGCCAGCTGGGCAAGCTGCAGGAACTGGCCGAGGCCGTCTCGCTGGGCACCATCGCGTTTTCGCACAACACCGCCGGCGCGCTCGGTTCGCTCTACCAGCCCTTCGCGGCGCTGGACACGCCCTACCTCTACCGTGACGTGGATCACCTGATGAAGGTGACCGACGTCGACAGCCCGGTGATGCAGGAGCTGAACGAGGGCCTGATCGCCGCCGCGAACGTGCGGGTGATCTACGCCCACTACTTCGGCCGCCGCAACCTGACCTGCAACAAGGCGGTGATGAGCCCCGAGGACCTGGCCGGCACCAAGATCCGCGCCGTGCCCTTCCCGATCTACACCACCGCCGTCGAGGGCATGGGCGCCGTCGCCGTCCCCGTCGACTGGTCCGAGGTCCCGACCGCGCTGGCCACCGGCGTCGTGCAGGGCCAGGAGAACCCGGTCAACGTGGTGCTCAACGTCAAGCTCTACGAGGTGCAGAGCCACCTCATGCTGACCGGCCACATGTCCAACGCCGAAGTCGTCGTGATGAACGAGGACACCTGGCAGGGCATGTCCGCGACCGAGCAGGACGCGGTGCGCGAGGCCGCCGAGCAGACCCGCCAGAAGGCCACCAAGGCCATTCTGGACAACGAGGAAAGCGAAACGCAGCAGCTGCGCGACCTCGGCATGACCGTGATCGGCGAGGCCGAGGGCCTTGACCTCGCGGCCTTCCGCGCCTCGGTCAGCAGCCTCGTCGACGAGCGTTTCGGCCAGCAGTACGGCGCGCTCTACGAGAAGATCGCGGCGGTTTCCTGATGAGCCGTCACGAAAGGGGCCGCGCGTATCTCGCGCGGCTCACCCGTCTCGGGATCCTCTGCGGCGTGGCCCTACTGGCGCTGATGACCTGCCTGGTCGTGCTGCAGGTGGCGGCGCGGAACTTCTTCGATCTCGGCCTGCCCTGGGCCGATGAGCTGGCCCGCTTCAGCGCCATCGGGCTGGTCTTCCTGGGCGTGCCCTGCCTTGCGGGCCGTCAGGTGCTGGTCGCCGTGACCATGCTGCCCGATGCCTGCCCGCCGAAGGTCCGTGGCTGGATGGCCTTTGCCTGCGACCTCGCCACGCTGCTCTTTGCCGCCCTGCTGCTGCAGAGCTTCGCCGAATACCTGCCGCGTGCCGGCAAGTTCCTGACCCCGGCCATGCAACTGCCGAACTGGGTCTACTACTCCCTCGCGCTGGTCGGTCATGCGGTGCTGGCCGCCGTGGCGCTGGACCGGGTGGTCGCCGCCCTGACCGGCCGCCCCGCCACCGCCCCCTATCACGACCCCCGCGACGATACCGGACTGCCCACATGAGCCTTCTTCTGGTCCTTCTCTTCCTGGCGCTTCTGGCCCTGGGCGCCCCGATTGCGATCTGTCTCGGCCTGTCCTCGGCCGTGGTGATCTACTGGCAGGGCCTGCCGCTGTCGGTGCTGGCGCAGCGCAGCCTGAACGCGCTGGACAGCTCGCCCCTGCTGGCGGTGCCGCTGTTCATCTTCGCCGCCAACCTGCTGAGCCTGACCGGCGTCACCACCCATCTCTTCGACCTGGTGCGCATGGTGCTGGGCCGCATTCGCGGTGCCGTGGCGCAGGTCAGCATCCTGGTCTCGCTGATCTTCTCGGGCGTCTCGGGCGCGGCGCTGGCCGACATTGGTGCGCTTGGCGCGATCCAGATCGACCAGATGAAGAAGCAGGGCTACCGCGAGGAATTCGCCGCCGGCCTGACCGTCGCGGCGGCCACCATCGGACCGATCTTCCCGCCCTCGATCCCGATCATCATCTATGCCTCGGTCGCCAATGTCAGTGCGGTGAAACTGCTGCTGGCGGGCATCATCCCGGCGCTGCTGCTGACCGTGCTGCTGATGGTGCAGGTCGCCATCGTGGCCCGGGTCAAGGATCTGCCCCGCGACGACATCCGCGCCGAACCCCGCGCCATCGCCCGCAAGGCCGCGATTTCCTTCCCCGCCCTGCTGGCCCCCCTCTTCCTGATCGGCGGGCTGATGAGCGGCTTCTTCGGCCCGACCGAAGTGGCAGGCGTCACCGTCGCCTACTCGATCTTCATCGGCGTGGCGATCTACCGGACGCTGAGTTTCGCCAACCTCTTCCGCGCCCTGCGCGACACGGTCGAGGCGACGGCCAACATCCTGTTCGTGGTGGCGACGGCGGCACTCTTCGCCTGGGTGCTGACGCTGGACCAGGTGCCGATGAAGGCCTCGGGCTTCCTGCTTTCGCTGTCGGAAAACCCGCTGGTGCTGTTGCTGCTGGTCAATGTCTTCCTGTTGCTGGTCGGCATGGTGCTGGAAAGCATCGCCGCCATCCTGATCATCGCGCCGATCATCGCGCCTGCGCTGACCATGGCCGGGGTGGACCCGCTGCAACTGGGCATCGTCTTCGTGCTGAACCTGATGATCGGCCTGCTGACCCCCCCCGTCGGCATGAGCCTCTACATGATCACCATCATCACCAGGATGCCGGTCAACCGGGTGATCGCGGGCGTCATGCCCTTCTTCATCCCGCTTCTCCTCTCTCTCCTCGTGGTCTCCGCCGTTCCGGCGCTCTCCACCTGGCTTCCCGAAACATTGATGAACTGAGGTTCCCGATGAGCAAACTTCCCGTCAGTCAGCTGGGCCCCATCCGTCAGCTGGGCATCGTCGTCGACGACATCGAAGCCGGCATGACGCACTGGGCCGAGGTCATGGGCGTCGGCCCCTGGTACTACAACCCGCAGGTGCCGATCGAGAACTACACCTACGACGGGCAAAGCTATCAGCCCCACAACTCGGTCGCGCTGGCCAATTCCGGCGAGATGCAGGTCGAGCTGATCCAGACCCGCAACGACGTGCCCTCGATGTACCGCGACTTCATGCAGAAGGGCCTGCGCGGCCTTCAGCACGTCGCCTTCTGGACCAACGAGTTCGACAAGGATCTGGCGATGATGCTGGAGCAGGGTTTCACCGTGAAGATGTCGGGCCAGGTCGGCCAGAACGGGCGCTTCGTCTACTTCGCCGAGGAACATCACCCCGGCACCTGCATCGAGCTCTCCGAAGTGCTGGGCCCCAAGGGCCGCATGTTCGACCTGATCCGCGAAGCCTCGCAGGACTGGGACGGCTCGGACCCCGTGCGCCCCTTCCCGGACCTGTCGAAGATCTGATCCATGGAAACCGTGATCGCCAGCTACCTGCTGGAAACGCCCTACCCGCTTCAGGACGTCGCTGCCATGATGGCCGGCGAGCAGAGCTCGGGCACCTTCGTGCGTGTCGAAGGCGAAACCGACGAGTTGCGCGCGCGCTCCGCCGCCCGGGTCCTGTCGGTCGAAGAGATCGACAGCGCCCCGGCGCCGACCCTTCATTCGGCCTATGTCGCGCGCAAGCAACCCTCCGGGCCGTTCCGCCGCGCGCGGGTCCGCATCGCCTATCCGACGGGCAACATCGGGCGCAACCTGCCGACGCTGGCGGCCACGGTGTCCGGCAATCTCTACGATATCGGAGAGATCACTGGCCTGAAGCTGACGGGCCTTGAGATCCCCGCCGCCTATCGCGCGCGCTACCCGCTGCCGACCCGTGGCATTGCGGGCACCCGCGCCGATCTGGGCGTGGCCGAGGCGCCGATCTTCGGCACCATCATCAAGCCCAATGTCGGCATGACGCCCGAGGATATCGCTGCGCTGGTCGACCGGCTTTGTGCGGCGGGTGTCGATTTCATCAAGGATGACGAGATCTGCGCCAACCCCGACGTCGCCCCTCTGGCACAGCGCGTGCCCGCCGTCATGGCGGTGATCCGCAAGTGGCAGGAGAAAACGGGGCGCAAGGTGATGATGGCCTTCAACATCACCGACGAGACAGACGCCATGCGCCGCCATGCCGATCTGGTCGCGGCCGAGGGCGGCTCCTGCGTCATGGCCTCGCTGAACTGGTGCGGCCTCTCGGGAATGGAGACCCTGCGCAACCACACCCCTCTGGCGATCCACGCGCACCGCAACGGCTTCGGCGCGATGAGCCGCCATCCGCTGCTCGGCATGTCCTTCCCGGCCTACCAGGCGCTCTATCGCCTCGCCGGGGTCGATCACATGCATGTCCACGGCATCGGCGGCAAGTTCGTCGACACCGCCGAGGAAGTGACCGAGGGCGCCCGGCTCTGCCTCGCCCCGCTCAGCGACGGCGGTCAGGACGACCGTGTCATGCCCGCCTTCTCGTCCGGCCAATGGGCGGGCACCCTGCCGCAGACGTTGGAGGCCGCCGGGTCTTCGGACCTGATGTTCATGTGCGGCGGTGGCATCCTGGCCCATCCCGCCGGCCCCGCCCAGGGCGTCGCCTCGCTGCGGGAAGCGCATGAGGCGCTGACCTCGGGGCTGAGCCTGGAAGACGGCGCCCGCACCCGCCCCGCGCTGGCAGCCGCCATGCAATTCTTCGGCGCGCGCTGATGGCCGGGATCGTCTTCATCGGCGACGATTTCACCGGCGCTTCCGACAGCCTGGCGACCTATGCGCGTCACGGGCTGTCGGCGCGGCTGCAACTCGCCCCCTCGCAGGCCGACGACGGGCTGGAGGTGCTGGGCCTGCCGACCGACCTGCGCTCTCTGACGCCCGAGCGGGCCCTGGCCGAGATCGACCGCCTCTGGCCGAGGATCGAAGCCGCAGCCCCGCGCGTGCTGCACCTGAAGACCTGTTCGACCTTCGACAGCGCGCCCCATGTCGGCAGTATCGGGGCCGTGGCGCTGGAACTTGCGCGGCGGTTCCGCCCCGAGATCACCGCCGTCATCGGCGGCCAGCCCAGCCTGGGGCGCTACTGCGCCTTCGGCACCCTCTTCGCGCGCGGGCCCGACGGCGCGGTGCACCGCATCGACCGCCACCCGATCATGGCAAGTCACCCGGTGACCCCGATGGCCGAGGCCGACCTGCGCCGCCACCTCGCGGGCCAGGGCCTCGACGGGCTTGAGCTGATCTCGGCCCCCGACCTGCCCGATGCCGCCACGGCGGCGCTGCAACTGCGCGCCGGGCCAGTGCTGTTCGACGTGATGAAACCCGCCGACCAGGGTCGTATCGCCAGCCTGCTGGCGGCGGCAGGCGGGCGGCAATTGCTGATCGGCCCCAGCTCGGTGGCCGAGATCCTGACCCGCGACCGCACCGCACGGGAGCTGCCCGAGGCCCCGCCGCCCGGCACGCGGGGCGTGCTGCTCTTTGCCGGCAGCCGTTCCAGCCTGACCAGCCGCCAGATCGAGGCGGCTGAGGGCTATGACAAGCTGCCCCTGCCGCCCGAAGCGCTTGGCGATCCCGACCTGCCCGCCCGCGTCGCCGCGCGGCTGGCAACGGGCCGCCCCGTGCTGCTGCACCTGCTCCCCGGCGCCGACTACGGGCAGAGTCCCGATGCGCTGGCCGAGACCTGCAGCCAGCTCGTCGCGGAGATCCTGGCCCGTCAGCCCGTCGGCCACCTCGGCCTGGCGGGGGGCGATACCTCCAGCCGGATCTGTGCCCGCCTCGGCCTTGCGGCGCTGGAATACCAGCGCAACCTGGCGCCGGGCGTGCCGCTGTGCCTCGGTCGCCACCCCGACCCGGCGCGCGACCGGATGCGGATCATGCTGAAAGGCGGCCAGATGGGCGGCGCAACCCTTTTCAACGACTTCACCGCCCTCCTGCCGGCCTGAGTGGCGCGCCCGCGATCCCGGCTAAGCTGTTGTCGACACAAACACGACCTTCCCGTGCAGGGGGCAGCTCGGCTAGGGTCGACGGGTCACGAGGGGGAATCACGCCGCCGGTCCGCAGGCGGTCATTTTACGAGTCATGCCAGCCTGCCGTTTGCCGATCGTCATCTTTTCGTTGGTCCCTTCGCCGCCGGGACTCTGCCCGTGACACAGGCGCTTTCCCTCTCCTTCGGCCCGCGCCGGGACGCCAGCGAGATCACCGTGCAGGTCGCGCGCGGCGACACGCCGCTGTTCTCCGTCGCCTTCCGCGCCCGCACCGGCCAGAGCCTGCGCGAGGCGCCCGAGGCCCTGCTCTGCCTCGGTCTCTTCGCCGCCTCCGAGCTGGGCACCGCCCTGCAGATCGACGGCGCTCCGGCGCCCGAACTGCTGGCCCGCGCCGGCGAGATCACCGATCACTTCGTTACCTGGTGGCCCGGCTGCCGCCCCGTGACAGTACGCACCAGCGGCACTGCCGCGCCGCGCGCGCCGGTGCCTGGCACCGGGCTGTTCTACTCTGGCGGGGTGGATTCCAGCTTCTCGCTGATCGAGGCCCGCGACAGGGTCACCGCGCTGATCACCCTGCTTGGCGTCGACGTGCCGCTTTCCGACACCGTCGAGAGCGCCGCGATGGAGGCCCGCACCCGGGCCTTGGCGGACAAGCGCGGCCTCGAGGCCATCATCATCGAGACCGACCTGCGACAGAAATTCCACCCCTTTGCCGGCTGGATCGAGATGCACGGCGGCGCACTGGCCGCCATCGGGCACATGCTGTCTGAGCATTTCGGCGAGCTGCTGATCGCCGCCTCCAGCGATCTCGGGGATTTCACGCCCTGGGGCTCTCATCCGCATCTGGACCCGCTGTTCTCGGCGCCCGCCCTTGAGGTCGTCCATCACCGCCCCCACCCCCGCGTCGAAAAGATCGCCCGGGTTGCCGAAGAGGGCAGCATGTTGCCCGAGCTGCGCGTCTGCACCCAGACCAGCGTCAATTGCGGGCGCTGCCCGAAATGCAATTTCGTCCTGCGGACCCTCGACATCCTCGGCGACCGTGCCCGGGCCACCAGCTTTCCCGACATCGACCCGGTGCAGACCCCGCTCTGGGTCAGCTACCTGCGCCACCTGGACGAGGCCGCGATGATGCGGGCCATGGCCGAACGGGCCGGGCGCGACGATCACGTCGCCGCCATCGACGCAGGTGTTGTCGCCTACCACCGGCGCACCGGAGGGCCGCTGAAGGCGCTGCAGGGCTGGCTGAAACCCCGTCAGCGGATCTGGCGCCATCGGGCCCGCTGGCGCAGGGCGCGCCCATGAGCCCGTCCCCCCTCACCACCGCGTCCCTGCCGGCCCTGATCATCCACCTGCAGCGCAACAGGGCCCGGCGCCCCCGGGTCGAGGCGCTGCTGGCCCAGCTCGGCCCTGCCGCGCGCGTGCTGCCTGCCATCGACGGTGCCGCCATGACCCCCGAGGCGCTTGCCGCGCCCCTGGCCCCCTGCGCCACGCCGCCCTATCCCTTCGCCCTGCGCCCCGCCGAGGTGGCGACCTTCCTCAGTCATCGCGCCTGCTGGCAGGCGATCCTCGATGGTGGCCACCCCGCCGCTCTGATCCTGGAAGACGATGTGGATCTCGGTCCCCGCTTTCCTGCCGCGCTGGCACTTGCCCTGGCCCATCTGCCGGAGACCGCGATGGTGCGCTTTCCCGTCAGGCCCTCGGAACGCGGCCCCCGCCTTGCCGGGCACTGCCCGGGGCCGCGTCTGCTGCGCCCGGATCCCGTCGGCCTGGGGATGCGCGCCCAGGTGGTGACCCGCACCGCCGCTGCCCGGCTGCTGGAGGCCACGCGCCGCTTCGACCGCCCGGTGGACACCTTCCTGCAACTGCGCTGGCTGCACGGGGTCGAGATGCTCTCGGTCTGGCCGTCCGGGGTGCGCGACATCTCCTGCAGCCTCGGCGGCAGTTCGATCCATCGCCATGTCCCGCCCGCCGAACGGCTGCGCCGCGAGGTGCTGCGGCCGCTCTACCGGATGCGGATCGCGCTGCAATCGCGGCGGAACCGGCCATGATCCGCAAGCTGCGCAAGGTCCATCGCGGCTGGCGCGCGCGGCTGCGCGGCCCCGGCGCGCGGCCGATGTACTGGCATGTCGGCACGCCCAATTTCGGCGACGACATCAATCCCGACCTGTTCGAGGCGCTGACCGGGGTGCGCATTCGCCTGACCCGGGACCGCAGCCGGGCACATTTCCTCGGCATGGGCAGCATCCTCGGCCGTGCAACCGACAGCGCCACGGTGCTGGGCGCGGGCCTGCTCGACCCGGCCGAGCCGCGCCCGGCCCCGGCCCGTGTCGTCGCCCTGCGCGGCGCGCTCTCGGCCCGCCACCTCGGGCTCGACGCGACGGCGGTGCCGCTCGGCGATCCGATGGTGCTTGTCGACCGGGTGATGCGACCCGACGGCGGCGAGGACATCGGCCTGATCCCCCATGTGCGCAGCCTGAATGCGCTGCGCCGCGAAATGGGCCGGGAGCTGCCCCCGGGACTGCGCCTGATCGACGTCTCCCGTCCGCCCTGGCAGGTCCTGCGCGAGATCGGCCGCTGCCGCCTCGTACTCAGCCAGTCGCTGCACGGGCTGATCGCCGCCGATGCCTTCGCCATCCCGAGCCTCTGGCTGGCCCCCTCGGCGCAGATGCAGGGCGGGCGCTTCAAGTTCGATGACTACTTCTCGACCCTGGACGCCCCCCGAGAGCCCTTTCCGCTGACCGCCGACCTGCTGCGCGCGCCGCCTCTGGCCGAGGCCCGCGTCGGACGTTACACAGGCAACAAGGACGCGCTGCGCGCAGCCCTGGCCGAAGCGCTCTGCGCCCCCCCGTCCAAGACCTGACCGACCTGACGACAGACCCCGACAATGCCACAGTCCCCGCGCCGCCGCCTGGCCAGCCTCGAACGCCGCCTGCGCACCGGCCTTCTCCGCCCCCTCCTGATCGCCCGGACGCGGCGGCGGCGCCTGCGCGCGCCCGGCCTTCACATCGGTGTCACCGGCAGCTCGGCCAAGTCGACGACCACGCGGCTGATCGCCGATATCCTCGCCACCGAGGGCAGCGTCGCGGCGCAGGTACAGGACAATACCATCAACCCGCTGCTGCGCACCCTGCGCCGGGGCGGAAGCGCCGACTACGTGGTCGCCGAGACCGGCGTCGGTGGCCCTGGAGACATGGGCAACCTGGCCCGCGTGCTCTGCCCGGACTTGGCCGTGGTCACCCTGATCGGGCGCGAGCATTTCAGCCAGTTCCGCAGCCGCGAGGCCATCGCCGCCGAAAAGGGCCTGCTGGTGGAGGCGCTGCGGCCCGGTGGCCTGGCAGTGCTCAACGCCGATGACCCGCTGGCCATGGCGATGGCCGCGCGCACCGGGGCCCGGGTGGTCAGCTTCGGCGAAAGCCCCGGGGCGGATGGCCGGATCACCGCGATCACCGGCGACCTGCTGTCGGGGATCACGGTCAGCCTTGTCTGGCAGGGCCGCACCCTGACCCTGCCGACCCGCTTTCCCGCCCGCCATTTCGCCCTGCCCGTCGCTGCGGCCGCCACCACCTGCCTGGCGCTCGGCATCGCGCCCGGGCGGATCGCCGAGGCGCTGGCCCGGACCATGCCGCTGCCGACCCGCTTCTCGCGCCACGACATCCCCGGCGGGCCGGTGCTCTTCGCCGATTGCGCCAAGGCGCCGCTGGACACGCTCGGGCTGGCCTTCGAGGCGCTGCGCGACGCGCCGGCCCCGCGCCGCCGCATCGTGCTGGGCTCGATTTCGGATTATCACGGCAAGCGGCGCAAGGTGCAGCGCGCCGCGCTCATCGCCGCGCTGGAGGTCGCCGAGGAGGTGGTGCTGGTCGCCGACCGCTCGGCCCGTGGCAGCCTGCTGCCCGAGGCCGAGGCCGCGGGCCGGCTGGTCCATGTCACCACGGTCGAGGCCGCCGCCGCCCACGTCCGGGCCAGCGCGATTGCGGGCGAGGTCATCCTGCTCAAGGGGTCAAAGGTTCAGCATCTCGAACGGATCGCCCTGGACCTCGCGGCCCCGGTAAAGTGCTGGGCGACCGCCTGCGGTGCCCCCGCCGACTGCATGGCCTGCGGGCTTCATGCCCTGCCCTTCGAGGACCATGGCGGACGGGCCAGGCGCCGGCTGCGCCGCGCCGCGACCGGCGCGCCGGGCAAGCCCTGATCCCCGCCTGCCATCCCGCCCGAAAGCAGAACGCGCGAGGCTTTCGCCCCGCGCGTTCCAGTGCAGTTCCGTTTCGCAATCCGCCCCGGGTCTCCCCTGGGTGGTCAGCGATGTCAGCCGACCAGTTCGAGGCCGGAGAAGAAGAAGGCGATTTCCTGGGCCGCGGTCTCGGGCGCGTCGGAGCCGTGGACGGAGTTCTCACCGACGGATTCGGCGAACTCGGCGCGGATGGTGCCGGCAGCGGCATCGGCGGGGTTGGTCGCGCCCATGACTTCACGGTTCTTCGCGATGGCGCCTTCGCCTTCCAGCACCTGCACGACGACCGGTTCGGAGGCCATGAATTCGGTCAGCTCGCCGAAGAAAGGGCGTTCCTTGTGCACGGCGTAGAATTCACCGGCCTGGGCGATGGTCAGCTGGATGCGCTTCTGGGCGACGATCCGCAGGCCGGCCTCTTCGAACTTGGCGTTGATCTTGCCGGTCAGGTTGCGGCGGGTGGCGTCGGGCTTGATGATCGAAAGGGTGCGTTCGGTGGCCATGTCGATGTCCTCTGAAGTCGGGGCGGCAGGGCCGCCGGGAAATATCCGCGCCCGGGTAGCATGGGGATCACGCTTTGAAAAGCGGGGAATTGGCGGGCCGGCGCGCCCGGGCTGCGGGCGTCGGGGGCGCTGCCCCCCGGTCTCCGTGCCGGAGCCCTCCCCCCGGAGTACTTCCAGCCTGGTGATGATGCCGGAGGGGGTGCGCCCGGGGGCCGCCCGCCCGCGCTGCGCCACCGGGCAGAGAGGCACCGGTCACGGCAGGCGACGGCCCTCCGGCGCAGCGGGCTGCAAGCTTCGATTGACGCCCCCCTCGGCATGCGGCAGAGAGCGGCCATGCTGCGTATCTCCTCGATCAACTATTCCGTCGCCGGTCGCCCGCTTCTTGAAGAGGCTTCCGTCACCATTCCCGAAGGCCACAAGGTCGGCATCGTCGGCCGCAACGGCACCGGCAAGACCACGCTGTTCCGCCTGATCCGGGGCGAGCTGACGCTGGATGGCGGGTCGATCACCCTGCCCGCCCGCGCCCGCATCGGTGGCGTGGCGCAGGAGGTGCCGGGCAACGAGGTTTCGCTGATCGATACGGTACTGGCCGCCGATACCGAGCGCGCGGGCCTGCTGGCCGAGGCCGAGAGCGCCACCGATGCGGGGCGCATCGCCGAGGTCCAGACCCGCCTGGCCGATATCGACGCCTGGTCCGCGGAAGGCCGCGCGGCGAGCATCCTGAAGGGCCTGGGCTTTACGGACGCCGAGCAGAAGATGCCCTGTTCGGCCTTCTCGGGCGGCTGGCGGATGCGCGTGGCGCTGGCCGGGGTACTGTTCGCCCAGCCCGACCTGCTGCTTCTGGACGAACCGACCAACTACCTGGACCTGGAAGGCGCGCTGTGGCTGGAGAGCTACCTGCAGACCTATCCGCATACGGTGCTGGTGATCAGCCACGACCGGGGCCTGCTGAACCGTGCCGTGGGTCATATCCTGCACCTGGAAGACAAGAAGCTGACGCTCTATTCCGGCGGCTATGACACCTTCGCGCGGACCCGCGCCGCCAAGCTGGCCGTGGCCGAGGCCGAGGCCAGCAAGCAGGACGCCCGCCGGGCGCACCTGCAGAGCTTCGTCGATCGCTTCAAGGCCAAGGCCAGCAAGGCCAAGCAGGCGCAGTCTCGCGTCAAGGCGCTGGAGAAGATGACGCCGATCACCCGGCCGCAGGAGGCCGCGCTGCGCCGGTTCTCTTTCCCGCAACCCGAGGAGCTGTCTCCGCCGATCCTGAAAACCGAAGGCGTTTCCGTGGGTTACGACGGCAAGCCGGTCCTGCGCAAGCTGGACCTGCGGATCGACCAGGACGACCGCATCGCCCTGCTGGGCCGCAACGGCGAGGGCAAGTCGACGCTGTCCAAGCTGCTGTCGGACCGGTTGGCGGCGATGGAGGGCGATATCGTCAAGAGCTCGAAGCTGCGCATCGGCTTCTTTGCCCAGCACCAGGTGGAAGAGCTGTACCTGGACGAGACCCCCATCGACCACGTCCGCCGCGAGCGCCCGAACGAGGCGCCGGCGCAGCTGCGCGCGCGGCTGGCCGGTTTCGGTGTCGGGGCCGAGCAGGCCGAAACGCTGGTCGGCAAGCTGTCGGGCGGGCAGAAGGCGCGGCTGTCGCTGCTGCTGGCGACGCTGGATGCACCGCATATGCTGATCCTCGACGAACCGACCAACCACCTGGATATCGAAAGCCGCGAGGCGCTGGTCGAGGCGCTGACAGATTACACCGGCGCGGTGATCCTGGTCAGCCACGACATGCACCTGCTGTCCCTCGTCGCCGACCGGCTCTGGCTGGTCAAGGACGGCCATGTGACCCCCTACGAGGGTGACCTGGAAAGCTATCGCCAGCTGCTGCTGACGCCGGACAAGCCGGTGAAGACCGAAGCGCCCAAGCCCAAGCCGAAGAAGCCTTCGCGCGATCAGGTGCTGGCCTTGCGCGGCGACGTGCGCAAGTGCGAGGAGCGGGTCAGGAAGCTGGAGGACATGGCCGACAAGCTGTCCAAGAAGCTGGCCGATCCGGCGCTCTACGAGGACGGCAAGGTGGGCGAGCTGGAAGTCTGGAACCGCAAGTACGCCGAGGTCCGCGACGCCATGGCGAAGGCCGAAGGCATGTGGATGGCGGCGCTGGAGAAGCTGGAGAAGGCCGAGGCCTGAGGCCTCCCCGGGGCTTGCCCCGGGGCGCCGCAGCCGCCAGTCTGGGCGAAATTTCCGGAGCGCGCCATGGACACCGCCTTTCTGATCACCGCCTTCGTCACGCTCTTCGTGATCATCGACCCCATCGGGCTGACCCCCCTCTTCGCCGCGCTGACCCAGGGCCAGAGCACGCGCAAGCGGCGCGAGATCGCCGCGCGGGCCTGCCTGATCGCCTTCGCCATCCTGGCGGTCTTCGCGCTGTTCGGCGAACAGGTGCTGGGCTTCATCGGCATCTCCATGCCCGCCTTCCGCATTGCCGGCGGACTGCTGCTGTTCCTCACCGCGCTGGACATGCTCTTCGAGCGGCGCTCGAAACGGCGCGAGACCACCAGCGAGGAGGCCGAGGCCGAGGTCGAGGCGGATCCCGAAGAGGCCGACCCCTCGGTCTTTCCGATGGCCATTCCGCTGATCGCCGGGCCCGGGGCCATCGCCTCGGTGATCCTGCTGTCGGGGCAGCATCCGGGCTTGCCGGGGCTGGCGCTGGTGCTGGCCGTGGTGCTGGCGGTGCTTTTGCTGGTCTTCGCCCTGGCGCTGACCGCCGGGCTGATGGAGCGCGCCCTGGGACGGGTCGGCATCAACGTCGTCACCCGGCTGCTGGGGATGCTGCTGGCGGCGCTCTCGGTCCAGTTCGTGCTGGAAGGGCTGCGGGATTTCGGCTTCGCCGCTTCGTGAGCGGCGCGGCGGCGCGCAACAGGTGACAGCGCCCCGCCCTGCCCCTATATGCGGGGCATGAGCGGAACCGACTACGGACATCTGGCCTATCTGGTCATCCTGCTGGCTGCCATCGGCGGCTATTACCTCGTATCTCATCGCGGCCAACTGGGCCAGCTGGCCCGTCATGCGCTGCTCTGGGCGCTGATCTTCGTCGCGGTGATCGCCGGTGTCGGGCTCTGGGGCCAGGTGCGCAACACGCTGACCCCGATGCAGAGCGTCGAGGGCGAGGTGATCACCCTGCCGAGGCAGGCAGACGGGCACTATTACGCCATGGTCGAGCTGAACGGCACCCCGGTGCGCTTCCTCGTCGACACCGGCGCCAGCGAGATCGTCCTGACCCGCGAGGCCGCCCGCGCCGCCGGCCTGCCGCTGGACAGCCTGGTCTTCTCGGGCCGCGCCAGCACCGCCAACGGCATGGTGCGCGTTGCCCCGGTGCGGCTGCGCAGCGTCACGCTGGGCCCGGTCACCGACCAGGACGTGCGCGCCTCGGTCAACGACGGAGAGCTTTTCATGCCGCTTCTGGGCATGACCTACCTGAACCGGTTTTCCCGCATCGAGATCACCGGGCAGGCCCTGCGACTGACCCGCTGACGCAGAAACGCCCCCTCATGTGAAACATGAAGGGGCGGCTTTTTTGCCTCTATAACAGCACCTTGCGCGGACAAGGCAAGGCGGCGCGCGAAGTCACTCGGCGGCGTCTTCCGACATTTCGTCGATACGGGCGATCCGGCCGCCAGCGCGGTTGGTGGTGACCACGTTCAGGCTCTTCAGCTTGCGGTGCAGCGCCGAGCGCTCCATGCCGACGAATTGCGCCGTCTTCGAGATATTGCCGCCGAAGCGGTTGATCTGGGTCAGCAGGTACTCGCGTTCGAACGCCTCCCGGGCCTCGCGCAGCGGCAGCATGGCCAGCGAGCCAGACAGCACCACCCGCCCTTCGCGATCGCCGCCCCGGTCCTCCTCGGCAGGCACCTCGCCCACGTCGATCTCGTCGCCGCCCTCGCCCAGGATCAGGATCCGCTCGATCATGTTGCGCAGCTGGCGCACGTTGCCCGGCCAGGCCATCGTCTGCATCAGCGCCGAAGCCTCGTCGGACAGGCGCCGCAGCGGCAGGCCCTGCGATCGGTTCAGCACCTCGATGAAGTGGTCGGCCAGCACCGGGATATCCTCGCGCCGTTCGGACAGCGAGGGCACCGCCACCGGCACCACGTTCAGGCGATGGTACAGCTCTTCGCGGAAGCGCCCGGCGTCGATCTCGGCCTCCAGCGCGCGCGAGGTCGAGGACAGCACCCGTAGGTCCACCTTGATCTTCTCGGCCCCGCCGACGCGCAGGAACTGCTGGTCGACCAGCACCCGCAGGATCTTGGACTGGGTGCCAAGGGGCATGTCCGCGACCTCGTCGAAGTAGATCACACCGCCGTCGGCCTGCTCCAGCAGACCCGGCTCGATACCGCGCTCGCCGCTTTCGCGACCGAACAGCACCTCTTCCATGCGGTCGGCCTCGATCTGGGCGCAGTTGACCACGACGAAGGGCGCGTCGGCGCGGGTCGAATTGGCATGGACATAGCGCGCCGCCACCTCCTTGCCCGAGCCGGAGGGGCCGTTGAGCATCACCCGGCCGTTGGACTTGGTCACCTTGTCGAGCTGGCTCAGCATGGTGCGGAAGGCGGCCGAGCTGCCGATCATTTCGGCGCTGTCGCCGCCCTTCTTGCGCAGCGCGGTATTCTCGCGACGCAGGCGCGAGGTCTCCATCGCGCGCCGGATCACCACCAGCAACTGGTCGATGTTGAACGGCTTCTCGATGAAGTCATAGGCGCCCTGCTTGATCGCCGCCACCGCCAGCTCGATGTTGCCATGACCCGAGATGATGATGATCGGCACCTCTGGGTAATCCCGCTTCACCGTCTTCAGGATGTCGATGCCGTCCATCTCGCTGTCCTTCAGCCAGATGTCGAGGATCATCAACGCCGGGGTTTCCGAGGTCACCTGACCCATGCATTCCTGCGAGTTCGCCGCCAGCCGCGTCCCGTAGCCCTCGTCCTTCAGGATATCCGAGATCAGCTCGCGAATATCGCGCTCGTCGTCCACGATCAGAATGTCACTCATATCGTCCTCTTGCAGTCATCCGGCGGCCTGCGGCTTCAAGTGCAGCCTGATCACGGCCATCGCCCCGGCATGGGCACCCGTCGCAAAGGGCGCCGCATCCTCGAGCGACAGCGTACCGCCGTGTTCTTCAATGATCTTCTTGACGATCGGCAGGCCAAGGCCGGTGCCCTTGTCCCGCGTCGTCACATAGGGTTCGAACAGCCGCGCCCGGTCCTCCGGCAGGCCCACGCCGTTGTCCGCAATCCGGATCTCGGCCTCTGGTTGCGCATCGTTCTCGATCCGCACCAGGCTGACGCGGATTTCGGGCGCCCAGCCTTCGGGGGCGCCGCGCTCGGCAAGGACCTCGGTGGCTTCGCCGGCATTCTTGATCAGGTTGGTCAGCGCTTGGCTGATCATCGTCGCATCCAGCTCGGCCGGCAGACCGCCGCCCGGCAGATCGGCGGTGATCGTCACCCCGGGCTGACCCGACTGCTGCAACACTACCGCATCCTGCAGCAGCTTTGCCAGGTCCTCGTCGCGCCGGGTCGGTTCCGGCATCCGGGCGAACTTGCTGAACTCGTCCACGATCCGGCGCAGGTCATCGGTCTGGCGCATGATCACGTCGGTCAGGCTCTCCAGGTCGTTCTCCTGCTCTTCCTCCAGGAAGCGGCCGAACTTGCGCTTGATGCGCTCGGCCGACAGCTTGATCGGGGTCAGCGGGTTCTTGATCTCATGGGCGATGCGCCGCGCCACGTCGCCCCAGGCCGCCATCCGCTGCGCCGAGACCAGGTCGGTCACGTCGTCGAAGGCCACCACGTAGCCCTCGCGCTCGCCCGAGGCGGTGCGCCGGGTCGCCATGCGCACCAGCAGGTTTTCCAACCGTCCCCCGCGCGAGACCTTGATCTCCTCCTGCACCACCTGGCTGCCACTGCGGCGCAGCTGTTCGAAGAGCGGGCCGAACTCGGGCACGGCGACCGACAGCGGGCGCGCCTCCTCGTCGCCGTCCCAGCCCAGAAGCGTCTCCGCCGAGCGGTTGACGAAGGTCACCCGGCCGCGCGGATCCAGCCCGACGACACCCGAGGTCACCGAACTGAGCACAGAGTCGAACAGCCGCCGCCGTGCCTCGATCTGCGCGGTGTTTTCCAGCAGTTCTTCGCGCTGGCGCTTCAGTTCCCGGGTCATGTGATTGAAATACCGTGACAACTGGGCGAATTCATCGTTGCCGGCCTCTTCGTAGACCCGCACATCCAGGTCGCCGCCCCCGACCTGCTGCGCCGCCGAGGTCAGCCGCCCGACGGGGCGCGAGAGACGCTCGGCGAACCACAGGCCCAGCCAGATCGCCGCCAGGATCAGGATCACCGCGAAGCCGAGGTAGAGCAGGGCGAACTCGAACAGCACCCGGCCGCGCTCGCTTTCGAGTTGCTGGTAGAGGCGCACCGTCTCCTGGGTGTCGTCGAGCAGGTTCAGGATCTCGCCGTCCACTGCCCGGCTGACGTAGAGCAGCCGGTCCGGGAAGCGTTTCAGCGGCACCAGGGCGCGGAATTCGTTGTTGTCCCAATCCTCGATGATCGCCACGCCGGTGCCACGCGCCTGGTCGAAGTCCGATCGCGACGGCTCTTCGTAGTCAAACAGGTAGGAGCGTTCCCCGCGGGCGCGGATCTCACCGGCACCGTCGATCACATAGGCTTCCTTCAGGCCCCGCTGGATCTGCGCCTGGCCCGAGGTCAGCACCTGCCGCAACTCGCCGTCTCCGACGAAGAAGTTGGCGTCGCGCACCCCGTCCAGCGCATTGGCAAGAAGCTGGGCATCGTTGGTCAGGTCCTGGCGGTGTTCATCCTCGTAGGCGCGGGCGGCGGCCAGCGAGGTGCCCACCACCTGCCGCACCCGGTCCGAGAACCAGCCTTCAAGCCCGATGTTGATGGTCAGCGCGGCGAAGATCGCGACCGAGACTGTGGGGATCAACGCCATCAGGGTGAAGGTGCCGGTCAGCCTGAGGTGCAGGCGAGAACCCGCCGATTGCGCCCGGCGCGCGGCCACCATCCGGGCCACACGCTGCGCCACGAGGGCCGCGACGACGGTCACGTAGACGAAATCCGCCAGCAGGACGAGTCGCAGCGCCATGGAGGACCCGCCGAGGTCCAGCGGCCCCAGGACGAAGAAGGTCGAGAGCACCAGAACCGGGCCCAGAAGCACCAGGCCAAGGGTCGCGAAGTTCTGGATTCGCCTTTGACGGCTCAGTCTGGCAAGTCGAGTCCAGTTCAGATGTCGTGCCCGCGTGGCCACAGGCTGCTCCCGCCCTGAAGTGGTGCCGCGCGGCACCAACGCCATATCTTGTGGCTCTGCGCGAAGGATGTCCCCCGCCGGCCACGGTTCTGTGGCGTTTTTACATCAACTTGCGACGGCGTGTCACGCGAATATCCAGATCGGTGATCTTCTTGCGCAGCGTATTCCGGTTGATCCCCAGCAGGTCGGCGCATTTGGCCTGGTTGCCCCCGGTCGCTTCCAGCGCGATCTCGATCAGCGGCAACTCGACCTCCTTGAGGATGCGGGCATAGAGCCCCGGCGGCGGCAGCATGTTCCCGTGAAGATCGAAATAACGCCGCAGGTGACGTGCGACCGAGCCCGAGAGCTTCTCGCTCTCGCCCTGACCGCCCAGAAGCGGTTCGGTCTCGGGCTGGTTGCCCAGGACGCTTTCCACTTCGGCACGGCTGATCTCGTCGGTGCGGGCGGTCAGCACGAGGCGGCGGATGGCGTTTTCCAGCTGGCGCACGTTGCCGGGCCAGGAGTAGGTGCGCATCATCTCCAGCGCGTCCTCGGCCAGGTAGCGGCGCATGGCGCCCTCGCGCTCGGCCCGGGTCAGGAAGTGCTCGACCAGCAGCGGGATATCGTCGACGCGCTCGCGCAGGGCGGGCACGTTGATCGTCGCGCCGGTCAGCCGGTAGAACAGATCCTGGCGCAGCGCGCCCTCTTCCATCGCCCGGTTCAGGTCGGTCTGCGAGGTGGCCATGAAGCGCGGCAGGTTGTCGGTGGCGCCGTCCATCATGCGCACGATCCGGGCCTGCACCTCCTGGTCGATATCGGCGATCTCATCGAACAGCACGGTGCCGCCCTTCGCCCGCGCCAGGATCCGCGCCGGGCCTTCAAGGTCCTGCAGATCCGAGGCCGAGACCGCGACGAACGGCAGGTTGCGCCGGTCGCTGAAGTCATGAATTGCCTTCGCGATCAGGGACTTGCCGGTCCCACTTTCACCAGCGATCAGCACCGGCAGATCGGTGTTCATCACCCGTGCCACCAGCCGGTAAAGCGCCTGCATCGAGGCGGTGCGGCCGACCAGAGGCAGCTCGTCGGGGCGTTCCTTCATCTCTTCGGAGGGCTTGGCCGAGGGCATCCGCTGGCGCTGCTCCAGCGCCCGCGCGGTGCGCTTCATCAGGTCCGGCAGGTCGAAGGGCTTGGGCAGGTAGTCATAGGCCTCGGCCTCGGCGGCCTGGATCGCGGTCATGATGGTGTTCTGCGCCGAGATCACGATCACCGGCAGGCCGGGACGGTCCTGGGCGATCTTTGGCAGCATCTCCAGTCCGTTCCCGTCGGGCATCATCACGTCCGAGATCACCACGTCGCCCTTGCCCTCGCCGACCCATCGCATCAGCGTGGTCAGCGACGAGGTCGCATGGACCTTGCAGCCGGCGCGCGTCAGGGCCTGTGTCAGGACCGTGCGGATCGTGCGATCGTCATCTGCAACCAGGATCGTGCCGTCCATCACTCATTCTCCTTGTCGAGGACTTCCTTGGGCGCCCGCGGCAGCGAGATGCGGAACACCGTCTTGCCCGGAACCGAGGTGACGGAAATCCACCCCTCGTGATCCGATATGATCTTGCTGACCAGAGCCAGGCCAAGCCCCGTGCCGTTCTCGCGGCCCGAGACGAAGGGGTCGAAGATGTCGCCCGCGATGTCCTCGGGCAGGCCGGGGCCGTCATCCTCGATCTCGATCTGCAAAGGCAGGCTCTTTCCCTTCCCATCTGCGCGGCGCAGGCGGAAGGAATGTTCGAAATAGGTATGCAGGCGGATCTTGCCGCCTTCCTTGCCGGCAGCCTGGGCGGCGTTCTTCAGCAGGTTCAGCACCACCTGAAGCAGCTGGTCCGGGTCCCCCATGGCCTGCGGCAGCGAGGGGTCGTAATCCTCGATGATCTTCATGTTGGCGCCGAACCCCAGAAGCGCCGAGCGCCGGGCCCGGTCCAGCACGTCGTGCAGGTTCACCGGCTTCAGGTCGGGCATCGTCAGGTTGCCGAACTGCTCGACCTGCTCCAGCAGCTTCACGATGCGGCGGCTTTCGGCGACGATCAGGTCGGTCAGCTCCATGTCCTCCTGGCTGAGGTTCATGGACAGCAGCTGCGCCGCGCCGGTGATCCCCGCCAGCGGGTTCTTGATCTCATGGGCCAGCATCTCGGCCATGCCGATGGCCGACTTGGCGGCCGATTTCACGCTGTGATCCTGGGTCATCCGCCCCGCCAGCTCGCGCGGCGAGATCAGGAACAGCATGAACCCCTCGCGGTCGTTCAGCGGCGAGATCTGCAGGTTGCAATGCAGCGGCGCGCGTTCCCCCGTGCCCACGTCGACATCGTTGACGAACAGCGGCGAGGCGGTGGCGCGGGCCCGCTGGAAGGCTTCTTCCAACGGGCTGTCGATCATCACCCGCTCCCAGACCCTCTGGCCGCGGATCGAGCGGGCGGAAGTGTTCAGGAACCCTTCCGCCGCCGGGTTGATCGAGATGATCGCGTCCTCGGGATCGAGCAGCAGCGCCGGGACGGGAAGCGAGGCCCAGACGGGCGTGTCCTCGACATCGGCGATGGCGGCGGCGATTTCCTCGGAGTCGATCGGGTTGGACCGCGAATTCATGCGGCGCGTACCTCCGGTTGGGTCATTGCATCGGGGCCGGCGGCCAGGGCCTCCGGCAGAAGAGAGAGGACCTCGGCCGGAGTGGTGGCACGCAGGATGCGGCCGCGCAGCTCGGCGGAGGTGGCGGCGCGGTCCATGTACCAGCCCAGGTGCTTGCGCAGTACCCGACCGCCAAGATCGGCGCCGTAGAAGGTCAGCCCGGCCTCGTAGTGACCCGCGACCAAGTCCGAAAATTCCTTTGCATCCGGCGCATTGCGCGGCGTTCTTCCGGCAAGACCTTCACGGATCTGCGCCAGCTTCCAGGGCTGGCCCTGCGCCCCGCGCCCGACCATCACGCCGTCGGCGCCGGACAGGCGCAGCGCCTCGCGGGCGCTCTCGATATCCACGATGTCGCCATTGGCGATGACCGGGATCGAGACCGCCTGTTTCACCGCGCCAATCGCCGCCCAGTCGGCGCGGCCCTTGTAGAACTGGCAGCGGGTGCGGCCATGGACCACCACCATCTGCACGCCCGCGCCCTCGGCGCGCCGGGCCAGTTCAGGCGCATTGATCATGTCGTCATCCCAGCCGAGCCGCATCTTCAGCGTGACCGGCACCGAGACCGCCTCGGCCACCGCCTCGATCAGCGTCAGCGCATGATCGAGATCGCGCATCAGCGCCGAGCCGGACAGCCCGCCGACGACCTTCTTGGCCGGGCAGCCCATGTTGATGTCGATGATCCCGGCGCCCTGCCCCTCAACCATGCGGGCGGCCTCGCCGATCCAGTAGGTGTCGCGCCCGGCCAGTTGGACCGAGGTCGCGGCATCGCCGAAACCCAGCTCGGCCCGCTCGCGGGTGCCGGGCTTGGCCTGGACCATTTCCTGACTGGCCACCATCTCCGAGACGACGAGATCCGCGCCGAACCCCGCGACGAGATCGCGATAGGGGCGGTCGGTGATCCCGGCCAGCGGCGCAAGGCAGACAGGCGGGACGGAAGGTGCGAAGAGATCACTGACTGACATGCTTAAACCTTGAGCATCCGCTTATGCGTTAGACTGATTTTAGCGCCACCACAACAAAACGGCCCGATATTCTTCCGGTCAGGCGCGGCCAGCGCCCAATTTTCAGGCAGTTGTTACGGTCACCCGCCATTGCCCCCGGCCCCTGCGCGCCCTATTGCTCTGCCCATGGGACAGGCTAGCAGAGAGGGCGCCTGATGCGGGATGCCGCGATCATCGTCGCCGCGGGCCGGGGCACACGGGCCGGCGGCGCGCAGCCGAAGCAATGGCAGCCGCTGGCCGGGCGCCGGGTGGCGGACTGGACCATCGAGGCGATCCGCGCCGCCGGCCTGGCACCGATCGTGATGGTTCTCCACCCCGACGACATGGAGATACCGCTGCCCCCGGATATCCTGCGCGTGGCCGGTGGCGCAAGCCGCGACGCGTCGGTCAGGGCCGGACTTGAGGCGCTGGATCCCGGCGCGGTGGACAATGTGCTGATCCACGATGTTGCCCGTCCCTGCGTGCCGCAGCCCGTAATTGCCGGGGTCCGCGAGGCCCTGCGAGAGGCCGAAGCCGCCGCCCCCGGGCTGCCGGTGACCGACGCGCTCTGGCGTGGGGCCGAGGGCGCCGTCGCCGGCATCGCCCCGCGCGACGGGCTGTTCCGGGCGCAGACCCCGCAGGGCTTCCGCCTTGCCCCCCTTCTGGCGGCCCATGCCGCCCACCCCGGTGGTGCCGCCGATGACGTCGAGGTCGCCCGCGCGGCGGGGATCTCCGTCACCATCACCGAGGGCGCCGAGGAGAACCTGAAGATCACCCACCCCGGCGACTTCGCCCGGGCCGAAAAGATACTGAGAGGCCAAATGGATATTCGACTGGGCAATGGCTACGACGTGCACGCCTTCACCGAGGGCACCTCGGTCTGGCTCTGTGGTGTCGAGATCCCGCACGACCGCGCCCTGCTGGGCCATTCGGATGCGGATGTGGCAATGCACGCGGTGACGGACGCGATCTACGGCGCCCTGGCCGAGGGCGACATCGGGCGCCATTTCCCGCCCTCCGACCCGCAGTGGAAAGGCGCCGCCAGTGATATCTTCCTGGCCCATGCGGTCGCACTTGCCGCATCGCACGGCTACGCCATATCGAATATTGACTGCACCATCATCTGCGAGGCGCCGAAGATCGGGCCTCATGCCGGGGCCATGCAGGCCCGCATGGCCGAAATCACCGGGCTGGCGCCCGAGCGCATCTCGGTCAAGGCGACCACATCGGAACGGCTCGGCTTCACCGGGCGCAAGGAGGGGATCGCGTCCATCGCGACGGCCCTGCTGGTAAAGACATGACACTGACATCCCTCATCGCGACGGTCGGCGGCACCGGCTACCTGAAACCCGCCTCGGGCACCTGGGGCAGCGCCGCCGGGCTGGCGCTGGCGGTACTGCTGCACTGGCTGGGCGGGCCGTTGCTGCTGGCGCTGGCGCTGGTCGTGGTCTGGGTCGCCGGCCTCTGGGCTGTGAAGGCCGAGACCGCGGGCAAGACAGATCACGACCCCTCGGAGATCGTCGTCGACGAGGTGGTCGGCATTTTCGTCGCCTTCCTGCCGGTCTCTCTCGGCGCGGCCCATGTCGGGGCACCGCTCTCGGCGCTCTGGCCGGGCTGGGTAACGGCCTTCCTGGCCTTCCGGCTGTTCGACATCTGGAAACCCTGGCTGGTCGGCCGGGCGGACCGGCGCAACGACGCCCTGGGCGTGATGCTGGACGATCTGATCGCCGGTGTCTTCGCCGCCGTGGTCGTGGTCGCGCTTGCCGCCCTGTCGCACCTGGTGCTGATGGCATGAGCCCTCTCGCCGCCTCCGTCATCGCGGCGGCGCGGGCGCGCGGCCTCCGCCTCGGCACCGCCGAAAGCTGCACCGGCGGGATGATCGCGGCGGCGCTGACGGATGTGCCGGGGTCGTCCTCGGTGGTGATGGGGGGCGTTGTCTCCTACGCCGAGTCGGTGAAGGAGACCGTGCTGAGCGTTCCGCCCGAGGTCATCGCCAGCCATGGCGTCGTGTCCGAAGAGGTGGCCCGCGCCATGGCCCGGGGCGCGCGGGCGGCGTTGCGGGCCGATCTCAGCGTGGCGACGACCGGGGTCGCCGGGCCGGGTGACTCGGGCGAGGATCCCGAGGGCCGGGTCTGCTTCGCCCTCGCCTCGGCCGGGGCGACCGACAGCATGACCGTCGACTTCGGCCCGCTTGGCCGCGCCAAGGTCCGCGCCGCCGCGACCGAGCACGCGCTGACCCTGCTGCTGGCGGCGCTTCAGCCGTAAAGCTCGGCCGCGCGGCGTTCGAAAGCGCGCACGATCCGCTGCATCGCCTCGTTGAACACGACCCCGATGATCCCCTGCAGCACCGCGTTCCTGAATTCGAAATCGACGAAGAAATCGACCTCGCAGCCCCCGTCGGCGTCGCGGAAGGCCCAGTTCGATTTCATGTAGCGGAAGGGACCGTCGAGATACTCGGTGTCGATCTTCATCGCCTCGGGCCAGAGCACCACACGGCTGCCGAACTTCTCGCGGAAGACCTTGAAGGAAATCACCAGGTCCGCCTCCATCACCTCGTGATCGCCCTGGGGCGTGCGAGAGCGGATGCGGGCGGCGGCGCACCAGGGTAGGAACTTCGGATAGGCGCCCACATCGGCCACCAGGTCGTACATCTGCTGAGCGGTGTAGGGCAGCTTGCGGGTCTCGGAGTGTGTGGGCATCAGGCGGTCCGGCTTCCCATACGTTCTGGTTTCTGCTGGGGTTTTCATGTCTTATACTAGGCCGCGACATTCAAGGGGGAAGACCGTGACGCGTCCATATGTCATCGACGAAATGATCTCTGCCAAGGCGATCGCCGCCCGTATCGAGGCGCTCTGCCACGAGATACGCGCCACCTTCCCCGCCGATGAGCGACTGGTGGTCGTGGGGCTGCTGCGCGGTTCCTTCGTCTTCATCGCCGACCTGGCGCGCGAACTGGCCGACCGCGATGTCGAGGTCGATTTCCTCGAGGCGTCCTCTTACGGCAACGCCATGGAAAGCTCGCGCGAGGTGCGGATCCTGAAGGACCTGCGCGGCGAGATCGAAGGCCGCAACGTGCTGGTGGTCGAGGACATCGTCGACACCGGGCACACGCTGAATCACGTCATGGGGCTGCTGAAGTCGCGCAATCCCAAGCGACTGAAGACCATCGCCCTGCTCGACAAGCCGTCGCGGCGCGAGGCGGATTTCCGCGCCGACTGGATCGGTTTCGAAATCCCGGACGAATTCGTCGTCGGCTACGGCATCGACTACGCCCAGTGCAATCGCAACCTGCCCCATATCGGCAAGGTGCGCTTTACAGACCCCGCATGATCTGGCTGCTGCGCGCCGCCCGCTGGGTCCGCCATCCCCCCTCGGAGCGGCGGGTGATGCTGGTGGCGGCGGTGGTGGCAATCTGCTTCGCCATCTGGGGGCTGGAACAGCTGGTCGGCTTCCCCGAGTGGCTGGAGCCCAAACGCCTGCCGCGCCGCTGACCACCCGCACCATCGGCACAGCTTCCGCGCGGGCCCGGCCGTCACGCTGCGCCCCGTCACGGCAACGTCAGAAATTCGCTGTTGCGCCTAGGCGTCGCAGAGGTAACCCTGCGGCAAAGGGCCGCCGTGCCCGGCCAGCACAGGGAGGGCCCGATGCGCAAGGTCCTGGCAAGCCTCATCGTCCTGATCCTCGTCGCCGCGGGCCTGGCCTGGTGGCTGACCGCCCCCGATCCGCTGGACCCGGAGGTGACGGCGAGGCTGACCGGCGATGCCGAACACGGCGCGGCGATCTTCAACGCGGGGGGCTGCGCCTCCTGCCACGCCGCCCCGGGGGCCGAGGGCGAGGCCCGGCTGGAACTGGCCGGCGGGCGGGCCTTTGCCAGCCCCTTCGGGACGTTCCATGCGCCCAATATCTCGAACTCGGACACCGCCGGCATCGGAGCCTGGACCACCGCGGACCTGGCCAACGCGATGATGCGCGGGGTCTCGCCCGCCGGTCGGCACTATTATCCCGCCTTCCCCTATACCTCCTATGCCAAGGCACGACCGCAGGATATCGCCGATCTGCGCGCCTACCTTGCCACCCTGCCCGCCAGCGAAACGCCAAGCCGCGCCCATGAGGTAGGGTTCCCGTTCAATGTCCGGCGTGCCCTGGGAGGCTGGAAGCTGTTGTTCTTCCGCGATGATTTCGTGCTTGAAGAGGTCAACAGCGATGAACTGGCGCGCGGGCGCTACCTGGTCGAAGCGCTTGGTCACTGCGGTGAATGCCATACGCCGCGCAACGGGCTGGGCGGACCGAAACGGGACATGTGGCTGGGAGGGGCGGCGAACCCCTCAGGTGAGGGTCGCATTCCAAACATCACCTCGGGCGGGCTGGACTGGAGCGAAGGGGAGATCGCCGAATATCTCGCCTCGGGCTTCACACCGGATTTCGACGTGGCCGGCGGCGAGATGGCGGAGGTGGTGCAGAATACCGCGCAGCTCAGCCCGTCCGACCGCGCCGCCATCGCCGCCTACTTGAAGGCCGTGCCTGCGGTGAAGTGATCCCGGCCCGGGCCGCCGACAGCCTTGCCGGGACATGGCCGCCAGCCGTGGCACCTTTATCCGCGGACCGCGCGGGCCTGACCAGCCGTCGCTTGCTACAAGGAGGGGGACGTCCTGCGGGGCTCTGTCCCGGGCGTGGCGCGATGCGTTCCGCGTCTCCAGACCCTCAAGAAGAGGCCCCCGCAGATTCCGCAGCGTTTGCAGGGTCTTGCCCCCACCTGATCGACGGGCGCTGTCCCCGCGGCTGGCCCGTCACGCAACGGCGGTGCGCTGGCCACGGGCGCCAGGCTCAGCCCGTGGCGCGCCAGCCTGCTGCCTCCGCCTCGGCGGTGCTGTAGCTCGGGCGCAGGGTGAAGCCCCGGATCTGTCCCTGAAGCGCGCTGCCATGACCCTGCAATTCCCGGCACAACCCGCGCGCGTCGTCGGCCATGGCCGCGTTCTTCTCGGTGATCTCGGCCATGGCCCTGGTGGCGGCATTGATCTCTCCCATCGTCGACGCCTGGTCCTTGCTGTCATCACGGATCCGGCCCACCTTCTCGCTGACATCGGCGACCTTTTGGACGATCGAACTCAGCACGCTGTCGGTCTGTTCGACCAGGGTGACACCGCTGGCGACCTGTTCGCTGGAGGCGCCGATCAGCTTCTTGATCCGGTCCGTAGCATCCGTGGCGCGCTGCGCCAGCATCCGCACCTCGGAGGCGACGACGGCGAAGCCGCGCCCCGACTCGCCGGCGCGGGCCGCCTCGACACCGGCGTTCAGGGCCAGCAGGTTGGTCTGGAAACCCAGCTCTTCGATCAGGTGCACGATCTCGGTCATCTCGCGCGAGGATTGCGAGATCCGCTGCATGGCCTCCAGCGCCTTCTGCGCCGTCGCGCCCCCCTTGCCGGCCTCGCGGCTGGCATCGCTGACCGCGCGTTCGGCCTGTTCGGCATGGCTGGCGATATCGCCGGCAGTGCCCGAGATCTGGTTGAAGGCCGCCGAGGTCTCCTCCAGCGTCGCGGCCTGGGTCTCTGTGCGCAGCGCCAGTCGCTCGCTCGCGTCCGAGAGGCTGGATGCGTTGCGATGCAGCCCGCCCACGGTGATGTCGACCTCTCCGAGCACCTCCGACAACTGTTCCACCGCCGCGTTGAAGTCGCTTCGCAGCCCCTCGAAACGGGGGGCAAAGGCCACGTCGATGCGGCAGGTCAGGTCCTGTCGCGCCAATTGCTTCAGGGCTTCGCCGAGAAGATCGACGACCATGCCCTGCGCATTCCGCTCTGCCTCCTCCCGCGTCTCAATCGCATGGAGATTGGCCCGCGTGCTTTCCAGCGCACGGCAGAGTTCGCCCATCTCGCTGCTGTCGTCCAGGTAGGGCACGGCGAAATCCAGTCGCTTGTCCGCCAGCTGCGCGAAGGACTGCCTGAGCCCGGCAATGCGCCGGTTGAGCACCCGAATGACGATCCGCGCATAGACGGTGCTGTACAACAGGACCAGCGCGCTGAGAGCCGAGACCACCGCCAGCAGCGCGATGGCCTCTCGCATGAGCGTGGCGTCGGAGGTATGCATCACATCGACGAATGCCAGCTGCTCTTCTCGCAGGAAGCGGATCCAGCTGCCCGATGTCTCGTGCCAGCGGTCGGCCGAAACCCCCTTCAGGTCGCCGGTCATGGCCGCGCTGCGGGCCACATCCCGCAGGTCCTGAACGGCCCGGGCCTCGGCGGCCTCGCGCAACCGCACCGGTTTGTCGAGGCCCTGCAGGAAAAGCTCGGCCTGACGCAGGGCACTGTCCTGGGCGACGGCATGGCCCACGAAATCCTGCAAGGTCGAGGGATCGAAGCCGCCACGGGCAAAGCCAGCCATGCCGAGCCCCTGTTCCAGACCTGCGCTTTCGCGCACCTCCGAGAGGGCAATCACCCCGGCTGCGAGGCGGACGATCTCGGCCGACGGCACCGCGTTCAGGGCCTCTTCGGTCAACTGAAGGCCGCTGCGGATCAGGGTGGTATAGGACGCCCCTGTCTCTGCCGCAGAGACCCCGGCATCGGTGAGCCGATCCCGCATCCCCTGCAGCCCCGCAAGGGCGGTCAGGAAACGCGACAACCCCTCGTGGCCCTGAGCGTGGAATGCCGTGGCATCCCTGCGAAACCCGGCGACAGCCGCGTCGACCTTTTCCCGCTGCTCCTGCAGCGCCGCATCGAAGCCGGTGCCGTCCTGGCTGGTCCGCGCCATGGCGAGACCCCGCTCCACCTGCAGATCGAAGACGAGCCCGCTGACCTTTTCGGCAAGATCCAGTTCCCGCTCGCCGACAAGGGAGGCGCGGATATGGGAGAGCCCCTGGTACAGGCCCCAGCCCGACAGGAAAGCAAGCCCCATGATCGGCACCGCCACCATAAGGATTATCCGTTGTCGCAGCGTCATGAAAAGCCCCGCAGCATTGCCGCTCGCGGAACTCTCGCCCAGACAGATTACCGGAAACCTAACCTACGGTCAGCTTTCCGGCCAAATGTCTGCAATCCAGTGAAAACCTGAGCGGCCTCAGCCCAGCCCCAGCTTTTTCAGGCGTGCCGCGCGCAGGCGGGCGAAATCATCCCCGGCGTGGTAGGACGAGCGTGTCAGCGGCGTCGCCGAAACCATCAAGAAGCCCTTGTTGAACGCCGCCTTCTCGTAGCTCTTGAACTCGTCCGGGGTGATGAAGCGCGCGACCGCGTGGTGCTTGGGGGTCGGCTGCAGGTACTGGCCGATGGTCATGAAATCCACGTCGGCCGAGCGCATGTCGTCCATGACCTGCAGCACCTGGGCCCGTTCCTCGCCCAGGCCGACCATGACGCCGGACTTGGTGAAGATGGTCGGATCCAGCTCCTTCACCCGTTGCAGCAGGCGCAGCGAGTGGAAATACCGCGCGCCGGGGCGCACCGACTGGTACAGGCCGGGGACGGTTTCGAGATTGTGGTTGAAGACATCCGGGCGCGCCTCGACGACGGTTTCCAGCACCTCGGGGGCGCATTTCAGGAAATCGGGCGTCAGGATCTCGATGGTGGTCGAGGGAGAGCGATGCCGGACGGCGCGGATGGTCTGGGCAAAGTGATCGGCCCCGCCATCGTCCAGGTCGTCACGGTCGACCGAGGTGATCACGACGTGATTCAGCCCCAGTTTTTCGACCGCATGGGCGACGCGGCCCGGCTCGAAGACATCCAGCGCATCGGGGCGGCCGGTGGCGATATTGCAGAAGGTACAGCCGCGGGTGCAGATCTCACCCATGATCATCATGGTGGCATGGCCCTGCGACCAGCATTCGCCCACGTTGGGACAGCCCGCCTCTTCGCAGACCGTCACCAGCTTGTTCTCGCGCATGATCTTGCGCGTCTCGTTGTATTCCTTCGAGGTCGGCGCCTTGACCCTGATCCAGTCCGGCTTCTTGGGCTGGGCGTTGTCGGGACGGTGCGCCTTTTCAGGGTGACGCTGCTCGGGGATCTTGAGATCACGCATATCTGGCTCCTCTTACAGGCTGAGGGCTATCATAGACAGGCGCACAGGAAAGGACCAGTTGCGCATGTCGGTCCTGCAATTCGGGAATGGCTGCCATGCAGGCGCAGAAAGTCTGTGAGGCGCTGCCCGTTAACATCTGATATCCCGCGAAAATTTTTCAATACCCGGATGCCGCATCGCGGAAAGCGCCTTGCGTCGCGATTGGAACAATTCTAACAACGCGGCGACTTATCACTTCCATGAGAAAGGATGACGCCATGCAGACCGGCTCGAAACTCCCCCAAGTGACCTTCCGCACCCGCGTCCGTGACGACAGCATCGAGGGCCCGAACCCCTTCCGCTGGCAGGACATGACCACCGCCGACTATTTCGCCGGCAAGCGCGTCATCCTGTTCTCTCTGCCCGGCGCCTTCACCCCGACCTGCTCGACCTACCAGCTGCCCGGCTTCGAGAACAATTTCGCCAGGTTCCAGGAGCTCGGCGTCGACGACATCTATTGCATGTCGGTCAACGACAGCTTCGTGATGAACCAGTGGGCCAAGGCCCAGGGCATCCAGAACGTCAAGGTGATCCCCGACGGGTCCGGCGAATTCACCCGCCGCGTCGGGATGCTGGTGCACAAGGACAACCTGGGCTTCGGCCTGCGCTCGTGGCGCTATGCGGCGCTGATCAACGACGGTGTCGTCGAAGCCTGGTTCGAAGAGCCCGGGATCAGCGACAACCACGGCGAAGACCCCTACGGCCAGTCCTCGCCCGAGACCCTGCTGGCCCACCTGGAAGCGGCCCGCGCCGCCGCCTGAGCCTGCGGCGCCACCTTCACAGGGTGGCGCGCACCTCCTCGGTGATCTCCTGGCCCGCGCGGGCCAGGATCTGCGCCAGGGTCCGGAACCAGCCGTCATCCAGCGAAGAGGCCCGCCGGACCAGCGCCACCTGCCGCGACGGCTCCTCGCCGCCGAAGCGGCGCAGGACCAGCCCCGCCGCCTCGCGCCCGACCGCCAGCTCGGGCAGCAGCGTCAGCCCGAATCCCGCCGCCACCAGCCGCGACAGGGTTGAAAGCGACGACGCGCCCATGTCGATCTGCCCGTGGTCCCGGGCCTGCCCGCAGACCTCAAGGGCCTGGTCGGTCAGGCAATGCCCGTCCTCCAGCAGCAGCAGCGTCTCGGGCCCCAGGTGATCGGGGCGCAGGCTGTCCTCGCGGCCAGACAGGGCCGCGATGCGCGCGGCGCTGCCCGCCAGCACGAAACGGTCCTCGAACAGCGGCGCGACCTCCAGCCCCTTCTCGCTTTCCATCGGCAGGGCCAGCACGACGGCATCCAGCCGTCCCGCCTGCAGGTCCTCCAGCAGGCGCGCGGTCTTGGACTCCTGCACCTGCACCACCAGGCCGATGTCCTCGGCACGGATGGCGCCCAGGGCCTGCGGCAACAGGTAAGGCGCGATGGTGGGGATGATCCCCAGCCTCAGCTCGCCGGAGAGGCCACCGTTCCAGCGCGCCAGGTCCTTCAGCGTCTGCACCTCGCCCAGCACCTTGTCCGTCTGCGCCAGCACCAGCCGCCCGAAAGGCGTCAGCGCCACATCCCGGGCCCGCCGCTCGACCAACTGGCCGCCCAGGGCCTGCTCCATCTCGCGGATCTGCACCGAAAGCGCGGGCTGGGACACATGCACCGCCTCGGCGGCGCGCCCGAAGTTGTGGTGCGTGGCAAGAGAACGGAAATAGGTGAGCTGGCGCAGCGTGATGTTCATAGGCTCTCCCTATCACAGCCCCGGCTGGGGTGAAGTCGAAGTTATATCTCTCTCCATCCATCCCGCGATGCGAGTCGTTCGCGCTTTGCCTCGCCGATCCCCGGGGCTATGCCCGGGCCGCATCAGACCGGAGGGACCTTCATGGATTGGGCCAGGCACAGGCGCGAAGCGCATCAACTGGGACGCGCACAGGAATATCTGCGCCAAATCGTCTATGGCGGCAACGACGGTATCGTCACCACCTTCGCGATCGTCTCGGGGTTCGCCGGGGCGCAGTCCGACGGCGTGGCGCAGATCGGCGGCATGGCGGTGCTGATCTTCGGGCTGGCCAACCTGTTCGCCGACGCGGTTTCGATGGGGCTGGGAGAGTTCCTTTCGGGCCGGGCACAGCGCGACCTCTACCACGCCCGCCGCGAGATGGAGCTGCATGAGATCGCCGAGAATCCGGACCATGAACGCGATGAACTGGAGGTGATCCTGCACCAGCGCGGCCTGTCGCGGGCGGATGCCCATGCCACCGCCGAGATCATGGTGCACCATCCCTCGATCATGGCCGACCTGATGATGACCTATGAATTCGGGATGCACGACCCGGCCGAGGAAAGCCCCGGCATCAACGGGTTGGTGACCTTCTTCAGCTTCATCCTCTTCGGCGCGGCGCCGCTGGTGCCCTACTTCCTGCACGCCCCGACAGGAGGCACCTTCCTGGCCTCGATCTGCACCACCCTGGCCGCCCTCACCGCGCTCGGCCTGCTGCGCTGGAACGCCACCGGCGAGAAACTGGCCCGGACCTTGGGCGAAACCATCGCCCTCGGCACCACCTGTGCCCTGGTGGCCTACGGGGTGGGCCTCGTGGTCGGCGGCTAGACATCGGCAGCACCAGACCGGCACAATAGAGATATTATGGATATCTTTGTTTCGGATATGGAAACTAAAAAAGTCCGGGCCCCCATCTTTCGAGGGGGCCCTGTTAATCTCACCTAACAGCTGACGCGGAATAGCGGCAGATTTGACGCCAAATTGAAAGGTCTCAGCCGATCAGCCGGCTCTCCTGGGGCAGGTTCTGGTAGTGGCGATGCAACCGCTCCAGCGCGATCCGCAGCACGATCTTTCCCGACCTCGCCGACCAGCCCATCTTGCGCTCTGCGGTCTCGAGACCTTCGAGGTGACAGCAGCAGCGCAGCGCGACATCGGCGAGCCCCGGCCCGAGGTGGCGCAGTGCCGAGGCCACCCTCTCGCCCGCCGCTTCTGCGCCGCGCAGGGGCCCCGTTGACTGTGCGGACCTGCTTTCGGAGGTGCCGGCCGTCAGGAACCGATCCCAGTCCTGGGTGACCCTGGGACCCATCTGCGACAGTTCGAAGTCCTCACGCAGCCTTTCGCCGGCCCGGACCAGTTCCGAGCGCAGGAAGGGCTGGCCATCACGGTCGCGACGGCGGGCCAGGGCCGCAACCGGCGTGTCGCTGGCCCAGCCCCTTGCGCGATTGCCCTCGTCGGCAGGCTCGGCCTCGCGGCCCGGCGTGCCCGTGTCGAAACGCGCCATCCCTTCGGCAAATCCGCGCGCGGCATTTTCCGCCTTGGCGATCAAGGTGTTGAGGGTCGTACGCCCCTGAGAAGTGATAGTGTAGCGAGCCACCCGGCCGGGGCTCTTGCAGGTGATCCAGTCTTTCAGCGCCATGGCCTCGGCCAACTGGCGAGAGACCACGTCGAGGCGGTCGGGCGAGCCGTCGAGGCGGTCCCGCACCACCACGGCCTTGTCCATGTCCTGCGCCACGGCCAGCACGGTCCCGGGGCGGGCGAGATGGCGCAGCACGGGCAATGCATCGCGGCGCAGGATGGTTTCGGTGATCGGTGTCTGAAGGTCTTCCCTGGCAAATGTCGTCATCGTCGAGCGGTCCTGTGTCGGGCCCGACCCCATCGAAACTATCCTGCCGCCCCCTTCCCTCCCAAGCCGGGAAAGGGCGCAATCGACAAGAGGATCATCCCGAAGCGTCTCGAAGCGGCGGATCTGGCGCAGCACGGTCGACGGGTGGCAGCCCGCTTCCCGTGCCAGTTGCCGGATCGGAACTCCGCGTTCCGTATGGCACAGATAATGGCGCGCGGCGGTCGGGACCCAGGGAGGGACCCCACGCGCCGCAGGGACATCGCAATGCTCTGTCGGGCTCATATCGGTCTCGTTCGGCAGTCTCGTTTGCCTGGGTTTGCCCCAGTTTATCCACAAGGTCAGGCGTTAAGGTTTCATAAAGGTTAATTGTTAACCCCGCCTCAACCATTGTTTCGAAAGCATAAACTATTCTTGCAGCACCGTGCGCGCCTTCCCACGAGACGCAACACCCCAATAGGTTGTGCAAGCATCTCCGGGTCGCGAACCGCGACATGATAGGAGATGTGACGATGCAGGATATCACTGCCATGCTGGCGCAGCTGAAGCGCCCGGGACTGCTGGTGACGGCGGCGCGGCTGGCCGCGCGGGACTACCGGCGCGAGCGCCATCTGCCGGGCCTTCTCGGGCCGCTGGTGCCGCGCCGCCACGGGGCGGCGGCGCTGGATCTGATGGAACGGGAGGCGGAACTGGACGCGCTGAGGCGCGAGGGGTCGGCGAGCTATTCGCCGCTGCGCCATGTGCGCCTTCTGGCGGCGCTGATCGGCGAGGCACAGCTGATGGCCGCGACCCCGCCGCAGGCGCCCGGGGCCTGACCCGGGGCACCGCCGTTCCGCGCGGAGCCCCGGCCGTCGGACGTCTCAGGCGAAGGCGTCGGGCATCTCTGCCTTGCGGCGCGCCACGTAGGCCGCCAGTTCCTCGGCGGTCTCGGGGGCCATCATCGGCTGCTGGTAGGTCTCCAGCAGCTTGCGCACCCGCACTGCGGCCAGTTGCTGACTGTCCCGCGCGCCTTCCTCGGACCAGGTTTCGAACGGCTTGTTGTCCAGCACATCCGACCGCCAGAAGGCAGTCTGGAAATGCCGCTGCGTATGGGCGCAGCCGAGGTAGTGGCCGCCGGGTCCGACCTCGCGGATCGCGTCCATGGCCTGCCCTTCCGCGTCATGGGGCACGCCGGCGCCCAGACGGTGCAGCACGCCCAGCTGATCGGCGTCCAGCACGAACTTCTCGAAGGAGGAAACAAGGCCCCCTTCCAGCCAGCCGCAGGCGTGGAGCATGAAGTTGACGCCCCCCAGAAGCGCCGCGTTCAGGGTGTTCGCGGTCTCGTAGGCCGCCTGTGCGTCCGGCAGTTTCGAGCCGCAGAGCCCGCCACCCGAGCGGAACGGCAGCCCCAGACGCCGCGCCAGCTGGCCGGCGCCGTAGAGGATCTGGCTGGCTTCCGGCGTGCCGAAGGTCGGCGCGCCCGAGTTCATGTCGATCGAGGTCACGAAGGCGCCGAAGATCACCGGCGCGCCGGGACGGATGAGCTGGGAATAGGCCACACCTGCCATCACCTCGGCCAGCACCTGCGTCAGCGTGCCGACGACCGAGACCGGCGCCATGGCGCCACCGACGATGAAGGGCGAGATGATCGCGGCCTGCATGTTGGCGGCATAGACCTCGAGCGCACCCATCATCACGTCGTCAAAGGTCAGCGGCGAGTTGATGTTGATCAGCGAGGTCATCACCGGCTGCGTGGTCGCGACCTCTTCGCCGAACAGGATCTTGCACATCTCGACGCAGTCCTCGGCCCGCGAGGGATCGGTGACCGAGCCCATGAAGGGCTTGTCGGACAGCGTCATGTGGGCGTGCAGCATGTCGAGGTGGCGTTTGTTCACCGGCACGTCGGTCGGTTCGCAAACCGTGCCGCCTGAGTGGTGCAGCCACTTGGACATGTAGCCCAGCTTCACGAAGGTGCGGAAATCCTCCATCGTCGCATAGCGGCGACCGCCGTCGAGGTCGCGCACGAAGGGCGGGCCATAGACCGGCGCCAGCACCAGCCCCTTGCCGCCGATCTCGACCGAGCGTTCGGGGTTGCGGGCCAGTTGGGTGAAGCTGCCGGGCGCGGTCGCGCAAAGCTTGCGGGCCAGGCCGCGCGGGATATGCACCCGCTCGCCGCGCACGTCGGCGCCGGCCTCGCGCCAGCGGTCCAGCGCGCCGGGGTTGTTGACGAAGTTGACGCCGATCTCTTCCAGCACCGTCTCGGCATTGGTCTCGATGATCTCCAGCGCCTCTTCCGAGAGCATTTCCATGTTGGGGATGCCGCGTTGGATCACCGGTGCGCAGTCGATCGACACCGCCGTCCGCGCCGCGCGTCGTGCCGCACCGCCACCGCCTCGTCCCCGCTTCCGCGCCGCTGCTTCCGTCATGTCGCCATGCCTCCGTTCGGAATTTCGTCCCTCTATCTAGCCAAGTGCCGCGTCGCGCCGTCCACTGCAAGCGGCATCGGCGGGGCAAAAGCGACAGATACGAGGCGAATGCGGCAGATCGTTCCGGACCGGGGCGCTAGCGACGCAGCACCAGAACGTCGCAGGGCGGATCCCGCAGGATCTGCTCGGTGAAGCTGCCGAGGATGGTCGGGGTGAAACTTGACCGGCTGTGCGCGCCGATGGCCAGCAGGTCGGGGCCGATCTCGCTCAGGCGGCGCATCAGCAGCTCGGTCCGTCCCGCCGCCTCGGCCCGCGGCATGGCCAGAGTCTCGGGCAGATCGGCGCCCTGCCACCAGGTCCGCATTCGCCGCTCCGCCTCCTCGAGGAAGGGCGAGAGCGCCTCGGCGCTGCCGCGCGGCGCGACCAGGCCGCGATAGGGCACATGGACCGCGTGGAAGGCGCTCAGCGATGCCTCCGGCGCCAGCTCATGCGCCATGCGGATCGCCGTCGCGCAGGCTTCGGACATGTCGAGTCCGGCCAGCACCCGGGCATAGGGCGCATGTGGCACCGACTTGACCAGCAGCACCGGCACCGAACTGACCCGCAGCACCCGCTCCATCGTGGTGCCATAGACCAGATCCCAGATCGGCCTGTGCCGGTGAACCCCAAGCACCAGCAGGTCGGCGCCGCTCTCCTCGATGGCCCCGAGGATCCCCTGCACCGGGTCGGCAATCTCGACGCGTTGCACCGCGTGGCCATGGTCCAGCCCCTCGCAATGCAGCGCCAGGTCCTCGATCATCGCGTCGCGCATCCGTGTCGCGACCCGCTGTGGCAGATCCTCATCCACGATGCAGAGCACGGTCAGCCGCGCGTCATGCTGTTCGGCCAGTTTCGCGGCCCGCCGCAGCGCCCGCTCAGAACGGATGGACAGGTCGGTGGCAACCAGGATGTTGTCGGGCATGTGAAAGCTCCCCTGACATGCGGGCCTCGCCCGCCGCCCCATGATGTGCCGGGCCGGGATGCAATTCAACCGGAATGCAGGGCTGGCGCCGCTCCTCTCTTGCCTCCTTTCGCGCTGCGCTCTATGGCGTGGACATGATCCAGACATCCCATGACCGCCTCCTCATCATCGACTTCGGGTCCCAGGTCACGCAGCTGATCGCGCGTCGCCTGCGGGAGCTGAAGGTCTATTGCGAAATCCATCCCTACCAGAAGGTCACCGCCGCCTTCCTGGCCGAGTTCGCGCCCAAGGCCGTGATCTTCTCGGGTGGGCCCGACAGCGTGGTGCGCGAGGGCTCTCCGCGCCCGCCGAAAGAGGTCTACGACCTCGGCGTGCCGATCCTGGGGATCTGCTACGGCCAGCAGGTGATGATGCAGGACCTGGGCGGCATGGTCGAGGCAGGCGAAAGCCACACGGCCGAATTCGGCCGCGCCTACGTGCAGCCCACCGAGGCACGCATCGACCTGCTGACCGGCTGGTTCCTGGAGGGCCGCGAACAGGTCTGGATGTCCCACGGCGACCACGTCAGCAAGATCGCCCCCGGCTTCGAGGTCTACGGCACCTCGCCCGGTGCGCCCTTCGCCATCACCGCCGACCTGGAACGCCGCTTCTACGCGGTGCAGTTCCACCCCGAGGTGCATCACACCCCGAACGGCGCCACCCTTTACGAGAACTTCGTCAAGGACGCGGGCTTTGCCGGTGACTGGACCATGGCCGCCTACCGCGAAGAGATGATCGCCAAGATCCGCGAACAGGTCGGAGACAGCCATGTCATCTGTGGCCTCTCCGGCGGCGTCGACAGCTCGGTCACCGCGATCCTGCTGCACGAGGCCATCGGCGACCAGCTGACCTGCGTCTTCGTCGACCACGGCTTGTTGCGCCTCAACGAGGCCGAAGAAGTCGTGAAGATGTTCCGCGACAACTACAACATCAAGCTGATCCACGCGGACGAGAGCGACCTGTTCCTCGGCGCGCTGGAAGGGGTCAGCGACCCCGAGGTCAAGCGCAAGACCATCGGCAAGCTGTTCATCGACGTCTTCCAGAAATACGCCAGCCAGATCGAGGATGCGACCTTCCTCGCGCAGGGCACGCTCTACCCGGACGTGATCGAGTCGGTCAGCTTCTCCGGCGGCCCCTCGGTGACCATCAAGAGCCACCACAACGTCGGTGGCCTGCCCGAGAAGATGGGCCTGAAGCTGGTCGAGCCGCTGCGTGAGCTGTTCAAGGACGAGGTCCGCGCCCTCGGGACCGAGCTGGGCCTGCCGCAGAGCTTCATCGGCCGCCATCCCTTCCCGGGCCCCGGCCTGGCGATCCGCTGCCCCGGCGAGATCACCCGCGACAAGCTGGCGATCCTGCAGAAGGCCGATGCGGTCTATATCGACCAGATCCGCAAACATGGTCTCTATGACGAGATCTGGCAGGCTTTCGCCGCCATCCTGCCGATGCGCACCGTCGGTGTCATGGGCGATGGCCGCACCTATGACTATGCGCTGGCGCTGCGCGCGGTGACCTCGGTCGACGGCATGACCGCCGATTACTATCCCTTCACCCATGAATTCCTGGGCGAGACCTCGACCCGGATCATCAACGAGGTGAAGGGCGTGAACCGAGTGTTCTACGATTGCACCTCGAAGCCCCCGGGGACCATCGAGCTGGAGTGATCCGCCTTACATGAGACAGGACAGGCGCCGCGAGGAATCGCGGCGCCTTTTTTGTTCAGGGGATCGGGGCGGGACAGGTCCCGCCCGTGGCCGGGCTCAGAACCGCATACCGGCGGTGACCTGCGCGCCGGTGTCGCCGTTCTCGTCCACCTGGGCCTCGATGCGCATCGACCAGGGGCTGCCGAGGCTGCCCAGTTCGGCGCCGAGGGTCAGCAGGCCGTAAACGTCGTCTCCACCGGTCGAGAAACGGGTGCTGTCGGTGCCGAGCGTCATGGTGACATCCTCGCCATCGGTGAACAGCACATCCACCCCGACGAAGGGCGTCACGCTGTTGCCGCCCGAGAGCGCGCGGTGCAGCTGCAGCTCGGCCGAGAGGTAGCCGGCCGTCACGCTGCGGTCGCCGAAGCTGGCGCCGCCGAGGCCGCTGCTGGTGTAGCCGTCGATCTGCTGGCGCTCGATCCCGGCGCGGGCGACGAGGGACAGGCCCGCCTCGCTGGGTGCCGTCGCCATCGAGGCCGCCAGGCCGAAGCTGCGGGTGTCGGTGCTGCCGTCGCCGCTGGCCGTGGCCGGGCTGGACATCTCGAGACGCCCGAAGCCGAGGTAGGCCATGGCATCGACCTGGGTGCCGCCGGCCAGCACCGTGCCGCTGCGCAGACCGACCAGGGCACTGCGGTGGTCCATCTCGTGATCCGTGGTCACATCGGTGTGCACGGTGCCCCAGGACAGGAACAACCCGTAGCTGCCGAAATCGCGGCCCAGGGTCAGGCGGCCATTGCCCTGCCCGTCAAAGACACCGGCCGAGCCGACGGCCCAGAAGCTGCCCGCCGGAGCCGACATGAAGGACAGCACGCCCTCGGGCGCCGCACTGCCCGAGACGCCCAGCACCGACTTGCCGAAGCTGGCCACCTGTCCGGTCATCACGCTGTCGAGTCCGGCGAAGGACCCGGTCGAGGCGACGGCCAGGGTCAGGTCGTCATAGACCGCGTTCGGCGCATCGCTCAGGTCGATATCCTCGGGATCCGACACGAAGGTCACCACCCCGTCGCGGACGGTGGAATGGACGATCAGGCTGTCCTCGCCCTCGCCCAGGTCGACCTCGCCGTTGATGTCCAGCGAATAGAGCTCCAGCGTGTCGTCGCCTGCGCCCAGTTGCAGGGCCAGCCCGCCGCGCCCGGTGATCGTGCCGTGGTTCACCACGTATTGCGACATGGTATTGGCCGGATCATGGTCGCCCAGCTCGACGTTGATGCCGATCTCGCCCTCGATCAGGCCGTAGTTGGTGATCGTGGAAAGCTCGACCTCGGAGGCGTCGAAGTCGATGCCGTCCTCGGAGCCGTAGGAGATGATGCGGCCATGGTTGGTCACCGTGCCGCTGTCGAGGTCGATGCCGTCCTGGTCGCCATCGACCAGCAGGTCGCCGGTGTTGAGGATCTCGGCATTCTCGCCGGCGTTGATCGCGTCGTCGCTGGCGTTGATGGTGCCACTGTTCTCGATATAGGCGTCGTCGCCCGTCTCGATCCCCTCGGTGCCGGCATTGATCGTGCCGGTGTTGGTGATCGTCGCGCCCCCCTTGGCCTGGATGCCCTTGTCGCCGGACCAGAGCGTGCCATGGTTGGTCACCACCGCATCGTCACCGACCTGGATCGCCTCGTCGTCGCCGTCGATCACGCCCCAGTTGGTGATCTCGATCATGCCGGCCTCGATCCGCACACCATCGCCGTTCTGGCCGGTGATCGTGGCGCCCTCGTAGTTCAGCACGGTGCCGTTGCCGAAGATGTCGACGCCGCGATCACCGCCGGTGATCTTGCCGTGGTTCTTCACCGTCGAGGTCGGCAGCTCGTCGAAGACCGGATCCTCTTCCTCGTCCGAGTAGGAGACCGCGATGCCGTCGCCCTCGTCGTTCTTGCCGGTGATCTCGCCGTCGGCCTGGTTGGTCAGCTCCAGCCCCTCGGAAGCGGTGATCGCATTGTCCCCGCCGGTGATGGTGCCGGAGTTGATCACCTCGGCATCCTCGCCAAGCTGCAGGCCCTCGTCCTTGCCCTCGATGGTGCCCGAGTTGTCGACATAGGCGTCCTTGTCGAGGTTGATCGCATCCTTGTCGGTGCTGGTGATCGTCCCCTCGTTGGTGATCGAGGCGTCGTCGTCGCCCTTGATGGCGTGATCACTGTCGGACCGGATCGCCCCGTAGTTGGTCAGCGTCACGTCGTCCTTGAACAGGAACGCCTCGTCGCCGGTGTCGGAAATCTGGGCGTTTTCGGCGACGGTGATCGTCACCTCGTCCAGCTCTTCGTCGGTGATGCCGGGGCCGGTGCCGGTACAGAGGATGGTCTCGCCATCCTCGGGCGCGCCGGGGTCGCAGGCGCCGAGGGCCGGTTTGGCCTGGGCCGCACCCAGCCAGGGCGCGACGGCCAGCATGGCAAGGATCGAGACGCGCGTGGTGGTCTTGGACATGGAGATTCCCCGAATTTAGTGAACAGTCCCGCCACTCCCGTGGGGGCGATTGGTAACAGGGTGATGACAGCCCATGCGGGCCGCGGCGCCTATGTCTTCGTGGCAACAGGCGGCCCGGCAGGGTCCGGGCGGGCTGGCGCTTTGCGCTGCCTGAACGGGCAGGCCCCCGGACCGGCGGCGCCTTGCCCGCCGGTTTCCTCAAACCGCTTGCCGCACCGGCCCGGACCTGAGAAAAAGGGATCCACCGAAGCGCGTGAGGCCGATGAGCAAGCGAGACACCATAGGATACAGGTGCGAAAGCGCCGGGCTGCGGATGACCGAACAGCGGCGGGTGATCTCGGACGTGCTGGACCAGTCGCGCGATCACCCCGACGTGGAAGAGCTGCACGCCCGCGCCAATGCCCGTGACCCGCGGATCTCGCTGGCCACGGTCTACCGCACGGTGAAGGTCTTCGAAGAGGCCGGGATCCTCGAAAAGGTCGATTTCGGCGATGGCCGCGCCCGCTACGAGGATGCCGAACGCGCCCACCACGACCACCTGATCGACGTGACCACGGGCCGGGTCATCGAGTTCTGCGACCCCGAGATCGAGGCCCTGCAGGAAAAGATCGCCGCCAAGCTGGGCTACCGCCTGCAGGGGCACCGGCTGGAGCTCTACGGCGTGCCGGTGCGCCCCGCACCCAGGTCCGAGGACTGAGCTTTCGGTGAACCCGCCTGTGCGGCGGCGCGGCTTGTGGCGCCTGCCCGCCGGTGTTAGCGAACCGCACAGCCTTCTTTCCGGAACATCCCGATGCAGAACCTCAGGGGTATCGTCCTCGTCATCCTCGCCATGGTCTTCTTCACCATCGAGGACGGCTTCAATAAGTTCCTCACCGCCAGCTTGCCGGCGGGGCAGGTCGTGGTGCTTCTGGGGCTCGGCGGGGTCATCCTGTTCGGTGGCATCTGCCTGTGGCAGCGCCATCCCGTGCTGGGACCGCTGTCGCGCCACCCCACGGTGATCACCCGCACGGTGGCCGAGGGCTTTTCGACCGTGTTCTTCATCTCGGCCCTGGCCCTGGTGCCGATCGCCACCGTGGGCGCTGTCTTCCAGGCGACACCGCTGGCGATCACCCTCGGCGCGGCGCTGTTCCTCGGCGAAAGCGTCGGCTGGCGGCGCTGGTCGGCCATCGTGGTCGGCTTCATCGGCGTGCTGGTCGTCATCCGTCCCGGGCTGGACGGGTTCCGCCCGGAGGCACTGCTGGTGCTCGGCGCGGTGCTGGCGGTGGCGGTGCGCGACCTCGCGGCGCGGCGGATGCCCCCGGCGCTGCCCTCGACCGTGGCGGCCTTCCTCGCCTTCTCGATCCTGGTGCCGACGGGCGCCCTGCTGCTGACCATCGAGGGCCGCAGCTGGCAGGTCATGTCGGCGCACCAGTCCGTCTTCATGCTGCTGTCCTTCCTGTCGATGGCCGCCGGGTACTACCTGGTGCTGCTGGCCACGCGGATCGGCGATGCCTCGGCGGTCACGCCCTTCCGCTACACCCGCCTGCTGTTCACCCTGATCATGGGCGCGCTGGTCTTCGGCGAGATCCCGGACCTGCCGACCTACCTCGGCTCGGCGCTGATCCTCGGCTCTGGGCTCTATACCTTCCTGCGCGAACGCCGCCTGGCGCGCCGGATGCTGGCCGAAAGCCGCGCCACGCCGCTGCCCTGACGGGCGCAGGGCTGCCGCAGGGTCGCATTCTTTGCCGCGCTGCCTTTCCAAGGCGCCCCGGGCACTCTACAACGCGGGACAAAGGCCCCTGGACAGAGGACATTTCCAGATGAGCACCATTATCGACATCCACGCCCGCGAGATTCTCGACAGCCGCGGCAATCCCACCGTCGAGGTCGACGTGATGCTCGAAGACGGCACCATGGGCCGCGCCGCCGTGCCCTCGGGCGCCTCCACCGGCGTCCACGAGGCAGTCGAAAAGCGCGACGGCGACAAGGCGCGCTACATGGGCAAGGGCGTGCTAGAGGCCGTGGCGGCCGTCAACGGCGAGATCGCCGAGGCCATCGTCGGCTTCGATGCCACCGACCAGGTCGGCATCGACATGGCGATGATCGAGCTCGACGGCACCGACAACAAGGGCCGCCTGGGCGCCAACGCGATCCTCGGCGTCTCGCTCGCCGTGGCCAAGGCAGCGGCGGATTTCACCGGCCAGCCGCTGTACCGCTACGTTGGCGGCACCTCAGCCCGCGTCCTGCCGGTGCCGATGATGAACATCATCAACGGTGGCGAACATGCCGACAACCCGATCGACATCCAGGAATTCATGATCATGCCGGTCGCCGCGGAGAACATCCGCGAAGCCGTCCGCATGGGCTCGGAAGTGTTCCACACCCTGAAGAAGGAGCTTTCGACAGCGGGCATGTCCACCGGCCTCGGTGACGAGGGCGGTTTCGCCCCCGAGCTGGGCTCGACCACCGAGGCGCTCGACTTCATCCTGAAGTCCATCGAGAAGGCGGGCTATACCCCCGGCAAGGATATCTACCTGGCCCTCGACTGTGCCTCGACCGAATACTTCAAGGACGGCAAGTACGAGATGAAGGGGGAAGGCAAGTCCCTGACCTCGGCCGAGAATGCCGCCTACCTGAAAGAGCTCTGCGACGCCTACCCGATCATCTCGATCGAGGACGGCATGGCCGAGGATGACTGGGAAGGCTGGAAGCTGCTGACCGAGATGCTGGGCGACAAGGTGCAACTGGTGGGCGACGATCTCTTCGTCACCAATCCGGCCCGCCTGTCCATGGGCATCGAGCAGGGCGTGGCGAACTCGATGCTGGTCAAGGTGAACCAGATCGGCTCGCTGACCGAGACGCTGAAGGCCGTCGATATGGCGCATCGCGCCCGCTACACCAACGTGATGTCGCACCGCTCGGGCGAGACCGAGGATGCGACCATCGCCGACCTTGCCGTGGCCACCAACTGCGGTCAGATCAAGACCGGCTCGCTGGCCCGTTCTGACCGGCTGGCCAAGTACAACCAGCTGATCCGCATCGAGGAAATGCTGGGCGAAACCGCCGAGTACGCTGGCCGCTCGATCCTGAAGTAAGCCCGTCCCCGACGGTGTCCGAAGCGCCCCCGGCCCCAGGCCGCGGGGCGCGTTTTCGTTTCGCCGGACAGGGACCGCGCCACGGCCGGGCGCCTGGCGCACCCGGCGCCCGGCTTGCCTTGTCAGGCAAGGCCGACTAGGCACCGGGAGGTGCCTGCGCCCGTTGTTACGGAAGGATCCCCATGACCGCCGAAGAGATCATCGCCCTGCTCGACCTCGTGCCGCATCCCGAAGGCGGACACTACCGCGAGACCTGGGCCGCGCCTGCCGAGGCGGGCGAGCGCCCCCCGGGCACCTGCATCTATTTCCTGCTGCGCGCGGGCGAGGCGAGCCACTGGCACCACGTCGACGCCACCGAGATCTGGCACCACTACGCCGGCGCCCCGGTCGAGCTGCGGATTGCCGACAGCGATGAGGGGCCGGCGCAACGGCTGATGCTGGGTCCGGATCTTGCCGCCGGGCAGAGGCCGCAGGGAATCGTGCCCGTGGGCCACTGGCAGGCGGCCCGCGCCACCGGGGGCTGGGCCCTGGTCGGCTGCACCGTCTCACCGGGGTTCGACTTCGCCGGCTTCACCCTGGCACCACCGGATTTCGACATCCGCTGATACGGAATTGTTCCTTTAAATTCCGATAGTTGCACTTTTCTCAGAAAAAATCACCCGAAGCTGAAACTCTTCCTGCACAGCCACCGTAACTTTCAGTGAGGTCTCAAGGGGCCAAGACGAAGAGTAACGAGTGACACGGTTCAGTTTTTAAGAGTTTGCATGGTTTCTTTGGCGGGCGCTCCATGTAGGACGTCCGCCAAAACCGCCTTTGCGGCCGGACTTCGGGTGCGTCTGTCCCTGGCGCCGTTTCCCGAGTGCCGAAGCCGGTCGCAAAGGGCCTGCCACACGGGCGTCCCACACCGCCCGGCAGGTCTGGGGAGGCGGGGTCCCGCTCCCGCCTCCCACATTGCCCGCATGACCATGGCCCAGACGAGAAGACCGGCCCCGGGGTTTCCCCGGCGCCGGTCTTTTCGGTCTGGCAGCCCATTTCCGGTAGCCCTTTGGTTGGCAGGTCGTCCGGCCGGGTCTCAGCCCTGGCGCCCGTCGCGGATCGCCGCGACCAGCCCGGCGGTCGAGCCGTCCTTGCCCTCGGTGCCTTCCTCGCCCGACAGGATCGGCGAGAGCTTCACCGCCAGTTCCTTTCCCAGCTCGACCCCCCACTGGTCATAGGAGTTGATGCCCAGCACCACCCCCTCGACGAAGACGCGGTGTTCATAGAGCGCCACGATCTGCCCCAGCACGAAGGGTGTCAGCTGCGGGTAGACCAGTGTGGTTGAGGGGCGGTTGCCGGGGAAGACGCGGTGACGGGCCTGGCGCTCCAGCTCGGCGCCCTCCAGCCCCTTGGCCGCCATGATCCCGGTCGCCTCCTCCAGCGACCGGCCGCGCAGCAGCGCTTCGGACTGGGCCAGGCAATTGGCGATCAGCAGGTCGTGCTGATGCGCCAGTTCGGGCTCATGGCCGCGGATGCCGACCAGGAACTCGCAGGGCACGACGCGGGTGCCCTGGTGGATCAGCTGGTAAAAGGCGTGCTGGCCGTTGGTGCCCGGCTCGCCCCAGACCACGGGGCCGGAATGCACGGTCAGGTCGCTGCCGTCCATGGCGACGCGCTTGCCGTTGCTCTCCATCTCCATCTGCTGAAGATAGGCCGGCAGGCGCGCCAGGCGCTGTTCGTAGGGCAGCACGGCGCGTGTGGCGTGGCCCAGGCCCTGATTGTGCCAGATCCCGACGAGGGCCAGCAGCACCGGCAGGTTGTGATGCAGCGGCGCCGTGCGGAAATGGCGGTCCATCGCCGCGCCACCGCGCAGGAAATCGCGAAAATACTCCTCTCCGATGGCGATCATCACCGCCAGGCCGATCGGCCCCCACATCGAGTAACGTCCGCCGACCCAGTCCTCGAAGCCGAAGACCCGGCTGGTGTCGATGCCCCAGTCGGCGGTCTTTTCCTGGTTCGAGCTGAGGGCGGCGAACTGCGCGCCCGGCTCGCGAACCTTGCCTGCCATCCAGTCCCAGGCGGTGCGGGCATTGGTCATGGTCTCGATGGTGGTGAAGGTCTTGGAGGCGACGATGACCAGCGTCGTTTCCGGGTCCAGGCCGCGCAGCGCGTCGTGGATATGCGCCCCGTCGACATTGGACACGAAATGACAGCGCGGCCCGTCGGCGAAGGGCTGCAGCGCGATCTCGGCCATGGCAGGCCCGAGGTCAGATCCGCCGATCCCGATGTTGACCACGTCGGTGATGCGGCCGCCCTGCCCCTCGTAATCGCCCGCGCGCACCGCCTCGGCGAATTGGCCCATGCGGTCAAGCGTGGCCCGCACCCCGGGCATGACATCCTCGCCATCCACCGTCACCGGGCCGCCGTCGAGATTGCGCAGCGCCGTATGCAGCACCGCACGGCCCTCGGTCTCGTTGATCCTGGTGCCGCCGAACATCGCCGCGCGCTTGCCCGGCAGGTCGGCGGCCGTGCAGAGCGCCAGCAGTGCCTCGCGCACCTCACCGCAGATATTGGTCTTGGAATAGTCGAAGAGGAGCCCGTCGGCGCTGGCCGAGAACCCCTCGAACCGCCCCGGATCCCGGGCGAAGAGGTCGAGGATGGCGCGGTCGGCATGGGTATCGGCGAGGCGGGAGATATCTTGCCACATGGGGCGCTCCTTGGTCGGAAGTGTCGCGGGCCCGCCGCCCCGCAGGAGGCGCCGGGCGAGAGGGCTTCAGGGGGCCCAGTGCACCACGGCACCGGGCAGGATGGCGGCGATCGGCGCCTCTTCGGGCTTCTTGCCCTGGGCCTCTTCCAGCACCCGGCGCTTTTCGTCGCCCATGATCACCACATGGGTCGACATGGCGCCCTTGAGATAGCGGGCCGTGATGGTGATGCGCGGCTCGCCCGCGCCCTCGGCCCGCATCGGCAGCAGGATCGGCGCGTCGGGCGCCAGCGCCTCCTCCAGCCGGTCGGCGCCGGGAAAGAGGCTGGCCGTATGGGCATCGGTGCCCATGCCCAGCAGAAGCACGTTGATCGGCAGATGCGGACGGATGCCCTCGGAAAGCGCGTCCATCGCCAGGTCCGGCTCGGGCTGATCGGCATAGAGCGGCAGCAGGCCGGCCCCCGCCGCATGACCCTGCAACAGGCGCTGGCGCAGCAGCGCGGTGTTGGAGCGGGGCGAGCTTTCGGGCACCCAGCGTTCATCGTTGAGCACCACGTCGACGCGGTCCCAGTCCAGCTTGACGGCGGTCAGCGCGTCAAAGACCGGCCCCGGCGTGGTTCCGCCGGGAACGCAGAAGGTGACGCGATCCTCGTGGCGCAGCGCCGCGCCCAGCTCCGACGCGAGGGAATCGGCGAGGCTCAGGGCCAGCAGATCCCGGTCGGGATATTCCTTGAAGTCCATTGTCCTGTCCCTTCGGGCCATGTGAGGGTCGCGCCCGCGCGGGCCACGCCCCGATCTCGGCGCCCAGAATGCCCTAGGCGCGGATCTCGCGCCAGCGGCGGCCGTCGCGGTGCATCAGCGCCAGCGCCTCCTCGGGCCCGGTCGAGCCGGTGTCATAGGGCACCGGCTTGTCGCCGCGATTCTCCCACGAGGCGATCAGCGGATCGGCCCAGGCCCAGGCGGCCTCGACCTCGTCCCCGCGCATGAACAGCGTCTGGTTGCCCCGGATCACGTCCATGATCAGCCGTTCGTAGGCGTCCGGAACCTCCTCGGCATCCGGGCCGAGCGCTTCGGCGAAGGTCATGTCGAGGGGCACATCGACCAGACGCATCCCCCCCGGGCCCGGTTCCTTGATGGTGACGAAAAGGTCCATGCCCTCGTTGGGCTGCAGCCGGATGGTCAGCACGTTGCGGTGGCGGCCCGCCTCTTCGCCGAAGATCGAATGCGGGGTCTCCTTGAAGACCACGGCAATTTCCGAGCTGCGGGCACGCAGCCGCTTGCCGGTGCGCAGGTAGAAGGGCGTGCCCGCCCATCTCCAGTTGGAGACCTCGACACGCAGGGCGATGAAGCTCTCGGTCTTGCTGTCGGGATCGCCGGCATGTTCCAGGTAGCCGGGCTGCTTGCCGGCGGCCAGGTACTGCCCGCGCACCACGTCATCCAGCGGCACGGCGTTCAGCGCGCGGATCACCTTCAGTTTCTCGTCGCGCACCGCATCGGGGTCGAACTTGGCGGGCGGCTCCATCGCGGTCAGGCACAGGAGCTGCATCAGGTGGTTCTGCACCATGTCGCGCATGGCGCCCGAGCGGTCGTAGTATTCGCCACGCCCGTCGACGCCCACGGTCTCGGCCACGGTGATCTGGATGTGGTCGATGTACTGGGAATTCCACAGCGGCTCGAACAGCATGTTGCCGAAGCGCACGGCCATGAGGTTCTGGACGGTTTCCTTGCCGAGGTAGTGGTCGATCCGGTAGATCTGGCTCTCGTCGAAATGCTCGGCCAGGGCGGCATTCAGTTCCCGCGCCGAGGCGAGATCCTTGCCGAAGGGCTTTTCGACCACGATGCGGGTCTGGGCATCGGCAATGCCGTAGCTGTGCAGCCGCTCGGCCAGGGCGCCGAACAGGCTGGGGGCGACGGAAAAGTAGAAGGCGCGCACCCGGTCCTCGCCCATGAGCGCGGCCAGCTCCTTCCAGCCACCCTCGCCAAGCGCGTCGACCTGCACGTATTCCAGCCGTTCCAGGAAGGCCGCCAATTGCTCCTTCGTGCCGCTCTTCGGGTCGAATTCGGCGATGGCGTCGGCGACGATCTGGCGGAACTCGGCGGTCTCGTGCTCGGAGCGGGCGGCGCCGATGATGCGGCCATTGTCCTCCATCTGGCCGGCGCAGAAGCGGCGGAACAGACCCGGCAGGATCTTGCGCCGGGCAAGATCGCCGGTGCCGCCGAAAATGACCAGATCGAAGGGATCGACGGGAATCACGCGCGAGACCATCGGAGCTCCTTTCCCTAGAGCATTGAGACATCCGGGCCGCAGCCCTGCCGCGGCGCGGCACGGGCGCACCATAGCAGAGAACGCGGCGCTGCCAATGGGGAGTGTTAGCGATAACTTCTCCTGTGGGCGCTGGATGCGGGATCATGGTCACACCTTGCGCAGGCGCGCAGCCGGAGGATCGGCGGAGGCGTGCCGGGACTATGTCGGGCCTATGTCGGGCCGAAGTCGGGAATGCCTCCGGCGGGAGTATTTTCAGCCCGGTGATGATATCAGGCCAGCGCCCCGAGGGTCGGGCGCGAGATCTCGCCGCCGCCGACCGCCATGCTGACCCCGGTGGTGCCCGCGCAGGACGTCGGCAGCCCGTGGAAGACCCGCGCGGCGAGGAAGGCAACGGCCTGGGCATCCAGCATGTCGCCGTCGAGGCCCGCGTGTTCGACCAACCCGACGGGGCAGTCCAGCGCAACCGAGAGCATTTCCATCAGCACCGGATTCAGCCGACCGCCGCCGCTGACCAGCAGGCGGTCGGGGGTCGTGGGCAGGTGCTCCATCCCGCGCATCACGGCGCTGGCGGACATGGCCGTCAGGGTGGCGGCGGCATCGGCATCGGCCAGTTCGCGCACCAGCCCGATCATGGTGGCGAAACCGTTGCGATCCAGCGACTTGGGCGGCAGTCTGGAGAAATAGGGATCGTCCAGGAACAGTTCGAGCGCGCCCTCGGCCACCCTGCCCCCGGCGGCCAGCGCGCCGTCCCTGTCATATGGCAGCCCGCGGCGCGACAGCATCAGGTCGTCGATCGGCGCTGTGGCCGGGCCGGTGTCGAAGGACAGCAGCGCGCCGGGTGTTTCGGGTGCGGCAAGGGTCGGATCGACCCAGGTCAGCGTGCCGATGCCGCCGAAGTTGAGGAAGGCCACCGGGCGCTCCATCTCCAGATGCCGGGCCAGCGCGTGCTGGTAGAAGGACGTCAGCGGCGCGCCCTCGCCGCCTAGCCGCATGTCCGCCGACCGGAAGTCCCAGACCACCGGCAGGCCGAGCGCCTCGGCCAGGTCGGCACCGTTGCCAGCCTGGAAGCTGCCCCGCCCGCGCGGCTCATGGGCCAGGGTCAGGCCGTGGAAGCCGACGAGGTCGATCCCCTCGAAGCCCGAGAGCAGCTCGGCGTGGGCAATGCGGAGGACCTTTTCGGCCGCAGAGAGGCGCGCCGGATCCTCCCCCGGCCAGAGCCCGAGGGCGGCGCGCAGCGTCTCGCGCTCGGCTGCACTGTAGGGGCGGAAGGCCGAGGGGCCGAAGGCGGCGATCCGCGTGCCGTCGGTTTCCAGCACCGCCGCGTCGATGCCATCCAGCGAGGTGCCCGACATGGCCCCCAGAACACGCAGCATCCGCGGTTCGCCCCTGCGCTTCGACATGGTCTTTCCCTTCGAGGTCCCTATGACTATAGGTTGCCGCGCAACCCTGATACGGACAAGAGCGATGACCTACACCCCCAGATCCGAATTCCTCAACGTGATGCAGGAACGCGGCTTCGTGGCCGATTGCACGGATTACCAGGGCCTCGACGAGGCGCTGCTGAAGGGGGTCGTGCCCGGATATATCGGCTATGACGCCACGGCAGCCTCGCTGCACGTCGGGCACCTGATGAACATCATGATGCTGCGCTGGTTCCAGAAGCTGGGCGGCAAGCCGATTACCCTGATGGGCGGGGGCACCACCAAGGTCGGCGATCCCTCGTTCCGCAGCGACGAGCGCCCCCTGCTGGGGCCGGATCAGATCCAGGCCAACATCGACGGCATGGGCCAGGTCTTCGCGCGCTACCTGTCCTACGACGCGGCGCCCTCGGGGGCCCTGATGCTGAACAATGCCGAATGGCTGGACGGGCTGAACTACCTGGAGTTCCTGCGCGACATCGGGCGGCATTTCAGCGTCAACCGGATGCTGTCGTTTGAATCGGTGAAATCGCGCCTGGACCGCGAGCAGTCGCTGTCCTTTCTCGAATTCAACTACATGATCCTGCAGGCCTATGACTTCCTCGAGCTGAACCGGCGCTACGGCTGCCTGGTGCAGATGGGCGGCTCGGACCAGTGGGGCAATATCGTCAACGGCATCGACCTGACCCGCCGCGTGCTGGACCACGAGATCTACGGGCTGACCACGCCGCTGCTGGCGACCTCGGACGGCAAGAAGATGGGCAAGAGCGCCGATGGCGCGGTCTGGCTCAATGCCGAAATGCGCAGCCCCTACGAGTTCTGGCAGTTCTGGCGCAACACCACCGATGCCGACGTGGGCCGCTTCGCCAAGCTCTACACCGAGCTGCCGGTCGAGGAATGCGACCGCCTCGGCGCGCTCGGCGGGGCCGAGATCAACGAGGCCAAGGTGATCCTCGCCAATGCCGTCACCGCGCTGCTGCACGGCGAAGAGGCGGCGAAGGCGGCCGAGGCCACCGCCCGCGAAGTCTTCGAGAAAGGCGGCGTGGGGGATGACCTGCCGACGCTGGAACTGACCGCGGAAGAGATCGGCGAGGGCATTTCGGTGGCGCAGTTGATCGTGCGGTCCGGGCTGGCGAAGACCGGCAAGGAGGCCAAGCGCCTGATCTCCGACAACGGCGCGAAGCTGGACGATGCGCCGCTGACCGATGCAGGGCTGATGCTGGACGCAACGGCGCTCAGGTCTCCGATCAAGCTGTCGGCGGGCAAGAAGCGGCACGCGCTGGTCAAGCTGGTCGACTGACCTCCCTGAAAGTGCGTTTCTGACAGAGGCATGCAAAGGGGCCCCGCGCGGGCCCCTTTCCTATCCGAGCTCCATCGAGGCGATGGCCAGCTGCCGCCCGTCCCCCTGCGGCGCCGGCCCCCTGTACATGCGCGCGGCCGCGAAGGTCTCGGTGAAGCCCAGGGATTCCAGTACGGGACCAAGCGGGCTGTCCGGCGTGATGTCGATGACGACCGGATCGGCGGGCAGGTCGGCGAGGGCGGCACGGATCAGGCACAGGCCCGTGTCGGGATCCGGGGCGACGACGGGGCCGATCTTCCCCCCCTCTCGGCAGCGGCGAATGGTGACGAAGGCCCGCGCCCCGGGCGCGATCAGGCTGCGGCGGCTCGGGATCGCTGCCAGCCAGCCGGTCAGGAAGGCCGCACGGTCGTAGCCACAGGCGGCACGGTCCCAGGCCAGGATCTGCGGGTGGTCAGCCTCGGCCACGGCGCGGATGGCGGCATCTCCCCGCCCCTCCAGATGCCCCGCCATGCGCCGCGTCATGCCAAACTTCACGAAGCCGGATCGGGCGTAATTCGCCTGTTGCGCCGCCACCCCGTCAAGACCCACCGTCCGCGCCCCCGCATGGGCCATGGCGTGTGTCCAAAGCGCCATGCCGATGCCCTGCCCCCGGTAGTCCTCGCGGCAGATGTAGAAGCCCAGGAAGGCGAGATCCGGCGCATGGTTCACCACCGAGATGCAGGCTACCGGCGCACCACCGACCTCGGCCAGGAAAAACCCCTCGGGGTCGGCGCCGTGAAAGGGCACGGCATCCTCCAGCCCGGGGTTCCAGCCCTCGGCGGCAGCCCAGGCGGACATGGTGGCCAGATCCTCGGCGCGGGCGGTGCGGATACGGGGGGAAGACATCGCGGCTCCTTTCCTTCCGGGGCGCAGGGTTGCCGCGACACGGGCCGAGGTCAAGCCGGGCGCGGCCTTGGCCCTGGCGCCAGGTTGACCGCGTGATGAAAATCCTTGCCGATTTCCCCTTCAAATCCGCGCCACCCCGCCCTATATCAGGGATGTCGCTTCGGCGACTATGGGCATAAACGCGCATGTAATAAGCGGATCGGACCCGGGGGCGGTACCCGGCGGCTCCACCAAACATCCCTTGTTGGGGGATCATGGGGCCGAAACAGGATCGACGAACGTCTAAAGATGTTGCTTTGTCCCGGTGAGTTACCACCGTTATCGGTACACAAAGTACAATTGCCAACAACAATCGTGCTCCGGTTGCCCTGGCTGCGTAAGCAGTCCGGAATACCGAAATCTAAGCCCTTAGGCTTTGCAGCTTAAGGCGGGGTTCGCAGGTACCTGGCAACAGAAACCTGCACTTCTCCCCCCAAACCGATCATCTGCACTCTCGACGCGGGCTCTCGCCTCTGCCGCCGCTTCGCTGTATCAGGCGCCATGAGCGCAGCATTCGAGATATTCCTGCAAGGGGCCCCGGGCCTTGAAGAAATCCTGGCCGAGGAGGCGCGGGAGGCGGGCTTTGCCCATGCCACCCCCGTTCCCGGCGGCGTCACCCTTCAGGGGCAATGGACTACCGTCTGGCGCGCCAACCTCAGGCTGCGCGGCGCCAATGCGGTGCTGGCGCGGATCGGCGGCTTTCCGGCCAGCCATCTGGCGCAGCTCGACAAGCGGGCGCGCGGCTTTGCCTGGGGCGAGGTGCTGCGCGCGGACGTCCCGGTGCGGGTCGAGGTCGTGACCTCGCAGAAATCGAAGATCTACCATGCCGGCGCGGCGCAGGAGCGGATCGAACGGGCGCTGTCCGAAAGCTTCGGCGCGACGATCGACGCCGAGGCCCCGGTGACGCTGAAGACCCGCATCCAGCGCGATTACGTCCAGTTCAGTGTCGATACCAGCGGCGAGGGGCTCCACAAGCGCGGCCACAAGCCCGCCGTCGGCAAGGCCCCGATGCGCGAGACCCTGGCGGCGCTGTTCCTGCGCCAGGCGGGCTATCGCGGCGACGAGCCGGTGCTGGATCCGATGTGCGGCTCGGGCACCTTCGTGCTGGAGGCCGCCGAGATCGCCGCCGGGCTCTGGCCCGGGCGCGACCGCAGCTTTGCCTTCGAACAGCTCGCCGGTTTCAAGCCCGATCTCTACGCCCGCATCCGCGCCGAGGCGCCCGAACCGCAGGCGGATCTGCCCCGCTTCCACGGCTCGGACCGCAATGCCGGCGCGGTCGAGATGGCAACCCGGAACGCCGCCGCCGCCGGGCTGTCAGAGGCTGTCCACTTCCACCACCGCGCCCTGTCGGACCTCGAAAGGCCCGCAGGCAAGCCCGGTCTGGTGATCATCAACCCGCCCTATGGCGCACGGATCGGTGACCGGCGGCAGCTCTTCGCGCTCTATGGCCGGATGGGAGAGGTGTTGCGCGAACGGTTCAGCGGCTGGCGCGCCGCGATCGTGACCTCGGACGGCGGGCTGGCGCGTGCCTCGGGTCTGCCCTTCCTGCCGACCACGCCGCCGGTAGACCATGGCGGCATCCGGGTGACGCTCTACCAGACCGCGCCGCTGGCCTGAGGCAGGGGGAAAAGCTGCGCCAGGGACCGTGCGCCCCCGGGTGTCGGGCGGATCTCGCGGCCCGCGCCGCGCCGCAGCCAGCCCTTGTCCAGCAGGGCCAGCAACAGCGCGCTCCCGAGCGGTCCGGCCAGGTGCATCCGCCGCTCGGACCAGTCGAGGCACTGGCGCCCGGTGATACCCTCGGGCAGGTCCCCGATCAGCGGTGCCAGCGCCTGCGCACCCTCCCCCGTCAGTACCAGCCCCGCCGCAGCCGGCTGCAGGAAACCGCGCTGCGCCAGGCTGTCGTGAAGCTGCACGGCGAGGCTGCCCGCCAGGTGGTCGTAGCAGCTGCGCGCCCGGCGCAGCGCCGCGTCACGTGGCCCGGGACGGCAGCGCGAGGGACCACGGATCTCGGCCAGCCCCATCAGGCCCTCCACAGCCGAGGCGACCTCGGGGCCGGCAATGCGGAAATAGCGGTGCCGCCCCTGCGGAGTGACCGCCAGCAACCCGGCCTCCAGCAGCTGCGACAGGTGGCCCGAGGCGGTGCTCGGCGCCACGCCAGCCTCGCGTGCCAGTTCGTTGGCGGTCAGCGCCATGCCCGACATCAGCGCCTGCAGGATCGCCATCCGCGACGGATCGCCCAGCAGGGCGGCGACATGGGCCACTTGCGGGCCTTCGCGGAAGGCCGGGCCGGGATGGGTCATGCCTGTACTCCTTTGTCGCCAGTCGCTTGTGGCCAGTCTTCTGTCACCAGTCTGCCACGTCCGGCGCGGAAATGCTTCGGCGCGCACCGAAACCACCCCGCCCTCCGCCGTGCCAGAAGAAGGCACCGACGAAAGGAGCCCCCATGCTGACCTGCATCATCCAGTACCAGATCGCCCACCACAAGCGCGCGCAGTTCCAGACCTATGCCCGGATGTGGGGCGAGGCGATCCCGCGCAACGGCGCCGAACTGCGCGGCTATTTCGCCCCCCACGAGGGATCGGCGACGCTGGGCTACGGGATCTACGACATTCCGTCGCTGGCCGAGTACGAAGCCTACCGGGCGCGGCTGGCGCAGGATCCGCTGGCCCGGGCAGCCTTCGACCTGGCCCGCGACGAGCAACTGCTGATCCGCGAGGACCGGACCTTCCTGCACCGGATCGACCGGGCCTGAGCGCGCCCTGCTGCGCCTTCGGCGCAACGGAGCGCGCGCTGCGCTCGGCAATGGCTTGACCGGCGCAGGCGCTGCGGCAACTGTCGCCGCAAACCTGCCACCGCGCCCGAGGACCCACGATGAGCACGTCGCATCCCCTGCCCGATTGGCGGCAGATGGTCCTGGCCTTCGGACGCATCGGGTTGCTCAGCTTCGGGGGACCGGCGGCGCAGGTCTCGGTCATGCACCGCGAATTGGTCGAGCAACGCAAGTGGCTGACGGAACAGGCATTCCTGGGCGCCCTCAGTTTCTGCATGTTGCTGCCCGGCCCCGAGGCGATGCAGCTGGCGACCTATGCCGGATGGCGGCTGAAGGGCATCGCGGGCGGGCTGCTGGCGGGCCTTCTGTTCGTAGTGCCCGGTGCGCTGGTGGTTGCGGCGCTGGCGCTGGCCTATGTCGAATGGGGCACGGTTCCCCAGGTTCAGGCGGCCTTTCTCGGCATCAAGGCGCTGGTGGTGGCGCTGGTCTGCCAGGCGCTGTGGCGGCTCTCGGGCAAGGCCCTTACCGGGCGGGCGCAACGGCTCTGGGCCCTTGCCGCCTTCCTGGCGATCTTCGCCTTTGCCCTGCCCTTTCCCCTGCTGATCCTCGTCGCGGGGGCCTGGGGCCTCTGGCAGGGCGGCACCGCCGAGGACACCCCCGCGCCGTCCCTCGCTTCGGCGCCTGCCCTGGGGCGGAGCCTCGGAACCGCCCTGCTCTGGGCCGGTGCCTGGCTGGCGCCATTGCTGGCGCTGAAACTGGCGGGGGCGAATTTCCTCTATGACCTCGGCGCCTTCTTCGCCCGCCTCGCGGTGCTCAGCTTCGGCGGCGCCTATGCGCTCCTGGCCTGGATGGCACAGGTCACGGTGGAAACACACGGCTGGCTCAGCCCGGGCCAGATGATCGACGCGCTCGGCCTGGCCGAGACCACCCCCGGCCCGCTGATCCTGGTGACCCAGTTCGTCGCCATGGTCGCCGGCGCCCTTCGGCAGGGGCCGTTGCTGGGGCTGGCGGCGGGCGCGCTGACCCTCTGGGTGACCTTCGTGCCCTGCTTCCTGTTCATCTTCGTCTTCGCCCCCCATGTCGAGCGCCTGCTGGCCCAGCCCCGCCTGCGCGCCGCCCTGCAGGCGATCACTGCCGCCGTGGTCGGCGTCATCGCCTCGCTGGCGCTGTGGTTCACGCTGCATGTGCTCTTCGAGGTGGTCGGGCGTCTCGGCCCGCTGCCGCTGCCCGATCCCGGAAGTTTCCAGCCGATTCCCGCCGCCCTGATCCTGATCGCCTGCGCCCTGGTCTTCGGTCTGCGCGCCGGTCTCCTGGCCAGCCTCTGCGTGATGGCCCTGCTGGGGCTGGCAAGCCGCCTGCTGGCGCTCTGACGGGCCGCGGAGGCCCGGACGCCGAAATTCTGCCGCATCGCCTTCCGTTTTGGTTCGAATCCCCTATGCTCGGCCAAAAGTGTCCCCCGGAAGAACAAAATGGCCCGATCCATCGACTACGGAAACCTGATGCACCGCGCGATGCGCAAGCTGATCCATGACGTCCTGACGGATGTGGCAGAGAACGGTCTGCCGGGCGCGCATCACTTCTTCATCACCTTCGACACCACGCATGAGCAGGTCGAACTGGCCGCCTGGCTGCGCGACCGCTATCCCACCGAGATGACGGTGGTGATGCAGCACTGGTTCGAGGACCTCGACGTCTCGGACGACGGTTTCGCGGTGACGCTGAACTTCGGCGACAGCCCCGAGCGGATGTATATCCCGCTGGACGCCATCCTGACCTTCGTCGACCCCTCGGTCGAATTCGGTCTGCGCTTCGAGACCCAGGACCAGGACGACGAGTTCGACGAGGATGAGGATGACGACGATCCCACCCCGCCCGATGGCCCCCCGCCGCTGCGCGATCGCTCCAAGGCCGACGAGGACTCCGACGCCCCGGCCGAGAAGGGTGACGCCGAGGTGGTCCGTCTCGACGCCTTCCGCAAGTAGCTTCACGCCCTGTCGTGATATCGCACCGCCCGGCACCGCCGGGCGGTTTGCCTTTGCGCGGCGCCCCATGCGGTGACAGGGGCCCCGGCGGTGCGCGCCTTCGGTGAATTTTTTGTAAACTCAGCGAAGACCCCTTGTTCGGATCAGGCCGGATGGACAAGACATAGGGCGAAACCGACCGCAGGGGGACAAGGACTTGGCCAGCGATTTCACGGTGTTTCTCGGACAGATGATGCGCAAGCCGAAGGAGGTTTCGGCCATTGCCCCCTCCTCCGCCGCTGTGGCGCGGATGATGACCGCCGGGGTGGAACAGGTCGCGGGGCCGATCCTGGAAATCGGGCCGGGCACCGGCTCTTTCACCCGGGTACTGCTGGAACGCGGCATCGCCCCCGAGCGGCTGATCCTGATGGAACTGAACGCGCGTTTCTGCGACGAGCTGCGCCAGAAGTTCCCCGGCGTCAGGGTGCTGAACCAGCCCGCCCAGCAGATCGAACAGATCGGGGTCAGCAACCTCGGTTGCGTGATCTCGGGGGTGCCGGTGCTGGCACGGCCGCAGATCCAGCGCGAGGTGGTCGGCAATGCCTTCAAGGTGATGGCGCCCGACGGGGTCTTCGTGCAGATCACCTACAGCCCGAACGCCCCCATTCCGCCGGAAACCCAGGCCGAGATGGGCATCACCGCCCGCAAGCGCGGCACCGTCTGGGCCAACCTGCCCCCGGCCCGCGTCTTCGAATTCCGCCGCCGCCAGCACTGAGCGGCCGCAGCGGGGCCCTCCACGCGGGGGGCCCTGCCCCCTTCCTGGGCCCGTGCCGTGTGATCACAAGGGCCGGGACACCCCCGACATCGGCAAAATGTTAGCGGGAACGGCATTGAAACCGGCCCGTGATCGGGTAAACCACCTGCGACGTTCCCTTTCGGAGACCTGACATGTCGCAGACCCGTACCGAAACCGACAGCTTCGGCCCCCTCGAAGTTCCCGCCGACAAGTACTGGGGCGCCCAGACCCAGCGGTCGATCATGAACTTCCCCATTGGCTGGGAAAAGCAGCCGGTTCCGATCATCCGCGCGCTCGGCGTGATCAAGAAGGCCTGTGCCATGGCCAACAAGGAACTGGGCACCATGGAGCCCGAGATCGCCGATGCGATCATCGCCGCCGCCGGTGAGGTGATCGAAGGCAAGTTCGACGACAACTTCCCGCTGGTGGTCTGGCAGACCGGTTCCGGCACCCAGTCGAACATGAACGCCAACGAGGTGATCAGCAACCGCGCCATCGAGATGCTGGGCGGCGAGCTGGCCTCGAAATCACCGGTGCACCCGAACGATCACTGCAACATGGGTCAGTCCTCGAACGACACCTTCCCGACCGCGATGCATGTCGGCATCGCCATGGCCGCCCGCGACACGCTGCTGCCCGGGCTGGAAAAGCTGGCTGCCGCGCTGGAAGCCAAGTCGGAAGAGTTCAAGGACATCATCAAGATCGGCCGGACCCACACCCAGGACGCGACTCCGCTGACCCTGGGCCAGGAATTCGGCGGCTACGCGCACCAGGTCCGCAAGGGCATCGAGCGCGTGAAGTCTGCCCTTGGCGACATCTACGAGCTGGCCCAGGGCGGCACCGCCGTCGGCACCGGCCTGAACACCAAGAAGGGCTGGGCCGAGATGGTCGCCGCCAACATGGCGGACATCACCGGCCTGCCCTTCGTCACCGCGCCGAACAAGTTCGAAGCCCTGGCCGCCCATGACGCCATGGTCATGTTCTCGGGCGCGCTGAAGACCGTCGCCGCCTCGCTGTTCAAGATCGCCAACGACATGCGTCTGCTGGGCTCGGGCCCCCGGTCCGGTCTGGGCGAACTGATCCTGCCGGAAAACGAGCCGGGCAGCTCGATCATGCCGGGCAAGGTGAATCCGACCCAGGCGGAAGCGCTGACCATGGTCTGCGCACATGTCATGGGCAATGACGCGGCCATCGGTTTCGCCGGCAGCCAGGGTCACTTCGAGTTGAACGTCTACAACCCGATGATGTCCTACAACGTGCTGCAGTCGATGCAGCTGCTTGGCGACTCGGCCTCCGCCTTCACCGACAACATGGTCGTCGGCACCCAGGCCAACCTGCCGCGCATCGACAAGCTGATGAAGGAAAGCCTGATGCTGGTCACCGCGCTGGCCCCCACCATCGGCTACGACAACGCCACCAAGGTCGCCAAGACCGCACACAAGAACGGCACCACCCTGAAGGAAGAGGCCATCGGCCTCGGCTTCGTCGACGAAGAGACCTTCGACCGTGTCGTGCGCCCCGAAGACATGATCGGCCCCAAGGACTGATCGCCTTTCGGATCGAGGAACAGGGGCGTGACCGGCCGGTCGCGCCCCTTTTACATGCCCAGTCCCGCGCCCACGCCAACGTGAGAAACCGTTGCTTGCCGGCTCCGGGTCCCTGTCGCACTTCTGGCGCATGATCACTCGACGTGCCCTGCTCGGCTCCGCCCTCGCCCTGCCCTTCATCCGCCCGGCCAGCGCTGCGGTTTCCGACCGGCTGGTCGAGGCCGGCGAACGGCTTGACCAGTTGCACGCCCTGATCGTCCACAGGAACGGCGAAGAGGTCTTTTCCCGTGCCTTCCGTGGCCCGGGCCTGGACCGGCTAGCCAATATCAAGTCCTGCTCCAAGAGCCTGGTCGCACTGATGCTGGGTGTCGCCATCGCGGAGGGCGCCGTGCCGGGGGTCGACTCGACCCTCGCAGAGGTCGCCCCGGGGCTGATCCCGGCGACGGCGACCGAGGGCGCCGGGGACATCACCCTGGGCGATCTGGCCAGCCTGCGCGGCGGGCTGGCGGCGACCTCGGGCGCCGACTACGGCGCATGGGTCAGCTCCGGCAACTGGATCCGCTATGCCCTGACCCGCGAGATGGTGGCCGCGCCCGGCACCCGGATGATCTATTCCACCGGCGCCACGCATGTACTGGGCGCAGCCCTGGCCGAAGCGACGGGAGACAGCCTGCTGACCCTGATGCGGACGCACCTCGGCCGGCCCCTCGGCATCGACGTGCCGCCCTGGACCCGTGACCCGCAGGGTTATTACATGGGCGGCAACGAGATGGCGCTGACGCCACGCGCCATGCTGCGGGTGGCCGAGATGATGCGCAACGGTGGGCGGCACGAGGGCGCGCAGGTGATACCCGGGGACTGGGTGGCCCGCTCGACCGAGCCGCTGACCCGCTCGCCCTGGTCGGGCATGTCCTACGGCTATGGTTGGTTCATGACCGACAGCGGCTACACCCTGGCCCGGGGCTACGGCGGTCAGATGATCGCCTGGCACGCCGAGCGCGGGCTCTCCGTCGCACTGACGTCGGATCCCCTGCGCCCCGCCCTTTCGGATGGCTACTTCGGCGACCTGGTGGACCTGCTGGACGGTCCGTTGCTGGAGGTCTGACAGCCGGCTTGCCCCGCCCCGGCGCCAGTGGCAATGTGAGGCATGGCCGAGATCACAAACCTCAACCAGTTCCGCAAGCAGAAGGCCCGCGCCGAGAAGAAGGCGCGCGGCGATGCCAATGCGGCCCGGTTCGGCCGGACCCGGGCCGAAAAGGAACGCACCGCGCGCGAAGAGGAGGCCGCACGGCGGTCTCTCGACGGGCATCACCGCGAGCCGCGCCCCGGGACGGATGCGCCCACCGACACGCCCGACGCATGAGCGGCCGCCCCGTGAAGCGGTCGCTGACCCTCCAGGGTCACCGTACCTCGGTCTCTCTCGAAGATGATTTCTGGAAGGAATTCAGACGCCTGGCGGCACTGTCAGGCAAGCCTGTCAACCAGTTGGCGGCAGAGATCGACGCTACGCGCGGAGTCGATATCGGGCTGGCCTCGGCGATCCGCCTGCATGTGCTGCGCGCCCTGCTGCGGGAAGCGGGGCGGACGGAGGCCGGAAGATGATCGCGACGATCCTCCTGGCCGCCGGCAAGTCCAGCCGGATGCGCGGACGCGACAAGCTGATGGAGGAGGTCGACGGCGCGCCGCTGCTGCGCCGGATGACCCGGATCGCCCTCGACGCCGGTCTGGGCCCGGTCCTTGTCACCCTGCCCGATCTCGACCACCCCCGCGCCGGGGCGCTGGCGGAGCTGTCCGTGCAGCTGCTCCCGGTGCCGGAGGCCGATCAGGGGATGGGTGTCTCGCTGCGCACCGGCGCGCGGAGCCTGCCCGAGGGCCTCGACGGCGTGCTGGTCCTGCCTGCGGACATGCCCGACATCTCGCCCGGCGACCTGCGCCAGATCGCGGCGGCCTTCCGGGGTGACCCGCGTCCGATCCTGCGCGGTGCCAGTGGCGGCACCCCCGGTCATCCCGTGCTGTTCCCCGCAACGCTGATCCCCGAGTTGCAAAAGCTGAGCGGCGATCGCGGGGCAGCTCCCGTGATCGCCGCGCACAAGCACTTGCTGCAGCTGGTGCCCCTGCCCGGGGCCCATGCCGTCACCGACCTGGATGCACCAGAGGCATGGGATGAATGGCGGCGCTCTCGCGGCCGCTGAACAGACCACCGTCGGACCGCAGCACCCGCGCCTCATGCGCCTTCAGGCTGCGCCGGGCCGAACCGAAACCGTGAGAACGCCGGCTTTCGGCAAGCTCGGGGAAGAGGTAGTGGATTTCTGCCTGCTGCGCCCGGTCGAGGGTCTTCATCGCGTAATCCCCCGGCTGGAAGCTTTCCGACCAGGCGCCATTGGCCAGGATCACCTCGTGCTGGTCGAACAGCAGGTGCAGGTAGGTCACCTCGCGGTTGGCCAGACGTTCAACCCCCGGCATCCCGACCAGGTCCTTCGCCGCCACCAGGACCTCGTTCTCTTCATAGAGCAGCGAGGCACGATCCGATCGGATCAGCATCCGGTGCTGCGGCGACACCACGAGATCGGTATGCGGCAGGTCATTGCCGAGCGCGCCGGCGCGCACCAGCACCGGCTGCAGATGCGGCGCGGCGGCCAGCTCCTTCGGGCCGAGGGTGCGCCGGCCGATCCAGCGCAGTTCCTGCATCCCGTTGTCGCGGGTGATCACCCGGTCACCCGGCTGCAGCACCTGCACCTGCACCTCGCCCCGCATGGTGGCGATCAGCGTGCCGGGCGCGAAACAGATCGCGCCATCGGGCACCGGGGTGGTGCGGATCTGCTCGATCCCCTCGTAGGTGATGCGCCCCAGTTCCTGCCCGCTGCCGGTCTTCAGCAGGATGCGGCCGTCTTCGTCCCCCGGCGCGCCCTGTTCGTAGATGACCTGAAGGTCGGGATACATCGCGTAGTATTCCGACAGGTCAAGCACGTCCCAGTCGGTATCCCCGGGATCCTCGCCGCCGTAAACATAGAGGTTGTTCAGGTTGCTGCCATCGGCCTTGGCGCGCAGCACGTCGTCGCCCGACCCACCGTAAAGCCTGTCCTGGTTGCCGTTGGATTCCAGCGTGTCATCGCCCTGCCCGCCATACAGCGTATCGGTCGAGCGGTTCCACGCCTCGTCACCGGCGTTCAGGAAGTCATCCCCCGATCCGCCGTAGATCGTGTCCTGGCCCTGCCCGCCGTAAAGCGTGTCATGTCCGGCACCGCCGAAGACGGAATCCTCGCCGCCGCCGCCGTCGATGTGGTCATTGCCGGCGCCGCCGTAGATCGTGTCCCGGCTGTTGCCGCCGTCGATGGAGTCATCCCCGGAGCCGCCGGTGATCTTGTCCTCGCCCTCGCCGCCGTAAAGGGTGTCATTGCCTGCGCCGCCGTCCAGCGTGTCGCGGCTGTTGCCACCGTCCAGCAGGTCGTTGCCCGCGCCGCCATAGAGCGTGTCCTCGGCCTCGCCGCCGTAGAGCGTGTCGTGGCCGGTGCCGCCCTCGAGGTAATCGCTGACGTTGCCGCCCTCGATCAGGTCATTGCCGGACCCGCCGTAGATCGTGTCATTTGTGTCGCCGCCGTAAAGGGTGTCATTCCCCTCTTCGCCGTAGATGCGGTCCCTGCCCGTGCCGCCGTCGATCAGATCGTCGCCGGAGCCGCCGCGCAGGGTGTCGTCGCCGTCCCCGCCGTAGAGCACGTCATTGCCACGGCGCCCGTCGATCACGTCCTGACCCTGGTAGCCCTGGATCGTGTCGTCGCACCCGGTGCCATCCAGGGTGTCGTTGTTGCTTGTCCCGGAAATCCTGTGACCCGATCCCGAACCGCCACCATAACTGCCAATCATACTCAACCTCTCGAAGCGCGAAGCTCTTGCCGCCGGACATGCACCCATGCCGGTTTGCGTCATTGCTTTCGTGAAGGGCCGGATTCCGATCTGCATCGGTAGCGCCCGGCCTTCGCGCCCCCTTGCGGGGAAATAGCCTCAGTTTTCCGAAAAACGCAATCGAGACGATGGCATTTCAGCCGGCGCCGCGGGCAATGCTGGTATAGAAACAATTTCTGTTTCGACTGCCCAAACAATTAACCTTGCCAATCAACCAGAGGGTGACACGGCCCTCACGCCTGGCGCAAGGCAGCCATGCAGAGAGCGCCAATCTACATTGGTTTCGGACCGTGGGCGATTCGGATTTCGGGCGCCGCGACCCGGGGGCCTCCCCCGGTCGGCAGCGCCGCACCGCCGCGCAACTGTCGCAATCTGCGGGACAAACGGCGGGGCCCTTCCGGCGCCTCGCCAGCCGCACCCGGGATGTTGCCGTGGTCGTGGTCCCCATCCACGGCAACACCCACGGGCGGGCCGGGTGGTGGCCGGGTCGTGCCCGGACCTCCCTGCCATGCCGTCCCCCGAAGACATGGCCCGGCTGCATCCGAAGGGGATCAGTCGAAGGTCAGCAGCTCCGCCTCGTGACGCTTCAGCGTCTTGCGTGCCGCAGAGTAGCCCTGCAGACCCTCCTGTTTCTTCAGCTCGGGGAAGAGCTCGTAGATCTCGTTACGCTGCGCGTTGCCGAGACCGTCCATGGTCTGATGACCGGGCTGGAAGCTTTCCGACCAGGCACCGTCGGACAGGACCACTTCGTGCTGCTCGAACAGGAAGTGGATGTAGGTCGTCCGCTCGGTCGCCATGCGCTCGACCCCGGAGAGGCCGGTCAGGTGCTTGGCCGAGACCAGCACCTCGCGGTCCTCGAAATAGAGCGCCGTCTTGTCGTTGTTGATCAGCATCCGGTGGTTCGGGCTGACCACCATGTCGCGCTCGGGCAGACCGTGGCCGAGGGCCCCGCGCCGGATCAGCACCGGCTGCAGATGCCGGGCCTGCAGCAGCTCGCCGCCCTTCAGGTGACGGGTGCCGATCCAGCGGATCGGCTGCATCCCGTTGTCGCGGGTGATCACCCGGTCACCTTCCTGCAGCTCTTCCACCGGCACCTCGCCGCGCGGCGTGGCGATCAGCGTGCCCGGGGTGAAGCAGGGCACGATGTTCTCGATATCGCTGAACGTCGACTTGCCGAGCAGGTTGTTGTTGGCGTCGTAGTATTCGACTTCGCCGTCTTCCTGGTCGGCCGAGGTATACTTGATCTCGATCCGCCCGCCCGTAGGCGCGGCCCCGGTCAGGTCCAGGGTATCGTAGTCATCCCCGGAAGAGCCGCCGTCGATCTCGTCGCCGATCCCGGCGCCGGTGATCACGTCGCGACCGCCGCCGCCAAAGATCCGGTCCACATCGCCATCGGCGTCGTTGGCGATCGTGTCGTTACCCGCACCGCCGGTGACGAGGTCGGCGCCGGCCCCGGCCGCAATGGAGTCATCACCCGAAGCGCCATCCGCCACGTCATCGCCAGAGCCCGCCTGGATCACGTCCTTGCCGCGGCCACCGTAAATCCTGTCATCGTCGATGCCGGCATCCAGCGTATCGTCGCCCGAGCCGCCATAGAGGGTGTCGTCGTCATCGCCGGTGATGATGGAGTCGTTGCCCCGGCCACCGCTGACCACGTCACGGTCGTTGTCAGGCAGCGGGTCAGTGGCATCGGGCTCGTTGGCATAAAGCGTTCCGCTGGTCGCCGCCGAGGCGTCGATCACGTCATCGCCCGAGTTGCCCTCGATGCTGTCGGAGCCATGGCCGCCGAAGATACGGTCGGCGCCCCTCTCGCCGATGATCGTGTCATCGTCGATGCCGCCGTAGATATGGTCTTCGCCCGAGCCGCCATAGATCAGGTCCGCATCGTCACCGGTCAGGATCGTGTCGTTGCCGGTGCCACCATAGACGGTGTCCTTCTCGTCCTCCGGGTTCGGGTCCGAAGTGGCCGAGGGGTCGAAGGCGTAGGGAAGGTTCGGATCATCGCCCGAGTAGTCCGAGAACAGGTCGATGCCCGCGACGATGCTGTCGTCGCCGGAACCGCCCCAGATCTCGTCATTGCCGAGCGATCCGAGGTTCGAGCCGGTCTGCGTCCCGTCGATCGTGTCGTTGCCGGCGCCGCCATAGATCAGGTCGTCGTCGATACCGCCGTCGATGCTGTCATCGCCGGTGCCGCCGAAGATCGTGTCGGCGTCGTCGCCGGTCGAGATCGTGTCGTCGCCCGAGCCGCCATAGACGAGGTCCAGGTCGTCACGCTGATCGGCACCGCTCTCGTAAGGGACGCCGTCGAAGATCTCGTGATCCAGCGCCTGCCCGGCCGAACCGGTCCCGATGCTGTCGTTGCCGGCCCCGCCGTAGACCTCGTCACTGCCCTCGCCCGCGGCGACGGTATCGTCGCCGGAGCGGGCCAGGATCAGGTCATCATCGCCACTGTCGCCGGCCAGGATGGCGTCGTCGTGATCGACCCTGTCGCCGTCCGGGTCGCCGGTGTAGCCGGTCCCGATGGAGTCATTCCCGCCCGTCCCCATGACGATGCCGTCATTGGTCGGATCGGTGAGAACGGTCTCGATGTTCTCGTAGGTCATCGTCCCGGTGACATTGTCGTTGTCATCGTAGAAGGTGACCGTGCCGGCCTCGGCGTCGGTCGGGTCTTCCTCGACCGTCACGTTCAGCCCGCGCAGGTCCAGCGTGTCATGGTCATCGCCGCTTTCGCCGCCGTCGACGTGGTCACCGACCGAGCCGCCGAGGAAGGTATCGCGGTCCGCGCCGCCGTAGGAGATGTCCGCCCCGGCGCCGTCGGTGATCGTGTCGTCCCCGCCCTCGCCAAAGAGCGTGTCCTCGCCCGAGCCGCCGTCGATATGGTCGTTACCGTCCGAAGAGGTGGTCTGCGACCCGTCCACGTAGTCCGGGGTCACGTCGTAGGACATGTCCGTCAGCAGGATGCCCGAGGTGCCATGGGCGACCTGGGTATGGATGACTTCGATCCGCGTGACCGGGCCGGGAATGGTGATCAGGGCCGAGGTCTGGCCGCTGGTCGGGGAATAGTCGGAATTCGGCACGCCCGAGAGCAGTGTCTCGGTGCCGTCGACCGAATCCTCGTCGGTGGCGATGACCTTGCTGCCGGCGTCGACCTCGATCTCGACCATCTTGCCGTCGGCATCATAGGCCCGGATGATCACCTTCGAGGAAAGGTCGATATCGTTGACCCGGAAGCTGACGTCGTCGACCTCGGCCGAGAAGTCGAACCGGTAGGTCGCGGTTTCGCCCTTCTGGTCGAGGTAGGACATCATCCCCGAGGTGCTGTCGACGCTGCCGCCGTCCTCGGGGCGCACGCCGTCGATGTTCTGCGTATCGTCGCGGTAGGTGGTCTCCGGCGAGCCGTACTTGAAGGTCGTGAAGGTCACATTGACCTGACCCGTGTCCTGGGTCTGGTTGTAGATCCCTTCGCCGTAGCTCAGCGAATTGCCGTAATAGTCGTGCAGCTTGTCCCAGTCGAAATCTTCGCGCACCGGGCTGGGCGAGGACCCGCTGTCGCCGTAGATGACATCGTTGCCGCTGTTGCCCGAGAGGTCGTCATTGCCCGACCCGCCCGAGATCATGTCATCGCCGGATCCCGCTTCCACGGTATCGTGACCGCTGCCGCCGTAGACCTCGTCATCGCCGGCGCCCGAGTCGACGGAATCCGAACCGCCGCCAGCCAGAACGATGTCGTCATCGCCGGTCTCGCCGTCGAGAATCGCGTCGTCATGATCAATGCGGTCGCCTTCCGGATCGCCGGTGTAGGAGCCATCGATGGTGTCCGCACCCGAGGTCCCCTCGACGTAGCCATCGGGATCGTCATCGTGGTCATGACCGCCATAGCCACCGTATCCACCGTAGCCGCCGTATCCACCGTACCAGCCAGTCATTTCGTCACCCTCTCTCTACCCCCGGCCTTTCTTCCAGACCGGCGCGCGCCCAACGGGTCACGCGGCAATTCCAATAACGTCCTGCGTTGCAGTGCGACGGGCCCATGTCCCTGCGGGCCTCTCTTGCCGGTGGCGGAACTACCGCCCGGCCCGTGCCCGTCCGCATCCGTGAGACGCTTAACGTTTTCGAGGGACCGCCCCAGGTCCCGAAAAGGTGCCCTCCCAGACGGGCACCACGGTGTTACCGCTTATGTCACCACTCTCAAAGGGGAAAAGAGGCGTAAACAAGGCGCCAGCAAGGCTTCACCCCCGTAGAGTTCGCCATGTTTTCGCCGCAATCACTCCGCGTTTTGCCACCATTGTTGACATGGTTAGGCCACAAGATCAGCTCTAACCACTTGAGCTAGCGGGACTTATTTCGCACCCGCAGCATCGCCCCGCCATGAAGCCGCCGCATTCGTTTCTGAGAGGGAAACAGTAACCACCTGCGTTTCCAGCCTTAATGCCTCCACATTTCGACCACTTTTCGCGCGCCCTCAGGGACTTCTGTGGCCAGGCTACATCAAAACCTCTGCAGTTTTTCGGCTGCCGGACGCAAACAGGCACCCATGTCGAGGCGCACCGCGAATCACTTCGCAATTCCGATTCGTCGCCAATGCCATTGCAACGGCATTCCCGGGATCAGCCGTCCTGCCGGTAATGTGCAATCCGGCCGATCAGGTTCAGTAGCAGCTGCGCCCCCAGGATCGAGGTGCTGCCGGTCGGATCGTAATCCGGCGCCACCTCCACCAGGTCCACGCCCACCACCTCGTTGCGCCGCGCCAGCCCGTCGAGCAGTTCGAGCACCTCGTAGTAGAGAAAACCGCCATGACTGGGCGTTCCCGTGCCCGGCGCGATGGAGGGGTCGAAAGCGTCGATGTCGATCGTCAGGTAGACCCGCGCGCCCTCGGGAATGCGGCGCAGCAGCGCCTCGGTGCCGAGGCTGCGCGCTTGGCGGACCGAGAGGATATCCGACCCCATGGCCCGCGCCGCCTCGTAGCCCTCACGCGAGGTCGAACTGACGTTGCGAATCCCGATCTGGGTCAGACCGCTGACATAGGCTTTTTCGGCCGCCCGCCGCATCGGATTGCCATGGCCGTAGCGGACGCCGTGGCGCTCGTCGACGAAATCGAGATGGGCATCGATCTGCACCAGGTGGAAGGGCTCCTGGCCCTCGAAGGCGTTGATGCAGGGGATGTTGACCGAATGATCGCCGCCGATGACCACCGGCAGCGCGCCCGCCGCGAGGATCCTGCGCACGCCGTGCTCGATGTTCTCGTGGCTGCGCATGGTGTCGGTGTGGATGATGTCGGCATCGCCGATATCGACGACCGACACATGCGCCGGGTCGAGATAGGTCACGTCATCCTCGTGATCATAGGCGCCCGCATGGCCGAAGGCGAAGAGCGTCGAGGCTTCGCGCAGGCCACGCGGCCCCATACGGGCCCCTGCCCGCCACTGGGTACCCGCATCGAAGGGGGCGCCGAGGATCGCCACATCGGCATCGATCGCGTCCCAGTCCTCGACCAGGGGATACTTGCCGAAGGTGCAGATCCCCACGAAGGGCAGGTTCAGCCGCCCCGTCTCGTAGCCATGTCGCGTCATGTCACCTCCTTGCTGGCGCAGTCCAGCCTAGTCCGCCCGGGGCGGGCGGGTCGAGTCCCGCGCGCCCGGCCGAGCGGGCCATGCGGCGCCTCGAACCCCATCCGTCCCGGGCGGCCCTCTCCCCGCCTCCGACACGACGTTCCATAGGTCGGATTTCCAAGGGTCAGAGCCTCGACGGGTCAAGGTTTTCTCTGGACGCTGCCCGCCGCGCTCGCTACATGGGAGATCCGAAACCAGGCGTTCGGGCCCAAGTGGCGGAATGGTAGACGCAGGGGATTCAAAATCCCCCGCCGCAAGGCGTGTCGGTTCGAGTCCGACCTTGGGTACCAATGACTTAACCGGACCTGCACGGTTCGCTTGAACACTAGGTCACAGTGTTGGGTCACAGGTTCACCCTTTCTTCCTGACGGGTTTCACACTCCTGGGCCCAATGCCGAAGCGTTGGCCGGGCAGTCTCCGACGGGCGGCTCCGCATGTGCCTTGGGTGTTCGGTCCAAGCGCGGTTTCACCGCTGCTGCGCGACTGCAACCAACCCAAAACCCCCAGTGTGAGCTTTCCTCAAGCTACCTGCGAGCAAAGTTCCGCCAGTCGCCGATGAGGCGACAAGAACTTTCTTAGCCAAACCTTTTTGCCTATGTGACAGTTCTCCTCTCAGGACTTCCCTGACTCGGAAAAGAAAAATGGCAGAGTTTCTGGGCATCGACGCGGCGGTACTCGCGATCGTGCTTCTCGTCCTTCTCTTCGTCGCCTTCACCATCGAGAAATATCCCCCCGACGTCACCGCAGCCGGCGGGGCGGCCCTGTTCATCGTGCTGGGCCTGGTGAATGGCGATCAGGTGATGAACGTCTTCTCCAGCTCGGCGCCGATCACGATTGCGGCGATGTTCGTGGTCTCGGGGGCTCTGGTGCGCACCGGCGTGCTGGACGCGCTGGCAAACGTCCTGGTCGATCGCGCCAAGTCGCGCCCGGTGGTGGCCATCGTGGTCTTTGTCGGCGCGACGATCGTGGCCTCGGCCTTCATGAACAACACCCCGGTCGTGCTGGTTCTGATCCCGGTGGTGATCCGGCTGGCGGACAGCCTTCAGCTGGCCCCGACACGGCTGTTGATCCCCTTGTCCTACGCCGCGATCCTGGGCGGCACTTGCACGCTGATCGGGACCTCGACCAACATCCTGGTGGATGGGGTCGCCCGCGAGTCCGGACTGGCCCCCTTCTCGATCTTCGAGATCGCCCCCGTCGGGATCGGCGTGGCGCTGGTCGGCGGGGTCTCCATGATGATCCTGGGCCGCTACCTGCTGCCGGATCGTGCGACGAAGGAAACCGGCGAGGCGCCCGAGACGATTTATCTCTCGGAGGTGACACTGCAGCAGGACTATCCGCACCTCGGCAAGACCCTGGCCCAGATCGCGGACTTCCAACGCGCGGGCGTCCGCGTCACCGGTGTCCGTCAGGGCGCCAAGATCGTGCGGGGGGATGTCGACAACCTGGTCGTGGGCAAGGGCGATGCGGTGATCGTCCAGACCGGGACCTCGGAGCTGCTGACCCTGGCCGAACAGACTGGCCTGCGTGCAGGCCTGCGCCGGTCGATCGAACTGGACCCAGAGGCGCAGGTCCGCGTGGTCGAGGTGGTCGTCACGCCGACACGTCGCAGCTCCGGCGTGCGCATCGCAGATCTGGCCCTGGGCCGACGCGCCGGCATCCGGGTGCTGGGGGCCTTCCGCCCGGGCCACATCGCGGGGGCGGACCTGTCCAGCGTGCGCCTGCGCCCGGCGGACAAGCTGCTGCTGGAAGGCACCTCCGAAGGCTTCGAGGAGCTGGCCAAGTCAGGCGATGTCGTTTCGGTCAACGCCCCGAGCGGGCGCGCCTACCGTCGCCGGCAGGCCCCGATCGCGGTAATGACATTGATGGCAATCGTGGGCCTGGCCGCCTTCGACGTGATGCCCATCGGCCTGTTGGCCCTTGTCGGCGTGGCCGCGATGCTGCTCCTGCGCTGCATCGACAACGACGAGGCCTGGAGTTCGATCGACGCCTCGATCCTGATCCTGATCTTCGCCATGCTGATCGTCGGGGCGGGGCTGGAGCAGACCGGAGCAGTCGAGCTGATCGTGGGCGCTCTGGCGCCCTGGCTGCAGGGCCTTCCGCCCTTCGTGACGCTGGTCGCGATCTACACCGTCGGGTCCATCCTGACCGAGACGGTGACCAACAACGCGGTCGCCGTGATCTTCACTCCGATCGTCATCTCGCTGGCCGCACAGCTTGGTGTCGACCCAAAGGCCTTCGTGGTCGCGGTCATGTTCTCGGCCAGCGCAAGCTTTGCCACGCCGATCGGATACCAGACAAACACGCTGGTCTACGGGGCCGGGAACTACCGCTTTGCCGACTTTCTGCGGATCGGGATCCCGATGAACATCATTGTGGGCCTGGCCGCGGTCCTGTTGATCCCGGTGTTCTTTCCGATGTGAAGGGGGGCGCGCCGGCATGGACTGCCCTGATCCGGCCGAGGCTGTGTGAAACCGCTGTTCCGTGGCAAGCTTCCGCGAGGCAGCGGGAGACAGGAATGGCGGGTTTCATCGATGGCATCGACCGCGAACAGGTCACGCTTTTCCCTGATCGTCTGGAGGACTGGATTGGTGAGGACCACCTGGTCCGTGTCGTCGACCTCTTTGTCGAGGAGCTTGATCTTCCGGCGCTTGGCTTTGAGCGGTCTGTGCCCGCCAGAACCGGTCGCCCGGGTTACCATCCGGCTGTTCTGCTGAAGCTCTTCATCTACGGCTATCTGAACCGTATCCCGTCCAGCCGTCGCCTGGAGCGTGAGGCGGGTCGCAATGTCGAGCTGATGTGGCTGACCGGCCGCCTGGTGCCCGACCACAAGACCATCGCCGATTTCCGGCGCGATAACGGGGTGGCGATCCGCAGGACCTGCGCACAGTTCGTGGAACTGTGCCGGCGGATAGGGGTGCTGAAGGGCGATTGCGTGGCCATCGACGGCAGCAAGTTCAAGGCGGTGAACAATCGCGACAGGAACGTCACGAAGAACTAGATCGCCAGCCGCCTGGCCCATCTGGAGGCCGATGTCTCGCGGTATGTCGATGACATGGCCCGTATCGACCGCCAGGAAGAGGGTGAAGCCCGGGCTGACAAGGTCGCCCATCTTGCTCGCCGCTACGGTCGTATCCGGCAGGAGATCGCGCGTCTGAAGGCAATGGAACAGGCCCTGACCGATGCGCCTGATGGGCAGATCTCCCTGACCGACCCCGATGCCCGCGCCATGGCGACCAGCGCCCGGCACAGCGGCATGGTCGGCTACAACGTCCAGACCGCGGTCGATACCGAGACGCATCTGATCGTGGCGCATGACGAGACCAATCAAAGCTTCGACCGCGACCAGCTGAGCCCGATGGCGGCGGCAGCCAGGAAGGCTCTTCGGCGCGATGACCTGCACGCCATCGCTGACAAGGGATACTTCAGCGGGTCTCAAATCCTGGCCTGCCATCAGGCTGGGATCACCACGACCGTGCCGCGCCCCGAGACATCGGGCAGCCGGGCCGGGGGCATGTATGTGAAGGCCGACTTCGCATACGACCCGGCCCGAGATGCCTATCTCTGCCCGGCGGGCGAAGAGCTGGCCTACCGCTACATGCGCGAGGAGGACGGGCTCCGGGTCGGCCTCTACTGGACCAATGAATGCCAGAGCTGTCCGGTTCGTCACCGCTGCACCAGTGGCAAGGAACGCCGGATCACTCGCTGGGAGCATGAGCACCTGGTCGATGCGATGCGCAAAAGACTGGGCGGGGAGGCCGATCCGATGACCCTGCGCCGCTGCACGGTCGAGCACCCGTTCGGCACGCTCAAGGCCTGGATGGGGCACACCCATTTCCTGACGCGGAGGCTGAAGAACGTCGGCACCGAGATGGCGCTGAATGTCCTGGCCTACAACATCAAGCGGGTGGTCGCATTGATCGGCATTCGGGGCCTGATGCGGGCCATTGCCGCCTGATCGGGGGCTGCCGCGCCTCAAGCGCAGACGCCACGCCTTGCCTGAAAAGGATCACCACGCCGCCACGCGCGAAAAGAGTGTCGGAGCACGCTGAAAGCGAGCCGCGCGGCCAACCAGCAGCCGACTGCCCGTGGCGGAGCGTTTACGCACAGCCTCGACCTATAACGGACATTCAACGCAGCGATCGACGCCGCGGAGCAGCTTCACCAAAGCAGACAGTACATAGACTGGTCGAAAAGTGGCTCCGTTCTCGACTGGAAATCTTCATGTGTTTAACGCTGTGTAGATCGCAACAACCATCGAAATCACAGCTACAACCAATGCGAGTAAGGCAACCCCTTCCATGCGTTGCTGCGCCGCGATGCTTTCCTTGGTGCCCAAAGCGGAAGAAAGCTGGTTTAGGAATTCACGGGTGTCCTGATCTTCTTCAAGAAGCTGTCGCGAGAGCCGCCCAAGAAACGATTTCAGACCTTCTTTAATTTCATATGGCTTTTCTTCATCCCGATGACTTTGCTGCGTAAAACCAGTGGCGTTCCACCGGAACGATGCATCGTTCTCGGAGAGTGCCAAAACTTCGCGCGCGATAGATGGTACGCCGATAGATCGTCTGAAGAACTCACTAATCTTCTCGACCTCACTTGTGGAACGACGCGCGTTCGAACGCGCCGACAATGACTGACGAGTTTCCTTGAGGCTTCGAAGCACCTCACGAAGATAGGCCGCTAGCGCGTATCTAGCGCGACCAATGTTCCCAACCCCTGTCTCTGGGGGTGTCTTTGTCGAATGGCGTAAATTGTTCCAATGAAAGAAATTCTGCCGTTGGAAACTGGCTGCTTACGCAATGCGAGCTGAAGAACCCGGGGAAGTTCTTCGACAACCATTCGATACCAATGTTTCGATATTTTTGCCTTATGCGCCGGACACGCTCTTCTTTCACGTGCTCTACGCCCATGATCGAGTACGCCCTAGAGCGGCGCTTTGGAACACGGGTGATCTTTGCGGGCTCGTTAATCGCGTTTGAATATTCGAGCGCAGCCCCGTCAGTTAGAACAAATCCCACACTCAAGCAGGTCGTTGAAGGTGTTAACTGCGAAATAGTGACCAGAAGAGATGAGAACTGCTTCGGGAAATTCGCTGTGTACCGAACGCCAAAAAATTTCTTGGCTTCTTCAGGCCGATGTATCCAGCCGAGCGGCATACGACCTTCTCTGCCCTAGAGACGTTGCTTTTTGAGCCATTCGATATTCGAGTCATCGCGAACAGGTGTTCTTTCTCTGTCCCAGCCAATCTTCTCAAGACCGTCGTATAAAGTCTCGATCTCATTCGGGCCAAAAATCTCACTGACCATGATACAGCCGAGGCGGAGCGAAACACCTTCATCAAGCGCTGACTTTGCGTTGGTTTCTGCATCGCGATCCCGGTAGTAGGTTTTGTCTTCGCCATGGGGGTTGGGGATGACGTTCGGATAGCGGGCGTGGAGCGGCCAAACCATCTTGCGTGCCCGGTGCTTCCACTTAGGCACAGGTTTTTTCTCAGGGGCTGGTACACCCTCGGCCATACTCTGCTCATTATTTTGCGGCTGCTCATCTTTCATCAGCCACATATAGCCACTAGTCGCTTCGTTTGACTACTGCCTTCGCCAAAATATCGAATACGAACGTTGTGGTTCAATGTCCGCTTTCGATGAGGGCGCCTAACGTCTTATCTCCCGCAGCGAAGGTCCGGTTTCCGCCCTTCGTGTCGGTACTTGGCGTCATGCTGCGCCCGGCAAGAATGTCGTGGAAAGGCTGCAAGCGGCCGTTTTCCCATTCCGCATCAATCAACAACTTTGCGCTCGAACTGCGCATGTGGCGAAGCGGGACGCGCAGGCTCGCTCCATATGCTCCATCGCCCGCAACCCGAAGCTGTCATGCACACCATGTGGAGCGAACAACTGCACCCGGCACCGAGCCGCCGGATGGAGGTTGCGCCCCCACCACAGTTGCTCGCGCTCAGGGCAGGTAGAGGAGTGAAAGTGCGCCACCTCGCGAACCCCAACAGATCGAACCCCATGCTGCGTAGCTTTCGCATGATGAGATCGGTCCCCGTCCAGACTTGAAGATACCAACGTCTGGGGGTGTTGGTTGCAGCCTGTGCTATCCGCCCGCAGCAGGGCCAACTTTATCCAGCCCGTTGCGTGCATTTTGCCGCCTAGCCTCATCTTCTAGGATCGCGATGCAATCGCTGACCTTGCGCGCCACCGGCAAGCCGGCAGGCAGGACCAGAAGCGTCCGAAATTCGACCCGGGCACCAAATGGCCGCAAGGTGACCCCGCGACCCAGAAACGGGGCTGCCGACAACGGGTTGATCAACCCAAGGCCCAGCCCCGCCTGCACGAGAGAGCAGACCGTATTGGCAAAGGGCGTCTCCAGCACGACCTTCGGGCGTACCCCGGCCTCCTCCAGCAGCGTGTCCAGTTGACGCCGAGAGGTATCCTCGGGCGAAAGCGAGATGAAATTGCGCCCCTGCAGATCCTCGATTTCCAGGCGTTCCCGCGCACAGAGTGGATCGTCGGACGGAAGCGCGATCATCGCGGGAAAGACCGAGAACGGACGTGCATCCACCCCTGTCGTGTCGATCTCGTCGGCGGCCAGCCCCAGGTCGCATTGCCCCGACAGGACCAGGTCCTTCACGGTAGAGGACATGCGCGCCTGCAATGTGATCGAAACGTCAGGATTGGCATCGTGGAACCGTTTCAGCGCCGCAGGCACGACGTTGGTCGACAGGGCCGACAAGGTCGCAATCCGCAACTGACCTGACCCGAAATCCCGGATACGCCCAGCCGCGCTGTGTAAATTGGCAAGAGCGGCAAAGTTCGTCTCTACTTCGCGAAAGAACAACCTGCCCTCTGCCGTGGGCTGCAGTCGCTTGCGGACCCGGTCGAACAGCGCGAACCCGACCGATTGCTCCAGGTCCTGCAGTGCCTTGCTGACGCCGGGTTGCGAAATATGCAGCGATTCCGCGGCCTTCTGCGTGGTGCCGTGCACCATCACTGAGTGAAAGATCTCGACTTGGCGCAGGTTCATGGGACGCTCACCTTATACGATTTGATGATCAAATATGGATTTATATGTATTTGATATTATAAATTCGGCACGTCAAGTTGCCCCTAGACAAAAGGAGCAGCAATGCGCGACGCAACGACATGTGTCATCACCCCGGTGATCGACGAGAGCGGTTTCAAGGCCCTCGGCCCGACTATCCACAGAGCCTCGACCATCGTTTTTGAGGATGCCGAGGCATATGCCACACGCGCCAAACGCGGTCCCGACGGTTTCTCCTATGGCCTTTACGGCACCCCCACGACGCGCGCCCTGGCGGCGCGGATCACCGCGTTGGCCGGGGGGGCGCGCAGCTATCTCGTTCCCTCAGGGCAAGGGGGCAATGCGACTGCGCTGCTGGCAGTTCTGTCTCATGGCGATCACCTGCTCCTGCCCGACACCTGCTATCCCGCCATGCGCAGCTTTGCCGCGGAGGAGCTGGTGCGGTTCGGCATCGTCACGGAACACTACGACCCAACCTCAATTGCCGACCTCAAGTCGCGCCTGCGCCCGGAAACCGCGCTGATCTGGTGTGAATCCCCGGGCTCCTCCACACTTGAGATGCAGGACCTGCGCGCTGTCGCGAGGCTGGCGCAGGAGGCCGGTGTATTGGTCGGCATCGACAATACCTGGGGCACCTGCCTGGGGCTGAAGCCAATCGGCTTCGGCTTCGACATCGTCGTCGAGGCGCTGACGAAATACGCCGCCGGGCATTCGGACGTCCTGATGGGCGCGGTCACCCTGCGGACAGAGGCCCTGGCCGAGAAACTGCGTGGCAGTCTGGGCCGGCTGGGCATCGGCGTGTCTCCGGACGATTGCGCGCTGGTGCTGCGCGGCATGGAGACGATGCCGCTGCGCATGGCGCAATCGACCCGGGGCGCCGAGGCGCTGATCCCGTTGCTGCAGGCCTCGCCGGCCGTCGACCGCGTCCTGTGGCCTGCGCTGCCCGGCGACCCGGGGCACGCGCTTTGGAAACGTGATTTCACCGCCGCGGCGGGCGTCTTCAGCGTGCTGCTGGCCCCCGGCGCCTCGGACCGGCTGAATGCCGCGTTGGACAGGCTGACGACCTTCGCAATCGGGGCCTCATGGGGCGGCACGCGCAGCCTCATCGCCCCGATGTCCGTCGCCCCCTTCCGCAGTGTCCAGCCCTGGACGGGTGAAGACCTTGTCCTGCGCATCAGCGTGGGCGTCGAGGATGTCGCCGATCTGCAGGACGACATCCTTTCCTTCCTGTCCGTTCTCGAAGCGGATTGAAGACCTCCCCCTCCCCGACAGAAAAACCAACCAACAGAGAGAGTTCCAAACAATGAAGACCATGACACGCCGTACCATCCTGGCCCTGACCGCCGCGGGCCTGCTGGCGCCCGCGTTCCCCGCGCAGGCCCAGGACAGCCTGCAGGCCCGCGTCGAGGCCCAGAAGGTCACTGTCGGCATCCACAACCGCCGCCCCTGGGGCTATCGCGATGCCGACGGCAATGTCGCAGGCTTTCACCCCGATCTGGTGCGTGCCGCATTGGCTCCGCTGGGAATTACCGAGGTCGATTTCATCATCTCCGACTTCGGCGCGCTGATCCCCGGCCTTCAGGCCAAGCGGTTCGACATGATCGCCTCGGGCATCTCGGTCACCCCGGAACGTTGCTCGCAGGTGATCTTCTCCGAACCGGACCTTTCGGTCGGGGATGCGATCCTGGTGAAGAAGGGCAACCCCAAGCAGGTCTTCAGCTTCGAGGACATCAAGGAGAACACAGATTTCGTACTGGGCGGCGGGCGCGGCACGCTGAACACCAAGGACGCGCTGGCCGCGGGTGTCCCCGAGGACCGGATGCAGCAATTCCCCGGCGCGCAGGAAGCCCTTTCGGCCCTCATGGCGGGCCGTGTCGATGGCAACGTCCTGTCCGGTCCGACGGCGACGATGTTGCTTGAGGATCCCAATGTCGGCGACAAGCTCGAACGGGTCACGCCCTTCACCGGGCTGATGCGGGAGAATGGCGAGCCGGTGGCGCTTTACACAGCGATCGCCTTCCGTCCCGAAGACACCGAGCTGCGCGATGCCTACAATGCCCGCCTGGCCGAGATGACCGCCGAGGGCACCGTGGCAGAGATCCGCGCGCGCTACGGCTTCACCGACGACGAGGCGGCGCCCAGCTACACCACCGCCGAAATCTGCGCGGGGCTCTGATTACCGTGTCGTTCTCTGAGATCTTTCTCGGGATACTCGAGGGGCTGGACGTCACACTTACGGTGACGGCGTTCGGCCTGCTCTTTGCCATCCCCTTCGCCTTGGTGGCGGGGGTGGCTCAACAGTTCCTGACCGGGTGGAAGCGCGCGCCTGTGACCGCGATCATCGAGTTTTGGCGCTCGACGCCCATCCTCGTCCTGATGTTCATGTTCTACTACACCCTGCCGGTGGCCGGCGTGTACCTGAATGCCACCACCGTTGCGGCAATGACCCTCGGTCTGCATATCGGCGCCTATGGCAGCCAGTCGGTGCGGGCCGCGCTGCAGGCGCTGGATCGTGGTCAGGTCGAGGCCGGCCTGGCCATCGGGCTGACCCGCTGGCAGGTGCTGCTGACGATCGAGCTGCCACAGATGGCCGTCGCCATGCTGCCGACTTTTGTCAACCAGTTCATCCAACTGGTGAAGGGCACCGCACTGGTCGCGCTGATCACCATGACCGACATGACCGCCCGCGCGAAGGAGCTGTCGCAGCTCACCTTCGATCCGCCCGCCATCTACGGCGCGCTGATGCTGGCGTATTTCCTGCTGCTCTACCCCGCCACCGTGCTGGGCCGTCACCTCGAGCGGGTGGTGGGTCGGCGCAGTGGCCGCCTGAACGGAGGACGCGCCGGTGACGTTTGACATCGACTTCCTGCAACGCATCCTTGCCACGATCTTCAAGGCGATGCCGCTGACGCTGCTGCTGGCCTTCCTGTCCTGCATCGGGGCATCGCTCGTGGGGTTCGCGCTGGAAACCCTGCGCCGCACCGGCCGCTGGCAGGGCTACCTGCTGCGTTTCGTGATCGACGCGCTGCGCTCGACCCCGATCCTGGTGCAGATCTATTTTCTCTACTTCGTGCTGCCCTACTATGGCGTGGTGCTTCCCGGCCCGGTGATCGGCGTCCTGGCGATGAGCCTGTACTATGCCTCCTACCTGGCCGAGGTCTTCAAGGCGGGTATCGACAGCGTGCCGCGCGGCCAGACCGAGGCGGCGATGGCCGTGGGCCTGTCGCCTCTGGACGTAACCCTGCGGGTGGTCGCGCCCCAGATGCTGCGCAACATCGCGGCGCCAATGGGCAACTACTTTGTCTCGATCCTGAAATCGACGCCCTACCTGGCCGTGATCGGCGTGGCCGAGATGATGGGCACGACACTTGAAATCGCCTCGGACACCTTCCGCTATGCCGAACCGATGATCCTGCTAGGCATCGTGTTCCTCGTGCTGTGCTCGATCATCGCCTGGCTGGTACGCCGGCTGGAAGCGCGGCTGATGGCCAATACAAGACGATAGGACACGCCATGGACCAGACCGCCATTTCCATCAACAAGCTGAACAAGTGGTACGGCGATTTCCACGTTCTGAAAGACATCGACCTGCAGGTTGCCACCGGGGAACAGGTGGTGATCTGCGGCCCCTCGGGCTCTGGCAAATCCACGCTGATCCGCTGCGTGAACCGGCTGGAGGCCTATCAGGACGGCCATATCGAGGTGATGGGCCAGGAAGAGACCAACCTGCCACGCCTGCGCCGCCAGGTCGGCATGGTGTTCCAGCAGTTCAACCTGTTCCCGCATCTCACCGTACTGCGCAACTGCACCCTGGCCATGACGCGCGCCCTCAGGATGGATCAGGCCGAGGCCGAGGAAACCGCCCTGCGCATGCTGGAACGCGTTCGCATCCGTGAACAGGCCCTGAAGTTCCCGACCCAGCTGTCGGGCGGCCAGCAGCAGCGTGTGGCCATCGCGCGTGCCCTTTGCATGTCCCCCAAGGCGATGCTCTTCGACGAGCCCACTTCGGCTCTTGATCCCGAGATGATCAAGGAGGTGCTGGACGTCATGGCAGACCTTGCACAGGATGGCATGACCATGATCTGTGTCACGCACGAGATGGGCTTTGCCCGGCAGGTCGCCGACCGCATCGTCTTCATGGATGCCGGCCAAGTCGTCGAAGTTGCCCCGCCCGACAGCTTCTTCGCCAATCCGCAAAACCTCCGCACCCGAACCTTCCTGGAGCAAATCCTGTGACCCGCACCGAAAGCCGCGTCTGGACCCACATTGATTTCACCGCGAATGGCGTGCAATCGGGCAGCGCCAATGTTCCCCATTCCTCGGACACCTCGGCCTACGGGGTTCTACCCGTGCCAATGATCTGCATCCGGGGCGGCGACGGACCGACCGCGCTGCTGACCGCGGGAACGCACGGCGACGAATACGAGGGGCAGATCGCCCTGCTGGAGCTGGTGCAGGACTTGCGCCGGGCCAGTGACGAGGGCCGCATCGCCGGGCGCATTCTTGTCCTACCATCGCTGAATCGTCCTGCGGTCCTGGCAGGCCGGCGCAATTCGCCACTTGATGGCGGCAACCTCAACCGCGTCTTTCCCGGCAAGGCGGATGGCAGCCCGACGGAGATGATCGCAGACTACGTTACCTCGGTCCTTTTCCCGATGAGCGATCTCGTCATCGACCTCCATTCAGGGGGATCGTCCCTGCAATATCTGCCGATCGCCTTGGCACGCCCCGGCCTTGACGCGCAGGCGAAGGCGGCGATCCGATCCTTGCTGGACAGCTTCGGCGCCCCAACCAGCGTCATCACCAAAGGCAGCGGGGGTGGCGCGAACAGCACGCTTTACGCGGCGGCCGAAGCGGCCGGCATCCCCGCTTTGACGACGGAACTGGGCGGTGGCCCCACGCTGACCCAGCCGGGGCTCGACATTGCGCGACGGGGATTGCGCCAGGTCCTGTTGGACTTCGGGATTGTGAGCGGATTGGAAACGCCCAGCGTACCCGCCACACGGCTCATGCGGACACTTGGGCCCGGCTCATCAATATTTGCACCGCACGATGGTCTGTTCGTCCCTCTGGTCCATCAGGGTGAGGTGGTTGAGAAGGATCAGCTGGCGGGCCTGCTGCACAGACTGGACGATCCGCTGGCCGACGTGACGCGCCTGCACTTCCGCGCCGCTGGTGAGGTGGTCTGGAAGCGGTTCCCGACGCTGACATCGGCAGGAGACGCCCTCTATGGCCTGATGGTGCCGTTCACGCAGTGACCCGCGCCGATCGCCGATTTTGCTTCCTCGCCTAGATCGGACCAAGATCCCGTAGCGGCAGTGGATGAGATCGCACCGATCAAGCCATGCCGAAGCAACGCCAGGCCGCCTCTTGTGCCCCCCTCCGGGGGCACATGAACCGTCCGCTATCTGCGCTTCGCGATCACCCGGGGCTTCCCTTGCACAGCGACCCCGCCTTCCCTCTTCACACCACCGGTTTCCTCAGCATCAGCCAGACAATCCCCAGCACTGCCGCGAAGGCAGGAAAGCCGAAGGCGACCCACCAGCGAAACAGCCGGAGATTGCGCTCCCGATGTCTCGAAGTCAGACGATCGGGCTCAGGTTCTCTTACCGCAAAACATGTCGTATGAATGGGCAGCCCCCTGGCTCCCGCTCCGCTTGCCATCCAGGGTGCGGTCAAACACACGACTCCGAGACACAGACATGAGCGCCACGTCCATCACATCCGCCGAAGGTCTGAGCAATCTCCAGGCCGAGATCGCCCACAAGATCCTTACCCTCGCGCAGGATGGGCACTGGAAGAAGGGTGAACATGTTTCGGAGACCCCACTGGCGAAGTTGCTGGGAACCTCCAGGACCCCGGTCCGCCGCGTGCTGATCCATCTGGAGGAGCGTGGCCTGTTCACCAAGGTCCCCAACGTCGGCTTCCGCTTTCATGGCGTGCCGGCCGAGAACGACAACCTGTCCGCCCTTCTGCCCAAGTCGGAAACGGAAACCCTCTACGAGAGGGTGATGACGGCGCGCGCCTGCGGCGAGATCGCCCCGGAGGTCTCCGAGGCCGAGCTGGCGGATCATTTCGGCGTGACGCGCGGCATGATCCGCCTGGTTCTGATGCGGTTCGCCAACGCGGGGCTGGCGGAACGGCGCACGGGCCACGGCTGGCGCTTCGCCGAAACACTGGACAACCCGGGGGCGATCAACGCCAGTTACGGGTTCCGCGTGATCGTCGAATGCGGGGCGGTGCGTGACGCCGGGTTCCGGCCGGATCTCGCCCAGCTGGCCGAACTGCGTGCGCAGCAGCAGCGTCTGCATGACACGCCGGTAGAGCGGATTGCCGGGGCGGAGTGGTTCGAGGCCAACGCCGGCTTCCATGCCACCGTGGTGGGCTGGGCGCACAACCGGTTCCTCACCGAGGCGATCGCCCGGCAGAACAGCCTGCGCCGCATGACCGAGGTGGTGGAATTCACCGAACTGAGTGCGGATCGCATCCGCAAGGCGGCCCGCGATCACCTGGCGATCCTCGATGCGATCGAGGCCGGCGACACCGAAGCCGCCGCGCAGATCCTGGACCGCCACCTCAGCCGCGTCCCGGGCGAAGCGGCCCGGCTGGACTAGCCGGCCAGCAGGCGGCCGAAGAACGCCGCGACCGGCGCTTCCATCGCCTCGGCCTCGTGACCGACGCCCGGCAGGTCCAGCCGTTCCGGCGCCGCGCCGATGGTCCGCAACGCCGCTTCCAGGGACGACAGGCGCGCGACCCGGGTCGCGCCGGCGTCGTTGGCGCCATCCTCGCACCAGAAATCCGAACCGGGACGTATCGTCATGCCCTCTGCCGTGTCCTCTGCCCCGACGAGCAGCTGGGTCGGGACCCGGGCGACCGCTGCCGGGTCGAAGCGCGCACCCGTCGACGCCGCCATGTCGCCGGTGCCGACCCACCATCCCCGCGGGTCCCCCGGCAGGGTCACCGTGCCCGGCGCCGCGATGGAGACGCCGCGCAGCCGGTGCGGGTGGCGCAGCAGGAAGCGATGCGCAAATTGCCCGCCGCCCGAGAAGCCGTACAGCAGGACCTGCCCGCTCTGCAGGCGGAAGACCTCGGCCACTTCCTCGATCATGCCCAGCAGGACCTCGTCGTAGGCGATACCGGCGTGACGCATCAACTTGTAGTTGTTGAAATCGTCCACGCCGTTGATCCCGCAGGGAAATAGCGGCGCAAGAAGCGCGCACTGATGCGCCTCGGCAAAGGCGATGAAACGATCCCGCAGCGCCTGGGCGTCGCGTTTGCTGTGATGGATCAGCACCGCCAGAGGATAGCTGCGGTGGCCCTCCGGCTCGTAGCTTTCGGGGACGTAGGTGCAATAGTGGAAGCGGGGATCGCAGCGGGCGGCAAACATGGCGCTGGCCGGCAGGCGATAGAAATTCATCCGGGCCATCAGGATACCTCCGCCTTCACGTAGGCGGCGACACGCCCGACCAGTCGGGTCATCGCGGCCTTGAACGCCGGGTAGTCCGCGCTGCGGTCGCGCGTAGTCTCGTCCATGTAGAGGCGCCGGTTGATCTCGAACTGCACGGAATGGCGGCCGATGGCGGGGTTGGCATAGGCCTCGGTCAGCTCGGCCCCCTTGAAGGGCTTGTTCATCGCGACGCTGAAGCCCTCTTCCACCAGGATCTCGCGCAGAAGCGCGGTGAACTCGGCCCCCGCCGAAGTGCCCAGCATGTCGCCGATGCAGATGTCGGCGCGGGTCGTGCCCGGCCCGTCCGAGGACATGGCATGGCCCGCGTCGGTCATCGAGTGGCAGTTGATGTGCCAGACCCGGCGATACTGGGCAAAGGCCCCGTCGAGCAACTGGCGCAGGGCATCGTGGTAGGGCAGCCAGTAGCGGCGGATGCGCGCCTCGGCCTCGGCCACCGTCAACGGCGCGTCATACATCGGCGTCTCGCCCCAGGCCTTGCGCCAGATCAGCCCCATGCCACGCCGCGCAGTGTTGCTGTCGCGGGTCGGGTGCGGCCAGGGGCCGGACACCATTTGCCTGTCCATGTCCGAAAGGGACCGGTTCGGATCAAGGAAGCTGCGGGGAAAGAGCGCAGCCAGCAGCGGCGCACCATGATCGGGGGCAGCGGCGAAGATGTCGTCGACATGGGTATCCGCCGAAATCCGGACCATGGCCGGATCGACCGCCGGGCGGAAGTCGCGCGGCAGGGCGGTGCCGCTGTGCGGACTGTCCAGCACCAGCGGGATCAGCGGCGCACGGGGCGCGGTCACGGTCAGCACATCCGCCACCGAGGCGGGCATGGGTACCAGCAGGTCCTGGATCATTTCATCGGGTCCTTCGGGTCTGTCAGGTCGGCGATCCGGGCAGTGACCCCGGTGATATCGCCCAGTCGTTCGCCCGCCGCGAGGCGGTCCATGGTGCGGGCCACCCGGCCCTCGCGCGCGATCCCCGCTTCGGCCTCGGCGGCGGCCTCGTCGGCGGGCATCACCACCACGCCCGAGGCATCGCCCAGCACGATGTCCCCCGGCAGCACCGGCACGCCGCCGCAGCTGACCGGTCGGTTCAGCGTGCCGCCCAGCTCCAGCCTTCGGGTCGTCAGCTGCGCGGGGCCGCGCGACCAGACCGGCAGGCCCTCGGCCAGGATCTCGGCCACATCGGTCACGGGGCCGTCGATCACCACCCCGGCCGCGCCGGCCATCTTCGCCGCCCGCGCCACGGCACCGCCAAGGCAGGCGAAACGGTCATCGCCCAGGCGATCGACGATCAGGATGTCGCCCGGTCGCAGCAGGCTGACCGCATGGTGCATCAGTGTGGAGCACATGGCCGGCAGGGCCAGCGTCACTGCCACACCGGCACGGGCGGGCTGGTCCGGGTCGAGCGCCCGGATGCCGCGATCCACCATGCCGGTCAGGCGCACATGGCCCAGGGTGGCAGTCTCGATCCTCTCCAGCGCCGCCAGCAGGGACGGAGCCGCCGGGGCGGGCATCGGCTCGATACGATAGCGGCTCATGCGGGGTCCTTTCCGGGGGCCGGGGCCTCTTGCAAATGGGCGACCAGGGCCGAAAGCCGGCGCACGAGGTCTTCGGTGATCGCCGCGCCCGCCTCGGCTGTGGCCAGGGTGGCATCGCCGCCCAGCAGGCCGTCGGGCGCGATCTCGCTCGCGGTCACCGGCAGGTTCACCCGCAGCCCCTCGAAATCCGCCCCGGAGACGCCACGCAGGGCAAGGTTCAGAAGCTGCCCGCGCCGATCCTCGGGCAGGGCGCCCAGGGGCCGCGCGTCCTCCGGCAGCAGGTGCAGGGCGACCGAGGTGATCGGCTCGCCCCCATGGCCGCGCACCGGGCTCTGCCCGAAGTGGTCCGTCAGCACCGTGGCGGAGACGGAAGGCCAGAGGTCGACCGAGGCCACCACGGCACCCCGTTCGCGGCGCAGCGTCCGCGTGACCTGCGAGATCAGTGGCGCGTTTGTCGTATGGCCGTTGAGGATCAGCAGCCGGGTCAGCCCGTGATCGAGGAAGCTGGTCAGCATATCGGTCAGCAACGCGGTGAAGGTGTCCGCCCGAAGCTGCATCCCCCCCGGATAGTCGCGGAAGAAGTCGGCATAGGCGAAGGGCAGCGCCGGGGCGACCAGCGCCCCGCTTCGCTCCGCCACCCGTTCGGCCAATGCCTCGGACAGGCGATAGTCGCCCATGGGAACATGCGGCCCCTGCCCTTCCTGAGACCCGAGGGGCAACAGGATCACCGGGTTCTCGGCCAGCCGCCGCGCCGCCTCGGCCTGGGTCATGCGGGACAGGTGCAGGGGTCCGCTCATGTCGGGGTCTCCTCCGGTTCGGGACACTCCTGGGCCAGGCGGGTCGCGCGCAGCTGCGGCAGGTGGCGGATCGATGAATTGACGTTCACTTCCCGCTCCAGCCGCATCTCCCCGCCGCGCAGCCAGAGGCGCAGCGTATCGCGAAAGGCCGTCTCGATGAAGGCACAGTCCAGGGTCAGGCAGCTCCAGCCCTCGGCATCGGTTGCCGACCAGGCGGCCCATGCGGCCACCCGGGCGCCGGGGGCGTCGAACTCGTAGGCGTGATGCAGGGAGGCGCCGCTCAGGGTCGTCATGCCGCCCTGCCGATGGCCCAGCCCGGCCCGCAATGCGTGGCGACCGCGCGCGTCCTCGATGTCCAGGCGCAACGTCGGGCCGTCCTGCGCCAGCCGGATCCCGGTGACCTGCTGGTCATTGTCCTGCGCCAGGTAGAGCCCCTGCCAGCCCTCGGGTGCAGCCTCCAGGTTGCCCGGCGGCGCCGGCACCAGGTCCAACCCGGCAATCCGCGGCGCCAGCTCCGCGCCGCGCCACTGACCAAGGGCCGGGCGCAGGTCCTCGTGGATCATCTGTTTCAGCCGGCTGTCCTCGTCGTCCATCCCGGCCGTCACCGCGACCACGGCGCGTTCGTTGGGGAAGACGAAACAGTTCTGCCCGAACAGCCCATTGGCCGAATAGCTGTCATGGGGACCCCGCCACCACTGGAACCCGTAGCCTTCACGGCGCTCGGCCTCTGCCCCCTCGAAGCTTTCCCCGGGGCCGAGATATGCCTCCCCCGTCAGCACCCCCAGCGAGACATCGCGCAGTTGCATCCCCGTGGCCGCGCGGACCCAGTCCCGCGACAGGATCTGCCGCCCCCGCCAGCGCCCGTGGTGCAGGTGGAGGAGTCCCAGCGACAGCAGATCACGGCTGGTGCACCACAGCCCGTTGCCGCCGCTGTTGATCCCTTCCGGGCTGAGGTCCCAGCGAAGGCCGGGAGTCATCTCCAGCGGATCAAAGACCCGCCGACGCAGGAGGTCATGACAGGTCCGCCCGGTCACCTTCTGCACGATGGCCGACAGGACATAGCTGCAGGCGCTGTCGTAGACGAAGACCGCGCCCGGGACATGGTCGAGAGGCTGGCGCAGGAAATCCGCGACCCAGCTCGTTTCCAGCTTGCGCCAGGCCCCGCCCGAGATGCCGCGGCCGTGGCCGCTGGTCATGGTCAGCAGGTGGCGCAGGGTCATCGCCTCGATCCCCTCGGGCGCGACGGCGCGATGTTCGGGGAAGAAGCCGATCACCGGCGCGTCGAGCTCCAGCAGACCGTCATCCCAGGCCAGCCCGACCGCCATGGCGGTGAAGCTCTTGGTAACCGAATGCATCATGTGCAGCCGGTCAGGTCCGTAGGGATCCCAGTAGGCTTCCTGGATCAGGGCACCGTCGTGCCAGACCAGCAGGCTGTGCACCTCCAGACCCTCTTCCGCGATGCGGTCGAGCAGGCGCAGCAGCACCTCCGGGTCCGTGCCATGGTCCTCCGGCGCGCGCTTGGGCAGGGAGTGCTGTCTTCTCATGCGCCCGCCTCCGGCGCGGTGAACCGCCAGCTGAGTTCGACACCTTCGCCGGTGCGCTTCAGGGTCGGGATCGCCGACAGGAGCGCGCGGGTATAGTCGTTCTCGGGCGCGTCGAAGATCCGGTCGCGCGGTCCCTCCTCCACGATCTCGCCATCGCGCATGACGACCACGCGGTCGGCCAGCTGTTCCACCACGCCCAGGTCGTGGCTGATGAAGAGACACGAGAAACCGTGGCGCTGCTGCAGGTCCGCCAGCAGGTCCAGCACCTGCGCCCGGACGGTCACGTCGAGGGCCGAGACCGCCTCGTCCGCGATGACGAAATCAGGTTCGGAAATGATCGCCCGCGCGATGGCCACCCGCTGCCGCTGGCCGCCCGACATCTCGTGCGGCAGGCGCTCCAGGTGCTCCTCCTCCAGCCCGACCTCGGCGACGATACGACGGATGCGCGCGTCCTTTTCCTGCGCGCCGATGTCGAGGTGGTAAAGCGCCTCGGCCAGCGCCCGGCGGATGGTGAAGCGCGGGTCAAGCGAGCCGTAGGGGTCCTGGAAGATCATCTGGCAGTTCAGGCGGAAATCCATCCAGCCCGCGCTGCCCCGGCGCACCGGCTTGCCGCGAAACAGGATCTCGCCTTCGCTGTGGGGGATCAGATGGGCAAGCGCCCGGCCCAGGGTCGTCTTGCCCGAGCCGGAGGCGCCGACGACTGCCACCACCTCGCCGCGGCGGACCGTCAGGCTGGCGCCCTTCAGGGCCAGCTTGCGGTTGGCCCGCGACAACAGGCCGCCGCGAGAGACATATTCGACCTTCAGATCGCGCAGTTCGACCAGGGGGGTGTCCCCTTCGGCGAAGCTGCGCAACGGGCCGCGCTCGGGCATCGCCGCCAGCAGCTTGCGGGTGTAGTCATGGGCCGGCTGCGCAAGGATCTGCCGGGTCTCGCCCTGCTCCACCAGTTCGCCCCGGCGCATGACCATGATCCGTTCGCAGTAGCGCGCGACCATGGGCAGGTCATGGCTGATCAGGATCAGGGCGGTGCCATTCTCGCGGGTCATCTCGACCATCAGTTCCAGCACCTCGCGCTGCACCAGTGCATCCAGCGCCGTCGTCGGCTCGTCCGCGATCAGCAGCGCGGGTTTCAGCAGCATGGCCGAGGCCAGCATGATCCTTTGCCGCATCCCGCCGGAGAACTCGTGCGGGTAGTCGTCCAGCCGGTCGGCGGGCGATGGAATGCCGACGCGATCCATCATCTTCAGGATGCGCGCGCGCCGCTCCGCCGCGGCCAGCTTCGTGTGGGTGCGCAGGGGTTCCTCCAGCTGCCGCCCGATGGTCATCGACGGGTTGAGAGAGGTCATCGGCTCCTGGAAGACGATGGCCACCTCTTCCCCGCGCATCCGGCGTCGTTCGCGCGGCGACATCTGTGCAATGTCCCGACCACGCAGCCGGATGGAGCCGCCCCGTCCGACGATGCCGCCGGGCTGCAAACCGATGATGGCGCGGCCCAGCATGGTCTTGCCCGAGCCCGACTCCCCGACCAGGCCCACCATCTCGCCCGGGCGGATGTCGAAGCCGACACCGCGCACGATGCGTTTCTCGGGCAGGCCGGCGATCCCCAGTTCAAGCGCCTGGACGCTCAGCAATATGTCTTGGTCGGTCATCACAGGCCTTTCATGCGCGGATCGAAGCGGTCGCGGACGTAGTCCCCGAAGAGGTTGATGCCGAGGAGGGTCAGCGCGATGCAGAACCCCGGGAATATCCCCAGCCAGGAGGCCTGGGACATGTAGGGGCGCGCGCCGGCCAGCATGTTGCCCCAGGTGGGCGCCGGCGGCGGCACGCCCAGGCCAAGGAAGGACAGCGCGCTTTCCGTCAGCAGGACGGAGCCGAACATAGACGTCGCGATGACGATCACCGGCGCCAGGCAGTTGGGGATCACATGGGCCCGCAGGGTGTAGCCGACGGGATGGCCCATGAGGCGCGAGGCCTCGATGAACTCCTGCTCGCGCAGGGACATCACGGCGCCACGCACGACCCGGGTGACCGTGGGCATGTAGGCCAGGCCCAGGGCCAGGATCACGCCCCAGATGTTCGCCCCCAGGATCGACAGCAGCGCCAGCGCCAGCAGGATCGACGGAAAGGCCAGCAGCGTGTCGGTCAGCAGCATCACGGCACGGTCGATCCAACCCCGGGCGTACCCCGAGAGGGCGCCCAGCACGATGCCGAAGGCCACGGCGAAACTGACCGTCAGCGCCGAAATGGTGACGGAAGTTCTCGCGGCCGCCATCAGGCGGGACAGCACGTCGCGCCCGTATTCGTCGGTGCCCAGCCAGTGCGCCGCGCCGGGCGCCTGAAGGCGCGCGCGCAAATCCAGCGCCAGCGGATCATAGGGCGTCCAGAGCCAGCCCAGCAGGGCGGAGAGAAGGAAGAAGGCGATCAGCAGACCGCCGAGATACTTGTTGGTACGGCCCAGGTTCATGTGGTCTTCACCCTCGGATCGAAGAGCGGATAGCAAAGGTCGACGATCAGGTTCACGACGACGTATGTGACGGCAACAAACAGCAGGCAGCCCTGCAGCACCGGGTAGTCCCGGCCATAGATCGACTCGACGATCAGCCGGCCAAGGCCGGGGATGGTGAAGACCGTTTCGACCACCGCCACGCCGCCCAGCAGGTTGCCCAGGATCAGGCCCAGCAGGGTCCAGGTCGGCCCGAAGGCATTGCGGAAGACGTGGTGTCGCAGCACCTGGCTCTCGGTCAGGCCCTTGGCGCGCGCATGGGTCACGTAGTCCAGCCGCAGCACGTCGAGGGTGGAGGCCCGCGACATCCGCACAAGGATGCCGCATTCATGCAGCACCAGCGCCGCGACGGGCATCACCAGGTAGAGCGCCCCTGCCCCGAAATCCTCGAAGGGCGAGACATAGCCCAGCACCGGCAACCAGCCGAGGTTCAGGCCGAAGAGCAGCAGCAACATCAGCCCCATCCAGAAGGTCGGGATCGACATCAGCGCCGTGGCCCCCACGACCACCCCCAGGTCGAAGGCCGAGTTCTGCCGCCAGGCCGCCAGCATACCGAACGGCACCGCCAGCACCGTTGCCAGCCCGACCGCCACCAGCACCAGCTGTGCGGTGATGGCGAAACGTTGCAGCACCAGCGGCAGCACGGCCTCGCCGGTGGTGATCGAGCGGCCCAGGTCACCCTGGAACGCCCCTTGCAGCCACATCAGGAACTGGACCGCGATCGGGCGGTCCAGCCCCAGTTCATGACTCATCGCCGTGTAAGCCGCATCGTCGACATTGTCGCCGAGCATCAGGCTTACGGGATCCCCGGGGATCAGCCGGATCAGCGTGAACACCGCCAGCGATACGAGGAAGAGTGTGGGTATCGCGGAGATGAGCCGCGACAGTACGAATCTGGTCATAGGGGTCCCCGGAGGTCCTGTCGGATCGGTCTGTTACTTCTCGACGCTGACGCCCCAGAGGCGCGCAAAGCCATTCCAGGTGCTGTAGTCCTGGACATAATCGGCATTCACCGAGACCGTCAGGTTGTTGGCCAGCATCACGAAGGGCATCTGTTCGAGGTAGAGCTCGTGCAGCTCGTCAAAGAGCGCCTGGCGCGCGTCACCGTCGGGGGTCTGCAAGGTCTTGGCGACCAGCTCGATGGCGCGCGGGTCATCCCAGATGGCGCTGCCCCGGTCCTCCTTGCTGTCGACCACGGCGCTGTAGGCCAGCACCGGGTCGGCACGGTCCGAGTAGTTGAACGCCGACATCTGGAAGCTGCCCGAACGGAAACGATCCAGCTGCGTCGCCCATTCGAGAACCTCGATGCGGGCGTTGATGCCGGCCATCTGCAGCATGGCCTGAGCCAGCACGGCAACGTTCTCGTTGATCGGGTTGCGACGGTTCGTCTGGATCACCAGCTCTTCGCCATTGTAGCCCGCCGCCTCCAGCAGCGCCGGCACCTCGTCGGGCGCATAGTCGATCGAACGGTCGTGCAGCGCGCTGTGGTAGATCGAGCCCTTGGGCACCAGCGAGGCATTCGCCGTGCCCAGCCCGTCCGTCGCCACGTCGACCAGCTGCGGGATGTCCAGCGCCTTGGCCACGGCCATGCGCATCTCGGTCGAGGACAGCACCGGGTCGGCGGTCTGCATCAGCAGGGTGATCATGCCCCCATGCGGAGAGGATTTGACCTCGAAATCCGGGTCGTCCATCAGCTCGGCCGCTTCGGAGGTCGACAGATAGGGCACCACGTCCAGGTCCCCGCTGCGCAGCGCGGCCACGGCAGTGGCCCGGTCCGGGGTCACCACCAGGTTCACCACGTCCACGAGCGCTTCCTTGTGGCCTGCAAACCCATCCGGTTCGCCCGTCAGCGGCTGGTAGTCCGCGAATTTCTCAAGCACGACGCTCTGGCCACGGCGCCAGTCGGCGAAGGTGAAGGGGCCGGTGCCGACCGGGTGGTCCCAGTCGCCATCGGCGCTGAAACTGTCGGGGTGGGTCACCGCCATGCCGCCACATTGCGACTGGGCGGCATACTTCAGGAACATCGCGTCCGGCTCTTCCAGGGTGATGACCACCGTGTCCGCCTCCGGCGCCTCGATCGAGGTGATGGCCGCGCCGCGGCTGCCGTCGAAGAAGCCTGCGCAGTTGAAGTCGGGGGCCGCCAGCATGGCCTCCCAGCTCTGCTTCACCAGATCGGCGGTGACCGGCGCGCCATTGTGGAACACGCGGCCCTCGCGCAGGGCGAACGTGTAGACGGTGCCGTCGTCGGACACGGTCCAGCTTTCGGCCAGCATCGGCACGATGTCGCCCCGCTCGCCGATGGCAAACAGCCCCTCGGCCACGTTCAGCGCCACCATGTCCGACAGCGCGTCGCGGTTCACGCCGGGACGCGAGCTGCGGATGTCCGAAGAAAGTTGCACGTTCAGCGTCTGCGCTGCGGCGCCACCTGCGGCGAGCGCCGCCATGATGCCGAGGGCCGAAGCGCCGATGCGGTGTCCAAGTCTCATTCTGTCACTCCCTGTCAGGATATCTGTGTATTGTTTTTTGTCGCTCTATAATACAACTCGAAAATCATGCCCGGGGTCAAACGAAAAGTTTTCACGCCTTTTCAGATCCTTGACCGAAGGGGTGCCAGCCCACCCACCGGTGACACCTCCCGAGCGCGGCGGGAAACAGGGCCGAAGCCCGCCGACGGGACAGGGATTCCCTTGAAGATCGCGATGCGTCAGCTGGGTGCACGGGACGGCAGGCCGCGCCACCTTCCTCGGCGGGACCAAGGGGACCCGCCCCAGGGTTGGCGCGACGGCGAAGGTGGGACAAGCACCGCCGCGCCGGCCGGCCGTGCCTATGGGGGACTGCACGGTGGCTGGCCGCGCGTCGGGGTACGGACGCGCGGCCCCTCTCGACACCCTGGGGGCCGGGAGGTCAAGAGGAAGAGGAAAAGACGGCCCGCAAGTCATGCCCCCGCCCTCCGCTTTGCCGCCGGTGCAACCAGCTTCGGGCCATTCCGACACAGGCGCAGGGCGTGCTTCTGGCATCCCGCCAGGCGGGCAATCGCGCGGTCAGCCGTTCGGACATTCTGCCGCCACCGCGCCGTCCGGCGGGACGGCCTCCGTCCCTGTCCTCAAGCGGATCCGCGCCGGAGAGACATTTCCCCGGCCTCGAGGCGCCTGTCCTGCCCGGGGGAAACCTTGAAGAAACGGCCATACTCCCGGGTGAATTGCGGCACGCTGGCATAGCCGACCGCGTAGGCCGCCTGGGCGATCCTGTCCCCCCGGCTCAGCATCAGCCGCCGCGCCTCGATCAGGCGCAGCTGCTTCTGGAACTGCAGCGGACTCAGCGTGGTGATGGCACGGAACTGGCGATGAAAGGCCGCCTCGCTCATCCCCGCCGCGTCTGCCAGCTCGGAGACCCGGATCTGTCGCGCGTAGTCCCGGCGCAGGATCTCGACCGCGCGGGCGATCCGCTCGGCCACGCTGTTGACCGTTCCGATGGCGCGGATCGCCGGGCCGTGCACCCCCTTCAGCAACCAGTAGTGCAGTTCCCGGACCAGCCCCGGCCCCAGGACGGCCAGAGTCTCGGGCTGATCGAACAGCCGCGCCAGGCGCAGGGCCGCATCGGTGACCTCCGGGGCCATTGGCTCGACCCGTATCGACCCGGCGCCCCCCTGCCCTGCCCGCACCATGGGCGGACCGGCCTGCGGGCCCGACAGTTCCTTCAGACCCGACAGCTCCTTCAGAATCGCCGGCGACAGGTCAAGCACGAGCGAATAGTAGGGCGCCGCCGGGCTGGCGCGTGTCACCTGGCTGACCGTCGGGATATCGGCCGCGATCACCATCGCTTCGCCCGGCGCATATTCGAAGCTGCTTCCCGCCGTGGTGACCCGTTTGCGGCCCTGAAGCAGCATCGCGATCACCGGCTTCTGCACCGCGACCTGAAGCTCACCGGGCCGCATCGCGCGCACCACGGAAAGCCCCGGGAAAGAGACCTGGGCCGCGCCCTCCGGGCCGACATGGGCATCCGCATAGCGGCGGCAGTGGTGCAGCAGGGCCGGGGCGGCGGGATCGGTTCGGGCAATTGTCATGACGAAAAATTACTCCAAGCGGCACGCCATGGCCAGACCTGAGCGGGATCAGGCAAGAAGCGGCGCGGATCAGGCAACGTCGCGCAGCCCGTCCCGCCTATCTTGCCGGCATCGAGAAACCCACAGGAGATCATCATGACCAAGATCACTCTCGTCACCGGGGCCAATCGCGGCCTGGGCCGCAACATCGCCCTGTCCATCGCCGCCGCCGGCGGGGACGTGATCCTCGCCTATCGGGCGAACGAGGCTCAGGCGCAGCAGGTCGCCGAAGAGATCCGGGCCCTCGGCCGCAAGGCGGTCGCCCTGCCGCTGGACATCGGCGATATCGCCAGCTTCCCTTCCTTCGCAACGACCCTGCGCGACAGCCTTGCCGAACACTGGGGGCGCGACAGCTTCGACAGCCTGGTGAACAACGCCGGACATGGCGAATTCGCCCTCATCGAAGAGACCACGGAAGCGCAGTTCGACGGCCTGTTCCAGGTTCACGTCAAGGGGATCTTTTTCCTCGTGCAGGCGCTGCTGCCCCTGCTGGGCGACGGGGGCCGGATCGTGAACGTCTCCTCGGGGCTGACCCGCGTGTCCTACCCCGGGTTCGCGGCCTATTCCGCCGCCAAGGCCGCCGTCGAGATGCTGACCGTCTACATGGCGCGCGAATTCGGCGGGCGCGGCATCACCGTCAACACCGTGGCGCCGGGCGCGATCGAAACCGACTTCGGCGGCGGTCTGGTGCGTGACAACGCCGAGGTCAACGCCCAGTTCGCGCAGATGACCGCCCTTGGCCGTGTCGGCCTGCCCGAGGACATCGGCCTGATGGTCGCAAGCCTTCTCGGGGATGGCAATCGCTGGGTCACCGGCCAGCGCATCGAGGTCTCGGGCGGGCAGTCCATCTAGGCCCGGAGAGTTGCGCGGGGGGGGCCGTCCGCTCGGCCCCCCCTCGCAGGATGGTGCCTGTCGGCAACCACCTGCCCCGGCCTGGTGGCAAAAGAGTCGCCCCCCCGGGCTGCTCCCTCGCGGTTCGACCGAGCCGGGTCACCAGAACAGGTGGATCCGCGTCCCCGCGCCCGAGCTGTCGATCACCAGGTCAAGGCCCAGCTCCTCGGCCCGGCGCCGCATCCCGGGCAGGCCGAGGCCCCGTCGGGTCCCCTGTCCCTGCCCTGCTGCCAGGCCACGCCCGTCGTCGCTGACAGTGACCGAACGCGCCGTGGTCTCGACCCGGATCACATCGGCGCCCGAATGCTTCACCGCATTGGTGATCGCCTCCTGCACGATACGCAGCGCCGAGACAGAGGCGCTGCGGTCGCGCAGCTCGGGCCGCCCCTCGACCTGCCATTCGAAACGGGCGTGGTGGCGTTCCAGCATCGGCTCCAGCCGGCCGCGCAACATGGCCAGCATCAGTGAAAGATCGTCCTGGTTCTGCAGCCCGTCGATCATCATGCCCATGTCCACCAGTGCCGTCTCCAGCGCGGCGACCAGCACCGGATCCTCGTGGCCGGAGGTCTCGACATAGGCAAGGGTATTGACCAGCTGCCCGCCCAGCCCGTCGTGCAGGTCCTGCATGATCCGCTGGCGCTCCTCGCGCAGCACCCGGGCCTCGGCGTGGCGGGCCAGTTCGCGGTAGGTCTCTTCCAGTTCGCGCGACTTCTCGTCGACCTGCTGGCGCAGGGTGGCGTTCAGCCGGTCGGTCTGGCGCTGCAGCTGGATCATCCTGTCGAAGAACGCCCAGGCGATCGCCGCGAAGATCAGCAAGGGCGCGACCGAGCCGGGATCCCCCGCCAGGCTGACCGGGCCCAGCAGGCGGATCAGCCACTGCGCCACGCCGCAGACCAGCGCGGCGCCGAACAGCGGGAAGAACTTCAGCCGCACGCCGCGATACCAGGGCTCTGGCCCGACCAGCAGCAGGGCCAGCCCATAGAGCGCGATGACCACCGTGATCGCATGGCTGAGGAACAGCAGGTCGAGCGAGAACAGCAGCCAGGCCAGCGCCAGCACCAGCGCCTCGGCCAGCAGCAGCCCGTGGATCGCCGCAAGCCCGCTCTGGGGGTAGTCCTTCACGAAGGCTCTCAGGAAGCGGTAGAGGAAATAGACCGACGCCTGCACGCAGAGCTCGGCCAGCACCCGGGTGACCTGGGGCACCGGCACAAGGTTGGGCGCCGACCAGTACCAGGTGTAGACCGCGACGCTGGCCATGACCGGCGGCAGCCAGCGCGTGCCCAGTTCGCGCGGGGCCGCGCGCGAAAGCATGGCGAAGATGGCCAGCTGAAGCAGGGCGACGGCCCAGGCCATGCGGGCAAAGCCATTGCGGTAGACGAATGCCTTCAGCCAGTCCAGGTAGAGCGGTCGCGCTTCGCCCACGTCCACCGGGTAGAGGTGCAGCCAGGTTCCGGGATCGGCGGTCAGGGTGACATCCAGCCAGTTCTCCCCCTCCTGCAGCAGGGCGGGCGAGAGCAGGAAGAAGCTGGGACGGTTGCGATCATGCCAGCGCGGGCCCTCGCCGTCCCGCCGCGGCGTCAGCGCCTGGCCGTTCAGCGTCAGGAAGAGCGTGTCCCCGAATCGGTCAAGCAGCAGGCCCGTATCGTCCCAATCGGGGTCAGGGGTGAAGCTGAGACGGTAGTGGATCCGGCCCGGCCCGCCGCCCTGTTCCGGCACCCGCCGGTCATGGGGCAGCGAGACGGGCGCGCTGCGCGCACAGGGATCATCGCCGACCGGCAGGCAGATCAGGGCACGGTCCAGATGCAGGGCGCCATGGCCGCGCCCGGCCCCGGATGACGGCAGAAGCGCCAGCCCGGCAACCGCCACCGCGATCAGAAGCACCGTCAGGCCAAGCGCCCGCAGCACCGCCCGCTGACCCGGCTCCGCCTGCCTCAAGGTCCTGCTCAACCGCACCCTCCCCCGCCGTTCGGCACCGGCCCGCGCTCAGACAAGACCCTGCCGGCTGGCGGCCGCGATGGCCTCGACGTTCGAGGTCACTTCAAGTTTGCGGTAGATGTTATGCACATGGGTGCCGACGGTGCCGAGACTGATGTCCAGCCGGTCGGCGACCTCCTGCCGACGATAGCCCGCCGCGATCAGCTCCAGCACCGCCGTCTCGCGCCGGGTCAGCCGCACGGTGCTGCTCTGCGGCGCGGGCGCGGCGTCGGCGGCCGGCAGCAGCGCCAGCAGGTGCCGGGCGATCTGTGGCGAGATCGGGCTGCCGCCCTCGGCCACCGCGCGCAGGGCCTGCACGATGTCCTGCGAGCTGTCGGTCTTCAGGATGTAGCCCCGCGCGCCCTCGCGAAGGGCCGAGATCACGCTGTCCTCGTCCCCGAACAGGCTGATCACCAGCGTGGCACAGGGCCAGTCCGCCTCACGGGCCGCGCGGATCAGCGCCTGCCCCGATCCGTCCGGCAGCCCCAGGTCGACAAGGACGAAATCCGGCCTGAGCCAACGCAGCAACCGCAGCCCCTCGCCAAGGGTGCGGGCGGTGCCGAGCACGGCAAACCCCGGCCCGGCGGACACGGCGTCCGCGAGGCGGTCGAGAAAATGCGGGCGGTCTTCGACGATCAGCACGCCAAGCTGGTCACCGCGCGCCAAGGACGACTCGGGCGCTCGGGACGGCGCCTGCTGGTCTAGCTCACTCATTGGATAGTCTTACTGCTTTCGGAACGCCGCAAGGCGACAAATTAAGATGAGCCCGAGATAATTAATGACTTAACACAAACGATACCCACCGGACCAGATTAACTTTTTTGGCCAATTCAATGGATCCGTAGATGGGCAGCCCTGCTGACCTGCGGTAAATCCGGCAGGAAATCGCCACTCCCTGCCGCTACTTGCGCCGCGCCCCGTTCTCGGGGCCGGACCTGTTGCCGCGTCGTCTGACAGGACTGCCCATGCCCCGCATCACTGCCCGTTTCGCCCGCACGTGCCTTTCCACCATGCGAAACCTCCTGATGATGGCGACACTTGCGGGACTGGGGGCGACGCAGGCCCAAGCGGAGCTGACGAACGGGACCCTCACGCTCACCCATGTCGCGGATGGCACCTGCATCGCGGGACCGAACGCAAATCAGACCTCGGGGCGCGTCGATGTCTCCTATGGCGCGACCAGCTCTTTTAACGGCGAATACCTGAACCTGGCCCAGTGGGAGGAAGGGCTGGGCAGCACCGGCAATATACAACACCAGCAGGCGACAACAGACGGCGAGACCCTGAGCGCCTCGACCGACCCGTTCATCTCCGCCTCGGACCTGATCGGCACGGTCGCCTGGTATGGCCTTTACGGCGACTTCCGCGATGCCGGCACGGGCCGCGCGCTGACGGAATCGCCGCTGGACCCGGGAACCACGCCACTGGGCACCTTTGGCACCTACCACTACACCTCGATCGACATGGCCAATGATCCCGACTGCGCCAACACGAAGGCGCCGCTGACGGTCACTGGCAACGGCGCGGTCATCTCCAACGGCGACTCGACGCCCAGCACCCTGGACCGTACGGATTTCGGCAGCGTCGCCCTCTCGGCCAGCGCGATCAGCCGCACCTTCGAGCTTGAGCCCGGCGCCTCGGGCGTGCCCTCGATCAGCAGCGTCGCCCTGGGCGCCGGCAGCAGCAGCGCCTTCTCGCTGACCTCGGGCTTTTCCGGTGACCTCGCCAACGGCACGACGCAGGAGGTGACCGTCTCCTTCGATCCGACCACGGCAGGACAGCACACCGGCACGCTCGTCGTCACCGGGCCGAACATCCAGACCTACAGCTTCACCATCAAGGGCACCGGCACCGGAGAATCCAACCTGATGGTCTACGGCACGTCGAACGGCGTCACCTCTATTCCCGACGGGGACAGCACGCCGACCACCGCCAAGTCCACCGACTACGGCAATGTCGAATATGGCGGCAGCAACAGCCCGCGCAGCTTCCTGCTGTTCAACAGCGGCACCGCCCCCCTGGCGGTCAACAGTGTCTCGATCACCGCCGGCCAGGGCTTTGCCGTCACCTCGCCCCCCGCCCTGACCATCGGCGCGGGCGGATCCGCCGGCATGACGATCCGGTTCAACCCGCCGGGCGTCGACGACTACACCGCCACCGTGACAGTCACGACCAACGACCCCTCCAGCCCCTATACCTTCACCATCAAGGGCAGCGGTGTCGACACCGTGGCGCCGACCGCCACGCTGGGGGATCTCGCCGGCCCCTCCGCCGTCAACGAATACACGTCGCGGGTCGATTTCTCCGAGCCGGTGACCGGCTTCACCACCGACGACCTGATCCTGACCAATGCCACGGCCGAGATCACCCCGCTGTCGGCCAGTTCCTATGATGTGGTCCTCACCCCGATCGGGTCCGGAAGCCTTGGCTATTCGATCCAGGTCGGCGCGGTCGAGGATCTGTCGGGCCAGGCGAATACCGCCGTCTTCGGCCCGGTCACCTCCAGCTTCAGTGGCACCCCGGCGATCCAGATCGTCAGCGACAACCAGCCCGTCCCGCCGGGCAGCACCACGCCCTCGACGCTGAACAACACCGATTTCGGCACCTTCGAACACCCCGCCTCCACCTCCCGCACCTTCACCATCCGCAACACCGGCAGCGCCAGGCTTGCGGTCTCGGACATCCGCGACGGCAGCGCCGCCTTCACCCCTTCGCGGGGGTCGGTCTTCGTCGAACCGGGTGAGTTCGCACAGCTCACGATCTTCTATGCGCCCAGTGCCCCCGGCACCCATCAGACCACGATCCAGATGAGCACGAACGTGCCGACACAGAGCACGTTCAACTTCGCGATCAAGGCGGTCAGCCAGGACACCACCGCGCCGCAGACCACGCTTGCGCCGCTGTCGGGCCCGGTGAACGGGGTCTACACGACGACGCTCAGCTTCTCCGAACCGGTGAATCCCTTCCAGGGCAGCGAGTTGACCCTGGTCAATGCCTCTGTCTCCGTCTCGGGCTCCGGGGACAGCTACACGCTGACCGTGACCCCCCTTGGCTCGGGCACGGTTTCGGTCGCCGCCCCGCTCGGCCTGACCGAGGACACCTGGGGCAACGACAGCACCGCCGCCGGTCCGGTCACCGCCGAGTTCGACGAGACGCCGCCCTCCGCCACCCTCTCGGTGCTTTCCGGCCCGGTGAACGGCGTCTATTCCGCCACGCTCACCTTCTCCGAGCCCGTCACCGGCCTGACCGAGAGCGACCTCGCCCTGGTCAACGCCTCCGCCAGCCTCTCGGGCAGTGGCGACAGCTATGCGCTGGAGATCACCCCTGATGGTGACGGGCTGCTCAGCGTCACCGTCCCGGCAGAGGTCGCCGAGGACGGTGCGGGCAACGGCAACACCGCCTCGGTCACCCGCGAAGCGACCTTCGACGGCACCGCGCCCACCTTTACCCTGGGCGACCTCGTCGGGCCGCAGAACGGCAACCAGTTCACCTCGCGCGTGACCTTCTCGGAGCCGGTCACAGGCTTCGCCTTCGCGGACCTCGCCCTGACCAACGCCACGGCCGAGCTGACGCCCGTCTCGTCCACCGTCTACGATATCGTGCTGACGGCCCAGGCCGCCGGGGACACCGGCTATGGGATCGGCGCCGGGGCGGTCGAAGATGCGGCGGGCAATGCCAATACCGCGACCGGATCGAAGAGCATCGCCTACGGCGGCCTGCCCGGAATCGAGCTGCGCGGCGACGGCAGCCTGATCCCGCCGGACAGCGCCGATACCGAGACCGGCAACGGCACCGACATGGGCACCCACGAGTTCCCGCAGGGCACCACGCGCCAGTTCACCATCAGCAACCCCGGCACCGCCAGCCTGACCCTGTCGCAAATCAGCGACGACGACGACAACTTCTCGGCCTCCGCCGCGTCGATGAGCATCGCGCCCGGCGAAAGCACCACGCTGACCGTGACCTTCGCGCCCGTCGAGACCGGCAGCCACTCGGCCACGGTCGAGATCACCTCGGACGCCTACGGGCAGGCCAGCTACAGCTTCGAGGTCAGCGCGGTCAGCCAGGACACGACGGCGCCCGAAACCTCCCTCGCCGCGCTGACGGGACCGGTGAGCGGGACCTATACCACCACCATCAGCTTCTCGGAGGATGTCACCGGGTTCACCGGTGACGACCTGCAGCTGGTCAACGCAACGGCCTCGGTCTCGGGGTCGGGCGACAGCTACACGGTCACCCTCACCCCCTCGGGTCAGGGCACGGTCTCGGTGAGCGCGCCGGCGGGCATGACGGAGGACGCCTCGGGCAACCCCAGCACCGCCGACGGCCCGGTCAGCGCGGTCTATGACACCGTCCCGCCCCAGGTCACGATCTCGGAGCTGGCCGGACCGACCAGCGGGATCTACACCGTCACCGTCACCTTCAGCGAACCCGTCACCGGGTTGACGGAGCAGGACCTGAACGTGGTCAACGCCACCGCCGACCTGACCGGCAGCGGCACCGACTACGTGATAAAGCTCTCGCCCCTCGCGGACGGGCTGGTCAGCCTGTCCATCCCCGCGGATGCCGCCCAGGACGCGGCGGGCAACGGCAATGTCGCGTCGCAGACCAGGCAGGCGACCCATGACACCACGGGCCCCTCGGCGGATCTGTCGCCGCTCTCGGGCCCGGTCGACGGGGTCTACACGGCCTCCCTGACCTTCTCCGAGCCGGTCAGCGGCCTGTCCGAAAGCGGCCTGAGCCTGGTCAATGCGACGGCCAGTGTCACCGGCAGCGGGCAGGACTACACCATCGCAGTCACGCCCTCGGGCCCGGGTCTCTTCAGCGTCCAGGTGCAGGCGAATGCCGCGACGGACCAGGCCCTGAACGGCAACACCGCCTCGGTCACCCGCTCGGCCATGTATGACGGGATCGCGCCGACGGTGCAGCTGAACACCGACGCCGAGAGCTACTCGGGACCTGAGGACCTGAGCGTGACCGTCACATTTTCGGAGCCGGTGACCGGGTTCGGCACCGACGACGTGCAGATCTCCGGCGGCTCGGTCACCGGGCTGACGGGCAGCGGCGCGGACTACCTGCTGTCGGTCCGCAGCAGCGGCACCGGCGACCTCAGCGTGCAGCTGCCCGAAGGTGCTGCCGAGGACGGCGCCGGCAACCTCAGCGAGGCGTCGAACCTGCTGTCGCTCGCCAATACCGTGGTCGAGGAAAGCCGCGAGGCCATCGCGCAGTTCCTGATCCAGCGCAACGCGGCGCTGCTGGCCAGCCAGCCCGACCTGACCGCCCTGCTGTCGGGCAACGGTACGCCGCGCAGCTTCGCACTGCAGGCTCGGCCCGGGATGCTCAGCTTCAGCTTCGATGGCGCGCTGTCACGCAGTGTCTGGATGGAGCTGGAGGCCCGGCGCAGCACCTCGGACGGGACCCGTTCGGACTATCTCTTCGGGGTGATCGGCGCCCATGCGATCGCCAGCGAGCGGCTGGTGGCCGGGGTCATGCTGCAGTTCGACCACATGGCGACATCGGCGGCGGATCCGGCGATCGAGGGCAGCGGCTGGCTGGCCGGTCCCTATGTGGCCGGGCAGATCGCCGACCACCCCCTGCGCTACGAGGCCCGGCTGCTCTATGGCCAGACCCGCAACCGGATCACGGTCGGCGGCGCGCCCGAGGCCCGTTTCTCGACCGAACGCTGGCTGGCGCAGGCGCGGCTGGAGGGCAGTGTCGAGCGCGGCATCTACAGGCTGGAACCCTCCGTCGGCATCGCCCATGTGCAGGACCGGCAGGCGGCCTACAGCGACGGCTTCGGCAACCCGGTTGCAGGCCAGAGCGCGGCCCTGACCGAGGTTGACCTGGGTCTCGACGTCAGCTGGCCCGTCGAAACGCCGACCGGCGCGCTTGAGATGACCGGCGGCGTCGCTGTGGTCTGGGGCAAGACCCATACCGAAAACGCCCCGACGACAGGCGACTACGACATCGACGGGCTGCGCGGGCGCCTCACCTTCGGGCTGTCCGGCCAGACCCACGACGGCATGACCTATGCCCTGGGGCTGGACTACGACGGCCTTGGCTCCGACCACGAAAGCTTCGGCGCCAAGCTTGAGGTCTCGCTGCGGTTCTGAGCCCTCTCCCCATGCCCCGACCCTGCCCGGCCGACCCCGGGCTGCCCCGGGTCGGGCATTCTCCACCGGCGGCCCATCCCGGACGTCCGGGCCGCCGGTGGACCCTTCACAACCCATGAGATAGGTTTGCCGCCCCCTGGCACGCGAGACGGGCGCAGACCGGCGGTAAATTCCGAAAAAACGAGCGAGAGACCTCAGAATCCATCATCACCCCCTCGACCGATGACGAAAATCATCCTAGTGGAAGCCAACTTTACCTAAGGGAACTCTTGTTGAGGCTCAAGATGCTGGTGTTTTGCTTCATGTTCATCGCTGTCCTGCTGCGCTCCGTCAGCCTGGTCATCTCGATGCGAAACGAGCGGCGGTTGCGCGCCGAAGGAGCGGCGGAGCATCATGCCGGCACCACGACCCTGCTGGCCCTGGCGCATGTAGCCTTCTACCTGGCAGGCTTCGCCGAGGCGGTCTGGCGCGCCCCAACCCCCGACTGGACCTCGGCGGTCGGCCTTGTGATCTATGCGGCGTCCATGCTGGCGCTGCTCGTGGTGGTACGCGAACTGGGCCGCTTCTGGACCGTGAAGCTGATGCTGGCGCGCGATCATCTGCTGGTGCCCGGCGCGCTCATGTCGCGGCTGCGTCATCCCAACTACTTCCTCAACATCCTGCCCGAACTTCTGGGCTTCGCCCTGGTGATGCATGCCTGGTACACGCTGACCATCGGCCTGCCCCTCTACGCCCTGATCCTGCGCCGGCGCATCGAGCAGGAAGAGCGCATCATGCGGGCGAATTTCGCCGGCTACTGATCCTTCCGGCGGTGGCGTGACCGCGTCACCGGGCAGGCGACCGGGCGGGTTGGACAGAGGTCCGCGCACGCCCGTCGCGGATCACCTTGCGCATCGCCGTCTCGGCCAGTTCGGGCAGCCCCGACGCGATGGCCCGCGCGATGTCACGGTGGTTGCGCGCCACGTCGGCCCGGTTTGCGGCAAAGCTCTCGTCCCCGTCCATGAGAAACAGCGAATAGAGCGCCGTCTGCACCATGTCGCCGAGCGAGCGCAGAAAGCGGTTGCCCGAGATGCGCAGCACCTGCTTGTGGAATTCATAGTCGGCAACGGCGAAATCGGCGCGGCTGCCGGCCGCCTCCATCTCGTCGCAGAGCGCGAAGAGCTGGTCGCAGTCGACCTGGTTGGCCTGGCGCGCGGCGCGGGCGGCAGCGGCGGGCTCGAAGATCAGCCGGATCTCGAACAGCTCGTCGTAGAAGCGGCCGGGCGACTTCACCGCCGAATGCCAGCGCAGCACGTCCTCGTCGAACATGTTCCAGTCGTCGGGCGGGCGCACATGGGTGCCGACCTTGGCCTTCGACTGGATCAGCGCCTTGGCCGCCAGGGTCTTCTTGGCCTCGCGCACCACGGTACGCGACACATCGAACATCTCGCACAGGTCCGGATCCAGCGGGATCATCGTCTCGGCCGGGTATTCCCCGGCCACGATGGCCCGTCCGAGTTGCTCGACGACGAAGCTTGTATGGTTCGAGGTCCGCGCCCTCCGGGCGTCGGCCGAGACGACTGTCATGACGGCGTGGCGGAGCCAGTCCGAACTCTCTTTCGGCTTGTCGTGGCCCAAGTCAGTCCCTTTTGCAGCAGGATGAAGGCGAAGAGCAGCGCTCCGATGACGATCTTAGTCCACCAACTCGACAATGTCCCGTCGAAGACGATGTAGGTCTGGATCAGCCCCATGATCAGGATGCCGAAGAAGGTGCCCGCGACAAAGCCGTAGCCGCCCGACAGCAGCGTGCCGCCGATGACCACCGCCGCGATGGCGTCCAGCTCGACCCCCACCGTCGCCAGCGAATAGCCCGCCGAGGTGTAGAGCGAGAAGACGATCCCCGCGAGGCCCGCCAGCCCGCCCGAGATGGCGTAGATCGACACCGTGGTCCGGGCCAGCGGCACCCCCATCAGGCGCGCCGTGGCGACGCCGCCGCCAAGGGCGTAGACGTTCTGGCCCAGCCGGGTACGGTGCAGCACCAGCCCGCCGGCCACGAAGGCCAGCAACATCACCGCCCCGATCAACCGGAACCGCCCGCCGCCCGGCGCCTTGTAGTAGAGCGATTGCAGGAAATCGTAGAACTCGTGTTCGATCGGCACGCTGTCGGTGGACAGCACGTAGGCCGCGCCGCGGGCAAAGAACATCCCCGCCAGGGTGACGATGAAGGGCGGCATTTCAAGGTAGTGGATCACCGCCCCCATGGCCGCGCCGAAAGCGGTGGTCAGCGCCAGCACCAGCACGAAGGCGGTCAGCGGGTGGATCGAGGTGTCGCGCAGCACCACCGCCAGGAAGACCCCGGTGAAGGCGATGACTGAACCGACGGAAAGGTCGATGCCGCCCGAAAGGATGACGAAGGTCATGCCGACCGCGACGATGCCGAGGAAAGCGTTGTCGGTCAGCAGGTTGGCCACGACACGGGTCGAAAGCATCGCCGGGTATTGCGCCGCGCAGAGGGCATAGGCCAGCACGAAGGTCAGCAGCGTGACCAGCAGCGGCAGGTGGGTCGAGCGGATCACTGTGCGTCCTCCTTGGGCGTCAGCACGCGCCGCGAGGGGGTCTCGGGCGGGGGGACATGCAGGCTGGAGGCCCGCAGCATGTAGATGAGATGGCCGACCTTGGGCGACTGGATGACCAGGATGCAGAGGATCAGCACCGACTTGATGATCAGGTTGAATTCAGGCGGCATCCCCGAGAGCAGGATCAGCGAGTTCACCGACTGGATGATCAGCGCCCCCAGAAGCGAGGCGAGGATGGAAAACCGCCCGCCGAGCAGGGAGTTGCCGCCGATGACCACCGCAAGGATCGCATCCAGCTCAAGCCAGAGCCCGGCATTGTTGGCATCCGCGCCCTTGATGTCGGCGGCGACAATGACACCGGCCAGCGCGGCGCAGAGGCCGGTCATGGCGTAGACGCAGATCAGCAGCACGCGGGAGTTGATGCCGGCGAGGCGCGAGGAGGCCTCGTTGATGCCTATGGCCTCGATCAGCATGCCAAGGGCCGTGCGGCGCACCGCAAGGATCGCCCCTGCCCCGAGCGCGATCCAGATCAGGATGGGCGTCGGGATGCCGATGATCGTGCCCGCGCCGAGGCGGATCAGCCCGGGGTCGATGAAGGTCAGGATGGTGCCCTCGGTGATCAGCTGGGCTATGCCGCGCCCGGCGACCATCAGCACCAATGTCGCGACGATGGGCTGGATGCGCAGCACCGCCACAAGGAAGCCGTTCCACAACCCGCAGAGCGAGCCGACCAGCAGCGCGCCAAGCAGCGAGGTCGTCCAGTGGTGCCCGTCGCTGACCAGCGAGGCCGCCGTGGCCCCCGCGATGGCCATGACCGCGCCGACCGACAGGTCGATGCCGCGCGTGGCGATCACCAGCGTCATGCCGATGCACAGCAGCGCGACGGGCGCACCGCGGTTCAGCACGTCGATCAGGTTGCCGAAGATTCGGCCGTTGTGGACCTCGATATTGAGGAAGCCGGGGAAGACGATGACGTTCAGCGCCAGCACCACCGCGAGGATGATCAGCTGCGGCAGGATGCGCTTGAAGACGGAGGATGTGGTGGCGGACATCAGGCTGTGGCCTCCTTCGGCTCTTCGGCGGCGATGGCGGCGACGATGTTGGACGGGGTGATCTGGTCGCCGGTCAGCTCTCCGACCTGGCGGCGGTCACGCAGCACCACGACCCGGGTCGAATAGGCCACCAGCTCTTCCAGCTCGGAGGAGGCGACGAGCAGCGCCATCCCCTCTTCGCGCAGGCGCTCGATCAGGGCGATGATCTCGGCATGGGCGCCGACGTCGATGCCGCGCGTGGGTTCGTCGAGGATCAGCAACTCGGGCTGGGTTGCCAGCCAGCGCGCCAGAAGCGCCTTCTGCTGGTTGCCCCCCGACAGCAGCCGGATCGGCATGTCGAGGCTGGCCAGCCGGATATCCAGCGCCCGCACGTAGTGCTCGGCGATCTCGTTGACCTTGGCGCGCGGCAGCGGCCGCGTCCAGCCCTGCCGGGCCTGCAGCGCAAGGATGATGTTGTCGCGCACCGAGAGGTCGCCGACGATGCCGTCGGTCTTGCGATCCTCGGGGCAGAGCGCGAACCGCTGGGTGATCGCATCGCGTGGGCGGGTGATACGGATCTCGCGCCCGCGCTTGCGCAGGCGTCCCTGATCGCCCTGCACGGCGCCGAACAGCAGGTTCGCCGTCTCGGTCCGCCCCGAGCCGAGCAGCCCGGCAAGGCCGACGACCTCGCCTTGGTGGATGGTCAGGTCGAAGGGCTCGATCATGCCGCGCTTGCCGAGGGCCTCGACCTCGACCAGCACCTCGCCGGCGCGGCCGCCCTTGCGTTCATGCACGCGCTCTTCCAGCTGGCGGCCCAGCATCAGGGTGACGATATCGTTCGGCGTGACCTGGCTGAGATCCCGCTCTCCCACCACGCGGCCATTGCGCAGCACGGTGGCGCGGTCGGAAATCTCGAAGACCTGGTCGAGGAAATGGGTGATGAAGACCACCGCCAGCCCGCGCTCGCGCAGCTTGCGGATGACCGAGAAGACCAGTTGCACCTCTTCGCGGTCCAGCGAGGCCGTGGGTTCGTCGAGGATCAGCACCTTGCCCGACATCTCGACCGCGCGGGCGATGGCGACCACCTGCTGCACGGCGACCGAGTAGCTGGTCAGCGGCTCGGCCGGGTCGATATCCAGACCGTAATCCAGCAGCACCTCGCGGGCGGCGCGGATCATCGCGCGGCGGCGCAGCAGCCCGCCCCGGGTGATCTGGCGGCCCAGAAAGAGGTTCTCGGCCACGGTCAGGTTGGGCAGCAGGTTGACCTCCTGGTAGACCGTGCCGATGCCGAGCGCCTGGCTTTCGTTGGTCGATACGGGGTCGATCTCGGCCCCGTCCAGGGTGATCGTGCCGCCGTCGCGGCGATAGGCCCCGGTCAGGCACTTGATCAGCGTGGACTTGCCCGCGCCGTTTTCGCCCAGAAGCGCATGGACCTCGCCGGGGAGCAGCGTCAGCTCGACCTCGTCAAGGGCCACGGCGCCGGGGAAGAATTTGGAAATCCCGCTGGCATGAAGCAGCGGGCGGGTGGGATCTGGCATTGCGTCAACTCGTCTTGGGCCGTCCGAAGGTCCTAGGCGCTGCCCGGCATCATGGAGAATCCCACGACGGGCCGGGCAGCGACCGATGCGCCCCGGGACCCTTGGCCCCGGGACACGACCGGGATCAGTAGCCCAGGTCCTTCTTCATCTCGTAGACCGCCTGGTTGTCATCCGCGGCAGTATAGAGCTTGCTTTCGGTCTGGATCCACTTCGGCGGCGTGGTGCCGTCGGCGAGATAGGCTTCCAGCGCGTCAAGCGCCGGGCCCGCCATGTTCGGCGTCAGCTCGATGGTGGCGTTCATCTCGCCCTGGGCAATCGCCAGGTGGGCATCCGGCACGGCGTCGATGGCGACGATCAGGATGTCCTCGCCCGGCGCCAGCCCGGCTTCCTTGATCGCCTGGATCGCGCCGACGGCCATGTCGTCGTTATGGGCATAGAGCGCGCAGATGTTCTCTCCGCCCTCGGCCTTCAGGAAGCTTTCCATCACGACCTTGCCCTGAGACCGCGTGAAGTCGCCGGTCTGGCTGCGCACGATCTCCAGGTTGTCATGGCCGTCCAGCGCCTGCTCGAAGCCGGTCTTGCGGTCGATGGCGGGCGACGAGCCGGTGGTGCCCTGCAGTTCGACCACGCGGCACTCTTCCCCGGCCACCTCGTCAACCAGCCACTGACCGGCCACGTTGCCTTCGTGCACGAGGTCCGAAGTCACGGCGGTCAGGTAGAGGCTTTCGTCCGCGTCCACGGTGCGGTCCAGCAGCACCACCGGGATCTCGGCATCGGCGGCCTCTTCCAGCACCTGATCCCAGCCGGTCGCGACGACCGGTGCCAGCAGGATCGCGTCGACGCCCTGGGCGATGAAGCTGCGCAGGGCCTTGATCTGGTTTTCCTGCTTCTGCTGCGCATCGGCGAATTTCAGGTCGATGCCGCGCGACTCCGCCTCCTGGCGGGTGACGGTGGTCTCGGCAGCACGCCAGCCGGATTCCGATCCGATCTGAGAGAAGCCGACGGTCATGTCGGCAGCCAACCCGGCGACAGGCAACAGTGTAACGGCGCTCGCGAGGAGCGTGGATTTGAGTTTCATGGTTTCCTCCCTTCGAACAGGATCTGTTCGTGAAAAGAATTAAGTATGACTTATTTGATTCTGTAAAGCCGGATAATAGTCGTACTTTTTCAGCACCTTATAAGATCACGCCCGCGTGAGGACGCAGCCGGGCAGCCATGCCGCAGCGCGGAAACATGCCGGTCCGGGGGGTGGTCGGGGGCGGTTCTGACGCTCAGGCTGCACCCCGGCACGGGACCGGACAAGCCCGACAAGGGTCGCCCCATGCCCGTGAACACCGCGCCCCGGAGATCGTGGAAATGACAACGGCGCGCCCCGGGCAGAGACGCGCCGTCTGGCGATCAGACGTGAGGGCGCGCGCCTAACGCTCGCCCCGCCGATAGGGCTGCATCAGCGCCTGCGGAACCCGCGCGCGCCGCGCCATCAGGATCAGTGCCAGGATCGACAACAGGTAGGGCAGCATCAGGAACAGCTGGTAGGGCACCCCGTCGACCACCGTCTGCAACCGCAGCTGGAAGGCGTCGAAGAAGGCAAACAGCAGCGCGCCAAGCAGCGCCCGCTGCGGCCGCCATGAGGCAAAGACCACCAGCGCCACGCAGATCCAGCCGCGCCCCTGGATCATCGTCGGGAAGAAGCTGTTGAAGGCCGCCAGCGTCAGGAAGGCCCCGCCCATGGCCATCAGGGCGGACCCCGCCATGATCGCCCCGATGCGCAGCCCGATGGGGTCGAGGCCCTGGGCATCGGCGGCATGGGGGTTCTCGCCCGTCATCCGCAGCGCCAGGCCAAGCGGCGTGCGGTAGAGCCCGAAGGCCAGCAGCGCCACCAGCGCCAGCGCAAGGTAGGTCGGCGGGGTCTGGCTGAACAGCACCGGTCCCACGAAAGGGATCTCGGACAGGCCCGGGATCGGCAGCGGCTTGAACGGCGTCACCGTCGGCGGCGACGAGGCCGTCGGCACCGCGAGGCGGAAGATGTAATAGGACAGGCTGGAGGCAAAGAGCGTGATGCCAAGGCCCGTGACGTGCTGGGACAGGCCAAGCGGCACCGTCATCATCGCGTGCAGCAGCCCGAACAGCGCCCCGGCGGCGGCGGCGGCCAGCATCCCGGTCCAGAGGTCTCCGCCCGAGTAGACGGTCAGCCAGCCGACCATGGCGCCGAAGGTCATGATCCCCTCGATCCCGAGGTTCAGCACCCCGACCCGTTCGCAGAGCAGCACGCCAAGGGTGCCGAAGATCAGCGGCGTGGCGATGCGCAGCACCGCCTCCCACATGCCGATGGAGGAAAGGATATCGAGAAGCGTGCTCATTTGCGGATCCTGTACTGGGTCAGGAAGATCGCCACCAGCATGGTCAGCAGCGACAGGGCGACGGTGACATCGGCGATATAGCTGGGGATGCCCAGGGCGCGGCTCATGCTGTCGGCGCCGACGAACATCACCGCCGAGAAGAGCGCGGCGGCGATCACGCCCAGCGGGTTCAGGTTGGCCAGCATGGCGATGATGATGCCGGAATAGCCGTAGCTGGGCGAGAGGTCGGTGCTGACGTAGCCCTTCACCCCCATGACCTCGATCGCGCCCGCAAGGCCCGCCATCCCCCCCGAAAGGCAAGCGACGACGATCAGCGTCCGGCCAAGCGGCACACCCGCGAAGGAGGCGGCGCGCGGGTTCAGGCCCGCAGCGCGGGCGCGCATCCCGAAGACAGTGCGCGACTGGATCCACCAGACCGCCACCGCCATGACTACGGCGATGACCAGACCGGCGTGCAGGCGGGTGCGTTCCATCAGCTTGGGCAGCACGGCGCTGTCGGGCACCGGCACCGATTGCGGCCAGCCGAAGGCCAGCGGGTCCTTCATCGCCCCCTCGATCATCAGCGAGACGAAGAGCACGGCGACGAAGTTCAGCAGCAGCGTGGTGACCACCTCGTCAACGCCGAACTTCAGCCGCAGGCCGAGCGGCAGCAACAGCAGCACCATCCCCGCGACGGCCCCGGCGATCAGGCACAGCAGGATGGCCAGCGGCGCGGGCAGCCCGGCAATCGCCGGGATCATCCCGAAGGCCGCGACAGCCAGCGCGCCCATGTAGAACTGCCCCTCTCCGCCGATGTTCCACAGCCGCGCCCGGAAGGCGACGGCGGCGGCAAGGCCGGTCAGGATCAGCGGTGTCGCGCGGGTCAGCATCTCGGAAAAGCCAAGGCGCGAGCCAAGCGCGCCCTTCAGGATCAACCCGTAGGCTTCCAGCGGGTTGGCCCCGGCGATGGCGATCAGCACCCCCGCGCCCAGCAGGGCCGCGAGGATCGCGCCGAGGGGCGCCAGCAGGGTCAGGCCCCGCGACGGGTGGTCTCGTCTTTCAAAGCGCATCGGCAGTCCCCCGGGCCGTCCCGGCCTCGATCTGTTCGGCGGCGGACCAGTCGCCCGCCATCATCAGCCCCAGAAGCTGGGAATTGGCCTTCTCAGCCGGGATCGCGGGCGAGAGCCGCCCGTTCACGATGGCGCAGATGCGGTCGGACAGGGCCATGACCTCGTCCAGGTCCTCGGAGATCAGCAGCACGCCGGCGCCCCGGCCCCGGGCCTCCAGCAAGCGTTCATGAACGCCCGCGATGGCGCCCTCGTCCAGCCCCCGGCTGGGCTGCGCGGCGACCAGGATCTTCGGGCCCGCGTTCAGCACCCTCCCCAGGATCAGCTTCTGCATGTTGCCGCCCGAGAGCAGCCGGATACGCCCGTCCACCGTCGCGCCCCTCACGTCGTAAGTGTCGATGATCCCCTGTGTTTCGGCCCGTGCCGCAGCGCGCTTCACGACGCCGCCCCTCGAAAACTCCGGCGCCCAGATCCGCTCCAGCACCGCGTTTTCCCAGGTCGCCATGTCGCCGATGGAGCCTTCCGCATTGCGGTCCTCGGGGATGCGCCCGATGCCCGAGGCGATCGCATGGGGCACGTCGAAGCGATCGACCTCGTGCCCCTCGACCAGCAGCGCGCCACCGTCCGGCGCATGAAGGCCAGAGACCACCCCCGCCAGCGTCGTCTGGCCGTTGCCCGAGACGCCGATCACGCCGAGGGTCTCATTGGCATGAAGCCGGAAGTTGACGGATTTCAGCGAGGCCCCGCCGCGCCCGCCGAGGCTGAGATCGACCGCCTCCAGCAGCACCGCGCCAGGCGTCGCCGGGGGCCGCTCAGGACGTTTCACCGCGCGGCCCACCATCAGCTCGGCCAGTTCCTCTTTCGAGGTCTCGGAGGTGCGCCGTTCGGCCACCACCTTGCCGCGCCGCAGCACGACCACCCGGTCCGAGGCCGACATCACCTCGCCCAGCTTGTGAGAGATGAAGATCAGCGACAGCCCCTTCGCGGCCATGTCCTTCAGCGTGGCGAAAAGGCCCTCGGCCTCCTGCGCGGTCAGCACCGCCGTGGGTTCATCCAGGATCAGGATGCGGGCGTCATTGTAGAGCGCCTTCAGGATCTCGACCCGCTGACATTCGCCGACGGACAGTTCCGATACGCGGGCGTCCGGATCGACCTTCAGGCCAAAGCGTTCGGACAGCTCGACCAGACGCTTGCGACCCGCACGGCGGTCCGAGCGCAGTTTCCAAAGGCTCTCGGTTCCCGTCATCACGTTGTCGAGCACCGTCAGGTTGGGCGCCAGCGCGAAATGCTGGTGAACCATGCCGACGCCCGCCTTGATCGCGGCGCGGGACTTGCCGGGCGGCAGCTCGGCCCCCTCGACCTTCACCGTGCCCTCGTCAGCGGTATAATGGCCGAAGAGGATCGACATCAGCGTCGTCTTGCCAGCGCCGTTTTCCCCCAGCAGGGCAACGATTTCGCCCCGGTCGAGATGCAGCGAGACATCCTCGTTCGCGGTGACGGCGCCGAAGCGCTTGGTGATCCCGTCAAGTTCCAGGACGCGGGTCATGCGTTACCTCCGAATGGGGGGCCGAATAGGGAAATGGGGTGGGTCCAGCGTCGCTCGGCCTCAAGGGCCGCGCCAAGCGCCAGCAGGCGCAGATCGCCGCCCATTGGGGAAATCAGCTGGACCGGCAGCGGCAGGCCGTCATGGGCGCCGAAGGGCAGCGTCAGCGCCGGGGCGCCAGTGATGTTCGCAAGCGCAGCATAGGGCGCGAGGGCGTCCATACGGGCCAGTTGGGTCTCGGGCTCGGCATGGTCCGTCGGGAAGCTGCCAAGCGGCGGCGGCGCGGTGGAAAGCATGGGGGTCAGCAGTACATCGCAGCTCTCGAAGAGTTGCCACAGCGCATGCGACGCCCCTGCCCCGGCTTCGGTCGCCTGCCACAGGTCAACCGCCGACAGCGCCGCGCCACGCTCGGCGAAGGCGCGGGTCAGCGGTTCGAAGTGTTCGGGGTTCAGACCCGCGCGCACCAGCGTGGCCAGATTGGCCGAGATGATGCGGTCGAAGATCCGGGCCGAAGTCTTGCGGATCGGCTCCAGCGCCTTCGCGTCAATCTCGACGATACGGTGGCCGATGGCCTCCAGAGCCTTCGCGGCGGCCTCGATGGCCTCGGCTCGTTCGGTCGCAATCTCGGGGCCGCCTGTCACGGGGCCGCCTGTCACGAGGCCGATGGAAAGACTCTCCTCGGTCGGCAGCTGCGCCGGGTCCGGGAAAGGTCCGCGCGCATGTCCCGTCAGGCAGGGCCAGAGCGCCTGCGCATCGCGGATGCTGCGGGTCACGGCGAATTCGGTGGCGATCCCGCCCAGGTGATTGCCGAAGCCCGGCCCGCCCGGAATGGCCCCGCGCGAGGGCTTCAGACCGACCAACCCGCAGGCCGCCGCAGGCACCCGGATCGAGCCGCCCGCGTCCGTCGCATGGGCAAGCGGCACGATGCCGGCCGCGACCGCCGCTGCCGAACCGCCCGAGGAGCCGCCCGCCGAAAGCGCCGGGTTCAGCGGGTTGCGGCAGATCGGTCCGACGGCGGGCTCGGTGGACAGGGACAGGCCGAATTCGGGCACCGTGGTCGCACCGAAGGGACGAAAGCCGGCAGCGCGGAACCGCGCGGCAAGGTCGCTGTCCGCGACGCCCTTCTTGCGCGCCAGCGCGGCCGACCCGGCCCGCATGGGGATGCCCGCGAAGGGGCCGCCCAGGTCCTTGACCAAGAGGGGTACGCCCGCGAATGGCCCACCCTGCGCTACCGCAGGGTCCGCCTCGGCCAGCCAGCACAGGGCGCCCAGATCGGCGCAGGCTTCGGCGCGGGCGCGGGCCAGCGACAGGGCGCGATCCGCCGACAACACACCCTGTGCCAGCGCGGCGGCGAGGCCGGTGGCGTCATCAGGCATCTCCAGGAGGGCGGCGCTGTTGGGCAAGGGAACGGTCCTGTGGCGTCAAACAGAAAGTCCCGCCCGAGTACCGGGCGGGACGGCTTTTCACAAGCGATAGAGCAGCTTACGCGGGCTCATCGAAGTTGCGCGGCACTTCGAACTCGCCTGCGATAATGGCTTCGCGGGTTTCCAGCATGGCCTTCACGGCCGCTTCCGGCGCGACACCTTCGACGTAGTTGATGTCATTGCCGCCGTCCTTCATCAGGCTGAGCGGGGTGTAGTTCTTGCCCGTCGGGTTGCCCGCGGTGGCGTCGGCCAGGGCCGCATCCAGCAGCGGACGGAAGGACCACAGCGCGTTGGCAAAGACGGTCTCGGGGTAGCGCGGCGTGTAGTCGATCATCGAGCCGATGGCCTTGATGCCCCGCTCCTGCGCCGCGTCGGCGGTGCCGATCCGCTCGCCGAAGAGGATGTCGGCGCCGGAGTCGATCAGCGCCAGGCCGGCTTCGCGGGCCTTGGGCGGATCGAAGAAGGTGCCGATGAAGCTGGTCAGGTGCCGGGCCTCGGGGTTCACCGCCTTCACGCCATCGGCGAAGCCATTGATCAGCATGTTGACTTCGGGGATCGGGATCGCACCGACCGAGCCGACCACGCCGGTTTCGGTCATCGCGCCGGCCAGCATGCCCGCAAGGTAGGCCGCTTCCCAGTTCCAGGTGCCGAAGACGCCGAAGTTGTCGCCCGCCGCCTCGCCGGAAGAGCCCAGCAGGAAGGAGGTGTCGGGGTAGTCGCCTGCCACGGTCCGCGCCTCGCGCTCCACTGCATAGGCCTCGCCGACGATCAGCACGTTGCCCGCTTCGGCATATTCACGCATGGCGCGCGGATAGTCGGTGCCCGAGACGCCTTCCGAGAAGGTGTAGTCGATCGCGCCTTCGTCGTTCGCGGCCACCAGCGCGGCGTGCAGGACCGAGTTCCAGGCGTTCTCGACCGGGCTGGCATGGATGCCGGCGACCTTAACCGCAGCGCTCTGGGCGCGCAGGATCGAAGGCGCGAAGAGGGTCGAGGCACCGAGGGCCGCGCCGGTGCCCAGCAGGCGGCGGCGGTTGATCAGAAGTTTGGTCACTGGAAGTCTCCCTGTTCCTCCCGGGTATGCCCGGGGTGTGTTCCGTGGGCCCTTGGGCCGCGGCTCAAGACGGCGCCCGGCCTGTCGCCAAGTCAAGCGCGTGCCGGACCCATACGCCGCCGTTTCCGCACTGCTGCGCGGCACTGCCCTCTATTTGGGCAAATTCCTGACCATTCGGTCAAGTCGCATGTTGCGGCGCGTAGTCGGCCGGGTTCACCTGCGCGGGACGGCCCGCAAGCGAGAGGCGCGAGACCTCGGGCGCGGTTTCCGAGATCAGCTTGCCGCGCCGCCAGACCTTCAGGCGGTTCGGGCGCAGGCGGATCGCCTCGGCGGCGTCGCGGGCCTGCAGCAGCACCAGGTCGGCGTTGCAGCCCCTGGCAAGGCCATAGCCCTCCAGCCCCATGATCTTTGCGGAATTGGTCGTGACCATCTGGAACAGCTGTTTCTTGTCCTCGCCCGAGCCGAGTTGCGTGGCGTGCAGCGCCATATGGGCCACGTCCAGCAGGTCTCCCGTGCCCATGGAATACCAGGGGTCCAGCACGCAGTCCTGGCCCAGGCCGACGGTGATGCCGGCCTCCAGCAGCTCGGGGATGCGGGTCAGGCCCCGACGCTTCGGGTAAGTGTCGTGGCGGCCCTGCAGCATGATGTTGATCAGCGGATTTGGGATCGCGGCCAGCTCTGCCTCGGCCATCAGTGGGATCAGCTTCGAAACATAGTAGTTGTCCATCGAATGCATCGAGGTCAGGTGACTGCCCGCCACCCTGCCCTGCAACCCGAAGCGCACGGTCTGGGCGGCGAGGGTCTCGACGTGGCGCGACAGCGGATCGTCGGTCTCGTCGCAATGCATGTCGACGCGCAGGCCCCGGTCGGCGGCGATGCGGCAAAGCGCCTCGACCGAGCGGGCGCCGTCTTCCATGGTGCGCTCGAAATGGGGGATGCCGCCGACGATATCGACGCCCATGTCCAGCGCGCGGACCAGCGCGTCCGCCGCCTCGGGGCAGCGGTAGAAGCCGTCCTGAGGGAAGGCGACTAGTTGCAGATCAATATAGGGGGAGACGATCTCGCGCACCTCCAGCAGCGCCTCGGCAGTGACAAGGCGGGGGTCCGACACGTCGACATGGCTGCGCACCGCCAGCAGGCCCTTCGAGACGGCAAGGTCGCAGTAGCGCACCGCGCGCTCGATCAGCGCGTCCTTGGTCAGCGTCGGGCGCAGCTCCCCCCAGAGGGAGATGCCTTCCAGCAGCGTGCCCGAGATGTTCATACGGGGCAGACCCAGCGACAGGGTCGCGTCCATGTGGAAATGCGGGTCGACGAAGGGCGGCGTGATCAGCTGGCCTTCGGCCTCGACGACCTCGCCTGCTTCGGCGGTGATCCCCTGGGCGACCTCGGCGATCTTGCCGTCCTTGACGGCGATATCGACGCCTGCGGTGCCGTCCGGCAGAGTGGCGTTGCGGATGAGAAGATCGAACATCGGAGGCTCCTGAATCGCTGTCCCCTGAGGGTAGGCGTCAGGTAACCGCATGTCACGTCGAAGGAAATCGCAATCGCCCCCGCAGGGCTGCCGGGCGGGTCGCTTTGCCAAGGAAAGCGACGGTCATGGGGACCCCGGGGGTCTACCCCGGGGCCACCGGTGCCTTAGGCGCCGCGCGCCATGATGGCCTCGAGGCTGTCATGCTCGGCGACGTAGTGCCCCGGCGCGACCTCCTCCAGCTGCGGCACATAGTCGACCTGGCCCGCATCCAGCTTCGAGGGCAGGAAACGCAGCGCGGCTTTCGTATCCAGCGGCGAGGGCAGCTCGCCCGGGATGCGTAGCCGTTCGCGCGCCTTCTCGGCCACCGGATCGGGGATCGGCACCGCCGAGATCAGCGAGCGCGAATAGGGATGGCGCGGTTCGGCGCAGATCACCTCGGCCTGCCCCATCTCGACCACCCGACCGAGGTAGAGCACCATGATCCGGTCCGAGATCTCGCGCACCACCGAGAGGTCGTGGCTGATGAACAGCATCGACATGCCGAACTCGGCCTGAAGGTCCTTCAGCAGCTTCACGATCTGCGCCTGGATCGAGACATCCAGCGCCGAGACCGCCTCGTCGCAGATGATCAGCTTGGGGCGGTTGATCATCGCCCGGGCAATGCCGACACGCTGGTTCTGCCCGCCGGACAGCTCATGCGGGTAGCGGTTGTACTTCTCGCGCTCAAGCCCGACGCGCTCCATCATTTCCAGCACGGCCTCGCGGCGTTCGCGCTTGGTCATCTCGGGGCGGTAGGTCTTCAGCGGCTCGGCGATGCTGTCCGCGATGGTCATGCGCGGATCCAGCGAGGCCAGAGGATCCTGGAAGACGATCTGAAGATCCTTGCGTTCGCGGATCAGCGCCTTGCGGTCGAGGTCGGTCAGCGGCGTGCCCAGCCAGCTGACCTCGCCCGCCGTCGGATCGACAAGGCGCAGCACGGCGCGCGCCAGGGTGGACTTGCCGCAACCGGATTCGCCGACGATGCCCAGGGTCTCGCCCGCCTTCAGGTCGAAGGTGACACCGTTCACCGCCTTCAGCGGTACGGTGCGGCCGAACAGGCCCCCCTTCTGCCGGATCGGGAAATGCACCTTGATGTCCTCGACGCTGAGGATCGTCCGGCCGGTGATCTCGGCCTTGCTGTCCTGCTGGCTGTCGATGCGCGGCATCGCGTCGAGCAGGCGCTTCGTGTAGGCGTGCGAGGGGTTGGCGAAGATCTCGACCGCCTCGCCCTCTTCGACGAATTCACCCAGGCGCATGACCTTGATGCGGTCGCACATCCGCGCCACGACACCCATGTCGTGCGTGATCAGGGCGATGGCGGTGCCCATCTCCTGCTGCAGCGTCGACATCAGGTCCAGCACCTCGGCCTGCACGGTGACGTCCAGCGCGGTGGTGGGTTCGTCGGCGATCAGCAGCTTCGGCTCGCAGAGCATGGCCTGCGCGATCATCACCCGCTGGCGCATCCCGCCCGACAACTCATGCGGATACTGCTCCAGCCGCCGTGCGGCCTCGGGGATGCGCACCCGGTCCAGCCAGTCGAGGCAGAGCTTGCGGGCCCTGGCGCCAGACAGACCCTTGTGGATCTTCAGCACCTCGGCCATCTGCTCGCCCACACGCAGGTGCGGGGTCAGCGCGGTCAGCGGATCCTGGAAGATCATGCCCAGGTCGGCGCCCCGGATGCGGTTCAGCTTGCCGGGCGCAAGGTTCAGGATCTCCTGCCCCTGGAACTGGACCGAGCCCGAGGCCCGCCCGTTCGGCGGCAGCAGGCCCATGGCGGCCATGAAGCTCTGGCTCTTGCCCGAGCCGCTTTCGCCGACGATGCCCAGGCATTCGCCCGCCGCGATGTCGAAGGAGACGCCCCTGACGGCGTCGACCGCGCCGTCCGGCGTGTCGAAACTGACCTTCAGGTCCTTCACGGAAAGAATGCTCATGTCAGCGGTCCTTCGGATCAAGCGCGTCACGCAGGCCATCGCCGATGAAGAACATCGTGATGATAATGGTGACGTAGAAGAAGAGCGGGAACAGCAGTTGCCACAGGGTCCCGTAGTTCATCGTCCCCGCCCCTTCGGCGATCAGCCGCCCGAGCGAGGTCATGGGTTCGGAAATCCCGAGGCCCAGGAACGAGATGAAGCTTTCGGCCAGGATCATCTCGGGCACCAGCAGCGAGGCATAGACGATCACCACGCCGATCAGGTTGGGCAGGATGTGGCGGAAGATGATGCCGGTCTCGCTGACGCCGCCGGCGCGGGCGGCCTCGATGAATTCGCGGGTCTTCAGGGTCAGGGTCTGGCCCCGCACGATGCGGCTCATGGTCAGCCAGCTGACCGCGCCGAGCGCCACGAAGAGCGTCACGAAATTGCGCCCCGCGATGACCAGGATCAGGATCAGGATCAGCGTCAGCGGGATCGCCAGCATGATGTCGACGAAGCGCATCATCACGCTGTCCAGCCGCCCGCCGTAGTAACCGGCGATGACGCCCCAGGCGGTGCCGACGATCAGCGCCATGCCGGCCCCGATCAACCCGACCAGCAGCGAGGTGCGGGTGGCCTGGATGGTCCGCGCGAACAGGTCTCGGCCCAGCTCGTCTAGGCCGAAGTAATGGCCCGTTTCCAGCGAGGGCGCGCCCATCCCCTTGATGTCGCCCATCCGGGCCCAGTCGATTTCCTCGTTGGAATACTGGGCGAAGAGCGGGCCGAAGAGCACGAAAGCGATGATCAGCAGCAGCACCACGACCGAGGCCATGGCGGCCTTGTTTCTCAGGAAGCGATCCATCGCGTCGCGGAACAGCGAACGGCCCCGGATGGCGTTGAAATCGGTGACATCGGCGGCAAGCTCGGCCGCCTTTTCAGATTTTCCGAACATGGCAGCCTCAATACCGGATCTTGGGATCGAACCACGCGTAGGCGAGGTCCGTCAGCAGGTTCACGACGACGGTCAGCGCGCCGTAGAGGATCGTCACCCCCAGCAGGACGGCATAGTCCCGCGTCAGCGCCGAGCTGACGTAGCTTTGCCCCAGTCCGCCGGTCGAGAAGTAGAGATCGACGAAGACCGAGCCGGTCAGCACGTAGACGAAGACCGGACCGAGGTAGCTGACCACGGGCAGCAGCGTCGGCTTCATCGCATGGCGCCAGATGATCGAGCGGGTCGGCAGGCCCTTGGCCCGCGCGGTGCGGATGAAGTTCGAGTTCAGGATCTCGAGCATCGAGGACCGGGTGATCCGGGCGATATTGCCCATGTAGGAGGTCGAGAGCGCGATCACCGGCATGATCAGGTATTCCCACTGTCCGCCGTTCCAGCCGCCGCCCGGCAAGAGGCCCAGCCAGAGGGTGAAGGTCAGGATCAGGATCGGGCCCATGATGAAGTTCGGCAGGGCCTGGGCGGCGATACCAAGGGAGACGGCGAAGTAGTCCAGCCAGGTGTTGTGACGGATCGCGGCGGCGATGCCGAGCGCCACGCCGACCAGCGAGGCCGCGAGGAACGAGAGCGTGCCGTAGGTCAGCGAGATCGGGAACCCGCGGGCGATGATGTCGTTCACGCTGCGATCCTTCTGCACGAAGGAGGGACCGAAATCGAAATGCACCACGATGTTGTAGAGATAGTCCCAGAGCTGTTTCCACAGCGGCTGGTCCAGCCCGTACTGGGCCTGGATATTGGCGAGGACGGCCGGCGGCAGCGGTCGTTCCGAGGTGAAGGGGCCACCCGGTGCGGTATGCATCAGGAAGAAGGAGGCGATCACCAGCAAAAGGATGGTGGGGATCGCGACCAGCAGGCGGCGCACGACATATGCGAGCATGGGGGTACCGGAATTGGGATGGCCCCCGGTTCGGCCGCTTGCGCGGCGGATCCGGGGGCCAGACGGGTTAACGGACGAGGTTACTCGGCGAGCTTGTAGAGGTTCTTGGAATACCAGTTCTGCTCGACGTTATCGACGGGCCAGTTCCCCACGTCGCTGTCCATCATGTAGACGCCCGCGTAGTGGTAGATCGGGATCACCGGGGTTTCCTCGGCGATGATCTCTTCGGCGCGGGTATAGAGCGGCGTGGTGTCCTCGGCGGTCTTGGCGTCGGCGATCAGCTGATCGTACTCGGCATTCGAGAACTTGCCGTCATTGTAGCCCGAGGGGGTGGTGATCAGGTCGAGGAAGGTCGAGGCCTCGTTGTAGTCACCACACCAGGCGCCACGCGCCATGTCGAAGTTCTGGTTGCCGCGCTCTTCGAGGAAGACCTTCCACTCCATGTTGGCAAGGGTGGCCTGGACGCCCAGCTTCTGCTTCCACATCTGGGAAAGCACAACGGCGACCTTCTCGTGCGCCTCCGAGGTGTTGTAGACCATCTCGAAGGACAGCGGGTTGTCGGAGCTGTAGCCGGCTTCGGCCAGCAGTTCCTTGGCCCTGGCATCACGCTCGGCCTGGGTCATCTCGGCCATGGCCGAAGACGGCGGAGTGAAGCCCGCAACCGCTTCGGGGGTGAAGCTGTAGGCTTCGGGCTGACCTCCTGCCATGACGTTCTCGACGATGACCTTGCGGTCGACGGCGAGGGACAGGGCTTCGCGCACCATCGGGTTCTTGAACGCCTCGGGGCCCGAATCCGACAGGTTGAAGGTGTAGTAGTAGTTGCACAGGCGCGGGAAGGAGATCGCCTCGTCCGGGTGCTCTTCCTTCAGGCGCGGATACTGGCCTGCGGGCACGTCGGTGCGGTCCAGCTCACCGGCGAGATAGCGGGTCAGCGCGACGTTCTCGTCGTTGATGATCAGGCCGACGGTCCGGTCGATGATCGTGTTCTCGTTGTCCCAGTAGGAGGTGTTGCGCTCGCGCACGATGCGCTCGCCGGGCATGTACTCGGTCAGCACATAGGCCCCGTTCGAGACGATGTTCTCGGGCCGGGTCCATTCGGCACCGAACTCCTCGATCACCTTCTGGGGCGCGGGGAAGGTGGTGGAATGGGTGGTCATCTGCGGGAAGTAGGGCAGCGGGGTGGTCAGCTTGACCACCAGCGTGTGATCGTCGGGAGCCGAGACGCCAAGGTCTTCGGGCGCCATGTCGCCGGCGATGACGGCCGATGCGTTCTCGATCGACATCAGCTCGATGAACCACTGGTAGGGAGAGGCGGTTGCCGGATCGGCTGCGCGGCGCCAGCCGTAGACGAAGTCCCCGGCGACAACCGGATCGCCGTTGGACCACACCGCCGTGTCGCGCAGGGTGAAGGTATAGGTCAGCTTGTCGTCCGAGACCTCGTAGCCGGTGGCGACGCCGGGCACCAGGTTGCCGTCCTCGTCCTGGTTCATCAGGCCCTCGAAGAGGTCACGCGACACGGAAGAGCCATCCACGTCCTCGACGACCTGGGGATCGAAGGAACTGATGTCGTCCAGCAGCCGGTAGGTGAAGGTCTGGTCGGCCGCCAGTTCCTCACCGGTCTCGGGATGGGTGGCCGCCTGGACCCCCGACAATGCCGTCCCCGACAGCAGGGCCGCGATGGCCAGCTTCGCAATGGGTTTCATAATCCTCTCCTATTCTGATCGGGCCGTAGCGCCCTGTTCCGCCCGGGGTCCCATGGCGGGATTGCCCCCTCTCCGGGGCCGCCGGGCGAGTTGCGGCACACTATTGAGCCATCTTCGGGGTTCAAGCGGATCGGCAATGCACATGCTTCATGCCCCTGGGGCATTGGCAGAATCCCGCCCAATTTTTCAACAGTCGCCGCCCGAGGCTGGCAGAGCGTGCCCCGTGCGGCAAGCAGGATCGACATAATTGACGCCGGGTCGCGTCAGCCCGCCGACGCCCCCCTGTTCAAGGCGAAGAGAAATCCCGCAATTGCAATAATCGTGCCCGATCTTCCCTATTTTTGCGTCCCAGAATCGCCATCATTTGTCATTATCGAAACAGGGTCGGGTAGAAACCCGGCTGACTGAATTCAGGCAAGCGACGGAACGGAACGAGACGCATGGCAAAGCCGTCCACCCGGCAGATGCAATCGACCAGCAGACCGGCGGCGCCCGCTCTCGCCGGAGGCCGCGGACCATCGGGTTACGCTGCGGCAAGTTTCCCCGTCGCCTCCCTCTTTCTCGTGACGGCACAGGGGCTTGCGCCGCTTGCCTGCAAGGGGTTCGGGCGCGTTTCGGAGGAGACCGCATGACCCTGGCAGAGCTCATCGAACTGGAAACGCGCTACCTGCTCGCCGTCGGCGTGACCCTGCTTGCGGTCCTCGCCCTGCTGATCCAGAGCCGCGCCTACCGTGCCCGGGGCCGCCGGGTCGCGCAACTGGCCCAGGATCTGCAGGAATCGCAGCGCATCGCGCGTATCGGCACGGTCCGCTGGGATTTCCTGCGTGACAGGGTCGAATGGACCGACGAATATGCCCGCCTGATGGCCCTGCCCTACGGCGGCCACATGACCGGCGGCGAGTTCCAGGGCATGTTGATGCCCGAGTATGAAACCCTCGTGGTGGAAAGCGAACGGATCGCCCTGGCCACCTCGGCCGAGACCGGTAAGCCGGCGCAGCGGGAAATCGTCTACAAGCTCAGGGCGCGCGATGGCCGGGTCATCGACGTGGCCGCCGTCTCGGAGCTGATGGCCGACCGCGAGGGCCGGCCGCTCTACCTGATCTCGACCGTGCGCGATGTCTCCGAAAAGCGCCGTCAACAGACCAAGTTGCGCGAGAGCGAACAGAACCTGTCGGCCGCGATGCGGGTCGCCGACCTGCACTGGCTGCGCCAGGAGCACCCTTCGCAGGATGTCACCTGGTCGGCCAACATGAATCGCCTGCTGGGCCGCCCCGAGGGGGCCAAGCCGATGACACTCAAACAGTACGTGCACCCGGAAGATCTGGCGCGGCTGGAAAAGGTGCTGGAAAGCCAGCGCGACGAGGCCGGGCCGAAGGGCACCGCGAACTATGCCACCAACCTGCGCCTGCTGCGCGAGGATGGACAGGACATGCATGTGCGGGCCTACCTGGAAGCCCAGCTGGACGAGAACCGCGAACTTGTCAGCGTCCACGGCGTGCTGCGCGAAATCAACGAGGAACTGGCCCAGGAGGCCAAGCTGCAGGAGGCGGTCACCGCCGCCGAGCGCGCCAACCAGACGAAGAGCGAATTCCTCGCCGTGATCAGCCACGAGCTGCGAACGCCGCTGAATGGGGTTCTCGGGATGCTCAGCGCGCTGGAAGACGGGCGGCTGGACGGCGAACAGCGCAGCCAGGTGAAGATCGCCCGCAGCAGCGCCAACGCCCTGCTGGTGATCCTGAACGACATCCTCGATGCCTCCAAGATCGAGGCCGGCCGGCTGCAGATCGAGGAAGAGACCTTCGAACTGCAGGGACTCGTGCGCTCCGTCATCCACCTCTATGCCCAGAAGGCGCAGGAAAAGGGCCTGCACCTGGACAGCCACATCGACGAGACCGTGCCGGCCTGGATCCGGGCGGACGCCGGGCGTATCCGGCAGATCCTCTCGAACCTCGTCAGCAACGCGATCAAGTTCACCTCGGAAGGCAGCGTGATCCTCTCGGTCGATCGCTGCGCCCTGGCCACCGACGGCAAGCTGCACCTGCGCCTCGGCGTGAAAGACACCGGCACCGGCATCCCCAAAGAGTACCACTCGCGCGTGTTCGGCCGCTTCGAACAGCTTGGCGCCTCCTATTCCAACCGCATGGCCGGCACCGGCCTCGGGCTGTCGATCAGCCTCAGCCTGGCGGAACTGATGGGCGGCCAGATGGGCTTTGAAAGCCGCGAACAGGAAGGCTCGCACTTCTGGCTCGACCTGCCGGTCACCGCCTCCGAGCCGCTGGATGGCGAAGACCACGATTGCGACCTGCCCGAGCTGCCCCGGATGCGCATCCTCGTGGCAGAGGACAATGGCACCAACCAGCTGGTGATCCGCTCGATGCTGGAACGCATGGGGCAGAACGTCGACATGGTGGTGAACGGCGCCGAGGCGGTGCAGGCGGTGCGTAGCCACAGCTACGACCTGGTGCTGATGGATGTCTCCATGCCGGTGCAGGACGGCACTTCGGCCACCCGCGAGATCCGGGCCCTGCGCGCGACCGGGCGGCACCTTCCCATCGTCGGACTGACGGCATATGCCGGGGCCGATCAGCATTCCTTCTATCTTGACGCCGGCTTCGACCAGGTGCTGACCAAGCCGATCCTGACCCGCCAGCTGGCCGCCGCGCTGGACCGCTGGCAGCCCGACAACATGGATGGCACCGTCCAGGAACAGGCGGCCGCGCCGGATCCGGCCCCCGCCCTGACCGCCAATCCCGGCCCGCTCCCCGGCCAACCACGGGACAAGGCCGCGCCTGCCCGAAAGGCCGCCGCAGAGCCCCTCCCGACCGCATCGCGCCCCGAGGCGCCGCTTCGCCCTGCCGCCAGCGATGACAGCGTCGCCAGCCCCGGGGCCGACGTCGCGCAGCAGTCCGACACGACCGCTGAAGACCACGGCGCCGCGGCGCCGGGACCGTCCCCGCAGGACGCGGCCGCGACGCCCGACACCCCTTCGGCGACGAACGGCGCTGCCGTCTTCATCGATGCGGCCCCCTTCCGCGCCCGGCTGGAGTCTCTCAACCGTGAATTCAACGGTGGCCTGGCCGAGAAGATGCTGGCCGCCACCCGGCGCGACATCGAACGCCACATCGGCGTGCTGACCAGCCAGCTGGCCTTGCCGGAGAAGGTTGCCGACGGCGACGCCCTGCGGCGGTCCTTCCACGCCCTCGTCGGGATCTTCTCGACGCTGGAGTGCGAGACACTCGCCACCCAGAGCCGCCTGCTGGAAACGCTGCCGGACCCGCGCAGCGAAGCGACCCAGCTGATCCGCGACCTGCTGGATCAGCTGCGCGCCATGCGCGACCTGATCGACCAACTGATGAGCGAAGAAGCCAGCCGGCAGCCTGCCTGAGGGCCGTCCCGGCAGTCGCCCGCAGGTGATGCCGAGCGGCTGCCCTCAGCCAGCCCGTGCCAGGGCCCGATAGCTTTCGGCAAGGTGATCGAAGACCGCTCGCACCCGGGGGAGCCGCGCCAGGTTCTCATGCATCACGATCCAGACCGGCAGCCGCGCAAGCACCAGCTCCGGCAGGATACGCAGCAAGCCGGGATCCCTCTCTCCGATCGGCACCTGTGTGGCGGCGATGCCGAGACCGGCCCGGGCGGCGGCCAGCTGCGCCGGGTGGCTGTCGGTCACCATGGCAAACTCGGGCGCCTCGCCGAAGACCGGGAGGCGGCGCGCCAGGGCCAGGTCGGCAGCGCTGCGGTCCGGGCCAATCAGGTCGTGCTGCTGCAGCTCCTGCGCGGTCAGGGGCATCCCCTTCCGGGCAACGTAGTCGCGCGTGGCAAAGAACCCCAGCGGGATGTCGGCCACCTTGCGGGCGACCAGCGCGTTCTGGCCCGGGGTCACGGTGCGCACCGCCACGTCGACCTCCTGGGCCAGCAGGTTGGCCATGCGATTGCTCAGCTCCAGCTCGATCCGCAATGCCGGATGGGCCTGGCGCAGGGCCGCCAGCATCGGTGGAACGACCTCGATCCCCATCAGGTCCGGCACGCTGATGCGCACCGACCCCGCCACCTCTGCACCCCTGGCTGAGGCCTGGCGCACGAAGAGATCCGAGGCCATGGCCATGGTACGCGCCGGTTCGCGCAATGCCTCCGCCGCAGCGGTCGGCGTCAGCCCGTTGACCGAGCGGGTGAAGAGGACCGTGCCCAGATCATGTTCCAGCCCCTCCAGGCGGGCGCGCACGGTGGGATGCGAAACCCCCAGCCGGCGTGCCGCGGCCGACAGGCTGCCCTCTTCGAGGATGGCGAGGAAGATGCGCTGGTCGTCCCAGGATATCGGTTTGCTCATATATTTCTTTCTACCTGCAGGAGGATTTCTTGCAATTCCCTTTCAGGCGCGGCGGCCGCAAAGTCGGGGCATCCCGCAACGAAAGGATGACGACATGACTGGTACGGACGAAAAGGCTGGCACGGCCGAAAAGACTGGCAAGATCGCATTGGTTCTTGGCGCCACCGGGGGTGTGGGCGGCTCTGTCGCCCGGGCGCTGCTGCGGCACGGCTGGCAGGTACGTGGCATGGTCCGGCAGCCTCAGCCGGGCAGAGACGGCATCGACTGGGTGACCGGTGACGCGATGCGCGCCGAGGATGTGGCCCGCGCCGCGCGCGGCGTCTCGGTGATCGTCCATGCGGTCAATCCGCCGGGATACCGCAACTGGGGCCGCCTGGTCCTGCCGATGATCGACAACACCATCGCCGCCGCCCGCGCCGAGGGCGCCCGGATCCTGCTGCCCGGCACGATCTACAACTTCGATCCGGCGCAGGTCCCGGTGATCTCGGAGCGCAGTCCCCAACAGCCGCGCAGCCGCAAGGGCCGCGTCCGCGTCGCCCTGGAAAAGCGGCTCAGGGAGGCGTCAGCAGAGGCGCCGGTGCTGATCCTGCGGGCGGGGGACTACTTTGGCCCCGGCAGCCGGTCCAGCTGGTTCTCTCAGGCCATGGTGACGCCCGGACGCCCGCTGCGCCGCATCGTCAACCCGGCCCGCAGCGCCGGGCACAGCTGGGCCTACATGCCGGATCTCGCCGAGACCGCCGCCCGGCTGCTGGACCGGGCCGAAACGCTCGCAGCCTTCGAAGAGGTGCAATTCGCCGGGCACCAGGATATTGACGGGCACCAGATGACCGATGCGATCCGTCGTGCCGCAGGCCGCGACCTGCCGGTCCGTCGTTTCCCTTGGTGGCTGATGACCCTCGCCGCGCCCTTCGGCGGCTTTGCCCGCGAGGCGGCCGAAATCGCCCCCTGCTGGAGCCACCCGGTTCGGCTGGACAATCACCGCCTGCTGGCGCTTCTGGGCAGTGAACCCCATACCCCGCTGGAGGAGGCGGTCCGCGAAAGCCTCGCGGCGCTTGGCTGCCTCGAAACCCGCGCCCTGCCCGGGCCCGTCGCGGCGTGAGATCTGAAAGGGACCCCTCGGGGACCGGCGCGCTACTGGCCGTCGGTCTGCGGGCCGGTCGCGATGCGGGGGGCATCGGACAGGCAAATGACCCGCTTGGCTTCCAGATGAAGCGAGGCGCGGGTCAGGCCCCTGTTCCGTGAGCGGAATTCGGTGATCAGGCGGCGCAGGTGGTCTGCAGGCAGATATCTGCCTCCTGCGGCAGGCGGGCGATGCCGCCGCGGCGGCTCAGTGCCTGGCGCAGGGCATAGACGCCGGATTTCTCCAGCACCCGGCGGGCGCCACGGGCGGGGGCCGCGTCGGCGGGGGCCGAGGCCAGCTGCTGCATGGCGTCGTCTACGGCGGAGGTCAGCATCTCGAGGGTCACGTTGCGGTCACGGGCGATCTTGTTGCGCATTGTCTTCTCTCCTCTTTCGGCCGCCGGCCGTTTGTCCTGTCGAGGCCATCAGCGCCTCTGTTGCAATCCTTTTACATGGTCCTTTCCCGTCGCGTCAGGGGCGCAAGGGGAGAGCGAAGGGCAAGAAAGGACAGGTTCCTATCCCTTCGGATAGGTCCCCCCTGCCCGTCTTGCGGCAAAGTCGCGCCGCGCCCCCCCCGGAAGCGCCTCCTGGCCCGCGCCGCGGCTTGACCCCCCGGGGGCGCCGTGGTCTCTGGGCCGCGTCGAGACAGCATCCCCCGCCGCAAAGGACCTCTCCCGTGATCAGACGGCTCTACGACTGGACCATCCGCATGGCGGACCATCCTCATGCGCTCTGGGTCCTGGCCCTGGTCGCCTTCGTGGAAAGCTCCTTCTTCCCCATTCCGCCGGACCTGCTGATGATCCCGATGATCATCGCCCGCCCCTCGCGCGCCTTCACCATCGCCGCCGTCGCCATGGCGGCCTCGGTCGCCGGCGGGATGCTGGGCTACGCCATCGGCGCCTTCGCCTTCGACAGCATCGGCCAGCCGATCCTCGAAAGCATGGGCAAGGCCGACAGGATCGCCGAGTTCAACCAGCGCTTCAACGAGGCCGGGTTCTGGGCGGTGCTGGGGGCGGGCATCACCCCCTTCCCCTACAAGGTGATCACCATCATGTCGGGCTGGACAGGCATGTCCCTGGGCACCTTCGTGGTGACCTCGATCATCGCGCGCGGCCTGCGTTTCTACATCATCGCCGCGCTGCTGTGGAAATTCGGCTCACCCGTTCGTGACTTCATCGAGAAGCGTCTCGGCCTTGTCTTCACGGTGTTTTTCGTCATTCTCCTCGCCGGCTTCCTGCTGGTGAGATACCTATGAATTTCCGTCTGAAGACTGCCCTCGCGGGCGCCGGATCCGCTGCGCTTCTGCTTGGTGCCCTGGGGTCGCAATTCATCGGCGGGCTGGCGCCCTGCCACCTGTGTCTGCTGCAACGCTGGCCGCACCTGGCGGCGATCATCATCGCCGGCGCCGCCCTGGCCACCGGCCAGCGCCTGCTGGCCCTGCTCGGCGCCCTCGCCGCCGCCGTCACCGCCGGCATCGGCCTCTATCACACCGGGGTCGAGCGTGACATCTTCGAGGGACCGACCTCCTGCACGTCCTCCAGCACCGCCTCGGTCAGTGCCGATCAGCTTTTCGACCAGATCATGTCGGCGCCGCTGATCCGCTGCGACGAAGTCGCCTTCCAGTTCCTCGGCCTGTCGATGGCCAGCTGGAACGCGCTGCTGTCGCTGGTCCTGGTGGGTGTCTGGCTCTGGGCCTGGCGCGACCAGCGCGCCTGAGACCGCGCCCGACACGGGCGTAGGGTGGAGGCCACCCCACCTTCCCCGCCCCGACATCCTTGCGGGCAAAGAAAAAGGAGAGGCTCCCGCCTCTCCTCAGTCTGTCCGGCCGGGCTCTCTCTGCACACTGCTCGATGTGGCTTTGCCTGCCCCGGCCGACGTCCCATCCCGGGACCTGGGGGCGGCAGGCCCAAAGGCCCGCCACCTGTCCTTGTCAGCTGCAGCCCGAGGTGCCGCCGCAGGTGTTGCACTTCATGCAGGTGCCGTTGCGCACAAGGGTGTAATTGCCGCATTCGCCGCAGGCTTCGCCCTCGTAGCCCTGGATCTTCGCCTTGGTGCGCGCATCCATCGAGGCAACCCCGGCAGAGATCGCCGCGCCCGAGGTGGCGCTTGCGGCGGCCGGCGCCGGCACGGCCGGCTTGCTGACCTGTACCGTCACGTCACCGACGGTGCCGTTCATCACCAGCAACTCCTGCGGCAGGCGCTTGCGCAGGTAGCCGGTCGAGCTGATCTGCTTCAGCACTTCCAGCGACTTGGTCGCGGCGCTCTCGCTCATCTCCTTGATATTGCTGACACCTTCCTCTTCACCGCGGCCCAGGTCGTCAAAGGACGCGCCCTGCGGCTTCACATGGGCCAGGTCGGTGCGGTCAAGGTAGGAGACCGCCAGCTCGCGGAAGATGTAGTCGAGGATCGAGGTCGCGTTCTTGATGCTGTCATTGCCCTGCACCATGCCCGCCGGTTCAAACTTGGTGAAGGTGAAGGCATCCACGAACTCTTCCAGCGGCACGCCGTATTGCAGGCCGACCGAGACCGCGATGGCGAAGTTGTTCATCATCGCCCGGAAGCCGGCGCCTTCCTTGTGCATGTCGATGAAGATCTCGCCAAGCGAGCCATCCTCGTACTCGCCCGTCCGCAGATAGACCTTGTGACCGCCGACGCTGGCCTTCTGGGTGTACCCCTTGCGGCGCATCGGCATCTTCTCGCGGCCACGGGCCACTTCCTTGACGATGATCTTCTCGATCACCTTCTCGGCCAGCACGGCGGCCTTTTCCTGCGGGGTGCCGGTTTCCAGCACCTCTGCGGCCTCGTCGTCATCCTCGACCAGCGCGGCGGCCAGAGGCTGGCTGAGCTTCGAGCCGTCGCGGTAAAGCGCATTGGCCTTGACGCCAAGAGACCAGGACAGCTCGTAAGCCGCCTTGCAGTCCTCGATGGTGGCATCGTTGGGCATGTTGATCGTCTTGGAGATCGCACCCGAGATGAAGCTCTGCGCCGCCGCCATCATCTTGATGTGGCTGTCGACCGAGAGGAAGCGCTTGCCCTTCTTCCCGCAGGGGTTGGCGCAGTCGAAGATCGCGTAGTGCTCTTCCTTCAGGAAGGGCGCGCCCTCCAGCGTCATGGTCCCGCAGACGTGGTCGTTGGCGGCGTCGATCTCGGCCTTGGTGAAGCCGAGGTGACGCAGCATGTCGAAGCTGGGATCGTTCAGCTTGGCCGCCGGGATGCCCAGGGTCTTGGTGCAGAACTCTTCGCCAAGGGTCCACTGGTTGAAGACGAAGCGGATGTCGAAGGCCGATTTCAGCGCCCCGTCCACCTTCTTCAGCTCTTCCGGGCCGAAGCCATGGCCGACCAGCGAGGTGGTGTTGATGCCCGGGCAGTTGCCAAGGCTGGCGTGACCGACGGCGTAGGAGACGATCTCTTCGACCTGCGCGGGGCTGTAGCCCAGCTTGGCCAGCGCGGCGGGGACCGAGCGGTTGATGATCTTGAAGTAGCCGCCCCCGGCCAGCTTCTTGAACTTCACCAGCGCGAAATCGGGCTCGATCCCGGTGGTGTCGCAGTCCATGACCAGGCCGATGGTGCCGGTCGGGGCGATCACGCTGGTCTGGGCGTTGCGATAGCCATGTTGTTCGCCGAGGCGCACGGCCTCGTCCCAGCTGGCCATGGCCAGCGTCACCAGCTCCTGATCGGGGCAGTTGCCCAGATCCAGCGGCACCGGCTTCACGGCCAGATCCTCGTAGCCCTCGCTGGCGCCATAGGCGGCGTTGCGGTGGTTGCGCATGACGCGCAGCATGTGCCTGGCGTTGCGCTCGTAGCCCGAGAAGGCACCCAGCTCGCCCGCCATCTCGGCCGAGGTGGCATAGGCGACCCCGGTCATGATCGCGGTCAGCGCGGCGCCAAGGGCGCGGCCCTCGTCGCTGTCATAGCCATAGCCCATGTTCATCAGCAGGCCGCCGATGTTGGCATAGCCCAGGCCCAGGGTGCGGAAATCGTAGGAAAGCTGGGCGATTTCCTGGCTGGGGAACTGCGCCATGGTGACGGAGATTTCCAGCGTCAGCGTCCAGAGGCGCGTGGCGTGGATGTAGTCATCCGCCTGGAACTTGCCGTCCTTGAGGAAGGTCAGCAGGTTCATCGAGGCCAGGTTGCAGGCCGTGTCGTCCAGGAACATGTATTCGGAACAGGGGTTCGAGCCCCGGATCTCGCCGTCTTCGGGGCAGGTGTGCCAGGCGTTGACGGTGTCGTGGAACTGGATGCCGGGGTCGGCGCAGGCCCAGGCGGCATGGCCGATGTCTTCCCAAAGGTCGCGCGCCTTGATCGTCCTGGCGACCTTGCCGTCGGTGCGGTTGATCAGCGCCCAGTCGTCGTCGTTGCGGACCGCTTCGAGGAAGGCATCGGTGACACGGACGGAATTGTTCGAATTTTGCCCAGAAACCGAGGCATAGGCTTCGGAATCCCAGTCGGTATCATAGGTTGGAAACTCGATGCTGTCATACCCCTGGCGCGCGTAGTCCAGCACGCGCTTGATGTAGGTCTCGGGGATGGCGGATTTCTTCGCCTCGCGCACCGCGCTCTTCAGACCCGCATTAGCGGCGGGGTCGTAGGCATCAGCCTCGGCCCCGTCCCATTGCCGGATCGCCGCGAAGATGCCGTTCAGCTTCTGCTCGTGCATCTTGGACCCGGCGACGATGGAGGCGACCTTCTGTTCCTCCTTCACCTTCCAGTTGATGTATTCCTGGATGTCGGGGTGATCGGCGTCGACGATGACCATCTTCGCCGCGCGCCGGGTGGTGCCGCCGGACTTGATCGCGCCCGCCGCCCGGTCACCGATCTTCAGGAAGCCCATCAAGCCGGAGGACTTGCCACCGCCCGACAGGCGCTCTCCCTCGGCGCGCAGGGAGGAGAAGTTGGTGCCGGTGCCCGAGCCGTACTTGAACAGCCGCGCCTCGCGCACCCAGAGATCCATGATACCGCCGTCCGAAACCAGGTCGTCCTTCACCGACTGGATGAAGCAGGCGTGTGGCTGCGGGTGCTCGTAGGAGGATTTCGACCGGGTCAGCTTGCCGGTCTTGTAATCGACGTAGTAGTGGCCCTGCCCCGGCCCGTCGATCCCGTAGGCCCAATGAAGGCCGGTATTGAACCACTGCGGGCTGTTCGGCGCGGCGCGCTGCGTCGCCAGCATGTGCCGCATCTCGTCGTAATAGGCGCGGGCGTCGTCCTCGGTGGTGAAATACCCACCCTTCCAGCCCCAGTAGGCCCAGGCCCCGGCAAGACGGTCGAAGACCTGTTTCGAGGAGGTCTCGCCGCCAATCTCGGCGCCCTCATCCGCGACCGAGCGCCAGAGGAATTCCGGCACACCCTTTTCGCGGACGCGCTTCAGCTTCGAGGGCACGCCCGCCTTGCGGAAATACTTCTGCGCGATGACGTCGGACGCCACCTGCGACCAGCTTTGCGGAACTTCCAGCGCGTCCAGCTTGAACACCACCGTGCCGTCCGGGTTGCGGATCTCGCTGGTGGTGGTGATGAAGGGAATGCCCGCATAGGCATCCTGACCTGCCTCGGTAAACCTGCGTTCGATCTTCATGATTTCTTTGCCCCAATACTGGTTCCTGTCCACGAACCCGCGGCCATGACTTCGGCCATTCTGATCCGCCGCCCCAGGCGTGGCCGCGCAAGAGTCCACGACGCACCGGCCCGGAAACCGGCTTAGACCCTCGGGACAGGGTCTTGACTGCGCTGTCTTGTCTTGCTGCGAAGCTCACAATATCTAGTGGGCACCCCGCCTGCCGTAACAATCTGCGGTATTTGGGAGCTGTTTTCAACGCAGTTATTGCAGAAAATTTCCTTGACGTGATCACCGTGTGGCCTAGCGATTCTGGTCCGCAGCGCCGAGCCGGAAAAAGCCTTTGCGCTCAGTCGATTTCCGCAAATCCCTCAGGTTGCGGCTGAAGAGACCTCAGCGTGACGCAACCGGCGGGAGAGCGATTTGTCGCCCGGAGGGCACACAAAATGCCTGCGGATTGACCCGCTGCACCCCCACATCTGGTAGCTGCGGGATTGCAAAAATGTCCTGCCCGCCCGCCCTGGCCGTCTGATCGAGAATCGCATGCAGGCCACCGATCCGCCCTCGGCGCCCTCCCCCGTCTCGTCATCGCCGAAGGTGTCAGGGACCGACGGGCCACGGCGGCGCTCAGCGGTCGCGCAGCTCGCCGTAGCCCCCGCCATCGCCGCCGCCGCGCAGACGGCTGGACAGCCAGACCCCCACCACCGTCGTGAGGTAGGGCACCGCCTGGAGCAGGTCATGGGGCACCTTCTCGCCGAAGAGAAGTTGCGCACGGATGCCCAGGGTGCCGAGGATGGCAAAGAGCAGCGCGGCGGCCGGCGCCGCCACCGGGTGCGCCGCCCCGAAGACCACGGCGGCAAAGGCCATGAACCCGCGTCCCGCCGTCATCCCCTGAGCGAAGAACTGCAGGGATCCACCCGCAAGCTCGGCGCCACCGATCGCGCAGAGGACGCCACCGATGACCAGCGCCGCGAGGCGCATCGCCGAGGGGTTGCCGCCGATGCTGCGCAGGGCGAAGGGATGTTCTCCACTGGCCGCAAGGCGCAGGCCGAAGCGGGTACGCCGCAGCAGCACCCAGAACAGGGCGACGACCACCGGCAGGGCAACCACGAAGATCGACAGCACACCGAAGCGACCGAAGCTGTCGCCAATGCGCGGCACGCCGAAGGGGGCGCTGACAGTGGCCTGGCTGCCGAAGATCGCCTCGACCGCCAGTGCCGTACCGCCGAGGCCGAGACCGGTCATGCCCAGGCCCGCGATGATCGGATTGGCCCGCAGCTTTTCGATCACCACCCAGAGCAGAACCGAGGCCGCCACGCAGAGCAGGACCGCAATCAGCAGCGCCAGCGCGAAGGAGCCGGTGGCGACGATGCCGAGGATCGTGGCGCAGGCGCCGATGATCATGATCCCCTCGAGGCCCAGGTGCCAGACTCCCGACCGCTGGGCGATCACGCCCGCCAGGGTGATATAGACAAGGGGTGTCCCCGAACGCAGGATCGCGATGAGAAGGTCGATCATGAGGAGGTCTCCTTGCGGCCGGCCAGGCGGTCGACCAGGCGCGACCGGGCGGTGATGAAGAGGGCGATCGACGCGTTGATGACCTCGATCGCGGCGGCGGGCAGCCCCGCCATGATCGGCAGGTAGAGCGCGGCAGCCGCAAGGCCGCCGAAGAACAGCGCCGTGACCGCCGTCCCGAGGATCGAGAAATTCGCCACCAGCGCGACCAAGGTCGCCGTAAAGCCGTGGCCCGGCAGGAAGCCCGAGGCGATACGTCCGGTCGGCCCGGCGAACTCGACCGCTCCGGCGAGGCCGGCCAGACCGCCGGAGAGCAGGAAACTGGTCAGCCCGATCCGCCAGGACGACGCCCCCTGCCAGCGCACCATTGTGCCGTTGCGCCCCGCCAGCCCCGAGAGCACGCCGAAGGCCGTGCGGTTGACCAGCAGCCACAGCAGGATCCCCACGCCGAGCGCGATCCCCAGCGTGGTCGCGGACACACCGCTGCTGTCGGAAATGCGGTAGGGCGCCGCCAGCACCGGGCTCGACGCCTGCTGCCCCGATCCCGCCGGATCCTTCAACGGCCCCGAGGTGACCCAGACCAGCAGCAGGCCGGCGATGAAATTGCCCATCAGGGTGGTGATGACCTCGTCCGTACCCGAGCCGAGTTTCATCAGCCCCGGCCAGAGCGCCCAGAGGGCGCCGCCGAGAAAGCCCGCGCAGAGGATCGCGGGGATCACCAGCAGCGGCGCCCCGCCCTGCAGCCAGTGCGCGGCGGTGGCGGCGAAGATCGCCCCGAGGTAGAACTGTCCCTGTGCGCCGATGTTGAAGAAGCCGGCCCGGAAGGCGATGCTGACGCCCGCCGCGCTGAGAAACAGCGGCAGCCCCCAGCGAAGGCTGTTCTCGATAGCGCCGGGGCGCAGGAAAGCCCCCTCCGCCACCGAGGTCAGCATCAGCAGCGCATTGAAGCCCAGCCCCTGCATCAGGGCGGCGCAGAGCAGCAGCGCGAGGCAGACAAAGACCAGGCTGCGGGTGATGGTGACGAGATGGCTGCTCATGCGAACGCTCCTTCGGCGCCGGTCATCGCCGCACCGACCCGGGTCAGACTGTAGGGCGGGGCGAACCGGCCGGAGACGCGCCCCGACAGCATCACCACCACCCGGTCGGAAATGTCGAAGAGCTCATCCAGATCGGACGAGATCACCAGCACGGCCGCGCCCCGGTCGCGCGCCGCACGCAGCGCCCGCCAGACGAAGGCCGTGGCGCCGATATCCAGCCCACGCGTCGGCTGGGCGGCGATGATCAGCCGCGCCGCCTCGTCGATCTCGCGGGCCAGGATCACCTTCTGGGCATTGCCCCCCGACAGCGACCCCGCCGGCTGCGCCGGGCTGTGATATCGGACCTGCCATTCGCGCAGCGCCGCGGCGCAATCCCGACGCAGATGATCCGGCCGCACCGGGCTCAGCAGGGGGCGCTGCAGCAGCGCGCCGGCGCTCCAGTTCTCCCAGAGACTGCTGCGCAGGCTCAGCCCCTCGGTGTTGCGTTCGAAGGGAATGATGCGCAGCCCCGCCGCCCGCCGCTCGCCCAGGCTGCGCGGACCGATGTCGCGCCCGCCCAGCATGATGCGTCCGCTTTCGACCTCGGCCAGCCCGGCGATGGCCCGGACCAGGGATTTCTGGCCATTCCCCTCGACCCCGGCAATACCGAGTATTTCCCCCGGGGCGACCTCAAGGTCGACGTCCTCCAGGGCCGGCCCCTCGCTGTCGGCGCGGGTGCGCAGCGCGTAGATCCCAAGGGCGGGCGGGTGGCTTCCGGCGGCGGGCACCATGGGCGACGCCCCGGGCCCCGAGGGCGATACAGAAGGGGACACGGGCGGAGAAACTGGCTGGCCTGCCGGCCCTGCCCCGCTCCGGCCCGCGGCAGGATCGGACTGGCCGACGATCAGGCGCGTCAGCTCGGCCTCGTCGACCGTCGCGGCAGGACGCGGGCCATCGACAAGCTGACCGGCCCGCAGCACGGTCAGTGTGTCGGCGATGGCCAGCACCTCGCGGATCTTGTGCAGGATCAGCAGGACGGTGACGCCGCTGGCCTTCAGCCGGCGCACCCTGTCGAACAGGGTTTCGATCCCCGCCGGCGTCAGCACCGCCGTCGGCTCGTCCAGGATCAGCACCCGGGCGTCGGTGATCAGCGCCCTGGCGATCTCGACCGCCTGCTGGGTCTCGACCGGCAGATCGCGGATCCGCTGCGTTGGTCCGGCCGTCACGTCCAGCTCGGCCAGATGGGCCTGCCACCTGCGTCGCAACCGGCGTGCGGTGAACAGGCCGCCCCGCCCCGTCGCGCCGAACTCCATCGCCTCGGAAACGGTGAACGAGGGCGGCAGCGCGAAACTCTGGTGGACAAGCTCCACCCCGGCCGCCCGGCTCTCGCTGACATGCCCGGTGCGGATTGGCGTACCGAGAATGGACACCTCCCCCTCGGCCGGCTGCACCAGGCCGGCGGCCACCCGGGCAAAGGTGGTCTTGCCCGCGCCGTTCTGGCCGACGACGGCATGGATCAGGCCGGGCGCGAAGGCGGCCGTGATTCCGGAGAGAGCGGTGACGGCACCATAGCGGACGGTCACGTCACGGCAGTCGAGCGCCGCAACAGCGGCGGCGGGAGAGTCTGGGGGCATGGCCGGGCTTCCTGCTGGCAAAATGGGGCATCTGGGCGCGCCGGGGCCATCGGGCCGCCACGGCGCGCCGGACGGTCAGAGCGTGGTGTCGAAAGGCACCTCGATCTCGCCGTCGATGATCTTCTGCCGGATCGCCTCGACCTCGGGCCAGACCGCCCGGACCTTGGCAGCAAGCGCCTCCGGGCCCTCCTCGGCGAACACCGGGGAGGCGAGGAAATCGATCACGCCGGAGCCCAGGCCCGTGCTAACGTGGCCACCGCTCCAGCCGGGGTCCAGCGCGCGCGACACCTCGTTATAAAGCGACTGGCCGAAATCGAGAGAGACCAGCGTCGCCACGGTCGACGGCCCCAGCCGGTACTGCGCCGGGGAGATGGCACTGACCATGCGGCCCTCCGCCTCGTTGGCGGCGGCAATGATGCCCGCGTCGGTCGCGGCCGAGTCGGTCTGGATGAAATCGGCCCCTTCCGTGTACATCTGCGTCGCGATCTCCTGCCCCTTGGCGGGATCCTGGAAGGACCCGGCAAAGGCGGACAGGACGGTGATGTCCGGGTCCACCGACAGCGCCCCGGCGCGCAGCGCGTTCAGATCGGCATTGAGCGTCGGCAGAGAGGCCCCGCCGACGTAGCCGATCGTGCCGCTTTCGCTGATCAGCGCGCCGAAGACGCCGGCGAGGTAGCACCCGAGGTGATAGTCGTAGGAGACCGTGGCGACATTTGGCAGCGCGGGCTCGACCGGGTCGGCATAGAGCTCGATCCAGCGGGTCTCGGGATAGAGCGGCGCCAGCGCCTTCACCGGCTCGCCCACCTCGGCGAAGGTGGTGACGATCACCGTGGCGCCGGCATCGCCGAGGGTGCGGAAGATCGTCTCGTAGGTCGCGGGGTCCTGGGCGTAGATCGCCCGGGCGGTCATGCCCGTCTCTTCCGCCAGTTCGTTGAGGCGGGCGATCATCGAATCCACCGGCCCGTTGTCCCCCGCCGCCTGCGTATGAACCAATGCCAGCAGCCCCTCTGCGGCCCGGGCCTGAGGTGCGCCGAAGCCGAGCGCCAACGTCAATGCCAGCCCGGCGGCAGCGCCCTTCAGCAGGCCGCGGCGGCGGAGGTTCAGCCGGATCCGGCGGGTCTTTCTATCGTGCGTCATGACGTCCCTTCCCTGTTCTCGTTGATCAGCCAAGCGAAGGCTGCCCCTCTGGGCTAGATATAAGCTGACACAGGTGTCAACTTATTTGGCCGTGACCTGCCGCTGTCGGGATGATAGCTGTCTGTGGAGGCGTCTTTTTGCGCATTCCGCAGGCAGAGGGACCAGGACAGGGGGTCGGATCATGGGCGAAGGTTCGGAGAAGGCACCGGCCAAGACACGACGGGGGCGCGGCGCAGAGGCCGGCGACGAGCGCATCCGCGAGCGCAACACCCGCGCGATCCTGCGGGCCTCGGCCGAACTCTTCGCGGAAAAGGGCTACGAGGGGGTCAGCATGTTGCAGATCGCCAAAGCCACGGGTCTGCCGCGCGCGAACGTCTACTATTACTTCGACACCAAGGAAGACATCTACCGCGCCCTGATCAGCGAGCTGATCCACGGCTGGGAGCTTGCCCTGCGCCATATTTCGCCCGAAAACAGCCCCGAGCAGGCACTGACGGCCTATGTGCACGCAAAACTAGACTACGCACGCCTTCACCCGATCCAGTCGCGCCTGTTCGCCAGCGAGATCCTGGGCGGCGCCAAGTTCCTGACCCGCCGTGATCGCGATTACATGCATGCCCTCACCAGGGAGCGGGTCCTGGTGCTGGAGCAATGGATGGCCGAGGGCCACATCCGCAAGGTCGATGCCCGGCACCTGCTGATGCTGCTCTGGGGCGCCACGCAATTCCTGTCCCTCTCCGAGCCACTGGCCTGCGACACGCTGGAAACCGGCACCCTGCGACCCGCCGACTTCGACGCCGCGGCCCGGACGATTTCCGGCATCGTGCTTTCGGGAGTGCTTCTCTAGGCGGCATGTCCTGACAGCATCGTCAGAAAATCAACTGCTCTATGTTGACACATGTGTCAGCTTTCTGCCTTCTGTGGGCAGGACCTGCCGCCGGCGGTCCGTGACAGGAACCGACAGACAGCGGAGCAGCCCATGGCAGCATTCACCTTTTCCTCAGAGACCCGGCACCCCCTGCCGGTGCGCGGCGGCGATCCGCACCCGATACATTCCGGGCGGCGCTATCTCGTCCTCGGGGCGACAGGCGGGGTCGGCGCGCAAACCTGCGCGCTGCTGCAGGCCCAGGGCGCACAGGTGTTTGCCGTCGATCTCTCGCCCGCGAAGATCGCCGCGCTGACGGCGGACCTGTCCATCGCGGGCACGACTGCGGACATCTCGGACGAGACCGAGACGGCCGAGGCGGTTGCCCGGGCGATCGCCTCGCTGGGCGGGCTGGACGGGCTGGTGAACTGCATCGGCATCGCCGAGCACTTCGCGCCCCTGGACACGACCCGCGACGAATGGCGCCGCACGATGGAGATCAACGTGATCGGCGGCTACGAGGCAGCGGCGCTGGTGGCCAAGCACATGATCGCCGCCGGGCACCCCGGGGCCATCGTCAACATCGCTTCGGAGGCCGGCAAGAAGGGGCATTCCGAAACCATGCTGGCCTACAGCGTCAGCAAGGCGGCTGTCATCAGCCTGACCCGGATGCTGTCCGAGGCGCTGGCCCCCCATGACATCAACGTCAACTGCCTCTGCCCCGGCAGCGTCGCCACCCCGATGCTGCAGGACGTGGCCGAGCAGTTCTCGGGCATGACCGGCGGCGACCGGGCGGACATCTTCCAGAGCATGATCAGCACCCAGCTGCATCGCCACGTTCAGCCCGCCGAGGTAGCCGGCGCCATCTCCTTCCTGCTGAGCGACGCCGCCATGCCGATCCGGGGCCAGGCGATCAATGTCGACGGCGGCGACACCCCCTATTGAGGAGCGACAGATGAGCTATGAAGACCTGACCCCTGCGGACTACATCCGCGAACTCGGCCTGCAACCCCACGCGGAAGGTGGCTGGTACAACCGCACCTGGCGCGAGGATGACGGCACCGAACGCGGCTCCGCCTCCGCGATCTACTACCTGCTGGAGGAGGGCCAGAAGAGCCACTGGCACCGCAATACCTTTGCCGAGATGTGGCTCTGGCACGCGGGACACCCGCTGATCATCGAGACCTGCGAGAGCCGGGACGGCCCGGTGACCGCCCAGAGGGTCGACCCGCTTCACCCCCAGGGCTTCGTGGCGAAGGACCTCTGGCAGACGGCCCGCCCGGTGTCGGGCTGGACACTCGTCACCTGCGTCGTCTCGCCGGGCTTCGATGTCTCGGGCTGGGAACTGGCGCCGGAAGACTGGGCACCGACGGGCTGGAGCCCGGCGCGCTGACCACGGCGCCGCCCCGTCCCTGGAGGGCGGACAGGCGGTGACCCAGGTCCCCAAGCTGTAGCGAGCGCGATGCCCCTGCCCCGGCAGCGGGCCTCGCGTCAGCCCCGATTTCCGCACCCGTCAATCTGGGCGACAAATAAGACGCCAATGCATGAGATTCGCCGGATCGTGACCTCTGACGCCCTCCACTCGTCAGAAAGCGGCTGCCAAGAAATTTTCAATGCCCCCTCAATATACTATTTAAAACAATATTTTGCACCCTTCCACCCACAGCTCTCCCCGCAATCTCGCCCGGCCAACCGCTCAGAGGCGATTGAAATCAAATCCGGTCTATGCCTTATTTGTCCAACCACAGGGGCGAGACGCCCTTCCCGACCCTCTGGAGGAGTTGGCCGGGACTGGATCAAAGGGAGGAAGACATGACTTTCATCAAGAGGCTTTTCGGGCTGGCGGCCGTGACGATTTCGGCGCTCGGCCTGGCCGGTCCGGCGATGTCCGCGGACTACAACTGGACATTCCAGACCTCGGAAACCGCCGGTGAGCCGGGGTTCGTCAACAAGCAGAAGTGGGCTGACGAGGTCGGCAAGCTTTCGGGCGGCCGCATCGAGATCGAGATCCTGCCGATCGGCGCGGTCGTGCCCCATTCGGACACACTTGAAGCGGTCGGCGCGGGCATCCTGCAAGGCCACCTGACCGACCCCAGCTACTTCTCGGGCAAGGACCCGGCCTTCGCCATGATGGGCAACCTCGTCGGCGCCTGGAGCGATCCCTTCGAACTGCTGGGCTTCATGGAAAGCGGCGGCGGCAACGAGCTTTATGCAGAGCTGGTCGAGCCCTATGGCGTCCAGTTCATCGGTGCGGCCGCGACCGAGCCGGAGGCCTTCGTGTCCCGGATTCCGATCCGCACGGTCGAGGACCTGAAAGGCGTCAAGCTGCGCGCGCCCGAAGGCATGGTCTACGAGATCTTCTCGAAAGCCGGCGCCGCGCCGGTGTCCCTGCCGGGGTCCGAGATCTTCTCGGCGCTCGACAAGGGCGTGGTGGATGCCGCGGACAACACCGTCTTCGCGACCAACCAGTCGCTCGGCATGAACGACATCGCGCATTATCCGCTCTACCCGGGCTTCCACTCGCTGCCGATGATCGACATCTCGATGAACAAGGCGATCTGGGACGGTCTGCCCGAGGACCTGCAGGAGATCATGAAGGTTTCCGTCAAGCAGTTCAGCTTCGACCACATCTACTCGGTCCGTCAGCTGGATGCCGCCGCGGTCGAAAAAGCCAAGGAAAACCCAGAGATCGAGATCATCAACTGGTCGGGTGACGAACGTGCCAAGTTCCGCCGCATCGCGCAGCAGGAATGGCAGAACTGGGCGCCCAAGACCGAGATGACACAGCGTTACTATGACGCCGTGACGGCCTATCTCAAGGGCCGCAACCTGCTTTGATCCTTCACTGAAAACGAAACGACCGCGCCCGGCCGGCCCTGTGCCGGACGCGGTCCCTGTAGGCAGGGGGAGAGCCGAAAATGGCCGAACAGAGCGATATCATACATGCCATCGAGGATGAAGAAACCGAGATCCGCACGGGGTTGGACCAGGCGGTTTCCGCATCGACCAAGGTCCTGGCCTGGGCGATCTTCGTGGCCTTTCTCATCACCGTGGTCGAAGTCGTCGCGCGCTACGTGTTCAGCAGCCCGACCTTCTGGGCGCACGAGACGACAAGCTTCCTGATTGCCGCGATCTTCCTGATCGGCGGCCCCGTCGCCCTGGCGCGGGACAAGCATATCCGGGTGCGGATGATCTACGATTCCGTCAGCCCTGCTCGCCGCCGACTGCTCGACATCGTCAACTCGGTGGTGGCGCTGATGTTCTTCGCCGGCCTGGCCTTTGCCAGCTGGATCATGGTCGAGAAGTCCTGGTTCAACCCCTCGGGCGCCCTGCACCTTGAAGGCACCGGGACCTCCTGGAACCCGCCGACCCCGGCGCTGCTGAAGCTGCTGGTGCTGCTCTGCGTGGGTCTGATGTTCGTCCAGACGGTCTTCCACCTGGTCGCCGCGATCCGGCGCGACACCTCCGCGACCGAAGGGGACAACTGACCATGGGCCTCAGCACTATCGGAATCGAATACGGCTCCTACCTCCTCGTCGGCGCGATCTTCCTGCTGCTGCTGACCGGGCAGCCGCTGGCCTGGGTCACCGGCTTCGTCGCGCTCATCTTCACCTACGGCTGGTTCGGCCCCATGGCCCTGCCGCTGGTGACCTCGCGGATCTTCGGCTTCATCACCGAGTATTCCCTTGTCGCCATCCCGATGTTCATCCTGATGGCGGCGCTGCTCGACCGCTCAGGCATCGCGAAGTCGCTGTTCAACGGAATGCGCATCCTGGCCGGGCGACTGCCCGGCGGCGTCGCGGTGCAGACCCTGATCGTGGCGATCCTGATGGCTGCCATGTCCGGGGTCATCGGCGGCGAGATCGTCCTGCTGGGCATCCTCGCCCTGCCCCAGATGCTGCGCCTCGGCTATGACCGCAGCCTCTCCATCGGCGTGGTCTGTGCCGGCGGGTCCCTCGGCACGATGATGCCGCCCTCCATCGTGCTGATCATCTACGGCCTGGTCGCCAGCACCTCCATCGCCGATCTCTTCGTCGCCGCCATCACCCCGGCGCTGCTGCTGCTGGGGTTCTACGTGACCTACGTCCTGTTCATCTGCTGGCGCAACCCGCAGCTCGGCCCACCGATGTCGCGCGACGAGGCGGCGCAGGAGTCGCTGCTCTCCGCCCTCCGCTCTCTGGCGGCGCCCCTCTTCATCGTCTTCGTCGTGCTGGGTTCGATCTACGGCGGCATCGCCTCGATCACCGAGGCAGCGGCCATGGGGGTTTCGGCGGTGCTGATCATCTCGCTGCTGCGCCGCGAGCTGAGCCTGAAGATGCTGCAGGACAGCCTTGTGCACACGCTGCAGACCTGCGGCATGATCATCTGGATCGGCATTGCCGCCGCCGTCCTCGTGGGTGTCTACAACCTGATGGGCGGCAACCGCTTCGTGGCCCAGGCGATCCTGGGGATCGACGCGGCGCCCGTGGTGATCATCATGGTGATGATGCTGATCCTGCTGGTGCTGGGCATGTTCCTCGACTGGATCGGCATCGCCCTGCTGACCCTGCCGATCTTCGTGCCCATCGTCGTGCAACTCGGCTATGATCCGATCTGGTTCGGTATCCTCTTCGCGGTGAACATGCAGGTCTCGTACCTGACACCGCCCTTCGGCCCCGCCGCCTTCTACCTGAAGAGCGTGGCGCCGAAGGAGATCACGCTGAAGCACATCTATGTCGCCCTGCTGCCCTTCATCGCCTTGCAACTGGTGGTCCTGGCGACGATCCTGTTCTTCCCGCCGATCGCCACCTGGCTGATATGAGCGGCAGCATGAGTGACAGGGCAGAGACAGCAGACGTGGACGACCCGACCGAGGACAGGGCAACCGAAGACACTGCGGCGGAGGACAGTGCGACCGAGGAGTCTGGCGGCGGCTCGGCCGTCGATCAGGTGGTGGCCCAGATCCGGGAGCTGATCGACGCCGACGGGCTGACCGTCGGTGACAAGCTTCCGACCGAGCGCGAGCTCTGCGACCGCTTCGCGACCAGCCGCAACACCGTGCGCGAGGCGATGCGGATGCTGAAGGCCTACGGCATCGTCGACGTGCGGCCGAAGGTCGGCGCCACGCTGATCGACCAGCGGATCAACCGCGCGCTGGACATCTTCTCGTTCAACGTGGGCGAGATCTCGCGCCGGACCTTCGCCGACATCCAGGGCTTCCGCGAACTGATCGAGACCGGCTCGGCGCTGGCGATCTTCGATGCGGTGACTGCCGAGGACCTGGCCGAGCTGCGCGACCTCAACCGCAGCATGGTCCAGGCACGCAGCATCGTCGAAGCCTCCGAGGTCGATTTCCAGTACCACATCAAGCTGATCTCGCTGACCGGCAACCAGTCGATCCTCGACATCTACGGTATCATGAAACCCGTGATCCTGCGTATCATGCAGCACGGCAAGACCCGCCGGATCATCGAGGGCGAGACCTACCGGGAACATGATGCGGTCCTGCAGGCGTTGGAGGCCGCGGACCATCTTGCCTACCAGTACCTGATGCGCACGCACCTCAGGAAGGGCCTGGCAACCTTCCCCACCCCGCCCGGACGCGACGAACGGGCGCGACAGACCCCATGAGCGCGCGGCGACAGAAGGCCCCCCGCCTGAGACGCAGGCCACGAGACGGCGGTCACGCGTCCGCCGGAGGGCCACCGCCCGCCGCCATCCCCCCATCGGTCCGCGGCCCCTCCGTGGCCGGCCAAGGACCCGCAACAGGACTTTCGCAATGACAACACCCAAGCCGCTGGCCCTGACCGCCAAGGACATCCTGCCCGAGGCCCCCGCACCGCTGCTTCTCGGCCGGGTCTGGTCCCATGCCGCCGAGGGTCCCTGCCCCGTGCTGCTGCGCGACGGCGAGGTGCTGGACCTGACCCCTATCGCCCCGACCATGTCGGGCCTGCTGGACCTGCCCGACCTCGCCGGGGCGCTGCGCGACGGCGGTCCCTCGCTCGGCCCGCTCGACCGCTATCTCGACCGGGGCGACGGCACCGGAGAGCTGGGCCAGCTGCTTGCCCCCTGCGACCTGCAGGCGGTGAAGGCGGCGGGGGTGACCTTCGCCGGGTCGATGATCGAACGGGTGATCGAGGAACGCGCCAAGGGCGACCCCGCGCTGGCCGAGGCGATCCGCGCCGAGCTGTCCGAGATCCTCGACGGCAACCTGCGCGGCCTGGTGCCCGGTTCGGACAAGGCGGCCGAGGTGAAGGCGCATCTGCAGAAGGCCGGGCTCTGGTCGCAGTACCTCGAGGTCGGGATCGGCCCCGACGCCGAGATTTTCACCAAGGCGCAGCCGATGTCCGCCGTGGGCTGCGGCGCACAGATCGGGGTGCACCCCGGATCGCACTGGAACAACCCCGAGCCCGAGGTGGTGCTGGCCCTCAACTCGCGCGGAGAGATCCTTGGCGCCACGCTCGGCAACGACGTGAACCTGCGCGATTTCGAGGGCCGCTCCGCCCTGCTGCTCGGCAAGGCGAAGGACAACAATGCCTCGGCCTCTCTCGGCCCCTTCATCCGGCTCTTCGACACCACCTTCACGCTGGAGGACCTCGCCGGCCTGCGCGTCGGGCTGGAGATCACCGGCGAGGACGGCTTTGCCCTGTCGGACCATTCGGATATGTCGCAGATCTCGCGCCGGCCGGCCGACCTCGCGGCGCAGCTGCTGAACGCGACGCACCAGTACCCCGATGGCGCGATGCTCTACCTCGGGACGATGTTCGCCCCCACCCGGGACCGGATGGGTCCGGGCATGGGGTTCACCCACAAGACCGGCGACATCGTCACCGTCTCCTCGCCTGCCCTGGGGCGCCTGGTGAACCGGGTGCGACCCTGCGATGCGGTCGCTCCCTGGAGCTTCGGCACCCGGGCGCTGATGTCCAACCTCGCAGCCAGAGGAGTGCTGAAATGACCAGACGCCGCCTGAGAAGCCAGGACTGGTTCGACAATCCCGATCACGCCGACATGACCGCGCTGTATCTCGAACGGTTCATGAACTACGGCCTGACCCCGGAAGAGCTGAGCGAGGGCCGCCCGATCATCGGCATCGCGCAGTCGGGCAGCGATCTCTCGCCCTGCAACCGCCATCACCTCGACCTCGCCAAGCGCGTCCGGGACGGGATCCGCGACGCCGGCGGGATCCCCATCGAATTCCCGACCCATCCGATCTTCGAGAACTGCCGCCGCCCGACGGCGGCGCTCGACCGCAACCTGTCCTATCTCGGACTGGTGGAGGTGCTGCATGGCTATCCCATCGACGGGGTTGTGCTGACCACGGGCTGCGACAAGACCACTCCCGCCGCGATCATGGCGGCGGCCACCGTCGACATCCCCGCCATCGTCCTCTCTGGCGGCGCGATGCTGGATTCGGTGCACGAGGGGCGCCTGGCAGGATCGGGCACGGTGATCTGGCAATCCCGCCGCCGCTATGCGGCAGGTGAGATCGACCGGGCCGAATTCCTCGAGGCGGCAATGGACTCGGCCCCCTCCATCGGACATTGCAACACCATGGGCACCGCCTCGACGATGAACGCCCTGGCCGAGGCCATGGGCCTGTCGCTGACCGGCTGCGCCGCCATACCCGCCGCCTATCGCGAACGCGGCCAGATGGCCTATCGCACCGGCAGGCGCGCGGTGGAACTGGTCGAGGAGGACCTGCGCCCGTCGCAGATCCTGACCCGCGAGGCGATCCTGAACGCGGTGCGGGTCAATGCCGCCATCGGCGGTTCGACCAATGCCCAGCCCCATATCGCCGCCATCGCCGCGACCGCGGGCGTGACCCTCAACCATGACGACTGGCAGGTCCACGGCTACGACATCCCGCTGCTGGCAGATGTCCAGCCCGCCGGGCGTTTCCTGTCCGAACGGTTCCACCGTGCCGGCGGCGTGCCCGCGATCATGTGGGAGCTGGCCGAGGCCGGGGTGCTGGACACAGGCTGTCAGACCGTCACCGGCCAAAGCATGGCCGAGAACCTCGCGGGCCGCGAGGCCAAGGACCGCGAGGTCATCCGCCCCTATGCCGACCCCCTGATGGAGCGGGCGGGCTTCCGGGTGCTCTCGGGCAACCTCTTCGATTTCGCCATCATGAAGACCTGCGTGATCTCGGACGACTTCCGCCGCCGCTTCCTGTCGGACCCGGGCAACGAGAACTGTTTCGAGGGCCGCGCGGTGATCTTCGACGGCTCCGAGGACTATCACGCCCGCATCAACGACCCGGCGCTGGAAATCGACGAGCGGTCGATCCTGGTGATCCGCGGATCGGGTCCGCTCGGCTGGCCGGGCGCGGCAGAGGTGGTGAACATGCAGCCGCCGGACCGTCTGATCCGCGCCGGGATCACCAGCCTGCCGACCATCGGCGACGGGCGTCAGTCGGGCACCGCCGACAGCCCGTCGATCGTCCATGCCTCGCCGGAAAGCGCCGAAGGTGGCGGCCTGGCCTGGCTGCGCACCGGGGACAGGATCCGCATCGACCTTGCCGCCGGGCGCTGCGACATGCTGGTCGAAGAGGAGGAAATCGCCAGACGGCGCGCGCAGACCGTGCCGCCCGTGCCCGTGACGCAGACCCCCTGGCAGAAGATCTTCCGCGCCGAGACCAACCAGCTGAGCGACGGTGCGGTCCTGCGATCCGCCGAAGGGTTCCACCGCATCGCCCGCACGCCGCCCCGTCACAACCACTGACGAAGCCCCCGTCGCAAGCCCCCGTCGCAAGCCCCCGCCACGCAGCGCGCGACGGGGGCCCGACCATCTGGACCGGGCAAGTTTATTGCCCGGGCGGCCTTGTCTTCCCCCGCCGCAGCACCTAGAACATTTGCGGAACAAAATGTGGGAGGACATCATGCGGACCCCGGACCTGTCGCCTCGGGCGCGCGCCTTGCTGGGAAAATGCTTTCACGGTCCCCGTGATCGCCTGACCTTCGACATGGCGCAGACCTGCCCAAGCCCGCAGGTGCTGGAGGTGCTGCAGGAGTTGATCTGCCACCGGGTGATCTTCCAGAGCACCGACTGGGATGGCGCGCCGGTCTACCGGCTGACGATTCTCGGCGGCGTCATCGACCGGCGCCCCTGCAAGACGCCCGCGGCCTCCCGCGCCTATATCCTGAAGCACGGGGATTTCCCGATCTATACGTCCGAGACGGAGACTCCGGACGCCGCCGCCCTGGCCCCGGACACGGGGCAATCCTCTGCTGAAGCGATCAGCAGCGCCTGAGCCGCCGTGGCCCGCGCCTTCCCGTCTCCGACAGATCACCCCCGGCGTATCGCCTTCGCACCGACGGCAAAGAGCGGCCCGCACGGGGGCCGCTCTTCTGAATTCCCTCCAGCGGGACGGTGCGGGCGCTTGGGGCAGATCCTCCGCCCGCGCCCCTGCCGGAGCCTTGGCGTGCTCAGACCTTGGCCGTCGCGCCGCGTGCCTGCTGGGTCCGCCGCCTGGTGAACAGGCGCGTCACGATGACGAAGAACAGCGGCACCAGCAGAACACCCAGGATGGTGGCCGAGATCGTCCCGCCCAGCACCCCGGCGCCGATGGCATTGCGCCCGCCAGAGCCGGCCCCGATGGACAGCACCAACGGCAGCACGCCAAGCGAGAAGGCCATCGAGGTCATCACGATGGGCCGGAACCTCTGGCGGGCGGACTCGACCGTGGCCGAGAGAAGATCTTCGCCCGACTCGATCCGGTCCCGGGCGAACTCGACGATCAGGATCGCGTTCTTGCCGGTCAGGCCGATCACGGTCAGCAGGCCGACCTGGAAGAAGACGCCGTTCTCGTAGCCCCCCAGCCAGGCCCCGGCCAGGGCGCCAAGCACCCCGATCGGCATCGCCAGCATCACCGCGAAGGGGATCGACCAGCTTTCGTAGAGCGCGGCCAGCGACAGGAAAACCGCGGCGAGCGACAGCGCATAGAGCAGCGGTGCCTGGCTGCCCGACTGGCGTTCTTCCAGCGAGAGACCGGTCCAGGAGATGCCAAAGCCCGGCGGAAGCTGGGCCGCCAGGCGCTCGAGCTCGGCCATCGCCTCGCCCGAGGTGACGCCGGGTGCGGGATTGCCCTGGATCTGCAACGCGGGCACGCCGTTGTAGCGATAGACGCCCTGCGCTCCGAGCTGCCAGTTGCCTTCGGCGAAGTTGGCGAAGGGCACAAGGCCGCCGGTCGCGTTGCGCACCCGCCACTTGGCGATATCCGAGGGGGTGGCACGGCTGGCGGCCTCGCCCTGGACATAAACCCGCTTGATCCGGCCCTGGTCGAGGAAGTCGTTCACGTAGGACCCGGCCCAGGCGATGCCCAGGAGCTGCGACACGTCGCTGGCCGAGACCCCCATGGCCCCCGCCTTGCGCCAGTCGATGTCCAGGTTGAACTGCGAGGCATCCTCGAGCCCGTTGGGACGCACCCCGGCCAGCAGCGGGCTTTGCGAGGCCATCCCGAGAAGCTGGTTGCGCGCGGCCACCAGTTCCTCGTGGCTCTGGCCGCCGCGGGCCTGCAGGTACATGTCAAAGCCCGAGGCATTGCCCAGTTCCGGCACCGAGGGCGGCACGATCGGGAAGACCATGGCATCCTGGATCTGCGACAGCGCGCCATAGGCCCGCCCGGCGACGGCCTGCACCGAGAGCGCGGGATCCTCGCGCTCGGACCAGTCCTTCATCCGCACGAAGGCCAGACCCATGTTCTGCCCCTGCCCGGCAAAGCCGAAGCCCGCCACGCCGAACACCGCCTCGACCGCATCGGCCTCGTTTTCCAGGAAGTGCTGCTGGATCGTCTCGATCACCGCCTCGGTCCGGTCCAGCGTCGCGCCGGTCGGGGCCTGCACCATCACCAGCATGATCCCCTGGTCCTCATCCGGCAGGAAGCCGGTCGGGGTCCGCATGAACAGCATCGCCATCGCCGCGACCAGGGCGAGGTAGATAATCCCGACCCGCACCGGCCGCTTGACGATGCCGCCGACCGTACGGCCATAGCCGCGCAGGGTGGCATCGAACCCGCGGTTGAACAGGCCGAAGAAACCGCCCCGCTTGCCGTGGCTCTGCTTCAGCATCGTGGCGCAGAGCGCCGGCGTCAGCGTCAGCGCGACGACCACCGACAGCGCCATGGCCGAGACGATGGTGATCGCGAACTGCTGGTAGATCACCCCGGTCGACCCGCCGAAGAAGGCCATCGGCACGAAGACCGCCGAAAGCACCATGGCGATGCCGATCAGTGCCCCGGTGATCTGGCCCATGGATTTCTTCGTCGCCTCGTAGGGGCCAAGGCCGTCCTCTTCCATCACCCGCTCGACGTTCTCGACCACCACGATGGCGTCATCGACCAGCAGGCCGATGGCCAGCACCATGGCCAGCATGGTCAGGGTGTTGATGGTGAACCCCATGGCCGCCATGATCCCGAAGGTGCCCAGAAGCACCACCGGCACCGCCAGGGTCGGGATAAGTGTCGCCCGGAAGTTCTGCAGGAACAGGTACATCACCAGGAACACCAGCACGATGGCCTCGATCAGCGTGTGGATCACGGATTCGATCGAGATCTCGACGAAGGGCGTGGTGTCGTAGGGCACGACGTAGTCGATGCCCTCGGGGAAGAACTCCGAGAACTCGGCCATCCGCTCATGCACCAGTTCGGAGGTATCGAGCGCGTTGGCACCCGGCGCCAGGCTGATTGCCATGCCGGTCGCGGCCTGGCCGTTGTAGCTGGCCGAGAAGTTGTAGCCCTCTGAGCCGATCTCGACTTCGGCCACGTCCCCCAGCAGGACGAGCCCACCGTTGGGTTCGGCGCGCAGGACGATCTGGCGGAAATCCTCGGGCGTCTGCAGCAGCGATTGCGCGGTGATCGTGGCGTTCAGCATCTGCCCTTCGGGCGCCGGCCTGTTGCCGAAGGCACCGGCCGAGATCTGGGCATTCTCCGAGGACACGGCGGCGACCACGTCCGAGGGCGTCAGTTCGTAGGCCGACAGCTTGGAAGGATCGAGCCAGATCCGCATCGCGTATTGCGAGCCGAACACCTGGACCGAGCCCACGCCCTCGATGCGCGACATCTCGTCGATGAGGTTGGTCTGCAGGTAGTCTGCAAGGTCGGTCTCGTCCATCGTCCCGTCCGGCGAGATCAGCGAGATCACCATCAGGAACCCGGCCGAGGACTTGCGCACCGTGACCCCCTGCCGCTGCACGCTTTCGGGCAGCAGGGGCATCGCCTGTGACAACTTGTTCTGCACCTGCACCTGCGCGATGTCCGGGTCGGTTCCGGTCTCGAAGGTCAGGGTGGTGGAGGATGTCCCCGCCGAGGACGAGTTGGAGGACATGTAGCGCATCCCGTCCAGCCCGGTCATCTGCTGCTCGATGACCTGGGTGACGGTATTGGCCACCGTCTGCGCCGAGGCGCCCGGATAGACCGCGCTGACGCTGATCGAGGGCGGCGCGATCTGCGGATACTGCGCCACCGGCAGGGTCAGGATCGACAGGACGCCGACCCCCATGATGATGATCGAGATGACCCATGCGAAGATGGGCCGGTCGATGAAGAAACGTGCCATGTCCGACCCTTACTCCGTCAGCGCCGCGGCCGAGGCCGTGCGTTCGCGTTCCTCGGGCGCGACCTTCGCGCCCGGTGCCGCCCGCTGCAGCCCGGCGACGATGACCTTGTCGCCGGCCGTCAGCCCCTCGATCACCACCCAGTCGGCGCCCCGGTCCTGCAGGACCGTCAGCGGCCGCACCTCGACCGTGCCGTCCGCGCCGACCACCATGGTCTGCGGATTGCCGCGCCGGTCGCGGGTGACGGCTTCCTGCGGAACGAGGAAGGCATCGTCGACCTGGCGGGTCGGCATCTCGACCTGGACGTACATGCCGGGCAGCAGCAGCATGTCGGGATTGACGAACTCGATCCGCAGGACGACCACGCCGGTCTGCTCGTCGACATGCGGCTCCGCCGCGGTCAGCAGGCCGGTGTGCTCGAAGGCCGTGCCATCGGCCAGGGTCAGCGAGACCGGCGCCTCATCAAGACCATCGCCGGCGCCGCGGCGGCGCTGCAGCACCTCGGCGGCGGATTGGGTGACGTCCACATGCACCACGTCCAGCTTGCGGATCGTCGCCAAGGCGGTCGCCTGGCTGGCGGTGACCAGCGACCCGGGCGAGGCTTCGGACAGGCCGATGCGCCCCGAGAGCCGGGCCCGGACTTCGCTGTGATCCAGCTGGATCTGGGCGGCCCGCAGGGCGGCCTCGGCCACGTTGACCTGCGCCAGCGCGGTATCGCGGGCCGACACGGCGGTGTCCATCGCCGCCTGGGTCGCCACGCCCCTCTCGTTCAACTCGGTGACGCGCGAATAGTCGCGTTCGGCGGCGCTCAACTGGGCCTGCGCGGCGCTGACCGAGGCGCGGGCCTGCGCCACCGCGGCCTCGTAGCTGGTCGGATCGATGCGGAACAGCACATCGCCCTCGCTGACCATGGACCCTTCGCGGAACAGGCGTTCGGTGATGATGCCGTTCACCTGGGGTCGGACCTCTGCCTCGGCCGAGGCGCGAACCCGGCCCGGCAGCGTCGAGGTGAGTGTCAGGGACTGCGGCTGCATCGTCTCCACCGTCACGGCGGGCGGCGGCATTCCGCCCCCCTGCTGGGCCTGGACCGATCCGGCAAGGACGATGGCAAACACGGTGACGAACGCCCGAAGGGGCGACTGGACGATCTGGGCCATTTCAGGCTCCTTTCGGGGAAGACAGGGAAAACGCTTGGCGGCTGCCCGTGACTCACATATGAGACTCGCGAGTCTCTTAAATCGTGCGACGGGCCATCTGCAAGCCCAATCCGTCCCGTCCGCGCGGGCAGAGCTGGAGGGAGGGCCGCAATGACCGAGGATGCACAGAAAGACGCCGCCGAACCGCGCCGGGCCCGTGGGCGACCCGTCGCGATGGATCCGGGCGAGCGGCGCGACCGCATCCTGTCGGCGCTGGACGACCTGTTCCGCGAGGTCGGGCTGGCCGGTATGACCATGTCCGCCATCGCCCGCCGCGCGGGAATGTCGAAACAGACGCTTTACGACATCTTCCAGGACCGCGACTCGCTGTTTGATGCCTATCTTGAACGCCGGTTCGCCTTGCTGCACTGCCAGGATGTGCTGGAGGACGACGGCGCGGCGTTCGAAACACGTGTGCGAAGGCTCTTCCGCTTCGACGAACCCTCGGAAGCCTGGGACCTGCCGATCGCCCTGCTGCGCCTGGCCATCGCCGAAGCCGAGCACCACCCGCGGCTGGCAAGTCGCTGCCTGGAAAACGGCCCCCGCACCAAGCAGGCCCGGCTGAAACGGGAACTCGACCTGGCTGTCGCCCGTGGCGAGTTGAAGATCGCCGACACCTGCGCGGCGGCTGCGCTGCTGATGGACATGCTTCATCTGCCGATGCTCGAGGTGCTGGTCAGCCCGCGGGAGAGACCGTCGACCCGGGATTGGGAACAGCGGTTCAACTACGGCCTCTCGACCTTCCTCTCCGCTGTCTCGTGACGGCGGCGGTGGCTCATCCGGGCTGAGACTCCCGGGATCTTCGGGGATGCCCCGCACCGGACGCCCGCAGGCCGGACCTTCTCACCCTTGCGCGGCGAAGGTCGGCGACGAACCCAAACTGACCACGTCGATTTTGCTTGAGTTCGCAGTTGCAGCATCGGCAGCCCAGTCGCAACAGGCCCTATCCTGACATCAGGCCGCTGATCCAATGTCTCAATGCGACCCGTGACCTTCCGATAGCCATACCCTGCGACATCCCGCCGGGTTCGGTTGCGTCAGTGCTTCGGACGCGAATTCCATCGGGGATGCGGACCTGCGGGACCGCCGCGAGGCAAAGGGGGAGTATCACCAAGTGACCGAGAGGTCGTCGGCGCAGCACCTGCAATAAAGTCAAGCTGACCGAATAAAGTTTTGAAGCAGGGGGGGGGACGACATGCGTATTTTTCCAAGACCATGCGCGCATTCCCTAACACCGTCTTCCGGTTTCAACGCATCAGCTTTCTCCGCTGCCGTCCGCAGTCTGAGGATTGTCATCGGCGCGAACATCTACCGTCACGTCAAGGTCGCGGAAATCAGAGTTCGTGCCTCTGAAACTGCCTGAAACCGGCGAGATTTGATGAATATTCCGGGCAACAGCGACGGACACAAGATTTGCGGAACCGAAAGACCTGTTCGTTGGATCAAAAGGTATCCATCCCGCTCCCGGGACAAAAACCTCCACCCAGGCATGGGTTGCGCCCGCCTCCGTTGTTCCGACGGTATTTTCGAAGGGATCGAAAAGGTAACCCGAGACAAGCCGCGCTCCGAACCCCAAAGTCCGGACAGCCTCGGCAAAGAGTACGGCGAAGTCGCGGCAGGTGCCCCAGCCACGGTCCAGCGTCTCGAGCGGGCCCTGCGTGCCTTCGGTTTCGCGTCCCTGATAGGCGATCTGCGTTGTGATCGCGTTGCTGACATCCTTCAGAAGGGCCAGCGTGTCGGTTGGCCTCGTCGCGACGATAGACTCGACCCAGCCTTGCAGGCGCTGCCCTTGATCTTCGTACTGCGGCAGGATGAGCGCGCCGAGGTCGGCCCTTTCGTCTGGCGAATAGGCGAAGGGATAGGATGCTGCGGAAGCCGAGATGGGAAAGACCGGCCAGACGGGCGCGCGCAGATCGACGCGGGACTGCGATATGATTTCCAGCTCCTGCACTTTGGACTGGAAGCTGGCCGAAGCCACGACATTGCCAGCCACGTCATGGGCCCAGTCGATGACCGCCTCAGGCCGAATATCCAGTTTGAATGAAAGAAGTCTCAGGTCGGGTGTCTCGCGGGGGCGCAGCATCATCCGGTGTGGCGCCAGAACCACCGGGTTGTAAAAGCGATAGCGTGTCCTGTGGGTGATGGAGAGACGGGTCATGGCGAAATCACGACGTCCGGGCACCGCGCTGGCGCCCGGTCGAGCCGCGATCCGGGACAGAGCTCCGCCAGACACTCGACCCTTTGCAGCGAGGGCAGATCCGGTGTCCGAACCCGTCGCTCGGAAAGGTCTTGCGGCAAGACAGGCACAAGCGTTCTGCGGCCACGTCCGCTTTGGCAGGCGTGATCATATCGTCCGGCGATGTGAAGTGCTCTTCCGTCACGTGCCGCTTCCTCCTCACGTCGACGTCTGCTGTGGCGGCCTTTTGGGCAAGATGTTCGCCTGCAAGGCTCATTCACCGATACCCGGCCGAGGGCTGCCGGGTCGCGGCCCCTGTTCGGGAATGTCCCTCTCCTGCATCGACAACACTGATGTATCAGGTCGGTCGCGCCCATCTATCTTCGTCGGGAGACGCATCCCGTAGAGGGTCCTGATCTCTTGTTCCGACACTCCATCCGCCAGCATGACGAGATGAATGATCGGGTCCGCCAACATCCGCTCAACGAAGATTGCGGTCGGTTCCCTGTCCTGATCCAGGCCTTCGGTGCCATCGCTGCTAGTTCCGGGCAAAATCCGACTGACGCTGTGTCCTGCGAGGTTCGACCGCCACAGCGCGGCAAGAGGCTTGGCGGTTGCGTCATGTTGTTTGCAGGGGGCAGGTCGGCCGCCGAAAGCCTCATCCGATGACCTGAGGCTGATAGAGAGGCACTCGCCTGACATGCGCGGAAGGGTTGCCATATCGACTTGGAGGTTCATTTGATAGTTCCTTGGAAATATTGAAAGCAAAGGGCCAGTTGGCACGCGCCCCAAAGTGAGGTGATACGTGGTCTCTGGCCCTGAAGGTCAGGTATCGGGAGTGACGGGCCCTTCGCCGTGAACTTCCTGAGTCCACACTTCAAACCCGGACAGGGTTCCCGGCCCGAAGATTTGTGTCAGCGGCACGTCTGCGGCGTCTCTGCCGCGCGCGACAAGAATGCGCCCGGTGCGCCGTCTGTTGTTTCGAGGATCGAACACCCACCATTGGCCGCCCAGGTAGACCTCCATCCATGCCGCGAAATCGTCTTCGGCATGGGGCAGCGGTTCGCCGATCTCGCTCAGGTAGCCTGTGCAGTACCGGGCTGGGATGTTCATGCAGCGACACAGCGTGATGCCGAGATGGGTGAAATCGCGGCAGACCCCAAAGCCTCCGGCCAGTGTCTGCGATGCGGTACGGGTTGCGTCGGCCTTCATGTAGTCGAAGGTTATGGTGTCATGCACGTAGTCGCAGATGGCCTGCACGCGCGACCAGCCCGGATCGGTCTTTTCGAACAGCTCCCAGGCGCGCTCCGACAACAAGTCCGTATCGCAATAGCGGCTGCCCAGCAGGTAGACGAGCGTATCGAAGGGCAAGTCCTCCACGGCATGTTGCTGTGCATCCGGGCAATGGGGGTCGAGCTGACCTGCATCGCGGAAGATGCCATCGGTCGTCAGGGTGAACTCGCCCGGAGGGGCCACCATGCGCGCGCACCAGTTGCCGAAACCATCGCGGTAGCTTTCGAGCGGAACGCTGGGCTGGGTCACGAGGTAATCCGCGCGTTCGAGGTCGCCGAACCGCGAATAATGGACGTTCAACAGCGCGACCAATGGGGTCGGCTGGGTCAGGGTGTGGGTGATGCGGCACCCGATATTCATGCGCAACGCCGACGTACGGCCTGCCATCGTCGAGGGGCGCGTGTCCTTGTTCACGGACGTTCCTTTCAATCACCTCGCAAGAGGTCGTTGCAGTTGCTTGATCAAGGGCGCGGCAGAACAGGTCTGCCTGAAAGCCATCCCACCAAGGACTTCCACGCGGGCTCGGCAAATGTCTGAGGATAGGGGTGTTCTACGGAAACGAGCAGCTCGGTGAGAGCTCCGGTAGTGGGATAGTGATTGCCGGACAATCGGCAGGGTCCGCTCTTCCCTCAAACCCTCTAAATTTGGGATATGCACGTAACGCTTCAACAACATATAGGATGTCTTGCCTGAATTACAACGGCGCTGGCTGTCACGATCGAAAGCATCTGATCGTCCTGCGTCACCGACCATCGCATCGGGGCGCACAGTATGATCTTTGGCATTTATAGCCAGACTTGCTCGAAAAATGTCACAGACACAAAAGAAAACCGGAACGCGTATGCCCCCCCGAGCCGTTGGCCTAGGTATCGTAGGGCGCGCGAGTGCAGGCTGCGTGCACTTCACCTGTAGCATTGGAACGCCCGCATGATCGAAAAGAGCCTGACGATCCTCGTTGTCGAGGACGAGCCTATAATTCGCATGGATCTGGCACTCGGTCTTGCGGATTTTGGATACAACGTTCTGGAAGCGGGAGATGCGGCAACGGCACTGCGCGTCATGGACGGCAGCGATGCCGTCGACGTGCTTGTCACCGATATCGACATGCCGGGCGAAATCAACGGTATTGCCCTCGCGTCGGAAGTGCGGCGGCGGTCTGACAGTTGCCGTATCGTCATCATGTCGGGTGGCACGCCTCCCGCACCTCATGCCATGCCGCAAAACAGTCCGTTTCTTGAAAAACCTCTCGCAGCCAAGGACATCGTTGCGGCGCTTGTCCGGATGCCGTGATTTCAGGCCGGCTTGGCTGGCAGATACAGGGTGAAGGTCGTGCCCGCCTCCGCGGAAGACGACACATTGATCCGTCCGCCGTGCGCCATGGCGATCTGTGACGCGATGTAAAGGCCAAGCCCCAGACCTTGAGGGCCTTTCTGCTTGCTTTCATTGCGTGAGAACGGCTGAAACAATGACGCCTGTACCTCCGGCGGGATCGGCGTGCCCTGGTTCGTGACGCTGGCAACCAGCTCACCGTCGCGCTCTGCGATGTCGACCGCAATTGGTTGATCGGGGGCACCGTGGGCCACGGCATTGCCCAGAAGATTTGACAACAGCTGGCCAAGCCGCTGCGGATCGGCGACCAGAGCGCGCGGCAAGTCGATCGAAGGCAGGACCGGCTGACCGGCAACCTGTTCGATCTCGCCAATCACGTCGCGGAACACCGGCTCAAGATCGACCGGCACGGGCGCATTCACTTCGATCCCGGCGCCAAGGCGGCCACGGGCGAAATCCATCAGGTTGGCGATGATCTGGCTGGCCCGCGTCAGCGCACGCTGCATCTCGAGCACCAGCATCGCCCGGCGCTCCGGCGACAGATCGCGTTTCTCGATCATTCGCAAGCCGGATGTAACCGCGGCGATCGGATTGCGCAGGTCGTGCCCGACGATGGCAATGAACTCTTCCCGCAGCCGTGCGGTATCGCGTTCGGTCTGAAGGCTGGCGCGACCCTCTGCGATCTCTTGCCGCCCCTTGGTAAGCTCGTCCTGGCGGTCGAGCTCTCGGGCGATTGATCTGGCAAAGATCGCAAAGAGCTGTTCCGCCTGCGGCCCGAGCTCCCGCGGGTCGGGGTCGATGGCACACAGGGTGCCCCAGATACTGTCATCGCTTCTGATGATCGGAACCGAGATGTAGCTCTTGAAACCGTATTGCCGGGGCGTGGGGTGATCGCGATAGACCTCGCTGTCATCCACATCCGGAATCGTGATGATGCTGCGACAGGCCCGTACTTCGCGACAGATGGTCGATGCGACATCAAGCTCGTCGCCCGCTGTCAGGCCGAAATTCACCTGATCGCGGGACGCGCAGGTCAGCCAGCGGTCTTCGGTCACGCGAGCGACAGCAACAAAGCCCATGCCGGTTGCAGCCCCGCAGGCATCGAGGATCATGGAAATATCCGAGACAAGCTCGACCTGCCGGATACTTTCGTGGAGGGGATCAATATTGGGCAACATGCGTCTGGCCGGAAGAGTGGTTTCAGCGCAAGCTACTTGACCTGTTAGCGAATTTCTATGGTCCAATGCGCGTCCCCGAATGTCCGGCGGGCCTCAGGACGCGCGGTCGGGAACGAACCCGGCAGACAGTGCCGCAGTGACGAAGGCGCTGCGTGCTTCCTTCACCGGGCTCATACAATCCATGGCAGAGTCTATCTTCTCCAGGGCGGCCTGACGCGCATCGTCCACGATGGGCCAGTTGCGGCGCAGCCAGTGACGCGCCTTTTCGATCGTGCTGAAGCGTTCGGCGACACCATTGTGTGCCGGGTAAAGGGTGATCGGGACACCCCATTGTATTTCAATCATTCTGTTGTCCTTGTTTGTTAACGCGATCCCGGCGCAGCCTGCCCGGCAGGGCAGTCCGCAACGCTCTTCGAAAATGGAGGAGATCGCCTGTTCGGCGCGACGATGGTCGCGCCAGGTCCCTCATCAGGGACTCTGTCGGCTCCGAATGCTCGGAACCAACCCTGTTATGCCGCTCCGGGATCCGGAGGCAGAGATATCGAGACGCTCAGCTTGCCGCGTCGTCCGGTTCGGCTTCCGACGTTGCGGTCGGTTTCGACGTTGCCGCTTGCGGCTTCATTGCGCCAAACTTGCGATTGTAGGGACGTTTCTTCGCAGGTGTGCTCAGGAATTCCTTGAGATCGAACTGCTTTTTCGGCTGGGAATAGCCCATGACCGTCTCCTCGTGTTGATTTGATTGCGATGAGCCGCACGAATTCATTCGGAGAATTTCGCGCGGCCAGCAACGTGGAACGCGGCGGTGCGGGGGCGGGGATCAGTCGTTGCCGCCCTTGTCGCGATTCTCGCGGGCAGCCTTCAGGCGTGCCGTCTTTTCAGACCGGACCAGGGCCTCTTCATCCAGCAAGCGCCGGACACTTGCGGTTGTCTTGTCAAGCGCAGTCATCGGCTCATTGGCTTTTGCAGCCGAAGCGGAAACGGTGGGGGCCAGAAGCCGCCCACCGTTTCCTTCTTGAGCCGGAACACCTCTAAGCAGGTCTTCCAGATCCGTCTTCATGCAAGTGCCAGGTTGCTGGCGGATTCGCGACCGTCACGGCCGCTCTCGATGTCGAAGGTGACAGCCTGACCGTCTTCAATCCGGCTGATCCCGGCGCGTTCGACGGCAGAGATGTGCAGGAAAATATCCTTGCTGCCATGTTCAGGTTGAATGAAGCCGAAGCCTTTGGTGCTGTTGAACCATTTCACGGTGCCATTGGCCATGTCCGTGGTCTCCTTGATAAACGCTGCCCACAAGATCGCGGCAGCCCGGCATAGTCGATCCAAGCCGATCAACCGAAACCAAGCCACTGGCGGCGGAATAACGAAGAGAAGAAACCTAAGCAGTTCTCAAATGGTGCTCGCCTGACAGATTTTCAAGGGGCTAGGCGCGATAATAACCTGTCGCCGAGCCGGGACGATTGGTCGGGAGCGCTCAGATCTGCTGTTGGTTGCGCTGCGGCCCAACGTCGGCGACCAGGCCGGAAGCGCGAGGGGTGCCGGGCGCCGCGTGCCGAGAGCGGCCGCCATCTCCTGCGCATCACTGCCAGATGTCTCACAGGCAGCGGAGGTCGACTCTCCGCCCTCTTTCCCGACGGTCTTCGCAGCGGCAGCGCTAATCGAGCACTCGCGGCGAAGGGCAAGAAGGTCCGCCTTGCAGGCGTAGGTGGCAAGCGCAGCAAACGACCGCTTCCCGCCCTGTGTGCAGGTGCGGGGAAACATGCTGCGCCGGAACCCTGGATGGCCCCGGGCCCTGGCACATCTTCGCGCCCTGTCCTCAGCGCCGCCGACGAAGCGCGGGCCAGGCCCAGCCGTGCCGTCGCGCAAGTGTCGAGAGAGTGTGCTTGAAGTATCGTCTGGCCGATCGGATCAGAGGAGTGGGGAAGATGCCGTATCGCCACTGCACCGCTCGGCCACCCGCGCCGCAGCGCCCGAGTACGCCGCCCGCGCCGAGGAGCTGGCACGGCCAGCGCCCGCACCCGAAGAACCCGAGGCATGATCGACCATCTGTCTGAGCGCCACGAGGCGCCGCCGGCGCCCGCTTGGCGAGATTGTCGCCGCCGGGCCGTTCTGGATCGCCGCCGGGGCTGCGGCTGTCTCCTTCGCCCTCTACCTGACCTCGGGAACCGCCGGGCAGCATGTCGCCCCCGAGATCTTCCTCGGAGAGCGCCCATGACCGCCCTGATGATCGACCGCGAGACCCTACGCGAGCTGCTCGGCCGCCTTGAGGGGCTGAGCTGATGCGCTGGCTTCTCTGTGCCCCCGTCCTCGCCCACCCGACCGTCGCTGCGCTCTCGGCCGACGCCGGATGCGAAAAGTCGTCTGCTGCAACCTTCGGTGTCGCACACCGCAAAATTCCGTGTCGCGCTACCACCGAGGCAAAAAATATGGGCGTTGCACCATTCGATCTGCGCGATGCCGGCCAGCACTTGGAGGTTTCAACCACCGACAGCCATGCCCGAGGCAGGAAAGAAGCGATCGCGAAAGTGGTGAAGCTACGGAACCTCTAGAGAACGACTTGTCTCACGACCGTTTCAGCGAGCCAATCCGTTTCAACGGAAGCGCCTTGCAAGTCAGTGATGGTGTGGTCGGGGCGGCGAGATTCGAACTCACGACCCCCTGTACCCAAAACAGGTGCGCTACCAGACTGCGCTACGCCCCGGACCGTGCGCCTCTCTAGCCTGTCGGAACCCGGTTGAAAAGGCCCCGATTGGACTGAATCGGGATCACTCGCAGGGGGCGGCGGCAACAGCCTGGTCGACCGCAGGGTGACGCAGACGGCTGCCCTCGGTGATGCCCATCCGGGCCGCCAGACCACCGTTGATCTCGAGCACGAACTGGCTGACCCCGCCAGGCAGGGGCGTCTCGTCCAGCGGCGTCGCCATCGGCTGCACCGTGACCAGCGTGCCGGTCTCGTCGAAGAACAGGATGTCGAGCGGGATGAGGGTATTGCGCATCCAGAAGGACAGCGACCGCGGGCTGTCGTAGACAAACAGCATCCCCTGCGACAGGGCCATGCTCTCGCGGTACATCAGGCCGCGCTGCTGCTCGGCCGGGTCGTCGGCGATCTCGACCCGGAACGCCTGCAGGCCACTGTCGGTCAGCACCTCGACCCGGTCGGCGCGGCAGGCGGCCAGAAGACCCGAGGGCGTCAGAAAGGCCAGCAGGGCAAGAGACAGGAAAGAGCGACGCATGACAACTTCCGGCGGCCTAACGGGCCGCCGCCTCCCAGGCACAGATCTCGGTGGCCATGCGGCCCCGCTTGCCGTCGATCACCCGCAGGGCGACGGCTTCGCCCGGAGCCAGGTCCGCCAGGCCCGAGGCGCGCAGCACCTCGACATGGATGAAGACGTCTTCGTCGCGGCCGAAGACATTGGCGAAGCCGAACCCCTTCAGCTTGTCGAACCACTTCACCCGCGCCGGCTCCATCGGCATCGCCTGGATTTCGGCCGGGTCGAGAGACCGGAAATCCTCCAGCACCGCCGTGCCCGCACCTTCGGGCGGCGTGATCGACAGCACCTCGATCGCCTGCACGCCCCGCTGAGTCCGCTGGACCATGATGTCCACCAGCGCGCCGTCTGCAACGGAACTCTGACCGAAATTCCGCAGCACGTTGGCGTGCAGCAGAATGTCCGGCCCTCCCTCCTCGGCCACGACAAAGCCGAACCCTCGCGCCGGATCGAACCACTTCACGCGGCCCTCCAGCTTCCGGGTGGTATCGTCATGATTATTCACTTCACACCCCGCATTGCATCCCCCGCGCCTGTCCCCAATCCCGGCGCGGGAAACCCCCACTTTTTTTATCAACAACATTCGCGTACGAACGGCAACCCGCCAAACGCGCTTTCTGGCCGTTGAACGGCCGGTAATCAGGGATTCAACCGCTGGATGTCCCAATTCGACGTCATATCCGCGCGTGTCCAACGGAAACGGTCGTGCAGGCGAAACGCACCGTCCGCCCAGAATTCGATCTCCGTCGGGTCGATCCTGTACCCGCCCCAGAACGGAGGCCGCTTCGGATGGGTCCCATGCTTCGCGGTGACGCGTGCCACCTCGGCCATGAGAACGCCCCGGGAGGCCAGCGGTCGAGACTGCGCCGAGGCCCAGGCACCCAGCCGGGACTTCAGCGATCTCGATTCGTAGTAGGCATCCGCTTCGGGACCGTCGAAACGTGTCACCTGGCCCCGAACCCGAATCTGCCTCCGCAGTGATTTCCAGTGCATGACAAAAGCTGCCTTGCCGCTTAGGTCAAGCTCTTTGGCCTTCTGACTTTCATAATTCGTGTAAAATACGAAACCGTCCTTCAGGATGTCCTTCAGCAGCACCATCCGCGCATTCGGCAGTCCGGTTTCATCCACGGTCGACAGGGCGATGGCGTTCGGGTCGTTGACCTCGGCGGACTCGGCCTCGGCCAGCCAGGCCCGGGCGATTGCGAAAGGGTCGTCCCCGGCGAAAATCCCGTCACGATCCGACATGAGCAGTCTCCTCCTGCGTCTTGCGGGTCTCGCTTGCCAGCTCTCCCGGCCCTTCGGGCCCGGGCAGGCTTGAAGCGCCCTGACCTATCGCTTAAGGGAGTTTGACCGGAAGTTACAGGGCGGAGAGCGCGCTATGTCGAACAACCTCATGGCAGGCAAGAAGGGTCTGATCATGGGCCTGGCCAATGACAAATCCATCGCCTGGGGGATCGCGAAGGCCCTCGCCGATGCAGGCGCAGAGCTGGCCTTTACCTACATGGGTGAGCAGTTCAAGAAGCGCGTCATTCCGCTGGCCGACCAACTGGGCGTCAGTCACCTCTATGACTGCGATGTCTCCGACGAGGCCTCGATCGACGCCGCCTTCGAGGCGGTGAAGGCCGACCTGGGCGACATCGATTTCATCGTCCACGCCATCGGTTTCTCGGACAAGTCCGAGCTGCGAGGTCGCTACATCGACACCAGCCGCAGCAACTTCCAGATGACCATGGATATCTCGGTCTACAGCTTCACCGCCGTCGCACAGCGCGCCGAGAAGCTGATGCCGAACGGTGGCTCCATGCTGACGCTGACCTACTACGGCGCCGAGCAGGTGATGCCCCACTACAACGTCATGGGCGTCGCCAAGGCCGCGCTGGAAGCCTCGGTCAAGTACCTGGCCGAGGACCTCGGCAAGGACAACATCCGCGTCAACGCGATCTCTGCCGGGCCCATCAAGACCCTGGCGGCGAGCGGAATCGGCGACTTCCGCTATATCCTGAAGTGGAACGAGCTGAACTCGCCGCTGCGGCGCAACGTGACCATCGACGACGTGGGCAAATCCGCGCTCTATCTGCTGTCCGACCTCGCGTCGGGCGTCACGGGCGAGAACCTGCACGTCGACTCGGGCTATCACATCGTCGGCATGAAAGCCGTCGACGCGCCGGACATCGACAAGAGCTGACGCCGCCTTGTCCGCCGTCCTTCTCTCCGTCTTCGCCGTTCATCTCGTCGCCGCGATCTCGCCCGGTCCTGCAGTGCTGATGACCATGCGGGTGGCGATGACGGGCGGCATGGCGCGCGGTGCGGGCTTCGCCTTCGGCGTGGCGCTCGGCGCCGTGGCCTGGGCAAGCGCCGCCGTGCTGGGCCTGGCGACCCTCTTCGAACTGGCGCCGCGCCTGCTGATCGCGCTGAAGATCGCCGGCGCCGCCTACCTGATCCGACTGGCCTGGAAGATGTGGCGCGGCGCCGATGCCCCGCTCAGCGTCGGGGCCGCCGCCTCTGCCGCCACCCTGCCCCGGCTCACCGCGCGGCAGCTCGTCCGGCTGACGCTGCGCGGCCTGACCACCCAGCTGGCCAACCCGAAGCCCGCCATCTTCTTCGGCGCGGTCTTCGTCACCCTCGTGCCCGCCGGTGCCGGTCCCGGCCTCTTCGCCGCGATCCTGGCCGTGGTCTTCATCAACGAGGTCACCTGGAACCTGATCGTGGCGCGGATTTTCTCGCTCGAGAGCGCCCGGCTGGGCTATACCCGCCTGAAATCGCGCATCGACCGCGTCCTGGGGGGTCTGCTGGCCGCCCTCGGCGTCAAGATCGCCGCCTTCTGAACCGACACCGCCGCCTAGGCGACCAAGAAGAGGACCGCCGTCATGGTCGATAACCGCCTTCCCCACGAAAAGGGCTTCCACGTCTCCTGGGACCAGATCCACCGCGACTCGCGCGCGCTGGCCTGGCGGCTGGACAAGCACGGGCCCATGGAGGGCGGCACCTGGAAGGCCGTCGTCGCCATCACCCGTGGCGGCATGGCCCCGGCGATGATCGTCGCGCGAGAGCTGGACATCCGCACCGTCGACACGATCTCGGTCAAGTCCTACCACTCGGGCGGCGGCAAGGCCGACGAGCGGCGCGAGGCAGAGGTGCTGAAGTCCCCCGACCCCGAGATCATGGGCGATGGCGAGGGCATCCTGATCATCGACGACCTGGTCGACACCGGCAAGACGCTGGAGCTGGTCCGCTCGCTTTACCCCAAGGCCCATGTCGCCACGGTCTATGCCAAGCCGCAGGGCCGGCCGCAGGTGCAGACCTTCATCACCGAGGTCAGCCAGGATACCTGGATCTTCTTCCCCTGGGACATGGCCCTGCAATACGTCCAGCCCTATCGCGGCAAGGACTGAGCGACCGGACAACGACGCAAAAGGGCGCCCCAAGGGGCGCCCTTCGTCGTTTTCACCTCGGCACCCACTCAGCCCAATGCGGCGCGCAGGGTCTGGCGCCAGTCGGTCGCCTTGCGCCCGATCAGCGCCTCAAGATCCGCGCCACTGCCCTCCAGCGCGCCGGAAGCCGCATGGGCCGAGCTGTCGGCCAGCATATGCGCCACCACCTGGGGCAGGCCGGCATCCACGTAGACCTGTTTCAGGGCCGCTTCGGGCATGTCGGCATAGCCGACATTCTTGCCCGTCACCGCGCTGACCTCGGCGGCGAACTCGGCCATCGAGAAGCTGTCGCCCCCCGCCAGTTCGTAGACACCCACGGGGCTGTCCGAAAGCATCACGGCCGCCGCCGCCTCGGCATAATCGGCGCGGGTAGCGGGGCTGTAACGGCCCTCGCCGCTGGCGCCGATCAGCGCGCCATGTTCCAGCGCCGGGGCCAGGCCGGCGGTCAGGTTCTCGGTGTACCAGCCATTGCGCAGCAGGGCGGTCGGCAGGCCACTGGCGGCCAGCAGTGTCTCGGTCGCCAGGTGATCCTGGGCCAGCCACAGCGGGCTGCGGTCGGCGTGGAGGATGGAGGTATAGGCGATCAGTTCGACCCCCTCGGCCCTTGCCGCGTCGATCACCGCCGCGTGCTGGGCGGCCCGGTCCTTGCCGACCTCGCTGCTGGAGATCAGCAGGACGCGGTCGATGCCCCTCATCGCCGCAGAGAGCGACCCAGCGTCCTCGTAATCCCCGAAGCGCACTTCGACACCCTTGTCGCGCAGCGGCGCGGCGGACTCTTCACGACGCACCAGCGCCACGATATCGGCGACGGCGGTCTTCGCCAGCAGGCTCTCGACCACCAGCGCACCAAGCTGACCGGAGGCGCCGGTTACCAGGATCTTCTTACTCATCACGTTTTCCTATGTTGGCGGACCGGCGCTTCACGCCGGTCTCATTATGGAATATAGTCTCGGATGTAGACCGCAGGAAGCACCCCGTGAAGGAGGCACTTTTTCATGACAAGGGAACGTCCGGGTAACCCCGTCGCCCTCGACCCCGCCACCCGCGCGGTGCTGGCGGACTTTTCCTGCCGGGCCAGCGAGGATGCGGGGACATTGCAGGACTGCCCGGTGCGCAACGTGCTGGACCGGGTCGGCGACAAGTGGAGCCTGCTGATCCTGATCACCCTCTCGCAACGCCCCTTCCGCTTCGCCGCCCTGCAACGCGAGGTCGGCGATATCTCGAAGCGGATGCTGACCCAGTCGCTGCGGATGCTGGAGCGCGACGGGCTGGTGGCGCGGCAGGTCTTCCCGACCAAGCCTCCGGCGGTGGAATATTCGCTGACCGCCCTTGGCGAGTCGGCGCTGACCCCGGTCGCCGCGCTGGTCAGCTGGGCGGCGGGGGCGCATGACCAGATCCGCGACGCCCGCCATCTCTTCGACGCCGCCACGCCCTGAGCGGCCGGGCTTCCCCTTGCGCGCCGCCGCTGCTAGCGTCCGGCGACAGAGCCACGAGGAGCCCCGGATGATCGCCGCCAAGACCCGCACCAGCGCCACTTTCCTGCCCCCGGTGATGGAGGCCCGCCGCTGGCTGGACGGGGTCGACTTTCCCGCCGATCGTCCGCTGATCAACGTCAGCCAGGCCGCCCCGGTAGCCCCGCCGCCGCCGCCCCTGATCGCCGCCCTGCAAGAGGCCATGGCGCGGCCCGAGACCCATCTCTACGGCCCCGTGCTGGGCCTGCCCGCCCTGCGCGAGAAGATCGCCGCCGACTGGTCGCTGGCCTATGGCGGGCAGATCGCGCCGTCGCAGGTCGCCATCACCGCCGGCTGCAACCAGGCGTTCTGTGCCACCGTCTTCGCCCTCGCCGCCGAGGGGGACGAGGTGATCCTGCCGACGCCCTGGTATTTCAATCACAAGATGTGGCTCGACATGTCCGGCGTCGCCGCCGTGCCCCTGCCCTGCGGCACCGACATGCTGCCCGACCCCGAGCAGGCCGCCGCGCTGATCACGGAGCGCACCCGCGCGATCACCCTGGTCTCGCCCAACAACCCGGCGGGGGTGGAATATCCGCCCGAGCTGATCACCGCCTTCCGCGACCTCTGCCGGGCGCGCGGCATCGCGCTGATCCTCGACGAGACCTACCGCGATTTCCACTCGTCCGAGCAGGCGCCGCATGACCTGTTCACTGATCCCGACTGGGACGACGTGCTGGTGCATCTCTACTCCTTCTCCAAGGCCTACCGGCTGACCGGGCACCGCACCGGCGCCGTGGTCGCCTCGGTCAAGCTGCTCAGCGAGATCGAAAAGTTCCTCGACTGCGTCGCCATCTGCCCCGCGCAGCCCGGCCAGATCGCCGCGCTCTGGGGGATGGAGAACCTGTCGCAATGGCTGGCGGGCGAGCGGGCCGAGATCCTGGCACGGGGTCGCGCGCTCTGGGCCGGGCGCGCGCGGCTGGCGCAGGCCGGCTGGACGCTACATTCGGCGGGCGCCTATTTCGCCTACCTCAGCCATCCCTTCGCGATTTCCTCGGGCGAACTGGCGCCGAAGCTGGTGCGCGAGGCCGGGATCCTGATGCTGCCGGGCACCATGTTCACCCCTGCCGGCGATGCCGCGGGGCAGCGCCAGATGCGCGTCGCGGTGGCCAACCTCGACCTGCCGGGCATCGAAAGCTTCCTGGCCCGCGTCGAGACCTGCGCGCCGCGCTGACCCGCTCACGGTGGCGCGTCTTGCTCCCTGCCGGGCAAGGCTTTAACAAGACCGGCAACGGGGCGCGTCCGGCGCCCGGCAAAGCATACCACATGGCCCGCCAAACCCCTGGCGCGGCGAAAAGATCGGAGGCGCCGCATGGCGAGCAAAGCATCCAACGGGCTGGTCTACATTCTTCTGGCCCTGCTGATCCTGGGCCTCGGCGGCTTCGGGGCGACCAGCTTCACCGGCTCGGTCAGCTCGGTCGCCAAGGTCGAGGGCAAGCCGGTGCGCATCGACAGCTATTCGCGCGAGCTTCAGAACCAGATGAACCAGATCGGCCAGTCGCAGATGGGCCGCCCGCTGACCCTAGCCGAAGCAGAGGGCTTCGGCATTCCCCAGGGCGTGCTGGCCCAGCTGGTCAGCGACCGCGCGCTGGATGCCGAGGCCGCCCGGCTGGGTCTCTCGGTCGGCGATGAGACCCTGAGCCAGCAGATCATGCAGATCCCGGCATTCCAGGGCCCGAACGGCACTTTCTCGCGCGACAGCTACAGCTTCGCCCTGCAGCAGGCCGGCCTCTCCGAGAAGGACTTCGAAAGCGACCTGCGCGACGAGACCGCCCGTTCGGTCCTGCAGGCTGCGGTGATCGCCGCCACCCGGATGCCGGAAAGCTACGCCGGTGCGCTGGTCAACTACATCGCCGAAACCCGCGACATCACCCTGCTGCGCCTCGACCAGGACAACCTGCCCGAGCCGCTGGCCGAGCCCTCCGAGGAGGAGCTGCGCGCCTTCTATGAGGAAAACATCGCCGAGTTCACCGCGCCCGAGAAGAAGCGCATCACCTACGCGGTGCTGGCGCCCGACTCGCTGGTCGATGACATGCCCATCGACCCGGAGCGCGTCCGTGAGGTCTACGAGAGCCGCATCGACGAGTTCGAGCAGCCCGAGCGGCGCCTGGTCGAACGCCTGGCCTTCGCCAGCGAGGAGGCCGCCGAGGCCGCCAAGACCGCGCTGGACGCCGGGGAAACCGACTTCGAGACCCTGGTGCAGGACCGGGGCCTGACCTTGACCGACGTCGACCGGGGCGATGTCTCGCAGGCCGCGCTTGGCGCGGCGGGTGAGGCCGTCTTTGCCGCCGAAAGCGGCGATGTCGTCGGCCCGCTGCCCTCCGACCTCGGGCCGGCGCTGTTCAGGGTGAACGGGGTGCTGGCGGCGAACAACACCGATTACGGCACCGCCAGCCTGATGATCCGCGAAGAGCTGGCCGCCGATGCCGCCCGCCGCGAGGTCGCGCGCCAGGCCGAGCCCGCCGAGGATCTGCTCGCCGGGGGCGCCACGCTGGCAGAGCTGGCCGAGGAAACCGGCATGGAGCTGGGCACGATCGACTGGTTCGACGGTCTTTCCGAGGGCATCGCCGGCTATGCCGATTTCGACGATGCCGCCGCCGCGGTGGCCGAGGGGGATTACCCCGAGATCGCCGAGCTCGACGATGGCGGTATCTTCGCCCTCCGCCTCGACGAGGTCGTGCCCCCCGCCCCCGAGCCCTTCGAGGAGGTGCGCGACCGGGTGTTCAACAACTGGGAAGCGCAGCAGACCGACGCCGCCCTGACCGCCCGCGCCGAGGCGATCACCGCCCGCATCGAGGCCGGAGAGAGCCTTGAAGCCATCGCCGAAGCCGAGGGTCTGGAGCTGCGCACCGAGACCGGCATCACCCGGGGCGGCAACGTGCTGGGCACCGCCACCGGCTACAACGCCAGTGTCTTCGGGATGGAGGAAGGCGCCACGATGATCTCCTCCGCCTTCGGCGCGGTGATCCTTACCCGGCTCGACGCGGTGACCCCGCCCGCCGAGGGTGACGAGCAGACCGCACAGCTGCGCCAGCAGATCACCGGCCAGGTGTCCAGCGGCCTCGCCCAGGATCTTTACGCGGCCTATGCCGACGAGGTGCAGGGCAGCATGGACGTGCGTATCGACCAGGAAGCGCTGAACGCCATCCACAGCCAGTTCCGCTGAGCTTGCCGGCGATCAGATCCGCAATCGGGGCGCCTTCGGGCGCCCCTTTTCATGGCGGCCCCGGCCTCCGGGCCAGCCCCTTTCTCCAGCTCAGCCCGGTCCCCGGGCAACGCCCCCGCCCGTGGCGATGCGCACCGCCGCCCATTCCGCGCGTCCCTCGTCATGGCCATCGGTGAAGCTGGCGACGGTCAGCGGCTCTGCGAGGTCGGCGAAGTGATAGACCGCGTTGACGCTGAAGGGACCGGCGCCGGAATGGCCCCAGACCCGGCCCGCGCCGCGCAACGTCCCGCTCATCAGCCCCAGGCCATAGCCGGTGTCCTCCCAGGGCCGCCCCGGGATCGCGCCGCCGAGGGGATGACGCTGCCGCATCTGCGCCAGGCTGTCGGGGCTCAGCAGGCGGCCCATGGCCAGCCCGTGCAGCAGCTCGGCCGCCGCCCCTGCCGGCCCGATCAGCAGCCCGTGATAGACCCAGCCCGGGTGATACTGCCGCCCGGCGGGCCAGTGGATCGCCGCCATGTCCGACAGGTCCCGCGCCAGGCGCAGGCCCCGCAGGCCGAGCGGCGCGCAGATATCCTCGGCCACCAGCGTGGCAAGGTCCCGCCCGGTCGCGGCCTCGACGCGCTCCCGCGCCAGCATGTACCCGGGGTTGGAATAGCGCCAGCCCTGCCCCGGCGGGTGCGGCGGCGGCGGCAGTTCGGCCAGCAGGCGCGCCCGGCTCCAGGGCGGGCGGCCCGCCGCGACATCGGCCTTGTAGCCAGGCAGGGCGCCATAGTCGGCCAGCCCCGCCTCGTGGCGCAGCAGCTGGCGCAGCGTCATCCCGTCCCGGGGCAGGTCCAGGTCCAGCAGGCCGCGCTCTGCGGCGCGCAGGGCACAGATCGCGATCACCGTCTTGGTGAAGCTCCACCAGGGAAAGATCCGCTCGGGCGTCCCGGTCTGCCCGACGCGGCCCGCCGCGCCCCTCCAGACCGAATGGACAGTCCCCGCCATCAGGGGCCCCGCGCCCGCCCGGGCGCGGCGAAAGCATGGCGCATGGGCCGCGCAGCGGGCCATTCCGCCGGATCACGCCGCACCCCGGGTGCGCCCCGGCGCAGGATCACTGCGCCCGTTCCGTCAGCACCGCCGAGACCGGCACCAGCTGCACCTGGCTGGCGCGATCGGCCAGCCCCCAGACCAGCAGCGCCGAGACCGTCTCGGGGCGCAGCCGGCCCACCATGATCACCCCGCCCTCCTGGTCCGCCTTCAGCGCGGCATAATCGAGGAAGCGTCGGATCACCTTCTGATCCTCGCCCTGGGCGTCGAAATCCCGGAACAGGGTCGCGGCGGGCACGCCCTCGCGCTCGGCCAGCTTGCGCGCCGTGTCCAGCCCCTCGGGATAGAGCACCAGCCCCCGCCCGGCGTCCGCCAGCACCTCGGCCAGCTGCTCCGACGTCTCGCGGCCTTTCTGCAGCCCGCCCGGCTCGGCTTCCATCACCGCCACCGCCTCGGGCAGCGCCTGTTGCCAGCTCTGCGCCGAGGTCTCGACATCCGCCGGCGCGGCGCCCTCCGGCAGGTCGCTGCGCAGCAACACCTCGAAGCCCGCGTCGCGATAGGCCCGCATCGCCTGCAGCGCATCGGGCCGCGCGGGATCCAGCGCGAAGCTCAGCGGATAGGGGAAGCTGCGCAGGGCGTTGAAGGTCACCGGGCTGTCGCCGGTGTCGATCAGCACCACCGCCATGCGCGGGCGGGTGTCGGAGGCGTCGTAATCGGCGGCGAAGGCGCGGATCGGAGGCAGGTCGTCCTGCGCCACCGCCATACCGCCGTCGGCAGGGCCGCCCCGGTCGCTCAGCGGTCCGTCGACCGCCTGCCCCGGCAGGCGCGGCGCCTGCGCGGTAGAGGCCACATCCTCGCCCGCCCCGGTGCCGACCTGCGGCAGGCGCGGGCTCACGGCGGGCGCGTCCCGGGGCGCCTCGGCAGCGGGGGCACCCGGCGCCGTCCCTGCGCCGTCCGCGTCAGGCTCTCCGGCAGAGAGGGGTGGGCGTGTCATCGCATCGGGCGCGCGCCCTGTGGTGATTTCCGGCGCGCGGTCAGGGGCGATCTCGGGGGCAATGTCCAGAGCGTCGAGGTCGCTCGCCGGGAAGCCGGTCGGCGCCGGCACCTCGGCACGATCCTCTGCCGCGGGCGTATCGACAGCCTCATCGGCGGCAGACGGCGGAGAGGCCGGGCTCAGCGCCTGCAGCTGCACCTCGGGCTCGGGTTCGGGCTCTGGTTCGGAGGCGACCGGGTCCGGGTCCCGGGGGCTCTCGGCGGTCGGCTCTTCCCCCGCCGGGCGCGGGCGCTCCTGCGGTGCCATCCCCGCCTCGGACGGGAGGGAGCCCGGTTCGTCCCCCTGCGCAGCCGCCGGGTCGACGGCGCGGCCATCGTCATCCGGCGCCTCCTCACCGCCCCCGGAGCGCGGCGCATCCACATCCGGCACGCCTTCGGCGCCCGGTTCGGGTCCGCTCTCCCGTTCAGTCGCGGGGTCGGGACCGGTTTCGGTGACCTCCGGGGCGCCCTCGCCCTCGCTGTCGGGACCGTCGGTCGGGTCCAGGTCCGGTGCCGCGTCGGGCGCCACCTCCGGCCCGACATCCGGCCCGGCATCCGGCGCCGCACCCCCGGGCTGCGCGTCCGCCTGCGCGGCCGGCCCGGGCGCGCTCATCTGTATCGGCGTGGTCAGCGAGGCCGTCGCCACCGCAACACCAGAGAGCAGGGTGCCCCAGACAAATCCCGTAATCGCGCCGCGTGCCACTTGCCCTACTCGCTCTCTCCGGGTCTCGTGCCCGGTGTTCCGCCGGACCTGCACGGCCCGCCCCTCTTCGCCCTTGTCGCTCCGCGAACAGCCCTTGACGCTGCCCGGCTGGCGCGGGATCAATGCAACGGCCCGCGACTGCGGGGCCTCGCCCCCGGTTCGTGCCGCCTGCCGCCGCCGGGCTTCGGCCCGATGGCATCCCGTGACAGACCACGCCCCTTGGGGTGTCGGCGAACTATACCACCATATCCGCCCTCGGAAAGGGGGTGAGGAGAGCCCGAATGTCCGACGCCCTGAAGCCGCTCATCGCCGCCGCCGCCGACCGCCCCCTCAGCCGCGAGGAGGCCGCCCGCGCCTTCCAGATCCTCTTCGAGGGCGAGGCGACCCCGGCGCAGATCGGCGGCTTCCTGATGGCGCTGCGCACCCGGGGCGAGACGGTGGACGAATATACTGCCGCCGCCTCGGTGATGCGATCGAAGTGCCACAAGGTCAGCGCACCCGCGGGCGCCATGGACATCGTCGGCACCGGCGGTGACGGCAAGGGCACGCTGAACATCTCGACCGCCACGGCCTTCGTGGTGGCCGGCGCCGGGGTGCCGGTGGCCAAGCACGGCAACCGCAACCTGTCGTCCAAGTCGGGCGCGGCGGATGCGCTTGGCCAGATGGGCATCAACGTCATGGTCGGCGCCCGCATCGTCGAGGAGGCGCTGGAGAAGACCGGCATCGCCTTCATGATGGCGCCCATGCATCACCCGGCCATGGCCCATGTCGGCCCGGCCCGCGCCGAGCTGGGCACCCGCACGATCTTCAACATCCTCGGGCCGCTGACCAACCCTGCGGGCGTACGCCGCCAGCTGACCGGCGCCTTCTCGAAGGACATCATCCGCGCCATGGCCGAGACGCTCGGCGCGCTCGGCTCCGAACGGGCCTGGCTGGTGCATGGCTCGGACGGCACGGACGAACTGGCGATCTCGGGGCATTCCTGGGTCGCGGCGCTGGAGGAAGACGGCACGGTGCGCGAATTCGAGGTCCATCCCGAGGAGGCCGGCCTGCCCGTCCATCCGTTCGAGGCCATCATCGGCGGCCAGCCCGAGGAAAACGCCCGCGCCCTGCGCGCCCTGCTGGCGGGCGAGACCTCGGCCTATCGCGACGCGGTGCTGCTGAATTCGGCGGCGGCTCTGGTGGTCGCGGGCCGCGCGGCGGACCTGAAGGAAGGCGCCGGCATCGCCGCCGAAAGCATCGACAGCGGCGCCGCGAAGGCGCGGATCGAGGCGCTGGCCGCGCTGACCTCTGCCGCCGGATGAGCCGTCCCGACAGCCAGCCCGCCGCCCCCGCCGCCTGGGCCGACCTGCCCTTCTTCACCGAGAGCTACCCGGCAATCGCCCAGGCGCTGGCCGGAGAGAAACGCCAGATCCTGCCCCCGGCACCGCAGCGGTTTGCCGCGCTGGACGCCTGCCCGCCCGAGGCGGTGCGGGTGGTGATCCTCGGCCAGGACCCCTATCCGACGCCGGGACATGCCCACGGACTCGCCTTCTCGGCAGAGCCCCATGTGCGGCCCCTGCCCCGGTCGCTGGGCAATATCTACAAGGAGATGGTCGAGGACCTGGGCGCCTGCCCGGAGGACGCCGACCTGCGCTTCCTCGCCGCCCAGGGCGTGCTGCTGCTGAATACCGCGCTGTCCGTTCCGGCGGGCGAAGCGGGGGCGCACGCGAAACTCGGCTGGTCCGCCCTGACCGCGCAGGTCATGGCGCGCCTCTCGGACCGGCCACGCGCCTTCCTGCTTTGGGGGAAACCCGCACAGTCCTATGCACGTTATATCGCCGGGGAGGATCACTTGCTGGTGAGCTCGCCCCACCCCTCTCCGCTGTCGGCGCGCCGGGGATTTTTCGGCTCGCGCCCATTTTCAAAGGTCAACAAGTGGCTTAGAGCGAGAGGAGAGACCGAAATCAACTGGACCGGCCAGGGGTCCGGGCAGAAGGGAGCCGCCACATGAGCGAAACCGTGCTGGACCGCATCAAGGCCTACAAGCTGGAAGAGGTCGCCGCCGACAAGGCCGCCAAGCCGCTCTCCGAGGTCGAGGCCGAGGCCAGGCAGGCCAGCCCCGTGCGTCCCTTCGCCGAGGCCCTCCACGAGGCCTCGCGCCAGGGCTACGGGCTGATCGCCGAGGTCAAGAAGGCCTCGCCCTCCAAGGGGCTGATCCGTGAGGACTTCGATCCCGAATGGATCGCGAAAGCCTATGAGGACGGCGGCGCGGCCTGCCTGTCGGTGCTGACCGATACCCCCTCGTTCCAGGGCGCGAAGGAGTTCCTTCCGCTGGCCCGCAACGCCTGCAGCCTGCCGGTGCTGCGCAAGGATTTCATCTACGACACCTACCAGGTGGCCGAGGCCCGTGCCATGGGCGCCGATTGCGTCCTGATCATCATGGCCTCGGTCAGCGATGCCCAGGCCTCCGAGCTTGAGGCCGCGGCGACTGACTGGGGCATGGATGCGCTGATCGAGGTGCACAACCGCGAGGAACTTGACCGTGCTGCCGGGCTCGGCAGCCGCCTGCTGGGTATCAACAACCGCGACCTGAAGACCTTCGAGACCTCGCTGGACACCACGCGCACCTTGTCGCGGCTGGCCCCCGAGGACCGGATCCTGATCTCGGAAAGCGGGCTGCACAGCCCCGACGACCTTGCGGACATGGCCCGTTTCGGCGCCCGCTGCTTCCTGATCGGCGAAAGCCTGATGCGGCAGGACGACGTGACCGGCGCCACCCGCAGGCTGCTGGCGCAGCCGACCGGCGGAGTGATGTGATGACGCTGAGCCACTTCGACGGCAAGGGCGATGCCCATATGGTCGATGTCTCCGACAAGGCCGTGACCGCCCGCATGGCCGTGGCCGAGGGCTTTGTCCGCATGGCGCCCGAAACGCTGGCGCTGATCACCTCGGGCGAGGCGAAGAAGGGCGATGTCGCCGGGATCGCCCGGCTGGCGGGGATCATGGGGGCCAAGAGGACCTCTGACCTGATCCCGCTCTGCCACCCGCTGCCGATCACCAAGGTCGCAATCGAGATCACCCCGGACGACACCCTGCCGGGCCTGCGCATAGAGGCCACCGTGAAGACCTCGGGCCAGACCGGCGTCGAGATGGAGGCGCTGACCGCCGTCTCGACCGCCGCGCTGACCGTCTACGACATGGTCAAGGCGGCGGACAAGGCGATGGAAATCACCGCCATCCGTCTGCTGCTGAAGGACGGCGGCAAGTCGGGCCGCTACGAGGCGCAATGATCTCCGTCGACGAGGCCCTGTCGCTGCTTTTCGCTCTGGCCCACCCTCTCGGCACCGAAGAGGTCCCCCTGCGCGAGGCCGCGGGCCGCGTGCTGCGCACCGATGCGGTGGCGCGCCGGGACCAGCTGCCCTTCGCCGGCTCGGCCATGGATGGCTATGCGCTGATCGCCGACGAGGCGGTCGTGGGCGCCGGCTTCGATGTCATAGGCGAAAGTGCTGCCGGGCATCGCTTTGACGGCACCGTCGGCCCGGGTCAGGCGGTGCGCATCTTCACAGGCGCCCCGGTGCCCGAAGGCGCCACCCGCGTCGTGCTGCAAGAGGACGTGACCCGCGACGGCGACCGGATCACCCTTGGTGACAGGCTGGACGCCGGTCCCCACATCCGCCCCGTCGGCATCGACTTCCGCGCCGGCGACCGCCTCTCGGCGCCCCGCCTGCTGCGCCCGGCCGATATCGCCCTGCTGGCGGCGATGAACGCCCCGACCGTGACGGTCGCGCGCCGCCCCGAGGTCGCGGTGATCTCGACCGGCGACGAACTGGTGCTGCCGGGCGAAGACCCCGGCCCCGACCAGATCATCGCCTCCAATACCTTCGGGCTGGAGGCGCTGTTCCGCAGCCATGGCGCCCGGGTGCGCCTGCTGCCGCTGGCGCGGGACAGCCGCGCCTCGCTGGAGGCGACCTTTGCCCTGGCCCGTGGCGCCGACCTGGTGGTGACCATCGGCGGTGCCTCGGTCGGGGATCATGACCTTGTCGGCAAGGTGGCGGCCGATCTCGGGATGGAGCAGAGTTTCTACAAGGTCGCCATGCGGCCCGGCAAGCCGCTGATGGCGGGGCGCATGGGGCCGGACATGGGCGGCGCGATGATGATCGGCCTGCCCGGCAATCCCGTCTCGGCCATGGTCTGCGGCCATGTCTTCCTGGCGCCGGTGCTGCGCGCCCTGCAGGGCCTGCCGCCCGCCCCCGCGCCGCTGTCCCACGCGCCGCTGCTGGAAGACCTGCCCGCCAACGGGCCCCGCGCGCACTACATGCGCGCCCTTCTGGAGCCCGAGGGCCTGCGCCCGGCGGGATCCCAGGACAGTTCGCTTCTGTCGCTGCTGTCGCAGGCCGGCGCCCTGATCGTCCGCCCACCCGAAGCCCCGCCTGCCCGCGCGGGCGAGATCCTGCCCTATCTGCCGCTCTGATCCCGGGCCATCGTGGCTTGCGTCAATCCGTTGACACAAAACGGGAACACCTGTAGAACGAAGACAGAGGACTTGAGCAGGAGCGCCCGATGCTGACGAAAAAGCAGCTTGATCTGTTGGAATTCATTCACAAGCGCATGTCGCGCGACGGGGTGCCCCCCTCCTTCGACGAGATGAAGGAGGCGCTGGATCTGCGTTCCAAGTCCGGGATTCACCGGTTGATCACCGCCCTGGAAGAACGTGGCTTCATCCGCCGCCTGGCGCATCGCGCCCGCGCCATCGAGATCGTGAAGCTGCCCGAAAGCCTGGTCGCCAAGGAGGCAGCCGCCAGCCGCGGCTTCCGTCCCCGGGTGATCGATGGCGGCGGCGACCGCCCCGCCGACGGTCAGGCGCTGGAGGTACTCCATGCGCAGGAGTTGCAGGTGATGGGCAAGATAGCCGCAGGCGTCCCGATCGAGGCGATCTCGCAGGTCTCCTCGCGCATTGCCGTGCCCGGGGCCATGCTGTCGCGCGGTGGCGATCACTATGCGCTGGAGGTCAGCGGCGATTCGATGATCGAGGCCGGGATCAACGACGGCGACGTGGTGATCATCCGTGAAACCGCCACCGCCGATGACGGCGATATCGTCGTGGCGCTGGTGGAGGAACAGGAAGCGACCCTGAAGAAGATCTATCGCAAATCCGGCTCGGTCGACCTGGTGGCGGCGAATCCCGCCTATGCCACCCGTTCGCTGCCTGCCGACAAGGTGCGGGTGCAGGGCCGGCTGGTCGGCCTGATCCGCAGCTACTGATCGGGACAAGAGGCCGGGGCCCGCCGATCTGCGCCGGGCCCCGGCGCCCGGGATGACGCGCGTCGCGGCCTTGCCCGGCCCATGGCGGGCCTTGTCCGCAAGCCTGCGGGCCGGCGATCTGTCGCTCCGTCAACCACCGACACCTGCAACTGGCCACCGGTGTGCCAGGCCCGCGCGGACCGAGGTCAGCAGGCCCGGGCGCCGGCTCAGCTCCGGCGTGTTCCAGAACCGCGTGCCCGAGAGGGCCGCAGCCGTCACCACCCGCCCGTTCCCCAGGATCGCCACCGCGCCGCTGCGGCGCAGGCGGGCCAGGTCGTAGATCTCGCAGCCCGCCGCCCCCGGCGCCAGTTCGGCCGCGACGTTCAGCACCAGCAGGCCGCCCGGCGCGCAGGGGCCGGCCCCGGCGGCGGCGCGCTTGCCGGTGACATGGCGGATCCCGGGCACGGCGGACCAACGCGACGCCGCCTCCGCCTGCGCGCCCGCATCACCGTCATTCTCAAGCCAGACCTGCGCCGTGAAGCTTTCGGAGCGCTCGCGCGACAAGGCCCGCCCTTCGGCGGTCATCACCCCGACGAGGCCCCCAGTCTCGGCGATCAGCACCGCGGGACGCTCGGCCCGGCTCCAGAGCACGAGCGCCAGCAGGATCGGCGCCAGACCCAGCCAGCGCCCCCAGCCGACCCAGAGAAAGACCACCAGCGCCCCGAAGCAGAGCAGCGGCAGCGCGCCCGCAGGCGGCGCCGGCACCGTGCCCCGCGCGCCCTCCAGTGCGGCGGTGAAACGCGCCACCGCCAGGATCCAGTCCAGCCCCCAGCCCATGACGGCCATCGGCAGCGCCTCCAGACCGAGCGGCATCAGCAGAACCGAGACCAGGGCCGCCGGCATCACCAGCGTGCCCATCACCGGCACCGAAAGCAGGTTCGCCAGCAGACCGTAGTGGGCGATCTGGTTGAAATGGGCCGCCGCCACCGGTGCCGTCGCCAGCCCGGCGACCGCAGAGGAGATCACCAGAGTCGCGATCCTGCCGCCCGGCCCCCGCCCCGGCCAGTCGCGGTCCTTCATCAGCGCGAAGATCCAGACCAGCGCCAGGGTCGCGGCGAAGGACATCTGGAAGCCGGGCGACAGCAGCGCCTCGGGGCGCAGTCCCAGTACCACCAGAGCCGCCAGCGCCACCGCGCGCAGCGTCAGCGCCCGGCGCAGCGCCATGGCGGCGATCAGTACCACGGCGGCCATGACATAGGCACGTTCCGTGGCGATCGCCCCGCCCGAAAGCGCCAGGTAGACCGTCGCCACCGCCAGCGCCCCCGCCGCCGCCAGGCTCCTGACCGGCCAGTAGAGCGCGAGGCGCTCCGACAAGGCCAGCAGGCGGCGCAGGGCGAGGAAGACGAAGCCGGTCAGCAGCCCCATGTGCAGCCCCGAGATGGCCAGCAGATGCGCCAGGTTCGACACCCGCAGCGCCAGCAGGGTCTCCTGCCCCATGCCCGAGCGGTCCCCGGCGGTGACGGCAGCGGCGAAGGCGCCGGTTTCGCCCGGCAACCCGCGCTGGAACGCCTGCGACAGGGCCATGCGGGCGCTGAAGATCCGCGTCGCGCCGGGGCTCGGCAGCGCGACGGAGAGTACCGGCACCCGCGTGTAGCCGACCGCGCCGAGGCGCTGAAACCAGGCATGGCGGCGGAAGTCGAAGCCTCCCGGCTCGACCGCGCCGCCGGGGGGCGAGAGATGGCCCGTGGTCATCACCCGCCCGCCCGGACGGATCCGTGTCCCCTCCGGGCCATGCAGCGACAGGCGCACCCGCGCCGGGGTGCGCGCCGGCGGCACGCGGTCGAGGCGCACGTGGTCCAGCGTCAGGCGCACCGCGTCCGAGGCCGAGCGGTCGATGCCGACGATCCGCCCCTCGATGGGGCCGTAGTAGCGGAACGAGAGCACCGGCGCGGCGACCGACTGGGCGCGCCAGGAGGCCAGAGCCACCCCGCCCGCCACCAGCGCCAGCAAAAGCAACACCGGTTGCAGCACGCCCATGCCGCGCCGCACCGCCCAGAGCCCCAGAAGCGCGAGGCCCGCCGCCAGCACCACCAGCAGCAGGCGCGCGCCCGGCCCCGGCTCGACCCGCAGGGCGAAGTACCAGCCGATGCCGACACCCAGACAGACCGGCACCCAGGGAAAGAGATGACCGCGCTGTACCAGCGCCGCCTGCCTCAACCGCTCTGCCACCTGCCGCACTTGTCTCGCCTCCGGCCCGCCGATAGACATTGCCCGGAACGCTACACAGCGCATGGTTAATCAAACGTTAGGATCGTCGTCTTGTCCGAGCAGATCGTCACCCGCTTCGCCCCCTCTCCCACGGGCTTCCTGCATATCGGCGGCGCCCGCACGGCGCTGTTCAACTGGCTTTTCGCGCGCCATCACGGCGGCCGCTTCCTGATCCGCATCGAGGATACCGACCGCGCCCGGTCGACCCCCGAGGCGACGGCGGCGATCATCGACGGGCTGGCCTGGCTGGGCCTGGACCATGACGGCGAGATCGTCAGCCAGTTCGACCGCGCCGACCGCCACCGCGCCGTGGCGCTGGAGATGCTGGAGCGCGGCGCGGCCTACAAGTGCTTCTCGACCCAGGAAGAGATCGAAGCCTTCCGCGAGGCGGCGCGGGCCGAGAAACGCTCGACCCTGTTCCAGAGCCCCTGGCGCGACGCCGATCCGGCGACCCATCCCGATGCGCCCTTCGTGATCCGCCTGAAGACCCCGCTGGAGGGCGAGACGGTGATCGCGGACCAGGTGCAGGGCGATGTGCGCATCCGCAACGACCAGCTGGACGACATGGTGCTGCTGCGCTCGGACGGCACGCCGGTCTACATGCTGGCTGTGGTGGTCGATGATCACGACATGGGCGTCACCCATGTCATTCGCGGTGACGATCACCTCAACAACGCCGCCCGCCAGATGGGGATCTACATGGCAATGGGATGGGACCTGCCGGTCTATGCCCATATCTCGCTGATCCACGGCGAGGACGGCAAGAAGCTGTCCAAGCGCCACGGCGCCCTCGGCGTCGAGGAATACCGCGCCATGGGCTACCCGGCCTCGGGCCTGCGCAACTACCTCGCCCGCCTCGGCTGGTCCCATGGCGATGACGAGTACTTCACCGATGCCCAGGCCCGCGACTGGTTCGGTTTCGCCGGCATGAACAAGGCGCCGGCGCGGCTCGACTTCAAGAAACTGGCCAATATCTGCGGCCAGCATATCGCCGCCACGGACAATGCTGCACTGCTGCAAGATCTGCTGGCATTCCGCGACACCATCGGCCTTGCCCCGCTCGACCAGCAAAAAAATGACCGTCTGGCGGCGGCGATGCCCGTCCTCAAGGAACGGGCCAAGACCTACCCGGAACTCCTTGATAAAGCGCATTTCTGCCTGGCGGATCGCCCACTTGAGGTTGAAGAGAAAGCGGCGAAATCGCTTGACCCTGTATCCATCGGTATACTGGGCGAATTGACGCCGCACTTGCAAAATGCTAGCTGGGTGCGTCAGGATCTGGAGGGGAAACTGACGACGTTCGCCGAGGATCACGGGATGAAATTCGGCCAGCTTGCAGCACCGATGCGTGCCGCGCTGGCGGGCCGTTCCGCAACCCCGAGCGTTTACGACATGATGCTGGTCCTCGGCCGGGAAGAAGTGCTTCTCAGGCTGGCGGATGCAACCGGCACCGGCACCGCTTAACCAATCGTTGGGAGGCGCCGTGAAAGACAAGGGGCGCCGGGCTGTCGCTGCGACGGGCCGGTGCGGGAACAGAGGAAGGGATATCAAGAATGTCTGAACCTAAAAAGACGGCGACTCTGACGGTCGACGGTGAAAGCTACGAATTCCCGGTGCTTTCGCCCTCTGCCGGGCCCGATGTCATCGACATCCGCAAGCTCTATGCCACCACCGGCATGTTCACCTACGATCCGAGCTTCACCTCCACCGCTGCCTGCGATTCGACGATCACCTACATCGACGGAGAAAAGGGCGAACTGCTGCACCGCGGCTACCCGATCGACCAGCTGGCTGCCAAGTCTCACTACCTGGAAGTCTGCTACCTGCTGCTCTACGGCGCCCTGCCGAACGCGAAGGAGCTGGAGGACTTCGAGACCATGGTGACCCGTCACACCATGGTGCACGAGCAGATGCATCGCTTCTTCACCGGTTTCCGCCGCGATGCGCACCCCATGGCGATCATGGTCGGTGTCGTGGGGGCGATGTCCGCCTTCTACCACGATTCCACCGACATCAATGATCCGCATCAGCGCGAGGTGGCCTCGATCCGCCTGATCGCCAAGATGCCGACCATTGCCGCCATGGCCTACAAGTACACCGTCGGCCAGCCCTTCGTGTACCCGCGCAACGACCTCGACTATGCGTCGAACTTCCTGCGCATGTGCTTCTCGGTCCCGGCCGAGGAATACGAGGTGAACCCGATCCTGGCCCGCGCCATGGACCGTATCTTCACCCTGCACGCCGACCACGAGCAGAACGCCTCGACCTCGACCGTGCGCCTGGCCTCCTCTTCGGGCGCCAACCCCTTCGCCTGCATCGCGGCCGGCATCGCCTGCCTCTGGGGCCCCGCCCACGGTGGCGCCAACCAGGCCTGCCTCGAGATGCTGCGCGAGATCGGCTCGGTCGACCGCATCCCCGAGTTCATCGCCCGCGCCAAGGACAAGAACGATCCGTTCCGCCTGATGGGCTTCGGCCACCGCGTCTACAAGAACTTCGATCCCCGCGCGACGGTGATGAAGGAATCCGCGGACGAGGTGCTGGAACTGCTGGGCGTCGAGAACAACCCGACGCTGCAGGTCGCGAAAGAGCTGGAAAAGCAAGCCCTTGCCGATCCCTACTTCGCCGACAAGAAGCTGTTCCCGAACGTCGACTTCTACTCGGGCATCATCCTCGAGGCCATGGGCTTCCCGACCTCGATGTTCACCCCGATCTTCGCGCTGTCGCGCACCATCGGCTGGATTTCCCAGTGGAAGGAACAGATCGAGGATCCCGGAATGCGCATCGGTCGCCCGCGCCAGCTCTATGTCGGCGACACCTCGCGCGATTATACGGATGTCGAAAACCGCTGAGGCGGCGATACACGACAGGAAAAGGGCGGCTCTCCGGGGCCCAGCCCTTTGCAGTAAATGATGCAGCCGCCGATCATTCGGCGGCTGCTCAC
>JAAFAB010000014.1 GCA_018222585.1 Paracoccaceae bacterium | reverse complement strand
CATTAGATAACCATCTGTTTTCTAATGGGAGTCGCACTTGAGGGTAGCGCGCACCTGGGTGCGCCAAATAGACACATAAGGTAAGTTATGTGTCTATTTGCCTCCCATGGCGCCCTTGATGGGGCAAAAAAGCCATCAGGCCGGCTGGCCGACCTCGGCGAGGATCCGGCGCAGCATCAGCGCGCCGTATTCGGCGTTGCCGTGGTGCGGGTCGCGCTTGCCGTTCTTCAGCAGCCCCGCCGCGTATTCCGGCCGAAGCAGGCCCTGCGCGTCGGCGGTCTCGGGCGGGAAGTCGACGAAATCCACCCCCAGCCCGTCGAGGAAGCCGCGGAAGCGCGCCCGGGAGCGGCGGTCGATCTCGAGCAGCACCTCCGGATCCGCCCCGCGCACGATGTTCTGGTGATCGGCCCGCACCGGCGGCGCGCTGATCACGAAGAAGCGGATGCCTGCGTCCTTCAGCCGGGTGAGGAAGGCACGGATGTGGCGCTGGTCCTCGTCGGCCATGCGGTCGATCAGCCCCGAGGAGACCGGGCGCTGCCCGTCGCCCGCCAGCGCCGAGGGCGCCGCGGCGCCGGTCCAGATCCGGTCGCCGTAGAGCCGCGGGTTGTGGGTGCCCATGCAGATGCCCCAGAGCCGGTCCGGGGCGATATGGTCCTGCCCGGTGAAGCGGACGAGGTTCTCGGCATAGACCGGCTGGGTCAGCACCACGCGGCCGGCCTCGGTGGCGCTGAAGGCCTCGGTCTCGTAGACCCCGGCGCCGAGCCCGAAGACGGTGACCCCCGCCGCCTCGGGCACCTGCCCCAGACCCTGATTGAGCGCGATGGTGTGGGAATTTCCGGTGATGGTCAGCTGGCTCATCGGCCGAACTCCTCGAGCAGGGCTTCCTCGCAGACGAGATCGTCCTCGGACATCCTGGGTTTCGCGCGCGCAGGCGCCTTTTCGGCGGAAACAGGCTCTGGGTCCGGCGCCGCCTGCCCCGCGGTGTGCGGCCCGAAGAAGGCGTCCATCACATGGGCCACGCCCACCGGCGAGACCTCGCGCAGGTTGGGGCGGAAGAACATCGCCCGCCCCGGGTGGCTCGAGACCAGCTCAAAGGAGGGGAAGTAGTCGACGTTCTCGTATTTCTGGTAGAGCGTGCCGCAGACCGTGCGCAGCACCGACTTGGAATAGACCGTCGCGGGCAGCACGTGCTGGTCCGACGCGGTGGCCGTCAGCGGCACCGGCGAGACGGTGATCAGGAAGCGGATGCCGGGGCGGATCCCCTCGGCGAACTCCTTGAAGGCGGTGAAGTCGCCGAGCACGTCCTCGTAGGAGAAATTGACGAAACGGTACTTCTCCGGGTCGAACTGGCCGGCCACGGTGCCCGGGCAGGTGGGCAGGATGGCGCCGTCGGCGATGCATTCCCAGGCCTCGGTCAGGCCGAAGGTGAAGACGAAGACGTCGGTCTGCTCGAGGATCCTGCGCACCGCCGCGAGGTGGAAATCACGGTCACGGCGCACCTCTTCGGGGGTGGCGTAGCCGTTCTTCTCGATATTGGGGCGGAAGGGGTCGTAGAAGCGGCCGTTCTTCTCCCACACGTCTTCCTCGGGGGTGAAGAGCCCGTGGGCACGGCGGAACATCTGCAGCAGCTGCCGGGCGGAATAGAGATTGCCGTAGCGCGCCGAGTACATGTTGAAGCCGTAATCGTTCCAGGCGCTCTCGGGCAGCATCGGCAGCGGCTTCTCGACGTCGACGAACTGGTAGCCGCGGGCCTTGAACTGGCGCCCGATGTGCTGGGCGAAGCAGCTGCCCGCCGCCGCGATCCGCGTGCTCTCGCGCGAGATCTCGTAGCGCGGGCGGTAGACGTCCTGCATCTCGAGAAAGGAGACATCCGCGACGCCGCTGCGCCAGTAGGCGCGGGGCGGCAAGCCGACATAGGGGTTGGACATGAAGCGGTCCTTCTCGGTCTGGAAGAGGGTCTTTGCGGGACGTGCCCGGGGTCGGGGCGATGTTAGCCCTCGCCCGAAGGGCGTTCAAGCACAGCTCCCGAAGGGCGTTCAAGCACAGCGCCCGAAGGGCGATCCGGCACGTTGCCCGAAGGGCGACCCCGCATCGGACCCGAAGCGCGATCGTCCGGCCGGCCCCGAACCCGTCCCCTGCCCCTCGCAGCTGCGGCGAAAAACGCCCCGGCCTCTTGGCGGCACCGCGGCGAGATGCCAACATGGCCGGCGAAAGACCTCTCACCTGCCGGGAAATATCCAATGAACCCCTACGAGACCCTCCCTCCCAAGGCGTTCTGGCGGCGCGCCGTCGCCGAGAACAGCATGTACGACGTGTCGGGGCTGTGGAATCCCAAGTTCAAGCTGTCGCCGAAGATGCCGGTCTCGACCTACGGCTCCTGCTTCGCCCAGCACATCGGGCGGGCCCTGCAGGCGCGCGGCTTCAACTGGCTGCGCACCGAGACCGCGCCCTTCGGCATGAGCGACGCGAACCGGCTGGCCTATAACTACGACGTGTTCTCGAGCCGCACCGGCAACATCTACACCACCTCGCTGCTGCTGCAGTGGCTGCAATGGGCCTTCGGCATCAAGCCCGTCCCCGAGGAGATCTGGGAGAAGGGCGGCCGTTTCTACGACCCGTTCCGCCCGCGGGTCGAGCCCGACGGCTTCGCCTCGGTCGAGGAGCTGCGGGCCTCGCAGCAGCAGACGCTGAAATCCTTCCGCGAGAGCGTGACGCAGGCCGATGTCTTCGTCTTCACGCTGGGGCTCACCGAACGCTGGCTGAACAGCGGTAAGGGCTACGAGTACCCGATGTGCCCCGGCACCGTGGCGGGCGAGTTCGACGAGGCCGTGCACCAGTTCGACAACATGATCTTCTCGGAGGTGCAGAAGAACCTCTACGCCGCGCTCAAGATCATGCGCGAGCAGAACGAGAAGCTGCGGGTGATCCTGACCGTCTCGCCGGTGCCGCTGACCGCGACCAACTCGGGCAAGCACGTGCTGGTGGCGACGATGCAGTCGAAATCGGTGCTGCGCGCGGTGGCGGGGCAGACCGCCGACAGCCGCTGGTACGTCGATTACTTCCCCTCGTACGAGATCATCAACAGCCCGGTGTTCCGCGGCAACTTCTTCGAGCCGAACCAGCGCAACGTCGCCAAGCACGGCGTGAACTTCGTGATGGACAGCTTCTTCCGCGACCTCAACGCGCGCTTCGGCCGCAAGGAGGACGCCCCCGCCCCGGCCGCCGCGAAACCCGCTGCCGCGCCCGCGGGCAAGAAGAGCAAGGACGAGGTCTGCGAGGAGGAACTGCTCGAGGCCTTCGCCGCCGGAGGGCGCAAATAGCATGAAGCTCTGCATCATCGGCAACAGCCACGTGGGCGCGCTGCGCACCGCGTGGACGAGCGGGCTGTCCGACGACTTCCCCGGCATCACGATCACCTGCTTCGCGCAGCGCGGGCAGGGCATCGCCGAGATGGTGGTGGCCGAGGGCCGGCTGCTGCCCGCCAACCCCTACATGAAGCGCACCGTCGAATTCACCTCGGGCGGCCTGTCGGAGGTGGTCGTGGCGGCATACGACGCCTTCCTGCTCTACGGGCTGCACGAGCACGGGCAGGAGACCGGCGACACCTGGTATTCCTCCGCCGTGCGCGCGGCGGCGCTGAAGGACAAGGTGACGGGACAGGGCAACCACGCGCTGCTGGTCAAGCTGCGCGGGCTCACCGACAAGCCGGTCTGGGTGGCGCATGACCCGCTGCCGGCGCTCGATCCCTCGGGGCTGGTGGCGGCGGATTATGACGCCGAGCTGGCCGAGATGCAGCGGCTCTACTACGACCCCCTGCAGGCCCGGCTGGTGCCGCAGCCCGCCGAGACCATGGTGGCGGGGCGGGCGACGAAGCTCGCGTTCAGCAAGGATTCCCAGCCGCTGGCGGTGGGCGACGACCGCGACGGCCGCCACCACGGCGCCGACGAGATCCAGCACATGAACACGGCCTACGGGGAGATCTGGCTGCGCGCCTTCCTGCCCGGGCTCGCCGCCCCGGCCTGAACCCGGTCTGAACCGGTTCTGAGCCGGGCCCGGGCCGGGGCGGCCCCGCGGCCGCCCTGCCCGGTCAGTGTCCCGCCGGCGTCCGGCTCAGCGCCCGATCAACGCTTGTCGAAATAGTCGAGGTACCAGTCGACGAAGGCCTGCACGCCCTCGCGCACCCGGGTCTCGGGGCGGTAGCCGGTGAGCGCCTTCAGAAGCTCGGCGTCGGCCCAGGTGGCGGGCACGTCGCCGGGCTGCATCGGCATCAGGTTGCGGCGCGCCTTGCGCCCCAGCGCCGCCTCGATGGCGTCGATGAAATCGGTGAGCTGCACCGGCTCGGAATTGCCGATGTTGACCACCCGGTGCGGCGCCACCGGCGACAGGCTGTCCATCTCGCCCACCGGCGCCTCGCCCGGCACCGCGTCGATCAGCAGCCGGATCGCCGCCACGAGGTCGGTGACATAGGTGAAGTCGCGCCTCATGTCGCCGTGGTTGTAGACGTCGATCGGCCGGTCCTCGAGGATCGCCTTGGTGAACTTGAAGAGCGCCATGTCCGGCCGGCCCCAGGGCCCGTAGACGGTGAAGAAGCGGAACATGGTGATCGGCAGCCCGTAGAGATGGGCATAGGAATGCGCCATGTTCTCGGTGGCCTTCTTGGTGGCCGCGTAGAACGACATCTGGTGATCGGCCTTCACCGTCTCGCGGTAGGGCATCTCGGTGTTGGCGCCGTAGGCCGACGAGGTCGAGGCCAGCAGCATGTGCTGCGGCGGGTGCGCCCGGGCCGCCTCGAGCAGCTCGAAGGTGCCGGTGATGTTGCTCTCGAGATAGGAGCGCGGCTCCTCGATCGAGTAGCGCACCCCGGCCTGGGCGGCGAGGTGGATGACCACGTCGGGCGTCTCGGAGGCGAAGAGATCCATCAGCACGCCGGGGGTCTCGACCCGCTCGTGCACCGCCCGGAACGCCGGGGTCTGCAGCAGCAGCCCCTCGCGCCGCTGCTTCAGCGTCACGTCGTAGTAATCGGTCATCGCGTCCAGCCCGATGACCTCGAACCCGTCGGCGATCAGCCGCTGGCAGAGGTGAAGCCCGATGAAGCCGGCCGAGCCGGTGACAAGAACCTTGCGCATGTATCTTCCGTCTTTCCGTTCCGCGGATCCGCGTTCAGCGTTTCACGCCGGCATAATGCACGCGGACATTCTCGCGCCACCCCCCGAGCAGGTCGGGCTTGAGCGCATAGCGCCCCTGCCCTCGCACATCCCGGCGGCGTTCGGAATAGTCGAAGTCGGAATAGAGGCAGTCGAGGTCGAAGAGCGACTTCAGCCCCGGCGCGGTGAACCGGAAGTAGTCGATGGGACAGGGGTGGTAGCGCCAGGCGAAGAGCGTCGAGTGCACGGTGACGCCGCCGGGGCGCAGCAGGCGGCAGATCTCCTGCCCCGCCAGCCACGGCCGGTCGATGTGCTCGAACACGTCGAAGCTGAAGATGAAGTCGAAGCTGCCGTCGGGTATCTGCGGGCAGTTGGTGATGTCGCCCGCCATCACCTTGACCCCCTCGGCGCCGGGCGCCTTCTCGAGGTCGAGCGCGTGGTAGTCGAAATCCGGGAAATCCCGGTGCCGCGGGTTCAGCCGGCCGCCGATCTCGAGCATCCGCCCGCCGCGCAGCCCGGCCCGCTCGAGCGCCTCGTGGGCGACCTCGCGCACCCGGTCCCAGCGCGGGGGGGCGGATTTCCATTCCTCTCCCAGCGCGGCCAGCCGGCCCGGCAGGTCGTTGTCGAGCTGCGGCGCCATCTTCGCCAGCCCTTCCTCGACCGCCCCGCGCAGGGTCTCGTGCATCTTCTGCTTCGACAGGTGCAGCCCGACACGGGCGTCCACCAGCCGCTTCATCTGCGTCGGATCGACGACAAGCCCCGGATCCCCGAAGGCACGGTACGCCGCGAGAAGGCGCTTCTTGAAATGCATTGGCTCTTCCAAACAAACTTGATTCCGGATGTTTCCGAATGCAGCCACAACCTCTCGTTTAGTGCAAGAAATCCACTGGCGGAGCCCCGCCCGGGGCCTCTCGCCCGGGATGAGAGCGTTTGACTTGAAAATATGCGCCCGCTATTTGTCCCCCAGCCAGGAAGGCCGCATCCGGACCGGTTTTCCCCTGAATGAAAGTTGGATTCCATCCTTATGAGCCAGACCAAATCTCCCGTCCAAGTCATCGCCGAAATCGGATGCAACCACAAAGGCGACATGGAAATCGCCAAGGAACTGATCCGTGTGGCCGCCCATGTCTGCAAGGCCGACGTCGCGAAGTTCCAGAAGCGTCACAACCGCGAGCTGCTGACCGCGGAACAGTACAACACCCCGCACCCGGTGCCCTCCAACGCCTATGGCGACACCTACGGCGCGCACCGTGAATTCCTCGAGTTCACCCCCGAGCAGCACCAGGAGCTGATCGCCGAGTGCAAGGCCAACGGCATCGCCTATTCGACCAGCGTCTGGGACCTGACCTCGGCCAAGGAAATGGCCGTCCTGAACCCGCCGCTGCTCAAGATCCCCTCGGCCACCAACCAGCACTACGACCTGCAGGGCTACCTCTGCGAGAACTACGAGGGCGAGATCCACGTCTCGACCGGCATGTCGACCGGCAATGAAATCGCCGACCTGGTGAAATTCTACGCCGAGCGCGGCCGTGCCAAGGATCTCGTGGTCTACAGCTGCACCTCGGGCTACCCGGTGGCCTTCGAGGACATCTGCCTGTTCGAGATCCGCAACCTGATGGAAAAGTTCGGCACCACCGTGAAGGGCATCGGCTTCTCGGGCCACCACCTCGGCATCGCCGCCGACGTGGCCGCACTCGCCGTGGGCCGCGCCATGGAAGCGGACGGCAAGGGCAAGTTCACCCACATCGAGCGTCACTTCACGCTGGACCGCACCTGGAAGGGCACCGACCACGCCGCGTCGCTCGAGCCCGACGGGCTGCGCCGCCTGTGCCGCGACCTCAAGAACGTCGACCTGGCGCTCGAGTACAAGGGCCAGGAGATCCTGCCCGTCGAGCAGGTCCAGCGCGACAAGCTCAAGTGGGTCAAGGAACGGCACGCCAAGGCCAGCTGAGCCCCCTGACCAGAGACAGGAACGGCCGCCCGGGATCCCCTGGGCGGCCGTTTCCGTTTCAGACGCCGCCCGCGCCCGCAGGCGCCGGGCGGTCCCGGGTCAGGTGCCTTCGGCGGGCACCGGCAGGCCGAACTTGCCGAGCCGGGCGCGGAACACCTTGCTGCCGGGGTTGAGCTCGAAGGCATGGGCGGCGGCGGTCTTCGCCGCCTCGGCCTGCCCCAGCCCCTCGAGCGCCAGCGACAGCACGTGATGCGCCCAGGGCCGTTCCGGGGTCTGCACCAGCACCGCCTGCACGTTCTCCAGCGCCTCCTGCCAGCGCCCGCACTGGATGCAGAGCTCGGCCACGAACAGCCGGTCGTGCACGTTGAGCACGCCCGCGTCCGGCAGCCCCGCCGCCTCGAGCATCTCCAGCGCCTCGGCCGCGAGGTTCAGCCGCGACATCCCGCGGGCCTTCTCGATCAGGAAGGCCGGGTCGTCGGGGAACCAGTCCAGCGCCCGGTCCACCGCCGCCACGATCTCGGCGAAGCGCTTGTCGCCGCGCAGGAAGGTGATGTAGCGCTGCAGGTAGCGCAGGTTGGTGGGCTCGGCCTCGACCGCCTGGGCGATGAAGGTCTCAGCCTCGGCCCGGTCGCCGGCGCGCTCGCGGATGTAGCTGAGGAAATAGGCCGCCTCGTGCACCGTCGGGTCCTGCTCGAGCACCCGCCGGTAGATCGGCTCGGCCTTGTCGTCTTCCTTCTTCTTCTCGAAATGCCGCGCGGTCAGCATCGCCAGCCACGGGTGGGTGAGCGCCCGGGTCTCGAGCTCGGCCAGCAGCTCGGCGCGCAGAGATTCGCGGATGCGGCCGGCGGCGAAGGTCAGGTGCGCCGCCTCGACGAGGTTCTCCTCGACGCAGACCGGCTCGCTGCGGTCGAAGAGCCGGCGCATCGTCGTGACCACGCGCTCTTCCTCGCCGTAATCCTGCTCGTCGATGGCGGCGGTGGCGCGGTTGGCCTGCTTCCAGCCGGTGTTGAGCCCCATGTAGTGGCGCAGCACCAGCCCGCTGGTGTCGGGGTCGGGCTTCATGCCGCCGAAGACGTCATGCACCATCCACTGGTAGCGCTCGGCCACCTTGCCCGGCACGCAGGCCCATTTCTTGCCGCACCAGCCGGTGCCCGAGATGTCGGTCCGGGTGAAATGGTGGTGCCGCGGCGGGCCCAGGACCTCGAAATGCTCGGCGCGGGTGTGCGCCATCCAGCGCCCGCGCACCGAGACGTAGCCGGTGGTGCTGGCCTCGACCTTCTCGAAGATGCCGCCGCTGCCGTCCGAGAAGATCAGCTCGTCCACGTCGCATTGCAGCACGCTGCGCGCCCGGTTCAGGCAGCGCCAGCGGGCGTGCTCGAGAAAGGCGCGCTGGCAGAAGGAGCTGTCGGAATTGCCGTCGGTCACCCCCCACTTGAACGGCCAGTGGGTGATGGTCAGCAGTTCCAGCCCCGCGATGTCGCCGAGCGCCCGGTGCAGCTCGTCGAGCGTGTATTCGGTCGAGCCGTTGTCGTAGAGGCAGACCGCGTCGGCGCCATGGACCGTCACGTAGAAGGTGACGAAATCGCGGATCCACTGCAGGTGGTTGTTCTTGTTCACGAAGAGCAGGACGCGCCGGCCCTCGAAGAGCTCGAGCCGCGACGCCGAGGGCGTCACCGTCTGCTCGAAGAGGTCGGTGCGCACGGTCACCGGGGCGGTGACGTCCGGGGTCTCGATGCGGAACATGTCGAGGTTCCAGCGCCGCAGGTGGCGGAAGGGCAGCGCCCGGCCCTGCGCATCGAGGAAACACAGCCCGTGGCGCTTGACCTCGCGGCCCATCTGCGGGCTGATCGCGATGAGCCCGCCCTCGCCATCGTCGAAGATGTCGAAGAGGACGGTCTCGTAGTCGAATTTCTGCTGGAAATGCGGCCCGTGCTGCACCGGGTGCCGGAACGGATCCCGGAACGGCGGGGCAAGCGGGTCGATCTGCCCGGTGTATTTCACCGGGGCAATCTGGGCGTATTCAGTGATCATGTCGTGACTGCACCTTGCTCGGTCAGGCCCGGGCACCCGCGCGGGGCGGGCCTGAGGCGCCGGGCCGGGGCCGCGCCTGCCATCAGCTGGCGGCGGCTTCCTTGGACTTGGCCATGCGCTCGTACTTGCCGCGGCCGTTGTGATGGCCGAAGGCCTCGATGTCGAGCTTGCCGAACTTCGGCTCGAGGAAGGCCCCGAGCTTGTCCGGCGTGTCGGTCTCGATGTTGTAGACCAGCAGGTCGTCGGGACGGTGCATGAAGTGGCGCAGCGCCGCGGCGTGGTGCTCGTGCCATTCCAGCCGCCAGCGGTAGATCACCTCCTCGGCGGTCTCGACCCCGTAGATGCTCATGCAGCGCTCGATCATGCGCGGGTGCTGCACCCGGCTCGAGATCCACTTGTCGCAGTTGCGGGTGTTGAGGATGAAGAGCGAGCCCGGGTAGGCGCGGTCGATGCGCTCGAACTCCTTGAAGGGTTCGATGAAGGTGGTCTCGCTGAGGTAGATCATGTCGCTGAAGACCGTCACCTCGGGGTAGTCCTTGAACAGCGGCACGTCGGCGCCGATGTTGGCGTAGAAGCGCTTGGCGAGGCGGCCGCTGTCCCAGTGCACGCTCTTCAGGCCGTTGGCGTTGAAGAAGCGGTGGAACGAGGTGGTGGCGCACCGGTTGAACCCTATCAGGAAGACCCTCGTCTTCGGCTCGGACTGGTCCTGCATGTTATGCGCTCCCCTGCTGGCTGGCCCTGACTGTCTGCTTTTCACGCATTACCCTTTCGACCCCGTGAAATGAAGTGATAATCCCGCAGCTCAGCGGAACAGCAGGTCCTGATTGTGTCGTCTGAGCAGGAGCATGCCCAGGAACATCGGCACCGCGATCCACACGAAGACGTAGGGCAGCGAGATGTAATGCGGGTGGTAGGCCGAGTAGAACCCGCTGCGCACCATCCCCATGATGTGCACCAGCGGATTGTACCACAGGTACTCGCGCGCCACGCGCGGCAGGTCCTCGTAGACGTAGAGCACCGCCGAGAACAGCATCAGCGGCCGGGTCAGGATGCTCCAGATCGTCTTCCACAGCGGAAACATCAGGAACATGAAGCAGTTGAACGCGCCAACCCCGAAGCCCATCAGGGCAAAGAGCCCGAAGCCCGCGAGGATCGGGCCGAAGTCGACGATCTCGCGCACGTTCTCGAAATAGAAGATCGCCGGCAGCACCACCCCGGTCACCATGATCTGGGTCAGCAGCGCCAGCAGGGCGCGGGCCAGCATCGTGTCGACATAGGTGACGCGGGGGTAGCCCAGCAGCGCCTTGTTGTAGGACATCGCGTTCGAGACGCTGCCGGCGACCTCCTGGTAGACCCTGAGCGGAAGAATGCCGGTCGAGTAGAACAGGATGAAGCTGGTGCCGAGCGAGGGCGAGCGCAGCAGCAGCGAGAAGGCGACCGAGAGCATCACGATCATGCCCACAGGCTGCACGACGGCCCAGAGATAGCCCCCGGGCGAGCGCCCGTAGCTGGTTGTCATCTCGCGAAGGACGAGCGCCACGATGGTGCGCAACGTGCGGTAGCGAAGCTGCGGCACCGCCGCGGGGGGCACCGCTGCCAGATCGGTTTGCGTCATTTCCGCTGGAACTCTTCTGCTTTATATAGGATCAGAACCGTCATTTGACCGCGCAGAGTTTGGGCACACACTTGAAGCATGATCAACCCGACTCGTCCGGAGCAGCCACGCCCGCCGCTTCCCAGGACGCTTCCGAGGACACTCCCCGGCCGAAAGCCGCCGCTCCGAAACCCGCCCGGCCCTCTTCCCCGATCGCCCCGCCCGCCGGCCGTGCCCGGCTGAAACGGCGGCATCTGGCGCTGGTGCTGAGCTTCGTGCTCGCGGTGGTGCTGCCCTCGCTCACCGCCGCCTGGTATCTCTGGACCCAGGCCCAGGACCAGTATGCCTCGCACATGGGCTTCACCGTGCGCCGCGAGGAGGCGCCCTCGGCGGTCGACCTGATCGGCGGGCTCGCCAGCCTGTCCTCGTCGAGCTCCTCGGACAGCGACGTGCTCTACGAGTTCATCCAGTCGCAGGAGCTGGTGAAGCAGGTGGACGAGGCGCTGGACCTGCGCGCGCTCTACTCGCGCCACCACGACGACGACCCGGTGTTCTCGCTGGCCCCCGATGCCAGCATCGAGGACCTGGTGAACTACTGGCAGCGGGTGGTGCAGATCTCCTACGCCCCGGGCACCGGGCTGATCGAGCTGAAGTCGCTGGCCTTCACGCCCGAGGAGGCGCAGGCCGTCGCCACCGAGATCTTCCGGCAGAGCACGCGGATGATCAACGCGCTCTCGGCCATCGCCCGCGAGGACACCATGCGCTACGCCCGCGAGGAGCTGGCGCTGGCGCAGCAGCAGCTCACCGAGGCGCGCCAGGCGCTGACCGCCTACCGCACCCTGAACCAGATCGTCGACCCCAGCGCCGACATCCAGATCCAGATGGGCCTGCTCACCACCCTGCAGCAGCAGCTCGGCAACGAGCTGATCGACTACGACCTGCTGCGCGACAACGCCCAGCCCGGCGACCCGCGCATCGCCCAGGCCGAGCAGCGCATCGCCGCGATCCGCAGCCGCATCGAGCAGGAACGCTCCAAGTTCGGCGGCGGCGGCGATCCCGCCACCGACTATCCCACCATCGTGGCCGAGTTCGAGCGGCTCACCGTCGAGCGCCAGTTCGCCGAGCAGAAATACACCGGCGCCCTGTCGAACTTCGACACCGCGCAGGCCGAGGCGCAGCGCCAGAGCCGCTACCTCGCGGCCTTCGTGCAGCCGACGCTGGCGGAGCGCGCGGAATACCCGCGCCGGGCGCTGATCATGGCGCTGGTGGTGCTGCTCTCGACCGTGGCCTGGAGCATTCTGGCGCTGATCTACTACTCGCTGCGCGACCGCAAGTGAGGCCGGCGGCATGATCGTCCTGGAGAACCTGACCAAGAGTTTTCCGGTCCGTGGCGGCCGCAAGTACATCACGCGCAACCTCAACATGACCTTCCCGACGGGCAAGGCGGTGGCGCTGATGGGCCGCAACGGCGCGGGCAAGTCGACGCTGCTGCAGATCATCGCCGGCAACATGGGCGCCGATTCCGGCCGGGTGCGCAGCAATGGCGAGATCTCGTTCCCGGTGGGCTTCGCCGGCAGCTTCCACCGCGACCTGACCGGGGCGCAGAACACCCGCTTCATCGCCCGCATCTACGGCGTCGACACCGACGAGCTGCTGGATTTCGTGGCGGGCTTCGCGGGGCTCGGCAACCATCTCTACATGCCGGTGCGCAGCTATTCCTCGGGGATGCGCTCGCGCCTCGCCTTCGGCATCTCCATGGGCATCCAGTTCGACACCTACCTGGTGGACGAGGTGACCTCGGTGGGCGACCGCTCGTTCCGCAGCCGCAGCGCCCAGGTCTTCAAGGACCGCATGCAGCGCTCGGGGGCCATCGTGGTGACCCACTCGATGGGCGAGGTGCGCAACCTCTGCGACGCCGGCGCGGTGATCGAGAACGGGCAGGTGCATTACTTCGACGACATCGAGGACGCCATCGCGCTGCACGTCGAGAACATGGAACGGCTGGGCAAGTAGCGCCTGCCCGGGGCCCTGCGGTCGTTCCCCGTCCCGGACAGGGGCACCGGCGGGAGGCTCTTCACACTCCGCGAGACACAAAGACGGGCTGCGCAAACTGCCGCAGCCCGTCCCTGATCGTCATACGTATATGTCCAGATATCATACCGCGACGTCTGCCACGGAAAGATAACCGATCAGACCGCCAGCCGCTTCTTGCGGCGCGAGGCGAACCCGAGCCCCCCCAGCGCGCCGATGAGCAGGATCCCTGCGGCCGGCAGCGGCACCGGAGTGACGGAGTTCACGTAAGAATCGGACGCACCGCCAGGGAGCCCTTGCAGATGAAGCCCGAAACGGAGTTCGCCGGAGGTTAGCGCACTAATGATGGAGCTGAAGTCACCGACCACGTCGAAGAGAAAGCCCGCGGTTTCGCCTTGCTGAATCCCGTTGTCGTTGGTGGGCCAGATGCGGTGGAACTTGAAATTCGATGCGAAACCGATGTTGTTCCCCTGCGGCAGCGTGCCACCGCCTGAGCGGGTCATGTTAACGGTGCCAACTGAGTGCGCGGCATCATTTGCCAAAGGCATGCTCGTAAAGGAGTTCGGACTCGTGTTGTCGACAAGGACCGTACGAATAAAGTAGTTCATCGCCGGAGCGGCCGCGCTCACGATCTGGAAAAGTACCTTTCCAGCGCCGAGGTCAGTCACCTCAAGCGTAAAATTCGCCGCATATGCGTCGCCCGCCGTGTCTCCCCCTGCAATGTTGTCAAACCCGAAAGTAACCGCGCTGGCCTGCTGTGATCCCCCGAGCAAGACGCCCGCGCCGATCAAACTTGCCACCATCAAATTTCTTAGTCTGGTTACAAAAATCATGTCAGATACCCTAAAGCAAAGCCTTCAAGCCAAATTCCTAAAGGCAATTTGAGAATACAAAGTCCAAGTATGGCTACACTACCGAATCCGTCTGTTTTTGCAAGAGAACCTCCAGAGAACATCGCGTTTCAGAAGTTTGATCCGCGGTTCGGTGGTATTTTCACCTTCCGCGCCTGACGGCGCTCCCCGAGGGTATTTTGGGGAAGATGCAGTCAGATCCTATGATCTGGCTTGGTCGCCCCCGCGACCTGCTCCAGGATCACGGACGGCACAACACCGATCGCACGGGCAAGAACCACCAGTTCAACGACATCGATCCGGCGCTCGCCACTCTCGATCCTGGCAACCAGAGACTGATGGCACTTGAGGCGCTCGGCCAGTCCGGCCTGCGTCAGGCCCGCGGCTTTCCGGGCGTCGATCAGCGCCTCGCATAACGCCACATGACCTGTGCTTCTGATCGTCTTCGTCATGTCGCTGCGCCACCCCTTTGGGCGCAAGCGATAATCTACTTTTCAGATTATCTAAAAATTGGATAGACCTTTGCAATCCAGACCAGTCCCGAGGAGACGCCCCATGAGTCAGCCCTTTCAGCATTCGATGACCCTGACCAGGCTTACCGAGACAGGACAAGCCCTGATGCAGATGAACAGCCGAGGCTATGTCGATATCGAAGCCGCACGGCATCTGGTTGCCGAAGGGCTCGCGGAACCGCAGCTCATTCGTGTCGGGATGCGGAACCTCCCTTGTAAGGAGTTCGAGGGCATCGGCCTGACGGCTGAGGGCAGCTTGGCAGTGAACAAGCTCGGCCAGCAGATGGCCCCTATCTCGGGATTATCGGACAGTCGTTCCTTCACGACCGGCCCCGAGCTTGCCGACAGCGAGCGGGTCGTGACCTGCGGCTATGTGAGGTGGCTCGGCAAAGATGCTCTATCGCAACTTGAACGCCGGTTCGCATGGGGCTGGTGCCCTGACATGCCAAGGGAGCCAACACAGGTCTTCGAGCTTTCCTTGCCCATGCTCAAGACGTCACGCCGCAAGATGGCCCGGACACTTGCCACCAAGATCGGGCCGGTTGATCCCGACTTCGACCAGAAGGGTTTCATGGACGAGCTTTGGGGTGACGGCTGATCCGGATCGGGCCGGAGACCTCCGAGTATCGGAGGCCCGATCCGAGGATTGCTGCGAATGCCAAGGTTTCATCGGCGCTAGGTCTGCACGGCAGGCGGCAAGTACAGGGCAGCCCGCCCCGCGCTTCCGGCCGGGGACAGACAACCCGATTTCACGCGATTTCTAATCCTGCCCGCCTGCCTTTCCCCCGCATTTTGGGAAGTGATTACCTGCCGAACGGCAGGCCGTTTGAAGGAAGTGAGTATGTGTTTCTCCCGCCTTTTGGCGGGCGAACGACAATTGGGTTGCGCGACGCGAAATCAAATTGTCTAGTGAGTACACATACTCACTTCCTTGATACCGAGGCTCCCATGTCCGCAGAACCTCGTAAGCTCCTTGAGGAAGGCTGGTCCAGGGTTCGGGGCAGCATGCAGGGCCTTCACGGTGACGGGAAGTCCTTCGGCATCATGCGGACGGCGAAGATCAAAACGCTCGGCAACATGGGGGCCAGTCTTCAGCATACCTTCCGGGAGCGGGAGACCCCGAATGCCGATCCGGACAGAACCCGCGACAACACGATCCTGGTCGGCGGCGACAACAGCAAGGACGTGCTGGCAGCGTGGAAGGATCGGGCTCCCGAGAAGATCAGGACGAACGCAGTACACGGTCTGGAGTACTTTATCGGCGGCTCACCCGAGAAGATGAAGGCCATGTCCAGGGAGGAACAGGATACCTATTTCCGGGATGCGCTCGGCTGGATCGAGAACCGGCACGGCAAGGAGAACGTCCTCTCGGCCATGATCCACCGCGACGAGACCACGCCGCACATGACGGTGATGACCATCCCCCTCGATGACAGGGGCAAGCTGAACTGCCGGTCATTCGTCGGGAACAAGAAGGCTCTCTCCGACCTCCAGACAGACTTCGCGGAAAAGGTCAGCGAGAAGCATGGCCTTCGGCGGGGCATCAAGGGCTCCACAGCACGGCACGAGCGCGTGCAGCGGGTCTATGGAGCCTACATGTCCGGTGAAGGCACTGTCGCCCTCCCTGAGCGCGTCAGGGGCTCTCTTCTGCGTGGCGGCAAGGAAAGTGACGCTGACTGGCATGCACGGGCGGCAGAGGTCGCCACAGACGCGCTCCGCGGCTTCCAGATGAAGATGCGGGAAGAAAAACTCGACATGGATGCGAAGCTGAACACGGCACAGTCGATGATCCAGTCTCTTCAGTCGCTGCAACACAGCTACAAAACCCAGCTCGACGCAGCCCGTGAAACGCTCTCGCGATTGGTGTCGAGCCTGGAACTGGCGGACAAGGGGGCCGAGGCAAATGCTGCCCTCGAAGCCTATGCCGATCTGGAGGGGAAAATCCTCAAGGGTGACCTTGGCGTCCTGAAGGATGCGGCGGGCTCTCCTGCCCGGATCGATAAGATCGTGGACATCTATGACAGGGCTGTTCCCGAAGGTACCGCGATGACGGAGGAACAGGCCCGGTTCGACCGGGCGCTGGACCTCACACTGGATGCTATGGCTGAGGGCAAGGTCGCGAAACGGAAAGACCCGGTGCGGATTGCGATCGAGGCCCGCGCCCTGCCCTATGTTCAAAAAGCCCTTGCTCACCTGGCGCAGGATCGCGTGACCCCACCCTTCATCAGCCGAGACGAAAGATCGGCGTTCCGCGCGGAAATCGAAAGCTCTCTTTCAGAGGATGAGCTCGTCGCGCTCAAGCAGGGTGATGAGACAGTTCTGGAAGACGTTCTTGGTGATCGGCTTTCTCAGCAGCAACAGCTTAGCTTGGCGCTGGCTTACATCGATCATAGTGGCATCGACGTTGGAAGCGATGTCAGGAACAGTCTGATCGAACGTCTTGTTGAGTGTGAGCTTCAGGAAGGTCCAGTTCATCATGAACGTGGCCCTCGACACTGATCTCACAAGTGCCCCACCGGCCAGAGGTATTGGTTTGGTTATATAGGCGTTGACCTGCTTCTCTGAAAAGTCCCCGGTTATGAGTTCGCTCTGGTCAGGTTTTGGTCATATGTATCTGCCGTCAGGGCGCGGACGCAGATGTGTTCGGAAGTTCGGCGTGGATGGTAGCTTTAGGGATACGTCCGGCCGTTCTGCGCCCGCACGATGAGTACACCCGATGCCAATTCGAGAAACAGAGCTTCACCTGCTCAACCTCACGCGGGCGTTTTTCTACCAGGCTCTCATAAGCCAAGCTCTGTTCTGGCGCAGTATGAGGGCGCTGTCCCCAGCAGCCCTCTGACACGTCCTCTACATGATAAAGTCGGCCGTTTTCTCAGTCTCCGGCCCGGGGGCGGTGATCGAGAACGGGCGGGAGCATGACTTCGACGACATCGAGGACGACATCGCGCTGCACGTCGAGAACATGGAGCGGCTCGGCAAGTCGCACCCCTGCCCGGGGCTCTGCGGTCATTCCCCGTCCCGGACAGGGGGCATCGGCAAAAGGCGCGCGGAAAGGCGTGGCCCCGGTGAGGGCAGAGGCCCCTGCCCCAGACCAGGCTCCAGATCAGGCCCCGGCGCCGCCACGGCTGACATGACTTCCTAAGATTCGACCCGAAATCGCGGCATTGACCACGATCCTGCCGCGATGCCCGCCCGCTTGCGGTCGCGCGGGCGCGCCATGCTCCGGCCCGTTTCCGGCAGCGGCACGGCCCTCCGGCGGCACAGGCGACGGCCCCGCGAGGGGCCCCTTCCGGGGCGATGCGATGACCGAATGGCGGGCAACCCATATCGACGGCCGCGTGGGCGGGCTGGGTGCGATCCCGCCCGAGATCCAGTTCGACCCGGTGACCGGGCGGCTCTACCTGCACGCGGGCGCGGGGCAGGCGCGCGACGCCTTCGCGCTCGGCGGCAACGGGCTGCTCCGCTTCCTGGGGGCGCAGGCCGACGGCACCGCCGCGGTCGACCTCGCCGCCCGTGGCCTGGTGCTGCGGCTCGACGCGGCGCAGGTCGACCGGGTCGAGAGCGCCGCCGAGGCCGGATCCGCCGGCACTGGCGGCACTGGCGGCGTCACCCTCGGCCAGTCCACCGATCTCTACGCCGGCCAGAGCGGGCTCGCCGCCGATCTCGCGCATCTGCTCGCCACCGGGGCCGGCGGCACGCGGTATTTCATCGCCGCCCTGCACGGCAGCCCGGGGCTCAGCGTGCTGACCCGCGACGCGGGCGGCGATCTCACCGAGCTCCGCTACCAGGGCGACCGCGACATCGCCTATCTCTCGGATCCCGTCGCCATGGTCTCGGTCGAGACCGCCGAGGGCACGCTGGTGCTTGCCACCTCCTCCTCGGAGGCCGGGCTCAGCAGCTTCACCCTGCGCCCCGACGGGCGGCTGGTGCTGCGCGACAGCATCGGCGCCGCCGACGGGGTCGGCATCAACACCCCCACCGCGCTGGCGGTCACCGAGGTCGGCGGCAAGGTGATGGCGCTGCTGGGGGCCGCGGGCACCGGCACGATCTCGGTCTTCGAGGTGGCGGGCTCGGGCGCGCTCCGCCACGTGGGCCAGGCCCTCGACGACAGGGGCAGCTTCTTCCAGGGCCTCTCGGTGCTGCGCACCGCCACCCTCGACGGCACGGTCTACGTGGTGGCGGGCGGCAGCGACGACGGGCTCACGCTCTTCAGCCTGCTCCCCGACGGCCACCTGGTGGAATTGCAGAGCCTCGCCGACAGCACCGCGCTCGGGCTCGACAACGTCAACGCGCTCGAGCTGGTGGCGGCGGAGGGCGTGCTGCACGCCTTCGTCACCTCCGAGACCGAGACCGGCGTCACCCACCTGAGCTGGGCCCCCGATCCCGACGACGGCCAGCACCTCGGCGGCGACCGCTCCGAGGCGCTCTCGGCCGGGGCGGGCGACGACCTGCTGTTCGACGGGGCGGGCAGCGACACGCTCACCGGCGGCACCGGGGCCGATCTCTTCGTGTTCGCCGCCGACGGCAGCCGCGACGTGATCACCGACTTCACCCCCGGGCAGGACATGGTCGACCTCTCGGGCTGGGACTGGCTCTATTCCACCGCGCAGCTCGAGATCACCGCCACCGCCACCGCCACCGAGATCCGCTACGGCGACGAGCTGCTCGAGCTGCGCAGCGCCGATGGCCGCAGCCTCGACTACGACGACTTCATGGAGACCGACATGCTGGGCCTGCCGCGGGTGCCGCGGCCGGTGGTCACCACCGCGGGGCTGCCCTCGACCGAGCGCACCGGCGGCGACGGGGCCGACGTGCTCGACGGCACCATCGGCCACGACCGCCTGTCGGGGAGCGCGGGCAACGACACGCTGACCGGCGGCGCCGGCGCCGACACGCTGATCGGCGGCGACGATCACGACAGGCTCTTCGGCGAGGCGGGCGACGACAGTCTCGACGGCGGCGCCGGGGCCGACAGCCTGCACGGCGGCGATCACGACGACAGGCTGCTGGGGGGCACCGGCGCCGACACGCTGCACGGCGACGGCGGGCAGGACCTGCTCGAGGGCGACAGCTCCACCGACCTGCTCCACGGCGGGGCGGGCGACGACGTGATGCACGGCGGCACCGGGGCCGACACGCTGTGGGGCGACGCGGGCAACGACACGATCTTCGGCAACACCGGGGTCGACGAGGTGCATGGCGGGCTCGGCGACGACTGGATCAGCCCCGGCGACGGGGTCGACATCGTGCATGGCGACGGCGGCAACGACACGGTGATCGGGCGCACCGGCTGGGACACGCTCTGGGGCGACGACGGCCACGACCACCTCTACGGCAGCGAGGGGCAGGACGACCTGCACGGCGGCGACGGCAACGACTACCTCTCGGGCGGCTTCGGCTACGATTTCCTCTGGGGCGACGCCGGCGACGACAGCCTCTACGGCAATCTCGGCAACGACAGTCTCGACGGCGGCGACGGCAACGATGCGCTCTTCGGCGCCACCGGCAACGACACGCTGCGCGGGGGCGCGGGCAATGACACGCTCTATTCCTCGCAAGGCGTGGACGAGCTCGAGGGCGGCGCCGGCGACGACCTGCTGTTCGGCGGCAGCCTCGTCGACAGCTTCCACTTCGCCCCCGGCCACGGCCATGACGTGATCGGCGATTTCGAGGCGCATGACCGGCTCTGCCTCGACGCGGCGCTGGTGGGGGGCGCCACCAGTGCGGCCGAGGTGGTGGCGCGCTTCGGCAGCATCCGCGACGGGATGGCGGTGCTGGATTTCGGCGACAGCGAGATCGTCTTCCAGACCGTGACCGACCTCGACCTGCTGGTGCACAGCATCGTGCTGGTCTGAGGATCCCCACCCTGCCCCACCCTGCCCCAACCCTGCCCCAACCCTGCCCCAACCCTGCCCCGTCGGGGCGGGTGTTTCGCGCGCGAAACTTTCGCAAGGGTTAACGTCCCGCCCGGCGCGGTGACGGGGTCTCAACCGCTTTTCCCGACCCTGCCCCGGCAAGACCTCCCTGCGGGGCCGCCTGGCGCGGCCGTCCCGACAGGACCGTCACGACAGACCGGGAGACCGCCGCAATGCCCGACACCCTGCCCAACCTGGGCCTGCCGCTGCTGGTGCCCTCGCAGGCCCAGAAGACGGTGACCCACAACGAAGCCCTGCTGATCCTCGACAGCCTCGTGCAGCTCGCGGTGCTCGACCGCGACCGGACCGAGCCCCCGGGCCTGCCCGCCCCCGGCGACCGCCACATCGTGGCCGAGCCCGCGGCGGCCGAGTGGTCGGGGCACGACCACAGCATCGCCACCATGACCGAGAGCGGCTGGCGCTACGACCTGCCCGCCCCGGGCTGGATCGGCTACGACCGCGGCGCCGACGCGATGGTGCTCTTCGACGGCACCGGCTGGGGGCCGCTGCCCCTGCCCGAGCTGCTCGCCAACCTCGGCGGCATCGGCGTGAACACCAGCCCCGACGGCAGCGACCGGCTCGCGGTCGCCGCCGATGCCAGCCGCTTCAGCCATGACGGCAGCGACCACCGGCTCAGGATCAACAAGGCGGCGCCGGCGGACACCGCCAGCGTGGTGCTGCAGAGCGGCTGGTCGGGCCGGGCCGAGATCGGGCTGGCCGGCGATGACGACCTGTCGCTGAAGGTAAGCCCCGACGGCACCGCCTGGACCGAGGCGCTGCGGCTCGACGCCGCCAGCGGCCATGCCACCGGTGCGGCGGTCCAGCAGAGCGCCACCGACACCACCGCGGGCCGGCTGATGCGGGCGGACTGGGGCTATGGCCCCGGCAACCTGCTGGGCCCGGTGGGCGAGAGCGCCGGCATTCCCACCGGCGCGGTGATCGAGCACGGCAGCAACGCCGACGGCGATTACGTCCGCTATGCCGACGGCACCCAGATCTGCACCCGCACCCTGACGGGCATCGCGGTCGGCAGCGCCTATGGCAGCCTGTTCCGCAGCGCCGTGCTCACCGCCAACTATGCCGCGCCCTTCGTCACCCGGCCCACCGCCTCGGGCTGCTGCCAGTCGACCTCGATGTGCTGGGCCAACGTGCGCTCGTCGAGCCCCACGCAATGGGGCTGCGCGCTGTGGTCGACCGAGGCCCGCAGCAGCGAGACCGCCGAGCTCATCGCCATCGGGCGCTGGTACTGAGGACAGGGTCCGACAGGCCGGGCGCTCAGCCGCCCCCGACCCGGGTCCGGACGTAGCCGAGGAAGGCGGCGCCCGGGTTGCGCAGGGCGGGGCGGCCGCTGCGGCGCCAGTAGTCCTGCCAGTCGGCCTCGAGCGCGTAGACGTCGCGGCCCGGGGCCAGCTCGCGGGCGCGGTCCAGCACGTCCGGCGACAGCGCCGGGCCGCGCGGGCCGTCGTCCACCACCCCCTTCTGGGTGAAGCGGATGAGATCGCCCGGCTCCTCGGTCATGTCGTAGTCGGGCAGGTGGCCGGCGGCGATCATGTCGCGCAGCATCTTGCGGAACACCCGCCGCGGGCTGGCCGAGCCCGACTTCTTCAGCAGCGTGTCGACCGAGACCGTCCAGGCCGGCTGGCGGCCGCAATGCTTGCGGGCGAGCTCGTAGATCCGCCGCTCGAGCGGCTTGCGCAGGCGGAAGTAATCGCGCGAGAGCGTCAGCACCGATTTCGCCATCACCGCCCGGAACAGCCATTCCGACAGGGTGACCGCCACGCTGATCATCCGCCCGCCCCGCGAGCGGCGCACGATCTCCCAGCTCTCGATCAGGCCGAAGCCGCGGGTGACCTCGATCTCGCCGGTGGCGATGTTGGTGGTGATGCGGGTGCCCGCCAGCCGCTCGAAGGCGTCGCGCAGCCGCTTGTAGCCGTCGCCGCTGGTCTCGCGGTTGCTGGCGACCAGCAGGTCGTGGGCGCGCAGGTGCAGGGTCCGGCTGACGGCGCGGCCAGCGTTGATCGCCGCCATCAGCTGGCTGACGCAATAGATCAGGATGTCCTTGTCGTGGATCGTCGCGAGCCCCCGCACCGAGGGCGTCACGGTCATCTGCACGCCGTTGTGCTCGTACTCGAGGATGCGCCGGTCGGGCCGCGTCGACAGCGAGAACACCGGGTGCTCCATGGTCGCGAGGTCGTCCTTGGGCAGGGCGTCGAAGATGTCGCAGAGAAAGAAATCCGCGGTGGGATAGCGGTCGGGGAGCAACCCCGGACCGGCTGGCTGTGCCGTGCCCTGTGCCATGACTGTCCTGTCCGTATCGTGACGGCCTGCCCGAGCCGCTGTCCCGCCTGTCGCGGGAATCGTGTTTTCATTTACACCAAGGGTAGATTTATCCACAGCCCCCGTCCAGCCCCGCCCCCGCCGCGATCGTGGGATCGGAGTCGCTTTGGCGTGGGATCGGAATCGCCCTATCGTGGGTTCAGAGTCGCATAGGTCGGTCGAGACGCGCAAAAAACCTGAAATTGCGGCAGGTTAGCGACAGCGTCCCGGCCCCGTAACCATATATCTAACAGAAAAATAACTTGGGGATGGATCGGGCACGTGGCAGGTTGCCTTGAAAACCAAGGGATTTTCCGAAGAAATCACGCATTTGTTCGCAAAACGCTTCCATGTGCCGCTTTTCTTGGTACACTGAGAAAAACACAGCACATCGAGCAGTTTCCGTGACCGAAGACACCCTTCCCCCCTATTTCCGGATCAACCCGGACAAGGCGCTGGCGGAACTGCCGCCGCAGATCGGCACCGCCGAATTCCAGGCCATCGCCGAGGCCTGCGGCAAGGGCCGCCAGGACCTCGCCTCGCGCGGCATGGACGAGAACGGCCAGAAGACGCTGCGGCTGTTCTCGACCTGGGAGATCACCCGCTACCTGATCCCCGTGGCGCAGGCCCATTTCCGCCGGGTGCTGAGACAGAACCCCGAGCTGCCGCAGGGCCGGTCCTCGAGTTCGGGCAGCGCCAAGTGGTTCACCTTCGACGAGGTGCTGCGGCTCCGGGCGCATTTCGCCTCCGAGGGATCCAAGGCCAAGGAATACGCCCCCTACCGCCCTGAAGGCCTGCCCGCCAAGATCGTGGCCGTGGCCAACTTCAAGGGCGGCGTCGGCAAGACCTCGACCGCGGCGCACCTGGCGATGTCGGCGGCGCTCGACGGCTACAAGGTGCTGATGCTCGACCTCGACAGCCAAGGCTCGATGACCTCGATCTTCGGCGGCAAGGTGGCGGACGAATGGCAGACCGCCTTCCCGCTCATCGCCCGGCATTACGCGCTGCACCTGCGGCAGGTGAACCAGCGCCGCATGGACCGGGGCGAGGCGCCGCTGGCGCTCGACGAGACGCTGACCGAGGCGCTGACCCTCGGCACCCGCGATCTCGTGCAGAAGACCCACTGGCCCAACATCGACCTCCTGGGCGCGCAGCTCAACCTCTACTGGGCCGAGTTCCAGATCCCGGTCTGGCGCATCCAGGGCCAGGGCTGGAAGCTCTGGGACGCGCTCACCGACATGCTCGAGGCGGACGGCATCCTCGACGAGTACGACCTCGTCTTCATCGACACCCCCCCGGCGCTCGGCTACCTGACGATCAACGGGCTGGCGGCGGCGGACATCCTGCTGGTGCCGCTCGGGGCGAGCTTCCTCGAGTTCGACTCGACGGGGCGTTTCTTCGACATGCTGCACTCGACCTTCGCCTCGATCGAGGAGAGCGAGAACATGGCCGCCCGGGCGCTGGGGCGCACCGAGATGGCCTTCGAGTGGGACGCGGTGCAGGCGGTGGTCACCCGCTACGACGACGCCCAGCAGGCCGAGCTGGCGGGGCTGATCCAGGCCTATCTCGGGCGCACGCTGTCGCCCCACCGGCAGGATTTCACCGCGCTCATCGGGCAGGCGGGCGAGCAGGTGAACGGCATCTACGAGGCCGATTACCGCGACTTCAACCGCATGACCTATGCCCGCGGGCGCGAGACCTTCGACAAGACCTACGCGGCCTTCAAGACGCTGCTGCTCGGGGCCTGGCGCCGCGACGAGCTGGCCGAGGCCCAGGCGGCGGAGTGAGGAGAAAGACATGGCCAAGCGCAAGCGACTGACCCCGGCGAGCCCGGATTTCCTCGGCGGCTCCCCTGCCCCGACCGCGTCCCCGGAGGCTTCCCCCACGCCCGCTCCTGCCCCCTCTGCCGGGCCCTCCCCGGCGCGGCCGTCGCTGTCGGCGGCCTCGACCCCGCCGATCGCGCAGGTGGCCGGCGGGGCCGCCCGCAACGCCGCCTTCGAGGAGGTGACCGCGCTGATCACCGAGGCCCGCCGCGAGGGTCGGCTGATCCAGCCGCTGCCGCTTTCCGAGATCGACCCGGGCTACCTGGTGCGCGACCGCATCTCGGTGCCCGAGGAGGATCAGCAGTCCCTGCGCGAGAGCCTGCGCGCCCGCGGCCAGCAGATGGCCATCGAAGTGGTGGATCTCGGCGAGGGCCGCGAGCCCCGCTACGGGCTGATCTCGGGCTGGCGGCGGCTGTCGTCTCTGCGCGCGCTCTTCGAGGAGACCGGCGAGGCGCGGTTCTCGACCGTGCTGGCCCGCATCCGGCCGCCGCAGGCGGCGGGCGAGGCCTATGTCTCGATGGTCGAGGAGAACGAGATCCGGCTCGGGCTCAGCTACTACGAGCGCGCCCGCATCGCCACCAAGGCGGTCGAGGCCGGGGCTTTCGAGCATGACGAGGCGGCGCTCTCGGCGCTCTACGCTTCGGCCTCGCGGCCACGCCGGTCGAAGATCCGCAGCTTCGCCGAACTGGTGCGCCGGCTCGACGCGCTGCTGCGCTTCCCGGCCTCGCTGGGCGAGCGCATCGGGCTCGAGATGGCCAAGGCGCTGCGCGAGGATCCGGGCTTCGAGACGCGGCTGGCGGCGGCGCTCGACAAGGCCGCGCCCGAGAGCGCCGAGGCCGAGCAGGAGGCCATCCGCAAGGCGCTGAAGACCCCCGCCGTTTCGCGCGCGAAACGCTCCGAGGCGCCGAAACAGGGTCGCCTCTCGGGCCCGGTCGAACTGCACTGGCAGGAGGACCGCGGCGAGATCGTGCTCTCGGGCGCCGGCGTCACCGAAGAGCTGCGGCAGCGGCTCGAGGCCTGGCTGGCCGGGAAATAGGCCCTATCTTGGGGAATGTTTCGCGCGCGAAACGCCCCTACCCCGACACCCGATCCCGGAAAGACGGCCCCGTTCATGAGTGACAGCGTTGATGGCCTGACGGTCGCGATCTCGGCCATGACCGACCGCCGCGCGGGGCTGGTGCTGCCGCCGCCCTGCCCCGGCCTGCGCTACCTGCTGCTGGTGCAGGAGGCGCGCGGCCCGGCGGATGCGGGCTTTGCGCCGGAGCTGCTCGCGCGGGACGACCTGCGCATCGTGCCGCTGCCGGGGCGCGGGCTCTCGAACAGCCGCAACGCCGCGCTCGAGCTTGCCGAGGATCCCTATCTCGCCTTCTCCGACGACGACCTCGTGCTCGAGCCGCGCGGGCTGCTGCTGCTGCGCGACGTGCTGCGCGGCGACGACCGGCTCGACCTCGTGGCCGGCTGGCGGCGCGAGACCCTGCCGCCGCGCGGCCACCGCCGCCACGTGCTGCACCGGCTCAGCCTCTACAACAGCGGCCGGGTCTGCGCGCCCGAGTTCATGGTCCGCCGCGCCGCGGTGCGCAGCCGGGGGGTGCGCTTCGATCCGGGCTTCGGTGTCGGCGCCCCGCTGCCCACGGGCGAGGATTACATCTTCGTCACCGACCTGCTGAAGGCCGGCGCGCGCGGCCTGTCGCTGCCCGTCGTGGCGGGCAGCCATCCGCACCCCAGCACCGGCGACGACTGGCGCGATCCGGCGCTGATGCAGGCCCGCCGCGCGGTGCTGCTGCGGGTCTTCGGCTGGCGCGCGGCGGCGATCCTGCCGCTCTACGCCTGGCGCCACCGGCACCGCTTTGCCTCGCCCCGGGCGGCGCTGGCCTTCGTGTTCGGCCGCCCCGCCCCGGCGGCGGCTTGAATTACCCGCCGGGATGTGACACCTGAAATCGCCCGCAAAGAGGTTCGAAGACGAATGCTGAGCAGCCTATTCCGGCGGACCACGGACCGCCTCGTCCCCCTGAGTGACCGTCACGTCATCTGGCTGCCCGAACACCGGCTGGCCTACCTGCGGGTGCCCAAGGCGGCGAACTCCTCGATCCGCGCGGCGCTCGCCCGGCGCTTCGCCCTGCCCCGCATCGAGGGCATGTCGGCGGCCAACGACCGCTACTGGGTGCAGCTCGACAACAGCCACGCGCGGATCATGACGCCGGGCACCTTCCAGCACACCCCCGGCACCCGCGACGCCTGGATCTTCAGCTTCGTCCGCCACCCGGTGGCGCGGCTCTACTCGTGCTGGAACAACAAGCTCATCGAGAACGAGGAGCTGACCCCGGGCTTCGTCGACATGGGGCTGGTCCGGGGCATGGACTTCGCCGATTTCGTCGCCCGCGTGGCCGAGCTGCCGGACGAGCGCTGCGACATCCACGTGCGCTCGCAGGCCTCGATCCTGCTGCACAACGGCCGGCTGATGCCGGATTTCGTCGGCCGGGTCGAACACACCGACACCGACTGGGAGCACGTGCGCTACGAGGTGCAGATGCGCTGCGGCCGCGACCTGGGCGAGCTGCCGCAGAAGAACGTGCGCGGCGGCGCCGGCGAGGATGCCAATGGCGAGCTGACGCCCGCGGTCGAGGCGCTGATCCGCCACCGCTTTGCGCAGGATTTCGAGCTCTTCTACCCGGAGTGACGGGGACCCTCCCCGCGGCGCTCGGGGTGGATGACTCGCAGGCAGTGGACTGGTATCGTCCGTGCAGGGCAGGTTTGTTCATTGTCTGGAGGGTATTTTTTTGTTGATTGAAGCAACGCGCTTGCCGGGGGTGGTTATTGTCACGCCCAACCGGTTCGGAGACGCGCGCGGACATTTTTCCGAAGTCTGGAACCGTGACACCCTGAGGGGGCACGACATCGATATCGAGTTCGTTCAGGACAACCAGTCGCTCAGCCGCGACGTGGGCGTGGTCCGGGGGCTGCATTGCCAGGCCCCGCCGCGCGCGCAGGACAAGCTGGTGCGCGTGGCGCAGGGCGCCATCTTCGACGTGGCGGTGGACGTGCGCCGCTGCTCCGAAACCTACGGCCAGTGGGTGGGCGTGGAGCTCTCGGCCGAGAACGGCCGCCAGCTGCTGGTGCCCAGGGGCTTCCTGCACGGCTTCGTCACCCGCGCGCCCGACACGCTGGTGATCTACAAGTGCTCGGACAGCTACGCGCCCGACACCGAGCGCCCGGTGTTCTGGGCGGACCCGGATCTCGCCATCGACTGGGGCATCGACCCGGCGCAGGCGATCCTCTCCGCCAAGGACGCCGAGGCCCCGGCATTCGCCGCGTTCGAGACGCCTTTCGACGAGCAGGAGCTGATCTGACATGCGCATTCTCGTAACCGGCGGGGCCGGGTTCATCGGCTCGGCGGTGGTGCGCCGCGCCGTCGCCGACGGCCACGAGGTGATCAACCTCGACGCCCTGACCTACGCCGCCTGTCTCGACAACGTGGCCCCGGTGGCGGATGCCCCGGGCTATGCCTTCGAGCGGGCCGACATCCGCGACCGCGAGGCGCTCGACCGGATCTTCGCCACCCACCGCCCCGAGGCGGTGCTGCATCTTGCCGCCGAAAGCCACGTGGACCGCTCGATCGACGGGCCCGGGGCCTTCATCGACACCAATGTCACCGGCACCTACACGCTGCTGCAGGCGGCGCGGGCCTTCTGGGAGGCGCAGGGCAAGCCCGAGGGCTTCCGCTTCCACCATGTCTCGACCGACGAGGTCTTCGGCACGCTGCCCGGCGGGGCGGGGGCGCCCGAGCGCTTCACCGAGGACACGCCCTATGCGCCGAACAGTCCCTATTCCGCCTCGAAAGCGGCTTCGGACCATCTCGTGCGGGCCTGGCACGAGACCTACGGTCTGCCGGTGGTGCTGACCAACTGCTCGAACAACTACGGGCCCTACCACTTCCCCGAAAAGCTCATCCCGGTGGTGATCCTGAACGCGCTCGCGGGCAAGCCCATCCCGATCTACGGCAAGGGCGAGAACGTCCGCGACTGGCTCTATGTCGAGGATCACGCGGTGGCGTTGCTGACGGTGCTCACCACGGGGCAGGTGGGGCGCAGCTACAACATCGGCGGCGATGCCGAGCGCAGCAACCTCGACCTCGTGCGGACGATCTGCGCCGTGCTCGACCGGCTGGCGCCGGGCGAGGCGCCCTATGCCGAGCTCATCACCTTCGTGACCGATCGCCCGGGCCACGACCTGCGCTATGCCATCGACCCGACCCGGATCCGCGACGAGCTGGGCTGGCGGCCCTCGGTGACGCTCGAGCAGGGGTTGGAGCGCACCGTGCAATGGTATCTCGACAACCGCGACTGGTGGCAGGCGCTGCAGGCCCGCGAGGGTGTCGGCCAGCGCCTGGGCCTGAAGACGGTGGGGGGCGCGGCATGACGGTGCTGGTGCTGGGCCGCAGCGGGCAGGTGGCCCGCGAGCTGGCCGCCCTGCCGGGGATGCGCTGCATGGGGCGCGAGGCGATGGACCTGCGCGACCCGCAGGCCTGCGCCGCGGCGCTGCGCGACATTCCCTGCACCGCGGTGATCAACGCCGCCGCCTGGACGGCGGTGGACAAGGCCGAGAGCGAGGAGGCCGAGGCGCATCTGCTCAACGCCGAGGCGCCGGGCGTCATGGCCCGCGCCGCCGCCGAGCTGGGGCTGCCCTTCGTGCAGATCTCGACCGACTACGTCTTCGACGGGGCCGGAACAGAGCCGCACAGGCCCGAGGATCCGGTGGCGCCGCCAAACGCCTACGGCCGCACCAAGCTGGCCGGTGAAGAGGCGGTGGCCGGGGCAGGGGGCGCCCATGCCATCCTGCGCACCAGCTGGGTGTTCTCGGCCCATGGCGCCAATTTCCCCCGCACCATGCTGCGGCTCGGGCGCGAGCGCGACAGGCTCACCATCGTCGCCGACCAGATCGGCGGGCCGACCTTCGCGGGGGACATCGCGCAGGCCTGTGCCGCCATCGCGGCGCAGCTGCAAACCAGACCCGAACACAGCGGGATCTATCACTACAGCGGTGCTCCCGACGTCAGCTGGGCGGAGTTCGCGCGCGAGATCTTTGCCCGGGCCGGCATCTCCTGCGCCGTCGAGGACATCCCCACCAGCGCCTATCCGACCCCGGCGGTGCGTCCGCTCAATTCACGGCTCGACTGTTCCGCCACGAAACGTATCTTCGGCCTCGACAGGCCCGACTGGAAGGCGGGGCTCGCCACCATGCTGCAGCAGATCGCAGAGGAGGAAAGCCGATGACGGCGCGCAAGGGGATCATTCTGGCCGGAGGCACCGGATCGCGGCTGTTCCCGATCACGGTGGCGGTGTCCAAGCAGCTGATGCCGGTCTACGACAAGCCGATGATCTACTACCCGCTGAGCGTGCTGATGCTGGCGGGCATCCGCGAGATCGCGGTGATCACCACGCCGCAGGACGCCGCCCAGTTCCAGCGCGCGCTGGGGGACGGCAGCCAGTGGGGGCTCTCGCTCAGCTACATCGCGCAGCCCAGTCCCGAGGGTCTGGCGCAGGCCTACCTGCTGGCCGAGTCGTTCCTCGACGGCGCACCGTCCTGCATGGTGCTCGGCGACAACATCTTCTTCGGCCACGGCCTGCCCGAGCTGCTGGCGGCGGCGGATGCGCGCGAGACCGGCGGCACGGTCTTCGGCTACCACGTCTCGGATCCGCAGCGGTACGGCGTGGTGGCGATGGACGCCGACGGCCGGGCGACCCGGATCGTCGAGAAGCCCGAGGTGCCGCCCTCGAACTTCGCGGTGACCGGGCTCTACTTCCTCGACGGCTCGGCGCCGGAACGGGCGCGCGGCATCACCCCCAGCGCCCGCGGCGAGCTCGAGATCACCGACCTGCTGACCACCTATCTCGACGAGGGGGCGCTGCAGGTCGAGCGCATGGGCCGCGGCTTCGCATGGCTCGACACCGGCACGCACGAGAGCCTGCTCGACGCGGGCAACTTCGTGCGTACGCTGCAGAACCGGCAGGCGATGCAGACCGGCTGCCTCGAAGAGATCGCCTACGGGCGCGGCTGGATCGACCGGGCGGGGCTCGAACGCGGCGCCGAGGCCATGGGCAAGAGCACCTACGGGCGCTACCTGCGCGAGCTGCTGGCCGAGGATGCCGGAGGGGGGCAGGGCGCCTGACCATGTCCCCCCGGAACGACCCGCCGCAGGTCTCGGTCATCCTGCCGGCCTACAATGCCGAGGCCTTCCTGTCGCGCGCCATGGAGTCGGTGCGCAACCAGAGCTTCCCGGACTGGGAGCTGCTGGTCGTCGACGACGGCTCGCGCGACGGCACCGCGGCGCTGGCCGAGGCCGCTGCGGCCTCGGACCCGCGCATCCGGGCGGTGATCTCGCCGCGAAACGCCGGGGCGGCGGCGGCCCGCAACCGCGGGCTGGCAGAGGCGCGCGGGCGCTACATCGCCTATCTCGACGCCGATGACGAATGGCTGCCCGAGAAGCTCTCGGAGCAGCTCGCCCACCTTCAGGCGACCGGCGCGAGCTTCGGCTACTGCGGCTTCTGGCGGATCATCCGCGGCCAGCGCCGGCGCATCCACGTGCCGGCGCAGGTGACCCGGGCGGAACTGCTCTACGGCAATGTCATCGGCTGCTTCACCGCGATCTACGACAGCTCGGTGCTGGGCAAGGTGGCGATGCCGGACTTCCCGCTGTCGCACGACTACGCGCTCTGGCTCGACCTGCTCGAGCGCGGGCCGGCGGTGGGCATCGACCGGCCGCTGGCGATCTACCACCGGCAGGAGCGCTCGCTGTCGTCGAACCCGTGGCGTTCGGCGCGGGGCACCTGGGAGGTGTTCCGCGACCACCTGCAGCTGTCGCGGGGGCAGGCGGCGCTCTGTCTCGGCAGCCACCTGGCGCGGCGCGTGCTGCGCGGCTGAGGGCGAGCAGGGCGCTTTCGGGCCTGTTCAGGGTCGAAACGCGCGCCCGGGACACCCGGACGCGCGGGCCGCGTCAGGAGCGCAGCTTCTTCCAGAACGAGGGGCGGCCACTGCCGTTCGGCGGGTTGCGCCGGGCGCTGCCCTTCTTCTCGCGCACCGCCGCCTCGTGCTGCGGGCGGATGCGGTCGCAGCGCTCGCGGTAGCGCCCGCCGAGGGCCTTGGCGGCGGTCTCGACGATCTTCATGTGCCGGCTCGAGGTCGGCGTGCTTTCCAGCGCCTGGTACGAGATCTCGAAGGCCTCGGCGGCCTGGCCCTCGGCCAGCAGCCGCTCGGCCTTGTCGAGCGCGCGCGCGCCCCTGGCCTGCGGCTCCGGTGCGGCGGCCGGCCGGTGCGGGGCGGGTTTCGGTGGCGATTTCGGCGCCGGGGCTGCGGGCGCCGGCGTGGCCGCGGGGGGCGTGGCCGCCCCGGTGGCGGCAAGCGCCGCCTCGTGCAGCGGGCGGATCTCGTCGTACTGGCGCCGGTAGAGCCCGCCCAGCGTCTCGCTGGCGGCGCGCAGCACCTTCATGTGCCGGGTCGATCCGGGGGTCTTCCGCAGCGCCTTGAAGGAGATGAAGAAGGCCTCGGTGGCCTCGCCCTCGGCCAGCAGGCGCTCGGCCTTGTCGAGCGGGCGCTCGGCGGGCCGGGCCGCGGGCGCCGGGGCGCTGACCGTCACCGGGGCCGGGATCTGCACCTCGGGGTAGAGCCTCGAGGCCTCGACCCGCCGGCCGCGGATCGCGCATTGCCGGAAGCTCGCGTGGTCGAGCGCGTCCAGCTTGGCGATGCGGGCGCGGGCGGCGCTCTCGATCGGGTCCTCGGGCTCTTCCGGCAGCGCCAGCAGCGCGGTCTTCTCGGCCTGGGTGCGGGCCAGCAGCTTGGGCTGCATGCCGGCGGAGAGCAGGTCGATCTTGGTCTGCAGGGTCTCGAGCGGCAGCTCGGCGCGGCGGCTGGCGATCTCGGGGAAGCCGTAGTGGATCAGCGCCGCGGGCACGCGGTTGCTGTTCTCGTAGGGCTTCAGCCGCTGCAGGAAGGGCAGGGTGTCGTAGCTGTAGGCCTCGATGCCGAACATCTCGCGCGCGGTGGCGAGCCCGGTGGAGAACACCGAGGCGATGAAGGCCGGCCGGTAGTGCATCAGGAATTCCTCCATCAGCGGGCCGGTGTCGAGGATGCGCAGGTCGAAGTCGCGCAGCCTGGGCGAGGTCTTGAGCGCGTGCAGAAGTCCGGTCGAGAAGGTCGGGTGCGGCTTGAAGAAGACGGTGTCGCCGTTGCCCTTGTTGAGCAGGCTGCAGATGTTCAGCGCCTGCGCGTAGAGATCGACCTCTTCCTCGGGGGTGCAGAGGTTCAGCCCCGAGAGATACTGTCCGAGGAACACCGGCGCGCCGTCGAGCCCCTCGGCGTTCAGATCGGCCTTCGTGACGGTGCTGAGCGCCTCGAGCGTTTCGCGCAGGGCGGCGGGGGCGACGGCGCGGGTCTCGACGCCGTATTCCCGCAGCAGGCTCGGTTTCAGCCCGGGGACGAAATCCATGTAATAGAGCCTGCGGATGCGCGAGGCGACCGGGTAGGGCAGCTCGAAGCGGGTGGGCCCGTAGGTCATCAGCCCGTCGGAATAGAGATAGACGTCCGAGCCGGTCATGATCCGCGCCAGCGTGTTCGACGGCGGCGTCTGGATCGATTCCATCATCAGGTCGACCCGCTCGTCGGGGGCGGCGCCGAAGATGGCGCGCAGCATCGACTGGATGGCCAGCGCGTCGAGCTCGTCGGCGGGGGGCTTCCACTGGGTCGGATGCTGCGGCGCGAGGATGGCGTTGAGGCTGAGCACCTTCGAGAAGGTCTTCGCCACGTGCGGCGAGGTCCTCGCGAACTCGAGCAGCGCGTCGCGGGCCTCGGGGTCGGGGGTGTGGGTGCTGACCAGCAGCACGCGGCCGGCGGCCGGCGGCAGCGTGTCGTCCTGCCCGAGCAGGGTCATCAGGCTGTAGAGGCCGAACTTGGTCGAGATTTCGCAGACGAGCATCAGATCAGCCCCCGGATGGTGTTGCGGCGTGTGTCGTCGATGCGCAGCAGCGCGGCCTCCAGCTCGCGCGTGGGGACCAGCGCCAGCAGGTGGGCGGCGCCGGTGACGAGCTTCCTGCGGGTGGCGGGCTCGAGCCGGCCCTGGCGCTCGATGTGGAAGCAGATCAGCGCCAGCAGCTGGCGGATGGCCTTGGGCAGGTAGCGCTCGTGGCCCTCGTTCACCAGGAAGCCGATGACGTTCTGCATCGCCTGCAGGAAGTCGAGCTGCCGGTCGTCGCCGACCGCGGTCAGGCTGACGTTGTGGTCGCGGCGGTAGTAGAAGCGGAACTCCTCGGCGATCACCATCTTGCGGCCGAGGATCTGGGTCTTCCAGTTGATGATGCGGTCCTCGGCGGTGTGCAGCGGATCGTAGCGGATGTCGTGGCGGTCGAGGAAGTCCATGGCGTAGATGCCGGCCCACATCTGCGGGTGGTCGACCATGGTGGGGCGGTCGTCGGGCATGACCGCGAGCCGCGGGTCGAAGGCGGTGTTCACCACCTCGAAGGGGGCGCGGATGATGTTGCGCTTGTTGCCGCGGCACTCGAGGTAGTGCGAGCGCACGAAATCGACCTCGGGGTCGGCGTTCATCTGCGCCACCAGCGCCGGGTAGTACTCGGCGCCGACCCAGTCGTCGCTGTCGACCGAGCCCACCAGCGCGGTGCGGGTCTGTCCGAGCCCGGCGTTGCGGGCCTTGCCGGCGCCGCCGCCGGTCTCGAAGCTGATCAGTTGCGCCTTGTCCCAGGTGGTGGCGAAGCGGCCCATGATCTCGCCGGTGGCGTCGGTGGAGCCGTCGTTGACGAGGATGCAGGATCCCCCCGCCGCCATCAGCGGCTCGAGGCTGTTCAGGGTCTTCTCGATGCTCGCCTGGGCATCCTTCCCGGGGACGATGATCGTCAGGTCACTGAGGGTGTAGGTCGTCGCCATGTGCTGAAAAATCCGTGCCGTCGCTTATGTCACGTCGCATTGAACCGGCGCGCCGGACCGCGCACCGATGGGGTCCGGCGGACAGGGGGCTCGTCCGTGTCTGCCGGGCTAATCTCGGGGGGAGATAAACGCGTCCGGCCCCGGAGAACAAGCCGGTAGCGCGCGATGGGCGGAGAAGCGACGCCCGGGCCGTGCGGGGTCAACCTGATCTTGCAGGAGCGCAGCCGGACCGGGGCGGAACGGGGGCGGGATCTGCCTGCGGGGGCGCGGCCGTGGCGGCGTCCCCGCGGGTGGTCACCGCGGCGCCTCGGTGATCTGGAAGGGGCGGGTCTCGAACCGCGCCACGGTCTGCATCACCCGGTCGCCGAGATCGCGGGGGCAGAGCATCTTCTCGACCCAGGCGGGGTCGGGGGCCTGCGCGCGCTTCTCGAGCATGTCGCCCAGCGGGGTGATCAGGTTCGAGCCCCTGAACAGCTTGCGCATCGGCTCGACCAGCGGGTCGCGGTAGTTGTCGACGAAATCGAGATGCACCATCGCGGGAATGCCCGCGCGCACCACGTCGATGGCCGCCGTCGAGGTGCAGGTGATCCCCAGCGCCGCGGTGGCCAGCGCCTCGTCCATGGTGCAGGCGGTGAGCTTGAGGTTCGGCGGCGGGTTGCCGAGTTCCTCGAGCAGCCCGGGGTAGTGGTAGCGCTCGAGATGCAGGTGCTTCTGGTTCTCGTTGGGCAGGTGGCGCAGCTTGATCCAGACCGTGTGATCGGGGTTGGCCCGGGCCATCGCGGCCAGGGCCTGCAGCATGTGCATGCGGCCGCGCTTGGTCGAGGGCGACAGCGCCTGGGTGAAGAAGAAGATGTCGCGGCGGGAGGCGAGGTCGGCGGGCGGATCCTCGGGGCGCAGGAAGGAGGGGTGGCCGAAGCCGACCTCCTGCCAGGCGTCGTCCCACTCCAGCGCCGCCTCGCGGTAGGCCTCGATGTTCGAGGTCGGGAACAGGTAGACGCCGTCGCAGTTGCGCCGCCGCGCGAAGCCGTTCTGCGGGAAGAAGTCGAGCCCGCCGAGGAAGGAGATCACGCAGGGCCGCCCGGCGCTCATGCGGAAGGGGACGGATTTGATCGCGTCGCCGAGCGCGCGGTAGACGCGGCTGGTGATGATGGCGCGCACCGTGTCCGAGCCGGCCAGCGCGCTCAGCTGCTTGGGGCCGAGCGAATAGGCCGGGCCCTCGGGCAGCAGCTGCGCCATCTGGCGGAAGGAGAGCGCGTTCTCGCCGGTGTACCAGACCAGATCGACCGGCGGCGCCTCGGCGCTGTTGCGCAGCACGTCGCGCATGCGCAGGGCAAAGAACAGCGTGGAATCGTCACTGAAGAGGATGACCACGGGCTTGGGGCCGGCGGGCTCGGCATCGGCCCCGGGGGCGTCCGATGCAGGGAGCGCCTGCGGGGCGGCGCCGGTGCCGAGGCGGGCGCGGATCGGCGCCCCCTCGCTGCCGTCCTCGGCCAGTGGATAGAGCCAGATCTCGGCGCGGTAGCCGGGGCTGTCGTCGCTCATTTGCGCACCCCGCGCTCGAAGGCCGCGAGGATCTCGCGCTGCGTGGCGTTGTGCTTGCGGTGGCGCGGCTTGAGATGCGCGACCTGCATGGATTCGGCCTGCGCCGCGCGTGAGAGCATCAGCACCGGCCAGCCCAGCGGGCCCGAGCGCGAGAGCTTGTAGATGGCCTGCCCGAGCCGGGTCTTCTTCAGTCTGGAGATCATTTTTTGTGTCTTGAACCGGCGGTTTATGCCCGGGGATTTACAGAGTAGACCTTGATTCGTAAACAACGCGGACGGCCGGCGGGCCGGGCCGACCGTGGGCCATGCCCCCCGGCGGCGTGCCAGTCCCTCTGCCAAGACGGGCCGAGGGCTCCGGAACCGTCGCGCACAGGCAGAGGCCGGCCCGGCGGCCGGCGGCAAGACAGGAAACGGAGCCGTTCGAGTGACGCAATCTGACAGCAATGAGGCCGGGGTCACGGTCTGCGTGATCCTTGCCCGCGGGGGCTCCAAGGGGGTCCCGGGCAAGAACCTGCGCCCGGTGGGGGGCGTGTCGCTGATCGGCCGCGCCGTCCGGGCCGGCTGCCAGGCGCCCTCGGTGACCGACACCTACGTCTCGACCGACGATGCCGCCATCGCCGCCGAGGCGGCGCTGCACGGCGCCGGGATCATCGACCGCCCGGCCGAGCTTGCCGGCGATACCGCCACCTCGGAATCGGGCTGGCTGCACGCGCTGCAGGTGATCCGCCAGACCCACCCCAGGGTGGCGCGCATGGTGTTCCTGCAATGCACCTCGCCCTTCACCACCGGCGCCGACATCGAGGCCTGCATCGCCGCGATGGACGCCCGGGGCGCCGATTGCGCGCTCTCGGTGATCGAGGACCACTCCTTCCTCTGGGGCTACGACGAGGCCGGCTTCGGGCGCGGCATCAACCACGACGAGACCCAGCAGCGCCAGCGCCGGCAGGACCTGCCGCCGTCGTTCCGCGAGAGCGGCGCGATCTACGTGGTCGACGCCGAGGCCTTCGAGCGCACCGGCCAGCGCTTCTGCGGCACCGTGGCGGTCTGCCCGGTGGACCACCCGCCGCTCGAGATCGACACGCTGCAGGATTTCGCGCTCTGCTCGATGATCGCCCAGGCCGGCGGCCAGCCCGGGATCGACCCGGCGCGGCTCGACCGGGTGCGCGCGGTGGTGATGGATTTCGACGGGGTGCACACCGACAACCTCGTGCTGACCGACCAGAACGGCGTCGAGACCGTGCGCACCTCGCGCGGCGACGGCATGGGCATCGAGATCATGCGCAAGGCCGGCCGCTGGAAGATGATGATCCTCTCCAAGGAGCAGAACCCGGTGGTCCTGGCCCGCGCCAGGAAGCTCAAGCTCGAGGTCTTCCACTCGGTCGAGGACAAGGTCGGCGCGCTCGACGCCTGGCTCGCCGAGCACGGCTTTGGCTGGGACGAGCTGCTCTACGTCGGCAACGACGTGAACGACCTCGGGCCGATCGGCAAGGCCGGGCTCTCGGCCTGCCCGTCGGATGCGCACCCCTCGGTGCTGGGCGTGGCGGACTGGGTGCTGCCGCTGCCGGGCGGGCAGGGCGCGCTGCGCGCCATGAGCGACGCGCTGATGGCGCGGGTCGGCTGAGCCATGAGCTCCCGCCCGGTCATCGTCGCCGGCAACGGAATGTCCCTGACCCGGATCGCCCCGGGTCGGGTGCTCGAGACCGACTTCATCATCCGCACCAACAACTTCTTCTTCGAGACCCACTACTATCTCGGGCGCCGGGTGGACCTGGCCATGATGGGCGGCGACCCGCGTGTCGCGCCCTTCATGTTCGAGACGCTCTGGCAGTGCCGCAAGGATTACGACCTGCAGGGCTGGTCGAGCTTCAACCCCAAGGTCGTGCCCGCCGGACACCGCCGGTTTTCGACCCTGTTCCAGCCCATGCGCTACCGCGACGCCCATGTGGAGCGCGCCGTCGAGGCGCTTTGCGCGAAATACGGCAAGGTGCCGATGACCGGCACCTACGCGCTGCTCATGGCCCATGGCATGGGCGCCGAGCAGGTCATCCTCGCCGGGGTCGATCTCTATGACGGCGGGCGGCGCTACCCGTTCGAGCCGGGGCGGCATTACCGCGACCTGATGGGGGCGGACGTGAACGCCCGCGGCGCCGACGCCCGGCTGCACGACACCGCGCTCGACCGCGAGGTGCTCGAGATGCTGCTGGCGCGTGGCGACATGGCGGTGATGCGCTCGGTCGAGACCGGGGTGCTGGAATCGCAGCTGCCGCTCGCGCCGCAGCGCGAGGGGCCGGCGCTGCGCCCGGTGCCGCGGCCGACGGCGCCCACCGACTGGGCGCCGCGCAGCGGGGCCTACCCCATTCGCCTGTTGAAAGTCCTGCGCCGGGGCAGCAGCCTGCGCCGGAAGCTGTTCCAGAGGAAGATCCCCGAATGACCGAGACCGCACAGACCGCCGCCCGGCTCGAGGCCTGGCTGACCGGGGCGGCGCTGCCGCTCTGGACCGGAACCGGGGTCGATGCCGCCACCGGCACCGTGTGGGAGGCGCTGGACCACGACGGCCGGCCGCTCGAGGACATGCAGCGCCGGCTGCGGGTGCAGGTGCGCCAGGCCTATTGCTTCGTGATGTCCGACGACCCCGCGCACCGGGAGCTCGCGCTGCGGCTCTTCCGCTTCGCGATGGACCGCGGATTCGACCCTGTCACGGGGCATCTTGCCGCCCGGCTGGCGCCCGACACCTCGATCCTGACGGTGCTGCACGATCTCTACGACATGGCCTTCATGCTGCTCGCCGCCGCGGCGCTGACCGAGGCGGGCTTCGACGTGGGCGCCGATCTCGCCCGGCTCGAGGCCGAGCTCGCCAAGCTCAAGGCGCCGCGCGGCTGGTACGAGAACGCCGCGCACGGCCTGCCGCGCCGGCAGAACCCGCACATGCACCTCTTCGAGGCGATGACCGCGCTCTACAAGGCCACCGGCGAGGCGCGCTTCCGCGCCATGGCCGAGGAATGTCTCGGGCTCTTCACCGGGGTCTTCCTGACCCCCGACGGCCGCGTGCTCGAGTTCTTCGACGCGGACTGGACCCCGGTCGCCGAGGCCGAGCAGGCGATCGAGCCGGGCCACATGGCCGAGTGGGTGTTCCTCGTCGACCAGTTCGAGCAGGTGGCGGGGGTCGACACCGGCCTGCCGCTGGCCACGATCTTCGCCGCGGCGCTCGACCGGCGCGACCCGTCGGGGCTGCTGCCGGACGTCTCCGACCCGCACTGCGGCACCCGCCGGACCTGGCCGCAGACCGAGTTCCTGAAGGCGGCGCTGGTGCTGCGCCGCCGTGGCGGGACGCTGCCCGAAGGCGCCGATCCCGAGACGGTGCTGGAGCTGATGTGGGCGCAGTATCTCGACACGCCGGTGGCCGGGGGCTGGTACGACCGCCGCGCCGCCGACGGGGCGCTGCTGTCCGACAACATGCCGGCCTCGACCTTCTACCACATCTTCGTGGCCTTCAGGCTATATATCGGCCTGCACGGGACCCCGGAGGCCTGACGGGGCAGGGGGCGGCCCCGCCGCGCCCCGGGGCAGGCGACCCGGGATGACCCGGGCCCTGCGCCCCGCCGCGCCCCGGGTCAGGCGAAGGTGAAGATGTTGTCGGCCAGCACCGAGAGCTCGGTCAGGTTCGAGAACAGGATGCTGTCGCCCCCGCCGAAATCGAGCAGGACCACCCCGGCCGCGTCGCTACCATAGGCCGAGAGGATCGCGTCCGCGTCGGTCAGCCCGCCGGTCAGCGCGGTGGAGAGCTGCAGCGCATCGCCGCGCTCGTCGAAATCCGAGATCTCGTCGTTGTCGTGGCCGACGTCGAAGACGAAGCTGTCGTAATTGGTGCCGCCGCGCAGCAGGTCGTTGCCGGCGCCGCCGAACAGCCAGTCCTTGCCCTCCATCCCCAGCAGCGTGTCGTTGCCGTCACCGCCGCGCAGGGTGTCGTAGCCGCTGCCGCCGTAGAGCTCGTCGTTGCCGGCGTCGCCCCAGAGCTGGTCCTCGCCGAAGTTGCCGTAGAGCGTGTCGTTGCCGTCGCCGCCTTGCAGCCGGTCCAGCGCCGAACCGCCCGAGAGGTAGTCGTTGCCGGCGTCGCCGTACATGACGTCGTCGCCTTCGCTGCCCCACATGGAATCGTTGTCGTCGCCGCCGTGCAGCAGGTCGACGCCGCTGCGGCCGTAGATCACGTCGCTGCCGGCACCGCCGTCGACGAAATCCGCGCCGTCGCCGGAGCTGATGAAATCGTCGCCGTCGCCGCCGTAGATCGTGTCGAAGGCGGTGTTGCCGTAGAGGCTGTCGTCGCCGGCGTCGCCGTAGATGGTGTCCGAGCCGGTGCCGCCGGCGATCAGGTCGTTGTCGAGCCCGCCGTAGATCAGGTCGGTCGAGCTGTCGCCGTAGAGCGTGTCGTCGCCGCCGCTGCCGTCGATGGTGTCGGCCCCGGTGCCGCCGCGGATCAGGTCGTAGCCGCGGCCGCCGGTCAGCAGGTCGTGCCCGGCGTCGCCGTCGATGCTGTCGGCCCCGCCCTCGCCGTCGATGCTGTCGTTGCCGTCGCCGCCGCGGATCAGGTCGTCATGGCCGCCGCCGAGCAGGGTGTTGTCGAGCGCGTTGCCCTGCAGGGTGTCGTCGCCGCTGCCGCCGACCGCCTCCTCGATCTCGGCGCCATGGGCGATGGAGACGTTGCCGCGGTAGCCGCCGATGTCCGAGAATTCCCCCTCGACCAGGGTGATGAACTGGTTGCCGCCGAAGCCCGACACGTCGAGCCTGTCACGGCCGCCGCCGTCCCAGATCGACAGGAACGGGTCGCTGTTCTGCGAGAAGTCGTAGGCGCCGCCCAGGGTGCTGTTGAAGCCGTAGACGGAATCGCCGGCGTGGTAGCCGTAGTTCACCCCGTAGAGCTGCTGCAGCGCCTGGATGTCGTGCAGCAGCAGGGTGTCCGGGTAGCCGCCGATGGACGAGGTGGTGTTGCTCTCGTCGAAGTAGCTCATCACCGAGTACTGGTAGGAATCCTCGAGATAGGCGGCCTGGTCGCCATAGGTGATGACGCCGCCGGCGGTGGCGTTGTACTCGCCCGGGTGCGACAGGCCGACCGCGTGGCCGAGCTCGTGCAGGAGCACGAAATGGTCGAAGGAGCCCACCGGCAGCGAGTCCGCCGAGACCGAGGCGTTGTTGATCCAGACGTCGCCCGCGGGCGAGCCCGAGGAGGTGGGGCCGGGGAAATAGGCATAGGCGCCGGCGCCGTCGTAGTCCGAGCTGTAGGCGCCGAAGAGGATGGTGGCGTTGTTGGTGGTGCCGCCGGGGTTCACCTGGCGGAGGTCGAGCCCGCTGACGCCGGAATAGAGCGCGATGGCCTCGGCCGCGGCGGCCGCCTGGGCGGTGCTCAGCGTGGCGAAGCCCGCGGCGTTGCCGGCGGCGTCCTGCGGCTGGCCGCTGGCGCGGATGCCCCAGGTGACGGTGACGCCCTGGCCCGCGGTCGAGGTCCAGGCGAGATCGTCGCGCAGCAGGGCGCCGGCGGCCATGGCGGTGTCGTAGCTCGGGGTGGTGCCCGCGCTGACCGAGAGGCCGTAGGCGCCGGTGCCGCTGCCGCCATAGGCACCGGCCACGATGTAGTAGGTGCCGCTGGCGCCGGCGGTGTAGGTGAAGGCGCTGTCGCTGCCGGGGCCGCTGTCGTCGTCGCGGGCGACCCGTGTGCCGCTGCTGTCGTAGAGCGCGAGCAGGCTGTCGTTCAGCCCGTCCCCGAGCGCGCCGATGCCGCCCATGGCGAAGCTGTAGGTGCGCCCGGCCTCGAGCGTGACGGCGACCCAGTCCTCGTCGCCCCGGGCGCCGATGGTGCCGTGGAAATGGTCACCCACGGCGATGCTGTAGTCGGTGGAGGCGCGGGCGGCGGCGTCGGAGGTTTCGGTGACGGTGGACATGGGGCCTGTTGCTTCTGGGTCTGAATGGGTCGGGTGGTCCGGTCTGCGCCGGCCGCGGCGGGCCGGGGTGGGAAGAGGCGGCGCGGGGCCGCCCGTTCCTGTGGGTGTCGTCCGGGCCCGTGCCGGTGCGGATCACCGGTGCGGATCGCCGGCGGGCCGTGCCGTGCCGCAGGGGCCGTGCCGCACGGGTCGGATGGGGGACCGAAAGGGCTGGGGCCTTTGTCCGTACGGCGCCCGTACTGTGGTCGTCGCGCGCCGGTGCTGCCCCGTATCCCCCCGGACAGCGCCCCGCGGGCGCCGCCTTCCTATACGCAAAGCCTTTACACAGGCTTAGTGCCCGGGCGGAATACCCGCTTCCCGCGGGTCATGGCAAGCGTGCCGACGCGTCGCATGCAACGCATCGGGCAGGCTGTATCCGGAGGGCCGCAGGGGCGCCGAAGGCGTTTGCGTCAGTCGGCGCCGAAGAGGTCGCGGGTGAAGACCTTGTCCGAGACGTCGGTGATCTCGTCGGTCAGGCGGTTGGCGACGATGAGATCGGCCTCGGCCTTGAAGGCCTCGAGATCGTTCACGACGCGGCTGCGGAAGAAGTCGGGCTCCTGCAGCACCGGCTCGTAGACGATGACCTCGATGCCCTTGGCCTTGAGCCGCTTCATGATCCCCTGGATCGAGCTCTGGCGGAAGTTGTCCGAGCCCGCCTTCATCACCAGCCGGTAGATGCCCACCACCTTGGGACCGCGCATCAGGATCTGGTCGCTGAGGAAGTCCTTCCGCGTGCGGTTGGCGTCGACGATGGCGCGGATCAGGTTCTGCGGCACGTGGCTGTAGTTGGCCAGGAGCTGCTTGGTGTCCTTGGGCAGGCAGTAGCCGCCGTAGCCGAAGGAGGGGTTGTTGTAATGCCCGCCGATGCGCGGATCGAGGCTGATGCCGTCGATGATCTGGCGGCTGTCCATGCCCCCCGCGAGCGCGTAGCTGTCGAGCTCGTTGAAGAAGGCCACCCGCATGGCGAGGTAGGTGTTGGCGAAGAGCTTGATCGCCTCGGCCTCGTCGGGGTCGGTGAAGAGAACCTCGACCTCCTTGGTGACGGCGCCCTCGAGCAGCAGGTCGGCAAAGACCCTGGCGCGCTCCGAGCGCTCGCCCACGATGATGCGCGAGGGGTGGAGATTGTCGTAGAGCGCCCGGCCCTCGCGGAGGAATTCCGGCGAGAAGATCACCTGGTCGGTCTCCAGCTCGCGGCGGACGCTGCGCACGTAGCCCACGGGGATGGTCGACTTGATGACGATGGTGGCGCGGGGATTGACCGCGATGACCTGGCGGATCACCGCCTCGACGCTGGAGGTGTCGAAGTAGTTCGACTTGGTGTCGTAGTTGGTGGGGGTGGCGACGATGACGTAGTCGGCGTCGACATAGGCCTTCTCGGGATCGGTGGTGGCCGTGAGGTCGAGCGTGCGGTTGGCGAGGTAGTCCTCGATCTCGGCATCGACGATCGGGCTCTTGCGGTCATTGACCAGCGCGACCCGCTCCTCCGACACGTCCAGCGCCGTGACCGGGTGGTTCTGCGCCAAGAGAACGGCGTTCGAGAGCCCCACGTAGCCCAGGCCTGCGACTGCGATCTTCATGTCCAAATCCCTTTTGGAAACAGGTTGTCTTCGATGTCCGGCACAGCATTGCCTGTGGCTGGCCGTGACGTCCGGAACGGCAGATCCGGTTTAACCACCGGGGCTGCCGACCTCAATCGGCGAAGACCCCTCGCCGGTCCTCCCGGCAGAAAGCGGAGCATTTCAGTTCCGCGCATAGGCATCCTCGTAGCGCACGATGTCGTCCTCGCCGAGATAGGTGCCGGTCTGCACCTCGATCAGCGCCATCGGCACCTTGCCGGGGTTGTGCAGCCGGTGCACGCAGCCGAGCGGCAGGTAGATCGACTGGTTCTCGGTCAGCAGGCTGACCTCGTCGTCCCGGGTCACCCGCGCGGTGCCCTGCACCACGACCCAGTGTTCGGAGCGGTGGACGTGCGACTGCAGCGACAGCGAGGCGCCGGGATGCACGACGATCCGCTTCACCTGGAAGCGGCTGCCGGTCACCAGCGTCTCGACCCAGCCCCAGGGCCGGTGGTCCTTGGGGAAGGACGTGGCCTGCGCCGCCCCCTTCGCCTTCAGCGCGTCGACGGCCTTCTTCACGTCCTGCGCCCGGCTCAGGTCGGCCACCAGCACCGCGTCGTTCATCGCGATGGCCATGACGTTCTTCAGGCCGATGCCCACCACCTCGAGCCGCTCGCTGTCCGAGCGCAGCAGCGTGTCCTCGCAGTCGATGGCGGTGGCGCCGCCCGAGGTCACCACGCCGGCCGCGTCCGGGCCGCTGTCGCGCCAGACCGCGTCCCAGCCGCCGAGGTCGGACCACGCGGCGGTAAAGGGCACCACCGACAGGTTCGGCGCGCGCTCCATCACCGCGTAATCGATCGAGATGTCCTCGGCGCCGCTCCACGGCCCCGGCGCGAGGCGCAGGAAGCCGAGATCGGGAAGGGCATCGGCGAGCGCGGCCTGCACCGGGGCGAGCAGCGACGGGCTGTGCGCTTCGAAGGCGGCGATGATGTCGCGGGCCCGGAACAGGAAGATGCCGGCGTTCCACATGTAGGTCCCGGCGGCGAGCATCTCCTCGGCGCGGGCGGCATCGGGCTTCTCGACGAAGCGCGAGAGCTTCACAGGCAAGCCGGAGCCGGAGGGCTTCGCCGACAGCTCGAGGTAGCCGTAGCCGGTCTCGGGGCGGTCGGGGGCGATGCCGAAGGTCACGAGATCGCCGTCCTCGACCGCGGCGAGGCCCTGGGCCACGGCGGCATGGAAGGCCTCCGCATCGGGCACCACGTGATCCGACGGCGCCACCAGCATCACCGCGTCCGGATCGCTTGCCGCGACATGCAGGGCGGCGGCGAGGATCGCGGGGGCGGTATTGCGGCCCTCGGGCTCGATCAGGATGGCACCGGGGTCGAGCCCGATCCCCATCAGCTGCTCGGTCACGATGAAGCGGAAGTCGGAATTGGTCAGCACCAGCGGCGGCTGGAAGGCGAGCGCGTCGCCGGTGCCCGACAGCCGCTTCGCCGAGGCCTGGAACAGGGTCTCTTCGCCCATCAGCGGCACGAACTGCTTGGGGTAGGATTTGCGCGACAGTGGCCAGAGCCGCGTGCCGGAGCCGCCGCACAGGAGGACGGGGGTAATGGTCTTCGGGGTCATCGCCGCGGTCCCGATTGAACAGTCTTCTTCAAGGGTTAGCAGGCAGGGAGAATCCCGCAACCACGGAAAGGCACGCTGCCGCGGCGCGACGGGCGGCCCCTCCGGTCCCCGCTCAGAGCCGCGCGCGCAGCTTCCCGAGATGGCTGGCGAGCAGGTCCTCGGCGCGGGCGGGGCTCGCCGCCTCGGTGTAGCAGCGGAATTCCGGTGCGTTGCCCGAGGGGCGCAGGTGGATCACGTCGCCGCCGGCGAAGCGCAGCCGCAGCCCGTCGGTGCGGTCGATCTCCGTCTCCGCGCCCAGCCCGTCGAAGAAGGCCGCCCGGGCCGCGGCGTCGCCGTCGAGCTCGGCGAGGAAGGCCCGCGCGGTCTCCGGCTCGACCCCGGTCAGCCGGTCGGCGGCGGTGAAGCGCGGCGGCAGGGCGGCGACCAGCGCCGCGAGGTCCTTGCCCCCGGCGCGGGCCAGCGCCAGCGGCGCGAGGATCGGCAACAGGCAATCGCGCGTCATCAGCGGCGCCAGAGGGCCCGCGGGGGCCTCGGCGGTGAAGCCCAGCAGGAAGCCGCCGTTGGCCTCGTAGCCCACCACCCTGGCGGCGGGGTCGTCGGCCAGCACCGCCTCCATGGCGGCGATCACGAAGGGCGAGCCGATGCGGGTGCGGTGCAGCGTCCCGAACTCGGGCATCTCGCCGATCATGGTGTTGGACGAGACCGGCGTGCAGATCACCTGCGCCCCGAGCGCCCGCGCGGTGAGCGCGCCCAGCACGTCGCCGGGCACGATGCGGCCCGTGGCGTCGGCGACCATCGGCCGGTCGGCGTCGCCGTCGGTCGAGATCAGCGCGTCGAGGTTATGGTCGGCGCACCAGCCCGCGAGAAGGTCGCGGGTTTCGGGGTCCACCGCCTCGGTGTCGACGGGGATGAAGGTCTCCGATCGTGCCAGCGGCACCGCCTCGGCACCGAGGGCGGTGACCACCTCGACCATGGCGTCGCGGGCCACCGAGCTGTGCTGGTAGACGCCGATGCGCAGCCCCTCCAGCGCCCCGGGCCCGAAGGCCCTGGCATAGCGCGCCACGTAGTCCTGCGCCGGAACAGAGCCTGTTTCCTGCCGGGTCCCGGCTTGCCCCGCATCGGGGGCGGGGCTGTCGAGCGCCGCGAGGATCGCCGTCTCGTCGGCCTTCGAGATCTCGCCCCCGGGCAGGTAGAACTTCAGCCCATTGCGGTCGGCGGGGATGTGGCTGCCGGTGACCATCACCGCCGCATGGCCCGCCCCCATCGCCGCCAGCGCCAGCGCCGGTGTCGGCAGCACGCCGTCGTCGATGGCGGTCAGCCCCGCGCCGGTGATGGCGTTCATCACCGCCTCGGCGATGGCCGGGGACGAGGGCCGCAGATCCTGTCCCACATGCACCGCGCCGCCATTGGGGCAGGCGGCGAGAAAGGCTCGGATATGGGCGGAAACGAGGTCGGGGGTCAGCTCGGTCACGAGACCGCGCAGCCCGCTGGTGCCGAATTTGGGGGCCATCCGAAGAACGAGGTCCTTGTGTCCAATGACTGGGCTATCCAATGACGGGGGCGGCGCGCGCCCCCGCCGCGATGTGCCGAGGCTAAGCGTAGACGGCGGCAAAATCCACCGTTTCAGGGGGGGTACTGGCTCGGCGGAAGTGCCGTTCAGGCTAGGCCGGTGAGCCGCGCGAGGCGGAGCTTTTTCAACATGACGTAGACGCAGGCCGGTCCGATCACGCCGGCGAGCGTCACCAGGGTGACCAGCAGGAACGGGTCTTCGACGCCCAAACGGGAGAAGACGGCACGGAACCCAGCGGTGAAGATGATGTGCATGACGTAGATGGCCATGGAGGCTTGGCCCAGCCAGACCAGCGCCTGCAACCGGGTTGTCAGCATCGCCAGCCCCAAGACCGCGGCAGCGCCGGCAAGAGCGAGTGGCAGAAGTGCGGGTGCATAGTAGTGCAAGTTCTGCTGCAGACCCTGCCAGAGCAGGACACCGTGGCCCGCGGCGAAGATCGCGCTGCCCGCCACCAGCAGGAGTCCCGGTCGGGCCGGGGGGGTGAATAGCGCGCCGAGCACGAAGAAGAACAGGAAATAGCTGAACTGGTAGAGGGTGGGCTGTCCAATCAGCGGGCTCAGGCTCAGTAGGACGAGCGATGCCCCCAACAGGATCCTGTCGGGGGGCCAGATCTTCACCACGATCATGAAGAGGAACAGGACATAGAGGAACCAGAAGGGCGAGATCGGTGCGTAGGCGATCGACAGCAGCCGCGAGACCTCGAAATCGGAATTGGTGAAGCGTCCGGCCGCGACCATGGTCAGGCCATGGATGACGGACCAGAGGAAGTAGGGCCACAGGATGCCCCGGGCTTTTTTCTGGAGAAACATTGGCTTCTGCAGGCTTCTCGGCACGTTCATGCCCGCTAGGAACATGAAGAGAGGCATGTGGAAGCTGTAGAGAATGTAGTCGACCTCGCGCCAACCCTCCTCAGGGACGCTCCCCGCAGACAACAGGCCCCGCAGCGCATGGCCGAAGACGACGAGAATGATGCCGATGCCCCGAGCGCTGTCGATCCAGGCGATGCGGGTCGCCGCCGGGCGTTCCGCGCTGAGGGCGGGTTGGCCTGCCAGTGACTCCCATGTTTTCGCCTTGAGCATCATCGGTCTCCAGTCTGTGTGGTCACGCTCCGGGTGCCTCTTGGCAGACGCGGGGGCATCCGACAATCTCCAGTTGTCGATTTGATCTTGCTGCGGAGGGGGGATCGCCCTCGCGCCCAATAAAACATCGACATCTCAGGAGCATGTCACAGGATCCATCGGAAAGATCCGTCCGTGGATCATCTTGGCCGTGTGTCCGGGCCGGAACCGTGCCGTCGGAGTGGGTATTGTGGGATAATGGACACGACGCCCGGACAGAAATGGTCCCCGCAGGTCTCACAGCGTTTGAACTTCTTCGCTGCAGCCGCGAGAATGCCGGGAAGACCACAAGAATGGGGCGACCCGGGTTTCCGGCAGGTATTGAGCAGGTTCAATCCCGCAGGGCCGGGAACGCGCCGAATGGCGGAGTTCCGGAATGCCGATTCCGAGAAGGGGGTTGCGAGCGGCCCTGAAGACGACGGTTGCGAGGCGGCTGTCGGCAGGCATGTGTCTGCTGGCGATCGGCGCTCAGCCCGCGGTGCCGCAGGAGGATCCCTGGGCACGGCCCACGCTCAACTTCATGGGCGTCCCTGGTCTTCTGGACATGCCGACCGCGCATCCGATGCAGGATGCGGACCTGAGCTTCTCGCTCGGGGTCTTCGAGGGCACCCGGCGCAGTACCCTGCGGTTCCAGATCACCCCAAGGTTGTCCGGGGTGTTTCGCTACGTGAATCTCGAGGGCTACAATCAGGACGTCAACGGCCGGGACCAGTACTACGACCGCAGCTTCGACCTGCAATACCTGATCGCCGAGGAAGGGCGGTACATGCCCGCCTTGACCGTGGGCCTGCAGGACTTCGGCGGCACCGGCATCTACAGCGGGGAATATCTGGTCGCGACCAAGACCTTTGGTCGGCTGCGGGCCACCGGCGGCATCGGCTGGGGTCGGTTCGGCAGCCACAATGGCTTCACCAACCCGCTGGGTATCTTTGGCGACGGGTTCAAGGATCGCCCCGAGGGCGAGACCGACATCACCCAGACGGGACAGGTGGACTTCGACCAGTGGTTCCGCGGCGACGCGGCGCTCTTCGGCGGGCTGCAATACGCGGTCAACGACCGGCTGCTGCTGGCGGCCGAGTATTCCTCGGACGCCTACGACCAAGAAACATCGAGGATGGACTTCGAGCACGAGTCGCCCTTCAGCTTCGGAGCGACCTACCGGCTTCAGGACAATCTGGACCTCAGCGCGGCCTATATGTTCGGCTCCACCTTCGCGGTGAACCTGACCTACACCTTCAATCCAAAGACCCCGACCGACTACCCCGGCGGGCTCGACCAGGCGCCGCGGGCGGTGCAGGTGCGGGCACCGGGCAGCGCCGCCGATCTGGGCTGGACGCAGCAGGCCGGCGCCACGCAGATCCTGCGCGGCGACATGCAGAGCTTCCTCGCCGCCGACGGCATGGTGCTCGAGTCCTTTACCGTCGACGCCCGCATCGCGCGCACCTCGGTGCGCACCGGCACGCAGGTCTACCCGGCGCAGGCGGTGGGCCGCATCGCCCGCATCATGACCCAGCTCATGCCGGCCTCGGTCGAGCGTTTCGAGATCACCCTCGTCACCCCCGGCGGCATGCCGGTCTCGACGGTGACGGTGAACCGCAGCGACCTCGAGGAGCTCGAGCACGCCCCCGACGGCTCGTGGCAGAGCTTCGCCCGGGCGCGGATCGAGGATTCCGGGCCGGGGACGGCCACCGGCATCCCCGAGGGCGCCTTCCCGAGATACGACTGGAGCTTCGGCCCCTATCTCAGCGCCGCCTATTTCGACCCCGAGAACCCGCTGCGCCTGGCCTTCGGCCTGCAGCTGGCCGGCAGCTTCGAGCCGGTGCAGGGGCTGGTGTTCGAGGGCAGCGTCCAGAAGTATCTCGCCGAGAACATCAGCGGGCTGCCGGGGTCGAACTCGATCCTGCCGCACGTGCGATCGGATGCGAACCTCTACGCGGGGGCGGCGGATTTCACCGTCTCCAACCTGACCGCGACCAAATATTTCCGTCCCGGCGAGGATCTCTTCGGCCGGGTCACCGCAGGCTATTTCGAGCCGATGTTCGGTGGCCTCTCGGGCGAGATCCTGTGGAAACCCGCGGACAGCCGCCTCGGGCTCGGGCTCGAGGTCAACTACGCCAAGCAGCGCGAATACGAGCAGGGGCTCGGCTTCCTCGACTACGACGTGGTGACCGGCCATGCCTCGGCCTATTACGACGCGCCGGGCGACTTCCACTATCAGGTGGACGTGGGCCGCTACCTCGCCGAGGACTGGGGCGCCACCATCGGCATAGACCGCGAATTCGACAACGGCATCCGCATCGGCGCCTTCGCCACCTTCACCGACGTCTCCTTCGACGATTTCGGCGAGGGCTCCTTCGACAAGGGTGTGCGCTTCCACATCCCGCTCTCGGCGCTCACCGGCTCGCGCACAGATCTCGCGATCACCCGCACCATCCGGCCGATCCAGCGCGACGGCGGCGCGCGGCTCGAGATGAACACCCGTCTCTACGAGCAGGTGCGGGCCTACCAGCAGCCCGAGCTGCAGAACGAATGGGGACGGTTCTGGCGATGAGATTCCTGCCGACGCTGCCGCTGCTCGCGGCGCTCCTGATCGCCGGTTGCGGCCCACAGAACCAGTTCTCGGAATACTGGGGGGCGACCGTCGGCTCGCTGCTCGGGGGCCAGGAAGAAGCCCAGGACGTGCGCGCGGCGCTCACGCCGGAGCTGCTGGCGCAGATCGGCCGGCCGACCATCCTGCTGACGGTGCCGGGTCGGGAGAACGTGGAATCGCCCTTCTTCGCCGAAGAGCGCAACGGCGACACGGTCACCTGGCTGTCGGTGAACAACGAGTTCCTGCTGCTGCAGGACGGCGTGCTGTCGGGGACGCGCGGGCTTGGCGGCGACCTGATGAACGCCGATCTCGGCGAGGTGCACGAGGCGCTGGCGGGGCGCCGGACGCAGGCGGTGCGCATCCATCGCATGCTCGACGGCGAGAATCACATCGTCGCGGAAAGCTATGTCTGCGACTACGCGCAGCGGCCCGAACGGGTCGCGGTCGGCGCCTACCTGACGCAGGTCCAGGCCACCCAGATCGACGAGACCTGCACCGGCGTCGAGCGGGTCTTCGAGAATCGCTACTGGCTTTCGGGCCGCGGCACCATCGTCCGGGCCCGGCAATGGGCGGGCGAGCCGCTCGGATATCTGGAATATGAAAGGTTGAGTGACTAGAAAACCACCTTTCCGGGTGTCGCACTGGACATTTCTTGCCGCAGGGTTACTTCGCATTTGCAGAAAAAGCTGCAGGCTGTTAGATCTGAACCAAGTTTTTCCAGGAGAAAAGACATGACCACGAAGACCATTCTCGGGCTTGCTGCGGCCAGCCTTTTCGCCCTCGCCCCTGCCGTGCACGCAGAGGGTGTGCAGAGCAAGAGCCCGGTGATCTCGACCCAGGGTCCGGATTTCGCAAACCTCACCCCGGACCAGATCGCCCTGATCATCGCCGGTACGGCTGGCGCGGGCCTCATTCTCTCGGGCGGCAAGGGCAACGGCTCGTCCTCCACGACGACCTCCACGACGACGACCAACTGATCCGGCCATTCGGAGCGGGTCGTCAAATCGGCCACAGGTTGAGAACAAAAAGGGCGAACCTCCGCAGGGTTCGCCCTTTTCACGTGCCGGAGCATGGTCAGCCCGAGCAAAGGCAATTACGCTGCGGCGCAGGACAATAACCCTGGAAGACAGGACATGGACGGGGACAGGACATGAGCAGACAGGTGTTTGGCAGCCTGGCGGTTATCGGGACCTTGATGCTGAGCGCATGCGGCGTCGCCTATAAGTCGCCGGGGGTGAACCCGCTGGCGGGCGATGCGGGCAGCAAGGTTCGAGTGCTGGAGATCACGCCGGAGAGCGTGATGGTGGCGAACCGCTCCACCTACAGCCCGAAGGAACTTCCCAGCGTCTTCTTCGCCACCGCCGGAGGCGGCAGCACGCCGCGCGGCGCGGGCGCCACGCCCGAGCCGGTGATCGACTACCAGAACCGTCCGGGTGCGCTCGAGACGCGGGTGCCGCCGGCGCTGCCGGAAGTGCCCTATACCATCGGGGTCGGCGATGTTCTGCTGCTGGCCACGCCGCAGATGGGCTCGACCGTCGAGCAACTGACCGGGCTGCTGGCCGCATCGAACGCGCGTCAGGGTTACACGGTGCAGGATGACGGCGCGATCGCGATCCCCAACGTCGGCCGGGTGCAGGTCTCGGGCATGACGCTCGAGGAAGCCGAGAGCCGGCTGTTCCAGCGCCTGGTGGAGAACCAGATCGACCCGACCTTCAGCCTCGAAGTCTCCGAGTTCAACTCCAAGCGGGTCTCGATCGGCGGTGCTGTGGCACAACCGGCCGTGGCGCCGATCACGCTCAAGCCGCTCTATCTCGAAGAGGCTCTGGCCGCTGCGGGCGGGGTGACCGCTGCGGACCTCGACTATGCCTCGGTCCGCATCTACCGCGACGGCACGATCTACCAGATCCCGCTGCGCGAACTTTATTCCGACCGCAGCCTCGCCCGGATCCAGCTGACCGACGGCGATGCCGTCTTCGTCGACACCGAATACGAACTCGATCTGGCGCAGGCCTATTTCGAGGAGCGTATCCGGCTTGCTCAGTTCCAGCAGGACGCCCGGGTCGCCGCGCTGAACGAGCTCACCGCGGAGGTCAACATCCGCCGCGGTTCCCTGAGCGAGGCGCGGGACAACTACATGACCCGTCTCGAGCTCGATTCCGTGGACCGCGACTACGTCTACCTGACCGGCGAAGTGGGGCAGCAGTCGCGCTATCCGCTTCCCTTCGGCAGGGCCGCGTCGCTGGCCGACGCGCTCTATTCCAGCTCCGGCGTGCCGACCCGCACCGGCAACGTGGCCGAGATCTACGTGCTGCGCGGCTCGCCCGACCCGCGGGAGTTCGGGGCGCTCACCGCCTGGCAGCTCGATGGTCGTGACGCCACCAACCTGCTGCTGGCCACCCGATTCCAGCTGCGGCCCAACGACGTGATCTTCGTGGCCGAACAGCCGGTGACCAAGTGGAGCCGCGTGATCACCCAGATCACCCCGTCGCTCATCACCACGGCGGCATCTCAGGCTCTGAACTGACGCCAGAGGCGCTCTCCGGGGCAGACAGAAGAAACCCCGCCCGGCCATCAGGCCGGGCGGGGTTTCTTGTTTCCGGATCCGCGCGAGCGGTCAGTTCAGGTAGTACTTGGATCCGTAGGCCGAATAGGGGCCGTAGTTGTTGCCATAGCCGTAGCGCTTCATGCCGCGCGGGTTGATCTGGTTCAGCACCAGGCCGCTGACCGGCTTGCCGACACTCTCGAACTCACGCAGCGCGCCTTGTACCTGCTCGCGCGACGTGCGGTCCCAGCGAACCACGAAGACCGTGGCGTCGACGTGCTGCGCGATCACCCGGGCATCCGGCACGATCAGCACCGGCGGCGTGTCGATGATGATGATGTCGTAGTGGCGGCGCAGATCGTTCAGCAGGTTGGCGAACCGCTCCGACGAGAAGATGTCGGCGGCGTTGGCCTGACCCTTGTCGCCGAGCAGCACATCGGCGTCGAGCAGGTCGTCGTGGATCACCACGTCGTCGAAGCTCTTCGTCCCGGTCAGCACCGAGACGATGCCGTCCTTCTGCTCGGTCTTCAGGTACTGGCCGAACACCCGGCGCCGGATGTCGCCTTCGATCAGCAGTACTTTCTTGCCCATCGACGAGAAGTTCAGCGCCAGCGCCAGCGCGATGGTGGTCTTGCCCTCGCCCGAGAGCGAGGAACTGGTCATGATGACCTTCGGCGGCATGTCCACGTTGGACAGCATCACCGAGGTGCGCAGGTTTCGGATCGCCTCGGCAGCGGCCGAAGAGGGCTTCTCCTTGAGATAGGCGATGGCATCGAGGCGCCGCTTGGCCTGGATCAGCGGAACCTGTCCGATGACCGCGTGGCCGGTGCTGGTCTCGAGCTGCTCGGCGTTGCGGAAGGCCCGGTTGCGCGCTTCGCGGATCAGCACGAACCCGGCGCCGATCAGCAGCCCCAGAACCGCGGACATGGCGAGGATCAGCGACTTGCGCGGCGCCGCCGGCGCGATCGGAACCACTGCCGGCGAGATGATGCGGCTGTCGGCCTGCTGGACTCCCTGCTGTGCCGAGGTTTCCTTGAGACGTGCGAGGAAGTATTCGTAGAGTAGGCGGCTCGCCTCGGCCTCACGCGTGAGCTGCTGCAGGGTGATGAGATCCTGGCTCTGCTGCTCGGTCTGCTGCTCGAGCGTGGTGAGCGAGGTCCGCAGCGTCTGGAGCTGCGACTCGCTGCGCGAAAGGTCGGCCCGCTGACGGGCGACGATCTGCTCGTAGCGGGTGTCGAAGGCCTGGGCGATACCGGGTTCGTCCAGTCTCGGCAGCAGGCGCTGCAGCTGCAGATCGCCCGACGCCTCGACCCGGGCTTCGGGTGTTTCGGCCGCCTCCAGCGCGGCAAGCCGGGTCTGTGCGGTCTGCTGCGCGGCCTCGGTGCTTTCGATCCGGTCGCGGGTCTCCTTGACCTGGACCTCGAGCCCGGCGAGCGCCTCGGGGCTGACCAGCGCCGTGCCGGCGCGGAAGTCGGTGACCTTGCCCTCGGCCTCCTCCAGCGCGATCTGCAGGTTGGTGACCCGTTCGGTCAGCCAGGTCGTGGCCTGCTCGGTCGCCTCGAATTTCACTTCGAGCTGGTTGAGGATGTAGAGTTCCACGAGGGCGTCGGCGATGCGTGCCGACTTGCCCTGGTTGGTGGTTTCGACGGTCACCTGAAACACGAGGCTTTCGGGAACGTTGCGGATGAGTAGGGCGCCGAGAAGGGCGCTGATGGTGCCTTGCCGCACGGATTCCGGATTCGAGGCAGCAACCTCCTCGGAGGGCATGATCAGCCCCTTCACCCAGGACTTCAGCTGGGTGAGCCCGCTCGGCGGCACGAGGGAGGCGTTGAATTCCGGGTCTTCGGTGAGGGAGAGCTTGTCGACCACCTTGCCGAGCAGGATGCGACTCTTGAGGATTTCGACCTCTGTGTTGACCACCGAGCGATCCGACCCCAGGCCTCCGAGCACGTTGCCCAGGTCGACGACCTGTTCTTCGCGGTTGTTCAGCATCACCACCGCGGTCGAGCGGTACTTCGGTGTCGCCACGAAATAGGCATATACGCCGCCGAGAAAAATCGCGACCACGACGGCAAGGATCACGATGAACTTGCCACGCCAAAGGGCTGAAAACAGTGCACCCAGATCAATGATATCGTCGTCCTGGGCACTGGAGGCAGCAACGCCTTGCGGAATGCTTCTCATGTCGTTCAACGTGTCGCTCCAAAGTTAGTCTGGGACTGCGAGTTGCTCCCTAACCCCCCTGTATCATGATTGACGACAGCGTCGAACAGCATGTTGCCCGCTCCCGGGCGCGTATTCAGACGGCAATGTCGCCGAGGCTGCAGTTCCTGCGGCATGAGCCATGGGTGACCGCCGCCCCTTTTCGGATATTGGTGGTTTTTTATTTCATTATCATGATCTTATGATGCGTGAAGACGGAAATTAACCGACCCCGGCAGCGGATCGACGCGAGGGCCAGTCGTGGAGTGGCGTCGGTGGAAATCCACCGAAAGGTGTGGTTGCCCATTTTTTGGGCGCCCCGGTCCGGGCGCGGGCCGATATCCGCCTGCGACAGGAGCGATCCCGGCGCCAAGACCTGGTGAGCGGCTCATCTTGGCAGGCTCTGGATTTCACTCTACCTCTTCAGACATGCGATTTTGGACGAGAACAACAAAACGATCCGCGCGCCCTGCTCGCCCTGAGTTCGATGCGCCGCTGCGCCCTGAGGAAGCGTTCTACGCGGTCGGCGATATCCATGGCTGTGACGTCCTGCTCGGCAAGCTGCTCGCCCGGCTCGAGGAGCTTTCTCATCCGACTGCAAAGCTGGTGCTGGTTGGAGATTACGTGGACCGGGGCGAGCAGAGCGCCGAGGCGCTGCGCCGGATCCACCGGATGCAGACCGAGGCCGGACCGGAGCTGATGATATGCCTGCTCGGGAACCATGACCGGATGCTGCTCGACTTCCTTGACGATCCGCAGGGCACCGGTCCCCGCTGGTTCCGCCATGGCGGGCTCCAGACCTTGGCGAGCTACGGGATCCCCGGGGTGGCGCTCACCGCGCCGGAAGCGCTCTGGACCGCGGCGCGGGATCGGCTGCGCGAGGGTGTGGGGGAGGCGCTCGAAACCTGGCTGCGGGGGCTGCCGCTGAGCTGGAGCAGTGGCAACGTCTTCGTCTGCCATGCCGGTGCGGATCCTGACCGCCCAATCGGGATGCAGGTCGAGCGGACCCTGCTCTGGGGACACGATACCTTCGAGAGCACCCCGAGGTCGGACGGCATCTGGGTGGTGCATGGCCACACCATCACCGAGCGCGCGCGCCCGCAGGACGGACGCATTCCGGTGGACACCGGCGCATATGCAACGGGCCGCCTGACGGCGGCCCTTCTCGAGACTGGCAAGGTGCAGTTCTTCTCGACCTGATCTGCCCGCAGGGGCGCCGACCGGGGACTGCCCGTCAGCGACCGGTGCGGTTCAGCACCGAGCCGGCGGTCTTGGCGATCAGCTGGATATCGGTGCGCAGCGACACGGTCTGCAGGTACTCGATGTCCATGGCGACACGCTCGTCGTAGCTCACGTCGTTGCGGCCCGACACCTGCCAGAGCCCGGTGATGCCCGGCTTCATGGTGAGATAGGCGGTGCGGCCGTGGCCGTACTTGCGCATCTCGGCGCGGACCACGGGACGGGGGCCGACGAAGCTCATCTCGCCCATCAGCACGTTCCAGATCTGCGGCAGCTCGTCGAGGCTGGTCTCGCGCAGGAAGCGGCCGAGTTTCGTGATGCGGGGATCGTCGGTGAGCTTGTGATCGCGCGCCCATTCCTCGGCGGCGGCGGGATTGTTCGCGAGGTAGGTCACGAGGCGTTCCTCGGCGTTGGGCACCATCGTGCGGATCTTCCAGCAGCGGAAGACCTTGCCGTTCTTGCCAATGCGGCGGTGACCGAAGAAGCCGGGGCCCCCGTCGGTACGCGTCACGGCCCAGAGCGCGGCAATCACCGGCACAAGCACGGGCAGGAGGATCAGTGCCAGAGCGATGTCGACGATCCGCTTGGTGTAGCGGGTGTAGAACTTCTGCGCTTCACGGCGGTAGGCCATGCGCTGCGAGAAAACAACAGTCGTATCGTTCAGGCTTCCGGCATCTAGCATCGTCATGAGATCGTCTACCTAAATGAGGATCCGGCAGAGCTGGGGAAACACAAATGGCTACCTGCCGAAATCGGAATATGTTAGCGGTCACTGGCTGCCCGCTTACTCGCCCCAAGGGTTAGTTAATCATTCGTGTGCTGTCCAGTTTCTGCAAGTGCGAAATTTTTGTGGCAAGGGTCGTCAGCCACTGTTTCCCGGGGCTTGGGACCGGGGGGGAGAGAAAACCCGCGCAAGCGCCGGACCGAGGCCCGGTGGCTGCCTTTACGTAAGCCATGGCATGGCGATCAGGGCCTTCGTCCCTGGAGACTTTTGGGAACATCACACAATACTGTTTTATTACAACATCTTAAGATGACCTGTCCGACGGAGGGCGCCTCCGCCTGCTGGCTGAAGGGGCAGATGTCTTGGAAAGTCGGGCGGATCAAGGGGCGGATTTCCGCGTCCTCAGCCGCTGATTCCCGGCGGACTGCCGCTGGAAAAGACTGCGGATGGAGGATGAATTCGAAATTCGCAATGTTTCCGTAAGCGTCATACGTAGCACACCGCGCATAAAATATGGACAATGCGTTAAGCCGGGCCCGTGAAGGTCTCATGATATCCGATGGTGAAACCTCACGCGTATCTCCTTAAGGTTGTTTTTCTGCCACTTGAGAAGAACTGAGTCTGCTGATCTCCCGATAGTGGCACGGATGGCGGAAGCGGACCGCCCGGAACCGCTCTGCGGCGCCTCGGGCCAGGTCGGGAAAGGCCCTGGCCGGTTAGCGGCCGGGGCCCTCGTCGGTGTCGTTCCCGGGCTTCTCATCCTCTGCCTCTCCGGAGGCCGGGGTGCGGTCGCGGAACAGCAGACCTAGGCCGGGCACCGTCATGATGCCCATCTTCTTCCAGACGAAGTAGACGGGCAGGGCGTTCGTCACGATGGTGCCTCCAGCACTGGCGAGCGCCGCCCCCAGCGCCCCGTAGGGTGGGATGAGCAGCACCGAGAGCGCCAAGAGGACGATGAGCGAGGTGAAGGAGGCGTTGCGCAGTCCCTTCTCGTTGCCGGTGATGAGCAGGACCATGCGCACGGAGCCGCAGAGCGTCGAGGACAGCTGGCCGACGGCGAGGATCGCGAGAACGGTTCCGCCCTCCCGGAACGAGGTGCCGAAGAACCCCATGACCCATTGGCCGGCGAAGATCAGGACCAGGAATACCGGCATGGCAGCGGCCGTCACGACCAGTGCGAACTGCCGGGCCAGCGGACCGATGTCCTGTCCGCGCCCGGTCGCCTGCAGTTTCGCGAACTGGGGCGCCAGCACCGAATTCACGCCGATCAGGAAGACGGCGATCAGGTTCGCGAGGCGATTCGCGGCGCCGAAGATGCCGACATCGGAGGTCGCGGCCCAGAGGCCGAGCAGCGCGACCGGCGCCCATGGGACGACCGCCTGGTTGACGGTTGTGGACAGCCACAGGGGCATGGCGCTGTCCACCAGCTCGCGGTTGCCGGGAGCCTCGGGAGGCACCTGCCAGCGTCGCGCGGTGCGGCTCCAGAGCAGGTAGCCCAGACCGGCGGCGACGGCGCTCGACCCGCAATAGGCCAGTGTCGCGCCGTTGACTCCCAGCAGGGCGACGAGCGGATAGATCAGCATCAGGCCGAAAAGGGGTTGCACCAGCGTGCCCACCGCCTCGGCGGTGGCGACCTTGTTCAGCCCCTTCAGCGCCTGGCTGAGCAGGCGGGTATGGCTGAGCGGGATGACTGCGAGACCCATCCAGAACAGGGGGCCCGCCAGCTCGGGCTTACCGAAGACATACTGGGCCATCAGTTCCGAGCCCAGGGCGAGCAGCACCCCCAGAGTGGCGGTGGCGGCGCCCATGACGAGCATGATCTTGCGGAACGCGCCCCGGACCGGCCCCCACTTTCCGACCGAGGCATGGATCGCGATGTAGCGCAGGATCGTGCCGTCGAGCCCCAGCCGGCCGAGGACCGAGGTGAACATCATCACCGAGAAGGCGAGGAAATAGAGGCCGGCGCCCTCGGCCCCGAGCAACCGGGAGACGAGGACGCTGAAGAGGAAGGACAGGGCGGCGCCGCCGACCCGCAGGAACAGCACCTTGGCCGCGTTCGAAAGCAGCTTCCGAACCTTCTTGAGAGATGGGGTCATGTGAGTGCGGTCAGAACCAGGGTCCCAGTTGGTCCCAGGCGCCCGGGCCGAACTCGGTCTCGCGCAGGGACGCGACGTATTTCGCGTTGGAATTGACCGGGCTGGCGAAGCGCTCCTCGATCTCGAGCGGCGTCTCGCGCTTCTCGAGCCGTCCGGTCGCCTCGAGATCGGTGATCATCTTCTTCGGATCCTCGCAGAAATCCTCGTAGCGGACGGTGACGCAGTCGTCTCCCCAAGCGGAGAGCGCGGCGGAATAGGCGACATGCCAGTGGTACATCAGCTCGTAGATCGAGGTTTCGGCCCACTTGATCGTGGCCGCCGAGACGACGCGCGGATCCCGGGCGACGATGACGAAGAGGGCGCCAGGGAAGACGCTGCGCAGCCACTCGATGCGGGTCAGATTCGGCGGGCTCTTCTCGAGCAGGATGCGGTCGTTGCCGTCGACGCCATCGACGAAGGGGGTCCAGCAGCGCAGCAGGCGGTCTCGGGCGGCGGCGGCCTCGTCCTCGGAGGCGGCGCCGAGGTGCATCACCGGTTCGAAGGCGAACATGCCCGGGCCACCGTGGTCGCGGGCGATGGGCAGCACGTCCTGAAGGTGCTGGCCCTCGGATTCCGGCACGTCGGCGCGAAGACCCGCGACCTTGAAATGCGCGCGGATGTAATGCTCGACGATGGTCGTGCCGCTACGGTGAAGGCCGCAGACGAAGATGAAGCCGCTGAAATCAAGCGCCTTGTCGGCCGGGCGGAGGATCTCCGGCCCCGGGGTTTCCTTGTCGAGAAACCGTCTCTTGAGGCGGCGGATCGGTGAGATCCGGCGGCGATCCAGGAAAGGGCTGCTATCCCCGATGGCTTTAAGGTTCATGACGGCATCCGTTCATAGGTTTTCGTGAGACTGTTTCGGCCCTGCGGGCATGAGACGATACGCTGCTTGACCGCGCGGCCCCTGCGGCCCGGCTCGTGCCGAACCGCGATGCACCACGCGCTTGGGGAAGGGCTGCTTCCAGTTCCACAGGCAGAGGAAGATGAGCCAGAAGACCGGCACGTTCAGCGGGTAGCGGCAGAGCAACAGGACGATCGCGAAGCAGAAGCACGCGAGCCCGTTCTGCCCGGCCCGGATCAGCAGCGCGAGGATGAAGAGGAAGCCCACAAGCCCGAGGGAGTAGACCATGTAGAAGAACACGCCGTTGCTCTTGACGAAGTTGCATCCCACGCAATCGCGGTCGATCCGTTCGACCCCCATCCCCGAGATCAGCTCCTCGAAGCTGAACTGGGTGTAGGAGATGATGTTGAGCACCTTGACGTTAAGGCTCGAGTCCCCCTCGTAGCCGTTGTCGAAGCGGCCGAGGATGCTTTCGATGACACCCCCGAAGATCAGCACGCCGATGACCAAGAAGAAGGCCGAGAGCGCGATGGCGAGATTGCGCGGCTTGCTCCAGTTGACCTCGAGAAGGATGACCAGAACGAGCACGGCGAAATAGATCATCGCGACGGTCGAGAAGGTCATCACCACGCTCATGGCCCCGAGCACGAAGGTCCGATCAACCCGCCCCGAAAGCGATCGGTAGTAGATCAGCGCCAGCGTGATCATCGAGGAATAGCCGCCCGGCTCCATCTGGAGGCCGGTGAAGCGGTCGAACCCGCCTGCGATCGTCAGCATGTAGCTGTCGCGGGAGAAGGGGAAGAGCTCGCCGTGGAGGTAGGGCACCGTGCCGGTCGCAGCGAAGAGCATGTACTGGTAGATCAGTCCCAGGACGTTCACCAGGATGACCGTCCGGATAACCTTCATCATCAGGTTCGGGCGCACGCGGCCGATGACGAAGATCGTCCCGCCGACCAGCGACGTGGCGAGCACCAGCAGCGAGTAGAAGATCTGGAAATCGGATACGATGAAGTTCCAGACGAAGATCGTGCCGACGAAGGCGAAGTAGAAGAACACCGAGGCTCTTCTGGTGTGGAGATAGGTCAGGAAATCCGAGGAGATCGGCAGCGCCGACATCATGCAGATGAGGATGAGGAAGGCGTAGTATTTCGGGTAAAAGCCGTCTCCGGCGTTCTCGGATGAGAACGACAGGAAGACCATGAACAGCATGCTGATCGTGTAGAGCCGCCAGATCAGGCCAGAAACGTCACTCTGTCGCAGCATTGAGAACCTCGCGATATCTCGAGATGCAGGCGCGGGTCGAGAAGCCGGCCAGGTCGTCAGGAACGGCGTGGCTGCTGCCCGGGGGATTGTCGAAGAGGGCTGACAGCGCCGCGCTCAGCGCCGCGGGATCTGCCGCCGGGACAAGGACCGCCGCGTCGTAACCTTCGATGGCCTCGGTGGAGGCACCGCCCGCCGGGGTGGTGACGATGGGGGTGCCGAGTGCGCGGGCTTCCAGCAGCACCGTCGGCATGCCCTCGAAATCCGAGGCGAGGACGAGCGCAGAGGCACCGGCGATGGCCGGGTAGGGGTTCTTCACCGAGCCGAGGAAACGGACCGGGCGGGGCTGCGCCGCGGCGAGCTTCTCCAGCTGTGCCCGTTCAGATCCGGCACCGGCGATGGCGAGCACAGGCTCGGTGATGGTGGTCATGGCGCCGAAGGCGCGGATGATCGCGTCGACGTTCTTCTCCGGCGACAGGCGCCCGAGATAGAGCACGTAGGGCGACGGGATCACCTCGTGCGGTGCCGCTTCCGCCGCCATGCGGCGGATGCGCTGCGCATCGACGGGATTGTACAGCACCTTGTCCATGACCTCCGCTCCGATGTCCCTGCGAAGGGTGTCCCGGATCGGGGTCGAGATCCCGTAGACCGGCACGCCGCGGAGCGCCTTGCGGAGAAGACGCTTGTTGCCTTCCGCGAAGCGGCCCGTCCGCTCTTCCAGCATCGCAGCATAAAGGTTGTGCGCCACGCAGACAACGTTGTGCAGCTTCGACGGCCAGAACGACGAAATGGCGCCGTACCCGCAGAGCATCAGGTCGACCCGAGCCCCGCTCCGGCGCTCCAGATCCCGGGCCCAGCGGTTCAGGGCGCGGGTGTTGCGGCCCATGGTCAGTACCGAACAGAGGTTGGGGATCAGCCGGTTGCCGGCACGTACCATCTTGCCTGGCAGGTCGTTCAGCAGCCGAGTCAGGTCGTGCTCGGTGACGTTGTCCGGCGTGTCGTAATGACGGTCGTGATCGTCCAGCAGAACAAGATGCACGTCATCCTCGGGGTGCTCGTCGCTCCACGACCTGCAGAGTTCGATGACCACCCGGGGGATGCCTCCGAGCGCGAGGTTGCGGACCACGAAGACGATGTTGCGGTCGGGGGAGGTCACGTCTTGGGAACCCCCAGCCAGTGATCCAGCGGACGGCCGAGAAGTTCGGACAGGAGGGTGACGTCGGCGCGGTACTCCGCCTCGATTTCCTCGTAGATGCGGTCCGGCAGCGGATCGCGGGGGCGGGCGACGGTGTTCATCTCCAGAAGCTTTGCGCGCAGCTTGCTGTGGCCGCGCCCGACGATCGCGCGCTTGAGCGTCTTCACCCATTCGGGCGGATGGCGTAGCGCCCGGGTCAACAGCGCCGAGCGGTTCACCGTGTTGGGGTTCTGCAGCTTGTAGTCGAAGCTGGCGGACAGGTCCTCCACCCCGATGAACTGCAGGATTTCCGAGACCGATTTCTCGACGTCCGCCTTGAAATCCTCGAACAGCACGATGTGGATCTGGCTGTCGTCGAACAGCTCCTTGAGCCGCGCGACCTGTGCGCCGTATTTCGCGCAACTGCGATACCTCAGGGGGACCATGCTGCGGGCGCGCCTGGGCACCGCGCCGCCCTGCTCGCGCTCTGCAGCGAGATCCCAGGCATCGGCGAAGCTGTCGACGTCCTCGTCCTGGGTGAACACCAGCTGAGCGTGCAGCGAGGGCAGCATCTGCTTGGGGTCGCGCAGGATCAGGACGATCCGGGCGTCGGGGTTGTAATCCCTGACCTGCGCCAAGGCGTCCGCCGACATCAGGTAGAAGACCGAGGCCTCGCCGCAGGCCTTGTCGCCTGTGCCCTCGAACATCGCCTCGTAGGCGGGCAGATCCTCGTGGGCCTGGTAGCCGCCCATGTCGGTGCCGAAGAAATGCGGCTCCTTGGGATCGGCCATGGCGATCCCGGGATGCTGGCAGAGGTAATAGTGCAGGGAAGTGGTGCCGCATTTCGGAGCGCCGGCGACGAAGAAGTCAACGAAGGCCATAGGTAGTCACCGTGTCAGGACAGATTTCATGAAGACGGTCGATGGCGAATTGCCGGTCCGAATCCGAGAGTTTGGGGTACTTGTAGGGGTAGAAGTTCTTGCGCCGGATCAGCCCGGTCACCCGGTTGGCCCCGAAGCGGTCCTCGTAGGCGTTCAGCGCCTGGTTGACGGACTGGACGCGGGCGAGGCGCGAGGAGTTCGAGGCTGGCAGTTCGGCAACCTCCGAGACCGTCTTCACGCCGAGGAAATCATATATGCCGTTGAGCGTGCCGAGCGGATCCCGCGAAAGGTCCTCGAGCCGGCAGACATGCAGCCGTGAGAACTGCGCCCGGTATTTCCGGATATGGGTCTCGTAGGCGCTGCGCGAGAGATAGTCGAAGAACCGGTAGAAGGACATGCCCAGTTCCTCGCGCCGGGCGTCCTCGGCCTTCAGCGCATCGAGAAAGCTCAGTGTCTCGCGCCCGTATTTCACCCCGTGCCAGTACTGGCTGTACATGCGCGAGACCGGATCCCGCAGGATCACCACCAGCGGGATGTCCCCCAGCAGGCCGTGGATCTTCTCGGCGCAGCCCGGGTAGGACAGGTACGAGGGCGTGCCCTCGCCGATCCGCGCCGCGGCCCTGCCCGGCAGGAAAGCCTGGCGGTAGTCGGCCATGGTCCTGGTGAAGCGGGCGTCGTCGAAGTAGTGCAGCTCCTTGCGCGACGGCATGAAGATCTCGTCATGCCGCGACATGTAGTCGTGCAAGGTGCTCGAGCCGGCCTTCTGCGCGCCGATCAGGAGGAAGTTTGGAAGGGGGCCGGCAGCGTCCCCGGTGGCCGGAGTGGAGGTCATCGCCTGTTTTCCTGATATCCCTGCAGAAGCAGGCGCAGCTCGTTCGCGAAGACGAGCGGCTGAAGTTCCCGGAAGAACCGGCCTGGGCTGAACATGGGAGAGCGTTTGTTTCGGGAGAGACCGGTCAGGTCCTCGAGGCTGAGCTTCGCAGGAAAACTCAGGTTTTGGGGCACTTTGTGCCGCAGGGTTGCACTGTGCCCCGAGAGGGACGACTGCAGGAGCACCGGAAACTCGGTGCAGGTCCGCTCCAGCCCGCTGTCGGCGTAGAGCGGCAGCAGGTAGGTCGGGCGCCGGGCGAGGAACTGCTCGTGCATGACCGTGCTGGGAGAGCCCACGAAGATGCAGTCGTCGGGAGAGAGCCCGGCATCGACAATGCGCCCGATGCCCTGCAGCCCCTCGCAGGCGTCAAGGACCGGGTCGGCGAGCTTGCGGTTCGGGGCGCTCAGGAAGATCGGCGCCTCGGGGCCGAAATGGGCCCGGAGCTGGTGATAGGCCTCGGTGAAGGCGGTGACGCAGCGATCCGGCGCGAGGTCGAAGAAGGGGTCGTTGCCGGAGACCAGGACCAGGTTGGGCCGTTCCATCACGGTCTCGGTGGTGGCGATCTCGTAGTCGATCATGCTCGAGACCGCGTCCATGTCGTCGCAGATCCCGTCGAGGCTCGAGAGCGGCTGCGACACGATCATGCAGTCCCCGATGACATGCTGGTTCAGCCAGCCGTAGCGCTCGTTGCACTTCTTGTGCGCGTTCAGGCGGAAGATGTAGCCGTCCGCCACCGAGACGATCGCCGGGCGCCGCTCGGGCGAGCGCAGGAAGAACAGGGCTTCCAGCACGGTGCTGCGCGGCCGTGGCGAAATGACGATGTCGTCGGGCCCGAGCTTCCAGAGGTTCAGGATGTCGAGCGTGGGAAGACGCTCGGGATCGTCCACGTAGGGCCGGATCCGGGACACCGCTCCGAAACGGTAGACGTGCGACGGCCGTGCCGACATCTCATTGCCCCCTTGCCGCGCCGCCGGACGGGGCCGTTCGCCGCGCCGTGTCAGCCATTCGAGAAGTCCTCGCGCGGGCGGACGTCGGCGCCGGAGCGCGGCGTCCGCAGGTCCCGGTAGAGCTCGCGCACTTCTGCCGCGAACCGGGGGAAGCTGTAGCGCGCCTCGTAGAGTGCCCGGCAGGCGGGACGGCGGCTGCGCAGCTCGGCCTTGTCGAGGGATATCAGGCAGTCGACGATCGCCTGCTCCTCGAGTTCGAACACCTCGCCGGTGACGCCGGGCTCGATCAGCGAGGGCGGCGCGCCGCGGTTGCTGCAGACCACCGGGGTGCCGTTGCGCAGTGCCTCGGCGACCACGAGCCCGAAGCTCTCCCAGCGAGAGGGCACCACCAGCACGTCCGCCGAGGCATACCAGTCGTCGATGCGCTCCTTGTCGACCCAGCCCGACAGGCTTGCGCCTTCGGGGATGTTCAGTTCGGCACCATCGGCCCGGATCGCGCTGCCGACGATGTGCAGCCGCAGGTCGGGCCGCAGGGCGCGGGCCTTCTCGAAGGCGGGCAGCAGGATGTCGAGCCCCTTCTGCCGGTCCATCCGGCCGACGAAGAGCACATGCACCGCCTCGGGATCGTCGGCGAACAGCCCGGGGTCGACATCCGCCACCCGCTCGGGCACGGCGTTCTGGATCAGCACCCGCCGGCCGAGGTAGCGGTAGCGCTTCGCCAGTTCCTCGTCGGCCTCCGAGATCACCACCACGCGGTTGGCGAGCCCGGGAAGCGTGCCCTCGACGAGACGGATGATGCGCCCCTTGAGCGAGCGCTCGGGATAGATCCAGGCGCTCCAGCCGTGCGAGCAATAGATCGCGGGCCGCCCCATGCCGAGCAGCCGCAGGCCGGCGAGGGCCAACAACGAGAAGCTGGCCTGGAAGTAGACGATGTCGGGCCGTTCCTCGCGGATGAGCCGCCGGGCGGCCCAGAGCATGTTCCAGATCGCGCCGAGGTTGCGCCCGGTGGTGGGATAGGTGCGGATGTCGAGCGAGGGGTCGATACCCTTCACCATGCGGTCGGGTACGAGGATGATGTTCTCGTCGCGTTCGTCCACGTCGCAGAGCATGTTGAGATAGCTCGCGACGCCGCCGGTGGCAGTCTCCGTGACATGCACGATCTTCATCGCGACATCCCCGCCTGGCCCTGGTCGTGGCTCATCCCTGCAGTCCTTCCGCCACCCTGGAGTCGATGCTGTCGAGGACCTTTTCGATGTCCGGTGCCAGCTTGGCCGCGCCGGTCAGCGTCAGGTGGTGCTTGTCGTAGTAGTAGGGGTGCAATGCGTCGTCGAAATAGTTGCAGCTGCCGTCGGTGCAGAGCAGTTCGGTCGGGTCGATGACTGTCACGCCCTCGCTCGGAAGATCCGCCACCATGTCCCAGAAGACAGTGTTGCGCTCCCGGGTCTCCTCGCGGGAGATCTGCATCCCGTCAAAGGGGGCTTCCTCCATCAGGGCGGTATACATGTAGCGCGGGACCAGATCCGGATAGTCGGGGATGGGGGCGATCAGCACGACCGGAACGCCGTGCTCGAGGCTGCGCCGGACGAATTCCTCGACATGCTCGCGTCCGCCCGGACGCTCGAGGCGCGTGATGCGGTAGTGCAGGACGACAGCCTGCAGACGCGGGTCGTTGAGCTGCTCGTCCATGCCCGTCACCGGGAAGCGCTTGTCCAGAAGCGGACGGTTGTGGACGGCGAAGTAGGTGCCGTATCCGCGTGCCGCAGCCTGCTCCACGAACTGGTCGCGGATCGAAACTGCATGGCTGTCACCGATCAGGGCGATGCGTTTCCCGGTATTCTCGGGGCCGTAGAAACACAGCCTCTCGGTCGGGTTCATGACCCGGAAACTGAGCGGGCAGCGTCGCTGGTTGTTGTCCTCCAGCGCGTTGACGATGTTGCGCTCGGTGGCGGGCAGGGTGAGCATCCGCAGCTGTCCGGCCCCGATCGCCACCACCGCCAGCACGACGAAGACCGGGAGTACTCGCGGCAGGCGCTCGAGCCGGAACCGGCGGCTGCGTTCGACGAAGGCGTAGAGCGGGATGGCCAGCGCAAAGGTCAGCCCAAGGATCAGCGCGAGGCCGGGCAGGCTCGGATAGCCCAGAACGGTGCCGCCGAAGGGCACGTAGTTGACCAGCACGATGATCGGGAAGTGCACGAGGTAGACCGAGTAGGAGATGTTGCCCAGCTGGGTGAGTGCACGACCGGGCAGGCTCTGTTCCAGCCCCCGCGGCAGGCCGGTGACCAGCACGCCCGCGGTCAGGAGGGTGACCCCCAGCGCCGCGAGGGACGGGTGCCCGAAGATCACGTTGGTCGTGCCCTGGGCGAGCGGGAAGAGGAAGACAAAAGCCACGAGGACGACGATCATGGCGACCCCGGCCATCGGGACCTTGCCGTAGGCCTTCTGCCCGTACCAGGCGGCGAAGGCGCCCAGCATGAATTCCCAGACCCGGGTCGGTAGCATGAAGAACGAGGTCTTCTCGGATTTCGTCAACACCGCGAGGCAGAGTGCGAGGCTGACGAGGAAGACCCCGATGGCCAGCGACTTGTGACGCCGCAGCAGCGGGAACAGGAACGGCACTACCAGATAGAACTGCACCTCTACGGCGAGTGACCAGTAGTTCAGGAGCGGGTTGAAGTCCTGGCTCTGGAAGTAGGACGACTGGTTCCAGTAGTAGAAGTTCGACAGGAAGGCTGCCGCCATCGAGGACTGCCCCGCCACCTGCGCGTAATCCGACGGAACGGTGACGAAGAACGCCGCGGCCAGGGTCAGCAGCGTCACCAGCACGTAGGCGGGCAACAGCCGGTTGAGGCGGGCCAGCAGGAACTCCGAGGGGCTGCGCTTGTCGTAGAGCTGAGCCATCAGGTAGCCGCTGACGACGAAGAACACGTCGACCCCGAGCAGGCCGTTGGCGAAGCCCGCCAGCTTCACGTGGTAGAGCACGACAAAGGTGACCGCGATGCCGCGGAGGATCTGGATGTCCTGACGATACTTGATGAGTGACACTTGTCCTACCTCCTGAAAGTGCGGTGGAGCATCCCGCGGCGCGGGGCCGGCATCCCGGCCCGGCTGGTTTTCATGGACACGCCCCGACCTGGCGCGAACGGTGTCCCGTTCTTCGCTTCTGGGCCTGTTGCGGTGATGTTGTCACCTCTGGGCATGTCCGATCCGTGGTCAGGACCCCTGCGCGAGGCGCTTTCGCCTGATCTTCGGGCACCTGACCATATGCGCGCTCACCCGTCCTGTTTGGCGATGTCGTCGATCTTGCGAAGGGTCTTCAGCAGCGCGCCCAGCTCGTGCAGCGGCACCATGTTGGGGCCGTCCGACGGCGAGCGTGCGGGCTCCTCGTGTGTCTCGATGAAGACCGCGCCGGTTCCCACCGCAACCGCCGCCCGGGCAAGCGCCGGAACAAACTGGCTCTGACCATCGGACGAGGTGCCCTTGCCACCCGGCAGCTGCACCGAGTGGGTGGCGTCGAACACCACCGGGTAACCGGTTTCCGCCATGATCGGCAGACTGCGCATGTCCGAGACCAGCATGTTGTAGCCGAAGCTGGCACCGCGCTCGCAGAGCATGATGCGCTCGTTGCCGGTCGAGGCGATCTTGTCGGCGACGTTTTTCATGTCCCAGGGCGCCAGGAACTGGCCCTTCTTGACGTTGATCGCGGCGCCGGTCTCGCCCGCGGCGAGCAGCAGGTCGGTCTGGCGCGACAGGAAGGCGGGAATCTGCAGGATGTCCACCGCCTCGGCGACGACGGCGCACTGGCCGATGTCGTGGATGTCGGTCAGCACCGGGCAGCCGAATTCCTCCCCGATCTTGGACAGGATGGTGAGGCCCGCGTCGATGCCGACGCCGCGCTTGCCCGCGAGCGAGGAGCGGTTGGCCTTGTCGAAACTTGCCTTGAAGATGAACGGTGTCTTCGCCTCGTCCGCCATCGCGGCGATGTTTTCTGCCAGCATCCTGGCATGGTCCAGCGTCTCGAGTTGGCAGGGACCGCAGATCAGCGCGAAGGGGGCGCTGTTGGAGATCGCGATATCCTTGATCGTCACCGTTTTCATGCGGGTTCCTTTTGCAATTCCGCTTCGATCAACGCCACGTCGGTGGGGTTGTTCAGTTCCCAGAAGATCCTGCCACGGGCGTCGACCTCGACGCAGCGGACGGTCAGCCGGTTCTCGAGGAACCGCAGCTGTTCCAGCCCCTCGAGCTGTTCGAGGGGACCCACGGGCAGAGTGGGATAGGCTGCCAGCGCCGCCGCGCGGAACGCGTAGACCCCGACGTGATGGAACACGGGGATCGGCGCGCCGGGAGCGAGCTTGTCGCAGTAGGGGATGACTTCCTTGGAGAAGTAGAGCGCCTCGTTCGAGGTGCCGAAGACCGCGGTGGTGCCGCCCACGCGGCCGGCCTTGCGGTCGGCGCGGAACGAGGCCAGCGTCTCGGCGTCGCAGCGCAGCACCGGGGTCGCGACATCGACGTCGGGCGCGGCCTCCATGGCGGCGATGAGATCGGCCACGAACCACGGCGGGGTGAGCGGCGCGTCGCCCTGGAAGTTCACCACGATGCCGTCGTCGAAGCCGATGCGCTGCGCGGCCTCGGCGCAGCGTTCGGTGCCGTTCGGGCAGCTTTCCGAGGTCATGATGGTCTGGGCGCCGAAGCCCTCGGCGGCGGCGATGATCCGGTCATCGTCGGTGCAGACGAAGACCCGCTCCTTCGGCACGACGCTGCAGGCGGCCTCCCAGCTGCGCTGAATCAGGGTCTTTTCCCCGTCCAGCCCCCGGAGCGGCACGAGCGGCTTGCCGGGGTAGCGGGTCGAGGCGTAGCGGGCGGGAATGAAAACGACGGGAGCCGACATCAGGCGACCTCGGCCCGAAGGCAGTCGTGCAGGTGGATCAGCCCGACCAGTTCCATGCTGTCGCCAACCACGCAGAGCGCGTTCACCCGCAGCGCGTTCATCAGTCCGAGCGCCTCGGAGGCCAGCGCGGCGGGGGTGATGGATTTCGGCGCGTAGTTCACGATCTCCGAGACCGACTTGTCGAGAATGTTGCGGATGTTGCGACGCAGGTCGCCATCGGTGACCACGGCCACGAGCCGGTTGTCGCGGTCCACGACGGCGGCGATGCCGAAGCCCTTGGAGGTCATCTCGATGATGGCCTCCTCCATGGAGGCCGAGGGTGCCAGGACCGGCAGCTCCGCCCCCTTGTGCATCAGTTGCTCGACCGTCAGCAGCTGGGCGCCGAGCTTGCCACCGGGGTGGAAGCCGAGGAAATCTTCACGCTGGAAGCCACGGGCGCGCATCACCGCCACCGCCAGCGCGTCGCCGATGACGAGGCTGCAGGTGGTCGAAGTGGTCGGCGCCATGTGGATCGAGCAGGCCTCGGGCATGTCCGGCAGGAGGAACACGACCTGAGCATGGCGGGCCAGCGCGCTGTCGGCACGCTTGGTAATGGCAATCATCGGGATGCTGCGGCGCGCGGCATAGGTGAGAAGGTCGGCCAATTCCTTGGTCTCGCCGGAGTTCGACAGCGCCAGCAGGATATCGCCGGGCTGGATCATGCCGAGGTCACCGTGGCTGGCTTCGCCGGGGTGGACGAAATGCGCCGGCGTGCCGGTCGAGGACAGCGTCGCCGCGATCTTGCGCGCAATGTGTCCCGATTTTCCCATCCCGGTGCAGATCACGCGGCCGCCACATTTCATGACGAGTTCGCAGGCACGCGAGATCGCGCCCGGATCCACGGCGGAAACCTGCTTCACCGCAGCGGCCTCCTTGTCCACGACCTCGATGAAGCTGGTGACGAAATCGTTGCGTTGCCGAAGGTCCAAGCTGTCTACCGTATTATTCAAGACGCTATCTCCCAGTAAGTTCGCTGGGGCCTTCCAGCGGAATTTCCGGCCGTATGCCGCAATGCGGCATGGGCGTGTTATCAGGCGCCGCGGCGGCACATCAAGGTTAAACCTCCACCAGATGCGGCAAGCCGGGCGAAAAACCATAAGTTGAAACTATTTTGAACGAGTAGATCTCTTTCTTTGCAGGAATATGAAGTTACGGCCTCAGAGCGGCGGTTTGACGCCGTTAGCCCGACCGCATGTCTTCCGCAAGGCCCGCGGCCGTGAGATGCATGGTTTCTGTCACGCCTCTCCACCCGTGCTACCCCGGAGATCTCCATGCCGAGCCGACGCGATTTCCTCAGAAAGACAGCTCTTCTTACAGGAGCCGCGCTCTCGACGGCCGGACCGCTGCGCGCCGCACCGCGGTCCTCCGCGCGCCCCTACCAGTTCTCGTTAACGATTACCGGCAACAACTCTGAGGCAGGGTCGGCCCTGGCTCTGCGCATCGCGCCCGGCGGCACCGCACCCGAAAGACTGCGCGCCGGACGATGCGACATGACTGACGATCGCTTGCCCATCGGTCCGGTGCCTCCCTTTTCACGCCCTCCCACGGAGGGCCCGTTAGAGAGACTTGGCATGGGCTTTCTGGACCTCAACCACGCTTCCCCCGGTGCCGGGAGCGGCGATCTGGCACCTTATTCCAGAGTGTATATCTACAACCGGGCCTCGGACAGCCTGGCGCCGATCTTCCTGGACGACTGCCTCCAGAAGATGACCGCCAACCCGATGGTTGCAGATTCGGAGGGCAACTTCGAGATCTGCTACCTGACCAAGGGAGACTACCGGGTCGTGATTCGGTCCCGGGACGACCAGATCGTCCTCGGCCGCTACGACATCGCGGTGCAGGGCGACATGGAAACGAGCTTCGTCCGCAGCTTCCACAGCTTCAGCAACATGGTCGCCGACAGGAGCCTGTCCTACCGGGCCGGCACCGGGCGCAAGGTCGTGCGGAACGACGCACTGGTGCATGTCAGCAAGGGCGATTTCGCCTACCAGGTGGCGCCCGAGACCGCCACGGACCACCACCTGCTGACCAAGGGCGGCGTGAAGCTCTACGTCGTCGCCGGTGCCATGGGGCTCGACGTCCGGGCCTTCGGTGCGGACGATACCGGCCAGACGTCCTGCGAGGAGGCCTTCGCCAAGGCAGTCGAGGCCGCCCGCGCCGCGGGGCTGAACGTCTTCGTTCCCGCCGGCATGTACTGCGTCGAGCAGGGCATCGACATCCGCGGCAGTTCGACGATCTCGGGATACGCGATCAATCTCGACATCGTGGGGGCAGGGCAGGAGGCCACGGTGTTCTTCTCCCGTGGGGCCCCGGACTACGTGTTCCATATCGACGCCCGCTACATCAAGCTGCGGGGGATCTCGGTCTGGGGCAGCCGCGACCAGATCCGCGACAGCAGCCAGTCGGCTCGGATCGGAGTTTGGATCAAGAACATGCGTGAAGGCGCGCTCACCGATTTCAAGGTGCAGCACATCGTCGGCTCGGGCCTGCAGATCGACAAGTGCATCGTCAGCAGGATCGACGGCGTCGTCTACCGCTGCGGCTCGGATGTCGCCCGCGCGGTGGAGCAGACGGACGGTGCCCAGGACGGCTGCCAGGCTTCATGGGTGCGGCTCAACTGCGAGGATGGGCACGGCGCGCTGGGAGCCTGCCGGTTCCTGTCGCATCGCAACACGCATTTGGAAATCAAGCTGGAGAACCAGCCTTACCACATCTGCGAGGTCGACGCTCCGACGGGCCGGCCGGGCAAGGCGGAGACTGTGACCTTTTCAGGCGGTGCCACCGCGACCGTCGCGCTGACCTCGCCGCAGCCGTCCGCGCACGGCAAGAGCCAACTGGTGATCGAGGACGTGAGCGGCACTGTCTCCGCACAGGAGACCTTTACCACCAGCGGCGGGGTGACCGGCACCGTCGCCGCCATCACTGCCCCGACCGGGCCCCAGTTCGAGACCAGCGGCGACTATGGCGTCCTCGACATCTTCGCCAACCAGAACCGGTTGCGTACTGAGGGAGCGGAGGTGATCTTCTCCCGGGCCGACGCCCATACGCAGATCCGCAACATTGCGATCCGGGGCGTACATCTGGGCACGGGCGTCAGCGTGACCGGAACGGATTACATGTTCGACCGCGTGTTCCTCTCGCCAGCCCTGATCGAGGTCGAGGACGAGGCCGGGTATTCCTACGCGATGGAGATCACCGGGGCACGCAACCACGTCACGGAGTACTACTCGGAGAATGCGAAGGGCATTCACATCGGCGAGTTCGCCCACCGTTGCAAGATCGGCCATTTCGTCCAGCAGACCCTCTTCGGACAAAGCGCGCTGATCCGGGCCGACGACTGCGAGATCGCCACGGTCGACTGCACCCATGCCGAGTACAGCGATCCCGGCATGGTCTTTACGCATGTCGTCAACATCATGGGCGATAACAGTCGCTTCGGCACGGGGGGGGGCCGGCTCGGCTTCTCCCGGACGCCCGCGGGAAACAACGCGGTGTCGATCAGCGGCACCGACAGCCTGCTCGGTCCCGTGGTGATCGAGGAGGCGGGCGCAGCAAACATCGGCGTCTTCATGAGCGGCGAGCGCTGCCGACTGACCGGTACCCGGATGATCGTCGCGGAAACCGCCGAAGGCGTCCGTTGCGCAGCCCTGGACGGGGTCATCGACAATCCGAGCATTCAGGGCGGAGCGATCTGCATCGACCTGCGTGCCACCGGGGCGCGGCTGATCGGCGGCACTCTCTCGGGGTACGCGATCCGAGCGGTGAACGCCCAACCGAACGCAACGGTCGAAGCGATGCGCATTCAGGACGTGACCTGTCACACGCCGGCCCTGTCGGCGAGCACCGACATCGTGGTGGGGGCCAACGTGACCCACTCGCATGTCCTCAACAACAACGCCCGGCGCGGGCGCCGCGTTATCACCTTGGGATCCGGCACGGGCAATATCAGCAGCGGCAACATCATCTGACGTGCACCAGCCCCCGATGGGGCTACCTGCTGGAGCGCGGCTGGGGGTTCAAGGGGCGTTGCGACAGCGGCTTCGGTCCGCATATGCCGCCTGACCAGCATCATGCCGTCAGCTTGCGTGTCGATCACGGACAGGGACCTTTGCCAGCTTCCAGCGTTCGATCTGGAACCCGTTCCTTGGCGCTCAGTTGCGCGTAAACCGCTCCCATGGCAGACTCTGTCCATTAGATAACCATCTGTTTTCTAATGGGAGTCGCACTTGAGGGTAGCGCGCA
>JAAFAB010000013.1 GCA_018222585.1 Paracoccaceae bacterium | reverse complement strand
CTGGCCAACCATAGTTTTTTCCGAATTTTCTGCACCATTTACTGCAAAGGGCTGGCTCCGGGGCCGCCCTTTTTCATGCATCACCACGCCGCCTTCGTGGTCAGTCGCCGGCGCGGGTCCGCTCCGTCCGGCATCAAGGGCCTTTACGCCGCGTGCAATCAATGGCTGGCTCGACGGGATCACACCCCACAGGAGACCCCATGGATATCCAGACCTGGCTGACCTTCGCCTCGGCCTCGATTGCGCTGCTGCTGATCCCCGGCCCCACCGTGCTGCTGGTGCTCAGCTATGCCATCAGCCAGGGCCGCAGGGTCGCCCTGGCCACCGTGGCCGGCGTGGCCCTTGGCGACCTGATCGCCATGTCCGCCTCGCTCGCCGGTCTCGGCGCGCTGGTGCTGACCTCGGCCAAGCTGTTCCTGCTGCTGAAATGGGTCGGCGCGGCCTACCTGCTCTACCTCGGCATCCGCATGATCCGCAGCGCCTCCGGCAGCCAGCTGCCCGAGGCCTCCCTGTCCGCTCCCGGCCAGCCCGCCATCACCGCCACGCGCCGGGTCTTCCTCCACGCCGCGGCGGTTACCGCGCTCAATCCCAAGTCGATCATCTTCTTCATCGCCTTCGTGCCGCAGTTCCTCGCCCCCGAGCGGGCGCTGCTGCCGCAGTTCGGGCTGCTGGTGGCGACCTTCACCGGCCTCGCGGCGCTCAATGCCCTGGCCTATGCGCTGCTTGCCGACCGCCTGCGCCGGCGGCTGGTCCGGCCCCGGGTGCTGCCCTGGCTGACCCGCCTCGGCGGCGCGGCGCTCTGTGCCATGGGGGTCGCGACCGCCGCCCTGCGCCGCGCCTGAGCCGGGGAAGATGTGCCCCACTCCCTTCGGGGCCCGACTCCCTTCGGGGGCGCGGCAGGCGGGGGTGAATTGCGCCCGCAGGGTCGCAAGAGGGGGCGCAGCCCCCTCCCCCCCGGGCCGCCGGAGGCAGGACGCAGGTCCTGCCTGATGGCCGCCCTCAGCGGCCTTCGAAATGGGGAGGGCGTTTCTCCAGGAAGGCCACGACGCCTTCCTTGAAGTCCCGGCTCTGGCCGCACCGGCCCTGGGCCTTGCCCTCGGCATCCAACTGCGCATCCAGGTCTGCGTTCCAGCTGCCCCGGATGATCTGCTTGACCTCGCCATAGGCCGCGGTCGGCCCCTTGGCCAGCTGCGCGGCACGGGCCTGCCAGACCTCGGCGAAATGCTCGTCCGGCACCGCCTCCCAGATCATGCCCCAGTCATCCGCCTGGCGGGCGGTGATCTTCTCGGCCAGCAGCGCGGCGCCCATGGCCTTCTGGCTGCCCATCGAGCGCGGCAGGAAATAGGTGCCGCCGGCGTCCGGCACCAGCCCGATGCGGGTGAAGGCCTGCAGGAAATAGGCACTTTCGGCAGCGATGACGATATCGGCACAGAGCGCCAGGTTCGCCCCGGCCCCCGCCGCCGCGCCATTCACCGCCGAGATCGTCGGGATCGGGCAGTCGACGATGGCCTTCAGCATCGGCACATACTCGTCCCGCAACGTGCGCTCCAGGTCCGGATTGGCGACATTGGCGCGGTCGGTCAGATCCTGCCCCGAGCAGAAGGCCCGCCCCTCGGCGGTGATCACCAGCACCCGCGCCTCGCCCGCCGCCACGCGCACCGCATCGGCGATCTCGGCCCGCATCTGGCTGTTCAGCGCATTCATCACCTCGGGTCGCGTCAGGCGCAGCACCGCGATGTCATCCCGGGTTTCCAGCGTAATCGTCTGATAGCTCACGAGAGCCTCCTCCTGTCATCCTTGCGCCACAGAAGCCCGGATGGCCGCCCTCGTCAAACCGGAACACTGCGTCAGTTCCCCAGGATTTCCTTCAGCCGCGCCTCTTCTTCCTCCGAGAGCCCCTCGGGGTCGCTCCCGCGGCGGCTGCGGCTGCGCACGTAGCCCACCCCCAGGCCCAGCCCGAGGAGCAGCATCACCGGCCCCGCCAGCCAGAGGACCAGCGCCGAGCCGCTGGTCCTCGGTTTCAGCAGCACGTATTCGGTGTAGCGCCCGACGATGAAGTCGACGACCTCCTCGTCGCTGTCCCCGGCCTGCAGCCGCTCGCGCACCAGCAGGCGCAGGTCGCGGGCCAGGTCAGCGTTGGAATCGTCGATGTTCTCGTTCTGGCAGACCAGGCAGCGCAGCCCCTGGCTGATCTCCCGCGCCCGCGCCTCCAGCACCGGATCCTCCAGCATCTCGTCCGGCTGGACCGCCAGCACCGGCGTCGGAACGGCCAGCCCCGTCAGCAGCAGCACCGCCAGGGTGATCAGCCAGGGGCGGATGCAATCCACCATGCGTTCCAGCCACCTCATTCCGCCGGCACCCCCTCTGTGCGCGGGGCCTTCGCCGCCCCTGCCGCGACACGATAGCGACGGTCCGACAGGCTCAGCCCGCCGCCGAGCGCCATCAGGAGGGCGCCGCCCCAGATCCAGTTCGCCAGCGGCTTGTAGTAGCTGCGCATCGCCCAGCCTCCGCCCTCCTGGGGATCGCCGAGCGCCACGTAGATGTCGCGCATCACGCCGTTGTCGATCGCCGCCTCGGTGGTCGGCATCCCGGCCACCGGATAGACGCGTTTCTCGGGATGCAGCGTGCCGATGGCGTTGCCGTCGCGGCTCAGCGCCACGTCGGCCATGGTCGAAACGTAATTCGGCCCGTCGACGCGGTTTACCGCCTCAAGGGTCAGCGCATAGCCCGCCAGCTCGACCCGGTCGCCGACCTGCACCACGCGGATATCCTCCTGCTGCCAGGCCAGCATTGCCGAGATGCCGGCAATGCAGACCCCCAGCCCCGCATGGGCCACCACCCGGCCCCAGTCGGCGCGCGGCAGGCGCCGCAACCGGCCCAGCCCGCCGTTGCCCTTGCGCACCCACAGGTCGGTCGCCGCTCCGGCCACCAGCCAGGTGCCCAGCATCAACCCCAGCGGACCAAGCGCCGAGCGCCCGCTCTGCAGCGCATAGAGCAGCGCCCCGACCGCCAGTGCCAGCAGCGCCGCCGGCACCAGGCGGCGCAACGCCCGCCCGGCCTTGGCCCGTTTCCAGGGCAGCAGCGCCCCGACCGGCAGGATCACCCCGAGCGCCACCATGAAGGGCGTGAAGGCCATGTCGAAGAACGGCGCCCCGACCGAGAGCTTGCGATCAAAGGCCATCTCCGAGACCAGCGGCCAGATGGTCCCGACGAAGACCACGAAGGCCGCCACCCCCAGCAGGATGTTGTTCAGCACCAGCGCCGTTTCCCGGCTGACCACGCCGAACACCCCCTTCGAGGCCATGTCGTCGGCGCGGAAGGCAAAGAGCGTCAGCGCCCCGCCCATGAAGACGCCGGTGATCGCCAGCAGCACCACGCCGCGCTCGGGATCATTGGCGAAGGCATGGACCGAGGTGATCACGCCCGAGCGGGTGATGAAGGCGCCGATCAGAGAGAAACCGAAGGCGATGATCGCCAGCAGGACGGTCCAGGCCTTCAGGCTCTCGCGCTTCTCGACCACGATGGCCGAATGCAGCAGCGCCGCGGCGATAAGCCAGGGCATGAACGAGGCGTTCTCGACCGGGTCCCAGAACCAGAAGCCGCCCCAGCCCAGTTCGTAGTAGGCCCACCACGAGCCGAGCGCGATGCCCACGGTCAGGAACATCCAGGCGGCCAGGGTCCAGGGCCGCACCCAGCGACCCCAGGCGGCATCCACCCGGCCCTCGATCAGCGCCGCGACGGCGAAGCTGAAGGACATCGAGAGGCCGACATAGCCGAGGTAGAGGAAGGGCGGGTGGAAGGCCAGGCCCGGGTCCTGCAGCAGCGGGTTCAAGTCCTGCCCGTCGAAGGGCGGCACCGCCAGGCGCAGGAAGGGATTCGAGGTGAACAGCAGGAAGCCCAGGAAGGCCAGGCCGATCATCCCCTGCACCCCCAGCACCCGGGCGCGGAATGTCGCCGGCAGATTGTCCCCGAACAGCGCCGCGGCAGCACCGAACAGCGCCAGGATCAGGCTCCACAGCAGCATCGAGCCCTCGTGATTCCCCCAGACACCGGTCACCTTGTAGAGCATCGGCTTGGCCGAATGGCTGTTCGCCCAGACCAGCCGCAGCGAGAAGTCCGAGGTGACGAAGGCCCAGGTCAGCGCGGCGAAGGCGAAGGCAACCAGCAGGGCCTGGCAGATCGCCGCAGGCTCGGCCGCAGCCATCCAGCCGGGCCAGCGCCTGTAGGCGCCGACAAGGGGAACAACCGCCTGGAACAGAGCCACGGCGAAGGCAAGGATCAGGGCGAAATGGCCAAGCTCGGTAATCATGGGGCGACTATAGGCGCAGCCGCCGCCGGGCCTCAATTCAAATGAACGAAAGGGGCGCGACCGAATTGTCGCGCCCCCCTTCCGTCCCACCCGGACCCCGGTCTATGCCCTGTGTTGGGCCGATGGCTCAGCCCGTCCGCCGCCACTCCTCCAGCGCCGCATTGGCCGCGCCGGCGCCCGTGACGCCGCCCTCGACCGGCACTGTCTGCGCTGGCACCGCCGCGCCGGGGGCGGCCGGTGCCGCGGGGGCCTCAAGCGCACGCAGCTGGCGCAGGTTGCTCACCACCTGGGGCACCCGGGTCATGGTCTGGGCGATCTCGCGCTGGAACTCCTGCCCCTTCAGCTGATGGCGGGCACCGAAATAGAAGCTGACCACCGCGCCGAGCAGCCACCACAGAGGTTCAGGCACCAGCGCCAGGCCCTGCATCCGGCTGGCGAACCAGACCGGATCGGCCATCGCCGCCCCGAACAGGGCCAGGGCGCCAAGCGCCATGGCCGGGCGCGGCAGCCGGTTCAGCCCGTCCATGAACCGGTCGAACCCCGAGCGCGCGTCGCGAAACTCGGCCCCGTGCTGCGCCAGGGCCGCCTGCAGCGCATCGAGATCGCGCTGGTCCGTCGCCTCGGCATTGACCCGGAAGACCTCAGCCGTCTCGCGCACCACGTTGCGCCCGCCACCGAAGACCAGGCCCAGGATCCCGTCGATCAGCCCCATGCGGCGACCCTCTCGGCGAACTCCGCGTCGGAGAGATGGAAGCGCGGGGTGATGAATTCCTCGGCCCGGCGGATCCAGCCGCCCTTGCCGCCCGCCCTTGTGCGGCAGTACTTGCGGCTCCGGGCGCGGCCATCGGCTATGCCGAAATAGTAGTTGCGCCGGGCGATCCCGTAGGCGTCGACGATATGGCCGGCAGCGGCGGCATTGGCCTCGTGGCAGATGGCGATGGTCTGCGGCCCGATCACGCCGTCGACGCCGATCTCCCAGCCCATGTCGCGCAGCAGCCGCTGCAGGATCTTCACCGCGTTGGCCCCGGCATTGACATACATGTCGAAGACCGTCGGCCAGAGCGGTTCAGGCAACTCCGAGATCCGGGGCCGGTGGAAGTAGTGGTCGAGGAAGATCTCCAGCGCCTGTTCGCGGCTCAGCGCCTTCACGTCGGCCACATCCACGTCGCCGTCGCGATCCAGGTCCAGCCCGAGCCGCCGCAGGGTGTGGATGGTCACCCCGAAGTTGGTCGCCCCGCCCGGATCATCCGGGTCATTGACGAAACCGCCCTCGCGGGCGACGATCTCTTCCGCAATCTGTCGGACATCCAGTGACATGGCGCGCACTCCTGAAGCTCTGCCTCGGTCCCGAGACTGCACGCCAAAGGGTTAATTCAGCCCGAGAGCACCGCACGCCGTCCCCGGCTGCGACCCTGCCAACCCATCGTCCTTGTTTCGAAATACCCCGCCGGAGGCCGCCGCAAGACGTATCCCCACGCGGGCGCGGCGCTTAGCTCTCCGGTTCCTGGTAGACGCCCTGTTCCTTCAGCGCGTCCACCACTTCCTTCGGCATGTAGCTCTCATCATGCTTGGCAAGGATCTCGGAGGCTTCGAAGACGCCGTTCACGTAGCGCCCGGTGCCGATCATGCCCTGGTTCTCCTCGAAGAGGTCCGGCAGGATGCCGCGATAGGTCACCGGCACCGTGGCGCCGCCATCGGTCACCGAAAAGCGGATCACCTCTCCCCGCTGAAGCGAGCCCTCGGCGACCAGGCCGCCAATGCGGAAGACCTCGCCCGGCTCGGGTGGCGCCTCGGCCACCTGGCTGGGCGAGCGGAAGAAGTTGATCCCGTCCTGGAAGGCATAGCCGATCAGCCCGACCGCCAGCCCAAGCGCCACGAAGGCCAGGACGATGATCTGGATGCGGCGTTTCTTCTTCAGCCCCTTCATCGGGTCTCTCCCTTTCGCGCCCTTACGGGAACAGCGCGGCCCCCATCAGGCCGGCGGTTTCCTCCAGCCCAAGCATCAGGTTGGCGTTCTGCAACGCCTGCCCGGACGAGCCCTTGCACAGGTTGTCGAGCACCGTCACCACGATGGCCCGCCCCGCGATGCGGTCGCCGGTCACCCCGATATGCACGAAGTTCGAGCCGCGCACGTCGTGGGTCGACGGCACCTCGCCGAAGGGCAACACCTGCACGAAAGGCTCCTCGGCATAGGCTGCGACCAGCGCATCATGCACCGCCTGCGCCTCGCCCGAGACATAGCCGGTCGACAGGATGCCCCGGTTCACCGGCAGCAGGTGCGGGGTGAACTGGATCTTCACCTCGCGCCCGGCGATCCTGCTGAATTCCTGATCGAATTCGCCCAGGTGCCGGTGCTTGCCGCCGACCGCATAGGCATTGTAGCCCTCCGAAAGCTCGGCGTGCAGAAGGTTCTCCTTCAGGCTGCGCCCGGCGCCGGAGACGGCGCATTTCATGTCGAGGATGATGTCGTCCAGGCCGATCACCCCGGCCTCGATCAGCGGGCGCAGGGTAAACTGGCCGGTGGCCGCGTTGCAGCCCGTGCCGGCGACCAGCCGGGCGCCCCGGATCTCGTCGCGGTAGAACTCGGTCAGCCCGTAGACGGCTTCCTTCTGCATCTCGACGGCGGCGTGGTCATTGCCGTACCACGCCTTGTAGGCCTCGGGATCGCGCAGCCGGAAATCGGCCGAGAGGTCGACGATCTTCAGGTCCTTGGGCAGTTCGCGGATCACCTCCTGGCTTGTCTTGTGCGGCAGGGCGCAGAAGGCCAGGTCGATGCCGGAGAAGTCGATCTGATCCACCGTCACCAGGTCCGGCAGATCGAGGTGGCGCAGGAACGGAAACACATCGGCCATCTTCAGGCCGGCCTTGGAATTGGCCGCCAGCGCGGCGATCTCCATCCCCGGATGGGTGGAGATCAGCCGGATCAGTTCTGCGCCGGTGTAGCCCGATGCGCCGATGATTGCGATTTTCTTGGTCATTCTTGCCCTTTCGGCGGGGTCACGCGCCCGCCTGTCGTCTATCTAGTCTCACCCCCGCGCCAATGAAATGCGCGAGATCAAATTGCCGCAGGCCGCGCCGCTGGCGTCAGGCCGCGTGGAAATCCAATCGTCGTCGCAGGAACTGCGTCGCGCGGGAAGACACCCGGGCCGGGTCGCCCGTGGTCAGGAACATCGAGACCTCGCCCGGGCCGCGCCGTTCGGGGTGGCGGCCCAGGTAGTCGGCCAGGGACTCGGCCACCAGGTTGGCCTGCGAATAGACGGTGACATGGTCGCCAAGCGCCTTCTGGAATGCCTCGGCCATCAGCGGATAATGGGTGCAGCCCAAAATCGCCGCCTCGGGCTCGGGCATCTTGCGCTTCAGCGCATCGACGTGGGAATTCACCAGCGCCTCGGCCAGGATCATGTCGCCGTCCTCGATCGCATCGACCACGCCGCCGCAGGCCTGCGCCTCGACATCGACGCCGATGGCGCGGAAGGCCAGTTCGCGCTGGAAGGCCCGGCTGGCGACAGTGGCAGGGGTGGCGAAAAGCGCCACATGCTTCACCGCGACCTCGCGCGGCGGAGAGTTGTCGCCCCACTGGCGTTCTGTCAGCGCCTCGATCAGCGGCACGAAGACCCCCAGCACCCGTTTGTCGGCGGGCACCCAGCTTTCCTGCATCCGGCGCAGCGCGGCGGCCGAGGCGGTGTTGCAGGCCAGGATCACCAGGTCGCACCCGGCATCGAAAAGGCGCTGCACCCCGGCCTTGGTCAGCTCGAGGATATCGTCGGCGGTGCGCACACCGTAGGGCGCATGAGCCTGGTCGCCCAGGTAGACGAAGGGCACATCCGGCAGGCGCCTGGCACATGCCTCAAGCACCGTCAGCCCGCCCAGCCCGGAATCGAAGATACCAACTGCCATGTCATGCCCGGGTGCCTTTCGCACCCGCCCCCGCATCATGCGCCGGGTGCCGCCCGCCGCTTTGCCTCGAACTCGTAGCCGTAGTCATAGGATTTCAACGGCTTCGGAGAAAGCTCATACGTCGCCTTGCGGAGGAAATCCATCATTGCCTTCGTATCACCGGCGCGGATGCGCAGCTCTTCGCGCGCAATGGGCGTACCGACCACCACGCGCACCGGGCCGTCGACGCGCTGGCGGAATTCCTTCAGCAGCAGGCCCATGCGCAGGGTCGGGTGCAGGTGGCTGGCAAGCTGGAACAGGCGCGAGGTCGTGCCGTCGAAGAACACCGGCACCACGGTGGCGCCGCTCTTGGCGATCATGCGGGCCGTAAAGCCGCGCCAGCCCGGGTCCATCGGATGCGCAAAGGGCGTCAGCGCGGTCGAGACGGTGCCCCCGGGGAAGACCCCGATCACCCCGCCCTCGCCCAGGTAGCGCAGGGCTTCGCGGCGGGTCTCGATATTGGTCTGCACGGCCTCGCGGGTCTCATCGAAGCTGATCGGCAGGATCACCCGGTCAAGGTCGCCGGCCTTGCGGAACACCCGGTTGGCCAGGATGCGGAAATCGCCGCGCCGTTCCTGCAGGATATGACCCAGCATCAGCCCGTCCAGGATGCCATAGGGGTGGTTCGCGATCACCACCACCGGCCCCTCCGCCGGGATGTTTTCCAGGCTGCCGGCACTCACCTCCAGCGACAGCCCGTAGCGTTCGACCATGACCGACCAGAAGTCCTGTCCCGCCTTCACCTCCTCGGCATAGCCGTCGGCGCGCCGGATCAGCGCGGGTCGTCCCAGGGTGTTTTCCATCAATCGGATCACCATCCGCCCCGAACGGGTTTCGGCGCTGGAGGCGTACGAGATGTCACGGGCGATCTGCCGCTGGCTGGGCGGCCGCGGATTGTGCTGGGAAGGGAGTATATCTGCAGTCATCGCGGTGTCCGAACGGGGGCAGCCCTCATAGACGGGCCTCTTAGACGGGGGCGCGGATTCGTTCCAGTGGTTTGAGCCCCCTCCTGCAGGCTCCTTCGACGCAGGTCCACCCTGCGCCGCAAGCGCTTGCAACGAGGTTAAGGCCGGCGCCTTTTTCGGCACCCCGCGCGTGGCGCCGGGCAGCGGCGCCCCCCTTCAAGATGGGGACGCCGCCGTCAGGGCGCAAACCGACCGGCGTCACTCCGCCGCCGCCCGCACCGGGCCTGCGTGCAGGGTCGCCAGCAGGTCCTCGCGCTCTTTCGCCGCCTTCGCCTCGTTCGCCGATTTCACCGGGCCGAAGCCACGGATCTTCAGCGGAAGCGCTGCCAGCGCCTTGACGCAGTCCTTCAACTGCGGATCGTAACCCCCCAGAACTTCGGTCATATCTTCTTCGTACTGGCGGATCAGGGCGCGCTCCATCCGGCGCTCTGCCTGACGCCCGAAGGGGTCCAGCGGCGTGCCGCGCAGGCCCTTCATCGCCGCCAACACCCGGAAGGGCGTCAGCATCCAGCCGCCGAACTGACGCTTCTTCGGCCGGCCAGAGGCATCCTCTCCGCCCAGCATCGGCGGCGCCAGGTGGAAGGTCATGCGGAAATCGCCGTCGAACTGCGCCTGCGCCTTGCGGCGGGTTTCCAGATGCAGCCGGGCGACCTCGTATTCATCCTTGTAGCTCAAGAGCTTGTGATACGATCTTGCCACGGCTTCACGCAGCTCGGGGTCCTCGAAACGGGCCACGAAGGCGCGGTAGCGCCGGGCCAGCCGCCGGTTCTGGTACTTCTGCAGATGCTCGGCGCGCCGCTCGATCATCTGCTCCAGGCTCAACGGTTCGGGCCGTTGCGCCGCCGGGGCGATCATGGCCTGCACCTCGTCGTGGTGCAGCACGGCCCAGCGTCCGACCTCGAAGGCATGCAGGTTGCGCTCGACCGCCGCGCCGTTGAGCGTGATCGCCTGAACGATCGCCTCGTGGCGCAGCGGCACCAGCCCCTGCTGCCAGGCCGCGCCCAGCAGGATCATGTTGGCAAAGATGCTGTCCCCCATGGCGACCTGCGCCAGCGCAGAGGCATCAAACAGCACCAGCCGATCCCGCAGGCGGGCCTGCAGTTGCAACTCAAGCCGTTCTGACGGAAGGGAAAATTCCGTGTTCCGGGTGAAGTCGCCGGTGACGATCTCATGAGAGTTCACCACCGCGCCGGTCTGCTCGGTCCGGGTCAGGCCGAGGGTCTTGGAACCGGCGCTGACCACCAGGTCGCCGCCGATCAGCGCATGGGCCTCGCCCGCCGCGACGCGGATCGCCGAGATATCCTCGGGCCGCTCCGCAAGGCGCAGGTGGATATGCACGGCGCCGCCCTTCTGGGCCAGCCCCGCCATCTCCATCATGCCGGCGCCCTTGCCGTCGATCTGCGCCGCCTGCGCCAGCACGGCGCCGATGGTGACGACGCCGGTGCCGCCGACCCCGGTCAGCACGATGTTGTGGGTGCCGCGGATCTTTGGCAGCGCAGGCAACGCCATGTCCTCGGGCAGTTCCAGCGAGCGGCTGGCAGCCTTCTTCGGCACCGCGCCTTCCAGCGTCACGAAGCTGGGGCAGAAGCCGTTGAGGCACGAGAAGTCCTTGTTGCAGGCCGACTGGTCCACGGCGCGCTTGCGGCCGAAGTCCGTCTCGACCGGAGTGATGGCGACGCAGTTGCTCTGCACCCCGCAATCGCCGCAGCCCTCGCAGACATCGGTGTTGATGAAGACACGCTTATCGGGATCCGGGAACTCCTTGCGCTTGCGGCGGCGGCGCTTCTCGGCGGCACAGGTCTGCACGTAGATCAGCGCCGAGACCCCTTTCACCTTTGCCATTTTCTTCTGCACGGCCTCCAGATCGGCGCGTTCCGCAATCTCTATCCCTTTCGGGAATTGCGAAAGATCGACATCTTCCTTGGCATCATGCACCACCGCGATATGGGCCAGCCCCATGGCGCGCAGCTCATCCGCGATGCGGTAGGCGGTCAGCCCGCCCTCGTTCTTCTGGCCGCCGGTCATCGCCACGGCATCGTTGAACAGGATCTTGTAGGTGATGTTGACTCCCGAGGCCAAGGCCGCCCGGATCGCCTGAACGCCCGAATGGTTGTAGGTGCCGTCCCCAAGGTTCTGGAACACGTGGTCACGGGTCGAGAACGGCGCCTCGCCGATCCAGTTCGCCCCCTCGGCGCCCATATGGGTGAAGCCGCTGGTCTCGCGGTCCATCCATTGCACCATGTAGTGACATCCGATGCCGGCATAGGCGCGGCTGCCCTCGGGCACCTTGGTCGAGCTGTTGTGCGGACAGCCGGCGCAGAAGTAGGGCAGACGCGCGGCTAGGTCGGTGACATTGTCATTGCGACGCACCTCGCCAAGCGCCTCCATCCCGGCGCGGATGCGGTCGGTGCCGCGGCCCTCTTCCACCAGGATCGCGCCCAGCTTCTCGGCGATCCAGACCGGATCCAGCGCGCCCTTGGTCGGGAACAGCTCTTCGGCATGGCCGCCGCCCTTCTTCCAGCCATAGACGCGACGGCCGCGACGGTCGTCGAAGATCGACTCCTTGACCTGCACCTCGATCAGCTTGCGCTTTTCCTCGACCACGACGATCAGGTCCAGCCCCTCGGCCCAGTCGTGGAAACTGTCCATGTCCAGCGGCCAGACCTGCGCCACCTTGTAGGTGGTGATCCCGAGGCGCTCTGCCTCCGCCGCGTCGATGCCCAGCAGGGACAGCGCATGAACGAGGTCCAGCCAGTTCTTCCCGGCCGAGACGAAACCGATCTTCGCCCCCGGCTTGCCCCAGTCACGGCGGTCGATTTTATTCGCCCGCGCAAAGGCTTCCGCGGCGAACCTCTTGTGATCTATGATCCGCGCCTCCTGCTCTGGCGGGGTGTCGCCGAGCCGGATGTTGAGGCCCCCCTCGGGCATCTGGAAGTCCCCGGGCGTGACCAGCTTCATGCGGAAGGGATCGCCGTCGACGACCGAGGTCGCCTCGACCGTGTCCTTCATCGTCTTCAGCCCGACCCAGACCCCGGCATAGCGGCTCAGCGCATAGCCATAGAGGCCGAGATCCAGGATCTCCTGCACCCCCGCCGGTGAGACGATGGGCATATAGGCATCGACCAGCGCCCATTCGCTCTGATGCAGCACGGTGGAGCTTTCGCCGGTGTGATCATCGCCCATGGCCATCAGCACCCCGCCGAGCGGCGCCGTGCCGGCCATGTTGGCGTGCTTCATCGCATCGCCGGAGCGATCGACGCCGGGGCCCTTGCCGTACCAGAGCCCGAAGACCCCGTCGACGCGCCCCTCGCCGCGCAGGTGCGCCTGCTGGCTGCCCCAGAGGGCGGTTGCGGCGAGATCCTCGTTCAGCCCTTCCTCGAAGCGGATATCGGCGGCCTGCAGGATCTTGCCTGCCCGCCGCATCTGCATGTCCACGGCGCCAAGCGGCGACCCGCGGTAGCCCGTGACATAGCCGGCGGTGGACAGGCCCGCGGCCTCGTCCCTGGCCTTCTGGGCCAGCATCAGCCGCACGAGGGCTTGTGTACCGTTCAGCAGGACCGGCGACTTCTTAAGGTCGAAACGGTCGTTGAGGGAAATCTTCTCCTGGCTCATGACTTGGTGCCTCCTCCTCGGGCAGTATAGCCGAAGAACGGGTCAGCACCTATGACCTGACGAGAAAATTGAGAAATATTCCCTATCAAAAAGTCGGCACCCCCGTTAAGACATGCGCCACGACCGGCAGAGTAGAAAAATTATGCGGCACACGACCTAGGCGACAGGCAGTTACACGATGGATTGGGATAAGCTCAGGATCTTTCACGCGGTTGCCGACGCCGGCAGCCTGACCCATGCCGGCGATGCGCTGCATCTGTCTCAATCGGCGGTCTCCCGCCAGATCCGGGGGCTGGAAGAGAGCCTGAACACCACCCTGTTCCACCGCCACGCGCGGGGGCTGATTCTCACCGAGCAGGGTGAATTGCTGTTCGACGCGACCCGCGCCATGGCCAAGCGCCTTGAAACCGCGACCGCCCGCATCCGCGACAGCGAGGAAGAAGTCTTCGGCGAGTTGCGGGTGACCACGGCAGTCGGCTTCGGCACCCTCTGGCTGGCGCCGCGCCTGCCCAAGCTCTACGAGAAATACCCCGATCTGAAGATCGACCTCATGCTGGAAGAGCGCGTGCTGGACCTGCCGATGCGCGAAGCCGACGTGGCGGTGCGCATGAAGGAGCCATCCCAGGCCGACCTGATCCGCAAGAAGCTGATGTCGATCCGGATGCGCTGCTATGCCTCCGCCGACTACATCGCCCGCTATGGCCGCCCCGAGGCGCTGGAGGATCTCTCGACACACCGGCTGATCTGCCAGACCCCCTCGGCGCCCCAGGTGGCCGCCGGGGCCTCGCTGGTGGCACAGCTGATGTCGTCCGACGTGCGCTCGACCCTGACGGTGAACAACTACTTCGGCGTACTGCAGGCGGTGGTCCACAACCTCGGCATCGGCGTTCTGCCCGATTACATCGTCGAGGATTTCCCCTCGCTCGAACGCATCTTCCCCGAGATCGAGTCGGGCGAAGTGCCGGTCTTCCTGGCCTTCCCCGAAGAGCTGCGCCACTCCAAGCGCGTCGCCGCCTTCCGTGAATTCGTCCAGGACGAGATCATGGCGCACCGCCGCACCATCCGCGAGATCCGCGACCGCGACGCCGACTAGGTCCCGCCGCGACGCTTCATGGCTCGAATCCGCCGCCCGCATCGCGGCCGACGGAAGCACTGCACTCAGCGCATGGCAGCAATGTAAAGCCTGCGGCATTTTGGGACTTGATCGTTTCAACTCCGACCAATATCTGAGCATTCGATGATGATCGCGCCTAGCTGCGCATCATCTTCATACCTCCCTGTTGGACTTGGCCGGACCTTGTGTCCGGCCTTTTTTTTGGCCCTGCAGTCATGTGACTGCTCCATCTCGGGATTGCCTCACCAGTTGCCCCTGTCGACCGCCTCCGGCGGCAGTATTACCAGCCTCAGGATGGCCAGGGCGTTGCTTGCTTCCATCCGACGGCTGAAAATACTGCGAGGGAGTCCGCCCCGGCGGACGGGGGCGGAGCCCCCTTCCTCTTTTTCATGTCGCCTCCGGCAACCAGGGCAGAGCCCCCTTCCCCTTGTTCCTGTCGCCTCCGGCAACCGGGGCAGAGCCCCTTCCCCTTCTTGCCAGTCGCGCCATGCCCCGCAATGCAAGGGAAATCGCCCTGCCCCCCTTCCCCAAACAAGCGCCATGTCGTAAACGCCGGGCAACATCACCCAGGGGGTCAGTATGCAAGAGCCGGAAATCACCAAGGACCTTATCGCCAGCCACGGCATCAACGATGAGGAATTCGCCGAGATCCTGCGCATCCTGGACCGCGCGCCCACCTTCACCGAACTCGGCATCTTCTCGGCCATGTGGAACGAGCATTGTTCCTACAAGTCCTCGAAGAAGTGGCTGCGCACCCTGCCCACCGAAGGTCCGCAGGTGATCTGCGGCCCCGGCGAAAACGCGGGCGTGGTCGATATCGGCGATGGCCAGGCGGTCATCTTCAAGATGGAAAGCCACAACCACCCCTCCTACATCGAACCCTACCAGGGCGCGGCCACCGGCGTCGGTGGCATCCTGCGCGACGTCTTCACCATGGGCGCCCGGCCCATTGCCGCGATGAACGCCCTGTCCTTCGGCGAGAAGAACCACCCGAAGACCCGCCAGCTGGTGCATGGCGTCGTCGAGGGTATCGGCGGCTACGGCAATTGCTTCGGCGTGCCGACCGTCGGTGGCGAGATCCGTTTCGACCCCGCCTACAACGGCAACTGCCTGGTCAATGCCTTCGCGGCGGGCCTCGCCGATGCGGACAAGATCTTCTATTCCGCCGCCTCCGGTGTCGGCATGCCCGTGGTCTACCTCGGCGCCAAGACGGGCCGCGACGGCGTCGGTGGCGCCACCATGGCCTCGGCCGAGTTCGACGACACCATCGAAGAGAAGCGTCCCACCGTGCAGGTCGGCGACCCCTTCACCGAAAAGCGCCTGATGGAAGCCTGCCTGGAACTCATGCAGACCGGCGCCGTGATCTCGATCCAGGACATGGGCGCTGCCGGTCTGACCTGCTCGGCCGTGGAAATGGGCGACAAGGGCGGCCTCGGCATCCGTCTGAACCTCGACGACGTGCCGCAGCGCGAACCGAACATGACCGCCTACGAGATGATGCTGTCGGAATCCCAGGAGCGGATGCTGATGGTGCTCAATCCCGAGAAGGAGGCCGAAGCCCGCGCCGTCTTCGAGAAATGGGACCTCGACTTCGCCATCGTCGGCGAGACCATCGCGGAAGACCGTTTCGAGATCCTCCACAAGGGCCGGGTCTGGGCCGATGTGCCGCTGTCCAAGCTGTCGTCCTCGGCGCCCGAGTACGACCGCCCCTGGATCGAAACCCCCGCCGCCGAAGAGCTGGCCGACGTCGCCTCCGTCGACCCCATCGACGGGCTGCGCGCACTGATCGGGTCGCCCAACTACTGCTCGCGCCAGTGGGTCTATGAACAATACGACAGCATGGTCATGGCCGACACCGCCCGTGGCCCCGGCTTCGGCTCGGGCCTGCTGCGTGTCCACGGCACCGACAAGCTGCTGGCCTTCACCAGCGACGTGACCCCGCGCTACGTCAAGGCCAACCCGGTCGAAGGTGGCCGCCAGGCCGTCGCGGAAGCCTACCGCAACCTGACCGCCTCGGGGGCCAGGCCGCTGGCCTCGACCGACAACCTGAACTTCGGCAACCCCGAGAAGCCCGAGATCATGGGCCAGTTCGTCGGCGCGCTGAAGGGCATCGGCGAGGCCTGCCTGGCGCTCGACATGCCGATCGTCTCGGGCAACGTGTCGCTTTACAATGAAACCGACGGCTCGGGCATCCTGCCGACACCGACCATCGGCGCCGTCGGCCTGATCGAGTCCGCCGAGAAGGCGATCACCGGCCAGGCGCGCGACGGTCACGTCGCCCTGCTGATCGGCGAGACCGAGGGCCACCTTGGCCAATCCGCGCTGCTGGCCGAGGTCTTCAACCGCGTCGAGGGCGATGCCCCCCATGTCGACCTGGAGGCCGAGAAGCGGAACGGTGATTTCATCCGCGAGAACACGGACTGGATCACCGCCTGCACCGACCTGTCGGACGGCGGCCTGGCGCTTGCCGCCTTCGAAATGGCCGAGGCCGCCGGCGTCGGCGTCCAGATCGACGAGACCGACCAGGCCCGCCTCTTCGGCGAGGACCAGGCGCGCTACCTCGTCGCCTGCAACTTCGACTCTGCCGAGGCCCTGATGGTGGCAGCGGGCAAGGCCGGGGTCACCGTCACCAGCGTCGGCAAGTTCGGTGGCGATCAGGTCAGCCTCGGCGGCATCTCCGCCCCGCTGGCAGAGCTCTCGGCCCTCTACCGCGGGGCCTTTGCGGCAACCTTTGGTTGATAAATCCCGCAGGACTGTGGCAATAAGTCACATCATCCGGACGATCTCAGCTCCCTCCGCGTAAAATACGTGGAGGGACATTGTTTTTCTGGCCATCCGATACAATGTTACAAAACCTTAGCATTTCACTTTTCTCGGATGGACCAGGATGTCCGAAGTTGTCACACGGCCAATTCAGCTTGCCGGTCGCGCCCCCATGGCCGAAGGTCAGGAAAGTCTTGTCTTCCAGCACCCGGACTTCCTGAACGTCCTTCTGAAGGTGCCGCGCCGCGAAAGCCGCCACCTGCGCAATGCCGCGAAGCCGGGACTGAAACGCTACGCGATCTGGCGCTATCGCGGTCTGATCAACTGGTACCGGGAATACGAGGAATACCTTGCCCTCGTTGCCCGCAGCGGCGCCCTGCCCGCCTTCCTGCCCCGACTGTTCGGCTTCTCCAACACGGATCTCGGCCCCGCCTTCGCGGTCGAGAGGATCTCGGGCCCCGATGGCACCACAGCCCCCAACCTGCAGGAGCTGGCCCGCGCCGGGCGGATAGACGACCACATCCTTGCCCTCATCGACGAGTTGTTCGACCAGCTCGCCGAGAGCGGCGTGGTGACCCAGGACATCAACGCCGCCAATATCGTCTGGTCGGGCGACCCCGACAGGCTGGTCCTCATCGAGGGGCTCGGCGACCGGGTGCTGATCCGGCTGCGCGTGTTCTGGACGCGGGCCCGGCTCTACCGGCTGGCGCGCGACAAGGAAGAGCTTTTGCAGAAGCTGCGCGACCTCGCCCCCGGCGGCTGACCGCGCCGCGTGGTATTGCTAGCCGGGACCGCTGGATAAAGGCTCAATCCCCTGTGCGCCCCCCCACGTGCAACTGACCTGCGCCAGCCGCCGGGCCGTTCTCCGGGCGCCGCGCCGCGACCCCGCACGCCCTTGCGGCGCGCCGCGGCAGGGCTTACATTTCGCTCGAAGCAAATGGAGACATGCATGACCATCCAGGCCTCTGACATCGAAGCCATCCTCCGAGAGAGCTTCCCCGATGCCAAGATCGAAGTGCAGGGCGACGACGGACAGCATTTCTCGGCCCTGGTGGTGGACGAGAGTTTCCGCGGCCTGAACCGCGTCCAGCAGCAGCGCACGGTCAATGCCGCGCTGCGTGAAAAGCTGGACAGCGGTGAGCTGCACGCCCTCGGCCTGACCACGCGCGCGCCCTGAGGGACGCAGAGCAAGCCATTGGAATGAAACGATATCAGCCCCTCCTCCGGGGCAGAATGGGGCAAGAGCCCGGGAAGGATCCGAGATGAGCGACGCCAAGACCCGCATCGACGAAACCGTGAAATCCAACGACGTGGTGCTCTACATGAAGGGCACCAAGGCCATGCCGCAATGCGGCTTCTCCAGCCGCGTGGCCGGGGTTCTGAACTACATGGGCGTCGATTATACCGACGTGAACGTGCTGGCCGATGACGAGATCCGCCAGGGCATCAAGGACTACTCCGACTGGCCCACGATCCCCCAGCTCTATGTCAAGGGCGAGTTCGTCGGCGGCTGCGACATCATCACCGAGATGACCCTCTCGGGAGAGCTTGACGGGCTGTTCGACGAGAACGGCGTGACCTACGACAAGGATGCCGCCGAGAAGATCCGCGCCGCCAACGCCTAAGCGCGCCGGTGTTGTCCAACTGATTGGGGGCAGAGACTTTTCTCTGCCCCTTTTGCTATCCGCCGATGTCATGCCAGGTCGCGGAAGGCCCGGTGCGGTTACGGAAACCGCCTCTCCGAAACCACCCCGTCAGGGCGCCACTACTCGCTGGCGGTGGCAGGCCCCATTTCCTCGACCCGTTCGGCGAGGGCCTCGGCACGGGCCGCCAGCTCGGCCAGGGTATCGGTCACGCTGGCCGGCACCACCGGCACCTCGACGCGCTGCGGCTCGGGCGGCGGCGCGTTGCGCAGCGTCTCAAGCTCGGCCTTCAGGGCCTCCAGCTCGGCGCTCAGCACCTCGACCCGGTCCTCGACCCCGGCGGTCCGGTCGGCCAGCATCAGCCCCGCCATCAGCAGCATCCGCGCCTCGGGAATGCGCCCGGTCTGCTGCACCAGCGCGCTGGCCTCGCGGTCCAGCATCCCCGCGGCGGTTTCCAGGAAATGCTCCTCGCCATCCTGACAGGCCACCTCGAAGCGGCGGCCGCCGATGGAAATCTCGACTTCGGGCATCAGGAGTTCCCTTCCGTTTCAGTCGCTTGCGACACTTCCCCGGGCGCGTCCACCAGCGCGGAAAGCGCGGTGAGGATGGTCTCGGCCTCGGCCCCGGCGGCGGCATGGTCGGCGCGCAGCGCCTCCAGCTCGGCAGCCATGCTCTCGTTCACGGCCTCGGCATCGGCGCCGCCGGCCCCGGCCTCGCGCAGCAGGCGGTTGTTCTCGCGCAGGCGGGTATTGACGGCGCGCAGACGGGCCAGCGCCTCTTCCATCCCGGCCATGGCACGGGTGACCTCGGGGTCAGGCCCCGTCGGTGTGCCCTGCGCCGCATCCAGCGCGGCCTCCAGTTCCTCCTGGCGGCGATGCAGCGCCTTCACCCGCTCTTCCAGCTGAGCGTTGGCGGTGCGCTCCTCGTCCAGCTGCTGACGCAGCTCGGCGGCGCTTTCGCCCGGCGCCGGAGCAGGCACCAGTCCCTCCAGCCCGTCGCCGATCCGGTCCATCGCGGCCAGGATCCGGCCCTGCAAGTCTTCCAGGTTGCTCATCCGTCTGCCTCACATGGCCCCCGTGCACCGGGGGCATCATCCCAAGTTCCGTCCGGGCCTTCGGCCTCTGTGCCCACGCGGACCAATCCTATCCCGGGGGCCCGCCGTGTCTGCCGGGTCAACCCTGTCTGCCGGGGAAGTCCCGCGGGGTCCAGCCGAAAAGCGCCGCAACCCCGCTCCGGCGCCCTCCTGCCGCGTCGCGCATGAAGCTCTTGCCCCAGAGCATTGTCATTGCAGCCGAATCAACCGGCGGGCCCGGCTTCGGGCGAGTGTAGCGAAACCCCGGTCTTTTCCCAAACAGGGCGCGAAAAGCAGCGCAAACGCCCTGCCAAGCTTGCCTTTCGCGCCGCGGCTGGTATGAGCGCGCTAACATCGACGCCTGACCCTGCGAGAGGAAACAACAGTGGATATCGACGCGCTGCGCTCCGCCCACCCGGAACATTGGTCCAAGGCCACGGCAATCCGGGCCCTGACGCTCGACGCCGTTGCCGCGGCCAACTCGGGCCACTCCGGTATGCCCATGGGCATGGCCGACGTGGCAACCGTGCTGTTCGGCAAGCACCTGAAGTTCGACGCCAGTCAGCCGACCTGGTTCGACCGCGACCGCTTCATCCTCTCCGCTGGCCACGGCTCGATGCTGATCTACTCTCTGCTGCACCTCACCGGCTACGAGCAGTTCCCCATCGAAGAGCTGAAGAACTTCCGCCAGTGGGGCGCCCGCACCGCCGGCCACCCCGAGAACTTCCTGGCCCAGGCCATCGAGACCACCACCGGCCCGCTGGGTCAGGGCATCGCCAACTCGGTCGGCTTCGCCATGGCCGAGGAAATGCTGCGCGCCCAGTTCGGCAAGAAGCTGGTCGACCACTACACCTACGTCATCGCCGGCGACGGCTGCCTGATGGAAGGTGTCTCCGAAGAGGCTATCTCGCTGGCCGGGCGCCACCAGCTCTCGAAGCTGATCGTGTTCTGGGACAACAACAACATCACCATCGACGGCAAGGTCGAGCTCTCGTCCAGCACCGACCAGGTGGCCCGCTTCAAGGCCAACAACTGGCACGTCCAGGAAATCGACGGCCACGACCCCGAGGCGATCGACGCCGCGATCACCGCGGCCAAGAAGACCGGCAAGCCCTCGATGATCGCCTGCAAGACCCATATCGCCCTGGGGCACGCCGCACAGGACACCTCCAAGGGCCACGGCGCGCTGACCGACAAGGACCAGCTGGCCGCCGCCAAGGAAGCCTACGGCTGGAAATTCGGCGCCTTCGAGATCCCCGCGGATGTCAAATCCGCCTGGGAAGAGATCGGTCGCCGCGGCGCCGAGGAGCGTTTCGCCTGGGAAGGCCGCCTGGCCGCCCTCTCCGAGCGCAAGCAGGAGGATTTCCAGCGCCGCATCGACGGCGAGGCGCCGAAGAAGCTCTCGGCCGTGGTGCGCGCGCTGAAGAAGCAGATCTCGGAAACCCGGCCCAAGGTCGCGACCCGCAAGTCGTCCGAGATGACGCTGGAAGTGATCAACCCGGTGATGCCGGAAACCGTGGGCGGCTCGGCCGACCTCACGGGCTCCAACAACACCAAGACCGGCGACCTCGGCATCTTCGACGTCGACAACCGCAAGGGCCGCTTCGTGCACTGGGGGATCCGCGAACACGGCATGGCCTCGGCGATGAACGGCCTGGCACTGCATGGCGGCGTGAAACCCTACTCGGGCACCTTCTTCTGCTTCACCGACTACGCGCGTCCCGCAATGCGTCTCTCGGCGCTGATGCAGATCTCGCCGGTCTACGTCATGACCCATGACTCCATCGGCCTCGGCGAGGACGGCCCGACCCACCAGCCGGTCGAGCACCTGGCGATCTGCCGCGCCACGCCGAATACCCTGGTCTTCCGCCCTGCCGACACGGTGGAAACCGCCGAAGCCTGGGAAATCGCGCTCAGCCAGAAGGGCACCCCCTCGGTGCTCTCGCTGACCCGCCAGAACGTCCCCACGGTGCGGACCGAGCACAAGGCGAAGAACATGGTCGCCCAGGGCGCCTATGTCCTCGCCGAAGCGGAAGGCAAGCGCCAGGCGATCCTGCTGGCCACCGGCTCGGAAGTCGCCATCGCCATGGAGGCCAAGGCGCTGCTCGAGGCCGAAGGCATCGGCACCCGCGTCGTCTCGATGCCCTGCTGGGAGCTGTTCGAAGAGCAGGACGAGAAGATCCGCAAGCGCGTCCTGCCCGCAGGTCCCGTCCGTGTCGCGGTCGAGGCCGGTGTGCGCCAGGGCTGGGACAAGTGGCTGCTGGGTGAGCGCGGCCGCGAGGCCAAGGCGGGCTTCGTCGGCATGACCGGCTTCGGCGCCTCCGCCCCGGCGGAAGAGCTCTACGAGAAGTTCGGCATCACCGCCGAAGCCGTGGCCGAGAAGGTGAAGTCGCTGCTCTGAGCAACGCCCCGACAACTGCAAAAAGGCCGGACGTCCCCGTGGCGCCCGGCCTTTTTCGTCGGTGCAAACGGATCCGTCGGATGCCTCCGGCGGGAGTATTTTGGGCCGCCGAATAGACAGGAGGGGCGCTTCCCTCCATTCGACGGCTGAAAATACTCCGGGGGGAGCGCGGAACGCGCGGGGGGCAGCGCCCCCTCCCTGACAACCCTCAGGCGATTCTCTCGTCCGTGCAGGGTGACGCTGCGGCGCAGCACCTGTTAGCGCGAACCCCGGCGCAGGGTTAGCGCCATCAGCACCGCCACCCCGAATGTTTTCGCTAACATGTTGTCACAAAACACTTTTCATCCTTACTCCCGTGCCCCTCTTCGCGTATGAACCGATCGAGGTTCTTGACAGGAGACAGCGGCATGACGGTCACGCTTGGCATCAACGGTTTCGGTCGTATCGGGCGCTGCACGCTTGCCCATATCGCCGAGGCCGCGCGCAATGACGTTCAGGTGGTGAAGATCAACGCCACCGGCCCGATCGAGACCAACGCCCATCTTCTGAGGTACGACAGCGTCCACGGTCGCTTCCCCGGCACCGTCAAGGTGGCCGGCAACACCATGGACCTGGGCCGCGGCCCGATGGAGGTCTTCTCGACCTACGACCCGTCGGAGCTGGACTGGGAAGGTGTCGACGTGGTGCTGGAATGCACCGGCAAGTTCAACGACGGCGAGGCCGCCGCCGTGCACAAGACCCGTGGCGCCAAGTCGGTGCTGATTTCGGCCCCCGCCAAGAACGTGCAGAAGACCATCGTCTACGGCGTCAACCACCGCGACCTGGTGGAAGGCGACACGATGATCTCCAACGGCTCCTGCACCACCAACTGCCTGGCCCCGCTGGCCAAGGTGCTGAACGATGCCATCGGCATCGACAGCGGCATCATGACCACCATCCACAGCTACACCGGCGACCAGCCGACGCTGGACCGTCGCCACGGTGACCTCTACCGCGCCCGCGCCGCCGCGATGAGCCAGATCCCCACCTCGACCGGCGCCGCCAAGGCCATCGGCCTGGTGCTGCCCGAACTGGACGGCAAGCTGGACGGCTCGGCCATCCGTGTGCCCACCCCCAATGTCTCAGCCGTCGACCTGACCTTCATCGCCGAGAAGGATGTCACCGTCGAGGAAGTGAACGAGGTGGTCCGCGAAGCCGCCGCCGGTCACATGGGCCATGTGCTCGGCTACGACCCCGAGCCCAAGGTCTCCATCGACTTCAGCCACACCGAGCAGAGCTCGATCTTCGCCCCCGACCAGACCAAGGTGCGCGGCAAGCGCCTGGTGCGGGTGCTGGCCTGGTACGACAACGAATGGGGCTTCTCCTGCCGCATGGCCGATGTCGCCGCCACCCTGGGCCGGCTGCAGAAGTAAGCCCACCTGACAGCTCGTTTCGCGACCCCGTCGGCGCCCGCCGGCGGGTTTGTCGTTTTGTCCTCTCTGCAAGCTTGACCTTTGCCTCGGACAGGTAGAGTTTACAGGCGACGTTAGCGCAAACAGCCTGTGTTCTGCGCCCTCCCGACCTGCGTCCCTGTCGCGCTTTCAGAAAGGACATTTCCATGGTTACCACTGTCGCAATCAACGGTTTCGGACGGATCGGCCGCAACGTGCTGCGGGCCATTGCCGAGTCCGGCCGCAAGGACATCGAGGTCGTGGCGATCAACGACCTCGGCCCCGTCGAGACCAACGCCCACCTGTTCCGCTACGACAGCGTCCACGGCCGCTTCGGCGGCGAGGTGACCACCGGCGAGGACTGGATGGATGTCGGCCTGGGCCGGATGAAGGTCACCGCGATCCGCAACCCCGAGGAGCTGCCCTGGTCCGGGGTCGATATCGCGCTGGAATGCACCGGCATCTTCACCAAGCGCGACGCCGCCGCCCGCCACCTGGAAAACGGCTCGTCCCGCGTTCTCGTGTCGGCGCCCTGCACCGATGCGGATGTCACCGCCGTCTTCGGCGTGAACCATGACGTGATCACCAGCGATCACAAGGTGATCTCCAACGCCTCCTGCACGACCAACTGCCTGTCTCCCGTCGCCAAGGTGCTCAACGACAGCATCGGGATCGAAAAGGGCTTCATGACCACGATCCACAGCTACACCGGCGACCAGCCGACGCTGGACACGATGCACAAGGACCTCTACCGCGCCCGCGCCGCGGCGATGTCGATGATCCCGACCTCGACCGGCGCCGCCAAGGCTGTCGGCCTGGTGCTGCCCGAGCTGAAGGGCAAGCTGGACGGCGTGTCGATCCGCGTGCCGACGCCCAATGTCTCCTGCGTCGACCTGACCTTCGTCGCCAAGCGCGAGACCTCGGCCGAAGAAATCAACGAGGCGATCAAGGCCGCCGCCGCTTCCGGGCCGCTGAAGGGCATCCTGGGCGTCACCGCAGAGCCCCTGGTCTCGATCGACCTCAACCACGACAGCCACTCCTCGACCGTGGCGCTGGACCAGACCAAGGTCATGGAAGGCACGCTCTGCCGGATCCTCAGCTGGTACGACAACGAATGGGGCTTCTCCTGCCGTATGGGCGACATGGCCGTCACCATCGGCAAGACCCTCTGAAACCCGGCGGGCGGCCTGCGGGCCGCCCCCTTACCGGGAGTGCTTGAATTATCGCTCTCTCCGGGGCATAGCTCCTCCAGCCCGAGTGTCAGGGGAGGGGCCAGGTGACCAACCGCATCGCGATCGTCCTCGGCGTCGTCATCGTGACGCTGCTGCTGCTGGACAACCTCGCGGGCAGCGGGGAAAATACCTTGTTCCTGATGCGCAAATTCGCCGATTTTGTCGAATGGCTGGCCTTCTGGCGCTAGGAATTTCCGGCTCCGGCTTCGCCGGGGTCCCATACGGGTCTGACAGATGACTATTGTTCTGGGCCTTCTCGGCCTCCTGATTGCATTCTTCCTGGGCCTCGCGCTCTACGCTCAGATCTGGAAGCGCCGGGCGCAGCGCGCCGTCCCGCCACGCGGCGCCTTCACCCGCATTTCCACCGGGCGGCTGCATTACCTCGACGTCGGCGAGGGCCCGGCGATCCTGCTGATCCACGGGCTTGGCGGCCAGATGGGCAACTTCGACTGCGGTCTGATCGACGACCTGGCGCGCGACCATCGGGTGATCGCCGTCGATCGCCCCGGCATGGGCTGGTCCGAGCGCCCGCTGAGCCACCCCTGCGCCCCGGCCGACAATGCCCGGCTGATGTTCGAGATCATGGAGAAGCTGCGCATCGAGCAGCCCCTGGTGGTGGGCCATTCCCTCGGCGGAGCCATCGCCCTGGCCATGGCGGTGCAGGAGGCCGAGAAACTGCGCGGCCTGGCGCTGCTGGCGCCGCTGACCCTGCGCGGCCAGCAGCCGGCCGAGATCTTCGACGGCCTCGCCATCCGCTCGGACCTGCAACGCTTCCTCACCGCCTGGACCTTCGCCACCCCCGCCGCGCTGCGCCACGCCGAAGAGGTGATCGACGTGCTCTATGCGCCGGAACAGATGCCGCCCAATGCGGCCATCCAGGGCGGCGCCATGCTGACGCTGCAGCCGCGCCACTTCTATCACACCAGCCGCGACTTCATCCATTCCGCGACCGGGCTCGAGGAGATGTCGCGCAAGTATGCGGATCTGACGGTGCCTGTGCGTCTGCTCTACGGATCGGGCGATCAGATCCTCGACCCGCAGCACCACGGTGCCAAGCTGGTCGGACGGCATCCCCAGATGGGTCTCAAGATGGTCCCCGGCGGTCACATGCTGCCGCTGACACAGCCAAAGCTCTGCGCCGAGTTCATCCGCGATGCCTCGGCGAAGATGCGCGGCAGCCTGACCGTCAGAAGAGCTTCGCCAGAAGTCTATCGTTGACAGTCGGGGTGACGAACTTCGACACGTCCCCCTCCAGCCGGCAGATCTCTTTCACCAGTTTCGACGCAATCGCCTGGTGACCCGCATCGGCCATCAGGAAGACCGCCTCGACCGTGTCGTCCAGCGCCCGGTTCATGCCGACCATCTGGTATTCGTACTCGAAGTCCGTCACCGCGCGCAGGCCCCGGATGATCAGCGAGGCGCCGACATCATGGGCGCAGTTGATCAGCAGATTCTCGAAGGGATGGACGAGGATCTCGCAGCCGGTCTCCTTCGACAGCTTGCCGATCTCGGCCTCGATCATCTCGACCCGCTCTTCCAGGGTGAAAAGAGGCCCCTTGTCGCGGTTGATCGCCACTCCGATGACCAGCCGGTCGACCAGCAGCGTGGCACGTCGGATGATGTCGATATGGCCCAGCGTGACGGGATCGAAGGTCCCCGGGTAAAGTCCGATACGCATGTGGCTGCTCCTCCGCTTGCGCCCTCGCCGCACGCAACAATATTGCGCCGGGAAATGCAAGGGCGAAGCCGGATGGCAGGGCCCGGAAGATCAGGCACTCCATCCGGCGGTCACCGCCGGACCGCCTCCGGCGGCAGTATTTCCAGCCTCAGGATGGGCAAAGGGACCCTTGTATCTATCCGATGGCTGAAAATACTGCGGGGGAGTTTCCGGCACGGAGACGGGGGCAGAGCCCCCTTGATCCTTCGCCCCAGCCCCCTTGGCCCCAGCCCGCTAGCCCCGGCTCAATGCCCCATGATCATGCCTTCCAGCGCATCCTTCTCGGCCGAGAGCTGGCTGAGCCGCGCCTTGACCACGTCGCCGATGGTGACGATGCCCACCAGGACACCGTCCTGCACGACGGGCATGTGGCGAAAGCGGCCCTCCGTCATCTTGGTCAGCACCTGGTCCGAGTTCATCTCCAGCGAGCAGCAGACCGGGTCGCGGGTCATCAGGGCGGCGGCGGTCAGCTCCAGCACGCCCTCGTCGCGGGTCGCCAGCGCCCGCACGATGTCACGCTCCGACAGGATCCCGTCGGCGCGCTCGCCGTCGCTGCTGACGACGACCCCGCCGATCCGCTTCTCGCGCAGGATCTGCGCCACCTCGCGAATGGTGACATCCGGGGCGACCGTGAAGACGCCATCCGTGGACTTGGACTTGAGAATTTGCTGAACCAGCATCGGATTCCTCCCTGGGTTGATCGACACTCCTCCACGTCAAGCGTGGGTGCGCCGGGGCACCCTGTCAAGAGAGCCCTTCCTGTCGGTGAATCTCGGCCCGCAATCGCTCTGACAGCAACGTCGCCAGCCGGTTGAGACGATCGAGGCGCGCATCGTCGGCGTGGCGCACCAGGTAGAAGCTGCGTTTCAGGCGGATTCGCTCGGGCAGGACACGGCGCAGTCCCGGGTGATGGGGCAGCGAGAAATCATGGAGAATACCCAGCCCGGCGCCCCCCGCGACCCAGTGAAACTGCACCGAGACCGAGTTCGAGCCCAGTTGCACCCGGCTGACCCCGGCTTCTTCGAGGTAGTCCAGCTCCTTGTCGAAGATCATGTCGGGGATGTAGCCGACCATCCGGTGCCCGCCCAGGTCGGCGAGGGTGCGGATCGGCGGATGCTGCGCGAGGTAGTCGCCGGTGGCCGCGAGATGGAGGTGGTAGTCCGAGATCTTCTGCACCAGCAGCCTGCCGGCCGTCGGCGCGCTGACGGTCACGGCCATGTCGGCCTCGCGGCGGCTGAGGTTGAACAGCCGCGGCAGGGCGACGATCTGGATCTCCAGCTCGGGGTTCTCGTCCAGGATACCGGCGCAGACCTGGGGCAGCAGGAAATTCGCCACCCCGTCCGGCGCACCGATACGCACCTGCCCCGACAGTCCCGGCCCGCCCTGCCCCGCGACCTCGGCCGCCCCCGCCAGGAACGCCGCCTCTCCCTTCACCGCATGGGCCATCAGCCGCTGCCCGGCCTCGGTCAGCGCATAGCCCTGCGGCGACTTGGCAAACAGCGCCGCGCCGGTCTCCTCCTCCAGCCGCGCGATCCGGCGCGACACCGTCGCCGGGTCGATACGCAGCGCGCGCGCCGCCGAGGACAGGCTTTCCAACCGCCCGACAGAGAGGAACACCCGAAGATCATCCCAGTTCATAGCTGCATTTCCGCAAAACCCATTTGAGTTTTTTCCCCTTTCACGCACATTTACGCAAGGCTAACCTGCGCTCAACCCCATTTCAGGAGGATTCCATGCAGGACCTGCACCATTACATCGACGGCACCCCCACCAAGGGCGGCTCGGGCCGCTTCGCGGATGTGCTGAACCCCGCCACCGGCGAAGTCACCGGCCGGGTGCCGCTGGCCAGCGTCGCCGAGGTCAATGACGCCGTGGCCCGTGCCGCCGAGGCGCAAAAGGGCTGGGGTGCCACCAATCCGCAGCGCCGCGCCCGCGTGATGATGAAGTTCGGTGCCCTGATCAACGAGCACATGGACGAGCTGGCCGAGCTGGTCTCGAAGGAACACGGCAAGACCCTGCCCGATGGCCGGGGCGACGTGCAGCGTGGCCTGGAAGTGGTCGAGGTCTGCATGGGCGCGCCGCACATGCTGAAGGGCGAGTTCACCAATGATGGCGGCCCGGGCATCGATCTCTATTCCATGCGCCAGCCGCTTGGCGTCGTGGCCGGCATCACCCCGTTCAACTTCCCGGCGATGATCCCGCTGTGGAAGATGGCGCCGGCGCTGGTCTCCGGCAACGCGATGATCCTGAAGCCCTCCGAGCGCTGCCCCTCGACCTCGCTGCGCCTGGCGGAGCTGCTGAAGGAAGCCGGCCTGCCCGATGGCGTGCTGCAAGTGGTCAACGGGGACAAGGAAGCGGTGGACGCGATCCTCGACAATGAAACCGTGCAGGCGGTCGGCTTCGTCGGCTCGACCCCGATCGCCCAGTACATCTACGGACGCGCCACCGCCAACGGCAAGCGCGCCCAGTGCTTCGGTGGCGCCAAGAACCACATGATCATCATGCCCGACGCCGACATGGACAAGGCCGCCGACGCGCTGGTCGGGGCCGGGTTCGGCGCCGCGGGCGAACGCTGCATGGCGATCTCGGTGGCCGTGCCCGTGGGCCAGAAGACCGCCGACACGCTGATCGAGAAGCTGATGCCGCGGATCGAGAAGCTGAAGGTCGGCCCCTATACCTCCGAGGATGAAGTCGATTACGGCCCCGTCATCACCGCCGCCGCCAAGGCGCGGATCGAGGGGCTGATCTCCTCCGGCGTGGACCAGGGCGCGACCCTGCTGAAGGACGGCCGGGGCTTCAGCCTGCAGGGCTACGAAGACGGCTTCTACGTCGGCCCGACGCTCTTTGACAACGTCACGCCCGAGATGGACATCTACAAGGAAGAGATCTTCGGCCCGGTGCTGTCCCAGGTGCGCGCCGAGACCTACGAAGAGGCGCTGAAGCTGACCATGGACAATCCATATGGCAACGGCACCGCGATCTTCACCGCCGATGGCGACACCGCGCGCGACTTCGCCAACCGGGTCAATGTCGGCATGGTCGGCATCAACTTCCCGATCCCGGTGCCGCTGAGCTACCACACCTTCGGCGGCTGGAAGAAATCGGCCTTCGGCGACCTGAACCAGTACGGCCCCGACGCCTTCCGCTTCTACACCCGGACCAAGACCGTCACCTCGCGCTGGTTCTCGGGCATCAAGGACGGCGGCGAATTCAACTTCAAGGCCATGGACTGACGCAGCACGGGGCGGCCCACCGGGCCGTCCCAGCCCTCCCCTGAACAGGGGGTAAGCGGCTGAGGAGACAGGAGAAAGCTGCACGAAAAACACGATGACGCGAGGTTTCAGGCCCACCCGACCCCGGCTGGCGCCGATCCGCGTAGACGCATGGCGCAGGAATGTTACAAATGACGGGTAAGAAGACGCCTGATCGGAACGCCCTGATGTCCTGCTCCTACACGATCCTGCCGCAGTTCGGACTGGTCCATATCCATTTCGCCGGCGAGGTCTGCGCAGCCGACAGCCTTGAGGCGCTGCAGCGCTTCGCCGAGGATCCGATGAGCTCGCCCGAGCTGAACCAGCTTCTCGACATGCGCGACGTGACCGGGCTGAAACTGGATGTGCTGGACATGCTGAAGGTCCACGCCCGCAAGGCCGAGATCTTCACCCCTGCCGAACCGGATCGCCTGTTTGTCCACCTCGCGCCGACCGAGATCGCGCTGAAGATCGCGGGCTTCACGGTGCGCAGCTGGGAACATGTGCCGGGCATCACGCATCGCGTTGTCCGCACGGAAGAACAGGCCCTGCAGATCCTGGGCCTGCGGGAGAACTCGATAGACGCCCTGGTGCAGCAGCAGGTTTGAGGAGACCTGCCCCGCACCACGAGGGGCATGATGGGAGGAGGCAGCGATGGACTTCGCACTGGGCGCCGAGGCAGGCGCCATCTTCGACATGGCACGGGCCTTCGGGCAGGACCGGATCGCCCCCCATGCGGCGGCCTGGGAAGAGGCGGGCGAGATCCCGAAGGACCTCTGGCCGGAACTGGCCGAACTGGGCTTCGGCGGCCTGTATGTCTCCGAGGACGCGGGCGGGTCCGGCCTGTCACGGCTGGAAGCCACGCTGGTCTTCGAGGCGCTGTCGATGGCCTGCCCCTCGGTCGCGGCCTTCCTGTCGATCCACAACATGTGCGCCCGGATGCTGGACGATTTCGGCGCGCCCGCGCTGAAGGACGCCATCCTGCCCGATGCCCTGACCATGCGCGCCGTGCTTTCCTACTGCCTGACCGAGCCCGGCTCGGGCTCGGACGCCGCCGCGATGAAGACCCGGGCCGAGCGCACCGACACCGGCTGGCGCCTGACCGGCGCCAAGGCCTTCATCTCGGGCGGGGGCTATTCGGACGGCTACGTGGTCATGGCGCGCTCGGGCGGGCCGGGGCCGAAGGGGGTTTCGGCCTTCTACGTCCCCGCCGGCACCCCGGGCCTGTCCTTCGGCGGGCTGGAACGCAAGATGGGCTGGAAAAGCCAACCGACCCGCGCCGTGCAGTTCGACGGCTGCGAGATCCCGGCGCAAAACCTGATCGGCGAAGAGGGCCAGGGTTTCACCTATGCGATGAAGGGGCTGGACGGCGGGCGGCTGAACATCTCGGCCTGCTCGCTTGGCGCGGCGCAGGCCGCGATGGACGCCACGCTGGCCTACATGCGCGAGCGCCGCGCCTTCGGGCAGAGCCTGACCGACTTCCAGGCCCTGCAGTTCCGCCTCGCCGATCTGGAGATCGAGCTGCAGGCGGCGCGCGTCTTCCTGCGCCAGGCCGCATGGAAGCTGGACCAGCGCGCCCCCGATGCCACCAAGCACTGCGCCATGGCGAAGAAATTCGTCACCGAGGCCGGATCGCGCATCGTCAATCAGTGCCTGCAACTGCATGGCGGCTATGGTTATCTTGCCGACTATGGAATCGAGAAACTGGTGCGGGATCTGCGCGTCCACGAGATCCTCGAAGGGACCAACGAGATCATGCGCCTCATCGTGGCAAGGAGCCTCGTTTCGACATGAACGACCTGACAATCCGGCGTGAGGGACACGCCGGGTGGATTACCCTCTCGCGGCCCGAGGCGCTGAACGCCCTCAGTCACCAGATGGCGCTGGAGATAGAGCGCGCGTTGCGCGACTGGCAGGAGGACGCGGGCGTCACGCTGGTGATCCTGGATGCGACGGGCGACAAGGCTTTCTGTGCCGGTGGCGACATCCGGCAGATGTACGACACCGGCCGTGCCGGAGACTACGCCTACGGTCGTGGATTCTGGCGCGACGAATACCGGATGAACGCCCTGTTGGCGGGCTATCCGAAACCCGTCGTCAGCTTCCTGCATGGCTTCGTCATGGGCGGTGGTGTCGGTGTCGGCTGCCATGTCGCGCATCGGGTGGTCGGTGAAAGCGCCCGCATCGCCATGCCCGAATGCGGCATCGGCCTGGTGCCGGATGTCGGCGGCTCGCTGCTGCTGGCACGGGCGCCGGGGCACCTCGGGGCCTACCTCGGGCTGACCGGGGCGCGGATGGCGCCGGGCGATGCGATCCACGCGGGCTTTGCCGATCACTTCCTGCCGGAAGCCGACTGGCCGGCGCTGAAGGCCGCCCTTTGCGAGACGGGCACGCCCGCGCCGCTGCTGAAGGCCGCGCGCCCCGCCCCCTCCTCGCGCCTGGCCGAGAACCAGGACTATATCGACGCGCTCTTTGCCCCGGGCACCCTGCCCGGCATCCGCGCCGCCCTGGCCGAGGAGAACGGCGACGACATCGCCGAGCGGGCCCTGAAGGCGCTGGACGCGGGTTGCCCGCTGTCCATGGCCGCCACGCTGGAGATGCTGGACCGCCTGCACGATGCCAGCGACATCACCGAAGCACTGCGGCTGGAATACCGCTTCACCGCCCGCGCCATGGAGCATGGCGATTTCATCGAGGGGATCCGGGCGCAGATCATCGACCGCGATCGCAAGCCGCGCTGGCGTCACGGGCTGGACATCGCGCCCGAGGCCGTCGAGGCGATGCTGGCGCCGCTGGAGGAGGAGCTGGCCCTCTGACCGGGGCCGGACCAGACAGGGAGGAGAGCACATGAAGATCGGATTCATCGGGCTGGGCAACATGGGCGCGCCCATGGCCCGCAACCTGGCCGCGGCAGGCCATGAGGTGACGGGCTACGACATGGCAGATGTGGCGGTGCCGGGCGTCTCGCTGGCCCATACGGCCGCCGCCGCCGCCGAGGGCGCCGAGGTGGTGATCACCATGCTGCCGAACGGAGAGATCCTGCGCGCCGTCGCCGCCCAGATCCTGCCGGGGATGAGCTCGGGCGCGGTGCACCTGGACTGCTCGACCGTCGACGTGGACAGCGCCCGCGCCGTGGCCGAACTGGCCGCCGAGCACGGTGTGCAGGCGATGGACGCCCCGGTCTCGGGCGGCACCGGCGGGGCGGATGCGGGCACGCTGACTTTCATGGCCGGCGGCTCGGTCGAAGCCTTCGCCCGGGTCGCGCCGCTGTTCGAGATCATGGGTCAGAAGGCCGTCCACTGCGGCGGCTCGGGCAATGGGCAGGCGGCGAAGATCTGCAACAACATGATCCTTGGCGTCACCATGATCGCCACCTGCGAGGCCTTCGCCCTGGCCGACAAGCTGGGGCTGGACCGACAGGCGATGTTCGACGTGGTCTCGACCTCGTCCGGCTACAGCTGGTCGATGAACGCCTATTGCCCCGCTCCCGGTGTCGGGCCGAAATCCCCGGCAGACAACGGCTATCAGCCCGGTTTCGCCGCCGCGCTGATGCTGAAGGACTTGCGCCTGTCGCAGCTTGCCGCCGGCAGCGCGGGGGCCGAGACCCCGATGGGCGCCATGGCCGAACAGCTCTACACCACCTTCGTCGAGGACGAGGGCAATGGCGGCAAGGACTTCTCGGCCATGCTGCCCCGCTTCACCGAGCGCAACGGCTGAGCTTGCCCCGATCCCCAGCCCCGGCTAGGGTTCGCCGGGGCTGGAGGTGAACGGCAAGGGTCTGGCGATGCTGAAATTTCTCGACTTCGACCCCACCCTCGCCGACGCCTGCGCGGCGGAATTCCTGGCCGCCCCTGAGGGCCGTGCCCTGTTCCCCGAGCCGCCCGCGACCCGCCCGGCCTTCCTGCGTATCGACAATTCCTCGGGCGGGGCGCTGCCGCGTTTCGTCCTCAAGATGGACATCGGAGGGCGTCTCTTCGTGCTGAAGCTGAACCGCGAGGCAGCAGAGGACGGACGGCTGGCGCGGGAGTTCGACGGGTTGCTGCGGCTGGAAGCGGCCCTGGCCGACCGTCCCGACCTGGGCGTCGTTCATCCGATCTACCTCTCGCCCGGCGGCGGCTTCATGGTCACCGACTTCAACGACGAGGACACCGCCTGGACCCGGTTGACCTCGGGGGCGGATCCGGCGCCGGTCTACACCCTGGCGGGGCGCTGGCTGGCCGCGCTGCACGGCCAGGCCCCAGCCGACGAGGCGCCATTCTGGCCCAAGTGGATCTTCACGAAACTGGACGCCGTGCAGGCCTCCGGCGTCCCGCAGGCGCGCCCGCAGGTCTTTCGCCCGATGCTGCGCGCCCTGCGCCGGCAGGCCGAGGGTTTGCGCGGACGGGTCTCGCGCCGCTGCCTCTGCCATGGCGATTACCACCCCGGCAACCTGCTGGTCGGCATGGCAGGCGCGCGCGGGCTCGACCTCTCGGAAGAGCGGCGCAAGCTGGCCGTCTACGACATGGTGGATTTTCTCAAGGCCGATGTGCAATGCGATGGCCCCGACTCCCAGGTTGGCGCGGGCGGCGTGCTCGCGCCCTCACGCGCGGCCTTCCTGGCCGGGTACGGCCAGGAGATCGACGCAGAGCTGCTGGACTTCTGCCTGCGCGCCCGGCTGCTGATCACATGGATCGACATCGACCGCGAAAGATACGCCCGCTCGGACTTTCAGCGCGACAAGTGGGCCCGGCTGAACCGCCGCCTGTCGCTGGCCTTCGACCAGTCCTGACTCCCCTCCGGCGCGTTTTCGCCGCGTTCCGCGCAGCGCGTCGCCGGCAGGTCCAGCCCGCTGCGTATCCCCCTGAAACGCTTATCGGGGAGAGCAGACAGATCCGTCCGACCCTGACCCGCGCCATTGTGCGGCGACCCGGCACCGCGTGATGGCGGCCTACTCGGCCGCCACCTTCGCCGCCGAGAGAATCTCTTTCAGGTAGTGCCCGGTATGGCTGCGCTCGACCTCGGCCACCTCTTCCGGCGTGCCGATGGCGACCACCTCGCCGCCGCCGTCCCCCCCTTCGGGGCCGATGTCGATGATATGGTCGGCGGTCTTGATCACGTCGAGATTGTGCTCGATCACCACCACGGTATTGCCCTGCTCGACCAGTTCATGCAGCACTTCCAGCAGCTTGCGCACGTCTTCGAAGTGCAGACCCGTGGTCGGCTCGTCGAGGATATAAAGCGTCCGGCCCGTGGACCGGCGGCTGAGCTCCTTCGACAGCTTGACCCGCTGCGCCTCGCCCCCCGACAGGGTCGTGGCCTGCTGGCCCACCTTGATGTAGCCCAGACCGACACGCACCAGCGCATCCATCTTCTCGCGGATGCTGGGCACCGCCTGGAAGAACTCCTGTGCATCCTCGACGGTCATTTCCAGCACGTCGGCGATGGACTTCCCCTTGAACTTGATCTCCAGCGTCTCGCGGTTGTAGCGGGCCCCCTTGCAGGTCTCGCATTCGACATAGACGTCGGGCAGGAAGTGCATCTCGATCTTGATGACACCGTCGCCCTGGCAGGCTTCGCAGCGACCGCCCTTGATGTTGAAGCTGAAGCGCCCGGGCTTGTAGCCGCGCGCCTTGGATTCCGGCAGGCCGGCAAACCAGTCGCGGATCGGGGTGAAGGCGCCGGTATAGGTCGCCGGGTTCGACCGCGGCGTGCGCCCGATGGGCCGCTGGTCGATGTCGATCACCTTGTCGAGATGCTCCAGCCCCTTGATCGTCTCGCAGGGCGCAGGCGTCTGGCGCGCGCCATTCAGCCGCATGGAGGCGGTCTTGAACAGGGTCTCGATGGTCAGCGTCGACTTGCCGCCGCCCGAGACGCCCGAGACACAGACGAACTTGCCCAGCGGGAACTCGGCGGTGACGTTCTTCAGGTTGTTGCCGGTGGCCTTGACCACCTTCAGCGCCTTGCCGTTGCCCTCGCGCCGGATGGCGGGCACGGCGATCTCGCGCTTGCCCGAAAGATACTGGCCGGTGACGCTGGCACTGTCAGCGGCGATCTCGGCAGGAGTCCCCTTCGAGACCACCTGCCCGCCATGCACCCCGGCCCCCGGGCCGATGTCGAAGACGTAATCCGCCTCGCGGATCGCCTCTTCGTCATGTTCGACCACGATCACCGAATTGCCCTGATCGCGCAGCGACTTCAGCGTTTCCAGCAGGCGACCGTTGTCACGCTGGTGCAGCCCGATGGAGGGTTCGTCGAGCACGTAAAGCACGCCCGTCAGCCCCGAGCCGATCTGGCTGGCCAGCCGGATGCGCTGGCTTTCCCCGCCCGAGAGCGTGCCCGAGGCGCGCGACAGGGTCAGATACTCAAGCCCGACGTTGTTGAGGAAACCGAGCCGCTCGCGGATCTCCTTGACGATGGGACCGGCGATCTCGCCCTTCTGTTTCGACAGGCTTTCGGGCGCCGCCTGGATCCAGGCCAGCGCCTCGCGGATCGACATCTCGACCACCTGGCCGATGTGCATCTGGTCGATCTTCACCGCCAGCGCCTCGGGTTTCAGACGGTAGCCGTTGCAGTGGCCGCAGCGGCGGTTGTTCTGATAGCGCTCGAACTCCTCGCGCACCCAGTTGCTGTCCGTTTCGCGATAGCGCCGTTCCATGTTGGGAATGACGCCCTCGAAGGCACGGGTGATGTTGTAGACCCGGCCGCCCTCGTCGTAGCGGAAGGCGATTTCCTCGTCGCCGGAGCCGCGCAGGAAGACGTCCTGGATCTTCTTCGGCAGATCCTTCCAGCGGGCATTCTTGTCGAAGTCGTAATGCTTGGCGATGGCGTCGATGGTCTGCAGGAAATAGGGCGACTTGCCCTTGCGCCAGGGCGCGATGGCGCCATCGGCGACCTTCAGCTGGGCATCGGGCACCACCAGGCGTTCGTCAAAGAACAGCTCCATCCCCAGGCCGTCGCAATGCGGGCAGGCGCCGTCGGGCGCGTTGAACGAGAAGAGCCGCGGCTCGATCTCGGGGATCGAGAAGCCACTGACGGGACAAGCGAAATTCTCGCTGAAGGTGAATCGCTCGGGCTCGCCCTCCTGCGGCGCGGTCTCCAGCACGGCGATGCCGTTGGCCAGATCCAGCGCGGTACGGAAGCTGTCGGCCAGCCGGGTTTCCATACCCTCGCGGACCACGATCCGGTCGACGACCACGTCGATGTCATGGCGATACTTCTTGTCCAGCACCGGCGGCTCGTCGAGCTCGTAGAACTCGCCGTTCACTTTCACCCGCTGGAACCCCTGCTTGCGCAGCTCCAGGAAATCCTTCTTGTACTCGCCCTTGCGGTCGCGGACGATCGGGGCCAGCAGGTAGGCGCGGGTCCCCTCCTCCATGCCCATCACGCGGTCGACCATGTCCTGCACCTGCTGCGCCTCGATGGGCAGGCCGGTGGCGGGGCTGTAGGGCGTGCCGGAACGCGCAAAGAGCAGGCGCATGTAGTCGTAGATCTCGGTCACCGTGCCGACGGTCGAGCGCGGGTTCTTCGACGTCGTCTTCTGCTCGATCGAGATCGCCGGGCTGAGGCCCGAGATGTGATCCACGTCGGGCTTTTCCATCATGTCGAGGAACTGGCGCGCATAGGCCGAGAGGCTTTCCACGTAGCGGCGCTGACCCTCGGCATAGATCGTGTCGAAGGCGAGGCTGGACTTGCCCGACCCCGACAGCCCGGTGATCACCACCAGCTGATCGCGCGGGATATCCACGTCGATGCCCTTGAGGTTGTGTTCGCGCGCGCCGCGGACCTCGATGAACTTCTGATCGGCCATGACTGCCCCCGGGAACGCTGGCTTGGTAAGACTCTGGCAAGAGATAGTGGAGACTTCCCGAAGGTCCAAGGGGAAAGTGAGAACCAAAGGTGAACTTTTTCGCGCCGGCGACAGGCTGCTGCCATGCTGCGCGGATCTGCCTGACGGACAGATCAACTTGCCACCGCCGCATGAGGTCTCTAACAGAACTACGTGATGATATAACATCACGAATCAAATCCTGAGGAGAACCACATGATCATCTCGCACAGCCGCCTGGGCGGACTCGCCCTCGGGGCCCTTCTGTCGCTGGGCCAGCCTGCCCTGGCCGAAGACAAGTCGCATGACCATGATCACGACCATGCGCATGAGCACGCCGATGACGCCGACAGCCAGCGCATCTACAAGGGCTATTTCCTCGATGAGGAGATCCAGCCCCGGACCCTGGCCGACTGGCAAGGCGACTGGCAGTCGGTTTACCCGCTGCTGCAGGACGGCACCCTGGCCCCGGTGATGGCGCACAAGGCCGAAAGCGGCGAGAAGAGTGCCGAGGAGTACACCGCCTACTACGAAACCGGCTACGCCACCGATGTCGACCGGATCGAGATCGCGGGCGACACCTTCACCTTCCACGGCCCGCAGGTCGCGTCCGGCCACTACGCCGCGGACGGCTACGAGGTACTGACCTATGCCAAGGGCAACCGTGGTGTGCGCTACATCTTCGAGAAGATCGAGGGCGACGCGGCCGCGCCGCAGTACGTGCAGTTCAGCGACCACGCGGTCTTTCCGACCGAGGCCGGACACTTCCACCTCTACTGGGGCGACGACCGCGCCGCGCTGCTGGAGGAAGTGACCAGCTGGCCGACCTACTACCCGTCGGCGATGAGCGGCGCGCAGATCGTCGACGAGATGATCGCCCACTGACCCCCGGGGCAGGTACAGGGCCGGGGGCGACCCCGGCCCTATTTCCGCGCCATCGCCCAGGAGATGATCGGAAAGTCGGGATCATTGGTCAGGTCATCGCTCGCGCGGTCGTAGGCCGGAGGCCAGGCGCCAGCCTCATGCGCCTCGATATTGCGCCGGGCGGCAGCGCGGTTGCCCCACTGGCGGGCGCGGATCGTGGCCTTCGGGAAACCCGCCTCGATCAGCAGGTTCTTCAGCCCCCGCGCCGACCAGCGCGAGCAGTCGACCGGCGCCCCGTGGAAGGGCACGCAGAAAGGCGTGGCGATATAGAACCAGCCGCCGGGGCGCAGCATCTCCAGCACATTGCGTGTGGCGGCATAGGGGCGGTCAAGATGTTCCCAGACCTGATCCGCGATCACCAGGTCGAACTGGCGCGACTGCCCCGCCTCGTCCCGCACAGGCCCCTCGCAAATGTCATGGGCCGGGTAGAGAAACCGCTCGTAGCTGGCGAAATCGAATTGCCGGCCCCACTTGCCGCTGATCTCGGCGACCTGCAGGCGCGGCGGATCAAGCTCCTGGATCCAGCGACGCGAGGTCTTGCGCATGGCGATACGGTTCAGGCTGGCCACATGTCCCCTTCTCCGCCCCCGGGCGGTCTGTCCCCGCAAGAGACTAGCGCGGAAGCCCCGGGGATCCCAATGCAAAAGGGCGCCCGCGGGGGACGCCCTTGCTGTTTTCGACTGACCGCCGGATCAGATGTGGATCGCACGGCCATAGGCGTGCAGCACCGATTCATGCAGCATTTCCGACAGGGTCGGATGCGGGAAGACGGTGTGCATCAGGTCCTCTTCGGTGGTCTCAAGCGCCTGGCCGACCACGTAGCCCTGGATCAGCTCGGTCACTTCCGCGCCGACCATGTGGGCGCCCAGAAGCTCGCCGGTCTTGGCATCGAAGATGGTCTTGATCAGGCCCTCCGGCTCGCCGAGCGCAACCGCCTTGCCATTGCCGATGAACGGGAACTTGCCGACCTTGATGTCGAGGCCCTTCTCCTTGGCCTTGGCTTCGGTCAGGCCGACAGAGGCGACCTGGGGATGGCAGTAGGTGCAGCCGGCGATGCTTTCGGGACGCACCGGGTGGGCCTTCTTGCCGGCGGCGAGTTCGGCCACCATGACGCCTTCGTGGCTGGCCTTGTGCGCCAGCCAGGGGGCGCCGGCGATATCGCCGATGGCATAGAGCCCGTCGACACCGGTGTGGCAGTACTGGTCAACGACCACATGGGTGCGGTCGATCTTCACGCCCAGCTCTTCCAGGCCGAGGTTCTCGACATTGCCGACGATGCCGACAGCCGAGATCACGGTGTCGAACTCCTGCGTCTCGACCTTGCCGCCGACCTCGATATGCGCGGTCACCTTGCCCTTGGCCCGGTCCAGCTTCTTGACCATGGCTTTTTCCATGATCTTCATGCCCTGCTTGACGAACTGCTTCTTGGCGAAGGCGCTGATATCGGCGTCCTCGACGGGCAGCACCCGATCCATGACCTCGACCACGGTCGTGTCGGCGCCCAGGGTATTGTAGAAGCTGGCGAATTCGATGCCGATGGCACCGGAACCGATGACCAGCAGCTTCTTCGGCATCCGCGACGGCTTCAGCGCGTGGCGGTAGGTCCAGACCAGGTCGCCATCGGCTTCCAGGCCCGGCAGTTCCCGCGCACGGGCGCCGGTGGCCAGCACGATGGTCTTGCCGGTCAGCTCTTCCGAGCCGTCCTTGGTCTTGACCGCGACCTTGCCCTTGGCGGGCAGGCTGGCCTCGCCCATGAAGACGGTGACCTTGTTCTTCTTCAGCAGGCCGCGCACGCCGCCTTCCATCTGCTTGGCCACGCCACGAGAGCGGCTGACCACGGCGTCAAGATCATAACCGATCTTTTCGGCGCTCAGGCCGAACTCCTTGGCCCGCTCCATCAGGTGAAAGACCTCGGAGCTGCGCAGCAGCGCCTTGGTGGGAATGCAGCCCCAGTTCAGGCAGATGCCGCCCAGGTGCTCGCGTTCGACCACGGCCACGCTCAGGCCGAGCTGTGCCGCCCGGATCGCGGCGACATAACCGCCGGGGCCTGCCCCGATCACGATGAAATCGAATGACTTGGCTGCCATCTGCCCCTCCGCTGCGCCTTCGCTCAAAAGATAGTTTGACGTTAAACTATCTGCCAGCCAGCGACAAGCACGGGAAGCGCCCCGGCGCCATTCAGCGCCGAAAGGCCGCTATGCGCCCGGGGAAACCCCCGAAGGCCCGCCACCGGTTCAGCCCGAAGGTAGCCTGTGCCGGGCCACTGTCAAAGGGGTCGAAGGTCGTGCAGCGGGATATCGCGCCGCGCCCTGCCCGAGACGAACCGAGCCGTGGTGAGCGGCGCAAGGGTACGGGCAGCAAGAGACCCCGGGCGCAGGGCACCCGGGGTCCGAGATCAGGTCAGGCGGGCCGCAGCCTCAGCCCGCGGCCGCTTCCAGAGAACGCATGGTGGCGCCATAGCCGCCCTGTTCCAGGTAGGCTGCCTCGGCGGCGGTGCTGCGCCGCTGCAGCGCCTCGTTGCGATAGGGGAAACGGCCGAACTTGCGGATCACCTCGCGGTGCGCCTTCGCGTGGACCATGTTGGACGCACCGGTCTCGGGCATCCGTTCGGCCATCAGGCGCACGCAGCGGTCCTGGTCACAGAGGCTTTCGGAATGCATCAGCGGCAGGTAGAAGAATTGCCGCGCCGGTTCGTCGATCTTGACATCCCAGCGGTGATCAATCGCCATCTTGGCCGCCGCCAGGGCGACCTTGTCCGAGGCGAAGGCGGTCTTCTGACCCCGGAACATGTTGCGCGGGAACTGGTCCATCAGGATGATGTAGGCCAGCGCCCCGCTGGGATAGGTCAGCCAAAGCCCGTAGGTGCCACCTTGAGCGCTCCTCCAGGCGTCGCCGAAGCGATCCCGGATCTGCTGGTCCAGCGCCTCGGAGGACTTGTACCAGCCCTCCGGGCCGACTTCGTCCAACCAGAACGACAATACCTCGTCGGGGGCAATCATGGCTCTCTCCTCATTGCTGGCGATTGCGCCGTTTCCGCCAGTGTTACAAAGCTTTTACAGGAATGGAATGAAGGATTTCCCTACCCGTACATTTCAGTGCCCCTGTGTGGCGGATTCCTCGGCCGCTGCCTCATCCGCCACCTCCTGCGCCCATTCCTGCGCCGCCTCGACGGCCACGGAGGTCGCGGACATGAGGACCGGCGCATAGGCGCCGGTATCCTCGGCCGCGATGGAGGGGCGACGGGTCATCCGCCAGAAGGCATAGCCCGCAGTCGCCAGCAACAGCGCCGCGATGAACAGGAAGAAGCCCCCGGGCCCGGCCACGGTCATCACCCAACCGGTCAGCAGCGGGCCCCCGATGGCGCCCAGCCCGTTGACGAACATCATCCCGGCGCTGCCGGCCGCCATCTGGTCGTGTTCCAGCAGGTCGTTCAGATAGGCCAGCAGCAGCGAATAGAGCGGATTGGTCATGCCGCCGATGAAGACGGCGGCCACCAGCAGCGCCACGTAGCTGTCCCCCAGCACCCAGCCGATGCCGGCGCCAAGGCCGCCGATGATCGCCTCGATGGCGATCAGCAGGCGCCGGTCCATGCGGTCCGACAGCCAGCCCAGCGGATAGAGCGACAGCATCGCGCCGACGTAGAACATGGTGATGAACAGCGAGATCTGCGGCAGGTTCAGCCCCGCCTGGGTGCCGAAGACCGCCGCCATGCCGAACTGCGCCGAGAAGGCGCCGCCGACCAGGAAGACGCCGACGAAACTCAGCGGCGAGGTATGGAACAGCTCCGTCAGCGACATCGGCTTGGTCGAATCGAAGGCCGGTGTCGGCGAGACCGACAGTAGGATCGGCGCGAAGGAGATCGAGACCAGCACCGAGGGCACGATGAACAGGATGAAGCCCGCCGGATCGCCGAGCAGCAGGATGCCCTGTGCCGCCATGATCCCAACCACCTGCACGAACATGTAGAGCGCCAGCGACTGCCCCCGGGTCTCGTTCGTGGCGGCATTGTTCAGCCAGCTTTCGGCGGTGACGTAGACGCCCGAGAAACAGAAGCCGATGATCACCCGCTCGATCGACCAGGCCCAGGGGTTGGGATAGGCGGGATAGAGGATCAGCACCGCCGAGATGAAAGAGCCGAGCGCCGCGAAGACCCGCACGTGGCCGACGCGGCGGATCATCTCCGGCGCCAGCCGCGACCCGCCGAGGAAGCCGGCGAAGTAGGCCGACATGACCAGCGACATCTGGAAGGTCGAGAAACCCTCGATCTCGCCCCGCACACCCAGCAGGGTTCCCTGCAGGCCATTGCCCAGCATGAGCAGCATGAGGCCGAGCAAAAGGGCCCAGGAGGTTCCGAGAACCTGTAGCATTCGATGTCTCCTCAGTCGGGGTCGCGGGCGAGTCTCTGGCTGGACCCAGGCGGGGGCGGACAGGGCCGCGCAGGCCCCGCCTCATGGATTTCACGTCAGGGCCGCGGGATCAACAGCGAGGCATCGCCATAGGAGAAAAAGCGGTATTTCTCTGCGATGGCATGGGCATAGATCTGCCGGATGGTCTCGGGTCCCATCAGGGCCGAGACCAGCATCATAAGGGTCGACTTGGGCAGGTGGAAATTGGTCATGAGGGCATCTGCCACGGCGAAGGTGAAACCGGGGTAAATGAAGATATCTGTCTCGCCGCGCCAGGGCGCGATGGCGCCGGTGTCCCGGGCCGCGCTCTCGATCAGGCGCAGGGCGGTGGTGCCGACGGGGATCACCCGGCCGCCCGCCGCCTTGGTGGCGGCGATCTCGGCAGCGGCGGCCTCGGTCACCTCTCCCCATTCGGCGTGCATCTTGTGGGTGGTGACGTCCTCGACCTTCACCGGCAGGAAGGTGCCGGCGCCGACATGCAGCGTCACATGGGTGAAGTCGACGCCCTTCGCGGCCAACCGCGCCAGCAACTCGTCGTCGAAATGCAGCGAGGCGGTCGGCGCCGCAACGGCGCCGGACTTCTCGGCCCAGACGGTCTGGTAATCCTGCTTGTCCTGCTCATCGGGCGCGCGCAGGGCTGCGATATAGGGCGGCAGCGGCATCTGCCCGGCCTCGGCCAGGGCGGCGTCGAAATCGCCGATCGCCTCGAAGCGCAGCAGGGCCTGGCCCGCCTCGCGGCCCTCGACCACGGCCGAGAGGCGCTCGGTGAAGCGGATCACCTCGCCGTCGCGCACCTTCTTCAGGGGTTTCAGCAGCGCCGCCCAGCCCCCTTCCGCGCGGGGCTCCAGCAGGGTGACCTCGATCCGTGCCTCGGTCTCGCCCTGGGCCGAGCTGCGCGCCCGCACCCCCGAAAGCCGCGCCGGGATCACCCTGGTGTCGTTCAGCACCAGCCGGTCGCCGGGGCGCAGGTAGTCGCCCAGGTCGCGCACCACGGCGTCACGGATCGCGTCTCCCTCGGCCACCAGCAGCCTGGCCGCGCTGCGCGGCCGCGCCGGGCGCGTGGCAATCAGCCCCTCGGGCAGATCGAAATCGAAATCGGACAGCTGCACGGCACACCCCCGGACCCGGAACACATTCGCGGCCCCGCTACACCCTCCCCGCGCGGGCCGCAACACCCGGTCCCGTGGCGCCCTAGTCCGTCCCGGGCGCCGGCCTGCGGAAGATCTCGCGGAACATGCCGGGGGTCAGCGCCGAAAGCGGGTTCACCCGCACCCGCGGATCCGAGGCCGGCCCGTCGAGCCGGAAGTTGAAGCCGATCAGCCCCTCGCCCTTGCGGGTCAGCAGCGCACCGATCCCGTTCAGCACGTAGAGCGGCGAGAATACCCCCTGCATCTGCAGCTGCCCTCCCGCGAGATCATAGAGACCGTCCAGCGAGATCCCCATCGAGGCGCCGACCGCACTGGCCTGCTGCACCACCAGGGCGCCGGGCGACAGGGTGAAATCCGCCTCGACGTCGCTGAACAGGATCCCAGGCCCTGAAAGCTGCTCCAGCAGTCCGACGATCGACAGCGCGTTCAGCAGCTCCGCCATGACCGGCGCCTCGCGGATGCGGAGATCCTTGATCTCCAGGTGGCCCGCGTAATGGCCCGGGGTTCCCTGCGGCACCAGGTCCAGCGTCAGCCGCCCGCCGCTGCCCTGCCTCAGGTAGCCCGCCGCGGCCAGCACCGCGCTGGCATCGGCGGCCTCGACCCGGATCGCGCGCGGGCTCCAGACCCCCGTCACCCCGGCGCCGCCGTTGACCCGGCCAGAGAAGCGCAGCGCGCCGCCCCCCGCCGGCTGGCCCCGGAAGCCGGTCAGCGCCAGCCCGTCCGAGACCTCCAGCCGGTCAAGCACCAGTGCCGCCGGCAGATCCCCCCCGCCCGGCAGGTCGGGCATCGCCGCAAGGTCGACCCGCCCCCCCGTCACTTCCAGCGCCGTCCCGCTGCCCGAGGGGCGGACCCGGGCCGAGATGTCCAGCCAGCCCCCCGCCCGCAGCCGGTCGAGCGACAGCAGCTGCAACCTGCCCTCCGGCGAGGCGGTGAGATCGCCCGACAGCGCCAGCCCCGGGGCCTCCAGCGCGAAGGAGTCCAGCCGCAGGCTTTCGCCCAGACGGCCCTCGGCGCTGAGTTGACCGGTGCCGGACGGGGACAGCGCGAAGCCGAGCGCCGGGATGCGCAGCCCCAGCCCGGCGAGGTCGCTCTCGACCCGGAAATCGATGACATCCGGCCCCTCCAGCTCAAGCGAGAGGTCCGCCGTGCCCTGCCCCGACAGCGTCCCCGGCGGCAGCGTCAGGCCAAGCGCCTCTGCCCCCGCCTGGTCCAGCGTCACCCGGGCCTCGACCTGCGGCCGCGCCTGCGTCCCGCCCAGCCCGGCCCGGAACCGGCCCTGGAAGGCCAGCCCATCAAGCTGCCCGGCGCCCGAGACCGTGAGGCCGCGCTTGTCCCCCGTCACCTGCAGAACGTCAGCCGTCAGCCGCCGCCCGGGCACCAGGCTGTCGCTCTCGACCTGTTCGACCCGGGCATTGTAGCTGGCCTCGACCTCGTCCATTGGCAGGTCCTTGATCAGCGGCATGGTGATCAGCGCCTCGGCCCTGGCCCGGCCGCTGGCCATGCCCGGATCCTGCCCCGCCTTGCTCAGCAGCTCCAGCGGCGCATGGTCCAGCAACCGCAGCGCGTCACCGAGGGCCCCCTCGGCGCGCAGCGAGACCTCGCCGTCGGCCGGTTTCACCCTCACGTCCGGCACCACGAAGGTGGTGCCCGCCACGTCCAGCACGCCCCCGCCCGGCACATCGACCTGGCCCGCGTCGGAACGGACCACGAAGCGGTCACCGCGTAGCGAGGCATGGCCCCGCGCCCCGCGGACCGGCGGCATCCCGCGCAGGTAGGTCAGCGTGGCCTCGTCGAAGTCGAACCCCAGCTGCAGGTCCGGCGCGCGGCCCTCGGTGGCGCGCAGGGCGAATTGCAGGTGCGACAGCGCGCCCTCCAGCAGGTTGCGCGAGACCCAACTGCGGGTCTTCGGCTTGGCCAGCGGCGGCCAGAATCCCAGTACATCGTCGGGCGACAGCCGCGCCGCCGCGTCGCGCGGATCGGCCAGGGCCCCTTCCAGCCCCAGCTCCCAGCCATTGCGCGCCCGCATCCAGCCCGAGAGCTGCAGCGACTGGCCGCCCTCCGACAGCAGCAATTGCCCGAGAGACAGCTCGAAGGGATCGACCGCCAGGCGCAGCTCGGCCTCGGCCCGGTCCAGGCGCAGGGCAGCGGCAAAGAGATCCCCCGGGTTGGCGACGATATCGGTGGCAGACAGCTGGCCGGTCATCTCGACCCCGCCCGAGGGTCCGGCGCCAATCTGGAAGGCCCCTTCGGCCAGCAGGCTGACCCATCGGCTTTGCAAGGACAGCTCGGTGAAGCGCAGCATCTGGCTGGCCGGATCGAAGGAGAAATAGCTGCGCGCCGAGTCGAAGGGGATCGGTCGGGTCTCCTCGGAGGGCCGCAGCACCCCGGCACCGATCTGCAGCGTGGCATGGAGCGGGCCGAGGGCACCGTCCTCCTTCACCGCCACCCGCAGCGCGCCGGAGAGCGGCGCCCGCAGCACACCAAGCCAGGCCAGCGCCGGGCCCTGTGTCGCGAGGTCCTCCGAGGGCATGTCGGCGACCGAGAGCTGGAACGATCCTGCACGCGCATCCAGCCGCGAGGTATAGCTGCCTTCGACCAGCGTCGCATAGCTGCGCCCGCCCAGAAGCGAGACATCGCCCCGGATCACCAGCTCTTCGCCCTGCCGGTCCAGCACGAGGCGGCCACCATCTGCGGACCAGAGGCGTTCGGCGCGGGCATCTTCGTAGATCAGGGTCAGCCCCAGCCCCTCGATCCTGCGCAGGCCCGCAAGCTCGGGGCGGCGCAGGGCGGATTTCAGCTCGTCCAGCGCATCGGCGAGGGCGCGGTCGTTGCCGGGGCTGCGTGCCATCAGGTCGAGACTGCCGTCGGCGCGGCGGCGCAGGCGAAGCTGCGCGCCGGTCACGGTGATCTCGCGCGGCGCGATGCCGCCGCGCAGCAGCGCCGCCCCGTCCAGCCGCGCCGTGCTCTGGTCCAGTTGCACCCGCGCGCCGCTGCCGGGCAGGGTCAGCGCCAGGTTGCGCATTCGCACCCGCGGCTGCCAGCCCTCCTCGAACACCAGCGACAGCCCGTCGAAGGACAGGCCGAGGCCGGGACTCTGCGCCTCGATCCGCGCCGTCACCCGGTCGCGCAGCCAGTCCGGCGCCGGGATCGGCTGGCCCGAGAGCACCAGACGCCCGGCCCAGACGCCTGCGCCGAACACCGCCAGCAGCAGCACCAGCGCCAGCAGCCGGGCGACGGCGCGCAGCGGCCGTCGGGGCCGGCGCGGGGCGGGCTGGGGGTCCTCTCCGGGGTCGGGTCTGCTCATCGGGGCCTGTGGTTGAAGCTGTCGTCGACGTTGCGGGCGATCGCGGATTTTCATTCTGCGCCCCCGGTGCCTAATATGGAAGGTGACACGACACGACAAGAAAGGTCCCGCCCATGTCCGAAACCTCCGCTTCCCTGCCGACCGAGGGCAGTCTCGCCCCCGATTTCACCCTGCCCGCGACCGACGGCGGCTCCGTGACGCTTTCCGCGCTGCGCCCGGCGCCGGTGGTGCTGTTCTTCTATCCCAAGGACGACACCCCCGGCTGCACCACCGAAAACAAGGACTTCACCGCCCTGGCCGATCGGTTCACCGCCGCCGGGGTGCGCGTCCTGGGCATCAGCAAGGACCCCGTCGCCAAGCACGAGAAGTTCCGCGCCAAGCACGAGCTGAGCACCGAGTTGCTGTCGGACGCCGAGGGCACGGTCTGCGAGGACTACGGCGTCTGGAAGGAAAAGAGCATGTACGGCAAGACCTTCTGGGGGATCGAGCGCACCACCCTGCTGATCGCCGGCGATGGCACCGTGGCCCGGGTCTGGCCGAAGGTGAAGGTGGCGGGCCATGCCGAGGAGGTGCTGGCGGCGGCGCAGGCTCTCTAGCCCGCCGCGCGCCCGGTGCCCCAGGCCCGGCAGGGCCGGCCGGGCGCCCCGCCCTCGCTGCGCGCCGGGGGCTCGGCCCCCGCCGTTCGGGGGGCTCGATGCCCCCGGAACGGCCCCCGGGCACAGGTGCCGCATGAGGACCACAGGACCGCGACAGCCCGAATTCAAGACAAGGCCCCCCATGACCACATTGACCGAGATGGCCGTCGAGGTGCTCAGCACCGCCGATGGCCGCGAAAAGACCGCTCTCTCGCACCGCCACGCCGCGACGTGGTTCGCCGCCCGTGCTGCCGGAGAGGAAATCCCCCTCGGCGCCGCGCAGCCGCCCCTGCGCCCGGCCCGCCCCGCGAAACCCGAACTGCTCGACCCGCGCGAGGTGCCGCGCCGCCGGCCCGGATCGCCGCAGGGGCGCATCGCGCTGCTGCACGCCGTCGCCCATATCGAGCTGAATGCCGTTGACCTGCACTGGGACATCATCGCGCGCTTTCCCCATGTCGCCTTCCCGCCCGGCTTCTACGACGACTGGGTCAAGGCGGCCGATGAAGAGAGCAAGCACTTCAACCTGATCTGCGACTGCCTGGAAAGCCTCGGCAGCCACTACGGCGCCCTGCCCGCCCATGCCGGCATGTGGCGCGCCGCCGAGGACACGGTCGAGGACATCTGGGGCCGGCTCGCCGTGGTGCCCATGGTGCTGGAGGCGCGCGGGCTGGATGTCACCCCCGGCATGATCGAGATCTTCCGCAAGGCCGGCATCGACAATGTCGTCGAGGCGATGGAAGTGATCTACGCCGAGGAGGTCGGCCATGTCGCCTATGGCTCGAAGTGGTTCCACTTCCTCTGCGGGCGCGAGAACCGCGATCCGAAACCCACCTTCCACGCCCTTGTGCAGCAGTATTTCCACGGTGCCCTCAAACCGCCCTTCAACGAGGAGAAACGCGCCGAGGCCGGTCTGCCACCGGACTTCTACTGGCCGCTGGCCGGCGAGAGCTGAGGCGCGCGCAGGCAGGCATTGCGGCCTGCCACCCCCTGCGCAGATGGGCAAATTTCGGCGAAATCCCGCCCGATACGCCGTTTTTTGCGCAGCCCCTGCCGCAGGGGGGACAAAAAAGTTGCCCCGCCGGACCGGCGCGGGTAACTGGTTTCAGGCGTCTGAGGTGGGGACCTCGTACCGGGCGTCAGGATGGGACGAAGAGGGATCGGGACCCCGTGAGAACCAGACTAGCCATACGCGTTCACGCCTTTCTGGAACGCCATTTCCCCGAGCGCCGGGTCTTCCTGCGTTCGGATAACGACACGCGGTTCATCCGGCTGCGCCCTGTCACGCAGATCATCGCGGCCGCCGGCGGCACCATGATCGTCTCCTGGACGATCATCGCCACGGCGATCCTGCTGATGGACAGCATCGGCTCGGGCAACTACCGCGAACAGGCGATGCGCGACCAGGCCACCTACCGCGAAAGCCTCAACTCCATGGCCGCCGAGCGTGACCTGCGCGAACAGGAAGCCCTCGCCGCCCAGGACCGTTTCAACGCCGCGCTGGAACGCATCTCGGCGATGCAGACCGAATTGCTGCAATCCGAGGCACGCCGCCGCGAGCTGGAGACCGGGATCGACGTCATCCAGGCCACCCTGCGCAAGACGCTGAAGGAACGCGACGCCACCCGCGAAGAGCTGCTGGCGCTGCAGACCCCCGCCGAGGGCGGCGAGCGCGAGGCCCTGCCCGCCTATGCCGAGGACACGCTGAACGTGCTGACCGCAGCCCTGTCGGAAACCGCCGCCGAGCGCGACCAGACCGAGGTTCACGCCCAGGACGCCCTCGCCCAGGCCGACGAGATGGCCGAGCGTATCGCGCTGATGGAAGACCAGAACGACGCCATCTTCCGCCAGTTGGAAGAAGCCATGACCGTCTCGGTCGAGCCGCTGGACAAGATGTTCCGCGCCGCCGGGATGAACACCGACACGCTGATCAACCAGGTGCGGCGCGGCTACACCGGACGCGGCGGCCCGATGACGCCGATCTCCTTCTCGACGATGGGCGAACTGCCCTCGCCCGACGCCGAGCGCGCCAATGCCATCCTGCAGCGGCTTGAAGAGCTGGACCTCTACCGCCTCGCGGCGGAGAAGGCGCCCTTCGCCATGCCCGTGCACGCGCGCTTCCGCTATTCCTCGGGCTTCGGCACCCGCCGTGACCCCAAGACCGGCGGCATCCGCCAGCACTACGGCACCGACATGGCCGCCCCCGTGGGCACGCCGCTTTATTCAGCGGGCGACGGCGTGGTCACCCATGCGGGCTGGTCCACCGGCTATGGACGGCTGGTGAAGATCAAGCACGATTTCGGCATCGAGACCCGTTACGCCCATATGTCGCGCATTGGCGTGAAAGTCGGGCAAAGGGTCTCGCGCGGGGAACGCATCGGTGATATGGGAGCATCCGGACGGGTAACCGGGCCCCATCTCCATTACGAGATCCGAGTGGGCGGAAAGCCCGTGAACCCGATGATCTATATCAAGGCGGCAAGAGATGTTTTCTAAGAGCAAGATCAACGAACCCGGTCCCAAGACCAGTGAGAACACCACGCCGGCTCCTGCTGAGACGGCGCCCAAGACGACGGCACCCAGCATGGATTTCAAAAGCTCCGCCCCCAAGGCGAAACCCCCGGCATCGGTGCTCTCGTCCGACCTGCACATCACCGGCAACATCAAGACCACCGGTGATATCCAGGTCGAGGGCACCATCGAGGGCGACATCCGTGCGCACCTGCTGACCGTCGGCGAAGGCGCGACGATCCGCGGTGAAGTCACCGCCGACGACGTGGTGATCAATGGCCGCATCATCGGCCGCGTGCGTGGCCTGAAGGTGCGCCTGACGTCGACCGCCCGCGTCGAAGGCGACATCATCCACAAGACCATCGCCATCGAGAGCGGCGCCCACTTCGAGGGCTCGGTCCAGCGTCAGGACGATCCGCTGTCGCCCGGAGGCGCCAAGGCCCCGGCGAAGAAGCCCGCCGCCCCGGCCGCAGAGCCTGCCGGCAAGTAATTCCGGCCCACCCGGATCGCGACGCCCCCGCAGCCCCGCTGCGGGGGCGTTTGCGTTTCGCCCCCACGGGGTGCCGCCTCCACGGCCAGCCCTTGCCCTCGCCGCCAGGCCGAGGGCCTCTGCCCTGTCCCACTGCGGTCCCCTCAGGCCGTCCCGGGCGTTTCCTGCCATTCGGGCAAGGGGAACAGCCGGTCGTAGCCCCAGTTGAAGGCAAATCCGTAGACCACGTAGAACAGCGCGAAGGAGGCATCCATCGCCAGTGCCCGCCAGGGAGACACCCCGAGATACCAGGCGATGAAGGGCATCAGCGCGACCAGCAGCCCCAGCTCGAAAAGCACCGCGTGCAGGATCCGCACCGGCAGGCTTTTCAGCGTCGATCCGGTCCGCCGCCGCAGCACCATGTCGAACCCGAGATTGTAGACAAGGTTCCACAGCGTCGCGAGCGTTGCCCCGACAAGGCCCAGGACACCGATATCCTGCACCGGCTCGTGAAAGGCCAGCGCGCCGAGGGGCACCATCAGCAGCAGCGCCAGGATCTCGAAGCTGACGGCATGACGCAGGCGGTCGAAGGATGAGCGCATGACAACCTCTTCCAATATGCCGGGTCGTCCCGGGCCATGGTCCATGATGGGGAGGTCGTCCTCGCTACCGGCGAAGATGGCAGCGAAGTGGCCCGGGTTCAAGGCATCAGGGCAAGGTCCGGGCCGGGGGCAAGGCGGACCTGCGTCACGTCGATTGGCAGACTGCCCCGGGCCTGTGCGCGGAAAGTGGACAGAGGGGCTTGACCCTCCAGTAGCTGGAGACCTTAGGTGATCGGTCCATATCCTCGCTGAAGGAAGGAATCACCTTGTCCAACGCTCATCCTCCCCATGACCATACCCACGCCCATGGGCAAGGCCCTGCGGTGACCCGCGATCCGGTCTGCGGCATGATCGTCGACCCGGAGGCCGGAAAGCCCCGGGCCGAACACGACGGCCATGTCTATCACTTCTGCTGCGACGGCTGCCGGACCAAGTTCCTCGCCGATCCCGAGGGCTACCGCACCGCCAGGGACCCGGTCTGCGGCATGACGGTCGAGCGCGCCACCGCCGCCCACATGGCCAAGCATCAGGGCGAACGGGTCTACTTCTGCTCTGCCCGCTGCCAGGAGACGTTCGAGGCCGAGCCCGAAAGCTTCCTTGGCGACCGCCCCGCCCCCGCCCCCATGCCGGCGGGCACCGAATATACCTGCCCGATGCACCCCGAGATCGTGCAGGACCACCCCGGCGACTGCCCGAAGTGCGGCATGGCGCTGGAACCGATGACCCCCTCCGCCGACAGCGGACCGAACCCGGAATACGTCGATTTCACCCGGCGCCTGTGGCTGACCGCGCCGCTGGCGCTGGCGGTCTTCCTGCTGGAAATGGGCGCCCATGTCGGCATTCCCTTCGCCGAGTGGCTGGGCCATGACCTGTTCGGCTGGCTGCAGTTCGCCCTGGCGACGCCGGTGGTCTGGATGTGCCGCACCTTCTTCCGCCGTGGCTGGTCCTCGATCGTCAACCGCTCGCCGAACATGTGGACGCTGATCGCCATCGGCACCGGGGCGGCCTATCTCTTCTCCATCGTCTCGCTGCTGGCGCCCGGCCTGCTGCCCGCGCAGATGTCCGACGGCATGGGGATGACGCCGGTCTATTTCGAGGCCACCGCGGTGATCCTGGTGCTGGTGCTGATCGGGCAGGTCATGGAACTCGCCGCGCGCGAGCGTACCGGCGACGCCATCCGCGCACTGATGGACCTGGCGCCGAAGACCGCCCGCCGCGTCTCGGGCGACAGCGAAGAGGACGTGCCCCTGGACGAGCTGAAGACCGGCGACATCCTGCGCGTGCGCCCCGGCGAAAGCGTGCCGGTCGACGGTGTGGTGACCGAAGGCCGCTCCTCGGTGGATGAAAGCATGATCACCGGCGAACCCGTGCCGGTCGAGAAGACCGAGGGCGAAGAGGTCACCGGCGGCACGCTCAACAAGTCCGGCAGCTTCCTGATGGAGGCCCGCCAGGTTGGCGCCGAGACCACCCTGTCGCGCATCGTCGACATGGTCGCCAAGGCGCAACGCTCGCGCGCGCCGATCCAGGCCATGGCCGACCGGGTGGCGGAATACTTCGTGCCCGCCGTCGTCGCCTCGGCGCTGCTGGCCTTCGTGGCCTGGTGGGCGCTCGGCCCCGCGCCGGCCCTGTCCTATGCCTTCGTCGCCGCCGTCTCGGTGCTGATCATCGCCTGCCCCTGTGCCCTGGGCCTGGCGACGCCGATGTCGATCATGGTCGCCACCGGGCGCGGCGCCTCGGCCGGGGTGCTGATCCGCGACGCCGAGGCGCTGGAGCGCTTCGCCAAGGTGGACACGCTGGTCCTTGACAAGACCGGCACCCTGACCGAGGGCAAGCCGACCCTGACCGATGTCGAGTGCACCGACCTCGACGAGGCCGGGTTCCTCTCTCTCGTCGCGGCGCTGGAGCGCGGTTCCGAACATCCCCTGGCCGAAGCCATCGTGACAGGCGCCGAGGCGCGGGGGGCCACGCGGCAGGACAGCAGCGACTTCGAGGCGGTCACCGGCAAGGGCGTCACCGGGGTGGTGTCGGGTCGCAGGGTGGCGCTTGGCAACGCTGCGCTGATGGCGGATCTCGGCATCGACACCGGCGCCCTGGCGGCGCGGGTCGAGACCCTGCAGGGCGAGGGCAAGACGGCGATGTTCGTCGCGCTGGATGGCACCGCCTCCGGGCTGATCGCCGTGGCCGACCGCATCAAGGAGACCACGCCCGAGGCGATCCGCGCCCTGCACGGACTGGGGCTGCGCATCGTCATGGCCACCGGCGATGCCGAGGCCACGGCCCGGGCCGTGGCGGCCGAACTGGGCATCGACGAGGTGCACGCCGGCGTCAGCCCCGAGGAGAAGCACGCGCTGGTCGAGCAACTGAAGTCGGAGGGCCGCTCGGTCGCCATGGCCGGGGACGGGGTCAACGATGCCCCTGCCCTTGCCGCCGCCGATGTGGGCATCGCCATGGGCACCGGCGCCGACGTGGCCGTCGAAAGTGCCGGGCTGACCCTGGTCAAGGGCGACCTCGGCGGGATCCTGCGGGCCCGTCGCCTGGCCGAGGCGACGATGCGCAACATCCGCCAAAACCTCTTCTTCGCCTTCGTCTACAATACCGCAGGCGTGCCCGTGGCGGCCGGGGTGCTCTATCCCCTGCTGGGCGTGCTTCTGTCGCCCATCGTGGCGGCGGCGGCGATGAGCCTGTCCTCGGTCTCGGTCATCGGCAACGCCCTGCGGCTGCGCGCCCAGAAGCTGTAGACCCGCACGCCGGGATCCCGGGGACCGACGGGCCCCGGGCCTTCCCCTGATGCCGGGGGCCGTCGCGCCCCCGGCCCTCTCTTGACCCAGGGGCGCCCGGCGCCTTTATCTGGTCCCGAAAGGAGCCCCGCCATGAACATCGGACAGGCCGCACGCCGGACCGGACTCTCGGTCAAGACCATCCGCTACTACGAGGAGATCGGTCTGGTCTCGGCGGACCGGGCCGAGAACGGCTATCGCGATTTCGGCGACCGGGCGATCAGCCGGCTGCGGATGCTGGCCCAGGCCCGCCACCTCGGCTTCGGGCTGGAGGAATGCCGCCGCCTGCTGGAGCTCGACGCCGACCCGGGCCGGGCCAGCCGCGACGTGCAGGCGCTGGCGATCCGCAACCTGGAAGCGGTGCGCGACAAGATCGGCCAGCTTCGGGCGCTGGAGACCGAGCTGGAGGTGCTGATCGGCCACTGCCACGGCGACGACGCCCCCGATTGCGCCATCCTGGAAGAGCTCGCCGCCGCCCCCGCCGGACCGCGCACCGGCTGACCACCCTTCCCCGGACATTAGCGGCCCCTCCGGCTGACCGCGCCGAGCGGATCCCGCACCTGTGTACAGGATTTTCTGGACCCGCGCCGCGATCCGCGTGATCGTGACGGCAGGACGCTGACCCGCAGAGCGATCCGCCTGCCCGCCCGTCACTTTGCTGACCCGGGCGTCAGGCGAAGATCGTTGCTAGATAGCGTCAATTGGTGCTAATCCTCGCCGAAAAAGTGGAGGGACAATGGCGGACATTCAGCAAGCCGGGGCGTTTCAGCCAGCCGGCCCGGATATCGTTCACGAGGAATTCGACGGTGACATGGTCATTCTCAACCTGTCCTGCGGTCAGTACTTCGGGTTGAACGAAAGCGGTGCCCTGCTGTGGAAGGCGATTTCCGAAGGACATGCGCTGGCCGAGATCCAGGCGGGCACCGGACGCGACGACGAGGTGGCAGGCTTCGTGGAGACCCTGCGGGGTCACGGGCTGATCACCCCGGCGGACCAGAGTGTTCCGCTGCCCGACACCCTGCTGGCCGCGCTGCGCGGGGCGGCGCCCGGCCCCACGGTGGACTGCTACGATGACCTCGCCGACCTGATCATCGCCGATCCGATCCACGACACGGATCCCGAAGCGGGCTGGCCCAAGCGGCCGGACGGCTTCTAGACCGGCGCGGAGAGATCCGATTTCCGCTTCCCTGACCATTTCCACCGCCGAACACCTCTTCGGGGCGCTGTTTGCCGAGTTCGACCGTCTGGCGGCCCGCCTGCCGCTCAGCGCCCGGGTCCGCTCGGCGGAGCTGGAGGTGCGCTGCCGCACCACGGATGCGGCGGTCGTCGGGATGCTGCGCGCCGGACATGCAGCCCCCTCGCCGGAAACCCCGCCGGACCTGGAGGTGCTGCACCTGTTGCCCGGGGATCTGCCGCACGGGCTCTGGCCCCGCTGGGGAGAGACCTACTTTCGCGAACGCGAGGTCGAGGCGGCGCTGCAGGACACCCGCTATCGCTTCCATTTCTACGACGACCTCGGCTTCTGGCAGATCCATGACCGGGCCAAGGGGCGCGGGCTGCAACTGGCCGCCGCGCCCTCGGCCCTGCCCCCGTGGGAGGCCGGCTCTCCGCTGCGCAACTTCATTCACTGGGCGCTGCTGGAACAGGGCGGCGGGCTGGTCCACGCCGGCACCCTGGCCAGCGGCGGCAGCGGGGTGCTGCTAGCCGGCAAGGGGGGCTCGGGCAAGTCGGGCACCGTGCTGGCCGGGGTGCGGCACGGTCTGGACAGCGTCGGCGACGATTATGTCGCCCTCACCGGCGACGGTCCCCTGCGCGCCCGCGCCGCCTTCGCCTGCATGAAAATCGACCCCGCCGGCGCCAGCCGCGCCGCGCTGCCCGAGGCGCTGACCCGGGGCGAGGCCCTGAACTGGCAGGGCAAGTACCTGTTGCCGCTGACACGGATCGCCGGGCACCCCATGCCGGCCGAGATCCGCCTCGGCGCGCTGGTACTGCCCCGGATCACCCATGCCGCGCGCACCAGCTTCCATCCGATCGGCGCCCGGGAAGCCTTCCTGGCCCTGGCACCCTCGGGGGTGACGCAGATCCCCTGCGCCCGCCCCGAGATGGCGCGCACCTGCGCCGCCGTGTCGCGCGGGCTGCCGGGCTACCGGATGGACCTGGGCACCGACCCGCATGAGATCGCCTCCGCGCTGCGCACCTTCATCGGAGAGCTGGAAACGTGAAGCTGACCATCATCATCCCGACCCATGACCGGGTCGACCTGCTGCGCCAGGCCCTTGCCTCGGTGCTGCGCCAGCAGACCGGGCTGACCCTCGACATCCTGGTCGTCGACGACGGCTCGCAGGACGGCACGGCAGCTTACCTCGAAGAGATGGGCGCGCAGGTGCCGGGCCTGCGCTGCATCCGCCAGGACAATGCGGGCGTCACCGCGGCACGCAACACCGGGCTGCGCAACCTGGCGCCCGATACCGACCTGGTGACCTTCCTCGACAGCGACGACACCTTCGCGCCCGGCTACCTGGCCAGCCTCGAACCCCATTTCGCCCCCGGTCAGGACTGTGACCTGACGTATGGCCGGCTGCTGATGGTCGAGGCGATCGACCCCGAAACCCTCGCAACCGCCCCCGGCGCGCGCAGCGTCGAACTGATCGGCATCCAGCTCTCCTCGGCCGTGCTGCGGCGGGCGCTGGTCGACCGCATCGGTCTCTTCGACGAGAGCATGGCCTTCTCGGAGGACGTGGATTACCTGCTGCGCATCTTCGAGACCGGGCCCCGCATCGCCCAGACCGATACCATCTGCATCCACTACCGCCGGCATCCCGGCAACATGACCAAGCAGCTGGACGAGGCGCGGCGCTTCTTCGCCATCGCCCTGCTGAAATCCGTGCAGCGCCGACGCAGGACGCCCGGCATCCGGATGGTCAAACCCGATTTCAATTGCGAGAACCTTGCCACAGCGGAGTTCTACTGATGCGCAGCTACAGCGTGATCATCCCGGCCTACAACGCCGCCGCCACCCTTGAGGAGGCCCTCGCCTCGGTCCTGTCGCAGGTGGCGCCGCCCGCCGAGGTGATCGTGGTCGACGACGGCTCGCAGGATGGCACGGCAGAGCTGGCGGGGCATTTCGGGGCGCCGGTGCGGGTGATCCGGCAGGGCCACGCCGGGCCCGCCGTGGCCACCAACACCGGGGTCGCCGCCGCGCGCCAGGATCTTCTCGCCTTCCTCGATGCGGACGATATCTGGCTGCCGCACAAGATGGCGCGCCAGCTGCCCCTCTTCCTTGCCGCAGGGCCGGGGGTGATCCAGACCGGGCGGATGCGCCAGTTCCACCATGGCCGCCCCGATGACGGTCGCGGCGAAGACCGGGACGGGCCGACCCGCTCGACCATGCTCTGCGACCGCGATGCCTTCCGGCGCACCGGCCCGGTGGTCAGCCCTCCCGGCCATTGCGGCGACATGATCGACTGGTTCGCACGGGCGCGGGCCGCGGGGCTGCAGATCGAGACCCTGCCCGAGGTCCTGGCCCTGCGCCGCATCATCCCGGGCAGCCTGACCTACGACCTGGGCGAGGACGGCCGCCGCGCCTTCCTGCATGTGGCCCATGCGGCGCTGCGCCGCAAACGCGAGGCGGACAGCGCATGATGACCCCGCCAGAGACGACCTCCCGCCGTTTCCCCTCGGCCGCCTGGGCCTGGCCCGGCGCCGAGCTGGAGACGCTGCTGATCGCCGCCGCCGGGGCCGACCACGACCACGCGCTTGCCGTGGCGCGGGACTGGTTCGCCCGCTGCGACATCGACGAGTCGAGCTTCCGCGAGAACCGCCTGCAGCTGGCCATCGCCGCCCGCTTCGGCAAGCAGCTAGCCGACCTGCCCGAGTATCCCCGCCTGCAGGGCCTGCAACGGATGCTCTGGACCAAGTCGCGCATGGCGATCCGCGAGGCTCTGCCGACCTTCGAGCGCATGGCTGCCAAAGGCATCCCGCTGATGCTGGTCAAGGGCGCCGCCCGCATCGCCCGCGACCCGGAGGCACAGAAGGCGCGGGTCAGCCATGACATCGACCTGCTGGTCCCCCGCGCCCGCGGCGCCGAGAGCCTGCGCCTGCTCAACCAGGCCGGCTGGGTGCCCTCCAGCGGCGAAAGCCCCGCCTGCCTGCGCGCCCGGCTGGACGAGCTGCGCTCGGTCAACCTGTACTTCGGGCACTTCGGCGATATCGACCTGCACATGCAGGGCTACGGCTCTCCCCTGCCCGACGAGCATCTCGAGGCAGGCATCTGGAGGGGCGCCACACGCCACGACTTCTTCGGCGTCCCGGTGCAGCTGCCGGCGCCCGAGCACTGGCTGGCGATGACCATCGACAGCAGCGCGCTGGACGCCCATACTCACAGCGACTGGCTGGTGGACTGCGCCGTGCTGCTGTCGGGGCCGCCGCTGGACGAGGCGCTGCTGCTGGAGTTGCTGGAGCGGCGCGGGCTGATGCTGCAGGCCGAGGTGGCCTTCTCGTTCCTCGCCGAGCGCCTCGGCCACGACGTGCCCTTCCTGCCCGAGCTGCGCCGGCGCACCGCCGCCATGGGCCGCCTGCAGCGCGCCGCCACCCTGCTGCAGGCCAAGCCGCGCAGCGACTGGACTCCCCTGACCCGCCATGCCCGCGGGGTGGTCAAGCAGCTGCACCTGCTGCAGATCGCCCGGCAGAGCCGGGATCGCCGTCTTGCCACGCCCCCGGTGCTGCGAGGGTCCATCCGCAAGCTGGCCCCCGACGCGCCGCGCGAACCGCGCCGGGTCACCCAGATCGACCTGCCCTGCCCGCCGGCGGCGGTCTCGGTCTTCCGGCTTGAGCTGGCGGTGCCGCTGAACGGCCTGCGCCGGCGCTACGACTTCGAGCTCAACGCCGATCTCGGCCATGTCCAGCGCCTGCGGGTGCGCGACCTGGCCGGGCGGGAGGGCACCCACCGGCTCATCTTCAGTGGCCGTCTCGCATTCGAGCGGATGCCGCGTCGGCTGTGGATCGAGGCCCGTCCAGGCAGGACCCTGCGGACCGCCGATGCGGCCGAACACGCCCAGTATGACGCCGTGCCCTTCTGGCTGCTCGACTTCCGCGCCCGCCCGTTGTCGTCGCGTCGCTCGGCGCAACCCGCTCCCGACTGACGCGCTCCGGCTTCGCGCGGCGCCGCCGGATCCCGTCTCTGCCATGCCGATACCGCCGAACATCCACCGCTGAGCCCGGCCCGGGGATGGGACAATTCGGCAAGGTATGCCAACAGGGCGCGCGCCTTTCCCTCCCCCCGGGATTGGCGCGTCTCCGGCCAGGTCGCTAGCCTTCCCGTGGGACAGACACAGACCTGCACGGACGTCACTTTCGGGGGGACACATCCTGCTTCGGCCTGCATCACACGTTTCGCTCATCGCTCTTCTTGCCGCCCTGCCGCTGGTGACGCGGGCCGACACGCTTCCGCTTTCGGCCTGCTCACCCGCCGCACCTGAGGACGACAACACCGTGACCTGCTCGGGCAGCGGCACCGGCTTCGACGCCCCCGGGGCCGAGATCACCGAGCCCGAGTCGGAGGCGATCCGCGCGGACGAGCGGCTGGACCTGACGAACCACGGCACGATCACCTCGGACGAGAACGACGGGATCTATGCGCTGGACGGCTCGAACGCGCCGAAGACGGTGACATGACCAACCGCAACACGATCACCGGCGCGCGGAACGGCGTACGGGGATACGACCGGACCAAGGTGCTGAACGAGACCGGTGCGGTGATCACCGGCACCGAGGGGTACGGCATCTAAATCCGTGGCGAGGACGACGGCGACGAGGCCGACATCACCAACCACGGGACCATCTACGCCGGCGAGGACGGGATCTACATCGACGACGGCACCGTGCGCAACTCCGGGCTGATCGACGCCGATGTCGACGGCATCTCCGCCTGGGATGACCTGACCCTGACCAACGAGGGCCGGATCGAGGCCGGAGACGACGGCGTCGACGCGGAAGACGGGCTGATCCTGACCAACAGCGGCACCATCGATGCGGGCTACTGGGCGGTCAACGCCGGGGAAGACGCCGATGTGACCAATGCCGAGGGCGGCGAGCTGATCGCCGACCGGGCGGCCATCGACGTGCTGGGCGGCGCGGTGATCCGCAATCACGGCCTGATCGACGGCGGCTACAACGGGATCTATGCGGATGACAGTCTGGAGCTGACCAACACCGGCCGGATCGAGGCCGAGGACCACGGGGGCGAGGCCGGCGACGATGCCGGGATCACCAACTCGGGCAGCATCCGGGCCCAGCACGACGCGATCAACGTCGACGAGCGGGCGACAATCGTCAACGCCACGACCGGCAGCATCGTCTCGCAGCACGAGGATGCCATCGACCTCGACAGCGGCACGGTGCTGAACTACGGGCTGATCCGCCCGGTTTCGGGCGAGGCCGCGATCGACTTCGATGACTCCGAGGTCGCGGTCTCGACAATCACCAATCACGGCACCATCAGCGGCGCCGTGGCGATCAACGTCGCCCTCGGCGAGGACGAGGATCCCCAGGCGATCGAGAATTCGGCGGCGCAGGTGGTGGTGAACCATGGCAGGATCATCGGCACGGACGGCACCGCGCTGCAACTCGGCGCGGGCAAGGACCAGATCGACATCTACTCGATGGACATCGAGGGCCTTGTCGACCTGGGCGCGGACGATGACACCCTGATCGTGCGCGCGACGGTGCAGAACGGGGTCGTCTACTTTGCCTCCGACCCCGAGACCATCGACATGGACGAGGCCCCGGACACCGCCATCTACGACGACATGAAGCTGGTCGTCGCCTCGCGAGACAGCTTTGCCGGCATGGATGCCCATGTGACGGAGCACGCCCTTGGCCTCGGCAAGTCGGCGCTGGTGCCGATGCCCGATGCCACCGGCGACGGGCTGGCCTTCTGCGAGCAGGGCCTGGGGGATGGCGCCTGGTGGGCGACCGGCTCGGTCGGGGTCTTCGACGGCGACGGCTCGGGCCGGCTGAGCCTGGGGCGCGATGGCGCGCGGGCCGGGGTCTTCCTGTCCTACGGCCGGATCTCGGCAACGCTTTCGGACGGGCATGACCTGATCTCGGACAGCACCCTGCTGGGGCTGCACGGGGGCACTGGCCTGCCGGGTGGCGCGCAGCTGGTCGGCATCGCCTACCTGGGGTTCGGCACCATCGAGATGCGCAGCCCGCTGACCGCCAGCGGCAGGGGCAGCGCCGAGACGCAGATCCTCGGCCTGGCGGGGTCGGTCGCCTCGGCCCCCTCGGCCTCGGGGGTTTCGGTCGTGGCCCGCGCCGGGATCGAGCACCAGCGGATCGGCGAGATGACCATGTCGGGCCTCGGCGGCGCCAGCTTCGGAGCGCGCGATGTGACCAGCGGCTATGTCTCGGCCGAACTGCGAATGGAACACGGGCTTGCCGCGGGCCGGGTGATCACGCCCTTCCTCGGGCTCGACGTGCTGTTCACCGACGGCGAGGATGTCACCATGACCCTTGGTTCGGGCAGCACGCGCTTCGCCACCGGGACCGGGGGCAGCAGCGCCCAGCTGATCCTCGGGGCCGAGCTGGGCAGCACCGGCCAGCCCTGGCACCTGCGGATCGAAGGCCAGTACGACGACAGCGGGGCTGCCGGGGGCAGCCTGACCGCCGGTCTGCGCTTCTGAGGCGCCGAACCACGGCAGGGAGAGCGACGGAAACCCGCGGCGAAGGCGTTGCGCTCCGGCAGCCTGTGCGACAGGCGGGCGGGCCCCGCTGACCCGCCCCGCCTTCCCACCCCGCCGCCTCATCCCGCCGCTCCGGCGCCGCCTGCCCGGCGCAGCCACGCCAGGATCCGCCCGTCGATTGCCAGCAATCCGAGGCCGATCAGACCCATTCCGGCAGAGTGACGCGGCGCCAGTTCCTCGCCCAGCACGAGGGTGCCCAGCAGGATCACACTGACCGGCACCAGCAGCGTGACCAGCGTGACATTCACCGCCCCGGCCGAGGCCAGCAGGCGGAAGAAGATCACGTAGGCCAGCGCGGTCGAGACCAGCGCCAGGGCCAGCACGCCGCGATCACCGGCAGCCCCGGCCAGGCGAGGCTCCAGGGTCGATCCACCACGCCAATCAGCGGCAGGGCCAGCAGGCTGGTGGCGACAAGCTGGCCGAAGGCGACCTGTGTCGCACTCAGCCCCATGTCCCGGAACCGGCGCCCGTAGACCCCGGCCAGCCCGTAGGACAGGGCCGCCCCCAGGCAGGCCAGCATCCCCAGCGAAGCGATCCCGGGACCGCTCAGCAGGCTGCCTCCGAGCAGCACCACAACCCCCAGAAAGCCCGCCAGGATACCCAGGGCCCTGTGCGGCGCCATCCGTTCATCGGCCAGCAGGAAGTGGGCAACGATGATCGAGAAGATCGGCGTGGTGGCGTTGAGGATAGCGGTCAGGCCGCTGGCGATGGCGGTCTGGGCCCAGAACAGCAGGCTGAAGGGCAGCAGGTTGTTCAGCGTCCCCATGACCAGGAAGGCCCCCGCGTGGCGCGGGCTGCGGGGCAATGCCTCGCCTCGCAGCAGAAGCACCGCGCCAAGCGCCATGGCGGCGAGGCCGGTGCGCAGGGCGACCAGTGTCAGCGGCGGCAGTTGCCGGATCGCCACCGCCACCAGGAAGAACGACCCGCCCCAGAGGACCGACAGCAGACAGAGCAGGATCCAGTCCCGGGATGACATGCGCATGGGTTTCTCCCTCCGTTGGCACTCCGCCCGCCTCTAGCGGTTTTCGTGCGCCCCGGCTGGCCATTTTCGGACCTCATCATCCCTGCGCGCTCGCCCCGGCCACCACGGCGGGCTAAGCTGTGTCCATGCTCGACTTCGACACCTGCAACGCGGCGCGGCTGAGACGGGACCCAGCCTATGACGGACTATTCTTCACCGCAGTCCGTACCACGCGGATCTATTGCCGTCCGGTCTGCCCGGTCAAACATCCGCTGACCAGGAACGTCAGCTACTACCCGACCGCCGCGGCGGCCGAGCGGGCCGGCTATCGCCCCTGCCTGCGCTGCCGCCCCGAAACCGCGCCATTCTGTGCCGCCTGGAACGGTACAAGGACGACAGTGGAACGGGCACTGAAGCTGATCGAGGCCGGGGCCCTGGATCACGGAACGGTCACCGCCCTGGCCGAGCGCCTGGGCGTCGGCCCGCGCCACCTGTCGCGCCTCTTCGCCGGCCATGTCGGCGCCTCGCCGATGCAGACCGCCCAGACCCTGCGCATCGCCCGGGCCAAGCGCCTGCTGGACGAAACCGCCCTGCCGATGACAGAGATCGCCTGCCGCGCGGGCTTTGCCAGCCTGCGCCGCTTCAATGCCGCCTTCAGCAAGCTGTACGGCAGACCGCCCTCCTCGATGCGCCGGGCGGCGCGCTGACCGGGTGTCGGATGTCAGGGGTCGAAAGTCAGGGGGCGGATGTCAGGGCGTCACCGGCAGACACCCGCGGGAAGGGCCTGGGCCAGCAGGCCCGGCGCCGCCCGGCATGGAGCCGGGGCGGAATCGCCTATGCCTCCAGCTCGGCGTCCCAGTAGAGGAAGTCCAGCCAGCTTTCGTGCAGGTGGTTGGGCGGGAACTTGCGGCCCATGTTGCGCAGCTCTTCCGCCGAGGGCGGGCGCGGCGGCTTGCGCAGGGACATCCCGGCGCGGCGCAGGCTCTTCGAGCCCTTGCGCAGGTTGCAGGGCGAACAGGCAGCCACCACGTTTTCCCAGCTGGTGATGCCCCCGCTGGCACGCGGCACCACATGGTCGAAGGTCAGATCGCCCCGCGCGCCACAGTACTGGCAGCAGAATTCGTCCCGCAGAAAAAGATTGAAGCGCGTGAAGGCCACGCGCTTCTGGGGTTTGACATAATCTTTCAGGACGACCACCGAGGGGATCCGTATCTCGGTACTTGGGCTGCGCACCCAGTGGTCGTACTCGGCGACGATATCGACCCGGTTCAGCCAGGCCGCCTTGATCGCCTCCTGCCAGGGCCAGAGTGACAGCGGGTAATAGGACAGCGGCCTGTAGTCGGCATTCAACACCAGCGCCGGGTGCTGCCTGAGAGCGGCCGGCTCTCTCACGAAGTCTCGTCTGAAGTCACCGTCCATCTGCGCTGCGCTCCCGCAAGTCTGCCGTCTTCGGCACCCGGGCGGGGGACCCGCCCCGGTGTGACCTCGCGCCCCTGCGGACGAAGGTCTGAAATCCAGTCTCTTCGACTATATATCGCGTCGGGAAGCTGGCAAGCCCCATGATATGCAAGTCGACGGTCAAACCCCTACCCGCCGCGCGTAACGCTGAAATGACAAACAGACGACTTGTGCACAGCCGCGCCCCGGGTCGCGGGCGGGGATCCGCCCGTTGCCCGGGGCGCAAGGCTTGGCCGGACCCGGCCACGGGCTACGTTACCGGGATGACCGAACTGCCCGCACACAGCCCCGCTCCGCCCGCCGCCCTGCTGGAAACGGCGCTCTATGCCTCGAACCTCGCCGAGACGGCGGCCTTCTACCGCGAGGTGATGGGCCTGGAGGAAATCGTGCAGGTCGAGGGCCGGCACCACTTCTTCCGGCTGGGCCAGGTGGTGCTTCTGCTCTTCGCACCCGAGGCCACCCTGCTGGGCGGGTCCAGCCCCACGCTGCCGGTTCCGCCCCATGGCGCGACCGGCGAGGGCCATCTCTGCTTTGCCGCCAGCGCCGCCGAGATCCAGGCCTGGAAAGAGCACCTAGAGGCCGCCGGCGTGGCCATCGAGGCCGATTTCCACTGGCCGGACGGCGCCCGCTCGATCTACTTCCGCGATCCGGCCGGCAACTCTCTGGAGCTGGCCGAGCCGCGCCTGTGGTTCCCCGACGCCTGAACCGGGCCACCGCGCGCGACCTGCGCCGTTGCCATGAGTATTTTTGGCCTCAGAATAGGGAAAGGCGCCCGCGATCCCGCCCCCTTATACCTATTCGATGGCTGAAAATACTCCGGGGGAGGCAGGCGCAGCCTGACGGGGGCAGAGCCCCCGACCTATCCATTGTCGCCATCCGGCGACGGGGGCAGAGCCCCCTCAGAACCCGCACTTGTCGCGCATGAAGGCCAGGGCGACCGACAGCCCGTCGGGCGCGATGCCGTGGGCTGTGCCCTTCATGACATGGGCAAAGACCTCCTTGAAGCCCGCCTCCTGCAGCCCCTCGGCGGCCAGCGGCAGGCTTTGCGGCGAAACCACGTCATCCTCGTCGCCATGCACCAGCAGCACCGGCATCTTCGAGACCACCTCGTCAGGCAGCAGCTCCGGCTGCAAGAGCCGCCCCGAGAAGCCGACCACCCCGGCCACCGGATCCTCGCGGCGCGGTGCCACCTGCAGCGCCATCATCGTGCCCTGCGAGAAGCCGAAGAGGCAGACCTGTTCCGGCAGCAGATCCTCGTCGACCATGAAGGCGTCGAGGAAGGCATCGAGGTCGGCAGAGGCGGCAACCAGCCCGCGCTCGGCCTCTTCCTCGGACGACCCGTCGATCCAGGGGATCGGGAACCACTGGAAGCCGAAGGGCGCGCCGGGCACGCTTTCCGGCGCATCGGGGGCGATGAACAGCGTGTCCGGCATGTGCTCGGCCAGCGGATCGGCGAGGCCCAGCAGGTCGGCGCCATTGGCGCCATAGCCATGCAGAAACACCACCGCCGACCGTGTCTCGCCCGACAGCGCCTCGCGCCGCTCGGCATTCAGAACCCGTGTCATGTGACCCCTTCCCGTTTCTTTTCAACAGCGTAATGGGCCCAGAGAAGGCGCGCTGCGACACCCCGCCAGGGGGACCAGGCCAGGGCCCGGTCACGCAGCGCCGCCTCCGAGGGCCGCTCGGACAAGCCGTAAAGGAGCCGCGTGGCCTCCTGCAAGGCCAGATCGCCCGCCGGGATCACATCGGCCCGGCCAAGCGCCACGGTGGCATAGATCTCGGCGGTCCAGCGCCCGATGCCGGGCAGCGCCACGAGGCGGGCGATGACCTCCTCGTCGGGCAGATCGGCGAGCGCGTCGAAATCCGTGCCCGCCTCGGCCAGCGCCAGCGCATAGCGGATCTTGGGCCGCGACAGGCCGCAGGCGCGCAGGCCCTCCTCTCCTGCCGCCGCAACGGGCGCGGGGGCCGTCAGGCCGGCGCCCTCCAGCCGCGCCCAGATCGCCGCCGCCGAGGCGGTCGAGACCTGCTGGCCGATGATCGCCTGCAGAAGCGTGGCAAACCCCGGGGCGCGGCGGCGCAGGGGCGGCAGGGGCGTGGCGATGCGGGCCAGGCCCGGATCGGCTGCGGCCAGCCAGGCAGCGCCGCGCGCCAGGGTGTCGATGTCGTCGAGGATCTCGGCCATGGGCGCTCCGGCTGGGTCGGGCGCATCCTAGCGGGCGGCGGGAGGGTGGCAAGGGCAGAGGGCGCGCAGCGTCCCCCGTCATGCGCGGAGCAAATCGTCAGGGGAGGCAGGGCGACGGCGGGCTGTTTGCCGGAAGGCCCCGGACGCAGGCGGGGGTTTCGGTTGCGGCGGTGCAGGTGGAACGCTGGTCCGCCCGGGCATGGCACCGCGTGGCCCCGGTTCTTATTGCGCCTGCCCTCTACCGCCTTGCCGCGCGCGACGGCATATTGCCCGCATGACCGAGACCACACTGCCCCCCTCCGACTGGCCCGAGCTTAAACCCGGCTGGGTCTGGCTCTGCGGAGCCGGTCCCGGCGATCCGGGGCTGCTGACCCTTCATGCGCTGAACGCGCTCAGGCAGGCGGATGCGGTGGTGCATGATGCGCTGGTCTCCGACGCCATCCTGGACTGGGCGCCGCAGGCCGAGCGGGTCTTTGCCGGCAAGCGCGGCGGCAAGCCCTCGGCAAAACAGGCCGATATCTCGCTGCGGCTGGTCGACTTGGCGAGAGCAGGGAAGCGGGTGCTGCGGCTGAAGGGCGGCGATCCCTTCGTCTTCGGGCGCGGCGGCGAAGAGGCGCAGACGCTGGTGCAGCACGGCGTGCCCTTCCGCATCGTGCCCGGCATCAGCGCCGGGATCGGCGGGTTGGCCTATGCGGGCATTCCGGTCACGCACCGCGAGGTCAACCAGTCCGTCACCTTCCTGACCGGCCATGATCAGACCGGCGAGGCGCCGGGCTCGATCGACTGGGGCGCGGTGTCGCAGGGCGCGCAGGTGCTGGTGGTCTACATGGGGATCAAGCACGCCCCAGTCATCGCCGCCGCCCTGCTGGAGGCCGGGCGACCCGCCGACGAGCCCGTGGCCGTGGTCAGCAATGCCACCCTGCCCGACCAGCGGGTGCTGGAGACAACCCTCGGCCGCATGGTCGGGGATATCGCGGCCTCGGAGATCGAGCCGCCGGCGATCCTCTGCATCGGGCGCAACGTGCTGATGCGGCAGGCGCTGGACTGGCAGGCCCTCGGGACGGGCCAGCCGCCCCGCGACACGGATCCGCTGGGGCGCGACACGGTCTGACCTCTCCTCCCGGCCCGGCGCTGCACAACCACCACCGCGATCGCGCGGCGGCGCGACCTCCATGCCTCTTGCCGCAGGCGAGGCCGCGCGCTACGCCATCGGCATGACCGAGATCATCGCCCCCTCCGCCTCCGATGCGCGCGCGCGCCGCAATGTCACCGTGCTGATCCTGGCCAATGCGCTTCTGGGGGCGCAGATGCCGATGATCTTCACCATCGGCGGCCTGGCCGGGCAGCAACTGGCACCGAACCCCTGCCTGGCGACCATGCCGATCTCGATGATCGTGCTGGGCTCGATGCTCTCGGCGACACCGATCTCGGGGGTGATGCAGAGATATGGGCGGCGCACCGGCTTCAGCATCGGCGCGGGCTTCGGGGCGCTCGGCGCGCTGGTGGCGGCCATCGGCCTCTACCAGCAGAGCTTCGCGATCTTCCTGCTGGGTTCACTGTTCACCGGCACCTACATGTCGACCCAGGGCTTCTTCCGCTTCGCCGCCACCGATACCGCCAGCCCCGAGTTCCAGCCCAAGGCCATTTCCTACGTCATGGCGGGCGGGCTGATCGCGGCGCTGATCGGGCCGCAGCTTGGCAAGCTGACCAATGACGCGCTGCTGGTGCCCTTCATGGGCACCTACCTGCTGGTCATGGCGCTGAACCTGATGGGCCCCTTCCTGTTCGCCTTCCTCGACATCCCCCGGCCCGAGCGCACCGTGCCGGGCAGCGACACCCCGAAGGGCCGCACCCGGCGGGAGTTGCTGACCACCCCTCGGATCCTGGTCGCGGTGATCTGTGCCATGGTCTCCTACGCGCTGATGAACCTGGTGATGACCTCGACGCCGCTGGCCGTGGTCGGCTGCGGCTTCGACAAGTCCAACGCCGCCGACGTGGTCAGCGCGCACGTCCTGGCGATGTATGTGCCCAGCTTCTTCACCGGCCACCTGATCGCCCGCTTCGGGGTCGAGAAGATCATGGGCGCGGGCCTGCTGATCCTCGCCGGCGCCGGCGCCGTGGCCCTGCAGGGCGTGCAGCTGGAGAACTTCTTCGGCGCGCTGATCCTGCTGGGGCTGGGCTGGAACTTCGGCTTCATCGGCGCCACCACCATGCTGGCCCAGAGCCATACTCCGGCCGAGCGGGGCCGGATGCAGGGCCTCAACGACCTGATCGTCTTCGGCGGCGTGACCTGCGCCTCGCTGGCCTCCGGCGGGCTGATGAACTGCTCTGCGGCCTCTGCCGAAGCCGGCTGGAGCGCGGTGAATCTTGCCATGGGGCCGCTTCTGGTGCTGGCGGGTGGCGCGCTGATCTGGCTGGTGCTACGACCTCAGGAGGATGAAGCCGCCGGCGCCTGACAGGCCGGCGCCGGGGAGGGCACCGCATGATCCTGGAACTGGAAACCCTCTGCCCCGCCCGCGGGGTCGCCGACCGGATCGCCGCGCATCTGCTGCAGGCCCGCCTGATCGCCTGCGCCAACCGCTCGCGCACCGTGGTCAGCCTGTACCGCTGGGACGGTGAGGTGAAGGCCGAGGAAGAGTACTCGCTGCGGGTCAAGACCCGGGTCGAGCTGGGCGACCGGGTCGAGGCGGCGATCCTGCAATGGCATCCCTACGAGCTGCCCGCGATCCTGCGCCACGAGGTACAAGCCAATGCGGCCTACGAGGCATGGGTGCGGTCGGAAACCATCGCGGACTGAGGGCCGGAACGGTGGGATCTCTCCCCCCTAGGCTTTCGTCACCCTCTGGCGTGGTGCGCAGCGCCGGGCTGCGCCCGCCCCTCCCGCTGGGAGGGCGCATGACGACGTCGGAAGAAAGGCGCGCTTGGAACAGGTGAACCTATGTGCCCACCCGGGCGCGGGCCCGTCCCTCATCGCCTGCAAAACCAGTCGTGCAAAGACCCTCGCCGCCCTCCCGAGCGGAGCTTTCGACCGGGCGTAGGGTGGGAGCCATCCCACCTGCCCCTCCCCCGTTACCAGCGCCCGAAGCTTGCCCTGAGCAGCCCCAGCCTCTGTGCCAGCGGTGCCGTTTCCAGCGCCCCCGCCTTGACCCGCGCAGGCGTTGCCAGCGCCAGCTTCAGCACCGCCACCGCCTCGGGCAGACCGTAGAAGAGCGGCCCGAGAGATCCGGCGATCTCGCGCCGCCGCGCCCGCAGGGCCCTGGCGCGCGTCAGCCCTTCGGCCGCCAGCGCCTCGACCGCCCGGTCCCGTCCGTCGGGCAGAGGCAGACGGCCCGCCGCTTCCAGCGCCGGGATCGCCCGGAACCAGGCCGCCAGCCCCAGCACGAACCCCGCATCCGCGGCCACCGCTTCGGCCAGCGCCCCGCCCAGCATCCCGCCCCCGGCCCGCAGCAGATGGCCCGAGGTCTGATCCAGGTAGCGGCGGAAATGCGCCTCATCCTCGAAGGGCTCTTTCCAGATGTCCCAGCGACGCGCCTCGATGAGCTGGTCCAGCAATCCGGCGCCGTCGGCCGTCAGCCGGGCCGAGAGCGGCGTCACCACCTCGTGCCGCCGGATCCCCTCGCCCAGGCGGATCTCCTCCAGCGCATCGCGCCACCATTGCAGGCGCATCTCGGCGATCATCGGCTCCTGCGTCACCCAGGGCGCGCGCGAGACCTCGATATTGAAGGCCCAGAGCGGGAACAGCGCCAGCCGTGCCTCGGGCGGAGCCGCCATGGTGGTGCGGAACCGCGCCGCATCGCCCCGTTCGACCAGTTCGGCGCAGGCGGTCAGGTCATCGGTCCATTGGATATCGGGCAAGAGGCTCTCCGGTGGTTGCAGTGACATCCCGGCAAGGGGGGCTGGTCTGGCAGGTAGCCCCCGGGGGGCCTGTCTGCAAGTCATCGCCCCGGCCCCCGGGCACGACGACAACCGGCCAGCGCCCGCGTTCCGTCCCCCGCCTTCACCAGAGCCCCCAGTCGCTACTCGGCGGCCTGCCGCGCCTGCTGCCCATGCAGCAGCTTCCAGCGCACCGCGTCGACCAGGGCCTCGAAGGAGGCATCGACTATGTTCGGCGAGACGCCGACGGTCGACCAGCGGTGCCCCTCGCCGTCCTCGCTGTCGATGATGACCCGAGTCACGGCCTCGGTGCCGCCCTGGGTGATGCGGACCTTGAAGTCGACCAGCCGCATGTCCGCAATCAGCCCCTGGTAGGCGCCAAGATCCTTCGCCAGCGCCTTCCACAGCGCGTTGACCGGGCCACGGTCGTTGCCCGCCTCGTCCAGACTTTCCGAGACCGACAGGATCTTCTCGCCCTGGATCAGGGTCGAGACCACCGCCTCGGACACCGTCACGATCTCGCCCTTTGCGTTCTGCCGCCGCTCTATGCTGACCCGGTAGCGGTCTATCTCGAAGAACGAAGGCATCCGCCCCAGCACCTTGCGCGCCAGCAGCTCGAAGCTGGCCTGGGCGCTGTCGTAGGTATAGCCCTGGTCCTCGCGTTCCTTCACCACCCGCAGGATCTCGGCCAGCGCCGGATCGCCCTTCTCGACCTCGAGCCCGGTCTCGGCCAGGCGGCGGCGCAGGTTCGATTGCCCGGCCTGGTTGGACATCGGGATGACGCGTTCGTTGCCGACCAACGCCGGGTCGATATGTTCATAGGTCGAGGGATCCTTGAGGATCGCGCTGGCATGCAGCCCCGCCTTGTGGGCAAAGGCCGAGGCCCCGACATAGGGCGCCTGCTTCACCGGCACGCGGTTCAGGATATCGTCCAGCAGCCGCGACACCGGCACCAGGTTGACCAGCGCCTCGCGCGACACGCCGGTCTCGTAGAGGCTGGCATAGGGTTCTTTCAGCAGCAGCGTCGGGATCAGGGTGATCAGGTTGGCATTGCCGCAGCGCTCGCCCAGCCCGTTCAGCGTGCCCTGGATCTGGCGCACGCCCGCGTCGACGGCGGCCAGGCTGCCCGCCACCGCATTGGCGGTATCGTTATGGGTATGGATGCCCAACCGATCCCCCGGCGCGCCCGAGGCGATGACATCCTCGACGATCCGCCCGATCTCGACCGGCAGCGTGCCGCCGTTGGTATCGCAGAGCACCACCCAGCGGGCCCCGGCCTCCAGCGCCGCATGGACGCATTTCAGCGCATACTCGCGGTCGGCCTTCCAGCCGTCAAAGAAATGCTCGGCGTCGAACAGCGCCTCGCGCCCCTCGACGACCAGATGGGCGACGGAGCGCGAGATGTTCTCGAGGTTCTCCTCCAGCGAGATCCCGAGCGCGGTGGAAACGTGGAAGTCATGGGTCTTGCCGACGAGGCAGACCGCAGGGGTGCGCGCGTTCAGCACGGCGGCCAGCACGTCGTCATTCTCGGCCGAGACGCCGGCCCGCTTGGTCATGCCAAAGGCGGTCATGGTGGCGCGGGTTTTCGGCGCGGCCTCGAAGAAGGCGCTGTCGGTCGGGTTGGCCCCCGGCCAGCCGCCCTCGATATAGTCCACGCCCAGCTCGTCGAGCATTGTGGCGATGCGCTGCTTCTCGGGTGTCGAGAACTGGACGCCCTGTGTCTGCTGCCCGTCCCGCAGGGTGGTGTCGTAGAGATAGATACGTTCCATCAGAGCCCTCCCCCGGCCCGTTGGAGAGAGGCGCCGCGGGGGCGCGAGCAATACTGAGTGCCGTCAGCGCATACGGTCAGTTGCGAAGAACCGCCCGGGACGCTTGCGGCCCGGGCAGCGCCCGACCCGCCCCACAGGGCGGGCGCTACGCACCCCCCCTCGGGCCGGGCGCTGCCCTCTGTTGTTCTCTGAAAGGCACTCATTCCAACCCCTCCAGCTTGGCCGCGTCAAAGCCCGGCCCCGGCAGAAGCTCGACCCCGGCCTTGGACATCCGCACTTCGACACCCGCCGCGATCAGGGCGTTCTTGAGTTCATCGACCTTCGAGAAGTCCTTGCTCTCCATGGCCGCAGCACGGGCAGCCGCGAGTCTCTCGGCCAGACCGGACAGATCCACGTCCGGCGCGGCAACCCAGTCCCCCAGCTCGTCGCTCAGCAGCCCCAGCATCTGCGCCGAGGCCAGCATCACGCCCTTCTCGTAGAAGCAATCCTTCTGCGGGTTCGCGGCGATCTCCTTGGCCATGGCGTGCAGCCGGGCAATCGCCCCTGCGGTGTTCAGATCGTCCGCCAGCGCGGCGACCAGATCGGCGTCGGGGCCGGTCGGCTCCACGCCCTCCAGCAGCGCACACCACTGGCGCAGCGTCGCCTCTGCCTCGGCCCGCTTCTTCTCGGTCCAGTCCATCGGCTTGCCGTAGTGGGTCCCGAGAAAGACGAACCGGATCACCTCGCCCGGCACGCCCTGGTCCAGCAGATCGCGCACGGTGAAGAAATTCCCCAGCGACTTGGACATCTTCCTGCCCTCGACCTGCAGCATCTCGTTATGCATCCAGACCCGGGCGAACTCCGCCTTGGGATGGGCGCAGCAGCTCTGCGCAATCTCGTTCTCGTGGTGGGGGAACTGCAGGTCGATGCCGCCGCCGTGGATGTCGAAGCTCTCGCCCAGCAACTCGTAGCTCATGGCCGAGCACTCGATATGCCATCCCGGACGGCCCCGGCCCCAGGGGCTGTCCCAGCCGGGCAGATCGTCGGTCGAGGGCTTCCACAGCACGAAGTCCATCGGATCCCGCTTGTAGGGCGCGACCTCGACCCGGGCGCCGGCGATCATGTCCTCGACTGAACGCCCCGACAGCCTGCCATACGCCTTGTAGCTGGCCACCGAGAACAGCACATGCCCCTCGGCGGCATAGGCGTGACCCGAGGCGATCAGCCCCTCGATCATGCCGATCATCTGGTCGATGTACTGGGTGGCGCGCGGCTCGGCGCCCTCGGGGTTGCCCTTGATGGCGGGGCGCAGGGCGCCGAGGGCATCCATGTCCTCGTGATACCAGCGGATCGTCTCTTCGGACCGCTCGGCGATCAACTCTTCCAGGCTACCCGCCGCCCCCGCCTCGCGCCGGGCCAGGGCGGTGGCGTTGATGCGGTCGTCGACGTCGGTGAAGTTGCGCACATAGGTCACGTGGTTCTCGCCATAGACATGGCGCATCAGGCGATAGAGCAGATCGAAGACCACCACCGGGCGCGCGTTGCCCAGGTGGGCGCGGTCATAGACCGTCGGGCCACAGACGTAGATCCGCACATCCGACGGGTCGATCGGCGCAAATATCTCCTTCTTGCGCGTCCGGGAATTGTGCAGCTTGATCTCGACCATGTTGTGCTCCTCGCAGGCCCATCACCCGAATACCCCGACGGGGCTTGCCCGCGGGCGGCTTATCAGGTCATTTCGAAGAGAGAAACGAGGAAGCAGCCCGCGAGAATATCTCAGCAGGGAATAATGCAGCCGGTAATGATGGCGATGCTTCCGTTCATGCGCCATGGGTAGCCCGCTGCGCAGCGGCTGGCAAGTCTTCTTGCGCTGGCGGCCCAAGACAAGGCCCTGCCGGACCATGCCTCCGGCGGGAGTATTTCTGGCCGTCGAATGGATGCAAGAGGCCCTTCTCTCCATTCGACGGCTGAAAGTACTCCGGGGGGAGGCTCCGCTTGCGGAGACGGGGGGCAGCGCCCCCCTCCTCCCTTCGTCCTGCACCGAAACGGGCGGAAAATCCTTGCTAAGGGCCGCGCTCTGCCCGACCCTCCGCCCCAGCCAAAGCCCAAAGGCCCCCCAAAGTCCCCCAGGAGACGACCATGCACGATCCCGCCCCCACCTTCCGCGCCCTGCACCGCAAGGGAAAGCCCTTCGTCCTGGCCAATGCCTGGGATGCGGGATCGGCCAGGATGCTGGCCGCCATGGGTGCCGAGGCCATCGGCACCTCCTCGGCCGCCTTCGGTTTCACTCTTGGCCGCCCGGACGGCAACATCACCCGCGACGAGGCGCTGGCCCATGCGAGCGACCTGGTCGCCGCCACCCCCCTGCCGGTCTCGGGCGATTTCGAGAACGGCTTCGGCGAGGATCCCGACACCGTGGCCGAGACCGTGCGCCTGGCTGCCGAGGCAGGGCTTGCCGGGATCTCGATCGAGGACAACCCTTCGGGCGGGGCGACATCCTACGCGCGTGACCTTGCCGTCGAGCGCATCCGCGCCGGTGCCGCCGCCGCCCGCGCCCTGCCGCGCGACTTCGTGCTGGTGGCCCGCGCCGACGGGGTGATGAACGGCACCTACGACATGGACGAGGCCCTGGCCCGCACCGCCGCCTTCGAAGCCGCCGGGGCAGATTGCCTCTATGTCCCCGGCCCGCCCAGCTTCGAGGACCTGCAGCGCCTGGTCGAGAGCGCCGATCTGCCGGTCAACGCCCTGGCCGCCGGGCACCTCGCCAGCTACGCCATGGAGGATTTCGCCCGCATCGGCGTGGCGCGGATCTCTCTCGGGTCGGCCCTGGCCCGGGCGACGCACCGGGTGATCCTCGACGCCATGTCCGAAGTCTTCGAGGACGGCAGTTTCTCGAAGCTGAAGAAATCGGTCCCCGGGGCAGAGGTCGACGCCATGCTGCTGAAGGGCGCACGGCCGGAATGAGGGCTCCTGTCCTCTCACTTGCACTTGCACTTGCGCTGGCGCTGGTCCTGTCGACCACCCTGCCCGTGGCGGCGCAGGAGTTCCCTGCGCCCTCTGACCCTTACGTCAACGACCTCGGCGCGGTGCTGCCGCCCGAAACCGAAGAGGCGATCCGCACCGGCCTGCGCACCGCCCGGGACGAGACCGGCGTGCACATCACCGTGCTGACCCTGCAAAGTCGCGGGCAATACGTCCCCGGCATCACGCTGGAGCGCTTCTCCACCCTGCTGTTCAACGACTGGGGCATCGGCGACGCAGAACGCGACGACGGCGTGCTTCTGCTGCTGGCGCTGGAGGAGCGCGACACCCGCATCGAGCTGGGGCGTGCCTTCGGACAGGACTGGAACGGCACCACCGACGCGATCATGGAAAAGACCCTGCTGCCCGCCTTCCGTGAAGGCGCATATGCGCGCGGGCTGGAAGAGGGCGCGGCGCGGCTGGTCGACGACCTCGCGCGCCCCTTCGCCGCCGGTGCGGCCCCGCCGAGAGACCTGACCATTCCGCTGATCATCCTCGGCGTCGTCCTGCTGGTCGTCCTGATCGGTGCCCGGCGGAAGATCGGCGATCTGGTGACGACACTGCGCCCTTGCCCAGGCTGCGGGCAAAAGAGGCTGCACCGCAGCCGCATCACCGACCAGGCCGCCACACGCTACCGGCCGGGCAGGGCCCGGCGGGTCACCCGCTGCGACGCCTGTGGCTGGCAGACGGTGATGCTGATCACCCTGCCCCAGCTTTCGGACGCCGGCAGTTATTCGGGCGGAGGCGGAGGCGGTTTCGGCGGCGGCTCTTCCGGTGGCGGCGGCTCCTCCGGCAGTTTCTGAGCCGGTCGGCGGGCCGACGACAAAAAGCGCCCCCGGCGGAACCGGGGGCGCTTTTCATTTCGGCCATGTCTCGGATCACTCGGTGACGGTGACCTTGACCATGCGGTCGGGGGCGCCGACGATGGCCCCGTTGGCACTGCGCGAACCGCGCTTGATCTGGTCGACAACCTCCATGCCCGAGGTCACCTCGCCCACCACCGTGTAGGCCTCGTCCAGCGACGGGGCCGGGGCGAACATGATGAAGAACTGCGAATTGGCGCTGTCGGGGTCCTGGCTGCGGGCCATGCCGACGATGCCCCGGGTGAAGGGAATCTGCGAGAACTCTGCCGGCAGGTTCGGGTAGCTGGACCCGCCGCGACCGGCCATGCGCATGTCGCCGCCTTCCTTGCCGAACTCGACATCGCCGGTCTGGGCCATGAAACCGTCGATCACGCGGTGGAACCAGACGCCGTCATAGGCGCCTTCCCCGGCCAGGGTGGTGATCCGTTCGACGTGCTGCGGCGCCACCTCCTCGAACAGATCGACGTGGACGGTGCCATTGGCCCCCTCCCCGGCGATCTCGATGTCGAGACCGGTAGCCAGCGCCGGCCCGGCCATCAGGCCGAGCACGACGGAAAGGGCCAGCTTACGCATCGGCGGCCACCTTGACCGAGATCATCACGTCGGGCTCCGCAGGCGGCTCACCCCGGGTGATGGCGTCGACGTGTTCCATACCCTCGATGACGCGGCCGTAGACGGTGTACTGGCCGTTGAGGAAATGGTTGTCCTTGAAGTTGATGAAGAACTGCGAGTTGGCAGAGTTCGGGTTCTGGCTGCGCGCGGCACCCAGGGTGCCACGGTCATGCGGCAGCTTGGAGAACTCGGCGGGCAGGTTCGGCAGGTCCGAGCCACCGGTGCCGGCCATGCGGATGTCGAAGCCGGTGGTGGTGTTGCCGTTCTTCACGTCGCCGGTCTGGGCCATGAAGCCGTCGATCACGCGGTGGAAGACCACGCCGTCGTACTGGCCGGAGCGGGCAAGCTCCTTCATGCGGGCGGCGTGCTGGGGCGCGACGTCGGCCAGCAGCTCGATGGTGACGGTGCCACCCTTCAGTTCCATCAGGATGGTGTTCTCGGGGTCCTTGATCTCGGCCATGGGGCCCTCCTTTGCTGTTTGGGCCAGCATTAGGCAGATGTGACCGGAATGCCAAGCCGGGCCGGTTGACCGGGGGGCGGTAAGCGGCCATCACTTGAGCCGAACCGACGCAAATCGCAGAGCGAAGAGGGTGCTATGGGCTGGAAAACGCTGGATGACATGGATGTTGACGGCAAACGGGTGCTGACCCGCGTGGACATCAACGTGCCCGTCGAAGACGGCCGCGTCACCGACGCGACGCGGATCGAGCGAATCGTCCCCACCGTGCAGGACATCCTCGCCAAGGGCGGCCAGCCGCTGCTGATCGCCCACTTCGGCCGTCCCAAGGGCAAGGTCGTGCCCGAGATGTCGCTGCGCATCTGCATCCCCGCGCTGGAGGAGGCGCTTGGCCGCAAGGTGGTGTTCATCGAAACGCTGGAGGCCGCCAAGGCCCATACCGCCGAGCAGGACAGCGCCGAGGTGCTGCTGCTGGAAAACATCCGCTTCCACCCCGGCGAGGAAAAGAACGACGCCGCGCTGGCCCGCGACCTGGCCTCGCTGGGGGATGTCTACTGCAACGACGCCTTCTCGGCGGCGCACCGTGCCCATGCCAGCACCGAAGCGCTGGCGCGCGAGCTGCCCTGCTGCGCCGGACGCCTGATGCAGGCCGAGCTTGAGGCGCTGGAAAGCGCCCTTGCCCAGCCGGTGCGCCCGGTGGTGGCGGTGGTCGGCGGCGCCAAGGTCTCGACCAAGCTGGACCTGCTGGGCAACCTGGTCGAGAAGGTCGACCGGCTGGTGATCGGCGGCGGCATGGCCAATACCTTCCTCGCCGCGCAGGGGATCAACGTTGGCAAGTCGCTTTGCGAGCACGAGCTGACCGAGACCGCGAAGCAGATCATGCTGAAGGCACTCGACGTGGGCTGCGAGATCATCCTGCCCTCGGACGTGGTCGTCGCGCGCGAGTTCAAGGCCGGGGCCGAGAACGAGACCGTGCCGGTCACCCAGGTGCCCGCCGACGCGATGATCCTGGATGCCGGCCCCGAGGCGGTCGAGCGGATCGGCGCCGCCTTCGAACGTGCGAAGACGCTGATCTGGAACGGCCCCCTCGGCGCCTTCGAGATCGCGCCCTTCAACGCCGCCACCGATGCCGCCGCCCTGAAGGCCGCGTCGTTGACCAAGGCGGGCAAGCTGAAGTCCGTCGCCGGGGGCGGTGACACGGTCGCGGCGCTGAACGCCTCGGGCGCGGCCGCCGACTTCACCTATATCTCGACCGCAGGCGGGGCCTTCCTGGAATGGATGGAGGGCAAGACCCTGCCCGGTGTCGCGGCGCTGGAAGCCTGAGCCGGTCCCACATGCTGCAACGAACGCCGCCCCCGGGGCGGCGTTTCGCGTTTCACGGGCCGGTTTTCAGGCGTCGCACCGCCGGCGGGCGACTACACGCTATCCGTTAGCGCAACCTGAATTGCCTCTGTCACATGGCTCGCCTATGCAGGGGGCATCCCGGGGCGGCCCTGCCGACCCCGTCATTGGTGAAACCCAAAGATTTCAGGCGATTGACATGTCCGACACGATGCAGGCCGAGATGGTCAAATCCGATCCCGCAATGGCAGAGCAGATGCGCTCCGGCGACGGCTTCATCGCCGCCCTCGACCAGAGCGGCGGCTCCACCCCCAAGGCCCTGCGCCTCTACGGCATCGAGGAAGACGCCTATTCGGGTGACGCCGAGATGTTCTCGCTGGTGCACCAGATGCGGGCGCGGATCATCAAGTCCCCGGCCTTCAACGGCGAGAAGGTGATCGCGGCGATCCTCTTCGAGCGCACCATGGACGGAGATATCGACGGCACCCCCGTCGCGCAGTACCTCTGGAACGAATGCCGTGTCGTGCCGCTGCTGAAGGTCGACAAGGGCCTGGCCGATGAAGAGGACGGCGTGCAGCTGATGAAGCCCATGCCCGAGCTGGATGCGCTCTGCGCCCGTGCCGTGGCCAAGGGGATCTTCGGCACCAAGATGCGCTCGGTGATCAGCGCCGCCAATGCCGAGGGCATCGCCAGGGTCGTCGACCAGCAGTTCGAGATCGGCAACCAGATCCTCTCCCATGGCCTGATCCCGATCATCGAACCCGAGGTGACGATCTCGATCGCCGACAAGGCCGAGGCCGAGGACCTGCTGCGCGACGCCATCCTGGCCCGGCTCGACGCCCTGCCCGAGGGCACCCAGGTGATGCTGAAGGTCACCCTCCCCGAGGTCGACAACCAGTACAAGGTGCTGGTCGATCACCCGGCGGTCATGCGCGTCGTCGCCCTTTCGGGCGGCTATGCCCGCGACGAGGCGAACGAGCGCCTGTCGCGCCAGACCGGCATGATCGCCTCCTTCTCGCGCGCCCTGACCGAAGGGCTGTCGGCCCAGCAGTCGGACGCCGAATTCGACGCCACCCTGGCCGAGACCATCAAGGGCATCTACGCGGCCTCCGTCGCCGGCTGAGCCATCGCGCTCCGGCGGCCTGTCCGCCTGCTGGAAGGGCGTCCCGAGGGGCCAGCCCCTTACGGCAAATGTTGAAATAATCGCTTCTGTTGGCCGCAAAGCGGCC
>JAAFAB010000052.1 GCA_018222585.1 Paracoccaceae bacterium | reverse complement strand
GGGCGTGCTCAACAACGGCATGTCGATCATGGGCATCGGCATCGACTACCAGCAGGTGATCAAGGGCCTGGTGCTGCTCGCCGCCGTGTTCTTCGACGTCTACCAGAAGAACAAGGGCTGAGGCCTCAACAGGGGTGGGATCGCTCCCACCCCACGCAGGCCCCCGGGGCCTGCCCCCGGCCGGGCGACCAAGCGCCCGCCGCTGGTGCAGGGTGGGTACATCCCACCTTCGCCAATGTGTTCAAACTCTAGTCACGGACCCAGTGCAATGACGTTCAAACCTGCCGAATGGCCCCGCAAGCTACGGTCCCAGGAATGGTATGGCGGCAACTCGCGCGACACGATCTATCATCGCGGCTGGCTGAAGAACCAGGGCTACCCGCATGATCTCTTCGACGGCCGCCCGGTGATCGGCATCATGAACACATGGTCCGACCTGACCCCCTGCAACGGCCACCTGCGCGAGCTGGCCGAGAAGGTGAAGGCCGGCATCTGGGAGGCCGGCGGCTTCCCCGTCGAGGTCCCCGTCTTCTCGGCCTCGGAAAACACCTTCCGCCCGACCGCGATGATGTTCCGCAACCTCGCCGCCCTGTCGATCGAGGAACAGCTGCGCGGCCAGCCCATCGACGGCGCCGTGCTGATGGTCGGCTGCGACAAGACCACGCCCTCGCTGCTGATGGCCGCGGCCTCCTGCGATGTACCCTCGATCGTGGTCACCGGCGGCCCGATGCTGAACGGCTACTTCCGGGGCGAGCGCGTCGGCTCGGGCACCCACCTGTGGAAGTTCTCCGAAGCCGTGAAGGCCGGAGAGATGACGCAGGAGGAATTCCTGGAGGCCGAGGCCGGCATGTCCCGCTCCACCGGCACCTGCAACACGATGGGCACCGCCAGCACCATGGCGTCGATGGCCGAAGCCCTCGGCATGGCGCTGTCGGGCAATGCCGCCATCCCGGCGGTGGATAGCCGTCGCCGCGTCATGGCGCAGATGTCGGGCCGGCGTATCGTGCAGATGGTCAAGGATGACCTGAAGCCCTCGGATATCATGACCAAGCAGGCGTTCGAGAACGCCATCCGCACCAACGGTGCCATCGGCGGCTCGACCAATGCGGTGATCCACCTGCTCGCCATCGCGGGCCGGGTGAAGGGGGTCGAGCTGACCCTCGACGACTGGGACCGCTGCGGCCGCGATGTGGAAACCATCGTCAACCTCATGCCCTCGGGTGAATACCTGATGGAAGAATTCTTCTACGCCGGTGGCCTGCCCGTCGTGCTGAAGCGCCTCGGCGAGGCCGGGCTGCTGCACAGGGACGCGCTGACGGTCTCGGGCGACACGATCTGGGACGAGGTGAAGGATGTCCTCAACCACAACGAGGACGTGATCCGCCCGGTCGGCAAGGGCCTGACCCCGCAGGGCGGCATCGCCGTGCTGCGCGGCAACCTGGCGCCCAATGGAGCCGTGCTGAAACCCTCCGCCGCCTCCAAGCACCTGCTGCAGCACCGGGGCCGCGCCGTGGTCTTCGAGGATATCGACGACTACAAGGCGAAGATCAACGACCCGGATCTCGATATCGACGAGACCTGCGTCATGGTGCTGAAGAACTGCGGGCCGAAGGGCTATCCGGGCATGTCCGAGGTCGGCAACATGGGTCTGCCGCCGAAGGTCCTGCAGAAGGGCATCACCGACATGGTCCGCATCTCGGATGCGCGCATGTCCGGCACCGCCTATGGCACCGTGCTGCTGCACACCTCGCCCGAAGCCGCCGCCGGGGGCCCCCTCGCGGTGGTCCGCAACGGCGACATGATCGAGGTCGACGTGGCCGCCCGCCGGGTCCACCTGGATATCTCCGACGAGGAACTGGCCGCACGCCTGGCCGAGTGGACGCCCGCCCACGAGCGGTTCGAGTCGGGCTACGGCTGGCTGCACCAGCAGCACGTCGAAGGTGCTGACACCGGCGCCGACCTCGACTTCCTCAAGGGATGCCGTGGCAATGCCGTCGGAAAGGATGCTCATTGATGGATATCGCGCTCGTAGGCATCGGCAAGATCGCCGTCGACCAGCACGTCCCCTCGCTGAAGGGCTCTTCCGACTGGGAGCTGGCCGCGACCGTCTCGCGCTCCGGCACCGTCGAGGGGGTTGAGGCTTTCACCTCCTTCGACGAGATGCTGGAAGCCCGTCCCGAAATCCGCGTGGTCTCTCTCTGCCTGCCGCCGGTGCCGCGTTTCGACTACGCGGCCAAGGCGCTGGCCGCCGGGCGCCACGTCATGCTGGAAAAGCCGCCGGGGGCCACCCTGGCGGAATGCATCGCGCTGGAGCAGATGGCCCGCGACAAGGGCCTGTCGATCTATGCCACCTGGCATTCGCGCGAGGCCGACAAGGTCGCGCCGGCGAAAGCCTGGCTGGCCGACAAGACCCTGAAGTCGCTGCATGTCACCTGGCGCGAGGACGTGCGCCGCTGGCACCCCGGCCAGGACTGGATCTTCGAGGCCGGTGGCCTCGGCGTCTTCGATCCGGGCATCAACGCCCTGTCGATCGTGACCGAGATCCTGCCCGATCCGATCCACCTGCAATCCGCCACCCTGTCGTTCCCCGAGAACCGGCAGGCCCCCATTGCCGCCGATCTGGCCTTCTTCCACCCCGGCGGCGCCCGGGTCACCTGCGACTTCGACTTCCGCCAGGAAGGCGAACAGACCTGGTCGATGGAGGCGGTCTGTGACGAGGGCACACTGTTGCTGACCAACGGCGGCGCAAACATGTATGTCGACGGCGAGGAGCGGGGTGAACATCACTCGGGCCTCGATGGCGAATACCCCCGGCTCTACGCCAAGATGGCCGGGCTGGTCCGCGCCGGCGGCATCGACATGGACCTGCGCCCCTTGCGCCATGTCGCCGACGCCTTCCTCCTCGGTCGCCGCACGGTGGTCGAGCCCTTCGAATTCTGATACCTCCCGTAATCTCTGAAAGGACCCGACAGTGAAAACCCCTCTGACCGGCATCCTCCCCGTTGCGCCCACGCCCTTCCTCGATGACGGCACCGTCGACGAAGAGGGCATGAAGCGCGTCCTCGACTGCCTGATCGACCAGGGCGTCGACGCCATCTGCATCCTGGCCAACTACTCCGAGCAGTTCGTGCTCTCGGACGACGAGCGCCGCCTGCTGACCCGTCTCAGCCTGGAACACGTCGCCGGCCGCGTGCCGGTGATCGTTACCGTGTCGCATTTCTCGACCCAGATCGTCGTCGCGCGCGCCAAGGAAGCCCAGGCGCTTGGCGCCTCGATGCTGATGATGATGCCGCCCTACCACGGCGTCGGCCTTGTCCCCGCACCCGACATGATCTTCGAGCATTTCGCCACGGTCTCGGAGGCGATCAGCATTCCGATCATGATCCAGGACGCGCCGCTGTCGGGGGTCACCCTGCCCGTGCCGCTGCTGGTCAAGATGGCGAAGGAGATCGAGAACGTCTCCTATTTCAAGATGGAAACCCCCTTCGCCGCCGACAAGCTGGCGGCGCTGATCGAAGCAGGTGGCGATGACATCATCGGGCCCTTCGACGGCGAAGAAGCGGTCACCCTGCTCGCCGATCTCGATGCGGGTTGTACCGGCACCATGACCTCGGGCATGTTCGCCGAGAAGATCCGCCCCATCGTCACCAGCTACCTCGCCGGTGACAAGGATGCGGCTCTGGCCCAGTGGAACCTCTGCATGCCGCTGATCAATCACGAGAACCGCCAGTGCGGGCTGCGCGCCTGCAAGGTGGTTTACAAGGAGGGCGGGGTGATCAAGTCCGATCACGTCCGCCATCCGCTGAAACCCATGTCCGACCGCACCCGGACGCGCCTGCTGCAACTGGCATCCGATCTCGACATCATGGCGCTGTCCTGGGGCAAGTAAGGGAGCAATTACATGACTTTCCACGGTAAACACCTGATCGCAGGCGAATGGGTCGGCAACGACGACACCTTCGCCTCCACACCCGTCAGCGGTGATCCCATCGCCGTCTCCAAGGGCTCCGCCGCGCTGGTCGACCAGGCCGTGCAGGCCGCCGAAGAGGCGTTCTGGACCTTCGGCTACACCTCGCGCGAAGCCCGCGCCACCTTCCTCGACGCCATCGCCGACGAGATCGAGGCGCGCGGCGAGACCCTGACCGAGATCGGCACCGCCGAGACCGGCCTGCCCGCCGGCCGGCTTGAGGGCGAACGCGGCCGCACCACCGGCCAGCTGCGTCTCTTCGCCAGCCATATCCGCGACGGTGCCTATCTCGATATCCGCCACGACGAGGCCCTGCCAGACCGCGCGCCCCTGCCCCGCCCCGACCTGCGGATGATCCAGCGCCCCGTCGGCCCGGTCGCCGTCTTCGGCGCCTCGAACTTCCCGCTCGCCTTCTCCACCGCCGGCGGCGACACCG
>JAAFAB010000012.1 GCA_018222585.1 Paracoccaceae bacterium | reverse complement strand
GGCCGCTTTGCGGCCAACAGAAGCGATTATTTCAACATTTGCCGTAAGGGGCTGGGCGCTGCCCCCCCCCCCCAGTATTTCCAGCCGCCGGATGAAAGCATGTCCCTGTTCCATCCGATCGCCGGACATACTGCGGGGGAGGCAGGCGCAGCCTGACGGGGGCAGAGCCCCCTCCCGGCGCGTTCCCCTGCGGAATATCATCGCCCGCCTTGATATGGGCCATCACCGCAATACCCTTTCAAGCCAAGCGAACATGGGGTATGCACCCCCGTCCAGACTGAAAGGAGTCTCTACTCATGGGCTATAAAGTCGTCGTCGCAGGTGCCACGGGCAACGTGGGCCGCGAAATGCTGAACATCCTGGCCGAGCGCCACTTCCCGGTGGACGAGATCGCAGCCCTCGCATCCCGGAAGTCGCTGGGAACCGAGGTCAGCTTCGGCGACAAGACCCTGAAGACCCAGGATCTGGCCACCTTCGATTTCACCGGCTGGGACATCGCGCTGTTCGCCATCGGCTCGGGTCCGACCAAGGAATTCGCCCCCAAGGCCGCCGCCGCGGGCTGCATCGTGATCGATAACTCCTCGCTCTACCGCTACGACCCGGACGTGCCGCTGGTGGTGCCGGAAGTGAACGCCGACGCGGTGCTGGGCTATGCCAAGAAGAACATCATTGCCAACCCCAACTGCTCGACCGCGCAGATGGTGGTGGCGCTGAAGCCGCTGCATGACCGTGCCAGGATCAAGCGCGTCGTGGTCAGCACCTACCAGGCCGTTTCCGGCTCGGGCAAGGAGGCCATCGACGAACTCTGGGATCAGACCAAGTCGATCTACAACCCGACCGACGATTACGAGGCCAAGGTCTATCCCAAGCAGATCGCCTTCAACGTGATCCCCCATATCGATGTCTTCCTGGATTCCGGCGACACCAAGGAAGAATGGAAGATGGTCACCGAGACCAAGAAGATCCTCGACCCCTCGGTCAAGGTCACCGCGACCTGCGTGCGCGTGCCGGTCTTCGTCGGCCACTCGGAATCGATCAACATCGAGTTCGAGGACTTCCTCGACGAGGACGAGGCCCGTGACATCCTGCGCGAGGCGCCGGGCATCATGGTGATCGACAAGCGCGAGGACGGTGGCTACGTCACCCCGATCGAATGCGTCGGCGACTTCGCCACCTTCATCAGCCGCATCCGCCAGGACGTGACCGTCGAGAACGGTATCAACCTGTGGTGCGTTTCGGACAACCTGCGCAAGGGCGCGGCCCTGAACGCGGTGCAGATCGCCGAGACCCTAGGCCAGAAGGTGCTGAAGAAGGGCTGATCGCCTCTTCAACGTGAACGGCAAACGGCGCGGGTTTCCCGCGCCGTTTCGCGTTTCGGCGGTGCCCCGCCGGTGCGCCCGGTCAGGTCGGGAATGAACGAGAAGTTCACTTGGCCCCGGCGGCGCAATCGGCTTCCCTCAGGCGGAATGCCGAAGGAGGACGCCATGCGCCGCATCACCCATATTTCGACCCTCGCCCTGGTGGCTGCCCTGGGCGCCACCGCTGCCGGGGCCGAGGTCTTTCCGACCGACAGCGCCGTGACGGCGGCGACGCTTTACCCGCAGGGTGCCACGATCCTGCGCGAGGCGGCCTTTGACCTGCCCGCCGGACGGCACAGCATCGTGCTGACCGACATGCCGCTGATCGACCTCGACAGCCTGCGCCTACAGGCCGAGGGGCTGGTGATCGGCACGATTTCCTACCGCGACCGCGCCGTGCCGCCCTCGGGCGCCGAGGAGGCCCCCGGGATCGCCGCCGCGCGCCAGGCCGTGCGCGATGTCGAGGCGCAGTTGCAAGAGGTCGAGGACCGCGCCCGTGCCGCCGAGCTGGCGGGCGAGGCCGCCCGCGACCGCATCGCCTTTCTGACTCGGCTTGGCGGCACCGAGGCGGCCGGCAGCGCCGATGCGGCGCGGCTTGCCGAACTGCTGGACCTTGTCGGCGGTGAGAGCCTGAAGGCCCGCGAGGCCGCCCAGGCCGCCGAGCAGCAGGCCCGCGCCATCCGCGAGGAGCGCCGCCCGCTGGAAGAGGATCTGAAAGCCGCGAAGGCGGCCCTGGACGCCCTGCTGACCGCTTCGCAAGACCAATCGGTGCTGGTGATCGAGGTCGAGGCGCCCGAGGCGGCCTCGGGGCAGCTGACCCTCAGCTATGCCAGCTGGCAGGCGTCGTGGTATCCCGCCTATGATGCCTATCTGACCACCGGCGACAGCCCGGCGCTGGAGCTGTCGCGCGGGGCCTACCTGCGCCAGTCGACCGGCGAGGATTGGCAGGACGTGGCGGTGACCTTCTCGACCGCGCGGCCTTCGGGGCAGATCATGCCCGGCTTCGTCGATGCCGACAGGCTGAGCATCTTCGATCCCGACGAGATGCCTCGCCCGGTGCCCCAGCCCTCGTTCATGGGCCGGGCCGAGGCGTCCGACATGGCGCTGATGGCCGAACCCCAGATGGAGGAAAAGGCCGTGGCGGGCTTTGACGGCATCAACGTGACCTATGCCGCGCCGCAGCCGGTGTCGGTCGCCAATGACGCCGATGCGGTGAAGATCGCCCTCGGCCGGCTCGACTTCACCCCCGAGGTCTTCGCCCGCGCCGTGCCGCTGCACGACACCAGCGCCTTCCTGGTCGCCGCGCTGACCAACGACAGCGGCGAGCTGCTGCTGCCCGGTATGGCGCAGCTGTTCCGTGACGGCACCTACGTCGGACGCAGCCAGGTCGATCTGGTGCCCGACGGCGAAGAGACGGAATGGAGCTTCGGCCCCATCGACGGCCTGCGCCTGACCCGCCTGCAAGAGCGGCTGGACGGCGACCGGGGTGTGATCTCGCGGCAGAACACCCGACATGAGGCGGTGACGCTGCGGGTCGAGAACCGCACCGCCCAGGACTGGGACCTGCGCCTGCTCGACCGGGTGCCCTATTCGGAACAGGACGACCTGAAGATCGAATGGAGCGCCGACCTGGCGCCGGAAGTGGTCGATTTCGACGACCGCAAGGGGGTGCTGGAATGGCAGTTCCCGCTTGCGTCGGGCGCCGAGCAGCAGATCCTCCTCGAACACGAGGTCACCTGGCCCGAAGGCATGGTGCTGCGCTGAACACGGCGGGCCGGCGCACAGGTGGCGCCGGCCCGCTGATCGTTCCGACCGGCTGTCGGGTCTCTCGGGATCAGATCGGGCTGAACGCCTTTTCCGAGGCCAGGTACTGTTCCAGCGACCCGTTCGCGATGTCGTGCCACAGCCCGTGCACCGACAGTTCCCCCGCCTCGACGCGTTCGCGCACGAAGGGGAAGGTCATCAGGTTCTCCAGCGAGACCAGCACCGCCTCGCGCTCCAGCGCGTCGCGTTGCGCGGCGTCGCCCTCGATCTCCTTGATGCGCTCGTAGCCGGGGCGCAGGATGTCCATCCAGCGGCCGACGAAACTGGTCTTCTCCTCCAGCTCCGGTGCCTGGCCCGAGCACATGGCGTGGCAGCCCGCGACACCGCCGCAGGAGGAATGCCCCATCACCACCACATGCGCCACCTTCAGCGCGTTGACGGCATATTCCACCGCCGCCGAGGTGCCGTGCTGGTTGCCGTCAGGCTCGTAGGGGGGGACCAGGTTGGCGATATTGCGGTGGATGAAGAACTCTCCCTGGTCGGCGCCGAACAGCGCGGTGACATGCACGCGCGAGTCGCAGCAGGAGATGATCATCGTCTTCGGGCGCTGCCCTTCCTCGGCCAGGCGGCGGTACCACGACTTGTTGTCCTCGAAGGTCGTGGCCTTCCAGCCGTGGTAGCGCTGGACGAGCAGGTTGGGCAGGGGCTTGGCACGATGCATGGAGGGCTCCGGTAAGACTTTGCGGTGAGGGCGAATATAGGCGCCTCGCGGGGCGCGGCAAACGGGAATGGGCGGATTGAGAAAGAATTGAAGGCAAATGCAGTCTTCATTGCGCCGGGCAACGGGCCGCCGCGCAAGGTTTTGGGAACTTCCGGGGGTGATTGTGCCCCCTGCCGTGGGGGCATTGGTGGAAGGGGTGAGATCGTGGACCAGATCCTGGTTCTGACGCGGGAGGAGCCGGTCCGGCTTGATGCGGACAGGCTTCGGGACCTGTACATGCGTCTGGGAGACGTGGGCGCCGAGGATGTCGTCTGCCGCGCGATGGAGGAAATCGCGGTGCGGCTGGCCCATACGGAACGGCTCTACCGCCAGGACCGCCTGGTCGAAATGCGCAAGTCGGCGCGCTCTCTCGTCGCCATTTCCGACCAAGTGGGCATGGCGGCGCTGGCCTCCGTGGCCGAGGACGTGACGCGCTGTATCGACGGGTGCGATCCGGTGGCCCTGGCGGCCACCCTGTCGCGGCTGCTGCGGGTCGGCGAACGCTCCCTCACCGCGATATGGGATCTGCAGGACGTGACCCTCTAGCGGTGATCCGCCGGGCGGGTCTGCCGATTGCCCTTGCGGGCGGGGCGCGCTCAACTAGGCTGGCGGCACTTTCCATCAGCCCCGGGTGACCCGATGACTTCCGAATTCATGACCTTCCTGCCTGCCGGAACCGAGGCCCTTCCCCTGCACCTCGTCGAGGCCGATGCCCTGCCCGCGCTGCTGGAGGCCGAGCCGCAGGCCGCCGCCTGGGTCGAAGCCATGGGCTTTACCGGCGCGGCCGGTCAGGCGCTGGTGGTGCCGGGCGCCGACGGGACCCCGGCGCTGGCCCTGGCGGGCTACGGCGATGCCGCGGCGCGGCTGCGCGACCGCTTCTGGCTGGCGGCGGCAGCGGCGCATCTGCCGGCGGGGGCCTATCGTCTGGTCAGCGACCTGTCGCGCGAGGCGCTGGAGGTCGAGGCCCTGGGCTGGCTTCTGGGCGGCTACAGCTTCGACCGCTACCGCACCCAGCCGGCGAAGGGCGCCCGCCTCGTCGCGCCCGAAGGCATCGACGCCGAGCGGCTGGAGGCGATCGCCCGGGGCGAGGCGCTGACCCGCGACCTGATCAACACCCCCGCCAGCGACATGGGCCCGGCAGAGCTGGAAGCCGCCGCCCGCGACCTGGCCGAGGCCCATGGCGCCAGCATCGAGGTCACCACCGGCGACGCGCTGCTGGAGAACAACTTTCCGATGATCCACGCCGTCGGGCGTGCCGCCACCGAAGAGCGCGCGCCGCGGCTGATCGATATCCGCTGGGGCGATGACGGGCCGCTGCTGACCCTGGTCGGCAAGGGCGTTTGCTTCGACACCGGCGGGCTGAACCTGAAGCCCGGCGCCTCGATGGGGCTGATGAAGAAGGACATGGGCGGCGCCGCGAACGTGCTGGGGCTGGCCTCGATCCTGATGGCACGGGGGCTGCCGATCCGCCTGCGGGTGCTGGTGCCGGCGGTCGAAAACGCCGTCTCGGCGCCCTCGTTCCGGCCGCAGGACATCCTGACGGCGCGCAACGGGTTGACGGTCGAGATCAACAACACCGACGCCGAGGGGCGGCTGGTGCTGGCCGATGCGCTGGCCCTCGGCGCCGAGGAGAGCCCCGACCTGATGATCTCCTTCGCGACGCTGACCGGCGCGGCGCGGGTCGCGGTCGGGCCCGACCTGGCGCCCTATTTCACCGATGACATCAACGTGGCACACGGGCTGGAGGCGGCGGCCGGGGTCGTCGCCGACCCGGTCTGGCGCCTGCCGTTCCATGACCCCTACGAGAGCATGATCGAGCCCGGCATCGCCGATCTGGACAATGCACCCAAGGGGGGCTTTGCCGGCGCCATCACCGCCGCGCTCTTCCTGCGTCGTTTTGCCGGCGAGGGTGTGCGCTATACCCATTTCGACATCTACGGTTGGGTGCCCGCGGCCCTGCCGGGACGTCCCAAGGGCGGCGCGGGCATGGGCATCCGGGCGCTGCACGCGGCGCTGCCCGGTCTGCTGGGCCTATGAGCGGCACCCCCGACCGGCGTCGCTGGCCAGCCAACGCCCGGGTCGCTGCCGAACGGCTGCGGGGCCGGGCGGAGGCGCCCCGCTACCTCCCGGGAGAGCCGCGCCTGCTGGGCGCCCCCGAGGCCGATCTGCTGGATGCACCGGGGGGCCGCCGCGACCGCCAGCTGCTGCGCGGCGCCGCGCTACGGGTCTACGAGATCCACGAGGGGCACGCGTTCGTCGAGGCGGAGGCGGATGGCTACACCGGCTATGTTACCGCCGGGGCGCTGGCGCCCGAGACGCAGGCGCTGCCCAATGCCGCCGTCGCCTGTCGTGAGACCCTGGCCTGGGATGCGCCGAAGGCTCGCGCCATGGCGACCATGCGGCTGGCCTTCGGCGCGCGGGTGCATGTGGTCGAGGTGGTCGGGAACTGGGCGCGCTGCGATGTCGGGCACATCCCGGTCGGTCACCTGAGCCTCGGCGAGGTGGCCGAGGGTGATCCGGTGGCGGTGGCCGAGCGGTTCCTGGGAATGCCCTATCTCTGGGGCGGCAATGGCTCCGGGGGGATTGATTGCTCGGGCCTGGTGCAGGCCGCTTGCCGGGCTTGCGGCATCGCCTGCCCCGGTGACAGCGACATGCAGGCGGCGGAGCTGGGCCGCGCGCTGCCCGGGGAGGCCGAGTTGCAGCGCGGCGACCTGGTGTTCTGGAAGGGGCACGTCGCCTGGGTCAGCGGGCCGGACCGGATCCTGCACGCCAATGCCCACACGATGAGCGTGGCCTATGAAAGCCTGTCGGACGCCGTCGCCCGCATCGTTGCGGCGGGGGAAGGGCCGGTGACCGTGCGGCGGCGCCTCTAGAGCCCGCGCCAGTCGGTCGCGCTACTCGGCAATGTCGACCGAGCGGATCAACTTGCGTTCCAGCACCCGCAGCACCGTCTTCAGGTCATGGCCCCGGCGCAGCACCTGCCCATCCACGCCGACGACCGCGTACATGCCCTGGCGATTGCGCAGCTTCGGGCGCTTCTCGATCCGGTAGAGCGGGAATTCGGCGGAACGGCGGAAGACCGAGAAGATCGCGACCTCGCGCAGGGAGGATATCCCGTAATCGCGCCATTCGCCCGCGGCCACGAACCGGCCGTAGAGGGAGAGGATCACGCTCAGCTCGGTCCGGTGGAAGGCCACCTGGTCGGCGGAAACCCCCGGGATCGGGGCTTGGGGCTGCATGTTCATCCTTCGAATCTGCGCCTGGCCCGGGGCAAAATCAAGCCGGAAGTGCCGGCATCCCCGTTGCAGGGCAAGCGGGCAGCCGTGGGATGAGCCTGGGGTGGGCGATTCCCGGCACAAGTGGCGTCAGCCTGCCACATCGCCCCTGACCAATTCGTGAAAAGCCATATCGGCCCTTCGCGGATAGTCTTCCCGGGGTAGTCTGTCCCCAGTTCGCAACGTGGAGCATTTCCGATGAAGCCAAGAACAACAGCCATTGTCGCCGTGATCGCCCTGGGCGCAAGCGCGCTCTCCCCGCTGACCTCGCTGGCCCATGCCGATGTCGCCAATCCGGCGGTGAAGGAACGCATGGCCCTGATGGGCGAGATCCGCAGCAATTTCGCCGTGATCGGCGGCATGGCCCAGGGCAAGGTCGAATTCGACGCCGCCAAGGCGGGCGAGGCGCAGGCCGGTCTGGCCGCCGCCGCTGCCATGATCCCCGAGAAGTTCGAGCCGCAGGAAAGCGACCCGGAATCCGAGGCATCCCCGGCCATCTGGGACAACTGGGACGACTTCACCGCCATGGCCGCCAACCTGGAACAGGCCGCCCTGGCGCTGGACAGCAGCAGCCTCGACGGGGTGAAGGCCGGAATGGGCGGAATCGGCGGCGCCTGCGGGGCCTGCCACAAGGCTTACCGGGTCGACTGACCCCGGGGGCGCCACGCGCGGCCGGGACGGCGGCGGATGGCGGCCGTCCCTGCGCGGTATCAGCCGCAGCGCAGCTGCGTGACGGTGCCATCCTCGGAGACATGGATATTCAGCCGCTCGGGGCGGTGGTCCATGGTGGCCATGGACTCGGGATGCAGCACGCGCACCGGGTCGTCGCGTTCGGGCAGCATGGCGTCCGTCCAGGTCTGGCCGATCATGTCGCCATGAAGCTCGGCGCCGCAGGGGGTCGCCTCGGGCGGGCGCGACATCGCAGAGGCCGCAGTCACGGCAGTCACGGCAATCAGGGCAAGGATAGGCAAGGCAAGGGTGGGGCGGGTCATTCACTGGTCTCCTTCGGGCCATAACGGGCCATGAAGGTCTCAACCGCCTCGCGGGCGACCAGTTCCCCTTCCGCGTCGGGGACCTTGTCGATGATGCCGAACAGCAGCTTTGGCATCAGCCCCGCCTTGCACAGCTCGGCGAACTGCGCCGCGGCCATGTCGGGGTTCTCGATCTTCAGTTCGCCGCGGGCGGCAGCGCCGGAAAGGTAGGCGGTCAGCATCCGGTGCGCCATCTGCGGCCCCTTGGCGTAGAAGTCCCGCGCCAGCTCGGGGAATCGCCCGGCCTCGGCGGCGGCCACCCGGAACATCGAGATCATCATCGGCGAGGAGAGGTTGCCGACGATCTTGCGCGCCGCTGCCGTCAGCAGGGCACGGGCGGGCAGATCGGGGATCACCACATCCTGCGCCGCCTCGGCCTGGCGGCTGCATTCGCAGCGGGCAATTTCGAAGAAAAGCAGGCGCTTATCGGGAAAGTAGCTGTAGAGGGTCGCCTTCGAGACCCCGGCTTCGCGGGCGATCTCGTCCACGTTCGCGCTGTCGAAACCGTCCTTCAGGAAGACGCGGCGGGCGCCCTCTAGAACCTGGTCGTATTTGCGCCCCCGGCGGGTCTGCGCCTCTTGCGTATCCATGTCGCCTCCCAGCTACCAAGGGATAATGCAGACTTGTCAGCAGCACGGCAAGAGCCCGCCATTGACGAGCGCGTGCTTCCTGCGATGATCCCGCGGCCAGAGGGAGGAGGCCAGATGTACAGCACCGGAAAGATCGCCTACGAGCCGTTGCCGCTGCCCGCGCGGGACGAGATCAGCGACACGCAGATGCTGGAGGCCGCCCGCGCCTTCCATGCGCTGATGAAGACCCGCCACACGATCCGCGATTTCAGCGACCGCGCCGTCGCGGCCGAGGTGATCCGCGAATGCGTCGCCGCCGCCGGGCTGGCGCCCTCGGGGGCCAATCACCAGCCCTGGCATTTCAGCGCCATCGCCGCGCCCGATCTGAAGGCCGAGATCCGCGCCGCCGCCGAGGCGGAAGAGGAAAAGTTCTACGCCGGGGGCGCAGGCGACGAATGGCTGCAGGCGCTGGAGCCGATCGGAACGGGTGTGTCCAAGCCGCACCTGGAGCAGGCGCCCTGGCTGATCGTGATCTTCGCGCAGCGCTATGGGCTGACCGAGGAGGGCACCCGCTACAAGAACTACTACGTGCCCGAAAGCGTCGGCATTGCCACCGGCTTCCTGATCACCGCGCTGCACCGGGCGGGCCTCAGCTGCCTGACCCATACGCCCAACCCGATGCGCTTTCTCAACGATCTCTGCGGCCGGCCCGAGCACGAGAAGCCGGTGATGATCCTGGCCGTCGGCCATCCGGCGGCAGATGCCACCATGCCGGCGGCGGCGAAGATCAAGAAGCCCCTGGATGAGATCCTGACCCTGCTGACATGACCCAGATCTACGTTGATGCCGATGCCTGCCCGGTGAAAGCCGAGGCCGAGACCGTGGCGACCCGCCACAAGGTCACCGTCTGGATGGTCAGCAACGGCGGGTTGCGGCCCTCTTCCAACCCTTTCGTGCGTCACCAGATCGTCGACGCGGGGCCGGACGAGGCCGACAAGTGGATCGCGGAACGCGCCGGGCCGGCGGACGTTGTGGTGACGGGTGACATCCCGCTGGCGGCGAAATGCGTCGCCGCCGGGGCCACCTGCCTGCGCCACAACGGCGAGAGGTTCACCGAGGCGAACATCGGCCAGCAGCTTGCCATGCGCGATCTGATGGCGGACCTGCGCGCCGCCAATCCGCTGGGCGCCGGGGGTGGGGGCAAGGGCTTTACAAAGGCCGACCGCTCTCGTTTCCTGAGCGCTCTGGAAACCGCACTGCGCAGCGCTGCGAAAAAGGGAAATTGATCTCCAAAATGACGGATACCCCCATCAAGGCAGTGGTCTTCGATATTGGCAACGTGCTGGTCGAATGGCACCCGGAAGCGCATTACGATCGCAAGTTCGGCGAGGAACGGCGGCGCGAGATCTTCGCCAACGTCGACCTGCACGCGATGAACGACCGCGTCGATCGCGGCGAGGACATGGCCGAACTGACGGCCCGGCTGGCCGAGGATCACCCCGAGTACCGGGACGAGATCCTGACCTGGCACGAGGACTGGCTGACCATGTGCGCGCCGCCGATCCCGCATAGCTGGCGCCTGCTGCGCGCGCTGCGGGCCAGGGGTATCCCGGTGTTCTCTCTGACCAATTTCGGCAAGGGCACCTATCGGATCGCCGCTGCCGAATATCCCGTGCTGGACGAGTTCGACCAGGATTACATTTCCGGCCACATGGAGGTGATCAAGCCCGATCCGCGCATCTACGAGATGCTGGAAGAGGGCTCGGGCCTCTCCGGGGCTGAACTGATCTTCACCGACGACCGGTCCGACAATATCGCTGCCGCCGCCGCGCGGGGCTGGCGCACGCATCACTTCGAGGGCCCCGGGGGCTGGGCCGCCCGTCTGGTCGCGGAGGGGCTGCTGAGCGAGGAGGAGGCCCGATGAGCGTTGCCCGGATTTCCTTCGAGGAGGGCGAGAGGGTCCTCGACTGGCTGAAGCTGACCGATGCGCTGGCCGCTGCCCATGAGCTGCCGAAGGCCGAGATCGGGGATACCTTCCTCTACCGGCGCGACGACACGCTGCTGACCCGGTCGGCGTGGATCGACGGGCTGGGGGTGGCGGTGAAGGCCGCGACGATCTTCCCCGGCAACCGGGCGCGGGATCTGCCTGCCGTCAATGGCGCGGTCAACCTGATGTCGGACACCACGGGCCAGCTGGAGGCCATCGTGGATTTTCATCTGGTGACCAAGTGGAAGACCGCCGGCGACAGCTTGCTGGCCGCCCGCCGGCTGGCCCGTCCCGACAGCCGGGTGATCCTGATCGTCGGCGCGGGCACCGTCGCGGCCTCTCTGCGTGAGGCCTATGGCGCCGCTTTCCCCGGGGCGCGTTTCCTGGTCTGGAACCGCACCCCTGCCGGCGCCGAGGCGCTGGCCGCGCAGCACCCCGACACCGAGGCGGTGACGGATCTGGAGGCGGCTGTCGGCGAGGCCGATATCGTCACCTGTGCCACCATGTCGACCGACCCAGTGCTGAAGGGTGTCTGGCTGCGCCCCGGCCAGCACGTCGACCTGATCGGCGCCTACCGCCCCGACATGCGCGAGGCCGATGACGCGGCGTTGCAGCGCGCCCGCGTCTTCGTCGACAGTTTCGACACCACCGTCGGCCATATCGGCGAGGTGCAGATCCCGCTCGACAGCGGCGCGATCACCCGCGAGGACCTGCTGGCGGATTACTACGACCTGCCCGCCTTCACCCGCGTGCCCGGGGATATCACGCTGTTCAAGAACGGCGGCGGGGCGCACCTGGACCTGATGGTGGCGCGTTACATCTACGACGCCTGGCGCGAGGCAAGGTGAGCGCGGCGCCGCTGCTCTGGCTGCTCTGCGCCGGCGGGGCGCTGGCCTGGGCGCCCTTCGTGCGCGAGGATCTGCGCCCGAAGGTCTCCGAGCGGCGCGGCAAGACCCCGGGCAAGATCGCCGCGCTGCCCGGCGGGCGCACCCGATACCGCTGGTACGGTGAAGAGGGCGCTCCGGTGGCGATCTGCATCCATGGGCTGACCACCCCCGCCTATGTCTGGGACACGGTGGCACCCAAGCTGGCCGACATGGGCTATCACGTCCTGACCTACGACCTCTGGGGCCGGGGCTGGTCGGATCGGCCCGCAGGCGCGCAGGAGGCGGGCTTTTTCACCACCCAGCTTTCGCAGTTGATGGCGGCGGAGGGGATCGACGGCCCGGTGACGTTGTTCGGCTATTCCATGGGCGCGGCGGTGGCGACGGCCTATGCCGCCGAGTACCCCGGGCAGATCGAGAAGCTGGTGCTGGTCGCACCTGCGGGCATGGGCGGATTTCCCACCGGGATGACGCGCTGGATGCGTGATGCGGGCTGGACCGGGCGCTGGCTGTTCCACTGGCTCCATCCCGGGATGCACCGCCGTGCTGCCCGCCGCGCCGTGGCCGAGGGCGTGCCGGATCAGGTGGCGAAGCGCCAGGCGGGCGAGGCGCTCTGGCGCGGCTTCACCCCTGCGGTGCTGGCCTCGCTGCGCGGCATCCTGCGCGATCCGCAGGAGCTGGAGCATCGCCGCGTCGCCAAGGCAGGTGTGCCGATGCTGACGATCTGGGCCGCGGAGGACCGCGCCGTCCCGCTGGAGGGGATGGGCGTCATCTCGCGCTGGAACCGGGCTTCGGTGCAGAAGCAGGTGGCGGGGGCGGGGCACTGGCTGCCCCTCTCCCATCCTGACGAGCTGGTGCGCGCCTTCCGCACATGGCTGTGGGAAGACGGCGAGATCTGACCGCGCTCAGCCCCGGGCGACCGACATCGGCGCCTCGCTGCGGTTCTCGCGCACCGGCAGATGGATCAGGGCCGAGAAGGCACCGACGCCGACGCCGATCCACCAGACCAGCGTGTAATCGCCGTGGATGTCGTACATCTTGCCGCCCAGCCAGACCCCCATGAAACCGCCGATCTGGTGGCTGAGGAAGACGATGCCATAGAGCGTGCCCATGTAGCGCATCCCGTAGATATGGGCGATCAGGCCGGAGGTCAGCGGCACCGTGGCCAGCCACAGTCCGCCCATCAGGGCCGAGAACAGCAGCACGGAACCGGGCGTGATCGGCATCAGGATGAAGACCCCGGCGACGATGGTGCGCAGGGTGTAGATGCCCGCCAGCAGGTACTTCTTGGGCAGCGTCTTGCCCAGGTAGCCGGCCAGCAGCGTGCCGCCGATGTTGAACACGCCGATCAGCGAAATCGCGATGGCGCCGAGGGCCGAGGTGGTCTCGATCCCCAGGCTGGCCAGGATGCCGCCCGAGGCGATCGGGCCGCAGAGCTCGGTCACGAAGGCGGGGAAGTGGGCGGTGATGAAGGCCAGCTGGTAGCCGCAGGAGAAGAAGCCGAGGAAGATCATCGCGAAGGTCGGATCCTTGCCGGCGCGGATCAGGATCTGGCCGAGGGTTTCCTCCAGCTCGGCCTTGGTGGCGGGCGGCGTCTCGGTGCGCATCATCGGCAGCAGCAGAAGCACGACCAGGATGGCGGCGGCGAAGACCAGGAAGACATTCTGCCAGGGCATCATGCCCAACAGGAACTCGGCCACCGGGGCGCCGACGACCTGACCGGCGCTGCCTGCCGCCGTGGCGATGGCCAGCGACATCGAGCGGTTTTCCGGCGAGGCGGCGCGGCCCACCACGGCGAGGATCACGCCGAAGCCGGTGCCGGCGATGCCGAAGCCCACCAGGATTTCCAGGCCCCAATGGGCCTCTGGCGTCACCGCGAAGGAGGACAGTACGAGGCCCAGCGAATAGATCACCGCGCCCAGGATGATGGCGCGCCGGTCGCCCAGCTTCTCGGCGAAGGCGCCGAACAGCGGCTGGCCGATGCCCCAGGCGAGGTTCTGGATCGCGATCGCCAGGCTGAAGTCGGCGCGCATCCAGTTGAACTCTTCCGCGATCGGGATCTGGAAGACACCGAAGCTGGCGCGGATGGCGAAATTGACCAGGATGATCAGGCAGCCCGCGATCAACACGGGGGTGAGCAGACGGGCAGACGATTGCATCGGGGGTCCTCCGGCAGATGCGCGCAGATTAGGCAGGATTGCTGACACGTCAATTCAGCCTTTGTGAACGCTTCCATTCCGCATTGTGCGCTTTCCCGCGGGCCGGACGCGTATTATCACCGCCTCATGAAGCGCCTGTCCGATCTCTACCACGCCCGCGTCTCTGCCGGAGACATCCGCCCGGACCCGGCGCAGGAGCATGTCCTGCCCGAGTTCGACCGAATTGCCGAAGGGCTGGCAGCGCCCGTGAAACGCGGCTTCTTCGGCCGCCGGAAGGCCCCCGAGGCGCCGAAGGGCCTCTATCTCTGGGGCGGGGTCGGGCGCGGCAAGTCGATGCTGATGGATCTCTTCGTCGAGGGGCTGGACGTGCCGGTGCGCCGGGTCCACTTCCACGCCTTCATGCAGGAGATCCACGAGGGGATGCACGCCGCCCGCAAGGCGGGTGTCGAGGACAGCCTGAAGCCGGTGGTCGACAAGATCACCGCCGAACTGCGCGTGCTGGCCTTCGACGAGATGCAGATCACCGACATCACCGATGCGATGATCGTCGGGCGCCTGTTCGAGGCGCTGTTCGAAGCCGGTGTGGTGGTGGTGACCACCTCGAACCGGGTGCCGGACGACCTCTACAAGAACGGGCTGAACCGGCAGCTCTTCCTGCCCTTCATCGACCTGATCAAGGAACGGCTGGTGGTGCATGAGCTGGCCAGCCCGCACGACTACCGCCAGCATCGCCTGTCCGGGGCGCAGGTCTATTTCCACCCCGCCAACAGGGCGGCGCGCGAACAGCTGGACGCCTATTGGCAGGACCTGACCGGCGAGATCGGGGCGGGCGAGCCGCTGGTGCTGAAGGTCAAGGGCCGCGAGGTGGTGTTGCCTGCCTATCGGTCCGGTGTCGGGCGGGCGCGGTTCCACGACCTCTGCGGCAAGATGCTGGGGCCGGGCGATTACCTGGCCATTGCCGAGGCGGTCGAGGTGCTGATCCTCGAGGACATCCCCTGCCTGGGGCGCGGCAACTTCAACGAGGCCAAGCGCTTCGTCACGTTGGTTGACGCGCTGTACGAGGCGAAGGTGCGGCTGATCTGCTCGGCCGCCGACGAACCGGAGAGCCTCTACCTGGAGGGCGAGGGCGTGTTCGAGTTCGAACGCACCGCAAGCCGGCTGCGCGAGATGCAGGACAAGGACTGGGGCGCCGAGGAGGGCTGAGCCCGGAGCCCCGATCCGGGGAAGGTGGATTGCATCCACCCTACCCCCCTGGCGGGTGGCCGGGCGGGAAGGCGCGGGTCGGTGCAATGTGGAAGGGCCGGAAAGCAGAAGGGGGTCGTTCTAGCGACCCCCGTGGTTCTGCCGGATAGATCCCAAGCCTGCGACATGTCCCGAAGCGCGGTGATAGGCTGCTGTGCGCCCCGTTTCATGCGGATGAATGCCTGATCTGCAAGGACTTTACGCGAATCGGTGCGAATCGGTCAATGGCAAACGAATCGGCTTTCGCGGGGTTTTCGGGACACGGTCAAGAACTGATTCGGAAAGCCGATTCGGATCAACCCGTTAGGGCCTGCTCTTCATGTGCGGAAAAATTGGCCGGGCAGGTCTCAACCCTACATGGCAAGGCTCTCGTCGTCGCGCCGCAGGACGTGACCGGCGAAATAGAGCGATCCGCAGAGCAGGATCCGCGCCTCTGGAGTGGTTTCGGTGATCGCGGCCAGGGCCGCTTCGACGCTTTCGGCCACACGGGCCTCATGACCGCAGGCGGCGGCTTTCGCGGCCAGATCGGCACCGGGCACCGAGGCGGTCTCGTTCGGGATGGTCAGGGCGGTGAGGCTGGCGGCATGGGGTGCCAGCGGGGCCAGGTAGCCACCGGCGTCCTTGGTGTTGATCATGCCGCAGACCAGGTGCGTCGGACGCGCGGGCAGGCTGGCGAGGAATTCGGCCAACGCCTCCCCGGCCGAGGGATTGTGACCGCCATCCAGCCACAACTCGGCCCGGGGCGCGAGCCGGGCCAGCCGGCCCCCGGTCAGCCGCTGCAGGCGGGCGGGCCACTTGGCGTCGGTGACGGCGGCCTCGCAGGCGGCCTCGTCGAAGCCGAGATGGCGCAGGGCGGCCAGCGCCGCGCCGGCGTTCTGGATCTGGTGCGGGCCGCGCAGGGCGGGCAGGGGCAGGTCCAGCAACCCGGTCTCGTCCTGGAAGACCAGGCGGCCGCGCTCTTCCCAGGCGTGCCAGTGCTGGCCATGGACCAGCAGCGGGGCGCCGAGACGGGCGGCGGTCTCCTCGATCACCTCCAGCGCCTCCTCGGGCTGGGGGCCGACGACACAGGGCACGCCGCGCTTGATGATCCCGGCCTTCGACCAGGCGATCTTCGCCAGGGTGTCGCCCAGAAAGGCCTCGTGGTCCTTCGAGATCGGGGTGATCACCGTCATCGCGGGCTGGTCGACGACATTGGTCGAATCGTAGATGCCGCCCAGCCCGGTCTCCAGCAGCACGTAGTCGGCGGGGAGGCGGGCGAAGGCCAGGAAGGCGGCGGCATTGGTGATCTCGAAGAAGGTGATCGGCTCGGCGCCGTTGACGTCGAGCACCTCCTGCAGCAGGGCGGTCAGGGCCTCTTCGCCGATCAGTTCCCCGGCGAGGCGGATGCGTTCGTGGAAGCGCACGAGGTGGGGCGAGGTATAGGCATGGGCAGCCTGCCCGGCGCCCTCGATCCCGGCGCGCAGCATGGCCAGGGTCGAGCCCTTGCCGTTGGTGCCGGCGATATGGATCACCGGCGGCAGCGCGGCCTCGGGATGGCCGAGCTGTGCCAGAAGCTGGCGGATCCGATCAAGCGAAAGGTCGATGACCTTGGGATGCAGCTGCATCATGCGCGCCAGAAGCGCGTCGGATCCTGTCTGGGTCACTTCTTTTCGGGGCTTTCCTTGGGCGCCTCTTCGGGCGCGGGGATCTCGGCTGCGGCCTCGGGCGCGGCGGCCTCCGGCTCCTCATCGACCATCGGCGCGGGCGGCGGCAGGTCGCCCATGACGGCGGGCGGCAGGCCCATCAACATGCGGGTGATGGTGATCAGTTCCTCGCGCATCTTGGTGCGCGGTGTCACCCGGTCCAGCATCCCGTGGTCCAGCAGGTACTCGGCGCGCTGGAAGCCCTCGGGCAGGCTTTCGCGGATGGTCTGCTCGATGACGCGGGGGCCGGCGAAGCAGATCAGGGCGTTCGGCTCGGCGATCTGCACGTCGCCCAGCATGGCGTAGGAGGCCGTCACGCCGCCGGTCGTGGGATGGGTCAGCACGACGATATAGGGCAGGCCGGCCTCTTTCAGCATCTGCACGGCGACCGTGGTGCGCGGCATCTGCATCAGCGACAGGATGCCTTCCTGCATCCGCGCGCCACCGGCGGCCGAGAACAGCACCAGCGGGCATTTCCTCAGCACGGCGCGTTGCGCGGCGGCGATGATCGCATTGCCGACGAACATTCCCATCGAGCCGCCCATGAAGCTGAAGTCCTGCGCGGCGGCGACGATGGGGGTGCGCCCGATCTCGCCCTCGCCGACCAGCATGGCTTCATGCTCGGTCGTCTTGCGGCGCGCCTCGCGCATCCGGTCGGGGTAACGCTTCTGGTCGCGGAAGTGCAGCGGATCGGCGACCGGCTCGGGCACCTCGACCTGGGTGAAGATGCCGCCGTCGAACAGCGACTTGAACCGCGCCCGGGGAGAGATCGCCATGTGATGGCCGCAGGAGGTGCAGACGTTCAGGTTCTCTTTCAGTTCCCGGTGGAACAGCATCGTCCCGCAGCTGTCGCATTTGGACCAGAGGTTCTCGGGCGTTTCCCTGCGCGAGAAGATCGAGTTGATCCGCGGCCGGACGTAGTTGCTGATCCAGTTCATCGTGGCCCCATTCGGCGTTTTCGTCGCGCCCTGAGATATGCGGGCTTGGCGCGGAATGCAATCAGCGCCTGACCGCGACCCGGGCGGAAAGCCACGCAAGGGCCAGCACGACCAGTTCCATCAGCAGCTGCAGGGTGAGGATCGGGCCGCCGGGGTCGCCGCCGCCGGGGGCATCGGGCAGGTCCGGGATCTCGGGGAAGAGGAACAGCGCCAGCCCCGAGTCCATGCCCCGCACTTCGCCGAAGAAGACGAAGGCGAAGGCGTTGTTGGCGACGTGCAGCCCGATGGCGGTGACCAGCCGCCCCGAGCGCGCGACCAGGTCCGAGCAGGCGAGGCCGAAGCAGAAGGCCCAGATCACGTACTGCCAGTTTTCCGACCATGTGGCCGCGTTCGACCAGTGCACGGTGGCGAAGATCACGTTGGGCAGGACCATCCAGATGGCGGGGTTGTCGAAGCGCGCCGCGATCTGGCTTTGCAGGTAGCCGCGGTACAGCAGTTCCTCGGATCCGCATTGCACCAGCAGCGCCAGCAGGCCGAAGGGCAGGGTCAGCGCCCAGGTCAGCGGGTTGCGGACCTGCTCCAGTGCCTCGAGATCGGTCCAGGGCGGCAGGAACTGGATCACCACGTAGAACAGCATGGCGCCGCCGAAGGCCCGGCGCAGCCACCAGCGATTGCCGCCCTTCGGACCGAAGAGGTCGCCCGCCCGGCGGTCATGCAGCTTCTCGGTGACGAAGAGCGCCGCCGCCCCGAGGAAGCCGTAGGACAGCAGTTGCAGCACCAGGCCGCGCGCCGTGTCGCCGCGGTAGATCTCATCCGCGAGGGCGGGTGAGATCCAGGCGACGCCCTCGTCGAAGCCGTAGATCGCCAGGGCGAAGACCGCTTCGCAGATTGCCAGCCCCAGCACCAGGCGCCACAGCTCGGGCCGGGCCCGGGCGGGGGCGACGAGGGCCGCGTAGGGGGCGTATCCGCGCGGCGGCGGGGGCAGGTTCAGCGATCTCATCGCCGGATCGCCACCCGCGCCGCCAGCCAGAGCACCAGCGTCGACCCCAGTTCCAGCGGGATCACCGCCTGCAGCGCCGGGTCATCCGGGCGCACCGGCAGGTGCCACAGCGCGAGGCCCCCCAGTTCGTCCGGGAAGGAGGTGACGGTCAGCGCGATGCAGTTGTTGAGGAAGTGCAGCGCCATCGCCGGACCCAGGCTGCCCGAGCGGGCGGTCAGATCGCCCGCCACCAGCCCGAAGAGCGTGGCATAGAGCACGAACCAGGGGGCATTGTCGCCCCCGGCGGGGTCGAAATGCAGCAGGCCGAAGAGCAGGGCGGGCAGGCCGAGCCAAAGCACCGGGTGGCCGAAACGGGCCCGCAGGCGCGATTGCAGGTAGCCCCGGAAGAGGAATTCCTCTGCGGCGATCTGCACCGCGACCCCGGCCAGCGCCAGCGGCAGGCGTGACAGCCAGGGGGCGAGGTCGAGATGACGCACCGGCGTCAGCGCATCGGGCAGGGGCAGCAGCGTCAGCACCACCGCCACCGGCAGCACATGCAGCGCGACTCGCAGCAGCTGCGGCCAGAACAGCCCCGCAGGCCCGGTCAGCGCGACCAGGCCGCGCCCGTGCAGGACGCGCAGCACCAGCTCCAGCGCCAGCAGCGCGGCGACGAAGGAAAACAGCATCAGCACGGTCGCCGCCGCCGGTCCGGGCAGCAGCTGCGCCACCGGCGGGGTGGCGGCGATGAACCACAGGCTGAGCAGCAGGGCGTAGAGGATGACGAACAGGCAAAGCCCCAGGCCGGTACGCCAGAGGGCTGCGGGGGCATCGTCCCAGGATGGCGTCGGGTGCGGGGCGTCGGGGCTCATGCGGGGCAAGCTAGCGCCGCCTCTGCCGGGTCGCAATCGCTCTTCTTTCGGGGATGGGACATCGGCGCCGGGCCGGCCTCCGGGGCGCATCCCCGCGCCCGGCCTGCGCCGCAATCGCCCTTGTGCGGCGGGGAAGCGTCATTTATCCCCATGCCAGCCACAAGATCCCGGGGGAGCTGCTTCCATGACGAAGTTCGACAAGTCCAAACTGCCCAGCCGCCACGTGACCGAAGGTCCGGCGCGGGCGCCGCATCGGTCCTACCTCTATGCCATGGGCCTCTCCGAGGACGAGATTCACCGCCCCCTGATCGGCGTCGCGACCTGCTGGAACGAGGCCGCGCCCTGCAACATCGCCCTCAGCCGTCAGGCCCAGGCCGTGAAGCTGGGCGTCAAGGCCGCCGAGGGTACGCCGCGCGAGTTCACCACCATCACCGTCACCGACGGCATGGCCATGGGTCACGAGGGGATGCGCTCCTCTCTGGCCTCGCGCGAAGCCATCGCCGACACCGTCGAGCTGACCATGCGCGGCCACTGCTATGACGCCGTCGTCGGCCTGGCGGGCTGCGACAAGTCGCTGCCGGGCATGATGATGGCCATGGTCCGCCTGAACGTGCCGTCGGTCTTCATCTACGGTGGCTCGATCCTGCCGGGCAAGGCGCCGCAGGTCGACGAGATCCCCGAGGATTTCCGCACCCGCGACCTGACCGTGCAGGACATGTTCGAGGCCGTCGGCCGTCACCAGAACAACGACCTCTCCGACGCCGCCCTGGCGATGCTGGAGCGCGTGGCCTGCCCGAGTGCCGGTGCCTGCGGCGGCCAGTTCACCGCCAACACCATGGCCTGCGTCTCCGAGGCGATCGGCCTGGCGCTGATGAACTCCTCCGGGATGCCCGCCCCCTATGAGAGCCGCGACCAGTACGGCGAAGCCTCGGGTCGCGCGGTGATGAACCTGATCGAGAAGAACATCCGCGCCCGTGACATCGTGACCAAGGAGAGCCTGATCAACGCGGCCCGCGTCGTCGCCTGCACCGGCGGCTCGACCAATGCCGGCCTGCACCTGCCCGCCATCGCGCACGAGGCCGGGATCGACTTCGACCTGACCGATGTCTGCGACATCTTCCGCGACACGCCCTATTTCGTCGACCTGAAGCCGGGCGGCCAGTACGTCGCCAAGGACCTCTTCGACGCCGGCGGCATCCCGGTCGTGATGAAGGAGCTGCGCAAGGCCGGGCTGATCTATGAAGACTGCATGACCGCCTCGTCGCGCAGCCTGGGCGAAGAGCTGGACCGCATCGACCGCGAGGCCGACGGCCGTGTCATCTACCCGATCGAAACCCCGATCACCAAGACTGGCGGCGTGGTTGGCCTGAAAGGCAACATCGCCCCCGAGGGCGCCATCGTGAAGGTCGCCGGCATTGCGCCCGAGAACCAGGTCTTCACCGGCCCGGCGCGCGTCTTCGAATGCGAGGAAGATGCCTTCGAAGCCGTGCAGAACCGCGCCTACGAGGAAGGCGACGTGATCGTCATCCGCAACGAGGGCCCCGCAGGCGGCCCCGGCATGCGCGAGATGCTGGCCACCACCGCCGCCCTCTCCGGGCAAGGCATGGGCAAGAAGGTGGCGCTGATCACCGACGGTCGCTTCTCGGGCGCGACGCGGGGCTTCTGCGTCGGCCACGTCGGCCCCGAGGCGGCCCATTGCGGCCCGATCGCCCTGCTGAAGACCGGCGACATGATCACCATCGACGCCATCAAGGGCAGCATCGACGTGGATCTCTCCGAGGACGAGCTGGCGGCCCGCAAGGCCGACTGGAAAGGCCCGCGCGAGACGATCTATGCCTCGGGCGCGCTGTGGAAGTTCGCCCAGCAGGTCGGCAGCACCTACCTGGGGGCCGTCACCCACCCCGGCGGCAAGGCTGAAAAGCATGTCTACGCCGATCTCTGATCAGACCCGGGCCGGCCGCAAAAGCGCGCCGGCCCGTTTCCTGCCGCAGAGGCTGGCCGACCGCGAGAGCGCGCCGGCCCGTTTCCTGCCGAGGGGACTGGCCGACCGCGACAGCGCACCGGCCCGTTTCCTCCCCCGCTTCGGTCGTCCGCTGGCGGCGCTGGCGGCCTGTCTCGCTCTCTCGGGTTGCCTCGACACGCCCACGGGCGCCTCGGGCGGGGCCTTCCGACAGGTCGAGAACGGTGGCGGCGGGCTGGGTCTCTTTTCGTCGCTGCGTCGACCCGTGGGGCCGGTGCTGGTCTCGGCCCCGGCGGCGGGCGGCGACGTGGTGATCCGTGGCCCCGACGACTATTGCATCGAGGGGCGCAGCCTGAAGACCCGCGACGACCGGTCCTTCGCGCTGCTCGCGCGCTGCGACATCCTCTCGGGCGGCGAGATGGGCAACCCGGTGGCGCTGGCGCTGCTGACGGTCACCGTCACCCCCTACGCCGGAGAGCTGCCGGGCGCCGAGGCCCTGGCCGCCGACATGGCCGAGATGGGCGTGCTGGACAGTCTCGAACGGGATGAGGTGCGCCTGCTGCACCTCTCCAGCGGCGGCAATGCCCTCGTCGGCAGCGCCGACAGCCGCCAGTGGCGCGGGGTCTTCACCCTGAACGGCCAGGCGGTGACCATGGCGGCCTACGGGCCGCAGGACAGCGCCGTGGCCAAGGCGGGTGGACGGCCCCTGCTGCTGGCGATGGCGCGGGCCATCCGCGCCGCCAGCCCCGACGCCCCGGGGGCAGCCGATCCCGATCTGACCGCCGCCGCCCCGCCCGAGATCGACCAGACCACCGGCCTCGGATCCTCGCAGAACGTGCCCTCGGTCGCGGCCGAGTAGCCGCCCCGGCGCGGGGGATCTTGTATCGCCTTCCCGATGGGGTAGGCTTGCCCCGACAACGACAGACCCGGCCCGCCGCCCCTGGCGAGCCAGACAACAGGACCCATGGCAGCTTCGCGCAGATCCCTCCTTGCCGCTCTGGTCAACCGCAGCGAGTTGCGCCGCTGGCGCAGCCGCGCCCGCCAGGTCGCCGCCACGCCGCTCTCGGCGCTGCGTGGCCAGCGCAGCCAGGCGCGCGACCTGCGTGCTGAGCTCGACGAGCTGATCCATGTCGCCGACAGTCGCCTCGGCCTGCCCGCCATCGGGTCGTCGGCCTTCCCGGTGCCCCATGGCACCGACTGGTCCTGGCGGCCCCAGGCCTGGCGCGGCCCCCTGGCCCAGAGCGGCCTGACCGCCCTGCGCTCGGGCGCGCAACTGGGCGAGGAACTGACCCTGTTCCACGATTGCGCCGCCTCTGAGATGACCCTGCGCCAGCTGCGCAACCGGCGCGAGAGCGACCTGGCCCCCTACGCGCTGCGTCTGGATGTCTTCGGCTTCGACGGCTCCTTCCTGTCGCTGGTGGTCAACCTGCCCGACGAGGCCCTTCAGGGGCTGAAGAAAAGCCACCTGATCCGCCTCGATCCCATGGTGCAGATCGAGAAGCCGCTGGAGATCTTCGCCCGGCTCAACATCAAGCACGGCCCCAATACCGAGCAGCTGGTGCGCGAGCTGCCCCTGCACGAGGCCGACCGCATGGTCGAATTCGACCTCGCCTATACCAACATCAACGAGAAGCGCATCGAGCGGGCCTGGATCGACCTGATCTTCGAGCGGCCGCAGATGAACGAGGTCACCCTGCGCGACCTCACCCTCAGCCGCCGCCCGCGGGCCGAGCTGTGACCGGAGGACGCCGATGACCCGCGAGACGACCCTGACCAAGACCCGACTGCTGGCCGGCAAGTGGGAAGGCGTGCTGAGCGTCCCCGAAAGCGCCCCGGCGCCGCAGATCGAGGTCCTCAGCCAGGACCTGCGCATCGAGGATGTCGAGGTGCACGCGCTGGAGGCCACCGGCACCTGGGCGATCTCGGTGCCGATTCCGCCCGAGGCGATTTCGGACGGGGTGCAGGTCTTCGTGATTCGCGATCGCGCCGATGAGAACCGGGTGCTGAACTCCTTCGCCGTTCTGGCCGGCGAGATGGTCAGCGACACGCTGCAGGCCGAGGTCGCCCTGCTACGCGCGGAGCTGGACATGCTGAAACGCGCCTTCCGCCGACACTGCGTGGAAACCGGCGCCGACTGAGGCGCCCGGGCGCCGGAAAGCCATTGTTTCCAGGCCCTTGACCCGCATCCGGGTTGTTTCCGCGCCATCAACGATACAGAACAAAACCCCGATATTGTCGGCTGTCTGCCGCTTTTGTGCCTTGTTCGCTGCCAATAAACGGCGGGCAGTCTTGTGCGACAGGTTTGGGACATGGATCGTCTGACGGAAATGGAGGCTTTCGCCACCGTGGTGGACCAGGGCGGGTTCACCGATGCGGCGAAGAAGATGGGGATCTCGAAATCCGCCGTCTCCAAGCATGTCTCCTCGCTGGAGGCCCGCCTCGGCGCACGCCTGCTCAACCGCACCACCCGCCGTGTCTCGCCCACCGAGATCGGCCTGGCCTATTACGACCGCGCCCGCCGGGTGCTGAACGACGCCGGCGAGGCCGATGCCCTGGTGACCTCGATGCAGTCCGCACCCTCGGGGCTGCTGCGGATCTCGGTCGCCACGGATTTCGGCGTCAATCATCTCTCGCCGGTGCTGGGGGACTTCCTGCGCGAATATCCCGAGATCACCGTCAACATGGTGCTGAACAACCGCTACGTCGAACTGATCTCGGAAGGCTTCGACATGGCGATCCGCATCGGAGAGCTGGAGGACAGCTCGTTGCGCGCCCGCAAGCTGACCGAGACCGCCTACCGGATGATCGCCAGCCCCGCCTACTTCGAGAAGTACGGCCGCCCGGCCAAGATCGACGATCTGAACGAGCACAAGCTGCTGCATTATTCCTCGCAGGCCTCAGGCAATGTCTGGCGCCTGACCGCGCCCTCGGGCGAGAAGCGCCAGATCCGCACCGCCGGGTGGCTTTCGGTCAATGACGGGCAGTCGCTGCTCAATGCCGCGATCTCGGGGCTGGGCATCGCCTACCTGCCGTCGTTCCTCTACCACGAGGCGCTGCGCGACGGGCTGGTCGAGGACGCGATCCCCGATCTGCCGGTCGAGGTTCAGGGCATCTACGCCGTCTATCCACCGGGCCGCTTCACCCAGCCCAAGGTCCGCGCCTTCATCGATTTTCTCGTCGCCGCCTTTCAGGACAAGGGTCCGCTGGACTGGTGACACCGTCTTTCCTCCCCCCGTGTCTCAGTCACGGAACCTCGTGCCCCGGCCCAATTGGCCGGGGTTTTCTTTCGTCAGGGGGTGTCCATCAGTACCGCTTCCACCCGGCGATTGGCGCGGCGGCCGGCCTCGGTCCCGTTCGAGGCGCGGGGGGCGAGGTAGCCGACGCCATGGGCCTCCAGCCGGTCCGGCGCCACGCCGAGGTCGATCAGCTTCTGCCGCACGGCCTCTGCGCGGCGCTGAGAGAGGGCGCTGTTGGTGTCCAGCGGGCCCTCGCTGTCGGTATGGCCGACCAGCAGCAGCCGCGCTCCGGGGGTGTCGCGCAGGAAGTCCGCCAGGGCGCTCAGCGACGGCGCGGGGGTCTCTTCCAGCGCGACCTCGCCGGTGGCGAAGCGCAGGTCGTCGAGGGCCGCGTGACCGTCCCTGCGCAGTGTCGTCAGCAGGCCGGAGACCGTCGGCACAGGCGTTTCGGCAGAGGGGGCGGGCAGGGGCGCCGCCCCGCCCGGCGCGGCGTGGGTCATCTGCACGTAGCCGGTATTGCCGCTGTGGCTGACCAGCAGGAACACCCGCGCCGCGCCCCGCCGCGCGGTCAGGGCGCGGAAGTCGAAGAGATCGACATTCATCGCCGGTGCCGGGATCACGTCCAGCGCGAAACGGAAATCGAAGCCGCCGCAGGCGCGGGCATCGCAATCCAGTACCACCTCCCAGCCTGTCCGCTGCAGCTGTGCGCGCATCGGGCTCAGCAGTTGCAGCGAGGTGGTTCCGGTCGCCTCGACCTGCCAGGCGCGGCGGGTCACCTCGCCTTCGACCTGCTCCAGCGGTGGCGCGGCATGATCGACCGAGGGTCCGGTGGGAAAGCCGTAGCTCTCCGGGTTGCCCCGCTCCGAGAAACTGGGAGTGGCGGCGAAGGGCAGGGTGTCGAAGGGCGGGCCGTCGAAGGGTGGGGCGGCAGGGGGCTGACTGTCGACCGGCTGGGCCTGCCCGGGCACGAGCGGCGCACAGAGCGCCAGCAGCAGCGCAAGCCGCGCAAGGACCCGCCCCGACACCATTAGCGCGCCTGCGCGTGATATTCCGGGTTCGGGCGCATATCCACCGCGCTGGCGATCCGGTTGGTCATGTTGAAGAAGCCCGCGACATTGGCGATATCCCAGATGTCGCGGTCGCTGAAACCATGATCGCGCAGCACCTGGCGGTCGGCTTCCTCGATGGTCGATGAGGCCTCGGTCACCTGCACGGTGAAGGCCAGCATCGCGCGCTGGCGCGGCGACAGGTCGGCGACGCGCCAGTTCATCACCATCATCTCGCCCAGCTCGGGGTCACCCATCTCGCGCACGGCGGCACCATGGGCGGTCAGGCAGTAGAAGCAATGGTTGATGGCGCTGACCGCCACGGCGATCATCTCGCGCTCCAGCTTGCTCAGCCCGCTCTCGCCCAGCATCAGGTCATTGTAGAGCGCGGTGAAGGCCTCCAGCTTCGGAATGTCGAAAGCATGGGCCTTCAGCACATTGGGCACCATCCCCAGCTTTTCCTGGCAGATGTCGAAATACTTCTGCGTCCGTTCCGGCAGCGGATCCTGCATCGGCAGGTCGAGGGCTGTCACTTGTTGGGTCATGGTCTGGGTCTCCTCCCGTTCATGACCCCAGACGGTAATGGTACTGTCCGACCTGCACCATGCCGAGCGACCGGTAGAGCGCGTTTCCGCCCGCGTTTGCCCGTGTCACCACCACCGAGATTTCCTCGGCGCCCTGGCGGCTGGCCCATTTCGCCGCGTCGATCATCATCGCGCGGCCCATGCCCTTGCCGCGCGCCTCGGGCAGAACCTCGAGCGCGTGCAGCATGGCGATGCGGCCCGAGAGCGCGACGAAGGCCGTGCCGCCCGGCGCATTCTCGAACCGCCCGATGAGGGAGGTCTTCGCGCCGCTGACCCGTTCCATGACCTCGATCCGGGCCGGGCCGATGCCCCCCGCCGCCCAGATCTCGCGCTGGATGGCCAGCGGTTCCCAGGCCGGGACGCTGACCCGCTCGCGCGCCTTCGGCAGGGCGGCCATCGCGGGGGCGGACATGACGTAGATCCAGACCGGGTCGACCACCTCGTAGCCGCGGGCCTCGAGTTCTGCGTCCAGGGCCTCGTCGCCGGGGCGGATCGAGAACAGCGGGACCTGCTCCATCGCCCGCATGGCGGTTTCGGCGGCGTCGATCTCGGGGCCGGTGATGGGCCCGGTGATGCCGTCGCGCAGGGTCGAGGCCGCCGAGACGCGCTTGCCGCCACCGCCCCCGCGGCGCAGCAGGAAGGGCGCGGCCCGGATGTCCTCGGCCGGTGGCCAGGTGGCATCCACCACCGCCATCAGCTCGGCCGTGCGGTCCGCGCTCATGCGGGGAAGAGGCCCGAGAGCTCGGCCATGGCCGCATCGACCTGCGCACCGTCGCTGCCGCGGACGACGATATTGGCGCCGTAGATCCCGTCCCGCTGGAACGGATAGCTGCCGATGGAGAGCTCGGGGTAACGCTCGGCCAGCGCGGCCAGCGGCCCGGCGATCTCGCCCTCGCCGCGCTCGATGCGCAGCGACTGGCTGAGCAGCGGCTTGCCGCCCGTCAGCTGCGGCAGGACCGAGGCCACCATGGCTTCGAAGACATTGGGCACGCCGGCCATGACATGCACGTTTTCGATGGTGAAGCCGGGCGCGATGGAGACCGGATTGTCGATCAGACGCGCGCCGGCGGGGATGCGCGCCATGCGCAGCCGGGCCTCGTTGATCTCGACGCCGCGGGCGGTCCAATGGGCCTCCAGCAGGGCGCGGGCGTCGTCGCGCACGTCGATGGAGCGCCCGAAGGCTTCGGCGACGCAGTCGGCGGTGATGTCGTCGTGCGTGGGTCCGATCCCGCCCGAGGTGAAGATATGGTCATAGGTGTCGGACATGGCCCGCACGGCGCCGACGATGGCGCCTTGATCGTCCGAGACGAAACGCGCCTCGCAGAGGTCGATGCCCATCTTGGTCAGCTCGCCCGCCAGGTGATGCATGTTCGCGTCCCGCGTGCGGCCCGACAGGATCTCGTCTCCGATCACGATCATCGCGGCTTTCGGGTTGCCCATGTCACCTCTCCCTGTTCTGGTGGTCGCTCAAAGCTATAGGCCCGCCACATGCGCTTTCAAACCCCTCTTCTGCCTGCCACGCTGCTGCGCCGCTACAAGCGTTTCCTCGCCGATATCCGGCTGGAGGACGGCAGCGAACACGTGGCCCATTGCGCCAATCCCGGCTCGATGATGGGACTGGCGGAGCCGGGGATGCGGATCTGGGTCGAGCCCAACGACGACCCGAAGAAGAAGCTGAAATACGGCTGGCGCCTGGTCGAGCACCCGGGCGGGCATTTTACCGGGGTCGATACCTCGGTGCCGAACCGCGCGCTGCGCGAGGCGCTGATGGCGGGGCAGGTGCCGGGGCTTGAGGGTTATGCGCAGGTGCTGCCGGAACAGAAGTACGGAGAGAACAGCCGCATCGACTTCCTGCTGAGGGACGCGGCGCGCCCCGACTGCTATGTCGAGGTCAAATCCGTGACGCTCTCGCGCCAGCCGGGCCTGGCCGAGTTCCCCGACAGCGTGACCGCGCGCGGGTTGAAGCACCTGGCCGAGCTGTCGCAGATGGCCGCCGCAGGGCACCGCGCGGTGATGCTGTTCCTCGTCCAGCGCACCGATGCGCGCGCCACGGCACTGGCCGCCGACATAGACCCGGCCTATGCGGCCGGCTTCGCGGCGGCCCGCGCGGCGGGGGTCGAATGCCTGGCCTTCGCCTGCCACATCTCCCCCGCCGAGATCACCCTTGGCGGCGCGCTGCCAGCGCCGCCGGTGCCGGCGTAGCGTCAGGGCGTCGCAAGCTGCCCCTTGGCTGGCATTTCTCGCCAAAAGCTATTATTTCTGCCCCTGACGCGCATCGTGCCCCGCGCCGCCCTTCCGGGCCGGATGCCAGTGGCCCGCGCGCCCTTTGGGCAGGTTTTCAGGGAACATGGCTTTGGAACAGGAACATAATGGCCGCATGACGCGGGAAGGCATCCGCATTCACGAGGCGGGCGATTTCGAGGGGATGCGCCGGGCCGGCGCCGTGGCGGCGCGGATCCTTGACGATGTGATCCCGCTGATCGAACCGGGCCGGACCACCGGCGAAATCGACAAGTTCATCGAGGAAAAGGTGACGGAATACGGCACCACCTCGGCGACCATCGGCTACAAGGGCTACCAGCACGCCTCCTGCATCTCTATCAACCACGTCGTCTGCCACGGCATCCCCGGCGACAAGAAGCTGAAGGATGGCGACATCCTGAACATCGACGTGACGGTGATCCTGGACGGCTGGTTCGGCGACAGCTCGCGGATGTATGTCGCCGGCAAGCTGTCGCGCAAGTCCGAGCGTCTGATCCAGGTCACCCATGACAGCCTGATGGTCGGCATCGAGGCGGTGAAGCCCGGCGCCACCTTCGGGGACATCGGCCACGCCATCCAGGCCTATGTCGAGGGCCACCGCATGTCGGTGGTGCGCGACTTCTGCGGTCACGGCCTGGGCCGGGTGTTCCATGCGCCGCCGAACGTGCTGCACTACGGCCGTCCGGGCACCGGCGCGGTGCTGGAAGAGGGCATGTTCTTCACCATCGAGCCGATGGTGAACCTGGGCCGCCCCGAGACCAAGGTGCTCTCGGACGACTGGACCGCGGTGACCCGTGACAAGTCGCTCTCGGCCCAGTTCGAGCATTCGATCGGCGTGACGGCGGATGGCTGCGAGATCTTCACCCTCTCGCCCAGCGGGCTCTACCACCCGACCTATCGCGGAGAGTGACATGGCGGACGCCGGGCGCCTCTCCGAACGGCTGATGCTGATGGATGAGGCCGCCTGGGCGCGCCATGCGAACCCCTGGTCGGGCTGGAGCCGCCTTGCCACGCTGCCGCTGCTGTCTCTGGCGATCTGGTCGCGGGTCTGGATCGGCACCTGGGCCTGGGCCCCGGTGGCGCTGGTTCTGGCCTGGGTCTGGCTGAACCCGCGCCTCTTCCCGGTGCCGCGCCGCACCGACAACTGGATGTCGCGCGGCGTGCTGGGGGAACGTGTCTGGCTGGCGCGCCGCAAGGTGCCGATTCCCGGCCATCACGCCCGCGCGGCGATGATCCTCTCGGCGCTCTCGGGGCTCGGCGCCATGGTGCTGGGCCTCGGCCTCTGGGCGCTGTCCCCCGGCTGGACCGTCGCCGGGCTGGTGCTGTCGATGGGCGCGAAACTGTGGTTCCTCGACCGGATGGTCTGGCTACGGCAGGACATGACCGGCGAGGGCTAGGGGTGGCGGGTGTCCCCCACCTCTGCCGTGTCAGCCCTTGCCGAGGAAGCTCATCGTGCTGTCGCCGAAGCGGCGGCTGTCCAGCACCTGCCAGCCCTCGGGCGGGGTGATGGCGGCGCTTTCCTCCCAGACCAGCAGGGCGCCGTCGTCGATCCAGCCCTGCGCCAGGGCCGAGGCCAGGGCCGGCTCGCCCAGCCCCTTGCCGTAAGGCGGGTCAAGGAAGACCAGCGTCGCAGGCGCGCCGGGGCAGGGGGGCAGGCGGGTGGCATTGGCGCGCAGCAGGCTGGTGCGGGCCTTCACCCCCAGCTCCCGTATGTTCTCGGACAGCAGGCGGCCTGCGACGCGGCCATCGTCGACGAAGCAGGCCGAGGCCGCCCCACGCGACAGCGCCTCGAGGCCAAGCGCCCCGGTGCCGGCGAAGAGATCCAGCACCACGGCGCCCTCCAGCGGATCGCCGAAGCGCCCGCCCGAAAGGATCGAGAACAGGCTTTCGCGCACCCGGTCGGTGGTCGGCCTCAGGTGGGCCCCGGCATCGCCCTTGCCCAGCGAGGCCAGTCGGCGGCCGCGAAATTCTCCGGCAATGATCCGCATCAGCCCTTCATCAGCTCCTTGAGATCGACCGCCGGGTCGGCGACCTTCGCCGGATCGGCGGTCTTGCCCGCATCGATCAGCCGCTTGCCGACCATGTAGCCGCGCGGGTCATTCATCGCATCGACGGCCAGCAGCTGTGCGCCCGCGTAATACCAGTGAGAGCGCGCGCCCTTGTCGTCGCGCCGGGTGACGATGTGGTCGTAGCCGGTGCTCAGCCCGGCGATCTGCAGCTTCACGTCGTATTGATCGGACCAGAACCAGGGCTTCGGATCGTAGGTGCGTTTGTCCTGGTTCATCATGTTGTCGGCGGCGCATTCGGCCATGTCGATGGCGTTCTGCACGCTTTCCAGCCGCAGCCGCGCGCCGCGATGCGGGAAGGAGGCGCAATCCCCCGCCGCCCATATCGCCGCATCCGAGGTGCGGCAGGTGGCGTCGCAGGCGATGCCGTTCTCGATCCGCAGACCGGCCTCCTCGGCCAGCCGCTCATCCGGCAGGATGCCGGTGCCGACGACGACGAAATCCAGGTCCAGGTGGGTGCCGTCGCTCAGCACGGCGCCGCTCACCTGCTGTTCGCCCAGCAGTTTCTCCAGTCCGGTGCTCTCGAGGATCTTCACCCCGTTGGCCTGATGCAGGGCGCGGAAATAATCCGAGGTCTGCGGCGCGGCGACCCGTTGCAGGATGCGCTCGGCCATCTCGACCAGGGTGACCTGCACGCCCCTGGCGGCCAGCACTGCCGCCGCCTCCAGCCCGATGTAGCCGCCGCCGACGATCAGCGCGCGGGCCCCGCCGCGGACATGGGGCGCCATGGCCTCGATATCCGGGAGGCCGCGCACGCTGAACACCCCGGGCAGGGTGCCTCCGATCGCGGCCGGCAGGTGGCGCGGCACCGATCCGGTGGTCAGCGCCAGCGCGTCGTAGCGCAGCACCTCGCCGCCCAGCACGATCTCGCGCGCGGCGGGCACCAGGGCCTCGACCGCATCGCCGAGGCGCAGGGTGATGTCGTTCTCGGCATACCAGGCACGCGGGCGCAGGTAGAGCCGTTCCTCCTCCATCTCGCCCAGCAGGAACTTCTTCGAGAGGGGCGGGCGCTGGTAGGGGGGCACCGGCTCGGCGCCGATCAGGGTGATCTGCCCGTCGAACCCCTGCTTGCGCAGCCGCGCCACCAGCGAGGCGCCCGCCTGTCCGGCGCCGATCACGGCGAAATGGGTCATGGCGATCTCCCGCTTCCTGTTGCTGCGGGGCAAGCTATATGCTTTCCCTGAGGAAACGCAAACCTGCACAGGATATCCCCCATGAGCATCACCAAAGGCGACAGCCTGCCCGACGCGACCCTGCTGACCCTGACCGCCGAGGGCCCGGCGCCCGTCTCGCTGGCCGAGAAGACCAAGGGCCGCAAGGTGGTGATCTTCGGCCTGCCCGGCGCCTACACCGGCGTCTGCACCACCGCCCATGTGCCCAGCTTCATCCGCACCGCCCCCGCCTTCGCCGAGAAGGGCGTGGACGAGATCATCTGCGTGTCGGTCAACGATCCCTTCGTCATGGGGGCCTGGTCCGAGGCCACCGGCGCGGACAAGGCCGGGCTGACCTTCCTGGGCGACCCCTCCTCGGCGTTCATCAAGGCCATCGGGCTTGATTTCTCGGCCCCGCCCGCCGGGCTGATCGACCGCGCCAAGCGCTTCTCGATGCTGGTCGAGGATGGCAAGGTCACCGCGCTGCATGTCGAGGACAGCCCGGGCACCTGCGAGGTTTCCGCCGGCGAGACCCTGCTGGCCGAGGTCTGAGACCAGAGTGCCGTGCCGGGCCCACCGGGGCCCGGCCGGTGTCATCGCAGCCGCATGGCGCGGGCCGGAGGCTTTCGGAGCGGATCTGAAGGTCTGGGGCGCCCGGAGCCTTGCGGCCCCGGGCGCGTGAAGCACCGCTGTCCCGAGCGGGCTTCGACCCCTCGCACCCGGACGCGCAGGACCGGCCAGAATTTCCGGTTATTCCATGCGCATCAGTATGTGCTGTCAGGCCAGCCGGGTCCCATCGGGCTGGCCTGTCGCCAATGTGCCTGTACACAGCGCGGCGGTCAATCCCAAATCCAAACGGAAGCGTATGCTATTCTCGTGTCTCGGCGGGATGACCTGGCGGCCGGGCCAGCAACCAGTCCATCTGATCGGGACTCTCGATCGCCTCGCCGAAGCAATCGCGGACCCGGGCCACCGCCTGCCGGGGCTGCAGGCCGCCCTCGATCAGCAGAAGGGCGGTGATCAGGCCGCTGCGCCCGGCGCCGTACTGGCAGCACACGGCCAGGACGCCACCCGCCTTCAGCAGCGCCCGCAGCTCGGCCCCGAGATCCCGCCAGGTTGCAAGAAAGGCGGGGCCGGGCACACCGAAATCGCGGATCGGCAGCAGATGCGCCCGCAGGCGATGTCGTTCCAGGGCCGTCTCCAGAAGCGCCATGGCACCCTCGGGCAGTTCCCCGGGTTCGGTCAGCACCAGCAGGCGCCGCGCGCCCCGTCGGGTCATTTCGGCCAGCGTCGCCTCCAGCATCTCGGGAGAGATCCAGGCCAGGCCATCAACCCCGGTCTCAAGGCCCGGAAAGCCCGACATGATGCACCGGCCGCCCCCAGCCATGGGCACTTCGGCCCGCAACGGCAGCCAGTCGGTTGTGTCGCTCATTGCCGCTCGTCTCCTGCTTGTGGCTTCGCGTTGCCACTGCGCCCAAAGCTCCATATAACTCGGCGGGTGTAAAAGATAACCCGCAGGGCCGTGTCTCGTCCGGCTGCGGGTGTGGTCGGGTAGTAAGAGCATATGCGCAAGACGAACGGCGAAATCGCCGCCGTGATACGGGAACGGATCTGCCTGGCAGGGCAGGAAGAGAACCTACTGCTTCACGAAGGCCAGCTGGCCACGGAATTCGGCGTGTCGCGGACCCCGATCCGGCAGGTCCTGCAGATGCTGGCCTACGAGAACCTCGTCGAAACGCGGTCCGGCGTCGGCACCATCGCCACGCCACTGATCCCGGCGCAACGCAAGTCCGACGTGCGCGCCTTCCGGGCGCTGCTGATGGCGGCGGCGCAATGTCCGATCCCCGATCGCGAGGTGCCGGGCCGGGTGATCGACTGCCTGCGCGAGTCGATCCGCCTGCTGGACGGCGCCGAGGGGCCGGACTGCCGCATGATCCAGGCGCTTTCGGCCCAGCTCGAGGCGTTGATGCTGCTGGTTGCCGACCATATCGTCTCAACCGCCCTGCGCTCGGCCTACTGGCGGCATGTGCGCTGGTGCCTGCATCCGGGCTTCGGCGCCCTCGCGGAGGCCCAGGTCGAATTCGAGGCGTTGCTGCAGGATTCCCTGCGCCTGGCCGAGGCCGGGCCGGTGCAACCGGTGCTGAACCGGATGACCGACGTGGTGGTCGGCGCGGAAACCGGCTGGGGCCGGTTCTGATCTGATAAGAGTTCTGATCTGACAAGACAGGTCTGATCGGCAAAGAAAAAGGGGCCGCCGAAGCGACCCCTGCCATTGCCGACCCGCCTCGGGGTCAGTCTTCCTTGCCGTTCATGTCGGGCTGCAGCAGCGTCCGGGTGGGGAAGGGGATGTCCACGCCCCCCTCGTCCAGCGCCTCCTTCACCTTGCGCTTCATGTCGGTCGAGAAAGCGAAGTAATCGCCGCTGTCGCACCAGACCCGCACCAGGAAGTCGACCGAGAAATCGCCCAGGTTGTTGACCTGGATGAAGGGCTCGGGCGCGGCGTGGGCGCGCGGATCGGCCATGATCGTGTTGCGGATGACGGTCTCGGCCTGCTTCAGATCCGCACCATAGCCGACGCCGAAGGTCCATTCGGCGCGCCGGGTGGGGTAGATCGAGTAATTGGTGATCGTGTTCCCCCAGACTTCGCTGTTGGGAATGATGATCTGGGTGTTGGACAGGCTCGCCAGCTCGGTGAAGTTGAGGTTGATGTTCTTCACCGTGCCCATCTCGCCCGCGACCTCGACGAAATCGCCGTTCTTGATCGGGCGGAAGAAGATGATCATCACCCCGGCGGCCACGTTGGACAGCGTGCCTTGCAGCGCCAGGCCGATGGCAAGACCGGCGGCACCGATGACGGCGACGACAGAGGTGGTCTGCACTCCGAAGGTATTGAGCACGAAGAGGAAGGCGAAGGCGATCACCGCGTAGCGCAGGATCGAGCCGAGGAATTCGAACAGCGTGTCATCCAGCTGCGCGTAGCGTTCCGAGATACTGGTGATGCGGCGCTTGGCCCATCCGGCGATGGCGAAGCCCAGGAAAAGGATGATGACGGCGGCTAGAACATTCCCGGCCAGCCCGGCCAGGAAGTCCAGCGTCAGCAGGTCGCCCAGCGTCTTGCCGTTCCAGATTTCGGTACCCAGGAAACTCTTCAATTCTTCATTCATTGACTGATCTGATCCATTTTTCTTGCCAGTTTCGCATCTGCCGCGGTGATGCCGCCCATGTCATGCGTGGTCAAGCGTACCTTTACACGAGCATAGCTGTTGCTCCAGTCCGGGTGGTGGTTCCACTTCTCGGCCCAGAGCGCTGCGCGGCTCATGAAGGCGAAGGCGGCGGTGAAGTCCTCGAACTCGAAGGTCTTGCACAGCACGTCGCCGTCGTCCTCCAGGCTCCAGCCGGTTTCGAAGAGAGGCGCCAGCAGCGTCTCGCGGACGGTGGGGTCAAGGGTGTCGTTCATTCCTGTTCCTCCCTGTGGTCACGGCGGAATGGGCCATAGGCGGTCAGCACCTCGACCTCCTCGTCGACGGCGCGCGCCTCGGCATCGAGAAATTGCTGCACGGCGCGGGCAAAGCCCGGGTCGCCGATCCAGTGCAGCGAATGGGTCCGGCTGGGCATGTAGCCCCGCGCCAGCTTGTGCTCGCCCTGGGCGCCGGCCTCGACGCGGGCCAGTCCCTCGGCGATGGCAAAGTCTATGGCCTGATAGTAGCACAGTTCGAAATGCAGGCAGGGGTGATGCTCCAGCGCGCCCCAGTAGCGGCCGAAAAGCGCCTCGCGGCCGATGAAGTTCAGCGCCCCGGCGACGGGCCGGTCGCCGTAGCCCGCCAGCACCAGCAGCATGTCGTCGCGCATGGTCTCGTGGGCGATCTCGAAGAAGGCGCGCGTCAGGTAGGGGGTGCCCCACTTGCGGGCGCCGGTGTCCTGGTAGAAGGCCCAGAAGGCATCCCAGTGCTCGGGGCGGATGTCATCACCGGTCAGCGCCCGGATTTCGCCGCCGAAGGCCTGGGCCTGCTGGCGTTCCTTGCGGATGTTCTTGCGCTTGCGCGAGGAGAGATCGCCGAGAAAGCCGTCGAAATCCCCGTACCCCTGGTTCAGCCAGTGAAATTGTTGACTGGTGCGCCGCATCAGGCCCATCTGTTCGCCCGCCAGCGCCTCGGCCTCGGTGCAGAAAGTGACATGCAGGCTGGAGAGCTGGTTGTCCGCCGCGATCTGCACCGCGCCCTGGATCAGCGCCGACATGGCGGTCGCCTCGTATCCCGGCCGCGCCAGGAAGCGGCGCCCGGTGGCGGGGGTGAAGGGCACGGCGATCTGCAGCTTGGGATAGTAGCGTCCGCCAGCGCTTTCGTAGGCATGGGCCCAGTTGAAATCGAAGATGTATTCGCCCTGGCTGTGCGACTTGGCGAACAGCGGCGCCACGCCGATCAGCGTCTCGCCCTCATGGGCCAGCAGGTAATGCGGCTCCCAGCCGGTCTCCGACCCTGTGGAGCCGCTGTCCTCCAGCGCCTTCAGGAAGCGCCAGGTGGTGAAGGGATCATCGGCGCGTCCGCCCTCGGCGGCCTCGGGACAGGCGCAGGTGTCCCAGTCCGCCTCTGCGATGCCCGAGAGGCTGCCGAGCGTGCTCAGCGTGATCTCCGGGCCGGGGGCGGAAGAAGGAGGAGGGGAGGGCTGTTCCATGTCGTCGATTATCTGGGTCACCCCGCCCCCGGATCAAGAGGCCCATGGCAAGAGGTCAGGTCGGGAAGGCGGCGCGGTATTGCTCGAAGGTCACGTTCTCGGCAAGCGCCCGCGCCCGGGCCTCGTCGGCGGGGTCGCGCAGGGTCCAGCAGAGCACGGGGATGCCGCGCGCCCGCAGCGCTTGCACGCTGTCGCGGCCGAGGTCCTGCCACTCGTGGCTGATGAAGCTGGCGCCGACCCGTTCGAAGTCGCCGATGGCCTGGAGGTGGGCGCGGGCCGCCTCGCTCAGATGGGCGAAATGCTCGCCCTCGTAGGAGCAGGTGGTGATGCCGCGCGGCACGTCGGGGGCCAGTTCGGCCAGCCGGGCGACCATCCCGAGGTTGAAGGACATGAAGGCCAGCGGGCCGGTGTATCCCGCCACCGCCTCGGCAGCGCGCGCCTCCAGCGTGCCGGGGGCATGGGCGTCGCGACCGTCCTGGTCCTTCAGCTCCACCAGCAGCGGCACGCGGCCGCCGACCAGCGCCAGCACCTCGGCGAAGGTGGGGATCCCGGCCTCGCCGCCGCTCAGCTTGATGGCCTGCAGGTCGGCGGCGCTGCGCGCGTCGACCGCGCCGGTCTCGGCGGTGACGCGGTCCAGCTTGTAGTCGTGAAAGACCATGGCCACGCCGTCCGAGGACAGCTGCAGGTCGATCTCGATCCCGTACCCGGCGTCAACCGCGGCATGGATCGCCTCGACGCCGTTCTCGGGACGGCCCGCGTCGCGGTCATGCAGGGCACGGTGGGTGACGGGCAGGCGTGAGAAGACCGCGGGCAGGGCGGGCGCGTTCATGCCTCGACCTCGACGATGGCTTCGATCTCGACCGCGACGCCGAAGGGCAGCGATGCGGCGGAGACCGCGGACCGGGCATGGCGCCCCGCTTCGCCCAGGGCGGCAACGAGGAAATCGGAGGCGCCGTTGATCACCTTCGGCTGATCGGTGAAGTCGGGGGTGGAGTTGACGAAGCCGGTCAGCTTGACCACCCGCCTCAGCTTCGACAGGTCGCCGTCACAGGCCGCCCTGGCCTGGGCCAGCAACGAGATGGCGCAGAGCTTCGCGGCCTCGGCACCGTCCTCCAGCGCCATGTCGGCGCCCAGCTTGCCGGTGACCAGGCCCTCGGCATTCTGGCTGACCTGGCCCGAGACATGGACCAGCGTGCCCAGCTTGACGAAGGGCACGTAGTTGGCGGCGGGGGCGGCGGCTTCGGGCAGGGTGACGCCCAGCTCGGCCAGGCGGGTTTCGATCGCGGCGGTCATCGGAGAGGTCCTTTCGGCTGTCGGGTCGGGTCGCGTGTCGGGCGCGACGCTAGCCGCTGGCGGCGCGATTGCAAGCGCGAAGCGCCCGCCCCCCGCCGGGCGGCGGCGGCAGGCGCACCCCCGGGGGCGCGGCCGCGCACCCGTCGGTCCGGGAGGAGGTCCCGGTGGCCTGGCGCGCCGCGCGATCCGCGCCGGGGAGGGCGGGCCCCCTCCCCAAGCCTCACTCCCGGAAGGCACGGGCGACGTAGTCGCCGAAGGGTTTCACCAGGTATTCCAGCGGCGTGCGGTCCTCGGTGCGCAGGAAGGCCTCCACCGGCATCCCGGGGATCAGCGTCAGCCCTTCGGGCAAGCGCTGCATCTCTCCGGCGTCGAGGCGGATCTCGGTGCGGTAGAAACTGCGGCCCGTGGCCTCGTCGGTGAAGGCATCGGCCGAGAGCCGGGTCAGGTGGCCCGCCAGTTCCGGCGTCGTGCGGCGGTCGAAGCCGGGGAAGCGCAGGCGCACCGGCTGGCCGATATGCAGGGCATCGACATGGATCGGCGCGACCTCGGCGGCGATCAGCAGCGGCCGGTCCCGGGGCACCAGGTAGAGCACCGGCTCAGCCGGCTGCACCACGGCCCCGGCGCCGAAAACGCGCAGGCCGTGCACCACGCCCGCCACCGGCGCCGTCACCGCAAGCTGCTCCAGCCGCAGGAGCAGCGCGCGCCGGCGCTCGGCCAGCTCCAGCTCGCGCACGCGCAGGTCACGCAGGGCGGCGATGGCCTCCTCGCGGCGGGTGGTGGCGCGGGCCAGTATCTGCAGCTCGATCTCGGTGATCCGCCCCTCCGCCTCGGCGCGCTGTGCCGCCAGGTCGCCGAGCAAGCCCTCCTGGCGGGCCGCCTCGCGCCGCAGCGCCAGCAGGCGGGGCAGTTGCGCCAGCCCGCGGTCGTAAAGCGCCTGTTGCGCCGAGAGTTCCTCCTCGATCAGCCCGGCCTGACGGCTCAGGGCGCGGGACTGCGCGGCCAGGCCGGCAAGTTGCGCCCGGATCTGCACCTGCCGCTTGCCGAGCTGCGCCGTCTCCTGGGCGGCCGCCTCGCGGCGGGTCTCGAACAGCCGCGTCTGGCCGATGATCAGCGCCTGCACCTCCCGGCCCGGATCGGTGGCGATCTCGGTGTCGTAGCGTGGGGTCTCCGCGCCGTCCCGCTCTGCCTCGAGCCGGGCGCGGCGGGCCATCAGTTCGTGCAGCTGGCCGGTGACGATGGCAAGCTCGGAGGTGAGCCGCGCCGGGTCGAGCCGGAGCAGCAGCGCCCCGCGCGCCACCTGTTGCCCCTCCTCGACCAGGATCTCGGCCACCAGGCCGCCCTCGGGGTGCTGCACCACCTGGCGATTGCTTTCCACCTCGATCCGCCCCGGGGCGATCACCGCACCAGAGATCCGGGACAGCGCCGACCAGCTGCCGAAGCCGCCGACCAGCATCAGCAGCGTCAGCAGCCCCGCCAGTACCGGCCCCCGGATCGACAGCGCGCGTCGCGTCGTGGTCCCCTCTGTTCCGGGCAGCTTCACCGGAGACCGCCCGTGCCGGTGGCGCCGCGGATATGCTCGTGATTCTGCACCACCTTGCGCAGCACCTCGTCGCGCGGTCCGAAGGCCACCCGCTGCCCGTGATCCAGCATCAGCAGCATGTCGCATTCCTGGATCGCCGCAGGTCGATGCGCCATGATCAGCACCGCCGCGCCCGCCGCGCGCAGCCCGCGGATCGCGCCGTTCAGCGCCTGGCTGCCTTCGTTGTCGAGGTTCGAATTCGGCTCGTCCAGCACCAGCAGCACCGGGTCGTCGTACAGCGCCCGGGCCAGCCCGATGCGCTGGATCTGCCCGCCCGAGAGCCGCCCGCCGTGGGGACTGACCCGGGTGTCGTAGCCGCGCGGCATCTTCAGGATCATCTCGTGGGCATCTGCGCGCCGGGCGGCCTCGACCACCCGGGCGTCGTCGGGCGCCTCGGCCAGGCGGGCGATGTTTTCGGCGATGGTGCCATCGAACAACTCGACCCGCTGCGGCAGGTAGCCGACCAGGCGGCCCAGCTCTTCGGGATCGTACTGGTCCAGCGTCGCGCCATCCAGCCGGATCTGGCCGCCGGCGCAGGGCCAGCCATGGGTGAGGGCGCGTGCAAGGGTCGATTTGCCGGCGCCCGAGGGGCCGATGACGCCGCAGGCCTGGCCCGGCTCCAGGGTGAAGCTTACCAGGCGCAGCGCGGCCTGGGAGTCGCCCGGGGGCACCACGCTGGCCTGCTGCACCTGCAGCCGGGCGGCGGGGCGGGGCAGGGCGGTGCGCGGCGCCGCCGGGGGCGCCTCGGCCAGCAGCAGCGCCAGCGCCTGCCAGCCGCGCCGGGCGCGGGCCAGCAGCGGCCAGTTGCCGATCAGCGCCTCGATCGGTGTCAGAGCCCGGCCCATCAGGACCGAACCGGCGATCATCGCCCCGGGCGAGAGCGCCTCGTGCAGCACCAGCCAGGCGCCCAGCCCAAGCATCGCCGATTGCAGGAACAGCCGCAGCGCCCGGCTGAGCGCCGAGAGCGCCGAGGTCACGTCGGCGGCGGCGCCGAGCGCCTCCAGCGCCGTGATGCGGGCGGCGTGCCAGCGGCGGAAGGCGGCCCCGCCCATGCCCATGGCACGCACCAGCCCGGCCTCGGCGCGCATCTGATCGGCCTGCGACTGGGCGGCGAAGGCGGCGGCATAGCCCTCGGCCTGGCGCCCCCGGCCCAGGGTCTGCCCGATGGCGGTCAGCAGCACCAGCGCCGCTCCGCCGCCAAGCGCCAGCAGCCCGAGAGCGGGGTGGAACAGCGCCAGTCCGGCCAGGAAGACCGGCGTCCAGGGCAGGTCGGCCAGGGCACCCGGCACCGCCGAGCCCAGCAGGGCGCGGATCGAATCGAGGTCCTGCAGCGCGGTCTCGCCGCCGCGCCGCCCCTCGGAGGCCTGTCTCAGCGCCGCCTCGTAAACGCGCCGGTCCAGCCGCGCCTGGAAGCGCGCGCCGATCCGGGTCAGCAGCCGGGCGCGGGCGCCGTCCAGCAGGCCCATCATGGCAAAGAGGAATCCCGCCAGCAGCGTCAGGGCGATCAGTGTCTCGACTGAGCGCGAGGACAGCACCCGGTCGTAGACCAGCAGCATGTAGAGCGGGCCGGTCAGCACCAGTAGGTTTGCGAAGGCCGAGAACAGCGCCGCCAGCCAGTAGAGGCCGCGGCTCTCCGCCCGCACCCGCCGCAGTTCTGCCTGACCTGCCGAGGTTTCCGCCTTTGGCACCCTGCTCTCCTTGCCGGGGACGGTCCTGGCCCCGGAACATCCCCACCCACGCCAGCCCGCACCGGCGGGTTGTCGCTTCTGGGTCACATCCCGTGACCGGGGGGCTTGCGAGCTATGGCACCTCAGCCATTAAGGAATAGATAAAGCCGGACGGGCATCATGGCCGGATCCCATGCCGGGGCGGCCTGCTGTCCGGCGCCCCCGTTTGACCTGCCGCCTTTTCATCCGCCCCGTTTGACCCGACCGACCTGCCCCGTACGATCCGCCAAGAGTGCCCGACATGTCCCTGCGCCCCTCCCTTTCCGCCACCCTGCGCCTGCTGGCCCTCGCCGGGCTGGTGGCCACCGCCGCCGCCTGCACGCGGCCCGAGCCGGGGGTGACCCGGGAGGGCGCGCCCTTCGATCCCTACGAGGCGCAGAACCGGCAGATGCACCAGGTCAACCTGGCGCTCGACCGGGCGGTGCTGCGCCCGGCCGGGACTGTCTATGCCACCGTCGTGCCGCAGCCGGTCAACCAGCTTGTCGGCAATTTCTCGGCCAACCTCGGCACGCCCTCGGACGTGGTGAACAACCTGCTGCAGGGGCGCCTGAAGGAGGCCGGCATCAACACGGTGCGGTTCGTGATGAACACCACCATCGGTGTCGGCGGGCTGATCGACGCCGCCGATGCCTTCGGGATCCACCCGCGCGCCACGGATTTCGGCGAGACCCTGGCGATCTGGGGTGTTCCCGAAGGCGCCTACCAGGAGCTGCCGGTGCTCGGCCCCTCGACCGAGCGGGCGACGGCGGGGCGCATCGTCGACATCTTCACCAACCCGCTGGATCCGCTGATGGACCGTTCCGAGCGGCAGCTGAAGCAGGGCAGCGCCCTGGCCCATGGGGTCGGCCAGCGCGGCTACACCCGCGAGACGGTGGATTCGGTGCTCTACGGTTCGGCGGACAGCTACGCGCAACTGCGGCTGATCTACCTTGAAAGCCGTCGCCATGCCCTTGGAGAGGCCGCGGCGGATGCCTATCTGGACCCCTATGACGATACGGGTGAGCAAGCCAATGAGCCATACATCGACCCCTACGCGCAGTAGCCTGACGCGCCGCGCCCTGCTGACCGGCGCCGGGGCGGCCCTGGCCACCCTGCTGCTGCCGCTGCCTGCCGCCCGTGCGCTGACCGCGCCCCAGGCCACCGGCCTGGTCGAGAAGGTGGTGCGCGAGATCAACGGCGTGATCAACTCGGGCCAGCCCGAGGCGCAGATGATCGCCCGCTTCGAAGCCATGCTGCACCAGTATGCCGATGTGCCGACCATCGCCCGCAGCTGCCTCGGCCCGGCGGCGCGCAGTGCCTCGCCGGCCCAGCTCGCCGCCTACACCGACGCCTTCTCGGGCTATGTCGCACGCAAGTACGGCAAGCGCTTCCGCGAGTTCATCGGCGCCCAGATCAGCGTCTCCGGCGCGCGGCCCTACAAGGACCGTTTCATCGTCGACACCGTCTTCGCGCTGCGCGGCCAGGCGCCCTTCGACGTGGAATTCCTGGTCACCGACCGGGGCGGCTCGATGCTGTTCTACGAGATGGTGATCGAGGGCGTGTCGCTGCTCGCCACCGAACGGACCGAGATCGGCGCCATGCTGGACGCACAGCGTGGTGACATCGGCGCCCTGACCACGGCCCTGCGCCGGGCGGGCTGAGCCCGGCCCGGGCCGCAGGCAAGACGGCGAGCGGTGGCGTCGAAGCCCTGCCCTGCGCCGTGCCTTGCCAGAGACCGGAATCGCACCGGAAGCGCCTGTAGCACTGGCGCTGGATCATTGAGGACTTGCTGCATTCGGGGGCGGGGCGGCTCTTTGCCGCCCGACCCGCTCAGCGCAGACCGAAGATGTCTTTCAGCGCCCGTTCGATCACGTTGTCCAGCCGCTGCGGATTGCCCCCGCCCGAAGGCTGGCCCGCCAGGTTGCGCGCCGGCTCCGGCGCCGGGTGCAGCATTGGCAGCTCATGCACCGGCAGGCCCTCGTGGACCCGCGCCATGACCTCGTGGAAGATCTCGGCAGGCAGTCCCGAGCCGGTGACCCCGGTCAGCGGCGTGTTGTCGTCGTAGCCCATCCAGACCCCGGCGACGTAGTCGGCCGAGAAACCGATGAACCAGGCATCACGCGCGGCCTGGGTGGTGCCGGTCTTGCCGGCGATCTCGCGGTCGTCCAGCCCGGCGCGGGTGCCGGTGCCCCGGGTCACCACCTGGCGCATCATGTAGATCAGCTCGCGCGCGGCATCCTCGCGGATCACCCGCTCGCCGATGCCGCCCTCGCTGCCCATGAGCGGATCGGAATCGCCCTGCAGGCGGACCTCCTTCAGCCCGTAGGGCGTGACCGAGGAGCCGCCGTTGAGGATGCCCGCATAGGCGCCGACCATCTCGACCAGCGTGCTCTCCGAGGCGCCGAGCGCCAGCGCCGGGCCGGCGGCCAGGTCGCTCTCGATACCGAAGTCGCTGGCGATCTTGCGCACGTTCTCCAGCCCGACCTCGGTGGCGACGCGCACCGCCGGGATGTTCAGCGACTTCATCAGCGCCTCTTCCAGGGTCACCGGACCGCGGAACTGGTGGTCGTAGTTCTCGGGGCTCCAGGGGCCCGAGCCGGGGATGTCGATGGTCAGCGGGCTGTCCTCGACCACGTCGTTGTAGTGGAAGCCCAGCTCCAGCGCGGTGGCATAGACGAAGGGCTTGAAGCTTGAGCCGGTCTGCCGCAGCGCCTGGGTGGCACGGTTGAACACGCCGCCGCCGCTCACGTCGCGGCCGCCGACCATGGCACGCACGGCGCCGTCGGCGCTCATCACCACCACGGCGGCCTGGGCGTTGGAGCCCTCGCGCACCTTCTCGTCGAAGACCCATTCCACCGCCTCCTCGGCGGCCTTCTGCAGGCGCTGGTCCAGCGTCGTGGTCAGCAGCACGTCCTCGGTCGTCTTCGAGGTCAGGAAATCGGGGGTCGAAGACATGATCCAGTCGGCGAAATAGCCGCCCGACTGGGTCTGCGCGCGCTGGCTGAGTTGCGCGGGGTGGGCGATCGCATCCTCGGCGCTGGCATGGGACAGGTAGCCCTGGTCCTCCATCAGCCGCACGATGACCGAGGCGCGGTCGCGGCTGCGCTGCAGGTTGTTGGTCGGCGCATAGCGCGTCGGCGCCTTCAGCAGGCCGGCCAGCATGGCGGCCTCGGCGGGCGTCACATTGGCCGCCGATTTGCCGAAATAGCGCTGGCTGGCGGCCTCGAAGCCCCGCGTGCCCTCACCCAGGTAGGCGCGGTTCATGTAGAGCGTCAGGATATCGTCCTTGGAATACCGCATCTCCATGCCCATGGCGTAGATCGCTTCCCGCGCCTTGCGCATCAGGGTGCTTTCGCGGCAGTCGGCCTCGTAGGCGGCTTCACTGTCCCAGACCGTCGGATCGTAGCTCTGGCCGAAGCAGAGCAGTTTCGCGGTCTGCTGGGTGATGGTCGAGCCGCCGTTGCCCGAAAGCGGCCCGCGTCCCTCGCTCAGGTTGATGCGGATGGCGCTGGCAATGCCGCGCGGGCTGACGCCGAAGTGGCGGTAGAACCGCTTGTCCTCGGTGGCGACGATGGCGTTCTTGAGGTGCGGAGAGACCGTGTCGGCACTGACCATCCCGCCGAACTGGTCGCCGCGCCAGGCAAAGGTCTGGCCCTGGTCGTCCAGCATGGTGACCGAGCCGCGGATGCGCCCGTCATAAAGCTCGTCCAGCGGCGGCATGGTCAGGCCACTGATCCCCGCCGCCAGGATCACCAGGGCCGCGGACACGGCACCGAGCCGCCAGAGCACGCGCCAGATCAGTCCGAAGACCCAGCCGAAGATCGACAGAACGAAGGCCACCAGGGGATTCCTCTTCTTGCGGGGGCTGCGGCGCGCGGGTGCACGCCGGGTCGCGGTCTTGCGGGGGGCGGGCTTGCGCGGCGGCGTGCGCTTGCCGCCGCCGTTGCCGCCTCGTCCGCCACCGCTGCGGGGCTTCGTCTTGCCGCCATAGCGTTTGTCCGCCACCAGCGACGGTCTGCGCTTTCCTGAATCACTCATGCTGCCTGCCCGGAGCCCTTGTTTTTTCCCAGAGTACCGCTTTCGCGCGGCAATGTTGAGCCGCCCCGTGCCCCGAAGGGCGATTCAGTTCTGAGTAAATTTTATGCGAAAAATACATTCCGCACATCAAATGGGCGAATGAGCGGCGTTTTGCTCCGCGCAAGGGTCGGTTTTGCTCCGCAACGACGACCCGAGGGGCTTAGGTGCCAGTGCCAAAGGGCGGGTGCTGCAAGCGCGACAGCCCGGACAACGGAAGGGGATAGTAGTGAAACTGATCATTGCGACAATCAAACCGTTCAAGCTGGAGGAGGTCCGCGAGGCGCTGACCGAGATCGGCGTGCGCGGGATGATGGTGACGGAAATCAAGGGCTTCGGCTCTCAGTCGGGGCATACCGAGATCTACCGCGGCGCGGAATACGCCGTGAACTTCGTGCCCAAGATCAAGCTGGAAATCGCCGTGACCGCGGCCATGGCCGACCAGGTGGTCGAAACCATCACCAGCACCGCCAAGACCGGCAAGATCGGTGACGGCAAAATCTTCGTGCTGGACGTCCAGCAAGCGGTTCGGGTGCGGACCGGCGAAACCAACGACGACGCGCTCTGAGACGCCGGACAGGGGAAAGGAAACTAATCCAATGAAAACCTTCGCAAAACTTGGCCTTGCCGCAGCCGTGATCGCGCTGCCGAGCCTCGGCCTTGCGCAAGATGAAGCCGCGCCGGCCGTCGTGCCGACCGATGTCGTCTTCATCCTCAACACCCTGCTGTTCCTGATGGCCGGCTTCCTGGTGTTCTTCATGGCCTGTGGCTTTGCCATGCTCGAGGCGGGCCTCGTCCGCTCCAAGAACGTGGCCATGCAGCTGACCAAGAACGTCATGCTCTTCGGTATCGCGTCGATCTTCTACTACCTGATCGGCTACAACCTGATGTACCCGCTGGGCACCTGGGCTGTGGATGGCGTCCTCTCCGGCGTCTTCGGCCCCGGCGTCCTGGAAGCCGTGGGTGTGACCGCCGAAGCGGCGGATGACTACTCCTACGCTTCCACCGGCTCGGACTTCTTCTTCCAGCTGATGTTCTGCGGCGCCACTGCCTCGATCGTCTCGGGCACCCTGGCCGAGCGGATCAAGCTGTGGCCCTTCATGATCTTCACGGTCATCCTGACCTCGATCATCTACCCGATCACCGCATCCTGGACCTGGGGCGGCGGCTTCGTCGGCGAAGCTGGCTTCTCGGACTTCGCGGGCTCGACCATCGTGCACTCTGTCGGCGGCTGGGCTGCCCTGACCGGCGCCATCATCCTCGGGCCGCGTATCGGCAAGTACAAGGACGGCAAGGTCATGGCCTTCCCGGGCTCGAACCTGACCCTGGCCACCCTGGGGACGTTCATCCTGTGGCTCGGCTGGTTCGGCTTCAATGGCGGCTCGCAGCTGGCCATGGGCTCGATCGGTGACGTCGCTGACGTGTCGCGCATCTTCTCGAACACCAACACGGCAGCTGCCGGTGGTGCCGTGGCGGCCGCGATCCTGACCCAGCTGATGTACAAGAAGGTCGACCTGACCATGGTGCTGAACGGCGCCCTGGCCGGCCTGGTGTCGATCACCGCCGAACCGCTGGCCCCCTCGCTGGGCGGCGCGACCATCATCGGCATGATCGGCGGCATCCTGGTCGTCTTCTCCGTGCCGCTGCTGGACAAGCTGAAGATCGACGACGTCGTCGGCGCCATCCCGGTTCACCTGGTCTGCGGTATCTGGGGCACCATCGCCGTTGTCTTCTCGGGCTCGGCCACCCTGGGCGCACAGCTCTACGGTATCCTGGTCATCGGTGCTGCCACCGTGGTCGCCTCGACCGTGGTCTGGTTCATCCTGAAGGCCGTCGTCGGTATCCGCGTCTCGGAAGAAGACGAGATCACCGGCCTCGACATGGCCGAACTGGGCATGGAAGCCTACCCCGAGTTCTCCAAAGGCTGATCCTCCTTCCAAACTTCAGCCAGAACCTGGCCCGGGCGTGCAAGCGCCCGGGTCTTTTGTTTGGGCGCCCGCCCCGAGCCGCGTCGCTCCCTGCCGCTCACAGATCAGGCAGTCCCGGGCCGCACCGGGGGTGCGGGTGCGGATTTGCCCCGCCCTTGCGACCAAGGTCGCAGCGCCGGCGGTTGACGTCAGGGCAAAGCCTGCCGCCTACTTTCCGGGTGGGAAGAGGGAGAGCGGACAGATGATGCGCATGGCAACACTGATCGGAACGGCCTGCATCACCCTTTGCGGCGCAGGCGGCGGGGCCTCGGCGCAGACGGTCTGTGCCACCGAGATCTTCGGATACTACCTTGATCGGTCGCTCGAGACCGCCGACCGCACCATCCTCTGCCTGATCGCCGCCGTGCAGCCCGACGAGGAGCCCGACGAGGAGCCCGACGAGGATGAGGAGACTACGCAGACCTCCCTCTACGGAGGCAGTGGAGTGGCCATCGCCGAAGTCGAGGACTTCACGCCGAGCTTCGAGATCGGACCGGGCGGCGCGCTCAATCCCGAGAGCATGACAAATGACTACTTCGGCCAGATCCGGATGTCTCTCGGCGACCCTCAGGACGGCGCGTCCAGCGATGTGCCGATCGACGTCAACCTCCTGCTGCAGCATGAGGGCACGCTCTCCAGCCAGAGCTACCGGATGCCGCAGTACCGCAAGCTGCTGGAAGAGGCCGGGGTGGCCTCCGGTCTCGATCAGACCCTGGGAGAGGACGTCTACCTGCTGCCCGACACACTCTATCCCATGGGCGGCGGCAGGCAGGGCATGATGGCGGACTACGGCGGGCGGCAGATCACCATCCTGCCGATGGCGCGGGTGTTAGAGGGCACCACCCTCAGCCCCGCCGAGCGCGAGGCCGTGACCCGCCGCTTCGAGGCGATCAGCGGTGTCGGGGCTGCGGGCCAGTGAGGATGCTGCGGTTCTACGATCCGAACACCGGCGAGTACCTGCTGGCGGTCCTTCTGGCGAGTCTCGCCGTGGCGCTGGTGGTCTCGCTGCTCTTCGGGCTTTACCTGCGCGTCGCGGGGGAGGAGGCCGGGCCCTGGAAGGGCTGGCGGGCCGAGGCGCGGCTCTGGCTGCGGCTCTTCCTCGCCGCTTCTGTACTGGCGCTGATCGGGGGCATGGCCGGACAGCTGGGCGGCAGCGCCCGCGAGACGGTGACCGGCGACCTGGTGCCCGCCGTCTTCTCCCTCGCCGGGGGCTACGGCGCCTATCTGCTGGGCGAGAAGAAGGCCGCGAGCTATTTCACCGTCGCCAACGGGCTCTCTTTCGTCTTCGCCTTCTTCCTGCTTTACAACCTCGCCTCGGTCTGGCGGCAGGAGAACGAGCGCACCGATTTCTGCCTGACCCTCTTTGCCGACCCCGACTTCGACAGCGTGACCCTGCTGAAGTACCGCGAAGCGATGTTCACGCGCTACTGCGAGGGGCCCCTGCGCGCGGTTCCCCGGGCGGTGAAGGCCGAGCCCGGCCCAAGCTGAAGGCAGCGCCGCCAGGGGGACGCGCGGCGGGTCGCGCGCTCATTGCCGCCCCGCGCAAACCGTGCTTATGCTTGGCAAAACAACGGATGATCCGGGGGGACAGCATGTACGATTTGGCGGCCATCGGGGCCTGGGTGGAATTCGCGGTGCGCTGGCTGCACGTGATCACGGCGATGGCCTGGATCGGCTCTTCCTTCTACTTCATCGCGCTGGATCTCGGTCTGAACCGCGATATCGCCGGCCCGGCGGATGGCGAGGAATGGCAGGTCCATGGCGGCGGCTTCTACCACGTCCAGAAATACCTGGTGGCCCCGGCGGCGATGCCCGAGCACCTCACCTGGTTCAAGTGGGAAAGCTATTCGACCTGGCTGTCGGGCTTTGCCCTGCTCTGGCTGGTCTATTACCTCGGCGCCGATTTCTACCTGGTCGATCCGGCGGTCGCGGACCTGCCGGCCTGGGGCGCCATTGCCATTTCCCTCGCCTCGCTGGCGGGCGGCTGGCTGGTATATGACTTCCTCTGCAAGTCGAAGTTCGGCGACAACAACACCCGGCTGATGATCGGCCTCTACGTGATCTTGGTCGGCCTGGCCTGGTTCTATACCCATGTCTTCACCGGCCGCGCCGCGCTGCTTCACCTCGGCGCCTTCACTGCGACGATCATGTCGGCCAATGTCTTCTTCATCATCATGCCCAACCAGCGCATCGTGGTGGAGGACCTGAAGGCGGGCCGCACCCCGGCGGCCAAATACGGCAAGATCGCCAAGCAGCGTTCGACGCATAACAACTACCTGACGCTGCCGGTCATCTTCATGATGCTGTCCAACCATTACCCGCTGGCGTTCTCCACCGAATATACCTGGATCATCGCCAGCCTGGTCTTCCTGATGGGCGTCACCATCCGGCACTTCTTCAACTCCATGCACGCCCGCAAGGGGATGCCCTGGTGGACCTGGCTGCTGACCGCGCTGATCTTCCTGCTGGTGATGTTCCTGTCGACCGCGCCGCTCTGGCGCGACCAGGCCGAGGGCGAAGCCGCCATTCCCGCCGGTCTGCAGCGCTTCGCCCAGGCCGAGGGCTATGAGGATGTCCACGACATCGTGCTGGGCCGCTGCTCGATGTGCCACGCCGCCGAGCCCTTCCAAGAGGGGATCCTCTGGGCGCCCAAGGGCGTGCGCCTGGATACCCAGGGCCAGATCCTGCGCAACGCCCGTGCCATCTACCTGCAGGCGGGCCTGAGCCACGCCATGCCGCCCGCTAACGTTTCCTTCATCGAAGAGGAGGAACGTCAGGCCATCCGCGACTGGTACGAGGCCGCAACCCGCGGCTAGGCCGAAATCCTGGGGATGGCAGATGAGAAGGGTGGGTCTTGCAGCACTGCTCCTTCTCGCGGCGCCCCTGCGAGCCGAGCAACTTGTCGCGCCGGTGGCCTTCGGGTCGATGTTCGACGCCGAGGTCACCGTTTCGATCCGCCGTTTCCGCGCCGAGGCGCAGGAGGTCTGGCATATCGCCGGCACCTGCGCGGGGGCGGAGGGAGCGACGGTCATCCGCCTGACCGACTTTCCGGCCAATGCCGACCTGACGGTGTTTCTTGGGGCGAAGCCCGAACAGGCGCATCGGGTGATCTGCGTGACGAACCCGGACCGCGCGCCGGATGTGATACGGGATTTGCTCCCGTAGGGCGGGGTTTGGCCCGCCGTCTGCCAACGCCCGCCAGAGGTGGGCTGTCACCCACCCTACGCAATGCGCTTCACTGGCGCGGGCCGCGCCCGACCATCCCCCCCGGGAGGGCGCATTGGCGATGTCGGAAGGTAGAGTCTCGGCGTGGATGCTTCGGGGTGAACACACCAGCCAGAGGTTGCGATGCGCCCGCCCAGGGTCGGTCGCGGCCCTCTTCTCTGCACGCCTGACATGGGCTCTGACCGCCATGGCATTCCCTCCGGTCTGCCATTTCCGACTCACTCTGCCCATGCTACATTTCGCGGTATGCACCGCACTGACCCCCATATCCTTGATGCCCAGCCCGTCATCCGCCAGCTGGACGACGCCGCCATCAACCGCATCGCCGCCGGTGAGGTGGTCGAACGCCCGGCCTCCGCCGTCAAGGAGCTGGTGGAAAATTCCCTCGATGCCGGCGCCACGCGGGTCGAGATCACGGTGGCCGATGGCGGCAAGACCCTGATCCGCATCGCCGACGACGGCTGCGGGATCACCCCCGAGGCCCTGCCGCTGGCGCTGTCGCGTCATGCCACCTCGAAAATCGACGGCAGCGACCTGCTGAACATCCATTCCTTCGGCTTCCGGGGCGAGGCGCTGCCCTCGCTCGGTGCCGTCGGGCGGCTGACGCTGACCTCCCGCGCCAAGGGCCATGACGCGGCCGAGATCAAGGTCTCGGGCGGACAGATCGGCGCCGTCAGGCCGGCGGCGCTGAACAAGGGCACGGTGGCCGAACTGCGCGACCTCTTCTTCGCCACACCCGCCCGGCTGAAGTTCCTGCGCACCGACCGGGCCGAGATGCAGGCCGTCACCGATGTGATCAAGCGCCTCGCCATGGCCGAGCCCTTCGTCGGCTTCATCCTGCGTGACGCCTCGGGCGGCGAGACCCGCACCATCTTCCGCGCCGACCCGGAATCGGGCGATCTGTTCGACGCGCTGCATGGGCGCCTTGCCACCGTCATCGGCCGCGATTTCGCCGAGAACGCGCTGAAGATCGACGCCACCCGCGACGGTATCCGCATGTCGGGCTATGCCGCCCTGCCGACCTATTCGCGTGGGGCCGCCGTGGCACAGTTCCTCTTCGTGAACGGCCGTCCGGTGAAGGACAAGCTGCTGACCGGCGCCCTGCGCGCGGCCTATTTCGACTACCTCTCGCGGGATCGGCACCCGGTTGCCGCGCTGTTCCTCGACTGCGATCCGCAGCTGGTCGACGTCAACGTCCACCCGGCGAAGTCCGAAGTCCGTTTCCGCGATCCGGCCATCGCGCGCGGTCTGATCGTCTCGGGCCTGCGTCACGCCCTGGCCGAGGCCGGGCACCGCGCCTCGACCACCGTGGCGACGGCAACTCTCGGCGCCTTCCGCCCCGAGGACGCCCCGCGCACGCCCGATGGCAAACCCTTCGTCTACCAGGCGCCCGAACGCCGCCCCTCGGGGGGCTATGCGCCGCTGAACAGCTTCCAGGCGCCCGAACCGGCCATGTCCGAAGGCTTCCGCAGCTTCGATCACGCCCCCTCGGCCAGGGTCGAGCCGGTGGTCGAGAGCCCCGCCGAGACCCCGCTGGAGGATTACCCCCTCGGCGCCGCCCGGGCACAGGTGCACGAGAACTACATCGTCGCCCAGACCGCGCGGGGCATGGTGCTGGTCGACCAGCACGCCGCCCATGAACGCCTTGTCTACGAGAAGTTGAAGCGCCAGATGGCCGAGAACGGCGTCGCCTCGCAGGCTCTGCTGATCCCGGAAATCATCGAGCTGTCGCAGGCTGATGCGCAGCGCCTGCTGGAGGCCGCCGACGACCTCGCCCGCTTCGGGCTGGTCATCGAACCCTTTGGCGGCGGCGCCATCGCGGTGCGCGAGACCCCGGCGATCCTGGGCGAGATCAACGCCGAGGCCCTGCTGCGCGACGTGCTGGACGAGCTGACCGACCAGGACGAGTCCCTCGCCCTGCAGGCCCGGGTCGAGGCGATCCTGAGTCGCGTCGCCTGCCATGGCTCCATCCGCTCGGGCCGCCGTATGCAGGTGGCCGAGATGAACGAACTCCTGCGGCAGATGGAGGCGACGCCGCACAGCGGCCAGTGCAACCATGGCCGACCCACCTACGTGGAGCTGAAGCTCTCCGACATCGAAAGGCTCTTCGGTCGCACATGATCCAGATCGGCGCCACCCAGATCGACCCCTCGGATCCGCTCACCCTCGCCGCCGTCATCGGCGGCGCGGCGTTTCTTGTCCTGTTGATCCTGCTGATCCTTTCGATCCGCGCCACGGCCCGCGCTTCCGAGCCGGTGATCTGGCAGATGAACCAGTTGGGCCGCACCGTCGAGGGGCTGGCCCGGGGACAGGAGCAGCTGTCGGGCGGGCTTTCCACCGTCTCCAATGCGCAGAACCAGGGCCAGACCCAGATGTTGCAGATGATGGAGAGCCGCATGGCCCATGTGCAGAAGGAGATGAACGACCGCCTGCACGCCAATGCCATGCAGCAGGCCCGCGCCCTGTCCGAGATGCAGGAGAAGATGAACCAGCAGCTGCAGGGCGGCTCGGAGAAGACCACGAAAAGCCTGGCCGAACTGCAGCAGCGCCTGCAGGTGATCGACCGCGCGCAGGAGAACATCACCAAGCTGTCGGGCGATGTCCTCAGCCTGCAGGACATCCTGTCGAACAAGCAGACCCGGGGCGCCTTCGGGGAAATCCAGTTGAACGACATCGTCGGCAAGGCCCTGCCCTCGGACAGCTACACGGTGCAGGCGAAGCTGTCGAACGACCGCCGCGCCGACTGCCTGATCCACCTGCCCAACCCGCCGGGCCCGATCGTCATCGATGCCAAGTTCCCGCTGGAAGCCTACGAGGCCCTGCGTGGTGCCCAGACGCAAGAGCAGAAGGCCCGCGCCCAGACCCTGTTCCGCCAGGCCGTGCGCGCCCATATCAAGGCGATTTCAGAGCGGTACATCATCGAGGGAGAGACCGCCGACGGCGCCCTGATGTTCCTGCCCTCGGAAGCCGTCTACGCCGAGCTGCACGCCAATTTCCCCGAGGTGGTCCGCGAGGGCTTCACCGCCCGGGTCTGGATCGTCTCGCCGACCACCTGCATGGCGACGCTGAACACCATGCGCGCGATCCTCAAGGACGCCCGGATGCGCGAACAGGCGGGCGCGATCCGCAAGACTCTTTCGATGCTGCACCGCGACGTCGAGATCGTGGTGGAACGTGTCGCCAAGCTGGACACCCATTTCAACCAGGCCCGCAAGGATCTGGACGGGATCGGCACGGCGGCGGAGCGGGCCGGAAAGCGGGCCGCGAAGCTCGATAACTTCGACTTCGAGGAACTGGCGCCCGAGGCCGACAGCCCGCTGGAAAGCCTGGCGCAGGGGGACGCGAAAAGCTGACCCTGCGCCACAGGATTTGCGGCAAATCAAGGACGGGCGTATCCTGATCGGGGCAAGGTGCTTACCGCACAGGAGGAAACGCCATGCTCGAAATCTCGATCACCAAGATTGCCAATGTCATCCTCATGGCGCGCGAGCTGGACCGCGCCGAGGGCGAATTGCGCGCCTTTCTGGAGAACCTCAACGAGGAGGAGTTGGTCAGCCTCGTCGCGGTGATGTGGATCGGTCGCGACAGCTTCGCCGCCGACGAGCTGGAGGAGGCCAAGGCCACCGCCCGCGACGAGGCGACGACGCCGACGCCCGATTACCTGCTGGGCACGCCGCATCTGTCGGACCACCTGGAAAACGGGCTCGACGCGCTTGGCCTGTCGGCCAGCGATGCAGAGGATGATCTGGTCCGGGGCGGCTGAGTGGCCGTAGGGTGCTTCCCCGCAGGGGAGGCACCTTCGACCCCGCCGCCGGGTGTCACCCCAGGAAGTCGATCCGCTCCAGAACGTCGGCCATGTCCTCGACCTCCGACAGCCATTCGCGGCGAAGGTCCTCGGCGAAGAACTCGTCCGCGGCGTTGGAGGCGGTGACGACACCGGGCGCCAGCCGCGCGGCGACCAGCGCCTCGATGGCCAGCGCGACCGAGACCGACACCAGCCGGCCCATGGCGCTGCCCTCGGGGCGGCCAGAGGCATCCATCGCCCAGGCCTGGTCAAAGACCGGCGCGCCCTTCGCCGCAGCGGTCAGGCGGACGAACATCACGACCCGGTCGGCCTCGCCTTCGTCATAGGCGTGGCTGTCCCACAGCCCGTCGGAAATCTCGCGAAGGCGGGCGTCGCCCTCGGGGCCGGTCAGGGTCTCGATCTCGCGGAACAGGCCCTCCCAGGCCTCGGACCAGCCGCCGAGCCGCAGGGTGCCGCGGACGAAATCCTTCACCTGCCAGCCCTCGTCGAAGCCGTATTGCGCGATGAAGGGAAGCGAGTCGCGGTTCGGGTAGGCTTCGAAGACCTCGCCGCCGGGTAGCGGGTTCTCGTAGGGGGTGATGGCGTCCCAGGGGCGGGCGACATGCAGCTCCTGTCCGTCCTTCAGCGAGCGCGACGGCGAGCGCAGCGCCTTCAGCACGCCAAGCGGCGACCAGCTGAACTTGTAACGGAAGTCGTTGGCAACCTTCGGGAAGCCGCCGCAGTAGGAGGTGAAGGAGACTTCGGGGGCCTCCGGCGCCAGTTCTTTCAGCCGGGCCACCAAGTCGTCAGCGAACACATGGTCGATGCCCGGATCGAGGCCCACCTCGTTGACGAAGCTCAGGCCCTTCTCCTTCGCCGCCCCGTCCAGGGCCGCCATCTCGGGCGAGACATAGGAGGAGCAGACGAAATGCGCATCCGCCTCAAGGCAGGCGGTCGCCAGCGGCACATGCATGTCGGCGGGCAGCATCGAGACGGCGATGTCGCCGGGCTCCAGCGCCTGTGCGAGTGCTTCGAGGGAGAAGGGCCGGATGTCCTCGGCCAGGTCTCCGACCTCGGCGCGGGCCTTCTCGACGGTCCGGTTCCAGACCACGACCGGATAGTCGCTTTCCAGCAGACGCCGCAGGCCGGGGATCGCGGAAAGCCCGGTTCCGCACCAGTGAATCTTCATGCCATTGCCTCCGTGTGAGTGTCGAATTCGGCCTTCGCGCGCCCCCAGACACCCCTGTCCAGCGCATCCAGTGTCAGCAGGGAGGGCAGCAGCTGGGCCGCATAGTCCTCGCTGCTTTCAAGGGGCAGCATCGAGGGCAGGTTGTCGATCGCCATCACGTCCAGCGGCGGCGTGTCGCGCACGCGCAGGGCAGGCGCCTGCCAGGTGGTCGTGCGGTCATAGACCTTGATCGGCGAGAAGTCCGAGGTCGGGTCGCAGGCCACGTCGCCGATGACGCTCAGCCTGCGGGCGCCGTCGGCCATCCCGACCGGCACGAAGACCGGGGTGCCGGGCATGGCAAGGATCGAATTCAGGAAGATCTCGTGCTCGGCGATCTCGGGGAAGGGGCCACCGTGGGCGGTCTCGGCCATGTCCCACTTGGTCACCGCGCAGCCGAGCGCCTCGCAGAGATCCGCGCCGCCGCGACCCACCCGGCCAAGGGCGCCGATGACGATGGCGCGGGGGCGTGCGTCGTAGGGGGCAAGGCGTTCGTGCAGGTCGCTCAGCAGCGCCTCCTTGTCCGGGTAGGCGCCGACGGCGGGGCAGATCGTGCCCTGTTGCTGCGCCGCCCAGCACATCAGAGAAACCGCAGCCCCCGCATAGCCGGCCCAGTAGCCGAAGGCGGCGACGCGGCGGCCGCCTTCATCCACCAGGTATTCCAGGTCGTAAAGCGTGCCGCCCCCGGCGACGAAGCGCGCCAGCAGCTCCTGCCCGGCGGGCTGGCCCTTGTAGGCATGGCCGAACATGATGTGGCGGTGGCGCAGCGGTGTGCCGTCCTCGGGCAGCTCCTTCAGGCCGAAGATGATCGCATCCCCGGGCGCCTCGGTCCAGGAGCCCTCGGGCGCCACCTCGGCGCCAGCATCGACATAGCCCTGCAGCGGCAGGATGCGCGTGCGGCTTTCCTCGACCGTCAGGCGGAAGCCCCTGGCGATCAGCGCCTTCGCGCCTTCGGGCGTCAGCCCGGCGCGGTCCTCGTTCGGGCGCTGTTCGGCGCGCAGCCAGATGTGGGTCATGAAGGGCTCCTTTCCGGGAACTTGATAGAGGGGCCGGGGCCGGGGATGCAATGCGCGAAGGGGCCGATTTGCCTTTCCGGGGTGGCTGCTGTTCTCTCTGGGGCAACCAAGGAGGTAGCCTGATGATTCCCGTGAACCCCGACCGTTTCCTGGCCGATCTTCACCACCTGCGCAGCTTCGGCGCCGCCGGGGTCGGCAAGGGAGTCGTACGGCCCGCCTATTCCGCCCCCGACATCGCCGCCCGGCAGTGGCTGGCGGGGCAATACGGCGATGCGGGGCTGGAGGTCGCGGTGGATCCCTGCGGCTCGGTCTTCGGCATGGCGCCGGGGCGCTCGCTGCTGGTCGGCTCGCATTCCGACAGCCAGCCCGAAGGCGGCTGGCTGGACGGGGCGCTCGGCGTGATCTGCGGGCTGGAACTGGCCCGCGCGGGTGCCGAGGCCGGGGTGCCGATCTCGGCCGTCTCGTTCCAGGATGAAGAGGGACGGTTCGGCGTCACCACCGGCAGCCGCGTCTGGGCCGGGCATTCGACGCTGGAGGAGGCCGATGCGCTGGTCGACAGCGCCGGCGTCAGCTTCGCTGAGGCGCGTGCCGCCATGGCGGGAATGGTCACCGGGCCGGTCGATCCCGCGCGCTTCACCGGTTTCCTGGAATGCCACATCGAACAGGGCCCCTGGCTGCACGAGGCCGGAGAGGCCGTCGGCGTGGTCAGCGACATCGTCGGCATCCGCGACATGCGCATGACGTTTGAAGGCGAGCAGAACCACGCCGGCACCACGCCGATGCACCGCCGCAAGGATGCGCTGCAGGCGATGCTGCGCTTCCAGTCCCTGATCGCCGAACGCTTCCGCAACGTGGTCACCCCGCAGACGGTCTGGACGACGGGCCATGTCGAGGTACATCCGGGCAGCCATTCCATCGTGCCGGGGCGGTGCAGCTTCTCGATGCAGTGGCGCGATGGTGACAGCGACCGGCTGGGCCGGATGGAGGAGATCATCCGAACCGCTGCTGCCGAGGTCGCGACCGAGACGGGCATGACCCTGACCACCTCGGCCATGCTGGGGCTGGAGCCGGTGCCGATGGATGCCACCCTGCGCGCCGCGCTGGAAGGCGCAGCCGAGACGCAGCTGCCGGGCCGCTGGCGCCGGATGCAGTCGGGCGCGCTGCACGATGCCACCAGCCTGGCGAAACTGATGCCGGTGGCGATGCTCTTCGTGCCCTCGATCAACGGCATCAGCCATGCCTTCGCCGAGGACACCGACGAGGCCGACCTTGTCGCCGGCCTGAAGGTGCTGGCCGAAGCGGTGGAGCGGCTGGCCGGATAGCCCTTGCGCGGCAGCGCTTTCCCTGGCGTTATCCGGCAATGGTTAACGCGATTTTCGTCCAGAACCCGGAGTCGAAATACGATGATCGGCCGGGGCTCTCCTCTCACTTTCCCCGGCAGTACCTGGGCATGGTCGAGGAGACCGTCGGCGACTGGGTGATCTTCTACGAGGGCCGCCGCGGCGCCTTTGGCTATGTCGCGACCCAGCAGGTGCGAGAGGTGGTGCCCGATCCCGAGCAGGAGGGGCACTACTACGCCTTGCTGTCGCGTGGCACCCTGCTGGACTTCCCGCAGGTCGTGCCGCGGGCCGATCCGCGCGGGGTGGCCTATGAGAAGGCACTGAGAGGTACCGACGGCACGCCGATCTCGGGCGGGGCGAATACGGCTGCGGTGCGGCGCATCACGCGCGAGGCGTTCGATGCCATCGTCTCGGCCGGGCTGCGGGACGAGGCGGACGCCTATGCGCTGCCCCGCGAGGCCAGTGAAGAGGTCATCGCCTTCCCGGGCTTTGCCGATGAGCAAGCGCCCTTTGACGGGCCCGCACCGGTTGGTGGCCCCCGCGACACGATCCTGATGGCGCGCAAGTACCGTGATCCGGCGTTTCAGCGGATGGTGCGGCGGGCCTATGGCGGCAAATGCGCCATTTCCGGCCTGTCGCTGCGCAACGGGGGCGGGCGGCCCGAGGTTCAGGCGGCGCATATCATGCCGGTGGCCGATGGCGGCCCGGATGCGGTCTGCAACGGGCTGGCGCTGTCCGGGACGTTGCACTGGATGTTCGACCGGGGGCTGATCTCGGTCGGGGCGGACATGTCGATCCTGGTATCGCACAACAAGGTGCCGCAGGACGTGGTGCGGCGGCTGATCGACCCGGGGCAGAAGCTGATGGTCCCGAAGGAAGCGCGGCACAGGCCGCATCCGGAATTCCTGCGCTATCACCGGGAAGAGATCTACGGCCGGTACAGCGTGGCCTAACCCCAGTCGACATCCCCGAGGAAGATATAGCCGGCGCCGTAGATCGTCTTGATCAGGCGGGGGTTCTTCGGGTCTTCGCGCAGCTTGGTGCGCAGGCGCGAGATGCGCACGTCCATGGCGCGGTCGAAGGCCTCACCGGCGGCGGCGCCAAGGACCTCCTGCATCAGCGCGCGCGAGACCAGCCGCTTGGGGCGTTCGAGGAACAGCCGCAGCACTTCGGCCTCGGCCTGGCTGAAAGGGGTCTCGGTGCCCTCGGCATCCTCCAGCGAGAAGCGGTCGAAATGCGCCGTCCAGCCGGCAAAGCGGGCGGTCTGCCCCGAGGGCTGGGCCGCCGGGCGGTCGCGGCGCAGGCGGGCGCGGATGCGGGCGACGACCTCGGCCGGGTCGAAGGGCTTGATGATGTAGTCGTCGGCGCCCAGCTCAAGCCCCGTCACCCGGTCCTGCACCTGCGCCCGCCCCGAGATGATGATCACCGCGGCGCCCTTCTCGGTCGCCAGCCGGTGCACAAGGGTCAGCCCGTCGCGGTCGGGCAGCGAAAGGTCGAGCAGGCAGAGATCCGGGGTCATGCCCGACAGCGCGGCCTCGAACTCGCGCGCGCGACCGAAGGCGCGGCTGCGGAAACCGGCCTCTTCCAGCGCGCCTTGCAGGATGGCGCGGATCTCGGGCTCGTCGTCGAGGATGGCGATCAGGGGGGCGGTCATGCGGCGTCTTCTCCGGGGGCGAGCAGGGCGGCCAGGCGCGCCTGGTCGAAGGGTTTCTGCAGCACCGGCACCCGGGCCGCGGCGGCGCGGTGCAGCGGGTGATCGGGACGCAGCGAGGTCATGATGCAGAGCGGCGGGGCCTCGGGGGGCAGGGCCTCCAGCAGGTCCAGCCCGGTCGAGCCGCCCTCGAGCGACAGGTCCGAGAGGATCAGCACCAGGTCGGGAAGGTCGCGCACGATGGTGCGGGCTTCGCCGGCGCTGGTCGCCTCGATCACCGAATAGCCAAGCGCCACCAGCATGTCGCGGACCGAGCGGCGCAGGTCGGCACTGTCCTCGACCAGCAGGGCCAGGCCGGGCGTTGCCGGGCGGGGGGCCTCGCGCCAGGGCAGTTGCAGGGTCACTCGGGCGCCGGCGTCATTGGCCAGGCGCATCTGGCCGCCGGCCCGCTGGGTCATGTCGAAGACCATCGACAGCCCGAGGCCGGATCCCTCGCTTCCCTTGGTGGTGAAGAAGGGTTGCATGGCCTGGTCCAGCGCCTTGTCGGTGAAGCCGGGGCCGGTGTCGGCGACGGTGATCTCCAGCCAGGTGCCGGCACGACAGCGCGCCTCCAGCCGGATCTCACCGCCCTGCGTGCCGAGCGCGTCGCGGGCGTTCAGCACCAGGTTCAGCAGGCTGTCCTGCAGCATCCCCGGATCGAACCAGAGCCGCTGGTCGCCGACGCTGTCCTCGGTCAGCAGGTGCACGGTTTCGGGCAGGGAGGGGCGGGCGAGGGTGGTGAAGTCGCGCAGGAAGGCGGCCCACTGGGTCGCGGCGGGGCGGTGATCGCGCCCGCCGGTCATCGTGGCGATCCGGTCCAGCAGGTCGCCGCCGCGCCGGGCGGCGGCGGCGGTCGCGGTGACCAGCTCCTGCGCCTCGGCGGCCAGGTCCATCCGCGCCAGCCGCGACTGCAGCCCCAGGATGATCGTCAGCAGATTCGAGAAGTCATGCGCCATGCCCGAGGTCACCTGCGCCGCCAGCTCGCGCCGCTTGGTCTGGGCCAGGGCGGCACGGGTCTGGGTTTCCTCGGTCACATCCATCGACATGATGTAGGCGCCGCTGTCCGCCGGGGTCAGCGCGGTACGGATCCGGCGAGAGCTTTCGGCATCGGCGAACTCGAAGACCGACGGTCGCCCCTCCAGCGCTGCGTCCAGGTGCGGTTGCACGAAACCGTAGGAGGCGCGGCCCAGCACGTCGGCGATATGCAGCCCGACGATCTGCGCCGGGCGCCCCGGCATGATCCGGCTGAGACGGCGATTGGAATAGGTATAGATGCGATCCGGGCCGAGATGGGCGATATGGGCGGGCAGCATCTCGGTCATCAGGCGGATGCGGGCCTCCATGCCGATCAGCTCGCGCTTGGCCTCTTCCAGCGCCGAGTTGGTAGCCTGCAGCTGGCGGTTGGTCGCGGCCAGCTCCTCGGCGCGGGACAGAAGCTGTTCCGACAGCTCCTCGGAGCGGGTGCGCAGCAGCTGTTCCTGGCGGCGGCTGTCGGTGATGTCGGTGTAGACGGTGACCCATCCGCCCTCTGGCAGGGGCGCGCCCTCGACGCTGACGACACGGCCGTTGGGACGGGTGCGCTCCATGTAATGCGGCTCGAAGGCGAGGGCCTTCTCGACCCGTTCGCGCACCGCCGCCTCAAGATCCGCCAGCGGGCCATATTCGCCCGAGGCGCAGAGATGGTGGATCGTGTCCTCGAATCGCGCGCCGGGCAGGGTCAGCCATTCGGGCAGGTCGAACATGGTGCGAAACCGCCGGTTGCATTGCACCAACCGCAGGTCCTGGTCGTAGATCGACAGCGCCTGCTGGATCATGTTCAGCCCGGCCATGGTCATGCGATCCGTACGGGCCTGATGGCTCGGCATAATTATCTTCTCCCTGTGTCAGGGCTAGCGGAAAAGGTTTCTTCGGGACAGCCCCCCGCTTTGCAATCGCAGCAGGATTTCGGCGCCGCAGCACCCGTAACAATTCGTTAGGATACGGAAATGATCGCGCAAAAATTGAAGATAATGTTTGACTAGTCAGCAGCGCGCGGCGAATGTGACGGCGCGATGATGGCTATTCGACCCGCCTTGAGGAGGGCGGTTTTTCCTGGTCGGGGAGGGCTGGGAAAAGGGGAGGAGAACAGTCGTGAGAGACATCTCGCACGCGGCGGGCGGGCCGGTGACATCCGTGCCCGCCCTGCTCGAACGCAATGCGAAGACCTGGCCGGACCGGACCGCCTACCGCGAGAAGGAATTCGGCATCTGGCAAAGCTGGACCTGGGCCGAAACCCGGGACGAGGTTCGCAATCTTGCCCTTGGCCTGCTGAACCTCGGCGTGCAGCCGGGGGATTTCATCGCGATCATCGGCACCAACCGCCCGCATCTCTACTGGACCATTCCGGCCGCGCAGATGGTCGGGGCGATTCCCGTGCCGCTCTATTCCGACAGTGCCGCCGAGGAAATGGCCTATGTGCTGGATCACTGCGGCGCCCGCTTCGTCGTCGCCGAGGACCAGGAGCAGGTCGACAAGGTCATCGAGGTCAAGCCGCAGCTGCCGGCGCTGGATCATATCCTCTACCTCGATCCGCGCGGGATGCGGAAATACGACCACGCGCATCTGCATGATTACAGCCACGTCCAGCAGCAGGGCCAGGCCGCCCGGGAGGAACTGACCCCCGAGATGGAGCGGCGCACCGCTGCCCTGGGCCCCGAGGACATCTGCGTGATGCTCTATACCTCGGGCACCACGGGCAAGCCCAAGGGCGTCGTGCTGTCCAACCGCAACATCATCGAGACCTCGAAGAATTCCAGTGCTTTCGATGATCTCGGCCCGGGCGAGGAGGTGCTGGCCTACCTGCCAATGGCCTGGGTCGGCGACTTCATCTTCTCGATCGGCCAGGCCTATTGGTCGGGCTTCTGCGTCAACTGTCCCGAAAGCGCCGAGACCCTGGCGACGGACCTGCGCGAGATCGGCCCCAGCTACTATTTCGCCCCTCCAAGAGTTTTCGAAACCCAGCTCACCAACGTCATGATCCGCATGGAAGACGCCGGACGGTTCAAGAAGTGGTTGTTTGACAAGTGCATGGCCCATGCGCGTCAGGTGGGCGGGCGGATGCTGGACGGTCAGCGGGTGGGGCTGGCCGACCAGCTGAAATACCGGCTGGGGGAGGTGCTGATCTACGGCCCGCTGAAGGATACCCTTGGCCTGCGCCGCATCCGTGTCGGCTATACCGCGGGCGAGGCCATCGGGCCCGAGATCTTCGATTTCTACCGCGCCCTCGGCATCAACCTGAAGCAGCTCTACGGCCAGACCGAGGCCTCGGTCTTCATCACCCAGCAACCGGACGGCGAGGTGCGCTCGGATACGGTGGGGGTGGCCTCTCCCGGGGTCGAGCTGAAGATCGCCGAGAGCGGCGAGGTCTTCTATCGCAGCCCCGGGGTGTTCCAGCTTTACTACAAGAACCCCGAAAGCACGGCCTCGACCAAGGATGCCGAGGGCTGGGTGGCCACCGGCGATGCGGGCTTCATCGAAGAGGGCAGCGGCCATCTGCGGATCATCGACCGCGCCAAGGACGTGGGCAAGATGGCCGACGGCCGCCTGTTCGCGCCGAAATACGTCGAGAACAAGCTGAAGTTCTTCCCGAACATCCTCGAGGCCGTGGTCTTCGGCAACGGGCGCGAGACCTGTACCGCCTTCATCAACATCGACCTGACCGCCGTCGGCAACTGGGCCGAGCGCAACAACATCGCCTATTCCAGCTATCAGGAACTGGCCGGCCATCCGCAGGTGCTGGAAACGATCCGTGAGCATGTCGAGCAGGTCAACCGCTCGGTGGCGGAAGACGAGATGCTCTCGGGCTGCCAGATCCACCGCTTCCTCGTGCTGCACAAGGAGCTGGATGCCGACGACGGTGAAATGACCCGCACCCGAAAGGTGCGCCGCAAGATCGTCGAAGAGAAATACGCCGACCTGATTGGCGCGCTCTACGACGGGTCCGAACAGGTCTCGACCCGCACGGAAGTGACCTACGAGGACGGGCGCAAGGGCCATATCTCGGCCAGGCTGAGGCTGTGTGACGCGGCGGTCGTGGATCGCGGTGCGGAAAGGGTGGCGGCGGAATGAGCCTTGCAGAACAGATCGTTACCGACCAGCCGGCCGAGGGCTGGGTGACCCAGGACGGGCGCCAGATCGGGCCCGTGATGATGGAGATGCGCAACATCACCCTGCGCTTCGGCGGGGTGGAGGCGATCAAGGACATCTCCTTCGACATCCGGCAGGGCGAGATCCGCGCGATCATCGGGCCGAACGGCGCGGGCAAGAGTTCGATGCTGAACGTGATCAGCGGCTTCTACAATCCGCAGGAGGGCGAGGTCTGGTTCCACGGGCAGCGCCGGCCCCGGATGCGCCCCTACGAGGTGGCGCGGCAGGGCGTGGCGCGGACCTTCCAGAACATCGCCCTGTTCGAGGGTATGACGGTGCTGGACAACGTGATGACCGGGCGGCTCAACCACATGACATCCGGGGTGTTCCGGCAGGCCCTGTGGTTTGGCCGCGCCGAGCGGGAGGAGATCGAGAACCGCGAGAAGGTCGAGCGGATCATCGACTTCCTCGAGATCCAGAGCATTCGCAAGACGCCCGTGGCGCGGCTGCCCTATGGCTTGAAGAAGCGCGTGGAGCTGGCCCGCGCGCTGGCCGCCGAGCCGAAGCTGCTGCTGCTGGACGAACCCATGGCCGGCATGAACGTCGAGGAGAAAGAGGACATGTCCCGTTTCATCCTCGACGTGAACGACGAATTCGGCACCACCATCGCGCTGATCGAACACGACATGGGCGTGGTGATGGACCTGAGCGACCGGGTGGTGGTGATGGACTACGGTCGCAAGATCGGCGACGGCACCCCGGACGAGGTGCGCAGCAACCAGGACGTGATCGACGCCTACCTTGGGGTGGCCCATGATTAGGGCGCTCGGACCCCTGGCCTCGGTTGCGCTGACGCTCGGGGCGTTGCAGGCGCGGGCCGAGGTGCGTTTCGATGATCCCATGGCGGCCTTCGAGACCGTCTGCCTTTCCGACCCGGATGCTCAGGGGGCGGCTCTGGCACCTGAAATGCGGAAGATGAGCCGCGATCAGATCGCAGCCTGGGCCGCCACGACCGGAGCGGACCCGACCCTTGTCAGGCAGGCCTATGCCTTCGAGGCGGGCGGGGCGGCGATGGTGCTGGTACAGGACGCCACGCCCGAAACCTGCATGATCGCGGGCGAGGGCACGGCGACCGCTGCCGATTTCGCGGCCCGCTGGAACGAGTATGTGCAGGATCCGGCAAAGGGGTTCCGGGCGAAAGAGCCTGCCGACGCGCAGACTCCCCGGCGCGTCAGCGGCTTCGCGAGCAAGCCGCAGGACGGCCGGTTCGTCCAGATCACCGGGCATCGCCACGAGTGGGGCGAGACGGGATTGGTGATCCTGCTGTCCGCACTCGTGAAGGACACCCCCGCATCTTGCGCACTCTGGCCGGAGGAATGTGACTAATGCCTGACCAGCTTCTCTTCGCCATGGAGGTCTTCCTCAACGGGCTGATGGCCGGGGTGCTCTATGCGCTCGTGGCGCTCGGCTTCGTGCTGATCTTCAAGGCCAGCGGCATCTTCAACTATGCGCAGGGGGTCATGGCACTGTTCGCCGCGCTGACCCTGGTCGGGATCATGGAGGGCCAGGTGCCCTTCAGCCACCTGATCAACGCGGCCTTCGGCACCGAGATCCACCACTTCGGCTGGCACCTGCCCGCCGTGGCCGCGATCCTGCTGACCGGTGTCGTCATGGTCGCCCTGGCCTGGGCGGTGAACCGGCTGATCTTCCGCCACCTGGTCGGGCAGGAGCCGATCATCCTGTTCATGGCGACCATCGGGCTGGCCTATTTCATGGAGGGCCTCGGCGACATCATGTGGGGCGCGGACATCAAGAAGCTGGATGTCGGCCTGCCGCAGGGCATCAATGCCTGGATCGACGAGACCACTTTCAACGCCTTCGGCTACGGGTTCTTCATCGACAACCTCGATATCTGGGCGACGGTGATCGCGGCGGCGCTGGTCATCGCGCTGACGATCTTCAGCCAGTACTCGAAACAGGGCCGGGCGCTGCGTGCCGTGGCCGATGATCACCAGGCGGCGCTGTCGGTGGGCATCAGCCTGAACTTCATCTGGGTGCTGGTCTGGTCGATCGCGGGCTTCGTGGCGCTGGTCGCGGGGATCATGTGGGGCACCAAGTCTGGCGTGCAGTTCTCGCTGTCGCTGATCGCGCTGAAGGCCCTGCCGGTGCTGATGCTGGGCGGTTTCACCTCGATTCCCGGCGCCATCGTCGGCGGGCTGATCATCGGGGTTGGTGAAAAACTGTTCGAGTTCCTCGTCGGGCCGCTGGTCGGCGGGGCGACCGAGAACTGGTTCGCCTACGTTCTGGCGCTGCTTTTCCTGGTCTTCCGGCCTCAGGGCTTGTTCGGGGAACGGATTATCGAGAGAGTGTAAAGACCCCCGCGGGCGACTGCGCGACTTTGTCGCGACACCCGCCCGCCCGGGGCCCCCGGACGAGGAACCGGGGCAAAGGAGGAGAGAAAGAAATGAAAGACATCAAGGGTATCCGTCTTGTCGCCATGCTGGTCGTCTGGGCCTGCTACTGGGGCTTCGTCTTCTGGTCGGCCAAGGCCGAGGTGGTCGCGGGCCATCACGTTCTGGTCAACGTCGTGATCCTGGCCATCGGTCTGCTGGGGGCCTGGCTGACCTACCTGGTCGCCTGCCGCCGAATCGCCTGGGCGCGCGGAGAAGAGGCATGAAGCTGCTGGCGATCCTCAACGTGCTGGCCTGGGGCGCCTTCTGGTGTTTCGGCCTGATCGCCCTGTTCGCCGATCTCTCGGCCGGCGAGCAGCTGAGCGCCGCCACCCTGTCCGGCGCGGGCTTCCTGGGCGGCATGTTGTGCCATCTGGGGCTTTGCAACCGGATCGAACCCCACCAGCGGATCGCACCGCAAAGCGAGGTCTGAGACATGCTGTACCGCGAGGCCGGAGACTTCAAGACGAGCTACAGGGAAGACGGACAGAGCTTCCCGATCCGCTTCGACCGGATCGCGGTACAGGTCACGCTGGCCGTGGCACTGCTGGTGGTGCCCTTCGTGATCAACGACTACTGGGCCAACGCCGTGGCGCTGCCCTTCCTGATCTACGCCATCGCGGCGATCGGGCTGAACATCCTGGTCGGCTTCTGCGGCCAGGTCTCGCTGGGCACCGGCGGCTTCATGGCGGTCGGCGCCTATGCCACCTACAAGCTGATGACCGCCTTCCCCGAGGTCTCGATCATCGTGCATGTGCTGCTGGCCGGCGGGATCACCGCCGGGGTCGGGGTGCTTTTCGGCCTGCCTTCGCTGCGGATCAAGGGGTTCTACCTGGCGGTGGCGACGCTGGCGGCGCAGTTCTTCCTGGTCTGGCTGTTCAACCGGGTGCCCTGGTTCTACAACTATTCCGCCTCGGGCCAGATCAGCGCGCCCGAACGTACGGTGCTGGGCCAGGCCGTGACCGGCCCGAACGCCGAGGCCTGGGTGACCTACCTGTTCTGCCTGCTGTTCCTGATCTTCGCCGCCGTGGTGGCGCGCAACCTGACGCGGGGCACCATGGGGCGTAGCTGGATGGGCATCCGCGACATGGACATCGCCGCCGAGATCATCGGGGTGAATCCGCTCTCGGCCAAGCTCTCGGCCTTCGCGGTCAGCTCGTTCTTCATCGGCATCGCGGGGGCGCTGTTCTTCGCCGTCTACCTGGGCGCGGTCGAGGTGGGCGAGGCCTTCGGCATCAACAAGAGCTTCCTGGTGCTGTTCATGATCATCATCGGCGGACTGGGTCGGATCGCCGGCAGCCTGATGGGTGCGGCCTTCCTGGTTCTGCTGCCGGTGCTGCTGAAGAACGTGCTGGTCGGCGGCCTCGGCTGGCCGACGGATCTGGCGGCGCACCTTGAATTCATGATCGTCGGCGGGCTGATCGTCACCTTCCTGGTGGCGGAACCGCACGGGCTGGCGCAGCTCTGGCGCGTCGGCAAGGAGAAGCTGAGACTCTGGCCCTTCCCGCACTAGGAAGGCGCCATGCGGCAGGGAAGAGGAGCCCCGCCGCAGCCCGCAGGGCCCGGACCGGCCCTGCATCCGGGGAAGAGGAGCCCCGGCACGGACCGTCCAAACCTAGGGAGGAGACAAGGATGGCGACGAGAAAGTTGAAGGCCGCGGGCGCGGCCCTGGTAGCGGCTTGCCTGACGGCAGGACCTGCCGCAGCGGATCTGGTGTTCCCGGACCTGAGCTATCGCACCGGCCCCTATGCGGCCAACGGCATCCCGTTCTCGGACGGATACCAGGATTACCTGACCCTGCTGAACGAGCGGGACGGGGGCATCGGCGGCGTGCCGATCAACATCCTGGAGTGCGAGACCGGTTACAACACCGAGAAGGGGGTCGAGTGCTACGAGGCCACCAAGGGCGAGGGCGCGCTGATCTACCAGCCGCTGTCGACCGGCATCACCTACCAGTTGATCCCCAAGGCGACGGCGGATGGCATCCCGGTGCACTCGATGGGCTACGGGCGGACCTCGGCGAAGAACGGCGAGGTCTTCCGCTGGATCTTCAACTACCCGGCGAACTACTGGGATGGCGCCAGCCATGCGATCAATCACATCCTGGCCCAGAACGACGGCGACATCAGCGGCAAGAAGATCGCGCTGGTCTACCATAACTCGGCCTATGGCAAGGAGCCGATCCGCACGCTCGAGGAACTGGCGGCCAAGCATGGCTATGAGCTGCTGCTGCTGCCGGTCGACCACCCCGGCCAGGAACAGAAGAGCCAGTGGCTGCAGATCCGCCGCGAACGGCCCGACAACGTGATCATGTGGGGCTGGGGCGTGATGAACCAGGTCGCCATCCAGGAGGCGGTGAACATCCGCTATCCGATGGAGAACTTCATCGGCATCTGGTGGTCCGGTTCCGAGAACGACGTGCTGCCGGCCGGTGACGGCGCCGATGGCTACAAGGCTCTGACCTTCCACAACCTCGGCATGGATTACCCGATCTACGACGACTTGAAGCAATATGTCGTCGACGCGGGCAAGGCCGCAGGGGCCGGGGACCAGCTGGGCACCGCGCTCTACAGCCGGGGCATGTATGCCGCGATGCTGGCCGCCGAGGCCGCGCGCACCGCGCAGGAGATCCACGGCACCCCCGACATCACCCCCGCGATGATGCGCGACGGGATGGAGGCGCTTGAGATCACCGAAGAGAAGATGGCCGCCCTTGGCCTGCCGAACTTCGGTCCGACCTTCAAGGTGACCTGTGGCAACCACGGCGGCGATGGCCTGGGCGCCATGGCGCAGTGGGACGCCGCGGCGGGCACCTGGTCGCTGATCAGTGACTACGGCCCCGCCGACGAGGAGGTGCTGAATCCGCTGATCGAAGCCGACAGCATGGCCTATGCCGAGGAAAACGGCATCACGCCGGGCTGCGAATAAGACAGGACCCGGTCCCCGGATTTTCCCGGGGGCCGGGCGCCCGTGGTGACGCGGGCACAAGCGTATCAAAGGCCGACCGATGAGAGGGGCCCATGCTGGACAAAGCAACGCAGAGCGACGCAGTGACCGCCGAGACCCTTCTCGAGGTCAACAATATCGAGGTGATCTACAATCACGTCATCCTGGTGCTGAAAGGGGTCAGCCTGTCGGTGCCCAAGGGCGGGATCACCGCTCTGCTGGGCGGCAACGGCGCAGGCAAGACCACGACACTGAAGGCGATTTCCAACCTTCTGGGCAGTGAGCGCGGCGAGGTGACCAAGGGCTCGATCCTCTATCGCGGCCAGCGGGTGCAGGACCTGGATCCGGCCAGCCTGGTCAGGGCGGGCGTCATTCAGGTGATGGAGGGGCGGCACTGCTTTGAACACCTGACGGTCGAGGAGAACCTGCTGACCGGCGCCTATACCCGCAGCGGCAAGGCCGATATCGAGGCCGACCTCGAGATGGTCTACCAGTATTTCCCGCGCCTGAAGGTGCGGCGCAAATCCCAGGCCGGCTACACCTCGGGCGGCGAGCAGCAGATGATCGCCATCGGCCGGGCGCTGATGTCCCGCCCCGAGACGATCCTGCTGGACGAACCCAGCATGGGCCTCGCGCCGCAGCTGGTGGAAGAGATCTTCGGCATCGTCAAAAGCCTCAACGAAGAGCAGGGGGCGACCTTCCTGCTGGCCGAACAGAATACCAACGTGGCGCTGCGCTTTGCCCATTACGGCTACATCCTGGAATCGGGGCGGGTGGTGATGGACGGCGCGGCGGCGGCCCTGCGCGAGAACCCGGACGTGAAGGAATTCTACCTCGGCATGTCCGACGAGGGGCGCAAGAGCTTCCGCGACGTGCGCTCGTACCGGCGCCGCAAGCGTTGGCTGAGTTGAAAAAGTGGGAGGGACAGAGATGACAGGCCAGGCCCGCACCGGCCATTACGATGCGCTGGAAACCCGCAGTGCCGACGAGCGCGAGGCGGCGATTGCCCGCGCCCTGCCCGGGCAGGTGGCCGCCGCCGTCGCCCTGCCGGGCTACGGTGACAGCCTGCGCGGCGTCGATCCGACGACAATCACCGGGCTGGCCGATCTCGCCGCCCTGCCGGTGTTGCGCAAGAGCGACCTCGTTGCGCGGCAACGCCCCGGCGCGCCGCTCGGCGGGCTCAGCAGCCTGCCACCGCAGGCCTTCGCCCATCTGTTCCAGAGCCCCGGCCCGATCTACGAGCCGGGTGGCGCGGGGCATGACTGGTGGCGCATGGGGCGTTTCCTTCATGCCGCCGGCATCGGGCGTGGCGACGTGGTGCAGAACTGTTTCAGCTACCACCTGACACCCGCCGGCATGATCTTCGAGAACGGCGCCCGCGCCGTTGGCGCCACGGTGCTGCCCGCCGGCACCGGCCAGACCGAGTTGCAGGCCCGTGCGGCCCATGACCTCGGTGTCACGGCCTATGCGGGCACGCCGGATTACCTGAAGGTGATTCTGGATCGCGCCGAGGCCGATGGCCTGCCGCTGCAGATCAGCCGGGCGGCGGTCGGTGGCGGCGCCCTGTTCCCCTCGCTGCGCGCCGAATACGCGGATCGCGGCATCGCCTGCCTGCAATGCTATGCCACCGCCGACCTGGGCAATATCGCCTACGAGAGCGCGGCGATGGAGGGCATGATCCTCGACGAGGGCGTGCTGGTCGAAATCGTCACCCCCGGCACCGGCACACCCGTCGCGCCGGGCGAGGTGGGTGAGGTGGTGGTGACCACGCTCAACCCCGATTATCCGCTGATCCGCTTCGCCACGGGGGACATGTCGGCGCTGATGCCGGGAACCAGCCCCTGCGGGCGCACCAACCTGCGCATCCGTGGCTGGATGGGCCGCGCCGACCAGACCACCAAGATCAAGGGCATGTTCGTGCGCCCCGAGCAGGTCGCCGCCTTCGTCGCCCGCCACGACGAGATCACCCGCGCCCGCGTCGTCGCCCTGCGCGAGGACGAGGCCGACCGGATGCTGGTCCAGGTCGAAAGCCCCGGCGGCGATGCCGGCGCCTATGGCGAGAGTGTCGCGCAGGTGATGAAGCTGAAGGCCGAGATCGAGATCCTGGCGCCGGGCAGCCTGCCCAACGACGGGTTGGTGATCGAGGACCGGCGCAGCTACGACTGAGACCCATCCCAGTGATAGCGGCGCCCTGCGGCGTCCTTATGCCCGGTGTCGGTTACGCCGGGCATCCTGCCGTCGCGCACCGCCGTCAGGAAATCATGGCCGCGGCGCACCTTCTCGCCGATCGGCAGGCTGGTCCAGCCCTCGATCAGCTCGCTGAAATGGAACGGCCCCGGTGGGCGCTGCGCCAGGACCCGGCGCAGGCGGGAGAACTCTCGGGTGATCATGGGGAAAGGGTAGGGCGCAGCATCCATCCCGACAGGGGGAGCGCAACGAAAAAGGGCCGCGAAACGCGACCCTTTTTCAGGTAAGCTCGGGTGCTTCGATCAGCCTTGACGGGCCTTGAAGCGACGCTGCGTCTTGTTGATCACATAGACGCGGCCCTTGCGGCGCACGACGCGGCAATCGCGATGGCGCTGCTTCAGCGAGCGGAGCGAGTTACGAACCTTCATGTTCATCTCCTCATGTCGCGGCGCGGCAAGCGCCAGTTTCGTGCAGGGAGCGGGGCACGAAGGCCCCGGACCCGGTGAATAGATGGTGGGCGATACAAGGATCGAACTTGTGACCCCTTCGATGTCAACGAAGTGCTCTACCGCTGAGCTAATCGCCCACTGGCTTGGAATTCCTTGCTTCTTTCGCTCCGAACCAAGGCGGAAAGGCCCCAGTCTGACACTAAAGAAGCGCGGATAACCGCGCCGGTTCGCGTCCTATAAAAGGAGTCGTCGGGGGGATCAAGGGGCTTTTGGCAATCCTTTTTTGCGCTACACTCGATTCCGTTCTCCGGGAGACAGCATGACACATCGCGCCTTCGATCTTTACCGGCCTTCCGCGCTTGGTACGAGCGTGGTTTTCGCTTCTCCGCATTCCGGTTGCGACTACCCCGAGGACCTGCTGAGCCGCACCCGGCTGGACCGCCGCGAGATCCGCTCGTCCGAGGATGCCTTCATCGACAGGCTCTTTGCCGCCGCGCCGCAGATGGGTGCGCCGCTGCTCTGCGCCCGGGCACCAAGGGCCTATGTCGACCTGAACCGCGCCGTCGACGAACTGGACCCGGCGGTGATCGAGGGCGTTCGGCGGCGCGGGCACAATCCGCGCATCGCTTCGGGGCTGGGGGTCATTCCCCGCGTCGTGGCCGGCGGGCGGCCGATCTACCAGGGCAAGCTGTCGCTGACCGAGGCCGAGTCGCGGCTGGACCGGGTCTGGCACCCCTATCACCGTGCCCTGCAGGGGGTGCTCTCGGACTCGCACCGAAGCTTCGGCGAGGCGATCCTGGTCGATTGCCACTCGATGCCCCACGAGGCGCTGGATTCGGTGCGGCGCAACTCGCTGCGCCGCCCGGACGTGGTGATCGGCGACCGCTTCGGCGCATCGGCGGCGGGTCATGTGGTCGAGGGCATCGAGGCCGCCTTCACCTCCGCGGGCCTCTCGGTGATCCGCAACGCACCCTTTGCCGGCGCCTATGTCACCCAGCACTACGGTCGTCCCGCGCGGGGCCAGCACGCGGTGCAGGTGGAAATCGACCGGGCACTCTACATGGATGAGGCACGCATCGAGCCGCGCGCCGATTTCGAAGAATTCGCCCGACTGATTCGCGATGTCATCGCCCGGATCGTGCAGATCGGTGGCGCCGAGCTGCCGCTGGCGGCGGAATAGCCCCGTCTGCCCGTCCCGCCCCGGAGTACCGCCTCCGGCGGAAGTATTTCCGGCCTGGTGATGACGCGGGACAGGGCCCGGAGAAGCGGCCTCCCTTTGCCATGGAGAGCGTGCAACGCCCCGGTTGCAGAACGAGGGGGCCTTTCAGCGGGCTGGCTCTCCTCATCACCGGGCTGAAAATACCTCCGGGGGTGAATTGAGCCCGCGAGGGCTCAAGAGGGGGCGGCGCCCCCTCCCGCCACTGGCATCAGCGCAGCGCCCGGCCCTTGCGAATCGCATCCTTGCCGAAGCGCTCGCGGATCGCGTCCGAGGCGCGCTCGGCCGCGGTGCGACGCCCGGCCTCCGGGTCCAGCAGGTCGCCCGAGCGGTCTGCATCGCCCGCCGGCCCGAGGTCGGTCACCCCGACGCCGATCAGGCGGAAGGGGCCGCGATCCTCGACCTTGTCGAACAGGCCCCGTGCCTCGCGATAGATCCGGTCGGCCAGCTGGCTGGCGTCGCGCAGCGCGATGCGCCGGGTCAGCAGCGAGTGATCCGCCCGCTTCAGCTTCAGTACCACCGTACGCCCGGCGATGCCCTTGGCCTTCAGCCGGTCCGAGACCTTTTCGGACAGCCGCCAGAGATGGCCGTCCAGCAGATCGGGGTCGCCGGTGTCCTCGAAGAAGGTGGTTTCGTTGGACACCGACTTCATCGGCGCATGGGCCGAGACGCGGCGGTGATCCTCGCCGCGCGACAGGTGATAGAGCCGCACCCCCATCGAGCCGAAGCGCGCCACGAGGTCGGTCTGCTCCCAGCGTCGGAGGTCGGCGAAGGTGTGGATCCCGGCCCGGTCCAGCGCCGCCTGTCCTGCGGCACCAACGCCCCAGATCATGCTGACCGGCTGCGGGGCCAGGAAATCCGCCGTCTCGGCCTTGCCGATCACCGCGAAGCCATGCGGCTTGTCGAGGTCCGAGGCGATCTTGGCCAGGAACTTGTTGTGCGACAGCCCGATCGAACCGGTCAGCCCCAGCTCGTCGCGCATCCGCCGCACCAGCCCGGCCAGCAGCACGGCGGGCGGCTTGCCATGCAGCCGCGCGGTGCCGGTCAGGTCGAGGAAGGCCTCGTCCAGCGACAGCGGTTCGATGGCCGGGGTCAGGTCCTCCATCATGGCGCGGATGGCACGGGAGGCCTCGACGTAGCGCTCCATCCGGGGGCGGATCACCACCGCCTCGGGGCAGAGCTTCAGCGCCTGGAACATCGGCATCGCCGAGCGCACGCCGCGGATGCGCGCCACGTAGCAGGCGGTCGAGACAACGCCGCGCCGCCCGCCGCCGATGATCACAGGCTTGTCGGCCAGCGAGGGGTCGTCGCGTTTCTCCACCGAGGCATAGAAGGCGTCGCAATCCATGTGGGCGATGGAGAGCGACATCAGTTCCTCATGGGCGACGCAGCGGGGCGAAGCGCAGGCAGGGCAGCGCATCAGGCCCCCGGGCGGGGCCTCGAAGGCGGTCAGGCAGTCGCGGCAGAGGGCAGACATGGGAGAATCCGATGGCGGGCTCAGGGTCGCATGATATACCCGGGCCATGGCGAACGAAACAGGAATGCCGGCGGGGGCGCTGGATCGGCGGCGAGACTTCGACGGAGCGAAGACGCTGCTGTTCGTCGGCGAGGCGCTGGCGGTGCTGCAGCGCGACGATCTGCCCACGATCCCCTTTCCGGGCCTCTGGGACATGCCTGGCGGCGGGCGCGAGCCCGGAGAATCGCCGCTGGACTGCGTGATCCGCGAGACGGCAGAGGAGCTGTCGCTGCGCCTTGCCCCCACCGACTTCCATTATGGCCGGTCCTACAACGATTCCTCGGGCGTCGAGGTCTGGTTCTTCGCCGCGCGGATCCCCGCGCGCCGTCGGGCGGGGATCCGGTTGGGCAGCGAGGGGCAGGGCTGGGCGCTGATGTTGCCGGCGGATTACGTGGCCCATCCATTGCGCATTCCGCCGCTGGCGGCGCGGCTTGGCGATTACCTTGCCACCACCCGCGCCGGGTGACGAAAGCGGTTCCGCTACCCCGCGTGACGCGCCATAGTGGCCGCAACCTGGCCGGGTGGCCTGTCGGAGAGACCCATGAACAATACCGATCTTGAAGCCTTCCTGATGGACGGCAGCAACATTGTCCTGATTCTTCTGGCCCTGGCCGTGGTGATCGCCATCCTTCTGGGCGTGCGCATCGTGCCGCAGTCCGAGAAATACGTGGTCGAGCGCTTCGGCCGGCTGCGCTCGGTCCTGGGGCCGGGGATCAACCTGATCGTGCCGGTGGTCGACCGGGTGGCGCATCGCGTCTCTATCCTGGAGCGCCAGCTGCCCAATGCCGAACAGGACGCGATCACCGCCGATAACGTTCTCGTGCAGGTCGAGACCAGCGTCTTCTACCGCATCCTCGAACCGGAAAAGACCGTCTACCGGATCCGCGACGTGGATGCCGCCATTGCCACCACCGTGGCCGGGATCGTGCGTGCCGAGATCGGCAAGATGGAGCTGGACGAGGTGCAGTCGAACCGCGCCGCCCTGATCTCGACCATCAAGATGAACGTCATGGACGCGGTCGACAACTGGGGGATCGAGGTCACCCGGGCCGAGATCCTGGACGTGAACCTCGACCAGGCGACGCGCGATGCGATGCTGCAGCAGCTCAACGCGGAACGTGCCCGCCGGGCGCAAGTGACCGAGGCCGAGGGCAAGAAACGCGCGGTCGAACTTCAGGCCGATGCCGAGCTCTACGCCGCCGAACAGGTCGCCAAGGCGCGCCGGATCAGCGCCGATGCCGAAGCCTATGCCACCGCCCAGGTGGCCCAGGCGATCGCCGAGAACGGGCTTGAGGCGGCGCAGTACCAGGTGGCGCTGAAGCAGGTCGAGGCGCTGGTGGCGCTTGGCAAGGGCGAGGGCAAGCAGACCATCGTCGTGCCCTCGAACGCCATTGACGCCTTCCGCGATGCCTTCACCCTGCTGAAGGGGCGGGGCTGATGCTGCTGCTCTGGTGGGCCTGGATGGCCGCAGGCGTCGTGCTGCTGGCTTTGGAAATGCTGGTGCCGGGGTTCCTGTTCCTCGGCTTCGCCCTAGGCGCGCTGGTTGTCGGCGTGCTGCTGCTGATCGGCGTGACCGTTGCGCTCAGCTGGATGCTGCTGCTGTTTGCGCTGTTTTCCCTGATCGCCTGGGCGGTGCTGCGCCGGGTCATGGGCGTGCGCAAGGGGCAGGTGAAGATGTGGGACCGCGACATCAACGAGGATTGAGGCGGTCCCGGCGTTCTCAGCGGTTCGGGCGCGCAGCCTGCGGCGAGCGCAGCTCGGCCACCACGGCGCGGGCGGCGGCGCGGGGATCCTCGGCACGCCAGATCGGACGGCCCACCACCACGTGATCGGCCCCGGCGGCCACGGCGCTGGCGGGGGTGGCGATGCGCTTCTGGTCATCGCTTTCGGCTCCGGCGGGACGGACACCCGGCGTGACGATCGAGCGGCCCTCGGCATTTGGCAGGGCACGGATCGCGGCGGCTTCGTTGGGCGAGCAGATGATGCCGTCGGCCCCGGCCTCGAAGGCGCGGGCGGCGCGTTCCACCACGATCTCGGGCACGTCGCCGGGCATGATCAGCCCGTCATCCAGATCGGCGCGTTCCAGCGAGGTCAGGATGGTCACGGCGAGGATCTTCAGATCCTTGCCGGCGGCGCCCTGCTTGGCGGCGCGCACCACATGCGGATCGCCGTGCACGGTCAGGAAATCGAGATCGTACTGGGAAATCCCCTTCACCGCGTTCTCGACCGTCTGGCCGATGTCGAACAGCTTCATGTCGAGGAAGATGCGCTTGCCGTGTTCCTGCTTCAACTCGTTGGCCAGCGCCATGCCGCCCCCGGTCAGCATCCCCAGCCCGATCTTGTAGAAAGAGACCGCGTCGCCGATCTCCTCTGCCAGCTTGAGCCCGGCGAGCGCATCGGGCACGTCCAGCGCGACGATCAGTCGGTCATCTGCCTGGGCTTGGGGGGATTGGGGGATCTGGTGGGCTTCAGTCATGAGGTCTCTCCCGGATTTTCGACCTCTTCGACCTTTTGCCCCTCCAGGTCAAGGCCAGGTCAAGGCGGGGCGTCACCCCTGGCCCATCCGGGGGGACCTGGGCGTGTCCCGCCTGCGTCAGGCGGCACGCCCGAGGATGCGGTCCCACAAGGCTGTCGTGGCCTGCTGCACCCGTAGCGGCAGATGCTCCAGCAGGGCTTCCTCGCGCCGGGCCCGCATTCCGGGCTGTCCCCGGTCATGGCGGCGGCAGGCGAGTTCGGAGAGGGCGCGGGTCACCTCTTCATAGCCCATGTCCATCGGCGCGCGCAGCGAAACGGGGTAGGTGAAGACCTCGCGCCCCTCGTAAAGGGTCACGGCGGCCTCGAAGGCGCGTTCGGCGGCGTTGTAGCGGATCGAGGCGATGCGGGTCAGATGCCGCCCGTTGGTGTGCTGGGTGGCGAGTGTGTTCTGGGTCTCTTTCATCTTGGCCTCCCTCACGGGGCTGTGGCTGTTGTTCACCTATGAAACACTTTCATGACGGGGCCGGTTCCGGGTTCCGGTGCCACCGGCTTGATCCCGCGCATCTTGAACCGCCGTGTAGCGCCCCCCATCTCATTCTCGTGAGGTCCCGAAGCGGCCATGCCTCGAAGAGGGTGGCCAGATGTGGGACGCTTCGGAAAAGGAGAATTGCCATGGACTTGTCGAAGTTCACGGAGCGGTCGCGCGGTTTCATCCAGGCGGCCCAGACGATTGCCATTCGGGAAGGCCATCAGCGCCTGCTCCCCGAACACATCCTGAAAGCCTTGCTGGACGACGAGGAGGGCCTGAGTGCCAACCTGATCCGCAAGGCGGGCGGAGAGCCCCAGGCGGTGACCCAGGCCTGTGACCTGGCGCTTGGCAAGATCCCCGCCGTCAGCGGCGATACCGGCCAGATCTACATGGATACCGCCACGGTCAAGGTCCTGACCGAGGCAGAGAAGGTCGCAAAGCAGGCCCGCGACAGCTTCGTTCCGGTGGAACGGCTGCTGACCGCGCTTGCGCTGGTGAAATCCGGTGCCAGGACGGCGCTGGAAGCCGGCGGCGTTAGCGCGCAGAAGCTGAACGCCGCGATCAACGAGATCCGCAAGGGCCGCACCGCCGACACGGCAAGCGCCGAAGATACCTTCGAGGCGCTGGAGAAATATGCCCGCGACCTGACCGCTGCCGCCGAAGAGGGCAAGATCGACCCGATCATCGGCCGCGACGACGAGATCCGCCGCGCGATGCAGGTGCTGAGCCGCCGGACCAAGAACAACCCCGTCCTGATCGGTGAGCCGGGCACGGGCAAGACCGCCATCGCGGAAGGTCTGGCCCTGCGCATCATCAACGGCGACGTTCCCGAGAGCCTGAAGAACAAGCGTCTTCTGGCGCTGGACATGGGCGCGCTGATCGCCGGTGCGAAGTACCGCGGTGAATTCGAAGAGCGGCTGAAGTCGATCCTGTCGGAAATCGAGGCCGCCGCGGGCGAGGTCATCCTGTTCATCGACGAGATGCACACCCTGGTCGGCGCCGGCAAGACCGAAGGCGCCATGGATGCGGCCAACCTGATCAAGCCCGCGCTGGCGCGCGGCGAGCTGCATTGCATCGGCGCCACGACGCTGGATGAGTACCGCAAATACGTCGAGAAGGACGCGGCCCTGGCCCGTCGCTTCCAGCCGGTGATGGTGGCCGAGCCCTCGGTCGAGGACACGATTTCCATCCTGCGCGGCATCAAGGAGAAGTACGAGCTGCACCACGGGGTGCGGATCTCGGACAGCGCCCTTGTCGCGGCGGCAACCCTGTCGAACCGCTACATCACCGACCGCTTCCTGCCCGACAAGGCCATCGACCTGGTGGACGAGGCCGCAAGCCGTCTGCGCATGGAAGTGGACAGCAAGCCCGAGGAGCTGGATCAGCTGGACCGCCAGATCCTGCAGATGCAGATCGAGGCAGAAGCGCTGAAGAAGGAAGACGATGCGGCGTCCAAGGACCGGCTGGAGACCCTCGAGAAGGAGCTGGGCGACCTGCAGGAGAAGGCGGACGTCATGACCGCCCGCTGGCAGGCCGAGCGCGACAAGCTGGCCGGTGCGCGTGAGCTGAAGGAACAGCTGGACCGCGCCCGCGCCGATCTGGACATCGCCAAGCGCCAGGGTGACCTGGGCCGCGCCGGAGAGTTGGCCTATGGCATCATCCCGCAGCTTGAGAAACAGCTGGGGGAGGCCGAGGCCGCCGAGGCAGAAGGTGAGGTCATGGTCGAAGAGGCCGTGCGCCCCGAGCAGATCGCGCAGGTCGTGGAACGCTGGACCGGCATCCCGACGGCGAAGATGCTGGAGGGCGAGCGCGAGAAGCTGCTGCGCATGGAGGATGGTCTGCACAAGCGGGTCATCGGCCAGAACGCCGCTGTCCGCGCCGTGGCCAATGCGGTGCGCCGGGCGCGTGCCGGGCTGAACGACGAGGGGCGCCCCCTGGGCAGCTTCCTGTTCCTCGGCCCGACCGGTGTCGGCAAGACCGAGCTGACCAAGGCCGTGGCCGAGTTCCTGTTCGACGACGACAACGCCATGGTGCGGATCGACATGTCGGAGTTCATGGAGAAGCACTCGGTCGCCCGTCTGATCGGCGCCCCTCCGGGCTATGTCGGCTATGACGAGGGCGGTGTGCTGACCGAGGCCGTGCGCAGGCGCCCCTACCAGGTGGTGCTGTTCGACGAGGTCGAGAAGGCGCATCCGGATGTCTTCAACGTGCTGTTGCAGGTGCTGGACGATGGCGTGCTGACCGATGGCCAGGGGCGTCGCGTGGACTTCAAGCAGACGCTGATCGTGCTGACCTCGAACCTCGGCGCCCAGGCGCTGAGCCAGTTGCCGGACGGGGCCGATGCCTCGGATGCCAAGCGCAACGTGATGGATGCGGTACGGGCCCACTTCCGCCCCGAGTTCCTCAACCGGCTGGACGAGATCATCGTCTTCGACCGGCTGGGCCGGGCCGACATGGGCGGGATCGTCGAGATCCAGTTGGGCCGTCTGGAAAAACGCCTGGCGGGTCGCAAGATCCGGCTGGAACTGGACGAGGACGCCCGCAAGTGGCTGGCCGACGAGGGCTACGATCCGGTTTTCGGTGCGCGTCCGCTGAAACGGGTGATCCAGCGCGCCCTGCAGGATCCGCTGGCCGAGGCGATCCTGGGCGGCGAGATCCGCGACGGCGCGGTGGTGCCGGTGACCGCGGGCCCGGACGGTCTGCTGATCGGCGACCGGGTGGGCACCTCGGGACGGGACACGCCACAGGAGGCGACACTGCACTGAGGGCAGATCGCGCGCGACAGGGGGGGCGGCTTCGGCCGCCCCTTTGCTTTTGCAGGGTCTGTGTCATGACTGGCGGGCCGCGGTCCGTCGCGGTCCTGCCGAGGTGCCCCATGCAGACTTTCCCCGCCCACGCCCTGCGCGCCCGTACCGCCCGCCTGACCGGACAGGGCAATGATTGGTCGCTGGAGATCGACTTTGCCCCCTTCACGATCACGCTGGAGCCCGAGGCGCCCGAGGGCCAGCCGCGCGAGCTTGCCTTCGCATACCCTTTCCGCGGTGACGGGATCGAGCTGGGCACGGATGACCCTGCCAGCCTGATCGGGCGCCGCCTGGAGTTCCCGGCCAACCCGGAGGATGGCTACATAGACGGCTCCGTCTACTTCCACGGCTGCCACACCCCGGTGGATGTCACCCGGCTGGACTTTGCGCCGGACGGCGCGGGCGGCGTGATGCTGGGGGTCGAAAGCCGATGGCTGATGAGCGTCGAGGGCACCGGCTTTGCGGATTTCTCGCACAGCTTCAAGGTGCCGTTGGCGCCAGCCGGGGTGTAGCGACAGGGTCTGCGCCAGGTGCGGTGGCGGGGAAGGTGGATGCAAATCCACCTTTCGCGGCCTGCTTTGGTGTTGCGGATGGCGGGGTGACCCCCCTCCTACGCCAGCAGCGACCTTGCGGCCTCGGCGAAGACCGACAGGTCCTCGAAGGGCAGGGGGTCGTCCGGCAGGAAGACCTGCCCGCCACCGTCGCGGATCGCGCCGTCGACCATCAGGTTGTCCGTTAGGCCGAAAGGCTCGATGGAATAGCCGTCGGGGGTCGTTGGGCGCCGATCGCCGGGGATCGTGCCGTAGGTCGCGGCGACGCGGGTGCCGAAGGGCCGGGGATCGTTGGAATAGCCGACAAGACGGTGACCGAGGGCGACCATGAAGCCCAGTTCGACCGCCGTACCGACATCCATGGAGGGGCCATGGAAGGGGGTCAGGTTGACCAAGGCGGCCTCGCAGGAGCGGGCGAGGCGGAAGTCCTTTTCGGCGATGGCCAGGCCATGCTCGACGGGGGCACGGCCTTCGGGCGGCACGAATTCGTCGAGTGGAAAGACAGGGGTGAGGCCGAGATCGCGACAGATCCGCTTCTTCTTCTCGCCAAGGGCGAGGGCCTCGGGGTGAAAGACGTCGGGGCCGGCGAGGTAGACGCGCATGGGGGATCCTTTTTGCCCTTCCTGCCGCGCGGGGCGGGGCGGGGCAAGGGGGCTCTGCCCCCGTCTCCGTGCCAGAGACTCCCCCGGAGGTATTTTCAGCCTGGTGATGCACTAAGTGCCCCTGACATCCATTCGATGTCTCCAAATGCTCCCGCCGGAGGCTCCCGTCCTGTCCGTGGCGCCGGGAGGTGGCGCTCGGGGCCGCATGGCAGAGTTCCGGCAAGTTGGCGCTAACGGCGGTTGCGGCCGCTGCGGGGCTTCGCCAAGGTGCGCCCAAGTAGCTCTGGAGGGAGAGAGGGCCCCCATGGATTTCATCGCGCCAGCCGTCGAATGGCTTGTCTTCATCTTCGTCATGGCGATCGGGCTGACGGTCCTGGCCGTGGTCACCATGTTCCTGCTGGATCTCAGCCAGCGCGAGGACGCGATCCGCCGCAATTACCCGGTGATCGGGCGCTTCCGGGGGCTGTTCACCAAGCTGGGCGAGTTCTTCCGCCAGTACTTCTTTGCCATGGATCGCGAGGAAATGCCCTTCAACCGGGCGCAGCGGGACTGGGTCTACCATTCGGCCAAGGGCAAGGGGAACACGCTGGCCTTCGGCTCGACCCGCAACCTGTCGATCCCCGGCACGCCGATCTTCGTCAACGCGGTCTTCCCGCCGCTGGATGACCAGTTCGCCGTGACCAAGCCGATGCAGATCGGCCCCCATGCCCGCCACCCCTACGACGCGCCCTCGATCTTCAATATCTCGGGCATGTCCTATGGCGCCATGTCGCGCCCGGCCATCGAGGCGCTGTCGATGGGGGCGAAGGATGCAAACATCTGGCTGAACACCGGCGAGGGCGGGCTGTCGCCCTATCACCTGGAGGGGGGCTGCGACCTGGTCTACCAGATCGGCACCGCCAAGTTCGGCGTCCGCGACCACGATGGCACCCTCAGCGACGAGAAACTGCGCGCCATGGCCGCCAAGCCGCAGGTGCGGATGTTCGAGCTGAAGCTGGCCCAGGGCGCCAAGCCCGGCAAGGGTGGCATCCTGCCCGCCGCCAAGGTCGACCAGGAGGTTTCCGAGATCCGTGGCGTGCCCATGGGCCGCGATGCGATCAGCCCCAACCGTCACCGCGAGATCGACGATTTCGCCGACCTGCTGGACATGATCCACCACATCCGCGAGGTCAGCGGCAAGCCGGTCGGCTTCAAGACGGTCATCGGCTCCTCCGATGCCTACGAGGAATTCTTCGAGATGATCCTGGCGCGTGGCCCCGAGAGCGCGCCCGACTTCATCACCATCGACGGCGGCGAGGGCGGCACCGGTGCCGCTCCGATGCCGCTGATGGACCTGGTGGGGATGCCGCTGCGCGAGGCGCTGCTGCGCATGGTCGACATGCGTGACCGCTTCGGGCTGAAGGACCGCATCCGGATCATCGCCTCGGGCAAGCTGGTGAACCCCGCCGACGTGGCCTTCGCCATCTGCGCGGGCGCCGACTTCGTCGTCTCGGCGCGGGGCTTCATGTTCTCGATGGGCTGCATCCAGGCCCTGAAGTGCAACAAGAACACCTGTCCGACCGGCATCACCACCCATGACCCGCACCTGCAGCGCGGCCTGGTGGTGCAGAAGAAGTACAAGGGCGTCGCCAACTACGCCCGCTCGGTGATCAGCGAGGTCGAGATGATCGCCCATTCGGTCGGCGTCGCCGAGCCGCGCCAGATGCGCCGCCGCCACGTGCGGCTGGTACAGGCGGACGGCAACTCGGTGGTGCTGCGCAAGCTCAGGCCCTCGATGGTGGAGAGCCACGAGACACCGCAGGCCAGCCGCACCGACGAAGCCCCGATCGAGGCGCCCGACGCCTGAACCATGCCGGCCCCGGCCGTAAATGTTTCAGGGCATTGTCGCAGGTGTGAGCAGGCATCATTTTGCCGAAACCTACGGGGCTGCTAACTCGTGTCTCAGGGGAAGCCGATAGGAGGCCGCAATGAGACGCAACTGGAACGGCAAGTTGACCGAGAACGACGTGACGCCCGAGTCCGTCTACCTGAATCGCCGCACCCTGATCGCCGGGGCCGGCGTGGCAGGGGTGGGGCTGGCGGGGCTTGGCCTCGGGACCATGGGCGGCAGCCCGGCCGAGGCCGCGCCGCAGGGCCTGGAGGCGAACAGCTTCGAGGACATCACCAACTACAACAACTACTACGAGTTCGGCACCGGCAAGGAAGACCCGGCCCGCTATGCCGAGGCCCTGACCACCGCACCCTGGTCGGTGGAGATCAACGGCATGGTCGACCGGCCCGGCACCTACGGGCTGGAGGACATCCTCAAGGGCAAGCAGATCGAGGAACGGCTCTATCGCCTGCGCTGCGTCGAGGCCTGGTCGATGGTCATTCCCTGGAACGGCTTCGAGCTGCGCGCGCTGCTCAACGAGGTCGGTGTGCAGTCCGGGGCGAAATACGTCGCCTTCGAGACCGCCCTGCGCCCTGACGAGATGCGGGGTGTGTCGCGCCGCGTGCTGGACTGGCCCTACCGCGAGGGCCTGCGCCTGGATGAGGCGATGCACCCGCTGACCATCCTGGCGACCGGGGTCTACGGCAGGGACCTTCCCAACCAGAACGGCGCGCCGCTGCGCCTGGTGGTGCCGTGGAAGTACGGTTTCAAATCGATCAAGTCGATTGTCCGCATCACCCTGCAGGAGGAGATGCCCTTCACCAGCTGGAAGGACGCCAACCACCGCGAGTACGGCTTCTATTCCAACGTGAACCCTGAGGTCAGCCATCCGCGCTGGTCCCAGGCCACGGAGCGGGTGATCGGCGGCGGGCTGCGCTCGCGCCGGGAAACCGACATGTTCAACGGCTACGGGGAAGAGGTCGCTTCTCTCTATTCCGGCCTCGATCTGGCGAAGAACTACTGATGGCGGTGATTGCCCTTCCGACCCATGTGCAGCGCTCCGTCGCGGATCCGGTGAACCGGGTGCTGCGGCGGGTGCCGGCCTGGCCTCTCTATATAGTGGGGGCGGTGCCGCCGGCGCTGCTCTACTGGGCGGCGCTGAACGACCGGCTGGGCGTCGACCCGGTGAAGGAGATGGAGCACCAGATGGGCCTCTGGGGTCTCTGGCTGATCATCGCCACCCTGGCGGTGACGCCGCTGCGGACCGTCACCGGGATCTCGCTGCTGAAGTTCCGCCGGGCACTCGGCCTGCTGACCTTCTTCTACATCACGCTGCACATGCTGGTGTGGATGTACTACGACGTGCAGTTCCTCAGCCAGGTCTGGGCCGACATCGTGAAGCGCCCCTATATCACCATCGGCATGGGGGGGCTGCTGCTGATGCTGCCGCTGGCACTGACCTCGAACACCTGGTCGATCCGCAAGCTGGGCCGTCGTTGGCGGCAGCTGCACAAGCTGGTCTACGCGGTGGCGATCCTTGGCGCGCTGCACTTCGTCATCCTGGTGAAAGGCTTCCAGCTGGAGCCGATCCTCTACATGGCGGCGATTCTGGTGCTTCTGGTGCTGCGGTTGCCGATTCTGGCCCGGAAGCGACGCTGAGGAGCGTCGATTCCGGGAGAACCTGCGCGATACGGCCTCGAAACGGCGCTGAATCGGGGGAGGAAAGCGCCGAAGCTTACCCGATTTCGAATCCGAGTCTGTGGAAAACTCGAGATAAGCCGGTGATCCGCCCTGCCTAAGGGGTCATGGGAGGAGAAGACGACAAAAAGGTGTGGATTTAAGTTGCTGTTATTTAACGTAAATTCGCCTCTTTGCAAAAAATATGACGGTTTCTCGAAAATTCTGCTTGCGGGTGCCCCGCACTAACCGTAGAACCCCCCTCACCGGCGGCGCTGAGGCG
>JAAFAB010000011.1 GCA_018222585.1 Paracoccaceae bacterium | reverse complement strand
CGTGAAGGCGGCCGTACCGTCGGGTCGGGCGTCGTCTCCAAGATCCTGAAGTAAGGATCTTTTCGGGCGGCCGGCCAGCCGCGCAGCCCGGAACACCGATTGAACGGCGGGGGCAACCCCGCCGTCTCTCTTATCGGCCCCGAAAGGTGTGATTGCCTCTGGACAGACCGTCCGGAAGCGATTATCCCGCGCCAATTCCAAACGGCGGGCCGCCCTGTTTTGCAGGGTCCGCCGTAGGGTTCGACGAGGGACAGGGGTGAGCCCTGTTCGTCCTATCAACTCCAATGCCGCGAAAGGCTATAAAAATGAGCCAGACCATTCGCATTCGGCTGAAGGCATTCGATTACCGCGTCCTGGATTCCAGCACGCAGGAAATCCTGAACACGGCAAAGCGCACCGGCGCGACCGTCCGTGGCCCGATCCCGCTGCCCAACAAGATCGAGAAGTTCACGGTTCTCCGTGGCCCTCACGTTGACAAGAAATCCCGCGACCAGTTCGAGATCCGCACCCACAAGCGGCTCCTGGATATCGTGGATCCGACCCCGCAGACGGTGGACGCGCTGATGAAGCTCGACCTCGCCGCCGGCGTGGATGTCGAGATCAAGGTTTAAGGAGGGTCCAACTGATGCTCCGTTCCGGTATCATCGCCAAAAAGGTCGGCATGACCCGTCTCTTCATGGAAGACGGCAAGCAGATCCCCGTCACCGTCCTGCAAATGGACAAGCTTCAGGTCGTCGCTCAGCGTACCGCTGACGATCATGGCTACACCGCCGTCCAGCTGGGCGCCGGCACTGCCAAGGCCAAGCGCACCTCGCAGGCCATGCGTGGCCACTTCGCCGCCGCGAAGGTCGAGCCCAAGCGCAAGGTCGCAGAGTTCCGCGTCGACCCCGAGAACCTGATCGAAGTGGGTGAGGAAATCACCGCCGATCATTACTTCGAAGGTCAGTTCGTCGACGTGTCGGGCACCTCGATCGGTAAAGGCTTCGCCGGTGGCATGAAGCGCCACAACTTCGGCGGCCTGCGCGCCTCGCACGGTGTGTCGATCTCGCACCGTTCGCACGGTTCGACCGGCCAGTGTCAGGACCCCGGCAAGGTGTTCAAGGGCAAGAAGATGGCCGGCCACATGGGCGCCGTCCGTGTGACCACCCAGAACCTGCAGGTCGTCCGTACCGACAGCGAACGCGGCCTGGTCTTCATCAAGGGCGCCGTTCCCGGCTCCAAGGGTGGCTGGGTCACCGTCAAGGACGCCGTCAAGAAGCCGTTCCCCGAGAACGCCATTCTGCCGGCAGCCCTGAAGTCCGCCGCCGAGGAAGCCAAGCGTCTGGCCGAAGAAGCCGCCGCCGCCGCTGAAGCCGAAGCCAAGGCCGCTGAAGAAGCCGCCGCAGCCGAAGCAGCCGCCGCTGAAGAAGCCGCCCTGAAAGAAGCCGAGGCTTCCATCGAGGCCGAGAAGAAGGAAGGCGACGAATGAAACTCGACGTGATCAAACTGGACGGCTCGGCAGCCGGTTCCGTCGATCTCGGCGACGAGATCTTCGGCCTGGAGCCCCGTGCCGACATCCTGCACCGCGTTGTCCGCTGGCAGCGTAACAAGGCGCAGGCCGGGACCCACAAGGTCCTGACCAAGTCGGAAGTCAGCTACTCGACCAAGAAGATCTATCGCCAGAAGGGCACCGGCGGCGCACGCCACGGCTCCCGCAAGGCGCCGATCTTCCGCAAGGGTGGTATCTACAAGGGCCCGACCCCGCGTAGCCACGGCCACGACCTGACGAAGAAGTTCCGCAAGCTGGGTCTGAAGCACGCCCTCTCGGCCAAGGTGAAGTCCGGCTCGCTGGTCATCATCGAGAACGCCGAGGCCGAGGGCAAGACCGCCGCACTGGCCAAGATGGTTTCGAACCTGGGCTGGAAGCGCGCTCTGATCATCGACGGCGCCGCCGTCAATGAAGGCTTCGCCCGTGCCGCCGCCAACATCGAAGGCCTGGATATCCTGCCGACGATGGGCGCAAACGTGTACGACATCCTGAAGCGTGACACCCTGGTGCTCACGAAGTCGGCTGTCGAAGCTCTGGAGGCTCGACTGAAATGAGTGCCAAGGCAAACCACTACGACGTGATCCGCAAGCCGGTCATCACCGAGAAAGCCACCATGGCCTCCGAGGCCAACGCGGTTGTTTTCGAAGTCTCGATCGACGCCAACAAGCCGATGATCAAGGAAGCCGTCGAGGCCCTGTTCAACGTCAAGGTGAAGGCCGTGAACACGACCGTCACCAAGGGCAAGGTCAAGCGTTTCCGGGGCACCCTCGGCAAGCGCAAGGACGTCAAGAAGGCCTATGTGACCCTCGAAGAGGGCAACACGATCGACGTGACCACCGGTCTCTGATCGTGTGGTGGGATCGCTCCCACCCTACGCTTACAAACGGGCCCCTCGCTGCAAGGCGGGGGGCTTTTCCTTTGGCGGGCCATAGCCGACCCGCAGCTTGAACGGAGGCACCCATGATCCCCTGGGAAGACCTGGCCACGGCGCGCGCGCCCGAGGGCGACATCCTGCGCCTGTTCCGGCGCGGCACCGAGTACTCCATCCGCCTCGGCGACGGCAACGAGCTGATGAACTCGCGCCTCGGCGGGTCCGAGATCGCCCTGGCCACGCTCTCCTTCGCCCGCCTCGGCGCGCGGCCTGCGCCCCGTGTGCTGATCGGCGGCCTCGGCATGGGCTTCACCCTGCGCGCGGCCCAGGAGCTGGCGCCGCCGGACGCGCAGATCGTCGTGTCAGAGGTGGTGCCCGAGCTGATCGGCTGGGCGCGGGATGAGATGTCCGCGGTCTTCGGAGACTGCCTGTCGGACCCCCGCGTCGAGCTGCGCCCGGGCGACGTGGCAGAGGAGATCGCCTCGGTCACCGCTGGCTGGGACATGATCCTGCTGGACGTGGACAACGGCCCGGACGGGCTGACGCGGGACGGCAACGACGTGCTTTACGGAGAGGCTGGCTTGGCTGCCGCGCACCGGTCGCTGACGGTGCATGGGGTGCTGTCGGTCTGGTCGGCGCATCCGAGCCACGGGTTCGCCAAGCGCTTTGCGCGGGCGAACTTTGATGTGAAGGAAGAGGGGGTGCGGGCCGGACGGACGAAGAGGGGGTCTCGGCATACGGTCTGGACCGGGGTGCGGAAGGGGCGGTGAGTGTAGTGTTGCAGCCAGAAATGCTAGTTCTTGCAGACCAGAAGGGCTACTGCGTCACCTTTGCGGTTTCTGACCGACATGGCGGGTCTCAAGTCTTGGTAGCGGTTCCAAGATCTCAGCGAGACAAATACCATCTACGAATGTTGTAAATTCGGATATGATGCCCTTGGAAGTGATGCGGCTTCCCCGAACATCGAAGATGATCCCTTCTCTAATATTCAGGCCGCAAGCAAACGCTGACATTGGGTCAGTTCCAGGGCGGCCTCTATATTCTTGCTTGGAGAATGGGATTCTCAGGGTCGCAAGTGGCCCCTTCTGCGTGACAATGCGGTTCTGTAGTTCCTCAGAAAAACAATGTTTATGTTGGCTCATAGTGCGGATGACTTCGTACGCTCCAAGTGTCCATAGCCAGAACAAGTCATTCGCCGAAATCGCTTTGGAGCAGTCAATTATTGCGCAGCGTTCATCATTCTCGAAGTAACTTAGGATGGTCCGATTAATCTCCGCACCCGCTCTTAAAAGGGCCTGCGCTTGCAAGGCTGTCGACGGCGAGAAGAAAAGTAAAGGCTGCCGTTCAAAGGCTAAGAGAACTGGGTCCTCTGTCATGATCAAGTTTGCGCTCGTTTGGTGTCAACGAGCTTGGTAGATGCTTGTGGAAAAGTCAACGATAGCTCTTTTCATAGCCATCTACGTTGCGCAATTCCGGCATCCTCTCCAGCGCAGTAAGAGCCAGATACAAGGTTCTTGGTAAGTTATCATCTGACGTTTCCCAAGAAGAAATAGTTGCACGAGACCCAAGTTGAAGCTCGCGCTGCAAATCCACCTGACGATAGCGGTTTCGGTGTCTCCACGCCTTTAGATCAGCTCCGGTCATTTGTCGACCTTTCCTCCGTTTCGAGCTCGTAGCTCAGCCGGAGACCGAGGACTTGCAAGAGAACCGCCATCCTTTTTCTAGCGGGTCTTCGTCTGGCTAGTATCATTCTCATGATGTTCATTGCGGAGAAGTCTGCTTTTTGGACGTGGTGGTCATATTTTGTCATTTGAGCCTCCAATTCGGGATATGTGGCCTAAACTAGGCATGGAAATGTTTCCATTGTCTTAACCAGGTGCTGGAGGTGTCGCGTAAGCAGCCTGCGCCACCCACACCCCTTGCCACCCCACCCTCACCTTGCTATACGCGCCCAATCCTGACGGCCCCGGATTCGCTCCGGGGCCTTCGGGTGTTTGACGCCTGGGGACCTTCGGGGCCCTGTAACATCCGGGTAGTCTGTCAGCGGCGGCACTTCCAACCGCCCGGCAAATACCCAATACATAGCCGCCTCACGTGGACCCCGGCCCGACTTTTCCGGACCAAACGAGGGTGGCGCTTGCTAAACGGAAGACAGAAAGCATGGCACTCAAGTCGTATAAGCCGACGACGCCGGGCCAGCGCGGGCTGGTGCTGATCGACCGTTCGGAGCTGTACAAAGGACGCCCCGTCAAAGCCCTCACCGAGGGTCTGACGAAGTCGGGCGGCCGGAACAACACCGGACGTATCACCTCCCGCCGTCGTGGCGGTGGCGCTAAGCGCCTCTACCGGATCGTCGATTTCAAACGCAGCAAGGTTGACGTCGAAGGCGTCGTCCTGCGGATCGAATATGACCCGAACCGCACCGCGTTCATCGCGCTGATCCAGTATGTCGATGGTGAAAAAGCCTACATCCTCGCGCCGCAGCGCCTGGCCGTTGGTGACAAGGTCGTCTCTTCGCAGAAGGCCGACATCAAGCCCGGCAACGCAATGCCCTTCTCGGGCCTGCCGATCGGTACCATCGTTCACAACATCGAGCTGAAGCCCGGCAAGGGTGGCCAGATCGCACGCGCCGCTGGCACCTACGCCCAGTTCGTCGGCCGTGACGGTGGCTACGCCCAGATCCGCCTCAGCTCGGGTGAACTGCGCATGGTCCGCCAGGAATGCCTGGCCACCGTCGGCGCGGTCTCGAACCCCGACAACTCGAACCAGAACTACGGTAAAGCCGGCCGCATGCGGCACAAGGGCATCCGTCCGTCGGTCCGTGGTGTCGTCATGAACCCGATCGACCACCCCCATGGTGGTGGTGAAGGCCGTACCTCTGGTGGCCGTCACCCCGTTACCCCCTGGGGTAAGCCGACCAAGGGTGCGAAAACCCGCAAGAACAAGGCCACGGACAAGTACATCATCCGTAGCCGTCACGCGAAGAAGAAGGGTCGCTAACCTATGGCACGTTCTGTTTGGAAAGGCCCCTTCGTTGACGCTTACGTCCTGAAGAAGGCCGAAGCGGCACGCGAAAGCGGTCGTAATGAAGTCATCAAGATCTGGTCCCGCCGTTCGACGATCCTGCCCCAGTTCGTGGGTCTGACCTTCGGCGTCTACAACGGCCAGAAGCATATCCCTGTCAACGTCACGGAAGACATGATCGGTCAGAAGTTCGGTGAATACTCGCCGAGCCGGACCTACTACGGTCACGCCGCTGACAAAAAAGCGAAGCGGAAGTAAGTCATGGGTCAGGAAAAAAATCCCCGCCGCGTGGCAGACAACGAGGCCATGGCCAAGCTGCGCATGCTTCGCACCAGCCCGCAGAAGCTGAACCTGGTGGCTCAGCTGATCCGCGGCAAGAAGGTTGACCGGGCTCTGACCGATCTGACCTTCTCGAAGAAGCGTATCGCGCAGGACGTGAAGAAGTGCCTTCAGTCCGCCATCGCCAATGCCGAGAACAATCACGGCCTGGACGTCGACGAGCTGATCGTCGCCGAAGCCTGGGTCGGCAAGAACCTCGTGATGAAGCGTGGCCGTCCCCGGGCACGTGGCCGCTACGGCAAGATCATGAAGCCGTTCTCGGAAATCACCATCAAGGTGCGTCAGGTCGAGGAGCAAGCCTAATGGGTCAGAAAGTCAATCCGATCGGCATGCGCCTCCAGGTCAACCGCACCTGGGATTCGCGTTGGTACGCCGACACCAAGGATTTCGGTGATCTTCTTCTGGAAGACGTCAAGATCCGTGAGTTCATCAAGACCGAGTGCAAGCAGGCCGGTATTGCCCGCGTGATCATCGAGCGCCCCCACAAGAAGTGCCGTGTGACCATTCACACCGCACGTCCGGGCGTGATCATCGGCAAGAAGGGCGCGGACATCGAGGTGCTTCGCAAGAAGCTGGCCAAGATGACCGACTCCGAACTGCACCTGAACATCGTCGAAGTCCGCAAGCCGGAACTGGACGCCATGCTGGTTGCCGAGTCCATCGCTCAGCAGCTGGAACGTCGTGTGTCCTTCCGTCGTGCCATGAAGCGGTCTGTTCAGAACGCCATGCGCATGGGCTCGCTGGGTATCCGTGTGAACGTCGCCGGCCGTCTGGGCGGTGCCGAGATCGCACGGACCGAGTGGTACCGCGAAGGCCGTGTGCCCCTGCACACCCTGCGCGCCGACATCGACTATGCGCACGCCGAAGCCATGACCCCCTATGGTATCATCGGGATCAAGGTCTGGATCTTCAAAGGCGAGATCATGGAGCACGATCCGCAGGCCCGCGACCGCAAGGCGCAGGAACTGCAGGACGGTCCGGCACCTCGTGGCGCCGGTGGCCGCCGCGATCGCGACCGGTAAGGAGACAGAAAGATGCTTCAACCGAAACGCACAAAATTCCGCAAGATGCACAAGGGCCGGATCCACGGCCAGGCAAAAGGCGGCTCCGACCTGAACTTCGGGACCTATGGCCTCAAGGCTACCCAGCCCGAGCGTGTGACCGCACGCCAGATCGAAGCAGCCCGCCGTGCCATGACGCGCCACATGAAGCGTCAGGGCCGGGTCTGGATCCGGATCTTCCCCGACACCCCCGTCACCTCGAAGCCCGTCGAAGTCCGTATGGGTAAAGGTAAGGGTTCGGTCGATTACTGGGCCTGCAAGGTCAAGCCCGGCCGGATCATGTTCGAGATCGACGGTGTCTCCGAGGGCGTCGCACGCGAGGCCCTGCGCCTGGCGTCGATGAAGCTGCCCGTCAAGACCCGCGTCGTCGTTCGCGAAGACTGGTAAGCGGAAGGCGGGATATCTCCCGCCCTACGAGATCGGAAACCCCCGGTGCTTCAGGTGCCGGGGGTTTTCTTTTTTCGAGGTGGCGCAGGGGGGCTTTGCCCCTACCCGCTGGCGCGGGTCCCCTAGAGTATTTCTGGCCATCGAATGGGAGGGGGGCTCCGCGTTCGGGATGGCGATAGTGGGATGGGGCAGGCGGGAGGCCGGCGCCCCGTCGCGGCACGGCGCAACGCGGAGACAGGTCGGGGGCTCTGCCCCCGTCCGCTGGCGCGGACACCCCCGCAGTATTTGCCGCCGTCGGATGGGCAGGGGGCCTGGCGCGCGGGATCGGGCCGGGGACTCTGTCCGGAGAGGCTTTTCTTGGCCCGGGACCCGCGCTATGGCGGCAGTGAACCCCTTTGTTGCCGAGGCTGTCCCATGTCCGAGATCCGTTCGCTCTTTGCCACCCGTCTCTATCGCGCCGCCCTGAACGAGAAGGGGCCCGGCGTCGATGCCGAGGAGTTGGAGACGTCGTGCTATTCCATCGCCGAGGATGACGAGGCGGGGCAGGAGTGGTGCGAGGCCAACGACTATCCGGGATATACCTCCTATGCCTCGCTGACCGACCTGGCCTGGCGGTTTCCGATCTTCGAGGACGTGAAGAAGGCGCTGGATCTGCATGTGGCGGCCTTCGCCGCGGACCTGGCTTTCGAACTGGGTGAGGGCAAGCTGGAGCTGGAAGATCTCTGGATCAACATCCTGCCGGAGGGCGGCACCCACAGCGCGCATATTCACCCGCATTCGGTGATCTCGGGAACGACCTATGTCGCGATGCCCGAGGGGACATCGGCGCTGAAGCTTGAGGACCCGCGGCTGGCGATGATGATGGCGGCGCCGACCCGTGCCAAGGAGGCGCGGGAAGAGTTGAAGCCTTTCATCTATGTCAGGCCCGAGGTCGGCGAGGTGCTGCTCTGGGAAAGCTGGCTGCGCCACGAGGTGCCGATGAACATGACCGAAGAAGACCGCATTTCGGTCAGTTTCAACTATAAGTGGGTGTGAGCACCGATCCCCGCAGGGGCAAAGCCTCCGGGGGAGGGTTTGTGGTGCGAGCGGGCGGAGCCCCCTGCCACCGATCCCCGCAGGGGCAAAGCCTCCGGGGGAGGGTTTGAGGTGCGAGCGGGCGGAGCCCCCTGCGGCCGGTCCTGAAGACCGGCCCTTTCCGGGGCAGGGTCAGGTGCAGTATGGCGCGCCCTCGCCGGGGGTGGCGGGCCTGTCGGGCCGCGTAGGGTGGATGGCAATCCACCTTCGTTGCCTCCCGGCGGCGGAAGGGGGGGTATCCCCCCTATGATCTTGGCAAGCCGTCTTCCCGCTGTCCCCCGGTCCCGCATCCTGGCCCCCCATCCTGGCCCCGAATGCCCGGATTTGTCACAGTCGCGACCGGCCAGGCGTCGGGGCGTGATCTTCTCTGGACCCGTCGGAGGAAGTTCCGAATATGAGGCCAGCACCCAAGACCGGAGCACCCCATGGATCCCCGCAAGCTGGAAATGACCGTCCTGATGACCCCCGACATGGCCAACTTCAGCGGCAAGGTGCATGGCGGCGCGCTGCTGAACCTGCTGGACCGCGTGGCCTTTTCCTGTGCGTCCCGCTACTCGCGCCAGTATGCCGTCACGCTCTCGGTCGACCAGGTGATGTTCAAGGAGCCGATCAATGTCGGCGAACTGGTCACCTTCCGCGCCAGCGTGAACCACGCGGGGCGCACTTCGATGGAGATCGGCATCCGCGTCGAGGCGCAGGAGATCCGCTCGGGCCGCTCGCGGCATACCAATTCGTGCTACTTCACCATGGTTGCCGTGGATGACCAGGGCAGCCCGGTCGAGGTGCCAGAGCTGCAGGTGCTGACCGAGGAAGAAGAGAAGCGCCTGAGCGCCGCGAAGATCCGCAAGAAGCTGCGCCGAGAGTTTGCCGCCGAGATGCAGAAGGCCGCGAAGGGCTAGGTCCTTGACCCGGCCCGCCGGCCCAGCTAGGCCAAGGGCATGACGCATCAGGCCGCCCTCTCTGCGAAAGCCTATTACCCGCTGTACTGACAGCGGGCCGTCTTCTTGTCTCCGCTGCATTTTTCGCCAGCGGTAGACCGGCCCCCCCTGATGACACCGGACCCTGGCCCCCTCTCAGGATCCCGATCATGTCACGACCTCCTTCCCTCGCGCTCTTCGGCTTCGGCGCCTTCGGTCAGCTTCTGGCCCCGCTGCTGGCGCCGGACACGCGCCTCTGTGTCTGCGATCCGGCCCGGCAGGCCGAGGTGCAGACCCAGGGCTATGTCCCGGCGGACCTTCGCGACGCCGCGCGCTCGGAGATCCTGCTGCTGGCGGTGCCCCTGGCCGCGCTTCCGGGGCTGCTTGCCGCCCTGGCGCCGCATCTGCGGCCGGGGCAGGTGGTGGTCGATACCTGCTCGGTGAAGGAAGAGCCGGCGCGGCTGATGCGGGCGCTGCTGCCTGAGGGGGTGGAGCTGATCGGAAGTCATCCGATGTTCGGGCCGGCCTCGGCGCGGACAGGGCTGCGGGGGGCCCAGGTGGTGCTCTGCCCGCTTCGGGGGCGGGGCTGGCGGCGGCTCGGGGCGGTCCTGAGGGTGCGGCATGGGTTGCAGGTGATCGTCACCACCCCCGAGCAGCATGACGCCGAGGCGGCGCTGAGCCAGGGGCTGACGCATCTGCTGGGTCGCGCCATGGCCGGGATGGGTCCGGCACCGCGGATCCGCACCCGCTCGTTCGAGCTGATGATGGAGGCGCTGTCGATGGTTGCCGGGGATGCGCCCGAGGTCTACGAGGCGGTCACCGCCGGCAACCGCCATGTCGCCCCGCTGCGCGCCCGGCTGGCGGCGGCGCTGGCGGCGCCCGAGGCGCCGGGGGCAGCGCCGGACAGCAAGGCGGGCTGAGGCGGGCGCGCCTTTTTCGTCCTTTCCATGTTGACCCGCAGGGCGTTCGGGCGTATTGGCAGCGCTCATTGTTCTACATAACCCACCGGATTCGCGGGTCACCCATCCCAGGGGCCTGCCGGTGCAAGGAAGGAAAGGAAGCGCCATGAGCGCCAAAGAGCTTCGCGAGAAGACTCCTGACCAGCTTCGTGAAGAGCTGGCAGAGCTGAAGAAAGCCCAGTTCAACCTTCGTTTCCAGGCGGCCACCGGCCAGCTGGAGAACGCGTCGCAAATGCGCAAGGCCCGTCGTGACGCGGCCCGTGTGCTGACCGTTCTGAACGAAAAAGCTGCTGAAGCAGCCGGCGAATAAGGAGCTTTCGAATGCCCAAACGTATCCTTCGCGGCACCGTCACCTCTGACGCCAATGCCCAGACCGTTACCGTGTCCGTCGAACGTCGCTTCACGCACCCGGTTCTGAAGAAGACCATCCGTAAGTCCAAGAAGTATCGGGCTCACGATGAGAACAACCAGTTCAAGGTCGGCGACTCCGTCCGCATTCGTGAATGCGCGCCGAAGTCCAAGACCAAGCGCTGGGAAGTGATGACCGCCGAGATGATCGAAGCCGAAAAGATCGAGCGGGAAGAGCACGCCAAGGTTCAGCAAGAGCTGGACGCGCAGCGTCATGCAGAGCACGAGGCCGCGGCTCACTGAAGCCCCGGCCTCCCGTCGAAACCCTGGGGGATCTAACCAGAACAGCCCCCAAAGGTCGGGAGAAACCACATGATCCAGATGCAGACCAATCTGGATGTCGCTGACAACTCCGGCGCACGCCGAGTTCAGTGCATCAAGGTCCTGGGTGGTTCCAAGCGTAAGTACGCTTCGGTCGGCGACATCATTGTCGTCTCCGTCAAGGAAGCCATCCCGCGCGGCCGCGTGAAGAAAGGTGACGTCCGCAAGGCCGTCGTCGTGCGCACCGCCAAGGAAGTCCGTCGTGAAGACGGCACCGCGATCCGTTTCGATCGCAACGCCGCCGTCATCCTGAACAACAACAACGAGCCCGTTGGTACCCGTATCTTCGGACCGGTTGTTCGCGAACTGCGCGCCAAGAACTTCATGAAGATCATTTCGCTGGCTCCGGAGGTGCTCTGATGGCTGCGAAACTCAAAAAAGGCGACAAGGTCATCGTCCTGTCCGGCAAGGACAAGGGCAAGACCGGCGAGATCACTTCCGTTGATCCCAAGGCCGGCAAGGCCGTTGTCGAGGGCCTGAACATGGCCGTCCGCCACACCCGCGCGACCCAGCAAAGCCAGGGCGGCCGTCTGCCCAAGGCCCTGCCGATCGCTCTCTCGAACCTGGCTTTCGTCGATGCCAACGGCAAGGCGACCCGCGTCGGCTTCAAGACCGAAGGCGACAAGAAGGTTCGCTACGCCAAGACCACGGGGGACGTGATCGATGCTTGATACCGCGAACTACACCCCGCGCCTGAAGGCCACCTACAAGGACAGCATCCGTGCCGCCCTGAAGGAGGAATTCGGCTACAAGAACGAGATGCAGATCCCACGTCTGGACAAGATCGTTCTGAACATCGGCTGTGGCGCCGAGGCCGTCCGGGATTCCAAGAAGGCCAAGTCGGCCCAGGAAGACCTGACCCAGATCGCCGGCCAGAAAGCTGTCGTCACCAAGGCCAAGAAGTCGATCGCCGGCTTCCGCGTCCGTGAAGACATGCCGCTCGGCGCCAAGGTCACCCTCCGCGGCGACCGCATGTACGAATTCCTGGATCGCCTGATCACCATCGCGATGCCCCGGATCCGCGACTTCCGCGGCGTTCCCGGCAAGTCGTTCGATGGCCGCGGCAACTACGCCATGGGCATCAAGGAACACATCGTCTTCCCCGAGATCAACTTCGACAAGGTCGACGAGGTCTGGGGCATCGATGTCGTCATCGGTACCACCGCGAAAACCGACGCAGAAGCCAAGGCGCTGTTGAAAGCTTTCAACATGCCCTTCAACAGCTGATCGCGCGAGGGAGATTTAGATATGGCTAAAAAATCCATGATCGAGCGCGAGAAGAAGCGGGAAAAGCTGGTTGCCCAGTACGCCGCGAAGCGCGCTGCACTGAAAGAGGTCATCTACGACCAGGACAAGCCGATGGAAGAGCGTTTCCGCGCCACCCTGAAGCTTGCCGAACTGCCGCGCAACTCGTCCGCGACGCGTCTGCACAACCGCTGCCAGCTGACCGGCCGTCCCCACGCTTACTACCGTAAGCTGAAGGTCAGCCGTATCATGCTGCGCGAACTGGGCTCGAACGGTTTCGTTCCCGGCCTCGTGAAATCGAGCTGGTAAGGAGGGCATAGAACATGAACGATCCTATCGGCGATATGCTCACCCGGATCCGCAACTCGTCGCTGCGCGGCAAATCCGTGGTCTCGACGCCGGCTTCCAAGCTGCGCGCCTGGGTCCTGGACGTGCTGGCCGACGAAGGCTACATCCGCGGCTACGAGAAGGGCACTGATGCCAACGGTCACCCGACCCTGGAAATCAGCCTGAAGTACTACGAAGGCGCACCTGTCATTCGCGAACTGAAGCGGGTTTCGACCCCCGGCCGTCGCGTTTACATGGGCGTCAAGGACATCCCGCAGGTCCGTCAGGGCCTGGGTGTGTCGATTGTCTCCACGCCCAAGGGCGTCATGTCCGATGCAGCGGCTCGCTCCAACAATGTTGGTGGCGAAGTTCTCTGCACGGTCTTCTAAGGAGGTCTGGAATGTCTCGTATTGGTAAGAAACCGGTCGAGCTGCCCTCTGGCGTCACCGCCAGCGTTTCGGGTCAGACCGTCGAAGTGAAGGGCCCGAAGGGCACGCACAGCTTCACCGCCACGGATGATGTCAACATCGTTGTCGAAGACAACGCTGTGACCGTCACCCCCCGCGGCACCTCGAAGCGCGCGCGCCAGCAGTGGGGCATGTCGCGCACCATGGTCGCCAACCTGATCACCGGCGTGACCACCGGCTTCAAGAAAGAGCTGGAGATCACCGGTGTGGGTTATCGTGCCCAGGCGCAGGGCAACGTGGTCAAGCTGAACCTCGGCCTGTCCCATGACGTCGATTTCCCGGTTCCGGCAGGGGTCACCGTGACCACTCCGAAGCCGACCGAAATCATCATCGAAGGCACCGACCCGCAGCTTGTGGGCCAGGTCGCGGCGAATATCCGCGAATGGCGCAAGCCCGAGCCGTACAAAGGCAAGGGTATCAAGTACAAGGGCGAATTTATCTTCCGCAAGGAAGGTAAGAAGAAGTAAGGACCAGACAAATGGCAAATACGAAACGTACCCTGTTTCTGAAGCGCCGTCTGCGCGTCCGGAACAAGCTTCGCAAGGTCAACGCAGGCCGTGTGCGCCTGTCGGTGCACCGTTCGAACAAGAACATCAGCGTCCAGCTGATCGACGACGTGCAGGGCGTGACCCTGGCCGCAGCCTCCTCGATGGAGAAGGATCTGGGCTTCGTCGGCAAGAACAACGTCGAGGCGGCCAAGAAGGTCGGCGAGGCGATTGCCGAACGTGCCAAGAAGGCCGGTGTGGAAGCAGCCTATTTCGACCGTGGCGGCTTCCTGTTCCACGGCTCGATCAAGGCCCTGGCAGATGCGGCCCGCGAGGGCGGCCTGAAGATCTGATCTTCGGATCCCGTAGGGTGGGATATCTCCCACCCTGCGCCAAATGCGATGTCCGTCCCCGGTTTGCCCCGGGGTCGGACATGATCGTAGGGTGGGGGACACCCCACCGTTCGAGAGAGGGCTTCCCCGTGAGGCCCCGATGATCCGGGAGACGCCGATCATGTCGCGCCTCACCTGGATTGGATAACCCGGGCGGTCAACGGACACGTCCAGAAGTGAAGGAATTGCCTCATGGCAAGAGATGACAACCGGGGCCGTCGCGACCGCGACGAAGCACCGGAATTCGCAGATCGCCTGGTAGCGATCAACCGCGTGTCCAAGACCGTCAAGGGCGGTAAGCGTTTCGGCTTCGCCGCGCTTGTCGTCGTCGGCGACCAGAAGGGCCGCGTCGGCTTCGGCAAGGGCAAGGCCAAGGAGGTCCCCGAGGCCATCCGCAAGGCCACCGAGCAAGCCAAGCGCCAGATGATCCGCGTTCCCCTGAAAGAGGGCCGCACCCTGCACCACGACATCGAAGGTCGTCACGGTGCCGGCAAGGTCGTCATGCGCACCGCCCCGCAGGGTACCGGTATCATCGCCGGTGGTCCGATGCGTGCCGTCTTCGAGATGCTCGGCATCCAGGACGTGGTCGCCAAGTCGATCGGTTCGCAGAACCCCTACAACATGATCCGCGCCACCCTGGACGGCCTGACCAAGGAATCTTCCCCGCGTCAGGTGGCTCAGCGTCGTGGCAAGAAGGTCGCCGACATCCTGCCGTCCCGTGACGAAGCGCCCGCCGCTTCCTCGCAGGTCGCAGAAGAGGCGTAAGGAGGCTTCAACATGGCAACCATCGTCGTCAAGCAGATCGGCTCTCCGATCCGTCGCCCCGCCATCCAGCGTCAGACGCTGATCGGCCTGGGCCTGAACAAGATGCACAAGACCCGCGAACTCGAGGATACCCCCTCGGTGCGCGGCATGATCCGCAAGATCCCGCACCTGGTGGAGATCGTCGAAGAGAAGGCCTGAGCCTTCCTTCACGGCCCATCCCGGGCGGACAGTGAATGACGAAACGCCCCGGCCGCAAGGTCGGGGCGTTTTTCGTTCGGGGGCTCAGGGCAACAGACGCATGTGCTTGCGCACCTCGCGGGAGCTGAGCGGCAGGAAGGGGTAGGGCTGCCCCTTGCCGGGGTCGAGGTTGATGTTCAGCAGCACCCGGTAGCGCCCATTGGCGGGGATCTTCATCGGCGTGCTGACGCCCGCGGCCACGAAGCCTTCGGGGAAGGGGCCATCGGGGTCACTGTAGTTGATGCGGAAGTCCGTCCCGGGCCGGATCGCGACAAGCGGCGGGAAATCCGTGTCGATCTCCGAGCTTTCGGTGAAGCCCATGGGGTGAAATCCCTCGGCGGTGACGAACCCCAGGGCGAAGCTGGAGGAATTGCTGCCGCTGCGGATCGTGCGGGTGCGGCGGCCGGGCACGGTGGTCCAGCCCTCGACGCGCAGCTTGGGCGTGACACCCAGGCCCGACGGATCGCGGGCGACCGAGAAGACCTGGAAATCGGTCTTGCCCTCGTTCTTCACCACGATCTCGACGTCGGCGAAGGCAGGCCGCACCAACAGGACCAGGGCAATGGCGAGTGCGAATGACAGAATGGAATGGGATCTTGAAGAAATCACCGAGGTCTCCTTTTGCAAGTTTCTGCCGGATCTTAGGCACGGGGCGGAGAGCAGGGCAGGCGGAAGGGCCGCGCCCGGGACATTTTGCTTTCTGACGCCCGAAAGCGTCACAATACGGCAACGGTTGGTGCGCGGCCCGTGCCCTCTGCCCGCCCTTGCCCTGCCGTCCTGCGCCCCCATATGCTCAGCAGAGCCAAGGAGAGGCGCCATGTACCAGCCCGTCCGCAAGTCCCGTCCCGTCCTCGCCGCTGTCGCCGGCCTGGCGCTGCTTGCCGGCTGCGCCGCGCCGCCCTCTCCCCGCCCGGCCGAGACACCCCGCCCCATGGCGGGCGAGGTGCACGGCACCGTCGGGGTCGGGGTCAGCAGTGAACGCGGGGCGATCGGCAAGGCCGACCTGACGCTGTCCATCTGCAACAACACCAGCCCGTTCTCTGTCGGGGTACGCACCTCGGACGGGCGCAACGGTGTCGAGGCGCGCTGCTGAGACCGGGGCCGGGGCGGGTCTGTCCCCGTCCGGCGGAACGGGTCGGCGTCACCCCCTGTGACGAAGACCCGCAGGGGTGGGCAGGGCCGCGCTGCAGCCTTGCATCGCGACCCGCAACCCGCTAAACGCGCCCGGTGTCCCTGCGCGCAGATTCCCTCTGCTGCCGGGACATGTGACAAGCAACCAAGAAAAGCCGTGTGCGTCCCATCCGCTTCGGGGGCGTTTCCGGCCAAGGAGAAGCGCAATGAAACTGAACGAACTCCGCGACAATCCGGGCGCTGCCCCGAAACGCACTCGCGTCGGCCGTGGCCCGGGCTCTGGCAAGGGCAAGATGGGTGGCCGCGGTATCAAGGGTCAGAAATCCCGCTCCGGCGTGGCCATCAAGGGCTACGAGGGCGGCCAGATGCCGCTCTACCAGCGTCTGCCCAAGCGTGGCTTCAACAAGCCGAACCGCAAGAAATTCGCCGTCGTCAACCTGGGCCTGATCGCCGCCTTCATCGAAGCCGGCAAGATCGACGCCAAGGCCGCCGTGACCGAGGACGTGCTGGTCGCCTCCGGCCTGGTCCGCCGCAAGCTGGACGGCGTCCGCGTTCTGGCCAAGGGTGACATCACCACCGCCGTGAACCTGGAAGTCACCGGCGCCTCGAAGTCGGCTGTCGAAGCCGTCGAAAAGGCTGGTGGCTCGCTGAAGGTGGCGACCGCAGCCGCGGAATAAGGTTGTGAGCCGCCGGTCGGCGGCTTACATCTTGCCACGTCATTTCTCATCGAGCGCCGCCGAGCCTGGAAATGGCTTCGGCGGCGCTCTGCCAAGAAAGAGAGCCATATGGTATCTGCAGCAGAACAGATGGCTGCCAACACCTCCTGGGCCGCGCTCGGCAAGGCCACGGAGTTGCGCAAGCGCATCCTCTTCACCATCGGGTTGCTGATCATCTGCCGCCTTGGCACGTACATCCCGGTTCCCGGGATCGACGGTGCCGCGCTGCGGGAGTTCATGGAAGGCGCAGGCCAGGGGATCGGCGGGATGCTGTCGATGTTCACCGGCGGTGCCCTTGGCCGGATGGGTATCTTCGCCCTCGGCATCATGCCCTACATCTCTGCCTCGATCATCGTGCAGCTCATGACGGCCATGGTGCCGGCGCTGGAGCAGCTGAAGAAAGAGGGCGAGCAGGGCCGCAAGAAGATCAACCAGTACACCCGCTATGGCACCGTGCTGCTGGCGACGCTGCAGGCCTACGGCCTTGCCGTCTCGCTGGAAGCGGGCGACCTGGCGTCGGATCCGGGGCTGTTCTTCCGCATCGAGGCCGTGATCACCCTGGTCGGTGGCACCATGTTCATGATGTGGCTGGGCGAGCAGATTACCGCGCGCGGCGTCGGCAACGGGATCTCGCTGATCATCTTCGTCGGCATCATCGCCGAGATCCCCGCCGCCCTGGCACAGTTCTTCGCCTCGGGCCGTTCGGGCGCCATCAGCCCGGCGGTGATCGTCGGCGTGATCGTCATGGTCATCGCGGTGATTGCCTTCGTGGTCTTCATGGAGCGCGCCCTGCGCAAGATCCATATCCAGTACCCTCGCCGCCAGGTGGGGATGAAGGTCTATGACGGCGGATCGTCGCACCTGCCGATCAAGGTGAACCCGGCGGGCGTCATCCCGGCTATCTTCGCCAGCTCGCTGCTGCTGCTGCCGACCACCATCGCCACCTTCTCGGGGTCGGACACCAGCCCGGTGATGTCGACGATCCTGGCCTATTTCGGCCCCGGTCAGCCGCTCTACCTGCTGTTCTTCGTCGCGATGATCGTCTTCTTCGCCTACTTCTACACGCACAACGTGGCGTTCAAGACCGACGACGTGGCCGACAACCTCAAGAACCAGAACGGTTTCGTTCCGGGCATCCGCCCCGGCAAGAAGACCGCCGAGTTCCTCGAGTATGTCGTCAACCGCGTCCTGGTCCTTGGCGCGGGCTACCTGGCTCTGGTCTGCATCATGCCGGAAATCCTGCGCAACCAGTTCGCCGTGCCCTTCTACTTCGGCGGCACCTCGGTGCTGATCGTCGTCTCGGTGACCATGGATACCATCCAGCAGGTGCAATCTCATCTTCTGGCCCACCAGTACGAGGGCCTGATTGAAAAATCGCAGCTGCGCGGTAAAGGTAAGCGCCGGGCACGCAAGGGAGGAGCTGCACGTCGATGAATATTATTCTGCTTGGACCGCCGGGCGCAGGTAAGGGCACCCAGGCCGGCATGTTGGTCGCGGAGCGGGACATGATCCAGCTCTCGACCGGGGACATGCTGCGCGAAGCCCGGACCTCGGGCACCGAAATGGGCAAGGTCGTGGCCGATGTGATGGACCGCGGCGAGCTCGTCACGGACGAGATCGTCATCGGTCTGATCCGCGAGAAGCTGGAAGGCCCGCAGAAGGGCGGCTTCATCTTCGACGGCTTCCCGCGCACCCTGGCCCAGGCCGACGCGCTGGAAAAGCTGCTGAACGAGATGGGGCAGACGCTGGACTGCGCGATCGAGCTGCGGGTGCGCGACGACGTGCTGGTCGACCGCATCATCAACCGCGCCCGAGAGGCCGTGGCGGCCGGCGGCACGGCTCGTGCGGACGACAACGAAGAAAGCCTCAAGAAGCGTCTGATGGAATACTACAAGAAAACCTCCCCGCTGCTTGGCTACTACCACGCCAAGGGCGCGCTGGAGCGGGTCGATGGCCTGGCGGCCATGGACGTGGTGAAAGCCTCCATCGGGGCCATCCTGGACCGCTGAGATCGGGGTCCGGGACACAACGCAGAGGGCGCCCTTCGTGGCGCCCTTTTCGCTTTCTGACTGTCCTTGTCATTTGATCGCGGGGGCCGGGGCGAGCAGGCTGGCGGCATGAGATATGCTGCCGTGTTCCTTGCCCTGTTTCCCGTCGCCGCGCCGGCACAGGATGTGGCCTGGATCGAGGATCCGGCCTATTGCGCGGCCAGCATCGCCGCGTGGGAGGAACGCGAGCCACTGGTGCTGCACAGGCATTACATGGGCAATCACTACATGGGCTGCGACTGGGCGCCGCGGCTGCCGGACCTGGAGCCCGGGCAACGGTTCACCATCCCCCGGACTTCCTGCGCCGACAACCTGGCCGTGCCCCGGGCGCGGTACTGGACGACCGCGATCCGCGGGCGGGTGCGGCAGGATGGCCGGATCGTGCTGTGGATCCCGGGGTTTCGCCCCCGGCGGGTGATTTTTTCCCGCTGCCCCGGCGCGCCATGGTGACGGGCGGTCTTGATCGGGGCGGGCGGACATTGTACCTTGGTCTCACAACCAGACGGGCGCTTTGCCGCCCGGGCGGGCAGGCGCACGAGCCACCGGTGGACACACCGGGGTCGGGCCGCGTAACCGTGAAAAATGGGTTGACCCTCCGTGGAATTCAAAATACGCAGCCCTATCCCCGGGTGCGTGCCGATTCTGGCGCGCCCTCTGGGTGACCAATCAGACATGGCTCAAGGTCTCAGTGCCTCGGGCCATCCTGTTGTGAAAAAAGGTTCTGGAGCTACGGAACCGCAACCAAAGGAAAGTGACCATTGGCACGTATCGCCGGCGTTAACATCCCGACTGCAAAACGGGTTCCGATCGCCCTCACCTACATCACCGGTATCGGCCCCGCATCGGCCAAGGCCATTTGCGAAGCCGTCAACATCGACCTGACCCGTCGCGTGAACGAGCTGTCCGATGCCGAAGTGCTCTCGATCCGTGAGCATATCGACGCCAACTACACCGTGGAAGGCGACCTGCGCCGCGAAGTTCAGATGAACATCAAGCGCCTGATGGACCTCGGCTGCTACCGCGGTCTGCGTCATCGCCGCAACCTGCCGGTTCGCGGTCAGCGTACCCACACCAACGCTCGTACCCGCAAAGGCCCCGCAAAGGCCATTGCCGGCAAGAAGAAGTAAGGGGAGCGCACAGATATGGCACGTGATACCCGTCGTGGGGCCAAGAAAAAGGTCTCCAAGAACATCGCAGCTGGCGTCGCACATGTGAACTCCAGCTTCAACAACACCAAGATCCTGATCTCCGATGTGCAGGGCAACGCGATCTCCTGGTCGTCCGCCGGCACCATGGGCTTCAAGGGCTCGCGCAAGTCGACCCCCTACGCTGCCCAGATGGCTGCGGAAGATGCCGGCAAGAAGGCCCAGGAACACGGTGTGAAGACCCTGGAAGTCGAAGTGCAGGGCCCCGGTTCGGGCCGTGAATCGGCGCTGCGTGCGCTGGCTGCCGTCGGCTTCAACATCACGTCGATTCGCGACGTGACCCCGATCGCCCACAACGGCTGCCGTCCGCCGAAGCGTCGTCGCGTCTGATCGGACATACCCATTGCGGGGGGTCGCGCCTTGGCGCGGCCTCTCTTTCGTCTTTTGAACCTCGGGCGTGCCGGCCTTCGGACATGGGGCCGGGACAGGAATTGAGGAGACACGCATGATCCACAAGAATTGGGCCGAACTGATCAAGCCGACCCAGCTTGATGTCAAACCGGGCAATGATCCCGCGCGTCAGGCGACCGTCGTCGCCGAACCGCTGGAGCGCGGCTTCGGCCTGACGCTCGGCAATGCGCTGCGTCGCGTGCTGATGTCCTCTCTGCAGGGCGCCGCCATTACCTCCGTCCAGATCGACAACGTGCTGCACGAGTTTTCCTCCGTGGCCGGTGTCCGCGAGGACGTCACCGACATCGTGCTGAACCTCAAGGGCGTTGCCCTGCGCATGGAAGTCGAAGGACCGAAGCGCGTTTCGATCTCGGCCAAGGGCCCGGGTGCCGTCACCGCCGGTGACATCGCCGAGACCAACGGCATCGAGGTCCTGAACCGCGATCACATCATCTGCCACCTCGACGAAGGTGCGGACCTGTTCATGGAGCTGACCGTGAACACCGGCAAGGGCTATGTCCCCGCCGACCGCAACAAGCCCGAGGACGCCCCCATCGGCCTGATTCCGATCGACGCGATCTACTCGCCGATCAAGAAGGTCTCCTATGACGTGCAGCCCACCCGTGAGGGCCAGGTGCTGGACTACGACAAGCTGACGCTGAAGGTGGACACCGACGGTTCGATCACGCCGGATGACGCCGTGGCCTATGCTGCCCGCATTCTGCAGGACCAGCTGTCGATCTTCGTGAACTTCGAAGAGCCCGAGTCGGCCTCGCGCCAGGACGACGACGACGGCCTGGAGTTCAACCCGCTGCTGCTGAAGAAGGTCGACGAGCTGGAGCTCTCGGTCCGTTCGGCAAACTGCCTGAAGAACGACAACATCGTCTACATCGGCGACCTGATCCAGAAGACCGAAGCCGAGATGCTGCGCACCCCGAACTTCGGCCGCAAGTCGCTCAACGAGATCAAGGAAGTGCTCTCGGGCATGGGCCTGCACCTCGGGATGGACGTCGAGGACTGGCCGCCGGACAACATCGAGGACCTGGCGAAGAAGTTCGAAGATCACTTCTGATCCGGACGCTTCAGGCAAGTTCCGAAAAGGGCAGGGCGCAAGCTCTGCCCTTTTCGCGTGTTCCGGGGGCAGTCGCGCCGTCGGGGCGGCGATCCACCGCCCATTGCAGAACCTTCATTTCCGCCGACCCGCAGCGGGTGGTAGCCCGGGCGCAGCAATGCCCGGAGGCCCCATGCCGCTCGTCCACTACCTCACCCACCCGCAGGTCCATATCGACGCCGAGGTCGAGGTGACCGATTGGGGGCTGTCGGATGTCGGCGCCGCCCGTCTGACCTCGTTGCTCGGCGCGCCCGCGCTTCTGGGCGTCACCCGCATCGTCAGCAGTGCCGAGCGCAAGGCGATGGAGACCGCGACCCTGCTGGCAGCCGACCTCGGTCTCTCGCCCGAGATCCGCGCGGCGATGCACGAGAACGATCGCAGCGCGACGGGCTTCCTGCCGCCGGAGCAGTTCGAGGTGGCGGCGGATGCCTTCTTTGCCGCGCCAGATGAAAGCTATCGCGGCTGGGAGACCGCCCGCGCGGCCCAGCATCGGATTGTCTCCGAGGTTAATGCCTGCCTGGCCAGCCAGGGGGACGGGGACCTTCTGCTGGTCGGTCACGGCGGCGTCGGCACGCTGCTTTACTGCGCGCTGGCGGGCTTGCCCGTCGACCGTTGCCATGACCAGGCCCGCGCCGGCGGCGCCCCGGGCGGGGGCAACTACTTTGCCTTCGACAGCGAGAGCCGGCAGCCGCTGCACGGCTGGCGCCCGCTGGAGGCGCTGGTCGGCCTGGCGGCCTGACGGACCCCCGTCCGCAGGCCCGCCCCGGGCCGCTGAAAACGGCCCGAAAATCGCGCCGAAAGCCTTGTCTGCAAGGCTGCCATCCGCTATTGCACGCGCACCGCGAGTCGGCTGGGCAGGTCTGCTGCCGCCGTTCGCGCGTCCGGGGCCGCAAGGCCCCGTGGTTTTTAAGGGCATTCCGCCCCAAGGAGAGCTTCCCGACGCAGGGAGGCCGGACAAAGCAAAACCGCCCGTAGAGGGCACCAGGAGTAAGACAATGCGTCACGCAAAAGGTTACCGCCGCCTGAACCGTACCCACGAGCACCGCAAGGCGCTGTGGTCGAACATGGCCGGCTCGCTCATCGAACACGAGCAGATCAAGACCACCCTGCCCAAGGCCAAGGAACTGCGTCCGATCGTCGAAAAGCTGATCACGCTGGCCAAGCGCGGCGGCGACGATCTGCACGCCCGCCGTCAGGCCGCGTCCAAGCTGAAGCAGGACGCCCTGGTCCAGAAGCTGTTCGACGTCCTCGGCCCGCGCTACGCCGAGCGTCAGGGTGGCTACATCCGCATCATGAAAGCCGGCTTCCGCTACGGCGACATGGCCCCGATGGCGATCATCGAATTCGTCGACCGTGACGTCGACGCCAAGGGCGCCGCCGACAAGGCCCGCCTGGAAGCCGAGGAAACCGCCGAGTAATCGCGCGCGCCTCAGCAGAGATCGCAAACCCCCGTCGGTGCCCCGGCGGGGGTTTTGCTTTGCCTTGCGTCCGGGCAGGGTGGGCGCAGACGGCGCGCACGGGCAGGTGATCCCCTACGGCTTGCCTTCCGCGCCGCCGGTCCGCATATCTGGTCCCTGACTGCCGCGACAGAAAGGCCCCAAGGTGCTCCGGAAACTCGCCGCCCTGCTTCTTCTTGCCCTGCCTCTCGGCCAGCCCGCCCTTGCGCGGGTGCCCGGATCCCAGGCCGAGATCACCCTCAGCTTCGCGCCCCTGGTGAAGGAGGCCACCCCGGCGGTGGTCAATATCTACGCCAAGCGCATCGTCGAGAGCCGCGCCTCTCCCTTTGCCAACGACCCGATCTTTTCCGAGTTCTTCCGCAACTTCGCGCCCTCGCGGCCGCGGGTGCAGAACTCTCTCGGCTCGGGCGTGATCCTGTCGGACGACGGCTACGTGGTCTCGAACTACCACGTGGTCGGACAGGCGGACGAGATCCGCGTGGTGCTGAACGACCGGCGCGAATTCAACGCCGAGGTGTTGCTGGCCGATGCCGTCTCGGACCTTGCCATTCTCAAGCTGGAGGGGGCCGAGGACATGCCCCACCTCGACCTGCGCGACAGCGACACCGTCGAGGTCGGAGAGCTGGTGCTGGCCATCGGCAACCCCTTCGGCGTCGGGCAGACCGTCAGCTCGGGCATCGTGTCGGGGCTGGCACGCTCCGGCACGGCGACGGGCAACGAGCGCGGTTATTTCATCCAGACCGATGCGCCGATCAATCCCGGCAACTCGGGCGGGGCGCTGATCGACGTCTCGGGGCAGTTGATCGGGGTGAATACCTCGATCCTCAGCCGCTCGGGCGGGTCGAACGGCATCGGATTCGCCATCCCCGCCGGACTGGTGAAGGAATTCCTGTCGCAGGCGCGCGGCGGCGCCGGCCAGTTCCAGCGTCCCTGGGCCGGGATGACCGGGCAGGCGGTGGACGCTGACATGGCCGGCCACTTCGGCCTCGACCGCCCCGAGGGCATTGCGGTAACCGCGCTGCACCCCGCCTCGCCCTTCGCCGAGGCCGGTTTCGAGGTCGGCGACGTGATCCTGGCTGTCGGCGGCCAGCCGGTCGCCTCGCCGCCCGAGATGATCTTCCGCATGACCGTGGCGGGGCTTGGCAACCAGGTGAAGGTCACCCGGCTGCGCGATGGCAAGACCCGCGACGTCAAGGTACGGATGACCCCCGCGCCCGAAGATCCGCCGCGCGATCCGCTGACAACCGGCAGCGGCGGGCCGATCCCCGGCATGGCGCTGGTCACCGTGAACCCCGCCGTGATCGCCGAGGCGACCCTGCCCAACGACGCCAGCGGCGCGATGATCACCGACCCGGGCAGTATCGGCCAGCGCGCCGGGCTGCGCAGCGGCGATGTGATCACCGAGGTCAACGGCACCGCGGTCGCCAGTTCGGTGCAGGCCGAGGCGGCGCTGTCGGAGGCGCGCGATTTCCTCGCGATGACCGTGCTGCGCGACGGGCGGGCCATGTCCATGCGGTTCCGGCTCTGATGGCGGATCTGTTTGGCTCTGACCCCGCGCCCGGCGCGGCGCAAGACACGTCGGCAGGCCCGCGCCCGCTGGCCGACCGGCTGCGCCCGCAATCCCTGTCCGAGGTGATCGGCCAGAGCCAGGTCATCGGCCCGGATGCGCCGCTGACGGTGATGCTGGCCTCGGGCGCCCTCAGCTCGCTGATCTTCTGGGGCCCGCCCGGCACCGGCAAGACCACCATGGCCCGCCTTCTGGCCCATGAGACGGATCTGCATTTCGTCCAGATCTCGGCAATCTTCTCGGGTGTGGCGGATCTGAAGAAGGTCTTCGAGGCTGCCCGGCAACGCCGTCGCATGGGGCAGGGGACGCTGCTGTTCGTCGACGAGATCCACCGTTTCAACAAGGCGCAGCAGGACGGTTTCCTGCCGCACATGGAAGACGGCACGATCCTTCTGGTCGGCGCCACCACCGAGAACCCCAGCTTCGAGCTGAACGCGGCGCTTCTGTCGCGGGCGCAGGTCATGGTGCTGGAACGGCTCAGCCTGGACGACCTGGAACTGCTGGCACAACGCGCCGAGGCGGCGCTGGAGCGCACCCTGCCGCTGAACCCCGAGGCCCGCGCGGCGCTTCTGGGCATGGCCGATGGGGACGGCCGCGCCTTCCTGAACCTGGTGGAACAGGTCGCGGCCTGGAAGGTCGGCGATCCTCTGGACCCCGAGCAGCTGGCCAAGCGCCTGATGCGACGGGCGGCGAAATACGACAAGTCCGGCGAAGAGCACTACAACCTGATTTCGGCGCTGCACAAGTCGGTGCGCGGCAGTGACCCGGACGCGGCGCTCTACTGGTTCTGCCGGATGCTGGAGGGGGGCGAGGACCCGCGGTACCTGGCCCGGCGCATCACCCGCATGTCGGTCGAGGATATCGGGCTGGCCGATCCACAGGCGCAGACCATCTGCCTGGATGCCTGGCAGGTCTATGAGCGCCTCGGCAGCCCCGAGGGCGAGCAGGCGCTGGCCAATGCGGTGATCTACCTGGCGCTGGCGCCCAAGTCGAACGCGACCGAGATGGCCTATATCGCGGCGCGGGCCGAGGCGCGCAAGACTGGCTCTGTCATGCCGCCGAAGCATATCCTGAACGCGCCGACCAAGTTCATGGCCGGGCAGGGCTATGGCGCGGATTATGCCTATGACCACGATGCCGAGGACGGGTTTTCGGGGCAGAACTATTTCCCCGAGGGAATGAAGCGCCCCGATTACTATCAGCCGGTGGAACGCGGCTTCGAGCGCGACCTCAGGAAGCGGCTGGAGTATTTTGCCCGGCTCCGCGCCAAGCGGGCCGGAAATCCGGGGACATAGCCCCGCCGTAGAGGGCCGCGCCGCCCTGCAAAGCTTGACAACAGGGGGCGCGCGAGCGACAGACGCCGGATGTTTCTGACACTGCTTAACGTTGCTGCCGGGGGCGCCATCGGTGCCTCGCTCCGCTACCTTTCGGGGGTGGCGATCCTGCGCCTTGCGGGGCCGGGCCTGCCGATGCCGCTCGGGGTGATCTTCGTGAACATCCTCGGGTCGTTCCTGATGGGCGCGCTGGTGGTCTACATCGGCGAAAAGGGCCTGGGCCACTGGAACCCCTTCCTGGCGACGGGGATCCTGGGCGGCTTCACCACCTTCTCGTCCTTCTCGCTCGAGGCCTTCACCCTCTACGAGCGGGGAGAGCCCGGTCTGGCGGCGCTTTATGTCGGTGTCTCCGTGGTGGTCTCTCTGGCGGCAATCGTCGCCGGGACCTACGTGATGAAAGGTGTCCTGGCATGAGTGGCGTGCAGCAGATCGAGATTCCGGCAGGCGATGCCGACATGCGGCTGGACCGCTGGCTGCGGCGGACCTTCCCGCAGCTGACCCAGGGCCGCATCGAGAAGATGTGCCGCAAGGGAGAGCTGCGGGTCGACGGCGGGCGGGTGAAATCCAGCACCCGCCTGTCCCCGGGCCAGATCCTGCGCGTGCCGCCGATCCCGGTGGGCGAGGCGCCCGAGCCCGAGGCCGGGCCACGCATCTCGGATGCCGACGTCAAGATGATGCAGGCGGCCGTGCTGTGGAAGGACGATCACATCATCGCCCTGAACAAGCCGCCGGGTCTGCCGGTGCAGGGCGGTTCGAAGCAGACCCGCCATGTCGACGGCCTGTCCGAGGCGCTGAAGTTCGGCTATGACGAAAAGCCCCGGCTGGTGCATCGCCTCGACAAGGATACCTCTGGCCTGTTGCTGCTGGCGCGCACCCGCGAGGCGGCGGCGAAGCTGACGGCGGCCTTCCGGTCGCGCGAGACCCGCAAGATCTACTGGGCGCTGGTCGCCGGGGTGCCTCATCCCTACATGGGCACGATCAAGTTCGGGCTGGTGAAGGCGCCGGGGCATGGCTCGGGCGGCGAAGGCGAAAAGATGATCTGCGTCCATCCGCGCGACATCGAGAGCACGCCGGGCGCCAAGCGCGCCGTCTCCGACTACTCGGTCCTGTGGCGGCTGGGTCAGCGGGCCGCCTGGGTCGGGCTGGTGCCGGTGACGGGCCGCACGCACCAGCTGCGCGCCCATATGGCCGAGATCGGCCACCCGATGATCGGTGACGGCAAGTACGGCGGGTCCAGCCAGGAGAACCTGGGCGACGGCTGGGGCGCGCAACTGGGCGGAGAGATCAGCCGCAAGCTGCATCTCCATGCCCGCCTGCTGCGCTTCACCCATCCCTTCACCGGCAAGCCGGTCGAACTGGAGGCGCCGCTGCCCGAGCACATGAAACGCTCCTGGGATCACTTCGGCTGGTCCGAGGACACGGTGCGCAAGGATCCTTTCGACCTCGACGAACCGCTGGGATAAGCCGATGAGTGACCTGCGACTGGTGATCTTCGACGTGGACGGCACGCTGTCCGATTCGCTGGGCGAGATCATGGCGGCGATGGCCTCTGCCTTCGATCAGATCGAGCTGACCCTGCCCTCGCGCGACGACATCAAGCGAATCATCGGGTTGTCTCTGGACGAGGCGATGCCGATCCTGGCGCCGGAGGTCCCCGCGGGGACTCATGCGCGGCTGGTGACGGCCTACAAGGAAGCGTATCGGCTGAACCGCCTGCAGGCCGGGCCCGAGCATTCCCCGCTGTTTCCGGGGATGAAGGAGCTGGTCCTGCGCCTGGCCGGAGAGGATGAAACGCTGCTCGCCGTGGCGACCGGAAAGTCGCGCCGCGGGCTGGAAGCCCTGCTGGACGTGCATGATCTGCGCGGTCATTTCCAGTCGATCCAGGTGGCGGATGATCACCCTTCGAAACCGCATCCCTCGATGATTCTCACGGCCCTGGCCGAGACCGGGGTCGACCCCGCGCGGGCCGTGATGATCGGGGACACGCGCTTTGACATCGACATGGCGCAGGCCGCCGGCGTGGCCTCGGTCGCGGTCGGATGGGGCTACCATCCGTTGCGCGAACTGACCCATGCCAGCGCCTCGGCCGAGACCGCCGCAGACCTGGCCGAGGCCATCGACAGACTGACCGGAGAGAGCCGATGAGCGACTGGAAACCGCGAGTCTTCTGGACCCGTGCGGAGGCCGTTCCCACCGAGGGCGGCCACACCGTGCAACTGGACGGGCGGCCCGTCCGCACCCCGGCCAAGGCGCCGCTGGTGGTCCCTTCTGCCCCATTGGCGCAAGCTTTGGCTGAGGAATGGGCGGCCCAGAGCGAGGTCGTCGATCCGGGCTCGATGCCGCTGACCCGCACCGCCAATTCCGCCATCGACAAGGTCACCCACCAGCGCGCCGAGGTGGCCGACATGCTGGCGGAATACGGTGACTCGGACCTGCTGTGCTATCGGGCCGACAGCCCGGCCGAACTGGTGTCCCGGCAGAGCCGGGAATGGGATCCGGTGCTGGACTGGGCCGAGGCGGAACTGGGCGCGCGCCTGGCACCTCGGCAGGGCATCCTGCACCAGCCCCAGGACCCAGCCGCGCTGGCCAGCCTGCGCGCCCGGGTCCATGCCATGCACCCCTTCGAACTTGCCGCCTTCCATGATCTCGTTGCCCTGACGGGGTCACTCGTCCTCGGCTTCGCCTCTTTTTTGACCACCTGGTCCGGCGACCGTCTGTGGCGCCTCTCGCGCCTCGATGAGGACTGGCAGGAAGAGCAATGGGGCATGGACGACGAGGCGCGTGACGTGGCGGCGTTGAAAAGGGTCGCTTTTGACGACGCGCGACGTTTCTTGTCGCTTCTGGCACCTGAGCGGCGCGCCTGAGCGCGCGGGCTCCGCGCCCGGCAATTCGCGCTGCCCTGCTGGGCGATCCATTCCAAACCGGAAATTCGACGTTCGCTTTTCGTGATGAATGGCTTGACCCCTCCCGGTGAATCCGCTCAGTGTTTAGGCACTGTTAAGGGGGAGCACCCTTAGCGAATTCGTCCCCGGCTCTGCGGTCGGTGAACCGCCGCAGAGGACAAGGCGGACCATCAGGAAGAGGTAAACATGAACAAATCCGTATTTCTTGGCGCGCTGACCGTCGCCGGCCTGGCCGCCGGTGTTGCCGGCGCAGCCACCGTCGATGACGTGAAGGCACGCGGCAAACTGAACTGCGGCGTCACCACCGGCCTCGTGGGCTTTGCCGCCCCCGATGCGAATGGCGAATGGACCGGCTTCGACGTTGGCGTCTGCCGCGCCGTCGCTGCTGCCGTGCTGGGCGACCCGACCGCCGTCGAGTTTGTCCCCACCACCGGCAAGACCCGCTTCACCGCGCTGGCCTCGGGCGAAATCGACCTGCTGGCCCGTAACACCACCTGGACCTTCTCGCGCGATGTCGACCTGAAGTTCACCTTCGTCGGCGTGAACTACTACGACGGCCAGGGCTTCATGATCCCGAAAGAGCTGGGCGTGTCCTCGGCCAAGGAACTGGACGGCGCCACCGTCTGCATCCAGACCGGCACCACCACCGAGCTGAACCTGGCTGACTACTTCCGCGTCAACAACATGAGCTACGAGCCGGTTCCGATCGAAACCAACGCCGAAGCTCAGCAGCAGTTCCTGGCCGGCGCCTGCGACGTCTACACCACCGACGCCTCCGGCCTGGCAGCTACCCGCGCCACCTTCGAGAACCCGGGCGACTACGTCGTCCTGCCCGAGATCGTCTCGAAAGAGCCGCTCGGCCCGCTCGTTCGCCACGGCGATGACGAGTGGGGCGATATCGCCCGCTGGACGCTGAACGCCCTGATCGCCGCCGAAGAATACGGCGTGACCTCGGCCAACGCCGACGAACTGGCCGCTTCGCCGACCGACAACCCGGAAATCAACCGTCTGCTCGGCACCGAAGGCGAACTGGGCGCGATGCTCGGCCTGGAAGCCGACTGGGCGCTGAACGCCATCAAGGCGGGCGGCAACTACGGTGAACTGTTCGAGAAAACCATCGGCGAGAACACCCCGATCGGCCTCGCCCGTGGCCTGAACGCCCAGTACAAGGATGGCGGCCTGCTCTACAGCCCGCCGTTCCGCTAAGATCTGAACGGGGAGGGGCGCGGCAGAGGTCGCGCCCTTCCTTCATCTGGTCCCGCAAAGGGGCAGACCCGGCCACGCGCGAAGACGCTCCAAGAGAACCGGCCGGACACGGGGAAGATTCACATGACAACGCTTACTGATCCGCCGGCGGAGTCGTTCAAGCTATCCATGCTTGTCTACGACACGCGCTATCGGTCCTACACCTTCCAGATTCTCGCCCTGATCGGCGTGCTGCTCCTGTTCGGCTGGCTGACGCTGAACACGCTGCGGAACCTCGCCGATCTGGGCAAGGTGATATCCTTCGATTTCCTGGGTGCCCCCGCGGGCTATGACATCAACCAGCGGCTGATCGAATACGACAACCAGGACACCCACCTGCGCGCCGCCTTCGTCGGCCTGCTGAACACGCTGCTGGTGGCCTTCCTCGGCTGCATCACCGCCACCGTCGTCGGCGTGGTCGTCGGCGTGCTGCGCCTCAGCGGTAACTGGCTGGTCGCCCGCCTGATGACCGTCTACGTCGAGATGTTCCGCAACGTCCCCGTGCTGATGTGGATCATCCTGGCCATGGCCATCATGATCGAGAGCCTCCCGGCCCCGAGCGCCTTCCGTGGCGATGACCCCGAGGCGACGATGAAGCTGTTCGACAGTGTCGCCTTCACCAATCGCGGTGTCTACGTCCCCGAACCGCTGTTCTCGCGCGGGCTGGGAGATCTGTCGATCGGCGGTGCCTTCGACATCAGCCTCGACCTGATCGCCATCGTGCTGTTGCTGATCGGCTCGATCTGGGTGTCGCGCCGGATCGGACGCAATGCGGATGCGGTTCAGGAATCCACCGGCCTGCGTCCGCGCACCTGGCCCAAGCAGCTGGCGGTCATCGTCCTGCCGACGGTCATCCTGCTGGTCGTCCTCGGCTTCCACCTGGGCTACCCCGAGCTGAAGGGCTTCAACTTCCAGGGCGGCACCCACATGCGCAACTCGCTGATCGCGCTCTGGCTGGCCCTGTCGCTTTACACGGCGGCCTTCATCGCCGAGATCGTCCGCGCCGGTATCCTGGCCATTTCCAAGGGCCAGACCGAAGCGGCATCGGCCCTCGGGCTGCGGTCCAACCGGATCATGAGCCTGGTGATCCTGCCGCAGGCGCTGCGGGTGATCATCCCGCCGCTGATCTCGCAGTACCTGAACCTGACGAAGAACTCCTCGCTGGCGATCGCCGTCGGCTACATGGACATCACCGGAACCCTGATGGGGATCACCCTGAACCAGACCGGCCGCGAGCTGGAAACGGTTCTGCTGGGGATGCTGATCTACCTTCTGATCAGCCTCGCGATCTCGGCGGTGATGAACGTCTACAACAACAGCGTCAAGCTGGTGGAGCGGTGAGATGAGCAACACGCACGCAGATACCGTCCTCTTCGTCCGCGACACGATGCTGCCGCAACAGGTACCGCCGTCCTCGACGGTGGGGCCTGTCGGCTGGGCCCGTCAGAACCTGTTCTCGGGCTGGCTGAACACCGTCCTCACGGTGCTCTCCTTTCTCTTCGTCGTCTTCCTTCTCTACCGGCTGGTGCCCTGGTTCGTCTCTCCCACCTGGGATGGCACGTCGCTGAGCAACTGCCGCGAGATCCTCGACGGCCATGAAGGCGCCTGCTGGGGTGTCATCCGGGACCGCTGGCAGCAGCTGCTGTTCGGCTTCTACCCGTCCGACCTCTACTGGCGGCCGGTGTTGACCCTGGTCCTGCTCTTCGTCGCCATCGCGCCGGTGCTCTTCGCCGATTACGTGCCGTCGAAGCTGCTGTACTTCTCGGTCGCCTTCCCCTTCGTCATGGTCTGGCTGCTCTGGGGCGGTACGATCTGGATGCCGATCATGGCCGCAGCTGGCTTCGGCATCGGCTATGGGGTCTTCCAGGCCGTGTCCAAGGTGCTGAACGCCGGGATCGCTTTGTTCTTCGGCGTGGTGATTGCTGTCGCCTGGTGGGTCGTTCTGGCCGCACCGGTGGCGAACGGCATCGCCTCGGTCCTGCCGCTGGCGATCGAGCCGGTGCAGTCGCGGGAATTCGGCGGCTTCATGCTGTCGATCACCATCGGCGTCACCGCCATCGGCTGCTCGCTTCCCATCGGCATCGTCCTGGCGCTTGGCCGCCGCAGCGACCTGCCGCTGGTGAAGTTCCTCTGTGTCGGCTTCATCGAGTTCATCCGCGGCGTGCCGCTGATCACGCTGCTCTTCGTGGCCTCGACGCTGCTGAACATCTTCCTGCCGCCGGGCACCAACTTCGACATCATCCTGCGGGTGATGATCATGGTGACGCTGTTTGCCTCGGCCTACATGGCCGAAGTGATCCGCGGCGGCCTCGCCGCCCTGCCCAAGGGCCAGTACGAGGCGGCCGATGCGCTCGGCCTCGACTACTGGAAGGCGCAGCGCCTGATCATCATGCCCCAGGCCCTGAAGATCTCGATCCCCGGCATCGTCTCCACCTTCATCGGCGTCTTCAAGGACACCACGCTGGTCTCGATCATCTCGATGTTCGACCCGCTGGGCCTGTCCAACGCGATCCGCGCCGATACCGACTGGAACGGTATCTACTGGGAGCTGTTCATCTTCATCGGAGCCGTCTTCTTCATCTTCTGTTTCTCCATGTCCCGCTACTCGATGTACCTGGAGCGCAAGCTTCAGACCGGGCATCACTGAGGAGTTAAGTCACAATGACCAACACTGCCGTCGAATCCCCGGTGGGCACCGCCGCGATGCAGGTCTCGGACGAGGTTGCCGTCGAGATCTCCAACATGAACAAGTGGTACGGTTCGTTCCACGTTCTGCGGGACATCAACCTGACCGTCCACAAGGGCGAACGGATCGTCATCGCCGGCCCTTCGGGTTCGGGCAAGTCGACCATGATCCGTTGCATCAACCGCCTGGAGGAACACCAGTCGGGCAAGATCATCGTCGACGGGACCGAGCTGACCTCGGACCTGAAGAACATCGACAAGATCCGCTCCGAGGTCGGGATGTGCTTCCAGCACTTCAACCTGTTCCCGCATCTGACAATCCTGGAAAACTGCACCCTGGCGCCGATCTGGGTCCGCAAGACCCCGCGCAAGGAAGCCATCGAGACCGCGATGCACTTCCTGGAAAAGGTGAAGATCCCCGATCAGGCCAACAAGTACCCCGGCCAGCTTTCGGGCGGCCAGCAGCAGCGTGTGGCCATCGCCCGCTCGCTCTGCATGCGTCCGCGCATCATGCTCTTCGATGAACCCACCTCGGCGCTCGACCCCGAGATGATCAAGGAGGTGCTGGACACCATGATCCAGCTCGCCGAGGAAGGCATGACCATGCTCTGCGTCACGCACGAGATGGGCTTCGCGCGCCAGGTCGCCAACCGGGTGATCTTCATGGACCAGGGCCAGATCGTCGAACAGAACGAGCCGGAAGAGTTCTTCAACAACCCGCGCTCGGAACGCACCAAGCTGTTCCTCAGCCAGATCCTGGGTCACTGAGACCCCACCGGGACCGCGCTCCCGCCGGATTGCAGAAGGGGCCCGCCATCGCGCGGGCCCTTTTTTCATCACCTCAGGCCGCCGTCAGGTCAGCTCCGCGCAGATTAATTTGCCCCAGGGCGGAAACTCGATGCTTTGTCGCCGCCGGTGACAACGGTGATGACAATGGTGCGGGTCCAGAAGCTGTCGTGCGACGTGTCGGTGCTTGCGCTTGTTCCCGGAGGCAATGGCAGTGATGCGTCGCGCTTCCCATCGACCGGACCAGGTCCCGGGCCGCGCTGACGAACGGATTCTCAAATGAAGTTTGCAACTCTGGTTGCTGCCACCGCCCTCTCGCTGACCGCCGTTTCCGGCATGGCTGCGGGCTACGGCCAGTCGAACAGCTACCAGAACCATCAGTACCAGCCGCAGACGCTGGTCAAGGCCACTGTCCCGATCATCCTGGTCGATCCCGAGGGGCCTGACCCTCTACACCTTCGACAACGACCGCCGAGGCGCGCCGCCCTACTACTGGATCGGCGCTGAGCATCCCGGCGTCACCAACGGCGACGGCATCGGCGGTGTCTGGCAGGTAGCCCTGAAGCAATTCCACCATTCGCGGGATGTCCGACACCCCGAACGGGTCCCTGCGGCTCACCCGGCCAACTCCCCCGCAGGCCGGGCTTCTTCATCGGCGAAGCTCGCGCGGGATGATGAAATCGACCGCGCTGGCCATGCCGGGCCGGATCTGATCCCAGGCCGAGATGGGGAAATCCGCGACCAGCGTTGCGCCGGTCGGGTAGTCCGCGAAGCGCCCGTGGCCGGGTGGGGCCTGAACGATCACTTCAGCGAACTCGGCGATGCCGGGATTGTGGCCGATCATCAGCACGGTCTGTCCCCTGGCCGCCCGCAACGTGGCAAGCATCCGCAGAGAGCCCGCGTGATAGAGCCCGTCGTCCAGCACCGGCGTCACCGGCAGGGCGAGGCCGGCAAAGGTGTCCCGCGTGCGCCGCGCGCTGCTGACCAGCGCCTGCTCGGGCAGGTAGCCCCTGCCGCGCAGCCAGTCGCCAAGTGCGACCGCACTGTCCCTGCCGCGCCCGTTCAGTGGCCGCGCATGGTCGGGCTGCCCCGGGTTGGCCCAGGAGCTTTTCGCGTGGCGCATCAGGATCAGCCGCCGGGTCATCGCGGCCCGAGGAATTGCCGCATGTGATAGGCGGAATGCGCCGCCAGCCGGGCGCCGGGCGTGGCTGCCGGGCAGGCCCGCCGGGCCAGGCAGCCCCCTTCGAGGCAGTCGCGCCCTTCGGACCGGCGCAGATGGGCCTTGCAGGCCGCCACGTCGTAGCCAGCCGGGCCGCCAAGGGCATCGACCGGGCAGCTCGTGGTGCAGGGGGCCGCACAGCTGTCGCAGGGGCGCGGCGCGGGGGCGGGTGGGGTCACCTCCCAGGGCAGCGCCAGCGCGCCACGGAAGGAGGTGAACAGCCCCATGCCGCGATGCACCAGCATCCCCACCGGAGAGCCATGCACCGCGCCGCTTTGCTGCGCCCAGGAAAGGAAGGGTTGAAAAGGCGGCCCGCCGAAGGGGAACAGCGCGGCCGCGCCCAGCTCTTCGGCCCAGCCCCCGATCACCCGGCGCGACCAGCGATCCATCGGGTCGGGCGCACCGTCCTGCCATTCTGCGCTGGCGGTGAACCCGGGCCAGAAGGCGGGCTCGGAGGGCGAGAGCATCAGCAGGCTGCGGGTGCCTGGGGGCAGGTCGCTCCGCGCGGCGCAGTGCGCCGCGCCCAGCCCGCAGGAGATCGTCAGCAGGCGGCTCTGGGCCGCTGCCTCCAGCACGCCCAGGGCGGCGGTGTCACTCGGCACGGATCATGGAGCCGGCACCATGTTCGGTGAACAGCTCCAGCAGCACGGCATTGGGCGCGCGGCCATCCAGGATGACCACCGCGCGCACGCCGCGCTCGATGGCGTCCAGCGCGGTCTGGGTCTTGGGGATCATGCCGCCGGCGATGGTGCCGTCGCCGGTCATGTCGCGGATTTGCTGGGCGGTCAGGGCGGTGACGACCTCTCCGCTGCCGTCCTTGACGCCGGCGACATCGGTCAGCAGCAGCAGCCGGTCGGCGCGCAGGGCGCCCGCGATGGCGCCGGCGGCCGTATCGCCGTTGACGTTGAAGGTCTGGCCCTCACGACCCATGCCAATCGGGGCGATGACCGGGATGATGTCGCTGCGGAACATCGAATGCAGGATGGTGGTGTCCATCTCGTCCGGCGTGCCGACCAGGCCCAGCTCGGGGTCGTCCTGGCGGCAGATCATCAGGTTGGCGTCCTTGCCCGACAGGCCCACGCCCTTGCCGCCCTGCTCGTTGATGGCGGCGACGATGCGCTTGTTCACCTGCCCGGAGAGCACCATCTCGACCACGTCCATGGTGGCGGCGTCGGTGACGCGCTTGCCGCGGACGAACTCGGATTTGACCTGCAGCTTGTCCAGCATCTCGTTGATCATCGGACCGCCGCCATGGACGATGACCGGATTCACCCCGACCTGCCGCATCAGGACGATGTCCCGGGCGAAGGTGCGCAGACCCTCGGCGTCGGTCATGGCATGGCCGCCGAACTTGACCACCACGATGGCGCCCTCGTAGCGCTGCAGATAGGGCAGGGCCTCCGAAAGCGTCCGGGCGGTGGCGATCCAGTCTCGGTTCATGGCGGTCTGCTTCTTCATGTCTGTCGTCCTCGTTTCAGCGTTTGATACGACGTGGACGCCCGCCTGCCAAGCCCGCGGCGGATGGAGCGGCGGATCGGCGTTTCAAGGGGGTCTCACGCGGTTCCTGCAAGGCGTTGCAGACCCCGGCGGGGAATTGCCCAGCGGTACGGCCCCGGCAGGCGCCTGCTGGCCGATGCCCGGGGGAAACAGTCAAGACCCATGGAACTTTGCGCGATTCTCACCAGTTAGTGCGCCGAGGATGCGGCAGCCCCCGTTGTCGTGTCCAGCGCTCTAGACGAGGCGGCGGGGTCATGGCGCGCCAGGACCCGGCTCAAAGAAACTAAGGAGACAAGAATGTTTCGCAATGCAATGATCGCAGCAGTGGTGGCCGGTGCGGCCGCAGGTCCCGCCCTGGCAGGCGCCTACACCGAAGCCCCGGCCGACCCCGTGGTCGCCACCCCGGCTCCGGTCTACACTGCCGGCACCGACTGGACCGGCGGCTACGTCGGTGGCCAGCTGGGCTATGGTGACGTCGATGCCGGCGGCACCGACGGCGACGGCACCGTCTATGGTGTCCAGGGTGGTTACGACTACGATTTCGGCTCGTTCGTGCTGGGTGGTGAAGTCGACTACACCGGCGCCGAAGATGGCATCCTGGGTGGTGCCGATCTGGATTCCATGACCCGCCTCAAGCTGAAGGCCGGCTATGACGCCGGTCCCGCGCTGATCTACGGCGTGATCGGTGCGGCCTATGCCAACACCTCGGCTGGCGATGACAACGGCATCGTCTACGGTGTCGGCGCCGACTACATGGTCAACGACACGGTCTCGGTCGGTGCGGAATACCTGTACCACGAGTTCGAGGACTTCAACGGCAGCGGCACCGACATCGACGCGGGCACCCTGGCCGCGCGCGTGAACTACCGCTTCTGAGACCTCGGAAAGCTATTGTGAGAAGGCCCGGGCATCGCGCCCGGGCCTTTTTGCTGAGTCCGGACCGCACGACTGCGCCGCGACGGAGTCGTCTAAATGAACTTTTAGGGCGACTCAGGTGTTCTGTTGTCATGGAACGCCAACATGCTCATATCCTCTTTCCCGTTCTCCTGGCGATCTGCCTGGCGCTGGCCGGTCGGCCCGCCGCCGCGGCGGACAGCTGGACCGGGTCCTATGTGGGGGCCTCGCTGGGGGTGGCCACCTCGGCGGATACGGATATGCTGCAAAGCCTCAACGCGGGGATCACCAGCCGCCGTGGCGCCATGGTCCTTGGCGCCGAGGCCGAGATCGCGCGCAGCCGCATCGTCACCGATGCCGGGCGCCTCGACCGCCTGGTCCGCATCAAGAGCCGTGTGGGCGTGGTCAACAGCGGGGTCCAGTACTATGCGGTCGGCGGCCTTGCCCAGGCGCAGGGCGATTTCGGTGGCACGGTCGGCTACCTGGCCGGCGTGGGGCTGGAAACCCATATTCGCGACAATGTCACCATCGGTGCGGAACTGCTGCACCACGGCTTCCGCGACGTCGACGGGGCCGGTCGGGATGTCGAGGTCAATACGCTGACGGGACGGGTGAACTACAGGTTCTGAGATCGCTGGCGCGCGTCGCAAGCCGCAAGAGGCTTGAGGCAGAGAGGCCCCTGATACCTATCCGCGAAACGCGCGCAGAGCGGCGCGAAGACAGCGCGGAAAGAACCTGCCACCCATCATCGGAAGATATTGACGGGGCGCGCCTCTCGGCGCGGGCCGTATTCATGTGACGAGTCTTCAGGTCAGCCCGGCGATGATCGCGCGCAGAGTGGCGATGCCGTCGCCCTTCTCGGAGGAGGTGAGCACCAGCTCGGGGAAGGCGGCGGGATGCTTGGCGAGCGCGCCACGCACCTGTGCCAGAACCCTCTCGCGGTCCTTCAACTTCACCTTGTCGGTCTTGGTCAGCACGCACTGGAAGGTCACGGCGGCGCTGTCGAGCAGCTTCATGATTTCCTCGTCCACCGCCTTCACCCCGTGCCGGGCGTCGATCAGCACGAAGGCCCGGCGCAGGGTCTGGCGGCCCTGCAGGTACTGCTTCAGCAGGCGCTGCCATTTCTCGACCACGGCGAGGGGCGCATTGGCATAGCCATAGCCGGGCAGGTCGACGAGGAATCTTTCCTCGCCGAGGGTGAAGTAGTTGATTTCCTGCGTCCGACCTGGGGTGTTGGAGGCGCGGGCAATGCCCTTGCGCCCGGTCAGGGCATTGATCAGGCTGGATTTCCCGACATTGGACCGGCCCGCGAAACAGACCTCGATCCGGTCGGCGGGGGGCAGGCCATCCATGGCCACCACGCCCTTCAGGAACTCCACCGGCCCGGCAAAGAGCTTGCGCCCGGTCTCGGCGGCCAGCTCGTCGGGGTCTTCGGCGAGGGGGAAGGGCAGCATGGCCATCAGATTATCTCCAGCGGTGCGTCGAGCGTGATTTCCCCGCCCTTGAGGACCCTGGCCTTCACGCCGAAGTCGATGTGACCCCAGGTGCGGCGCAGGACCTGCAAAGTCTGCATGTCTTCCTCGCCGGTCTCGGGATTGACCTGTGTCGCGCGGCAGCGGTCGATCCGTTCGACCACTTCCAGCTCGACCGCGCCGATGCGCAGGCGACGGCCGGGCCAGTCCAGTTCTTCCCAGGGCTCCAGCCCCTTGATCCAGAGATTGCCGCGGAACCGGCGCGGGTCGAGCGGGGCGCCGCAGGCCTCGGAGAGCGCACCGAGAGAGGCGCGGCCCAGGATCGACAGGCAGGCGTAGGGCGCGTCCGACAGGCCCTCGGAAGGGGCGGCAATCAGCTGGCCCAGGGGCGGGCGTGCCTCGGGCCAGAGGGGGCGCAGCCAGTCGGCGAGCCGGGCGCCGTCGGTGGCGGGGTCCACCACGATCTCACCCGCCTTCGGGTGCGACAGAGCGATCCGGCCATCAGACAGGGTGCGGGCAGTGATCGCCATCAGTTCCGGGCCGTAGCAGCCGCGCGCGAAGTTGCGACAGCTCTGCCAGGCGCCCGTGTCGCGCGCATCCCCGGTCAGCATCGCCCAGGCCCGGTCTCCCGGCAGGGGAAGACCGGCGTCCAGGGCGACGCTGTCCAGGGGTTCGGCCCCGATCCCCTTGATGGGGTGGCGCCAGATCTGCGCGACGCGGCTCATGCTACTTCTTGCCCCCCGCGGCTTCCTTCTTGCGCGAGAAGGACTTGCGGATGTTGCCGAAGACATCGGGCGTGTAGCCGTGGCTGCGCATGATCAGGTACTGCTGGATGAAGGTGATCGTGTTGTTGGTGATCCAGTAGAGCACCAGGCCCGAGGCGAAGTTGCCGAGCATGAACATGAAGACCCAGGGCATCCAGGCGAAGATCATCTGTTGCGCCGGATCTGCGGGCGCCGGATTCAGCTTTTGCTGCAGCCACATCGAGATGCCCAGCAGGATCGGCAGGACGCCCAGGTTGAGGATCGCCAGGAAGCTTTCCGGCGGGAAGGCATCCCAGGGCAGCGCGCCGAACAGGTTCACGATCGAGGTCGGATCGGGGGCCGAAAGGTCCTTGATCCAGCCCAGCCATGCCTCGTGGCGCAATTCCAGCGTGACGAAGATCACCTTGTAGAGCGAGAAGAAGATCGGGATCTGCAGCAGGATCGGCAGGCAGCCCGCAGCGGGGTTCACCTTTTCCTTCTTGTACAGTTCCATCATCTCCTTCTGCAGCTTCTGGCGGTCGTCACCGGCCTTGGCCTTCAGCTCTTCCATGCGGGGCTGCAGTTCCTTCATCTTCGCCATCGAGGCGTAGGACTTGTAGGCCAGCGGGAAGAGGATCGCCTTGAGGAAGATCGTCATCGCGATGATCGACCAGCCCATGTTACCGATGAATCTGTGCAGCCAGTGGATCAGCCAGAAGATCGGCTTGGTCAGGAAGAAGAACCAGCCCCAGTCGATCGAGTCGAAGAAGCGGGTGACGCCGGCATCCTGGTAGTCCTTGATGGTCTCGCCTTCCTTGGCGCCGGCGAAGAGCTGGGTCGCCACCTCGACGGTTTCGCCCGGTGCGGCCTCGACGCCCGAGAGGACGGCCTCGGTCTGGTAGACATCGGGATCGGGGTAATATTTCGCGGTCGAACGGAAGGCGCGGTCGCCGGGGATCAGCGTCGCCATCCAGTAGTGTTCGGTGAAGCCGACCCAGCCGCTTTCTGCCACGTCGATGCGTTCCGCCGGGGCGCCTTCCCGCGGGTCGACATCGAAATCCGCCATGTCGTCGTAGCCCTGTTCCTCGAGCTCGCCGTCGGACATGCGCACGAGGCCCTCATGCACGACGAAGAAGTTCTGCAGGTCGGCGGGCAGACCGTGGCGGCGCAGCAGGCCATAGGGGCGCAGGGCGACGGCGGTGTCGGCGGTGTTCTCGACCGACTGGGTGATGGTGAACATGAACTTGTCGTCGACCGTGTAGGTCTGGCGGAAGATCTGCCCGGCGCCGTTGTCCCAGGACAGGGTCACCGGGCTGTCGGGGGTCAGGACGTCACCGCTTTCCAGCGACCAAAGGGTCTCGGCGCCGGGGACGTTCTCGATGTTGGTGCCGCCGACCCAGCCGTAGAGGGCATAGTAGCCGCCCGGCTCGCCCTGCGGGCGGAACAGGGTGACATCGGGCGAGCCTTCGTCGAGGTCGACCTTGTAGTCGGTCAGCTTCAGGTCGTCGATGCGGCCGCCGGCCAGTGAGATCGTGCCGGCAAGGCTGGGCGTCTCGATCCGCACGCGGGGGGCGTCGGCGGCGGGGCCGGCATCGATCTGGGGCTGGGCCGCAGCGGTCTCGGCCGCGCTGGCGGGGGACATCGTACCCTCGGAGCCACCGGACTGGCTCTGCTCGATCGGATCATCCGGGGTCGGAGCCTGTTCCTGGGGCGGGAAGAGAAGGAACCAGCCGAGGACGACGATGAAGCTGAGCACCGTGGCCAGGATGAGGTTCTTGTTCTGATCGTCCATCGCGCTGCGCCACCTTTGGTCTTTGCAATACTTGGAATTCGGTCTTGGGGCGTTCAACCTGTCGCAGGGCCAAAGGTCAAGGGGCTATAGGGGGCGCGGGCCCCGTTTGCAGGGGGATCGCCGGGTCGTGAACAGGGCTGGAGGGGGCGGCAGGGGGCGTGCCGTCAAGACCTGCCGCCCCGCGATCAGGGGCCGCCCGGCGTGCGGGTCAGCCCGAGCGGCGGCCGAATTTCGGCGCTTCGATCAGCCCGTCGTGGTAGGCGCGTATCCATTCCAGTGTCTGCTCGAAGGGCATGGGGCGGGCGATCTCGAACCCCTGGACGTGATCGCAGCCGAGCTGCGCCAGCATCGCGTGCTCGCCCGGGGTTTCGACCCCTTCGGCAAGGGTCGACAGGCCCAGCCTCTCGGCCATGGTGAGGATCGCCGCCACCATGCGCTGCTGCTCGATGTCGCGGTCGACCTTCATCACGAAGCTGCGGTCGATCTTCAGCCGCTCGACCGAGAAGCGGCGGATGGATGAGATGGAGGCGTGACCGGTCCCGAAGTCATCCAGGTCGATCCGGCATCCCATCCGGGCCAGCCCGTTGATATTGCGCGAGATCACGTCGTCCGGGGAACTGGCGACCACGGTTTCCAGTACTTCGACGGTCAGGCGTGACGGTTCCAGGCCATAGCGGTCGAGTTGCCAGCGCAGTTTCTCCACCAGTTGCGGATTCATCAGCTCGTCGGTGGCGAAGTTCACCCCGATCTGGGGCACGTTGATGCCGGCCTCGTCCCAACGGCGCAGGGCGATCAGGGATTGCACCAGCATCTTGTCCCCCAGCCGTTCCATCAGCCCGGCCTGCTGGACCAGGGGCAGGAAGTCGGCGGGGGGGATCATGCCGCGTTCGGGGTGGCACCAGCGCGCCAGCGCCTCGAAGCCGGTGACCAACCCGGTGTCGGTCGAGACCTGCGGCTGGAAGAAGGGCAGAATCTGGTTGTTGTCCAGCGCCCTGGCCAGTTCCCCGCCCGAGATCGCGCCGCCCTGGCGGTGCCTTTGCATCTCGGTCGAGAAGGAGCGGATGGCGGAGGGCGCAAAGCGTGCGGCCTCGCTCAGCGCGGCCTGGGCGGCGGCGATCAGCGAGGCGCCGGTCGGCAGCGGCGCCCGCGACCCGAGGCAGAAGCCGATGGAACAGGACAGGTAGACGGTGGTCGCATCCAGGGAGAGAGGATCCTCGACCGCGCGCTGCAGGCGTGCGGCAAGCTGGATCGCCGCCTCGAGGTCCAGAAGGGTGACAGGGCCGATGGCGATGCCGTAGCTGGCTTCCCCCATCTTGCAGACCATGTCGCCGTCGCGCAGCGCGCCGCGTAGCCGGTCGGCGATTCGGTGTTGCGCATCATCCGCCGCGGCGGGCCCGTAACGATCGCGGAAGGCGCCGAATTCGTCCAGGCGCAGAATGATACAGGCGGTCTTGCCCTGGAGCGGTTCCCGGCCCTGCAGGGCATGGTCCAGCACCCGTTCCAGCGTGTCGCGCAAGGGCAGGCCGGTCACGGCGTCGCGGGAGGTGGCGGGCCGGTCCTGCCGGGCCTCGTCCGCGCCGGCCAGCACGTAGAGCAGCGGCAGCATGAGCGCGCCCATCACCAACGCGACCTCGCCCGCGACCCAGAAGCCTGTCAGGCAGATCGCCGGCAGAATCGCGGCGAGCTGCGGCCCGGCGAGGGCCCGGCGCATCCGGCCCCGGACCCTCCCGTAATCGTACCCTTTGAAGCCCGGCATGGCGGTCATCCCAATCGTAACCGGGCTGACGCTAGGGCCATAAGTTCAATAGCCGCTTAACGCAGGGAGGGAATCGAATCCTCTTCCCGGGATTTCTCGCCCAGGGCCAGGCCCGCGAAGTCGAACAGCTTGGGGTCCAGCAGATGCGAGGGGCGGGCATTCATCAACGCCCGGAACATCACCTGGCGGCGCCCGGGAGAGTTGCGTTCCCAGCCGTCGAGGATCTGCTTCACCTGCTGCCGTTGCAGCCCGTCCTGGCTGCCGCAGAGGTCGCAGGGAATGATCGGATAGTTCATCGCGCTGGCGAACTTCTCGCAGTCGACCTCGGCCACATGGGCCAGCGGGCGATAGAGGAACAGGTCGCCCTCTTCGTTGACCAGCTTCGGCGGCATGGTGGCCAGCCGCCCGCCGTGGAAGAGGTTCATGAAGAAAGTTTCGAGGATATCGTCGCGGTGGTGGCCCAGCACCACGGCGGAACAGCCCTCTTCGCGGGCGATCCGGTAGAGGTTGCCACGCCGCAGCCGCGAGCAGAGGGCGCAGAAGGTGCGGCCCTGGGGCACCTTGTCCATGACGATGGAATAGGTGTCCTGGTATTCGATCCGGTGCGGCACGCCCATCTTTTCCAAGAACTCGGGCAGGACGGTCGCCGGGAAGCCGGGCTGTCCCTGGTCGAGGTTGCAGGCCAGCAACTCGACCGGCAGCAGCCCGCGCCACTTCAGCTCGTGCAGGACGGCGAGCAGCGTGTAGCTGTCCTTGCCCCCCGACAGGCAGACCAGCCAGCGCGTGCCGGGCTCGATCATGCCGTATTGCTCGATCGCCTCGCGGGTCTGGCGGACGATCCGCTTGCGCAGCTTCTTGAACTCCGTCGATTGCGGAGCACCGTGGAATAGCGGGTGGATATCGTCACTTTCATCGAGCATGTCCCGCACATAGAGGAGGCGCAGGGAGGCGGCAAGAGCCTTGCGGGGCAGGGCGGGACCGCCGCCGGGCGGGGTCCGGCCGACCCGGGGGCCGGCCGGACGGGGTTACCGCAGGTACTCCGTGTAGGGCGGGGCGGTCTGGGCCGGTCCCAGGCCGACGTCCTGTCTCAGGTGCGGGCTGAGTTCGGCGGCATGGAGCTGTCTCCGCTTGCGGGCGCGCGGGCTGATCAGGGCGCGAAGCGCCGCCATCAACACGCGGCGGGGGCCGTAAAGCGCGACGACCGCGTTCATGATGGTGCCAAGGTCCTGCGGGCGCAGCGGCGGGCGGGGGACGTTGATCGGTGTCGGATGCATGGATTGCATGGTCATCTCCGGCCGCATGGCGCGGTCCGGTCCTTTCACTGTTGCGGAAGCTGGACAGCCCGGGGACCGGAGCCAGGGCGGACGGAGGCCGCGCCGGGATTCGCGAAGACCGGTCGCAGGGCGACGGGGCTACTGCGCGCGCAGGGTCAGGGCTGTCGGTTGGGATCCAGGGGGTCAGGGACGGGAACCGGACATCGCGCGGTCATCATCCCGGAAAGAGAGTACTAGCCGGTGTGGCGGGCCAGTCGGTCTCGTCGCGCCTCAGGGGTACGGGCGTATGCGAATGCGATCATCTGCGGCCCTCCCTTTCCTGGCTGTGGCGCGATGTCGCATCGCTAGCCGATCAGGGGAAGAGCGCCAAGCGATATTGCCGCGCCGGGCGAGGGTCGGCCCGAGGTGCGCCCTGAGGGCAACAGGCGGCGGCTAGCGGTCGTGGGGCGGATGGCGCGGCTCGGGCACGTCGTCGACGCCCATGCCGCCCCAGGGGTGGCAGCGGGAGACCCGGCGCAGGGACAGCCAGAAGCCCCGCCAGGCGCCATGCTTGTCCAGGGCTTCCAGGATGTAGGCCGAGCAGGTGGGGTCGTAGCGGCAGTTGTGCCCGACCCAGGGAGAGAAGATCAGCCGGTAGGCACGGATCGGCAGGGCGAGGATCCGGGCGGCGGGGCTCATCGGCCGGCTCTCATTGGTTCGGTGCAGGCCTGGGCGCGCGCGGCGGGTGCATCCGGCTCAGCGCCTGTTCCAGGTCGGCCTTGAGCAGATCGAAGGGACGCGCGGCGGTGGCTTCGGCGCGGCCGATCAGCACATAGTCCCAGCCAGGGCGGCCAAGCTGCGGCAGCACGGCGCGGGCCGCTTCGCGCAGGCGGCGCTTGGCGCGGTTGCGGGCCACGGCGTTGCCGACCTTCTTCGAACAGGTGAAGCCCATGCGGATCTGGGCGGGGGCGGGGGCCTCGCCCTCGGCACGGCGGCGGCCCTGCAGCATGAAGGAGCCGGCGGCCTGGCGGCGCGCCCGCGCGGCTGCGAGGAAATCGGCGCGTTTGGCCAGGACGACCAGCGGCAGATCGCCCTCCTGCGGACACGAAGAAACCGCCGAGGTCCGGGCCCCCTGCGCCATGTCGGCGGATGCGGGCTGGACCTTCGGCGGTATCATGTTCTCGGACCTCTGTCGCTTGTCCGGGGGCTGTCCCCGATCCGGTGCGGCGCGCCGTGGCGGCCGCTCCGGGCGCGGATTATGCGCTCAGCGACTTCCGGCCGCGGGCGCGGCGGGCGTTGAGGATCTTGCGGCCGGCCTTGGTGGCCATGCGTGCGCGGAAACCGTGGCGCCGCTTGCGGACCAGGTTCGAAGGTTGGTAGGTGCGTTTCATCGCTCCGTCTCCGTTTCTATCCCGCGGTGGCGACCGGGGTTTCTGTTCACTCGCCACACCACCGGAGAAGCCGGACTGGCAGGGCTGCACGGGAGGGTTCCGGGAATCGGCTCCGGCCCGTGGATGTTCGAAGCCCGGTCTATAAGAAGGAGGCGGCGGCTTGTCAAACGCAAGTTGGGTCGCCCGCGCCACTTCTTGCGACACATCTGTCGCAGGGGCCGGCGCAGGTGCGACACCTTCACAGCCTCACCACGGGGCTTCGCCGACCCCTGTGCAATTGTCATCCGGGCGCGTAGACTTACATCTGTGTGAACTCAACCCCCCGCGCCTGCCCGCGCGGGACGGCACGGAGGTGGCCGCCCCTATGCTGCGTTCCCTTTCCGGGCGTCTGCTGATCCTGACCGGGATCTTCGTCATCCTGGCGGAACTCCTCATTCTCGTGCCCTCGGTGGCGCGCTTCCGCGAGGACTATCTGACCTCGCGGCTCGAGCGTGCGCAGATCGCCTCGCTGGCGCAGCTGGCGGGGGACATGCTGACCGAGGACCTGGAGCAGGAGCTGCTGCGCAACGCCGGCGTCTACAACGTGGTCCTGCTGCGCGACGAGGCGCGGCAGCTGGTGCTGTCCTCCCCGGTGCCCTCGGAGGTGGTCGCGACCTACGACATGCGCGATCCCTCCATGGCGCGCCTGGTCCGCGAGGCGGTGCGCGCCCTGTTCACCCGCGAGGACCAGGTGATCCGGGTGATCGGCAACCCGGTGCGCGAGGCCGGGCTGCTGATCGAGGTCACCATGCCGGCGGCGCCACTGCGCGTCGCGATGGTGGAATACCTGCGCTACATGGTGCTGATCTCGGCGCTCTTCTCTGTCTCGACGGCGCTGCTGCTGTTCCTGGCGGTACGCTTCCTGATCCTGCGCCCGATGAAGCGCGTGATCGGGCTGATGCGCGCCTATGCCGAGGACCCCGAGGACAACCGCCGCATCATCACCCCGAGCGCCTCGGTCTCGGACCTGCGCGAGGCCGAGGAGGCCCTGCGGGAACTCGAGACCCAGCTGACCAGTGCCCTGCGCCAGAAGGAGCGGTTGGCCCAGCTCGGCTCTGCCGTGGCCAAGATCAGCCACGACCTGCGCAATATCCTGACCTCGACCCAGCTCTTCGCCGACCGGCTGGAGGGCTCGCAGGATCCGACGGTGAAGCGGCTGGCGCCGAAGGTGGTGAACTCGGTCGCGCGGGCGGTGAACCTCTGCGAATCCACCCTGGCTTTCGGGCGGGCCGAGGAACCGGCGCCGCGCCTCAGCCTCGTGGCGCTGGCCGACGTCGTGGGCGACGTGATCGACGGCGAACGCCTGGCGCTCGGCAGCGAGAGCATCTCCTTCGCCGAGGACATCCCGGCGACCCTGCGCCTGCGCGCCGACCCCGAACAGCTCTACCGCGTGCTGGGCAACCTGGTGCGCAATGCCCGCCAGGCGATCGAGGTGACCGGTGCCGAGGGCGAGATCGCCGTGGCCGCCGAGGAAAGCGACAGTCACTGGCTGATCCGGGTCTCCGACACCGGGCCCGGCCTGCCGCCCAAGGCACAGGAGAATCTCTTTACCGCCTTTTCGGGTGGTGCCCGCAAGGGGGGCAGCGGGCTGGGGCTGGTCATTGCCGCGGAACTGGTCCGCGGCCATGGCGGCAGTCTCGACCTGGAGCGCACGGGCGGGGCGGGCACGGTCTTTTCCATTCGCCTGCCGAAGGAAATCGAGGCGCAACCGCTGGCCGCCCAATAGGGCGTCCCTGGCCGGGCCGGGGCGACCGACGGATGCCCGTCATGCAGGCCGCCCGGTCGACGCGCGCAGCCGGGCCCGGGGAGAGCTTCCGCGTCTGAAAGTCGGCCGGGCCTTGTTTCCAAAGCTCCCGAGCCGGTGAGCGCGATGCGTTGCAAAGACCGTCACGAAATTTTCGATTTTGCGCTTGCATCGCTCCGACCCCCGGGATACATCGCCCCCCACGACGCACCGGTAGCTCAGCTGGATAGAGTACTTGACTACGAATCAAGGGGTCGGGGGTTCGAATCCTCCCCGGTGCGCCATAAATCTCAATAACTTACCAGCTGGATCACTTGGGTCATAACCGAGTGTTGTGTTGAGGTTGTGTCAGGCGGTTCTGCCTGCGTTCCGAAGTTCGACCACCTTCGCGATGGAATCGCTTCTCCCACGGATGTACCGATCAGTCGTGCTGACCTGGCTGTGGCCCGCGGCGTCACGCAAGATGAACGGGTCGAGACCCAGCTTGCCGGCTTCGGTCAGGCCGCCAGAGCGGGTATCCATCATCTTCACCGTCTCGGGAATGCCGGCCGCCCGGCGGCACCGAATGAACGCCTCCGTCCAGCCGTTGCGCGTGTAGGGCATCTCCTTGCGCTCACCGACGATGACAGGGCCGATGCGGCCGCGCGTCGAGAGCATGAAGAGCCGGCTGCGCAGCTCGGGCGCGTGGGTCAGGTCGAACCAGAGAGGTTCCGGCATCGACTTCGAGGTCTTCGAGATCGTCTTGCTGAAGCCGGTCAGCCCTTCATCGAACATGTCCCAGGTCAGGCCGTCCTGCCACCGCTCGAACTTCCGGGGCAGGTGGAGCTGCCGGCGGTTCCGGGCCAGCTCGCGCACCACGCCCCCTGCCTTCGGGTCGCACTCCAGCCAGTGACCACGCACGTCGACCGCGCGCAGGCAGAAGACCCATTGCAGCAGCAGGCCGGTGGCGAAGGCGAACAGGCCCTGCTCGTCCGCCTGGTCCACGATCGCGCGGATCTGCTCGCGGGTCGGGGCCGACGACTTCTTCGGCGGGGACTGGATCCGCATACCGGATAGGACGCTTGCCACCTTCACCGCGGGCTCATGCTCGATCAGCGCGCCGTAGTTGGCGAGGATCCGAAGGTGCGTGAAGATCCGCTTGATGTAGCTGGCGGACCGGCCCTTGTCCCTCATGCCGTCCCGCAGATCGCAGAGGACGGTGTAGTTGGTGGCCGCGATCGAGACCTTGCCGATGGCGCGGTCCAGCTTGTCCATGAAGATCACGTAGCCCTGCCGGGTGTTCGCCTTGACGCCATGGATCGGGCTGTGCCGGTCGGTCTTGTAGCGGTGGATCAGCCAGCCCCAGGTGCCGACCTCGTGAGCGCTCATGTCGGCGCCGAAGAAGGCCAGCATCTCGCGGGTCAGCTCGCGGGCCTCGCGGGCGCGGACGAGATCCTGCCCGTCACCCTCCTCGCCGGTCAGGCGGACGGAGGTCTTGGGATAGCCCATCTTGCGGAACTTGGCGGTGGGCTTCCAGTACCACCAGTTTCGGGATCTCACGGCGCCCGGGGCGTAGGACGGGTCCGAACCGTCCCACAGGGCTTCCTTGTAGGCCATGTGTTTCACTTTCGCTGTGGAGCATCACGGGTTTCAGAGGGCGTCGAGATTGATGCTCGGCCTCTCGCCGCCAACGGTCACCTTATCCGAGTCGGAGACCCGGCGGCGTTTTTCGAGCCAGGCTCTGACATCGGCCTTCAGGTAGCGGCCGAGGAGTGGGTCAGGCTCAGGGAAGCCCTCGGCCTCCAGGGCGGATCTCTTGTCGCGGAACGCGCGGAGGGACATGCCGAGGTGCCGGGCTGCCCAGGTCGCGCTGCCACAGGCAGCTTCCTTGGTGAGGGTGTGGTCAGGCATCAGCCGGGCCCTCCTTCTTGATCAGGGCGCGGATGTGAGCAGCCGCGACTGCCACCGCGATCATGCCGTCCACGTAGTTTGTCAGATCCTCGACCTTCTGCGCCGCCTCTTCCAGACCCTCCCGCTTGCCCTCTGCCTTTGCCGCGTCGGTGGCGCGCTTCAGGGCTGCGGTGGCGTCGTCAGGAGGACCGGGCTGGCCGACCATTCCGCGTGCGTAGGTGTCGCCCTGAGAGAACCCATCATGCCACGCAGCCCCTGCCATCGCCAGCGCCTCGTCGCGCGGGATCAGGTCGGGCGCGGGGTCGAGGGCTGAGAGGATGCGGCGCTCGCAGTCGGCTTGGGCTAACGACATACCTGCCGCCACACCATCGGCATATCCTATGGTATGGGATCCGCGTCTGGGGTCGACATAAGTCACTATGTAGCTATCGTTGGCCTTACTGGCTGTCTTTCTGACATGGTATTCGCCGATAATTGATCGCGAATAGACGTTCTTCCTGTCGCGCCCGTTCCATAGCCATTCCAGCGGCTTGACCTTCACCCCCACAGGCTGCGGGGCGGGGAGGGCGAGGTCGGCGCGGATGTATTCGACGTCGCCGGGAAATGCTTTCTGGTTCGTCACGATTACCTTGCCGCAAGCACTGACCATGATCCTTTCCGGCGCGTCAGTCATCGCTCTTCTCCCTGCTGCTCTCGACCAGCTCGCCGCGCAGGAGGGTCCCGCCGGCGGAGATGGTGGCGATCTCGACATGCTCCAGCTCCCAGCTGGTTTCTTTCCGGCGGCGCAGGGTCTGCTCGATCGAGACCACGGCGCCCTGAGAGAGGACGGTGCCGGTGCGGATGGTGCGGATCATGAGAACGTCCTCTCCCTCTCCATTCGGCGAAGCGTCTGAAGGGGCGTCTCACCTGGTAGCATGTCGTAGCCGCAACCTATGGTGCCCCCTTTCCACGATCCCTCACGCTCCCCGACCTCGCCATCGAACTCCACGTCGATCGCGTATTTCACTCGGGGCGGCCATCCGAGACGGCTGAGGATGTGACGCCCACGCGTCCATCTCTCTTGAATGATCGTCGCGCTGCGCTCTTGCACGCGCCCGCTGCGGAGCGTGTAGCGGAATGGGTAGCTCTCCCTCTTGGCGCCGGGTCTTCGGTCCCAATTTTCAGGGTCAGTCGGCCGGTCGTCCATGTTGACCCAGCTGCCGGTCAACGACTCGTATTCCCAAGCAAGGAGAACCGTGTGGAATGGCCAATCCCAGCTTTTGCGCTTGCGCCCCCAGTGCCAGACGATCCCGAACTCTTTCGAAAGATCCAGACCCCAATCAGGTTCATCGCCAAGGAAGTCCTCGCCGTTCTGGTCGATGCCGCGCGGGATGAAGGCTTGGATGAAGCCGAGGCCGATCCAGATGTGCTTTGATCGGCCGTGCTGACCGAACCGCATACCAACCGGGGTTCGCCACCAGGTGATTTCGAGGCTCTGACCGTTCTTCAGCCAACCCCGCCACATGCCGCGCTCCTTCGAGGTGTGTTCGAAAATCATCAGACCAGCTCCCCGTCCGGCACCTCGATGATCCCGTGGGCGAAGAGCATCGCCTGGGTCTCGATCAGCGACTTGAAGAAGCGATCCGCCACCGCGTGCGGATAGAGTTCCAGCTGCGCCTGTTCGCGCGGGCTGGGCTGGTCGAGCAGCTGGTGGCAGCGGTGGCAGGCGCAGACGGTGGCCAGGTCCGTCACCTTGGTGGCGGTTCCCTTCCCGGGGCCGGGCAGGTGCGCCATGACGTTGGTGTCCGGGTCGCTGCAGCGCTCCCCGAGGATCGAGCAGATCCGCAGGGTGCAGGGCATCATGACCCCGGTCTTCTGCTGGATGATGCTGGGCGCCGCCATGATCCGCCTGGAGCGAACCTTGGGCAAAAGAGAAGGTCTGAACACTTGGTGTCTCCCGTGGTTCTTGTGGTATCCAAATCTGATTTCTGCTCTCTTCCTTGCGGAAATCGCATCATCTTTTCGGTCGAAGTAACCGAGGCTTGCGACGCCAGAATCCAAGGCAATGTAGGCTCTCCATTTCTGTTCTCTGTTGGCCCAGCTAACGCCTTGATGTCCTGAAGATGTCTTCTTTCTGAGAGCCCTGTTTCGGCAGTTTTCTCGATGCGTGACGCTTCTGAGGTTTTCGATCCGGTTGTCGGATGGGTCTCCGTTGATATGGTCTATGGATTTTGGATCTGACCCGTTCAGAAGCTTCCAGATGACCCTGTGCGCAGACGTCTTGTGGCCAACTACTTCCCCTCTTCGGTAGCCATGCTTGTCAGACGCGCTAAAGGCTTCTGCACCAGCGAACTTCCCATTCCATGCGTTGCAATGGCTTTGAGTTTTGAAGTACTCCCTTGGCCTCTCCCTCCAGAAGATCCGACCCGTTTTGGGGTCGTACCTCAGAAGTTCAGAAAGAACTTTCTGGGAAGGAAGGGGGTTGGCGGCCGTCACTTGGTTCCCTCCGGCTTGCCGCCGAGGCCGCAGTAGCCCCGGTCGGTCTCGTTGGGAAAGGTGAACGCGGCGGGATCTGCCGCGACACGGGCCACGGCTTTCTTGTGGAGGCCGTCCTTGCTCTTCGTGGGCTCCTCGGCCTGCAGGGCGGCAATCTCGCGCTGGACGGCCGACATGAAGCGGGGATCGTTGGCCGCCATCGGCATCCAGCGCCAGACCGCGCAGGCGGCGCCCTGGCAGTAGTTCGATGCCTTGGCAGAGCCGAAGGTGCGGTCGAGGGGGCACTTCCACTGCTTGCCGGCCTCGTCGGGGTGCAGGCTGGTCATGGGGAGGCTCATGCGGACCCCTCCGTCGTCTGGCGCTCGAACGACGAGACGATCTTCTTCAGGATCTCCGACTGCCTCGCGACATAGCATTGGAACTCCTCGCTTCCGATTTCGGGGAGAGGGTCCTGCAGGGATGCAACCAGATCGGCAGTTGCCTCCGAGTCCACGGTGTCAAGGAAGCACAGGCCCGCCTTGATCAGGTTCACCGCGGCGCTGACCGGGTGCTGCATGGTGGTCGAGACACAGGCGCCGACAGCTGCCGTGTGGATCCTTTCGACCATCATGCCCGTGGGGCCGTCGCTGAACTCGACGCCTTCTTGAAAACCTTCCATCATGCCTCGTCCTCCTCGCTGCGGGCCTTCTCCTCGGCCGAGTACCAGCCGCCGGTCCAGTTGAAGCGCTCGTCGCCGTCCTCGTAGGGGCAGTCCTCCAGCGCGGCGCCTTGCTCTGCTGCGGTGCGCCCCTCGGCGAACTCGAAGCTGTTCTCGTCGGGCCCGGCCCCATCCTCGGCGCTGCCCTCGATGGTGTCGGCGTCCTCGACCTGCTGCTGATCCTCGGCTTCCGGCTCCTCCTGCTGGCGGGCGGCCTCGCGGGCGGCGGCGGCCCGGGCGGCGAGGCCCCCGGCTTTCGGCTCGTCGGGGGTCACGTCGCGCATCCGCGGCGCCTGCTCGATCTCCTCGCGCTCGTACACGCCAAGGAGGACGTCAGGGAAATGGCGCCGGCACATGGCCCGGGCGGAGTAGTACCAGAGCTGCTGGTCAGGGTCGGATTTCCAGAGCGGCGAGTTCTTGGTGGTGATGCTGCCGATCTCGGGAGAGCGATAGACGATCTCCTCACCATCCTCCGCGCTGACCGCGCGCAGCACGCAGACCCGCTTCGCGCCCTCGCCCTCGAAGCCACCCTTCAGCCGCCCCTTGATCGGGGCCCGCTGTTCGATGACGGCGTGGATCAGCTGGGCCTCATAGGCCACCCGGTCGTTGACCGAATAGCTCTTGTTGGCCACGGCAAAGGGATCCATCCGCCAGTTCAAGGCCTGCAGGCTGACGGCCATACAGGCGCCCGGCTGCCCACGCAGGTGTTTCGGCACCGCCTGACCGGCCACGGACATGAGCTTGGAGAACTCCATGACCTGGCCCATGTCCTTGAAGGCGAGGCCGCCGACGCTAGCGGATACCTCGGTGCCGTGCGCGATGGTCAGATCTGTCTTTTCGCGAATGCGGTCCTCGATCGAGGTGCTGCTGTTCTGCTTGGTGTTGCTCATGGCGCTTCTCCTGCCAGGTTCATCTCTTCAAGGATCTGCTCCCGCAGGCCCTCACTCATGTGGTAGGCGCCCAGCACCTCGCCGGCGCCCGGCCAGTGACCGGCCTCCAGGCACTCGTGGAAGCGGTAGAGGGCGCGGTGGTTCCTGAAGCGACCCATGGCCAAGGCCTCTTCCTGGATCTCGCGGATGATCACGTCGTGGGGCGGCTCGTCCTCCTGGAAGACCAGCCCGACCTCGGTCGGCGGGTGCCCGGTCAGCTGCTCCCAGCCCTCGGCGGCGAAGGCCATCTGCATGAAGTAGCCGTGCTTCTCGATCAGGGTGTCGACGAAGGAGCCCGTGAAGGCGCGGCCCTGCGTGTTGACCTTCTTGTAGTCGGAGAGCAGCCCGTCGGTACGCAGGTTGTCCGGCCGCGAGAGGCACCAGATGCCGGTGCGCTCGTCCTGCCATGCCATCGTGATCTCAGGCTCGCCGCCGAGGGCGTAGGCCGCTGCCGGGTCGTTGGCCAGCACGCCGCCCATGTTCACCAGAAGCTCGTAGTCGGTGTCGGTCAGCACGTCGCGGCCGTCCTTCTCCACCGCGCTCCAGAAGGTGATCGACTTGCGGGCTGACGCGCTCTCCCGGCCCTCGGCCATGGCGCGCAGCTGCGGTTTGGTCGGGCGCGACGGGCGGTTCTCGGGCAGCACCTGGAAGTGCTTCTCCAGCTCCTCTGCGCCGCCCTCCACCAGCGCGGCCATGGCCCGGCCGAGACGCAGCGCATCGCTGTCCTTGTCGGGCCAGCGGTTCTCGTTGAGCGCGCTGGTCGCCCAGGTCTTCGAGGGAGCGTGCCCGTCCATCTTGCGGAGGACGCCGCTGGTGACACTGACGCCATCGCAGGGTTGGTTGTGGTGCCGATCGAGGCTCAGGCGATAGAAGCCCGGCTCGGTGATCAGCTCGCCCTTGGGAAGGTCGATGATCTCGATGGTCATGCTGCCCCCATCCGGTCGATGTTAATTTTCTCGACATGAAATGAGTAGGCGGCCACCCAAGGGTTCGCGTCCCAGCCATATCCGCGCTTGGCGTTGAGGCTGTCCCACAATTCCGAAAAACCGCAGACTACGTCGCGGTCGTCAATGCCCTCCGCCTTGGCATCGCCCTCGCTAATCTCCTGCAACCGCTGCACCCGCACATCGGTGACGGTCAGCGTCAGGCGGCTGGCCCAGCGGGGCATGAAAATCGACGGCTTCCAGATGACCTCGCCATCGGGATCTCCCGGCGCAATGCTGGTCCATCGCTTGCCGCTCTGATCCGTGGCGTCCGCGCGATAGACCGGATGGTCATGCTGGGTCAGCGTGAAGGTCTCTCGCACCCAGAGGTGGTCGCCTACGGACATGGTGCCCGGCCAGCGGCGATCCTCAAACTGCATCGACGGAGAGCTTTGCTGGATCTCGCCCTCCTGGACATACGGCATGTCGTCGGGCAGGAGGCCTTTCAGCACTCGGCGGGTCTGGGTCTTCCGGCCTTCCAGCAGCGCGCAGACCATGGTCGGGGAGAAGAGGATCGGATGATCAGCCATGATGCACCTCCGGGTATCCGTCATGCACGATGCCATCCAGCTCGCGGCCCATGGCCTTGATCTGCTTCTGGGTCTTCCCCTCCCATTGCTTGAACAGGAACGGCACCCCGGCGGCGGCGCATTGATCGCGCAGGGACCGGAACCAGTCAGGGTCTGCGTGACGGAAGTTCGGGCCGCTCTCGCCGCCTGTGATGACCCATTCCAGCTTGCGGGCGTAGCGATGTATGCTCACCGGGCCCTGCAGGGGCTCGCACGAGAGGAACCGCACCCGCGCCGGGCATTGGATCAGGTGCGGGATGCGCCGGTCAGCTTCCTCTTGGTTCTCGACGGTGGTGCCGAGCCAGACGTTGCGAGGGATGCCGCCGATGAACCAACGCTCGGGCGCAAACTTCACGATGTTCTGCGGTCGCTTCGTCAGCAGCAGCCAGTCGAGGTTTGGCGTCTGGTCGATCAGATGCCACAGATCGCGGCGCCAGGCGTCTTCAATACTGCGGTGGTTGTCGAAGACATCGGCCAGGCTGGCACAGAATACACGCGGCCGCTCGGCAGCGCCCTCTGCCGCCTTGTTCCAGCGCACCGGATTGCCCCACGTCTTCGTGCGGCGGCGCTCGCCGTGCGGACCCCATTGGACATGCCCGCTGCGCTTCGCCCAGCCCTCGGCATAGCAGTGATCGCAGGCCGGGCTGACTGCGGTGCAGCCGGTCCACGGGTTGAAGGTGTGGGTGGTCCACTCGATGCCACTGTTCTCAGCCATCGAGGTAGACCTTCACATGGGGGATCTCGCCGGCCATCATCGCCTCGACCATGCCGGCCACGCTGCGGGGCTCGACCTTGCCGAGGGCGGTGACGATGGTGGCCTTGACCCGCTGCCGGTTCTCCGCGTCGGCCAGCGCGGCGGCCTCGGCCTCTTCCTTCTCGCGCTGTTCCTGGGCGATCCGGTCGCGCTCCCGCTGGGCGGCCTCGTCCTCGCGGCGCTTGGCCTCTTCCAGCTCGCGGGCGTGGCGGGCTTCGGCTTCCTGGCGCTGCTGCTCCGCCCGGGCCTCGGCCTCCTTGGCGGCGCGCTCCTGCGCCTCCTTGGCCTCCTGCTCGCGCCGGGCTTTCTCCTCGGCCTCGCGGGCCTTCCGCTCTTCCTCGGCCTTGGCTGCGGCCTCCTTCTCGGCCCGTTCCCGGTCCTGACGCTCGCGCTCTTCCTTCTCGGCGCGCAGGGCGGCCAGCTCGCGCTCGTTCTCCTCGCGCTGCTGGGCCGTCTGCAGGTGGGCGCCGTAGACCTTCAGGGCCTCTGCCTTCAGCGCCTCGGCCTCCTCGGTCTTCTCCTGGAAGGTCTCCTCGGTGACCTCGACGGCGGTGATCTTGTCGATCAGGGCCTGCAGTTCCTCCGAAGAGGCGGCCGCGTTCAGCTGGTCGGTGTCGAAGGTCAGCATCAGCTGCAGGATCGCCCGCACCCGTGCCTCCTCCTTCTCCTCCCATTCCTTGACCGGCGCCTTGGTGTCGTCCCGCAGCTTCTCCAGCCGCTCGACGGCGCTTTTCTTCAGCGCGTTCACGTTCGCGGTCTTCTGGCGCCAGTCCTCGGTCAGATCCTTGGCGGTCTTCTCGATCAGAACCTTCGAGCTCGAGACCTTGGCGGCCAGGCTGGTGGCCGCCTTCCGGCCCTTGGGCGTGGTCACGTCGATGACCTCGGACTTCACGCGCTCCTCGATGCTGGTGATCAGCTCGTCCAGCTTGCCGGCCTCGGTGAAGACGGCCGGCAGATCCTTGGCGTCGGGCAGCAGGGACAGTTCTGTGGTGTCGGACATAGGGGTTCTCCTGGTGGTGATGGGGTCAGCTTTTCTCGGCCATGGCCTGTTCGATGGCGGAAAGCTGAGCTTCGACCTCGGCCTTGGCCTCGATGGCGGCCTCTCGTTCCTGCTTGCGAAGAAGCTCAAGCGCCTCTTTGCACAGTTCGTCCCAGTGCCTCTCGACGACCTTGGACAACGCCACGTCGAACGCCTTGCTGCCGTGGTAGTTGATAGCGCCGTCTGTGGGTTGGAAGTGGATCTGAGTTCCAACAGAAAGCGAGGTCAGTCGACCCGCTGTTGCTTGCTCGCCTTCGCGCGCTGCGACTGTGCTGTGCTTTGTCGTCTTGCCGATCAGGCCGATGTATTCTTCAGCCTCAAACGTCTGAATTTTTGCGTCTTTCCACGCTTTGATCTTGCTCATTGGGGGGTTCTCCTGGTGGGCTTCATCTTGGGAATGCCGGCGGCCCTAAGCCTCGACCGCCGGCTGACCAAAGGTGACGCCTGTGTCTGGCGCGCCGGGTCTTTCGCCTCCGGCCAGGGCATCGCTGTCGCTACATGGCGGCCTCCATGGTTGGCGCCGCGCCTTCGAGGGCGCTTCTGGTGGCGCTGGGGAAAGGGGTGCTCGACGGCTTCAGGCCATGACCTGAAGGGTGAAAGCGATGGATCCGACGAGAAGGATGACGATCAGCATCAGACCGTGAACGCGATCTGGTTCCTTCTCGATGGTCGCGCCGAATCCGGTAGCCATGACCCCGAAAAGGACCCAGAGCAGCGCCGCGATGATGTGCAGGAGGAACGCCATCGGCTTACACCTCCATGATCGACTTGCCCTGGCCGATCTTGCGGATCTCCGGGCGCGCCCATTCGGGCAGTTTCAGGAGAACTTCGGCGCCGCGCGCCTGCGCGATTACCGGAAGCTCAGTGGTGGGGCGCTTTCCCGTGGCGATCTGGGTCCAGGGGGACAGCTTGATGTGCAGGCTGCTGCGCGCGCCGCCGAAGATGGTGATCGCGGCGGGATCATCCAGCTTGGCGACCTCGACCTTCATGACGTGGTTGTCGCGCTGATCGTCGGACATCGTGAGCTTGATCGCGTCCTTCGCAGGGTCCAGCGTGCGACCGAAATGCTCGGCCTGCGCCTGCTCGGAAATGCCGATGCGGACGTACTGGCCAGCCTTCGCCACCGCGACTGAGATTGAAAAGCCGGATCGGCTGACGGCGCTGTCGAAGGCCTTCGGAAAAACGGGGGGCATGAAATCCTCCATCTGAGCTGTGGGTGGGCGCCCGCGGTTCTGCTGTGGGAGCGGGCGCCCTGGTGAGGCCGGTTCCGGTCGGCCGATCGCGTGAGTGGTGGTGCCGAGGACGCCATGACATCGGGTTGGAAAAAGGCGCCCTCGGCGGTGCCCCCGCTACGAGGCTGTGTGTGTCAGGTGCGGGGAACCTCTTGCCCCGGCCGGCTGGGAAGGAGTGGGGACGCCGGCCGGGGTGACAGCGCGCGACTGCGGGGGAGCAGGGGACAACGCGCGCTATTCGAAATCAGGGGATCAGCAGCACCCCGGCGCAGGTCCCAAGCGCCAGAGCAAGCAGGGTGATCGTCGCGCAGGCCCGCTTCGAGAAACCGATGCGCGGCCCGGGGCTGCGATCCGCAACCGTCACGAGGGCCCGGGCCATCAGGGTCTCGACGTCGTCGGCCGAGTTGTTCGCCAGGTACAGCGCCGCGTTGCGGATCTTGTGCGACGGGTGCGCGCCCGGGTTGCCGAGGACATGGCGTGCTCGCTCCAGCGGGGGCTTGTAGGCGGTGACGTGATCCCTCATGCGGCTTTCTCCTCGGGCTTGATGCCGAACCGGCGCCACCACATCAGTTCGATCTGGTCGGCGGTCAGCGGGGAGCCAGTGACGCGCTTGGGGAAGCCGAGGGCGATCAGCTGGCGGAAGGTTTCGGGGGACGGGTCGCGGTAGGTGCTGAGGTCCAGCTCGTGCGTCTCCTCGCGCTCCTGGTGGATCGCGTAGAAGACCCGCTTGGGCTTCTCCTTGGTGCCGACCTCCTCGACCATGCAGGTCCACGGATCGACGCTGAAAAGCTCGTCGGCAAAAGGCGCGGAATGTGTGGGTTTCGTCTGCATATGTGCCTCATTTGGGCTGCCTCGATGCAATAGGTATCGAATGTTGTTGCGACGTGTCAATGCAAAAGGTATCGGATGCAGAGAAAATTTCGGAACCGCGTTCTGCGCCTGTAGGGTGCCAGGATGGGTCCCGAGGTCTTCGGCCGGATGTAATGCGATAACCCATGGAGGAAGACGGCATGGAACAAACTGATATCTCTGGGACTTTTTCCACCAACCTGAAGGAGCAAATGAGGCGCCGGGGGCTTGGCATGGCCCAACTCAGCAGGAAGGCAGGTCTGAATGAGACCGCCGTCTATGACATTCTCAAGCAGCGAACTGAAAGCCCGAGGCTCAATACCATCGCGAAGATTGCAGGGGCCCTGGAGATTTCTGCGGCCGACCTGCTCAAGCCGTCGAGGGCAGAGGGCATGGGGCGCAAGCTTCCCCCTGCGGGCGGATTTTCCTCCTGCGCCGCGGATCGTATCAAATGGCACCGATCGCTTGAAGGGCTCACGCAAGAGCAGTATGCGGCGCGAATTGGCCTGAAAAGAGCAGCGCTAAATAACTGGGAAAGTGGAGAATTTCGCTTGTCCCTCGATGGCGCTATCGCGATCAGAGATGCCTTTGGGCTTTCTCTCGACTTTCTGTATTTCGGAGAGGATGGGGGACTTGCCGAAGGGTTGAGAGAGGCGTGGCGCAGTTGGCGAGATGGCGCCGGCGCTCAAGTTGAGCGGAAAGATATGGCTCGACGGCTCGCGAGGGCGCGCATTGCGGCTGGCATGAGCATGGTGGACTTCGCCAACTCGATCGGCATTGCGAAATCCAACTATTCGCAGGTCGAGCAGGGCAAGAGGATGCTGACGGTCGACCAGCTCTATCGGTGCTGGCGGGTGCACGGGATCTCGATCCATCACCTTCTGGGTGGCGAGGAGTAGTTAACTCCGTCGCACCCAGAGGACGGGGGCAGCCCACTCGATATCAGCATCTTCGATGGGCTGGTGGTTGTACGACTCAAGAGACACGACGCCGTTTCTAAGGCGAACCACTTTGATCAGTCTACGACCGTCCGCAAGAGCCACGACGCACTCCTGTCCGTGAGCATCCCTCATGCTAACGTGTTGGTCATAAACAAGTATGTCCCCGTCAAAATACCTCGGGTACATGCTGTCGCCGACCACGCGGACTGCTACGGCCTCGGGACCCAACCCTGGCATCGGATCGATCTCGTCGAGAGAACCGCCGTCGTCTATCGGGAAAACCTCCGCTCCAGCACCCACTATGCCTACAAGTGGAACGGGTCTCTTCTTGGACGATCCGTTGCCGAATACAATCCAGTCGACTGGGACGCGGTAGGCCCGGGCATACCTCTCGGCTGTCTTGGCGCTGAAACCTCGCGTGCCGTTCTCGTGATGCCGGTAGGCGCTGTCCGTCCATCCAAACCTTCTGGCGGCTTCTGAGGCCGACCGAAAGCCCGCTTTCAGCCGAGCTTCACGTAGACGGGTGTGCTTTTCTGATTCTGCCATGCCGCTGACAGTACAGAAAGCATTGTTGCCTTTGGTATTGACTGGAATCTCTTCGCAATACATTTTGCACCAAATCCATGATGAGGAAGAGCCATGCAAATTGTGTTCGAACTTTGGCCGTCGGTAGCTCAAATGGCCCGTGACCTCGGGGAGAAAGACGTGACCGTGCGCGCCTGGAAAGCGCGCGGCAGCATCCCCGCAGGGCAGGACGTGAAACTCGTGAAAGCGGCAAGCGAGCTTGGAAAAGCCCTTACCTATGAACACCTTGCACGACTTCGCGCCGGTGACAGTGACGTGGTTATCCCCAATGCGGATTGCAACGTTACGGATCAAAAAAAGTGATCTGAGCGATGCGATCGCCGCTTGAATACCGCCCCCCCGGATCCTCCTGGGGCGACGAAATCAGGTTCCCGGAAAAAAGCAATACCGACCTCGGTACTTTCTCAGCTGCCCCGTGAGGCTGCGACGACGGCATCGGGCCGAGGCTCGGTGAGGACGTGGAAACCCGCAATGCCGTCACCAGGCGCCCAGTGCTGGAGCGAGATCCGGCACACCCCCCCAGCGAAAGGAGCTGACAATGGAAGACCCGACGAACAGCGAGCCCGAATTCGGGCATGACCAACTTCTGGGCCAAATCCAGGCCCGGTCGAACGAGGAGTACGAGCGGCAGAGCGATGCCGGCGAGAGCGCGGCCAAGCTGACCGAGTTCCTGGACGAGACCGGCATGAACGGCCAGGCGTTCGGCTGGCTGAAGAGCATCGTGAAGAAGCTGCCGAAGAAGAACGGCCAGACCAAGGCGATGGACATCATCCGTTCCCTGAAGAAGGGCCTGCCGATGGTCGAGGCCCATGTCCAGGGCCAGGGCAGCGGGGAAATGGATCTGGGCGATCCCGCTGACTACGAGAGCGAGGACGAGACCGCGAATGCCGCACCCGACGAGGGCGACGACGTGGTGCCGATGGGCGACGAGGAGCTGGCCGAGGATGCCGCCGACTTCGAGGCGAACCTGGCTGACCTCGACGAGGATGAACCCTCGAACGTCACGCCGATGACGCGGGCGGCCGAGTGACCCGGGTCATGGCGTTCGATATCGCCACAAACACTGGTGTGGCATTTGGGCTCGCGGGGAAAACTCCGCGGGCCACCTCGATTGTTCTTGGCAAAAGGGGTGCCACGCAAGCCGCCCGGTTCGCCAAGGCCATTCAGATGACGCGCCACCTGGTGCGCAAGTATGAGCCGGATCACGTTTTTTTCGAGGCAGCTATCGGCGGGGCCCATGCCAATGCGTTCCTGATCGGGCTGGCCGCGTGCGTGACCGGCACCGTGGCCGACGAGGGGGTGCTGGTGCAGGAGGCGCGGATCCAGTCCGTCCGCAAGCACTTCTTGGGCAAGCACCTGACGGCCAGGGACTTCCCCAGCCTCAGCGCCAAGGATTCCCGGTTGGAGATCAAGCAGCGCGTGATCGCCCGGTGCAACCAGATCGGCTGGCAGCCTCGAAGCGATGACGAAGCCGACGCCATGGCGATCTGGGATTACGGCTGCGCGACCCTGCGCGTGGCCCAGAGCGTGCCGCTCGGGGGGCTGTTCAATGGCTGATCACTATTTGCTGCCAGATGGCAACGTCCAGATCGCCTTCAGCGGGGGACGTACCAGCGCCTACATGCTGCACCAGATCTTGGAGGCGAATGGAGATCTCCCGGATCGCGTCGAGGTAACATTCCAGAACACGGGGCGCGAAATGCCCCAGACACTCGACTTCGTGGCCGAGGTCGCGCAGCGATGGGGTGTCATGGTCACATGGCTCGAATACCGCGTCGAGGCGCCGTTTTTCGAGATCGTTGGGCGTCAAGGCGCCAGCATGAACGGTGAGCCGTTCGAGGCGCTGATCCGCAAGCGCAAGTTCCTGCCAAACCAGCAAAGCCGTTTCTGCACGACGGAGCTGAAAGTGCGGACCGCGAAGAGATATCTGCGCAACCTCGGCTGGGACTACTGGACCAATTGCGTAGGTATCCGGGCGGACGAGGCACACCGAAGCACGAACCCGCCCAAGGATCGCTGGACGGTCTGGCGGCCGCTGGTTGCGGCTGGCGTTTCCAAGCGTGATGTCGCGGCCTTCTGGCGCCGCCAGCCCTTCGATCTCGATCTGCCGAACGTTGGTGGAAACTGCTGGCTGGGGAACTGCGACGGCTGCTTTCTTAAGAGCGAGGCGAATGTCGCAGCCTTCACTCGGGACCATCGCGCGCGCGCTGCTTGGTGGGAAGAGATGGAGGCCCTTGCTTCCAGCCTTACCAGCGGGACGGCGGCCAGGTTCTCCAAGCGATACTCGCGGAAAGAGCTACGCGAGTTCATGGAAAGGCAGGGGGATTGGGCCCTCTCAACAGAGGGCGTTCTTTGCCAGAAAGATGATGGGGAGTGCACGGGATGACCGATGTGGACCCGCAGCTGGTGCGCGACCTGATCGCCCGGGGCGAGGGCGTCGAGGATATCGCGGTCGCGCTGGAGTGGCCGGTGGAGGAGATCCGCCAGGTGGTCTCCCAGATGCGCGCCGAGGGCGTGATCGAGCAGATTTTCAAGAAGGAGGCGAGCGATGAGTCATAAGGCTTCTAGCTGGCTGGCGGACATTCCCGCCGACAAGATCAAGGCGGGTGCGTTCCGCGTTCTGTTCCACCTGTGCGATGCGCACAATTCGAAGCGGGATGCGGATACGGCCTGCTTCCCCAGCCAGGCGTCCCTGATGCGGGTGACCGGCCTTTCGAATGGCGGGCTCAACAACGCGCTCAACGATCTTGAGAAGGCCAACTTGATCGCCCGCAGGCGGACCAGAAACCAGGACGGTACGAAGGGTCCGACCTACTACATCTTGGGGTGCGATCGCGAAATCAGCAACGAACAAACTCCAGAAAATGGAGTTGGCACCATCTCCAAATCAGGGCCCCAACCATCTCCAAATCAGGGCCCCAACCATCTCCAGCCCACTGGAGATAAACCTGTAAGAGAACCCGTAAAAGAACCAGTAAGCGCGCAAGCGCGCGAGATCGATCTTTTCTCGGACAATGACCAGCCCGCCGAAGCGGCGCCGAAGCCCGAGGACAGGTTCCCCGACTTCTACGAAGCCTACCCACGGAAGATCGCCCGAGGGAACGCCGAGAAGGCATGGGCCAAGGCCGTGAAGAGCGCGCTGCCGCAGGAGATCATCGACGGGGCCAGGCGCTATGCGGCCCTCTGCCGGCAGAAGGGCACGGAGGCGCAGTTCATCGCGCACCCGGCGACGTGGCTGAACGCCCAGCGATGGGCGGACGAGGAGCTGCGCGGCGTGCGGCTCCCGGAAGAGATCACCCCGCAGGACCGGGCCGCCAAGTTCCGGCCGCCCAGCTGGCAGACGGTGATCTCTTGAGCAACCTCCTCCCCAAGATCGACACGTATCTGCGCGTCATCGAAGGCCTCTCGGAACAGGTCGGCGGTGAGCTGGGGGAGAAGATCCAGATCGAGACGCGGCTGGTTCGCGCCTTGATCGCCAAATCCACAGCGAAAGGGACGAAAGCCAAATGAACCTCGACCAGAAGGAATTCTACACGCCGGAGGCGGAGCAGCAGCTGCTCGGCGCGCTTCTGACGGACAACGGCAAGCTGGCGATGGTGGGGGATTTCCTCCTGCCCGAGCATTTCCATGACCCGGTGCACCGCCGGATCTACGAGGTGATCCGGGGGCGGGTGGCCAAGGGGCACATCGCCTCACCGGTGACGCTGAAGATGGCGATGGAAGGCGATGAAGGGCTGAAGGAGCTGGGCGGCGCGCGTTACCTGGCGAAGATGGCCGGTGCCTCGGTCGCGAGCTACGCGCTGCGGGACTATGCGCGGGTGGTCGTGCAGGACGCAGCCCGCAGGACGCTCAGAGACGCCGCGCAAGGGGCCATGTCGGGTCTGTCTGGGGGTGGTGAGCCTCAAGAGGTAGCCTTGCGCCTCCTGCACGCCCTGCAGAGCCTCCCGGAAGATGCGGGTCAGGAAAGCTCGGTGTCGCTAGGGAGGGCGGTGATCGAAGCTGTGACCGAGGCCAAGGAGATCTACGAGGGCACGCGCAGCTTCTTCAAGACGGGGATCCGCGCGTTGGATCAGGTGCTGAAAGGTCTGGCGCCGGGAGACTTCTGCCTGATCGGGGGTGCTACGAGTGCCGGGAAGACCTCTCTGGCGCTGGAGATCGCGAAGAACTCGGCTTTCAGGGGTGGCGAGGGTGTGGCCTTCGTCTCTCTGGAGATGACGCACCAGCAGCTGGCAACCCGCTTGGCATCCTCCTTTGCCCGCGTGCCCTATGCGGCGCTGCGCGATGCTGGGTCCATGTCGGAGAAGGATTTTCGCACCTGGTGCGAAGGCGCCCAGGAGACTGCGAAGGGCAATCTGCGGATCATTCCCAAGCATGTCCGCGACGTGCCGGCCATTCATGCAGCCTGCAAGCGTGTCGATCGGGAGTTCGGGGACCATGTGCCCTTGTCGCTGGTGGTGATCGACTACGTGCAGCTGTGTCGCGCGCCCGGGGCGAAGCGGTTCGAGCAGATGACCGAGGTGTCCATCCAGACCAAGCACATGGCCGCAATGCTGGGCGTGCCGGTGATCGGCCTTGTCCAGCTCTCCCGCGACCTCGGCCACCGCGACGATAAGCGTCCTGGGCTCAGCGACATCAAGGAGACCGGTCAGTTCGAGAACGACGCCGACCAGGTGATCTTCTGCCACCGGGAACAATACTGGCTGGAGCGCAAAGGGCCTCAGCTGGACAGGAGCGGGCAGGTGACGATGGAGGCTCAGGCTGATTTCGAGGCCGATATGGCTGCCTGTCGTAACCGCGTGGAGCTGATCGTGCGGAAGAACCGGCACGGCCAGCTCGCAACCGCCGAGGTGGGCTGCCACATGCCGACCGCGCGTTTCTGGGACCTGCAAGCTCAAGAGGAGATGCCGCTGTGAACCGTATGGCATTTGGAAAATCGAAGCCGAACCGCCGCCGCGTGGCCGAGCTGGCCCTGGATCACGACGCCGAGGACATCGCCGAGATCTTCGGGGTCAGCGTGGCCGAGATCTCGCTGCTGATGCCGAAGGACACGAGCGCCCGGTTCGAGCTGGTGAACCTGACCGCGACGGCCAAGCATCCGGCCGGCAAGCGTTGGCCGGTGAAGTCCCTTCGGATGGGGTATCGGGAGGCGCAGCTGAAGGGCCTGGTCGAGCATGAGACGGTGAGGGCGCGGTGATGGGCGACAAGAGGGATGGTGCGGTGGCGCAACTGGTGCCGGACGGCAATCCAGTCTTCGTCGGGGTCGACTACGGTCATGACGAGATGATCACCGAGTGCGAGGTCGAGGTGCTTCCTGACGGCGTGGTGAAGGTTCTGGACATCCGTCACACGCCGGCATCTGGGAAGAATGCGGTTGATATCCCTTCCCCTGAAGAGATCGAGCAGGCCAAGACCCCGGGCGGCGGCTGGACAAGGGCGCAGCTGGCTGAATGGGGAGTTTCTTGGCCCCCGCCGAAAGGCTGGCGACGAGCGCTGGAAAACAGGCGCCGAGACCAGAGCTGAGAAAGGAACCAGATGGACCAGAAGTTCCTGCAAAAGGCCCAAGAGGCAGGCTGGGTGATCGAGGCCGTTCACGAGGACTCGTGCATCGTGCGGTGCCCGGTCGACGGCTGCGGAATGCGTGCCCGGGTCCGCGCCAAGGGCGACGTGCCGCCGCGGATCAACGACCGGGTGCAGAGCAACTATTCTGTCGGAAGTTTCGATGACGCGCGCCAGATCCTGCGGGATCGCCGCGAGGACCTGGCGCTGAGCATCGTTGAGGTGGAAGAGGCCGCCGGGCTGACCAAGGATCACCTGGCCAAGATCGAGCGCGACAGGGATGGCCGGGTGCCGAACCTCGACACGTTCATCTATTGGGCCAACGCCCTCGGTTTCGACCTGGTGCTGCGCCCGGCTGACCTGCCGAGGAAGACCCAGAGCATGATCTGCGACACGCGCGCCCTTACTGGTCGCCGGGGGCGTCGGTTTGAGAACGAGCGCCGGCGCCGGGCAGGCGGCCGAGATCCGCGCTGAGGCGCTTCCGCAGGGCCCATTCCTGCAGCAGCAGGATCGGCCACAGGGGCAGCTTGTCGGGGTTCCTGTGCCAGTGGCTCCAGCTCTGGCGGCTCACGTCCAGGGCATCTGCCAGCCGGGTCACCAAGCTGTCACCCTCGAAAACCTGGCTGGCCAGCTGATCTAGAAAGGCCAGCCGGGCCTCCGGGGTCATATCGCGGATTTCCTGCGTCGACTGCATTGCCAAAGTTTCCATGGGGTCTTACCTATCTCGGTGTCTCACCAGAGACGCCTCCTTACTGTTCTGGGCTGCTGCTCTGGATCCGTTGGACGGTTGCTTTCTGTTCGCTGTGGGACACGCGCCCTCTGCCCGTTCCGGCCCCGCAAGGGGTAGGGCAGGGGCGCACCTTCATCCCTACATCACGCCGCCGCGCCTGCAAGCTCCTCCTCGTGGGCGAAATCGCCCTGCTCGACGCGATACCCGGTCACGCCGGGCAGCGAGGCGCAGGCTTCGGGCAGGATCGAGCGCAGGGCGTCCATCGTCACGCCGGGCGCCGGGTCGCGCGGTTCCTGGCACAGCAGCACGGACAGGGCAGGGGTCGCGGTGATAGCGGCGACGTAGTGGACAGGGGACCAGCGGCCCCGGGCGAAGAGATAGAGCTTGATCATAGGGAGAGTTCCTTTCTCGCTGTGGTCGTGCGGTTCCGGTCGCACGGGGGAACGGCCCAGCTCGGGGCCGCTCTGCCGGTGCGTCAGGCGTTCAGCTTCTCGCAAAGCTGGTCGATCTCGTCGCCGTCCAAGTCGAGGACGGTGCCGCCGTTGGTGGCGATGTCATGGATGGGGTCGCTGCGGTTCTCGGGGTTGCCCATGCCGCACTGCTGGTAGAAGCGAAGCGCGGCAAGGATCGTCGCAAGTTCCTGCGCCGAGAGCGCGCCGCCCCGCGTCCCTGCCTCGGTGGCCTCCGCTTCATACCTGGCGGTGATGGCATCCTGTTCCGTCTGATGCTCTGCAAAGTTTCCCATGGGTTCATCCTTCTCGCTGAGTTCGGTCAGGTCGATCCAATGCGACCCGTCGTCGCCGATGACCTCGAAAACGGTGGCGCGGGTGCCCGCTCTGGTCTGGTGTGCCCGTGCCAAGCGCGCCGCCTCTTCGGGCGTGTCCGCCGCGATGTCGATTTGCCAACAAACGCTGAAATCCATTGCCTTCCTTTCCTCTCGCTGTGGGTGTCCGAGCCGTTCCGGTGGCCCGTCATGCTGGCGCATGGTGCTACGGCCCCGCAGGGCCGCAGGCGATGCGTCAGGCGGCGGCCTGTGCATCCTCGAGGGCGTAGCCGCCCCACTGTGCCGCCATGGCGTCCGCGATGCCCGGAAAGAACCGGCTGCGCTCGGTCGCCCGATTGGCCCCGGGGCTGGCCTTGTGCACGCTGTCCCGCGCGGTGCTGCCGTCCAAGGTGCCCGTAGCCTTCAGCAGCGGCAGCCCCTTCAGCCAGAAGCAGGTGCGCTTCTTCTCGTTGTCGGGGCCGTTCGGGTCGGTGCCAAACTGCCACGGCTGTACCGTCTGGGCCTGCTCCTGAAAGTTGCGGATCCGCTCTTTCGCGTGCCGGTGCATCACCGGGTTTTCCACGGCGATCCGGTCAATCGGGGCATTCCAGCAGTCGGAGAAGAGCGCGGCGCCCTCGTCCAGCTCCTGCCACATCTCGGCCAGGGTCCGCCCCGGGGGCGGCGTGGTGAGCCATCGCACGCCGCTGTTGCACAGCCGGGTGCAGGGCGGGTGCATGACGGCCAGCAGGTCCCAGCCATCGCCCAGCAGGTCGCGCACGTCGCCGGTGATGTGGCGGTTACTGCCGTCCTCGGCGGGCTTCAGGTCGCAAGACCATGCATCGTGCCCCAGCCGGTCGAAGGCGCGGCGCACGATGCCGGAGCATTCGCAGGCCACCAGCACCCGCAAGGGGCGGTCAGCGATGAAGGAGAAATCAAGCTGCATCACACCCGGCCCCGGTACTGGTTCACCATCCGGCAAGCGGCGGCATAGCGGGCGGCACCGTGCAGGTGGGCGACGTTGCCAATGATGTGCGAAAAGCCTTGCCGACGCACGGCCACGCAAGAGGTGCGCCGGATAATCCAAGCGTCATTGGCGCTATCAAGGTTGAGATCATCATGGGGTGAGGTGCGGGCCTGAGCCGCGATCTCGCGCACGCTCCTGGTGTCATGCAGGCTGACCATCATTCGTTTGTCCTCTCGTCGCTGTGGTTCACTCTCGCCCGGTTCCGGTCGGGCGTCGTAGGCACGGCCCACGGGATGCCGCCCCGCATGGGGGCGGTCACCGGTGGGTCAGTCATCAACGCCGCAATCTGAATATGCGTCGTCGCAAATCTCGCCATCTTTGCAGAGCCCATCAGTCCATGCGTTGAACTCTTCCGACCGCATGGGCCGGTCCGCCTTCAGTTTGGCGACATGGTCCGCGCCGATCTCTTCGCACATGGCCCAAAACTCGCGGTTCAAGGCCTCCTCCGCGTCTTCTGGGCTTTCGTGGTCGACGCCGCGCACGCGCCAGACGGTGGACTCTTCTACGTCGTCCGCGTCGTGAATCTCGCCGCCGTCGAATTGCCATGCCCATGGTTTCGCCTTGTCGCCATGCACCTTGATATCGGCGGAGCGGAAAAGCGCGGTGGCGTTGTCGAGATCGCAGGTTTCATCGGTCGGGGTATGGGTCAGGATTTTCATGGGTTCATTCCTTCGCTGTGGAGTTGCCCCGGGGTTCCGGTCCCGGGCGCAGTGGTGGTGAGGTGAGAGGCGGTCATTAGATCAGCTCCCGAACGGCAGAGGGCACGACGCGGGCGAGGCGGGTCAGGCCGCGCGGGGTAACGCGCACCTGTTCAGAAACCCTCTCGCTGCCATCGGCGCGGAGCACGGTGGTCACCTTGTGTTCAAGGAAACCGGCTACGGTCTTGCTCTGGTAGCCAAGCCAGGTGCTGCTGCCGGTGCGCTTGTAGATCCACCCGTTCTGGCTCAGCCACGCGAACAGATCCTTGGGGCGCACCTGCAGGGCCTTGGCGGCCTCGGTGATGTTCAAGCTGCCATCGGCCTGCGCAATGCGGTCCAGCTCCTCCTCGGCGTGGGAAAGCTCCTCCACGCGCTTTTCAAGCTGTTCCGCCCGCTCGCTGTAGTTCAGCAGCAGCCCGCGAAGCTGGGCGGGATCGTTCAGGTCGATCTGCTGGGCAGGGCGGGCCGCCTCTTTCTCCTCCAGCTGCTGCCACTTATCGATGATCGCTTTGCGCAGCTTGACCTTGTAGCCCGCAATAAGTGTCACGGTGTGGTTGTAGTCCAAGCTGATTTCAGCGACGAAACCCCGGGTGTCGCGGCGCACCTTGATGCCCTCCACGCGACCATTCCCCAAATCTGGGGTATCGATGCCCCAGCCCATCTTGTCAAAGAAGGCTTCATATTTGTCTCGGTCAGGGAGGCCAGCGTTGACCGCTTCGTCACCGTAGAGGCCCATCAACATCTTTCGAATGTCCCTAAGCACGTGATCGTGTCGCTTGCCGCAGAGGTCTGCGATTTCAAGCGAGGACATAGTGACGGGCTGACCATCTGGCAGGTTAAGTTGGACGCTCATGCCGTGATCTCCCCCACCAGGGCGCGCAGTTCGTCGGCCAGAGCCTCGGAGCTGGGGCAGCTGCTCAGGTCGTGCTGGCCGTAGTCGGTATGGGCGGCCAGCTTCAGGACGAAATCGGCCATCGACTGCGAGGGCACATCAACGATGCCGTCAGCCAGGGCGCAGACACGCTGCACGAGGGGCAGGCTCTCGGCATCGCTCATATCGTCGGGCGTGGCCTCAAGCTCCTGCGTGGCGCTCTGCCAGCGGTGAAACATGACCTGCACGGGGCTAACGCCCTCTGCGGCATGGGTGATTGCGGGGATGGTCAGCGCGGCAGCAGGCAGAGCCTTGATAAAGCCGCGTCGTGTCGCTACATTCATGAGCGATCTCCTTATGTGAGTGGATCATTTAGAGGCCGTTTGGGAGGGCTATCCCGGCGGCCTCGCTCGTTTCAGGTGTCCTCCTGGCGCTTCTCCTCCTCTTCCAGAATGGCCTGCATCGTCGACTCGAGACGGTGAAGGATCTCGCTGTTCAAGCTCCGATGGTTGCGGGCAGCTTCGATCTTAAGGGCTTCTCGCATCCCATCAGGGAAGCGCAGCATGAATTGATCTTTCAGAGTGCGGTTCTGGCTCATGCCTCACCGCCTTCCTGCCGCTTCAGGATCTCATCCATCACCGGACGAAGAAGGAAGATGATTTCCCCGTTCATGCTCCGGTAGTTGCGGGCTGCTTCGACCTTGAGAGCCTCGCGCCAGCCATCAGGCAGGCGGAGGTGGAGGCGGCCGTCCGAGTTGGTGTCGTTGGTGTTCATGCCTCACCGCCTTTCGTGTCGATGGCCTGGTAGTCCAGCAGGTTGAGCTGGCGGGGATCCTGCAGCATGGCAGGAACGACGGGCAGCCCGAGGCGGAACCACATCTGCGCAGCAGCCTGCGTTCCGAAGGTCTGACGAGCTTCAGTCACGTGACGGAGCTTGACCCCTTCGCTGGCGTCGATCTCTTCCGGAACTTCCGCCTCCACTCTTGCTCGATGTTTTCCGGCAAAGTGGTCGTGAAGGACGCGGTAGCACTCGCGCTGGTAGGTCAGCACCTTCTGGCGCACCGAGTCGTCCTTGATCCGGTTCGTGTCGATGGTGAAGAGCCAGCCATTGAGCAGGTCGAGCTTGATGCAAACCGCCTCTTGGTCGCCGCCACGCCCGAAAGGTGTGGGCATGATACCCACACCCTCCGACAGGATCGGGTCACGTTTCACCCGTTGCAGCTGCCCAGACCAGTCCATGCCCATTGCTTCAACGATGGGACGAAGGGCAACGAAGGTGTTTTCACCCTCCTGAAACCCGAAGAGCGTATCGCCCCTGAAGTCCACTGTTACGATGTTGGTCAATTCTCTTCTCCTTTGCTGTGGAACGCGCCGGTTCCGGTCGGCGTGTAGGGGTGATACCCCGTTTGCGTCCTAAGGACACTACCATCTATGGCCTAAGGACATCATTGCGTCAACATCAAATTGCGTCCTAAGGCTATCACCATGTCAGAAGACCAAAATCGTACCCTCATCGACAAGTTCATGCTGCGCCTCCCTGATGGGATGCGAGGCCGGGTTAAAGCTGCTGCCGAGGCCAATAACCGCTCTATGAACGCGGAGATCGTGGCTACGCTTGAGGAGAAGTACCCAGCCCCCGTGATCGAGTACGACCCCGAGAGGGTTGCGGAGCTGCTGGAGCGGATGCAGGCTGCCCTGGACAGCTACAGCGAGCCCGGAGCCAGCGAAGAGGATATGCGGCAGAGGATGGCGGAGTTTGCCGCGCTCAGGGACGAGGTCAGGCAGTACCTACCGAGGAAGCAAGGGGAGACGAGAGAATGAAGGTTCTGGTATGGGCGGCCCTGCCGCTATTGGCGGCTTGCTCAATGGATATGGGGCGCGCCAGCTTCTCCGAGTGGGAGGGTTCGCGCGTTGGCGATCTGATTGCCAAGGTTGGCTATCCGGACGCAGAGGCAAACACCGCAGGTGCGAAGCGCTATAGCTGGATCGACGAGTGGCGGTCGGTGGGCACGATTGGGAACGAGACCGGGCAACACGTTCTCACCTGCACGAGGACCGTATACGTGAGCGGTGACGTCATTGTCGAAGCCAAGTCAGAGGGTGCTATCTGCTCGCGTCGTGAAGATCAGTTCCGGCGGTAGGGCCTGAGGTGGTGCTGACGGTCCTTGCTTGCCTGGCTATCGTCGGCGTCTTCGTTGGGATTGCCATCCGCGACCGCAGCACCCAGCCCCTGATTGGTCTCGGCGTGCTGCTCCTGATCAGCCTTGGCATGTGGCTAGCCAACACCCTGTAGCCCCTCCCGTGTCTCAAAATGCGTCACGCTTGCCCGGCCACCATGTGAGCCGGTGAGCCCTTGCGCACCCACGCCCCACCACCAGCCCGCCCCGGTGCATTCCGTCCTTCCCCCTCTCCCTCATACCCTCCACCCCATGACCCAGCCCCAAGCCCCCGATAAGACCCTATCACCCGTCTACAAGCGCCGCGTATCCACCAAGGTACGCAAAGCACTAAACACGCGGTTACGTCATAGGCTCCCATGGGCCGAGTGCGCGCAGCGCGCAGGCATCACAGAGGCCGCCATCCACAAGGCCCGCAAGCAGCCACACGTCCAAGCACTGTGGGAGCAGCTTAAGGCCCAATACATCAAGGAAGCCGAAGAGCTGGAGCCCGTCCTGAAGGCCCACGCCCTCCACGTCGCGGGCGAACTCCTCGACCAAAAGGAGAGCCTGCCGGTAAGAGCAAGAATGGTGGAGTTTCTCAGGCGCGAGCCCCCCGGCCCAGCTGTTGCGGTGCAGATCAACGCCAATGCCGGGGGGGACTACACCTACCCCCGTCCAGGCTCTCTGGTGGTTGAGATCACGCCTCCCCCTGATACCAAGTCAGAGGGTCAAGACGAGGAAGCTCAGTAAATACAAGGGCTTGCGCCATCTGTTGTGATGCTGGCCCGTCACAACAAGGCACGGTGCCACCCCCTCGGCCCTGCCTCTGCTCCCTGTCGAGGAGGGGGGAGGGGCCTTCGATCAGGGGGGGGTGGGGGCAAAAACCGCGCGCGCGATTGTGCTAGTCGTCCTCCTCTCTCGCGGGCCGTTAAAGTTCTGAAAAAAATAAATAAAACTGCTGCGGATGGTGCTGATTGGGGTGCTGCTGATGGTTTCTGGCTTGGATTGTCACAAAAGCAACCTGTGCCCCGGGCTGGATACCGGCAGGAGGCTGGATTGATTTCACATATCGAACATTTCCGGCTCTGATCAGGCTGTTGCATGTGAGATGCGGCGCCTGGGGGCGAATTTCTCGGGGTCTGACCTTGGATCTTGGGAGAATTGCGGATGTCGAACCTGAAGACGATTGCGACGGAGCGCGACCAGTGCGCGGAGGCGGTGATCGCCCGGCTGGAGGAGGCGCTGGAACATGCCAGGAAAAACCCGCAGGCCGCTGTCTCAATTTTTACCATGGGTCGGGATGGAGTTCTGTCTCATGGGCACACCTGCGACAGCACGGTTCATCTGGTCGGGATGATCGAGATGCAGAAGTCGGAGATCATGACCAGCTGGGGTGATGACTGATGGCAAAGATGCCGGTCACGCCCGATGGGCGCAGGGTCTACATTCCGGACGGAGAGGTGATTACCGCGTTCTTCTGGGATCAGCCGAAGTTCGGCGCGATACAGGGGCCGATTGGCTGCCTATCCGCCGAAACTGAATTTCTGACGCCCTATGGCTGGAAGCGAATGGACGCTTTCGAGGAGGGAGATCGGGTTTTCGTCTGGAAGGACGGGGAGGCCTGGTTCGAGCATCCCTTGGGGTACATCGACAAGCCGTGCGAGGAGATGTGGTGGTTCCACAACAAGCACTCGATGTCGATGGTGCTGTCCGACGAGCATCGGGTGGCGCTCTACGATCGGGACGGGAACTTCCGGGTTCGGGAGGCGGCAGACGTTGCTGCGGCGCCTGGGCGGTACACCCTGCCGACCGGGTTCAAGGTGCGGGGGGCGCCATTCGATGAATGGGAGCTTCGGCTTCGGGTGGCGATTGCAGCGGACGGCTGCCTGCCGAAGCGCGGGAACCAGGTGGTCATCACGGTTCGGAAGGATCGGAAGAAAGATCGCTTGCGGCAGCTTCTCTGGAAGGCGCGGATCCCGTTCAAGGAGTTTCCGCACGCCACGCGCGAGACGGAGCTGACGTTCACTTTCGAGCGCCAGGACTGGATGGAGAAGACGCTCGATCTGATCGGCTGCGGGTCAGCGCGGGCCGAGGTGGTGATCGACGAGATGAGCCACTGGGACGGGCTGTGGGAAGGCGATGACATTCGCTTCGACAGTACCTGCCAGCGCACCGCCGAGTTCATGCAGTATGCGGCCCATGCCACCGGCCGGCGGGCGACCCTCACGCGAAAGGAGGACGCCAGGAACGACGATTGGGCCCCGATCTGGACCGTGCATATCTCGCACAAGGGAAGCCGGAAGACGAATGTGGGCATCCGGCGGGACTGGATGTCGATCGAGCGGATCAAGGCGCCTGGGGGCCGGAAATACTGCTTCACCACGTCGACCGGGTTCTTTGTGGCGCGCCACAATGGGCGGATCTTCGTGACCGGAAACTCTGGCACATCGACGGCCGGTTGCCACAAGATCTGGCGCTTGGCCTGTGAGCAGGAGCCTGACGACGACGGGGTGCGTCGAACGCGATGGGCAGTCTGCCGGCGGACCTACAAGGAACTGCGCGAGACGATCATCAAGACGACGTGGCTGCTGTGGTTCCCGGAGGATAAGTGGGGGCCGTTCATCCGATCTGAACCGATGGTTCACCGTCTGATCGACGTGAAGGATGGTGGTCCGCGGCCGCATCCGTCAGGGGATGGAACATTCGTCGACTGCGAGGTGATCTTCCTGGCGGTTCCTGATGCCGACGTGGCCGAAGAGATCTGCGCCTCTTACGAGATCACGGGTTTCTTCTTCAACGAAGGGCAGTTCGTGGAGAAGGAGGTGATCGACGAGCTTCTTTCCCGGTGTGGCCGATACCCGTCGATGTCGATGGGGAATGGGGCGACGTGGTGGGGCGGCTTCATGGACATGAACGCGCCGATCGAGGGTCACTGGATCCCCTACATGCGGGGGGACATTCCTCTGCCGGCGGAGATGTCGGACGATGAAAAGGAGAGCTTCGAAAAGCCGGATGACTGGGCGTTCTATATTCAGCCGCCTGGCCTGATCGAAGAAATCGTCGACGGCAGGCCCGCTTACCGTGAAAACCCGAAGGCGGAGAACCAGAAGTGGCTGAAGGAGCCCTACACGGAAAAGATCAAGGGCAAGAAAAAGGACTGGATCGACCGGCGGGTGCTGAACAAGGTCGGGCTGCACCAGGCCGGAAAGCCGGTCTACCCAACCTTCTCGGAGGCGTATCACGTCCATCCGATCGACCTCGATCCGATCCTCGAGCTGCAGATCATCTGCGGGCTGGACTTCGGCCGCGACCCGGCGGCGGTCTTCCTGCAGCAGGTCAACGGCCTCTGGACCGCGCATTCCGAGCTGATCGGCGACAACGAGAGCGCCCAGCTCTTCGCACCCCGGGTAAAGAACCATCTGGCGCGGTGGTTCCCGGGCGCCACGGTCGAGTTCTGGGGCGACCCCCGGGGCGGCGACGGCACCCAGGCGACGGAGGTGACCGCCTTCGATGTCTTCCAGGCCCACGGGATGCGGGTGCTGCCGGCGACCACGGACAACAACCCGGAGCTGCGGCGCTCGACGGTCGAGGGCATCCTGGCGAAGCGGGTGGGGCTGAAGGTCAACCCGACGCGGTGCCCCATCCTGAAGCGTGGCCTGGCCGGCGGCTACCACTACGCCAAGATCAAGGGGCGCCCGGGCATGTACCAGCCGCGGCCGGTGAAGAACGTCTACTCGCACGTCGTCGAGGCGATGGAGAACGGTCTGCTCGGCGGGGGCGAGGGGCACGCGCTGGTGGCGAACAAGGAGCGGCCCCGCCCGCGGCCAACGGTGGCCAATCGTGAGCGTATCAGCCTGCGGAGGCGGGCATGAAAATCCTGCAATGGTACTTCGGCTTCTACGCCCCCGCCGGGGTCAAGGATCTGCGCGCCGGGGCCTCATGGCGCTCGATCTTCGGACACGTCGATGCCTGGGGATACACCTGCGATGACACCTGGCTGTTCTTCGACCCCCGCGGCGCCGGATCGCGGGTGCTGGTCACGCACCTGCACGACGAGGTCGAGGACTTGCTGGTCGCGCGCTTCTCCACCTGCCGTGAGATCCTTCGCTTCACCCCAGACGATCGAGAGCTGCTCGTGCCCCTGCACCTCGGCATGAACTGCGCCAGCCAGTGCGCCCACCTGGTCGGGCGGCGTGCATTCGCTCCTTGGTCCCTCCGCCGCATGTTGCTGAAAAACGGAGCGGAGATCATTCATGAAACCCAGGGAAGACCCCGACGCGAAGGCTGAGCGGCTGCGGCAGCGCCGTATCGCAGATGCCGAAAGCCTGCGCGCGGCGAAGGACACGGCCAAGGATCTTCAGACCGACATCTCGTCCGTCTACGGCCTCCCCAGCATGTTCAGCCGGTCGAAATGAAGAAGCCGTCCAAGGATTTCAGCACCCGCTATGCGGCCGCGAAGCGGTGGCGTGACTCCGCGCGCCCCTACATCGAGGAGATCTTCAGGTTCTGCGCGCCCGGGCGGGAGGGAGATTTCTCGCGGCGTGGCTCCACGACCCTGACCGAGGCCGAGACCTTCCACTCGCTGCCCGAGGAACTGGCCATCGACCTCGCCGGCGACCTGGTGGATTACTACACCCCGGCTGAAGCGTCCTGGACGAACTTCCTCGTCACCGCCCCGGTGCCCGAGGATCAGGTGGCCGATGTCACCGATCTGGTGGAGACCCGCGAGCAGGACATCCGCGACCTGATCGCCTCGTCGAACTACTACGACATCGCCCCCCAATGGGGTTTCGAGACCGCGACCCACGGCACGCCGGCGCTCTGGGTGCAGCAGGCCCACCTGATGCAGCCGATCCACGTCGAGGTGGTGCCGCCGCATGAGCTGCTGATCGTCCCGGGCCATCTCGGTCTGCTCGATCGCTTCCGCGAGCAATGGGTGAACGCCGACACGCTGGCCGCGCTGTTCAAGGGCTGGGATGTCGACCTCTCGGACCCGCGCATCCGCAACAAGATCAACAAGCCGGGCGCCACGGCGAAGGTCTGCTGGGGCTTCTGGGTGGACTGGACCGATCCGGCGCGGCCGATGTGGAAGGCCGAGATCACCGTCGACGAGATCGGCGTGATGGAGGCCGAGGTCATCGGCGATCTGGCGGGCGCCTGCCCCCTGCTGGTGGGCCGCTTCAACCCGCAGATCGGCAAGCCCTGGGGCCGCGGATCGGGCTGGAAGGCGCTGCCCGACATGCGGACGCTCGACAAGATCGACGAGGTGGTGCTGACCGGCCTCGACGACGCTCTCAAGAACACGCTGATCTACCCCGACGACGGCTTCATCGACCTCTCCGAAGGGGTCATCGCCGGCAGCGCGATCCCGGCAAGCCGGGGCTTCACCCGGGACATGATCTACGAGCTGCAGAAGGGCACCAACCTCGACTACGGCTTCTACACCGAGGAAGGCTTCATCGAGCGGCTGAACCGGGCCTTCTATCAGGACGGGCCCCGGCAGCGCGGCGACACGCCCCCGACCGCCTCGCAATGGATCGACCAGCGCCGGCAGGTGCAGAAGCGTCTCGGCAAGCCCTCGGCGCCGCTCTGGACCGAGATGATCTGCCCCATGGTGCAGCGCTTCGAATACCTCGGGGTGCAGACCGGCCAGCTGGAGGAGGCGATCACCTTCAACGAGCAGGTGATCACCCTGCAGCCGATCTCGCCGATGCAGAAGGCGCAGAACCAGGACCAGGTGATGATCGCCAGGTCCAATCTCGGCCTGGCCTTCGATGTCTTCCAGGATCGCGTCGACAACTTCATCGACCCCGTGGGCACGTTCCGCAATATCGTCAAATCCTCGGGCGACGATCTGACCGTGCTGCGCGAAGAAGAGCGCGTGGTCGAGAACCCGAAAAACACCTCCTCGCCGCAGTAAGGACCAGCTCATGAGCCTGCCGAACCGCATCGCCGATAGCGGCCCCGTCCTCGATTACCTCCGTGAGCTGCTGAAGGCTGAGGACGACGCCGTGCAGGCCCGGGTCCGCACCGCGATCCGTTCTGTTCAGCGCGCCCTCAACACCGACGATGGCCGTATCCTTCTGGAATTGCTTCAGAAATCGACGGAAGATTTTTACCTTTCGCCCGAAGCTGATCCCCGTGCATTGGATGCTTTGAACGCTCAGCGTTTCATCGCTCTCGATCTCAGGAGGATTGCGAGCAATGAAACGGACCAGCTTCTGGCACAAATTTCTCAACTTCGAGCTGCTGCGCGCGCCGGAGGGCGAAGGGGCACCGGGCGGGGATAATCCGCCCGCAGATCCCCCCGCGACCCCGCCGGCGGACCCGCCCGCGGGTGATCCGCCCGCCACGCCCCCGGCCGATCCCCCGGCAGCCCCCGACCTCTCCTTCATCGGCGACGACTACCGCACCGACGGCCAGCCCGACGTGGACCGCTTCGGCGAGCACTATCAGGAGCTGTTGGCCGAGCAGGCCCGGCGCCAGGAGCAGCTGGCCGAGGTGCCCGAGGACGGCGTCTACGATTTCACGGTGCCCGAGGACTTCGACCTGGGCGTCGAGTTGCCCGATGGGGTCGAGATCCAGGCGATCGACCCCAACGACGAAGCCATGGCTCCGCTGTTCAGCCAGCTCGGCACGTTCCTGAAAGAGAACAACCTGCCGAAGTCGGCCGGCGGTCAGGTCATGGGGCTGCTGAAGAAGTACGAGGCGACCAAGCTGCATGGCCTGATCCAGCAGCAGGATGCCGAGTGGCAGACCCTCGGCGCCAACGATGCCGCCCGCGAGGCCCGCGTGGCCACCGTGCAGCGGGCGCTCGATGCCAAGCTCCCGGCCGACCAGGCCGCCGCGCTGAAGAAACTGACCTACGGGGCCGCGCCGCTCAAGGCGCTCGAAGCCCTTGTCAGCCCTCGAGGTCCGCGCTCCGGCGCAACGGTCCTCCACCCGAAGTCCGTCGAGGAAGACCTCGAAGACTACTACGCCACCCCGAGCAAATAAGGGAGCACCTATATGCCGACGCTCACCCAATCGACCCAATCCATGATCGACCAGTACAAGAACGTCGATGGGATGGGGCGCTATATCGAGGTCATCGAGACGATGAACGATACCTCGCAGGACATCATGGACGACTGGTCCTGGATGGAATGCAATTCCGGAACCAAGCACACCCGCTCGATCCGCACGGGTCTGCCATCGGTCGCCTGGGGCGCGCTCTATCAGGGCATCCCGCAGTCCAAGTCCGCCAAACAGATGGTCGATGACACCACGGGGTTTGTCGAAGGGCTGTCCGGCGTCGATGAGCGCCAGCTGGCCCTCTACGCTGACAACAAGGTTGCGATCCGTTCCGCCGAAGGCCGCTCCTTCATGGAGTCCATGGCGCAGGAACTGGTCACCGCCATGTTCTACCACGACCCGGCCTCCAACCCGAAGTATCCGAAGGGCCTGGGCGCGCGTTTCAGCACGATCGGCACCTCCGGCGCCGGCGCGCAGATAGTCGACGCCGGAGGCACCGGCTCCGACAACACCTCGATCTGGATGGTCGAGTGGGGCTATGACGGCCTCTCCGCGATCTATCCCAAGGGCACCCCGGCAGGTATGCAGCGCGAGAACATGGGCCGCCAGCGCGTCCTCGATGCAGACGGCAACCCCTACTACATCGAGGAGGAGATGTTCCGTACCCATGTGGGCTTCTCTCTGGGCGACTGGCAGCGGGTGGTTCGCATCCCCAACATCGACGTGTCGAACATGAAGGCCGGCAGCGTCGACCTCTACAAGTTCCTGCGCCAAGGCTACTACAAGCTGAAGTCCCGCCGCGTGAACAAGGTCATGGACCAGAAGTCGCCGGGCCGCCTGGCGATCTACTGCAACCGTGACGTGCTGGAAGCCCTCGATGCCCTGGGCACCAACTCCGGCGCCTCGGACAACTTCACCCGTCTCCGCCCCATGGAAGTCCAGGGCAAGGAGGTCCTGAGCTATCGCAACATCCCGCTTCGCGAGACCGATGCGATTCTCAACACCGAAGCGCGCATCGTCTAAGGAGGAAACCAGATGATCCTGAATAAAAACCTCATCCTCTCGGATTCGCAGGCGATCACCGCCACGGCGATCTCCGGGAACGTGATCCAGTGGGAGGGTGTCGACATTGCCCCCTACGAGGCGAGTGCGATTGCTCGCAACCTCGGGGCTGGCACGCCCATCCCGCTGCTGATCCAGGTGACGGAGACCTTCCTGACCCTGACCAGCTTGACGATCACTCTCGAGACCGCTGCAAATGCCGCGCTGTCCTCTGGTGCCGTGGTTCTGGCTTCGTCTGGTGCCATCCCGGTAGCCGATCTGGTTGCCGGCTATCGTCCCGCCTTCACGCGCTTCATTCCCGACGCCGAGATGAAGGAGTTCTTCGGGCTTCGCTACACCGTCGGCGGCTCCAACGCGACCGCTGGCAAGATCACTGCTGCCGTCGCCACGGAGGTGGATGGCCGATGACCAGCGAGAAGGACACCGCCGACGAAGCCACCTTCGAGGTTGTCGCAACCGCCCGGGGCGCCCGTGGCGGCTTGGTAGAACCGGGCGCACGCTTCGCGGTCACCATCACCGAGTTCTCCGAAAACTGGATGAAGCCGGCGACCCAGACCGAGAAGGCGAAGATGCTGCGGGCCAAAAAGAAGGCCGATGCCGACGCAGGTGTTGCGCCCAAGGCCGTTGATGAGAAGGACGAGCAGATCACCGTCCTGCGCGCCCAGATCGAAGGCCTGGAAGTCAAGGCCGATGATCTCGAAGCCAAGCTGGCCGATGCTGAGAAGCGTGCCAGCGAAGCGGAGGCCAAGCTGGCCGATGCTGAGAAGGCAGCAGATGCCGACAAGGGGGCTACCAAGAAGACGGCCTGACCGCCTCCTCCCTGAGATCCAGGTCAGGTCCAAAGGGGCGCCTCCGGGTGCCCCTTTTCCGTGGTTGCATGTGAGATAGCCGCCGCCGCCGAAATATTCCGGTCATGGCACACACATTTTCCATGCTCGGCATCATGAATGCCGCCCTCACCGCCCAGGGCATCGACAAGCTGACATCGGTCAACGACGGCAGCCCGGAAGCCCTTGCGCTCACGGAAAACTGGCCCCTGATCGTGGAGGCCGAGCTGGAGGACGGGAACTACAATTTCACCCGGGTCGAGGAGCATCTTCTGACCAGGGTGGATGGTCAATTCGGCTTCCCGGATGGCTACCAGCTGCCGCTTTCGACGCTGCATGTCCGGCATGTCTGGACCCTCGGCGCCGGTGGAAATCGCCTATCGCCCGACTGGTCCAGCGACCAGGGCCACGTCTACCTCGATGCCGCCGACGGCTGCTATGCCGAGGTGCTGGTCTCCTCCGATCCGGCGGTGTGGGGCGCGAACTTTGCCCGCGGCGTGCAGCACAAGCTGGAGGCGGTGATCCTGCGCCTCGACGACGAGAACCCCCAGCAGGCGGAGGCGCAGGCCGAGGCCTATTTCCAGCGGGCCCGCACCAAGTCCTCCAAGCAGCGGCAGCGCGAGAGCGGGCCCTATCGTGAAAGCTCCTTCGCGCGCGCGAGGTTCGGCCGTGGCTAAGCGGGCGATCTGGCAGCGCGATTTCTCCTTCATGGAGACCCGGGAAGATCTGCTCGAAGCCGAGGGGTCCGAGATCCGGGATCGGTCTGTGCGCTCGGCGCGCAACATGCGCCGGCTGGCCACCAACGTGCTGGCGGCGCGGCCCGGGATGTTCTTCATGCGGGGCCTGGCCGCCGACAAGATCGTCGAGGTTCAGCCGGCCGATGGGCTGAAGTTCGGGGTGGCGTTTCTGGATACCCAGGTGCTGATCCTCAACGAGAGCGGCGGCACCGTGAAGACCATCGCGTCGGTGCCCTGGAGCGATGCCTCGGCGCTCTGGGTGGTTCCCCTGCGGGAGGAGACCCTGATCGGCGACCCGGCCAGCGGGATCTACAAGCTGACCTACGGCGCCGGCGACTGGTCGATCGACGACTGGTCCTTCGAGAGCGCGCCGGGGGGCGAGGTGGCGCAGCCCTATTGGGTCTTCAACAAGGGCACGTCGATCACCCCCTCGGCGCGGACCGGCTCGATCACCGTCTCGGCCGACGCGCCGGTATTCACCGCGGCCCATGTCGGCACCCGGATCCGCTACGGTCAGCGCGAGATCGAGATCGACAGCTTCGTGACCTCCCAGAGCGTCACCGGCACCGTCGTGAGCAAGCTGCCCCCCAGCTACCGGATCACCGTGGCAGATGCCTCGCAGTTCCGCGTTGGCGAGGCCGTCGTCGGTCAGGACACCAACTTCCAGGGCCTCGTCGTCGCCGTGAATACCGGCGCCAACCAGGTCGACGTGTTCACCACCGCGTTCTTCGAGGGGCCGGACACGGGAGAGAAGCTGGCATCTGACGATTCCTCCTCCGAGATCTCGGCGAAGACGGAGATTTCGCCCCTCGCCTCGACCATCTGGGACGAGGCGTTGATGTCTTCGGTCCACGGCTGGCCCCGATCGGCCGCAGCAGTCTCCGGGCGGCTGATCTTCGTCGACTTCCCCGATGCCCCGAGCGTGGTGGCCGTGTCCGCCTCCTCGTCGATCCAGAACTTCGATGTGGGCGCCAACGATGACGACGCGATCGTTCGCCAGGTCGGCGATGATGCGCCCCGGATCCTGCATGTGATCAACGCGGGCGACCTGATCCTGCTGAGCGACCGGGGCTGCTACCTGATCAACACCCGCGACAGCGGCGTGCTGACCCCATCGACCTTCAACGCGATCAAGTTCGACAAGCGCGGCGCCAACGATATTCCCCCGGTGCTGGTCGACGATGCTGTGGTTTTCGTCGAGAGCAACGGCCAGAGTATCGCCGCGGCCATTCTCTCGGGAAACGTCTACCTGAAGTGGTCGGTGCGGAACCTGACGCTGTTCCACAACCACCTGGTCGTCAGCCCGACCGCGCTCTGCGGCCCGGCCGTCAACTCGCCGAACGTGGAAAAATACCTGTTCGTGGTGAATGGCGACGGGACCCTCGCGGCGGTCAGCTTCTCGACCGGGTTCGGCGAGGAGACGGTCAGCTTCGCCCCCTGGGACACGCTGGGCACCTTCCAGGACGTGATCCCGATGTTCGGCAGCTACTGGTGCGTGGTGGACCGCGATGTCGCCGGCAGCACCGTGCGGATGCTGGAGCGCTTCGACAACGACGCCTTTCTGGATTCGGCGATCGACACGACGGAAAGCTCGGAGGCTCAGGTGCTGCTGATCGGCGGCGAGGTGGTCACCATCGGCGGGCAGGAGATCATCATCTCGCAGGCGGCGCCGACGCACCTCCCCAGCTCCACGGTCAGCATCATGAGCGGGATCGTCCATGTCGGAGAGTTCGAGGTGGATGCCACCGGGCAGCTCGTGGAGGAGCCCGAAATTGAGGGACAGCGGCAGATCGGGCTGAACTTCGAGGCCGAGGTGGCACCGTGGCCGGTCGAGGTGGTCGAAAGCCCATATGCCGGCATCCGGCCGACCCGCGCGACCCGGTTCATGGTGTCGCTTCAGGGCACGCTGACCTGCCAGATGCGGGCGAACGGCTACACGCGCCAGATGGGCGGCTACAGCTTCGGGGATGATCTCTCCGTGCCGCCGCCGCAGACCGACCAGATTTTCCGGGTCATGGTCGCGGGCCGCAGGGATCACCCCGACATGGCCGTCATCAAGAACATCCCCGGCCCGTTCACGGTGCTGGCAATCGGGCAAGAGGTGAAGGTGTAATGGATCCAGTGACGTTTGCCCTTGGGGCCAAAGCTGTCGGGGGCGCCGCGAGCGCCTTCAGCGTTCTGGGAGAGGCCAAGGCCGAAAAGCAGAACTCCGAGATCAACGCCTACATCGGTCGGACCCGCGCGATGCAGACCGACACGACATCACGGCAGAACCTGGGCTCTGAGCTTGGTTCCATCCGGGCCGCTCTCGGCGCCAACGGAGAAGTGCCGGGAGTCGGCAGCTTCGAGGTGATGCAGGAGCTGCGCGATACCCGCAACCGGGAGCGCCGTATCGAGTTCGGCAACGAGATGCAGTCGGTCTACGACCATCGCCGCAAGGGCGCCAACGCGATGAAGCTTGGCCGCCTCGGGTTCGCCGCGCAGCTGGCGAAGGCCGCGCCGTCGATGTTTGACCTCTACCAGAGCGTCGGAGGCTGATATGGCTGAAATTCGTCGGATCGTCCGCAGCAATCCCATGAGCAACTACCGGCAGGTCGGCGAGGTCGGCGGCGCCAGCTTCGCTGCCCTGGCGGATATTGCCAACGCCGCCTACGACTTTATGGCCCCGGCGGCAGAGCAGAAGCTGAAGGCTGAAGGCGCCGAGGTCGGCCGGGAGATGGCGCGGCGGCAGATGGGAAACCAGGCGGCCAGCTTCGCCTACCCAGCCGTCTCAGGCAGCGGAGGCACCAGCACGCGCCTCATGGGGCTGATCGACCGGACCGAGGGCGCCGGCGGCTATGATACCCTCTACGGCCACTCTCAGCGCCCGGGCGGGCGGTTCGAAGGCGTCGACATTTCGAAGATGACCCTGGACGAGGTGGCGCAGTTCTCCGACCCGAACGGGGAATACGGCCAGTGGGTGAAGGGGGAGGTTGGACGTGTCGCTACCCCGATGGGGCGCGGCCAGATTGTCGGCACCACCATGCGCGGTGTGGCGAAGGAGCTGGGCCTGCCGGGAAGCACCCGTTTCGACGCTGCCACGCAGGAGCTGATGATCAACCACCTTGCACGCCAATCTCTCGCTGGACCGCTGTCCATGGCCGGCAAGATGGACCGGCTGCGCGGCACCTGGGAGGGCCTGAAGGGGGTCTCCGATGAAGAACTGCAGGCGGCGATCTTGGAGTTCGAGGGCGGGGGCGGGCAAGCTGCATCTTCGGAGCCGCCGCAACCTGTCCTCGTGAAGACCAGCAGCGGCGCCGTGGAGCCCCGCCTGTACTCGCCGCTCTCCGGCCCCCTCCTGCAGGCGCACAACGCCGCCGCGGCCACGGCCTACCTGTCGGACATGGTGATGGCAGCGGAGCGCGATTTCAGCGCGCTGTCGACGCAATACCCTCTGGACCCGGCTGGCTTCCTTCAGGCGGCTCAGGGCTATGTCGAGCAGGCGGTGGAAGGGGCGCCTGACGCGATGAAGCCCGATCTGCGCGCGAACCTGGAGCGCGACATGCAGCAGAGCTACCTGGGCATGGTCGAGGAGAAGCAGGCCGACACTCGGAAGCGGGCCGACAACAGCAGCGCGGCGCTGGTCAAGCGTTGGGGCAACTCACTGGCGGAGGCTCTGGCCGCCGGGAACGAGGAGGCTGCCGCCGCAGCTCGATCGCGTCTGGATGATCTTCTGGAGGCGCGGGAGGCGATGCCTGGGGTGGCCTGGACCCGGGCGCAATCCGAGAACGTGATCCTCGGGGCCTACGATGATGCCCGGAAGCTTGAGACCAGCCGGTTGAAGACCTACACGACGGAGCTGGGCAAGAAGCTTGATGGCGTGATCGCCGCTGCGGAGAACGGTCAGCGCGCCGCAGACGAGGCCCTGCTCGATGACCCGGCGGTGCGCGCCCTGCAGCCGGAGAAGGCCCGCGAGGCGGCCGCCAAGATCACCCTGCGCGAGATCGCCCCGCAGTTCATGTCGATGCCGCCGGAGGAGCGGACGGCCGCGATCGCCGAGGAGAAGGGGCGCACGCTGGGATCGGCCTGGGAGACCGATCTTCTCGACGCCATGGAAAGCATGGACAAGAAGGCCGTCACGGCCCTGGAAACCGATCCGGTGCAGTATTTCGAGGACTTCATGCCCGAGGGCCAGAAGCCTCCGCAGTTGCCCACGGACATGACAGATCCCGGCAACTTCATGGCCGCGCTCGCGGCGCGGAAGGACTATGCCCTGGAGCGTGCTGCCGAGGGCTACACCACCGTGCCCGCATTCTTCTCGAAGGCCGAGATCGAGACCCTTTCCCCGCTGTTCGCCGCTGGCGGTGATCCGGCGGTGAAGGCTCTGCTCGCCAAGTCGTTCGTGTCAGCCTTCGGCGCTTCGGCCGGCGCGGCGCTGAAGGAGGTGAAGGCCGATGACGTGACCCGCCATGTCGGCGGCCTCATGGCGGCTGGCACCAGCGAGGCGGTGGCTCAGAAGGCGCTGATCGGGCAGGGAATGATCGACGAGGGTCTGGTGCAGCTCCCGCCCAAAGCCGCGGCCGTCGAGACCTTCAGCCCGGAGATCGCTGATGCCCTCGGCGCCGCCGGCGTCGGTGTGCAGGGCGGCCTGCTGAAGACCGCCAAGGCGATCTATGCTGCGAGCGCGCGCGGGGTCGACCCTACCAGCGACGACGCGAACGACCTGATGGCTCAGGCCATGCAGGAGGCGCTGGGCTACGAGGAGACGCGCAGAGGGGCGACAGGTGGCGTGCAGGAGGTGAACGGCATCGAGACCCTGCTGCCGCCCGGGGTTTCGCCGGATCGCGTTGAGATCGGGATCCGCAATGCGATCGACCGGTACTCCCGGCGGGAAGCGGACAACATCCAGAGAGGCGACCCGGAGATCTGGGGCGGGAACGGGGTGCCCTCCTATGCCGGGCAGCCCCTCGACGCCGAAATCATGCGGGATGCTCGGTTCGTGCCCATCACCGGGCCCGGCGGCGCGATCATGACCGGCATGTACCGGATCGAGCTGTTCGGCGGCACCGATGTCGAGAACGAGGCTGGCGACGTGTTCATCTTCGACATGCGGCGCCTGGCAGAAGGAGTGCGCTGATGTTCATTTCCCCGGAAGACATGGAGCTTCCCAAGGTCAAGGCCCGCCCCCCGGTGCGCGGGCCTTCTGGCTTTTTCGAGGGTATCGGCGCCGCCTTCACCGCAGAGCAGATGGAAACCAACGCCTGGGATCTCCAGAGGCGCATGGAGGACGAGCAGTATGGCAGCTTGGAGAGTGACCTGCGGCGTGTGCTAGGCGACCAGGCTGTAGACGACGCAATCCAGGGGTCCGATCCGAATGGTGATCCGACCAAGCGCGGCCGCACCAATCCCCGCAAGCAGGTGACCCTGCAGCGCAATGCGCTTCTGGACCTGGCCGGCGCGTCCGGTGATGCTTCGCTGCCCAGCTCTCGAGAGGCGATCGAGGCGCTGGTGCAGGAGCGCTATCGGGATGAATACGAGGACGCGGCGGAGACCATGGCATTCATGCGCAATGGCAGGGGGATCGCTGAGTTCTTCGGGCGCGGCGGCGCTGCAATCTCGGATCCGACCAGTCTCGTGATGATGGGGATCGGCGGACCTGCGACCTCCCTTGTGAGGACGCTCGGTCGAGAAGCGCTGCTCGGAGCTGCTGGCGAAGCTCTTGTTCTGCCACGCCAGTACGCGATGGCTGAATACCTGGACATCGAGGACCCGAATGCTGCAGCCCAGATCGGTCTCGGCGCGCTGTTCGCTGGCGGGATTGCAGGGGGCGGCAAGGTTGCAACTGCAGCCGGCCGCCGACAGGTCAGCGCAGAACTTAAACGTGCCATGGAATTTGCCAAGGGCCGCATGGGGCCGTGGCGCGCTGCTGAGAAATCGGCCGTCGATGCTGCCGAGGACGCCCTGCTTGGCGGCGCCGAGGCCTCTGCTGGTGTAGCGGCCGCGCGCGCGAGCGGTGATGTCCTGGTGCTGAGGTCGGAGGACCGGATCTTCGCGGAGGAGGGGCCGCGCCCGTGGGAGCAGGAGGGCGACCCTGGGTTCCAAGATCAGGGCGACGAGATCGAGGCTGGGCTTCGAGGTGAGGTCGATGCCCTTCGCAGCGCCACCGGAGGGCGCCAGAGGCCGCTTGCCACCTACCTGCGAACCTCTCGGCCGGATGATGGCGGACCGACGTTGCAGATCCATCCCGAAGGCGAGGCCGCGGCGGAGCTGCGCGCCCGGGGCATCACCGCTCGAACGATGCCTGGCCTCTTTTCTCGCAACGGCCGCCGCCGCCTCGACAATCTGGTTGCTGCTGAGCTGGAGGAGCGCTTCCCGGGATTGGTCGACGCTGCTGGCATTGCTGATGACGGCACATATCTCGACGAGCAGGGCTTTCTCGACGTGCTGAGCGACGAGCTGAACGGGGTGCCGCGGCTGCGGAACGATCTGGACCTCGTGGCGGCAGAGTCGAATCTGGACGCCTATCTCCGGCAGCGCGATGCCCAGCAGGAGGTTTTCGCCCCCCTGCCAGATACCGACGACGTGACCGAGCTTCAGCGCGGCATGGAAAATCTGCGCCGCGCCGTGGACGATCACCTGGCCCGAAACGGGCTTGAAGACGTGATCGGGGACCAGGAGCGCGGCGACCTGGTTCAGGCTCTGGCCGAACGTGGCGGTAGCGTCGACGACGCCCTCGATGCTATGGACAGGGCAGAGCTGCAATTCGCAACCCAGGAGGGCTTCGATGGCCGACCCCCAGAAGGACGATCCGCGCCGCTGGATGACGCGGGAGATGCAGCGCAACTACGTGACGGCGCAGCAGGTGCTGGACAACCCGTCGGCGACGGAGGAGCAGACCTCGGCCGCGCAGCGGGTGAAGGACCGTCTGGTGGCCCGGGCATCGAGCAGACGGCAGCAGGCCAGCAGCTCGTAACGCCTGGCGTCGACCCCATCACAGCGAGAGAGCGCCTGGAGGCGCAACTGGCAGAACCCCTCCGTGGGGGTGATGCTCCTGCTGATGTCGGTCTGTTCGACATGGGCGCCCGCTCTCAGCTCGACATGTTCACCGACGGCGCCGCGACCCCAGATGTGGATTCCGTGAACCGGGCTGCGGCGGGTGAGCTGCGGGACTCGATCGAGGTCGACGGGGACTTCGAGGTGACATTCGCCGGCGCCGATGGCCAGCCGCGCACTATGCCGGCATCCCGCTGGCTGGACGAGCTGGATGACGAAGAAGCCTTCGTCCAGCTGGCCGAGTTCTGCGCCCCCAACAGGAGCTGATCATGACCTTCGAGAGCTGCATCAACGACAAAGGCCGGGCGGACCCAAAGCACAAGGATCGTGCGCGCCTTGCATCCGAAATGTGGAAGGAGTTCGCAGATCGCTTCGAGCAGCAGGGGTGGTCCCGGCACCAGGCCGAGCAGCTGGCGGGTGACGACGTGAAGCGCCTCCTGCGCCGGAAGCTGCAGAGCGAGCGCCACACGCTCATGGCCCAGATCACGGTGGAGCGCCGCAATTCTCTGCTCGTGTCTCGCTCTGATGCGCCGGAAGAGCTCCCGCTGCGGGCGCTGGAGGCGTCCCGTGCATCGTCGAACCAAACGGATAGCGTGGTGGGCTTGCAGGAGGCCCTGATGCGCCAATTCAACGGCCAGATGAGTGCCTTCCTTGGCCAGCACGCCCGTGACCTCTTGGGTAACGTGCGCAATGTCGCCAAGCTGAAGAACATCGTTCGCGAGCTGCACGGCGAGGCCACGGGCGATGGGGCCGCCGCGGCTATGGCGAAGGCCGTGGGCCAGGTGTTCACGCGATCCCGCGAGCTGTTTAACGCGGCCGGCGGGAATATCGGAAAGCTGGACGACTTCGGTCTTCCGCACCGCCATGACCGCGTGCGGATCATGTCCGAGGGCTTCGACAGCTGGTTCGCCGACACCGCGCCGCGCCTCGCCTGGGATAGGATCGAGAACTACTGGACCGGCAAGCCCTTCTCGTCTGACGGCACCCCGCCGCCGCTGGAGGTGCAGCGCGGCTTCCTGCGGGAGATCTACGACAACATCGAGAGCGACGGCTGGACCAAGCGGGATGTGACCTGGGGGATGCAGCAGGGCCAGGCGCTGCACCGCCGATACTCGGAAAGCCGGGTGATGCACTTCAAGAGCGCGGACGACTGGCTGGCCTACAATGAGCGTTTCGGCCAGTCGGAGCCCTATGCCGCGATCGTGGGGCACCTGCACAAGATGGCCCGGGATATCGCCATGATGCGAGTTCTCGGGCCGTCCCATGGCCTCGGCCTCGACAACCTGGTGAACCATGCCGCCAAGCGCGTGGCCGGCGACCTGAAGGCTGAGAACAAGCTGAAGGCCAATGCCAAGACCGCGCGGGCGATGCTGGCGCACATCTCGGGCGCGGCCAATGCCCCCCACAACGAGACGGTGGCGCGGTTCTTCGGGGGCACCCGGCAGGTTCTCTCTGCGGCGCACCTCGGCTCTGCCATGCTGGTCTCCGGTTCGGACAGCGTGGCGATGTCCATGGCGGCGAAGACCATCGGGGCCAACCCGGCCAACGTCGTCTCGCGCCATGTGCAGCTGCTGGCGAGCGAAGCGACCCGCGAAGAGGCGGCGCGCATGGGCTATGTCGCAGACACGCTGGCCGACGCCGGCAACACCATGCTCCGCTATCTCGGCGAGGCCCCGGTGGCGGGATGGACTGAGCGGCTGTCGTCGTTCGTGATGCGCGCCCAGGGCCTGTCGTTCTGGACCGACATGGGGCGGGTGGCCTTCAACATGGAGTTCTCGGGGATGCTGGCAGATGCAAAGTCCCTGGATGACCTTCACCCATCTCTCGCCAGCGCATTGAAAAAGCGAGGGATTTCGGATCGAGATTGGAACGCCTTCTCCAATCCTGACATGCACTTCCGGGCGAAGAACGGCGCTAGGTTCGCTTCGCCCCTCTACTGGCGGCAGGCGGCCGTCGACGCCGGCATGGACGTGGCCGAGGCAGAGCGGATCGCGCTGACGATCGACGGACTGGCGCAGGAGATGACCGAGATCGCGGTGCCGTCCAACAGCTTCGAGATGCGCGCGCGCCTGATGGGGGAGGCGGCGCCGGGCTCGATCTCGGGTGAGCTGGTTCGGTCCTTCGTCAGCTACAAGAGCTATGCGATGACCTTCTCGATCAACCAGGCGCGGCAGATCATGGCCCTGCCGACGGGGATGGCCCGGGCGCAGTACATCGCCGCTGGCCTGGCGGGCTTCACCATCATGGGGGCGGTCGGCGTTCAGCTGAAGGAACTGGCCAAGGGCAACGAGCCTCGCCCCATGGATGATGTGGGCTTCTGGATGGCCGCAGGTCTGCAGGGCGGCGGGCTGGGGATCATCGGGGATCTGACATCCTCGTCGACGACGCGCCTTGGCGGCGGCCTGATGGGATACTTCGCCGGCCCGGTGGTTGGGCTCGGGAACGACATCGGGGCGCTGACCTTCGGCAACATGGCCGAGGCCATTCGTGGCGACGAAACCCATGTCGGTCGCGACGTGACCAAGTTCCTGAAGCGGTACACGCCGGGCAGCACGCTCTGGCAGTCCCGGGCCGCCATGGACCGCCTGGTGTGGGATCAGCTGCAGATGGTCCTGGATCCTGGCGCCGCGCAATCCATGCAGCAGGAGGGCAAGAGGCGCCTCCGTGAGCAGGGAAATGGCGAGTGGTGGCCGACCGCAGAGGTCATGCCCTTCTAGGTGCATTCGCCGTCACCCTGGCCTCAGCCATGGTGCCGGCATGGTTACTGTCCCTTCGACCCCCCGCGTCAACACCATCACGCTGGCCAGCGCCTCGGCCGGGCCCTTCGAGGTCGGCTTCCGCCTGTTCGAGGCGGCGGCGGTCGAGGTCTACGTGAATGGCGATATCGTCTCCTCCGGCTACACGGTCACGGCCAACTTCAGCGACGGCTACGACGACAACGCCACCGTCCTCTTCGACGAGGCGCTGGAGGCGGCCGACGTGATTGTCATCTTCGGCAAGATGGTCCCGCAGCGCGGCAACGACTACGGCGCGGTGGAGCCGAAGCTGACCGCCAAGCTGAACCTGGAGCTGGGAAGGATCTGGACCGTCCTGTCCGAGCATCGGAACGGACTGGACCGGGCGCTGCGGGGCTTCAACGAGGCGCCCATCGGGGACCTTGAGGTCGAGAAGGCGATCTACTGGAGCGGGACCGAGTTCGTCGCCGGTCCGAGCCTCGCGGACATCGCGGCGGCGCAGGCGAACGCCGAAGCGGCACTGGCTTACGCTGAAGCCGCAGAGGCCAGCGCCGAGGATGCCGCGACCTTCGACCCCTCGCTCTTCCTCACCAAGGCGGGCAACCTGGCGGGGGTTGCCGATACCGACGCGGCCCTGGCGACCCTTGGGGGCGGCGCGTCAGGCATCGCGGTGCTGAAGCTCTCTACCAAGGGCTTGATCCGTAGCTATCTGGACTTGGGATCTGCGGCGCAGCAGCCCTTCACCGACGACGATAATCTCGCCAACAACCCCTCGCACGTTGGCACGCGGGGGAACGCGCAAGCCGCGATCAACACCGCGATCTCGGCCCTGACGATTCCCACCGCCATTTCGGACATGCTGTTCGCCCCAAGCATCACCGTTGGCAGCATGGCCTACAACGGCTCCATCGTAGCGAATATCCCGGAGGCCACCGGGGGGCTGCTGATCGAGCTTGATCTCGGCCTCATGTGGGCAGGCCCCAACTATTCCGTGCCCCGCATGAACATGGCATTCAGCAACGATGGCGTGACGTACGTGTCCCTTGGAGAGATCTTCCCCCAGGAAAGCGCGTTCAGCGCCTTGGTTGGTCTGGAGGAGCTTCCAGTGAAGCTGTCCTCCAAGATTTCGATCAACATCAGCGACGGGGTCTACACCGGATACGCCTCCATGAACGACTTCGGCAGTCCAGGGGAGTATCGAACGCGAAGCGGAACCGTCGCGTCGATGCCGTCCTCGGTCACTCATATCCGGCTGAACTCGAATTCTGGCAGCGGAGCTGATGACTTCACCTACTACGGCGCGGTCATCGTCACGCGAACTGCTGGGGTGGCGTGATGGAAGGCGGGACCCACGAAATCTGGATCGAAATTCTGAAGGAAGAACGATGACCATCGACAATCAACGGGACCCCTTGGGCCGAGGGCACTGGCCCAGCGACCTCTGGAATGCTGGTGTTCCATTCCTCCTGGCGACGATCATGGCCCCGACCTCCTTCGGTGGCGCCGCGGTGTTTCTGCTGGCATGGTTCATCATCCGCGAAGCTCTGCGGGCGGCCGGCCATGGCTGAAGCGCAGCGCAAACTCCGCCTCGTTCAGATCATCGCTCTCCTTGCTGTCCTCGCTCTATTCGCCGCCGACTACGGCTTCGGCGTCATGGCGAAGGATCCGCCCGCGTGGGCATATTTCGTGCCCGGTCTTCTGGCACTTGGTCTCGAAGCCGAGGCGGTTCGCCGTCTCCTGGTGCAGATGATCAAGTCCATGGCGCGCATTCCGCCCAACAGTCCCGACAGCGAATAGGCTCCTTGCATCGGACCTCGGGCGCCCGGGGCCGATGATCCTCCTGCAACTCAGGAGGAAGACCCAATGACCTATCATCTTGGCAAAGGCTCTCTGGCGGAGCTGGAGGGCGTGAAGCCCGAACTGGTGTCCGTGGTGAAGCGCTCGATCGAGCTGACCACTCAGGACTTCACCGTGCATGACGGCCTGCGCACGGTGGAAGAGCAGCGGCGCTATGTGGCCAGCGGCGCGTCCACCACCATGAACTCCAAGCACATCACCGGCGATGCGGTGGACCTGGTGCCCTACATCAACGGCAAGCTGCGCTGGGAATGGCCCCCGATCTACAAGATCGCGGCGGCGGTGGCCGAGGCGGCGCGCGAACTGCAGGTCGAGCTGCGCTGGGGCGGCGTCTGGGATCGGAAGCTGTCCAGCATCGACCCCCTGCCTCTCGCCATGGAAGAAGCGGTCGAGACCTACGTGGCCCGGCGCCGGTCGGCGGGGCGGCGTGCCTTCATCGACGGGCCGCATTTCGAGCTGGCCTGATGCTCTTCCTCCGTCTCCTCTTCCGCAACCGCACCACCTCGGCAATCACCGCGGTGGTGCTGGTCTTTGCCGCCCTCTTCACCTGGCACAAGGTCGACAAGGGCAGCGCGGTGCGGAAGGCCGTGGCCGAGTATGTCGCGGATCTGGAGCTGGAGACCGCCCGGGCGAGGATCGAGGAGATCGAGCGCCGCGCCCGGGTGGCCGAGGAGGCCGGGGCCCGGCTGCAGGAGAAGCTGCAGGCGGCCGAGGGCGAGGCGATCCGCATGAACGAGGAGATCGAGCGATATGCCGAAGAGACAGACGTTCCCGCTGATGGCCTTGTCGATGGTGGCCTGCTTGACCGGCTGCGCGGGCGCTGACCGGGCGATCCGTGATGCTGCCGGGGACCGGGCGGCGATCGAGGAAAGCCGCGCGCTGCCGGCCCTCCCCTCGGACTGCCGGCGCCTGCATCGCAGCGGGGTAGGGGCGGGCGACAGGCTCGATGTGGCGCTGCTGAAGACCGACGCGGCCCTTGTCCGGCACCAGGTGCAGACCGGCCACTGTGCCGCCTGGTACGATGATCTGCGCGCCGGATGGGCCGATACCCCCTGACCTTGCATTCGGCGGCCCCTGTGGCGCTCGTAGAACCGTCTCATGACCCCGACAGGAGATTGAGATGGCCCGTGTCACCGATGCCAGCGATGACTGGCAGAGCTTCACCACCACCAACAACGAGACCCTGCAGGTGCAGGTCGGCGCCATACGGGTGAGCGTCGAGGACACCCCCGTCTCCAAGGATGGCCTGATCCTCCGGGCCTTCGGCGCGCGGCGCGAGGATGCGATCAAGATCCTCGGCGGGACCACGGTCAAGTACAAGCTCGCCGGCGAGGGTGAGACGGCCGAGTTCGTGCGGGAGGAAATCGGGTGAGGTACATCACCGGCGATCACCCCATCTGGACCGGCCACGGGCCCATCGGTGGCGACGATTGGCTGTTCTCCAACCCCGAGGCCCGCAACAGCCTCTGGTACGGCGACTGGACCAAGGGCCAGTTCGCCCTCAACGGTGCGCCCGTGGGCTTCTCGCAGCTCGGCACCTTTGCCCGCGCTGGCGGCGCATACGAGACGGAGGCCGACGCCTCTCTGGACTTCCTTGGGGCCAACGTCCCCCGTCTTGCTGACTACTCGACCGGGGCGCGGCGGTGGCTGATGGAGGGGATGGCGACGAACCAAT
>JAAFAB010000010.1 GCA_018222585.1 Paracoccaceae bacterium | reverse complement strand
TGGCCCCCCGCCCCCTACACCCCCGCGCCGCCCCGGGCTTGCGCCTTCGTGACAGCCGTGATCTGTCGTTTCCCGAGGTGACCCGAGCACACCTCTTCCCCATGATCCCGGCCCCTTCCGGCCCCCTTCCTGCCCCCTGGCAGACACTGGATGCGCCATGACCGACCTGACCCGAGAGCCCTCCGAGACCATCGAGGACAACCGCACCGCCGCCGCCCGCCTGGCGACCCGGCTGGCCTTCTTCGCCTCGGGCTTCGCCGTGGCCTGCTGGGCGCCGCTGATCCCCTTCGTGAAGACCCGGCTGGACGCGACCGAGTCACAGCTCGGGCTGCTGCTGCTCTGCCTCGGCCTCGGCTCCGTCTCGGCCATGCCGCTGACCGGGCTGCTGGTCTCGCGCGTCGGCGCACGGGCGCTGATCCTGACCGGCGGCTTCGGCATGGCGCTGGTGCTGCCCCTGCTGCCGCTGGCGCCCTCGATCTGGCTTCTGGGCCCGGCGCTGGCGCTCTTCGGGGCTTCCCTCGGCATGATCGACGTGGCGATGAACATCCATGCGGTCGAGGTCGAGGAACGGTCCCGGCGCCCCCTGATGTCGGGCTTCCACGGCCTCTTCTCCCTCGGCAACTTCGCCGGGGCGGGGATGATGACGCTGCTGCTCTCGCTCGGCACCGCGCCGCTGCCCGCCGCCTTGCTGGGAGCCGTGCTGACCTTCCTTGCGGTGATCTACGCCATGCCCCGCTTCCTGCGCGCCCGCGGCGGCGCGCCCGAGCCCTTCGTGCTGCCACGCGGGCTGGTGCTGGTGCTGGCGCTGCTTGCCGGGGTGGCCTTCCTGACCGAGGGCGCCATGCTGGACTGGGGCGCGCTGCTGGTGCTCGAACGCGGGCTGCTCAGCCCTGAAAGCGCGGGCCTCGGCTACATGACCCTCTCGGCGGCCATGGTGCTGGCGCGGATGACCGGCGACCGCCTGATCGCCCGCCTCGGCGACCGCCGCGTGCTGGTGGCCGGCGGGCTGCTGACCCTGGCCGGCTTCGCGTTGCTGCTGCTGGCGCCCTGGCCGGGGCTGGCGCTGCTCGGCTTTGCCGGCATCGGCCTGGGCATCGCCAACATGGTGCCGATCTTCTTCTCGGCTGCCGGGCGCCAGCGCGCCATGCCGCCCGCTCTGGCCATCGCCGCCGTCACCACCACCGGCTATGCGGGCATCCTCATGGGGCCGGCGGTGATCGGTTTCGTCGCCGATGCCACCAGCCTCGGAACGACCTTCTGGGGACTGGCCCTGCTGGCGGCGCTGGTGCCGCTGCTGGCAAGGGTGGTCACGGGGCGGTGACGGCCGCCCCCTCCGGGCGATCGAAGGGGGTTGGAGAAGGGCGCGCGCCGCGTTAGAACGGAAAGCGAACACGCCGCGTGGCGATTCGCCCGTCCCCCAACCCAGCCCCCGTCCGGTCCTTTACAATTGCCCATGTTCCAGAACGCCTTCCCCCTGCGCCCCTCCCGCGTGCACGAGGTCTGCGGCCCCGGCGCCACCGCCTTCGCCGCCGTCACCTGCGCCAGGGCCCGCGCCGGGGCGCTGATCTGGATCCGCGAAGACTGGCAGCCGGATCAGCTCAACCCGCTGGGCCTGGTCGACTTCTTCGACCCCGCCCGGCTGGTGCTGGCCAGGGCCGCCTCGGCCATCGACGTGCTGGCCGTGGCCGAGGAGGCGCTGCGCGACGGCGCCGTGGCCCTCGCGGTGATCGAGGTGACCCGCCCTCTCGACCTGCGCGAGGGGCGGCGCCTGCAACTGGCGGCCCGGGCCGGAGGCACCACCGGCCTCTGCCTGATCCCCGAGGGCATGGGCTCCAACGCCGCCGAAAGCCGCTGGCGTGTCACACCCCTGCTCGACCAGGGCCCCGGTCGCGAGGCAGGCGGAACGGCAGGCGGGGACTCGACTTTGATGCGGTGGGATCTTATAAAGAACAAATCGGGAACTTTGGGGGCGTGGGATGTGCGCTGGAACAGGAAAACGTATCGTCTCGATGTGGTTTCCCCGGTTGCCCAGCGACCGGATCCTGCGCGCACGCCCGCTGCACGGCCCCTTCGCGCTGACCTTGCTCGAGGGTAACAGCGAACGGCTCTACTGCCTCAACCGCGCCGCCGAGGCCGCCGGCCTGTCGCGCGGGATGAGCCTGGCCGACGCCCGCGCCTTCTGCCCCGCGCTGATGACCGATCCGGCGCGTCCCGACCGCGATGCCGCCTTCCTTTCGGTGCTGCGCAGATGGGCCACGCGCTATTGCCCCTGGGTTGCCACCGATGGCCGCGACGGCTTGATGCTGGACATTAGCGGCGCCGCACATCTTATTGGCGGGGAAGAGGAAATGCTCTCCGACATGCAGCATCGCGCGGCCCGGGCTGGGCTTTCCCTGCGGGTCGGGCTGGCCGATACGCGCGGCGCGGCCTGGGCGCTGTCGCATCACGCCCCGGGCCTTGCCGCGCCGGGGCAGACCGCCGCCGCGCTGGCGCCCCTGCCGGTCGCCGCCCTGCGGCTGGAGCCCGCCGAGGCAGCCGGCCTCGAACGCCTCGGATTGCGGCTGATCGGCGAGTTGGAGGGCACCCCCCGCGCGCCCCTGGCCCGCCGGTTCGGCCCCGGCCCGCTGGTCCGTCTGGATCAGGCCATGGGCCGTCAGGGCGAGGCCGTCAGCCCCGAGGCCGAGCCGCCCCGATACGCCACCCGCCTGACCCTGCCCGAACCGATCGGGTTGCAGGAGGACGTGATGGAGGGCACCCGACGCCTGCTCTTGCGTCTCTGCGAGACGTTGCAGCGGCACGAGACCGGCGCCCGCCGTCTCTGCCTGACCCTGCGCCGGGTCGACCGCGACAGCCGCCAGGTCGAGCTGCGGCTGGCCGCGCCCATGCGCGACGCCGCGCGTATCCTGCCGCTGTTCCAGCGCGGGCTCGACGGCATCGACGCGGGCTTCGGAATCGACCAGATGCGGCTGGAGGCGACACAGGTTGAAAGCCGTCCAGCCCAACAACTTGGAGCGCGAAGTGAAGGTAACGGAAACGCCCGGCTGGAGGATCTTCTGACCCGCATCGGCACCCGCATCGGGCTGGAGAACGTGCTGCATTTCCAGCCCGCCGACAGCCATATCCCGGCCCGCGCCTTCCGCGCACTGCCCGCCGCCTGGTCCGCCCCCGGCCAGGGCTGGGTGCCGCCACGTCCGCGCCCCCTGCGCCTGTTTGCGCCCGAACCGATCGGCGCCACCGGCCCCCGCCCGCCCGAGCGCTTCCGCTGGCGCCGCATGGCCCTTGTCACCGCCCGCGCCACGGGCCCCGAGCGTATCGCCCCGGAATGGTGGTTCGATGACCCCGACTGGCGCCGCGGGCTGCGCGACTACTGGCTGGTGGAGACCCGGCAGGGCCGCCGCCTCTGGCTGTTCCATACGCCGCAGAATCCGGGCTGGTTCGTCGAGGGGGAATTCGCATGAACCTTCAGTCCGGCCTCGACACCCCGCCGCCCTTCGCCCTGCTCTCGGATATCGTGCGGCATCGGCATCTCTCCCCCCTCGGGGCCGGGGACGGTGGGCCATCGGGGCAGGCCCTGCCGCCCCTCGTCACCCCGCCGGAGCCGCAGGACGCCGGCTATGCCGAACTCTGCGTCACCTCGAATTTCACTTTTCTGACAGGGGCTTCGCACCCCGAGGAACTGGTCACCCGCGCCGCCGAGCTGGGTCTGTCGGCCATCGCCATCACCGACCGCAACTCGCTGGCCGGGGTGGTGCGCGCCTTCTCGGCCCTGAAGGAGCTGAAGCGCGCCACCGAAGAGGGCGAGGCGGGCTTGCCGATCCGCTCGCAGCAGCGCCAGGATCCCTCCTCGCGCCAAAGCTACGGCGGCCGCGACCTGCCCCTGCCACGCCCTCCCGCGCTGCCGCGCCTGCTGACCGGTTGCCGATTGGTCCTGCAGGACTGCCCGGTCGAGTGGATTGCCCTGCCCACCGACCGCGCCGCCTATGAACGCCTCTCGCAACTGCTGACGCTGGGCAAGCGGCGCGCCGAAAAGGGGCAATGCACCCTCTTCATGGATGACCTGCTGACCCGGGGCCAGGGGCTGATCCTGATCGCCCTGCCCGGCGACCCCGAGCTTTCCCTGCGCCCCGTCCAGGCCGTCCAGCGCCGTTTCCCCGGCCATGTCTTCCTCGGTGCCGCGCCGCGCTACGACGGCTCGGATCAGCAGTGGTTCGACACCTGCGCCCGGATCGCCCTGCGCGCCTCGGCCCCCATGGTGGCGGTCGGCGACGTGCTGATGCACCAGGCCGCGCGGCGGCAGTTGGCCGATGTGCTGACCTGCCTGCGCGAGGGCTGCACCATCGACCGAATCGGCACCCGCGCCCTGCCCAATGCCGAACGCCGCCTGAAGGGCCCCGCCGACATGGCGCGCCTGTTCCGCCGCCACCCCGCCGCGCTGCGCCGCACGCTCGAGATCGCCGACCGCTGCGCCTTCGACCTCTCGGACCTCAGCTATGAATACCCCGACGAGGCCAGCCAGGGCGAACCCGCCCAGGACCGCCTCGACCGGCTGGTGCGCGCAGGGCTTCGCCGCCGCTGCCCGGATGGCATCCCCGACCACTACTATGCCCTGGCCGAAAAGGAACTGGCGCTGGTCGAAGAGCTTGGTTTCGCGGCCTATTTCCTGACCGTCCACGATATCGTGGATTATGCGCGCAGTATCGGCATCCTCTGCCAGGGGCGCGGCTCGGCGGCCAATTCGATCCTCTGCTGGGCGCTCGGCATCACCGATGTCAGCCCCGACATGATCGGCATGGTCTTCGAGCGTTTCATCTCGCGCCACCGCGGCGAGCCGCCGGATATCGACGTGGATTTCGAACATGAGCGCCGTGAGGAGGTCATCCAGTGGATCTACGAACGCTACGGCCGCGACCGCGCCGGGCTTTGTGCCACGGTGATCCACTTCCGATCCCGCGCGGCGATCCGCGAGGTGGGCAAGGTGATGGGGCTGTCCCAGGACGTGACCGCCAGCCTTGCGGGGCAGATCTGGGGCATGTCCGACAAGGGCGCCGACCCCGACCGCATCCGCGAACTGGGCCTCGACCCAGAGGACCGGCGCCTTGCCCAGACCATCCGCCTGATCGGCGAGATCGTCGGCTTCCCCCGCCACCTCTCGCAGCACGTCGGCGGTTTCGTCATCACACGGGGACGGCTGGATGCCCTCTGCCCGATCGAGAACGCGGCGATGGAGAACCGCACCGTGATCGAATGGGACAAGGACGATATCGACGCGCTCGGCATCCTCAAGGTGGATGTGCTCAGCCTCGGGATGCTGACCTGCCTGCGCAAGAGCTTCGAGCTGATCGAGGAGCACGAGAAGCGGCGCCTGACGCTGGAGACCGTGCCACAGGAGGACGGGCCGACCTACGACATGCTCTGTCGCGCCGATGCCATCGGGGTCTTCCAGGTGGAAAGCCGGGCGCAGATGAACTTCCTGCCCCGGATGCGCCCGCGCACCTTCTACGACCTGGTGATCGAGGTCGCCATCGTCCGCCCCGGCCCGATCCAGGGCGGCATGGTCCAGCCCTACATCCGCCGCCGCCAGGGCCGCGAAGCGCCCGAGCCCTTCGGCCCCGCCCTGGCCGAGGTCACCGCCAAGACCCTCGGCGTGCCGCTGTTCCAGGAACAGGCGATGCAGATCGCCATTGTCGGCGCGGGGTTCACCCCCGAAGAGGCCGACCGCCTGCGCCGGTCCCTGTCGACCTTCCGCCGCATGGGCACCATCGGCGTCTTCCGCGACAAGTTCATCAACGGGATGCTGTCGAACGGCTACGACCCCGAGATCGCGGCGCTCTGTTTCAGCCAGATCGAGGGGTTCGCGGATTACGGTTTCCCCGAAAGCCATGCCGCCGCCTTCGCCATGCTGACCTATGTCTCGTCCTGGCTGAAGCGGCACCACCCGGCGGTCTTCGCCTGCGCGCTGCTGAACTCGCAGCCCATGGGCTTCTACGCCCCCGCCCAGATCGTGCGCGATGCCCGCGAGCACGGGATCGAGGTGCGCCCGGTCTGCGTCAATGCCTCGCACTGGGACAACAAGCTGGAACGGCGCGCTGATGGTGCGCTGGCCCTGCGCCTGGGCTTCCGCCAGATCAAGGGATTCCGCGAAGAGGACGCGGGCTGGATCGTCGCGGCGCGCGGCAATGGCTATCCCGATCCCGAAAGCCTCTGGCTGCGCGCGGGCCTCGCGCCGGCCGCGCTGGAGCGCCTGGCCGAAGCCGATGCCTTCGCCGTCCAGGGCCTGACCCGGCGAGATGCCCTTTGGGCGGTGCGGGCGATCCGGGCGCCGAAACCGCTGCCGCTGTTCGACGATGCGCTGGATGGCGAGGGCGGGATCGAGCCCGCCGTCACCCTGCCGCCCATGCACCTGGGCGAGGAGGTGGTCGAGGATTACGTCGCCCTGCGCCTTTCCCTGCGCGCACATCCCATGGAGCTGCTGCGCCCCGCCCTGCCAGGCCTGACCCCGCACGCGGAGCTTCAGACCATCGCGCCGGGTCGGATCTCGGTCTGCGGGCTGGTGATCACCCGGCAGCGGCCCGGCACCGCCTCCGGCGTGATCTTCATCACGCTGGAGGACGAAAGCGGCACCTGCAACGTGGTGGTCTGGCCGAAGCTCTACGAGCGTTACCGCCGCGCCGTCATGGGCGGGCGCCTCTTGCGCGTCACGGGGCGGATCGAGCGGGAGGGCATCGTCGTCCACCTGATCGCCGAGCATGTCGAGGACCTGTCGCATCGCCTGTCCGACATGGGCCACCCGCTGAGCGACCAGGTCGGGGTGACCCATCCAGCGGGCGACGACGCGCCGCGCCCCCGCCCCTCGGGGCCCTCGGCGCGCCATCCCCGCGAACAGGCCAAGCGCCTGTTTCCCAGCCGGGATTTCCACTGAGCCGCACGTGCAGTCGCAAGCCTGCCCCGAAAACGGGTCAAAACAGGGATGTACCCATATAAGGGCACAAACCACAATTGACCCGAATATGGTTACATGGCATCCTCCCGACATGACCGATGCCACTTCCCTCCCCCATGCCGTGCTGATGGGCGACATCGTGCAGAGCGAACGGGCCCTCTCGGCCCGGGCGCTGCACGCGGCCTTCAACACGGCAATCGACGCGCAGAACGCCACCCATGCCGGGGCGCTGGCCTCGCCGCTGACCATCACCCTGGGGGATGAGTTCCAGGGGCTGACGCGCAGCCTCTCCTCGGCGCTGCCAATCCTGCGCGCGCTGCGCTTCCGCCTGAAGGCAGAGGGCATCGACTGCCGCTTCGTGCTGGGCGCAGTGCGGCTGCAGACGGCGGTGAACCCGGAGCGCGCCTGGAACATGATGGGCCCCGGACTGGCCCGCGCCCGCGAAAAACTGCAGCTGAAGACCCCGGTCACCCTCTACCGTTTCTCGCTGCCCGAGGCGGCGGGAACGGAAACCCTGCTGGAGGCCCTCGGCGCCGGCATGACCGCCATCGAGAGCGACTGGACCGACCGCCAACGCCAGGACATCGAGGCCCTGCTCTCGGGGCTGACGCCGAAGGCGCTGGCGGCGCGGCGCGGCGTCGGGGTGCACAGTGTCTACAAGGTGCGCAGCTCGGGCCACTTCGACGCCTACGACATGCAGTGGCAGGCGCTGGAACAGGCGCTCGGCACCCTCGACGCCGAACTGGGAATGGTGCCATGATGCCGCCCATGCTCCACGCCATGATTTATACACTCGCGGCGCTCGTGCTGCTCAGCTGGGGCGGCAATGCCGCCTGCCGGCTGCTGTTCCGGCTGACCGGGCTGAGCGCCACGGAGGCCCCGACGGAGGGCGAGACCACCAGCGCAGAGGATGGCAAGGCCCGCGCCGGGCGGGTCATCGGCACGCTGGAGCGGCTGATCCTCGCCATCGGCATCCTGACCCAGTCCTGGAACGTCATGGCCGCCGTGATCGCCCTGAAGACCGTCGGCCGTTTCAAGGAGCTCGATGACAAGACCTTCGCGGAATACTTCCTGGTCGGCTCGCTGTTCAGCCTGCTCTGGGCCGGCCTCGTGGCCTGCGGATGGCTGATCTACGACGAGACCCTGGGGCTGGACCTGCACGCCCGGCTGATGGACCTGCTGGGCCCGGCCACCGGCGGCTAGGCGCGCCCCCGCCCGCCCTCGATCCGCACCCGGTCCTGCGGCAGCAGTGCCCGGCGCAGGGCGCGGGACAGGCTGTCCACGGCCAGCGTCAACAGCACGGTCACCACCAGCAGCGCCGCCACCCGGTCCAGTCGCAGCTCTTCAAGGTTCTTCTGCACGTAGAACCCCAACGTACCGAGACCCAGCACCCCCATGATGGCGCTCTCGCGCAGGATGATCTCCCAGCGATAAAGGCAGAGGGCGCGGAAATTGCCCTGCAGGCGCGGCAGCAGCTCCCATCCCCAGAGGGTCAGGCCGCGCGGCGCATCGGCGCGCAGGGGCAGCGTTTCGGCCTGGCGGCCCAGCAGATGCGCGATGATCGCCCCGTTGTGCAGCGCCAGCGCCAGCACGGCGGGCAGCATCGAGGGGCCGAGGATCTGCAGCAGCAGGAAGGCCAGCATGTATTCCGGTGTCGAGCGGAAGAGCACCAGCAGGGCGTGACCAAGCTGCGCCCCGATCCGCCCCGCGACACGCGGCACGATCAGCGGGAAGGCCAGCGCCGCCAACACGCCGGCCAGCACCAGCGCCAGCTGTCCCAGCACCAGCGTATCGACCACCCCCGGCCAGCCCTGTTGCACCAGGACCTTGTCCAGCCAGGGGCCCCACTCGGCGCCGGTGCGGATCGGCGCCGGGGTGATGTCACCCAGGAAGCGGCCAAGCGCGCCCGCCCCCATGGGCGGCACCTCGATCCGCGCCAACGCCCAGAGGCTGGCCAGCAGGTAGCCGGGCATCAGCCGCCAGCGCGCCCAGTGACGGATCGGCAGGATCAGCAGGAAGAAGACCCCCAGCACCACCACGGCCCGGTCGTACTGGGCCTGGCGGAAGTAGGTTTCCAGCTGGAACCCCAGCGTCGGCAGGCCGATGAAGCCCAGGACCGCCGAGCTGCGCAGCCCGCATTCCAGCCGGTAAAGCATGTAGGAGGCCACCTGCCCCAGCACCTGCGGATAGCGCTGCCAGATCAGCGCGGTGACGCGCCCGGTGCCCGGCGGCAGGGCGGCGGCAGAGCGGGCATCGGCCTCATCCAGATACTCCGAGAACACCTTGGCGAAGATCCCCGCATAGGGCAGCCCGATGGCCAGCACCCCCGTCAGCGGCGAAAGCCCGGTGAGGTTCATCAGCAGCAGGGCCCAGAACAGCTCGTGCAATGCACGGATGGCAATGCAGGGCAGCCGCACCGCACGCAGGTGGTAGAGCGGCGCCAGCAGCAGACCCGCCACGGCGCCGAGCGCCACACCGCAGATCGCGAAGGCCACCGTGAGCATCGCCGCATGGGCCAGGCTGGCGGGGTCGGAAAGGTCGGGCGAGAGCAGCCCCTGCCCGATCCGGGCCAGCGTCAGCCAGGGATCGGGACGCGGCGCCGAAAGATCAGCCAGCCAGAGCGCCAGCAAGGTCGCTGCGACAAGGCCCAGGGCGATGCGGCGGCCCGCACTCATGCGTAAAGCTCCATCAGGCGGGCACGGTCGCACTCTGACACCGGCGCGTCCAGCACCACGCCGCCAGCCCTCAGCCCGATGATCCGCGTCGCCGTCTCCAGCGCCAGATCAAGGTCATGCAGCGCCAGAACCGAGGTCTCGAACTGCCCCGAAAGCTCGGCCAGCAGGGCCGCCGCCTGGGCGGGATCCAGCGCCGAGACCGGCTCGTCCCCCAGGACCACCGCGCCTCCGCGCAGCAGCGCGCGCGCCAGGGCGACACGCTGGCGTTGCCCGCCGGAAAGTTCCGCCACCCGGCGCCGCCCGAGGCCCGCCAGACCGACCCGCTCCAGCACGGCCTCGACCTCGGCCCGCTCGGCTGCCGAGGGGCGCAGCAGGATCCGCAGGTTGCGCGCCGTGCCCGCGTCGTCCAGCCGCCCCATCCAGCAATTGTGAAAGACCGACAGCGCCCCGACCAGCCCGTGATCCTGCGGCACCAGCGCCACCCGGGCGCCCGTGATCCTCTGGCCGAGCGCCGCTAGCAGGGTGGATTTCCCCACCCCGCTGCGGCCCAGAAGCGCGATGCGCTCTCCGGGCCGGATCTCCAGCGAGATATCGGCCAGGACGGCGCTGTCGCCCCATCCCAGCCGCTCCCCGCGTAGCGCGACAAGCGGCGTCATCAGTCGATGATGTCGAGCTGGCGCGCCGTGTCCTCGATGGGCTGGTAGAAGCTGTTGTCGGCCGGCACGAAGGCCGCGCGCGGGAAGGAGGCCAGCAGGTCCTCATCAGTCAGCGACAGCAGCGCCTCCTGCACCCTTGCGGTGAAGCCCTCGCCAAAGCGCGCATCCACGTCGCCCCGGATGGTCCAGTTGTAGTCGGGGTACGGCGGGGTCTGCCAGATCACCTTGGCCTGGTCGGCCTCGGGCGCGCCATCGGCCTTGGCCTGGTCGTAGACGGTATAGTTCAGCGCGCCGACCTCGTAGGCGCCCGAGGCGACCAGCCGCAGGGTCTGGCCATGGTCGCCCGAGAAACCGACCTCCGAGAACAGCGCGTCCGGCGCCTGGCCGGTCTTCTCGCGGATGTAGAACTCCGGCATCAGCCGGCCCGAGGTCGAGCCCTGCGAGCCGAAGGTGAAGCTGCGGCCTGCCAGATCGGGGAAGTCCTCCGAAGCCTCGATGCCGGTGGCCTCGTTGGCGATGAAATAGGTGACGAAGCTCTGGTCTTCCTCGCCCTGCGCAATGGCGGTCGAGCCGGGCACCAGCGCGCGCGCCTGCACGCCCGAGAGGCCGCCGAACCAGCCCAGCTGGATCTGGTCGTTGCGGAAGGCCAGCACGGCGGCGGCGTAGTTCTTCACCGGCACATAGGCGACGTCGACGCCCAGTTCTTCCGAGAGGTAGTCGGCCACGGCGCCGAAGCGTTCGACCAGCTTGGTCTCGTCATCATCGGGGATGGCCGAGAAATAGAGCGTTTCGGCGCTGGCAGTGCTTGCCAGCAGCGACAGGAGGACGGCAAGGCGTTTCATGGGGCCTCTCTCTGATACGGGTTTCGACTGGGGCGCCATGCCCCTCGGGTGCCGCTTGCGCGGACTTTCCTTGGTGCCCGGCCGACGGCTCAGGCGATGCTGACACCGGCGCCGGGGGCCATGCGGCCCACGGAAGCGGCGGCGTCGAATCCATGGCGGGCGAAGATGGCCAGCACCTCCTCCACGGCCTCGGGCGCACAGGCGACCAGCAGACCGCCCGAGGTCTGCGGATCGCAGGCCAGCGCCCGGTCGATTTCGTCAAGGCCCTCGCCGAGCGTGATCTCCTCGCCGTAGCTGGCCCAGTTGCGCCCCGAGGCGCCGGTGATGTGGCCGGCCTCGGCCAGGGCGCGCACCTCGTCCAGCATCGGCACCGAGGCCCAGTCGATCCGGGCCTGCAGGCCCGAGCCCCGCGCCATCTCCAGCGTATGCCCGGCCAGGCCGAAGCCCGTCACATCGGTGATCCCATGGACGCCTTCCAGCGCCGCCAGCTCGGGGCCGGGCGTGTTGAGCCGGGTCATCGTCTCGATCATCCGGTCATAGAGGGCGGGGGCCAGAGCCTCTTTCTTCAGCGCCGCAGAGTAGATGCCGACGCCAAGCGGCTTGCCCAGCACCAGAACGTCACCGTCCTGCGCCGTGTCGTTCTGCTTCATGCGGCGGGGATCGACCACGCCGATGGCGACCAGCCCGTAGATCGGTTCGACCGAGTCGATCGTGTGCCCGCCCGCGACCGGGATACCCGCCTCGGCTGCGGCCTTGGCCCCGCCCTCCAGGATCTTGCCGATGGTCTCGCCCGAGAGCGTGTTGACCGGCATCCCCACGACGGCCAGCGCGAACAGGGGCCGGCCGCCCATGGCATAGACATCCGAGATCGCATTGGTCGCCGCGATGCGGCCGAAGTGCTCGGGATCGTCGACGATGGGCATGAAGAAATCGGTGGTGGCGACGATGGCCTGATCCTCGGACAGCCGGAACACCGCCGCATCGTCGCTGGAGCCGATGCCGACCAGCAGCTCCTCGGGCACCGGCAGCGCCTTCGTCCCCTTCAGCAGGCCCGAGAGTACGCCGGGCGCGATCTTGCAGCCACAGCCGCCGCCATGGCTGAGCGAGGTCAGGCGGGGTTCGGCGGGACGCTTGGTATCGGGCATCAGGTCTCTCCTGTCGAAAGCTCGGTGACGCGCGCCGCGATGCGGGCGGCCAGGTCGGGCAGGTCTTCGGCGGCGAGGCTCGGCGCCTCGATCTCGCTCACCTGCGCGGGGTCCATCCGGGCGCGGTGGCGCGCATACCCCGGGTCATAGCGGATTTCCATCAGGCTGCGCGCCAGGGCGGTGAAGTCCCCGGTGCGGGCCTGCGCGTGCCAGGCGTCGACCTGCTCGCCGGCGAGGTAGGGGCGCAGGCTGTCCAGCGTGTCATGCAGCCGGGTCTCATCGGCGATCACGTCGCCGTAGGCGCGGGTCAGGTAGGCCGCGCGCTGGTCCAGCGGAGCCTTCAGCACGATGCGCGGCGCCGCCTTCATCGCGGTCCAGAGCGCCGGCGGCACCCGGCAGTCGCCCACCTTGGAACTTTCGGCCTCGACCACCACGGGCCGGGTCGGATCGAGCTGCGCGACCTGCATCGCGACCGCCGTCTCGAACCCGCGCTGTTGCGGCTGCGGCCCCATGGCCCCGAAGAGAGAGCCACGGTGATTGGCCAGCCCCTCGAGGTCCAGCACCTGCATCCCCCGGGCGCGCATCAGATGCAGCAGTTCGGTCTTGGCCGAGCCGGTATTGCCGTCCAGCAGCACCATCGGCGCCGGGAAGGGCTTTTCGTAAAGCGTGTCGACAACCAGCCCGCGGAACGCCTTGTAGCCGCCGTCGATGGTCTCCACCCGCCAGCCGATCTGGCGCAGGATCGTGGCGAAGGAGCCCGATCTCTGCCCGCCCCGCCAGCAATAGACCAGCGGCCGCCAGCTGCCGTCCCGATCCGCCAGAGGCCCCTCCAGGTGCCGCGCCGCATTGCGCGAGACCAGGGCCGCGCCGACCTTGCGGGCGGTGAAGGGAGAGACCTGCTTGTAGATCGTGCCGACCCGGGCGCGCTCGGCATCATCCAGCACCGGCAGCGAGATCGCCCCCGGCAGGTGATCATCGGCATATTCCGAGGGGGCCCGGACGTCGATGATCTCGTCGAAGTCCAGCGTCTGCAGGTCGCTCAGGGAGGCAAGGGTGATCGGCATGTCCCGCAGATAGCCCAAAGCCCCGCCGACTGGAAGCACCTGCGTGGGCCGGGGAAGACGCATCCGGCGCGCGGCGCGGGTGGTGCGCGTTTTTCACTTCAATCCGCGCCGGGCCTTTGCTAGTAAGCGCGTCACGCAACGCCCCCGGGCGCTGCCGGATGCGGGTGTGGCGGAATTGGTAGACGCACCAGATTTAGGTTCTGGCGCCTTTGGCGTGGGGGTTCGAGTCCCTTCACCCGCACCATATTGATTTTAAAATATTTTTCACCAACATGCGGCTCCATGACAGACCGGAGACTTGAAATGTCGCAGTTTGTTTCGCAGTGTCCCCACCCGTTCGCGGTTCACCCCAAGGCCAACCGCCTCAGTGACGCAGCTCAGCGTGCAGCAGCTTTTCTTTCGCCCCCGTACCCGTAGCGGTCGCTTGCAACCACACCCCAACCGAGTGCGGACAGCACCCGACCCTGTTGAGGATCCATCGCCGCCGTGCTTTGTCAGCGCGCTGCTGTTTCCTTCTGTCGAAAGCCTCTGCGAAAGGCTTGCGCCTCGGCGACCGCTTTCAGGGAAACAGACCTAGGCGAATGCGGCCGTGAGAGTACACCCACAGGCCGAAGTCGTCAGTCAAGCCAAGTGCAGCATAGCGCTACGCCCAGGCGTAGAATGCTGGCGGCATATGACGATAAGGCAACAGTGACATGTCGGCCGGGGCGACGCCGGGGCAGTCGACGTCATAAATCGGCCCGCAGAGAGGATCGAACCCCGCGCGGAAATGGTTCTTTGCCTTGATGCCGAAGATCGCGATGCGGCTCAGGTCGATCCTGTGCAGGTCGCACCAGGCCGGATCGTTGGCGCTCTGACAGGTCTCGCTGATAACCACCTGCATGTCGCCCGCACGCAGCACGGCGGTGCGCCCCATGTCGATCTCGCGCCCGTATTCGAAGGGGCCGCGGTTGCGGAAGCGGCCATCGGTCAAGCGCTCGACCACCCCCCGGAAGGGCACCGGAGCGCCGAAGTCCGGCGCGATGCGACCGCCCAGGGTGCAGTCGATGGCCGCCCCCTCGCCCAGCTCATGCGCCTGTGCGACCAGCGCCGGATCGTAGAAGAAACAGAAAAGCATCGGCAGATCGCTTCCGGCGGCCAGCATGGCGCGCAGCAGCGCCGTGGTATCCCCAATCCCGCCCGAGAGCGGATTGTCCGCCGCATCCACCAGCACCACGGGCCAGCGCGCGCCCCGGGCAAGGTGGTCCAGCGCCCGCGTCACGCCCTCTTCGGCGCCGGGCAGATCGACCCGGAAGGCCTCACGCCGCGCCAGGTAGGCGGCCGAGAGCGCCCCGAGCACCGGCGCCGGGTCGATATCGGGCCGATGGGTCACCGCCACCGTGGCGCGGGTGTTGGGGGTATCGGCATAGGTGAAGCCGCCGAAGAAGGTCACATCCTCAAGCCCCGCGCCGCGGCAAGACTGCCGACCAAGCGCCACCAGCTCGGCCATCGGCCCTTCGGCGGTCCGCATGCCGTGCGAAAGCGGTGCGAAGTCCAGTTGTCGCAAGGCGATGGAGGGGCGCGTGCCAAGGGCAAAGGCACGCTCCATCGTGCTCAGCGCCCGGATCGCGGTGTCGTCCATGTCGACATGGGGGTAGGTCTGGTAGCCCGACAGGATGTCCGCCGCGCCCGCCAGCGAGGGGTCGATGCAGGCGTGCATGTCCAGGCTGACCGCCAGCAGCGGCTCCGGCCCGATCACCTCGCGCACCGCGCGGATCAGGCTGTAGTCCGGCGCCAGATCGCCCTCGGCCACCATGGCACCGTGCAGCGAGAGGTAGACGCCATCCCACGCCTGCCCGGCGAGGTCGGCCAGGATCTCGTCGCGGATCGTCGCCAGCGCCGCCTCCGTCACCGGCCCCAGGGGCGGCGCCGAGGTGCAGCGCGAGACCGTCACCTGCCAATCCGGATGCGCATCGAGGAAGCGCACCAGCCCGCCCAGCTCGGTCGCCGTGCCGCGCGCGCCTTCCAGCGCCGCCACCCCCCGCGTCCATTCCCGGCGGCGGAAATCCTCCAGCCCGGTCGGGACGGGGTTGAAGGAATTGGCCTCGTGCCAGAGGCGGGCGACGGCAATGCGGCGGGGTCTTGTCATGGGGCCTTCCGGTCAGATCCTGCGGCGCGGGATCGAATTGGCGTAGATGTTGAGCGTGGCAAGATGCTGGTCGGCCTCCTGCAGCGCCTTCAGCGAGCCTTCGCGGTCTCGCGCCGCCAGCAGGCCGCAGAGCACCTCCGATACCGCCAGTGCCGGGGTCAGCGTATGGAAGAAGGTGCGGCTCTCGGTCGAACAGAGGATCACCTGGTCCGAGATCGGGATCAGGGGCGAGACCTCACTGTCGGTGATGGCCACCACCGACAGGCCCTTTTCGCGGGCCAGCGCGGACAGCTCCAGCGACTGCACCGCGTAGGGGCTGATCGAGATCACCAGCAACACGTCCTCGGGCCCGGCCCGCAGCAGACCGTCCGCACCTGTGTCCGCCGGCCCGTCCAGGTGCACGGTGCGGTCGCCCAGCAGGGTCATGACATAGTGGAAGTGCCAGGCTACCGAATGGCAGGAGCGCAGGCCCAGCACGTAGACCCGCCGCGCCTGCCCCAGCAGATCCGCCGCGCCTTCCAGGCGGGCCAGCGACTCCGGTTCGCTCAACCGGCCGATCTGCGCCGAAAGGCTTTGCAGCATGTCGTGGGCCAGCCCGCTGCCCGCCGGACCATGCTCCCCCTCGCGTTCCCGCGCCCGGGCGGCGAAACCATCGGCCCGCAGCCGCAGCGCCTCTGAGAAATGGCCACGGATGTCCTCATAGCCGGACAGGTCCAGAAACTTCGCCAGCCGGGTCATGGTCGCCGGCTGCACCCCCGCGTTGCGCGCCAGCTCCCGCATCGAGACCAGGGCCACTTCCTGGGTGTTCTCAACAATGTAGCGTGCCGCCTGTTGCAGTTGCGGCGACATCTCCTCGAACCGCGCGACAATCCGGTCTCTCAGCACGTCCTGTTGCAACATGTGTTTCACTTCCTCGATCTGCTCCGGCTCATTTTTGAGCCCTGGAAGGCTGAAAAACAAGAAATCAATAGGGCTTGCTGGCCTGAGGCCCCCCGCGACCATGATTTGACCGTTTCACGTGCGAAGTTCAAGCTTCATTCGTTTCCTTTCAGTAATTTTTGAAACACTTGTTGCAATGCACGCCGGAGCCTGCCAACCAAGAGAAGACGGCGGGCCAGCCCCGCGATTCCCGGCCCGGCCGGAACGACAGACGGAAAGACAATGACCAGACTTCTTCACCGCAAGATCGGGGCCAGCCTGTCCCGCGCCGTATCGGGCCAGGGCGTGACGATCACCGACGCGGCCGGGCGCCGCTACATCGACGGTTCTGGCGGCGCGGCGGTCAGCTGCCTCGGCCACGATCACCCCGAGGTGCTGGAAGCCATGGTCGAACAGATCGGCCGCCTGTCCTACGCCCACACCTCTTTCTTCACCACCGACGCCGCCGAGGCACTGGCCGAGCGGCTGACCGGCCTTGCGCCTGATCCGCTGAACTATCTCTACATGGTCTCGGGCGGCTCCGAGGCGGTCGAGGCGGCGCTGAAGATGGCGCGACAGTACTATGTCGAGATCGGCCAGCCGCAGCGGCGCCACATCATCGCCCGCCGCCAGAGCTATCATGGCAATACCATCGGCGCGCTGGCCACCGGCGGCAATGCGATGCGACGGGTGCAGTTCCAGCCGATCCTGCCAGAGACCCATCATGTCGCGCCCTGCTACGCCTATCGCGATCAGCGCGAGGACGAGGCGCCCGAGGCCTATGCCGCGCGCCTCGCCTCCGAGCTGGAACAGAAGATCGAGGAACTGGGCGGTGATCAGGTGATGGCCTTCGTGGCCGAGCCGGTGGTCGGCGCCACCCTGGGCGCGGTGCCTGCCGTGGCCGATTACTTCCGCCGCATCCGCGCGCTCTGCGACCGCTACGGCATCCTGCTGATCCTCGACGAGGTGATGTGCGGCATGGGGCGCACCGGCAGCCTCTTTGCCTTCGAGCAGGAGGGCATCGTTCCCGACCTCGTCACCGTGGCCAAGGGGCTGGGCGGCGGTTACCAGCCCGTCGGGGGCGTGCTGCTGTCGCAGCAGATCCACGACGCTTTCCGCGATGGCTCGGGCCTGTTCCAGCACGGGCACACCTACATCGGCCATCCCGTCGCCGCCGCCGCCGCCAACAAGGTGGTCGAGATCATCTCGCGCCCCGGCATGATGGACCAGGTCAACCGGCTGGGCGACAGGCTGCAGGCGGGGCTGGATGCGGCGCTTGGCCAATCGTCCTACGTGGGCGACATCCGCGGGCGCGGGCTGTTCCGCGGCATCGAGATCGTCGCCGACAAGGACAGCAAGCAGCCCTTCGACCCGGCCCGCAAGATCCACGCCCGCATCAAGGCCGAGGCGATGGCCGAGGGCCTGCTCTGCTATCCCATGGGCGGCACCATCGACGGGGTGAACGGCGACCACGTTCTGCTGGCGCCCCCCTACATCTGCACAGAGGACGAGATCGACCAGATCACCGAACGCCTCTCGCGCGCCATCCGCCGCGTCACCGAGGCCTGATCATGACGCGCCGCATCGCCTTCGCCGGTCTCAACCTCGAATCCGTCACTGCCGTGCCGCAGGTCTCGACCCTGGCGGACTTCGAGCGGGTCTGTTTCCGGGGCGCCGAGATCCCGGCGCAGTACCGGGGCACCAACACGGTGGCGGGCGGCGTGCTGAAGGTGCTGGAGGACGCGGGGGCCGAGATGGTGCCGCTGTTCCATTCCCTGCTGGGCGCGCTCGGTCCCGCCGAGGATGCCGCGATCTTCGCCTTCGCCGATGAGCTGGCGCGGGGCCTTGCCGCCTCGGGGCCGCTGGACGGGCTGGTGCTTTACCTGCACGGGGCCTGCTGGGCGCCGGGCTTTGCCGACGTGGAACGCACTCTGATCGAGCGCGCCCGCGCCGCCGCCCCCGACCTGCCGATCGCGGTGCCGCTGGATTATCACGGCAATGTCGATGCGGCGACCTTCGCCGCCGCCGATATCGCCGTGGCCTACCGTCATTCGCCGCATATCGACATGGGCGAGACCGGCGAACGCGCCGCCCGCGCCCTGCTGCGGATGATCGAAACCGGGGCGCGCCCCGGCCTTGCCGTGGCCCGTCCCGGCGTGGTCATCCCCTCGATCCTGTCGGCCACGGCCCTGCAGCCGCTGGCAAGCCTGATCGACATGGCCCGGGCCGAGGAAGCCGCGGGCGATTGCGACATCTCGGTCATGGGCGGTTTCGCCTATGCCGACAGCGCCAATACCGGCATGTCGGTGATCTGCCTCGACTGGCAGGGCCAGCAGGCGGCCGAGGAGAAGGCCGCGCGCCTCTCGGACGCGCTGCACGCCGCCCGGGTCGAGCTGTCCGGTGCCATCCCGATCTGGCAGATGGACGACGCCATCGCCGAAGCCGCGCGCCTGCGCGGCAGCGGTGCGCCCGTGGTGATCCTGGAACATGCCGACCGGATGAACGACAGCACCCACGGGCTGCGCGCTGTTCTGGGCGCCGATCTGGGCCGCGTCATGGTGCCCTTCCTGCTGGATCCCGAAAGCGCCGCCGCCGCCCACGCGGCAGGTGCGGGCGCCGATGTCACGCTGAACATCGGCGGCAAGAGCGCGCCGGAAACCGGCGGCCCGCTGGCGCTGACCGTCCGCGTGCTCTGGAGCGGCGAAAAGCGCTTCACCGTCTCGGGCCGCTACCAGCAGGGCGCGCCCGTCGACCTGGGCCTGACGGCGCTGGTCGAGGTCGGCGAGGTGCGCATCTCGCTGGTGTCGCATTTCGCCTTCGCGGTGGATGGCGACCCGTTCTTCATCTTCGGCGAGCGGCCAGAGGATTACGACGTGATCCTGCTGCGCTCCAAGACCCATTTCCGCGATTTCTACACGCCGCTGGCACAGGCGATCCTGGTCACCGACACGCCCGACCTCGGCCCCGCCGACGTGCGCCTGATCCCCTACCGGCAGTTCGACACCAGCGGCGCCTATCCCTGGCGCCCCTAGCAATCACCGAAACAACAACAAGAAACCATCCACCCAACACGGAGACCAAGAATGACCTTCCACCCCCTCAAGTCCCTCGGCCTGGCCGCCCTGCTGGCGGGCACTATTGCCCTTCCCGCCTGGGCCGAAACCACCCTGACCGCCGTCATGCAGGCACCGTTGCGCTCTCTCGACCCGCATCTGAGCACCGCGCAGATCGTCCGCACCCATGGTTTCATGGTCTTCGAGACCCTGCTGGGCATGGACGCGGACTATCAGCCGCAGCCGCAGATGGCCGACTACGTGGTCTCGGACGACATGCTGACCTACACGCTGACCCTGCGCGAGGGCCTGATGTGGCACGACGGCACCCCGGTCACCGCCGAGGATTGCGTCGCCTCGCTGATGCGCTGGTCGCAAAGCGACGGCTCGGCAAAGACCATGATGCAATATGTCGACAGCATCGAGGCCACCTCCGAGCGCGAACTGGTCATCCACATGAAATCCCCCTTCGGCCCGCTGCTGGAACTGCTGGCCAAGCCCTCGCCCATCCCGGCCTTCATGATGCCCAAGCGGCTGGCCGACACGCCTGTCGGCGAACAGATCCCCGAGATCATCGGCTCGGGTCCGTTCAAGTTCGTGGCCGACGACTACCGCCCCGGCGATCAGGCGGTCTACGTGAAGAACGAGGATTACGTGCCCCGGGAGGAGCCCGCCAGCTGGACCGCCGGCGCCAAGGTGGTGAACGTCGACCGCGTGGTCTGGCAGGCGATGCCCGACATGCAGACCTCGATCAACGCGATCCAGTCGGGCGACGTGGATCTGATCGAACAGGTCACCATCGACCTGCTGCCGCTGCTGGCGATGAACGACGAGGTCGAGACCGGCATCCTGAACCCGCTGGGCGCCCAGGTGACGGGCCGCTTCAACCACCGCCTGCCGCCCTTCGATGACCCCGAGGTCCGCAAGGCCGCCATGTATGCGCTGGACCAGGAAACCCTGATGCAGACCGCCATCGGCAATTCCGAGTACTACCAGCTCTGCCCCTCGATCTACGGCTGCGAAGTGCCGCTGGCCTCTGACGTGGGCGCCGAATACCTGGAAGGCAGCGCGGACGAACGGATGGCCAAGGCGCAGGAGCTGCTGGCCGCCTCGGGTTACGACGGCACCCCGGTGCTGATGATGCAGCCTACCGACCTGACCGTGCTGACCACCCAGCCCATCGTCGCCGCCGAGCGGATGCGCGAAGCGGGCTTCACCGTCGAGGTCGCCTCGATGGACTGGTCCACCCTGCAATCGCGCAAGAACGGCTGGCAGCCGGTCGCCGAAGGCGGCTGGAACTACTTCTTCACCTACTGGGGCGTCGCCGGCATCTGGAACCCGCTGGTGCATTCGCTGATCAACGGCTCTGGCGATGACAACAGCTGGGCCGGCTGGCCGGTCAATGCCCGCATGGAAGAGCTGCGCGCCGACTACCTGACCGCCGGCACCCTGGACGAGCAGAAGCAGATCGCCGAGGAGATCCAGCAGATCGCCTGGGACGACAGCTTCTACTTCAACGCGGGCGAGTTCAAATCCGTCGCCGCCTGGCGGACGGAGCTGCAGGACATCCAGTCCGGCCCGATCACCCTGTTCTGGGGCGTCCACAAGTAACCTCTCCCCCACTTGGGCGGGCGGCCCGTTCCGGGCCGCCCGCCCCTTTTCCATCTCTCGCCCCGCTGCACACCCTGCGCACCACCCAGTTCCCGAGGCCCATGATGCTCAGCTATTTCCTGCGCCGGCTGCTGATGGCGATCCCCGTGATGTTCTTCGTCGCGGTCTTCGTCTTCCTGCTGCTGCGCCTCACCCCCGGAGACCCGGCCCAGGCGATTGCCGGCGACCAGGCCTCGCTGGCCCAGCTCGAGGCGATCCGCGAGAGCCTCGGGCTGAACGAACCGCTCTCGGTCCAGTTCGTCACCTGGATCGGCCAGATGCTGCAGGGCGACTTCGGCCGCTCGCTGATCTCGGACCGTCCGGTGCTGGAGATGATCGGACAGAGGCTGGGCCCGACGCTGGCGCTGGCGCTGGTGGCCATGGCGATGACCCTGCTGATCGCCCTGCCCATGGGCGTGCTGGCGGCCTGGCGGCACGGCGGCATGACCGATCGGCTGGTGATGGCGGTTTCGGTCATCGGCTTCTCGGTGCCGATCTTCGTCATCGGCTACGTGCTGATCGGCGTCTTCGCGGTGCACCTGCGCTGGTTCCCGGTGCAGGGCTACAAGGCCCTGGCCGACGGCATCGGCCCCTTCGCGCATCGCATCTTCCTGCCCGGCCTGGCGCTGGCCTCGATCTACATCGCGCTGATTTCCCGCATGACCCGCGCCTCGATGCTAGAAGTCCTGCGCGAGGACTACGTCCGCACCGCACGCGCCAAGGGCCTGCCCGAGGGGCTGGTGCTGTTCCGCCATGCCCTGCGCAATGCCGCGATCCCGATCCTGACCGTGGTCGGCACCGGCTTTGCCATGATGATCTCGGGCGTGGTCGTCACCGAGACGGTGTTCAACATCCCCGGCCTTGGCCGCCTTGTGGTCGATGCCGTGCTGGCCCGCGACTACCCGCTGATCCAGGCGATCATCCTGCTGACCGCCGGCACCTACGTGCTGATCAACCTGGCCATCGACCTGTCCTATGCGCTGACCGACCCGAGGATCCGCTACCAATGAGCCAGACCCAAAGCCTGCGAAAGCGCCTGATCGAGACCCCGCCCCACTGGACCACGATGCTGGCCCTGGCCGTGCTGCTGGCAATCGTCGCCATGGCGCTCTTCGCGCCCCGCATCGCCAATTTCCCGCCGACCGAGCTGAACGCGATGATGCGCCTGAAGCCCGCCGACGGCACCTACTGGATGGGCACCGACAGCTTCGGGCGCGACCTTTACTCGCGCGTGATCCACGGCGCCCGTGTCTCGCTGCTGGTCGGGGCCGGCGTGGCGCTTGGCGCCATCCTGATCGGCCTGCCCCTCGGGCTGCTGGCCGGGTGGTTCCGCGGCCTTGATGCCGTGCTGATGCGGGCCATGGACGGGCTGATGGCGATCCCCGGCATCCTGCTGGCCATCGCCATCGTGGCGCTGACCAAGGCCGGGCTGACCACCGTGATCATCGCCATCATGCTGCCCGAGATCCCGCAGGTCGTGCGGCTGGTGCGCGCCCGCGTGCTGGCGACCCGATCGGAGACCTTCGTCGAGGCCGCCGTCCTGCTGGGCACCAGCCCGATGCGGATCATCTGGCGCCACCTGCTGCCCTCGACCATCGCGCCGCTGATCGTCCAGGGCACCTATGTCTACGCCTCCGCCATCCTCACCGAGGCCGCGCTGTCGTTCCTCGGCGTCGGCATCGGCACCGAGACCCCCACCTGGGGCAATATCATGGCCGAGGGGCGCCTCTACTTCGCGCTGAACCCCTGGCTGGTCTACTGGCCCGCCATCGTTCTGTCGCTCTGCATCCTGTCGATCAACCTGCTGGGCGACGCCCTGCGCGACCGGCTGGACCCCAAGATGAAAGGCCGCTCGTGATGACTGCTTCCCAACCCGGCCAACCCGTCCTCTCGGTGCGCGACCTGAAGGTCTCCACCATGGGCCGCCGCCCGGCCGAGATCCTGAAGGGCATCTCCTTCGACATCGCGCCGGGCGAGACTCTGTGCCTCGTCGGCGAAAGCGGCTCGGGAAAATCCGTGACCTCGCTGGTCACCATGGACCTGCTGCCGCGTGGCGAGTTGCAGGTGACCGGCGGCACCGCCGCGTTGAATGGCGAGGATATCGTCTCGGCCAGCCCGGCACGCACCAAGGCGCTGCGCGGCGCCGAAATGGCGATGATCTTCCAGGAGCCGATGACGGCGCTGAACCCGGTGCTGACCATCGGGCTGCAGATGGACGAGATCTACCGGGCACATACGAAGATGCGCGGGCCCGACCGCCGCTCCGCCGCCCTCGCCGCCTTCGACAGCGTCAGCCTGCCCGATCCGGCGCGCATCTACGACAGCTATCCGCACCAGCTTTCGGGCGGCCAGCGCCAGCGGGTGATGATCGCCATGGCCCTGGCGCTGAAGCCGAAACTGCTGATCGCGGACGAGCCGACGACGGCGCTGGACGTCACCACCCAGAAGCAGATCCTGCAGCTGATCCGCAAGCTTCAGGAGGAACAGAACACCGCCGTGCTGTTCATCACTCACGACATGGGCGTGGTGGTGGATATCGCCGACCGGGTCTGTGTCATGCGCCACGGCGAAGTTGTCGAGACGGGCACCACCGGAGAGGTCCTGAGCCAACCGCGAGAGCAATACACCCGCGACCTGCTGGCCGCCGTCCCCTCGCTGACCCCGCGCCGCGCCCGGGCGCAAGAGCGCCACGAGCATGTGCTTGAGCTGCTCGAGGTCGAGAAGGTCTTCGAGTTCCGCTCGTTCCTGAGCAAGCTGCTGCGCCGGCCCGGCCATCGGGTGCGGGCGGTCAAAGATGTCAGCTTCCGCCTCGACCGGGGGCGCACCCTGGGCATCGTCGGCGAAAGCGGCTCAGGCAAGTCGACCGTGGCGCGCTGTGTGCTGCGACTGGAGGATCCGACCTCGGGCGCGATTCTGGTCAACGGCCACGACATCGCCCCGCTGGAGGGGCAGACGGCGCTGGCGCCAGCCCGGCGCGCGGTGCAAATGATCTTCCAGGATCCGAACCGCTCGCTCAACCCGCGGCTGACCGCCGGCGACAGCCTGATCGAGGGTGCCCTGAACGCCGGCGAGCCTCGCGCCGAAGCCCTGGCCCGGGCAGGCGAGCTACTGGAGGTGGTGGGCCTGCCGCGCGATGCCCTCACCCGCTACCCGCACCAGTTCTCGGGCGGGCAACGGCAACGTATCGCCATCGCCCGCGCCCTGATGATGTCGCCGGACGTGATTGTTGCGGACGAGGCGGTCTCGGCCCTCGATGTCTCCGTCCAGGCGCAGGTTCTGGACCTGCTGGCCGAGGTCCAGGCGCGGCGCAACCTGGCGATCCTGTTCATCACCCATGACCTGCGCGTCGCGGCGCAGATCTGCGACGACGTGATGGTGATGCAGCGCGGCGAGGTTGTGGAATTCGGCCCGGCGGGGCAGGTTCTGTCCGACCCGCAACACGACTACACCCGCGCCCTGCTGGAAGCCGCCCCCGGTCGCGACTGGGATTTCGCCAAAGGCCGCCGCATCACGGAGCCCGCATGATCGCCGCCCATCTCGTCCAGTTCGACGCTACCCCTCTGGACCCTGCCCGCAACTTCGCCCGGATGAAGGATTTCATCCGGGCCGAGGCTGCGGCGGGCGCTGACCTGATCCTCTTTCCCGAACTGTCCAACACCGGCTATGTCGAACCTCTGGTGCCCGGCGGCCCCTTCGTGACCAAGGTGCCGCACTATGGCGAGGCCCTTTTCGCCGCCTGCGCCGATCCCGAGGGCGAGGACATTGCCACCCTTGCCGCCCTGGCCGCCGAGCTAGGGGTCACCCTCGTTGCGGGTCTCGGCCTGCGTGACGCGCGGCTTGCGGGGGTGATCCACAACGCCTCGGTGCTGATCACGCCCGACGGCGTCGCGGGCACCTACATCAAGACCCACCAGTGGCAGAATGAAAAACTCTACTTCACGCCCGGTGACGCCCTGCCGGTCTTTCCGGCCCTCGACACCACCCTTGGAATGCAGATCTGCTACGACATCCGCTTTCCCGAGGTAACCCGCACCCTGGCCGCGCAGGGGGCGGAAATCATCACGTCTGCCTGGGCCTCCTTCGGCGCAGAGGGCACCCCGGTTGCGGACGAGGACCTGTTCCTGCACCGCGCCTATACCCGCGCCGTCGAGAACGGCGTGTTTTTCCTGTCCTGCAACCGCGCCGGCAGCCATGGCGACCAGCGGTTCTTTGGTCGCTCCTGCGCCGTCGCGCCCGATGGCCGCGTGCTGGGCCGCCTCGACCATGACCGCGAAGATGCGTTGCGCGTCACCCTCGACCTAACCGAGGTCGCCCGCTACCGCAGCTTCACCGGGATCTGGGCCGACCGCCGCCCGGCCCTCTATGCCCGCGCCCTTGATGAGAGCTGAGAGATGACCGACAGCCCCTGCCCGCCCCTCTCCGATGCCGACTGGCCGGACGAGATCGCCGACCTGCTGGAGGGTTTCGCCGGCCAGCTCAACGTCTACCGCACCATGGCGCACCACCCGGCCCTGCTGCGCGCCTGGGCACCGCTGCGCCAGCACGTGGTGAAGGACAACGCCCTGGGTCCGATCCGCTCCGAGGTGGTGATCCTGCGCGCCGCCGTCCGGCTGGGGTCGTCCTACGAATGGCAGCAGCACGTCAGCCGGGCGCGCAAGCTGGGCATGTCGGATGCCCGCATCGCCGCCATCCGCGACATGCCTGAAGGCGAGGACGGGCTGATCGTGCGCGCCGTCGACGCCCTGCTGGACAACCGCCTGCTCTCGCCGGACCGTGAGGCCGAGCTGGCTGCCGTCATTGGCCGTGCAGCGGTCATCGACCTGATCGCCACGGTCGGTTTCTACTCCGTTCTCGGCTACCTCCTGATGACCTACCGAACACCGCTGGACGACGACATCGCGGAGGAGCTGAAAGCAGCACCAGCGCCCTGCAGCACAGGCTAAAGTTCGAGGTCCGCTCGAGGTGAGGTGGACTTTTTCCTCCAACTCGCCGCGCGAGAAAACGACGGTCCCCTCGCCGGTCAGGAGTCTTGCAGGCCGCAGCATGACGCCAGGCGATGACAGCAAGGGCGGAGAGCAGTCGTGCGCGGCGCCCTAGGTTCTGGCGCCTTTGGCGTGGGGGCGCGTGGCCCATAACCCGCACCACGTTGTTCTCATGCAACTTTTGATGATCTTGCAGCGCAAGCCGCAGCCTCGGCGCGCAGCCTGGGGCATTTGCGTCGCGGACGTCCCTGCCGCTTGCGGTGCGTGACCGGGGCACCTCGAACGGCCCGGGGAAGGTCATCCCCGGCCGAGCTTCCGCTCTTGCGCGACGAGATCGATGAAAGCCCGCAACGGCGCCGGCGCCCTTCGGTTCGGGTAGTACAGGCGAGGTCCGCTGAACTCGGCCCACCAGTCCGGAAGAAGGGGAACGAGCGCGCCGGTCTCGAAGTGGGGGGTGATCCAGTTGGCGAAGACATGGATCAGGCCGCGCCCGGACAGGGCGTGACCGATCAGCGATTCTGCCGAGGCCGCGGTGAGGGTCAGGCGGGCGGGCGGGGTGAGGACACGCGTCTCCGCGCCACGTTCGAAGACCCAGGAGACCAGCGCGCCCCCCGAGAAGCGCAACAGCAGACACTCATGCGCCAGGACGTCATCGGGATGTTCCGGCGCCGCGTTGCGGGCCAGATAGTCCGGCGACGCGGCAAGCGCGTACCGTTGCCGAGGCGGGCCGAGCGGAACTGAAATCATGTCGAGCTCCAGCGCCTCGTCGTAGCGGATGCCCGCATGGCACCCCGCCGCAATACTGTCGACGAAACTGTCCTCCACCATGATCTCGACGGTCACCTCGGGATACCTCTCGAGGAAGCGGTCGATAAGCGGCGGGAGGATATCGATCATGACCGCTTTCGGGACATTGAGCCGCAATGGCCCGCTGACGCTGTCCGCGGACACCGAGACGGCCTCAATCGCGGCGCGGGCGTCATCCATGACCGGTGCAAGCCGGGCGGCCAATGCCGCCCCGGCCTCGGTCGGGCGCACGCTTCGCGTGGAGCGGGTGAAAAGGGGCGTGCCGAGCCGTGTCTCGAGCCGCGTGATCGTTTCGCTGACCGTGGAGGGGGCACGCGCCAGATTGCCCGCCGCAGCCCGAAAGCCGCCCTCGCGCACCACGGCGAGGAAAACCAGGAGATCGTCGAGCGGGAGATCGTCGTTGTTCGGCATACCGAACAGGCTATTCGCTGCGAACCCGATTATCCAGATCTCACGATCGAATACATGGGGGCCATCGCAAAGGAGATGATCATGACAAACGTATCCGCAGCCGGCCGCTTCACGTTCCCCGGCACCGACATCACCGTGAACCGAATGGGCTACGGGGCCATGCAGCTGGCCGGAAAGGGGGTTTTCGGACCTCCCGCGGACCGTGATGCGGCCCTGGCCGTGCTGCGGGCCGCGGTCGAGGCCGGCGTCGATCATATCGACACCAGCGACTTCTATGGTCCGCATGTCACCAACCAGATCATCAGGGAGGCCCTTCACCCCTACCGGGATGCGCTGACGATCACGACGAAGATCGGTTTCAGGCGCGGCGCAGAGGGGTCCTGGGATCCGGCGTTTTCGCCCGGCGACCTGAGACAGGCCGTCGAGGACAATCTGGACAATCTCGGGCTCGACCGGATCGACATCGTCAACCTTCGCCTCGGCGGGACCCATGGACCGGACGAGGAGTCGATCGCCGACCGGCTGGAAAGCGTCGCCGCCCTGCAGCGCGAAGGGCTGGTGCGGCATATCGGCCTGAGCAACGTGACGGCGAAGCAGGTCACGGAAGGGCGCGGCATCGCCGACATCGTCTGTGTCCAGAACCAGTACAATGTCGCGTTGCGCAGGGATGACGCGCTGATCGACGCCTTGGCGCAGGACGGGATCGCCTATGTTCCCTTCTTCCCGCTCGGCGGGTTCACGCCCCTGCAATCGACGCGGTTGACGAAGGTTGCGGCTGACCTCGGTGTCACCGGCCGACAGGTCGCGCTCGCTTGGCTCCTGCAACGCGCGCCCAACATCCTTCTGATCCCGGGCACCTCGTCTCTCGACCACTTGCGGGACAACCTGGCGGCCGCTGAGATCCACCTGCCCGAGAGCGCGGTGGCGGACCTGAACCAGATCGGCCTCTGAGCCAGGCGGAACAGCTGAAGGCGGCGGTGCCTCGCGAGGCGCCGCCGCTGCGCCGACAACGCCGACCGCCTTGGCGAACAGCGGCGCACATTCGCCTTGAAATGAGCATCTCCAGCGCGGCCCGCGACCCGGAGATCCAACGACTTTCCACGACGCGCTGCCCCGCTCACCCCGGGGCGATCCGCGACAGTGAGCGCCCCGTGCCGTGCCTGCGACAATCCGCCAGCCAAGCGGGATGGGGCGCGCGGTGTCACGCTGCAACCGGGCGGCCCCCTGCCCGCCCCTCCCATGACCGCCCCCCTTTTTCCGAACACCCCCGTCCCTTGCGGAAGTCACATGGCCTCTGTAGAACACGCGCAGCTACGTCATCTGCAGCGAACCCTGTCCCCCTGATCCGGTTCCGCACATGGCTCTCTCCTCTTCGGCTGTCAGCACCCTCTACCAGAGCGAACGCCCCCGGCTTCAGCGATTTGCCCGAAGGCTGACGGGAAATGCGGCGACTTCCGACGACCTGGTCCAGGAAACCTTCCTGCGCATCCTGTCCCGACGCGGACAGGACCGGATTGCCGTGGAGCAAGCCTACCTCTCCGCCATCCTGCGCAACCTCGCGCTCAACCACCTGCGACACCTGCGCCTGGGCGTGGAGGTGCCGGTGGAGGACAGCGTGCTGGCCGCAATGGCCGACAGCGGGCCTGCCGTGGACGACAGGATCATTGCGCGTCAGTCCCTGGAACAGGTGCTGCGCGCGATCCTGACCCTGCCGCAGCGCCGGCGAGAGATCTTCGTGCTGCATAGGTTCGAGGACCTGACCTATGATCAGATCGCCGAAAGGCTGGGCATCTCGCGCAACACGGTGATGGTGCAGATCGTCAATGCCCTGGCAGATCTCAGGCGGCAGCTGTGACCGGACGGGCGCAATCAAAGTCAGGCGGAACCGCTTCAGGCGGAACCGATGACCGTCTTCTGCGCGAGGCCCTGGAATGGCTGGTGCGGCTGCGGGACGAGCATGTCACCTTGCCCGAGCGGCGGGCCTTTGAAAGCTGGCTTGCCCGGGACGAGCGGCATCGCGCGGCCTGGGCCGAAGCCACGGCCCTGTGGGAGCGTTTCGAGCCGGTCAGGGCGCGGGCACAGGCGATGCGTCGGCAGGATCGGGCCATGTCCCGGCGCGATCTGCTGCGCGGGGCGGGCGCGCTGACGGTGGTCGGGACCGGAAGCTGGGCGCTGCTGGCACGGGGCGGCAAAATAGGGACCGCGCCCGGCGAGATCCGCAAGCTGATCCTGACGGATGGCACCCGGGTCATCCTGGGCGCCCGCTCGACCCTGGAAACCCCGTCGGAGGGCGGCGCGGTGACCCTGCACCGGGGCGCCGCCTTCTTCGAACGGGCCAGCCGGGTCGGTGCGGCGCCGCTGCAGATCGCCGCCGACGGGGCCCGGATCACCTGCGCCGCCGGCGCCTTCGACCTGGCGCTCTGGCCCGACCGGGTGACACTGGCCGTCGCCCTGCACGCGGTGACGCTGCATCCCGACCGCGCGGACACCACGCCCCGACACTTGGACGCGGGCTGGCACACCTCTGTCCGCGACGGCGCGATGACGGCGCCTGCCCCCGTGCCTCCGAGCACCATAGGCGCCTGGCGGGACGGCCGTCTGGTCTTCCGCAACGCCCCCCTCTCCGAGGTCCTTGCCGCGCTTGACCGCTATCGCGGAGGGCGGCTGCTTTGCCTCGACGCGGCCACTCCAGAGATCCCGGTGACGGCCGTCCTCGAGGCCGCCACGCCCGATGCCGCGCTGCGCGCCGTGACCGACAGTCTCGGTCTGACCCTGGTCCCGCTGCCGGGTGGCCTCACCCTGGTGCGGGCCTGAGGTGAAGAAAAATCCTCGGCCGGCTTAATGACCTGTCCGCTCCCGCGTGTCGAAGAGGGTAAGGGCCGCAGGGCCCGAAACTCAACGCCCCTGGAAACGGGCAGGAACGGGACGGACCATGACCGACGACCACATGATCAACCCTCGGCGCAGGGCAGCGCGGGTGTCGCACCTGGCGCTCTGCACGGCGATCTCCCTTGCGGGATCCTACCTTGCCACCACGCCCCCCGCCCTGGCGCAGGCCGGCGCCGAAGCGACCCGGGACTTCGCCATCCCGGCGCAGCCCCTGGCCGCCGCGCTGCTGGAGTTCTCGCACCGCAGCGGCTTTCAGGTCTTTGCAGAGCAGCGCCTGGTCGAAGGCCACCGCAGTGCCCGGGTGGAGGGCACGATGACGCCGCAAGCCGCCCTGACGCGCCTGCTCGCCCCAAGCGGCCTGGGCTACCGGGAAACGGGCGAAGATGTCCTGGCGATCGTCGATCCCCGGCTGGACCTTCCCGGCGGCGGCCCGGAGGCGGGTATGCTGCTGCCACCGATCCAGGTGACGCTGCCACGGGGCGGATCCGCCGGGCGCGGCTTCCAGGGAGCGTCGGACAGCATCTACGAAACCGCGGCCAGTGTCAGCGAGGTCTCGCGCGAGACCATGACCTCGGCCCGGGTGCGCCATGCCAACGACCTGCTCGACGACGTGGCCGGGGTCTATACCGCCGACAATCCGCAGGATCCCGGCGTGAACATCAACCTGCGCGGACTGCAGGACCAGTCCCGCATCGCCACCTCCATCGACGGGGTCCGGCAGAACTTCCAGCTGTCGGGGCATGGCTCGACCGGCTATGTCTATCTCGACCCGTCGATGTTCCGCTCGGTACATGTGGACAAGACGGTGACCGCCGGACCCGGCGCCGCTGCCTCGCTTGGCGGACAGGTCGATTTCCGCACCCTTGGCGCCGACGACCTGATCGCCGAGGGCGAGGTCCAGGGCGGCCAGGTGATCGTCTCGACCGGCACCAACGCCTACGACTTCGCAGGCTCCGCCTTCTGGGCGCGGCGGCTGTCCGACCAGGTGGCGGTGACCGCCGGGATCAGCCGGCGCAGGCTGGGCGACTACGACATCGGCCATGACGGCGATATCGACGGCTACTTCGGACCGATCAGCGAGCCTGCGGACTACACCAGCTCGGAAACCCTCTCGGGCCTGGCGAAGATCGAGCTGACCCCGGATGACGACCAGGCCCTCACCCTCAGCTGGCTGGGCTTCTCGGGCGACTACGGCACCGGCACGGGTCAGTACATCGACACCAACGAAACCACCAATCACACCCTGCGCGCAGGCTACAGCTATGACCCGGCCTCGCCCCTGCTGGACCTGAACGCGGAACTCTGGGCCAACCGCACCCGCGTCGACCAGTACCGCCCGCCGCGCACCAACTACGGCGCCTTCGATGTCAGCTACCAGATGATGAGCTACGGCGTCTCGCTCGACAACACCAGCGCGCTGAGGCTCGCGGGCCGGCCGCTGTCGCTGCGCTACGGGATCGAAGCCTTCCAGGACAACACCGAGACCCGTTCGACCGGCTCGGATCCGACGGACGACCCCCAGGGCGCATGGTACGCGGGCACCATGCCACAGGGCACCCGTGAGGTTGCCAGCGCCTTTGCCACCGCCGACTACCAGCTTGCGGACCGCTTCGGTCTGCAAATGGGATTGCGTCGCGACAGTTACGACCTGTCCGGGACGGCGCTGATCTACGACGAAAGCGCGCAGGACTACGACGAGGAACAGATCCGCAGCTCCGGCGCCCGCTGGTTGCCCTCGGCCCGGCTGACCTTCGAACCCGGTCCGGACCTTGACCTGTGGCTGTCCTACAGCGAAGGCTACCGTCCGCCCGCGATCATGGAGGTCGCCGCGAGCGGCACCCATATCGGCAGCGGCGGACAGTTCTACATCCCCAACCCGGACCTGCGCCCGGAGACCTCCCGCACCTGGGAGATCGGCGCAAACTACACCCGCGACGACGCCCTGCGACCCGGCGACAGCCTGCGCCTGAAGGCCGTCGCCTTCAGCCGGGAGGTCGAGGATTACGTTTCGCTCTGGTACACCAGCAACTACCGCTACACGAACATGAATTCGGAGGGCGCCAGCACCTTCGACGGGATCGAGCTGGAAGCGGCTTATGATACAGGTGGGTTCTTCATCGGCGGCACCTATTCCTGGATGGATGCCGATATCGACACCTCCTACACGATGACCCAGGTCATCGCGGGGATGGAATTCACTGTCGACGCCGAGGGCGGACTGTTCGTCTACATGCCGCCCGAGCAGAAGGCGACACTGGAGGCAGGCGTGCGATTGCTTGGTGATCGCCTGACCCTGGGCACCCGCGTGACCTGGGCCTCGGACTCGGTCTACGGCGGCTCGGCCGGGTACCAGTCCGACGTCTCGGGCTTCACGGTCTATGACCTTTTCGGAAGCTATGCGCTGTCCGACCGCGCCATGGTCAACTTCGGCGTCGAGAACGTGACCGACCTGGCCTACGCGGATGTGCTGGGCAATCCGAACTACGGTGCTCCCGGGCGCACCTTCACCCTCTCGCTGGACACGCGTTTCTGACGCGCGCCGCGACAGCGGGGCGTTTCTCCGGGCGCCCCGCTACCCAGGCTATGCCCCCAGGGTGCGACACTTGCAGGCCGGAGGGCCGCGGCGCGGGCCGCGCAGGCCACGCCCCCTCGCACCCTCCAGCACCAAGCTGCAGCGACGCCTCCGCCCGGCCCCCAGTGAGCCCGTGAGCCCGTGATCGGGAAGGGGCGCCCCAACTCCTTCGTCGGAACCGGAGGCGAGGCCCGCCTGCGCGGCCCTGGACTGACGGCGCCCCCCGGGGTCGGCGCGTTTGTCATCCCGTGTACTCGCTGTCCGAGACCTTCTCGAGCCAGGTCACGGCGGTTCCGTCGACGCTCTCCTGGATCGCGATATGGCTCATCGCGGTGTCCGGCGCGGCGCCGTGCCAGTGCTTTTCACCGGCGGGGAACCACACCACATCCCCCTGACGGATTTCCTCGACCGGGCCGCCTTCGCGCTGCACCCGGCCACGGCCGAAGGTCACGATCAGGGTCTGACCGGCCGGATGGGTGTGCCAGGCGGTGCGCGCACCGGGTTCGAAGGTCACCTGTGCGCCACCGGCCCGCCCCGGGGCCTCGGCCTGGAACAACGGGTCAATGCGGACGGTGCCGGTAAAGTAGTCTTCCGGGCCGGGGTTGGAGGGCAATGCCCCTGAACGGGTGATCTGCATGATGTGTCCTTTCCCTGCGCTCAGCGCAGCTTGTCGAAGTGATAGATCAGCGCCGGTCCTCCCGGCTGGGCATAGGCCAGTCCGGCGGTGGCCGCATCCTGCCCCTGGCCGCATCAACCGGCGCGAGGCTTTCCGAGGGGATGGTATTGCAACAGCTCCTCCAGCGGGCAGCCGGGCACAGACTGGCCAGCCTCTCCGCCCCCGAGGTGGTCGGGCCAAGGCCGAGGTCACGGTTGGCCTCATCAAGGGGCACGCCGCAGTTCGGCACGACCTCTCCGGGAAGCGCGCCGGCCTGCTGCAGCACGTCCCCGACCCGGGACCAGTGCACCGCCGGCAGGACCACCTCGGCGCAGTCCAAGACTTCGGCGACCGAGCCGCTGGTGCCGGGTGCCGGGCGGCGGGCTGGCCCGACACGACCGTGCGGTGCAGGGCCATCGGCACAGGGGGCTATCGGGGACCGCACGGGGGACATCACTGGGGTCTGCATCAGGGTCGTCATCGGGATCTCTTCGCAACGCGTACGGCTTGCAAAAGAGATGGCCCGCCTGCCGGCAATCTCAATGACCCGCCGCCTCGCGCCGCTCATGACCGGCTTTCATCAATCCTCAGCCGCGTTCCCGCAAGGCGTCCAGCAGCACCTGGAAGGCCGAGGAGGTCCGCTGCCGGCTGGGACAGTACAGATGGAACCCCGGGAAGGATCGGCAATAGGCATCCACGCAGCTCCGCAGCCGGCCGTCCTGCAGCAGCGGTCGCGCCAGCCGCTCCGGAACCAGCGCCAGCCCGTGAGCGTCGCAGGCCGCCCACAGGATCGGATTGATCGTGTATCCGGCGGCCACGAGGCGCTCCTTGCCCGTCGGCTGGTCCTGTGCCTCGTTGAGCACCCTGAGCCGCGCCACGATCTTGGTCAGCGTCTACAGCAGGTCTTCACCGGCGAAGGTCGGGGCGGCCGCGCGCGTTGTCCGGGACTGTGGCGAGGCAACCGTCTTCCCGGTCGACGGCGGCAAGATGCACGCCCCGGGACAGGCGAAAGCGGCGCAGCGCCTCAGGCGGTGCGCCTGTTCCGCCCGCCCTCTGCCGGAGGTATCTTCAAACCCCGGGCCCTGCTGCGCTATGTCTTGCTGCACACGGACAACGGCGGGCGGCAAGGGCGGGCGGCACATGAATGAGACGGACATCCCTCGGAACTGCGAATGGCTGATCGACGGCCTGGTCTACCGGGGCCTTGCCTGGGGCCCCGAGAATGGCCTGCCGGTGCTGGCCCTGCATGGCTGGATGGACCACGGTGCCAGCTTCCAGACCCTCGCGCCCCTGCTGGCCGGCTGCCATGTCGTCGCTCCCGATCTCAGCGGTCAGGGGCTGAGCGACCACCGGGCCGCCCATGCCACCTACAACATCTGGGACGATCTGCCCCAGATCGCCGCGCTGCTGGACCACCTCGGCTGGCGGGACTGCATCCTGCTGGGCCATTCGCGGGGCGCCAATATCGCCACGCTCTGCGCGGCCGCCCTGCCCGAGAGGGTGCGCGCGCTGATCGCCCTTGAGTCCCTGGTCCCCGAACCGGAAGACCCGGCGCGTTTCGCGACCACGCTGCGCGCCTTCGTCGAGGAGACCCGCAGACAGGGCGCCCGCCCACCCCGGCGCTTCGCCAGCCGGGAGGACTATATCCGGCGGCGCGAAGCCCAAGGCAACGCCAGGGCGACCGCCACGGCCCTCGCCGCGCGGGCCCTGCAGGACGAGGGGCCCGGCGGGGTGCAGATGCGGGGCGATCCACGCATGTTCGCCAGTTCCGCCGTACGGCTGAGCGGTGCGCAGCTGGACAGCGTGCTGCAGTCGCTGGCCTGTCCGGTGCTGAACATCTGGGCCGCGCAGGGGATCAGGCCCCGCCGCCCCCTGATCGCCGGACTCATCGCCCGCGCCGACGCCCTGGTGCCGGACTACGAAACCCTCGAGCTGCCCGGCGATCATCACGTCCATCTCGACCCCGCGGGCGCCCGGCAGATCGCGGACGCGCTGCTTGGCTTCCTGGGCCGCAAGGGCCTGGCACGCGGACCGGCCTCCGAGACGAGGGAGCCCGGCGCCGACGCGCCGTGACAGTCCTGCCGCGCCCTAGCCCGGCGCTGCGGCGCGCCCCGTTCTAAGGGCGTGCCGGGCCCACCGACATGCCGCCGAAGATCATCTCGGCTGGAAGGTCGAAGATGGAATAGGGGTTCAGCAGGGGCAATGCGCTGACCGCGTCGAGGCGTTGGCGCTGATCCCCCGACAGCTCCAACGCGAGGGCGGCAAGGTTGTCGCTGACTTGCTCCGGGCGGCTGGCCCCCAGCAGGAGCGTCGAGGTCTCGGGCCGGCCCAGCACCCAGGCCAGCGCCACCTGCACCATGGAAACCTCCAGCTCGTCCGCGACGGCCCGCAGCGTGTCGACAATGTCGAAATTGCGCTCGGTGAACAGCATCCCGCCGTAGGGATTTGCGCCGTTCAGCCGCTCTCTCGGTTGGCCCTCCGACAGGTCCGCCGCATTGGGCACCGAGGCGTCAAGCCCCTGCTCCGCCAACTTCTCGCGCCCGTATTTCCCGGTCAGCAGGCCGCCGGCGAGCGGGCTCCAGGGGACCACGCCAAGCCCTAGGTCGCGGGCCATGGGAACAAGGTCCAGCTCGATCCCGCGCTCGATCAGCGACCAGGCGTATTGCAGCCCCACGGGCCCGGGAAGGCCATGCGCCGCAGCCAGCGTCGCGATCTTCGCCACGTACCAGGAGGGCGCGTTGGAAAAGCCGTAGTAGAGGATCTCGCCCCGGGCGGTGGCATCCGCCAGCGTGCGCAGCACCTCCTCGGCCGGGGTGCGCTGGTCCCAGACATGTACCCAGTAGAGGTCGATGCGGTCCACCCCCAGCCGTCGCAGCGAGCCCTCGATCCCGGCGCGGATGTTGTAGGCACCGTTGCCGCCATGCAGCGGCGTGCCATTGCTGCGGGGAAAGCCGGATTTCGTCGACAGCACCAGACGGTCGCGCAGTCCGCTGTCCTTCAGGAAGCGGCCGATCATCCTTTCGCTCTCGCCACCCGAGTAGACATCGGCGGTATCCACCAGGTTGCCCCCCGCCTCGACATAGGTGTCGAAGATCGCGCGGGAGGTCGCCTCGTCGGCGCCCCAGCGACCGGCCCCGAAGGTCATGGTGCCAAGGGCAAGCGGGCTGACGATCAGGCCCGAGCGGCCAAGGGGGCGATAGTCGGTCATCTGCATGGGGTCTCTCCTTTTGTTCCTGTGGAAGTTAGGGGGCTGCGGCGCGGGGGATTAGATGCTATCGGTGCAATGAGCTTATGAGAAACTTTCAGCAATGGCGCGACACCCCCTCAACGATTTGGCGGCCTTTGCGGCCGTGGCCCGCAGCCGCAGCTTCACCGCCGCCGCGGCGGAGCTCGGGGTGTCTCCCTCGGCGCTGAGCCATGCGATGCGCGGGCTGGAAGGGCGCCTGGGCGTGCGGCTGCTGGCGCGCTCCACCAGGTCCGTGGCCCCGACCGAGGCGGGGCTGGCGCTGCTTGACCGCCTCGCCCCGGCCCTGGCCCAGATCGACGCCGGCCTCGAGGACCTGGCCGCCTGGCGGGACGAGCCCGAGGGCACCGTGCGCCTGACCACCTTCCACTGGATCGCCTCGACGTTCCTGGCCCGGCGCCTGCCCGGATTCCTGGCGGCCCATCCCGGGGTGACGGTGCAGGTCACGGTGGATGACGGCTTCCAGGACATCGTCGCGGGCGGGTTCGATGCCGGGCTGCGCTTCGGCGAGGATGTCGAGAAGGACATGATTGCCGTGCGCTTCGGCCCGCCGCTGCGGCATCTCATCGTGGCCCGCCCCGCCTTCTGGGACCGCCACGGACGCCCCGCGCATCCGCGCGAGCTGCGCGATCTGCCTTGTGTCACCTATCACAACCTCAGCGATGGCAGCCTCGCGCCCTGGGAATTCACCCGGGAGGGGCGCACCCTGCGCCATCGGGTCAAAGGGGCGCTGATCTGCAACTCCGCCGACCTGGGCCTGGCCGTGGCGCGCGCGGGCAACCATGCCAGCCTGCACATGGAAGAGGACGTGGCCGAGGACCTCGCCAGCGGCACACTGGAGGCGGTGCTGCAGGATTGGTCCCCGCCTTTCGCCGGAGTCTGCCTGTTTCACCCCAGCCGCCGGCAGACACCCCCCGCCCTGCGGGCCCTGATCGACTACATGAAGGTCTGACACCCCGGCCTGGGGTCCGGTGCTAGTCCGCCTGGCGGCGCAGGGTGATCTCGTAGCTGTAGTTCCGCGCCGGCAGGATGCTGAGCGAGATGATCTGCGCCGCCCCGTCCCGGTCGTGGTAGCTGCGCCGCATCTCCAGAGCGTGATCCCCCGGCGCCACCTGCAGCACCTCGGCCAGCTCGGCCGGCACCGGCGCGGCGCGCACGGTCTGGCGGATCTCGTGGATCAGCACGTCGTGGCGTTCTTCCAGCAGCGAATAGACAAGGCCCGCGTAGCCCGGCACCTCCTCGGCGATATCGGCATAGGCCGCGTCCAGGTAGACATCGGTCCAGCCGACCGGTGCCGCCTGGCTTTCTATGTGGCGGGTCTGACGGATCAGCACCCAGCGGCGGCCCGGGCGGTCATTGAGCCGCGCTGCCAGCGCCTCGTCGACCACCGTCGGCGTGATCTCGACCACCTGCCGCCAGGAGGGCCCGGCGAACTGCAACAGGTCGCCCGCCGCCGACATGGCGTGGACATAGGTCGGCGGCGGCTCCAGCGAGCGGATGCGCGTTGCCGCCCCCTGTCGCCGCTCGATCAGGCCCAGCTTCTCCAGTTCGGCCATGGCGCTGCGGATGGTCGAACGCCCGGCATCGAACTGTTCGCAGAGCGCCGCCTCGCTGGGCAACACGTCCCCAACACGGGCCTCGCCCGACTTCAGCTCTGCCATGATTCGCTGCGCGATCTCGGGGTAACGCCGCTTCATTTCCAAGCCTTTCCAGCCACTTGCCACAAGAAACAGTTAGGTATCTTGACCGTTTCACCATCTTGCATCACCCTATCCGCATAAGTCAACTTGTTCGAACAAGTTTGAGCGGAGGGGGAGTTTCCGAATGAACGACATGGCGCAGACAGATGCCGAGGATCTCGATGCCGAGGGCCTGGACCGCGATCTCCCGCAGAGCCTTGCCATCGCGCTGGCGGTCCTGTCGGCGCTCTATGCGCTGTTCCACCTGGCGGTGCTGAACTTCTGGTCGATCGACGAATGGGTCTACCGGGTCCTGCACGTCAACATGGGCGCGGTGCTGGCCTTCATCGGCCTCAAGGCCTGGCGCGGCGAGCGTGCCCGGCTGGTCTGGATCCTCGACGCGGCGCTGGTGGCGGGGGCGGTCGGCTGCAGCCTCTACGTGGCGATCAACCTCGAGATGCTGATCATGCGCACCGGGGTCATCACCACCACCGGAGACCTGATCTGCGGCGCCGTCGGCACCCTGGTGGTGCTGGAGTTCGCCCGCCGGGTCTCGGGCCTGGTGCTGCCGGTGATCGCGCTGGTCTTCATCTCCTATGTCTTCGTCGGCGGCTGGCTGCCCGGCATCCTGCACCACTCGGGCTTCCAGGCCGACAACGTCGCCTCCTACCTCTACAGCCAGGACGCGATCTTCGGCATGACCGTCGCCGCCTCCTCGCGCTACATCATCCTCTTCGTCGCCTTTGCCGTCTTCCTGCAGGCCTCGGGCGCGGGCGAGTATTTCATGCGCCTCGCCATGACCCTCTTCGGCGCGACGCGCGGCGGGCCGGGCAAGGTTTCGGTCTTCTCGGGGCTGCTCTTCGGCACCGTCTCGGGCTCGGCGGTGGCCAACGTGGTCGCCTCGGGCACCTTCACCATCCCGATGATGCGCCGCGTCGGCTACCCGCGCGAAAGCGCCGGCGGGATCGAGGCGGCTTCGTCCTCGGGCGGACAACTGGCGCCGCCGGTGATGGGCGCGGGCGCCTTCATCATGGCCGAGATCACCGGCATCCCCTATTCCGAGATCATCGTCGCCGCCGCCCTGCCCTGCCTGCTGTTCTACCTGGCGATCTTCCTGACCGTCGACCTGCAGGCCCGCCGCCTGGGCCTGAACGGCGTGCCCCGCTCCGAACTGCCGCGTCTGCGCGAGTTGGGCCGCGATGCCTTCCTGCTGCTGCCGCTGGCGGTACTGCTCTACCTGCTGCTGTCGGGCTATTCGATCATCGCGGCGGGCACCTGGGGCCTTGCAGCCACCCTGCTGGTGCTGATGTGCCGCGAGTTCGGCTTCCGCTCGCAGGTTCTGGCCCTGCCGCTGGCGCTCTTTGTCGGCCTGCCGCTGACCGGGATGCAGGTCAACTACGCCGGCGCCATCGCCACCCTGGCCTCTGCCGCGATGATGATCGCCCTGCTGGTGATCCGCGGCGGGGCAAGCCGTCTGCCCGCGGCCCTGAGCGCCATGGCACGGACCACCTGGGGCGGGCTGGCCGAGTCCTCTCGCAAGTCGCTGCAGCTGATCAGCGTGATGGCCTGCGCGGGCATCGTGGTCGGCGTGCTGGGCCTCACCGGGCTGGGCGGGCGGTTCTCTTCCGTGCTGCTGTCTGCGGCAGGGGAAAGCCAGGCGCTGGCCTTCCTGCTGGCAATGCTGATTTCCATCGTGCTGGGCATGGGGATGCCGACCACGGCGGCCTATGCCATCGCGGCGGCGGTGGTTGCCCCGGCGTTGCAGCAGATGGGCATCTCGGCCCTGGCCTCGCATATGTTCGTCTTCTACTGCGCGGTGATCTCGGCGATCACCCCGCCGGTGGCCATCGCCGCCTTCGCCGGCGCCGCCATCGCCGGCGGCAAGCCCTGGCCGACCTCGATCCGCGCCATGCGCTACGGCGCCGCCGCCTTCGTGCTGCCTTTCATGTTCTACACCAGCCCCGAGATCCTGCTGCAGGGCTCCTGGGTGGAAACCCTGCACGTGCTGGTGACCGCGCTGATCGCCATCTACTTCATCGCCGTCGCCGGAGAGGGAGAGCTCTTCGGCCCGGCGGGCCCGCTGGTGCGCCTGCTGGCGGGCGTGGCGGCCCTGCTGCTGCTCTGGTCCAGCCTGCCCACCGATGTGCTGGGCCTCGCCATCGCGGCGGGCCTCGTGCTCTGGCGCCGCGCCGGACAGCTGCGCGCGGCCCACTGAACGATCCAAGACCCTTTCACCGGAGTGATTAGAGGAGGAACTCCATGACGACCATCAAGCACACCATGATCGCCGCACTGGCGGCCGGCACCCTGGCCCTGCCCGCCATGGCCCAGGACCGGCCCGCGTCGATGACCATCTCGACCGCCTCGCCCGGCGGCGTCTACGCGGTCTACGGCGAGGGCGTGGCCCAGCTGGTCTCGGACGTGGTCGGCATCCCGACCTCGACCCGCCAGACCCAGGGCCCGGCCCAGAACCTCGTCCTGCTGCAAGGCGGCCAGACCGAGCTGGCGATGACCACCTCGGGCCCCGCCTTCGAGGCGATGAACGGCGAGCTGGAGCTGGCGCCGGGCCAGAGCTACCGCGATGTCCGGGCGCTGTTTGCCATGTATCCGACGCCGTTCCAGATGGTCGCCCTGGCCGACAGCGGCATCGCCGCGCTGGAAGACCTGGAGGGCAAGCGCGTCGGTTCGGGCCCCCGTGCCGGCACCGGCGGCACGTACTGGGTGCGCTGGCTCGAAGCCATGGGCATCGATGCCAGCCTGCAATACGGCGGCATCGGTGACCAGGCCAGCCAGCTGGCGGACGGGCGGCTTGACGCCATCGTCACCGCCGGTGGCATCCCGCATCCCTCGCTGTCGGAGCTGGAGAACACCCAGGACGTGACCATCTTCGGCATGTCCGACGACACGCTCGCGGGGATCCTCGACAGCAACCCCTACGCGGTCGAGTTCACCATCCCCCAGGGCACCTACGAAACGCCTGAGACCGACCTGACCACGGCGGCCATGTGGAACTTCGTCGTCGCCGATGCCTCGATGCCGGAGGATCTGGCCTACGAGATCACCAAGGCGGTGCTGGAGAACAACGACCGCATGAAGGCGACCCACGCGGCGGCCAAGGACACCCTGGCCGAGAACATCCTGAAGGATACCTTCATCCCCCTGCATCCCGGCGCGGCCCGCTACTACGCCGAGATCGGCGTGGAGATCCCCACCGCCATCGCCCCCGGCGCGGAGTGATCTGACATGAGCCTGGCATCGACGGCCCCCGGCCTCCTCTCCCGGACGCGCGGCTTCCTGCGGGCCTCCGGCCATTTCGACGAGGTCGGGACCGTCGATGCCTACCTGAGATTCGAGGCCGCCCTTGCAGAGGTCGAGGGCGGTCTCGGCATCATTCCCGAAGCGGCGGTGCCGGCCATCCTAGCCGCCTGCCGGCGCGATCAGCTGGACATGCCCGGCCTGCGCGAGGGCGCGGCGGCGGTCGGCTATCCCATCGTGCCGCTGGTCGCGCAACTGTCCGAACTGGCGGGCGCCCATGGCCAGTGGGTGCACTACGGCACGACCACCCAGGACGTGATGGATACCGCCCAGGTGCTGCAGATCCGCGGCGCCCTTTCCGGCACCTTCGACGACCTCGACCAGCTGGAGGCGCTTCTGGCCGAGCTTTGCGACCGGCACCGGCGCACCCCCATGGCCGGACGCTCGAAGCTGCAGCACGGCATCCCGATTTCCTTCGGCTACAAGGTCGCGGTCTGGCTCGACCAGATCCACCGCAGCCGCAACGCGCTGGCGCGGGCGCTTGACGAGGCCTCCGTGGTGCAGTTCGGCGGCGCCATCGGTACCCTGGCCTCGCTGCAGGGGCGCGGCACCGAGGTGCGTGCCGCCCTCGCCCGTCGGCTCGACCTGCGTGATCCGGCGATCTCCTGGCACGTCAGCCGCGACCGCATGGCGGCCCTTGCCGCGGCGCTGGCCACCACCCTGGCGGCCCTGGCGAAGATGGCCACCGACATCGCCTTCCTGATGGCCACCGAGGTCGGCGAACTGCGCGAGCCCGCCGCCGAAGGGCGCGGCAGTTCCTCGACCATGCCGCAGAAGCGCAACCCCGTGATCTGCGAGGCGATTCTCGAGGCCGCCCGCTGCGTGCAGCAGGCCCCGGGGCAGGTCCTGGACGCCATGTTGCAGGAACAGGAGCGCGGCATCGGTCACGGCTACCGCGAACGGATCGTGCTGGCCGAGGCGATCTGCCAGCTCTCGGGCGCCGCCAGCCTGGCCTGCGATCTGCTCACGGGGCTGGAGGTCGACACCACGAGGATGCGCACCAACCTCGACGCCACCGGCGGGCTGATCCATGCCGAGGCCCTGATGATCTACCTCTCGGACAGGCTGGGCCGGATCGAGGCCCACCACCTGCTGCACCAGGTCGCCCGCGAGGTCTCAGACGACGGGCGCGTGCTGCGCGAGGCGCTGATCGCGCGCGGCATCACCGTCCCGGAGCAGGTCTGGTCCGAGGCCGCCCAGATCGCCCCGGCCCAGCCGATGATCGACGCCGTCCTGCGTGACACGGGCCATGGCCCCCGCGCGGGCGACCAGCGGGCGGGATAGGCCGCGCCGGGCCCCGGGGGGCTCAGGGAGTCGCCGCCAGCTCCGCAAGAACCTGCGGCAGCGCCTCGGGCAGATCCTCGGCGATCAGGCCCGGGCCGCAGCGCCGCCCCGCCTCGACATGCACCCAGGCCGCCTGCGAGGCCGCATCGAAGGGCGCGATCCCGCGCGCCAGCAGGCCGGCGATCAATCCGGCCAGCACATCGCCGGACCCGGCCGTGGCCAGCCAGGGCGCCGCCCGGGCGCCGAGGGCGGCATGAATGCGCGCCGCGCCGCCCGGCGCCGCGATCACCGTCGCCGCGCCCTTCAGCAGCACCACGCAGCCCGCCCGGTCCGCCGCGGCCCGCGCCGCGTCGAGGGCCGAATAGGCCGGGCCGAAACTGCTGGTGGCGCGCATCGCCCGTGCAAGATCCGGGAACAGCCGCGCGAATTCGCCCGAGTGCGGTGTCAACACCACCGGCTTGCCCCGGGTGGCGGCCAGCAGGCCCTCGGGTTCATCCGCGTGCAGGCTGAGGGCATCGGCATCCAGCACCAGCGGTCGCTGCGCCCGCAGGGCCAGTGCCACCAGCGCCCGCGCCCGCGCATCCAGGCCCAGCCCCGGACCGAGGCAGAGCGCGTTGATCCGAGGGTCGGCGAGCGCCTCGCGCAGCGCCTCGGCATCGGCAATCCGGCGCAGCATCAGGGCGGTGACCTGACAGGCCACCTCCTGCTGCGCCGCCGGAGGCACCCCCAGCGTCACCAGGCCCGCCCCGATCCGCAGCGCCGCCCGCGCCGCCAGCCGCGCCGCGCCTGTCTGCCCCGGCCCGCCGGTCAGCACCAGCGCGTGCCCCTGCTGGAACTTGTGCCCCAGCACCGGCTTCTCGGCCAGGCTGCGGCAGGCCCGCGCCTCGACCAGCGAGACGATCCGCCCCCCCGCCCGCGCCGCGTCGCGCGCACTGTCCAGCCCGATATCAGCGACCACCAGCCGCCCCGTCAGCTCTCCGCCCTCGGCAAGGAAATGGCCGGGCTTGGCGCTGTGGAAGGTCACCGTCAGATCCGTGGCGCGCGGTTCGGCGCCCAGCACCCGGCCACTGTCGGCGCAGAGCCCCGAGACGATGTCGACCGCCACCCGCCGCCGCGCCCGGCGCGCCAGCAGCGCCACCAGGGCCGCCCAAGGCTGGCTCACCGGTCGGCTGAGCCCGGTGCCGAACAGCGCATCCACCGCCAGGTCCGGCACCGCGTCATCGCCCAGTCTCGCGGTCAGCTGTTCGGGCGTCAGGACAGGCCCCTGCGCTTCCCAGAGCGCCAGCGCCTGCGCCGCATCCGGCCCCAGGCGGGCGCGATCCCCGGCCAGTGCGACGCTGACCCGCCAGCCCCGTTCAGCGAGCACCCTTGCCACGACAAAGCCGTCGCCACCGTTGTTGCCCGGCCCGGCAAGAATCGCCACATGAGGCGCCTTCTCTCCGTAAAGCTCTGGCCAGGCGATATAAATCTCGCGCACGACGGCCTCGCCCGCGCGCTCCATCAGCTCACTGCCATGGGCCTCCCCGGCCGCGAAGGCCGCCTGTTCCACCGCGCGCATCTGCGATCCGGTCAGCAAATTTGACATGTTCTTTCCAAAGTGCACAAATTTGAGGCAATCCGCCACTTTTTCACGCGGCATTTTCACGCGGTCTCTGGCCTCTCCCCCAGGTTTCACTTTAGTCGATTGTGAGCCCGCTGCGAAAGTGGTCTGACCGACGCGACGTTACTGTGAGGAGTTTCCCATGAAGAAGATCGAGGCGATCATCAAGCCGTTCAAGCTTGATGAGGTGAAGGAGGCGCTTCAGGACGTGGGCGTGCAGGGCCTCTCCGTGATCGAGGTCAAGGGTTTTGGCCGTCAGAAGGGTCACACGGAGCTCTATCGCGGGGCCGAATATGTCGTCGATTTCCTGCCGAAGGTGAAGATCGAGGCGGTTCTCGACGACGACCAGGTGGATGGCGCGATCCAGGCGATCATCGATGCCGCAAAGACCGAGAAGATCGGTGACGGCAAGATCTTCGTCTCGCCGGTTGAGCAGGCCATTCGTATCCGCACCGGCGAAACCGGCGCGGACGCACTTTAAGAAACTCAAAACCGAAGGGAAAAGGGAATGAGCAAGGACAAGGTTCTCAAGCAGATCAAGGATGAGGACGTCGAATACGTCGACATCCGTTTCACCGATCCGCGCGGCAAGCTGCAGCACGTCACCATCGTGGCCGACCTGGTCGACGAAGACTTCCTGGAAGAAGGCTTCATGTTCGACGGTTCCTCGATCGCCGGCTGGAAGTCGATCGAAGCTTCGGACATGAAACTGATGCCCGACACCGAGTCGGCCTATCTGGACCCGTTCTACGCCGAGAAGACGCTGTGCCTGCACTGCTCGATCGTCGAGCCGGACACCAATGAACCCTACGAGCGTGACCCGCGCGGCACCGCGCTGAAGGCCGAAGCCTACCTGAAGTCCTCGGGCATCGGCGACGCGGCCTACATGGGTCCGGAAGCGGAATTCTTCCTGTTCGACAACGTCAAGTACTCGAACAGCATGAACAAGGTGTCCTTCGAGGTCGACGCGCTTGACGCGGCCTGGAACACCGACACCGACTACGAGATGGGCAACACCGGCCACCGCCCCGGCATCAAGGGCGGCTATTTCCCGGTCAACCCCGTCGATGACGGCCAGGACATCCGTGGCGAGATGCTCTCGACCATGAAGCGCCTCGGCATGAAGGTCGACAAGCACCACCACGAAGTCGCCTCTTGCCAGCACGAGCTGGGCCTGATCTTCGACAGCCTGACCAAGCAGGCCGACGAGCTGCAGAAGTACAAGTACGTCATCCACAACGTCGCCCAGGCCTACGGCAAGTCGGCGACCTTCATGCCCAAGCCGATCGCCGGCGACAACGGCACCGGGATGCACGTCAACATGTCGATCTGGAAGGACGGCAAGCCGCTCTTCGCAGGTGACAAGTATGCCGACCTCTCCGACGAAGCCCTGTTCTTCATCGGCGGCATCCTGAAGCACGCGAAGGCGCTGAACGCCTTCACCAACCCGTCCACCAACTCCTACAAGCGCCTGATCCCCGGCTTCGAAGCCCCGGTTCTGCGCGCCTACTCCGCCCGCAACCGTTCCGGCTGCGTGCGTATTCCGTGGACCGAATCCCCGAAGGCAAAGCGCGTCGAGGCCCGTTTCCCCGACCCGTCCGCCAACCCCTACCTGTGCTTCGCAGCCCTGCTGATGGCCGGCCTGGACGGTATCAAGAACAAGATCCATCCCGGCGAAGCCATGGACAAGAACCTGTACGACCTGCCCCCCGAGGAGCTGGCCGACATCCCCACCGTCTGCGGTTCGCTGCGTGAGGCCCTGACCGAGCTGGAAGCCGACATGGACTTCCTGCTGGCCGGCGACGTCTTTACCAAGGACCAGATCGAAGGCTACATCGGCCTCAAGATGGAAGAGCTGGAAACCTACGAGCACACTCCGCACCCCGTCGAGTATGCAATGTACTACTCCTGCTGATCGTCTCAGGGACAGTGAGACCGAAAGGGGCGCCTCCGGGCGCCCCTTTTGCTTTGCCCTCCCTGTGCGCTCCCTCGCTCCCGGATCGGCCCGGTCTTCCCAGACGGAAGGGGCCTGCCCCGCCTCCTGGCCCGCGCCGAGACCGCCCCCCGGCGCTGTCGCTGCCCCGTCCCGGGGCCATCCACGCCCCTTCCATACCCGGGCCCCGCCCCATCCGATCGCGCCAGCAACCGGCGAATCACGCCATGCCCCTACCCGTCTGGATAGGTGCTTCAGACCTTTGGCCACTTGCGATGCGGAAAAGCGTCAGTTTCGCAGAATGCGTCGAGAAACGGCTTGAATTGGGACGGATTGGTTAAAAATGGCGCCACAATCGTGACATATTGCGGCGCTTTGCGCTTTTGCAAACCCGCATTTGCCTACTGTTGCAGCTGAATTTTCCCGCATACCGCGCATTGAAAAATCCAAACACAATCGTATGCAAATGACATTCTATCGCTAACACCCTGTTCACAGGGGATTTTCCCTCATAACATGGCGAAACAAAGGCAGTTCAGACAGGTTTTCGCCGCACTATGTCCAGATTCCGGCGACTTCGGCGCAAATTCCCTAACGAGACCTTAATTCCCCGGGTTTCGGACCAACTTTCTCCTGATTCGACCCGCAGACTGAGGTTCATCGAGAGCAAACCATCGAAAGACAGATCCATGTCTCATAGCGCCCAATGCCACCAGGCCGGCCTGATCTTCACGGACGACAGCGACGTGACGGTCGAGCAACTTCTGGAGCCGGTCAAATCCGTCCTCCGCGCCTTCGGGCAGCAGGGCGAAACCATGCAGGTCGATTTCGACCAGGCCGCGATCGCCTCGCAGTCTGTCCTCGTCGAGCTGCAGATCTTCGACGCCCCCGAGGCCGATCCGGACACCCTGCGCGTCCTCTCCTCGGGACCGCGCACCCATCTCTCCGACGCGTCCCGCGAGGCGCTCGAGAACCCGACCTTCTGGGTTCACGTCTCGATCTGCGAAACGGCCTATGACGACCGTCGCCACCCCGAGGCGTCGAAAGCCATGCTGGCCGAGATCGTGCATCGCCTGATCGCCGAGACCTGCGCCCCCTTCGTGCAGTGGCTCGACCGCGAGACCGTGCTGACCTCGGCGCGTTTCCAGTCGGCCTTCAACCCGATTTCCCTGCGCGACACCGATATCACCGCCCTGCATCACCCGATGCATCCGGCCCGCGTCGCCCACCCCGAGACCGCCACCATGGCCTCGCAACCGGTGCGCAGTGCCGTCGCCGCCGAGATCTTCCCAGAAATCCAGTCCGAAACCTCGCATCTGGATGCCCGGTTCGACGCCCTGCGCGCCGAGCTGAAGGCCCGCCGTCAGAACACCTGGGTGGGGACCGATCCGGCGGGGGTGACCGGCCGCTCGATGAACGCGGATGAAGAGCTGCGGGACGTGTTCCGCGCCGAGATGGAGCTGGACGAAGAGGCCGATCCGAAGCGGCTGGAGCATCGCGTGGCCACCTACACCGTCAACGCCACCGTGGCGCTGATCAACCCGCCCGTGGCCGGCGCGCTTCTGGCCTACAACATGATCCGGGGCGAGGACTTCCGCATCTCGACCCACGCGCTGACCCTGTCGACCGTCTTTGCCATCGTCGGCACCGGCGCGACGCAGGTGATGGCGGAAACACTGGCCCTGCTGCCGATCTGATCCGCCGCGCTCTCGATATCTTCCCGGGACCTGCGTCCCGGACCTTTCGCCGCCTGTCCCCGTGACAGGCGGCTTTTTCATGCCCGGGGGACGGGGTCAGAGCTGCGTGGCGGACGCCTCGGGATTGCGGATCATGAAGGTATGGATCCCGAAAGCCACCGCGCCGCTCTGCGGCAGCCGCCAGAGGCTCTGGCGTTCCGAGCGCATGTAGCCCCCCTGCCCCGGATGGCGCTCGGCGCGGCTGATGCTTTCGGACATCGGCGCGAAGAGGGCGGGATCGGTGCAGGCCATGCCGTTGGCCCGCCACAGCGGCCGCCCCGCCTGCACGCCGTCGAATAGCCGCTGGACCCGCCGCGCCAGCCCCTCGTCGTAGTCGGGCACCGGCACATGGATGCGGACCAGCGGATGACCGAATTTCTCGGCCAGGGTCCAGTGGGCCGGAAAGCACAGCACCGCGCCGGTCAGCACATGCTCGGCGCCGCGCTTCTCCATCAGGCAGAAATCCTGCTGCACCAGCCGCCCCAGGGTCGCCAGGGGGTCGTCCCGTTGCAGCACCACAAGCGCCCCGTCTGGCCGCGTCACCAGGTCGTCGGCCACGCTGTAATCCTGCCGCAGACGCAGCGCCGCCAGCACCTCCTCCAGCAGCTCCGTGGCGGCGGGGCGCGCGGCGCCCTCCAGCGCGATCACCGCCTCGCGGCGCTGCGAGACCAGGCGCTCGCGCAGCGCCATCTGCGCCGTGAAGGCGTCATCCACCAGGATCCAATTCGCCGGATCCAGCGGCGCCATGCCCGGCAGCCTCTCGGGCAACGCATAGGGCAGGCCCGCCTGCAGGATGACCGGGTCGTCGCTGTCTGCGGTGCCGTCGCGCATGGGCCTCTCCTCTCTGCTGGGACCAGCGTAGCGCCGCCCTTCGCCACTGGCGAGGGGCGGCGCACCGGCGCCCGGTGCTTTCCTGACCGGCGCTCACGCAGCAATCACTTAGGTATTGACCTAAGTCAGGATTGCCCCCTTACTTAGGCTCATGCCTAACCAAACACACCCCGTCGACCAGATGTTCTCCGCCCTCGCCGATCCGACCCGGCGGGCGGTGGTGCAGGCGCTCAGCCAGGGGCCGGCCACGGTCAGCCAGCTGGCGGCCCCCTTCGCCATGGCCCTGCCCTCCTTCACCCAGCACCTCGGCGTGCTCGAGGAGGCCGGGCTGATCACCTCCCGCCGCCAGGGCCGCGCCCGGCTCTGCGCCCTCAACGGCCCGGCCCTGCGCAATGCCGAGGACTGGCTCGCGGCGCACCGCCGACAGTGGGAGGCCCGCCTCGACCGGCTGGAGGCGCATCTGCAGACCCTGACCCCTGCATCCCCCGAAGAAGGACCCGAAGGATGACCGACACCCCCGACACTTCCCCCTGGGCCACTGCCGCGCTGTCGCGCGAGGTGGTCATCGCCCGCGTCGTCGACGCCGCCCCCCGGCGGGTGTTCGACGCCTGGACCGATCCGGCACAGATCGGCCTCTGGTTCGGCCCCGAGGGCTTCACCCTGACCACCCACGAGGCCGAGATCCGTCCCGGCGGTCTCTGGCGCTTCGACATGGTGGCGCCCGATGGCACGGTCTTTTCCAACCGTATGCGCTTTCTCCGGCTCGAGGCGCCGCGACTGATCGAGATCGAGCACGGCAGCGACAGCGACGATGATCCCGATCGCTTCCGGATGCTGGTCACCTTCGACGCCCAGGCCAATGGCAAGACCGTGGTCACCCTGCGCCAGATGCACCCCAGCCCCGAGCGGCGCGAGGTGGTCATCGGCTTCGGCGCGGTGGAATACGGCGCGCAGACGCTGGCCAAGCTGGCGGCCCATGTCGAGGCAGGCAGGGCCGCGACCGCCTGAGCGCAAAGCAAAGGGGGCGCCCCGAAGGACGCCCCCTGAACTCTCGCGATGCCTGCCCGATCAGCCGCGGGCGCGGCCGACCAGTTTCCAGGCCATCGGCAGTACCAGGGCGGCCAGCGCCAGCTTCAGCGCATCGCCCAGGATGAAGGGGGTCAGGCCCCAAGCCAGGATCGGCTTGTCCCAGCCGTAGAGGCTGCCCAGCCAGGCCAGGCCGGGGATGTAGAGCACCACGTTGCCGATCAGCATCGCCAGCGCCATCCACAGGACCGACCGGTCCCAGCCGCGACGGGCCAGCACGCCCAGCACCACGGTGGCGATGACGTAGCCCAGCAGGTAACCGCCGGTGGAGCCCATCATGTACTGGACGCCGTTCAGATCGGCAGTCGAGCTCTGAAAGACATCGAAGCCCAGCATCCCGATCAGCATGTAGCCCATGATCGTCACCAGGCCGAGACGCGGGCCATAGGCCGCGCCGATGCCCAGCACGGCAAAGGTGCCCATGCCGATGGCGACCGGAGAGCCCGGCACCGGCACCTGGATCTTGGCCATGATCGCCAGCAGGGCGATGCCCATGGCGACCAGCACGGCCTGCTTCAGACGCAGCGCAGCACCCTCGGTGGGGCCGAAGGTCTCGCTCAGAACCTGTTCGTTCATCGCGTGGGACATGTATTCTTCCTCTCCATATCCTCGGTGTTCATCCCCCCTGTGATGCCCGATGCTGCAGGGCTGCGCAAGTTTCTTGCGAGGATGGGGGCCTAGCAAATTGCAAAGTACCGCTTTGTACCGGAGCGAAACTTGCAAAGTCTGCAAAGTCAGCGGGGGTCGTCGGAACGCTGGCAGAGGCTTTGCATCAGGTAATCCTTGCGCGGCCCCGCCACCTGCCAGGTGACACGCCAGCGCGGCCAGTCCGAGAAATCATAGGCCGCGCGGTAGAGGTCCGGGGTGCAGATATGCTCGGCCCGCGGCGCCGCCGCCATCGGGTCGAAGGCATGGAAGAAGCGCCCGTCGTCGAAATGCACCGCGATCTCGCCCCCCCGGGGCTGCCAGAGATAGCGCCGTTCCGCACGCAGCGGCAGCGCATCGCCATAGCGGATTTCCCCCGCCTCGGCCCAGGTCCAGGCATCTCCCTCCGGGCGCAGCTCCCCCTCGCCGGTGAACACCCCCGTGACCCCACCCAGCCGGTCCTCGATCTGCCGCCGGATCTGCCAGACTCCGGCGAAATCCGTGATATCGCGTCGCACATTCCTGTCCATGGCGCAGCTCTAGCGCCTTGCGTCCCCCTGCGCCACCTTGTCCCCGCGCCGCCCCTCGCTTATGAGGCCCCAAACGCTGCCTGGCCCGAAAGGATATCGCCGATGATCCCTCGTTACGCCCGCCCCGAGATGACCGCCATCTGGGAGCCCGCGACCAAGTTCCGCATCTGGTACGAGATCGAAGCCCATGCCTGCGATGCCATGGCCGACCTGGGCGTGATCCCGCGCGAGAACGCCGAGGCCGTCTGGAAGGCCAAGGACGTGGAATTCGACGTCGCCCGCATCGACGAGATCGAGGCCGTCACCAAGCATGACGTGATCGCCTTCCTGACCCACCTCGCCGAGCATGTCGGCAGCGAGGAGGCGCGCTTCGTCCACCAGGGCATGACCTCTTCGGACGTGCTGGACACCTGCCTGAACGTGCAGCTGGTGCGCGCCGCCGACATCCTGCTGGCCGACATGGACAAGGTCCTGGCCGCCCTGAAGAAACGCGCGATGGAGCACAAGATGACCGTGCGCGTCGGCCGCTCCCACGGGATCCACGCCGAGCCGACCACCATGGGCCTGACCTTCGCCCGCTTCTACGCCGAGATGGACCGCAACAAGGCCCGCCTGCAGGCCGCGCGCGAAGAAGTCGCCACCGGCGCGATCTCGGGCGCCGTCGGCACCTTCGCCAACATCGACCCGGGCGTAGAGGAACACGTCTGCGCCAAGCTGGGCCTGAAGCCGGAACCGATCTCTACCCAGGTGATCCCCCGTGACCGTCACGCGATGTTCTTCGCCGTGCTGGGTGTCATCGCCTCGTCGATCGAGAACGTCGCGATCGAGATCCGCCACATGCAGCGCACCGAGGTGCTGGAGGGCGCCGAGTTCTTCTCGATGGGCCAGAAGGGTTCGTCGGCGATGCCGCACAAGAAGAACCCGGTGCTGACCGAGAACCTGACCGGCCTGGCCCGTCTCGTCCGCATGACCGTCATTCCGGCGATGGAGAATGTCGCCCTCTGGCACGAGCGGGACATCTCTCATTCCTCCGTCGAGCGCGGCATCGCCCCCGATGCGACGGTGACGCTGGACTTCGCCCTGAACCGCCTTGCCGGGGTCGTCGACAAGATGATCATCTACCCCGAGAACATGCTGGCCAACATGAACAAGTTCCCTGGCCTGGTGATGAGCCAGCGGGTGCTGCTGGCCCTCACCCAGGCCGGCGTGTCGCGGGAAGACGCCTACGCCATGGTCCAGCGCAACGCCCTGAAGGTCTGGGAAGAGCGCGTCGATTTCCGCGAGCAACTGCTGGCGGACGAGGACGTGGTCAAGGCCCTCGGCGTCGAGCAGATCAACGAGAAATTCGACATGGGCTATCATACCAAGCATGTCGACACGATCTTCAAGCGGGTCTTCGGCGAAAGCTGATCCCCGCGACAGGCGATCTTCAGCGGCGTCTCCAGTCGGGGGCGCCGTTGTCGTTTCGCGCGACGGCCCGGGGGCCCTGGCCCCCAGCCTGTCCGGGGCTCGATGCCCCGGGCAGGATCCCCCTCGGCCTATTTTCAGCGACAATGAAAGGCAGGGAGTCGGCGGCACTGCGGGGCGCTTCGGCAACAACGGGAATCGTGTTATGGTTGCGCCATCCATCGGAGGATCCACCATGAGAACCCTGATCGCCTCGGCCCTGCTGGGCCTCTTTGCCGCCGCTCCGCTTCAGGCCAGCTGCACCTATCATGAGCAACAGGCCAGCTCCTGTGCCGAAGGTCAGAGCTGGAACGCCGAAACCGGCGCCTGCGAGACAACCGTCACCGGCTGAGCCCGCCGCGCCGCTGGACAGACCCTGCGCCTGCCTGCGGCCGGCGCCTGCATTCCGACGGTCAGCCTGTCGCGGTTTCAGGCTTTCTTCACCCTTCCCTGATTATCTGCCCCCGAACGCAGAACGAGGGGAACATGGGCGACCTGGCTCCGCTGGCGCGGCTCGCGCCCCCTGCTCCGGTGCGACCGGGGCAGATGACACGCAAGCAGAAGGCAGCGGTGATCATCCGGCTGCTGCTGATCAACGGGCTGGACGTGCCCCTGAAAGAGCTGCCCGAGGATCTTCAGGCAGAGTTGACGCTGCTGCTTGGCAACATGCGCCATATCGACCGCGACACCCTGGCCGGGGTGGTCGAGGAATTCGTCGAGGAACTCGAGGCGCTCGGCCTGACCTTTCCGCGCGGTGTCGCCGGGGCGCTCTCGGCGCTGGATGGCAAGATCTCGGCCCATACCGCCGCGCGCCTGCGCAAGGAAGCCGGCGTGCGCCAGACCGGCGACCCCTGGGACCGGGTGCGCGCGCTGGACGTCAAGAAACTGCGCCCGATCGCCGAACATGAATCGATCGAGATCGCGGCGGTCATGCTCTCCAAGCTCGACACCGGCAAGGCGGCGGAACTGCTGTCCAAGCTGCCCGGCCCCCGGGCGCGGCGGATCACCTATGCGATCTCGCTGACTTCGGGCATCTCGCCGGAAGCGCTGGACCGCATCGGCCTGTCGCTGGCCAGCCAGCTGGACGCCCAGCCAGATTCGGTCTTCGACAAGGGGCCGGTGGAACGGGTCGGCGCGATCCTCAACTTCTCCACCGCCTCGACCCGCGACGACGTGCTGGAAGGGCTCGACGAGACCGACGCCGAGTTTGCCGAACAGGTGCGCAAGGCGATTTTCACCTACACCAACATCCCCAGCCGCGTGGCGCCACGCGACATTCCCAAGGTGGTGCGCCAGCTCGACCCGATCCTGCTGGTCACCGCGCTGGCGGCCTCGACCGCCGGGGAAGAGGCGGCGACAGCCGAATACATCCTCGGCAACATGTCCGCCCGCCTCGCCGACAGCCTGCGCGAAGAGGTGGCCGACCGCGACAAGGTCAAGGCCAAGGATGCCGAAGAGGCGATGAACGCCGTTGTGGCCGAGATCCGCGCCCTGGAGGCTGCCGGCGAACTGCTGCTGCTGGCCGGTGATGACGAGGAGGAGGACTAGCGCCCGCCACCTTGCCTTCCACAGTGGCTTCCCTTCCACTGCGGAGGGCATCCCCCTGCGGCGCGCCTGTGGAGATGCCCGCCGATCCCCAGATTGGCGTCCGGCTGGCCGCGCCCGCGCCTTTCCCGCGGCATCGCCCCCCAGTCGCCGGCCCTCTCTGTCGCCCCGGCATGGACCGACACACACCAGCCATGCTCCACCGGGACCACCGGAGGTTCCCCCTGCACCAACCCGACGCGCTTGTGTCGACCTAAGATCCCTGCATCGGCCAATACGCCTGCATCGGCCCGATGCGCTTGCATTGGCCAAGAACGCTTGCCCAATGCACCTTCGAACAAGCCGCCAAGGCCTGCGGAGCTGCCCAGACACGCAACCTGCCCGCCGGGCGCAACCCGACGGGGGTGCGGGGGCAGAGCCCCCGCCACCCTCTACGTCTCAGCGCCCGCTGCCGGACGGGACCGGAACCGGGGCCAGAGGGGAATGGGGCCAGAGGGGAATGGGGCCGGAGGGGATCAAGGCCGAACCGGATCGAGACCGGCACAGATCGCGCGGGATCGGGTTCGAGCGCCCCGGCCCGGGCGATTGCCGGCCCCTTGGCCCGGTGATGCCCTGACCGCCATCAGGGGGACTCTTGCAATCGCCTCCTTGGGCATCCCCTGTCTGCGGCCCGGACCTTGCAACCGCACTCGGGGCCGGCTCTGCCTGTGCCCCGTTCCCCCGGCACCGCTACCGGCCGCCCTACCTGCGGACTGTCGGACAACCTCCGCTCAGCAGATGCGCCCGGCCTACTGGCCGCACCTTCAGCGTCCGGGCGCGACCAGGGTCAGGTCCGACCGGCCCGCATGTCCGCATCCCCCGCGCCCCGCATTTCCGCAGCCCCGCCCTCTCCGCCCCGTGCTCTGGACACCCTCGCGCCGCGCCCATACCGTCCGCCGGACCTGCCCGCCGGAGACCCCCATGACCCAGACCGCCCGCGCCATATTGCTGATGATCCTCGCGGTCTTCTGCTTCTCGACCATGGATGCCTGTGCCAAGGCCATCGCCGCCGAGAGCAATACCGTCATGGCGCTCTGGGCGCGCTACGCGGGGCAGACGGTGCTGGTGCTGATCCTCGTCGCGCCACGCTTGCGCCAGGTGGCGAAAACGAACTTTCCCGGACTCCAGCTGCTGCGCGCGATCTGCCAGCTTACCGCCACATCGGCGTTCTTCTTCGGGCTGAACCACCTCGGCCTGGCCGAGAGTACCGCCATCATGGACGTCAACCCGGTGCTGATCACCCTCGCCGCCGCGCTCTTCCTGGGCGAACGCCTCGGCCCGCGCCGCCTGCTGGCCATCGGCGCGGCGCTGATCGGGGCAATGATCATCATCCGCCCCGGAACCGAGGTCTTCTCGCCGGCCGCGATCTTCCCGCTGACCGCCGCGCTGGCCTATTCCGGCTTCTCCATCGCCACCCGCTTCATCGGCGGGCGCGAGGATCCCTGGACATCGCTGCTCTATTCCGCGCTGCTCGGCGCCCTCATCCTGACCGCGATCCTGCCCGGCCAGTGGCAGATGCCCTCGGCCCGCACCGCCCTGCTGATGCTGACCCTGGCCGGCCTCGGCACCGCGGCGCAGCTGCTGCTGATCCGCGCCCTGACCCTGGGCGAAGCGGCGATGCTGGCGCCGTTCTCCTATGCCGGGCTGATCTCGGCGACCTTCTGGGGCATCGTCCTCTTCGGCGAGTTCCCGGACCGCCCGACGGTGATCGGCGCGCTTGTGATCGTCGCCGCCGGGGTCTATGTCTGGCACCGCGAAACCCGTGCCGCCCGCGCCCCCGGGCTGGCCAGCCTGAAGGCCGCCCCGGCGCCCGAGACGGCCCCCGCAACCGCCACCACCACCCCCGCACGTGGCGCAGACCACAGGCCCGAATGACCGCACCGACCCCCGACGCCCCCGCCCGCCGCAAGGCCGCCGAGATCACCGATCCCGCCGATCTGCCGCTGGCGGCCCGGCTCGGGCAATACGCGGTCAACCTGGCGCTCGGCGGCATGGTGCGCCTCGGCCTCGCCCTGCCTTACCGTTGGCGCGTGGCGCTGGTCGGCTGGCTGGTCTCGCGCGTGGTGGCGCCGCTGGCGGGCTACAACCGCCGCATCCGCGAGAACCTGGCCCTGGTCCATCCCCAGATGCCCCCGGAAGAGGTGCGCCGGATGCAGCGCGCGGTGACCGACAATGCCGGACGCACCCTGATCGAGATCTACTCGGGCGCCGAGTTCAAGGCCCGCCTCGCCGATGCCCCGATCGAGGGCCCGGGGCTGGCCGCGCTGGATGCCGCCCGCGCCGCCAAGCGGCCGGTGATCCTGGTCTCGGGCCACTTCGGCAACTACGATGCCTTCCGCGCCAAGATCGCCAGCCGCTACGGCGATGTCGGGGCGATCTACCGGCCGCTGAACAATCTCTATTTCAACCGCCACTACACCGCTGCCATGGGCGCCATCGCGCGCCCGCTCTTTCCCCGCGGCCGGCGCGGCATGGCGCAGATGGTGCGCTACCTGCGCGAGGGCAATATCGTCGCCATGCTCTCGGACCAGCACTTCGGCTCCGGCGCCCAGCTCAGCTTCTTCGACAAGCCCGCGATGACCGCCACCTCCGCCGCCGAGATGGCGCTGAAATACGGTGCCGAGATCCTGCCGATCTACGGCATCCGCCAGCCCGACGGCCTCAGCTTCCGCATCGAGGTGGGCGCCGCCCTGCCCCATACCACCGCCGAGGACATGTCCCAGCAGCTCAACGACTCGCTCGAAGAGATGACCCGCGCCTACCCGGCGCAATGGTTCTGGGTGCACAGGCGCTGGAAGGGGGTGACCGGGCACAAGCGGAAGGGCTGAGGCAGACGGATCGGCCGAGGATGCCCCTCTCACCGACCGTTTCCCGGCGGGATCGACACAGGGCCGGGCAAGGGCGCGCTTCGGCCCGGCAACAACGGGGCCGAACTCCGGACCCGCATCCGGTTTGCCATCAAGGCCGCTGTGGCAGAAGCCCTCAGGGCAGCCGCGCGGCGGCCTCGATGGCACCGAAGCCCGCCCGTTGCAACAGCACGGCGCCCGGGCGGTCCTGCTCGGCGCGCAGGTCGATCTGCAGGGTGCGGCGCCCGTCCCATTCGGCGACGGGCTTCCAGAAGGTGACGACATTGGCGTAGTCGATCCGCGAGCCGGCATTTTCGCCGCGCAGGATCTCGACCGTCTTCAGCGGCATGTAATGGACCAGCGTCACCTGCATCGGTCCGGCCACCAGACCCGGCAGCGGCTCGGCCTCAAGGCGGAACCGGCCATCGCCCTCGGCGCTCAGGCTCAGCCGCACCTGGCGCGGCTGCATCCGTGCCATGGCGATCTGCTCGGCCACCTCGCCGGGATGGGCGCCCTTGATGAAATGCCGCCCGTCGATGACCATCTGCGGCGTGTAGATCATCCGCGACCCCTTGGCCCGCGCATAGGCTTTCTGGCGGCGGGTGAACATCGGATCCGCCAGCCCGTCCTTCCAGCCGAGGTAATCCCAGTAGTCCACATGCAGCGCCAGCGGCAGGATCTCGTCGTGGCCGATCATGTCCGCCAGCATCCGGTCCGCCGGCGGGCAGGCCGAACAGCCCTGCGAGGTATAGAGTTCGACCACCACCGGCGACGGGGCGGCGTCTGGCGCGGTCTGGGCGGCCACCGGCGCAGCGGCCAGCAGCGTGCCAAGGGCAAGGGCCCCCGCCAGCAGCCCGAATTGGCGGCGTGCAAACATGCGGCTTACTTTCGTCTGTTTCCCGATGGACCAGAAGTAACCAGCCCCCGCCTCAAGTGCCAATCAAGGTTTTGAGAGAGCGATGAACCCCGCGCCCACTGTGGCGTTGAGTCCCCGACCAGCACGCCCTGCGCTGTGGGTCGCGCCCTCCCCGTCGGGAAATTTTTGTACACAAAGGTATACCAATCCCTTCCCAAACCCTTGATCGCCTCCTAACTATAAGGCAGAACTCAGGTCAGCACGAACCCTCATTCTCATTGAAAGGGAGCCAACTCCATGCCCATCGTAGTCGGACAGGACACCGCCCAGACGCGCAAGACGCTGACGGTCGGGTCCCAGAGCCTTGCCTATTATTCCATCCCCACTGCCGAGGCCGCCGGGCTGGGGGACTTCTCGACCCTGCCGGCCGCCCTCAAGGTGGTGCTGGAAAACATGCTGCGCTTCGAGGACGGCAAGACCGTCTCCGTCGACGACATCAAGGCGTTCTCCGACTGGGGCAAGCTGGGCGGCAAGAACCCCAAGGAAATCGCCTACCGTCCCGCCCGCGTGCTGATGCAGGACTTCACCGGCGTGCCCGCCGTGGTCGACCTGGCCGCCATGCGTGACGGCATCAAGGCGCTTGGCGGCGACGCCAAGAAGATCAACCCGCTGGTCCCCGTCGATCTGGTCATCGACCACTCGGTGATGATCGACGAATTCGGCAACCCGCGCGCCTTCCAGATGAACGTGGACCGCGAGTACGAGCGCAACATGGAGCGCTACACCTTCCTCAAGTGGGGCCAGACCGCCTTCGAGAACTTCCGGGTCGTGCCCCCGGGCACCGGCATCTGCCACCAGGTGAACCTGGAATACCTCGCTCAGACCGTCTGGACCGACAAGGACCAGAACGGCGAAGAGGTGGCCTATCCCGACACGCTGGTCGGCACCGACAGCCATACCACCATGGTCAACGGCGCCGCCGTCCTGGGCTGGGGCGTGGGCGGTATCGAGGCTGAAGCCGCCATGCTCGGCCAGCCGATCTCGATGCTGATCCCCGAGGTCGTCGGCTTCAAGCTGACAGGCGCCATGGTTGAAGGCACCACCGGCACCGACCTGGTGCTGAAGGTCGTCGAGATGCTGCGCAAGCACGGCGTGGTCGGCAAGTTCGTCGAATTCTACGGCCCCGGCCTCGACAACCTGCCGCTGGCACAGCGCGCCACCATCGCCAACATGGCCCCCGAATACGGCGCCACCTGTGGCTTCTTCCCGATCGACGACGAAACCCTGCGCTACCTGCGCCAGACGGGCCGCGACGAAGACCGCATCGCGCTGGTCGAAGCCTACGCCAAGGAAAACGGCTTCTGGCGCACCGCCGACTACGATCCCGTCTACTCCTCGACGCTGGAGCTGGACATGGGCGACATCGTGCCCGCCATCTCGGGCCCCAAGCGCCCGCAGGACTACGTGGCCCTGACCGGCGCCGCGCCCGCCTTCGAGAAGGTCGTGGCCGACTTCCGCGGCGTGGACATGTCCGCCGAGGCCAAGGAAATGGCCGACGAGGGCCCCGTGGCAACCAAGCCCCGGTCCTTCTACAAGACGGCATCGGTCGAGGGTGAGGACTACGTGCTGAACGACGGTTCCGTCGTCATCGCCTCGATCACCTCCTGCACCAACACCTCGAACCCCTATGTGCTGATCGGCGCGGGCCTCGTCGCCAAGAAGGCGCATGAGCTGGGCCTGAACCGCAAGCCCTGGGTGAAGACCTCGCTGGCTCCGGGCAGCCAGGTGGTGACCGAGTACCTGGAGGCCGCCGGCCTGCAGGAGCATCTCGACGCCATCGGCTTCAACCTGGTCGGCTACGGCTGCACCACCTGCATCGGCAACTCGGGCCCGCTGCAGCCCGAGATCTCCAAGGCGATCAACGACAACGACCTGATTGCCACTTCGGTGCTGTCGGGCAACCGCAACTTCGAGGGCCGTATCAGCCCCGACGTGCGCGCCAACTACCTGGCCTCGCCGCCGCTGGTGGTGGCCTATGCCCTGGCCGGTGACATGAACATCGACCTGGCCAGCGAACCGATCGCCCAGACCGCCGACGGCAAGGATGTCTACCTGAAGGACATCTGGCCCACGGACGCCGAGATCGCGGAGCTGGTCGAGAAGGTCGTCACCCGCGAGGCCTTCCAGTCCAAGTATGCCGACGTCTTCAAGGGCGACGAGAAGTGGCAGGGCGTCGAGGTCTCCGGTGGCGAGACCTACGACTGGCCGGCTGCCTCGACATACATCCAGAACCCGCCCTACTTCCAGGGCATGGGCGCCGAGCCGGGCGCGATCAGCGATATCGAGGGCGCCAAGGTGCTGGCGATCCTCGGCGACATGATCACCACCGACCACATCTCTCCGGCAGGCTCGTTCAAGGACACCACCCCGGCCGGCAAGTACCTGCTGGAACGCCAGGTGCCGGTGCGCGAGTTCAACTCCTACGGCTCGCGGCGCGGCAACCACGAGGTCATGATGCGCGGCACCTTCGCCAACATCCGCATCAAGAACGAGATGCTGGACGGTGTCGAGGGCGGCTATACCCTGGCTCCCAACGGCGAGCAGACCTCGATCTACGACGCCTCGATGGCCTACCAGGAGGCCGGCACCCCGTTGGTGATCTTCGGCGGCGAGCAATACGGCGCGGGCTCGTCCCGGGACTGGGCGGCCAAGGGCACCAACCTGCTGGGCGTCAAGGCGGTGATCGCCGAGAGCTTCGAGCGCATCCACCGCTCCAACCTGGTCGGCATGGGCGTCATTCCCTTCGAGTTCACCGGTGGCGATACCCGCAAGACCCTCGGTCTGAAGGGGGATGAGGCGGTCTCGATCCACGGCCTCGCAGGCGATCTGAAGCCGCTGTCGACCGTCGCCGCGACGATCACCATGGGCGATGGTTCGGTCAAGGAGATCTCGCTGAAGTGCCGGATCGATACCGCGATCGAGAAGGAATACATCGAACACGGCGGCGTGCTGCACTACGTGTTGCGCGACCTGGCCAAGAGCTGATCCGGTCAGCTTTTACGATGCGGAAAGGGCGCCCTCGGGCGCCCTTTCTGTCTGGCCGACCGCCCGTGGTGAGGCCGTGGTGGAGTGCCTCCCCCCTACGGCCCTGACCAGCCTTCGGACCCCCGCGGGCAAGCTGCGCCATCTGCCCAGGGTGGGAGATATCGCACCCGTCCCGGCGCCGGTCCCCGGGTGTGGCGGTCGCGGGGGCTCTGCAGCGTCTCCGTACCTGAGACTCCCCGGAGTACTTTCAGCCTGGTGATGAGCCGGGTTGCGCTTTCGTCCTGCTGGCTGTCTTGTCATCGCATGACCGAAAACAGACCCACAGCCCTGATCACCGGAGGTGCCCGCGGCATCGGTGCGGCGATCGTCCGCGAGATCGCCCGCGATCACCGGGTGATCTTCACCTATCGCGGCTCCGAGGCTCCGGCACGGGCACTGGCCGCCGACCTGCCCGGAGCCCTCGCCCTGCCCTGCGACTTCGCCCTGCCCGACGCCCCGGCCCGCCTGCTGGCCGAGCTCTCCGCCGCCACCGCCTCGCTGGACCTGCTGGTCAACTCCGCCGGCACGGTCGAAGAGGAGGACCCGCTCAGTTTCGATCCCACCTCGGCCGAGCGGCAGATGCGCGTCAACGCGCTCGGCCCTGCCGCGCTGATCAGCGGCGCCGCGGCGCTGATGCCGCCGGGCAGCGCGGTGATCAACATCACCTCGGTCAACGCCGTGTCGCCGCCCGTCTCCGCGCTGACCTATGCCGCCAGCAAGGCCGCGCTGGAAAGCTACACCCGCGGCTTCGCCAAGGCCCTCGGGCCGCGGGGGATCCGGGTCAACGCCATCGCCCCCGGGGCGGTCGAGCGCGCCCATGCGCCCCGCCCGCCCGAGTTGGTCGCGCTGATCGAGGAGGACACCGCGCTCGGCACCCTCGCCACGCCCGGCGACATCGCCGCCGCCACCCGCTTCCTGGCCGGGGCGCGCGGGGTGACGGGGGTGGTGTTGCCGGTGTCACGCGGCTACCGCCTCTGAGGGCATGTCGGAACCCGGCCCGCCACCGCGTGTTGGGCCTGCATGGACCTCCTCCGCGAAACCCTCTCCTCGCCCTGGATCCTGGTCGCCTGGGCAGCGCTGATGCTGCCCAGCCTGGCGATCCTGCTGCGCGACCTCACCCGCAACAACAGCCACCTCATGCCGCTGATGAAGCTGGTCTGGGCGCTGACCGTCGCCTATTCCGGGCCCCTCGGCCTGCTGATCTACTGGCGCACCGGGCGCAGCGCGATTCCCGACGACGCCGACTGGCGCCGCGCCTTCCGCTCGGTCGCCCATTGCTATTCGGGCTGCGGCCTGGGCGAGATCCTCGGCGTGCTGCTCGCCGTCGGCCTGCTGTCCCTGGGCAACACGGTGACGGCGCTGGTCACCTTCACCTTCGCCTATGTCATCGGCTTCGCCCTGACGGTCGGGCCACTGGTGCAGGACGGCACCCCGCTGCGCGACGCCCTGGTCGACGCGCTGAAGGCCGAAACCCCCTCGATCGCGGTGATGGAGATCGTCGCCATCTCGGTCGACCTCGCCCTCGCGGGCTCGGCAGGAATGGGTCAGGCGATCTTCTGGGTCTCGCTGCTCGTCTCGCTCAGCTGCGGGCTGCTGGCGGCCTGGCCGGTGAATTACTGGCTGATCCGGCAGGGCGTGAAGCAGGGCATGATGGACCCCCGCCAGACCCCTCACGACCACTGAGTGCGCGCCCGCCCCTCTCTCAGGGCACCACCCGGGGCTATTCGCCTCCGGCGGCGCGCACCAGGGCTGGGCGAATCGTGGTTTCCAGCGCGCGTTCGGTGATCGGCCCGGCGAAGCGTTCGATCACCCGGCCCTCGCCGTCGATGACGAAGGTCTCGGGCACGCCGTAGAGACCCCAGTTCAGCCCCATCCGGCCCGAGGCATCGGCGCCGATGGCAGCATAGGGATCGCCCAGCTCGTCGAGAAAGCCCATGGCCGCATCGGGCTTGTCCTTGTAGTTGACGCCGTAGATCGGCAGGCCCTCGCCCTCGGAAAGCTGCACCAGGTTCGGGTGCTCGACCCGGCAGGGCGCACACCAGGAGGCCCAGAAGTTGACCAGCTTGACCTCTCCGTCGCGCAGGGTGGCATCGTCGAAGACCGGCAGATCGGCCAGCGGCGTGACCTCGACCGCCGGGGCGGGTTTGCCCGCCAACGCGGTCGGCAGCTGGTCCGGGTCCTCGCGCTGCATCCCGAGGTAGAACAGCGCCGCCAGCCCGGCGAAAAGCACCGGCGGCAGCAGCATCAGGGGTTTGACCTTCATCGGTTTCGCACCTTCGTCAAATTGGGCTTCAAATCGGGCTTCACATCGGGCGCTACAATGGACCGCAGATCCGGCCCCCTGTTCCGTGCCGTCTCCCGCGTCATGGCCTGCGCCGCGCCTCGACCTCCTCCAGCGCGCGCCGGACCCGGGTCGCGCGGCGCAGGCTGACGACGGCCAGCGCCACCAGCAGCAGGATCGAAATTCCGTAGGACGACAGCACCGTCGCCGCGTATTTGCCCAGTTCTGGCATCATCTCAGCCCATCCTTTCGCGCGCCATCAGCGCCCGCATCCGCCGCGCCCGGATCTCCGTCTGGGTGCGCAGCAGCACCAGCGCCACGAAGAACAGCACGAAGCCGGCGATGCAGACCAGCAGCGGGTAGTAGAAGACATCGGCGACGTTCTCCTCGGCGTCCATCGACAGCGAAGCCCCCTGGTGCAACCCCTGGTTCCAGAAGAACACCGCATAGCGCGACAGCACCGCGAAGACCGAGCCGACGATGCAGAGGATCGAGGTCAGATCGGCCGCCGTGTCCCCGTCCTCGACCGCCGCCCAGAGCGCGATGTAGCCGAGGTAGAACAGGAAGAGGATCAGGAAGGAGGTCAGCCGCGGGTCCCAGACCCACCAGGTGCCCCACATCGGTTGCCCCCAGATGGCCCCGGTGGCCAGCGCGATCACCGTCATCACCGCGCCCACCGGGGCGGCGGCGCGGGCCGCCAGGGCACTGACATGGTGGCGCCGGATCAGCCAGATCAGCGAGGCCAGCAGCATCATGAACCAGGCGTTGATCGCTACCAGCGCCGAGGGAACGTGCAGGTAGATGATCTTGACGGTCGCGCCCTGCCGGTAGTCCTCCGGCGTGAAGAAGAAGCCCCAGACCAGCCCCACCACGAGGCAGGCGACCGAAAGCACGGTCACCCAGGGCAGCACGCGCTGCGAGGTCTCGACGAATTTCTTCGGATTGGCATATTCCCAGAGAGAGCTCATACCTTCCCCTACCCTTTTCCCGCCCCGAGGGACATTCACATCATCGCAGGTTGACGCGCAAGACCGCGGCGCTGGCAAACGGCAGCAGCGCCAGAGTGCCGCAGGTGATCCCGGCGAGCAGCAGCAGCGGCGTCTGCAGCGCCTGGCCCTCGGCCCCGCGCCGGGCCACCTCGGCGCCGAAGATCAGCACCGGGACGTAGAGCGGCAGCACGATCAGGCTCAGCAGCAGCCCGCCCCGCTTCAGCCCCACGGTCAGCGCCGCGCCGAAGGTGCCGATGACCGAGAGCGCCGGGGTGCCGATCAGCAGCGACAGGAACAGCCAGGGATAGCCCGGGCCCGGCAGGCTCAGCATCAGCCCCAGCAGGGGGGCTGCGACGACCAGCGGCAGCCCCGTCGTGATCCAGTGCGCCAGCGCCTTGACGGAGACGATTCCCTCCATCGGCAGGGGCGCGGTGGCCAGCAGCTCCAGCGAGCCGTCCTCGCGGTCCAGCGCGAAGATCCGGTCGAGCGACAGCAGGCAGGCCAGAAGCGCCCCGACCCAGAGGATGCCGGGCGCGATCCGCGCCAGCAGGGCGCCCCCGGGGCCGACGCCGAAGGCGACCAGCGCCACCAGGATCAGGAAGAAGGCCAGGCCCAGGCCGAAGCCCCCCCCGGCGCGCACCGCCAGCACCAGGTCCCGGCGCAGCAGGGCGATCACAGGAAGGCTCCGTCGAAGTCGTCGGCCTGTGGCAGGGCGGCCTTCAGCGGCCCGAGATCCAGCACCGCCGCCTCGGGCAGGCCAAGGTCGATATGGGTGGCGATCACCGCCATGCCGCCGCCCGCCAGGTGGCGCCGCACCGCCGCCGCGAACAAGGCGACCGAGCCCGCGTCGAGCGAGACCGTCGGCTCATCCAGCAGCCAGAGCGCCCTTCCCGTGACCATCAGCCGCGCCAGCCCCAGGCGGCGCTTCTGCCCGGCCGACAGCGCCCCCGCCAGCCGGTCCCGCAGCGCCTGCAGGTCGAAGGCCGCCAGCGCCGGGGCGATATCCGCCCCACCATGGACCGCCGCCCAGAACGTCAGGTTCTCGGCCACCGTCATCTGCGCCTTCAGACCGTCCGCATGGGCCCCGTAGGCCACGCTCTCGCTGTCGAAGGTCAGCGTCCCGGCCAGCGCCGGCTGCAACCCGGCCAGGGTCCGCAGCAGCGTCGTCTTGCCCGATCCGTTCGGCCCGCGCAGGATCAGCGCCTGCCCGGGCACCAGCGCGAAGCTGACGCCCTCCAGCAGCGGCACGCCGCCGCGGGCAATGCTCAGATCGGTGACACGCATATCCATGGAAGATCCTTAACCCGTTCCGGTGCCGCGCAAAAGACGGCAAGGGGCGCGTCCCGTCCTTGATCTGGCGCAGATGGCAGGGGTGGGATCGCCTCCGGCGGGAGTATTTCCGGCCTGGTGATGACACGGGCGCAGCGCCTCAGCATCACCGGGCTGAAAATACTCCCGCCGGAGGCAGCCCCGGGGGCGCAGCGCCTCTGCCCCGGGACGATGGGCCGCCCTGTCAGGCCGGCAGGAGCGCGGCGGCGATGCGGCGCCCCTCGGAGAGCAGCACGTTGAAGCTGCGGCAGGCCGTGGGTGTGGCCATGGGCTCGATCCCGATCCCCGCCTCGTCCAGCGCCGCGCGCAGGGTGGCGGGGACGGGGCGCATCTCGGGGCCGGTGCCCAGCAGGATCACGTCGACCTGGCCGGCGAGGGCCAGCAGCGGGGCGGTGTCCTCGGGGCCTGCCCAGTCCCGGGTCGAATTGGCCAGCACCAGGCAGGGCGCGGGCACGGCCTCGGCGCCGATGCGGATGAAGCCGGGGCCGTAGCCGTCGATCGGGCGGGCGTGGTCGTAGGAGATTTCGACGAGTTCCATGGGGTCTCCGGCGTCAGGATTGAAACAGCGGCAGGCCCGAGAGGATCGCAACGGCGATCACCCCGTAGGCGACCCGCCGGTAGGCGCGCTCGCGCTCGGGGGCGAAGGCGCGCTGGCCTGCCAATGTGCCGACAGCATAGGGCAGCGCCAGCACCAGCGCCAGCCAGAGGGCAGCGCCGGTGACACGGCCCTGCCAGAACATGCCGAAGATCAGGCCCAGGTCGAGGATGGCGAGGAAGACGATGGTATTGGCGCGCACCATGGCGGCGCCCGCGGCCCCCGCGAGGTAGAACAGGATCACCGGCGGGCCGGTCAGCCCCGTCGTGCCGCCCAGCACGCCCGCGACGGCGCCGACCACCAGCAGCCCCGGCCAGCCAACCCGGCCCCGGTAGCGCCAGCCCGAGGCCAGGGCCAGCAGCGTCAGCGCGGCCGTTCCGGTGACGCACCAGCGCAGCACCTCCTGGTCCAGCCGACCAAGCAGCCAGAGCCCGAGCGGGGCCGAGGCCACGGCGGCCAGCGCCAGGGTGGCGACCTCGCGCAGATCGGCGGCGCGCATGGCCTTCGGCACGATCACCGGCCAGGACAGCACGCCCATGCCCATCATGGCGACGATTGCATAGGGAAGCGGAAGGAAGATGCCGGCCACCGGCATGATGATCAGCGCCGAGCCGAAGCCGGCGAAGCCCCGGACGCCCCCCGCCACCAGGCAGGTCAGCATCAGCCAGGGCAGGCCGGGGGTGGCGAGGGCCGCCAGGAGGCCCTCGCCCGTCACATCGCCCATCTCAGGCGTCGATATTGGCGAACTGCGTGCCGGCGCCGCCCGTGGGCTTGGACCAGTCGCGCTTGACGCCCAGCCAGAGCACCACGTTCTTGGCCACGTAGACCGAGGAATAGGTGCCGATGACCACGCCCCAGGTGATCGCGAAGACGAAGCTGCGGATCACGTCTCCGCCCAGCACCAGCAGGGCGATCAGGGCGATCAGCGTGGTGCCCGAAGTCATGATCGTGCGGCTGAGCGTCTCGTTGACCGAGAGGTTCATCACGTCGATCAGCGCCTTCGACTTGTACTTCCGCAGGTTCTCGCGCAGGCGGTCGAAGATCACCACGGTATCGTTGATCGAATAGCCGATGATGGTCAGCAGCGCCGCGATGGTCGCCAGGTCGAAGCGGATCTGAAGCGCCGAGAAGATGCCGATGGTCAGGATCACGTCGTGGAACAGCGCGAAGACCGCCCCCAGCGAGAACTGCCATTCAAAGCGCAGCCAGATGTAGAACAGGATCGCCGCCAGCGCCGCCCCGACCGCCAGGAAGGCGGTCTGGATCAGCTCGCCCGAGACCTTGGGCCCGACGCTTTCCACGCTGGTGAAGCGGATCGAGGGATCGACCTCCTGCAGCGCCGCCTCGACCTTGGCGATGGTGTCGCTGGCCACCGCCTCCTGCTCGTCCTGGGCCTGGATGCGGATCATCGAGACATGCTCGTTGGCCGCGAAGGAGGGGTCGTAGACCTCCGAGATCACCACGTCGCCCAGCCCCAGCGGGTCGATCGCGGCGCGGTAGTCGGCCACCTCGACGGCGCTTTCGGACTGGGTGCGGATCGTGGTGCCGCCGCGGAAGTCGATGCCGAAGTTCAGCCCGACCACCAGCCAGAGCACCACCGAAGCCACCATGGCGACGATGGAGACGCCGAAGGTCACCCCCCGGTACTTGAAGAAGTCGTAGCTGGTCTGGTCTGGAACGAGTCTCAGCCGCATGTCACACCTCCAGTGTCTTGGGCCGTGCCCGTTCGAACCACATCACCACCAGCAGGCGGGTGATGTAGATGGCCGTGAAGACCGATGTCATGATGCCGAGGCCGAGGGTCACCGCGAAGCCGCGCACCGGGCCGGAGCCCAGCACGAAGAGGATCACCGCCACGATGAAGGTGGTGATATTGGCGTCGATGATCGCCGAGAGCGCCCGGTCGTAGCCCAGTTCGATGGCCCGTGCCGGCCCCTTGGCGGTCTTCAGTTCCTCGCGGATCCGTTCGAAGACCAGCACGTTGGCATCCACCGCCATGCCGATGGTCAGCACGATGCCGGCGATGCCCGGCAGCGTCAGCGTGGCACCGATCATCGACAGCAGGCCGAAGATCAGCCCGACGTTCAGGATCAGCGCGATATTGGCGAAGAAGCCGAACAGCCCGTAGCTGGCGGCCATGAAGACCAGCACCGCGACCCCGGCGACGATACAGGCGATCTTGCCCGCCTGGATGCTGTCGGCGCCAAGCTCCGGCCCGATGGTCCGTTCTTCGAGGAAGTCCAGACCGGCGGGCAGCGCACCGGCGCGCAGCAGCACGGCCAGGTTGGTGCTTTCCTCGACGGTGAAATTGCCGGTGATGATGCCCGACCCGCCCGCGATATGGGCCTGGATGGTCGGCGCGCTGATCACCTCGTCATCCAGCACGATGGCGAAGGGGTTGCCGATGTTCTGGGCGGTGTAGTCGCCGAACTTGCGCGCCCCCGAGGGGTTGAAGCGGAAGCTGACGGCCGGGTTGCCGTTCTGGTCGAACGAGGGTTGGGCGTCGACCAGTTCCTCACCCGAGACCACGGCGGCCTGTTCCAGCACGTAGTAGACACCGTCCTGGTCGGCGGCGGGCAGCACCTCCTGCCCCGCCGGCACGCGGCTGTCGGGATCGCTGGTGGAGCTGACGACCGGCTGGAAATTCAGCTGCGCCGTGGTGCCGATGATCGCCTTCAGCTCATCGGCGCTGCCGATACCGGGCACCTGGATCAGGATCCGGTCGGCGCCCTGTCGCTGGATGGTGGGTTCGCGGGTGCCGACCTCGTCGATCCGGCGGCGGATGATCTCCAGCGACTGACGCACGGTGCGGTCGTCGGTGGCGGTCCGCTCGGCCTCGGAGAGTTGCACCGTGACGGTGTCGCCCTGCCCCGAGACCTCGATGTCGCTGGCGCCCGCCCCGGTCAGCGAGGACACCGGGCGTGCCAGCCCCCGCACCAGCTGCACCGCGCGGTCGATGCCGGAGGCTTCGCTGATCTTCACCACCAGGGTGCCGTCGTCGGAGGGTTGCAGGCGGATCGTGCCGACCTCGTCGCGGTGATCCCGCAGCAGGTTGCGCACCTCGGGCCAGAGGCCTTCCATCCGGGTCTGGTAGACTTCCTCGACCTTGACCTCGGCCAGCAGATGCGCGCCGCCCCGCAGGTCGAGGCCAAGGTTCACCAGCCCCGAGGGCAGGAACCCGGGCCAGCCGCTGGCGCCCGTGGTGTCGCCCGCCTGGGCGGCCACCTGGTCATTGTAGGCTTCCACACGTCCATAGAACGCATTGGGGAGGGCCAGAAGCAGACCGAGAGCGACAAGCCCCCAGATCAGGACCCGTTTCCACGTCTCGATTTGCAGCATATGGCCCTCTCCTCAGGCTGGAATTTCGGGCCTTACTTCGCCTCGTTGGCGGGTTCGGTCTTCGACACGACCTGTGCCAGGGTGGACTTCACCACACGAACCTTGACGCCCTCCGCGATCTCGACCTCGACCTCGCCGTCTTCCTTGACCTTGGAGACCTTGCCGATCAGCCCGCCCTGGGTGATCACCTGGTCGCCTCGGCGCACGCCTTCGACCATGGCCTTGTGTTCCTTCATCTTCTTCTGCTGCGGCCGGATCAGCAGGAAATACATGATCGCGAAGATCAGGATCAGCGGCAGGAACTGCGCCAGTGCGTTGGTTTCCATGAAGGGTCCTCTTTCAGTTTTCATCGTTGGCGGGAAACCCCCGCGGAATTTGGCCGGAACCTATGTGTGGGCGGGGGGGAATGCAAGAAGCGATGGCGCAGCCGTGACCACGGGGAAGGCGTCCCGGTGCCGCCTGTCTTCTGCACCTGCAGGGCCGCACCCCATGCACCCACTCCGCCCCTGTTTCCGGGGTCTCCGCCCGTCGGCCCTGCCCCCCGGATCCCGCCCTGCCCGGCAAAACCCTCCTGCCACACCCGCCGGAGGCGCCGCACTCGCCTGTACCCTTTCACAATCTTTTGCGGCATAAGGCCCGCACGACTCAGACCCAAGGGAGTGCTAGACATGCATGACATCCGCACCATCCGCGACAATCCGGCCGCCTTCGACGCCGCCCTGTCCCGCCGTGGCGTGGAGGGTCTCTCGTCGTCGCTGCTGGCGCTCGACGAGGAGCGCCGCGCCAAGATCCAGGCCGCCGAGACCGCCCAGGCCGAGCAGAATGCTGCCTCCAAGCAGGTCGGTGCCGCCAAGGCCAAGGGCGACGAGGCGGAATTCGAACGCCTGCGCGCGCTGGTGGCCGAGAAGAAGCAGGCGGTCGCCGCCATGCAGGCCGAGGCCAAGGAACTGGACGCGAAGCTGTCCGAGGTCCTGATGGGCATCCCCAACCTGCCCGCCGAGGACACCCCCGACGGCGCCGACGAGGCGGACAACGTCGAGGTCAAACGCTGGGGCGCGATCCCCGATTTCGCCTTCGATCCGAAGGAGCACTACCAGCTCGCCGGGGTGCAGGGCGGCATGGACTTCGAAACCGCCGCCAAGCTCTCGGGTTCGCGCTTCGTGGTGCTGTCGGGGGCCGTGGCGCGGATCCACCGGGCGCTGGCGCAGTTCATGGTCAACACCCATGTCGACGAGAACGGGCTGACCGAGACCTGGACCCCGGTGCTGGTGCGCGAAGAGATGATGCGCGGCACCGGCCAGCTGCCGAAGTTCGGCGAGGACAGCTACCAGACCACCAACGGCTGGTGGCTGGTGCCGACCGCAGAGGTGCCGCTGACCAACATCGTCAACGACGAGGTGGTCGAGGAAAGCTACCTGCCCCGCCGCTACGTGGCCCATACCCAGTGCTTCCGCTCCGAGGCCGGTTCGGCCGGCCGCGACACCGCGGGCATGTTGCGCCAGCACCAGTTCGAGAAGGTCGAGATGGTCTCGATCACCCATCCCGACGCCTCGCGCGACGAGCTGGACCGGATGACCGCCTGCGCCGAGGGCATCCTTGAACGGCTGGGCCTGGCCTATCGCACCGTGGCGCTCTGCACCGGCGACATGGGCTTCGGCGCGCGCCGCACCCATGACATCGAGGTCTGGCTGCCGGGGCAGAACACCTACCGCGAGATCTCCTCGGTCTCGGTCTGCGGCGACTTCCAGGCGCGGCGGATGAACGCCCGCTTCAAGCCCGCCGACGGTGGCAAACCGCAGTTCGTGCACACGCTGAACGGCTCGGGCCTGGCGGTCGGGCGCTGCCTGATCGCGGTGCTGGAGAACGGCCAGCAGGAAGACGGCAGCGTGAAGCTGCCCGAGGTGCTGGCCCCCTACCTGGGCGGCAAGCTGACCCTGACCGCCGAGGGCGTGCTGGTCTAAGCCTTTACATCATTTCGAAGAATCTGAAGGCCCCGGTGAACCACATCGGGGCCTTCCGCGTATGTCTCCTGATGATCGGAGGCCCTCATGGAACGACTGAAAGCCATCTTGCTGCTCTGCGCGGCCATTGCCTTTGCCCTGTCGCCGGTGCTTTCCCCCGGATTTTCAGGCTTCACTGGCGACCAGTTCCCGGTGCCGCAGCCCGATCCGCCGATACAGCCCATGGGGCTGACCTTCGCGGTGATCTGGACGGTGATTTACGCCTGGCTGATCGCCATGGCGGGCTACGGGCTGCTGCGCCGGGCCGATGATGCCGCCTGGGATCGTCCCAGGGCGCCGCTGCTGCTCTCTCTGGTGATCGGCGCGGCCTGGATCCCGGTGGCCAATCTCTCGCCGCTCTGGGCGACGGGGATGATCTGGGTGATGTGGGCGACCGCGCTGCACGCGCTGCTGCGCGCCCCGGCGCGGGACAGGCTCTGGCTGCAGGCGCCGCTCGGGCTCTATGCCGGCTGGCTGACGGCGGCGGCGCCGGTCGGCACGGCGGTGGTCGCCACCGGCTACGGCGCCACGCCCGAAATCTGGGTCCATGCCGCCTTCCTGCTGCTGGCCAGCTGGATCGCCTATGCGGTGGCGCGGTTCTCGGCGCGGCCGGTGCCCTTCTACCTCGGCGCGGTGGTCTGGGCGGTGCTGGGCATCGTGATCGACAATGTCACGGTCGGGCGCTGGATCTTTGCCGGGCTGGCCGGGGTCGTGCTGCTGGTTCTGCTGCCGGTCTTCGGGCAGCACATCCGGCGCTTTGCCCGCGGCTAGCGGAAGCTGGGGTCGCCCCCCCCTGCACCCCGGGGCAAGCCTTCGTGACAGGATACAGTCGATCGCCAATCGCGTAGGGTGGATGACAATCCAGCTGATCCGGCCCACCTGACCCGACCCGCCGGCACACCGACACATGACAAGGGCGCCCTAAGGCGCCCTTTGTTCACTTGACCGGCTTGCGTCCCAGGGGCCTGCCGCCCGAGGGGCGGCTGCCGCGCTTCGGCTTCTCGTTTGCCGGAGCCTTGCCGAGGTGCTTGCGCAGCCGCGAGGGCGTGGACTTGGTCTTGTTCTGGTAGGGGTTCTTGTCCCCCTGCCCGCGCATCGTCAGGCGGATCGGCGTGCCCGGCATGTCGAAGTCGGCGCGCAGCCCGTTGACCAGGTAGCGCGAATAGCTGTCCGGAAGCTTGTCGGGATGCGAGCACATGACCACGAAGCCCGGCGGACGGGTCTTGGCCTGGGTGATGTAGCGCAGCCGGATGCGGCGGCCGCCCGGCGCGGGCGGCGGATGCGCCTCGAGCATTCCTGTCAGCCAGCGGTTCAGCCGCCCGGTCGAGACACGACGGTTCCACACCGCATGGGCGCGCAGGATCGCATCGTGCAGCCGATCGAGACCGCGACCCGTCTTGGCAGAGACGGTGATCAGCGGCGCGCCGCGCAGCTGCGGCAGCAGGCGCTCGAAGGCCTCCTTGAGGGCCTTCAGCTTGTCCTGCTTCTCGTCCTCGATGTCCCACTTGTTGACGGCGATGACCACGGCGCGGCCCTCACGCTCGGCCAGGTCGGCGATGCGCAGGTCCTGCTGCTCGAAGGGAATGGCAGCGTCGAGCAGGACCACCACCACTTCCGCGAACTTGACCGCACGCAGCCCGTCGGCGACCGAGAGCTTCTCGACCTTGTCCTGTACCTTGGCCTTCTTGCGCATCCCGGCGGTGTCGAAGATCCGCGTCGGCGTGCCCGCCCAGTCGATCCGCAGCGAGATCGAATCCCGGGTGATCCCCGCCTCGGGACCGGTCAGCAGCCGGTCCTCGCCGAGGATCTTGTTGATCAGCGTCGACTTGCCCGCGTTCGGACGGCCCACCACGGCGATCTGCAGCGGGCGCTGTTCGCTCGGCTTCCAGGCCGCTTCGGCGGCGCTGAGGTCGCTGTCATCCTCCTCGCCCAGATCGGGGACCGAGACATCCATCTCGGGCGCGGCGCTCTCGGCCACGGCGGTCCGTTCGGCGAAGGTTTCCGACAGCGGCAGCAGGGCACCGAACAGATCCGCCATGCCTTCGCCATGCTCGGCGGAGATACGCAGCGGCTCCCCCAGGCCGAGGTTCCAGGCTTCGAGCACGCCGGCATCGGCGGCAGCGCCTTCGCCCTTGTTGGCGGCCAGGATGACGTGGTCGGCCTTCTTGCGCAGGATCTCGGCGAAGACCTCGTCGGTCGGCGTCACGCCAACCCGGGCATCGATCATGAAGAGGCAGATGTCGGCCATCTCGACCGCGCGCTCGGTCAGGCGGCGCATGCGGCCCTGCAGGCTGTCGTCGGTCGCCTCTTCCAGCCCCGCGGTGTCGATCACCGTGAAGTCGAGGTCACCGAGCCGCGCCGCGCCTTCGCGCAGGTCGCGGGTGACGCCGGGCTGGTCATCCACCAGGGCGAGCTTCTTGCCCACCAGGCGGTTGAACAGCGTCGACTTGCCGACATTGGGGCGGCCAACGATGGCCAGGGTGAAGGACATGACATGCCTCTGCGGTTGCGAATGCGCCGCATAGCGCGAAACGGCGCCGGTGGCAAAGGGTAATCATCCACAGGGAGACCCCTGCCCCCGGCGCCGTCCCGCGCGACCTCTGCGGATCGAAGGGGCTCCGCCCCCGCCGCCCTGCGGCTCCCCCGGAGTATTTTCAGCCGTCGAATAGAGTTATGAGCCTCTTGCATCTATTCGACGGCCCCAAATACTCCCGCCGGAGGCTTCGCCCGCACGGGCGAATTCCCCCTCAGCGGTAGGCCAGCAGCTGGCCCTTCTTGTTCAGCACGTAGAGCACGCCCCCCGCGACCACCGGGGCCGAGGCGGCGCCCGCCGGCAGTTCGACGCTGCCGGTCAGATCGCCCGAGGCCGGATCGAAGAAGCGCAGCAGGCCGTCGGACGAGGCGACGACCAGGCGACCGCCGGCCAGCACCGGACCGTAGTGGGCGAAGACCGCTTCCTGCTTGCGGGGCTTGCTCTTCTGGAAATAGGGCAGGTCGACGCCCCAGATCCGCGCGCCGGTGTCGCTGTCGAGGCGGACCAGCTGGTTGCGATCGGTGACGATGAAGACCGAGCCTCCGGCAACCCAGGCGGGGCCCATCGGGCCCTCGTCCGCGGTCCAGAGGCGTTCGCCGGTCGACAGGCCGAGGGCGACCATGCGGCCGGACTGGTTGCCGGCATAGACACGGTCCCCGACCACCACCGGATCGCCGGTGATGTCGTTGACATTGGCACGGGCAAAGCCCTGGCGACGGCCGGTGACAAGGGTCGACCACACGCCCAGCCCGCCCTGGCGGAAGGCGGCCTGGACCTCGCCCGAGCCGAAGCCGAAGAGGGCGTATTGATCCGTCACCGCCGGGCTCGGCGCGCCGGCGAAATTGTTGACATCGGGGGTGGCCGAGAGCTGCCAGCGCACGCGCCCGTTGCTGACGTCGAGCGCCCAGGCCTGGGCCTCGCCCGCCGTGACGTAGACCAGGTCTCCGTAGACCGTGGGGGCGCCGGTCGCGGCCGCCAGCAGCTTCTGCTGCCAGATCACCGCCCCGGTCTCGGGGTCGAGGGCCGTCAGTTCACCGAAGCCGGTGGTCACGAAGACACGGCCCGCGCCGAAGGCGATGCCGCCGCCCGAAGCCTCGCCCTTGCGGTCCTGCGGCGGCACCAGATCGGCCTGCCAGAGCGTCGCCCCCGCCGTCGAGGTGGCGAAGACATGGCCGGTGGCATCCAGGGTGAAGATGCGTCCCTCGGCCACCACCGGGTCGGAGGTGATATGCACCTTGCGCCCGTCGCCTTCGCCGATGTCGGCCCGCCAGGCCAGTTGCGGCGCCGCGCCGAGGGCCGGATGGGCGATGCGGGTCGAGGGGGTGCCGGAGCCCTGCGTCCAGGCGGCGTTGCTGGTCACCGCGGGCAGCGAGACCGGCAGCACCTGGTTCACCGGCTCCTCGGGGATATCCCCCGGAACCTGCTGGCTGAAGACCGAGCGCAGATCCTCGCGTTCACCGACCAGCTGCACCTCGCGCTCGGCGCATCCCGCCAGCACCAGCCCGGCGGCCAGCCCCAGCGGAAGCACCCGCAGCAGTGGCGTCCGGAGCCCCGGCCCGTGCCCTGGCCCGTGCTCAGGTCCGTGCCCTGGTCTGCCGGGAGTTCCTGCGATGATCCTGAGAGAGCTGCCCCGCTTCGTCATGCCGCGCTTCACCTTCCGCCTGTCCCGACCGCAAGCGCCTTGCCCGTCGGTCTTTCCTTGCCGGGTCAGGGACTTGCCCCACCCGGATCATTCCGTTTCCGAAGGCCGCGCGGGCCTTGCGGGATCTACGCCCCGGAGCCCGGTTCGCCGCCCAGGGCCACAATCAACTGACTTGCCCGCTGACGCAAGCCCTGCGTCACCTCGGCATCGTCCAGGATCGACTGCAGCACCTTCACCGCCTCGTCGGTCGCGCCTTCCTCGACATGGGTCAGGGCGATCTGCTCTTCCGCCAGCAGGCGCAGCGGGTTGCCCGGCGCGGCCAGGGACCGGAAGCCTTCGCGGCGGTCTTCGGCCGGCATGACACCCGCTTCGAGGATGAGCTTCTTGAACGCCGCGATATCGCCGTAGATGCCGTCCAGTTGCAGCCCGTCCAGGGCCGCCGCTGCGCGCTCCGGGTCCTCGGCCCCTGCCGCCGCCTCGGAAGAGGCGAGGAAGGCCGCCAGCGCGGCCTGGCCCGGGGTCTCTGCCGGCACGGCGTCGAGGGCCGCGATACGGGCATCGGATTCGGGCTCGTCCAGGGCGTCCAGCACCGCGTCGCCGAAGGCTTCCGCACGCGCCTGTTCGCGCGCCTTCTGCCATTCGTTCCAGGCCGCCCCGCCCACGATGGCCAGCACCGCGACAACGGCGATCCAGCCGTAGCGGCGCAGCAAACCGTAGAGACGGTCGCGCCGGACCTCCTCGTTGACTTCGTCGATGAAACTGTCGGTCTGGCTCACGTCTACCCCCTTCGAAGCTGGCCCCTCTTACCCCGTCACCCCCGGCCTGCCAAGGGCGGCAATTGCGCCGCCCCGGCAGGGCCTTGCCGCCGGCGCCGCACGAAGGCTCCGCAAGCCGCCATTGCAATGGCCTGCCGGCGCCCGGGGAAATGGGAGCGGCAATTGAATTGTGCCGATCAACCGGAATGCATCTCCCCTGATGCTGCATTTGCGAAAAATGTTGCGCCGCAGCACGGATGGCCGCAGGCTTGCAGCAATTATTGTGACAAAGGGACCAAAAAGCTTGCATCCGCAGCGCCGGTCCCTAATTCGAATGCCAATTCATCTGGAACCTCTGGTGACCTTCATGCGTTTTATTCCGTTTATCTCGGCATTGCTCGTCGTCGGACTGCTGTACATGGTCCTGCTTGAGCGGCCGGCCCTGCTGACCTTTGCCCAGGGCGAGGGGATTTCCCGCGCCGTGGACGTGGCCACCGGCAAGGCAGAGCCTTCGGACGCGGTGAAGGCGCGCCTCAGCGGCGACGATGCCCCCGGGGACACGGTGGCCGAGGCCGCGCCAGAGACCGAGGAGGCGCCCGCCACCCCGACCGCCCAGCCGGTGCGCGTGGTCGCCCACCACTCCGAGGCCCGCGCCGTAGACACCGCCGTGCGCCTGCGGGGCCAGACCGAAGCCGACCGCTCCGTCGCGCTGCTGTCCGAGACCACCGCGACGGTGATCTCGGCCCCCCTGCCCCGGGGCACGCTGGTCGAAGCCGGGCAGCTGCTGTGTGAACTGGATCCCGGCACGCGGGAGACCTCGCTGGCCGAGGCCCGCGCCCGCCTGACCGAGGCCGAGGCCTCGCGCCCCACCTCCGCCGCCTCGCTGGCCGAAGCCCAGGCGCGGCTGGAAGAGGCCCAGATCAACCTGACGGCCGCCGAGAAGCTTTCGGAAGGCGGGTTCACCTCGACCTCCACCCTTGCCGCCCGTCGCGCCACGGTGCGCGCCGCCGAGGCCGCCGTTGCCGGGGCCGAGGCCGGGCTGACCTCGGCAGAGGCGGCGATCCAGTCGGCCCAGGCCGGCATCGCCTCGGCCGAGAAGGAGATCGAGCGGCTGCAGATCCACGCCCCCTTTGCCGGTATCCTCGAGGACGACACCGCCGAGCTGGGCTCGTTCCTGAGCATCGGCGGCCAGTGTGCCAAGGTGATCGCGCTCGATCCGATCCGCCTGACCGGCTACCTGGCGGAAACCGAGGTCGAGCGGGTCGAGCTGGGCGCCCCCGCCGGGGCCCGCCTTGCCGCGTCGGGCAGCGAGGTCGCGGGCCAGGTCACCTTCCTGTCGCGCTCGGCCGATCCCACCACGCGGACCTTCAAGGTCGAGGTCACCGTGCCCAACCCGGAGCTAAAGATCCGCGAGGGCCAGACCGCCGCCATCGCCATCGAGGCCGAGGGTCTGCCGGCGCATTTCCTGCCGCAGTCGGCCCTGACCCTGAATGACGAGGGCATCCTGGGCGTGCGCCTGGTCGGCGAAGGCAACCTGACCGAATTCGCCGCCGTCGACGTGCTGCGCGACGAGGTCAAGGGCATCTGGCTGACCGGCCTGCCCGAGGCCGTTGACGTGATCGTCATCGGCCAGGACTACGTGATCGAGGGCGTCCCCGTGGAGCCCTCCTTCGAGGACCCGCTGGAGGCCACGCAATGACCGGCGTCATCGACTGGGCCGCCTCGCGCGCCCGCATGATCCTTGCCTTCATCGCCCTCTCGCTGCTGGCGGGGGGCTTTGCCTATGTCTCGCTGCCGAAAGAGGGCGAACCGGATATCGAGATCCCGGCGCTCTTCGTCTCGGTCCCCTTCCAGGGCATTTCCGCCGAGGATTCCGAAACGCTTCTGGTGAAGCCGATGGAAACCGAACTGCAGGACCTGGACGGGCTGAAGAAGATGACCGCCACCGCCGCCGAGGGCTATGCGGGCATCGCGCTGGAGTTCGAATTCGGCTGGGACAAGACCAAGACCATGGCCGACGTGCGCGATTCCATGGGGCGCGCTGAATCGAAGTTCCCCGTCGGCGCCGACAGCTACTCGGTGAACGAAATCAACTTCTCGGAATTCCCGATCATCATCGTCAACCTGACCGGCCAGGTGCCCGAGCGCACCATGGCCCGGGTCGCCGAGGATCTGCAGGAGCAGGTCGAGGGCATCGACGCGGTGCTGGAAGCGGGCATCGCGGGCAAGCGTGACGAGATGGTCGAGGTGCTGATCGACCCGCTGCGCCTGGAGAGCTACAACGTCACCGCCGATGAGCTGATCTCGGTCGTGCAGAACAACAACAGGCTGATCGCCGCCGGAGAGGTCGAGGGCGAGTCGGGCACCTTCTCGGTGAAGATCCCCGGGTCCTTTGACGATGTCCGCGACATCTACGCCCTGCCGGTGAAGCTGAACGGCGACCGCGTCGTGACGCTGGGAGAGCTGGCCACCATCCGCATGACCTTCGAGGACCGCACCGGCACCGCCCGCTTCAACGGAGAGACGACCGTCGCCCTGCAGGTGGTCAAGCGCAAGGGCTACAACCTGATCGACACCGCCGAAGAGGTGAAACGCGTCGTCGCGCAAGCCTCGGAGAACTGGCCCGAAGAGCTTCAGGTCGCGGTCAATGTCGGCACCTCCAACGACCAGAGCCGCGTCGTCGGCTCGATGGTTCAGCAGCTGGAAGGCTCGGTGCTGACCGCCATCGCGCTGGTGATGATCGTGGTGCTGGCCGCCCTCGGGCCGCGCCCGGCAATCCTCGTCGGCTTCGCCATCCCCACGTCCTTCCTGCTGTGTTTCGTCCTGCTGGGGCTGATGGACATCACGATTTCCAACATCGTCATGTTCGGCCTCATCCTGGCCGTCGGGATGCTGGTCGACGGCGCCATCGTGGTCGTCGAATACGCCGACAAGCGAATCTCGGAGGGCGTCGGCCCGATGAGCGCCTATGTGGAGGCCGCCAAGCGGATGTTCTGGCCGGTGGTCAGCTCGACCGCCACCACGCTCTGTGCCTTCCTGCCCATGCTGTTCTGGCCTGGCGTCCCGGGCGAGTTCATGGGGATGCTGCCGGTCACGCTGATCTTCGTGCTGGCCGCCTCGCTGGTGGTGGCGCTGATCTACCTGCCGGTCATGGGCGGGGTCACCGGCCGCATCAGCCGCGTCTTCACGCGCGGCTCCGACCTGCTGCGGGCCCGCCTGCCCTGGGTGATGCGCGCCCTGCTGGTGCCGGTGGTGCTGGCCGGCATGTTCATCGGCGCGATGATGACCATCAACCCCGATTACTTCGGCCCCTCACCGCTGACCGGCCCCGTCGCCGCGCTGCCGGGGATCCTGGTCTTCCTGCTGTCGGCCTTCGCCGCCTCGGTGGTGATCGGATCGGCCAAGGTCACCCTGCGTCGCCGCCGGGTGCAGGGCGGCCATCGCCGCACCCTCTTCGGCCGTTTCATCTGGCTGCTGACCGCCAACCCGGTGATGCCGCTGGTGACCATCGGCGCGGTGCTCTTCTTCGTGGTTTCGGTCTTCGGCTACTACGGCTCGAACAACAAGGGCGTCGAGTTTTTCACCGAGAGCGAGCCCGAGCAGGCCATCGTCTACGTCCGCGCCCGCGGCAACCTCTCGCTGACCCAGAAGGACGCGCTGGTGCGCGAGGTCGAAGAGATCGTGCTGCGTCACCCCGGGGTGATGAACGCCTTCGCATTCGCCGGGGACGGCGGGCTGAGCACCAACACCGGCGGCGCCGAGCCGCCGCTGGACACCATCGGCCAGATCCAGCTGGAGATCGTGCCCTGGGAAGACCGCCGCGACCAGCCCGAGCTGGACGGCGACATCGTCATCGCCGAGCTGACCGAGGCCACCGGCGCCATCCCCGGCATCAAGACCGAGATCCTCTCGGCCAACATGGGGCCGGCCTCGGCCAAGCCCGTGCACCTGCGCCTGATGGGCGACAACTGGGAAGAGCTGAAGGCAGCGACCCAGATGGTGCGCGACCGCTTCGACGAGACCCGCGGCCTGACCCTGGTCGAGGACACCCTGCCCCTGCCCGGCATCGACTGGCAGATCGACGTGGATGTCGAGAACGCCGGCCGCTACGGCGCCAACGTGACCACCGTCGGCGCCATGGTGCAGCTGATCACGCAGGGGCTGGAACTGGACACCATGCCGGTCGAGACCTCGGACGAGGAAATCCCGATCCGCGTCCGCCTGCCGGAAGAGGACCGCGTCCTGTCCACCTTGGACACGCTGAAGGTGCGAACGGCCCAGGGCCTCGTGCCGCTGTCGAACTTCATCACCCGCACCCCGGTCGAGAAGCTGGCGCAGATCAAGCGGGTCGACCAGAAACGGTATTTCGACGTCAAGGCCGCCGTGGCGCCCGGGCTGATGACCGACGGCATCGATCCCCGCACCGGAGAGCCGACCCAGGTGCCGATGACCGCGCAGGAACGCGTGGCGCATCTGACGGAATGGCTCGACACCAGCCCGCTGCCCGCCTCGGTCAGCTTCGAATGGACCGGCGACCAGGAGGACCAGGAGGAAAGCGCTACCTTCCTGATGACCGCCTTCTCGGCGGCGCTGGCGCTGATGTTCATCATCCTGCTGGCGCAGTTCAACAGCTTCTACAACTCGGTGCTGGTGCTGCTGGCGGTGGTCCTGTCGACGGCGGGGGTGCTGATCGGGATGCTGGTCATGGACCAGGCGTTTTCCATCATCATGACCGGCACCGGGATCGTGGCGCTGGCCGGCATCGTGGTGAACAACAACATCGTGCTGATTGATACCTACCAGGAATACTCGGCCTACATGCCCCGGATCGAGGCGATCATCCGCACCGCCGAGGATCGCATCCGCCCGGTCTTCCTGACCACGATCACCACCATGGCGGGTCTGGCGCCGATGATGTTCGGCCTCAGCCTGGACTTCTGGGGGGGCGGCTATTCCATCGACAGCCCGACCGCGCTGTGGTGGAAGCAGCTGGCGACGGCGGTGGTCTTCGGCCTCGGCATCGCCACCATGCTGACGCTGGTCTTCACGCCGACCATGCTGGCGCTCAGGGTCTGGGTCAGCACCTACGTGCTGTGGATCTCGCGCGGGCTGGCGAAGCTGTCGCTGGGAAGCTCTTCGCGCGCGGCGCGGGACTGGGCGCTCAGCCGTTCGGCGCGCCGCACCCGCCATGCCGAAATCCTATGGCCGCTGGAGGGCGAGGCCGCCGAGGCGGAGACCACATCCGAGGGCGCCCCCGAGGAGGAGCACGCTGCCACCTCCCCCGCCCCTGCCCTGGTGCAGGAGGAGGCCGAGGAACAGCCCAAGCCGCGCTATCCCGACCCCTTCGCCAAGCCGCTCAACGCGGCGGAGTAGCGACACGGGCGGAATGGACACGGGCGGGGAATGGACAAGGGCCGGCAGAAGCGCCGGCCCTTGTCACATGTCCCTGTCCGCAAGCCAGCCCGCCGCAGGCATCGCCCGCAGGCCGGCCCGCGTCAGGCTGCCTCTTCCGCCTCGGCCGACTGGCGCGCCCAGAGTGCGGCATAGCGGCCGTTTTGGGCCAGCAGGTCGGCGTGGGTGCCCTCCTCGACCACCTCGCCCTTCTCCAGCACCACGATCCGGTCCGCATCGGCGATGGTGGACAGCCGGTGCGCGATGGTCAGCACCGTGCGCCCCTCGCCGGCGCGGTTCAGCGCCGCCTGGATCTCGCGCTCGGTGTCGGTGTCGAGCGCGCTGGTCGCCTCGTCCAGCAGCAGCACAGGCGGGTTCTTCAGCAGGGTTCGCGCGATGCCGACGCGCTGCTTTTCCCCGCCCGACAGCTTCAACCCCCGTTCCCCCACCCGGGTCTCGTAGCCCTGCGGCAGAGAGGTGATGAAGTCGTGGATCTGGGCGGCGCGCGCCGCGGCTTCGATCTCTTCCCGGGTCGCGTTCTCGCGGCCATAGGCGATGTTGTACCCGACGGTGTCATTGAACAGCACAGTGTCCTGGGGCACCACGCCGATGTTCTCGTGCAGGCTGTCCTGGGTGACTCCGCGCAGGTCCTGCCCGTCGATGCGCACCGCGCCGCCCGTCACGTCGTAGAAGCGGAACAGCAGCCGCCCGATGGTCGACTTGCCCGAGCCGGAAGAGCCGACCAGCGCCACCTTCTGCCCCGGCTGCACGCGCAGGGTGACCCCCTTCAGGATCTCGCGGTCGGGATCGTAACCGAAGCGCACGTCGTCAAAGACCACCTCGCCGCCGCGCACCTCCAGCTGGCGCGCGTCGGGGGCATCCTGCACCTCGGCGGGCTGGTCGAGCAGGTGGAACATCTCGCCCATGTCGACCAGCGCCTGCCGGATTTCGCGGTAGACCGTGCCCAGCATGTTCAGCGGGATCGAGATCTGCACCATGTAGCTGTTGACCAGCACGAAATCCCCCACGGTCAGGCGTCCCTGCTCGACCCCGATGGCGGCCATGACCATCACCGCCACCAGCCCGAGGGTGATCAGCAAAGACTGCCCGAAGTTTAGGAACGCCAGCGAATACTGGGTCTTCACCGCCGCCCGCTCGTAGCCCGCCATGGCGCTGTCATAGCGCCGCGCCTCGCGCGCCTCGGCGCCGAAATACTTGACCGTCTCGAAGTTCAGCAGGCTGTCGATGGCCTTCTGGTTGGCATCGGTGTCCTGGTCGTTCATCTCGCGGCGCAGCTTCACCCTCCATTCGGTCACCTTGAAGGTGAAGAGGGTGTAAAGCCCGATGACCGCCGCAACCACGGCGACGTAGGACATGTCGAACACCACCGCCAGGACGATCGCCACCATCACCAGCTCGACGATCAGCGGCCCGATCGAGAAGATCAGGAAGCGCAGCAGGAATTCGACGCCCTTCACGCCGCGCTCGACGATCCGGCTCAGCCCGCCGGTCTTGCGCGTCAGGTGGTAGCGCATCGAGAGGCGGTGGATATGGGTGAAGGTCTCCAGCGCCAGCCTGCGCAGGGCGCGCTGGCCGACACGGGCAAAGATCACGTCGCGCAGCTGCTGGAACCCGACCGAGGTCGCCCGCGCCACGCCATAGGCCAGGGTCAGCCCGACCGCGCCATAGGCCAGCAGCCAGCCCGCGCTGTCACCCTCGCCCGCCAGCGCGTCGACGGCGGCCTTGTAGAGGAAGGGCGTGCCCACGGTCACCGCCTTGGCCAGCACCAGCACCAGCAGCGCCGCCACCACGCGGCGCTTCACCCATGCCTCGCCCGAGGGCCAGAAGTAGGGCACCACCCGGACCAGGATACGGCCTGAATTGTCGGGAAGCTCTTTCGGGCTTTCGCTTGGCGGCGCGGGTCGGCTGGAGCGCATGGGAATTTCCTGGCGATGGCTTGGAACGAAACGTCTGGGGCACTTGCCCGGGGCGGAGATATAGACTATCCCGAGGATAGTTCAACACTTCATGAGTAATTGAAACGATGGACCAGCCGCAGGCCCTCGACGCCCTTTCCGCCCTCGCCAACGAGACGCGGCTGCAGATCGTGCGGCTGTTGATCGGGCGCGGACACGAGACCGGCTGCCCCCATGGAACCGACTCGGACGATACCTGCCAGACTCCGGCGCCGGCCCCGGACCAGGATCCGGGACTGCCCGCCGGGGCCATCGCGCAGGAGGTCTCGGTCACCGCCTCGCGGCTGTCGTTCCATCTGAATGCGCTGGAGCAGGCCGGGCTGGTCGCCGCCGAGCGGCGCGGGCGCCAGGTCTTCTACCGGGTCGACCGGCACGCTCTGGGCGGGCTCTTCCACTACCTGCTGCACGATTGCTGCCGGGGCGATCCGCAGGTCCGGGCCAGTTGCCGGGCCGAGGCGGCGCCGCAGCTGCGGCACCACTAGCTCAGTCGGTCCCGGCCTCGGGCACGGTGAAGACCTGGCCCGGGTAGATCAGGTCCGGATCGCGGATCAGCGCCCGGTTGGCCTCGAAGACCCGCACGTACTGGATCCCGTCGCCGTAGTTGTCCCGCGCGATGGCCCAGAGCGTATTGCCCGGCTGGACCGTGACGCGGGTCACCGGCTTGTCGGCCAGGGCCTCGACCACCTTCTGCGTATCCTCGCGCTGGAACGGCGTCTCGACGCGGCTCAGCACCTGCCCGCCCTCGTCCACCTGGTCGACGCGCAGGCGATAGATACCGGTGTCGATATCAGGCAGAGACGAGCGCCAGCGGCCGTCTTCCTCGATGCGAGAGGTGGTGATGGGCGTGTCGTCGAGGTAGACGCGCACGAAGGCACCGGGGCGGCCCCGGCCCGTCAGCACCACGTCACCCGCATCGTCGTAGGAAATCGCGTCCAGCGCCACGTCGTCGCTGATCTGCGGCGCCTCGGATTGCTGCAGCACGCGGACGCCCTGCGCATCCGACAGCAGCACCGTCGGCGCGGCGGGGGTCCGGGCCGGTGCCCCGCCGGCGGTTTCGGCGGGCGCGGCCGGGGCGGTGGCGCCCGGCGCAGGCGTTTCATCCGAGGTGGCCAGGGCAAGCGCTTCACCCGCGACGGGGGCGGCGGCCTCGGCCTCCGCGCTTTGCTGAGCGTCGGGGGTCCGGGGATCGCGGCCCGTGCCGGGTGCTGCACCGGCTCCGGCCTCTGCCAGTACCGGGGCCGCCGGCGCGGCCTCTCCCTGCGGCGCGCCCGGCAGGGCAGTCCCCTCAGGGCCAGCCACGGCGGCGGGGTCGACCGCGGGCGCGGCCAGCGGGGCGGGATCGGCGGCGGCCACCTGCGCCGGGGTCTCGTCCTGCTGCGGGCTGGGGGCCAGGATCACCTGTTCCGCCGAGGCGATCTCGGTCCCGGCCTCGGGATCGGTCATCAGCAGGGTCAGCACCCGGGGCTCGGTCGAGGCGCCGAGGTCGAGGAAGGCCACGAAGCGCCCGTCCGCCCCCGCTTCCGCGCCCTCTTCCAGCCGGGCGCCATCCAGCAGTACGGCCACGGTCCAGGAGGGCATGGCCTTGCCCGCGACAAGGGTCGTCCCGTCGGGTTCCACCCGGACCACGTCGAAGCTGGGCGGCTCGGGCGGACTTGCGGGGGTTTCGTCGGCCGCAGAGCCGGAGGGGGTCGCGCCAGCCTCCACAGAGGCCGCCGCTTCGGCAGCAGGCTCTGCCGCCGGGGTGGCCTCGGCAAGGGTGTCGGAGGGGGCAGCTGCGGGATCGCTATCGGCGCCCTGCGCGGCATCGGAAGCGGGCGATTGGGGGTCACCGGCCCGCTGCGGACCGATCCAGCCCTGCCAGAACGCCACGGCGACCAGTGCAACGACCGCGACACCCGCGACCGCAAGGCCGGCAGGGCCGCCCAATTTCCCCTTATTCACGTCAAATCCCCCAGATTTCGACCGATAATTGACCCTTTGGAAGCGGTTGGGCCCCTATAACAATACGGACCAGACCGGTCAAAAACGCAACGCCCCTCGGAGGTGCCCGTCATGACGAAAGCGTCCATATGTGTCTATTGTGGCTCACGTCCGGGCCTGGAACCCGCCTACCTGCACCATGCAGGGCTGTTCGGCAGGCTTCTGGCCCGCAACGGCTGGCAACTGGTCTACGGCGCCGGGGATGTCGGGCTGATGGGGGAAGTCGCCCGCACGGCGCGCGAGGAAGGCGCCGATCTGTTCGGCGTGATCCCGCAGCACCTTCTGGGGGTGGAACGCGGCCGCAGCGACCTCGCGCGGCTGGTGGTCACCCAGACCATGCACGAGCGCAAGAAGGTCATGTTCATGAACTGTGACGCGGCGGTGGTGATGCCGGGCGGCGCCGGCACGCTGGATGAATTCTTCGAGGTACTCACCTGGCGCCAGCTCGGCCTGCACCAAAAGCCTATCGTGCTGATGAATGTCTCCGGCTACTGGGACCCGCTGCTGCAGATGATGGAAAGGATCGCGGCCCAGGGCTTTGCCGAGACTTCGATGCTGCACACGATCCGCGTCGTCGAAGGCGCGGAGGAAGCCGCCGCAAGCCTGGCCCGTCACTTCGAGCAGATCGCGACGACTTAGCCCCGGCCGGGGGGACATCCGGCCGGGGCCAGGAGCGGTCAGGCGGCCAGATCGGCCTTTACCTGACGCTCGATCTCGTCGAGCGGGTGGTTGGTCAGTGTCTTCGGCACCTCGCCGATCACCCGCTGCGTCACCTCCTGGTGCAGCTGCTTGCGCAACTCGCCCAGAACCTTCGGCGGTGCCACCAGGACGATCTTGTCGAAGGCACCGCGATGCGCCCGGGAATAAAGCATCTCGGCCAGGTCGTCGGCGAACCGCTCCTTCGCCAGCTCGTGCCAGTCGGTGTCATCCATCGCCGAGCGCTGCTGGACCCCGGTGTCGTTCATCCGCCCCGGGCGGTTGGCGGATTGGTCGATGTCCTTCGGATTCTCCTGCTCTTCCTTGCGGATGACCTGCAGGTAGGGATCCTCGCCATCGGTGACATTGCGCAGGAACAGGGCTTTTTCGCCATCGGCGACCAGCACCCATGCCTCGTGCGGAAGATGGTTCATGTGGTCGTTCATCACACCTGCTCCTTGTCGCCGCTGCCGTCCTGATCCTGTGCCTTGGGCGCGGTGCGCCCGGCGGAGGTGCCGTCGCGGTTGATCTTCTCCTCGTCACGGGTGCCGACCTTGCGCTGGATCTCTCCCCCCTTGCGGCCGCCATGGGACGGGGCTTCGTCCATCTCTTCAGGGGTTTCGCCGAGAACCTCCTCGGTCTCGCGGTGCAGATCCTTGGATCTTGCGCGCTCTGCCATCAGGTGTCTCCTTCTTCTGCTGGCCCCCTCCTCGGGGCCGTCACCAGGAAAACGCATGGGCCAAGGGACAGTTCCGCAAAGAAAAACCCCCACGCGGAGAACCGCATGGGGGTCAATGACTTGCCGGCGGAAGACCGCCAGCAGATCCGCTGTTGCAGATCCGGGATTACAGGCGCGAGGCCACGTTTTCCCAGTTCACCAGCTTGTCGAGGAAGTTCGACAGGTAGGCCGGACGCTTGTTGCGGAAGTCGATGTAGTAGGAATGTTCCCACACGTCGCAGCCCAGCAGGGCGGTCTGGCCGAAGCACAGCGGGTTGACGCCGTTCTCGGTCTTGGTGACCTTCAGCGCGCCGTCGGTGTCCTTGACCAGCCAGGCCCAGCCCGAGCCGAACTGACCGGCGCCGGCGGCCGAGAACTCTTCCTTGAACTTGTCGACCGAGCCGAAGGACTCGACCAGGGCCTTTTCCAGCTCGCCCGGCAGGCCGGTCTGGTTCGGACCCATCATTTCCCAGAACTGGTTGTGGTTCCAGAACTGCGACGCGTTGTTGAAGATGCCATTCTGGGCGACGGCATTGGCGTCATAGGTGCCCTTGATGATCTCTTCGACCGACTTGCCTTCCCACTCGGTCCCGGCAATGGCCTTGTTGCCATTGTCGACATAGGCCTTGTGGTGGATGTCGTGGTGGAATTCCAGCGTCTCCTTGGACATGCCGAGCGCTTCGAGCGCGTCGTGGGCATAGGGAAGATCGGGAAGTTCAAAAGCCATGGGAGGGCCCCCTTTCCTGGATTTGGATTATCACGTCTGCGCTTACATGGTATTTCCCTGTGCGGAAGGTCAAGGGAATATCCCCGTGCACCTTCGCACAGCCGGTTGTTTCGCGAAATGAAGCCGCCCCCGGGAACCCGAAACGCGAAAGGGCCGGCGGAGGATCGCCGGCCCTTGCCAATCGTCCCGATGTCTCAGGCGTAGAGCCTGACCTCGCTGCCCGGACGCGCGGCATCCCTGAGCAGGGTAAAGACATATTCGGCCACGGAGCGGAAGCAGACCACCTCGATCCGGCCGGGTCCGGGGCACCAGAAGGCACCTGCCACCTGCCCGATGCGCGACCGGCGGAAGCTGCCGGGCGTGAAGGCGGAGGGAGAGAAGTCTACCGGCGCCAGCTTGGCCGCGACCTCGCGCACCAGCCCGTCAGGGCCCGAGATCGCGAAGCGCGCCCGCGCCTGGCTGACGTCGACCCAGTTCAGCGCCGGGTCATCCAGTGCCGCGTCAAGCTGCGCGACGACGCTGGCGTGCTCGGCCCAGGGCGCCAGCAGCAGCAGCTCGTCCGGCGACATCCAGGCCAGCGCCCGCTCGCCGTTCAGCGCCACCCGGCCCTGTTCCGGCATGTCGACCGCCGCAAGTTTCGTCGCCGCCGTCTTCAGCGCCGCCGACGAGAGATCGCCGCGCAGGGTGAACATGGCGCCCTGCGGCGCTTCCGCGATGCGGACGTAGCCATCGAAGGCCGCGCCGCCGAGCGCCGGCACCGGCGCGGGTCCCGTCAGATCAGACATCCTGCTTTTCTCCGTCCTTATCGTAGAACACTGGGTCGACGACCTTCGCCAGAACCGGCCCTGCGCCCAGTTTCGTCACCTGCACCGTCTCGCCCATGCGCTCGGGGCCGTGTTTCAGCAGCGCCATGGCGATGCCCCGGCAGAGCGTCGGCGAATAGTAGGTCGAGGTGATGCGGCCCTGCATGTTGCGCTGGCCACGGTCGTTCTCGCCCGCGTCGAGGATATAGGCCCCATCCTCCAGCACCGTGCCGTCCTCGGTCAGCAAGCCGACCAGCTTCCAGCGGTCTGGGCTGGAGAGATGGCTGCGCATCTGGCCACGCTTGCCCAGGTAGTCCTCTTTCTTCTTCGAGATCGCCCAGTGCATGTTCAGGTCCTGCGGCGTCACGGTGCCGTCGGTCTCGTCCCCGATCATGATGAAGCCCTTCTCGGCGCGCAGGACGTGCAGCGCCTCGGTGCCATAGGGGGCGACGCCCAGGCCGTGACCGGCCTCCATCAGCGCCTCCCAGAGGGCCAGCGCCTGACCCGCCGGCACCGACAGCTCGTAGCTGAGTTCCCCCGAGAAGGAGATCCGGTAGATCCGGCACGGGATGCCGCCCACGGTGCGATCCGCCCAGGCCATGAAGGGCAGTTCTTCCTTGCTGATCTCCGGGGTGCCCAGCACCTCCAGCAGCTGCCGCGCCATGGGCCCGACGACGCCGATCTGACCGTATTGCTCGGTCACGTTGGCGACATGGACCTTCATGTCCCACCATTCGGTCTGCAGCCATTCCTCCATATGGGCATGGATGGTGTCCGCGCCGCCGGTGGTGGTGTGGCAGAGGAAGGTGTTTTCGTCGATGCGCGCCACGACTCCATCGTCGATCAGGAAACCGTTCTCGTTGCACATCAGCCCGTAGCGGCAGCGGCCCGGCTTCAGGGTGGACATCATGTTGGTGTAGAGCATGTCGAGGAAGCGGCCCGCGTCCGGCCCCTTCACGATCAGCTTGCCCAGCGTCGAGGCATCCAGCAGGCCGACCTTCTCGCGCACCGTGGTGATCTCGCGGTTGACCGCATCATGTGTGCTCTCGCCCGCCTTCGGGAAGGCATAGGGGCGGCGCCAGTGGCCGACCGGCTCCCACTGCACGCCATGGGCTTCGTGCCAGGCGTGGATCGGGGTGCGGCGCAGGGGCTGGAAGGTCTCGCCCCGGCCCTGACCGGCAATGGCGCCCATCGAGATCGGCGTGTAGGGCGGCCGGAAGGTGGTGGTGCCGACCTGCGGAATGGCTTCGTTCAACGCATCAGAAAGCACCGCCAGACCATTGATATTGGACAGCTTTCCCTGATCGGTCGCCATGCCCAGGGTGGTATAGCGCTTGGCGTGTTCGACGCTTTCGTAGCCCTCCTGGGCGGCCAGCTGGATATCGCTGACCTTGACGTCGTTCTGGAAGTCCAGCCAGGTCTTCGCGCGCTTGTCGTAGCTGGCACCGGCGGGCATCAGCCAGACGGCGGCGGGGGGGATCTCGGCCACCTCATCGACCTCGGGCAGCCCCGAGGCGGTGGCCTCGAAACCGGCGGCACGAGCGGCGGCAGCGCCCTGGGCGGCCGCGTCCTGCAGGGTCTCCGACAGCAGCAGCGCCCCGTTGGCCGTGCCCGCACAGCGCACGAAGCCCTTGCCGTCGTGGCCCGTCGGCGCGCGATCCGCATCGGGGCGGAACATGGCGCGCTCGGTATCCCAGACCAGCTTGCCGCCGCAGTGCGACCACAGGTGCACGACCGGAGACCAGCCGCCGGACATGGCGACCACGTCGCAGGGGATCGTCTCGATGACCGAGCCGCTGCCCGCCTGGGCGCAGATCTCGACCCCGGTGACGCGCTTGCTGCCCAGCACCTTCGCCACGGCGCGGCCCGGCTCGACCCGGATGCCGGCCTCGCGGGCGGCAATCGCCAGGGCACCGCCCCCGGCCTCGCGGGCGTCGAGGATCACCGCCACGTCGAGACCGGCCTCCTTCATCGCGAAGGCGGTGCGATAGGCATCGTCGTTGTTGGTCACCACGGCCACCCGGTCGCCCGGTGCGACACCGTAGTTCACCAGGTAGTCGCGCACCGCCGAGGCCAGCATGACACCGGGAATGTCGTTGCCGGCAAAGGACAGGGGCCGTTCGATGGCACCGGTGGCGGTGATCACCTGCGCGGCGCGGATCCGCCACAGGCGATGGCGCGGGCCGGACTTGTCGGACAGGTGGTCGGTCAGCCGCTCGTAACCCAGCACGTAGCCGTGGTCATAGACCCCTGCCCCCATGCAGCGCAGGCGCAGGGTGACATTGGGCAGACTCTCCAGCTCGGCGACCAGCGCGTCGACATGGGCCTGGGCCCCGACGCCGCCGATCTCGCCGCCATCCACGGGGGCGCGACCGCCCCAGTGGCCGGTCTGTTCCAGCACCAGCACCTTGGCACCAGAGCGCCCCGCCTCGACGGCAGCGGTCAGCCCGGCCACACCGCCGCCGATCACCAGCACATCGGCGAAGGCATAGAGGTGTTCGTAGGTATCCGCGTCCCGATCCTTCGGCGCCTTGCCGAGACCCGCCGCCTGGCGGACGATGGGTTCGTAGACCTTTTCCCAGAAGCTGCGCGGCCAGAGGAAGGTCTTGTAGTAGAACCCCGCCGGGAAGAAGCGCGACAGCTTGGCGTTCACCGCGCCCACGTCGAACTCGAGGCTGGGCCAGTGGTTCTGGCTTTCGGCGGTGAGCCCGTCAAACAACTCCTGCGTGGTGGCGCGCTGGTTCGGCTCGAAATGGCCGTCGGTGCCGATGCCCATCAGGGCATTGGGCTCTTCGGCGCCCGAGGCGACGACGCCGCGCGGCCGGTGATACTTGAAGCTGCGCCCCATCATCACCTGGTCGTTGGCCAGCAGGGCCGAGGCGAGCGTGTCGCCCTCAAGGCCCTTCATCGCCCGACCGTTGAAGGTGAATGTGCGTGTCGCGCCGCGGTCGATCAGACGTCCGCCCCTGGCAAGCCTGCTGCTCATTGCGCCTCTGCTCCTTTCGTCATCATGCCGTAGCGGGTCACGCGATATCGCGCCATTTGAAACCCGGGCGCGCGGCCCGGATCGTTTCCAGCACCTCTTCCGGCGGCCGGGTGGTCTGCGCCGGGTAGGTGCCCCAGATCTCCAGCGTCACGGTATCCCGGGCGGCATGGAACCACTTGCCGCAGCCCGCGACGTGGCGCCAGCGTTCGAAGTGGACGCCGCGCGGGTTCACCCGTTCGAACATGTAGTGCTCGAAGGCCGCGTCGTCCGAGGCCGGACCCTCGCGGGTGATATGGGCCTCGCCTCCGCAATGGAATTCGGTCTCTTCGCCCCGCACTCCGCAACAGGGACAGTCAAGCAGCAGCATCGCGCCCTCCAAAGGTCAGTTCCGGGGAAGAGGCCCCGGCAATCACGCAAGAAAACAGGCCGGACGGGGGAGACCGCCGGCCTGTGAGACAGGCCGCGCCGGACGCGCGCGGCGCCCGGGCGGAAACAGGGGGAGCGGCGTCAGCCGCCGTCGCCATCCGGCAGATCGATCTGCACTTCGGGCTCATCACCTGCGGGCACTTCGCCACCGGACGAGACGTACCAGATGACACCCGCCAGCGCGACGACGACCGCGCCGAGGATGAAGGCCATGCCAGTGTTGCCGGATTTCTCAGCCATTTCTTTTCCTTTCCAGATCCTTCGATTGAAAAGGAAACGCCACCTGCTGCCCGCGGGTTCCCGACCGGATGGCAGACCTCCGCCGAACCTTGCGACGCTACGGAACCCGCGCGGATATTCATGCGTTCTGCATTCAAATCGGGCTTTGCGTCCGAAACTCCCCCGGAAACACCCCAAGCCCGGTGGCTTAGCGTTAACGGAACCACAAGATTTTGCGTTACCATCAGTCCATGCCCCTTCGGGCAGCGGACCAACGACGGAGAGTGTGCCCAATGACCGAGATCATCGACTTCCCGTTTGACGCCGCCGACAGCCCGGACGTCAACGCCCGAAGCGCAGGACCGCGCCGCAGCCTGCGTTTCACCCTGCTGGACGGCCCCGATGCGCTGCCCGCGCAGGGCGGTCTCTACGTCCTTCTGGGTCAGGGGCCGCAGGGCTTGCGCCCCCTGCTCTTCGGCGCCAGTGACATGCTGTCCCACCTGCCGAGGGGAGAGGATTTCGCCGCCGCCCTGCAGGAAGGATTCTATGCCGTGGCCATCGCGCGACTGCCGCTGGGACTGGAGGCGCAGCAGGTCGTCCGCGCCCTCGGTCGGAGCCACAGCGCGCCGCTGAACGCCCGCAAGGAGGCGCTGGCCGCCATCGAGGCCGCCAGCCTGCCCGTGCAGCTGCCGCTGGCGGCGGAATGATCCGCCGCGCCCTGCATTGAGAGAGATCGACACCGGCGCCATCTTCGGCCTCAATGCGCCACGCCTGCGGCGACGCTCTCGTCGATGAAACGGCCCTCGCGGAACCGCTCCAGCCCGAATCCGCGCGCCAGCGGACCGGGGGTGCCCTTGGCCATCATGTCGGCCATCGCCCAGCCCGAGCCGGGGATCGCCTTGAAGCCGCCGGTGCCCCAGCCACAGTTGATGAAGGTATTGCCGAGCGGCGTGGGAGAGATGATCGGCGAGCGGTCGCCGGTCATGTCGACGATCCCGCCCCACTGGCGCAGCATCTTCAGCCGCGAGATCATCGGGAAGGTCTCGACCAGCGCCCGCACGGTTTCCTCGACATGATGGAACGAGCCGCGCTGCGTGTAGTTGTTGTAGCCGTCGGTGCCGCCGCCGATCACCATTTCGCCCTTGTCGGACTGGCTGAGGTAGCCGTGCACGGTGTTGGCCATGACGACCACGTCCATGCAGGGCTTGATCGGTTCAGACACGAGGGCCTGCAGGGCGATCGACTCGACCGGCAGGCGGAAGCCCGCCATTTCGGCCAGCACGCCCGAATGACCGGCCACGACGATGCCCAGCTTGTCACAGCCGATACGGCCCTTGGTGGTCTCGACGCCGGTGACCTTGCCGCCCTCGGAGGTGACGCCGGTCACCTCGCACTTCTGGATGATGTCCATGCCCATGTCCGAGCAGGCCCGCGCATAGCCCCAGGCCACCGCGTCGTGGCGCGCGGTCCCGCCGCGCGCCTGCCAGAGCGCGCCCAGCACCGGGTAGCGCGGCCCGTCGATGTTGATGATCGGCACCAGTTCCTTGACCCGCTCGGGGCCGATGAACTCGGTCGTGACCCCCTGGTGGGCATTGGCATGGGCGGTGCGCATCCAGCCGCGCACCTCGTGCTCGGTCTGGGCCAGCATCATCACGCCGCGCGGGCTGAACATCACGTTGTAGTTCAGGTCCTGGGACATGGTTTCGTATAGCGACCGCGCCTTCTCGAAGATCGCCGCCGAGTCGTCTTCCAGGTAGTTCGAGCGGATGATCGTGGTGTTGCGGCCGGTGTTGCCGCCGCCCAGCCAGCCCTTTTCGATCACCGCGACATTGGTGATGCCGAAGTTCTTGCCAAGGTAGTAGGCCGTGGCCAGACCATGCCCGCCGGCGCCGACGATGATCACGTCATAGCGGCTCTTGGGCTGAGGCGACGTCCACGCGCGCTCCCAGCCAGTGTGATGGCGGGCGGCTTCGCGGGCAATGGCAAAGGCGGAGTATCTTTTCATCGGCCTCTCGCTGATCTGGTGAGGAGGGATTCGGGGGGCGGTCCGGTCGGGCGGTCTTGCGCCGAACCTAGTCTGTCACACGGGGACGCCGCGCCTCAATCCGTCGCAATATGCCGCGCTTGCGACATGGGCGCGCGGCGCCCCCGAAAGCCCCTTTTGCCGCGGGTCCGTGCGCGTTAGACCGGGGCAACGACGCTAGACAGGTCCAGCCGATGCTCTTCTGGGTTATTTCCGCCATTCTCTGCCTTTCCGTGGCCGGGCTGCTCGTGCGCAGCCTGCTGGCCGGCGACCGCACTGTCGCCACCGCCGAGGCGATGGATGTCGCGATCTACCGCGACCAGCTGGCCGAGATCGACCGCGACCTGGCCCGCGGCGCCCTGCCCGAGGAAGAGGCCGCCCGCACCCGTACCGAGGTCTCGCGCCGCCTGCTGGCCGCCGATGCCGCTGCCCGCGCCGGGGGGAACGCCCCCCGGGCCGGCGACGGGCCGGGACGCGCCGCCGCACTCTCGGCCGGCGCGCTTTTCGCCCTGGTGGCGGTCGGGCTCTATCTCTGGCTCGGCCAGCCGGGTTACCCGGACCTGCCGCGCGCCGGCCGCATCGCCGATGCCCGTCACCTGCTGGAGGACCTGCCCACCCAGGCCGAGGCCGAGGCGGCACCGGGTCAGCTCGATTTCGCCGCCCCCCAGCCCTCGGAGGATTTCGAGACGCTGATGACCCAGCTGCGCAACGCGGTCGCCGAACGGCCCGACGATATCCGCGGGCTGCGCCTGCTGGCGCGCAACGAGGCCGCGCTCGGCAATTTCGCCGAAGCCGCCCGGGCCCAGGAGCGGGTGCTGGAGCTGGCCGGGGCGGACGCCTCGGGACAGGACCATTCCGACCTGGCCGACATGATGATCCTCGCCGCAGGGGGCCGGATCTCGGCCGAGGCGGCGCAGGCGCTGCAAACCGCGCTGCACAAGGATCCCCGCAACGGCACCGCCACCTACTACTCGGGCCTGCTGATGGCGCGCACCGGGCGGCCCGACATCGCCTTCCGGCTCTGGGATGGGCTGCTGCGCTCGTCCCCCGAGGATGCCCCCTGGGTGCCCCCGATCCGCGCCCAGATCGACCAGGTCGCCGACCTGGCCGGAGAGATGTCCTATCGCCAGCCCCCGGTCGCCGCACCCTCCGTGCCCACCACCGCCCTGCCCGGCCCTTCCGGCGAGGACATCGACGCCGCTGCCGATCTGTCGGACGCGGACCGGCAGCAGATGGTGCGCGGCATGGTCGAGGGCCTGGCGGATCGCCTGGCCCGCGCCGGCGGCTCGGCTGAGGAATGGGCGCGGCTGATCTCGGCGCTCGGGGTTCTTGGCGAAACCGACCGTGCCAGCGCCATCTATCTGGAATCTCGACAGGTCTTCGCCGGGGACGCCGAGGCGCTCGGCCTGCTCGCCTCGGCCGCGCAGCAGGCGGGAGTGTCGCAATGATCCACGAAGAGATCGAGGAATTCGCCGCCGCTCTGCCGCCGATGCGTGCCCTGGCCGGGCTGGACTTCGGCGAGAAGACCATCGGCGTCGCCGTCACCGACAGCCTGCTGTCGGTGGCAACGCCGCTGGAAACCATCCGGCGCAAGAAGTTCACCCTGGATGCCGAGGCCCTGCTGGCGATCCTGCAGAAACGCGCCATCGCGGGGATCGTGCTGGGCCTGCCGCGCAACATGGACGGCTCGGAAGGGCCGCGCTGCCAGAAGACCCGCGCCTTCGCCCGCAATCTTCTGAAGGTCACCGACCTGCCGATAACCTACTGGGACGAGCGCCTGTCGACCGTCGCCGCCGAGCGCGCCCTGCTCGAGGCCGATACCTCGCGCCGCCGCCGGGCCGAGGTGATCGACCATGTCGCCGCCTCCTACATCCTGCAGGGGGCGCTGGACCGGCTGCGCCATCTGCGCGGATGAGCACGGGTGATTTCCCCCGCCGCAACGGCATCAGTTCGCCCTGCGTGGATATCTGCGTGATCCACCCGGAGGCGCGGCTCTGCACCGGCTGCCTGCGCTCGATCGACGAGATCGCCGCCTGGGGCCGGATGAGCGAAACGGAACGTCAGCAGATCATGGCCGAGCTGCCCGCGCGCGGACCGCTGACGTCGACCCGCAAGGGCGGACGGCGCGGACGGATGTCGCGCGGCTGATTTTCACTGGCTGTTCCAGAGATCAGGCCGCGGCGGTCTTGCCGCGCGGGCCTTCCTGCACGAGGTCGACGTGACGGGCCGAGACCCGTCCGGCGCCCCCAGCGACGATGGCCACGACGCGACCGCCGAGGGTGATCAGCGCGGCGTCAGGGTGGCGCGCGTCGGTCAGGATGCCGACGCGCCCCGAACCCGCGTCCTCGGGCCGATATTCCAGCACGATCTGGTCGCGCTCGGGATCGAAATCCTCGATCACCGGCGCGCTGTCCAGCCCGGCCAGCGGGGCGGGCTCTTCCGCCCGCATCTCCTCGTCAAGCCGCAGCGCGCTGCCTTCGGAAGCGGTGTCGAGGGCAGAGGTCCATCCCTCTTCCAGCGGCGCCTCGAACCCGTCGGCGTCCAGCTCGGGCCACTCGTCCCTGCCGTCCAGCGGATCCAGCGCGACCGTATTTCCCTCTTCGGCGGCCATGGCCTCGGCGATCAGCGCCTCGGTGCGCTCGGGGTCCAGCTGGTAGCCGCGCTCGGCGCGGGGCTCATCGGTGGCGGCCAGGCTGGCCGACAGCCGGGCCGCAAGGGCATCGGCCTCGTCCATCTCCTCGGGGGTGTAGGGCTGATCCTCGGCCTCGCGGTTGCCCAGAAGCCGGAAGCGGTCCCGCAGCCTGCGGCCCACGTCATGCCCGAAGATCCCCACGGTCTGCACCCGCTCATCCGCATCCGCCAGCGCCGAGCGACGCTCGACAGAGGTGCTGTCGCGTTCGCCCTGGTAGGAGGTGAAGGCCACGCCGATCGCTGCCAGCGCGACAACAGAGATGAGCTCCAACATGGGTGGTGATCCTTTTGCCGTACCGCCATTCAAGCAGGTGAATATGGCTGCCCTATGGCCAAGGCGTCACCGCTGCCACAAAGGAAACGATTTCTTGACCTGGCGGGGAATTGTCACCGAAACCCCTTCCAATTCAGGGCATTTCGCAGAGTTTTCCGGCCGGAGGGCGCCGCCGGGAGAGACCCGCGACCGGCGTGATCCCGCCCCATTGACCCGGCGGTCAGTGGATGATGGCGAAATTGCGTCGCCGCGCCACGTTTTCGCCCCGACCCGCGCGAGCCGTTTCACGCTATCGCGACGCGCCGACACAGCCTAGGATCGCCGCAGATCAACGACGGACGTTTCAGCGATGGAGGCCGCCTTGCGCCCTGCCTTCCTGACTTCAGTCCAAGCAATTCTGCTGCTGGCCCTCGCCTTGCCCGGTGCGGCCCTCGGAGACATGATGGACAGCACCGTCACCCTGCCCGCCCCCCGCCAGCCGATCACCGCCACCCTGCATTCGGACGGTGCTCCGAAGGGGCCCGCCGTGCTGCTGCTGCACGGTTTCACCGGCACTCGGGACGAAATGGCGATCCCCGGCGCCGGGGAAGGCGTCTTTGCCCGCACCGCCCGCCTGATGGGCGCGGAGGGTTTCGCCAGCCTGCGCATCGACTTTCGCGGCTCGGGCGACAGCACCGGCGCGATGAGTTTCGCCGACAGCGATATCGAGAGCCAGGTGGCCGACACGCTGCTGGCGCTGGACTGGCTGCGCCGCCGGGGCCACGGCCCACTGCATCTTCTGGGCTGGAGCCAGGGCGGGCTGGTCGCGGCCCTGGCGGCAGGGCGTGGTGCCGAAGTCGCCTCGGTCAGCCTATGGAACGCCGTCGCCGAACCGCAGGTAAGTTACCCGCGCATCCTGGGTCCGGCGATGATGGCCGAGGGTCTGGCCGCCAGGGATCCCGGAACATTGATTTCGACCACTCTGCCATGGGGGGCCGGGATCCGCCTGCGGGGGCGGTTCTTCGACCAGCTGGCCCATCTTGACCCGGCGACAGAGTTGGCGGGCTACCCCGGCCCTCTGCTGGTCGCCTGGGGCAGTCGGGATCCGCTGGTCCCCGAAACCTCTGCCCGGCGGCTGCTGGAGTCGCACAGTGGGCCGCAGGTGATTTACCGGGCGGGGTTCGACCATGCCTTCGATATTTCCCAGGGCACACGGGCCCTGGATGCGCTGATTGCCGAGACGCTGCGCTTCCTGCCGCGCCCCTAGGCGGCGTCGGGCACGACCAGGCGCAGGGCCTCCTGCACCACCTCGGGGCCCGCGCCGGCGCGATGCGCGTTCTCCGACAGGTGCCGCCGCCAGGCGCGCGCACCCGGACGCCCCTGGAAAAGCCCCAGCATGTGCCGGGTCACCTGCCCCAGCTTGCCGCCCGCGCTGACGTGGCGCTCGATATAGGGCAGCATCTCCTGCACCGCGCCTTCGGGCCCGAGGCCCCCCGGGTCGCCGTAGATCCGCGCATCGGCCCCGCAGAGAAGGTTGGCCGGTTCATGGTAGGCGGCGCGTCCGACCATGACGCCGTCCAGCCCCTGCCCCAGAAGCCCCTCGGCCTGTTCCAGAGAGGTGATGCCGCCATTGATCGACACATGCAGATCCGGGAACGCCTGCCGCATCCGCAGGACCAGCGGGTAATCCAGCGGCGGGATGTCGCGGTTCTCCTTCGGGCTGAGACCCTGCAACCAGGCCTTGCGGGCATGGATGGTCACCCGGCGGCAACCGGCGGCGGCGATCTTGTCCAGGAAGTCGGGCAAGACCTCTTCGGGCTCCTGGTCATCGACGCCGATGCGGCATTTCACCGTCACCTCGACATCGACCGCCTCGCGCATGGCCGTGACGCAGTCGGCGACCAGTTCGGGATGTTTCATCAGCACCGCCCCGAAGGTGCCGGACTGCACCCGGTCCGAGGGGCAACCGCAGTTGAGATTGATCTCGTCATAGCCGGCGTCCGCCCCCAACCGTGCCGCCGCCGCCAGTTCAGCAGGCTCCGAGCCGCCCAGTTGCAGGGCGACGGGGTGCTCTTCGCGGTTGTACTCCAGCAGATGCAACGCCCCGCCCCGCACCAGCGCGGGCGCGGTCACCATCTCGGTATAGAGCAACGCGCGCCGCGACAGGAGACGATGCAGGTAGCGGCAATGCCGGTCCGTCCAGTCCATCATGGGCGCGACGGACAGACGGGAAGCCGTTGATATCTCCTTTTTTCTTTTTTTCTCAGCCACTTCGGCGCACCTTCAGCTCGTCTCGTTTCCGCTCATTATGGACCAAATCAGTCGATTTTGACACTGGATTTGGTCCTGTGGACCAAATACAGTTCCATGGACCAAATGGGGAGACCATCATGGGCTCGATCACCACGCGCAAACGCAAGGATGGACATAACAGCTACAGGGCACGTGTACGAGTGATGCGCGAGGGCACCGTCTATCATGAGACGAAGACTTTTGACAGACGTCCAGCTGCGACCGCCTGGATAAAGAAACGCGAGAAAGAGCTAGCAAGACCTGGTGCGCTGGAAGAGTTGAACGCATCCGATCCCCCGCTGTCCAAAGCGATCGAGCGCTATACCGAGGAAGCCGTGAAGGACATCGGCCGCACGAAAGCGCAGGTCCTCAGGACCATCACCACCTACCCGATCGCCGATCTGCCCTGCTCCACCATCAAGGCGAAGGATATCATCGAGTTCCTTCAGTCACTGCCTGGACAACCGCAAACCGTCGGGAACTACGCGAGCCATCTCGCCTCCATTTTCGCCATAGCCCGACCGATGTGGGACTTTCGACTGGATGACCGGGAGATGAGAGACGCGATCACCGTCGCGCGCCGCATGGGGATCATCTCCCGTTCTGCGCAGCGGAACCGCAGGCCCACCCTTGATGAACTCGACCGGCTGCTGGCCCACTTCATTGATCGGCGCCAGAGAACGCCTCAAGCCATGCCCATGCACAAGGTGATCGTTTTCGCTCTCTTCTCGACGCGCCGACAGGCAGAGATCACCCGGCTCACCTGGGATGACTTTCAGAAGGAGCACAAGCGCATCCTGGTCCGCGACATGAAGCATCCCGGCGAAAAACTCGGAAACGATACCTGGGTCGATCTGCCTGAGGAGGCCATTCGGGTCATCGACAGTATGCGCAAGAGCAAGGCTGAGATCTTCCCCTACTCCCCGGACGCGATCACGACCAACTTCACACGCGCTTGCAAGCTACTCGGGATCGAGGATCTGCACTTCCACGATCTGCGCCACGAAGGCATTTCCCGGTTGTTCGAGATGGGTTGGAACATCCCCCATGTCGCGGCGGTCAGCGGACACTGAACCGCCCCGGGTTTGCCGGAGGCTGATTTTCGTTAGTTACGCGGCCATGTCT
>JAAFAB010000009.1 GCA_018222585.1 Paracoccaceae bacterium | reverse complement strand
ATCGCTCAGGAGGCCAAGGCCGTCGCCTGATCTGCGGTCCTTACCGGCCGGTTACAGCTGGAGAGTCTTCGCCAGCATATGGCCGCCGTTCTCGAAAACGGCGGCGACACGCCGGCCGAGATCAATGGTGAAAGCGTTGAGGTTACCCCGGCCCGCCTGGCCGCCATCGATGGAGAGCTCGAACGGCGCGAAAACCTGACCATGCCAGACGAGCTTCATGAGGAGCCCGGGCAAACGCCCGACGCGGATGGCCCGATCATCCTCGACACACTCGACAATTACGAGGAGCTCTCCTGGGAGGCGCAATTCACGGCCCGGGCTCCGGCAATCGGCGTGACCCTGCCCGACGCGATCCGCACGCCGCTCCACCAGCACCAGATAGAGAGCTTCGACTGGGCGCTGGCTGCATGGCAGGCAGGCTTGCCCGGCGTCCTCAACGCCGACGAACAGGGTCTCGGCAAGACGTTGCAAACTATTGCCTTCCTGACCTGGCTCAAGGAGCACATGAAGCAGCCAGCCGCAGCGAACCGGGGTCCGATCCTGATCGTCGCGCCGACCTCTCTGCTTCGAAACTGGGAGCAGGAGGTGGAGACCCACGTCGACGGCCGCGGCTTCGGCACGCTCATCCGACTTTATGGTGGCTCACTCGGGTCCCAAAAGCGACGGGACGCGCAGGGGACAGAGACCCAGTCTGGTCTGCCGCAGCTCGACCTCGCTTGGCTGGACGAGGCCTTCGAAGACGGGCGCGCGCACCGCTACTGGTTTCTGACCACCTACACGACGCTTGCCAACTACCAGCACTCCTTGGGTCGCGTGCCCTTTTCGGCAATGGTCATGGACGAGATCCAGAACATCAAGAACCGCAACACCCTGGCATCGCGGGCTGTCGAGGCGATGAACGCAGATTTCCGGCTCGGTCTGACCGGCACCCCGATTGAGAACGTGGCCATCGACCTCTGGACGATCATGGACCGCATCGCCCCCGGGTGCCTCGGCTCGGGGACAGAGTTCCGCGAGCGCTATGCCGTGCCGGATACCGAGACCATGACTGATCTCCATGCCCGCGTGTTCCGGCCGCGCGGGCAGAGGCCCCCTCTTGGTCTGCGCCGCCTGAAGGACGAGGTCGCCCGCGACTTGCCAAGGAAGCGGCGGTTCCTCCACCCGCGCCTGATGCCGAAGGTGCAGGCCGACGCCTACGATCTTGCGCAGGTGAAGCTGGCCAATGGCGGCCCCGGCGCTGCCCTCAAGATGCTGCACCATATCCGCTCGGTCTCGGTCCATCCCGGAGATACCGGGCCGACACCGCCGGACCAATTCATCGCGAAAAGCGCCCGGCTCGGGGCGGTCATCGACGTCTTGCACCGCATCCGTGAGGCGGGCGAACGGGTGCTGGTCTTCATCGAGCATCGCGACATGCAGTTCCGCTTTGCCGAGATCATGCGCCACATGTTCGGGCTCGACCGGATCGACGTGATCAACGGCGACACGCCGATCCCGCGACGGCAGGAGATCGTCAACCGCTTCCAGCGGCACCTTGCCGCTGATGGCGGCTTCGACGTGCTGATCCTTGGCCCCAAGGCCGCGGGCACCGGCCTGACCCTGACGGCGGCGACCCACGTGATCCACCTGTCACGCTGGTGGAATCCGGCCGTGGAGGAACAGTGCAACGACCGCGTCCACCGCATCGGCCAGACGCGGCCGGTCTCTGTGCATATCCCGATGGCACTTCACCCTGAATTGGGGGCACAGAGCTTCGATGGCCTGCTTCAAAGCCTCATGCAGCGCAAGCGTCGGCTGGCTGAAAAGGCGCTCTGGCCGATGGGTGACAGCAAGTCCGATGTTACAGGCCTGACCGAGGCAGTAGCCTCGCAACAACGCGGTCAACATGGGGTGATATCCGAAATAATGGCCGAACAATTTCGGCGCGACGGTATCGCGCCCGTCTCCCCCCTCGCCGATGGCTCCTACGAGCTTCCGTGAGCAGGACATCAAGGAAGACCTCAGATGACCGTAACGCGCGGCCTGATCATCGCTGATCCTTGGATCGGGCATATACTCGACGGCCGGAAAGACTGGGAAATGCGTTCACAAGCGACGTCGGTTCGCGGCTGGTTCGGCCTCATCCGAAAGGGAAGTGGAACCGTCGTGGGGCTCGCCCGGCTCGTGGACTGCGGCAGGGCTCTGGTTCAGGCCGAGATGATCGCAAATTTCGATCACCACCGCGTCCCCGTTGACATGATCCGCCGTGGCGAAGTCGCGAAGTGGGTTGTGCCCTGGAAGCTGGCGAACGTCATTTCGCTCGCGCGTCCCGTCCAGTACGAACACAAAGCCGGTGCTGTCACTTGGGTCACCCTCTCGCCTGACGTCAGCCAGAAACTTGCGGCCTGCATCGCGCTCCAGGACCAGTCGAACGACACGCTGCCGCCCCCGAGCCGCTCGATAGACCACTCCAAGCCTCTGTCGACCACCTCCGACCAGGCAGGCGATGCTGTTCGTCGCACCGCGGCAGGGGCTGGAAAGGCCTCACAATTGCCGGAGGGCAAGCACAAGGTTCTTGGGCAGAGCGTCCTGAGCGGCGGAAACATCCGCAACAACCACATTAAGCTGTCACCCCTCATGCATGCATTTCCTCGAGAGGTGATTGGGGGCTCCAACAAGGCGGAGGCCGCACCGCGCGATCTAACAATCGATTGGGGCGGCCCCGAAACTGCCAAGACAGACATCGACGGGACGAAGTCGATCTTTCGCGCCAGGGGATGGGTCCGACGTTTCTTCGCGACATCCGGAGCGAGAGAGAACGACGTTGTCATCTTCACCGAAACGGGTCCGTATCGTATCAGCGTGCGTCTCGAACGACGTAAGCCGGAGCTGTGAGCCGGCAAACGTCAGAGCAGACGCCCCTCTACGAGATCCGCGTAGGCCCATCTTGCCTGCGAGGCTTCGCGCAGAGCCACGCGGCCTCGCGGGTGCCGCGCAGTAATAAAAGAAGTTCAATTGCCCGCGTTCCCGCGACGTAGAGGTTCCGGGCTTCTTCAGCCATGGCCTGATCGACCTCGTCGCTGCCCATTGGGCACGCTGCGGAGGAAGGCATGACCATCACCTTGTCAAACTCGGGTCCCTTACCTCGATAGAAGGACGCGCACTGCCAGCGTCAGCGTGGCAGGAGGGGATCTGCGTGGCGCTCACGCTTTGGGCAGCGTTCGCCCGCGTCAACCGGTATCGGCTTCAAACCAAGGGTATGCTCGACGATTTCAAGGGCATCCGGTCGGCCATCTTGCAGGACCCCGAAACACTCGGTCGAATCGATGATCTTCATCAGCTGCTTCGGCGATAGTTCGATGCCGAGATAAACCGCTCTTCTGCCTATGGCCCATGTGGTGTCGATGACGCGTCCAGACGAGCGGCAGAGGTTCCAGGCATGTGGGAACGGAAGCGCACCCAATTCAACATCCCACCCGTATCCTTCGCAGTAGGGAAGTCCATGCGAAAGGCTCAACTGCCAAGCGTTTCGAAAGCACTGTCCTTGAGGCCCTCTCTTCATGTCTGGCGGAAGAGCACTGCCCACCCAACGCCTCCCGTTCCTTCGCAGGTAGCCTGCGAGAGGCAGAATTCCGTAGGGACCGGCAAAAGTCTGGTCGATTAGGTCGCAGTGAACAGTGCTCTTCATGTCGTGTCTCCTGTCTGATGCTCAGGAGATTGATCTCAGACCTCAAAATGAAAAATGCAGATCGGGGCTAATGCTCTTCCTCGGTGTATGGTGGACCTTGAGCCGCCGACCCTTGCTGCGCGCGTTCGTGAGTGGCTTCTTCAGGGAAACTGCGCCGCCACGACGAGCATCTCGACCGTAGGAACCGAGACGGGTCGAGCGGCGGACCGGCCGAACCCTATCTATCAATCGCCTGTTTGGCGGCTCATCGAGACGTCGACCCATGACTGGAAACCGTCGTTCTGTTCCTCTCAGCCGCTTGCGCGGCGGCGGTGTTCGGCCGGAGCGAAGAAAGAGATGGGACTGACTGGCGAACTGGCAATATATCACAACCTTGGAGTCAACATAGGAACGTCTCGCCGGCGACGGAGCTGGCGGACCTTGCCTTCGCCAAAAAATCTGTGCGGGCAAAGTGCATCCACAGTCTACCAATCCTCGCGGCGGTTAGTGCTTGATCTGGTGCCCGGAGTACGCCACGACTCCGGGCACATCTTGGAGTCTTTCCGGAACCGGTGCACTGCCGCGTCGGAAATTCCTTTGGAATCAAGGGGGCTTGACTGCCCGGGCGGGTCCCTACCGCCGGAGCCAAATTCCCAGTTGGATCAAGAATTCACGAGACGCCTCAGCGAGGTGGCTCCTGGGATACTGTGCAATAGTAGGCAATTGGTAGGCGGCAGCCAAACTGCTACCCTGACCGCCTAGGCCCATCCACCACGAGAAACGGGCACGCATCTAACAGCGAAACGGCCACAGCATCTAAGAACGTGCTCATCCTGCCAGCCCTTCTTCGACACCGCGCTGCCCACTCCCTTGAAGCTCTGCGGTAGTGCTCTCGCTGCGCCACCCCTGCGAACGGGAAGTCATCGGCCAAGCCCGGAGTCTCGAAGAGCGCGATCCGGGAGATTCCGACATCGTCAAAACCGGCGTTGTGATGCATGCCATGGCGCTCTCGAATTTCAGCGTCGAACTCCCGATCATACTTTTTTATGAAGCGCCCAAAGTCCAAATTGTTGCCTGGCGAGGCTTCTTTCACTGCCTTGGACAGCTTCTTCAACCTCTCCCGGAACTGATAGAACTTTGCAAAGTAAAGCTCACAACTGTGACGAAGGTGACTGTCCTTTGTCACTGGAGCAGAGGAGAAAGGATACCTTCTGAAATACCATTCTACATCGCGCAGCGAATTTAGAGTGCTCACAAGCTCCATATAGGCCATCAATACCGCATGTTGCTTGTCAATTTCGCTCTCAAACTCGAAGTCTCTCAACGCAGGCTCGGCAGGCAGTATCTCGTCGTCGAATCGAAGGGTATACGCTATCTGCGCTCGCTTCCATTCCCGCCAGCCTTGAACGTCATCTAGCTTCTTGATCCAATTGCCTAAAGCCTCTTGCATCTGCTTTTGTGGGTCCTCGGGATCGGTCATTGTCGCTCATGCCTGCAAAGGATCAAACTACGAGTAGGCGATTGTTATCGGATCCAGCTTGAAGGCAAGGTAGTGGATCGTCGCCAGGGTCTCGCCCCCCCTTGCGGTAGCCGTCGGCCACAGGCGTCAGCTTGAACACATCGGCTTGGGGCGCCCGGCCGCCCGGAAGTCGGCAAGGCGGCCTTTCACGAACCAGTCCGGAAGCGCGGCAGGCGCCCGGGCAAGTTTGCTCCCTCTCGGCGCATGGGGGCGCGCCGCCCGGTGGCCCTGCCCCGGCCTGTAGCGCGCAGCTTCTCGCCCCGGGCCCGGCGGGAAACGGCAGGGGCTGCCCGCGCAAATCCGCCCCTTTTCGCAGACCGATGGAACATAAGTGGCCGCTCCGACGTTCGGGCCCTGAGGGGGATCACGATTGATCACACATCTCAAGCACCGCAAGCCATCCACCCGGGCCTGCCATGGTGACCGAGCTCCGCCCCTGTCTGCCCTGTGACACCGCAGAAGCCGACAGCACGCCAGACCGGAGCAAGCCCCATGACACCCCGATTTCTTCAAACCTCACGCCGCGCATTTCTGGGCGGCTCGGCGGCCGCCGCCGCTCTTGCGGCGCTCAGCGAGGGCGCGCAGGCACAACAGCCCCTGCCCCCCCTCGAAGAGTACGCGCCGGTCTTCCTGACCCCGGCCGAATGGGCCTTCGTGATGGCCGCGACGGCACGCATCATCCCCTCTGACGGCGACGGCCCCGGCGCGCAGGAAACCCGGGTGCCGGTCTTCATCGACCGCCAGCTTGCCGGGGATTTCGGGGCGGCCACCGATCTCTACATGCAGGGCCCGTTCACGCCCGATGCCGACATGAACCTCGGCACCCAGTCGCCGCTGACCCCGGCCGAAATCTACCGGCAGGGCATCGCGGCCTTCGAAACCTGGTGCAGCAACGAACTGGGCGCCGCCTTTGCCGACCTTCCCGCCGACCAGCAGGACAGCGCCCTGCAGGCGCTTGCCGACGATGACGTCGGCCTGGAGCCCGAACTGCGCGAGTTCTGGACGCTGCTTCTGCAGAACACCAAGGAGGGCTATTTCGCCGATCCCCGCCATGGCGGCAACGCCGGGATGCAGGCCTGGGTCTATATCGGCTTCCCCGGCGCGCGGGCGAACTTCCACGAATGGGCCGGCCGGGACGAAGCCTATCCCCTCGGCCCCGTCGACATTGCCGGCGAGAGGGCCTGACCCATGGCACGTACCGATCCGAAGAAAGACGTTGTCATCGTGGGCCTCGGCTGGACCGGCTCCATCATGGGGATCGAGCTGGCCCAGGAAGGGCTGGAGATCCTGGCACTGGAACGCGGCCCCGACCGCGCGACCGTGCCGGACTTCAAGTATCCGAAGGTCATCGATGAACTGGAATACGGCATCCGCTTCGGCTTCATGCAGAAGCCGAGGAATTCGACCATCACCGTCCGGCGCAACGGTGACGAGGTGGCCCAGCCGATGCGGCGCCTCGGCTCGTTCCTGCCCGGCGACGGCGTGGGCGGCGCGGGCATCCACTGGAACGGCCAGACATGGCGCCCGATGGAAAACGAGTATCGCCTGCGCTCCTATGTCGAGGAAGAGTTCGGTGCCGACGCCATTCCCGAGGACATGACGATCCAGGACTGGGGCGTGACGGCGGAAGAGCTTGAACCCTATTTCGACCGCTTCGAGTACATGGCCGGGATCTCCGGCCAGGCGGGCAACATCAACGGCGAGATCATCGAGGGCGGCAACCCCTTCGAAGCGCCCCGGTCGCGGGACTATCCGCTGCCGCCGCTGAAGCAGACCGTGGATGCGAAGATGTTCGCCGGAGCCGCGAAATCCATGGGCTACCACCCCTTCCCGCGCCCCGCCGCCAATGCCTCCGAAGCCTGGACGAACGAGTACGGGATGCAGCTCGGCCCCTGCAACTTCTGCGGCTTCTGCGAACGCTACGGCTGCATCAACTACTCCAAGTCCTCGCCGCAGACCTGCATCCTGGATGCGCTCAAGCGCTATCCGAATTTCTCGTACCGGGTGAATTCGGAGGTGCTGCGCGTCGATCTGGCCCCGGACGGCCAGACCGCCACCGGCGTCACATACTGGGACGACGAGGCCGGCGAGGAGGTCACCCAGCCCGCCGACCTGGTGATCCTCGCGGCCTATCAGCTGCACAACGTGCACCTGATGCTGCTCTCCGGCATCGGAGACCCCTACGACCCCCGGACCGGCCAGGGCGTGACGGGCAAGAACTATGCCTACCAGATGAACGGCGGCACGACGCTGTTCTACAAGGATGTCGATTTCAACCCCTTCGCCGGGGCGGGATCGGTGGGCATGGCGATCGATGACTTCGCGATCAACCAGATCGACTTCGGCGCCGAGGGCTTCATCGGCGGCAGCTACATCGTGGCCGGCAATTCCAATGGCCAGCCGATCCGCGGCATCTCCCTGCCCGAGGGCACCCCGAAATGGGGTGCGGGATGGAAACAGGGGATCGGCGAATGGTACGGCCACTCGATGAGCATCGGCTCGCACGGGTCCTGCCTGGCCTACCGCGACTGCCACCTCGACCTCGATCCGACCTATACCGACCGCCACGGGCGTCCCCTGATGCGGATGACCTTCGACTGGAAGCCGAACGACATTCGGATGACCCAGTTCATGAAGGGAAAGATCGAGGAGATCGCCCAGTCGATGAACCCCGACAGCTGGCAATCCAGCTTCAAGAGCGAGGGCGCGCGCTACGATATCCGCCCCTACCAGACGACCCACAACGTCGGCGGGGCGATCATGGGCACGGATCCGAACACCTCGGCCGTGAACCGCTATCTGCAGGCCTGGGGTCAGCACAACGTCTTCGTGCTGGGCGCCGGGGCCTTCCCGCAGAACATTCAGTACAACCCGACCGGCGCGGTCGGCGCACTGGCCTACTGGGCGGCGCGGGCGATCCGCGAGGATTACCTGCCCAACCCCGGCCCGCTGGCGTGAGGAGTCGAACCAATGCGAACCTACCTCAAGATCCTTGTCGGCCTGATCGTCGTGGGCGCCATTGCGCTGCTCGCCTTCATCCTTGTTCCCGTCCAGCGCACGCCCGCGCAGGCGCAGCTGCCTGACGACTGGCAGCCCGAAGAGGGCCAGGGGGAATATGCCATGCGCATCGCCGACTGCGCGGCCTGCCACACGGCCCCTGACGGCGAACAGTTCACCGGCGGGCGGGCCATCGAGAGCCCCCTGGGGGTCATCTATTCTTCCAACATCACGCCCGACGACGCCACCGGCATCGGCGGCTGGAGCCTCGATGACTTTCGCGCTGCCCTCTACGACGGGGTGCGCCCGGATGGCACACATCTCTATCCCGCCATGCCCTACGAGAACTACCGCAAGCTGAGCGAAGAGGACGTGCGCGCCCTCTATCACTATTTCACCGAAGAGGTGGAGCCCGTGCGCAACGAGACGCCGGAGGCGGAACTGCCCTTCCCCTTTGATCAGCGCTGGACGCTGCGGGGCTGGAAATGGCTGGCGCTGGACGACCCGGGCTTTGCCGCCGATGCCGATGATCCGGTGCTGGCGCGCGGCGAATACCTGGTCGAGGGGCCGGGCCACTGCAGCGCCTGCCACACGCCCCGCAACACGATCATGGCCGAGGCTGCCGTGGACGCCTCCGACGAGGCGTTCCTGTCCGGTGGCGAGATCGCCGGCTGGACGGCCCCTGCCCTGCGCGGCCCGGACAGCGCCATCGCTGGCTGGAGCCAGGACGATCTGGTCTCCATCTTCTCGACCGGGCGCAACGCCCATGCGGCCGTGAATGGTGAAATGCAGCTCGTCATCCGGGATTCGACCCAGTTCATGAGCGATGAGGACCTGACAGCCATGTCAGCCTTCCTCGTCGGGCTGAACGAGGGCACCGGCCAGGCGCGCGCGGAGAGCGAGACCACAGAGACCGAGACGGAGGCGCTCATCGCCTCGGCCGATCCCGACATGCCACTTGGCACACGGCTCTACATCGACAATTGCAACGCCTGCCACTTCGCCAATGGGCGCGGCGCCGACGAGGTCTTCCCCGAGCTTGATGGCAATTCACTGGTGACGGCCGAGAGCCCGACCGGGCTGATCTCGATGATCCTCGAGGGGTCTGAGCTGCCCTCGACACCGAAACGGCCCTACAGCCTGCGGATGCCGGGGTTCGCCGACCGGCTGACGGATGAAGAGGTGGCCGAACTGGCCAGCTTTGTCCGCCAGGGATGGTCGAACGATGCCGGTCCGGTCAGCGCGGCCAGTGTCGCCGAGTTGCGTGGCAAAGCGCAGGCCAAGATGGAGTGACGCGGCGCATCTGCCGGATGCGCGGGGCGCTCAGTCCCTGCGCATCCACCACAGCCGGGTGATCAGCCACAGCACCACGCCCAGGCCGATCAGCACGGCGGCAATCGTGTACTGGGCCGGATCGCGTCCCGTCCAGGGGCCGACGAGGAAGGCACAGGTGGCCGCCCCCGCCACGGCCACCCAGACCGGCGTGCGGAAGTGGTCGTGGTCGACCCGGTCCCGCTTCAGCACCAGCACCGCGATATTGACGATGGTGAAGACACCGAGCAGCAGCAGCGCGGTCGTGCCACCCAGCTCCGGCACCGCGCCGACGAAGGTGATGAGGCCCGCGGCCAGCAGCGTCGTGAAGAGGATCGCCGTCACCGGTGTCTGGCGGCTTCGGTTCACCTTGCCCAGCACCGAAGGCAGCACGCCCTCCTGGCTCATGCCATAGACCAGGCGGCTGGCCATCAGCAGGTTGATCAGTGCGGAATTGCCGACCGCGATCATGGTGATCAGGCCGAAGATCCAGGGCGGGAAGCCCGGTGCACCGGCCGCGACCACCTTCAGCAGCGGCGTGTCACCCTCGGCCAGCTCGTCGATGGGAACAATGGAGATCGCGACGATGGAGACGACGAGGTAGAGCACCGCCGCGATGGCCAGCCCGGTGAACAGCATCTTGGGAAAGATCCGGCTCGGCTCCTTGGTTTCCTCGGCCATGTTCACCGAATCCTCGAACCCCACCATGGCGAAGAAGGCCAGCGTGGTGCCTGCGATCACCGGCCAGAAGATCCCGCCCTCGCTTTGCGAGAAGTCGAACGCCTTGCCGATATCGGCCTCACCGGCCCCGAAGACCATCAGGCCGATGGCGACGATGATGATCAGGCCCGTCAGCTCGATACAGGTGAACACCGCGTTGACCATCACGCTCTCGCCCACGCCGCGCAGGTTGATCAGGGCAATGACGCCAACGAAGGCCAGGCCGATCAGCGTCACGGCCCAGGCCCCCAGCTCCAGGCCGAACCCGGTCGAGAAGTTCTCGGCAAAGGCCCGCGCCGCCGTCGACGAGGAGGTCAGGCCCGAGGACATCACCGCGAAGGCGACCAGGAAGGTGACGAAATGAATGCCGAACGCCTTTTCGGCATAAAGCGCCGCGCCGGCGGCACGAGGGTACTTGGTCACCAGTTCCAGATAGCTGCAGGCCGTCATCGCCGCGACCACGAAGGCCACCAGGAAGGGCAGCCAGACGATGCCGCCGACCTCCTCGGCGACCTTGCCGGTCAGCGCGTAGATCCCCGTGCCCAGAACATCCCCGACGATGAAAAGCAGCAGCAGACCGGGCCCGATGGCCCGTTTGAGCTTCTCGTCCTGCGGCGCCTCGGCCTCCGCATCGGTCCGGTTCATGTGATCCGTGCTCATGGGGTAACCTCGGCGGCTGGATGCTGGCGGTCTTTATGGGGTGAAGTCTCCGGACTGGGCTGAGCCGCGACGCATCTGGCAGCCGGCCTTTCCACAGGCTCCGCGCGACCCGCCATGCCGGCGGCGCGATCTGGGTGGCCGGAGACTTCGAATGCGGACTTTTCCGTTGCGAGGCAGGCGCCAGCGGCAAGCCTTGCCTGCAGGTCGCAATACGGGATCCACGCTCGCGGCCGGTCAAACGACAGATGGCGGTGTTCCTGGGACATTGGCAGCCCTCCTGCAGACAGAACCGCCTGTCGTGAAACCGGTTCCATCGCAAGATATGCTCGGCAAGGCCCCCTCGCGCGTTCGCCTCAGCCGATCCAGTCTTCGACCAGCGCCAGGCTGGCGTGGAAGATCGGCCTGTGGTCACAGTCCCTCACGGTGACGGAGACCGAACTGAATTGGTGGTCGGGAAGGGCCTCCCCGGCGATCGGGGCCAGCACCGCCAGGGCTTCGGCGCGCGCCGCCGCACGGTCGACGAGCTCGGTGCCCGTGTCGTCGCGGCTGAACGTGCCGTTCTTGACGTCGAAATAGAAACGCATCGTCGGTCTCTCCTTCTGGTCACTTTGTGTGGTGCTGGCGGCCCCCCTCACCCTGTTCAAGATGCAGGTAGTCGACTTCGAACTGCGCGAAGTCCCGCAGCCTTTCGACATCCGGCACCGCAACCCGGCTGTCCTGCACGGTCACGAGGCCCTGGGCACGCAATTGCGATAGCACCCGCTGAGCATGGACCGTGGACACCCCGAGAATGTCGGCAAGTTCCTCCTGGGTCAGTGGCAACAGCGCATCCTGCATGTGATTGACGGCGCACAGGCGCGCGTGGACCTCGCAGAACAGATGCGCCATCTGCTTGTCCGCCCTGCGCCGCCCCATGTTCACCAGCCACTCCCGCAGGATCGCCTCGTCGACCAGCGTGGACCAGAACAGGGCCCTGCGGATCCGGGGGTGATTTTCCAGCAGTTCCTCGATGGTGGCTCTCGGGATCCTGACCACGCTGCAATCTGTCAGCGTCCCGAGGTTGTGATCCATCCGGCCGAGGATGGCGACGTGAAGATCGCAGATATCCCCGGGCAGCATCAGCGCCACGATAGCGCGCCGCCCGTCCGGCATCAGCTTGTACCGGCAGACCATGCCGCTGAGGACAAGATGCACGTGCTCGGGATCGTCTCCCTGCTGGATCAGATCTTTCCGCGCATCGACGGGAAACGGATTGGAGATGACCTCGTCGAGCCTTTGCAGATCTTCGGGGTCGAGGCGCCCTGCATTCCAGAGCTTGCGGGCAAGGACATTGCCCATCGGTACCTGCTTCATCAGACTGTCGCTTTGTTCATGGCCTCCACATGTTCTGGCAGGTTGACAGGAAAGTCGAGACTCAGCACGGTCCCGCCCGAGGCTCCTGCGGCCCAGGTGGCCTGACCGCCGATCGTCTCGGCAAGGGCACGGATGATTCCGGTGCCGTCCCCCGTGCCGTGCCCCGACATTCCGACGCCGTCGTCGGCAATGCGGCAATGGCAGTGGTAGGCATCCGTCGCCGAAATAGTGATGTCGATCTGACCGCCACGCCCGTCGGGAAAGGCATGTTCGACACAGTTGGTCACCGCCTCCATGAGGATCCGCGCGGCTGTCTCCGACGCTGTCGGCGGCAGGGTGATGCCGGCATCGAGATTGACCTGCACCGTGATTCCGGCCTCCTCGCCGATCCGTTGCCACAGCGGGTGGATCGTCTCGACGAAGCCTGCGAAATTGCCGGCGTCGGCTTCGCTCAGGGCGCTTTGCTGTGCCGCGACGGTCTCGATCTGCCGCAGGACGCCCTGCAGCTTCTCCGCAGCCTCCTCACTGTCACACCTGGTGATCTGACGGCGCGTGTAAGCTTGCAATATCTGAAAACCGTTGCTCATGCGGTGACGTATCTCGGCCACCAGAATGGATTCTGACGCCGGGTTCGGATGGTTCATCATCAGCTTCCCCTTTCTGACGCAAATGAATGTCTTCGCCCAAGCATGGAGACGCCAGCCTGAGTCGTCCCCCACATTTGATGGATCAGAGATCCTGCGGGCTGAAAAGCGCACCCCGGCGCGGGACCATGGCCGCCTGCGCCTGCCGCGCGGAGCAGGTGACGCGGGCGGGACCGCGCAGCGCCGGGATCGCCGTCTCGGCCCGGGCGGGAACGCTGCCCCGCGCCCCGCGTTGTACCGGAAGAGCGACCCCGGTGGCCCATATGGCGGCGCGGGCAGCGGCCCCGGGCTCTGACGCCCGGGCGCAGCGCAGGAAAAGGGCAATTCCGGCCGACCTGCCCGGCCCGCGCCCTGGGACGAAACACCTGGGACGAAACAAAGGAGACCCGCATGAGAAGGAGACCGGCATGAGCCGTGACGAACAGACCCACGCGCTGAGCGATGTCCTGGACGACCTGGAACAGTCGCTTCACGGCGAGACGATAGCGCTGGCGGAAGTGGTCGACTCCCTCGGCCGCTCGTCCTTCGCTGGGCTGATGCTGGCCTTCTCGCTGGTCTCGACCTCTCCGGCCAGTGCGATCCCGGGAATCACGGCGGTGGTCGCCGCGCTGGTGTTCATCCTCGTGGTGCAGATGATCGCGGGGCGCGAGACTGTCTGGCTACCGGACATCATCACCCGACGCAGGCTGTCCACCGACACACTCGGCAAGGGTGTCGACTGGTTGCGCAAGCCGGTGGGTTTCGTCGAGCGGCTGCTGCAGCCGCGGCTGACCTTCCTGTTTCACCGCCCCTGGCGCTGGCTTCCCCTGGTACTGATCATGGCGCTGACCCTGTTCATGCCCTTCATGGAAATCGTGCCGACTTCCGGGTCGATCGCCTCTGCGGTGATCGCGCTTTTCGCAGCCAGCCTGCTGACCCGCGACGGCGTTCTGGCACTGCTTTCGCTTGGCCTGCTGTCGATCCTGCCCGTCGCGATCTACCTCTGGAGCTGACGGGCCCGCCCGCAGGAGACGCGACAAGATCCTTATGCGGCGGCTCCGTCGGGGGCGGGCTTCAGTTACTGCCCCGTGGCGCTGAAATAGCGGCTCAGCGCATCGATGTCCTCCTCCGTCAGCTCGGCGGCGGCGGCGGACATCAGCCTGTCATGGCTCAGGGTGCCATCTCGCCAGAGCCTGAGCTGGGTCGCGAGGAACACGCGGGACTGGCCAAAGAGCCGCGGCCCCTTGCGGCCCGGCGCTGCCGCCTCCGAGGCGGTGCCGTGGCAGGCGATGCAGGCCGGCACCGCCCGCGTTCCGCGCCAGGCCAGCTCGGCGCCCGGCCCCTCTCGCGGCGCCTCGTCGACCGGCGCGGCCGTGCCTGCCGAGAATGCCTCGGCGAGGCTTGCGAAACGCTCCTCGGGAACCAGGCTGGCGGCCTGGGCCATGATCCCGCTGGGCCGCTCGCCCGACAGATAGGCCCCAAGCTGTGCCTCCAGGTAGTCGGGCGTCTGGATGTCGAGCCGCGGCACGGGACCGCCCACCTCACCGTGACAGCTGCGGCAGTAGGCTTCTCCCGCAAGGCGGGTCGACGGCATCTCGGGCGTGGTGCCTGTCTTCAGCGCCTCCAGGTAGGCGACGACCGACCAGACCTCATCCTTGCGGTTCCGCGCCGGCCAGGCGGGCATCCCGCTCATCTTGACGCCGTTCTCGACGATCCAGTGCAATTCGTTCGGTTGCCAGTGGGCCACGGCCTCGGTGATCGCAGGCGGCTCGGGGACCATGGCGCGGACCGTGGCGCTGCGGGCGGCGCCCGGCACGCCGTGACAGCCGGCGCAGGCGGTGGCGTAGTGGCCGGCGCCAAGCGCGACGAGGTCCGGATCGTCAAGCGGCGGCACCTCCTCCTCAGGGGGCGCCCGCAGCGCCACCGAGTTGCGGAAGGTCGTGTGCAGCACGAAGGAGACCCCCGGCAGATGTCCCGCCGCCGCCGAGACGTTGTAGAGCCCGAAGCCCACGACCGCGGCGGCGCCCGCAAGCCCCAGGGCCGCCAGCACGGCCAGGGTCAGTATCACCGATTTCATGCAAGCCCCCTTTCGCGCAAGGCAAGTCCCGTCATCCAGAGTCCTCCCGCCAGGTACACGGGCGTGCCGATGGCCAGCATCAGCATTCCGCCGATCTGCTGGCCCGACTGGTTCGGCTCGGTGCCGCAGAGATCGAAGTAGATATCGCGCGGCGCCAGCACCAGCAGGGCGCCGAGCAGAGTCATGTGCATCGAGGTCAGCAGCAGCCCCCCTGCCCCGGCCAGCGGTTGCGCGCGCCGCAGGCAGCCGGCCCAGACCAGCAGGCCGACAGCCAGGAAACTCGCCTGCTCGGCCACGAAGCCCAGGTCGCGCAGCCGCCCGAAGGCATGGAGGACCGGCAGGTGCCAGGCCCAGACGACCAGGAACTCGACCACGGCCGCCGCGAGGGGCGGCACGACCACCCGCTCGGCGAGGCGCGGCAGGCCGATCACGATCAGCGGTGTCGCCAGTGCCACCAGCACCATGTGGCGCAGCATATGGGCGGCAAAGAGCGGCAGCAGCTCGTCAAGCGGCGCCAGCCAGATCAGCGCCAAGAGCACCAGCCCCGGGATCAGGAAAGCCGGCCTCATTGGCAGCCCCCGATCATCACCAGCGGCAGCGAGACGAAGATCACCCCGATGGCCGAGATGATCGACAGCAGGAAGGCGGCATGGCCGAGGAAATGGTGGCGATCCTCGGCGTGACCGCGCCGGTGCACGAAATCGCCCGTCTCGACCACGTTCCACTGCCTGAAGGCCCCGTAGCCGACCCATCCGATCCCGCCCAGGGCCACCACGCTGCCCAGAAGCAGCAGGATGCGCACCATGGCGATATCCGCTCCCTTGGCACAGGCCACGGCGACCAGCCCGTAGCAGGCGAGGAAATGCAGCGCCCAGATCAGCGGGCCGAAGGTGATGCGGAACAGGCTGGCCTGTTCCTCGGAGAACTCGTGCCGGTCTTCGTTCCGGTCCGGTCGATGCTCTGCCATCACAGCGCCCCCGGCATCAGCCCGAGAACGGCACAGGTGACCAGCGCGGCAATCGTCACGAAGTGCCAGAACAGCGAGACATTCCAGATATCCGCGTCATGGCGCGGCGTCAGCTTGCCGAAGACAGAGCCGGCCAGGCAATAGAGCTGCATGAGGATCCCGGCACCGGCATGGACGGCGATCCAGATCGCCAGCGCCCAGAGGATCGCCGGGTAGACATGGCTGGTGGGATCAAGATGCAGGACGGAGGCGACCAGCGCCGTCGCCGCCCCTGCCGCCGCCAGCGGGGCAAGGACCAGGCAACCCCGCGCGGCGCCTCGCCGCCCGCTGCGGTTCAGCCGGCGCGCGCCGATGGTCAGCGCCCAGCTCAGCACGAAGCCGAGGCTGGCAAGCAGGGTCAGCAGGGCCAGCGGATGTGCCGCGCCATCAGGCGGGAAGTCGGCCGAGGCGGTCCAATAGAAGAAGAACCCGAAGACCAGCGAGGCGAAGGCCGTGGCATCCCCCAGCATGGTGATCCACATCGCCCACCACCCGACCGAGGCCGGGCCCGCCGCATAGGTCGGCAGCCGCAGGCCAAGGCCGACATCCTTGCTGTCCGCCTCGGGCGGGCGCGCGGTCGAGGTCCAGAGCCACCCGATGATGCAGCCGATCGCCAGCACTGCGCAGACGATCGCCGGCGGATACCAGTGGAACGTCGGAAAGATGAAGGCCCCGCCGGTGAAGGCCGCTGCCCAGAGCGTGATCCAGGTCGGTCCGGTGACGCGCTGGACCTGCACCGGCTCCGCGTCGATCACCGAGGTGATCAGGGTCTCGCGCCGGCCCTCTTCGGCGTCGGGAAGGTAGTAGCGCCCCGCGTCGATACGGGCGACCATCTCCGGCTGGTCCCAGAGCGGATAGCGCGAGGTCACATGGGGAATGGAGCGCACGCCCCAGGCCTCCTCCGGGATATCGTGGCTCCATTCCAGCGTGCCGGCCTCCCATGGGTTGCGCGGGATCTGCGGCTGGCGGTGCTTGGGCCGGATCAGGTCCCAGACGAAGAGCAGGAAACCGGCGGCGATCACGAAGGCGCCGACGGTCGAGATCAGGTTCAGCCAGTCCCAGCCAAGCCCCGACGGATAGGTATAGACCCGGCGCGGCATTCCCCAGAGCCCGGTCAGGTGCATCGGCAGGAAGCACAGGTTGAAGCCGCTGAAGGTCAGCCAGAAGGACCATTTCCCGAGGCGCTCGGACAGCAGCTTCTTCTGGATGAAGGGGAAGAAGTAGTAGACCCCGGCGATCACCGGAAAGACCATGCCGCCGAACAGCGTGTAATGCAGATGCGCGACGATGAAATAGGTGTCATGGGCCTGGAAATCGAACGGCGCCAGCGCCAGCATCACGCCGGTCAGCCCGCCCATGGTGAAGATCGCCAGCGCCCCCGAGATCCACAGCATCGGCAGGGTCATCTTCACCCGCCCCACCATCAGCGTGGCGAGAAAGGCGAAGATCTGGATCCCCGTCGGGATCACCACGGCCTCGGACGCGGCCGAGAAGAAGCCCAGCGAGATCGAGGGCAGCCCGGTGGTGAACATGTGGTGCACCCAGAGCCCGAAGCTGAGGAACCCCGTGCCGACCGCCGAAAGCACGATCCAGGAATAGCCGTAGATGGGCCGCCGCGCGACGGTCGGGATGACCATGGCGGCGATGGCGATGGAGGGCAGGAAGATGATGTAGACCTCCGGGTGCCCGAAGATCCAGAACAGGTGCTGCCACAGCATCGGGTCGCCGCCACGCGTCGGATCGAAGAACGGCCAGTCGAAACTGCGCTCCAGCTCGAACAGGAAATCGCCGGCGATCAGCGGCGGAAAGGCGAAGAGGATCATCCCGCCGACCACCAGCACGTACCAGGCATAGAGCGGCATGAGGTTGATCCGCATTCCCGGCGGGCGGCATTTCAGCGTGCCGACGATCAGCTCGACCGCGGCGGCGATCGAGGCGACCTCGATGAAGGAGAGGCCCAGAAGCCAGATGTCGGATCCCGGTCCCTCGTCCTCGGTGGCGAGGGGCGGATACATGAACCAGCCCGCGCGCGGGGCCACGTCGAAGAAGATCGAGCCGATCACGAAGACGCCGCCGATCAGAAAACACCAGTAGCCGAAGGCCGAGAGGCGGGGAAACGGCATGTCCCGCGCGCCCAGCATCCCCGGCAGCAACAGGATCGACACCGCCTCGAACATCGGCACGGCGAAGAGGAACATCATCGCCGAGCCATGCATGGTGAAAAGCTGGTTGAAGCGGTCCGCCGAGACCAGGTCGTTCTCTGGCAGCGCCAGTTGCAGCCGGATGATCAGGGCCATGACCCCTGCCAGCAGCATGAAGACCAGGGCGGTCAGGCAGTACCATTTGCCGACCTCGGAGTTGTTGACCGCGGTCACGTAGCGCAGGCCCTTCGGCGTGGCCCAGACCCGGCGCAGCCGCTCTGCCTGGTCCCGCTGCAGGTCCCGGGGCACCGGCTCCGCCAGCATCTCCTCCGTCGGGGGATAGGGGCCCTCGGGCTGCGGCAAACCGGATGAGCGCGTCACTTCAGTCCCTCCAGGTAGCGGGCCAGGTCATCCAGCCGGTCCGGTGCAAGGTCATAGGCGGGCATCTTCACCTCGGGCTTCAGGGCCTCGCTGTGGCTGATCCAGGTGGTCAGGTCTTCCAGCGTCAGCGCCATCCGTCCGGCCCCGAGGGTCTGCCGGCTGCCGACATGGGTCAGGTCCGGGCCGACCTGCCCGACGGCCTCGGTGCCCCGGACCGCGTGGCAGGCTCCGCACCCCTCCGAGAGGAAGACCTGCCGACCGCGCAGGGCGGCGTCACCGGCCGGCTCGACCGCGTCTTCGGCCTCGGCCTCCAGCCAGCTGTCGAAGGCCTCCGGTTCCATCACCACGGCGGAGAAGGCCATCCAGGCATGGCTGGCCCCGCAGAACTCGGCGCATTGTCCCCGGTAGGTGCCGACCTTTTCCGGGGCCAGGCTGATCATCGTGTCGCGGCCCGGGAACATGTCCATCTTGCCGCCAAGGGCGGGGATCCAGAACGAATGGATGACCTTGTCCGAGGTCAGGTGGATCTCGGCCCGCTGCCCCGCCGGCAACCTGATCTCGTTGGCAGAGATGATCGGTTCGGTCGCGCCCTCGGGCCAGTATTCCACCCGCCACCACCATTGTTCGCCCGTCACCCGAACGACAAGGCCGTCACCGGGCCGGCGCGGGTCGGTCAGGATCCCGAGCCCCCAGACAAGCAGCGCGGACAGAATGACGACGGGCAGGATGATCCCGCCCCCGATCAGGATATGGGGGGCATAGGTCTGGTCGAACCGACCGGGCCTGATCCGGGACATGAAGTAGAACGCACCATTGACGAACAGCCACAGCACGACGGCGCCCGCCAGCATGACCCAGAACAGAAGCGAGATCGAACCAGCGTCCTCACCGGCAGGGTTCAGGGAAGACTGGTCCCGACCGCAAGCGACAAGCGTCAGAAGCGGGAGCAGAATGCAGAATTTTCGTCCACCCGGACAGCAGCGGCTGACCCGCTCACGCGCGCTTGTCGTCATGACACTGCAACGCGGAGGCAGGCATTGGGTTCCCCACGACGGCAAACCACTGCCGCGCGCTTCCAGGGTCCTGCCGGAAGCGGCATGCATGGGATGCAGACATCGCCCCCGCCCCCTGGCACCGCGCCTCTCCGCCCCCGCCACGAATTTGCCGAACCGTTCAACCGGCGACAGTGGCCGTCCGGGCACCCTGCACTAAGTCAGCAGCAGATCAGACAGGCAGGACCATCTATGCCCCCTCACGCCAACAGGAAAATCGCCGTCGTCGGGCTTGGCCCCCGCGGCATCGGAGCGCTCGAGGCGCTGGCGGATCTCGCGGCCCGCGTCGGCCTGCGCATCGAGGCCGACCTGTTCGATGCCTCCGCCGTGCCGGGCGCGGGTCCCAACTTCGACCCCGGCGAAAGCCCCCTGTGCCGGTTGAACATCCCCATGCGCGATATCGAGCTGAGGGCCCCGGACAGCCTGGCCGTGACCCCGCTTGACGCCTGGCTCGACCCGCCGGTCGGCCCTGACGCCTTTCCCGAAAGGGCGCGGATCGGATCCTACCTTTCCTATCGCTTCGCGGCCCTGCAGGCGGCGCCGGGGCTGGCGCTGACGCAGATTGCCACGCTGGTCACGGATGCGCGGCGAGAGGACGGCGCGTGGCACCTGCAGACCGACGACGGCTGGCGCGGCCCCTATGCCGAGGTGCTGATCGTGCCCGGGCAGCCGGCGACCGAACCCGATGCGCAACTGGCCGACTGGCGTCGTCACGCCGGTCGGACGGCGGCGACACTGGCCTCGGCCTACCCCGCCAGCCGGTTGCAGCGCCAGGCCGAGGACTGGGCCGGCAGAACCGTCGCGGTCCGGGGGTTCGCCCTGTCCTTCTTCGACGTGGTGCGTGTCCTGACCCAGGGCCTCGGCGGGCGTTTCTCGGAGCGTGGCTACCAGCCCTCGGGCCGGGAACCCGCCTGCATCCTGCCATTTTCGCTTGATGGACAGCCGCCCGCGCCGAAACCCGAAACGCGGGACGTGGACCGGCGTTTCGATCCGGAAGATGCCGAAACCGACGCCTTCAGGGCGGCGATCGCCGCAGCCATGGGCCACCCGGCCGATCAAGCGTGTAGCGATGTAAGCGCGGCCCTGATCCCGCCGCTGCACCGTATCCTCGACGCCCATGGCGTGACCGTTGCACACCAGGACCTGCGCGATTGGCTGCAGAGCGAATGGACCTCCCCGGGAAGCCAGGACGGGACCGACCCCGTGACCGCCCTGCGGGATGGCATCGCCATGGCCGAAGGCCGCCTGGCCCCCTCCATCGGCTTCGCCGTCGGACAGCTCTGGCGGAAGTGGCAAAATCCTCTGCGACAGACCTTCAACCCCGCCCCCGCCGCCACGGTCGAGACTGCGGCATCGCTGGTCACCTTCGACGAGGGGTTGAAGCGCTATTCCTATGGCCCTCCGGTGGCGGCCTGCCGGGAGGTGCTGGCCCTGATCGAGGCCGGCATCGTCTCGGTCGACTTCTCCAGGGACCCTGACATAACGCCGTGCGAGACCGGCTGGGCGCTTCGGGCCGAGGGGGCTCAGGTCACCGCAGCGGTGATCGTGGATGCCGTCCTGCCATCGCCCGATCCGCAAAAGCTCACCGATCCGCTGCTGACCTCCCTGATGCGGCAGGGCTGGCTGACCACCCGGGACTCACTCGCGGGGCGGACGACGGAGGATGGCCGGTTGCTGGATACCGATGACCGGCCCGCGCCCGGCCTTGCCCTGTTGGGGCGGCTGGCCACCGGCAGCGTGATCGCCGCCGACAGCCTGCATGATTGTTTCGGCATGGCCTCGCGACGCTGGGCGGATGGCGTGATCGCGCGCCTGGTCTGAGCCTCTCGTCCGACCCTCGCGTCACCGGCGCCAGCAAAGCCGCGTCCGCCCGTCCCGGCATCCGCCGAGCTGAGGTCGGTGCCGGCGAAAGCCTGCCTGAATGCCGGTGCATCCGGTGGCGGGCACGCAGCCGGGCACGACCGGAGCCCCGGGACATGAAAAACCCTCCAGGGCAAGGCTCTGGAGGGCATCTTTCAACCGATTCCGGCGCCACGGGGCCGCAACCGCACCGGCCCGGGCCCGTGACGACAGGGCGTCACTGCGTGGCGTAGAAGGAGCCGCCGATAGCGGCGTCGAAGATCTGGGCGTCGGGATCATCCATGTCGTTGATGCCCCCCGTCACCACGCCCTGCATGGCATTGCCGCCCGGTCCGTAGAACTGGCCGGTCAGACCCAGGTAGACCCGGCCCTCGTCGTCGCCATTGGCCACATCACCCGTGAGCGAGACCATCATGCTGCCGGTATCGACGCCCGGTATCACCGGAAGCCGGCTCACCGAGGCGGGCTGGCCGCTGTCCACGTTGAGGGTGCCCTGCAGCTGGATGCTGTCGCCCGAGACCACGTCGGTGGCCACGATATTGGTGGCCGAGCCGGTGAAGGGATTGCTCGTCTGCCCGTCCGTCCAGTCCACGGCGAGGGACAGGTCGCCGATGATCTCGGCATTGGAGGGCGTGACGGAACTGCCGAAGGCTTCGGCGGAGCCACTGTTGACGCCGACCTTGAACTGGCCCTCGTAGGTGGCGTCGATGCTGGTCGGCATGTCCGAGGTCGCGATCCGGCTGGTCACCTCGTCATAGGCCGTTTCGTAGTCCGCGGAGCCGGAGCCCCCGCCGGCACCGCCGCCGCCACCGGACCCCGATCCGAGGCAGCCTCCGAGGGCCATTACCAGGCCGAGCGCCACAATAGGCGCAGGACGAATATCGATAGTCATGATGCAATCCTCTTGCTGTCAATGCCCCCGGCGTAGCCGGAAGGCCGGAACGCGTCCCTCCCCCGCTCGGAGGAGAGCGCGGGTCAGAAACGGCGTGTCAGGCCCAGGGTCAGGTCGCGGGCCGTGTAGCCGTAGACCGGAATATTCGAGGTCTGTCGTTCGCCGGTCAGCTCCAGGTAAGGCGCGAAGCCCGCCCAGGAGATCTCGCTGTGGCGCAGGCGCAGGCTGAGCGTCTGGCGCCGGTCCTGCTGCACGATGCCGAAGAGCCTGTGCGGCCCGTCCCGCCCTGAGCGGCGCAGCCACAGGTCACCGTCCAGGATCAGCCCGCCGCGGAAGGCATAGCTGGCGCCCAGCCCCGCCTCCCAGGTGGTCGCGGCCACCTCGGCGCTGCGCGCCGCCACCCTTTCGTGACGCAGGGAGGCGCGCAGGGTCAGGCTGGAGCTCGCCGCGTGGTCGTAGCTCAGCGAGACCACGCTGCGCAGGCCGTCGGCGCCCGGCGCGCGGGCATGGCTGAGGTCGGTCAGGCTGAGGCCGGCACCGATCCGCCCCCGGGGTCCGGCGCGGGTCAGCAGGTGCAACCCCAGCCCCGGCCCCTCCGAATAGGCCGCCCCGCCCAGGCTGCGGTGCTGGTAGCTGAGGGTGGTGCTCAGGATCATGTCGCGGCGCGGCGCGGCGATCAGGCGGGCCTCGACCACCCCCGTCCGATCACTGTCGGCGCTGTCGTCGTAGTAGGTCCCTTCGAAGCGCAGCCCCAGTTGCCCCTGCAGCCGGTCAGAGAAGGCATGGGCATAGGCCGCCCGCGCCTGCACCGTCATCCCGGTCGCCGGCCTGGCGCGGGACTCGGCGCTCAGCACGGCCTGGCCGAAGCCGAGGTCGAGGGTCTCCTCCTGGGTCTTCCTGCCAGGGTTGCTCGAGGGCACCAGCGCGATGCCGAAGCTGCCAGACCAGGGCGTCGGGCGGGCCAGCCGCGCGGTCTCGTCCTCGGCGCGGCTGCGCTGTTCGGCGCTGAGGTCACCGCCGAGGGCCTGTTCGTACTGGTAGGCCGCCCGGTCCCGCTGCCCCAGGGCTGACAAGGTCTCGGCCAGTTCGAGACGGAAGCGGGCCACGTCGGGACGGCGCGACACCAGTTCCTGCAGCACCTCAAGGGCCAGCTCCGGGCGCCCGCTTTCGCGGTGGATCACCGCCAGAAGCCAGAGCCGGCGTTCGACATCGGTCGCGCTGCGCGGCTGCCAGGCCAGCAACAGGTCGCGGGCCCCGGCAAGATCGCCGGCCAGCACCAGGCCCCGCACCGCCTCGGGTGGCGAAAGCGGCGAGGCGCCCGCCGTTCCGGGCAGGGACAGAGCCAGACTGACGACCAGTCCCGGCACCAATCCCGGCAAGGGCGCAATCAAGGGCCAAAGCACGGCGACCAGGGAACGCGCTCGGGGCCGGAAGGGCCGAAGCCAATGCGAAAGGACAGGCAGGCGCATCATCGTCGCAGCCGCCCGTCGGCGTCGCGGCCGGCATCATCCCCGAGGTGGCGCAGTCCGATGAGGCCGGGCGAGAACTGGCCCCCTTCGTCACCCCCGAGCGGTCCGCGCGCCCCGATCCCGCCCGACCCCGTCCGGCCCTCTGTCCCCCCGCCTGCGACCTCCGCCTCGGGTGTGACCCAGGGCACACCATAGCTGTAGACGCTGTCGCTGATCTCCGGCCCGACCTCGAGGCTGCCTGAAATGGGCGCGTCGGTCTGGCCGCAAGCGCCCGCGCCGTCGGCGCAGGTCGGACCGCCGGTTGCCGAGGACGTGCCGATGCAGAGAGCCGACAGAACCGGGATCACGCAAACCTTCATCACATCTTCCAAAATGGTCGGCGGCCCGTGGCAAACCGGACCGCCCGGTCAAAATTGCAACTACTGCTAGCGGCACGCCCCCGGACCCGGGTATCCTTCATTCGGGGGAGAGGCCCCTCCCCCTGCCTGCTCTAGGGTGAGGTCGGGACAGGCCGCACCCTGCCGGGAGGAACAGAGGGACGAAAGACAGGGCGATGACCGAGATACGCTCGATCCTCATTCTCGAGGATCACGCCGAGACCCGCGCCGCGCTGGTGGCGCTGGTCGAGGACTGTTTTCCCGGGGCCCGGATTGCGGAGGCCGGGACCATCCATGCCGCGCGCACCAGTCTGCGCGCCGCACCGGTCGACCTGGCGCTGGTGGACCTGACCCTGCCCGACGGCGAAGGATACGAGATCCTGCGCCAATGCGCCCGCGACACCCCCGAGACGGTCTGCGTCGTCACCACCGTCATGGCGACCGATGCCGCCGTGGTCAACGCGCTGGCCGCCGGGGCCTCGGGCTACCTGCTGAAGACCGACGGCACCGCCCTGTGGAAACTGCACCTCGGCCAGATCGTGCGCGGGGTGCCGGTGCTCTCTCCCGCCATCGCGCGGCGCATCATGCAGCATTTCCAGCGCACCGCCCCGGCCTTCGAGACGGACGAACGGCTGACCCCGCGCGAGACCGAGGTGCTGTCACTGATCGCGCGCGGGATGCGGATTCCCGAGGTCGCCCGGCTGATCGGCGTCGCCGACAGCACCGTCGCCACCCATATCAAGAACATGTACCGCAAGCTGGGAATATCGAACCGCGCCGAGGCGGCCACCCATGCCGCGCGCCTCGGGCTGCTCTAGGCCACGGCCTCATCCCGATCCGACGCCTCGGGTTCGCCGCGACGGGCGGTGAAGGGCATCTCGGCCTCGACGCGGAAACCCTGCCCCGGGACAAAGGCGAAACTGGCGCGCCCCCCGACATCGAGGATCCGGCGGCGCAGGTTCTGCAGCCCGTTGCCGCCCTCGCCGATCAGCGAAGGCACGCGGGCGCTGTCACGTCCGCGCCGTTGCCCACCGTTGTCCGACGCGCTGACCTTGACGCCATCCGCCTTGGCCAGAACCTCGATCCGCACGCTGCTCGCGCCGGAGTGACGCACGGCGTTGTGCACGCTCTCGCGCAGCAGCGAGCGCAGCGCATGGGCGACGCCGGGCGACAGTTGCACCCCGGTCACCTCGCTGAGCGGCCAGTCGCAGGCCATGCCATGCACCTCCAGGTAGTCCCCCAACTCGTTGCGCAGATCCGCCACCAGGTCGTCCAGAGCGGCGGCCCCGCCATCCCCCCGGGTCAGGATGCGGCGAATGTCGGTGAATGTCTCGCGGATCAGCGCATCCTTCTGCGCCGCCTCCGACTGGCCAAGCGCCGAGTTCAGCCGGATACCGAGATTGTCGTGCACGTCGCGCGCAATGCGCTCGCGCTCCTCGTTCATCCCGGCCTCGAAGGCCTGCCGCCCCTCGACCAGTTGCTTCAGGATGGCGAGGATGTCCTGGGCCTGGCGAGCGTCCTCGGGCGAGAACAGGCTGCGCCCGCGATCCTTCCAGCTGAGGCGCAGCGCCGGCAGCGGCGCGATCGCCGGCACCGCCAGGGCCGCGCCTTCCTGCTCGATGGTCACGAAGGGACGTCCCGGGCCGGTATCGACCTCGATCGCCAGCGGTGCGAATTCCGAGGTCAGCAGCTCGTGCCAGAGGGCTTCCTGGTGCTCGCGGTCCCGCGCCAGGGCGATGGCATCGGCGGCGCGCACCAGGCTGGCCAGCGGAAAGTCCTTCCGGCGGCGGCTGAACACCAGCCGCGCCAGCCAGTCGCGCAGCGGCAGGTAGAGCAGCAGGAAGACCAGCAGCAGCGCCCCCAGCATCGGCCGCCGCTCGGAGGAGATGGAATAGACCAGCACCGCATCCAGCAACACCAGCACCAGGCCGCCGATCACGTAGAACAGCAGCCGGAAGGACCAGCGTTCGAGATCGAAGAAACGGTAGCGCCGCACCGCCAGCGCGACCCCGCCGAAGACCAGCAGGAACAGCGGGAAGGACATGGCCTGCGAGACCTGCCCCGGCAGGCCGAGCAGCGCCGGCAGCGTCGTCGTCAGCACGAAGCCCCCGGCGCCCAGGATGATACCGAAGGCGACCAGCTTCAACGCCGCACGCGACAGCGGATCCTGCCGCGCGCGCACCCATTGCACGACCAGCAGCGTCAGGATGGTGCTCAGGGCAAGCACGATCGGGAGATGCAGGAAGAACATCGGGTTGCCGATGCCCGTCAGCCCGTAGAAGACCACCGGGCCCAGCAGGATCGGGAACGGCAGCCAGCACAGCACGGGCCGCGCCAGCTGTCTGGGATAGCACAGGAAGAGCCCGATCAGCCCCGCGCCGAACAGCAGCGACCCGAAGGAGTTCACCGGCGCCAGCACCTCGTAGGCGGCGCGGGACAGGGCCAGCTCCCGGCCGCTGTAGAGCGCCGCGGAGCAGGCCGAGGCCATCAGGCCGATGGCCGTCAGGAACAGAAAGACATGGCTGGCCCGGCCCGGGTTCATCGCCCAGATCCAGCCACCGATCAGCACCCCGGCCACCCCGGTGAACAGCTGCGCCCAGAAGCCGATCGGCAAATCGGCCAGCGGGCGTGTCGGGCGCAGCGGAATCTCCTGCCCGATCTCGGCGCCGTCGACATCCAGCAGCAGCACCGCGCTCTCCCCCGCAAGCACCTGCCGCAGGCGATCCTGATCCTCGCGGAAGGCCCGGATCAGGGCGCCGTCATTCAGCTTGTCGGGTTCCTCGATCAGGGTCGCGGCATCGACCGGCAGCAAAGGACCGCCGGGGGCGCCGAGGGCCAGCATGTGCCGGCCCAGCAGGGGCTCAAGCCCCGGGCGGTCGACCCCGGCGATGACCAGCCCCTCGCCCTCGTCCGGGATCGCCAGGTCGAGACCGAGGGAGGGTTGCCAGAGGGCCAGGGCAATGATGAAGGTCGCCGTGGCGAGGCAGGACAGGGTAACGGCAAAGGCAATCGTGAAAGGATGCGCAAATCGCATAAAATCAATCCGAAAAGTAAAATTCGGAATTATCCTATTTGCATGGGGGAATAGCGCAAGGCGCTATCTGAAGACCGCCCGGACAATGCCGCGCGCATCACGGCCCGCCCAGTGGCGTTTTCGGACCGGTCCCCGGCGTCACAGTCGCGCCGGGGCCGGGTCAGGCCCCACGCGGACCGGCGGCGACGGCCCGATCAAGGTCGATCCTGTAGCGGGCCACCCCGACCAGGCTGCCGAGGCTGCGGCGCAGGATGCCGCGATGCCATTGCCCTTGCAGAAAGCGTGCGATCGCCCCCTCGTCCGGCAGCTCCGCCCCGGGCAGCGCCCCCTCGCCCTGGGCCTCAAGCACCGCCACGCGCAGCTCGGCCGCCGAAAGCGCCTTGCCTCCCGCCCCGAGCAGGCCCGCCAGAAGCACCCGCTGCGCCGGATCGAGCTCGCGGTAGCCCTGGTGCTGATCCCTCAGCACCAGGTCGCGCAGCATGGCGGTGGCGGCGAACCGCGTGACCTGGGCCCGGAGCCCCCAGCCCCCCAGCTTGTTCCAGACCGTCGTCAGGACGTGGCGCAGCAGCCAGGAGGTGCCCTGCAGCTTGCCGATCTCGACCTTGCCGAGGCGTTTCAGCCGGGTGTCGAGCTGCGCCACCACCCCGGCCAGTGCCGCGCCCTCCATCGCCGCCCAGTCGTGCAGCGGCACCTCGCCGCCGCCGGGGACCGGGCTGCCGGGATCTATGATCGCCACATCGGTGCCCGCCCTCTCCGGGCCATCCGGCAGGTCCAGCACCGGGTTGGCGGCATCGAGGACGAAGTGGCGTTGCAGGAACCACTGGCAATTGCGCTGCCCGAGGGCGAAGTCATGCAGGCGGAAGCTCTCGTCCAGGAAACCGCCAAAGCCCCCCAGCAGGCCGCAGCAGATCGCCCCGGCGCCGACGGCGTCCACACCGTCGCCGCTGCGGCTCGGCGTGATCAGGAAGCGCGAATGCACATCGGGATCCTGGGCCTGCACCAGCTCGGCGGGCTTGAAGCGTGCCTGGCCGACAAGGGTGCCCAGAAGCTTGCCCGCCACCGCCGAAAGGCCCAACATGCGCAGCAGCTTCGGCACCGGAACCACGGAAAACCGTGCCCCCTCGGGGAAAGGATCGACCATCAGAACCGCACGATGCGCCGCGCCCCCGCCGCGCGGGTTGGGCAGAAGCCCCCCGCCCTCGCCGCGCTGGCGCAGGGTGAACCGGGCATGGGCGAAGGGCTCGTTGTCGATGGCGCCGCCGTCGAGGGCGACGTAGGGCGTGCGCGTCTCGGCCCCCGCCGCGCCGAAGACCGGGCGCGCGACCTGGCCTGCGGGGATGTCATAGGGCAGCGCACCACCCCGGGCGTTCTCGTCGCCCTCCGGCAGGAACCCCAGCTCGCGCGGGGTGGCATCCACGATGCGCGGCGCCAGGGCCAGGGGGAAGGCGCCGGTGGCCAGGCTGGCGACGGTCAGCTTCAGCCAGTTGCCGCCATCGGGGGCGACCAGCGGTAGCTCGGGCGTCGCGACGCGGGGCGAGAGGGCCATGCCCTCGTCCTGCCAGTCCTCCAGCCAGGGAGAGGGCAGCGCCGGCCCCGCCCCCAACCCGCTCAGCCGGAAATGGCGCACAAGCCCATGCTGCTGCATCACGAAGGGATCGCCGCCGCCGAAGGCCACCTGGTAGACGGTGCTGTTGATCGCCGTCGTGGTCAGGAAGATGTCCAGCTCGGACGAGAGGAAATCGAAGCCCTGCCGCGTCTCGGGCCAGGACGGTATGCCCTGCAAGGCCGCCGTGGCGACCTCGTCCAGGTGCAGCCCGTTCAGAACCGAGATCGCCCCGGGCGCCTCCATCCCGACCGCCGCCTGGTCGATCGTGGGCCTTGCCCCGGCGATATCATCCAGCGCCAGCAGCCCCGCGCCGCTGTCCCGGTCCCACATCCGCACGTTGCGCACCCAGGCGTCATAGATCCGGGACAGCACGTAGCTCCAGCTGCCACCGGGACCGGAGACATGGCGGGGCGCGTCGAATCCGGGCTCGCCCGCGCTGCCGATGGCGGTCAGGTTGGCGGCGATCAGCCCGGCGCACATGCCCCCCGCCGAAGCCCCCGACAGCGCCTTGATCATCACCCGGTGCCGTGGCCCGCCGGGCTGACCGACGCGGGCGTTATGCGCCTGCATCGCCCGCACGAGGTAATCCGTCACCCCCGCTGTATAGGCCCCGGCAGAGATCGCCCCCGCCATCGTCAACCCGATCACGAAAACCGGGGTGCCATCCGCATCCCTGTCGAAAGTCGCCATTTCGCGCTCCGTCCCCCAAATCGCGCCTCAGGGGCGCCCGCTGAAATCAGCCGGGACGAGAGGAGAGTTGCACGGGAGCCGTTGCCTGGATCTGAAATAGGGCCGGACCCGTTCGCCCGTCGTCGTCGGCAGTGCCTGAAATAAAGGCCGGAGCCCCGGCCACGGGACAGGATGAAATGAAGGCCGGCCCGCAGCGGAAGGCTACGCCGGATCAGGCGCCGTTTTCAACATTGCTCTGCCCGGGGGGCAGAGGGGCGGTCACAGGCGCTGTCCGGTCTCCTGCTGCGCCTCGATCAGTGCCTCGGCGTTGGCGCCGATGCGCCCCAGCAGGGCAAAGAAGGTGGCCAGTTCCTCGTCGCTGAAGCCCGCAAGGATGCGCGCCGCCCGCTGTTCGCCCGCCGCCAGCAGCCGGTCGTGGAAGTCGCGCCCCGCTCCGGTCAGCCGCACGATGGTCGCCCGGCCCCGGCTGGCGGTCATTTCCATGCTGACCAGCCCGCGTTCCTTCAGCAGCTTCAGCGCCCGGCTGGCCTGTGCCGCGTCCAGGTCGGCCGACCGCGCCGCGTCGCCCACCTTCAGCTCGGGCGTCTTGCCGAGCGCCAGCATCATCCGCCATTCCGGCAGGCCGATGCCGAAGGTCTCTCGGTAGAAGGCCGCCGCAGAGCGGTTCAGCCGGTTCGCCACCCCGGTGATGCGGAACGAGACCCCGTGATCGAAGAGCAGCGGAATCGCCCCTCCCTCTGCATCCTGTTCCGTCATCTTCCGCCCTTCTCCCTGCGTCCCGCGATCCTGCCCCAACCGGCCCGCCCGGGCAAATCCCGCGTCCCGACCCCGTGTCACAAATCTGTCCCGGCTTTCTTATTGACATGTCATTAAAGGACACGTCAACATTAATGAGCATCGGAGGAGATGCGACCAAGGCATCATGATCGGAGGAGAGACATGGCCACGTCGGACAGGCGCAACCAGCGCCCCTTGCGCAGCAATTACGAAATCGGAAGCTCGTTCTGGGCGGTGCGTCGGGCCCAGTGGCGCGCCATGGGCCTCAGCGACGAGGACATGGAGAAGCCGAAGATCGCGGTGATCAACACCTCGTCGGAACTGGCGATCTGCTTCAACCACCTCGACCACGTGGCGGCGGTGGTGAAACAGGCGATCCGCGACGCGGGCGGCCTGCCCTTCGAGGTCCGCACGGCGGCACCTTCGGACTTCATCCACTCGGCAGGCAATGCGGGCAAGTACATCCTGCCCTCGCGCGATCTGATCACCAATGACATCGAGGTCCAGGTCGAGGGCGCGCAGCTGGACGGCATGGTCTGCCTGGCCTCCTGCGACAAGACCGCGCCGGGGCAGCTGATGGCTGCCGCGCGGCTGGACATCCCGACCATCTTCGCCATCTGCGGCTACCAGGGCTCGGGCCATATCGGCGAAGAGCACGTGGATATCGAAGAGGTCTTCCTGGGCGCCGGGCATCACGCCATGGGCGCCATCACCCTGGAACGGCTGAAGGAGATGAGCGAAAAGGCCATCACCTCGTCCGGGGTCTGTTCCGGCATGGGCACGGCCAATTCGATGCACACGGTCTGCGAGGCCCTCGGCATGACACTGCCCGGCCATGCGCCGGTGCGCGCCTCGGGCGGCGGCATGCTGGACAATGCCGCCGAAGCCGGCAAGCGCATCGTCGACATGGTCTGGGAAGACCTGCGCCCGCGCCAGATCCTGACCGAAGCCGCCTTCGAGAACGCCGTGCGCTCGGTCTTCGCGGTCAGCGGCTCGATCAACACCGTCAAGCACCTGCAGGCGGTGGCGACCGAGGCCGATACCGATATCGACGTCTACGGCATGTATGAACGGCTGATGGACAGCTCGCCGGTGCTGGTCGCCGTGCGACCGAATGGCGAAAGCTCGATCGAGGAATTCGACGATGGCGGCGGCGCCCGGGCGATCCTGAAGAACCTCGGCGCCCTGACCCGGACCGAGGCGATGACCGTCGCGGGCAAGACCCTGGGCGAGACGCTGAACGGCTGGGAGCCACCGACCGACACCGTGAAAACCGCCGAGGCGCCCTTGTCGGACAAACCCGCCATCGTGATGGTGCGCGGCAACCTCGCCCCAGATACCGGCATCATCAAGCTGGGCCTGCGCTATGACCGCAAGCTGAAGGTCACCGGCCCCGCCGTCTGCTTCAGCAACCCCGTCGACGCCATCGAGGGGCTGAAGGCGGGCAAGGTCAAGGCCGGTGACGTTCTGGTGCTGCGCGGCCTCGGGGTGCGCGGCGGGCCGGGCATGGGCATGGCCTCTCGCGTGGTCTTCGCCATCGAGGGCGCGGGGCTGGGCGAGGACGTGGCGGTGGTCACCGACGGGCAGCTCTCGGGCCTTGTGAACAAGGGACTGGTGGTCGGCGAGGTCACCCCCGAAGCGCATGGAGGCGGCCCCCTGGGGCTGGTGCGCGACGGCGACCTGATCACCATCGACGTTCTGGCCCGGCGGGTCGACGTGGACATGGACGCGGCCGAGATGGAGACCCGCCGCGCCGCCCTGCCCGCCGTCGGCCATTCGGGCCAGCGCGGCTGGCTCTCGGTCTACGAAGGCGAGGTCGAGCCGCTGTCGCGCGGCGCCGTGCTGATCCCGCCGAGGGCCTGAACGTCCGTCGCGCGGCGGTGCATCCCGTCGCGCGACAGACCGGCGCCGGGATCTTTTCCAAATCGCGAAGGCATCTGTGCATCAATTGCTGTGGTTTCGCGAGGAATGGCGCTTCTAGACTATGACTTGTCAGGGGTCTTCGGACCCTCTGCACCTAGGGAGGACATCATGAAACAAACCATCATCGGGGCTGCCGTCGCCGCAGCCCTGGCCCTGACGGCCATGCCGTCCATGGCCAAGGAACTGATCTACGGCAGCTGGATGGGGGCCAATGCCTCGACCAACGCGATCTCGCTGCCCCATTACTTCGAGAAGGTGAAGGAGGCCACCGGAGGGGAGATCGAGTGGACCCTCGTTCCCGGCGGCCAGCTGGCCACCGGCGCCGGCACCGTGGATGCGGTCGCGGGCAACCTGATCGACGCGGGCACCACCATGGCGCCCTATACGCCGCGCGAACTGCCGGCGACCAACGCGATCTTCACCCGCACCGTGGCCGGTGACGACGTGGTCGGCACCGCGGGCGCGATGAACGAGCTGATCCTGCTCAACTGCCCCGAATGCAAGGCCGAGTACGAACGCAACGACGCCGTCGGTTTCGGCGCCTACAACACCACCCCCTACCTGCTGATGTGCAAGCCCGACATCTCGACCGTGGCCGACCTGAAGGGCACCAAGGTGCGCGCCTCGGGCGGCGGCGTCGAGATCATGAAGATGGCCGGCGCCACCCCCGTCGCGATGAGCCCGGCCGAGGCGACCTCGGCGCTGGAGCGTGGCGTGGTGGACTGCGTCATGGGCTCGCTGGCCTGGCTGCGCAACTACGGCTACATGGACATCACCGAATACGTGATGGAATTCCCCCTCGGCATGGCCGGCCCGCCGCTGCTGATGTACATGAACCGTGACGTCTGGAACGACCTGACGCCCGAGCAGCGCAAGGCCCATATCGACAACGCGGCCGAGCTGGTCGCCGTCGGCACGATCACCGCACAGATCGACATCGATACCGAAGTGAAGGCCATGGCGCTGGAAAACGGCATCACCTTCCACGAGGGTGGCGCGGACTTCGCCGACATCATGAACCGCCGCGTGGTCGAGCAGGAGGCCGCGATCATCGAGGTCGCCAAGTCGGTCGGCGTCGAGGACATCGAGGCGATGCTCGCCAAGTACACCGAGCTGCTGGAGAAATGGGCCGCCATCTCCGAAGAGGTCGGGACCGACGTGGAGAAATTCACCGAGGCCCTGAACCGCGAGGTCTATTCCAAGCTGGACCCCGAGAACCTCTGACCATCCCCGGCCCATCTGTCACCGGGGGGCCCGCGCGTCCCCCGGTGACCTGATCCCGACATATTGCCCCGAAGGCGCAACACCCATGAAACACCTCGACCGGGTTGCGCAGGCGACGACCGGCCTGGCCTGTATCTTCGTCATCATCATGATGCTGCATGTCAGTGCCGACGTCGTCGCGCGCACCTTCTTCCACCACCCCCTCATCGGCACGACCGAGATCGTCTCGGCCTACTACATGGTCGCCCTGGCCTTCCTGCCGATCGCCTGGATCTCGCGCCAGCGTGGCCACATCATCGTCGAGCTCTTCACCTCGCATCTGCCGAAACGCAAGCTGAAGGCCCTGGATGCCTTCGCGGGCGTCGTGACCCTGGCCTATGTCGGCCTCTTCGTCTGGAAGCTCTTCGAGATTGCCATCGAGAAGACCCATATCAGCGAGGCCTGGGAATCCGCCGCTGGCTTCATCGAGATCTGGCCCTCGCGCTGGATCGTGCCCGCGGGCTTCCTGTTCATGGCCATCTACGTGCTGATCCAGACCTGGCGCGATGCCCGCGCCGCGATCACCGGAGAGATCCCCGACGAGCAAGAGCGCATGGAGGTGATGGAATGAGCGCCCCCCTGATCGGAGCCCTCGGCCTTCTGGGCGTCCTCGTCCTGATCGCCATCCGCATTCCCATCGGCGTCTCGCTGGGTGTCGCCGCCGTGGTCGGCCTGACCGTGCTGCGCAACGAGCGCGTGGCGATGAACGTCATGGAACAGACCCCCTTCGAGGTCGCCGCCAGCTGGAGCCTCTCGGCCATCCCGATGTTCATCCTGATGGGGGCCATCGCCCATAATTCAGGGATATCCGTGGCGCTGTTCCGCGCGGCGCGGCTCTGGGCCTCGCGCCTGCCGGGCGGGCTGGCGGTGGCCACCAACCTGGCCTCGGCCGGCTTCGCCGCCGCGTCCGGTTCCTCGGTCGCAACGGCCGCCACCATGGGCCGGCTCGGCATCCCCGAGATGCTGCGCGCGGGCTATGACAAGGGCCTCGCGGCGGGCGTCGTTGCCTCTGCCGGCACCCTCGGCGCGCTGATCCCGCCCTCGATCATGTTCGTGATCTACGGCGTCTTCGCCGAGGTCTCGATCACCAAGCTGCTGGTCGCGGGCGTGCTGCCCGGGATCCTGACGGCGGCGGTCTACACGGCGATGATCATCATCCGCGCCAAGCTGGACCCGAAGATCGCGCCGCCGGTGAAGATCGATCCCGAAGAAGGCACCCTGTGGCAGGCGCGCTGGAAGTCGCTGCTGCCGGTCTGGCCGGTGCTGGTGCTGATCTTCGGCATCATCGGCGGCCTCTACGGCGGCATCTTCACCCCGACCGAGGCCGGCGCCGGCGGCGCCCTGCTGGCCTGCGCCATCGCGCTGTTCCAGCGCCGTCTGACCAAGCACGTCCTCTGGGCCTCGGTGATGGAGGCGGTGACCACCACCGCCTCGCTGCTCTTCGTGGCCTATGGCGCGGTGATGTTCACCAAGTTCCTGGCGCTCTCGGGCCTGCCGGTCTTCCTTGGCAACACCATCGAAAGCTGGCAGCTCTCGCCCTACATGCTGATCCTGGCGGCCTCGGTGATCTACCTGATCCTGGGCATGTTCCTTGATCCCATGGGCGTGCTGCTGCTGTCGCTTCCGGTGATGCAGCCGATGTTCGACGCCGTCGGCGCGGATCCGATCTGGGTCGGCGTGATCGTGGTGAAGTTCATCGAGATCGGATTGCTGACACCCCCTGTCGGCTTCAACGTCTACGTGGTGAAATCCGTGGTCGGGGACGAGATCTCGCTGGGTCGCATCTTCCGCGGCGTGGGCTGGTTCTTGGCCTGCGAGGCGATCATCATGTTCCTGCTGGTGGTCTTCCCGCAGATCTCGCTGTTCCTGCCTAACGGGATGTAAGCAAGGGGGCGGCTGCCGCGGTGGCCGCCCCGTCCGCGCCCCGAAGGGCCCAGTCACGGTCCCAGGGCGCCACCGGCTGCACCGCGTCGCGCAGCCAGTCGCACATCGCCATGACCAGCGGATCCTTGACCCGCTGCACCGGCACCCAGGCCGACACCCAGAGATCCGGGATCGCATAGTCGGTCAGCACCCGCGTCAGGGCGCCGCGCTCCACATGCACCCGTGCCAGGTAGTCCGCCACCACCGCCACGCCCAGATCGGCCAGCGCCGCCTCGACCAGCACCTGACTGTCGTTGACCGAGAAATGCGAGTTGATCTCGACGCTTACCGGCCCCTGTTTCCCTTCGAACACCCAGTTCGATCCGATGGGATGGAAGGTCAGGCAGTCGTGGTTCAGCAGGTGACGCGGGTGGCTCAGCTCCCCGGCCCGCGCGAGGTAGCCGGGCGAGGCCACGGTGACGCGCGGATAGGGACAAAGCGGCGTCGCCTCGACATTGGGGTAAGAGGTCGGAATGGCGCCGATGGCGATGTCGAAGCCCTCTTCCATCGGGTTCACCGAACGGTCCATCAGCACCAGGTCGATGCGCGCCTCCGGGTGGGCCGCCTGGAATTCGGTGATGATGCGCCCGAAATGCAGCACGCAGAGCGTCGTCGGGCACTTGATGCGCAGCGTGCCCCCCATGGGCGAGGCATGGGCGCGCAGGTCGGCGAAGGCATCGGTGACCTCGGCGACGATGGACAGGAAGCGCGGATGCACCTGCGTGCCGGTTTCCGTCAGCTCCAGCTTGCGGGTCGAGCGGATGAACAGCGGCGCGCCGATCTGGTCCTCCAGCCGGTTGACCTTCTTCGAGATCACCGAGGGCACGGTATCCAGGTTGCGGGCGGCCGCCGAAAAGCTGCCTGCGCGCACCACCGCCAGGAAGGCACGCATGTTGTCGATGGTATCCATTGGGTCTCCTCTCCCGCCGCCAGTGTCTTTCGCGATGCGCAAAAGGTAAAGGCGTAAATCTGTTCTGTTTCCGAGGGTAACGGGGTGCGACCTTCCCCCCGACTACTGAGGGAGGAGCAACCGCCATGAGCGACCAATTCAACACGGCCACCCGTATCGTGCGCCGCGACGCGGGGCGTCCCGTCGAGCGTCTGAACACGGATATCTGCGTCGTCGGCGCCGGGATCTCGGGGGTGACCGCCGCGCTCGAGGCCGCCAAGCTGGGCCGCAAGGTGGTGCTGGTGGACAGCCAGCCGGCGCTTGGCGGACAGGCCGTGAATTCGATCATCGCCACCTTCTGCGGGCTGTTTTCCAACGGCACCCATGGCTACCAGTTCACCCATGGCATCGCCGATGACCTGCTGGGGTACCTCGAAAAGCAGAACCAGGGCCTCTTCTACCGCCACGGGCCGAACACCACCGTGGTCTACTACGACGAGGTGGCGCTTGGTCGCTGGGTCGAGGAAAGCATCCTGGCCGCCGGCATCACCGTGGTGCTGGGCGCCATGCTGAACGGCACCGAGGTCGAGGGCGGGCGCGTGACGCGCGGCCATTTCCTGACCCGCTATGGCGCGCTGGACGTGGATGCGACCGGCTGGGTCGATGCCTCGGGCGATGCGGCGCTGGTCTGGCAATCGGGCTTCGACTGCCGCGAGCCGGACAAGAACGGCGTCTTCGGCACCCAGATGGTGGTGATGGAGAACATCAACGAGGCCGCCCAGCCGACCCGCGACCTGATCGGCGCGCGGATGAAGGAAGTGGGCGACCAGTACGGGTTGCGGCGACGCGAGGGGCTGGGCTTCACCATCCCCGGGCGCGGCATCGCGGCGATGAACATGACCCACGTCGAGACCCCGCTGGAACCTGTCGCCGCCTCTGCCGCAGCCCTCGACGGCAAGGACCAGGCCATGCGCGCCGTGGACTTCCTGCGCGCAGAGTTCCCCGAGTGCTTCGGCGAGTCCCGCATCCGCTCCTTCGGGCTGCCGGGCATCCGCCAGACCCGCTGGATCAAGGGCCGCCACCACCTGACCGTGGAGGAGATCCGCGAGAGCAAGAAGTTCGATGATGCCATCGGCCGCACCGCCTGGCCGATCGAGCTGCACGACCATGACGACGGCCACCACTGGATCGTCTTCGACAAGGATCACGTGCATTACGTGCCGCTCGGCAGCCTGGTGCCCGAAGCCTGCCACAATGTCGTCGCCGCCGGGCGCTGCATCGACGCCGACAGCGCGGCGCTGTCCTCGGTCCGCGTGATGGGTCCCTGCATCGCCATGGGCATGGCCGCCGCCCATGCGCTGGACCTTGCCGGAACCGGCAGCACCCATCAGATCGACATGGACGAGATGCGCGCACGGGTGTCCGATAACGTCGAACGCCAGCACTTCCGCTGGGACGAGAAGGAGCTGGCCTCCGTCGTGACCAATTCCTGAGGCATGAGGAGAGGCAGGATGCATCTTACCGATACCGAAAAGGCCATGCGCGATGGCGCGGGCGGTGAAGCCGTCGCCGCCGCCATGGACCTGCTGATCCGCTACGGCAACGCCCTTGGCGCCGAGCGGCTGGTGGAAACCGACAACGTGGCAGGCGCCTTCAACGCCTCCACCCCCTCGGTGCGCAAGATCGCCGAGAACGGCATGGCCGAGGTCTTCTCGCGCCTCAATCTGGACAGTGACAAGACGGTAGAGATCCCCCAGATGGCGGCGCGCACCTGCCAGCTGATCACCGGCATCGACGACCAGAACTGGGCCCTGCAGGGCGCCGATCCGCAGATGGTCCAGATGCAGCGCGACAGCGAGGCCTTCGTCGGCCAGCGCGGCGTCAACCTGATGGCCACCTGCACCCCCTACCAGGTCGGCAACGTGCCCACCTTCGGTGAGCACTGCGCCTGGATGGAAAGCTCGGCGGTGATCTACTGCAACGGCGCGCTCGGCGGGCGCACCAATGTCGAGGGCAAGGAAAGCACCGGCGCCGCAGCCCTGACCGGGCGCATCCCCTACTGGGGCTACCACCTGACGGAAAACCGCTACGGCAACCGCCATATCCGCGTCGAGGTGCCCGTGCGCTCGATGCTGGACTGGGGTCTGCTGGGCTATTTCACCGGCGAGATGGTGGAAGAGAACATCCCCGTGCTGGAAGGCCAGATGTCAGGCGTCGACCTGGTGAAGCTGAAGCATTTCGGCGCGGCGGCGGCTTCGTCCGGCGGGGTCGAGATGTACCACATCCCCGGCCATACCCCCGAGGCGCGCATCGCGGATGAAGCTTTCGGCCCGAACCGCGCCGAGGACTTCCACGTCTACGACGCCGCCGCGCGCAAGAAAATGTACGACACGCTGCAAAGCGCCGAGGACCGGAAGGTCGATTTCATCATGCTGGGCTGTCCGCACAACTCGATCGAGCAGGTCGGGCGCATCGCGCATCTGCTGGACGGCAAGCGGCTGCACCCGGACGTGGCGCTTTGGGTTCATACCCCGCGGGCCATCCGCACCGTTGCCGAACGCTCGGGCTACGTGGCGCGGATCGAGGCGGCGGGTGGCAAGGTGATGTCCGACACCTGCCCCGCGATCTCTCGCCGTCTGCCCGAAGGGGTGCGCGTCATTGCCACCGACAGCGCCAAGCAGGCCCATTACCTGCCCGCCATCGCCAAGGTTCAGGGCTGGTTCGGCAGCCTGGAAGCCTGCATCGAAGCCGGGCTGACCGGCACCTGGAAAGGGGATTTCTGATGGAAACGCTGACAACACCCCTGCTGATCCGGGGCCGCGGCGTGGTCTCGGGCCGGGTCGAGGGCGAGGCCCTGGTCACCACGCAGACGATCTCCGGCTGGGGCGGGATCAACGAACGCGACGGCTCGATCATCGAGCGCCGGCACGAGCTGGTCGGGCAGAGCTTCGCCGGCAAGATCCTGGTGTTTCCCGGCGCCAAGGGCTCGTCCGGCTGGTCGGCATTCTTCCACATGACGCGGATCAACGGGGTGGCGCCCGCCGCCATGCTGTTCACCCGGATGACCACCAAGATGGCCCTCGGCGCCGTGGTGACGCGGGTGCCGGCGATGACCGATTTCGACGCCGATGTCTTTACCGAAATCCGCACCGGCGATCACGTGGTGGTCGATGCGGATGCGGGCACGGTCGAGGTCACGCGACGCTGACAGAACCCGCCCGGGACGGCAGGGGGCGGCGCCTGAGGGCCCGCCCCTTTTCATTGCCCTGCGCCGGTCAGCCGCGCAGGCTGGCGGCCACGGCGCTGGCGGCCATGGCGGGCAGGCGCAGCAGGGTCTGCACCTGGCTGACCCGCGCGGGGGTGTAGTACCCCTCTTCGTGCAGGATGTTCATTGTCGCCACGACCTTGCCGCCCAGCACGATGGGCAGGTTGACGACCGAACCGCACCCCAGCTTCCCGATCAGCTCGGCATCCGGGAAGACGGTGTCGATATCGGCCAGGGTGTTGGACACGAAACTTTCCTGTCGGGTCAGCACCGTCTCGAACCAGCGGTTGAGCTCGATCGGCTTCTCGCCCGAGGTCGGGTAGTTGACCGCGTCGTCGGTATAGGCGCGGCGTGCCACCATGGCGTCGGTGTCCGAGGTCATCACGGTGAACAGCTTGGCGCCCACCGTGGCCTTGGTCAGCGCACAGAGCGCGTCAAACGCGGCCTCTTCGGTGGTGGCGGCGGCAAGGGCGTCGGTGAAAGCGGCAAGCGCCTGGGTCGTGTCGGTCATGCGGGGTCCTTGAGGTGGGATGCCGTCCCCTCGGGATCGGCATCGGGGTTGCCGCCCGAAGCGGCATAGAGGTCGCGCGTATAGGGATCGGCAAAGCTGCCGTCATAGAGCGCGGTCTTGGGGGCGATCTCGACGATGCGGCCCTTGTTCATCACTGCCATGCGGTCGCACATGAAGCTGACCACCGGCAGGTTGTGGGTGACCATCAGATAGGTCAGCCCCTGTTCACGGCGCAGCCGCTTCAGCAGGTTCAGGATCTCGGCCTGTACCGAGACATCCAGCGCCGAGGTCGGCTCGTCCAGCAGCATGACCTTGGGCTCCAGCATCAGGGCGCGGGCGATGGCGACGCGCTGGCGCTGCCCGCCTGACAGCTGGTGCGGAAAGCGGAAGCGGAAGCGCTGGTCGAGGCCGACGGCGCCCAGCATCTCGACCACCTTCTCGCTGCGCTTGCCGATGCCGTGGATCGCCAGCGGCTCGGACAGCACGGTGTCGATTGTCTTGCGGGGATGCAGCGAGGCGTAGGGGTCCTGGAAGACCATCTGGCAGGTCTCCGAGAAGGCCCGGTCGGTACCATGGCCGCGCGGCTTGCCCAGCACGGAAATCTCGCCGGTCCAGTCCGGCGCCAGCCCGGCGATGGCCTTCAGCACGGTCGACTTGCCCGACCCGCTTTCACCGACCAGCGCGAAGCTTTCGCCCGTCGCCACGTCGAAGCTCACGTCGCGCACCACCTTGGTGTCGCCGTAGGAGATATCCAGGTCCTTGAGGGAAATCGCGGCTTGGGAACTCTCGGGGCTGCTCATGTGCCTGCTCCTCCGCTGCGGTCCAGGACCGGCAGCTCGTCTCGGGTTTCCTGCATCCGGGGCTGCGCCGCCAGCAGGCCCTTGGTGTAGGGGTGGGTGGCCTTATGCAGATCCCTGGCCGCGCAGGCCTCGACCACCTCGCCGCCGTTCATCACCAGGATGCGGTCGCAGTAGCGCGCCACCAGGTTCAGGTCGTGGCTGATCAGGATCAGACCCATGCCGTTGCCGGTCACCAGTTCTTCGATCAGGTCCAGCACCTGCGCCTGCACCGAGACATCCAGCGCCGAGGTCGGCTCATCCGCGATCAGTAGCTGCGGGCGCGGGATCAGCATCATGGCGATCATCACCCGCTGGCCCATGCCACCCGAAACCTCGTGCGGATACATCTTCGCCACCCGCTCGGGCTCGTTGATGCGGACCGAGGTCAGCATCTCGATCACCCGCGCCTGCAGGTCGCGGCGCGGCAGGTTCTCATGCACCTGCAGCGCCTCGGCGATCTGGTGGCCGATGGTCATCACCGGGTTCAGCGAGAACTTCGGATCCTGCATGATCATCGAGATCCGCGCGCCGCGGATCTGGCGCATCTGGCGACTGCTCTGCGCCATCAGGTCCAGCCCGTCGAAGCGCAGGGTCTTCGCGGTCTGCCTGCCCGGCGCCCGGATCAGCCGCAGGATCGAGCGGCCCGTCATCGACTTGCCCGAGCCGCTTTCGCCGACGATGCCCAGCCGTTCCTCACGCCCAAGGCTCAGGCTCAGGCCCTTCACGACCTCGACCGGCCCCTTGGGGGTGGCGAAGCTGACCCGCAGGTCCTCGATTTCCAGAAGTGGTGCGTCGGTCATTTCTCGCCCCCCTGTTTCGGGTCCAGCACGTCGCGCAGCCCGTCGCCCAGGAAGCAGAAGCCGAGCGAGACCAGGATGATGGCGAAGCCCGGCATGGTGGCGACCCACCACTGGTCCAGGATGAAGGTCCGCCCGCGCGAGATCATGGCGCCCCATTCCGGCAGCGGCGGCTGCGCGCCAAGGCCAAGGAAGCCCAGGCCGGCGGCGGTCAGGATGATGCCTGCCATGTCCAGCGTCACCCGCACGATCATCGACGAGGTGCAGAGCGGCAGCACGTGCCGGGTGATGATCCGGGTGTGGGAGCCGCCGACCAGCCGCACCGCCTGGATGTACTCGGCATTGCGGAAGGTCAGCGTTTCGGCCCGGGCGATGCGGGCATAGGCGGGCCAGGCGGTGATGGCGATGGCGATGATCGCGTTCTCGATCCCCGGTCCCAGGGCGGCGACGAAGGCCAGCGCCAGGATCAGCTTGGGCAGCGACAGGAAGACATCCGTCAGGCCCATCAGGATGCGGTCGACCCAGCCACCGAAGTAGCCCGCGACGGCGCCGATGATCAGGCCGAGGGGGGCGGAGATCACGGCCACCAGCGCCACGATCATCAGCGTGATGCGCGAGCCGTAGACGACGCGGCTGAAGATGTCGCGGCCCAGCTCGTCGGTGCCCATCCAGTGCTCTGCCGAGGGCGGCAGCAGGCGCGCCTGCAGGTTCTGCCCCACGGGGCTTTCCGGCGCGATCCAGGGCGCGAAGAGCGCCGTCGCCAGCAGCAGCAGGATGATCAGCAGGCCCGCCACGGCCAGCGGGTTGCGCATCAGCGCGGTCATCATCCGCCAGGCGCGGCCCAGGTTGGCCTGGGTCAGCGTGGCGGGGCTGTCGTCGAGCAGCCAGTCTCTCGTGCTCATCAGCGGCTCCTCGGGTCGAGGACGCGGTAGAGCACGTCCGAAATCTTGTTGATCAGGATGAAGACCGAGCCGATGACCAGCGTGGCCCCCAGCACGGCGTTCATGTCGGCGTTCAGCAGCGCCGTGGTCAGGTAGTTGCCGATGCCGGGCCAGCTGAAGACGGTTTCGATCATCACCGAGCCCTCCAGCAGCGCGGCGTAGCTCAGGCCGATGACGGTGATCAGCGGCACGCGGATCGGCTTGAAGCCATGCACCCAGATCACCCGCCATTCGGGCACGCCCTTGACCCGGGCGGTGGTGATGAACTCCTGTCCCAGCTGGTCCAGCATGAAGCTTCGGGTCATCCGGGCGATGAAGGCCAATGAGAAGAAGCCGAGGATCGAGGCCGGCAGGACGAGGTGCGACAGCGCGTTCCAGAAGACATCCCAGTCGCCCGCCAGCGCGGCGTCGATCAGCATGACATTGGTGCGCGCGGGCACGAGGCCCTCATAGAAGATGTCCAGCCGCCCCGGCCCCGCGACCCAGCCCAGACCGGCATAGAAGATCGCCAGCCCGACAAGGCCCAGCCAGAAGGCGGGCACCGAGTAGCCGAGCAGGGCGAAGACCCGCATCACCTGGTCGACCCACTCGCCGCGCCGGGTGGCAGCCCAGACGCCGGCGGGCACCCCGAGGACGACGCCGATGAAGATGCCCAGGGTTGCCATCTCCAGCGTTGCCGGGAAGACCCGCAGCAGGTCGTCCGCAACGGGCCGGTTGGTCGAGATCGAGCGGCCAAGGTCACCCTGCATCACCGACCAGACGTAGTCGAAGAACTGCACGATCAATGGCCGGTCCAGCCCCATGGCGATCCGCGCCGCATCGTATTGCGCCTGTGTCGCGCGGTCGCCGACCACAGAGAGCACCGGGTCGATGGGCACCACGCGCCCGATGAAGAAGGTGATCGCCAGCAGGCCCAGGAAGGTCAGCGCGGTGACGACGACGAAGCCGCCCAGCCCGCGCAGTCCCCGCCCCGCGCGCACCGCCATTGTTGCATCTGTCGCCAAGGTCCCTGCCTCCTTCGGCATCAGCCGTCGATCCAATTCACCGGCAAACTACAAAATTTTTTTGCCATAGTAAAAAAATTTTTGTAGCTTCGGGACAAGTGTTTCGATGACGCCTGTTCGGGGGGGAGCCTGCCATGACACGGGAAAAGCCGAAAGCCGAGCCCCAGCTCGGGCCGCTGATCCGCAAGCGCCGCAAGCAGCTCGGGCTGACATTGCAGGCACTTTGCGACACGGCAGGCGTTTCCGTGGGCTATCTCAGCCAGGTGGAACGCGACAATGCCACTCCCTCGCTGGGAACGCTGGCGCAGATTGCTGCCGGGCTGGACGTGGGGCTTGAATATTTCATCGCCGCCCCCGGCCCGACCGACAGCCTGACCCGGGCCGAGACGCGCCCGCAGTTCGCGCTCAACGGCTCGTCGATCGGCTACGAGAACCTTGCGACGGATTTCCCTGGCGCGGAACTGTCCTCCTACATCCTGCATGTCCCGCCCGGCTATGCCTCCGAAGTGGTGAGCCACGAAGGGGAAGAAATCATCTTCATCCTCGAAGGCGAGATAGAGCAGACGCTGGACGGCCAGGTCATCCGCATGACCGCCGGGGACAGCCTGCATTACTCGGGCCTGCGTCCGCATTCCTGGAGCAACCCGACCAAGACCCCCGCCCGGATCCTCTGGACGGGCACCCTCGCGGTGCTGAACCGCCGGGGGGCGATGAAACTGCCGGAAATGGCGCCACTGGAAGCCTGAGCCAAGCCTGACCGGCGCAACCGAAGACCCAACAAGGAGAGCCTCATGAAAATGCTGAAATCCGCAATGCTGGCCTCGGCCCTCGCGCTGCCGCTTGCCGGCACCGCGGCCCTGGCCGAAACGCCCGATGACGTGCTGGTCATCGCGCAGAACATCGACGATATCGTCGCCATCGACCCGGCCCAGGCCTACGAGTTCACCTCGGGCGAGCTGGTCACCAACCTCTACGACCGCCTCGTGCAGTACGATGCGGAAGATCCGACCGTGCTGGCCCCCGGCATCGCGACCGAATGGGAGGTCGACGCCGAGGCCAAGACCATCGCCTTCACCCTGCGTGACGATGCGGTGTTCAACTCCGGCAACCCGGTGACCGCCGAGGACGTGCTGTTCTCGCTCTCGCGCGTCATCAAGCTGAACCTGACGCCCGCCTTCATCCTGGCACAGCTCGGCTGGACCCCGGAGAACGTCGACGACATGGTCACCGCGGAGGGCAACGTCGTCACCGTGCAGTACGAGGGCGATTTCTCGCCCGCCTTCGTTCTGAACGTCCTGGCCGCGCGCCCCGCCTCCATCGTCGACAAGGCGCTGGTGATGGAGAACGAGGTCGACGGCGACATGGGCAATGCCTGGCTGAACGCCAACTCGGCTGGCTCCGGTCCCTTCGCGCTGACCGCCTACACCCCCGGTCAGATGGTGCGCATGACCGCCAATGCGGACTACTTCAAGGGCGCGCCCGAGATGTCCCAGGTGATCATCCGCCACGTGGCCGAAGCCGCCACCCAGCAGCTGCTGCTGGAACAGGGCGACATCGACATGGCGCGCAACCTGACGCCCGACCAGATCGCCTCGCTGTCCAGCGACGACATCAAGGTCGAGACCTTCCCGCAGGCCGCCGTGCACTTCCTGTCGTTCAACCAGAAGACCGACAGCCTGACCGATCCCGCCGTCTGGGAAGCCGCGCGCTACCTGGTCGACTACACCGGCATGACCGACACGATCATCAAGGGCCAGATGGAGGTCCACCAGGCCTTCTGGCCGAAGGGTTTCCCCGGCTCCTACGACGAGACGCCCTTCACCTATGATCCCGAGAAGGCCAAGCAGATCCTGGCCGATGCCGGCATCGAGACCCCCATCGAGGTGACGCTGGACGTGATCAACGCGGCCCCCTTCACCGACATGGCGCAATCGCTGCAGGCCAGCTTCGCCGATGCCGGCATCGAGTTCGAGATCCTGCCCGGCACCGGCGCCCAGGTGATCACCAAGTACCGTGAGCGGACCCACCAGGCGATGCTGCTGTACTGGGGCCCCGACTTCATGGACCCGCATTCCAACGCCAAGGCCTTCGCCTACAACTCGGACAACTCGGACGACAACTACCAGGCCACGACCACCTGGCGGAACGCCTGGGCCGTGCCGGACGAGCTGAACACCGAAACCATGGCCGCCCTGTCGGAAAGCGATCCCGAAGCGCGCCTGGACATGTACCGCGACCTTCAGGCCAAGGTGCAGGAGAGCTCTCCCATCGTGATCATGTTCCAGGCCACCTACGAGGTCGCCATGGGCGCGGATGTCTCGGGCTACGTCAACGGCGCCACCTCGGACTTCGTCTACTACCGGCTGGTCGACAAGGAGTGATCCTGCGCCCCCTCCGCTGAAATCCCCAAGGGTCGCCGGGTCTCCGGCGGCCCCTTTCGTCTCAGGAGACCCGAATGCCCTATCTCAAGCAGGCCGAAGAGCGTCTGGCGCGGCTGCGCGCCCGGATGGCCGAAACCGGCACCGATCTCGTCGTGCTCGGCCCCTCCAGCCACATGGTCTGGCTGACCGGCCTCAGCCCGCATGGCGATGAACGCCCCGTGATGCTGCTGGTCAGCGCCGACCACGCCGGCTTCCTGATGCCGGCGCTGAATGCCGCCATGGCCACCGAGGCCACCCCGCTGCCGCTCTACAAGTGGTCCGACGACGAGGGCCCCGAGGCGGCGCTGGCCGCACTGCTGAAGGACTGCGACGCCCTGCGCCCCGGCCTCTCGGTGGTGCTGGACGAGACCATGCGCGCCGATTTCGCGCTGCGCCTGCTCGATGCGCTGGACAGCCCCCGCCGCCGCTTCTCGGAAGACACCGTCGGCCTGCTGCGCACCCGCAAGGACGAGGGCGAGGCCGCCCGCATCAAGGCCGCGCATCTGCTGAACGATGCCGCGGTCGAGGCCGCCTTCGCCGCCCTGAAGCCCGGCATGACCGAGGCCGAGGTGGTCGAGCTGATCGGGGCGCACTACAAGGCCAACGGCGCCACGACGGCCTTCTGCTCGGTCTGCTTCGGCGGCAACGGTGCCTTCCCGCACCACCACCCCGGCGCCGCCGCCCTGGGCGAGAACATGGCGGTGCTGATCGACACCGGCTGCGTGCTGGACGGCTACCCGTCCGACATGACCCGCTGCCGCTGGTTCGGCCCCGATCCCGACCCCGAGTTCCTGAAGGTCCGCGACCTGGTCGAGGCTGCCGTGCAGGCCGCTCTGGCCGCTGCGAAGCCCGGCGCCCGCGCCCGTGACGTCGATGCAGCGGCACGCGACGTGATCACCGCGGGCGGCTATGGCGCACGGTTCCTGCACCGCACCGGCCACGGCCTTGGCATCGACATCCACGAAGAGCCCTATATCACCGGCACCTCGGACCGGGTGCTGGAGCTCGGCAATGTCTTCTCGATCGAACCGGGCATCTACCTTGACGGCAAGTTCGGCCTGCGCCTGGAAGAGATCGTGATCCTGCGCGAAGACGGCGCCGAGGTCTTCTCGGAGCTGCCGCGCGTCTGACCGCAGCGTCGGACCGGGGTCCGCCCTGTTCCCGGCACGGGACAGGGCGGACTCAGCCCAGGTAGATCCGCCCCTCTGGGTAGCGCACCCGGGGCAGGCTGCGGGTCGCCAGGAAGAAGCCGAGGGTCAGCGGCCCGACCCGGCCGAGGAACATGATGACGATGATCACCAGCCGGCCAAATCCCGACAGCTCGGCGGTGTAGCCACGGGACAGGCCGACGGTGCCGAAGGCACTGGCGACCTCGAAACTGACATCCAGGAAATGCCCGTCATGGGTGGCCGCCAGCAGGAAGATCCCGGCGAAGACAAGGATCGTGCTGATCGCGGTCAGGGCCATGACCTTCAGCACCTGGTCCAGCCCGATGCTGCGCCCGAAGGCGTGCAGCTGCTGCTGGCGGCGGAAGAAGGCCACCGTGGCGAAGATCATCACCACGAAGGTGGTCACCTTGATGCCGCCCGCGGTCGAGGCCGGCCCGCCTCCGATCAGCATCAGCGAGATGAACATCAGCGCGGTGCTGTCGTGCAGCGCCCCGATGTCGGTGGTGTTGAAGCCGGCCGTCCGCGTCGTCACCCCCTGGAACCAGCTGACGGTCAGCCGCGCGGCGGCGCTGTCGAACTGGCCGAGGGTCTCGGGGTTGTGCCATTCCAGCAGGGCGAAGAGGCCGACGGACCAGGGGATCAGCACCGCGGTGCCGGTCAGCATGATCTTGGTGTGCAGCGACCAGGCCCGCCAGCTGGGCTTGGTGAAGATGTCGTGCAGGACGACGTAGCCGATGCCCCCGACGATGAACAGCGCCGGGATCACCAGGTTCACCAGCGGATCGGTGGCATAGGGCACCAGCCCCTGCGGGAAGGTCGAGAACCCCGCGTTGTTGAAGGCCGAGATCGCGTGGAAGAGCGCCTCCCAGGCGCCTTGCCAGAAGCCGAAGCGGGGCACGAAGCTCAGCCCGAGCAGCAGCGCGCCGGTCAGTTCGCAGAAGAGCACCACCTTGAGGATGGTGACCACCAGCCGCGAGAGCTGGTTGACCGAGGTCTGGTTGAGATCGTCGCGCAGGTAGATCTGCCCGGTGATTCCCACCGGCAGGCCGAGGGCCCCGAGGATCAGCACGGCGAAGGTCATCAGGCCCAGCCCGCCCATCTGGACCAGGACGGCCACGACCAGCTGGCCGAAGAAGGTCAGGTCGGCGCCGGTGTCCAGCACGACAAGCCCGGTCACCGTCACCGCCGAGGTCGAGGTGAAGATCGCATCGGAAAAGGTGATCGGCACCCGGTGCGCCAGCGGCAGCAGCAGCAGCAGCGCCCCGATCAGGATCAGCACGGCGTAGAGGGCCGCCAGCACCAGCGGCGGCGACAGGGTGGCAACGGCCCGGGACAGGCGGCGCGTCAGGGAAGACATCTCAGACCTGCCGCGTCACAGCGCGTCACCGAAGCGGCGCAGCTCGGGCCGCTTGCCCAGCAGGATCAGCTTGTCCCCCTCCTCGAGCGGGTGGCCGGGGGCATCGCAGGCACGGAACTCGGTGCCGCGCATGACGCCGAGGGGGCGCAGGTCGTAGGTGGAGCCGAGACCCAGCGAGGCGATCTCGCGCCCCGCCACCCGCGCCGGGACCACGATGTTGACGACACTATAGCCGTTGCCGAGGCTGACATAGTCCTGCACCACGGGATTGTTCAGCATCTGGGCAATGTGGCGCCCCATCTCCTGCTCGGGCAGGATCACCCGGTCGGCGCCGAGCTTGGACAGGATCCGGTGATGGGTCTTGTTGTTGGCCTTGACCCAGATCGCGCCGATCCCCAGCATCTTGAGGTTCATGGTGGTCAGGATGCTGGCCTGGATGTCGCGCCCGATGGCGATCAGCGCCACGTCGTACTGGTCGATCCCGGCATCGCGCAGCGCGGTCTCGTCCGTGGTGTCGAGGATCACCGCCGAGCTCAGCGCCTCGGACAGCTGCGCCACGCGCCGCTCGTCCAGGTCGACCCCGATGACCTGGTTGCCGAAGCGGGCAAGCTCTGTCGCCACCGCACTTCCGAACGCGCCCAGGCCGATGACGGCGAAAGTCCGGTTCTTCTTGGCCATGCTGTGCAATCTCCCAGAAAGAGTCGGCAAGCTCTGCCTGCGGACAGGCATTGTCAAGATCGCCCTGCTGACGCCGGAGCGCGTCATCGGCGGACCTCCGCACCGGGCGGCGACCGCCCAAGGAAGCGCGCGGCCCGGCCATTCCGGCACCGTTTTAATCGCAACCCGTGGCATTGCGTGCCCCGGCGGCAACGCATAGGATGCCAGAGGGGTGTAAGCTATGGCGTGCGCCGTCAAATTGTATGAGTTTGCCGGCTTAAGAATCTGGCAAGGTATGGTGGTAAGTTGATCAAAACTCTCGGGAAAAGGTACACGACCACCCCCTCCGGTCCCCTTCGCTCGGCCCTGCTCGGCATGGCACTTCTGGTGCTGGCCTCCTGCACGGAGTTTCCCCTCACCTACGCCGACCTGCAGGGGCTTCCCGACGAAACCCCCTACCGTCAGCAGGCCCTGTCCGATGGCTGGATCAGTACCGACCGTGCCCAGCTGATCCTCGAACGCCGTGACCGTTCGGTGTTGGAACAGCGGATCCTGCTGACCAACCGCACCGCGATGAAGGGCGAGAACCTGATCCTGCTGCGCGCCGAGACCGCGCCCAATGCCCTGGAGACCCGTTTCCAGCCCGAGATCCTGCTGGCCGACACCGGCGGCGTGCCCGCGCCCTTCGGCCGCTTCGAGTCGCTTTCCTTCACCGTCACCGAGGATGCCCTGGGCGTGATCAACTGGACCAGCTGGACCAATTACGCCGGCCTGACCTGCGTGCTGGCCTTCCGCCGCCTGGACATGACCCAGCGAACCCTCGTCCCCGGGGCCAGGGTGATGGACATCATGCTGCGCGACTGCATCCACGGCGAAGCCGCCACCGCGCTGGCCCCCATCGGGGCCGAGTCGATCAGCTTCGGCGCACGCCCCGGCAAGCCCGGCGCCAGCCCGCAGATGCTTTCTCCGCTGGCGGCCCCCCAGCCATGAACGCACGCTCCGCTTCTCTTTCGGCCACCAAGCTTGCCCTGCTGGTGATCTGGGCGGTCCTCGCCCTGCCCCTGATCTTCCTGGCCTCGGTGCCGATCTCGGTCGGCACCCAGGGCCTGATGGCCCTGACGACCTGCGCGATCATCTACGCGCTGAAGCCGCTGGTCGGCACCAAGCTGATGGTCCGCATCATCGTGATGTCCATCGCCGGCGTCTTCGTCATGCGCTACTGGCTGTGGCGGATCTTCGAGACCCTGCCCTCGCTGGACGATCCGATCTCTCTGGCCGCCGCGCTGGTGCTGCTTGCCGCCGAGACCTTCACCGTCATCCTGTTCTTCCTGACCGCGCTGATCACCTCGGACCCTGTCACCCACGTCAAGCCCGAGCCGATCAAGCTGGCCGATGTCCCCAGCGTCGACATCCTGGTGCCCAGCTACGACGAGAGCCCCGAACTGCTGGCGGTGACCCTGGCGGCGGCCAAGCGGGTCTCCTACCCCGACGACAAGAAGACGGTGGTGCTTTGCGACGACGGCGGCACCGACCAGCGCTGCAACAGCGACAACCCCGAGCAGGCGGCCAAGGCCAAGGCCCGGCGCGCCACCCTGCAGGCGCTCTGCGCCGAACTGGACGTGGTCTATACCACCCGCGCCCGCAACGAGCACGCCAAGGCCGGCAACCTCAACGCCGCGCTGGAGAAGCTCAGCGGCGAACTGGTGCTGATCCTCGACGCCGACCACGTTCCGACGCCGGATTTCCTGGCTCGCACGGTCGGCTATTTCGCCGAACGTCCGAAGCTGTTCCTGGTGCAGACGCCGCACTTCTTCACCAACCGCGATCCGATCGAACGCAACCTTGCGCTGCCCGAGCACTGCCCCTCCGAGAACGAGATGTTCTACTCGGAGATCCACCGCGGTCTGGACCGCATGGGCGGGGCCTTCTTCTGCGGCTCGGCCGCGCTGCTGCGCCGGCGGGCGCTGGACCAGGTCGGCGGCATCTCGGGCGAGACGATCACCGAGGACGCCGAGACCGCGCTCGACATCCACTCGCGCGGGTGGGAAAGCATGTACCTCGATCACGCGATGATCGCCGGCCTGCAGCCCGAGACCTTCGCCTCGTTCATCCAGCAGCGCGGACGCTGGGCCACCGGCATGATCCAGATGCTGATCCTGAAGAATCCGCTGTTCCGCTCCGGACTCTCGCTGACGCAGCGCCTGTGCTACCTCAACTCGATGAGCTTCTGGCTGTTTCCGCTGATCCGGATGATCTTCCTGCTCAGCCCGCTGCTCTATCTCTTCTTCGGGCTGGAGATCTTCGTGGTCGGCTCGGATGAGGTCTTCGTCTACATCCTGCCCTACCTGCTGATCGGCTTCATGGTGCAGAACGCGCTGTTCTCGGACGTGCGATGGCCGCAGATATCCGAGGTCTACGAGATCGCGCAGACCCCCTACATTCTGCTGGCGCTGATCGAGACCGTGCGCAATCCGCGCGGTGCCACCTTCAAGGTGACGGCCAAGGACGGCACGCTGGAACATGCCTTCCTGTCGCCGATCTACCGCCCCCTGACGCTGCTCGTCGGCGTGCTGCTGGCGGGGCTGCTGGCCGGGGCCTACCGCTGGTACGCCTTCCCCGGCGACCGCTACGTGGTGCAGATCGTCGGGGCCTGGGCGCTCTACAATTTCGCCCTCGCGGCCTATTCGCTGCGCGCCGTCTTCGAACGCCCGCGCCGCCTGACCCGGCCCCGCACGGCGGTCTCCTCTCCGGCGCAGCTGGTGCCGCAGACCAAGAAGGCCAAGAACGCCCCGCCGCCGCGCGACGTCACCATCGTGTCGGCCAGCCCCGAGCGGATCCAGCTGCACATGGCCGAGGCCGGCGCCGACGCCTGGAGCCCGGAAGAGATCGGCGGCAAGGTGCTGCTGACCCCGGTCCTGCCCGAGGCGCCCGAACTGGAAACCGCCCTGCCGCTGAGCATCGCCGAGCTGCGCCCCGGCGTGGAGGGCACGGTGATCGACCTGGCCGTCGCGCCCGAGCAGATGGTGCAGGCCGCCCGTCTGACAGCCGTCGTGGTCTATGGCGACAGCCGCCGCTGGCAGTTCTTCCGCAAGCTGCACGCCCAGAGCAGCACCCTCGTCGCGGGGCTTCTCTACGTGCTGGCCAAAGCCGCGCTCTCGGTGCCTCATTCGCTTTATGACTTCGCCCGCGAGATCCGGCTGCACCGCGCCGCACCCTCGGTCGACGAGACCGTTTTCGAGGACGCCTTTACCGGGCCGGCCCGTGATGGAGCCCTTGATGGAGCCCGTGATGGGTCCCGCCCCGCCGGCAAGAACGGCAAGGGGAAACCCGGTGCCGCGGCCGCGACGGCAGACGACTTCCTGCGGATCGAGGACTGAGCCATGGCACGACAGACGGCACTGCTCCTGACCATCCTTCCCGCCCTGGCTGGTGCCCTGCCCGCTCCGGCCGGTGCGCAGCTGATCCAGCTCGACAGCGTGCCGGAAGTGACACGCCCGGCCCCGGAGGCCCCCGCCACTCCCGAGGCAGCGCCCGCAGTCGTGCCCACCGAACGGCAGTGGACGGCGCCCGAACCCGCGGCCGAAGACCGGCCGAGCGCGCCCGAGGAGTTGCTGCTGCCGCTGCGCCCGCGCGAACCGCAGGGCAGCCAGGTCGCCGGGCACCGGATGCAGGGCGAATACCCCGCCGAAGACTTCTGGCTGTTCCTGCCCCGGGCCGTGGACGGGGCGATGCTGGAGATCACCACGCTCAGCTCGATCAACCTGCTGCCGGGGCGGTCCGAGGCCCGGGTGCGGGTCAATGGAACCGAAATCGGCACGCTGGATCTCGATCACTTCTCGGCCGCCGGCACGGACCGGCTCGCGGTGCCGGATGGGCTGCTGCGGGCGGGGCGCAACCTGGTCGAGCTGCAGCTGTCGCAGGTGCACCGGGTGCTCTGCGGGCCGGAAGCCTCCTTCGGGATCTGGACCGACGTGATCTCGAACCGCTCCGGCATCACCATCCCCCGCGCCGATCTGGGCGAGGATGCGCTCAGCTTCATCGCCGCCACGGCGGCGCAGCTCAGCCAGGGGCGGAACTTCATGCTGGCGAATTCCGATTTCTCGCAGGTGCTGGCGGCGACGCCCAATATTGCGCAGGTCGAGAAGCTGTTCGGCGGCCTGCCCCCCGAGATCATGATCGGCGACTACTACTCCGTCGCCGAGGAGGCGCCGCAGCTGGCCCGGCTTACCGCGCTGCCGCCCCAGGCCCCGATGCCAGACCTGCCGGCCTTCCGCCGGGGCGGCGACGGCGCCATCGTGCTGCTGACCGACAGCGGCCAGGCCGACAAGATCGCCTCGCTGCTGACGGGCGCCCTCGACGGACCGTTGCAGGAGACGCCCGCCCCGCTGCTGGCGCCCGGCGAGGCCCGGAGCTTCGCCGCGCTCGGCATCCCCGCCGCGGAAGGTCGCGGCCACTACATCCGCGAGACGATCTCGTTCCGCCTGCCCTGGAACTGGCTGGTGCTGGCCTCGCAGCGGGCCCAGATGCGCCTCGACTACAGTTTCGACCCGGGCCTGCCGAAGGGTGCCGTGCTGCTGGTCAAGATCAACGACCGCAGCATCCGTCTGCTGCCCCTGGACGACGAGTCCCATACCGGCGGGCGGCAGGAGCCCCTGGTGATCCCCTTTGCCGCCAACCAGCTGGAGCCCGGCATCAACGAGATCACCTTCGAGGCGCTGATCCCGGGAGAGCCTGCCGATGCCGCCTGCGCGCCGCTCATGGAGCCCGCTTTCCGCATTCACGACACCACCAGCCTCAAGGTGCCCGAAAGCCCGCGGATGACCCTGCCGCGCATCGACCGCACGCTGGCCTCGATCGACATCTCGCGCATCACGATGAGCGAAGCGGCGCAGCGGACCCTGCCGGTCGGGCTGCTGGCCCAGATCGCCTCGGTCTACGCCAGTGATCCGGGGGCCGAGTCGCCTGCCGATCCGCTGCCCCGCACCGGTGCGATCCGCATCGGCATTCCCGCCGACCTGTCGATGATCCCCGGCGATATCGTCAGCCGGAACGTGGCCGGGCTGGAGGAGGCGCTGCTGTCGCCGCCCATCCCCGACGGCGAGGGCGTCGACCCCTGGGCGAATGTGGATCAGGATAGCTGGTGGAGTGTTCTGCTGGATCGCCGCAAGGCCAGCGACAGCCTGCGCGCGCTGGGTGGCAAGGTCGCCTCGCTCTGGCGCGGGCCGGAATCGGATCTTGGCGGCTGGCTGGTCGACCGCTCGGCCGAGGCGATGCTGCTGCAACCCAGCATGGAAGAGCCGGAAAACCTCTGGCTGGTGGTGCGTCCGAACACCGACTACGAACGCCTGGTCGCCTCGCTGGCGGACATGCAGCGCGGATCGGACGGGCCGAAGGGCCAGGTCTCGCTGTTCGGATACGATGGCAGCTGGGAGGTCTGGCGCTCGGCCAACCGTCCGGTGACCATGCACGAGCCTCTCAGCTTCGCCAATGCCCGCGCGGTTGTCGGCAACTATGTTACCCTTTCGCCAGGACGCTACATTGCCCCGCTGTTCCTGCTCGCTGTTGTGTGCGCACTTTCGATGATGGGGCTCCTGATCGCCAGCCGACGGAGACAGAAATGAAGCGGCGCAGCCTACTTACCGGAGTGGCGGCCCTTGCGGGGCTGCTCGGCGCAGGCGGGCCTTCCCCGGCCCAGGTCATCGGGCTGGAGGCCAACCTGGAAGATGTCTGGCTGGCCTGGCGTACCGCCAACCTCGACGCGACCGGACGGGTCATCGACCAGTTCCAGCGCAATGCCAGCCATTCCGAGGGCCAGGGCTACGGTATGCTGCTGGCCGCCAGCCTGGGTGACCAGCGCAGTTTCGAGCGCATGGAGACCTGGACTCGCCTGAACCTGGCGATCCGTCCGGACAACCTGATGGCCTGGCGCTGGTTCCCAGACGACACGGTGCGGGTGCCCGACCTCAACAATGCCAGCGACGGCGACCTGTTCCGCGCCTGGGCACTGCTGCGTGCCGCCGAGCGGTTCGGCATGCCCGAGTACCGCGAGACCGCCGGCCTGATCGTCGCCGACCTGGTCGAGCACTGTATCGCCAGCCACCCCGGCGGCGCCGGCTTCGATCCGCTTCTGATTCCCGCCGCCGAGGGCTTCGAGACCCCGGAGGGCTTCATCTACAACCCCAGCTACGCCATGCCCCTGGCCATGACCGAGCTGGCAAGTGCCTTCGCCGCGCCGCTGCTGGCCCAGGCCGCCCGCGGCGCCGTCGAGCTGGCCCGCGCCCTGGCCCGGGACGGCGTGGTGCCCGACTGGGTCGAGATCACTGCCGCCGGCCCCCGTGCCGCCGAGGGCTTCTCCTTCGATGCCGGATACGAGGCGATGCGCCTGCCGCTCTACCTGATCTGGTCGGGCCTGACCGATCACCCCGCGATCCACCGCTATGCGGATGCGCAGAAACGGCTGCCGCAGGGCGAGGTGGCCACCATCATCGCCCGCCAGAGCGGCCAGCCGCTCTCGACCAGCCGGGATCCGGGCTACAAGGCGCTCTCCGCCCTGGTGACCTGCACCTCGGAACGCCGGATAGGGTCCGAGATCCCGCCTTTCTCGTCCAGTTCGCCCTACTACCCTGCCACGCTTCAGCTCTTCGCGATGATCGCGCAGATCGAGGCATCGCCGATGTGTATACCGATATGAAACGACTGCAGCCCACCCGTCTCGCGCTGACCGTCGCGGTCAGCCTCCTCGCCTCCGCCGCCCTGTCGCAGGCGCCGACCGATGCCGACCTGCAGGCGCTGCGGTTCTACCTCTCCGAGGACAACCAGCAGGCCGTCAACTCCGAGCTGCGGCGGCTGCAGCTGCAATACCCCGACTGGGTGGTGCCCGAGGACCTGGGCCAGCTGGAACGCGGTGTCCCCGGCGAGAGGATCGACGCCATCTATCGCCAGATCGAGGCCGGGACCTTCGACGCGGCGCGCGACACCATCGACGAGATCAGCGGCGCCTATCCCAGCTGGTCGCCCTCCTCCGAGCTGCTGGAGACCCTGGCCAATGCAGAGGCCCAGGCCAATTTCGAAGCCGCCGTGGCCGAGAACAACGCCGAAGTGGCGATCCGCATCGCCCGGGGCAACCCTGCCCTGCTGCGCTGCGAGCGGGTCAACAATGCCTGGCTGCTGGCCGAGCAGTACCAGGCGACCGATGACAATGCCTCGGCCCTGGGTGTCTACGGCGGTATCGCACGCAGCTGTACCGATGCAGATATCCTCGTCGCGACGCTGGAAAAATCGGCGGCCATCGCCAGCCTCGAACAACTGGGCCAGATCGCCGACCTGGCGCGCTCCCAGGCGCCCGCCTCGGCCGAGCGGCTGACCTCGGTGGAGAACCGTCTGCGCGCCGGGATCCTGGCCCAGGATCCGGCCCAGGATCCGGCACTGGCGACCGGGCTGCCGGGCGCCTCCACCGGCGTGTTGCAGGGGCCCGAGACAGCCGACGGCAGCTTCCCGCCCGGCATCTCGCCCGCCGTCAGCCTGCGCCCGGTCGGCCGCACCGATCCGGCCCCCGCGCGCCGTCCCGCCACCAGCGGCCCCGTGGTGGCCCGCCCGGCCACCAGCTCGGGCTCCGGTGGCGGTGGCGGCGGCTCGTCCCGCACCGCCAGCGCAGCCGAGCGTGGCGACTGGGCCGGGTGCCTTGCCAGCAGCGCCGGCGCCCGCAACGCCGCCACTGTGGCGCAGCGCGGCTGGTGCGCACTGAACTCCGACCGGCCCATGCAGGCGCTTTCTGACTTCAGCGACGCGGCGCAGCGGGGTGGCTCTGCCACCGCCCGCCGGGACGCCCGCTACGGCCAGGCCCTTGCGATGCTGCAGCTCGGCATGGTCGACCAGGCCGCAGGGATCGCCGCCGCCACCCGTTTCACCCCCGAGCAGCGCCTCGAGATCGAGGGGCAGATCCTCGACAAGCGCGGGGTCGCCGCCTACGAGCGGCGCGACTATGCCCGCGCCATCGCCTATTTCGACGAGCTGGAGCGGATCACCGGCGTGGTCCGGCGCGACCTGGCGATGCTGCGTGGCTATGCCTACCTGAACTCCGGCCAGAAGGAACAAGCCAAGGCCGAGTTCCAGAGGCTGCACGACCAGATGGCGACTCGCGAGTCGCGGCGCGCCCTTTCCGAAGCCCTGCGCTGAGGCCATTGGCCAGGCTGCGGACCCCAAGGGGAGGGGCGAACGGTGGTTTTCCTATCCCAAGGGATAGGCGGCCCCCACCGTCGGTGCCGCCCCACCCCACAAGAGCTACCCCGCGTCCCCCAAAGCGCTTCGACCTACCCCCCGGCGGACCTGCCCTGTCAGCGTTAACCAGCGTATTCCTATGGTTAACGCAACCTTACACAGAAGGACGACAGAGATGAGCAAGGCAGAACTCGAGATGGCCTCCCAGGAAAAAAGCCGCCGCTGGATCCGTGCACAGGCACTGGAACTGATCGCAGGCGCCGCAATCTTCGTCTGGATCATCAACTACCTCGCCTGAGCCCGCCACCGGGCCAGGCGCCGCATCCGCCCCGCGACGGCCCGAGGCCGCAGAGGGCGCAGGATCCCCGCAGGGATCGCAGGATGCCTGACCAGGATCGCTGAGCGGGACATCCCGGTCAGGACAGAGACGGCGATGCGGAGCTGCTTTCCTCCGCGGATGGTACCGGAAACAGGTGCCGAAACGTAGCGCCGACACAGGACGCCGACACTAGGCGCGGAAACGTGGCACGAGACCGCCGCACCGGGATCAGCAGCGCGACCGGCGCAGGCATATCCCCTCCCGAAGACAGACTCATATCCTCCTCGCAGCGTGGCCGCCATGACGGGCGATGCGCCCCTCGGAGCGCACCGGAGAGGTCCTCCTACCCGAAGGGATAGGGTGACCCAGCCATCGTCGTCGCACCTCTCCCAAAGAGCTATCCCACGTCCCCCAAAGCGCCCGAACCTACCCCCCGGCGGGTCTGCAATTCCTTCGTTAACCAGCGTATTCCTTTGGTTAACGCAACCTTACACAGAAGGACGACAGAGATGAGCAAGGCAGAACTCGAGATGGCCTCCCAGGAAAAAAGCCGCCGCTGGGTCCGTGCACAGGCACTGGAACTGATCGCAGGCGCCGCAATCTTCGTCTGGATCGTCAGCTACCTCGCCTGAGACGGGCAGACGCAAGACACCGACCCGGAGGGATCAGCTCTCGATCACCGGGCGGGAGGACGACAGGGCCGGATGCGGCCCCACATGGAACCGCCCGACAGGGGCGAAGTCCAGAACCGGGATACAGGGCACCCGGCGCCGAACAGGCGGAACCGCCCGACCAGGCCAAGCCGCCTTGCGCACAGAGATGCCGCGCTGGCCAGAGCTTCGGCCCCGCCGTCAGGACAGACCGCGCCCCAGGGGCGACACTCCTGATCGACGACAGTATCCCCCGACGCAACGCACTGGCGCAACGCATTGGCGCCATCAGGCCGCACGCCGCGCCGCGTCAGAGTTTCTTCGACAGGAAAACCCGGCTGCGCCCGGCGACGAACTCCGGCAGGCAGCCGAAGGGCTGGTATCCCGCCGCCTCGTAGCGCGCCCGGGCGACGGGGTTGAAGGTATCGATATGGGCGCCGGTGCAGCCACGGGCCCGGGCCTCGGCCTCGGCGCGCTCCAGCAGGGCGCCGGCCAGGCCCTTGCCCCGCTGGCTTTCCGCCACCCACAGCCATTGCACGTAGAGCCAGCCCCAGGCTGTCATGCCGTTCAGCCCGGCGACCAGGTCGTCGCCCTCATGCACGGTGATCGCCAGCTGGGTCCGCCCCGAGGGGCCGACCGTGGCGTCATTGTAGGCGGCAAGCTGGCGCCCCAGCTCGGACACTGCCGCGTCCGGCGTATCGGTCAGCTGCCAGCTGAGACTCATGCCCGGGCGATCCTGCCGCCGGTCATCGGTGCGGGCACCCCGGTGGTGGTGGGGAAGCTGATCGGCAGGCCGCGCAGGCTGCGCACGGCCAGCAGGGCAAAGCACTCGGCCTCGACCGCATCGCCACGCCAGCCCATCACCTCAGCCGGGTCCGCAACGACGCCCGCGCGGGCGTTCAGCGCCGCCATCAGCGCCGGGTTGCGCCGCCCGCCGCCGCAGACGATCAGCCGGTCTGGCCGGGTCGGCAGCAGGTCCAGCGCGCAGCCGACCGCCGCCGCCGAGAAGGCGGTGAGGGTCGCGGCCCCGTCCTCGGTCGAAAGCGCCTCGCACCAGTCGTGGCCGAAGTCGAACCGGTCGAGCGATTTCGGATAGGGGCGCGTCATGTACTCCATGGTCAGCCGGTCGGCCAGCCGCGCCTCGTCGACGGTGCCCGCCAGCGCCAGCGCGCCGTCGACATCCATCTCGCCCCGGCCCCGGGCACGGACGAAATCGTTGATCGGCGCATTGGCCGGGCCGGTGTCGAAAGCGGCAATGCTGCCATCCTCACCGCGCCAGGTGACATTGGCGACGCCGCCGAGGTTCAGCACCGCCGTGCCCGCGGGCGCGCCCGCCGTCTCCAGCAGCGCCTTGTGGTAGATCGCCGAGAGCGGCGCCCCCTGCCCGCCTGCCGCCATGTCGGCACTGCGGAAGTCAAAGCCCACGTCGCAGCCGAGGATCTGCGCCATCAGCGCCCCGTCGCCGAGCTGGCGCGTGGCGCCAAGGCGGTCCGGCATCGGCGCGCGGTGCAACACCGTCTGGCCATGGAAGCCGACCACGCCGATATCGGCCATCGCAAGCCCCGCGCCCTCGACCACCTGCCGCACGGCCTCTGACTGGGCACGCGTCAGCAGCGCCTCTGCCTCGGCGAAGATCGCCGGCTCCGGACCTTCGAAGTTCCAGGTGCGCGCCTGCGCCAGCGCCTCGGTCAGGATCTCGTTGATCTCTGCCGGGTAGGCCACCAGGTCATAGGCGCCGAACTCGGCAATGGTCTCGCCATCGGTGCGCAGCAGGGCCACGTCGATAAAGCCGTCCAGCACGGTGCCGGTCATCAGGCCGACAGCCCAGATCGGTTGCATGGTCATCCCTCCAGTATCGCCTCGCCGACAGCGCGCCGCAGGTCGAGGATCTCGGTTTCAACATGGCGCGACGGGTGCACGCGGTTGGTCAGCAGGCTCCAGCCGCAGCCCCGGTCGAGGTCCAGCCAGAGGCCGGTGCCGGTGAACCCGGTGTGGCCGATGGTGCGTGCCGAGGCCACGGCGCCACCGTGCCAGCCCTCATGCGCCAGCTCCCAGCCATGGCCGCGGGTGTCGCGCAGCGGGCGCAGCAGCAGCTCGCAATGGCCGTCCTGCGCCGCGTGGCGACCCAGCAGGCCGGAGGCGAAATCCAGCACCCCGTCGATGGTCCCGAACAGCCCCGCATGGCCCGAGCCCTGCAGCGCGAAACAGTTTTCGTCATGCACCTCGCCGCGCATCACCCGGCCACGCCAGGAACAGGCCTCTGTCGGGGCGGTCTGGTCGGCGGGCGGGGCGAAGGAGAGACCCGGCGCCAGCTCCATCTGGTGAATCGAGCCCCCCTCCAGCCGCTCCAGCGCGATGCCCAGAAGGATGAAGTTGATGTCGGAATAGACCTGCGGCCCCCGCTGCCAGTTCCGTTGCAGCACGAAGGCGCGCAGCGTGGCCGGATCAGTGCCGTAGGTGTAGATCGGTTCCACTGCCGGATAGGCGGTGCGGTGGCCAAGGCAATCCCGGAACGTCACCTGCCGCTGCCACGAACCCGCGTGATACTGGTGCAGATCCGGGATGACAGAGACCAGCGGCGCGTCCAGGTCGATGCGGCCGGCGGCGGCATGGGCCAGGATGCGCTCTGTCGTGAAAATCACCTTGGTCAGCGAGGCAAGGTCGAACCAGGTATCGGTCTCCATCCCCGGCGCGTCGTCGCCGGTCTCGCGCTGGCCGCAGGCCCAGGTGCGGCGGGTGCCATCGGCCAGCACCTGCCCCAGCACGGCGCCGGGGATGGGGGTGCGTTGCAGATGTGCGGCAATGACGGTGGTGGCGCGGTCAAACCCCATCTCAGGCCCCCGCCCGCACGAGGTGATCAGCGCCCGCGCTCTCGTATCGCGCGGCTTCGGGCTCCCACCCGACGGGGCGGACCAGCGAGGGGATCTCGGTCAGGTCGATGCCGTAATCGCTGTGGCGGCGGTCCAGCGAGGGCACCGCGCGGATCAGCTGGCGGGTATAGTCGTGGCGCGGATTGGCCAGCACCTCGGAGGTGGGTCCGATCTCGACGATCTGCCCGGCATAGACCACGGCGATGCGATGCGCGATGCGCTCGACCACCGCCATGTCGTGAGTCACGAACAGATAGGCCAGGCCGAATTCGTTCTGCAGGTCGATCAGCAGGTCCAGCACCTTGGCCTGCACCGAGACATCCAGCGCCGAGACCGCCTCGTCCAGCACCAAGATCGAGGGGTTAAGCATCAGCGCACGGGCGATGCACAGCCGCTGCCGCTGCCCGCCCGAGAATTCATGCGGATAGCGCGCCAGGCTGTCGGCGGGCAGGCCCACGCGATCCAGCAGCATCACCATCCGCGACACCGCCTCGGCGTCGATCCGGCGACGCACGGCGATCAGCGGTTCGGCCAGCAGTTGCTTCACCGTCAGGCGGGGATTGAGCGAGGCATTGGGGTTCTGGAACACCATCTGCACCGGCCTGTCCGACACCGCACCGGCCAAACCCTCGGCGCGGATCCGGCCCTTTGTCGGGCGCACAAGATCCAGGATCGCCCGCGCCGTGGTCGACTTGCCCGAGCCGCTTTCGCCGACGATGCCCAGGGTCTCGCCCTGCATCAGGTCGAAGCCCACGCCCTCGACCGCATGGACATTGCCGGTCTGCCGCTTCAGCAGGCCCGCGCGCACCGGGAAGCGGACCGTCAGGTCCTCGACCTCCAGCACCCTGCGGCTGTCCGCATCCCGCTGCATGTCATGGCGTACCGAACGCCCGTCCGAGAAATGCGGCACCGCGTTCAGCAAGTGCTTGGTGTAATCGTGCTGCGGGTTGTCGAGGACGGCATCCAGCATCCCCTGCTCGACCACCTCGCCTTGCTGCATGACCATGACGCGATCGGCGAAACCGGCAACAAGGCCGATGTCATGGGTGATGAAGATCATCCCGGTGCCGGTCTCGCGCTTCATCTCCGACAAGAGGCCCATGATCTGCGCCTGAATGGTCACGTCCAGCGCCGTCGTCGGCTCATCCGCGATCAGCAGGCGCGGGTTCGAGGCCAGGGCGATGGCGATCATCACCCGTTGCAGCATCCCGCCCGACAGCTGGTGCGGCGCATAGGTCAGGCGACGGGCGGCATCGGGGATGCGGACCCGCTCCAGCGCCTCGCGGGCGGCGGTCTTCGCCTCTGTGCCCGACATGGCAAAGTGGACACGGAAGACCTCTTCGATCTGGGTGCCGATGCTCAGCACCGGGTTCAGCGAGGTCATCGGCTCCTGGAAGATCATGCCGATCTCGCGGCCGCGGATGCCCTCCAGCTGGCGCTCTTCGGCGCGGGCCAGGTCGATGGTGGAGCCATCGGCGCGGGTGAACGCGGCGCTGCCCGAGGTGATGCGCCCGCCACCGAAGTCGATCAGCCGGTTCACCGCCATCGAGGTCACGGATTTGCCCGAACCGCTTTCGCCGACGATGGCCAGGGTCTCGCCCGGGGCGAGGTCGAAGCTGACGCCGTGGACGACCTCGTTGCTTTCGGGCCGGGGGCCGAAGCCCACCTTCAGGTCGCGGACGGATAGCAGGCTGCTCATGCCAGGGCCCTCCGGGTCTTGGGATCGAGAAGGTCGCGCAGCGCATCGCCCAGCAGGTTGAAGCCCAGGACGGCGAAGCTGAGCGCCACGGCGGGCACCAGCAGCAGCCAGGGGGCCATCTCCATCAGGTTGCGGGCATCGGCCAGCATCAGGCCCAGCGAGGCCTGCGGCGGCTGGGTGCCGAGGCCGAGGAAGGACAGCCCCGCCTCGGTGATCAGCGCCCAGGCCAGGGCCAGGGTGATCTGCACGGTCAGCGGCGCGACGAGGTTCAGCGCCAGGTGGCGGGACATGATGTAGCGCCGGGACGAGCCGAAGCTGCGCGCCGCATCGACGAAATCCCGCCGCTTCAGCGACAGCGCCGGGCCGCGCACGACGCGGGTGAAGATCGGCGTGTAGACGATGGCGATGGCCAGGATCGAGGTCCAGCCCGAGGGCCCCATGATGGCGATGATCAGCAGCGCCAGCAGGATCGCCGGGAAGGCCAGCAGCACATCCATCAGCCGCATCACGATGCCGTCCCAGAGGCCACCGTACCAGGCGGCGGTCAGGCCCAGAACGGTGCCCGCCAGCGTCGCCACGGCGACCGAGAAGAAGGAGACGATGAAGCTCTGCGCCACGCCGACCATCAGCCGGGACAGCACGTCGCGCCCGAACATGTCGGTGCCGAAGAGATGGCTGGCCGAGGGCGCCTGCAGGCGTGCCAGCCGGTCCTGGGCCAGCGGGTCGAAGGGCGACAGCCCCGCCTTGCCCGCCACGGCGGCCAGCAGGAAGAGCACGGTGATGATCAGGCCGATCCGGCCCGAGGGGTGGCGAAGAAGATCACGAAGGAGGGACATCACTTGGTCTCGAAACGGATACGGGGGTCGAGCGCGGCATAGGCGAGGTCCACCAGCAGGTTCACGACCATGAAGTTGAAGGCGATGAACAGGATCGTACCCTGCACCAGCGCGTAATCGCGCTGCTGGATCGCATCCAGCACGACGCGGCCCAGCCCCGGCAGGGCGAAGATCTGTTCGACCAGCACGGCGCCGCCCAGCAGGTAGCCGAACTCGACGCCCGACAGGGTGACCAGCGGGATCAGCGCATTGGGCAGCGCATGGCGCCAGATCACCCGGCGCCGCGACAGGCCCTTCGAGCGCGCGGTGCGGACGTAGTCCTCGGACAGGATGTCCAGCATGGCAGACCGCGACACCCGGATGACGGCGGCGGCGAAGGCGGTGCCCAGGGTCAGCGCGGGCAGGATCATCTGCGCCAGGTTGCCGACAGGGTCCTGCCGGAAGGGCACGAAGCTGCCCATGCGGGGCAGCACCCCGAAGAAGACCGACAGCGAGAAGATCAGCAGCAGGCCGACCACGAAGCCCGGCGTCGACTGGCCCAGCATGGCAATGACACGCACGGCAAGGTCGCCGGGCCGGTCCTTGTGGGTGGCGGCATAGATCCCGGCCGGCAGGCCGATCACCAGCGACAGCAGCATCGACAGCACCGCCAGTTCCAGCGTCAGCGGGAAATGATCGAAGATCACCCGCAGTACCGGCTGGCCATAGGTGGTGGAGATCCCGAAATCGCCCTGCACCACGCCGGCAAGCCAGCGCCAGAACTGCACGAAGATGTTCTGGTCGAGACCGAAATAGGCCGTCAGCGCCTCGCGCTGCGCCGGGGTCAGCAGGCCCGACTCGGTGCCGAGCATCGCGGTGATCGCATCGCCCGGCACCAGCCTGATCGCTATGAAGACGAAGACCGAGACGCCGAACATCACCAGGGGAAACGCCAGCAGGCGCTTGAGTGGATAGGGCATCTGTCCCGGTCTCCCGTCTGCTTACCTGTCGATGGTCACGTCAGAGAGCGCGAAGAGCGATCCCGTGGGGGTGGCGACGAAACCGTTCACGTCCTCCTGCGCGGCGGCATAGGAGAAGCCGGTATAGAGCCAGACCCAGGGCGAGGCCTCGACCAGCTTGTTCTCCAGCTCGGCAAAGATCGCCTTGCGCGCTTCGGGGTCGGTGGTGACGCGGCCCTCGGTCATCAGGCTGTCCAGGTCGTCATCGATGTAATGGGCGACCTTCTGGAAGGTGGCGTCCTTCATCCAGTAGCGGTTGTACATGGTGAAAGGATCGGGCTTGCCGCCGTTCAGCGCCACGGCCATGTCGAAGTCGCCGGCCAGCCAGCGGTCGACGTAGACGTTCAGTTCAAGCATCTGGATCTTCAGGTCGATGCCGATCTCGGCCAGCTGCGACTGGATCACCTGCGCTTCCGAGGCGGCGGTCGGCGGCTCGCCGGTGGCGGCCATGATCTCGGCCGAGAAGCCGTCGGCGAAACCTGCCTCGGCCATCAGCGCCTTCGCCTTGTCCAGATCCTGCGCGTAGCAGAACAGGTCGCTGACATCGTTGCCGTAGGCGGCCATGGTCATCGGGCCGGTCACCGCGCCTTCGCCCAGCAGGGCGGTGTCCAGGATATCCTGGCGGTCCAGTGCACAGGAGATCGCCTGACGCACCTTCAGCTCGGTCATCGCGTCGCGCTCGGCGTTCAGCTGCAGCACGTGATAGGAGAGCACCGGCGCCTTCTCCAGCTTCAGGCCCGGGGTCTGGGGGATCAGCGTGGCGACGAAGGGATCGTTGATCAGCGCGAAATCGACCTGGCCCGAGCGCAGCGCGGCAAGGATCGCGGTCTCGTCCGGCAGCACCGAGATGTCGAGGCCGTCGATGGCCACGTCCCCGCCGGCCCACCCGTCATTGGCAACCAGCTTGGCGCCGGAATTCGGCGTCCAGCTTTCGAACTTGAAGGGGCCCGAGCCGACGATATCGGTGCCGATTGTGCCCGTCTCGATGGCCGAGGCCGGGACGATGGCGGCATTCAGCGTTGCCAGCGCGGTCAGGAAGGGCACGTTCGGGCCGTCCAGCTTGAAGACCACGGTCTTGTCGTCCGGCGTCACGATCTCGGTGATCGAGGTGTAGTTGGCCCGGGCCGAGGCGCCGGTTTCCTCGTCGAGGATCCGCTCGAAGGTGGCTTTCACATCCGCCGAGGTGACGGGCGCGCCGTCATGGAAGGTGGCATCGGCCTGCAGATGCAGGGTCAGCTCGGTCGCCTCGTCGTTGAAGGCCCAGTCGGTCGCCAGTGCCGGGGCGATGGCGGCATCGGCATCCAGGCGCACCAGCGGCTCGTAGATCAGTTCAAGGAAGCGGATCGACGAAAACGCCGTCTGCTTGTGCGGATCGAGGCCGGTGGCATCCTGCGACCAGGCGACCTTCAGCGTCTCGGCCATGGCCGGGGTCAGCGCCCCGGCGGAGATCGCAAGGGCCAGGCCCATGGCGGTCAGCGGCTTGGAAAAGTGTTTCATGTCGAACTCCAGGTTGGGTATCCGGGCGCCTCTCGCGGCCCGGTTATTGCGCGTCTTTCTTGGAACGCCCGTCTGTCCTTGTCGTCCCGTCGATGGCCTGCCTCAGCACACCGCCCGCCGCCCGCAACCGGGTCGCCGAGGTTTCCGGGTCAAGCCCGGTCATCTGCATGAAGAGGGCAAGCTTGACGTCATTGCCTGCCTGTTCCAGCAGCCGGTCCGCCTCTTCGGGGGCGATGCCGGTGGTCTCGCACAGGATGCCGACGGCCCGCGTGCGCAGCTTCAGGTTCGAGACCCTCAGGTCGACCATCAGGTTCTCGTAGGTCTTGCCGATGCGGATCATCGCGCCGGTGCTGATCATGTTCAGCACCATCTTCTGCGCGGTGCCCGACTTCAGCCGGGTCGAGCCGGTCAGCACCTCGGGCCCGACCATGGGCGCGATGGCGATCCCGGCGTGGCGGGTGATCGCGGATCCCGGGTTGCAGGTCAGCGCCACGGTTCCCGCGCCGAGGTCCCGCGCGTAGTCGAGCGCGCCCAGCACGTAGGGGGTCTTGCCACTGACGGCGATGCCGACGACGACGTCCCGGTCGCTCAGGGATATGGCGCGCAGGTCCGCAGCGCCCTGCTCCCGGTCATCCTCGGCCCCTTCGACCGCGTCGCGCAGGGCGGTGTCGCCCCCGGCGATGATGCCCACCACCATGCCCGGATCGACCGAAAAGGTCGGCGGACATTCCGAGGCATCCAGCACCCCGAGCCGCCCCGAGGTCCCTGCCCCGATGTAGACCAGCCGCCCGCCGTTGCGGAACGCGGCCTCGACGCGGGTCACGGTCTCGGCGATGGCGGGCAGCTCGGCCTCGACGGCGGCGGCAACCAGCGCATCCTCGGCGTTGATCAACGCCAGCATCTCGGCGACCGGCAGGCGGTCAATCTCGCGCGTGCGCGGGTTACGCCCCTCGGAGACGAGGCTGCGCAGCGCCGAGACGGCTTCGGTATTGATCGGGGTCGTCACTGATTCACGCCCTGCAGGTTTCGGGTTCGCTTTCGCACAGGCTGGAATTTTTTATTCCCCATGTCAAACCAAGCTTTGCATATTTTATTCTTTTCGGGGAGAGTTCCCTTCAGGGAGCCGGTCCTGCCTTGCCTGGACCCGCAAGAGAATCCGGGTACATCCCCGCGAAATCAACCGGTTGCAGCCGGGGTTGCGCGCGCCTGCACGGCGGCGCCAGGATGCCCGGAGAACTGCCGGCCCAGGGCCTGAAGGAGACCAGAATGTCGGTACTTGCCGTCCTCAACGCCCAGCTTTCGGGCTTCACCGCCGGCGAGCGCGAGATCGCCGAGTTCGTGCTGACCGATCCCGACCAGGTGGTGCAGCTCTCTTCCGCCGGGCTGGCCGCCGCCACCGGGCGCAGCCAGTCCGGGGTGGTGAAGTTCTGCCAGAAGCTTGGCTATCGCGGCTACCAGGACTTCAAGATCGCGGTCAGCCAGGCGGCGGCCCAGCACTGGCCCGCGCCCGGCGACATGGTGCATGGCACCATCGAAAGCTCGGACAGCTACCAGACCACCCTGCAGAAGCTGGTCGGCTCGAAGATGAACGCGATCCAGCAGTCGATCCAGGTCAACGAGGAAGCCACCATGCGCCGCGCGCTCGAGGCCATCCTGGCGGCGCGGCGGGTGCAGCTGGTCGGGGTCGGCGCCTCCAGCCTGGTGGCGCGGGATTTCACCTACAAGCTGCAGAAGCTGGGCTGTTTCACGCTGTTCGATGCCGACAGCCACATCCAGATCGCCAATGCCGCCACCCTGCGCGAGGGCGACGTGGTGCTGGCGCTGTCCTATTCCGGGGCCAGCATCGAGACCCTGCAGATCGCCGAGGTCGCGCGCTCCTGGGGGGCGACGGTGATCAGCCTGACGGGGATGCAGCCGAACCGCCTGTCGGCGCTGGCGCAGATCCAGCTCTACCTGGTGGCGGACGAGGAGAAAGTGCGCTCTTCCGCGATCACCAGCCGCGATGCGCAGCTGGCCATGGCCGACCTGCTGTTCATCCTCGCCGTCCAGGCCGGCCCCGAGGCCAACGCCAGGATCCAGGCGGCGGAACAGGCGGTTTCCGTGCTCAAGTCCTGACCGGCGGCGGCGGCAGTTCGTCCTCCAGGGAGGCCATCAGCAAGGCATCGCGCAGCGCCATGATCCCGGGAAACTCGGCGTTCTCCCCCAGGGTCAGCATATGTGTCCCGATGGGTTCCAGCGAGATCTGCGCGACCTCGAGGGGCACCAGGTCGGTCTCGGCGATAGCCGGGATCGGCAGGCAGACCAGCACGTCGATCTCCCGCGCCACGGCGATGAAGGCGGTCGGTTCCGAGACCATCTCGACCACCGGGGCGGGCAGCGTCAACCCGCAGTTTCGAAACGCCTTTTCCAGCGAGACCCGGTTGCTGGTGTTGGGCGTCGGCAGCGCCCAGGGCCAGTGCAGCAGGTCCTCGGCGTTCAGGTCGTCGCGACCGGCCAGCGGATGCGAGGGGGCACAGGCGATGGTCAGCTGCGTGGTCTTCAGCGGTGTTGCCTGCATCAGCGGCGCGATCGAGGCCGGGACGGCATCCCAGTCGATCCGCCCGATGTAGCATTCCAGCGACCCGTCCAGCAGCCCCTGCATCATCGCTCCGACCGCGCCTGCGTTCAGCTTGATGCGCAGCGACGAGCCGAGCAGCCCCATCAGGCCCATGGCGCGCGGCAGCAGGCTGTGCGTCAGCATCGGGTTGGTGCCGACACGCATGACCGTGGGCGGCACGAGGTCCAGTTCGGCGGCGAGGTGGTGAAAGGTCGACAGCCCGACCCGCGCCCGCAGCAGGGCGTGCTGCCCCGCGGCTGTCAGCACCGCGCCGCGCGCCGAACGATCCACCAGCGCCACGCCGAAGGCACGTTCGAGGTCCTTCACCATCTGCGACACCGCGGGCTGGGTCAGGTTCAGCCCCTCGGCCACGGCGCGCAGCGAGCCCTCGCTGTGGATGAGGTCCAGCAGCCTGAGATGCCGCAGGCGCAGCCGGTCGAGATGGAGAAGAGACGATGTCATAAGCAGGGCTTATCACATTGAAGAAAGTTTCGACTAATTTTTTTGCTCACTTTCTGGTTTGATCGCTCCAGGACGAGCCGCCGCCAGGCGGAGGGAGGAACGATGAAACAGACCGAATTCTATTCGGGCGCCGTGATCTGCGGATTGGCGCTCGGGACGATCTTCTGGGTGATCCCCTGGCAGATCGAGGAGGTGGGCGAGGGCTATGTCTCTCCGCGCCTGCTGCCGCAGATCTGCATGTGGCTGATCGCGGGGCTCTGCGCCCTGCAGGCGGTCAACGGGCTGCGCGGGATCCAGAGCAGCGGCGTCACCCCGATCCGCCGGGCCGAGATCTTCACCTTCCTCAAGCTGGGCGCCGTCCTCGCGCTGTCGCTGGCTCTCTTCGTCTGGGTCGCGCCGCTGGCGGCGGGCATCAGCCTGATCGCCGGCGCCTTCCTGGTGCTGGGAGAGCGCAATCCCCTGGTCATCCTCGGGGTGACGGGCGGCTTGCTGCTGCTGATCTGGGGGGTCTTCTACCGCCTCCTCGGCACCGCGATCGTATGAGCGCAGCATGGACTACCTGATTTCCGGCTTCGGCAACGTGCTGAACGTCAGCACCCTTCTCTGGGTCTTCATTGGCGTGACGCTGGGCTACGTGCTGGGCGCCATCCCGGGCCTCGGCAAGGCCACCGGGGTCGCCGTGTCGATCCCCCTCACCTTCTACCTGCCGCCGATCTCGGCCATCGCCATGCTGATCGGCATCGCCAAGGGCAGCGCGGCGGGCAGCGCCGTCTCGGCCATCCTGCTCAACACCCCGGGAGAGCCCTCCTCGGCCCCGACCGCGCTGGACGGCTACCCGCTGGCGCGCCAGGGCAAGGCGCAGAAGGCGCTGAAGATGGGCCTCTTCGCCTCGGTCTGCGGCGACTTCATCTCGACCTTGATCCTGATCTCGCTGGCCGCGCCGCTGGCCTCCTACGCGCTGCTCATCGGCCCGGTGGAGCTCTGCGCCATCCTGCTCTTCTCGCTGACCTTCATCGGCGGCCTTTCGGGCACCTCGCTGGTCAAGGGCGTCATCGCGGGGGCTTTCGGCGTCTTCCTGGCCACCGTCGGGATCGAGATCGAGACCTTCGTGCCCCGCCTCACCTTCGGGCTGCTGGAGCTCGACGAGGGCATCTCGCTGATCCCCATGGCCATCGGGATGCTGGCGCTGGCCGAGATGATCGTGCAGGCCAGCAACATGCGCGCCCTCGACCAGGAGGCCGCCGCCCTGCGTGACGGCGGCCATCCCGACGACCAGAGGGTCACCCGGGACGAATGGTTGCGCTGCCTGCCGGTGATCGGGCGCGGTTCGCTGATCGGCTCGGTCGTCGGCATCCTGCCGGGCCTCGGCGCCAGCGTCGGCTCGTTCATGTCCTACAGCGCCACGGTGCGGCTTTCGAAGAACCCGGGCTCCTATGGCACGGGCCGGATCGAGGGCGTCGCCGCCGCCGAGAGCGCGGACAACGCGGTGGTGCCCGCCAGCCTGATCCCGCTCTTCGCCCTCGGCATCCCCGGCTCGGTCATCGCGGCGATCCTGATCTCGGCGCTGATCATGCACGGCCTCACCCCCGGCCCGCTGATGTTCAAGCAGCAGCCGCAGCTGGTCGGCGATCTCTATGCCTCGCTGCTCTGCGCCAGCGTGATCCTGCTGGTGGTCGGCTACACCGGCCAGAAGCTCTTTGCCCAGGTGGTCCGGGTGCCGCTGCGCCGCGTGGTGCCGGTGGTGATCTTCCTGTGCTGCGTCGGCGCCTACATGGAGACCAGTTCGCTCTTCTCGATCTACCTGATGCTGTTCTTCACCGTGCTGGGCTACGTCATGCGCAAGCTGGACTACTCGTTCATCACGTTCCTGATCGGCTTCGTCATCGGGCCCAACCTCGAACTGACCTTTCGCCAGTCGATCCAGCTGCTCGACGGCAAGGTCAGCCGTCTCACCGAACATCCTATCGCCGTCGTCTTCGCGCTGATGACCCTCGCCACCGTGGCGGTCATCGGCTGGGCACAGCGGCCGAAACCGGCGGCCGAGCCGCTGCCGACATCCCGCTGAGCGGGCAATATCCAAGGGAGGAAACCATGAAACACCACGTCACCAAGACAGCGCCGGTCCTTCGGCGCGCCATCTCCACCATCGCCCTGGCCCTGGGCCTTGGCACGCTTGTCGCCTCGGGCGCGCAGGCCCAGGATTACCCCTCGAAGCCGATCACCATGTTCATCGGCTACGGCGCCGGGGGCCAGACCGACCTGGTCGGGCGCGGCGTGGCGCAGGTCCTGTCCGATCAGCTCGGCGTGCCGGTCAATGTCGTCAACAAGCCCGGCAGCGGCGGCGCCCTGGCCGCCTACCAGCTGCAGAAGGAAGATCCCGACGGCTACACGGTGATGTTCCACACCGACGGCATCATCAACGCCGAGCCCTTCACCACCAAGCGCATCACCTTCACGCCGGAAGACTTCGAATATGCCGGCATGATCACCGCGTTCCAGCAGGGTCTGGCGGCGCCCAAGGACGCCCCCTATGACACCGTCGCCGAATTCGTCGACTGGGCCAAGCAGAACCCCGGCGCGGTCTTCGGCTCGCTCAGCCCGATGGCAAAGCTCTACATGGACGAGATCGCCAAGGCCAATGACCTCGATGTCAACATCATGCCGCTGAAGAGCGGCGGCGAGGTGGTCAACACCCTGCTCGGCAAGCAGGTCGCCCTCGTCTTCTCGGGCGGCATCCACTACCGCTATCCCGACGAGACCAAGTCGATTGCCGCCACCACCACCTTCCGCCACCCCTCGGCGCCCGATGTCGAGACCATCAACGAGGCGGGCTATCCGCTGGGGATGGACGCGCGCACCACGCTGATCCTGCCCAAGGGCACCCCGCGCGAGGTGCTGGAGACCCTCAGCACCGCCCTGGCCGCCGCTGCCACCGATGAGCAGTTCCAGAAGGTCGTCGGCGCGGCGGATATCCCCATCATGTACTTCGACCTCGACGCCGCCGCCGAGGAGATCACCCAGAGCTACGCCGCCAACAAGGCGATCATCGAAGGCGCCGGCATCGAGCCCCAGTAAGCCCGGCCGACACCACGGGAGGGCGGGCCGTCCGGCGGCCCCCCTCGCCCCCACACCCCTTCTCTCCCCACCCCCATCAAGTCCGAGGCCCCCATGTTCGCACCGCTCAAGGGTATCCGTGTCATCGACCTCAGCCAGGTTCTCGCCGGGCCCTATGCCACCTATCAGATGGCCCTGATGGGCGCCGAGGTGATCAAGATCGAGAAGCCCGGCAGCGGCGACTGGGCCCGGATGGGCGGCCCAACCACCGCCGGCGCCGGCATGTCGCCCAACTACCTGACCCAGAACGCGGCCAAGAAATCCGTCGCACTGGACCTGAAGACCCCCGAGGCCATTGCCGCCCTGCGCAAGATGGTCGCCTCGGCGGATGTCTTCGTCGAGAACTTCAAGCCCGGGGTGGCCACCCGCCTCGGCCTCGGCCCCGACGTCCTGCGCGAGATCAACCCGCGCCTGGTCTACTGTTCCATCTCGGCCTACGGGCAGACCGGCCCGCTCAGCCCGCGCCCGGCCTATGACCATGTCATCCAGGGCATGTGCGGCATCATGCAGACCACCGGCAGCCCGGGCAGCGGCCCGACCAAGGTGGGCGCGCCCTATATCGATTACGCCACCGGCATGAACGCCGCCCTGGCGATCCTGGCCGCCCTGCACGAGGTCCGGCGCACCGGCGCGGGCGTGCAGGTCGATGTCGCCATGCTGGACACCGCCCTGTCGCTGATGGCCTCGCTGATGACCATCCATCTCTCGACCGGCTGGATGCCGCGCCAGAACGGCAACGAAGCCTGGAGCGCCAGCCCCTCGTCCGGGGCCTTCGACACCGCCGAAGGGGTGCTGATGCTGGCCGCCAACCACGACCAGCAGTTCGTCAAGCTGTGCCACGCGCTCGTCCGCGCCGACCTGCTGGAGGATCCGCGCTGGAGCACCGGCGCCGAGCGCAGCGCCAATGCGGCCGGGCTGCGCCAGGTCCTGCAAGAGATCTTCGCCACCCGCCCCGCCGCCGAGTGGGAGCTGCTGCTGGCCGAGTTCGACGTGCCCGCCGCCCGCGTGCGCAGCCTCGACGAGGTGCTGGCCGAGGAGCAGGTGCAGGCCCGCCAGCTGCTGAGTCCGCTGCAGGTCGCGGGCTACGACGCGCCCGTCCAGGTGCCCAACCTCAGCTTCACCGCCAATGGCACCAACTGCCCCCCCGACACCGCGCCCTCCGAACTGGGCGCGGATACCGAGGCGGTGCTGGCCGAGCTCGATCTCGACGCGGCCACCCTGGAAACCCTCAGGGCCGCCATCGCCTGACCGGCCCCCTCCTTCTCCTCAAACTCCTCCCCGAAAACCGGAGCCCCTTCCCATGCAGACCACAGAGCTTTCACCGGCCCTTTCCCGGGCCGCCCTTGAGGCATGTCTTGGCCAGGAGGTCGCAAGATCGCCCTGGGTCGAGATCAGACAGGACCGGATCGACCATTTCGCCGAGATCACCGAAGATCACCAGTTCATCCACACAGACCCGGCCCGCGCCGCCGCCGGCCCCTTCGGCACCCCGATTGCCCACGGGTTCCTCACCCTGTCGCTGCTGTCCGGCCTGCTGGAGAAGAGCGGGTTCCAGCTCGATGGCGCGGCGATCTGCGTCAACTACGGCTTCGACCGGCTGCGCTTTCTCTCGCCGGTGCCGGTCGGCAGCCGGGTGCGGGCCCATTTCACCCTGGCGCGGCTGACCCCCCAGCCCGGGGCGCTGGACACCTGCCTCGATGTCACCCTGCGCATCGAGGGCCAGGAGAAGCCGGCCCTGGCCGCGCAGTGGATCCTTCGTCACTACCTGGGAGAGTCAGCATGACCGACATTCGCTTCGATGGCCGCACGGCCGTGGTGACCGGCGCCGGGACCGGACTGGGGCGGAGCCATGCGCTTGGGCTGGCGGCGCGGGGCGCCCATGTGGTCGTCAACGACCTCGGCGCGGCGACCGACGGCACCGGCAGCGGCTCGGATGCGGCCCACGCGGTCGTCGCCGAGATCCGCGCGGCGGGCGGCAGCGCGCTGGCCAATGGCGCCGATGTCGCCGATGCGGCCCAGGTCGAGGCCATGGTCGCCGAGGCGGTCGACACCTTCGGAAGCGTCGACATCCTGGTCAACAACGCCGGCATCCTGCGCGACAAGAGCTTTGCCAAGATGAGCGATGCCGATTTCCGCAAGGTGGTCGAGGTGCACCTTCTGGGCAGCGTCAACTGCACCCGGGCGGTCTGGCCGTTGATGGCGGACCGCCAGTACGGGCGCATCGTCATGACCACCTCCGCCTCGGGGATCTACGGCAACTTCGGTCAGTCGAATTACGGGGCCGCCAAGGCGGGCCTCGTCGGGCTGATGAATGTGCTGCGCCTGGAGGGGATCCGCCGGAACATCCATGTCAACGCGCTGGCGCCGACCGCCGCGACACGGATGACCGAAGGGCTGCTGGAGCCCGAGGCGCTGGAGCTCCTGCGTCCCGAGACCATCACCCCCGGCCTGCTGGCGCTGGTCAGCGAGGCGGCGCCGACGGGCATGATCCTCTGCGCCGGGGCCGGCTGTTTCGCGGAGACCCGGATCTACGAGACCGCCGGCGTGGCCCTGTCGGGCGCGGCACTGAGCCCCGAGGGCGTGATGGCGGCGATGGACCGGATCCGCGCGCCCGAGGGTCAGCAGCGGCTGGAGGACGCTTTCAGCCAGACCCGCAGGTTCGCCGCCATGGCGGCGGCACAATGTCGGGGGGGCGGGCAATGACGATGCGCAGCGCGGTGATCGTCTCGACCGCCCGGACCCCGATCGGCAAGGCCTATCGCGGCGCCTTCAACATGACCCCGCCGCAGGCACTGGCAGGCCATGCCGCCCGTCACGCCATTGCCCGCGCCGGGGTCGACCCGCAGCAGGTCGAGGACAGCGTCTTCGGCGCGGCGATGCAACAGGGCTACAGCGACTACAACATCGGCCGCCAGGTGGCGCTGCGGGCCGGTCTGCCGGCCTCGGTCCCGGGCATGTCGGTCGACCGGCAGTGCGCCTCGGGGATGATGGCCATCGCCATCGCCGCCAAGCAGGTGATCACCGACCGGATGCAGATCGTCCTGGCCGGCGGGGTCGAAAGCATCAGCCTGGTGCAGACCGGAGCCTTCCGCCGCGATGAGGATCCCTGGATCCGGCAGGAGTGTCCGGCGCTCTACATGTCCATGCTGGAAACCGCCGAGACCGTGGCGCAGCGCTACAGCGTGACGCGCGAGGATCAGGACGCCTATGCCCTGCTCTCGCAGCAGCGTACCGCCATGGCGCAGCTGGAAGGCGCCTTCGACAACGAGATCGTCGCCATGCAGACCACCCGCAAGGTCACCGACCGCGACTCCGGCGCGGTCTCGCTGCAGGAGGTCACCGTGGCGCGCGACGAGGGCAACCGGCCCAACACCACCCTTGGGGACCTGGCGCGGCTGACCCCGGCCTTCCGCGGCGGGCAGGTGCTGGACAGCGGCGAAAGCGTCACCGCCGGCAATGCCAGCCAGCTTTCCGACGGCGCCTCTGCGGTGGTGGTGATGGAAGAGGCAGAGGCCGCGCTCCGGGGGCTGGCACCGCTCGGGCGCTACATGGGCATGGCGGTGGCGGGCTGCGATCCTGACGAGATGGGCATCGGCCCGATCCATGCCATCCCGAAGCTCTTGCGGACATTCGGGCTGACCCCCGCCGATATCGGGCTGTGGGAACTGAACGAGGCTTTCGCCAGCCAGGTGCTTGCCTGCCAGCGGGCGCTGGACCTGCCTCTGGAGCGGATGAACGTCAACGGCGGCGCGATCTCGATCGGCCATCCCTACGGCATGTCCGGCGCCCGCATGGTCGGCCATGCGCTGATCGAGGGAAGGAGACGCGGCGCCCGGTACGTCATCTGCACCATGTGCGTAGGCGGCGGCATGGGGGCGGCAGGGCTGTTCGAGGTGCTCTGAGGCCCGCAGCCCCCCAGGGTGGCCGGACTGTCCGGGACGCACGGCCTTACCAGCCCCCCGCCCCCCCCGGGGCGGCCGGCGTTCAGCTCCGGGCTGAGGATCCGGCGGCCCACGTCTGCTCGCTCCGCCGCAGGTCCCGCACCGCGCGGCGGTACATCAGGAAGGCCCAGAGCTTGCCGCGCGTCACCGTCGAGAGCCGAAGCCGCTTCCAGGGCTTGTGCGGGCCGGTGTAATGCAGCATCCGCGGCGCCCGGCTGTCACCCTCCCCCAGGTGGGCCTCGCGCAGCACCCGCCGCCGATGCCGGCTGCGGCCCCAGATCTCGTTCCAGTCGGCGCCAAGCAGGCGGCTGTGGCCGCGGAACAGCCGGTTCAGGTGATCCTGGTCCAGCAGCGGAAAGCGCGAGGCGGTCTCGAAATCCTGCATCTCCTCGACCAGTCCCGGCGTCGCGCGGATCGCCGCGCAGTCCATCAGCAGCAGACCCGCGTTGAAATAGTCGGTGACCGGGTAGTCGCCCATCACCGCCACATGACCGCGCAGCTTGTCCGACCTGTGGTAGGTGTCGCGCCACAGCTCGACCACGCGCAGGTCACGCACCGCCGCGATGCTGGCGTGCCCGAGGTCGGTATCGAACAGCTCGGCCACGTCGCCCAGCACCAGGACGTCGCAATCCAGGTAGAGCACGCGCCCCGGCACCAGTTCGGGAAGCAGGGTCCGCGCCAGGGTCACCAGAGAGATATCGGGGTCCTTCTGCTCGGCCTTGCGGAAGGCCGCCGGCGACAGCGGATGATACCTGAGCAGGACACCAAGATGACCGCACAGCGTTTCAAGGCGCCGCTGCTCCGCCCGAGACAGCCCCTGCCCGAGGAAATGCAGGATGATAGCGCGCGAGGTGTTGCGCCAGACCGAGAACAGCGCAACCAGGGCCGGCTCCAGCATCGCGCTGTCGCTGGCCAGGGCGATCTCGACCGGGGTCGCTTCGGACGTCGCCACGGCATCGAGCCGCAGGGCCTTCATCGTCATGACTTCCGAGTGCGCCGTCATCGGCTCCTCCCATGCGTTGGCCACGTTGTCACTTGTATCTGCACCCCTCGGGATGCGGTCATGCCGAAAGCCGGCCCTCGATCTGGTTCGCCAGTTCCCTTGCCTGCTGCCGCACCCAGGCCCGGGACGCCCGCAAGGATTCATCCCCCAGGCTGCGCCGCAGCTCGGCATCCTCCGCGAGGGCGATGACCTCTCCGGCGAAGGCCGCGTGATCCTGGTCCCCGACGATGCGGATGCCGCCGCAGTCCTTCGGCGGAACCCCCCGCACCCCGGTCAGGGTCGAGACCACCGGCAGACCCGCCGCCATGGCGTCCAGCAGCTTGATGTTGATGCCCGTTCCCACCTCCATCGGGTTCAGCGAGAACGAGGCGTCGCGGTAGACCTGCGACAGGTCCTCGACCACGCCCATCTTGCGGATGTTGGGATGATCGGGCAGCGACCGGCAGATGGTGCCGGCCACGACCAGGCGGAAGGCCGGCAGGGCCTGGGTGACCCGGGGCAGCGTGTGATCGACAAAGACCGACAGGGAGGCCCGGTTCGCCGGGTTGTCGGACCCCACGAAGAGCCCGTCCATCCCATCCCCCGGTGTCGCCGGCAGGGTGCTGGGGCGCGGCAGGTGGCTGACCACGGCGACCTCCGGCGTGTCGGCGCCGTCCCCGCGCCCGTGCTGCTGCAGAAGCGCACGGATCGCCCGCGCCTCGTCCTCCTGGATCGCCAGCACCACATCGGCCCGTCGGAAAGCCCGGCATTCGTCTGACGGCTGCAGCGACACCCAGTGGTCCAGGCCCCTGCCCCGGAACGTCCGGTGCCGGTCCGACAGGATGTCATGGGTGTCGAGGATCTTGCGCGCGCCCGCCGGAGCGGCCTCGAACGCCTTCGAACTGAACGCGTATTCGACCATCACCACCCCGGCGTCGCGGCAGATGTCCCGCAGAGGCGCATCCCAGCGGGGGTTCCAGAACAGGTCCAGCGCCGTGTAGAAACCGGCCTCCAGGCCAAGCGCCCGCAGCGGCTTGCGCCAGCCCTTGCGCAGCGAGCGCCGCAGCCGATACCCCCGCTGCCCGAGCCGGCCACCGTTGGACAGCCCGATTACCCTGCAGCGCCCCGGCACCTGGTCGAAATGCGCCTGATGGCGCGGCGCGTCGAGATCCCTGCGATCCATCGGCAGCAGTACCAGCACAAGCTCGTGCCCGAGAGAGAGGATCTCCTCGGCCAGCGCGCGGATCCTGGCGCGGTTTCCAGCGTCGGACGGCACCGCCGGAACCGAGGTGATCATGACCACTTTCATTGCCTGAGGTTCCCTGCCCAATGCCCCGGCAAGGGTAGCAATTGCCCCGGATTCCGACAAATGCTCCCTTGGTCGGTAGCGGAAAGTCGTACGCAGAGATCGGCGAAGTCCGCCAAGCCCCTCGAATCTGGCGTCCGGGCGACTGAATATTCAGCAGTACCGCCCGGCGCGACAGAGTGCGCCCCTCCGGAAAGGCCGGGAGGGGGGCACGCGCGGACGATCATCACAGCAGGTCGTCGACCCGTATCGGCAGCTTCCGGATCCGCCGTCCCGTGGCATGACGGATCGCGTTGGCGATGGCCGCCGAAGCGCCGACCATGGTCAGTTCACCCAGCCCCTTGGCACCGACATCGCTGATCATCGGATCCGGCTCGTCGATGAAGCCGACATCGATCTCTCCGATATCGGCATTCACCGCGACGACGTAGTCCGCAAGGTCGTCATTCAGCACGCCGCCGAAACGCGGGTCGATCTCGCTGCCCTCGCCGAGGGTATGCCCAATGGCCCAGACCACGCCGCCGTAGACCTGGCTGCGCGCCGTACGCGGGCTGATCACCCGGCCGCAATCGACGATGCTGACCATGCGGGCCACCCGGACCCGCCGGGTGGTCGGCTCCACGTGCACCTCGGCGAAGTGGGCGATATGGCTCATCGAGGTGAACTGCGGGTACTCCGGTCCGGCCAGGGGGAAGCCACGCTGGCGGAACTCCTCCAGCGCGGAGGCGTCCTGACCCGGGCCTTTCTGGCGTCCCTTGACCTCGAGGTAGGGGCGCCGCAGCCGCGCCAGTCGGACGTTCAGATTGCCGGCCGGGGTGCGCTCGCCGGCCAGCTCGGCATAGGCCGCGGCGAGACGGGCCGCGGCATCCGCGGTGGCGCTGACGATGCTGGTGGTCCCCCATTGCCCGGCGGTCATGAACTGGGGCGAGGCATCGGTATCCCCCAGCACGATCTCGATCCCGTCCGGGTCGACATCGAGTTGCTGCAGGATGGTGTTGGCCAGCATCGTGCGGATGCCCTGCCCCATCTCGTGTCCCGAGGCGATCAGCCGCGTGGTGCCATTGGCCGAAACCCTGAGCGTGACCTCGCCCGCCGCGACCGCGGCCGGGAAGATGCCGCTGGCCACGCCCATGCCGATGATCGAGCCGTCCTCGGCCCACATCGAGGCGGTCTCGGCGGTGCGACGCTCCCAGCCGAACCGGCGCGCGCCCTCGCGCAGGCAGGCATTGAGATGGCGCGCCGACAGCGGGTTTCCGGTCAGCGGATCGGTCGCCGTGTCATTGGCGAGCCGGATCTCGACCGGATCGCGCCCGGAGGCAATCGCCAGCTCGTCCAGCGCGCTTTCGATGGCGAAGCAGGCCCCGTAGGGGTGGGTGCCGCGCATGTAACCCGGCGCGTGACGGTCGACGAACACGTCGGCGGCGGTCCCGCTGTAATTCTCGATCCCGTAGAGCCGGCCGGCTCCTTCGTGGTAGTCGGCAGCGGCGAAGGCCCCGCCGGGAGTGTTTTCCTGCACCGCGTCGTAGGCGAGGCCGGTCAGCCGTCCGCCCGCATCCGCGCCAAGCCGCACCTGGTGGCGGCTGGCCGGGCGGTGATAGGTCAGATGGAACAGCTGACCGCGCGGTGTGACCAGCTTGACCGGGCGGCCGGTCAGGATCGCCGCCCTGGCAACGATGGCGGTCTGCCTCTGGGCAAAGCCCTTCTGGCCGAACGCCCCGCCGATATAGGCGCTGCGCACGGTGATCGCCTCGGGATCCATCTGCAGCGCCCCGGCCACGCCGAAGCGGGCGATATCGACACCCTGCTGGGGTTCGTCGATGATCAGACGCCCCTCCGACAGGCGCACGGAGGTGGCGATCAGCTCGATCGGGTTGTGATGCTGCACCGGGATCTCGTAGAGATCCTCGATCCGCGTGGCGGCTGCGGCGAGAGCCGCCTCGGCATCGCCGACGCGGCGGGGCTCGACCTCCTCGCGCGGGCTGTCCGCTCCCAGCACCGCGACGAAACCTTCCGCTTCGTAGGTCGCGCTCGCGGCCAGTGCCTCGGCACCCTCGATCGCGGCCTCGAGGGACTCGGCCACCACCAGCGCGACGGGCTGGCCGAAGTAGGCAATCTGCGCCGTCAGGGTCGGCGGTGGCGGTGGCGGCCCGTCCGGGTCAGGCTCGGGCGGCACCGGGAAGTCATCGGAGGTCAGGACCCGCACGACGCCGGGCACCCGCCCGGCCACCCCGGGGTCGAGCGAGACGAGCCGCCCCCGGGTGATGGCCGCGGGCACCAGCATGGCATGGAGCGGATCGGTCTGCGGCACGTCGGCGGCATAAAGCGTCCGGCCGAGGACCTTGTCCCGGGCGTCGACACGGGCGATTTCGGGAAACGGGGCACTGGGCATCAGGTGATCCTTTCGATCAGGTAGCGGAGAGGAGGGAACATCCGGTCAGGCCCGGTCCATGGCGATCATCAGGGCATCGGCCAGGGTCTGCGCCCCGAGGTCGATCTTGAAGCCGTTCTGTCGGCCCGGGCGGGCCTCGGCAAAGGCCCCGCGGGCCGCCTCGAGGGCCAGATCGCGGCTCAGCCTGCGCCCCGCGAGGGCCGCCTCGACGCCGCTGGCGCGCCAGGGCACCGTGGCGACCCCGCCCAGGGCGATCCTTGCCCGCCGCACGGTCTCGCCCTCCATCTCCAGCGCGACCGCCGCCGAGGCCAGGGCGAAGGCGTAGGAGGCCCGGTCGCGCAGCTTGTGGTAGGTCGAGCGCCGTCCGGCCTCGGTACGCGGGACGGTCACGGCGGTGACGATCTCGCCCGGGGCAAGCGCGAACTCGACATCGGGGGTACTGCCGGGCAGCCGGTAGAACTCGGTGATGGGAATGCGGCGCGCGCCGTCGCGGCCCAGGACCTCGACCGAGGCATCCAGCGCGGTCAGCGCCACCGGCCAGTCCCCCGGGCTGACCGCTGTGCAGGCCTCGCTGGTGCCCAGCACCGCCTGGCCCCGGTCCAGCCCGCCGATCGCGGCGCAGCCCGAGCCGGGCGCGCGCTTGTTGCAGGGGTAGACACCGACGGTGCTGACGGATCCGGCGCCGTTGCGGAAGTAGAGGCAGCGGGTGCGCTGCAGCAGGTTCGCCCCCACCGTCGCCATGTTGCGCAGCTGCGGCGCCGCGGCCTTCCACAACGACTCCGACAGGACGGGATACTGCCCGGCGACATGGTCATGGGCGGCAACCGCGCTCATCTTGGCATTGGCGCCGAACCGCAGCTCCTCGCCCTCGGTCGAGATGGTGTCGAGCCCTTCGATCCCGGTCACGTCGATCAGATGCGACGGGCGGGCGATGCCCAGCTTCATCAGGTCGTACAGGTTCGTGCCCCCGGCGACGAAGACAGCGCCCTCTCCAGCTTCGGCATAGGCCGCGACGGCCTCCTCGGCACTGCCCGGCGTGAGGTAGGTGAATGGTTGCATCAGCCCTCTCCCATCTGATCGGCGGCGGTTTCGATGGCGGCGACGATGCCCACGTAGGCGCCGCAGCGGCAGATGTTGCCGCTCATGTATTCGCGGATCTGCTCGCGTGAGCCGGCATGACCCTCGCTGACGCAGGCGATGGCCGACATGATCTGCCCGGGCGTGCAGTAGCCGCATTGCAGGGCATCGTTGTCGATGAACGCCTGCTGCATCGGGTGCAGCGTCTCGCCGTCCGAGATGCCCTCGATGGTGGTCACCTCGCGGCCCTGCGCCTTGGCGGCCAGTGTCAGGCAGGCAGCGACGCGCTGGCCGTCCAGGTGCACGGTGCAGGCCCCGCACTGGCCGTGGTCACAGCCCTTCTTGGCCCCGGTCAGCTGCAGCCGCTCGCGCAGCAGGTCCAGCAACGAGGTGCGGGCGTCGATCTCGACCTCCACCGGCGCGCCGTTGACGGTGGTGGACAGCATCACGGTCTGCCCGGCCCCGGCCGGTGCCGCGCGCAGCACCGGGATCTCTTCCCGGGCCGCCGCGCGCCCGGATCGTCCGACCACGGCCGCCGTGGTCACGGCACCACCGCCGATCAATGCGGTCCGGCGAGAGACCTCCAGGCCCCCGCTGCCCTTTCGGTTCATTCCCTGTCGATCTTCACTCTTTGTCATTCTGCCTCTCCTGACCTGGCGCCGCCGCCCGGATATCGGCCTTCGAGACCGCAACCGGCCGGCAGGCTGAGCATTTGGCGTGTCGTATGCGTAGAGGATCTATTGAGCGTCAGCGCCGAGACAACCGGACCCGACACCTGAAAAGTCCCGAATAACGACGGTATCGTTCGGCAGAGCAGAGATCGGCTGACTGGGAGACATGCCCGAGGCCCTGAGAGGCCAACTGCGGCCCCTGCGCGTGGCCCCGTTGCCCGCGCCCGTCGTCCGGCCAGGTCAGGGGTGGCGGCCGCGGACCCCGCGACCGCCGGGCCCTCAGACCTGGGCGAAACCGCCGTCGACCGGCAATTCGATGCCGGTGACGAAACTGGACTCGTCGCTGGCCAGGAACAGGGCGGCCGCGGCCACCTCCTGCGGGCGCGCCATCCGCCCCAGGGGCACCGCGCTGGCGATCGTCGCCCGGACCTCCTCCGAGGCCGAGGCGAACATCTCGGTGTCGGTTGCGCCCGGGGCCACCACGTTGACGCGGATGCCGCGCGGCGCCAGTTCGTTCGCCCAGGTCCGCGCGAAGGAGCGGATCGCCGCCTTGCTGGCGTTGTAGACCCCGTAGCCCCTGGTGCCGATGGAGCCCGCGACCGATCCGATCAGCACGATGGCACCCCCCTCGGGGATCGAGGCGGCTGCCGCCTGCGTCGCGAAGAGGGCCGCGCGCACGTTGAGCGCGAAGGTGTCGTCATAGTGATCCGCCGACGCGTCGGTCATTTCGGCGTGGCCGGACATGCCGGCATTGAATACCAGCACGTCGATCTGCCCGCGCTCGGCGGTGATGCGTTCGAAGGCGGTGCGCAGGGCGGCACTGTCCGTGGCATCGGCGCGGACAGGGTGGATGCCCGGGTGGGCGGGCGCGTCGGCGATGTCCCGGCGACTAGTGGCGTAGACGGTCGCGCCCTCGGCCGCGAACCTCTCGCTGATCGCGCCGCCGATACCGGCGACGCCGCCGACGACGACCACGGTCTTGTCATCAAGTTGTCCCATCAGATGTCTCCTTGTTTGGAACACGCTAGATAGGACTTGTATACCTAGTAAAAAATACGCACCTCTTGTTGCCTAGGTAACCCGGAGTTGACTCAGATGACCTCAACCGACGACAGCCTCACCATCGACACCGACAGCGTGCGCCCGGTGCTGGATCACATCGCGAACAAGTGGTCGGTGCTGATCCTGACCGTGCTGTGCACGCACCCGTCCCGGTTCAACCAGCTGCGCAACCGTCTGGACGGGATCAGCCACAAGGCCCTCGCCGATGCGCTGAAACGGCTTGAGCGCAATGGCCTGGTGCTGCGCAGGGTGCTGCCGACGGCCCCGGTGGGGGTCGAATACAGCATCACCCCGCTTGGCAAGTCGCTGCAGCAACCGTTTACCGCGCTCTATGACTGGGCACTGCACCATGGTGGCGATCTGGCGGCGGCCCAACGGGCCTACGACGCGCGCGAGGCGTGCACGGAGCGGGAGTGACTGACGACCGGCCCGTGACGGCATCGACAGGACGGGGACCCGTGCCGACGACAGCCCCCCGCCAATGCCGTCCCTTCGGGGCGCGCGGCGGCGACATCACCCCGTCCTGCTGCGCCTGCCCGCCGGGCGGCCCGGCCCGAGGCTGGAAACCGCCATCGCGGTGAACCTGGACCTGCCTCCGCCGCGCGCCTGCTTCCATGCGTCGGGGCCGGGGCCTGCCTGTCGCCCCGCCGAGGACCGGACTCAGCCCAGACCCAGGACCACGCGCGCCCTGCAGCGCGCCAACGGGATCGACTGAGAAGATCGGCGGCCGGTGGAGCGGGACCTGCGGGCAATCGCAGACCCTGCGCCCTGTCAGGATGACTCGGACGCCGGCATCCCCGGGCGCGCGGAGGCCCCGCTGCACCCGGAGGTGTGAACAGGGGCCACTGGTACAACGGGCCATTCTGCGTCACTACCCGGGGGGCACCGCATTCGAACAGGAGGTCGTCATCCGCTTTCCCGTCGCCATCGGCCTCACCCTTCTCATGTCGGCTGTCGGCCTGACCTACGAAATCGCCGCCGGACGTGTCCTTGCCCCCTTCTTCGGCACCTCGCTGCTGACCTGGACCACAGTGATCGCCACGGTCCTTGGAGGGTTCTCGCTGGGCAGCGCCCTCGGGGGCCTCGTCGCCGAGAGGCCGCGGGACCGGGCCCTGCGCGATGTGCGCAAGGCGCTGGTGGCGACGGCGGTCCTGATGTCCCTCTCGCCCACCCTGCTCGGGGCCCTGCATGCCTGGGGCGCGCGGGGCACCGGGGGGATGATCCTCAGCGTGCTCGTCGTGTTCTTCCCGGCCTCGGTCTTCATCACCCTGCCTTCGCCGCTGCTGGCCAGGCTGGCGATCGAGGCCCGCCCCGGGCACGAGGGCTCCTCGCTGGGTTTCGTCATGGCCGCTGGGTCCATCGGCGCCATCTTCGGATCGGTCCTGGCCGGGTTCGTCGCGCTGCCGCTGATCGGGGCCACCGCCACTTTCGCCGCCTGCGGCCTGCTGGCGCTGGCCTGCCTGCCCTTCCTGCGCGGCGGTGGCGGCGGCCCGGCCAACCCGGGCGTGACCGTGGCCACCTTGGGTTTCATTGCCTTCGCCGGGCTTGCCGGCTCCCCTGCCTGCCAGTACGAATCCGGCCAGTCCTGCCTGGACATCGACGAAAGAGGGCCGCAGGTGCGCCTGTTCTCCGATGGCATCCTGCAGGCCGCCGAATACAGGGGGGCGCAGGACGAGCAGCCAGACGGGGCCGAGGGACCGGAGGCGCAAAAGCGAGCGGGCACGCTGGCCCTGCCCTATACCGACTGGCTGTGGTCGCGCCTCGATGCCGATCTGGGTCCGGCGCCCTCGGTGCTGTTCATCGGCGGCGGTGGCTACACGCTGCCCACCAAGCTGCTGGCCACACGCCCCGCCGCGCGGGCCCTGGCCGTCGAGATCGACCCGCTCGTGACCGAGGTCGTCCGCGCGCACCTGCCCCGGGCGGCGGCGATGATCGCCGCGACCGGCTACGATGCCGCGGCCCGGGACCGGCCCGCGAACGGGCGCCTCGGCATCCTGCACGCGGACGGCCGCGCCTACCTGACGGAAACCGGCGACAGGTTCGACGCGGCGGTGATGGATGCCTTCTCCTCCCGGTCGGTTCCCGCGCATCTGGTGACGCGAGAAACCTACCTGCGCCTGCGCGAGGTGGTCGACGGCCCGGTTTACGTGAACCTCATCGACCGGCCCGACGGCCCGCTTGCGCGTGGCGTCCACGCGATCCTCACCCAGGTCTATCCGCATGTCCTGGCCGTCATGGGTCCGCTCAGCCCCTCGGGCCGGGCCAACATCCTGCTCGCGGCGGCAGAGACCCCCCTTACGCCGCTGGCCGCGCGCCCCGACGGCTACCACCCCACGCGGATCTCGCCGGCCCGCGCCTTCACCGATGACCGCGGCTGGGTCGGCCACCGCTAGCGCGATCCGCGCCGCGCGGGACGGACGGAATGTCCTCCATCGGCCTGGCCTGCGCCTGCGGTAGACGCGGCGCCCGGGTCGGCTGCGGTTTGGGCTGGACTTCCGGCAGGCCGGTCCTCCCAATGGCATCCTGACGGCGACACGGAGGGACCGGATTTCGATGCGGATCGAGACGCACCTCGACGAGGCACTGGAACGCGGGCTGCACTGGGTGCGGCAGCGACAGCGGGCGGATGGCTCCTGGTCGCTGCCGGTCCGGGACGATCCGCGGGCGACCGCGATCTACCTAAACTGCCTCAGGTTCCTCGGCCGCGCACCAGGCGATGCAGGTCGGGAGATGGAGCGCGACCTGGCGTCCCGGCAATGCGCCTCGGGGGCCTGGGAGGCCTGGCCGGGCGATGGCGGCGACAGCGAGGTCACCGCCCTTTGCGCCATGGCTCTGGAGGGGGCGGCCACCGACGCCGGGCGCGCCGCCGAGACCAGGGCGCGGGCCTGGCTGGACAGCCGGCCAGCCCCCCGCATCGACGGGTTCTGGCTGGGCACGCTGGCGATGAGCGGCGCGATCGACTGGGCCGATGTCCCCTACATGTCGCCGAGGCTGGTCAGCCTTCCGACGTGGCTGCATCCCAACCTGACGGACTTCGGCGTCATCCGCCTGTCCCTCGTGGCAATGAGCGTCGTGCTCTATGAACGCGCGCGCCGGGGCCAGCCGGCAGCCGAGGCGGCGCCGCCCTGGCGGCGACGCTGGGCCGAGGCCGCGCGACGCGTCTCGCGCGGTCCGATGGTGCGGCTGACACAGGGGCTGCGCCGGCTCGACCTGCGTCTTGCGGCAACCGCGCGCCACAGGGACCGGGCGCTGACCTGGCTGCTGGCCCGACAAGAGCCCGATGGATCGTTCTTTTCCTCGCTTCACATGACCTCTGCCGCGCTGATGGCCCTGCATGTCAGCGACCCCGAGCGGTACGCGGACAATATCGAGGCCGGCCTGCAGGCACTGCGGAGCTGGCAGCACCCCACCCGCACCGGCCTGAGGCAGAGCTTCACCGACAGCACGATCTGGGACACCGCGCTCTACATGCAGATCCTGCAGGAGGTCGGCGGTGGCGAGGATGCGGCCCGCCTGGCGCGAGGCGGCGCCTTCCTGATGCAGGCGCAGACCTTCGAGGAGGCCGACTGCATGGCACGGATGGCCTCGCCCGAACGCGGCGGCTGGGGATTTCAGCGCGTCGCCCGCCATTACCCCGACGTCGACGACACGACGGTGAGCCTTGGCGCCTTGCTGCCGCTGGCGCAGGACAACCCGGCCTGGCGCGCCCCGCTCGGTCAGGCCGTGGCCTGGCTGCTGGCGATGCAGGGCTCGAACGGTGGCTGGGCAAGCTGGGACCGCAACGACAGGGGCTGGATCAGGGTGCTGCAGGGCGGACGCTGGTTTCTTCGTGACACGCCCTGCCCCGTCCTCACGGCGCGGGCCGCGCATCTTCTGGGGCGCATCGGCCGGGGCGAGTTCCCGGGACTGGAGCCATTCGAGGCTCGGGCGGCCGCCGCGGCCCGGCGCGGCCACCGCTTCGTCGCACGTCAGAGGCGCCGGGGGCTGTGGCTGTGCCGCTGGTTCACCCATTACACCTATGGCTCTCTCTACGGACTGGACAGCGCCCTGGAGGCCGGCCTGCCGGTCGATCGGGACGGCATCGTGGGGTGGTTTGCCTCCATCGCGCAGCCGGATGGCGGCTTTGGCGAGTCCCCCGCCGCGCTGGAGGCGGGGCAGTTCCTCCCCGCCCCCTCGACCCCGTTCCATACCGCCGTGGCGCTGCTGGCCTTCGTGCGCGCCGGGCAGTCGCGGCACCCGGCAGCGACACGGGCGGCCCGCTGGCTGATCGCCCATCAGGACCCTGACGGGCGCTGGCAGAATGAGGATCTCTTCGCAGCTGGCATTCCCGGGGTCTGGTACACGAATTTTTCCGGAACGCCCCATTACTATGCCCTCAGGGCGCTGGCCCAATTCAAACACGGCCGCGCAGCCATCGCGGGTTGACCCCTCTGCGCTTGCGCGATCAAAAAACGACATGCTAGCTTTCGGCATTGCGAATGTGAGCTCTGAGGACGAGACTTGCGGAATACGGATTTTGCTATTGCGGGTGGAGGCATTATCGGTCTCAGCGCCGCCCTTGCACTGGCGCAGCTCGGATGTTCCGTCACGGTGATCGAGCGAACGCCATTTCGCGACGGAGGCGCGACCCGGGACAGCGGCAGGGTCTTCGTCCTGACACAGTCCACGGTGTCGCTTCTGGACCGCATGGGGGTCTGGCGGACGGTCGGGCCGCTGACCTATCCGCTGCGCGATATCGTGCTGAGCAACCATGTCCCCGCAGACCGGTGTGCGGCCCATCCGCTGACCTTCGGTGACCACAAGGGCCAGCGCACGCCGCTTGCCTTCATCATCGCCGAACGGCACCTGAAGCAGGCCCTGGTGGACCACGCGCGCCAGTCCGGGCGTATCGAGATCCTCGGCGGCAGGACGATCACGGCGCAGCAGGCAGGCCAGCAGCGGATCCTGCTGGACCTGTCGACAGGCGAACAGGTCGCCGCCGCCCTGCTCATCGGCTGCGAGGGGCGCGGCTCGGCCACGGCGGCGCGCGCGGGGGTAAAGATCCACCAGCGCGACAGTGGACAGACGGCCTTCGTGCAGACCCTGCGCCATGACCAGGAAAACGCCTTCCGCGCGCATCAGTATCTTCTGCCGATGGGACCGCTGACGATCCTGCCGGTCGGGCCGCATCGCTCTTCGGTCACCTGGACCCTGCCCCATGCGGAGGCGGAGGCGCTGAAGACCGCGTCCGACGCGTGCTTCGCGCGGGCCCTGAAGGGCACAATGGGCGCCAACCTCGGCCCGTTTCACCTTGAGGGCGGGCGCGTCAGCTTTCCGCTGACCAGCGCCATCGCCGAGCGTTTCATCGGCGCGCGCCTGGCGCTTCTCGGCGATGCGGCCCATGTCTTCCACCCGATGACGGGACAGGGATTGAACTACGGGTTCCGCGATATCGAAACGCTCCGCAGCCTGGTCGCGACGGCACGGCAGGCCGGGGGCGATGTCGGTGCCCCGGCGCTTCTGGCCCGCTATCAGCTTCGGCGCCGGCCGGATGCGCGCATGATGCGCCTGGTCACCGACAACGTCATTTCCTTCTTCGCCGGCGACAATGTCCTGCTGGCCTCGGTCCGGCACCTGGGTCTGCGGACGGTCGGCGCGATGCCCCCGATCCGGTCCTTCCTGATCAGGCGGGCGAACGGCCTGAGAGAACCGCTGCAGATCCCCCATGAAAATGTAAGGCCATGATCCCGCCCGCCGTCCTTCGACCGGTCCGAAAGTTGCCGAGGGCGCAGTGGCTTCTGGTGGCGCTGCTCAGCCTCTTCAGTGCGCTGGCCCTTCCCCGGCTGCAGGTCGAAGCCGACATGAATGCCGCGATCTCAAGCCCCGCGCTGATTGATGACAGCGCGGGGCCGATGGTCGATGCCTGGCTCGATCCGCCCGTCGTGCTGCTGGCCACCTGGCGGGCAGAGAAGCTCGACGGCTTTGCGACCGCCCTCTCGGACCTGGTCTTCGAGCTTCAGCTGGAGGACCGGGCCGACGGGGTCGTGTCGGCCTTTTCCCTGCTCGAACCCGAGAGCGGGATGAGCCCGCTGGACGCGGCGGCGGAGGGCCGGGCCGGGACGGAGGCTGCGCTGCGCCAGGTGCGGGACATGCCCTTCGGGCCCCAGTTCATCAGCCGGGATCTGCGCGCCAGCGTGGTCTTGATCAGTGGACAGGCGGAGGACCTGGCAGGTCTGGGCGGTCGGTATCAAGCCTGCGACACGGGCGATGACCTGTGCCTCCGCGAGATCGGCTCGGCCGCGATCGAGGACAGCATCACGACGCAACTGCGCCTCGACAATGCCTATCTGCCCTTTCTCAGCGGCCTGATCAGCGCGGCAATCGTCGCCTTCTGGTATCGCAGCCTCGGCACCGCGGTCCTGCTGATGATCCCGCCGAGCTTTGGCCTGATGTGGTTCTTCGGGGCCATGGCGGCGGCGGGCGTGCCGCTGGACATGTTCAACTCGCTCGTGCCTCCGGTCGTGCTGACGCTCGGGCTGGCCGACATGCTGCACATGAAGCGCGCCGGCGAAACGCTTGACCCGGACGCGGGTGCCGCGGCCCTGCGCCGAAAGGTGCTGCTGCCGATCACCGTCACCTCGCTGACGACCGCCCTCGCCTTTGCGTCGATGGCCTTCGAGGACAGCGCCGCGCTGCGCCGACTGGCCTTCTGCGGCGCCTCGGGCATCACGCTGCTGTGGCTGTCGGTCGTGCTGCTGGGCCCCGCGGTGACGCTGCACCGGAACGCGGGGCGAAGGGCCGCGCCGGCCGGTCGCCAGCTGAGCGGGCGGCTCCTTTCGCTTGCCCAGGGCGCACTGGGCCGCCCCCGCGCCATTCTGGGGGCAGGCTGTGTCGCCTTCGGGCTCGGCGCCACGGCGGTTCTGCTGACCGCGCCCAACTTCGAGTTCCAGGAAAACCTGCCGCGCGGCTCGGTCGCCGAGGCGGTGAGCGAGGCGATGGATGCCGGGCTGGCCATGGCGCCCCTCTTCGTGCTTCTGGCCGACGCGGATGCCGAAGAAGAGCAGGCCGCCATCAGGACACTCTACGGCACGGCCCCACCGGATGCCTCCGCCCTGGGGGCGCTGCGGACCGAGCGGGGCGGCCTCGTCCTGCCCCTGCCCGTGCCGACCGACATGACCGCGCGCGACCTTCGGACCCTCGAGGAGCGGTTGCGCGCCGATCTGCCGGAGGGCGTGACCGCCCAGGTCACCGGCTACCCGCTGTCCGTTGCCAACACCATCCTGCCGACGATCGCCCGCCTGCAACTCGTCCAGCTCAGTTGCTTCCTTCTGCTGGCAGCGACCATCGGCGTCGCCATGCGCTCGCTGCGGGTCGGAGTGATCACGCTGCTGACCAACGCCCTGCCGCTGATGGCGATCTATGTCGCGATGGCGCTGGATCCGGGATGGATCACCGTGTCGGCGACGGTGGCGATGATCATCGCCTCGGGGATCGTTGCCGACGACACGGTGCACATGCTCTGGGCCAGCCGGGACGGAGACCGGCTCGATCTGCGCCAGGGCCTGCGCCGGACGCTGGAGCCGATCACCCTGACGACGCTCTGCCTCGTCTCGGCCTTCGCCGTTGTCGGGCTGAGCGGGCTTCCGGGCCTGCAGCTGCTGGCCATGCTGATGGTGCTGGCGCTGGTGGTGGCCTGGCTGGCGGACGTCCTGCTGCTGCCCGCCTCCTTCGATATCGGGGGAACCCGCTGATGACACCCTTCCTGCCCCGCGCCCTGCCCCGCGCCCTGGCGAGAGCCCTGGCGTGCCTTCTCGCCATCGCGGCGCTGTGTCCCTTCACCGCGGCCCTGGCACAGGAACAGCCGTTCGAGGCATTCGTCGGAGACTGGCAGGGAAAGGGGCAGCTCAGCGAGGCTCAGGGCGATATCCGCCACACTCTCCTCTGCCGCATGAGCGGCGCCCGGGAGGATCCCCGGACCGTGACGATCATGCTGCGCTGTGCAAGCCGCCAGGACAGCAGGACGCTGCGCCTGACGCTGACCCACGACAGTGCGGGCCAGGTGGCGTCGTTCAGGATCGCGGAGCCGGCGAAACTTCTGCGCGGCGCGGTAACGCTGCGCCAGGACGGCCCGCGCCTGACACTGCGCGGTGATCGGGACAGCCGCCTGACCTTCGCGCCGGAGGGGGCGGACATGCGGATCGACCTGGCCGCACCGGGCGAGGGAAAGGGGGCATTCCTGCTGCAACGCCGCGACCCGGCGCAGGACCCCTGAGGATGGAGGCCCGGGGGCGCCCCGGCCGCACCTCGGGGCCCGAGGGCCGAAAACGACATCATGTTTGCCTCGACATCGGAGGCTTGCTAACGTCGAAACCGGGACGGGGCGCTTCCGGATTGGTTTATGGCTTTGTCTTTCATTGCATCCGCAGGGGTGCGTCTTTTCAAAACCAGATCACGTACTCATGGGATGACTATTAAATGGCGCGACTTGGAAATCTCGTTCTTGCGGCCGGTGCCGCTCTTGCTCTGACGGCCTGTGGTGGGGGCTACACCTATATTCCGGCCACCTCCGGCGGAAATGCGGGCTCGCTGGCGATCAGGAACAATTCGAATGTCGAAATCATCGCATTCGTAAATCCCTGTCAGGACCGGCAGACGATCGTCCTGATCGGCGGCAGCATGGGCGCCCAGAACGAGACCGCGGTCATTACGCCGGGTGGCACGCATCAGACGGCGATCTCGCCGGGGTGCTACTGGGTGACCTACGGCCAGAACGGCTTTGGCGGCGGATCGACCTACGACGAGGTCTATGTCGGGCCGGGCGAAGCGAAGTCCGTCAGCTTCCAATAGGCAGGGACGCATGAGCCAGGGGCGGGCGCGGCGCGAGGACGCCCCCACCGCAATGGCCCCTTCTCTGCCCCCTGTGTCTGCCCCCTGTATCTGCCCCGCGACCGGGCCGGTGGGACGACATCGCGCAAACCGGCCTGCGGTGGCGGGTCTCTGCGCTCTCTGCGCCGCGGTCGACCAGGACCGATCCGCTCGCTCTGCGCGTTTCGCGGAGAGCTCTGATCTCATTGCACTTCACGGTTGAGAAAGCGCGCGCTGCGTCCCAAGCTCCTGTCCACACAGGATTTCCATCATGACACAGTTCGCCTTTCTCGCCGCCGATTTCCCCGAATTGCAGCGCCACGCCGTCAAGGCCGAGAAACACGCACGCTCGGATCCGCGCGGGGCCTGTTTCTGGGCGCGGCTGACGCTGGAAACGGCGCTGAATTGGCTCTACGACCATGAGCCGGCGTTGCGGCGGGTCTATTCGCCGACGCTGGCGGCGATGATCGCCGAACCCAGCCTGACCGCCCTGACCGGCCCCGCCATCACCAGGAAGGCCGATTACATCAAGCTGCAGGGCAACCGCGCCGCCCATGACAGCGGCAAGCCCCTCACCCCCCATGATGCCGTCGCCACGCTACGCGAACTGTTCCATGTCTGCTACTGGATCGCCCGCACATACGCCAGGACCGCCCGCCCCGATCCGGGGCTGCGCTTCGACGCGGACCGGCTGGAAGCCTCGGTCACCATCTCCGCCAGCACGATGGCCGAGATCCGGAAGATCGAAAAGGCGTTCACCACCGCCCACGCCCGCGCCGAGGACGCCGAGGCACGCCTGCGCGAGTCCGAAGAGGGCCGCCTGGCGAACGTGCCGAGCGTCGCCCGGGAGATGGCCTTGATCCTGGAGGTTCAGACCGAGGAGTTCTGGACCGGTATCACGGTCGAGATGCTGGACGAGGTTCGCCGCAAGCTGCGTCTGCTGACCGACCTGATCCGGCCCGAGCAGCGCCGGGATGTCATCACCAATTTCGAGGATGACATCGGGGCCGGCGAAGCGGTGGAGCTGCCGCAGGTCGGAGACGGCATCGACAAGACACGGTTCACCGCCAAGGTCCGTCAGTTCATCGACAGCCACCTCAACCACCTGGCCCTGCAGAAGATCCGCCGGGCCGAACCGGTGACAGACATGGACCTGGAGGAGCTGCAGCGAATGCTGCTGGAGCATGGCATCGCGGATCAGGAGACCCTGGCACGGCTGACCGCGGAACAACCCCTGGGGAACTTCCTGCGCAGGCTGGTCGGACTGGACAGGTCTGCGGCCAAGGAGGCTTTCGGCACATTCGTCACGACCCACAAGCTGAACGCCGATCAGACCGAGTTCATCGACATGATCGTCGATCACCTGACGGACAGCGGAATCGTCGAACCGGCCTCGTTCTACGAAAGCCCGTTCTCCGACCTGAATGACATGGGGATCGCCGGGCTCTTCTCGCAGGACCAGGCGGGGCGCATCATCGACATCGTCAAGGAGGTCAACCGGACCGCCGAAGCCGCCTGATGCGCCGAGGCGCGCGCGGCCGGGGGCGCGGCCTAGAGACCCCGGCGCCCTCACCCGGCGGATGTCGTGCCCGACCGGCTGACGCTGCCGGACACGGCAAGGCCGAAGACCGGGTGCTGGTCATCGACGAACCCGAAGCCACCAGTGATGCCGCACACCGAGGGGGTATCCGGCGACACGGCCTGCATGTGATCAGGCTGAGGCTGCCATCCCAGGCAGGCGCGAACTGCCGCCGAACGCCGCAAAGGGATGCGGCAGTCCCCGCGCCGAGACGCCCTCCTCACCGCCTTCAGTGCATCCCGTGTCGCCGTGACATCAGCCGTCTTTCTCGATCAGATTTGCCGTCTCCGCCGCCGCGCCTTTCAGGGCCATACGCCCGCCGGACCAATCGTCCCCTTCAAGCGCGAATTTCCGACGCAACCAGGCGAGCGTCAGGCGGCGCGTTGTCTCGAGGGCATCGGGGAGCTCCGCCTCGGTCTCCTTGGCGTCCCATCCCGCGACTCCACCGAGCCCGTGGCCGACATTGGCAACCGTCAGCAGTGCCTCCGCTCCCGGCGCGTCGTGAAAGGCATCTGCATGCCATTCCGGGCCGCGCGGCGTGAAACGCGGGGTATCCTCTGCACCGCAGACGACCAGTGTGGGCTTCGTCATATGGCTGAAATCCACGTCGAAGAAGGGAAAGCGTGCAGCGTTCTCGGGCGTCAGGTCGGTGCCGCCGCGACCCGGTGTCGCCAGAAGCACGCCGGCCGAGATGCGCGGGTCGGAAAAATCCTCGCCCTTCAAACGCGCGCCCAGGAGCAGTGAACAGGTGAACCCGCCGAAGGAATGTCCGGCGACGGCAATCCGGGCGTGATCGAGGCGGCCGGCGACTGCAGGGGCCTGTCGTTCCACCTCGTCGAGGTGATCGAGGACAGCCCGCATTTCGCTTACCCTTTCGCGCCAGAAGAAAGGTCCGCCCGGTTCCTGCGGGTCGAACCCCGCTGCGCGGGAACTGGCGTGGGTGGGCTGGATCACGGCCACGCCACGCTCGGCCCAGAATTGCGCCAGCGGGGCGTAGCCATCCTTGGAGGGAATGTAGTTCGACGGCCCGAAGCCGTGCGAGAGCACCACCACCGGAAGGTTTGCCCCGGACGCCGGTGCGGTCAGCCGCAGTTCGAGCGGGGGCCGGTCCGGCAGGGAAATTCGGATCGGCGTATAGGCCACAGTCGGCTGGGGATCGGGCGTCGGCAGGTGGCGGGCCAGGTCGATCAGTCTGTTCATGTCGTTGGTCTTTCTGTAGCGGGCCACGGCGCCTTGATCGGGCACGGTGGCGATGGTGGGTCATGCGGCGGGGCGGAGGGCCTCGGCTACGGCGGCTGCAATGCTGTCGGGTCGGGTCACGTCCAGCACCAGCACCCGCAAACGCTCCGAGACAGTCAGTCCGTCTGCCGAGGGGCGACGCACGGTGGCCTCTCCCCTGGTGTGTGAGATGCATGTAGACGAAGCCGAAGGGACAGACTATGAATGGAAATCCAATATTCTTCATCAATCGTCCCAAATGTCGCCCGAAACCATCACCGATCCGATCTCCAGCGTCGTTGCGCTGCTGAAGCCGCGCCCCTCGATCTCGAAGATGGTCGAAGCAGGCGGGCGATGGCGGGTCGAGCGGACGGACATCGCAAGCCCGTTTTACGCCGCGATCGTGGAGGGACGTTGCCGACTGACTGTCGCGGATCGCCCGCCGGTGATGCTGGAGGCCGGTGACTTCGTCCTGATCCCTGACCTGCACACCTTTTCCATGCGCAGCGAGGTCGCCCCGCCGCCGGGCGCGGCCCGGATTCCGCTGGAAACGGGTCCCGGCAGGTTCCGCCTCGGGCCCGCCGATGCGCCGGTCGAGGTGCGGGCCCTGATCGGTCACTGCCACTTCGCCGCACCGGAGCGTCAGCTCCTGCTCAGCCTGCTGCCCGAGATGATCCACCTTTCGGGGCATGACCGGCTGATCGCGCTGGCCCCCGTCATTCACGACGAAACCCGTTCGGACCGTCCCGCGCGCGGCATGATCCTGGAGCGGCTTCTCGAAGTGCTAATGATCGAGGCCCTGCGATCGAGCCCCGGCCCCGACCGGCCCCCGGGGCTTTTGCGCGGCATGTCGGACCCGTCCCTGGCCGCCGCCCTGCGCCGCATTCACGGTGACCCGGCCAGTACGCTCTCCGTCGCCGAACTGGCCCGCGATGCCGGCATGTCGCGGTCGTCCTTCTACGCGCGTTTCCAGGTCGCACTGGGCTGCCCGCCGATGGAATACGTCACCGCGTGGCGGATGGCACTCGCCCGCGATCTTCTGCTGCGCGGCGGCATGACCAATGCCGAGATCGCCGAGCGGGTCGGCTACGGCTCCGCCAGCGCCTTCGGGATGGCCTTCGTCCGGCATGAGGGCGTCCCCCCGCGGCAGTTCCTGGAACACCACGGCGGTGACGCCCTTCGCCAAGGGTGAGAGCGCGGATCGCCACAGGCCACCGGGCAGTCGCCCCCCGGTCAGCCGCAGGGGCACCCCGGGCTAGCGTCCGATATAGGCTGCGAGTTCGTCCGGCGTGCCCTTGGGAAACGTGCGCTTGAGCGTGTCGAGGAACGCCGAGACCCGGGCGCTGAGCAAACGGCGCGACGGGTAGAGCGCCCAGAGGGCGATGTCCGGCGCGTCGATCGCGCCCCACTGCACCAGCGTCCCACTGGCGATGTCGTGGCTGACGAGCGAGATCGGCAACCGCCCGGCCCCGACCCCGGCGCGCACCGCGTCGCGCACCATGACCAGCGAGGACAGGCTGAGGACTGGATCGACCTCCAGCGTCGTCGGCTCTGCCGTGGTCGCGCCGCCGGGGGACCTGAGTTTCCACGCGTTCCGGTCGGCCGCCGACCTGACGACGGCCGGAACTGGTCCGCCCGGGTTGGTGCGCGGCAGGTCAGGGCGCGCTACGGCGACGAGCCGATCCCGCAGGAAAACCCGCCCGACCAGGCTATCATCCGGATCCGGGTTCACCCGGATGACCAGATCGATCCCTTCCTCGATCATGTCGACCGCACGATCCTCGGTTGTCACCTCCAGCCGCACCTCGGGATAGGCCAGTGCAAAATCGGCCGCGATCTTTCCCATGGCCGTCTGCGAGAACAAGAGCGGCGCGCTGATCCGCAACCGGCCGCGCGGCGTCTCGCCCCCCGAGGCGATGGCTGCCGTCGCCTCCTCCATCTCGAGCAGAAGACGGCTGGTGCGCGCATAGAGCGCGCGGCCCTCCTCTGTCAGCTTCAGCCTGCGTCCACCCCGTTCAAACAGGCGCAGCTCCAGCGCGGCCTCAAGCTCGGCCACCCGGCGCGACAGCGTCGCCTTGGGCCGCAGCGAGGCCCGCGCGGCGCGGCCGAAACCTTCGTGGCGGGCGACAAGGGTGAAATCGGCCAGGGCGAGCAGGTCCATCGGTCATGTCCCGGTATCGGCAAAACATCTCCTTACTGTTCCACCAGTGAGACGACGTGTCCAGATCGGACAGCTATTCGCATTCATCTGGATCAATACATTCCCCCATGTCCCCAGGACGAAACACTCAGACAGGAGCTTTCAATGACCATCCTCGTAACTGGCGCCACCGGAAATGTCGGCCGAAACGTCGTCGAACACCTCGTCCGGCGCGGCGCCGATGTGCGCGCCCTGGTGCGCGACCCGGCCAAGGCCGATTTCCCTGCCGGCGTCGATATTGCCAGGGGCGACCTTCTCGACGTCGACTCCCTGCGGGCGGCCTTCTCGGGCGTCTCCACCCTCTTCCTGCTGAACGGCGTGGTTGCCGACGAATACACGCAGGCCCTCGTTGCCCTCGCCATCGCCCGCGAGGCGGGGATCGAGCGGATCGTCTATCTCTCGGTGATCCATGCCGATCTTTACGTCAACGTGCCGCATTTCGCCGGCAAGTTCGGGGTCGAGCGGATGATCGAACAGATGGGTCTTCACGCCACCATCCTGCGGCCAGCCTATTTCATGGACAACGAGATCACGATCAAGGAGGCGATTGCCGGCTATGGTGTCTATCCGATGCCGCTAGGCGCCAAGGGCATCGCCATGATCGACGCCCGCGATATCGGCGAGATCGCCGCAATCGAGCTGATCAGGCGCGAGACCTCCGCCACGCCGTTGCCGCTGACCCGGATCAACCTCGTCGGTCCCGACACGCTGACCGGTGCGGACGCCGCCGCCGTCTGGTCCCGGGCGCTGCACCGCGAGATCGCCTATCCCGGCGAGGACATCGCGGGGTTCGAGCGGAACCTGCGCCAGGTGATGCCGTCCTGGATGGCGCTCGACATGGCTCTGATGGCCGAGCGTTTCGCCACCGACGGCATGCTGCCCGAGGCCGGGGACATCGACCGGCTGGAGCACATGCTGGGCCGCCCGCTGCGCAGCTACCGTGACTGCGTCACCGCAATCGCCTGACCCTCTCCGATCTCTCCCGGGGGGCACAGCCCCCCTCACATCAAAGGACGACCACCATGATCTATTCGACAGCCAGCGTGCCCGTGAACCCGCAAGACGCAGTCCCCCTGACCCGTGAGCAGGTCTGGGCCGGGCTCGACCTGAAGGCGCGCGATGCGCGCGAGTTCCTGCCCGCCGGCCTGTGCACCCGTTGCGAGGTCACCGAGGAAAGCCCGACCCACTTCGTCCGCGACGCCACCATCGGCGGCAAGGACCTGCGCGAGATCATCGTGCTGGAGCCGCAGCGCAAGGTCACCTTCTTCCAGGCCACAGGCCCGCGCGAAGGCGCCATCGTCAACGAGATCATCGAAGATGAAAGCGGCGCGCTGCAGCTGCGGTTCTACTGCTACCTCGGCCTGCGCGACGCCGCACCCGGCGGCCCCGCTGAGCAGGCCGAACAGGCCCAGTTCGACAGCGAACAGGGCTACAAGGCCGCGTTGCTGTCGACGCTGAACCGCACGCACGCCCTTGTCGCCGAAGGGAGGCTCTGACGCGTCTTGCCTCCATTTTGCCGGTACGCCCTCCGAGCAGCCGGGCAACCGCCAGCCCCTGCCATGGAAATTCCTCTCACAGTACCCGGCGCATGAATGAGTAGAACCGGCTGTCGTTCACCCGGCTCCAGTTGATGCGCACCCCCGGCGGATGCGTTTCGGTGCCGACCCGAAAGAGCGAGCCAGACGCGAGAAAGATGCCCTGTGCCGACGCCAGCCGCGCCACCTCCAGGTCGTCCAGCCCCTCCGGCAATTGCAGCCAGCCGTAGAGCCCGCCCTGCGGCTCGGCAGAAAGCGACAGCCCCAGCGACGACAGCCGCTGCACGCCTTCGGCGCAGGCCACCGCGAGCCGTCGGGCGATCCCGACCCTCACCTTCTCGTAGCGGCGGGTGCGGATCAGGTCGGCGATGATGCGCTCCGTATAGCTCGAGCTGCTGACCGCGAGGATCATCTTGAGTTCGGCCAGGCTCGAGGCGATCTTGGGGCGGGTGATGATGTAGCCCGACCGCAGCGACGGTGAGAGCGTTTTGGAAAAGCTGCCGATCTGGATCACCCGCTTGAAGAGATCGAGATGGGCAAGGCGCGTGCCAACGACCCCCGGCAGGTCGAGGAACGGATCGTCGTCCACCACCAGCATCTCCTGCCGGTCGGCCACCTGCAGAATGGCATGGGCCGTGGGCAGGTCGATGGACCGGCCCGTGGGATTCTGCCCCAGCGACTGGGTGAAGAACATCCTCGCGCCGTGTTCGATGGAGAGGCTGCGCAGGGCATCGGGATCGGGGCCGCAGGCCCCGCGCGGCACCCCGATCACCCTGGCCCCCGCAAGACGCAGCTTCGCGAAAAGCGGGTAGTATCCCGGATCATCCACCAGCACCGGATCGCCCGTGCGCACGAAGCGGCGGATCAGCAGGTCGAGGGCATGGTTCGCGCCGAAGGTGGTGACGATCTGCGAGGGCGACACCTCGATGCCCTGCGCAAGTTGCGCGGCGGCGATGTATTCGCGCAACGCCAGCAGGCCGTGCGGCGTGCCATATCCACCCTCGGCCGCCGAGAGTGTCAGCCCGGGCACCGCGTTCAGCAACCAGTTTTCGGGCGGGCGGCCATCGCCCGCGAGCACGGTGTGCGGCCGGTCGAGCTGGGCGCGCAGCAGCGAGACGGTGTCGATGGCCTCCTGCAGGTTTTCCGGCTCCACCGCCATCGGGGGCGTTTGCGCCACGAAGAACCCCGCCCCCTGCCGCGAGGTGACGAGCCCCCGTGCCACCAGCCGGTCATAGACCGTGACCATGATGTTCTTGGACACGCCATACTGCTGGCAGGCCTGGCGGAGCGAAGAGAGCCGCGCGCCGTGCGGCAGTTCGCCCTGCACGATGCGGTTTTCAAGGGCCTCGAAGATGCGGTCTGTCTTGGTCTGTGCCATAGCAGGTCTGTACCCTAAAACGGAGGTGTACAGTACAGGCTCAATTTCTCGAACTGTACCAATACAAGCCAGTGCAAACCGATCAGTATCCCCCCGAAATGGGGAGGACCAGATGACCGGGACAGCACACACCGCGCAGGCCGGGGCCGCGCAGTCCGGGGCCGCTCAGCAGAGTGGCTCGCGCGTGGAAGGCATGCGCGACATGGAACCGCACGAGCGTCGTGCCGCCGTCGCCGCGGCGACCGGGCTTGACGCCGCCGACGCGGAGCGACTGGCAGGCAATGCCCTGCCGCACGGCACCGCCAACGGCATGATTGAGAACGTTATCGGCACATTCGAGCTGCCGCTGGGCGTTGCCACCAACTTCGTGGTCAACGGGCGCGAGCATCTGGTGCCGATGGCCGTCGAAGAGCCATCCGTGGTGGCCGCGGCCTCCTACATGGCGAAGATTGCCCGCAGCGGCGGCGGCTTCACCGCCAATTGCACCACCCCGATCATGCGGGCGCAGGTCCAGGTTCTGGGGCTCGGCGACCCGCGTGGCGCACGGGCCCGCATCCTGGCGCACCGCGACGAGCTGATCGCCCTGGCCAATTCTCGCGACACCGTGCTTGTGAATCTTGGCGGCGGCTGCAAGGACCTCGAGGTGCATGTGTTCGACGACACGCCCATCGGCGCGATGCTGGTGATGCACCTGCTGGTCGACGTGCGCGACGCAATGGGCGCCAACACGGTCAACACCATGGCCGAACTTCTGGCCCCCCGGATAGAGGCGATCACCGGCGGCAAGGTGCGTTTGCGCATCCTGTCCAACCTCGCCGACCGCCGGCTTGTCACCGCCAGCGTCCGTGTACCCGCCGAGGCGCTGACCACCAGGACACTCGACGGCGCCGAGGTGGCGCGCGGTATCGTCGAAGCCTGCGCCCTGGCCATCGTCGACCCCTACCGGGCGGCCACCCACAACAAGGGCATCATGAACGGCATCGACCCTGTGGTCGTGGCGACCGGCAACGACTGGCGCGCCATCGAGGCCGGGGCCCATGCCTACGCCGCGCGCTCCGGGCGCTATACCTCGCTCACCCACTGGGAGATCGACGCGTCCGGCGCGCTGGTCGGCACACTCGAGATGCCCATGGCGCTGGGGATCGTGGGCGGTGCGACGCGCACCCATCCGGCGGCCCAGGCGGCGCTGAAGCTGATGCGGGTGGACTCTGCCCGGGAACTGGCCGAGATCACGGCCGCGGTGGGTCTGGCGCAAAACATGGCCGCGCTGCGGGCGCTCGCCACCGAGGGCATCCAGCGCGGGCACATGACGCTGCACGCGCGCAACATCGCGATAACCGCCGGCGCTGCCGGCGCCGACATCGACCGGGTGGCCAAGGCCATCGTCGCAGCGGGGGACGTCAGCGTCGCCTGTGCAAAACGGGTGCTGGAGGGCACCTGAATATCCAAATGGGAGGAAGACCATGACCACATCGAACCGGCGCACCATGCTGCGCCTCGGGGCAGCCGCGCTTGCGGCCCCCGCCATCGTCGCAGCCACTTCGGTCCGCGCGCAGGGCAAGACCACCTGGCGTATGCAGGCACTCTGGGGCGGCGGCACCACGCCCATGGAATTCGAGGAGCGTTTCTGCGCGCGCGTCGCCGAACTGACTGGCGGCTCACTCGAGATCACGCCCTTCGCCGGCGGCCAGATCGTGCCCGCGGCGCAGGCATTCGACGCCGTGCGCGGCGGTGCCTTCGAGTTGATGAAGACCTTCGACGGCTACACCGCCGGCAAGATCCCGGCGCATGGCTTCTCGTCCACCGTGCCCTTCGGGTTCCCCGAGGCGGACCAGTACGAAGCCTGGTTCTACGAGCGTGACGGCCTGGAACTGGCGCGCGAGAGCTATGCCCCGGCGGGGCTGACCTACGTTGCGCCCACGGTCTACGGCGAAGAGCCGATCCATTCGCGGGTTCCGATCACCAGCATCGCCGACCTGAACGGCCTGAAAGGCCGCTTCGTGGGCCTCGCTTCGGCGGTGATGGGCGATTTCGGCGTCTCGGTCTCGCCGCTGCCGACATCAGAGGTGTATTCGGCGCTCGACAAGGGGCTCGTGGACATCGCCGACCGTGGCGACATCAAGGCCAACTACGAGGAGGGTCTGTACGAGGTCGCCAAGTTCCTGATCCTGCCGGGCTTCCACCAGCCCTCGACCGCGACCTCCTATGTCGCCAACACCCGTGCCTACGAGGCGCTCGACGACCAGCAGCGCGCTGCCCTCGAAGTTGCGGCCCGCGAAATCTCGGGCACGCTGCGGCAGAACATCCTCGTCGCCAACGGTGAGTACATTACCAAGTTCCAGGAAGCCGGCGTCGAGATCGTCGACCTTGATCCGCAGGACATCGCGGACAACCGCGCCAAGGCGGTGGAAAGCTGGACCAAGGCGGCGAGCGACGATCTGTCCCGGCGCATGATGGACTCGCAGGTTGCTCTGATGCAAGAGCTGCGCCTGCTCTGACAGTCCCCAAGGGGCCGGTCCGACACTAAGGACCGGCCCTTCCCCATTCCCGGAGTCCGCCATGCTGCACCTCGCCCGTGGCATCACCGCGCTGAACCGCGGTATGTTCGCTGCCTCGAAATGGCTCGTCTATGCCATTGTCCTTCTCATGCTGTGGGAAGTGCTTTCGCGCTACCTGCTTGCCTCGCCCACATCCTGGGCCCCCGAGCTGGCGACGCTGGTGTTCGGCCCGTTCTTCTTGCTGGGGGGCCCCTACCTGCTGCACCTCGGCGGTCACGTCGCGGTCGACATCGTGTCGGCCAAGGCGACCGGGAGGCTCGCCACGGCACTGACCCTCGTCGGCCTCTTCCTGGCAGCCGCCTTCGGGCTGATCCTGCTGTGGTTCGCCGCACCGCTGGTCTGGCAGAGCTACAGCTACGGCGAAACCAGCTACTCCGCCTGGAACCCGCCGATCTGGCCCGTCAAGCTGTTCCTGCCGCTGGCCGCGCTGCTGCTGGCACTGCAGGCGCTGGCCGATGCCATCGCGACGCTGCACGGCAGCCATCCCGGTCCTGAGGCCGGTTCCGAGGCCAGCGTCGAAACCGGCGCGGATGCCGGCCCGAAAACAGGCATCCAGGCGCACTGACATGGAAAGCTCACTCATCCTCGCCTTCATGTTCGTCTCGCTCATCATCTTCATGCTGAGCGGCGCGGGCCTTGCCTTCGTCCTGGGGGCTATCGCCTTCATCTCGACCATCCTGCTCTGGGGGCCGGCGGCGCTCATCGTGGCGGTGCTCAACACCTTCGAGACCATGACATCGGAAAGCCTCATGGCGATCCCGCTCTACGTGCTCATGGCCTCGATCCTGCAGAAATCGGCTATCATCGACGCGCTCTATGACGCGATGGAAACCTGGTTCGCCCGGGTCAACGGCGGGCTTGCTGTGGGCACCATCGCGATCTGCACCATCCTCGCCGCCATGACCGGCGTGGTCGGCGCGGCGGTGGCGGCCATGGGCATTCTCGCCCTGCCCTCCATGCTCAAGCGTGGCTACTACCCGCCGCTGGCCCTCGGCGCGATCTGCGCCGGCGGCACGCTTGGCATCCTGATCCCTCCCTCGGTCGTCACCATCGTCTACGCCATCACCGCGCAGATCTCGATCGGCCAGATGTTCGCGGCGGGCATCGTGCCCGGCCTCATCCTGGCGGGAAGCTACATCGCCTATATCCTCGTGCGGACCTGGATCAATCCCGACCTCGCCCCCACCCCGGACGACATCCAGGACGTGCCGCTGCGGGAAAAGCTGTCGAAACTCAAGAGCCTGATCCTGCCCGCCTTCGTCGTGGTCGGGGTGCTCGGCTCGATCTACGCCGGGATCGCGACCCCCACCGAGGCCGCCGCGGTCGGCGTGCTCGGCGCGGCCGCCTCGTCACTGGTCACGCGCCGCTTCTCGCTCTCGATGCTGTCCGAAAGCGCCACCGACACGCTGCGCGTGACCGCCATGATCCTGTGGATCACCATCGGCGCGCGGGCCTTCATCTCGACCTTCGTCGCGACCGGCGGGGCGGATTCGCTGCTGACCTTTGTCGAGACGCTGGAGGCGTCGCGCTGGCTGGTGCTGATGGCGATGATGCTGATCCTGATCTTCCTCGGGCTCTTCCTCGACGAGATCGGCATCATCCTGCTCTGCGTGCCGGTGTTCCTGCCGATCATCACCGCCCTCGACTTCGATCCGCTTTGGTTCGGCGTGCTCTTCATGATCACCGCGCAGATGGCCTATATCACCCCGCCCTTCGGCTACACGCTGTTCTACCTCAAGGGCGTGCTGCCCAAGGGGATCGGAATCGGACAGGTCTATCGCGGCGTGGTGCCCTTCTTCCTGATCCAGGTGGTCGTGCTGATCCTCTTCGCGCTCTTCCCGGATCTCGTCACATGGCTGCCTGCGGCGCTGTCGGCCAATGCGAGGTGAGACGATGACACCCGATGTGACGCTCTTCGAGGTGGGGCCTCGCGACGGCCTGCAAAGCCGCGGCGGCATGGTGCCCACCGAAGGCAAAATCGCCCTCATCGACGCGCTCTCGCGCAGCGGGATCCGCCGGATCGAGGCCACCAGCTTCGTCAGCCCGCGCTGGGTCCCGCAGATGGCCGACGCGGCCGAGGTCATGGCCGGGATCACGCGCAGCCCGGGTGTGCGCTACGCCGCGCTGACGCCCAACCTGACCGGGCTGGAGCGCGCGCGCGCCGCAGGCTGTGACGAGGTGGCGGTCTTTGCCTCTGCCTCCGAGGGCTTCAGCCGTGCCAATCTCAACTGCTCGATCGAGGAAAGTTTTGCCCGTTTTGCCCCGGTGATCGAGGCCGCGGGACATGCCGGCCTGCCGGTGCGGGGCTACCTGTCGATGGTGATCGCCTGTCCGTTCGACGGGCCGACCGATCCCGCACGGGCGGCGTACTGGACGCGCCGGCTGATCGAGGCGGGGTGCTACGAGGTCTCGCTCGGCGACACCATCGGCGCGGGCACGCCCGAAACGCTGGACACGCTGCTCAACGTCGTGCTGGAGGAGGTCGCGCCAGGCCAGCTTGCCGGGCATTTCCACGACACATCCGGTCGCGCCGCCGAACTGGTGGCGCTGTCGCTGGAGCGCGGGCTCAGAACCTTCGACGCCTCGGTCGCGGGTCTTGGCGGTTGCCCCTACGCACCGGGGGCGCCCGGCAATGTCGACACCCGCCGCGTTCTGGAGGTGATCGAGGCGCAGGGCCTCTTCCACGGGATCGACCTCGAGGCATTGGCCGAGGCCGAGGCCATCGCCCAGGGGCTGACGCGCGGCTGATCGGCCCGGCCCGCCATTTGTCTTTCTGTCTCAGACACATGCCATTTGCCTTGCAAGGGCAAAGGGCGACGCTGGAATTCCCGCCTCCGCCCCTCGCAATGCGCCGCGTTGCACACGGCAAAGCGCTTCAGGGACGGGATTCTGTTGGCGTCTCGCCCGGTCTCCCGGGCGCGCTGCTTCTCGTCTTCAAGCGTGAAACGGTCGGCATGGACGACGGTGTTGCCCCGCTCGCCCTTGCGGACGTTACCGCCGAGCGACAGCGCCTGGCGGAAGGTCAGCCACTGCTGGGTTGGATAGCCTGCTGGATGACGGCGCCCCAGAGGATCGAAACATTGATCCCGGAATTCTGCCGCCCCGTGCTGGCATTGCGCGGCATGGCGAGCGGCGCCTGCGCCGCAGCCTTCCCCCAGGGCCGGACCCAGGGCAGCCGGCCCTCCTCCAGCTCTGCGATGTTCTTGTCGGTGATGTCGTCATAATGGGTCGTGCGCGGGCCGCTCTTACGAGCCGCCCGATGCTCTCTGGTCATCGGGATGATCTCCGCGACGGGTGCCGGAGGCCGCTCCTCCAGCCCTCAACCCGTCACGGAATACCCGCCCGCGCTCTCAGGGGGTGTGCGGGGTCTCCCAGCTCATGGGGGTATGTCGGTAACGCCAGTGCCGACCAATGGGAAGGCTTTCCCCATATCTGACCTCGTTACGGGCGCTGAGCCTCACAAAGCCGGCCTATGGCTGACGTCTTCCTCCAGCTTTCAGTCGAAGATCGCTCGATGCGCGAGAGGCGTGCACCCCATCATCGCGAACACGCTGGCGGCCGAGGGGTTCGCCTGAGGTCGAGGCAAAGCAGAATCAAATCCAAGATATTGTTATAGAAAGATAAATGAGCATTTTTTGCTTACGTGGACTCGCCGCGCAAGCAACATCTCTCAAAAAGAGAGAATTTGGAACATTTTGATTTCCATGGGGAAAATGGCGCACCCGATAGGTCGCCGCAAGACAAGCGATGCCAGCCCCTTACGCGGAAAAGGGACAGCAAATCAGCAACACAGAATCAATGACTTACATCCATTTTGGAAAGGCATTTGGTACTGCCAGCAGGCATTGCCGAAAGTCTCGAACGTCTCCCTTGTTGGCTTTATGGAACCAGGAGAGTTGGGGTCGGCCAGCTACCTGGATCTGTCCTTTCTCATCGACTGGTCAGCCTATAGCAGCCTGTTCTCGCGCTTTAGACTAGCCACGGCGGCCAGTCCTCCAACTCAATGCGTTCTCTGTCTACCGGAACGTGAGGCAGCGGCTCTCACACGAACCGAAGCGTACCGCCGCTATTCTCACGTCGGTCCGCAAGTCCAAGCCCTGCTCCAACCCCAATCCCGCGAGCAGAACGAAAGAGCGGCGGAGGCTCCAAAGGCCGGTACAGGAACTGCGCTGTTTCCGGACGAACGGCGGCGAAACAAGCTTTGCAGAAGTTCGCAATGGGGCGCCTGGACGGCTGCTAAGCGCAGGGTGCGGACACGCCAAGCGGGCCGTCTCCAGTCGCGCCTCTAAGCGCTTCCGGCCCCAACCGGCCATTCATCTCGTCTCGGTCATGCTGCTCTGCGGCCCCTGAGACCGGACTTTCGCTGCAAGTGCCAGATCTGTAGTGAACCAATTCAGATATTTCGGGAGTAACCTGTCGTTCATCGCGCTCACAGTGCAATTGCGGCATGCACAGGGATACATTCGCAAAAGCAGCGAATGAGGTTCTGCGCGGGAACGTGAATCACACAATGCGGTCTTTCGAAGTTGCGCCGACCGGGTAGATCTAATTCGACTACTCGCCGCGCCTCAAAGTGGCGTCACCGCTGTAGAACCTTGCTGCCTTTCGCCTCGCCTGGCCGGATGCTATCGCGACGGCGAATGCCTCCAGCAATACGTCACCATTCGCCAATATGCTGGGACTAAACGGCCAGTTTTCAACCGCCGACCATCCAGTGCGCGCCAGTGCATAGGCATTCAGATTCTGCAGATGAAGTGCCGCACTTCGCCATTTATTTGTAAGCGGCGTCTGCGGCCCACGTTGTAGATGAGCTCTGACGCTGCGAGGTGATA
>JAAFAB010000051.1 GCA_018222585.1 Paracoccaceae bacterium | reverse complement strand
GGCTGCTACGCCAAATCGGCTGGCGCGAAATTTTTCTGGGTCTCGCCGGCGTCACAGCCACCATTGCATTGATCATCGCCGCGGTGGTTCCGCCCCAGACGAGGGAACGGGCCGCACCCGCGGTCCCGGAACCGGCGGTGAAGGGACTGCGTGGTGTCCTCACGCACCCCGCCTTTCTCACCATCGCACCGGCTTCGGCCCTCTGTCAGGGAGCCTGGGTCGCCTATCAGGGCCTCTGGGCCGGGGTCTGGCTGCGTGACGCGATTACCCTCCCGTCGACTGCGGCAGCGGGCATTCTGATGGCACTCTCCCTTGCCGTCATCTTGGGGCAATTCGGCTTCGGCCTGCTCGCCGATCGGATCGCCCGCACCGACCGACACCTGTTCCACCTGACGTTCGCCCTGACGCTTGGCTTTGTGCTGTGTCAGCTCGCGATTGCCGGTGCAGGCGCGTCACTGCAGACCATCCTCTGGGCTGGCTACGGGCTGTTCACCGCGGGTCCCATCCTTGCCTACGCGCTTCTGGTCCGGCTGCTACCCGACGCAGTGTCCGGCCGCGCTATCGCCATGCTCAATCTCGGCGCTGTCCTCACCGGTTTCTTGATGCAGGGCGGCATCGGCGCAGGCATCGAGGCTTTGGTTCGGCTTGGGTGGAGCATTTCGTCCGCCCATGTGACGTTCATCGTGCTGATCGCCGGTCTGCAAGCCATCGCTCTGGCGTGGATGGCTCTGCATCAAGGTCGCGCCTTGGGTCTGGACAAGGTTCGGTGATCATTTCTACCGGGCCCCTGAAAGCTTCTCAATCGCCGCATCTAACACATTGGAATACCGTCAAATCATGGAAGTCGAGGAGAGACATTCATGATGATGAACCTAAGCCGTACTGCTCTGTTCTCAATGGCGCTCGCCGCCACTCCCGTTGTCGCTCACGCGTTCGATCTGGACAGCCGCGACCTGCGGGAGGGTGAAACGATCCGCATGGAATTGGTGAATTCGACCATGGGGTGCGAGGGGCTCAACCAATCCCCGCACCTGGTCTGGAATGACCCGCCCGCGGGCACGCAGAGCTTCGCGATTACGGTCTACGACCCGGACGCCCCGACCGGCAGCGGTTGGTGGCACTGGATCGTTCTGGATATTCCGGCGCACACACGAGCGATGCTCGCGGGCGCCTCCGGCTACCTGCCCGCCCCTCTGGTCGAGTCCCTGACGGATTTCGGGCAGCCCGGCTATGGCGGCCCCTGCCCGCCTGAGGGCGCAGTCGCTCATCGCTACGAGTTCACCGTCTATGCCATCGACGTGCCGAGCCTGGGGTTGGACGCCAGCGCCATGCCCGCCCTCGCCGGCTACATGATCCACGCGCACAGCCTCGGCAGTGTGGCACTGACAGCGCACTTCGGGCGCTGAAAGCAAGGACTTACCGACCATGAAGAAACGTATGCTTCAAATCGATGCCTTTTCGGACCGCCCCTTGCTCGGCAATCCGGCGGCGGTGGTCTTCGACGCCGACAACTTGTCCACCGAGATCATGCAACGCATCGCGCGCGAGATGAACCTCTCCGAGACCGTGTTCCTGCTTCGCCCGACCGGTGATGCGGACTATCGCGCCCGCATTTTTACCCCGGTGCGCGAACTGCCCTTCGCCGGTCATCCGACCATTGCCGCCGCCCATGCGTTTTGCGGCGAGCAAAGCAGAACGCCCCAAAGCCTGACGCAGGAATGCGGCATCGGACTGGTTCCGATCCGCGTCGAAGACGACCTTTACACGATGACGCAGGCAACGCCCCAATTCCGCGATGTGCCGGTCGCCAAAGCTGAACTTGCCGAGGCGATCTGCCTTCCGCTCGACGTGCTCGCGGACAGCCCGCATCAGATCGTCTCAACGGGGGTTCCATGGCTGTTGCTTGAGCTTCACGACGTCCAGGCACTGGCCGGCCTGCGACCCGACCTCGGCCGGATCGAGCGGATCTGCCATGGGCTCGGCGCGGCAGGGCTCACGGTCTTTGCCGACAGCGGGTCCGGGGCCACGCCGCGCTTGCGTGTACGCACCTTTGCTCCGGGTGAGGGCGTGGCCGAGGATCCTGTTTGTGGGTCTGGCAATGGTGCCATCGCTGCGTGGATCGCCACGCATCGCGACGCGGTGCCTCGGGGTGGTTACCTGTCGGAGCAAGGGGTCGAGATGGGTCGGCGCGGGCTGGTTCACGCGGGCTGGGAAACGACAGCAGAAGGGCAGCGGATCACCATAGGCGGGGCCGCTTGTATCGTCCTGCGGGGCGAACTGGATCTGGGTGACGCGTCCTGATCAGATGGACTGATCCAAAACCTCCAGAACAAAATCGACCCGCGCCTCGACCGTTGCCAAAGGCAGCGGCAGCAGGTCATATCCCGCCATGGCATAGGCCTGCTCCATTGCCTCTGCCGTCGCAACCGCCTCGTCGAAATCCTGCCCGCGCTGCGCATCCTGACCGAAGATCTCGGGCCAGGGCGGCGCAAGAAAGACCGTCGGGCGATACCGGTAGAGCTCGGCCGCCGCGTGAACATGTGCGGGCGCCTCTCCCTCGTAAAGCTGGAGATATCCGATCACATCGGGAATGCCGCGATCGAAGACCACCGGACCGTCGGTCCCCTGCGCCTCGTGCCAAGAGCGCATCTCCCAGCCGAGCATGAGCTCTGCAAAAAGCTGCCGGTCCTGACCGTGCCACCCTGTCCCGCCGATCCGGGTCTGATCCTGAATGATCGCGCGACCTGCTTCGGGCATTGTTGTGAGACCATGCCGCGCCAGTGCGGACAGAAGCGTCGTCTTGCCCGATCCCGGGCCGCCGGTAATGACGAAAAGTCGGTCGTTCATTTTGATCCTAGTGGAAAGAAACCTGCATTCAGCCTGTCGGAAAGACGATCCGCCCCGGAGCATCCTTGGGCAGTCGACCGGAAAGCAACCATGCGGCGGCAAGCGGCCAGAGCGTCTGTTCGAAACGGGCGTGGAAGAATGCGAAATGCCCGATCTCGGGCACCGCGATATCCGGGGGCGCGATCCGCAGATGGGTTCGATCCGCCCCGGAATAGTAGTCGAGCAATCGTTGCCCCGCAGCTTCGGTGCAGAACGGGTCATCTGTCAACCCGATGGCCAGAAGCCGCGCCCGGGTGGCGCCATGACGCGCTGCAAGGTCAGTTGGGTCCAAAGCGGAGCAAACACTCGTCTCGAACCGCGGCCCCATCCGGCTCCAGTCGCGCACCACGCCGCGTGGCACATCCTCGAGCCATCCAAGCCGTGCCCCGGGAAAATAGCCGAAGAGTTGCGTCACGGCTGGCATGAAGAGATGCCATTTCAGATACATCGCGCGCCGCTGGCGGGAATCGTAATCGCGCCAGTAGGCGAATTGCGCGCCAACCGTCACGATCCGGTCCAGCCGATCCGAGGTGCGCGCCAACCCCAAAGCGAAGCCGCCGATTGAATGGCCCACGGCGCAGAGCGCACGATCCGGCCAGCGCCTGCCAGCATAGGCAAGCACCGCCTCAGCATCGAGGACGCCCCAATCGACCCATCCCGCCTGCAAATCCTTCACCGGCGTCGAGCGGGACTCACCAATCCCGCGATAGTCGAAGGTCAGGACCGTCGCCCCCTGCCCGGACAACCAGGATGCGAACCGTGCGTAATAGCGCGCCTGAACCGCCGTAGCGGCATGAAGCACGACGACAGGGCCGGTGTGTGCATGCCAGATCCCGCCCCTGATCGGATACCCGTCTTCGGCCGCCACCTCGAAGCGTTCGGCGGGCATCGCAGGGGCGGGCCTTTCAGGGTTCGTCCGCGATGGCGGAGCGTCAGGTCTCCAGCGATAAAGCATAGGTGTCCACATTCGTCTCAGGTCCGACAATACGAGAACAGCTTCCTTTGAAAGGGAAATCACGCCAAATGAGCTTTGCTACGGCTCACCTGAAGCCAATTCAATTGCGGGACCGGTCGGATTGGCGCTCTCTTCTCGCAGGAGGGCACCGAAATGACCCAGGATCGCATGCCACGCAGCCCCGTCGTCACGCTCGACGATCTGGACCTGTCGCCACAGAGCTATGGCACCCGCTTTCATGCCGCCATGGCGGCCATTGCCGCCCCACTCGGTGCGACGCATCTGGGGGCAAGGCTGGTGGAGGTTCCGCCCGGCAAAGCGGCCTGGCCCTTCCATGCCCATCACGCCAATGACGAGATGTTCATCATTCTCTCGGGCACCGGCGAACTGCGGTTCGGCCCCGACCGGTACCCGGTCGCAGCCGGCATGATGGCGGTCTGCCCCGCGGGCGGCGCCGAAACGGCCCATCAGATGATCGCAACCGGCACTGAACCACTGCGATACATCGCGGTCAGCACCATGCGCGAGCCTGATGTGATGACCTATCCCGACAGCGGCAAGCTGACAGTCTTCGCGGGCGCCGCGCCCGGAGGTGACAAGGCAAAGCGTCGGGTTGCCAGCTCCTTCAGGACGGCGGATGCGGTCGATTACTGGGAAGGCGAAGAGCCATGAGCCCCGTCGAGTTCTGGTTCGACTTCTCGTCCGGCTACGCCTTCTTCGCTGCGCAGCGGATTGAGGCAATCGCGGTAGGCCTGGGTCGGACCGTGCTCTGGCGACCCTACATGCTGGGCACCGCTTACAAGGTGACGGGGGCACGCGGATTGTCCTCGACGCCGCTGAAACGCGACTATGCGCGGCGCGACTGGGCGCGGATCGCTCGGCACCAGGGCCTGACCTTCCAGCTGCCCGCCGACCATCCCCATGTCGCCCTGGCGGCGACGCGCGCCTTCTACTGGGTTGAAACACAGCACCCTGAACTTGCTGCTGCCTTCGCGAAGAGGGTCTTCACCTTGTATTTCAACGACCGTCTAGACACAGCCTCACCCGAAGCCGTCTCGCGGCTCGCCCCTGAGTTCGGTCTCAAACCCGAAGCCCTTCTGGCCGGCATCGCCGACCCTGCCCTGAAAGAAAAAGTCCGGAAGATCGGAGAAGACGCGGTGGCACGGGGCGTCTTCGGATCTCCCTTCTTCATCGTCGATGAAGAGCCTTTCTGGGGCTGGGACCGCATAGAGATGATGGCAGAGTGGGTCAGGACCGGCGGATGGTGAACGTACCGACGATCCGCCGACTGTCCGCCGCGGACGCTCCGCGCCTTGCCGATCTGATGACGGCCTATCGGAGAGCCATGAGCGGACCGGCAGAGGCAATGACGCCGGAACAGGCCACACCTCTGATCGAGCGGGCCGGCAGCGAGCCGGATCTGCTGCTTCTCGGGGCGGATCATGGCGGCGCGCTTGCCGGCTTCGCGCTGGCCTTCGACTTGCCCGAGATCATCTCAGGAAGCCGCGCCGGTCAGCTCGACGACCTCTTCGTCATGCCCGAGGCCCGGGGAAGCGGCCTTGCCCGCGCCCTGATTGGGCAGTTGACCGAGATCGGTACCGCGCGCGGCTGGACCCATCTGCGCTGGCTGGTGCCGCAGGACAATCTGACGGCGAAACGGTTGTATCTGTCGATCGCCGATCCCGCACCATGGGACAGTTTTCGGATCGAGCTGTAGTCATAGCCGCCCAGCAGCGAGCTGCCAGACGTCAACCCTCGTTCTCTGGCTGGAAAATCTGCTCGATCGGCAAGGCGAAGAGGCCGGAGAGCCGAAAGGCCAGAGGCAAGCTAGGATCATAGCGCCCGCGTTCGAGCGCGTTGACCGTCTGCCGGGACACCTCAAGGTGCAGGGCCAGATCGGCTTGCGACCACCCCTTCGCCTGACGCAATTCGCGGATCGCGTTCTTCATCCGTAGCGCACACGGCCGATCAACACGCCCACGACCCAAAGCGCCGCCATCAGCGGCCAGACAACGAACATCGAGAGGCGAGGCAATCCTACCCCTTCAAGGAATCCATAGCCGAAGGTCAACAGCGCGGTGCCTGAAAAAGCGAGTGCCAGAGCTTCGAACTGAAGTTTGCGCTGTAACTCGTCCATCCGGTGAATGGCTCGGATGATGACAACACAGATAAAGACCGAAGGCAGCATCGGTGCCAGTGAAAGCAGGATCCGCATCGCCTCGCTGTCCGTCCCTCCCGCAAGCAGTCTCTGCGACAGGATCAGCATCGCCACATAGGCGATCAGTCCGATTGTCAAAAGTCCGAGCCACCGCATAGTCACCCTCATGTAAAGTTAGCTTTACATGGGACGCTGACGAGCGTGCACGGCCATGTCAAGCACGTTTTACAATTCGCAATCGCTCAGGCAAGGTCGATCCGGTAGCGTTTAACCGGATCGAGCGAGGCAATCCGGTCATAGAGCCGCTGCGCAATGAGGTTCTCATCGCCGGTTTCCCATTCGATGCGGCGCCAGCCCTGCGCGCGCCCCTCCCGAACCAG
>JAAFAB010000050.1 GCA_018222585.1 Paracoccaceae bacterium | reverse complement strand
TCACGCGGCCGACAGCCTCGAGATAATCTCCTTGCGCCGGGCTGATCAGGTTCAGCTTGAACTCGACCGTCAGGACTGAACTGCCTTCAGGGAAGAGGGTGAACCCAGCGTAACCGCCTGCGCTGTCGGCGATGGCCGATGTCCCGCCGGCATGGAAGTAGCCATGCTGTTGCGTGAGTTCTGGACGGAACGGCAGTCGCAGTGTGACAAGCCCTGCACGCACCTCGGCTATCTCGGCCCCGAGATGTGCCATAAGCCCCTGTCGTGCAAAGCTTTCGCGCGCTCGAATGATGACTTCCTCGGAAATTGGATCGCCTACCTGCATATTTTTCCTCCACATCTTGGCGGGGGAAGTATGCATGAGGCAAAGGTCTCAGCGCGTGAGGAATTCTCAGTCCCAACTGAATGTACGGCGCCGGAGCATAGCGTTGTGCGGCCCTCGGCTGCCTAAGGTTCGCGATTCAGGGCCTGCAAAAGTTCCATTGCCGTCACCGCTAGAGGCTCTGGCAGGAAGGGCGGAAAGAGTGAATTCGCTGCATCTGCGAAGGTTCTCTACCGAGAATACAGAAGCGGCCATCCACCACATTTATCAAACGCCACCCGGCCGTGACTCCTTTCGCAGCAGAAATCAGGGCAGTCTGCTTCAAGCTGATATCTCTACGTGGGCCGCACTCCGCTTTCACTTAACTGGCAGAGCCGTCCAGAACGCGTTTGTCGACAATCGTCTGCAAGAGGTCCGCGACCCCTTTACCGTTTAGGTGGAGACCGATCTCATCGAGAGGCTTGTCTTCCGAGGCGGTCTGCGATCCCCAGTTGAAGCTCGTCACCACGATGTCGTCATGATCCCAGAGCAGAGCCTTTCCGTGCAGCATGGCATGCTTGCTTTGGATTCTTCTAAGGTCGATACCCCCGCCGGCCATCTCCCCGGCGGCGCGCACGTCGCGCTTCTTCACTTCACCGGAAGGCACTGAGTAGAGCGCCTGAACCGTCTCAATGCGCTCCGACGCCACCTGTGCCGGATCGAAGACATTCTGGATCATGGGCGACCCCATCCGGTGTGTCATCACCATGAGGCGTTCCTTCGCAACATGAGCGGCGCGCCGAAGCAGCGGCAGGTGATCGGGCGCGGGGAGGATGCGAAGCGTTACCGGGATCGCATCTTCTGTCGGGTCGGCGTCGAGCAGCCGTCCGGGCTTCAGTCTCAGCGCTGTCCGCATGGCCTGCATGGCATCGCGCGAGTCGCGGGAGGTCGGCACCGCTGCGGTTATGGCCCCGAAGAGTTCGAGGCAGGCGGCGACAGCGCGGTCGCGCAGCTCGATCGAGAGCTCGTGGGCGCGGAAAGGCGACTGGAGCCAGTTGCATGACCCCAGCATTGCACGAGCGCCATCGCTGCCGTCGTCAGCTACGAGGATCTTTGCGTGGCTATGCACCGGTTCGAGATGAGTTGCGACGCCCGCGCCGGCCGCCCGCAACCTGGTCTGGAGCTCCGCCATCGCTCGCGTGTGCTTGCCCTCTTCGTCGAGAGAAGAGCCGAAGAAAAGGTGGGCCCGGACCCCACGCCGGACGGCACGCTCCAAGGCGGCCCAGACACGATCCTGCCCATGCCGAGCTTTCTCGTCGTCCTGCGCGGCGACGAAGGTCGAGAGCACGAAGACATCGCTGCGCGCTGCATCCACAACATTCTCGAGGCGGTCGAGGTGATCGCCGCCGCCAAACAGGATCTGTTCCGGCGCCAAAGTCGTCTCGATCGGTGCATCGAGACAAGCGGGGCGCGCCGGCTGACTGGGTTGGGCGGCTGGAAGACGACCGGAGGCGAGATGTTCGCGCACCGCCGCACGCAGAGCGTCGCTCGCGCCTTCGGGAAGCGCACCCTCCCGTGCGCGGTCGAGATCAAGGTGGATGAACCGCTTCTCGAACACGGAATGGTTGGCGCGCACCATGGCGAAGACCTCGCCGGGACGCAGCGACGAACTCAACAGATGGCGCACGCGCTCTTCCATTGACGAGTCGGTTTCAACCTCGTCGTCGTTCGGAAAGTCGACGATCGTCGCCCCTTTCGGGATTTTCTTCACCGGCTTGATCACCACCTCGCGACGGCGAAACACCGAGCCACCCAGCTTGTCGAAGACGAGGCTTACCGTCATCTCGCGGCGCTGCGCCCGTTCAGGGAGCGATCGGCCGGCCAGCAGATGGGCGCGCGCAGCATCTGTCATCGCAAGTGCAGGCTCGGGCGCGATGCGAACCTCGATCAACCCGAACCGCATCAGCCGGCTCACTGCCGCTTCTGCCACCTGACGGGGAATACCAAGCTCAACTGCCACCGAGGCGCTGGTCCCGGGCTTCTCACGCAAGGCGAGAAGCACCTCCTCTTCGACGGGGCTCCAGCCCCATCGACGCTCGATGATGGCACGCGCACGATACCAGACCGCTGGGATCAACAGCGTCATTGAACCACCTTCCCGTCCTCACCGCAGGCGATGATCGACGCCGTGGGCGTCATGTCCGGATCGTCCGGCGCCACCATCAGGTCGATCCGTCGCATCAAGGCCCCGAGGAACTCGAGGTCGTGTCCGGACCCGCGACCGGGTTCGGACCATTTGACCGCGTTTTTGAGGAAGCCGGTTGATGTTACGAGCACGAGCTTGTGCTTGGCACGGCTGAGCAACACGTTCATGCGCCTGCGGTCGCCGAGGATGCCGAGGGCATGCCGGCCCATCTTCTGGTTGTTGCGCACGGTGCTCACGACCACCAGGTCGGCCTCGCCTCCCTGGAAGCTGTCGATCGTCTGAACGAACACACCGTCGCCTTTGGGGCTGGCGAAGCCATTCAGGAGCCCGGTCTCATGGTCGACGCGCGAAGCTACACGCGCCTGGAGGATGCGGCACTGCGCCGTGTAAGGCGATAGGATCGCGAGCGTTGGCGTAGCGCCGTTTGCAGGACCCAGCCGGTCGAGGGCCTCGAATAGCGCTACGGCCTCGGCCCGGTTGCAGGGCGAAGTGCCGTCGTATGCCTCGAACGCCTTCACCCGCGCGCGGCTCAACGACGGAAGGTCAAACAGGACGACCGGGGCTGACAGGGCACCGCTGGCCGGCGTGATCGGGCAGGGGCGGTCCGCAATACGACCCACCGTTGTCAGCTGCCCACCGTAGAACGTGTCGGAAACCAGGCCGCAGATCGCGGGATGCATGCGGCTCTGCTCGGTGAGCATCGAGACCGGCCCGCCCCGGGCAGCGGGCATCTCCTCTGTTGCCTCGGCGATTTCTCGGAACGGCTGTTCCAGTCGAAGCGCTGCCCCGAGTGCGTCGGCGCGGAGGCTCGGATCGCTTGCCAAGGCCTCGAGTGACATCCCGACCGCGTCCGGGAGGTCGGACACAGCGTCAATCAGCTCCGGAGCGTCAGCGAGCAGCGCTTCACCGGCATCGTCGCGATAGAGTCGGCCCTTGCGCTCGGCATCGAATGGCGCGAGCTGACGGTGGTCGCCGATCAGGACCCGGCGGGCCCCCAGAAGCAGGGGGCCGATGAGTTCCGAGCCACTCGCCCGCGCGGCCTCTTCCACGATCACCCAGTCGAATTGCTCGCCCTCGGCGACCATCTCTTCGATGACGGAGGAATTCGCCGTCGCCAGCGTCACATCTGCGCTCCGCAGGATCAGGTGTTCCGTGTCCCGCAGGATCGCCTCTCCCTCAGGGTCCACATCGCCTTCGGGAACGGAGCTGCGCAGGACACGCTCGACAGCCTCTCGCCGCCGGCGCGAAAGAGGGCTCGCGTCACCAAGCACGAAGGCATCGAGAAGCGTGCGCGCCTGGTCTCGAAGTTGGGTTTCACTCAGGTCCGCAGCGGGGCGCTCGATGCGCACAACGATCGGGTCGCGCTCTGCCTCCGAGAAATGCTCGCGCAGCGTGCGCTCCATCTCCGCCAGGGCTTCGTGGTTCTGCGCAGCAATGAGGACGCGCGCGGTCGGGTTGGAGGAGAGGATGCTGCTGACAAGGCGGGATACGAGAAATGTCTTTCCGACACCCGGCGGACCGACAACCAGATCGATCGAGTGGCCACGGCAGATCGCTTCCCACGCATCGGACTTTGACGGGTCGAGTTCATCAGGCGGAGCGCCCGGCGCAGCCATGGCGTGGAGTGCGGGGTCAAGTCCGACACTCCGCGGGTTTCCGATCGCACGGAGGAGATCAAGATTGTCTCGCGCAGTGACGACATGCCGGAGCCGTCTGCGGATCTGGGTCTCGGTGCCCCGGTCCGGCCGCGGCCGCAACAGCACGTGCGCCTCGACGGGCAAGTTTCCTTCATGCCGAAACACGTAAAGCCGCTGCCCGTCTTCATCGACAATGTCTTCGAGGGACAGCTTCGGCGCGGTAGGGCCGAGGGTAAGGGCGTCCGACACCGTCAGCGTCCATTCCACACTGCCGTCATCGCGTAGCATCTCGCGTTGCAGCTCGGCTGCTGCCTCCATACGTCCGAACGTGGCCCGCCAGCGATCGCGCACCGCGTCCGTGCGCGCCGCAATTCGCACAAGGCCTGTATCCGGGGCATCGACAATCTCGACCGGATAGTGGTGCAGCCGTCCCTCGAGAAGCGCCGCGACCTCAATCAGGACGAGCGCATGCCATTCGACCGGATCGACGGCGCTCGGCGCCGTCACCGTGTCCGCTCCGACCGATGCCCAGGCCATTGCCCCACCGCCGGTCCTTGCGACGCGGTCGCGCGCCTCATGAAGGTCGCGCGCGACATGCACCCGTGCGTCGATCGGCTCGGAATCAATCGCGCCGTCGCCAGGGCCGCGCGCTCTACATCCCGTAATGCGGCCGATCCGTTCGTCATCGGTGAGAGGACGGACGTCATAGATCGCACGCTGACTGAAGACTTGGATCGTGCCATCGCGCCGGCCAGGATTGCGCCAGGCCTGCGGTGCTTCCGCAATCAAATCGTCTTGGACGAAGGCCAGCAGCGCGTCCGTGTCCGCAGCGGGGATGAGGCCTTGGGTCAAGGCGGGCACATCACGACGCAGGAGATCGCGCCCCGGTGCCACCACCAGCTCATACCGGCCGCTCGAGCCCACTCGCTCCAGTTCCGAACACAGCTCCTCGATTTCGACAGCCAGAGCCTCCCCTTCGATGAAAGCGAACTGGGGCGGCACACGAAGGCGGTCGAGCAAGCGTTGTTCTGGCGGCAGGAGCGCCACTCCATCTGCGTCGTTCTGGATCAGGAGCCGCGCAGCAACGCTTCCGAGATCGCGCCAGTCCTGGCTGTGCGACACAACGGTGCCCGGCCTCAGAAGACCTGCGCCTCCGCGGCCAAGCGAGCCGACATGGACGCATCCTTCGTAGCCTCCGAGCTTCAACTCCAGAGGTTCAACGCTGGCGGTGAAGACGGCGCCCTCGGCGATACCGCCATGGACGATGTCGGCCGCATGGAGATGACCCAACCCACGAACGAGCCGAGCAATCTGACGCCAGATACTGACACGGCCGGACAAAGTCCGGGCGGCGTCCTGGAGCGCGCGGCGGCTTCGTCCGCTGAGAGTGGCCAGCGTTCCGTCCGCGCCGGCCAGGCGGATGCCAATCTCTCGATCGTCTTCCACGAGGTCGATCACCTCCAGCAGGACCTCGCGGGCGGATCTTCTGGCCAAAACGCCTCGGATGCGGCGCACAGTGTCCGCAAGCAGACGCGCGACATCGCGATCGACGACTGCGCCGGTCTTCTCAATCAGCCAAAGCAGAACGGGCTCCCCATCGGAACGATCCGTGGCTATCCAGAGACCGGAAGTATTCCGAAAACGCTCGCCTCGAATGCCATGCTCTATCTCGAAACGCTGATCGAGCGGCGCCATCGATTTGACCTTGTGCTGCCTTTGCCTCAACCGGCGCCCTTCTCACTGCTTGCATTCGTCCGATATTGTGCCCGCGAATGCACGAAACACAAGGGAGGCCGGGAGCTTCTTGATAAACGGGACGGCAGAGGTTTGGATTTCAGCCGGCTTTAATTGAGCGTAAGGCTGTAATGGCCGTTTTGGTGTATTGCGCCGCAGCACCGGCGATTATGATGAGCGGCCGCTCTGGGCCGAGGCTGTGTGGAAACGCCGTTCCGTGGTAAGCTTCCACAAGGCAGCGGGAGGCAGGGATGGCGGGTTTCATCGACGGCATCGACCGGGAACAGGTCACGCTTTTCCCTGATCGTCTCGAGGACTGGATCGGCGAGGATCACCTGGTCCGTGTCGTCGACCTCTTCGTCGAGGAGCTTGATCTTCCGTCGCTCGGCTTCGAGCGTTGTGTGCCCGCCCGAACCGGTCGCCCGGGCTACCATCCGGCTATGCTGCTGAAGCTCTTCATCTACGGCTATCTGAACCGCATCCCGTCCAGCCGTCGCCTGGAGCGTGAGGCGGGTCGCAATGTCGAGCTGATGT
>JAAFAB010000049.1 GCA_018222585.1 Paracoccaceae bacterium | reverse complement strand
TGATCCCCTTCGGCCTCTTCGGCAAGACCGCCTTCATGGCCGAGCGCGTGCTGGGCAACGTGATTTCCTCCGGCATCAAGGTTTTGGTGCTGGCCGTGATCATCGGCATCGGATCGACGCTCTTCGGCCAGTTCACCGCGGGCTTCGGAGGCGTGACGCCGACCATCGATGACGCCATGGCGATTGTTCTGGCTGCCCTGTCTCTGCTGGGCCTCGGTATCTTCGGCCCCGGTATCGCCTCGGGTCTGGTGTCCGGCGGGCCCCAACTCAGCGCGGGGGCGGCCATAGGTACAGGCCTTGCCGTCGGTGGCGCTGCGATCGGGGCCGGAGGGGCGACCATGCTCGCAGCGCGCGGGGCGGGGTCCGCGCTCTCTGGTGGTGCCGCCCTCGCACGCGGCGGCGCAGCCGCGGCGGGCGCAGCCTCGAGCGCCTACACGCTCGGCTCGATGGGCGGAGGTGGTTTCTCCGGGGGGATGGCTGGTGTAACGCGCGCCGGGGCCGCTTCCGCGGCATCACCGCTCAAGAAGGCGTCTTCTCGCGCGGCGGGCGGGATCCAGTCCAGCTACGCCGAGGGCGTCAAGGGCGGTGTGGTGGCGACGGGCGGAACCACCTCGATGGGCACGGTTGGCGGAGCGGCACCCGAGCCTTCTTCCGGCCCGTCCGCCTCCGATGGCCCGCCAGCCTGGGCAAAGCGCATGCGCCATAACCAGGCCGTGAGCCATGGCGTCCGCGCTGCCGCCCATGCCGTCCGGTCGGGCGACAGCCACGGCTCGGGCTCCTCCGTCAATCTCTCCGAAAGGGACCGCTCATGAACCTCTTCAGGCGTTCCGCCACGCATTATGGCAAGACACCTCAACCAGAGACGCCTTACCAGAGGGCTGCGCAGGTCTGGGACGAGCGCATCGGCTCCGCCCGCGTTCAGGCTCGCAACTGGCGCTACATGGCCTTCGGCAGCCTGATCCTCGCGGCGGGTTTTGCCGGCGCCCTGGTCTGGCAATCCGCACGTGGCACGGTAGTGCCCTGGGTCGTTCAGGTCGACGCGCTCGGCGAGGCCCAGGCTGTCGCTCCGGCTTCCGCCGACTACGAGCCGACCGATCCGCAGATCGCCTTCCATCTTGGCCGTTTCATCGAACAGGTTCGTTCCATCCCCGCCGACCCGATCATCGTGCGGCAGAACTGGCTGCGCGCCTATGAGTTCACCACGGACCGTGGCGCGGCCGCTCTGAACGATTTCGCTCGTGCGAACGACCCGTTCACCCGCGTCGGCCGTCAGCAGATCGCCGTCGAGGTGTCCTCCGTCATCCGGGCCTCGCCGGGATCGTTCCGCATAGCCTGGACCGAGCGTCATTACGAGAACGGTCAGCTTTCCACGACCGAGCGCTGGACGGCGATCCTGACCGTCGTGATCCAGACCCCGCGCAGCGCCGACCGCCTGCGCGCCAACCCCCTCGGAATCTACGTCAATGCGATCTCCTGGTCGCGGGAGATGAGCCAATGACTAAACAGCATCTTCATGCAACCAGGTCTCCCGGCTTCAATAAGCCCACCTTGGTGGCCTTGCTGCTATCCGCATCCGTGCTGGCGGGGTGCGCCAGCAACCGGGTGCCGGAATTCAGTTACGACGAGTCCGTGCCGCCGCTGCCCACTCCGCCCGCCTCGGATGACGAGGAACACCCTCGTCCCTTGCATACGCCGCCGGTCTGGACAGTGGCGCATGGCGGAGCGGCGGCGGGCACACCGACCGGACGTATCGAAAACGCCAATGCCGCCGCCCGGGTCGAACCGCGCCGCGAGGGCTATTACAATGCGATCCAGATCTATCCCTGGTCGGAAGGAGCCCTCTATCAGGTCTATGCCGCGCCGGGTCAGATCACCAACATCGCACTCGAGCCGGGCGAGCGTCTGACCGGCGCAGGCCCGATCGCCGCGGGAGATACCACGCGCTGGATCATCGGCGACACGGAGAGCGGGTCCGGGTCCACCGCCCGCGTCCACATCCTCGTCAAACCGACGCGGGACGACATCTCGACCAATCTGGTGATCAGCACTGACAGGCGGGTGTATACGATCGAGCTGCGTGCACGCGAGGCGCTCTACATGCCCTCGGTCGCCTGGGCCTATCCGGCAGCGCCCCGTGGTGGGCGACAGGCTGTGGCAACCGCGCCGACCATTCCGGCGCCCTCTGCCCGCAATCATCGCTACGGCTTGCAGATCCAGGGGGAAAGCCCGCCCTGGCGTCCGGTTTCTGTCTTCGACGATGGCCGTCGTGTTTATGTCGTCTTCCCTCCTGGCATCGCCCAGGGCGAGATGCCGCCGCTCTTCGTGCTCGGTTCGGACGAAGAGCCGCAGATCGTGAACAGCCGTATTCACCGGAACGTTCTGATCGTGGATCGCCTCTTCGGCGCCGCCGAGCTTCGGCTGGGCGCAGGAGACCGCCAGCAGGTCGTCCGGATCGTGCGCATGGAGGAGCGCGAGGCGGATGCGCGGACGGAGGGGGATGCGCGAAGGGGAGGGGCATCATGACTGACACCGATCTTGCAGCACCGATGCGTCTGCGCCCCGATCCGCCCCGTGTGACCCGGCTGTCGCGTAAGGTTCTGGCCGGTGTCGGAGCGGTCGCGCTGTTCGGCATCGGGGGTGCGCTGATCTATGCGCTCCAGACCCGTGAGGCTGGGCCGGGAGGTGGGGAACTCTATTCCATCGACAACCGACCGGCCGCGGACGGCCTGGAAGGGTTGCCCTCCGACTATACCGGACCGGTTCTGGGACCCGCACTGCCCGGCGACCTCGGGCGGCCGATCCTTGACGCGCAGGAGCGGGGTTTGCCCGTGAGCCCTCCGCCGATTGCGAGCCCGACCGTCGATCCGGAGGCTGAGCGCCGCAGGGCAGAGGAGGAAACCGCGCGTCTGAGCGGTGTCTTCTTCCAGACGGCGTCTGGCAGGGCAACGACGGCCGGGGGCGGAGTGAACCTTCCGGGCCTGGGGGGCTCCGGGCAACCTGAGGGGAGCCGGCATACGGCTTTCCTCAACGGTCCGGTGGACCGGCAGACCGTCGCATCGGATCGCATTCAGCCGCCAGCCTCGCCGAACATCCTTCAGGCGGGAGCGGTGATCCCGGCCGCGCTCATCACCGGCATTCGCTCCGATCTCCCGGGGCAGATCACCGCGCAGGTCACCGAGAATGTCTATGACAGCCCGACCGGGTCGCTGCTGCTGATCCCACAAGGAACCCGCATCATCGGCCAATACGATGACGGCGTGACGTTCGGCCAACGCCGCGTGCTGCTGGTCTGGAACCGCCTGATCCTTCCCGGCGGTCAATCCATTGTTCTCGAACGTCTGCCGGGGGCGGATGCGAGCGGCTATGCCGGCCTCGAGGATGGCGTTGACTATCACTGGTGGGATCTGATGCGCGCGGCGGGTCTGTCCACGCTGCTCGCGATTGGTGCGGACCTCGCCACCGATGACGAGGACCGCCTGGTCCAGGCGATCCGCGATGGCGCTGTGGACACGATTAACCAGGCCGGCCAGCAGATCGTCCAGCGTCAGCTGCAGGTCGCGCCGACGCTGACCATCCGCCCGGGGTTCCCGGTCAGGATCATCGTCACCCGCGATCTGGTATTCGAACCCGCAGGAGGTTGATCATGTCGAAACTCAAGCTTGGACCTCTGCCCGACGACAAGCCGGTGAAGGTGACAGTGGAATTGCCAGCATCTGTTCATCGCGATCTGGTCGCCTATGCCGAGGTGCTGGGGCGGGAGACGGGGCAACCTGTTGCCGACGCAGTCCGGCTGATTGTACCGATGCTCCAGAGGTTTATTGCGACAGATCGCGGGTTTGCGAAGGCGAGGCGTGCGGCTCAAATCCACAGAGATGCTCACTGATAGCCGCGCTTCTTTCCGACCCTGCTTTTGTCCTCGCCATGCTCAGAAGACGCCTGAACGCGGGGTTGTCGTTATTCGGCGACCAGATTGCAGAAAATGGAAGGCGCTCGCCCTTGATCGGTCGAAAGACCACTCCCGGGTGGTTCGTCACCGTCATCGCCTCGCTGACCACGGTCAAACCTCGCCCAATGGCAACCAATGACAGCAGGTTATCTCGACTTACGGATTGCACATGTATGTCAGGGTGCCAACTGAGGTCTGCCAGCTTCCTCACCAGATAGTGATAGATCTCTTGGCCCGGCGCTGTTTTGCTGACCATGAAAGCCTCGCCGCTAAGCTCGCGCCAGTCGACTGCTGTCCGGATGGCTAACTCATGACGTTCAGGCAGGACAACGAAAACACCTTCTGACCACATTAATGCGCTGTCACATTCTTGCCAGGTCCGGGTTCCAGTTAGGAAAGCGACGTCGAGTTTGAGCCGACGGATGGCAGCGACGTGTTCTTCCGGGTTTCCATCGATCAATTCGATCTGCACATGATTGTGCTGATCCCCGAAGGAGCACAGCAATTCGGCCAGAAAGCCCGAGGCAATCGATGAATAAATGCCGACTCTTATACTGCCGTTTTCCGATCTGCCAAGTGCCGCCATCGCGTGCAAGCTCTCATCAAGCCCGCGAATTATCTGACGTGCGCGAGGTAGAAATTGTTGCCCGGCGCGGTTTAGGGTCACACCGCTTCGATGACGGTGGAACAAGGATGTTCCGAGGCGATCCTCGAGATCGCAGATGCATCGACTGATTGATGACTGCTGGACACCCATCGTGCTTCCAGCCTTTCGGAAACTGCCATGATCGGCTGCATTAACGAAGCACCGCAGGTGCCGAAACTCAATGTCACGTGCTCTCCTTTTCATCGTGTGTCATCCGCTCGATGCCCCCATAGGTGAGTCTCGCACTCAATCGTGCAGGGTTCTGGTACTGTGCTTGTGACGAGATCGTTCGTCCATTTTAGCTATGTGAACTACTCGGAAGTACTTTTGCGGAAGACCTGTCCCGGGCAACCGCCTGAAGTTCCAACCCGACCTGCATGGCTCTCTCCCGATTGGATTTAAGCGTCCAAGACAGGAGAAGTGTAGATCGTCGTGCCGACAGCACGGTACTGTCGGCACGACATTGGTATCAGGCGTTTTTCACCTCGATGCGCTTGACCTTGGCCTGCGCCTCCGGGGTCTGCGGCAGCTTGATCGTCAGCACGCCGTTCTTGAAGCTGGCATCGGCCTTCTCACCGTCGACTCCCGGCGGTAGCGGGATCGTGCGATAGATCGCGCCATAGCTGCGTTCGGAGAGATAATAGCCCTTCTTCTCCTCCTGCCGCTCGATCTTCTTCTCGCCCTTGATGGTCAGGATGTCATCGGTCACGGTGACCTCGATGTCCTTCATTTCCATCCCGGGCAGTTCGATCGATACCTCCACGTGATCTTCGGTCTCGACCACGTCGGATTTCGCCTCGCCGCCTCCCCAGGGCCAGTCGAAATCGCCGACGCGGTTCCAGAAGCCTTCGAACACACGGTTCATGTCGCGTTGAAGGGTGGCGATGGGGTTCTGGTCATCACTTTTCGGGTCGGGCGCATGATCCTTCCGCGCCCAGGGGATCAGGTCCTTGATCTGCATGTGAGTTCTCCTTTCTTCTTTTTTGGTGCGACGTGCCCGGCTTACGACGCCGTTACCGTGATCTTTTTGGGTTGGGCTTCCGCTGCGCGCGGCAGCGTCAGGGTCAGCACACCATTAGAGACCTGCGCGCCGATCTTGTCGGGGTCGAAATCGTCGGACATGGTAAAGGCTCGCTCGAAATCGCCCTCGCCGTATTCGGCATAGGCCAGTTGCAGCTTCTCGGGCTGCGTGGCATGGACCTTACCTCTGATCGTCAACACGCGCTTTTCGAGCGTGATATCCACGTCTTCGGCGGCGACGCCCGGCATCTCGAGTGTCAGTGTCACCCCGTCAGCCGTTTCGACGATGTCGGTCAGCGGCCTATAGATACGACGGCCGGTGGTGGTTTCCGGTGTCTCGGCCGGGGTCTTGTCGGCAGTATGTGTTACATCGTTGGTCATATATTGGTCCTCCTCTTACGCAGCCTTGATCTCGATTCTCCGCGGCTTGTCCTCTTCGGGGCGGCCGATCACGATGCGGAGCACACCGTTGGTCATCCGCGCCTCGACCTTGTCCTCCGCGGCCACGAAGGGTAGCCGAACCGAACGAGCGAACTTGCCAAAGCCGCGTTCGTTGCGGTGCCAGCGGGCGCCTTCCGGAATTTCGGGCGCCTTGCGCTCGCCAGAGAGCGTCAGGACATTCTCCTTCACGGAAATGTCGATGTCGGCCGGATCCACGCCAGGGAGTTCTGCGGTGATCGCGACCGCCTCGTCGCCCTGCCAGACGTTTACGGCGGGGAAAACGGGCTGGGTTACGCGGCTAGGAGAGGTCCCGTCAAAATCGCGCAGCATCGAGCGCATCAGCGCAAACGGATCGCTGCGACGTGTG
>JAAFAB010000048.1 GCA_018222585.1 Paracoccaceae bacterium | reverse complement strand
CGCCGGTTTCCCATTCGATGCGGCGCCAGCCCTGCGCGCGCCCCTCCCGAACCAGTCGCTCGACAAGCCGTTCCGCCAGCCCGTGACGCCTCGCGAAAGGTGCGATCCAGAGATCTTCCAGGATCGCGATCTGGGCTGTGCTGAAGCTGTGCTGGCGAAGGATCACATGCGCCAGCCCGGCGGCCCGCCCCTGCAGGAGAACCAGCCAGCCGAGAAGCGGCGCAGCTTGATCCATGAGGCGCTGCCAGATGACGGGCATGTCCGCCCGGGCACGATCAGGCGCCGCGAAATGGTCCAGATTCTCTTGCCAGAGGTCTTCCCATGCCACGCGGTCGTTTTCCTCAAGTCGCCGGATCTCGAGCGCCGCCGCTTCAATACGATGCATTCAATTCGCTCCCGGCTCCAGTTGCCTTTGCGCGAGGGTCCTTTCCTCGGCCGAGGCCTCGACCATCCAGCGGCTCAAATTGCGCACGCGACGGTCCCTGGCCAGCGCCTCCGGATAAACGAGGAAGTAGCCTCCGCCTGTATGAGCCCAATGTGGAAAGAGCTGCGTCAACCGCCCGGCGCTGACATCGAAGGCGGCGATTTCCACGCCTGCCAGAGCCACCCCTGCCCCGTCCATGGCCGCGCGCAGCGCCAGCCCGGCGGAATCGACCATCATCACCGCAGCAGGCCGGATCGGCCCGCCCGGCAACGTCGCGTTCCATCGCGCGTAGTTCTCTTTCCGATACTGCGAGAGAAACAGGGTCATGCCCGTTATCTGCGCCCGCATTTCGTCGGGGTCATCCTTGCCCAGGGGCGGTGCGCCGAACAGGCTCACGGTTTCTTCGAACAGCAGGTCCGCCTGCAACCCATCCCATTGGCCCTGCCCGTGCCGCACCGCCGCATCGGCGACTCCAGCCGACAGGTCCACAGCTTCCTGTGTCGTGGATATCAGCAGATCGAAGCCGTTGCGCTCGAACGGGTAGCGCGTGAGCCGGGGCGAGAACCAATGGGCCGCGAAAGTCGGCAGCATCGACAGCCGTAAGGGGCCCGCGTTACGATCCTGTCTGAGGCCGCCGACCGCTTCGATGATCCGGGAAAACCCCTCGCTCAGATCGGGCGCGAGTCTTGCTCCGGCTTCGGTCAATTCGAGCGCCGGGCCGACCCGTCGCATCAATGTCAGGCCGAGCGCATCCTCAAGCCCGCGCAACTGGTGGCTGACGGCCGATGGCGTTACGCCAAGTTCCAGCGCCGCCTCCTTGATCGAGAGATGGCGCGCCGCAGCCTCGAAGGCTCGCAGGGCATTCAGGGGCACATTCAGCCGAAAGGGTACTTGTTTATCCATAGATCCTCACAAACCGACTATCGCCGATAACCGGCACCACGCGAACGACGCTTTCTCATCAGCGCCTGAAAACTGCTCACTCGCCTGCCCGGCTCCTGAACCCGAAGATCGTCCCATCATCCGCGAAAAGGGAGATCCCGAATGCTGACCGAAGCCGTGAAGGTCCCGCTCGTCGATTTGGCGAGTCCCGTCTGGTTCGACGGGACGCTTCTGCCGTCCGGTGAGGCGACGCTGCATGTTCTGACGCACTCTCTGCACAACGGCGGCGCGGTCTTCGAAGGAATCCGCGCCTATGACGGTCGCCTGTTTCTGGGCAAGGAGCATTTCCGGCGCCTGCAGCGCTCGGCCGAGCTTCTCGGATACACGCTGCCATGGCTGGTCGATGATCTTCAGGCCGCGGCCGAGGCCGTGCTTTGGGCCGGCGGACTGAAGGACGCCTATGTTCGGCCGGTCGCCTGGCGCGGCAGCGAAAGCGTCACCGTTTCCGCACAGGGGTGCCGGATCCATACCGCCATCGCGGCCTGGGACTGGCCGGTGGAAACCGCCCTCGGAGACGGCACAAGCGAATTGCGCCTGGTTCTGTCGGATTGGCGGCGCCCCGCGCCCGATACGGCGCCGACGGCGTCGAAATGCTCGGGCCTCTACATGACCGGAACCTTGTCGCGAGCCGCAGCCACCCGTAGCGGACATGACGATGCCCTCATGCTGGATATGGCAGGCCATGTCGCGGAAACCACGGTCACGAACATCGTCCTCGTCCGGGACGGCAGGCTTCTGTCTCCCCTTCCCACATGCTTTCTCGACAGCCTGACCAAGCGCCATGTCTTCGACCTTGCGCGTGGCCTCGGCCTGTCGGTTCATGAAGGAACCGTCAGCCTCGACGATCTGGATGCAGCGGACGAGGTCTTCGTCACGGGCACGTCGGTCGAGCTTCGTCCCGTGGTCTCGCTCGACCGCCCCGGCAAGCACAGCACATGGCCCGTGGGGCGGATTACCAAGGCCCTGCGCGAGGCGTTCCGCGCCTCGACCCGGGCTCACGCGTAGTGCCAGACCAGCAACAGGCCGAGGCAGACGATCGCGACGCGCAGGAGTTGCGGCTTCACCCGGCGCGCCAGCCGGCCACCGATGACACCACCTGCCGTCGCCCCCAGGAAGACCAGGGCAGCCGGACCCCAGGCGACCGCGCCGCCAAAGGCGAAGATTAGGACGGCGATACTGGTCGCGAGCGTTGCCAGAGCATTCTTGACCACGTTCAGCCGCTTCAGATCGTCGTCCCCCGTCACGGTCAGCAGCGCGAGCAGCAGCACCCCCAGCCCTGCCCCAAAGTAGCCACCATAAAGGGCCACGCCCCCCTCGGCGCACGCGGCGCTGACTGGCCCGATCGACACCCCGTGGCGGGCAAGCCAGCGGTTGAGGATAGGCCCTGCCGCAAACAGCAGCGTCGCGAAGAGCAGCAGCCAGGGGACCAACTGCCGGAACAGCGCATCTCCCGACAGCAGCAACAGCCCGGCCCCCGCCGCCGAGGCCAGCGTAAACACCGCGATGCGCCCCCGCCGCGCGATCAGTTCCTGCCGCAGCAGCGCACCTTCGCCAATCAGGCTGGCCGCATGGCCGGGCCAGATCGCGACTGCGCTGGTTGCGCCCGCCGTCACCGGCGGCAGCCCCACGGCCAGCAGCGCCGGGAAGGTAAAAAACGTGCCCCCGCCCGCGATCGCATTGCACAGCCCGCCGAGCAGCCCCGCGCCCGTGAGCAGCGCTATTGTCGCCATATCCATCCGGTCCTCCGCTCCGCCTCTGCGCGATCCTGACAGAGGGGCTGGAAAATTGTGTCGGACTGGTGCCAGATGATACCCCGGAGGTGCCAGCATGCAGCGCGATGAGATTGGAGGATTTTCCGAGGATGGAAGTCCGGTGATCGGCAGGATCACGAGCTTCACACCCGGCACCATGCCGGAGGCGCATGCGCATTGGCGCGGGCAGCTCGCCTGGTGCCCGGACCGGCCGGTGACGGTCGAGACAGGACGCAGGCTGCATCTTCTCTCTCCCGGCATGGCGATCTGGCTTCCACCGACGCACCGCCACCGCATCCGGGCCGAGGGCGCACGGAAATCGGTCAGCCTCTACACCCGGCCCGCCGCGGCGCCGCTGCCCAAGGACCCCACGCCTTTCCCTCTCGAGGCGCTGGAAGCCGAACTTCTCCGCGCCCTGGCAGGATCCAGCCGCGCCGACCGGCAAGAGCCCGCTTTCGCCCGGCTGACAGCCGTGCTGTGGGACCGGCTTGCCCGCCCCACCCCTGCGCCCACGCTGCCCCTGCCCACAGACCCGCGCCTGCGTCGGATCGCGCTGACACATCTCGATGGGGCCGACCAATCGCTCGACTACTGGGCTGGGGCACTGGCGCTGTCGCAGCGCAGCCTGCAACGGCTCGTCCGTCGCGACACCGGGCAGAGTTGGGCCACCTGGATGCGAGATCTTCGGTTGGCACGCGCTATTGCCCCGTTGATGGCCGGCAAAAGCGTGCAGCATGCAGCCCATGCCGCCGGCTACGCCACCGCGAGCGGCTTCGTGGCCGCTTTTCATGCCGCCCATGGGATCACGCCCGGTCAGTTGCAGCGTCGGATGGAGATCTGAGGTCATCCCACGCGCCGCTCCGTCAGCAGTCGCAGGGCGAACCCGATCAAGACACTGCCGGTAACCCCGTCGAGGAGCCGAGGCAGGCGGGGGCCGTTCAGGGCATTCTGAAACGGCACTGTCGCGGCAGTCAGCGCTGCAAAGAAAATCAGCCCCATCGACGCGTGTATCCCCGCGAGCAGGACGCTGAACGGCACCACCGGAACGCCCACGGGCAGAAACTGCGGCAGGAAGCTGATATAGAAGACACCGACCTTGGGGTTAAGAAGGTTGGTCATCACCCCACGCAGGAACCAATTCGGGGCGGAAGGCGCCATGACCCTCGGAAACCCCGGCTCTCGCGCACGGAACGCCCCCCGCAACATCCCGATCCCCAGCCAGATCAGGTAGGCCGCGCCGGCAAGCTGAAGGCAACGGTAAGCCAGTTCCGATACGGCCAGCACTGCACCGAGCCCCAAAGCCGCAATCAATCCCCATGCCAGCACCCCGGTCACCACCCCTGCCCCCGCCAGCATCGCCCGGCGCGGCCCCTCGACCGCCGCCGTCCGCAGAACAAGGGCTGTATCGAGCCCCGGTGTGATCGTCAGCAAAGCCGCGGCAATGGAAAAGCTCAGCAATGCAGTTGCAACGTCCATGGCTACTCTCCGATCTCGTCCAGAAAATCTGCCAGAAGCCCCTGACCTTCGGGCCAGGCGCCGAGGTTTGACGCCTCATTCAAATGGCCCCTTGGGCCAAGACGGCGCGGCCAGGCGCCTTGCCTGGCAGCCCAGGCTATCGCACTCGCTGTCGGATCATAGGGATCGTTCTCACTTGCGACGGCCAACACCGGCCGCTCACCGAACCCTGTTGCAGGTAACGCTCCGAATGCCTTTGCCTGCGCTGGGAAAGCCTGCCCACTCGGGTCCGGCACGGCGACAAGAAATGCCGCGGCGATCGCCCGGGACGACGCCGCACGCCAATGGGCAAAGAGCAGGCACCCGAGCGAATGGCATACCAGCACCGGCGGATAAGGTGCCGCGGCGACCGCCCGGTCCAGGGCGGCGAACCAGTCCGCGAGGTCGGGCTCATCCCAGGAATTTGGTTCTATCCGGAGGGTGTTCGGATAGAGAGTTTCCCAATGGCTCTGCCAATGCGCAGGGCCGGATCCCCCGATGCCCGGCACCATAATGAAACGACGCCCCATGCTAATCTCCTGATGTTTACCTTTCTGGAGTGTCCCTTGCCGAACGCATAACGTGAATGGCAATTCATCGGCGTTTATGACAAACTCCCGATGAATTAACGGAATCTGTGGTGGAACATGCCGACCAGTGAGCTCGACCGCCTTGACATCGCAATCCTCGAAGCGCTTCAGGAAAACGCCCGCACCCCACTATCGGAGGTCGGCCGACGTGTCGGGCTTTCGCAGCCGGCGACATCGGAGCGGGTGAAGCGCCTAGAGGATCGCGGAATACTGGCCGGCTATACAGCGCGTCTGGACGCCGCCGCGCTCGGTCTTGGGATGATGGCCATCATTCGCCTGAAAACCACGCATGAGCACATCAAGCCAGCCTTGAAAGCCTTTGCCGAGATGCCGCATGTCATCGAGGTCCACCGTTTGACCGGCGAAGACTGCTTCCTGCTCAAAGTCCTCGTGCCGACGCCCGGCCAACTGGAGACCATCGTCGACACCATCGCCCGGTTCGGCGCGGTCACGACTTCTCTGGTGCTACGCTCGGAACCCGTAAAACCACTTGGAAAGGCGCTACTCGGCTGACAACTCCACGCGCGATACCGGAGCAAACCATGCCCATCGATATCTGGCTCATCTACGTCGCAACCGTGCTCGCCCTGATGAGTACGCCTGGCCCGAGCCAGATGCTGATGCTGTCAAACAGCGCCATCAATGGCTTGCCGCGGGCCTGGTTCACCGCTGCGGGAGATTTGACAGCCAACCTGATTCAGATGCTCGCCGCCGGCCTGGGGCTAGCGACCGTCATCGCTACCTCCGCCTATGCCCTGAGCGTCGTAAAATGGGCCGGCACCCTCTATCTCCTGTGGATCGGCCTGCGTACGCTTCGGCGATCCATGAAGCCCATATCGCACTCCGCTTCTCGACGGGCCTCTCTTCGGACCCTTTGGCTGCAAGGCTTCGTGACTTCGGCGGCCAACCCCAAGGCCGTGGTCTTCTTCGCCGCGCTGTTTCCCCAGTTCATTGACCCGGCGCTGCCGTTCTGGCCGCAGTTTCTGGTTCTGTCGGCCACCTATATCGCAATGGACGGTGCGTTCCTGACCGGATACGGGGCTGGCGCGCATTGGTTCTCCCAACGACTGAAGGGTGAGGCCCGTCGTTGGCTGGACCGGATCGGAGGCAGCTGCATGATCCTGGCAGCGGTTCTGCTGGGGATGAAGAACGCCGCCAGCCGGTAAGGTCGCTACTCCTCTCGGACGGAAATTCAACGCCGGGTGAGACATTCTCACTACGCATGATGCGAGAGGTTTTTCATGATGATCAGGCGTTGCATGAGAAGGCGCTGAAGCAAGCAAGCAGCCAGCCCCCCGCTTCCGAACGCAGGTTTCGGCTGCAGGTTCGGAGGTGGCTTCATGATTGA
>JAAFAB010000047.1 GCA_018222585.1 Paracoccaceae bacterium | reverse complement strand
GCGCGAACCAGTAGTGGCTGTCGCGGTTGTCGGGCTCACCCACCTTGCGCGAGGGGCTGCGGTTGTCGTCCAAAATGCCCTGGGTTGCCGCCTCGACCGCGTCGCCCAGCACCTTGGCCTTGGCATTGCCCTTGGCGGCGGCCAGGAACTTGAAGCTCTCGCCCAGTGCACAGAACTCGCCCAGCGAATCCCACCGCAGGTGGTTCTCTTCCTGCAGCTGCTGGACGTGCTTGGGGGCCGAGCCGCCGGCGCCGGTCTCGAACAGGCCGCCGCCCTGCATCAGCTTCACGATCGACAGCATCTTGGCCGAGGTGGCCAGCTCGAGGATCGGGAAGAGGTCGGTCAGGTAGTCGCGCAGCACGTTGCCGGTGATGGCAATGGTGTTCTCGCCCTTGGTAATCGTCTCGAGCGAGGCCTTGGTGGCCTCGGCGGGCGACATGATCTCGAAGAGGTCGGAGACACCTGCGGCTTCCAGGATCGGCTTCACGTAGGCGATCAGCTCGGCGTCGTGGGCGCGCTCGGCGTCCAGCCAGAAGATCGAGCGGTAGCCGGTGATCTTCTGACGTTCGATGGCCAGCGCCACCCAGTCCTCGATCGGCGCCTTGCGCACCGAGGCAGAGCGCCAGATGTCGCCCTTTTCGACCTTGTGCTCGTGGATGACGGTGCCGTCTTCCAGGATCATCTTCACCACGCCATCCTCGGGGATCTCGAAGGTGGTGGGGTGAGAGCCGTATTCCTCGGCCTTCTGCGCCATCAGGCCCAAGTTCTGCACGGTGCCGGCGGTGGCCGGGTTCAGCTTGCCGTTGGCCTTGAAGAACTTGATCGCCTCGTCATACACCGGCGCGTAGCTGTTGTCCGGGATCACGCAGTTGGTGTCGTGTTCCTTGTTGTCCGGGCCCCAGCCCTTGCCGCCGGCACGGATCAGCGCGGGCATCGAGGCGTCGATGATGACGTCCGAGGGGACATGCAGGTTGGTGATGCCCTTGTCGGAGTTCACCATGTACATGTCGGGACGGGTGGCGCGGACCTCTTCGATGGCGGCGAGGATCTCGGGCTCGTCCTTGACGCGCTCCAGCAGGGCGCCGAGGCCCCCGTTGGGGTTCACGCCCAGCTCTTTCATCTTCTCGCCGTACGTGTCGAAGACCGGGGCCAGCCAGGCTTTCACCGCGTGGCCGAAGATGATCGGGTCAGAGACCTTCATCATGGTGGCCTTCATGTGCAGCGAGAAGAGCGTGCCAGCCTTCTTGGTCTCTTCGATCTGCTCGGCCAGGAACGCATCCAGGGCCTTGGCGGACATGAAGGTCGCGTCGACGACGGTGCCGGCGGGATAGGAGACGGACTCTTTCAGCACGGTCTCGCCCGAGGCGCCCTCCAGCACGATCTTCGCGGTGGCGGCGTTCTCTAGCGTGACCGACTTTTCGTTCGAGAAGAAGTCGCCGCCGGACATCGCCGACACCACGGTCTTGCTGTCGGCGACCCAGTCGCCCATGCGGTGCGGGTTCTTCTGGGCGTAGTTCTTGACGGCGGCAGCGGCGCGGCGGTCCGAGTTGCCTTCGCGCAGCACCGGGTTCACGGCAGAGCCCTTGATGCTGTCGTACTTGGCGCGGACGGCCTTTTCGGCGTCGGTTTTCGGCTCGTAGGGGTAGTCCGGCAGGGCGTAGCCCTGGGCCTGCAGTTCCTTGACGGCGGCCACCAGCTGCGGCTCGGAGGCCGAGATGTTGGGCAGCTTGATCACGTTGGCTTCGGGGGTCTTCACCAGCTCGCCGAGGGCGGCCAGGTCGTCTTCCTGGCGCTGGTCCTCGGAAAGGTGCTCCGGGAAGGTGGCCAGGATGCGGCCGGCCAGCGAGATGTCGCGGGTGCCGATGCTGACACCGGCGGGCGCTGCGAAGGCCCGGATGATCGGCAGCAGCGAGGCCGAGGCCAGCTCCGGCGCTTCGTCTACCTTGGTATACACAATATCGGGCGTCTGGTTGTCTGCCATGTTACTTTCCCTTTCGCGATCTTCGGAAGGTCCGGCCCCAGGGGCGCGGCGTCTGTTGCGCGGCCGTCGGTCCGGCATGGCCGGAGACAGGCGGAGCCCCGTCAGGGGGCGTCGAGGAAATCCCTAAGCGGACGGGACCGCGATGGCAAGTTTGCTGAGTGTCGCGGGGGAAAATGGCGCGGATCCGGGCCGCGTCGGCCCCCAGGCAGGGACCGGCGCGGCAGACGTGTTCAGCCCTGGCGGGTGAAGCGATAGGTCACATGGTTGCGATAGACCTCGCCGGGGCGGATTATCGGGTCGGGGAAGTCCGCATGGTTGGGCGCATCGGGCCATTCCTGGGTTTCCAACGCCAGCCCGGCGCGGGGACCGTAGGCAAGGCCATCGAGGCCCGGTTGCCCCCCGCTGGGCAGGTGGGCGGCGTTGTAGAGCTGCAGCCCCGGCGCGTCGGTGGTCACCTCCAGCCCCAGCCCGTCGCGGCCCGTCAGGCGCAGGGCGGGGCCCTCTCCCCCGCCGGCCCCGTCGCCATCGAGACAGAAGTTGTGGTCGTAGTCGAAGGTGCCGATCTCGCGCGGAGTGCGGAAATCGAAGGGGGTGCCCGCGACCGGGGCGATCTCTCCGGTGGGGATCAGCGCCGCATCGACGGGCAGGTAGTGCCCGGCGGCGATCTGCAGACGCTGGCCCGCCACGTCGCCCGCGTCGTCGAGGCAGAAGTAGCTGTGATGGGCCAGCGAGATCGGGCAGGGGGCCGAAGGGGTGGCCTCCATGGTGATTTCCAGCGCGGTGTCCCGGACCCGGTAGGTGACCGAGAGGGCGCAACGACCCGGAAAGCCCATGTCGCCATCGGCCAGCAGCAGGGCGAAGGTGGCGCTGTCGGGGGTCTCTTCCTCCAGCGACCAGTTCAGCACGCCGGTGCCGGCGCTGCCGCCGTGCAGGCAGGTCTGGCCGTTCTCGTTCAGGTCCAGCTGGTAGCTGCGGCCGTCGAGGCTGAAGCGGCCCCCGGCGATGCGGTTGGCATAGCGCCCCACGGTGGCGCCGAAGTAGTCCATCGGGCCGAGGTAGTCTGCCAGACGGGGCGAGCCCAGCACCAGCGGATGCGCGACGCCCGCAAGGCGCAGGTCCTGCAGCCGGGCGCCATGGCTCAGCAGCGTGGCGCGCAGGGCGCCGCTGCCGATGGTGACGCTGTGCACGGGGCTGCCGTCGGGGAGGTGGTCGAAGATCTCGGACATCAGAGGATCACCTTGTGTTCGCGCTGGCCCGCCACGCCCGGGCGGACCTCGTAGAGCACCCCCTGCGCCGCGTCGGGGCTGTCGATCCCCTCGCGGGCGGTGGTGACATAGAGCGTCGACAGATCCGCGCCACCGAAGGCCGGGCAGGAGCTGTGCCGCCCCTTCACCGCGACCGCGCGGTCGAAGCTGCCGTCGGGCCGGTAGCGCGCCACCCGGCCCGCGCCCCACTGGGCATTCCACAGGCCGCCCTCGGCATCCACGACGGCACCATCTGGAAACAGCCCCTCGGGGGCGAGATCGGTGAAGAGCTCGGGCGCTCCGGCAGGCCAGCCGGCGTCATCCAGCGCCACCTTCATGATCTTCTGCGTCGGGGTATCGGCGAAATAGGCGGTGCCGCCATCGGGGGCGAAGCAGATCGCGTTGGAAATGCTGATGCTGCCCCAGAGCTGGCGCAGCTCGCCCCGCCAATAGCGATAGATCGCCCCGGCACCGGGCTGGGCCTCTTTCCCCATGGTGCCGATCCAGAACCCGCCCCGGGGATCGGCGCGGCCGTCGTTGGAGCGGGTCAGGGTATTTTCGGCCTCCAGCGCGATCAGCTTCTCGCGGCTGCCGGTGGCAATGTCGAAGCGCCAGAGCGCGGTTTCGGAGGCCAGCAGCAGGGTGTTCTCATCCACCCAGCCGGCAGCGGAGTGGTATTCGTCGAAGGACCATTCCAGCGGAGTGTCGCCCTGCATGGACAGCAGCTTGCGGCCAATGATGTCGAACCAGAACAGCTGTCCGCGCAACGGATGCCAGAGCGGGCCTTCGCCCAGTTCGCAGGGGCGGGGATCGCAGAGGGTCGCGCTCATGCGGGGAAGACCTCGTCGTAGCGGGCGACCATGGCTTTCGCCCGGTCGCCGACATCAGCCGCGCTGTCGCCGGGCTTGTAGAGCGCGGTGCCGATGCCGAAGCCATTGGCGCCGGCGGCGGCCCAGTCGGCGAAGTTGTCGGGACCCGCGCCGCCCACGGCATAGACCGGCACCGCGGCGGGGATGACGGCGCGCATCGCCTTCAGACCGGCAGGACCGATCAGCGAGCCGGGGAACAGCTTCAGCCCGTCGGCCCCGGCCCGGATGGCCGAGAAACACTCGGTGGGGGTCATCACGCCGGGCCAGCTTTCAAGGCCGCGGGCCTTGGTGGCGGCGATGACCTCGGGGTTGGCATCGGGCGAGACGATCAGCCTGCCGCCGGCCTCGGCCACATTGGCGACATCCCCGGGGCTGAGCACGGTGCCCGCGCCGATCAGCGCGTCGGAGCCGAAGCGCGCGGACATGCGGGCGATGGAGACCAGCGGCTCGGGCGAGTTCAGCGGCACCTCGATGGCGGTGATGCCGGCGTTGATGAGCGCCTCGGCGACGGACAGGGCGTCGTCCGGGGTGATCCCGCGCAGGATGGCGATGATGTTGCGGGGCATGGTGTGTCCTGTCCTCCCTCTGCGGCGCTCCGGGCCGGCTGGCGCGGGCGCGTCCTGTGTGATCCCCGGGTCCCGGACTGTTCAGCCCTGCAGGACCCGGTAGGCGGCGACCAGCCCGCTGCGGGCAAGTTCGGGGTTGGCGGCGGCGCGGGCGCGACCGCCGAGCTGTTCGAGGGCGGCGATGTAGCGCGCGGTCAGCCCGGGCGTGCCGACGACGACCACGTCACGGCCCTGCCAGAAATCCCGCGCCCCGGCCAGTTCCAGCCCGATCAGCAGCCCCGAGAGGCGGCCCGACGCGGCGGCGGGGGCGAGCCCGTCCAGAAGGCTGGCGGGACGGATCGAGAAAAGGTCAAGCGAGAGGGCTGCCGGCTCGGCGAAGCCGTGGCGGAGGGCCTCGGCGAAAGCGGTCTCGTCGGTCTCGCCGTCAGGCGAAAGAGAATGGCGCAGCACCGACTGACGGCCGATCAGGGCGAAGAGCTCTCCGGTCATGGCGGTGCGGAAGCCGCGCACCTCGCCCCCCGCGATGCGGACCCACTTGGTATGTGTGCCGGGCAGGCAGAGCGTGCCGTCGAATTCGGGTTCATCGGCCAGGAAGCCGGCGATCTGGGTTTCTTCGCCGCGCATGACATCGGCGGGGCCGGACTGGCTGAGACCGGGCAGGATGCGCACGCTGATCCGGGGATCGGCGGTTGGCGCCGTCACCGGCGCGCCGCTGGCGGGCGGGCAGGGCACCCGGGCATAGGGCGCTTCGATCCAACCCTGCTTGGCGCCGGCCATGCCGCAGATCAGCACCGGCGTCACCCGGTCGGGCGCCAGCAGGTCTTCGGCGAGACGCAGCAGCGCCGGTTCGAACTGGTCCGGCGCCAGGGTGCCCATGCCCTCGGGGGCGCTGCGTTCGGCGAGGATTTCGCCCCCGGGCCCGATGGCCCAGAGACGCAGGTTAGACGTGCCCCAATCGGCAGCGATCCAGTCGGCGGCGATCCGATTCGAGGTCACGGTGTCTTGCACGGATCAGATGTCCTTCAGATCTCCGGGCAACAGGGCCGCGGAGATGTTCTGATAGCAGACCGGGCGCAGGAAACGGCGGATGGCCAGGGTGCCGACCGAGGTGGCGCCGAAGTTGGTGGACGCCGGGTAGGGGCCGCCGTGGACCATCGAGTCGCAGACCTCGACGCCGGTGGGGAAGCCGTTGGCCAGCACGCGGCCCGCCTTGCGCTCCAGTACCGGCATCAGCTTCGCCGCGTCGGCGGTGTCGGTCTCGTCCATCATCAGCGTCGCGGTGAGCTGGCCGACGAAGCTCTTGGCGACGGTCAGCATCTCGTCCATGTCCTTGACCACGATGGCGACGCCGAGGGGCCCGAAGACCTCGTGGCCGAGCGTCTCGTTCTGCAGCCATTCGGCGCCGGTGGTGCGGTACACATAGGGCGTCGCGTTGCGCAGGTCGCAGGTGGAGGTCATCACCTCCTGCACGCCGGACTGCGCCGCGATGGCGTCACGGCCCGCGCGATAGGCATCGGCGATGCCCTCGGTCAACATGACCTGCGGACCGGTGGCCTCCAGCGCCTCCTTGGCAGTGGCGAGGAAGGTCTCGGTCTCGGGGCCTTCCAGCAGCACCAGGACGCCGGGGTTGGTGCAGAACTGCCCCGCACCCATGGTCAGCGAGCCGGCCCAGCCCTTCGCCATCTCTGCGGCACGGGCCGACATCGCCTCGGGCAGGAAGAACATCGGGTTGATCGAGCCGAGCTCGCCGAAGAAGGGGATCGGCGCGTCGCGCTGCGCGCAGAGGTCGAACAGCGCCTTGCCACCCCGCAGCGAGCCGGTGAAGCCGACGGCATTGATCAGCGGGTGCTGGACCAGCGCGCCGCCCACCTCGTAGCTGCCGCCATGCACCATGGAGAAGGTGCCGGCGGGCATGTTGGTCTTCTCGATCGCGGCCTTGATCGCCTCGGCGACCACCTCGGCGGTGCCGGGATGGGCCTCATGACCCTTCACCACGACCGGGCAGCCTGCCGCCAGCGCCGAGGCGGTGTCGCCGCCGGCGGTGGAGAAGGCGAGCGGGAAGTTCGAGGCGCCGAAG
>JAAFAB010000046.1 GCA_018222585.1 Paracoccaceae bacterium | reverse complement strand
ATCTGAAGAGGCCGTTGAATTCAGACCTCTGAACGGCCCCTTCGTCCCGCATAGCAGCCAGCGGACCTAATCCGGGTCTGCGTCCGCTTTGGCACTTCCTGTATCCAGCGCTCTATATACGGTCATGCGCGAAACCCCCAGGTCTCGGGCAATCTGGGCTTTGGATGTGCCCGCTGCAGCCAGTCTCTGAATTTCAGCGTCATCGACCTTCTTCTGCCGCCCCTTGTAGATCCCCTTGCCCTTTGCGGCGTTGATCCCTGCGCGTTGGCGGTCGCGAATGAACTTCAGCTCCATGTCAGCGACCATGCCGAGGACAGTGATCACCATGCGCCCCATGTCGCCGGCCGTCGTCACCTCGGGTTCAAGGATACGCAACGACGCGCCCTTCGCATCCAACTCATGCACCAGATTCAGAACGTCTCGGGTTGACCGCCCAAGGCGGTCGAGGCGATGCACGACCAGCTCGTCACCTGCACGCAAAAACTCCAGGACGGTTGCCAGTTCGGTGCGACCGTCACGGGATGCTCCAGAGCCGGTTTCGGCGCGGACAATTTCACAGCCTGCCGCCTTCAGTTTGGCTTTCTGGATTTCGAGATCCTGACTTGTTGAGCTGACGCGGGCGTAACCGATCTTGGGCATGTAGAAATGTCACTTTAGGGTGGCTATATTCCTGATACTGTCACAATGCCTGTTGCGCCACTCATTTGTGACATTTTCTGCTGTCACATTCATGCGTCCCTCACGGGTGTGCCCAAATGTTACGATTTTGGCGGGAAAGCCCACTCATATCTTTGTCGGCCCTCGGGCGTGGCTATCCATGCTTCGAGTTCCGCGTATAGGCGTGCGACATTGCGGCGACGGCGCGCCTCGAAACCGCGCAATTCATCGATTGGAATACCAAGCCCGACAGCGAGGCGCTCCAAGACATCCTCTGTGGGTTGCGTGAAGGAGCGGGCCTCTTCATCCGCATGCGCAATCTTGAGAGCATGATAGCAGAAGCTTTCGAAGGTGACGCCATAGAGACGGGCTAGGCTTTGCACATATTGCCGTAAAGTCTCGATCTCCTTGGGGGGCGGGTGCAGCGGCCATGCGGGTTCCCCCGTCATGCCCGAAGTTCCCGTTCCATCATCTGCCGCCGGTAGGAGGGTGCCTGGAAAGGGCAGCCCAGCAGGTCTTCTCTCTCGATGCGTTCCTGTCCTTCCGTCAGGGCATGCGCTGCTGCGCTCGAAAGAAGCTGGTGCATTTCTCCGATCAGGCCCTCCGAGCGCTCCACAATCACCTTGCGCAACGCAGGCAGACCGAGACCGGACCGCCCGCGCAGGGGGATCACTGTCTCGAAGCTGGCCAGCAGCCGCCCGGTCTCGGCATCGTCACCCCACATCGATAGCAAAAAGGGCTGGAAGCGGTTTTCGAGTTGGTCGTCCAACCGGAGAGCCAGCCATGCATCCTTGGTCCCAAGCGCGACAATCGGGATACGCAGCTCGTTGCCCAGATACCGGATGAGCCCCAAAATTTCGCGCTGCCGCGATGATGGGCCGCAAAGCAGGTTGTGCAACTCGTCAATGACGAGCAGCCGCACCCCGCATGCCCGCATGAGATTCAGTGTCAGTGCATTGCGCCGGTCGGTCTTTCGGATGTTCCCGAGAGGTGATCCCAATGCGTCAAGCAACTGTGCGTAGAAACGGGGCGCGGTCACGTCCGGCATCATCTGGACCGACAGGACCGGAAAGATATGTCGGTCCCTTTCTTCCGAACTTCTTCGGGGGTGCTGGCGCTGGAATTTCTCGGCGATGGTCGATTTGCCGTTGTTGCTCGGCCCGACAACCAGCATGTTCTGCGGTCGAACACGGCCGGGTTGCGTCGCCAACAGCATGTCCATGCGTTTCAGGGCATCCTGCGCGCGGGAATAGCCGATCCAGCGGTCGGTTGCGAAACAATCGAGCCGTTCGATAGCAGGCTTTTCCGCGATGCGTCGGGCTTCGGGTCGAAGATGGTCCATCTGCCCTACCACTCTTCAATGTCGGTGAATGGTTGCGGTGGAGCGTCCGGTTGATCTTGCGCGAGCTCGCCCAGGCCGAGAGCCTCCGGTTGCTTCGCCAAAGGAGATTGTCGATCCAGCACCGGTCGCGACCGACGGCGGCGGGCACCCTTGGAGAGCCGGGCCGCGTTGCGCTCGATCTCCTGCATTTCCGCGAAGGCGGTGAAAATGCTGTCCTCGTCCACGGTCGCCGCATTGCGTTCTTGGGCACGTCGTCGCGCTGCCCGATGTTCCCAGAGCGTGATCGACGGTCGGGAGAGTGTGCGATACGGCACTTCGAGCCAGGAACCGTCGAAAGGGTCGAGAACATAAACACGCGAAAGGTCTCGTGGGTCGCGGCGCAGGATCAGATGTCCCTCCGTCCGGACGTCGCGCGAGACGATCCACGGTTTCAGGGCGTTCGAGAAATAGCGAATATGATCTACGGTGAATCCGTCGCGTTGCAACGTTCTACGCAGAACCGGAAGGAAGTCGATCAGATAGCTGCGCATGTCACGCGGGATAGCGATGCTGCCGCCAGATCGGCTCAAGGATACGAGACCTTCCTTCAGCCGGGCAAGAGGTGTGGACCCGTCCAACCCACGATGCCCGGACAGGTGATAATCCTTGCAAATCGCAACCGTCAGCCAGCGTTCCAGTTCTTCAAGGGTCAGGCAGGCCTGTCTTTCGCTGTCGTATGCGCCGCGCTGCGCCGTGTTGGAAAATGTCGTGCCCGGCAACTTGTGAATGCGCCGCATGAGGGTGCCGATCACACGCTCTACAATGCCACCGAACTGAGGTTGCCCCGGCGGTCGCCATTCGATCTCGATATTATGTTGCGCGCACCCGCGCTCGAAAGCCTGCGAGTGGAACTCGCCGGCATTGTCTACGCCGATCTTCTTTGGCTTTCCCGCAATCGGCCACTCCACATCCGTAACGCCGCGCGCTGTCATCCAGGTTTTCTTATCGTCAGCGACGTGGGCGAGGCACAGGCCGACGCTCGCGGCGGAAGGGGGATCAAGGCTAAGATGGAAGCCCGCGATCATCCGGCTCATCACGTCAATCGCAACCGTCAGATATGGCCGCCCGATTGGCAGACGCTCGAACGGATCGACCAAAATGACATCGACCGGCGTGTGATCGATTTGCACGACGTCGAGCGGGTATTTCGGGATCGGGGTCGCGCCGAGGATCGGCTTTGTGTCCGGATCATCTTCGCGAAGCCGTGACGCGACACCCTTGTCGATCAGGTTAACCCGTCGCCTGATCGTGGCTTCGCTAGGAGACGAAATCCCCGCCTTGCGGCACTCGACCTGAACCGCCCTCACGATTTCCGAGGGGCGCGCCTTCTGCCGTTTGAGATAGTGGCCTTCGATGACATGACCGATGATCGCTTCCCGATCCCCCGCGATCCGCGTCTTGCGCGGAGCACCGCGGCCATCGCGCGGCAAGAGCGCGGTGACCGCGCCGTTTTCTTCACGGAGCCGGCGGATCAGCCTGTAGGCCCAACGTTCGGAAATTTTCAGATCAATCGCTGCAGCGCGGACAAGATGCGCTGGTGCTTCATGGAGCGCGGCAAGTGGTCGAAGCAAGGCCGCCCGTTCCTCGGCCTTCTGCCACACGCCTTTCGGAACGGATTCCAGGTCCATGACCGATCCTGCCTCCTGCAACGCGCTGAACCGGTGTCTGACGGTTTTGCAACGCACCGAACTGTTTGGCGATCAGTATTGAAGTCTTTTGTGACAAGCGCGTGTCAATGAAAACAATGGCCAGTGCTGAACCTATTTATGAAAAACGACACCTCATCTGTTCACAAGACCCGAGACCCATGTCCCATCGCACTGTTCTAACAGCACGCCAGCGTGCCGCTTTCTTCGACCTTCCCGACGACGAGGCGTCGGTCCTGCATCACTACACGCTGGCTGATGATGACATCGCGCACATCCGCACCCGGCGGCGTGCGAAAAATCATATGGGCTTCGCTCTCCAGCTTTGCGCCTTTCGGTATCCGGGGCGATTGCTGCGTCCCGGTGAAGTTATCCCGGAGGCAATCTCGCGCTTCATCGCGGCGCAACTCGGCCTGCAGGCCGATGATTTGCTCCCATACGCCACGCGGGAGAACACCCGGTACGAGCACCTTGGCGCGCTGCGCAAGATTTATGGATACCGGATGTTCACGGGCAAATGTGCCAAGCAGATGCGGTGCTGGCTGGAGCAGAATGCCGAAGATGCCCACTCCAGCGAAGGCCTTGTACGCGGTTTCATCGAGGAGAGCCGCCGCCGTCAGATTATCCTGCCTGGTCTCTCGATCATCGAACGGCTGTGCGCCGATGCCCTTGTCGCGGCAGAGCGCCGGATCGATGCCCGAATTCACGCGCGCATCGACCGCCGGATGCGCGCCACGCTGAATGCCCTGCTGGATGAAGATGTGGACGGGCGGGTCAGCCGGTTCGTCTGGCTGCGTCAGTTCGAGGTTGGCAAGAATTCAGCGGATATCAACAGGCTGCTGGATCGGCTGGAGTTTCTGCAGGGCATTGATCTTGGCCCAGACATTCTGGCGGATATCCCGCCCCACCGGGTCACACGGCTGCGCCGCCAGGGTGAGCGATACTTCACCAGCGGTTTGCGAGACATCTCCAGTGACCGGCGTTTTGCCATCCTGGCCGTGTGCGCCCTGGAATGGCGAACCGCGCTTGCCGATACCGTTGTCGAAACCCATGACAGAGTCGTCGGTACAATCTGGCGCGAAGCGACGCGTTTAAGCGAAGCCAAGGTGGCTGAAGCGCAGGCGGACATTGATGTGACATTGGCCGGGTTCGAGACCTTGGGCTCAACGCTGCTACTCGCCCAAGGCGACGATGTCGCCGTCGCGGGGGCTGTGGATGCATCCTGCGGATGGGGTGCCTTGGAGATACTTGTCGCCAATGCCGCTCAACTGCGGGCGACAGTCAAGGCCGATGCCTTGGCCTATATTGAGAAGGGATATCACCGCCTCAAGCTCTATGCCCGGCGGATGCTGAAGGCGTTGGATCTTTCTTGCGGAGCCCCGATGGAAGCTCTGCTAACGGCGACATCCACAATCCGCGATGGGGCGGCGCGCACGAAAAACTCTCTGTCATTCCTGCTGCCCCGATCGAAATGGCGCAAGCAATTCAATAACCCGGATGCCAACGAGGACCGGCTCTGGATTGTTGCCGTGATGGTGCATCTGCGCGATGCATTCCGCTCCGGCGATGTTTGGCTGCCCCACTCAAAGCGTTTCGCCGACATGAAACAGACACTTGTCCCCATTGAGGCTGCTCGGGGCATGGGCCTCGCCATGCCACTGGAGCCCGAGGCCTGGATCGCAGACCGAAAGCGCCGTCTGACGGACGGAATGGCCCGCCTTGCGACCGCAGTCAGGACCGGCGCGCTGCCCAATGGAACCGTTGAAAACGGCGAATTGCGGATCGACCGGCTTGAGGCTGACATTCCCGATGAGGCAGGAGAATTGGTGCTCGACCTTTATCGCCGCCTACCCGAGACACGGATCACGGATATTCTGATGGAGGTCGACGACGCTATCGGGTTTACCGACGCCTTCACCCATTTGCGCACGGGTACACCCTGCCAGGACCGCATCGGTCTGCTGAACGTGATCCTGGCTGAAGGGCTGAACCTCGGCCTGAGCAAGATGGCCGGGGCAACCAGCACGCACGATTATCTCCAACTCTCGCGCCTGTCGCGTTGGCACGTCGAAAGCGAAACCTTGGACCGCGCATTGGCCATGGTTGTCGAGGCGCAGGCCCGCCTGCCGATGGCGCAATTCTGGGGTGCGGGCCAGACAGCCTCCAGTGATGGGCAGTTCTTTCCAACGGCCCGCCAGGGCGAAGCGATGAATCTGATCAATGCCAAATACGGCAATGAGCCAAGCTTGAAAGCCTACACCCATGTGTCCGATCAGTATGCACCCTTCGCCACCCAAGTCATTCCGGCCACGGTGAACGAAGCCCCATACATCCTGGACGGTTTGCTCATGAACGAGGCCGGGCGGAAGATCAAAGAGCAGTACGCCGATACCGGCGGCTTCACTGATCTGGTCTTTGCCGCCACATCCCTGCTTGGATACATGTTCATTCCCCGCATCCGCGATCTGCCCTCGAAGCGCTTACATGTCTTTGAACCGAAATCCGTTCCGAAGGAACTGAGCGGACTGACAGGGGATCGCATTCGCGAGGCCACAATCATCGCCAATTGGCCAGACATTCTGCGCACCACAGCCACGATGCTGTCCGGCAACATGCCGCCCAGCCACTTCCTCAAGAAACTCGCTGCCCGCCCCCGCGCAAGCGATCTCGCGCTCGCTCTCCGTGAAATCGGACGGGTTGAACGGACACTCTTCATCATCGAATGGGCGCTCGATATGGAGATGCAGCGCCGTGCCAATATCGGTCTCAACAAGGGCGAGGCCCATCATGCCCTGAAAGGAGCCTTGCGCATCGGACGACAGGGCGAAATCCGTGACCGTACCACCGAAGGTCAGCATTATCGGATCAAGGGGCTGAACCTGCTCACCGCGATCATCGTCTTCTGGAACACAAGACAGCTCGCCCAAGCCGTTGCGGCGCGCAAACAAGATGGCCTCGATTGCCAGCCACACCTTCTGGCCCACATCTCACCCTTGGGATGGGCGCACATCCTGTTGATGGGAGAATACCGGTGGAGGGTCAGTGCCCAGAAAGCCGCTTAACAGGCTGATGAAGAAGTCGGCCTTGAAGGACGCTTTTCCTTTCGCCACGGTTTGA
>JAAFAB010000045.1 GCA_018222585.1 Paracoccaceae bacterium | reverse complement strand
GGATCTCACGCTGTTCCGGCGTCAGAGCCTCACCTTTCAGCGGCGCCTTGCCTGCTCGCTCAGCCCGAAGCCTGCGTACCCAATATTCCATGGTGGATTTGCCAACTCCCATGGCCTCACACGCCGCCTTCAGCGTGTAACCCTGATCGACCACGAGTTGGGCCGCTTCCAAGCGAAATTCCGGGCTGAACGTTCTCTTCTTCGTCATCATCTGCACCTGACTGTCTCTGTGAGTGATCATACACTCAAAATCAGGTGGCCAGATTCACTATGCCACTACACACCCGATCGCCGCGGCGGCCTCGACGATCTCGGTGGGACGGCCGATGAGCACCGGCTCGGCGATGCCCAGCCTCGCCGCCTCGCGAAGCGTCTCCAGCACGGCGGCCTGGGCCGCGTTGACCACGGCGACGCGGATCGGGTTACCGCCACCGGCTCGCTGAATCAGATCATCGAGCGTCGCAAGGGCCACTGGCGTTGCCGTCTGGGTCATGTCACCTCCTGGGTGTTGGTTAATGTGCGCTGCACGTGCCGGGCGATCATCCGTTCTTCATTAGTGGCTACGACCTCTGCTTAGACGGCCCTGTAGCGTCGACATCTATAGATCCCGAGCCCGGTTGATCTGCTGGGACAGACGCATCGCCTCGTGTTCCTCCAGCTTCAAGAGCTCGCGAACGAGATCCCGAGCCTCGGGGATGTCGGCGCGTCCTTCCAGGTAGCGGTATAGCGCGATGACCTGATCGTGCAGCGAGAAGACTTCCCGGCTGATGTCTTCGAAGCCCATCTCGGCATAGGGCAAATTGCACGCCTGATGGGGTTTGATGGGCGCATGCGACAGATAATCGTAGACCCAGGTGTTTAGGGCCTTGGGGTCGGCCTGCTTCTCGAAGCTGGCCACGGTGTGCTCCAGGACCGCCTCGTGATCGGCGAGATACTCCAGCAGTGATTTGGCCCGTGCCTCCTCCTGCCGGGTGGCACAGTGCCTGAAGCACTCGGCCAACTGGGCATGCAGCTGGCGAGTCCAGTCGATCAGGTCATGAAAGGTCTCGATCTTCATTTATTGCTCTCCATTAGTGGGTTGCTCTATAGGTATTGGCTGTAAACCGGGTCGGCTTCGACTGGGTCACTCGTTCTCGCTCCACCATCCCCCGCCGTAGAGGCTGCGAAACCCCATCTCGTACATGCTGTCGCGGGTCGTGCCGGCAAGCTCCAGCGTCGAGGCGATAGAGTCGCTCAACAGCGTCTCCCATTGCCGATAGGGGGTGTCACTATCGATCGGCGCCGGTGCGGTCTCTACCATCTCGGCCAGCCACTTCACACCGGTCATCCAGGGGGAGAAGCGTTCCGAGTACATCAGCCGGCTGGTCCGCGCCGGATGCAGTTGACGCAGCACCTCGGCTGACCAGGGGGTGGTGTAAAACCGCACCCAGGGCCCGACGAAGGTCTCGTAGAGGGCCACATTGTGCTCGGAGAGCGCTCGCACCCCTTCGAACGCCGGGGCCCGGTCGGGAAAGTTCATGTCTTCCACGCGGCGCTCCTCGAAGCGCACCTGGAACTGGGGCTTGTGACAGTCGGGGTCGCCGGTGGGGTTGTCGATGCGCATCTCGTAGAGGCCAGGGGCCAGGTCATTCAGATTGCCGACGCTCTCGAGGATCGCTCGGTGCTCGAGGCGCGCCACCTTGGAGGAGACGAAGATGCCCAGATGCCCGACGTGGGGATTGAGCAGGTAGACGATACGCTGGTCGGCGGCCTTGAGTGCCGCGGTATCGGGATAGACCGCGGGGATCCAGTTGAGCGCCTGATGGGGCGGGGTGATGTTGTCGCCGCCGGAGGCGAAGATCACCAGGGGGTTGCGGATGCGCTTGAGGTCGACGCTACAGCCGGGGCAGACCTCGAGCTCGCCACGCTCCAGCTTGTTGCCGACGAAAAGGTTCTCGACGATGGCAACGATCTCCTCTTTGCTCAGGCTATAGAAGCCCGTCCACCAGCGCTCGAACTCGAGGAAGCGTTCGCGCTGGCCGTCGATGTCGGCGAACAGCTGATAGTCCTTCTGCCACAGGGTATTCGCAGGCTTGAGGGCTTCGAAGTTGGTGGCGAGGTTCGCACCGTCGAAGCGCCCGTCTCCCAGGTCGGCCATCAGGTGCGTCAGCCAGGCACCGCCAAGCAGGCCGCCGGCGAGGCGCATGGGATTGACGCCGGATTCGCCGGACCAGTAGGAGAGCGGCGAGCCGTTCAGCACCGCCGGCCCGACCAGACCCTCGCAGTCGGCGGAGAGCAGCGCGATGGCCCAGCCCGCCTGGCAGTTACCGTAGAGCACCGGCGGCTGGCCGGGGTGGCGCTCGGCCAGCGTCTCGACGAAGCGGCGCAGGACGTGCAGCACGTCCTCCAGTGTCTGGCCGGGGACGGGCTCGGGGAAGAAGATCACGAAGTAGACCGGGTGTCCCTCGTGGAGCGCCATGCCCACCTCGGAGTCGCGCTTGAAGCCGCCGATGCCTGGGCCGTGGCCGGCACGCGGGTCGACGATCATCCTGGCGGCCTAGTCTCGTCGAGGCAGTCCTCCAGGCAGTCCTCGCCGACCCGGGTGATGCGCAGCAGGGCATAGTTGGCGGGGCGCGCCAGTCGACGGCCATCCACGAGCATCTCGTAATCGAAGTCGAGCAGTGGCGGCTTGCCCGCCTGCTCATGCTCGAGCATGTTGTCCGCGCGCTCACACAGCGTGTCCAGGTAGCGTACGCCGCGTCGCCACAGGTCGGTCTGATAGGCGAGTAGCTCCGTGGCCGGGTGGCTCGGGAGGGTGCCTTCTTCGGGCTCGGGTGCGGTCATCGGGGCGTCCATCTCTGGTGGGGCGGTGGGTTGGCGCTTGCGCGGGGTTTTATGAGCCGTGGGTGGCTTGGTGGTGGATGTTTTGGCGGTCATAGTGGATACCTCTCAGTGTCAGGATGTCGTGGGCGCCGATCTCGATCCGGGACTCGGACAGGAAGCGGTACGGCGGAACCTTCAGGTTGATCGGCGCCGGCACCGCCTTGAACACGCGTCCGGCGAAGTCGAACTGGGAGCCGTGGCAGGGGCAGAAGAAGCCCCGGGCGAGTCGTCGCTGACGACCACGATCGTGCCGACGAGAAAAACGTCTGCTTTTCATGACTGCACCTCTGGGATTTTGTCCTTACAGGCGCCAGCCACTCGTACTCGCCATCCGCAGGTGCGGAATGAAGCGTGGCGTGCGGGCCGCGTAGGTCTGCCATTTGTCGCCAAACTGGCGCGCTACGTCGCGCTCTTCGTGGATCGCCAGTCGTGAGTACATCCACACCAATACCGGGAACATGACCAGGGTCAGCAGGGTGGGCCACTGCAGCAGGAAGCCGGTCATCACCAGCACGAAGCCGGCGTACTGGGGATGCCGGACATGGGCATAGAGCCCGGTGGTGGCCAGTTCTCCCCGCCGCTGGGCGGTATAGAGTGACCGCCAGCCGGCGGCGATGAGCCAGAAACCCGCGGCGATGAACACCATGCTCAGCAGATGGAACGGCCCGAAATGCGGGTTGGCCTGCCAGCCGAACAGCATCTCCAGCAGGTGGCCCGCATCGTGGCTGAACCAGTCCACCTCCGGGTGGCGCGACTGCAGCCAGCCGGAGAGGAAGTAGAGGGTCAGCGGGAAGCCGTACATCTCCGTGAACAGCGCCACCAGGAAGGCGCTGAAGGCCCCGAACGAGCGCCAGTCGCGGCGCGTCTGCGGCTTGAAGAAGCTGAAGGCGAAGAAGATGAAGATCGCCGAGTTGAGAATGACCAGGCCCCACAGCCCATAGGCGGGTACGTCATCACTCATCGCGTCCTCCCTTGTGATCATCATGCCCGCCATGACCCCCGTGGCCTCCATGTCCGCCGTGCATGAACACATGCATTAGCGGACAGGCGAGCAGGATCAGCCAGGGCAGGGCACCGAGCAGGTGCACCTTGTGCTCCTCCCAGAGCAGGAAGCCCATCACCGCCAGGGCGATCGCCACCATGAGCCAGAAGCTGCCTTTGCTGGGTCCTCGCTCCAGCCACCCCTTTTCGTCATGCATGATCAAATCCTCACCCGGCGCAGGCGCAGCGAATTCATCACCACCGACAGCGAAGACGCGCTCATCGCGAAGGCGGCGAACATCGGCCCGATCAGGATGCCGAGGAACGGATAGAGGATCCCGGCGGCGATCGGTACGCCGGCCCCGTTGTAGACCAGGGCGAAGAACAGGTTCTGCTTGATGTTGCGCATGGTGGCCAGCGACAACTTGCGGGCCCGAACGATGCCGTCGAGGTTGCCCTTGACCAGCGTGAAGCCGGCGCTTTCGATCGCCACGTCGGCGCCGGTGCCCATGGCGATGCCCACATCGGCCTGGGCCAGGGCGGGAGCGTCGTTCACCCCGTCGCCCGCCATGGCCACCTTGCGGCCTTGTTCCTGCAATTCGCGGATGATGCGGGCCTTGTCCTCGGGCAGCACGTCGGCGCGGATCTCATCGATACCCAGTCGCCCGGCCACCGCCTTGGCCGTCCGCTCGTTGTCGCCGGTGGCCATGATGATGCGAAAGCCAAGTTTGTGCAGCGCCTTCAGGGCCTCGGGGGTGGTCTCCTTCACCGGGTCGGCGACGCTGACCAGGCCGGCGATCTGGCCATCGAGCACGACGAACATCACCGTTTCGCCTTCATCGCGGCGGGCGTTCGCGGTCTCGGAGATCCGGCCGCCATCGAGGCCCAGTTCGGCCATCAGCTTGGCGTTGCCGAGGGCCACCGACTGGCCGTCCACGACCCCCTTGACGCCCATGCCGGTCACGGCTTCGAAATCGGTGGCATCGGCGAGGGATACGCCACGTTCTTCGGCGCCGGCGACGATGGCCTCGGCCAGTGGGTGTTCCGAGCCACGTTCGAGGCTGGCCGCCAGGCGCAATACCTCGGCCTCGTCATGCCCTTCCTCGGGCAGCACCGCCACCAGCTTCGGCTTGCCTTCGGTCAGGGTGCCGGTCTTGTCGACCATCAGCGTATCGACCTTGGCGAAGCCTTCCAGCGCCTCGGCATTCTTGATCAGTACGCCGGCCTGCGCGCCGCGTCCGGTGGCCGTCATGATCGACATCGGCGTGGCCAGCCCCAGTGCACAGGGGCAGGCGATGATCAGCACCGCCACCGCCGAGACCAGCGCATAGGACAGCGCCGGCGCCGGCCCCCAGATCGCCCAGGCGATGAAGGAGAGGATGGCGACGCCGATCACCGCGGGCACGAACTTGCCCGCCACCTTGTCGGCGAATTTCTGGATCGGTGCGCGGCTGCGCTGGGCGGCAGCCACCATCTCGACGATCTGGCTGAGCATGGTGTCGGCGCCGATGCGGGTGGCCTCCATGACCAGGCTGCCGTTGCCGTTGATCGTGGCCCCGGTGACCTTGTCGTCTTTGACCTTTTCCACCGGCACCGGCTCGCCCGAGATCATCGACTCGTCGATCGAGGAGCGGCCCTCGACCACCACGCCGTCCACCGGCACCTTGTCGCCGGGGCGCACCCGCAGGTGGTCGCCCACCTGCACGTCTTCCAGCGCGACCTCTTCTTCGCTGCCGTCGGGCCGGATCACCCGCGCGGTCTTGGCGGCCATGTCCATCAGCGCGCGGATCGCCTTGCCGGTGCCTTCACGGGCGCGCAACTCCATCACCTGACCCAGCAGTACCAGGGTGACGATCACCGCCGCGGCCTCGAAATAGACGCCGACGGTGCCGTCTTCCCGGCGAAAGCCGTCGGGGAAGACGCCCGGCACCAGCACCGCCACGATGCTGAACAGATAGGCCGCGCCGACCCCCATGCCGATCAGGCTGAACATGTTGAGGTTCATGGTGCGGAAGGAGTTGTAGCCGCGCACGAAGAACGGCCAGCCCGACCACAGGATCACCGGCGTGCTGAGCACCAGCTCGATCCACATCGCGTTGCGTTCACCGAAGAAGTCGCGAATGGCCCCGAGGCCCAGGTAGGGGCTCATCGTCAGAATCAGGACCGGAAGCGTGAGCACGGCCGCGACCCAGAAGCGTCGGGTAAAATCGACCAGCTCGGGATTCGGCCCTTCATCGCCGACCGTCGCCGATTCCAGCTCCAGACCCATACCGCACAGGGGGCAGGCACCGGGAGTGGTTTGGCGCACCTCGGGGTGCATCGGGCAGGTGTAGACGGCGCCGGCATGCCCGGCCGGCACCTTGTCGTACTTGCCGCCGTGGGCCGGCGCGGAGGCCCCATGACCATGCCCGTCATGCGTCTGCGAGTCGTCGCTTCCCACGGGCACGAGGTGCATGCCGCACTTGGGGCAGTCACCCGGCTGGTCGGAGACGACCTCCGGGTGCATCGGGCAGGTGTATTGGGCGCCACCCTGGCTGCCGGCGGCGTGTTGGTCCGTATCGCCGCTGCCTAGTGTCGGTGCCTCGTGCGAGGCATGCCCGTGACAATGGTCGTGTTGGTGTTGCGTCATGGAATCGTCTCCGTCGCTTCCGCGTCTTGATTCAACCTCGTGGCCCTATCTCGATAGGGTCGAAACTAATAGTGCCGTATCCAATAATCAGGAGGTGCGATCAAAGCAGAAGATCGCGCTTGCGTTGCTCGTACTCCTCGCGGTCGATTTCTCCCCGGGCGTAGCGTTCTTGAAGAAGGTCCAGGGCCGTTGGCCGCCGTTGAGAAAATGGCTCGCCCCGGCCTCGGGTCAGGCCACGCACCAGGAGAACGGCCAAGGCAATGACGATGCCCCAGAACAACACCATCATGAGCCCGCCGAAGAGCATATGCCCCCAGCCGTAACTCCCCATATACGCCATCATGTCGCCCCACATGGTCGGATCTCCTTTTCTTGTTACTTACTTTGCCCTGACGTCAGGCTAAAGCCTGCGGGTAACCCAAGGGTCAAGAGAAGGTAGAGATGAAAGTAGGCGGCTCTTGATCCCGGACAGTTTCCGACCTCTTCAGTGGAATGGAATCAACGCCGCACGCATGCGTTGAGGCCTTCGGTATTGAGTGATGGATTCGTTCATGGCCTACGCTCCGCTGTGTCGGTTGAGGCGTGTGACAAAGAAGTTGTATAGCGGGCCGAAGACCAGGGCGATGTACCAGCCGTAGCCGAAACTTTCGACCAGCCCCAGGAAGAAGCTTGACCAGCTGAGCCAAGTGAAGCCTGGCAACAAGCGCAGCCAGCTCTTATACATCGCCTGGTCGGGAAACAGCAGATCGAAGCCGACGCAAAGGATGAAGGTTACGGCCAGGAACAGCCCCAGGCTCATCCCGAGTGCGATCATGGGAATCCGCGGCGTTGCCTGAACCGGCAAGCGAGTTCCTGAACGGGGCTTGGCTGTCAACGGAGCATTGGCATCAGGCATCTTTGTTCTCCGGTTGGAGGGGCGAGGCCGTTGCACCAGGGACGAGATACTGTTCGGGCGCGGCCTCGAAGCGCTCCCGGCAGTCACGAGAGCAGAAGTAAAAGA
>JAAFAB010000003.1 GCA_018222585.1 Paracoccaceae bacterium | reverse complement strand
GAAAAATGGGCCGCCGCTACACAGCGACCCATCAACATTTGCCGTAAGGGGCTGGGGGGCAGCGCCCCCCCTCCCGTTTCAGGCCGCCGCATCCTCGGGCAGGCGCGGCGCGGCGGCGATCAGGGCGCGGGTATAAGGGTGTTCGGGGGCATCGAAGACCCGCCCGGTCGGGCCTTCCTCGACGATCTCGCCCGACTTCATCACCATCACCCGGTCGGTGATCGTCCGCACCACCGAGAGGTCATGCGAGATGAAGAGATAGCTCAGCCCGTAGCGTTCCGAGAGGTCGGCCAGCAGGTCGAGGATCTGGGCCCGCACCTGCACGTCCAGCGCGCTGACGGCCTCGTCCAGCAGGATCAGCTCGGGGCGGGTGATCAAGGCGCGGGCGATGGCGATGCGCTGGCGCTGCCCGCCCGAGAATTCGTGGATGTACTTCTGCGCATCGGCCGGGGTCAGGCCGACGGCGGTCAGGGCTTCGGCGATGCGCGCCTCGCGCTCGGCCCGGGGCACCTCGGGGGTCAGGTGGAAGGGTTCCGCCACCAGCCGGGCGACCTTGTGGCGCGGGTTGAAGCTGCCGTAGGGATCCTGAAAAACCACCTGCATCTTGCGGCGCACCGCATCGTTGGGCTTGTGGCCGGTGAAGACCGGTTCGCCGTCCAGCAGGATCTCGCCCGACTGCACTTCCTCCAGCCCGAGGATGGCACGGGTCAGGGTGGACTTGCCGCAGCCCGACTCACCGACCAGCCCCAGGCTCTCGCCCCGCTTCAGGGTGAAGGAGACGCCCTTGACCGCCTCGATCTGGCGACGCTCGCCGAACAGGGTCTTGGCGGGCAGCGTATAGGTGCGGCGGGCCTCGCGGACCTCCAGCAGCGGGCTGTCCTGCGGCTTCGGATCACGCTCGGGCGCATGGGTCGAGGCCGCCAGCAGGGCCTTGGAATAGGGGTGCTGCATCTGGCGGAAGATCTGTTCGGTCGGTCCGGTCTCGACCACGCGGCCCTTCTGCATGATGGCGATGTGATCGGCCATGTCCGCCACCACGGCAAGGTCATGGGTGATCATCATCATCGCCATGCCGTCCTGCTTCACCAGCGACTTCAGCAGGGTCAGGATCTGCGCCTGGGTGGTCACGTCCAGCGCCGTCGTCGGTTCATCCGCGATCAGCAGCTTGGGGCGCAGGGCGATGGCCATGGCGATCACGACGCGCTGGCGCTGGCCACCGGACAGCTCGTGCGGATAGCGCGACATGGGGAATTTCTCGGGCGGCAGCTCGGCGCGGGTCAGGGCCTCGGCGGCGCGGTCCTCTGCGGCGCGGCGGCTGACCTTCTCGTGCAGCAGCACCGTCTCGGCCACCTGGTCGCCGATGGTCTTCAGCGGGTTCAGCGCCGTCATCGGCTCCTGGAAGACCATGCCGATGTCGCGGCCCCGGATGGCGCACATCTCGCGCTCGGTGCAGCCGAGGATATCGACGCCGTCCAGCCGCACCTCGCCCAGGGGCGCGGCGCCGTCGGGCAGAAGCTGCATGGTGGTGAAGGCGGTCATCGACTTTCCCGAGCCGGACTCGCCGATCACGCCCAGGATCTCGCCGGCTTCCAGCGACAGCGAGACCTCGTGCAGGATCTCCGCGCCGTGGATGGAGAGCGAGAGGTTGCGGATGTCGAGAAGGCTCATGTCCGGCCCCTCCGCAGCTTGGGATCGAAGATGTCGCGCAGCCCGTCGCCCATCAGGTTCAGACCCAGCACGGTCAGCAGGATGGCGAGGCCGGGGAACAGGGCCATGTGCGGCGCAAAGGAGATGAAGGTCTGGCTGTCCGCCAGCATCCGCCCCCAGGAGGGCGTCGGCGGCTGCGCGCCAAGGCCGACGTAGGACAGCCCCGCTTCGGCCAGGATGCCGAGGCTGAACTGGATGGTGCCCTGCACGATCAGCAGGTTGAGGACGTTCGGCAGGATGTGCTCGAAGCTGATCCGCGCCGCGCCCTTGCCCGCCACCCGCGCCGCCAGGATGAAATCGCGGCTCCACAGCGTCAGCGCGCCGGACCGGGTGATGCGGGCGAAGACGGGGATGTTGAAGATGCCGATGGCGATGATCGCATTCGTGGCCGAGGGGCCGAAGGCGGCGGTGATCATCACCGCGATGACAAGCGAGGGGAAGGCGAAGACAAGGTCGTTGCCGCGCATGATCACCTCGTCCAGCAGCGAGCCCCGGCGCGCAGCGGCCCAGAGGCCGAGCGGCACGCCGACCAGCATCCCGATGCCGACGGCCACCACGGCCACGGCGATCGAGGTGCGCGCGCCGACCATGATCATCGCCAGGATGTCGCGCCCGTAGTGATCGGTGCCCAGCCAGTGCGCGGCCGAAGGGCCCTTGATCTTGTTGGCGATATCCATCTGCGTGACATCGTAGGGCACCCAGAGGAAACTGATCAGCGCCGCACCGAGGAAGACCAGCGTCAGCGCGCCGCCCAGCAGGAGGTTGCGGTTCTTCAGCGCCATGGAGGTGGCGGAGGTCTCTTCGGCAAGGCTCATCAGCGGGCCCTCAGGCGGGGGTCGACGGCGGCATAGGCCAGTTCGACGAGGAAATTCACGAGGATGACGGCGAAGACCAGCAGCATCACGACGCTTTCCACGACGACGAGGTCACGGGCCGAGATCGCCTGGAAGATCAGCCGCCCGAGGCCGGGCAGGTAGAAGACGTTCTCGATGATGATACCGCCCGCCAGCAGGAACGAGAACTGCATGCCGATGATGGTCAGCACCGGGATCAGCGCATTGCGCAGCGCATGGCGCCACAGCGCCTGGCGGCGGCTCAGCCCCTTGGCGCGGGCGGTGCGGATGAAATCCTCGCTGAGCGTGTCCAGCAGGGCCGAGCGCATGACGCGGGCCAGGATCGAGGCTTGGGGCAGTGCCAGGGCCACGGCAGGCAGGGTCAGGCTTTTCAGCACCGCGAACAGGCCCGCGTCCCAGCCGGCGAACCCGCCGGCGCTGAACCATTGCAGGTTGATGGCGAAGACCAGCACCATCAGCATGGCGAACCAGAAATTCGGAATGGCGACGCCCAGCTGGGTCAGGCCCATGACCGAGACGTCCCCGAGAGAGCCACGGCGCGAAGCAGCCCAGATCCCCACCGGGAAGGCGATCACCACCGTCAGGCCAAGCGCATAGAGCGCCAGCGGCAGCGAGACCGCCAGCCGGTCGGCGATCATCTGCGCGACCGGGGTGCGATAGGTATAGGAGATGCCGAAATCGCCCTGTAGCAGGCCGGTGACCCAAGCGAAGTAGCGGGCCACCATGGGCTGATCCAGCCCCAGCTCGCTGCGCAGCGCGGCCAGGGTGTCGGGCTGGGCATTGACGCCCAGCATGATCGAGGCCGGATCGCCCGGCAGCACCTCGATTGCGGCGAAGATCACCACCGAGGCCACGGCCAGGCTGAGGCAGAGCGACAGGAAACGGGTCAGCGTGTAACGCAGCATGGTCTGTTCAGCGGTCCCAATAGCTGTGAGGGGGTGGGGGCGCTGCCCCCGTCCGCCAAGGCGGACTCCCCCGGAGTACTTTCAGCCTGGTGATGGGATTAAGGGCCCATATCATCACCAGGCTGAAAATACTCCCGCCGGAGGCATCCGCCGCAGGCCGGGGGTGACCGGACAGACGGCGGGGCGGAAGGGGGGCCGCAGGTGCTGCGGCCCCCGGATGGGTTACTTGGCCCAGTGGACGGCGGTCAGATCCGTCGCCTGGGTGGGCATGTTGACCCAGAGCCCCTCGACGCCGGTCTTGGCGACCGTGTGCAGCGGCAGTTCGAAGAGGAAGCCGGCGACATAGTCCTCGGCCAGCATGGTCTGCGCCTGGCCCAGCAGCTCCGAGCGCACTTCGGGGTCGCTTTCCACGCCGACCTTCTCGATCACCTCGGCGAAGGCCGGGTTGTCGTAGCCGGTGTAGTAGTCGGGGTTGGCGAGAGAGCTGATATCCATCGGCTCGGTATGGCTGATGATCGTCAGGTCGTAGTCATGGGCGTTGCGGAAGGTGTTCTCCAGCCACTGGGCCCATTCGACGTTCTCGATTTCCGGCTCGATGCCGACGGCGCGCAGCTGCGCGGCCACGATCTCGCCGCCGCGACGGGCGTAGGAGGGCGGCGGCAGGGTCATCTTGACCTTCAGCGGCAGGGCAACGCCCGCCTCTTCCAGCAGCGCCTTCGCCTTCTCGGGGTCGTAGTCGGACAGGCCGGTCAGATCGACGTAGTCGGGGTTGTGCGGCGCGAAGAAGGTGCCGATCGGTGTGCCATAGCCGAACATGGCGCCGTCGATGATGTCCTGGCGGTTGATGGCATGGGCCACCGCCTCGCGCACCAGCTTGTTCGAGAAGGGCTCGCGGGCGTTGTTCATCGCCAGGATGGTCTCACCCTCGGTATTGCCGATCAGCACGTTGTAGCGCGGGTCGGCGTCGAACTGGGGCAGGTTCTCGGGGGCGGGGAAGGCGACGAAGACGTCGACATCACCGGCCATCATCGCCGCGAAGGCCGCGGTCGGATCCGAGATGAACTTGAAGGTGGCGCTGTCCAGCATCGCCGGCTCGCCCCAGTAATCGGCGTTATTCTGCAGGGTGATCGAGTCGCCCTGCACCCAGTTGCCGAAGGTGAAGGCCCCGGTGCCGACCGGCGCGGTCTTGATGTCCTCGATGCTTTCGGGCGCGACGATCACGGCATCGCCCCAGGCCATCTTGAACAGGAACAGCCCGTCGGGCGCCGAGAGGGTCACCTTGACGGTGGCGGGATCCACGGCCTCGACGCTCTCGATACCGGCAAAGAGCGCCTTCTGCGCGTTCACGCTGTCCTCGCCACGGGCGCGGTCCAGCGAGAAGACCACGTCGGTGGCCTCGAAGTCGGTGCCGTCGTGGAACTTGACGCCCTCGACGAGGTGGAAGGTATAGGTCAGCCCGTCCTCGGAGATGTCCCAGCTGCTCGCCAGGCCGGGGTTCACCGAGCCGTCCGAGCCGAAGCGGGTCAGACCCTCGAAGACGTTGGCATAGACGACCTGGTCGATGGCGCCGGCGGCAGCCGAGGTCGGATCCATGTGCGGCGGTTCCAGCTGCAGGCCGACGGTCAGGCCGTCCTGCGCCAGTGCCGGGCCTGCGGCGAGGGCCACGGCCAGCGCCGCGGCGGAAATCTTGGATTTCATGTCAAACTCCCTGTTTGTCACCCTTTTCCGGGTCGTACCGGCGTCGTGCCGGGGGCGGCTCCCGAAGGCTCCGCCTATCATCCCCGCATTGCCGGACCGGGTCCAGCCCGGCATTTGCCGCACAGGCCCGGTCTTCTGTCAATGTGCAGGATGTGTCTGTTGCCGCACTCACTGCGCCTCGCCGGTCAGCAGGTCCGCGAGGCTCAGCGCCATGACCTCGGCGGATTGCATCATGTCGTCCACGCCGACGTATTCGTCGGGCTTGTGGGCCAGGTCCAGGATGCCGGGGCCATAGGCGATGCAGTTCTTCAGCCGGCCGATGCGGTCGATGTGCTTCTGGTCGTAGGTGCCGGGGCTGACCACGTATTGCGGCGCCGTACCCAGGGTCTCCTGGATGGCGCGGGTGACGGATTTCACCACCGGGGCGTCCTGCTCGGTCATCGTCGGCAGCACGCGCATCATCTCGCGCATCTCGTAGCTGAAGTTGGGGCGCTCGGCGGCGACCTTGTCCAGCACGCTCTTCATCTCGCCGATCACCTCGTCGATGCTTTCCTCGATCAGGAAGCGGCGGTCGATGACCATGCGGGCGCTGTCGGGGACGCAGGGGCTGGGCAGCGCGTTCACGTCGCGCGGGATCTCGGCCTGACCGCCATGCAGCGAGTTGATGTTCAGCGTCGACTGCTTGGCGCCCTCGGGCACCACCGGCATCGCCGTGTGCTTCTGCGCCAGCGCCGGGAACAGGCTTTCCTCCATCTCGTGCAGCACCGCGCCCATGTGGCGCACGGCGCAATCGCCGAGGAAGGGCATGGATCCATGGGCAATCTCGCCATGGGTCTCGATCTCGGCCCACCAGACACCGCGGTGACCCAGGCAGATGCGGTCCTTGTTCAGCGGCTCGGGGATGATGACGTGGTCGACCTTGGCATAGAAACCCTTCTCGGCCAGGTAGGCCACGCCGCCGAAGCCGCCGGATTCCTCGTCCGCCGTGCCCGAGATCTCGATGGAACCGCTGAAGTCGGGGTAGACCGCAAGGAAGGCCTCCGCCGCGATGATAGAGGCCGCGAGGCCGCCCTTCATGTCGCAGGCGCCCCGCCCGTAGACCTTACCATCCTTCAGTTCGCCGCCGAAGGGGTCCGTGGTCCAGCCCTTGCCCACATCCACCACGTCGATGTGGCTGTTGAAATGCACGCATTCGCCCGGGTACTTGCCCTCGCGCCGCGCCACGATGTTCCAACGCGGGTATTTGTCGCTGTCACCGATGGCCCCGACGGCGCGCACAAGCTGCGTCTCGAACCCCGAGGCCTTCAGGCGACGGTCGAGGTATTCGCAGATCTCCAGGTAGTTCTCGCCCGGCGGGTTCAGCGTCGGGATGCGGATCAGATCCTGGGTCAGCGCGATCAGGTCGTCGCGCCGTTCGGCGAGTGCCGCATGAAGCGCGGGCTTGAGGGGGGCGAGGTCTTTCATGTGACGAAATTGCTATGCAACCTCATACGGGGCCAATACCGTAGGACTACGGTACTCGAACCGGAACGCCGCCGAATGATCCGCGACAGGAAAGCCCAACCCATTGGAATTGAACGAACTTGAGCGTATCGCCTGGGATCACGCCCCGCAGGGGCTGGTCTTGGCCGAGCACCGCATCATCCGGGCCTGCAACGCGCCCTTTGCCGAAATGGTGGGCCGCCCCGATGCGGAGGTGGTCGGCCAGAGCTTCCGCGTGCTCTACACCTCGGACACCGAGTTCCGCACGATCCGCGATGTCGGCATGGAGGCGCTGCGCCGTGGCGGCATCTACTCGGACGAACGGATGATGCATCGCGCCGATGGCGAGGCCTTCTGGGTCCGCTTCCGGGCCCGCACGCTGACGCCCGAGGATCCGCTGGCCCGCGTGGTGATGAGTTTCGCGCCCCTGGGCCGGGCCGAGGGCGCCCGGCTGACACCGCGCGAACGCGACGTGGTCTCGGGGCTGGCGCGGGGGCTGACCTCGAAGGAGATCGCCCGCGCGCTGGATCTGTCGCCCCGCACCATCGAGGACGTGCGGGCGCGGCTGCTGAAGAAGCACGGGGTGCGCAGCGCCGCCGGGCTGATCCGGCGGCTGGCGGGGCCCGGTCTGTAGGCGCCTTCGCGCGCCTCAGCCCTTGCGCAGCTCGGGCGCGACCTTGGTGCCCAGCACCTCGATGGCCTTCAGCATCTCGGCGTGGTCGATGATCCCGATGGCCATCTGGATGGTCACCCGGTCAAAGCCCAGGTCCTCTTTCAGCCCAAGGATCTTGTCGACGATCTGCGCCGGAGAGCCGACGAAATTGGCGCCCTCCGGCGTGATCGAGGCATCGAATTGCGCCCGGCTCTGCGGGCCCCATCCCCGTTCGCGGCCGATCTGGTCCATCACCGCCTTCTGCGCCGGGAAGAAGATATCGGCGGCCTTCCGGCTGTCTTCGTGCAGGTAGCCGTGTACGTTCAGCGACACCCGGGCCTTCTCCTTGTGGCCGGACTGTTCCGCCGCGCGGCGGTAGAGATCGGCCAGCGGCGCGAAACGGCGCGGCTCGCCGCCGATGATCGCCAGCGCCAGCGGGGCGCCATAGGCCCCGGCGCGCACCATCGACTGCGGCGTGCCCCCGGCGGCGATCCAGATCGGCAGCGATCCGTTGACCGGGCGCGGGTAGATGCCCAGCCCTTCGACTTTCTGGGTGAACTCGGTGCCGGGCCAGTTCAGCTTCTCGCCATCGTTGATGGCCATCAGCATCGCCAGCTTTTCCTCGAACAGCGCGTCGTAATCCTTCAGCTCGTAGCCGAACAGCGGGAAGCTTTCGATGAAGCTGCCACGCCCGGCCATGATCTCGGCCCGGCCACCGCTGATATTGTCGATGGTGGAAAACTGCTGATAGACCCGGATCGGATCTTCCGAGCTCAGCACTGTCACCGCCGAGGCCAGCTTGATGTCTTTCGTCTGCGCCGCTGCCGCCGCCAGCACCGTGGCGGGCGAGGAGATGGCATAGTTCGGGCGGTGATGTTCGCCCAGCCCGAAGACATCCAGACCCAACTCATCCGCCAGCCGGATTTCCTCCAGCAGGTTGCCCAGCCGGGCCTGCGCATCGACCGTCGTGCCCGTGACGGGATCGCGACCCACGTCGCCGAAAGTGTAAAGACCGACTTCCATTTCCGCCTCCTGTTCCTTTGCGCCGCTACCTAGGGCGCCCGGGGCGGCGCGGCTACCGGAGAGCCTGCACAGGTGCTGTGCGGAAAGGAAGGGCGATCAACCGAAAGGGGCCGCCCAAGCGGCCACATCTGCCGTCACCTGCGCAAGGTGATCCTCCAGCCCCTTGCCCGTCACCCGCTTGCGCGGCTTCAGGTCATGGTCGCCATCCTCCAGCCAGTTCACCGTGACGGCACGCGACATCGGCGCACCCGCCACCTCGTCAAGGGCGCCGAAGGGATCGCGGGTGCCCTGACAGATCAGGGTCGGACAGGTGATCGCCTGCAGATGCGCCGCGCGCTCCGTGCCGGTCTTGCCCGGCGCATGGAAGGGAAAACCAAGGCAGAGCAGCCCCACGATCCGCCCCGCGTCATGCAGGTCCTGCGCGATCAGGCTGGCGACCCGCCCGCCCATGCTCTTGCCGCCGATGATCAGCGGGCCTTCGCAGGCCAGCGCGTCGATGGCGGCGAGATACTCGGGGATGTAGGTCTCGGCCTTGCCCGGCGGGCGCTTCGAGCCACCGCTGCGCCGCGCGGCCATGTAGCTGAATTCGAACCGGGCAACGCGCAGCCCCTGCCCGGCCAGCCCCTCGGCAACTCTTTCCATCCAGGGCGTATCCATCGCCGCCCCGGCGCCATGGGCCAGGAGGACCGTGGTCCGCCCGGCCGCGTCCCCGTTCAGCAGGAACACCACCCCGCCTTCAGACCAGCGTGTCGCAAGAGGTGCGGATGGCGCGGATGTTCTCTCCGTAGGGGGCAGGGTCCTGCACCGAGCCGCCCTTGAACACCGCCGAGCCTGCGACCAGCACATCGGCGCCAGCGGCGCGCATCAGCGGCGCGGTCTCGGGCGTGATGCCGCCGTCGATCTCGATATGGATCGGACGGTCACCGATCATCGCGCGCAGCGTCTCGACCTTGGCGATCTGCGAATGGATGAACTTCTGCCCGCCGAAGCCGGGGTTCACCGTCATCACGCAAACGAGGTCGACCATGTCCAGCAGGTAGTCCAGCGCCTCGACCGGGGTGCCGGGGTTCAGTGCCAGGCCGGCCTTGCAGCCCGCGCCGCGGATCGCCTGCAGGGTGCGGTGGATATGAGGGCCCGCTTCCAGGTGCGCGGTCAGCACGTCGGCGCCGGCATCGGCGAAGGCCTCGATATAGGGGTCCACCGGGGCGATCATCAGGTGCACGTCCATGACGGTCCTGATGTGCTTGCGGATCGCCTTGCAGAGCGGCGGGCCGAAGGTGAGGTTCGGCACGAAATGCCCGTCCATCACGTCGACATGGATCCAGTCGGCGCCCTGCGCCTCCACGGCTTCGATCTCCTGCCCGAAATTGGCGAAATCGGCGGAGAGGATCGAGGGGGCGATCTTCAGGGAACGGTCAAACGACATGGGGCACCTCCGGTGGTTACGCGGGCGATATAGCCCTGTGCGTTGATCAGGGAAAGCACTGTGGTTGCGCGGAGGGAGGGGGCTCTGCCCCCGTCCGCTGCGCGGACTCCCCCGGAGGTATTTTCAGCCTGGTGATGGGCCAAGGGGCGCCCCGCCTCAGTCGTGAAGCTTCCTGATCCGTTCAACCTCCTGGCGGGAGCCGAAGACGAAGGGGCGACGTTCGTGCAGTTTCTCGGCGCTGAGGGACAGGATCGGGGTCACGCCATCGGTCGCGAGGCCCCCGGCCTGCTCAACCAGAAAGGCCATGGGCGCGACCTCATAGACCATGCGCAACCGGCCCGCCTCGTAGCCGGAGCGGGCGTCGGAGGGGTAGAGGAAAGTGCCGCCGCGGGTCAGGATACGGTGGGTCTCGGCGACCAGGCTGCCGACCCAGCGGAAGTTCATGTTCTTGCCCTTGGCCCCTTCGATCCCGGCTTCGTTTTCCTCGACATAGGCCAGCACCGGGGCGGTCCAGTGGCGGCGGTTGGAGGCGTTGATCGAGAACTCACTGGCCGCCTCGGGCAGCGCCATCTTCTCTTCGGCCAACGCGAAGGCACCGGTGTCGGGATCGAGCACGTAGAGCTGGGTCCCATCGCCGAAGGTCACTGCCAGCAAGCACTGTGGCCCGTAGGCGATGTACCCCGCCGCCACCTGCTCGGACGCCGGGCGCAGGAAGCTCTCGTCCGCCCCCTCCTTCGCCTCGAAGACCGAGAAGATCGTGCCGATGGTCACGTTCACGTCGATGTTCGAAGACCCGTCCAGCGGGTCCGCCGCCACTGCATACCTGCCACCGGGCACCAGGCTCAACACTTCTTCCTGCTCTTCCGAGGCGTAGAACCGAACCCCGGCGCCACGCAGGCCCGCCTCGAACATCTCGTCGGCCAGCACGTCCAGCGCCTTCTGCTGATCGCCATCCGAGTTCTCGCCCACCCCGGCGCCAAGCGCCTGGCCCAGCGGACCGCGGGCGATGATGCGAGAGACCTCGGCCCCGGTGGTGCAGAGGGCGTCGATCACGGGAAACAGCTTGGCGGGAATATGGGCGGGATCAATGGCGGGCATGGAAATCTCCTGGGATGACAGGCGCGTTATTCCACATTCCACGCGCTGGCAAAACGGCTTTTCCGCCTGCCCGCGGGCTGAGATCGCTAACGGGCGGACCGGCGCGCGCAAAGCACACACTGCGCTCCGGACTGCGGGCTCAGTCGCGCATGAACTTGCGCCGGGCCTCCTCGGCCATGCTCTGCTTCATCTGCAACTGCGCCAGCACGGCCATCGCCGCCCTGCGCTCCTCCGGGTCAGAGAGGGAGGCCAGCACTTCGACCTGGGCCGCGACCGCCTTCTTCAGGCGGATCTCCTCGGGCAGCGCGCCGGCCTGGGCCATGATGCGATAGCCCACGGCCTCTCCGGTATCCAGGTAGGCCTCGCCACTGCGGTCGGGAAGCGGCTTGCCCTCCCCTTCCAGACCCTGCAACCGGCCCTCGGCCAGGCTCTTCAGGATCCGTCTTTCGGTCAAACGACTCAGCCAGGACATCGCGCACCTCCATGCCAAGGAAACCCCTGTCACAGGGAAGGTGCAAGGCCCCTCGCATCACCAGGCTGAAAGTACTCTCGGGGGTGAATTGAGGCCGCGAGGCCTCAAGAGGGGGCGGACAGCCCCCTCACCCGCTTCGGCCGGGTGCACCCGCAGATTCGGCTCAGTTCCGGTAGGCCTTCAGTTCCAGCTTGGCGATGGTCTCGCGATGCACCTCGTCGGGGCCATCCACCAGCCGCATGGTGCGGGCATTGGCGAAGGCTCCGGCCAGGAAGGTGTCCTGGCAGACCCCCTGCGCGCCATGCACCTGCATCGCCCGGTCGACCACGCGCTGCACCATGTTGGCGCCGACGACCTTGATCATGGCGATCTCCTTGCGCGCCGCCTTGTTGCCGACGGTGTCCATCATGTAGGCCGCATGCATGGTCAGCAGGCGGGCCTGCTCGATCTCGCAGCGGCTCTCGGCGATCCAGTGCTTCGTCACCCCCATGTCGGCGATCGGCTTGCCGAAGGCGGTGCGCGCCATGCCGCGCTCGCACATCGCCTGCAGGGCCCGCTCGGCCTGGCCGATGCTTCTCATGCAATGATGGATCCGCCCCGGTCCCAGGCGGCCCTGGGCGATCTCGAAGCCGCGCCCTTCGCCAAGCAGCATGTTCGACGCCGGTACCCGCACGTTGTCGTAGATGATTTCCGCATGGCCATGGGGGGCGTGATCATAGCCGATCACCTTCAGCGGCCGCACCACCGTCACGCCGGGCGTGTCCAGCGGCACCAGGATCATGCTCTGCTGGCGGTGTTTCTCGGCCGAGGGGTCGGTCTTGCCCATGACGATGGCGATCTTGCAGCGCGGGTCCATGGCACCCGAGGACCACCACTTGCGCCCGTTGACCACGTAGTCGTCGCCCTCCCGGCGGATCTCGGTCTGGATGTTCGTCGCATCCGAACTGGCCACCTCCGGCTCGGTCATCGAGAAGCATGAGCGGATCTCGCCGGCCATCAGCGGTTTCAGCCAGGCCTCGCGCTGCGCGTCGTCACCATAGAGAAAGAGCGTTTCCATGTTGCCGGTATCCGGCGCGGAACAGTTGAAGGGCTCGGACCCGATGGACGAGCGCCCCATCTGCTCACACAGCATCCCGTATTCGACATTGCTCAGTCCCATGCCCTCGTAGCCGGGCTTGGAGTGGGGCAGGAACATGTTCCACAGCCCCGCCGCCCGGGCCTTTTCCTTCAGGTCCTCCATCACCGGCACGACACACCAGCGCCCGCCCTCCTCGACCTGGCGGGCATAGGTCGCTTCGGCCGGGAAGACATGGGCCTCCATGAAGGCGATGAGCTTCTCGCGCAGCTCTCTCGCCCGATCCGAGATCGGGAAATGGTCGTACATCCGGGGTCCTCCTCCACCTTTGCCCAATTGATGCCGCTCCGCGTTCGCCCCGTCAAGATTGCGGAAGACTTTTCCGGCCAGCGGAATATTGACGGACCATTCCGCTCCGTGGCAGGCTGTTCCGCAGCAAGGGAGACTCCTGGGGAGGAGGCATCCGAGACAATCACCGCAGGCGGTCCGCAAAACGGACGGGTGCGTATCTTAAACGTACCCCTGCGTATGGGAGGCAAGATGCGGCGTTTCGAAGGAAAGTACGCCCTGGTCACGGGCGCGGCCAGCGGTATTGGACGGGCCACGGCGGCGCGGCTGGCGGAAGAGGGCGCGCGGGTGTTGCTGCTCGACCGCGCCGAGGGGCTGGAGGAGGCCCTGCCGGGACCCGACCACCTGTGGCGCCGCTGCGATGTCGCCGAGGAGTCCCAGGTCGCCGAGGCCGTGGCCTATGCGATCTCGCAGTTCGGCCGCATCGACGCCCTGGCCAACAATGCCGGCATCATCTGCGACCGCTCCCCGATCACCGAGACCGAGGCCGCCACCTGGCAGCGGGTGCTCTCGGTCAACCTGATCGGCGCGGCGCTGATGGTGAAGCATGTCGGCCGTCAGATGCAGGGCCAGCGCGCCGGCGCCATCGTCAACACAGCTTCTGTCGCGGGGATCCGCTCGGGCGCCGGGGGCAATGCCTATTCCGCCTCCAAGGCCGGGGTGATCTCGCTGACCCAGACGGCCGCCTGCGACCTCGGCCTTTACGGCGTGCGGGTCAACGCGGTCTGCCCCGGGCTGATCGAGACCGGCATGACGCAACCCGTTTTCGACTACGCTCGCGAGGCCGGCAAGGAGGACAGGCTGGGATCGCGCTGCGAGCTGGGTCGCTACGGCCACCCGTCCGAGATCGCCTCGGCGATCGCCTTCCTGGCCTCCGACGATGCCTCCTACATCACCGGCCAGGCGCTGCCGGTGGATGGCGGCAATACCGCCTCGCTCAACCTGCCGGGGATGAAAGTCTGATGTCCGAGGCCCTGCACCGCCCCTTCTGGCCCACGGGCCTGCCCTGGCAAATGGACTTTCCGACCCATTCCATTGCCCTCAACCTCGCCGCTTCGGCGCTGCGGGCCCCGGGCCGCGTCGCGCTGAGTTTCCACGGATTTTCCATCACCTACGGCGATCTTTGGGCCGATGTCGAACGGCTGGCGGGCTGGCTGCAGGCCCAGGGCGTGACCCGCGGCGACCGGGTGCTGCTCTACATGCAGAATGCGCCGCACTACGTCATCGCCTACTACGCCATCCTGCGCGCCGATGCCGCCGTGGTGCCGGTGAACCCGATGAACCGCGGCGCCGAGCTGGATCACCTGGCCCGCGACACGGGCGCCCGGATCGCCATCGCGGGGACCGAGCTTCTGCCCCATGTCGAGCCGTTGCTTGCCGCGGGCCTGCTGGACCACATCCTCGTCGGCGCCTATGCCGACATGACCGACCCGGAGGACGAGGTGCCCCTCTTCGAGGCGCTGCAGGGGTATACGGATACGACTGTTTCCGGTCCCGGCCTGACCGGTTTCCGCGCCGCGCTGGCCGCCAATCACCTGCCCCGGGCGATCCAGGCCGGCCCGGACGATATCGCCGTGATCCCCTATTCCTCGGGGACCACCGGCCAGCCCAAGGGCTGCGTCCATACCCATGCCTCGGTCCAGGCGACGATCCAGGGCGGCGCGCTGTGGAACCCCGCCGACGGTACGGACGAGGTCCACCTGACCACCCTGCCCCTGTTCCATGTCACCGGGATGCAGAACGGCATGTCCATTCCGCTGCTCAAGGGGCAGCAGGTTGTCCTGCTCTGCCGCTGGAACCGCGAGGCCGCCTGTGCCCTGATCGCCCGCCACCGGGTGACGCGCTGGCGCTCGATCGCCACCATGGCCATCGACCTGCTGAACACCCCGGGCATCGACCGGCACGACCTCAGCTCACTGCGCGGCATTGGCGGTGGCGGGGCCGCCATGCCCGAGGCGGTGGCCGACAGGCTGCACGCGCTGACCGGCCTCGACTACATCGAGGGCTACGGCCTCTCCGAGACCATCGCCGCCACCCATATCAACCCGGTCCACCGGCCCAAGCGGCAATGTCTCGGCATCCCGGTGATCAACGTCGACAGCCGCATCATCGACCCCGAGACCCTGGCCGAACTGCCCCCGGGGGAGACCGGGGAGATCGTCACCCACGGCCCCCAGGTCTTCTCCGGCTACTGGCGCCGCGACGCGGCCACCCGCGCGGCACTGATCGAGATCGACGGCCGGACCTTCTTCCGCACCGGGGATCTCGGCTACCGCGACTCCGAGGGGTATTTCTTCATGGTCGACCGGGTGAAGCGGATGATCAACGCCGCCGGCTTCAAGGTCTGGCCGGCCGAGGTCGAGGCGCTGATGCACGCGCATCCGGATCTCTCCGAGGTCTGCATCATCGGCACCCCCGATGCCCGGCGCGGCGAGACGGTGAAGGCCGTCGCCGTACGCCGCGCCGGCGCCGAGGCCCTCACCGAAGCGCAGGTCATCGACTGGTGCCAGTCCCGCATGGCCACCTATAAATGCCCGAAATCCGTGGAGTTCACGGATGCACTGCCGAAATCCGCCGCAGGCAAGGTGCTCTGGCGCGCGCTGGCGGAAAAAGAGGCGACCCGCGCCGCGCAGCCCGCGGGGCCAGCCTGCGCCGGACCGGGGGCGCTTGACCCCCTGCCCGGCGCTTAGTAGCTGCGCAGGCGAACAGTGGGGAAACAGTCATGCGCAAAAGGGTAAGCGAAAGCACGGCCGAGGCGGCCGGAACGGACGGCGACCGCCAGTTCGTCACGGCGCTCTACCGCGGCCTGGAGATCCTCAAGGCCTTTCGCCCGTCCGACAAGGCCGGCCTCGGCAACTCCGAGCTCGCCGAACGCACCGGCTTGCCCAACTCCACCGTCTCGCGCCTGACCTTCACCCTGCTGCGCTCGGGGTACCTGGTCTATGACGAGGGCACCGGACGCTACCGCATGGGCCTGCCCGTGCTCTCCCTCGGCTATGCCTGCCTGGCCGGGATGCAGGTGCGCGAAACGGCGCAGGTCTACATGCAGAAGCTGGCCGACGACTGCGGCGACGGCGTGCTGGTGGCGCTTGGCGGACGCGACGACATGGCGATGACCTATATCGCCGCCGCCCGCTCCGAAGGCGTCATCTCGCTGCAGCTCAACGTCGGCTCGCGGCTCTCGCTGGCGCGCTCGGCCATGGGGCGTGCCTATATCGCCGGCACCTCCGAGGCCGAGCGGGGAGAGATCATCGACCGTCTGCGCGACCGCTACCAGGGCGACAAGCTGGACGAGATGCTGCGCGGCATCGAGGACGCCCAGGACCAGATCGCCGCCCGCGGCTTCTATGCCAATTTCGGCGAATGGCAGCGCGACGTGCACGCGGTCTCGGTACCCTACCGCAGCCCCCAGGCCGATACGCCGATGCTGGCCTTCAACCTCGGCGGCTATGCCTTCTCCCTGCCCAGGGACCGGCTGGAAAACGACCTCGGCCCCAAGCTGGTCGAACTCTCGCGCATGGTCAGCCGCACCGGGTACTGACCCCTTATCATTATCCGATGGCCTCAAATACTGCGGCGGAGTCAGCCGCAGGCTGACGGGGGCAGCGCCCCCCTTCGCGGCTTCCGACATCCCTGACGTGGCAGGGGGCTCTGCCCCCGCCGCGCTTCGCGCGCCTCCCCCGCAGTATTTCCCGCCATCGGATAGGGAAAGAGTCGGAGCCCTTCAGACCGAAGCGCTCCAATCGCGTAGGGTGGGTGAAAACCCACCCTCCCCGCTCAGGGCACCAGCGCGATCTTCCCCGTGGCGCCGCGTGACAGGACGCGGGTCAGCACCTCGGCGGCCTCTGACAACTTGTAGCGCCCCTCGATCACCGGCTTGACCTGCCCGGCGGCGTACCAGCCCAGAAGCTCGGCCATGTTGGCGCGATAGGCCCCCGGCTCGGCCCGGGTCCAGTTGCCCCAGAACACCCCGACCACGGCGAATTCCTTCACCAGCGCAAGATTGACCGGGAATTTCGGGATCTCTCCGCTGGCGAAGCCGATGACCAGCAGGCGGCCGTTGCGCGCCATGCAGCGGCAACCGGCGTCGAAGGCCGCCCCGCCGACCGGATCATAAAGCACATCGACCCCATGGCCTTCGGTCAGGTCCCTCACCTGCGCTTTCAGGTCGTCGTAGCCGATGGCGTGATCGGCGCCGCTGTCCAGCGCGAGCGCCCGCTTCTCTTCAGTCGAGCAGACGGCGATGACCTTCGCGCCCATCACCTTGCCCAGCTGGATCGCCGCGATGCCGGTCGCCCCCGCCGCGCCGAAGATCATCAGCCACTCGCCCGCCTGCAATGCGCCGCGCTGCTTCAGCGCATGGTGCGAGGTGCCATAGGCCACCAGCAGCGCGCAGGCTTCGGCCGCATCCATGCCCTCGGGGATCTCCATCACCCGGTCCGCCGCACAGATCGCCTTCTCGGCGTAGCCACCCATCGAGACCGCCGCCAGCACCCGCGTCCCCAGCGCCAGCGAGACGCCTTCCCCCACAGCCTCGATCCGCCCCGCGACCTCCATGCCGGGGGTGAAGGGACGGTCCGGGCGCGACTGGTAGAGCCCTTGCACCAGCAGCCCGTCGGGAAAGTTCACCCCCGCGGCCTCGGTGGCGATCAGGACTTCGTCGGGACCGGGCAGCGGGTCGGCGACCTCCTCCCAGGAGAGATCCTGCAGGGGTCCGAATTCATGGCAGATGATGGCTTTCACGGTGTCCTCCCTCGTGATTCGCGCGCCCCGCCCAAAGGCGCGGCCAACGCCCTCTCAGGCTAGGCGGTTTGCCGCGATATGCCATTGAAAAGCTTTACGAATGAGAGGATTTTCGCGCGAAACCGCTGCAATTGCGGGCCGATTTCCGAAAGGCGGAATTTGGACGGAAAAATATTCCGCAGAGACCGCGTAACCGCTTGGGAGATGGGCCCGGCAGGGCTACTGTTTTCCCGAGACTCTGGGAGGAGAACCGCCATGGAAGGCATGATGATGCACCGGCCGCTGCTGGTGTCGACGATACTCGATTACGCCATGAAGGCCCACCGGAAGGCCGGCATCACCTCGGCACGCACCGAGGGCGATGTGCATTCCTACAGCTACCCCGAAGCGGGCGCACGGATCGCCCAGCTGGCCCATGCGCTGCAGGGCATGGGGATCACGCTGGGCGACCGCGTGGCAACCCTGGCCTGGAACGGCTACCGCCATTTCGAGCTCTATTACGGAATCTCCGGCATCGGCGCGGTCTGTCACACGATCAACCCCCGCCTCTCGGCCGAACAGCTGATCTACATCGTCAACCACGCCGAGGACCGGGTGCTGTTCCTCGACACCACCTTCGTGCCGATCATCGCCGCGGTGAAGGAGCATCTGCCCGAGGACATGACCTACGTGATCATGACCGACCGCGCCCATATGCCCGACACCCCTTTCCCGGCGCTCTGCTACGAGGAACTGCTCGACGGCCAGCCCACCGAGATCACCTGGCCCGAATTCGACGAGAACACCGCCTGCGGCCTTTGCTACACCTCCGGCACCACCGGCAATCCCAAGGGCGCGCTCTATTCGCACCGTTCGACGGTGCTGCACGCCTTCACCATCGCCATCTCCCTGCGTCACAGCTTCGGCGAGGGGCGGGCGATCCTGCCCGTGGTCCCGCTGTTCCACGTCAACGCCTGGGGGCTGCCCTATGCCGCGCCGCTGGTCGGCGCCTCGCTGGTGATGCCCGGTCAGGCGCTGGACGGGCCCAGCCTGTTCCGGCTGATGGACCAGGAAGAGGTCTATTCCGCCTGGGGCGTGCCGACCGTCTGGATGGGCCTGCTGGCCGAGATCAAGGCCCAGGGCCGCAAGCCGGCGAACTTCGAAGACGTGGTGATCGGCGGCTCGGCCGCCCCGCGCTCGATGATCGAGACCTTCGAAACCATGGGCGTCTCCGTCGGCCACGCCTGGGGCATGACCGAGATGTCGCCCGTCGGCACCCATGGCTGCCTGCCGCAATGGATGAACGACCTGCCCTTCGACGAGCAGATCACCGCCAAGTCCAAGCAGGGCCGGCGCGTCTATGGCGTCGACCTGAAGATCGTCGACGAGGACGGCACGGTGTTGCCCAATGACGGCGAGGCGATCGGCGAACTCTACGTGCGCGGCAATGCCGTCGTCTCGGGCTACTTCCGCAACGAGGAAGCCAGCGCCAAGGCGCTGGACGCCGAGGGCTGGTTCGGCACCGGCGACGTGGCCTCGATCGACCCGGACGGCTTCCTGGTGATCCAGGACCGCGCCAAGGACCTGATCAAGTCGGGTGGCGAGTGGATCTCTTCCATCGACCTGGAAAACGCCGCCATGTCCCTGCCCGGCATCGCCACCTGCGCCGCCATCGGCGTGCCGCATCCCCGCTGGGACGAGCGCCCGGTGCTGGTCGCCGTGGCCGCCGGTGACGACAGGCCCACCCTGGACGAGGTCCGAGAGCACATCGCGCCCCATTTCGCCAAGTGGCAGCTGCCCGATGACGTGATCTGGGTCGAGTCCCTGCCGATGACCGCCACCGGCAAGGTCTCCAAGCTGAACCTGCGCAAGCAGCTGGCCGACTACCAGCACCCCGAGCTGCGCGAAACCGCCTGAGTCCGGGATCTCCGCAATGGGAAAGGGCGCCTCCAGGCGCCCTTTTCGTTTCAATCAGGGTCCGTTTCCATCAGGGGAAGACCAGCAGCGGTCCCGGATCCTCCTCGGTGCCCATGGCGGGCGCCGCGACCGCCGGCACCGCCTTCGGCGCCGAAAGACAGCGCCCCGCCATGTCGGTAGCCACATAGACCTGCCCGGGCGCGCCCTCCAGCCGCATCGCGCCCTTCACCGCGCCTTCCGGCACCACCTCGTTGCCGCCGGTGAACTGGTAGATCAGCGCCGGCGCGCCACTGTCGTTGCGGATGTGAAAGAACGTCCAGCCCTCTTCCGCCACCGGGACCGAGGCCGGATCCGGGCAGTCTTCGCCCAGCAACGGCACCTCGGTCAGATCGGCCTCGTAGGCCGGACCCTCGGCGGCGGCGGCGCAGTCCGACAGGCCGCGCCGGATCGCCGGCAGGTCGGTCAGGCGGAAGATGCCGCCGCCGTCCTCCCATTCGGGATGCAGGTCGATCCAGGCCGCGCCGTTCAGCGCCCCGGCCAGCGCCGCGCCGCCGTCGATCACCCGGTCCCAGTCCTCGCCGCCCAGCACCACCGGAAAGAGCGTGCCGTCGACCGACACCTGCTGATCCGGCGCAACCTCGTAATAGGCATCCGTCGACAGGATCAGCCCCTCCGCGCCCTGGCGGATCGCCAGCGTCGGCCCGGCCGAGGCGTTGAAGGCGGTGCAGTTGAATGCTCCGCTGTCCCCCCACCAGTCGCCAAGGATCGACCAGGCGCCGACCTCCAGCATCACATGGGCATCCGCCCGCGCCCCCGCCGGTCCAAGTACGAGTGCCGCGCAGACCGTGGCCAGACCAAACATTCTCATGATGTGCCTCCCTCTGTTGCCCCATGGCAGCAGAAAGGCCCCGCGCCGGTCAAGCGCGGAGCCCCTGCGCTGTCATGACAAGTTGCGTCACCACGAGGTCAGGGCACGGCATATTCGGTCAGCGGCCCCGTCGCATCGTAGACTCCGCCGTGGCAGGTGCCCTGAAAGTCCTTGGCGATGAAGACATGTCCGACGGTGGTGTCGATCGTCACCGTCTCACCCGGCAGCAGGCCCGCCATCTCGACCGGGTTGCCGTCGAAATCCAGCCAGTAGATCGTCACAGCACCACGCTGGCCGAAGCTTTCGTCGCGGAAATGGATCTGGCCCGCGCCGCCCGCATTGACCGAACGCACCGCCCCCAGCACCGGGCAGCCGGCGCCGAAGCGGTAGGCATCGCTCTCGACGACCTGCCCCTGCTGGTTGCGCGGCACCACGTTGGCCTGTTCCGGCGACGGCATCGTGATACCGCGCACCTCCTGGCATTCCTGAAGCTTCAGCGACACCGCGGTGGTGCCCACCAGGTCGAGCGCATGGTACTGCGTGCCGGCAACCGAGTTCACCTCGATGCGCATCTGCCGTCCGGCCCGGAACTGCGCCGCCAGATCCGGCTCCATGATGAAGTAGTTCGCCGCCCCGTCCTGCTGGATCACCACCTGGAAGCTGTACCGGTCAACGTCGACCAGCGCATAAAGCTCGTGCGAGGGCGCGCCCTCGAAGGCCAGCGCATAGGTGCCCCCTTCGTAGCCGAGAGCAAACCGATTGCCGTCCTGCCAGGTCTCGGCGACGCAACCGACAAACTGGTTGCCCCGGTGTTCTGACATCACGGTCCAACCCCGCACCGGCCGCCCCTGGTCATAGGGGCGGAAGGTGGATTCCTGCGCCAAAAGGGCGGCAGGCATACATCCGGTCAGGCCGACGACGGCCAGCAGTGCACCTCTCAGGATGCGGCGTGAAATACTCATGATCTGGTCCTCGAAATTGTCCCCGGCCCGCCGGCAGGTCCCTCTGCGGCGCGTGGCTGGTCGAGGCTGCGCCGGGCTGACGTGCAGGTCAAATGAATTGAGGTGTCATGAACCGGGGCACTGCGGCGTCCAATGGAGCCGCTGCCCTTCACGCAGAGACCCCGCCGCCCGGAGAGGGCGACGGGGCCATTCCTTTTTCGGGCTCCGCCCGTGATTTCCCCGGGAAGGGCTCCGCCCGTGATTTCCCCAAACGCTCCCCCGGGGCGTTTGCCTCGGGGCCGGTGGCCCCGAGGTTCGGGAAATCACACCTCCAGCCACTCCTTTCGGATGTCGTCGCGGGTGGCGAACTCGGCCGGGGTGCCGGAATAAACGATCTCGCCGTGACCCATCACATAGACCCGATCCGCGATCTTCAACGCGATGGACAGCTTCTGTTCCACCAGCAGGATCGAAACCCCCGCCTTGGCGATTTCGGCAATCATCTCGCCCACCTGGGTGACGATCAGCGGGGCGAGGCCCTCGGTCGGCTCGTCGATGATGATCAGCTCCGGGTCGCCCATCAGGGTCCGGCACATGGTCAGCATCTGCTTTTCACCGCCCGAAAGCACCCCCGCCGCATTGTCGGCGCGCCGCGCCAGGTTGGGGAACATTTCCAGCATCTGCTCGATCGACCAGCGACCGGGCTTGCGCATGTTCTTGATGCCCAACATCAGGTTCTGGCGCACCGTCATGGTCGGGAAGATATCCCGGCTTTCCGGCACGTAGCCCAGACCCATGCGGGCGATCCTGTGGTTCGGCAGGCCGGCGATCTCCTGGCCCCGGAAGCGGATCGAGCCCTGCGGCGCCACCTCGCCCATGATCGCCTTGGCGGTGGTCGAGCGTCCGACGCCGTTGCGGCCCAGCAGGGCGATCACCTCGCCCGGCATGATCTGCATGTCGACCCCGTTCAAGACATGGGACTTGCCGTAATAGGCATGGAGATCCGTGACTTGCAGCATCGGCTCCTGCGTGGTGTCCAAACTCATGCCGCGTCCTCCGCCTCTTCGCCCAGGTAGGCTTCGCGCACCCTGGCATCGCCGCGGATCTGTTCCGGGGTGCCGGTGGCAATGATCTCGCCGTAGACCAGCACGCTGATCCGGTCGGCGAGGTTGAAGACCACGCCCATGTCGTGCTCGACGATGACCAGGGTCTTGCCCTTGCTGGCCTTCTCGATCAGCGCCACGGCGCGGTCGGTCTCGGAATGGCTCATGCCCGCGGTCGGTTCGTCCAGCAGGATGACCTCGGCGCCGCCGGCGATGGTGATGGCAATCTCCAGCGTGCGCTGATCGGCGTAGGGCAGCAGGGCCGCGGGGGTGTTGCCCTTCTCCAGCAGGCCGACCTCGTTCAGGATATGGGCCGTCTTTTCGGAGACCTCCCGCAGGTTGCCGATATTGCGCCAGAAGGAATAGCCGTAGCCCATCGAATGCAGCACGCCACAGCGCACATTCTCGCGCACCGTCATGTTGGTGAAGATATTCGAGACCTGGAAGCTGCGCGACAGCCCCATGCGATTGATCTCGAACGGCTTCTTGCCGCTGATCAGCGCACCGTTCAGCCGCACCTCGCCCGAGGAGGGCAGGAAGCGGCCCGAGATCAGGTTGAACAGCGTGGACTTGCCCGCCCCGTTCGGCCCGATGATCGCGTGGCGCTCGCCCTTGGCGACGCTGAGGTTGACGCCCTGGATGATCTTGGCGGGGCCAAAGCTCTTGTGCAGATCGGTGATGTCGAGCGCGGCGGTCATTTGCTCTCTCCCTTCGCGGCTTTCAGGACCAGGACCACGCCCAGCACCAGCGGCAGCACGCCGAGGATCCAGGTCAGCGGGTTGGTGGTGGCCAGGGACAGCCCGAAGGGCTCGAAGACCTCGCCGTAGCCGTCCGACCAGCGGAAAGCGACCTCGATGATGGTGATCACCGAGACGGCGATCAGCACCAGCCCGGCCAGCCGCAGCAGCCAGCTTTGCCAGACCTCGCCGAGGCGGCCGGCGCGGAGGGTGTCGGCGGTGCCGTAGACGATGCCGGCGATCCCGTTGGGCAGGAACATCACCACGCCGACGAACATCAGCCCGAGGTAGAGCAGCCAGCCCACCGTGTAGTCCGACAGGTTCGACCCCATGTAGGTCATGACGATCGCCCCCATGATCGGGCCGGTGAAGTAGCGGATGCCGCCGACGTAGGTGGCGATCAGGATCGCCCCCGAGGGCACCAGCGACAGGCTTTCCGGGGTGAAGATCTCATCCTGGACCGCCGACATGCCGCCGGCCATCCCGGCGAAGGCGCCGGCGAAGATGAACACCAGGTAGCGCACCCGCTGGGGATTGTAGCCGACGAACTGCACCCGTTCGGCATTGTCGCGCGTCGCCTCCGAGAGCTTGCCGAGGGGCGTCCGGGTGAAGGCATAGGTGCCCAGCACGCCGATGAAGGTCCAGAAGGCGATGAACCAGTAGACCTCGTCCACCGGCCCCAGCGACAGGCCCAGGAACTCGGGGCCCGCCATGCGGTCGGCGGAAACGCCCATTTCGCCGCCGAAGAGGCTGTCGAACATGAAGCCCGCCGCCGCGACCAGTTCGGCCACGCCGAGGGAGATCATGGCGAAGGGCGTGCCCGAGCGGCGGCAGGAGGGCCAGCCGATGATCGCACCCGCCAGCGCCCCGGCGCCGAAGCCGAAGGCCGGCATGGAGAAGATCGGCACCGCCCCCCAGAAGCCGGTGCCCTCGGCGACCCAGTTCATCACGTGGACGGCGAAGTAGCCGCCGAGGCCCATGTAGACCGCATGGCCGAAGCTCAGCAGGCCGGCACGACCCAGCAGCATGTTGTAGCTCAGCGCGAAGACGATGGTGATGCCCATGTGGTTGAGCAGCGTGATCATCGAGCGCGAGGGGTTGAACAGCGGGATCACCAGCAGCACCAGCGCGAAGAGGATCAGCGGCACGGTGCGCTGTCGGAACTTCTCGGCGCGGGTCGGCTCCAGCCCGGCGTAGGTAGCAGTCATGTCGGTCATATCTCACGGTCTCCCATCAGCCCGCGCGGGCGGATCATCAGGATCAGCACCAGCATCAGGAAGGGCAGCATCGGCGCCATTGAGGCGATGGTGATCTCGCCGACCTCGGTATGGGGGCCAAGGCCGAGGAAGCCGAAGATATCGGCCAGCGAGGCGTTGATCGAAATGGCAGAGGTCTGCAGCAGCCCGATCAGCATGGCGGCGACGAAAGCGCCCTCCAGGCTGCCCAGGCCGCCGACGACGACGACCACGAAGACGATGGGGCCCATCTGGACCGCCATGGCCGGATCGGTGACGAAGTAGTTGCCCCCGATCACGCCCGCCAGGCCCGCCAGTGCGCAACCGACGCCGAAAACGGTCATGAAGATCAGCGGCACGTTGTGGCCGAGGCTGCCCACCATGTTGGGATGGGTCAGCGCGGCCTGGATGATCAGCCCGGCGCGGGTCTTCTTCAGCAGGTACCAGAGCGCTACCAGCATGAAGGCCGCCACGAACAGGATGAAGATCCGGTAGGCCGGGTACTGCGCCCCGTAGAGGGTGAACAGCGGGAAATCCAGCAGCTCGGGCACGCGGTAGTTCACCGCCGTGCGGCCCCAGAAGATCTTCACCAGTTCATCGATGAGATAGGCAAGTCCGAAGGTGAAAAGCAGTTCCGCCACATGCCCCTGTGCGTGGACCCGCCGCAGCCCGTACCGCTCCACCACCATGCCCACCAGTCCGACCAGGACCGGGGCGAGGAAGAGCGCGATCCAGAAGGATGTACCCTCCATGATCGTGAAGGCCAGGTAGGCGCCCAGCATGTAGAAGCTGGCATGTGCGAAGTTCAGCACGCCCATCATCGAAAAGATCAGCGTCAGGCCGCTGGACAGCATGAAGAGCAGAAGCCCGTAGATCACGCCATTGAGCAGCGCGAAGACCAGAGTTTCCATGGTTGGTTCCCGAAGTTTGTCCGCCCCGAAGGGGGCAGGTGCCACGCGGCGAAACCGCGCGGCACCCGGTTTGCACCTAAGGGGCCTTACTCGGGCCGCTCCATCTCGCAGGTGGTCGGCTCCATCGCGGACTCGGCCGAGATCACGCCACCATCCACCAGGCGCCAGCCCAGGTCGGTGTTGTCGACCGGGTAGGTCACATCGTGGGCCACCGTGGTGATGTAGAGCGGCTGCTGGATCTGGTGATCCTCGGCACGCATGGTCGCCTCACCGTAACCACCGGGAACGGAAAGACCTTCCAGCGCATAGGCCACGTCGATCGGATCGTTGCTGCCGGCCTTCTCGGCGGCGGCCTTGAACATATCCATCGTCACGAAGGCGCGGTGATAGTAGTAGTCGTAGTCCGGGAACCGCTCCTTGTACTCCTCCACCAGGGCATTCTGCTCGGGGCTGACATCCTCCATGTTCGCCGCCAGCTCAGAGACCTGGTAGAGGGTGTCCACCGCGCCCTCGCCAAGCGCCGCGACGGCACCGTTCGACCCGCCATAGAAAGTCAGGTATGGAATTTCCTGCCCGGCATCGGCGGCGGCCTTGACCAGCAGAACCATGTCCTGACCCCAGTTGCCGGTGATCACCGCATCGGCGCCCGAGCTGATGATCTTCTGCACGTAGGGAGTGAAATCCTTCACCTTGGCCAGCGGGTGCAGCTCGTTGCCGACGATCTCGATATCCGGACGCTTCTCGGACAGCTGGCTTTCCGCCGCGGCGGCCACGGCCTCGCCGAAGACATAGTCCTGGCCGATCAGGTAAACCTTCTTGATGTCATCGCGCTTGGCGACCCAGTCGGTGATGCCGTTCATCTTCATGTCGGCATGGGCGTCGAAGCGGAAGTGCCAGAAGCTGCAGGCATCATTGGTGAAATCGGGCGTGACCGCAGCATAGTTGAAGAAAAGCACCTCTTCGCCGGGGTTGCGCTGGTTGTGCTTGTTCACCGCGTCGATGATCGCGGCGGCCACGGAAGAGCCGTTGCCCTGCACGATGTAGCGGGCGCCGTTGTCGATCGCCTTCTGCAGCTGCACCAGGGATTCCTTGGGGCTGACCTTGTTGTCGTAGCCGACCACCTCGATCTCGTCGCCGTTCACCCCGCCGTTGGCATTGATGTGCTCGGCGGCCAGGACGAAGCTCTGGTACGCGGGTTCCCCCGAAGAGGCCATCGCGCCGGAGAGCGGATCGATGAAGGCGACCTTGACCGTATCCGCCTGGGCAGCCGTGACCGCACACAGCGAAACGGCCGCCGCGAGTGCGGCTTTCACAGTTGATTTCATTTTGTTCTCCTCCCTATATGGAAAACAGGGTATGTTGGCCCTATTCTCCTGCCTAGAGGAAATGCACTCTGCACCAGCTTGTCAAGCAATGTGTGAAATTCTATTCTGCATTGCGAAAGACAAACCGTTGGGGAGGACGGTATGCTGGAGTTCGGAGACGACCCGGAGGTATTCCGGTCCAATGTTTCAACGTGGATCGAGGACAATTGCGCCGAGGCGCTGAGGGTGATTCCCCGGGACATGCGGGAAATCTGCTGGGGCGGTAAGCGATTCGCCTTCAGCTCCGATGCGCAGAGGGACTGGATGCAGGCCGCGGCGGCCCACGGCCTGACCGCCCCGCGCTGGCCCGTGGACTATGGCGGCGCCGGGCTGACACGCACGCAGGAGAAGATCTGGCGCGAGGAACTGGCCCGGCTCAACGCTCCGACGCCGCTGGAAAGCTTCGGCCTCTGGATGCTGGGCCCGGCCCTGCTGGCCTTCGGCACCCACGAGCAGAAACTGCACTACCTGCCGCAGATCACCCGGGGCGAAATCCGCTGGTGCCAGGGCTATTCCGAACCCGGTGCCGGATCCGACCTCGCCTCGGTGCAGACCCGGGCCGAGGACAAGGGCGATCACTGGTTGGTCAACGGCTCGAAGATCTGGACCAGCTACGCCGACCAGGCCGACTGGATCTTCGCCCTGGTGCGCACCGACCGGGAGGCGCCGAAGCACCGCGGCATCTCCTTCCTTCTGATCGACATGGACAGCCCCGGCGTCACCACCCGCCCGATTCGCCTGATCTCCGGCGCTTCGCCCTTCTGCGAGACCTTCTTCGACAACGTCATCGTTCCCAAGCAGGACCCCGCCGGGCTGTCCCGGATCGTCGGCGAGGAAAACCGCGGCTGGGACGTCGCCAAGCACCTTCTGACGCATGAGCGAGAGATGATCGGCAGCGGTGCGCAGGGGCTTCTGGGCACCCGCTCGCTCGCCACCTTCCTGGCCGATCTCGACCCCGAAATCCTGCAGGACCCGGTGCTGCGCGCCCGCGCTGTGGCGCTGGAGGTCGACAGCCTGGCCACCGAGATGACCCTGGAACGCTACAAGGACATGGCGAAGCAGGGCGGTGTCGGACATGCCTCGGCAATGCTGAAGTACGCCGGCACCGAGTTGAACAAACGTCGCTATGAACTGCTGATGTCCGCCACCGGCTCGGATGGGCTGGACTGGGATGGCCCCCATGGCGCCCTGGCCTCGGAATGGCTGCGCACCAAGGCGAATTCGATCGAGGGCGGGACATCCGAGGTGATGCTCGACATCCTCGCCAAGCGCGTCCTCGAACTGCCCTCGCAATAGGAGACCCCCATGACGCTTTCCCTGGTCCCGACCGAGGACGAAATCCTGCTGCGCGACGCCGCCCGCAGCTTCCTGGCCGAGGCCAGCCCGGTCTCTTCGCTGCGCAGCAATCGTGACAGCGGCAAACCATACGATACCGGATTTTATCGCGAGATGGCGCAGCTTGGCTGGACCGGGGTGCTGCTGCCGGAAGAGGCGGGGGGGGCCGACATGGGCCACCGCGCGGCCGGGATCCTGGCGGAGGAAATGGGAGAGGTCCTGGCCGCCTCCCCCTTCCTCTCGACCGCCGTCATCGCCGCGACGGCATTGCGCCAAGCCGGCAGTGATCGCCTGGCCGACATTGCCGAGGGCCGCGTGACCTATGCGCTGGCGATCGACGAAAGATCGAAATTTTCTCCTGAAGGCAGCGCCTTGGAAGCTGTGCGCCAGGGCAATACCTATCGGCTGAGCGGGCGCAAATGCTTCGTTGCCGAGGGCAGCAGCGCGGACCGGCTGCTTGTGCTGGCACGCACCTCCGGCGCCGCCGGAGAGGCGCAGGGGCTGACTCTCTTCGATATCGACGCCGCCCGCGCCGGGCTTGCGCGGCAGCGCCGCAATACCGTTGACAGCCGCGACCACGCCACGCTGATCTTCGATCAGGTCGAGGCCACCGGCGGCGAGATCCTCGGCGAAATCGACAACGGCCTCGCAACTCTCCATACGGCGCTGAATGCAGGTCAGGCCGGGATGGCTGCCGAGTTGCTTGGCCTGACCTCCGGCGCCTTCGCCATGACCGCCGGTTACCTGCGGGAGCGCCGGCAGTTCGGGCGGACCATCGGCTCCTTCCAGGCGCTGCAGCATCGCGCAGCCCATCTCTGGACCCAGATCGAAATCACCGCCTCCGCCGTCGCGAACGCCGGGCGGGTGCTGGACACCTCTCCCGGTGCCGCCGATCTGGCCGTATCGGTCGCCAAGGCCCATGCCACCCAGACCGCACAACTGGCAGTCCGCGAAGGGGTGCAGATGCACGGGGGTATTGGCATGACGGATGAATTCGACATGGGGTTCTACATGAAGCGCGCCCGCGTGGGCGCCGAATGGCTGGGCGACTACGGCTATCACGCCGCCCGCGTCGCGGCCGCGAGAGGTATATGATGTCATTGAAACCAGAAGATCTTTTTGACCTGTCCGGCAAGGTGGCCCTTGTCACCGGCGGCGCCACGGGCATCGGTCGCATGGCCGCCGAGGGCCTCGCCGCGGCTGGTGCCCACGTGCTGATCGCGTCCCGCAAGGCCGAAGCCTGCGAGGCCGCCGCCGCCGAAATCAATGCGCTGGACCTGCCAGGTTCGGCCGAGGGCTTTGCCGGGGACGTCGGCTCGGAGGAGGGTATCGCGGCGCTGACCGAAGCAGTACGACAGCGTACGGAGAAGCTCGATATCCTGATGAACAATGCGGGCCGCACATGGGGCGCACCGCTCGGAGAATTTCCCTACGATGCCTGGACAAAGGTTCTCGGCCTCAATGTCAGCGGCATGTTCCACCTGACGCAAAGCCTGCTGCCGCTTCTCCGCGCCGCAGCATCGCCCGAGGATCCGGCCCGCGTGGTCAATGTCGGTTCGGTCATGGGCGAGATTCCGAAAGGCCAGGGCGCCTACTCCTACGCCACCTCCAAGGGCGCGGTGCATCACATGACCCGCATTCTGGCGAGCGAGCTAACCCCTGAATATATCACGGTAAACGCCATCGCTCCTGGCCCGTTCATGTCGAAGATGATGGCCTTTGCCATCGGACATGACGAGGGTCGCCGCAAGACTGCGGCCTCGGTACCGCTCGGCCGCGTGGGGGCCGAGGAGGACGTCGCGGGCGTTCTGCAATTCCTCTGCGGCAAAGGCGGCGCCTATGTCTCTGGCGCGGTAATTCCGCTCTCGGGGGGGATGCAGGTCGCGACGGCAAAGGCCACTTTCCTGGAGGATGATGCATGACCGTACTCAGCCGGATGGAATTCGAGACGCTTGTCGGACAGGAACTTGGCCTCTCGGAGTGGATCGAGGTCAGTCAGCAACGCATCGATGAATTCGCCCGCTGTACCGAAGACCGTCAATATATCCATACGGATCCGAACCTTGCCGCGAAAAGCCCCTTCGGTGGCACCATCGCCCATGGCTTCCTGACTCTTTCGCTGCTCTCGGCGATGACGTTCGACATGCCGCAGATCGCGGGCACCACGATGGCGGTCAATTACGGGATGAACCGCGTCCGCTTCATCTCTCCGGTGCCCTCGGGCAGCCGGATTCGCGGCCGGTTCACTCTAAAGTCCGTCGAGGCCATTCGCCCCGGAGAGATCCAGACCACAACCGACGTCGTGGTCGAGGTCGAAGGTCAGGACAAGCCGGCCCTGGTCGCGGAATGGCTTGGCCGCCGATATTTTGGAGAAGAATCATGAGCATAAGCTTCAAGGGCCGGGTCGCCATCATCACCGGCGCCGGTGTGGGCCTGGGACGCAGCCACGCGCTCGGGCTCGCCGCACGCGGTGCCAAGGTCGTGGTGAACGATTTGGGAACGGCAGCGAATGGTGTCGGACAGAGCTCGGACGCTGCGCAGTCGGTGGTCGAGGCAATCCGCGCCGGGGGTGGCGAAGCCATGGCCCATGGCGCCAATGTCACGGATGCGGATCAGGTGAAGGATATGGTCGATCAGGTCATCTCGACCTGGGGCAAGGTCGACATCCTCGTCTGCAATGCGGGGATCCTGCGCGACAAGACCTTCGCCAAGATGGAACTGTCCGACTTCGCCTCAGTGGTCGACGTGCACCTGATGGGCTCGGTCATCCCGACCAAGGCGCTCTGGGAGCATTTCCGGACGCAACAGTATGGTCGGATCGTCTACACCACCTCCGCCTCGGGCCTCTACGGAAACTTCGGGCAATCGAACTACGGCGCCGCCAAGGCCGCGCTGGTCGGCCTGATGAACGTGCTCTGCCAGGAAGGCGGCAAGTACGACATCCGGGCCAACCTGTTGGTACCGACTGCCGCGACCCGGATGACCGAGGGACTGCTGCCCCAGAAGGTCCTGGATCTTCTGCGGCCGGAGACGATCACCCCCGGCCTGCTGACCCTGCTGCATGAGGAAGCACCCTCGCGCATGATCCTGGGCGCCGGGGGCGGCTGCTTCACCGAGACACGGATCTACGAGACCCCTGGCGTGGCCTTCGCGGACGACGAACTGGATCCCGATACCATCTGGAGCCGGATGGCGGAGGTCCGCGCGGAAAGCGGTCAGCAGGTCATGCCCGGCGCCTTCGATCAGACCCGCAAGTACGCCGCGATGGCGGCCGCGCTGCGCGGCATCAACCTCGACGAAAAGTGAATTTCCCGGAAGGATTTCCCAATGCGTGATGCAGTCATCGTTTCCACCGCCCGCACGCCGATCGGCAAGGCGTACCGTGGGGCATTCAACAATACGCAGGCGCAGGCCCTGATCGGGCACGCGGTTCATCATGCGGTCGCCCGTGCCGGTCTCGAAGGCCCCGAGATCCAGGATTGCGTGATCGGCTCTGCGCTGCAACAGGGCTCGACCGGCGGCAACATAGGCCGTCAGGCAGCCATCCGCGCCGGCCTGCCGACCTCCGTCGCCGGGATGTCCCTGGACCGTCAGTGTGCCTCGGGCATGATGGCCATCGCCACCGCCGCCAAACAGATCACCCAGGACGGGATGCAGATCGCGATCGGCGGCGGGGTCGAGTCCATCTCATTGGTACAGAACCAGAATATGCGCACCGACCGGGCCCGCGACCCCTGGATCGAAGCCCATCGTCCCGATCTCTACATGTCCATGCTGGAGACCGCCGAGATCGTCGCGGAACGCTATGGCGTGACCCGCGAGGACCAGGACGCCTATGCCCTGCGCAGCCAGCAGCGCACCGCCGCCGCGCAGGAGGCCGGCAAGTTCGACGACGAGATCGTGCCGATCACCGCCACCATGGGCGTCATGGACAAGGAAACCAAGGAGGTCTCTTTCCACGAGGTAACCCTGGCCGAGGATGAAGGCAATCGCCCCTCGACGACGCTGGAGGGGCTGAACAGCTTGGCGCCGGTCTTCAAGGATGGCCAGCAGGTCAAGGAAGGTAAATACATCACCGCAGGGAATGCCTCGCAACTGTCCGACGGGGCCTCTGCCTCGGTCCTGATGGAGGCGAAGGAAGCCGAGAAGCGCGGGCTGCAACCGCTGGGTCGCTACGTTGGCGTGATGGCCGCCGGTCTGGACCCGGACGAGATGGGCATCGGCCCGGTCTACGCGGTACCGAAGCTGCTGGAGGCCCATGGCCTCAAGATGGATGACATCGGGCTGTGGGAGCTCAACGAGGCCTTCGCCTGCCAGGTGCTGCATTCGGCCCGGGTTCTGGGCATCCCCGAGGATCTCCTGAACGTCAACGGCGGCGCGATCTCGATCGGCCACCCCTACGGCATGTCCGGCGCCCGGATGGTCGGCCACGCGCTGATCGAGGGCAAGCGTCGCGGCGCCCGCTACGTCGTCTGCACCATGTGCGTCGGCGGCGGCATGGGCGCGGCGGGCCTCTTCGAGGTGCTCTGAGCATACGCATGGGTACGCTTTACCTCATCCGCCACGCCCAGGCCTCCTTCGGCGCCGCAGACTACGATGTCCTGTCGGAAACGGGCCATGCGCAGGCGCGCGCCCTGGGTCGCTGGTTCGCGGCCCAGGGGATCCGGCCGGACCGCCTGGCCCATGGCGGGCTGCGACGCCAACGGGAAACGCTGGACTCCATACTGATAGGTATGGAAGCCGGCGGTTCAGCCGAGGAGCATCCCGGCCTCAGCGAATTCGACTTCAAGGCGCTGCTCTCCGCACGCTTCGCCGCCGAGCCGGCCCCCAACGGTTTGCACGATGACCGGCGCAGCCACTTCCGCACCCTGCGCGACACCGTCCTGATGTGGCAGCGGGACGAAATCGCGGCCGCCCCCGAGAGCTGGGCGGCTTTCACCGCCCGGGTGGAGGCGGCCCGCGCCCACCTGATGCGCGAAGGGGCCGAAACGGTCTTCGCGGTCTCTTCCGGCGGGGCGATCAGCCAGATGATCGCGGCCACGCTTGGCGCCCCGGGAAAGGCCCAGATCGAACTGCAGTTGCAAACCCGGAACTGCGCCGTCGCGCGCTTCGTCTTCACCCGCAGGGGGCACTACCTGAACGGCTTCAACGAAACCCCGTTCCTCACCTCGCCCGCCGATCCCCTGCTGACCTATTCCTGAGAGGCCGCCATGACCAGTGACACGCAGACCCTGGACCTGCCAGCCGTGGAAGGCTGGCTGAGGGACAACCTCCCTGGCTTCCAAGGCCCTGTGAACGCGGAAAAATTCAACGTCGGACAATCCAACCCAACGTTCCGCCTGACCACTCCCTCACATCGCTACGTGCTGCGCCGCAAACCCCCCGGGGTGCTGCTGAAATCCGCCCATGCGGTCGAGCGCGAATTCCGGGTCCAGAAGGCCCTGGAAGGCACGGAGGTGCCCGTGGCGAAGATGCATGTGCTCTGCGAAGACCCCACGGTGATCGGCTCTGCCTTCTATGTCATGGACGAGGTGCAGGGGCGTCATTTCAACCTGCCGGACCTGCCCGAACTGCCCCGCGAGGCGCGCCGCCCGATCCAGCAGGAGATGTCCCGCGTGCTGGCCGCGATCCATGGCGTCGACCTCGCCGCGACCGGGCTGGCAGACTATGGCCCCGACGGCAATTACTACCGCCGCCAGATCGACCGCTGGACCAAGCAATACCGCGCCGCCGAGACCGAGACCCGCCCCGAGATGGACGCCCTGATCGGCTGGCTCGACAGCAACATCCCCGCGGACGATGGATTGCGTACGCTGGCGCATGGAGACTACCGGATCGACAACATTCTGTTCCGTACGGACAAGCCCGAGATCGCCGCCGTGCTGGACTGGGAGCTCTCGACCGCCGGCCACCCATACGCCGACGTCGCGGCAGTGATCATGCAATGGTCGATGCCAGCGGGTCCGGACGGTCGTGGCCTTGCCGGAGTCGACCGGCGTGCGCAGGGACTGATGAGCGACGAGGACTTCCTCGCCGATTACTGCGCCCGCGCCGCAATTCCCGGCATCGAGGGCTTCGGCTTCTATCTGGCCTTCACCTTCTTCCGCATGGCTGGCATCATCCAGGGCGTCTACAAGCGCGCGCTCGACGGCAATGCCTCGAACCCGGAACGCGGCCGGCAGATGGGAGCGCTGGTGCCCCGTTTCGCCAGGGCGGGCCTGGACGCCGCAAAAACTGTCTGAGAGGCCCGATGGACCCGAACCTGGTCGAAGACCCCTATCCGCTGCAATCCCACCTGGGCTTCCGCATCACCGACTGGCGCGAGAACTACGCACGCTTCGAACTGCCGATGGAAAGCTTCCTGATGAACCGCTACGGCATCCTGCATGGCGGCGTACATTCGATGATGTGCGACACCGTAATGGGCTTTGCCGGCTGCTACACCGGGGATTCCGAGGCCCGCGCGCTGGCGATGACGCTGAATCTCAGCGTGAATTTCCTGGCGCAGACAAAGGGCAAGCTGCTGATCGCGGAAGGCTTCCGCACTGGCGGCGGGGCGAAGACCTTCTTCGCCGAGGCGAAGATCAGCGATGAAACAGGCGTTCTGGCCGCCACTGGCACCGGCGTCTTCCGGGTCCGGCAGGGCAGCTGATTTCAGCCTCACGGCCGAAGCCTCCGGCGGGAGTATTTTCAGCCGTCGAATAGACGCAAAACCCCCTTTGCCTCCATTCGACGGCTGAAAATACTCCGGGGGAATCCGCGCAGCGGATGGGGGCAGAGCCCCCCTCTTCCTATCTCACTGTCGACGTCCGGCGACGGGGTCAGAAAAGCGCCTCGGCCCGGAAACCTTCGGGGATCGCGTCGGTCCCGTCCAGCACCAGCTCGGCCATGACCTGACCGACCTTCGGCCCCATGCCGAAGCCGATCTTGAAGCCGCCGTTGGCGATGAAATGCCCCGGCCGGCCGGGCCAGGCCCCCAACATCGGCGCGCGGCTGCGGGCGCGGGGACGCAGCCCCGCCCAGCGTTCGACCACCTCGGCATTCCGCAGCACCGGCACGGCGGCGCGGGCGGCGGCAATGACCTCGTCGAGCTGGGCATCGGTGCCGAGGCCGTCGAAGTCCCGCTCGGAGGTCGAGCCGATGGCGACGGTGCCGTCGGCATGGGGCACCACGTGGACACCGGCGGCAAAGATCTGCGGGACGGTGCCCGCATCATGGCGCAGCACGGCGGCCTGTCCCTTGACCGGCACGCCGATCTGGCGGCCGGCCAGGCGGCTCATCTCCTCCAGACCGGCGGCGCCGGTGGCCCAGATCACCGCGCCTTCGTCCGGGGCCTCGGCGCAGATCTCGGCGCCCTTCGCGCGACAGGCGGCGGCCAGCGCCTCGCAGGCCTGGCGGGGATGCATCCGGGCAGTAAGCGTATCGTGGATCAGCAGACCCGTGGGGCTGGCGGGTTCCCAATCGGCGCCGCCGGCCGCGACCACCTGCCATGTGGCGCGACCCTGCCAGAGCGCGGCCGCCGTGGCCTCGCGTCCGCGGGCAAGCTCGACCGCGCGGGCATCCGCCAGCGGCTGCAACCGGCCCGAGCGGGCATAGCCGGGGGACAGGCCCGACACCTCTGCCACCTCGGCCCAGAAGCGTTCCGCCAGCAGCAGGCTGTCCAGCTGGAAGGCTTTTTTCTCATTCCAGTTCTCGGGCACATGGGGCGCCAGCGCGCCGACGACCCCACCCGAGCTGCCCGCGCCGACGCCGAAGGGATCGACCACCCGCACCCGGGCACCGCGCTGCAGGCAGGCCCAGGCGCAGCTCAGCCCGAAGATCCCCGCCCCGCGTATCGTCACCTCTGCGCTTGCCATTCCCCTGCCCTCGCCTCATCTTCGCGCCGAACTCCTAGAGGATAAGACGATGCAGGGCCAGCAGCCTGAAAAGTCGCAGCCTGAGCTTTCCTGGGCCGAGGGCGATGTCCCCGTCGCCACCCGTTTCGACGACCCCTATTTCAGCCTCGGCAACGGGCTGGCCGAGACGCATCACGTCTTCCTCGCGGGCAATGACCTGCCCGCTCGCTTCCGCGACGGTTTCCACATCGCCGAGCTGGGTTTCGGCACCGGGCTGAACCTGCTCGCCGCCTGGAAGCTGTGGCGCGAGACCGGACAAGCCGGCACCCTGCAGTTCACCACCTTCGAGGCCTTCCCCATGGCGCCCGCCGACATGGCCCGCGCCCAGGCCGCCTTCCCCGAGATCTCCGCCGAGGCCACGCTGATGGCCCCGCATCTCGGCGAAGACAGGTTCGACCTGCCGGGCCTCAGCTTCCGCATGATCACCGGGGATGCGCGCGAAACCCTGCCCGCATGGGCCGCGCAGGCCGATGCCTGGTTCCTCGACGGTTTCTCGCCCGCCAAGAACCCCGAGCTCTGGGGAGAGGAGCTGATGCAGGCCGTCCATGACCATACCGCCCCCGGCGGCTCGGCGGCGACCTACACGGCGGCGGGGCATGTACGGCGAGGGCTGGAGGCTGCCGGCTTTGACGTGACACGCGCGCCGGGATACGGGCGCAAGAGACACATGACGCAGGCACGGCGCAGATGACCGAACAGAATACCCGGAGCGGCATCGCGCTGATGCTCTTCACCACATTCGTCTTCGCCTGCCAGGACGCGCTCTCGCGCCACCTGGCGGGGACCTACAATGTCTGGATGGTGGTGATGATCCGCTACTGGTTCTTCGCCGCCTTCGTGCTGGTGATCGCCCGGCGCAATGCCGGCAGCATCCGCGCCGCCGCGAAGACCCGCCAGCCGCTGATCCAGAGCTTCCGCGGTGCCCTGCTGGCGCTCGAGGTCTGCGTCATGGTGCTGGGCTTCACCTACCTCGGCATCATCGAAAGCCAGGCGGTCTTCATCTGCTATCCGCTGATCATCGCGGCCCTCTCCGGCCCGGTGCTGGGCGAAAAGGTCGGCTGGCGCCGCTGGAGCGCCATCGGCGTCGGCTTCATCGGCGTCATGGTGATCCTGCAACCGGGCATCGGCGTCTTCGCTCCCGCCGCGATCCTGCCGCTGATCTCGGCGGTGATGTTCGCCGGCTACGGGCTGGCCAACCGCTATGTCGCACGCAAGGACAGCGCGGCGACCTCCTTCTTCTGGACCGGCACCGTCGGCGCAGCGGTGATGACCGTCATCGGCATCTGGTTCTGGGAACCGATGATCGCCTCGGACTGGGCCTGGATGTCGCTGCTCTGCGTGACCGGGGTGCTGGGGCATTTCACCCTTATCAAGGCCTACGAGCTGGCCGAGGCCTCGGCGGTGCAGCCCTTCGCCTACTTCCAGCTGGCCTTCGGTGCCATGGTCGCGATTCCCGTGTTCGGAGAGACCATCCGCCTCAACGTCGCGCTTGGCGCGGCGCTGATCATCGGCGCGGGCCTATTCACCTTCTGGCGCGAGCGGCATCAGCGTTGAGCCGGCCAGCTCGGCGCTGAACGGCACCGGCAGCGGATCCCGGCCCAGCCGGGCGCGGTAGATCGGCAGGCTTTCGGCCACGCGCTGCACGTAGTTGCGGGTCTCGCGGTAGGGGATCGCCTCGATCCAGTCGACGATGTCGACATCCGGGTCGCGGGGATCGCCGTTGCGCTCGATCCAGGCGCGGGCGCGATGCGGACCGGCATTGTAGCCCACCGACATCAGCACGACATTGCCCGCAAAGTCGCCGGCCAGTTCCGCAAGATAGGCGGAGCCGAGCGCCACGTTGTGCGGCCAGTCGCGGGTCAGCATGTCCGGCTCGTGGGCGATGCCCAGCCCGGCGGCGACGTTGACCGCCGTGTCGGGCATCAGCTGCATCAGACCCGAGGCCCCGACAGCCGAGCGCGCGGCCGGATCGAATTCGCTTTCACGGCGGGCGATGGCCAGGGCCATTTCCTTGGCGATCGGCAGGGACATGTCGGCCATCGGGTGCAGCGGGAAATAGGCGCGCGGCAGGATCACGCTGCCCGCGGCGGCCAGCTTGCCCATGCGCACGGCCAGATGCGGGTGGCCGCCGGACTCCAGCAGCGCCGAGAGTTGGCGCTGCCCGGTTTCGTCCAGCCCCTCGGCGTAGTGCAGCAGGAAAAGCTCCGCCAGGTAGGACTGGCCCGCCGAATCCAGCAGCATGGCCGCCTGGCGCAGCTCGGCGCCCTCCACCGGGGTTCCACGCCATGCCACCTGTGGCCCCGTCGCCCCCAGCCCCTCGTCGAAGGGCAGCCCGGCGCGTTCTGCCGAAAGAAGCCCGTAGAAGGTCGTCTGGTGCGCCGCCCCGGCGGCATAGGCGGCACGGGCGCCCTCGGCATTGCCAAGTGCCTCCTGCGCGCGCCCGGCCCAATACTGTGCGCGCGCCAGAGAGATCGGCGTCTCGACCCCCTCGGCAAGACGCTGGAAGTGGCCCAGGGCAACACGGGGCTGATCCAGCTGCCGCAGGGCGATGTAGCCCGCCAGCCATTCAAGGTCGGCAAAGTTGGCGCCCTCGGTCAGCTGGTGATGGGCGGAAAGCTGGTAGGCAAGGTTCGGATCGCCCTCCCACATCTCCTCTCGTGCCCAGAGGCGGCGCTCGGGCGACCAGAGATCGCCCCGGCCGAGACCAACGGGCAGCTCGCTCTGCTCCAGCAGGATTTCACGGGCGTCCGAGTCGCGCCCGGCGTTCATCGCGGCACGGAAACGGGCATAGCTGAGGGCGGCGTCGCTGCGCAGTGCCTTCGGCAGGGCGCGGATCGCGGCATCGGCCCCCTCGTCGCCGGCACGGGCGAGGCGCCGCGCCTCGGACAGCTGCGCCGCGTCGCCCGAGAGGCGGTCGGCCATGCGTTGCTGGTCATCGCTGGCACCTTCCCAGAACATCGCCTCGGCGCGGGCGGCATGATGGGGGGCCAGAAGATCGGCGTGATCGGCCAGAAGGCGGGTCTCCAGCGACGCGGGCATCGGCATCTCGCGCCAGGCACGCACAAGCTGTTCCTCTGCCTCCGAGCTTCTGCCCGCCCCCGCCAGCGCCTGTGCATAGCGGACGGTGCCTTCGGGCGTGCCCGGGGCCCCGCCGTCGAAGAAGGCAAGCACCTGGGCGTCACTGGCCTCGCGGAAGGCGTCTTCGCTCTGGCGGCGCAGCAGCGCCATGCCGGGCCAGTCGGGATGAGCGGCGAGGAAGACCAGCACCTCGGTGGCCGTCCCCTGTCCGGCGCGCAGGCGCTGCCATTCGACGATCTCGGGGCCGACCAGACCGTCCCGCGCCGCGATGTCACGCGCCCGCGCCCAGTCACCCCGCGCCATGGCTTGAAAGGCCCAGGCCAAGGGTCGCGGCGCCATGCGCGACGGCCCTTCGGCCTGGACCGGAAGGGCCTGTGCCGAGAGGGTCATCGCCAGCAGGGCGGCGAAAACCGGCGTCAAACGTCGCGCTATCACTTGTTTTGGCCCCGTTCCAAGGATATTCCGACCCAACGATAAAGCGCCGTGCCCGTCCCTCAACTCACATCTCGGACAGGACGGTTTCCCCCCCGGGTCCGCGCGGTTTTCCGCCGCCGCCCGCCACGATGAAAAGGAGCGTGTCATGTTCAAGGGGTCCATTCCTGCCCTGGTCACGCCGTTCAAGGACGGCGAGCTGGATCTGGATACGCTGAAGAAACTCGTCGATTGGCATGTGGCGGAAGGCTCGAACGGGCTGGTGCCCGTCGGCACGACCGGCGAATCCCCCACCCTGTCCCTGCGCGAGCACGAGATCGTGGTGGAAGAGGTGGTGAAGGCCGTTGCGGGCCGGATTCCGGTGATCGCCGGGGCCGGTGCCAACAACACCGCCGAGGGCATCCGCCTGATCAAGCACGCCGCCGAAGTGGGAGCCGATGCCGCGCTGGTGGTGACGCCCTACTACAACAAGCCGACCCAGGCCGGCCTGATCGCCCATTACACCGCGATGCACGATGCGGCGGATCTGCCGATCGTGATCTACAACATCCCCGGTCGGTCCGTGGTCGACATGGTGCCCGAGACCATGGCCGTGCTGGCCCAGCTGCCGCGCATCGTCGGCGTCAAGGATGCCACCGGCCGCCTCGACCGTGTCGCCTTCACCCGGATGCTCTGCGGCGCCGATTTCTGCCAGCTCTCGGGCGAGGATGCGACGGCCGTCGGCTTCAACGCCATGGGCGGCGTCGGCTGCATTTCCGTCACCGCCAACGTGGCGCCGAAGCTCTGCGCGCAGATGCAGGCCGCGACCCTGGCGGGCGACTATGCCAAGGCGCTGGAATACCAGGACCTGCTGCTGCCCCTGCACGAGGCGATCTTCCTCGAGCCCGGCCTCTGCGGCGCCAAGTTCGCCATGGCCGAGCTGGGCCTGTGCTCGGGCGAGGTGCGCCTGCCGCTGCTGGAGGTCTCGGACCCGGTGAAGGAAAAGATCCGCGCCGCCATGCGCCATGCCGGTCTCCACGAGGCCGCTGCCGCCTGAACGGCCGCGTCATGACAGATCCGGGGCCGTCCTTTCGGGGCGGCCCTTTTCTTTGACGGTGCGCCTCGGGGCCGGTGTCGCCATGAGTATTTTCAGCCTGGTGATGGGCCAGGACGTGGCGCCCGGTCTGTCGGCCTTTGTCTTTGCGGTGAGGGTGACTAGGTAGGGAACGATCCACCCCGAGGCGCCCATGATCCCTTTCCTGCTTTTCGTCCTGATCCTCGTCGCGGCCTTCGCCTTCTGGAGCCTTGCGCGCCGGAAGGCTCGCGAGGCGCGTCGCAGCGCGGGCCTGAGCGAGGAGGAACGCGCCGTTGTCGCCGCCGAGGTGCCCCTGTCCCGGGCCCTGCCGTCGCATCTGCGCGCCGGCTACGAGGCGCGGATCACCGATTTCCTCGACCAGGTGGATTTCGTCGGCTGCGACGGGCTGGAGGTGACCGAAGAGATGCGCCTGTCGATCGCTGCCCAGGCCTGCCTGCTGGTGGCCAATTCGGGCGCCTGGTACGACACCCTGCGCAGCGTGCTGGTCTATCCCGGCGCCTTCCGCTCGCGGATGAAGGACCATGACGGCTACGTGGTGACCGAGCGCATGACGGTGCGCACCGGCGAGAGCTGGTCGCGTGGGCCGGTCGTGCTGTCCTGGGCGGACACGCAGCGCGGTGCCGACCTGCCGCACGACGGGCACAACGTGGTGTTCCACGAGTTCGCGCATCAGCTGGACGACCTGTCCGGCGCGACCGACGGGATGCCCGAGCTCGCGCCGGGACAGGACCCCGCCGAATGGCGCCACGTTTTTGAGGAGGCTTTCGCCCAGCATGTCTACCGGGTCGAGAACCACCGCCAGACCCTCTTCGATCCCTATGGCGCCGAGGGCCCGCAGGAGTTCTTCGCCGTGGCCGTCGAAGCCTTCTTCGAGACCCCGCACCGGATCCGCGACCACGCGCCCGAGGTCTATGCCCAGCTCAGCCGGTTCTTCGCCCTCGATCCGGCGGAGTGGTCCCCGTCCCGGTAGTCAGCCCCCGGACTGTCCGCTGTAAGGGTCCGCCGGCGCCCGGCTGTCGGACAGGGTTCCGGTGCGGCGTTCCACGATACGTTCGATGGCATCGGCCAGGTGCTCTTCGGCGATGTTGTAATCGCCGCGGTCGATCCGGATCCTGTGGGCTTCCAGCAGCACCTCGGCATGGGTCGAGCCCTCGGGCGGGAAGAACTTGTAGCTGGCCAGCTCGATCAGCAGGCCGAGGGGGTCCTTGAAGTAGATCGAATCCATGAAGCCCCGGTCCTTGACGCCCGAGTGGTGGATACCGCGCTCGTCCAGCCGCCTGACGGCCTGGGCGAAGGTGGCGGCAGAAACGTTGAAGGCCAGGTGATGCACGCAGCCGGGATCCATCGGCGTGCGGTCATGGACGCGCTTGCGCTCTTCGTTGGTGAAGATGGTGATCAGCCGCCCGTCACCGGGATCGAAGTAGAGATGCCCCTGGTTCGGATCATCGAGGTTGGGCTGATCGAAGACGAAGGGCATTCCCAGCACGCCCTCCCAGAAGTCGATGCTGGTCTGCCGGTCGGCGCCGGTGAGGGTGATGTGATGCACCCCCTGCACCTGTAGTTTCCGCATGGCGTCCTCTCCTCCGCTGGTTGCGGGGATGGTCGGCCAGCCGGGCGCGCCGGTCAAGCGTCAGGGCTCCACAGAGGCTGTGGAACCCTGCAGAGATCAGACGCCCGCGTCGACGATGGCCCTGGCCAGCACCGGCACGGTCTGGGTGTTCAGCCCCGCAATGTTCATCCGCGAATCGCCGACCATGTAGATACCGCTGTCGGCGCGCATCTTCTCGACCAGCTCGGGCGTGGTGCCGAGGCGCGAGAACATGCCGCGGTGTTCGGCCAGGAAGGCGAAACGGTCCGAGTTGGTCAGGCGCTGCAACTCGCCGGCCAGCTGCTTGCGCAGCTCCAGCATCCCCAGGCGCACCTCTTCCAGCTCGGCGGCCCAGTCGGCCCGCAGGGCGGGGTCGTTGAGGATCGTCGCCACGACTCGGGCACCGTGATCCGGCGGGAACGAGTAGTTCTGACGGTTGAGGAAGTTCAGCGTGCCCTGCGCCACCTTGGTCTTTGCCGCATCGGCAGAGACCGCCATCAGCAGGCCGGTGCGCTCGCGGTAGATGCCGAAGTTCTTCGAGCAGGAGGCCGCGATCAGGCACTCCGGCACCGAGGAGGCCACCAGGCGGGTGCCCGCCGCATCCTCGTCCAGCCCGTCGCCGAAGCCCTGGTAGGCGATGTCGATCATCGGCATGGCGCCGGCCTCGTTCAGGCGGGCCACGACCTCTTTCCACTGCACCAGGTTCAGGTTGGCGCCGGTCGGGTTGTGGCAGCAGCCGTGCAGAAGCACGACATCGCCGGCCTTCAGCTGCTTCAGATCTTCCATCATGCCGTCGAAGTTCACTGCCCCGGTCTCGCTGTCGAAATAGCGGTAGGTGACCACCGGCATGTCCATGAACTTCAGGATCGACAGGTGGTTGGGCCAGGTCGGATCGCTGACGAAGATCCGTGCCTCGGGATTGGCAAGGCGGATCATCTCGAAGCCCTGGCGCACGGCGCCGGTGCCGCCGGGGGTCGCCACGGCGGCCACCTGGCCACGCTCGACCGCGTCGGCCAGCACCAGCGAGACCATGCCGTCGGCGAAGGCCGGATCACCGGCCAGGCCGGTGTAGGACTTGGTCGACTGCTCTTCCCAGATCAGCTTCTCGGCCGCCTTCACGGCGCGCATGACCGGGGTGACCCCTTCGGCGTTCTTGTAGACACCCACGCCCAGGTCGATCTTCTCGTCCCGGGGGTCGGCCTTGTAGAACTCCATCAGCTGAAGGATCTTGTCGGCGGGTTGTTCCTTGAGGTTCTCGAACATTCTCTCACTTTCCCTTGGTGCCAGGGTCTTATTTCAGGGGGCCCTTGGCCACGGGCAGGGTGGGGAAGGCGCCCCACTCGGCCCAGGAGCCGTCGTAAATCGCGTGGTCGGTCTTGCCCATGCGCTCCAGCGCCAGCGCCAGGATGCAGGCGGTGACGCCCGATCCGCAGGAGGCGATGACCGGCTTTGACAGGTCGACCCCGGCGCCCTCGAAGACCTTGCGGATCTCGTCGGGGCTTTTCAGGGTCTGGCCCTTCACCAGCAGGTCACCGAAGGGCACGTTCTTCGATCCCGGGATATGACCCGAGCGCAGCCCGGCGCGCGGCTCGGGCGTGGCGCCGGTGAAACGGTCGGCGGGGCGGGCATCGACGATCTCGTAGTCGCCCAGCTTGGCGGCGGCGCTGACCTGGGTCACGTCCTTCACCATCTGGTTCTGGCGACGCACGGTCATGTGGCGGTCGCGGATCACCGGGTCGAGATCCTCGACCGGGCGCCCCTCCTTGATCCACTTCGGCAGGCCACCGTCCAGCACGGCCACGTCGAACTGGCCCATCAGGCGGAAGGTCCACCAGACCCGCGCGGCGGAAAAGATCCCACCGCCGTCGTAGATCACGACCTGGTGGCCGTCGCCGACACCCATGGCGCGCAGGCGCGACATGAACTTCTCGACCGTCGGCGCCATGTGGGGCAGGTCGGAGCGCTGGTCGGAAATCTCGTCGATGTCGAAGAACCGAGCGCCGGGGATATGCGCCTCGTCGTATTCGCGCTTCGCATCGCGACCCATGGCGGGCAGGTACCAGCTTGCGTCAAGAATCCTCAGGTCGGGGTCCTTGAGATGTTCTGCCAGCCAGTCGGTCGAGACCAGTACCCGCGGATCGTCCTGCATGGGGTCGCCTTTCCGTAGAAAATCGCCGATTCCCTAGCCTTCCAGCCCGGCAAGCGCAAGGAAAAGCCCCGAGAGGCCCTAGCCCTGCTCCTTCAGCAGCCGCTGCTTCTGCCGGTTCCAGTCCCGCTTGGCCTCGGTGGCGCGCTTGTCGTGGTTCTTCTTGCCCTTGGCGATGCCCAGCTTGATCTTGGCGATGCCACGGTGGTTGAAGTACATCACCAGCGGCACCAGGGTCATCCCCTTGCGCTGCGTCGCGTTCCACAGATCCGCCAGTTCCTTCTTGGAAACCAGCAGCTTGCGGCGTCGGCGCGGCTCATGGCTGAACATCGCGCGCTCGTAGGGGGCGATGTAGGAATTGACCAGCCAGAGTTCCCCGTCCTCGACCGCCGCGTAGCTTTCGGCGACGTTGGACTGGCCGGTGCGCAGTGACTTCACCTCGGAGCCGTGCAGCTGGACACCGCATTCGATATCCTCTTCGATCGCGTAGTCGAAGCGCGCCCGGCGGTTCTCTGCCACCACCTTGTAATTCGGGTTTTCTGGTTTCTTGGCCATGATCGCGCCTCTTTAATCCCTTCCGGCGGTGGCTGTCCACCGATGCCGCTTGCCCCTGAACCGGAAGGGCCTAACCTGTGGCCGCAAGGGAGGATTTCAAGATGACAGACACGATGAAACGCTGGGTGCTGGCACGGCGCCCCGAAGGGTTCCCGGTGGCCGACGACTTCCGGCTGGAAGAGGTGCCCCTGCCCGAGCCGGGCGAGGGCGAGATCCTGGTGGCCGTCAGCCACCTCTCGCTGGACCCGTACATGCGCGGCCGCATGGACGACGTGGCCAGCTACACCGCCCCGCAGGAGCTGGACAAGACCATGGGCGGCGGCGCGGCGGGGGTGGTCATCGCCTCGCGCTCGGACAAGTTCAGCGAGGGCGACCTGGCCTTCGGCATGTTCGGCTGGGCCAGCCATGGCGTCGCGCCGGCCGGCGAGTGCCGCAAGCTGGATCCCTCGCTGCCGCCCTCGACCTCGCTCGGGGTGCTGGGGATGCCCGGCTTCACCGCCTGGTCGGGGCTCGACGCCTATGCCCGCATGACGGAGGGCGAGACCCTGGCCGTCGCCGCCGCCACCGGCCCCGTGGGCTCGATGGTCGGGCAGTTGGCCAAGCGCAAGGGGCTGCGGACGGTCGGCATCGCGGGGGGCGCCGAGAAATGCGCCCTGCTGACCGACCGTTTCGGCTTCGACGCCGCCGTCGATCACCGCGCGCATCGCTCCGCCAAGGAGATGCGCGAGGCGCTGGCGGCGGTCTGCCCCGACGGCATCGACATCTATTTCGAGAACGTCGGCGGCCCGGTGCTGGGCGGCGTGCTGCCGCTGATGAACCTGCATGGCCGGATCATCGTCTGCGGCATGATCGCCTGGTACTCGGGCGAGAAGGACGAAACCGGCACCATGCCGCTGCAAAAGCTCTGGCGCATGGCGCTGGTCAAGCGGCTGACGATCCAGGGCCTGCTGCAGACCGATCACGTCGCCCGCTTCAGGGAGTTCGCCACCGAGGTCACCCCGCTGGTGAAGGAGGGCAAGATTGCCTATCTCGAAGACGTCACCGAGGGGCTGGAGAACATGCCCGCCGCCTTCTTCTCGATGCTGAAGGGCGGCAATACCGGCAAGCAGGTGGTGAAGCTCTGAGCGTGGGGCGGGCCCTGCGCGGGCTCGCCCGACCCCGAGACCGCAGACCCCCGCGCAGGGCGACAGGCGGGAACTTCGCTCCGCAGGGTTTCGTTGATCCCCTGCAGGAAAAGGAGCGAACTGATGAAATACGGATGGCGACTGCTTTTCATTCCGCTCTGGGCGATGTGCATCGCCGGGGCGGTCCTCACGGCCTTCCTCGCGGCGGGCTGGATCGGCTGGCAGCCCTTCGCGCTCGCAGCGGTGATCGGCCTGCTGCTCGGCGTGCCCGGCGGCCTCTGGAATACCTACAAGGTCAGGCGCGACGATCCGGGCTGGAACTGACTTGCCCGGCTGCCCCTCGGACATGAAAACACCCTCGCGGTTGCCCGCGAGAGTGCCGGGAGCAGTCGCCCGAAGCCCTCAGCCCGCCAGCTTGGCGTCGAGGATCTCCTTCAGGTCGGGCCAGGTCATGTTCGAGTGCTTCTCGCCGTCGATCAGCAGCGTCGGCGTGCCGGTCACGTCATCGGCGGTGGCGTTTTCCTGATACCAGGCGGTCAGGGTCCGTGCGGTCTCGACGTCGTTCAGGCAGGCTTCCATGGTCTCGTCGTCCATGCCCGCGACACGGTTGATCTTGCGCAGGTTGTCGGCGATCTGCGCCTCCGAGTTGGCACCGCGCAGCCAGGTGTTCTGCTGTTCGTAGTACATCGCCGCGAGGCCGAAGAACTTGTCGGGACCGGCGCAGCGCGCCAGCATCGCCGCCCAGAGCCCGTAGCGATCGAAATACACATCCCGGTAGATGAACCGCACCTTGCCGGTGTCGATGTACTCGGCCTTCAGCCGGTCCCAGACGCGCTCGTGGAAGTCGGCGCAATGGGGACAGGTGAACGAGGCGTATTCCACCAGGGTCACCGGCGCATCCTCGGCACCCAGGGTCATCTCGACCACCGAGGAGGTGTCGATCTCGCCCGCCGCGGCGGCGCCCTCCGCCGGCGCGACAGGGGTCTGCTGGGTGTTCATGTACCAGTACCCGCCGCCTGCGGCCGCGATGACGACGGCCGCGCCGCCTCCGATGAGGAACCTGCGATCCATTTGGGTCCTGTCCTTTCCTATGTCCGTGATGTCTTCATGATGTTCTGGCCGAGGCGTTCCAGCGCGTCGCGCAGCCCGCCGTCCTGGATACCGGTCGCGGCGTCGCGGGCCCTGGCCTGCGTCTGCGGGTCCGGCGCCTCGGCGGGCTTGGGCTGGGGCTTGCGCTGAAAGGCCACCTGGCCATCCGAGAAACCGGTCGGCGCGGTCTGGGTGATCCGCACCTTTGCGATGGCGTTGTAACCGTAGACGGCATTCACCTTGGCGCGGATCCGTTCCTTCTCCATCTCCAGCACCGGGGCGTGGGCGCCGGTGGTCAGCAGCACCAGGGTCGCCCCCATGTTGCCGCTGCGCCCGTACTTGACTTCGACCGGGCGGGCCATGGCGGCGATATCGGCGCCGGCCACCTCGTCCCAATGGGTCAGCAGCCGCGACACCGCGAAGCCACGCGCCTCACCCGCCTTGCGGATGCGGGTTTCCAGCAGGCCATAGGTCCGCTTGAAGCCGTAGGTGGATGTCGCGCGTCGCGCCATGGTGAGGGCCTTTCAGGGGCCGAAGGGTTGCAACCTGTCCTGCGGCACTATTCTAGTCACCCGAGCAAGGCACGCCAGCCCAAAGGCGGCGACCCCATCGTGACGAGGCATAAAGAATGCGTGAAACGGCGCAAGCGGCAGATCTGCTCTCCTGGTACGACCGGCACGCGCGCGCAATGCCCTGGCGGACCGGCCCGGCCGAGCGGGCCGCGGGCCAGCGGCCCGATCCCTATCACGTCTGGCTGTCCGAGGTGATGCTGCAACAGACCACCGTGGCCGCCGTGCGCGACTACTTCACCCGATTCACGACCCTCTGGCCCACGGTCGGGGCCCTCGCCGCCGAGGAGGACGCCCGCGTCATGGGCGAATGGGCCGGCCTTGGCTACTATGCCCGCGCCCGCAACCTGCTGAAATGCGCCCGGGTGGTGGTCAGTGACCACGGCGGGCAGTTCCCCGACACCCGCGAGGGGCTGCTGAAGCTGCCCGGCGTCGGGCCCTACACCGCCGCCGCCATCGCCTCGATCGCCTTCGACCGGCCCGAGGTGGTGGTGGATGGCAACGTCGAGCGGGTCATGGCACGCCTGCACGACATCCACACCCCCCTGCCCGCCGCCAAGCCCGAGCTGACCGCGCGCGCCGCCGTGCTGACCCCCGCCGAGCGCCCGGGAGACTACGCCCAGGCGGTCATGGATCTTGGCGCGACGATCTGCACCCCGCGCAACCCGGCCTGCGGCATCTGCCCCTGGCGCGGGCCCTGCGCCGCCCGCGCCGCCGGCACCGCGCCCGAGCTGCCGAAGAAGACCCCGAAGAAGCCCAAGCCGATACGCCTCGGCGTGGCCTACGTGGCACGACGCGATGACGGCGCCTGGCTGCTGGAAACCCGCCCCGACAAGGGTCTGCTGGGCGGGATGCTGGGCTGGCCCGGCTCGGACTGGGCCGAGGCGCTGCCCGCGCATACCCCGCCCGTCGCGGCGGACTGGCAGGATCTGGGCGAAGAGGCCCGCCATACCTTCACCCATTTCCATCTGCGCCTGGCGATCCGCGTGGCCCGCCTGCCCATGGGCGCCAATCCCGAACGCGGCGCATTCCTGCCCGCCGCGACCTTTCGCCCCTCGGATCTGCCGACGGTGATGCGGAAGGCATTTGACCTGGCGCGCGGCCAGTTCGTAGAAATCGACTAACGCATGTCCCGCAGGGAAGGGCCGATGATGTCCGACACCGCCGATCTGAACCGCTTCACCCGCGCCGCGCCCTTCTGGCTGTCGCTGCTGATGGTGCCGCTGATCGTCATCGGGGGCACGGTGGGCGGCTGGACCGTGCTGCTGGTGCCGCTCTACGGCTTCGGCCTGTTCTCGGTGCTGGACAGGCTGCTGGGTCTGAACACCGCAAACGCCGATCCCCAGACCGATGAGGCCGAGCTGTTCTGGTATCGCGCCGTCACCCTGATCTGGGCGCCGGTGCAGTTCCTCACCCTGTTCTGGGTGATCTGGTACACCACCCATACCGACACCCTGGGCCTGCTCGAGGTCATCACCCTGTTCTACGGTGTCGGCGCCATGACCGGCGCCATCGGCATCGTCTACGCCCATGAGCTGATGCACCAGAAGAACCACCAGGAACGCTGGCTGGGCGATATCCTGCTGTCCATGGCGCTCTACTGCCATTTCCGCAGCGAGCATCTGCTGGTACATCATGTCGCGGTCGGCACGCCGAAGGACGCCGTCACCGCCCGCTACAACGAGAGCTTCCCGCATTTCTTCTGGCGCGTGCTGCGCGACTGTCCGCGTTCGGCCTGGGACGCCGAGGTGGCGAAGCTGACGCGAAAGGGCCTGCCTGCCACCGACCCGCGCAACCCCTTCTGGCGCTACGCTGCCCTGCAGGGCGGGATGCTGTTGCTGGCGTTGATCCTCGGCGGGCTGCCGGGGCTGCTGCTGTTCCTCTACCAGGCCCTCGTCGCCGTCTGGATGCTGGAGCTGACCAATTACGTCGAGCACTACGGGCTGACACGAAAGTACCTCGGCAACGGCAGGTTCGAGCATGTGAAGCCGCACCACAGCTGGAATGCCGCCCATACGGCGACCAACTGGCTGCTGATCAACCTGCAGCGCCACTCGGACCACCACACCAGGCCCGACCGCCGCTTCCCGCTGCTGCAGACCTATGGCAACGGCGAGGCACCGCAACTGCCCTTCGGCTATCCGGCGATGACCATCATGGCGATGATCCCGCCGCTCTGGCGCCGCCGGATGAACCCGCGTGTGCGCAACTGGCGCAGGATGTACTACCCCGAGATCACCGACTGGGCGCCTTACAAGACGGGTCGGCACGAGGGGCTGGCGGGGTAAGGGGGGCTCTGCCCTCCGTCGCCGGAGGGCGCAAATGATATGTTCGAGGGGGGCTCTGCCCCCCGCCTGCGGCTCCCCCCGGAGTATTTTCAGCCGTCGAATGGAGAAAGGGCCCGCGCTTGCGGCGGGCCCCTGTTCCTTCAGATTTCCGGTTGCCCGGGAGAGGCCTCAGGCCGCCATCACCCGGGACAGGTGGTAATCCGTATCGCCCAGCTGGGCGTCGATCATCACCAGCCGCTTGGCGTAATGCGAGCCGGGATATTCCCAGGTCATCGCGATGCCGCCGTGCATCTGGATCGCCTCTTCGGCCACCAGCCGCCCGGCGCGGCCGATCAGGTTCTTCGCCATCGAGGCATAGCGCGCGGCCTGCGGGCCGCCCAGTTCCGCCGCCGCCTTGATGGTGATCGAGCGCGCCTGCTCGATCTCGGTCAGCATGTCGACGGCGCGGTGCTGCAGCGCCTGGAACTTGCCGATGGCGACGCCGAATTGCTTGCGGGTGCGCAGGTATTCGACGGTCATCTGTTGCAGCACGTCCATGGCGCCGACGGCCTCGGCACAGAGCGCGACGATGCCCGCGTTGGCCGCATCGGCCAGCGCCCCGGCGGCATCGGCCAGCAGGAGCGTACCGGGCGCATCCTCCAGCACGACCTCGGCAGCGCCGCCGCCGTCGATCATGCCGTAGCCTGTCACCGAGGCATCCGTCGCCGCAACCTGGAACAGCGCCACATTGCCGTCGAGCTGTGCCGCCACCAGCAGCTGATCCGCCACCTGGCCGCCATAGACCACGCTCTTGCGACCCGAGAGGGTATGGCCGTCACCGCTGGCCTTCGCCTGCGTTCCGATGGCGTCCAGCCCGTACCAGGCGTCTATCTCTCCGGTTGCCACCGCGTATTTCTCGGCGCCCGAGAGCAGGGCCTCCTGGTCCACCCCTGCCGCCACGAGCAGGCGAGAGGCCATCAGCGCGCCCAGCACCGGCTCGGGGCAGAGGACGCCGCCCAGGGCCTCGAAGACCACCGAGATGTCGAACCCGCTGCCGCCGAAGCCGCCCGCCTCTTCCGGGGCCAGCGCGTAGAGGGCGCCCAGTTCCGACAGGGCCTCCCAATGGGATTGCGAATGGTAGGGCGCCTCGTAGGCGGCCTTGTTGCGGGCCTCGAAGGGGTACTTCTCGCGCAGGTAGCGGGTCAGGCTGTCCGACAGCATCTGCCGGTCTTCGGTCAGATCGAAATCCATGGTCACAGCTCCAGCATGGTCTTGGTCAGGATGTTCCGCTGGATCTCGTTCGATCCGCCGAAGATCGAGGTCTTGCGGTTGTTGAAGTAGCGGGCGGCATTATGCGCAGCATCCTCGGGCGCCGGGTCGAGGTTGGCCGAGAGCATCCCCGGGAAGGGCGCGGCCGCGGGGCCAAGCGCCCGGCGGGCGAGGTCCTTCAGCTCCTGCCCGATGACGGTGCCCTTGATCTTGAGGATCGAGGTCTCGGGCCCCGGCGCGCCCTGTTTCTGCGCCTTGTAGAGCATCCGCAGGTTGGTCAGCTTCATCGCCTCCAGGTCGATTTCCACCTGCGCCACGCGGGCGGCAAAGAGCGGGTCCTCGATCAGCGGGCGGCCGTTGCGCATGACCTTGCGGGCCAGCGCCTTGACCTCTTCCAGCGACTGCATCGAGAAGCCGACGCCGGCGATATTGGTGCGCTCATGCGTCAGCAGGAACTTGGCGATGGTCCAGCCCTGGTTCTCTTCGCCGACGAGGTTTTCCGCCGGCACGCGGACATCGGTGAAGAAGACCTCGTTCACCTCGTGGCCGCCTTCGATCAGCTTGATCGGGCGCATTTCGATCCCCGGCGTGGCAAGGTCGACGAGGATGAAGCTGATGCCCTGTTGCTGCTTCACATCCGGATCCGTCCGGACAAGGCAGAAGATCCAGTTGGCGTGCTGACCCAGCGTGGTCCAGGTCTTCTGACCGTTGATCACGTAGTGGTCACCATCGCGCACCGCGCGGGTCTTCAGGCTGGCCAGGTCAGACCCCGCGCCGGGTTCGGAATAGCCCTGGCACCACCAGTCTTCACCGGACAGGATGCGCGGCAGGTAGTGATCCTGTTGTTCCTTCGTGCCGAAGGTCTGCAGCACCGGGCCCAGCATGGCGAGGCCGAAGGGCACGATCCGCGGCGCATAGGCGCGGCAGGCTTCCTCTTCGAAGATATGCCGCTGCACCGGCGACCAGCCTGGGCCGCCGAACTCTTCGGGCCAGGTGGTTGCCAGCCAGCCCTTGTCATTCAGCAGCGCATGGTAGCGGTCCATGATGTCCTTGGTCAGCTCGCCGCCAGCGCGGACGGCATCGGACATTTCCCTGGGCAGGTTCTCGGCGAAGAAGGCGCGGACCTCCTCGCGAAAGGCCTGCTCTTCGGGCGTGAAACTCAGATCCATGTCTTACCCCTTGTTCAGATCGGCGAAGCTGGTGCCATCGGCAGCCATACGGCGCAGGATGTCGGGCACCTGCCAGTAATGCGGGTCTTCCTCGGCGTAGCGCTCGATGCGCGCCACCAACTCGGCGGCGCCGAGGGTATCGGCGTAGTGCAGCGGGCCACCACGGAAGCGCGGGAAGCCGTAGCCGAAGAGAAAGACCATATCGACGTCGAGCGGCCGCTTGGCGGTGCCGTCCTCGACCACGCGCGCGGCCTCGACGATCATCGCGGTCATGTAGCGGTCGACGATCTGGTCGTCGGTGAAGCTTTTCGGCGTTATGCCGAGGCCCGCGCGCACCTCGTCGATGATCGTGGCGACCTCGGGGTTGGGCACCGGGGCGCCGCCCTCGTAGAGGTAGTAGCCCTTGCCGGTCTTGCGCCCGAACCAGCCGTTTTCGCAAATGCGATCAGGTACATGGCCGGCGTAGCGCTCGGCGGGGTTGCGCGTCTCGGCCTTGCGCTTGCGGGTCATCCAGCCGATGTCGAGACCGGCCAGATCGCCCACCTTGTGCGGCCCCATGGCGAAACCGAAGCCTTCGAGCGCCGCATCCACCTGTGCCGGGCTTGCGCCATCCAGCACCAGGTAGCCCGAGCACAGCGAATAATGCGCCAGGATCCGGTTGCCGATGAAGCCGTCGCAGACCTGCGCCAGCACGCCGACCTTCTTCAGGCGCTTCGCCAGGGCAAAGCCCGTGGCCAGCACATCCGGCGCCGTCTGCTTGCCCTGCACGATCTCCAGCAGGCGCATGACATGGGCGGGAGAGAAGAAGTGCAGCCCCAGCACGTCGCCGGGGCGAGAGGTGCAGGCGGCGATCTCGTTCACATCCAGGTAGGAGGTGTTGGAGGCCAGCACCGCGCCGGGTTTGCAGATCGCATCCAGCTTGCCGAAGATCTCGCGCTTGACGCCCATGTCCTCGAAGACCGCTTCGATCACCAAGTCGACATCCGCCAGCGCATCGAGCGCCAGCGCCGGGGTCAGCGAGGCCAGCGCGGCCGCCTTCTTCGCTTCGCTCATCTTTCCGCGCGACACGGCGCCTTCGAGGTTCCGGGTGATCGTGGCCACGCCGCGATCCAGCCCTTCCTGCGCCACTTCGACCAGGGTCACCGGCAGACCGGCCAGCAGGCAGGCGGTGGCGATGCCCGAGCCCATGGTGCCGCCGCCGATCACGCCGACGGTCCGGATATCGCGGGTCTCGCCCTTGGCTTCGGGAATGTTCGACACGGCGCGCTCGCCGAAGAAGGCGTGGATCAGACCGGCGCGCTGCGGGGTCTCCATGCAATCAAGGAAGCACTGGCGCTCGACCTTCAGGCCCTGGGCAATCGGCTGATCCGCTGCGGCGATGGCGTCGATGCACTTCAGCGGATTGATCAGGTGTGGAGACTTTTTCTGCGTTGCAGCGCGAATGCCGTCCATTGCCGTATGGTCGATCTCGATGGAGATCTCGGAGGTGCGCCGCACCGGCAGGGTGCCCGCCACGACCTCTTGCGCCATGGCCAGTGCCACGTCACGGGGGCTGCCTTCGACCACCCGGTCGATGGCGCCTGCGGCCCGGGCCTCCTCGACCGGGACCTGGCGGCCCGACAGGGACATGTCGAGCGCGAAGTCCACGCCCGCGAGGCGCGGCAGGCGCTGCGTGCCACCGGCGCCGGGCAGCAGGCCGATCAGCACTTCGGGCAGGCCGACCCTGGACCCGGCGATGGCGACGCGGGCGTGCGCCGCAAGGCCCAGTTCGAAGCCGCCGCCAAGGGCGGTGCCATGCATTACGGCAACCACGGGGATCTCGGACGCTTCGAGGATATTGTAGACCTCGGGCAGCACCGGCTCTTTCGAGGGCTTGCCGAATTCACGGATATCCGCACCCGCCATGAAGGTCCGCCCGGCGCACCAGATGGCGATGGCCTTCACCTTGCCCTCTGCGTTCAACGCCTCGATGGCGCCGACCAGCCCCAGGCGCACCGCATGGCCGCTGGCGTTCACCGGCGGATTGTCGATGCAGACCAGCGCCACCTCGCCCACGACTTCGGTCGTGACGACCTCTTCCATGATGCCATCCGGCATGGAGCCCTCCCTCGCTTCCGGCGCGGCTGCGCCTTCTCCGGGCACGAGGTTAGGCGCTCCGCAAGGGAGGGTCAAGAAGTGCAGAATTTAGTTTCGCAATGCGAAATGGATCAGGAGATGATCTCGAATTTTTCCACGTCGACCATGCCCCGGTCGGTGATCTTCAGCGCCGGGATGACCGGCAGGGCCAGGAAAGCCAGTTGCAGGAAGGGCTCTTCCAGCGTCACGCCGAGGCCCTTGGCAGCAGCGCGCAGGTCGACCAGCGCATCGCGGACCTCCTCGAAGGAGCGCAGGCTCATCAGGCCGGCGACGGGCAGGGCCAACTCGGCCAGAACCTTGCCGCCGGCCACGACGACGAAACCGCCCTCGATCTCGCCCAGCCGGGTCGCAGCCAGGGCCATATCGTCGTAATCGACGCCGACGCAGGCGATGTTGTGGTGGTCGTGGCAGACGGTCGAGGCGATGGCGCCGCGTTGCAGCCCGAAGCCCGTCACGAAGCCGGTGGCGATATTGCCGTTGCGCCCATGTCGTTCGACAACCGCGATCTTCACCAGGTCGCGCGCGGGGTCGGGGCGCTTGTCGCCGTCATCAATCGGAATCACCTCGTGCAGGTGCCGGGTGATGATCTTGCCTTCCATGATGCCGATCACGTCGGTTTCTTCTCGGTTGGCAGAGCTGCGAAAGCTGGCGCCCGTGACCACCGGCGCCTTGACCGAGTCGCGGCCCACGGGGTCGACCGCCTCGCGCGCGGCGAAGGCCGCGTCACCGACCAAGACACCACCGGCGAGCACCATTTCGGCATGACATTTGGCCGGGTCGTCGATCACCACGATATCGGCGCGCTTGCCGGGCGCGATCTGGCCGCGATCCTTCAGGCCGAAGGCCTCGGCAGCCGACAGCGAGGCCGCGCGGTAGACCGCCAGCGGCGGGCAGCCCATGCGGATCAGCTCGCGGATCATGAAGTCGAGGTGCCCGTGCTCGCCGATATCCAGCGGGTTCCGGTCGTCGGTGCACAGGCACATGTAGGCCGAGGTGATGTCGGTCAGCAGCGGTTGCAGCGCCACCATGTCCTTGGAGACCGAGCCCTCGCGGATCAGCACCCGCATCCCCTTCTGCAGCTTCTCGCGCGCCTCTTCGGCGGTCGTCGCCTCGTGCTCGGTGCGGATCCCGGCAGAGACATAGGCGTTCAGGTCGCGGCCAAGCAGCTGCGGGCAGTGGCCGTCGATATGGGCGCCGCGGAACAGCTCCAGCTTCTCCAGGCAGCCGGGGTCGCGGTGGATCACGCCGGGGTAGTTCATGAACTCGGCCAGCCCGATCACCTGCGGATGGTCGCGCAGCGGGGCGAGGTCGGCGGCGTTGATCTCGGCGCCGGCGGTCTCCATGTGGCTGGAGGGGACGCAGGACGACAGGTTCACCCGGATATCCATCAGGGTGCGGTTGGCGCAGGCGAGGAAATATTCGATGCCGGGCACGCCGATCACGTTGGCGATCTCGTGCGGGTCGCAGATGGCGGTGGTGACGCCGCGCGGGCCGACGCAGCGGTCGAACTCGTAAGGCGTGACCATCGAGCTTTCGATATGCAGGTGGGTGTCAATGAAACCCGGCACCAGCAGCTTGCCGGTGACGTCGATGACCTGCTCGCCCTTGTAGTCGGCACCGATGCCGACGATCCACTTGCCACGGATGGCCACGTCACCGGGGATCTCCATCCCGGTGACCATATCCCACACCCGCCCGCCGCGCAGGACGATATCGGCGGGGGCATCCCCCCGACCGGCGGCAATGAGATCGGACAGGCTGGGCTGGGTCATGGGGCACCTCTTTCGCTTTGCGCCAGAAGGCCCGATCCGCCCCGGCTTGTCCAGCAGCGGCGCCCCGGCTAGGCTCCGCCGCACGCAACAGGAGGTCCCGATGCCGCTCTTCGATCTGCCCGCCCCGCCCGAGGTTCCCGTGCAGGGAGAGAGCCTTGGCTACCCGGTCCGCCGGATCTTCTGCGTCGGGCGCAACTACGCCGCCCATGCCGCCGAGATGGGCAACGAGATCCCCTCGGAACCCTTCTACTTCACCAAGGCGCCGGCCCATCTGACCCTCAGCGGCGCCAGCCTGCCCTACCCTCCGGGCACCGCGGATTATCACTACGAGATCGAGCTGGTGCTGGCCCTCGGCGCCCCGCTGTTCCGCGCCGCGCCCGGCGACTGCCTGGCGGCGGTCTATGGCTATGCCAGCGGGCTGGACATGACGCGCCGCGACCTGCAGGCCACCGCCAAGTCGAAGGGCCTGCCCTGGGACCTGGCGAAGGACGGTGAGGGCTCGGCGGTCATCGGTGCGATCACCCGGGCCGCCGAGTTCGGCACCCCGGGCGCCCAGGCGATCCGCCTGGAGGTCGACGGCGTGACCCGGCAGGAGTCGACTCTGGACAAGATGCTTCACGATGTCCCCGCGCTGCTGTCGCACCTTTCCGGCTTCTACCACCTGGCCCCCGGAGACCTGATCTACACCGGCACCCCCGAGGGTATCGGCGCCGTCGGCCCCGGCGCCCGGCTTCGCGGCGAGGTTGCAGGACTCGCCCCCGTCGAACTTGCCGTGACGGCACCCGAGTAGAGCCTCCCGGGGCTGACCATACTGACGTGAATAGGCATTCCCTTCCGGCGAGAGGGATGCATTTGTTTCAGTTTGCTCATGGATTCGGCGGCAATTCGCTCAATCACAGGTGGAAGTGGCGCCTGCCCGCCATTTCGCGCCGCCTGCATCCTTGGTCTTGATTGCTGCGCTGCGGCGGCTCGGCTAGGTTTCGGACATGAGTAAACGGTCCCGTCTTTCCCCAGACGACTGGCTTCGCGCCGGTCTGGACGCCCTCTCAGCCTCCGGTCCCGAGGCTTTGAAGGCCGAAGCCCTTGCCCGTAATCTCGAGACCACCAAGGGCTCGTTCTACTGGCATTTCCCCGATGTTCCCGCCTACCGCAAGGCGCTGCTCCAATTCTGGGGCAGTGCGGCCTCGGACCTGGGCGAAACCCCGGCCGACCGGCAGGAGGCCGTCAGTCGCCTGCACCAGATTGTCCGCGAGGGGTTCGGAGAGGACCGCGCCGCCGAAGGCGCCATGCGGGCCTGGGCGCGCACGGATGCCTCCGCCGCCGAGACCATGGCCGAGATCGATGCCGCCCGGCTGGGCCAGATGCAGGAACTGCTGGTGAAGATCGGGGTGACCAATCCCGCCATCGCCCGGCTGCTCTATGCCGCGCAGATCGGCATGGGGCAGATCAGCGACGATGACCAGACCGAGGGCCCCGCGGCGCTCGACACGCTGGTCGATCTGGTGCTGGCCCTGCGCTAGGCGCCAGCCACCCCCGGCGCCGGGTGTTCACTCCGGCGCCACCGCCACCCGCTTGCCGATCAACCGCACCAGCCGCGCCCGCGCATCGGGCAGCGGCCTGGTGCCCAGATCGGGCGCCAGGTGGTTTTCCAGGAAATGACCGGTGACCCGCAGCGCCTCGAAAACCTCGGCATCGGGGGCCTCGCCCTCGCCGCGCAGCACCGGCGGCAGGGGCAGCAGCCGGTCCGCGTAATCCCCCGCCCCCGCCACAGTCACCGCCCGCCCGGTACGGGGCGAAACATAGACCAGCCCCTCGGTCGCGCCGGTCACCGCGCAGGCGCTCAGATCGAGGCCAAAGCCCGTGTCCTCCAGCAACGCCTGCTCCCACCTCAGGTAGGCCAGCGGCCAGACCTCGCCCTGCTCCAGCAGGTCCAGAAGCTGTTCGGTCTGCCGATAGAGCCGCGGATGGGCCTCGCGCTCGGGCAGGCTGAAGCTGAGCAGGGCACAGACCGCCCCCAGCCCGGCCAGGGCCAGCCGGTCGCCCAGGCTGGCCGCCGCACGAGAGCGGATCGGCTCGACGGTGAAATTGCCCAGGTGGTCCTCCAACCGCGCGCGCCAGCTGATGTCGAGCTGCGCGCCCGGTTGCAGCACCGGCGCCAGGCGGCGCGAGGCCCCGCCACGCACGAGTCCGGCATGGCGGCCCCGCGCCGGGGTGAAGACCTCGGCGATGACCGCGCTTTCGCCGTGCGGACGCACCGCCAGCAGGATTCCCTCGTCGCGCCATTCCATGCCGATGCATCATCGTCGGGCTTGCGACCGGGGACAAGATGGCGCAGCTTCCGCACATGGATTTTCGCAGCAACGCCCTCTCGTCGCCTGCCAGGGTCACCGCCCGCCTGATCGCCCTTCTTGCCTTCGCGGCCCTCGTCGCGCAGATGCTGGCGACCATGGCCGCGAACCCGGACGACAGCCTTGGCCAGGTGCTCTGGAACCGGGCGCGCTACTTCACCAACCTGACCGCGGTGCTGACCCTGCTGACCTTCCTAGGCATGAGCATGAGCGGCGGCGGCGTCCACCGCCTGTGGATCGGAGGGATCACCCTGTGGGAGGCCCTGACCGGGGTGATCTATCACGCCCTGCTGGGCAAACCTCTGACCGGCATCGACTTCTGGGCCAGCCACGGGCTGCACACGGTCCTGCCGGTGGCGGTCTTCCTGTGGTGGGCCTGCTTCGGGCGCAAGACACCGCTGCGCATGGGGGCGGCGATCGCCTGGCTGTCCTGGCCCGCGCTCTATATCCTCTACGCGCTGGCGCGGGGCAACGCGGACGGCAGGTATCCCTATTTCTTCCTCGACCCGGGTCAGGTCCGCTGGGACGGAGTCGCGGTCTGGTCCGGCATCATCGGATTGGCCTTCTTCGCCGGCGGGCTGGTGCTGATCTTCCTGGCGCGGCTGATCCGGCGCTGACGCTCAGTCAGACAGGCCGGGCTCGTCCAGCAGGTGACGGCCCTGGCGGTCCTCGACCTCGACCACCCAGAGATCGGGATCATAGCCCTGCTGGCGCCGGGCTGCTGCATCCACCTCGGCCTCGTCGCCCTCGGCCAGCACCATCCAGCGGCGATCCCCGGTCATCAGGTCGAAGCGACGTTCATAGAGCGCCCCCTGCCCGTCGAGCGTGTTCATCTTGATCAGCACGGCGCCGGCAGTGTCATCGCCATGGGCAGTGACGAAGGCCGGGATATCGTAGAGGCGCAGCCGGGTCAGGTAGGCATCGATCCAGAAACGGGTGGTCAGGCGCATGTGCGGCTCCTGTCTGCAGGGCGGGCGCGGTGCCCGCATCCAAGGGTGGCAGGGGTCGCGGAAGATCCCGCGGAGCGCCTGCCTTTCTTTCGCCGAAGTCAGCCCCTAGCCTGCCGCGACCCGACGAACCAGCGACGGAGCCTTCATGCCCCTGCCCGCCCTCTTCCTGATCGCGCTCGGCATCGCCGCCAGCGCCGCCTTCTTCACCGGCATGGTTTCAGGGCTGCATGGCGCCGGGCTGAACGTCGTCGGCGCGCTGCTGCTGATCTTCGGGGTGCTCTGGTCCGGCATGGCGCGCCGCAAGCGGGCCCGACAGCGCGAGGACTAGAGCCCCCTCAGCGGTTGCCGTCCTTGAAGTCCAGGCCCATCTCGGAATAGCGCTCGGCCTCTTCCAGCCAGTTCTCGCGCAGCTTGACCTGCAGGAACAGGTGCACCTTGCGGCCCAGGAACTCCTCCAGCTCTTCGCGGGCGGCCTTCGAGATGGCCTTGATCGTCTCGCCCTTCTTGCCGAGGATGATGCCCTTGTGGCCGTCCCGGGCAACGTAGATCATCTGGTCGATGCGGGCCGAGCCATCCTCGCGTTCGGTCCAGTGTTCCGTCTCGACGGTCAGCTGGTAGGGCAGTTCCTGGTGCAGGCGCAGGGTCAGCTTCTCGCGGGTCATCTCGGCGGCGATCATGCGCATCGGCAGATCGGCGATCTGGTCCTCGGGATAGAGCCAGGGGCTTTCCGGCATCTCGCCCGCCAGCCATTCACGCAGATCCTGCACGCCGTGGCCCTTCTCGGCCGAGATCATGAAGGTGCGTTCGAAGGCGTAGCGCTCGTTCATCGCCTCGGTCAGCGCCAGCAGCACCGGGGCTTCGACCCGGTCGATCTTGTTGATCGCCAGCGCCACGCGGCGGCCCTTGGGCAGTTCGGCCAGTCCGTCCAGGATCTTGCCCACGCCATCGGTGATGCCGCGGTGCGCCTCGATCAACAGCACGATCACGTCTGCATCGGCGGCCCCGCCCCAGGCGGCGGCGACCATGGCGCGATCCAGGCGGCGGCGCGGCTTGAACAACCCGGGGGTGTCGACCAGCACGATCTGGCTGTCGCCCTCCAGCGCCACGCCCCGGATCCGCGCCCGCGTGGTCTGCACCTTGTGCGTCACGATCGAGACCTTGGCCCCGACGATCCGATTGGTCAGGGTCGACTTGCCCGCATTGGGCTCTCCGATCAGGGCGACGAAACCGGCCTTGGTACTCATGTGCAGCATCCTTGAAGCGAGTGCGCTCTCTACGGCCTTTTACAGCAGCGCGCCAGCCCTGTCTTTACTGGCCTTTGGCCGCGACCCTGCCCGAGCGGATCAGGGTGTAGCTGCCCGAGACGACGATCAGGACCCCGCCCGCGAGGGTCCAGAGGTCGGGCCGCTCGCCAAAGAAGAGATAGGCCAGCACCAGCGCCACCAGCAGCCGCGAATAGCGGAAGGGCGCCACCACCGAGACCTCGCCCGAGCGCATGGCCACCGTCAGCGCCGCATAGGCCGAGACCCCTGTCACGCCCAGCATCAGCAACCGCAGCGCCTCGCCCGGGGCGGGCAGGCGCGGCGGGGCGCTGTCGAAGCCCATGAAGATCGCCCCGGCGACGAAGACCACCAGGAAGCCCAGCGTGCCGAGCTGCCAGCCCGAGACCGTCGGCGGCGCCATGCGCGTGGCCAGGTCGCGGCCCGCGAAGCCGATCATGCCCAGCAGGGCGAAGATCGAGGCGGGCTCGAAGGCGGCGGGGGTCGGCTTGATGATCAGCAGCACCCCGGAGAAGCCGACGGCCATGGCGGTCCAGCGGCGCGGGCCGACCTTCTCGCCCAGCAGGATCGCGGCGCCGAAGGTCACCACCAGCGGCGCGGCCTGCAGGATGGCCGAGGTCGAAGAGAGCGGCGTGAAGGCCAGCGCCAGGGCAAAGAACAGCCGCCCGACCAGCTCGATGCCCGAGCGGATCAGCAGGCGCGGGCGCAGCGCCTCGCGGGTGATCGGCGTCTCGCCGCGGGCGAGGCAGAGTCCGGCGAAGAGCACCGCGCCGGTCAGCCCGAACAGAAGCGTCGTGAAGCCCGGCGGCAGATCCTGGGCCAGGCCCTTGAAGATCGCATCCTCGATGGCAAAGCCCAGCATGGCCAGCACCATGAACAGGCTGCCCTTCACGTTGCCGCTCATGCCTTGCGGCTTTCCAGTCGCGCCAGCAGCGCGGCGGCGGCGGATTGCTCGGCGGCGCGCTTGGAGGAGGCTGTGGCGCTGGCCTCCTCGCCGGTCTTCAGGCGCGCGGCAATGGTGAACACCGGCGCATGGTCCGGCCCCTCGCGGGCGGTCTCGACATAGGCGGGAGGCGGCAGGCGGCGGGCCTGGGCCCATTCCTGCAGCGCGGTCTTGGCGTCGCGGGCGTCTTCCTCGACCTCGGCGATACGCTTGCCCCAGAGCCGCAGGATCATCGCCTGCGCGACATCGAAACCGGCGTCCAGGTAGACGGCGGCAATCACCGCCTCCATGGCGTCGCCCAGCAGGGCCTGCTTGCGCCGTCCGCCCGACATCTGTTCGGACCGGCCCAGCTTCAGCACCTCGCCCAGCTCGATCTCGCGGGCGATGTCGGCACAGGTCTCCTTGCGGACAAGGGCGTTGAAGCGCGGCGCCAGCTGGCCTTCGCTGGCGCCCCTGTCCTCTTTCAGCAGCGCCTCGGCCATGACCAGGCCCAGCACCCGGTCGCCGAGGAACTCGAGCCGCTGGTTGTCGGGCCGGGTCGGCGAGGACATCGAGGAATGGGTGACGGCGCGCAGCATCAGCTCGGGCCGGGCGAACTCATGTCCCAGCCGCTCCTGGAAGGCTCTCATCTCGGTGGAAATCTTCATCGGCGCCTCGGATCCTGCGATGCCGCCCTAGAAAGCGCAAAGCCGCGGCGGGTGCAAGGGCGCCCGCCGCGGCCTGTCAGCGTGGTTCCCCCGATCAGCTGATCGGTTCCAGGAAACGGTCCTTGCGCCAGTCCCAGAAGAACAGCAGCGAGCGTCCGCCCGAAGAGAAGACCACCCGGTCGGCGCGACCGATGATGTTCTCGTAGGGCACGAAGCCCACGCCGTCGCGGGACTGTGCGAAGCGCGAGTCGGTCGAGTTGTCGCGATTGTCGCCCATCATGAAGTACTCACCCGCGGGCACTTCGAAGACGCCGGTATCATCGGCCGAGGCGGAATAGCCGACGTTCAGGATGTCGTGGCTGACCCCGTTGGGCAGGGTCTCGGTATAGCGTTCCTTGATGCATTCGCCGCCAAGGCCCACCGGAGCGTTGAAGCAGCGCGGACGGCGGCCCTGGGGACCCTGCGGTTCATAGGTCTCGACGAAATTGCCGGCGGGTTCCATCTGAACCGCCTCGCCGTTGATGTGCAGCACCGAGTCGATCATCTGGATCCTGTCGCCGGGCAGGCCGATGACCCGCTTGATGTAGTCCTCGCCGGTGACCGGGTGGCGGAAGACCACCACGTCGCCGCGCTCGGGCTCGGAGCCCAGCACCCGGGTATTGTCGCCATCGAGGAAGAAACAGATATCCTTCGCGTCGAGATCGACCCCGAGGCGATTGATGCGGATGTTCGGGCAGGAGGCGTAGGAATAGCCGTAGGACATCTTGTTGACGAAGAGGAAATCCCCGACCAGCAGAGTGTCCTTCATCGAGCCCGAGGGGATCCAGAAGGGCTGGAAGAAGATCGAGCGGAACACCCCCGCGATGATCAGTGCCCAGAAGATCGTCTTGATGGTTTCCCAGATGAAACTGCTCTCGCCGTCGCCGCTGCTGCGCGCCATGACCGTCCGGTCCTTCTGCCTGTTTCCCCACTGTCCCCCGCGAGGGCAGCCTTGGCTTCATGCGGGGGCGAAGGGATCAAGTCAACAGAGGGACGGGGATTTCCGCCGGGCGGTCTCAGGAACGTGTTGCAAAGGGCTCAGGCTCGGTCGGAGGGTGCTCGACGAAGGCGGTCCGGGGAGGGGGCTCTGCCCCCCTCCGCTTCGCGGAGTCCCCCGGAGTATTTTCAGCCATCGAATAGATAGAAGGGCCTCTTACATCTATTCGACGGCCACAAATACTCCCGCCGGAGGCATCCGACACCGCAGATCATCCTAGCCCCTGATCGGGCGTGCCTCGATCACCACGAAAGCCTGGGCCCAGGGGTGGTCATCGGTGAGGGTGACATGGACGATGGCCTCGTGGCCCGGCGGCGTCATCTCGGCCAGTCGCGCGGCGGCCCAGCCGGTCAGGTGCATGACGGGCTGGCCCGTGCGCAGGTTGGTCACCGCCATGTCCTTCCAGGCGATGCCCATGGCAAGCCCGGTGCCGAGCGCCTTCGAACAGGCCTCTTTCGCGGCCCAGCGTTTGGCATAGGTGCCCGCCTCGTCCTTGCGACGGGCGGCCTTGGCCTGTTCGATTTCGGTGAAGACGCGATTGCGGAAGCGGTCGCCGTGGCGGTCGAGGACACCCTGGATGCGCTCGATATTGGCCAGATCCGTGCCGATTCCGATGATCATCTCCGCGCCCCTTTCCGCTGGTCTCCCCGCCTTAGCGTGAAACGCGGGCGCGGGAAACACCGGCCCTTGGGGACCGATCGGAAAGTGCGGGAGGGGTCAGGCGCCGCAGGCGACGCGAGAGGCGCGACGGCCGACGGCCGTGGCGGAGGATGTCGCGGGCGACATCGGATGGGTCAGCGGCAGGTCGGCGAGCTGCGCCGGGTTCATGGCCGCGATCCGCGGATCAGCGAAGGGGTCGTCGCGCCGTGCGGCGGGTGCCCTGCCTCCGAAGAGTTTGCTGAAAAGGTCTTTCATTATTGTTCTCCTTCTCTAGGGTTTCAGATATCTGCAATCTAGGAACTCTTGCGGCCTTTAAAATTGCACAAGAACTGAAAGGGTGTTTAGGAACGCTGAAATGCATCCACTGCAATCCGCCCCCCTGAACGCCCTGCGCGCAGCCGAGGCCGTGGCGCGACTTGGATCCCTGCGGGCCGCCGGGGCAGAGCTGGGCGTCAGTCCCGGCGCGGTCAGCCAGCAGGTCACACGCGCCGAATCCGCCCTTGGCCGGCAGCTCTTCGACCGCCGCCCCGGGGGGTTGCGCCCCGCCGAGGGCACGGAAGAGATCTTCCTGCACCTGCGCGAGGGCTTTTCCCGCCTGACCGCCGCCGTCGAGCTGACCCGCCGTGACCGGGCGCATATCCTGACCATCTCCGTCGCGCCGATCTTCGCCGCGCGCTGGCTGATCTGGCGCCTGCCCGAGTTCACCCGCACCCATCCCGAGATCCGCGTGCGGCTGGACAGCGCCGTGCAGCTGGTCGACCCGAACGCGGGCGACGTGGATTTCGCCATCCGCATCGGGCCGGGCGGCTACCAGGGGCTGACGGTCGAGCACCTGCTGGATCAGCGCGTCATACCCGTCTGCTCGGCCGACTGGGCGGCGAAGATCGCCAGACCCGCCGACCTGGCCGGGGTTCCGATCATCCGCGATGCGCGGGCGATGTTTCCCTGGGATGTCTGGCTGAAGCCCGAGGGCCTGAGCGAGGCGATCCTGGGCGAGGGGCCCGAGTTCAACGAGGCCTCCCTGGGCCTCGACTCGGCCATGGCCGGCGAGGGCGTCCTGCTGGCCTTCGAGACCCTCTGCCACGACGCGCTGGAGCGCGGGCAAGTGGTGGCGCCGATCCCGCGCTATCACCCCACCGGCCTAAGCTACTGGCTGGTCTCGGCCCGCGACCGATCCCTGTCATTGCCGCAACGGCGCTTTCGAAGCTGGCTGAAGGAGGCCCTGGCCAGCTCCGGGATGGGTGCCTAGGCGCGGGCCGCGTCCATCAGGCGGCGCATCTCGGCAATGGCGGGAGCGAGACCGCGAAAGATCGCCTCGCCGATCAGGAAGTGACCGATGTTCAGCTCGCGCAGTTCGGGGAAGGCGGCGACGGGCTGCACGGTGTCGTAGGTCAGCCCGTGGCCGGCGTGAACCTCCAGCCCCAGCGAATGCCCGAAGGCGGCCATCTCGCGCAGGCGCTCCAGCTCGGTGTCGCGGGCATCGAAATGGCCCTCTGCATGGGCATCGCAATAGGCACCGGTATGCAGTTCGATCACCTCGGCGCCGATGCGGTGCGCGGCCTCGATCTGGGCGCGGTCGGCGGCGATGAAGATCGACACCCGGCAGCCCGCTTCGCGCAGCGGCGCGATGAAATGGGCCAGACGGTTCTCGTCCCGGGCCACTTCCAGACCGCCCTCGGTCGTGCGTTCCTCGCGCTTCTCGGGGACGATGCAGACCGCGTGCGGCTTGTGGCGCAGGGCAATGGCCTGCATCTCGTCCGTGGCCGCCATCTCGAAGTTGAGCGGCACGGTCAGCGCCGCCGCCAGCGCTTCGATATCCGCGTCGGAAATGTGGCGGCGGTCTTCGCGCAGGTGCGCGGTTATGCCGTCGGCGCCGGCCTCCTCGGCCAGTTTCGCCGCGCGCAGCGGGTCCGGGTAGGCGCCGCCGCGGGCATTCCGCACGGTGGCCACATGGTCGATATTCACGCCGAGACGCAGTTTGTGCTGATCGCTCATCGCCGAACTCCTTCACCTCGCGCCCATCAATGCCGCAAGGCCGCAGGCTTCACCACCCCCCCGCGACGGATTTTCGCCCCGCAGCGGATGCGGCGTGTCAGCGGCCGCCCTTGCCCTTCGACTGGGCTGATTTCGCCGCCGACTTGGCCCGCATCGCGGCCAGCTTGGCCTTCAGCGCGCCCTTGCGCCGGGCCTGATAGGCGCGGATCAGCGGCACCGAGATGTAGTAGGCGACCAGCGCGGCAATCACCCCGGGAAGGATGCCGCCGATCAGGTAGGGAAAGAATATCTCGTGGTAGAAGGCCGCCAGCCCGTGCCAGTTGGCGTCGACATCGGTGAACAGCGCCCAGATATTGTCTTTCAGGTCATCCGCCGCGGCCAGGAACTTGCCGCCGAAGCCATGGGCGATGCCGTCGTGATGTACCGCGCCGGGGCCCCCGCGCGGATGGCTGAGCCCCAGCATCCAGTAGCCCAGTTGCAGCGAGATCACCCCGATCGGCACATAGGTCAGCGGATTGCCGACGAAGGTCGCCAGCAGCGCCGCCAGGATATTGCCCCGCAGCAGCGTGGCGATCAGCGCCGCGACGACGAAGTGCATTCCGTAGAAGGGGGTGAAGACGGTGAAAACGCCGGCGAAGATGCCCCGCGCGATGGTCTCCGGCGTGTCGGGCAGGCGCCGCAGCCTGTGCTTCACGTAGTGGAAGGCGCGCGCCCATCCGCCGCGGGGCCAGAAGAACTCGAAGATGATCTTCCAGTAGGGCCGTCTGTCGCGACGCTTAAAGACCAACGGGGTCGTCCTCTGGGGCGGGGGAAGGGGCTGCGGGGGTCTCTTCCGGTTTGCGATGGCGCGCGACCGAAGCCACATCCGCCTCGGCCTCGAGCGCCGAGATGACGTTGTGCAGGTGCTCCGCGTCGCGCAGCTCCACGTCTACCAGCAAACGGTAGAAATCCGGTTTCCGGTCCAGGAACTCGAGATCCGAGATATTGGCCTTCTGCTCTCCGATCAACGAGCAAATGCGGCCCAGCACGCCAGGGTCGTTCGCCAGCACCAGATCCAGCGTGACAGCGTAGATCGCCGCATGGCGACCGGTCTGCCAGTGCAGGTCGACCCAGCGGTCGGGCTGGTCCTCGTAGGCCGAGAGGGCCTCGCAGTCGATGGCGTGGACCTGCAGCGGGCGGCCCCGCCAGGTGATGCCGACGATCCGCTCCCCCGGCAGGGGGCGGCAGCAGGTGGCGCGCTTGAAGCTCTGGCCCTTCTCGAGGCCGATCAGGGCGCGGTCGCGTTTCACCGCATCACTGTCCTCGGCCACCATCAGCTCGGGGTAGAGGACATTCACCACCCGCGCCACGCGCAGCTCGGCCCGGCCAAGCTGGGCCAGCAGCTCATCCTTGCCGTCCTCGATGCGCAGCTTCTTGGCGGCGGTTTCCAGCACCTTGTCGGTGGCCTTCTTGCCCACGTGTTCAAAGCCCGAGCGCGCCAGTTCGCGGCCCAGCTTGATGTAGCGTTCGCGGTCCACCTCGCGCAGCGAGCGGCGGATGGCCGCCTTGGCGCGGCCGGTGGTGGCAATGTCCAGCCAGGTCGCCTGCGGTTCCTGCCCCTCGGCGGTGATGATCTCGATCGACTGGCCGTTCTTGATCCGGGTCCACAGCGGCACCCGCATCCCGTCGATCTTCGCCCCCACGCAGGCCGACCCGATACGGGTGTGGATCGCATAGGCGAAATCGATCGGCGTGGCCCCGCGCGGCAGCTTCACCACCTCGCCCTTGGGGGTGAAGCAAAAGACCTTGTCCGAGTACATCTCGAGCTTCACGACCTCGAGGAAGTCCTCGTGGTCCTCGTCGGCCCCCATCTGTTCGGTCAGCGCCGAGATCCAGCGACCGGGGTCGACGGCAAAGGGGTTCTCGGCCTTCACGCCGTCCTTGTACGACCAGTGGGCGGCGACACCGGCCTCGGCCACCTCGTGCATCTGCCGGGTGCGGATCTGCACCTCGACCCGCTTGCCGTCCCGGCCCGAGACGGTGGTATGAATCGACCGGTAGCCGTTCGACTTGGGCTGGCTGATGTAATCCTTGAACCGGCCCGGGATCGACTTCCAGCGCTGGTGGATCACGCCGAGCGCGCGATAACAGTCCTCTTCGCTCTCGGTCAGGATGCGGAAGCCGTAGATATCCGACAGCCGCGAGAAGCTCTGTTTCTTCTCCTCCATCTTGCGCCAGATGGAATAGGGCTTCTTGGCCCGGCCCTTGACCTCGGCCGAGACCCCTGCCGCCTTCAGCTCCTTGCGCATGTCCTTGGTGATGCGTTCGATGACATCGTCGGTCTCGTTCTTCAGCATCACGAAGCGGCGCAAGATCGACTGGCGGCCCTCGGGGTTGAGAACCTTGAAGGCCAGGTCCTCAAGCTCTTCGCGCATCCACTGCATCCCCATGCGGCCCGCAAGGGGCGCATAGATGTCCATGGTCTCGCGCGCCTTCTGCACCTGCTTCTCGGGCTTCATCGCCTTGATGGTGCGCATGTTGTGCAGCCGGTCGGCCAGCTTGACCAGGATCACCCGCATGTCGCGGGACATCGCCATGAAGAGCTTGCGGAAATTCTCGGCCTGCTTGGTCTCGGTGCTGGCGAGCTGCAGGTTGGTCAGCTTGGTCACGCCATCGACCAGCTCGGCGACGTCCTCGCCGAAGATCTCGACCAGCTGGCCATAGGTGGCGCGGGTATCCTCGACCGTGTCATGCAGCAGCGCGGTGACGATGGTGGCATCGTCCAGGTGCTGTTCGGCCAGGATCATGGCCACCGCGATCGGATGGGTGAAATAGGGCTCGCCCGAGCGGCGGAACTGGCCCTCGTGCATGTCGCGCCCGAAATCATAGGCGCGCCGCAGCATTCCGGTGTTGGACTTGGGGTTATAGGCGGTGACGAGCGCGATCAGCTCGTCGACCGGCACCATTTCCTCGGCCTGATGGACCTGCCCCATATCCCCCTCTTCCTTGCGCGACCCGCCGGTCGCATCGGCATCTCGGGGGGTCATTCGGTCCGCCTCAGTCCTGACGCTGTGCCTCGACGAGGGCGCGCAGCAGCTTTTCCTCGCTCATGTCGTCCTCGGCCGGCTTGTCCGCCGCCTCGGCCCCCATGAGCAGCGCCATGCTGTCCTCTTCGGGTTCGTCGACCTCGATCTGGGTCTGATGCGATTCGATCAGACGCTCGCGCAGCTCGTCGGCCGACTGGGTCTCTTCGGCGATCTCGCGCAGGGCGACGACAGGGTTCTTGTCGTTGTCGCGGTCCACGGTGATCTGCGAGCCGGAGCTGACTTCACGGGCACGATGTGCGGCCAGCATGACCAGTTCGAACCGGTTCGGAACCTTGTCGACGCAATCTTCAACGGTAACGCGGGCCATCGGGCTCTCCTGCTGCTTGAACCAAGCTTACTGAGATGAGGTTGAGAGCGTGTTTCTATGCGCTCCGCCCCTTGTTGACAAGTCGATTCTCCCCAGGACACCAGCCTAGGGCAAGGGGGAGAGCGCCGCACGATCTGTCTGCGGCAAATCCCCGCACATCTCCGTGACGCTCTTGTGAAGCAAGGGATGCACCCAGTCCGGCGCCACCTCGGCCAGGGGGACCAGCACGAAGGCGCGGTCCTGCAGCCGGGGGTGGGGCAGGATCAGCCCCTCGGGCGCACGCGTCATCTGCTGGTCCAGCGGCAGGGCGCGCCAGGCGGCCTGGGTTGCCGCATCAGGCAGCACCTGATCGCCGCAGGCCAGCAGGTCGAGATCGAGAACTCTTGCCCCCCAACGGCTTTTGCGCTCGCGCCCGTGGTCCGCCTCGATCTGGTGCAGCCGCGCCAGAAGCGTCTGCGGTGTCTCCGGGCTGACCAGCGAGACGGCGGCATTCACGTAGTCCGGGCCCGACCCGGCGGGAAAGGCCGGGCTGCGGAAGAAACGACTCATGCGGGTGATTCGCGCCGGCTCCTCGCCCAGGCTGCGCAGGGCAGAGCGCAGGATTTCCGCGGTGCCAACCAGCGTCGGCTCGAGATTTCCGCCCAAAGCGACGAGAAAATGCCGGTTAACGTTAGTGTCATGTGAATGTTTGGACATGGTCCGTCACTTGATGCATCCTTTGGCAACATTTATTTTCAAGGATCTGTTCCGGGTCGGGTCTCACTCTCCCTCTTTGGATCCGGGCAGTGAAATTGGAAAGGTTTTTTGATGTTCTACAAAGACGAACGGCTTGCGCTGTTCATAGACGGGTCCAACCTCTACGCCGCCGCGAAGGCGCTCGGGTTCGACATCGACTACAAACTCCTTCGACAGGAATTCATGCGTCGCGGCAAGCTGTTGCGGGCCTTCTACTACACCGCGCTGCTGGAGAATGACGAGTATTCGCCGATCCGCCCCCTGGTGGACTGGCTGCATTACAACGGCTTCACCATGGTGACCAAACCGGCCAAGGAATTCACTGACAGCCAGGGTCGTCGCAAGGTGAAGGGCAACATGGATATCGAGCTGACGGTCGATGCCATGGAACTGGCGCCCCGCGTCGATCACATCGTGCTGTTCTCCGGCGATGGCGACTTCCGACCGCTGGTGGAAAGCCTGCAACGTCAGGGCGTGCGGGTCTCGGTGGTCTCGACCATCCGCAGCCAGCCGCCGATGATCGCCGACGAGCTGCGCCGCCAGGCCGACAACTTCATCGAGCTCGACGAGCTGCGCGAAGTCATCGGACGCCCGCCGCGCGAAACCACCGAGGATCGCAGCTCCAGCCGCGCCACGGTCTGACCTCCGTCACGAGGCGGGACCCGCGCGAGGCGTCCCATCCCGCCGCCGCACCCGGCCACCCCGTCCCGGGGGACGGCCGGGCCCACCCGTGACCACCCGCAAGGGCCGCTCTGGACCTCGGGCGCCGAAAACCCTACCTGTGTGCCAGCAGGAGACGCCCGAGGATCTGAACCGATGAACGCCCCCGCCACGCCCAAACCACCGCTGACGCTCTACCTGGCCGCGCCCCGCGGCTTCTGCGCCGGTGTCGACCGTGCCATCAAGATCGTCGAGATGGCGCTGGAGAAATGGGGCGCCCCGGTCTACGTCCGCCACGAGATCGTGCACAACAAGTTCGTCGTCGACGGGCTGCGCGACAAGGGCGCCATCTTCGTGGAAGAGCTGGACGAATGCCCGCCGGACCGCCCGGTGATCTTCTCGGCCCATGGCGTGCCCAAGGCCGTACCCGCCGAGGCCGCGCGGCGCGAGATGGTCTACGTCGACGCCACCTGCCCGCTGGTCTCCAAGGTCCATATCGAGGCCGAGCGGCACTCTGAGGACGGCCTGCAGATCGTCATGATCGGCCATGCCGGCCACCCCGAGACAATCGGCACCATGGGCCAGCTGCCCGAAGGCGAAGTCCTTCTGGTCGAAACCGAGGCCGACGTGGAAACGCTGGCCGTGCGCAACCCCGAGCAACTGGCCTTCGTCACCCAGACAACCCTTTCGGTGGATGACACCAAGGGCATCGTCGCCGCCCTGCAGGCGCGTTTCCCGGCCATCGTCGGGCCGCACAAGGAAGACATCTGCTACGCCACCACCAACCGCCAGGACTCGGTGAAGGCCATGGCAGGCAAGATCGACGCCATGCTGGTGGTCGGCGCGCCCAATTCGTCGAACTCCCGCCGCCTGGTGGAAGTCGCCGCGCGCCAGGGCTGCCCCTATGCCCAGCTTGTCCAGCGCGCCACCGACATCGACTGGCGCGCCCTCGAAGGCATCCGTTCGATCGGCATCACCGCCGGCGCCTCGGCCCCCGAAGTGCTGGTGAACGAGGTCATCGACGCGCTGAAAGCCCGCTACGACGTCACCGAGGAAATGGTCGAGACCGCGAAAGAGAACGTCGAATTCAAGGTCCCCCGGGTGCTGCGCCAACCGGCCTGACGGGTGGGGGCTCCGCCCTCGTCGCGTCTGGGCGACAGGTCGCAGCAGAGGGGGCTCTGCCCCCGCCCGCTGACGCGGCCTCCCCCGGAGTATTTTCAGCCTGGTGATGATGAAGAGGGTCGGGCCCTTCTCGTGGCCTCCTTTTGCAATGAGAGCGTGGCACGCTCCCGAAGGCGAAAGTAGGTCGCCCGGAAAGATCCACCTCCTGCATCATCACCAGGCTGAAAGTACTCCCGCCGGAGGCAACCGCCCGGCCCGGGCGGTATCCCTTGACCTTCGCCCCGCCACATGGTGTCACGCCTGAGTTTTCACGGAGGTTCCCATGGCCAAGTTCTACGCCTTCACCGATGGCGCCTGTTCGGGCAATCCCGGCCCGGGGGGCTGGGGCGTGCTGATGCAGGCGCGGGAGGGTGACAGCGTTCTCAAGGAACGCGAGCTGAAGGGCGGCGAGGCCAATACCACCAACAACCGGATGGAGCTTCTGGCGGCGATCTCCGCGCTCGAGGCGCTCGGCCGCCCGACGGAAATCACCGTGGTGACAGACAGCCAGTACGTTAAGAACGGCGTGACGGGCTGGATTCACGGCTGGAAGCGGAACGGCTGGAAGACTGCAGCCAAGAAGCCGGTGAAGAATGCCGAGCTGTGGCAGCAGCTGGACGAGGCCGCCAGGCGCCACCAGGTGACCTGGGAATGGGTCAAGGGCCATGCCGGCCACCCGGAGAACGAACGCGCCGATGAGCTGGCGCGGGCCGGGATGGCACCGTTCAAGGGCTGAGGTCTGCGCGGCACGAGAGGCCTGAGGTGGGTTGGCACCCACCCGACGCGTGGGGGTGGCGCCACGCCTTCGGCCGCTTCTGCGCCCAGGTCAAGCCCTGGGCGCAGGGTGAATGGCAATCCACCTTCCCCGCCCTCAGACCTCAGAGCCTGGCGTCGTAGTCCGAGACCAGCAGGTGCAGCGGGTCGCTGTCTTCCTCGATGCTGGAGAACCGCCCGATGGGTGCCTCGAAGATATTGTCCGTCCGGTCGTCGTTGACCGTCGAGACCTCGCCGATGCAGACCCGGCCGCCCTCGCCCCAGAAGGCGTGCCAGATGTCCGGCGTCAGGGTCACGCTCTCGCCCGGCATCAGCTTCAGCTTGCCGCCGGCGGGCAGCTCTCGCCACAGCCCGTCGGTCATCACCCGCACCGGCGCCGCGCGGTCGATGCCCTCGGGCCCGTCCATCCACAGCTCCAGCACCAGCGGCGCGCCGCCACGGTTGATGATGTCCTCGGTCTTCACGATATGGCGGTGCATCGGAGAGATCTGCTCGTCGCCCGAGATCAGCAGCTTCTCGGCATAGACCCGGCCACCCTTCGGGTTGCCCAGGTCCGCCGCATTGCCGTTGCGCACGGTGAACAGGAACAGGCCCAGCGTGTCATAATGTCCGTCCCCGTAGTCGGTGACGTCCCAGCCCAGCCCCTGCTCGACGATCAGACCGGCCTCGGCCTTGCGGGCGCGGAACTCTTCCGGGCTCCAGTAGGCGAAGGGCGGCAGGGTGAAGCCGTATTGCCGGAAGAAGGCGTCGCCTTCGCGGATAAGCTCGTTGACCTCGGATCGCAGCATCTCAGGCTCCCAGTTTCGTGCCTGCGGGCAGGGGATGGCCACGCAGGAAGATCTCTGCCTCCTGTGCCCCCTTGCCCGCGCGTTGCAGTTTCAGCAGTTCCACGGCACCCGAGCCGCAGGCCACGACAAGCCCCTCAGTCTCCAGCACCTCTCCCGGCGCACCCTGCCCCGGGGCCAGCCGCGAGGCCAGCAGTTTCAGCCGCTGGCCGTCGTGTTCGACCCAGGCGCCGGGGAAGGGAGACAGGCCGCGGATCTGCCGGTCGACCTCTTCGGCAGAGCGGGTGAAATCCAGCTGCGCCTCGGCCTTGTCGATCTTGGTGGCGTAGGTGACGCCCTCTTCGGGTTGCGCCTGCGGGTCCAGCTCGGGCAGGCGGGCCAGCGCCTCCGTGATCATCCGCGCGCCCAGGGCCGAGAGGCGGTCATGCAGTTCCGACGTCACCTCTTCGGCGCCGATCGGGGTCGCCTCGCGCAGCAGCACGGGGCCGGTATCCAGACCGGCTTCCATCTGCATGATGCAGATCCCGGTTTCGGCATCGCCCGAGAGGATCGCCCGGTGGATCGGCGCGGCGCCACGCCAGCGCGGCAGCAGCGAGGCGTGGATGTTGAGGCAGCCGAAGCGCGGCGCATCCAGCACCGGCTGGGGCAGGATCAACCCGTAGGCCACGACCACGGCCACGTCGGCATTCAGCGCCGCAAAGGCCGCCTGTTCGTCCTCGCCCTTCAGGCGGACCGGGTGACGCACCTCAAGGCCCAGCTCCAGCGCGCGGGCATGAACGGGGGTCGGGCGGTCCTTCTTGCCACGGCCCGCGGGGCGGGGCGGCTGGCAGTAGACGGCAGCGATCTCGTGTCCCGCCTCGACCAGCGCGTCCAGCACCGGCACCGAGAACTCGGGCGTTCCCATGAAAATGACGCGCATCGCCCTGCCTTTCATCTTGCCAAAAACATGCACCGGCGCAGCACCGGCAAGGGGCGCTTCAGCGCAGCTTCTTCGCCTTGCGCAGCAGCATGTCCCGCTTCATCTTGCTCAGGTGGTCGAAATACATCTTCCCCGCCAGGTGGTCGATCTGGTGCTGCACGCTGGTCGCCCAGAGGCTGACGAAATCCTTCTCCTCGATCTCGCCTTCGGCATTCAGGAAACGCACCGTCACCGCCCGCGGGCGAGAGATCTTCGCCGAGACGCCGGGCAGGTTCGGACTGGCCTCTTCATGCTCGCGCAGCTGGACGGAGGCATGCAGTACCTCGGGGTTGGCCATCAGCACCGCCTTGCCGCGTTCCTCGGAGGCATCCACCACCGCCAGCCGCTGCATCACGCCGATCTGAGTCGCGGCAAGGCCGACGCCGGGCATGGCCTCCATCGTGTCGACCATGTCGGTCCAGACGGCGCGCACCTCGTCGGTGATCCCGGCCACGTCGGCGGCAGGGGTGCGCAGGCGCTTGTCGGGCCAGGGCAGGCAGGTCCGCGCGGTCATCGCGCGGCCTCGTAGGCGGCCAGAAGGTCGGTACGCTGCCCGTCCGAGAGGTAATCCAGGTAGACCCGGCCATCGAGGTGATCCAGCTCGTGCTGGGCGCAGGTGGCCTCGAAGCCCGTCAGCTTCTCTTCGTGTTCCGCCCAGGTCTCGTCATGCCAGCGCATGACCACTTCGGCAGGGCGGGCGACCTCGCCCAGCACGCCGGGGATCGACAGGCAGCCCTCCTCGCGGGTTACCAGCTCTTCGGAGCGCCAGGTGATCACCGGGTTCAGGCAGGCGCGGGGCGACTTCTCGCCCTCCTTCCAGGTGCAATCCATGACGAAGAGCCGCTTCAGCACGCCAACCTGCGGCCCGGCGAGGCCACGGCCCGGCGCGGCATACATCGTGTCGAACATGTCCGCGACCAGCGCGCGCAGGTCGGCGCCGGGGTCGATGTGGCCGGCCATGGTCGACAGCACAGGGTCGGGCCAGTGCAGGATCCTCATCACCGCCATCAGCCGCGCGCCCTCTCGCGCTTCAGCTTCTGGCTCTTGCGGGTGATCATCTGGCGCCGCATCGGAGAGATGTAGTCGATGAACAGCTTGCCCTCGAGGTGGTCGATCTCGTGCTGCACGCAGGTCGCCCAGAGCTTGTCGAAGGTCTCTTCGCGGGCGTTGCCGTCGCGGTCCATCCAGCGCACCGTCACCTCGGCGGGGCGGGTCACCTCGGCGTATTGCTCGGGGATCGACAGGCAGCCTTCCTCGTAGGTGCTGGTCACGTCCGAGGCGGCGAGCACCTCGGGGTTGAACATGACCAGCGGGCGGGGCGCCTCGCCCTCTTCCTTGACGCAATCCAGCACGATCAGCCGTTGCAGGATCCCGATCTGCGGCGCGGCCAGGCCGATGCCGGGCGCGTCGTACATGGTTTCCAGCATGTCATCCGACAGCTTGCGCAGCTCGTCCGAGATATCGTCGACGGGCGTTGCGACCTTCTTCAGACGCGGGTCGGGGTGGATCAGGATGGGGCGTTTCATGGCAGACGATCTAAGCCAAGCCTCAGGGCTTCGCAACAGGGGCAGAGGGGGCGGGCAGCAGCTTTCCGGGGTTCAGGATGCCCTTGGGATCAAGGGCCGCCTTGATCGCCCGCATCGCCGCCAGCGCGCCGGGGTCCTTGCGCCGTGCCATGGTGTTCAGCTTGTGGGTGCCGACGCCATGTTCCGCCGAGAAGGCGCCGCGCAGCTCGGCGACGATATCCTCGATCGCCTCGACCACGCGGTCCTTTTCGGACTTCGGCAGGGTCGGAAAGATCGTGTAGTGAATATTGCCGTCGCCCAGGTGCGCCACGACGGACGTGGCAGAGCCCGGCGCCAGCCCTTCCAGCACCTCGTCGGCACGGGCCAGGAAATCGGCCACGCGGTCCACCGGCACGGCCACATCCATGATGATCTGGTCGGGCCGCATCGAGGCCACTTCGCTGGCCGCCTCGCGCAGCGCCCACATCTCGCGTCGCTGCGCCTCGGAGGCCGCAAGCACCGCGTCGTCGATCTCGCCGTCCTCCAGCATCCGGCCCAGCACCTCCTCGAGGTAGAGCGCCACCGGCAGCACGCCGTCCTCTCCCGCCACGCAGTCGCGGGGGCTGAGGGCGCCGATTTCCAACAGGATGTTGACCTCGTGCCGGTCCTCGAAGGGGGCGCGGGTGCCGGGGCGCAGCGTCTGGTAGTCGTCGACATAGCTGGCGGGCATGTATTCGAAGGCCTCGACGGCGCCGCCGGTGGCCTCCTGCAGACGGTTCAGCAGGTCCAGCGCCGGGGGCAGCGTCTTCAGCCCGACCATCGCCGTGGCATAGGCGCGGGGCTGCGGGCGCAGGCGCAGCACGGCCCCGGTGATCACCGCCAGCGTGCCCTCCGACCCGATCAGCAGGTGCCGCAGATCATAGCCCGAGTTGTTCTTGTGCAGATCCTGCATCAGGTCCACCACGGTGCCATCGGCCAGAACCGCCTCGATCCCCAGCACCAGGTCGCGGGTATTGCCGTAGCGCAGCACGTTCGAGCCGCCCGCGTTGGTCGCCAAGGCCCCGCCGATCATCGCCGAGCCCCGGGCGCCGAAGGTCAGCGGGAAGATCAGCCCGTGGTCCTCGACGGCCTCGTGCAGCTTGGCGATAACCACCCCGGCCTCGACCACGGCAGAGCGCGCGCCCGGACGAATCTCGTGGATGCGGTTCATCCGCTCCAGCGAAACGACCAGCGCGCCCGCGCCCTGCCCGCCCCCGGCCAGCCCCGTGCGGCCACCCAGCGGGATCACCGGCGTGCCCGTCTCATGCGCCAACGCCATCACCGCCGAGACCTCCTTGGTCGAGCCCGGACGGACCACCGCCAGCGGCGCCTCGAAATGCTCATGCGACCAGTCCCAGCCATAGGGTTCGGCCTCGGTGCCGGTCAGCACCTGCCCCGCGCCCAGAATTTCCCGCAGCCTGTCGATCATGGCGCCCTCCCTCGCATTTCGGCGGCCATATTGGCCGGGCGCGGGCGGCGGAACAAGCGGATAGCCCGGCCCCGGATTTTCGCCGAATTTGCGCTTGACCTCTGAAACCCGCTGTCCTAACTAGCGCCACGGTTTGGCGGAGTAGCTCAGTTGGTTAGAGCAGCGGAATCATAATCCGCGTGTCGGGGGTTCAAGTCCCTCCTCCGCTACCAAATCCCCCCACAGCAGAGTTTGAGACCCCGGCACCGGGATGCAGCTATTTCAGTTGGCTGTCCTTCGAGCCGCGCCGGTTGATGCCACCGCGCTGCATGGCGCGCCCGTCGCGCTCATTCTGGCAATCGATGCACAGCTTCACGCCAGGGATCGCCACGCGGCGCTTTTCGGGAATCGGCTCCTCGCATTCGGCGCAATGGGTCAGGCTGTCGCCCTGCGGCGCCTTGCGCGCCTGCATCCGCTTCAGCTCGTCGCTGATCGAGGCTTCGATCTGTTCGCTCACCGCGCCGTCGCGCGCCCATCCGCCTGCCATGGCCCTTCTCCTGCTGGTGATCCGGCAAGCCTAGCGCAGCTGCAGCCGTCCGCAAAGGGGGGCGGGCGGCGCCGGCCTCAAGCTGCGACTGCAAATGACTATCATTATAAACTATTGTTTATGCTTGACTATTTTCTCTACAGCCCCCATCTGACCCGCATCGGGGAGTAGCGGGCGCCGGACCGGCGCGGGCATGTCAACACCCTCGCGGAACACCGCGTGGCATGTCCGATCCATCGGATTTCGCGAGACCGTGGCACAGCGGCCCTGCGGGCGGGGCGCAGCACAGGCCGGATCTGCCCCCGAAGGACACACCATGTCTCCGATTGCCATCGGCGCGCTTGCCGTCTCCATGTCCATCGACGCCTTCCTTGCCTCGGTCGGCAAGGGCACCGCCGCCGCGCCGCCGCGACTGGCAACCACCCTGCGCACCGGCGCCATCTTCGGGTTGGTCGAGGCGATCACCCCGCTTCTGGGCTGGGCCACAGGGGTCGCGGCCTCGCGCTACGTGGCACAGGTCGATCACTGGATCGCCTTCGCCCTGCTGGCGGGCGTCGGTCTGCACATGATCCTGCAGGCCCGGAGCCGCGACATCGACGAGCCGCGTTCGACGACCCTCTGGGCCACGCTGATCACCGCCGTCGGCACCTCTGTCGACGCCATGGCGGTCGGCGTCTCGCTGGCCTTCCTGCCGGTCAACATCCTGGTTGTCGCCCTGGCCATCGGCGCCACCACCACGGTGATGAGCGCCGCCGGCCTCTTGTTGGGCCGGTTCATCGGCGCCCGGTTCGGGCGGATTGCCGAGACCCTCGGCGGTATCGCCCTGTGCATCATGGGCGCGCTGATCCTGCACCAGCACCTCACCGCCCCGGTCTGACGTCCACAACACGATTGACCCCCGCGCCCCTCTTCTGGCAAGCAGGTCGCACGTCCGGTTCCGGGGTTTGCGCCCCGGAAGCAAAAGGGAATGCAGTGCGGCCCATGGCCAAACCTGCAGCTGCCCCCGCAACTGTGAGCGGAGAGCGCGGTCACCAAGGCCACTGGAGCGATCCGGGAAGGCAGACCAAGGCGCATCGACCCGCAAGCCAGGAGACCTGCCGGACCGGCGCCCGAAAGGGCGTCTCCATCGGACGTCGGGGTGCACGTCGGAGCGTGATACGGGCCCCCCGTCCATGCTCTCGCGCGCCCCGTCTCCACATGAAACTGCGCCGGGTGAGGCGCATCGGACAGGGACGGTTCCCATGAAGACCCACATTCTCGCGGCTGCGGCCGCACTGGCGCTGCCAGCCGCAGCCCAGGCGCATTTCCTGCTGGAATACACGACGGAAACGATGATCGGGCGGCCCGGCGAGGTGCCGGTGAAACTGATCTTCTGGCATCCCTTCGACAATGGGTTCGTGATGGACCTGGAGATGCCGCAGGCCTTCTACATGATCCACAACGGTGAACGTACCGACCTGCTGGACACCCTGGCCCCGATCTCCTTCACCGGCGGCGAGAACGAGGGCGCGGCCTTCAGGGGCTCGGTGCCGGTCCGGCGCTCGGGCGACTACGTGCTGGTGACCGAGCCGCAGCCTTACTACGAGGAATCCGAGGATCTCTACATCCAGCAGTTCACCAAGGCCTTCCTGAACCGCAACGGGCTGCCGACCGACTGGGACCAGCCCGTCGGCCTGCCGGTCGAGATCATGCCGCTGGTGAAGCCCTACAACGTGATCGCCGGGTCGACCTTCACCGGGCAGGTGCTCTCCGAGGGACAGCCCGTCGCCGGCGCCGAGATCGAGATCGAGTACATGGCCGCCGAACCCGACATGGAGAGCGCCGCCTCCTCGGCCCCGGTCGTCGGCACCCTGCCCGGCGGCGCGCTGGTCATCCACTCCGACGCCAACGGCTATTTCACCTTCGGCATCCCCAGGGCCGGCCACTGGGGCTTCGCGGCGCTCGGCGCCGGTCCCGAGACCGAGCACGAGGGCAAGACCCTCAGCCAGGACGCGGTGATCTGGATCCGCGCCTGGGACCTGCAATAAGGACAGCGGCCCATGCATATCGTCGACGGAGCCCTCTCCAACCCAGTGGTCATCGGGGGCGCCATGATGGCCGTGGCCGGGATCGGCATGGGCCTGCGCAGGCTCGACCTGGAGAGGATCCCGGCCGCCGGGGTCCTCTCGGCCAGTTTCTTCGTCGCCTCGCTGATCCATGTGCCGATCGGCCCCTCTTCGGTGCACCTGATCCTGAACGGGCTGGCCGGGCTGGTGCTGGGCTGGGCGGCCTTCCCGGCGCTCTTTGTCGGGCTGCTGCTGCAGGCGGTGTTCTTCGGCTTCGGCGGGCTGACGGTGCTGGGGATCAACACGCTCAACATCGCGCTGCCGGCGGTGCTGGCCTGGCTGCTGGTCGGGCCGATGATCCCGCGCGGCAGCCCCCTGGCGGGCGCCATCTGGGGCGGCCTCGGCGGCGCGCTGGCCATCGCCGGGACCACGGCCATGGTGGCGCTCTCGCTGGCGCTCTCGGGGGATGAGTTCCTGCCCGCCGCCAGGCTGGTCTTCGTGGCACATGTCCCGATCATGATCATCGAGGGCCTGCTGACCGGCTTTGCGGTGCTGCTGGCGCGCAAGGTCAAGCCGGACCTCTTCACCCTCAGCCGGGGAATTCCCGCATGACCCGCTCCGCCCTTGCAGTGGCCCTGTCCCTGCTCTGCACCCTGCCCGCCCCGGCGCTGGCCCACAAGGTCATCGCCTCCGTCTTCCCCTCCGGCAGTGCCATCGAGGGGGAACTCGGTTTCTCCAACGGTGACATGGCCGCCGGGCAGGAGGTGCTGGTGCTCGGCCCCGACGGCGGCGAACTGGGTCGCGTGACGACGGATGCCGACGGCTTCTTCCTGTTCACCCCGACCGAACCCGTCGCGCACAGGTTCCGCGCCGACCTCGGCGCCGGACACGTGGCCGACGTGACCATGCAGGCCGCCGAGGTCGCGCATCTGCTTGGTCTTGCGCCCGGCGCCAGCACCCCCGACGCCCCTCCTCCGGGCGACTCCGGAACCCCCGGGGCCCTCAGCAGCGCCCAGCAGGCCGAGATCGCCACTCTGCTGCGCGACGAGCTGCGCCCGCTACGCCGCGAGATCGCCGCCTATCGCGAGAAGAACGACCTGCAGAGCATCCTCGGCGGGATCGGCTATATCTTCGGCCTCTTCGGCCTGAGCTTCTACATCGCCGCCCGGCGCAGGCTGAAGAAGGACAGCTGATGGCCCATGCGCTGACCCCTGCCGAAAAGCGCCTGGCGGAACCGGGGCGCCTGCCCGATCACGGTCTGATCGGCCTGCTGGATCCGCGCCTGCGCATCGTCGCGGCCTGCCTCTTCGCGGTGGTCACCGTGGCCCTGGCCTCGCTGCCGGCACTGGCGCTGGCGCTGCTGACCTCGGTCGCGCTGCTGCGGCTCTCGCGCCTGCCCCTCGGGCGGACGCTGAAGCGCATGGCGATGATGGACGGCTTCATCTTCTTCATGCTGGCGCTGCTGCCCTTCACCGTGCCGGGGGATGCGATCGTCACGCTCTGGGGGCTCTCCGCCTCCTGGCAGGGGCTGGCCCAGGCGGTCGAGATCGGCCTGACAGCCAATGCGGTGATCCTCGCGCTGATGGTGCTGGTCGGCACGCTCGAGCCAGTCGCCCTCGGCCATGCGCTGCACGCGCTGCGCTGCCCCGAGCGGCTGGTGCACCTGCTAATGTTCACCATCCGCTACATCGAGGTCCTGCGCGAGGAATACCTGCGCCTGCGCGCCGCGATGAAGGTACGCGGCTTTCGCCCCGGCACCAACTGGCACAGCTACCGCAGTTTCGGCTACCTCGTCGGCATGATGCTGGTGCGGGCCATCGAACGCTCCGAGAGGATCCTCCAGGCAATGAAATGCCGCGGCTTCTCGGGGCGGATCCTGCTGCTGCAGGACTATCGGCTGAGCCCGCGCGACCATGCCTTCGCCGCCCTGCTGGCACTGACCTGCGCCGGCCTTCTCTGGGGGGACTTGGCATGGCGCTGATCCGGCTCTCCGACATCCATTTCGCCTATCCCGGTCAGCCGCCGGTGCTGGCGGGGGCCTCGCTGACGCTCTCCGCCGGACAGCGGCTGTCCCTGACCGGACCGAACGGCGCGGGCAAGTCGACCCTGCTGCGCATCCTGCTGGGCCTGACCCGCCCCGACGCGGGCGAGATCACCGTCTTCGACCGGCCCCGCCGGGTCGAGGCCGATTTCCACGAGGTCCGCCGCCGCGTCGGGCTGGTCTTCCAGGACCCCGACGATCAGCTCTTCTGCCCCACCGTGGCCGAGGATATCGCCTTCGGGCCGCTCAACCTCGGCCAGTCCCGCGACGAGGCGCTGGCGGTGGTGGAGAAGGTGCTGGCGGATCTCGACCTGCGCCACCTGCGCGACCGGATCACCCACAAGCTCTCGGGCGGCGAGAAGCGGCTGGTCACCCTGGCCACCGTGCTGGCGATGGAGCCCGAGGTGCTGTTGCTGGACGAACCCACCAATGCGCTGGACACCCGGAACGAGGCCCGCCTGCTGGAGATCCTGCAGGCCCTGCCCCAGGCGATGCTGCTGGTCAGCCATGCCCCCGCGTTCCGCGACGCGCTGGCGCCAGAGGCCCTGGACCTGCGTGAGGGCCGCCTCGAAGCCCTCTGAGTCCGGCGGCTAGTCCCTGCGCAGCAGGTAGGTGTCCATGATCCAGCCATGCCGGGCCCGCGCCTCGGCCCGCGCCGCCACGATGCGCGGCGCGGCCTCGGCCAGCGGACCATGGTCGAGGATCTGCTCGGGCATCCCGAGGAACCCGCCCCACCAGATCCGCAGCCCCTCGGGCGGCAGAGCCTGGAAGCTGCATTCACCGTCCAGCATGACGCACAGCGTGCCGACCCCCTCGGGCCAGCCCGCGTCGCGCAGGCGCCGACCCGTCGTCACCTGCACCGCGCCGTTGATCTGGTTGAAGGGAATCGCATGGGCCGAGGTCAGCGCCTGCAGCGCCGTGATCCCCGGAATGACCCGCAGCTTCGGCTGCTCGGGCAGCCGCGCCGCAATCCTCAGCGTCGAGTCGTATAGCCCCGGATCGCCCCAGACCAGCAGCGCCACCGGCCCCTCGGGCGCGCCCTCCAGCGCCTGCTGCCAGCGCCGCGCGATCTCGTCATGCCAGGCGTCGACCCGTTGGCCATAGGGCAACGCCGGGTCGCGCTCGGGCATGTCGAAATGCACAACGCCGGCCTCGGCACCGGCCGCGCGCAGGATGGCATGGCGCAGCTCGGCCAGGTCCTCTTTCGCGGCACCCTTGCGGGGGATCAGCACCACGGCGGCCTCGCGCAGGGCCTGCTGGCCCTCCAGCGTGACGTGGCCCGGGTTGCCGGTGCCGATGCCGATCAGCCAGAGGTCACGCATCACCGAACCCCACGCCCATCTCGGCCAGCGGCCCGTAGAGGATCAGGGCGGGCTGATTGCCCGGCTCGCCGCCAAGCCGTTCGACCAGCCCGGACACCGTGGTGCGGTGCAGCGCCTGCGCGGGCGTCGAGACCGCCTCGGCCAGGATCGCCGGAGTGTCCCGCGGCAGCCCATGGGCAAACAGCGCCCCGGCCAGCTTCGGAAAGGTGCGCTTGCCCATGAAGACCACGGTCGAGGCCCCCGCATCGGCCAGCGCGGCCAGGTCGATGTCCTCGGGCAGCGCGCCCGAGACATCGTGACCGGTGACGAACTGCACCCGCCGCGCGGTCAGCCGCCGGGTCAGCGGAATGCCGCAGGCCGCCGCCGCCGCGATGGCCGAGGGCACACCGGGGATGATCTCGTAGGGGATGCCCGCCTCCTGCAGGGCGACCAGCTCTTCCTCGAGCCGCCCGAACAGGCCCGAGTCACCGGATTTCAGCCGGACGACCCGCTGTCCGGTTCGCGCATAATCCACCAGCAGCCGGCTGACATGGTGCTGACGCGGCGAAGGCCGTCCGGCGCGCTTGCCGACACCGACCAGGTCCGCGCCTGCCCGCGCATGGGACAGGATCGGACCCGAGGACAGGTCGTCGAACAGCACCGCATCGGCCCTTTGCAGCCGGTCGACAGCCTTCAGGGTCAGAAGCTCGGGATCCCCGGGACCCGAGCCCACGAAGCTGACGAAACCGCTCATGCCGTGCCCTCCGCCGAGATCAGGTGGAAGAAGGTGCCGGTGACATGGCCACGATGCGAGCCGGTCTCGGGCACCGGATTGCCATCGGCATCCGCCACCTGCGCCAGCGGCGCGTCAGGCTGTTCGAGGATGGTCGAGTAATGGAACTCGTGCCCCCTGAGCGCCTGCCCCGGCGCCGCGCCGGGCATCGGCGCCTGAAGGGTCGCGCGGCGGTAACCCAGGTGGAACTTGCGTTTCTCGTAGCTGGTGACGAGGCCCAGCAGACCCGCCATCTGGTGCCGCTCGCCCTGCTTGTCGATCAGCACCTCGCCAAGCGCCATGTAGCCACCGCATTCGCCATGGACGGGCCGGGTTTCGGCGTGCTGCCGCAGGCCCGCGCGGAATGTCTCGGCGGTCGCCAGCTTGCCCGCGTGCAGTTCGGGATAGCCTCCCGGCAGCCAGACCAGGTCGGCGCTGGCATCCGGCGCCTCGTCGGCAAGGGGAGAGAAGGGCAGGATCTCGGCCCCGGCCGCACGCCAGCCTTCCAGCAGATGCGGATAGGTGAAGGAGAAGGCCGCATCCTGTGCCAGCGCGATGCGCTGCGCCGGAGGCTGCGGTAGCGCGCTGGACTGCCGCAGCGCATGGCCCGCCGCCGCCGCGCGGATCGCGTCAAGATCGACATGCTCGCGCAGGAAGGCGGCATACCCCGCGATGGCGGCCTCGAGGTCCGGGTGCTCGACCGCCTGGATCAGGCCAAGGTGGCGTTCCGGCAGGGTCAGGTCGCCGCGACGGGGCAGGCAGCCGAGGACCGGCAGACCGGCGCGTTCCATCCCCAGCCGGGTCAGGCGTTCATGGCGCGGAGAGGCCACGCGGTTCAGGATGACCCCGGCGAAGGGCAGGTCGGGCGCGTAGCTGCGGAAACCGAGCGCGGTGGCGGCAGCCGATTGCGCCTGCCCGCCCACGTCCAGCACCAGCACCACCGGCCAGCCCATGCACTGCGCCGTCTCGGCGCTGCTGCCGAAGCCCGCGCGCCCCCGTGTCGCCACCCCGTCGTAAAGCCCCATGGACCCTTCCGCGACGCAGATATCCGCCCCCGCCGCCTGGGCCGAGATCGCATCGAGCAGCCCGTCGCCCATCGACCAGGTATCAAGGTTGAAAGAGGCCCGCCCGGAAGCCGCCCGGTGAAACGCCGGGTCGATATAGTCGGGCCCCGACTTGAAGGGCTGCACGGTCAGACCGTCCTCGGCCAGCGCGCGCAGCAGGCCCAGCATCACCGTGGTCTTGCCCGTCCCGGATGAGGGTGCGGATACCAGAACGCCTTTCATCTCAGCCCTTTGCCTCGTCTTCCGGGGTCCATCCGGCCCATTGCGAGTGCGCGCTCTGGGGCCGATAGCGGCGGTCGTAATCGACGGAGTAGAGGCAGCTCTCCGTGAACCCCTCCGCCGCCAACGCAGGCCCGACAAGGATCAGCGCGGTGCGGGTGATGCCCTCGTCCAGCTGGCTTTCGATATCGGCGAGGGTGCCGCGGATGATCCTCTCATCCGGCCAGCTGGCGCGGAAGACGACGGCCACCGAGCAATCGGCGCCATAGGCGGGGGAGAGATCCTCCACCACTTTCCGAATGTTCTGGATCGACAGGTGGATGGCCAGAGTCGCGCCGGTGGCGGCAAAATTGGTCAGCGTCTCTCCCTCGGGCATCGACGAGGCGCGGCCCGGCGTGCGGGTCAGCACCAGAGATTGCGCAACGCCCGGCAGGGTCAGCTCGGCGCCAAGCGCCGCCGCTGCCGCCGCGAAGGCCGGCACGCCAGGCGTGACCGAGACCGGGATGCCCAGTTCGCGCAGCCGGCGCATCTGTTCCCCCATGGCCGACCAGACCGACAGGTCACCCGAGTGCAGCCGCGCCACGTCCTGCCCGGCCTCATGGGCCTTGCGGATCTCCTCGACGATCTGATCGAGGTTCATCGGCGCCGTGTTGATGATCACCGCGCCCTCGGGGCAATGGCCCAAGATCGCCTCGGGCACCAGCGACCCGGCATAGAGGCAGACAGGGCAAGAGGCGATGATATCGCGGCCACGCAGGGTCAGCAGGTCGGGGGCGCCGGGGCCGGCACCGATGAAATGGACGGTCACAGGGGGTCTCCTTCAGCCAGCGCGCAGGTGGCGCTGCGGTCTGTCGATATGACGCGCGGGCCCAGCAGGCGGGCACCGGGGGCAAGGCTGGCCAGGGCCGAGGCTTCGGCCACGCTACCGGTGCCGCGCGCGGCGCGGGACGTCATGGATTGGGTAAGGGTTTCAACCTCTTGCAGTGCCCGTGCGGGCACCCGGCAGAGGGGCAGAGAGAGGGTTTCGACGAAGCTGCGGAAGGCGGGCGTTGCGGCCTTGTCGGCGGGTGTGGCGATGGCGTCGACCCTGCGCGCTCCGGCAGCAAGGCGCAGGGCTTCGGCCAGCGCCTCGGGCGTGGTCGTACCGCGATATCCGAAGCCCGCGACGATCAAAGGGTGACGCTCCATTGCACGATGGGACGGCCCGGTGCCCAGCCCTGGCGGGATCCGAGCGCCTCGGCCTCGGCCAGTTCGATACGTAGCAGGTCGCCGCCCAGGCGTGCGCGGCTCTGCGCCAGCAAGGCCTCGCTTTCCAGCGTCACCGCATTGGCGACAAGGCGGGTGCCCGCGGGCAATGTGGCTTCCAGCGTTGCCAGCAGATCGGCCGAGAGACCGCCGCCGATGAACACCGCCTGTGGCAGGGGCTGACCGTCCAGCACGGCAGGGGCCCGCCCGGTGAGGACGGTCAGGCGATCCATTCCGAGGCTGGCGGCGTTGTCACGGATCCGCTGGGCGCGGTCCTCGCGGACCTCGAAGCTGGTCGCGCTCAGCGAGGGATGCGCCATCAGCCATTCCAGCGCGATGGAGCCCGAGCCGCCGCCGATATCCCACAGGTGCTCTCCCGGTCGCGGCGCGAGGGCCGAGAGGGTCAGGGCGCGCACGGGGCGGCGGGTGATCTGGCCGTCATTGGCGAACCACGTGTCGGAACGGCCAGAGGCCAGCGGCAGCACGGCACCCTCTCCGGCGATCTCGACGGCGACGCAGACGGGGGCGGCGAAGCTCCGCCCCTCCAGCGCATCGGCGCGGGTGTGGGTCAGGGTTTCACGCGGCCCGCCAAGGGCTTCGCAGACCGTGACCTGGCTTTCGCCGAAACCCGTGTCGGAAAGATAGGCGCCCAGATCCGCCACCGCCGCGCCGTCGCGCAGCAGGACCACGGCGCGCAGGCCGGGGGCGAGGTGCGGACGAAGACGGGCCAGCGGCGCGGCGTGCAAGCCGATGCAGAGCGTGGTTTCCAGCGGCCAGCCCAGCCGGGCGGCGGCCAGCGCGAAACAGGACACCCCCGGCAGCGCCCGCCATTCACCAGGGGCGAGGTGGCGCGCCAGCACCGTCCCGGCGCCGAACCAGAAGGGATCACCAGAGGCCAGCACCACCACCCGGCGTCCGCGCAGGGCCAGCAACTGCGGGATGCCATCGGCGAAGGGGACGGGCCAGGGAAGTCGCTCGGCGCCCAGATCTGCCAGCAGCGACAGGTGGCGGGGCGGGCCCATCACCACCTCGGCCTCTTGCAGGGCCGCAAGGCTTGCCGCAGAAAGGCCCTGCGCCCCATCCTCGCCCAGCCCGACAATCGTCAGCCACGGAGTGTCAGACATGCCGTCCTCCCCTGCCAAGGTGCTTGTTCTCGGCGGCACCACCGAGGCCCGCGCGCTGACCCGGCTGATGGACCGGGCAGGCATCGACGGCGTGCTGTCGCTGGCCGGTCGCGTAGCACGGCCCGCGCCCCAGTCGCTGCCCATGCGCATGGGGGGCTTTGGCGGGGCCGAGGGGCTGGCGGCCTACATCCGCGCCGAGGGCATCACACATTTGGTGGACGGCACCCACCCTTTCGCCGCGCAGATGAGCCGCAATGCCCATGCCGCCTGCCTTGAGACCGGCACGCCGCTGCTGGCCCTTACCCGCGCGCCCTGGGTGGCAGAGGATACAGACAATTGGCTGCATGTCCCTGACATGGCGGGCGCCGTGGCGGCGCTGGACCGGCCTGCGACCCGCGTTTTCCTGGCCGTTGGCCGGATGCACCTGGCCGAGTTCGCGGCCCAGCCCCAGCACGATTACCTTCTGCGCCTCGTCGATCCGCCCGAGGGCGCCCTGCCCCTGCCGAAGGCCGAGGCCGTGATCGACCGGGGCCCCTTCACCGAGGAGGCCGACCTTGCGCTGATGCAGCGCCATGGCACGCAACTGGTGGTGTCGAAGAACGCCGGCGGCAGCGCCTCTGTCGCCAAGCTTCTGGCGGCGCGCAGGCTGGGTCTGCCGGTCGTGATGATCGACCGCCCCGCCCTGCCCGAACGCCCCGAAGCCCATGCGCCCGAGGATGTGCTGCGCTGGTTGGGTCACGTCACCGACCTCGGCGTATAGACGATATCGCCCGCCGGGCGGCGAATGATCCGGGTGCGGGACGAGCCGACGAGGACCATGGTGCGCATGTCCGCCATCTCGGGGCGGCACTGGGTCAGCGGGACCACGCGCAACTCTTCTTCCGGCGTCGAGACCGCGCGGGCGAAGATCACCGGGCGGTCGTCGCCGCAGGCCTCCTGCAGCACCTCCAGCGTCCGGGCAAAGCCTTCGGGGCGGGATTTTGAGCGCGGGTTGTAGAAGGCCATGGCGAAATCGGCCTCGGCGGCCAGGCGCAGGCGCTTCTCGATCAGCTTCCAGGGTTTCAGGTTGTCCGAAAGGTTGATGGCGCAGAAGTCGTGCCCCAGGGGCGCCCCGGCACGGGCCGAGGCGGCGAGCATGGCGGTGATGCCCGGCAGGACGCGGATGTCGAGGTCGCGCCAGGCGGCGGGGTCGGCCTCCATCGCCTCGAAGACGGCGGCGGCCATGGCGAAGACCCCGGGATCGCCGGAGGAAACCACGACGACACGGCGGCCTTCGGCGGCCATCTGCAGCGCATGGGTGGCGCGGTCAACCTCGACCCGGTTGTCACTGGCATGCAGCGTCAGGCCGGGGCGCTCGGCCACCCGCGCGACGTAGGGGATGTAGCCGACGATATCGGTGGCCTCGGCCAGCACGTCCGAAACCTCGGGCGTGACAAGGGCTTCGGCCCCCGGCCCCAGACCGGCGACGGCAAGCCAGCCGCTCCCGGAAACACTCATGGCCGCCGCCCCTGTCCATGCACCACGATGATCGAGAAATAGGGCGTCACCCCATCCTCGGCCTCGGCCAGTCGCTGCACGCGCTGGTTGGGCATGGCAGCATATTCGACCAGCCAGGCTTGTTCGTAGCGACCTGCGGTCCGCAGCGCGCGGCGGACCTTCTGGATATTGCGGCCGATCTTCATCACAACGATGGCATCGGTCAGCGCCATGCGCTGCGCCAGGTCCTCTTCGCCAAGGGTCCCCATCAGCACCGTCAGCACATCGTCGCCCCAGGTGATCGGCGAGCCGGTCGCCGTCCAGGCCGCCGACATGCCGGTGATCGCGGGCACGACCTCGACCGGGACCTGATCGACGAGGCGCATGTAGAGATGCATGAAGGAGCCATAGAAGAACGGATCGCCCTCACACAGCACCACCACGTCCTCGCCGCCCGCCGCGATGTCGCGCAGATGCGCGGTGCTGTCCTCGTAGAACTCGGCCAGGACGCGGTTGTATTCGGGATCGGTGAAGGGGATCTCGGTCGTCACCGGGTATTCCATCGGGTGCTCGGTCGCGCCCTCGGGGATCATGCCGTTGACGATCTGGCGCGCCTGCCCCTTGCGGCCCGCCTTGCGGAAGAAGGCCACGTGTTTCGCGCCGCGCAGCAGACGGTCCGCGCGCACGGTCATCAGGTCGGGATTGCCGGGGCCCAGGCCCAGGCCGTAGATCGTCCCGGCGCTCATTCCTTGCGGCTCGCGATGGCGTTGACGGCGGCAACGGTGATGGCCGAGCCGCCGAGGCGGCCCTGCACGACGCAGCAGGGCACCGGCTGGTCCTGCCAGAGCGCGGCCTTGCTTTCGGCAGCGCCGACAAAGCCCACGGGGCAGCCGATGATCGCGGCGGGGCGCGGGCAGTCGGGGTCTTCCAGCATGTTCAGCAGGTGGAAAAGCGCAGTCGGCGCATTGCCGATCGCCACCACGGCACCGGCCAGCTTCGGGCGCCACAGTTCCAGCGCGGCGGCGGAGCGGGTGTTGGACATTTCCTTGGCCAGCGCAGGCACGGAGGGATCATGCAGGGTGCAGACGACCTCGTTCTCGGCCGGAAGGCGGAAGCGGGTGATCCCCTCTGAGACCATGCGCGCATCGCAGAGGATCGGGGCCCCGGCCTCAAGCGCGGTCCGCGCGGCAGCCACGAAGCCGTCGGAGAAGCGGATATCGCGTTCCAGCCCGACCAGACCGGCGGCATGGATCATCCGCACCGCCACCTGTTCCTCGTCCGCGTTGAAGCGGGCCAGTTCGGCCTCGGCGCGGATGGTGGCGAAGGATTCGGCATAGATCGCCGCCCCGTCGGTTTCGTAAACGTAGGTCATCAGGTCAGAAGGCTCCGGTTCGTAGCGTCACGGGGGTCAGCCCGGTCTGGCGGGGAAGATCGCTGGCCTTGCCGTCGATCACAAGGTCAAAGGTCCCGTCACGGCCGACGAGGGTGGTTTCGGCAGGTCGCGCCCGGGCGCAGCCCTTGGCACAGCCCGAGACATGCAGCGCGCCGGGGCGGGTCCCGGCCAGCGCACGGGCCAGTTCGCGGGTTTCCACGGTGGCCTGCGGACAGAGCGGCGCACCAGGGCAGGCATCGACGTGCAGCAGCGGATCGCCGGGGGTGGTGATCAGGCTGCCTGCGGTCGGCAGGGCGGCGCCCTCCAGCAGGATCAGCCGCCAGGGGGTGACGCGCAGGGCGGTGTCATCGGTGATGAGACCCGCAAGTTCGGCGGCGTCGATCTGCCCGAAGGCGGCACCCAGCAGGGCGCCCATGGGATGCGCGCCGGGCTGCGGGGTCTCAGCGGCGGCGAGGGGCGCCTCGGCGGCCCAACCCTGCGGCAGAGCATGGTCTGCCAGCACCTGCGTCATGCGGCGATGGTCCGGGCTGCGGCGGGCGTCGAACCACTCCGCCATTTCGGCAAGCGCAGGCAGCGCTTCGGCCTCGGTCACGGGCCGCCCGAGAGGGCTGCCATCGGCGCGCAGGATCAGGCCAGAGGCGGAGCGCTCCAGCCGGAAATCGGCGGAGGACTCGGACAGCAGCGGCGCGGGGCCGGTGTCCACGGCGAAGCCCACCTTGGCAGGCAGCGCGGGCAGATCGGGCAGCAGGTCGAGCAACCCGAGCGTCAGGCGCTCGGTCAGGTCCCCAGCCTGCCAGAAGGGCTGGACCAGGATATTGCGGCGGCTTTCCACGCCCGGATCGACGTCGAGAAGCGAGAGCGCGGCAAGGCTTTCCAGCAGCGGCTCGTGATCAGCCTCAGCGACCCCACGGATCTGGATATTGGCCCTGTTGGTCAGGTCCAGCACGCCGCTGCCATGGCGCTGCGCCAGTGCGCAGAGGCCCAGCACCTGCGCACCCGTGAACCGCGCCAGACGCGGGCGCACCCGCACCACCAGCCCGTCGCCCGACATCATCGGGCGGTAGGCGCCGGGGCACCAGCCTTTGACTACCGGACCTTTGACGACCGGGCCGCTCATGCGCCCAGCTCCTGCCGCAGCGAGTTGCGGCGGGTGTCCCAGAGACCGGCGTCCAGCAGCGCACGGAACCGGTCCTGCATGGCCTGAAGCGCGCGGGGATTGGCCTTCGACAGGAACTCCGTCACCTGATCATCGCCGAGGGTCGCGTCGTAATAGGCGTCGAAAAGATGCGGAGAGACCGCGCCCGCCAGATGCGCGAAGGCGGCCATGTGATCCAGCGTGGCGGCGATCTCGGCCCCGCCCCGGAAGCCGTGGCGCCGCATCCCGGCGATCCAGTCCGGGTTGGCGGCGCGGGCCAGGACGACGCGGGCGATCTCCTCTCCCAGCCCCCGGGCGCGGGGCCGCGCGGGGTCGGTGTTGTCGAGATGGTAGAGCGCCGCCGCGCCGCCCGTGATCTTCTGGGCGGCGGCAAACCCGGCCTCATGGGCGGCATAATCGGCGGCCAGCAGCAGGTCGGTCTCGGGCAGGTCCTGCAGGTGCAGGAAGGCATCGGCCCGGGCGACACGGGCGCGCAGCCCCTCGGCATCCCGCGCCGGTTCCGCCCCGTCCAGCGCCCAGGAGCTTGCCGCCAGCCAGGCCTCGCCCGCCGCGCGGCGGCCTTCTTCGGAATAATCCTCCAGCGCCGCGCCCATGCCCAGACCGTATTGCCCCGGCGCGGGCCCATAGACCCGCGCGCCCGGCGCGGTGGCGGCGTAGGGGTTCCAGTCAGCGGCCTCGTCGCGCCCGGCCAGCGCCTGCACGGCCTGCCCGAAGAGGGTCGAGAGCGTCGGGAAGACATCGCGGAACAGGCCCGAGACCCGCAGGGTCACGTCGAGGCGCGGGCGCTCGAGCTCGGCAATGGGCAGCACCTCGATGCCGGAAACCCGTTCGCTGCCCTGGTCCCATACGGGGCGCACGCCCAACAAATGCAGCGCCATGGCGAATTCCTCGCCGGCGGTGCGCATGGTGGCAGAGCCCCAGAGGTCGACGACCAGCCCGCGCGGGTAATCGCCGTGGTCCTGCAGGTGGCGGCGCACCAGTTCCTCGGCCAATTTCACGCCCTGCGCATAGGCGGCCCGGCTGGGGACGGAGCGGGGGTCGGTGGTGAAGAGGTTGCGGCCCGTTGGCAGCACCTCGGTCCGGCCCCGGTAGGGCGAGCCGGACGGCCCACCATCAATGCGGCGGCCATTCAGCGCGGCGGGCAGCGCGCTGCGTTCGCCCCTCAACGCTTCGGCGATATCGAAGGGCATCGGCGCGCCGCTGCCGCGTCCCCAGACATGCAGACCGTCGCCGAACTGGCTGTCCTTCACGTCGCAGACGAAACGGTCGATGCGGGTCAGCGCCTCGGCGGCGCTGGTGGCGGCATCAAGGCCAAGGTCATCCTCGACGCCAAGAGCACGGGCCTCGTCGCGGATATCCTCCTGCAGCCGGGCGCGGCGTTTCGGGTCGAGACCGTCGGCGTTGCTGAACTCGTCCAGCAGCGATTCCAGCCGTGCGAGGCGCTGGTGGCCGCCGCTTTCGCGCAGGGGCGGAGGGATATGGCCAAGGGTCAGCGCGCCGATGCGGCGCTTGGCCTGTGCGGCCTCGCCGGGGTCGTTGACGATGAAGGGGTAGAGGACAGGCAGAGTGCCGGTCAGCACCTCGGGCCAGCAAGTGCCTGACAGGGCAACGGATTTGCCCGGCAGCCATTCCAGCGTGCCATGGGCGCCGATATGCACCAGCGCGTCGGTGCGCGCCTGAAGCCACAGGTAAAAGGCCACGTAGCCATGACGCGGGACGCGGGCGAGGTCGTGGTAGTCGTCATCGCGCAGGGCGACATCGCCGCGCTCGGGTTGCAGCGCCAAGGTGGCCGTGCCGCAGGGCAGCGCGGTGAAATGGAAGGCATCGTCGGCGAAGGCCGGGTCGTCCTCCGGCGCGCCCCAGGCGGCGGTGAGGTCCTGTTGCAGGCTCTCGGGCAGGGTCGCCAGCGCGGCCTTGTACTCAGCCAGCGGCCAGCTTTCCCGGGCGCTCAGGAGCTGTTCGGGCAGGTTCTCGCCGGGATCGCTCACGGCGTGGCCCGCCTCGGCGAGGTCCTGCAGGATCGCCCGCGCCGACTCGGGCGCGTCGAGGCCGACCGCATGACCCATCTGCCAGTCCTTGCCGGGATAGGTGGACAGCACCAGCGTGACGCGCCGCTCTGCCGGTTGCATCCGCGCCAGCCGCAGCCAGCCGTCGACACGCGCGACCAGTGCCGCGATGCGGTCCGCCTCGGGCTTGTGCACCATGCGGGCGAATTGCAGGTCGGGGTCGCGCGCCCCCGGCTCCTTGAACGAGATCACGCCGCCGGTCAGCCGCCCGTCCACCTCGGGCAGGACGACATGCATGGCGAGATCGGCGGGCGAAAGGCCACGTTCGGCCCCGGCCCAGGCCTTGCGGGTCGAGGTCGCCAGCGCCGCCTGGAAGACCGGCACCTCGCCCGCATCCAGCGGAGAGGTCTCGGCGCCGCGTCCCGAGAAGGCGGTCAGGTTGACCACGGCAGCAGGGGACAGGGCGGCCACGGCCTGCCGCAGCGGATCCGCCGCGACGGGGGCCTTGAGCGAGGGCGCGAAGAGGCCGAGGCAGGCATACCCCTTTGCGCGGAAGGCCGAAAACAGCGCCTCGACCGGGGCCATGTCGGCGGCGGCGAGATAGGCGCGGTAGAAGGTGATCAGGATGCGGGGGGCGTCACCGGGCAGGGCCTCACCCGCGCGATCAAGGGGCAGCACCCCGGTTTCGGGCGTCCAGGCGCCGACCTGCGGCAGCTCCTTTGTGCCGGGCACGGGGGCGGCGTAGTGGCCTGCGGCCAGCGCCATCTGGGCAAGGGCCGCCTGGGCCGCCACCGCCCCGCCCTCTTCGCAGAAATGCGACAGGCGGCGCAGGGTCGATACCGGCAGGGTCGAGACCTCGTCCAACGCCGGATCCGGGCGGCCATCGGCGGGCAGCACGGCCAGCGCAAGGCCCTTGCGCCGCGCCAGTTCCTGCACCTGCGACAACCCGTAGGCCCAGTAGGAGGTGCCGCCGATCAGCCGGATCAGGATGCCCGAGGCGCCTTCCAGCGTCTGTTCCAGGTAGGTATCGACCGACAGCGGATGGCGCAGCGCCGAGAGGTTCGCCAGCCGCAGCGAGGGCAGCTCGGCCCCCGCGTCTCGCGCCCTATGCCAGCCTGCCGCGAAAGCGCCCAGGTCACTGTCGGAATAGGACAGCACCACCAGCTCGGCCGCGTCCTGGCCGAGATCGGTGGGCGTGTCGGTTTCCTCCAGCCCGTGACTTTCGCGGAAGACGACATGCATCGGTCAGAGCGCCGGCGAGCCCTCGGGCACCAGCACCGAGGTGATGGCGGCGGTGTCGATATCGTCATGCTCGGCGATCACGACCAGCTGACCGAGGCGCGGCTCATTGGGCTTCCACGGGCGGTCGTACTGGTGCCGGACCCGGGCGCCGACGGCCTGCACCAGCAGACGCATGGGCTTGCCCGCGACGGCAGCGTAGCCCTTCACGCGCAGGATGTTCTGGGTCTTGGCCAGTTCCTCGATCCGGGCGACCAGCTGGGCGGGGTCGGCCACCTCCGGCAGGGGCACGACGATCTGGTCGAAGTCGTCGTGGTCATGTTCGGGCACACCATCGTGGTGGCTGGGACGGGCGTCCATGTCATCCTCGGCGGCGGCTTCCAGACCCAGGATCACACGCGGATCGACGCGGCCCTCGGCGACCTCGACCACGGGCAGCGGGCGGGGGGCCTCGGCGGCGATGATCTCTTTCGCCTTCGCCACGCCCTCGGGGCCGGCAAGGTCGGGCTTGGTCAGCAGCACGATATCGGCGCAGGCGATCTGATCCTCGAAGACCTCGGACAGGGGCGTTTCGTGATCGATGCTGTCATCGGCGGCGCGCTGCGCATCCACGGCGGCGACATCGGGGGCGAAGCGACCGGCGGCGACGGCCTCGGCATCGGCCAGGGCAATCACGCCATCGACGGTGATCTTCGAGCGGATATCGGGCCAGTCGAAAGCCTTCAGCAGGGGCTTGGGCAGGGCCAGGCCCGAGGTCTCGATCAGGATGTGATCGGGGCGCGGGTCCAGCGCCATCAGGGCCTCGATCGTCGGGATGAAGTCATCGGCCACGGTGCAGCAGATGCAGCCGTTGGCCAGTTCCATGATGTTCTCGGCCGGGCAATCGGGGATGGCGCAGCCCTTCAGGATCTCGCCGTCGACACCCACGTCGCCGAATTCGTTGACCACCACGGCAAGGCGCTTGCCCTGCGGGTTCTGCATCAGTTGCGAGATCAGCGTGGTCTTCCCCGAACCGAGGAAGCCGGTGATGATGGTGACGGGCAGTTTCTGAATGTCTTTCATGGCTTATGCCACCTCTCAGCTTTCGGTTTCGGGATCGAGACGCGGCTCGGTGAACGCCACCGGAGGCACGCGGGCGACGCAATTGCGCTTGAAATGTTCGGGCCGCTGGCGCCAGGGGATCAATCCGTCCTCGGTGCCATGGTAGAGCGCCAGCCCCTCCAGCAGCACCTCGGCATGTTCGCTGGCGTCAAGCTGGCCGTAGACATAGGTCCAGCGACCGGGGCCGCGCAGGGCGACGGTATTGCCGTAGTCGCAGTTCTGCAGGCATTCCACGGCGCGCAGGCGGGTGCCCTCGGGCAGATCCCGCCCGACCAGTTGATCGTAAAGCTGACGCCCCGGGCGCCGCTCATCGGCCTCGCACCCGCCCTGGCCACGGCACTTGATGCAGACCAGCAGCTCGCTTTCGGTCGGTTCCGCGGGTCTCTGCCCCATCTGTCTGGCCCTTCGCCGCTTGGGCGAGGCGCATGGTGTCCAGGGAAGATGCCGCGGCATCGACCAGACACCGGCACACCCCGTCCGGTTTCGTCCTTCGCGCTGGCAGGTCTCCCGGCTTGCGGATTGGGGCGGGCCTTGGCCCGACCTGCGGCCCCCAGCCTTCCCGGCGCTTGGCCAGTGGCATCGGGGACCTCTCCGGTCACGGTCGCGGGGGCGGCTGCGCTTGACCCCGCCGGGGTTGGCGCATTCCCTTTTCACCCGTTTACACGGGCACCAGCTTTGGGTCAGATGCGCCCCTCAGCGCCGATTTGTCAAGACGGAGGACCCCGAGGTGAGCAGCGACATCGAGACCCGCCATACCGAGAAGATGAAGCGCATCAAGGCCGCGCGGGACCGCATGATGGCCGAACGCACCGAGGAGCGGGGCCTGGTGATCGTCCATACCGGCACCGGCAAGGGCAAGTCATCGTCCGGGTTCGGGATGATCTTGCGCTGCGTGGCGCACGAGATGCCCTGCGCCGTGGTCCAGTTCATCAAGGGCGGAAGGATGAGCGGCGAGCGTAAGCTGCTGGAAAGCCGGTTCGGGGACCTCTGCACCTTCGTCGTCTCGGGCGAAGGATTCACCTGGGAAACCCAGGACCGCGCCCGCGACATCGCCGCCGCAGAGGCGGGATGGGAGAAGGCCAAGGCGCTGATCCTCGATCCGAAGATCCAGTTCGTGCTGCTGGACGAGATCAATATCGCCCTGCGCAACGATTACCTGGATATCGACGCGGTGGTGGACTTCCTGCTGCACGAGAAGCCCGAGATGACCCATGTCTGCCTGACGGGCCGCAACGCCAAGCCCGAGCTGCTGGAAATCGCCGACCTGGCGACCGAGATGACGCTGCTGAAACACCCGTTCCGCGACGGGGTGAAGGCCCAGCAGGGGGTGGAGTTCTAGGCTTCGCGCTTTGCCGCTTTTCATCCCCTGCCCCGGGCGCATACTGACCCCGAACGACAGGAGACCCCGATGACCCACAAGAGCCCCCTTGCGATCACCATGGGCGATGCCTCGGGGATCGGGCCGGAAATCACGGTGAAGACCATCGCGGCGGGCGCGCAGGCCGTCGTCTACGGCTCGGCTCTGGTGATGCAGGATGCCGTGGCGCGCTACGCGCCGGCGCTTGCGCTGCGCGTCATCGCCACCCCCGACGAGGCGCAGCTGGTCCCCGGAACGCTCGAGGTGATCGACGCCGCGCCGATGGCCGCCCTGCCCCCGGTGGCAGAGATCAGCGCCGCCTCAGGCCAGGCCGCATATGATTCGATCCTCGCCGCGATCCAGGCCGCCAAGGCGGGGCAGATCGCCGGTATCGTCACCGCCCCGATCCACAAGGAGGCGCTCTCCCGCGCCGGCATCGGCTACCCGGGCCATACCGAGATGCTGGCCGATCACGGCGGTGCCGCCCGCGTCGCCATGATGCTGGCCAATGACGATATCCGCACCGTGCTGGTGACCATCCACATGTCCCTGCGCCACGCCATCGAGGCCGCCGACTTCGACGCGCAGATGGCCGCGATCCGGCTGGCCCATGAAGGCGGGCAGTCGCTTGGCATCAAGGCCCCGCGCGTCGCGGTCGCCGGGCTGAACCCCCATGCGGGCGAGGGCGGGCTGTTCGGCGACGAAGAGATCACCATCATCCGCCCCGCCATCGAGGCCGCCCGCGCCGAGGGTATCGACGCCTCCGGGCCATGGCCCGGCGACACGGTCTTCATGCAGGCCCGCAAGGGCGCTTTCGACGTGGTGGTGGCGCAGTATCACGACCAGGGGCTGATCCCGGTGAAGTACCTGGGGCTGGAGAAGGGGGTGAACATCACCCTCGGCCTGCCCTTCGTGCGCACCTCGCCCGACCACGGCACCGCCTTCGACATCGCGGGCAAGGGCATCGCGGACCCGGAAAGCCTGCAGACCGCGCTGGACTACGCCGCGCGCCTGGCAGCCGCACGGGAAGCGTCCTGATGGGCCTGCGCTTCATCTTCATGCTGACCCGCAATGACCGCACGGTCGTGGATGCGGCGGACCATCTGGAGATCGCCCTGCGCCTTGGCCTGCGTCACATCGGCTTCAAGGATATCGGCCTGCCGATCGAGGAGCTGAAGGCGCTGGCCCGGCGCATCCGCGAGGGCGGCGCGACCTCCTACCTCGAGGTCGTCTCGCTGGACCGCGAGAGCGAGATCGCCTCGGCGCAAGCGGCGGTCGAGATCGGCGTCGACGTCCTGCTGGGCGGCACCCGGGTCGGGGACGTGCTGCCGGTGATCGCGGGCAGCGGGCTGAACTACTGCCCCTTCCCCGGCCAGATCACCGGCCATCCCAGCGTGCTGGAAGGCAGCGTCGCGCAGATTGCCGAAAGCGCCCGCCTGCTGGCGGCGCGCGAGGGGGTGCATGGGCTGGACCTGCTGGCCTACCGCGCGCGCTGCGATGTGCCCGAGCTGATGCGCGCGGTCTGCGCGGTGACCGACAAGCCGGTGATCATGGCGGGCTCCATCGACACGCCGGACCGGATCGCGGCGGTCAAGGGCTCGGGGGCTGCGGGGTTCACCATCGGCACGGCGGCGCTGGACGGGCGTTACCCGGATGCGCCGCAGGACCTCGAGGGGCAGCTTTCGGCAATTATCGCCGAGGTGGCGCGGCTGAACGACCATCTCTCTCCGCTCGGCAAGACCAACCTCGATGATGCCTTCGGGCAGGTCCCGGCCACCGGCGCCGGGCTGCTGGCAGGGCGGATCAATGATGTCGAGATGCGCCTGACCCGCTTCGCCGGCGTGCAGGGCTGGCGCTTCCGCGACACGGAGGACGCCATGTTCTTCGTCCATCGCGGCCGGCTGCTGATGCGCTTCCGCGACCGCGACGAGGTGATCGAAGAGGGCGAATTCATCGTCGTGCCGCATGGGGTCGAGCACTGCCCGGTGGCCCCGGACGGGCCCTGCGACGTGTTGCTGATGGCCCCGGGGCGACCCGCCTAGCCGGACACCAGCCGGGCATAGAGCCGGAACGGCAGCCAGCGCCCCAGCACCGTGAAGACCCAGGCGAAGGGACGCGGGAAGCTGATCTGGCGCGGCTCGGGATTGCGGATCAGGGTCATGACGTGACGGGCGGCCTCGGCGGGCTCCATCAGCTGCGTCATGGTGAAATCGTTCTTCTCGGTCAGCCGGGTGCGGATGAATCCGGGATTGGCCATCTGCACGTCGACGCCGGTGCCCTTCAGGTCCAGGTACATGTCTTCGGCCAGGTGGCGCAGCGCCGCCTTGCTGGAGCCGTAGCCGATGGCGCCGGGCAGCCCCCGGAAGGCCGCCAGCGAGCCGATCAGCACGACATGCCCCGCCCCGCGCTGCGCCCAGCCGGGCACCACGCGGCCCAGCACCCTGAGCGCGCCCATGAAATTGGCATCGGCAATGGCCTCGGCCTTGTCGGGATCCCAGTCCTGCGCCGTCATCGGATCATAGAGACCCACCGAGTAGATCAGCCCGTCCGCCGCTTCGGCCCTGGCGGCGGCGTCGCGGACCGAGGCGGCGTCGGTCACGTCCATGGGCAGCACCTCGGCGGCGCCCAGTTCTTCCGAGAGGTCCCTTAGACGTTCCTCGCTGCGGGCCGAGAGGATCAGCCGGGCGCCGAGCCGATGCATCTCGCGCGCGATTTCTCGACCCAGGCCCTCGCTGGCGCCGATCAGCCAGTAGGTCTTGCCCTCCAGGGAACGTGGCGGCATGGGGAATGTCCTCTCGTACCAGTAACTCTCTTACACTTGCCCGGGCCTGTGACCCCGAACATGAGGTCTCGTCAGTAACGTCTTTCACCCGGAAGGTGAATTTACCTCAGTGACTTCACGGCAGCAAACCCACCATCGGCACGATCCCGCGCAGCTTGCCCGGCATTCTCGGCGCAGCCCCGCCGGAGACCGCCGCCAGAGCGGGTCATCCCGCCCGGGCGTGGGCCAGTTCGACCTGCAGCACCTGGGTCTGGCCGACCTCGAAGGCGGCAGCGCAGATGCCGAGGTAGTAGCGCCAGCTGCGCAGGAAATCCTCGCCGTAGCCCAGCCGGGCGATGCGGGCGCTTTCCTCTTCCATCCGGGCCAGCCAGGTGCGGCAGGTGCGGGCATAATCGGGGCCGAAGGCGAAACTGTTCTGCAGCTTCAGCCCGGCCCGCGCCGCCACGTCGCGGATCTGGCCCTCCGACAGCAGCATCCCGCCCGGGAAGGCATGCTGGCGGATGAAGTCCGAGCCCTTGCGGTAGGTCGGGAAATAGCTGTCCGAGACGGTGATCGCCTGCACCACGGCGCGCCCGCCCTCGGCCAGCCGGGCCTTCAGCGTGTCGAAGAATTGCGGCCAGTAGCGTTCGCCGACGGCCTCGATCATCTCGATCGAGACGATGCCGTCGAAACGCCCGGCGCTGTCGCGGTAGTCGCGCAGCTGGATCTCGGCCCGCCCGTCAAGGCGCGCATCCGCATAGCCCTTCTGGCTGGGAGAGATCGTCAGCCCGGTCACATGGCGGCCCTGATCCGCCGCGCGTTCGGCGAAACCGCCCCAGCCACAGCCGATTTCCAGCAGCCGCTCGCCCTCGACCCGGTCGAGGATACGGTCGTACTTGCGGTACTGGGCGCGTTCGAGGTCGTCATCGCCGGGGGCATAGAGCGCCGAGGAATAGGTCATCGACGGGTCGAGCCAGAGCTGGAAGAACTCGTTGCCGACATCGTAATGCGCCTGGATGTTCTTCGAGGCGCCGCGGCGCGAATTGGCGCGCAGGATGCGGTCGACGGTGCGGAACTTCAGCGCCTGGAGCGGCCCGGCATAGGCGTAGCGGCCGAACTGGTCGAGGTTCAGCAGCGCCACGCGGGTCAACAGCTCGATGCTGTCGGTATCCCAGAGACCGGCGACATAGGCTTCGCCCAGCCCCACGTCGCCACGGGCCAGGGCCGAGGTCACGGCGGACCAGTCATGAATGCGGAACTCGGCAGCGATACCGGAGGTGCCGAAATGGTGCCGCTCGCCCTCGGGGGTGATCACGGTCAGCTGGCCCTCGGAAATGGCCTCGCAGCTTTCGAGGAAGTCGCGTTTCACGCGGTCGGTCAGCAGGGGCATTCAGGAAATCTCCTCTGTCGGCGGGGCCGGACGCAGCCTGTAGCGGGCGCCTTTCAGCCGCAGGCGCAGGGCCTGCCAGTAGATCAGCGCCAGCACCCGCGCGCCGCCGAAGGGCCGCCGGATCACGGCGCCCAACAGGCGGGCGTTGGTCAGAGGCCGGCGCGGGCCAGTCAGCGTCGCATTGAGACTCTCGCCACTCTCCTGCCTGTGCAGGATGCGGATGGCGATCCTCTCCTCCCCCATGTTGAAATTGAAGCTATAGGCTCCGGCGATGTCGCGGAAGGGGGAAACGTGGAAGACCTTGGTCGCCTCCATCCGGTCCTCGGGGCGGATCGGGGCAAAGCCCTCGTGCGCACAGAGGTACGAGTGGCGGTCGCCGAAGGTGTTGTTCACCTCGGCGATGACGGCGACCAGCGCCGCGCCCTCGTAGGCCAGCCAGAACGAGACCGGGTTGAAGCGCGCGCCGAGGAAACCGGGCTGGGTCAGCAGCAGCAACCGGGTCAGCCGTGCGGGCGCCAGACCCTGCGCCGCCAGCGCACGCCGGGCCCAGGCCGCGCCTTCGCCATTGCCGACGGGGCCGCCGTGATCGCGGTCCGGCACCGTCGCCAGGCCGAAGCGGCCACGCGACAGCAGCGCCGGGCGGGCCGGACTTTCGGGATCCAGCAGCACGTAGTCGACACCGTAGCCGAAGCTGTGGCGCACCCTGCCGTTGCGGGCGTGCACCGTGGTGCCGCGCAGGTGTTCAGGGCGGAAGGGTGCGGGGGCGCTCATGCCGGCAGCGGGTCCAGCGCGCGGGTCACCCGTACTGCGCTGGCAAAACCGTCCTCGTGGAAGCCGTGGCGCAGCCAGGCCCCGGCGAACCAGGTGGCGTTCCGCCCCTGCATCGCGGCGATCTGCTGCTGTGCCGCCAGCGCCGGACCGTCGAAGACCGGGTGACGGAAGGTCTTCTGATCGTAGATGCAGTCCTCGCGCACCGGCACCACCGGGTTGAGCGAGACGAACAGCGGGTCGTCCTCGGGGATGTTCTGCAGCTTGTTCATCCAGTAGGTCACACCGATCGCCTGTTGCTCCTGCCCCGTTTCCGCCTTGTAGACCCAGGACGACCAGCAGGCCCGGCGGCGCGGCATCTGGCCGATATCGCGGTGCAGCACCATGTGGTTGTCCTGGTAGCGGACGGCCGACAGCGCCGCCTGTTCATCTTCGGTCGGGCCGGCCAGCAGGGCAAGCGCCTCGTCCGAGTGGCAGGCGAAGATCACCTGGTCGAAGACCTCGGCCTCGCCCCCTGCCATGACGACGCGCGGCGTCGGGCCATCGCGCAGCACGGCGCGCACCGGGCTGCCGGTGCGGATCTCGACCCCGCGCGCCCGCATTGACGCCTCCAGCCGGCGGACATATTCCACCGAGCCGCCCGAGACCGTCCACCACTGGTGCTGGCCGGTCGTCGACAGCAGCGCATGGTTGCGGAAGAAGCGGACCAGGGCGCGGGCCGGGAAGGACTCGATCCCGCCCGGGGGCGTCGACCAGATCGCACCACAGATCGGCTTCAGATAGTACTCGCGGAACCAGCGGCCGAGGCGCATCCGCTCCATCAGCTCGCCCATGGACATCTCGGGATCCTCCGAGGCTGCCTCGGCCCCGGCGTTGAACCGCAGGATGTCGCGGACCATGGCGCCGAAGCCGGGGCGCAGCAGGTTGCGGCGCTGGCCGATCAGGGCCGAAAGGGTCTGCAGCCCGTATTCCACCCGCCCGCCGTCGATAGTGGCGCCGAAGGACATGTCGGAGCGTTCGACCGGCACGTCCAGATCGCGGAACATCGCCGTCAGGTGCGGGTAGTTGGCGTAGTTGAAGACAATGAAGCCGGTGTCGACCGGCTGATCGCCGTTCTTCCCGGCCACCACGGTGCGGGCGTGGCCGCCAAGGCGCGGCGCGGCCTCGATCAGGGTCACGCGGTGTTGCGGCGACAGGCGCCAGGCCGCGGCCATGCCCGAGATGCCGCCGCCGATGACGGCGATCCGCTGCGGGCGGTTTGAGAGGGCGTCAAAGGACATGCGGGCTCCTGGCGTGTTGCATGTCTAAGGTACGGTACAGGCGGGAAAACGGTTCACATCCCGGCGGATATTTTTTGTGATCCGTCTTAGACCCTGCGCCGTAGAGAGGACATGTTGAACCCGGACGCCATGCCTGCGACACTTCCGCAACCGCGCCCCGCCGTCCCCCGGCGCAGGGCGGGCAAGCAGAACGGATGGAAGCAGGTGAGCGCGGATCAGGAGCTGACGGAGCAGACCGGCTGGATGCTGGCCGTGCGTGACCAGAGGGACCGCGCGGCCTTCGCCCGGCTCTTCGCCTACTACGCCCCTCGCGTGAAGGGGGTGCTGATGCGCTCGGGCATGGGCTCGGCGGCGGCGGAAGATGTCGCGCAGGACGTGATGCTGGCGGTCTGGCACAAGGCGGCGCAGTTCGATCCGGGCCGCGCCCAGGTGTCCGGCTGGATCTACCGCATCGCGCGGAACCGGCAGGTGGATATCGCCCGCAAGAACGGGCGCCCGGTCCCGGAGGAGGTCGAGACCGAGACCCCGCCCGAGGCCGACCCCGGCGCCATCCTGGCGCTGGCACAGGAAAGCGGCAAGCTGCGCCAGGCCCTGGCGAAACTGAAGCCCGAGCAGCGCGAGGTCATCGCCCGCGCCTACCTGGGCGATCTCACCCACGGGGAGATCCGGGACGAGACCGGGTTGCCCCTCGGAACCATCAAGTCGCGCATCCGCCTGGGGCTGGAGCGGCTGCGCCATGAACTGAAGGATTTGCGTTCGGAATGACGAAGATCGCACATCATATCCCCGACGAGATGCTGGCGGCCTATGCCGCCGGCCGTCTTCCCGCGACCTTCGAGATGGTCGTCGCCGCCCATGTGTCGGTCTGCGACAGCTGCCGGGCGGCGCTGGAAGCCCATGAGACCCTCGGCGGTACGCTGATCGAAGAGGCCCCGGCCGCCGAGCTGGACGGCGATCTGCTGGAGCGCACGCTGGCCCTGCTGGACGACAGCCCGGCCCCCGCCCCGGCGCCGAAACGCTTCGGCATCTACCCCGGCCCCGTGGCCGAGGCGCTGAAGCACGCGCCGCCGCGCTGGCGGGCTGCCGGTGGCGGCGTCAGGCAGCAGATCCTGCACGAGGACGGCAAGAGCTCTGTCCGTCTGCTCTACATTCCCGGCGGCATGGCGGTGCCCGATCACGGTCACAACGGCACCGAGCTGACCATGGTCCTGCAAGGCGCCTTCCACGACGAGACCGGCCATTTCGGCCCCGGCGACGTGGAAGTGGCCGACGAGAGCCTTGAGCATACGCCGATCGCCGATGTCGGCGCGGATTGCATCTGCCTTGCCGCCACCGATGCGCGGCTGCGCTTCCGTTCGCTGCTGCCGCGCCTGGCGCAGCCCTTCCTGCGGATCTGAGACCGCCCGCAGCCCACCCCGCAGCAGCGGGGCCGGGCTGCCCCTTGCATCGAACCCGGGGATGCGCGACCCTTCGGGCATCCCTATCGGCGCAATGGTCCGCCGGAGCGAGGCCCTTTCACGGGGCGCCTCCCGTCCCGCCGGCACGCCGGACCGACCCCCGCGAACCGCCCTCCGATCCCGAAAAGGAGCGCCCATGCAAGCCCAGCTCATTGCCGCCATCATCCTGACGCCCTTCGCCCTGGCCTTCCTCTATGCCGGTTTCCACGAGTTCCGGCGCTTCAAGACGGAAGGACGGGCGAACTACGGGCTGGTCTACGACGAGGATACCGGGACGACCCATGTCACCGGCATCGACGAGGATGCCGAGGGCTATGACCCGGAGGGCTACGACCCCAACACCTACAGCGACCCGGACATCAAGGATGATCCGACGGACGACCCGAAGGAGGGTCGCGACCGCAGCTGACGCCCCGCCCGGGCGGCCCCCGACCCGCCGTCGTCCGCCCCCGGCTGGCCCCCACCTGCTGAACCCCTCTGAAACGCCCAGGCACCGACAAGAGAATCATTGCGCTCCGCGATCTATTTCCATATTTCATGAAATATGGAAAATGATGCTGCCGCCCTCCTCTCGACCCTCGGCCACCCGCAGCGCCTGCGGGTCTGGCGCCTGCTGATGCGCCGCTATCCCCAGGCGGTCGCCGCCGGAGAGATCGCCGAGGCGACGGGGCTGAAGGCCTCGACGCTCTCGGTCTATCTCTCGGCGCTGCGTCAGGCCGGGCTGGTCGGGCAGCAGCGTCAGGGCACCTCGCTGCTCTACCGGGCCGAGACGGGCACGGCGGATGCGCTGCTTGGCTACCTGTTCTCGGACTGCTGCCGGGGCCGCCCCGCGCTCTGCCTCGACTCTGCCGGGCAGGGTCCCCTTGGACGGACGGGGGCCGACGGGATCCCGCTCCGCAAGCTGAACGTGCTGTTCATCTGCACCGGGAACTCCGCCCGCTCGATCTTCGCCGAGGCCCTGCTGCGCGAGCTGGCCGGCCAGAGGTTCAACGCCTATTCCGCCGGCACCCGTCCGGCGGACGCACCGAACCCGGTCGCGCTCAAGCTGCTGCAGGACAAGGGCATCGAGACCGGGGGCCTGCGCTCGAAGACCCTGGCCGAGTTTCAGCGCCCCGAGTCACCGCAGATGGATTTCGTCTTCACCGTCTGCGATCAGGCCGCGAACGAGGACTGCCCCGCCTGGGACGGCCAGCCGATCAGCGCCCACTGGGGCATCCCCGATCCGGCCAGGGCCACCGGCACCGATGCCGAGAAGGCGCTGGCCTTCCAGGCCGCCTACGGCACCCTTCTGAACCGGTTGCGCGCCTTCGCGGCGCTGCCGGTGGAAAGCCTCGACCGGATCTCGCTGCAGAACGCGGTCGACGAAATCTCCCTTGATGAAACCGGCGCCGCGGAGGCTTGACCGAATGACGACCTATGCACTGAACGGCCTTGGCCGCATGGGCAAACTGGCCCTGCGCCCCCTGCTGGAACGCGGCCTGAAGCTGGCCTGGATCAACGACGCCGTCGGCGACCCCGGGATGCACGCGCATTTGCTGGAATTCGACTCGGTTCATGGTCGCTGGGATGCGGACTTCAGCCATGACGCCGACAGCGTCACCGTCAACGGCACCCGCCTGCCCTTCATCGGCACCAAGCGGATCGAGGATCTGCCGCTGGAGGGCGTCGACGTGGTCATCGACTGCACCGGCGTCTTCAAGTCGGCCGACAAGCTGGCCCCCTATTTCGCCGCCGGGGTGAAGAAGGTCGTGGTCTCGGCCCCCGTCAAGGACGGGCGGCATGCCAATATCGTCTACGGGGTGAACCATCAGATCTACGACCCCGCCGCGCATGACATCGTGACGGCGGCCAGCTGCACCACCAACTGCCTCGCGCCGGTGGTGAAGGTCATCCACGAAGGTCTGGGCATCCGACATGGCTCGATCACCACGATCCATGACGTGACCAACACCCAGACCATCGTCGACCGACCCGCCAAGGACCTGCGCCGGGCGCGCTCGGCGCTGAATGCGCTGATCCCGACCACCACCGGCTCGGCCAGGGCGATCACCCAGATCTTCCCCGAGCTGACGGGCCGCCTCAACGGCCATGCGGTGCGGGTGCCCTTGCTCAATGCCTCGCTGACCGACTGCGTCTTCGAGGTCGCCCGCGAAACCTCTGCAGAAGAGGTCAACGCCTTGCTGCAGGCCGCCGCCGAAGGCCCCCTGAAAGGCATCCTCGGCTACGAGACCCGCCCGCTGGTCTCGACCGATTATCTGAACGACGCGCGTTCCTCGATCGTGGACGCGCCGTCGACCATGGTTGTGAGTGGTACCCAGGTAAAGATCTACGCCTGGTATGATAACGAGTGGGGCTACATCCATCGTCTTGTGGATGTGGCCGCCATGGTCGGAGCCAGCCTGTGAGCGCCTCCCGCCCCGAGGGCCTTGGTGCCTATGTTGCCGTCACCGCCGCCTACTGGGCCTTCATGCTGTCCGATGGCGCGCTCAGGATGCTGGTGCTGCTGCACTTCCACGGGCTAGGCTTCTCGCCGGTGCAGCTGGCCTACCTGTTCCTGCTCTACGAACTGGCCGGGGTGGTCACCAATCTCTCCGCCGGTTGGATCGCCGCGCGCTTCGGGCTGACGCGGACGCTCTATGCCGGCTTGGGCCTTCAGGTGCTGGCTCTGCTGGCGCTGGCCGAGCTGGATCCGGGCTGGGCGCTCTGGCCCTCCGTCGCCTACGTGATGGCGGTGCAGGGGGCCTCGGGCGTGGCCAAGGACCTGGCGAAAATGTCGTCGAAGTCCGCCGTGAAGCTGCTGGCCCCCACGGGCGAGGGCGGGCTGTTCCGCTGGGTGGCGGTGCTGACCGGCTCGAAGAACGCGGTGAAGGGCGCGGGCTTCCTGCTGGGCGCGGCGCTGCTGGCGCTCTGGGGCTTCACGGTCTCGGTGCTGGGCATGGCAGTGCTTCTGGGGCTGATCCTGACGGCGGTGATCCTGGTCATGCCGCCGGGCCTGCCGAAGGGCGCGAAGGGGACGAAGTTCTCCGAGGTCTTCTCGAAGGACCCGAACGTCAACTGGCTGAGCTTCGCGCGGGTCTTCCTGTTCGGCGCGCGGGACGTCTGGTTCGTCGTCGGCATCCCGATCTACTTCTACGCCGTGCTGTCGGATGGCTCGGAAGAGGGCAACCGCATCGCCTTCTTCACCATCGGCACCTTCATGGCGGTCTGGACGATCCTCTACGGCGCCGTGCAGGCGGCTGCGCCGAAACTGCTGCGCGCTGCCACCCGCCCCGAGGCGGACCTGGTGCAGGCCGCGCGGGGCTGGGTCGGCGCGCTGATCGCCCTGCCCGCCCTGCTGGCCGCGCTGGTCGCCATGGCGGGGGAGCCCCAGCCCTGGCTGACCGTCACGCTGATCGCCGGGCTGCTGGTCTTCGGCGCGGTCTTCGCGGTGAATTCCTCGCTGCATTCCTATCTGATCCTCGCCTTCACCAGCGGCGAGAGGGTGACCATGGACGTCGGCTTCTACTACATGGCCAATGCGGCGGGGCGCCTTCTGGGCACCCTGCTGTCCGGGCTCTCCTACCAGGTCGGGGGGCTGCCGGCCTGTCTCGGCACGGCGGCGGCGCTGCTGGCGCTCAGCTGGTTCGGGGCCGGTCGCCTGACCGCCCCCGCGGCCCAGCCCGCCTAGGCGCCCAGCACCCGGCCCGCCCGCATCCGCGCCGCGACCAGGTGCACCGTCATCCCCAGCAGGTAGGAGGTGAGGGCAAAGAACACGAGACCGGGAAAGCCCATGGCGCCGGTCAGGGCCAGCAGCACCGGCGTGCCGGTGAGGTTGCCGAGGTTGCCCATCTGCGCCAGCACGCCGTTCGACAGCGCCCGGTCGGCGGGATCGAGGTTGATCTGCGGCACGGCGGCGAAACTGCCGCTCTGCATGAAGCCCATGGCAATGAACAGCAGGCCCGGCATCCAGACCGGCCCCGGCGCCAGGGCCAGCAGCACGATCGACAGCGCCGCGAGGGCGAAACCGAAGATGACCACCGGCACGGCGCGGATCAGCTTCAGCGCCAGCGCCCCCAGCGTCAGCGACGAGGCGATCCCGACCAGCGGCAGCACCGTCATCTGCATCTCGCGGCTGGCCTCGGGCAGGTAGCCCGGCAGCACGGTCATCAGGGCCACGAAGCAGAAGGCATAGAAGAACCAGCCCACCCCCGGCGCCGCGATGAAGGGAGAGGCATAGGCCGTGCCATGGCGCCGGGCGATCACCCCCGGCGTCAGCGGCTCGGCCGGATGGGCGACCTCTCCGTCCGGCAGCTTGCGGTCATCGGGCAGCAGGAAGGGCAGCGCGAGGGCCATCATCAACAGGAAGCCGCCATGGCTGAGCAGCACCGCGGGCACCCCGCCGAGCGACAGCAGCCAGGGGCCGATCAGCGCGTAGATGGCGAAGGTCAGCCCGAAATAGGAGCTCCAGAGCGTCATGGCGACCGGGCGCAGGCGGTCGCCAGTGATCTCGGCCATCAGCGTCGGCGCGGCCACCACGATGGCCAGATGCGACAGACCCTCGACGGCGCGCAGGCCCAGCATCACCGGCAGCGGCGGCATCAACGCCTGCAGCGCCGAGATCGCCGCCCCCAGCAGGGCCGCGCCGATCAGCGTGCGGCGAAAGCCGACGCGGGTCACCACCATACCCGCCAGCAACCCCAGCAGGACCCCCATGAGAGAGACCATCGACACCAGGAACCCCGCCGCCGCGCCAGCCTGCGGATAGGCCGCTTCCCAGGCCGGGAAAAGAACCGAGACCTTGCCGAACTGCGCCGCCGCGCCCAGGCCGGTGACGAAAAGCGCGATGACGCGGATCCAGGTGATCACTTCGGGGTATCCTTCAGGTCCATGCGGCCCGGAATCTCCTCCCGCTTGGTGCCAGCGCCCTTCCAGCTGTCGATGGCCTCGATGGCCTCCTCGGCGGTCTCGACGAAGCGGAACAGCTCCATGTCCTCGGGCGAGACGGTGCCGGCCTCGACCAGCGCCTCGAAGTTGATGACGCCTTCCCAGAAGGCACGGCCGAAGAACAGGAAGGGCTGACGCTCCATCCGGCCGGTCTGGATCAGGGTCAGCGCCTCGAAGGTCTCGTCCAGAGTGCCGAAGCCGCCGGGGAAGACGCAGATGGCACGGGCGCGCATCAGGAAATGCATCTTGCGGACGGCGAAATAGTGGAAGTTGAAGCAGAGTTCGGGCGTCACGTACTCGTTCGGCACCTGCTCGTGCGGCAGGACGATGGACAGGCCGACCGACTGGCCCCCCGCCTCGGCGGCGCCCTTGTTGCCCGCCTCCATGACGCCGGGGCCACCGCCGGTGCAGACCACCCAGTCGCGCCCGCCATCCGCCATGGACTTCTGCGTCATCAGCGCGGCGAACCGCTCGGCCTCGGTGTAGTAGCGCGACAGCTTCGCCATCGGATGCCCCTCGGGCACCGTGCCCGGCGCCCGGATCCGCGCGCCCCCGAACAGCACCACGGTCGAGCTGATCCCGGCCTCGTCCAGCGCCAGCTCGACCTTCATCAGCTCAAGCTGCAAGCGGACCGAGCGCATCTCGTCGCGCAGCAGGAACTCCTCGTCAGCGAAGGCCAGCCGGTAGCTGGGGGACAGGGTCTGCGCAGTCTGCGGCACCTCCTTGGCGGTGGCGCGGTCGCTTTCGGCATCACGGAAACGGGAATGGCGGGAGTCGTCGGACATGGGCTTTCCTTCAATCACCCTCCCTGCCTAGCGCAGGCACGGGGCGGGCACCATGGGCGAGACGCCGATTTGCAGCCGCGCGGCAATGGGCAGATCCCTTCGCCAATGACCTGCATCCTGTCGCAGCGCGCAATTGCGATGCGGGCGGCAAGGCCCTATACCGCGCTGAGCCCCTTATTGACGGCACGAAATTCCCGGAGGAAGACCATGTCCAACGCCCAGCTCGAAGCTGCCATCGAAGCCGCCTGGGAGGCGCGCGACCAGATCACCCCCGCCACCACCGGCGAAACCCGCGAGGCCATCGAGGACACGCTGAACGCGCTGGACTCGGGCAAGCTGCGCGTCGCCGAGAAGCAGGCCGACGGCAACTGGCAGGTGAACCAGTGGGCCAAGAAGGCCGTCCTGCTGGGCTTCCGCATCAAGGACATGGAGATGCAGGACGGCGGCCCGCAGGGGTCCGGCTGGTGGGACAAGGTCGACAGCAAGTTCAAGGGCTGGGGCGAGAACCAGTGGAAGGCCGCCGGCTTCCGTGCCGTGCCGAACTGCGTCGTCCGCAAGTCCGCCTATATCGCGCCGGGCGTGGTGCTGATGCCCTCCTTCGTCAACCTCGGTGCCTATGTCGACAGCGGCACCATGGTTGACACCTGGGCCACCGTCGGCAGCTGCGCGCAGATCGGCAAGAACGTCCATATCTCGGGCGGTGCCGGGATCGGCGGCGTGCTGGAGCCCCTGCAGGCCGGCCCGGTGATCATCGAGGACAACTGCTTTGTCGGCGCCCGCGCCGAAGTGGCCGAGGGCGTCATCGTGCGCGAGGGCTCGGTGCTTGGCATGGGGGTCTTCCTCGGCCAGTCCACCAAGATCTTCGACCGCGAGACCGGAGAAATCTTCTACGGCGAAGTGCCGCCCTACTCGGTGGTCGTCTCGGGCTCGCTGCCCTCGAAGAACGGCGTCAACCTCTACTGCGCGGTGATCGTCAAGCGCGTGGACGAGAAGACCCGCTCCAAGACCGGTGTCAACGAGCTGCTGCGCGACTGAGGCACCAGCCGCCCGCCCATCTGGCCCAATGGGCCCGTCTCCTGCCGGAGGCGGGCCCTTTCGCCGTCCGGAACCGGTCCGCCCCTCGCGGCGTTGAGCCTGCGACCGGGCGCAGACCGGGGATTTGATAGGAGAGAGACAATGCAAGGTATCGGCTGGCTTCTGGCCATCATCCTCGGCGCCCTGGCGGGCTGGATCGCCGAGAAGATCATGAATTCTAACATGGGACTGCTGATGAACATCGTCATGGGCATCATCGGCGCCGTGGTCGGTAACTTCCTGCTCTATGCCATCGTCGGCGGCACCATGGGCGGCATCTTGGGGCAACTGGTGGTTGCCGTGCTGGGCGCCTGCCTGCTGATCGCCATCGTGCGCGGGCTGCGGCGGGCCTGAGGCCCTCCCCCCGGAACGAAAACCCGACCGCCCGCGCCGCAAGGCCGGGCGGTTTCGCGTTTTCGGACCCCGTCAGCGCGGCGCGCGCTGCCCTCAGGCCGCAGGTGGCAGATTCGGCGGCCGGTAGTCCGGTCGCGCCTGCTGCCGCTCGCGGACGGAAGGATGCAGCTCGGCCCCCTCCGGGATCGGGCGATAGGCCCCGAGAGGCCAGGTCAGGCCCAGGAACCGCCGCCCCGGCGCCGCGCGATCCCGCCCCGGCACGATCTCGAAGGGCCACCAGTGCCAGTTGAGCGAGACATGCGCCTCGGCCCCGGCATCGGGCGCGACATAGTGGGTGTCCTTATGCGTCCCCAGCACCAGCCGGTTCACCGTCCGGGTCTTGTAGGCCAGCCCCAGGGCCGCGGATTCCTCGATCAGCCAGGCCAGGGGCAGCTTGCCCAGCTGGCTCTCGGCCTCGGGATAGCCGCCGCCGACATCGCCATGCACCCCAGCAAACCACATCTCTTTCACGTCCTGCGGCGTGCCGCTGCCCGGGGCGGCGAAGGGCTTGCGCACCTCGCGCTCCTCTCCCCAGAGGGTCGCACGGTACATGCAGCGGCGCTCGTCGATCGAAACGGCATGGCGCACCGCCAGTACAGAGGGATTGTTCGAGGTATAGGCATAGCTGACCGCCCCCGGCAGCAGCCCGCGCGGCTCGATCACCGAGGCGACGGTATCGAGCAGCAGCAGTCCGGCGATCTCCACCCGCTGCGGATCCAGCGCGCGCTCGTGCAGGCGGATCTCGGCAAAGGCATCCTCGCCGCTGCGCCGCCCGATGTTCTTGTAGGCGCGATAGGCGTAGGCCAGCAGGTTCAGCTGCACCGGAGCCATCATCCCGAAGGCATGAAGGAAGCCCGCCAGCACCCGCGCCGTGTAGGCCCCGCGGGAAAAGCCCATGATCCAGATCCTGTCACCGGCGGCGTGGTCATAGGTCTCGCAGAGGAAGCGGTAGGCTTCCTTGACGTTGGCATCCAGCCCCCAGCCGGTTGCCATGCCCCAGACCTCGCTCGCCTTCTGGCGCAGTTTCGACCACGAGCCCTCGGCGCCGAAGGTTCCGACGCCGGGATCGTACCAGACCACCTGCTGTTCCGTTTTGTCGAGGCAGCCATAGAGGCGCAGGATATTGGTCCGCCGCGCCTTGATCTGGTTGCCGGTCCCGTCGAACAGGATCACGATGTTCTTCGCCATGGGCCCCTCCCCGCTGTCAGCCGACGCAGGTTAGCGTCAAATCCGCCCGCGTGCGAGGTGCGGAATGGCGGCCTTTACTAGGACCCGGGTTTCTGGCAGGCCCCGTCCTGGTCGCGCGCAACAGGAGACGCACCGATGAGCAAGGAAAAGAAGGCCCCGAAGCGCCAGCAGGTCTATACGCTGGTGGTCGAGGTGGGCCGCAGCAAGGACGACGGCCTGCCCGAGGGCAGCGTCGGCGCGGCACTGATGTGCTATGCCTCCGGCGTCGACGAGGCCGAGGCGGTGCGCGAGACCGTGGCGATCCTGAAGCAGGCCGACCTGGCGCCGCTGGACGTGACCGGCTACGGCACCCTGGAGGACCGCATCGAGATGGGCCACGAGGTCGCCCAGGAAGAGCGCGACCTGATGGCCCGCGCCGCCGAGGAGAACTCGGTCATCGTGGCGCAGATGACGCCCTTCTTCAGCGAGGCCGAGGCCGAGAGCGGCGGCCAGCTTCCGAACTAGTCCGAAAATGCGAATGGCCGGTCTCGCGCGCGCCCTCAGGCGGCGCGGTGACTGGCCAGCATCCGCGCCTCGTAGTCGCGCAGCACCGGCAGGGCGTGGCCCTCCTGCTGCGGCAGGCGCGAGCGCTGGTAGCCGGCCAGCAGGCTGGCCTCGACCAGTGCGGCCGAACGGCGCAACCGCCCGACGTGGAGGCTTTCCATCTCGGCGCCGCAGATGCCCAGAACCTGCTGGTCGGGCAGCAGCAGCTGGTGCAGCGTAACCAGCGGGCCGCTGTCGGCATAGATGCCCGAGCCCTCGGCGATCATGTGGCGGGCGGCGACCAGCACCGACTCGGCGCGGAACAGCCGCCGCACCTCCTCGCCCGAGGTGACGAGGCGCTGCCCGGCGCCGACCACCACGTCGCGGCTCAGCCCGTGATGCGGCGCGAACAGCTGCACCGGGCGGAACAGGCCCCGTGCGGGCAGGCTGCGGCGCACCGCCGCCAGCACCGGCACCGCGCCCTCGCCCCGGATCAGCACCAGGTCGCCACGCCGCAGATCCTCGACCGCGCGCCGCCCTTCGGGGGTGTCGACGCAGGTGCCCCCGGCCAGGCCGGGCATCGGCCCGATGGGTTCGATACTGTCCGACAGGGCGATGAAATCGACGCGGGCGTCGAGGATCTCGGGGGTCGGCTGCAGCACGGCGCGGCTCAACCCCTCAAGCGGCAGGGCGACCGGATCGGCCAGGGCGGCGGCCAGCGGCGCACCGTCCCGCTCGGGTCGTTCGACCACCAGCCGGGCGCCGCCGGTGCCGCAATCCCACGAGAAGACGAACCGCAGGACCTCGGCCCGGTCGCGGGTCGGCAGGGTCAGCGTGGCGCGGCGCTGCCGGCCTCCGCGCACCAGTTCGAGGGTCAGCAGCCCCTCCGGCCCGAGCCAGAGAGAGAGCCGCCCCGAGACCGGATGCCGCACCGGGATGTCGACCAGCGCCGTCAGGGCGTCGACCGCGCCAAGCTCGGCCTCGATCAGCAGCGTGCCGCGCCCGGCCAGCTCGGCCGGACCGGCTGCGCGCAACAGGCTGCCCGCCGGCGCGGCCCCGCGCGCGGCCATGGCCCCGGCGCCGGGGCCCGAGATGGCAACCCATCCCATCCTCAGCCGGGCCGACGCATCGCGGCGCCGCTCCTCTGCCTGCTGGTCCTCATCGGGACTGCTCTCCTGCCTGTGCGCGGCGCGTTGTCCTGCGCCGTCCTTTGGGCCAGAATCGCACTCCCTGCGCCTCAGGTAAAGCCCGATGTGGTGGCGATGCCCCCCGGGCCTGCCCATATTTGGACGCCCGGACCGCGACACCCACTGGCCCACCCCCTTTGCATCGCGCCGGAAAGGCGCTAGCCATTCGCCAGCACGAAGGAGAGCCCATGTCCGCCCCCAAGACCGCCGCGATGCCCCCGCAGACCCCCGTCGACCCCGTTGCCCTGACCGCCGAGCTGATCCGCTGCCCCTCGGTGACCCCCGAGGAGGGCGGCGCGCTGGTGCATCTTCAGGCGCTGCTGGAAGGCGCGGGCTTCACCTGCACCCGGGTCGACCGCGAGGGGGTCGCCAACCTCTTTGCCCGCTGGGGAGAGAAGGGCGCGGCGAAGACCTTCGGCTTCAACGGTCACACCGACGTGGTGCCTGTCGGCGATGCCGCCGCCTGGACCTCCGACCCCTTCGGCGCCGAGATCCGCGACGGCCGGATGTATGGCCGTGGCGCCACCGACATGAAGTCGGGCGTGGCCGCCTTCGCCGCCGCCGCGGTGGATTTCGTCCAGCAGACCCCGCCCGAGGGCGCCGTGGTGCTGGCCATCACCGGCGATGAGGAGGGCGACGCGCTGCATGGCACCCGCGCCCTGCTCGACTGGATGCAGGCCGAGGGCGAAACCATGAGCCATTGCCTCGTCGGCGAACCCACCTGCCCCAGCACCATGGGCGAGATGATCAAGATCGGCCGCCGTGGCTCGATGACCGCCTGGTTCACCGCGACCGGCAAGCAGGGCCATTCGGCCTATCCGCATCGCGCGAAGAACCCGCTGCCCGCCATGGCGCGGCTGGTGGACCGGCTGGCCAGTCACACCCTGGACGAGGGCACCGACCATTTCGACGCCTCGACCCTGGCCGTGGTGCAGTTCGACACCGGCAACGGGGCGACCAACGTCATCCCCGCGCAATGCCGCGCCGCCGTCAACCTCCGCTTCAACGACCTGCACAGCGGCGAGAGCCTGTCGCAGTGGCTGCGTCGCGAGGCGCAGGATGTCAGCCGCATGTTCGATATCGTCATCGAGACCGAGGTGAAGATCTCGGGCGAGGCTTTCCTGACGCCCCCGGGCGAATTGTCGGAGCTGGTTGCGAAGGCCGTCGAGGCCGAGACCGGCGTGGTGCCGGAGCTGTCGACCACCGGCGGCACCTCGGATGCGCGCTTCGTCAAGGACCTGTGCCCGGTGGTGGAATTCGGGCTGGTCGGAGAGACGATGCACCAGGTCGACGAGAACGTGCCGGTCGAACAGATCACCCAGCTCAAGGGCGTCTATGCCCGCATCCTGGCGGATTACTTCGCATGAGCCTGCTGATCGAAGTGGTGAGCGATCCCGCCCCCTGCTTCGCCCTGCGCGAAGAGGTCTTCATCGCCGAACAGGGCTTCACGCCCGCCGAGGAATGGGATGACCTGGACGCCGGCGCCGACCACCTGCTGGCAACGCTGGACGGCACGCCGGTCGGCACCGCCCGCCTGCTGAAGGAGCCCGGCGCAGGCCGCATCGGGCGGATCTGCGTGCGCAAGTCCGCGCGCGGCACGGGCCTTGGCGCCGAGCTGGTCCGCGCCGGCATCGCAAGGCTGTCCGAACAGGGCTTCACCCGCATCGTGCTGGGGGCCCAGGTGCGCGCCATGGGTTTCTACGAAACCCTCGGCTTCGCGCCCTGCGGCGAGGTCTACGACGACGGCGGCGTGCCGCACCGCGAAATGGCGCTGGAACTGGAGGAATAAGGAAAGGCGGGGCTCTCCGCCTCAGAACGAAGGGCAGCGATGACCTGCGGGGTGGCGCACTAGCGCCGCCCCGTCGAACCGAAGGTTCGCCTTTGGCGAAACGGGGCGGGTCGGCGCTGCCCGGCCTTCAGCCGGGCGAACCCTTGGTTCAACCGCGCACCCCTGGCCAAACGCGCCGGGGGCTCCGCCCCCCGCTGCTGAGGGGGCTCGATGCCCCCGCAGGAGCGCCCCGGGATATCTGCCTGAGGGAAACGATGCGGCACGGCGCTTTCTCCTTTGCGTTTTCGTCATGACCCGGCCCCGCGCCCGTGGTAGATCTGCGCCATGTCACAGCTTCCCTCCCGGCAGGAGATCCTCGACTGGATCTCTGAAAACCCCACCCAGACGGCCAAGCGCGATATCGCCAAGGCTTTCGGCATCAAGGGCGCGGCCCGTATCGACCTCAAGCGCCTGCTGAAGGAGCTTGAAGACGAGGGCGTGCTGGAGAAGCGCAAGAAGACCTACCGCGATCCCGACCGGCTGCCGCCGGTCTCGGTGCTGCTGGTCAATGCACCCGACGCCGATGGCGACCTGACCGCCAAGCCGCTGGAATGGCAGGGCGAGGGGCCGGAACCCACCGTCCACCTGATTCCCCGCGCCGCGGACCCGGCCCTGGGCGCCGGCGACCGCATCCTGGCCCGGGTCACCCCGCTGGAGGGGGAAAACGCCTACGAGGCCCGGCTGATCCGCAAGATCGGCACCAATCCGCTGCGCCTTCTCGGTGTCTTCCGCGCCGGGTCCGAAGGCGGGCGGATCGTGCCCATCGACAAGGGCAACGACAAGGAATGGATCGTGCCCGAGGGTGCCACCCATGGCGCGAAGGACGGCGAGCTGGTCGAGGGTGAACAGGCCGGGCCGCGCCACCGCATGGGCCTGCCGAAGGCGCGCATCGTGGCGCGCCTCGGCGACCCGACCGCGCCCCGCGCCGTCTCGCTGATCGCGATCCACCAGCACGGCATCCCCGACACCTTCCCCGACGAGGTCATCGCCGAGGCCGATGCCCGCAAGCCCGCCGGCCTCTCGGCCCGCGAGGATCTGCGCGAGTTGCCGCTGGTCACCATCGACCCCTCCGATGCGCGCGACCATGACGACGCCTGCTACGCCGAGCCGGACCCCGATCCGAAGAACCCCGGCGGCCATGTCCTGTGGGTCGCCATCGCCGATGTCGCCCATTACGTCACCCCCGGTTCGGCGCTGGATCGCGAAGCCAAGCGGCGCGGCAATTCCAGTTATTTCCCCGACCGCGTGGTGCCGATGCTGCCCGACCGGCTGTCGGGCGACCTCTGCTCGCTGCACGAAGGCGTGCCGCGTGCCTCGATCGCCGTGCGCATGGTGCTGGACCGCGAGGGCCGCAAGCTGCGCCACGACTTCCACCGCGTGCTGATGCGCTCGGCCGCCTCGCTGGCCTACGAAGAGGTGCAGGCCGCCATCGACGGCGCCCCGAACGACAAGACCGGCCCGCTGCTGGAGCCGGTCATCAAGCCGCTCTATGACGCCTATTACGCCCTGCGCACCGCGCGCGAGGCGCGCCAGCCGCTGAACCTCGACCTGCCCGAGCGCAAGATCGAGCTGTCCGAGGCCGGAGAGGTCACCTCGGTCAACTTCCGCGACCGCCTCGACGCCCACAAGATGATCGAGGAATTCATGGTGCTGGCCAATGTGGCCGCCGCCGAGACGCTGATCGCCAAGGGATCGCCGCTGCTGTTCCGGGTCCACGAGGAGCCCTCCCCCGAGAAGATGGAGGCCCTGCGCGAGACCGCCGACGCGGCGGGCTACAAGCTGGCCAAGGGCCAGGTGCTGCAGACCGCGCAGCTGAACCGCCTGCTGGACCAGGCCGCCGGCAGCGATCAGGCCGAGCTGATCAACATGGCTACCCTGCGCGCCATGATGCAGGCCTATTACGCCCCGGTGAACTTCGGCCACTTCGGCCTGGCGCTGCAGAACTACGCGCATTTCACCTCGCCGATCCGGCGCTATTCCGACCTGATCGTGCACCGCGCGCTGGTCAACGTGCACCACTGGGGCAAGGACGGGCTGAGCGCGCAGGATGTCGAGAGCCTGGAGCAGACCGCCACCCATATCTCGGAAACCGAGCGCCGCTCGATGATGGCCGAGCGCGACACCACCGACCGCTACCTGGCTGCCTACCTGCAGGAACGTATCGGACAGGAGTTCACCGGGCGCATCTCGGGCGTGGCGCGCTTCGGCGCCTTCGTGCGGCTGGACGAGACCGGCGCCGACGGGCTGATCCCGATCCGGTCCCTGGGACAGGAGTTCTTCCACTTCGACCGCGAGGCGATGACCCTGATGGGCTCGCAGACCGGGATGCTGATCGAGCCGGGAATGCGGGTCACCGTGCGCCTGGCCGAGGCCGCGCCGGTCACCGGCGGGCTGGAGCTGGAGCTGCTGGAACTCGACGGCGGCAAGGTCGCCACCGGCCCGCGTCGCAGTCCCGGCGGGCGCGGCGGGCCGCGTCGCAGCTTCGGCCCCGGCAAGGGCCCGGGCAAAGGGAAGCCGAAGGGCAATCCCAAGCGCAAGCTGGTGCGCGCCAAGGCCAAGACCGACAAGACAAAGCGCAAGATCACCCGCAACCGGGGCTGACCGGGCGTTCCGGCCCCCGAGGCGCGATCCGCCGCCACCCGGGGCGCCATTCGGTCTACCACGCTTTCGGAAAGGCCCCTTTCCGGCTAGACTGGCTGCAAACAAGAAGCAGAGCAGTCGGATCCATCATGCGTGCAGTGTTCAAGGCCGCCGCCCTTCTGGCCATCTCCGTCGCCCTTCCGGGTGCGGGAATTGCCCTGGCCCGGGCGCCGGAAACCTCCCTCCGCCCCCTCCCGCGGCCCCTGGCCGAGGCGGGCAGCGCGGCGCCGGTCTCGGCTCCGCTGGCGGCAGCCGTGTCCCAGCCGGCCCCCCGCGCAGCGCGCGCCGAGGTCGTGGTGCCCGGCGTCACCCTGGCCGCCGCGCGCTCGCTGCGCCCGCAGCTGCGCCCGCAGAGCCTGGGCACCGCCCGCACCGGCTCGGCGCCGCAGGCCCAGCCCGTTGCGGCCAACCCCGGGTTCGAAGCCTGGAAACGCGGATTCCGGGGGCGCGCCATGGCACAGGGAATCAGCGCCGCCACCTTCGACCGCGCCTTCCGCAATGCCCGCTTCATGCCCGAGGTGATCGAGAAGGACCGCAACCAGTCGGAATTCACCAAGTCGATCAAGGACTACATGGACGGTGCCGTCTCGGACACGCGGGTCCGCAACGGGCGGCGTGAGTACGGCCGGCAATCGACCCTGCTGTCGCGGATCGAACGCAGCTACGGCGTGCCGGGGCGCTACATCGCGGCGATCTGGGGGCTGGAAACCGCCTATGGCAGCTACCGGGGCAGCACCCCGCTGATCTCGTCGATGGCGACGCTGGCCTATGAAGGTCGCCGCGGCAGCTTCTACGAGGCCCAGCTGATCGCCCTGCTGAAGGTGGTGCAGCACGGCGATTCGACGCCCGAGAACATGCAGGGAAGCTGGGCCGGTGCCTCGGGGCACACCCAGTTCATGCCGACCTCCTACCTGAGCTACGCGGTGGATTTCACCGGCGACGGGCGGCGCGACATCTGGGCCGAGGATCCCTCGGACAGCCTCGCCTCCTCGGCCAACTACCTGGCACGACACGGTTGGCGCTCTGGCCAGCCCTGGGGCCAGGAGGTCGTGCTGCCGGCGAATTTCGACTACGGGCTGGCCAATGGCCCCGAGAAGATGCCATCGGCCTGGGCCCGGCTCGGCGTGCGCCCGGCGCGCGGCGAGATGCGCGATTACGGCCAGGCGCGGCTGCTGCTGCTGGCGGGCTCGGGCGGCCCGGCCTTCCTGGTCTTCCACAACTTCGATGTCATCAAGCGCTACAACAACGCCGATACCTATGCCCTCGCGGTCGGCATCCTGGGCGACCGGATCGCCGGGGCAGGCGACCTGACGCGGCCCTGGCCGCAGGGCGAGCGGGTGCTGAAACGCGCCGAGCGGATCGAGTTGCAGCAGCTTCTGACCCGGCGTGGCTACGACACCGGCGGCGTCGACGGCATCCTCGGCAGCCGCTCCACGGCGGCGATCCGGGCCTACCAGCGCTCGATCGGGTCGGTCCCTGACGGGCACCCCTCGGTGGCCCTGCTGACGCGCCTGCGCCGCTAGGCCCCCTTGCGTCTATCCAAAGGCTGAAAATACTGTGGGGGGCGGCCTTTCCGGGGGCGTCGAGCCCCCTGAAAGGCCGGGGGGCAAAAGCCCCCCTCGGGCGCTTAACGCAGCCCTTCGCGCGCGATCTGCTGCGCCAGCGCGGCAACGGCCTCAGCCCGGGCGGCAGCCACCGCCCCCAGACCATCGCCGCTGATCGGCACCGCGATATCGAACAGCCCCGAACGCCCCGCCGCCCCGGTATCCGGCGCCACGAAATACTGCCCCGACAGCAGGAAGCGCCCGTCGCCCTCGGCCAGCATCTGCTCGACCCGGACATCCAGCCGCGCCTGGGCGCGGTCGGCGAAGGGCCAGGGCTCGGACGCTACCTGCGCACCCGAGATCCTCCGCAGCATCCGCGCCAGCTCCAGGCTCATCCCGCGGGCCGGCAGATCGGCCCAGAGCACGCCCTCCTCGGCCGAGACCGACCCGTCGCCCTGGCGCTGCGCGATCTGCTGACGCGCCGCGTAGTCCGGCAGCGAGACCTCCAGCACCTCGACCGAGGCGAAGCCGATTCGCTGGGCCGAGAGGCTGGCCTCGGAGACCGGCGGCACGGTGTAGAAGCGCTCGTCCACCGAGCAGGCGGAAAGGGCGAGAAGGGCACAGGCCCCGAGGATCACACCTCTAGTCACATGGCGCATGGTCATCTCCCGAAGAGGATCGAATTGGGGTTGCGTTCCAGCTCGCGCGCAAGGGCGGCGATGGCGGCGGCGGCGCGGTTCACCTCGCGCAGCGCATCGCGCAGGTCACGCCCGGCACCGGCGTCGGTGTCATAGCCCTGCAGGGTACGGTCGGCGCGCGACAGCACGGCGCGGGCCTGGTCCAGCAGGGTCGGCAGACCCTCCGCCGCCCCCTCGATGGAACCCGCCGCGTCGCGGGCCGAGGCCAGGGTCTCGTTCAGGTTGGCGACCACGCCACCTTCGCGCAGATCCGCCAGCACGGCACGCAGTTCATCCAGCGCCTCGCCCAGCTTGCCGGGCAGCGCCCGCGCGCCCTCGGTGCCCAGAACCGCGTCGGCGCTCTGCAGCAGTTGGTCCAGGCTGTCCGCAAGCTGCTCCAGCGGCACGTTGGCGGCGTTCTCGACCAGCCGGTCGACCCGCTCCACCACATCGGGCACCCCGGCCACGGCGCCCTCGACCCCGGCGGCCGCCTCCGAGACCCCCTCAAGCGCCTCGGAAAGCTTGCGCGCGGCCTCCTGGGTGTTCAGCGCCGTGACCAGTGTCTCGACCTGATCTGCAATCGCGCCGATCTGGCCCGGCAGCGCCCTGATTTCCTCCGAGCCGACGACCTCGCGCGCATCGCCCAGCAGATCGCGCACATCGCCCGGCACGGCGTTCAGATCGTCATTGCCCGCCAGCGCGCCGATATTGTCGATGGTGTTGATCGCGCTGTCGATCAGCTCTTCGATCTTCAGGTTGTTGATGCGCTCGAAAACCCCCTCGGCAGAGGCAGAGACATCCGAAATACGGCCCGGCGCGGTCGGGAAGACCGGGTAAGGCTCGGCATCGAGGTCCATTTCGGCCGGGGCGGTGCCGTCGATCTCGGCCAGTTCGACCTTCAGGCCGCCGGTCAGGATCGAGGCGGTGGCCAGCCGCGCCCGCAGCCCCTCGTCGCGCACCCGCGCCTGGAAGAAATCAAGCGGTTCCAGAGGCGGACCGTTCTTGTCCAACCCCAGCCGCGAGGGCTGGATCTGCAGTGTCGTGGTCATCCGCACCCGGCTGTCGCCGAAGCGTTCGGGATCGACCAGGCCCGAGATCGCCTCGACCCGCCCGATGCGCAGCCCGCCGTAGGTCACCGGCGCATCGACCGACAGACCCGAGACATTTTCCTCGAAGACCGCCGTGAGGCTGATTGGCGGCGTCTCGCCGGCACCGAAGGCCGCCGCCCGTGCCGCGCCCTCGTCGGCATAGACGGTGAAGACCGTGCCCGGCTCGACCCGCTCTCCGCCCGAGATGACGGTGCTGAAGGCCACGCCCCCGGACAGCAGCGAAGCAACGGAGGAGAAATCGATATTGGCGCCGTTCGGACCCAGCGAGAAGGTGAAACCCGAGGTGTCCCAGAACCGCGTCGCCGAGGTGATCATGCGGTCGTGTGGCGCGTAGATGAAGGCATTCGCCTCGATGGTCGACCCGTCCTCGCTGACCTCGGCCCGGCCCAGGTGGCCCACCTCGATACCGCGGAACTCGATCGGCACGTCGCTGGTCAGCGCCCCCTGCGAGGTGGCCCGCAGGCGGATGCGCAGGCCCTCGCGACCCTCGCGGTTCAGCGGCGGCTGTGGCAGCCCCTCGAAACGGGCGGTCTCGATGCCCGGGTCGCTGTCCCAGAGACCTTCCAGGAAGACGCCCGACAGCACGGTACCGAGGCCGGTGACCCCGCGCGCGGTGACCTGGGGGCGGACGATCCAGAATTGCGCGTCCTGGTCAACGAAGGGCGCGACATCCTTGTCCAGCCGGATCATCACCTGCACCTCGCTCAGCCCGGTGCTGAAGCCCACCTGTTCCACCACGCCGACGGCCACGTCGCGATAGCGCAGCTCGGTTTCTCCGGCGGCGACCCCCTCGGCATTGGCGAAGGTCACCTGGATCAGCGGCCCGCGCTCGGCATAGGAATGCCAGGCGACGCCCATGGCGATGGCCAGCGCCGCCAGCGGCAGCAGCCAGATCAGCGAGAACCGCTCGACCAGCGAGCGGCGGGTCGAGGTCACACGCGCCTTCGGGACGTCGGGGGGCAGGTCGGTCATGTCACGGGATCTTTCAGGGCGTCATGCGGGGGGCCGTCCGGGTTTTCCCCGGGGGCGGCAGGCTGCCGGGCCTCGGCATCCCAGATCAGGCGGCTGTCGAAGGCCATGGCGGCGAACATGGTGAAGATCACCGACAGCGCGAAATAGAGGCTGGCCGGGCCGGGACGGATCGCCACCACCGCGCCCAGTTGCACGAGGGCCGAAAGGATGGCGACGACGAAGACGTCGATCATCGACCAGCGGCCGATGTACTCGACGATCTCGTGCAGCTGCTGGCGCCGGGCCGGAGTCATCCGGCTGCCGTGGCGGACGCCAAGCGCCAGGGCGGCGATGACGACGAACTTCGCGACGGGGATGCCGACCGAGGCCAGCAGGATCACCAGCGCGATACCGGGATTGCCATGGCGCGCCAGTTCCAGCGCGCCGCCGATGATGGTGTTCTCGCTGCTGCTGGCCAGGGTGCGGGTGATCAGCATCGGGTAGATATTGGCCGGCAGGTAGCATATCAGCCCCAGCACCCACCAGGCCCAGACCGTTTGCAGCGCATGGCGCGGACGGCTCTGCAGGTGGTGGCCGCAGCGGTCGCAGACCGCCTGCTCGGGCGGCCAGACCCGACCGCAGCGGGTGCAGCCGACCAGCCCCATGTCGCGGGCCGACCTCATGCGCCGGCCCCGCGGGTGGCGCGGGGATCGAGGCTCTTCCACACCGAGTGGCGGCAGGTCAGCCCGTCCTGCACCGGCACCAGGATCACCAGGCAGGCGAAGATCCAGAAGGCAAGGCCGAACTCCACCCGCGCCAGGTCGGTGACCTTGATCAGCGCCACGGCGCAGCCGATGGCGAAGACCTCGGCCATGGACCAGGGCCGCAGCGCCTCGGAGAGGCGGAAGGCGGTGGCGGCGAAGGGCCAGGGCGCCCGGTCGCGCACCAGCGGCCAGAGCACGTAGATCGACAGCGCCGCCCTGAGCGCCGGGATGAAGACGATCAGCGCCGCCAGCAGCAGCGACAGGCCCATCAGCAGTGGCGAGGCCGAGAAGGCCAGCGCCGCGTCGAGGATCGAGCTGTCATGGGCCAGCCCGGCGCGGCTGATGCGCAGGAAAGGCAGCGTGGTGGCGGTGATCGCCAGGATCAGCACCGCGAGGCTGACGCCGATGATCTGCTTGCCCGCGCTCTGCCGGGGCGCCGCCAGCACGTGATCGCAGCGCAGGCAGAGCACCCGCTCGCCCGGGCCGGGATCGGCGACGCGCTGCACCGCGTCGCATCGCGGGCAGGCGATGAGATCGGCAAGCGGGTCGCTGCGGATCTGGCGGGCGGGACTGTCGGGCATCGGGCTCAAGAGACTGGAAAGACAGGGGTGATCTAGCCTCAACACCTTTGGGGTCAAATGGCAAGCTTGGCCCCGGAGGATCCCGGGCCGCGGCAGTGGCAACCGGACGGCACTCTGGCCGTGACAAGGCTGCGGGGCAATGCACAACCCGGGCCGGGGAATCTGCGCAAGGGGCCTTGCGCCCGGCGCCACCTTCGCTAGCGTTTCCCCAATGCAGGAGATCACCATGACCACCCCCGACTTCGACGAGATCATCGACCGCCGCGGCACCCATTCCTCGAAATGGGATGCCATGGAAAGCTACTACGGCCTGTCCCCCGACGACGGCCTGGCCATGTGGGTGGCCGACATGGATTTCCGTCCGCCCGCCTGCGTCCGCGAGGCGCTGCAGGGCTACGTCGACCAGGGGGTCTACGGCTATTTCGGCGACGACAGCGCCTATCGCGAGGCGATCGGCTGGTGGATGAAGGAACGTCACGGCTGGCAGATCGACACCGGCGCGATCTTCTCGACCCATGGCCTCGTCAACGGCACCGGGCTCTGCCTGCAGGCCTTCACCGAACCGGGCGACGGGATCATCCTGTTCACACCGGTCTACCACGCCTTCGCCCGGGTGATCCGCGCCGCCGGGCGCAAGGTCGTGGAATGCCCGCTGGCCCTGAATGAAGGCCGCTACGAAATGGACTTCGACGCCTACGAGGCCCAGATGACCGGCGAGGAACGGATGCTGATCCTCTGCTCGCCGCACAACCCCGGTGGCCGGGTCTGGAGCGCCGACGAGCTGCAGGCCCTCGCCGCCTTCGCCCGGCGCCACGACCTGATCGTGGTCTCCGACGAGATCCACGCCGACCTGATCATGCCCGGGCACCGCCATCTGCCGACGGCCGTCGCCTGCCCCGAGATCGCCGACCGGCTGGTGATGCTGACCGCCACCACCAAGACCTTCAACATCGCCGGCGCCCATATCGGCAATGTGATCATCCACGACCCCGCCCTGCGCCGCCGCTTCGAGGCGGTGATGTCGGCGCTCGGCATGTCTCCCAATGCCTTCGGGATGCACATGGCCACCGCCGCCTATTCCCCGGAAGGCGCCGCATGGGTCGATGCGCTCTGCGCCTACCTCGACGGCAACCGCAAGCTCTTCGATGCGGGGATCGAAAAGATCCCCGGCCTGAAGTCGATGCCGCTGGAAGGCACCTACCTGGCCTGGGTCGATTTCTCGGGCACGGGGATGGAGACCACCGAAGTCCAGCGCCGCATCCTCAAGGACGCGAAGATCGCGGTGAACTACGGTGAAAGCTTCGGGCTGGGCGGCGAGACCTACCAGCGGTTCAACCTGGCCACCCCCCGCGCCCGGGTGGAAGAGGCAATCGCACGGATGCAGAAGGCTTTCGCCGACCTGCAATGAGGACAGGGGGGAAGGGAACGCTGCCCCCATCTCCTGCGGAGATTCCCCCGGAGTATTTTCAGCCATCGGATAGAGACAAGGGGCACTTGCTGCCATTCGACGGCTAGAAATACTCCGGGGGTGAATGGTGCCGGCACGGCGCCAGAGGGGGCAGAGCCCCCTGCCCGGCCCCGGAAAGGACAGGACATGACCGACAGCGCGAAGCTGGATCACATCGTCGTCGCGAGCGCCGACCTGGACGAAGGCGTCGCCTGGGTGGAGCAGCGGCTCGGGCTGGCCCTGCCCGCCGCCGGGGGCAAGCATCCGCTGATGGGAACCCACAACCGGCTGATGCGGCTCGGCGAGGCCTCGTTCCTGGAGGTCATTGCGCCGGATCCTGACGCCGAGGCGCCCACGCATCCGCGCTGGTTCGGGCTGGATCATCCGCCCGCGACGCCGCGCCTGGCGCACTGGCTGGTGCGCTGGCCCGGACTGACGCGGCAGGCGATCCCCGGGGTCAACGGCCCGGCGATCCGCCAGCGGCGCGGCGACCTGAGCTGGCTGATCACCGTACCCGAGGACGGCACCCTGCCCCATGGCGGCGCCTTCCCCTCCTTCCTCGACTGGGAGATGGCGGAAGAGGCGATCCCGCCCCGCGCCATGCCGTCACTGGGGTTCGACCTGACGGCCCTGCGGGTCACCCACCCCGAAGCTCCCCGGCTTGCCGAGACCCTCGCGCCAGTCCTTCAGGACCCGCGCGTGAGCTGGCGGACCGGCGCGGAGGTCGCGCTATCGGCAACCCTTGCGGGCCCTACGGGAGATTGCATTCTGGACTGAAACGCAGAAGGCGCGACCTCCGGCAGGAGGCCGCGCCCGACTGAGGTAAGTCCGGGGCGTTCTCGCTCCCCTAGACTTCTACAGGCACCCGAGGGAAATCAGGCGTCCTGTGCTTCAATCGCACGGGAGGTGGTCACGGTTCCACCCCGGGCGATCTCGATCCTGCGAGGTTTCAGCGCCTCGGGCACTTCGCGCACCAGGTCGATGTGCAGCATCCCGTCGGCATGGGTGGCCCCGGTCACGCGCACATGATCGGCCAGCTGGAAGCGGCGTTCGAAGGCGCGGGTGGCAATGCCACGATGCAGGTAGCTGCGGCCCTTGTCCTCATCCCCCTTGCGGGCGGAAACGACAAGTGCGCGCTCCTTGACCTCGACCGAAAGGTCGGCATCGGAGAAACCGGCGACGGCGATCGAGATGCGATAGGCATCATCGGCGGTCTTCTCGATATTGTAGGGCGGGTAGCTCGGCTGGGTCACCTCGTTGGAGAGGACCCGGTCCATCATGTCGGCCAGCTGGTCGAAGCCGACGGAGGCACGGTAGAGCGGAGCAAAGTCGTAGTTACGCATTCTGGTCATCCTTCTTGAAGCGATAACATCTGTCTTGGCCCTCCGATGTGGACGGGCCGGAAAAGCGGGACCCTTGTGGCGTCCCGTACCCCTGATCTGGGAAGGCGAAATCGCGGTTTCAAGACCTTGCCGGGCGCGGGGTGGGGCCCGGGGTGCGGGGGCGTCAGCCCGGCGGACGGATGAACTTGGCGCCGATGTCGCGGCGCCCGTTGCCCACGGTGATGCGGTTGGCGCGCGGCGCGTCCGGAAGGCCATACCCCTGCCCCGCCGCCAGTTCCGCCTTCAGCACCGCCAGCGGCTCTTCCAGCGCGGTGCCGAGCGCGACACGCGATCCACCCACCTCGGCCTTGGCCGAGACCACCGAGACGATGCGCGGCACGCCGCTGGCGAAAGAGAAGATCGGCGCCCCGGATGAGCCGTAGTCGACATCGCAGGAGGTCACCAGGATCCCCCTCTGCCGGGCGATCACGTCGCAGATTTCCTGCAGCGAGGGCGCCTCGGAGCGGTCGAAGGCGTAGGAGACGATGGCCACCTTGTCCCCCGCCGAGGGGCGCATGTCGGTCTGGAAGGGGGTCACCTCGGTGTTGCGGATCGGCTGGTAGAGTTCCAGCAGCGCCAGGTCGTTGCGCACCCGCTCGGTCGAGACCGCATCGGCGTAGACGTAGTCCGGATGGGTCACCGCACGGCGCACCTGCCGGTAGGCAGAGGCGCGGCCGTTGCGCATGCCCGCAAGGAACTGGATTTCCTCGGGGTCGATGCGCGCGCCGGTGTCGCGCTGGTAAAGGCAATGGGCCGCCGTCAGCACCAGGTCCGCCGCCACCAGCGCCCCGGTACAGAAGGCGCGCCCGCCGATATCCAGCCGCCCGACGGCCTCCCAGCCGCGCGAGGCATCGCCGGTGTCCAGGCGCTCCAGCGCGCTATCCTGGCCCCTGTCCTGCGCCGGAAGGGTCAGCGGGAACAGCAGCAGGGCAAGCAGGGCGGTAAGGGACAGGCGGGCGGGCATCGAATCTCCGGGGTCTTGACCGGGAAATCCTGCCCGCCGCTTTCGGCCAAAATGCGGCAGAGACCGGATTTAGTCGCGCAGGATCGGGATCGGCTGCGGCAGGGGATCGCCGGTCAGCGCCGGCGGCTTCGGCCCGCCGGTCGCCCAGTCCAGAAGCTCGACCGAATGCACCACCGGCACCCCGGTGCCCGAGCCGATCTGCATCATGCAGCCGATATTGCCCGCCGCGATGACCTGCGGGTCCAACACTTCCAGCGTCTTCACCTTGCGCGCCTTCAGCTGCCCCGAGATCTCGGGCTGCATCAGGTTGTAGGTGCCCGCCGAACCGCAGCACAGATGCGCATCCGCCGGCAGCAGCACCTGGAACCCCGCGCCCTTCAGCAGGGCCTTCGGCGGATCGGTCACCTTCTGGCCATGCTGCAGCGAGCAGGCGGCGTGATAGGCGACGCGCATCCCCGCCGCCTCGTGCCCCGGGTCCACCTCGGGCAGGCCGATCTTCGCCAGCAGCTCGGTGATGTCCATCGCCAGCGCCGCGACCTTTGCCGCCTCGCCCGCCAGCTCCGTCTCGCGGAACATGTGCCCATAGTCCTTCACCGTGGTGCCGCAGCCCGAGGTGTTGATCACCACCGCATCCAGCCCCTCGCCCTGCACCTCGGCCATCCAGGCGCGGATATTGGCGGCGGCGGCGGCATGGCTGTCCGTCTCGCGGCCCATGTGATGGGTCAAGGCACCACAGCAGCCGGCGCCCTTCGCCACCACCACCTCGACGCCGAGGCGGCGCAGCAGGCGGATGGTGGCATCGTTGATATCGGTGTTCAGCGCCTTCTGGGCACAGCCGGTCATGAGCGCCACGCGCATCCTGCGGGCGCCCTTCGCGGGGAAGCTCTGCGGTGCGTCATTGGGCGAAACCGGGGGGATCTGCTTCGGCGCCATCTCCAGCATGGCGCGCAGGCGCGGATCGGGCAGCAGCCCCCGGAAGGGCCGCGCGATCTTCGCGCCCAGCATCGCCAGCCGGAAGCGCCCCGGGTAGGGCAGCACCTGCGCCAGCATCCAGCGCAGGGCGCGGTCGTGCCAGGGACGGGTGTAGTGCTCTTCGATATAGGCGCGGGCATGGTCGACCAGGTGCATGTAATGCACCCCCGAGGGGCAGGTCGTCATGCAGGCCAGGCAGGAGAGGCAACGGTCGATATGCTTGACCGTCTTCGCATCCGGCACACGCTCGTTCTCCAGCATGTCCTTGATCAGGTAGATGCGGCCGCGCGGGCTGTCCAGCTCGTCGCCCAGCACCTGATAGGTGGGGCAGGTGGCGGTGCAGAAGCCGCAATGCACGCAGGCCCGCAGGATCTTGTTGGCGGTCGCGGTGCCTGCGTCCTGCAACTGCTCTTCGGTGAAATTCGTCTGCATGTCAGGCCCCTTCCATCAGGCCGGGATTGAGGATGCCCTTCGGGTCGAACCGCTTGCGCAGCCCCTCTTCCAGCCGGGCAATCGGCGCGGGTCGCGGATGGAACATCGGCACGGTCGCGTCGTCGGCACCCCGCACCAGGGTGGCATGGCCGCCCAGCTTGTCCACTTCGGCGCGGATCGCCTGCGCGCCGCCAGTGGCCAGCAGCCAGACCAGCCCACCGGACCAGTCCAGCATGGCGCCTGCCTTGTGCGGTGCCAGCGCCTCCAGCAGCCCCGGAGCCTCCGTCGGCTTGACCGAGATCCGCCAGACGGCGCCCGCCGTCGCGGCGAAAGGCGCCACGTCCCGCACCTCGCGCCAGAGCGCGGCGCTCTCCGCGCCCTCGACCACCTCCAGCCCGCCGCAAAGCGCCGCGCCCAGGGCCTGCGCCCGATAGGCGACAGAGCCCGCCAGCCCCTCGATGCGCAGCCGCAGCTCGGCCCCCTCTTCCAGCCAGGCCGCGCCAGAGACGTCATAGGGCGTGCCCATGGCGCGACACAGATCGGCGACGGCCTCGGCCGCCCCCACCCCGCGCCGCACCAGCGTCGCCTCGGCCTGCGGCTGCGCCAGCACCTTCAGGGACACTTCGGACAATACGCCCAACGTCCCCCAACTGCCCGCCATCAGCTTCACCAGGTCATAGCCGGTGACGTTCTTCATCACCCGCCCGCCGTTGCTGATCACCTCGCCCGAGCCATCGACGAACCGCACCCCCAGCAGGTGATCGCGACAGGCCCCCACCTGCACCCGGCGCGGCCCCGAGACATTGGCCGCGACGACCCCGCCGATGGTCGGCTCACCTTCGCCGCCCAGAAGCACCCGGTGATCCATCGGCTCGAAGGCCAGCCGCTGCCCCTTTTCGGCCAGCAGCGCCTCGACCTCGACCAGGGGCGTGCCGGCGCCCACCACCAGCGTCAGGGCACCGGGCTCGTAGAGCTTCACTCCCGACAGCCCGCCGGTCTCGACCACGTCACCCGCAAGCGCCACACCCCGCGTCCCGCCGCCCCGAACGGCCAGCGGTGCGTGCGCCCCTGCCAGGATCTCGGCCAGCTCGGCCTCACTTCCGGGTCTCATCATCACTAGGCTCCAAATACTCTGGGGGGAATGGCGCCGTCAGGCGACATGGGGGGCAAGGCCCCCCTCGCGACGTGCGGCAGACACCGACAGCGGAAACACCTTGGCCGGGTTCAGCAGCCAGGCAGGGTCGAAGACATCCTTGATGCGCATCTGCGCTTCCAGATCGGCGGGCCGGTACTGGTGCTCCATCAGGTCGCGCTTCTCGACGCCCACGCCATGCTCTCCGGTCAGGCAGCCGCCCACCTCGACACACAGCTTCAGGATCTCCGCCCCCAGCCCCTCGGCCAGCGCCAGTTGCCCCTCCTGGTTGGCGTTGAACAGGATCAGCGGGTGCATGTTGCCGTCGCCGGCATGAAAGACATTGGCCACGTCGAGCCCGAAGTCCCGGCTCAGATCCCCCATGCGCCGCAGCACCTCGGGCAGCGAGGACACGGGGATGGTCCCATCCAGACAGATGTAATCGTTGATCTGCCCCATGGCGCCGAAAGCGCTCTTCCGCCCCAGCCAGATCCGCGCGCTTTCCTCGGCCGAGCCACTCTCGCGCAGCTCCACCGGGTCATGCCTGCGGGCAATGCCGGTGATGATCTCAAGCTGCTCGGCAATCTCGGCCTCGCTGCCCTCGACCTCGACGATCAGCAGCGCCTCGCAATCGGGATAGCCGGCACCGCTGAACGCATCGGTGGCGCGGATACAGGGGCGGTCCATGAACTCGATGGCGACAGGCAGCACCCCCGCCTCGATGATGTCCGAAACGCACTGCCCGGCGACCTCCAGGCTGTCGTAGCCGATCAGCACCGGGCGCGCCCCCTCGGGCTTGGCGAGGATGCGCAATGTCGCCTCGGTCACCACGCCAAGCTGCCCCTCGGAGCCGCAGACCAGCCCCATCAGGTCCAGCCCGGCGGCATCCAGATGCGCGCCGCCCAGTTCGAGCACCTCGCCCTCCATGGTGACCATGGTCACGCCCAGCAGGTTGTTCGTCGTCACCCCGTACTTCAGGCAATGCGCCCCGCCCGAATTCATCGCGATGTTCCCGGCAATCGCACAGGCCAGCTGGCTGGAGGGATCGGGGGCGTAGAAAAAGCCCTCCTCGCCGACCGCGCCGGAGACGGAAAGATTGGTCCGCCCGGTCTGCACGCGGATGAAGCGATTGGCGTAGTCGGTTTCCAGAACCTCGGTCATCCGCGCCACGCCCAGGATCACCGAATCCGCCGTCGGCAGCGCGCCCCCCGCCAGAGAGGTCCCGGCCCCGCGCGGCACCACCGGCACGCCCATGCGGTGACAGATCTTCAGCACGGCAGCGAGCTCTTCGGTGCTGGCCGGCAGCACGGCGCAGAGCGGCGGACAGCGGTAAGCGGTCAGCGCATCACATTCATAGGCCCGCGTCTCGGCCGGGTCGTCGATCACCGCGCTGGCGGGCAGGACCTCGCGCAGCGCCGCCACGACGGCGGGTTTTCGGGCCAGGACCTGCGGGTCCGGCTGCGGCATCTGCATGGCTCTCCTCCCTCGCGGATGGCTGTGGCGCAGCGCGCCCTGCTGGATTGGTAAGTTTTTAGAACCAATTTTTCCCGTAGGCAAGTCCGACATGGGAAGGGTAACAGAGAGCATGGATTTCAGCGCCTATCTCTCGCTCTTCACCTTCATCGACGCCCTGGGCGTGGTGGTCATCCTCATCTCCTGGCTGCTGATCGGCTGGCGGATCGAACATCCGCACAGGTCCCGGCCCTCGGTCTCTATCCTGATGGGGGAATATCGCCGCGAATGGCTGCGCAAGATGACCGAGCGCAACCCCAGGATCTTCGATGCGCAGATACTCGGCACCCTGCGCGCCAATGTCGGCTTCTTCGCCTCCTCGACGATGATCGCCATCGGCGGGGCGCTGGCCCTGCTGGGCAATTCCGACCAGCTGCGCGGGATCGCCACCGATCTCGGCGCCGATCGCAGCCCCGCCGTCTACTGGGAGATCAAGCTGCTGCTGGTGCTGCTCTTCCTGGCCAATGCCTTCCTGAAGTTCGTCTGGTCCAGCCGGCTGTTCGGCTATTGCGGCGTCCTGATGGGCGCGGTGCCGAACGACCCGGAGGACCCGAAGGCGCTGCCGCGCGCGCTGAAAGCGGCGCAGATCAACATCTTTGCCGCGCGCAGCTTCAACCGGGGCCTGCGCTCGATCTACTTCGCCCTGGCCGCCGCCTGCTGGTTCACCGGCCCCTGGGGCCTTCTGGTCGGCACCGCGGTGACCTGCGCAATGCTCTGGCGGCGCGAATTCGCCTCGCAGTCGCGCGAATTGCTGATGCAGGTCGAGGAGGACTGACCCCGCCAAGACCACGCACGGGCACGCCTACCGGCGGCCCTCGCGCAGCCATCCTGCGAGGATCAGGCCCGAGGCCAGCAGCAACACCAGCCAGGGCGGCAGCAACGGCATCTGTCGCACGGCGCGGGTCTCGTAGGCGTCGCGCGGGGTCAGCCCCAGCCATCCGCGCCCGGCGGCGGGCCGTCCGGGGCGGACATCGCGGAAGGCGGGCAACCCCTCGCTGAGGGCGCGGATCCCGCCGCGCGTCGCCTCGACGGAAGGTTCCAGCGCCGCGCCCGAGGCGATTGTCTCCTCGAACTCGCGCGGGGCGGCAGGCCCCAGCCCGATCACCGCCGAGAGATCCCCGGAAGACAGGCGATAGAGCCCGATCTCCGGCCCCTCGAAAGTGGTTTCGAAACGTCCCGGCGCAACCTCCTCCAGGCGCAGCGTGGTCTGGCTGCCGTCCGGCGCCGTCACCACCACGTCGCCGACGGTTTCCGAGAGGCTGCGGCGGGTGATCACCATCTGCTGCCCCTCGGCCTCGGCGGTCAGCGCCTCTTCCTCAAGCTCGGGTTCCTTCATCATCCAGTGGGCCAGGCGGCGCAGCAATTCCAGCTGCGGCCCGCCGCCCTCGAAGCCGCGATTCCACAGCCAGGCATGGTCCGAGGCCAGCAGCGCCACGCGCCCCTCGCCGACCCGGTCGAGGATCAGCAGCGGCCGCTCCTCGGCGCCCGACATGACGACCTGTCCGCGTTCCGGCGTCAGTTCGACCTGGCGCATCCAGCGGCCCCAATCGCCCTCCCAGGCTTCCTCAAGCCCGGTGGTGACCGGATGGCGGTGGCCCAGATCGGTGACCTCGGGGCGGTAGCCCTCTTCGACGACGCGGGCGGTCGGACGGCCCGGCAGTACCTGCGCCAGCGGCGAGCGATAGAGCGAATCCGCCGAGGCGAAATCCGGCCCGGCGGCGATCAGCACCGCGCCCCCGTCCTCGACATAGGCGCGGATGTTGTCGAGGTAGAGCGCCGGCAGGATGCCGCGGCGCTTGTAGCGGTCGAAGATGATCAGGTCGAAATCCTCGATCTTCTCCATGAACAACTCGCGCGTGGGGAAGGCGATCAGCGACAGTTCCGATACCGGCACACCGTCCTGTTTCGACGGCGGGCGCAGGATGGTGAAATGCACCAGGTCGACGGAACTGTCCGCTTTCAACAGGTTGCGCCATGTCCGCCCGCCCGGGTGCGGCTCTCCCGAGACCAGCAGCACGCGCAGCCGGTCGCGCACGCCGTTCATCTGCACGATGGCCGAGTTGTTGCGGTCGGTCAGCTCGCCCTCCTGCGAGGGCGTGGTGAAGCGCAGCACGTTGCGCCCGCCATGGGGCAGAGTCACCGGGATCTGCGCATCCTGACCGACCGGCAGGCGCAGGATCTGCGGCTCGCCCCCGTCGATGGACATCTCCAGCGCCGCGAAATCGCCCATGGAGTCCGGCACGGCGCCGTCATCCTCGATGCGCAGGGTCAACTGGATCTCTTCGTCGAGGATTCCGAAAGCCGGCGCGTTCTTCACCACCAGCCGGCGGTCCCAGTCCTCGGGCGTGCCCGAGAGCAGCAGGTGCATCGGCGCAGGCAGCCCCGGCACCTGGTCCAGGTCATGCACCCGCCCGTCCGAAAGCAGCACGACCCCGGCGATCCGAGCGCGCGGTTCCTCGGCCAGGGCCTCGGTCACGGCGGTCATCAAGAGGGTGCCGCTGTCGCCCTCGCCATCACCGACCTCGATCCGGCGCAGCTCCGTGTTGGGGCGGGCGGCGATGCGGGCGGCGAGGGTCTCCGCCGCCTCGGCTGTCTGCACGGCCCGGTCGCCAAGCCGCTGCGAGGCCGAGCGGTCCTCGACCAGCAGCACGATGTCCGAGAGCGGCGCACGGTCTTCCTGGCGCAGCGACGGGCCGGCCAGCGCCGCCAGCACCACCAGGGCCGCCGCCCCGCGCCAAGCCCAGCCGGCCAGGCCGCGCCAGACCGCCAGCGCAATGCCCACAAGGCTGAGCACCGCCAGAATCACCAGCGGGATCAGGGGGATGAGCGGGTCGAAGATAATCTGTCCGCTCATGTCAGTTCCCCAGCCGGTCGAGCAGCGCGGGCACATGCACCTGGTCCGATTTGTAGTTGCCGGTCAGCACATGCATGATCAGGTTCACCCCGAAACGATAGGCGATCTCGCGCTGGCGCTCGGCGGCCATGCCCGACCCGATGCGCAGCAGCGGCGCACCCGAGGCATCCACCGCCCAGGCCGCCGCCCAATCGTTGCCGCCGATCACCACCGGGGTCACCCCATCGTTGAGATTGCGGAAGGGCATCCCCTCGATCTGCTCGGCATCGGGCGGCGCGGCCTCGACCCAGACGGGGGCGCCGACGTAACGCCCCGGCGCGTCCTGCAGCAGGTAGAAGGTGCGCGTCAGAACGTGATCCTCGGGCAGAGGTTCCAGCGCCGGGATGTCCAGCGGGCGGGCGATGTCCTGCAGACGACGGCCCTCGGGGGTCGAGGCACCGAAGCCGGCGACATTGGCGTCGCGGGTGTCGAACAGGATCAGGCCACCGCTGCGCAGGTAGCGGTTCAGCTTGGCATAGGCGACGTCCGAAGGGATCGGCTGATCCGCGGTGATCGGCCAGTAGAGGAAGGGGAAGAGCGACAGCTCGTCCTGTTCCAGGTCGACGCCCATAGGCGGAGCAGGTTCGACCGAGGTGCGGAAATTCAGCGTGTCCGAGAGCCCCTGCAGCCCGGCCTGGGCGAGGGCGTCGAGTTCCTCGTCCCCGGTCAGCACATGGGCCAGCACGGTCTCGGCGGTGGCGGCGAGGGCAAAATCGTCGTCCTGCGCCTTCGCCTGCGGCGCGGGGACCAGCGCCAATGCCAGCAGGGTGGCCACGGCGCGGGCGCCCCGCAAACGGCCCGACAGCGCCAGCGAGGCCAGGATATCGGCCAGCAGCAGCAGCAGAGCCAGGGCCAGCAGGTAGCCACCCAGAGGCTGCTCGGCCGGGGCCGAGAGGCCCTGCACCGTCACGCCCGCAGGCCAGGCGGCGGGGGTGATCGCAGTTTCGTCGCCCATCACGTTGCGGGCCAGCGCCCGGTCCTCGGAGCTGTAGAGCCCCGGCTGCAGGCGCGGCCCGAGCGGCGCGGCGACCAGTGCGGCCCCGTCGACCCCGGGCAGCGTCCCGGCGGAGGAAATGGTGCCGAAGGCATCCATCACCCGTTCTGGCTGCCAGGTCGTGCCCTCGACATCCTCCACCGCGGGGCGGGGATTTACCGAGGAGACCGACAGCCTCTCAAGCATCTGCACGAAGAGACCGGAGAGGGGCAGCGAGGACCATTCGGCATTGGCGGTCACGTGGAACAGCACCACCTGCCCCTGCCCCAGCTCCTTGCGGGTGACCAGCGGCGTGCCGTCGCTCAGCCGGGCGATGACGCGCGAGGACAGGGTCGGATCGGGCTGGGCCATGACCTGAGAGGTCACGGTGACCTCGGGCGGCACCTGAAGCCCGGCGAAGGGGCTGTCGGCCTCGAAGGGGGCCAGCGTCTTGGGCTCGCCCCAAGACATCGCCCCGCCGACGGACCGCCCCCCGGCGCGCAGGCGCACGGGCATCAGCGGATCTTCCTCGGCGCGGCTGACCTCGCTGGCAGCCAGGCGGGGACCGGCGAAGCGCAGCAACATGCCGCCGCCCTCGATCCACTCCAGCAGCGCCTCCTCCTCTCCCTCCGACAGGGTCGCCACATCGGCCAGGGCGATCACGTCGGGGTTGGCGGGCAGGATATCCACCAGCGCGCCATGCAGCAGGTCGGCGTTGGTTTCCAGAGCCTTTTCAAGGTAATGCAGCGGCGAGAGCAGCGACAGCCCCTCGCGGTCGCTGCCACCCGAGATCAGCGCCACCTCGCGCCGGCGCAGCCCGTCATCGGTCAGCGCCACGGTCCCGGCAGACCGGATGCCGGCGAGGGCGAAATGGGTCAGCCGGGCGCGGATCTCGGCGGGCAGGACCATCTCCTGGCGGGCGAGGGCGGCGCCCGGTTCAAAGCGCATCTCGGCCTGCTCGAGCACCCGCATCACGCCGCCGGGGTCGCGACCATGGGCCTGCAAGGTCAGCACCTGTTCGCTGTCGAGATCCCGCGCCGCGCGGATCGCCGTCAGCTGCACCGCACCGTCGGCAAACTGCGGCGGGCGCAGGGCCAGCACCGGGGCATCGATCTCAAGCACCCGCACGGTGCCCTTCGCCTGCACGGCGGCCAGCACCTCGGCGCGCCCCGGCCGGTCGAGGCCGTCAGAGATCCAGACGGTCTCCACGCCGCTGTCCATCCCGGAGAGCCCCTCGAGCAGGCGCTGCATCGCCTCGCTATCGGGCGCGGGCGGTTCCCAGGCCAGCGGCGCGAGGCCCGGCAGGCGTGTCACCCAGGTTTCAGGCGTGGCGAAGACGGGGGCCTCGGGCGAGGTCAGGCGGATCACGGCGGCAGGACGGCCAAGGCGCCCGGCCTCTTCCAGAAGCACCTCGACCGCCTCTTCCTTGCGCGGCCAGTCCGGGGCCGAGGCCCAGGTGCCGTCGAGCAGCACCAGCAGCGGGCCACGCCGGTCCTCGGCGACCTCGGCCTCGGGGTTCAGGACCGGGCCGGCGAGGCCGATGATCACGGCGGCAACCGCCAGCATCCGCAGCAGCAGAAGCCACCAGGGGGTGCGGTCGGAAACGCTTTCCTCATCGCTCAGCCCCAGCAGCAGGGCCACGCCGGGGAAGCGGCGGCGCACCGGTGCGGGGGGCACCGCGCGCAGCAGGATCCACAGGACCGGCAGCGCCACGAGGGCCAGCAGCAGCCAGGGGGCCGAGAAACCGATGGGGCCGAGGATCATCACGCGCCCCCCCGGTCCAGCGCCTGCCAGACCCAGAGCAGCGCCGATTGCGTCGAGGCCTGGGTATGGTGCTGGCCGTACTGCCAGCCGGTCGCGGCGCAAAGCTGGGCCAGATGGGCCTTCCGCTCGGCCAGGCGGGCCAGGTAGCGGTCCTTCAGATCCGAGGCCTTCAGCGTCTCATGGGCGATCGAGCCGCCCATGCTTTCGAAGATCGTGCGGCCATGGAAGGGAAATGCCTCTTCCACCGGGTCGAGCACCTGCAACAGCACACCGCGGATGCCACGGTCGGCAGCCTTGGTGAGGGCGGTCGTCAGTTCCTCCACGGGGCCAAGGAAATCCGACACGAAAAGAGCCCGGGCATTGGGGATCATGGCGCGGTGCTCGGGGACGCCGAAATCCTGATCGGCGGCCTGGCTGAAGAATTCGGCCAGGCGCAGCACCTGGTTGCGACCCCGGCGCGGCGGCAGCAGGGTGCCGGTCAGGCCGACACGTTCCCCGCCCCGGATCAGCAGGATCGCGGTCGCCAGGGCGATATCGCGGGCCCGGTCGCCCTTCTCGGGCAGGGTCCTCGCAGAGGTGAAGCCCATCGAGGCCGACTGGTCGACCCAGAGCATGACACTCTGCGCGATCTGCCATTCGCGTTCGCGCACGAAGCGGTCATCCGAGCGGGCCGAGCGGCGCCAGTCGATCATCCGACGCGGATCACCGGGCTGCACCGGGCGGTACTGCCAGAAATCGTCGCCCAGACCGGCGCGCCGTCGGCCATGCTCGCCCAGCAGGACGGTGCCTGCCAGCTGCTCCGCCCGCGCCAGAAGCGCGGGAAGGCGGGCCGCCTCTTCCTCGGCCCGGCTGCGGAGAGCGGCGGCTGTTCTCACGCCGCGGCCCCGGTGGCCCCGGCAGAGGTGAAGCTGTCAGCGACCTCGGCAATCAGCCCGTCCAGACTGTCACCCCGGGCGCGGGCGGCGAAGTTCAGGCCCATGCGGTGCGACAGCACCGGCTGCGCCATGGCCAGCACGTCCTCGGCCGAAGGTGCCAGCCGGCCCTGCAGCATGGCGCGGGCACGGGTGGTCATCATCAGCGCCTGGGCGGCGCGAGGGCCGGGGCCCCAGGACACGGTGTCGCGCACCCGCTCGGGCGCGGTCGGATCGTCGGGGCGACAGGCGCGGACAAGATCGAGGATCAGCTCGACCACCGACTCGCCCACGGGCATCCGGCGCAGCAGCTTCTGCGCCTCGATCAGCTCGGCCGCCGAGAAGACCGCATGCGCCGCGCCCTCCTCCACCCCGGTGGTCGACAGCAGGATGTCGCGTTCCGTGTCACGGTCGGGATACTGCACGTCGATCTTCACCAGGAAGCGGTCCAGCTGCGCCTCGGGCAGCGGATAGGTGCCCTCCTGTTCGATCGGGTTCTGGGTGGCGAGCACGTGGAAGGGCTGGCCCAGGTCGCGGTCCTCGCCGGCGACGGTGACCTGCTTTTCCTGCATCGCCTGCAGCAGCGCCGACTGGGTCCGGGGGCTGGCACGGTTGATCTCGTCCGCCATCAGCAGCTGGCAGAACACCGGGCCCGGCAGGAAGCGGAAGGCGCGGGCGCCGTCCCCGGCGGTTTCCAGCACCTCCGAGCCGAGGATGTCGGCGGGCATCAGGTCGGGGGTGAACTGGATGCGGTTCCCGTCCAGCCCCATCACGGTCGAGAGCGTTTCCACCAGGCGGGTCTTGCCCAGGCCCGGCAGGCCGATCAGCAGCGCATGGCCACCGCAGAGCAGCGCCGACAGCGTCAGGTCGACGACCTGTTTCTGGCCGACGAACCGGCGGGTGATCGAGCGCTTGGCCTCGGCCAGCTTGGCCTCTACCGCCTCGATCCGGGCGATCAGGTCCTCGCCCCCGGTTGCCCCATCGATTTCCGTCTCGGCCATGACTTTCCTCCGGCGCTGACTATAGTCATAGGTGAAACTGTAGCCGCGAGTTGGTTAATGATAAATTCACCGTCGTCACAAAAGAGTGTGAATGCCACCGCTGAGAGCATTCTTGCCTCCGCGCGCGCCGCCAAGGGGCGCGGACTTCCGCCGGTCCACAAGTGGAACCCGCCGTTCTGCGGCGATCTCGACATGCGGATCGCCCGCGATGGCACCTGGTTCTACCTGGGCACCCCCATCGGGCGGCCCGAACTGGTGCGCCTCTTCTCCACCATCCTGCGTAAGGATGGTGACAGCTATTTCCTTGTCACTCCAGTGGAAAAGGTCGGCATCACCGTCGAGGACGCGCCCTTCCTGGCGGTCGATTTCGAAGTGTCCGAAGAGGACGGCCAGCAGGTGCTGACCTTCCTGACCAATGTCGCCGATCGCGCCGTGGCCGGCCCCGATCACCCGATCCGGGTCACCCGCGACCCGGACACCGGAGAGCCCTCACCCTACGTGCTGATCCGCGACCGGCTGGAGGCGCTGATCGACCGCAAGAGCTTCTACCGCCTTGTCGACATTGGCGAAACCGCGCCGCACGAGGGGCGCGACTGGTTCGGGATCCGCTCTTCGGGCCAGTTTTTCCCGATCATCCCGGCAGATCAGTTGACCGAGGCGGAGTCCTGATTCCATCCTGAGGCGCAGCGCGTCCGGTGTCGGGGGGCCGCGCCGGACGCCGGGTATCGGGAGGGCGGATGCCGAAATTTGCTGCAAATCTGACCACCCTTTTCACCGAGCTGCCCCTCGCCGCGCGAATCCCCGCCGCAGCTGAGGCCGGGTTCGAGGCTGTCGAGATCCAGTTTCCCTACGACATCCCCGCGATGGAGATCCGCAATGCGCTTGGCCAGACCGGCCTGCCGCTGGTGCTGATCAATGCGCCGCCACCAAACTATACCGGCGGCGCGGCCGGCTTTGCCGCCGTGCCAGGCGGCACGGAGCGCTTTCGCCACGATTTCCGCCGCGCCCTGCGCTATGCTACCGCCCTGAAGGCCGAGCACCTGCACATCATGTCGGGTGCCGCCTGGGGGGATGCGGCGTTCGACACCCTGGTCGCCAACCTCCGCTGGGCCGTGGCCGAGGCGCCGACCCAAAGCCTCGTGCTGGAGCCGATGAACACCGCCGATCTGCCCGGCTATTACCTGTCGGATTTCGACCTGGCCGCGCGGGTCATCGACGCCGTCGGCCATGACAGGCTGGGGTTGCAGTTCGACACCTATCACGCGCATCGCATCACCGGCGACATGCTGGGCACATGGGAGGCCTACGGCGGTCTGGCGCATCACGTCCAGGTGGCCGGGATCCCCGATCAGCAGGAGCCGGGTGGTGCGGGCGGAGACTTTGCCGCGCTCTACAAGCTGCTGGACGAGACCGGCTACAGTGGCTGGATCGGCGCCGACTACCGGCCCCGCGGCACGACCGCCGACGGGCTGGGCTGGCTGAGCGCGGCCCGGGCTGCCTGCGGTGGCCCCGGACGCACGGCCTGAAGGCCCCGGCGCGGGTGCGCAAAAATTCGGTTGCCCCTGACAGCTGCTGACGGAATGCTGTCAGCAGCGCTGTGCGAGACGAGGGCATCGCAACGCTCTCAGGGAGACACGCCATGAGCACCGACAGCAAGACAACCGTCATCTGGGCCGAGATCCCCGTCACCGACCTGGCCCGCGGCACCGCCTTCTACGAGGCGGTTTTCGGCTGGACCCTGACCCAAATGCAGATGGGACCGGACCGCGTCGCCGCCTTCGGCTCGGGCGGGGTTGGCGGCAACCTCGTCGAGGGGCCCGGCGGCATGGGCGCGGGCAATGTGATCCACCTGCTGGTGCCGGATACGGTCGAAGCGGCCCTGTCGCGGGCGCAGCAGGCCGGCGCACGGGCCGAAACCGACGTGATCACCATCCCGCCGGGCCGCTACGCCGTGGTGCGCGACCCCGATGGCAACCGCATCGGCCTGTTCGAGGCCGCCTGAGGATGCGTCGCGCCGATCGCCTGTTCCAGATCGTGCAGCACCTGCGCGGCGGGCGGCTGGTGACCGGGCGCGAACTGGCGGAGCGGCTGGAAGTGTCGCTTCGCACCCTCTACCGCGATGTCGCCGACTTGCAGGGCTCGGGCGTGCCGATCGAGGGCGAGGCCGGCATGGGCTATGTCATGCGCGCCGGCCATGACCTGCCGCCGCTGATGTTCACCGAGGAAGAGATCGTGGCCCTGGTCGCCGGGGCGCGGCTGGTCAAGGCCTGGGGCGGGCTGACCATGGCCCGTGCCGCCGAAGAGGCCATCGTCAAGATCGAGGCGGTCCTGCCCGCCAAGGCCCGCGAGCGGCTGGAGGCGGTGCAGATCCACGCCATCTCGATGCAGGCCATGCCCGAGGCCCTGCGCGAGCGGCTGGACGTGGTGGAAACCGCCGTGCACAGCCGGACCCGGCTGCAAATCCGCTACCTGGCCGAGAGCGGCGACCAGACCGACCGGATCCTGCGCCCGCTCGGCCTGTTCTTCTGGGGCAAGGTCTGGACCCTCGTCGCCTGGTGCGAACTGCGCGAGGACTTCCGCACCTTCCGCCTGGACCGCATTGCCGGCCTGCAGCCTGAGGATCGCTTTCCACCGGATCGGACCCGCTCCCTTGCCGCCTATTTCGAGCACGAGACCCGTGCAGGGCGGATCCCGCGCAAGAACGACTAGGCAGTCAGTGACCGATCAGCGGGGCGTCGGTGCAGGCCTCGTCCCGGGTCTCGATCTCCAGCGTCACATGGGTCAGTTCGAAGTCGTCATGCAGCGCGCGCTTGACCTCGGCCCGCACCGCGCCGGCCTCCTCCGCACCGCCCGAGAGCACCACATGGCATTCCAGCGCCGCCTCGCGCTCCTGCATCCGCCAGAGGTGCAGATGGTGGACGGAGGCGACACCGGGAATGGCGCGAATCCGTGTCGCGACCTCGCCGACAGCGGGGCTGTCGGGGCTGCCCAGCATCAGCAGGCGGATGACGGGGCCGATCTCGACCCCGGCGTGCCACAAGATATAGGCCGAGATGCCCAGGGTGACGATGGGATCGACCAGCCGCCAGTCGTAGAGCAGGATCAGCGTCCCGGCGACGATCACCGCGACCGAGCCGAGCGCATCGGCGATGTTGTGCAGGAAGGCCGCGCGCATGTTGACGCTGTCCTTCTGCAACCGCAGCATCAGCAGGGCCGTCACCGTGTCGATGACCAGCGCCACCGCGGCCACGACGACCACCGTCCAGCCCTCGACCTGCTGCGGATCGAACAGCCGCTCGATGCCCTCGTAGGCCAGCATTACCGCGATGACGATCAGCGTGGTGTAGTTGACCAGCGCCGCGACGACCTCGGCGCGGCCGTAGCCGAAGGTCATGGCCTCATCCGCCGGGCGGCGCGCGATGCGGCGGGCGGCGAAGGCGATGACGAGGCTCAGCGCATCCGAGAGATTGTGGATCGCATCGGCGATCAGCGCCAGCGACCCCGAGAAGATGCCCGCCGCGATCTGCACGAAGGTCAGCGCGATGTTGACCGCCACCGCCCAGGCGACGCGGCGGTCTCCGGCCAGGTCGGCCGCGTGGTGATGGTGGTGATGATGGCCATGAGAGTGGTCGTGCGGCATGGATCTTTCCCGGGTCTGTCCTTGACGCCGACCAATCTAGGACCTCTAGTCGCTAGAGGTTCAAGAGGTAATTTCCAAGAGAGTTCCATGTATTCCATCGGCGCCCTGTCCGACCGCACCGGCGTGAAGGTGCCCACCATCCGCTACTACGAGGGCATCGGCCTGATGCCCGAGGCCGGACGCTCGGCCGGCAACCAACGCCGCTATGACGGGCGCGGGCTGGAGCGGCTGCAGTTCATCGCCCATGCGCGCGGCCTCGGGCTGTCGCTGGAGGCGATCCGTCACCTGCTGGAGCTGTCCGACAAGGGCCGCGACTGCGCCGATGCGCATCAGATCGCCGCTCGCCACCTCGGCGATATCCGCGCCCGCATCGCCCGGCTGCAGCGGCTCGAGGCCGAACTCGCGCGCCTGTCGGAGGTCTGCGACCATGCGCCGGGAGAGCCCTGCGGTCTGATCGACGCGCTCGGCGATCACCGGCAATGCCTGGGGGACCACTAGAGCCGTCGCCCGCAGGCACAGGTAGAGGGAAGTGGGGGCTCTGCCCCCGTCCGCCGGGGCGGACTCCCCCGGAGTATTTTCAGCCTGGTGATGATGCCTGAGGCGGACAAAGGGGCGGCCTCGTTCTGCGTGAAGGGCGTGGCACGCCCGTGGTGGGAAAGTAGGGTGCCTCTCCGGGCAGCATCCCTCAGCATCACCAGGCTGAAAATACTCCCGCCGGAGGCGGCCTGACGTCTGTTGCGCGCGCCACGCTGCGCGGAGGCGCCAGGGCCGGCCGGTCCGACGCGCTGCGGCTCTTCAGGCGATGGCCCGACTCCGTTCCCGGGTGGGCGCGCCACCCGGGAACGGCATTCAGGACGCTCAGTTCACTTCGTCCAGCCCCTCGGGCTCACCGACGACGACGAAGCGCAGGTCTTCGGGGTGCAGGCGTTCGCGGGCGACGCGGTTGATCTGCTCCAGTGTCACCGCGTTGACCTTGTCGTTGCGGGTGGCGGGGTAGTCGATGGGGAAATCGTCGTGCTGCATCCCGACGAGGATGCCCGCAATCGGCCCGTTGCCATCGAAGCGCAGGGGATAGGCGCCGGTCAGGTACTTCTTGGCCTGCTCCAGCTCTTCCGCGGTCACGCCCTCTTCGGCGACCTTGGTCCATTCGGCGCGGATCACCTCGATGGTTTCGGCGACGCGACGGTTGTCCGAGGCCACGGCCCCCATCCAGACATCGGCGAAATCGCGATCCGCCAGCCAGGAATAGACACCGTAGGTCAGGCCGCGCTTCTCGCGAACCTCCTGCATCAGGCGGCTTTCGAAGCCCGACCCGCCGATGATCGTGTTCAGCAGGTAGGCGGCGAAGAAGTCGGGATCCTCCATGCCCAGCCCCTCCTGGCCCCAGATCACCTGGGCCTGGGGGGTGTCGAAAGGCAGGATGGTGACACCGCCGCTCAGCCCCAGGGAGGCCGGTCCGGGCAGCGGGGCGCCGCCTTCGGGCAGGTCGCCGACCAGCTCGTCCAGCATCGGGCCCAGTTCCTCGGGGGTGATGTCACCGACCACGGCGATCGAGACACGATTCTTCACCAGCACGTTGCGCCAGGCCTCGACCATGTCGTCGCGGGTCAGGGCGCCGACACTCTCCTCTGTGCCCTCCAGCGCGGTGGCATAGGGATGGTCTCCATAGGCGCGCCCGGCAAAGCCGAGGCTGGCCACGTCCTGCGGGTCCTTGGCATCGGAGCGGATGATCGACAGCACCTGTTCCTTCACCCGTGCCACCGCATCCTCGGGGAAGGTCGGCTCGACCAGGGACTGACGCAGCAGGGCCACGGCCTGATCCCGGTTCTCGGTCAGGAAACGTGCCGAGACCGAGAGCGAGTCGGAATAGCTGTCGTAGTTGAACGAGGCCGCCAGCCCCTCGACCGCGCGGGCGAACTGCTGGCTGTCCAGCGCCGTCTCGCCGCTGCCGGACCCCTCTTCCAGCAGGCCGGTCATCAGGTTGGTGGCGCCGCGCTTGCCGGGCAGGTCCAGTGCCGAGCCGCCCTCGAAGCGCAGTTCCAGCGCGGTGAAGGGGATCGAGTGCTCTTCGACAAGCCAGGCGGTCAGCCCGCCGGGGCTGGTGACCTCCTGAATGGCGATCTCGGCGCGCAGCGGCAGGGCCGAGAGCAGGACGAAGGCGGGGGCGAGCAGTCTCTGCATCAGGCTCATTGGCTGATCTCCTCTGCGTCGGCTTCAGGGGTTGCGGCGGACGCCTCCTCGGGGCCGGGATCGGGCATCAGCCAGCCGGTCACCGCGTGGTCCCGGTTCAGCACCTTGTGGGCGGCGGCCATGATATCCGCAGGCGTGACCTCCTGCAGGATCTGGGGCCATTGCTGCACGTCCTCCACGGTCAGCCCCGAAGTCAGGGCGCGGCCGTACATCTGGCCCATGGCCGCCACGTCGTCGCGTTCGTAGATGTCCTCTGCGCGGATCTGCATCCGGATCCGCTCCAGCGCCTCCTCGTCGACGCCCTCTTCCAGGAAACCGGCGATGGCGGCATCCAGGTCGGCCTCGGCGGTGTCCAGATCGGTGCCCGGCCTCGGCACGATGTAGACGCCGAAGGTCGTGTCATCCAGCGAGGTGGGCGAATAGTAGGCCGCCGCATAGACCGCCGCCTGCTGGTCCAGCACCAGGTGCTCGTAGAGATAGGAGGTCGTGCCGCCGCCGAGAAGCTGCGCCAGCATGACCAGCGCCGCCGCCTCGTGCTGCTGGCCGGGATCGCGTTCCGGGGCCAGGTAGGTGCGGTTGACGTAGGGTTGCGCGACACGGGCATCGCGGAAGACCACCCGCCGTTCGGCGATCTGCGGCGGTTCTGCCGGGCGGATCCGCTCTGACGGCAGGTCCGGGTTGGCGGGAATACCCCCGTAGTAGGTCTGTGCCAGGGCCTTCACCTCGTCCGGTTCGACATCGCCGGCGACGATCAGGATGGCGTTGTTCGGGGCATAATAGCGGTCATACCAGGCGTTCGCCTCGGCCAGTCCCAGCTGTTCCATCTCGTGCCGCCAGCCGATCACCGGAAGGCCGTAGGGGTGATTGAGGTACTGCGCGGCGCGCATCTGTTCGCTGAACAACGCGCCCGGCTCGCTGTCGGTGCGCTGAGAGCGTTCTTCCAGGATCACGTCGCGCTCGGTCGCGATGTCCTCTTCGGTCAGCGCGAGGTTCTGCATCCGGTCGCTTTCCATCTGCATCGTCAGCTCCAGCCGGTCGGCGGCGACGCGCTGGTGGTAGGCGGTCTGGTCCTGGCTGGTGAAGGCGTTGTCGGTGCCGCCATTGGCGGCGACGGTGGCCGAAAGCTCGCCCGAGGCCATGTTGTCGGTGGCCTTGAACATCAGGTGTTCGAGGAAGTGGGCGATCCCAGAGACGCCGGGCTCCTCGTCAGCGGCGCCGGCGCGGTACCAGACCATGTGGACGACGACGGGGGCGCGGTGATCCTCGACCACGACGACCTGCATCCCGTTGTCCAGGGTGAAATCCGTGACCTGGTCGCTGGCGCCCTGCGCCGAGACCCCGGTGACAAGACAGGATGTGGTCAGGGCCAGGGCCAGCGCCCCGGTGGCAAGCCTGTTCAGCATGTGCCCTCCTCTCAGTTCCGATGTCCGGAAGATACCCCGGCACGCCCCGACGACAAGCCGTGCCGCGGCCTTTCACCCCGAAGTGAGAGCCCGCGAGCCGGCGCGGCACCGCCTTTCGGCAAGGCTGCGCCAGTTCTGGCTAATGTCAGGTTAACGGAACCCCCGTCTGCGGGGGAGGGCCCGGTCGGGGTGGTCAGTTCACCGGCGGATAGCTGGGCACCGGGATGCCGCGGCGCACCCATTGCTGGGCGACGAGACGCGGGTCGAGGGACTGCTCCTCGTAGGCGCGGTAATACTGGTCCAGCTTGAAGGGGCGCAGGTTGTTGAACCGGGCGCGACGGCGGCGGAAGTCCGCGTCCTCTTCGGCCAGGGTGGCGCGAATCTGCGGATCGACGCCGGCGCGCGAGGCATAGCTTACCAGCCCGCCATCGGCGGCGCCGACACCGTTGTCTTCCAGCGCCGAGGGACGGCCACCGAGTGCGGCGACCGCATCGCCCTTCGGCCGGGGGTCCACCAGGTTGCTGCCGCCCGGGGTGGGGGTGGGCAATTCGGCATAGCTGGCAGGGGTTTCCAGCTGCTTGGTCGGCACCACGTCGAATTCCTCCGGCCCGGCGCCCGAGGCTGCGAAGTAACGCAGCGTGCCGTCGCCCTTGCCGCAGGCGGCCAGCGCACAGATGGACAGAACGATTGCTCCCCGAGCCAAATTCATCGCGATACTCCCTGGCATTGTCCGAGGCTTAGCCGATTGAGGGACCGAGGTCACGCCTCTTTCTCTGCGGGCAGGAAGACCAGCGCCGCCGCCCCCAGGAAGATCGCCACGTCGGCGATGTTGAACGCATAGGGGTTGTCGATGCCGCAGCAGGTGACATTGGCGAAATCCGCCACCGCGCCGTAGAGCACCCGGTCCACCACGTTGCCGAGCGCGCCGCCGACCACCAGGCCCGCGGCGATGAGACCGGCCCGGCGGGGCGTCTCGCGACGCACCCACCACAGGACCCCGGCGCAGATCACCAGCGCCAGGGCAATGAGGATCCAGCGGGTATTGGCGTTTCCGGCCCCCGAGAAGAGACCGAAGTTGATGCCTTCGTTCCAGGCCATGCGGAAGCGCAGGAAACCGTCGATCACGACGATCTCCATCCGGTGCCCCAGGTCCATGACATGAACCACCAGGAACTTGGTCAGCTGGTCGGCCAGGAAGACCCAGAAGCTGGCCCAGAAAACGGTTTTCATCGCGCTGCCCCTCGGCCCGTTCAGTGGCGGAAGTGACGCATGCCGGTCATCACCATGGCCAGACCCGCCTCGTCCGCCGCCGCGATCACCTCGTCATCGCGCATCGAGCCGCCGGGCTGGATGACCGCCGTGGCGCCTGCCTCGGCGGCGGTCAGCAGACCGTCGGCGAAGGGGAAGAAGGCATCCGAGGCCACCACGGAGCCACGGGTCAGCGGCTCGGCCAGGCCCATGGCCTCGGCCATGTCGACGCTCTTGCGGGCGGCGATGCGGCAGCTGTCCACGCGGGACATCTGGCCCGCGCCGACGCCGACGGTGGCGCCATCCTTGACGTAGACGATGGCGTTGGATTTCACGTGCTTGGCGACCTTCCAGGCGAACAGCATGTCGGCCATCTCCTTCTCGGAGGGCTGGCGCCTGGTCACCACCTTCAGGTCGTCGAGGTCGATATGGCCGTTGTCCTTGTCCTGCACCAGGTAGCCGCCCGAGACCTGCTTGACCATCAGACCGGCGGCAACCGGGTTGGCCAGGCCGTTGGTCAGCAACAGGCGCAGGTTCTTCTTCTTCGCCAGGATCTCCTTCGCCGCATCGTCGGCGCCGGGCGCGATGATGACCTCGGTGAAGATCTGGCTGATCTCGGTGGCGGTCTCGGCGTCAAGCTTCTGGTTCAGGGCGATGATGCCGCCGAAGGCCGAGGTCCGGTCGCAGTCAAAGGCGCTCATGTAGGCTTCGCGCAGGGTCTGGCCGCGCGCCACGCCGCAGGGGTTGGCGTGCTTGATGATCGCGCAGGCCGGGCCGTTCTGGGGCAGGAATTCCGAGACCAGCTCAAACGCCGCATCGGTGTCGTTGATGTTGTTGTAGGACAGTTCCTTGCCCTGCACCTGCACCGCGTTGGCGACCCCGGGACGGTCCGAGCCATCGGTGTAGAAGGCGGCGGACTGGTGCGGGTTCTCACCATAGCGCAGGGTCTGGGCCAGGGTGCCGGCGAAGGCGCGACGGCGCGGCGCCACCTCTTCCAGCGCGCCGGTCATCCAGGCCGAGACGGCGGCGTCATAGGCACCGGTGCGGGCATAGGCGGTCAGCGCAAGCCTCTGGCGGAAGGCATAGGAGGTGGCGCCATCGTTGGCCTCCAGCTCGTCCAGCAGCGGCTGGTAGTCATCCACGTCGACGACGACATTGACGAACTTGTGGTTCTTGGCCGCGGCGCGGATCATCGCCGGGCCGCCGATGTCGATGTTCTCGATGCAGGTGTCGTAGTCGGCGCCCTTGGCGACGGTTTCTTCGAAGGGATAGAGGTTGACGATCAGCAGGTCGATCGGGCCGATGCCGTGCTCGTTCATCGCCGCCACATGGCCCGCGTCATCGCGCAGCGCCAGCAACCCGCCGTGCACCTTGGGGTGCAGGGTCTTGACCCGGCCGTCCATCATCTCGGGGAAGCCGGTGACATCGGCCACGTCGCGCACCTCAAGGCCCGCGTCGCGCAGCATTCCGGCGCTGCCGCCGGTCGACAGCAGCTCGACCCCACGGTCGGACAGGGCGCGGGCGAGGTCCACCAGCCCGGTCTTGTCGGAAACGGAAATCAGCGCACGGCGCACGGGGTGCAGGGCTCGGGTGTCGGTCATTTTGGCTCGGGTCCGGGTTTGTCAGGTCAGATCGCTCAACAGGGCCGGGTCCTCGTCCTCGCGGTTCAGGTCCCGGATGGAGACGGGAGTATCCTGTGCCTTGGCAAAAGACCAGCGTATGCGCGTCGCATGGCCCGTCGCATGGCCGGAAAGCACGATCTGCAGGGTCGAGCGCGGCCGCAGCCGGTTGCGTTCGAGGAAGACCGAGGGCTCCAGCGCCATCCGCTGCTTGCCGTCATGGCGGAACACCCAGACCTCGCCGCTCTTCAGGGCCAGGCTGACGGCGCTGCCGCCCATGTCCACCTGCGCCTCGATCTCGGGATGCAGGTGAAAGCGGATCTGGAAGGGCACGCCCTCCAGCCGCTTGCCGTCCATCGCCTTGTCGAACCGCCGCTTGTCGCGATCCTCAAGGCACAGCAGCATGTCCTCGCCGGCCACGGCGCGCCCATCGAAGGTCAGTTCCAGCGTGCGGGCATGGGTCAGCCCGTGGGTCTTCACCCAGCCGTCATGCCCGCCCTGGAAGCGGATGCCGTCGGGCGCATGGGTCATGCGGATCGGCACGTTGCGCGGCGCATCCTCCAGCTCTTCGCCCCGTCCGCGCCGTCGCGACAGCCGCCCCGAGGACATGCCATCGAGACAGAGCGTCGAATGGCTGGGCGTCGCCCGCCCGGCCCGGCGCCACTCGGGCCCGAAGCTGCGCCCCGAACCGCAGTTCACCACCACCGGGCGGCGCCCCGAGGTCAGCTCGAAGGCCAGGGTCGAGGCATGGGCCGAGAGGCTGGCCCGGCCTCTCGGCGGCGGGCTGGCATCGACGATGACCGAGGACCGCCCCGAGGACAGCCGGGCATAGCCCATGGCCAGCCCGTCCGGCTGCGCCCGGGTGATCCCCGAGGCCGCCAGCGCGTGATCCAGCCGCCCCTCGATGCCGCGCCCGCCGCCGTGGAACCGCGCCAGGGCGCCATCCGCATGGCGCAGCGTGCGCAGGGTCGGGGCGATGCGCTCGATGGCAGCGCGATGCTCGGTCCCAATCGCCATGTCCGATTCGTCCAGCGCCTGCGCGGCCCAGGTCAGCAGGGTGAAGACCTCCAGCAGCTCCTCGGGGTTGCGCGTCGGCAGGCCGCCCTGGGCATCGATCTGGGCCTGCACTTCCCTTTCCAGCGCCTTGCGGGCCGGATCCACGTGGCCCTCCATCCCGCGCAGGGCAAGCCCGGCGTAGATCAGTCCGCAGAGCGCCTCGAAGCGCGGCAGCCCGGGACGCGCCGCCTTCCAGCGCCGCGACAGGTAGATGGTCTGGCGCCCGAGCGAGAGGAAGAAGGCTTCCGAGGCCTCGGCCTCCTGGGCGCGCAGCAGGAAGAGCGCATGGTTGATCCAGCGGATCAGGCGCCGCCCGGCAAGGTCGGGCTGCCAGCCCGGGCCACGCCCGCGCCCGTAGCGGCGGATCCACTCCCAGGTCCAGTCCTGGGCGCGCAGCCGGGTCGGCTGGTCGCCGACGGCGGCGAGATCATCCAGCCAGGCGAAGCCCTGGATCTCGTCGCTGAAATGGCTGTCGGGCATCGCGACATCCCAGATCGCTGTCTTCGGCGCCTCGACCAGCTGCCCGGCAAAGAGAAAGTTCCCGGCCATCAGCTGCCGCCCCCGGGCGAAGGCGCCGACGGTACGCGGCTCGGGCTGGCTGGTGAAGGCGGTGGCCGGGCGCGCGCGCGAAGCCGCCCATGCGTGCAGACGGTTCAGAAACCGTGCGCCGCCTGTGGCATGGGGCTCGGATCGTGACATCTGCCTGCCTCTGTCGCTCGTCTGGATCGCTCGACGCTCTTCGGCGTTTGGCCGCATCCTAGCCGCTGCATCCGGCCCTGTCATGCCGGAAAGGAGGGCCGCCACGCCGGCGCGGCACCGATGCCACCCAAAGGACCAGCAACTGTTCACACGGCAGATGTCAGGCCGCCTCCGGCGGGAGTATTTTCAGCCTCGGAATGGGAAAAGAGCCTCTTGCCCCTATCCGACGACTGAAAACACTGCGGGGGAGTCTCCGCAGGAGACGGGGGCAGAGCCGCCCTGCGCCTGGCCGTTTCGCCTCATGCCGGGGCGCCTCAGGGGCGGTCGAGAGCCGCCGATTGCGTGCTCGCGCCCTCCTCGACGACCCCGACGATCGGCCCCATGGGCCGCCCCCAGTCGTCGCGAGACAGCTGCGGCGCATAGAGCCGCGAGACATTGCCATCGAAATAAAGCGCCTGCGGCAGGCCCAGCCCGTCGCGGAAGAAGCTGGCGAATTCATGCAGGCTGACCGCATTGCGCGAGATCACGAAGACCGCGCGGTCGCCCTCCGCCGTGGTGCCCACCCCGTTGCGGATGTAGCGCGAGGTGCTGTCGGGCAGGAATCGCGGGTGCAGCGCGCCCTCGATCACCAGCATCGGACCGGACTGGCTGGCATGGCGGCAGTTCAGGCTGGCACGGCGGGCCTGGTAGTCCAGCGTCTCGATCACCCGGGCGCGGCGCTTGCCGATGCAGAACACCCCGTTGGGCAATAGGCCGAAGTTGCCGGGGCCCGCATTGGGGATCACCCGCATGATCTCCCGGCCGTCTTCCAGGTAATGCCCGACCGGGGCGCGGTTGTCATGGTACATGCCCGCGTTCATCGCGAAGGCCAGCCGCTGCCCCTTGCCCGCCAGCCGCGCCTGCAGCGCCGAGAAGTCGCCATAGGGCGCCCCGCCCGGATCATAGAGGAACAGCCGCAGGTCCTCGCGCGCCGGCGCGACCTCGCAGACGGAATAGCGGTTGCCCTGCCAGTCCTGGTTGCGGCACTCGACGGCCTCCGCCCCCCGGGGGCAGATCAGCAGCGCCAAAAGGCACAGGAGAAGACCGCGGCACCACATCGGATCAGGCGTTGTCCCCGTCTTCGTCCTCGTCCGGCCCGGCAATGTCGCGCTGCACGCCCTCGTCGGCGAACAGCCGGCGCGTCTCGTCCAGGCGGTCGAAGGTGTCATCGGGGCGGAAGCGCAGGTCGGGCGTGAACTTGAGGTTCAGCTTGCGCCCGATCAGCCGGCGCAGCTCGCCCCGGTGCTGGGCCAGCAGGGCGATCGCCTCTTCCACCGCGCCGCCGCCGAGGGGCATCACGTAGGCCGTGGCGATCTTCAGGTCGGGCGAGCAGCGCACCTCGCCGACGGTGATCGAGAAGCGGTTGAGCTCGGGATCATGCACGTCGCCCCGCTGCAACACCTCGGAGAGGGCGCGCCGGATCGTCTCGCCCACGCGAAGCTGCCGCTGCGAGGGGCCGGAGCCGTCGTGGAACCTGTTCTTGCTCATCTGCTGCCGCCTTTCGGGCGCCGGATCGCCTCCGGCCGCTTGCTCTGATCTCGTATCGGGCCGCATCTAGGACAGGCGCGGGTCCGGCACAAGAGAGGCGCCCGCCGAGCGCGCCCCGGACCGCGCCAAGCCTGCCACGCCATCCCGGCTTTGCCAAGCGTCCGCCCCCGCGCTAGGAAGGCGCCACACCGCGCACCTACGGACAGCAGCAAGGACAGGCCGATGAGCGACAGCACCCTTCCCGGAATCGTGATCACCGGCGGCTCGGGCCGCATGGGCCAGATGCTGATCCGTACCGTCACGGAAAGCGACGCGGCACGGCTGGTCGGCGTGGTCGAGCGCGCGGGACACGACTGGATCGGCCGCGACGTCGGCGAATGCATGGGCGGCGCGCCCCTCGGCGTCACCGTGACCGACGATGCGCTGCTGGCCTTCTCGCAGGCCCAGGCGGTGATCGACTTCACCGCCCCCGCCGCCACGGTGGAATTCGCCGCCCTCGCCGCCCAGGCCCGGGCCACCCATGTCATCGGCACCACCGGCCTGTCCGAGGACGACCTGGCCAGGATCGCCGCCGCGGCCCGCCACGCCACCGTGGTGCGCGCCGGCAACATGTCCCTGGGCGTCAACCTGCTGGTCCAGCTGACCAGACGCGTCGCCGCCGCCCTGGACGAGGATTTCGACATCGAGATCATCGAGTACCATCACAACCGCAAGGTCGACGCGCCTTCGGGCACCGCGCTGATGCTGGGCGAGGCCGCCGCCGAGGGCCGGGGCGTCGACCTGAAGCAGGTCACCGACAGCGGCCGCGACGGCATCACCGGCGCCCGCAGGCGCGGCGACATCGGCTTTGCCGCCATCCGCGGCGGTGCCATCGTCGGCGAGCATGACGTGATGTTCGCCAGCCAGTCCGAGCGGCTGGTGCTGCGCCATGTCGCCGAGGACCGCTCGGTCTTCGCCCGCGGCGCGCTGAAGGCGGCCCTTTGGGGGCAGGGCAAGGGGCCCGGCGAATACGACATGCTGGACGTGCTCGGCCTGTCGGACTGAGGCCCGCAGCCGCCCGCGGCCGCCGGCTCACATTGACGTCAGGTCATTGATCGGCGCGCCGAAGGATGTCAGAAAGCGGCCATGTGTCCGAAGACGAACCGTTTTCCGCCGACCGTCAACGCGATGTCCGTGCCGATGGCGCTCGTTCTGGTGATGTCGCTCGCGACCCCGTGCTGGGCGCAGGGCACCCAGAACATCCGCACCCGGGACGAGTTCCTCGCCCTCGTCGAGGGGGCCCGGCTCAGCACGCTCGGCATGGTGATGCGGATCCGTGGCGATGGCAGCATCACCGGACGGGCGTTCGGCACCCCGTTGCGGGGCACCTGGGACTGGTCGGATACCTACTTCTGCAGCGCCCTGCGCTTCGGCGGCCGCAACCACGCGCGCAACTGCCAGACGGTCATGGTGATTTCCCATACACTGCGGATGACCGAGGATGAGGGCCGGGGCCTGTTCACCGACTTCTGGCTGCGCCGCTGAGCGGAACGGGCAACCGCGCGCGGAAAGCCTGCAATGACGACGCGGTGCAGCGCAAAGATCTGCGTCCAGACAGGCTCGCCGATACGACTGCTCAGAAATCGACGGCGATGCCCTTCTTCTCCCAGTCACCGTAGCGGGCCGGGTCGGGTCCTTCGCGGCCACCGTATTCCCGCGGTCGGGCGGCACCCTCCTGGTCCTGCCGGCGGCGCGCCTCGGCCTCGGCGAGGGCACGCTGCGCGGCGGCGGGCAGGGCGGCACGACGGTCGGCTTCGGACAGCTCTGCGCGCTCGGGCTGGGCGGGGGTGGCCTCGGGGGTCTGGGTCATGCAACGCTTCCTTTCGGTGCTGTCCATGATATACGCCGCCCCCATCCCGCTGCAAGACGCGCGCTGCCCCTGATCAGGTTCTCCCATGTCCAAGCCCCCCTCTCGTCGCCCCTCCGCTCCCGCTGCAAACGGGCGCCCCAATGGCCCCCGGCAGGGCCATCGGCCCGGCGGCAAGGGCCCGGGTGGTAAGGGGCCCGGCGGCAATGCTCCCGGCAACAATCGCCCCGAGAAACGCGCCCTCTCGGCCCGCGCCGCGGCGCTGCGCCTGCTGACGGCGGTGCTGGGCGAAACCCCGCGCCTGCTGTCGGAGCTGCGCGAAGCCCCCTGGCTGGCCGCCATGCCCGCGCCCGAACGCGCCCGGGCGCAGCGCCTGGCCACCGAGGGCCTGCGCCAGCTGGAACGCTGCGACCGGCTGCTGGACAGGCACCTCAAGAAGGCCCCGCCGCTGCCGGTGCAGAACGTGCTGCGCCTCGGCACCTGGGAACTGGCCTCGGGCGGCGCGGCGCACGGCGTCGTCAACGACTGGGTGAACGAGACCGCCCGGATGCAGGCCCATGGCCACCTCAAGGGGCTGGTCAACGCGGTGCTGCGCAAGGTCGCTGCCGAAGCGCCCGCCGAATGGCCCAAGCTGCGCGCCCCGCGCCTGGCCGACTGGCTGCGCGAACCGCTGGCCGAGGCCTATGGCCGCGAGCGCATCCTGGCCTTCGAGACCGCCCATGCCGCCGGCGCGCCGCTCGACCTGACCCCGCGCAACGCCAGCCAGGCGGCCGACTGGGCGGCGAAGCTTGGCGGCACGCTGCTGCCAACCGGCTCGATCCGGCTGACCGGCCCGGTGCAGGTCTCGGCCCTGCCGGGCTACGACGACGGCGCCTGGTGGATCCAGGACGCCGCCGCCGCCCTGCCGGCGAAACTGCTCGGCGACGTGACCGGCAAGAGCGTCCTCGACCTCTGCGCCGCGCCGGGCGGCAAGACCCTGCAACTGGCCGCCGCCGGGGCGAAGGTGACGGCGCTCGACATCTCCGAAAGCCGGCTGCTGCGCCTGCGCGAGAACCTCGCCCGCACCGGGCTGACGGCAAAGATCCTCGCCGCCGACGCGCTGGAGCACCAGGGCAACTACGACGCGATCCTGCTCGACGCCCCCTGCTCCGCCACCGGCACCATCCGCCGCCACCCGGACCTGCCCCTGGCCCGCGACGGCGCCGAGATCGGCGAGCTGATCGGCCTGCAGGAGGCCATGCTGGAGCACGCCCTGACCCTGCTGAAACCCGGCGGCACGCTGATCTTCTGCACCTGTTCGCTGATCCCCGACGAGGGCGAATGCCAGGTAGAGGACGCCCTCGCCCGCCATCCCGACCTGCAGGTCCTCCGCCCCACCCTCGAAGGCATCGCCCCCGACTGGATCACCGAGGAGGGGGGGCTGCGCACCACCCCCGACCTCTGGCCCGAGGCGGGTGGCATGGACGGTTTCTACATGGCAGCGCTGCACAAGCCGGACTGACGGATGCCTCCGGCGGGAGTATTTCCAGCCTGGTGATGCTGCGGGACATTGCCCGGAAATGCGCCCGACTTTCCCATTGCGAGCGCGCCACGCCCATCACGCAAAACGCGGCCGCCTCATCGTCGCCCCCTGCAGCATCACCAGGCTGAAAATACCTCCGGGGGTGAATTGAGCCCGCAAGGGCTCAAGAGGGGGCAGAGCCCCCTGCCCCCACGTATCGCCATCAGGCGACGGCGGCCCGCTTGACGGAGACCCTCCGGCAGGATAGCTCACCGGCCTTCAAACAGGCGCAAACCGAGGCACGACATGGCACGCAGACGCAAGGGTCGCGATATCTCCGGCTGGCTGGTGGTGGACAAGCCCGCAGGTATCTCCTCCAATGCCGTCGTGAACAAGGTCCGCTGGGCCCTGGATGCGAAGAAGGCCGGCCATGCGGGCACGCTCGACCCCGAAGCCACCGGCACCCTGGCCGTGGCGCTCGGCGAGGCGACCAAGACCGTGCCCTTTGTCACCGATGCGCTGAAGGCCTATGACTTCACTGTCACCTTCGGCGCCGCCACCAATACCGACGATGCCGAGGGCGAGGTGATCGCCACCTCCGACCTGCGCCCCTCCGACGCGCAGATCAAGGAAGCCCTGCACGGCTTCGTCGGCGACATCTCCCAGGTGCCGCCGCAGTTCTCGGCGGTGAAGATCGACGGCGAACGCGCCTACAAGCGCGCCCGCGACGGCGAGGAAATGGACATTGCCGCCCGCCCCCTCTTCGTCGAGAGCCTGCTGCTGCTCGACCGTCCCGATGCCGACCACGTCCGCCTGGAGATGGTCTGCGGCAAGGGCGGCTATGTCCGTTCCATCGCCCGCGACCTCGGCCGGGCGCTCGGTTGCCTCGGCCATGTGCACCACCTGCGCCGCACCTGGTCCGGCCCCTTCGAAGCCGAGAAGGGCCTGACCTACGCGCAGATCGAGGAAATGGCCCGCACCCCCGAGCTGGAACAGCACCTCCTGCCGCTGGAGATCGGCCTCGCGGACCTGCCCGAAGTCAGGGCCACCGCAGAGGGCGCCGCCCGCCTGCGCCACGGCAATCCCGGCATGGTCATCGCCCAGGGCCTCGACTACGGAGAGGATTGCTGGGCCTCCTTCGAGGGTCAGCCCGTCGCCGTCGGCAGCTATCGCGGCGGAGAGCTTCACCCCTCCCGCGTCTTCAACCTGTGACCGCAGCGGCACCGGTCGAACGCCGTTTCCGCAAGGGCGATGCCGAAAGCACGGCGCTCTACTCGCCCTGCCTGCGCTATCGCTATGCGCTCAGCCGGGTCTGGGACGCGACCGCCCCGCGCCTGCTCTACATCATGCTCAACCCCTCGACAGCGACGGAACAGCAGAACGATCCCACCATCGAGCGTTGCGAACGCCGCGCCCGGGCGCTTGGCTTCGGCGGCTTCCGGGCCTGCAACCTCTTCGCCTGGCGCGAGACCTCGCCGGCCCTGCTGAAGCGGGCCGAGGCCCCTGTCGGCCCGGCGAACGACCGCATCCTGACCGACTCGCTCGGCTGGATCGGCCCCGGGGGCCTGGTGCTCTGTGGCTGGGGCGTGCACGGCAGCCACCTCGACCGGGGCGCGACCGTGGCCGAGATGCTGCGCGCCTCGGGGGCGCCGCTGGCGCACCTGGGGCTGACCCGGGACGGAGCGCCGCGCCACCCCCTTTACATTGCCTACGCGATGCAGCCACAACCCTGGAGTGCATCACGCGATTAACCATCTGCCAAGGCGGGATTTGACCGAACCCTGGCCGCATGGCGTAATCGCGCCCTGTCGAGGGCAGACGGCTGCGGCCGTCGTGACGTGATTCGGAAACCGGGGGCGGACGGGCGGATGTTTCTTCTGGCGGGACTGCTGGGCATGATGATGGTCGGGGCCACCGCCTTCATCGCCTTCGACGACCTCCCCGACACGGGTGAGGACCCGGAAGAGGACTCCGGCAGCGGCGACGACATCGCCAGCTGGGGCAACCTGCTGGACGAGATCTTCGACGAGCACACCGGGTCGGGAACCGATCTGCCCGAAGAGGTGGACTCCGAAGAAGTTCCGGGCACGGACCTCTCTGGCGATGACCTTACTGGCGATGACCTCTCGGGCGACAACCTCTTCGACCCCTCCGCTGACGATCTCTCGCAGGACATCGCGGACGACACCCGGGCCGAAGACGCCTCGGGCGAGGTGCCCGCCGGAATGTCGGACGAGTTGCAGGCCGCCCTGGCCCGCCTCACCGCGGATATCGCCACCTCTGCGGAGACGATCACCGCCGGCACGCCGGGCGATGACCTGCTCGAGGGCGGGCTCGGCAATGACCAGCTGGGGGGCTACTCGGGCGACGACACACTCGTGGGCGGCGTGGGTGCGGATGCCCTCCTCGGGATGCGTGGCAGTGACGCCCTGCTGGGACAGGCCGGCAATGACAGCCTCGGCGGTGGATCGGGCGACGACCTGCTGTTCGGCGGCTCGGGCGAGGATACGCTCCTCGGCATGATGGGCGACGACCAGCTCTCGGGCGGGGCGGGCGACGACCTGCTGCACGGCGGCGACGGCGGCGACCATCTCCAGGGCGGGTCCGGCGACGACGCCGCCTCGGGCGGCATGGGCGCCGACCGGCTGGAGGGGGGCCTGGGCGCCGACACCCTCTTCGGGGCCTCCGGCGACGACTGGATCTCGGGCCTTGTCTCCAGCCTGCGGGACGGCAGCGACCTCGACGAGGGCGATTATCTCAACGGCGGCTCGGGCGAGGACACGATCCTTGCCGGGGCCTCCGACACGGTCACCGGTGGCGAGGGCGACGACCGGATCATTCTCGGCGACTGGATCGCCAGCGACGAGGCGGCCGCGCAGATCCTCGATTTCGCGCCCGGGGAAGATCTGCTGGTGATCTCCTACGCCGACGACGGGCCAGAGCCCGAGATCTCCTTCGAAGTGACCGGCGAGGTGACCCGGGTCTTCGCCGATGGTACCTGCGTCGCCACCCTGAGCGGTGCCGATGCGATCTCGGTCGAGGATATCGCCCTGCTGCCGCAAAGCGAGGCCCTGACCTTCGCCGCCTGAGCAGCTCCCGCAGGCGCAAAAGCCCTCCCGCGCAACGTGACCGCACCGACACTGCCGACCAGCCTCACGTCCCGCCAACACGGCGCCTGCGCGGCGATCATTCCCCATATTATCACCAGGCTGAAAGTACTCCGGGGGAGTCTGCGCAGCAGACGGGGGCAGCGCCCCAGCCCCTTACGACAAATGTTGAAATAATTGCTTCTGTTGGCCGTCCTGTAGACAACATTCCCTTCCAAGTAAGACCCTTGATGTATTCTCGGAGGAAGAGATCGGGTGAGTTTCGTTTCGAAAATATCTTCGACAGCGTCGAGGTTGCCGTCTCGCAAGCCGGTCAATGCCTCCGCGGAGGCGCTGGACCACTTGAAATTACACCATTATGGTGCTAAATGATGGAGAAGAAGAAACCAACATACGATCTCGGATCTATTCAAGCGTCTGCTGGCTCGACGATGGGAATCACGAATGCCGCCATACAAGGTGCGGCAGAGATGGGAATGACCCGTGCCGACATGATCGGCGTGATCAGGGGCCTGAATCGCCGTGATTTCTACAAGTCGATGACCACACACCAAAATCACAGGGTGTGGATGGATGTCTATCATGGGCGAGCTGATGGGTATGAAATATACATCAAGTTCGTGCAGGACACCGTCGCTGAGTTCACCTGCACGTCGTTTAAGGAGAAATGAGATGCCTGGAGTTGAAGAAACAAGAGTGCATCCGGAGACCGGCGGTACGCTCGTTCGCGGCGTTCGCACCGTCACGCTTACCTTTCGCTCTCAAAGCGAGACGGTCGATTTGCCAGGCTGGTATCCAGCCGACGACCCCACTGCGGACCAAGGCGTCCATGATGCCAGAGACATGCAGGTGTCGGATCGCGCGATCAACACCATGAAGGCTCGAGAGATCGGTGTGATGACTCCGGGGCAAGTCCGGTCAGTTCGCAAGAAACTGAAACTTTCGCAGCGTGACGCGGGTCGCCTCATTGGCGGCGGACCAAATGCGTTTCAGAAATATGAATCAGGGGATGTTGTGTTGAGCAAAGCCGCTGACACGGCCCTGCGACTTCTGTCAAACAACCCAAAGCGCCTCGATGAGTTGTTGAGCGAGCAGCACATAGCTTGATCGTCACTCCCGCGAGCTTGATAGAGACATGAAGCCCGCAAATATTTGCGGGCTTCAACATTTGCCGTAAGGGGCTGGGGGCAGCGCCCCCCGTACTGCGCCCGCGCGTCGCGCCGGCAGGCCCTTGGTCCGCCTCCCCGCGGGGCGGGCAAAGGGCTCCGCCCCCGGCCCGGGAGCACCGCCTGACCCTTGCAGAAAAGGCTTTCCTTCCGAAATCGAATCCCGTATCAGCGCGCAATCTTCCACGGGGCACCCCGTGGCGGAACCATGGACCTTGCTGGACGACATCCCGGCTCGTGCCCTCACCCTCAGATCACAGGAGATCCCGATGTCGATCACCGTCGAAGAAAAGAACCGCCTGATCAAGGAATACGCGACCAAGGAAGGCGACACCGGCTCGCCCGAAGTCCAGGTCGCCATCCTGTCCTCGCGCATCGCCACCCTGACCGAGCACTTCAAGACCCACAAGAAGGACAACCACGGCCGCCGCGGCCTGCTGATGATGGTTGCCCAGCGTCGTAAGCTGCTCGACTACCTGAAGGGCAAGGACGAGGCCCGTTACCAGGACCTGATCAAGCGCCTGGGCCTGCGCCGCTAAGCGCGCCCACCGTCGCAAGACATGAACGCCCGTTCCGCAAGGAGCGGGCGTTTCTCGTTTCAGCCCCGCCGCGCCAGGAACAGCACCTGTCCGCGCGGCAGCATCCGGTCGTCGCGCTGCAGCCGCCAGCCCAGGCGGGTGCAGAGATCCTCCACCGCCGCCCCGGTGCGGTGATAGGGCGGCCTGCCCGGATGGGTGACGACCCCGTCGGCCTGGCGGTAAGGCGCTGCAGCCTCGGTCTCGGGCGCCAGGAAGACGGTGAAGGCGACCAGCTCCAGCGCCGGGAAGCGGCGCAGGTTGGTCAGGGCGACCTCCATGTGCGCCGGGGTCAGATGTGGAAAGACCGCGAAGCAGATCGCATGGGTGATCACCTCGGGCACGCCGGGAAAGGTGAAGGCGGCGTCGCCGATCAGCTGCGCCTCGGGCGGGTGCTGCGCGGGCGGCACCTCGTCCAGCTCCTGCGCCAGCCCCGCCAGCAGCAGCGCGCGCGAGGCATCGGTGGCCCAGTAGTGCCCCGGCTCCAGGTAGCGCAGCGCCTTGCAGCCCAGCCGCAGCGAGCCCGCCCCGATGTCCAGCAGGTGATGTTCTGGCCTCAGCCCGTGATCCAGCAGCAGCGCCATCTGCGCCCGCCCGGTCTCGTCCCAGCGACCACCGACGATGGCGCGATGACGGCCCGCGGCGATCGCCTCGGCATGGAAGCCGGGCGCCTCGTAGGGAGAGGGCGGCAGGTCGGACATAGGGCACTCCGGTGCGGCGGGCGGATACGGCAGGCGGGCTGGCCCGCGATGCGCCCGGATACCGCGAAACCGCTGTCCGCGAAACCCAAAGCCGCAGGCGGCGCCTCGCCCATTGCCCTTCCCAAGAGACCCGTTCTCCTGTATGGCCCGAGCCAATCTGAGACGTGGCGCAAGGGACCCCGGCGCCGTGACATGAGGATTAGGGGTCGGCGGCAATGGGGCCGCCATGAAAACGGAGGACGCGGGAGGGCCCGCGAGAGCCTCCAGACAGGATACGCTGATGTTCAACGTAACGAAAAAAGAGATGCAGTGGGGGGACGAGACCCTCACGCTGGAAACGGGCAAGGTTGCCCGCCAGGCCGATGGCACCGTCATCGCCACCCTGGGCGAAACCTCGGTGATGGCCAACGTCACCTTCGCCAAGCAGCAGAAAGAGGGCCAGGATTTCTTCCCTCTGACCGTGCATTACCAGGAAAAGTATTACGCGGCCGGCAAGGTCCCGGGTGGCTTCTTCAAGCGTGAGGCCCGCCCCACCGAGAAAGAGACCCTGACCGCGCGCCTGATCGACCGCCCGATCCGCCCGCTGTTCGCCCCCGGCTTCAAGAACGAAGTCCTGGTCATGTGCACCGTGCTGAGCCACGATCTTGAGAACGACCCCGATGTCGTCGCGATGATCGCCGCCTCCGCCGCGCTGACCATCTCGGGCGCGCCCTTCATGGGCCCGATCGCCGGCTGCCGCGTCGGCTTCTCGAACGGCGAATACGTGCTGAACCCCTCCGTCGACGACATGCAGGGCCTGCGCAACAACCCCGAACAGCGTCTCGACCTCGTCGTCGCCGGCACCAAGGGCGCCGTGATGATGGTCGAATCGGAAGCCTACGAGCTGACCGAAGACGAGATGCTGGGCGCCGTCACCTTCGCCCACGAGCAGATCCAGCCCGTCCTGGACCTGATCATCTCGCTGGCCGAAGAGACCGCGAAAGAGCCCTTCGCCTTCACCCCCCCGGATTACTCCGAGCTGTCCGCAGCCGTGAAGGCCGCCGGTGAAGACAAGATGCGCGCCGCCTATGCGATCACCGACAAGCAGGAGCGCACCGCCGCTGTTGCCGCCGTCAAGGAAGAGATCAAGGCCGCCCTCTCGGAAGAGCAGCTGGCCGATGCCAACCTCGGCTCGGCGCTGAAGAAGCTGGAATCCAGCGTCCTGCGTGGCGACGTGGTGAAGAACGGCAAGCGCATCGACGGTCGCCGCACCGACGAAGTGCGCCCGATCGCCGCCGAAACCGGCCTGCTGCCCCGGACCCACGGGTCGGCGCTGTTCACCCGTGGCGAGACCCAGGGCCTCGTCGTGACCACGCTTGGCACCGGCGACGACGAGCAGTTCATCGACGCGCTGCACGGCAACTTCAAATCCAACTTCATGCTGCACTACAACTTCCCGCCCTACTCGGTCGGCGAAGTCGGTCGTGTCGGCTCCCCCGGTCGTCGTGAAATCGGTCACGGCAAGCTGGCCTGGCGCGCCCTTCAGGCCGTCCTGCCCGCCGCCACCGATTTCCCCTACACGATCCGCATCGTGTCCGAGATCACCGAATCCAACGGCTCGTCCTCGATGGCTTCCGTCTGCGGCGGCTCGCTGTCGATGATGGATGCCGGTGTGCCGCTGAAGGCCGCCGTGGCCGGTGTGGCCATGGGCCTGGTGCTGGAAGATGACGGCTCCTACGCCGTGCTGACCGACATCCTGGGCGACGAGGATCACCTCGGCGACATGGACTTCAAGGTGGCCGGCACCTCCGAGGGCATCACCTCGCTGCAGATGGACATCAAGGTCCAGGGCATCACGCCCGAGATCATGAAGACCGCCCTGGCCCAGGCCAAGGAAGGCCGTCTGCACATCCTGGGCGAGATGAACAAGGCGCTCGACGGCGCTGCGGAATTCTCGGCCCATGCCCCGCGCATCGAGACCATGCAGATCCCCACCGACAAGATCCGTGAAGTGATCGGCTCGGGCGGCAAGGTCATCCGCGAGATCGTGGAAACCTCCGGCGCCAAGGTCGACATCAACGACGACGGCATCATCAAGATCGCCTCGTCCGATGCCGAGGCCATCCAGCGCGCCCACGACATGATCTACTCGATCGTGGCCGAGCCGGAAGAGGGCAAGGTCTACAAGGGCAAGGTCGTGAAGCTGGTCGATTTCGGCGCCTTCGTGAACTTCTTCGGCAAGCGTGACGGCCTGGTGCACGTCAGCCAGATCGAGAACCGCCGCCTGAACCATCCGTCGGACGTGCTGAAGGAAGGCCAGGAAGTCTTCGTCAAGCTGGTCGGCTTCGATGATCGCGGCAAGGTCCGCCTGTCGATGAAGGTCGTCGACCAGGAGACCGGCGAAGAAGCCGCCAAGGAAGAAAACGCCGAGTAATCGGCGCCTCCTTCGGGATAGAACAGAAAAGGCCCCCGGCATCTGCCGGGGGCCTTTTCCGTCGCCCTTGCGGGTGGGATCAGAGAATGGGCTGGCGCTGCCCGGCGCGCACCGAAAGGATCCGCGGCAGATCCTGCGGCAGATCGGCATAGCTGCCATGGACCAGGTAGTGGTTCCACAGGTAGCCGATGAACTGTCGCACCAGCTGCGGATCGGCCTGCCAGTCGCGCGCCGCCACGGCGGCCTCCAGCGCCTGCGCATTCGGCGCGTGCCGCACCAGCCCCTCGATATTGTAGCAGGCGGCGCCGAGGGTGATCACCGGGCGCTCCAGCAGCAGGGCCTCGATCCCGACGGTGGAATTCAGCGTGATCACCGCCCGCGCGTCGCGGATCAGCTCGGAGGTCACGTTGCCATTGGCGAAGGTCACCCGTGGATGGCTGCGCCGCCCCTTCACCGAAAGCTTGAAGCTGGGATGTTCCTTGATCACGAAGCGCTCGCCCGGAAGGCGGTCGGCCAGGTCGCAGATCACGTCGAGAAAGGCCCCCATGTCCCGCACCCAGGGCGAATGCAGCGTCACCTGCATGTCCGAGGGCACCTGGAAGGGCACGAAGATGAAACCCGGCTCCAACGCCACCGCATCGTGGCGTGCCTTCGACGGACGATTGTTGACCGCATCCGGGTAGCCGCCGGCAGCGAAATCGCGGCTCTCGTCGCGGTAGAAGGCGGCATCACGGGGCACCGAGTTGGCACCGTTCAGCCCCTCCGGGTCGATCTGCAGGGTCTGCGGAAAGAACCCCGCCTCGATGAAGACCCGGGGGCGGCCCCGGCTGACCTCGGCCAAAACCGACTCCGGGTAGACAGAGCCGTTGTAGACCACCACCACCTCGGGATCCGTCGCCGCCAGCTCGGCCAGCAGGGTCTGGCGCAGCAGCGCCGCCTCGACCCGCTTGACGTAGCCATAGAGCCCGGAGACCAGCGGATTGCCGAAGACGGCGGGCACCCGGATGCGCTTGCGGGCCAGGTTGCCCGCGATGGCCGCGCGGGCCTCCGGGCCGGGGGCCGACAGCGCGCGCGCAAGGGCCGCGAGGGCCACGCCCCAACCCCGGTGCCCCGCCAGCCGGCGCAGCGCCGCACCCGGGCCGGTGTCGATGCGCAGCCCCTCCCCGCCCAGGGCGGCGTCGAAGGAATCGATCACTCCGGTGTCGAGCTTGAGAAAGCGCATGGGCGGGCTCCGATGGGAAAGGGGCGCCCGATGGACGCCCCCCTGATTAGGCTCCGGCAGAGCCGGGTTTCAAGTCCGCCTCAGCTGGGGCTCTTGACGAAACGCAGGTAGGGCAGCTTGATGTCCAGCTCGCCGTATTTCTCGGCGGCCTGCTCGTTGTTGAGCGAGGTCGCGACGATGACATCCTGACCCACTTCCCAGTTGGCCGGAGCGGCCAGCGGAACGCCATAGGTCAGTTGCAGCGCGTCCAGGGCGCGCAGGACTTCGCCGAAGTTGCGGCCGATGGTCATCGGGTAGGTCATCTGCAGCTTCAGCTTCTTGTCCGGCCCGATGATGAAGACCGAGCGCACGGTGGCGCTGTCGGCCGGGGTGCGGCCATCGGGCAGATAGGCCTCGGCGGGCAGCATGTCGAACAGCTTGGCCACCTTCAGATCCTCGTCTGCGATGATCGGGAAGCTGGCGGTGGCGCCGGCAAAGCTCTCGATGTCGCCCTTCCAGCCCTTGTGCTCTTCCACGCCGTCGACCGACACGCCGATCACCTTGGTGCCGCGCTTGACCCATTCCTCGGCCAGCTGCGCCACGGCGCCGAACTCGGTCGTGCAGACCGGGGTGAAGTCCTTCGGATGGCTGAACAGAATGGCCCAGCTGTCGCCAAGCCAGTCATGGAAAGAGATCTCGCCCTGGTCGGTCTGGGCGGTGAAATCAGGCACGGTGTCATTGATACGCAGAGACATGAGGTCCTCCTGTCAGTCTTGCATTGGTGCCATAGGTAATATGGTCCGGCGCATATTGCACCCCCGTCTCGTACGCTCGGACGCATGGCCGCCCTGCGGCGGCGTCCCGCAGCCGGAACGGAGAGGACCGCACAGCATCTTGCCGCGCGCAGCCCGGGGTGACACAGTGCCCGCGAGACATGCGAAACCCCCGTCCGCAGAGCGGAAAGCCCCTCCCTCGGACCCGAAGACCGGAGAGATTTCATGATCGAGAAACGCGATTTCTACATCAATGGCCAGTGGGTCGCCCCCGCCACGGCCCGCGACCACCAGGTGATCGACCCCTCCACCGAAGAGCCCTGCGCGGTGATCTCGCTGGGCAGCGCCGAGGATGCCGACCGCGCCGTCGCCGCCGCCCGCGCCGCCTTCCCCGCCTGGATGGCCACCGACCCGGCCGAACGCATCGCCCTAGTCGAGAAGTTCCTCGCGATCTACGAGCGCCGCAAGGACGAGATGGCGCAGGCGATCTCGATGGAGATGGGCGCGCCGATCGACATGGCCAGTGCCTCGCAATGGGGGGCCGGCTATTCGCATACCAAGAACTTCCTCGCCGCCGCGAAGGAGTTCCAGTTCGTCCGTCCGCTGGGCGATCACGCGCCCAATGACCGCATCATCTACGAGGCGGTCGGCGTCTGCGCGCTGATCACCCCCTGGAACTGGCCGATGAACCAGGTCACGCTGAAGGTCATCGCGGCGCTGATCGCCGGCTGCACCATGGTGCTGAAACCCTCCGAGGAAAGCCCGCTCAACGCCCTGCTCTTCGCCGAGATGATGGACGAGGCCGGCATCCCCGCCGGCGTCTTCAACCTGGTCAACGGCGATGGCGCGGGCGTCGGCTCGGCGCTCTCGGGCCACCCCGAGGTCGACATGGTCTCCTTCACCGGCTCGACCCGCGCCGGTGTCGCCATTTCGCAGAACGCGGCGGCGACGCTGAAGAAGGTGCACCTGGAACTGGGCGGCAAGGGTGCCAACGTGATCTTCGCCGATGCTGACGACAAGGCGGTGAAGCGCGGCGTGCTGCACATGATGAACAACTCGGGGCAGAGCTGCAACGCGCCCTCGCGGATGCTGGTCCAGCGCGAACGCTACGACGCTGCCGTGGAAGAGGCCGCCGCCGTGGCCAATGGCATCACGGTCGGCCCGGCCTCCGAACCTGGTCGCCATATCGGCCCGGTGGTCAACGCCAGCCAGTTCGACAAGATCCAGAACCTGATCGAGACCGGCATGAAGGAAGGCGCCCGCCTCGTCGCCGGCGGCCCGGGCCGCCCCGAGGGGCTGAATCGCGGCTTCTTCGTCCGCCCCACCGTCTTCGCCGATGCCAACAACCAGATGACCATCGCCCGCGAGGAAATCTTCGGCCCGGTCCTGACGATCATGCCCTTCGACACCGAGGAAGAGGCCATTCAGATCGCCAACGACACCCCCTACGGGCTGACCAACTACGTCCAGACCAGCGACGGCGCCCGCGCCAACCGCCTGGCGCGGCAACTGCGCTCGGGCATGGTCGAGATGAACGGCCAGCCGCGCGGCGCAGGGTCGCCCTTCGGCGGCATGAAGGCCTCGGGCAATGGCCGCGAGGGGGGCGTCTGGGGGCTTGAGGATTTCCTCGAGGTCAAGGCCGTCTCCGGCTGGACCGCCGACGCCTGAAACCGGGGAAGGGGGCTGCCGCCCCCCGCCTCCCTGCGGGAGCCTCCCCCCGCGAGTACTTTCAGCCTGGTGATGATGCGGGACGATGCCCGGCAGGGCGGCCTACGTCTGAGCTGAGAGCGTGCACGCTCCCGGTTCGGAAGGCGGCCGCCCCGATGTCACGACCTGCACCATCACCAGGCTGAAAATACTCAAATGTCTTCCTGCCCTCCGGGCCCGACGCTCGCTTGCCGTGCCGTCGCCTGTCGCAAGCGTAGGGTGGGTGACAACCCACCTCTCGCCGCGTCAGAGGTAGCGTCCGCCGCGCTGGATCACCTCGATCTCGGAACCGTCGGGATCGGTGATGAAGAAGAACGTCGCCGCAAAGCACCCCTCGGGACGAATTGGATGATCGTGCGCGGGGCCAGGCCTGCGGCCTGCAGACGGGCATGCTCGGTCTCGAGATCGGCGACCGCGACCGCCAAGTGGCCCTAGTCGTTGCCGAGGCCGTAGGGCTCGGACTGCCCCCTGTTCACCGTCAGCTCCAGCTTGAAACCTGTTTCGACGTTGCTCAGGTCGATCAGGCTGAAGCTCTCGAAGTCCAGCCGCTCGGCGACTGTCAGGCCGAAGGCGGTTTCCCAGAAGGACAGGGCGGGGCCTCGTCCAGCACGCGGATCATGGAGTGAATCACCTCGGCCATGCGGGTCTCCTTTGCTGGCGCCCCGGCGGAAAGGCTGCCGCGCTTGCCAGCAGCTGTCGCAGACTGGTAGATGCCTGCACGCCCGAACTGCAGCCGAGCCCGGCGGTGACATGACCGATCCAGACTTCATCGAGACCACCGTGCTGAAGCGCGATCCCTTCTCCGAGACTCTTTCGGGGCATTTCGCCGATGCGCCCGGGCGTCGGCTGGCCTTCCGCCGTCTCGACCGGCTGCCGCTGTGGTCACGTCCAATTGCCCGGATGCTGGCCCGGCGCGAGACCCGGGGCCTTGCCGCCGTGCAGGGCATCGAGGGTTGCCCCGAGCTGCTGCGCGCCGATCGGCGTGGGTTGATCCGGGTCTGGTCCGAGGGCACGCCGCTGCAGCTGGCCCGGCCCTCGGAAGCCTTCTTCTACCGCGATGCCAGGCGGCTGCTGCGCGAGATGCGCCGCCGGGGCGTCACTCACAACGACATCGCCAAGCCGCAGAACTGGCTGATGCGCCCCGATGGCGGGGCGGCGGTGATCGACTTCCAGCTGGCCTCGGTGCATCGCTTCCGCGGTCCGCTGTTCCGCACCATGGCGCGCGAGGACCTGCGCCACCTGCTGAAGCAGAAGCGCGCCTATGCGCCGGAGCTTCTGACCCCCGCCGAGCGCGCCATGCTGGCCCGCAAGGCCCTGCCGACGCGGATCTGGATGGCCACCGGCAAGCGGCTTTACAACTTCGTCACCCGCCGCCTGCTGGACTGGTCCGATGGCGAGGGCACCGAGGACCGGATCGAGCGCAATGGTCCGAAGATCGCCGAGGCGCTGGCCGGTGCGCCGGTCTCGGCCCATTTCGTCACGACCTATGCCGTGCCCGGGCGGGGCACCGGGCTTTACACCTTCGCCGAGACGGCTCTGAGCCCCGCCGAGCTGCGGGCGCTGCTGCCCGAACAGCTCTCGGAGAAGGTGCAGCCCTGCGCCGCCCTGCCCCGCGACGCGGAGGGCGCCCTGCGCCTCGATCTGCTGGCCCTGATCGCCGCCAACCGGCTGGACGAGATCGAGGCCATCCGCCAGCGCGAGCCCGCCCTGGCGCCCGAGATCGACGCGCTGATGGCCGGGCGGCAGAACCTGACCGACCGCATCCTCAAGAGGTAACCCGTCCCGGAAACGGGCTCAGAACGGCGCCTTGGCGCGGAACTTCTTGCCCTGGCCACCATCGGGATGCAGCAGCCGCAGCTCTTCCGCGTGCAGCATCAGGCGGGGGTGATCGCGCGCCGCGCCTTCGGCGTAGAAGGGATCGCCCAGGATCGGGTGCCCTAGCGCCTGCATGTGCACCCGCAGCTGGTGCGAGCGCCCGGTCTGGGGAAAGAGCCGCACTCGGGTCTCTTCGTCACCATACCGCTGCACCTTCCAGTCGGTGACGGCGGGCTTGCCGTTCTCATGGTCCACCATCTGTTTCGGACGGTTCGGCCAGTCGACGATCAGCGGCAGGTCGACGGTGCCGGTCTTCGGCTCCAGCTTGCCCGCGACCCGCGCCACGTAGGTCTTCTTCACCCGGCGGTGCTCGAACTGCAGGCCAAGGTGACGCTGCGCGTGCGGCGTCATGGCGAAGACCATCACGCCCGAGGTGTCCCGGTCGAGACGATGCACCAGCAGCGCCATCGGGAAGGCCGCCTGAACCCGCGAGAGCAGGCAATCGGCCAGGTGTTCGCCGCGTCCCGGCACCGACAGGAGCCCCGAGGGCTTGTCGACGATCAGGACCTCGTGGTCCTCGTGGATCACCTGCAGCGGCACGTCGGGCGGCCGGTAGTCATCTGGCGGCAGGGTCGAGGGCGGGTGCTGGGGGGTATCGCTCATGGGCGGCAGATAGCCTGATATGGCGCGCCGGTCGAGAGCCGAGACCTAGCCGGCGAAGACCTCGGCCAGGATCGCGGTCAGCGCCCTGTCATCCTCTTCGGTGAAGGCGGCGGGCTGGTCGCTGTCGATATCCAGCACGGCGATCACCGCTCCGGCACGGTTGCGCACAGGGATCACGATCTCGGAACGGGTCGAGGAGGCGCAGGCGATATGACCGGGGAAGGCGTCGACATCATCGACCAGCTGGGTCTCTCCGCTACGTGCCGCCGCCCCGCAGACCCCGCGCGAGAAGGGGATTTGCAGGCAGCCGTGCCCGCCCTGGTAGGGGCCGATCTTCAGCAGGCCCGGCTCGGTCACCCGGTAGAAGCCGGTCCAGTCGAAACGGTCGTCACTGTGGTGGATCTCGCAGGCCAGGGTCGCCATCAGGGCGACCTCGTCGGTTTCGCCCTCGGTGAGGGAGCGGATGGTGGCGGCGAGGGAGGCGTAATCGGGCATGTCGGGTCTTTCGGTGAGGGGGGGAGAGGGGGCTGTCAGCCCCCTCTTGCGGCCCGGGGCCGCAATTCACCCCCGAGAGTATTTCAGGCCATCGAATGGGGAAAGGGGGCGGGGCGCGACGTCGTCTGCCCCGCGCATCGGATCAGGGGCGCTCGATGGCGACCGCCGTACCCTCGCCGCCGCCGATGCAGATGGCTGCGATGCCGCGCTTTGCACCGCGCTGCTCCATCGCGTGCAACAGGGTGACGAGGATCCGCGCCCCCGAGGCGCCGATGGGATGGCCGAGCGCACAGGCGCCGCCGTTCACGTTCACCCGGTCGTGGGGAATGCCCATCTCGGCCATGAAGGCCATGGGGACCACGGCGAAGGCCTCGTTGACCTCCCAGAGGTCGACGTCCCCGATCTTCCAGCCGAGCTTCTTCAGCAGCTTGCGGGCGGCGGGAACGGGGGCGGTCGGGAAATCCTTCGGCGCCTGGGCGTGGCTGGCATGGCCTGCGATGCGCGCGCGCACGGTCAGGCCCCGGGCGCGGGTGGCGGCGCGCCCGGCCAGCACCAGCGCCGCCGCCCCGTCCGAGATCGAAGAGGCATTGGCCGCCGTCACCGTGCCGCCCGCGCGGAAGGCGGGTTTCAGGGTCGGTATCTTCTCGGGACGGGCGGTTAGGGGTTGCTCATCCTGTGCCACCTCCGTGCTGCCCTTGCGGGTGGTGACCTCGACCGGGGCGATCTCGGCGGTGAAGGCGCCGGATTTCTGCGCCGTCAGCGCGCGATCCAGCGAGGCCAGCGCGTAGTCGTCCTGGGCTTGCCGGGTGAACTGGAAGGCCTCGGCGCAGTCCTCGGCGAAGGTGCCCATCAGGCGGCCCTTGTCATAGGCATCCTCCAGCCCGTCGAGGAACATGTGGTCGATGGTCTGCCCATGGCCGAGACGCGCCCCGCCACGCATGGCCGGCAGCAGGTAGGGGGCGTTGGACATGCTTTCCATCCCCCCGGTGACCATGGTCGCCGCATGGCCGAGGGCGATCTGGTCGAAGCCCATCATCACCGCCTTCATGCCGGAGCCGCACATCTTGTTGAGCGTCGTGGCGGGGACCTCTTCCCCCAGGCCACCGGCGAATCCCGCCTGCCGGGCCGGCGCCTGGCCCTGGCCGGCGGGCAGGACGCAGCCCAACAGCAGTTCGTCGACCGTGTCCAGCCCTGCCCCAGCCAGGGCGGCCCGGATCGCGGCGCCGCCGAGCTGTGGCGCGGAGAGCGGCGACAAGGCGCCCTGGAACCCGCCCATGGCGGTGCGTGCCGCCCCGGTGATGTAGACCTCCTGCATGGCATCCTCCCTTTCTCTGTCCTCTGCATACCGAATGGTAAGGATTGACGTCTAGCGTTTCGCCGAAGCGAGCGGACAGGGAGCCCTGCGATGCATCTTTCCACCCGGACCGAACGGGACGCGACGATCATCACGGTCGATGCCGCGCGGATCGACGCCGCCGTGGCTATCCGTTTCAAGGATCTGATGCGCGACCTGGCCGAGGGGCGCAAGGGCCGGATCATACTTGACCTGGGCAAGGTGGATTTCATCGATTCAAGCGGCCTGGGCGCCATCGTCGCGGCGATGAAGCAGCTGGAGAAGGGTCAGAAGCTGGAGCTTGCGGCGTTGAATGCCAATGTCGACAAGGTCTTCCGGCTGACCCGCATGGACACGGTGTTTGCCATCCATGACAGCCTTGGCAGCGCGGTGGCCGGCCATGCAGGCTGAACCGGGTCACAGCCTGCCGGAACAGGCGCTGCGGCGGCACAGCAAGGACATCCGTCTGACGTTCCCCAGCTCTCCGCTGTCCGTGCGCCGGGCGCTGCAGACCATCATCGCCGACCTGCAGGACCTGGAACTGGAAGAACGCGGCTCGGTCGAACTGGTGCTTGCCGAAGTGCTGAACAACGTCGTCGAACATGCCTATGGAACAGAGGAACGCGGCTGGATCAGCCTGGAATGCACCTCGGAGCCCGATGGGCTTCACTTCCGTATCCGTGACGAAGGCCGCCCCATGCCAGAGGACACGCCGCCCATGGGCGCGCCCTCTCCCCTGCCGGAACGGCTGGAGAAACTTCCCGAAGGCGGGTTTGGCTGGTTCCTCATCCGCGATCTCTCGCGCGATGTGCTCTACCAGAGGGTTGGCGAGATGAATGAACTGACCTTCCGCATCAATATCGACACCGCGCGCCGGGCGAACTGAGTCAGGCACCGACGACAGACGTTTCCGGCGAAGCGGCATCTTCGGAACGAGGCAAGAGCCGAAGGTCAACTGCCCTGTCCGGCGTCCCTGCGGCGGGCAGGAGGGCTCAGCCGGGCCGCCCCGATTGTTGCGGAATCGGCAAACTAGAACGCGCGGGCTGTCAGCCCCTCACGGTGTCGACCACCCGGCCAGTGCCGTCATTCGGGCGACCACCCTCGCCCCCATGCCCCACCCGGCACATGCCCTCTTCGCCGCGGCCCACAACCCACGGCTGATCGGCTCGAACTTTCACCGACACCCCCAACAGGCTGGATCGAAGCCAAGCTACTGTTTACATTTAATTAAACGCACGACCCAAGACTTGCCACCGATCCGCCCCGATCCTGCCCGCAGCGAAACCCGAATCTCTTTCCGCCCCGGTGCAATCACGGCGGAAACCGCGCCGAAGCGGGGCCGAAATCGCGCAATCATGGCGCGATCCGTCGCGCGGTCATGGCTCTGCACCATTTTCGCCGCATTCGCCGGAATTGCCCCGAAATGGCCGCACCGCAATCCCATCGCCGCCACGAGCCGGGGACATCTTGTAGGTGTAGCTGCACTGGCTTCCCTCGGCGCCGCGTATTACAGCCCCCACCCAGTGCGTGGCGTCGAGGTTTACCCCAGCAGCATCCCCCCGGACATCTCCGCAGCGCCCCGCGCTTGCCACTTGACCCCCGGCCGCTTCGCGCCCAGCATCCGCCCTCGCAAGAGGAGGACACATGCGCGATCTACACCTGCCCGGCCGCTCGCCCGTCTGGGCCGACAACGGCCTCTGTGCCACATCCCACCCGATTGCCGCCAACGTGGCGCTGGACCTGCTGAAACGCGGCGGCAATGCCATGGACGCGGCGATTGCCGGCGCCGTGGCGCTCGGGGTCTGCGAACCGGCCATGTGCGGCCTGGGCGGCGACTGCTTCGTGCTGGTGAAGCCCGCCGGCGCGGACCGCGTGCTGTCCTACAACGGCTCGGGCCGCGCGCCCGGGGGCGCCGATGCCGCCGCGATGCGCGCCGAGGGGCTGGCCGCCATCCCCGACCGCGATGCCCGCGCCGTCACCGTGCCCGGCGCCGTGGCCGCCTTCGACGAGATGTCGGCGCTCTGGGGCAAGCTGGGGCTGGCCGACAGCCTCGCCCCCGCGATCTCCTATTTCGAGGACGGTGTGCCCGTGCACGCCCGGGTTGCCTTCGACTTCGCCGCCTCCGCCGGGCGGCTTGATGCCCGGGCCGCGCGCCACCTGATGCCCGGTGGCCATGCGCCCCGCGAAGGGGACCGCTTCGCCCTTCCCGGTCAGGCCGAAGTCCTGCGCCGCATTGCCCGCGACGGCGCCCGCGCCTTCTACCAGGGCGAGGTGGCCGAGGACATGCTGGCCGCCCTGACCGCCGCCGGGGGCAGCCACACCGCCGGCGATTTCGCCACCGCGCAGGGAGATCAGACCGATCCGATCCGCGGCAGCTACAAGGGCGCCGCGCTCTACGAGCATCCGCCGAACGGCCAGGGCGCCATCGCGATCCTGATGCTCAACATGCTGGCGCAGTTCGATCTTTCCGCACTGGACCCCTTCGGCGCCGAGCGCGCCCATATCGAGGCCGAGGCCGCCAAGCTGGCCTATGCCGCCCGCAACCGCTTCATCGCCGATGCGGCCACCGCCCAGGCCGAAAGGCTGCTCGATCCCGCCTTCGCCGCCGAGCTCGCCGCGGCCATCGACCCCAGGCGCGCGCAGCAGGTGCCCGACCAGCTCTCCGGCGCACCGCATCGGGACACGGTCTATATCACTGTCGTCGACCGCGACCGCATGGCGGTCTCGCTGATCTACTCGATCTTCCACGCCTTCGGCTCGGGCATCGGGACGGAGAAGTTCGGCCTGGTGCTGCACAACCGCGGCTGCGGCTTTACGCTGGAAGAGGGGCACGGCAACATGCTGGCCCCGGGCAGGCGTCCGCTGCACACGATCATCCCCGCCATGCTGGCCGAAGACGGCACGCCCAACATGCCCTTCGGCGTCATGGGCGGCCAGTACCAGGCGGCGGGCCATGCGCGCTTCGTCACCAACCTGCGCGACTACGGCCTGTCCCCGCAGGAGGCCATAGACGCCCCCCGCGCCTTCCCCGACGGCGGCAAGCTGCAGCTGGAACGGGGCTATGCCCCCGAGGTGGCCGCGAACCTGCAGGAAATGGGCCACGAGGTCGTCACCCCCGAAGGTCCGATCGGCGGCGCCCAGGCGATCCGCATCCATGCCTCCGGCGTGATGGAGGCGGGCTCAGACCCGCGCAAGGACGGCTGCGCCATCGGCTACTGATATCGCTGACCTGGCAGAGACACTCCCCTGCTCCCGCCCGAGGCCGCCTCCGGCGGGAGTATTTTTGGCCTCAGAATGGGCCAGGAGCCTCTGTCTCCATTCGACGGCTGAAAATACTCCGGGGGAGTCTCCCTAGGAGACGGGGGCAGAGCCCCCCCTACATGCCGGCCTCAGTTCAGCTGGAACTCGAGCTGATAGTGACCATCCTCGAAGGCCCCGAAGAGATCGGGGATATCGGGATGGTCGACAGGCTCGCCCGACATGTCCTCGATCAGGTTCTGCTCCGAGACATAGGCCACGTAGTAGCTCTGATCGTTCTCGGCCAGCAGGTGATAGAAGGGCTGCTCACGCGGCGGACGGCTGTCCTCGGGAATCGCGTCGTACCATTCCTCGGTGTTGCTGAATTCGGGGTCGACATCGAAAATTACTCCGCGAAACGGGTGTTTGCGGTGCCGGACCACCTGGCCCAAATGATATTTCGCGTTGGTCTTCAGCATCGTCTTGCACGTCATCAGACCCCCTACTAACGTCATTCCCCGCCCATTGTCCAACCCGACGCCGTGAAATTAGGGGAAACACACTGTGAACCTTGTCCTGACAGTGCTGGAGATCACCGCTCCGGTATTCCTTCTCGCGGCCATCGGCTTTGCCTGGGTGCGGATGGGGTTCGACTACCAGATCGACTTCGTCACCCGCATGGCGATGACGCTCTCGGTGCCCTGCCTGATCTTCACCGCCCTGATGCGGACCGAAATCGACCCGGCGGCGCTGACCGCGCTCTCGCTTGCCTCGGTCGGGGTCTACGCCGCGCTGACGCTGGTCACCGCGCTGGTGCTCTGGCTGACCAAGCTGGACCTGCGCAGCTACCTGGCGCCGCTGATCTTCGGCAATACCGGCAACCTCGGCCTGCCGCTGGCATTGTTCGCCTTCGGCGAGGCGGGGCTGGGCTACGCGGTGGTGGTCTTCGCCGTCATGGCGATCTGGAGCTTCACCTTCGGCATCTGGGTGGTCTCGGGCGGCGGCTCGGTGGTGCGCGCCCTGAAGGAGCCGCTGCTCTGGGCCACCATCCTCGGCGGCATCTTCCTGAGCCAGGGCTGGCACACGCCGGTCTTCCTGACCAATACGCTGGAGCTGACCGGCCAGATGGCGATTCCGCTGATGCTGATCACCCTCGGCGTCGCGGTGGCCCGCCTGCGCCCCGGCTCGATTCGCCTCGCCTCGGTGCTCTCGGTGCTGAAGATCGCGCTCTGCGTCGGCATCTCCTGGGTCATGGGGCGGCTGTTCGGACTGGATGACGTGGCCTTCGCGGTGCTGGTGCTGCAGGTCTCGACCCCGGTGGCCGTCACCTCCTACCTGCTGGCAGTGAAATACGGCGCCGATTCCGATGCGGTGGCCGGTCTGGTCGTCGTCTCGACCCTGCTTTCCGTGCTGATGCTGCCCCTGCTGCTGGCCGTCCTGCTCTGATCCGCCGGGCCCGCCAATCACGGCTTTGAAGGTTCCGTCAGCCGGGCCTTTCGTGTAGAATCTCGAAAAAACACAACAAGAGCAGACTTCGAGAGGCAGATGATCAAGAAGCTTTCCGCGATTCTCATCGTGCTCATCGTCGCGTCCTGTGGCGGCGGACGAGACACGACAGCCCCGCGCAACATGGACAACGCCTGTTCCATCCTGGCCCAGAGGCCGCATTTCGCCCGCGCCTTCCAGCGCGCGGAACGTCGCTGGGGGGTCCCGGTGCACGTGCAGATGGCCGTCATGCACCAGGAGAGCAAGTTCATCGGCAATGCCCGCACGCCGCATCGCTTCGCCCTGGGGATCATCCCGCTGGGCCGGCAAAGCTCGGCCACCGGCTACAGCCAGGCGCTTGACGGCACCTGGGAGGAATACCAGCAGAAGACCGGCAACCGCCGCGCCCGCCGCACCGATATCGACGATGCGACCGACTTCATGGGCTGGTACATGGCGGAATCGACCCTGCGCCTCGGCATTCCGCTGTCGGATGCGCGCGCGCAGTACCTGGCCTACCACGAAGGCCGAAGCGGCTATGCGCGGGGCTCCTACCGCTCGAAGTCCTGGCTAATCTCGGTCGCGCAACGCGTCGCTGTGCGCTCCGAGCTCTACGCGACGCAGCTGCCGTTCTGCACCTGACCGCCGGCCGGGCGGCGGGCTCAGTCCCCGCCGCGCCGCTGGCTCTCGCGGCGGATCGAGAACATCGAATCGCCGAGACTCACATCGGTCCTCAGATCCCCGAGGATCACCGTCGTCTGGCTGCCGGCCTCGTCCGTGACGACCCATTGCCGCAGCTCGACGGGGGCCCCGGCGCCGCCGGTGTAGACCAGTTCGATATGGCCATATTCCGGGTGCTCGGGATCCTGGGCGCGCAGAACCGTCGACGGACCTTCCTCGCGGTGGTCGGTGACCATGTTGGCCCGGCCGAGGTCCATGTTGTCATCCAGGATCAGCTTCAGCGGCGTGCGGTCGAGGCCATAGGTCTCGGGGCCGCCGTTGGATTTCGGATCGAAGATCGCCACGGCACCGCCGCCGGCGATCACCAGGGCCTGTTCGGGCGGATCGTATTCGAACCGCATCCGCCCCGGCCGCTTGATATAGAGAGTCCCGGTGGAAATCGTGCCGTCGGCGTTCACCTGGGTGAACTTGCTCTCTGCGGTGCGCATCCCGTTCATGTAGCCAGAGATGGCGTCGAGCGGGATCGGTGCCGCCCCTGCGGGCAGCAGGCTGGCGACGACAAGGGCGGCGGGCGCCAGAAGGCGGGTCAGCGTGTTCATGTCCTAGATGTAAGCTCCGGCTGGATGCGGTTCCAGCATCAAACGCGCGAGGGCGCTTCACCGTTCCGCCATCGGCGCGAGAGCGCCGGAGGAAGGGGGCGCCGCCCCCTCTGTCGCCTGCGGCGCCATTCACCCCCGGAGTACTTTCAGCCTGGTGATGTTGCAGGAGGGGCCAGAGAAGCGGCCTCCTTCTCCGTGAAGAGCGTGCCACGCTACCGGCTGAAAAGGAGGGCGCCTTTCCGGGCTCCCCCTTTCATCATCACCAGGCTGAAAGTACTCCGGGGGAGTCCGCCGCAGGCGGGCGGGGGCAGAGCCCCCCCCCCCTTACTGTTCGGGCACCAGCACTTCGCGCTTGCCGACGTGGTTGGCGCCACTGACGACGCCCTCTTCCTCCATCTGCTCGACCAGGCGCGCGGCCTTGTTGTAGCCGATGGCCAGCTTGCGCTGGATATAGGAGGTCGAGCACTTGCGGTCCTTGATCACGATGGCCACCGCCTGATCATAGAGCGCGTCCTCGCCATTGGTGTTGCCGCCGGTGTTGAGGCCAAGCACCGCGTCGATATCGGCGGATTTCTCGTCGTCCGGCCCTTCGACCACGCCACCGATATAGGAGGGCGGGCCATAGGCCTTGAGGTTGGAGACCACCTCCTCGACCTCTTCGTCGCTGACGAAGGGACCGTGGCAACGGGTGATCCGCGCGCCGCCGGCCATGTAGAGCATGTCGCCCATGCCCAGGAGCTGCTCGGCGCCCATTTCGCCGAGGATCGTGCGGCTGTCGATCTTCGAGGTCACCTGGAAGGAGATCCGGGTGGGGAAGTTGGCCTTGATGGTGCCGGTGATCACGTCGACCGAGGGCCGCTGCGTCGCCATGATCAGGTGAATGCCCGAGGCCCGCGCCATCTGCGCCAGGCGCTGGATGCAGGCTTCGATTTCCTTGCCCGCGACCATCATCAGGTCGGCCATCTCGTCGACGATGACGACGATATAGGGCATCTTCTCGGGCTGGATCTCCTCGGTCTCGAAGATCGGATCGCCGGTATCCTCGTCGAAGCCCGTTTGCACGGTGCGCGAGAACATCTCGCCCTTCTTCAGCGCATCCGCCACGCGGCCATTGTAGCCGTCGATGTTGCGCACGCCCATCTTGGACATCTTGCGGTAGCGCTCTTCCATCTCCTGCACGACCCACTTCAGGGCCACCACGGCCTTCTTCGGGTCAGTGACCACCGGGCTCAGCAGGTGCGGGATGCCGTCGTAGACCGAGAGTTCCAGCATCTTCGGGTCGATCATGATCAGCCGGCAGTCTTCCGGGGTCAGGCGGTAGAGCAGCGACAGGATCATCGTGTTGATCGCCACCGACTTGCCCGAGCCCGTCGTCCCGGCGATCAGCAGGTGCGGCATCTTGGCGAGGTTGGCGATCACCGGCTCGCCGCCGATGTCCTTGCCGAGCGCCAGCGGCAGCTTCATGTGGCTGTCGCCGAAATCGCGCGCCGCCAGCAGCTCGCGCAGCACCACCATCTCGCGGTTGTCGTTCGGCAGTTCGATCCCGATGACCGAGCGTCCGGGCACCGTCGAGACACGGGCCGAGAGCGCCGACATCGAGCGCGCGATGTCATCCGCCAGCCCGATCACGCGGGAGGCCTTGAGACCCGGCGCCGGCTCCAGCTCGTACATGGTCACCACGGGGCCGGGGCGCACGCTGACGATCTCGCCCTTGACGCCGTAGTCGTCCAGCACGTTTTCCAGCATCCGGGCGTTCTGCTCCAGCGCCTCGTCGGACAGATGGTGGCGCTGGATGGTCTCGGGGTTGGTCAGCAGTGAGAGCGGCGGCAGCTCGTATTCCGCTTCCTTCGGATCGAAGGCGAGCGAGGGCTGCGCCTCGGCCTGGGCGCGGGCCGAGGGCTGCACCGGCTTGCGGGCACTGTGCTGCACCACCTTGCGCGGCTCGGCCACGGGGATCTTGGTCCCCTCGGCGCCAAAGCCCATGCTGCGCGGCGCGGCGGGCAGCTCCTCGGGGGCGGCGAAGTCGTAGTGATCGTCCTCGCAGGCGTCGTCCCGGAACATGTTGTCATCGCCAGAGACGTCCGCACCCTCGTCACTGTCGAACCCGGGCGCAGGCGGGATCGAGGGAATGCCCCGTTCGACCCGCAGCTGGCCGGCATCGACCAGCTCGGGGGCGGGCATCCCGGCATCGTCCATCGCATAGTCGCCGACAGGGATCCCGGCAGAGTAGCCCGCATCCTGCACCATCTGTGCAGGCTCGTCCGGGTAGGACAGGCCCGCATGGCGCGGATCGGCCCCGCCCAGGCGCGGCCGGCGGTCGGCGGGCGCGGTCAGCGGCGGTTCCGGCGGCAGGCCATGGCCGTGGACCAGTGGCGGCTCTTCCCGGCTGCCCTTGAAGATCAGCGGAATCGGCCCGCGACGCTTGGCACGCCGGGCGGCCGCCTGGATCGCGGTCAGCGGCACCTCTTCCACCTCCTGCTCCAGCGGCGGCGGGGTACCGCGCGAGGTGCGCGAGCGGACCACATCGGCGATCTTGGCGCGGATGCGGTCATCCTGGGGCAGGTCCTCCTCGCCGAGGGCCATCAGAACCTCGTCGTCATCCATGTCGTCCCAGCTCTGCACCTGCGGCTCGGGACGGCGCACCAGGCCGGGCAGACGGCCCAGCAGGCGCGGCTTTTCCTCGGGCTCAACCGGATCGTCGTAATAGAGCGGTTCGTCCTCGGCCTCGACCCAGGGATCCTCTTGCCAGGCCGCATTGGCGGCGGGCTGCGCGGTCAGGCGGGCTTCGCGGCGGCGCTCGGCACGGGCGCGCAGGCCCTCGCCCGCGCTGCGGGTGGCGTGACCGGCGACCGAGACGGCCCCGACGGCGCCCCGGCCCAGCAGTTTCGCGATGAAGGCATAGGTCAGCACGATGGCGATCAGCAGCCAGCGGAAGGCCAGGCGCATCTCGACCCGGGTGATCCCGGCAACGAAGAGGCCAAGCGCCACCATCGCCGGCCCCAGCACCAGCGCCGCCACCTTCAGCGACCCCGCCACCGACAGCGGAGAGATCCCGATCAGCGCGCCCAGCACCGTATCCCCGAAGAGACCGCCAAGCCCGAAGGCATGGGGCCAGCTTTCCGAGGTGTTCAGCGCACCGCCGTAGACCGACATCAGCACCACGAAGACCGGCGCGAAGACCAGCCGGCCCACGGGGGCCTCGTCCGCCAGGTGCAGCCCGAAGCGCAGGCCCCAGATCACCGAGAGCACGGCAATGGCCCAGCCCCCGATGCCGATCACCATGATCACCGGCGCGGCGATCGAGGCCCCGAACAGCCCGAGCCAGTTCTGCACCGGCGCGTCAGAGGCCGAAAGCCAGGAGGGATCCTGCGGATCGTAGCTGTAGAGCACCGCCGCCAGCATCAGGCCGAACCCCAGCAGCAGCAGGCCGATCAGCTCCTTGCCGCGCTTTTCCAGCGCCTCCTGCATGGCGCGATCGAAGAGGGGGTCACGTTTCGTCTGGTAGGCCATTCTCTTCGCTCCTCGTCAGTCCCACAGGCAGGCGCGCAGCTTTTCCAGCCCCGTCACCATCTCGTCCCGCGCCGCCACCATGGCGACCCGGATGTAGCCCCGGCCGGGGTTCCCCGCCGCGGTGTCGCGGCTGAGATAGGCGCCGGGCAGCACCCGCACCCCGGTTTCGGTCCACAGCTTCAGCGCCGCCGCCTCGCCGTCTTCGACCGGCAGCCACAGGAAAAAGCCCGCCTCGGGGCCCTTGTAGCCGGGCACACCGCCCATCACCTGATCGGCGGCGAGGTACTTCTGCTGGTAAAGCGCGCGGTTCTCGTCGACATGTGCCTCGTCGCCCCAGACCCGTTCGCTGACCTTCTGGATCGGCAGCGGCAGCGGGGCGCCGGAATAGGCGCGCAGCTGACGGATACGGCGGATCGACTCCGGCCCGCCCGCCACGAAGCCCGAGCGCAACCCGGGCAGGTTCGACCGCTTCGACAGCGACTGGAAGATCACCACGCGCTCGGGGTCGGCGCCCACCTCCCGGGCGATCTCCAGCGCACCGACCGGGGCACTGTCGCGCCAGATCTCGGAATAGCATTCGTCGGCGAAGATGCGGAAATCCCACTTCTCGGCCAGGGCCAGCAACTCGCGCCAATAGGCGGCAGAGGCCACGGCCCCCTGCGGGTTGGCCGGAGAGCAGACAAAGACTGCCGCCGTGCGGTTCAGCACCTCGTCCGGCAGGGCGGCGTAGTCGGGCAGGTGGCCGGTCTCGTCCGTGGCGGGCACGAAGACCGGTTCGGCGCCGGTGGAAATCGCCGAGATGGCGTAGACCTGGTAGAAGGGATTGGGGATCAGCACCGCCGGGCGCTGGCCGTTCTTCCGTTCCGGCACCAGCGCCATGCCGACATTGTACAGCCCCTCGCGGGTGCCGTTCAGCGGCATCACCTGGCGGGCGGGGTCCATGGTCACGCCGTAGCGCCGTGCGATCCAGTCGGTGATCGCGGCCTGCAGCTCGGGCGTGCCGTCATTGGGGGGATACTTGGCCAGACCGGCCACGTTGTCGGACAGCACCTGACCCACCCACTCCGGGAAGGGGTGTCGGGGCTCTCCGATGGTCATATGCATCACCTCGCCGCCGGGCTCGTGCGAATCGAGCAGGGTGCGCAGGCGCGGGAACGCATATTCCGGAAGGTTCGAAAACCGCTCTGGAAACATTTGAAACTGCCTCTGGCTCGGGGTCGTAACGCCCCGTTTTGCTGGAAAGGTAACCCATAGCTGCGCGCGCCGTCCAGCGCTCTTGCGGCAGGGCAACAGGTCTGTTGCATCGAAACCCCGTGTTTCCACGGGATTTTCCGGTCAGGCGGCGCGCAGGGCGGCCTCGGCGGCTGCCGAGACACGGGCCAGGGCCTCTTCGGCGAAGGGCTTGCCCATCAGCATGATCCCGCAGGAGGGCGCCCCCGCCGGCAGGGTCACGGCAGGCAGCCCCATCAGGTTGCCTACGCGGGTGTTGCGCAGGGCCAGCAGGTTCTCGGTGACATAGTAGTCATGATCGGCCAGCATCCGCGAGGCGACCGGCGGCAGGATCGCCGAGCTGGGCGCCAGCACCGCATCGAAGCCCGCCATCCGGGCGTGCCATTCGGCACGGGCCTGCTCCAGCTTTTCCCAGGCGGCGACGTAATCGGCGGCCAGCACCTGACCGCCGCCCCGGAAGCGTTCAAGGATCTCGGGGAACATCTTTTCCGGCGCAGCCTCGATCACGTCCTTCCAGAGGCCATAGCCCTCGGGCGCGATCAGCAGCCTGGTCAGCGTGGCGGCGCGATCGTACTCGGGCGAGCGGACCTCGACCACCTCGGCGCCCGCATCACGCAGCACCTCGACGGCGCGGCGGTAGGCGGCCAGGGGCTCGGGGCGGATATCGTCAAGGACGTGGCTTTCCATCGTCGCAAGGCGCGCGCCCTTCAGGCCGGCGCCCCTCAGATCAGGCGCGGGTCTGCCCTCCAGCGCCGAGAGCATCAGCACGCAGTCCCGGACCGAGCGCCCGATGGGCCCCACCGTGTCGAAGCGCTTGGCCAGCGGAACCACGCCTTCCAGGCTGATCCGCCCGGAGGTGGTCTTGAAGCCCACCAGATCGTTCCAGGCCGCCGGGATGCGGACCGACCCGCCGGTGTCCGAGCCGATGCCACCCGCCGCCAGCCCATGCGCCACCGAAGAAGCCGCGCCCGAGGACGAGCCGCCCGGCACCCAGTCGGGATGGTTCACGTTGGGTGGCGTCGCCGTCACCGGGTTCAGGCCGATGCCGGAAAAGGCCAGCTCGGTCATGTGGGTCTTGCCGAGGCAGACCAGCCCGGCCTGGCTGGCGTTGCGCAGCACCCGGGCGTCCTCCTCCGGCACCCGGCCCTCCAGCAGGGCGGATCCGGCCTCGGTCGCCACGCCCGCCGAATCGAACAGGTCCTTCCACGAGATTGGCACCCCGTCCAGCGGATGCAGGCGGATCCCGAGGCGGGCGCGTTCGGCGGCGGCGGCGGCCTCGGCCAGGGCACGCTCGGGCGTGGTGCGGGCATAGATGCGGGCGCCGGCCTCATGGGCCTCGATGGCGTTCAGGTAGGTCTCGGCCAGGGCCACCGGGTCGATCTCGCCGCGTCCGATTCCCGCGCCAAGCTCTGCCGCCTCCATCCAAAGCCAGTCCTGCATCGCGCCTCTCCGTTTCGGTGTCGCGGCGACGGTAGCGGCAGCGGGGCGCATGGACAATCCCGCCCGGGGGCGCATATCTGGGGACATAGACGAAAGGCAGTGCCATGAGCGACCAGAGCGATCTTCTCATCGTCGGCGGCGGGCTGAACGGCCCCGCGCTGGCCCTTGCGGCGGCGCGCGCCGGGCTGAGCAGCACCGTCATCGACGCCCTGCCCCGGGCCGAGCTGGAAGGCGCCAGGTTCGACGGCCGCGCCTATGCGCTGGCCCTGGCCTCGGTGCGGCTGCTGCGGGCCATCGGCGTCTGGGACGCGGTCGCGGAGAACAGCCAGCCGATGCTCGACATCAAGGTCAGCGACGGGCGCGCCGGAGAGGGTCCCTCGCCCTTCTTCCTGCATTTCGACCATGCCGAGATCGAGGAAGGCCCAATGGGCCACATGATCGAGGACCGCTACCTGCGCCGCGCCCTGCTGGAGGCGGTCGAGGCGGCGCCGCAGGTCACGTTGCTGAACGAGGCGCAGGTGGTGGGCCAGCAGACCGGCCCCGACGGCGCCTCGATCACCCTGGCCTCGGGCGAAGTGTTGCGCGGCAAACTGGTGGTGGGCTGCGACGGCAAGCGGTCTGGCACCGCTGCGCGGGCCGGCATCCGGCGCCATGGCTGGGGTTACGGCCAGACCGCGCTGGTCTGCGCCATCGCCCATGAGAAGCCGCACGAGGGCGTCGCGCATCAGTTCTTCATGCCGCCCGGCCCGCTGGCGATCCTGCCGCTGCCCGGCAACCGCTCGTCCATCGTCTGGAGCGAGCGGGACACCACCGCGCAGGCGATCAACGCCCTGCCCGAGGGCGATTACCTTGCCGCGCTGCGCCCCCGTTTCGGCGATTTCCTGGGCGAGATCAGCCTGGAGGGCGCGCGCTTCACCTATCCGCTGGGTCTCTCGGTCTGCGAGCGGTTCTCGGACTGGCGGCTGGCGCTGGTCGGGGATGCGGCGCACGGGATGCATCCGATTGCCGGACAGGGGCTGAACGCCGGTATGCGCGACGTGGCCGCCCTGGCGCAGGTGCTGCGCGAGGCGCGCGCCCATGGCGAGGACATCGGCGCGCTGGACGTGCTGCACCGCTACCAGGAATGGCGCCGCTTCGATACCGGCACGCTGGCGCTGGCGACGGACCTGACCAACAAGCTGTTTTCGAACGACAACCCGCTGCTGCGCGCGACGCGGGACCTCGGCCTCGGCCTGGTCAACCGCCTGCCCGGCCTGCGCCGGACCTTCATCCGCGAGGCCGCCGGCCTGACCGGGAACCTGCCCGAGCTGATGCGCTAGCAAAGGTGGATTACATCCACCGTCCCGGCTTCCGCGACTCGGGGCAGGCGCCTGAACCAACTGCCGCCGCCTCACCCCATCCGAGGGCCGGAAATACTGCCGCCGGAGGCATCGCCCCCCCAGGGGCGACCTGACAGCCTGCCGTCAGTCCAGCGCCCGCGCCTCATCGAGCAGCATCACCGGGATCCCGGCGCGGATCGGATAGGCCAGCCCGGCACTGTCCGAGATCAGTTCCTGCCGCTCGGCATCGTAGCGCAGGGTGCCATGGCTGCGCGGGCAGACCAGCGCCTCCAACATGCGGCGATCGAAGGCGGGCACGGCGGCCGGGGCCTGGCCCTGGGTATCGGTCATTGCAGCATCTCCTGCCCGTCCCCGCCACGCAGCGCATATTCCAGCAGCGTCACCAGCGTTTCGCGACGGGTCGTCAGCGATGGCGCCTCAAGCAGCGCCTGTTTCTCGTCCGGGGTGAAATTCAGCAGCATCGACAACGAGTTGATCAGCAGTTCGTCATCGGCATCCTGCAGGGTCTCCCAGTCGGTCGAAAGGCCCTGATCGTCGAAGTAGCGGCCAAGCAGATCCATGAAGGCGGCACGGCGGAAGGCCGGGTCCTGATCGCTGGGCGCCAGGTCGGGATCGAACCCCGCCCAGTCGATCCGGCAGCGCCGATAGGGGGTGAAGCCCTCGACCTCGTCGGTGATCCGGTAGCGCGAGATCCCGGTCAGGGTGATCATGTAGCGCCCGTCCTCGGTTTCCGAGAACTGGGTCACGCGGCCCGCACAGCCGATCCTGTGCAACCCGTGGTCCTTTCCGCCGGGCATGTCGCTGGGCTGGATCATCCCGATCAGCCGGTGCGGCGTCTTCAGGCAATCCTCGAACATCGCCAGGTAGCGCGGCTCGAACAGGTGCAGCGGCAACCGGGCGCGCGGCAGCAACAGGGCGCCGGGCAGCGGGAAGACGGGGATCACCTCGGGAAGATCTGCTGGCGTCATCATCTGCAGGAGCTTAGGCCGCATTGCGCCCCGGGAAAGACCCCGGGCGCAAATTCTCCGGCGGGCCCTCTCAGGCGAAGATCATCGAAGACAGGCGGCGGCGTCCGGCCAGGACCACGGGGTCCTGCGGCTTCAGCGCATCGAAGATGGTAAAGAGCTGCTGTTTCGCCGCCCCGTCGTTCCACTCGCGATCCCGCCGGAACAGCTCCAGCAGCTGATCCACGGCCTCCTGCGCCTGCCCGGAAGCATAGAGCGCCTGGGCCAGGTCGAAGCGCGCCTGGTGGTCGGCGGGATCGGCCTCGACCCTGGCGGTCAGCTCGGCCACGGGGCCGGCATCGGCGGCCTGGCGGGCCAGTTCCAGCTGCGCATGGGCCGCTTCCAGCTCGGGCGCCTTGGAAATCTCGGCCGGCGCGCCGTTGAGGATCGCCTCGGCCTGGTCCAGTTCGTCCAGCGCCAGGTGCGCACGCACGAGACCCCCGTAGGCGGGGGCATTCTGGGGATCTTCCTGCAGGATCGCGGCGAAGGTCTGGGCGGCATCGGTCACCGCGCCCTCGGCCAGCATCTCCTCGGCGGCGGCAACGGCCTCGGCCAGCCCGCCGTCTTCATCCGGCGCCATGGCGGCCAGCTTGTCGACAAAGGCCTGCACCTCGGAGGGCGGCAGGGCGCCCTGGAAGCCGTCCACCGGCTGCCCCTGGAAGAACGCATAGACGGTGGGAATCGACTGCACCCGCATCTGGCCGGCGATCATCTGGTTCTCGTCGACATTGACCTTGGCCATCTTGACCTTGCCGCCCGCGGCATTCACGGCCGCTTCCAGCGCCGGGCCGAGGGTCTTGCAGGGGCCGCACCAGGGTGCCCAGAAGTCGACGATGACCGGCACCTCCTGGCTGGCTTCGACCACGTCCTGCATGAAGGTCGCCTCGGAGACATCCTTGACGTGTTCGCCAGCGGCGGCGGGGGTCTGGCTCTGTCCGGTTCCAAGCTCGATCATGGCGGAACTCCTTGTGCAAATCTCTGCGCCTATATGGACCTTCGCGGGCGGATTTCCAAGCCGCTCGCACGCATGGATCGCGGTGGCGGGGCGGGCGGGCCTAGCCGGCGAGCTGCGCGCGCAGCAGGTCGTAGCGCTCGGCCCCGTTCTCCAGCGCCGCGATGCGGGCAAGGGCGGGATCGCGGCGGGCGGCGGTGCATTCGGCGAAAGTCAGGCCCATGTCGTCCTTGCGCAGGCTGCTCAGGGACAGCACGGGCGAAAGATCGGCCACCTGGGTCCGTTCCAGGCGCAGGTACTCCAGCCGGTCGAGGCCGGAGAGGGGCGCCAGGTCACGCACCTTGCTGCCCTGCAGCCACAGCCGTTGCAGCCCGCGCAACCCCGAGAGCGGCGACAGGTCCTCGACCGCGCTGCCCTCAAGCCCCAGGAACTCGAGCCCCGGAAGACCCGCGAGCGGGGCGAGGTCGTGCACGCCGGTCTCGTTCAGCCAGAGGTGGCACAGGCCGGTCAGATCCGTGAGCGGCGACAGGTCCCGCACCGGCGTGCGCGACAGCTCCAGCATCTCGATCCCGGTCAGCCCGGCCAGCGGCGAGAGATTCGAGACCGGCGTCGCCAGCGCATTGACCGAGGTCAGCCCCGCCAGCCCGGCCAGCGGCGAAAGATCCTGCACCTCGGTCTCGGGGAAGGACACACGCTTCAGCGCGGGCAGCCCGGCCAGCGGCGCCAGGTCGGTGACGCCGGTGCTGCCGAAGCGCAGTTCCTCCAGCCGCGGCAGTCCCCGCAGCGGCGAGAGGTCGGACACCGAGGTGCCCCAGAGGTGCAGCCCGCGCAGGTAGGGCAGATCGGCGATGCCCGGCGGCAGCTCCGCGAGGGCCAGCATCTCGTCATCGTCGAATTCCAGCAGCGTGCCGTGACAGACGCGCGCGGCGTCGATCATCGCCTCGGCGATCTCGTAGGCGGTGCGGGCATCGGTTCCGGCGGCGTCACTCATGGTCTCGGCTCCGTCCATCCCCGGGCGGGACGCCACCAGCGAAGCACGGAACGCGGCGCGACGCCAGAGGCCGCGCGTCGCAGCGCCTTCGGCGGGCACGGCTTTGCCCGGCGGTCGGGCGACACCCGCGCTTGTCAGCGCCACCGCCGCAGGTCTATCAGAAGGGCGAAAGGCCCCGAATGCGTCCCAGACTGTCCAATCGCCCCGCCTCGTCCCGCCACGACCTGATCACCGGCACCCTGCTCTGTGCCGCCGTGGCCGGCGTGGTGCTGCGCGCCTTCACCGGCTGGGACTGGCCCGAGGCGCTGGCCGAGCTGGCGACCCTGGCCGTGGTAGTCTGGCTGACCCCCACGGTGCGCGCCTCGCGGCAGATCTTCGTGCTGCTGGCCCTGGCGCTGGTGCTCTACGCGGTGATCGCCGCGCCCCATGCGGGCGACGTGCTGTCCCGCGCCCTGTCGCAGGGCAGTTTCATCCTCGCCTTCTTCTGCGCCCTCGCCACCCTGCGCCACGCGGCCGAGCTGTCCGCCAGCATCACCCGCGCCGCCGTCTACCTGGCGCAGCAGCCACCCGGACGGCGCTACACGGCGCTGACCCTTGGCGCGCAGGTCTTTTCGCTGGTGCTGAACTACGGCGCGATCTCCCTGCTGGGCACGATGGCGCGCAGCTCGGCCCATGGCGAGCCGGACCCCGACATCGCCCGCATCCGCACCCGCCGCATGTTGCTGGCGGTCCAGCGCGGCTTCGGCGCCAGCCTGTGCTGGTCGCCGCTGGCGCTGGCCGTGGTGATCTCGACCACCGTGGTACCGGGGGCGACCTGGGGCAGCGTGGTGCTGCCGGCACTGGTCTCCTCGGCGCTGATGACCGGGGTCGGCTGGGGGCTGGACCGGGCCTTCAAGCCGAAGCTGCGCCCCGGGCAGGTGCCGACCCGCGCCGACCCGGCCGAGATCGGTGGCGCCGCGACGCTGCTGCCGGTCGGCGCCCTGCTGCTCTGCATCGCGCTGCCGGTCATCCTGCTGCACTTCGGCACCGGACTTCCGGCCTCGCGTATCGTGCTGCTGGTGGTACCTCTCGTCGCCGCGCTCTGGCTGTTCCGCATGGGCCCGGCGAAGGCGCGCACCCGCTACCTCGGCGCCCATGCCGGCGCCTTCCTGTTCCGCGAACTGCCCGCCTTCCGCTCGGAGATCGTGCTGCTGACCATGGCCGGCTTCCTCGGCATGGGCGCCGGCACGCTGCTGGCGCCGCTGGTGGCCGCAACCGGCCTCGACCTGGCCGCCCTGCCGGTCTGGCTGCTGCTGGTGCTGCCGATCTGGCTGATCCTGCTGGGCGGACAGATCGGGATGAACCCGATCCTCTTCGTCTCTCTCTTCGGCCCCCTGCTGCCCGCCCCGGAAGAGCTGGGGATCACCGCAACGCCCATGGTCCTGTCGCTGACCGCGGGCTGGGCGCTGGCGGGCGTCACCTCTCCCTTCACCGCCTCGGTGATGATGACCGCCCGCCTCGGCGATACCGACGCGAAGGAGGTCAGCCTCCGCTGGAACGGGCCCTACGTGCTGATCCTCGGCGTCGTCCTCTCGGCCTGGGTGCTGCTGCTGGCCTGGTGAAGCTCGTTCAGGTCGAGACGCGACATCAGACAGAAGCAAGAACCATCTCGGACAGCCAGAAGGCATAGCGCAGGACGCTGCCGGTGATCTCCTGACCGCAGATGGTGAAGCTGATCACCAGCGCCATCAGGTCCGTGGTGGCCAGGATCTCGAGCGGGCCGGCCAGGATGGTCGAGACCGGCTCGCCGACACCGAACCGCAGGCTGAACCAGACCGGCAGCGCCACCAGCACGTTGATCACCCGCCGAGGAGCGTCCCCCAGAGCCGTTTGCCCGGCGGCACCGGCAGGCGGGCGACGACCACCGGCCCCGCCATGGATTTCGTGGATTCGCCCTGTCGAATGGACATGAGCAGCCCCCCGGAATGACCTGCAGGGGCCACGGAAGCCCCTTTTCAGAATGCCGAAGAGCCTGGTCGGAGGGCATGCGACCGGCTAAGCCTTCTCCCCGACGCAGGCGCATTGTGGGCCGGGGCATGGCATTCCGGTCAGCCAGCGGGCCCCGGGCGTGATCACCCCGGGGCGCGCGGCGTCACAGGTCGAAGGTGGCGAAGACCGGCGCGTGATCGCTCGGCTGTTCCCAGCCCCGCACATGGCGCAGCACGCGCGAGCCGTGGCCCGCGTTCGAGATGTCCGGCGTCGCCCAGACGTGATCCAGCCGCCGCCCCTTGTCCGCCGCATCCCAGTCGGGCGAGCGGTAGGACCACCAGGAATAGAGCCGCCCCTCGGGGATGTCCTGCCGGGTCACGTCGACCCAGGCACCGGCCTCCTGCGCCTCGGCCAGGTGTTCGACCTCGACGGGCGTATGGCTGACGATCTTCAGCAGCTTCTTGTGATCCCAGACGTCATCCTCGCGCGGGGCGATGTTGAGATCGCCGACCAGGATCGCCTTCTCGGGGCGCTCGGCGCGGAACCAGTCGCGCATCTCGGTCAGGTAATCCAGTTTCTGCCCGAACTTCTCGTTGATGGTGCGGTCCGGCTTGTCGCCACCCGCCGGGACGTAGAAGTTGTGGATCGTCACCCCGTTCTCCAGCCGCCCGGCGATGTGACGGGCATGGCCGAGGCCGGCGAAATCCTGTGCGCCGACCTCCTCGATGGGCATCTTCGACAGGATCGCGACGCCGTTGTAGCCCTTCTGGCCGCGTGCCACCATGTGCCTGTAGCCGAGGGCGTGGAACTGCTCCATCGGGATCTTCTCGACCGGGGACTTGCATTCCTGCAGGCAGAGCACGTCGGGCGCCTCGGCCTGCATCAGCTGACAGACCAGCGCCTCGCGCAGGCGGACGGAATTGATGTTCCAGGTGGCCAGGGTAAATGACATTTTCTTTCACTTGCCTCGTTCAGGATGTGCCGCTTAGCCTCGGGTTAACATTGCATCGACCCCATTGAAAGCGATCTGTCCATGAGAGGTGCCGTTTTTGTTCTCTTGATGTTCCTTTTTCACATCGGAGCCTCCGCCGGGGCCGCCGGGGCGCAGGACTGGCAGCAGTTGACCGGGCCCGGGCGCCAGGGAGTCGAAAGCTGCCCCCTGCCCCGCGATGGCCGGGATGCCTTCTTCTGCCTCTCCCTGACCTGCCCCCATCCCGGCCGCGCGATGGACTGGACGGTGACCTATCGCGGCACCGCCCTGGGCGACGGAGAGCTGCCGGTGGCGATCTCGGTCGACCACGGCGCGCCGCAGGTGATCCGGCTGGGCTACCGGCCCGGGCCGGAGGGGGTGCAGAGCTACGTCGGCGGCTTCGACCGCAAGGCGCACGGGCTGCTGCTGACCCGCCTGGCCCAGGGCCTGAACGCCGAGCTCGTGCTGGGCGAAGGCGCGGGCGCCGTGACCCATCGGCTCGGGCTTGCGGGCTCGCACCGCGCGATCACCGCGCTGGATGACCTCTGCCCCGATCCCATCGCCCATGCCCCGGCCGAGGCGCCCATGGCCGCGCCCTACGCTGCGCCGACAGGCCCTGATCCCCGGACCGGACAGGCCGAGTCGCCGAAACCCGGCATCCTGCCCTATCCCGGAGGCTATCCCCCGGGGCATGTCCTGTCCGCCGCCGATGTCCGCGCCACCCTGATCGGGCATGAGCTGAGCTGGTCCAACAGCGGCGGCGCCAGCCGGATGCTGTTCCGGGCCGATGGTCAGCTGACCGGCCTCAGCCAGAACGGGGAGAGCGCGCGCCCGTTCACCGGCCACTGGCAGCTGCGCGAGGACGGGCAACTGTGCTGGACCACCCATGCCTCGGGCTGCTTCCGCTTCCGGGGCGCCGCCGACGGGCTGCACGTGCTGCGCAGCGACGGCGGGCGGGCGCTGGACCTCGGGCGGGTCAGCATCGCGCCCTGACGCCACCGCGCCTTCGGGACAATTGCCGCTTTAACGTGGCAGCAAGAGAATGGCCTTATCGCCTGTCTCGGTAAGGAGACCGAGACGTGTCGAATCTGTCGCTCACCCTGTTCGCCCTGGCGATGGTCCTCGCCGGGCCGCTGCTGACCCTCGCCGCGCTGCCGTCGGCCAGTCACGGGCTGGTGCTGGTGCTGTCACCGCCCTGGACCGACCGCGAAGCGCCGATCGCGCGGGCCGGCGGGCACGGGCTGGGCACGCGCATCTCCTCTCTCGGGACCCTGGCGCAGGCCGACAACGCGGAGTTCGCAACGCGCCTGCGCGCCACCGGCCCCTTTCTCGTCCTCGATGGACGCGCGATTGCAGCCCTCTGCGGAGTAACCGGATGACCGAGCCTGCCACGCCCCCCCAGGAATTCACCGCCGCCCGGAACCGCGCCAGCACACGGTTGATGCAGCTTACCGTCGGGCTGGTGGCCCTGCCGCCGCTTGCCGCGCTGCTGGCGGGCAATGACCTGGGGCTGGTCACGCTGTTCTCGGTCGCGGTCGCGGCCCTGGCGATCTGGGGCAACATGGCCGGCGGGCGCAACGGACGGGCGCTGGTCGCCCTCGGGCTGGTCGGACAGGCCATGGCCTTCACCGCCGCCTTCGCCGGGCACCCCTGGCAGATGGACGCCCACATGCTGTTCTTCGCCCTGCTGGCGGTGGTCATGTACCTTTCGGACGCGCGGGCGATCCTGATTGCCGCCGGGGTGATCGCGGTGCATCACCTGCTGCTCTCGGTCACGCTGCCGGCCCTGATCTATCCCACCGCCGACCTGCTCTCGAATCTCGAACGGACGGCGCTGCATGGCACCATCGTCGCGCTGGAGGCCGCGGTGCTGTTCACCACCATCCGGCGGCAGGGCCGCCTGGACCGCCACGTCGCGGCGACGACCCGCCAGTCGGCGGATGCCGCGCTGCGTGAGAAGACGTCGCAGACCCGCGCCGCCGGCGTCCAGGAGCAGGTCGTCGCCCAGTTGGGCGACGCGCTGACCCGGCTGGCCCGCCGCGACCTCTCGGTCTCGATCGACAGTGCCTTCGACCCGGCCCACGACCGCCTGCGCCAGAACTTCAATCACGCCGTGGCAGAGTTGCGCGGCACGGTGCAGCAGGTGATCCGCAATGCCCGCGCCGTGTCCGAAGATGCCGATTCCATCGCCAATGCCTCCAACAACCTCGCGCAGCGGACCGAACGTCAGGCGGCCTCGCTGCAAGAGACCGCCAATGCGATCCAGGAGATCAACCAGAACGTCCGGTCGACCGCCGAAGCGGCCCGCAGCGCCTCCGATGTCGCCGACGAGGCGCAGTCGCGCTCTGCCGCCTCGGACGAGGTGGTGCGCCGCACGGTGAACGCCATGGCCGCCATCGAAAGCTCCTCCTCGGAGATCCACAAGATCATCCAGGTGATCGAGGATATCGCCTTCCAGACCAACCTGCTGGCCTTGAATGCCGGGGTCGAGGCCGCGCGGGCGGGCGAGGCCGGGCGCGGTTTCTCGGTGGTCGCGACCGAGGTGCGCGCCCTGGCCGCCCGCTCCTCGACCTCGGCGCGGGAAATCTCGGAGCTGATCCAGAAGTCCTCGGAACACGTGAAAAGCGGGGTCGAGCTGGTGAACGAGACCGGCCATGCGCTGAAGAGTATCGCCGAGGCCGTCTCGGGCGTCGCGGAGCTGGTCTCGCAGATCGCCTCCTCCGCCAATGAACAGTCGGGCTCCATCGCGCTGATCGACCAGACCATGAAGGAACTGGACCAGGTTACTCAGCAGAACGCCGCGATGTTCGAGGAAACCAATGCCGCCTCCTCGGCCCTGAACCGCGAGGCGGAAGAGCTATCGACCCTCATGCTGCGCTTCCAGACCGGCGAGGATCAGAGCTTTGGCGACGGCAGCATGGGGATCTTCGCCCCGGCACCGCGGAAACCGAAGGTCAGGGCGGTCAATGCCCCCCAGTCCCCCCCGACGGACGAATGGAGCGAGTTCTGACGCTGTCCGGTTTGCAGGCGGATCGCCCCCGGGCCCGAGAGGCGAAGGCAGAACCGCCGCGCCTCCTGACGGGGCCAGGACAAAAAAAGGCCCGGGTCCAAGCCCGGGCCAGTCCAACAGGGAGGTACATATCAAACCCGGATATGTGCGGGTGGTTCCATCGAACCTGAACCGTACCTAAGGGCCATAACCCCCGGGCGAAAGTCCGGAATTCCGGAATTTTTCCGGTCGCTTCATGCGACCAGCCGATATCCGCCGCTTTCGGTGACCAGAAGGCGGGCATTCGAGGGGTCGGGCTCGATCTTCTGGCGCAGGCGGTAGATGTGGGTTTCCAGCGTATGCGTCGTCACCCCGGCGTTATAGCCCCAGACCTCGTGCAGCAGCACATCGCGCGCCACGACGCTCTCGGTCGAACGGTAGAGGAACTTGAGGATATTGGTTTCCTTCTCGGTCAGGCGGATCTTCTTCTCGTCCTCGGTGACCAGAAGCTTCATCGCCGGGCGGAAGGAATAGGGCCCAAGCTGGAAGACCGCGTCCTCGCTCTGCTCGTGCTGGCGCAGCTGCGCCCGGATGCGGGCCAGCAGGACCGGGAACTTGAAGGGTTTGGTGACATAATCATTGGCACCGGAGTCGAGGCCAAGGATCGTGTCGGCGTCGGAATCGTGCCCCGTCAGCATCAGCACCGGGCTCTTCAGCCCCTGCTTGCGCAGCAGGCGGCAGAGTTCGCGGCCATCGGTGTCGGGCAGGCCAACGTCGAGGATCACCAGATCAAAAAGGCTTTCCTTCACCTTCTGCGTCGCCTCGACCCCCGAGCCGGCCTCGAAGACATCGAAATCCTCTGTCATCACCAGTTGTTCACTCAGCGCCTCGCGCAGATCGTCATCGTCATCGACCAGCAGGATCTTTTTCAGTTGTGGCATGGCGGGCCCCCGTCGGTTTGAGCAATGTGGGTTAGAGGATTGATTTAACTGGCAGATGCGCCCACATCTTCGGAAGGGCAATATTTGCTGCAATAATCTCACGCTGACGTGTCCCCCACGCGGGGATTGTTTCAAATCCCGTCAGCGCAGGCTATGACAGGTCCTGCTGCCGAGGACCGCCGCAGGGAACCAGCGCCAAGGATCAGAGCCAAGGACCAGAGCCATGAGTCTCGCCCCCGACATTCCCGAACGCCTGGCGCGTGCCCGAACCGACCTGCGCCTCGGCGTGCCCGTGGTGCTGGCCGAACATGGCGGCGGCGCCCTGCTGCTGGCCGCCGAGACGCTGACGCCGGCGCGGCTGAGCGACCTGCTGAAGTTGCCCGGCACCGCCGAGCTGGCGCTGACCGCGCGCCGCGCCGAGACGCTGAAGGCGCGACCCTACGACGGCGACCTGGCACGCCTGCCGCTGCCCGTCGATGCGACCCCGCAATGGGTGCGTGCCCTGGCCGATCCCGCCGACGACCTGCGCCATCCGATGAAGGGCCCGCTCATGGCCCTGCGCTCGGGCGACGCCACGCTGCACCGGCTGTCGCTGAAACTGGCGAAAAGCGCCCGCCTGCTGCCCGCCGTCCTGCTGCTGCCGCTGGATCATCCCGAGGCCTTCGCCCGCGCCGAGAACCTGACCCTGCTGCCCGCCGGCGAGGCGGCGCTGCATATCGACCGGCCCAGCCCGATGTCGCCCGTGGTCTCGGCCCGGTTGCCGCTGGAGGCGTCCGAGGCGGGCCGGCTGCATGTCTTCCGCCCCGCCGACGGCGGAGAAGAGCATTACGCTGTCGAGATCGGCCGCCCCGACCGCGACACCCCGGTGCTGGCGCGGCTGCATTCGGCCTGTTTCACCGGCGATGTCCTGGGCTCGCTGAAATGCGACTGCGGTCCGCAGCTGCGCGGCGCCCTCGGCCAGATGGGCCAGGAAGGGGCTGGCGTGCTGCTCTACCTCAACCAGGAGGGGCGCGGCATCGGCCTGGCCAACAAGATGCGCGCCTATTCGCTGCAGGATCAGGGTTTCGACACGGTCGAGGCCAACCACCGCCTCGGCTTCGAGGATGACGAGCGCGATTTCCGCCTTGGCGCCGAGCTGCTGCAGCGCATGGGCTTCCGCGCGGTACGCTTGCTGACCAACAATCCCGCCAAGATCGAGATGATGCGCCGCAACGGCATCGAGGTCGTCGAGAGGGTGCCGCTGAAGGTCGGCGAGACCGCATTCAACCGCCACTACCTGGCGACCAAGGCGGCGAAGTCGGGCCACCTGCTGTGAAGGCCAGCCTCACCCCGCAGGGCCTGCGCCTGGGATCGCGGATCTATCCCTGCAGCATCGGTCGCGGCGGCCTCTCGCGGGACAAGCGCGAGGGGGATGGGGCCACCCCGGTCGCCCGGATGCGGGTCGCAGAGCTATGGTATCGCCCCGACCGGATGGCGCAGCCCGCCCCCTGGGCCCGCGCCATCGGCCCGCGCGACCTGTGGTGCGATGCCCCGGATCACCCGGACTACAACCACCACACCCGCGCGCCCTTCCCCGCCAGCCACGAGTCCCTGCGCCGTGCCGATCCGCTGTATGATCTGGTCTTCGTGCTGAATTGGAACTGGCCGCAGGCACGGCCGGGCGCCGGCTCGGCGATCTTCCTGCACCAGTGGCGGCGCCCCCGGTTTCCGACCGAGGGCTGCCTGGCGCTGCGCCGCGATCACCTGCACGGGCTGGCCCGCGCCCTGCCCCCCGGCAGCGTGATCGAGGTGCCAGCCCTGGCCTGAGGCGCGGGCCAGACCTGAGAGCCGAACCTGCGACCTCGACCTGGGGCCGCGCTCAGCCCCTGGCGCGGGTCAGATCGCCGCGCTGCACGTCGATCGCCCGGGCGTCGCCACGATCGGCCAGGTAGGCCGGGCGCTTGCGCGGGGCGGCGAAGGGATCGGCCACCCGGTTGCTGACCGCGTTGAACACGTAGAAGGCATTCGACCGCGGGAAGGGCGTGATATTGCCGTTCGAGGCGTGCAGCGTGTTGCAGTCAAAGAACAGGATCGTCCCCGCCGGGCCGGTCGCCACGTCCAGGCCAAGCTCGCGCACCAGCGCGTCGATGGTCTCGGGCTGCGGCACGCCGATTTCCTGCTTCTTCAGGCTGCTTCGGTGATTGTCCTCGGGCGTCGTGCCCCGGCAGGCGACGAATCGATTCTGAGAGCCCGGAACCAGCATCAGCGGACCGTTCTGGCTGCCATTGTCCGTCAGCAGCACCGAAGCGGACACCGCGCGCATGTGCGGCATCCCGTCCTCGGCGTGCCAGGTCTCGAAATCCGAATGCCAGTAGAATTCCTTGCCGGTGAACCCCGGCTTGTAGTTCAGCCGGCTCTGGTGAAGGTAGACGGCATCGTCCAGCAGGAACTGCGCCACCCCGGCCAGCCGCTCGTCGGCCGCAAGCCGTGCAAAGAGATCCGAGTGCTGATCCAGGCGGAAGATGGTGCGGACCGCATCGCTGTCGGGCTCGGTCACCAGATCCTCGGCGCGGATGCGGCCATGATCCTCGCGCAGCTCCTGCGAGGCGCGCATCAGAAGCCGCACCTCGTCCTGGCTGAAGACATCCCGGCGCACCAGGTAGCCATTGTCGCGGTAGTGCTCCGCCTCATCGCGAGAGATCGGGGCATCGGGGGTCCAGTCGGACCACAGCACCGGGTCGGTGCGATGCATCACCATTTCCCTGTCGGGCAGTCGGGTGGGGTAGAGATCGGCGGCTGTCGCTTCGGCAGGCTCCGCCATGGGCCGTGCGATATTCATCACGTCCTCCGTCGGGTCTTGCAGTGGGTTGAACCGGGCAATCACTGTCGCCCGTACCGCCCCAACGGACCCCCGGCGCCCCCGGTTCCATGATTTTTCAGGTTGTCACGCGGTCGCCGAAGATGGCCGAGCCGACGCGGACATGGGTCGCGCCGAAGCTGATCGCCTTCTCGAAGTCGCCGGACATGCCCATCGACAGCCCCTCAAGCCCGTTGCGGGCGGCGATCTTGGACAGCAGGGCGAAATGCAGGCTGGCCTCTTCCTCGACCGGGGGGATGCACATCAGCCCCGCCACCGGCAGCGAAAGCGCCCGGCAGCGGGCGACGAAATCATCGGCCTCGGCGGGCAGCACCCCGGCCTTCTGCGGCTCTTCGCCCGTGTTGACCTGCAGGAACAGCTGCGGACAGGCGCCGGTTTCATCGGCGATGCGTGCAATCGTCTCGGCGATCTTCGGGCGGTCGACGGAATGGATCGCCTGCGACAGCTCCATCGCCTGACGTACCTTGTTGGATTGCAGCGGGCCGATGATGTGCAGTTCGACATCCGCGTAGTGCTCGCGGAAGTCGGGCCATTTCGAGGCCGCCTCCTGCACGCGATTCTCGCCGAAGATGCGGTGCCCTTCGTCCAGAACGGCGCGGACCCGCTCCAGCGGCTGCACCTTGGACACGGCGATCAGCTTGACGCTGGCGGCATCGCGCCCGGCGGCGGCACTGGCCTTGGCGATGCGCGCGGTGATCTCGGATAGGGACATGGGGGCCTCCGTCTTCTGCGCCGTCAAGGAACATCAGCGGGGCGGAAAAGGGAAGGGCCCAAAGCAGAAAGGGCGAGCCCGAGGCTCGCCCTTCCCAATTCCGATAGACCGTAGGGTCTATTAGAAGGACATGGTCACGCCGAAGTCGGCTTTGGTGGCGCCGTCGATGTCGCCAACACCGCCTGCAACGGCCAGGCCGGAGCCCAGGTCGTAGGAAGCGCCAACGCCGTAGGCGTCTGCATCGGTGCCGTCGTTCTTCGAGTAGGCGAAGTTCACGGTCAGATCGCCAGCGGAGTAGGCAACTTCGAAGCCGTAGCCGTCGTCGGTCGAGGCAACGTAGAAGGCGCCGACGGTCACGTCGCCGAAGCCGTAGGACAGGTCAACCCAGGTGTTGTCCACGCCAGCGGTTTCTTCGTAGGCAACGCCGAAGCCCAGGCCGGACACGGAACCTTGGAAGGCAACGGCCCAGTCGTCACCGGTGGTGCCGTCTGCCGAAGCGGAGAAGGTGTAGTCGCCCATGGCGTATTCGACGAACACGTTGGCGTCCGACTTGGTGGCTGCGCCTTCGCCGATGTCGTCGACACCGATGCCGTCGAAGCCGATGTCGCCCATGCCGAAGGGATCGGTGGCCGGGTCAACGGTACCAACGGTCAGGGTCAGGCCGCCCGAGGAGATGTAGACTTCGGGGTCGAAGGAGCCCGGGTCCTGGGTGGCGGTGTCGTCGGTCATGGACGCGTCGAGGTCGATCGAGGCGCCGAATTCGATGCCGGAATCGGTGGTCGACGAGGCGTTGATGCCGAAGTCCAGTTCGTTGTACAGGAAGGTCTCGCCGCCGACGAGGCTCTCGTCGTACTTCACACCCATGTTGGCGGAGCCGGAGATGGTGATGTCAGCAGCTGCTGCGCCTGCGGTCACGACCAGTGCGGTCGTTGCAAAGAGAATCTTTTTCATGTGTTTCCCTCGGTTTCTCAGTCTGCCCCAAAACGGAGAATCCGCATTGGGTATGCCAAGGTCTTTCGCTCTTTTTGCGTCGCCTTGGCAAGCGGACCGACCGGCAGGCACATATCCCCAGCCCGAATTGGTGCAAAGCTGCCACAGTGGCCGCCCCGGGCGGGGATCCGGCGCAAGGCTTTCGTGCTGCGCGCGCTCCCGCGGGCGGTAAAAGCCGGATCTGAAAGGCGCTTGCCCCGAAGGGACGCCTTCGATAGATCGGGAGGGACCAATCAGTACGGGGCCGAAGCATGATCACTTCTCGCGCAATCCGAATGATCGCCCGCGGCGCGGCCGTGACCAGCCTGCTGGCCCTTGCGGCCTGCGGGGGCTCGAACCAGCAGGCCGGGCCGACCCCTTCGGAGCAGCTGCAGCAGCGCGAGACGATCTGGGACATGTTCAACCAGCGCGATGACGGCACCAAGGTGGCGGTGAACCGCTACCTCTGGAATGCCTCGCTTGAGGTGCTGAACTTCCTGCCGGTCGAGACCATCGACCCCTTCACCGGCGTCATCACCTTCGGCTACGGCACGCCTCCGGGCGGTGGCCGCGCCTATCGCGCCACGGTCTATATCTCGGACCCGGCGCTTGAGGCGCGTTCGCTGAACGTGTCGATCCAGACCCGTGGCGGCGCCCCGGTGGCGGAAGGCACGCAGCGCGCGGTCGAAGATGCCATCCTGACCCGCGCCCGCCAGCTGCGTGTCGGCGACCGCAACTTCTGATCTGCTGAAATTTCGCGTTTTGACGGGGGCAGGGCCGGGGGGCTCTGCCCCCGTCGCCGTATGGCGACATTGGTAACCGTCGCCGTTTGGCCGCACACAAACGTCACGGGGCGCCCTGCCCACGTCCGTTTTCGCGGGCGCCCCCGCGGTCTTTTCAGCCATCGGACAGCAAACAGGCGCCCCTTCCATCCATTCGATGGCCATAAATACTCCCGCCGGAGGCACGATCCCGCAGGGATCGACAGACCCGCTCAGTCCGGCAGACCCGGGACGGGCAGGTCAGCCAGTGCCTCGACCCAGGCGATCTGCCGGGGCAGGCAGATGCTCTCCAGGTCGTAGGTCTTCAGGACATGATCGCGGGCGGCGGCGCCGAGGCGGGCCCGCGCCGGGGCATCGTCAAGCAGGGTGCAGACCTGATCCACCAGCGCGGCGGGGTCGAAGAAATCGACCAGTCGCCCGGTCACATCATGGGTGATCGCCTCGCGCAGCGGCGCGGTATCCGAGGCGACGATGGGGGTCTCGGTCGCCATGGCTTCCAGCAGCGACCAGGAGAGGACGAAGGGATAGGTCAGGTAGACATGGCAGCGCGACAGCCTGAGCATGTCGAGGAAGCGGTCATAGGGAATGCGGCCGAGGAAATGCACCCGGGCCCAGTCTTCATCCGGGATCTGGCCGCGCACCTCGTCGATGAAGATCTGTTTCCAGGTCTTCCCGGCGGGCGGTTTCGCCCCGTAGGAGGTGCCGTCGCCGCCGGTGATCAGGATCTGCGCCTGCGGGCGTTCGCGCAGCAGGCGCGGCAGGGCGCGCATGAAGATATGGTAGCCGCGATAGGGTTCGAGGTTGCGGTTGACGAAGGTCACCACCTCGTCCTCGCGGGTCAGCACCCGGTCGCCGAGGGCGAAGCGCACCCCGGGATCCGCCTTCACCTGCGCCGTGTCGATCCCGTCATGGATGACGCTGATCCGGTCGCGGAAGGCAGGGGGGAAGGTCTCGGCCTGGAACAGGGTGGGTGAGATCCCGGCCTGGGCGATGTCGAAATGCATGTGGTTGTTGAGGTTCTTGAGGCGGATTCGCAGCGCCTCGGCGCCGGCCTGGGGCGACTGGAACTCGGGGTCGAAGCCCAGGTGCGGGTAGCCGGCGAGGTGGTAGAGCTCGCAGTAGATGCCCAGCCGGGCGCGGGGCCAGACATCGCGCAGGAACAGCGATTCGCCCCATCCGTGATGGGCGATGATGACATCCGGGTGGTAGCCCTGTTCCTTCAGCTTCATCGCGGCGCGATAGCAGGCCTCGCCCCGGGTCACCTTGCTGTCCATGTCCAGCATCCAGGGATGCAGCTGCTGGCCGCCCTTGCGCGCGATCGCATAGGGCAGCACCCGCACGCCCTTCCAGCTGGTCGCCTGCTTCACCCTCAGCGTCAGCGCCGTCACCTGATGACCGCGCGCGGCCAGGGCGACGGAGAGATGCTTGAACTGGCCGGGAAAGTTCTGGTGGATGAAAAGGATATTCAAGGTCTGCCTCCGCGAACCGCGCCAGTGAACCACGCGCGCCCCGGCTTGAAAAGCCGCCTGCGCGCAAAGGGCTGGACCCTTGGGCGCGGGCACAATATCAACCCCGCCAGACGCCAGACGCATCCGAGGGCCCGAAATGTCGCGCTATTCCGCCGCCGAAATCGAACCGAAATGGCAAAAGGCCTGGGACGACGCCCAGGTCTTCCGTGCCCGCCGCGACGGCGACAAGCCGAAGTACTACGTGCTGGAGATGTTCCCCTACCCCTCGGGGCGCATCCACATCGGCCACGTGCGCAACTACACGATGGGCGACGTGATCGCGCGCTACAAGCTGTCCACCGGGCATAACGTGCTGCATCCCATGGGCTTCGACGCCTTCGGGATGCCCGCCGAAAACGCCGCAATGGCCAATGGCGGCCACCCGAAGGACTGGACCTATTCCAACATCGACACCATGGTCGAGCAGATGAAGCCGCTTGGCTTCGGCCTCGACTGGAGCCGGATGTTCGCCACCTGCGACCCGGAATACTACGGCCAGCAGCAGGCGCTGTTCCTCGACTTCCTCGAAAAGGGCCTGGTCTACCGCAAGAACGCCGTGGTGAACTGGGATCCCGTAGACATGACTGTGCTGGCGAATGAGCAGGTCGAGGACGGCCGCGGCTGGCGGTCCGGCGCGCTGGTCGAGCGCAAGGAGCTGACGCAATGGTTCTTCAAGATCTCGGACTTCTCCGAAGATCTGCTCTCCGCGCTCGACGGTCTCGACAACTGGCCCGCCAAGGTGAAGACCATGCAGGCCAACTGGATCGGCAAGAGCCGTGGCCTGCAGTTCGCCTGGGATCTGACCGCACCCGCCGAGGGCTTCGAGCAGATCGAGGTCTATACCACCCGCCCCGACACCCTGATGGGCGCCAGCTTCGTCGGCATCTCGCCCGATCACCCGCTGGCCAAGGCGCTTGAGGCGAAGGATCCGAAGGTCGCCGCCTTCTGCGCCGAGGCGCGCAAGGGCGGCACCACGGAAGAGGCCATCGAGACCGCCGAGAAGCTGGGCTATGACACCGGGCTGACCGTCACCCATCCGCTTGATCCGGACTGGAAGCTGCCGGTCTGGATCGCCAACTTCATCCTGATGGACTACGGCACCGGCGCCATCTTCGGCGTGCCTGCGCACGACGAGCGCGACCATGAGTTCGCCTCCAAGTACGACCTGCCGATCACCCCGGTCTTCGAGCCGGTCGAGGGCGAGTATCCCGCCAAGGGCGCCTATGTGCCGCCGAAACCCGAGAAAGTGCGCTTCACCCGCAAGGTCGCGGGCGAGGACATCATGACCGGCAACGAGGCCATCGACGCCACCGTCGCCTATGCCGAGGAAAAGGGCATCGGCCAGGGCGTGACCAAGTTCCGCCTGCGCGACTGGGGACTCAGCCGTCAGCGCTACTGGGGCTGCCCGATTCCCGTCGTCCATTGCGACGATTGCGGCGTGGTGCCCGAGAAGAAAGAAAACCTGCCGATCCAGCTGCCCTATGACGAGGGCGACAAGCCGATCGACTTCTCGGTGCCCGGCAACCCGCTGGACCGCCACCCGACCTGGCGCGACTGCGCCTGCCCCGCCTGCGGCAAGCCCGCCAAGCGCGAGACGGACACGATGGACACCTTCGTCGATTCGTCCTGGTACTTCGCCCGCTTCACCTCTCCGCGCGCCGAAACGCCGATCGAGATGGCCGAGGCCGAGTACTGGATGAACGTCGACCAGTACATCGGCGGCATCGAACACGCGATCCTGCACCTGCTGTATTCGCGCTTCTTCGCCCGGGCGATGCAGATCTGCGGCCACCTGCCGCAGAAGTCCTCCGAGCCCTTCGACGCGCTGTTCACGCAGGGCATGGTGACCCACGCGATCTACAAGACCGAAAAGGACGGCCGCCCGGTCTTCCACTACCCCGAGGATGTCGAGCTGCGCGACGGCAAGGGCTTCCTCAAGGACGGGACCGAGGTGCAGATCATCCCCTCGGCCAAGATGTCGAAGTCGAAGAACAACGTCGTCGATCCGGTGGCGATCATCGACCAGTACGGCGCCGACACCGCGCGCTGGTTCGTGCTGTCCGACTCTCCGCCCGAGCGTGACGTGGAATGGACCGCAGCGGGCGCCGAGGCGGCCAGCAAGCACCTCGCCCGGGTCTGGCGCCTGGCGGCCGAGCTGGGCGACGCCCCGGCCAATGCCACCGAGGATGAGACCCTGCTGCGCGAAACCCACAAGGCGATCCGCGATGTGACCCTGGGCGTGGAAAGCTTCGGCTTCAATGCCTCCATCGCCAAGCTCTACGGCTTCACCAACGCGATCCAGAAGTCGAAGGCGGGTTCCGAGGCCAAGCGCGAGGCGCTGAAGGTGCTGGCGCAGCTGATGTCGCCGATGACGCCGCACCTGGCGGAAGAGATGTGGCAGATCCTCGGCGGCACGGGGCTGATCGCCCAGGCAGCTTGGCCCGTCGCCGACGAGGCCATGCTGGTCGAGCAGAACGTCACCCTGCCGATCCAGGTCAACGGCAAGCGGCGCGGCGAGATCACCGTGCCCAAGGACATGCCCAAGGACGAGGTTGAAAAGCTGGCGCTGGCCAGCGATGGTGTCATCAGGACGCTGGACGGGGCCCAGCCCAAGAAGATCATCGTCGTCCCCGGGCGGGTCGTGAATGTGGTTGTCTGATCGACGTAACGCATTGAAACTCATCGCAGGTCTCGGGCTTGCGGGGGTCTCTGCCTGTGGCTTCTCGCCGGTCTACGCGCCCGGCGGCGCGGCCTCGCGCCTGCATGGCCGCACCGCCCTGCCCGAGCCGAACTCGGAAGAAAGCTACCAGCTGATCCGCGAGCTGGAGGGACGGCTGGGCCGGGCCACCGCGCCCGATTTCGCCCTCGACCTCACCCTGCGCTTGACCGAAAGCCGCCTGGCGGTGACCACCGCGAATGCGACCACGCGCTACCGGGTCTCGGGGCGGCTGGCCTATACCCTGCGCGATGCCGCGGACCATGAGCTGACCACGGGGGAGGTGACCAGCTTCACCGGCTATTCCGCCACCGGCTCGACCGTCGCCACCCAGGCCGCCAAGGCCGATGCCCGCGCCCGGCTGGTGGTGATCCTGTCCGACCTGCTGCTGACCCGGCTGGTGGCCGAGATGCCTCCGGTGCCCTCGGCGCGGACATGAAGCTCGCTTCCCGCGAGATCGCCCGCTATGCCGGGAAACCCGACGCCAGCAGCACGGGCATCCTGCTCTACGGCCCCGACGCGATGCGAATCGCCCTCAGGCGGCAGGAGATCATCGCCAATCTGACCGGCCCCCAGGCTGACGAGGAAATGCGCCTGAGCCGGATGCAGGGCAATGAGCTGCGCCGCGATACCGCCAGACTGATCGACGCCATGAAGGCGCAAAGCTTCTTCCCCGGCCCCCGTGTCGTCTTCGTCGAAGAAGCGACCGAGACCTGCGCCCCGGCGATCCTCGCCGCGCTGGAGGAATGGCAGCCGGGCGATGCGCAACTGGTGATTACCGCCGGGCAGCTGAAGCCCACGTCGAAGATCCGCAAGGCCTTCGAGGGCCATCGCAACGCCCATGCCTGCGGCATCTACGACGATCCGCCAAGCCGCGAGGAAATCGAGGCGACGCTGAACAAGGCGGGCCTGCGCAAGCTGCCGCCCGAGTCCTTGCGCGACCTGACCAACCTCGCCCTGGCGCTGGATCCCGGCGACTTCCGCCAGACGGTCGAGAAGATCGCGCTCTACAAGCACGGCGATGACACCCCGCTGACCGGCGCCGAGATCGCCCTCTGCGCCCCCGCCTCGACCGAGGCCGAGCTGGACGATGTGCTGCACGCCGTCGCCGAGGCCCGCGCCGCCGAGATCGGCCCCGTCATGCGCCGGCTCAAGGCCCAGGGGGTCAATCCGACGGGCCTGTGCATCGCCGCGCTGCGCCATTTCCGCACCCTCTACGCCGTCGCCTCGCATCCCGGCGGCGCCGGCGAGGGCATCGGCAAGCTGCGCCCGCCGGTGTTCGGGCCGCGCCGGGACCGGATCATGCGCCAGGCCGGGGCCTGGGGCGCCCCGAAGCTGGAACAGGCGCTGTCGCTGGTGATCGAGACCGACCTCGCCCTGCGCTCGGCCGGGGCGACGGCACCGGACATGGCGCTGGTGGAACGGATGCTGATCCGGCTGGCCATGCTGGGCCGTGCGCGCTGATCCTGCGGACGCAGCGAAAGGCTGGCATTTCGCCGCGATCCGCGCTTCCCTCGCGGCAGGAAAGAGGGAGGAAGACCATGTACACGCTCATCGGCGGCGCCAACAACCGCACGTTCCGCGTCCTGTGGATGCTGGAAGAGCTGGGCCTGCCCTACCAGCGCCAGCACGCGCAGCCCCATGACGACCTGGTGCGCGGCAAGTCCCCGCTGGGCAAGCTGCCGGTGTTGGTGGTCGAGGATGTGCCGCTGACCGATTCGGTGGCCATCCTGACCTGGCTGGCCGACAGCACCGGCAGGCTGACGGCCCCGGCGGGCAGCATCGCCCGGGCCCAGCAGGACGGCATCACCCAGCAGATCGTGGACGAGCTGGAGGGCCAGGTCTGGGCCGCCGCCCGCCACAGCTTCATCCTGCCGAAAGAGCGCCGCGTGCCCGAGGTCAAGCCGACGCTGGCCTGGGAATTCGCCCGCAACTGCGACGTGCTGGCCGGCCGGATGAAGGGCGATTTCCTGATGGGCGACCAGATGACCGTGCCCGACCTGCTGCTGACCCACTGCCTCAACTGGGCCGCGGTGGCGAAATTCGAGGTACCGAGCGAGACGCTGCTGGCCTATGCCGCAAGGATGCGCGGGCGCGACGCCTACCGCCGCGCCGTCGCCTCGGAAAAGGCGATGCTGGCCGAAACTCAGGCCAGCGCGTAATCCGCCGCCGCGCGGCCGGCCCAGAGGCCGGTCGCAAGGCAGGCGGTCAGCAGGTAGCCCCCGGTCGGCGCGTCCCAGTCCAGCATCTCTCCGGCCGCGAAAATGCCGGGCCGGGCGCGCAACATCAGCCGGTCGTCCAGTGCCCCGCGCGTCAGCCCGCCGGCGGTCGAGATCGCCCGGTCGATCTCCTGCGGCCCCTCCAGCGCCAGCGGCAAAGCCTTCAGCGCCCCGGCCAGCGCCGCCCCCGAGGGCAGCGGCCGCAGCAGTTCCATCACCAGCGCCCGTTTCACCGGATCCAGCCCCAGCTTGCGCAGCCGGTTGCCCGCGCTCTCACCCCTGCGCTGCTTGCCCAGCTTCGCGGCAAGCGCCCCGGTCGAGAGATCGGGGAACAGGTCCACCTCCAGGGCGGCGCCCCCACGCAGGGCGGCGGACAGCGCATAGATCCCGCCACCCTCGACGCCCTGCCGCGAGATCACGAATTCGCCCCGGCTTTCCTGCGCCCCCGCGCGCAGGCTGACCGCCTTCACCGGCGCCCCGAAATGGGCCTGCATGTGAGGGGACCAGCCTCGCCGGAACCCGCAGTTCGAGGGCTCGAACGGTGCGACCTGCTCCAGGTGCCGCACCCACCCCCCGTCAGAGCCAAGCCGCGCCCAGCTTCCCCCGCCGACCGCCAGCACGGCGACCGGGGGGCGCAACCGCTGCTCCCCTTCCGGCGTGGCAAAGACCACCTCGTCGCCGTCGAACCCCTGCCAGTCCCATCGTGTCGCCACCTGCACGCCCGACCCGTCGAGGCGCCGCAGCCAGGCGCGCAGCAGCGGCGAGGCTTTGATCACCTTCGGAAAGACCCGCCCCGTCGAGCCGGTGAACAGATCCTGTCCCAGTTCCCGCGCCCAATCCTGCACGTCGTCAGGCCCGAAAGCCTCAAGCATCGGGCGCAGCCAGTCGGAGGGGGCGTAGGCCGCCAGAAAATCGTCGAGAGGCTCTGCCCTGGTCAGGTTCAGCCCCGACTTCCCCGCCATCAGCAGCTTGCGCGCCAGCGAAGGCATCCGGTCGGCCACCAGCACCTCCAGCCCGGCCACGGCCATGGCTTCGGCGGCCATCAGCCCCGCCGGCCCGCCACCGATCACCAGCGCGCGCTCGCCTTTCCCTGCCATCCGCCTATCCTCAGACATCATGCCCGATCCCATCTGCCCGCTCTGCCTCAGGCCCATTCCGCCCCAAGCGCCGCAAAGCCTTCACCACCTGATCCCCCGCCTCAAGGGCGGCAAGAAGGGCCCGACGGTGCTGCTGCACCAGATCTGCCACAACGAGATCCACGCCACCCTGACCGAAGCCGAACTGGCCCGCGACCACCACACTCCCGAGGCCCTGCGCAGCCACCCGAGGCTGGCCAGATTCGCCACCTGGGTCGCAAGGCGCCCACCTGACTTCCATTCGAAGACCCCCGGCCCAAGGCGCCACCGGTAAACCCCATCACCAGGCTGAAAATACCTCCGGGGGTGAATTGAGCCAGAGGCTCAAGAGGGGGCAGAGCCCCCTCCGCCCTTACGTCTCGGGGCCACACATCCGCTTGATCGCCGTCACATGATGCGGCGCGGCAGCCAGCACGTCGGCCACCAGCCTCTCCGCCTCGGCCAGCGGGTCCGCGACTACGCGATCCACCAGCCCCCAGGCCAGCGCCTCTTGCGCATCTATCTTCTGCCCGCCCATCAGCAGCATCTTCGCCCGCGCCGGCCCCACCAGAGCCGCCATCCGCCCGGGATCCGAGGGCTGCGGCAGGAAGCCGAGCCGCATCACCGGGTAGAAGAACCGCGCCCCCGGCACCGCGATACGCAGATCGCAGGCCAGCGCCATGCCCATGGCGCCACCGGCCAGCGTGCCGTTCAGCGCCGCGATGGTCAGACCGGGATGCGCCGCAACGGCCCCCGACAGCTCTTCCCACAGGGGCGACACCCCCAGGCCCCGATGCGCTTCCTCCAGGTCCGCCCCGGCGGAAAAGACCCGGCCCTCGCCAGTCAGGACAAGGGCACGGGCCGTGGACTCGCGAAAGATCCCGGTCAGCTCCCGCAGCATCGCCCCGGTCAGCGCATTGGCCTTCTCGGGCCGCGCCAGGGTGACCCGCTGCAACCCGCCGTCCAGGATCTCCGAGCGGATCACTTCGTCAGGCCCAGTTGCGCCCGGAACCCCTCGTCGCGCAGGGCAAGCTCCTGGCCCAGGTGGCTGTCGGCCTCGGGTCCGCACATCCACAGCAGAGCCTTTGCGGGCCAGTCGGCGGGGATGTGGTCTTCCCAGTTCAGCTGACTGACCGGGTTGACGCCGGACGCCTTGATGTCGCGCTGCATCTGCGTCGCCACGGTGCCCGGCGACAGGCCCATGACGCGCAGGCCGTGCGGCGCACCTTCCAGATGCGCGGCGCGGGTCAGCATCGCCGCCCCCGCCTTCGAGGTGCAATAGGCGCTCCAGCCTTCCAGCGCATTATGCGCCGCACCCGAGGAAACCGTGATGATGGTGCCGCCCCCGGCACCGATCATCACCGGCATCGCGGCGCGCATCCCGTTGAAAACGCCCTTGATATTGACGTCGATCACATGGCCCCAGCCCTCGGGATCGGCCTCGGCCAGCAGCGAGATCGGTTTCAGGATCCCGGCGTTGTTGACCAGGATGTCGAGGCCGCCGAAAGTCTCGACCACCTTTTTCACGGCTTCCTCGACCTCCCAGTAGCGCGACACGTCGCAGGGAATCGCCACGGCCTTCTCGCCGATCTCTCCGGCGATCCGGGCGATCTCGTCGCCGCCTCGGGCCAGCAGGGCGACATTGGCCCCCTTTTCGGCGAAAAGCTGGGCCGCGGCGGCGCCGATGCCACGGCTGGCACCGGTGATGATCGCGGTCTTTCCCGTCAGATCGGTCATGATGGCTCCCTTTCCGGGCCTCCCGGGCCCTGGATTTACCCTGTCGTTTTCCAGCTTCACAGCTAGCGTGCCCGTCCGCCCCCGTCCAGCGTTCGGCGGGCCTTTGCCCGCCACCCCGGGCAGGCGTCGCGTGCTTGATTGTTCCCCTGCCGCAGGTCACTCTCCGCGCGGTACTTCCCGGAGGATTTTCCATGACCATTCGCTTTTCCGCCACCACGTCCCGACAGGGCCTTTCCGCCCTTGCCCTCTGGGCCGCAACGGCCCCCGCCGCGTTCGCCCTGACACCCCAGGACGTGCTCGACGTCCTCACCGACAAGTCCTGGAACATGGGCCAGGATGTCGAGGTCACCAGCCACAAGGAGGGCGACGCCATCGTCGTCGACCGGATCGTCACCACCATGGTGCAGGAGATCGCCGACGAGGAGATCACCTCGACCACCACCCTGAGCGGCTACCGGCTGGAGCCGCGCGGCGAGGAGGTGGTGATGCGCCTCGATCCCGCGATGACCCTCGCGACCCGCTCCGAGGTCGACGGCGAGGTCACCGAGATGCAGATGACCGTCACCGCCCCGGATCTCGAAAGCATCTTCTCGGGCGAGCGGGACAACATGCGCGCGCTCACCCCCGGCGGCACGGCCGTGCTGACGCTGGACAGGATGCTGGTCCCCGGCGAGGACCCGATCGAGGACGTGCTGGAAGTCACCTTCTCCGGCGTGACCAGCGACAGCCGGATGGTGACCGGCGACCTGAACCAGGTCGAGGGCACCGGCACCGTCGAGACCATCTCCTTCGCCTTCGACATGCTGGCCCCCGAGGAAGAAGGCAGCGCCCCCGCCCGGATCACCGCCACCGGCAGCGTCTCGGATGTGACCATGACCGCCGACCTGGCCTTTCCCGAGGGGCAGGACGCCGAGACGGTGAACTTCGACACCATGTTCGAGACCGGCTACCGGATGGCGCTTCAGATGGGCTACGGCGCCGGGGCCGTGGTGATGGATATCGACGGCCCCGATCCGCTGCACCTGGAGGAAACGGTGGGCGCGGGCACGCTGGACTTCTCGATGGGTGCCGAGGGGCTGAACTACCAGGTGGCGGCGTCCGACATCGACGTGTCGGTCAGCGCCCCGATGATCCCGCCGGGCGCCGGGGCCAGCATCGGCCATTCCGCCTTCGGCCTGACCATGCCGCTGACCGTCACCCCGGAAGACCGCCCCATGGGCCTGAAGATGACCCTGCAGGACGTGGCGCTGCCGGAACAGCTCTGGGCGCTCTTCGATCCGGCGGGCCGGCTGTCGCGTGACCCGATGACCATCAGCCTCGACCTCGGGGCCATGGGCCGCATGACCAGCACCCTCTCCGAGATGGAAGAGGCCGAGGACGCCGAGGCCCCGGGCGAGATCAGCGCGCTGACCCTGAACAGCCTGCTGGTCAAGCTGGGCGGCGCGATGCTCAGCGCCAACGGCAGCTTCGACATCGACAACAGCGCCAGGTCGCGCATCAATCCCGAGCTGCCGAAGTTCACCGGCCAGGTCGACGCCACCGCCCAGGGCGTGCTGGCCCTGGTGCAGACCCTGGCCGAGATGGGGCTGATCCCGCCGCAACAGGCGATGACCGTGCCGATGATGGCCGGCATGTTCACCCGCCAGCTCTCCGGGCCCGATGACCTGGCCTCGACCATCGAGGTCACCGAGGACGAGCAGGTTCTGGTCAACGGCCAGATGATGATGCCCTGATCGACCCGACGTTTCGGAAGGGGGGCCCGGTGCCCCCCTTTCGCCTGCCTTGATCCGATCCCTGCCAGAGGCTAGGTCGTAGGGATCAAACGCAAGGCAATCCCATGTCCCATTCGCTTCCCGACCTGTCCCGCGCCCTGATCGAGGCCGCCACCCGCGCCGGTGCCGACAGCGCCGACGTGCTGGCCCGGCAGGGCACCTCGGTGTCGATCGACGTGCGCTGCGGCACGCTGGAACAGGCCGAACGCTCGGAAGGGTTCGAGATCGGCCTGCGGGTGCTGATCGGCAAGCGGCAGGCCTGTGTCTCGGGCTCGGACGCCCGGGGCGAGGGGCTGGCGATGATGGCCGAACGCGCCGTCGCCATGGCCCGCGAGGCACCCGAGGACCCCTGGATCGGCCTCGCCGAACCCGACCAGCTGTCGGCGCGCCGCGACGCCGAGGGCCTGGAAATGTACGACCCGGCGGGCGAACCCTCGCCCGAGGCGATGAAAGAGGCCGCGATCCGCACCGAGGCCGCCGCCCTGTCGCAGGCGGGCATCTCCCAGGTCTCCACCGCCTCCGCCGCCTATGGCGAAAGCGAGGTATACTTGGCCGCCAGCAATGGCTTCGAGGGGGGCTACCGGCGCTCGTCGCATTCGCTGGCCTGCGTCGCCATTGCCGGCACCGGTGCCGCCATGGAGCGTGATCACGACAGCGATTTCCGCATCTTCGCCAGCGACATGCGCAGCCCGGAAGAGATCGGCGAACGCGCCGCCCTGCGGGCGCTGGAACGCCAGGGCGCAAGCGCGCCGAAAACCGGCAGCTACCCGGTGCTGTTCGACGAGCGGATCTCGGGCAGCCTGATCGGCCACCTGCTGTCGGCGGCCAATGGTATGGCCGTGGCGCGCGGCTCGTCCTTCCTGCGCAACTCGCTGGGTCAGCAGGTGCTGCCCGCCCACCTCAACCTGACCGAGGATCCCCTGCGCCCGCGCGCCACCTCCTCGCGCCCCTTCGATGCCGAGGGGCTGGCCACCGCGCCGCGCGACATCATCCGCGACGGCGTGCTCACCGGCTGGACCGTCGACCTGGCCACCGCCCGCAAGCTGGGGGTCGACCCGACCGCGAATGCGGCACGCGGGCTGACCTCTCCGCCTTCGCCCTCCAACTGGAACATCGAGCTGACGCCCGGCACCGCCACCCGCGACGAGCTGATCGCCCAGATGGGCACCGGGCTTCTGGTGACCTCGATGATCGGCTCGACGATCAACCCAGACACCGGGGATTATTCGCGCGGCGCCAGCGGCTTCTGGATCGAGAACGGGCAGATCGCCCGGGCGGTCAACGAATGCACCATCGCCGGCAACCTGCGCGACATGCTGGCGCGGATCCTGCCCGCCAATGACGCCCGGCCCTGGGCCTCGATGCGGGTCCCCTCGCTGCTGGTCGAGGGGATGACCCTTGCCGGCAGCTGAGACGCAGGCCCTGCAGCAGGAGGCGCTGGCCGACCTGGCGCTGCTGACCGAGGCGGCGCGGGTGGCGGGCGAGATTGCCCTGGCTCACCGGGCGCGTGGCTTCGACGTGACCGAGAAACCCGACGGCCAAGGGCCGGTCACCGACGCCGACCTCGCCGTCGATGCCGCCCTGCACACCCGCCTGCGCGAAGCGCGTCCCGGCTACGGCTGGCTGTCCGAGGAAAGCCCCGACGACCCCGCCCGGCTGGAGCACGAACACGTCTTCATCATCGACCCGATCGACGGCACCCGCGCCTTCATGGCCGAGGGCAATACCGCCTGGGCGCATTCCCTCGCCGTGACCCGCAACGGGGTGGTGACGGCGGCGGTGGTCTTCCTGCCGGCCAAGGACAGCCTCTACGCCGCCGCGCTCGGCGGGGGCGCGACGCTGAACGGCGCCCCGATCCGCGCCACGGCGCGCGCTGCGCTGGCCGGCGCCCGACTGCTGGCGGCCAAGCCGAACTACGCCCCGGCCAACTGGCGCGGGCCGGTGCCCGAGGTGGCGCGCCACTACCGCCCCTCGCTGGCCTATCGCCTGTCTTCGGTGGCCGAGGGCCGTTTCGACGCCATGCTGACCCTGCGCCCTTCCTGGGAATGGGACATCGCCGCCGGCAGCCTGATCGTCGAAGAGGCCGGCGCCAGGGTCACCGACCGCTCCGGCGCAGCGCTGCGCTTCAACACGCCGCGCGCCCTGCTCGACGGGGTGGTCGCCGCCGGCCCCGCGCTGCACGGGTTGATCCTGGATCAGCTTGCCCCCGACGCCCCGCGTGATCCGCTGCCGCCGCTGCGGGACTGACGACCGCAGCCCCCGCGGCAGGCCGCCAATGCCTCCGGCGGGAGTATTTTCAGCCCGGTGATGATCAAGGGGCTCTTAACGCACATCACCAGGCTGAAAATACTCCGGGGGAGTCTCCGCAGGAGATGGGGGCAGCGCCCCCTGACCCTCTCCATTGTCTCCTCGCGGAGACGGGGGCAGCGCCCCCCAACCTAGCCCGGAAACAGCCTGTCCAAATGCTCTTCCAGCGCCGAGTCGTCCTCCAGGGCCAGGCGCACCGGCAGGGTCAGCACCTTCTGGCGATACTCCTGCGGCAGGCGCACCGCGTCCTTTTCGGTGGTCACCAGCTGGGCGCCGTGCCGGGCGGCGTCGCGCTCCAGCCGGGTCAGCAGGGCGGGGGTCAGCGGCTGGTGGTCGCTCAGCGACTCGCCATGCAGCAGCTGCACGCCCAGCCCCTTGAGGGTGGCGAAGAATTTCTCCGGATGGCCGATCCCGGCGAAGGCGAAGACCTTCATGTCCTTCCAGTCCATCCCGGTCGGCAGGGGCAGCAGAGTGCCCTTCAGATGCGGGACAGCGCCGGGCGCGGCAAAGCCCGCCTGGTCGACGTCATTGCCGATCGACAGCAGCAGGTCGGCCCGCGCCATGCCCGCCGCGACCGGCTCGCGCAGCGGTCCGGCGGGCAGGCAGAACCCGTTGCCGAACCCCCGCGCCGCATCGACGACGACGAGGGACAGCGCCTTCTTCAGCGCGGGATCCTGGAAACCGTCATCCATGACGATCGCCCCGGCACCGGCCGCGACTGCCGCCCGGGCCCCCGCCACGCGGTCCTTGGCGATCCAGCCCGGCGCGAAGGCCGACAGCAGCAGCGGCTCGTCGCCGGTCTCGGCGGCGGTATGGCGGCGCGGATCGACCTGCACCGGGCCCTCCAGCGATCCGCCATAGCCGCGCGACAGGAAATGCGGCGCAAGCCCGCGCGCCGAGAGCCGCATCAGCAGCTCGATCGCCGTCGGGGTCTTGCCGGTGCCGCCGGCATTCAGGTTGCCAACGCAGATCACCGGCACGCCGGGATCCACCGGCGCCCCCGCAGCCAGCCGCCGTGCTGTGGCCCGCGCATAAAGCGCGCCGAGCGGCGACAGCAGTCGCGCCCGCAGCCCCGGCGGGCGGAACCAGAAGTCAGGAGCCTGCATCTTTCGCGTCCTCTTCTCGGCGCCTGTCCAGCGTCTCGGCGACCCAGGCCGAAACCCGGTCGGTCATCTCGGCGCCCTCGGTGGCCACGTCCCAGGCGGCGGCGGCCATGGTGGCGGCCTGGTCGGGCGCCAGCATCCGCGACAGCCCCTGCGCCAGGCTGTCCGCGTCGCGGATCAGCCGCGCCGCGCCGGCCTGGGCCAGCCGGGTGAAGGCCGGCAGGTGATGCGCCACGAAGGGCCCGTAAAGCACCGCCGAGCCGAGCGCCGCGGGTTCGAAGGGATCGTGCCCCTTCATCCCGCGCCGCAGCGATCCGGCGACGAAGGTCACCGGGGACAGGCGATACCACAGCCCCATCTCGCCCCGCGTATCGGCCAGCAGCACCTGGGTCTCCTCACGCGGCATCTCGCCCTCGGACCAGCGGATGTAGCGCCAGCCCTCTTCATCGAGCCGGGCGCGATAACTGTCGACTTCTTCGGGATCGTCGGGCACCAAAACCAGCAGCAGCCGGTGCGCCAGCCGCGAGGCGCGGCGATGCGCCTCCAGCACCGTGCCCAGCTCTTCGCCATGCACCATGGCCGCCAGCCAGATCGGCCGCCCGGCAAGCTCTCCGGCCAGTTCGTCGCGCAGTTCGTCGTTGCAGGGCAGCGCCGCGCCGGCTTCCTGCAGGGGTCCCGTGATCTCGATCTTCTCCGCTTCGGCGCCCAGTCTCTGCAGCCGCCGCGCCGCGTTGGCGGTGCTGGCGCAGAGGGCGTCGAAGCGATCCAGCATCCGGCGGGTCTGGTTCGGGCGCAGGCTGAAACGCGGCGCGTTGAAGCCGTCCTCCTCGGCCTCGGCCAGCATCATCGCCACGCCCGAGCGTCGCGCCTGCGCCACCAGCGCCGGCCGCAGATCGCCGGTCAGCCAGATCAGCAGATCCGGGCGCCAATGGCCGAAGAAGGCTTGCAGCACGCCCCCCTCGTCCCCCGGCGCGGGCAGGGTGAACAGGCCCGGGTCGTCGATCGGATCCAGCCGGTCGGCCTCGCCCAGGGTCAGCAGAACCGAAACCCCGAGGTCGGCCTGCAGCAGGCGCCGGGCCAGTTCCTCGGCGGGCTTGCGGCGTCCGGCACGCGGGCAGTGGATCCAGACCAGCGGCCCGTCAGGGCGCGGTGGCAGATCCCCGGCCCCCGGAACGCCCCGACGGGTCAGGGCTCTATGGGTGACACGTCCCCTCGCGGGCATCTCGCCTCAGTTGCCCAGTTCCTCGGTCGGCGAGCCTTCCAGCTCTTCGTCCCGCAGGCGGTGGATATGGGCGATGTAGTACCGCATGTGCGCGTTATCGACGGTCTTCTGGGCCTCGGCCTTCCAGGCGTCGTAGGCGGCGGCATAGGAGGGGTACATGCCGACGATGTGCAGATCGTCGATGTCGCGGAAGACGTTCTTGGACGGATCGACAAGCTCTCCGCCGAAGACGAGGTGCAGGCGCTGCGCCATGGGCATTTCCTTTCCGGCTGTTCAGGCGCAGGTGTGCGCCGAATGCGGGGGCGGGGTCAAGGGCGGCGCCCGCCCCGCGCTGATGGGTCGCCGATGCGCGCCGACCTGCGGCAGGCGGGCGCGCAGCCCTGCCGATCAGGCGACGCCCCGGGGGCCGTTCACAGCAGCCCTTCGGCCCGGAACAGCGCCTTCAGGTCGGTTTCGGGACGCGCCCCGTAGTGGGAGATCACTTCGGCCGCCGCGATGCAGCCCATGCGGCCCGCGGTGGCAAGGTCCGCGCCCTTCGCCAGGCCGAACAGGAAGCCGCCGGCGAAGAGGTCGCCCGCGCCGGTGGCATCCACCGGGGTGACCTCGGTCACCGGGACGATGGCCTCTTCCTCGCCGCGCACGATGACCACGTCGTGCCCCGAGCGGGTGCAGACCACCAGGCCAGACTCGGCGGCGGCGGTTTCCAGGGCAAAGCCCAGGTCCTCGGTCTCGTAGAGGGATTTCCACTCGTGCTCGTTGCCGATCACGTAGTCGAGGTCCTTTACCAGGGTGCGGAAGTCGGCGCGGTGGCGGTCGACGCAGAAGGGATCGGACAGGGCGATACCCGCCATGCCGCCAGCGGCGCGGGTCAGGCGGGCAGCGGTCTCGAAAGCCTGCTTGCCCTTCGGCTTGTCGTAAAGGTAGCCCTCAAGGAACAGGATACGCGCATTCTTGCAGACCTCGTCCGGCACGTCCTCCGGGCCGACCTCGGAGGAAATCCCGAGGTAGGTGTTCATCGAGCGTTCCCCATCGGGCGAGACGAAGATCATCGAGCGCGACGAGGGCTGCTGATCGCCACTGAACGGGTCGTTGGGAAAGTCGGTGCCGCCGGCGCGGGTCTTCTCGGCGTATTCGCGGCCGACCTCGTCGTCGCGGACCTTGCCGATGAAAGCGGTCTTCAGCCCCATGTTGGCGACCCCCGCCACCGTGTTGGCGACCGAGCCGCCGGGGATCTGGCGGCGGTTCTCCATCGCGCCGTACAGCAGTTCGGCGCGCTCCTGCTCGATCAGCTGCATGATGCCCTTCTCGATCCCCATGCGGGTCAGGAAGGCATCGTCGGATTGGGAGATCACGTCCATCACGGCATTGCCGATGCCGATCACGTCGTACTGGGTCATAGAACTTTTTCCTCGAATTCGCAGAGATCCCGGATCAGGCAGGTACCGCATTTGGGTTTACGAGCCGTGCAGACGTAGCGTCCGTGAAGGATCATCCAGTGGTGAACGTGCAGCTGGAAATCCACCGGGATGTTGTCCTCGATGGCGCGTTCCACGGCGACCACGTCCTTGCCGGGCGCGATGCCGGCGCGGTTGCCCAGCCGGAAGATATGGGTGTCGACGGCCTGCGCCGGAAAGCGCCACCACATGTTGAGCACCACGTTGGCGGTCTTGCGCCCGACGCCGGGCAGCCCCTCCAGCGCGGCGCGGGAATTGGGCACCTCGCCGCCGTAGTCCTCGACCAGGATCTTCGCCATCTTCATGACGTTCTTGGCCTTGTTGCGATAGAGACCGATGGTCTTGATATGCTCGATCAGGCGCTCTTCGCCGAGATCCAGCATCTTCTGCGGCGTGTCGGCTATGGGGAACAGGTCCTTCGTCGCCCGGTTCACCCCGACATCGGTCGCCTGTGCAGACAGCGCCACGGCGACCAGCAGCGTATAGGCATTGGTATGGTCGAGCTCGCCCTTCGGCGTCGGCTCGGCCTCGTGGAAGCGCGTGAAGATCTCGCGCAGGGTCTGATAGGGCAACTGGCGGGCCATGGCGGTGTTTCTGCCCTGAATGGCCGGTGGCAACAAGGCATTTAACCGGGCGGAAAGGGCTTCCGAGGAAAGTGTGCCCGGAGGCAGGCAGATGAATGATTCTTCGACGAACCGACCGTCGCTCGACGGCGCGGATGTGCGCATATCGGGTCTTGGCCCCGGCTGCATGGTGCTGACCCTCGACGGCGAGATGCCGATCGAATGGCTGGCCCCCGGCGACCGGCTGGTGACGCGCGACCACGGTGCGCAGCCGGTGCTGCACATCGCGCGCCTGCGCCAGATGCCGGGCGGAGGAACGCTGCCGCAGCCGCTGACCTTCCTGCGCGGGGAACGCGGCCCGCAGGGAGAACTGACCGAGAAACTGCGCGTCGCCCCCGGCCATCGCGGCCTGATCCGTCGCCCCGAGGTGGCGCTGAACTTCGGCACCGACGAAGCCCTTGCGCGCTTCGCCGACATCTCGCGCCGCAACCGTTCGCGCCCGGATCCGACCATGGGCGGGCTGACCTATCACCTGATCATCATGGAGCGGCACGAGATCATCACCGCCGGCTCTCTCTGGGTCGAGACGACGGGCACCGCCATGGCCGAACGGCTGGAACTGCCGCCCGCCGTGCGCCGCGCCACGGCCCTGTTCGATTCGGACGCCAAGGCGGCGCGCCACTGCCTGACCCGCGAGGAGGCGTTGCTGGTGCGCCAGGAATGCCCGCCGGAACTGTCACTGCTGGATCTGCTGGCCGCCTGACCGGGACGCGATGCGCCTGTCGCGCGGCGGGGAGGCCTCCGGCGGGAGTATTGTCAGCCTGGTGATGACAGGGGCGCGCGCCCGGATGACGCGCGGCGGTCCTTGCGGGATGCCCTCTGCGCGCGGGCCTGTTTCGGGGGTTGAGGGATTCGCGTCATACGGCTGAACGCCGGCCCGGGCGCGAGACCCCGCATGATAGAGGGCGGCGCCGCCTTTGGCATGGCGCTTGCAGCGCAGGTTTCCGGGCCGGACATGACGGCTGGGCGTCGATTTGCGCAGGTTCCGGGTCGTCTCGCGCGCGGGTCTCTCTTAACTTCGGCGCAGGACAGGAGAGACCCATGCCGACCGCCCCCGAAGACCGCTATCACTACCAGATCATCCGCCGCGCCATCGAGGAGATCGACGCCGCCGAGACCCCTCTGCCTCTGGAGGCCCTGGCGGGGCGGATCGGGATGAGCGCGGCGCATTTCCAGCGGGTGTTTTCCGCCTGGGCGGGGATCTCGCCGAAACGCTACCAGCAGTACCTCGGTCTCGGTCGCGCACGACAGATGCTGCGCGCGCAGGAGACCCTGCTGGAAACCGCCGCCGCCAGCGGCCTGTCGGGGCCCGGCCGCCTGCACGACCTGGTGCTGCGATGGGACGCCATGCGCCCCGGCGACCTGGCCCGTGGCGGGGAGGGCCTGGGCATCGACTGGGCGCTCTGTCCCTCTCCCTACGGTCCGGCGCTGGTCATGGCGACCGAGCACGGGATCTGTGGCATCGCCTTCACCGCCGAGACCGGCACCGAGGCCGCCTTGGCGGACCTGTGCGCCCGCTGGCCCGCCGCCAGCTACCACGAGTCGCCCGCGCGGATCCTGCCGCTGGCCGAGGCGGCCTTTGCCGGCCGGCGCACCTCCGCGCATGTCATGGGCGGCCCGTTCCAGATCAAGGTCTGGGAAGCCCTGCTGGAAATTCCCGAGGGCGAGGTCACCAGCTATTCCGCCCTGGCCCGCGTCGTCGGCCATCCCGGCGCCAGCCGCGCCGTCGGCAGTGCCGTCGGACGCAACCCCCTGTCGCTGCTGATCCCCTGCCACCGTGTGCTGCGCAAGGACGGGGCACTTGGCGGCTACCACTGGGGCCTGCCGGTGAAACGGGCCATGCTGGCGCGGGAGTCCGCCCGCGCAGAGGCCGCGGCCTGACCGCCCGCCACGCTGCGACGGAAAAAAGTCGCTCCAAGGCGGAAACCCGCCGCCGCTTGCAGCGTTGTGCATTGGGCGGTGCGGGAATCTGCTGTATCCCGAAGCCTGAGAAGCCCCGCGACGGGCCCTTCGGAGGACGAGAGAGAATGACGACCTTGATGAAAAAATCCATTCTGGCACTCAGCGGCGCCTCGCTGATCCTGCTCACCGCCTGTGAGAACCCGAACGACGGGCAACAGAATACCCGGGAAGGAGCCGGTGTCGGCGCCCTGTTCGGCGCCGCGGTCGGCGCCGCCGTATCCGACAACAAGGCCAAGGGCGCCGTGGTCGGCGCCGCGCTTGGCGGCCTCGCCGGCGGGGCCTACGGCAACTACCTCGACCGCCAGGAGGCGCAGCTGCGTCAGGACCTGGGCGGCCGGGTCGAGATCGTCAACACCGGCGACCGGCTGATCGTCACCATGCCGCAGGACATCCTGTTCCAGACCGACAGCGCCAGCCTGCGCCCGGATCTGACCTCGGACCTGCGCGCCGTGGCGGCCTCGCTGAACGACTACCCGCAGACCACCGTGCAGGTGCTGGGCCATACCGACAACACCGGCGCCGCCGCCTACAACCAGGACCTGTCGCAGCGCCGCGCCGCCACCGTGGCCTCGACCCTGATCGGTTACGGCGTCTCCGCGGGCCGCGTCCAGGCCATCGGCCGGGGCGAGGACCAGCCGCGCGCCTCGAACCTGACGCCGGAAGGCCGCGCGCAGAACCGCCGGGTGGAAATCGTCATCCTGCCGCGCGTCTGATCACCGCGCGCACCGCATCGAAAGGCCGCTCCCCCGGGGCGGCCTTTTTCTTTGCAATGAACGGTTTGGAGAGGAAAGCCCGCTAGGCTGCCCGGCATGTACCACGTTCTGCTCACCGTTGATCCGGGCGAGACCCATTTCCGCGCGGTCGAGGCGCTGGAAGATTGCGCCCTGCCCCTGCTGGCCGAATATGGCGCAGAGCGGCTATTCTGCCTGCGCCACGTGGACGGCAGCGGCGAAACGCAGCTCTACGCCTTCCCCTCGGAAGAGGTGTTCGACCGCTATCGGCAGGATCCGCGCTGGATCGCCGCGCGCCATCGTCCCGAGCTCGCCGGATTGCGCACCATGGCCCGCCCCGTCGCGATGATCTGACATCACCGGGTGCACAGCGGCCCCGTGGCGTCCCTGCTGCACAGCAGACCCGCCCGCGACAGACCTCAGCTGCCCCGGTAGGTCGAATAGCCGAAGGGCGACAGCAACAGCGGCACATGGTAATGCGCCGCATCGTCCGAGATGCCGAAGCGGATCGGGATCACGTCGAGGAAGCGCGGCGCCTCGGGCGGCACGCCGCTGGCATCCAGGTAGGCGCCGGCGTGAAACTCCAGCTCGTACTCGCCGGGCAGGAAATGCTCCTTCGGCAGGATCGGCGCATCCGTGCGCCCGTCGCTGTTGGTGGCCAACCGGGCCAGCTCGTCGCGCACGTCGCCCTCCAGGCGGTACAGCACGATCTCCAGCCCGGCGGCCGGAAGACCCTTCGCCGTATCCAGAACATGCGTCGTCAGATAGCCTTCGGCCATTCCAGCCCCTTTCCCCAAAATCCCCTTGAGCCCCGGACCCGCGCCACCCATGATGCGGCGGCCCCCATTGCGGCCCAGATAGTACGACCCAGATGCAGACGGAGAGAACCACATGAACCGCTACCCGCGCAACATGATCGGCTACGGCCCCACCCCGCCGGACCCCAAATGGCCGGGCGGTGCGCGCGTGGCGATCTCCTTCGTGCTGAACTACGAAGAGGGCGGCGAGAACAACATCCTGCATGGCGACGCGGCGTCGGAAGCCTTCCTGAGCGAGATCATCGGCGCCACCCCCTGGGAGGGCAAGCGGCACTGGAACATGGAAAGCTGCTATGAATACGGCGCCCGCGCCGGCTTCTGGCGGCTGCACCGGCTGTTCACCCAGATGAACATGCCGCTGACCGTCTACGGGGTGACGGACGCCCTGGCGCGCGGCCCGGAACAGGTCTGGGCGATGCAGGAAGCCGGCTGGGAAATCGCCTCGCACGGGAAGAAGTGGGTCGAACACAAGGACATGCCCGAGGCCGAAGAGCGCGCGGTGATGGAAGAGGCCATCGCGCTGCACGAAGAGGTGACGGGCGCGAAGCCGCGCGGCTGGTACACCGGGCGCTGCTCGATGAATACGGTCCGGCTGGCCGCCGAGCTGGGCATGGACTGGGTCGCCGACACCATCGACGACGACCTGCCCTACTGGCACGAGAACGGCCGCACCCTGGTGATTCCCTACACCATGGACACCAACGACATGCGCTTTGCCGTGCCTGCGGGCTTCGGCGCGCCGAACGACTTCTTCGACATCGTCGGCGATGCCTTCTCGACCGCCTATGAAGAGGGCGAGGCCGGGCGGCCGATCCTGATTTCCATCGGGCTGCATTGTCGCCTGATGGGCCGCCCCGGGCGTTTCCAGGCGCTGAAGCAGTTCCTGGAACAGATCGCCGAATATCCCGACGTCTGGGTGGCGCGGCGCTGCGACATCTATGACCACTGGGTCGAACATCACCCCTACGTCGCCCCCGGCCCGCGCCCCTCGACCATGTCGCAGGCGGATTTCGTCGCGGCCTACGGCAGTGTCTATGAACACTCCCCCTGGGTCGCCGAACGCACCTGGCAGCTGGAGCTGGGACCGGCCCATGACCGCCCGATCGGGCTGTGGAACGCCCTGGCGCGCGCCTTCCGCCGCGCCTCGCCCGAGGAACGGCTGGGCGTGCTGCAGGCCCACCCCGACCTCGCCGGCAAGCTGGCCGCCGCCAGGCGCCTGACCGCCGAAAGCACCGCCGAACAGGCCAGCGCCGGGCTGGACGCCCTGACCGACGAGGAACGCGCCTTCTTCGAAGAGGGCAACACGCGGTACACGGAAACCTTCGGCTTCCCCTTCATCGTCTGCGTGAAGGATCATACCAAGGCCTCGATCATGGCGGCGATGAAAGACCGCCTGGCCCATGACCGCGAGACCGAGCTGGCCGAAGCCTGCCGCCAGGTCGAGCGGATCGCCTACCACCGTGTGAAGGATCTTCTTGCGTGACACGCAGCTACTACACTCCGCGCGGCGGGTTGCCCGCCCAGCATGAAAAGCATTACGACCCGGCGCGCTTCACCACCGCCTATGCGGTGATCCCCGCCGCCTGCATGACCGATATCGTCACCTCGGCCCTGCCCGGCTGGACCGGCGCCCGCGCCTGGATCCTGGCCCGCCCGCTGTCGGGCTTCGCCGAGACCTTCTGCCAGATGATCGTCGAACTGGCCCCCGGCGGCGGCACCGTCCGCCCCGAGACCGACCCGGGCGCCGAGGGGGTGATCTTTGTCACCGACGGCACGCTGACCCTGACGCTGGACGGGCAGGACCATCACCTGACCGCCGGCGGCTATGCCTTCCTTGCCCCCGGCGCCGACTGGCAGCTGGCCAATGGCACCGAGGCCACGACCAGCTTCCACTGGGTCCGCAAGCGCTATCAGCCCGCCGAGGGCGTCGCCGCACCGGAGAGCTTCGTGAACCACGACGATGCGGAAGCGCCGCGCGTCATGTCCAATACCGACAAATGGGCCACCACCCGTTTCGTCGAACCGGACGACCTGCGCCATGACATGCATGTCAACATCGTCACCTTCCTGCCCGGCGGCCGCATCCCCTTCGCCGAGACCCATATCATGGAGCACGGCCTCTACGTCCTTCAGGGCCGCGCCCGCTACCTGTTGAACACCGACTGGGTCGACGTGGGGCCGGGCGACTTCATGTGGCTGCGCGCCTTCTGTCCGCAGGCCTGCGAGCAGATCGGCGACGAGCCCTTCCGCTACCTGCTCTACAAGGACGTGAACCGCCTGCCGGAGCTGACCCTGTGAACGACGGGCCGACGATCCGCGCGGTTCCCCTGACCGCCGGGGCCTTCGCCCCCTTCGGCGACGTGCTGGAGCTGCGCGGCGATTACGACAAGCTGATCAACGCCGGCATGTGCGAGCGTTTCCACGACCGCGCGCAGCTTGATTTCGGTCCCGGCGGGCGCGCCGGGATTTCCCTGTTCAACGCGCAGCCGCGCGCCCTGCCCTATGTCTGCGACCTGCTGGAGCGGCATCCCGAGGGCTCTCAGGCCTTCATCCCGATGTCCGAAGCCGCCTGGCTGGTGATCGTGGCGCCGGACGCAGGCGGCGTGCCCGGCGCGCCCCTGGCCTTCCTGCCGCAGCCCGGCCAGGGGGTGAATTTCCACCGCGGCACCTGGCACGGCGTGCTTACCCCGCTGGCAGAGCCGGGCCTTTTCGCCGTCATCGACCGTATCGGCGACACGCCGAACCTCGAAGAACATTTCCTGGATCGTCAATTTACTGTCATCATCTGAAAACGAGCCCCCGCCAAGAGGGGCCTTTTCCAGCAATTGACAGTTTTCCAGGAAACGACAGGGGACGGTACAATGACCGACACATCTCTGGGCACCGCAGAACAGCTGCGGGACCCGAACTACATGCCGCCGCTCGCCAATGCGGTGCCTCTGGGGATCCAGCACGTGCTGGCGATGTTCGCCTCGAACGTCACCCCCTCGATCATCATCGCCGGGGCGGCGGGCTTCGGCTTCGGATCCGACCAGGGGGCGCTCGGCTTCCCGGACATGACCTACATGATCCAGATGGCGATGCTCTTCGCCGGGGTCGCCACGCTGTTCCAGGCCATCGGCATGGGCCCCGTCGGGGCACGGCTGCCGATCGTGCAGGGCACCTCCTTCGCCTTCCTGCCGGTGATGATCCCGGCGGTGGCGGGCCTCGGCGTCGACGGCATGTCGGGGCTGATGACCGGCGTGGTGATCGGCGGCATCTTCCACTTCTGCCTCGGCTTCTTCATTGGCCGCATCCGCTTTGCCCTGCCGCCGCTGGTGACCGGCCTGATCGTGCTGATGATCGGCCTGGCACTGCTGAAGACCGGCATCCAATATGCCGCCGGGGGCGTGCCGCTGGTCGGCAAGCCCGAGTTCGGCACCCTCGCCATGTGGTTCCCGGCGCTGGTGGTGATCGTCGTGGCGCTGGCGCTGTCGTTCTTCACCACCGGGCTGCTGTCGGTTGCCTCGGTGCTGATCGGCATCCTGGCGGGCTATCTCGTGGCCGCCGCCATGGGTCAGGTCAGCTTCGGCAATGTCGGGCGGGCGGCGCTCTTCGACCTGCCCTCGCCCTTCAAGTGGGGGTTCAGCTTCGATCCGGCGATCATTGTCGGCATGTGCTTCATGGCGGTGATCTCGGCCATCGAGACGGTGGGTGACACTTCGGGCATCACCAAGGGCGGCGCGGGGCGCGAGGCCACCGACAAGGAGATCGAGGGCGCGACCTTCGCCGACGGTCTGGGCACCGCGATCGCCGGTGTCTTCGGCGGGCTGCCCAACACTTCGTTCAGCCAGAACGTCGGGCTGATCGCCATGACCGGCGTGATGAGCCGCCACGTGGTGACCATCGGCGCGGTCTTCCTGATCGTCTGCGGGCTGGTGCCCAAGGTCGGCGCGGTGATCAACACGGTGCCGATCAACGTGCTGGGCGGTGGCGTGATCGTCATGTTCGGCATGGTCGCCGCCTCGGGCATCAACATGCTGTCCGAGGTCGCCTGGAACCGGCGCAACATGATCATCCTCGCCGTGTCGCTCTCGGTCGGCTTCGGGCTGCAGCTTGAGCCGACGGCGCTGCAGCACCTCCCGCGCACGCTGCAGATCCTGATGACCTCGGGCCTGCTGCCCGCAGCGGCGCTGTCGATCATCCTGAACCTCGTGCTGCCGCAGGAGACCGCCGAGGAACTGGCGGAAGAGGGTGCCCCGGGCGAAGTCGACGTCGCCTGATCAGCGCGGTCGCACGAAAGAGATAAGGCGCGCCCCTCGCGGGCGCGCCTTTGCCTTCGGCGAGAGTATTTTCAGCCATCGAATGGGGAGGGACGTGGCGCCCCGTTCTGTCAGATCCGCTCGATCGCCAGGGCGATGCCCTGGCCGCCGCCGATGCACATGGTGATCAGGGCGCGCTTGCCGCCGATACGTTCCAGTTCATAGAGCGCCTTGACGGTGATGATCGCGCCGGTGGCGCCGACCGGGTGGCCAAGCGCGATGGCACCGCCGTTCGGGTTCACCTTCGCGGTGTCGAGGCCGAGGGCGCGGTTCACCGCGATGGCCTGGGCGGCGAAGGCCTCGTTGGATTCGATGACGTCGAAGTCCGAGGCGCTGAGGCCGGTCTTTTCCAGCAGCGTCCGCACCGCCGGGATCGGGCCGATCCCCATCACCTCCGGGCGCACCCCGGCGTGGGCGTAGCCCAGGACGCGCGCCTTGGGAGTGAGGCCCTGTGCCTCGGCGACCGAGGCGCGGGCCAGCACCAGCGCCGCCGCCCCGTCATTCAGCCCCGAGGCATTGCCAGCCGTTACCGTGCCGTCCTTGCGGAAGGCCGGGCGCAGCCCCGCCAGCGCCTCGGCGGTGGTCGTGGGCTTGGGGTGCTCATCGGTGGCGAATTCGACCTCCTGGCGCTTCACCTTCACCGTGACCGGCACGATCTGGCTGGCGAAATGCCCGGCCTCGATGGCCGCACCGGCACGGCGCTGGCTTTCCAGCGCGAAGGCGTCCTGGTCGGCGCGCGAGATCGTGGTCTCGGCGGCGACATTCTCGGCGGTGATGCCCATGTGGCCGGTGCCGAAGGGGCAGTTCAGCGCCCCCAGCATCATGTCCAGCGTCTTGATATCGCCCATCTTGGCGCCCCAGCGTTGGCCGGGCACGATATAGGGTGACCGCGACATGCTCTCGGCGCCGCCGGCCAGGGCAAAGTCCGCATCCCCCAGCATCAGCGACTGCACCGCCGAGACGATGGCCTGTGCGCCCGAACCGCAGAGGCGGTTGACGTTCATCGCCGGCGTCGTGTCGGGGATACCGGCCTGCATGGCGGCAACGCGCGAGAGGTACATGTCGCGCGGTTCGGTGTTGATGACATGGCCAAAGACCACATGGCCGATCTGGCTGCCCTCGACGCCGGCGCGCTCCAGCGCGGCCTTGGCCACGGTCGTGCCCAGCTCGATCGGCGGCACCTCCGCCAGGCTGCCGCCGAAGGTGCCGATGGCGGTGCGTGCGCCGCCCAGAATGACGATATCGTCCATGAGATCCTCCCGAATACAGTTCGGGCGGAGAGTATCACCCGCCGCGGCGCCCGCGACAGTGACGTTTCGTTACGCCGTCGCGGGACTTGGCAGCAGCGGCTGGCGGCCCCTGTCACTCAACACGAAGGCCTCGGTGCCCTCGAAGGCGACACAGCTGAGGTAGCGCGGCGCCGGGTTGGCGCCCGCCCCGGTGTCGATGTCGATGCGGTTGCCGAAGTGGGTCGGCGCGGGGACGATGGTATGGCCATGCACCACCAGCCAGGGATGCGGACCGTCCTCGGCGTAGAAATCCTCGCGGATCCAGATCAGGTCCTGTTCGGCCTGCTCCTCCAGCGCGATGCCCGGGCGGATGCCCGCATGGACGAACAACAGCCCCTCGCGCTGCTGCCAGAGCGGCAGGCTTTCGAGAAAGGCGCGGTGCTCGGCGGGGACCTTGTGCTGCGCCTCGGCGAACAGCTCTTCGGGGGCGCGGTCCATGCCGGTGGCGATGCCGTAGCTTTCCAGCGTGGCACAGCCGCCCAGCAGGTGATGTGTCCAGGGATTGCCCGACTTGATGGCGGCGTCGTGCAGCTCTCCGTTGCGCAGGAAGCGCAGGAACATGGTGTCGTGATTGCCCCGGATCACCGTCCAGCGCCGTCCCTCGGCCCGACCCGCGATCAGCCGCTCCAGCACCTGCCGCGCGGCGGGCCCACGGTCGACCAGATCGCCGAGAAAGATCACCTCGTCCGCGCCGCCGGGCCCGGTGTCGCCGCCATCGGCGTCGATCTTCGCCAGCGCCTCGTCCAGCATCCCGATCTGTCCGTGAATGTCACCGATGGCATAGAGGGTCATGGGCTTTCCTTTCCGCTCGGCCCTGTTGGATCATGGCGCGGCGGGAATGGCCAGAGCCCCCGCCGAATTCCCGTCATGGGGCCCGGAACGGTGTATACTGGACTTCGGGTTTCCGGCAGTTGCCCGGGATCCGCGACCAAGAGACGGGGCAGAGCCCCCTATCCAGGGAGAGTGACAGTTGAGGGGAATTTCCTTCTATTTCTATGCTGCCGCCGCGATCAGCGGGCTGGCGGGCATGGCCTGGGGCATCCAGATGTCGGCCAGTGGCAACCACCTGATGTCCCCCGCCCATGCCCACCTGAACCTGCTGGGCTGGGTGTCGCTGGCGATCTTCGTCACCTTCTACCATCTGGTCCCCCGCGCCGCCGAGGGGATCCTGCCGAGGATCCACCTCGGCCTGGCCGTGGCCGGGATCGTCGTCATCGTGCCCGGCATCGTCCAGGCGCTGAACCAGACCGGGGAGACCCTGGCCAAGCTCGGCTCGGTGCTGACCATCCTGTCGATGCTGGTCTTCACCTACACGGTGCTGTTCCGCGGCCGCGCCTGACCCCGGCGGCCCTCACAGGTCGGGGAAGAGCAGCGAGCGGTGGATCGTCGCCCCGGCCCAGGCCCCGTCGGCCACCGCCAGTGATACGGAATGCGGCATCCGTGCCGCATCTCCGCAGGCGTAGACGCCGGGCAGGTTGGTCTCCTTCATCTCTGAAGTCTGCACCTGGGTGCCCATCTGGGTCTCCTGCAGGCTGCAGCCCATCTCCTCGGCCAGCGGCGTCGCGGGGCTGGTCGTCGTGGCGACGAAGAACCCGGCAAAGGAGAGCACCCGGCCATCGGCCAGCTCTGCCTCGGCGCCACCGGTCAGCCGGGCAATCGGCGTTTCTTCCAGCGCCACGCCCTTGGCCTGAAGCGCCGCGCGCTCATCAGCGTTCGGCTCCAGCGCCCCGTTGGTCAGCAGCGTGACCTGCCCCCATTCCGGCAGCATCAACGCCTGATGGAGCGAATTCGGCCCGGTGGCGATCACGCCAAGGGCGCCCATCTCCAGCTCGTAGCCATGGCAGTAGGGGCAGTGGAAGGCGTGTTTTCCCCAGCGGTCGGTCAGGCCCTCGACCGGCGGCAGCGCATCCTTGACCCCCGTGGCAAAGAGCAGCCGGCGCCCGTGGTGGCGGATGCCGTCGGCGGTCAGCACCTCGAAGGCATCGCGGCTGCCACCGGCGGCAACCGCCTCGCCCTCGATCCAGGTCAGGGTCTGGTAGCGCTCAAGCTGGGCGCGGGCCTCGGCGGCGATCTTGCCCGGATCGACCCCGTCCTGCCCGAGGAACCCGTGCGAGGCCTCGGCAAAGCGGTTGCGGCGCTGGCCCGCGTCGATCACCAGCACCGAACGGCGGGCACGCAGAAGTTGCAGGGCGGCTGCCATTCCGGCGTAGCTGCCCCCGATGACGATCACGTCATGGGTCATTTGTCAGTCCTTTGCGGCTTTCCTCTCCCTGTGCCGCCGGGCGAAATCCTTCGCCAGGTCGGCCAGGGTGACATGGGCAAAGCGCTTCAGCAGCAGGGCCTCGGCCTCGTCGAAGGCATCATCCAGGGCGGCGTTGACCGCCTGTTCCACCAGGCATTCCGGCGCCTCCTGCCGGTGGCCGATGGCAAAGAAGGCCGGTTCGCCCAGGGCCTCGTGCAGTTGGCGCAGGGTGACCTTGTCCAGGTCCGCCGTGATCCGCCACCCGCCCGAGGGCCCGCGGTCGCTGTCCACCAGCCCCTGCCTGCGCAGAAGGCCCATGGTGCGGCGCACCACGACCGGGTTGGTGCCCAGGCATTGCGCCAGGGCGTCCGAGGTCATGCGTCCGTCATGCTCTGCCATGTGTAGCAGGGCATGGAGGACCGAGGAGAGTCTGCTGTCGCGCTTCATGTAACTTTATATGTTACGATTCGTCGGAGAGATCAAGAGGACCGACGCAAAAGGGCCGCCCCGAAGGACGGCCCTCTGCAAATCGGATCCGCGCCGAGTCAGAGTGCGAATTCCAGCGGACGGATCTGCTGGAACAGGCCGGTGTCACGCAGCGCCTTGATGACTTCCGGCTTGGCCTTCTCGTCGAGGTACAGCAGCGCGATGGCGCTCTGGCCCGTCTTGGTGCGGCCAAGGGTGAAGTTGGCGATGTTCTGACCGTTCTGGCCCAGGGTCATGCCCAGGGTGCCGATGACACCCGGCACGTCCTCGTTGGTGGTGTAAAGCATGTGCTCGCCCACCTCGGCGTCGATGTTGATGCCCTTGATCTGGATGAAACGCGGCTTGCCATCGCTGAACACGGTGCCCGCGCAGGAGCGTTCACGCTCGGGCGTGACGATGGTCACCTTGATGTAGCCGTCGAAGGTGCCGCCCTTGGCCTGGCTGGTGGTCGAGATCTGCACGCCGCGCTCCTTCGCCACCACGGGGGCGGAAACCAGGTTCACGTCCGGGTTGGCCTTCTTCAGGATACCGGCGATCACCGAGCAGTTCAGTGCCGCCAGGTTCATCTCGGAGGCCACGCCATCATAGAGGATGTTGATCGCAGAGATCGGTTCGTCAGTAAGCTGGCCGATGAAGTTGCCGATATGGCCAGCCAGCTGGACCCAGGGGCCCATGATCTTGGCTTCCTCGGCGGTCATCGAGGGCATGTTCAGCGCGTTCTCGACGGCACCGTCCAGCAGGTAGTTCGACATCTGCTCGGCCACCTGCAGGGCGACGTTTTCCTGCGCTTCGGTGGTGGCGGCGCCCAGGTGCGGGGTGCAGACCACGTTGGGCAGGTTGAACAGCGGGTTCTCGGTGGCGGGCTCTTCGGCGAAGACGTCGAAGGCGGCGCCAGCCACGTGACCGGACTTCAGCAGATCGGCCAGCGCGGCCTCATCGACCAGGCCGCCACGGGCACAGTTGATGATGCGGACGCCCTTCTTGGTCTTGGCCAGGTTCTCGGCCGAGAGGATGTTGGCGGTCTGCTCGGTATAGGGCACATGCAGGGTGATGAAGTCGGCGCGGCTCAGCAGCTCGTCCAGCTCGACCTTCTCGACGCCCATCTTCCTGGCCTTTTCCTCGCCCAGGAAGGGATCGTAGGCGACGACCTTCATCTTCAGGCCAAGCGCACGGTTGCAGACAATGCCGCCGATGTTGCCGGCGCCGATGACGCCCAGGGTCTTGCCGGTCAGCTCGACGCCCATGAACTTCGACTTCTCCCACTTGCCGGCGTGGGTAGAGGCGCTGGCCTCGGGGATCTGGCGGGCCACGGCGAACATCATGGCGATGGCGTGCTCGGCCGTGGTGATCATGTTGCCGAAGGGCGTGTTCATGACGATCACGCCCTTCTTGCTGGCCGCTTCCTTGTCGATGTTGTCGGTGCCGATCCCGGCGCGGCCGATCACCTTCAGGTTGGTGGCATTGGCCAGGATCTTCTCGGTGACCTTGGTGGCCGAGCGGATCGCCAGACCATCGTAATTGCCGATCACCTCGGCCAGTTTGTCCTTGTCCTTGCCAAGGTCGGGCTGGAAGTCGACCTCGATGCCGCGATCCTTGAAGATCTGCACGGCGGCGGCGGAAAGCTTGTCGGAAATCAGAACTTTGGGGGCCATCTTGGGCGCTCCTTCGAAAGTCGGGATTTTAGGTGGCGGGGCGCGGGGAACTCCGCGCCCTCGGGGTATCCGGGGGAAGGTGGGTTGGCACCCACCCTACGGCCTTCGCGTAGGGTCGGAGATGTCCCACCTCTGGCAGCGCTTACTGCGCGGCGATCTCGGCCTCGAAGGCGTATTCCAGCCAGGGCATCAGGGCCTCGACATCGGCGGTCTCGACCGTGGCACCACACCAGATCCGCAGACCGGCGGGGGCGTCGCGGTAGGCACCGATGTCCAGCGCCACGCCTTCGGCTTCCAGCCGCTTGGCAACGGCCTTGGCGAAACTGGCACCGTCCTTGATGCGCGCGTCGGTGAACTTCAGGCAGACCGAGGTGTTGGAGCGCGTCGCCGGGTCATTGGCCAGGTTGGTGATCCAGTCGCGGGTCTCGCAGAAGTCCCAGATCACCTTGGCATTGGCATCGGCGCGGCCCATCAGGCCCTTCAGGCCCCCGACGGACTTGGCCCAGTCCAGCGCGACCAGGTAATCCTCGACCGCCAGCATCGACGGGGTGTTGATGGTCTCGCCCTTGAAGATGCCGTCGATCAGCTTGCCGCCCTTGGTCAGGCGGAAGATCTTCGGCAGCGGCCAGGCGGGGGTGTAGCTTTCCAGCCGCTCGACGGCGCGGGGGCTGAGGATCAGCATCCCGTGCGCCGCTTCACCGCCCATCACCTTCTGCCAGGAGAAGGTCACCACATCCAGCTTGTCCCAGGGCAGGTCCTGGGCGAAGGCGGCAGAGGTGGCGTCGCAGATGGTCAGGCCGGCACGGTCGGCAGGGATCGCATCGCCATTCGGCACGCGCACACCCGAGGTGGTGCCGTTCCAGGTGAAGACGACATCGGTGTCGAAGTCCACGGTGGCCAGGTCGACGATGTCGCCGTAGTCGGCGGTCTTGACCTCGGCCTCGATCTTCAGCTGCTTGACCACGTCGGTGACCCAGCCGGCGCCGAAGCTTTCCCAGGCCACCATGGTGGCGGGACGGGCGCCCAGCATCGACCACATGGCCATCTCGACGGCGCCGGTGTCCGACGCCGGAACGATGCCGATCCTGTAGTCGGCGGGCACGCCGAGGATCTCGCGCGTGGTCTCGATCGCGGCTTTCAGCTTTTCCTTGCCGACGGCGGCACGGTGCGAGCGGCCAAGGGCGGCATCGGCAAGCAGGTCAAGCTGGAACTGGGGAATCTTGGCACAGGGGCCAGAAGAGAAACGCGGGTTGACCGGCCGCGCGGCCGGAGCTTCGATAGCCATTTCTGGTATCCTTCCAGATAATCGCCCTTCGTTGGGGAAGGGTGTCCCGCCGCTGCGTATATGCAGCGAATCCCGCCCCCGCAAGCCGGGAAATGTCGCAAATGCACCGGCAGGGGTCGCATCCACAAAAATCTGCGCGGGCTGTGACGCCTATCGGAAACCTGCTTCCATTCGACGGCCGAAAATACTCCGGGGGAGTCGCCCCCGGCGACGGGGGCAGCGCCCCCTTCCCTTCCCACCTGTCGCCCTCCGGCGACGGGGGCAGCGCCCCCTCCCCCCTTTCCATCTGCCGCCCCCCCGCCACGGGGCCAACCACCCTTCCAAGACGCTCCGCCCCATGCTTAAAGGCGCTCAACCGAAGGAGCCCCGCATGTTCACCGCCACCCTGATCACCGCCCCGTCCCATCCGGCCCTCGAACCCGAGATGTTGATGACCCTGCGCAACGCCTGGGGCGGCAAGGACGCGCGAATGCTGGCGCCCGGCGAGGCAGGCGAGTTCACCCTGCCCACCCGTCCCGACAATTTCGAAACCGTCTGGTCCGATCTGCAGAAGCAGGGCATCGACCTCTGCCTGCAACCCTCCGAGGGGCGCCGGAAGAAGATGCTGCTGGCGGACATGGATTCGACCATGATCCAGCAGGAATGCATCGACGAGCTGGCCGAAGAGGCCGGAGTGGGCGAGCGCGTCAAGGACATCACCGCCCGCGCGATGAACGGAGAGCTCGACTTCGACGGCGCCCTGACGGAACGCGTCGGGCTGCTGAAGGGCCTGCCGGTCTCGGTCATCGACAAGGTGCTGGAGACCCGTATCACCCTGATGCCCGGCGGCCCCGAGCTGCTGGCCACGATGAAGGCGGACGGCGCCTATTGCGCGCTTGTCTCGGGCGGCTTCACCATGTTCACCGCGAAAGTGGCCGCCAGGCTGGGCTTCGACGAGAACCGCGCCAACACGCTGCTGACCGAGGGCGATACGCTTTCCGGCGAGGTCGGTCGCCCGATCCTCGGTCGCGAGGCCAAGGTGCAGGCGCTGGAGGAGATCACCGTGCGGCTCGGCATTTCCGAGGCTGATGTGCTGGCGGTCGGCGACGGGGCCAATGACCTTGGGATGCTGACCCGCGCCGGGGCGGGCGTGGCGCTGCACGCCAAGCCCTCGGTGGCGGCGCAATGTTCGCTGCGGGTGAACTTCGGGGATCTGACGGCGCTGCTCTACCTGCAAGGCTATGCCAGGGAAGACTTCGCCCCGGTCTGACCGGGGCTGCACGGCGGCAAAGGCCGTAGGGTGGATGCCAATCCACCTTTCGCCGCCGGATGGTGGGATATCTCCCACCCTACGCAAATGTCTCCGTCCGCACTGTGGGGCGATACATGCCCCGGCGGCCTATGCAGAGCTGAGGGCCGCGCCCGACCCTGAGCGGGCGCAACGGAAGCTTTGGCTAGTCCGTCCACCCCACAGCCCCAACGTCGCGGCTTTGATCTTCGACATCGCCAATGCGCCTTCCCGGGGGGCTCGGTCCGCTCCGCGTCGCGTCGCAACCTCCATTGGAGGTTTCGACGTCCGAGCGGGCAGAGCCCTGGCGGGCGCGACCCGGGCTTGCAGCCCACGCCAGGGGTCCCTGAATGCGTAGGATGGGCGCCATCCCACCAACCCGATATTTCCAAGATACACTAATTAACACTTGCGCGAAATAAGGAATCCCCCCACCCTCTCCTCATGACCGACCTGCCCGCCACCTTCGCCGCCCTCGCCGATGCCACCCGTCTCTCGCTTCTGGAAAAACTCATCCAGCGCGGCGAGCTGCCCGCCGGGACGCTCTCGGACGAGGCCGATATCTCGGCCCCCGCGATCTCGCGCCACCTGAAAGTGCTGCGCAACGCCGGGCTGATCCGCCAGCGCGTCGCGGGCACGCACCGCTACTACAGCGCCAACCCCGAGGCCCTGGCCCGCATCCACGGCTGGACCCTCGACCGCCGCGCCTTCTGGGAGGGCAGCCTGCACAGGCTCGACACCCTTCTGGCGCTCGACCCGGAGGAGGACGAATGAAGGACAGCGAAACACATGAACTGGAGCTGATCCGCGACTATCCGGTGACGCTGACCCGCCTCTGGCGCGCCGTCACCGAACCGCGCCAGCTGATCCAGTGGTTCGGCCCCGAGGGCCTCTACATCGGCGACGACAGCCCCGACTTCAGCCGCAACGGCCCCTGGTCCTGCACCATGATCGGCAAGGAAAGCGGCGACCCCTTCGTGCTGTCGGGCGAGGTGACCTCGGTCAGCCCGCCCACCGACGGCAAAGGCCGTGTCGCCTTCACCTGGGGCTGGCACGGGCCGGACGGCAAGCGCGGCGCCGAAAGCCACGTCACCTTCACCGTCGAAGAAACCGCAAGCGGCGCCCGGCTGACCCTGACCCATGTCGCCCTGCCCGACCTCGACTCGGCGCAGAGCCACAGCCGCGGCTGGCTCTCGACCCTGCGCAGCCTCGATTACTTCATCCTCGGACCGCAAACGGAGACCGCGAAATGACCAAGTATCTCTATATCTACAAGGCCGAAACCAGCCAGGTGCCTTCGACCCCGGAAGAGGGCGAAAAGGCCATGGCCGCCTGGGGCGCCTGGATGGAAAAGGTCGGCCCGAAGATGGTCGACCCCGGCAACCCCGTCGGCAAGAGCTGGACGGTGGACGCCAGGGGCGCCCGGGAAGGCGGCAATGCGCTGCCGATCATGGGCTATTCCATCGTCGAATGCGAAAGCATCGAAGAGGCCTGCGCCCTGGCCGAGGGCAACCCGATGATCGCGGGCGGCGGCGAGGTCGAGGTGACCCCGATCGTGCCGATCGAGATGTAATCCATGTGAAATTATCGACCCCGGCGGCGTCTTCCCGCCGGGGCCATTGCCGGACAGCCTCCCGCGCCCTATCCCTCTCTGCAAGCGCACCCAAGCATTGCAGGGAGAGGTCATGACCTCGGACATCACGATTTCCAACGATCAGCTCTCGGCCCGGATCTCGGACCTGGGGGCGGAATTGCAAAGCCTGACCCATGGCCGCGGAGAGCTTCTGTGGCATGGCGACCCGGCGCATTGGTCGGGCCGCTCGCCGCTGCTGTTCCCCATCGTCGGCCGCGCGCCGGGCGACCGGGTCTCGGTCGGCAGCCACGAGGCGCCGATGCCCCAGCACGGTTTCGCCCGCAAGCTGCCCTGGCGGCTGGAAAGCCGGACCGAAAGCGCCTGCACCCATGTGTTGCGCGACAGCGATGAGACCCGCGCCGTCTATCCCCGCGCCTTTGAACTGACGCTGAGCCATGCGCTGTCGGGCGCCACGCTGGCCGCTTCGGCCTCGGTGCGCAACATGGACAGCCAGCCGATGCCCTTCGGCCTGGGCTTTCACCCCGCCTTCAACTGGCCCCTGCCCGGCGCCGAGGGGGCAGAGCATGTGATCACCCTGGCCAATGGTGCCGAGCCGGTCCGCCATGCCATCGACGACGAGGCGCTGCTGGCGCCGCAGACCCTGCCCTCGCCCTTCGACAAGGGGCGGCTGGTGATGCAGCCCGAGCTGTTTGCCAAGGACGCGCTGGTCTTCCTGGAGGGCACCGGCGAGGCGCTGACCTACGAGGCCCCCGGCACCAAGGCCCCCCGGCTGAAATTCCGCTTCGACAACCTGCCCGCCCTCGGCATCTGGACAAAGCCCGGCGCGCCCTTCATCTGCGTCGAGCCCTGGCACGGCGTCGCCGCCCGGCAAGGCGCCGGCCCCGAAATCGCGGAACGCCCGCTGTCGATCATCCTCGCCCCCGGAGAGGTGGCGCATTTCGCCTGGTCGGTCAGCGTCCTGTGACGCCCTCCGACGGCATCCGGCCCTATGATCCGGCACAGCGCGCCGCCGTGCTGGACCTGGTCCGCCGCGCCTGGGACGATATCATGCCCGTCACCCGCGCCGAGGTGCCGGGCTTCGTTTATGACAGCTTCTATCCCGAGGGCTGGCAGGCGCGACAGGCCAGCGATATCGCCGAGCTGCTGGACCTCGCCCCCGAAGCCTGCTGGCTGGCCTTTGACGGCGACCGGCCCGCAGGGGTGCTCTGCCTGCGCCTGCACCCCGAGGACCGGATGGGAGAGATCCACCTGCTGGCCGTCGATCCCGACCATCAACGGCAGGGCATCGGCACCGCGCTGATGGAGTTCGCCGAGACCAAGCTGCGCGCCGGGGGCTTCGCCATGGTCATGGTCGAAACCCTGCTCGACAGCGGCCACACCCCGGCGCGAAAGGCCTACGAGGGCCGGGGCTTTCAGCCCTGGCCCCTCGCGCGCTATTTCAAGAAGCTCTGAAACTCAGGCCCCGTATCAGGCGCCATAGGGCACCCAGACGGTCTTGACCTCGGTCGCCTGCTCCAGGAACTCACGGCCCTCGGCCTGCTCCCAGTCACGCCCCAGGCCGTTGTTGACCCAGGTGCGCTTGAGATTGCCGGCGCTCTCGCGCTCGATCACTTCGCTGATGTCGGCGGCAGAGAAGCTCCAGACCGCGTCGATATCCAGGTGCTTGGCCATCACCGGGGCCAGCTCGGCGGGGTCGCCGGTCAGGATGTTGACCACCCCACCCGGCAGATCCGAGGTATCCAGCACCTGGTAGAGGTCGGTGGCCGAGAGCGCCCCCGCCTGCCCCGGCACCAGCACCACCCGGTTGCCCATGGCAATCGCCGGCGCCATGACCGAGATCAGGCCCAGCAGGGGCGCCTCCTCGGGGCAGAGCGCGCCGATCACACCGACGGGTTCCCGCACGGCCATGGCCATGCCGCGCATCGGCACCTGCCGCAGATCGCCGCCGAACTTGTCGGCCCAGGCGGCGTAGCTGAACAACCGGCTGACCGCCGCCTCGACCTCTGCCTTGCCACCCTTGCCGGTGACCGCGTCGATGCGGGCGGCGAATTCCCCGGCCCGCGCTTCAAGGTTCTCGGCGATGTAGTAGATCACCTGCGCCCGGTTATGCGCCGTGGCACCGGACCAGCCAGCGGCCCCGCGCGCCGCCTCGACCGCGTTGCGCAGGTCCTTGCGGTTGGCGATGCCGACCTGGCCGATGGCCTTGCCGGACTTGCCCCAGACGGTGCGGGTATAGCCACCATCGGGCCGCGCCTGCTTGCCGCCGACATAAAGCTTGGCGGTGCGGTCCAGCCCTTCGGGCAGCTCCGGCGCGCCGACCTCGGGCGCCTTCAGCTTCAGCGCCTTCGCCTTGGCCGCGGGCCTGGTATAGGCCTGAAGCCCCTCCCAGCCACCTTCCCGGCCAAAGCCGCTTTCGCGCACGCCACCGAACCCGGCGGCGGCGTCGAACATGTTGGTGCCGTTGATCCAGACGACCCCGGCCACCAGCTTCGGCGCCACGTCGAGCGCGACGTTGATGTTCTCGCTCCAGACGCTCGCCGCCAGCCCGTAACGGGTGTTGTTCGCCAGCTGCACCGCCTCGGCAGGGGTGCGGAAGGTCGAGGACACCAGAACCGGGCCGAAGATTTCTTCCTGCATCAGCTTGTCGGCGGTGTGCAGCCCCTCGATCAGGGTCGGGGGGTAAAAGCAGCCCTCGGGCGCGGCGGTCTGGAAGACCTCGCCATCGGTCTCTGCGACCAGCGCCTTGATCCGCGCCAGCTGCTCGGGGTGGACGATGGCGCCCACGTCGATGCACTTGTCCAGCGGATCGCCGACGCGCAGGGACTTCATTCGCGCCTTCAGCTTGGCGTGGAAACGCTCCGCCACCCCCTCCTGCACCAGCAGGCGGGAGCCTGCGCAGCAGACCTGCCCGCCGTTGAACCAGATCGCATCGACCAGACCCTCGACCGCCGAATCCAGATCGGCATCCTCGAAGACCACGAAGGGCGACTTGCCGCCCAGCTCCAGCGTCAGGGCCTTGCCCTGACCCGCCGTCGCGGCGCGGATCTTGCGGCCCACTTCGGTCGAGCCGGTGAAGGCCACCTTGTCGATCCCCTCATGGGCGACCAGCTCCGCGCCAACGGCACCATCGCCGGTGACGATGTTCACCACGCCCGCAGGCAGCCCGGCCTGACGGCAGATATCGGCGAACAGCAGCGCGGTCAGCGAGGTCCACTCGGCAGGCTTCAGCACCACGGTATTGCCCATGGCCAGCGCAGGCGCGACCTTCCAGGCCAGCATCAGCAGCGGGAAGTTCCAGGGGATCACCTGGCCGCAGACCCCGATGGCGGCGCGGCCCGGCAGCTCGGCCTCCATCAGCTGGGCCATGCCGGCGTGATAGTAGAAATGCCGCGCCACCAGCGGCACGTCGATATCGCGCGCCTCGCGGATCGGCTTGCCGGAGTCCAGCGTTTCCAGCACCGCGAACAGGCGGGAGTGCTTCTGAACCAGCCGCGCCAGCGCATAGAGATACCGCGCCCGGCCCTTGCCGCCCAGCTTCTCCCACTTGCCCTGCGCCGCCCGCGCCGCCGCGACGGCGGCGTCGATATCGGCGGAACTGGCCTGAGAGATCTCGGCCAGCACCTCGCCCGAGGCGGGGCTGGTGGTCTCGAAGGTCTCACCCGGCCTGGTGAAAGCGCCGTCGATGAAATGCCCGAACCGGCTGCCCTGATCGACGACCCAGGCCAGGGCGTCTCCGGCGGCCTCGGGGGCGGGGCCATACTCCATGCTCTCGTAGATATCCTTGACGCTCATCGTTTTGCCCCACCCAAGTTCATCACCAGGCTAAAAATACTCATCTTGCTACCCCGCCGCATGGCGCCAGGACGCCGAATAGGCGCCGGTCACATGGTGTTCCAGCTGCCGCTCGATGTCCCCCAGAAGCGAGGAGGCGCCGAAGCGGAAGAGGTCAGGGCGCAGCCAGCGGTCGCCCAGCTCTTCCTTGATCAGGCTCAGGTAGACCAGCGCATCCTTCGCCTTGGAGATCCCGCCCGCAGGCTTGTAGCCGACGCGGACCCCGGTGCGCTGGTGGTAGTCGCGGATGGCGCGGATCATCACCAGCGACACCGGCAGCGTGGCATTGACGCTTTCTTTCCCGGTCGAGGTCTTGATGAAATCCGCCCCCGCCATCATGCAGACCAGCGAGGCTTTCGCCACGTTCTGCAGCGTCCCCAGCTCTCCGGTCGCCAGGATCGCCTTCACGTGGGCCTCGCCACAGGCGGCGCGGAAGGCCCTCATCTCATCGTAAAGCGCCTGCCAGTTGCCTTGCAGCACGTGGCGGCGGGTGATCACGATGTCGATCTCCTCGGCCCCGGCCTTCACGCTTTCGCCGATCTCGGCCAGGCGCAGGGGAAAGGGCGACAGACCCGCCGGGAAGCCGGTGGAGACAGCCGCCACGGGAATGCCCGAGCCCTTCAGCGCGCCGACGGCGGTTTCCACCATGTCGTGATAGACGCAGACCGCACCGGTGGTCAGACCGGGCAGGCCAAGCGCTTCCAGCAGGTCGGCGCGCACCGGCTGGCGGGCCTTGGCGCAAAGACGCCGGACGCGGCCCTCGGTATCGTCACCGGCCAGCGTCGTCAGGTCGATGCAGGAAATCGCGCGGGCCAGCCAGGCCGCCTGGTAGTCCTTCTTGACCGAGCGCCGCCCCGGCAGCGTCGCGGCGCGGCGCTCGATGGCGGAACGGTTGGCGCGGGCGGTCATGACCCAGTCCATGTCCAGCTCCATGCCCGGATTGCGGGGCTCATGGGGCTCGGCGATGGTCTGGGGAAGCTGGGCCGTGGCGGCGGTCTCGGTCTGCATGGCGCTCTCCTGAACTTGCCGCGACAATCCCATGCCGCCCCCTGTCACGCAAGCCGCCAGCAGGGCAGGCCCGGCGGAAAGCCGACCAAAGGGTCAAAAAATCTGGGGGAAGCGCCCTAGACCGGGGCGACGAACTTCTTCGCCAGCGCCCGGAAGCCTTCGCGCAGCACGGCGTCTTCCGAGGTCTCGGTCACCGGCACGTAGAGGCCCTGCAACGCCGAGAGATAGGCGCGCGCCATGGCGCCCTGCCCGATCAGCACCGCCTGCTGCCCCAGCCAGAGGCTTTTCGAGCCCGCCATCTCGGCGCCCAGCAGAAGGCCCAGCACCTCGGCCCTGTTGCCGGCGCGGGCCAGCTCGAAGGGCAGCGCCTCGGCACGGGCCATGGCCTCGTCCAGCCCCTGCGGCACCTCCTCGGCGGCGCCGAGCGCGCGGGCAAGCCCGGGGGTGGCCGAGATCCGCAGGTGGATCAGCTCTCCGGCCGAGAGGGTGGCCCAGTAGGTGCGGCTGTCGCAGGGCATCACCGCAAGGCCGTCCCAGTCGGGGTTGAGGGTCTGGAAGCCCAGCAGGCGCAGGCGTTGCGGGGCGGGCAGATCCTCCAGCGGCGGCAGGTGAAGGCCGTCGGGTGCACGGGCCAGCTGCGCGGGCAGCAGGTTGCCCGGCAGGCTGTCGGCGGGCACATTGGGCGCCCCGACGATCATCCGCGCCTCGGGGGCGCAGTCACGGTCGCGGGTGACGCCGTCGGGACCCCAGCAGCGGGCCTCGCCATGTTCCTGTCCGATCCAGCTCATGCGGTCTTGATAGGGCGCGGTACGGGGCGGGGTCAATCGAAGTCACCATCGCTGCCCAGATAGGCGCGCAATGCGGGCGGCGGATCGTCCAGCAAGGCGCGCATCGGCGCGGGCGGCGCGGCGCGGCCCTCGGCCACCAGCACGATCTGCTCGGCGATGCGTTCGGCGTCGCGGGGATCATGGGTGACCATCAGCAGGGTGGCGCCGGTTTCGGCACGCAGCTCGGCGACAAGGCGCAGCATCTCGGCGCGCAGGGCGGGGCCGAGGGCGGCGAAGGGTTCGTCCAGCAGCATCAGCGGGCGGTCCTGCACGAGGATCCGCGCCAGCGCCGCGCGGCTCTGCTGGCCGCCGGACAGCTCTGCCGGAGTGCGGGTGCCGAAGCCTGCCAGCCCGACCCGCTCCAGCGCCCGGGCGACGCGGGCCTGGTCCGCCGCGCTCAGCCGCCCGCGCGGCGAGATGCCGAGCGCGACGTTGCGGCTGATGTCGAGATGCGGAAACAGGTTGCCGTCCTGGAACAGCATCGCCACGGGGCGCTTGCCCGGTGCCAGCCCGGTCAGGTCCTCGCCGCGCCACTGCACCCGGCCGCCCCGGGGCGGCAGAAAGCCCGCGATCCCGGCCAGCAGCGTCGACTTGCCCGCGCCGGACGGGCCGATCAGCGCCGCCGAGGCGCCCTCGGCCAGCGAAAAGTCGGCCTCCAGCCGGAAGTCGCCCTGTTCCAGCGTCAGGTTCACAAGCTCAAGCATCGCGGCCTCCCAGCCGGTCGAAGATCCAGAAGACGGTGAAGGAGAGCACCAGCAGCACCAGCGCCGCCCCCGAGGCCGCATCGGTGCGATAGGCCCCCAGCAGGCGGTACATCAGCAGCGGCAGGGTCTCGCGCTCGGGCGAGCCGAAGAGGGTGATCACACCGAGGTCGCCCATCGAGAGCGCCGCCGCGATCCCCGCGCCAAAGCCGATGGCGCCGCGCATCCGGGGCAGCAGCAGCCAGCGTAGGCGGGCCGGTCCGGTGAGGCCCAGCGACGAGGCCAGCCGTCCGTGATCCGCCTCGGCCCGGGCCCAGGCGGGGGCGATCAGGCGCAGGCAGAACGGCAGTGCCATCAACGTGTTGACCACCAGCGTCACCGGCAGCGCCAGCCGCGCGGGCGCGATCACCGGGTTGAGGATCAGGAAATAGCCCGTGCCCAGCACCAGCGGCGACAGGGCCAGCGGCAGCAGCCCCAGCCCCTCGGACCAGCGCGCCATGGGCGCCGAAAGCGCCAGCGACAGCCCCACGGTGCTGAGGGCGCAGCCGAGGCTGACCCCCAGCGAATTGCCGATGGCGGGCCAGATCCGCGCCGGCAGGTCCGCCAGCCCGCCGAGCCCGTCCAGCACCAGCGCCAGCAGCGGCAGCGTCAGGAACAGCCCGGCCAGCAGCAACCAGGCGGCGTCCAGCCCGCGCCGCCAGCCGCCGGGCGCATCCCAGCGCAGCATCTCGCGCCCCAGCCCGGTGCCCGAGCCGTCCATCCGCGCCAGCCGCAGCGAGATCAGCGCCGCCAGCACCACGACGCCCGACTGCATCAGCGCCAGCAGGGCCGCGCGACCGAGGTCGAAGTCGAAGAGGAAGGCCTGGTAGATCGCCAGCTCAAGCGTGGTGGCGCGCGGCCCGCCGCCGAGGATCAGCGCCACCGAGAAGCTGCTGAGGCAGATGGCGAAGATCGCCGCCAGGGCGCCCGGCACCACCTGGCGCAGCATCGGCCATTCCAGCAGGCGGAACACCTGGACGGGCGGCAGGTCCAGCGTGGCCGCCAGACGGAATCGCTCTGCCGGAATGGCGCGCCAGCCCTGCAGCAGCATCCGGGTGGCCAGCGGCATGTTGAAGAAGACATGGGCCAGCACGACCCCGTGCAGCCCGTAGATGCGGATCGACCCGAGGCCGAGCGCGCCCAGCAGGTCATTGACCCAGCCGCGCGCGCCGAAGACCGCCAGCAGGCCCAGCACCGCGACGGCGACGGGCAGCAGGAAGGGCGCCCCGGTCAGGGTGACGAACAGCCGCCGGCCCGGGAAGCGGCGCCGTGCCAGCGCGCGGGCCACCGGCAACGCCGCCAGCACGGAAAGCACCGCCGAGAGCACGGCCTGCCACAGCGTGAAACGCAGCGCGGCATATTCGGCCGGGCCGGGCAGTCGCCCCTCGCCCGCCTGCAGGAAGATCACGGCCAGCGGCAGCACCAGCAGCGCGAGGACGGCAAGCCCCCCCGCGCCACCGGCCGCGCGGCCTATCGGGCCAGCGCGTTCTGCCATTCGGCCAGGGCGCCGTCGCGTTGCGACAGGGCCTCTTCGGGCGCCATCAGCAGCGCCTTGTCCGGTGTCACCACCTGGGTGAAGCCCTCGGCCAGTCCGCCTTCGGGCAACACGGCGGGGTACATCCAGTTGGTTTCCGGCAGCACGCCCTGCGCCTCGGCGCCCAGCAGGTACTGCAGGAAGGCCTCCGCCAGCTCGGGCTGGTCCGAGCCGGCCAGCCGCCCGGCGATTTCGACCTGCATGTAATGGCCCTCGTCGAAGGGCACGGCCTCCTTGCTGTCGTCGCCCTCGGCGATGATGTGGTAGGCTGGCGAGGTGGTGTAGCTGAGAACCATGTCCGCCTCGCCGTCCAGGAACAGGCCATAGGCCTCGGACCAGCCGGGGGTGACGGTGACGATATTGTCCGCCAGCCCCTGCCAGATCTCTTCCGCGCGCGCGCCATAGGCCGCCTTGACCCAGAGCAGCAGCCCCAGCCCGGGGGTCGAGCTGCGCGGATCCTGGATCACGATGCTGGTGTCCGAGGCGGCCAGCGCCTCGAAGCTGGTCGGGTGGTCTTCGCCAACATTGGCGACGAAGGCGAAATAGCCCCAGTCGAAGGGCACGAAGGTCTCGTCCGTCCAGTCGATCGGCAGGTCGTAGTCGGCACTGGCCGAGGTCGGCGCGAACAGCCCCGTCGCCTTGGCGGAGGCCATCAACGAAGTGTCCAGCCCGACGACCACGTCGGCCTCGGAGCGCGCGCCCTCCAGCCGGACGCGCGACAGCAGCGCGGCGCCGTCACCGACGCCGGTGAAGACGACATCGCAGCCGCATTCCGCTTCGAAACCGGCCTCGATCTGCGGACCGGGGCCCCATTCCGAGGTGAAGGATTCATAGGTGTAGACGTTCAGAACAGGCGTCTCTGCCACGGCCTGCGTGGCAAGAAGACAACCCGTGGCAAGTGCGAGATGCTTCACGGCATCCTCCTCTCTGCGACGGGCGGAGTACGTTCAGGGACAGCGCCGGGTGCACCCTTGCTGTCTGACCATCCCTCCGCCGGTATTAACCGGATCAGGTTCAACGGGTTCGCATGACGCATCTCAGCCCTAAGGCACCCCGAGGTAAGGCAGACCCTAGAGCGGCGCGGGACGGGTTTCAAGGCGGCGCGGATCAGCTCGCTGGGAAGACCAGCCGCCGGTCGATCCGGCAGTGGCCAGTCCGCCGGTCACCTCGATGTACGTCTGCAGCACCAGCGCCGGGACAAGGTGCTCTGTCCGCCGGCCCCTGAGCCGGGCGCACCAGCCCTTCGCGTTGCGATTGATCCGCGCGACCTCCTCCAGCCGCCCGGGCAGAAGCAGCGCGGTGCCATGGCCGTGCCGGGCGACAGGCAGCAACCGGCGCCAGAGCGCCACCGCGAAATGGGCGTAGCGGGGAAAATCCGGTGCCCTCCCTCCCTCCCGTCGAGCCGATGCTGGCAGATCCGGCACCGGTCCGCCCGCAATTGCGCGCCCGGCCCTGATCGGGTAACCGGGAGGCAAGTTTCCCCGGAGCCGCCCATGTCTCTCAATACCTTCGGTCATCTCTTCCGTGTCACCACCTGGGGCGAAAGCCACGGCCCCGCCCTTGGCGCGACGGTCGACGGTGTGCCGCCGGGCATCGCGGTCGATCCCGAGCTGCTGCAGTTCTGGCTGGATCAGCGCAAGCCCGGTCAGAACAAGTTCACCACGCAGCGCCGCGAGGCGGACGAGGTCGAGATCCTCTCGGGCACCTTCGAAGGGCGCACCACCGGCACCCCGGTGCAGCTGATGATCCGCAACACCGACCAGCGGTCCAAGGACTACGGCGAGATCGCCGAAAAATTCCGCCCTGGCCATGCGGACATCACCTATTTCCAGAAGTACGGCATCCGGGACTATCGCGGCGGCGGGCGCTCCTCGGCGCGCGAGACGGCGGCGCGGGTGGCCGCCGGGGGCCTGGCCCGCGCGGTGCTCGGCCGGCTGGCGCCCAGGGTGCAGATCCGGGGCTACATGACCCAGGTCGGCCCGCATGGCATCGACCGCGCCGCCTTCGACGAGGCCCAGATCGACCAGAACCCCTTCTGGTGCCCCGATGCGGGTGCCGCCGGGACCTGGGCCGACTACCTCGACGGGCTGCGCCGCAGCGGCAACTCCGTCGGCGCCGTGGTCGAGGTGGTGGCGCGCGGCGTCCCCGCCGGCCTCGGCGCGCCGATCTACGGCAAGCTGGATACCGACCTGGCCGCCGCGATGATGTCGATCAATGCCGTCAAGGGCGTCGAGATCGGCGAAGGCATGGCCGCCGCGACCCTTACCGGCGAAGAGAACGCCGACGAGATCTTCCTCGGCAACGATGGCCAGCCGGTCTATTCCTCGAACCACGCCGGCGGCATCCTGGGCGGGATCTCGACCGGGCAGGAGATCGTGGTGCGCTTCGCGGTGAAGCCCACCAGCTCGATCCTGCGGCCGCGCCAGACGATCACCAAGGCCGGCGAGGCGACCGAAATCGTCACCAAGGGGCGTCATGACCCCTGTGTCGGCATCCGGGCCGTGCCCGTGGGCGAGGCGATGATGGCCTGCGTGATCCTCGATCACCTGCTGCTGCACCGTGGCCAGATCGGTGACGCGGGCGGGCGGATCGGCCCGCAGGAGGACGGCACCCCGGAAGGACAGGGCGAAAGCACGCTGCCCTAGATGCTGGCCATCCTCACCATTACCTTCCCGATCTTCGGCCTGATCGCCCTGGGCTATGCCCTGTGCGGGCTGAAGGTCTTCGACGCGCGCGACATGGGGGTGCTGGGCAAGTTCGTCCTGCTGGTCGCCCTGCCCGCGCTGCTGTTCCACGCCACGGCAACGCGCAGCTTTTCCTCGCTGGTCGATCCCGCTTTCGTCGCCCTGCTGGTGGTCACCGCGATCTGCACCCAGCTGATCACCTGGACCCTGCTGCGCCTGCGCGGTGTCGGTCCCGGACGGCGCGCCATCGGGGTCATGGGCGCGGCCACGCCGAACTCGGCCTTCCTGTCCTTCCCGATCATGCAGATGGTGTTCCCGAACGAGGCCCCGGCCATCCTGGCGATGAACCTGCTGGTCGAGAACTTCCTGCTGAACCCGGTCGGGCTGACCATGATCGCCGCGCTGAAGACCGGGGAAGACGGGATTTCTCCGCTGCGCCGGGCCGGAGGGGTTGCCCTTTCGGTGCTGAAACGCCCCTTCATCATCGCCATTCTCCTCGGCACCGGCTTTTCGGTCTTCGCCCTGCCGATCCCGGAAGCGGCCGAGCGTATCCTCGACCTGCTGGCCCGCGCCGCCTCGCCGGTGGCGCTGTTCTACATCGGAGGCTCGCTTTTCGGGCTGCCGATGAAGGGCAACCTGGGGCTGGCGGGCTTCATCGCCGGCTGCAAGCTGCTGCTGCACCCGGCAGTGGCGACCGGGCTGCTGCTGCTGGCCACGGCCCTGGCGCTGCCGCTGCCGCCGGGCAATCTCTACCCGGCGCTGATCCTGTCGACCGCCATGCCGGTCTTCGGCATCTTCCCGATCATCGCCCAGGGATCGGGGCACGAGGGCGCGGCGGCGCTGACCGTCACCATCTCGACGGCGCTGGCCTTCCTGACCCTGACCGTCTTCCTGGCGCTGCTGGTCTGAGCCCGCCGCCCGGCGACCGCTCAGGCGTTTGCCTTATGTTAAGACTATCCTTCCAGCATTCCCGGAACAGGGCCGAGGCGGGACTCGGTTCGCGAAGCGCCGGGCCGGGCGGCCCGGTTGCGCAGAAGCGGGCAGAGCCCGCCGCAATGGGAGAGGACGGCCATGGAGCATTCGACGGAATGGGGCGGGTTGCCCCCGCGCCGCGGGGCCGGACGCGCGCAGCCGCGCGTGGCGGATCGGCGCCCTCCGGGACCACCACGCCCGGCGCTGATGTCGGGGCTGACGCCGGAAGGCGATCGACCCCTGGGCATGGGCCTGGCCGCCGTGGCGCTGATGGCGGGGCTGGTCGGCCTCAGCTCGGGCTGGTTCGGGGCGCCACCGATGCCGGCAAGTGGCATCGCCCGCAGCACACAGGCGCTGCTGGTGGATCCGCTGCCACGCCTGCGGGCCGCGCCCATGGGCGAGACGCCCGCCGCGCCCCCGGGCCGGCCGGCGAGCGTCCAGGCCAGCGCCTCGCACTGACCGACCGCAGGGGTGACCCTGCCAGGCCGCCTGGCCGTTCAGGCGGCAGTCGCGGCGGCCAGCGCGGTGTCCATCAGTTCGCGGATCTTCGCCTCGCGGGTATCGGCCACCAGCCGCCCCAGCTCCTCGTCGCCCTTCAACACCACCAGGGTCGAACGGCGCGGGATCCGCATCCGCGCCGCCATCTGCGACCGGCCATAGAGATCCCAGTCGACGTTGATGAAGGTGATTTCCCGTTCATAGGCCGGGGTCTCGGCCTTCAGCTTGTCCAGCACCCGCTCCTGCGCGGCGCAGGTGGTGCACCAGCTGGCCTTGAAGTCGAGGAACAGCGTCTCCCCGGCGTTCAGGCGTTCGTCCAGCAGACCGGGCGCGTAGTCCAGCGGCTTGGCGAGGACAGGCAAGGGCAGCAGCGACAGGGCGGCGCCGGTGGCGATGAAATGACGACGATTCATGGATAACATCCCTCAGATGGCAACGGACAGATCAAGAAGCCAGGCGGGCAGCACGCGCAGCGCCCATGCCTCGGCCAGATGGTGCAGTCGGAACAGGATGGCCAGCCCGACGGCGATGAAAAGCGCGCCCAGAAGCGGCCGCGCCACATGGGCGAAACGCTGCATCGTGCCGCGATGACGGGTCAGCAGCCCGCGTGCGCCATACCCCAATCCCAGGATCAGGGTCGAAACACCGGCGGCAAAACCCAGCATGATCACCCCGGCCCGCAGCAGGCTTTCCCCCGAGGCGGCCAGCGAGATCGCCCCGCCGAGGGTAGGACCGACGCAGGGGCTCCAGACCGCGCCCAGAAGCAGCCCGCCCAGGAACTGCCCCCGCGCGCCTGTCGCCTCGATCCGCCCGATCCGCGCATCGGCGCCCGAGGCGATGCCCCCGGTGGCGCTGGCAAAGGCATGACTGAAGCGCGGCACCAGCAGCACGGCGCCGAAGAGGATCATCAGCGCCGCGCCAGCCTGCGCGACGATGTCCTCTGTCAGGCCAAGGGCATAGCCGAAGCCAGACACCAGCAGGCCGAGGCTGACGAAAGACAGGCTCATCCCCGCCGCAAGGGCCAGAGGGCCGCGCGGACTGGCCTGCAGCGCCGAGCCCAGCACGATGGGCAGCACCGGCAGGACGCAGGGGTTGATCAGCGTCAGCAGGCCCGCGAGATATGCGAAAAGGATCTCCATGGGCAACAATCTGCCGCCCCGGGCCCCTCACTGTCATCCGAACTCTGCGTGAGAATCCGGGCGCGAATGTTTCAGACGCTCTGCCGTGCCGCCGCCGTTTCGGGGTTGCCGGTGTTGGGCGTGCCCGCGGGTTCGATCAGCAGCAGATGCGCCTCTTCGCGGGCATAGGGGCAATGTTCGACGCCCTTCGGGATCACGAACATCTCTCCGGCGCGCAGGGGGACGGTGCGGTCGCGCATCCGGATCTCGATCTCTCCCTTCAGGACCAGGAAGAAATCGTCGGTGTCCGCATGGGAATGCCAGGTGAATTCGCCCAGCACCTTCACCACCATCACGTCATGGCCATTGAAGCTGGCCACGCCACGCGGCGACCAGTGTTCCTCGAAGAGGGCCAGCTTGTCGGCAAGGTTGACGGCATCGTTCATGTCATTCTCCGGCGGTTTTCAGTGGCGCCGCGACCACGGCGGGCTGCTTGGACAATTGCACGGCGAGGATCCCGGCGGCAACGATGGCGACGCCGACCATGTCCAGCGGGCCGACCTTTTCGCCCAGCACCACGGCGGCGACCAGCACGCCGAAGAAGGGGTTGAGGAAGTGGAATGTCGCCGCCTTGACCGCGCCGATGCGCCCGACCAGGACGAACCACAGGAAGGTGGCCGCCACGCCGGGGATCAGCACCGTGTAGCTGAAGGCCAGGATCAGCGAGAGATCGACCGAGACCTGCCAGGTCTCGACGAAGGGCGAGACCACGCCGAGGCAGACCGCCCCGACCAGCATCTGCAGCCCGACGACCATCAGCACGTTGCCCCCTGACGAAGCGCCCCGCGCCGAAAGCGTCGCGACGGACAGTGCCGCCGTGCCCAGCACGCAGATCGCCACGCCCAGCAGGTCGGCGCCGCCCGACAGCCGCGTGCCCATGATCAGCCCGGCGCCGATGACGCCCAGGATCAGCCCTCCGATGGCCAGCGGGCGCAGCTTCTCGCCCAGCACCAGCCAGCCGAAGAGGCCCACCATCAGCGGCATGGTCGAGGCGATGATCGAGGCCAGAGAGGCTTCGATCCACTGCATCGCCACGAAGAACAGGCCAAGGTAGAGCGCATTCTGGCAGACCCCGAAAATCAGCGTCGCCTTCCACTGGCCCCGCGTCAGGCGCAGCTTCTGGCCAAGCGCCCAGGCCAGCCCCATGGCGATCACGCCGGAAATCAGGAACCGCGCCGAGAGCGACAGCAGCGGCGGCGCGTGCTCGACGATGATGCGCGCCGAGGTGAAGGCGCTGGACCACATCAGCACGAAGAGCACCCCCATGACTATCGCTCGCACATCCATCTGGCTCTCCTGTCGACGCTTTGCCCCGGGATACGTCAGAATGCCGCCCGGAAGGAAGCCCCCGGCGCGGGAGGCTGCCATGCGCAGGATGTAGGGCAGCTATGCGGGCGCGGATGGATACGGAAAAGTTCAGATAATTCAATGGACTGATGAGAATCCCGCGCTCAACTCCTCCCGAAGGCACCTGCCAAACTACTTGCATGATCAGAGCATGTAATTAATTAGGTCGCTAACAATTAGCCTGCTAATCAGATTGGAACCGACCATGCCCGAGGCCCCGCACTCGATCATCGTGACCAATGCCCGCCTCGGCCGGGCGCTGCGCAAGTGCTGTGATGCGCGGGCCAGCGACCAGGGCCTGACCTTCGCTCGGATGGAGGCGCTGCTGGTGATCCGCACCCAGGAGGGCCTGAGCCAGACCGAACTGGCCGACCGGCTGATGATCGAAACGCCGACCATGAACCGCACCCTCGACGGGCTGGTGCGTGACGGCTTCGTCGAGCGCCGCCCGGACGAAGAAGACAAGCGCATCCGGCGCATCTGGCTGACCGACAGCGCCCGCACCGAGGCTGACAAGCTGGCCGAATTCTCCTTCGGGCTGCGCAGCGCGCTGGTGGCCGGCATCCCGACCGAGGAGCTGGACGCCGCGGAAGCCACGCTCAAGAAGATCTTCGCCAACCTGCGCCACCTCTCCGGGACCACGGAGCGGAGCGATGGCTGAACAGCCCGCCAGCCCCATGCCAGCCGCCACCCCGGGCGCAGAGGTTGCGCAACCGCCGCTGCGCATTGCCACCTTCCTGCTGGCCGGGGCGCTGATCGCCACCAGTCAGTCGCTGGGACAGGGCTTCCTGCTGGCCAACAGCCAGAACATCGCCGGAGAGATCGGCGCGACCCAGACCCAGGCGATCTGGCTGACCGTCGCCTACATGGCACCGCGGGCCTCGCTGCCGCTTCTGCTGATCAAGATCCGCACCCAATACGGCCTGCGCCGCTTCGCCGAGGTCGGCATCTTCGCCTACGTGGTGGCCAGCCTTCTGGGTTTCTTCATCTCCGACCTGCATTCCGCCATTGCGGTCGAGCTGATCTCGGGCATCGCCGCCGCGCCGCTGGCCAGCCTGGCCTTCCTCTACCTGCTGGAGACCCTGCCGGCGAAGCTGAAGCTCTCGGTCGGGCTCTGCGGTGCGCTGACGCTGATCATGCTGGGCACCAGCCTGGCGCGGGTGATCTCTCCGCCGCTGTGGGAACTCGGCGGCTGGCAGGCCCTGAAGCTCTTCAACCTCGGGCTGATCCTGCTGGCCCTGCCCTTCATCCTCTACCTGCCGCTGACGCACCAGCCGCGCCAGAAAGTGATCACGGGGATGGATCTTCTGTCCTACGTGCTGATCGCGGCAGGGTTTGCCGGGATCACCATCGTCTTCACCTGGGGAACGGTGGACTGGTGGGCCGAGACCCCCTGGCTGGGCGCGGTGCTGGCGGCCGCGCTGGCAGTGCTGACCCTGGCCGGGGTGATCGAGCTGGGCCGCAAGGTGCCACTGCTCGACATCCGCTGGCTGGCCTCGCCGCAGATCCTGCACCTGACGGCGGTGCTGCTGCTGTTCCGCATCATCCTGTCCGAGCAGAGCGCCGGCGCCCCCGGCCTTTTCCAGGCGCTCGGCATGGGGCCCTGGCAGATGCAGGGCCTGTTCACGGTGATCACCGCCGCCAGTATCGCCGGGGGCCTGGCCTGTGCCCTTGCCATCACGCCGAAGCGGGTGCCGGCAATTCACGCGCTGGCACTGCTGCTGATCCTGCTCGGCGCCCTGATGGACAGCCGTTCGACCGTGCTGACCCGGCCGGCACAGATGTACCTCAGCCAGGGCATGATCGCCTTCGCCGGTGCCATCTTCCTGCCCTCCGCGATGACCGTCGGGCTGATGCTGGCGCTTCAGAAGGGGCCGCAGTACCTGCTGAGCTTCGTCATCGTCTTCCTCTCGACCCAAAGCCTCGGCGGGGTCATCGGCTCGGGGCTGTTCCGCAGCTTCATCCGGCTGCGCGCCGCCCATCACGGCGCGGTCCTGCAGGAGCAGCTCCTCACCTCGGACCCCACCGTCTCCGGCCTGATCGCCGGGCTGGCGCGACAGGTCGCCCCGCTGAGCACCGACCCGGTGGCGATGCAGGCCGGCGCGGTGCAGCTTCTGGGCTCCGATCTGTCCTCCCAGGCCACGGTGCTGGCCTATAACGACGCCTTCCTCCTGCTCGCGGCGATTGCCGCGGTCTCCCTCGTTCTTCTCCTTCTCCACCTGGCCTGGCTGGCTGTCGGCCCCGCCAGGGGCGCCCCCACCGCGCCTGCCCAAGCCTGAGGTCTTCCCATGTCCATCCTGCAGAAATCGAAACACGCCCTCGTCATCCTCGCCCTCGGCTGCGCCGGTCTGGGCTTCACCCTCTATGCCTGGCAGCTGCCGCCCTTCGACAGCCATGTCACCCGGACCGAAAACGCCTATGTGCGCGGACGGGTCACCGCCATCGCGCCGCAGCTCTCGGGCCATGTCACCGAGGTGGCGGTGCAGGACTTCCAGCGGGTCTCTGCCGGCGATGTGCTGGTGCGCCTCGACGACCGCAAGCTGACCGAGGCTGTGGCCCAGGCCGAAGCGGCGCTGGACGGCGCCCGCGCCAGCCTCGAAGGCAACGCCCAGTCGATCCGCTCGGCCGAGGCGACCGTCAGCGCCCGGCAGGCGGCCCTGGCGTCGGCGGAAGCCCAGCGGGCCACGGCGCAAAGCAGCTGGGACCGCTACGCCCGGCTGAAAGAGCACGAGGTCGTCTCGGCCAGCGCCTATGACCAGGCCGACCTCTCGCTGCGCCAGGCCCGGGCGGCGGTCGACCAGGCGGCAAGCGCCGTCGCCGTGGCGCAGGAAGGCGTGAAGTCCGCCGAGGTGCAGACCAGTGCCCTTCAGGCGCAGGTGGCCTCGGCCGAGGCGGCGCTGGCACTGGCGCGCATCGACCTGGAGAACACGGTGATCCGCGCCCCCGAGGACGGCACCCTTGGCCAGGTCTCGCTACGCCCCGGCCAATACGTCACCGCAGGCAGCACCCTGATGTCGGAAGTGACGCCCGAGACCTGGGTCATCGCCAACCTGCGCGAGACGGAAGTCGGCGGATTGCTGCCGGGCCAGCCGGTCAGCTTCACCGTCGACGCCCTCGGGCACGAGGAGTTCACCGGGCACCTGGAACGGCTCTCCCCCGCCACCGGGTCCGAATTCTCGGTACTCGCGGCCTCCAACGCCACCGGAAACTTCACCAAGGTCGCGCAGCGCCTGCCGGTCAGGATCTCGATCGACGCCAACCAGCCCGACGCTGCAAGGCTCGTCCCCGGCCTCTCGGTGGTGGTGCGCATCCCCCGCCCCGCCGCAGGCTGAACGCGGCGCAAAGGGGCCTCTGCCTCTCCCCCGGGGCCCCGCCCATCCCATTCGGCGGCTGAAAATACTACGGGGGGAGTCTCTTCGCAGAAGAGACCGGGGGGCAGAGCCCCCCGCCCCCCTCTACGTCTCGCCCTCGGCCAGAGCCCGGTAGCGGCACCCGACGCAGAAGCCCCAACACATTGATAAAAAAAGAAAAAGGCTGCCCGAGGGCAGCCTTGTCTTTCCGCTCCGGCCGGGCCGGATGCGGTGCCGATCAGGCGTTGACGCTGTCTTTCAGCGCCTTCGCGATGGTCATTTTCACGACCTTGTCGGCTTCCTTCTTGATCTGCTGACCCGTGGCCGGGTTGCGGACCATGCGCTCGGGGCGCTCACGGCAATAGATCTTGCCGACGCCCGGCAGGGTCACGGCGCCACCTTCGGACACTTCCTTGGTAATGACAGCCACCACGGCATCCAGCGCGGCGGAGGCGGTCTTCTTGTCTTCGCCCATTTCCTCGGCCAGTGCGGCCACGAGCTGGGTCTTCGTCATCGGCTTTGCCATTCAAGGTCTCCTTTTGCTGCCCGATGTCTTGGGCCTCGTGCGCCGCATATAACCGGATGTAGCGGAAAGGCACAATCAATAGAGTAAGTTTTCTTGCCTTTTCTGACCCCGCGTGACCTTCCGACCATCCGGTCAATTTCAACTAGAGGAAGGCGGTCTCGTCGAAGCTGCGCAATTTCCGGCTGTGCATCCGTTCCAGCGGCATGTCGCGCAGGGATTCCATCGCGCGGATGCCGATCATCAGGTGCCGGCTGACCTGGGTGCGATAGAAATCGGTCGCCATGCCGGGCAGCTTCAGCTCGCCGTGCAGCGGCTTGTCCGAGATGCAGAGCAGCGTGCCATAGGGCACCCGGAAGCGGAAACCGTTGGCGGCGATGGTGGCGCTCTCCATGTCCAGGGCCACGGCACGGGACTGGGACAGGCGCTGCACCGGGCCGCGCTGGTCGCGCAGCTCCCAGTTGCGGTTGTCCAGCGTTGCCACGGTGCCGGTGCGCATGATCCGCTTCAGGTCGTAGCCTTCCAGCTGGGTTTCCTTCTCGACCGCCTCTTCCAGCGCCACCTGGATCTCGGCCAGGGCCGGGATCGGCACCCAGACCGGCAGGTCGTCGTCCAGCACCTTGTCCTCGCGCAGGTATGCATGGGCCAGGACGAAATCCCCGAGGTTCTGCGAATTGCGCAGCCCGGCGCAGTGGCCGACCATGATCCAGGCATGGGGGCGCAGCACGGCGATATGGTCGGTGGCCGTCTTGGCGTTGGAGGGCCCCACGCCGATGTTGACCAGCGTGATGCCACCGCCACCGGGGCGCTTCAGGTGATAGCTGGGCATCTGCGGCATCTTGGTGGTCGCCGGGATATCGTCCAGGGGGCCGGTGATCTCGACATTGCCGGTCGAGACGAAGGAGGTGTAGCCGCTTTCGGGATCCGCCAACATGCGCCGCGCATAGGCTTCGAACTCGCTGACGTAGAACTGGTAGTTGGTGAACAGAACGTGGTTCTGGAAATGCTCGGCATCGGTCGCGGTGTAATGCGACAGCCGCGCGAGCGAGTAATCGACCCGCTGCGCGGTGAAGGGCGCCAGCGGACCGGCGCCATCCGGGCCGGGCTGGAACACGCCATTGACGATGTCGTCGTTTGTGGTGGTCAGGTCCGGCACGTCGAAGACATCGCGCAGGATGAAGCTGGCCACGCCCTCCTGCGGGACGGTGATGCCGGCGTTGGCGACGGCGAAATGCACCGGCATCGGGGTATCCGAGGGGCCGACCTCGACATGGGTGCCGTAGTTCTCGATCAGTTGGCCGATCTGCTGCAGCAGGTAGTTGCGGAACAGGTCGGGCCGGGTGATCGTCGCGGCATAGACCCCCGGCATCGAGACATGGCCGAAGGACAGGCGCGAGTCGATCTGCGCGAAGCTCTGCGTGGTCAGGCGCACCTCGGGGTAGAAGGCGCGGATCCGGCCCGCGGGGCGCCCCTCGGCCATGGCCTTCAGGAAGTGATCGCGCAGGAAGTCCGCCGCCTGGTCGTAAAGCTCTGCCAGCCGGTCGACGGCGGCGTCGGCGCTGGTGAAACGGGTGGCCGGGCCGGTCTCGGGGCTCAGGATCTGGTCCGTCATGGATAACTCCTTTACGCCCTTTCTGGTCTGCAACTTCCGCCTGTGCAAGCCCAAGGCGCCATGGCGCGTCAGACGTCGTCGAGATGTCATCTTGCGCCCCCCTTGCCAGACCTGTCGTGGAGGCGCATCTCTGGTGGCATGAGCACGCTTCTCCTCTCCTTCGGTCACGGCTATTCGGCGCGCGCGCTGACCCCGCTGCTGCTGGCCGAAGGCTGGCCGATCCACGGCACCACGCGCACGCCCGGGAAGACCGCCGCGCTGGCCGCGACCGGCGTCACCCCCCACCTGATGCCCGGAGAGGACCTTGGCCCGCTGATCGACCGCGCCAGCCACCTGCTGATCTCTGCCGGGCCGGATGCCGAGGGCGACCCGGCGCTGCGGCTCTGGCGTGACCGGATCGCGGATAATGCCGGGCGGTTCCAATGGGTTGGCTACCTGTCGACCACAGGCGTCTACGGCGATCACGCGGGGGGCTGGGTCGGTGAGGACACCGCCCTCACCCCCTCGACCCGGCGCGGCAGGTGGCGCGTCGCCGCCGAGGCCGAGTGGCGGGCGATCCCCGGGCTGCCGCTGCACATCTTCCGACTTGCGGGCATCTACGGCCCCGGGCGCGGCCCCTTCGCCAAGGTCCGCAAGGGCACCGCGCGGCGGATCATCAAGCCCGGACAGGTCTTCTCGCGCATCCATGTCGAGGATATCGCCCAGGTGCTCGCCGCCTCGATCGCGCGGCCCCGGCCCGGCGCGGTCTACAACCTCTGCGACGACGACCCGGCCCCGCCGCAGGATGTCATCGCCCATGCCTGCGACCTGCTCGGCAAGCCCCTGCCCCCCGAGGAGGATTTCGCGACCGCCGAGATGACCCCGATGGCGCGCAGCTTCTACGCCGAGAGCAAGCGGGTGCGGAACGACCGCATCAAGGAGGAGCTGGGCGTGCGCCTGCGCTACCCCGACTACCGCAGCGGGTTGAAGGCGCTTCTGGAGGCCGAAAGTGATGGCCGCCCGTGAACTTCCGACGCCCCGGCGCGTTGCGCCCTCATGGAACAGGCGGCCCCGATCATGACAGACACGACCCCCGACGGCGACGAGCGCCTGCGCAGCCTCGGGGATATCCTCGACAAGCTGGAGAACGCGGCCCATGACGGCCGGGTCTCGATCGGCGACGTGGTGGACGAGGTCGGCACCCGCGCCTTCGCCCCGATCATCCTGGTGCCGGCGCTGATCCTGGTGTCGCCGCTGTCGGGGATCTTCGGCCTGCCGACCATCGGCGCGACCTTCATCGGCCTGATCACGGTGCAGAAACTGCTGGGGCGCGAACATGTCTGGCTGCCGCAGATCCTGCAGCGCCGAGAGGTCGCGGAGAGCAAGCTGAAGAAGGCGATTTCCTGGCTGCGCAAGCCCTGCGGCTGGATCGACCGGCGCACCCATACGCGGCTGACGGCGCTGGTCTCGCGGCCTGCCAACCTGGTGACGCTGCTGGTGATCCTGGCGATCTGCCTGGTGATCCCCGCGCTGGAGCTGCTGCCCATGGTCACCTCGATCTTCGCCACGGCGATCTCGCTCTTCGCCATCGGCCTGCTGACCCGCGACGGGCTGTTCACCCTGCTTGGCTACAGCCAGGTGGCGCTGTCCAGCGGGCTGGTGATCTGGCTGCTGACCGGCGGCGCGGGCTGATCAGGCGTTGCCGAAATAGTCCTCGTCCACGCCCTTCACGACATAGGTCTGCCGAGAGCGCACGCCGACCCCGTAGCGGATCATCAGCTCGGCCAGCCTGCGCCCGTCGATCAGGACAACCCGTTGCTGGACGCGGTCGAGGAAAGCCGTCGCCTCACGCGAGAAGCCGGAGGTCGTGACGAAAACGCCCTTGGTCGCACTGACGCCGATCAGGCTGCCGATGAACTCGCGGATCGCGCCGCTGCCCACGGTGTTCTTCGGATCGTACCGCTTGGCTTGGATATAGACCGCGTCCAGCCCGAGAGGATCCTCGTTGACCACCCCGTCGATTCCGCCGTCGTTCGACTTGCCCAGCCGTTCCGCCATCTGCCGCTTGCCGTCGCCGTAACCCATGGCCAGCAGCAGGTCGATGATGAGCTGTTCGAAGCGGGTGGGGTCCATGGCAAGGACAGCTTCAAGCAGATCCCCCTCCAGTGCCGCGTAAAGCTCTGCCGCTGCGGCTTCCAACGCTTCTTCCGGAGGAAGGGTTGTTGTTGCCATCGGCACGTCCGGCTTGGCGCTCACCTCAACCGAACCGGCACTGTCCTTGTCAGGCAACCGCCATTCCTCGAACGTGTCGTACTGAGCAAGTGTCGCGTTGCTGATCGGGCCAGAGTGCGACTTGAGAAGCTCCTGACCTCGCTCCGTGATCTCGTGGAAACCTCGCTTCGGAGATCGGACCAGACCGGCCTTTGACAGATAAGTTCGTGCCCAATGCGCCCGGTTCGCCAGAACGGTCTGTGTTCCGCTTGGAAGCAGCTCCTCGACCTCTTCCGGCGTCAGATCATAAAGGTCAATGAGGGACGGCAGAATATCCCGGACGCGATGCGCCTGCCCGTCGGAGAGTGCCTCCAGCACCGGCCTCATCAGGGTCTGATAGTCTGGAACGGGCATGAGATCTCCGATGCGATCCGGCGTCAGGCCCTCTTCCCTAGCCGCTCCACGCCCAGCACGTCCAGCACCTTGGCTTCGATGTCCTCGGCGTTCATGCCGGCGGCGGCGTACATGTCCGCCGGGCTGGACTGGTCGATGAAGATGTCCGGCAGCACCATCGAGCGGAATTTCAGGCCCTTGTCGAAGACGCCCTCGTCGGCCAGAAGCTGCGCCACATGGCTGCCGAAGCCGCCGATGGCGCCTTCCTCGATGGTGATCAGCGCCTCGTGGTCGGCGGCCAGCTTCAGGATCATCTCGCGGTCCAGCGGCTTGGCGAAACGGGCGTCGGCGACGGTGGGGGTGATGCCGCGCGCCGAAAGCGTCTCGGCGGCATCAAGCACCTCCTTCAGGCGGGCGCCGAAGGACAACAGGGCGACGCGGCCGCCCTCGCGGATCATCCGGCCCTTGCCGATTTCCAGCACCTCGCCCTTTTCGGGCATCTCGACACCGACGCCTTCGCCGCGCGGATAGCGGAAGGCGATGGGACCCTCGTCATGGGCGGCGGCGGTGGCGACCATGTGCTTCAGCTCGGCCTCGTCGGCGGCGGCCATGACGACCATGCCGGGCAGGTTGGCCATGAAGGCCACGTCGAAGCTGCCGGCGTGGGTGGCGCCATCCGCACCGACCAGACCGGCGCGGTCGATGGCGAAGCGCACGGGAAGGCGCTGGATCGCCACGTCATGCACCACCTGGTCGTAGCCGCGTTGCAGGAAGGTGGAATAGATCGCGCAGAAGGGCCGCATCCCGCCTGCCGCCAGACCGGCGGCGAAGGTCACGCCATGCTGCTCGGCGATGCCCACGTCGAAGCAGCGTGAGGGAAAGCGCTGATCCATCAGCTGCAGGCCCGTCCCGTCGGGCATGGCGGCGGTGACGGCGCAGATGCGGCTGTCCTCGGCCGCGAGGCGCACCAGTTCCTCGCCGAAGACCGAGGTATAGGACGGCGCGTTCGACGGCGCCTTCTTCTGCTTGCCCGAGGGCACGTCGAACTTGGCCGTGGCATGACCCTTGTCGCTGGCGGTCTCGGCGGGGGCATAGCCCTTGCCCTTCTTCGTCACCACATGGATCAGCACCGGCCCCGTGGCGCGCGCCTTGACGGTGCGCAGCACCGGCAGCAGCTGACCCATGTCGTGCCCATCCAGCGGGCCAAGGTAGCTGAAGCCCAGTTCCTCGAACAGCGTGCCGCCGACGGCGATGCCCTTCAGCATCTCCTTTGCGCGCTTGGCGCCTTCCTGGAAGGGCGGCGGCAGCAGGGACACCGCGCCCTTGGCGGCCTCCTTGAAGCTGTGGAAGGGATCGCCTGCATAGAGCTTGGACAGATAGGTCGACAGGGCACCGACGGGCGGCGCGATGGACATCTCGTTGTCGTTCAGGATGACGATCATCCGCTTGCCGAGGTGGCCGGCGTTGTTCATCGCCTCGAAGGCCATGCCGGCGCTCATCGCGCCGTCGCCGATCACCGCAATCGCATCGCCCAGCCCCTCGGGCAGCTGCCCGCCGAGGTCGCGCGCCACGGCAAAGCCGAGGGCGGCGGAAATCGAGGTGGAACTATGCGCCGCGCCGAAGGGATCGTAAGGGCTTTCACTGCGCTTGGTGAAGCCCGACAGCCCGCCCTTCTGGCGCAGGGTGCGGATGCGGTCGCGGCGCCCGGTCAGGATCTTGTGCGGATAGCTCTGGTGGCTGACATCCCAGATGATCTTGTCGCGCGGCGCCTCGAAGATCGCGTGCAGCGCCACCGTCAGCTCGATCACGCCGAGGCCCGCGCCCAGGTGGCCGCCGGTCTCGGACACCGCCGAGATCGTCTCGGCACGCAGCTCGTTCGCAAGGCGTTTCAGCTCGGCGTCCGACAGACCCTTCATGTCCGCGGGGGTCACGACACGGTCAAGCAGCGGGGTCTCGGGTCTGGAGGTCATGGCTCTGGCTCTTCGCGGGCTTGGGGCGGATCCGGGCGATCAGCTTTGGCGCGAGATAACGAAGCGGGCCGCTTGCCGCAAGTTCTCTGCTGCGTCACCATATGGGGCAAGGGCGTCGCAGGCCAAGGAGACAAGACGCCCCGCCTCGGTCCGCGCGGGTTCCAGCCCCATCAGGGAAACGAATGTGGCCTTGCCGGCGGCGGCGTCCTTGCCGACCCGCTTGCCGGTCTCGGCCTCGTCCCCTTCGACATCCAGGATGTCATCGGCGATCTGGAAGGCCAGGCCGAAGGCGGTGGCATAGGTCGACAGCGGCGCAGGGTCCGCCCCGGCCATCACCGCACCCGCCGTGGCGGACCAGTCGAACAGCGCGCCGGTCTTCAGCGCCTGAAGGCGTGTGATCTGGTCCAGCGTCAGCGGGGTCGCGGCGCTTTCGGCGGCGATGTCCAGCACCTGCCCCAGCACCATGCCGCGCCCGCCTGCGGCGCGCGCCAGCCCCTGCACCAGCGCCAGGCGACGCTCGGCAGGCAGATCGAGGCCCGCGACCAGTTCGAAGGCCACGGCCTGAAGGGCGTCGCCGGTCAGCACGGCCATGGCCTCGTCCCACTTGACGTGAACGGTGGGCAGGCCCCGCCGCAGGTCGTCGTCATCCATGCAGGGCATGTCGTCATGGACGAGGGAATAGGCGTGCATCGCCTCGATGGCGGCGGCGGCATCCAGCGCGGGGGCCTCGGCCACGCCATGCAGCCGGGCGCTTTCCAGCACCAGGAAGGCACGCAGCCGCTTGCCGCCGGAACAGGCGTAGCGCATGGCGGCGCCCAGCTCGCCCTCGTGATCGGCCAGCACCCTGTCGAGATGCGCGGTGACGGCCCCTGCCGCCCCGGCCAGCGCCTGCTGGAACAAGATCAGAGCCCCTCGACCGGCTTCAGCCCGGCGGGGTTGCCCTCGCCATCCAGGGTGATCGCGGCGACCTTTTCCTCGGCCTCGGCCAGCTTCTTCTCGCAATGCTTCTTCAGTTCGGCGCCACGCTCGTAGAGCTTGATCGAGGCGTCCAGCTCGACGTCGCCGCGTTCAAGCTGGCCGACGACACCCTCCAGCTCCTTCATGGCGGCTTCGAAGGACATTTCCGGGATCGGGGTATCGGACATCTTGGGCTCCTTGCGGCGGATAGGGGCGTTTGGCGGCACCATAGCCGCGCGCGCGGGGTGGTTCAATTGAGCTTCTGGCGCGTTGACCTTCGACGGCAGAGGGGCGCAACATGGCGCCATGAACGCGCTGCTGGAAAACGCCGCCGAAAGGCACCCGGAAGAGGCCGAGGCCGCCGCCGCGCGGCTGGCCGCGCTGTTGCCCCGGGGCACAGAGGTGGCCGAAATCCTGCGGCTGGTTCCGGGCCGGCGCGCGGTCTTCGCCGGAGAGTGGCAGGGGGCGGAGGCGGTCTTTCACCTCGACATCGCCGGGCAGGAGGATTTCGCCGGCGCCCATGCGGAACAGACCCGGGTGCATGGCTACATGGCGACGGGGGCCTATCGCGTGCCCGTCCCGCTGGCGCTGCTGGCCGGAGGCCGCGTCGCCGTGGTCGCGCGGATCGAGGGGGTGCCGCTGTTGCAGGCGCTCTGGCAGGCCGAGGCAGAGGCGCGCCCGGCGATGCAGGCGACCGGCCCGGGCTGGCTCGCCGCCCATGCCGCGCCGACGCTGGAAGACAGCCCAGTGAACCGGGGCCCCTGGCGCAAATGGGCCGACGAGGGGCTGGCGCAGCAGCCGCATGACAGGCTGAAGGCGGTCGAGACCCGGGTGGCGCAGAAGTTCCACGCCCTGTCGCGACAGATGCGCGGGCAACAGAGCTGGCGCACCGCCCTCGGCCATGGCGATTTCCACCCCGGCAACCTGATGCGCGACGGCGCGGGGGTGACCTGGGGCATCGACCTTGGTGCCTCGACCCGGGCGCCGCTGTGCCGCGACATCGCGCGGTTTCTCGTCCATGCGGCGCGGCGCGACATGTGGCCCTCGGGGCGGCGGCGCTTCGGCGTGGATGCGGGCGGGCTGGCCGATTTCGCCAGCGCCCTCTCCCTGACGGATCAGGAGCTTGCCACCGACCTGCCGTTCTTCATCTGCCACGAGGTCCTGTCGCGGGTCGAGCATCCGAAGATGCCTGGCCGCCGCATCCGCCTGGCGCAGGAGATGACCGAGGCGCTGTTCGAGGACATGCGCGACCTGCTGCGCGACTAGGGCCTAGGCCGCAGCGGCGATCAACCCGTCGACATGCACCGCCGCCGCCTCGGCAAGGGCATCCAGGTTGTAGCCCCCTTCGAGACAGGAGACGAGGCGCCCGCCGCAGACCTCGCCCGCCAGCGCCCCGACCTGATCGGTCAGCCAGCGGAAATCCTGCGTCTCCAGCGCGACCGAGGCCAGCGGGTCGTCCCGATGCGCGTCGAAACCCGAGGACAGCAGGATCAGCTCGGGCGCGAAGCTGCGGATCTTCGGCAGCACCTGCTGGGTGACGATCATCCGGTAGGTCTCGCCATCCGTCCCGGCCGAGAGGGGAATGTTGCGGATGGTGTCATGCGGCCCGAACTCGTCCCGGTTGCCGGTGCCGGGGTAAAGCGGTTGCTGGTGGGTCGAGATGAACAAGATGCGCGGATCGGATTGCACGAGGTCCTGCGTACCATTGCCGTGGTGCACATCGGGATCGAAGATCGCCACGCGCGACAGGCCGCGCCGCTCAAGCGCGTGTTTGGCGGCGAGGGCGACATTGCCGAACAGGCAGAAGCCCATGGGGCTTTCGGTCTCGGCGTGGTGCCCCGGCGGGCGGGTGGCGACGAAGGCATTGTCGGCGCGCCCGTCCAGCACCGCGTCCACGGCGGCAATCGCCCCGCCGGCCGAACGCAGCGCGGCGCGGTACGAACCGGGCGACATCCAGGTATCGGGATCCATCTGCACCTGCCCCTCGGCGGGCTCGGCCCCGCGTACCCGGTCGATGTAGCCCTGCGGATGGCAGAGCAGCAGGTCGGCCTCCTCGGCCAGGGGCGCCTCGTGACGGTCCAGCGCCTTGCCTTCAAGGGCAGAGAGCACGCGGGACAGCCGCGCGACCTGTTCGGGGTGGCCCTCAGGGGTGACGTGGCTCAGGCAATCGGGGTGGGTAAAGAGTGCGGTGGTCATGGGGCCTTCCTGTCGGGCGTCAGCGCGGCGGAGGTCCCCTCCGGCCGGCATGTTTGCGGCAAGATGACAGGTGAAGACCGGCCCCTGTCAATCCGGGGCGCGCGCATCAATCCGGCGACAGCATGTAGCCCGCGCCCCGGATCGTCTGAAGGTAACGGGGCTGTTTCGGGTCGGCCTCGATCTTGCGCCGCAGCCGGGTGATCTGCACATCGACCGCGCGCTCCTGCGCGCCGGGCTGGTCGCCGCTGGCACCGCGCCCCAGCTCCTCGACCAGTTGCTGACGCGACAGGGGTTCGCCGGGATGGGCCGAGAAGACCCGCATCAGCTGCACCTCGGTGGCAGTCAGGCGGACGGGGGTGTCGCCCGACCACAGCTCTCCGCGGTCGATATCGTAGCGCACCGCGCCAAGGTGCAGCACCTTGGGCAGGTTACGGGCAGCGGGCATGTCGGGGACACGGCGCAGGATGGCGTTGATCCGCAGCGACAGCTCGCGCGGTTCGAAGGGCTTCACCAGGTAGTCATCGGCCCCGGCCTCCAGCCCGCGAATACGGTCTTCCGTCTCGCCCCGGGCGGTCAGCAGCAGGATCGGCGTGCGGATCTCTCCGCGCAGGCGTTCGGTCAGGGTGATCCCGTCCTCGCCCGGCATCATCACGTCCAGCACGATCAGGTCGAATTCCAGCCCCGCCAGCAGACGCCTTGCATGGGCCGCGTCGCGCGCGGTCGAGACCAGGAAACCCTGGCGCTTGAGAAACCGGGCCAGCAGATCGCGGATCCGCTCGTCATCATCGACGATCAGCAGATGCGGATCCGGGTCGCTCACGGCGTGCCCTCGCGCAGGGCGGCGTGGGACTTGCGGATCTCGGCATCCATCAGGGCCTCGAGCACCTGGCGGAACCCGGCGACGGCGTCGGGGCCGGCCTTGCGGTAGGCGTCGCGCATCCATTTGCGCTGCGCATCGGACAGCCGCTGTTCCAGCGCCGCGCCCTCTTCGGTGAGATAGAGGTGGCGTTCACGCTTGTCTGCCCGACCGACCCGGCTTTCCACCAGTCCATCGGCGATCAGCGTCCGCAGCACCCGGTTCAGGCTTTGCTTGGTGACCCCGAGAATCATCAGCAGGCGGTTCACGTTCATCCCCGGCGCCCGGGCGATGAAGTGCAACGCGCGGTGATGCGCCCGCCCGTAGCCGGTGCCGTCCAGGATCAGGTCCGGCGCGGCGGTGAAGCCGCGATAGGCGAAGAACATCGCCTCGATCCCCTGGCGAAGCTGTTCATCCGTCAGGAAAAGTAGCGAGTCACCGACCTGGGCTTCCGACATGAGATCTCCTCTAGAGTAGCAGCGTGACGATAGGCGGTTCGCCCGACTTAGCCAAGCCTTCCGCCCACCTGTGGAAAAATAAGTCAGGCTTGTTGACATTACAGGAATCAAAAGTTACCTAGCACATGCTGAAACGAAATATTATGTCCGCACTGGAGTGTTTCAGCGCAACATGTGAAAACTTTTTGATGTCAGGAGGTGCGTGATGTCTGCATATGACGACCGCGACGGCAAGATCTGGATGGATGGCAAGCTGGTGGAGTGGCGCGATGCGAACGTACACCTCCTGACCCATGCGATGCATTATGCCTCCTCCGTCTTCGAGGGCGAACGCTGCTACAACGGCAAGATCTTCAAGGGGGTGGAGCATTCCGAACGGCTGAGGAAGTCGGCCGAGATGCTGGACTTCGAGATCCCCTATTCGGTGGAAGAGATCGAGGCCGCCAAGTATGCCATGCTGGAAGCGAACGGCTGGACCGACGCCTATGTGCGGGCCGTCGCCTGGCGCGGTGCCGGCGAGGACATGGGCGTCAGCGCACGGCGCAACCCGGTCCGCCTGGCCGTCGCGGGCTGGGAGTGGGGCAACTACTACGGCGACGCCAAGATGAAGGGCGCCAAGCTCGACATCGCCAAGTGGAAGCGGCCTTCGCCCGAGACCATCCCCGTGCACGCCAAGGCCGCCGGTCTCTACATGATCTGCACCATGTCCAAGCACGCCGCCGAGGCCAAGGGCTGCTCGGACGCGCTGTTCATGGACTACCGCGGCTACGTGGCCGAGGCGACCGGCGCCAACATCTTCTTCGTCAAGAATGGCGAAGTGCATACCCCGCTGGCCGATTGCTTCCTGAACGGCATCACCCGCCGCACGGTCATCGGCCTGCTGAAGGAGAAGGGCATCAACGTGATCGAGCGGCATATCGAGCCCTCCGAGCTGGAAGGCTTCGAACAGTGCTGGCTGACCGGCACTGCCGCCGAGGTCACCCCGGTCGGGCAGATCGGCGATTACACCTTCGAAGTGGGCGCCATGGCCAAGGACATGGTCGAGACCTACGAGAAGCTGGTCCGCAGCTGAGCTCTCAGCTCTCGCGTTTGGAAGGGGCTCCGTCATGCGGGGCCCCCTTGCCGTCCTCGTCGCCACCATCGACCCCGGGCATCCGCGCCTCGACATCGGCGCGCACCTGGGCATGGGCGACCAGGGCGAAGATCAGCGTGCCGCCGATGACGTTGCCGGCCAGGGTCGGCAGCCAGAATTCGACCACCACCGCCCAAAGCCCCTCGTTGCCGAGAAAGACGAGGTAGAGCACCTCGACCGTGCCCGCGACAACGTGCGGGAAATCGCCCAGGGAGATGATCCAGGTGGCGAGGAAGATCAACGGCAACCGGGCCTGCGGCGCCGCCGCCATGGCCCAGACCAGCGTCGCGATCAGCCAGCCCGAGACGATCCCCCCGGCAAACATCTCTCCCGCCGGCTTGCCGATCAGGTGCAGCCCGATCTGCGCGAAGCTTTCCGAGGTATCGGTATCGAACAGCGGCATCCAGGCGAAGACCGCCGCCGCGAGCGCACCGCCGATGGTATTGCCTGCCAGCACGATCCCCCACAGCCGCAGGACACGCCACAGCTTCGCCAGTCGCGGATCGGACATCAGCGGCAGCACGGGCGTCACCGTGTTCTCGGTAAACAGCTGCTGACCGGCGCAGATCACGAAGATGAACCCGATCGTGTAGCCCATGGCCTCGAAGAGGAAACCCACCTCCGTATCGGGCAGATGCGCGTGCAGCAGCCCCCGCGCCATGAAGGAGGTCGCCATGGTGATGCCGCCCGCGATGGCCGACCACAGCAGGGCCATGGCATCCCGGTCCATCTCCTTCTCGCCGGCGCGTCGGATGACCTCGTGCACCGCGGCGGCGGTGGAGGGCAGATGCGGCTCCAGCTCCTCGACATCGGAGGCGTCGGAGGCGTCGGTTTCGGGGGCGAGGTGCCGGGGGTCCGGGTCCTCGGAAAGATCGGTCACGGCGGACTCCCTGCGCGGCTGCGAGGTAAAACGCCCGAGACCGGAGGGGGTTCCGCAGCCGCAGCCGGAACCCGGACATCAGCGGATCACGCGCGCACTTGGTCGCCGGCCCTGCCCGTTCCCGTGTCAGGCGCCGCCCGGCCTTACGGGTCGCGCGTCGCGGCGGCGATCCTGGCCTCCATCGCCGCCAGCTTCTCGCGCAGCAGCCTGTTCTCGGTGCTCAGCCGGCGTTCCTCGGCGTCCACGGGGCGGTTCTGGCTGGGATCCGGCCGCAGTTCGCGGGCCTTCTGCGGCATCGCGGTCAGCCGTTCGAAGACCAGCGTCAGGAAGGGATCGCCGACCGGGATAGAGATATCCTCGTCACCGTAGTTGTGCACCGCCACGGTCAAAACGCCCTCGAAGCAGGGATCGACGATCGGCCCGTGCGACACGATCAGCCCGCTGCGCGCGAAGGAGGCCGACTGCGAGACCCGGGCGTGCATGAAGGCGGGCATACAGATGGTTTCGAGGGTGAAGGCCAGTTCGTAGGAATGCGCGCGCACGGTGAACAGATCACGCTCGGAGAGGAACTTGGCCCGGTCCATGGCCGACTTGTCGCGCCAGACTCCGCCGATGATCAGGTCATAGGAACTGGCCTGCAGCCGCTCGGCATCGAAATTGTCGATCCACAGGTGCTCTTCCCCGGGCGAGGCGCTGCGCGACAGGAATTCGCTGTCCCGCGCGGCCTGGATCATCGTCTCGATCTGGAAATCCACCAGGATCCCCGGCGGCACGTCGACGGTCTGGCGCAGGTCCAGTTCGGACAGGTAGCTGTCCACCGACCGGGCGCGGTTGGTCTCTTCATCATGGAACAGATCGCTCCAGAAGGTCGTGCCGGTATCCAGGGCATTGGCCAGTTGCGACGACAGCTCGAGGTCGACGGTCTTCTGCCGCCCCGTGGTCAGATGAGAGATATAGCCCGCGGTCTTGCCCAGCTTCATCGCCAGTTCGCGTTGCGTCAGCCCCCGCCGCTTGACCACTTCCTTCAGTACATCTCCAAACACGCTCATGGCCGCCTCCAGTTTCGCAAATCGTATATCAGTATTACTATACTGTATATCTATGTTCCATTTGTGGAATTCTTGGACGCAGATAGCGGGCTGAACACCCACTACAGACGCCGCTCATTGCAGTTTTACACAAAACGACAAGCAAATACTATTATTTCTTGCCAGAACTTGACGCGCAGGGCAACATGGTGGCGCTAACCATAAGAAAGGTCACACCAGAAAACGAGGTAGAAAGATGTCTGCGAACGAGTCACCGTCTGGGGGCGGTCTCAGTCTCAGCAAGGTTTTCGAAGCAGCCCGGCAGCCGCGCACGTCGAAAAAACCCGCTGACCTCGAAGAGAAAAGCAATAAAAATCAGCACGAAGACCTAAAAGATGACTAAGCGCCCGCATGGTCAGGCAGGCGCTGCCAGATAGCACCAAGCCCGGACGCCCTGCCGCGGCAGGCGTCCGGCACCCGGATCCCGAAATTTAGGATTTGCTAAACAACCCTTCCGCCTTCACCTTCTCGTAGGCCTCGTCAAGGCTGAGACGTGCACGGGCGATCAGGGTGTCGATTTCCTCATGCGTGATGACCAGCGGCGGCGAGATGATCATCCGGTCGCCGACGTGGCGCATCACCAGGTTGTTGGCGAAGCATCGTTCCCGCACCATGTAGCCGATGGTCCCCGCAGGCGCGGCAAACGTCGCGCGGCTGGCCTTGTCCGGCGTCAGCGCGATGGAGCCCATGCCGCCGACGATCTTCGCTTCGCCCACCATCGGGTGATCGGCGAGGCTTTCGAACTTTTCCTTCAGGTAGGGCGCGGTGCGGGCGCCGAACTCGGCCACGATGCCGTCCTCTTCGAGGATGCGCAGGTTCTCCAGCGCCACGGCGGCAGCGACCGGGTGGCCGGAATAGGTGTAGCCGTGGTTGAACTCGGTCGCGCCGATCACCGCGGCGACCTCGTCGGACAGGATCGAGCCGCCGATCGGCTGGTAGCCCGAGCTGAGGCCCTTGGCGATGGTCATGATGTCGGGACGGATGCCCACGGTCTCCGAGCCGAACCAGGCGCCGGTGCGCCCGAAGCCGCAGATCACCTCGTCGGCGATCAGCAGGATCTCGTACTTGTCGCAGATGCGCTGGATCTCGGGCCAGTAGGTCGCGGGCGGCACGATGACGCCACCGGCGCCCTGGATCGGCTCGGCGATGAAGGCGGCCACCTTGTCCTCGCCGATCTCGAGGATCGCCTTTTCCAGCTGCTGCGCGCGTTCCAGGCCGAAGTCCTCGGGGGACATGTCGCCGCCCTCGGACCACCAGTCGGGCTGGTCGATGTGGTGGATGCCGGGGATCGGCAGCCCCCCCTGCGAGTGGATGCCCTTCATCCCCCCCAGCGAGCCCGAGCCGACGGAAGAGCCGTGATAGGCGTTCCAGCGCGAGATGATCACCTGCTTCTCGGGCTTGCCCTTTTCGGCCCAGTAGGTGCGCACGATCCGCAGGTTGGTGTCATTCGCCTCGGACCCCGAGGAGGAGAACATGACGTGGTTCAGATCGCCCGGCGCCAGCTCTGCCAGCTTTTTCGACAGGGCGATGACCGGGGTATGGGTCGTCATGAAGAAGGTGTTGTAATAGGGCAGCTCGCGCATCTGGTCGGCGGCCACCTGGGCCAGCTCGTCCCGGCCATAGCCGATGTTCACGCACCACAGGCCGGCCATGGCGTCGAGGATCTGCTCGCCCTCGCTGTCGGTCAGCCAGCAGCCCCGGGCCGAGGTGATGACGCGCACGCCACGCTCGGCCAGTTCGGTCTGGGTGCTGAAGGGATGCACATGATGCGCCGCGTCCAGCGCCTGAAGCTCTGCCGTCGGCAGGTGATTGGTGATCTTGTTCATTGCGGAATCCTCGGACATTCGCCCGTTTCGGGCGCTTGAATCCAGAATATGATCAAATCAGACGGAGTCAATCGAATCGCAACGGCGTCACAGCGCGCGCAGGATCATCTCCATGCCCTGCTCCAGATCGCCCTGCATCGCCCGCGCCGCCGCATGGCAATCGCCCGATTTCAGGGCAGAGATGAGATCCTTGTGCAGGTCCGGCAGGTTGCGGGTCCCGAAGGAGCCGCAGACGACGCGCAGCGAGGGCCCGAAGCGCAGCCACAGCCCCTCGACCAGATCCGCCAGGATCGGCGCCTCGGCGCAGGCATTCAGATGCGCATGGAAACGGTGATTTTCCACCAGGTAATCATGCACGTTGCCGCGCCGGATCGCCTCGTCCAGGGCCAGGTCGATATGTTCCAGCACCTCGATTTCGGCCGGGGCGATGCGGGTACAGGCCCGCCGCGCCAGCTCCGGCTCCAGCGCGCGCCGGGCGGTCTGCAGCTGCTCGATCTCGGACCGACCCAGAAGCGGCACCGAAATGCGCCGGTTGCCACGAAATTCCAGCGCGCCCTCGGCCATCAGGCGGCGCAAGGCCTCGCGCACCGGGGTCATGCCGGCGCCAAGTTCCGCCACGAGCCCCTGGATCGTCACCGCCTGCCCCGGCTCGAACTGGCCATAAAGCACACGGGCCCGCAGCGTGCGGTAAACCACCTCATGCGCCGGCAAGCCTGCCCCCTGGCGATCCGATCCCGGCTTCTGCGGCTCGATCCCCTCGGCCTCGCCCCCTGCTGCCTGCAATTTACTCACCTCGACTGTACTCTCCGCTCGTCCGCTCCATCTTGCACGGCATACCGGCCCGTGAAAACATCTTGTTATTGCCAGTGCGCCGGCATTTTGATCAAATCGGGACCAAGGGGCGGCAGACCCCGCCATCAAAGGGAGTTACACTCATGAAGACCATCACCGGCCTCACCGCCGCGACCCTCGCCCTCGGCGCCGCCATGGCCCAGGCCGAAGAGGTCCATGTCTACAACTGGTCCGACTACATCGACGAGGAACTGCTGACGAAGTTCGAGGAAGAGACCGGCATCGACCTGGTCTACGACGTCTTCGACAGCAACGAACTGCTGGAAACCAAGATGCTGGCCGGCGGCTCGGGCTATGATGTCGTGGTGCCCACGGGCACCTTCCTGCAACGTCAGATCATGGCCGGCGCCTTCCAGCCGCTCGACACCTCCAAGCTGCCGAACCTGGACAACATGTGGGACGTGATCGAGAAGCGGACCGAGGTCTACGACCCCGGTCATGAGTACGCGATCAACTACATGTGGGGCACCACCGGCCTCGGGGTGAACGTCGCCAAGGTGCAGGAGATCCTCGGCGAGGATGCGCCGCTGAACTCGCTGTCGCTGATCTTCGATCCGGCCAACGCCGAGAAGCTGGCCGATTGCGGCATCATGATGCTGGATGCCCCGACCGAGACCGTGCCCGCCGCGCTGACCTATGCCGGCTGGGAGGATCCCGACGACAAGTCCGACGAGGCCCTGGCCAAGGCGCAGGAAGTGCTGACCGCCGTGCGTCCCTACATCCAGAAGTACCACAGCTCGGAATACATCAACGCCCTGGCCAACGGCGACATCTGCCTGGCGCTCGGCTGGTCCGGGGACGTGCTGATCGCCCGCGACCGCGCCGCCGAGGCCGACAACGGCGTCGAGCTGGAATACTACATCCCCACCGAGGGCGCGCTGATGTGGTTCGACCAGATGGCGATTCCGGTCGACGCGCCGAACCCCGACGGGGCGCACAAGTTCCTGAACTTCATCATGGATGCGCAGAACATGGCGGCGGCGTCGAACTACGTCTACTACGCCAACGGCAACAAGGCCTCGCAGGAGTTCCTCAACGAGGACGTGATCGGCGATGCTGCCATCTACCCCGACGAGGCGACGCTGGAAAACCTCTACACCGTCACGCCCTTCGACCTGCGTTCGCAGCGCAAGCTGACAAAGCTCTGGACCGAGGTGAAGTCGGGTCTCTGATCCCGTCCCGCCGTCCTTCCCGTGCCATGGCCCCATGGCGCGGGATCATCCATGTCTAGGAGCCCGGCCCGCGTATGCCCCAGACCGTCTTCGCCCCCTGGGAAGATCCCGAGGAAAAGCCGCTGATCCGCTTCCAGAACGTCACCAAGAAATTCGGTGAGTTCACGGCGATCCACAACATCGACCTCGATATCTACACCCGCGAGTTCTTCGCCCTGCTCGGCCCCTCGGGCTGCGGCAAGACCACGCTGATGCGGATGCTGGCGGGCTTCGAGACGCCTACCTCCGGCAAGATCCTGCTGGGTGGAGAGGACATCGCGGCCGTGCCGCCGAACAAGCGCCCGGTGAACATGATGTTCCAGAGCTACGCGCTGTTTCCGCATCTGTCGGTCTGGGACAACATCGCCTTCGGCCTGCGCCGCGAGGGCCGCGAGAAATCCGAGATCGAAACCCGCGTCGGCGACATGATGCGCCTGACCCGGCTGGAGAAATTCGCCCGCCGCAAGCCGCACCAGCTGTCCGGTGGCCAGCGCCAGCGTGTTGCCCTGGCGCGCAGCCTCGCCAAGGCGCCGAAACTGCTGCTGCTCGACGAACCGCTCGGCGCGCTGGACAAGAAGCTGCGCGAGGAAACCCAGTTCGAACTGATGGACATCCAGGAGAAGACGGGCACCACCTTCGTCATCGTCACCCACGACCAGGAAGAGGCGATGACCGTCGCCTCCCGCGTGGCGGTGATGGACGAGGGCCAGCTGGTGCAGGTCTCGACCCCGGACCGGATCTACGAATACCCCAATTCCGTCTACGTGGCCGACTTCATCGGCGACGTGAACATCATAAAGGGCACGGCCAGCCAGTCCGGCGACAAGGTGCTGGTCAGCTGGGCCGAGGGCGCCTCGCCCCTCGTCGCCACCTCGACCGCGCTGCTGCAGAAGGACCAGACCTGCTACCTGGCCATCCGCCCCGAGAAGATCACCATCTCTGCCGAGGAACCCGAGACCTCGAACAAGGTCCATGGAGAGATCATCGACATCGGCTACCTGGGCAATATCTCGACCTACCACGTCAAGCTGCCGACGGGCGAGATGATCAAGGCCCAGTCTACCAACACCCGCCGCATCTCGCGCCGCAACTTCACCTGGGAGGACAAGGTCTGGCTCTCGTGGTCCGATACCGCCGCCGTGGTGCTGGAACGGTGAGGATGCGCGCCCTTTCCCACGCAGACGACCGGCACGCCGGTCGGCGGGGGCTCTGCCCCCGGTCGGGCAGGCCCGACTCCCCCGGAGGTATTTCCAGCCTGGTGATGAGGCGGGACAAGGCCCGGAAAAGCGGCCTCGTTTTGCCCGAAGCGTTTGCACGCTCTCACCGCGAAAGGAGGCCGCCAACGGGGCACGACCTGTTCCATCACCAGGCTGAAAATACCTCCGGGGGGAGTCTCCGGCACGGAGACGGGGGGCGGCGCCCCCCTGCCCCCCTCGCCAGTAGCACCAGCGGAGGCACCCCATGCGCCGCCTGATCCTGATCCTCGTCCCCTACGCCTGGCTGCTGGCCCTGTTCCTGGTGCCCTTCCTGATCGTGGTGAAGATCTCCCTTTCCGACGTGGCCTTGGCCCGGCCGCCCTACCTGCCGCAACTCGACTTCGCCGCCGGCTGGGCCGGGGTGAAGGACTTCTTCCAGCAGCTCGATTTCGAGAACTTCACCTTCCTGGCCAGCGACGACCTCTACTGGCGGGCCTACCTGTCTTCGCTGCGCATCGCGCTGATCTCGACCGTGCTGACCTTGCTAATCGGCTACCCGGTCGCCTATGCCATGGCCTCTGCCCAGCCCGAGTGGCGCCCGACGCTGATGATGCTGGTGATCCTGCCCTTCTGGACCTCCTTCCTGATCCGGGTCTATTCTTGGATGGGCATCCTCAGCCAGAACGGCATCCTCAACACGTTCCTGCTGTGGACCGGGCTGATCAGCGAGCCGCTGACCATCATGAACACCGAGATCGCGGTCTACATCGGCATCGTCTACACCTACCTGCCCTTCATGATCCTGCCGATCTACGCCACGCTGGAAAAGCTGGATGTCTCGCTGATCGAGGCGGCCGAGGACCTGGGCTGTTCGCGCGCCTCGGCCTTCTGGCTGGTGACCATTCCGCTGTCGAGGCCCGGCATCATCGCCGGCTGCTTCCTGGTCTTCATCCCCGCGCTTGGCGAGTTCGTCATCCCCTCGCTGCTTGGCGGCTCGGGCACGCTGATGATCGGCAAGGTGCTCTGGGAAGAGTTCTTCAACAACCGTGACTGGCCCGTGGCCTCGGCCGTGGCGGTGGTGCTGCTGCTGATCCTGATCATCCCCATCGTGCTGTTCCAGCGCAACGAGCAGAAGAACCGGGAGGCCGGCAAATGAGACGGATGAGCGGTTTCAACCTGGTCTCCCTGACCTTCGGCCTGGCCTTCCTCTACCTGCCGATGCTGATCCTGGTGATCTACAGCTTCAACGCCTCGAAGCTGGTCACCGTCTGGGCCGGCTTCTCGACCCGCTGGTACGGAGAGCTGCTGCGCAACGAGGCCTTCCTCGACGCCGCACTGGTGACGCTGAAGGTCGGGCTGATCTCTTCGACCATCGCCACGGTGCTGGGCACCATGGCCGCCTGGATCCTGGTGCGCACGGGGCGGTTCTTTGGCCGCACGCTGTTCTCGGGGATGATCTACGCCCCGCTCGTCATGCCCGAGGTGATCACCGGCCTGTCGCTGCTGCTGCTGTTCATCGGCATCGGCCTCGATCGCGGCATCCTGACCATCGTGCTGGCCCATACGACCTTCTCGATGTGCTACGTCTCGGTGGTGGTTTCCTCGCGGCTGACCTCCTTCGACATCTCGCTGGAGGAAGCGGCGCTGGACCTCGGCTGTACCCCCTGGCAGAGCTTCCGCCTTGTCACCCTGCCGATCATCGCACCCGCCGTCATCTCGGGCTGGCTGCTGGCCTTCACCCTGTCGCTGGACGACCTGGTGATCGCCTCCTTCGCCGCCGGCCCCTCCTCGACCACGCTGCCGATGAAGATCTTCTCGGCCGTCCGCCTCGGCGTCTCGCCCGAGATCAACGCGCTGTCGACCATCATGATCGGCATCGTCGCCTTCGGGGTGGTGATCTTCTCGCTGGCCTCGAAACGCGCCACCGCCCGGCAGCTGCAGGAAGAGCGTGACGCGGCCCGCGCCGAGACGTAAGGCCTGGACATGACGACAGACCAGCGCCGGATCTACCCCGGCTACACCTACACGCGCGCGCCCATCGAGGGCTGCTTCTGGGCCGGGGACGTGCCCGAGGCCAGCCTCGCCCGCCCGGCCCTGACCACCGACACCCGGGTGCCGGTGCTGGTCGTGGGCGCCGGCTTCACCGGGCTGAACGCCGCCCTCTCGCTGGCCCGCGCCGGCGAAGAGGTCATGGTGATCGACGCCAGCTTCCCGGCCTTCGGGGCTTCGGGGCGCAACGGCGGCTTCTGCTGTCTCGGCTCATCGCGCGCCAGCGACCGGCAGCTGCGCCGCTTCGGCCCTGACGGCCCCGCCCAGGTACGCCAGGCCGAAGCTGCCGCTGTCGCCCATGTCGACCGGCTGATCACCGAACTGCGGATCGAGGTCGACCGCCACTCGACCGGGGAAACCATCCTGGCCCATTCTCCGAAAGCCATGCAGACCCTGCGGCACGAGGCCGAGACCTTCGCCGCCGACTACGGGGTCGAGACCCGGGTGCTGGAAACGGCCGACCTGGCAACCGAGGGGCTGGACGGGCCCACCTGGCACGGCGGGCTGCATGTGCCGATCGGCTTCGCCCTGCATCCACGCAAATATGCCGCCGGTCTGCTCGCCGCAGCCGAGGCGGCAGGCGCCCTGGTGCACGGCGAAACCCCTGCGCTGTCCATCGAGGAGACGTCCGAGGGGCTGCGGGTCATCACGCCACAGGCCCGGATCCGCGCCGACCGGGTGCTGATCGCCACCAATGGCTATACCGCAGAGTCGCTGCTGCCCTGGCTGAGGGGCCGCACCCTGCCGGCGCAGAGCTCGGTCCTGGCCACCCGCCCGATGCAAGAGGAGGAGCTGCGCGCCCAGGGCTACTGGTCCCGCCAGATGGCCTACGAGGACCGGCGCCTGCTGCACTATTTCCACCTGACGCCCGACGGGCGCATGGTCTTCGGCCAGCGCGGCGGATTGCTCTCCTCGCCCGCGGTCGAGGCGAAGATCGCCGCCCGGGTGCGGGCCGACTTCGACGCCGCCTTCCCGGCCTGGCGCCATGTGGAAACCCCGCATCACTGGTCCGGAATGGTCTGCCTGACCGCCTCCCTGACGCCCTTCTGCGGCCCGGTGCCGGGCACCAGCGGCGTCTTTGCCGCCTTCGGCTATCACGGCAACGGGGTCGCCATGGGCTCCTACCTCGGGGTGCGCATGGCCGAACTGTCGCGCGGCGAACCCCCTGCCGAGCCGCTCCCTGCGGCCTTCACCGCCCCGCCGCCCCGCTTCCCGCTGGGCCGCTTCCGCCGCGCCCTGCTGGCGGCCGAATATGGCATGGCGAAGCTCTTCGATCTCTGAGGCCCCCGCGCCGCAACCGGCACCGGCCCCCGTATCATCACCAGGCTGAAAGTACTCCGGGGGATTCCGCGCAGCGGAGGGGGGCAGCGCCCCCTTCCCGCTCAGCCATTTGCTCTTTCGCCGGACAGAGGAACCGGTGCCTCACCTGGCCGCCAGGTTGCGCCTCGGGGCACCGCAACACCGGTCAGACCGGGCCCGCTGACCCCGCGCCGCAGGTCTCAGGTCGGCGTCTTGGCCGACCGCGCCGCTTCACGCTGCAATCCAAGATGCCGCTCGCGCAAAATGATGATCACCCCGGCGACGATGATGATCGCCGCCCCCACAAGCATCTGCCCGGTCGGCGCCTCCGCAAAGACGAAATAGCCGATCCCGAGGGCGAAGAGCATCGAGGCATAGTCGAAGGGCGCCACCACCGAGGCATCGGCAAAGCGGTAGCTGGAGGTCAGGAAGATCTGCCCGACCCCGCCCAGCAGGCCCGCCGCCACCAGCATCAGCACCACCGGTCCCGAGGGAACGGCCCAGCCGAAGGGGATGGTGAAGAGCGCCAGCACCGAGGAGGTGACCGAGAACCAGAAGACGATGGCCGAGGTCTGTTCGACCCGGACCATGTTGCGGATATGGACCTGCGCCAGCGCCGAGCAGACGGCCCCGAAGAGAACGATCATCGCGCCGATGGCCTCGGTGGTCTGCACGGTCTGGCCGTCCAGAGCGGTCACCCGGGGGGCCAGGACGATCAACACGCCGACCATGCCGAGAAACACTGCCCCCAGGCGGAAGACCCCGACCTTTTCGGCCAGGAACATCGCGGCGAAGATCACCGTCAGCAGCGGCGCGGCGTAGCTGAGGGCGGTGACCTCGGGCAGGGGCAGGAAGGCCAGGCCGGCGAAACCGCAGCCCATGCCCATCGTGCCGACCAGCCCGCGCCAGACATGGGCCTGCGGCGACTTCACCCGCCAGCCGGTCGCGAGGTCTCCGCGCAGGGCCAGCCAGCCGAGGATCACCGGCAGGGCAAAGAAGGACCGGAAGAAAACCGCCTGCCCCGGTGGCACCTCTCCCGACGCGGCCTTGACCAGCGACGACATGGTGATGAAGCAGAGCACCGCGACGAGTTTCAGGGATATCCCCTTGAGCGGTTGCATGATCTCGCCTTTCCCTCGGATTGCCCGAGGGTTGTCGCGCCTGCTGAAGATCAGGTCAATCGCCAAGGCGGGGTTGCAGATCCGTCATGCAGAGATTGACCAGCCCGCCGGGACAGGCCACGCTGTGCACCAATTCCCTGGAAAGAGACCCCCGATGCGCAGAACGCCCCTGATCACCCTGTCCCTCGTCCTTGCGGCCCTGATGCTTCAGGCCGGCACTGCCCAGGCCCATGAGGGCGCGGGGATCGCGGGCGGCTTTGCCAGCGGCTTCAGCCATCCGATCCTTGGCTGGGATCACGTCGTCGCCATGGTGGCGGTCGGTCTCTGGGGCGCGGTGCTGGGCCGTCCGGCGCTGTGGATCCTGCCGCTGGTCTTCCCGCTGGTCATGGCGCTCGGCGCCGCCGCAGGCATTCTGGGACTGCCCCTGCCCGCCGTCGAGACCGGCATCGCCCTGTCGGGGGTCGTGCTGGGGCTGATGGTCGCGCTGGCCCTGCCCGCGCCGCTCTGGCTGGCCGGCGTCGTCACCGGCGTCTTCGCCATCTTCCACGGCCACGCCCATGGCACCGAACTGCCGCAGGCCGCGACCCCGCTGGCCTATGGCCTGGGCTTCGTCCTCGCGACGGGGATGCTGCACCTCGGGGGCATTGGCCTCGGCCTGCTCTGGAACTCGCGTCACGGGCAGATGGCCGTGCGCGCGGCGGGTCTGGCGATCGCCGCCGCCGGGGGCGCCTTCCTGACCGGGATCGCCTGACCTCTTGCGCCAGGTGGTCCGGGCCCGGGCCTGCGCGCCGAGGGCCCTTGCCGCATCGCCGATCCTGCTTCTGCCCGGTCCGGCCCTGGCCCATCCGGGCAGCGGGCTGGCCCATGTCGGCGATGATCTTCTGCTGGGCCTGACGCTGTCGCTGACCTTGGCGGCCACGCTGCTGCCCCTGCCGGTGCTGGGCCTCGCGCTGGCCCCGGCGCGGCGTATTCCATGGCTGTCCCTGCTGGCGGGAGGGGGCGCGGGCCTCTGCCTGGCCGGTGTCGCGCCCGCAGAGGTCGCGCCGCTTTCCCTGGCCATCGCGCTGGTCCTGGCCTGCGCCCTGGCCCTGTGGGGCCGGCCACTGCCCCGGATACCGCTTGTCACGCTCGCGGCACTGCTGCCGGGGCTGGCGCTGGCCAGCCTCTACCGGGGCGGCAGCGCGACACCGCCGCCTGCGATGATCATCGGGTCACTGGTCGGAGCCTGCCTGCTGATCCTCGGCCCGGCCCTTGCCGGACGGATCCTGCTGCACTGCCTGCCAGACGCGGCCCCGGCGCTGGCGCTGCGGATCGCGGCAAGCTGGCTCGCCGCGATCCTGATCCTGATGCTGGCCCTGACCCTCTCGGGCCAGGCCGGCATGGTCTGACGCCTCACTCGGCGGCAGCGCGCTTCGGCAGCACCCAGTCGGGGCGGGGGAAATGGCAGGTATAGCCGTTCGGGATCCGCTCCAGGTAATCCTGGTGCTCGGGCTCGGCTTCCCAGAAATCGCCCACCGGTTCGACCTCGGTCACCACCTTGCCGGGCCAGATGCCGGAGGCATCCACGTCGGCGATGGTGTCCAGCGCCACCTGCTTCTGCGCCTCGTCGACGTAGTAGATCGCCGAACGGTAGGACATGCCGATATCGTTGCCCTGCCGGTTCAGGGTGGTCGGGTTGTGGATCTGGAAGAAGAATTCCAGCAGATCGCGGTAGCTGATCACCTCGGGGTCGAAGAGGATCTCGATCCCCTCGGCATGGGTGCCATGATCGCGATAGGTCGCATTGGGGACATCGCCGCCGGTATAGCCGACGCGGGTGCTGTGCACCCCGGGCTTCTTGCGGATCAGGTCCTGCATTCCCCAGAAACAGCCGCCGGCCAGCACTGCACGTTGTTCACTCATTCCACATCCTCCACCTGGTCGATGTATTCTCCGTAGCCTTCGGCCTGCATTTCGTCCTTCGGGACGAAGCGCAGTGAGGCCGAGTTGATGCAATAGCGCAGCCCGCCCCGGTCGGTCGGACCATCGGGGAAGACATGGCCCAGATGGCTGTCGCCGTGCTTCGAACGCACCTCGATACGCACCATGCCGAGACTTTCGTCGCGCAGGTTCACGATGTTCCCGGCCTCGATGGGCTTCACGAAACTGGGCCAGCCGCAGCCGCTTTCGTATTTCGCCGAGGAGGCGAAGAGCGGTTCGCCCGAGACCACGTCAACGTAGATCCCGACACGCTTGTTTTCCAGCAAATCGCCGGTGAAGGGCCGCTCGGTGCCGCTTTCCTGGGTGACCCGGTACTGTTCCGGGCTCAGGCGGGCCAGGGCCTCTTCGGTCTTTCGGTACTCCGTCATGAGTTCCTCCATTTCTGCTGCACTATGTGGGCAGGCGCGGCGGAAAGGGAAGGGGTGCCCCCGCGCGGGCCTTAACCACGGAGCAGCGGGAGAAAAGTTTCAAATCGCCGCCTCCCCCTGTTCAGGGTGGGCAGAAGCCTGCCACCTGACGCGGGTATGACTGGCAAGTGCTTGCCTCGTAAGGGCTTTCTGTCGCACCCCCGGAACTTCCCACAGGCCCCTCCGTTGATGCTGCAACCGGCCCGACCTGCCGGTCACCCATTTGAACGGATGTCAAAGGAGACAGACATGACGACCAAGACCCGCTCCATCGCGCTTGCCACCCTGCTTGCCACCACCATTTCCGGGGCCGCCATGGCAGATATCTCGCTCGACGCGGGCAGTTCGCTGGGTGTCGATGTCGGTGACACCTCCGTCAGCACCGACGGTGGCCTGTCGGTCGGTGCAAACGAGGACGGTCTGAATGTCGATCTGTCCAACTCGACCGTTGCCGGGTCCGACGAGGGCGGCTCGGTGACTGCCGATGCCGGCGCCGACGTCTCGGCGGACGAAGATGGCGCCTCTGCCGGGTTGATGCTCTCCAGTCTGCTGGACGGTGACGAACTGAACGCGACCACCGTGACCGACCTGATGGCCAGCGGCGATATCGACGAGGAAGGTCTGAATGCCGCCGTCGACGCCAATGCCACGGCCATCGCCGAGATGCAGGACGCCATTGCCGCCGATGCCGACCTTTCGGCCGCTCTGGAGGCCGAAGGCTACGCTGCCGACGACGTGATCGGCGCACAGGCGATGGCTGATGGATCGACCCGCCTGGTGATCGACGACCGCGGCTGATCTCCGCCGCCCACACCCGTCGCAACGGGCAGTAATCTGCGACCCTCGTCCGAAAGGACGGGGGTTTTCGCATTTTTGAGCGGATTTTCGCCTATCTCCATAGTAATTTGATTCAACTCTGATTTTCGCGCCAGCACACACGCCAAGGCAGAGTTCTACTGCCGCTTAAGTAGCAGAGTCCCGCCCACTATCGCTATACGTGCAACTCCCGCAGGTATCTCGCGTTTCTTCATTGCAAGGCCGAGGTCTTCGCCCCGGTCCCAAGTGGAGCTGAAGGAGGAAACGCTCATGACTTCCGGACTACTGAAACAGACAACGATGGCTGCGGCCGTCATGGCCCTGATGGCCCCCGCCGCGGCCCGCGCCGACATCGGCCTTGATGTCGACCTGGGGCTTGGAGGCGGCGGCGGCGTGCAGGCGGGTGTCGATGTCGACCTGGGACTGGGTGGCGATGACGGGGTGAACGCCGATGCCGATGTCGACGTGGGTCTGGGCGGAAATGACGGCATCAACGCCGATGCGGATGTTACCGCCGGGCTGGGTGGCAGCAATGGCGTCAACGCCGACGCGGATGTCGATGCGACGGTCGGGGGCGGCAACGGCGTCAATGCCGATGCCGACGTGGCCGCCAACCTTGGCGGCGATGGCGGCACCGGGGTGGATGCGGACGTGAACGCCGATGCCCTGGGCGAATCCATCGCGGATATCGGTCTTGACCTTGGCGTCGGCTCTGGCTCCGGCGGTGGCGGCACCGGCGGATCCGGTGGCGGGACCGGCGGCCAGGGTGGCGGCGGCACGGGTGGCACCGGCGGCAACGGTGGCGGCAACGGTGGCAATACCGGCGACGGCACGGACAACGGCTTCGCCTTTGCCAACGGCAGCACCGCGATGATTGCAAGCGCCCCGCCGTCGGCCTTCGGCCTGGTCACCGTGACCCAGCTCGAGCGCCGCCGCGAGATCGACACCCAGTGGTTCGACTGGAAGCTGTCGCAGTCCCAGGGCTGGATCTCCAACCTGCGCCAGCGCGTGTCGTCCAACCGTCCGCTGTCGTCCTGGCTGGTGTCGGAAGGCTGGTGGCCGACGGACGTCGTCGGGTTCTACCGCAAGACGGACGGCAGCCTGTGGCTGATCGTCGACGACCGCGCCTGACGAACGCCGGGCAGGAAGCACTCACGGAGCAGTACGAATGACGAAAGACCTGTAGCACCCGGGGGAAACTCCGGGTGCTTTTTCATGTCGCGCCCGGTTCATGACCCGCCCGACGGCAGGCGCGCCAGGGCCCAGCGGGCGGCGTCCGACAGGGTCGGATCGGGATCCGAGACAAGCGGCGCCACGGCGGCGCGCAGGTCGGCCCGCCCGGAATTGCCGATCGCATAGGCCACGTTGCGCAGGAAGCGGTCGCGCCCGATCCGCTTGATCGGCGATCCCGAGAACCGCGCCCGGAAAGCGGCATCGTCCAGCCCCGCAAGCTCGGCCAGCGCGGGCGCCCGCAGATCGTCACGGGCGTGGTATTTCACCTCGGCGGCGCGACGGGCGAACTTGTTCCAGGGGCAGACCGCAAGGCAGTCGTCGCAGCCGTAGATCCGGTTGCCAAGGGCGGGGCGCAGATCCTCGGGCACCGGGCCCCTGTGCTCGATCGTCAGGTAGGAAATGCAGCGCCGCGCATCCAGCCGGTAGGGCGCGGGGAAGGCATCGGTCGGGCAGACATCCAGGCAGCGGCGGCACTGGCCGCAGTGATCGACCTCGGGCGCATCGCGCGGCAGCTCCAGGGTGGTGAAGATCGCCCCGAGGAAGAACCAGCTGCCCAGCTCGCGACTGACGAGGTTGGTGTGCTTGCCCTGCCAGCCCAGACCCGCCGCCTGTCCCAGGGCCTTTTCCGGCACCGGCGCCGTGTCGACAAAGACCTTCACCTGCGCCGCCTCGCCATCCGCCTGCGGCCCGGCCTCGGCGATCAGCCAGCGCGCCAGCCGCTTCAGCCGCTTCTTGACGACGTCGTGGTAATCCTTGTTCTGCGCATAGACGGAGACCCCCGCGCGGTCGGGATGACCGAGCACGTCGAGCGGGTCATGATCGGGGCCGTAGTTCTCTGCCAGCATGATGATGCTGCGCGCCTCGGGCCAGAGCTGTGCCGGGTCACCGCGCCAGTGGCTGCGCTCGGCCAGCCAGCCCATCTGGCCGTGATAGCCCGCGTCGAGGAAGGCGCGCAGCCGCTCGGCCACCTCGGGCACCGCCTCGGGCGCGCAGATGCGCACGGCCGAGAAGCCCTCGGCCAGGGCCTGTGTCTTCAGCTTGGGTGAAAGGGGATCGCCGGGCGTCGTCATGCGGCCCGTTCTGCCAGAAAACCCCGGAAACTGAAAACCCCAGCAAGTGCCAATGGCGGTGCGGGTCAGAAATCCAGGTCGGCGTAATGGGCCGGCGGCGGGAAGCCCGGCACCTGGTCCATCAGGATCGAGCGGAAGGCGGGGCGCGACTTGATCTTGGCGTACCAGTCCTTGACGCCGGGCGCGCGATCCCAGTCGACATCCGAGATGTAGTCGAGCGATGACAGATGCGCAGCGGCAGCGAAATCGGCCAGGGTCATGCGGTCCCCCGCCAGCCAGCGGCGGTGATCCAGCAGCCAGCCGAGGTAATCGAGGTGGAACTTGATCGCCCGCAACCCGGCCATCACGTTGGTCGAATTGGGAAATCCCTGCCCGGTGATCTTCTTGTTCACCCGCTCGTAGAGCAGTTTCGAGGTGACCTCGTGGTGGAACTTGTCATCGAACCACATCACCAGGCGGCGGACCTCGTGCCGGGTCAGCGGGTCCGAGGGCATCAGCGAGGGCTCGGGGTAGAGCTCTTCGAGGTATTCGCAGATCGCCGCGCTTTCGGCCAGGGCGTGACCGTCCAGCTTCAGCACCGGCACCTTGCCGGCCGGGTTGCGGCGCAGGAAGTCGGGGTCCTTTTCCCAGTAGCGCTCTTCGATCAGCTTGACCTCGACCTTCTTCTCGGCAAGCGACAGGCGCACCTTGCGGCAGAAGGGGGACAGGGGCACGTGGTAAAGCTCGGCAGAAATCATCGACTACATCCTCTTACCCGACCTGTCTTGCCGTGACAGAAGGCGAAGTTCAATCCTCGAAGCAGGTGGCCCGGCCGTCAGCGGCGATGGTGGCCGCCCCGTCGCGGATTGCCGCCGACCGACGCTGCAGGTACTCGGTCGGCTTGCTGGCGGACCGGGTCTTGGGCGAGGGCAGCACCGACGCCAGCCGCGCCGCCTGAAGATCCGAGAGTCCTGCCGCCGGGACGCCGAAGTAGTGTTGCGCGGCGGCCTCGACACCGAAGACACCCTCGTCGAACTCGGCCACGTTCAGGTAGACCTCCAGGATACGTCGCTTGGACCAGGTCAGTTCGACCAGCGGAGTCAGCATGGCTTCCAGCGCCTTCCGCACGTAGCTGCGCCCGTGCCAGAGATAGACGTTCTTCACCACCTGCTGCGTGACGGTCGAGCCGCCGCGCTCTCCTCCCGAGGCGATGGCCTGGCGCAGCGCCGTCATGTCGACGCCCCAGTGCAGGCAGAAGTTGGCATCCTCCGCCGCCACGACCGAGCGGACCATGGCCGGGGCGATCTCCTCCATCGGCACCCAGTCGCGGCGAATCTCGCCCAGGCGCAGATGTTCGCGCGTCATGTAGAGACCCGGCCAGGGGCGCAGCACCCCATGCAGGGCGACGACGAAGATCACCACGGCCAGGACGCCGAGGATCGCGCGAAGGAGATTGTGCAGGATGCGGCGCACCAGCGGCCGCGCCGGACCCTTGCGGGGGGCCTTGCGTTTGCCGCGCGTGCGGGAGGTCTTTGCGGAGGTCGCCTTGCGTGCCACGTCACCGCTATACTTGTCCGCGCGGCGCGGGAAAAGCCGTCTCCTGGTCGCGGGATGTGACGGCGGGCCTTGTCAGCCGATCCCGGATCGCACCCGGTGACAACTGCGTGAAAACAGACAAGGGGCCCTTCCCTGGGGAGGGAAGAGCCCCTTTCTTCGACCGGAGGGGAGGTCGAAGTCTTGCGGGTCGGTGCATCTTGCTAGGGCGTCTCGGGATGTGGCCGGTTGCTGTCCACCCCGACCCGAAGGCCGTCAGCTCACTTCCGGTACAGGAAGGGGGTCTGAGCGGCGGCATCATCGTCGCTGGCGACCACGAAGCGGCTGTTCAGAACCGAGGTGTCAGCGCGGGTGACCGAGTTGGCAGCTTCGCCATAGACGAAGGGAGTTGCCTTTGCGGCGTCGTCGCTGCCGCGATCCACGCGCACTTCGGTGGAGGAGGCGTTGGCAGCTTCGCTGTAGACGAAGGGCGTCTGTTCAGCCGCGTCACCTGCGAAGGCGGCGGTGGTTGCGGAAGCTGCGATCAGGGATGCAACGCCAAGTGCTTTGAGGGTTTTCATTTTCGTATCCACTTCTTGATTTGAGGACGTCGTCGGTTTCGTGGGCGGCGTCGTGTGATGAGAGGTAGATAGGGCGGCGCTTTCGGAGTTTGAAGTGCACTGACGCACATTCTGACGATATTTATGAGCTCACAGTGCTGTTACCAACATATAGCAACATATAACATTTTGATATCACGTAATTTTACCAGTTTAATCCACACTGAACTACTGTACAGTCTAGTTCAGTTTTTCCCGCAGCAGGCGCTTGAACGGGGAAAATCGTCACTCCGAATGCAAAGAGGGCCCGCTTTCGCGGGCCCTCTCGTACGTCGGGCCTTGTCCCGGCGAGCCTTGATCACTCGGCAGGAACGGCGGCTTCCTCTTCCGACAGCGGATGCGACAGATGCACCAGCATCTCTTTCGGACAGACTTGCAGGAAGTTGGCTTTCTCCAGGTCCCAGTGCTGCAGGATGTCCCCGGCCTTGCGCGACCCGGTCTCGGCGTGATGACGCTCGACCAGGCCCCTCAGCTGGGCCTCCCAGTGATCGACGGTGACCGGACAGGTCACCAGGGTTTCCATGTTGATCAGCTTCTCGGTGACACCCTCGGGATCGTAGAGATAGGCCATGCCCCCGGTCATGCCCGCACCGAAGTTCGGACCGATGGAGCCGAGGATCACCGCGATGCCGCCGGTCATGTATTCGCAACCGTTGGAGCCACAGCCCTCGATCACCACCTTGGCGCCCGAGTTGCGGACCGCGAAACGCTCGCCCGCGCGGCCCGCGGCGAAGAGATAGCCGTCGGTGGCGCCGTAAAGCACCGTGTTGCCGATGATGGTGTTCTCGGAGGCAACCAGCGGCGACTGCATCGAGGGACGCACCACCACGGTGCCGCCCGAGAGGCCCTTGCCGACGTAGTCGTTGGCCTCGCCCGAGACCTCGATCTTCAGGCCAGGGGCCGCGAAGGCCCCCAGCGACTGACCGGCAGAGCCTTCCAGCTTCACCGTCAGGTGGTCGGGCTGCAGCGCGTTGCGCATCCCGAAGGCCTGCACGATGTGTGACGATGTGCGCGTGCCCACGGTGCGGTGCGTGTTCTGCACCGCGTAGGACAGTTGCATCTTTTCGCCATCCTTCAGGAAGCGCGCCGCATCGCGGACGATTTCCGCATCCAGCGTATCCGGCACCGCGTTGCGCGGCTTCAGGCGGTCATAGACGATGTCCTTGGCGCCATCGACGGTGATCAGCAGCGGGTTCAGGTCGAGATCGTCGAGATGCTCGGCTCCGCGCGACACCTGGTGCAGCAGATCGGCGCGGCCGATGACCTCGTCGAGGCTGCGGGCGCCGATCTCGGCCAGGATCTCGCGCACTTCCTGGGCGTAGAAGGTGATCAGGTTCACCACCTTGTCCGCCGTGCCGGTGAACTTGGCGCGCAGGCTCTCGTCCTGGGTACAGACGCCGACCGGGCAGGTGTTGGACTGGCACTGACGCACCATGATGCAGCCCATGGCGATCAGGGCGGCGGTGCCGATGCCGTATTCCTCGGCGCCCATCATGGCGGCCATGACGATATCCCGGCCGGTGCGCAGACCGCCATCGGTGCGCAGCGTCACACGCTCGCGCAGCTTGTTCATCGCAAGGACCTGGTGGGCTTCGGTCAGGCCCATTTCCCACGGCAGGCCGGCGAACTTGATCGAGGTCGCCGGAGAAGCCCCGGTGCCGCCGTTGTGCCCCGAGATCAGGATCACGTCGGCCTTGGCCTTGGCCACACCGGCCGCAATCGTGCCGACACCCGACGAGCTGACCAGCTTCACCGTCACCTTCACGGTGGGGTTGATCTGCTTCAGGTCGTAGATCAGCTGTGCCAGATCCTCGATCGAGTAGATATCGTGGTGCGGCGGCGGAGAGATCAGCGTCACGCCCTTGGTCGAGTGGCGCAGGCGGGCGATCAGGTCGGTGACCTTCATGCCGGGCAGCTGGCCACCCTCGCCGGGCTTGGCGCCCTGGGCCACCTTGATCTCAAGCTCTTCGCACTGGTTCAGGTATTCGGCGGTGACACCGAAACGGCCCGAAGCCACCTGCTTGATCTTTGCGCTCGGGTTGTCGCCATTGGGTTCCGGCACGAAGTGTGCCGGATCCTCGCCGCCCTCGCCGGAGTCGGACTTGGCGCCGATGCGGTTCATCGCGACGTTCAGCAGCTTGTGTGCCTCGGGGCTCAGCGCGCCGAGGGACATGCCTGGGGTGACGAAGCGCTTGCGGATCGAGGTGATCGATTCGACTTCCTCGATGGGGATCGACTTGCCCATGGGCTTGATCGCCAGCAGGTCGCGCAGGTGGATCGGCGGGTTGGCCTGCATCCGGGCGCTGTACTGCTTCCAGATCTCGAAGGACGCGCGGTCACAGGCGGCCTGCAGCATGTGCATGGTCTGGGCTTCCCAGGCGTGGGTCTCGCCCGACTTGCGCGACTTGTAGAAGCCACCGATGGGCAGCACATCCTGGCCCTGCTTCCAGCCAAGCGCGTGCACTTCCTCGATCTTCTTCTGGATGCCGTAGATGCCGATACCCGAGATCCGGCTCAACATGCCGGGGAAGAACTCGGCGCACATGGCGCGCGACAGGCCGACGGCCTCGAAGTTCAGGCCCCCCCGGTACGAGCTGATCACCGAGATGCCCATCTTGGCCATGATCTTCAGCAGACCCTGGTCGACGGCTTCGCGGTAGCGCTTCATGTTCTCGGTCAGCGAGCCATCCAGCAGCCCGCGCTTGATGCGGTCGGCGATGGAATCCTCGGCCAGGTAGGCGTTGACGATGGTCGCGCCCGAGGCGATCAGCACGGCGAAGTAATGCGGGTCGATGCATTCCGCCGAGCGCACGCCGATGGAGCAGAAGGTGCGCAAGCCCTTCTGGGTCAGCCAGGAATGGACCGCCGAGGTCGCGAGGATCATCGGCATGGCCACCTTGTCGGGGCCCTGGTGCTGATCGGTCAGGATGATGTGGCCGCCACCGGAGCGCACAGCGTCCTCGGCTTCCTGGCGGATGCGGTTCAGGGCCTCGCGCAGCGCGCCGCGTTCACCCGTGGCGGGGAAGGTACAGTCGATCTCGACCATCTCGGCGTTGAAGTGCTTGCGCAGCTCGTCGAACTGGGCGTTGCCGACGAAGGGCGTGTCCAGCACCAGGATCTCGGTCTGGGCGCTGCTTTCGTCCAGCACGTTCTTCAGGTTGCCGAACCGGGTCTTCAGGCTCATCACGCGGAATTCGCGCAGGCTGTCGATCGGCGGGTTGGTGACCTGGCTGAAGTTCTGGCGGAAGAAGTGGCTCAGCGGGCGGTACTTGTTGCTGAGCACGGCCGAGGGCGTGTCATCGCCCATCGAGGCCAGCGCCTCCTTGCCGTCTTCGGCCATGGGCGCCAGCATGGTTTCCAGTTCCTCGACCGAGTAACCGGCCGCGATCTGGCGCTTGCGCAGTTCGGCACCTTCGAACAGCGGCGCCTCCTCGACGTTCTCCAGTACCTCGTCCAGTTCGGAGATCTTGCCGACCCATTCGCCGAAGGGCTGACCGGCGGCCAGTTTGTCCTTGATCTCGACGTCGTGGTAGAGCTTGCCCTCCTTGGTATCCACGGCCAGCAACTGACCCGGACCAAGCGCGCCCTTCTCGCGGACGGTGCCCTCGTTGGTCGGCACCATGCCCGCTTCGGAGCCGGCAATCAGCAGGTTGTCCCCCGTCACCACATAGCGCATCGGGCGCAACCCGTTGCGGTCGGTGCCGGCGCAGACCCAGCGACCATCGGTCATGGCCAGGGCGGCGGGGCCGTCCCAGGGTTCCATCACCGAGTTGCAGTAGGAATACATGTCGCGCCAGGCTTCGGGCAGTTCCTCGGCCTGCTTGGACCAGCTTTCGGGCACCAGCATGGTCTTGGCCATCGGCGCCGAGCGTCCGGCGCGCACCAGCACCTCGAAGACCGCATCCAGCGCAGCCGAGTCGGACGAGCCGCCGGGGATGATCGGCTTGATGTCCTCGGCGAGGTCGCCGAAGGTGCCGGAAGCCATGCGGATCTCATGGCTCTTCATCCAGTTGACGTTGCCCTTCAGCGTGTTGATCTCGCCGTTGTGGGCCAGCATCCGGAAGGGCTGGGCCAGCCACCACTGCGGGAAGGTGTTGGTGGAATAGCGCTGATGGTACAGGGCGAAGGTCGACTCGAAACGCTCATCCATCAGGTCGGGGTAGAAGACGGCAACCTGTTCGGCCAGCATCATGCCCTTGTAGATGATCGACCGGCAGGACAGCGAGGCCAGGTACAGCTCGTTGATGCCCGCGGCGGCGGCGGCCTTCTCGATCCGGCGACGGATCACGTAGAGCTCGCGCTCGAAGGTCTCTTCGTCGACGCCCTTGATGTTGGAAATCAGGATCTGCTCGATCTCGGGCCGGGTCGCGTTGGCCTTTTCACCCAGGCAATCGATCTCGACCGGCACATGGCGCCAGCCGTAGATGTAGTACCCCAGCTTGAGAACTTCGGATTCGACGATGGTCCGGCAGGTTTCCTGCGCCCCGTGGTCGGTGCGCGGCAGGAAGACCTGGCCGACCGCCATCAGCTCGTCCTTGCGGGGCTCGTGGCCGGTGCGCTTGATCTGGTCGTAGAAGAAGGGAACCGGGATCTGCACGTGGATGCCCGCGCCGTCGCCGGTCTTGCCGTCGGCATCCACGGCACCACGGTGCCAGATCGCCTTCAGCGCGGTGATGCCGGCTTCGACGACCTTGCGCGACGGCTTGCCGTCGATGGAAACGACGAGGCCAACGCCGCAGGAGGAATGCTCGTGCTCCTCGCGGAACATGCCGTTTTCTTCCATCCACTTGCGCTTGGCTTCCTCGGCGCGCACCCAGTCTGCATCGTACGTGGTCATGATCAGGTCTCCCTTTGCCGAAGTGGCGGGTTTTCGCGGGGAAGAGCGGGCCTCAGCCCTGCTCTCCGGCTGTTTCGGTTTCGCCGCCCTCGGGCAACGCATCTTCACGGCGGTAGACGCCAAGCGGTTCCAGCGCGAGCCGCAGCTTGCGGGCCTGGTTGAGGAAGGCGCGTTCCAGCACCTCGCCGGTCAACTCGGCCTCGTCCAGCAGCTCGGGCACGGTCTTGCCGTCGGTCGGCAGGACGTATTGGTGGATGTTCGCGGCCAGCGGGAAGCTTTCCAGGTGGGCCGCCTCGCCCGGGGCCTCGCCGTGGATCAGGTAGTAATCCGCGTGGCTGCCCAGCACCTCGCCAAGGTTGTGCAGCCGCAGGTCGTCCAGCCCCTGCCCGTCCGGGATCGCCCGGGTCGGGATCGCGTAAAGCGGGCTGAGCGCCAGCGCCACGTCGATTTCCAGGTAGGCGGGCATGGCAAGGGCCATGAAACCGCCCATGCCCTGCCCCAGGGACATGACGCTTTGCGCCTCGCATTCCCGGCGGTAGGCGCTGGCCCATTCGACGATCTCTTCGACCAGCCGTTCGCCGTTCAGCCAGGTGTCACCGGGATCGGCGAAGAACAGGACGTTGTCGCGGCCGCCATGGCTGGCGGCATGGGCGAAGGCGGCCAGCGGGGCGCCGCCCTCTTCGCTGTCCCAGAAGGACAGCACCAGCCGCTTGCTGGTGCCGCGATACAGCCAGACCTTCAGCTGATCGCTGTCGGAAACGACGGAGATGTCGAGCGCATCGGCCATGTCACTGTCCCTTGCTACGTCACGACGGGGCGTGCCCCGCCGTGTCTTGCTTACTCCGCGGCCACCGCGGCGGGGGCGTCGAGGTCTTCCAGGATCGCGGCGGCGCAATCGCGCCCGTCACGGATCGCCCAGACCACCAGCGAGGCGCCGCGCACGATGTCACCAACCGCATAGACGCGGTCCAGCGAGGTCCGGCCCGAGCCGAAATCGGCGCGCACTGTGCCCCAGCGGGTCACTTCCAGGCCCTCGGCATCCCAGAGCTTCGGCAGGTCCTCGGGTTCGAAGCCCAGGGCCTTGATCACCAGGTCGGCCTCTTCGGCATAGTCGCTGCCCTCGATCACCTCGGGGCTCTGACGGCCCGAGGCATCGGGCTGGCCGAGGCGCATCCGCTGCACCATCGCCTGACGGACACGGCCGGCGCCGGCACCGGCGCCCTCGGGCTCGGTCACGCCGGTGGTGAAGCCGACGGGGTTGGACAGCCAGACGAATTCCACGCCTTCTTCCTCGGCATTCTGCACTTCGCGCTGCGAGCCGGGCATGTTCTTGCGGTCACGACGATAGAGACACTTCACGCTCTCGGCGCCCTGGCGGATGGCGGTGCGCACGCAGTCCATGGCGGTATCGCCACCACCGACCACGACAACCTTCTTGCCCTTGGCGTTCAGTTCGCCGCTTTCGTATTCGGCCACCTCGTCGCCGAACGAAACCTTGTTGGAACAGGTCAGGTAGTCGATGGCCCGCACGATGCCTTCGGAGGTCGCGCCGGGGCCCTGCAGGTCGCGGGTCTTGTAGACGCCGGTGGCAATCAGCACGGCGTCATGCTTGCCACGGATCGCGTCGAACGAGATATCCTCGCCGACATTGCAGTTCAGCACGAATTCGACGCCGGAGGCCTCCAGCTGGGCGGTGCGGCGCATCACCACGTCCTTTTCCAGCTTGAAGCCGGGAATGCCGTAGGTCAGCAGGCCGCCGGCGCGGTCGTAACGGTCGTAGACCGTGACTTGCACACCGGCGCGGCGCAGCATGTCGGCAGCCGCCAGGCCACCGGGGCCGGCGCCGATGATCGCCACGCTTTCCTCGCGCTCCTGCGCGGGAACGACGGGCTTCACCCAGCCCTTTTCCCAGGCGGTATCGGTGATGTACTTCTCGACGGCGCCGATGGTGACGGTGCCGTGGCCCGACTGCTCGATCACGCAGTTGCCTTCGCACAGACGATCCTGCGGGCAGATGCGGCCGCAGATCTCGGGGAAGGTATTGGTGGCCTGGCTGACCGCGTAGGCCTCTTCCAGGCGGCCGGTGGCGGTCAGGCGCAGCCAGTCGGGAATGTTGTTGTGCAGCGGGCAATGGCTCTGGCAATAGGGCACGCCGCACTGGCTGCAGCGGCTGGACTGCTCTTCGGCCTTGGCCGCGGCATATTCGGCATAGATCTCGTCGAAATCATGCGAGCGGGCCGTCGCGTCGCGCTTCTCGGGCATGTCCCGCTCAACGGTCACGAATTTCAGCATCGGTTGCTTCGCCACGGCCAACTCCTCGGTTCGATTGTCGCTACCTTGTCGGGGCCTTCTACAGCAGCTCAAAACAGAATAAAAGTCAGAAGTAGTGACCTATAACACTGCTAATTCAGCAATGAACTGCTTCACCACCGGGAATGGCCTCAAAATTAAGCTTCACACCGGACCTATTAATGCGCTTTCCTCTGACTTCCAAAGGGTTAATCCTACTGTCATCCCTCCTCAGACCGGATTGCCCATGCCCCTCCTCCAGCTTCTTCTTCTTGCGATTATTCAGGGTATTACCGAGTTTCTTCCGATTTCCTCCTCGGGTCACCTGATTCTCCTGCCCAGCCTGACGGGTATGCAGGACCAGGGCCAGGTGATCGACGTGGCCGTCCATGTCGGCACCCTCGGCGCCGTGGTGCTCTATTTCTGGGAGGACGTGCGCGAGGCGCTCGCCGGCCTTCCGCGCCTGCTGTCCGGGCGCACCGACACGCCGGGCGCGAGACTGGCCTTCCTGCTGATCGTCGCGACGATCCCGGGGATCCTCTTCGGCCTCTTCCTGGCGATCACCGGGCTGGACGACAGGCTGCGCTCGGTCGCGGTGATCGGCTGGACCATGCTGATCTTCGGCGTCGTGCTCTATATCGCCGACCGGCGCGGAGACACCGGCCGTGCGGCGAAGGACTGGACCCTGCGGGACGCCATCGTCCTCGGCCTCTGGCAGGCGGTGGCACTGATCCCCGGCACCTCGCGGTCGGGCATCTGCATCACCGGCGCGCTGTTCGGCGGGTTCGAACGGCAGGCGGCGGCGAAGATCTCGATGCTGATGTCGATCCCGATGATCCTGGCCTCGGCGGCCTATCTCTCGGGAGAGGTCATCGCCACCGCGGATGCCAGGGCGGCGATCGACGGCACCATCGCGGCCATCTTCGCCTTCCTCTCGGCCCTGCTGGCACTGGTGCTGATGATGCGGCTGCTGAAGTCAGTCAGCTTCACGCCCTACGTGATCTACCGGGTCCTGCTGGGGATCTTCCTGCTGTGGTGGGCCTACGCCTGAAGAGACTGGCGCCCGAAAAGACTGGCGCCTGAAGGTGGATCGGCATCCACCTTCCCGATCAGCCAAAGAAAAAGCCCGGCCAATGATGGCCGGGCTTTCACTTTCGGGCGGGGCGCTCTCAGTTCTTGAGATTCGCCGCCGAGGCCTTGATGGCCGCGTATTGGCCCGAGGGGCGGTGCGGCCAGAGGTAATCGGGCATCACCGCTTCCGGCGCGACGGGCTCGAGGCCCAGGTCGGCGAAGCCCTTGGCGCCTTCGGCAACCACATTGTCCGAGCGCAGCTGCCGCACCTGGTCACGGGTAAGCACGCTGTTGTTGAACAGGCCAAGGCTGAGCGTCTGCGCCAGGTCCAGGCACCAGGCCATGAACTGGCCGACCACGAAGGGCAGGCCCATGATCAGGCGGCGGCGCTGCACGATGCCCAGCATGGTCTTGACCCAACCAGAGAAGGTGTCGACCTCGGGCCCGCCCAGCTCGTAGACGCCGGCATCGGCCTGGCCCAGCACGGCCTTCTCGGCAGCGGCGGCCACGTCATCCACCCAGACCGGCTGGAACCTGGAGCCGGCACCGAAGAGCGGCAGGATCGGGCTCATCTTGGCCATGTTGGCGAAACGATTGAAGAACTTGTCCTCGGTTCCGAAGATCACCGAGGGGCGCAGGATCACCGCGCCCGGCATGGCGGCCAGCACCGCCTCTTCGCCGGCGGCCTTGCTCTGCGCATAGAGGCTGTCGCTTTCGGCGTCGGCGCCGATGGCCGAGACATGCACCATCCCGGTCACGCCTTCCGCCGCCGCGATCCGCGCGATTCGCGCTGCGCCCTCGTCCTGGACGGCGGTGAAATTGTTGCGGCCCTTGGCGTCGAAGGTGCCGACACAGTTCACCACCACGTCCGAGCCGAGCGTCACCGCACGCACCGAGGCATCGTCACGAATGTTGCAGAAGACCGGTTCGACCTGGCCGACGACGCCATAGGTACGGACGAAACCCGCCTCGTCGGGGCGACGCACGGCAACCCGCACGCGCCAGCCCTGTTGCGCCATGCGCCGAGCGATGTACCGGCCGACGAACCCCGACCCGCCGAAAATGGTGACAAGCTTCGATTTGGGCATGGAAGACCTCCGGCTGATCGAATTTCCCCTGTCCTAGCCCTGCTTGCCCTTGTGGGCAAGGCGCTTGGCCGCTTTGTCCCGGGGAGTTTCGGAAAATGCGAAAAATCGCCGTTGACACTCCGGAGGCAGGCCCATATATCGCCCTCCACGACACCGGCCCAGGTGGCGGAATGGTAGACGCGCTAGCTTCAGGTGCTAGTACTCGCAAGGGTGTGGAGGTTCGAGTCCTCTCCTGGGCACCATTACCAAGACCCCCGCGAAACTTCGGTTTCGCGGGGGTTTTCGTTTGTGCCGCCACCCCCGCCCCTGGCCAAAAAACCCCGGCATCCGCTGGGGATGCCGGGGCAGTCAGGCCGTCCGGGGAAGAGGATCCGATCAGCCGAAAACGCGGGTCAGCGCAACGTCGATGGCCCCGGTGATCTCGTCGATGTTGTCCTTGGTGGCGATCAGCGCCGGGCTGAGGCAGAGCGTGTTGTTGAAGCCGGGCAGCGAGCGGTTGGTGACACCGATCATCACCCCCTGCGCACCGCATTCCGCCACGACCTGCTGGGCCAGCTTCTCGGCCACGGGTTCCTTGGTGGCGCGGTCGGCGACCAGTTCGGCGCCCAGGAACAGGCCCTTGCCGCGCACATCGCCGATGACCTTGTGCTTCTCCATCAGCTCTTCCAGCTTCGAAAGGCAGTAGGCGCCCATCTGCGTGGTGTTCTCCAGCAGACCCTCGTTCTCGATGATCTCCATGTTGGCCAGCGCGGCGGCGGGACCGGCGGTGCAACCGCCGAAGGTGCTGATGTCGCGGAAGTAGTTCAGCGGGTCGGCGGCATCGTCCTTGAACTGGTCGAAGACCTCTTCGGTGGTCACCAGGCAGGCGATGGCGGCATAGCCCGAGGCCACGCCCTTCGCCATGGTCACCATGTCCGGCTTCACGCCGTACTGCTGGTAGCCGAACCAGGCACCGGTCCGGCCGACCCCACAGACCACCTCGTCGATATGCAGCAGGATGTCGTACTTGGCGCAGATCTCCTGCACGCGCTCCCAGTAGCCCTTCGGCGGGGTGATCACGCCGCCACCGGCGGTGACGGGCTCAAGGCAGATCGCACCGACGGTGTCGGGACCTTCGCGCAGGATCACCTCTTCGATGGCATCGGCGGCGCGCTGGCCGTAATCCTCGACATCCCACTGTTTGCGGTACTCAAGACAATGCGGGACCTCGACGAAACCGGGTGTCAGGGGGCCATACTGCATGTGCCGCTCGGGCTGGCCGCAGGCCGACAGCGCGCCGATGGTGGTGCCGTGGTAGTCGCGCTCGCGGAACAGGATCTTGGTCTTCTTGCCGCCATAGCGCTTGTGCGCGATCTGGCGGACCATCTTGAAAGCCTTCTCGTTCGCCTCCGAGCCCGAGTTGCAGTAGTAGACGCGGGACAGCCCCGGCATCTTCTCGATCAGCTTCTTCGAGAACATGGCCCCGGGAATCGAGCCCGCCGAGCCGGCGAAGTAGTTCAGCTTGACCAGCTGGTCGCGCACCGCATCGGCGATCTCGGTCCGGCCATAGCCGACGTTGACCGTCCAGACCCCGCCCGAGACGGCATCCAGGTAGCGCGTGCCCTTGGCATCCCAGACATGGATGCCCTTGCCCTCGACGATGACCCGCGGGTCGGAGGTCTCGAAGGGCTTGTGCTGGGTCAGATGGTGCCAGACGTGGGCCTTGTCGGCGGCCACCACATCGCTGAGGTCATTGTCGTACATCGGTCTCTCCCTGAAGGGTTTCGCAGCCACAAAGACCGGGGCCGCGGGGTTGGGACAGGTCCAGCGCCCGGGGATCCATGGGGCCAGAGGGGGTTTTGCGCGTATTTCGGCGCCGGACCGCCCGCTCTGCCGCGACAAGAGGCGGTCGAGGGGGTAGAAAGGCGGCCGGATAGCGCGATTGAACCACGAACCATGCTGAATTTCATCTCCCGTCACGGATCCGAGCCGATCCAGTCCCAGCTGCGCCGGGGCATCGTGGATGCGATCCACGCCGGGCAGATGCAGCCGGGGCAGAAGATGCCGCCCTCGCGCCAGCTGGCCGGACAGCTCGGCATCGCCCGCAACACGGTGACGGCGGTGTATGAGGACCTCGTGGCGCGCGGCTACCTGGATGCCCGCCCCAGACTGGGGGTCTTTGTCGCCGAGGATCTACCCACCAGCCCAGAGCGCACCCCCGCGCCGCCCCCCGACAGCCCCGACTGGGAGGCGCGGCTGAAACAACGCCCGGCCCGGCTGCGCCACCAGCACAAGCCCTCGAACTGGCAGGACTACCGCTATCCCTTCATCTCGGGGCAGGTCGATCCCGGGCTGTTCCCGATCAACACCTGGCGCAGCTGTTCGCGCGATGCCCTTGGCCGCTCGGCGATCGACTGGTGGACCGCCGACCGCGCCGACGAGGACGACCCCCTGCTGGTCGAGCAGATCCGCAGCCAGATCCTGCCGCAGCGCGGGATCTACGCCCGCAGCGACGAAATCCTGGTGACCCTGGGCGCGCAGGAGGGGCTTTACCTGCTGGCCCGCCTGCTGGCCGGGCCGGGCATCACCGTCGGCTGCGAAAGCCCCGGCTATCCCGACAGCCGCAACATCATGCAGGTCTCGGGCGCCACGATCCGCGATCTGGCCGTCGACGCCGAGGGCGCAAGGCTGGAAGGCGCCATGGACCTGGCCGTGCTGACTCCGGGCTTCCAGAGCCCGACCATGGTCACCATGTCCCCCGCCCGCCAGGCCGAGGTGCTGGACCGCGCCGCCCGCGATGACGTGCTGCTGATAGAAGACGATTACGAAGGCGCCACCGCCGCGCCGGGCACCACCACGCTGCGCGGCCTCGACCGATCCGGCCGGGTTGCCTACCTGGGCACGCTGTCGAAGATCCTGGCCCCCGGTGTGCGCCTCGGCTTCCTCGTCGCCGATCCGGCGCTGGTGGCCGAAGCCCGCTGGCTGCGCCGGCTGATCCACCGCTCGGCGCCGCTGAACAACCAGCGCACCGCCGGGATCTTCCTGGCCGAGGGGCACTACCTGGCCCTGCAACGCCGGTTGCGCGATGCCCTCGTGCGCCGCCATGCCGAGGTGCTTTCCGCCTGCGCCCGCTTCCTGCCCGACTTCCGCACGCCCGAGACCTCGGGCGGCACCTCGCTATGGCTGGAATGTCCCGAGGGCCTCGACGGCCGCGCCCTGATCGCCGAGGCCGCCCGGCGCGGCGTGCTGATCGAATCGGGCGACGCCTTCGTGACCGAAACCCAGGCGGGCCGTTTCCTGCGCCTCGGCATCTCGCATATCGACGAGGCCCGCATCGCCGAGGGCCTGGCCGAGCTGGGCCGCGCCGCCGACGCCCTGCGCTGAACTGGCCATATCAATGCGCCAGTCTGGCCCTATCTGGGAGGCGCCGATCCTCCTAGGGTCGCGGCGACCAGCCCCCTCCGGCTGCCCCTCCCCCCAGACCCCCGCGCCCGAGGCGCCAAGGAGAGACCAAGAATGGCCACGCCCGCCCTGCCGCAGCTGCCCGAAGACCTGATCGCCGCCTATGCGGGGGTGAACCTTGTCGGCGGCGCGAAGATCGCCACCGCCGCCACCCTGCCGGTGATGAACCCCGCCACCGGCGCGCAGCTTGGCCTGGCCGCCGCCTCGGATGCAGCCGAAACCGCCGCCGCCATCGACACCGCCGCCGCCGCCTTCCCCGCCTGGTCGCAGACCCCCGCCCGCGCCCGTGGCAAGCTGGTCGCGCAGGCCGCCCGCGCCCTCGGCGCGAATGCCGAGGTCATCGCCCAGGTCCTCGCCCGCGAAACTGGCAAGGCGATCCGCACCGAATGCCGCGGCGAGGTCGGCACCGCCATCGACATCCTGGAATTCTACGCCGGCCTCGGGTCGGAGCTGAAGGGCGAGACGGTGCCCTTCCACCCCCGTTCCCTCACCACCACCATCCGCGAACCCCTCGGCGTGGTCGGCGCGATCCTGCCCTGGAACGTGCCGCTGGTGCTGATGATGCTGAAGATCGCCCCCGCGCTGGTGGCCGGCAACACGGTCGTCGTGAAAGCCTCCGAGGAAGCCCCCTTCGCCACCTTCGCCATGGTCGACCTGATCGCGCAGGTCCTGCCTGCGGGCACGGTGAACGTGATCAACGGCACCGGCGTGGCCTGCGGCGCGCCCCTCTGCGCCCACCCCAAGGTCGCCAAGATCACCTTCACCGGCTCCGAGGCCGTGGGTCAGGCGGTCTATGAAGCCGCCGCCAAGAAGATCATCCCGGTCAGCCTGGAACTGGGCGGCAAGTCCCCGATGATCGTCTGCGCCGATGCGGATCTGGGCAAGGCCGTCGCCGGGGCCATCTCGGGGATGCGCTTCACCCGGCAGGGGCAAAGCTGCACCGCCGCCAGCCGCATCTATGTCCATGCCGACCTGATGCAGCCCTTCCTGGCCCAGCTGACCGAAGCGCTGGACGCCCTGAAAATCGGCGACCCGCTGGACGAGGCCACCGACGTCGGCACCATCATCAACGCCAGGCAGGCCAAGGTGATCCGCGATTTCGTCACCATGGCCGAGGGCACCCCCGGTGCCCGCGTGTTGCGCTTCGGCCAGCTGCCCGATGACAGCGCCCTCTCGCCCGAGCTCTTCCTGCAGCCGACCCTGCTGATGGACCTGCCCGCCGATCACCCCTGCATCCAGCAAGAGATCTTCGGCCCCGTCGCCTACCTCGAAGCCTGGACCGACTACGAAGAGGTCATCGCCAAGGCCAATGACACCCACTACGGCCTTGCCGCCTCGGTCTGGACGACCTCGCTGTCGACGGCGCTGGACAGCACGGCGCGGCTGAATGCGGGCTACGTGCAGGTGAACCAGAACCTGACCATCCAGCCCAATGTCTCCTACGGCGGCTTCGGGCGCTCGGGCCTCGGCAAAGAGGCCTCGCTGGAAGCCATGCTGGCCCATTTCACCCGGCTGAAGACCATCGTGCTGAACTTCGACTGATGGAGCAGATCGTCCTGATCTGCACCGCCACCTTCGCGGCGGCGGTGCTGCGCGGGCTGACCGGCTTCGGCTTCGCCCTGGCGGCGGTGCCGGCGCTCAGCCTGTTCCTCGACCCGGCGCAGGCGGTGACCATCGCCATCCTGCTGCAGTGCATGGTCGGGCTGCGCGACCTGGCCCTGATGCGGAACCTGGTGCAGTTCCAGGCGCTCGGCCTGATGGGGGCGGGCGCACTTCTCGGCACGCCGCTTGGCATCTGGGGGCTGACGCTGCTGTCGGCGGATGTCATGCGGCTGGTGCTGGCGGGGATCGTCGGCATCGGCCTGGCCGCGCTGATCCTCAGGCTGCGCCTGCCTGCGGGTCCCGGACCGGCCATCGGCGCCGGCTTCGCCTCGGGCCTCTTCTCGGGGCTGGCGGCGATGCCCGGACCGCCCGCCATCGCCTACTTCCTCGGCACCGACACACCCGCGGCCCGGACCCGCGCCTCGCTGATGGTCTTCTTCTTCCTCACGTCCCTGATCGCCCTGCCCGGCCTCTGGCTGACCGGAAAGCTGCATGCAGAGACCTTCACCCAGGCCCTGATCGCCTTCCCCGCCCTGCTGATCGGCACCTGGGCCGGGGGCCGGGCCTTCGCAAGGCTGGGCGAGGGCGGCTATCGCACCGCCGCCACCGCCCTGCTGGGTGTCACTGCCGCCGTCACCGCGACCCGGGGCCTGGCCGGGCTTCTCTGAGCGCGCCCGGGGCGGTGTCCGCCCCGGACCCGGCCTTCTTCTACCCGGGCCGCGCCTTCGACAGGGGTAGGCACCCGGTCCACCGGAACATCCGCCACCTGAAGGTTGCTGCGGTCCTGCATGAACATGTGACTGTTGCCCTCCAACCCCGCCTCGGGCCGGGACCCCGGCGGGCTGGGACTGTCCGACCAGAATGGCTCCGCCGCGGTCGCGCGCCAGATCGGCGAGGTTGTCGACGGTGGGGCTGTCGGTCTCGGGCTGCAGAAGTTCGTCCAGCAGGCTGGGCACATGGGCCTCGATCATCTCGGGGATCACCTGCTTCTGCACCTCGCCGGCCTCGAAGGACTCTCCGGACACCGGGGCCATCTCGTGCCAGTCCGCGCTCCGGGTCGTCACGGTCCGCCCGCTGACGAAGAAGCAGCCCCGGCTATGCTGGACCAGCGGATCGGGGGAGGGCCTGAGATCGGAGAGCGATTGGGCGGCGCCCCCCGCCGCCTGGCTGCTGACCCTGGGCGAAACCCGGCAGACCCGGCGCGTGCGCCTGCTGGGCGATCACATCCGCAGCGCGATGCGCGGCCTCGTCGGCAGGATGGCGGCAGAGCGCCGGCCCCCGAGGCGGCCCCTGACCGGCGCCGAGGCCCCGGCCCACGCGCCAAGCGTCCCCAAGCTTCAATTGCATCCGCCCCCCTGACGCCCTAAGTCATTGCCAACTGCCCGAAGGATGCCGCCCGTGACCAATCACCTGTATCAGAACGACCTGCCCGACGGCCTCGACCTTGGCCCCGTGGTGGCCATCGACTGCGAGACCATGGGCCTCAACCCGCATCGCGACCGGCTCTGCGTGATCCAGATGTCGGGCGGCGACGGCCATTCCCATATCGTCCAGGTCGCCAGGGGCCAGACCGAGGCGCCCAACCTCTGCCGGATGCTGGAAGATCCAGAGGTGCTGAAGCTGTTCCACTTCGGGCGCTTCGACATCGCCGCGATGTACAACGCCTTCGGCGCCCTGGCCGCGCCGGTCTACTGCACCAAGATCGCCAGCCGGCTGGTGCGCACCTATACCGACCGCCACGGGCTGAAGAACCTGACGCAGGAGCTGATCGGCGTCGACATCTCCAAGCAGCAGCAGATGTCGGACTGGGGCGCGGCGGAACTGACCGACGCCCAGCTCGACTATGCCGCCTCGGACGTGCTCTACCTGCACCAGCTGCGCGAGAAGCTGGATGCCCGCCTTGCCCGCGAAGGCCGCACCGAGATCGCCCGGGCCTGTTTCGACTTCCTGCCGACCCGCGCCAGGCTGGACCTGGCCGGCTGGCCCGAGATCGACATCTTCGCGCATTCCTGAGGTGAACCCATGGCGGTCAGCGAGGCATCCAGATCCCGGCTCATCCGTGGGCTGAAGATCGTCCTGCCGCTGGCGGCCATGGCGCTGCTGTCGACGCTCTTCCTGCTGTCGGACAGCCGCGACCCGATGGCGGAAATTCCCTTCTCGACCATCGACCTGCAGGAATCGGCGCGCAGCCAGCGCGTCACCCGGCCCAGTTTCGCCGGCGCCACCGCCGGCGGCGACCTGATCGCCTTCACCGCCGAAAGCGCCCTGCCGCGCGAGGATGACAGGCTGGACGCCTCGCAGATCGCCGCGCGGATCGACATGACCTCGGGCACCGGGCTGGATGTCACGGCTGCCACCGGGCTGGTCGACCAGCCCGCCGATACCGCGACGCTCTCGGGCAGGGTGCTGATCACCTCGACCAGCGGCTACCGGATCGAGACCGGAGAGATCGCCATCGGAATGCAGGAGCTGCGCGCCGAGACCCCGGGCGAGATCCGCGGCGAGGGCCCGCCGGGCCAGTTCACCGCAGGCCGGATGCGCCTGACCAGCGACCCGGAAACCGGGCAAGCCTATTTGGTTTTCACCGACGGGGTGAAGCTGGTATATCAGCCCGGAACAAGTGAGGAGTGACCGACGTGACCCGCGCCCCGACCCGCCCGTTTTCGCCGCGCCGCCTCGCCCTCGCTTCGGGCCTGCTGGCCCTGCTGGCCTTCCCCGCCGCCGCGCAGCAGACCTCTGTGCCCTTCGGCACCGCCAGCGACAGCTCGGCCCCGATCCAGGTCGATTCCGAGACGCTCTCGGTCAGCCAGGAGGACGGCTCGGCCGTGTTCGAGGGCAATGTGCTGGTCGAACAGGACAACATGCGCCTGCAGGCGGCCCGGGTGCAGGTGATCTACGACGAGGACCAGTCGCGGATCCAGCGGCTTGAGGCCACCGGCGGGGTGACCCTGGTATCGGGCGAGGATGCCGCCGAGGCGGAACGCGCCGACTACAACATCGACGACGGCGACGTGGTCATGTCCGGGAACGTGCTGCTGGTGCGCGGCCCCTCGACCATCCAGGCCGAGCGGATGCGGATCAATGTCGACGCCGGCACCGCCGTGATGGAAGGCCGCGTGCGCACCTTCCTCAGCCAGGACGGGAACTGAGCCTTGGCGCGCGCGCATCTCACGGTGGAGGACGGCCAGCACGGCCTGCGCATCCAGTCACTGCGCAAGGCGTACCGCAAGCGCGTGGTGATCCGCGACGTCTCGATGACGCTGGACCGGGGCGAGGTGGTGGCGCTGCTCGGGCCGAACGGCTCTGGCAAGACGACCTCCTTCTATTCCATCGCCGGGCTGGTGATTCCCGAAGGCGGCCGGGTGATCCTGGACGGCACCGATGTGACCGGCCTGCCGATGTATCGCCGCGCCAAGCTGGGGATAGGCTATTTGCCGCAGGAGATGTCGATCTTCCGCGGCATGTCCGTCGAGGACAATATCGCCTCGATTCTAGACATCACCTATTCCGACCGCCACAAGCGCCGCGAGCGGCTGGAAGACCTGCTGTCGGAATTCTCGATCGAGCACCTGCGCCGCGCGCCGGCCATGGCGCTGTCAGGTGGGGAACGCCGCCGGGTCGAGATTGCCCGCTGCCTCGCCGCCGAACCGAAATACCTGCTGTTGGATGAACCCTTCGCCGGCGTCGACCCGATCTCGGTCGCGGATATCCGCCACCTGGTCGCCGACCTGAAGACCCGGGGCATCGGTGTGCTGATCACCGATCACAACGTCCGCGAGACGCTGGAGATCGTCGACCGCGCCTATATCCTGCACGACGGCAAGGTGCTGATGTCCGGCACCCCGGACGAGGTGGTGCAGAACGACAATGTGCGCCGCGTCTACCTGGGCGATTCCTTCCGTATCGGCTAGGCCCGAGCACCCCGGAGATCCCTTCAAACTGGTGCAATCTGTGTCACTTCCGCGCGTGGCCGGCCCCGCGCCTTCAAGGGGCGTCACGATCACAAGACGTTGATTCGGCGGAATAAAGCACGTCAAACCATGCCACCCGGCAGCTATACGCCTTGGCAACGACCCCAATCGGATTCCATTGACAGGACGGGGCATTCCCTCGTCAAATGGTTGCATGACAGCTTTGCGACACGCCGAACCCGCCCCGTCTGTCCGCCCCTGCGGACGTGCGGGATATTGGCTTCGGGGACCGCGTCGCAACCTGTCGATTTTCCGCAGCATTCGAGCCTGAGCCGCGCGGCCCCGCCGCGCCGGCTGACGCCCGACATGTCATGAGAGGAGACGGAATGCGTTACAAGATCACCGGCAAGCAGATCGACATCGGCGATGCACTGCAGACCCACGTCAAGCAGGGCGTGAATGCGGCCATCGAGAAATACGCCGAACGACCTACGGATGCGAGCGTGACCTTCTCCAAGGACGCCCACGAATATACCTGCGAAACCACCGTGCATCTTTCGACCGGACTGACCGCCCAGGCGAAGGCGAATTCCACCGAAATTTACGCGGCTTTCGAGAAATGCTGCGACAAGATGGAGAAGCAGCTTCGCCGCTACAAGCGCCGGTTGAAGGACCACCACAAAACGCGGGCGACCCCGGTTGAAATTATGGAGGGCTCCTCGTATATCCTCGCCTCGGATCAAGAGAGCGTGGAGCCTGAACCGGATAGCCTGCAGCCCGTCATCGTGGCGGAGATGGAGACCCGGATCCCGTCGCTGTCCGTCGGCGAGGCTGTCATGCAGATGGAACTTGCCGGCGCCCCGGTGCTGGTGTTCCGCAACGAGGGCAAGAACGGGTTGAACGTGGTCTACCGCCGCGAAGATGGAAATATTGGCTGGATCGATCCGCGTAGCTAGAGGGCCAGGTCGCCCCGCCGCGCGGGGAAACCGCCCGAAAGAGCGTGAGGCAGAATGAAACTGTCACAGATCCTCAAGCCCGAGGCGATCAAGGTGATCGCCTCGGCTTCGAGCAAGAAGCGTCTGTTGCATGACGTCGGTGAACTGGCCCATTCGGCGCTAGCGCTGAACCAGTCCCGTGTCGTCGAGGCCCTGCAGGAGCGCGAATCCCTCGGCCCGACCGGGGTCGGCCATGGCATCGCCCTGCCCCATGCGCGACTGGACGGGCTGGACTCGGTTCAGGGCTGTTTCATCCTGCTGGAAAAACCTGTCGACTTCGACGCCATCGACCGCCAGCCGGTCGACCTTATCTTCGCCCTGCTCGCCCCGCAGGACGCGGGCGTCGATCACCTGAAGGCGCTGGCGCTGGTCTCGCGCTCGCTGCGCGATGCGGACCTGTGCCGCAAGCTGCGCGCCAACCCCGACGCGGGCACACTCTATGCCCTGCTGATCTCGGATCAGAATGTCCAGGCCGCCTGAGCGCGGCCGACACCCCCACTCAGCCAGACATCCCCGCGCGGCCCTGACGGGCCGCTGACCCGGGTCAGCCCCAGGGCGCGAAGCCGAACAGCAGGTAATCGCGCGCATAGGCATCGGCCGCCGCCGCCTCGATCTGCGCGTCGTAGATCTGCGCCAGCGTGAAGGGGCTGTCCTGCGGCACCTCGGGCAAGTCGACGCCGGGCAGGCCCAGGCGGGCCGACAGGCGGGCCAGCTCTTCCGGCAACTCCTCCTCGCGCAGCACCAGGTCGGGGGGACAGAACTGGCCGAACCCCTCGATCACCGACGCCTGGCTGGCCCAGTGCGGATCAATGCGCAACCCCGTCTGCTGCGCCAGGTTGGCCTTCAGGAAACCGAGGAACTCCAGAAACGCCTCGCGGTGCTGCTCGAGCTCGTAGGCGCCACCGGGGGTGCCGGGAATCGGCAGCTTGTAGCGCTGGCGCAGGATCTTGCGGATCTCGGCAAAGCCGCCGCCCAGGATCTTGTCGCAGAACACCGCATGGGCGCGGGCCACCGGATGACGCAGCACGGTGAAGCTGCGGTGCCCGGGACGGGCGCGCATCCACTGGCGCAGATCCTTCTGGCTGAGCTTGCGGTGCAGCTCCTTCGGCCGCCCGCCCTCAAGCGCCGCCAGCCATTGCGTCACCTGCCGCTCGGGCCCGCCCTTGACGGGCATGAAGAGCAGCGGCGCCGCCTCTCCGGCGATGAAGCTGGGCACCTGTGGCCCGCGCCGGGGCTCGAAGTTCGGGGTGCGTGACAAGTTGAAGCGGTCAAGCCGCGCCAGCGAGGCGGCCATCTGGTCGAAATTCTCGACCTTTTCCGACAGCGGCTCGGGATTCTGTACCTTCAGTTTCTGGCCAAGGTCCGCCAACCGTGCCTCGACCCCCAGGAAGCCCGCCAGCCCGTTGAGCACATCGAGGCTCTGCAGGTCCTCGTAGTCGATGTAGAAGGCCGTCTGGCCGGTGACCTGAAGGGCGCGCATGACGCGAAGCTGGAAGGATTGCAGCGCCTCCAGATGGGCCTCGAACTCTTCGGCATCGAAGGCGACGCGCTCTTCCTTGCGGCGGCGCACGTCGGTCAGCTTCCACTGGCCGGTCGCCTGGGCGATCTTGAAGCTGACGTAGCTTTCCGCCGGATTGCGGCCCAGCACGATCTTGGCGCAGCGCGGATCGGCCAGCGCCAGGTCCAGCACCCGCTGGTCGTGATCATGGAAGAAGCGGAAACCGTTCAGCCCCTCGGCGTTGCGAATCGCCTCGATCAGCGCCAGCGGGTCGGCATCCCGCGCCGCCTTGTCCATGCCAAGGCACTCTCCGGCATTGGGATAGGCGATGAAGACCGGGTTGAAGACCTCGCCCAGGCAGGCGACGCCGTCGAGCGCGTTCAGATGCGCCTCGAGAAGGTTCGAGCCGGTGCGCATCTCGGCGAGAAGGATGAAATAATCGTACTGCGGCATCTATTTCTTGATCAGATAGGGACGGCGCGGCTTGCCGTCGGGGTCCTTGCGGGGCGCCGGATCGCCGTCGTCGACGGGGAAGTCGCCCATGAGATAGGGGTGCATCCCCTGGTTCTTGAGGTTCTGCAGGAACTGCCCGAAGCCCGAGAAATCCCGCATCCGGGGCACCTCGGAGAGGCGGCGCGCGGTGCGCATCCCCATCTCGTCGACGACGGTCTGCAGCGGCTCCATCGGGGCCTCGACGAATTCGGCCATGGTCCAGATGTTGATCCGCGCCTTGGCCCAGGGAGAGCGCAGCGCGTTGAGGAAGTCGTTTTCGATCCGCTGCAGCCGCGCGGCCTCCTTGCGCAGCAGGCCGAAATTGCCGTTCGACAGGAAGAGCGGCACCGCCCAGGCGCCCGAGATCACCGAGATCTGCGCATTGCCGTCCTTGGCCATGTCCCAGGCGACCGCCTGGTTGGCGCGCGGCGAGTACTGGAAGCACTGGCGTTCGCCCCGGGTGTTCCAGATCAGGTTGGTCAGGAAGGTGCGCGGGGCGTGATCGCGCAGCGCCGCCTTGGCGGTCAGCGCCCCGTTGATCACCGGCTGCCCCCCCGCGAAGTCCGCATCCCCCGGCCCGAAGATCTGTCCGTGCACCCGGCAGCCAGTGCTGCGCGACAGCCAGCCCTCGAAATCCTCGAACAGCTCGGAGAAGCCCTGGAAGACGGAATATTGCGCCCCCGTAAGCCCGCCCTCCCAGCCCTCGCGAGGAAACCGCGACTGCATGTAGAGGCCGTTGCGCCCCCGGGTCCGCCGCTCGGACGCCTTCGAGAAGATGCGGTCGATCTTGCCGGGGTTCGGCTCGCGCCGCTGCATGGCGCCTTCGGGGTCGGTCAGGAAGGCGCGGTAGAGGCGGTTGGCATGGGGCCAGATCTTGCGGGCGACAAAGCAGTCCGAGCGGCGCAGCAGCTGCAGGTGATCGTCGTAGAAGATATGTGGCTTGCCCTGAAAATCGAACTTAGACAGCGTCAGCGAGCGGCTTTCGATATGGGCCGAGTACTTGCGGGCGAGGGTCTGGAAATAGCTTTCGTCGGGAATCCAGACCTTGCGGAAATAGCGGTCGTATTCGCGCCGCTGCGGGTCCTCGAGGATCGCCGAGAGGGTCTGACGGGTCAGGCACCACCACTGGCTGCCCATGTGCGGCACGATGCCCGCCGGGATGCGGCGACGGAAGCCGAGACGGCGCTGGAAATTGACGTACCAGTCGAAGGCCCGCCGCTGCGTCCGCCAGGAGAAGGGGAAGCGCAGGGTGAAACGCTCCTCGTCCAGCCCGCCGACGGTCCAGGGCACATCCGCCGTGGTGGCGCTCTCGATGAAATCGGTGCGCGGTCGGGCGGCCAGGTAGGTCTTCAACTCTTCGACCGGGCGCAGCGGCAGGCAGGACCCGGAAGAGAGGAAGACATGGCGCACCTCGGCGTTCTCGCGCAGCAGCAGCTCGCTGGCGTCCTGGGTGGCGGCGACGATGCCCCAGGTGCCCCAGGTGCAGGTGTGACGGGTCGAGAAGCGGATGCCGGGCACGTCCTCCAGCGCCTCGCGGAAGGGGCGGAAACGGTGATCGGGCACCTTGGCGTCGCAGTGGATGACCACCGGACAGCCGGCGGCGGCCCAGTGGCGCGCCACCTGCTCGGCCCGCTTCAGCGCGGTGTGCACCAGCATGATGATGCCCACGCTCATGCCCAGTTCCCCTTCGACATCAGCCCGAGGATCTCGAGCTGGCGCCAGTTGATGTACTTCTCGCTCCATTTGCACCAGAGGTCGGGATCCTCGCGCAGGGTCTGGTGATAGGCGATATACTCGCGCGAGTTGCCGTAGTGCTGGCCGCGCTGCAGCTCTTCCTCGGCCTTGGCGGTGAAAGTGTCGAGAAACTTGGTGTGCAGCAGCGCGCCCGAGGCTTTCTCTCCGCCCCATTCGTCATAGACCAGGTTCAGCCCGCGCGGCAGCAGCGAATGGGTGGACGAGCTGTAGGCATAGTGGCGGTTCCAGCGCACCAGCGGGATCTTGTTCAGCGCCGGCGCCTTCCAGGGATCCTCGTCGAAGAAGATCCGCATCCGCGGCCCGCCCTGGATCCACAGGTTTCCGTGCGTCCAGTTGCGTCGGATCGTGTAATTTCCCGCGTCGAACCAGCTGGCGATTTCCAGCGGGTCCTGGCCTTCCTGGTAGGGCTGCGCGGTCAGCGGCCCCTTGGGGTACATGTCCAGCAGCATGGCCGAGAACGAACGGATCTCGCAGGCGTCCAGCCAGTCGCAGAGCGCCGCCATGGGGCGGGTATCGCAGAAGGGATAGACGAAGAACTCGTCGGGATCGACGGTCAGGCACCAGTGCTCGTGCCCGTAGCGCATCAGCAGCCAGTTGATCCAGTCCATCCCGAAACGCGACCGCTTGTAGCTGGCTCCGGTCGTCCAGACCGAGCAATCCGCCTGCCCGGCGAGGTAGTCGCGCGACCCGTCAGTGCTGTCATTGTCCACGAAGAGGAAGTGATTCACCCCCATCTCGCGGTAGTAGTCGAGGAAGTAGGGCAGCCGGATGCGTTCGTTGCGCAGGGTCGAGAAGGCCAGGATATCACGCCGGCGGATCTTGCGGGCGCGGTTCTTCACCGCCGAAAGCTGGTGTCGCTTGCGCAGGGCACGATAGAGGTGGAACCGCCTCTCGCGTCCCAGTCTGTAGGCATCCATCCAACCCAAGGCATAGCTCCTGCGCCGGCGGCGCCCGCACGCCCGGCGTTTGTTCCGATCAGTCTGCAATGCAATTCTCTATGAAAACAGAAGGCGCTGAAAGCCGGAACTTGCCCCGGCGGCAACGCAATCAGCCCCGGCGCATCAGGCCCAGGGCCTGCATCTGCTCGGGGCTTTCGTAGCGCAGGCTTTCAGATCCCACCAGCAGGGCCCCCTCGGTGACGGCGCGATAGTAGGGGTCGAACAGCTCGGGCTGGCCGAAGTGCTCGCGGCGCCTGCGCTCCTCGCGCGCGCGGGCGGGGCTGTCGGGCAGGAACTTGGTGTGCAGCAGCACGCCCGAAGGCCCCGGCCCCGCTGGCCCGGCATAAAGCGCGTTGAGCCGCGCGGGCAGGATCGAATGGGTCGAGTTCAGGTAGGCATAGCGCCGGTTCCAGCGCACCAGAGGCAGCTTGTTCAGGGTCGGCCCCCGGTCGGGATGATCGGCGAAGAACACCCTTTCCCGCAATCCGCCCTGCAGCCAGAGATTGCCATGCCGCGCCTGCCATCGGGCGCGGAAGGGACCGGCATCGAAATGGGTCAGGATCTGGCTGGGATCCTGCCCGGGGGCGTGGATGCCGGTGCCCAGCGGGGTCTCCGGGCAGAGATCGAGCATCAGCGCCCCCATGGCGTCGCGCCCCATGTCCTGCAGCCGCGCCGCAAGAGCGGGCAGGTGCTCCATCCCCGGGGTCAGCAGCAATTCGTCGGCATCGACGGTCAGGCACCAGTGGCCATGGCCGTAGCGCATCAGCAGCCAGCCAAGCCAGTCCATGCCGAAGCGCGCGGCGCGGTAGCTGGCGCCGGTCTGCCAGATCGAGACATCACCGTGATCGGCCAGCCACTCGGCCGACCCGTCCTGGCTGCCATTGTCCACCAGCAGGAAGTGCGAGACCCCCAGAGACCTGTAATGCCTGAGGAAATAGGGCAGCCGCAGCGCCTCGTTGCGCAGGCAGGCGACCAGCAGCACGGCGCCGGGGGCAATGCTGTCGGTGCGGTCGGCCAGCGGCTGCAGCTGATGCCGCGCGCGCAGGGCCCGCCACAGCAGGCGCCGCCGCAACAGGCGCAGCCGATAGCGCCGCAGCGCGCCGAGGCGGGGCGGCGGGCCCGGATCGGCCCCGCCGCCCGCGCTCACTTCTCGTAGGTTCCGGTCCTGTGCCACCGCCACGCGTCCTCGATCATCGTGTCGAGGGTAGACCGGGAGGGGGTCCAGCCCAACTCCCTTTCCGCCCGGACCGAACCCGAGACCAGCTTGGTGCAATCCCCGGCGCGGCGCGGCCCTTCGCGGTGCGGCACCTCGCGGTTGGTCACCACGCGGGACTGGTCCATCACCTGCCGGACCGAGAACCCGTGCCCGGTCCCGAGGTTGAACACCCGGTTTCCCTTGCCGTCCTGCAGCCAGCGCACCCCCAGCACATGCGCATCCACCAGGTCGCAGACATGGACGTAGTCGCGGATGCAGGTGCCGTCGGGCGTCTCGTAGTCGGTGCCGAAGATGGTCAGCGCATCGCGCTGGCCGTCGATGGCCTCCAGCATGATCGGGATCAGGTGGGTCTCGGGGCGGTGATGTTCGCCCACCTCGCCCTCGGGATCGGCACCGGCGACGTTGAAGTAGCGGAAGATCACATGGCGCAGCCCATGGGCCGCGCCGAAGGTCTTCAGAATCTCTTCCACCGCCTGCTTGGAGGCGCCATAGGCATTGATCGGATGCTGCGGCGTGTCCTCGTCCAGCACGACGTTGTCATGCTCGCCGTAGGTGGCGCAGGTCGAGGAGAAGACGAAGTTCATGCAGCCCGCATCCACCGCCGCCTCGACGAGGTTGAGCGAGCCCAGCACGTTGTTGCGCCAGTAGAGGCCGGGCTGCTGCATCGATTCGCCGACCTGCGACAGGGCGGCGAAATGCATCACGGCGACGGGCTGGTACATGGCAAAGACCGCGTCCAGCCGGGCGCGGTCCAGAAGGTCGCCCTGCTCGAAGGGGCCGAACTTGACGGCATCCTCCCAGCCGGTGACGAGCGAGTCGAAGGTGACCGGGTTGAACCCGGCAGCCTTCAGGGCCTTGCAGGCGTGCGAGCCGATATAGCCCGCACCACCTGTAACCAGGACATTATCCAAGGCGTCGATCCCCTCTACCGGCCGTTACTGGGCGGCCTGCGGGTGCTGGACGACATCCTGCAGGAAGCCCATCAACTCGTCGCGCAGGTCGTCGCGGGCCAGGCCGAACGAGACGGTGGCCTGCAGGAACCCGGCCTTCGAGCCGCAGTCGAATCGCTGGCCATTGAAGCGGAAGCCGTGCACCGGCCGGCCGGCGGTGATCTCGTCGGCGATGGCGTCGGTCAGCTGGATCTCGCCCCCGGCGCCTTCCTTCATCTGGTGCAGGTTCTCCATGACGTGCGGCGTCAGCACGTAGCGGCCGATCACGGCGAGGTTGGACGGCGCGGTGCCCGGCGCGGGCTTCTCGACCATGCCCTTCACCGTCACGACCGATCCCATGTCCTCCTTCACGTCGAGGATCCCGTAGGACTTGGCCTTGTCGGCGGGCACTTCCATGGCGGCGACCATGCAGGCGGGGTTTTCCTCAAAGGCTTCGACCATCTGCTGCAGACAGGGCTTTTCGGCGGCGATGACGTCATCGGGCAGGATCACGGCAAAGGGTTCGTCGGCGCGCAGAAGGCGACGCGCGCACCAGACCGCGTGCCCCAGACCGAGGGCGCGGTGCTGGCGGATATAGGCGATCTGACCGCTGTCCATGTAGGTGGATTTCAGCACCTCAAGCAGGTCGTCCTTGCCCTTGGCCTCCAGCTCGGCTTCCAGCACGGCGCTGTGATCGAAGTAGTCCTCGAGCGCGGACTTGCCGCGCGAGGTGACAAAGATGAATTCCTCGATCCCGGCGGCGCGGGCCTCGTCGATCGCGTACTGGATCAGCGGACGGTCGACCAGGGTCATGATCTCCTTGGGGACCGATTTGGTTGCGGGAAGGAAGCGTGTGCCAAGGCCGGCGACGGGGAAAATAGCTTTGGTGACTTTGTTTTTCACTGGGTGCCCTCAATTACTGTGCAGCCGGCCATACGGGCCGGATGCCGGAACGATTGTGCCGGAACGGTCCGACGGATCGAATATGCGAACCAGAATACTGACCAACCTGACCATTGCCCAATCGGTGACGGGATGCCACCGCCGAGCGGTATACATGTGACGCGATCCGGGCTTTTTCCCGGCATTCCGGCCTGCCTCCGGGTGACTCAACCCGACTGACGGGTCAGAGTTCCGGTGGCCGCGGCGCAGAACGTCTCAACCCCTATGGTAGAGCAGCGGCAGTCTCATGACAAAGCGGATCCGGTCGCGAAAATTCCCTGACGTAAGCTTTGCCGAGATCAGAGGCAGGAGCCCGCCCCCCATGGCGCCACGAGGACCTGCGCGGCAGTGGAGTAACGGCGCGGGATTTCCACTCAAGCCGTTGTTATCCAAACACTCTATTTCCTGCACCGACTGTCGGAGCGGACCGCCCCCAAGCCGGCGCCGCCCGGCGCGCCGACATGGCACACAGAGATGCCGCCACCCCGGAGGGCGCCCGACGGCAGGTAATTCCGGCGGCACACCGCCCGTCTTTCGGCAGGATTGCGCCATCGCGGGGATAATTCAACCCTTGCGTGCAGGACCCTCGGGGGATCTCGCCGACATACGTCAGGCTGACTGCCTCTTTTTTGGGCCATGCCTGCCCGCAGCGCGCGCGCAACGGTGATGCAATGGTGATCACGGGGCCTGCGGCGGGATTTGCCTGCCGGGACGGGGCGCTGTATCCTGCCCCTCAGCACGGCGCCCCGGGGACGGGTCGCCCGGACAGAGGTGCGACGGGATGTTCCAGCAACGAGCCAGCAGGACACGGCTGCAATCGGCGATCTCGATGGCCGAGCTGATCTTTCATTCCACAGCCCACAACATCCGCAAGAGCCACAACAACGCCGTGCTCTCGATCGTCAACAACCTGGTGCGGGTGGCGATCATGCTGGCGGTCTTCTACGGCATGTTCACCCTGCTGGGCCTGCGGCGCACGGCGATTCGCGGCGACTTCCTGCTGTTCATGCTGTCGGGCATCTTCATCTACATGTGCCACGTCAAGACGGTGAGCGCGGTGATGGGCGCCGACGGCCCCAGCTCTCCGATGATGAAGCACGCGCCGATGAACACGCTGATCTCGCTGGCCTCGGCGGCGCTGTCGACGCTGTACCTGCAGGTGCTGACGCTCTTCGTCATCCTCTTCGTCTACCATGTCGCGGTGCGCCCCTTCGAGATCTACGACCCGGCGGCGGCCTTCGGCTGCGTCATGGTGGCCTGGTTCTACGGCATCGCCGTCGGCGTCTGCTTCCTGGCCCTGCGCCCCTGGTTCCCCGAGTTCACCGGCATCGCCGCGCAGCTCTATACCCGCGCCAACATGATCGCCTCGGGCAAGATGTTCGTCGCCAACCAGATCACCCCGACCATGCGCAACATGTTCGACTGGAACCCGCTCTATCACTCCATCGACCAGGCGCGCGGGGATACCTTCATCAACTACAACCCCCATTTCTCGTCGCTGGAATATGCCATCACCGTGGCCGTCGCGATCTTCTGCCTCGGCATGATCGGAGAGTTCTACACCCGCCGTCATGCCTCGGTCAGCTGGAACGCGCGGCGCTAGGGCGCCTAGTCCACGACCCGGCAGGTCAGGTTGATCCGCCCGCCCTGCGCCAGCAGCGTGGACGAGCCGGGGCGGATCCGGTCCACCCCGTGATGCAGCAGCCGCGCCGCGCCGCCCATCACCGCCACGTCGCCGCTTTGCAGCCAGATCGATTCGGTGCTGCCGCCGCGCGCCTCGTGGCCGATGCGGAACAGCCCGTCGTCCCCCAGCGAGACCGAGAGCACGGGATAGCCGAAATCCGCCTCGTCCCGGTCCTGATGCAGCCCCATGCGGGCGCCCTCGCGGTAGAAGTTCACCAGACAGCAGTCGGGGGTGCGTTCCAACCCCGTCACCTTGTGCCAGATCGCCAGCACGCTGTCGGGGATCGGCGGCCAGTCCACGCCCGAGGGGTGACGGCGTTCATACCGATAGCCACGCCGGTCCGAGAACCAGCCGTACTTCCCCGCCGAGGTCATCTGCACCGACATCTTCCTGCCGAAACGGGTCTCGGGCGAGAACAGCGGTGCCACCCGCTGCACCCCGCGCAGGTCCTCGACCAGCGCCTGCTGCGCGGCGCGATCCAGGTACTGCTGGTAGATATCGACCCCGCGCAGGGTCAGGCTTGGCGCTGTGCTCATCGGGCGGTCCTTCCTGTGCCGCAAGGGTAGGCGCCGCAGGCTGCGGGGCAACCCGGATCCTGCGCCGCGCGCGGCCGGTCCAAAATTCCGCGATTTGCAGTTTTTTCGCGCCAGCGGCCCCCGAAACGACGCTGGGGCGGTAAGGATAGCCGCATTTTTTGCCAATCTCGCAGTTGTGACCGGCTTGCAGGCCCGAAACCCCCTCCTTATATACCCCTCGAGCCCGGCGGGCGGGGCGAAACCCCCGCCGGACCGGGTCTCGGGGCACCGATGCCGTAATCGGGTCGGGACCCGGACCATCGCCTTAAGTAGAAGGGATTGCAAACATGGGTAAAGTGATCGGGATTGACCTCGGCACCACCAACTCCTGCGTCGCCATCATGGACGGCGCACAGCCGAAAGTGATCGAGAACTCGGAAGGCGCGCGTACCACGCCTTCGATCGTCGCCTTCACCGACGAAGAGCGGCTGGTCGGCCAGAGCGCCAAGCGCCAGGCCGTCACCAACTCGACCAACACCGTCTTCGGCGTCAAGCGCCTGATCGGCCGTCGTGCAGACGACGCGGATCTGGCCAAGGACCTGAAGAACCTGCCGTTCAACGTCATCTCCGGCGGCAACGGTGACGCATGGGTCGAAGCCAAGGGTGAGAAGTACTCTCCCAGCCAGATTTCCGCCTTCATTCTGGGCAAGATGAAGGAAACCGCCGAAAGCTATCTCGGCGAAGAGGTGACGCAGGCCGTCATCACCGTGCCTGCCTACTTCAACGACGCCCAGCGTCAGGCCACCAAGGACGCCGGCAAGATCGCCGGCCTGGAAGTGCTGCGGATCATCAACGAACCGACCGCCGCCGCCCTCGCCTATGGCTTGGACAAGCAGGAAAGCCACACCATCGCGGTCTATGACCTCGGCGGCGGTACCTTCGACGTGACCATCCTGGAAATCGACGACGGCCTGTTCGAGGTGAAGTCGACCAACGGCGACACCTTCCTGGGTGGCGAAGACTTCGACATGCGGATCGTCAACTACCTGGCCGGCGAGTTCAAGAAAGAGCACAACGTCGACCTGACCCAGGACAAGATGGCCCTGCAGCGTCTGAAGGAAGCCGCCGAAAAGGCCAAGATCGAGCTCTCCTCCAGCCAGTCGACCGAGATCAACCAGCCCTTCATCTCGATGGGTGCCAACGGTCAGCCGCTGCACATGGTCATGAAGCTGACCCGTGCCAAGCTGGAAAGCCTGGTGGGTGACCTGATCAAGGGCTCGCTGAAGCCCTGCCAGGCCGCGCTGAAGGATGCCGGCTTGTCCACCGGCGACATCGACGAGGTCGTCCTGGTCGGCGGTATGACCCGCATGCCGAAGGTCATCGAAGAGGTGACCAAGTTCTTCGGCAAGGAACCCCACAAGGGCGTGAACCCGGATGAAGTCGTCGCCATGGGCGCCGCCATCCAGGCCGGTGTCCTGCAGGGTGACGTGAAGGACGTGGTCCTGCTGGACGTGACCCCGCTGTCCCTGGGCATCGAGACCCTGGGCGGTGTCTTCACCCGCCTGATCGACCGCAACACGACCATCCCGACCAAGAAGTCCCAGGTCTTCTCGACCGCCGAGGACAACCAGAACGCCGTGACGATCCGCGTGTTCCAGGGCGAACGTGAGATGGCCGCCGACAACAAGATGCTCGGCCAGTTCAACCTGGAAGACATCCCGCCGGCGCCGCGTGGGATGCCCCAGATCGAAGTGACCTTCGACATCGATGCCAACGGCATCGTGTCGGTCTCCGCCAAGGACAAGGGGACCAACAAGGAACAGAAGATCACCATCCAGGCCTCCGGCGGTCTGTCCGAAGCCGACATCGAACAGATGGTCAAGGACGCCGAGGAGAACGCCGAGGCGGACAAGCAGCGCCGCGAGCTGGTGGAAGCCACCAACCAGGCGGAAAGCCTGATCCACTCGACCGAGAAGTCGATCGAGGAGCACGGCGACAAGGTCGACCCCTCGACCGTCGAGGCGATCGAGCTGGCCGTGGCCGCGCTGAAGGACGAGCTGGAAAAAGGCAACGCCGACAAGATCAAGTCGGGCATCCAGAACGTCACCGAAGCTTCGATGAAGCTGGGTGAGGCGATCTACAAGGCGCAGATGGACGAGGGTTCCGATGAGCCCGAGGCCGCCGACAGCGCCGCCGAGAGGTCTTCGGACGACGACGATATCGTCGACGCCGATTTCGAGGATCTGGATGACAACAAGCGTGGCTGACCTGTTCAGCCCACTCTGAGGAACCACTGGGGCCGGTCCTCCCTTCGGGCGGGCCGGCTTCCACGTTCCTGAGGCAAGGGATAACCGACCGTGGCAAAACGAGATTACTACGAGGTGCTCGGCCTTTCGAAAGGGGCCTCGGCGGAGGAGATCAAGAAGGGCTATCGCAAGAAGGCGAAAGAGCTTCACCCCGACCGCAACGCCGACAACCCCAAGGCCGAAGACCAGTTCAAGGAAGTGAACGAAGCCTACGACTGCCTGAAGGATCCCGACAAGAAAGCCGCCTATGACCGCTACGGCCATGCGGCCTTCGAAGGCGGCATGGGCGGCGGTGGCCGTCCCGGCGGAGCGGGCCAGGCGGATTTCGCCTCGGCCTTCTCGGATGTCTTCGACGATCTCTTCGGCGACTTCATGGGCGGGCGTCAGCCCGGCGGCCGGCAGCGCGCAACGCGCGGCTCGGACCTGCGCTACAACCTGCGCGTCACCATGGAAGAAGCCTATGGTGGCCTGCAGAAGGCGATCCGGGTGCCGACCTCGGTGCAATGTACCGTCTGTGACGGCTCCGGTGCCGAGGGTGGCGCCGAGCCGACCACCTGCCCGACCTGCTCGGGCATGGGCAAGGTGCGGGCGCAACAGGGCTTCTTCACCGTCGAACGGACCTGTCCGACCTGCGGTGGCATCGGCCAGATCATCAAGAACCCGTGCAAGGCCTGCGGCGGCCAGGGCCGTGTCGAGCGGGATCGCCAGCTCTCGGTGAACATCCCCGCCGGCGTCGAGACCGGTACCCGCATCCGCCTCGGCGGCGAGGGCGAGGCCGGGCTGCGCGGCGGCCCGGCGGGCGATCTCTACATCTTCATCGAGGTCGCCAAGCACCCGATCTTCGAGCGCGAGGGCGTGAACCTGTTCTGCCGCGTCCCCGTCTCGGTGGCCAAGGCGGCGCTTGGAGGCGACATCGAGGTGCCGACCATCGACGGTGGCCGCTCGCGGGTGAAGATCCCCGAGGGCAGCCAGTCGGGCCGCCAGATGCGCCTGCGCGGCAAGGGGATGCCCGCCCTGCGCGGCGCTGGCCATGGCGACATGTTCATCGAGCTGGCGGTGGAGACCCCGGTCAACCTGACCGGCCGCCAGAAGGAACTGCTGCGCGAGTTCGAGGACCTCTCCGAGGAGAACAACCCCGAAAGCGAAGGGTTCTTCAAGTCGGTCAAGAGCTTCTGGGACTCGATGAAGAGCTGATCGGCGACGGGACGGCGCCGCTCCGGGCGCTGTACCGCTCTCGCCCCGCCTGACATCAGACCTGTCGCCTGCCCGGCGGCAGGTCTTTCTTTTGCGCCAGGGGGCACGGCCCCGCGCCGGACCGGCGGGACCCGAGGCGCGGATCGCGAGGCAAGATAGGCGGCGCCCGCCCCGCCCGTTGCATGTCCCCTCAAACCAGTTGCAGCCGCAACAAGTTCATGGATCTGATGGCGCATGGACACTTTCAACCGGCCCTGTTGCACAACTTGTGAGGGAATCATCTCGTGACTCCAGCGTGGTAGCTGGGATGCATGAGCAGACCCATACCACCGACCGACAAGACCAGAAACTGGCCAGCCTACAACGAAGCGCTCAAGCGCCGAGGCTCGCTGACCATCTGGTTCGATCCGGAGATGAGCTGGGAGGCCACGTCGACGGGCAAACGTGGCCGTCGGCAGACCTACGGCGATGCCGCGATCCAGACATGCCTGACGATGAAGGTCCTGTTCGGGATGGCGCTTCGGCAGACGACCGGGTTCGTCGAGAGCCTGCTGCGTCTGGTCTGCCTGGATTGGGCAGTGCCTGATTTCAGCACGCAGTCTCGTCGTCAGAAGACCCTCGCCGTGAACATCCCGTATCGCTGTTCTCAAGGGGCGCTGCACCTACTGATCGACAGCACTGGCATCAGGGTCGAGGGTGAAGGCGAGTGTGGCACGCCCACAAGCATGGCGGCCCCAAACGGCGGGTCTGGCGCAAGATCCACCCCGGTATCGACGAGGAAACGCTGGAGGTCCGAGCTGTCGAAATCTCCGGGAGGCACATCGGCGATGCACCTGCCTGCCTGACCCGCTAGACCAGATCCCGATCGGCGAAGAGCTCGGTTCGGTGACCGCCGACGGCGCCTACGACACCCGTAAGTGCCACGATGCCGTTGCGGATCGCGGCGCCCATGCTGTCATCCAGCCCCGCAAGAACGCGAAGCCATGGAAGACCGTCACTGCCGGAGCCATCGCCCGAAACAAGGCCTTGCGCGCCGGGAAATATCTTGGCCGTGCGAGTTGGAGAAACTGGAGCGGATACCACCGACGACGCCGTGCGGAAACGCAGATCCACTGCATGACATTGCTGGGGCAGCGCCTCATGGCGCGGGACTTTGATCGACAGGTCGCGGAGGTCCAGATCCGCATCGCCGTCATGAACGGCTATACCGCGCTCGGCATCCCCGTCACGGAAACCGTGGGATGAATCCGTCCGGGGAAAGCGGAACCTCGGACATCAGAGGCTTTGTGCAACAGAGCCCCGATGAACCAGAGAATCGAATTGATCAACCTTTCCCCGCTCGATCGGTAATATCCGCTTCAGGAGGTCGACATGACCAAATCCATTTCTTTCGGCACGTTCCGGGCGTCCCTGGCAAAGGCGGCGTTCGGAGCCACTGCAATTCTGGTGATGATCGCCGGGCCCGCCTTGGCGGACAAACGGGTGGCCCTCCTGATCGGAAACGGCGATTACCAGCACACGACGAAACTGCGCAATCCCAGCAGCGATGCCAGGGCAATTTCGCAGAAACTCCGCTCGATGGGGTTTGAGACCATCGAGGGCTATGATCTCGACTTTCTCGGCGTCCGCGCCAAGGCGCGCGAATTCGCCGGGGCCGCGCGGGATGCCGATATCGCGATCTTTTTCTATGCAGGGCATGGCGTTGCGGTGAACGGGGTGAATTACATCGTGCCCGTCGATGCCATGCTGAACGACTCGACTGCCGTCGATTTCGAAACCGTGCCCGTGGACATGATCACCGACCAGATGAAGTTCGGCTCGGGGATCAACCTGGTCCTGCTGGACGCCTGCCGGGACAACCCGCTGGCCGATCAGCTGACCCTGGCGACGACCGGTTCGACCCGCTCGCTGCGGGTCGGATCGGGGCTGGCCGAGATGGGCCTGGACAACGCCGGCGAGGGGCTGGCGATCGCCTTCGCCACCAGCCCCGGCGCGGTCGCCGAGGATGGCCAGGAAGAACACTCTCCCTTCACCGCCGCCCTTCTGCGCCACATCGGGGCGGTGAATACCGATTTCACCGAAGTCATGTCCCGCGTCACCGGCGATGTCTACGAAGCGACCGAGAAACGCCAGCGGCCCTGGCTGAACGCCTCGCTGACCGGCTCGGTCGTCCTCAACAAGGTCGAGCAGACGGCGCTGGCCGCCCCGGCCCCGGCGGCGGTGGCCCAGGCCGCACCGGTGCAGCCGGCGCAGGGCGGCGCGGGGGCCGCACTGGAGATGCAGAAATTCGTCTTCGACATCGCCCGCGACTCCGGTGACCCGGCGGATTACCAGGCCTACCTGGACAGCTATCCCGACGGGGCCTTCGCGCCGATGGCGCGCAATGCCATCGAACGGCTGCAAGGCCCCTCCGAGCAGGTCGCCATGGCCCAGCCCGAGACCACGGCCCAGGCCACCCGCAGCGTCGTGCAGACCTCCGGGCCGCTGGTGCTGCCGGTGACCCAGGCGCTGATGGTCCTGCCCTCCAGCGAGGCGACCGAACAGGCGCTGTTCCTGGATCGCGAGGCCCGCAGGGTGCTGCAGGCCCGGCTGAATGCCTCGGGGAACGCCGTCGGGCGGCCGGACGGATCGCTGGGTCCGAACTCGCGCAAGGGCATCCGTGCCTGGCAGACCAGCCAGGGCCTCGCGCCGACCGGCTACATGAACCTGGCCCAGCTCGACCTGCTCGCCAGCCAGACCGAGGCGACCTATCCGCAGTTCCTGACGGCGGCCTCCGCGGGCAGTTCCACCGGCAGCAGCCGCAGCAGCGGCGGTGGCAACAACTCCAAGGTGAACAACGCCCTGAACTCCTTCGTGAACGGGCTGGGCACCGGCATCGGTCTGCGGCTCGGCAAGTAGCCCCCGCACCGCGCGCGCGAGGGCAGGGTGATCAGCCGGTGATGCCGCGGATAACCAGGAAGATCCCGGCCGAGAGCACGGCGGCAGCGGGGACGGTGATCACCCAGGCCGCGACAATGGTCATGAAATGCGACCGGCGCACCAGGCGGCGGCGGCGGCGTTCCTCGGGGCCGATCTCCTCGGGCCCGGAAAGCGCCTGCTTGGCCTTGCGCATCCGCCGCGCGGTGTCCCATTCGCGGAAGAACCCGACGCCGAAGACGCCGCCGACGGCGATATGGGTCGAGCTGACGGGCAGGCCCAGCCAGCTGGCCACGATCACCGTGATCGCCGCCGAGAGGGCGACGCAATAGGCGCGCATCGGGTTCAGCTTGGTGATCTGGTTGCCGACCATGCGGATCAGCTTCGGCCCGAACAGGAACAGCCCGAACGAGATCCCCAGTGCGCCGATCACCATGACCCAGAGCGGGATGGCGACCGCATGGGTGAAGTCGCCCGTCGCCGAGGCCTGGACGATGGCCGCCAGCGGGCCGACCGCATTGGCCACGTCGTTGGCGCCATGGGCGAAACTCAGCAGCGCCGCCGAGACGATCAGCGGGATGCCGAACAGGACCTTGAGCGACTTGTTGCGGTTTTCCAGGTTGCGCGACTGGCGGCGCACCACCGGGATCATCACCAGCCAGGACCCGACGGCCACCGCCAGGCCGATGACCACGGCCATGCCGAGATCTATCGAGATCAGCTTTTTCAGACCCTTCACCGCCAGGTAGGTCGAGAAGGCCCCGGCCATGATCCCGACCAGCACCGGCACCCAGACGCGGGCAGCGGCGATCTTGTCCTCCTGGTAGATGATGCGGGCCTTGATGAACCACAGGAAGCCCGCCGCCACGACCCCGCCGAGCAGCGGAGAGATCACCCAGCTGGCGGCAATCGCGGTCATCTGGCCCCAGGCCACGGCACCGAGGCCGGCAGCGGCGATCCCGGCGCCCATGACGCCCCCGACCACCGAGTGCGTGGTCGAGACCGGCGCCCCGACCCAGGTCGCCAGGTTGACCCAGAGCGCCGAGGCCAGCAGCGCCGCCATCATCGCGGCGATGAAGCTGGAGGAGGTGCCCATGCTTTCCGGCGCGATGATGCCCTTGGCGATGGTCGAAACCACGTCTCCGCCCGCCAGCAGGGCACCGGCGCTTTCGAAGATCGCGGCGATGACGATGGCCGCGGCCATGGACATCGCATTCGCGCCGACCGCCGGGCCCATGTTGTTGGCCACGTCGTTGGCGCCGATGTTCAGCGCCATGTAGGCGCCGAAGGCGGCGGCGATGACGACGATGAAGCTGTTGTCGGCCTGGCCGAAGATCAGCGCCGCCAGCAGGGCCGCGAAGACCACGAAGAGAAACGCCACGCCCATGCCCAGGGCGGATCGGCTGGTCTGGCTGGTGGCCTGCTCCAGGGACGACAGCCGCCCCAGGTCGCGGTCGAGCGTTTCCAGGTGGCTCGGGTCGAAATTGCTGTTGTTGGACATAGGGCCCTCCGCTTCCATGCGCCGGGGGGTAGAGAAATATGCAGCCCCGGGCAAGGTTTTGCGACAGTTTGATGACAGATCGCCCCGACATGTTGTGCCCACGGGGATTCACTCGCCATTAACTACGCCCGGCGCATTGTCGCGGGATGAAAGATCCTCGCGCCTTCCATGAACATCCGCTGCCGCTCTTCTCTTCGGATGAAGCGCCCGAGGTGCCGCTGCCTTCGGGGCGGCTGCCCTCCTACATCTCCGATCACCGCAAGCGGTTGCGGGATCGCTTCATGCAGGGCGGTGCCGATGCCCTGCCGGACTACGAGATGCTGGAACTGGTCCTGTTCCGCGCCAATGCGCGGCAGGACATGAAGCCGCTGGCGCGTCGGCTGCTGGACCGGTTCGGCGATTTCAACTCGGTCGTGACCGCCGCGCCGGAGCATCTTCTGGAGGTCGAACAGGTCGGCCCCGCCGTGATCTGCGAACTCAAGGTGATCGAGGCGGCGGCGCAGCGGCTGGCGCGGGCACGGGTGATGCGGCGGCAGATCGTCAGCTCGTGGGATGCGCTGATCGACTATTGCCACACGGTGATGGCGCATCGCGAGACGGAACAGTTCCGCGTCCTTTACCTGGATCGCAAGAACGTGCTGATCGCCGACGAGGAGCAGGGGAAGGGCACCGTGGATCACGTGCCCGTCTACCCGCGCGAAGTGGTGAAAAGGGCGCTCAGCCTGAATGCCAGCGCCCTGATCCTTGTCCACAACCATCCCTCGGGCGATCCGACGCCCAGCCAGGCCGACATCGACATGACCGCCCAGATCGAGGCCGCAGCCCGGACCCTCGGCCTGGTGCTGCATGACCACATCATCGTCGGCCGGTCGCGCGAACTCAGCTTCCGGTCCGAGGGCTACCTTTAGCCGGCCTTGGCCTCGCGCCGGCGGGCGTGCAGCACCGGCTCGGTATAGCCCGAGGGCTGGGTGGTGCCGGTGAAGATCAGGTCGCGCGCGGCGGCGAAAGCCACGCCGTCGAAGCCGGGCGCCATCGGCGTGTACTCGGGATCGCCCGCGTTCTGGGCATCCACCTTCACCGCCATGCGCTTCAGCGCCTCGTCCACCTCTGCCTCGGTCACCAGCCCGTGCAGCAGCCAGTTGGCCAGGTATTGCGAGGAAATCCGCAGCGTCGCGCGGTCCTCCATCAGGCCGACATCGTTGATGTCCGGCACCTTCGAACAGCCGACGCCCTGATCGATCCAGCGCACCACGTAGCCCAGGATGCCCTGGCAGTTGTTGTCCAGATCGCGGCTGACCTCTTCCTCGGTCAGGTTGCGGCCCGCCAGCAGGGGCGGGGTCAGCAGATCATCCAGCGAGGCGCGCTCGCGCGATTTCAGCTCGTCCTGGCGGGCGAAGACATCGACCTGGTGGTAATGGGTGGCGTGCAACGTGGCCGCTGTGGGGGAGGGGACCCAGGCCGTGTTGGCCCCAGCCATCGGGTGCCCGGTCTTGGCCTCCAGCATCTCGGCCATGCGGTCGGGCTTGGCCCACATCCCCTTGCCGATCTGCGCGCGGCCCTGCAGGCCACAGGCCAGGCCCGCGTCCACGTTGCCGTTCTCATAGGCGCCCAGCCAGGCGGCGCCGGCCATTTCGCCCTTGGGAATGAACGGCCCGGCCTGCATCGAGGTGTGGATCTCGTCCCCCGTGCGATCAAGGAAGCCGGTGTTGATGAAGACCAGCCGGTCCTTCACGGCGCGGATGCATTCACGCAGGTTCACCGAAGTGCGGCGCTCTTCGTCCATCACCCCCAGCTTCACCGTGTTCTTCGGCAGGCCCAGGATCACCTCGACCTCACCGTAGAGCTTTTCGGCAAAGGCGACTTCCTCGGGGCCATGCATCTTCGGCTTCACCACGTAGACCGAACCCTTGCGGGAATTGCGCGGGCCGCTCTCCTTCTGCAGGTCATGCATGGCGCAGGCGACGGTGACCATGGCGTCCAGCATCCCCTCCGGCGTTTCCTCGCCCTCGCAGAGTACGGCATCGGTGGTCATCAGGTGGCCCACGTTGCGCACCAGCAGCAGCGCACGGCCCTGCAGCGAGATCGGCTCGCCCGTCGGGGACAGCAGCGCCATGTCCGAGGCGAGGCGGCGGGTCATCACCTTGCCGCCCTTCTCGAAGCTCTCTTCCAGGTCGCCCTTCATCAGCCCCAGCCAGTTGGCATAGACGGCGGTCTTGTCGGCGGCATCGACGGCGGCGACGCTGTCCTCGCAATCCTGGATCGCGGTCAGGGCGCTTTCCAGCAGCACGTCCTTCAGGCCGGCGGCGCTGTCACGGCCGACCGGGTGGGCGGGGTCAATCAGCAGGCCGATATGCAGCCCGTTGTGGCGCAGCATGTAGGTGGCGGTGGCGCCTTCCTCGCGGTAGCCGACGAAGGCCGAGGGATCCTTGAAGCCATGCACGCCCGAGGGCGAGACGGCGACCAGCTCTTCTCCGCCGCGACGGTACTCGGTGACCTCGGCGTGGGAAATCGTCTTCAGCGGCACCGCGGTATCGAGGAACTCGGCCGCCCAGGTGACGGCCTGCGCGCCGCGCTTCGGGTCATAGCCCTTGCCCTCGGGCGCGCCGGGCAGCGCATCGGTGCCGTAAAGCGCGTCATAAAGCGATCCCCAGCGGGCATTGGCGGCGTTCAGCGCAAAACGGGCGTTCATCACCGGCACGACAAGCTGCGGGCCGGCGGTCGCGGCGATCTCGTCGTCGACGTTCTTCGTGCCGATGGTAAACTCCGGGCCCTCGGGCACCAGGTAGCCGATCTCTTCCAGGAAGGCGCGGTAGGCGGCCGCATCCCAGGGTTGACCCTTGCGCGCGACAAGCCAGTCGTCGATCTGCGCCTGCAGCTGGTCGCGCTTTTCCAGCAGGGCCAGGTTCTGCGGCACCAGCTTGCGCAGCAGGTGGTCATAGCCGCTCCAGAAGCCCTCGGGCTTGACGCCGGTGCCGGGCAGCACCTGATCCTCCACCAGCGCGGCAAGCTCTTCGGCGACCGAGAGGCCGGCGCGGGTCACGTAACGGGTCATGAAGGCACTCCTGTCGAAATCGGGCCCGCCGGGGCGGGGCCAAGTGAAAACTCCGGCGCAAGATATCCGCTTTGCCCGGTCTGGCGATGGAAAATCTTCACCTTTCCACGATGCGGAACAGGGGGAGCCGAAAATGGAAACCTAGCGCAGCCAGACCTCGACCCGCCGGTTGACCTGGCGGCCCCACTCGCTGTCATCGCAGGCCATCGGCATGGCCTCCCCGAAGGCATCGGTGCCGAGGTCGATGCGCGACAGGTCCAGCGTCTCGGCGGCGGCAAGGACGGCGCGGCGCACGGTCTCGGCCCGCTCGGCCGAAATCCTGCGGTTCGCCTCGGCGCCGCCGTCACCATCCGAGAAGCCGACCAGCAGCATCCGGCGCCCGTCGTACTGGCCGCTCTCCAGGGCCCGGGCCAGCATCCGCACGTTGGACATCGATTGCGCATCCATCCGCGTCGCGCCGGCACGGAAGCGGAACGAGGTGGTCAGCCGTTTCATCCCGGAAAGCGTCGTCACCATGCGCTGCAGCTCGGGCAGGGGGGTTTCGCCACCCGCCTGGGCAATGGCATTGGCGAAGCGGTCGCCCTGGTCGTCGATGGCGACCTCCTCGGGCAGCTGGTCGACGAAACCGGCGCGGCGGATGACGTATTGCGCCTGGGGATCGCGGGTATAGGCCAGGAACTCGCGCGCCAGCTTGGGCAGGCGCAGGGCGGGCTGGTAGAGGAAGACCGGCGCGGTCATCGGGTAGTCCTCGGTCTTGGCGTTGCGGCGGGTGGCCTGAAGGGTGAAGCCGCATTGCCCCGACAGCGCCAGCCCGGCGGCCGAGCCGACCTCGGAGGCCGAGGACAGCCCGATGGCGAAGGGATCCGACAGCACCGCCTGCAACAGCCCCTCGTCGCTGTCATGCTGCACGGCACCTTCGGCGATCTGCGCGCCGACGGGGTTCAGCAGCCGGTCCTGCACCACCTGGCCCAGACCTGAATCGAGACGCCGCAGGTGCGGGACGATCGGCGCATCCGGGCCGCCCAGGTCCTGCCAGTTGTCGATTTGCCCGGCGAAGACCCCGGCCAGCTGCGGCATGGTGATCGACTGCACCGGATTGCCCGGCGCGACGATGGGCACCAGCGCGTCCAGCGCCAGCACCCGGGCGCGGCCCTTCTGGGTCAGGTCGCCCAGCCCGGCCTCGCGCGCTGCCGCCAGTTCCTCCGGGCGGACCTCGCGCAGGGCCATGACCAGATCGGCGCCCGCGTCGATCAGCTCGGCAAAGCCGCGGTCGGTGGTATGGCTGTGGATGGTGAACTCTCCCGCCACGCGGTTGGTGGCGGGTTCGCTGAGGGTGTAAAGCACCTCTCCCGCCGCCAGTTCCTCGCGCTGGACACCAAGGCCGACCCGCAGGGCAAAGCCCTCGACCAGGGCGGGCATCAGGATCTCGCCCACGGTCTCGGCACCGGAAATGGTGATGCGGGCAACGAAATCGGTCAGGTCGGGGCAGCCGGGCCCGGAGCAGAGCACGCCCGAGCCATCCAGCGTCAGCACGCCGAATTCCGTCTGCAGGCGGTAGAATTCCCCGTCAAAGCCCAGCAGGTTGCCCGACAGCTCGACCGCGCCGTCGGGCGAGGTCAGCGTGACATCCTGCGCAACCGTATGGAGCGCGGAGGCGAAAAGGAAAAGTGCGGCACAGACGGCCGCACGGATGGATCGCATGGGGCCCCCGGAAGTGCGGAACCTAGTTGGCCGCGATCTTCAGGTCGCCGAGGAGGTTTTTCAACAGCAGATAATCTCCGGCGGCGTCGCAGGCGGGCATCGTGACATTCAGGTCATGGAAGCTGCCGAACTCGGCTTCGGCGACATGGATCACCTGGCCCGAGACATCGCGCCCGCAATTGTCCTCGGTCACCTGCACCTCGACCGACAGGTCGATATCGCCCGGCGTCTTGGCGATGCCCATCGGGAAGGAATAGACCTGCGCCATGCGCGCCTGCGGCAGGTCCGCATTGCCCAGCAGGGTCAGGAACCCGCCTTCGCCGGTGGCGGCGACGCTGACATCGCGCGGCGCCCCGGCCCAGACATGGCCCGGCGCGTCGTAGCTGGCGCCATATTCCAGCGCGTGCAACTCCAGCCCCGTATCGCCCTGCCATTGCAGCACCGAGCGGTCGTAAAAGGCGAGAGAGGACACCTGCGTGTCGGCGCTGGAACCTTCGCCATCCTGGAAGACGGCGACGAAGATCGCGAACTCGGCCAGCGCGGGGACCGAGACACTCAGCTGACCCTCAGCGTCGGTCAGATCAGAGAAGACCATGCCTTCGTGATGGATCGCGACCCGTTCACCGGCATAGCAGGGGGCGTCGAGGGTCAGGTCGACCATGGCGGCGGCCTGGGCCTCGGCGGTGAGGGTCACCTCGCAGTCGGCCACGGCCCCTTCGTCCGGCGCATCGGCGGGAACATCGGCCCCCGGCTGCGCCTCGGCCTGGGCCAGCAGCACCTCTGCCGGGCCCGGCGTGTCTGCGACGGGCCCGCTGTTGGCCGGGGTGTCGATGTCCACGACGGCCTCGAACTCCGGCGAGGCGGGATCGCTGACGGGCGGCACGACGGGGGAGGAGGTCAGTTCGATCTCGCTCAGGGCGAGGGGCGTGGCCTCTGCAGGGGGCACGGCGGGCGTCACCGCCGCGACCGCGACGGCCGGCGGCGGGGCTGCCGCGGCGGCGGGCTGACCATGCTGCTGCATGACGAAGCCCGCGGAGCCGGCCACGACAAGACCGGCGCCCGAATAGGCGACCATCTTCATCAAGGCTGCTTTGGCGATCGGCATTCAGAACCCTCCTGCGCTTGCCGAAGCTTCGGGGAGGATTCTGTCACAGGTATGGCAGTCAGGGGGAGTCAATCTGGCGCGAGACGCCTTTTTGTCTCCCCCGTGGGAACAACGGTGGCGCTCAGACCAGCGCCCCGTGGCAATGCTTGAACTTCTTGCCCGACCCGCAGGGACAGAGCGCATTGCGCGAGGGGTTGCCCCAGGTGGCGGGGTCGTTCTCGTCGAAGCCCGGCACGTAGCCTTCGCCCTCGGGGTTCACGCCTTCGGATGCCTCGCCCGACGCCTGGGCCTCGGCCTGGCGCACGGCGGCGTCGACCTGGGCCTGCTGCGCGGCCATCTGGGCCTGCAGGGTGGCGATCTGGGCCTGACGTTCCTCCTCGGTCATCGGGCGGACCCGGGCGAGGGTCTGGGTGACCTCTTCGCGCAGGGAATCCAGCAGCGATTCGAACAGCGCGAAGGCTTCGTTCTTGTACTCGTTCAGCGGATCGCGCTGCGCGTAGCCCCGGAAGCCGACGACAGAGCGCAGGTGCTCCATCCGCAGCAGGTGCTCGCGCCACTTGCCGTCGATGGTCTGCAGCAGGATCTGCTTTTCGATCATCCGCATGTTCTCGGGGCCGAAGTCGCTGGCCTTCTTCGCCATCACCTGATCGCTGGCCTGTTCAAGCCGCTCGATGATCTGCTCGTCGTCCACGCCTTCCTCGGCGGCCCAGTCCTCGATCGGCACATCGAGGCCCAGCTTCTCGCGGCAGGCGTCGCGCAGGCCCTCGGTATCCCACTGGTCGGCATAGGTCTTGGGCGGCATGTACTGGGTGACCAGATCCTCGATCACCTCGTAGCGCATGTCCTGCACGATCTCGGAAAGATCCTTCGCTTCCATGATCTCGCGGCGCTGGCCGAAGATCAGTTTCCGCTGGTCGTTCATCACGTCGTCGAACTTCAGCACGTTCTTGCGCATGTCGAAGTTGCGGCCCTCGACCTTGGCCTGGGCACGTTCCAGCGACTTGTTCACCCAGGGGTGGATGATCGCCTCGCCTTCCTTCATGCCGAGACCGGACAGCACCTTGTCCAGCCGTTCCGAGCCGAAGATGCGCATCAGGTCGTCTTCCAGCGACAGGAAGAAGCTGGAGCGGCCCGGGTCACCCTGACGGCCGGAGCGGCCGCGCAGCTGGTTGTCGATCCGGCGGCTTTCGTGGCGCTCGGTGGCAAGGACATAGAGGCCGCCGGCCTCCTTCACCTCGGCTTCGGCACCGGCGTGCTCGGCCTCGATCTTCTCGCGGATGGCGTCGGGATCGGCCTCGGGCTGGGCCTCCAGCGCCTCCATGACCTTCATCTCGACGTTGCCGCCCAGCTTGATGTCGGTGCCGCGCCCGGCCATGTTCGTCGCGATGGTCACCGCGCCCAGCTTGCCGGCCTCGGCGACGATCTGCGCTTCCTGCTCGTGGTGGCGGGCGTTCAGCACGTTGTGCGGCAGTTCGGCCTGGGTCAGCAGCTGGCTGAGAAGTTCGGATTTCTCGATCGAGGTGGTGCCGACGAGCACGGGCTGGCCCTTCTCGTGGGCTTCCTTGATCTCCTCGATGATCGCCTGGTACTTCTCGCCCTGGGTGCGATAGATCCGGTCGTCCTCGTCGATACGGGCAATCGGCCGGTTGGTCGGCACTTCGACCACGCCCAGCCCGTAGATCTCCATGAATTCCTCGGCCTCGGTCATCGCGGTGCCGGTCATGCCGGACAGCGTGTTGTAGAGGCGGAAATAGTTCTGGAAGGTCACCTGGGCCAGCGTCGTGTTCTCGGGCTGGATTTCCACGCCTTCCTTGGCCTCGATGGCCTGGTGCAGACCTTCGGACAGGCGGCGCCCGGCCATCATCCGGCCGGTGAATTCGTCGATCAGCACCACGTTGCCGTCACGCACGATGTAATGCTGGTCGCGCATGAACAGCTTGTGGGCGCGCAGGGCCTGGTTGACGTGGTGGACGATCGAGGTCGACTCGGGGTCGTAGAGCGTCGCACCTTCTTCCAGCAGACCGTTGTCATGCAGCAGCTGCTCCAGCTTCTCGTTGCCTTCCTCGGTGAAGGTGACGCTGCGCTGCTTCTCGTCGGTGGTGAAATCCTCATCGCTCAGCGAGGGGATCAGCCCGTCGATGGTGGTATAGAGCGTGCTGCGGTCCTCGGCGGGGCCCGAGATGATCAGCGGGGTGCGCGCCTCGTCGATCAGGATGCTGTCCACCTCGTCGACGATCGCGAAGTTATGGCCGCGCTGGTACATGTCCCTGAGTTCGGACTTCATGTTGTCGCGCAGGTAGTCGAAGCCCAGTTCGTTGTTGGTGGCGTAGGTGATGTCGCACAGGTAGGCCTGCCGCTTCGCCTCGTCGCCCTGGCCGGGATGGACCACGCCGGTGGTGAGCCCGAGGAAACCGTAAACCTTCGACATCCACTCGGCGTCGCGTTTCGCCAGGTAGTCGTTCACGGTCACCACGTGCACGCCCTTGCCCGTCAGGGCGTTCAGATAGGCGGGGAAGGTGGCCACGAGGGTCTTGCCCTCGCCGGTCTTCATCTCGGAGATGTTACCCTGGTGCAGGAAGATCCCGCCCATGAGCTGCACGTCGAAAGCCCGCAGGCCAATGGCGCGGCGGGCTCCTTCGCGGCAGGTGGCGAAAGCGTCGGGCAGCAGGTCGTCCAGCGTCTCGCCGCCCTCCAGCCTTGTGCGGAACTCGTCCGTCTTGGCCCGCAGCGCCTCGTCCGAGAGGGCCTGGAGCTCCGCTTCCAGCGCGTTGATCTTGTCGATCAGCGGGCGCGTCGCCTTGATTTTGCGGTCGTTCGGCGTGCCGAAGACCTTCTTGGCGAATGTTCCGATACCCAGCATGATCTATCTTCCGCTTCCTGACGCCATCGTGTGGCAGGGTTGGTTGTATGCCGCCGTCGCGACCCTTACACAGAGCCGGAATGGCCGCCGAACCCTTTGCCATAAGGCGATGTAGTAGGCGCGCACAGCAGTGTCAACGCCACGCGCCCGCGTGGAAAACCGGAGGAAAATCCATGTTGCACCGTCTTACCCTTGCCGCCGTGCTGGCGCTGAGCACCCCGGCTCACCTGCTGGCCCAGGATGCAGCCGCCGAGGCCCCCGCAGCTTCCGCTGAGGCAATCGCGGTCGAGGGCCCGGTCACGCTGGACACCGTGCTGGCGCGCGTCGGCGAAACCGAGATCACCATGGGCCATGTCATCGCCGCCCAGATCGAGGCGCCCGAGCCCTACAACCAGATGCCCATGGGCCAGATCGCCGCGCCGCTGCTGCAGCAACTGGTGCAGCAGGAACAGCTGCGCCAGCAGTTCGAGGGCGAGATGGCCAAGGCCACCGGCCTGCTGATGGACAACACCGAACGCAAGCTGATCGCCACCGACGCCATGCTGCAGCACCTCAACGAGGTGATCACCGAAGAACGTATCCAGGCCGAGTATGAAACCATGTACCCCGCCGATGCCGAAGGCCCGACGGAATACAATGCCTCGCATATCCTGGTCGAGACCGAGGAGGAGGCCCAGGCCCTGATCGAGGAACTGGACGGCGGCGAGGACTTCGCCAAGCTGGCCCGCGACAAGTCGACCGGCCCCTCGGGCCCCAATGGCGGACAGCTGGGCTGGTTCACCCCCGACAAGATGGTCGCGCCCTTCAGCGAAGCCCTGGTCGACATGGAGGCCGGCGACATCTCGGCCCCCGTGCAGACGCAATTCGGCTGGCACGTCATCAAGCTGAACGAAACCCGCGAGCGCAAGCCGTCCCTGGACGAGGTCCGCGAAGAGATCGTCGGCAAGCTGCAGCAGTCCGAAAGCACTGCCTATCTTGACGAACTCGCCGCAAACTCCGATTCAAGCATGGCCGACATGGGGTCGCTCGACCTCAGCCAACAGTCGGTGATGCCGCTGTATCAGGAACTTCAGGAGTAATCCCCCGTGGGCAAGTATCCGACCTCTCCGCTGGCGCCTGCCGCCTTTCCCGCGCTGCCCGTCATCGACGGTGTGCGCTTTGCCACGGTAGAGGCCGGTGTCCGCTACAAGGGACGCCGCGACGTGATGCTTGCCCTGCTGGACGAGGGCAGCGTGATGGCCGGGGTGTTCACCCGCTCGGCCACGCGCTCGGCCCCCGTTCTGGATTGCCAGGAAAAGATCGGACTCGATGGCAGCGGCCCCGCTGCCATCGTGGTCAACTCGGGCAACGCCAATGCCTTCACCGGCAAGAACGGCGTGACCGCGACCAAGGCCGTGACCGCCGCCGCCGCCGAGGTGCTGGGGCTGGACGAGGCCCGCGTCTTCACCTCCTCGACCGGCGTCATCGGGGAACCGCTGCCGCATGAGCGCGTGACCGCGAAGCTTGCCGATCTGAAACAGGCGCTGGACGCCGGCAAGATCGAGGAAGCCGCCCAGGCGATCATGACCACAGATACCTTCCCGAAGGGCGCCACCGCCGAGGTGATGGTCGAGGGCAAGCCGGTGAAGATCGCCGGGATCGCCAAGGGCTCGGGCATGATCGCGCCCGACATGGCGACCATGCTGGTCTATATCTTCACCGACGCGCTGGTCGAACGCTCGGTTCTGCAGGACATGCTGAGCACGCTGACCGATGTCACCTTCAACTGCATCACCGTCGACAGCGACACCTCGACGTCTGACACGCTTCTGATGGGGGCCACCGGTACCTCGGGCGCCCGGGTCACCGCCGAAAGCACCGCCTTCATCGACGCCCTGCGCGGCGTGATGCTGGATCTTGCACACCAGGTGGTGAAGGACGGCGAGGGCGCGACCAAGTTCGTCGAGATCCACGTGTCGGGCGCCGCTTCGGACGCCGACGCCAGGACCCACGCCATGGCCATCGCCAATTCGCCGCTGATCAAGACCGCCATCGCCGGAGAGGATCCCAACTGGGGCCGCGTCGTCATGGCCATCGGCAAATCCGGCGCCGCCGCCGACCGTGACCTGCTGTCGATCCGCTTCGGCGATGTGCTGGTGGCTGAAAACGGCTGGGTCAGCCCCGACTACCGCGAAGAGCAGGGCGCCGCGATCATGAAGCAGCAAGAGATCGCCATCTCGGTCGATCTGGGCCTCGGCGGCGGCACCGCGACCGTCTGGACCTGCGACCTGACCCACGGCTACATCTCGATCAACGCGGATTACCGCTCGTGAGCAAGAAGATCGTCCTGGTTTCGGCCGTCGCGCTGATCGACGTCGACGGGCGCGTGTTGCTGGCACAGCGCCCCGAAGGCAAGTCCATGGCCGGCCTCTGGGAGTTTCCCGGGGGCAAGGTCGAGGCGGGCGAGACCCCCGAAGCGGCCCTGATCCGGGAGCTGAAGGAAGAGCTGGGCATCGACACCTGGTCCTCCTGCCTGGCGCCGCTGACCTTCGCCAGCCATGAATACGAGAACTTCCACCTGCTGATGCCGCTCTTTGCCTGCCGCAAGTGGGAAGGGGTGCCGCAACCGCGCGAGGGCCAGACCCTCGCCTGGGCGCGCGGCACCGAGCTGCGCAACTACGAGATGCCGCCGGCGGACCTGCCACTGATCCCCATCCTGCGCGACTGGCTGTAGCGAATCACCTGATTCCAGACGCATTCGTAGGGTTACCGACGGGTTTCACCCCTCGGTTGAGCACGCTTATTTCTTGGACAAATCAGAGATCTTTTGCGTGTTGCCTGCGCAGAACGACTCGGCTGACGTAAAGGAATTTCGCTGCGTTGCGGCAGAATTACTGCGTTGCGGCGTCGAATTGTGCCGTTTTTGTGGCAAAAATTTAGCTTTTGAGTAACTTTTGGCTGCTCTGTTAACGGATGGTGGGGTATATATGGATGAGAGATAAATATTCCGGAATGGGAAGGGGAATACCATGTTGAAGACCATCACTCTCGGTACCTGTGTTTCCGTGCAGGGCACCTTCGTGCGCGCGCTCCCGAACGGGAAAGTCGAAGTGCGTGTCGGTCAGCAGCTTTTCACCGGCTCGCCGGTCGCACAGACCGCCGCCGCCTGATCAGCATCGACCCGTCAAGACAAGTAAGAGCGGCCCCCGGGCCGCTCTTTTGCGTTCCGCGACCCGCACGGCGACCTGAATGAGGGGGCCCAACGAAAAAGGCCGGCCCAGAGGGGCCGGCCTTTGACATTCGCGGGGGCAGGGGTCAGAGCTTGCGCTCGACCTCCTCGCGCTCGAAGATCTCGATGACGTCGCCAGCGCGGACATCGTCGTAGTTCTCGAAGGCCATGCCGCATTCCTGGCCCGAGATGACTTCCGACACCTCGTCCTTGAAACGCTTCAGGGTCTTCAGCGTGCCTTCGTGGATCACCACGTCGTCGCGCAGCAGGCGGACACCGGCAGAGCGGCGCGCCACACCTTCGGTGACCAGACAGCCCGCGACCTTGCCGACGTTGGACACCTTGAAAACGTCCTTGATCGTGGCGTAGCCGATGAAGTTCTCGCGGATCTCGTTGGACAGCAGGCCCGAGGCCGCCGCCTTCACGTCGTCCACCAGGTCGTAGATCACCGAGTAGTAACGGATCTCGACGCCCTTCTGGTTGGCGCTGTTACGCGCCGGCGCATTGGCACGGACATTGAAGCCGATCACCGGGCAGCCCGAAGCTTCGGCGAGGCCCACGTCGGTTTCGGTGATGGCACCGACGCCGTAGTGGATGACGCGCACCCGGACCTCGTCGTTGCCGACCTTCTCCAGCGCCTGCACGATGGCTTCGGCAGACCCCTGCACGTCGGCCTTCACGATCACCGGCAGTTCCGAGACGTTCTCGTCGGCCTTGGCCTTCGCCATTAGCTGTTCCAGCGTGGTGCCGGCACCGACCAGGCCGCGCTTTTCCTTCGCGACGTTGTGACGGTACTCGGCGATCTCGCGGGCCTGGGCCTCGGTATCGACCACGTTCAGCACGTCACCGGCTTCCGGCGTGCCGTTCAGGCCAAGCACCTCGACGGGCACCGACGGACCGGCTTCCTTGACCCGTTCACCCTTGTCGTTCACCAGCGCACGGACCTTGCCGTACTGCTCGCCGACGACGAAGATGTCACCCTGGCGCAGCGTGCCGGTCTGGACCAGCACGGTGGCGACGGGGCCACGGCCCACGTCCAGCTGGGCCTCGATCACGGCGCCCTGGGCGGCGCGGTCGGGGTTGGCCTTCAGTTCCAGGATCTCGGACTGCAGCGCGATGGCTTCCAGCAGTTCGTCCAGACCCTTGCCGGTCAGCGCCGACACTTCCACGTCCTGCACGTCGCCCGACATCTTCTCGACGATCACCTCGTGCTGCAGCAGCTCGGCACGGACCTTGTCCGGGTCGGCGGCGGGCTTGTCGCACTTGTTGATCGCCACGATCATCGGAACGCCGGCGGCCTTGGCGTGGTTGATGGCCTCGATGGTCTGCGGCATGACCGAGTCATCCGCCGCCACCACCAGCACCACGATGTCCGTCACCTGGGCACCGCGCGAGCGCATCGAGGTGAAGGCCGCGTGGCCGGGGGTGTCGAGGAACGACAGCACGGCGCCGCTCTCGGTGGTGACCTGGTAGGCGCCGATGTGCTGGGTGATGCCACCGGCTTCGCCGGCGACCACCTTCGCATCGCGGATCGCGTCCAGCAGCGAGGTCTTGCCGTGGTCGACGTGGCCCATGATCGTGATGACCGGCGGGCGCCCCTTCAGGTCTTCCTCTTTTTCCTCGACGGCCTTGATGACGTCCTCGACGTCGGCATCGGAAACCCGCTGCGACTTGTGGCCGAATTCCTCGATGATCAGTTCGGCGGTATCCGCGTCGATCATCTGGTTCTGGGTGACCATCATGCCGTTCTGCATGAGGGCCTTGACCACGTCGGCGACACGTTCGGCCATGCGGTTGGCCAGCTCGGAGACCACGATGGTTTCCGGCAGCTGCACGTCGCGCACGACCTTCTCGCGGTTGACGGGGCCGCCCATGGCCTTCTGGCGGGCGCGCTCCTGCTTCCGCTTCATCGCGGCGAGGGATTTCTGACGGCCACCTTCGCCACCGGACAGAGCCTGGTTCAGCGTCAGCTTGCCCGAGCGGCGACCATCGTCACGGCCCTTGTTGCGGCCACCGCGATCGTCGCGGTCGTTGCGGTCGGGCGTGGCACCGCCACCGGCGGGCTTGGCGCGGGCCGGACCCTTGGCAGCACGTCCGGGGTCTTCGCCCGGGGCGGCCGCAGGCGCGGCGGCGGCAGCAGCGGCACGCTTGGCGGCCTCGGCCTCCTCGGTGCGCTTGCGCTCTTCTTCTTCGGCCTTGGCACGGGCCTTTTCCTCGGCCTCGCGCTGCTCGCGCTCCTTCTGCTCCGCTTCGTCGCGGCGGCGCTGGCGCTCTTCCTCGCGTTCCTTTTCCTCGCGGGCGCGGCGTTCGGTATCTTCCGCCTCACGCGCCTTCGCGGCGGCGACAGCCTTCAGGCGGCGCTCCATTTCGGCATCGGTGATGCCCTTGGGCCGCTTGTTGGGGTCGCCGAGGGCAGGGTTGCCGCCGGATTTGCCAGAGCCGGCCTTGGGGACGACAACGCGTTTGCGCTTCGTCACCACTTCGACGTTCTTGGTGCGGCCATGGCTGAAGCTCTGCTTCACGTTCCCCGAGCGGGGACCGCCACCACGAACACCCAGAGTCTTCTTACCGTCGTTGTCGCTCATATTGGCCAATCTTCCTTTCAGGCGGGACCCTCCCGCCTCATGCGTCAGGCACGCAGACCTCGCAGTCTCGCGGCCTCCTCTACAACACGTTTGCTCAAACCGCCAGTTCCTAAGGCGGCGTGTATGACAGTTTCCCTGCCGAAGGCCAAGCCCAGCTCATCCGCGGTGAGCCAGCCGATGAAATTGCCCCGGTAGGGGGTCGAGAGCTTGGACTTGCCGCGCTCGGACCCGTCGCTGGCCTGGATGAGGGTCGACGCCTCTTCCTTGGCCAGCATATCTTTCACCTTTTCGTACCCGGCGACCGCATCGCCGGACTTGCGCGCCAGTGCCAGCAGTTCGCAGACCCGTTTCGCCTGAAGGCGCTCGACCAGATCGGCCAGACCTTCCGGCACCGTGACCTGCATCTTCGCCGACCGCGAAAACAGCTTCTTCTTCGCCGCCGTATCAATCGCCTCGCGGGTCGAACTGACCCAGATGCCCCGGCCCGGCAGCTTGTCCGCCAGATCCGGCACCACCTGGCCCTCGGGCCCCACCACGAACCGGATGAGACCGCTCTTCGGTGCGACCTCACCCGTGACGATGCACTTGCGCTCGGGCCCCTCGGCCCGATCCTTGTCCTTTCCGCCCCGGCTCATCGGCGCGCCTCCGAACCCGGCCTCAGACCTCGGCCTCCTCGGTCTCACCGCCGTCTTCGGCCTCTTCCTCGTCGGGCTCCAGCTCGGAGGGGTCGACCCAGCCCAGCAGGACGCGGGCGGTCATCACCAGTTGCTGCGCTTCTTCGAGAGAGACTTCGAACTTCTCCAGAAGACCTTCGTCCTTGACGCGCTCGCCGTCGACCGTGGTCCAGCCGCCGGCCAGTTCCCAGTCGGCGCAGGTGGCGAAGTCTTCCAGCGTCTTCACGCCGTCTTCGGCCAGGGCCTCTACCATCTGGGGAGTGAGTCCGTCGAATTCAACAAGGCTGTCCTCGGCGCCCAGCTCGCGGGCGCGCTTGAGGGCGGCCTCGGCCTGGGCTTCCAGGTATTCGCGGGCCCGGGTCTGCAGCTCCTGCGCGGTGTCCTCGTCGACACCGTCGATCACCAGCAGCTCGTCCTGCTCGACGTAGGCGACTTCTTCCAGGTTGGTGAAGCCTTCCGACACCAGCAGCTGAGCGAAGAATTCGTCCAGGTCCAGGGTGTCCATGAACAGCTTGGTGCGGTCCTCGAACTCCTTCTGACGGCGGGCGGATTCCTCCTCCTCGGTCATGATGTCGATGTCGAGGCCGGTCAGCTGCGACGCCAGGCGCACGTTCTGACCACGGCGGCCGATGGCAAGGCTCAGCTGCTCTTCGGGCACCACGACCTCGATACGCTCGGCTTCCTCGTCCAGAACCACCTTCGACACTTCCGCCGGCTGCAGCGCGTTCACGAGGAAGGTCGGCATGTCTTCCGACCACGGGATGATGTCGATCTTCTCGCCCTGCAGCTCGTTCACCACGGCCTGCACGCGCGAACCGCGCATACCGACACAGGCGCCGACCGGGTCGATCGAGCCATCGTAGGAGATCACGGCGATCTTGGCGCGCGAGCCGGGATCCCGGGCCACGGCCTTGATCTCGATGATGCCGTCGTAGATCTCGGGCACTTCCATCTTGAACAGCTCGGCCATGAACTGCGGATCGGTGCGCGAGAGGAAGATCTGCGGACCACGGGTCTCGCGGCGCACATCCTTGATGTAGCAGCGGATACGGTCGTTCGGGCGATAGGCTTCGCGACCGATCTTCTCGTTGCGGCGCAGGATCGCCTCGCCACGGCCCACGTCGACGATGACGTTGCCGTATTCCTCGCGCTTGACGACACCGTTGATGATGGTGCCGGCGCGGTCCTTGAACTCGTCGTACTGGCGGTCACGCTCGGCTTCGCGGACCTTCTGCAGGATGACCTGCTTGGCCGACTGCGCGGCGATCCGGCCCATCTCGACCGGCGGCACTTCCTCGACGAAGGTGTCACCGATCTGCGGATCGGCCATGTACTGCTTGGCCTGCTGGACGGTCAACTCGGCCTGGTAGTTCTCCAGATCCTCGTCCTCGACCACGGTGCGGACGCGGGTGAAGGTGGCGCGACCAGTCTTGCGGTCGATGGAGACACGGATGTCCATCTCAGCGCCGTAGCGGCTCTTTGCGGCGCGGGCGAGGGATTCCTCCATCGCCTCGACCACGAGACCGGGGTCGATCATCTTCTCCCGGGCGACGGCCTCGGCAGTTTGCAGCAGTTCAAGCTGGTTGGCAGAAGTGATTGCCATGGTCAGTCCTCCTGGGAACCTTCGTCTTCGGTCTCGATTTCGTCGAAGTCGGCTTCATTGATCTGGCCGGCATCCTTGCGGGCCTTCAGCATTTCCTTGATCAGGTCGTCGGTCAGCACCAGCTTGGCTTCCGCCAGCCAGTCGAAGTTCAGACCCACAGTGACCTCTTCGCCCTGATCCTCGATGTTGATCAGCACGTCCTGCTCCTCGACCCCCGCCAGAACGCCCTTGAAGCGCTTGCGGCCTCCGACAAGCTCGGCGGTCTCGATCCGGGCCTCGTAGCCCTCGAAGGCGTCGAAGTCCTTCAGCCGGGTCAGCGGCCGGTCGATCCCGGGAGAGCTGACTTCCAGGTTGTAGGGGTCTGTCACGGGGTCCTCGACATCCAGCACGGCGGAGACCGCGTTGGAAATCCGGGCACATTCGTCCACTTCGATCCCGCCATCCGGCCGTTCGGCCATGATCTGCAGGGTCTTGGTGTTCCCGCCCATCAGGCGGATGCGCACCAGTTCGAAACCGAGGTCCTCGATGACGGGGCCCACGATCTCGGCCAGGCGGCGGTCGATGGCGGTCTTGGCGATAAGGTCGGTCATATCCGGTCCGGGCACAAAAAAACGGGCACGCGGCCCGTCGAATTCCCGGTGGTGCTTCGTTCCCAGAGGGTTCGACGCGCCGCTGTTGAGGCGGATATACGCCCGGTTTCCGCGAATCGCAAGGGGGATGCGCCGAAACCCCTGCGGGAAAGCGCCACGCCCCCGTCAGCTCCAATATCATCACCAGGCTGAAAGTACTCCGGGGGGAGCCCGCAGGGCGGGGGGCAGAGCCCCCGCTTTCTGCCATCTTCTGCCTCCGGCGGTGCCGCCGGGCCGGATATATGATCAGTGTCTCAAGGAAAGACCCCGTACCAGTGCCTGAGCTTACCCCGTCGAGCGCTGGTCCATGACCTCGACCAGCCGGGCGGTGATGCCGGGCTCCGACAGCGCGTGGCCGGCATTGGGGATCATGTGCAGCGCGCTTCCCGGCCAGGCGCGATGCAGCTCCCAGGCCTTTCCGGGCGGGCAGATCATGTCGAAACGACCCTGCACGATATCCCCGGGGATCTGGGCGATCCTGCCCATGTCGCGCAGGATCTGGCCCTCCTCGATCCAGCCGAGGTGGGTGAAATAGTGATTCTCCAGCCGCGCGAAGGCACGTGCGTATTGCCCGGGGGGTTCCCCGCCCATGCCGTTGCTGGCGATCGACGCCAACCCGTTCTCCCAGACCGACCAGGCGCGGGCGAACCGCACTTCTTCCACCTGGTTGCCGGTGAACAGCCGTCGCGCATAGGCGGCGATGAAATCATCGTGCTCCTCTTCCGGGATCGGATCGGCGAACCGCGCCCAGGCCTCGGGCCAGAACTTGCCGGCACCGCCGCCGTAGAACCAGTCCAGCTCGCTCTGGGTCATCAGGAAGACGCCGCGCAGGGCCAGGTGACGGACACGATCAGGATGGGTCTGCGCATAGATCAGCGACAGGGTCGCCCCCCAGGAGCCGCCGAAGACGCACCAGGTCTCGATCCCCAGCGTCTCGCGGATCGCCTCGATGTCGCGCACCAGGTGCCAGGTGGTGTTGTCCTCGACACTGGCATAGGGCCGCGAGCGGCCACAGCCGCGCTGATCGAAGAGGATGATCCGGTAATGTTCGGGGTTGAAATAGCGCCGCATCGCCGGGGAACAGCCGCCGCCCGGACCGCCGTGCAGCACCACCACGGGCTCCCCCTCGGGGTTGCCGGATTGCTCGACATACAGCTCATGTCCCTCGCCGACCGGCAACATGCGCTGGTCGAAAGGATCCAGTGGCGGATACAGCACCTGGCTTGCGCTCTTTTGCCCCGAGTTTCTATCCATTTCCGTCCCATATAAGAAGGGTCACGCCAGCATGACCCCAAGGAGTCCGGAATGCAAACCGACAGACAGACAGTGGATGACGCCGAGGTCGCCAAGTTTCAGGCCATGGCCGCCGAATGGTGGGACCCCACCGGGAAGTTCAAGCCGCTGCACATGATGAACCCGGTGCGGCTGGACTACATCACCTCGCAGATCGCGGCGGAATATGCCCGCGATCCGGGCAGCGACCGCCCCTTCGAGGGGCTACGCATCCTCGATATCGGCTGCGGCGGCGGGCTTCTGTGCGAACCCATGGCGCGCCTCGGGGCCGAGGTCGTCGGCGCCGATGCCGCCGAGCGCAACATCCCCGTCGCCCGCGCCCATGCGGAACAGTCCGGGCTGGTGATCGACTATCGCCACACCACCGCCGAGGCGCTGGCTGAGGCGGGCGAGCAGTTCGACGTGGTGCTGAACATGGAGGTGGTGGAACATGTCGCCGATCCGCTGGCCTACCTCAGCGCCTGTCATGACCTGCTGAAGCCCGGCGGGCTGCACCTGTGCTCGACGATCAACCGCAATGCGAAAAGCTTCGCCATGGCCATCGTGGGCGCCGAATGGGTCATGCGCTGGCTGCCCAAGGGCACCCACGACTGGCAGAAGTTCATCACCCCGGACGAGCTGTACCAGCTGATCCGCGATGCCGGCATGACCCCGGTCGACCGCAAGGGCTATGTCTTCAACCCGGTCAGCTGGCAGTGGTCGATCTCGTCCCGCGACCTGTCGGTCAACTACGTCACCGCGGCGCTGCGCCCGAAGTAGGGAACCCGCGCCGGGACCGGGCGTTGAGGCGGAGATGAGACAGAGCCCCGCCGCCCATGTTCGCTGATCTTCCGCTGCTGCCCCTCGCGGGGCTCTTTGCCGTGCTGGCCGGGGTGATCGCCGTGACCGGCGTGCTGATGACCGGCTATGCCGACCGGCTCGCCGACCGCACGGGGCTGGGCGAGGCCATCGTCGGCGCGGTCATCCTGGGCGCCGCGACCTCGCTGTCGGGCACCGTGGTGTCGATCTCGACCGCGCTCGAGGGGCGCGCCTCGCTGGCCTTCTCGAACTCGGTCGGCGGCATTGCCGCGCAAACCGCCTTCCTCGCCTTCGCCGACATGGCCTTCCGCCGCGCCAACCTGGAACATGCCGCCGCCGAGCTGACCAACATCTTCCAGGGCGTGCTGCTGATCTTCCTGCTGATGCTGCCGCTTGCCGCCCTGGTGACCCCCGAGGTCACCCTGCTTGGCCTGCACCCGGTGTCTTTCCTGATCCCGGTCGCCTATGCGGGCGGGCTGATGGTCAGCCGCGCGGTGCAGGAAGAGCCGATGTGGACCCCCGTCCGCACCCGCCACACCCGCGAAGACGCCCCGGAAGAGGAAGACGCGGCCACCGCTCGCCGTTCGACCCCGCGGCTGTTCGGCGAATTCGCCGCGCTGATGCTGGTGATGGGCGTCGTCGGCTACCTGCTGGGCCAGGTCGGCAGCGCGATCACCGACCGCGCCGGGCTATCGGCCTCGCTTGTCGGGGCGCTGATGACCGCCGTCGCCACCTCCCTGCCCGAGCTGGTCACCACCCTGGCCGCCGTCCGCCGCGGCGCGCTGCAACTGGCGGTCGGCGGGATCATCGGCGGCAATACCTTCGACACGCTCTTCCTGCCGCTCTCGGATGCGGCCTATCGCGACGGGTCGCTCTATCACGCGGTCGGGCAGCAGGATTATTTCTGGGTCGTCACCGCCGCGCTGATGAGCGCGGTGCTGATCGGCGGGCTGATCGTGCGTGAACGCAGCGGGCCCGGCCGGATCGGCATCGATTCGACCCTGCTGCTGGTGATCTACGGCGGCGCCATCGCGCTGCAGATCGCGGCCTTCTAGCGATCCTCTTCCAGCTTGCCGCGCAGCTCGCGCAGCACCGGCAGGACCGAGCGCACCTTTTCCTCGGGGATCTCGTCCAGCATGCTGGCGAACAGCGGCGCCACCGCCGACAGCGCCGCATCCCGCGCCTGCCGCCCGGCGGGGCTGATCGCCACCATCTTGCGCCGCGCATCGTCCCAGTCGGGGCGGATATGCACGTAACCGGCCCATTCCAGCTTGCTCAGCGTGTTGGTCATCGCGCCGCGCGTGACGTGAAACGTCTGCGCCAGCTGCGCCGGGCTGCGCTCTGTCCCGACCCGCGCCAGGTGGTTCAGCACCGAGAAATGCGACAGCTCCATCCCCTTCGGCAGCACCCTGGACAGCCGGTTGCGGATCATCTGATCCGCCGCGAGGATCTCGGAAAACAGCGTGATCGCCAGGGAGTTGCGCGGGGAATTCATGGCTCAGAGGGCACTGTCGTCAAGCGCCACAGTGCGGTCATGGCTCAGCGCGGGCACCCGCTTGCGGGCGCTTTCCACGGCTTCCGGATCGAGGGTGACATAGCCGATGCCGGGCTCGGTTCCCATGTCCAGCAGCACCTCGCCCCAGGGCGCGACGACCATGCCGTGCCCATGGGTGCGGCGCTCCTTCTCGCCGGGCTTGGTGTGCAGGCCGCATTGCGCGGGCGCCAGCACGTAACAGCCGGTCTCGATGGCGCGGGCGCGCAGCAGGGGCTCCCAGTGGACGACGCCGGTGACCGGGCTGAAGGCGGCGGGCACCGTCAGGATCGTCGCCCCGGCATGGGCCAGCATCCGGTGCAGATAGGCGAAACGCACGTCGTAGCAGACGGTCATCCCCACCACGCCGAAGGGCGTGCGCGCCACCACGGCGCGATCGCCGGGCCGGTAGCCATCGGATTCGCGGTAGGTCTCATGCGCGCTGACCTGCACGTCGAACATGTGGATCTTGTCGTACCAGGCCGCGATATCGCCCCCGGGCGAGATCAGGAAAGAGCGATTGGCAAAGCGCCCGTCCGCATCGCCGGTCTTCAGGCCGAGAGAGCCGATCAGCAGCCAGATCCCCAGATCCGCCGCCTGGGCGCGCAGGGCCTTCAGGGTCTCGTCCTCGTCCTCGCGGCGCAGAACCTCGTTCTGGCGCGCGCGCGAATTGGACAGGCAGTTCGAGACCTCGGGCATCAGCACGAAACCGGCGCCATTGGCGGCAGCCTCGGCGATCATCGGCTGGATCATCGCCAGGTTGGCGGCAGGATCATCGCCCGAGGTGATCTGCAGGAGGGCGGCTTTGACAGCGGTGGCCAAGGCTCACTCCATCGCCAGCAGGGCGTCTAGTTTCCCTGCGTTCTCAAGAGCATACAGGTCGTCACAGCCGCCCACATGGACATCGCCGACGAAGATCTGCGGCACGGTGGACCCGCCGTTGGCGCGCTGGATCATCTCGGCCCGGCGGGCGGGTTCGACGTTGATGTCGATATCGGTGAAGGTCACGCCCTTGTCGCGCAGCAGCCGCTTGGCCGCATGGCAGAAACCGCAGGTCGGGCGGGTGTAGATCTCGATGGCGGGCATGGGTCTCTCCGGATCAGGTCGCGGGGGACAACCTAAGGTGCTTTGCCGACCCGCGCCAGTGCCAGAACCGTGACCGGCCCGCTGCCCGCCGCGTGAAGCGCCTCCGTTGCCGCCGAAAAGGTCGCGCCCGAGGTCATCACGTCGTCCACCAGCAGCACCGGACGGCCTGCGACGACAGCGGCGTGGCGCGGGTTCACCCGAAGCGCGCCCGAGAGGATCCTATGCCGCTCGGCCCGCGTCTTGCCGTCCAGCGAGGGCGTGGCGTGGGGCCGCTGCAGCAGGTCGGGGAGGTCGCACAGGCCAAGGTGGCCGGCCAGCCGCCGGGACAGCAACGCCGACTGGTTGTAGCCCCGCCTCACCCGCCGCCAGCGATGCAGCGGCACCGGCGCGACCAGGGTGTCGACGGGCAGCAGGCCCGCCACGGCCTCGGCCAGCCAATGCGCGGCGGGGGCCGCGATGTCCTGCCGGTCGCCATGCTTCAGCTGCATCACCAGCCGCCGCGCGACCCCCTGGTAGAGCATCACCGCCCGCCCCCGCGCCCAGGGGGGCGGATCGCGCAGGCACTGGTCGCAGCGCGCCCGCTCTGTCGCCTCTCCGCCGGGCAGCGGCACCCCGCAGGAGTCGCAGGCCGTGCCGCCGATGAAAGGCGTGTCGCGCCAGCAGTCGCCGCAGAGGCCGAAGTCGCTTTCGACCAGCCCGCCGCAGGCCAGGCAGCGCGGCGGATAGATCAGCCGCAGCGTGGTTTGAACTAGCCCCGCGAAGTGCCTATCTATCCGTCCCATGAGCCAGACATCCCAGCAGACCCTCACCGATGCCGCCGCGCTTGCCCGCAACCGGGCCCGCGCCGAGGCCCAGGCCCTGTTCCTGCACGACCGCGCGGCCCTCGACCTGCAGGATCGCCTGGACATGGTTAAGCGGGAGTTTACGGATCCCGTGCTCGTCACCCCGCATCCCGCCCATTGGCAGGGGCTGACCCGGGGCTTTCCCCATCCGCCGAAGGTCGTCGGCACCGGCGAGGTGCTGGAGCTGGCACCCGGCTCTGCCGACCTGGTGATGCATGTCTTCGACCTGCACTGGTCCAACGATCCCGTGGGCCAGCTGATCCAGTGCCGCCGCGCCCTGCGCCCCGACGGGCTGCTGCTGGCGGTCTTCTTCGGCGGCCAGACCCTGCACGAGCTGCGCGCCTGCCTCGGCCAGGCGGAAATCGAGGTGACCGGCGGCCTGTCGCCCCGCATCGCCCCCATGGGCGAGGTGCGCGACCTCGGCGGGCTGCTGCAACGGGCGGGGTTCGCCCTGCCCGTGGTGGACAGCGACACGGTGAAGGTCGACTACGAAAGCCCGCTGCGGCTGATGGCCGACCTGCGCGCCATGGGCGAGGGCAACGCGCTGCACCAGCGGCTGCGCCACCCGACCCGCCGCGCCGTCATGCTGCGCGCGGTCGAGCTGTACCTTCAGACCCATGCCGATGCGGCGGGCCGTGTCCCCGCCACCTTCGAGCTGGTCACCCTGACCGGCTGGGCGCCACATGAAAGCCAGCAGCAGCCACTGCGGCCCGGCTCGGCTCTGTCCTCGCTGGCCGATGCGCTTGGCACCGCCGAAAAGCCGCTGAAGCCCTAGGCCGCGCCGACGGGAAACCGGCGTGGCGCGGCGTGACGCATTGACCCTGCGCGGGAACCCTCTATCTCCGGGGGCGACCCTTTCAGGAGAGCCCTCATGACCGACGCCACCCGGCCCGAGCACGCCCCCGCCGATCACCCAGCCCTGCCGCGCGAGAAGGTCGGCGTCCTGCTGGCCAATCTCGGCACGCCGGACGATACCGGCTACTGGTCGATGCGCCGCTACCTGTCCGAATTCCTTTCCGACAAGCGCGTCATCGACTACCCGCGTTGGAAGTGGCAGCCGATCCTGCAGGGCATCGTCCTCAGCATCCGGCCCTTCAAGTCCGGCGCCGCCTACAGGACGATCTGGAACACCGAGGCGGATGAATCCCCCCTCATGACGATCACCAAGCAGCAGACCACCGCCCTGACCGCCGCACTGGAAGAGCGCTATGGCGAAGACGTGGTGATGGTCGATTTCTGTATGCGCTACGGCAATCCCTCGACCAGGTCGAAGGTGCGCAAGATGGTCGAGGCGGGGTGCACCAAGATCCTGTTCTGCCCGCTCTACCCGCAGTACGCCGGCGCCACGACTGCGACGGCGAACGACCAGTTCTTCCGCGCCCTGATGGACGAGAAACGGCAGCCCGCGACCCGCACCCTGCCCCCCTATTTCGACAGCCCCGCCTATATCGAGGCCCTGGCCGCCTCGGTTGAACGCAGGTTCGCCGAGATGGAGGAACAGCCGGATATCCTGGTCTGCAGCTACCACGGGCTGCCGTTCCGCTACCTGACCGAGGGCGACCCCTACCATTGCCAGTGCGTGAAGACGACGCGACTGCTGAAGGAGCGTCTGGGCTGGGAAGACAGCCAGATCAAGACGACATTCCAGTCGAAGTTCGGCCCCGAGGAATGGCTGCAGCCCTACACGGTGGAAGAGGTCGCGCGCCTTGCCGAAGCGGGCAAGAAGAAGATCGCCGTCATCGCGCCTGCCTTCAGCGCCGATTGCATCGAGACGCTGGAAGAGATCAACGAAGAGATCCGCGAAAGCTTCGAGCACGCCGGCGGTGAAAGCTTCACCTACGTGCCCTGCCTCAACGACGACGAGGAACACATCGCCGCCCTGGCCTTCGAGATCGAGAGGAACCTGCAGGGCTGGCTTGACTGAGCGCCCCGCTCAGGGTGCCCCCACCGGGGCGCCCGACCCGGCCCCGGACGTGCTGACAAGAAAAAAGGCGGTGGATTGCTCCACCGCCTTTTTCGTTTGCTTTGCGCCTGCCGAATTAGTCGGCGACAGCGGCAGCAACCACGGCCAGCAGGATCAGCGGCAGGATGATGCCGGCGGACGAGCTGGTGGTTTCTTCGACGACAACCGGAGCTTCGATCATCGGCTCGGAGTACGCGCCAGCGGAAGCGGTGGTTGCAGCTGCGGCCAGAGCGGCGGCGAGAACGAGTTTTTTCATTTTATCCTCCAGATAAAGGCCGGCCGATTTTGGACATATTACGCCCGGCACCCAAGACTTACCTCGTGATTCCGTCATACGCGGGGCGGGGCGCAAATTGCAATTGGCAAGATGCCGTAACCCCTGTCCCCACAGGAAAATGTCGTCAAATAAGCAACACCTGAGTGCCCACCTTGGCCAGCTCGTAAAGCTGCAGGATATGCTCGTTATAGAGCCCGATACAGCCGTTGGAAGAGCGGCGGCCAATCTTTCTTGTGTCGTGGGTGCCGTGGATCCGGTAGTAGGTCCAGCTGAGGTACAGCGCCCGCACGCCAAGCGGATTGTCCGGCGCGCCACCCTCGACCACGGCCGGCCATTCGGGGTTGCGCTTCTGCATCGCGGGGGTCGGACGCCAGGTCGGATTCTCAACCTTCTGCACCACCGAGGTGCGGCCGCGCCGGGTCAGGTCGTCGGTCAGCGGCACGGATGTCGGGTACAGCTTGTAGATCGTCTGGTCCTCGGACCAGTAGTGCAGCGCCCGGCTGTCGATATCGACCAGGATCGCCCCGTTGCGGGTGTTGTCGAAATAGGGCCGCCAGTCGAGCGAGCGGAAGGACGAGATGTTGCGCCGCGCGGTCTCGTTCGGATCACGCTCGACCTCGGTCGAATTCTCGAAGGGGGTGGCGTAGCTGGCTTCTTGCTGGGCAAGGGCCGGGGTTGCCAGGACGGCGGCACCACCGGCAAGGAAGGCACGCCGCGAGGGGGTCTTGGGGAAAGTCATGATGGTCTCCGTATCCGCAGGGCCTTGGGCGCCGGATTTCCTGCGCACTTTATGTCCCCGAAGCTTCAGTCGCAATTCAAACAAGTGTCATTGAACCGCCTCACGCCCATGTGCGTTTGAATTTGCACCTCAGCCGCGATATGCGGTTCATACAACTTTCAACTCGGCAGACCCTGAATGCGTTTCCTGAAACTTCTCCTTCCTCTCTGCCTGGTCCTCGCGGGCTGTGTGGCAACCACCAACCCGCAGCCGCCGCAGCTTGGCGCCGATGGCAAGCCGCTGCCCCGGCTCTATCGCATCACCGCCGCGGATCGCGGCCGGATTCCCTATGACATGCTGGATGCGGTAAACAGCCTGCGCGCTGCCTCTGGCGCGGCGCCGGTGGTGCTGGACAGCCAGCTGACCGCCGCGGCCGCCACCCATTCGCACGACATGTCGAACCAGAACCGCCCCTGGCACTTCGGCTCGGACGGCTCTTCGCCGATCGACCGGATCGCCCGCGTCGGCTACCCGGGCGAGTTGATCGGCGAAAACATCTCCGAGACCTACGAGACCGAGGTGCAGACCCTCGGCGCCTGGATGGACCAGGACGATACCCGCCGCGTTCTGCTGTCCAAGGCCGCCACCGACATGGGCTTCGCCTGGTACCAGGAAAACAACGGCAAGATCTGGTGGACGCTGATCATGGGCGACCGCAACACCGTACCCAGCCGGCCCGACGCGCTGCAGTAGACGACAAGGCCAGTGAACGGCCAGATGGCAGGAAGGCGCCCCGTGGGGCGCCTTTTTCGTGGCTCTGTCAGGGGTGGATGTAGATCGGGGTGCCGTCGCGCACCATGGCGTAGATCTCTTCCACCTCGTCATCGGACACCGCGATGCAGCCCGCCGTCCAATCCCGCGGCGCGTTGCGGTACTTCGGCGGCTTGCCGTGGATGAAGATGTCCCCGCCGGGGCTCTTGCCCTGCTCGGCGGCAAAGGCGCGGTCATTGGCATTGGGATAGGAGATGCCGATCGACAGGTGGAATTCCGAGTTCGGATTCCGGCGGTCGATCATGTAGGCGCCCTCGGGTGTCTTGCCGTCGCCCTGGAACTGCTTGTGACCCACCGGCGCGAAACCGAGGCCGATGCCATAGGCCCGCAACACCTCGTCATTGTGCATCAGGAACATCTGGCGCTGACCCTTCAGCACGTGAATGCGCGTGACCTCGGGGCCACGGTAGGTCTGGAACCTGGAACAGGCCGAGGCGACAGCCGCCAGGACCAGGGAAAGCACTGCCCGTCTTTTCATGAAACTGCTCTGTTTGGCGTTTTTGCCCTTCTACCAGCCCCACAGGGGGGCCGGGAAGCGGCAAGGCGCGCCTCACGACTTGTTGAGCGAAAATCCGGCAACGACTTCCACATGGGGCGACCAGCGGAACTGGTCCACCACCAGCACCTCGCCCATGTCGTAGCCCGCTTCCAGCAGCAGCCGCGCATCCCGCGCGAAGGTCACCGGGTTGCAGGAAACGGCCGCGATCACCGGCACGCGGGCCTCGGCCAGCGCGCGGGTCTGCGCCTCGGCCCCGGCGCGCGGCGGGTCGATCACGGCGGCGTCGATGCCCTTGAAGTCCTCGCCTTCCAGCGGATTGCGGAACAGGTCGCGCACCTGGGCCTTCAGGGCGTGAAGCCCCCCGGCGCGGCGCCAGCCCTCTTCCAGCGCGGCGGTCATGGCACGGTCGCCCTCGACCGCCAGAACCTCGGCGCGCTCGGAAATCGGCAGGGCAAAGGTGCCGCAGCCGGCGAACAGGTCGACGACGCGTTTGCTGCCGCGGGTGATGCGCAGCACCTCGGCCAGCAGGGTCTGTTCACCGTGATGGGTTGCCTGCAGGAAGGCACCGGGCGGCGGCACGACCTGCGCGCGGCCAAAGCGCTGGAACGGCGGGTTGCGGGTGACAATCAGCTCTCCGTCCCAGGACAGCCGCGCCAGATCAAGCTCCTGCGCGGCACTGGTCAGCTCCATCCGCAGCGGTTCGTCCAGCGGCTTGCCATCAGTGACGGAGATATCCAGCCCGGCCTCGGACAGGGTCGCCAGCACCGAGATCTCGCCCTTGCGCGCGCCACCCACCCGGGCCAGCCCCTCGGCCACCGGCAGGGCGCGCATCAGGGCAGGATGCAGCAGCTGGCAGTCCGGCACCTCGACGATGGCGCCCGAGGCGCGGCCGTGGAAGCCCGCCAGGGCACCGCCCTTGGTCTTGCGCGCCGACAGCGAGGCCCGGCGACGGGACTGCGCCGGAGAGGTCGCGACGCCCGAAATAACTGCCTCCAGCCCCTGCCCCTTCAGCGCCACTTCGACGATGCCACGCTTCCAGGCGGCGACGTAATCCTCGCCCGCGTGCTGCACGGCACAGCCGCCGCAGCTGCGGAAATGACGGCAGGGCGCGGCAACGCGCTGCTCCGAGGGGTCAAGGATCTTCACGCCCTCCAGACGGTCGCCGGACAGCGTGCCGCTGACACGCTCGCCCGGCAGGGTCATCGGGACGTAGACGGGGCCCGAGGGCCCCTCGGCAATGCCATCGCCATGATGGCCAAGTCGCTGGATCTGGAAATCTTGCTGCATGGCGCGCCTCCTATCGCAGGTCACGCGCCGCGCAAAGCCTATTCGGCGGCGGCGCTCTCGTCCTCGTCATCGGTGACGATGAACCCGCCCGACTGCCGCGCCCAGTAGCGGGCGTAAAGCCCTTCCTGCGCCAGCAGCTCGCCGTGACTGCCCAGCTCGGCGATGCGGCCCTCGTGCAGGACGACGATGCGGTCCATGTGGCTGATCGTGGACAGGCGGTGCGCGATGGCCAGCACGGTCTTGCCCTCCATCACGTTCTCCAGCGCCGACTGGATCTGCGCCTCGACCTCGCTGTCCAGCGCGCTGGTCGCCTCGTCCAGCACCAGGATCGGGGCGTCTTTCAGGATGGCCCGGGCCAGGGCGATGCGCTGGCGCTGCCCGCCGGACAGCTTCACCCCGCGTTCGCCCAGCCGGGCGTCGTAGCCGGCGCGGCCTTCGAAATCGGTCAGCTTCTCGATGAACTCATGCGCCTCGGCCTTGTCCGTGGCATCGAACAGCTCATCCTCCGTCGCCTCGGGACGCCCGTAGAGAATGTTCTCCCGCGCCGAGCGGTTGAACATCGAGGTGTCCTGCGTGACCAGCGCGATATTGCGGCGCAGGCTGTCCTGGGTGACGCCCGAGATGTCCTGCCCGTCGATCAGGATGCGCCCCTCCTCGGGATCGTAGAGGCGCAGCAGCAGCGACACCAACGTCGACTTGCCCGCCCCGGAGGCGCCGACGATGCCCAGTTTCTCGCCCGGGCGGATCTGCAGCGACAGGTCGGTGACGCCACCGGCCTTCTGGCCATAGGCAAAGCCCACGTGATCCAGGGTGATCGCCCCCTCGGGCACGGTCAGATCCGTCGCGCCGGGCTTATCCTGCAGGCGCACGGGCCGGCCCAGGGTGCGCATCCCGTCCTCGACCTCGCCGAGGTTGGCGTAGATCCCCATCAGGGTGAAACTGACCCAGCCGGTCATCTGTGCCACCCGCACCGCCACCGCCCCGGCGGCGACGATATCGCCCATGGTCGCCGATCCGCGCGACCAGAAGAACAGCGCCCCGCCGACCAGCAGCACCGGCAGCACGCCCCCCATGACCGTCAGGATCACCCGGAAGGTGGTCGAGATCCGCCCGAAGGCCAGGGCCGTCTGGCGGAAGCGTTCCAGCGCGTTCAGCGCCGCGCGGTCCTCGTGCTCGGTATGGGCGAAAAGCTTGACCGTCTTGATGTTGGTGATCGTGTCCACCACCACCCCCGAGACCATGGCCCGCGCCGCCGCCCGCGCCTTGGACCGCGACCGGATGCGCGGCATGAAGAGCGAGATCAGCGCCAGGTAGCCGATCACCCAGACCAGGAAGGCCAGGCCGAGACCGGCGTTGATGGTCAGGATCAGTGCCACGCTGCCCCCGAAAGAGGCGAGGGCGAAGGCGACCACGTTGATCACCTCGAAGGCGACATCGGTCAGCGCGCGCGAGGTCTGCATCTGCTTCTGGCTGATGCGGCCGGCGAAATCGTTGTCGAAGTAGACGACGGACTGGCCCATGGTCCAGCGATGCACGCGGGACAGCACCAGGGTGAAGACATTGGGCTGCAGGATCATCGAGGTCGCCGCCGTGGACAGCCCCATGAACAGCGGCCGCGCCAGCAGGAAGAAGGCCACCGCGCCGACGATCAGCGCCACGTTGGACGGGTCGAAGAAGCCATCGGGCCCGGTCGCCTGGGCGCCGTCGACCACCGCGCCGAGGATCCAGGCCGTGCTGGCATCCGCCGCGCCCGAGAGCGCCGCCAGGAAGGCCCCCAGCAGCAGGCCCGGCCAGGCCCCGCCAAGACCCCAGGCGATGAATTTCATCAGGCTGTCCGGGGGCGGACCCTCGGCCGGCTTGTAGGGATCGATAAGCTTCTTGGGATCGAGCATGGGAGACGCCTTTCACCCTCTTATCCCCATCGGCGCCGGGGGTTGCAAGGGAGGCGATAGCGACGTTTGTGCAGACCCGGTTGCGCGGATCAGAGGCGGGACAGCAGGGCCTCGCGCCCTAAGGTGAACCCCTCGGCGATCCATATCGCTTCGGCGCGCCGCAGCGCCTCGCCCAGTTCTCTCCCCTGGTATCTGTCCTGCAAGTCACTGGCCATGATGGGAAATTCCTGCCCGGCCCCCTGACGGGCGCGGTCGACATCCCCGGGCAGCAGCGGCTGCTCCAGCAAGGCGGCACGCAGCAGCAGGATCGCCTCGGCCTCTTCGGCGCCATGGCGATAGCCCAGTTCGGCGGGCGGGCGGGTTCCCGCCGCCTCCGCGCGCAGCAGCGCGTGACGGGCGGCGGCCTTCTTTGACAGGCGCAGGGCGCCGGCGGGGTCCTCACCACCGAGCGCGGCCAGGCGCAGGCCCGTATCGGGGGCGCGACCCGCCTCGGCCTCCAGATGGACCAGCGGACCAAGGGCGCGGATGCCCGCCCCGGGCAGGATGCGCGGCAGCACGCCCGCATGGTCCATCGCGGCGACGGCGGGCACCGGGTCGGTGACGGCGAGCAGCTTCAGCAACTCGGCCCCCACCCTTTCGCGCGAGAGGGTCGCAAGGCCGTCGGCATTGGCGGCGATGGCGGCCAGCGCCTCGGGATCCATCCCTGCCTGCGGATCGCCGAAGCGGGCATGGAAGCGGAAGTAGCGCAGGATGCGCAGGTAATCCTCGCGGATGCGCTGGCCAGGGTCGTCGATGAAGCGCAGGTGGCGGCTGGCGAGGTCGACCAGCCCCTGCCCCAGCGGATCCTCGACCCGGCCCGTCGCATCGGCATAAAGCGCGTTCATGGTGAAATCGCGCCGCCGGGCGTCGTCTTCCATGCTGTCGGCAAAGGCCACGACGGCGCGGCGGCCATCGGTTTCCACGTCGCGGCGGAAGGTGGTCACCTCATGCGGGATGCCGCCCGAAACGACGGTGATCGTGCCATGCTCGATGCCCGTGGGCACGGCCTTCAGGCCAGCGGCTTCGGCGAGGCGCTGCACCTCTTCCGGCCAGGCGTCGGTGGCGATGTCGATATCCCCGACCGCAAGCCCCAGCAGGGCATCACGCACGCAGCCGCCGACGAACCAGGCCTGGTGCCCGGCGCCGGTCAGGGCGCGACAGACCGCCTGGGTCGCCTCGGCCTGCAACCAGTCTCCCTCGATCCGGGGGTCGGGCTGGGGCTCGGACCGGGTCATGGCTGGCCCAGGGTATCGGCCAGCACCCGCAGCATCCGCGCCGTCGCGCCCCAGATGTAATAGGGGCCCCAGGGCACGGTATAGTAGTGGCGACGGGCCTTGTTCCAGCGCCGGGACTGCACGGAATAGCTTTCAGGATCAAGGAGATGAGAGAGGGGGACGCGGAAGACCTCCTCGACCTCGCCGGGTTCGGGAACGACGGTGAAGGGCCGGGTGACGCGGGCGATCACCGGGGTCACCTGGAAGGCGGTCACGGTGCGATGCGTCGGCAGGCAGCCCAGCACCTCGACCGCCTCGGGGGGCAGACCGATTTCCTCCTGCGCCTCGCGCAGGGCGGCGGCGACCGCATCGGCATCGCCGGGATCGACCTTGCCACCGGGAAAGGCGATCTGGCCCGGGTGATGCTTCAGCCGGGAGGACCGCTTGGTCAGGATGACATGGGGACGGCCGCCGATGTCCTCCAGCGCGCAGAGCACGCCGGCCGGGCGGATCTTCACGGTCTCCAGCAGGTGCTGGTCGCCGTTCAGGTCGAAATCCGACGAAGGCTCCGCGGCACCGGTCAGCGCCGCGGAAATCCTTGCGTAGAGATCGGACTCAGGCGCCATCTTGGCGCGGAACGTCATTGCCCAGGGCATCCTTGCCCTCGGCCTCGAAGCCCACGGTGGCCGGGTCCAGCACGTAGTGCGCGCCGCAGAACTGACAGTCGGCAGTGACGGTGCCCTCGTTCGTGGTCATCTTCTCGATGTCCTTGGACGAGTAGATCGACAGCGACTGCCGCACCTTGTCTTCCGAGCAGGAGCAGCCGAATTTCACCGGCTGGGCATCGAAGACGCGCGGCTGTTCCTCGTGGAACAGGCGCATCAGCAGGTCCGTGGGCGCGATCGAGGGGCCGATCAGCTCCAGCTGGTCGACGGTATCGAGGTGGAAGTTCACCCGGTTCCAGTTTTCCTCGCTGTCGCCCTCGACGAGGTCCGACGCCTGCAGCAGGCCCTTGTCCCCCGTGCCTTCCTCGGCAACATGCATCCCGGCCTCGGGCATCATCTGCAGCATCACGCCACCGGCGCGCCAGTGCTCCCGGCCGCCGGCCTCGGTCGACAGGCCGTAGGACAGGCTGAACCGGGTCGGAATCTGCTCGGACTGGGCGAAATAGGCTTCCGCACAGGCGCGCAGGCTGCCGCCGGTCAGCGGAGAGATCCCCTGGTAGGGCTGCATCCCGGCTCCCTGGTCGATCAGGATGGCGAAATAGCCCTCGTCGCCCAGTTGCGACCAGGGATCGCTGCCCTGGATCTTGTCCTTGTCGAAAGAGGCATAGGCCCGGATCCGTGCCGGCTCGCCCTCTTCGGTGGGGCCGTAGTAGTCGGTGGCGATCATCCGCACCGCGCCGCCCTTCGACTGCATCTGCAGCGAGAGCTTCCAGCGCAGCTTGATCGTCTGGCCGATCAGCGCGGTCAGCAGGGCCATCTCGGCCACCAGGGCTTCGACCTGGGGCGGGTAATCGTGCTGTTTCAGGATACCGTCCAGCACCCCGTCCAGCCGCGCGACGCGGCCGCGGATGTCGGCGTGGTCCAGTTGGAACGGCAAAACGGTGTCGTCCCAGGCGATCTTGGTGCTGAGGGTCATGGCAGGGTCCTATCCGCTTGCTCTTGGCATAACCCGGTGCCACGTAAGGGGCAAGCGAGCCAGCTTCAAGGATGATCCATGCGCCGTTACGGCAAGCCTCCCCTGCCCCATGTGCAATACAGGACCCGTCCCGGGGCCTATGCGATCCTGCCACACGACGGAAAGCTGCTGCTGACCTTCCAGGCCAGCCCCGAGGCCGAGGTGCAGTTGCCCGGCGGCGGCATCGACCCGGGCGAAGGTCCGGTGCGGGCCCTGCACCGCGAGGTCTGGGAGGAAACCGGCTGGTCCATCGCCGCGCCGCGCCGCATCGGCATCTACCGCCGCTTCGTCTGGATGCCGGATTACGAGATCTTCGCCGAGAAGATCTGCCATATCTACCTGGCCCGCCCGGTGATGTGCCTTTCCGAGCCGATGGAGCCCGCCCATACCGCCATCTGGATGGCCCCCGAAGCCGCCGTGGAGGTTCTGGGCAGCGAGGGCGATGCGGATTTCCTGCGCCAGTTCCTGCAGCTGGCCGGGTCCGCCAGCTAGAGGGTGGCGCGTCCCGGGCCGGGATATTCCAGCAGTACCGCCGAGATATCGTCGGGGAAATCGTCCATCCCCGCGTAATCCCCCAGCCGCCAGACCATGCTTTCCAGCAGCGCAGTGCCCGAGATGCCGCGCAGCTCCTGCAGCATGGCGCAGAGCCCTTCCGTGTCCAGCATCTGACCCGAGGCATCGGGGCATTCTGTGATCCCGTCCGAACCGACCAGCAGGCGGTCCCCGGGCGACAGGGTGATCACCGCCTCCTCGAAGCCGACATCGGGCAGCAGGCCGACAGGCACGCCGGGAATGCCCACCTCCTCGATCCGGCCGTCGGCGCGGTGCACCAGCGGATGCGGATGCCCGGCCTGCACCAGGGCGACCCGGCCCGTCGCCAGCTCCACATGGGCCAGCACCATGGTGAAGTAATGTTCGGTGGTGATTTCCCCCAGCACCAGGGCGTTGAGATGCGCCACCACCTCGGCCGGGGGCCGGGGCGCATAGCCACCACCGGGCAAGGGCCGGATCGCCACGTTCTGCTCCGGCACGGCGGACGACAGGTATCCCGCCAGCCGCGCCGTCATCAGCGCCGAGCTGATGCCATGGCCCGAAACGTCGATCGAGAAGCAGCCGAAGCATTCCGCGTTGATCGGGTAGAAGCCCACAAGGTCGCCGCCCACGCGCCCCGCCGGACGCAGCAGCAGCGAGATCTGCATCGGATCGAAGACCCGGTGCCGTTCGCGCACCAGGCTCTGCTGCAGCTTACGTGCCTCGATCAGGTCGCTGTCGATCACGTCATGGGCCGCCTGCAGCCTGGTCAGCGTCTGGCGGATGATGCGGTTCTTGCGGGTCAGCTCTGCCTGCATGTCGAGGATCCGCTCGCCCGCGTTCAGACGCGCGCGCAGTTCGGCCTTGTTCACCGGCTTGGTCAGGAAATCGTCGGCCCCGGCATCCAGCCCCTCGGCGGCATGGAATTTCTCGTTCTTCGAGGTCAGCAGGATGAAATAACCGTAGGTCTCACGCTCAAGCGTGCGGAATTCCTTGCAGAACTGCAGCCCGTCCATGCCCGGCATCATCCAGTCGCTGATCACCAGGTCCGGGGTCCAGTCGCGGCAGATCTCAAGCGCGGCATCGCCGCTGTCGGCCTCGCGCAGCTCATACCCCCAGCCCGAGACGGAGGACACGAGGATGCGCCGCTGCAGCCGGCTGTCATCGACCACCAGCAGGCGGCGCGGCGCGGCCGGGACGGTATCGACCGGGCGCGCCGGGGCCCGTTCCGGGCCACCACGGCCGCGCTGCGTCATATCTGTGGTTTCGGTCTGCACGTCCGTTCCGATCCTGCCCACCCCTGCAAGGCACGGGACCCCAGCCTTAGGGGGCACGGCTTAAGGCGTGCTTAAAGATCAAACTGTCCCTATCCACCGCACGCCGGTTCAGCCGCAGTTAACGGCCACCCCCCTACCCTGTCCGAAGTTTGCAGAGGTGCCCCATGATCGACTGGAACCAGGTGATCGAGCTGCGGGAAGATGTCGGCCACGACGACTTCGACGAGGTGGTCGAGATCTTCCTGGAAGAGGTCGAGGAAACGCTGACCACGCTGGCCCACGACGGTCAGCTCGAGGCGGTGCTGCACGCGCTGAAGGGCTCGGCGCTGAACCTCGGGTTCACCCATTTCTCCGGCCTCTGCGCCGAGGGCGAGGTGATGGCCGCACGGGGTGACGGCAGTGCGGTGAACCTGGGGGCGATCCGCACCAGCTACGGCGAAAGCCGCCGCATCTTCCTTGATGAACTGGCCGAACGGCTGGCGGCCTAGCCCGGTTGCCGGGCCGGAGACCGCGTCAGATCAGGAACTCGGCCAGCACCGGATCATCGGTGATATCGCGATAGGTGAAGCCCCCGGCCGTCATGCGCGTGGTCAGCGCATCCAGGTTCTCGGCCCGCTTCGTCTCGATCCCGATCAGTACCGAGCCGAAGTTGCGCGCCGACTTCTTCAGGTACTCGAAGCGGCTGATATCGTCCTCGGGGCCCAGCATTTCCAGGAAGTCGCGCAGGGCACCGGGGCGCTGCGGCATCCGCAGGATGAAATACTTCTTCACCCCCGCGTATCGCTGCGCACGCTCCTTCACCTCGGGCAGGCGTTCGAAATCGAAGTTGCCGCCGGAGGTCACGCAGACCACCCGCTTGCCGGCGATCTCTTCCTTCAGGTCCTCCAGCGCATTGACCGAAAGCGCCCCGGCGGGCTCCAGCACGATGCCCTCGACGTTGAGCATCTCCAGCATGGTGATGCAGATGCGGTCCTCGGGCACGCCCAGCACATGTTCGGGCGCCACGTCCTTCAGCCGGTCAAAGGGCGCCGCGCCGATCCGCGCCACGGCGGCACCGTCGACAAAATTGTCCACATGGGCCAGGGTCACCGGCTCTCCGGCCTGCAGGGCAGCGGCGAGGGACATGCCGCCCTCGGGCTCGACCAGCCGCAGGTCCATCGCATCACCGAAATAGCTGCGGATCCCCGAGGACAGCCCGCCGCCGCCCACCGGCAGCACGATCATCTCGGCCGGTTCCGGCATCTGCTCCTCGATCTCGGCGGCGACCGAAGCCTGCCCCTCGATCACGTCGACATCGTCGAAGGGGGCCAGGAAACGCCCGCCCACCTCGGCGCAATGGCGCTGCGCCTCGGCCAGGGTGTCGTCGAAGTAGTCGCCGACCAGCCTGATCTCGATGAACTCGCCACCGAAGATGCGCGTCTTGTCGATCTTCTGCTGCGGCGTCGTCACCGGCATGAAGACCACGCCGGGCACCTCGAAATGGCGGCACATGAAGGCCATGCCCTGCGCATGGTTGCCGGCGCTGGCACAGACGAAGGCGCTGACCTTTCGGTCGGCCAGTACCTTGCGCATGGCGTTGAAGGCGCCCCGCAGCTTGTAGCTGCGCACGGGGGACAGGTCCTCGCGCTTCAGCCAGATCTCGGCACCGTACTTGGCCGAGAGGTGATCATTGCGCAGCAGCGGCGTCGCGGGGAAAACCTCGCGCATGGCCAGCATGGCGTTCCGGGCAGCGTCGACGAAAGCGTTCATGGGCCAGAGGTGGCGCAAGGCGCGGGCTTTGGCAAGCCCGCGCGAGGCATCAGTCGATCGAGCGGCCTTCGACGTAGTGACCGTAAATCGTGGTCAGGATCGACAGGCCGACCATGAACTGCAGCCAGCCGGTGACGATCATGTAGATCACCGCCAGCGGCGCGCCCGGGTCGCCGCCCAGCTCGGCCACGGCCTGAAGGACCACATTGATCACCGCGGTGATCAGTGCCAGCAGGGCGATGTCCCAGCCGGCGCCCTTGGTCTTGGCCCAGGCCTCGCCCATCTTCAGCGGCTCGCCGAGGGCGGTGGCCGGCAGCACCGGCGACAAGCGGTAGAACATCACCATCAGCACGAAGGTGATGAGCAGCGAGCCGAGGAAGACCAGCAGCAGGCTGCCGGACATGGCCAGCGCGCCGACGAAGATCCCCATGACTATGGCCGGGATCAACATGAACAGGACCAGCAGGATGCCCCGTCCCAGGTAGCCCAGCATCCGATCGCCGCGGAAGCGCGGCACCCAGCCGGCACCCTCCTCGCGCAGCAGCACGTAGCGGTGCCAGGCCACGGCGATCCACAGGTAGCACACCGCACCGACCACCATGAAGGTGGCGAAGGACAGCCAGTTGAACCCGTAGATATTGGCGTTGGTGTTCTCTTCCAGGAACTCTCCGTTGGTCACCAGGAACCAGGCCATCGCCGCCGAGGCGATCAGGAAGGGCAGCAGCGAAACCCGCAGCGCCGCGCCGAGATTGGCAAAGACGAGCCTCAGGCTCTGGGTGAAAATCTTCCAGCCTTTCATGAATGTACCCCCGATGAAGACTTGTTTGAAATTACGGCGACCTTTCCCCGGGATGGGCCCGGCGGTCAAGCGTTCCGGCCTCCGGGGGACTGATCGCCGGGCGCCGTGCCGGGAGCACACTTGAGCCCCCCGCCCCGAAACCGCCCGCCAGGGCCGCTTTCGCCTGCTCTGCAAGGCCCCAGGGCGGCGCTTCGCTTGCCCTTGTGCCGGAAAGGCGGTATCGCCGCTCTCGCATCCGAATGAGGGAATACCTATGTCCGCGCCCAAGAAAGTCGTCCTGGCCTATTCCGGCGGCCTCGACACCTCGATCATCCTGAAGTGGCTTCAGACCGAATATGGTTGCGAAGTCGTCACCTTCACCGCTGACCTCGGTCAGGGCGAAGAGCTTGAGCCCGCCCGCGCCAAGGCCGAGATGCTGGGGATCAAGCCCGAGAACATCTACATCGAGGATGTCCGAGAAGAATTCGTGCGCGATTTCGTCTTCCCGATGTTCCGCGCCAACGCGGTCTACGAAGGCCTCTACCTGCTGGGCACCTCGATTGCCCGCCCGCTGATTTCCAAGCGGCTGGTCGAGATCGCCGCCGAGACCGGCGCCGATGCCGTGGCCCATGGCGCCACCGGCAAGGGCAACGACCAGGTGCGTTTCGAGCTGTCGGCCTATGCGCTGAACCCCGAGATCAAGGTCATCGCCCCCTGGCGTGAATGGAACCTCAGCTCGCGGACCGCGCTGCTGGCCTTCGCCGAGCAGCACCAGATCCCGATCGCCAAGGACAAGCGTGGCGAGGCCCCGTTCTCGGTCGATGCCAACCTGCTGCACACCTCCTCCGAAGGCCGCGTGCTGGAAGACCCCGCCGTCGAGGCGCCCGATTACGTCTACCAGCGCACCGACGATCCCGTTCTGTCGGCCCCGAACGAGCCCGAGTACATCGAAGTGACCTTCGAAAAGGGTGACGCCGTGGCGATCAACGGCGAGGCAATGTCGCCCGCCACGATCCTCACCAAGCTCAACGAGCTGGGCAAGAAGCACGGCATCGGCCGTCTCGACTTCGTGGAAAACCGCTTTGTCGGCATGAAGTCCCGCGGCATCTACGAGACCCCCGGCGGTGACATCCTGCTGGAAGCCCACCGTGGCATCGAACAGATCACCATGGACAGCGGCGCCGGCCACCTGAAGGACTCGATCATGCCGCGCTACGCCGAGCTGATCTACAACGGCTTCTGGTTCTCCCCCGAGCGCGAGATGCTGCAGGCGCTGATCGACAAGAGCCAGGAGTTCGTGTCGGGCACCGTCCGCCTGATGCTGTTCAAGGGCTCGGCTCGCACCGTGGGCCGCTGGTCGGACTACTCGCTGTACTCCGAGGCGCATGTCACCTTCGAGGACGACGCCGGCGCCTACGATCAGAAGGACGCGGCGGGCTTCATCCAGCTCAACGCCCTGCGGCTGAAGCTGCTGGCGGCGCGCAACAAGCGCGTGAAGTAAACGATCCGGCCGGACCTTCGGGCCCGGCCTTTTCCTTTGGGGTCAGTGACTTATATCCCAATTGCGGCCGTGATCTGCGGCAGCAGACCCGCCGCCACCAGCCCGACCAGCGCCCCGACCGCCAGCCGCAGCGGCAGCGTGCGCAGCCGGGGCGAGAGGCCCGAAAGCCCCGCACAGATCACCGCGTAGTAGACCAGGTTGACTGGATCCATCGGCATCCCTCCCTGTTGTACCGCCAAGGATGACCCCGCGGCAGCCATACGGCAAGCCTCTGCCCTGCCCCAGGCAGGACGCGACGTTTACGCAAATTGCAGCAACGTCACGCTTGGCAAGGCGCCCGACCACGGTCACCTCTGGCGCCAACCAGAGGGGGACTGCCATGACCATGGACGAAATCGCCGCCAAGATGGCGCGCGGGCTGCAGAAGCGCCCGATCGAGGACAGCTACAAGTTCGACTGTGGCGAAGACGGGGCGATCACCCTGCGCGACGGCGCCGTGACGCTGGCGGATGAGCCCGCCGATTGCACCATCCACATCAGCCGCGAGAACCTGGTCAAGCTGATGGCCGGAGACCTCAACCCCATGACCGCCTTCGCCTTCGGCAAGATCAAGGTCTCGGGGGATATGTCGCTGGCGCTGAAACTGGGGAAGGTTTTGGGATGAGCCGCGTCAGGAAAGGTTTCAGCGGCGAATGGACGAGGCCCCGGGGGCATGGCACACGCGAAACCTCGCTGCGTCACTCGCAGCCCCCCAACGGATTTTCCTTGCACGACTCACCTAACCAGCGTAGTCGGCAGGGGCTTACGTTTTTCTATTTCGACCACTGTCTCCTCTAATACGGCGCTCAGTCTCGATCCAGACCGACCACGCCGCGCTGCCGCATCCTGCGGGCAGATCTTTTAAAGGAGACTACGACATGGCCACTGGCGTCGTAAAATGGTTCAACACCACCAAGGGCTTCGGCTTCATCGCACCGGAAAGCGGCGGCAAGGATATCTTCGTGCATATCTCCGCTGTCGAGCGCGCTGGCCTGACCGGCCTGGCCGACAACCAGAAAGTGACCTTCGACGTGGAATCCGGCCGTGACGGCCGCGAATCCGCGACGAACATCGCTCTGGCATAAGCCTTCGGATCCTTGCGGATCCAGAAACGCGGTCCCCCTCGGGGGGCCGCGTTTTTTCATGGCTGACAGGTCTCTGCCCCGGTCAGGCGCGCAGGCGGACCGCCTGCAACAGCTGGTAGGAAGGCAGCGCAGCCTCGGCCAGTGCGGCCAGATCGCCCTCCAGCTGCGGCAGCGGGCCTTCGGCCCCGGCGAACCCGGTCGAGCCATGCACGGCGTTGTACCAATGCGCCGCCCAGATTCCGTCATGAGGCTTCGGTCCGGCCTCCCAGCGCAGCATCGCCGGATCCCAGTCCAGCCCCAGCCGGTCGCAGAGGGCGCGCAGCATGGCCTCGGGGTTGGCGCGGATATCCACGCTGTCGATGACCACGGGGCTGTGCCCCTCGGTCAGCAGCTGCTCGTAGAGCTCGGCCTGCTGGACAAAGCCGATCTCGGACAGCTCGGGGTTGTCGTACTTGGCCGAGAAGCTGGCGACGACGCGGGCCGGATGCCGGATCAGGAAGACATGGCGCATGTCGGCGAACCAGTCGCGCGGCACCTGCGGGATCATGTGTTGCGCCATGTGCTTGTGGTAGACATGGGGCGTCGGATCGGGGCCGGTCAGCGCCGCGACCACCTGCGCCGGGTCCTGCGGCTGCGCGGCCAGGATCTGATCCCCCATCGGGTGCTGCCGCCCCGTGATCTTCAGGTAGGCGGCGTAAAACGGTTCATCCACCGCCGAGAAATCCGCACGGTTGCCAAAGGCATACATCATCGCGGTCGAGATATTGCGCGGGCCGGACCAGCAGGCGATTTTCATGCGCCGGCCTCCGCCGCGATCAGCGCCTTGTAGAGGCCGCGCAGGCGCTCGGTCACCGGGCCAAGCTGGCCGGTGCCGATCTGGCGGCCGTCGATCTGGCTGACGGGGGTCTGGGCGCCGAAGGTGCCGGTGAGGAAGGCCTCGTCCGCGCCATAGGTGTCGACGAGAGAGAAATTCCGTTCGAAAACAGGGATATCGTTGGCGCGACACAGGTCGATGACCTTCTGGCGGGTGATCCCGTTCATGCAGTAGTCGCCGGTACTGGTCCAGACCTCGCCCTTGCGGACGATGAAGAAGTTGCAGGAGTTGGTGGTGTTCACGAAGCCGTGGATATCCAGCATCAGCCCCTCGTCGGCGCCGGCCTTCTCGGCGGCGATACAGGCGAGGATGCAATTCAGCTTGGAATGCGAATTCAGCTTCGGGTCCTGGGTCATCGGCAGCCCGCGCAGATGCGGCACGGTGGCCAGGCGGATCGGACGGCCCAGCACGGGCCTGGAATGCTCCATGATGATCGCCACGGTGGGGCCCGAGCGCGACAGCGAAGGATGCTGGAACGGCCGGTCCTTCACGCCACGGGTCACCATCAGGCGGGCATGGGCGTCAGTGTGCATGTCATTGGCCGCGCGCAGATCTTCCAGCGCCTGCACCAGGTCGGCCTTGCTCAGCCCGATGTCCAGGTCGATCGCCAGCGCAGCCTCGAACAGCCGGTCGAGATGTTCGCCCAGGAAGGCCCAGTGGCCGTCATAGAGGCGCAGCCCCTCCCAGATGCCATCCCCCAGCATGAAGCCGGAATCGTAGATCGAGACCACCGCCTCGGCCTTGCCGACCACACGGCCGTTGAGCCAGAACTTCAGGTCATCGTTGCGTGGGTCGTGTTCCGCGTCATGGGCGGTCTGGTCGCGGGTGTCGCTCATCTGTGCCTCCGGTTTTGCGCGAGGCTAGGAGGCAAAAGGGGGAAAGCCAAGCGGCCTTCCCCCTTCAAGGGTCCCGGAGAGCCTGGGTGGGAGGATCCGGGGCCGGGCCGGGCGAGACAGAGGCAGGCCCCTGCCCCGCGGCGGCATCACTCGGCGGTGACCACGGTCATCACCAGATCGCCATCGACGCGGATCGGGCCGTCTTCCTTGGCACCGAGCGTGTATTCGAAGACACCGGTCTTCATGCCGCCGGCCTCGGAGTGGACCATCAGCATCAGCATGTCGCCCGAAGCGACCTCTTCCTGCAGGATCGCGGCGACATCGGTGTTTTCACCGGCGCGCAGCGGCGCATAGCCGACGACCGGGCCCGGGGCCATATCGGCATCGGTGCGGTGCACCACCAGCCAGCCGTTTTCGGGGGCAGAAATCATCTCGGCGCTGACGACGCCATTGGCGACGCTCTGGTCCATCGCCTCGACCATGGGCATCATGTGGTCATCGGCGAAGGCGGTGCCGGCGGTCAGGATCAGGCCGGTGGCGAGAATGGTCGTCTTCATGGGAAACCTCCCTTTACTGGTTCAATCGAAACCGCCCCCTGCGGGGCGCGGTTGTCTTAGATACGGGGAAGAGCCGCCCGGGTTTCAGCCTCGGACGGCATTTTTCCTCACCTGTTCTGACGAAAGCGTGAGCTAGAGCTCGTCCCGGCGCGGGATCACGTCGGCGGTGCCGAGGCGGGTGACCATCACGGCGGCGGCCCGGGTGGCCAGTTCGATGGCAGCGGCCATGTCCATGCCCTGCTCCAGCCCCGCCACGAGGTAGCCTGTAAAGGTATCCCCGGCGCCGGTGGTGTCGACGGGAGTCACCTTCGGCGCGGCGAAATCCTGCACCGCGCCGGTATCTGTGTGGATCCAGCGGGCCCCATCGCCACCGAGGGTGATCACCACGTCGGCAACCGGCAGGGCCTCGGGCGGCTGGCCGGTGGCCTCGGCAAGTTGCTCGGCCTCGACCTTGTTCATCACCAGCAGATCCAGATCGGGCAGCAGCGGCGCGACGGCCTCGGCATCGAAGGGCGCGGCGGCATGGGCCAGCTTCAGCCCCTGCGCCTTCGCCGCACTGGCAAAGGCCCTCAGGCCGTTGGTCTCGTTCTGGAAGATCGCCCAGTCGCCGGGCGCGGCGCCGGAAAGGATCCCCTCCAGTGCGGTCTCGTCGATCTGGTGATTGGCCCCGGCGAGGATCACGATGCGGTTCTCGCCCTCGGCATCCAGTTCGATCACCGCCTGGCCCGAGGGGCCGTCAAGCTCGGCCAGATGGGTGACCGAGACGCCGTAGCCCCGAAGCCGCTGCTTCATCCACACCCCGTCCTCGCCCACCGCGCCGATATGTTCCACCCGAGAGCCGGCACGGGACAGGGCGACGGACATGTTCGCCCCCTTCCCGCCCAGACCACGGGAAAACCCCGTCGCGGCGAGGGTCTCGCCGGGGACCGGCAGGTGCGGCACCTGAAAGACGAGATCCGCGTTGACCGAACCGAGGTTCCAGACCGCCATTACTTCACCTTGCAGGCGGCCATGATCGCCATGTTGAGGATGTCGTTCACCGTCGAGCCGGTCGAGCAGATCTGAACCGGCTTGTCGACGCCCGAGAGGATCGGGCCGATCACCGTGGCGCCTGCCATCTCCTGCATCATCTTGACCGAGATCGAGGCCGAATGCCGCGCCGGCACCACCAGCACGTTGGCATTGTCGGTCAGGCGCGAGAACGGGTAGTTGGCCCGCGAACGGGCATTCAGCGCCACGTCCACGGTCATCTCGCCTTCGAACTCGAAGTCGACACCGCGCGACTCGAGCACCTTCGGCGCCAGGTGCATCTTCTCGGCCCGCTCGGAAACCGGGTAGCCGAAGGTCGAGAAGCTGACGAAGGCGACACGCGGTTCAAGCCCCAGGTCGCGGGCGACCCCGGCAGAGCGTTCGGCGATGTCGGCCAGGTCGTTCTCGTCCGGCCATTCATGCACCAGCGTGTCCGAGATCAGCACGATGCGCCCGTTCAGCAGCACGGCGGTGGTACCCACCGCGCCATCCTTGGGGCCGGCGTCGAAGACATGGTTGATCAGCTCCATCACATGCGCTGACTTGCGGGTCGCGCCGGTAATCATCGCATCGCCATGGCCATGGGCCAGCATCAGCGCCGCGAAGACATGGCGATCACGCGCGGCAAGACGGTGAACATCCTGCTGGTCGACACCCTTGCGCTGCAGGCGCTGGTAGAGGAAGTCCTTGTATTCGGAGAGATATTCCGTATTGGCCGCATTGACGACCTGCAGCTCGTCCACCGCGTCGCCAAGCCCGGCGGCCTCCAGCTTGGCCTTCACGTCGGCCTCGCGACCGACGACGATGGCCTCGCCCAGACCGTTGCGCTGGTAGCTGACGGCGGCGCGCAACACGCGCGGGTCATCGCCCTCTGCAAAGATCATCCGCGCCTGAGCATGGCGGGCCCGGGCGTGCAGCGCGCGCAGGATGGTCGCGGTCGGATCCAGACGAGCCTTCAGCGCCTGCTCGTAGCCGTCCATGTCGACAATGGGACGGCGTGCGGCGCCGGTCTCCATCCCCGCCTGGGCGACGGCAGGCGGGATCATGTAGATCAGCCGCGGGTCGAAGGGCGTCGGGATGATGTAATCGCGCCCGAAGGTCAGTGCCCGGCCATAGGCCATGGCGACCTCGTCCGGCACGTCCTGACGCGCGAGGGCGGCCAGCGCCTCGGCACAGGCGATCTTCATCTCGTCGTTGATGGCGCGGGCGTGGATGTCCAGCGCGCCACGGAACAGGTAGGGGAAGCCCAGCACGTTGTTGACCTGGTTCGGGTAATCCGAACGGCCGGTGGCGACGATCACGTCCTCGCGCACCTCGTGCACCTCTTCCGGGGTGATCTCGGGGTCGGGGTTGGCCATGGCGAAGATCACGGCATTGGCGCCCATGGACTTGACCATCTCCTGCGTCACGGCACCCTTGACGGACACCCCCAGGAAGACATCGGCCCCCTCCATCGCCTCGGCCAGCGTGCGGGCGCTGGTGTTGGCGGCATGGGCCGACTTCCACTGGTTCATGCCTTCCTTGCGGCCCTGGTAGATCACGCCCTTGGTGTCGCACATGATGCAGTTGTCATGACGCGCGCCCATGGACTTCAGCAGTTCGAGACAGGCGATACCGGCGGCCCCTGCCCCGTTCAGCACGATCTTCACGTCCTCGATCCGCTTGCCGCTGATATGCAGCGCGTTGATCAACCCGGCGGCGCAGATCACGGCGGTGCCGTGCTGGTCGTCGTGGAAGACCGGGATATCGCATTCTTCCTTCAGACGCTGCTCGATGATGAAGCATTCGGGCGCCTTGATGTCTTCCAGGTTGATGCCGCCGAAGGTCGGCGCCATCAGACGCACGGCCTTGATGATCTCTTCCGGGTCCTCGGTGTCCAGCTCGATGTCGATGCTGTTCACGTCGGCGAAGCGCTTGAAGAGCACCGACTTGCCCTCCATCACCGGCTTGGAGGCCAGCGCCCCGAGGTTGCCGAGGCCGAGCACCGCCGTGCCGTTGGACACCACGGCCACCAGGTTGCCCTTGTTGGTATAGTCATAGGCGGTTTCCGGGCTCTCGGCGATCTCTTCGCAGGGGACGGCCACGCCGGGGCTGTAGGCCAGCGAGAGATCCCGCTGGGTGGTCATCGGCACCGTGGCCTTGATCTCGAATTTCCCGGGGGTCGGTTCGAGGTGAAACGCCAGCGCGTCTTCGCGGCTGATCCGGCTCTTGGACATGGTGCTCTCCCTTAACGGCCATGGCGTCTTACACAACGCCCGCCGACCCGACAACTGGGCGAAGGTTTCGCCTTTCGTCAACCATCCCGCACTTGTAAGTTCCCGGAAAGACTTGAGGGGCCCCATGAACCAAGCTGCCAACGTCACGCCGATGATGGCGCAATACCTTGAAATAAAGGAACAATATCCGCACGCCCTGCTGTTCTACCGCATGGGCGATTTCTACGAGATGTTCTTTGCCGATGCCGAGGCCGCCGCCAGCGCGCTGGACATCGCGCTGACCAAGCGTGGCAAGCACCTGGGCGAGGACATCCCGATGTGCGGCGTACCCGTCCATGCGGCGGAAAACTACCTGCTGACGCTGATCCGCAAGGGGTTCCGCGTCGCCGTCTGCGAGCAGATGGAGGACCCCGCCGAAGCGAAGAAGCGCGGCAGCAAATCCGTGGTGCGCCGCGATGTCGTGCGGCTGGTGACCCCCGGCACCCTGACCGAGGACTCCCTGCTGGAAGCCCGCCGCCACAACTTCCTGGCGGCTTTTTCCACCGTGCGCGGCGAAAGCGCCCTGGCCTGGGTCGATATCTCCACCGGGGCGTTTCACGTGATGCCCATGGCGGCGGTGAAACTGGGGCCGGAACTGGCCCGGCTTACTCCCTCCGAGTTGCTGGTCAGCGAGGCCGACGAGGCCGAGGCGCGCGCGCTGGTGGACGACTTCGGCATCTCTCTGACGCCCCTGTCGCGCGGCAGCTTCGACAGCTCGGGCGCGCAGACCCGGCTGACGGATCTCTTCAAGGTCGGCACGCTTGAAAGCTTCGGCAGCTTCTCCCGTGCCGAGGTCTCTGCCATGGGCGCGGTGGTCGACTACCTGGAGATCACCCAGAAGGGCAAACTGCCCCTGCTGCGCCCGCCGCAACGCGAGGCGCTGGATGGCAATGTGCAGATCGACGCCGCCACCCGCCGCAACCTGGAGATCACCCATGCGATGAACGGCGCCCGCGCCGGCTCGCTTCTGGCCTCGATCGACCGCACGGTGACGGCTGTCGGCGCCCGCCTGATGGAGCGGCGCATCTCCTCGCCCTCGCGCGCGCTGCCGGTGATCACCGCACGGCTGGATGCGGTGGATTTCGCCTGCGACCATACCCGTCTGTCCGAAGATCTGCGCGACAGCCTGCGCAAGGTGCCCGACCTCGACCGCGCCCTGTCGCGTCTGTCTCTGGACCGGGGCGGCCCCCGCGACCTTGCCGCGATCCGCAACGCCCTGGGCCAGGCCGAGGTACTGGCGGCCCGCCTGTCGGATGTGCAATTGCCCGCCCTGCTGGCCGAAAGCGCGCAGGGCCTGTCGGGGCTGGAAGAGCTGCTGGCCCTGCTCGACGTCTCGCTGGTTGCCGAACCGCCCCTTCTGGCCCGCGATGGCGGCTTCATCGCGCCCGGCTACGACGCCGAGCTGGACGAGGTGCGCAAGCTGCGCGACGAGGGTCGTGGCGTCATCGCCTCGATGCAGAGCCAATACGCGGAAGAGACCGGCATTTCCTCTCTGAAGATCAAGCATAACAATGTCTTGGGCTACTTCATCGAGGTCACCGCGACCCATGCCGACAAGATGCTGAATCCGCCGCATTCAGACGCCTTCAAGCACCGCCAGACCACTGCCAACCAGGTGCGCTTTACCACGCCCGACCTGACCTCGCTGGAGACCCGCATCCTGAACGCTGCCGGCCAGGCGCAGGGGATCGAGCTGCGGCTTTACGCGCAGCTGCGCGAGGCGATCCTGGACTCCGCGCCCGAGATCACCCGCCTCAGCCGCGCGCTGGCAGAGTTCGACCTCGCCACCGCGCTGGCCGACCTGTCCCGCGCCGAGGACTGGGTGCGCCCGCGCGTCGACATGTCACGCCGGCTGGAAATCGAGGGTGGCCGCCATCCGGTCGTCGAACAGGCGCTGAAGCGGGAAGGCGCGCCCTTCATCGCCAATGATTGCGCCCTGCTGCCCGCAGGCGAGGCCGCCGCGATCTGGCTGCTGACCGGCCCCAACATGGCCGGTAAATCGACCTTCCTGCGCCAGAACGCGCTGATTGCCCTGCTGGCCCAGATGGGCAGCCATGTGCCCGCCACGACGGCCCATATCGGCCTGGTCAGCCAGATCTTCAGCCGCGTCGGCGCCTCGGACGACCTTGCCCGGGGCCGCTCGACCTTCATGGTCGAGATGGTGGAAACCGCCGCCATCCTCAACCAGGCCGACGACCGCGCGCTGGTGATCCTGGACGAGATCGGCCGCGGCACCGCCACCTATGACGGGTTGTCGATCGCCTGGGCGACCATGGAACACCTGCACGAGGTCAACCGCGCCCGCGCCCTCTTCGCCACCCATTACCACGAGATGACCGAGCTTTCGAAACGCCTCGACGGGGTGGAAAACGCCACCGTCACCGTGCGCGAACACGAGGGCGAGGTGATCTTCATGCACGAGGTGCGCATGGGCGCCGCGGACCGCTCTTACGGGGTGCAGGTGGCGAAGCTGGCGGGGCTGCCGGAAAGCGTGGTCAACCGCGCGCGCGAAGTTCTGGCCTCGCTCGAGGACAACGACCGCAAGGGCGCCGGACCCAAGGCGGTGATCGACGACCTGCCGCTCTTCGCCGCCGCGCCTGCCCCATCCCCGAGCCAGGCGAAAGTGCCCGAACACATCCGCGCCGTGGCCGAGTTGTTGGAGGGCGTGACACCCGACGACCTCTCTCCGCGTGAGGCGCTGGAGATGCTGTATCGGCTGAAAGACGCCTCTCGCGCCTGAGGCAAGGAAGGATAAGACAATGGAAATGAACGATATTCTGTCTCACCCCAAGGTGAAGCACGCGCAGGAACTGCTGCGGGCCGACCATGACCGCATGGTGGAAGAGATCGTCACCCTGACCGAGATCCCCGCGCCCCCCTTCATGGAAGAGGAAAAGGCCAGGGCCTATGCCGAGATGCTGCGCGAGGCCGGTCTGGAAGACGTTCAGATCGACGGCATCGGCAATGCCCATGGCATCTACCGGGGCTCGGGCAATGGCGCCATGGTCGCCGTCGCGGCCCACCTGGACACGGTTTTCCCCGAGGGCACCGACGTGACCGTGCGCCGCGAGGGCACCAAGCTGTTCGCGCCGGGCGTCGGGGATGACACCCGTGCGCTGGCGGTGAACCTGTCGATCATCCGCGCCATGAAGGCCGCCGGGATCACGCCGCAGAACGACATCCTCTTCGTCGGCAACGTCGGCGAGGAAGGCGTGGGCGACCTGCGCGGCATCCGCTACCTCTTCAACGAGAACCCGCTGGGGCCGCAGATCGGCAGCTTCTTCACCGTAGACGGACTGGAAACGCCCGAGCTGGTGGACCGCGGCGTCGGCTCTTACCGCTATCGGGTGCTGTTCGAAGGTCCGGGGGGCCACAGCTTCGGCGATTTCGGTATCGTGAACCCGGCCAATGCCCTGGCCGAATTCGCCGCCGGCTTCGCCCGGATCGAGTTGCCGGACGAGCCGAAGACCACGCTGAACCTGTCGATCCTCGGCGGCGGCACCTCGATCAACGCCATCCCGGAACAGGTCTACGTGGATATCGACATGCGCTCGGTCGACCCCGAGGCGCTGGATGCACTGGATGCCCAGATGCGCACGCTGGTTGAAGACGCCCTGACGCTGGAAAACAATCGCAACGACACCTCCAAGGGCGAGGTCACCGCGCGTTTCGATGTGCTGGGCAACCGCCCCGCAGGCCGCACCGCACCGGAAGAGGCGATCCACAAGGCGAGCGCCGAGGCTGTCCGCGCCTTCGGTTTCGAGCCCGCGTTCCGTGTCAGCTCGACCGATGCCAATATCCCCATGTCGCTGGGGGTCCCGGCGATCTGCATCGGTTCCGGCGGCACCGGCGGCCGGGCGCATACGCTGGATGAATGGATCGACACCGAACCGGAGTTGAGCCTGCGCGGGATCTACGCCGTGATGGCCGCGATCCTGGCCATGTCGGGGCTGGAGACCTAAAAAAGGCGCCGCCGGGAAACCGGGGCGCCTTCTGGGATCTGGTGAGGGGGGTCTGCCCGCCGGTCGCCGGATGGCGACAAATGGAAAGGTTGAGGGGGCTCTGCCCCCCGGTCGCCGATGGCGACAAATGGAAAGGTTGAGGGGGCTCTGCCCCCGTCTCCGTTGGAGACTCCCCCGGAGTATTTTCAGCCATCGAATGGAGATAAGAGGCCCTTACATCTATTCGACGGCTACAAATACCTCCCGCCGGAGGCTTCGCCCCTGCAGGGGGCGAAATCAGCCTGTGAAGCTGGACACACCCACCTGCGCGGGGCGCAGAAGGCGGTCGTGCAGCATGAAGCCCTCGGCCGAGACCTGGATGATCTCGCCCGCCCTGGTGCCGGGCACCGGGGCTTCGAACATCGCTTCGTGGACGTTGGGATCGAACTTGTCGCCAACCTCCGGCGCAATCGGCTCGATGCCGTGCTTGCGGAAGGTGTTCAGCAGTTCGCGCATCGTCAGCTCGATACCCTCGAAGAGCGGCGCGTTCTCCTCGGTCTTCTCGCCCATGGCCTCGACCGCGCGCTTGAGATTGTCGTAGACCGGCAGCATGTCGCGCGACAGCTTGGAGCCGCCGTAGTTCTCGGCCTCGCGACGCTGCTTGTCGGCGCGCTTGCGGGCGTTCTCGGCATCCGCCAGCGCGCGCATCCACTTGTCCTTCATCTCGTCCCGCTCGGCGCGCAGGGACTCGATCTCGGCCTCGTCGCCGTCGATCTCCTCGATCTCGACTTCATAGGCCTCGGCTTCGGCCTGTTCGATATCGTCCAGGAACTCTTCGTCCTTCGGCTCTGCCATCTTTCACCTCATCTCGGCCTAGCGCCGGTCCGTCAGCATCCGCCCGACCAGCTGCGCCGTGTAATCAACAATCGGAACGATGCGCCCGTAGTTGAGCCGCGTGGGCCCGATGACCCCGACCGCACCGATGATCTTCCGGTCAGCGTTCATATATGGAGAGACCACCAGAGAGGAACCCGAAAGTGAGAAAAGTTTGTTCTCGGAACCGATAAAAATACGGACTCCCTCTCCCTCTTCGGTCAGTTCGAGGAATTCGGCGATGTCGCGCTTGCGTTCGAGGTCATCGAACAGGCTGCGGATGCGATCCAGGTCCGCTTCCTGGCTGTCCAGCAGGTTCGAGCGGCCGCGCACGATGAGACGTTCGCCGAAATCGCCCTCGCCCTCCCAGATGGCCGCGCCGCTTTCCACCAGCGCCCGGGCCAGCCCGTCGATCTGCTGGCGCCGCGCCTCGATTTCACGTGAAACGGCGCTCTTCGCCTCGGACAGCGTCTTGCCCTCCAGCGCCGCATTCAGGAAGTTCGCCGCCTCGCGCATCGAGCTGGGGGTCTGACCCGGCGGCGGGGTGAACAGGCGGTTTTCCACGTGGCCATCGCCGAAGACCAGCACCACCAGCGCCCGTTCGGGGCCGAGGCTGACGAATTCGATATGCTTGATCGGCGCCTCGTGCTTGGGCGTCAGCACGAGGCTGGCGCCATGGGTCGCCAGGCTGAGCGCCGACCCGATGCGATCCAGCAGACCGCCCATGTCGCCGCCATTGCCCACCGTGGCGTCGATCTTCTGCCGCTCTGTCGGGTCAAGGTCGCCCACTTCCAGCAGGCCGTCGACGAACATCCGCAGCCCCTGCTGCGTCGGCACCCGTCCGGCGCTGACATGGGGGCTGTCCAGCAGCCCCATGTATTCCAGGTCCTGCATCACGTTGCGGATGGTGGCGGCCGAGACCTTCTCGCTCATCACGCGGGTGAGCGACCGCGACCCGACGGGTTCACCGTTTTCAAGGTAGCCCTCGACCACCCGGCGGAACACTTCCCGCGAGCGGTCGTTCATTTCTTCGAGGATCGTGGTCTTGTCCGGCATGGGGTCTCTCTTGCGAAGAGCCATTAAAGTCGGTGGTCGCCAAAGGTCAACGGGGCTTGCCTTACCCGGCCCTGCCTGCCTATCACGGCGACAAGCAAAAGGGGTTATCATGCGACCGTCTGGAAGAGATTTAAGCGAAATGCGTCCGGTTTCAATCGAGACCGGGGTCACGAAACACGCCGAAGGCTCCTGCCTGATCAAGGTGGGCGACACCCATGTGCTGTGCACCGCCACCCTGGAAGAGCGCGTGCCGCCCTTCGTCAAGGGCTCGGGCCTGGGCTGGGTGACGGCGGAATACGGGATGCTGCCGCGCTCGACCACCTCGCGGATGCGGCGCGAGGCTACCGCAGGCAAACAGGGCGGAAGAACCGTTGAAATTCAACGCCTTATCGGTCGATCCCTGCGGGCTGGCGTGGATCGAGTCGCGCTTGGGGAACGTCAGATCACTGTCGACTGCGATGTCATCCAGGCCGATGGCGGCACCCGTTGCGCGTCGATCACCGGCGGTTGGGTGGCCCTGAAACTGGCCGTCAACAAGCTGCTGAAGACCGGCGCCATCACCTCCGACCCGCTGGTCGATCCGGTTGCCGCCGTCAGCTGTGGCATCTATGCCGGTCAGCCGGTGCTGGACCTCGACTATCCCGAGGACAGCGAAGCCGGCGTCGACGGCAACTTCATCATGACCGGCTCGGGCAAGCTGATCGAAGTGCAGATGTCCGCCGAGGGCTCTGTCTTCTCGCGCGACCAGATGAATCAGTTGATGGATCTGGCCGAGAAAGGCGTGGCTGAGCTGGTTGCCGCCCAGAAGGCCGCGGTCGATGCGTAAGTTCGACGGTCAGAAGCTGGTCCTGGCGAGCCACAACAAGGGCAAGCTCCGCGAGATCGCGGAGCTGCTGGCCCCCTACGGGATCGAGGTCAGCTCGGCCGCCGATCACGGGCTGGAAGAACCGGTCGAAGACCAGGACACCTTCGTCGGCAATGCCCGCATCAAGGCCCATTACGCCGCCAAGGCCACCGGCCTGCCGGCGCTGAGCGATGACAGCGGCATCACCGTCGACGCGCTGGATGGCGCGCCGGGGGTCTATACCGCCGACTGGGCCGAAACGCCCAATGGCCGCGACTTCCCGATGGCAATGCAAAAGACCTGGGACGCGCTGGAGGCCAAGAACGCCCCCTACCCGCGCACCGCCGCCTTCAACTGTACCTTCTGCCTCGCCTGGCCCGACGGCCATGACGAGATCTTTGCCGGCATCTGCCAGGGCAAGGTCGAATGGCCCATGCGCGGCGAGGAAGGTCACGGTTACGACCCGATCTTCGTGCCTGAGGGCTACGACCAGACCTTCGGCGAAATGGACGCCGCCGAAAAGAACCGCATCAGCCACCGCGCGGATGCCTTTGCCAAGCTCAAGGCCTGCTTTGAGTGATCTGCAAGAGGATTGGCGGAACGCCGGCTTCGGGATCTATATCCACTGGCCGTTCTGCCAATCCAAATGCCCCTACTGCGACTTCAACTCCCACGTCTGGGAGCGCGTCGACCAAAGCCGCTGGCTGACATCCTACATTTCCGAGCTTGAACGCTATGCCGCCCTGACCCCGGGCCGCGTGGTGCAATCGGTGTTCTTCGGCGGCGGCACGCCCTCGCTGATGGAGCCGGCGACGGTCGACGGGATTCTGTCAACGATCAGAAGGCTTTGGCCACAGGCGAACGAGGTCGAGGTGACGCTGGAGGCCAACCCGACCTCGATCGACGCAGGCCGGTTCAAGGGCTATGCCGCGGCGGGCGTCAACCGCATCTCGATGGGCTTCCAGGCGATGAACGACGAGGATTTGCGCCGCCTCGGACGGCTTCATTCCGTCGACGAGGCCCTGCGCGCCTTCGACATCGCCCGCAACCAGTTCGAACGGGTCTCCTTCGACCTGATCTATGCCCGCCAGAGCCAGACCCTTGCCGCCTGGGAGGCCGAACTGGACCGTGCGCTCTCCCTCGCCATCGACCACCTGTCGCTCTACCAGCTGACCATCGAGGAAGGCACCGCCTTCGGCGACCGCTACAAGCGCGGCGGCCTCAAGGGCCTGCCCGAGGAAGACCTGGCCGCCGACATGTGGGAACTGACCCAACAGGTCACCGCCGCCCATGGCTTCGAAAATTACGAGGTCAGCAATCACGGCCGGGATGGCGCCCGCTCGCGGCACAATGTATTGTACTGGAGGTACGGTGATTACATCGGCGTGGGCCCTGGCGCCCATGGACGTGTGACACTGGACGGCCACCGCCACGCCACCGAACAGCCCCGCGCCCCTGGCAACTGGCTGAAGCTCGCCGAGGCCGGAAACGCTGATTCGATATTCGACGCGTTGAGTGGACAGGAACAGGCCGAGGAATACCTTCTGATGGGTCTCAGATTGCGCGAAGGCATCGACCTGAAGCGGTTCGAGAGATTGAGCTCAGCATCGCTTGACGCATCCCAGGTCGATGACCTTTGCGAGAGAGAGCTGCTGAAAGTGGAAAATTCACGGATTTTCGTTACAGATCAAGGCCGTATCCTACTGAATGCCGTCATAAACAAACTGTTGGATTCGTAGAAAATGCGGGTGATTTGGCTTATTTTCGGGCTGCTGGCGGTGGCCCTCGGACTTGTGGGCGTCGTGCTGCCGCTTTTGCCCACCGTCCCCTTCATGCTGCTGGCGGTCTTCTGTTTCGCCCGCTCCTCGGATCGGTTGCACGACTGGCTCGTCCATCACCCGCGATTCGGCCCGGCGATTCAGGACTGGCAGGCGCGTGGCGCGGTCTCGCTGAAAGCGAAACGCCTCGCGACCGTCACGGTCGGAGGCGTCTTCCTGCTGTCGGTCCTGATGGGACTGCGCCCGATGCTGCTGCTGATCCAGGGCGCCACGCTGTGCTGCGTGATGCTCTTCCTCTGGACGCGCCCCTCCTGACGGGCTTCTTAACTGCCGCTGCCGAGGATCTGGCAGATATCGTCCAGCGCCTCCAGCGAAGGGTAGCTGATGGTGATCGTGCCCGCATCCTGCCCCGGCACATGGTTGATCTGCACCTTGTAGCCAAGCGCGGCAGAGAGATCGCCCTCCAGCGCCTTGGTGTCGGCATCCTTTTCGCCCAGGCTTTTCGGCGCGGACCGGGTGGTTTTGGGGCCCGCACTGGGCTTCGGTTTCTTCGCCAGCGCCTCGGTGGCGCGCACCGACAGGCCCTCGGCAACGACCTTCTTCGCCAGGGTGACGGGCTCATCCGACGTGATCAGCGCCCGCGCATGGCCGGCTGACAGCTTGCCCTCCTGCAGCATGTCGCGCACCTCGTCCGGCAACTGCAGCAGGCGCATCAGGTTGGCGATATGAGAGCGGCTCTTGCCGAGCGCCTGGGCCAGCTTTTCCTGGGTATGGCCGAACTTTTCCATCAGCTGACGGAACCCAGCGGCCTCTTCGATCGGATTGAGGTCGGCGCGCTGGATATTCTCGATGATGGCGACTTCCAGGACCTCGGTATCGTTGAAATCCCGAATGATAACAGGCAGTTCGTGCAGCTGCGCCCGCTGCGAGGCGCGCCAGCGACGTTCCCCGGCGACGATCTCGTAGGTGCCTTCCGCGCCGGGCTTCGGCCGCACGATCAGGGGCTGGATCACGCCTTTTTCGCGGATCGAGGCGGTCAGCTCTTCCAGGTGATCCTCGGTGAAGGTGCGGCGCGGCTGGTCGGGGTTCGGCACGACCTTCTCGATCGGCACCATCATGTCCGGGCGCCGTGTCCCCGCGCCGCCGGTCTGGGCCGCAGGCTGTTCCTGAACGTCCGCCATGAGGGCCGACAGGCCGCGGCCCAGGCCCCGTGTCTTCTTCTTGTCCATGCTGCTCTCCTGCCGCCTCAGGCGGCCACGGCTTCGTATTTCTTCAGGATTTCGCGCGCCAGATCCCGGTAGGCGCTGGCCCCCTTGGAATTGCTGTCGAACTCCAGCACCGGCATCGAGAAGGACGGCGCTTCGGAGACCCGCACGTTGCGCGGAATGATCGTCTGGAAGACCAGGTCGCCGAGGTTGTCGCGCGCGTCTTCCTCGACCTGCTGGGACAGGTTGTTGCGGCTGTCGTACATGGTCAGCACGATGCCTTCGATGCGCAGGTCGGGGTTGGCGCTCTGACGCACCTCACGGATGGTCAGCATGAGCTGGGACAGACCTTCAAGAGCGAAAAACTCGCTCTGCAGCGGCACCAGCACCGAATGCGCCGCGACCATGGCATTGACCGTCAGCAGGTTCAGCGACGGCGGGCAGTCGATCAGCACGAAATCGTACTCGAAACCGTCCATGGCGGGCTGGCGCAAAGCATCATGCAGCAGAAAAGAGCGTTTTTCGTTCGAAATCAGCTCGATATCCGCCGAGGACAGGTCAACCGTGGCGGGCACGATGTCCAGGTCCTCGATCTGGCTGCGCATGATGATCTCGTTCAGCGGCGCATCGTCCAGCATCAGCTCGTAGGTGGTATTCTTGCGGTCCTCCGGCTCGATCCCGAGCCCGGTCGAGGCGTTCCCCTGCGGATCGAAGTCGATCAGCAGCACCCGGCAGCCCTGTTCGACCAGCGCGGCGCCCAGGTTGATCGCGGTGGTGGTCTTGCCGACGCCGCCCTTCTGGTTCGCGATGGCGACGATCCGCGGCCCCTGTGCCGAGAGCAGGTTAGACACGTTCGATTCCTCCGATTTTCAGGATCACAGCCTCTGACTCGGTTGTACTTCGCACGGGTTCGCAGTGAAAGCGCCAATGGCCTTCGGCGGTGGCAACTTCCTCTTTCCAGCGCGCTCCCTTGGGAAAAAGCGCCGTTCCGCCCGGGGCCAGGTGCCGTTCGGCGAAGCCCAGAAGGGGCTCCAGCCCGGCCAGGGCCCGCGCCGAAAGGATATCCGCCCCCTGAGGCGCCGCGGATTCGATCCGTTCGGCAAGAATCTCGGGCTTCAGCCCGCATTCCCGCGCGACCTGGCGCAGGAACGCGCATTTGCGCTGGTCCGATTCGATCAGGGTAAATCGCGCGTCTGGTTGGCTCTCGGCTGCCAGGATCGCCACGACGAGGCCCGGGAACCCGCCCCCGCTGCCCAGATCGACCCAGTGGCCGAAGCCGGGCGCCTGATCCAGGACTTGCGTGGAATCCAGAATGTGCCGGGTCCAGAGCTCGGGAACGGTGCTCTTCGAGACCAGGTTGATCTTCGGGTTCCACTTCTCCAGCAGCCTGGCATAGGTGTCGAGCCGCTCCAATGTTTCACGTGAAACATTGGCCGCGAGGAAATCCCTGCTCACGCCGACTTTTCCTTCTGGGCGCGGTTGATGCGCGACAGGATCAGCGCCAGGGCCGCCGGGGTCATGCCCTCGATCCGTCCAGCCTGGGCAAGGTTCGACGGCCGAATACGGAGCAGCTTCGATTTCAGCTCATTCGACAGCCCGTCGAGGTGCTCGTAGTCGAAATTCTGCGGAATCCCGCGCGCCTCATCTTTCTGGAGCGCCTGGGCGTCGTTCTGCTGGCGCTGGATGTAGGTCGCATAAAGCGCGTCGCGACGCAGCTGCTCCTGTGTCTCTGGGTCCAGATCACCCAGATCGGGCGCGAGACCTACCAGATCTACCACCGAAGTCTCGGGGAACGCCAAGACCTGGTAGAGCGTCCGCTGCTTGCCATCCTCACCGACGCGGATGCCGGCGGTGTTGAGTTGCTTCGGCGTCACCGTCGTATTGTCCAGGATCGCGCGCCCTGCCCCGATCCGTGCCATCTTGGCCTCGAAGGCCGCGCGGCGGCTATCGCCGACCAGACCCACCTCGATCCCCTTGGGGGTCAGCCGCTGGTCAGCGTTGTCGGCACGCAGCGACAGGCGGTATTCGGCGCGCGACGTGAACATGCGGTAGGGCTCCGAGACGCCGCGCGTCGTCAGATCGTCGATCATCACGCCGATATAGCTGTCTGTGCGGCTGAAAATGACCGGATCCTCGCCCAGGGCTTCCTTCGCGGCGTTCAGACCGGCGACAAGACCCTGCGCCGCGGCCTCTTCATAGCCCGTGGTCCCGTTGATCTGGCCGGCCAGGTACAACCCCGGCACGTCCCGTAGAGACAGCCGCATGTCCAGCGCACGCGGATCGACGTAGTCGTATTCGATCGCATAGCCCGGCTGAAGGATTTCGACCTGCTCCAACCCCTTCATCGAGCGGACATAGTCGTGTTGAACATCCTCGGGCAGAGAGGTTGAAATCCCGTTAGGATAAACGGTGTCATCGCCCAGCCCCTCGGGTTCGAGGAAAACCTGGTGGCTTTCCTTGTCGGCGAATCGCACCACCTTGTCTTCGATCGACGGACAGTAGCGCGGCCCGACACCGTCGATATGGCCGCCGTACATGGCCGAACGGTCGAGGTTCTCGCGAATGATCTCATGGGTGCGGGTGTTGGTGTGGGTTATCCCACAAGCCACCTGACGAAGGTTCACCCCCTTGGAAAGGAAGGAGAAAAGCACCGGCTCATCATCGCCGGGCTGGTCTTCGAGAACATCCCAGTTGATCGTCTTGCCGTTCAGGCGTGGCGGGGTGCCGGTCTTCAGTCGGCCAAGCGGCAAGCCGAAGCTCTCCATCCGCTCGCCCAGCTTGTTGGCCGCGTTGTCCCCCATGCGACCGCCGGAATAGGAAACATCGCCAATGTGAATCAAACCGCGCAGGAAGGTGCCGGTAGTCAGCACGACGGCCCTGGCGTGCACCTCGGACCCGTCCGCCAGGACGATCCCGACCACGCGGTCGCCCTGCATGATGAAATCGGTCACCTCTCCGGTCAGCACCTGCAGACCTGGGCAGCTGGTCATCTCGCGCAGCATCTCGGCGCGGTAGACGGCACGGTCGGCCTGCGCGCGCGGCCCTTGCACGGCAGGCCCCTTGCGCCGGTTCAGCAGGCGGAACTGGATGCCGGCCAGGTCGGCGACACGGCCCATGACACCATCCAGAGCATCGATTTCGCGCACCAGGTGCCCCTTGCCAAGGCCGCCAATCGCCGGATTGCAGGACATCACGCCGATGCCCTCCATCTTCAGCGTCACCAGCGCGGTGCGGGCCCCTGCCCGCGCGGCCGCATGGGCGGCATCGCACCCGGCGTGACCACCCCCAACGACGACGACATCAAACTCAGATTGTTTCACGTGAAACATCCCTCACTTGCCGATACAGAAGGACGAGAAGATCTCGTCCAGCAGATTTTCGACGTCGACGATGCCTACCAGAGAATCGAGCGCCCGGATAGCCGAGCGCAGTTCTTCGGCGATCAGGTCCTCGGTGTAAACCGGGTTCGCCAGCATCTCGCGTGCCTGTGAAAGATCGCCCAGGGCGCGCAGGATCGCGAGGCGGTGACGTTCGCGGGTCGCGGTGGCGACGAGGCTGGTTCGATCAGAAAAATAAGTGCTCAGACGGGCGATAAGGGCGTCGACCCCCTGCCCCGTGACGCCGCTGATGCCGGCCGAATCGCCCGATTCGTCAGCCTTGCCGCGCAGCACGATATCCTCGGGGCGCAGCTCGATCCGCGGCGAGATCTCACCGGGTTCCAGCAGATAGATGCGCAGGTCCGACAGCTCGGCACGTTCGCGCGCGCGGGCAATACCGATCGCCTCCACTTCGTCTTCGGTCTCCCGCAGGCCGGCGGTGTCCAGCAGGGTGACGGGCAATCCGCGCAGGTCCATGCGGACCTCGATCACGTCGCGGGTGGTGCCGGCGACATTCGAGGTGATCGCTGCCTCGCGTCCGGCGAGAAAGTTTAGCAGCGTGGACTTGCCGGCATTGGGCGCGCCAAGGATGGCAACCTCGAAGCCCTGGCGGACACGCTCGGCGACCTCTGCCCCCTTCGCCTGGGCTTCAAGCGACACGGAAACGCGGTCCAGCAGCTCTGTCACCTCGGGGCGGACGTCGACGGGCACCTCTTCATCGGCGAAGTCGATCACAGCTTCCAGCAGCGCGGCGGCGCGTATCAGGTCCTTGCGCCAGCCCTGCACGACCTCACCCAGCTTGCCGGAAAACACCCGCTGGGCCTGCCGGCGCTGTGCCTCGGTCTCGGAGTCGATCAGGTCGGCAAGCCCTTCCACTTGCGCCAGGTCCATCTTGGAGTTCTCAAGCGCACGGCGGGTGAATTCGCCCGGCTCGGCCATGCGCAGCCCATCGACCTCGCCCAGGATACGCAGCGTCGAGGCGACGATGGCGGGCGAGCCGTGCAGATGCAGCTCCACCGCGTCCTCGCCGGTGAAACTGGCGGGGCCGGCGAAGGCCAACAGCAGTGCCTGGTCCAGAACCTCATCGCCATCACGCAGCAGGCGCAGGGCGGCCGCGCGCGGTGCGGGCGCCGTCAGGCCGAAACGCGTGAGGGCCGGGAATGCTCCCGGCCCTGAAATCCTGATGACTGAGACGCCCGCCCGGCCGGGGGCCGAGGCAAGCGCAAAGATCGTGTCCATTGGACCCTCAGGTGTTCATCGAATCGAAGAATTCGGAGTTCGTCTTGGTCTGCTTCAGCTTGGAAATAAGGAACTCGATGGCATCGGTCGTGCCCATCGGGTTCAGGATGCGGCGCAGAACGAAGGTCTTTTGCAGATCGACCTTGTCGACCAGCAGATCCTCCTTCCGGGTGCCGGACTTGAGGATGTCCATCGCCGGATAGACGCGCTTGTCGGCGATCTTGCGATCGAGGACGATTTCGGAGTTACCCGTGCCCTTGAATTCTTCGAAGATCACTTCGTCCATGCGCGAGCCGGTGTCGATCAGCGCGGTGGCGATGATGGTGAGCGAGCCACCCTCTTCGATGTTCCGCGCCGCACCGAAGAAGCGCTTCGGACGCTGCAGGGCGTTGGCGTCGACACCGCCCGTCAGCACCTTGCCCGAAGAGGGCACGACGGTGTTGAAGGCGCGACCAAGTCTTGTGATCGAATCGAGAAGGATCACAACATCTCGTTTATGCTCGACCAGGCGCTTGGCCTTCTCGATCACCATTTCGGACACGGCGACGTGGCGCGTGGCCGGTTCATCGAAGGTCGAGGAGATCACCTCGCCCTTCACAGAACGCTGCATGTCGGTCACTTCTTCCGGGCGTTCGTCGATCAGCAGGACGATCAGGTAGCACTCGGGGTGGTTCTTCTCGATGCTGGCGGCGATGTTCTGCAGCAGGACCGTCTTGCCGGTGCGCGGCGGCGCCACGATCAGCGAGCGCTGGCCCTTCCCGATCGGCGAGACAAGGTCGATGATCCGGGCCGAGCGGTCCTTGATCGTCGGATCCTCGATTTCCATCTTCAGCCGCTCGTCGGGATAGAGCGGGGTCAGGTTGTCGAAGGCGATCTTGTGACGCGCCTTCTCGGGTTCCTGGAAGTTGATCGAGCTGACGGTGGTCAGGGCGAAATAGCGTTCGTTGTCGTCGGGCGCCTTCATCAGGCCCTCGACCGTGTCGCCGGTGCGCAGCGAGAACTGGCGGATCATGTCGGGCGAGACGTAGATGTCGTCCGGGCCCGGCAGGTAGTTGGCTTCCGGCGAGCGCAGGAAGCCGAAACCGTCCTGCAGCACTTCCAGCACGCCATCGCCGCCGACCTGCCAGTCGTCGTCGGCCAGTTCGCGCAAAATCTGGAACATCATCTCGCCCTTGCGCATGGTCGAGGCGTTCTCGATTTCGAGCTCCTCGGCCATGGCCAGCAGATCCTTCGGGCTCTTCGCCTTCAGATCGGAGAGGTTCAGACGGTTCTCTGTCATGAAAATAAGGTCCTTCGTCCGGCCCCGTCGGGGCGCGCGGTACGGTATCTATACTGGAGAATGGACTCACCCGGACGGGCGGCTTGCTGCGCTAGATAGGGACTCGCAGGGCGCGAGTCAACGAAATCGGACTCCTGCCGCCCCGGGAGGGCCCTCAGAGGCGCTCTGAGGCCCTTCCAGTGCCCTTCCGGGCCCCGGGGAGGTTTTTCAGAACTTCACCACCACAGAGGCCACGATCAGCACCATCAGCAGCGTCGGAAGCTCGTTCATCATGCGGTAGGTGCGGCCGGTGCGGCTGTTCTCGCCCCGCACGAAGTCCTTGCGGCGTTTCCCCAGCCAATGATGGAACCAGGTCATCGCCAGCACCGCCGCGCCCTTGGTCCAGGGCCAGACATCGCCCCAGTAGACCAGGCCCGGCGTCAGAACCAGCGCCAGTCCGAAGACCCAGGTGGCGATCATCGCCGGATTCATGATCCCTCTCAGAAGCCGCCGTTCCATGGTCTGAAACATCTCGTCCGTCTTCGGATCCGTCACCTGTTCGGCGTGATAGACGAAGAGACGGGGCAGATAGAAGATCCCGGCCATCCAGGAGATCACCGAGACGATGTGCAGGACCAGGGTCCAGGGATAGGCGAGGGCGAGGAAGTCGAACATCCGGGTACTCCGCTTGGGCGCATCTCCTCTATCAATTAAATAAAAGTAAAAGAAAGATTGTTGTTTGATGTAGACCCGCCTCAACCTGTGGATCCTTTCTTTGCCCACCGACTTATCCACAAGTGGATATCTCTGGGGCGAATCGCGGGCGAATCGGGGAAAATTCCGGGCGAGATTCCGAAAAGCGCACGACTCCAAGCACTTGGGCCGGGAAAATCCTGTGCATAAGCGAAACCGCCCTGTGGGGACTGAATCCGGGGAATCCGGTGAGTCCGCGTTTTCCCGGTTATCCTTTCCCACCGGTGGGAGTCTTTCTAAGCGCTGTGTGGGACTCGGGGGGTTGCGCACAGCCCTTGCCGGGGACTTGCGTCAAGCCGTGTTTTTTCCCAGAAGTATCGGCATCTCGTACTCCGGTTCTGCACTGACTTATCCACATGTCCGCAAAAATCCTCCTCGCCTCCGGCTCGACCGTCCGCGCAGACCTGCTGCGCGGGGCTGCCGTGCCCTTCGAGGTGGAGAAAGCGCGGGTGGATGAAGAGGCGATCACCGCCGCGCTGGTGGCCGAGGGCGACAGCCCCCGCGACATCGCCGATGCCCTCGCCGAGGCGAAGGCGGCGAAGGTCGGGCGCAGATACCCTGACAGTTTTGTCATCGGCTGCGATCAGACCTGCGATATCGAGGGGCAGATCCTGGGCAAGCCCGACAGCCCCGAGGCGGCGCGCGAACAGATCATGTTGCTGGCCGGGCGCAGCCACAAGCTGCATTCGGCGGCGGTGATCTTCAACGAGGGCAAGCCGGTCTGGCGCAAGGTCTCGACCGTCAAGCTGACCATGCGCATCCCCTCGCCCGAATACCTGGCAGAGTATATCGCCCGCAACTGGCCCGGGATCGGCCAGAGCTGCGGCGCCTACCAGCTGGAAGGCGAAGGCGCGCGCCTGATGACGAAAGTCGAAGGCGATTACTTCGCCGTGCTCGGCTTGCCGCTGCTGGAAATTCTCGATTACCTGACGCTGAGAGGAGTTCTTGCCGCATGAGCCTCGACTGCATCCCCCTTGCCGGTGTCATCGGTCGCCCGATCGCGCATTCGAAATCGCCGCAGCTGCATGGCTACTGGCTGAAACAGATGGGTCTGCCGGGGCGCTACATTCCGATGGAGGTCGCGCCCGAGGATCTGGAACAGGTGTTGCGCGCGCTGCCGAAAGCCGGGTTTGTCGGTGTGAACATCACCATTCCGCACAAGGAAACGGTGCTGGAGATCGCCGACCTGGTGACCGACCGCGCCACGCTGATCGGCGCTGCCAATACGCTGATCTTCCGCGCGGACGGGAAAATTCATGCTGATAATACAGATGGTTACGGGTTCATAGAGAACCTGAAACAGAACGCCCCCGGGTGGGATCCGAAGGCCGGGCCGGCGGCGCTTCTGGGTGCCGGCGGGGCCGCGCGCGCGGTCATCAGCGCCCTGTTGGAGGCCGGCGTGCCGGAGATCTTCATCTCGAACCGCACCCGCGCCCGGGCCGAGGCGTTGCACAATGATTTCGGACGCCGTCTGACGGTGGTCGAATGGGTGCAGGCGGGCAACATGATCGAAGAGGCCACGACGGTGGTCAATACCACCTCTCTCGGCATGGTCGGCAAGCCCGAGCTGCGGGTGCCGCTGGATGGACTGCGGCGTGGCCAGCTTGTCACCGATCTGGTTTATAACCCGTTGCGGACCCCCCTGCTGGCCGCCGCCGAGGCCGCCGGCGCGACCACCGTCGACGGCCTGGGAATGTTGCTGCACCAGGCGGTGCCCGGTTTCGAACGCTGGTTCGGCAAGCGCCCGCAGGTCACCGAAGAGGCCCGCGCGGCCGCTCTGGCATGAGTTTCCGCCTCGGGCTTACCGGCTCCATCGGTATGGGCAAGTCGACCACGGCGCAGATGTTCGTCGAGGAAGGCTGCGCGCTCTGGGATGCGGACGCCGCCGTGCATCGGCTTTACACCAGGGGCGGCGCGGCGGTGGCCCCGCTCGGTGCGCTCTTCCCCGAGGCCGTGGCGGAGGGCGATGTTTCACGTGAAGCATTGAAGCGCATCATCGCCGCCGACCCCTCTGCCCTCAAGCGGATCGAGGCCGTGGTGCATCCGCTGGTCGCCGAGGATCGCGCCCGTTTCATTGCCGCCAGCACGGCGGATATCGTGGTGCTGGATATCCCGCTGCTGTTCGAGGGTGGCGGCAGGGGGGTCGATGCGACGGTCGTGGTCACCGCCCCTGCCGAGGTCCAGCGCGCCCGGGTGCTGGCGCGCGGCACGATGAGCGAGGCGCAGTTCGAGATGATCCTTGCAAAGCAGATGCCGGATGCGGAAAAACGGGCCCGGGCCGACTACGTGGTGCTGACCGACACGATGGATGGCGCCCGCGCCCAGGTGCGTGAAATCGTGAATGATATCAAGAGGAAGATCGAAAATGCGTGAGATTGTTCTTGATACCGAGACGACCGGCTTCGAACCCGAGCAGGGGGACCGCCTTGTCGAGATCGGTGGCGTCGAGCTGTTCAACCACGTTCCCACGGGCGAGACCTATCACGTCTACATCAACCCCGAGCGCGAGGTGCCCGAAGAGGCCTTCAAGGTGCACGGGCTGAACTACGAGTTCCTGCGCGACAAGCCGGTGTTCCGCGACGTGGCGCGGGACTTCCTGAAGTTCGTCGGCGATGCCAAGCTGGTGATCCACAACGCCGCTTTCGACATGAAATTCCTCAACGCAGAACTGGGCTGGCTGAACCTGCCGCAACTGCCCTGGGAACAGGCCATCGACACCCTGGCCATCGCGCGGAAGAAGTTCCCCGGCTCGCCGGCCTCTCTGGATGCGCTGTGTCGTCGGTTCGGCATCGACAACTCGGCCCGGACGTTGCACGGCGCGCTGCTCGACTCCGAGATCCTGGCCGAGGTCTACCTCGAGCTGATCGGCGGGCGGCAGCCTGGCCTGGTGCTGGCAGCGGGACGCCGTGGCGGCGATGCGGCGCAGGAGGAAGAAGACTGGCGCCCCCGTCCGCGCCAGACGCCCCTGCCCTCGCGGATCACCGAAGAGGAGCGCGCCGCGCATCAGGTCTTCGTTGACAAGATGGGCGACAGCGCCCTGTGGAAGACCCTCTGACAGCCCTGCCCTGTCGGCCTCGTTTCGCCGCGAGGCCGGTCAGTCCTTCGCCATGCGGTCGAGATAGTCGATGACCCGCCCGAGCAGCGTCACAAGCTGTCGGATCTCCACGTCTGTCATTCCGTCTAGGGCGTCGCGGTTGCCCTGAAACAGCGTCTCGGCGGCTCCGGGAAGCGCGGCGCGGGCCTTGTCGGTCAGCATCACCCGGCTGCTGCGGCGATCAGCGGGATCGGGTTGGCGAGTGTTTCCGGCAGCGCAGAGGCACAGGAGGCCGCGATGACCCAGGACGTCCAAACCCTCCAGTTCATGTATGATCGCTTCAATGCCAAGGACATTGACGGGGGTGCTGTCGATGCTTTCGGAGGATATCCAGTGGGCCAATGGCATGGACGGCGGCTATGTCCAGGGACACGAGGGCATCCGGGAGTACTGGACCCGGCAATGGGCCGTCGTCGATCCCCATGTCGCGCCGCTGGACTTCACCCCGCGCCCTGACGGGGGGGATGCTGGTCACGGTGGACCAGAGCATCCGCGATCTCGACGGCAAGCCGGTCGCAGAGAAGGGCCTGAAGGACAGGACGCTGGGCCATCTCTTCCACCTCGAAGATGGCAAGGTGGTGCGCTTCGACATCGCCGAAGGCGACTAAACTGGCATGACGGCTGGCCCCCTTCGGGATGGGGCCAGCCAGATCCTGCGTCGCGTGGCGGCGGAGATCAGGCGCGCCGGACGGTGTTGCGCAGCAGGCCGATGCCCTCGACCTCCAGCTCGACCACGTCGCCGTCCGAGAGGAACTCGAACCGCTCCAGCCCGCAGCCGTCATCGACGGTGCCGCCGCCGATGATCTCGCCCGGGTGCAGGGTTTCGGCGTTGGAGATGAAGGAGATCATCGCCTCGTAGCCGTGCAGCATCTCGCCGAGGCGGCTGTCGGTGACCACCTTGCCGTTGATCCGCGCCACGCAGCGCAGGTCGCGGTAGTCGGGGATCTCGTCGGTGGTGACGATCCAGGGGCCGAAGACATTGCCGGCGTCAAAGCTCTTGCCCTTCGCCGGTCCCAGCAGCCCCTGCATCTCGCGCAGCTGCGCGTCGCGGGCCGAGAAGTCGTTGAAGATGGTGAAGCCGAAGACATGATCCATGGCCGCGTCGGGGACGATGTCGCGCCCGCCCTTGCCGATCACCACCGCGACCTCAAGCTCGTAGTCCATGTACTCCGAGTAGCCCGGCCAGATCACCGTGTCTTCATGGCCGGCGACGCTGAAGCGGTTGGTGATGTAGAAGATCGGTTGCGCCTTGTAGACATCGGGCACCACGCCCTCGGCGGGGCCGGGATCGGGCTCTCCGGCCAGGGCGGCGGCCAGGCGGCGCATCCCGACGGGGGCATTGGCGATGTGACGCGGCGCGGTCGAGGCATCGCGGATCTGCTGCGGCAGCGGCAGCGGGGCCAGCAGGCGCACCTGCGCCACTGGCACCTGTGCTTCTGCGGTTTCCAGCGCGGTACGGGCGGCGGCAAGGCCCGCCTCTCCGGCCTCGATCAGGGCCTGCATCGAGGCCAGGGCCGGCTGACCGGTCGAGGTCAGGCAGACCAGCGTCTGCCCGTCGGCCATCAGCGCGCCCAGGCGCTGGCCCTTGCCGCCGTCGAAGGTTGCGAGTTTCATGGGGGTCTCCTTCAGTCCCTGAGGATGGCGACGGGGCGGCACCAGCCGGCCGAGGCGCCCTTGATCTTGACGGGAAAGCACTGCACCTCGAAGCCGGTCGCGGGCAGGCTTTCCAGGTTGGCGAGCTTCTCCATATGGCAATAGGCGCGGTCCATGCCGGCGCGGTGACCCTCCCAGATCAGCGAAGCATCGCCGGTCCCGGCAACCTTCTGGGCGGTGTGCACGAAGGGGGCATCCCAGCTCCAGGCGTCGGTGCCGCAGACGCGCATTCCGCGCTCGGTCATCCAGTTGGTCGCCGCGCGGCCGATGCCGCATCCGCTGGGCACGTAGCGCGGCGTGCCGTAGTGGGCCGAGGCAGCGGTATTCACCAGAACGATGTCCCCCGGCTGCAGGTCATGGCCGATGCGGTCGAACTCGGCCGCGATCTCGTCGGGGGTGACGACATGGCCGTCCGGCAGGGCGCGGAAATCCAGCTTCACGCCCCGGCCCAGGCACCACTCCAGCGGCACCTCGTCGATGGTGATCGCCCGCTGACCGCCGTCCATGGTTGAATGGTAGTGATAGGGCGCGTCCAGATGGGTGCCGTTGTGGGTCGACAGCGACACCTGCTCGACCGCCCAGCCCTCGCCGCCCGGCAGCTCCTCGCGGCGCACCCCGGGGAAGAAGCCGAGGATCTGCTCGGCGGTCTCGTCATGGGCGAAATAGGTGATGCTGGGCGCCAGCCCCGGCGGATCGGCGTATTCGGTGTTCTCCAGCGGTCGAGCCAGGTCGATCAGGCGCATGGATGGTCCTTTCTTCAGCGGCCCAGGAGGCCGGTTGCGATTTGCGGAACGAGGATCAGCGCGACCAGGGTCAGCGCCATGATCAGCGCGAAGGGCGCCGCGCCGCGGAAGACTTCGCCCAGCGTGATCCCGGTATCCTTGAGCGTCGCGTGCACCACGAAGACCGACAGGCCGAGGGGCGGGGTCAGCAGACCGACCTCGACGGCCAGCACGGTGATCAGCCCGAAATGCACGATGTCGATGCCCATCTGCTGCGTCACCGGATAGGCCAGCGGCACCGTCACCAGCATGATGGAAGAGCTGTCCAGCACCGTGCCGAGCAGCACCAGCAGCCCGGCGAAGAGCATCAGGAAGCCGATGGGGCCGATGCCCGAGCCGATGGCGGCCTCGGTGATCGAGGCGGGCAGGCCCGAGAAGGCCAGCATCCGGCTGTAGATCGAGGCACCGATGATCAGGAAACAGACGGCGGCGGTGATATGGCCGGTCTGTACCGCGATCCGCCAGGCCGCGCGGGCCCCGATGCGGCGCAGCAGCACGCCCAGCACGAGGGCCGCCGCGGCGCCGACCGCCCCGGCCTCGGTCGGGGTGAAGACCCCGAGGTAGATGCCCGACAGGACCAGGCCCGCCAGGACCAGCACCGGCAGGATCCGCCAGGTCGGCGTCCGGGTCTCCTCTGCCTCTTCCGGGCCCCGGATACCGTCGAACAGCTGCGGACGCAGGATGCCGAGCCCGCTGAGGTACAGGATGTAGGCGGCGGTCAGCAGCAGCCCCGGCCCGACGCCGCCGATGAACAGGTCTCCGATCGAGCTGTCGGTCAGGATGGCGAAGAGGATCAGCAGCAGCGAGGGCGGGATCAGCATCCCCAGCACCGAGGAGCCGGCGACGACGCCGACGGCGATGCTGCGGTCGGTGCCAGCGCGCACCATCTCGGGCACGGCGACCTTCGAGAAGACCGCCGCCGAGGCGATGGAGATCCCGGTGATCGCGGCAAAGACGGCGTTGGACAGCACGGTGGCGACGCCCAGCCCGCCGCGCCAGCGCCTGAGACCGCGCGAAATGACGGCGAAGGTGTCACGCCCCATGCCGCTTTCGGAGACGGCGAGACCCATCAGCACGAACAGCGGCACCACGCCGAAGGTGTAGTCGGCGATGCTGTCGGTGGCGGCAAGGGCGACGAAGTTCATCGCCAGCTTGAGCTTGCCGGTGATGGCCCAGACCCCGAACAGCGAGACCCCTGCAAGGGCGATGGCGACATGCAGACCGGCGTAGATGGCGATGGCGATCGCGACGAGCGACAGGTAGCCGACGGTAATGGGATCCATGATCAGGCGTTCCGGTGTTTCTGAAGTTCGGCGGCGGCCGTCAGCAGGAAGGAGGCCGCCAGCAGGACCGAGCCGAGCACGATCAGGAAGAGGAAGGGCCAGACCGGCAGGGTGAAATGCCCCTGCACGCCCTCCATCTCGCCACGTTCGAAGGCCCGGACCACCTTGGGCCAGACCGCCCAGGCCAGCGCCCCGGCGAAGGCGGCGCCGCAAAGCTGTGCCAGCAGTTCCAGCGCCAAGGCGGCGCGGGGCCAGCGGCCCCGGACCATGCCCAGGATACCGTCCGAACGGATCATCTCGCCCTTGCGGTGGGTGTGGGAGATCTGCAGGAATACGATGCCGACGATGGAGAACTTGACCATTTCCGGCACCCCGGCAATGGGATGTCCCAGGGTTTCACGGCCGAGGATGTCGCAGACGATCAGGACCATCAGGCCGAGGATCCAGAGCGTCGCCACGACATTGGCGCCCCCCATGACCGCATCCGCGATCCGGTCGAGGCGCCCGCGCGCCCCGACCTCCGTGATCCTAGCTGCGCTCATTGCGCCGACCAGTCCCGCGGCAGCGCCACCCCGGCCTCCTTGAGGTGGTCGATGTAGGTGGTCAGCACCTCGGTGCCCGGCAGGCCCTTGCCATCGAGGTCCCGGGCCCAGTCCATCGCGATGTTGGGCAATGCGGTGGCCCAGCGGCTGCGCTCGGCCTCGGACAGCTCGCTGATCTGCGCGCCGCCGGCCTCCATCGCCGCGAAGGCATCGCCGACGCGGACCTCCAGCCCCTTGCGGTAATCGGCGGCAAAGACCTCGGCCGCGTCGCGCAGGGCGTCCTGCACCACCGGATCGAGGTCGTCGAACCAGCTCTTCTTGGCAACGATGCCGCCGGCGAACTGGGCGCCGAAGTGGACCCGGGTCACATAGGGGGCGACCTCGTGCAGCTTGGCGGCGGCAGCGGCGGTCGGGAAGACGATCACGCCCTCGGCGACGCCTGTCTGGATGTCGTTGTAATAGGTCGTCAGGTTGCCCGAGACCCCGACCGCGCCGGTGTCCTTCAGCCAGGTCACCGCCGGCCCCGGGGCATTGATCTTGCGGCCCTGCAGGTCGTCGATGCCGGTCACCGGGAAGGTGGTCATCAGCAGGTAGTCCTCGAGGCCGAAGCCACCGCCGAGATATTCAAGGTCAAGCTCTTCCCAGAGCCCGCGCATCGCCGGGATCTCCTCGTGCATCCCGTCCACGGTGGACAGCACCAGATCCACGTCGGGCGAGCCGAAGGGCGTCACGTAGGTGACGTTCTGCAGGCTCAGCAGCGAGGGCTCGAACAGCGAGGAGACGATGCCGACCTGCGCCAGGCCGTCTTCCATCGCTTCCATCTCTCCGCCGACCTTGGCCAGGGTGCCGCCGTAGGCTTCGGTCCAGCTGATGCTGTAATCGGTCCCTTCCAGCGCCTTGTCGACCGCCGGGAGGTAGGACTCGGACATGGTCTTGACCCAGAGGAAGACGGACGGATGCCCCGCGACCGCCGTGACATCCAGTTCTTCGGCCTGCAGGACGGGCGCATGGGCCAGGGTTGCCGCCAGCGTGCAGCCGGCCAGCGTTCTCGCGAAACTCATCGGGGATCCTCCCATAGTTGCACCGAAGCCAAACCTTCGGCATTCTCTCCTCGAAACAAACTATCTGAACGTACGTATAAAAAGTCAATCCTCTGTCGAAATGGGGGTAGGCAAACACCGAAGGAGAGTTGTCGAGTGTCGCAACCGCCTGAAAATGCAGGAAACAGTCGCCAGACAGATGGACGGCTCGCGCGCGGGGAAGCGACACGGGATCGCGTGTTGGATGCGGCGGAGCTGTGCTTTGCAGCCCATGGTTTCGCCGCCGTCACGATTCGACAGATCGCCCGCGAGGCCGGCGTCACCCTCGGCGTCATCGGCTTTCACGGTGGCACGAAGGAAGAGCTTTTCGCGACGGTTCTCGCCCGCCGCACGGAGACGCTGACCGCCGAACGACTGAAGCGCCTGGATGTCTTGCGCGCGCGTCGCGCCTTTTCGCTGCGCGAACTGGTCGACGCCTACCTGACCCCCTACCTCGAGATCGCCTCGCGCGGGGATCCGCAATGGCGGGCCTATGCGCAGCTGATCGCGCGCATCGTGTCGGACGACCAGTTCTATCCCCGGGTGCGTGAGCTCTACGATCCCACTGCCCGGGAATACATGGCAGAGATCCGGCGCCTGCGCCCCGAGGCAAGCGAGGAGGCGCTGGCCACGGTACTGACGCTGACGGTTTCGTCGATGCTGTCGATCGTTGCCAGCCGGGCCCGGATCGCCGGCCTCTCCGAGGGGTCGCCGGTGCGCCAGCCTCTCGAGTACCGGACCCTTCTGGTCGACTTCTGCACCGGCGGAATAGAGGCGGCCCTGGCCCCGTCCTAGACTGTCGGCGGCCGGCTATCGCGGCGCGGCCGCAGGCGCCCCGGAGGCCGCTGGCAGGGGGACTAATTCCGGCGGCGCTGTGCCGGGTCGAGACGTTGATCGAAGACGTGGCGTTTTCAGATCCCGGCGGCTCCGGTGGCACGGGCCGGGGGCGCTGATCGCCGATATCGAGGACTTCCAGCGGAAGCTTCCTGGCGCCACCTTCGGGTTGGACAAGCTCTACGCCAACCAGGGCGCACTCCTGGCGATCTGGGTGATGTAGAAGACCGACGGCGGCGAGGTGGCGACGGGATACAACTTCGTCACGCTGGACGCGGAAGACCGCTTCGCGCGCCTGTCCGGCGTCTTCCGAAAGGAAGGCCGCGCGGGTCTGCCGGGGCCCGCGATCGCGGGATGGCGGAGGTGCGGCCCTCCGCCATCCCGGCAAGGTTCAGTTCGGGACGCTGTCCGCCGGGGCCGCCTGCTGGGCGGCGGCGCGGCGCTGGATCTCGGCGCGGTAGAGCTGCACGAAATCGATGGTCTCCAGGTTCAGCGGCGGGAAGCCACCGTCGCGGGTCACGTCCGACACGATGCGGCGGGCGAAGGGGAACAGCATCCGCGGGCATTCGATCAGCAGGAAGGGGTGCAGCTGGTCGTCCGGCACGCCCTCGATGTGGAACAGGCCGACATATTCCAGTTCCATCAGGAACAGGGCGTCGCCGCTTTCCTTGTTGTTCGAGGTGATGGTCAGCTTCAGCAGCACCTCGTACTGGTTGCCGCTGTCGCGCTTCTTCGCGTCCAGCGCCACCTGCACCTTCATGTCCGGCTGCACGTTGCCTGTCGCGGGCTTGCGCGCCAGGATGTTCTCGAAGGACATGTCCCGGATGTACTGGGACAAGACGTTCATCTTCACTTGCGGCTGCTGCTGCGGTGCGGCGCCATTGGTTTCCTCGGCCATCGGGCCCTCCTCGGTCACTATCTTGCGAGTGTCCTAGCAGCTTGGCCGAAGGGTCTCAACGGCCAAGGCCGCCGGCATCCGGGCGGAACCGGCGCCGGGGCCCCCGCGGGCAGGCGCTCAGTGACGCGTCCAGCCCGAGGGATGGGTGGGACGCTTGCCGGGGTCGAGTTCCTGGAAATCGCCGTCGATGATGTCGGGATCCCCGGCCGGACCACGCGGGTCCCGATGGGGATCGCGCGCCGGACCGGCGTTGAAACCGGCGCTGAAGCTCTGAACCTTCACCCGCTTGCGCAGCCAGAGGAAGGCGGCGCGGCGGAAGGCGGGCGTCAGCAGGGCGAAGCCGACGGCATCGGTGAAGAAGCCCGGCGTCAGCAGCAGCGCGCCGGACAGCAGGATCATCGCCCCGTCGGCCAGCGGCGCGGAAGGGTCCGAGAGCTCGGAAAAGCTGCGCTGGATGTTCGCAAGCGCCTGGCGCCCCTGCTGCTTCACCAGCCAGGTGCCCAGCACGGCGGTCAGCAGCACCACGGCCAGGGTCCAGCCCAGGCCGATCAGCCCGCCGACCTTGATGAACAGCGCAATCTCGATCATCGGTACCGCGATGAAGGCAATCAGCAGCCACATGTCGGTAAATCTCCTTTCGGTGGCAAGGTAGACTTGACCCTGCCCGTCACCTACATAGGGACGAGACCCGGGGGATACAAAGTCCCGAGGCCCGAGAGGAGTTCCGAACTTGCCCTTTATCCAGCTATTGGTCCTTGCTGGCATTGCCGTTTTCCTGATCCTGCGGCTTAAGAACGTGCTGGGGACCCGGGAAGGGTTCGAGAAGCCGCCCGTGACCGGACAGCCCCGCCAGGATGCGCTTGAGCGTTCGGGTTTCGAGGTCATCGAGGGTGGTCCCGATCCCGACATCACCGACCATGTTGCCGAGGACAGCCCGGCTGCCAACGCCCTGGCGCAGATGAAGCGCGCCGAGCCCGATTTCTCGGTCTCCGAGTTCCTCGGCGGCGCCCGCCAGGCCTACGAGATGATCCTGATGGGCTTCGAGCGCGGCGATCTGGCCGAGATCAAGCCCTTCCTCTCGGACGAGGTCTACGACAGCTTTGCCGAGGGCGTGCACGCGCGTGAGGCGAACGGCCTGACCATCGAGGCGGATTTCATCGGGTTGCGCGAGCTTTCGCTGGCCGATGCCGGCTTCGATCCCGACACCGGCCTGGCCGAGCTGACGGTGCGCTATGTCGGCCAGCTGACCCAGGTTGTCCGTGACCGGTCCGGCGAGATCGTCGAGGGCGAGCCGGGCAAGGTGAAGACCCAGAAGGACGTCTGGACCTTCGAACGCCGCATGGGCTCGGACGATCTGAACTGGCAGCTGGTCGCGACAGGAGAGTAAGGCAGGTCCATGGTCCGGCGGGGGTCACGCAGCGCGATCGCGGCATGTCTGGCGCTGGCGCTGCTGGCGCCCCCCGGGCAGGCACAATCGACCCCGGAGGCGCCGACGATATCGGTGCTCGGTTTCGACGATCTGACAGGATGGGCCGCGGATGATCACGCCGCGGCCCTTGCCACGTTCCGGGTCACCTGCGGCGATCTGCGCGATCCCGACTGGACCGCCATCTGCGCCATGGCCAAGGCGCAACCGCTTGAAAGCGCCCGTACCTTCTTTGAGCTGGTGTTCACGCCGGTGCTGATCCAGGACGGCACCCCCGCCCTCTTCACCGGCTATTACGAGCCCGAGCTGAACGGCTCCCGCAGCCGGACCGAAACCTATCGCTATCCGGTCTACCGGATGCCCCTGGAGGCGCAGACCAACCGCCCCTGGCTGACCCGCGCCCAGATCGACGAGGGGTCGGGCATCGCCGGGCGCGGGCTGGAGATCGCCTGGGTCGACGATCCGGTCGAGCTGATGTTCCTGCAGATCCAGGGCTCGGGCCGCATCCTGCTGCCCGACGGCAGCCACATCCGCATCGGCTATCGCGGCGACAACGGCCATCCCTACAGCTCGATCGGTCAGGAAATGGTCAGGCGGGGCATCTACAAGGCGCACCAGGTCTCGGCCAAGGTGATCTCGAACTGGGTGCGCCGCAATCCGGTGGCAGGCGCCGCGCTGCTGCGGCATAACGCCTCCTATGTCTTCTTCCGTGAAATCACCGATGTCTCGCCCGAGGCCGGGCCGAAGGGTGCCATGAACCGCTCCCTGACGCCCACCCGGTCGGTGGCCATCGACCCGCGCTTCGTGCCCCTCGGCGCGCCGGTCTGGATCGAGAAGAAGGGGTTCCGCGGAATGCGCCGGCTGATGGTCGGTCAGGATACCGGCTCGGCGATCAAGGGGCCGCAGCGGGCGGATGTCTTCATGGGTTCCGGCCCTGGCGCGGGCAAGGAGGCGGCCAAGATCAAGGACGGCGGGCGGCTGGTGGTCCTGCTGCCGATCCAGCGCGCCTATGCCATGCTGGTCGAGGACCCGGCATGAGTCGCCGCCGCAAGCTGCGCCCGGACGAGCTGGAGCTGTGGGAGAAGGTCGCCGGCAGTGCCGAGCGGATGCACCCCGAAAAGCGCCCTGCCCTCGCCCGTCCGGTGAAAAAGCCCGAGGCTAAGGCCAAGCCCGCCCGTGATCCCGAACCGGCGCCGATCCCCACCTTCCGCCTGGGCGAGAGGGCGACGGGCGGCGCGGTCTCGCATGACGTGCTGGATCCGATCCACGACCGGCTGCACCGCGCGCCGCTGCGGATGGACAAGAAGACCCACGGCAAGATGACCCGCGGCAAGATGAGTCCCGAGGCCCGTATCGACCTGCATGGCATGACCGTCGACCGGGCGCATCGCGCGCTGACCGGCTTTATCCTGCGCTGCGTTTCGGAAGACATGCGCCTGGTGCTGGTGATCACGGGAAAGGGCCGCCGCCCCGAGGACGACGGCCCCATTCCGGTCCGTCACGGTATCCTGCGCCACCAGCTGCCGCATTGGCTGTCGCTGCCGCCCCTTAACCAGGTGGTGCTGCAGGTGACCTCTGCCCACCAGAAACACGGCGGGACCGGGGCCTACTACATCTACCTCAGGCGCACGCGCTAGAGGTCAATGGCCGTGGCTGCCGCCGGGGGCATCCGGCGGGCGGCGTACGAAGAACCCGGCGACAATCAGCAGCAGCGAGATGCTGGCCGCCAGCGTGAAGGCCTGGTGCAGGCCCGCCGCCATGGCCGGGATCAGCTCGGCGCCGGCCTCGGTCTCGCGGCCGATGCGCAGCGACATGACCGAGACGAAGATCGCGATCCCCGCCGCGCCCGAGACCTGCTGTACGGTGCCGATCACCGCCGAGCCGTGCGAATAGAGGTGTTTCGGCAGCGAGCCCAGCGAAGAGGTGAAGAGCGGCGTGAACAGCATCGCCAGGCCGATGGACAGCAGCATATGCGCGCCCAGCACCACGAACATGGTCGATGTCGGTGTCAGCAGCGTCATCGTCCAGAGGCCGGCGCTGACGATGGTCGCGCCCGGGATCACCAGCTTGCGCGCGCCGACCCGGTCGAACAGCCGCCCGACGATGGGCGAGGAGATCCCCATCAGCAGCCCGCCCGGCAGCATCAGCAGGCCCGCATGCAGGGTCGAGTAGCCCAGCACGTTCTGCACGAAGAGCGGCAGCAGCATGATCATCCCGAACAGCGCCATCATCGCGAGGCCCATCATGATCACCGAGACGGTGAAGACCCGCACCCCGAGGGTGCGCAGGTCCAGCAGGGCGCGCTCTTTCGGGCCCAGCTTCAGCTGGCGCCAGACGAAGATGACCAGCACCAGCGCGCCGACGGCGATCGGCAGCCAGAGCGGCAGCGGGCCGCCCTCGCCATGGCCCTCGCCGATGGCCGAGAAGCCATAGACCAGCCCGCCGAAACCAAGCGCCGAGAGCGGCACCGAGATGATGTCGAGCTTGCGGTCGGTGACCTCGTTCACGTTGACCAGTCGGAAGTAGCCCATGGTCAGTGCGCCGAGCGCAATGGGCAGCATCATGACGAACATCCAGCGCCACTCGAAATACTGCAGGATGAAGCCCGACAGGGTCGGCCCGATGGCCGGCGCCACCGAGATCACGATCGAGATGTTACCCATGGTCTTGCCGCGGCTCTCGGCAGGGACCAGGGCCATGACGGTGGTCATCAGCAGCGGCATCATGATCGCCGTGCCCATGGCCTGAATCACCCGGCCCATCACCAGCGGCACCAGGCTGGGCGACAGGGCGCAGACCGCCGTGCCGAGGGTGAAGAAGCTCATCGCCATCAGGAAGACGGTGCGGGTTGCCAGCCGCTGCAGCAGGAAGCCGGTCACCGGGATCACCACCGCCATGGTCAGCAGGAAGGCCGTGGTCAGCCACTGCGCCGCATTGGCGGTGACGCCCAGGTCGGCCATCAGCCGGGGCAGCGCCACCGACATCAGGGTTTCGTTCAGGATGACCGTGAAGGTCGAGATCATCAGAAGCCCGATCACCAGACGGTTTCGGGCGGCCAGGGCGGCCTCGGCCTCTGGCTGGTCGGCAGCCGTGCCGGCGACCTGGCTGTCATCTGCGTGCATCGCAACGTCCTCGTGGGGCTCGTGGGGGGCTTGTCGCATTCGGGATGGGCACCGGATGGGGAAGGCGATACATGCACCAATCCAACGCGTGCGGCAATCAAGCTTTCTGCGGATGCGAAGTCAAGTGACAGCCCCTGCCAATTCATGCCTTCGCCCCGCCATGTTGCACGATCCGGTTGCGCGGCCATGAACAACGCGACGTGCCCGCGCCGATCAGCCGGGACCCGCCGGGCAGGAACAGCCCCGGCAGGTTTTTGCCCCTTCCCCCCGGCGCCGGATCTCCATACATTAGAATCATTCCAATTCACCGGAGCCCCCGATGACCGCCCTGCCCCCGAATGGCCCGACCCCGAACGGCGTACCCCCCTCTGCCCATGCCGACGATCCCCATTTCATGACCCGCGCCGGCTGGCTGCGGGCGGCGGTGCTTGGCGCGAATGACGGCATCGTCTCGGTCTCGTCGATCATCGTCGGTGTCGCCGCCGCCGATCCCGATCCGCGCGCCATTGCCATCGCCGGCGTCGCGGGGCTGGCCGCCGGGGCGATGTCGATGGCGGCGGGGGAATATGTCTCGGTCTCGTCGCAGTCGGACACGGAACGCGCCGACATGCAGCGCGAGGCCGCCGCACTGAAGGCCGACCCCGAGGGCGAGATGGCCGAACTGGCCGAGATCTGGCAGGCGCGCGGCCTGACACCGGAGACCGCCGCGAAAGTGGCGCAGGAACTGCATGACCACGACGCCCTCGCCGCCCACATGCGGGACGAGATCGGGGTGACCGAGGTCAGTTCCGCCAATCCGCTTCAGGCGGCGGGGGCCTCGGGGCTGACCTTCTCGCTTGCGGCCGCCGTGCCGGTGGCCGCCGCGCTGATGGCGTCCGGTGGCGCGGTGATCCCGGTGGTGCTGGTGGTGACGCTGATCGCCCTTGCGGTGCTGGGCGCGCTTGGCGCCTGGGCGGGCGGCGCCCCGAAGGGCCCCGCCGTGCTGCGCGTCATGCTCTGGGGCGCCTTCGCCATGGCGGTCACCGCCGGCGTCGGCAAGCTGTTCGGCGTGGCGGTCTGAGGCTCAGGCTTCCAGCGCCTTGATCATCTCGACGCGGGTGGCGTGGCGGCCGCCCTCGAAATCCGCGTCCAGGAACGCCTCGACGATCGCCAGCGCCAGGCTTTCGCCCACCACGCGGGCGCCGATGGACAGCATGTTGGCATCGTTGTGCTGACGGATCATCCGGGCCGAGACCTCTTCCGAGCAGACGCCGCAGCGGATGCCCTTCACCTTGTTGGCGGCCATCATGATCCCCTGCCCCGTGCCGCAGAGCACGATGCCGAAACGGCAGTCGCCCGAGGCGACCATGCGGGCGGCCTCGGCGCCGCGCTCGGGATAAGGCGTGCTTTCGGGGGTGGTCGGGCCGACATCCACCGCTTCCCAGCCGAGGGCCGCGACATGGGCCGCAACCTTCTGGCGCAGCTCGATGGCGGCATGGTCGGAGGACAGGGCGATGCGTTTGCTGGTCATGGCGGGGATCCGGGAGGCAATGAAAGTGCCCCCATGTCCCCGCAATGACCCGGATCGTCAAGGCCGCGCCGGGGGGGCGACCCATGGGGAAGAGGCCCCCGCAGCGAAGCACGGGAGCCCTTGTCGTCGTCTGTGACGCCTTTACAGCACGTAGCGGGACAGGTCGGCGCTGGCCGCCAGTTCGCCGACGTTCTTCTGCACGAAGGCTTCATCCACCACGATCTCTTCGCCGGTGCGGTCGGGGGCGTGGAAGGACAGCTCTTCGAAGACCCGTTCGATCACCGTGTAGAGACGCCGCGCGCCGATGTTCTCGACGCTGGTGTTCACCTCTGCCGCGATACGGGCGATGGCAGCGATTCCGTCCTCGGTGAAGCTGACCTTCACGTCCTCGGTCCCCATCATCTCGGCGTACTGCCGGGTCAGGGCGTTGTCGGTCTCGGTCAGGATGCGGGTGAAATCGCCCTCGGTCAGCGCCTTCAGCTCGACCCGGATCGGCAGGCGGCCCTGAAGCTCGGGCAGCAGGTCGCTGGGCTTGGCGATGTGGAAGGCCCCCGAGGCGATGAACAGGATATGGTCGGTCTTCACCGGCCCGTGCTTGGTGGAGACGGTGGTGCCCTCGATCAGCGGCAGCAGGTCGCGCTGCACGCCCTCGCGGGAGACATCGCCGCCGCGCGCTTCCTGCCGGGCGCAGACCTTGTCGATCTCGTCCAGGAAGACGATGCCGTTCTCCTCGACCGAGGTCAGGGCCGTGCGCGTCACGGTCTCGTCGTCCAGCAGCTTGTCGGCCTCTTCGCCGATCAGCAGTTCGTAGCTTTCTGACACGGACAGCCGCTTGGTCACCTTGCGGCCGCCGAAGGCCTTGCCGAAGATATCGCCCAGGTTCATCATCCCCATGTTGGGCTGTCCCGGGATCTCCATGGCGCCCAGGGGGTTGGAGGTATCGGTGACCTCCAGCGTGATCACCGTGTCGTCCAGCATCCCGTCGCGCAGCTTCTTGCGGAACATCTCGCGCGTGCCTTCGCGGGCGTCGGTGCCGGCGATGGCCTCGATCACGCGTTCCTCGGCGGCGGCATGGGCCTTGGCCTTCACCTCTTCGCGCATGTACTCGCGGGTCTGGGCGATGGCGGCATCCACCAGATCGCGCACGATCTGCTCGACGTCGCGACCGACGTAGCCGACTTCGGTGAACTTGGTCGCCTCGACCTTGATGAAGGGCGCCCGGGCCAGCTTCGCCAGGCGGCGGCTGATCTCGGTCTTGCCGACGCCCGTGGGGCCGATCATCAGGATGTTCTTGGGATACACCTCTTCGCGCAGGTCATCGGGCAGCTGCTTGCGCCGCCAGCGGTTGCGCAGCGCCACGGCGACGGCGCGCTTGGCATCGTTCTGGCCGATGATGAAACGGTCCAGCTCGCTGACGATCTCGCGGGGGGTCAGGTCGGTCATGGTGCCTCTCTTGCAGTAGCCGGGGACACATACGCATTTGGCGGCCATGTTTGAAGGGGGTTGAAATTTGTATATGCGTAGTGTATATACATTCCGGACCTACCGGACCGGAACCCAGTAGGTAAATCGACAACAAGAGCCTTCAGAAAAAGCGCCAAACCCACAGCAAAATGGAACACCCGATGACGCATCTGGCACACAATCCAATCCAAACAAGGAGCATTCCTTTTGCTGGAATTCGACGAAACCAAGCGCCAGAAGGTGCTGGAGAAGAATGGAATTGACCTACTGGACGCCGCGCAGATCCTCGACGGTCCGGTCCTTGTCGCGGCCTCTGACAGAAACGGCGAAATCCGCTGGCTGGCTATCGGTCTGCTGAATGGCCTCGAGATCGCCCTGGCTTTCACCCGGCGCGGCGAAAATATCCGTCTCATCTCAGCCCGGAGGGCACGAGAAAATGAAAGAAGAGCTTATCACGCGCGTTTCCCTTGAAGAGTTGCGCAAATCCGAGGGCAAGACCGACTGGAATCGCCTGCGCGAGACCGAGCGCAAGGGCGAAGAGCCCGCCCATGATCCCGATATCGACGGTGATGACTGGGATCTGGACAATGCCACGGCCATGGCGGGCATTTTCGCCGGTGTGGACCTGCCCGAGCCGGAGCCGAAGAAGGCGATTTCCCTGCGGGTCGACAATGACGTCCTCGAATTCTTCAAGTCCCAGGGCAAGGGCTACCAGACGCGGATCAACGCGGTGCTCCGCGCCTACATGGATGCGAAAAAGGCCGGCTGACCGGCCTCTCTCCTAGATTGTCAGATCGTTCTTGTAGGGCGGCAGGCGGTCCTTGCCGGGGAAGTCCGGCAGGGTGCGCATGATGCGGCCGCGGGCCTCGATCCAGAAGCTGCCGAGCAGGGTCAGCAACACGCCGGTGCCGAGGAAGACGAAGATCCAGCTTTTGCCCTCGCCCGAGCGGTCGGTGACGTAGATCAGCAGGAAGATCAGGTAGCCGATGCCCGCCGTCAGGAAGCTGCGGCGGTCCAGTACCACGGCCAAGAGGGTGATCAGTGCCAGCGCCAGGGCCATCAGCACGTAACCAGGCCCAGGGCCCATGGCCAGGAAGGTCTGGGCCACGGTGTTGACCAGCGCGGGCGCCGCGACGAGGTGCAGCCAGAAGCCCGATGAGCTGAGCCGCCCCAGCCGGTGGGGATCGCGCATGTCGAACCAGATGCCCCCGGCCAGCGCGGCGAGGCCCAGCACCAGCGTGCCCCAGGCCATCGCCGAGCCTTCCAGCAGGTCGAAGGGATTGTCGCCCTCGTAGCCCGTGCTCATGGTCAGGCTGATCACCAGGCCAAAGCCGGTGAGGCCGACGAGGAACATGGTGAAGGGCACCCGGAAGACGCGGAACCAGGCCAGCAGCGCCCCGGCGGTGACGGCGGCGATGGAGACCGCCTGCGCCACCTCGAACACCGGGTCGAAACGGGAATAGCTGTAGCCCGCGATGGTGGACTCCTGGTACCACTGCACGCTCAGGAGGTCCGCCGCGACCAGCAGCACCGCCGTGCCGAAGGCGCCGACCAGCAGGATCGAGGGCAGCATCATCCGCCGCGTCAGGGTGAAGTAGCGCGCCAGGAAATAGAGCGCGACAATGGCCAGCCCCATGACGACGGGCACCGAGGTGGCCAGCGCCAGCCCGAAGGCGCCCGACAGCAGGATGCCGAGGCCGACGGTCACGAAGATCTCGGAAAAGCCGCGGAACAGCTCGAAGGGCTCATCCTCGGCCTGCCGCATCCCGGCGCGGGTCTCGGCCAGGGTCTTCAGCCCCGCCGCCTGCGCCTCGCTCAGCTGACCGGCGGCCACGGCGGCGCGCAGGTCCTCGGCGGTGATGTCAGCCATCGATGGACTCCACCGTCAGCCTGCCGTTGGTATAGACGCAGATGTCGCTGGCGATCTCCATCGCGCGGCGGGCGATGGCCTCGGCGTCGTCGACGTGGTCGTAGAGGCCCCGCGCCGCAGCGAGGGCAAAGTTCCCGCCCGAGCCGATGGCGGCGATGTCGTGCTCGGGCTCCAGCACGTCACCGGCGCCGGTGATGACGAACAGGTCCTTGCCGTCGGTGACGATCAGCATCGCCTCAAGCTTCTGCAGGTACTTGTCGGTGCGCCAGTCCTTTGCCAGCTCGACCGAGGCGCGGGCCAGCTGGCCGGGCGTTGCCTCCAGCTTGGCTTCCAGCCGTTCCAGCAGGGTGAAGGCATCGGCGGTCGATCCGGCAAAGCCGCAGACCACGTCGTAGCCGCCGGGACTGAGGCGGCGCACCTTCTTCGCCGTGCCCTTGATCACCGTCTGCCCGAGGGAGACCTGGCCGTCGCCCGCCACCACCACGCGCCCGCCCTTGCGGACGCCGATGATCGTGGTGCCGTGCCAGCCGGGAAAGTCGCTCTCTGCCATTGCTCACTCCTTTGGTCTGACAGGCTATATGAGGGCCATGGCGGCGCGGGGCAAGCCGCCCGCCCTCTTGCCTGCCTTTGCGGCGAAGCCTAGCGTGGCGTCATGCCCCCGTCCCGTGACTTTCGCCTTTACCTGTCCCAGCGGTTGATCCGCTCTGCCGAGGCCGGCACGCATGGCTTTCTGAGCCGCCTGTGCAAGGTACTGACGGACAACGGCTATTCCGTCGAGCTGCAGCGCACCGGGCGCGCGGCGCGGGACCAGGCGCATGAGCATCCGGGCTGGGCGATGTTTCACATGGAACATCCGACCCACGACCGGGCGCTTGTCTTCCGCAGGGTCTACCATGCGCCCTTCTGGGCCATCGAGAGGGTCGCCGAGCGCTGGCGCTGGCCCGTCGCCGATGCCCGCTTTCCCCGCCGCAAGGTGGATCCGGGCAAGGCCGCCGCCTTCTACGCCCGCTGGCAGGGCCGCCTGTTCGGGGACCTGCCGCAGCGCGCCACCCGCGAGGGGTTCGTCTACATCCCCCTGCAGGGTCGCCTGCTGGACCACCGCAGCTTCCAGAGCTGCGCGCCCGTCGAGATGCTGGAACGCACGCTTGAGGGCGAGAAGACCCGCCCCCTGCTGGCCACCCTGCACCCGAAGGAAAGCTATTCCCCCCAGGAGCTTGCGGCGCTGGAGGATCTCTGCCGACGCTTCCCCCGCCTGCAACTGGTCGAGAGGCCGATGCAGCAGATGCTGGCGGGATGCGACTACGTGGTCACGCAGAACAGCTCGGCCGCCTTTTTCGGCTTCTTCTTCGGCAAGCCGGCGCTGACCTTCGCGCAGAGCGATTTTCACCACATCTGCCTCGGCCCCCGCGCCTTTCCCTGGATCGCGGCGCATCAGCCCGCGTTTGATCGCTACATCTGGTGGTTCTGGCAGGACCAAAGCATAAATACGGGGGCGCCTGATGCCGAGGCCCAGATAGCCGCGCGGCTGGAACGCTGCGGGGTTCCCATGGGCGGGGCGGACACGCAAAAGGGCGCCCCCGAGGGGACGCCCTTCGCTGAGAACTGAGGAATGAGCCTCAGATCGACTCGTCGATCCAGCTTTGCAGCGCGGCCTTGGGGGCGGCGCCGGTGCGGTTCGACACGATTTCGCCGTCCTTGAAGATGAACAGCGCGGGGATGCCGCGCACGCCCATGGACATGACCGAATTCGGGTTCGAATCCGCGTCCAGTTTCACCACCTTCAGCTTGCCGGCCATCTCTTCCGAGATTTCCTCGAGCGCCGGGGCGATCTGGCGGCAGGGGCCGCACCATTCGGCCCAGATATCCACCAGCACGGGGCCTTCGGCGTTCTTCACTTCGGCTTCGAAAGTGTCGTCGGTAACGGCATGGGTTGCCATGATCTCGTCTCCATCGAGGGAATGTTGAAGTGAACCTATGTATCCCTACCGGGTGGGTCAAGCGGGCGGCGTGCGGCGCAGGGCAGCCATGACGAGATCGTCAGGCAGTGCCGTCAGGGTGGCCGTGCGCGTCCAGAGCAACCCGGTGCGGATGCGGTGGCCCGGGTAGATCTGGCGCAGCGCGGCCAGGTAGGCGCCCATCTGGCGCAGCAGGCCCTCGGGCACCTGTTCGGGCGTTTCGGGGATCGTCACGTTGGTCTTGAAGTCCACCGCCCAGATGTCTTCCTCGCCGACGATCAGCCGGTCGATGATGCCGTGGATCCGCCGGTTGCCCAGCTCCGCGAGCGTGGCCGAGATGCCGACCTCGGCCAGCGCCTCGCCGCTGAAGAAGCGCGCGGTGGCGGGCTTGCCCAGCACGGTCTGTGCTTCGGTCAGCAGCAGCGCGATCTCGGCGGCTTCGGCGCGGTCGGGGCCCTGGCTCAGCAGCGTTTCGGCCAGCGCGGCGCGGTCCCCCTCGGCCACGCCGGGCAGATGTTCCAGCAGCAGGTGCACCTGGCGACCGCGCCGCTTGGCAGAGTCCTCGTCCAGCCCCTCTTCGCCGGGCAGCGCCTTGGCGCCTTCCAGGTCGGAGGGCGATAGCGTCTGCACCGGCCCCTCCGCATGGGGCGCCGGGCGGCGCGCCCAGTCGGGCAGGGCCGGCAGCCCCTGGGGCACGGGCTGGCTGCCGGTCATCTCAAGCCCGGCCCAATCGCCGTTTTCCAGCCGCAGGCCATCGCCGCCGGGCATCGGGGCGAGCTCGGCCCCCATCTCCTGCATCTGCTCGGCGATGCGGGCGTACCAGTCGCTGTTGTCCCGGGCGATCTGCCCGGCGCCGCAGACGATCAGCCATTTCTCGGCCCGCGTCATGGCGACGTACAGCAGCCGGTCCAGCTCCTCGGCCCGCCGCTCGGCGCGGAGGTCGCGGGCCTCGCGCAGGGCCTGCGGTTCCTCGTCCTTGGACATCGCCCAAAGCGCGGTGCCCCCGGTCTCGACCACCTTGGTGCGGTCCTGCGCGGGCGAGTTCAGGCTGTCGGGCAGGATCACCACCGGGCTTTCCAGACCCTTGGCGCCATGCACCGTCATCACCCGGATCTGGTCGGAGGCGCTGTCCGCCTGCCGCTTGATCTGCAGCTCGTCGGCCTCCATCCAGACGAGGAAGCCGGTCAGGCTGGGGATTTCCGTCTGCTCGTAGATCAGCGCCTGGTCCAGCAGGGCGTCCAGCCCATCCTCGGCCTCGTTGCCCAGCCGTCCCAGCAGGCGGCGGCGGCCCTCGTGGCGGGTCAGCAGCCGTTCGATCAGGTCGTAGGGGCGCAGGAAGTCGGCATTGTCGCGCATGTCGCGCAGCAGGGCGATCTCGGCACCATACAGCTGCGGAGCGCGCTCCATCCCCTCCCAGAGGCTGGCCCGCCCCCGGCCCTGCGCCAGGTCGAACAGCCGCTGTTCATCCCAGCCGAAGAGGGGCGATTTCAGGACGGCGGCAAGGCTCAGGTCGTCCTGCGGCAGGGCGAGGAAGTTCAGCAGCGCGGTGACATCGCGCACGGCCAGTTCGGCGGCGACCTTCAGGCGGTCGGCGCCGGCGATCGGCAGGCCCAGTTCCTTGCAGGCGGCGATGATATGGGGGAAGGCGCCGGAGCGGCGGCGCACGAGGATCATGATGTCGCCTGCCCGCAGAGGTCGTGCATTGTAGCTGCCGCCATGGCCGATTTCCTGCGGGATCGGCGTGCCCTCGTCCAGCATCCGCTTGATTTCTCTGGCGATCTGACGGGCCAGCAGGACGTTGTGGTTGTTCTGCCCGGGCTTGTCGACCGGATCCCACCAATCCTCTTTCTCTTCCTTGCCGGGCTTCTCGACCAGCGGCCAGAGGTCGACGCGGCCCGGCATCTGGTCCTTGAAGGCCTTGTGACGCTGATCTGTGGTGAAGCCCGCCGCCTCGCGCCCGTCGAAGACCCGGTCGACCAGCGTCAGGATCGAATGGGCCGAGCGGAAGGAATATTCCAGTTCCAGCACCTGCAGGGGCTGCCCGGTCTCGGCCAGCTGTGCGCCGAAGCCGTCCCGCATCCGGTCGAAACCGGAAGGGTCGGCCCCCTGGAACGAGTAGATCGACTGCTTCTTGTCACCCACGACGAAGATCGTCCGCGTCACGTCATCCCGCGCGCCGGAGCCCGAGGTGAACTCGCGTGCCAGCGCCGCGATGACCTGCCATTGCACCGGGCTGGTGTCCTGCGCCTCGTCCACGAGGATATGGTCGATGCCGCCATCCAGCCGCCAGAGCACCCATTGCGAGACCACGGTATCGGTCAGCAGGTCGCGGGTCTTCAGGATCAGGTCGTCGAAATCCAGCCAGCCACGCGCCTCCTTCGCTGCCGCATAGCGCGGCAGAAAGGCGCGGGCGAAGTCATGCAGCACCTCGGCGCGATCGCGGGCCAGCAGACCGACCCGCAGGGCGCGCACCTCGGCGACGCGGGCCTGCCAGTCTTCCAGTTCCGGCATCAGGTGGGCATGGGCCTTCTTCACCGCCGCGCCGGGGAAGCGGGATGAGGGGCTGTAGGGCTCTTTCGCGCCCGAGCCGGTCAGAAAGACATCTTCCAGCACCGACAGCGCGGCGAGTCCGGGCCCGTCGATCATCTGCAGCTTCTGCCGCGCGGTCTCGTCGCCCTTGGTGGTGCCGCTGCGCAGGGCCTCCAGCAGGCGCGGCAACAGGTCCATGTCCTGCGCGGTGAAGGCCCGCGCCAGCAGGTCGTCGGGCGTCAGCCCCTCGGGCAGGCCCAGCATCCGCTCGAAACTGCCGGGCGCAGGCGCCTCGTCGAACAGGTCGCGGTACTTCGCCACCTCGGCCGACAGATCGCGGAAGGTCTCATCCGTCATCAGCAGGGCGGCGCGGTCGAGCACCTGCGCGTCCGGCCCTTCCGAGATCTCCTCGACCACGGCATCGCGCAGGATCAGCGCGTTGCGATCATCGACCTCCTGGAACTGCGGCGACACCCCGGCCTCAAGCGGGAACCGCCGCAGCAGCGCGGCGCAGAACGAGTGGATGGTCTGGATCTTCAGCCCGCCCGGCGTCTCGATGGCGCTGGCAAAGAGCGTGCGCGCCTGCGCCAGCCGCGCCCCGTCGATGACATCCTCGACCCCCAGCCGTTGCAGCGCCTCGCGCAGCGCGTCGTCATCCAGCATCGCCCATTCGCCGAGGCGCTGGAACAGCCGGTTCTGCATCTCGGAGGCCGCGGCCTTGGTGTAGGTCAGGCAGAGGATGTTCTGCGGCGAGACCCCGCCCAGAAGCAGCCGCGCCACGCGGTCGGTCAGCACCCGGGTCTTGCCCGAACCCGCATTGGCCGACAGCCAGGTCGAACGCAGCGGTTCCGCCGCGCGGATCTGCCGGTCAGAGGCCGGATCACGCTTCATGGCTGCCCTCCATGCTCAGGGGTCGCAGGTCGGGGGCGTCGCTGTCTTCCCATTCGCCATGGCGCGACAGCTGGTCGTAGTCGCCGACCCGTCCCACCTCTTCCATCGCCCGGCGCGCGGTATAGCCGCGCTGCGGTTCCAGCCAGGCGCGGGCCAGTTCGGTGAAGTTTTCCCAGACGGTGCCGGGGGGCTCGTCGTCCAGCGGGGCGGGCACCTCCTTCGGGCTGGTGCCGAGGCCGATATAGACCGCCTGCGCCACGGGACGCGGGCCGAGGTCGCCGAAACCGGCACGCTCGGCGATGGCGGCTTCCAGCAGCAGCTGCTTGTCGAAGGTCTTTTGCTGCGCCTCCGTCGGCGGGGTGCCGGTCTTGTAGTCGAACAGGTGCACGCGGCCATCGGCGTCCAGATCCACCCGGTCGGCCTTGGCGGACAGGGTGAAGCCGAGGCCCGCGATCTCGGCCTTGCCGGTCTTCTCGGTGAAGACCTGAAGCGCCTGCGCCTGCCGGGCTTCCTCGCCGCGCAGGAACCAGTCCGCGTTGCGGTCCAGCCTTGCGCGCCAGAGCGCCCGCGCCTCGCCCCAGGGCACATCCCGGTCGAGCACATCCGAAACGGTGGACAGTAGCGCCGCGCGGGTCAGGTCGATCTGGCCCTCGTTGACGCCCTGCACGAAGGTCTCGATCGCGGTATGCGAGACGATCCCGCGCATCATCGCATCCGGGTCGCGCATCAGCGGGTTCAGTCGCCGCAGCCGCAGGATGCGCTTGGCGTAGATCGCATAGGGGTCGCGGATCAGGGTGCGGATATCGGTCACCCACAGCTCGCGCGGGCGGGCGGCGACGGGTGGCGCGGGGCTGGGCCTTGGGGCACGGGGCGCGGTGACCGGCGCCTCGACGCCACGCACCAGCCCAAGCCAATGGGCACCGCGCGCCTCCATCGCGGCCAGCGCCTCGGGTCCGCCCTGCCCGGGCAGGCCGGACAGCAGGTTGGTCATCCGGTTCAGCCAGCGCGAGGGCACGGTCTCGGCATCCTGGGACCGCAGGGCGCGGGTCAGCCAGACCTCCTTCGCCGCCACGGCCTGCTGGAAGTCATGCGCCGAGAGGCCCACCTTGCGCTCGGGCAGCAGCAGGCCCGCGTCCTTGCGCATCTGCCGGTTCAGCCAGGGGTCGGGCTGGGTCGCCTCGGGCCAGGAGCCTTCGTTGAGCCCGCCCAGGATCACCACGTCGGCGCCCTGCACACGGGCCTCCAGCGTGCCCCAGATCAGGATGCGGGGATGGGGCTCATCGGGGTTGCGCACCTCGCCGGTGCCGAGGATCGCATGGGCCAGGTCGCCGTAGTCGCGGGCGGTGAAGGCATCGCCGTAGTCCGCGTCTTCGGACAGCTTCTGCATCACCCGCAGCGCCGCCTCGCCCGCGTCCTTCTTCCACAGGGTGCCCTCGGTTTCGGGGGCCGAGCCCCGAGAGATCCTCTCGGCCAGCGCCATGTGTGCCGCGACCCTTTCGGCCAGGGGCACGGGGCCGGGATCGGCGGTGGTGAAGGCCCAGTCGCAAAGCCATCCCGCCCAGTCCGGCGCCAGCGGGTCCTGCTGGCGCTCGATGAAGGCCCGGATATCCTCGGGGCCGGGATGGGGCCGGGCCTCGCGGCGCAGGAACAGTTCAAGCTTGCGGGTCAGCTCCAGGTGCGGGCCGCGCGCGCTGCCGGTATGGGTCAGCGGATGTTTCAGCAAGGCCAGCAGCCTGACCGCCGAGGGCGGCGCATCGAAGAGGTCGGCGACCTGCCGCAGCAGGCGTCCGGGCGCGGTGGTCTGCAAGGGCGTCCCGGCAGAGTCGTCCGGCAGGATCCCCCAGCGGGTCAGCGCCGCCGAGACCTGACGGGTCAGGCTGCGGTCCGGCGTGATCAGCGCGGCGACCTCGCCCGACTCGGCGGCATGGCGCATCCGCAGGGCGATGGCCATGGCCTCGGCCCGGGGGCCGGGCGCCTTGACCAGCGTGATCCTCTCAAGCGGCGGTTCCAGCGCGCCAAGGCCGGGTCCTTCCTCAAGCCACTGGTGCGTCACCGGGGCTGGGCGCAGGGCGAGGGAGATGAGCCGGTTGCGCGCCGGGTTGCACGCCGCCGGGGCCCATTGTTGCACGTCGCCCGGTTCCAGCCCGAGGCCCAGCATCAGCTTGCGGAAGCGGAACTGGGGATGGTCCTCGCCGGTCAGCGGATCGTCCAGCTGGTCCCAGATCGCTTGCGGCAGGTCGAAATCGTAGCCGGGCAGCAGAACGGCGCCCTGCGGCAGCCGCGCCACGGCCTGCATCAGCAGGTGCGTTGCCCCGCGCGACCCGGTCGAGCCCGCAAGGATCACCGGGTGCTGCGGCGGCGCGGCGTCCCATTCGGCGATCAGCGTCTCGACCACGCGGCGCTGGCGTTCCTCGGGGTCGGGCAGGTCATCGGCGCGGGGCACCTGTCCGACGATTTCAAGGAACCGCTGCGCCCGGGCCCAGTGGCCGGACAGGTCCGAGACGTCGAGGGCTGCGATATCCTCCAGCGTCACCCGCTCGCCCTGCATCTCGTCCAGCAGCCGGGCCAGGCTGTCGGCCAGATCGTAGAGCGCGGCGCGCGGGGCCAGCTCGGGCTCGGCATCCAGCAGGGCCGAGATCAGGCGGATCAGCTCGAGCCGCCGCCGGATCGAGGACACCGCAGGGGGGATCGGCGCGCGGCACTCCAGGTCGGTCAGCAGATCGACGCGCGGCAGCAGTGCTGCCGGCCCCGCATCGAAGAGCCGCCGCAGGCGGCGCCGCATCCGCTGGGTGTTGACGATGATCTGCACCCTTGCGCGCTGGTGCGGCGGGGCCTCGCCAAGGCGCGCCTCGAGCCCGGCCAGCAGGTCGGCGGGAAAGTCCGACCCCGGCGGCAGCCCGAAGAGGCGCGGGCCGGGGGTGTCGAAGAGGCGGGGCAGGGTCAGCGGGTCACTCACGCAGCATCTCCTCGGCCAGGGCGATGCTTTCGGGCTGGCCGACATCGCACCACAGGCCCGGGTAGGTGGTGGCATGGAAGGTGCCGCGCGCCATCATCAGCTTCCACAACTCCCAGACCGAGAAGCTGCTGGCGGCGATCTCTGACAGCAGCTCTGTCCTGAGGATCTGCGCGCCGGTATAGACCAGGCCGGGGCCGGGGGTGGCGCGGCCCTCGGCATCCAGCAGGAAATCCCCCTGCCCCCGGTGCCCGCGCGCCCTGTCGCGCGGCACGCAGAGCAGCAGGCCATCCATGCGCGCCGGATCCCAGGCCTCTGCCAGCAGCGGCAGCGCGGCAGGCCCGTGCCAGACCGCATCGGTGTTCAGCGCAAAGACCGGCCCGGCGCCGAGCAGCGGCAGCGCGTGGCGCAGCCCGCCGCCGGTTTCCAGGATCTCTCCGTCTTCGCGGCTCAGCGCGATGTCGCGGTTGGCCACATGGGCGGCGATCTCGTCGGCGCGGTAATGGGCGTTGATCACGCAGGTCAGCGCCAGCCCGCCGCGCTGCGCCAGCGCGTGATCCAGCAGGCTGCGCCCGGCCACCTCGATCAGCGGCTTGGGGCGGTCATCGGTCAGCGGCCGCATCCGGTGCCCGAAGCCGGCAGCAAAGAGCATCAGGGACACCGGGGTGTCAGGGACCTGTGTCAGGCGCATTTGTCTTGCAATCTCAGGATGGTGGCAGCGTCGGGCGCGGGCAAGTCGGTGCGGATTGCCTGCGTCAGATCGGGGGTGTCGAGCTGCGCAAGGCAGGTCTCGACGTGGCGCCAGACGCGGGGCAGGAAGGCCAGGTAACGCGGCTTGCCGTCGCGCAGGGCGAGGCGGGTGAAGATGCCCAGAAGGCGCAGGTTGCGTTGCAGGCCCATCAGGGCGAAGGCACGGCGGAAAGCGGTGGGGTCGTCTTTACGCTGCGCCGCGAAGCTGTCGATCAGCGCCTCGGCCATGGTGGGATCGACATCGTGGCGCGCGTCCAGCAGCAGAGAGGCAAGGTCATAGGCCGGATTTCCCAGCAGGGCGTCCTGGAAATCCAGCAGCCCGACACGGGTCAGCCCCTCGCCCGTCCCGCGCCAGATCAGGTTCTCGGCGTGGTAGTCGCGCAGCAGCAGCACCGGCGGGGTGGCATCCAGCGGCGCGAGATGCTCGCGGAACAGTGCGCGGAAGCCGTCGAAATCGCCGGGGCCAGGGGTCAGCGCCGGGCGATACCACTGCCAGGCCAGGTCACAGGCCGCGGCCATGGCGGCGCTGTCGTAGCGCGCCAGCCCTGCGGGTGGCGGCGCGCGATGCAGGTGCAGCAGTACCGCGGCGGCTTCGGTGTAAAGCTGCGCCGGACCCGGCTCGCGGACCAGCGGGAAAAGCCCCTCGCCCAGGTCCTCCAGCAGCAGGAAACGCGCATCGGGATCGCGTTTCAGCAGAGCCGGGGCGGCCAGCCCGAGGCGCGAGAGGTGGTCCGCGATGCGGCAGAAGGCGGCAAGCTCACCCGCGCTGCCCTCGGGCAGGATCATCAGGATCGTCGAGCGATCGCCCAGGTGCAGCCGGTCATAGGCGCGCGCCGAGGCATCGCCGGCCAGTGGCGCGATGCGGGCGGTCTCCCAGCCGGTGCCGGTGAGAAAGGCGCGCTTGGCGGTTTCGCTCATGTCAGCACCCCGGCGAGGCGCGTGGCCCAGTCGGCCGGGCCCTCGATCCGCAGCAACCGGGCGTCGCCGGGGCCGTCGGGGGTCAGCTCAAGCGCGAGGGCGCCGGGCGGGGTCAGGTCGGCCAGCCGGTCGGGCCATTCGACCAGGCAGATGGCGTCGGAAAATGCCTCTTCCAGCCCCAGTTCCACGACCTCCAGCGGATCCGACAGCCGGTAGAGGTCGGCGTGCCAGAGCGTTCCGGCGGTGGTCTCGTACTCCTGCACCAGGGTGAAGGTGGGCGAGGGCACATCCTCGGGCTCGACCAGCAGGGACTGGATCAGGGCGCGGGCGAAATGGGTCTTGCCCGCCCCGATGCCGCCCGAAAGCAGCAGCACGTCGCCCGCTTCCAGCCGGGGGGCGATGCGGGTGGCAAGGCGGGCGGTCTCCTCGGCGGAGGCCAGCCGGATCTCGGTGCGGAAGGGGCTGCTCATGGCAGGACAATATCCTGCCATGTCTCACCCGCAAGGGCGATCTAGGCGCCACCCGCCACGGCACTTTCGGCGCGACTTGTCCCGGGTCTGACATCAGGTCGGCCCATGGTGCGGGGGCCGGGACGGGACGCTGGCCGTCCGGCCGGAGTGGCCGGGGTCAGCCCGTCGCCAATCTCCCCGGCCAGGCCGTCGACCCTTCCGTCGATCACCGCGCCGGGCAATGCCGGGGCCAGGGGAACGGGCCGGCCGGCGCTGAAGGTCACCATGCGCGCCCCGCCGACCAGCGGCAGCACCCTGACCTCGACCTCTCCGGCCTCGCGCAGCAGCAGGACGTGGTGGCTGGGATCGCGGGCCTGGCGGGTGACGATCTGGGCCAGCACCTCGTCCAGCCCGCGCGGCGACAGCGCCCGCGCCGACCAGCTCTCATGGGCGCGGGTGGCGCTTACCTCGCCGTTCAGCTGCGCCGGGTCGAGCCTGAAGAGCTGCTGGTAGGCGCGGTTGCAATGGGTCAGCAGCGCCTCGGCGTCGAAGATCGCGATGGCGTCGCTGAAGGCATCCAGCACGCTCTGGCTCAGCGAAAGCTGCTGGCGGAAGCGCCTTGTCATGGCGATGTGATCGGTGATGTCCTCGAACAGGAAGGCCACGGCGCCATTGGGATGGGGCCGCCCGGTGACCCGGTAGGTGGCGCCGTTGGCCAGGCTCCAGGTCTCCTGGTAGCGGCCATGGGCGGCGGCGCTGACCAGGGCGGTCAGCTGGTCACGCCAGGAGGTGTAGCTTTTCGGTTCGGGCATGATCTGGCGATCGCGCAGGTGGTCGAAGAAATGCGTCAGCGCCGGGCGCGAGGCCAGGAACTCGGGGGTGAGCTGGGTCAGGTCCAGCAGCGCCGGGTTGAAGAGGATCAGCTGCCGGTCGCGGTCGAAGATCGCCAGCCCGGTCGAGAGCTGGGCAAAGGTCTTGGTCAGGGTCTGGACGAAATTGCGCTGCGCCCGCTCGGCCTTGACCAGGGCGCTGACATCCAGCGCGCTGCATTCCCAGCTGCCCTCCCGGCGCCGCGCCGAGACATCCACCCAGGTTTCTGCCTGCCGACCGGGTGCGGGAAGCAGGGCGCGATAGGCGAAGGCCGGACGGTCCTCCGAGGGATCGCCGCTGCGCAACAGCGGCGCCACGGCCTCGTGCGAGGCGGCGAAACGGTCGCCGATCTCGCGGAAAGCGGCATTGGCCGAGGTCACGATGCCGCCCTCGGCCATGGTCCAGACCGGGATCGGCAGGGCCTCGACCCGATCGGCCAGCTGGTCGCGGCCCTGGCCCGCATCCAGCGCCGCGTAGCGGTCCGACAGGCTGGCGGCGCGGGTCTCGCTGAGGGTCACCGAGAGGCTGTCGCCCTGACGGCACAGCACCAGCAGTGCCGGGTCCCCGGTACGGCCCGCGACCAGCCGAAGCGGCGTGTCCGGCACCTGCCCTGGGCGCTGAGGCACACCGGGGAAACGGGTCGACAGCACCTGCCGCGTGCGGGACCAGTCGCTTTCTTCGGCGGTGGCGGTCAGCAGGGCGCGCCAGTCCTCCGGCGCGTCGCTGAGCTGCGCGCCGGTAAACCGGAAATGCACCTCGGAGGCCCCGGCGGATCTGCGCCGCTGACGCCGCAGGCGAAGGCGCGGCCCCCGGGGGCCCAGCAGCAGGACCAGGCTGACCGCCGTCAGTGCGAGGCCCAGCAAGAGGGCCAGGGCCAGATCATAAAACGTTAACTCTTTCAATGGGATGACGTTAACCAGCGTCACTTGTACTCTCCTTCACGAACCCGTGCCGGGGTCCTCGGAGGATGGTGAATCGACGGTAAAAAAACTCTTAAATCGTATGCCTGCGGATCAGTTTTCCGCCCTGGTCGTGCCGAACGGACGCCCTGCCGAACGAGCGACCGCCCTGGCGCAGGGCTGGCTAGTTGAACGGCTGGTTCCGTCCCGGCGCGATGGCGTGGCGGCCGGTGCGGGCGTCGATCACGCTGCGCGGCCAGGTCACTTCGACGATGGCGCCGGTGACACCGGGATGGCCTGACCAGCCCTCGGCACCGTCGAAATCATTGCCGTTGGCGAAGATCAGTTCTGCGCCGCTGCGCTCCAGGAGGGTCTTGGCGATGAACAGGCCCAGCCCCATGCCCTCGTAGCCCGGCCGCTCGCTGCCCTCCGAGAAGGACCAGCGCCGGTGCATGAAGGGATCGCCGATGCGGCCCAGGTCGGCGGCGCTGAACCCGCGCCCGTCGTCCATGATCCGCACGATGATCCGATCGTCGTCCCAGCGGCTTTCCACCCGCACCTCGCTGCGGGCGAAGTCGACGGCGTTCTGCACCAGGTTGCGCAGCCCGTGGATCAGCTCGGGGCGGCGCAGGATCGAAGGCGGCGGGCTGCTGCCGTCGCCATGCTGGAACTGCAGCGCCACGCCGCGCTGGCCATGCGGCTCGGCGGCTTCTTCCAGCACTGCCGACAGGGGGGCCTGGTGCAGATGCAGGTCGTCCTTCCCCGCCCGCCCCATCGAGCGCAGGATGTCACGACAGCGGTCCGCCTGCTCGCGGATCAGCCGCGCGTCCTCGGCCAGCTCGGGGCGGTCCTCCAGCTCGTCCACCAGCTCGGAGGAGGTCAGCTTGATGGTGGCCAGCGGCGTGCCCAGCTCATGCGCGGCGGCGGCGACCACGCCGCCCAGGTCCGACAGCCGCTGCTCGCGCGCCAGGGCCATCTGGGTCGCCTGCAACGCGTCCGACATCGAGTGCATCTCGTTGACGATCCAGCGCGAGTAGATGCCGAGGAAGATCACCGCGATGACGATGGCCAGCCAGTTGCCGAACAGGAAGACCTGCGCCACCTCCAGCAGCTGCCCCTCGGCGGTGCGCAGCGGCAGGTGGAATTCGGCCAGCAGCGTGACCAGCACGATGGCGGTGGAGCCGACGAACAGCGTCATCCGTGACGACAGCGCCAGCGCCGAGACGGTGGCCGGCCCGACGATCAGGATCGAGAAGGGATTGTGCAGCCCGCCGGTCAGGTACAGCAGGGCCCCCAGCTGCAGCAGGTCGAAGAGCACCATGGCGAGGTTCTCGACCTCGTTCAGGCGCTTGGTCTCGGGGAACAGGAAGCTGGCGATCAGGTTGGCGATCACCGACAGGCCGACGACGAAGAGGCAGGGGGCGTAGGACAGTTGCAGCCCGTAGACCTGCGCCGCCACCACCAGCGCCGAAAGCTGGCCGATGATGGCGAACCAGCGCAGCAGGATCAGCGTGCGCAGGCGGATCCAGTTGCCCCGGTACTGGCCCTGGTTGACCGGAAAGTCTCTCTGGGGATCGATTGGGTCCTGGTGCACCATGGCGGCTCTCCCGGCTGCGGTACCCGAGTGATATGGGCCGCCCGGGGCCATGGCAATCGCGACCGGCCCGGCTGCGGCCCGGTGCCGCCCCCCTGCCCGGCCCTTGCGGCATAGTGTTCCGCCCGGTTTGACGACCCGGGGGGGGCGCACTAATACTTGCTGAGGCCCGCGAATGGTGCCTCCTGGTTGCAACTTTGGGAGATGCAGGATGACGGAACTGCGCGAGATCGGCCCGGACCGGACGCTGCTGCTGCTCGACGATGACGAGCCCTTCCTGAAGCGCCTCGCCAAGGCCATGGAGAAACGCGGCTTCGAGGTCGAGACCGCCGAGAGCGTCGCCGAGGGCACCGCCATCGCCACCGCCCGGCCCCCGGCCTACGCGGTTTGCGACCTGCGGCTGGAGGACGGCAACGGCCTCGACGTGGTCGAGGTCCTGCGCGAGAAGCGCCCCGACTGCCGTATCGTGGTGCTGACCGGCTACGGCGCCATCGCCACCGCCGTGGCAGCGGTGAAGGTCGGCGCCACCGACTACCTGGCCAAGCCCGCCGATGCGACGGATATCGTCAACGCCCTGCTGGCCCATGACGACACCCTGCCCCCGCCGCCCGAGAACCCGATGAGCGCCGATCGCGTCCGCTGGGAACATATCCAGCGCGTCTACGAGCTGTGCGACCGCAATGTCAGCGAAACGGCCCGGCGGCTGAACATGCACCGGCGTACCCTGCAGAGGATCCTGGCCAAGCGCTCGCCGCGCTGATCTGCGGATTGCCGCGCACGCCCTAGGGCTTTCGTCGGGGGTGGTGGAAACACGGGTGACAAGCGTCACCATGGGCCTCAAGATGGCCGGCATGGGACCGATGCAGTCCATCCGCAAGGCACGCCGCGCCGACGGCCGTGCAACTCAGGCGCGAATCCTCGATTCCGCCGAGGTGGCCTTTGCTGCTGCGCCCTACGACGGGATTTCCCTGCGCCGGATCACCAGCGAGGCCGATGTGAACCTCGCCCTGGTGAAATACTACTTCAACTCCAAGGAGAACCTCTACGCCGCGGTGGTGGCCCGCCGGGCCACGGTGCTGCGCGCCCGCCGGCTGGAGCTGCTGGAGGCCCTGCCCCCCGACCGCGCCCCCGAGGTGAGCGAGGTGCTGGACGCCTTCATGCGCCCGCTGCTGGACAAGGTGCTGACGGGGGACCCGGGCTGGCACAGCTACCTGCGCATCCTCGGCTTCATGGGCAATGAAGAGCGGTTCAACGATCTCTCGGCCGAGCTTTTCGACCCGACGGCGCGGGTTTTCTTCACCGCCCTGCAGGATGCCCTGCCCGGCGCCGCGCCCGAGGATGTCGCACATGGTCTGGGCTTCGTCATCCTGCTGATGCTGCGCGCCCTGGCCCAGGAAGGCCGCGCGCCGATCCTGCTGGAGGATCCCACGGCCAACGACGACCTGCTGGCGGTCTACCACAGGCTGCTGCCCTTCTGCGCGGCCGGGCTGCAGGAGATCGCCCGCCCGCGCTAGGCTGGGTCAGCCGGCCTTCAGCCGCGCTGCGTGCCAGTCCAGGTGATCGCCCATGAAGGTCGAGATGAAGTAGTAGGAATGATCGTAGCCCTCCTGCATCCGCAGGGTCAGCGGCTGGCCGGCGGCCTCGCAGGTCTGCACCAGCAGTTCGGGCTTCAGCTGGTTCTCCACGAAACCATCCGCATCACCCTGGTCGACCAGCAGGTCGGGCACCCGTGCGCCATCCTCGATCAGCGCGCAGGCGTCGTAAGCGCGCCAGGCGGCGCGGTCGGCGCCGATGTAGCCGGTCAGCGCCTTCTCGCCCCAGGGGCAGTTCAGCGGGCTGACGATGGGTGCGAAGGCGCTGACCGCCCTGAAGCGCCCGGCATTGCGCAGCCCGATGGTCAGCGCGCCATGACCGCCCATGGAATGCCCCATGATGCCCTGGCGCGACATGTCGGCGGGGAACTCGGCCGCGATCAGCGCCGGCAGCTCTTCCTCGATATAAGCGCGCATCCGGTAGTTGGCGGCAAAGGGCGCCTCGGTGGCATCCACGTAGAACCCGGCGCCGAGCCCGAAGTCATAGGCGCCCTCCGGGTCGTCCGCCACGCCCTCGCCGCGCGGAGAGGTATCCGGCGCGACGAAGATCAGGCCATGTTTCGCGCAATGGGCGCGGAATTCGCCCTTCTCGGTGACATTGGCATGGGTACAGGTCAGGCCCGACAGATACCAGACCACGGGAAGGGCCTGCCCCTCCGCATGGTCGGGCACGAAGACCGAGAATGTCATCCCGGTCCCCGTCTCCGTCGAGACATGCCTGTAGACACCCTGCGTGCCGCCATGGGCGCGGTTGGTGCTGAGGGTCTCCATCAGTAGACGACCACCGAGCGGATCGACTCGCCGGCGTGCATCAGGTCGAAGCCCTTGTTGATTTCCTCCAGCGACAGCACGTGGGTGATCATCGGGTCGATCTCGATCTTGCCGTTCATGTACCAGTCGACGATCTTCGGCACCTCGGTGCGGCCCTTGATGCCGCCGAAGGCCGAGCCCTGCCAGACCCGGCCGGTGACCAGCTGGAACGGACGGGTCGAGATCTCCTTGCCGGCCTCGGCGACGCCGATCACGGTCGAGACGCCCCAGCCCCGGTGGCAGGCTTCCAGCGCGGTGCGCATCACGTCGGTATTGCCGGTGCAGTCGAAGGTGTAGTCGGCGCCGCCGTCGGTCAGCTCGACCAGGTGGGCGACGATGTCGCCGTCGACCTTCTTCGGGTTTACGAAATGGGTCATGCCGAACTTGCGGCCCCACTCTTCCTTGCCGTCATTGATGTCGACGCCGATGATCTTGTCCGCGCCGACCATGCGCGCGGCCTGGATCACGTTCAGGCCGATGCCACCGAGGCCGAAGATGATCACGTTCGAACCGGGGGTCACCTTGGCGGTATTGGTCACCGCGCCGACGCCGGTCGAGACACCGCAGCCGATGTAGCAGGAGGTGTTGAAGGGCGCATCCTCGCGGATCTTCGCCACGGCGATCTCGGGCAGGACGGTGAAGTTCGAGAAGGTCGAGCAGCCCATGTAGTGATAGATGGTTTCCCCCTTGTAGGAGAACCGGCTGGTGCCGTCGGGCATCACGCCCTTGCCCTGCGTGGCGCGGATTGCGGTGCAGAGGTTGGTCTTGCCCGAGAGGCAGGATTTGCACTGGCGGCATTCGGGCGTGTAGAGCGGGATGACATGATCATCGGGCTTCACGCTGGTCACCCCGGCGCCGACGGCCCGGACGATCCCGGCGCCCTCGTGGCCGAGGATCGAAGGAAAGATTCCTTCGCTGTCGAATCCGTCCAGGGTGTAGGCGTCGGTGTGGCAGATGCCGGTGGCCATGATCTCGACCAGCACCTCGCCCTCCTTCGGGCCCTCCAGGTCCAGCTCGACGATTTCCAGAGGTTTCTTCGCCTCGAAGGCGACGGCGGCACGGGTTTTCATGGGGCTGTCCTCGTTGGTGACTTTCCTCTGACTAACCATAGCACAGGCTCTGGCGGAAGCCCCGATGCGGCGAAAACCGCGCCCTCTGCGACCTCGGCGGAAGGGGGCTCTGCCCCCTCGGTCGCCTGCGGCGCCCTCACCCCCGGAGGTATTTTCAGCCTGGTGATGATGCGGGTCGTTGCCAATTGCCTGGCCTACTTTCCCATTGGGAGCGTGGCACGCTCCCGGTTGAGAAGGAGGCCGCCTCCCTGTCACTGCCCCGCTTGATCATCACCAGGCTGAAAATACCTCCGGGGGAGTCTCCGGCACGGAGGCGGGGGCAGAGCCCCCTTCCCGGCCTGTCGTCAGGAAAAAGGGCGCCCGGAAGCGCCCTGTCTTCTTGATATGAGAGCCAGGCTCAGACCGCTTCCAGCGCCACGGCGATGCCTTGGCCGACACCGATGCACATGGTCGAGAGCGATTTCTCGCCCGATTTCAGCTGCAGCGCGGCGGTGCCAGTGATGCGGGCGCCGGACATGCCCAGCGGGTGCCCCAGGGCGATGGCGCCGCCATTGGGGTTCACGCGCGGATCGTCGTCCGCGATGCCGAGATCGCGCAGGGTGGCAAGGCCCTGGCTGGCGAAGGCTTCGTTCAGTTCGATGACCGAGAAGTCTTCCTGGCTCAGGCCCAGCCGGGCCATCAGTTTCTTCGAGGCTGGCGCCGGGCCGAAGCCCATGATGCGCGGCGCGACACCGGCGGTGGCCCCGCCCAGCACGCGGGCGATCGGGGTCAGCCCGTATTTCTTCGCCGCCTCTGCCGAGGCCACGATCAGCGCCGCCGCGCCATCGTTGACACCCGAGGCATTGCCCGCCGTCACCGTGCCGCCCTCGCGGAAGGGGGTCGGCAGCTTGGCCAGCTTCTCCAGCGTCGAGGCGCGGGGATGCTCGTCGGTGTCGAAGACCAGGTCGTCCTGCTTGCGGCGCTTGATGGTCACCGGGGTGATCTCCTGCGCCAGGCGGCCCGAGGCGATGGCCGCGGCGGCCTTTTCCTGGCTGTTCAGGGCGAACTTGTCCTGATCCTCGCGCGAGATGTTGAAATCCTCGGCGACGTTCTCGCCGGTCTCGGGCATCGACTCGACGCCGTATTGCTTCTTCATCAGCGGGTTGACGAAGCGCCAGCCGATGGTGGTGTCGTAGACGGCGTTGGAGCGCGAGAAGGCGCTTTCCGCCTTGGGCATGACGAAGGGCGCGCGGGACATGCTTTCGACGCCGCCGGCGATCATCAGCTCTGCCTCGCCGGCCTTGATGGCGCGGGCGGCGGTGATCACCGCATCCATGCCCGAGCCGCAGAGGCGGTTCATCGTGGTGCCCGGCACGCTGACCGGCAGGCCAGCCAGCAGCGCCGACATGCGCGCCACGTTGCGGTTGTCTTCGCCGGCCTGGTTGGCACAGCCGAAGATCACGTCATCCACGGCCTCCCAGTCGACGGAGGCATTGCGCACCATCAGCGCCTTCAGGGGGATGGCGCCGAGGTCGTCGGCGCGCACGCCGGAGAGGGTGCCACCGAAGCGGCCGATCGGGGTGCGGATGTAGTCGCAGATATAGACGTCGGTCATGAGATCCTCCTCGGGTCCAGGGGCACGGCCCTGACGATGTGTTCCGCCCAGCGGCAGGCCGGGCGCCGCCCTCCGTATGAAGGCGCCGCCCGTCGAGATTTGGTTGGGTGGATGCCGATCCACCATCCCCGGGCGCGTGAAGGCTCCCGGGGCGCCGGATCAAAGCTCGGGCACCGACAGCTCGCCCACATCGCCCTCGACATGCAGCGGCGCGCCGGTCAGCGATTGCAGCTCGTCCATCGACATCTCCGCCAGCTTCTCGCGCAGCACGAACTTGCCGCCCTCGATGTCGATCACCGCCAGCGAGGTATAGACGCGGGTCACGCAGGCCACGCCGGTCAGCGGGAAGGAGCATTCCTCGACCAGCTTCGGCGCGCCGTTCTTGGCGACATGGTCGGTCAGCACGGCCACGCGCTTGGCGCCATGCACCAGGTCCATGGCACCGCCGACGGCGGGCACGCCCTTGTTGCCGACCCGCCAGTTGGCCAGGTCACCGTTCTGCGCCACCTGCAGCGCGCCCAGGATGGCCACGTCCAGATGGCCGCCGCGCACGATGCCGAAGCTGTCGGCCTGGTGGAAGAACGAGGCGCCGGGCTTCAGCGTCACGGCCTTCTTGCCGGCGTTGATCAGGTCCCAGTCCTCTTCGCCGGGCGCCGGTGCCGGGCCGAAGTTCAGGATGCCGTTCTCGGTATGGAAGACCGGGGTGCGGCCCTCGACGGTGTATTGGGCCACCATCTCGGGGAAGCCGATGCCGAGGTTCACATAGGCGCCGTCCTCGATGTCCTGCGCCGCGCGCCAGGCGATCTGGGCGTTGGTCAGCTTAAGCTCGCTCATAGTGTGCTCCTGCGCGGATGAGGGCCTCTTCCTGCTGCGGATCCGTCACCTCGATCACGTGATTGACGAAGATGCCGGGGGTGTGGACCTGCTCGGGGTCGATGCCGCCGGGCTCCAGCACCCTGGTGGCCTGCACGATGGTGGTCGTCGCCGCCATGGCCATCAGCGGAGAGAAGTTCCGCCCCGCCATGCGATAGGTCAGGTTGCCGTGGGTATCGGCCAGCTCTGCCTTCACCAGGGCGAAATCGGCCTTCAGCCAACGCTCCTGAACGTAGTGCTTGCCCTCGAACTCGGCGACGGGCTTGCCGGCAGCCAGCTCGGTGCCATAGCCGGCCGGGGTGTAGAAGGCGGGGATGCCTGCCCCGGCGGCGCGGATCCGCTCGGCCAGGGTGCCCTGAGGGACCAGCTCCAACTCTATCTCGCCCGCCAGGTAACGGGTGTTGAAGGCCTGGGCGTCCGAGGACTTGGGGAAGGAACAGACCATCTTCCGCACCATCCCGGCTTCGATCATCGCGGCGATGCCGATCTTGCCGTTGCCCGCGTTGTTGTTGATCACCGTCAGGTCCTTCGGGCCGGCGTCGATCAGCGCGTGCACCAGCTCGATCGGATTGCCCGAGCCGCCGAAGCCGCCGATCATCACCGTGGCGCCGTCCTTGATCCCGGAAACGGCCTCGGCCAGGCCGGGGAGTCTCTTGTCCATGAGCATCCTCCTTTGCTGGCCGGAGTCTTACGTCCGGCCCCGGGTCGACGTCCACGGATTTGTGCGATATACTACATTTGTACGGATAGCGCACAAAATGGCCGCGCCGACGAAATGACCGACGTGATGCCGACACGGAAAATCGGCGAAAGGCAGGACGGGATGAGTCTCAATCAGCGCGACATGATTTCCGGCCTCGCCAAGGGGTTGCGGGTGATCGAGAGCTTCTCGGCCGATCATCCGCGCCAGTCGATCAGCGAGGTGGCCGAGGCGACGGCCCTTGACCGTGCCACCGCCCGGCGCTGCCTGCTGACGCTGGCGGACCTCGGCTACGCCGCGCATGATGGCAAGTTCTTCACCCTGACACCCCGCGTGCTGCGTCTCGGCACCGCCTGCCTGGCCACACTGCCGCTGGCCCAGATGGTCCAGCCCTGGCTCGACCAACTCTCCGAAGAGCTGGGAGAAAGCTCCTCCGTGTCGGTTCTGGACGAGGGGGAGGTTGTCTATGTGGCCCGCGCCGCGCAGCGCAAGGTGATGTCGATCGCCCTGATGCCTGGCTCGCGCCTGCCGGCCTATTGCACCTCCATGGGCAGGGTCCTCCTCGCTGCCCTGCCCGAGGCCGAGGCGCGTGCCCGCCTCGGTGCCATGCAGCTGGCGCGTCGCACCCCGCTGACGGTCACCGACCCGGAAGCGTTGCTGGAACGGCTCGCACACGTCCGCGCACAGGGTTATGAAGTCATTGATCAGGAAGTGGAAATGGGCCTTCGCTCTATCGCGGTCCCGGTCCGGGACGCCCATGGGCGCACCGTCGCCGCCCTGAACCTCGGCCTGCCGGTCCGCGATACCCCTCCCGAGGAGATCCCCGCTCGCTACCTCCCCGCTCTCGAACGCCTGCAGGCCGAGCTGAAACGGGTGCTCAGGTAGGGGGCTCTGCCCCCTCGGTCGCCTGCGGCGCCCTCACCCCCGGAGTATTTTCAGCCTGGTGATGATGCGGGGCATTGCCAATTGCCTGACCTACTTTGCCATTGGGAGCGTGGCACGCTCCCGGTTGAGACGGAGGCCGCCTCCCTGTCACTGCCCCACTTGATCATCACCAGGCTGAAAATACCTCCGGGGGAATCTCCGCAGGAGATGGGGGCAGAGCCCCCTCTTCCCCCTCTGCGTGTCGCCTTTGGGCGACGGAGCCCTTCACAGCGTCAGCGCCGAGGCTTCCACCACCGCTTCCATCGCCACGTAGGTCGAGGTCGAGGCCATGTGCGGCAGGGCCGAGATCACGTCGGCCATGATCTGCCGGTAGTGGGACATGTCGCGCGAGCGGACCTTCAGCAGGTAGTCGAATCCCCCGGCGATCATGTAGCATTCCTCTATCTCCGTGACCCGGCGCACTGCCGTGTTGAACTCTTCCAGCGCCTTCTGGCGGGTGTCCGAAAGGCGCACCTCGACGAAGCTGACATGGGTGAGGCCCAGCTTGATCGGCGACAGGCAGGCCCGGTAGCCGGTGATCACCCCGCCGTCCTCGAGCGCCTTCAGCCGGGCGGCGACGGGGGTTTTGGACAGGCCGACGCGGCGCGCCAGTTCGGTCACCGGAAGGCGCGCGTTGTCGGTCAGGGCGGCCAGGATCTTGCGGTCGGTAGGGTCGAGGGTTTCCGTGCTCATTGGCTGCATATCCCGCTGATAAAAGTCTGAACGCCTTCAGTATCGCACCTCTTTGGTCGGATCGGCCAGAGGCAACCTGATAGAACCCGGCCATAGCCCGAAGGGAGACCCGGATGCAGGATCAATCGACAGACCGCCGCTTCGCCGCCATGGAAGGCGCCGCCAAACATGCCGACGAGGCCGCGTTGGCGGCCTCCCTGGTGCGCGGCGCAGGGTTGAGCGATCAGGCGCGGGCGATGATCTCGCACCGCGCCGCCGAGTTGGTGCGCGAGATCCGCAGCAGCCAGCGGCCGACGCTGATGGAGCATTTCCTGGGCGAATACGGTCTTTCCACCCGCGAGGGCGTGGCGCTGATGTGCCTGGCCGAGGCCATGCTGCGGGTGCCCGACAAGCTGACCATCGATGCGCTGATCGAGGACAAGATCGCGCCCTCGGATTGGTCGTCGCACGTTGGGCGCGCCTCTTCGCCGCTGGTCAATGCCTCGACCTGGGCACTGATGCTGACGGGCAAGGTTCTGGACGACGAGGGCCCGCGCATGGCCGCCACCCTGCGCGGCGCCGTCAAGCGCCTGGGCGAGCCGGTGATCCGCACTGCCGTCGGTCGTGCGATGAAGGAGATGGGCCGCCAGTTCGTCCTTGGCGAGACCATCGAGAAGGCCATGGAGCGCGCGAAGACCCGGGAGTCCCAGGGCTATACCTACAGCTACGACATGCTGGGCGAGGCCGCGATGACCGCCGGCGATGCCGCCCGCTATGCCCGCGACTATGCCGATGCCATCGCCGCCATCTCCAAGGGCTGCACCCATGCGGCGGTGAAGGACAACCCCGGCATCTCGATCAAGCTCTCGGCCCTGCATCCCCGCTACGAGGTCGCCCAGGAAGACCGCGTGATGGAGGAGCTGGTGCCCGTGGTCTCGGGCCTGGCCCGCAAGGCGCGCGCCGCCGGCATGGGGCTGAACATCGACGCCGAGGAGCAGGACCGGCTGGTCCTGTCGCTGAAGGTGATCGAGGCGGTGCTGAAGGACCCCGAGCTGGCCGGCTGGGAAGGCTTCGGCGTGGTCGTGCAGGCCTATGGCAAGCGCGCCGGGGCGGTCATCGACTGGCTCTACCAGACTGCCGAGACATACGACCGCCGGATCATGGTGCGGCTGGTCAAGGGCGCCTACTGGGATACCGAGATGAAGCTGGCCCAGGTCGAGGGGCTTGAGGACTTTCCGCTGTTCACCTCGAAGGTGGCCACCGATGTTTCCTACATCGCCAATGCCAGGAAGCTGATCGGCTATGCCGACCGGATCTATCCGCAGTTCGCCACCCACAACGCCCATACCGTCGCCGCCGTCCTCGAGATGGCCGAGGGGATCGAGTACGAATTCCAGCGCCTGCATGGCATGGGCGAGCGGCTGCATGACATCGTGATCAGGCAGGGCAACGGACGTTGCCGCATCTATGCCCCCGTCGGCGCCCACAAGGACCTGCTGGCCTACCTGGTGCGGCGCCTGCTGGAAAACGGGGCCAACAGCTCTTTCGTCAACCAGATCGTCGACGAGGATGTGACGCCCGAGGAAATCGCCCTGGATCCCTTCGAGGCGCTGGCCGCTGCGAAGGCGCCGCAGGGGCTTGAGCATCCGCGCGCGCTGTTCGGCGAGGGGCGGCGCAATTCGCGCGGGTTCGACCTGACCGACGAAGAGGTGCTGGCCGGGATCTACGCCGCGCGGGACGTGCAGATTCCCGATGCAGGCCCGCTGGTGGCGGGTGCCGTGTCGGGCACCGCGCGGGATGTGGTGAACCCGGCTGACGGCTCCGTCGTGGCGCAGGTGATCGAGGCCGACGAGGCCTGTGTCGCCGGGGCGATTGCCGCCGCCGCGCCCTGGGAGGCCAGCCCGGACGAGCGCGCCGCGGTGCTGAAACGCGCCGCCGATCTCTATGAAGCCAACTTCGGCCTCTTCTTCGCCGCTCTGGCGCGCGAGGCGGGCAAGACGCTGAACGACTGCGTGGGGGAACTGCGCGAGGCCGTCGACTTCCTGCGCTACTATGCCAACGAGGGCGCCCGGCGCGAGGATGCCCCGCGTGGCATCTTCACCGCGATCAGCCCATGGAACTTCCCGCTGGCGATCTTCACCGGCCAGATTTCGGCCGCGCTGGCGGCGGGCAACGGCGTGCTGGCCAAGCCTGCCGAGCAGACCTGCCTGACCGCCGCCATCGCCGTGCGCCTGCTGCACGAGGCCGGGGTTCCGGCGGTTGCGCTGCAACTGCTGCCGGGCGATGGCCGGGTCGGTGCCCTGCTGACGGCCTCGGACAAGGTGCAGGGCGTCGCCTTCACCGGCTCGACCGAGACGGCGAAGATCATCCGCCGTGCCATGGCCGGGGCGATGACCCCCGACGCGCCGCTGGTGGCCGAGACCGGCGGGTTGAACGCGATGATCGTCGACAGCACCGCGCTGCCCGAGCAGGCGGTGCGCGATATCGTCGCCTCGTCCTTCCAGTCGGCGGGACAGCGGTGCTCGGCGCTGCGCTGCCTCTACCTGCAGGAGGATATCGCGCCGCAGATGATCGAGATGATCAAGGGCGCCATGGACGAGCTGCGCGTCGGCGATCCCTGGCAGCTGTCGACCGACGTCGGCCCGGTGATCGACGAAGAGGCGCGCAGCGGCATTGCCGACTACCTCGCCAAGGCGCGTGCCGCCGGACGCCTGCTGCACGAACTGTCGGTGCCCGAGGGCGGCACCTTCGTCGCCCCGACCCTGCTGCAGGTCGGCGGTATCGAGGAGATGGACCGCGAGATCTTCGGTCCGGTGCTGCATGTCGCCACCTTCAAGGGGCGCGATCTGGGCAGGGTGATCGCGGCGATCAATGCCACCGGCTTCGGGCTGACCTTCGGGCTGCACACCCGCATCGACACCCGTGTGCAGGAGGTGACCGAGGCGATCCACGCCGGCAACCTCTACGTCAACCGCAACCAGATCGGCGCCATCGTCGGGTCCCAGCCCTTCGGTGGCGAGGGGCTGTCGGGCACAGGGCCGAAGGCGGGCGGGCCGAACTACCTCGACCGGTTCCGCGCCGCGCCGGCGCCGATGGCGGGCGAGGTCGACGGCCCGGTCAGCGCCGACCGGCTGGAACGGAAGCTTGCCGGTTTCTCCGAGGGCGCCCCGGTCAGCGAGCAGCTGATGCCCGGCCCGACCGGAGAGCTGAACCGCCTCGCCGCCTACCAGCGCGCCCCCCTGCTCTGCATGGGTCCAGGCCCCGAGGCCGAGGCCGCCCAGGTCGCCGCCGTCGAGGCGCTTGGCGGGCAGGCCCTGGCAGCCGGGGGTGTGCCCGAGGCCGGGGTGCTGGAAAGCCTTGCCGGGATCGCGGGGGTGATCTGGTGGGGCGATGCCGACCAGGCCCGCGCCTTCGCCCGGGCGTTGGCCGCACGCGATGGCGCCATCCTGCCGCTGGTCACCGCCTTGCCGGATCGCGGCCATGTCCTACATGAGAGGCATCTTTGTGTTGATACCACGGCGGCAGGCGGCAACGCGGCGCTGCTTGCCGACGCAGGGGAATAACCACTCCGTTCCCCCGGTACCCGGAGCGCACATCCCCGTGGCTCCGGGTGCCGCTAAGTCGCCAGCAGTCGCAGGGCCGAACCGATGGCCCAGAGGCCGAAGCCCGTCAGGATCAGCGCCGAGAGGCGTGCCACCCAGGTGGTGAAGCCCTGAGGCAGCCGGTGGCGGCTGGCCGCCACGGCGCCCGAGAGCAGCGTCCACCACAGCATCGAGCCACAGAAGACCCCCGCAGTGACCACCCCTGCCGCCCCCGGACCCGCGTCCGAGGCCAGCCCCAGCCCGGCAAAGAGCGCCGCGAAGCTGAGGATGGTCGAGGGGTTGGCCAGGGTCAGCAGGAAGGTCGCCGCCACCGTGCCCAGCAGGTCCCGCGCCCCGATGGCGATGCCGGCTTCGGCCCGGGGCGGTGTCCTGCGCAGCCCCCGCAGCCCGAGCCAGAGCATGAAGGCGCCGCCCGCCAGCCTCAGCGGCAGGTCGATGACCGCCAGCACCCCCGCGAAGACCGCGAAGCCGAGCGCCGCCATGGCCGCATAGGCGGCGTCCGCCAGCGCCGTGCCCAGCCCGCCCGAGAGACCGGCGGCAAAGCCGCGCTCCAGCGTTCGCGCGATGCAAAGCGCCCCGATCGGCCCGAGGGGCGCCGCCACCGCCAGCCCCAGCCCGGCGCCCTTGAGAAACAGCGCCTCCATCAGGCCGGGCCGGGGATCACCCCGATCTCGCGCGGCGAGGAGAGCGCGATCATCGTCTCGCTGCGCCCGAGGAATCCGCCCGCCTTGATCTCGTCCAGCACCGGCTCGATCTCGGCGATGCCCCCGAGGCGCAGCTTGGCCAGGTAGGACCAGGCGCCGGTGACATGGTGACATTCCTCGATCGCCGGATGACGGGCGGCGAAGACACGGAACGCCTCTTCGTCCGCGCCGTCGCGCAGGGCGAGCCAGAGATAGACCAGCGTATCGCGGCCAAGCGCCTTCGGCTCGACCTCGACGGTAAAGCGGCGGATCACGCCCGACGCGGTCAGCCGCCGGATACGTTCGTTCACCGCCGAGGCCGACAGCGCCACGGCACCGCCGATATCGGAGAGGGAGCGCCGGGCATCTTCGGCGAGAAGGGTGATGATCTTGCGGTCAATATCGTCCATGACAGCATGTTTGACGGTAAAACTTACGCTTTGCAATATAATTTATCTAGCAGCGCGGGCGCCTAGCCCAGGTCGTAGCGCTTCAGAACCTTGTCGACGACCAGGTCCTCGGCGATCCGCTTGCCCTCGATGCGGCCCCAGTCCTCGAAGCCGCGCGACTGGTAGTAGGTCAGGCCAGAGGCATTGTCGGCGCGGATCTCGGCATTGATCCAGGCGTAGCCTTCGGCCCGCGCGGCCTGCGCCGTCGCCTCGAACAACCGCGAGCCGATGCCCAGCCCGGTGCGTCCGACCCGCGCGAAGGTGGCGATCTGCGCCACCTCGGCGCCCAGCCCGGCATGGGGCTCGACGTACTGGAAGCCGAGGATCTCGCCGCCCTCGTCCTCGGCCACATGCCAGATGGCGCGGGGATCGCGCTGCATCCAGCCCGAGAGCGCCTCGCCGGTGACCGGGCGGGTCATGGCGGTGGTGCCGCCGAGGGCGATGATCTCGTTCAGCAGCTCGGCCATCTGGGTGCAGTCGAGCCGCCCGGCGCGGCGGATATGGAGGCTGGGCACTTGTCTTCTCCTCTCGGGGCGGCCTTGATGGGCCATCGGCGGCGAAGGTGGAGGCAAAGCGCATGGGCGTCCAGTTCAGAACGGTGGGATTCTGGTACGGCGTGGCCTTCGGCCTGTTCATCGCCTCGGCGGAGCCGGTGATGGTCCTGGCGGCTTTCAGCATGGCGACGCCGGAGTACTGGGGCGCGGTGGCTGCCCTGAGCGCGATACCTGTGACGATCTTTGCAGCGTTGGTTGCCTTGCTGGTTGCCCGCTACCAGATGGAGCAGCAGCGGCGGCAGGATCTAGAGGCTGCGCGGGCAGTGCTGCCCCTGGCCCTGGCGCAGATCCATGACGTGATCGGCCACGGGCTGCGGCTCTGCGCGTCGAACACGCCCGACCCCGAGGATGTCCTGCCCCGGCTGGCGCAGCTCTGACTCCTACGGCAGCGCCCTCAGCAGCTCTGCGTGGCGGGCGGTGAATTCGTTGCGGGCCTCGACCGGCGGGCGCAGCACGATGTCCAGGCCCTCGATCAGCTCGGGCGCGGGGCGTCCGAAGAAGCGGGTGGCCTCGGCCTCGGAGAAACCGGCGATCTGCGTCGCTTCCATCCAGGCCGAGACCTTGTCGGCCTTCTTGATCCGTTGCTTCAGCCGCACCGGCGTCTTGGCGGGCAGGCCAAAGCGGATGTGGATGGCGGCCGAGAGACGTTCGTCGAGCTGGCCGTAGTCGGGGCCGACGGCGGCCTTCACGGGGCTGATCATGTCGCCGATCACGTATTCCGGCGCGTCATGCAGCAGGGCGGTCAGCAGCTCGGCCGGTTTGGCGGTGGCCCACATGCGGCGGAACAGCGCCTCGACCAGCAGCGAATGCTCGGCGACGGAATAGGCGTGGTCGCCCCGTGTCTGGCCGTTCCAGCGCGCCACGAAGGCAAGACCATGGGCGATGTCCTCGACCTCGATATCCATCGGGGTCGGGTCCAGCAGGTCAAGCCTGCGGCCCGAGAGCATCCTTTGCCAGGCGCGGGGTCGTTTCATGCGGGGGGTCCTCTGCGGCACGATCCGCCCCTGCCTAGGCCGGAGCGGAGCACGATGCAATTCAGCCCTGCAGCAGGGTGTCGAATTCGGAGTCAAAGCGCCGCAGGTAGCGGGCGAAGGGGCGCCCGTGGCGCCACTGGCGCAGGGCGAGGCGAGCCAGCCCGGGACTTGGCAGGCGCCCGCGCGGCGGGCCCTGTTCGATCGCTGTCGCGGGAAAATGGCGCTGCAGGAACAGCGCATATTCGGCCCGGACGCGGGCGGGCAGCAGGCCCCGGGGATCGTTCCAGGGCTTCGTCGGCCCGAAGAAATGCAGCACGACGGGATCGTGCAGGGGCTCGGCCATGGGGTGATGCAGCATCCACTGCCAGTTCCACGCCGGATGCAGCTGTGCCCAGTTGCGATGCAGCACCACGTTCAGCAGCGACTGGTCATGGTACTGCAGCCGGTCCTGCTCGGCCGCGGCCAGGTCGAGGCTGCGCTGCAGCAGCCCGCCCTGTTGCCAGGCGGCGATGTCGATCAGCATCAGGCCACTGTTGAAATAGGGCGCCGGCGGCAGGCCCATGTAGCGGAAATCCCGGGCATTGCGCCCCGGGCGCGACCACATCGGCCGCTCCAGCACCGCGCCCAGGGGATGCGGCCCCAGGTCGACGCCGAACAGCGCGTCGAGTCCCGGGCGCTGGACCAGCATGTCGGTGTCCATGTAGATCAGCCGGTCGTAGCGACCGACCAGCCGCTCGGGCACCCAGAGCCTCAGGTAGGCTTCGAAGGGCAGCCGGGTGCTCTTCAGTGCCTCGCTGCCCGCCGGTCGGGGGATCCGCAGCAGGGTCACGCCCATATCGGCCAGGACCGGTGGCAAGGTGAAGTCGGCGGTGGTGGCCAGTAGCAGGTCGAACCTGCGGTGGGGATGGAGGCGGGCAACCGCGTGAAAGGTCATCGCCGCGAAGGCCAGATGCGCCTGGTCGCAGGTGATGACGACGGCATTGCGGGGCGGTTCTGCGGACCTGGTCATGACGCCTTCGTCGGGGAGCGACCCGGGATGTTTCCGGCGCCGGAATGTTTCTTCAGGGTCAGTTTACTACCTTACTCGTAAGAAGCCCCCAGGGGGCGGTCAACCTCGTTGTCTCCCCCCACGGGCGGTGCTACCCCTTTGCCCAACCGATCGAACCCTTCTGGAGTGACGGATGACCCAAGACTACATCGTTAAGGACATTGCCCTGGCCGACTATGGTCGCAAGGAACTGGATATCGCCGAAACCGAGATGCCGGGCCTGATGGCCTGCCGCGCGGAATTCGGCGAGACCAAGCCGCTGAAGGGCGCCCGCATCGTCGGCTCGCTCCACATGACCATCCAGACCGCCTGCCTGATCGAGACGCTGGTGGCGCTTGGCGCGGATGTCCGCTGGGCGTCGTGCAACATCTTCTCGACCCAGGACCACGCCGCCGCCGCGATCGCCGCCGGGGGCACCCCGGTCTTCGCCATCAAGGGTCAGAGCCTGGAAGAGCACTGGGATTACCTCGACCGCTCGTTCCAGTTCGAGGACGGGCCGAACATGATCCTGGATGATGGCGGCGATGCGACGCTCTACGTCCTGCTCGGCGCCCGGGCCGAGGCGGGTGAGGATATCATCCCCGTCCCGACCTCGGAGGAAGAGGCGGTGATCAAGGCGCAGATCGCCAAGCGGATGGAACAGTCCCCGGGCTGGTTCACCAAGGTGCGCGACCAGATCGTCGGCGTCTCCGAGGAAACCACCACCGGCGTCCATCGTCTGTACGAGCTGCACAAGCAGGGCCAGCTGCCCTTCCCGGCGATCAACGTCAACGACTCGGTGACCAAGTCGAAGTTCGACAACAAGTACGGTTGCAAGGAATCGCTGGTCGACGGCATCCGCCGCGCCACCGACGTGATGATGGCCGGCAAGGTCGCCGTGGTCTGCGGTTACGGCGACGTGGGCAAGGGCTCTGCCGCCTCGCTGGCCGGGGCCGGTGCCCGCGTGAAGGTGACCGAGGCGGATCCGATCTGCGCCCTGCAGGCCGCCATGGACGGTTTCGAGGTGGTGCTGCTGGAAGACGTGATTTCCGACGTCGACATCGTCATCACCACCACCGGCAACAAGGACATCGTCCGCATAGAGCACATGCGCGCGATGAAGGACATGGCGATCCTCGGCAACATCGGCCACTTCGACAACGAGATCCAGGTCGCCGCGCTGAAGAACCACAAGTGGACCAACATCAAGGAACAGGTGGACATGATCGAGATGCCCTCGGGCAACCGCATCATCCTGCTGTCCGAAGGTCGCTTGCTGAACCTCGGCAATGCCACCGGCCACCCCTCCTTCGTGATGTCGGCGTCGTTCACCAACCAGGTGCTGGCGCAGATCGAGCTGTTCACCAAGGGCGACGACTACAAGAACCAGGTCTACATCCTGCCCAAGCATCTGGATGAGAAGGTCGCGGCCCTGCACCTCGCCAAGGTCGGCGCCAAGCTGACCAAGCTGAGCCCCGAGCAGGCCGCCTATATCGGCGTGGCGCCCGAGGGGCCGTTCAAGCCGGAGCATTACCGCTACTGATCTTCGGATCCGTCAGCGCGACGTCTGCAGGCGCGGGGATCTTCCCCGCGCCTTCTTCTTTGGCCGGGCGAAGCGGGGTGGCGCCCGGGATGGCCCCGGGGTGCCTTTCGGGGCCGTGGTGCGGCGGGGGCCAGCCCCCGCACCCCCGGGAGTATTTTCAGCCTGGTGATGGGCATGACACCGCCCGGCGGCGGGGGGGCGCTTGAACGGGCACTCTCGTGCACCACTTCAGGGGGATGAGATACGCCTTGCGCCCTGCCCTCTTCTGCCTTCTGCTGCTGGCCCCGGTCGCCGCCGGGGCGGAAGCTGCGGGCGACCCCCCGGCCCGGGCACCGGCCTATGGCAGCGCCTACCAGCAGGAACGGCTACGCCTTGAGCAGGAGCGGACCGAGGCCCTGCGCGACGGCGACCTGGCCGAGCTGGCGAAGCTGGACCGGCAGCGGCGGTTGCTTCTGCTGCGCGCCCAGGACGGGCTGCGGCCCCGGATCACCCCGGGGCAGATGCCGCCGACCGGCAGCACCTCGGGGCTGAAGATCCCGGGCATCACCTCTCCCTGACGGACAGGGGCCCCGGCGATACCGGGGCCCCCTGCAGGATGTCGTGGCGGTTGCTGCTCAGCGGAACTTGCGGATCTCGCCCGACTTCAGCCGGGCGATGTAATGCGCCAGTTCGGCCTTGACGATCGGCATCAGCAGGTAGAGCGCGATGATGTTCACGATCGCCATCGAGAACAGCATGGCATCGCTGAAGTCGATCACCGGCCCCAGGCTGGCCGCCGCGCCGATCACGATGAACAGGCAGAAGATCACCTTGAAGGTCACTTCGCTGCCCTTGCTCTCGCCGAAGAGGTAGGTCCAGGCCTTCAGCCCGTAGTAGCTCCAGGAGATCATCGTCGAGAAGGCGAAGAGCACCACCGCGATGGCCAGCATGACCGGGAACCAGGAGAAGACCGACGAGAAGGCGGCCGAGGTCAGTTCCACGCCCGAGCTGCCGTCGGTGGTGGCGATGCGGCCCGTGGCCTCGTCCCAGACATAGAGCCCGGTGTCGGGATCGACATTCAGCACCCCGGTGATGACGATGACCAGCGCGGTCATGGTGCAGATCACCACGGTGTCGATGAAGGGCTCCAGCAGGGCGACGTAGCCCTCGGTGACCGGCTCTTTGGTCTTCACCGCCGAGTGGGCGATGGCGGCGGAGCCGATGCCGGCCTCGTTGGAGAAGGCGGCGCGGCGGAAGCCCTGGATCAGGGCGCCGGTGAAGCCGCCCGCGACACCCAGCCCGGTGAAGGCGCCGGCGAAGATCTGGCCGAAGGCCCAGCCGATCATGTCGTAGTTCATCACCAGGATGACCAGCGAGACGGCGACATAGAAGATCCCCATGAAGGGCACGACCTTTTCCGTCACCCGGGCGATGGACTTGATGCCGCCGACGATGACCACGAAGGTGATCGCCGCCAGGATCAGGCCGGTGATCCAGCCCGGGTAGTCGCCGACCACGTTGGCCAGCTGGGCATGGGCCTGGTTGGCCTGGAACATGTTGCCGCCGCCGAGCGCGCCGAGGATGGTGAAGATGCAGAAGATCACCGCCAGCACCTTGCCGCCGGGCAGGCCGCGCTCCTTGAAGCCCTTGACCATGTAGTACATCGGGCCGCCCGAGACGTGGCCGTCGGCGTATTCATTGCGGTATTTCACGCCGAGGGTGCATTCGGTGAACTTGGTCGCCATGCCGAAGAGCCCGGCGAGGATCATCCAGAAGGTCGCGCCGGGGCCGCCGATGCCGACGGCCACCGCCACGCCGGCAATGTTGCCGAGGCCGACGGTGCCCGACAGCGCGGTGGCGAGCGCCTGGAAGTGGCTGACCTCGCCCGCGTCATCGGGATCGGAGTAATCCCCTTTCACCAGCGCGATGGAATGGCCGAAGCCGCGCAGCTGGATGCCGGCGAAATAGACGGTGAAGATCACCGCCGCGACCACCAGCCACAGGGCGATCCAGGAGAAGTTGGTGCCCGGCAGGTCGGCGAAGATCAGGCCGACGTACCAGCCGGTGTAATCCGAGAAGACCTGGTTGATCGTCTCGTCGATGCCCTGCGCCGCGGCGGGTGCCGCATTCAGGGCCAGGGCCGCCAGGGCGGCGGCGAATGTCGTTGCGCGTTTCATGTCGCTGCTCCTCAGGGGACGATGACGGTGGGGACCGGGGCGAGCTGCGCCAGCCCCAGCGGGACAGAGCCGAAGACCCGTGCGGCGACGGAATTGCTGCCCGAGCGGCCGACGAAGATCATCGCGGCGGCCCGGGTCGTGGCGATCTCGACGATCAGCTCGACCACCTGGCCATAGCGGATTTCCCCGGTGGCGGTGGCGCCCGCGGCCGCGACCTTCTCGACCGCCGGGTCGATGATGGCGCTCTTGGCGCGGGCCAGTTCCTCCTTGCGGCGGGCGTGGCGTTCCTCGACTTCCTGGGGGGTGAGGAAGGAGTAGGGCGACCATTCCAGCACATGCACGATGTGCAGCGCCGCCCCTTCCTTCACCGCCCGCGCGATCGCGTAGTCGAGCAGGCTTCCGGAGTCGTCATCGCCCTCGTAGGCCACGACGAAGAGTTCCTGTGACATTCTTCATCTCCCTGTTCCGGCCCTTCGTTGGCAAAAGCCGCGGTTGGCGAAAGCTGCAGGGCCTGTTGCTGCGGTCTGATGCCGCTAAGCGTCAGCCTGCGGGGGCAGGGGCGGGTTGTCATGACATTTTTACCAAAACGGGCAAATTTGGCCGAAAATGCAGGTCATTCCGCTTTCTTTCCCCCGTTTGCCGCGTCTTCGCACGGGGGAGACCCCGGTGTAGGTGGCATTTGAGCTATTCGGGATTTGGCGCGGCGCGGCGGATCTGCTATCCCCGGGGCACGGCCAGGATGGCCCGGACCTTTCTCAGAGATCACGTGTGGTGCTTAGGGAGCACGTGGGGTAACGGAGGGTTCGGCCTGTGCCTGCCCTCCGTTTTTATGTTCATCTCCGCGCGATCTGCGGCCCCTGGGCGGGCTGCCGTTTGTGGCGCCGTGTCCTGCGGATGCCGCCCGGCGGAGAGGGCCGGGCGCCAGCCCCCGGACCCCCGAAGTATTTTCAGCCAAGTGATGAGAGGGTCAGTCGGCCTCGGTCTGGCCCAGGGCACAGACGCGGCGCCATTCGGCTTCGGTCACCGGCTGCACCGAGAGGCGGGAGTTCTTCACCAGCACCATGTCCGCGAGGGCCTCGTCTGCCTTGATCTGGTCCAGCGTCACCGGCGTGGTGAAGGGGCGGATCGCCTTGATGTCCACGCATTCCCAGCGGGGGTCATCGGTCTTGCTGTCGGGGTGGGCCTCGGCGATGACCTCGACGATGCCCACCACCTGCTTTTCGTTCACCGAGTGGTAGAAGAAGCCCCGGTCGCCGAGGGTCATCTCTCGCATGAAGTTGCGCGCCTGGTAGTTGCGCACGCCGTCCCATTCCTCGCCCGCATCCCCCTTGGCGACCTGGGCATCCCAGCCCCAGGTGGCGGGTTCGGACTTGAACAGCCAGTAGCGCATCAGAGCCCCACCACCTGCTTGAAGCCCTTGATCTGGACGCTTTCGAAGAGGCCGGCCTTTGCATAGGGGTCGCCTGCGGCCCAGGCCTCGGCGGCGGCCATGTCGGGCAGGTCGAGGATCAGCATCGAGCCGCACATGTTGCCTTCGCCGTCCAGCATCGGGCCGCCGAAGGTGCCGGCGTTGGTCTCCTTCAGGTAGGCCAGGTGGGCATCGCGGTTGGCCTTGCGGATCTCGAGAGCGCCGGGCTTGTCATGGGCGATCAGGATGAATGTCACGGGGTTTCCTCCTTCAGGGGGCGCGCAAGAAGTTGCGCCATGGCAGTTTTCACATCCAGGCGGGCATCCACAAGCCCTGTCACGACGGCGGTGATGGGCAGGTCCCAGCCGCGCGACCGGGCCAGCGCATCGGTGGCCCGTGCAGTGGCGGCGCCTTCGACGGTGACGGCGGGGTCGAAGACCTCTCCGCGCCCGATGGCAAGGCCCAGGCGGTAGTTGCGCGAGCCCTCCGAGGTGCAGGTCAGCGCCAGATCGCCGAAGCCCGACAGGCCGGCGAGCGTTTCCGGGCGGGCACCGAGGGCGGCGGCCATGCGCGACATCTCGGCATAACCCCGGGTCATCAGCGCGGCGCGGGCGCTGTCGCCAAGGCCGGCGCCGATGGCGGCGCCACAGGCGATGGCCATGACGTTCTTCAGCGCGCCGCCCAGTTCCGCCCCGGTGACATCCGACGTCCGGTAAAGCCGCAGGTGCGGCGCGATCAGCTGCGCCTGCAGCGCCTCGGCCTCGGCTCGGTCGGCGCAGGCCAGGGTCAGCGCCGTCGGCAGCCCACGGGCGATATCGGCGGCGAAGCTGGGGCCGGTCAGCAGGGCGGCGGTGGCCCCGGGCAGGGTCTGGGCCAGCACCTCGGAAGGGCGCAGGCCGGTCGACAGCTCGATCCCCTTGCAGCAGAGCACGAGGGTGCGGTTGGCGAGGGCCCCGGCGAAACGGGTCGTCACCTCGCGCAGGGTCTGCATGGGCACGGCCAGCAGCACGGGCCCCTCGGCGGGCAGGGCGGTGATGTCGCCCGAACAGGTCAGCCCGGGGTCGAGCGTCACGCCGGGCAGGCGCGGGCAGAGGCGGTCGGCCTGCATCCGCGCCATGGTCTGCGCGTCGCGCCCCCAGAGCCAGACCGGGCTGGTGGCGGCGAAGGAATTGGCCAGCGCGGTGCCGAAGGCGCCCGCTCCGATCACCGAGATCATGCCTTGGCCCCCTTCTTGCCGCTGCCCAGCAGGGCGGGCGCGCGTTTGTCCAGCGGCCAGCGCGGGCGGGCGGCCAGGGTCATGTCGTCCCGCTGTCCGGCGGCGAAGCGTTCCAGCCCCGCATAGGCGATCATCGCGCCGTTGTCGGTGCAGAGCGCCAGCGGTGGCGCGGTGAAGGTCACGCCATGCTCGGCGCAGAGGGCGGTCAGGGCGCTGCGGATCGGCGTATTGGCGGCGACACCGCCGGCGACGGCCAGCACCGGGCGGGCAGGGGCCTCGGCCAGGTAGAGCTGCAGGGCGCGGGCGGTCTTTTCGCGCAGCACATCGACCACCGCCTGCTGGAACCCGGCGCAGAGGTCGGCGCGGTCGGTGGCGCGCAGGCTGTTGTCCTGCATCAGGGCGTCGCGTTCGCGCAGCAGGGCGGTCTTGAGGCCCGAGAAGGACATGTCGCAACCGGGCCGGTCCAGCAGCGGGCGCGGAAAGCGGAAGCGTTTCGCATCGCCGTCGCGGGCGCAGGTTTCCACCGCCGGACCGCCGGGCTGGGGCAGGGCCAGCAGGCGGGCGGTCTTGTCGAAGGCCTCGCCCGGGGCGTCGTCGATGGTGCCGCCGAGGCGGGTGAACTGTTCAGGCCCATGCACCAGCAGGAACTGGCAGTGCCCGCCAGAGACCAGCAGCATCAGGTAGGGGAAGGCCACGCCATCGGTCAGCCGGGGGGTCAGCGCATGGCCCGCAAGGTGATTGACCCCGATCAGCGGCTTGCCGGTGGCTGCCGCCAGCCCCTTGGCGCACATCACGCCCGACAGCACTCCGCCGATCAGCCCCGGCCCGGCGGTGACGGCGATGGCGTCGATCTGCGCCAGCGTGACCCCGGCGCTGTCCAGCGCCCGGGCGACCACCTGGTCGAGGCGCTCGGCATGGGCGCGGGCGGCGATTTCGGGGACGACGCCCCCGAAGGCGGCGTGCAGCTCGGCCTGGCCTTCGACCTGCGAGGACAGCACCTCTGCCGCGCCGGGCAGGCCGCGGACCACGGCGGCGCCGGTGTCGTCGCAGCTGCTCTCGATACCCAGTAGGGTGAGGGGTGCGCCCATGGCGGCCTCATTGAATTGTGCTCTGGCCGCAGGTAACACCGGGAGGCCGCGCAAACAATGGCACGGCCGGCCGGAGCGTCCCATGCCCCAGATCCTGATCACCCGCCCCGAGCCCGAGGCCAGCGCCCTTGCGGCGCAGCTGGCGGCGCTGCATCCGGGGGTGCGGATGGTCGTGTCGCCGCTGCAGGGCATCCGTTTCCACGATTTCGACCCCCCCGAGGGCGTGCCCGTCTTCACCTCGCGCAACGGGGTGCGGGCCTACCTGCGCGCCGGCGGGCAGGCGCCGCAGGCCTGGTGCGTCGGCGATGCCACTGCCGCGCTGGCCGAGGCTGCCGGGATGCACGCGATCTCGGCCGGGGGCGATGCCGAGGCGCTGATCTCCCTTCTGCTGCAACGGCGTCCCGAGGGGCCGCTGGTGCATGTCCGGGGCGCGCAGCACAGCGGCGACCTCGTGGCGCGACTGGCCGCCGGGGGCCTGCGGATCGAGGCTGTCGAGGGCTATGCGCAGCAGGCGCTGCCGCTGTCCGACGAGGCGCGCGCCGCCCTGCGGGGCCCTGCGCCGGTCATCGTGCCGCTTTATTCACCAGGGGCGGCGCGGCGCCTTGCCGAGTCACACCGGGGCGCCGCGCCGCTGCTGATCGGTGCGATCAGCGCCGCTGCCCTGGCCCCCGTCAAGAATTTGGAAACTTTCCACCGCTCCCATGCCGCCCAGCCCGAAGGCGAATCCATGCTGAAGCTGATCGCTGGACTTATCGCCGCGGCGCATCAGCTTGAGGCAGAGGGGGGCGAGGACTAAGTTGAAGATGACAGCCGCGCTATTTGGCAAGAATCGAAGGGTTTGATCATTGGCAGAGACCAGGGACGACGAGACCGCAAAGCCCATCCAGCCAGAGGCCGCCACCGGGGCGACCCCGAGCGAGGCAGCGGAGAAGGGTGCGGGGCAGCTGCCCGAGCATGATCCGCGCGACGCGGTGACCCTGGAAGCGCCCGCTTTGGTGGCCCCCGAGCATGACCCCCGCGACGAGGCCCCCGAGCTGGTCGCACCGCTGCATGATCCGGCCGGGGAAGCCCCGACCGAGGCGCTGATCGAAGAGGAGCTGGCCGACCCGGACGAGGAAAGCCCGATGGCCGCCGGGGACGACGCGCTGCCGCCGCAAGAGCCTGCGCCGCAGCCCGAGGCCCCGCGCCGCAACACCTTCCTGCCCGCACTTCTGGGTGGCGTTGTCGCTGCCGCGCTTGGCTTCGGCGCCGCGATGATCGCCTTCCCGCCCGTCGACGGCACCGCGCTGGAACAGGCCCAAGCCGAGCAGGCCGCGCGGCTCGACGATCTTGCGGCACAGCTTGAGGCCGGTCCCGATCTCTCTGCGCTTGACGATCTGGGCGGGAACCTCTCGACGCTTCAGGGCACGGTCGAGGCGCTGGACGGGCGCCTCTCCGATACGTCTGAAACCCTCTCTGCGCTGACCGCGCGCGTTGATGAGCTTGAGAAGCAGCCGCTGGCCGAAAGCGTCTCGGAGGAGGCGATTGCCGCCTATGAACAGGAACTCGCCGGCTTGCAGCAGGCGATGCAGGACCAGCGCGCCGAGATCGAGCAGATGGTGGCCGACAGCCAGTCGCTGCGCGCCGATGCCGCCGCCACCGCCCGCGACACCCAGGTGCGCGCCGCGCTGGTGCGGCTGAACGGGTCGCTGTCGGATGGGTCCCCCTTCGAGGCGCCGCTGAAGACCCTGTCGGAACTGGGTCTGGACATCCCCGCGACGCTGGAGGACCGCGCCGCCGCCGGTATCCCGACCCTGGCCCGTCTGCGCGATGATTTCCCCGATGCCGCCCGTGACGCCCTGGCCGCGACCCGCGACGGCAGCCTTGGCGGCTCTTTCGGGGACTTCCTCAAGAACCAGCTGGGCGCCCGCTCGCTGACCCCGAAAGAGGGCGACGACCCGGATGCGATCCTGTCGCGCGCCGAGGCCGGCCTGAACGATGGCGACCTGGCGCAGGTGCTGGTCGAACTGGATGGCCTGCCGGAACCCGCGCTGGCCGCGATGGACGACTGGCTGGCCCTCGCCCGGACCCGTGCCGAAACGCTGGACGCCGCCGAGGCGCTCTCGGCGCAGACGAAGTAAGGAACCGACATGCTCTGGTCACTGGTAAAGATCCTCGTCTTCGTCGCCCTCGTGGGGGCTGCCACCTTCGGCGCCTCCTACCTGCTGGAACTGGACGGCGGCGTGCGCATCGCCCTCGGCGCGACCGAATTCAACCTGACCCCGATCCGCGCCGTCATCGGCCTGCTGCTGCTGGTGCTGGCGATCTGGCTGCTGATGAAGCTGGCCGGGCTGCTGATCGCGCTGCTGCGCTTCATCAACGGCGACGAAACCGCGCTGAGCCGCTATTTCGACCGCAACCGCGAACGCAAGGGCTTCAACGCGCTGTCCGACAGCCTGATGGCCCTGGCCTCGGGCGAGGGGCGGCTGGCGATGTCCAAGGCACAGCGGGCCGAGAAGTACCTGGACCGTGCCGACCTGACGACGCTGGTCATTGCCCAGGCCGCCGAGGTGGCGGGCGACCGGCGCCGCGCCGAGGAGGCCTACAAGAAGCTGGTCACCGATGAGCGCACCCGCTTTGTCGGCGTGCGCGGTCTGATGAAGCAGAAGCTGGCCGATGGCGATACCGACAAGGCGATGAAGCTGGCCGAGAAGGCTTTTGCGCTGAAGCCGCAGCATGTCGAGGTGCAGGACACCCTGCTGAAGCTGCAGGCTGCCAGTGCCGACTGGAAGGGCGCCCGGGGCACCCTGAAGGCCAAGCTGCGCCATGGCGCCCTGCCGCGCGACGTGCACAAGCGCCGCGATGCGGTGCTGGCGCTGAGCGAGGCGAAGACGGTGATCGCCGAGGACAGCTCGATCGAGATGCGCGAGGCCGCGATCGAGGCCAACCGCCTGTCGCCCGACCTGATCCCCGCCGCCTGTTTCGCCGCCCGCGCCTATGCCGAACAGGGCAAGCCGAAGTATGCGACCCGGGTGCTGAAGAAGGCATGGGAAGCCTCTCCGCATCCCGACCTGGCCGCCACCTTCGCCGCGCTGGAACCGGAGGAAAGCGCCGACGAGCGCCTGAAGCGGTTCAAGGTGCTGACCCGCATCCACCCCGAGAACCGCGAGACCCGCCTGCTGCTGGCCGAGCTGAACATCGCCGCCGAGGACTTCCCCGCCGCCCGCCGTGCCCTCGGGGATCTGGCGACCGAAAAGCCCGATGCCCGCGTGCTGACCATCATGGCCGCCATCGAGCGTGGCGAAGGGGCTTCGGACGCGGTGGTGAAGGGCTGGCTGACCCGCGCCCTTTCGGCGCCGCGCGGGCCGCAGTGGACCTGCGAGAACTGCCATCACATCCATGCCGAATGGGTGCCGGTCTGCGAACACTGCCAGGCATTCGACACCCTGGCCTGGCGCGATGCGCCGGCAGGGGATTACCAGACGCCGATGTCCCGGCACATGCTGCCGCTGATCGTCGGCCGGGTGGATGAAGGCCGGGTGGATGAGGGGGGCCCGGACCTGCCGGCGACGACCACGCCGCCCGCCGCGCCCGACCCGCAGCAAGACCCGTCGGTCGAGATCGCCGAGGCCGAGGTGCTGCCCCCCGAGGAAAGCCTGGAGGACGGTCGGGGCCGCGACCGCTGAGGCGTCGATTTAGCGCTTTTCCAAGTGGCGCCGGGGTGCTATAGCCCCGGCCCACGAGGGGTCCGCAAGGACCCCGCGCGCAAAGGATGCCATCGGGACCAGCTGGTCAGGAACGTCATTTGAAAGTCGCGGCCATGCCCGTGATCGACGTTCGGACCCGGCCGCCTGCAAGCGGCAACCTGGAACGCGCAGGGGCCGCAACAGGGCCCTGACATGGAAGCGTGCCGGTGTAGCTCAGCTGGTAGAGCACGTCATTCGTAATGATGGGGTCGGGGGTTCGAGTCCCTTCACCGGCACCACGCTTCCTCTCCCAGGCCGAACATTCCAGATAGATATCAAAGCCTTCGGGCTGTCCCGGCTGTGCGTCTGTTGCGGATGTCCGGGAAGGGGGGCGCCGATGCCGAGGCGGCTTGCGCTCTGCCTGTCCAGGCTACAGCCTGACCCGAGTGGGACGGGCGGGCGCTGAACAACGCCCGCCACGCAGTCCCCGGTTGCCACGAACAGGACCCTGTCCGCGACGCGCACGCCGGTCAGCCTCCGCAATATGGATTGCGGAAGCTGTATGTGCCCGAGGCGCAATGCCTGTCAGTCAGGCTTTCGGAACAGTATCATTCCACCATGGTACAGGACGCCATCGATGAAATCGCCATCGGCCGTAAAGCCCGTATCGTCCCAGTACTCGATATGGGTGCCCGTGATCTCGTATCGGCCCTCATAGGCACGTTCCCGGGTGCCACGGGCTTCGACATAGCGGCCGGTCGGCAGCAATTCATGCCTGATCCGGCCATCTTCGGTCATCCACATTCCAGCAAACTCATGGTCTGGCATCGGTTCTTCTCCAATTGTCTCCCGTGCGCCCTTGAAGGTTGCAGGAGCAGGTTTTTCGAGACTGGTCCCGCATACCGCAGGCGGCGCCTGGAGCGAGACCGCACAAGCGATCGCGGTGAGCAGGACGAGCGGCATTCGCGCTTCGTTCAATGGGCCGCCCGGGTGGGGCGAATGGTAATTTCATTCGTGTCGACGCCCTCCGGGGCGTCGATGACATGCAGGATGGCCTCGGCGATTGCTTCGGGTTGCAGGGCAATCCGCCGCCACTCCTTCATCGCGTCGGCGGCCGTCTCGTCCGTGATCGTCGAGGCCAGTTCGGACTCCACGACGCCGGGATTGACGCAGGTGACACGGATCCGGTCCGTTTCCTGCCGCAGGCCATCCGAAATGGCGCGCACCGCGAACTTGGTCGCGCAATAGACAGACGCGGTCGGCGAAACGGCCAGGGCGCCGATGGATCCGACATTGATGATCTGGCCCGACCCCTGCGCCGTCATCACGGGCAGCACCGCGCCGATCCCCCAGAGGACACCCTTGATGTTGACGTCGATCATCCGCTCCCACTCGTCCAGCTTGAGCGAGGCGAGTGGAGAAAGCGGCATGACCCCTGCATTGTTGATGAGGACATCGACACCTCCCCAGAGGTCGGTGGCAGCCTTGACGAACTGCGCGACTGCCTCGCGGTCGGTGACATCAAGCGCGGTGTATTCCGCGGTTCCGCCCGCGCTGCGGATCTCGCCGACGAGCGATTCCAGCCTGTCCGTGCGGCGGGCCCCCAGCATTACCCTGGCCCCGGCGCCGGAAAGATGCCGGGCCAGGCAGGCGCCGATACCGCTGCTGGCGCCGGTAATGAGGATGGTCTTGTCCTGGATGCTCATGGTCTTTTCCTTTCCTCGGATGATTGGGGCCATCGGTCACTGGGTGGTGGTGGCCGAGAGCGCGGACTTGATGGCGGTCGACCCGCCACCAGAGACCGCCATGATCGGAGCGACTTTGGTCGAAATGTGGTAAGCCTTTGAAATATAATCAAAAAACTTCCGTACCTGGCCGCTATGTTCTTTGATCGGAGATATACTTGCGCGGCATTTTTCGGACTACCGCCTGACATCTTGACAAGAAGGTTAGCGGTTCTAACCAATGCCGATGGGCCTCGATCCTCTGAAGCTCTTCAGCGGCGTGGCTGAGACAGGTGAGCCTGACGAAACCGGCAGGGGGCAGGGCACCCGCCATCGGACAGCGGCCCCGTCCGGGACGAAAGCCGAAGAGCGCATGGAAGGCCGCTCATTCGACCCCAGCCTGGTCGTGGCGTCACGTTGATCCGGCCGGAGCGGTCGCCCCTGGTTCCGGGGGACAGCTCAGCGGAATCGTCGATCTCCGGCATGTCGGGCGCAGGAAGATATCCCGGGGCTGCCCAGCTGCGCGATCCGACTCCGGTTCAGGATCGCCACGCGGTCCGCGAGGGAGAATGCCTCGGAATGGGGTGGTCACGCCGACGGCTGCGCGTACCACCTTGCCGGCAATCATCGGTCCCGCAACGCACTGGCCGACAGGGTTTTCCCGGATCGGCTGGGCCTGCCCGCGCGCGAGGCAGGCCAGGACGGACGCCGCCGCGGTCGGTCCTTCGGTGGCCGAGGCGCCCGCTCGGGACGCTGGCGCATCGGAGCGTGTCAGTCGACCGCGGCGATCACTAGGAATTCGACCAGGTAGTCCGGCGTTGCCAGCTTGGCCTCGCCGCAGGCGCGGGCGGGCGGATTCGCCGGGTCGATCCAGGCATCCCAGACCGAGTTCATCTCGGCGAAATCGGCCATGTCGGCCAGCCAGACGGTCGCCGAGAGGATCTTGGACTTGCTCGACCCGACCTCGGCCAGCAGCCGGTCGACCTGGGCCAGGGCGTCGCGGCTCTGCTCGGCGACGCCGGCGCCGTGGCCGACCTGGCCGGCAAGGTAGACGGTATCGTTATGCACGACGGCCTGGCTCATCCGGGGGCCGGGTGCGATGCGGGTGATGCTCATTGCAATTCCTTCAGGGTCTGTCCGGCCTGGCCGGAGCGGTGCGGATCCCGGTGCGACCGCCGTCCTCACGTGGTCGGGCGCAGCGCACAGGGCAGGGAGCGGCCCGCAGAGCGCCGGCCGTGGCGCAGTCCAGCCGCGAAACGGTGACGAGGTCAAGGCGTGGCGGTGGGCGTGGCGGTGCGCTGCCTGCCGCGACCGCGACCAATGCCCATGTTCCGTGACCGGCGGCGCGCTGGCATCCTTGCCCCATTTCAGATGCCCTTTTCATCACCGGAGCTTCACCATGCTCATTCTCGATTTCCTGCTTGCCTTCGCCATCCTCATGGTCGCCTTCTCCACCATCGTGTCGGGCCTGGTCGAGGTTCTGACCCGGCTGCTGAACCTGCGGTCGCGCAACCTGCGCAGTTCGCTGGACGGCTACCTGGAAACCGTGCTCTGGCCCAGCCTGATCGCCGCGACCGGCGGCGGCGCGGCGCCCGATAAACGCGCCACCCTCGCCGCGCTGCGCGATCACCTGACGCGCAACATGGCGGTGCCCGAGGGCCTCAGCCGCCGCTCCGGTCCGGTCGAGATGCTGTCGAAACTGGGCTCGAAACCCTGGATCGAACGCCTCTCCCCCGAGGCTCTCGTGCAGCGGCTGGCCGAGACCGACCTGGGTCAGCGCCTGCAGGAAACAGTCTTCGAGACCGCGCCGGAACGCTTCGACGCGCTGATGCTGGGGTTCGATCGCTACATGGCGCTGTCCTCGGAACGCTTCCGGCGCAACAGCAACCTGCTGGTCTTCCTGGTCTCGCTGGTCTTCGCCTTCGGGGCGCAGGTGCATTTCCTCAACCTGGTGCGCGGGCTGCAGGAGAACCCGAAGACCATCGAGGCGCTGATCGAGTCGCAGGACAAGATCCTCGGCAGTTACATCGTCGCGCAGGGCGGCAGCGGGGGCCCCGACAGGGCCCCTGATGTGGCCCCTGACGGGTCAGAGGCGGTCCCCGGCGCGCTCGAGGAGATCGGGGCCCTGCAGAAGATGCTGGCCGAGCGGCAGGCTGACGTGGATCTGCTGCGCGCCAAGTACGCCCTGCCGATCGGCGCGCCGATGACGGTGCTGCCCGCCTGCGACGCCGAGACCTCTCGCCGGGCGCGGCTGGCCTGCCGCTGGCAGAACGCGGGCACCTGGGGGCTGTGGCAGTTGAACGTGCTGCTGTCGGGTCTGCTGATCGGGCTGGGCGGGCCGTTCTGGTACAAGGTCACGCGGCAGCTGTCGCAGGCCCGCATCCTTGGCGGCACCCTCTCCGAGAAGGCGAACGAGACCATCGCGGGGTTGGCCGGGGTGCGCGGCGGCCCCCTCGGCGGGCGCAATGACGAGCTGCGGCGGCTGTTTCACCTGGCCGGCGCGACACCCGCGCGCCATCGCGTGATCGCGGGCTAGCCGGTGGCGCGGGCGGGGCGATAGGCGGCCTCGATCTCCAGCAGGCGCTGCTTGCGCCAGAGGCCGCCGCCGTAACCGGTCAGCGATCCGTCAGCGCCGATGACGCGGTGGCAGGGGATCACCAGCGCGATCTGGTTGGCGCCATTGGCGCGGGCGACGGCGCGGTGCGATCCGGGTCGGCCAAGGGCGCGGGCAAGGTCCCCGTAGGACCGCGTTTCGCCCGCCGGGATCTCGCGAAGGGCCTCCCAGACCTCGCGGGTGAAGGGCGAGCCGTGCAACGCCAGCGGGGTCTCGAAGCGGGCCGAGCGCCCGGCAAAGAACGCGGCCAGCTCGGTGCGGATCTGTTCGGTCGGTGGATGCACCCCGATGCCGAGGGATCCCCTGGCGTGCTCGGAGAGCTTGCGCACCTCGCCCGCCAGCGCGCGGCGTTCGGTGAATTCCAGCAGGTGCAGGTGATGGGCGGAAGAGATGGCGATCATGTCGCCAAGCGGCGTGGCGATCCAGTCGGCCAGCAGCAACGCATCGCCGCGCAGGCTGCCGGGGGCCGCGCCCAGAAGCCGGGCGAAGGCCGCCCGGAAGGCCGAGCCCGAGGAGAACCCGGCATCAAGCTGCGCCTCGATCACCTTCCCGCCCTGTCCGAGGGTCAGGAAGCCGTCGCGCAATCTCCGCTGGCGGGCCATTTCAAGGAAGGTCATGCCGAACTGCCGCTTGAAGGCCCGCCGCACCGTCGAGGGGTCGAGGCCGAGGCGCGCCACGCAGCCTTCGGTCCAGCGGTGCTCGGGCCGGTCTTCCAGCGCCGCCAGCAGGGTCGAGACGGCGGGGTCCTCGGCCTGGCCAAGGGGATGGCAGCGTTTACAGGGGCGGAAGCCCTCGGCCAGGCATTCGCCGGGGCTGGCGCGGAACAGGCAGTTCTGGCGCAGGGGTTTGCGGGCCGGGCAGGTGAGGCGGCAGAAGATGCCCGTCGAGGTTACGCAGACCAGGGCGCGGCCATCATAGCTGGCGTCGCGCGCCAGCAGCGCGTCATAGAGCAGGTCATCCGGGGGCAGGTCGAACATCATGGCCGCAGGCTAGCCGATCCGGCCCCGGGCTGGCGCCGGAAATCGGGCGGCTATTGCGAAAATCCGCCTCAACCGCCGCGCGGGCCGGCCTGCATCGGCGTCATGCGCCCGGGCCGGTCCTCGGGCGCCTCGATGAACTCCGCCGCATCGCCGGAGGGCAGGTCGAACAATCCCTTGCCCCAGTCGCCGCGCCGCCAGTCAAGCTTGGCGGCCTCGATCTTCTCGGGCGAGGACGAGACGAAGTTCCACCAGATGTAGCGCGGTTCGGGCAGGGTGGCGCCGCCGAGGGCGAGGAAGCGCGCGCCCTTCTCTCCGGCGCGAACCGAGATCCGGTCGCCGGGGCGAAAGACCATCATTCGCCCGGCCTCGAAGCTCTGCCCCGCCACCTGAAGGCTGCCGTGGGTGACATGCAGCCCGCGATCCTCGTGATCGTCGGGCAGGGGGAAGGCGGCGCCGGGCGCCAGCGTCACGTCCAGGTAGAAGGTTTCCGAGAACAGCGTCGCCGGGGCGGTTTCGCCGAAGGCAGTGCCCAGGATCAGCCGCGCCGAGATGCCATGCGCCTCCAGCATCGGCAGGCTGGCCTTGGGGTGGTGCTCGAAGTCCGGGGCGCGGTCCTCGTCCCGGCTGGGCAGGGCCATCCAGGTCTGGATGCCATAGAGCGGCCCGCCTGCCTCGGCCGAGGGCGAGCGTTCGGAGTGGCTGACCCCGCGCCCCGCCACCATCCAGTTGACGTCGCCCGGTCGGATCAGCTGGTCCGAGCCGACCGAGTCGCGGTGATGGAACACCCCGTCATAGAGGTAGGTGACGGTGCCCAGCCCGATATGGGGATGCGGGCGCACGTCGATCCTTTCGCCGGTCAGCAGCTCTGCCGGGCCCATCTGGTCGAAGAAGATGAAGGGGCCCACCATTTGCCGCTTCGGCGCGGGCAGGGCGCGGCGCACCTCGAAGCCGCCGATGTCGCGGGCGCGCGGCACCAGCACGGTTTCCAGCGCCGAGGCGGCGACAAGGTCGGGGTCGGTCAGCAGGTGATCGGGGTTCCAGCTCATCTTTCGGGTCCTCCTGTTGGCAGGAAGATAACCCGGAATGGCTGCACGGGAACTGCCCGGGGGCGCACAGTGACCCTGCGCGCCCCCGCAGGTCGGGAAAGGGCCAATCGGATCAGCACGCTGGGATCAGGCCAGCGCCTGCACCGAGTCCGCCCGCCGCTTCCAGAAGAAATCGGTCCTGGGATCCCCCTCACCGTAGCGGGCCAACGCCGCCTCGACCGTGGCGCGACCCGCCGCGCGGTTGCCGGCGCGGATCTGCAGCCTGGCGCGGACCAGCTCGACATAACGGGTGTCGGCATCGTTCTGGCGCAGCAGCGACATCAGCCGGTTGACCCGGTTCATCGCCTCTTCGTCCGGCAGGTCCTCGAAGCGACCGGCCTCGCGCAGGGCCTCGGGCGGGATCGGACGGACAAGGCGCAGCAGGATGGAATCATCGGCGCGCGGCTCGACCAGCTCGAAGTAGCCCGACAGGAAGCCCAGCGAGGTATGGATCCAGGGATTGTCCGGGTTGTGGAAATCCTGGTTCACCAGCAGCCCTGTCTGGACCCTGAGGGCGGGCAGGAAGCGCTGCAGGGTGATGCGGTTCAGGTCCGGCGTCTTGGCGATGTCGACAAACAGCATGTCGATCTCTCCGCCGCCCCAGCTGGCCTGCACCAGGTCGCCGCGATGCACCTCGATCGCCTCCGAGACCTCGGCGGTCTGGGCATCGAAGAGATACTGGAAATTCTGCCCCTCTTCGAAATCTGGATCGACGCGGGTGCGGATGAACTCGGCCATGTTGCCGAATTTCGCCTCGAAGATGTCGAAGCAATGCAGTTTCGTCTGGCCGTCCCACAGCGGGTTGTCCTTCAGCCCCGCGCCGGTCAGAGAGGCGGACCCGCCCAGGAACGAGCCCAGCTCGACCAGCGGACGCGCGCCCGAGGCCCAGTCACGGGCGAGGTAGTACAGCATGGCCCCCTCGCGGGCGCCGAGCTGGGCATGGCCCAGCTTCTTCATCGGCCAGGCGACGCGCTGATCTTCGCGCCAGGTCATCGGGGGGTGATCCAGTATCTGCATGGGGAACCCTTTCACGCGCTACCCGCCCCTGCGGGCGTGGCGAAAGCCTAGGCCAAAGGCCCCCGCCCACAACGTCCCCAAATCGTCGCATCAAATTTAATCAACCATTAAGTGTTGGCCCCGGGCCGCCTTGCTGCGCGGGCCCCCGCGCCACCTTTTTCAGCAGGGCGCGGGGTGGGAGCGGGCGACCGTGCCGCGCTGCGGCGCGCTTTCTGTTTACAAGCGTCCCGGTCTGGCCCCATGTCAGGGGCATGACGGACAAGCTTTCCATCATCGTCGTCGAGCCGGACCGCGACCGCGCCATGCTGATCGTCGACAGCCTGGCCGAGGCGGGGGATTACGACATCCACGTCATCGCCGAGGTCACCGGGCTGGCGCGGCGGGTGAAGGCGCATAACCCCGACATGGTGCTGGTGGATATCGCCAACCCCTCGCGCGACATGCTGGAAGAGCTGACACTGGCCTCGGGCCCGCTGGAGCGCCCGGTCGCCATGTTCGTCGATCAGAGTGATGACGGGCTGACCCGCGCCGCGATCGAGGCCGGGGTCTCGGCCTATGTCGTGGCCGGGCTGCAGCCGGACCGGGTGAAGCCGGTGATGGATGCCGCCGTGGCGCGCTTCAACATGTTCCAACGGATGCGCACCGAACTGGCCGCCACCAAGCGCGCGCTGGAAGAGCGCAAGGTGATCGACCGCGCCAAGGGCCTGCTGATGAAGGCGCGCGGCATGGGCGAGGACGAGGCCTATGCCCTGCTGCGCAAGACCGCGATGGACCAGAACCGCCGGGTTGCCGATGTGGCGCAGGCGCTGGTCACCGCTGCGGGGCTGCTGGGATGAAGGCGGTCAGCCTGAATGTCGGGTTCATCCCCCTGGTCGACGCGGCGCCGCTGATCGCCGCGCAGGAGATGGGCTTTGCCGCCGAAGAGGGCATCGCGCTGGAACTGGTCAAGGCGCCCTCGTGGTCGTCCCTGCGCGACATGCTGGTCTTCGGCCGGGTCGAGGCGGCGCATATGCTCTCGCCGGTGCCGGTCGCTTCGGCGCTCGGGCTGGGGGGCACCGGCGCGGCGCTCTCGGCGGTTTCGGTGCTGTCGGTCAACGGCACGGTGATCGGTGTCTCGAACGCGCTGGCCGCACGGCTGCGCGAGGTGGGCCATGACTTTGCCTTCCACGACGCCCGCGCCGCCGGTGCGGCGTTGATCCGCGCCAAGCCCGCCGATGCCCCGCTGCGTATCGGGGTGCCCTTCCCCTTCTCGATGCACGCCGAGCTGCTTTACTACTGGCTGTCGGCCCTCGGCCTGCCCGCACCGCAGAGCGTGTCCATCCGCACCGTGCCGCCGCCGCTGATGGCCGATGCCATGGCCGCCGGAGAGATCGACGCCTTCTGCGTCGGCGAGCCATGGGGCAGCATCACCGTGGAAAACGGCGCCGGAGAGCTGCTGCTGCCCGGTCGCGCCGTCTGGAGCTTCGCCCCCGAGAAGGTGCTGGCCCTGCGCACCGACTGGGCCGAGGGCGAAGAGGCCCTGACCGGCCGCCTGATCCGCGCCTGCTGGCGGGCCGGGCGCTGGCTGGCCGAGCCCGACTCGCGCGCCCTTGCCGCCGAGCTGCTGTCGCGGCCCGAGTACTTGAACCTGCCGGTCGAGGTGCTGGAACGCGCCTTGTCGGGCCGCATGGTGATCAATCCGCGCGGCGACACGCGCGAGACGCCCGGCTTCATGGGCTTCCACAAGGGCTGTGCCACCTTCCCCTGGCGCAGCCAGGCGGAATGGATCGCGCATCAGCTGGCTGCCCGCACCGGGCTGGACCGCGACGCCGCCCGGCGCGCCGGCGGCAGCGCCTTCCGCAGCGACCTGCACCGCGCCGCCCTTGCCGGGTCCGAGGCCGACCTGCCCGGCGCCTCGGCCAAGATCGAGGGCGCCGTCACCGCCGAAACCTCCATCGCCTCGGCCCATGGGCACCTCTCGTTGCTGCCCGATTCCTTCTTCGATGGCCGCGTTTTTGAGCCGTCGCGCGGCAAATAGGCGAAAACCCGGCGCATTTTTCGGCAGCTCCTGTCTGGCGCGCCAAAAACGCCGCGAAGTGCCACCGAACCTTTGCGCGAACGCCGCGAATCCCGCACTCTCGGGGTCACAGGCAGGCAATGGCGCCCACCTGACGACTTTCTCCCACTGATTGGGTTCGACTGAGCAAAGCCGCTCGACATCCGGATGCCTCCATCCGGTCTGTCAGAGTGGCTTTTCGTGTTCGCCCGGGAGATTGAAACCAACCCCGGGCCAGAAACAAAGACGGGGTATGAAATGAAGCGACTTCTTCTCTCTCTGGCCGCCACGACCGCCATGGTCGCGCCCGCCAATGCCGAAATGCTCGACCTGGAAAAGGACGTGCTGACCTTCGGCTTCATCAAGCTGACCGACATGGCGCCGCTGGCTGTCGCCTACGAACAGGGCTTCTTCGATGACGAAGGGCTGTTCGTCACGCTGGAAGCGCAGGCCAACTGGAAGGTGCTGCTGGACGGCGTGATCTCGGGCACGCTGGATGGCGCGCACATGCTGGCTGGTCAGCCCCTGGCCGCCACCATCGGCTACGGCACCGAGGCGCATATCATCACCCCCTTCTCGATGGATCTGAACGGCAACGGCATCACCGTGTCCAACGAGGTCTGGGAGATGATGAAGCCCGGCCTGGAAACCGACGCCGAGGGCAAGGTCGCGCATCCGATCTCGGCCAGCCACCTCAAGCCGGTGATCGAGAGCTTCAACGCCGAGGGCAAGCCCTTCAACATGGGTATGGTCTTCCCCGTCTCGACCCACAACTACGAGCTGCGCTACTGGCTGGCCGCCGGTGGCATCGAGCCCGGCTACTACTCGCCCGAGAACGTCACCGGCCAGATCGGCGCCGAGGCCTTCCTGTCGGTCACCCCGCCGCCGCAGATGCCCGCCACGCTGGAAGCCGGCACCATCTCGGGCTACTGCGTCGGTGAGCCCTGGAACCAGCAGGCGGTTTTCAAGGGCATCGGCGTGCCGGTGATCACCGACTACGAGCTGTGGAAGAACAACCCGGAAAAGGTCTTCGGCATCTCCGCCGCCTTCGCCGAAGAGAACCCCAACACCACGCTGGCCGTGACCAAGGCGCTGATCCGCGCCGCACAGTGGCTGGACGAGAACGACAATGCCAACCGTCCCGAGGCGGTCGAGATCCTGTCGCGTCCCGAATATGTCGGTGCGGACTACGAGGTCATCGCCAACTCGATGACCGGCACCTTCGAGTACGAGAAGGGCGACACCCGCGAGGTCCCCGATTTCAATGTCTTCTTCCGCTACAACGCCACCTATCCCTTCTATTCCGACGCCGTCTGGTACCTGACCCAGATGCGTCGCTGGGGCCAGATCCCCGAGGCCAAGCCGGACAGCTGGTACGACGAGGTCGCCAAGTCGGTCTACAAGCCCGAGATCTACCTGGAGGCCGCCCGCCTGCTGGTCGACGAGGGCCTGGCCAACGAGGCTGATTTCCCCTGGGACAGTGACGGCTACAAGGCCCCGACCCCGGCCGGCGATGTGATCGACGGCATTCCCTACGACGGCAAGGCTCCGAACGCCTATCTGGAAAGCCTGCCGATCGGGCTGAAGGGCGAGCAGATGGTCGTGGGGAATGAGGTTCAGGGGTGATCGGCCGGACCTGTCCCCCGAGACTGCGGGGGACAGGCGAAAGGTCCGGTGGACCTTTCGGGCCGATCACGGACGGAGCCCCGGGGGCTGCCAAAGGTGGCACCCGGGGGAACCGGGCTCTCTGAACTACCCAATGAAATGAAGGGGTTGGCGGGCGGGCGACGCCCCGCCGGGGCGAGTGCCCAGCCAACCGCAACCAAGACACGCGCGGGCCTTCCCGCAGATCCAGGAGAAGACGCATGACCACTGTCGATCCCGATTTTGCGCGCAAAGAGGCCCGTGAGGCCCGCCGCGCGAAGCTGTTCACCCGCATCAATGCCGTCGACAAATGGCTTCAGGTGTTGGGCCTGGCCTGGATCACCCCGATCCTGAAGGCCGCCGCTGGCGACAACCCCAAGGCCCAGGCCCGCGACATCTGGCGTCTGCTGGGTGTGCCGCTGCTGGCGATCGCGGTCTTCCTGACCCTCTGGGGCACCCTGGCGCCGCGCGTGCAGACATCCCTGGGGGCCGTGCCCGGCCCGGCGCAGGTCTGGACCGAGGCCGTGCAGCTGCATGAAAGCGCCCTGCAGACCGCCGCCGACCGGCGCGAATTCCAGGAGCGCGTCGACGCCCGCAACCAGCGTTTCATCGACAACGGCCAGCCGGAAAAGGTGAAGGAAATCCCCTACACCGGCGCGCCGAGCTACTACGCGCAGATCTGGACCTCGATCAAGACGGTGTTCTTCGGCTTCCTGATCGCCAGCGTCATCGCAATTCCGCTGGGCATCGCCGCCGGTCTCTCGATCACCGCCAATGCGGCGCTGAACCCGATCATCCAGATCTTCAAGCCGGTCTCGCCGCTGGCCTGGCTGCCCATCGTCACCATGGTCGTCTCGGCGGTCTACACCACCAATGACGGGCTGTTTGCGAAAAGCTTCCTGGTCTCGGCGATCACCGTGACGCTGTGCTCTCTCTGGCCCACGCTGATCAACACCGCGCTTGGCGTGGCCTCGATCGACAAGGATCTGATCAGCGTCTCCAAGGTGCTGAAGATGGGCACCTGGTCGAAGATCACCAAGCTGGTGCTGCCCTCGGCGCTGCCGCTGATCTTCACCGGCCTGCGCCTGAGCCTCGGTGTCGGCTGGATGGTCCTGATCGCGGCCGAGATGCTGGCCCAGAACCCCGGCCTTGGCAAATTCGTCTGGGACGAGTTCCAGAACGGCTCCTCCAGCAGCCTCGCCAGGATCATGGTCGCGGTCTTCACCATCGGCGTGATCGGCTTCCTGCTGGATCGCGTGATGTTCGCCCTGCAATCCCTCTTCACCTTCTCGAACAACCGGTGAGCGCCATGAGCATCCTGGATCTCAAGAACGTCTCGAAAAGCTTCGGCGAGGGCACCCATGCGACCCACGTGCTGAAGGACATCGACCTGAGCGTCGCGGAAGGCGAGTTCCTGGTCCTGCTGGGCTTCTCGGGCACCGGCAAGACCACCCTGATCAACCTGCTGGCCGGGCTGGAAATGCCCACCAAGGGCGAGGTGCTGTTCAAGGGCAAGCCCGTCACCGGCCCCGGCCCCGAGCGCGGCGTGATCTTCCAGAACTACTCGCTGATGCCCTGGCTGACGGTGCACGGCAACGTCATGCTGGCGGTGGACACGATCTTCCCCGGCCTGTCCCGCAAGGAGAAGGAAGAGAAGGCGGCGAAGTACATCCAGATGGTCGGCCTGTCCCACGCCACGACCCGCCGCCCGGCGGAGCTGTCCGGTGGGATGCGCCAGCGGGTCAACGTGGCCCGCGCGCTGGCGATGAACCCCGAGGTTCTGCTGCTGGACGAGCCGCTTTCGGCGCTGGACGCCCTGACCCGCGCCAACCTCGGCGACGAGATCGAGGCGATCTGGAACGAGGAAAAGCAGACCTGCGTGCTGATCACCAATGACGTGGACGAGGCCATCCTGCTGGCCGACCGCATCATTGCCCTGAACCCCGACGGGACCCTGGGCGAGGAATTCATCGTGGACATGGCGCGGCCCCGCGACCGCTCTGCGATGAACAATGACGAGACCTTCAAGGCCCTGCGCGCCCGCGTCACCACCTACCTGATGGATGTCGGTATCGAGGCAAAGGCCGAGGAAACCCGCACCCTTCCCAGCGTCGAGGCGATCCACAACCTGCCCAAGGCCGTCACCGAGGCGCAGAAGGGCATGATCGACGACCGCTTCCTGAGCTTCGACAACCTGCACAAGGTTTATCCCACGCCGAAAGGTCCGCTGACCGTGGTCGAGGACTTCAACCTGAAGCTGGACCGGGGCGAGTTCGTCTCTCTCATCGGTCACTCGGGGTGCGGCAAGTCGACGGTGCTGACCATGACCGCCGGCCTGAACGACATCTCGGAAGGGGTCATCAAGCTGGACGGCTACGAGGTGCGCGGTGCGGACCCCGAGCGCGCGGTGGTCTTCCAGTCGCCCAACCTCTTCCCCTGGCTTTCCGCGCGCGAGAACTGTGCCATCGGCGTCGACAAGGTCTATCCCCGCGCCAGCCGGGCCGAGAAGCAGGACGTGGTGGATTACTACCTGGAACGCGTCGGCCTGGCCGATGCCATGGACCGCCCGGCGCATTCCATGTCCAACGGCATGAAGCAGCGCGTCGGTATCGCCCGTGCCTTCGCCCTCAGCCCCAAGCTGCTGTTGCTGGATGAGCCCTTCGGGATGCTCGACAGCCTCACCCGCTGGGAGCTGCAGGAGGTGCTGATGGAGGTCTGGTCGCGCACCAAGGTCACCGCCGTCTGCGTCACCCATGACGTCGACGAGGCGATCCTGCTGGCTGACCGCGTGGTCATGATGACCAACGGCCCCCGCGCCACCATCGGCAAGATCACCCATGTCGACCTGCCGCGCCCCAGGACCCGTAAGGCTCTGTTGGAACATCCCGACTACTATCACTACCGCCAGGAAGTGCTCGATTTCCTGGAGGAATACGAGCACGGCGCGACACCCCGGCCGAAACCCGCAGCGCGGGCGACGGCCCAGATAGCTGCGGAGTAGTGACCCATGGAATCCAGTGACATCGCCCTTGTCCAACAGAGTTTTGCAAAGGTCTGGCCGATCAAGGCCAGGGCGGCGGAAATCTTCTACGCCGACCTCTTCCAGACCGCGCCCGAGGTCCGGCCCCTCTTCGAGGAAACCGACATGGCCCGGCAGGGCGGCAAGCTGATGCAGACGCTGAACACGGTCGTGAAGGGGCTGAACGACCTGCCCGCGCTGCTGCCGGTCGCCGCCGACCTCGCCAGCCGTCACGTCGATTACGGCGTCACCCCGGCCCATTACGACTCCGTCGGCGCCTCCTTGCTACGCACGCTGGAGGCCGGGCTGGGCGAGGCTTTCACCCCCGAGGTTCGCGCCGCCTGGACCACCGCCTACACGACCCTGTCGGGCGCCATGATCGGCGCCGCCTATCCGCCAGAACCCCCTGCCGCGTCAGGGACAAGCTGACTCCGATCCCTCAAAGGAGGATCCAATGACCAGGAAGCTGATCGTCATCGGTGCCGGCATGGCCTCGGGCCGAATGCTTGAGCATCTTTTCGACCAGGGGGGCGACTGGGATGTCACCCTCTTCAACGCCGAGCCGCGCGGCAACTACAACCGCCTGATGCTGTCCCCCGTGCTGTCGGGGGAAAAGACCTACGAGGACATCGTTACCCATGACGTAGCCTGGTATGCCGAGCGCGGGGTCACCTGCCGCTTTGGCGAAAAGGTGGCCGAAATCGACCGCGCCAGCCGCCGCGTGATGACCGAGGCGGGCGAGGTGCTGGAGTATGACAAGCTGGTCATCGCCACCGGCTCGAACCCCTTCATCATCCCCCTTCCGGGGCAAGATCTGGATGGCGTCATCGCCTACCGGGATCTGGAAGACACCAACCGCATGATCGCCCTGGGAGAGCAACAGGCCGCGAAAGCGGTGGTGATCGGCGGCGGTCTTCTGGGGCTGGAAGCCGCCGCCGGCCTTCATGCGCGCGGCGTCGATGTGACCGTCGTGCACCTGATGGGTCACCTGATGGAACGCCAGTTGGACGAGGCCGCGGGCTACCTGCTGCGCAAGGAGCTGGTCGGCCGGGGCATCAAGGTGCTGTGCTCGACCAACTCGAAACAAATCCTCGGCGAAAATGGCCATGTGACCGGGCTTGAGCTGGACAATGGCACCGTGCTGCCCTGCGACCTGCTGGTCATGGCCGTCGGCATCCGCCCCAACGTGGCGCTTGGCCAGCAGGCCGGGCTGGCCGTGGGCAAGGGCATCCATGTGGACGACCAGATGGTCACCTCGGATGAGCATATCCTGTCGGTCGGCGAATGCGTCGAGCACAACGGCGCCATCTTCGGCCTCGTCGCGCCGCTTTACGAGCAGGCCAAGGTGGCCGCCGCGACGCTGTCGGGCAAGCCGGCCCGCTTCGTGCAGAAAGAGGTCTCGACCAAGCTGAAGGTCACCGGTTGCGACCTGTTCAGCGCCGGGGACTTCGCCGAGGGCGAGGACCGCGAGGACATCGTCTTCCGTGATCCCGCGCGCGGCGTCTACAAGCGGTTGGTTCTGAAGGACAATCGCCTGATCGGCGCGGTGATGTACGGCGACACCGCCGATGGCAGCTGGTTCTTCGGCCTGATCAAGGACGGCGAGAGCGTCGCCGAGATGCGCGACACCCTGATCTTCGGACCGGCCTTCCAGGGGGGCGCCTCCGGGGACCCTTTGGCAGCCGTTGCAGCCTTACCGGATGACGCGGAGATCTGCGGCTGCAACGGCGTCTGCAAGGGACAGATCACCCAGGCCATCAAGGACGGGGCAGGCAGCCTCGCCGATATCAAGGCGACGACCAAGGCCAGCGCCTCCTGCGGGACCTGCACGGGCCTGGTGGAACAGGTCATGGCCGCGACGCTGGGCGATGATTTCGTCCTGCCCGCCGCGCAATCGGTCTGCGGCTGCACGGACCTGACGCACGAGGACGTGCGCCGCCTGATCAAGGCGCAGGAGTTGAAATCCCAGCCCGCCGTCTGGCAGGAACTGGGCTGGACCACCCCGAACGGCTGCCATGTCTGCCGTCCGGCGGTGAACTACTACCTGCTGGCCGACTGGCCGCTGGAGTACCAGGACGACCTCCAGTCGCGCTTCGTGAACGAGCGCAACCACGCCAACATCCAGAAGGACGGGACCTTCTCGGTGATGCCGCGCATGTGGGGTGGCATCACCACCCCCGATGAGCTGCGCGCCATTGCGGACGCCGCCGATAAGTACAAGGTTCCCACGGTAAAGGTGACCGGCGGCCAACGTATCGACCTTCTGGGTGTGAAGAAGGAGGATCTGCCGGCGATCTGGTACGATCTGAACCAGGCGGGCATGGTCTCGGGCCATGCCTATTCCAAGGGGCTGCGGACGGTGAAGACCTGCGTCGGGTCGGACCACTGCCGCTTCGGCACCCAGGACAGCACCGGGCTTGGCATCAAGCTGGAACAGAAGCTGTGGGGCAGCTGGACGCCACACAAGGTGAAGCTTGGTGTCTCGGGCTGCCCGCGCAACTGCGCCGAGGCGACCTGCAAGGACGTGGGCATCGTCTGTGTCGACAGTGGCTATCAGGTGGGCGTCGCCGGTGCCGCCGGGATGGACGTGAAGGAAACCGAGCGCCTCGTCGACGTGAAGACCGAAGAAGAGGCAATAGAATGGACCGCCGCCTTCGTCCAGCTTTACCGCGAGCACGCCAAGTACCTGGACCGGCCCTACAAGTGGGTTGCCAAGGTGGGGCTCGACTGGGTGAAGGAACGCCTTTCCGATGACGCCGAGCGCGCCGCCCTGAACGAGCGCTTTGAAATCTCGCAATCCGTCTATCGCAAGGACCCCTGGGCCGATCACGCCGAACGTCGCGCCGATCAGTACCAGCCCCTTGCCGACATCACCCTGGAGGCCGCGGAATGAGCTGGATCGACATCGGACATATCGACGATGTGCCCCTGCGGGGAGCGCGGATGGTCAAGACCCCCGTCGGCTGCATCGCGATCTTCCGCACCGCCGAGGCCGAGGTCTTCGCCGCCGCCAACAGCTGCCCGCACAAGGGCGGGCCGCTGTCGGATGGCATCGTGCATGGCCGCAAGGTGACTTGCCCGTTGCATAACTGGGTGTTCTCGCTTGAGACGGGCGAGGCGCAGGGCGCCGACGAGGGCCGCATCGCCACCTATCCGATCCGTCTGGAAGAAGGCCGGCTGATGCTGGACGCCATGGCCGTCGGCAAGAGGAGCGCCGCCTGATGAAGGATGTCTCCGCCTCCGAGATCCGCTCGACCTGCGCCTATTGCGGGGTCGGTTGCGGCGTGCTGCTTGGCCCGGACGGGCAGGGCGGTCTTTCGGTGCGCGGAGACAGCGAGCATCCGGCGAACCTCGGGCGGCTCTGTTCCAAGGGCACCAACCTGGGCGAGACGCTGGGGATGGAGGATCGGCTGCTTTACCCGATGCTGCGGGGGAAGCGGGTCAGCTGGGACGCCGCGCTGGATGAGGCAGCAGCGAAGTTCCGCGCCGTGATTGATGAACACGGGCCGGACGCGGTGGCCTTCTACGTCTCGGGCCAGCTTCTGACCGAAGACTACTACATTGCCAACAAGCTGATGAAAGGCTTCATAGGTTCGGCGAATATCGACACCAATTCAAGGCTTTGCATGGCCTCGTCCGTGGCAGGTCACAAGCGCGCCTTCGGCACCGACACCGTGCCCGGCACCTATGAGGACCTGGAAGAGGCCGACCTGGTTGTCCTCACCGGCTCGAACCTGGCGTGGTGCCACCCGGTGCTCTACCAGCGCCTTGTCGCGGCGAAGAAAGCCCGCCCCCACATGCGCGTCGTGGTCATCGACCCGCGCCGCACCGCCACCTGCGATATCGCCGACCTGCACCTGCCCGTGGCCCCCGGCGGCGACGTGGCGCTGTTCAACGGGCTGCTGGCGGCCATCGACGACGCGGGCGCGATGAATGCCGAGTTCCTCTCTCACGTCGAGGGGGTCGAGGCCGCTGTGGCCGAGGCCCGCGCCTCTGACCTGAGCGCGACCGGCATCGCCGCTGCCGACCTGCGCGCCTTCTACGACCTGTGGATGCGCACCGAAAAGGTGGTCACCGTCTACTCGCAGGGCGTCAACCAAAGCTCTGCCGGGGCCGACAAGGTCAACGCGATCCTCAATTGCCACCTTGCGACCGGGCGGATCGGGCAGCCCGGCATGGGGCCGTTCTCCGTCACCGGCCAGCCCAATGCCATGGGCGGGCGCGAGGTCGGGGGGCTGGCCAACATGCTGGCCTGCCACATGGATCTTGAGAACGCCGACCATCGCAGCGCCGTGCGGCGCTTCTGGGAAGCCCCCACCATCGCCGACACGCCGGGGCTGAAGGCCGTGGACATGTTCCGCGCCGTGGGTGAGGGGCGCATCAAGGCGCTGTGGATCATGCACACCAACCCGGCGGTGACGCTGCCCGATGCCGACCGCGTCCGCGAGGCCATCGCGGGCTGTGATTTCGTCGTCGTCTCGGACATCACCGGCGCCACGGATACCGCGCGCCTCGCCGACCTGCTGCTGCCCGCTACCGGCTGGGCCGAGAAGTCGGGCACCGTCACCAATTCCGACCGTACCATCAGCCGCCAGCGCAAGGTGCTGGAGGCGCCGGGAGAGGCCCGCCCCGACTGGCAGCACCTGACCGGCTTCGCCGCCCGCATGGGCTGGGGCGCCGCTTTCGACTATGCCGGCCCGGCCGAGATCTTCCGCGAATACGCCGCGCTGTCGGGCATCGCCGGGGGCTTCGGGCTGGATTTCGACATCTCCGGCCTCTCCGACATCTCGGATGCCGGGTACGAGGACATGTCTCCCACCCGCTGGCCCGTCGCCGGCGCCCGGCAGGGCGGCCGCTTCTTCGGTGACGGGCGCTTCTTTACCCCCTCGGGGAAGGGGCGGATGCTGGCGGTCACGCCGCGCGGCCCGGTGGCGCAGACGACGGCGGACCATCCCTTCCGCCTGAACACCGGGCGCATCCGCGACCAGTGGCACACGATGACCCGCTCGGGGCGCTCGGCGAAACTGTCCGCGCACCTCGCGGAGCCCTTCCTTGAGATCCACCCCTCGGATGCCGCCGAAAAGGGGATTTCCCCGTCTGATCTGGTCGAGGTCACCTCGCCCCACGGTCGCGCCATCCTGCGCGCCCTGCTGACCGAAAAGATCCGCCCCGGCGACATCTTCGCCCCGATGCACTGGACCGGCGAAACCGCGCCCTCGGGCCGGATCGACGCGCTGGTGGCGCCGGTGGTGGACCCGGTCTCGGGCCAGCCCGAAAGCAAGGCCGCCGTGGCGCAGGTCGCCCGCTGGCAGGCCGGGTTCTACGGATTTGCCATCAGCGACAGGGGCTTCACCCCCCGCGCCGACTACTGGGCGAAGGCGAAGACCGCTCAGGGCTGGCGGGCGGAAATCGCCGATGCCTCTTGCCCCGCAGACTGGGAGGTCTACGCTAGAGACCTGTTCCAGATCGACGGAGCCAACATGCAGATCGTCAGCGATCCCGCCCGGGGCACCTTCCGTGCCGCCTTTGTCGAAGGCGGACGGCTGCGCGCTGCCTTCTTCGCCGCCCCCGAACCCGTCGCCGTGATGCGCGACTACCTCTCGGCCCTGCCGGGGACCGAGGCGCCCACGGTACTCTCGGGCCGCGCCGGTGCCGACCAGCCGGATCCGGGGCCGGTGCTGTGTTCCTGCTTCGGCATCGGGGTGAACACGATCCTGAACGCCATAGACGCGCAACGCCTGGTCTCGGTCGAGGCCATCGGCGAGGCCCTGGGCGCGGGCACCAACTGCGGTTCCTGCCGGCCCGAGCTGGCCGACCTGCTGGCGCGGCTCGCTCCGCGCGAGGCGGCGGAATGAAGCTGGCCCCCTATTCCCGTATCCTGGCGCGTGGGCAGGGGCGGTCGCGCTCTTTCACCCAGGAAGAGGCCCGAGAGGCCATGCGCATCATCCTCGACGGTGAAGGCGACCCCGAGGCCATCGGCGCCATCCTGACCCTGCTGCGCATGAAGGGCGAGGTGGCCGAGGAAATCGCCGGTTTCGCCGAGGCCGCGCGCGAGACCCTGCCGCAGATCCCCCGACCCGCGCTCGACTGGCCCAGCTATGCCGCCGGGCGCACGCGCGGATTGCCGTTCTTCCTGCTGTCGGCACGGCTGGTCGCCTCTGGCGGGCACAAGGTATTGATTCACGGGTGGAATTCCGAACATCACATGCAGGCGGCGGCCTCTGTCAGGGGCGCGCTGCCGCTGGTCGGCATCCCCATGGCGGGATCGGTCGAAGAGGCCGGAGAGCTGCTGGAGGCGCAGGGCATCGCCTATCTGCCGCTGGAAGCCTTCCAGCCCGCGCTGCTGGACCTGCTGCGTCTGCGCGACAAGCTGGGGGTGCGCAGCTGCGTCAACACGGTGCTGCGGGTGCTGAACCCGGCGAAGGCCCCGGCCTCGGTGCAGGGGGTATTCCACCCGCCCTACCGAGAGCTTCAGGCCGACGCCGGCAAGCTGCTGGGTCAGCAGTCGCTGACCGTGATCAAGGGCGGCGGCGGCGAGTTCGAGCGTAACCCGACCAAGGCCACGGCCCTCTTCGGTTTGCGTGACGGGGCCGCCTTCGACGGCAGTGCGTCCGAGATCCTGCCCGAGACCCAGAAGCTGAACCAGGGGTGGGAAAGCCAGGCCCGGCTGGCGCAGCTCTGGTCCGGGGAATGGCAGGACGATTTCGCCGAGGCCGTGGTGCTGGGTACCGCCGCGCTGGCGCTCGACACGCTGGGGGTTGCCGAGCCCGAGGACGAAGCCCGCCGTCTCTGGCAAGTGCGCGAGGTCACGGCGCCCGTCTGACCGACAGCCGCCTGACCGGAATGAGCCTTGCCCCTAGCTGGCGACGGCGCGGACCTCGGCGACGATCTTCTCCAGCACGCGGTCCAGCTTGCCCATGTCCTCGGCCTCGCCCATGACGCGGATCAGCGGTTCGGTGCCCGACTTGCGGATCAGCAGGCGCCCGGCCTTGCCCAGGGTCTTCTCGCCCTCGGCGATGGCCTCCTGCACCTGTTCGGTCTCCAGCGGGGCCTTGCCCTCGGCATAGCGGACGTTGACCAGCTTCTGCGGGACCGGCTCGAAAACGCTGGACAATTCGCTGGCCGGCTTGCCGGTTTCCACCATGGCCGAGAGGAATTGCAGCGCCGCCAGCAGCCCGTCGCCGGTGGTGGAGTGGTCGGTCATGACGATATGGCCGGACTGTTCACCGCCCAGGTTGAAGCCGCCCGCCTGCATCCGCTCGACCACGTAGCGGTCGCCGACCGAGGTACGTTCCAGCCCGATGCCGCGGCCTTCGAGGAAACGTTCCAGCCCGAGGTTCGACATCACGGTCGCCACAAGGCTGTCGCCCGCAAGCTTGCCCTCGTCCTTCCAGCGCGAGGCGATGAGGCCCATGATCTGATCGCCATCGGCGACGCGGCCGGCCTCGTCGATCAGGATCACCCGGTCGGCGTCGCCATCCAGGCAGATGCCCAGATCGGCGCGGGTCTCGCGCACCCGGCGCGCGGCCTGTTCGGGATGGGTGCTGCCGCACTCCTCGTTGATGTTGAAGCCGTTCGGCTCGACGCCCATCGGGAAGACCTCGGCGCCCAACTCCCACAGCACGGCGGGGGCGGTGCGGTAGGCGGCGCCATTGGCGCAGTCCAGCACCACGCGCAGCCCGTCCAGCCGGGTACGGCGCGGCAGGGTGGCCTTGGCGTATTCCACGTAACGCCCGCGCGCGTCCTCGTAGCGCTTGGCGCGGCCGATGTTCTGCGGCTGCGCCGGGGGCACGCCGGTCTCCATCAGCGCCTCGATGGCGGCCTCGTCGTCGTCGGACAGCTTGAAGCCGTCGGGGCCGAAGAACTTGATGCCATTGTCCGCCGCCGGGTTGTGGCTGGCCGAGATCATCACCCCGACATCGGCGCGGAGGCTGCGCGTCAGGTAGCCGATCGCGGGCGTCGGCACCGGGCCCAGCAGGAAGACGTTCATGCCGGTCGAGGTGAAGCCGGCGGTCAGCGCGTTTTCCAGCATGTAGCCGGACAGCCGCGTGTCCTTGCCGATCACCACCCGATGCTTCTGCTTGTCGGTACGGAAGTGGCGCCCCGCGGCGGCGGCGAGTTGAAGCGCCACATCCGCCGTCATCGGCCACTTGTTCGCCTGTCCGCGCACCCCGTCGGTGCCGAAGAGCTTGCCTGCCATGCTGCGTCCTGTCTCTGTCCCCGTGGCGCGGTGTCCGCCCCGCGCCTGATGTTCCGCCCCCAGCTATAGGCAAGCCCTTGGCGGCTGTCCAACCCGGGTCGGGCGCGGGGCAGGCGCGGCTGCCCGTAATCCCGGCGGTCTTTCGCCTGAGATTTTACGTTTCGGTAACAAAGCTCTCACGGTGCGGGAAGGACGTTGCTACGGCTTTCCGCTACGGCTACCAAAGTCCCTGACCGCTCCGCATTGCTTTTCAGATGGATGACTTGGGCCATGACCAAACCGCTTTCCACCGTCTCTCCGAACACCTGGGAATTTCTCCGGGACCCGATGATCAAGCCGACGGGCTTCCGGGAATACGATGCCCGCTGGAAATATCCTGACGAGATCAACCTGCCCGGCATGACCGCCCTTGGCCTGGGCCTGGGCACGCAGATGTTCAAGCGCGGCGTCGAGCCGGTGATCGCCGTCGGCAACGACTACCGGGATTACTCGCTGGCGATCAAGAACGCGCTGATCCTCGGCCTGGTGCAGGCGGGGATCACCGTCAAGGACATCGGCCCCTGCATCACCCCCATGGCCTACTTCAGCTCGTTCCACCTGGGCGGCTGCGCGGTGGCCATGGTGACCGCCTCGCACAATCCGAACGGCTGGACCGGGGTGAAGATGGGCTTCGAAATGCCCCTGACCCATGGTCCCGACGAGATGGGAGAGCTGCGTGACATCGTGCTGAACGGCGAGGGTGTGGCCCGCGAGGGCGGCAAGGTCGAGCGCGTGGATGGCGTCTTCGAGGCCTATCTCGACGACCTGGTCGGCGACTTCAGGATGACCCGCAAGCTGAAGGTGGTCTGTGCCACCGGCAACGGCACCGCGGCGGCCTTCGGCCCGGCGGTCTTCGAGCGCCTCGGCGTCGAGATCGTGCCCTCGCACAACGAGCTGGATTACACCTTCCCCAACTACAACCCGAACCCCGAGGCCATGGAGATGCTGCATGACATGGCCGATACGGTGAAGCAGTCGGGTGCCGACTTCGCACTGGGCTTCGACGGCGACGGCGACCGCTGCGGCGTGGTCGATGACGAGGGCGAAGAGATCTTCGCCGACAAGGTCGGTGTGATCATGGCCCGCGACCTGATCAAGCTCTACCCCGGGTCGACCTTCGTGGCGGATGTGAAATCCACCGGCCTCTTCGCGGCCGACCCCGAGCTGATCGAGGGCGGCGCGGTGGCCGATTACTGGAAGACCGGCCACAGCCACATGAAGCGCCGCGTGCACGAACTGGGCGCCCTGGCGGGCTTCGAGAAGTCGGGCCACTACTTCCTCGCCGGGGATATCGGGCGCGGCTACGATGACGGGATGCGAGTTGCCGTCGAGATCTGCAAGCTGATGGACCGCAACCCCGACAAGTCGATGTCGGACCTGCGCAAGGACCTGCCTGTCACCTATTCGACCCCGACCATGTCGCCCTATGCGGCGGATGAAGAGAAATACGACATCCTCGAGCGTATCGTGCAGAAGCTGGTCGCCAAGGCCGAAGCCGGAGAGGCCTTCGCCGGGCGCGCGGTGAAGGAGGTCGTCACGGTGAACGGTGCCCGGGTGATCCTGGACAACGGTTCCTGGGGGCTGGTGCGGGCCTCGTCGAACACGCCGAACCTGGTGGTGGTCTGCGAAAGCTCCGACAGCGAGGAGGAGCTGCGCGCGATCTTCAAGGAAATCGACGGGGTGATCCGCACCGAGCCCGGCGTGGGCGATTACGACCAGACCTTCTGATCGCGCCGAAACATCTTCGAGGCCGTGGATGGTGGCCGGGGGATGGTGGGTCGTCACCCACCCTACGCCCGGCCTTTCCGCTTCGGTCGCCCCGGGGTATCGGCCCTCCCGGCATCGGGCGGAGCAGGCGGCAGGCGTAGGGTGGGTGACAACCCACCTTCGGAGGACCCGGGCTAGCGGACGATGAATTCCGCGTGCAGGGCCCCTGCCGCCTTGATGCTCTTCAGGATGTCGATCATGTCGCGCGGCGCGACGCCAAGGGCGTTCAGCCCCGCGACCACCTCGGACAGCGAGGTGCCTTCCCGGATTTCCGCAAGCCCGATCCCCGGTTCCTCGATGATCTCGGCATTGGTGCGCGGCACCACCACCGTTTCGCCTTCGGCAAAGGGATTGGGCTGGACCACCGCCGGATCTTCCTCGATCCGCAGTGTCAGGTTGCCCTGGCTGACCGCCACCCGGCTGATGCGCACGTCCTCGCCCATGACGATGGTGCCCGAGCGCTGGTCGACCACCACCCGGGCCTTCTGTTCGGGTTCGACCAGGATGTTCTCGACCCGACCAAGCGCATGGGCCGGAGAGGCCATGCCGGTGGCCACGATGTCCAGCCGCACCGTGCCGGCGTCCAGCATTCGCGCGACCGGGGTGGCGAAAACCTCGTTGATGGCCTGCTCGATCCGGCCGGCGGTGGTGAAATCGGGCTCCCGCAGGGCAAGCCGCAGGGAGGACAGGGCGGAGAGATCGAAGTCGACCTCCCGCTCGACCCGGGCGCCGGAGGGGATGACCCCGGCCGTCGGGACGCCCTGGATCACCTGGGCGGCATCCCCCTGGGCAGCGGCACCTCCGGCGATGATCGTGCCCTGGGCGACCGCGTAGATCTGCCCGTCGGCGGCATTCAGCGGGGTCATGATCAGCGTGCCCCCCAGCAGCGAGGAGGCATCGCCGATGGCCGAGACGGTGACATCCACCGTGCCACCGGCCCGGGCGAAGGGCGGCAGTTCGGCGGTGACGAAGACCGCGGCCACGTTCTTGGGGCGGAACTGTTCTCCGGTCACGTTGACACCGAGCCGTTCCAGGATGTTCGACATGATCTCTTCGGTGAAGGGCGCATTGCGGATGCCGTCGCCGGTGCCGTTCAGCCCGACCACGAGGCCATAGCCGACCAGGTCGTTGCCGCGCACGCCGTCGAATTCCACCAGGTCCTTGATCCGGATGGGCCCGGACAGCGCCACTTGCGGCAACAGAAGGGCCAGGCAGAGCAGGATCCGGCCCAGCATCACAGGTAGTCCGTCAGCGAGAGGCGGGCCAGCTTGACCGTCATCGCGTAGAGGGCTTCGAGCTGGAATTGCACGTCCTCAAGCTGGGTCGCGGTCTCGAAGGGATCGACGGCGAGCAGTTCCGACTGGGCGATCTTGTACCCGGCCCGCTCCGAGACGATCCGGGCAGAGCTTTCCTGCGCCCGGGTCTGGGCATAGCCGAGATCGGCGCGGATCTGCACGAGACGCTCCTGGCGGAACGACAACCCCTCTCCGGCGGCCTTCATCATCTCGGCCTGCAGGTCGCTGTCGAAGCCGAGGGACTGGTCCGCCGTCAGCGCCGCCATGGAGGCATATTTCAGCATGGTGCGGAAGGCCGCGTCATCGCCGCGCAGGTCGAGGTCGACGGTTTCGCCCTCGCCCAGCACGAAGGGTTGCAGCGAGGTCGCCGAGCCCTGGTAGGCCACCGTGTCGAAGCCGCCGCCGGGATCGAACCAGGTATCGAGGACGCCCTGGACCCCGGCCAGGGTCGTCTGCCCTGCCAGCGCCGTGCGCAGGTCGGCCAGGATGTCCTCGTGCGAGACCAGCGGCACCGTATCGCTGTCGATCCCCGAGAAGAGGGCGCGCCCGGCGACGGTGGAATTGACCGCGTTGACCATGCTTTCCAGGTCCTCCGTGGCGCGGTCCGAGGCGCTGACGACGGCCTCGTCCAGGAAGGACCCGGCGGCGGTCAGCGCGGCAGAGCCGAGGTTGGTCGAGAGGGACTGGAAACGCTCCAGCACGTCCTGCATTGTCTGGGTAAAGAGGATCGCCTCGCCGGTGGCTGCATCGTAGCTTTCGAGCAGCGCCAGGTTGCGCTGGACGTCCGCCAGGTAGGAGTAGCTGCCGGAGAGGTGCCGCGCGACATCCGCGGTGCGCCCCGAGGCAAGTTCCTGGCTGAGCTGGTTCATCCGGCTCTTCAGGTCGGTGTTCTGTTGCCGCAGCATGAAGCTTTGGGCGAGGTCGCCGATGGTGATGGCGGGCATGGCTCAGATCCTCATCAGGATGTCGAGCAGATCCTCGACGGTTTGCACCAGGCGGGCGTTGGCGGCGTAGGTCTGTTCGATCAGCAGCAGGCGCTGCATCTCTTCATCGGTGTCCACGCCGTCGGACAGCAGTCGCGCCTGCAGCTCGGCCTCGCGGGTGGTGGCGAAGGCAAGGCTTTGTTCGGAAAGGTTTCTCTCGGTCCCGGTGAGGGACATGATCGAAGAGGCCAGGTTGGGGGCCGAGATGCCCGAGGCAGTGAAGGGGCCCGAGGCGGGGGTGCGCTTCTCGTGCAGGGCGGCCAGCATGTCCTGCAGCAGCGAGGCGTCCGAGACCGGGCCCTGGACCGTGGCATTCAGGCCATCGCGCAGCCGCCAGGTGGCGCCGCCCTGGTCGGGGTCGACCGCGGCATTGACCTGCAGGCGCGAGGCCAGCCCGACCTCGTTCGCGGCGGAGAACGCCGCGCCGCCATCGGTGAACAGGCCGGCATCGCCGGGCAGGAGAGTGGCATCCAGCGCCGGGTCCTGGAACCGTTCCACCAGGTCGCGGGCGACCGAGTCGATGCGGGCCTGGGCCTCTTCCGAGAGCCCGTCGCGCACCGAAAAGAGCGCGGCGAGGCGTCCGTCGGCGATCGGGCTGCGGGAATCCTCGGTGTCGATGGCCACCCCGTTGATCGTCAGCCCCGAGAGCAGGCTGGCGGACTGGGTCATGTTGGCGGTGATCGTGGTGGTGCGGTCGAAGCCGAATTCCACCACCGAACTGCCATCCAGCAGGATCGCCCCGCCAGCGGAAAACAGCGCGACCTGGCCATTGTCGCGCGCCACCTCGATGATCGGAACGTAGTCCGAGAGTTCGTCGAGCGCGGCCTGGCGGTGATCTTCCAGCGGAGCGGAATTGCCGCCGGTCAGCCGGGCGCGGTTGATCCCCTCGTTGAGGCTTCGCACCTCCTGCAGGAGGGTGTTCATCCGGGTGACGGTCGTGTCGATCTCGGTGTCCGCGTCCTGGCGGATCTGCTGGATGCCGTCGCCGATCTTCTTGATCGCCTTGGCCACGTCCTGCGCCGCGTAGAGCACGGTTGTCAGTCGTTCGGTCAGGTCGGGGCGGGAGGCGGCGGCGATCACCGCGCCTTCGAAGGTGGTCAGGCGACCGGAGAGCGAGGTGCCATCTTCGGGCGTGCCCAGCAGGTCTTCCATCCGGCGCTGGAAGACCGTCACGGCGTCCGCCTGCTGCATGGCGGAATTGGCGTCGCGCCGATCCGCCACCAGGCCCAGATCGACATGGCGGGTGACGCCGCCGATCGCGACCCCGCCCCAGGTGCCGGAAGCGCGGGCGTGGACCTCCTGTGTGCGGCGGGCGTAGCCGTCGGTCATGGCGTTGGAGATGTTCGAGGCGACGACCGAGGAATGCCGCGCCGAGGCGGTCAGGCCCGACAGGGCATTGGACAGGGCACCGGAGAGGCTCATGCGGCGGACCTTTCTGGACAGCGGGGATCATGCGGCGGCGCCTCCTGCGCCGCCGTGGAACAAGCCTTTGTCAGCGCTTGATATTCGTGGTTTCCTGCAACATCTCGTCGACAGTCTGGAAGACCTTGGCGTTGGAGGAATAGGCGCGCTGGGTGCGGATCATGTCGGTCAGCTCGCCCGCGACATCGGTGCCGGATTCCTCGCGCGCATATGAGACGATGTCGCCGGTCGGCCCGTCGCCGGCGTTCCACAGGTAGAATCCGCCGCTTTCCGGGGTCGGCATGTAGGTCTGGTAGTCCATCGACCGCATCCCGTTGACGTTGACCACATCCGCCAGCGGCACCTGATAGAGGATCTGCGCCGCGCCGCTTTCGAAGTAGGCGCGCACATAGCCATTGGCATCGACCTCGACGCCGGTGATGTTGGACACGGCCGAGCCGTCCTTGGTGATGCCGGTCGGGGCGAACTTGTCGCCGAGCTGCGACAGCCCGCCGCTTTCGTCGAGCAGGCCGAGATCGATCTCGATCGGGCCGGAGGCGACGGTGACCGTGACCTTGCCGGTCACCGGGTCATAGGCCGTGCCCGCACCGCCCAGCGTCACCGCGTCCAGCGTCCCGCCCTCGGTCCGCGTGTCATTGAAATCAAGGGTATAGTCACCGACGGTGGTGGCCAGGGCGCTGTCTTCGATGACCATCTGCCAGGAGTTCGAGGCTCCGGGACCGGCCACGTCCGGGGTGAAGGTGACCGTCAGCGTCTCGGGCTTGCCCAGATTGTCGTAGTATTCGATCGTCACCGACAGCGGATCGCCCGAGGCGGTATCCTCGGTTTCGGTCGCGGGCAGGTTGATGCCCATGCTGATCTCTGTCGTGGGATTGCCGGCGTAGGCCGAGGGGTCGATCTGGACCGGCACCAGCCCGGTCGAGGTCTCGCGCGCGACGGCGGGGATCGACCCGTCTGAATTGGCTTCCCATCCCAGCAGGATCAGCCCGGTATCGGTGCGCAGGTAGCCATCCTCGTCGGTGCGGAACGAGCCGGTGCTGGTCAGCAGCATCTGTTCGAACGTGCCTGTCGCGGCGACCTCTGCACCGTTGGCGACCGGCAGCATACCGCGTTCCCGCACCGCCAGGTCCGTGGGGTTGTCCGTCGGCACGATCGAGCGCCGCTGGTCGATCATCCGTTGCGTCGTGGCCCGCACGCCGCCGGCCGTGTAGCCGGCGCCGCTTTCGCTGAGGACCAGGGAGCTGAAATCGGTGGCGACACGCTTGTAGCCGAAGGTGGACGCGTTCGCGATATTGTCGGCAATGGCCGCAAGGCGGGTGGCATTGGTCTGGAGACCGGCCACGCCCGCATTGAGGGACGAGGAAATTGTCATGAATACGCCTTTCTGCTGCATCGACCTTTTCGTCGCTGCAACAGCTAAGGGCGCCGGCTTAAAATGCCGCTAACATCTAAAATCCTTGGCACTTCCGCCCGGGATCTCGGCCTATCGGTTGCGCCGCAGCAGGATGATCTCCAGCCGATTGTTCCGCGCCGACATGGGGTTGCGGTCGGCAAGCTCGCGGTCGGCATGGCCCGTGATCCGCGCCACGCGGCTGCCGGACAACCCTTGCTGCTGCATCAGCTTGCGCATCCCTTCGGCGCGTCGAGTCGAGAGGTCCCAGACCGGGTTGTTGTTCAGGACCAGCGGTCGCGCGTGGACATGTCCTTCAATCGCCATCTGGTTGGTCACCAGGGAGGTGACCCGGACCAGCATCGCCGCCAGTTGCTCCAGCAGCGCGGTCGGCTCGGCGGTCTCGCCCATGTAGAGCGCGGCCTCATCGGTCTCGAAGAGTTCGATCACCAGGCCCTCGTCGGTCACCCGGGTCACGATATGGCGCAGCATCTCTGGATGGACGTCGCTTTCGCCGGTCTGGCCGCGCAGGATCTTCTCGATCTCCTCCAGCTGGCGGGCCTCGGCATCCTCGGATTGCTGCGCCTCGCGCCCGGAGGACTTGTCCTGCGGCGTCGGATTGAGAGAGGTCGCGCCCGTGCCGACCTGCGGCAGGGCGATCTCCGAAAAGGTGCTTTCGCCGCCGAAGGCGCCATCGCCGCCACCGGACACCCGGTTCAGCGGGATCGTCGGAGAGAAGTAATCCGCGATCCCCTTGCGCTGCTTTTCCGTCGTCGCGTTCAACAACCACATCAGAAGGAAGAAGGCCATCATGGCCGTCACGAAATCGGCGTAGGCCACCTTCCAGGCACCGCCATGATGCCCTTCGCCGCCGCCTTTCTTCACCTTCTTGATGATGATCGGCGCGGCATTGCTCTGCCCGCTCATCTCCACCACCTCGATAACTCACCCGGGAACAGGTGTAGGCGGCGGGGCTTTCGGGAAGCTTAACAGACAAAATTTTCCAGATTCAGCTGCGCAAGGAAAGATCGGCGAACACAAAGGGAACCTTAACGATATGGCGCGAGGCTGGGGCAAAGGCTGAATGGGGAAAGGCATGGATTCGGCAGATCTCCTGGTGCTGGGCAGTTCGGGCCGCGTGGGCCGCCTGCTGCGCGCGGTGCTGGCTGGCTCGCCCCGGCTGCGGGCGGGATTCGCGTCGTCCGGGGGCGGGCGTATCCTGTGGCAGGCCCGGTCGGGTTCACCGGGCGGGGACGTGTTGAAATGGCAGCCAGGTTGCCCGCTACCGCGTGGCCTTTCGGCGCGGGTGGTGCTGGCCCTCTGGGGCGTGACTTCGGGCGGGCCGGAAGCCCTGGCGCAAAACGCGGTGCTGGCGCGTGCCGCGCTGCAACTGGCGCAGCGGGTCGGGGCCCGTCGGGTGCTGCACCTGTCCAGCGCCGCCGTTCAGGCGGGGCTGGAGGGCGCGCCAGCGGCAGAAGACATGCCCCCGGCCCCCGTCACCCCCTATGGTCGCTCCAAGCAGGAGATGGAGGCGGCGATAGAACAGTGGCATTCCGTGCGGCATGGCGCCACGCCGCGCAGTGTCGTGCTGCGGGTGGGTAACCTGGCCGGGGCGGATCAGCTCTTCGGGGCGATCGCCCGGGGGGGGCCGGTGGTGCTGGATCGCTTCCCCGATGGGGCTGGGCCCCGCCGATCCTACATCGGGCCGGAGGACATGCTGCGGCTGCTGGCGCGGCTGGCGTCCTGCCCGTCCGCTCAACTGCCCGCGTTTGTCAACGCCACCGGGCCGCAGCCCGTCGCCATGGCCGACCTGGTGCGCGCGGCAGGGGCGGAGCTGCGCTGGCGACACGCGCCGCCCGGGGCCCTGCCGGTGATGGCGCTGGATCCGACCCGGATGCAGGACCTGTGCGGCACGCTGAGGGACAGCGGGTCGGCGCGGACCCTCGTGGCCCAGTGGCACCGCGCGCGCGAGGCCGCCTGATGTCGGCCGGGAAACGCAGCGTCGACCTGCTCATGGCCCTCGCGGGGGGCGTCCTTCTCTGGCCCCTGTTGCTGGTGGTGGCACTGGCGGTGTGGCTCTGCGACGGCCGCCCGGTGCTCTTCGGGTCAGAGCGGATGCGGACGCCGGAACACCCCTTCATCCTGTGGAAATTCCGTACCATGACACCTGATGCCCACGATCATGGCGTGTCCGGCGGGGACAAGGCGGGGCGGATCACGCGGCTTGGACGACGGCTGCGGCGTTCCCGGCTGGATGAGTTGCCGCAGCTCTGGAACCTGCTGCGCGGGGACATCTCGGTTGTCGGACCCCGGCCGCCGCTGCGCCGTTACGTCGAGGCCTACCCGCAACTCTATGCCCGGATTCTGAGATGCCGCCCGGGGCTGACCGGTCTGGCCACCGTACTCTTCCACCGGCGGGAGGCGGCGCTGCTGGCCCCCTGCCGCAGCCCCGAGGAGACCGAACGGATCTATCGCACGCGCTGCCTGCCGGTGAAGGCGCGCCTGGACCTTCGCTATGCCGCCCGGCGCGGCCTCGGGCTGGATCTGCTGATTGTGGCGCGCACCTTCCTCCCCGCCCGTCGGAGACGTGAATGATGCTGCGTTTCCTGGCCCTCTGGCTGACCGGATTCGGGCCGCGCCGCAAGGCGGTCACGCTGCTGGCGCTGGACGGAATGGCGGCGACCCTGGCGGTGGTGGTCACGGTGCTGGCACTGCCCGGGACGCCGGGGGGGATGCTGCTGGCTCCGATGTGGGGAACCTGCATGGCCCTCGGCGCCCTGCTGGGTCTGCACCGGATGAAATTGCGCGCCTATCAGCAACAGGGGCTGCCGCGCAGCCTGGCGCAGGGGGCTGCCCTTGCGCTCCTGCTGTTCCTGGCGCCGGCCTGGCCTCTCTCCGCTGCCCAGGTGCTGCTGCTGACCGCTCTGTTCACCCTGGCTTCGATGGCCGGGCGCCTCGCAATGCTGCGGCTGGCGATCCAGGCACATGCCCTGGCGCGGCGTCCGCAGCGGCTGCTGATCTGGGGAGGGGGACGCGCGGCACAGCAGCTGGCGGCAGCCCTGGCCGGGGACGAGTCGCGACGGGTGCTCGGGGTCCTCGACCACGAGAGTTTCAGGCAGGGGGGCCGGGTGGCGGGCCTGCCGGTGCATGCGCCGGCGCGCGCAGCGGCGCTGGTGGCGCGGCTTAGGATCGACCGGATCGTCCTGGCCCTGCCGCCGACCGCGCAACTTCGGGCCAGGCAGGCGCTGGCCGGCACCGCCTGCGAGGTGCAGAGCCTGCAGGACTTCGCGGCCGAACTCTGGGGCAACGCCGGGGCGGCGGCCGACCTGTCGCGACTGCTGGGCCGGAAGGGGCTGGAGCAGGTCCTGCCGGAGATGCGTGACAGCTACCGCGACCAGGTGGTTCTGGTGACCGGCGCGGGCGGGTCCATCGGGGGCGAACTCTCGCGCCAGCTCGCGCGGCTTGGGCCCCGTCGGCTGATCCTGCTCGATCACAGCGAACTGGCACTTTACGAGATTTCGCGCGACCTGTCGGAGGCCGCACCGGAGGTGATCCCGGTGCTGGGCTCGGTCTGCGACGCCGCGCTCATGGCGCGGCTCTTGGCGCGGCAGGCGGTTCAGGTGATCTTCCACGCCGCCGCCTACAAGCATGTTCCGCTTGTGGAACGGACACCCCTCGAAGGCATTCGCAACAATGTCATGGGCACCCGCACCCTGGCCGAGGCCGCGGCCAGGGCCGGGGTGGACCGGATGATCCTGGTGTCGACCGACAAGGCCGTACGGCCGCGGTCCGTGATGGGGGCCAGCAAACGGCTGGCCGAGATGATCATGCAGGAGATGGCTGCGCGTGGCACCCCGACCCGGTTCTCGATGGTGCGGTTCGGCAATGTCATGGGGTCTTCCGGTTCGGTCGTTCCGCTGTTTGCCGAGCAGATCGCCCGGGGCGGACCGGTCACAGTGACCCACCCGCAGGTCACCCGATACTTCATGACCGGGGCCGAGGCCGTGCGGCTGACGCTGCTCTCGGGGCACTATGCCACCGGGGGCGAGGTTTTCGTCCTGGACATGGGGCCGCCGCAGCCGATCCTCCAGCTGGCGCGCCAGATGATCCGCGATGCCGGTCTGACCCCGCGCGAGGCGGAGACGCCGCAGGGCGATATCGAGATCCGTTTCACGGGGCTGCGGCCCGGCGAAAAACTGGAGGAGGAGTTGCTGATTGGCGCAAGACTGCTGCCGACGCCGCACCCCCGGATCCTCCGGGTGCAGGAGGCGCTTGCCCCTGCCTCCGCTGTGCATTCCGCGCTCGACGCCCTGGACGAGGTGCTGGCGCGGGGTGACGAGGCCGCTGCCGGGAAAGTGCTGATGCACTGGGCCGGGAAGCAGTGGCCGGACGCGGCGGACCCGGACGCGTGCACCCTGGCAACCCGCCCTTCGGTCCCTGTTCCGCCCCGGCTGGCACAGTCTGCCGGTCCGCCGATCTGAGGGCGGGCCGAGGTCGGGGCGCGGATCAGCTTTCCCAGGTGCGGCGCAGCACGCGCATCCAGTTGCCGTGGCAAAGCTTGGTCATCAGCCGGTCATTGATGCCGCTTTCCCTGAGGGCGCGGCGCAGGTTCGGCAGCCCTGCGCAGTCGCCGATCGCCTCGGGCACGATGGCCCCGTCGAAATCCGAGCCGAATCCGACGCGATCCTCTCCCAGCTTCGCGATCAGGTGACCGAGATGGCGGAGCAGCAGATCAAGGGACATGTCCGGTGCCATCTGCCCATCGGGCCGCAGGAAGCCGGTGGCGAGGTTGATGCCGACCATGCCGTCGCTTTCGGCGATCATCTCCAGCTGGCGGTCGGTCAGGTTGCGGGCGTGGGGACAGATTTTCCATGCATTCGAGTGGGTTGCCACCAGGGGGGCGGTGCTCAGCCGGGCCACGTCATCGAACCCCTTCGCATTGAGATGCGACAGGTCGACGAGGATCTTCAGCCGGTTGCACTCCTTCACCAGCCGCGTGCCGGCCTCCGTCAGGCCAGGGCCGGTGTCGGGATCGGAAGGATAGCGGAAGGGGACGCCATCACCGAAGATCGTCGGACGGCTCCAGACCGGACCGAGAGAGCGCAGCCCCAGGCGGTGAAACTCTTCGAGTTCGGCGAGGTCGGGCCCGATGGCCTCGGCCCCTTCAATATGCAGCACGGCGGCCATGGCGGGGCCGGCCATCGCGGCCTCCAGCGCATCGACATCGGTGCAGATCTCGATCACGCCTTCCCTGTGCAGGGCCTCTGCCGCGGCAAATCCCTGCCGGGTCACCTCCAGCGCCGTGGCGTGATCCACGGGGGGTGGCAGCGGCAGGTCATAGGCGGGTTTCAGGAATTCTTCCATGCGGATGGAAGTCTCGCCCGGTCCGGGGACGAAGATGGCGAAGAAGCCGCCGGCGAAGCCGCCATGGCGGGCGCGCGGCAGGTCGATATGCCCATCGATGCAGCCTTCGCGCAGGGCGCTCGCGGTTGCCTTCCCGGTGATCATCCGAAGAATCAGGTCATTGTGCCCGTCGAAAATGACCGGGTCGCGTAGTGCCTCGTTTGTCATCGTCCGCTTTCCGTACCCCACGGAAGGTACAGAACCAGCCCGGGCGGCGCCTGTCCAGTTCCGATCCGGGCTCCTTGCCGCTAAGTCGCCTCCTGCGCGGCAATTCGCGCGGCGGCTCCGCTCAGCACATACCACAGGCTGCCCGCAGCAGAGCGCAGGGTCAGCACGGCCATCTCGGTCTCGGATCGGCGGAGCACGAAGCAGCCCAAATGATGCAGAAGCGTGCGTGTGGCGCGCCCGGGGGCAAGCTGATCGGCGGGCAGGTTGACCAGTTTCGTGACCAGGTCCAGCAGCGGTGCGGCCCCCGCCTCAGAGGTGATGCGGAAGCTGACCCAGCCATCGCTCTGCACGGTCGTACGGGCGTCTGGAAGGGGGGCAAGGGCGCGGCTCGTCGCGTCGAGGTCACGGGTCTCGATCATCCACTGGTTCGGCCCTGTCCAGAAAACGGACGTTGTACCAATGGCATAGCCGCCGGGACCGGGAAGGGGCACCTCGGTCACAGAGGCGTCGAACCCGACCGGCAGAGCCAGCGATACAAGGGTCAGCCCCTCCTCCTCGGTCAGGGTCAGCGGCCCGAAACTGGCCCGCACGGGGGTGGCGCCAAGGGCGGCCATCGGGATCAGGTCAGTCACGCAGGCGTCCTCCTTCGGGGTCGACGAATTGGGCCGGGACGACCCGGCAGGCGGCCTCTGTTCCCTGCAGCGGGTTGGCGGCGATCACAATCTCGCCCAGCCGGGTGTCGCCCTCTTCCAGGAAGCCGAGCGCGATATGGCCGCCGACGTGGGGCGAATAGCAGGCCGAGGTGATCCAGCCCTGATCCGTCGCGGTGTCGCGCGCGGCCCCTTCGCGGAACAAATGCGATCCGGCGGGCAGCGGCCGCGCCGGATCAACCGCCTGCAGTCCGACCAGCCGCCGCGTATCCTGCGCCAGCCCCTCGCGCCGCGACATCACCGCGCCGATGCTGTCCTTCTTCTGCGACACCATGCGCCCAAGCCCCAGCATCAGCGCCGTGGTCTGGCCGTTCAGCTCGGCCCCGGCGGCATGGCCCTTCTCGATCCGCAGGACCGAAAGCGCCTCGGTCCCGTAGGGCGTGACGCCAAGGTCGGCGCCCTCACGCATCAGCCGGTCCATCAGCGCCTGGCCGTAGCGGGCGGGCACGGCGATCTCATAGGCCAGTTCCCCGGAAAAGGAGATGCGGAACAACCGCGCCGGGCAGCCCTTCGCCACCGTCAGTTCGGCGCAGGCCATGAAGGGGAAGGTTTCGTTCGAGAGGTCGAAGCCGTCGACGACGCGGCTCAGCAGGCGGCGGGCGTTCGGCCCGGCCACGGCGATCTGCGCCCAGGCGTCGGTGGTCGAGATCAGCGTCACGTCCAGGTCGGGCCAGAGGCACTGGCGGGCGAACTCCATGGTGCGCAGCACCAGCCCGGCATTGGACGTGGTGGTGGTGACGACGTAGTGCGACTCGCCCAGCCGGGCGCAGGTGCCGTCGTCATAGGCAAAGCCGTCCTCGCGCAGCATCAGCCCGTAACGCACCTTGCCGACCGCCAGCGTGCCCATCATGTTGGCGTAGATGCGGTTGAGGAATTCGCCCGCATCGGCGCCCTGCACGTCGATCTTGCCCAGGGTGGTCACATCGCAGAGGCCGACCCCGGCGCGCACCGCCAGAACCTCGCGATCGACGCTTTGCCGCCAGTGGGTTTCGCCGGGCCGGGGGAAATACTGCGCCCGCATCCACTGGCCCGCCTCGACGAACAGCGCGCCCTGGGCCTTGGCCCAGGCATGGGTCGGGGTCAGACGGGTGGGCCGGAAATGCGCCCCCGTATCGCCGCCGCCCAGCACAGAGAGGCTGACGGGCGTGTAGGGCGGACGGAAGATCGTGGTACCGGTTTCGGGGATGCTGCGGCCGGTCAGCTCGGCCATCACCGCCAGCGCGGTGACGTTCGAGGTCTTGCCCTGGTCGGTCGCCATGCCCAGCGTGGTCCAGCGTTTCAGGTGCTCGACGGAACGCATGTTCTCTTGATGCGCCAGCTTGATGTCCTTCACCGTGACATCGTTCTGGAAATCCACCCAGGCGCGCCCCTTGCCGGGCACATGCCAGAAGGCCTCGGCGCCGCCCTGACGGTCTTCGGCGCGGGGCAGGGCGGGGGCGGGGGTGGTCAGGCCAAGCTGGCGCAGGGCATCCGCTGCCGCATGGTGTCCGGACGTCAGCGCATGGTGCGTCGAGCCTTCGCCCGCAGCGGCCCCGGCGGGGATCAGCCCCTCGGGTCCGCCTTGGGCGAGGAAGGCGAGGCGCGCCGCATCCCATTGCGGGCGGCCCCGGTGGTGCGAGGCCAGCTGGATGTTCGGGTTCCACCCGCCCGAGACGCCGAGGGCGGCACAGGCAAGTTCTTCCTCGCGGCCGTTCCAGGCGAGGCGGATGGCGCGCAGGCCCCTGCGGCCCGAGGTGCCGGTGACGCGGCCACCGGCGAAGATCGGATAGTCGCCGAAGGGGCGCGCGCCGGTCCGGCTGTCGATGACGCCCAGCAGGTCGACGCCCTTGGCCTGAAGATCCAGAGCCGTACGGTGCCCGTCGTCATTGTTGGTGAAGATCGCCACCTTGCCGCGTGCGGGCGCCACGGCCCAGCGGTTTGCATAGGCACGCATGGCACCGGCCAGCAGGATGCCGGGGCGGTCGTTGTCGCGGAAGGGGATGTGACGCTCGGTGGCGCCGGTGGCCATGACGGCGCGCTTTGCGGTGATCCGCCACAGGGTCTGGCGCAACGCCGCGCCGGGCAGGTCCGAGACCTGCTCGACCGCGCCGTAGACGCCGTGATCGTAGACGCCGAAGACCGTGGTGCGGGGCATCACGCGGACATTGGGCAGGGCGCGCAGCTCTGCCTCGGCCCGGGCCACCCAGTCGGCGGCGGGGGCATCGTCCAGCGGATCGCTTTCGGCCAGAAGGCGGCCGCCAAGGCGCAGATCCTCATCGGCGAGGATCACATTCGCCCCCGCACGGCCGGCGGTCAGCGCGGCGGAGAGGCCAGCCGCGCCGCCGCCGATCACCAGCAGGTCGCAATGGAGGAAGCCCTTGTCGTAGGTCTCGGGGTCGGGCAGCTGCGACAGGGCGCCCAGACCGGCGGCGCGGCGGATGGCGGGCTCGTAGAGCTTTTCCCAGAAGGCGCGCGGCCACATGAAGGTCTTGTAGTAGAACCCGGCGGCGAAGAAGGGCGCGGCAAGGTCGTTGACCGACCAGAGGTCCCAGCCAAGCGGACCCGCATGGTTCTGGCTGCGGGCAACCAGCCCCTCGCGCAGGGGCACGACGGTGGCACGGGTGTTGGGGTCGGCATCGGCGCCCTCGCCGAGGGTCAGCAGGGCGTTCGGCTCTTCCGAGCCGGCGCTGAAGATGCCGCGCGGACGATGGTACTTGAAACTGCGCGCCACCAGCCGGATGTCATTGGCCATCAGCGCCGAGGCCAGGGTATCACCCTGATATCCCTGCAGCTTCCTGCCGTTGAAGGTGAAGGAGAGCGGCTGGTTGCGGTCGATCAGCCCGCCCGGAAGCCTGGTCTGTGTCATGCCGTGCCGCCTGTCTTCACCTCGCGGGCCAGCCGCACGTCGAGGATTTCATGGCTCAGCGTGTCCCGGGTCACCAGCAGCCAGGAGCGGTCTCCGTACTCGTGATACCACAACTCTCGATGCGTCCCCGCCGGATTGTCGCGCAGGTAGACGTAGTCGCAGAAGGCGGCTGTGCCCGAGGCGGGGTCGGGGCGGTTCAGCAGCGCGGCATCGCCGAGGTAGGTGAACTCCTGCGCGTCGCGCGGACCGAGGAGCGGGTGCGGAATCAGCATGGGAACCTCAGTGCAGGTTGGGCTGGGCGCCAACGCCCTTTTCGTCGATGACATGACCGCGGGCGAAGCGGTCCAGGCGGTAGGCGGCGGCGGTCTCGTGCGGGCGGCCGGTGGCCAACAGATGCGCGAAGCAGTAGCCAGAGGCCGGGGTGGCCTTGAAACCGCCGTAGCACCAGCCGCCGTTGAAGAAGAGACCGTCGACATCCGTACGGTCCAAGATGGGCGAGCCGTCCATCGACATGTCCATGACGCCGCCCCACATACGCAGCAGTCTGGCGCGGCCGATCATCGGCATCAGCGCCATGCCGCCCTCGGCCACGTCCTCGACCACCGGCAGGTTGCCGCGCTGCGCGTAGGAGTTGTAGCCGTCGATGTCGCCGCCGAAGACCAGCCCGCCCTTGTCGGACTGGCTGACATAGAAATGCCCCGCGCCGAAGGTGATGACGCCGGGGATCACCGGCTTCAGCCCCTCGCTGACGAAGGCCTGCAAGACGTGGCTTTCGATCGGCAGGCGCATCCCGGCCATCTGCATCACCCGCCCGGAAGAGCCCGCCACGGCGACGCCGACCTTCCCCGCGCCGATGTACCCGCGCGAGGTCTCGACCCCCTTCACGGTGCCGTTCTCGATGCGGAAGCCGGTCACTTCGCAGTTCTGGAGGATGTCGACGCCGCGCTGGTCGGCGGCGCGGGCATAGCCCCAGGCGACACCGTCGTGCCGCGCCGTGCCGGCGCGCCGTTGCAGCAGCCCGCCCTTGATCGGGAAGCGGGCGTTGTCGAAGTTCAGGAAGGGCGCCATGGCGCGCACGCCGTCGCGGTCCAGCAGCTCGGCATCGGCGCCGGCCAGCAGCATGGCGTTGCCGCGTCGGCGGAAGGCATCACGCTGCGCATCCGTATGGCACAGGTTGAGGATGCCGCGCTGGCTGACCATGGCGTTGAAGTTCAGGGCCTGCTCCATGCTCTCCCAGAGCTTCATGGAGAACTCGTAAAAGGGTTCATTGCCCGGTAGCAGGTAGTTCGAGCGGATGATCGTGGTGTTGCGCCCGATGTTGCCGCCACCCAGCCAGCCCTTTTCCAGCACCGCGATACGGGCCTGCCCGAAGGTGGCGGCAAGGTGGTAGGCGGTGGCAAGCCCGTGGCCGCCGCCGCCGACGATGATGATGTCGTAATGGGTCTGTGGTGCCGGATCGCGCCACAGGGGCTTCCAGCCCCTGTGCCCGGTCAGCGCCTCTTTCACCACCTTGAAGCCGGAAAACCGCATGTCGCATCCCTTGCCTGTCTCCTTGTGATACCGCGCGACCTGCGGCATATCTTTCGTTTATGGGACATAGAGTTTCGCAAGAAGGACAAGCGCGCAGGCTCGGCTTCCTGCTGCTGGATGGCTATGCGCTGATGTCCACCGCCGCCGCGATGGAGCCGTTCCGGGCCGCGAATCTGTTCGCCCCCGCGCCGCTCTACGAGATGCAGACGCTGCACCGGCCGGGGAACGAGGGGCGCTCTTCGGTCGGCGCGGCCTTCCCTTCGGTGCCCTACACGCAGGCGCCCGGCCATCTGGACATGCTGTTTGTCGTGGCGGGGGGCGACCCGATGGCGCTGCGGGATCCGGCGTTGTTCGCCTGGCTGGGCCGGCAGGCGCGGGCCGGGGTGGCGCTTGGCGGGATCTCGGGCGGGGCGGTGGTGCTGGCCTCTGCCGGGTTGCTGGAGGGTTACCGTTTCACCGCCCACTGGCACCACGAGGCCGAGATCCGCGCCGCCTGGCCCGCCCTGCTGCTGGAACGCCGCCTGTTCCTGATCGACCGCGACCGCTACACCTGCGCCGGGGGGACCTCTCCGCTGGACATGATGCACGCGGTGATCGCCCGCGACCATGGCACCCGCTTTGCGCAGCGCATCGCCGACTGGTTCATCCAGACCGAGATCCGCCCTCCCGACGCGCCGCAGCAGGGCTCTCTGGCGGCCCGCTACGGAGACCTGCCCGCCGCCGTCGAGGCCGCTGTCGCGCTGATGGAGAGCCATATCGCCGACCCGCTGGACCTGGGGCAACTGGCGGGTCTGTCGGGGCTTTCGTCTCGCCAGCTGCAACGCCAGACCCGCGCGGCGACGGGACTGTCGGTGATGGCGCTCTACCGGGGTATCCGCCTGGCCACGGCGAAAGAGTTGCTGGCGCGCCCCGGCCTGTCGGTGGGCGAGATCGCGCAGATGACCGGCTTTGTCAGCCAGGCCCATTTCGCCGAAGCCTTCGGGAAGGCCTACGGCCAGGCGCCGAGCGGGGTGCGGGGTTGATCCCCCCGACAAAAAAGGCCCGGACAGATGTCCGGGCCAAGTCGCTGGCCTTGCGGCCAACGGGGAGAGGTTCGGTCAGATATCCAGCGTGTTGTCCTTCTCCCAGCGGGAGAAGTGGGACACGAAGCTGTTCCATTCCTGCATCTTCATCTTGGCGTAGGAGACCGAGAACGCCTTGCCCAGCATCGCCTGAAGCTCTTCGTCCGCCTGGAAATTGCGGATCGCGTCCAGCAGGTTCAGCGGCAGGCGCGGGGCGTCGGTGATCGTGTGGCCCTCCGCATACATGTCGATGTCGTGGCGCGGCCCCGGATCGGCCTTGGAGCGGATGCCCGAGAGACCCGCTGCGATGATCACCGCCTGCAGCAGGTAGGGGTTGGTGGCACCGTCGGGCAGGCGCAGCTCGAAGCGGCCGGGGCCGGGGACGCGCACCATGTGGGTGCGGTTGTTGCCGGTCCAGGTGACGGTGTTCGGCGCCCAGGTGGCGCCCGACATGGTGCGCGGCGCGTTGATGCGCTTGTAGCTGTTCACCGTCGGGTTTGTCAGGGCCGCCAGCGCCTCGGCGTGCTTCATGATGCCGCCCAGGAAGTGGCCGCCGCGCTCGGACAGGCCGACCTCGCCGATCTGGCCGCCGGCGTCACCGGCAAAGGCGTTGGTCTTGCCGTCCAGATCCCAGACCGAGATATGGGCGTGGCAGCCGTTGCCCGTCAGGCCCTCGATGGGCTTGGGCATGAAGGTGGCGCGGAAGCCGTGTTTTTCGGCCACCGACTTGACCATGAACTTGAAGAAGCTGTGGCGGTCGGCGGTGACCAGGGCGTCGTCGAATTCCCAGTTCATCTCGAACTGGCCGTTGGCGTCCTCGTGGTCGTTCTGGTAGGGGCCCCAGCCCAGGTCCAGCATGTAGTCGCAGACCTCGGCGATCACGTCATAGCGGCGCATCACGGCCTGCTGGTCGTAACAGGGCTTCTCGGCGGTATCGAAGGGATCGGAGATCACGTCGCCTTCAGGCGTGAGCAGGAAGAACTCGGCCTCGATGCCGGTCTTGACGCGCAGGCCTTCCTTGGCGGCTTCGTCGACAAGCTTGCGCAGCACGTTGCGCGGGGCCTGGGCGACATCCTCGCCCTCCATCACGCAGTTGGCGGCAACCCAGGCGACCTCGGGCCTCCAGGGCAGCTGGATCACGGTCGAGGGGTCCGGCACCGCCAGCATGTCGGGATGGGCGGGGGTCAAGTCCAGCCAGGTGGCAAAGCCTGCAAAGCCCGCACCATCCTCGACCATATCCCCGATGGCCTGGGCGGGGACGAGTTTCGCCCGCTGGCCGCCGAAGAGGTCGGTGTAGGAGATCATGAAGTACTTGACGCCCTTCTCTTTCGCGAAGGCTGCGAGATCCGTCATTGCATGTCCTTTCCCTGTCGGGTCGCGGGGTTCGCCCCCTGTCGTTTTGTCGATCGGTGGAGTGGCATCCACCCTGAGGTTGGGGCTGGCGCAGGGTGGGAGAGATCCCACCGTCCCGCGCCTGCCTGAACGGGGAACGGCGGGGAGTGCTCCCCGCCGCCTGCTCAGAAGCCCGGTTTGCCCGGCCACCAGTTTGTGCCGGCAAGCGGCACCTGCGCCATGGCCGCGGCTTCCATCGTCAGCGCGCAGAGGTCTTCCGGCTCAAGATTGTGCACATGGCTCTTGCCGCAGGCCCGGGCGAGGGTCTGGCATTCCAGCGTCAGCACGTTGAGGTAGTTGCGCAGCCGGCGTCCGGCGGCCTCGGGATCCAGGCGCGCCATCAGCTCGGGGTCCTGGGTGGTGATGCCGGCGGGGTCGCGACCCTCGTGCCAATCGTCATAGGACCCGGCGGTCGTGCCCAGCTTCCGGTACTCGTCTTCCCACTTCGGGTCATTGTCGCCAAGCGCCACCAGCGCGGCGGTACCGATGGAGACCGCATCGGCGCCAAGTGCCAGCGCCTTGGCCACGTCCGCCCCGGTGCGGATACCGCCCGAGACGATCAGCTGCACCTCGCGGTGCAGACCCAGATCCTGCAGCGCCTGCACGGCGGGGCGGATACAGGCCAGCGTCGGCTGGCCGACATGCTCGATGAAGACATCCTGAGTCGCGGCGGTGCCGCCCTGCATGCCGTCCAGCACGATCACGTCCGCGCCTGCCTTGGCGGCCAGCGCCGTGTCGTAGTAGGGCCGCGCGCCACCGATTTTGACGTAGATCGGCTTTTCCCAGTTGGTGATCTCGCGCAGTTCGAGGATCTTGATTTCCAGATCGTCCGGGCCGGTCCAGTCCGGGTGACGGCAGGCGGACCGCTGGTCGATGCCTTGCGGCAGGTCGCGCATCCCGGCGACCCGCTCGGTGATCTTCTGACCCAGCAACATGCCGCCGCCGCCGGGCTTGGCGCCCTGGCCGACGACCACTTCGATGGCGTCCGCACGGCGCAGGTCATCGGGGTTCATCCCGTAGCGCGAGGGCAGATACTGGTAGACCAGCTTTTCGCTGTGCCCGCGCTCTTCCTCGGTCATGCCGCCGTCGCCGGTGGTGGTCGAGGTGCCGGCCAGCGTGGCGCCACGGCCAAGCGCCTCTTTCGCCGGGCCCGAGAGCGATCCGAAGGACATGCCCGCGATGGTGATCGGGATCTTCAGCTCGATCGGCGTCTTGGCGAAGCGGGTGCCGAGGGTGACAGCGGTGTCACATTTTTCACGATACCCTTCCAGCGGGTAGCGGGAAATCGAGGCGCCGAGGAACAGCAGGTCGTCGAAATGCGGCACCCGCCGCTTCGCCCCGCCGCCGCGGATGTCGTAGATGCCGGTGGCCGCCGCGCGGCGGATCTCGGCGTTGGTTTCCTTCGAGAAGGTCCAGGACTGGCGCGGTTCGGTGGTAGGAGTGCTCATGGCCGGTCCCCTCAATACGCGTCGGCGTTGTCGATGTTGAAATTGTAGAGCGTGCGGGCAGAGCCGTAGCGCTTGAACTCTTCGGGCTTGGCGTCGGCCCCGGCCTTGGCCAGCAGATCGGCGAGGATTTGCAGGTGTTCGGGGCGCATCTCCTTCTCGACGCAGTCGGCGCCGAGGGATTTGACCGAGCCGCGCACGAAGAGGCGCGCCTCGTAGAGCGAGTCGCCAAGCGCATCGCCCGCATCACCCAGCACCACCAGGTTGCCCTTCTGCGCCATGAAGGCGGACATGTGGCCGATGGAGCCATGCACCACGATGTCGATGCCCTTCATCGAGATTCCGCAGCGCGAGGAAGCATTGCCCTTGATCACCAGCAGGCCGCCATGGCCGGTGGCGCCGGCGTACTGGCTGGCATCGCCGTCGATGACCACGGTGCCCGACATCATGTTCTCGGCCACGCCGGGACCGGCGGAACCTTCGACGTGGATCGTCGCATCCTTGTTCATCCCGGCGCAGTAATAGCCGGTGGAGCCCTTCACGGTGACCTCCAGCGCGCCATCAAGGCCGCAGGCCACGGCATGTGCGCCGCGCGGGTTGGTGATCTCGAAAGGCTCGTTGGCCTGGGCCTTAGCGGCCGCCTGCAGGGTCGCATTGACCTCGCGCAGTTCGGTTCTGGACATGTCGAGGGTCGGCATGATCAGCGCTCCCAGAAGTAGACGGTGGCGGGTTCGGGTTCCCAGACGCGGGCGGATTCGATGCCCGGCAGGTCGGCGAAGGCGCGGTATTCAGAGGCGAAGGCGACATAATCGTCGGTCTCGGCCATGACGGCGGGCTTGCAGGCGATCGGATCGCGCACGACGCCGAAGCCGTTGCGGGTGCCGGTGACGAAGGTGAAGAAGCCGTCGAGATCCTTCAGCGTGCCTTCCAGCGCCTCGCCCAGGGTCGCACCTTCCGCGATCCGCGAGCTGATATAGGCCGCGCCCACCTCGGTATCGTTCTCGGTCTTGGTGAAGACGCCTTTCCTGGCCAGCTTGCGGCGCATGTCGTTGTGGTTCGACAGGCTGCCATTGTGGACAAGGCACTGGTCCTCGGCGGTCGAGAAGGGGTGCGCGCCAAGGGTGGTCACGGCGCTTTCGGTCGCCATGCGGGTATGGCCGATGCCGTGGCTGCCGCCCATCTCGCGAAGGCCGAAACGGGCCGCCACATCCTTGGGCAGGCCGACCTCCTTGAAGATCTCCATCGCCTCGCCGATGCCCATGATGCGCAGACCCCGGCCTTCCAGCAACTCGGTCGCGGCGGCCCGCTGTTCGGCAGGCACCAGCAGCACGGCGTGGGTGTCCTTCAGTGTCACAGGGATCGCCGTGCCAAGCGCGCTTTCCAGCGCCTCGGCGAGGCCGTCGAAGGCCGTAGGGTCATCCGATTGCACGGTGAATTTCAGACCCTCTGCCGCGTCGCCATAGATCGCGATCCCGGCAGAGTCGGGGCCGCGGTCGGTCATGGTGATCAGCATATCGGTCAGCATGTCGCCCAGACGGGGGCGCAGCTCATCCTTCTTGAGGAAGAGGCCAACGATGCCACACATGTTCTCTCTCCATAGTCCAGGGGCAGGGCACTTGCGGAGGCCCCTGGTGGTTTCCTAACTGGAAAGAGGTTTTCTCTTCAAGAAAATAAATCTCACCTTGGGAAAATCAGCAGGGCTTCCCCGAAACCCTTCTGGCGTCGGGGAAATATCTGCTGAAAATTCGGGCAGGGCTATTTCTGCTGGGGATAGGTGATGATCGACAGGTAGCGGATGGGGAAGGCCACGAGGCCCTCGGGCCCATGCGGGGCATCCGAGTCGAAGAGCAGCGTGTCCCCCGGTTCGAGCCGGTAGAGCTGGTCTCCGTGACGGTAATCCAGCAGGCCCTCGATCATGTAGAGCATTTCGATCCCCTCGTGCTGGAAGGTGGGGAAACGGTCGCTGTCGGAGGTCAGCGAGATCAGGTAGGGCTCGACCACCACGCCCGAGTTGTTCGAGCCGATATGTCCCAGAAGGTTGTACTGGTGCCCGGCGCGGGTGCCCTCGCGGTCGACTTCGACGCCCTTGCCGGCCTTGGTGTGGACGCAGCCGCGCACCTCCTCGTAACCCGAGAAGAGCTGCACCAGCGGCACCCGCAGGGCATTGGCGAGGGTCTGCAGGGTGGCGAGGGAGGGAGAGATCACGCCGTTCTCGATTTTTGACAGCATCCCGACCGACAGCCCCGCCGCCTGTGCCAGGTCGGTGCCGGTCATCCGCTGCCGCTTGCGCAGCTCGCGGACCTGGCGCCCGATGGCGACCTCCAGGTTCTTCTCTCGGGTTTCGCGCAGCGCATGGGGGTTCTGGCGCAGTCTGGCCGGTTTCTCGGGGGTGTCGGTCACGCGGGCTTTCTCCGTTGGTCGGAGTAAAAGAGCATGTCGTGGCGGCAGAGGGAAGGTGTCGTCATGATGGGATGGCTCCCACCTTGCGCGAGCGGCCTGCTCCGCGCGGTGATCGGCAGTAGGTGAGGCTGGCAGGACGGAGGGCCGCGCCCGACCCTGGGTGGGCGCATCGGGACCTTGGGCTGGTGTGCTTGCCTCGAAGCATCCACGCCGCGTCCCTATCTTCCGACACCGCCAATGCGCCCTCCCGGGGGGAGGGTCGGGCGCGGCCCGGGGCTGATGCCCCGCGCCTAAGGGGGCCTGAATGTGTAGGGTGGATGCCAATCCACCTTCCGGCCTCTAAAGGTGGATTGGCATCCAGCCTACGGGGCGGTGCTTCTGTCAACCGCACCCCCGGCGACGGGCTTGCGCCCGCCGCCTGCGCGGCTTCAAACGCGCCCCCCCCGGAGCGTTTCATCCATGCCGCCTTGGCGGCATGGGCCACGGCTTACCCCATACGCTCGGACGCGTAGGATCCCGGCGAGGCTGGGAAGACCACCGTCTTGTTGCCGTTCAGGAAGACGCGGTGGTGGATATGCGCGTGGATCGCGCGGGCCAGCACCTGGCTTTCCACGTCACGGCCCAGTGAGACATAATCCGAGGGCGATTGCGCATGAGTCACCCGCACGGTGTCCTGCTCGATGATCGGACCCTCGTCGAGGTCGGCGGTCACGTAATGCGAGGTCGCGCCGATCAGCTTCACGCCGCGCTCATACGCTTGCTTGTAGGGGTTGGCGCCCTTGAAAGAGGGCAGGAACGAATGGTGGATGTTGATGATCCGCCCCGACATCTTCTGGCACATCTCGTCCGAGAGGATCTGCATGTAGCGCGCCAGCACGATCAGCTCGGCGCCTGTCTCGCGCACCACGTCCATGATTGCGGATTCGGCCTGGGGTTTGTTCTCTTTCGTGACCTTGATGCAGTGGAACGGGATGTCCTGGTTCACCACGACCTTCTGGTAATCCATGTGGTTGCTGATCACCGCCACAACGTCGATCGGCAGCGCCCCGATGCGGGCGCGGTAGAGCAGGTCGTTCAGGCAATGCCCGAAGCGCGAGACCATGATGATCACCTTCATCCGCTCGGAGGGATCGTGGAACTTCCACTCCATGTCGAATTCGCCCGCGACCTCACCGAAGCCGTCCCGCAGCTCGTCGATCCCCGCGCCCTCTTCGCTGACGAAGGTCACGCGGCTGAAGAAGCGCCCGGTGATCGTGTCGTCAAACTGCGCCAGGTCGGTGATGTTGCAGCCGTTCTCGGCCAGGTAGCCCGAGATCTTGGCAACGATGCCGCGCTGCGTCGGGCAGGTCACGGTGAGGGTATATTCGCTCATGGGTTGATCCTTGTTGGAAGCGGGCCCCTTTGCGGGGCCCTTTATGGCTCAGGCCGTCAGGCCCTCGGGTTCGGGCAGCCCGGCGGCACGGGCGCAGGCGGTCAGCGTATTGGCCAGCAGGCAGGCGATGGTCATCGGGCCGACGCCACCGGGCACAGGGGTGATCGCCCCGGCCACCTCGGCGGCGCTGTCGAACTCCACGTCGCCGACGAGGCGGGTCTTTCCCTCGCCCTTCTCCGGCGCCGGAATGCGGTTGATGCCCACGTCGATCACCGTCGCGCCGGGCTTGACCCAGTCGCCGGGGATCATCTGCGGGCGGCCGACGGCGGCGACCAGGATATCGGCGCCACGGCAGACCGCGGCCAGGTCCTTGGTGCGGCTATGGGCGATGGTCACCGTGCAGCTGTCGCGCAGCAGCAGCTGCGCCATCGGCTTGCCGACGATGTTGGAGCGCCCGACGACCACGGCATTCAGCCCGGAGAGCGAGCCATGGTGATCGCGCAGCATCATCAGGCAGCCGAGCGGCGTGCAGGGCACCAGCGCCTTCTGCCCCGTCGCCAGCAGGCCGACGTTGGAGATGTGGAAGCCGTCAACATCCTTGGCCGGGTCGATGGTGGCCAGCACCTTGGCTTCGTCGATATGGTCGGGCAGGGGCAGCTGCACCAGGATGCCATGCACCGCCGGATCGGCGTTCAGCTTTTCGACCAGGGCCAGCAACTCGGCCTCAGGGGTCGAGACGTCCAGCTTGTGCTCGTAGGAGTTCATGCCCGCTTCGACGGTCTGCTTGCCCTTGTTGCGGACGTAGACCTGCGAGGCCGGATCCTCGCCGACCAGCACCACCGCCAGCCCGGGGGTCAGACCATGATCGGCCTTCAGCCGCGCGACCTGCTCGGCCACCCGTGCCCTGACGTCGGCAGCAAAGGCTTTGCCATCAATGAGTTTCGCATTCATCCGTTCAGGCTCCTATTTTCGTCCGCCCCCAGGGGGACCCGGAATGGCCCTCGCCGTACCGGAAGTTCTGAAGAAGAAACAGCCATCCGCAGCGCCCTGCGCGACACTTCCACGCGAAAAGGCGGCGAAATGTGCCCGGAAGTTTCCTTTCGGGAACGCGTGGCGCCGAACGCGGACCCGGGGGCACGCGATGGTGCCGCCCGCGTGCGACCTCTCTGCCGTCCCTGCATGGCTCCTCCTGCCGGGCACCGGGATGCCCTCTCTCCTCCGTCAGAATGTATACACGGAGTCGCGCGCAGAGGTCACGCGATTTCTGACACCCCTCGACAGGGGGGTATTCTCAGAAAGGAAATGTGCCTGAGAAGGTGGGATATATCCAGTTCAGACGGTCGGGCGTGGCGCGGACTGTCCCGAGGGGCGTAGGGTGGGAGATATCCCGCCTTCCGGGGTGCATCACATAAATGTATGCAACTCAGTCCGCGTCAGAGGCGAAGTTCCAGTCGCCGATGCCAAGCGCAGGCGCCGCCCTTTCGGTCACCAGAGGCGAGCGAGAGAACTTCAGCGGGCTGCGCAGCCCGGCGATTCCCTCGGGCGCGATCTGCATCCCGCGCGCGGTGATCTGCGGATCGGAAAGCGCCTCGGCGACGGTGTTGATCGGGCCGCCGGGCACGCCGCCGGCTTCCATGGCGGCGATCAGCTCGGCCTTGGGGCGGGCGCAGGTCCTGCCCGAGATCAGCGCCGCCAGCCTCTCGCGGTTCAGCACCCTTGCGGGGTTGGTGGCGAAGTCAGGGTCATCGGCCAGCGGCAGGTCGAGGATGCCGCAGAGCGCCCGGAACTGCCGGTCATTGCCGCAGGCGACGATGAAATGCCCGTCCGAGGCGGGAAAGACCTGGTAGGGCACGATCGAAGGGTGCGCATTGCCAAGACGCGTCGGGTTGGTGCCGCCGAGAAGCTGGTTCATCGCCTGGTTGGCCAGCACGCCGACGCCGCTGTCCAGAAGGCTCAGGTCCACCTGCTGACCGAGGCCGGAGCGTTCGCGCTCCGCCAGCGCCGCCTGCACGCCGATGACGCCGTAGAGCCCGGTGAAGATGTCGATCCAGGCGACGCCGATCTTCTGCGGTTCGCCCGCCGGATCGCCGGTCAGGTCCATGATGCCGCACATGCCCTGGATCAGGAAGTCATACCCCGGCTGGCTGGCGCGCGGCCCGTCCTGGCCGAAGCCGGTGACAGAGGCATAGATCAGCCGCGGGTTGGCCTCCTTCAGGCTGTCGTAGTCCAGCCCGAACTTCTTCAGCCCGCCGACCTTGAAGTTCTCCAGCAGCACGTCGGCCTCGCCGATCAGCGCCTTCAGCTTCGCCAGGTCCCCGGCATCCGAGAAATCGCAGGTGACAGAGGTCTTGCCCCGGTTGGCGGCGTGGAAATAGGCGGCGACCTCTTCCTCTCCGCCCTGCCCGTCGGGGCGGGTGATGAAGGGAGGGCCCCAGCGTCGGGTGTCGTCGCCCTCGGGGCTTTCCACCTTGATCACCTCTGCGCCGAGGTCGGCCAGGCTCTGCCCGATCCACGGCCCAGCCAGGATCCGCGCCAGTTCCACCACCTTCAGACCCTTCAGCGGAGCCTCTGCCATGTCATTCCCCTGTCTCATCTTCCGACCCTTCCTACCGGGCCGTGGCCCCGAGTTGAAACGAGTTCCTCTCATGGCTTCATGCGTGGCGCGCATGAAGCGGGCGAGAGGGCACAGATGCCGCGCCGCTGGTCTGCCGAGGCGCATAGCCGGCTTGACCTTCCCCCGCCTCTCTGTCCCTTTGCGGCGAACCCAGATCCTCCGGACAGACCATGCAGAGCAGAACCCTTTCCGTCGCCGAGGCGCGTGCCCTCGTCATCGACACGCTGATCCGTTGCGGCACCGATCCGCACAATGCCGCCTCGGTGGCCGAGGCCCTCGTCGGGGCTGAACTGACCGGCCAGTACGGGCACGGGCTGCGTCGGGTGCCGACCTATGCGGGGCATGTCCTCTCGGGGCGGGTGGACGGCCATGCGGTGCCGCGTGCCCGGCGCACCCGCCCCGGCACCCTGCTGGTGGATGCGCGGAACGGCTTCGCCTACCCGGCGCTGGATCTTGCCCTGGCCGAGCTGCCGCAGATGGCGCGCGACAACGGCATCGCCCTGGCCGGCATCGGCCACTCGCACCACTGCGGCGTGGCCGGGCTGCCGGTCGAGGCGCTGGCCCGGCAGGGCTGCATCGGCATCTTCATGGCCAATGCTCCCGCTGCCATGGCGCCCTGGGGCGCCCGGACGCCGATCTTCGGCACCGATCCGATCGCCTTCGCCGCGCCGCTCGACGACGCCGAGCCCGTGGTGGTGGATATCTCTCTGTCGAAAGTGGCCAAGGGCAAGATCATGGCCGCCGTGCAGCGCGGAGAGGATATCCCCGAGGGCTGGGCGCTGGATGCCGAGGGCAACCCGACGACCGATGCCCATGCGGCGATGAAGGGCACCATGGTCCCGATGGGGGAAGCCAAGGGCACGGCGCTGGCGATCATGGTCGAAATGCTCTGCGCCGGGCTGACCGGGGCGAATTTCGCCTATGAAGCCAAGAGCTTCTTTGACCTCGAGGGCGAGCCTATGAACACCGGCCAGACAATCCTGGCGATCGATGCCAGTGCCATGGCGCCGGGCGCGACGGCGCGGTTCGCCACCCTCGCGGCGCAGATCGAGGGGATGGAGGGGGCCCGCCTGCCGGGCCGCCGCCGCCAGCAGATCCGCCGCGACCTCGCCGAGACGGGGATCGAGGTGGATCTCAGCCTGCTGGCGGACATCGACGCGCTCGGCCGCTAGAGCAGGGCCAGCAGTCCGGTCACGATCAGCCGCAGTGCGATCAGCACCAGCAGGATGTCCAGCGCCCGCTTGAAACCCCGGTCGCTGAAGCGGACCAGCACCTGCTTGCCGATCAGCGTGCCCAGGAACCCCATGGCGATCATCGCCGCGATGAACAGCGCCCAGGGACCGAAGGCGAAGCCGAGGGCGGCGAAGGTGAGAGACTTCAGCAGGTGCTGCACGGTCATCAGCACGGCGTTGGTGGCGACATGCTCCTGCCGGGGCAGGGTCAGCGACTTGGTGTAGCTGGCGACGAAGGGCCCGGTGGCGCCGAAGAACATGGTCAGGATCGAGGACACCAGCCCGGTCGGCAGCGCGGCGCGGGCCAGCCAGGCGGGCGGCTTGCGGAACACCGACCACAGCACGAAGGCCCCGACCGCGATGCGCACCAGCGCCGGCGGCAGCTGGATCGCCACTGATCCGCCGATGGCGACGCCGATCAGGCTGCCCAGCAGGAAGGCGCCCACGGGTTTCCAGTGCACCCGGCCAAGCAGCACCGCGGCGCGGAAGAAGTTCGACCCCAACTGGATCACCCCGTGCACCGGGATCAGCGCCGCGGCGGGCATGAAGCTGGCCATGACGGCCAGCAGCAGCACGCCGCCACCCAGGCCGAGGCTGGCGGTGATGAAACTGCCCAGCAGGCTCATCCCCAGCAGAAGGGCGGCGGCACCGGGGGCAAGCCCGTTCAGGGCGAAATCGACAAAGGCATCCATGCCGCCTTATGCGCCTGCGCCAGGGGGGGTGCAATTCACGGAAAGACCCTTCCGTCGAAAAGCTTGCGCGCGGTGCGGATGGTCCCCGCCCCGGTGATCTCGCCGGCCTCCGTCTCGATCACCACCTCGGCAGCGCCGGTCGGATGCTCGATGCTGAAGCGCCCATCCCCGGGCAGCACCGCCAGCTTTGCAGCCGGAGATCCCTCGACGAGACAGGCCGAAGCCACGGTGACGGCGGCAAAGACCCCGATCGAGGCGTGACAGCGATGCGGGATGAAGCTGCGGGTGTTCAGCACACCCCCGGCGACAGGGGCAGAGACGAGCGTCATCTTCGGCACCGACTTTTCACTCACGTCACCAAGGTTCATCAGCGGCCCGGCCTGCAGGCGGATGGTCTCGATCCGCGCCTTCAGCTCGGCATTCTCCTCCAGCGCTTCGCGGCTTTCCTGTCCGGTCAGGCCGAACTCCGTGGCCGCCATGATCACGCAGGGCATCCCGTTGTCGATCAGGGTGCAATCCACTCCGTCGATCACATCGACCCCGCGCCCGGTCGGAAGCATCGCGCCACCACCGGTCATCGATCCGGCAATGCCGGTGAACATCAGCGGGATCGGCGCATGGGTGCCGGGCACGCCGTCGATCGAGGTCTCGCCCCGGTAGCTGACGCGCCCGCCGGGGGTCCGGATCTTCGCCACGGCGACCTCGCCGGTGTTCCGCATGTGGATGCGCACCCGAGTTTCCTCGTCAGCCGCCGATACCAGCCCGCGCTCGATCGCCGCCGGGCCGACACCCGCCAGGATATTGCCGCAGCCCTGGGCATCGGTAACGATGGGCTGATCCACGAAGACTTGCAGGAAGAGGTAATCCACATCCGCATCCGCGCGCGAAGACTGCGACAGCACCGCCACCTTCGAGCACAGCGGATCCGCCCCGCCGATGCCGTCGATCTGCCGGGCGTCAGGCGAGCCCATGACCCGCAGCAGCAGCGCATCCCGCTCCGCCACATCGGCAGGCAGATCCGAGGCCAGGAAATAGGCCCCCTTCGAAGTCCCGCCCCGCATCCACAGGCAGGGAATACCATCGGCCTCATAGCTCATCGCAAAACTCCCATCACCAGGCTGAAAATACTCCGGGGGTGAATTGAGCCCGGCACGGGCTCAAGAGGGGGCAGCGCCCCCTCCCTGCTCTACGTGTCGCCTTCCGGCAGGAAGGCGATCCCCGGTCAAATATACTTCAGACCCTTGGCCTCAAGCCGGGGCCGCATGTCATAGATGTCCAGCCCCAGCTCACCGGCGGCCAGGCGCAGCCGCTTGGCCTCTTCCGCGGCCAGCCGCTTGCGGACGGCCTCCAGCACGGTTTCGGCCTCTTCGCGGCGCACCACGCAGACACCGTCATCATCGGCCACCACGATATCCCCGGCGCGGATCGCCTGGCCGGCGCAGACGATGTCCACGTTCACCGACCCCAGCGTCTCCTTCACCGTGCCCTGGGCCGAAACGGCCTTCGACCAGACGGGGAAATTCATCTCCCGCAGGTCGGCGGTGTCGCGCACGCCCGCATCGATCACCAGCCCCCGACAGCCCCGCGCCTGGGCCGAGGTCGCCAGCAGGTCGCCGAAATAGCCGTTGTCGCAGGGCGAGGTAGGGGCCAGCACCATTACATCCCCGGCCTGCAACTGCTCGATCGCCACGTGGATCATCCAGTTGTCGCCGGGCGCGGCGCTGATCGTCACGGCCGAGCCCGCGATCTTCACCCCCTGCTGGATCGGGCGCATGTAGGCGGCAAGGCAGCCGGTGCGCCCGGCGGCCTCGTGCACGGTGGCCACGCCTGCGGCGGCCAGTTCGTCGATCACGGCTGGATCGGCGCGTTGGATGCTCTGAACGACGACATTGCCCATGTCTCAGCCCTCTTTCTTTTCGACCGGCGGCGTGCCGTGGGTGTGGAAGGTCTCGATGGTCTTCAGGCCCCAGGCCTGGCCCTTCTTGCGGTCGGCCTCGGTCCAGACGACCGGCTCCCAGGAGGGATCGAGGATCAGCCGCGCGCCGGCATTGGCCAGCTCGACGCGGTTGCCGGCGGGCTCCCAGGCGTAGAGGAAGAAGCTGCCCTGGATTGCATGCTTGTGCGGCCCGGTCTCGATATGGACGCCGTTCTCCAGGTAGATATCGGCGGCGCGCAGGATGTCCTCGCGGGTGTCGGTGGCGAAGGTGACGTGGTGCAGACGGCCATTGCCGCCGCCCCGCTCCTCCGAGCAGACGAGGTCATAGGTCTTGTTGTTGCAGGAGAACCAGCAGCCCCCCATGCGCCCGTTGTCCAGCTGGATATACTCGGTCACGCGGGAGCCGAGGCAGGTATCCACCCAGTCCTTGAAGGCCCGCACGTCCTCGCCCAGTAGGTTCACGTGGTCGATGCGGCGCGGGCTGATGCCGGTGTGGTGGTAGCGCGACGCGAGGTTCTTCAGCGCTGAGGCATCCTCGGGCGGGGCCTGGTATTTCACCGTGTCCCAGTACAGCTCGAAGACATGGCCGAAAGGGTCCTCGAAGCGGTAGGCGCGACCGTGCGAGAGGTCGCCCTCGACCCAGCCGTGCGTGACGTAGTCGCTGGCCTCGATGGCCGCCACCCGCCGCTCCAGCGCCTCGGGCGAGGCAACGCGGTAGCCGATATGGCCGATACCCGTCTGATCGGATTTCGTCAGCTTCAGAGAGCAGAACTCGTAGTCTTCCCAGGCACGCAGGTAGGCGCTGTCGCCCTCCCGGGCCGAGATCTTCAGGCCGAAGACCCGGGTGAAGAAGTCGAGGCTCTCGTCGAACTTGTCGGTCAGTACCTCGACATGGCCCAGGTGGGCCAGGTCGGGCTGCGGCATGGTGGGTATCTGTGCCATCGGGTCCTCCTCCCTCAAAGCTCGTCGACGGTACGCGGGAAGATCGACTGGAAGCCTTCCGCGTACTTGCAGTCACGCCCGCCGGACATGCCGCCCGAGTTGCGCTTGAAGTGGTTGGCGCGCTGCTGCGCGACGCGGGTGTAGTAATCCCAGAGGTGCACCTGGCCGTTCATGCATTCCATGGCGGCGCGCTTCTTGTCCCAGACCGGGGTGATGTCGAGGAAGGTATCGGGCTTCCAGCCCATCTGTTCGGTCTGATGCGGCTCGAAGAGATAGAGCTGCGGCGCGCCCAGCACCTTTTCACCCGGGTTGTGGCCCCAAGCCTGGGCGATCATCCGGCATTCCAGGGCGATCTGGGTCATGTACATGTGGTCGGTGTTGTAGGGGTCGTACTGGCTGTGGCTCAGCATGAACTTCGGCTGCACCTTGCGGATCAGGTCGACGAGGGCGAACTTGTCCTCCTTCTCCATGTGCAGCGGGTAATCGCCCAGGTCGAAGCATTCCAGGTGCGCGGCGCCAAGCGCCTCGGCGGCGGCCTCGGCCTCGCCCCGCCGGATCGCCTTCACCTCGTCCAGGCTCTTGCCCTCCTTCCACAGGCGGGCGCTTTCGCCGCGCTCACCGAAGGACAGGCAGGCCACGGTCACCTCATAGCCCTTCTCTGCATGAAGCGCGATGGCACCGCCGCAGCGCCAGACGAAATCGGCGGCATGGGCGGAAATCACCAGGACGGTGGGTTTGTCGGACATGGGTTTCTCCTCCGGATGCCCGTATCGGGCGAGTGGGTCTTTGCACGCACCTTCCCTCAAACTGTTGCAAAAGCCAAATTTGAAGGCCGTGACAGGTCATAAGTTCCTGCTATAGTAAGTCCGGTCCTCTCGCGTTTGGTCAAATGAGGATGCATCTATTTTCCGCTTGCACTCCATGGCCTTCGCAAGGCCCGGGCGCGGCGGTGACGGAGGTGGGCGATGAAGTGGAACCTGCGGCACCTCAGGGTCTTTCTGGCGGTCACCCGGCACAGTTCGGTTTCACGCGCGGCGGGAGAGTGCAACCTGTCGCAACCGGCGGTCACCCAGGCCATCGCCAAGCTTGAGAGGGGGCTGGGCCAGCCGCTGTTTCACCACCAGGCCCAGGGCCTGTTCGCCACCCCGGCGGGCGAGCAGCTGGCGGTCCGCGTGACCCGCGCGCTGGAGCGGATCGACGAGGCCGCGGCGCCGATTTCTCCACGTCTGAGCCAGACCGCGACACGGGCCCAGCTGGAGGCGCTGATCGCCCTGAGGGAGCGCGAGAATTTCACCCTGGCGGCGCGTCATCTGGGGCTGGCGCAGCCGACGGTGCACCGCGCCGTGGCGGCGCTGGAATCCGAGGCGCGGCGGCCCCTGTTCGAGCGCAGCGCCATGGGTCTGCGCAGCAGCCGCGCCGCCCGCGCCCTGGCCGATGCGGCGCGGCTGGCCTTCGCCGAACTGGACCAGGCGGTGATGGAACTGGCTGAATTGGAAGGGCGCGAGGCCGGCGAGATCGTCATCGGGGCCCTGCCGCTGTCGCGCAGCTCGATCCTGGCGCGGGCGATCATCGCATTTCGAAAGACCCGGCCGCGCATCGCCATCCGGGTCGCCGAAGGGCGCTACGATCACCTGCTGGCCGGGCTGCGGCGCGGCGATATCGACTTTCTGGTCGGGGCCCTGCGCGACCCCCTGCCGATCGGCGACGTGGTCCAGGAGGCGCTTTTCGAGGACGAGGTGATTCTCGTCGTCGGACCGGATCACCCGATGCTGGATCGGGGCGACCTGACGCTCGACGACCTGGTGGCGCTGCCCTGGGTGGTGGCCCGCCGTGCGACCCCGACCCGGCAGATCTTCGACCAGCTCTTTGCCGGTCGGGCCACGCCCGAAAGCGTCGTCGAGACCGGCTCGCTGGTGCTGATGCGACAACTTCTGAGAGAGTCGGATCACATCGGCATTATCTCGGGGTTGCAAGTGGCCTCGGAAATCGACCTTGGGTTGCTTTGTCCGCTGCCGATGCAGCCCCAGGATTGCAGCCGGACCATCGGCCTGACCTCGCGGCTGGGCTGGATTCCGACCGCCGCGCAAAAGGCCCTGATCGCGGAAATTTCAAGTGCGGTACGACAAAGGTCTTATTAGCTTTGTGCAAATGGACAATTGATAATTGATCCTGATCATTGTCTAGTTACTGCAATTCCGAAAAACCCGGCCCGCAGTTTTTGGGCAAGTTCCTGAAACGGCTCCGGCGGAGCCCGAGATAATGAGTGTGGTTGAAACGGTGAATGAACGTGCAGAATTTCAGCTGGAGACATCCAGCGTAGCTCGCAAATACATGTTGCTCGACGTGCTGGTACATCTTCTGCGGCGCGCGCATTTCAATTGCGAAAGCCAGTTCCCCGAGATCTTTTCGGGCTACGATATCACCTCGCGGCAGCTGTCGCTGCTGCTGGTGATCGGCCGGCAGCCGAATTCCTCGCAGAAGGCCATCGGCGAGATGGTGGCGCTGGACGTGAACACCGTCAGCGACACCCTGCGGCGGATGGAGCGCAAGGGATTGGTGCGGCGCGAAGCCTCGCTGACCGATGCGCGATCAATCTGCGTGTCCCTGACCAGCAAGGGGTTCCAGCTGCTCGAAAGCGCCGACGAGGATTTCCACCGGCTCGAGCGCCGCGTGGCCTCGCATCTGAGCGATGACGAGGAAGAGCAGCTGAAGAACCTGCTGCGCAAGATGCTGAACATCCGTCTCGACCTCGGCCAGGCGGTGTGAGGCGAGGCGTCACCGGGCAGGTGGGGTCGCCCCCACCCTGCGCCCGGCGTCAGGCCGCGCGACCGGGCAGGCGAATCGCACCGTCACCCCGTCCGCGTAGGGTGGGAGACATCCCACCTGCCCCGAAGTTCAGCCCAGCCGGGTGACCAGCCGCGTTTCCAGGTAGCTCTCGATGGCTTCCGAGCCGCCTTCGGTGCCCATGCCGGAATCCCCGATCCCGCCGAAGGGCAGTTCGGGCATCGACAGGCCCAGGTGGTTGATCGTCAGCATCCCGGCGCGGACCTCGTCCTGCAGCCGCTGCGCCCGGCGCGACGAGGTCGTCCAGGCGTAGGATGCCAGGCCGAAGGGCAGGCGGTTGGCCTCGGCAAAGATCTCGTCCTCGGTTTCGTAGCGGTTGACGATGGCGAGCGGGCCGAAGGGCTCGTCGTTCATCATCAGCGCATCGGTGGGCACATCGGTGATCACCGTCGGCTCGAAGAAGTTGCCCGCGTTGCCGATCCGCTTGCCGCCGGCCTTCAGCTTGGCGCCCTTGGCCACGGCATCCTCGATCATAGCGGTCAGCGCCGGGATGCGGCGGTCATTGGCCAGCGGGCCCATCTGGGTGCCCGCCTCGGTCGGATCGCCGACCTTCAGCTTCGAATAGACCTCGGTGAAACCCTCGGTGAAAGCATCGGCGACGCCCTCCTGCACCAGGAAGCGGGTGGGAGAGACGCAGACCTGCCCGGCGTTGCGCTGCTTGGCGCCCAGCATCCCCTCGATGGCAGCCTCGACATCGGCGTCATCGAAGATCAGCACCGGCGCGTGGCCGCCCAGTTCCATCGTGGCGCGCTTCATGTGCTGCCCGGCCAGACCCATCAGCATCTTGCCGACCGGCGTCGAGCCGGTGAACGAGACCTTCCTGATCACCGGATGCGGGATCAGGTAGGCCGAAATCTCGGCCGGATCGCCATAGACGAGGTTCAGCACGCCTGCGGGCACACCGGCCTCGACGAAGGCGCGGATCAACGCGGCGGGCGAGGCGGGGGTTTCCTCGGGCGCCTTGACGATGATCGTGCAGCCGGTCGCCAGCGCGGCCGAGACCTTGCGCACCACCTGGTTGATCGGGAAGTTCCAGGGCGTGAAGGCGGCGACGGGGCCGACGGCCTCTTTCACCGTGATATTGGTGACGCCGGGACGGCGGGCGGGGATCACCTGGCCATAGGCGCGGCGGGCTTCCTCGGCGAACCAGTCGATCGTGTCGCAGGCGCCCAGCACTTCGACGCGGGCCTCGGCCAGCGGCTTGCCCTGCTCTGCGGTCATGATCGCGGCGACCTCATCGGCGCGACCGCGCAGGATGTCGGCAGCCTTGCGCATGATCTTCGAGCGCTCGAAGGCACCGAAGCGCTTCCAGTCCTGGAAGGTGCGGTCGACGGCAGCCAGCGCGCGGTCGAGGTCCTCGGTGCCGGCGTGGGCGACGCGGCCGATTTCCTGCCCGGTGGCGGGGTTCACCACCGGCAGCGACCGGCCCGAAGCCGCCTGGCACCAGTCGCCGTCGATCAGAAGAAGCGTGTCAGGGTAGCTCATGGCCCGGTCCTTTCCTATGCGCGCCGTTTCGGCCAATCTGTCAAATATTTTGAGCGCATATGCAAGTCGCAGGCGCCCGCAAAATCGCGACGCTTCTGTAACGGGCATTGATGATGGGGAAATTCAGCAGCGAAGGGCGCGGCCCACGGTGTGGAAGCTGCGCAAATACTGAGCGGTTAAGCCCCTGTCGCGCAAGTCGTTGGCGCAAACATCAACTGCGGGAGAGGGTGACCTCGGTGCCTGCGGTGCCCTGTGCCAGGGCGTCGGGTTTGCGCAGGCGGACACGGACGCTGTGCACCAGCGCGCTGCCCATCAGGCGGACGGCAAGGCGTTGCGCGAAGATCTCGACCAACCCGGTCTGCCGCGCGGCCAGTTCCTGCGCGATCTGGGCGACGGCGCGGTAGTCCAGCGCCTGCGACAGGTCGTCGGAGCTGGGCGAGGTGACCTCCAACTCGACATCCAGCAGCAGCGGCTGGGCCTTGCCCTGCTCGTGACCCAGCACGCCGATCAGCGCCTGCACCTCCAGCCCTTCGACGAAGACGCGGGTACGCAGGGAGAGGCCGGCGGAGGGCATCCCGTCAGGCACCGGTCAGCCGTCGGTCCGGGGCGGAGTCATCGGATCGATGATCCGATGCGCCTGGAAGGTGTCGGGCAGGGGGGTCATCTCGATCTCGGCCACCAGCCCTTCGCGGTTGAAGGGGTCGCCCTCGGCGAAGGCGCGCGCCTCGTCGAGGCTCGCCGCTTCGAGCACGCCGAAATTGCCGATCCCGCCCGTCTCACCAAGGATGGCCGAACCGATCAGCACCCGGGCCAGCCCGTCGCCGCCCGATTGCACCCAGGCGCGGTGCGCGGGACGATGTTCGTCCCGCTTCGCATCCACGCCGGGGTGGTGCAGGCAGCGCATCAGGAAATAGGCCATCAGGCGTTCTCCAGCACGACCATGCCGGCGCCGGTCATCGAGGCCGGGGCATAGTAGTGACGATGCTTCAGCTCGACCTGCGGGTTCATCGCGGCGCGCATGACCAGCCACATGATCAGCTCGGCCCCTTCCGAGCCGAACTGCTCGACGTAGTCCTCGCGGGTCATGTCGCGGTACTTTTCATAGTCGTTGGCGATGCCATCCAGCCAGGCTTCGTCGGCCTCGCGGTTCAGGAAGCCGGCGCGGCTGCCCTGCAACTGGTGCGACAACCCGCCGGTGCCCATGATCACCACGCGCTCGTCGGTGGGGAAGCTTTCGATGGCTTCGCGCAGCACCTTGCCCATGTCCCAGCAGCGTTGCGGGGTGGGGATCGGGTACTGGATCGTGTTGACCCAGATCGGCACCACCTTGACGGGCCAGTTCTCGGGGCGGCCGAAGAACAGTTCCATCGGCACCTGCAGCCCGTGGTCCACCTCGATCTCGCGGCAGACCATCGGGTCGAAGTGGCTTTCGACCAGCTTGTCGATGAAATGCCAGCTGAGGTCGGTGGCGCCGTGGAAGTCGGGCACGGCGCGCGGGCCCCAGCCTTCATCCACGGGCTTGTAGGTCTCGGCGGCGCCGACGGCGAAGGTCGGCACGCGGTCGAGGAAGAAGGTATTGCCATGGTCGTTGAAGATGACCACGGCGATGTCGGGCTTCTGGTCGGCCATCCACTGCTTGCCGGGGATGTAGCCGTCGAAGAAGGGTTTCCAGTCGGGAGTCTCGGTCAGGCCCTTGTCGATGGCGATGCCGATGGAAGGAACGTGGCTGGTGCCCACGCCGCCGATGATCTTGGCCATTACATTTTCCCCAGGCGCTGTTTCAGGAACTCGCCGTGCTCCATCTGCGCCTGCGCGGCGCCGATCTCGGTCATCACGGCGGGGTCGATGGCGGCGATCTTCAGGATGAAGAACAGGTTGCCGCCAAGCGCCACCATGCCGTGCCAGTCGCGCGCCTTGACCGCGGCCTTTTCCTCGTCGCTCAGCCCGTAACTGTCGAGGAAGGCATCTTCGTCGGCCTTGAAGGCTTCGCGGTTCTCGGGGCGGCCAAGGGACATGGCCATCTTGTTCATCTTGTAGCCACGGATCGAGCCCTGGCGGTCGAAAAGCGGCGTTTCGGGAATGGCGGGGCCGGTCATCAGGTGGTCTCCTGTCCTGCGGTGACATGCGCGTCGAGCCAGGGAGAGATGACCTGCATCATCTCCTCCGGGCGTTCGACGGGCAGGAAGTGGCCCGCGTCGTCGATGACGTGAACCTCGGCATGCGGCAGAAGGGCCGCGATTTCATGGTGTTGCTTCGCGGGTGACCAGCCGTCCTGTGCGCCGGTGATCAGCAGGACCGGGCAGGTGACGTCGGGCAGGTGCAGCGTGGCGTCGGGGCGGTGCAGCAGGGCGACGATCTGGCGCTCGTGCACCTCGGGGCCCATCTTCAGCACCATCTCGGTCAGGTCGGCCACCAGGGCGATATCCCCGGTGCGCGCAGGATCCAGCATCGGCGGCAGCCATTCCGCGGCCAGGCGCTGCATGTCCTCGTTGGCCAGGGCGATCTTGGCCATCCGCTTGGGCTCTTCGCCCTCCTTGCGGCTGTCGTGGCCGGTGTTGGCCAGGATCATTCCCCGGATCCGCCCGGGCGCCTGGCGGGCCATCTCCATGGCGACGCGGCCGCCCATCGAGTGACCGGCAAGGACCAGCGGGCCGGGGTGCTTTTCCAGCAGGCGGGCGGCCATCGCCTCGATGCGGTCGTCCTGGCTGACGTCGGCATGGGCGAAGGGCATGGGCGAGGCCAGTGCCAGGGCGCGCCAGACGCGCGCGTCCGAGATCAGTCCCGGGATCAGAAGCAATGTCGTCACGAGGGCCCTCCCCTGCCTGTGCGCATACATGAGAAGGCCAGATAGCGCGAAATCACCGTTCGGGCAAGGGTGAAACGCTGAAAATGTATACATTGAGCCGCAGGAGCCCGGGTTTCGTGCAGGGGCTTGGCGCAGGGCGCGGGCAGTGTATACAGAAAGATCAACCGGCAGGAGAGGCTCATGGCATCGCAGACCAGTGCAAAGACCCACACGATGCGCGCCCTTATGGCGCTGCGTCAGCGGATCACCAAGGGCGAATTGCCCGGTGGCACGCGGCTCTTCGAGGTGGCGATGGCAGAGGATCTGCAGATTTCCCGCACGCCGGTGCGCGAAGCGATGTCCCGCCTCGCCGAGGAGGGGTTGCTGGAGCGCGCGCCGAGCGGCGGCTTCATGGTGCGCAGTTTCGCCTATGCCGACGTGCTGGATACGCTGGAGCTGCGCGGCGTTCTGGAGGGCACCGTCGCCCGCCTGGCGGCGGAGCGCGGCACCAGCGACGCCAAGCTGCGCGAGATCACCGAGATCGTGCGCAGGCTGGACGGGGTCTTCGGGGATGAGCCCACGGAGGTTGATTTCGAAGCCTATTCCGACCTCAACAGCCAGTTCCACGATGCCCTTGCCGCCCTGCCCGGATCGCTGACCTTCGAGCGCGAGCTGGCCCGGGTGAAGAGCCTGCCCTTCGCCTCGCCCTCGGCCTTCCTGCCCAATGAAAGCCGCCTGTCGGCCTTCCGCCGCTCGCTGGCGATCGGGCAGGAGCAGCACCGCGAACTGGTCGCTGCCATTGCCGGGCGCGAGGGGGCGCGGGCCGAGGCTCTGGCGCGGGAACATGCCCTCGCGGCCCGTCGAAACCTTGAATACATTTTCTCGACCGAGCACAGCGAAGTGACCACCGTTCCGGGGTTGGAGCTGGTCGCGCCCGCAGAAAAATAGGCCAAGGCCAACTAGTCAAAAAAGGTGGAGCGGCAGAAGTCAGCGCATCTCTTCGCGGGGGTGGGTAGAATTTTCTCTTGCATTTTTCCGCGCGAGTCGCGATCCCATGTATACATTCCACATGTGAATTGGGAGGAGCCCCACATGGCCAATCAGAATCTCACCTCGGTGATCTCGGGTGCCGGCAACCCGGTCGACCTGCTGCGCAATTCCCGCAGCGGCATCTATGTCTACCCGGTCGTTGCCCCGGAATTCTCCAACTGGCGCAGCGAGCAGAAAGCCTGGCGCGACACCGCCGTCCTGTTCGACCAGTCGCACCACATGGACGAGCTGATCGTCGAAGGCCCCGACGCCGAAGCCTTCCTGGCCTATGTCGGCATCAACGGTTTCAAGAACTTCGACCTGAACAAGGCCAAGCACTTCGTCCCCGTGACCCCCGCCGGCCACGTCATCGGCGACATGATCATCTTCCGCGAGCGTGAGGACAAGTTCGTCCTGGTCGGTCGCGCGCCGACCGCCAACTGGACCAAGTTCCAGGCCGCCATCGGCAAGTGGAACGTCCGCCTCCACCACGACCCGCGCTCTGATTCGCGCCCCGAGGGCGAGCGCGTCCTGCGCACGCACTACCGCTTCCAGATCCAGGGCCCCGACGCCAACAAGATCTTCGACGAGATCAACGGCGGCCCGGTTCCGGACATCAAGTTCTTCAATGTCGACTGGATCAACATCGGCTCCCGCAAGGTGCAGGCACTGCGTCATGGCATGGCCGGCGCACCGGGTCTGGAAATCTGGGGTCCCTACAAGGACAAGGACTACATCCTGTCCACCATCCTGGAAGCGGCTGCCAAGGTCGGCGTCGACCTGCGCCGCGTGGGCTCGCGCGCCTATTCGACCAACACCCTGGAATCCGGCTGGATCCCGTCCCCGCTGCCGGGCATCTACACCGGCGACGGCATGATGAACGAATACCGCGACTGGCTGGGCGCCGACGCCTACGAAGCCGTCGGCTCGATCGGTGGCTCCTTCGTGTCGTCGAACATCGAGGACTATTACACCAACCCGTTCGAACTGGGCTACGGCTTCTACATCGGCTGGAAGAAGGACGACTTCATCGGCAAGGACGCCCTGACCAAGCTGAAGGACGCGCCCACGAACCGCAAGAAGGTCACCTTCGAGTGGAACCCCGAGGACGTGCTGAAGGTCATCGCCTCCAACTTCGAGGACGGCGTTCCCTACAAGTGGATCGACTTCCCGCAGCCGAACTACGCCTCGTCCTCGGCCGACATGATCATGAACGGCGACAAGATGGTCGGCATGTCCATGTTCAACGGCTACTCCTACAACGAGCGCCGCGTGCTCTCGCTGGGTGTGGTTGCCCAGGACGTGCAGATCGGTGACGTGCTGACCCTGAAGTGGGGCGAGCCGGACGAGACCCAGAAGACCTCGACCGAGAAGCACCGCCAGGCCGACATCCGGGTGCGTGTCGCAGACACCCCCTATGCCCGCGAGGCCCGCGAAAACTACGCCGACAGCTGGCGCACCAAGGGCTGAGGCCCCGGTCGCCCCGACCGGGGCGCCCGTGTGCTTTTGCAAGATGTATCCGCGCCGGAAGACCCCGGCGCGGATCGCCACCAGAAAGCCGCGGCTCATGCGGAATTTATTCGCCTTCCGTGGCAATTTCCCTATTCTGTGTACACATGGCCCGGTGCGGTCTGCCAGGGAGAGCGGCAGCCGGCACGGGAAAACTGGGAGGTAGACCATGATCCACAAGATTTCCTCGCTGGCGATTGCTGGCGCCCTTCTCGTCGGTGCCGCGTCCGCGCAGGCCGAAGAACTGTCCTTCGCCCACTTCGTGCCGCCCGCGCATACGCTGACCGGCTCGGTCGTCGAGCCGCTGAACGAGGCCGTTTCCGAGGCCACCGGCGGTGACCTGACCGTGCGCGCCTACCCGGGCGGCGAGCTGGGCAAGGGCCCGCTCGAACAATACGTCCGCGTCGTGCAGGGCGTGGCGGATATCGTCTGGGGCCTGCCGGGCTACACCTCGTCGCAGTTCCAGAAGACCATGATCGCCGAAATGCCGGGCGTGATCGCCGACGGCGAGCCGGGTTACCCGGGCATCTGGGCCGCCATGGACCTGATCAAGGACGAGTTCCCGGCCACCAAGCCGCTCGCCGTCTGGACCTCGGAGCCCAACGTCTTCATCATGAAGGACAAGGACATCCGCACCCCCGCCGACCTCGCCGGCCTGAAGATCCGCGTCGCCGGCTCCACCTCGGCCGCCATGGTCGAAGCCATGGGCGCCACCCCGGTGCAGATGCCCGCGGGCGAGATCTACAACTCGCTGCAGACCGGCCTGATCGACGGCGTGATCACCGGCGCTTCGGCAATCTCGGACTTCAAGCTGAGCGAAGTGGCGAATTCCTACACCGTGGGCGCGCCGCTGGGTCGTCTGACCTTCTACGTGGTGATGAACCAGGCCCGCTATGACGGCCTGACCGCCGAGCAGCAGGCCGCCATCGATTCGATCGCCGGCGAACCGCTGTCCAAGAGCGCGGAAGACGCCTGGAACCGCGTCGCGGACGAGACCATCGCCGGACTGGAAGCCGATCCGAACAAGACCGTCATCACGCTGAGCGCGGATGAAGCCGCCGCCTTCGGCGAAGTCACCTCGCCGCTGACCGCCGCACTGGTGGAAGAGCTCGGCGCGGACGACGTCTTTGCCGCGATGAGCGGCGAATAAGGGGCGCCGATGCTGGCACTATTCAGGAAGATCGCGGACGGGCTTATCAGCCTGTCCGCTTTCGTCGGAACGCTCGGCCTGATCTTCGTCACGGTGGTGGTTCTGGTGGACGTGATCGGCCGTACCTTCGGCGCGCCACTGAACGGCGGGCAGGACTACACCCAGATGGGCATGGTGATCATCGTCTTCGGCGGCATGGCGCTGTGCGACAAGCTGGGCGGACATGTCTCGGTCGATATCTTCGAGACCAGTTTTCCGGATCGGCTCAATCACCTGATGGACATCATCGCGGCCCTGCTGGGCGCGGCGATCTTCGTCGGCATCGCCTACACGGTCTACGAGTCCTCGAAGCTGTCGCAAATGCTGAAGCTGGCCACCAATATCGTCAACCTGCCGAAATGGTACTTCCAGTGGGCCCTGTCGGTGCTGGCGCTGATCACCGCCCTGGGGATGCTTCTGCGCGCGGTCGAACTGGTGCTGGGCGGCCCCCATGTCCGTGCCGACAAGGAGATCCGTGAATGAGCGGAGAGATGATCGGCCTCGTCGGGATGTTGATCCTACTGGCCCTGCTGGTGCTGCGCATTCCCGTCGCCCTGGCGATGTTCGCCGTCGGCTTCGTCGGGATCTGGGCCCTGCGGGACCTCAATTCGGCGATGAGCCTGTTGGCCTCGGAAAGCTTCACCCTGGCCTCCTCGGCCGAGCTTGTCGTGGTGCCGCTGTTCATCCTGATGGGCAACGTGGCCTCGGTCACCGGCATGTCGGCGCGCCTTTACGATGCGGCCTATGCCGTCATCGGGCGGCTGCGCGGCGGCCTGGCCTCGGCCACGGTGCTGGGCTGCGCGGGCTTCGCGGCGCTGTCGGGGTCCTCGGTGGCCTCGGCGCTGACCATGGGCAAGGTCTCGTTGGACCAGATGGATCGCTTCAACTACGACAACCGGCTCTCGACCGGAGTCGTGGCGGCAGGCGGGACCCTGGGGATCCTGATCCCGCCCTCGACCGGCTTCGTCATCTACGCCATCCTGACCCAGCAGAGCATCGGCCGGCTGTTCCTCGCGGGCGTGCTGCCGGGTCTGCTGCTGCTGGCGATGTTCATCGCCACGATCTCGATCCTGTGCTGGATCTGGCCGAAGTTCGGCCCCGAGGGCCCGAAGACCACCCTCTCCGAGAAGGCGCAGGCGATGGTCGGCGCCCTGCCGGTGCTGGGCGTGGTGATCCTGACCATCGGCGGCATCTACACGGGTATCTTCTCTCCCACCGAAGCCTCGGCGGTCGGCGCCGGGCTGGTCGTGATCATCGGCCTGCTGCAGCGCAAGCTGACCCTCCTCCGCTTCTGGGAAGCCGCCAAGGATTCGGTCGTCACCACGGCGACGGTGATGCTGATCCTGATCGCGGCGCATCTGATCAACCCCTTCCTGGCGCTGACTCATATCCCCTCGCTGGTCGGAGAGTTCCTGGCCGGGCTGGATGTCGGTCCGGTGGTCATCCTGGCGCTGATCCTGCTGACCTACCTCATTCTCGGCTGCTTCCTGGAAGGCTTCGCCATGCTGGTGCTGACCATGCCGATCTACTTCCCGGTGATCACCCAGCTGGGCATGGATCCGATCTGGTTCGGCGTGCTGGTGGTGCTGACGCTGGAGATGGGGCTGATCTCTCCGCCGGTCGGGGTCAACGTCTTCATCGTCAAGTCGGTGGCGCGCGACGTGCCGCTTGGCCGCATCTTCGCCGGGGTCACGCCCTTCTGGCTGGCGATGCTGCTGACGCTGGTGCTGCTGGTCGCCTTCCCGCAGATCTCGCTGATCCTGCCGAACACGATGATGCAGTAGGGGCACGGCAATCTTTGCCTGCCAGGATTGCACGAAGACCGAAGCGGGGGCCCTGTGCCCCCGTTTTCGTGAATACATCCCCAGCGGGCTTTCCCGCGACGTTACGCCGAATTAGCCTTCGATACAGCATCACCCTTGAAAGGAGCATCGGACAATGTATACATTGACCTCAGCATTTTGGAGGAGGATGCAGCACATGATTTCTTTCATCGGTCGTCGCGACAAGGGTGGCAAGCCCTCTGGTGCCGGGCTGCACGAGCTTCTGCAGGGCTATTCCATCGAGGTGATGCCCCGCACCGCCGCCAAGGTGGAAGACTTCCGCACCCTTCTGCCCGAGGGCACCCGCGTATACATCGCCCATATCGAGGGCACCCCGATCGAGGAGATGGTCGCCACGGCCAAGCGCCTCTCGGACGAGGGCTTTCCGGTGATGCCGCACTTCCCGGCGCGCATCATCAAGGACAAGTCGACGCTGGAAGACTGGATCAAGCGTTACCAGGGCGAAGCAGGTGTCGACCAGGCGCTGCTGCTGGCCGGGGGTGTGGACAAGCCGCATGGGGATTTCCATTCCTCGATGCAGCTGATGGAGACCGGGCTGTTCGATGCCCATGGCTTCAAGCGGTTGCACGTCGGCGGCCACCCCGAGGGCAACAAGGATATCGACGCGGACGGCTCGACGAAGATGGTCGACGAGGCGCTGCGCTGGAAGCAGGCGTTCTCCGAGCGCACCGATGCCGAGATGGCCATCGCGACGCAATTCGCCTTCGAGGCGCAGCCGGTGCTGGACTGGATCGCCCGCCTGCGCGCCGAGGGTGTCGAGCTGCCGGTGCATGTCGGCATCGCGGGCCCGGCCAAGCTGCAGACGCTGATCAAGTTCGCCATCGCCTGCGGTGTCGGCCCCTCGCTGAAGGTGCTGCAGAAGCGGGCGATGGATGTCACCAAGCTGATGCTGCCCTACGAGCCGACCGAGGTGCTGACCGATTTCGCCGAAGCCTCGGTGACCCAGCAGCACGTTCCGGCGCAGATCCATTTCTTCCCGCTCGGCGGCATCAAGACCTGCGCCAACTGGGCCATGGAGCATGGCGCCGTGCCGGTGCGCGCGGCAGGCTGAACGAGAGAGAGGGGGGCGGAAGGTGGATTGTCATCCACCCTACGCCTGCTTCAGGCGCCGGCAGGGCCGGGCCAGGATTTCCTCCACTGACGGGCATTCCGACCCCCGCTTCCTTCCGGAGGCGGGGCTTTTCACATCACGGCCTGGGCCAGCAGCCCCAGCAGGATCGGCACCGGTAGCGAATAGAGCAGCCGCACCCGGGTGAAGGTGCCGCCCAGCATCGGGACTTCGTAGCTCATGATGCGCAGGATCGAGTAGATGCACCAGGCGGTGACATAGGCGGCGACAGCACCCAGCGTGGCGCCCGCCTTGATCGCCGAGGCGCCGATGGCGAAGGCGACGAAGGGGCCCCCCGGGGTCAGTGCACCGAAGACGGCCGCCACCAGCAGGCCGCCGAACCCGGCATTGTCACCAAGGTAGCGCTGCACGAACTCCTCCGGCAGCAGCAGCGCCAGGAAGCCGGCTGACAGCAGGCCCAGGATCAGCCGGGGCAGCATGAACAGGAAGGTGTCGAGCGAGATCTGCCAGACCGTCCGCAGCTCCGAGGCATGATCCCGGCGCACCCGCGACAGCGCCCAGAGCGCCCCGGCCCAGATCAGGATCGTGCCGATCAGGATGTTCATTCCGCTGCCACCCGTCGTTTCGCCATGTGCCGGATCGCCAGCCCCAGCAGGATCGGCACCGGCAGGGTCAGCAGGACCCGCACCAGCACGAAATGCGACGGCAGGAAGGACAGTTCCCAGATCAGGGTGCGGTTGGCCGACAGCAGCACCCAGCCCGAGACCATCGCCACCCCTGCCGCCAGGTCCGCGCCCGAGGCCATGAGACCCGCGGTCAGCGAAAACGTCACCGCCGGCCCGCCCGGAAAGATCGCGCCCGCCAGCATCGCCACCGCAAGGCCACGGACCCCGCTTTCGGGGCCGGCCAGGGCCATGATCCTCTCACGTGGCAGCACGTAGCCAAGCGCCACCGCCAGCAGCACGCCGCCGATCACCTTCGGCAGCAGCATGGCCGCGAAGCCGAGATCGGTCAGCAGGCTGCTCCAGAAGACCTGCGGCCCGAACTTGATCCAGACCGCGCCGCCGCTGAGGCAGAGAATGATGCAGAGTGTGATGAGACCGCCGTCGATGAGCTTGCGTTTCTTCGGCTGGCCGGGAGGTGTCACGAATATTTCTCGATGAAGTCGTCGATGGAGAGCGCCCGGATATCGGGCAGGCGGTCGCGAAGCTGATCGTGGCTCCAGTCCCACCAGGCGATGCCCATGATCGCCTCTGCCTGCGCCGGTGTAAACCGCCACTTGAGATGTTTGGCCGGCACGCCGCCGACGATCTCGTAGGGGGCGACGTCCTTCGACACCACCGCGCCCGCGCCGATCACCGCGCCGGTGCCGATGGTGACGCCTGCCAGCACCGTGACCCCGTGGCCGATCCAGACGTCATGACCGATGGTCACCCAGTGATCCTTGCGCCACTGGAAGAAGTCGTGATCGTCCTCGCCCAGCCCGAACATCTCGGCCCGGTAGGTGAAATGGTGCTGCGCGGCGCGCCAGGTGGCGTGGTTGCCGGGGTTGATCCGCGCCCCCTGCGCGATCGAGCAGAACTTGCCGATGGTCGACCAGACGGCGGAGCTGTCCTTCACGATGTAGGAATAATCCCCGAAGGTGACATCCTTCATCGTCACATTGGCGTGGATCTCGGTCCAGCGGCCCAGCTCGCAGTTCAGCACCGTGGCGGTGTCGTGGATGTTCGGGGCTTCGGTCAGTTTCTTGGCGGACATGTTGGTCGTTTCCTCGGGCGCCCTAGTGGGCCGCCCCTTCGTTGAGGCCGATGATCCGGGCGCGGATCAGGCCGGAGAGGTAGTCGATGACATAGACCATGGCGATGATCAGGAAGATGATCGACCAGGCCTCGTCCCACTTGTAGGCGGCGATGCGGTCCGACAGCAGGAAGCCGATGCCGCCCGCGCCGACGATGCCCAGGATGGTGCCCGAGCGGACGTTGGATTCGAAATTGTAGAGCAGGATCGACCAGATCACCGGCATCACCTGCGGCATCACGGCGAAACGGATCTGCTGCAGACGCGCCCCGCCCGAGGCCCTGATGCCCTCGACAGGCTTTTCCGAGGTGTTCTCGATCGCTTCCGAGAAGAGCTTGGCGAAGGTGCCGATTTCGCTGACCGCGATGGCGAGGATCCCGGCCAGCGGTCCCAGACCGAAGGCGCGGATGAAGATCAGTGCGAGCACCAGCGTCTCGAAGGCGCGGATCACGTCGTAGCCGCGCCGCACGCCCATGCGCAGGGGCCAGAAGCGGGTGATGTTCTTGGCGCCCAGGAACGAAAGCGGGAAGGCGAAGACCGCGCCGATAAGTGTGCCCATGAAGGCCATCGACAGCGTTTCGCCGAGGCCCTCGAGGATCGGCAGGAACTCGGCCCAGCTTTTCCAGATATAGGGCGGCAGCATGAAGCCCAGCACATCGCCGAGACGCTGGAGACCGGTCCAGATGCGGGCGGGCGAAAAGTCGAAGGCCCAGAGGCAGTAGCAAAAGAGCAGGGCGAACCCGGCCCAGAGCGCGGTGCGGCGCAGGCGGATGCTCAGCGGCGCGCGGAAGGCGGTGGGATAGGCAGCCTTGGCGGCGGCGATCTGTTCGGGTGTCATGTCGGGGGTCATGCGTCACGCTCTCCCAGGCCGATGATGCGATGGCGGAGTTTTTCCGAGCCGAAGTCGATGACGACCACGGTGACGAGGATGATCAGGAACAGCGCCGAGAGGTCGGTGTATTCCTGGAAGGACATGGCAGTACGGATCTCTTGCCCCAGGCCGCCCGCGCCGACGTAGCCGATGATCGAGGACGAGCGGACGTTGATCTCGAAGCGCAGCAGCGTGTAGCTGATGATGTTCGGCAGCACCTGCGGCACCACGGCGTAGCGGATCTGGTCGAACCAGGTGCCGCCCGCGGCCCTCACGCCCTCCAGCGGGCGCATGTCGATGTTCTCGTTCACTTCCGAGTAGAGCTTGCCGAGCGAACCGCAGGCATGAAGCCCGACCGCCAGCACCCCGGCCATCGGACCGACCGAGAAGCAGAAGACGAAGATCAGCGCCCAGACCAGTTCCGGCACCGTGCGGGCGATTTCCAGGAAGCGGCGGGCGATCCACAGGACGGTGCGGTTGGGCGACAGGTTGCGCGAGGCGGGGAACGAGATCAGGAAGCCGCCGATGACGCCGAAGACCGTGGCCATGAAGGCGATCAGGATGGTCTCGACCAGCAGGCGCAGCCAGGTCTGCCAGCGCCAGAACCATTCGGCCAGGTCGGCGCCCAGGCTGTCCCATCGCAGCACGGGGAAGGTCTTGGTGATGAACTCCCCAAGGCGCGGCAGGCCGGCGCCGATGATCCAGCGCCATTCCCGCGATCCATCGCGCAGCGTCACCTGCGTGACCTTGAAGAAGTCGCCCATCCAGGCGGTCAGCAGGAAGACGGCGAAGAAGAGCACGGCGCCGATGGCCCAGTTCACCCGTGCGCGGCGGCGCTGCAACGCGAAGCCGCGTTCGAAGGCGGCAATGGCGGAGGGGCCGGACAGGGGCGGCGCGGTGGTGAACTCGGCTGTGGCGGTCATTGGGGTATCCGGCAAAAGGGAAGGGGCGGGTCCATGACGGGCCCGCCCCGGTATCAGGCGATCAGGAGCCGCGACGCTCGCGCTTCAGCCAGTCGCGCATGTCGACGATCCACTGGTAGCGGTCATGATCGACGCGGGTCCAGCCAACCGAGGGGTTCGGGTCTTCCGGATCGAAGGAGGAATAGAGCGCGTAGCCTTCCGGATCGTCCTGCGGGAACGACAGGTAGGCTTCGGTGATCGCTTCGATCATCTCGTCGGGCAGGTTGGTACGGAAGGTGACCGGGCCCGAGGTGATCTCGGGGGATTCCCAGATCTTGCAGACCACGCCGGGCTCGATCATGCCCTTGGTTTCCATGCGCTGATAGATGCCGTCGGCGTCGTTGTTCTGGTAGGTCGAGGCGGTGTCGAAGGTGCCGTTGACGACGCCCTGCACATCGGCCTCGTGGCTGCCGCCGAAGGGGGTGGCCGAGAAGTAGGTGGCCGGGTCGATGCCGAGGCGTTCCTTCATGTTGAAGTAGGGTACGGCGTAGCCCGAGGTGCTGTCGGGATCGGCGAAGGCATGAACCTTGCCCTTGGCGTCTTCCAGCGAGGTGATGCCGCTGTCGCAACGGGTCACCACGATGGAGCGGTAGCCGGTGTTGCCGTCCTTCTTGATGCTGGTCAGGGTCGGGCGGACGCCGCCCTCGGTCAGGGTGTAGGCCGCGGCATAGGAGGAGGAGCCGAAGGAGGCGACCTCGATCTGGTCGGCGGCCATGGCCTGGATCACGCCGTCATAGTTGCCGGCGGTGAACATCTCGACCTCGACGCCAAGCGTCTTTTCCAGGTAGGCGCGCAGCGGTTCGTTGCGCATCAGGCGGTCCTTCTCGTTCTCACCCGAGAGGATGCCGAACTTGACGACCTGGTAGTCGTCCTTCCAGCCCTCGGCCATGGCGGGGGCGGCGATCAGTGCCACGAGGGCGGCGGTGCTGAGCAGTTTCATGGGGAGTCTCCCTTTAGGTGCGCTCTGTGCGGGGTCAGGCCGGAATCTTGGCGGCCCGACGGTTGGAAATGGACGTGGAGGTGACGGCCTCGTTGAACTCGGCCAGCCCTTCGGAGCCGTAGATGTCGCGGACGACATCGTCGGTCAGCTGGGCGGCGGTGCCGTCGAAGAAGACCCGGCCTTCGCGCATGGCGATGATGCGGTCGCAATAGGCGCGGGCGGTGTCGAGGGTGTGCAGGTTGACCAGAACGGTCAGCCCGTCTTCGCGGTTGATGGTGCGCAGCGCCTCCATCACCCGGGTGGCATTGCCCGGGTCGAGCGAGGCGATGGGTTCATCGGCCAGCATGATGCGCGGGTCCTGCACCAGCGCCCGGGCGATGGCGACGCGCTGCTGCTGGCCGCCCGAAAGGGTGCCGGCGCGTTGCAGCGCCTTGGGCGCCATGTCCAGCCGATCAAGGGCCTGGATGGCGCGGGCGCGCTCGGCATCCGAGAAGCGCATCGTCATCGAGTTGAGGAACCCGTGCCCGGCCAGCTGGCCGACCAGCACGTTGGTCAGCACGTCCAGGCGCTCGACCAGGTTGAACTGCTGGAAGATCATCGCGCAATCCCGCCGCCAGGCGCGCAGCTCGCGGCCCTTCATGGCGGTGATCTGGCGGTCTCCGAAAGTGATCTGCCCCTCGCTGGGATCGATCAGGCGGTTGATCAGGCGCAGCAGCGTCGACTTGCCGGCGCCCGAGCGGCCGATGACACCGACGAACTGGCCGGGCTCGACTGTCAGGGTCACATTGTCCACCGCGCGGGTTTCCCCGAAGCGGCGGGTGACGGAGGTGAGGGTCAGGGATGCGTTTTCCATGAGCCGGACCGTCGCCCAGTTCCGTGACGTCCCCGCATCGTCCGAATGAATATTGCGCAAGCGAGTCTTGTCAGTTCTGTGAAATCCGGCAGCGTATAGTGCGCCAATTCAAGGAGTTGCGCCGCGATGCCCTGTCGCCACGCGGGGCGGGACCCCGCGAATTTGTCCGAATGACCCCAGCCGGCACCGTCAAGCAGCGTTCACATTTCCGCCGTGCAACCGTTACGCAGGGGGCCTAGGTATTCATTCGGATCAATGGATGGGCCATGAGAGGCCAGACGGGGCGACAGATGCAGGCAGTACAGATCGAAGGCGCGCAGGTGATTCTCTCCGGTGGCGTCGAGAACGTCTCGGTACGGATCGAGAACGGGCAAATCACCGGCCTGGACGTGGCGCGCGACGGCGCGCGGGTGATCGACGCGACGGGCTGCCTGCTGGCGCCCGCGCTGGTCGATATCCACGGCGATGCCTTCGAGCGCCAGCTGATGCCGCGCCCCGGCGTCTTCTTCCCGGTCGAGACCGCCCTGCTGGAAACCGACCGCCAGCTGGCCGGCAATGGGATCGCCACCGCCTTCCATGCCCTGACGCTGAGCTGGGAACCCGGCCTGCGCTCGGTTGCCCATGGCCGCCAGATCACCGAGGCGCTGAGTGCGCTGGCCCCCCGTTTCGCCGTGGAAAACCGGGTGCAACTGCGGTGGGAGACCTTCTGTTTCGACGCCATCCCCCTGATCGAGCAGATGCTGACCGGGCCACTGACGCCCTCGGTCGCCTTCAACGATCATACCACCATGGCCCTTCTGTCGCCGGACGTGCCTTTGCAGGAACGCCCCTTCGACATGGTGCCGGAGTATCCGATCACCGACATCGACTCTGCCGCCTTCGCCCGCAAGATGGAGAAACGCGCCGCCCGTGCCGACATCCCTGTCACCGAGTTCATCGCCCTGATGCGGGACACCTGGGGCAGGCGCGACGAGGTGCCCGCTGCCATCGACCGCGTCGCAAGGGCCGCTCGCGCCGCCGGGGCCCCGATGCTGTCCCATGACGATACCCAGGTCGAGACGCGGGATTATTACCGCGGCATCGGCTCTCGTGTCAGCGAGTTCCCGATGAACCTGCGCACGGCCGAGGCCGCGCGGGCGGCGGGCGATCACATCATCTTCGGCGCGCCCAACGTGCTGCGCGGGGGCAGTCACATCGGCTCGCCCGGGGCGGCCGAGATGGTCGGCGCGGGGCTCTGCGATATCCTGGCCTCGGACTACTACTACCCCGCCATGCTGGCCGCCGTGGCGCGGCTGCACGCCGAGGGGCGTGGCGCGCTGCATGAGCTGTGGAAACTGGTCTCGACCAATCCGGCGCGCGCCTCGAACCTGCCCGACCGGGGCGAGATCGTGCCGGGGCAACGTGCCGACCTGGTGGCGCTGGACTGGCCCGAAGGGGCCGCGCCGCAGGTGCTGATGACCCTCAGCGCGGGGCGGGTGGCCCATGGCACGGGGCGCTTCGGGGGCATCTGATGGCCGATCACGCGGACCGCTTCGAAGGGCTGGCCGAAGCCTATGCCCTCTACCGCCCGGACTATCCGGTCGAGGCATTCCGCGACCTGCTGCCGCTCTGCACCTCGGGCCGCGCCCTGGCGGTCGATGTGGGCGCGGGGCCGGGCACCTCGACCCGGCCCCTGCGTGCCGCGCTGCCCGAAAGCTGGCTGGTGACGGCGGTGGAACCGGGGCGCGACATGCGCCGCGTGCTGGCGCGCAGCTTCCGCGATGACGCACGGGTGCAGGCCACCGACGGCACGGCCGAGGCGCTGCCCCTGCCCGATGGCTCGGCCGGTCTGGTCGTCGCCTGTTCCGCCTTCCACTGGTTCGATGCGCCGGGCTTCTACGCCGAGGCGCGCCGGGTCATGGCCCCCGGCGCCGTGCTGGCCCTGCTTCGCAACCGCATGGTGCCGAGCCCGCTGACCGAAGAGATCGCCGCCCATGTCGCCCGGGCCTCCCGCGCGGCCGGCGCCCTGGGCGAGGTCGCGGCGCAACGCGAGCCGACGGTGCGCGAGCTGTCCTCGGTCGAAGGGTTCAAGACCGCCCGGTCGCGCACCTACACCTGGGCCGAGCCGCGTGAGCTGCGCGGGCTGGTCGATTTCTACCTGACCCGCTCGTCCGTGTGGTCGCTGGTGCGCCGGGTCGGTCTTGGCCCGGTGATGCGCGACCTGGAAGAGATCTGCGCCCGCCATGTCGAAAAGGAAACCGCCGCCCCCCTGGCGTGGGAGACGACGGTGAAATGGACTCAGCGGCGGTAAGGGCTACTGGCCCCGATTACTGGCCCAACCCCTCGCGTTCCAGCCACTCCATCGAGGGCAGGATACCGGCCTTGTCGCGCAGCTCCAGGATCAGGCGGGGCCTGGCTTCCAGCTCGCCAAGCGCCTTGAAGACCTCGTGCCAGCGGATCGAGCCCTGGCCGATCTGCCAGTGGCGGTCGGCATAGCCGTCGGCGTCCTGCAGGTGGACATGGCCCAGCATCTCGCCCGCCGAGCGGACATAGAAATCAACCGGCTGTGCACCGGTCGAGCCATGGGCGTACTGCGCGTGGCCGGTGTCGATGGACAGCTTGATGGCCTCCGAGCCGAAGCTTTCGGCCAGTGCCTTGCGCCAGGCGGGGTCGATATCCTCGATGTTTTCCAGCATCAGCGTGACGCCCGCATCTTCGGCCCGCTTCACGGCAGCGCCGAGGCTTTCGTGGACCCATGCCGTCAGCCGCTCCATCGCGCCGGGATAGGTCGCCAGGTTGTGGTGATCCCAGGTGGTGAAGGGCGAATGGATGACCATGTGCGTCGCGCCAAGCGCCTCGCAGATGTCCAGCCCCTGTGCCATGCGGCGGGCCACCATGGCGCGGATCTCGGGGTCGGGATTGCTGAAGCTCAGCCCCCAGAACGGCCCGTGGATACCGTAGCGCCCGGCGAAACCGTCCAGCTGTGTCTTCGCCTCGTCGACCAGGTCCTGCCAGTCGCCCGAGATCAGCAGCTCGGGGTTCGAAAAGCTCTGGATTTCCAGATCGCGGTCCTTGTCGAACAGCCAGTCGCGGTAGGTGGCGAGTTCCGAGACGCCGAGGGCGGCGCCGATCACGGGTAGGGTCATGGGATGTCCTTACTGGGCTGCGACAGCGGTCAGGCGTTGGCTGACACTTCCGTCCGAGAAGATGAAGGCGCCGTGGCGCAGGGTGGCGCGGACATGGCCGACGCCGTCGTCATCGGCGATGACCAGGTCGGCCAGCTTGCCCGGCGCGATCTCTCCGCGATCCTCCAGGTGCAGGGCGCGGGCCGGGGTGAGGGTCGCCAGCCGGGTGGACTCCGCCAGCCCACCGGGGCGCATGGGCGCCAGCGCCAGGATGGCGGGCAGGATGGCCGAGGGGTGGTAATCGGCGGCCAGGATATCCAGCAGGCCGTTGCGATAGGCCTCCCGCGCGGAAAGGTTGCCCGAATAGCTTTCGCCGCGCAGCGCATTGGGCGCGCCCATGGCGGTGAGCAGCCCGCGCGCCTTGGCCTCGGCGGCGGCTTCCAGCGTCACCGGGAATTCCGAGATCGTGGCGCCGAGCGAGTCCATCAGCGCCACCTTCTCGACCGTGTCGTCATCATGCGAGGCGACGGCGATGCCATGCGCGGCGCAGGTCTTGGAGATCGCCTCGAGTGTCGCACCGACGTCGCCCTGCGCTTCCAGCCGCATGTCGATCCGGCGCTGGATGTTCTCGTCCGCCTCTTCGGGGGTGGCCCCGGCGCGGATGGCATTGGCGCGGATCTTCTCGAGGTTACGGTACTGCCCCTGCCCCGGCGTGTGATCCATCAGGGACACCAGATCGACGGTCCCATTGGCGATCAGCTCTTCGATCACCTCCAGCGCGTCGGGGAAGTTGACCTCGAACCGGGTGTGGACGCGGTGGTCGACCTTCAACAGGCCGCGCATCGCCTTCAGGTCGCGCAGCATCTGCGAGGAATGGGCGTGGCTGCGCATGTGCCCGTGTACCGACTTCGGCGTGAAGGACACGGCGGCATAGCCGGTGGTGATGCCGGATACCTTCAGGCGGCGGTCGAGGTCACGCAGGCCCAGTTCGATCGGCATGGTGACGTTCGGGCGGGGCTCGACCTCGCGCTCGATCATGTCGCCATGCATGTCGATGAAGCCGGGCATCAGCAGCAACCCGCGCCCGTCGATCTCGGCATGGGGGACGGGGGTGTCGCGCAGCTCGGCGATCTTGCCGTCCTCGATACGGACAGAGCCTTGCGGCAGCACGATGTCGGGCAGGACGACGCGGAAATCAGAGAGCCACATCGGCAATTTCCTCGATAGGGGTCTTGGGTTTCAGGGGGATTTCGCGGTCGATCAGCGCGGCGACATCGCCCGGATGGTGGAAGACGCCGATCATGGCGACGCCCTGCGCCTTCAGCTCAGCCAGGCGGGCAACCAGCGCCGCGCGGGCGCCCTTGTCGAGAGAGGCCGTCGGTTCGTCCAGCAGCAGCATCCGCTGCGGCAGGATCAGCGCGCGGGCCAGGTTCACCTTCTGCTGCTCGCCACCCGAGAAGGTCGTGGGGTAGGCGCGCCAGAGGTCGGGCTTCACGCCGAAGGCCGCCAGCCAGTGCCGCGCCTGTTCCAGCGCCTCTTCGCGACCATAGCCCGCAAGGCGCATCGGCTCGGCGACGATCTCCTCGGCGGCGACGCGGGGGCGGGCGTTGAGGAACTGGGTGACAAAACCGATCTCGGTCCGGCGCAGGTGCGCCACGTCGATATCGGCGGCATTGGCCATGTCGATCACCCCCTCGCGGGAATGGAACCACAGGTGCCCGGCGACGGGCAGGTAGCTGCGATAGAGGGTGCGCAACAGGGTCGACTTGCCGACGCCATTGGGCCCCGACAGCAGCAGGAATTCACCCGCGTGCAGGGTGAAGGACAGGTCCTCGAAAGCCGGAAGGGACTGGCCCAGGTGGTGCATCTCGAAGGTCTTGGTCAGACCTTGAACATCCAGGATCGTGGTCATGAGGGGCCTCAGAGTTTCGCGTGGACAAGTTGCTGGGTGTAGGCGTGCTGCGGGTCCTGGAAGACCTGGTCGGCAAGCCCTTCCTCGACCACCCGGCCATGGCGCATGACCATCACCCGGTCGGCCATGGTGCGGATCACGCCAAGGTCGTGGCTGACCAGTACCATGGTGATGCGACGTTCCTGTTGCAGCCGCTTCAGCGTATCCAGCACCAGCGCCTGAACGGAGACATCCAGCCCCGTGGTCGGTTCATCCAGCAGCAGAACGGCGGGTTCCAGCGCGATGGCCTTGGCCAGCTGCACCCGCTGCTGCATCCCGCCCGACAGCTCGATCGGCGGGGCATCCATGCGGGGGATGGGGAATTCGGAGGCCTCAAGCGCCACCTGCGCCTTCTCGCGCAGCACCGCGAAACGGCGTTCGCCCGCGACCAGCAGCCGCTCGGCGACGTTGCCGGAGGACGAATGCTTCATCAGCAGCCCAAGGTGCGGGTTCTGGTAGACGATGCCGATACGGCGGGCGCGCAGCATCCGCCGTTCGAAACGGTCGAGGGTAAACAGGTCCTCGGGCAACTCGGGCAGGTCCAGCCGGTAGCGGCCGGTGTCGGGGCTTTCCTCGAGGTTCATCATGCGCAGCAAGGTCGATTTGCCCGAGCCGGATTCCCCCACGATGCCAAGCACTTCGCCCGGGTAGACACGGGCGGAAACGTCATCCAGCGCGCGGACGTTGCCATAGGTCTTCGACAGGCCCGACAGCTCCATCAGGGGCTGGGTGCGGACGAGGCGTGGGGCCTCTTTCATCAGGGCGCTCATGCCAGCTCTCCGTTTCTGTACCAGGTCTGTCCGACCGTCGGTGTGCCGCCGTCGCGGGCGTCGATGGCCTTGATGCCGAAGTGGCTGTCCGAGACCTCGTAGCCCGCCGAGCCGTCTTCTTGCGGGATCTCGTTCATGAAGTAGCCGGTGACGCCGGAGCGGGCGCAGGTCAGATGCGCGTGGTCCTCGACCTTGTAGGGCACATCGTCGAAGACCAGCGGCTCGACCCGCGTATAGGGCGGCACGGCGAAGATGCGTTTCTCGCGGCCCGCCGAAAGGATCGTCAGGTGTTCGGCCATGTGAAGCTTCTTCACGTCCCAGCGGGGGATCGGTGAGGGGGTCATGACGTGGCGGCCGTTGACCATCGCCGGGTAGGAGGCCCCCAGCATTACCCGGCCCGAGCGGACCATCTGTTCGTAAAGCTGCAGCCACATCCGCCCGTAGTCGGCATCCGCATGCATCTGGCGGGCGGTGGACATGTTGGGCTCGACCCCGCGCAGGGGTTCGGGGTTGGGGACCTGCAGGATCAGGATCTGGTCGCGGGTCAGTTTCTCTTCCGGGATGCGGTGGCGCGACTGGATCAGCGTGGCGTCCAGCGTGTCCCAGGTTTCCGCCGCGCCCGAGACGCGGGACAGGAAACGACGGATCGAGGCGGCGTTGACGCTGTCGTCGGCGCCCTGGTCGATCACCTTCACGGTGGAGGACGGCTTGACCAGCGTCAGGGTCACCTGAAGCCCGCCGGTGCCCCAGCCCCGAGCAATCGGCACCTCGCGCGAGGCATAGGGCATCTGGCAGCCGGGCACGGCGACGGCCTTGATCATCTTGCGGCGCAGCTCGCGCTTGGCCGAGGCATCGAGGAAGCCGTAGGAAAACGCCTTCCAGCGGCCTGTGAGATCGGAAAGGCTCATGCGGTTTCCTCTTCCTTGTCAGTGGGTTGCGCCTGTTCCGCCTGGGCGGATTTCGCCGCGCGCAGGTTGTCCAGCGAGGACTGGAAGGTGACGTAGTGGGGCAGCTTGAAGTGGATGCAGAAGCCCGAGCTTTCGACGGGCTCGGTGTGGTAGAGGAAGAATTCCTCTTCGACCGGCGAGTTCTTCTCGGCCCCCGGCGCGTTCAGGTCCAGCGTGGCGGCAGAGATGCATTTGACCTCGTTCCAGCCCAGCGTGGCGGTGAAGCCGAGACGCAGTTCGCCCTTGCCCTTGGTGGTCACCACCTCGGCCTGGGAGGTCTTGACCCGACCCGCAGAGAAGCGCCGCCCGTCGGGGTGGGCGACCATGACCTCGACCTCCGAAAGGCGCAGCTCGTTCACCGTCGGGTGGCTGTTGCCGTAGCCGCGCATGGCCGAATAGCCGAGCGCCAGCGTGCCACCGGTATCGGCGCGCGCCAGGCTTTGCAGCGTATGGGCGCGCTTGGCGGGGAACAGCAGCGGCTCGCGGGTCAGGTCGGGGATCTCGTCGCGCGGCACCGGGGCGGCCTCGGGCGTGGTCACAAGGCCCTGCGCGCGCTGCCATTCGGCCAGCGAGGGATGCGTGGCGGGTGCGGGTTTCGCGGCGGGCTCGACTGCGGGCGGGGCGTAGGGCTGGTCTTCCAGCACCTCGGTCGCCAGCAGGCGGTGCGCGTAGTCCAGCGTCGGGCCAAGGATCTGGCCGCCGGGGATGTCCTTGAAGGCGGCAGAGATGCGGCGATGTGTGAAACCGGCGTCCGGGGCCACGACCTCGGCGATCTGCAACCGGGGCTGGGTGGTGCGCCAGGCGCGCAGCAGCAGCAGCGCCTCGTAGAGGTCCCCGCCCGACTGGGCCAGGGCCAGCGCCGCAAGGTCGGGGGCGTAGAGAGAGGCCTCGCCCATCACCCGGTCGACAAGGGCCGGCAGGGCCTTTTCGATCTCGGCCACGCGGGCGGCGTCGATCTGGCCCATCTGGGCACGGTAGAGCCTTTCGCTCTGTTCGATGGCGCGTTCGCCACCGCGGGTTGCCACATATGCCATGTCTCAGACCTCCGTCACTTGGGTAGAGCGGGGCAGGGCCAGCAGGCGGGCCCCGTCGTGGATCAGCACCTCGATACCGCGCGGGTAGGCGCACAGCCGGGCGCGCAGGGCCCAGAAGCCGGGGTGGATGCCATCAAGGCAGATGCGCTCGACCGACTTGATGCCGGGGCCGGTGAGTTGCAGCGCCTGGCCTGCGCCGATCCTTGCCGGCACGATCAGTGTGGCGCCCTCGTCGGGATAGAGGTGAGAGCCGGTGTCGAGCCCGGCGATGACCGCAAGCGCCTCGGCGCTGTCGGCGGCCATGAAGACGTGATCGGCCTCATGCGCGGGCACCAGGGCCGCGCCGGTGGCGGCGATCCGGGCCGAGAGGGTCTCATCCCCGGCATGCACGCGGCATTCGCGGTCCAGCAGCGCCAGCGCGATGCAGAGGGGGCCGGGTTCGGGCAGGTCGCGCAGGGTGCCGGGGCGGGAGAGGGCGCCAAGGACGGCGTCGAAGGTCGCGTTGTCGCGGATTTCCTCGGCGTCGGGCAGGGGGGTGGCAAGCATCAGAAGGTCTCCATGTCGACGCGGGTGGCTTCGATCCGGCGCAGGGTCTCGGTGTCCTCGGCTTGCTGTGCCTGGGCCTCTGCCTCGATGAAGGCGCGGATGCGGTCGGCGGCGGTGCCGTCGCTGAGCGCGGCATCCAGCAGGGCCATGGCCATGGCGCGTTCGATGTCGCGGCCCGTGACCATGCCGTAGCCCTCGGTGCCCGAGGGCAGGCGGACATGGGCTTCGGCCACCAGCACTTCGCCGAGGTGGAACTCCACCCCCTGCACCGTGTCGCGCATGGGCAGCATCACGAGGCCGGTGCCGCTTTTCAGCACCTGCATGTCCCCGAGCCGGGGCAGGATCTCTTCGGCCAGGAGCTTGAGGCGCGCGGCATCGGCGCGGGCCAGGGTGGTCAGGTCGTCAGAGGGCATCTCGCCCCCGTGTCTGTCGAACATGGCTTATTCCGGGAAATCGAGGGTGAAACGGATGCGGCCCGCGGCGTAGATCGCCTCGGACCAGCCGATGGGGATGCCCGAGAGGTCCTCGTCGGTCTTGCACATGACGATGACCGGCTGGTCGGCGGGCTGCTCCAGCAGCTTGGCCTCCCATTTCTCGGGCAGGCGGGCGTAGATGGTGGTGGTGCGGCGGCGATAATCGGTCACGCCGTAGCTGGCGTAGATATCGGTGACCGACATGCGGCTCTGGCGCTTTGCCCCAAGGTCGGGGAAGCGCCCGGCGGGGTGAAAGCTGCGGTTCAGGCCAAGCGGATGGTCATCGGCGCGCGAGCGGCCGAGGATGCGGTGCACCGGGGTGCCGACGGGCAGAGAGAGCTCGCGCGCGACATCGGGCTCGGCGGGGGTGATATCGGCGGTGATGGTCTCTCCGCCCGGCTTCACCCCCTGGCTTTCCAGGTTCTCGCGGAAGCGGGTGCGGCGGCCGATGCGGTAGTTGATCCGGGGCTGGCCACGCACGAAGGTGCCGCGCCCCTGTTCGACCGAAAGAACCCCCTCGGCGGCCAGCGAGGCCACGGCGCGGCGCAGCGAGTGCCGCCCGACGCCGATCTGCCGCAACAGCTCCTGCTCGGTCGGCAGCTTGTCGCCCTGCGCCAGGTCGCGCGAGGCGATGCTGTCCATGATCCACGCCCGGGCCATCTGCCAGTTGCCACTCATTCCGACACCCCATCGTCACATTCATTCGGATGTTTCCGGGGTAGGCCGGGATGATCTCACCGCCATGACGATGAGGTAAAACAAATGCGACAGGGGGGACGGAGGAGGGGCGCCGGCACGCAAAAGGACCCGGCGCGGGGCACCGGGCCTTTCTGGTCCAGGAACGATGGTGGTCAGCCCAGGTGGTCGACGAAGGCCGAGAGGACCTCCTCGGCGAAGCTCAGCACGGCTTCGTCCGTCAGCACGCCGGCCTCGACCTTGGCATTGGCCATCGGCACGATGATTTCCTTGCAGGGGAAGACCTCGGCCAGCATCCCGTTCAGGATGTACTTCAGATGCGCCTGGGCCCGGACCCCGCCAAGCGCCCCGCCCGAGGTGGAAACGATGAGGCAGGGCTTGCCCTTGAAGACCGACTCGTAGGCCGGGCGCGAGGCCCAGTCGATCGCGTTCTTCAGCACGCCGGGAATGCTGTAGTTGTATTCGGGCGTGACGAAGATCAGCCCGTCCGCCGCTCCGACCTCGGCGATGAAGTCCGCGACGGCGGGGTCATCGGCGATGTCGGCATTGTAGTGCGGCAGCCGTCCGGGGTCGGCGGTGGCATGGCTCGTCCCGGCGGGCAGGCGCGCGGCCAGGGCGCGGGCCGTGGCGCGCGAGGACGAGGCCGCGCGCAGGCTGCCGGGGATCAGCAGGATCTTGGGCATATCTTCTCTTTCAGCTCAGAGGCGGGCCAGCCACGTCGAGATCGACGGGAAGGCGATCAGGATCACCAGCGCCACCATCATCGCCAGGACGAAGGGGAAGGCGCCGCGGAAGATGTCGCCGACCGAGAGGTCGGGATCGTCGATGGCCGACTTGATGGTATAGACCGACAGGCCGAAGGGCGGTGTCAGCAGGCCCATCTCGACCGCGACCACGGTCAGCACGCCGAACCAGATCAGGTCGAAGCCCGCGGCCTCGGCGACCGGCAGGGCGATCGGCAGCACGATCAGCATGATCGAGATCGAGTCGATCAGGCAGCCGAGGATGACGATCAGCACCAGGTAGACCAGCAGGAAGCCATAGGGCCCGATGGAGCTGTCCAGGAACATCGAGGCCAGTTCCCGCGGCACCCCGGAAAGGGCCAGCATCCGGCTGAAGAAGGTCGCCGCCAGGATCAGGAACAGCACCGAGACGGTGATCTGGCCGGTTTCGACCATCAGACGCCACAGGGTGCGCGCGGGCAGTGCCCGGCGCAGAAGGGCGATGACCAGCGCACCGGCGGCGCCGGCAGCCCCGGCCTCGGTCGGGTTCAGGAAGCCGCCGTAGAGGCCGCCCAGCACCACCAGCATCAGCGCCAGGATCGGCACCGCCTTGCGCAGCAGCTGCCAGGCCGAGAAGTCCTCGAACTTGGCGTCGTCGTCCTGGTGGGCAAAGACCATGTCGTTGCGCCGCGCCGCCATCAGCAGGATGGTGAGCGAGAAGATCACCGCCAGCAGCAGGCCCGGGCCGATCCCGGCCAGGAACATCCGGCCGACGGATTCCTCGGCCAGGACGGCGTAGACGATCATCAGCAGCGAGGGCGGGATCATCATCCCCAGCACCGAGGAGCCGGCGACGACGCCGGTGGCGAAGCGCTTGGAATAGCCGTGGCGGGTCATCTCGGGCACTGCGACGCGGCTGAACACCGTGGCCGAGGCGATCGAGATGCCGGTGATCGAGGCGAAGACGGCATTGGCGAAGACCGTGGCAATGCCCAGCCCGGCCATCACCCGCCGCAGCATCCTCTGGAACACGTCGAACGTGTCCTTGCCGACATTGGACACCGTCACCAGCAGCCCCATCAGGACGAACAGCGGCACGACGGCGTAGAGATATTCCCGCAGGCTGTCATTGCCCGCCGCGCCCAGCATCCGCAGGGCCACCGCATCGTTGCGGATCAGCGTGACCCCCAGGAAGGAGACGCCGAGCATCCCGATCCCGATGGGCATCCCGAGGTAGATCAGGACCACAAGGCCGCCGACGGCATAGTAGCCGATTTCAAGGGGGCTCATCGTGTCACCTCCGAAAGTCCCGCAGCGGCGCGCGCCGAGCGCAGGGCACGGGCCACGAATTCCAGTGCCGCGACCGTCAGGCCCAGCAGGATGAAGGCCCGGAAGGGCCATGTCGGCAGGGTGCCAAGCCCGGTGGTGCCGATGAATTCCTGGCGCTGCCAGTCGGTTACCAGGATGCCGTAGGTCGCCCAGGCCATCAGCCCGATCATCCCCGCGCCCACCAGGTCGAAGACCGTTTCCAGCGCGGCGCCGGCCCGAGGGTGGCGCGTGCGCAGCGGATCCAGGAACAGCCCGGCGCGGGCCAGCCTGTCGGCGCGGATGGTGGCGCCGAACTGCAGGCAGACGATCATCACCAGAAGCAGCGCCCCCAGCTCAGAAACCAGCGGCAGCGAGGCGCCCATGCCGTTGCGCGCGACGATATCGGCGCAGATCAGCAGCATCAGCCCGGCAATGAGCGCGGTGCCGAAGGCCGCCAGCGCGTCGACCACGCCGCCCCAGATCCGGGCGGCGAGGGAGCGGTGCCGGACTCCGGCACCGCTGGAGGGTGTTGCCTGTTCGCTCACGTCAGGATTCCGCGATCACAGCTCGTCGTCCCAGGCGCGCACCGGCTCGCCGCCGCGTTCGCGCACACCGGCGATGTAGGACTTCATGAAGTCCCGGGCCGGCATCCCGCGCTCTTCCAGCGTGTCGGCCCATTCGCCGGCGATGTTGGGCATGGCATTCACCCAGGCTTCGCGGTCTTCCTGGCTCATCGGGGTGATCTCGACGGGGGTGCTCTGCTCGGCCCCGGCGGCGACCATGGCGTCAAGCGCGGCGGCGTGACGCTCGTTCAGGTCGCGCCCGTGGGCCTCGGTGTAGTAGGCCCCGGCCTCGATCATCGCCTCCTGCACCTCTTCGGGCAGCATGTCCCAGCTGTCGCGGTTGATCGCCACGGCACCGGAGAAGGCGACGCCCATGTCGACCTTGGTGATATGAGGCGCGACCTCGTAGATCTTCGCGGGCAGCACGCCGAGCGCCAGCGAGAGGACGCCATCCGAAACGCCGGTCTGGATGTCGGTGTAGAAGGTGGTCAGCGCCCCGTCCACGGCATTGGCACCGGTGCCGCGCAGCCAGTTGCCCAGCACCCCCGGCGCCGAGAGCTTCATGCCGTCGAGATCGGCAAAGCCCGAGATCGGCTCCTTGGTGTAGACGTCATAGCTGTCGGTGCCGGTGAAGCCGAGAACCTTGAGGTTGTACTGTTCCCACTCGTTGCGGAACGCCTCGTTGGTCTCGAACAGTTCTTGCATCACCTCAAGTTGCAGCGAGGCATCGGCGGTGGTGAAGGGCGCATAGGACGACGCCTGGCTCATCGGCAGCTTGGCCGGTTCCAGGAACGAGAAGACCCAGCCGATATCCGTGATGCCCTGCTCGACCGAATCCAGCGTGGCATTGGCCTTGTAGAGCTGGCCGCCGAAGGCTTCGTTCCACTCGATCTGGTAGGTGCCGGTCTCGGCGAGGATCTCGTCCGTGCGGGCCATGAAATGCGTCTTGATCATCCCCACCCAGGGAATCACGGTCGGGTGGCTGGAGGCCACCGTCAGGTTGATCGTCTCCTGGGCGAACGCCGCGCCAGGCATGGCAAGCGCGCCGACCAGCGCGGTACGTAGCATGAAGTTCATAGTTTCTCCTCCCTGAGAAAAGGTCAGACGATCGCGAAGCTCTGGCTCGACATGTCGAGCCGGAGCGTCACGCTGCCCTCGTTGATCATCCACGGGCGCACGCGGAATTCCCGCGCGCCCGCTTTGTGCATCGGATCGCCTTCCGCGATCCGGATCGCCGCCGCCCGCGTCTCCGCGCGGATGACGACAAGGCCCTCGCCTTCCCAGCTTTCCTCATCGTCGGTCCACATCGGACCGGCGGCATAGAGGATGCCGTCCTTTTCCAGCTGCACCTGGAATGCCAGGTGCTCTTCGAGGTGTTCGAAGACGGGACCCATCCCGTTCACCGGGATGGTGAAGATGGCAAAGAGCTGCTTTTGCAGCATGGCCTTGCTGGCCTCCTTCACCTCCCCTGCGGGTACGGATTTCACGAAGTCTGTCATGGCTGCTCCCCCCTCTGTCGGGCGCTCACCCGGCCTTGCGCCGGGCGACCTCGGCGCGCAGTTCCGCGCCGTGTTCGTCAAGTTGCGGCGGCGCCAGGACATCGGTCTCGGCCTGGCCGTCGAAGTTGTAGGGCGGGCGCACGGTGGTGAAGGTGCCGATCTCGGCGCTCGGGGCGCTGACCTTGATGCCCAGGTGCTGCGCCTGCGGATCCTCCAGCGCCTCCGAGCTGTCGTAGGCGGGCGAATAGGGCACTTCGTTCTCGCGCAGCCGGTCGCACCATTCATCCCGGGGCCGGGTGGCGAAGACCTCGCGGAAGTGGGCGATCAGCGCGTCCTGGTGCTGGATCCGCTGCAGGCGCTGGTTGAAGCGCGGATCCTCGTTGAGCTGCTGCTGGCCCGTGGCTTCCAGCAGGCCGGTCCAGAACTTCTCGGGGCTGGAAAGGTGGAAGGCGATCCACTTTCCGTCGGCGCATTCGAAGGTGTAGCTCTGCGAGACGGTCGGTCGCGACAGCGGGCCCATGATCTCGCCGACCGAGAAGTAATGCGTGAAGCTGTCGAGGTTGAAATGGCACATGGCTTCCAGCATCGAGATGTCGATGCGCCGCCCGGTGCCGCTGCGGCCGCGCTCGAAGAGGGCGGCGATACAGGCCATGGCGGCATATTGCCCGGTGACCGCATCGGCGATGGCCGGGCCGATCACGCGCGGGTTCTCGGGCGGGGTCAGCAGGCGCAGGTAACCGCTGGCCGCCTGGGCGACGGAATCATAGACCGGGCGATCCTTCGCCGGCCCCGTGGCGCCAAGCCCCGAGATGGCGCAGTAGACCAGCCCGGGGTTGATCCGCCGCAGCTCCTCCTCGCCCGCGCCGAGGCGTTCGGCGACGCCGGGCCGGAAGTTCTGGATGAAGATGTCGGCGGTCTCGATCAGGGCATGGAAGACCTCCAGGTCCTCCTTGTCCTTGGTGTCCAGCGCGATGGAGCGCTTGTTGCGGTTGTAGGTCTGGTAGTGGGGGGAATAGAGCCCGCCCTTGAACGCCCGGAACGGGTCGCCGGTGCCGGGGCGCTCGACCTTGATCACATCGGCGCCGAGATCGGCCAGATGCATCCCGCAGGCGGGGCCGGTGATATAGGTGCCGAGTTCGACGACCCGCACGTCTTTCAGGATCTTGACCATGGGGCGCCTCCTCAGTCCTGGTGCTTCGACGAAACCGCGCCATCGTAGGTGATGGCCTGGTCCGCGACGTTCGACATGATGAAACCGATGGAGCGCAGGCTCTCCTCGTAGAGATGCGCCGACAGGCCCGCGGCGCGGGCCAGCAGCGGCACGGCCTTCACCGCCTGCAGCGGGAAGCCGGCGTCGAGGATCGTCGCCGGGATCGCGCCCGAGACATTGATCGGCAGCGGGCGGCCGGTGATCTCGGGGGCGTGCTTGCCCAGGATGCGCAGGCAGTTGACATATTTGCCGCTGATGCCGATCTCGTCGGCCAGGGCCAGCAGGACATTGGCGCGCGGATCGCCGGAGTTGTGCTGCGGATGGCCCAGCCCCGGCACCTTCTTCTTCGCCGCCTTCAGCTCCGTCAGGCTGGCGATGGCGGCGGTTTCAAGGTCGGTGCCCTCGCGTTCGGCCTTGTCCAGCACCTCCTGCAGGTAGAAGGCGGCCGCCTCGGAGGAACCCGCCACGACACTGCCCATGCCGAGCAGCCCGGCCGACATGGCGCCCTGCCAGGCGTCGGGGCCGGCGGCCAGCGTCATCCGCGCCGCCTGCACCGAGGGCACCAGCCCGTGTTCGGCGATGGCGACAAGACAGGCATCCATCATGCGGCGTTGCGGGGCGCTCGGGCGTTCGCCGAGGACCAGCAGCCAGAAGTAGTCGGTGAAGTCGATTTTCCCGATCAGTTCGTCGCACAGATCGAGGCCGCGCACCGTGATGCTCTCTGCGTCCGATGTCGCGATAGCCGTATAGGATTGATCCTGTTTCCCGATGCGCATTCCGTATCCTTTTTTCGCATAGCGAAGTTTTTTGCTCTTGCCGAAAGAGTAGGGGCCGGATTAGGGTCGCGTCAAGCATGATTGTTGCGGGGGGACATACAGGCCCGGCAACGGACCCGAGGGAGGACACGATGCGCGAGATCAACCAGTACAAGATCACCGATGCGGTGAAGGAGAGCTTCGCCACGGAGCCGGGCAGCCGGTTCGAGCAGCTGCTGCACGGGCTCATCGAGCACCTGCACGACTTCACCCGCGAGAACAGCATCACCCACGACGAATGGATGCGGGTGCTGAACTTCCTCTACGACTGCGGCAAGATCTCTACCCCCGAGCGGCATGAGTTCATTCTGCTTTCCGATGTCCTGGGCTTCTCGGCACTGGTCGACATGATCAACACCCGGGGCGGGGCGACCGAGGGGTCGAACCTGGGGCCGTTCTACCTGGATGACGCGCCGGAAAAGAAACTGGGCGCCGATCTGTCCGAGGGCCGCGACGGGGCCATCGTGCTGGTGCACGGCCAGGTCACCGACATCCTGCACAAGCCGCTGCCGGGCGCGATCATCGACACCTGGCAGGCCGATGGCACCGGCACCTACCCGATCCAGGAACAGGAACACGGCCAGGACAAGATGGACCTGCGCGGCAAGTTCACCACCGATTCGGAAGGCCGGTACTACTACACCACCGTGCTGCCGAAGCCCTACACCGTGCCCTACGACGGCCCGGTCGGAGAGCTGCTGCGCGCCGGCAACCGCCACGCATGGCGCGCGGCGCATCTGCACTATATCGTGCGGGCTGCGGGCATGGCCGACATCACGACCGAGGTCTTCTTCGAAAACACCGAGTACATCGACAACGATGCCGTCTTCGGGGTGCGGAAGTCCCTCATCGCCAAGGTGCAGCCGGTCCGGAAGGCCGACCAGTTCGACTACGCGCTTGACGTGAAGCCCGACGCGGTCTTCGAGTTCAACTTCGTGCTTGCCCCGGAAGGCTGATCCGATTGTCCAATCCCGCTGAAAAACCGTCCGAATTCGTCGACAGCCTGGCCAAGGGTCTCGCGATCCTGGAAAGCCTCGACGGATCCCGTCCCGAGATGACCCTGAGCGAGGTGGCCAAGACAGTGAACCTGTCCCCCGCCGCCGCCAGGCGCAGCCTGATCACGCTGGAGCATCTCGGGTTCATCGGACGCAACGGGAAACGGTTCCACCTGACGCCGCGGATCCTGACGCTGGGCTCGGCCTTCTACGGCGCGACCCGGATCGAGGAGGTGCTGCAGCCCGAACTGCGCTCGCTGATCGAGAAGTTCGGCGACGCCTCCTCGATCGGCACGCTGGACGGGCAGGACGTGATCTACGTCGCCCATGTCTCGGTCCAGCGGGCGCGCCGGGCCTCGGCCAATGTCGGGGTGCGCTACCCGGCCTTCGCGACCTCGATGGGCCGGGTTCTGGTGGCCGGACTGCCGGAAGACCGGCGACAGGCCTGGCTGGCCGACCTGCAGCCCACCCCGCTGACCTCGAAGACCTGCATCGATCCCTGCCGGCTGGGCGAGCAGATCGAGGAGGTGCGCCAGAACGGTTACGCGACCACCGTCGACCAGCTTGACTACGGGATCACCGCCATCGCGGTGCCGATCCGCAACGCCGAGGGCGATACCGTCGCGGCGCTCAACAGCTCTGGCTACACTGGCCTGGTGACCCCCGAGCAGCTGGTCGAGGAACGCCTGCCTGAGCTTCAGGCCACGGCGTCGCACATCGCCCATCAGTTGACACGCTATCCGGTCCTCGGATCGGTCCTGGCCCCCTGACCCGCCAGGGATCGCGGGGGCGCTCACGTTCTGACACGGAATTTCCGGAGGAGAGAAGACATGTGCAGACTATGTGATCCCCAACGTCCCAAACTGCCCTGCCCCTCGCGGCGCGACTTCCTGAGGGCCGGCACGGTCGGCGGCGCGGCGCTGGCGGCGACGGCGACCCTCGGCAGCTCGGCCACGGCGCAGCACATCGCCGAAAGCACCATCCCCGAGGGCATGGGAGAGCCCGGGCGCCGGATCCTGATCCGGGGCGGCGTGGTGCTGTCGATGGATGACGCGGTCGGCAATTTCGCCACCGGCGACGTGCTGATCGAAGGCGGCCGCATCGTCGAAGTCGCGGCCCGCATCGAGGCGCCCGACGCCGCGGTGATCGAGGCCGCGGGCAAGATCGTCATGCCGGGCTTTATCGACACCCATCACCACCAGTTCGAGACCGCCCTGCGCAGCCAGTTGGCCCACGGGATCCTGGTCAACGACGGGCGCCCGGTGAATGCCACCAACTACTACGAGACGATCCTACAGCAGTTCTCGCTGGTCTACCGCCCCGAGGATGTCTACATCAACGAGCTTTTCGCCGGGATCGCCCAGCTCGATGCGGGGGTGACGACGGTGATGGATGTCAGCCAGATCCATCACAGCCCCGAGCATTCCGATGCCGCCATCGAGGGCCTGGCCGATGCCGGTCGGCGCGCCGTCTTTGGCTATTTCGAGGGACACGGCGACCGCTCCCGGTACCCGCAGGATGCGCGGCGCATCAAGCAGCAGCATTTCGCCTCGGACGACCAGCTGCTGACCATGGTGATGGGCGGCGAGATCTACCTGCCGGGCTACGAGACCTCCTGGGCCCTCGGGCGCGAGCTGGGCCTGCCGATCGCCCTGCATGTCGTCGGCACCTTCGGCATGGCGGGCACCTTCGATCAGCTCGCCGAGGCGGGAGAGTTCGGCGCGGACAACATCTTTATCCACATGACCGGCATGTCCGACATGGCCTGGCAGCGGGCGGCGGATGCCGGGGCCCATGTCTCTCTGGCAGTGCCGATCGAGATGCACATGCGCCACGGCACGCCGCCGATCCAGAAGGCGCTGGATCTCGGCATGTCGACCTCGCTGTCCTCGGACGTGGAATGCACCATGACCGCCGATCCCTTCACCCAGATGCGCGGGCTGATCACCCTGCAGCGGATGTTCGTCAACGAGGCGGCGCTGTCGGGGGCAGAGGAGTATCCGGCCCTGATGCAATGCGCCGATGCGCTGCGCCATGCCACCATCGAGGGCGCGAAGGGTCTCAGGCTGGACGGGGTGACCGGCAGCCTGACGCCGGGCAAGGCCGCCGACATCGTGCTGCTGGACGCCGAGGCGCTGAACGTGGCGCCGCTGAACAACGCCGCCGGCGCGGTGGTGACCCTGATGGAACGCAGCAACGTCGACACGGTGCTGGTCGCCGGGCGTCCGAAGAAATGGCAGGGGCAGGTCGTGGGCTACGACATCGCCCGTCTCCGCGACGAGCTGACGGCGAGCCGGGACTACCTGTTCGAGGCCGCGGGCGTCGAACGGGATCTCTTCGCGCTCTGATAGGGGGCGGTCCGGTCCTGCCCCGGCGACGGGGCGGGGGCAGAATACAGGGGGGCCGCGCAGGATCTGCGCGGCCCCCTTCCGGTTCAGAAGTCCAGGTTCTCGACGTTCAGCGCGTTCTGCTGGATGAACTCGCGGCGCGGTTCGACCACGTCGCCCATGAGCTTGGTGAAGAGGTCGTCCGCCTCGGCCATGTCATCGACGGTGACCCGCAGCAGGGTGCGGGCGTCCGGGTCAAGCGTGGTTTCCCACAGCTGCTCGGGATTCATCTCTCCCAGGCCCTTGTACCGCTGGATGGAGAGGCCCTTCTCGCCCTCCGACAGGATCGCCGCCAGCAGGCCAAGGGGGCCGTAGATCGCCTGGGTGCGATCCTTGCGCACCAGCGTCGCGGCCACGTTGTAGATCTCCTGCAGCGACCGGGTGAAACTGCCGGTCTTGCGGGCCTCGCCCGAGCGCAGCATCGGGCCGTCCAGGGTGCGCACCTCTTCCACGCCGCGCAGGATGCGGGCCAGGCGGATGCCGTGATCCTGGGTGATGCGGCCCTGCCAGCCCCGTTCGTATTCCAGCGCGATCAGGTCCAGACGGGTGGCCACCTGGTCGGCCACGCCCTGCAGGTCGCTGTCCACGGCGCCGGGCACGAAGGCGCCGGCGATGGCGGCCTGCTCCAGGATGTGACGCGGGTAATGGGTGGGGAAGGCATCCAGCACGCGCTTCAGCTGCCGGGCTTCCTGCACCACGCGCTTCAGGTCCTCGCCGGCCAGCTCGCTGCCGTCGCCGAGGCGCAGCAGGGTGCTGTCGGTGCCCTGTTCGATCAGGTAGTCGTCCATCGCCGCCTGGTCCTTCAGGTAGACCTCGGACTTGCCCCGGCTGGCCTTGTAGAGCGGCGGCTGCGCGATATAGAGATAGCCCTTCTCGATCAGCTCGGGCATCTGGCGATAGAAGAAGGTCAGCAGCAGGGTGCGGATATGCGCGCCGTCGACATCGGCATCGGTCATGATGACGATCTTGTGGTAGCGCAGTTTCTCGATGTTGAACTCGTCCCGGCCGATGCCGGTGCCGAGCGCCATCACCAGGTTGCCGATCTCCTGGCTGGAGAGCATCCGGTCGAAGCGGGCCCGTTCCACGTTCAGGATCTTGCCGCGCAGGGGCAGCACGGCCTGGGTCCGCCGGTCGCGGCCCGTCTGGGCCGAGCCACCGGCCGAATCCCCCTCGACCAGGAAGACTTCGGTCTCTGCCGGGTCCTTGGAGGAGCAATCCTTCAGCTTGCCGGCCAGGAAGTTGACGTCCATCGCCGTCTTGCGCCGGGTCAGCTCGCGCGCCTTGCGGGCGGCTTCGCGGGCCAGCGCCGCCTCGACGATCTTGCCGACGATCATCCGGGCCTCGTTCGGGTTCTCCTCGAACCACTCCGACAGCTTCTCGCCCACCAGGGTCTCGACCACCGGCCGCACCTCGGAAGAGACCAGCTTGTCCTTGGTCTGGGAACTGAACTTCGGGTCCGGCACCTTGACCGACAGCACGCAGGTCAGCCCCTCGCGCGCGTCATCACCCGAGAAGGTGACCTTCTCGCGCTTGGCCACGCCGCTTTCCTGCGCGTAGCGGGTCAGGGTACGGGTCAGCGCGCCCCGGAAGCCCGCCATATGGGTGCCGCCATCGCGCTGCGGAATGTTGTTGGTGAAGGGCAGCACGGTCTCGTGGTAGCTGTCGTTCCACCACATCGCCACCTCGACGCCGATGCCGTCCTTCTCGCCGGTGATGAAGATCGGATCGGCTATCATCGCCTGCTTGGAGCGGTCGAGGTACTTGACGAACTCCTTCACCCCGCCCTCGTAGAAGAGTTCTGTCTTCAGGGCCTCGGCGGGGCGGTGGTCTTCCAGCACGATGCGCACGCCCGAGTTCAGGAAAGCCAGTTCGCGCAGGCGCTTTTCCAGCGTGGCGTAGTTGTATTCCAGGTTCGAGAAGGTCTGCGTCGAGGACAGGAAGCGCACCTCGGTGCCCTTCTCGCCATTGGCGTCACCGACCTCCTTCAGGGGGGCGACGGTTTCCGAGTTCTCGAAGCGGACGTAGTGTTCCTTGCCGTCGCGCCAGATGCGCAGCTCAAGCCAGTCCGACAGAGCGTTCACCACCGAGATGCCGACGCCGTGCAGGCCGCCCGAGACCTTGTAGGAGTTCTGGTCGAACTTCCCGCCGGCGTGCAGCTGGGTCATGATGACCTCGGCCGCCGAGACGCCTTCCTCGGGGTGGATCGAGACCGGAATGCCGCGTCCGTTATCGCGCACGGAAACCGAGTTGTCGGCGTGGATCACCACCTTCACGAAGTCGGCATATCCGCCAAGCGCCTCGTCGATGCCGTTGTCCACGGCCTCGTAGATCATGTGGTGCAGGCCCGAGCCGTCATCGGTGTCACCGATGTACATGCCCGGACGTTTCCGCACCGCGTCCAAGCCTTTGAGAACCTTGATAGATCCGGCGTCGTAACTGGGAGTTTGCTCGGGGGTGTCCGACATGCGTCTGGCGTCCTCTTCTCTGTGTCGGACTTATACCCGCCGCGCCGGGGAATGTCACGCGGATGACATGCATAAACGGGCCTGCGCGGGGGCCTGAGCCGAGCCGTCGCGGCGGCGGCTCAGCGCACGGCGCGGGCCGGCTCCCGGGGGTGGGGGTTGCCCCGTTCCGGTTTGGCGCCGCCGTCGCGACGGGGCCCCAGATCAGGCCCCGGATCAGGCCCCGGATCGGACCTCGGGCAGGTCCAGCCGGCCCGTGTCGCCAAGCGGCCAGAAAGGATTGTGCGCGACTTCCCAGACATGGCCGTCGGGATCGGCGTAGTAGCCCGAGTAGCCGCCCCAGAAGACCTCTTCCGGGGCCTTCAGCGCCTCGGCTCCCGCCGCGAGGGCCTGGGCATAGGCGGCGTCCACCCCGGCCCGGTCGTGGAAGTTCTGCGCCAGCGTCATCGCCCCGGTGCCGAGGGGCGCTCCGGGGCGACCCTGGTCCTTGGCCAGGGCCTCGCGCCCGAAGAGACCCAGCAGCAACCCGTCCATCTGGAAGAAGGACACCCCTTCCTGCTCCTCGGCGGGGCGCCAGCCAAGCGCGGCGTAGAAGGCGCGCGCACGGTGCAGATCCTCGACGCCGAGGGTGATCAGGGTGACCCGTTGCACGGGCAGGGCGGGTGTCTCGGTCATGGGGCGGTCCTTTCCTCGGCGCGGCTTTCGCCGGCCTCCTCCGTCACCTCCAGATACTGCGCCCTTTCGCCCAGCCCTTCAAACAGTTCCGGCCCGGTGCCGGTCATCCAGGCCTGGGCACCAAGCGCGCAGATCTCGTCATAGAGCGCCGCGCGGCGTTCGGCATCCAGATGCGCCGCGACCTCGTCCAGCAGCAGGATCGGCGGCGCGCCGAAATCCCGCGCCAGCCCGCGCGCATTGGCCAGGATCAGGCTGACCAGCAGCGCCTTCTGTTCCCCGGTCGAGGCTTCCCGCGCGGCGATGCCCTTCACCGTCCAGAACGCCTCCATGTCCACCCGGTGCGGCCCCAGCAGGGTGCGCCCGGCCGCCATGTCGCGACGGCGGCTGTCCTCGAAGCCGGCCTGCAGTTCGGGCGCGCTCTGCGGCATCGGCCCTTCGGGGTGCGACAACGACAGCTGCGGCGCGGGAAAGGCGGTTTCGGCCTCTTCGGTGGCCTCGGCCACCAGGTGCAGCGCCTTCAGGCGATTCAGCGTGATCTCTTCGCCCGCCTCGGCCATCTGGCGTTCCAGCGCGGTATACCAATGGGCGTCGCGCACCATGTCCTTCAGCAGGCGGTTGCGTTCGCGCATGGCCTTGTCATAAGCCAGCGAGGCATCGGCATGGGTGGGGAAGAAGGACAGCACCATGCGGTCGAGAAACCGCCGCCGCCCCTCGGCGCTTTCGGTCCAGAGCCGGTCCATCGAGGGCACCAGCCAGAGTACCCGGGCAATGCGGCCAAGCGCCAGCTGCGCCGCCGCCTTGTCGTCGATGCGCAGGGCACGGGACTGGCCCGGCTCCAGCTGCATCTCGACCTCGTGGACCTGGTGCAGGCTGCGCAGCACGCCCGACAGCTTCCAGCCGATGGCCTCGGGGCGGCGCACCATCTCTTCAGCGGCCGCACGGCGCAGCCCCCGACCGGGCGAGAACATCGACACCGCTTCAAGGATGTTGGTCTTGCCGGCGCCGTTCGGCCCCCAGATCGCCACGGGGCGACCGTCGGCAGTCAGGTTGCCCCGCCGCCACGAGCGGAAATGCGACAGGTCCAGCCGGGTCAGACAGAGCCGTCCCATTGGCCAAACCCCTCTATTCGATGGCTAAAAATACTCTCGCCGAAGGCAATCGCGGCAGCGATGACCCTTACACGCGCATCGGCATGACGACATAGACCGCGCTCAGGTCATTGCCTTCGCGCATCAGGGTCGGATCGCCGGACGAGTTGAACATGAAGACGGCGTTCTCGCGGTCGACCTGGCTGGCGATCTCCAGCAGGTACTTGGCGTTGAAGCCGATTTCCAGCCGCTCGTCGGCATAGGCCACGGCCAGCTCTTCCTCGGCGGCGCCGCTGTCGGGCGCGTTGACGGAGAGCACCAGGCGGTCCTCGTCCAGCGACAGCTTGACGGCGCGCGAGCGTTCCGAGCTGACGGTGGCGACCCGGTCGACGGCCTTGGCGAATTCGGCGGCATCGACTTCCAGGCGACGGGTGTTGCCGGTCGGAATGACGCGCGAATAGTCGGGGAAGGTGCCGTCGATGACCTTCGAGGTCAGTGTGATCTGCGGCGTGGCGAAACGCACCTTGGTTTCCGACACCGAGACGGCGATCTGCATCTCGTCATCGTCCAGCAGCTTGCGCAACTCGCCCACGGTCTTGCGGGGCACGATCACGCCGGGCATCCCCTCGGCGCCCTCGGGCAGCTTGGCGTCGATGCGGGCCAGGCGGTGACCGTCGGTGGCCACGCAGCGCAGGGCGCGGCCCTCGTCGCCCTCGGCGACATGCATGTAGACGCCGGTCAGGTAATAGCGGGTTTCCTCGGTGGAAATCGCGAACTTCGACTTGTCGAACAACCGCCGCAGCACCGTCGCCGGGGCCGAGAAGTTGGACGTGTATTCCGACGAGGCCATGACCGGGAAATCTTCCTTGGGCAGGGTCGCCAGGTTGAAGTTCGACCGGCCGGCCTGCACCGTCAGGCGCCCCGCCGTGCCATCCTCGGAGAGGGTGACCATGGCGCCATCGGGCAGCTTGCGGACGATCTCGTGCAGGGTGACGGCGGAAACGGTGGTCGAGCCGGCGCGTTCGACCATGGCCGGGGCCTTGTCGACGACCTCGATATCCAGGTCGGTGGCGCGGAACATCACGTCGCTGCCCTCGGCCTCGATCAGCACGTTGGCGAGGATCGGGATGGTGTTGCGTCGTTCGACGACGGACTGCGCCTGGGCGACGGCCTTGAGCAGCGCGGCACGTTCGATGCTGAATTTCATGGTCATCACCCCTGTCTTTTCCCGCCAGTTCGGGACCCGAAAACTAGCTGAATTTCCGCGCGGTACAACGGGAATTTGCCGTTTTGCGCGGGAAATCCGGCGGCCCGGCGCGCGCGGTGCCCAGAGGCAACAGGACTGGGCAACAGGCTGGGCAACAGGATGGCACAACAGGGCTGGGCAACTATGCCCGGCCGCGCCGCAGAATGTGATTGATGCAGCGGCGATAGCGCTGGAAGCGGGCAACCTCGCCGTAGCCGGTTCGCTGCATCCAGTCCGCGAAGCCTGCGGCATTGGCCGTGTCGACCTCGACCAGCAGGGCCGGACTGCCGTCGAGCAGGGCGCCGAGCCCCTCCAGCACCGCGATCTCCATCCCCTCGACGTCGATCTTGATCACGTCGGGGCGCAGATCCGGCAGTCCCTCGTCCGCGCGCCTCACCTGCAGGTCCCCCGCGCCGGGCAGCATCCGCGCCCCGCCAAGGTTGCGCTGCCGCTCTTCCATGCCGAATCCCTCCTGGGACCGATCCGACAGGCCGACCCCGAGGCAGGAGAGGTCGATCACCCCCTCCAGCCCGTTCAGGGCACAGTTCCGTTGCAGCAGCCGGCGGGCGCGGGGATTGGGCTCGATCGGAATCACCCGCCCGGCCTTCCAGAACAGCGCCGCATAAAGGCTGTGATTGCCGACATTGGCGCCGATATCGAGGAAGCATCCGCCCTCGGGCATGAAGGCACCCAGCGTCTTCAGCTCGCGCGCCTCGTAGAAGGCGCCGCGCCGGTGGTGGCGCTGGATCGGATCACGCTCCATGTCCGTGGCGAAGCGCAGGGCAAGGCCGTCGATGCGGGCCTCGGTGATGGTGATGGGGGCGGGCTGCACGGGATCCTCCACGACGGCTGTCGAGAGGGTCTAGCAGCGGCAGGTGAACAGAAGCTGGAGGGGCGCCGCCCGGACACCGGGGTGCCTGCGGGCGGCGCGGGTGCCTAGGTGTCGCGGTTCCTGGCGTTCCAGTGGATCGAGGCCCAGAACGAGACGCCGATCAGCACCGCGCCCATCAGGCCGGTGATTGCTTCGGGCACATGGACCAGCGATTGCAGGAACATCACGATGGACAGCACGAGGATGGCGTAGAAGGCGCCGTGTTCCAGGAAGCGGTATTCGGCCAGCGTGCCGCGTTCGACCAGCATGATGGTCATCGAACGCACGTACATCGCGCCGATGCCGAGGCCGATGGCGATCACGAACATGTTCGAGGTCAGCGCGAAGGCCCCGATCACCCCGTCGAAGGAGAAGGAGGCGTCGAGGATCTCCAGGTAGATGAAGGCACCGACCCCGCCGCGCGCCATCTCGGCGCTGCTGCCCTTTGCATCGAGGAAGCCGCTCAGCACCTCGACGCCGAGGAAGGTCACCAGGCCGAAGATCGCGGCGTAGAGGAATTCATGGCTCTGCTGCACCTTCAGCAGATGGGCGAAGACCAGCACCACCAGCAGCGCCACGGCAACCTCGATCCCGCGGATCGCGGCCGAGCGCGCCATCGGCTTCTCGATCCAGGGCAGCCAGTGGATGTCCTTCTCGTCGTCGAAGAAATAGCTCAGCGCCACCATCAGCAGGAAGGTCCCGCCGAAGGCCGAAATGCCGAGGTGTGCCTCCTCCATGATGCGGCTGTATTCGCTGGGCTCCGTGGCGGCCAGCCGCACGGCCTCGATCGGGCCGATCCCGGCGGCGACGACGACGATGGCCAGCGGAAAGATGATGCGCATTCCGAAGACCGCGATCAGGATCCCCCAGGTCAGGAACCGGCGCTGCCATTCCGGGCGCATCGATTTCAGCTTGTTGGCGTTGACGATGGCATTGTCGAAGCTGAGCGAGATCTCGAGGACCGCCAGCACCGCGCAGATGAAGAGGAACGATGCGGCCCCGGCAGCGCCGCCGTAGGCCCATCCGATGACCCCGCCGAGGACGAGCCCGGCGAAGGTGACGGCGAAGGCCCAGCGGAAGTAGTCAAGAGTGGTGCGTCGAGAAGGGTGGGTGGTTTTCATGTCCTGTCCCCTGTCGGGACAGCCACGCATCCGCAAGACGCGACATGGCGTGTCGCTTGCGAGGATCCTGCATATGGAAGAGAGCCTGTCCCTGCGGCCGACAAACTTTAAGCGCCGACATCACAAGCTTGCCGCAGTTGCTTGCCAGAGGGGCCCGGTCGCCAGACTCACCTGGCTTATAGCAGGACGCCGGGCCGGAGAGAAAGGCTAATTCCGGTCCGCGCGGGGCGGGTCCGGTCATGTCATGTCTCAGGTTGCTTCCTCCCAGTAGGGCGCGCGCAACTCCCGTTTCAGCACCTTGCCGATCTCGCTGCGGGGCAGCTCGGCGCGGATCTCCAGCCGGGCGATCCGCTGGGTCTTTCCCAGCCGCGCATTCGCCCAGCTCCGCAGGGCCTCGGCCTCGATCCCCTCGGCCACGACGATGGCCAGCGGGGTCTCGCCCCACTCGGGGTCCGGGATGGCGACCACGGCGGCCTCGCTCACCTGCGGATGGCTGGTCAGCACCGCCTCCAGGTCGGCGGGAAAGACGTTGAAGCCGCCCGAGTTGATCATGTCCTTGCTGCGATCCATCAGGACGAGGAAGCCGTCCGGGTCGATGAGCTGATCGGGAAACTCAGGGAACAAGGGGCAATCTGATGTCTGCACTTCTTCTGGCAGAACTGGTCGACGGCAGGCTGGCGCGGGATGCCACCGCCAGGGCCCTGACCGCCTGTGCGCCCCTGGGCGCGGTGACTGTCCTGGTCGCCGGCGCCGGGGTGGCCGAGGCCGCGCAGGAGGCCGCCAGCCTTGCCGGCGTGGCCCGGGTGCTGGTGGCCGACAATACTGCTTACGCGCACCGCCTGGCCGAACCTGTGGCCGCGCTGGTCGTCTCGCTTGCCGGCGACCACAGCCACATCGTCGCGCCCGCCACAACGGACGCGCGGAACATCCTGCCCCGGGTCGCGGCGCTTCTGGATGTCATGATCCTGAGCGAGGTGACCGAGGTGATCGACGCCGAGACCTTCCTGCGCCCGGTCTATGCCGGCAATGCGCTGCAGAGGGTACGCTCGAAAGAGGAAACGAAGGTCATCACCTTCCGCACCACGGCGTTCGAGCCGGCAGGCGGCGGCGGGCAGGCCCCAATGGAAGAGGACGCCGTGGAAGAGGCCGCCGCCGCTCCGGCGCTGTCGGAATGGGTCGAGGACAGGCTGGCCGAGAGTGACCGCCCCGAGCTGACCTCGGCGCGCCTCGGCGGCCCGAAACATTCATGGACAAGGGCGAAATGGCCGGTCGGTCGGTAGCGCCGCATTTACCGGGGCAAACCGGGCAGGCGGGATCCGTCCGTCGGAGGGGCCCGAAGGCCGCCGCAGTCATAGAGTGGGTGGAACCCACCTTCGGCGGCAGCCCCGGGGCGTGAACGGGAGGGATCCTTGCGCCTCAGGCCTCCAGCGAGCGGCGCAGCATCTCCAGGTCGTCGGCAATCTGGGCGTCCTGGATCATCAGCTCCTCGATCCGCTTCACCCCGTGCATCACCGTGGTGTGGTCCCGCCCGCCGAACCGGCGACCGATCTCGGGGAGGCTGCGCGAGGTCAGTTTCTTGCACAGATACATGGCAATCTGGCGCGGCCGGGCGAAGCTGCGCACGCGCTTGGGGCCGATCATGTCGCTGAGGCGGATGTTGTAATGTTCGGCGACGCGGCGCTGGATCTCCTCGATGGTGATCTTGCGCTCGGAGGCGCGCAGCACGTCGGACAGACAGTCCTGGGTCAGCTCAAGCGTGATTTCGCGGCCCACGAGAGAGGCGAAGGCGAAAAGGCGGGTCAGCGCGCCTTCCAGCACACGGACGTTGGTGCTGATCCGATGGGCGAGGAATTCCATCACGCCATCGGCGACCTGCAGGTCGGGGTGCTTGAGGCGGAAGGCCGCGACCTTGGACTGCAGGATGCCGAGGCGGAGTTCATAGTCGGTGGGGTGCAGGTCGACGACCAGACCCGAGGAAAGACGCGAGGAGATTCGGACGGGCAGGTTCTTGATCTCGTTCGGGGCGCAGTCGCCCGAGATGATGATCTGCTTGTTGTGATCCACCAGCGCGTTGAAGGTGTGGAAGAATTCTTCCTGGGTCGAATCCTTGCCGGCAATGAACTGCACGTCATCGACCATCAGCACGTCGACGGTGCGGAACAGCGACTTGAAGTCCATCATCTTCTTTTCGCGCAGCGCCTGCACGAAGCGGTACATGAACTGCTCGGCCGAGAGGTAGACCACGTTGAGATGCGGCTGGCTGGCCTTCAGCTCATGCGCGATGGCGTGCATGAGGTGGGTCTTGCCGAGGCCGACACCGCCGTAGAGGAACAGCGGGTTGAATTCGACCTCGCCACCGCTGGCGACGCGGCGGGCGGCGGCATGGGCCAGCTCGTTCGGCTTGCCGACGACGAAGCTGTCGAAGGTGCAATGGGGATCCAGCGGCGCCGGCTGCAGCATCCGGTCCTGCATCGAGGGGGCGGCGGCGGGGCGCGACATTACCGGGGCGGCGGAGTTGGCAGGGGCGGGACGGGTCGCCGGCTGGACGGCAGCGCGGGCGGCCTCGCGCGCGGCGACGGTGAAGTCAATGCGGCGCACGGCGGGATCGATGGCGGTCAGCGCGCGCAGGATGTCGTCCTCGAAATGCCGTTGCACGTAGGTGCCCGCGTAGCCCGAGGGCGCGGCCATCGTCGCGACGCCTTCGCTGAGCGAAAGCAGTTCCAGGGGTGCGATCCAATTGGTGTAATTGTGCTCGCTCACCGACGTCCGAAGAGATTCCTTCAACTCGCCCCAGCTCGTGTTCGCCATCTTTTCCTTATCCCCAATCACCTAGCATCATTCGTTCCCGGAGGACTCCGGGCTTGGCTTGTCTTCGCCATGGGGGAACAGCCAACGGTCCGTTTCGTGGCCTGAACGAAACGGCTCCGGTTGGACCGGTGCATGACCATAGCTGGGCCGTGCGGCGGAAGCGATTCCCGCCGGGCAGGCTGGCCAGGTTCTGTGACATGGACAGGGCTGACAAACGGGACGGCGAGAACGGCAGTCGTTTCAAGCCTTTGTCAGCCAGCAGCCCCTGTTCCGGGACTAATTGTCCCCCCCAAGGCGATGTGACTCGCATCCAGAAGCTAGCAACTTCCGCGCGACAGCCGCAACTGCACAACGCGCTTGACTCAGCATGAGGTCGAAAGGAATCGAGCCGCTGTGTCCGTGCTGCCTCTGTGGCGTCTCCGCGTCAGACAGGGCGCGAAGAGGCATCAAAAAGGGCGCGGCCAAGGCCACGCCCCTGATGTCAGTCACTTGCCGGATCTTCGCCGGCGTGACCGGGGCGCGCGCCCCGATCCGGTCCGGTTCAGGCGATCGCCTTCACCCGCGCGGCAAGGCGCGAGATTTTCCGGGACGCGGTGTTCTTGTGGTAGACGCCCTTGGTCACACCGCGCATCAGCTCGGGCTGGGCAGCTTTCAGGGCAGCGGCGGCGGCGTCCTTGTTGCCGGAAGCGATGGCTTCCTCGACCTTGCGCAGGTGGGTGCGGATCCGCGAGCGGCGCGCCTTGTTGACGGCGGTGCGGGTTTCGATCTGACGTGCGCGTTTCTTGGACTGCGGCGAGTTGGCCATGGTGTTCGTCTTTCCGGGTCAGCGGTTCTGGTTGCCTTCGGGGCCGCCGTGGCTTCGACCGGAACCGGGGCTCCGAAACGAAAAACTGCCATGGCAGAAACAGTCCCGTGGCAGGTTGCGAGGGCGTTCTCCCCCGCGTTCTCCGGCGCAATGCGGCCTCACGACACTGTTCGACCTCGAAGAGGTACGAGTAATTCTGCGCTGCGCTCTAAGCCTTCGCCGCGGCAGAGTCAACAGGACTCGCGTCGCTCGGGGGCGCTTCCTGCCCCGGGACCCGGCCGGGGGCAAGATTGTTTACGCGGTGGCAGACTGCGGCTACCGTCGGACAACCGAGCTTTGGCCAGTGTGGGATTGGGCAGATCGGGTGTGGTAGTGCAAGAGACTGATGACGTCCTGGTGATCGGTGCGGGTATCGCGGGTCTTTCCGTCGCGGCAGCCCTGTCCGAGACATGCCGCGTGACCGTGCTGGAGCGCGAGACCTCCCCGGGCAACCATGCCTCGGGGCGGGCGGCGGCCCTGTTTCGACGGCTGCACCCCCAGCCGACTGTTCGTCTGTTGACCGAGGCATCGCTGCCCTTCCTGTCGGATCGTCACGAGGAAGTCGACGGCGCCCCGCTGGTCAACTTTCGCGGTCTGCTCTTGCTGGCGCGGGGGGACCAGATGGACCTGCTGGACCGGGTCGAGCGGGACCCGCGTGCCAGCGGGATCCTGCAGCGGCTGGACGCATCGGCGCTGGCGCGGCTGGTGCCGCAGCTGCGCCCGGGCTACGCTGCCAGCGCCCTGCTGGAAGATGATGCCTGCGACATCAATGTGCCGCGACTGATGACGCTGTTTCGGCGCCGTCTTGCGGCCCGCGCGGGGCGGCTGGTCTGCGGCGCCGGGGTTTCGGCGCTGCGCTATCAGGGTGGCGCCTGGCTGGCCGAGACCGGCGCCGGGGTGTTCCGGGCGCCGGTGCTGGTCAATGCCGCCGGGGCCTGGGCCGACGGGCTGGCCCGGCTTGCCGGGATCACGCCCATCGGACTGACCGCGCGTCGGCGCACCCTGCTGGAGGTGCGGCTGGCCGGCGCCGAGCGCCTGCGGTCCTTGCCAATGATCGCCGATCTTGACCTGCATTTCTACTTCAAGCCCGAGGCCGGGCGCTTCCTGATCTCGCCGGCGGACGAGACCCCGGCACGGCCGGGCAACGCCCTGCCCGAAGACCTGGACGTGACGCTCTGCCTTGATCGCATCCGGGCCTGTTTCGACTTCGACATCCTGGAGACGCGCCGGGTCTGGGCCGGGCTGCGCAGCTATGCCCCGGACGGGATGCCGGTGCTGGGCTTCGACGCGGCGCATCCCGGGTTTTACTGGCTGGCCGGCCAGGGTGCTGCAGGGATCCAGACTGCGCCCTCGGTCGCCGGCCTGGCCGCCGCCGAGATCACCGGCGCCGCGTTGCCGCCGGAGCTGGACGGGCTTTCAGGGCAGCGCAACGCCCTGTTGCCGGGCCGTTTCGCCGAAGCCTCCCCCTTCTCCTGAACGCACGGACATGGCGCACGGAACCTGCTGCCGAAACGCGGAAGGGGCCAGCGCGGGCCAGCCCCTTGTCGTCCCTGCAGTCGCCGAGGTGCTTCAGCGGTCGCGGAACTGCGGTTCGCGTTTTTCCAGGAAGGCGGTCATGCCCTCCTTCTGGTCCTCGGTCGAGAACAGCGAGAAGAACAGCCGCTTCTCGAACAGCAGCCCCTCGGTGAGGGTGGTCTCTTCGGCGCGGTTCACCGCCTCCTTCACCGCCATGACCGAGATCATGCTCTTCTCGGCGATCTTCGCGGCCGCCTGCATGGCGTTTTCCATCAGCTTCTTGCTGGGCACGACACGCGACACGAGGCCGGCGCGCTCGGCCTCCTCGGCATCCATGAAGCGCCCGGTCAGGTTCATGTCCATCGCCTTGGCCTTGCCGATGGCGCGGGTCAGCCGCTGGCTGCCGCCCATGCCGGCCATCACGCCCAGGTTGATCTCGGGCTGGCCGAACTTGGCGTTGTCGCCCGCGATGATGAAGTCGCACATCATCGCCAGCTCGCAGCCACCGCCCAGGGCATAGCCCGAGACAGCGGCGATGATCGGCTTGCGGATGCGGGCGATGGCACCGGTGGCCTCGCTGAACAGGTCCTCGGAGTAGACATCGACGAAGCCCTTCTCGGCCATCATCTTGATGTCGGCACCGGCGGCAAAGAACTTCTCGGTGCCCGTGACCACGATGCAGCGCACCTTGGGGTCCTTCTGGGCCGCTTTCAGCGCCTGGGCCAGCTCCGACAGCAGCACGTCGTTCAGGGCGTTCATCGCGTCCGGCCGGTTCAGCTTGACCAGTGCGATGTGGTCTTCGATCTCGACGATGATCGTCTCGTAAGCCATGGGGTGAGTGTCCCTGTTGCTGAGATGTAGGGCCGATTCCCTAGCATCTTGCCCCCGGGGATCAAGTTATCTTTGGCATTGCGGACAGTAGAAGCTGGATCGCCCTGACTGCACGAGGCGGCGAATCGTGGCGTTGCAGCCCTCGGTCCGGCAGGGGTCGCCTTCGCGGCCATAGACGTCGAAGCTGTGCTGGAAATAGCCCAATTCCCCGTCTGCCTGCCGGAAATCCTTCAGTGAGGAGCCCCCGGCCTCGATCGCCTCCAGCAGCACCTCGCGGATGATCGGCGCCAGCGCGGCAAGGCGGGCTGTGGCAATCCGGTCACAGCGACGTGCCGGGGAAATACGCGCCCGGTACAGGGTTTCGCAGACGTAGATGTTGCCCAGCCCGGCGACCAGGTGCTGATCCAGCAGCGCCGTCTTGATCGGGCTGCGCCGGGTCCTCAGCCGCTCGGCCAGGTAGGCGCCGTCGAAGGCATTGCCCAGCGGTTCCGGCCCGATGCCGGCCAGCAGGGGGTGGGTCTCGGCGCCCACGGTTGCCAGCAGGTCCATGGCGCCGAAGCGGCGGGGGTCATTGAAGGTGATGCGGGCGCCGGTCTCCATGTCCAGCACGACGTGATCGTGCTTCTGCGCCGCCGGGTGCTCATGGACGAAACGCCCCAGCAGATCGCCCGAGACGGTCATCCGCCCCGACATGCCCAGGTGAATCAGTAGGCTTTCGCCACTGTCGAGATCCGCCAGGATGTACTTGGACCGCCGTCGCAATTGCAGCACCCGCTTGCCGGCCAGGCGTTCGGCCATCCTCTCGGGGAAGGGCCAGCGCAGGTCGGGGCGATTGACGGCAGCGGCGCGGATCACCGCGCCTTCCATGGCGGGCGCGAGCCCTCGCATGACCGTTTCGACCTCTGGCAATTCCGGCATCGGCGGGCCCTCGCTGCTGTTCGTCCCTCTCCCCCCGGGCTGCGGGTCCTGCGCCGCCGATGCGCCTGGGTCGCATTGCAGCGCCCGGCCATCGCCCTATAAGGAGAAGGACAGCAATAAGGCATGGGCGCATGAACGAAAAGACCACCCATTTCGGCTTTACCGAGATCCCGGAATCCGAAAAGGCCACCCGCGTACAGGGGGTCTTCGGATCGGTCGCCTCGAAGTACGACGTGATGAACGACGCGATGAGCCTCGGCATCCACCGCCTCTGGAAGGATGCGATGATGGACTGGCTGGCGCCGCGCCCCGGCCAGCGGCTGCTGGATGTGGCGGGCGGCACCGGGGATATCTCGTTCCGGTTCCTCAAACGTGCCGGTCACGGCCATGCCACGGTGCTGGACCTGACCGAGCCGATGCTGGTCGAGGGCCGCAAGCGCGCCGAGGCCGCCAGCATGGCCGACCAACTGGACTGGGTCGTCGGCGACGCAATGGCGCTGCCCTTCGAGGACAACACTTTCGACACCTACACGATCTCCTTCGGAATCCGGAACGTCACCCGGCCCCAGGAAGCCCTGAACGAGGCGTTCCGGGTGCTGAAGCCCGGCGGCCGCCTGATGGTGCTGGAGTTCTCCCGGATCCCCACTCCGGCGCTGCAATGGGCCTATGACCGTTATTCGTTCAACTGCATCCCGGTGATGGGCAAGATCATCGCCGACGACCGCGACAGCTATCAGTACCTGGTGGAATCGATCCGCAAGTTCCCCGACCAGGAGACCTTCCTGGGCATGGTGCGCGCCGCCGGCTTCGACAATGCGAAGTACCGCAACCTCTCGCTGGGGATCGCCTGCCTGCACTCGGGCTGGAAACTGTAGGCGATGCGCGGACCTCACAATATCTGGCGCCTGATCCGGACCGGCGCCACCTTCGAACGTACCGGCGCGATGAAGCAGCTTCTGGACGCCTACGAGGCGCCGCCGCTGCTGCGCCTGGCGGCCCGGGTGCTGGGCTGGCCCTTCCAGTGGCTCGGACTGCGCGGCGACCCTTCGGCGCCGCCGCTGCCCCGGGCGCTGACCGCCCTGGGACCGGCCTACATCAAGTTCGGACAGATCCTGTCGACCCGTCCCGACGTGGTGGGGCCGGACCTGGCGGCCGAACTGCGGGTGCTGCAGGACAAGCTGCCGCCGTTTTCCCGCGCCGTGGCGATGCGCTCGGTCGAGACCGAGCTGGGCCAGCCGGCGGAGGTGCTGTTCAGCGACTTCAGCGAACCGATCGCCGCGGCCTCCATTGCCCAGGTGCACCATGCGACCCTGGCCGAGACCGGCGAGGACGTCGCGGTGAAGATCCTGCGTCCGGGGATCGAAAGGGCCTTCCGCAAGGATGTCGATGCCTTCTACCTCGCCGCCTGGCTGATCGAGACCCTGGCGCCCTTCTCGCGCCGCCTGCGCCCCTCGGACGTGATCGAGCATTTCGACGGTGTGGTGCGCGCCGAGCTGGACCTGCGGCTGGAGGCCGCCGCCGCCAGCGAATACGCCGCCAATACCAAGGATGATGCGGGCTTCCGCCTGCCTGCCGTGGACTGGTTCCATTCCTCCCGCCGGGTGATGACGATGGGCTGGGTCGAGGGCATCCCCCTGGGCGATACCGAGGCCATGGATGCCGCCGGGATCGACCGGGCCGAGCTGGGGGAGCGGGTGCTGTCGCTGTTCCTGCAGCACGCCCTGCGCGACGGCTATTTCCATGGTGACATGCATCACGGCAACCTGAAGGTGGCGCTGGACGGCACGCTGCTGGCCTATGACTTCGGGATCATGGGCCATCTCGACGCCTATACGCGCCGGGTCTACGCGGAAATCCTCTATGGTTTCATCCGTCGCGACTACAAGCGGGTTGCCCAGGTGCATTTCGAAGCCGGCTACGTGCCCGCCGACCGCGACGTGGACGAATTCGCCCGCGCCCTGCGTGCCGTGGGCGAACCGATCTTCGGCATGGATGCGACGCGGATCTCGATGGGGCGCCTGCTGGCCTACCTCTTCGAGGTGACCGAGCGTTTCGGCATGGAAACCCGGACCGAACTGATCCTGCTGCAGCGCACCATGGTGGTGGTCGAGGGGGTGTCGCGCTCGCTCAACCCGCAGATCAACATCTGGGACATCGCCAAGCCCATCGTGCAGGACTACATCGAGAAGAGCATCGGCCCCCGCGCCATGCTTTCGGACCTGGTGGCGACGGCGAAGGTGCTGGGCCGCTACGGGCCGCGCCTGCCGGACCTGGTCGACCGCACGTTGGCGCAGCAACTGGCGCAGCCCGCACCGCGGGTCCGGATCTCGCTGCGCGCCACCGCGCTGGCGGGGCTGGGCGGGGCGCTGGCGGGGGCGCTGGTGGTGCTGGCGGTGCTCGGCCTGGCCTGAGTGCCGGGCGTCACCTGCCGGTCGGGCGCGAATCGAACCACACATGGCCGAGGCCGCGCCCGGTGACGACCACCTGCGAATGCGTGGCGGGTCCGGGGCCAGGAGCGGAGACCGCGACCGGGGGCGGGCCCCCGGGGACGGCAGAGTCATGCCGCCCCGTCATGGGCGGCGCTGCGCACTGTCGTTGAAGACCGTCCCGCGGGGCCCTCGATCGCGGGTTTCACCTTCCGCGCCCGTCCCCCCTCTGCCGTGACGGCCGTCATGGAGTCCGGCTTACCCGATGGGGGCGGGGAGCTGCGCCGGCAGGCGCAACAGGGTGCCGGAGGCCCCGACAGGACGCTCCATGTTCGGAGGCATCGGCGCCCCCGGACTGGACGCTCCGCCGCTGCCTGGCGGATCTCTCAGATCACCCAGCCCTGTCGTTCAAGGTCCGCGGCGCGGGCGTCCTCGGCGGACCCCTCTGCCGCGCGGCAAAGGCAATGCGAGATCATCCGCGCCGAGAGGAAGGGCTGCAACTGCCGCAGTCGGGGGATCAGTGCGGGCCGGTCATAGGCCGCCAGGAAAGCGCCGGCCTCGGCGGCGGTCAGCACCCGGCCGAGGTAGAGATGGCTCATCGCGGGGGAGAGCACGGTGGCGAGGTCGAGGCAGGGATCGCCAAGGGCTGGGCATTGCCAGTCGATCAGGCGCAGCCCCCCGGGTGTGTCGACCAGGTTGCCGGCCACGGGATCACCATGCAGAAGGACGGGGCGGTCGAACGGCGCAACCTCGTCCCCGGGCAGACCGGCGAGAAGATCCCGCGCCCCGGCGTGTCCGTCGATCTGCGCCGCGATCTGGAGGCGCAGCGCGGCGCTGCCGTCCGGGGCCCGGCGCACCCCCTCTGGCACGGGGTGATCGTGCAGGCGACGCAGCAGTCTTCCCAGGCTGCGGCCGTCGCCCTGCCACAGCGGGCCGGGCAGATGCCGGTAGACCAGGCAGGGACCGAGCGCCCCCTGCCAGCGGGCCAGAAACTGAGGGGCCAGCCGCTGTCCGTCCAGGTGGATCAGGCAGCGGGCCTCGGCCTCGGGGTCGTTGGGAAAGACCGGTCCGGCGCGCGCGGGACGGTAGAGCTTGAGCACCAGGTCCCCCCCCGGCGCGGCGATGCGCCAGCAGAGATTGCTGCGCCCACCGTCAAGCCGCTGCCAGCCTTCCGGCGCGGCCTCGGGACAGGCCCGGCGCAGCTCCTGCGAAAGGATCCCGAGCGCTGAAGGTGGCAGCCTGCCATCGGGCTCGACCTGTTCCGGGGATCTGGCGCCAGAGCAGGTGGACGGCGCGTCGTCCACTCCTCCGCCGGCGCCGCTTGCTTCGCCAGGGCGTGCCTCTGACGGCGGAGTCGTCCGGTCGGCGGGGCCGTGCCCCTCTTTCTGCCCTTCTGCGGCCACGCCAGCCCCCCTTGTCGCCCTCCCTTCCTAGGCGGCGCGGCGGGCGTCAGCAAGCCGCGCTCAGCCTTCGGGACGGCGCAGGCCCGAAACCATGGTGGTCTCGATCAGGTCGCCGCCGGCAGTGACCAGCACTGTCTTGCCCTCGATGATCCGCGCTTCGACGATCGGCGCGTAGCTTTCCAGCCGGTCAGTCGCCAGCAGCTCGCCCTCGGCGTAATTCTCCAGCTCGAAGGTGTAGCGCCCATGGGGCAGCAGATTGCCGCTGCTGTCGGTGCCGTTCCAGTCGACCGGATCGGTGCCGAGCGGCACCTGTCCTTCGTGAACGACGTTTCCGGCGGCGTTGCGCACCACCAGGATCGCCGTGTCTGCGGCGGCCAGCGGGTTCGGTGCCAGTGTCACCGGGGCGCCCTGCCAATGCGCGGGCGCGACCGAGAGCGCTTCCATTCCGACCCAGGAGGCGAGATCGGACATGGAGGAGGTGACCAGCTGACCGGTCAGCGATTCCAGGAGGTTGTTGGTCAGCACCTGCTGTTCGACGGAGGAGAAGGTCGCCAGCTGCACGGCAAAATCCGCCGATTCGACTGGATTCAGCGGGTCCTGATTGCGCAGCTGGGTCGAGAGCATCTGCAGGAATGTCTCGAAGTCCGAACTGATCATCGGCTTGGCGGTGTTGTCGACAGAAGGCCCGGCCGAAGAGGTGATCGAGGGGGCGGTGACAGCGTCCATTGCGGTATCCTGTGCTGGGGCGGGTCAGACCCGGATGTCGATGGTGTCGCGGCCTGCAAGGCCGGGCGGGGATATGGCGCGGGGCCCGTGCGGACCGGAGGGGATGCGGGGCTCTGCCGCCGTGTCGCCCGATCCCGGGGCGACGCCGCTCTGGTCCCCGGCTCCGGGGCCCGAGCCGAACCCGGAGCCGAACCCCCCGGCGAGGCCGCCCCCGAAGCCACCGCCGAAGCCACCGCCGACCTGGCGACCGTTGATCGAGATCTCGATCCGCTCGTAGCCGAGGGCGCGGAAACTGTCCTGCAACAGCTGGATATGGCGGCGCATCAGCTCGGAGGTTTCGGAGCGCTCGGCGGTGACATGCAGGGTGACGCCCTGGTCCTCGGTCGACAGGCGCAGGGTGACGCGACCCAATTCGCGCGGGTCGAGCTGCACCTCCGCCGGGCCATCAGCCGCGCGAAGGACGTGCTGGGCAAGCTGGCTTGCAACGTGACGGCCGAGATCGGTGCGCTGCGTCGAGGCGGGGCGCTGGCTGTCCGGGAGACCCGGGGTCTCTGCCAGGCCGGTCGGTGGAGGCCCGTCCGCACCGAAGGGGCCCGGCTCGGCCGTGAGGGCACCGCCGGGGGCCGGCCTGGACCCGGCATTTCCGGTCGCGCCGGGGTCCTTGCGGGAGGGTGTCGGATGGGACATCGTCGGGCGGGGCGGCTGCTGAGCGTCGGCACGGGCCGGGCCACCGGCATGATCCGGCCGGCTTCCGGCATCGGACCTGTATGTCCGGCGGACGCTGTCGCGAGCCATGACACCAGGCGCGCGATCGGCGGGGATGCCGCGCGGATCCGGGGGGCCGGGTTGGCTGACAGCCGGGTCGGGGAAGCCGCCGGGCCGCGCCCCGGTTCTGGGGCTGCCGATCTCCGACGTGGCCTCCGCGATCCTTTGGGCGGAGGCCGGATCGGTACTCTGGACGCCAGTCTGGGCCCTGCCTGTGTTGCCTCCATCCGTTTGCGCCACATTGCGCCCGGCGAAGGTCGCCGCCTGGGGGGTGTCGGAAAGAGCTGGGGCTCCGGCCTGGGCGGCGGTCGCGGATGGCACGCCCTGGACGGGGGCCGTGCTCCCGGGGCCGCCCTGGGGGGACCCCTCGAGGGCCTGTCCCCAAGGTGCCCCGGCGGTGCCAGTGCCTGTTGCCGGGGGCCGGCTGCCCGAAGGGAGGGCGTCGCTGAGGGCGCGTGTCCGGGCCGGGTCGGTTGGAACGGGGGGCGTCAGGCCCCGGGCGACCCGGTTCAGCCTTGCTTCCAGAGGTCCTGACCCGGGCATGGATCTGTCGGCGGCGGGCGGGGTATGCGCCATCGGTCTGCCCTGTCGTGCCTCGAAGCCCCCGGGGAGGGGGGCTTCGAGGCCCGCAGTGGCAATGCGCGCCGCCGGGGTGGTCGCGGAGGCGGCGATCATCCCGGTGCCTGTCGGCCTGCGGTCTGTTCGGGGCAGCGAGATATCGGCACCCGACGGCAACTCCGTGGTCCGGGGGCCGGACCCCCGGAGAGTGACCCGGCGCCCTTCCCCTTCGCCAGGACCGGATTTCATGGTGTCCGCGCCGCTGCCACGGGCGGCATCAGCCGACGCGCCGGTGACCTGAGCCTGCATCGGGCGGATCCGGGGCCCGTCTGTGGGGCTGGCGCGGGTGCCGGGCATGTAGTTCCAATGGCGCGGGGCAGGGGGATTCGCCCCGGTGGGGCCGGCCACATCTGCGCCCTGCCTTCCGGGCTCCGCCCCGCCAGGTGCAGGCGCCCCGGCACCCGAAGTCTTGTCGAGAGAGACCCTGCCGGAGGAGCCGCTGGCGGCCGAACCACTGCTGCCCAGGCCGTAGCCGGTGGGCCCTTCCGCACTGGCTGCCGAAGGCTGATCGCGCCGCGCTATGCGCGCGGCATCAAGATGCGGCGGACTCGCGGCGACGGACCGCGCAGTCTGTGAGGTGCCTTCCGCCGGCTCCGCCCCGAGGGGGTGGGGGGACGACGACGGCGCGCCAAGGTACTCTCCGCGGGGATCGCGACGGTCGGCCATCCCGGCCCCGGAAGGGAGCGATGGCATGGAGGCGGAACGGCTTTCGGCGCGATTTGGTCCGGCCTGGTCACGGCGGACCGCCTCCGGGACACGGGGCGCCTCGGGATCGGAGGCAAGGGCCTGCGACTGTGTGCCTGCGACGGCGTCGCTGGGTGTTTCGATGTCCGCACCGCCGTTCATATCGACTCCAGCGCGGGGGTCGGTGCCGCCATCCGGGCCGTGTGGCGTGTCGGGCGTCGTTCGCGAAGCCCCGTCGCCCTCGGTCTGGCCTGCAGCTTCCGGTGTCCCGGGGTCGACCGTCGGCTCGGAGGCTGCGCCCCCGGCGGGCCGAATCCCGTAACCCTGCTCCTTTTCTGCAAGCCGCGAGAAGACCGCGTCGAACCCGTCCTGCCCGCCGCGATCGCCACGTCCCCCGGCCGCGTCCTGCGCCAGGGTCGAGAGACTGGCGCTACCGGCGGCGACCGAGCGCGCCCGACCGGACAGGTGCAGGTCGGCGGGCCCGGACCCGCCCGGCGGTACGGTGGACGGGCGTCCGGGGAGGGAACCGGAAAGGGCAGGGGGCAGGGGCGGGATCATCAATACTCTCCGGACTTCTTCCGATGTCCGCATCCTGACCCACGGCTGGTTACCGCATCTTTACCCGTCGCGGCCATTTTCCCGGAAACTGGTTCAAATTGGAGACTGTGACATGCCTGACCCGACCCCTCCCGCCGGCCCCGGTCTATCGTCTGCAAGCCAGTTCCTCCCAGGCCGACCAAGTGGCGACCTGCCGGCTCCGCGCGATCCCCGGCTCTGGCAGGCGGCCCGTGCGCTGGAGGCCAACTTCCTGACTGAAATGCTGAAATCCGCCGGCCTGGGGGAGACCCCCGAGAGTTTCGGCGGCGGCGCTGGCGAGGATCAGTTTGCCTCCTTCCTGCGCCAGGAACAGGCCGAAGCCCTGGTGGACGCGGGCGGAATCGGCCTCGCGGAAACCCTCTACAACACCCTCATGGAGAGACAGAAATGACCAAGGACCCACATCAGGACCTGATCGATTCGCTGGACGTGCTGCTGGAACGGGAGCGCGAGGCGCTGATGGCCGGCCGCCTTGACGCGCTGAGCGAGCTGCTGGATCAGAAGGAGCGGCTGATCGACCGGCTCAACGGCCTCGAAGGGCTGGACGCAGCTGACCTGCAACCCCTGCGCGGCAAGGCGCAGCGCAACCAGGCGTTGCTGGACGGCGCCCTGCGCGGCATCCGCACGGTGGCCAACCGGTTCTCCACGCTGCGGAAAATTCGCCGCACGCTGGAGACCTACGATAGCCAGGGGCGCAAGTCGGCGCTGGTGCGCCAGCATGACAACAAGCTGGAGAAACGCGCCTGAGCGGCAGGATTTGCCTCAAATGCCGGGAAATGGATACCCGGCATTTAGCTTTCCATTAGGACCTGGAAGTCATTGTTCCCCTCGCATCCGGTTGGATGGCGCAGGATCGGGAAAACCCGCGCCCTGTACCCGTCAGAACGACATTCGATCCGTCCCGTGGGGGGCGGGATGTTTAACGGGCGTAAAGCGCCCAACGACCAAAGGAACAATGCATGTCCAGCATTCTGACGAACACCAGCGCGATGGTTGCCCTGCAGACCCTCAGCATGGTCAACAAGGATCTGACCGACGTCCAGGGCAATATCTCCACCGGCAAGAAGGTGGCCAGCGCCAAGGACAACTCGGCCGTCTGGGCCATCTCGAAGGTGATGGAATCCGACGTGGCCGGCTTCAAGGGGATCTCCGAATCCCTGGGTCTGGGGGAATCCACCGTCGCCGTGGCGCGTTCCGCCGCCGAGACGGTGAACGACCTGCTGACCCAGATGAAGCAGAAGATCGTCGCCGCCCAGGAAGAAAACGTCGACCGCGAAAAGATCCAGACCGACATCGACGCCTTGTCGGACCAGATCGGGGCCACCGTTTCGGCGGCGCAGTTCAATGGCCTGAACCTGCTGTCGAACAAGGAAGCCACGGCCGGCTCCGGCACGGTGAACGTGCTGGCCTCTCTCGATCGCTCGTCGAGCGGCGTGGGCGTCAGCCAGATCGCCGTGGGCAAGCAGGATCTCGGCACCGATGCCTCCAACATCACGGGCACGGCCATCGCGGGCGCCTCGAACAACCTGACGGGTACCGCCGACTCCACCGCGACGGCCCTGACCGGCAACGCCACCGCGCCGACCACCACCGTGACCGTCGATGCGGTCGAAGCGGGCGCCGGCTTCAGCGTGGCGATCTCGGCTGGTGCCGGTGCCTATGCCACGGGCGTCAACACCACCGCGATCACCGACATCAAGTATGTCGCCCGCGACGGTGACACCGCGGGGGATGTGGTCAAAGGCCTGGCGAAGGCCTTCAACAAGTATGTCGCGGAAGTGATGGGTGACGACCTGGGCACCGTCGCGGCAAGCTTCGATGCCACTGCCGGCACGATCACCTTTACCGGCGATACCACCACCGGCAACAACTTCTCGGTCGCCGTTTCGGAATATGCGGCGGCGGATACGACCATCGGCGGTGGCCTGGAAGACGTGGCCAACATCGACGTGACGACCGACACGGGTGTCGAGAACGCGCTCTCCGACATCGAAGACCTGATCCAGACCTCGATCGACGCGGCCGCTTCCTTTGGCTCCGTCCAGGGCCGGATCGAGACACAGTCGGACTTCATCTCGACCTTGGTCGACAGCCTCAAGGCCGGTATCGGCACGCTGGTCGATGCAAATATGGAAGAGGCATCGGCCCGCCTGCAGGCCCTTCAGGTCCAGCAGCAGCTGGCGGTTCAGGCGATGTCCATCGCCAACCAGGCGCCGCAGACCCTGCTGTCGCTCTTCCGCTAAGGGACACGCGAGATTCAGGGGCGCGGCAACGCGCCCCTGACCAGCTTCGCCGGAAGAAATCCCTCTGACTGGAAGGTTAAGAAGTGACTGCTCATTCCCAAGCCCTGCGCGCCTACGGGCAGGCGTCCTCGTCCACCAGAACGCCGCGCGGCGTGGAGTACGAGGTCTTCGCGCGCATTACTCACCGACTTGTCGCCGCTGCGCGCAAGGACCGGACTCGAAACTTTCCTGAGGTCGTTCGCGCCGTTCATGACAATCGCCAGCTCTGGACGATCCTGGCGGCCGACGTCGCTGGCGAGGGCAATACCCTGCCGCAGCAACTGCGGGCCCAGATCTTCTACCTGGCGGAGTTCACCTTTTCCCACAGCCGCAAGGTGTTGAACGAGAAGGCTGAGTTGCGCCCCCTCATCGAAGTCAACACATCCATCATGCGCGGGCTGCGCGCCGGAGGCACCCCGAAATGAGTGGCCTTGTCCTGAAACTCTCGCCCAAGGAACGCGTGCTGATCAATGGCGCGGTAATCGAGAACGGCGACCGTCGGTCGCGCCTGTCGATCGTTACCCCGAACGTCAACATCCTGCGCCTGCGCGACGCCATCCACCCCGAAGAGGCCACGACCCCTGTGCGCAGGGTCTGCTACGCGGCACAACTGGTGTTGACCGGGGATGCCACTTCCGAAGAGAGCCGCCACCCCCTGCTGCGCCGGATCGAAGAACTGAGCCAGATCCTGACAGACCCGGACAGCCGCAAGCTGCTCTCACAGGCCACCGACGCGGTGCTGAGTGACCAGTATTATCAATGCCTGAAGGCCCTGCGTGGCCTTCTGCCGCGGGAAGACAGATTGCTGAACACGAGGCCGCACTGATGTTCGATCCCGTCCTCCCCTATGGCGGCTATGCCGGCTGGGCTTTCCTGGAACGCACCTATGAGGCCCAGCGGCAGAGCTTCGACAAGTCGCCGCTGATCACTCGTGATACCGCGTATTTCGAAGCCAACATCGACAAGGTGACGACGCCTGAGGACCTGGTCTCGGACCGCCGGCTGCTGCGTGTGGCGCTCGGTGCCTACGGGCTGGAGGACGACATCGACAACCGGTATTTCATCCGCAAGGTTCTTGAGGATGGGACCCTGAAGGAGGATGCGCTCGCCCTCCGGCTATCGGACGAGCGCTATCGCGACTTTGCCGCCGCCTTCGGCTTCGATCGCGGCACGCCTTCGACCCAGTTGTCCACTTTCGGGGCCGAGATCACCGCCCGCTTCCGCCAGCAGGCATTCGAGGTGGCCGTCGGCGATCAGGATGAGACCATGCGCTTTGCCCTGAATGCCCAGAGGGTGCTGGGCGATCTGGCTGATGAAGATAGCGCAGTGGACACCAAGTGGTTCAAGATCATGGGGAATCCGCCCTTGCGCGAGGTTTTCCAGACGGCATTTGGCCTGCCGGCCAGTTTTGGCCAGATCGACCTGGATCAGCAGTTGGAGGTGTTCAAGGATCGTTCGGAAAAAATTCTGGGCACGGATGACCCCGCCGATTTCGGCGATGACAAGCTGCAGGACAAGCTGGTGCGCACCTTCATGCTGCGGGACCAGCTTAGCGGTGTGACGACAACCAGCTCGGGCATGATCGCCCAGACGTTGCTGGCCGGGGCGATCTCCTTCATGGACAGCCTGCGGCAGCGATAGGCTGCACTGCCTTGCGATCGGCCTCAGGTCGAGGGGCGATCGCCGCGGCCGGCCGGCCGGCTATCCCGTATAGCTTTTACCGGGTCGCGGCGTGCGACGGCCCGGGGCTTCTGGGGCGTCGGGGGGCGGGCCGGTCCCGAAACTGCTGAGCGCCGGAGGATCAGCTGCAAACGATTGAAGGAATTGGATATCCCGTTTTCCTCCAAGTCGGCCAGAAAGCCGTCGAGATCCGGCCAGGCGCGAATGGCGTGATCCAGCACCGGATCGCTGCCTGCGACATAGAGCCCGGCCTGGATCATCATCTCGGACCTGGCATGGGCCGACAGCAGGTGCCGGGCCTCGGCGATAAGACGGTTCTCTTCCCCGTTCGCTGCTTCCGGCAGGGATCGTGAGACCGAGCGCAGCAGGTCGATTGCCGGGTAGCGACCGCGCTCGGCGATCTGGCGATCCATGACGACATGGCCGTCCAGCACCCCGCGCAGAATATCCGCCACCGGCTCTTCCATGTCGGATCCGGCAACCAGGACGGAGAGCACGGCGGTGATCGTGCCCGCCTCCCCAGCACCGGGACCAGCGCGTTCGCAGAGCTGCATGATCTGGTGGGCGGTCGAGGGTGGATAGCCGCGCAGGGCCGGCAATTCGCCTCCGGCGACGGCGACCTCACGATGGGCCTCGGCGAAGCGGGTGATGGAATCCGCCAGGAAAAGCACGTGCTTACCCTGGTCGCGGAAATGTTCGGCCACGGCCATGGCGGTCCAGGCGCAGCGCCGGCGCACCAGTGCCGAACGGTCCGAGGTCGCAGCGACGACCACCGCCCGCCGCATCCCCTCCGGGCCCAGCACCTTGTCGGTGAATTCCCGCAATTCGCGCCCGCGTTCACCGACCAGTGCGATCACCGCCACATCGGCCTGCATTCGCGCCGCCAGGTGCCCCATAAGCCGCGACTTCCCCACCCCTGACCCGGCAAACAACCCTATCCTCTGGCCTTCGACGATCGGCAAAAGGGTGTTCAGCACGGTCGTCCCGGTGTCGAGCCTTGCCCCGAGGCCGCGCCGCTCGGCCGGGGGCGGCGGATCGCCGCGCAGGCCCCGCGCGTCACGCCCGGGCAGGATGGGCCGACCGTCCAGCGGTTGCCCGTGAGGGTCGATGACCCGCCCGATCCAGCCATCGTCCGGGGCGATTCGCAACGGCCCGCGCAACACCACCCGGTCGCCAAGCGAGACTCCTTCGGTCCTGTCGTCGGGCATCATCGTCAGCCGGTCGCGCTGCATCTGCACGACCTCGCCGTGCAGCACCGTCCCGTCCACCCGCGTGACCTTCAGGATATCGCCCAGGCGCGCGTAGCGCCCCAGCCCCGTAACCGTCAGAACCTCCGGCTCTACCGTTTCGATCCGCCCGACATGGCGGATGGCGGAGAGGTTGCCGATCTCGGCCCGAACCCCCTGCAGCACCTTCTGTGACATCGTCCTGATCCTTCATCTGGCACAAACCATTTCTAAAGGAATCGGGGTTAAGCCTTGATTGAAGCCAATCGAGGGAGAAGCCCCGGTGTTCGAATCCATAGAGGTATTCAGGATGGCCGATGCCATGACGCGCCACGCCGAAATGCGGCAGGCTGTAGTGGCGCAGAATACGGCCAATTCCGATACGCCCGGCTACAGGGCGCGCGATGTGATCCCCTTTGCCGACCTGGTGCAGGGTGGCACGCCGGGCGTCGGTCTGCGCAAGACCCGGGCCAGTCACCTGAACGGCACGGGCGCTGCGGGCACGCGCATCCTGCACGAAGATCGCAACGGCGCCTCCGAACCAAATGGCAACTCCGTCTCGGTCGAACTGGAGATGCTGAAGGCGGTTGATGTCAAGCGGCAGCACGACCGCGCCCTGGCGGTCTACCGCTCGGGCCTCACGCTGATGCGCGCCGCCATCGGGCGGAGGTAGGCATGAGCGACCTGTCGAACTCCCTCCAGATTGCGGCGACCGGGTTGCGCGCCCAGGCGCAGCGCCTGCGCCATACCTCTGAAAACATTGCCAATGCGGATACTCCCGGCTACCGGCGCAAGACCGTCCCATTCGAGGACATGGTCGGGGCGGGAGAAATCGGCGGGGTCAGGACGGGCCGTGTCCAGCTGGATCAGGGCGATCCACAACGGATCTACGATCCGAACCACCCCCTCGCCGATGAGACCGGCCACTACGATGGATCGAACGTCGATCTGGTGGTCGAAATCGCTGACGCGCGCGAAGCGCAGCGCAGCTACGAGGCGAACCTCAAGGTCTTCGACCAGGCCCGGCAGATGTCGGCGGGTCTGCTCGAGCTGCTACGTCGATAAAGGAGGTCCGGAATGGACATTCGTGCATTGAACGCCGCGCAGAAATACGCGGCCGCCCGCCCGGCGACGCTTCCCGCGCCGGGGCAGGTCACGCCCGGAAAGGGCCTTGGTGAAACCCTCGGCGAGGTTGCCTCCGACTTCGCCGAGACCTTTCGCGCCGGGGAGGAGACCGCGCGCGCGGCCATGGCCGGCCGCGCCGATGCCACCACGCTGGTACAGGCACTGGCGCAGACCGAACTGGCGGTCGAGACCGCGGTGAGCGTGCGCGACAAGGTGGTCGAAGCCTACCAGGAAATCCTGCGGATGCCGGTCTGACCGGTGAGCGAGGCCCAGTTCTTCGACGCCCTGCGCCAGGGGCTCTGGGTTGCGGTGATCACCTCGACGCCGATCCTCGCCGTGGCGCTGGTGGTCGGCCTGATGGTGGGGCTGTTCCAGGCCCTGACCTCGATCCAGGAGATGACGCTGACCTTCGTGCCGAAACTCGGCGCCATCGTCGTCGTCTTCTGGCTGTCGATGAGCTTCATGTCCCGCACCCTCGTGTCCTTCTTCCAGGACCACCTGATCCCCCTGATCATCGGAGGCTGAAATGGAAAGCACCGGCTACACCACCCTGACCCGTCTCTCGGGCCTGGCGCGCGAGATGGACGTGATCGCCAACAATATCGCCAATGCCTCCACCACCGGGTTTCGCACCGAAGAGATGATCTTTTCCGAGTATGTCCAGGGGGTTGATGACGGCCCCTCGATCTCGATGGCCGAAGGCAACATCCGCTGGATCGACTATGCCCAGGGTACGCTCTCGCCCACTGGCGGCAGCCTCGACTTCGCCATTGAAGGGGAGGGCTTCTTCCTGATCCAGACCCCGCAGGGGGAGCGGCTGACCCGCGCCGGCAGCTTCGCCACTTCGAACGCCGGCGACCTGGTGACACATGACGGCTACCCGGTGCTGGACGCCGGCGGCGCGCCGATCTTCATCCCGCCCGCCACCGATATCGGCGTCGCCGGCGATGGCACGATCAGCGCCAATGGTGCCCCGATCGGCCAGATCGGCGTGGTGCTGCCGGTGGAACCGGACCGGATGCAGCGCCAGGGCGGCACGATGTTCATTGCCGAGGCGGGTTTCGACGCGGCGGAAAATCCCCGCGTGCTGCAGGGCTTCGTCGAGGCATCCAACGTCAGTCCGGTGGCCGAGATCAGTCGCATGATCACCGTGCAGCGTGCCTATGAACTGGGGCAGAGCTTCCTTGAACGCGAAGATGAGCGCGTGCGCAACCTGTTGAAAACCCTTGCCTGATAGCTGGCAGGCCAGCCAAGAAAGGACCTCCGCATGAGAGCGTTGAAGATCGCCGCCACCGGGATGGCCGCCCAGCAGATGCGGGTCGAGACCATCTCGAACAACCTCGCCAACATGTCGACGACGGGCTACAACGCCCGCCGCGCCGAGTTCGCCGATCTGCACTACCAGCAGTTTGCCCGCGCGGGTTCGATCAACGCTTCCGACGGCACCGTGTTGCCGACCGGCATCCAGCTGGGCCTCGGCGTGCGACCGTCGGCGGTCTCGATGCAGCTGGCCCAGGGGTCGCTGGGCCAGACCGGCGGCGATCTCGACCTGGCCATCGAGGGGCGCGGCTACCTCGAGGTCACGATGCCAAACGGCCAGGCGGCCTATACCCGCGATGGCGGGCTGAAGCGCACCGGCGAGGGGCTGATCGTCACCTCCGACGGCTTCCCCGTGGCGCCCGAGATCACCATCCCCGACGACGCCCGCGCGATCTCGATCAATGCCGATGGCGAGGTCTACGCCTATTTTTCCGACAATGCCCAGGCGCAGCTTCTGGGGCAGTTCTCTCTGGCCGGTTTCGCCAATCCCAAGGGGTTGGAGGCCATCGGCTCCAACCTCTTCGTCGAGACCGAGGCCTCGGGTGCCGCCATCGTCACCACCCCCGGCCTCGACGGGCTGGGCACCCTGCGCCAGGGCTATCTTGAGGACAGTTCCGTCGATCCCGTGCGCGAGATCACCGAGCTGATCGAGGCCCAGCGGGGCTATGAGCTGAACTCGAAGGTGATCTCGGCCGCCGACCAGATGCTCGGTGCCACGGCGGCGGTGCGCTGATGCGGGTGCTGGCGATCCTGTTGCTGCTCTGGCCCGCGCTGGCGCCGGCCGAAACGGTGGTCGCCACACGGAACCTGCGGGCGCAAACCGTTCTGACGGAACAGGATTTCGCCCTGCGCGACATCGAGGTGGCTGGCGCGCTCAACTCTGTCGAGGGGCTGGCGGGGATGGAAACCCGGGTGGCGATCTACATCGGCCGCCCGATCCGTCCCGGCGATATCGGTCCCCCGGCGCTGGTCGAACGCAACGGCCTTGTCACCCTGGTCTACGATCACGGCGGCCTGCTGATCACCGCCGAGGGGCGGGCGCTCGGTCGCGGAGGCATCGGCGACAGGTTGCGGGTGATGAACCTCGCCTCGCGCAACACGATCAGTGGAATCATCCAACCCGACGGAAGTGTGAAGGTCCAATGAAACGCGCAGCCCTGCTCCTTGCCCTCTTGCCTGCGGCCCTGGCTGGCTGCATCGACCGCTCGCATCTCGGCGAGGCGCCGAAGTTCTCGCCCGACACCCACGGCCCGGAATACCACGCCATGATGAGCGGCACCCAGAAGGGCGCCGCGCTGCCCTATGCCGCGACCCGGCCGGATAGTTCTCTCTGGCGCGGCGACCGCGGGTCGCTGCTGGGGGATCGTCGCGCCATGGCCGAGGGGGATATCCTCACCGTGGTGATCGAGATCGACGAAAGCGCGGCGATTTCCAACTCCACCGACCGCTCGCGTAGCGGGTCGGATTCGCTTGCCGTGCCACAGCTTTTCGGCATTCCGCAGCGGATCAACCGGATCCTGCAGAACGGGGCGACGCTGGATTCGGCGGTCTCCATCGACAGTGCCACCAGTTCCTCAGGCGACGGGTCGGTCAGCCGGAACGAGCAGTTGACCCTGCGCGTCGCCGCCACCGTGGTCGATGTGCTGCCCAACGGGGTGCTGGCGATCTCCGGCAACCAGGAGGTGCGGGTGAATTTCGAGCTGCGGGAGCTGCTGGTCACCGGCTACGTCCGCCCCGAGGATATCTCGCGCCAGAATGAAATCACCTACGACAAGATCGCCTCGGCCCGGGTCAGCTACGGCGGCCGGGGTCAGATCACCGACATGCAGCAGCCGAGGATCGGCCAGCAGGTGCTGGACCGGGTGCTGCCCTTCTGAGGTCTGCCGATGAAAAAGCTCCTGCCCCTCCTCCTCGTGATCCTCGGTATCGGCGGTGGCGCCGGCGCCGGGCTGATGCTGCGCCCCGCCCCGCAGGAGATGGTCTCGATAGACCCCTGCGGCGATGGCACCGCCGTGGCCGAGGCGGGGCACGACATGGCCGAGGACCATGCGGCCGAAGAGGCCGAGCCGGTGGACCGCGAATACGTCAAGATGAACAACCAGTTCATCATCCCGGTGGTGACGGATGAGAAGATCGGCGCCCTGGTGGTCATGTCGATCAGCCTCGAGGTCGACATTGGCGGGCAACAGCAGGTCTATGCGCGAGAGCCGAAGCTGCGCGATGCCTTCCTGCAGGTGATGTTCGACCATGCGAACGTCGGCGGCTTCCAGGGGGCATTTACCAATTCGAACAATCTCGACGTGTTGCGCGCCTCGCTGTTCAACGTGGCGAAGAAGGTGCTGGGACCGATGGTGAGCGACGTGCTGATCACCGATATCGCCCGCCAGGACGCCTGACCCGCGCCGCTCCACCGCAACCCGGACCGCCGCCGGCGTTCCGGGTTTCTGTTGCGCGCCAGTCCGGAGGCGCGGCGGCGCAGGCAGATCCGCGCAGGATCCGGGGAGGACCCTGCGCGGATTTGGCCTCAGTGCAGCCGCGCCCGGCGCCCGCCGTTCATCAGCACCGCCAGTTCCTGCAGGTTGGCCAGGTCCCGGGCCAGCGCGGCGCGGCGATCCTCGGCCCGGCTGTCGCCATGCAGCCGCGCGGCGATATCCTTGCGCCCGAGGCTCTTCGACAGCGCCGTCATCCGGTCCGCCTTCTCCGCCAAGACGATCGCCAGTTCCGACTGCAGGGTGCTGCGCCGCACCGAGATCCAGTCGCGCCAGGCCCGATCCTGACCGTCGGCATAGCCGAGGTCCGCCCCCTCGGCCCGCGTGACGGAGTCGAGGAAACGCTCGGAGGCACGCCGTTCCAGTGCTTCCAGCGACAGCCGCAGCTGGCGCTCGCGCGCGGCCACGCGGCGCAGGTGCATAAGCTCGGCCTCGAAGGCCATGCCGGTGGCGCGGGCCACTGGCTCCAGCCGTTTCGTCTTTGACGATGTGCTCATCGGATTCTTCCTTTCGCTCTGCGCCGCATCTCGTCGGCAAAGCGGATGGCCGCGGCGACGGCGCGGTAATCCGCCGGAGAGATCTGCTCTCCGATCTCGGTCTCGGCATGGAGGCGGCGCGCCGTCGGCGGGTCGCTGTGCAACGGGATGCCATGTTCGGCGGCCAGGTGGCGGATGCGCGCCGCGATCTCGTCGACCCCCTTGGCAACGCAGAGCGGGGCGGTGCCCGGCTTGCGGTCCCACTTCAGCGCCACCGCGTAGTGGGTCGGGTTGACGATCACCACGTCAGCTTTCGGCACCTCGGCCATCATCTGCGCCTTGGCGATCCTCTCGGCCCGGAAGCGGCGCTGCTGCTTGATGTAGGGATCGCCCTCGCTCTCCTTCATTTCGTCGCGAATTTCCTTGTCCGTCATGCGGTTACGGCGAATGTGCTCGGCCCGTTGCCAGAGGAAATCCACCCCGCCGAGGCAGAGCGCGATGATGAAGACGATGGCCAGGAAGTCGATGCAGAGGCTAAGCAGCGTGGCCACGGCGATACCGGGATCCAGCAGCAGCGTATTGGCCATCTCGGGCAGCCGGGCCGAGACGAAAAGGAAGAGTACCGTCGAGTAGATCAACAGCTTGAGGAAGCTTTTGAAGAACTCGAACAGGCCGCTGCGGCCGAACTTGTTCTTGGCGTTCTTCAGGATCGAGATCCGGTCGGCCTTCGGCTGCAGCTTCTGCCCCGAGACGACGAAAGCCTGTTGCGCGATGACCGAGCCGAGCGCGGCACCGGCGGGCACCAGGAAGAAGGGCAAGAGGGCGGCGGTCACCGCGGTGAGGATGCCGCCGAAGATGGCGCGCGGATCGCCTTTGAAAACCAGCGGCGCCAGGCTGGCGGGCTGGTCCAGCAGCACCTGCAGGGTCCCGCCGAGGGAGACCAGCGCGCCCGGGCCGAGCGCCAGTGCGGCCAGGCAGAGACCGCCGTAGGCGGCAGCGGTCGAAAGGTCGGCCGAGCGCGGCACCTCGCCCTTTTCGCGCGCCTTTTCCAGCTTGCGCTGTGTCGGTTCATGGGGTTTCTCGCCGCTCTGCTCGGTCTCTGCCATGGCGCCCTCAGAACGGTGCGGTGAGGAAGGCGAAGACCGCCTCGGCCCAGGTCGCCAGGATTGCTCCCGAAAGCAGGAACAGCAGCGCGATCCCGCCGAAGGTGATCACCGGGGCGCCGACAAAGGCCACCATCAGCTGTGGCATGGCGCGGTTGATGACACCGAGCGTCAGGTTGTAGATCAGCGAGATGATGATGAAGGGCGCGGCCAGGGAATAGGCCAGGCGGAAGCTTTCGGCGGTCAGCCGCAGCCCCCAGTCGGCCAGATCCGCGCCGCCGGGCCAGGTGCCGGCCGGGATCGCCTCGTAGGAGATCAGCAGGTAGAGGACCGCATGGACGTGCAGGCCCAGCACCATTGCCAGGGCGAGGCCGCCGATGACCAGGATATTGCCGATCGCCGGCATCGGCTCGATGACCAGCGGGCCAAGGATCTGGCTGAGCGAAGTCGCCTGGGCGATCATCGAACCGGTGGTCTGCAGCCCCAGCACGAAGAGGCGCAGGCCGACACCCAGGGCCAGGCCGGTCACTGTTTCCGTTGCCAGGTAGAGGGTGAAAATTTCCATTTTTGCAGGGGGTTGCGGGATATCCGGCGCGGCTGCAGTGACCGCCGTGGCAAGGCAGAGCGCGGCGATCAGCTTGACCCGCAGGGGGACGGACTGCTCTCCGAAGCCTGGCATGAAGGAGGCGAAGGCACCGACGCGGAGAAAGACCAGCAGCGCCGGCCAACCCTCGGCGCGCAGCAGGGTCAGCGCCTCTGCAAGGGTCTCAGTCATCCTGCACCATGGCGATCAGCGAGGGGCGGACATCGACGCCGATTTCCTCGAAGGAGAGCACGGGATTGGTCACCCCGCGCGCCGTCAGCGCCATGCGCAGGAAGCGCCGCCGCTGAGTCGAGGTGATCAGCGCCGGGTAGATGCCGCGCTCTGCGGCCTCCGAAATCGCCTCGGAGACATTTCCGACCAGGCGGTTGAAGATGTCGGGCGGCAGGGCGACATCGGCGATGCCACGGTCGCGCTCGATCTGGTAGGTGGTGAAGGTGTCCTCCCATTCGGGGGCGAGCTGGATCAGCGGCACGGTGCCGTCGTCGCGCTTCAGGTCGGCAACCAGCTGGAAGCCCAGCCGGTGACGGACATGTTCGCAGATCGTCTCGGCCTGCTGGGTCTGGCTGCGCAGTTCGCCGACCGCCTCCAGGATCAGCGGCAGGTTGCGGATCGAGACCTGTTCGGCGACCAACAGGCGCAGCACCTGGTGCAGCAGGTCCAGCGGCACCTTCTCGGGAATCAGTTCGTCCAGCAGCTTGCGGTTGGCCTCTGCGCGGCGCGGATCCGAGAGGTTCGTCATTTCCTCCAGGAGCCTGCGCATGGATTTCAGCGTCAGAAGGCGGGGGAAATTGCGCTTGATCGTCTCAAGAAGGTGGGTGGCCAGAACTTCGGTCGGGGTGACCAGGGTCAGGCCCGACAGCGCCGCTCCGTCCTGGGCGGATTCATCGATCCAGCGGGCCGGGGCGCCGTAGACCGGTTCCTTCACGTCCTCGCCCTGCGGCGTTCCGTCGTCCTGGGCCAGCGCAAGGACCCGGTTCGGGCGCAGCACCGCGCGAGCCTGTTCGACGCCTTGGATGCGGATCACGTAGCTGCCGGTCGGCAGCGAAGGGTCGTCGGTCAGCCGGATTTCCGGCAGTATCAGCCCGTAGCTTTCGGCCACATGCAGGCGCATGTTCTCGATCCGGGCGTCGAGGCCGGTTCCGGGGTCCAGTACCATCTGCACCAGGTCGGGGGCGAATTCGACGTGGATGTCATCGAGGTCCAGCGTGTCGCCGAGGGATTTCTGCGGCGCGGGGGTGGCCTTGTCCTTGCCGGCTGTGGCCTCATGGGTTTCGGCCTGCTGGCGTCGGCGGACGGTCAGTGCGGCGGCGCCCAGCACCACTCCGCCGAGGACGAAGGGCACGAAGGGCATCCCGGGGACGAAGCCGAAAAGCAGCATCAGCATGGCCACCGTGGCCAGGGCGGCAGGGTGGCGCCCAAGCTGGCCGACCAGGGCCAGGTCGGTGGCGCCGATTGCCCCGCCGCGAGCCAGGAGCAACGCCGATGCGATGGAGATGATCACTGCGGGGATCTGCGTGACAAGCCCGTCACCGACGGTGAGAATGGCATAGGTTTCAACGGCATCGCCCAGGGGCATCCCGTGCACGATGACCCCCATGAGCAGACCGACCACGAGGTTCAGCAGGGTGATCAGAAGTCCCGCCACCGCGTCGCCCTTGACGAATTTTGACGCCCCGTCGAGGGAGCCGAAGAACGTAGTTTCCTGCTGCTCGCGCTCGCGTCGCTCTTTCGCCTGCATATGGTCGATGGCGCCGGCGGACATGTCGCTGTCGATGGCCAGCTGCTTGCCGGGCATTCCGTCCAGGGCGAAGCGTGCACCCACCTCGGCCATGCGCGCGGCACCTTTTGTAATGACCATGAAGTTGACGATCAACAGCACGCCAAAGACCACCAGCCCCAGGAAGACCGACCCCGACATGACGAAGTCGGCAAAGCCCTGGATCACGTCCCCGGCGGCATTTGTGCCGGTATGGCCTTCGCCGATGATCAGCTTGGTCGAGGAGATGTTGAGCGAGAGCCGCAGCACCAGGGAGGCGAGTAGAACCGTGGGAAAGGCCGAGAAATCAAGGGGCTTCTCGACGAAGAGCGTGACCGTGAAGATCAGGATCGCCAGGGCGAAGCTGGCGGCCAGACCGATGTCCAGCACGAAGGCCGGCACCGGCAGGATCATCATGACGATGATGGCCATCAGCGCCAGCGCCAGCAGGATGGTCGGTTGGAAAAGCGGTCGTGCCTGGGTATCGTCCATTCTGGACCCTGTGTTGTCAGTGTACGCCTGTGTTTGGCCGCGTCATTCGAGTCTAGACGGGAAAAGGTTGAGGCTTTGCAAAGGGCCTAGGGATCAGCGGGTGGGTCGACCTCGACCGTTGCCAGCAGGTCGCGCAGAGCCGCGCGGGTCTCGCCACTTCTGCTCAGCACCTCGCGACTTGCCGCCAGTGTCGGTGGGCCGATTTCCGGCAGGATGACCGGCTGTGTTTGCTGGGTCGTGACCACACCGGCGAGGCGGGCCCGGGCCGGCTCCGGGTCCTCGCGAAGACCCTGCCAGTTGCGCGACAGCCAGGCCGCCTCAGCGGCGGCCTCTGTTTGTCCAGCATCGGAAAAGAGCCTTTCCGCAGCCCCGAAGTCGGCCGCTGCGAGGCGCGCCTCCGCGCGCAGTGCCATGACGTCCTCGCCTTCCAGCCCCCCCAGCTCTGCCTCGGCGCGGCGTGGCAGGTTCATCGCCAGGGCGGCCCGGGCGCGCAGCAATGAGCGCGTTCGCGCCGCCTCTCCCTCTGCTTCGTTCTCCAACAGCTGAGCGGCGGCTTCTGGCAGACCCAGGCGAATCAGCCGGTCGGCCACCATGTTCAGTGTCCCGGCCCCCCCCTTGGCGGCGATCTCGGCGGCATGGCCGAAGTAGAGCCGGGTGAAGACTGCGTCGGAACCCTGGCCGGCAAGGTTCCGCGCAAGGCCGTTGACGATCTCCTCCTGCACCTCCGGCATCAATTTTTCCCGTTGCAGATCATAGAGTTCGAAAGCAGACGGGAAGTTGCCCGAGGCGGAGCGGGCGATGATCTCGGCTCGGGTCAGATCGGCGGAGAGCGCGGCGTCGCGGTATTGCGTCCGGTAGCTTTCCAGAAGGCCGATGGTCTCCGCATCTACGACCCCACCGTGGCCGAGCACGCTGTTCGTGTAGTGCAGCAGTGCCTCGGGTGAGACATCGCTGTTCTGGGCGATCAAGGCATGAAAGGCTTCTGGGTCCGGCGGACCGTCTGCGGTAGCCAGCTTGGCCTCGGCCAGGGCCTGCCGCCCCGAGACACCGGGCAGATTCCGTTCGACGATCCTTAGGATCTCGCGGGCAAAATCCTCTTCCCGCGCGTCGAGAAAGCGTTCCGCAAGCAGTGGCCCGACAACGGCTTTCAGGCTGTTGGGCATGGCCAACAGGCTGCGCTTGATCGCATCGCCGTCGAAATCGCTGCCTGGTGGGATCTGCGCAGGCGCCAGGGCAGCCCAGAGGGCGGCTTCGGTATCACAGGTTATGCGTCCGGCGAAGGGGGTCGGTTCAGGATCATGGCCATGTTCCAGAATTCGCGCGATGGAGGACATCTCCGCCGCTTCGCGGGGCGGCTGCTGGACCGAGGCCAGAACACTGCCGGCTTCCGGTCCGAAGCCGTAGAGAAGGTAGAAATGGGCCAGATCGTGGTAGGCGGCGACATTGTCGCGGTCCCGCTCGCCGGTTAACCGGCTGCGCCGTTTGGTCAGTTCGGGAATGAAATCCATACCCTCCACGGCGGCCAATGGCGACATGAACAGGGCGCATGGGTTGCCTGAAAGGACGATCCGGCCCGTGCCATCGGGGCTGTCCGGGCCGAAGGTGCTGGGGGTGGCGGCGAGACCCGGGTCGGGGTGGGTGCCGTCGGACAGCCCGCCGCTGATATGTCGTTGATCCTCGGTCAGCTGGTTCGACCCCGGCCCGGGCTGCAGCAGTCCTTCGGTCGCCGCATTGCCGATGGCGGCAAGCAGGTTTTGCTCCAGTTCTCGGGTCAGCCGCGCCTCCGCTGGGCTGAGCTCGGGGATGCCGGGGATCGTTGCGACCAGACTTTCAGCTTCCGGCCGCGCTGTCGCCCGGGGCAACGGCACCACTGGCAGGGAAACCGCTGGCGTCTCGACAAGGGCCGACCTGGCGGAAGGCGGAGCGTTCGGGCGCGCTGCCTCGGCAAGGTTCACCTCTGTGACCGGTGGAATACTTGGAACAGGAGGCGAGGCCGTGACAGACGGGTCAGGTTCCGGCGGCATGGCCGCGGAGTCGAGGAATTCGGCGGGTAGTGTGGGGTTTAGCGGGTCGATGGCTGGTAGCCCCAGAGAGAGACGTCGGCCGATCAGCAGGATCGGCGCTGGTTGTGGGCTTAGCCGGGTCGCTACGCGAGGAGCCGGGACGAGGGGTGGCACTGGACCCGCCGCAAGGGGGGCGGGTGCCGCCGAGACCACCGGCAATGCCTGGGATTGCGGGGGCGCTGCGGGTTCCGTCGCGCCCAGCTCCAGGGGCGGACCGTTAAGTATATCGACTATCAGCAGGTTACTGGCCGCCAGGGTGGTTTCTATCGGGCAGGCGCATGCGAGATCCAGTTCCAGCACCGGACCGGGGCCTGCGGAGACTGCGGCGAGACGACTGCGGCCAATCCGCTCAAAGACCTGAGCGATGTCGATCTCCTGCAGGGACCCTGCGAAGCTGAGCACGGCGCGGCCAGCGCCCTCGGTCAGGGCAAAGCTGGTGTCTGCGGGCAGCGGCAGCGTTAACCGCGTGAACTCGGCGTGGTCACCTGAGCGCAGCAACGCCGTTTGCGCGGCTCCGGGACCTGCGATCAGTACAAGAAGAGCGGCGATGCGTAGCATCATCAGGCGGCCCCGCTGCTCTTGACGTCCTTCAGCGCCTCCTCCAGCTCCGAAAAGCTGGGGCGGCAGTGCGAGGGTGTATTCTGTCGCCCGACCTCGATGCAGATATTGGTTGCGTGGTTGTGCAGGTTGGCGACCAGTACCTCGCGAATGAGCTGATAGAAATGTCCGTCTTCGTCGAGCACGGTCTTCAGCTTGGCGGCGAAGGGACCGACCAGGCCGTAGGCCAGGAAGACACCGAGGAAGGTGCCGACCAGCGCGCCGCCGATCATCTTGCCCAGGACTTCGGGCGGCTGGTCGATCGAGGCCATCGTCTTGATCACCCCCAGCACGGCGGCGACGATACCCAGTGCCGGCAGACCGTCCGCCATCGACTGCAGCGCATGGCTGGAGTGTTGGGCGTGGTTCAGGTTCGCCTCCATCCGCTTGTCCAGCACCTCTTCCACCTGGTGCGGGTCGTCGTAGTTCATCGAGGCCGAACGCATGGTGTCGCAGATCAGCGCGATGGCCTCCTTGTCGGCCACGATGCGCGGATATTTCGAGAAAATGGCGGAGTTCTCGGGGTCCTCGATATGCTCCTCGATCGCCACCGGGTTCTGCCGGGCCAGTCTGATCAGCTCGAACAGCAGGCAGAGGAGGTCGCGGTAGTCCTCATGCTTCCACTTGGGTCCCTTGAAGACCTTGCCGATGTCCTTGGCGGTGTGTTTCACCGCTGACATGTCGTTGGAGATCAGAAAGGCGCCAACGGCCGCGCCGCCGATCATCATCATCTCGAAGGGCAGGGACTTGATGATGATGCCAAGCTTGCCGCCGGCCAGGATGTAGCCGCCGAAGACCATCACGAAAATGACGCCGATACCTACGAAACCAATCATCTGGGCCGCCCCGAATCCAACTCTCCGCCTCTCACGCTACGCATCATTCCTTTGGAACAGATGAATTTCTCCCGGCCAGAATGACACTGATCGCATAGGCGCGCTCGGCCGAGAGGCCGGCCATGACCTGCGCTGCCGCCTCGGGTCGCATCCGGCCGAGGAAGCCGGCCGAGAACTCCGGGTCCATCTGCTCGAAGAGCATGGCGGCCTGCTTGGGCTTCATGTTTTCATAGACCGAGATCAGCTGCGTGATGTCGTTCTCCGCGGCACGGTCGGCGAGGGCCAGCGTGGCCTGCAGCGCAGCCTCGGCGGTTTCCAGCTGCACCAGTTTCTTCTCGATCTCCTCGTCGGCAATCGCCAGGGCGTTCATTCGGTCGCGCACCTGGGCCTCGCGTTGGCTCAACCGCGCGTCGCGGGCGTCGAAGGCCTGCAGCATCGCCTCGATCTCGGGCGGCTGTTCGCAGGTCGTCGCGCTCTCGGCATTGGCTGGGGGCAGCGGCGCGCCATGGTCGGGCGGGGCGCTGTCGAGGGCGAAAACCTGGTCGGAATGGAGTGCGACACGCAGCAGCGCCGACGCCAGCAGCAGCCCGGCGATGAGTGCCAGGGTTCCGCGCCGCGGACGAGATCGCCGTCGCCGGGTCCTGGCTTTTGGCGTGGGACCTGTCGCTGTGGTGCGGTTCGATGACTTCGCGCGTTTCGCCATGACGCCCCCTCAGTGACCGCCGCCGGACGGCTTGCCCGACGGACTGCCGGAGGTGCTGCGGTGGCGGGCGAAAACGGCGGGCGGTTCAGGTTCCGGCGAGGCCCTCTGGGCGCTGACATCGAGGTCGTGCATCGAGGCCACCAGAAGCTCCAGCCGCTTGGCCACCTGTTCTGCGCGCTCGGTCAACTGCTCCAGGGAGCTGCTTGAGTCGGTGGCCGCCCCGCGTGCCTGCTGCAGGGTCTTCGAGAGGTCGTCGACCTGCGCAGAAAGCACCGCCACCGCGCCGCCCATGCCGTTTTCCAGATCATTGAAGCGCGACAGTCGCCGGGCCAGGATGTAGCAGTAGAAGCCGGCTCCAAGGGCCCCGGCGACAAGCAGGATATCGGCAATGAGTTCCATTCTGGTTCCCCCTCAGTTCAGCACGAATTCCACGATCAGCAGGTCACTTACGGCATCGGGTCCGGTCACCACCTGGATCCGTCGCAACATCTGCGAGCGGATGCGGACCAGCGCCGCGGGATCTTCAAGGTCCTCCATCCGCAGCGCGCGCAGGTAGCCGTTCAGTACGTCGACGATGCGCGGAATCACCTTGGTCACATTGGCTTCCTGGTTCGATGGCACCTCGATATTGGCGGTGAAGCGCAGGTGGCGTCCCTCCGACGCCTTGCCGAGAGAGATCACCATCGGGTCGATGGGCACATAGACCACGTCGGGTGCGACGAAGGGGTCCTGGACGTCCTCCGCATGGGCGTCGGCGCCCGCGGCGTCGCTGCCCAGGATCATCCCGGAGTAGATTGCGAAGAACGTCCCGCCACCGCCGGCCAACGCCCCCACCAGGGCGATGATCAACGGCAGTTTCGAAGGCTTCTTCGGCTCTTCCTCTGTCTCGGTCGCAGCTTCGGCCATCCGTTTCGGGCACTCCGCAGAAAGTATCGTCTCCGGCGTTATAAGCGTGCAGGCACTAACCGATTATTAAGCCCGTTCGGCCAATTAGGGGGCATTGCCGGCAGAACGCCGGTCGGACGGGAGACGTGGTTTGCGACAACTTTTCACCCTGTGGACCAATCTGGAGCCAAGGCGGCGAATCATCGCGATACTGGCTGCGCTCGCCATGTTCGGGGCCGTGCTGGGCCTGGCGCGCATGGCCGCGCAGCCCTCGCTGTCGCTGCTCTACTCCGGTCTCGAAAACGGCCAGGCGGGCGAGATCGTGCGCGCGCTGGACCAGCGCGGCGTGATCTACGAGGTTCAGGGCGGGTCGATCTACGTCGAGGGGGCCCGGCGGGATGAGCTGCGGATGACCCTCGCCGCCGAAGGGCTGCCGCGCAACTCCTCGCAAGGCTATGAATTACTGGATAATCTTTCGGGCTTCGGCACCACCAGCCAGATGTTCGACGCCGCCTACTGGCGCGCCAAGGAGGGGGAACTTGCGCGCACCATCGCCGCCTCGCCTCAGATCGCCGCCGCGCGGGTGCATATCGCGCACCAGGGCGCCTCGCCCTTCCAGCGCGACCTGCGGCCGACCGCCTCCGTCGCCCTGACCTCCTCGGGAGAGATTTCCGCGAGCCAGGCCAAGGCGTTGCGCTACCTGGTCGCCTCCGCGGTTGCGGGGCTCGACCCCGACGACGTGGCTGTGATCGACGACTCGGGCGAGCTTGTCGGCCTGGCGGACGAGACCTCTGGCGCGCCCTCAGGAAAGGACCGCGCCGAGGAGCTGAAGGAGAAGGTGCAGCGCCTGCTCGAGGCGCGGGTCGGCTTCGGCAACGCCGTGGTCGAGGTGGCGGTCGAGACCAACACCGAGAGCGAATCGATCCGCGAGCGGCGGTTCGACCCGCAGGGTCGCGTGGCGATCTCGACCGACAGCGAAGAGAACAGCGAGAGCTCGCAGAATGCGGCCGGGGGCAGTGTCACCGTGGCCTCGAACGTCCCCGGCGGACAGGCGGGTGGCAGCGGTGGCAATTCGACCTCGCAGCAGACCGGCACGCGCGAGAGGGTCAACTACGAGGTCTCGGAGGTGAACCGCGAGGTGCTGCGTGCCGCCGGGGCGATCAGCCGCATGACGGTGGCGGTCCTGGTCAACGGCACGGTGACCACCGATGCCGACGGCGCCGAGACCTTCACCGACCGCAGCCCGGAAGAGCTTGACAACCTTCGCGAACTCGTCGCCTCGGCGGTGGCCTTCGACGCTGAGCGTGGCGATGTGATCACCATCAAGTCGATGCAGTTCGAACCGGTGAGCGAGCTTGGCACGCTGGCCGCCCCGGGGCTGCTTGACCGCATCCATCTCGACGTCATGTCGTTGATCCAGATGGCGGTCCTGGCCCTGGTGGCGCTGGTGCTCGGCCTTTTCGTGGTTCGGCCGGTGCTGACTCGCCAGGCGCAGGAGGTGCCACTGCTCGCCGATGGCAGCGCCGAGGCGCTGGATGGCGAGATAGAGGAAGACTACGCACTGCCCGACCTGCCGGCCCTGGGCGGTTTCGGCGGCGACGACGACGGTGGCGGCTTCCCGATGATGGCCGATTTCGACGGTGAGGGCGGCAGCGGCGAGGATCCTGTCCGGAAGCTCCAGGCGCTGATCGAGGACCGCAAGGACGAGACCATGGAGATCCTGCGAAGCTGGCTGGAAGAAGGGGAGGAGACCGCATGAAGGCGATTGCCCATATCCTCGAGGACTTCGGTGCCCCGCGTGCGATCCAGGCCCCCGGACTCTCCGAGGAGGAGCTCGAGACGATCCGCCTTGAGGCCTTCGAGAACGGCTACAAGGCCGGCTGGGACGATGCCGCCCGCGCCGCCCGTGACGAACAGGGCCATATCGCCGCCGACCTGGCGCGCAACCTGCAGGATCTTTCCTTCACCTACCACGAGGCGCATGGGCATGTGCTTTCGGCGGTGAAGCCCCTGCTTGAGGATATCGTCGGCAAGCTGCTGCCCGAGAGCATGGGCGATAGCCTGGCGCTGCGGATCATCGACCAGCTGCAGGAACTGGCGCGCGCGCGGGCCACGGTCGAGGTCGAGATCCTGGTCGCGCCCGATAACCTGCCGGTGCTGGAAAGCCTGACCGAACAGGACTTTGGCTTCCCGGTGGCGATCCGCGGCGACGACACGCTGTCGGAAGGGCAGGTGTTCCTGCGCTTCTCCGAGGAGGAGACGCAGATCGACCTCGGCGAGGTCAGCGATGGCATTCGCAACGCCCTGGCGGGGTTCTTCGCGCAACAGGAAAGGAAAGAGGACCATGGATGACGCCCCCTCCGAAACCGCCGGCAAGGCCAATCCCTTCACCGTGGTTCCGATCGAGATCACGATCTCGGTCGGCAAGGCGCGGCCGCTGATCCGTGACCTGCTGAAGCTGACCCGGGATTCCGTGCTGCCGCTGGACCGTCGTGTCGAGGACCCGGTGGAGCTCTATGTTGGCGACCGGTTGATCGCCCGTGGAGAGCTGGAGGAGATGGAGGGCGACAATGCCGGCCAGCTTGCCGTCCGCCTGACCGAGGTCACCGACCTCTCGGGCGAACTCTGACCATGCGGCGCGGGAGCTGATCCATGAGCGGGCGGAGAAGAATTCTCCTGGCCCTGGCGGCGCTGGTCCCCCTCGCCCTGCTGGCCATGCCGGTGCCACTGGCGGCACAGGAGCTCTCGCTGAACCTCGGCGAGGGGGACTCGCTCTCGGCCAGGGGGATCCAGCTGATCCTGCTGATCACCCTGCTCAGCGTGGCGCCGGGGATCCTGATTACACTCACCTGCTTCCCCTTCCTGGTCACCGTGCTGTCGATCCTGCGCCAGGCGCTCGGGCTGCAGCAGGCGCCGCCGAACATGCTGATCGTCAGCCTGGCGCTCTTCCTGACCTGGTACATCATGGACCCGGTGGTGCGCGAAGCCTGGGAGCAGGGCATCTCGCCGCTGATCGAGGAAACCCTGACGGTCGAGGAGGCCCTGCCGCGCGCCATCGACCCCTTCCGTGGCTTCATGGCCAACCGGATGGATCCCGGCACGTTCGAGGCCCTGGCCGCTCTGCGCCCCGATGCCGCGCAGATAGTGACCGGCCCCGAGGCGCCGCTTTCCGTCCTGATCCCCAGCTTCATGATCTCGGAAATCTCGCGTGCCTTCCAGATCGGCTTCCTGATCTTCCTGCCGTTCCTGATCATCGACCTCGTCGTCGCGGCGATCCTGATGTCGATGGGCATGATGATGGTGCCGCCGGCCATCGTCTCCCTGCCTTTCAAGCTTTCCTTCTTCGTCGTCGCCGACGGCTGGAGCCTGCTGGCGGGCAGCCTGGTGCGAAGTTACTTCTGAAGATGGGGCTGTTGCCGGGGGTAAATCCGGTGTGCATGGTGATCCGACGCCTTGCGGTGGGCTGCTGTCCGCTACCTTCGGCGGACGGGATGGAGCCGGCGAATGGACATGACGCGGTGTGCCGGGGCCCTGCGGCGACCCGGCCAGGTTCGGTGCCGAGGTCCGCAGGGGAGACCTCCCTCGATGCCAAGGGCTGCCAACCGGGGGGAATTGAGCCGCAGGCTCAAGAGGGGGGCGTAGCCCCCCGCCCCCTCTACTTGTTGCCGTCGGTCCGTTCTTTGCGATGCGGGCCGCTTGCGGGCGACCGCGATCCTGTCGTCTCTGCAGGGGGCAGTATCTGGTGTCGCCTTCGCCCCTCGCTGGCGTCACCTGCGCTTCGGGGACTCCGCAGGCGGGCCGGACTTCAACTCATGCTGAAGACGGAGCGCAGGGGGGCGTCGAGCGCCGCCGTCACCCGGGCCAGGTTGTGCCTGGTCCCGTCCAGGCTCTGCAGTTCCAGGTCGTAGGTCAGGCCCTTGTGAATGCGATGGAAATCCTGCGCGGCGCTGCCCCTGGGGCGATTGCCCCGAGCGGTCTCGCGGGCCTCCAGAACCTCCAGCGGGCAATGCAACGCCACGAAGAGCACCTGGTGGCCGGCGAAGACCTGTGCCAGCTCCTCGCGCCAGCCGGGCGTGTCGAGGACATGCTCAAGGATCAGGTCGTTGCCCGCGGCCAGGTAGGCGCCGAGAGAGGCATGGAAGCCGGCGAAGAACGCCGCTCGGGAGGCAGGCCAGTCGAATTCGCCGCTGGCGAAGCGCGCCGAGGGCAGCACCCCTGAATCGCGCAGCTTGTCGATCGAGATATGCCACCAGGGCGTTGGCAGGGCGTCCTGCAGGGCCCGGGCCAGGGTCGATTTCCCGGCGCTCGAAGCGCCATGCAGGAAGATGACCCGGGCCATCAGCCCTCGAAACCGCCGAGGTGGCTTTCGCCGCGCGCCTTCGCCAGGGCGATCTGCTTCTGGCGTTCGCGGAACCGGGCCTTGTCGGTCTCGGAGGTTTCGCCGGCGCAGAGGTGGCAGGACACGCCTTCCTCGTACTCGGGCCGGGCGCGGTCGGCGGGCAGGATCGGGCGGCGGCAGGCGTGGCACAGCTCGTGCGGGCCCTCCGCCAGCCCGTGCCCGACCGAGACGCGGCGGTCGAAGACAAAGCAGTCGCCCTGCCAGGCGCTGTCTCCGGCGGGAACCTCCTCAAGGTACTTCAGGATGCCGCCCTTCAAGTGGTAAACGTCCTCAACCCCCTGACCCAGAAGGTAATTCGTCGACTTCTCGCAGCGGATGCCGCCGGTGCAGAACATCGCGATGCGCTTGTTGTGGAAACGGTCCTTGTTGGCCTCCCACCAGGCGGGGAAGTCGCGGAAGCTCTCGGTCTGCGGATCGACGGCGCCCTCGAAGGTGCCGATGGCGACCTCGTAATCGTTGCGGGTGTCGATCACCGCCACGTCCTCGGAGCGGATCAGCGCGTTCCAGTCGGCGGGCTCGACATAGTGGCCGACCCGGGCCAGCGGATCGACATCGGGCTGGCCCATGGTGACGATCTCCTTCTTCAGCCGCACCTTCATGCGGGCGAAGGGGCGTTCGCTGGCCGTGGACAGTTTCCATTCCAGATCGCCGCAGCCGGGCAGGGCGCGGATATGGCCCAGCACCGCCTCGATCCCGGCGGCGGGGCCGGCGATGGTGCCGTTGATCCCCTCGCGCGCCAGCAGCAGCGAGCCGCAGATCTTTTCTGCGGCGCAAAGGGCCTCCAGCGGCGCCTTCAGCGCGGCGGGATCCTCGAAACGGGTGAAGTGGTAGAGGGCGCAGACGGTGTACATGAGGCGCGGATTACCCCCGGCGGGCCTTGCAGGCAAGGGCCTGCACGGACCGGGGGCTGCGGCAATCAGCCCTTCAGCAGCCGGGCGCGGTCGGCCAGCAGGCCGAGCTGTTTCGCCACCAGCTTGCGCGAGGGCTCGTCGACCAGCTTGCCGCCATCGACCTTGCCCTCCATCAGCCCCAGCGAGACATCCGGCCCCGGCACCACCTCGGCGCCGATCACCGACAGCACCTGCCGCCAGGCGTAGTTCGACATGTTGCCGCCGCGTGGCCCTGGGCTCTGCGTCATTACGGCGACGGGCTTGCCCGACATCGGGAAGCCCGGCTCCGTCGAGACCCAGTCCATCGCGTTCTTCAGCGCGCCAGGCACCATGCGGTTGTACTCGGGCGAGCAGAGCACCACGGCATCGGCGGCGGCGAGCGCCTCGCAGAGCGCGGTCACGGCCGGGGGCGTACCGCTGTCGGCGCGGATATCACCGTTGAACAGGGGCACCGCGTCGATTTCGACATCAACGATGTGTACGCCCTTGGGGGCGAGGTCGGGCAGGGTGGCGCGCAGCATCCGGGTCATCGAGGCGCGGCGCAGGGATCCGCAGAGGGCGGCGAAGGTCAGTTCGGTCATGTCGGCTCCGGGTACAGGTTCGGGGTATGGGTGTAGGTGCGACTTCGGGCACAATCCTAGCGTATCCCGCCCCCCGGGCCATCGCCGCATTCGCAGGCAGCCCCTGCGCCTGCGCACCAAGCCGCCGCGCCGGTGATTGACGCCCCGGAGCGCAGCGGCGAAGGTCGCGGCACCACAGAAGGAGCCTCACCATGTCCGACGCGCTGATCGTCATCGACCTCCAGAAGGATTTCTGTCCCGGCGGCGCCCTGGCCGTGGCCGAGGGCGACCTGATCGTGCCCGGCGTCAACGCGCTGATGGCCGAGGCGGACCTGGTGATCCTGACCCAGGATTGGCACCCGGCGGGGCATTCCTCCTTCGCCTCCTCCCATCCCGGGGCCGAGGTCATGTCGCTGACCCAGATGCCTTACGGGCCGCAGGTGCTGTGGCCCGATCACTGCATCCAGGGCTCGGACGGGGCGGCCTTCCACCCGGATCTGACGGTGGACCGCGCCGATCTGATCATTCGCAAGGGTTGCAACCCTGCGATCGACAGCTATTCCGCCTTCTTCGAGAACGACCACCAGACCGCGACGGGGCTGGAGGGCTATCTGCGCACGCGCGGCATCACTCGTCTGACCATGGTCGGCCTGGCAACGGATTTCTGCGTCAATTACAGCGCGGTGGATGCGGCGAAGCTTGGGTTTGCGGTGACCGTGCGGCGCGATCTCTGCCGGGGCATCGACATCGACGGCTCCCTCGCCGCAGCCGAAGCGGGCATGGCAGAGGCCGGCGTCACCCTGGCCTGAGCGCGGCTAGAACCCCATCAGGCTTTCCGCCTGCACCTGGCGCGCCAGATGGGCCGCCTCGGCGATGTGCCAGAGCGCGACCGCCAGCAGGTAGGTGACGGCGATGAGTCCCATGGCGCTGACCTTCTGCACCACGTTCAGCCCCAGGAAGCGCGCCATCAGCCCCTCCTGCGGACGGTCCCGGCGGGGCGGACGCGGGCGCACCAGCGGCACCGGATCCTCGGCGCGCGTGATGCGGACGTGGTTGGGCAGGGCGCGCGCGCTCAGGTAGCTGTCGGTGAAACGGCTCAGCGCGAAGCCGCCCCAGTCCTTTTGCCGCAGGTCCACCGGCGCCTTGCGCAGGTTGGCGGCGAAGCGGCTGATCACCCGGTTGCGGGCGGCGCTGTCGCGCTCGCGGAAGCGGCCATCGGGCAGATCGCTGGCCCAACTGGTCATGCCGAAGCCCGAATCCAGGAAGAGCTGTTGAATTTCCGGGTCGGCGGCGCGCAGCGCATCGGCGACACGGGGATCTCTGAAAAGGGCGATCTGTTGTCCCGACAGATCGCCCTCCCGGCCCGCGGTGCGGGCCCCCCTCTGCGCGGCCAGCGGCAGAACCGAATGCATATCGAAATCGTAAATCATGGCAGGAAGTGTCCCGCGATACATCTCCACACTTGGTTAACCATCGATGCAGTCCTTGGCGGAAATACGGCGGGGTACGGGCCACGCCGGGGCCGATCGGAGGCGCTTTGCCGGCCCTGAGGGGGCCGGTTTCAGGCGCATATGCGGCGGATTTCAGGCAGGCGGGCGGGGCCTGGCAGGGCTGCCGGCACGGGGGCTGGGCGCCCTCAGGCGCCGGCGCTCTGCTCCTGTCGCGGCGACTGGCCGAACAGGCGCCGGTAGTCGCGGCTGAAATGCGAGGGGCTTTCATAGCCGACTTCGAAGGCGGCCTGTGTCACCCCGTGGCGCTCCTGCAGCAGCAGCCGCCGGGCCTCCAGCAGGCGCAGACGCTTGTGGAACTGCAACGGTGTGGTGCCGGTGATCTCGCGGAAACGGCGATGGAAGAGAGAGGGGCTCATCCCGCAGTCGCGTGCCAGGTCGTCGATGCGCAGATGGGCCTCGGGCGCGCTGCGCAGCAGAGACAGGGCGCGGGCGATCTGGGTTTCCTCGGCCTCGGGGCGGGTCAGGCGGCGCAGCATGGCCCCCAGCGGGGATTGCAGCAGCAGCAGGTGCAGCTCGCGCAGGTAGAGCGGGGCCATCAGCGCGATATCGGCGCGCTCTTCCAGCGACAGCAGCCGCGCCATGGCATCGACCAGTTCGGGCGTGGCCTCGGCGCTGGCCAGAGGACGGGGATCGTCCTCGGGGCCGGCGGGGAGCTGTGGCGCAAGAGTGCGCAGCTCGGTCATGTCCAGTTGCAGGCCAAGCGCCAGGTAGGGCGCGCCCGGGCTGGCGCGTGTCACCTGCGATACCGCCGGCAGGTCCAGCGAGATGCAGACGGCCTGTCCGGCGTGAAACGCCACCTCGCCGGCGTCGAAGCGCGTCGACTTGGCGCCTGAGAGCACGAGGCAGAAGACCGGGCCGAACAGGTCATGGTCCAGTTGCGTGGGCGCGGTGGCGCGCATCACGGTCAGCTCCGGCACCGCTGTGGCGGTCGGGCGCAATCCGGCATGTTTGCGGCGTGCCAGGGTGTCGGTGGCCTGGCGGAGGTTGTCCAGTGTTCTCATGGCTCAAGCCTTGTCGCGCTTCGTCCCGCACGGCAAGGGAGATGGGACAACCGTGCAGGAATTGGCAAGTCTTGCGCAGGATCTGGCAGGCAGTCCCGCCGCCGGGGCGCCATATCGGGGTCATCACCGGCGGGGCCCGCCCCGCAGCGCAACCGACCTGAAGGAGACATCCCATGTCCACCCGACCCCTGTTCCTGATCACCGGCGGCAACCGTGGCCTAGGCCGCATCATGGCCGAGCACCTGGCCCGTGGCGGCGCCGACCTGATCCTGACCACCCGCGGCGACGCTTCCGAGGCCCTTGCCGCCGTCACCGCCCAGGGCGCCAAGGCCCGGGCCCTGACACTGGAGGTCGCCGAGGCCGAGACCTTCCCCGCTTTCGCCGAGACGGTGAAGGAAACCCTGGCCGAGATGGGTCACGACAGCCTTGCAGGCATCATCCACAACGCCGGCATCGGCCTCTATTCGCCCCTGGCCGAGACCCCGGCCGATACCTTCGACACGCTCTACAGCATCCACCTGCGCGGCCCGGCGCTGCTGACCCAGGCGCTGCTGCCCCAGGTCAGCGATGGCGGGCGGATTCTCTTCATCTCCTCCGGGCTGGCCCGCTTCTCGCTGCCCGGTTACGGCGCCTACGCGGCAATGAAGGGCGCGGTCGAGGTGATGGCCCGCTACTGGGCGCGCGAACTTGCCGAGCGTGGCATCTCGGTCAACACCCTCGCCCCCGGCGCGATCGAGACCGATTTCGGTGGCGGCCACACCCGTGACAACGCCGATGTGAACGCCATGGTCGCCTCGGTCACCGCCATGGGCCGCGCCGGCCTGCCGGACGACATCGGCGCCGCCGCCGCCTCGCTGCTGCTGTCCGAGGCCAACTGGATCACCGGCCAGCGCATCGAAGCCTCGGGCGGCATGTTCCTGTAAGCCGTCCCGTGGGGCCTCCGGGGCATCCCCGGGGGCCCCGCCCTTGCATTCCGGCGCGCGGGCCTGCTTTATCTCCCTGTTACGAAGGGAGACCCCGCATGGTCGACATCGCCACCCGCGTCCATAACCACAAGTGGAAGATCGACCCGATCGTCCGCTCCCTCATCGACACGGATTTCTACAAGCTGCTGATGTGCCAGTCGGTCTTCCGCAACAAGCCCGACACGACGGTCACCTTCTCGCTGATCAACCGCACCGCCTCGGTGCCGCTGGCCAAGATGATCGACGAGGGCGAGCTGCGCGAACAGCTCGACCACGTGCGCTCTCTCTCGCTGACCCGCGGCGAATCCACCTGGCTGCGCGGCAATACCTTCTACGGCCAGCGCCAGATGTTCCGCCCCGACTTCATGGAGTGGTTCGAGAACCTGCGCCTGCCGCCCTACACCCTGGAACGCCGCGGCGACCAGTACGAGCTGACCTTCGAGGGCGCCTGGCCCGAGGTCATGCTGTGGGAGATCCCTGCCCTGTCGATCCTGATGGAGCTGCGTGGCCGCGCCGTGCTGCACCAGATGGCCAAGTTCGAGCTGGAAGTCCTCTACGCCCGCGCCATGACCAAGCTGTGGGAAAAGATCGAGCGCCTGCGCCAGCTGCCGGACCTGAAGATCGCCGATTTCGGCACCCGGCGGCGGCACAGCTACCTCTGGCAGGATTGGTGCGTGCAGGCGATGATCGAGGGGCTGGGCAGCAAGTTCACCGGCACCTCCAACTGCCTGATCGCCATGAAGCGCGACCTCGAGGCCGTCGGCACCAACGCCCATGAACTGCCCATGGTCTATTCCGCCTTGGCCCAGGGCGACGAGGCCCTGGCCCGCGCCCCCTACGACGTGCTGGCCGACTGGCACGAAGAGCATTCCGGCAACCTGCGCATCATCCTGCCCGACACCTACGGCACCGAGGGCTTCCTGCGGAACGCCCCCGACTGGCTGGCCGGCTGGACCGGCATCCGGATCGACAGCGGAGACCCCGCCCGCGCCGCCGAAACCGCCATCGCCTGGTGGCAATCGCGCGGAGAGGACCCGACCACCAAGCTGGTCATCTTCTCGGACGGCCTCGACGAGGCGAAGATCGAGGAGCTCTACGCCCAGTTCCACGGCCGCGTGAAGGTCAGCTTCGGCTGGGGCACGCTGCTGACGAACGATTTCCGCGGGCTGGCGAAGAACGACGCGCTGGCGCCGTTTTCCCTTGTCTGCAAGGCGGTCGCGGCGGATGGCCGACCGACGGTCAAGCTTTCGGACAACCCCGAGAAGGCCATGGGGCCGGAGAGCGAGATTGCCCGGTACAAGCGCGTGTTCGGGGTTGGGGAGCAGGAGAGAGTGGCGGTTGTGGTTTAAATCGTCTTTGCGATCAGGCTATTGACCGTGCTGTGGCCTCCCCAAGCAATTTTGCAAGTGCGCCGTTCTGCACCCTTGAAATGGCGTGATGCATAGAGGATGGCGCTCCGTACGTAATCTGATGCCTCGTTCTCATACTGTGTTCGTACTGTTCGCTTTTGATTTGCTGAACCTTTCCGCGCGCAAAAAATTGCGCACATAGCTCGCGTCTCTTTAGCAATTTGCGGGTCACGCATCCAGGTAAGGGCTTTGTTGACCATGGATCTGTCGACGGTTGGGCAGGTCATCATTGCAGCAAGCAAGAACATTTTCTGATAGTCCGATGTTAGTTTGTCGGATGTTGCCAGTTTCTCGAGCTTGTTGCGTAAGCTACTGTCGTTAGGCGCAAATTTCTTAATGTAAGAAAAGTATATACGAGAGTTGTGGGGTTTATTCGCAAGCTCAGTTAGGACGTGGTCCAAGCCTGCATCCGAGCCAGCCGCGCCCAGCAGAGGAAGAACGAATCTTTCTATTTGGTCTGATTTTGACGAAAATCTATTAATTTCGTGCAGCAGGTTTATTGCTGCAGTAGTATCAATATCTTTGTCACGCATCTCATCTTTACTTTCGTCTTCTTCTGCCTCCCAGTCTGCCTCGAAGCCATACGGGTGAATGCTGTTTGAATTAAGATCGCCCCATATGGACGTTCTTATTTCATCAAACGCCCGGTCTATTTCAGTTTCTTCTTTTAGCAAATGTTCTGACTGAAATATTTTTGATTTCCCCTCATTTAGGTGCAGCCCATCTTTTCTAAGGTGCTCGACTAATTGTACCATGCCGAAGCGAGCGGCCTGCAGGCTGTCCAGCCCAATGTAGAAGTCATCGACATATCGTGCAGAGTCCAAACCCATTAGCTCGCAATGCGCATCTAGTTCAGACAGATAGAAGTTTCCGAACAGGTCTGATGGGTATACACCTTGTATGATTCCGAATGAATTTCTCTGTTGGAATGCCAGAAGAATTTCCTCAAGCAGCTTGGTTGTCTCTGGCTTTGCTCCGGCCGCGTTCATTAGGTTTATTAAATGGTGCTGTGGAAGCCTTTCGAAGTAGTGCGATATGTCGGCTTTAATAACATATCTGTTCTCGGAGCATATCGCTTGCACTCTTTCTTGGAATTTCTCCCATGTTTCGCTATTCGAAATGAAGTACTCGTCCGCGTGCGGGGACGGAAAGTGACTGAAGGTACGATTGCGGTCCAAAGCCTCTTCCAGCTTCGGCATCAAATCGTCCGAAATGAGCTGGTAGGCTAGGCGATCTAACGGCGCGAGAATACTTCCTGGTCTAGAAAACCACCCTTCCTTTGGCACATTCATGGTAAGGGGGATGACCGGATTATAGTTTCCGGATCGAAGCTTACCTTCTAGTTCACTCCATAGATCGTCGGATGCTCTGTTGAAGATCGCGTTGAAATGAGGCGCCAGTATGAAATCGCTGCGGATGTCGAGCTGAATGTTCTTGATTGCCCGGTCAGGGGCAAGTCTGTCGATAACTTCACCGGATAGGCCAGGCATTCTGTTGTCCGTGCAAATATTGGGATGGAATTTTATTTTGATGCATACAGGCTCACCTGTCTATAAGGCAGTGACCGTGTTTAGTGGTCATGGAAGTTCGTTTTTGTATGCGTGAGGCAAAGATAGTACTCTGCCTCCACCCAAAAGAACTTGGGTTCACACCCACCCTCCGCCACGGGCACCATCGCGCGGGAACCTACCTCTCCCACCCCCGCTTCTCCTTCACCTCGGCGCGCTGCTTCTTCGCCTCCACCCGTTTCCGCTTCTGGTTCTTCGACACCTTCGTCGGGATGCGCCGCTTGGGGGCTACAAGGGCCTTGGTGATCAGCTCGGCCAGCCTCTCCCGCGCCACCTCCCTGTTCCGCGCCTGGCTGCGTTCCTCCTGCACCTGGATCACCAGCGCGCCGTCCTTGGTCCAGCGCCGTCCCGCCAGCCGTCGCAGCCGCCGTTTCACCGGGTCGGAGAGGGAGGGAGAGCGTTCGGCCTCGAACCGCAGCTCCACCGCCGAGGACACCTTGTTCACGTTCTGCCCGCCGGGGCCCGAGGCGCGGATGAATTGCTCCACCAGCTCCCATTCCTCGATCGTGATCTGATCCGTGATCCGCAGCATGTCGTTCCTCGTTCCTACCCGCGCAAAACGCGGGGCCCCCGCCTCGGGGTCCGGCAGATATTAACCCTTTGTAAGGGAAAGGTTGAGATTTCGCCGCCAAACGCCCCACCGACATCGCAGAGTCAAGGCACCGGCGTGATACCGACGCCATACCGACGTGGCGCGCGTCGCCTCCGGCGCTGATCAACGGGCCGGGCGGCGGGGGCGCCAGCGGGCCGTTTCGGCAAATGGAAAGGGTCGCCCCATCGGATGGAACGACCCTTCTCGAGATCAGGAGGTGGTTCAGTTAGGTGATGAACCAACCTGTTGGTTAGCGCCCAAGGGCTGCCTCAGACGCGTTTCCTCCAGACTGTTCCGAACCCTTTCTCCAATACCTCAATAGACACTAGAGCACCTCCTTTCTGCTTGTTTCCGATACGAGAATCGTGACACGGAAATCTTTACAGACAAAGAAGTTTATGCGGCCCTCACAGAGAATTTTGCCGTGATCGCCCGGAAAGGCAGCAGCGCGATCAGCGCCAGCGCCAGCTTCACGCCCCAGTCCGCGACAGCCAGCGAGATCCACAGCGGGACTGCCGGACCGACCATCATGAAGGGCACGGCCTCCCAGGCCCAGGAAACCTCCGCATCGGCGTTTTCGCCAAAGAAAGCAATGAATTGCGCGAAGCCGACGGTGAAGAAGATCGCCGTGTCCAGGGCCGATCCGATCAGCGAGGAGACCAGCGGCGCGCGCCACCAGCTGCCCGCGCGCAGGCGGTCGAAGATCGCCACATCGGTCATCTGCGCGACCAGGAAGGCCAGCGCCGAGGCGACCGCGATGCGGAGCGAGACGGCGGCGTAAGTGTAGCCATCGCCTTGCAAAATCACCTGCGTACCGATCAGCGAGCAGACGATCCCGGTGAGGAAGCCGGCAAAGATCACCCGGCGGGCGGCATGGGCGCCGTAGATCCGGTTCATCACGTCGGTGACCAGGAAGGCGAAGGGATAGGTGAAGGCACCCCAGGTGAGGAGGCCGTCCAGGATCAGGAACTGGACGAGGATGTTCGAGGCCACGACGATCGCGGCCATGGCAAGGATGCCAGGAAGATGGGAGCGTTGCATGTCAGATCCGTTTTTTAGACAAGGTCGCGGAGACTTGTGAGACCCGCGGCTCGGCCCCGGGACCCGCGGGCTTTAGCGACTCGGCCCCTTCAAATCAAGGGGGATCTCCAACAGTTCCTGGCGGAAGGCGGCGGTAAAATTGTTGTCCGAGACGAGGGTGGCGCGCAGGTGGCCCTCGGGATCGCTCCAGACCGACAGGCCCTCGAAGTTGCTGCGCCGGTGGGACACGGTCGACCAGAGAGTCTCCGGCCGGGTCGTGGGCTGATCGGGGTCCAGGCGACGGATCCGGTGACGGAAACCCAGCCGGATCGACCGCTCCAGCAGGTAGAGCCAGCCGTCCGGGCCGACATCCGCGCCGACCGGCAGGTAGCCGCCGCTGCGCTCGATCACGCCAAGGCGCCGCCAGCCCTTTTCATCCAGACGCCAGAGCGGATGTGCGGGCCCGCCGTCGACCGGGGATTCCGGCAGGGTCAGCAGGCGGCCCTGTGCGTCCGTGGCCAGTGCCTCGTACATGCTGCTTGCTGCAAGCAGACCCATGTCCGGAGGCGCGGGCAGGGGGCTCATCTCGGCGCCGCGCAGGACCCAGATGCCGCTGCCACCCTCCATGGAGACGGCAAGTCCACCGTCGGGCAGCGGGCTGAGGCCCTCGGCGTCGACCCGGTTTTCGGCGTCGGGGGGCACATCCAGCCTGCGCGATCCGGTCACGGCTGCCCCTGTCAGTCGCCCGGAGGAATCGCGTTTCAGCTCTCCTTCGACGAGGTAGCCCGCGTCGCTGACGGCCGTGAACTGCCGGCCTGCCGCGCTGACGACGAGGCCGGACAACCCGCCGATCCGACTGTCGTCGAGATCGATCAGGACGGGTTGCAGCCCAGTGTCTTCGGCGGCGAGGGCCCAGGCAAGGGGCAGGAAGAGCACGAGGCTCAGCGCGATTGCAGGACTGAGACGCATTGGCGGGGCAGGTCTTCCATCGTCAGTTGGCGGCGCGGGGTGGGGGCCGGGGCGTTCGGGTCGGGCGGAGGCGGGTTCAGAATGTCGCTGACCCACTTGCGGGCCTCGTCGCAGCCGTCTCCGGGGGGCGGCGGGGCCTGATCGACGCAGCCCCTCATGCCGCGCGGGCAGGCGAGGCGGACATGGAAGTGATAGTGGTGCCCCCACCAGGGGCGGATCTTGCGCAGCCAGCGCCGGTCGCCGGTGGCGTTGTCGCACATCCAGACCTTCGCACCGGGAAACAGGAAGATCCGCGCCACCCGGCGGTCACTGGCGGCGGCCTTCAGCAGCTCCATGTGCTGCGCGGTCCAGTTGCCGTTGACATGGGCGCCGTTGTCGCGCCGCAGCGAGATCGAGGAGAGGCTCTCGCGGGCATTGCGCGACAGGCGCAGGTCGGTGCCGGGCAGCATCCAGATATCGGCGTCCAGGCCGATCTGGTGGCTGGCGTGGCCGGAGCTCATCGGGCCGCCGCGCGGCTGCGACATGTCCCCGACATAGATCCCGTTCCAGCCGCGCAGGCGGGCGGCGTCCTTCGACAGGTCCTGCAGGTAGTCCACCAGTTCGGGCGTGCCCCAGTTCCGATTGCGCGACAGGCGCATGGCCTGCCATGTGCGCCCGGTCTCGGGCAGCTGCACCAGACCCGCGCCGCACCCCTTGGCGTAGGAGCCGAAGGCATCGGCGCGATGCGGGGACCCCGTTGATACGGCGCCGAAAAGCTTGCGGGCCTCGACGCCCTGCATGTCGGAGGGAATGTTCTGCGCGCTGGCCGGGAGGGCCAGCAGCAGGGCGGCGATCAGGAAAAGGATCTGTCTCAAGCGGGGTCCTTGGGGTCTCCGTCGGGGTGGACCCAGCGTAGCAGCAGCGCGCCGGCGGCGAAAAGGAAAACCAGGGGCAGGATACCGATCTGCTGAGACCCGCTGATCATCGTGGTGACGCCGATCAGCGTGGGGGCGAGGAAGGCGGTGGCCTTGCCCGCCAGGGCGTAGAGGCCGAAGCCCTCGGCCATGCGACCGGGGCGGGCCTGGCGCACCATCATCGTGCGGCTGGCCGATTGCAGCACGCCACCGGCCGCGCCGATCACCGCGCCGACGATCATCAGGGCCATGTCGGGCAGGGAACTGCCCTCGGGCAGGGTGAGGCCCAGCACCGAGGTGGGCGAGATGGTGATCACCACCACCGTCACCGCCGTCAGCACGCCGATGCAGGTCATGATGACGGGTTTCGGGCCAAAGTAGGTGTCCGCGCGGCCACCCAGCATGGCGAACACCGCGCCCGAGATGATGGCGATGATGCCGAAGATGCCGATCTGGGTCACACTCCAGCCCAGCACGCCCGAGGCATAGATGCCGCCGAAGGTGTAGATCCCCGCAAGCGCATCGCGGTAGCAGAGCGACCCGACGAGGTAGGAGAATAGCGAGGGCGTGCGCGGCAGCTCGCGGATCGTGCGGCGCAGGTTGCCGAGCGCGGCCTTCAGCGCCCCCTTCGGGGCCCTGGGCGGCTTGGGGTCGCGCACGTAGAGGAAGAAGGGCACCATGAAGACGGCGTACCAGATCGCGGTCAGCGGCCCGACGGCGCGGGTGCCCTCGCGGGCGCCGGCATCCAGGCCGAGGATCGGGTCGATCCCGATCAGCGTCTTGCCAGTCTCGGCATTCTCGGCCAGCAGCGCCAGCATGATCACCAGTGACACCAGCCCGCCGAGATAGCCGAAGGCCCAGCCATTGCCCGAGATGCGGCCGATCTCCTCCTTGCTGCCGAGGTCGGGAAGCATGGCGTTGGTGAAGATCGTGGCAAACTCCATGCCGATCATGCCGATGGCGAAGAAGACCAGCGTCAGCACCAGGTTGAAGTCCCCCGGCGCGGCGTACCACAGCATCCAGGACCCCAGCACGTAGAGCACCGAGAAGCCCCAGATCCAGCGCAGCCGCTGCCCCGAGACATCCGAGATCGCGCCCAGCACCGGCGCCAGCAGCGCGATGCAGAGGCCGGCGGCGCCGATGCCGAAGCCCCAGGCGGATTGCGCGGCGGTGCCGTCTCCGATCAGCTCCTTCACGTAGGGGGCGAAGATGAAGGTGATCAGCAGGGTGTTGTAGGGCTGGCTGGCCCAGTCGAAGAAGAACCACCCCCAGATGCGTTTGCGCAGGGCCTCGCCGGTCATCGTGTTCTCCCCTCGATTGGATGCGCGGATATGATCCCCGGGTTGCCGCCGGGGCAAGCCCCCTCTCGTTCGGCGAAGGGGAAATTCCCCGCGACGTGGCGCGACGGACCCGCCCGGCAAAGGAAAACCCCCGGCAGCGGGGCTGCCGGGGGTCCGTGTCTCGGGATCCTCTGCGGGATCAGGCGCCGGCTTTCGCCTTCGCCTTGACCGGCTTCCACAGACGTTTGTTCGTCAGGTACAGCAGCGAGCTGAGCAGGATCAGGAAGGCCACGGCGACGAAACCGGTGTGCTTGCGGGCCATCATCTTCGGCTCGGCGGTCCACATCAGGAAGGCGGCAACGTCTTCCGCCTCATGGTGCAGCTCGTTCGAGTGACCGTCGTCGAAGTCCACCTGCTCGTCCGCCAGCGGCGGGGGCATCGAGATCCAGCCGCCCGGGAAGGCGGTGTTCTCGTAGAAGGTGGTGCCTGCCTGGTCGCGGGTTTCCCCGGTGTAGGAGGTCAGGATGGCGACGATGTACTCGGCGCCGCCGATGCCCTTGACGAACTGGTTGATGCCGGTGCCGTAGGGGCCGTGGAAGCCCGCTCGGGCCTTGGCCATCAGCGACAGGTCCGGCGCATTGTCCAGCGCGCTCTGCGGGAAGTGGTCGTTCGGCGTGGCCGTGCGGTAGTCGTCCAGCTCGTTGTCATAGACCTCGAACTGGCCGGCATAGGCGCGCACCTCGTCCTCGGGCATGTGCGGACCGCCCTCGTCCGCAAGGGTGCGGATCGGGACGTAGCGCAGGCCGTGGCAGGCGGCGCAGACCTCGGTGTAGACCTTCAGGCCGCGCTGCAGCTGGTTCTCGTCGAACTTGCCGAAAGGCCCTTCGAAGGAGAAGTCGACATCATGGATGTGCGCCTCGTCTCCGGCCGCAGAGGCGGCACCGGCGGTGAGCGCCAGTGCTGCCAGGGCAGAGAGGGAGAGTTTCTTGAACATGTTCTCTGTCCTTTCGCTTACTCGGCAGGTTCTGCCGGCTTGCTGTAATGGGCGTCGAAGTCCTCTTCGATCGTCGCGGGCGGGGTGTTCGGCTTCTCGATCACGCCCAGCAGGGGCAGGATGACGAAGAAGTAGCCGAACCAGTAGGTCGCGCCGATCAGCGAGATGGTCGAGTAGGGCGGCTCGGCGGGCATGGCACCGGCCCACATCAGCACGACGAAGTCGAGGCAGAGCAGGGCGAACCACCACTTGAACATCGGGCGGTAGCGGCCCGAGCGGACCCGCGAGGTATCCAGCCAGGGCACCAGGGCCATGGCGACGATGGCGCCGAACATGGCCAGCACGCCGAAGAACTTGGCGTCGACGATGCCGCCGGTGATCCAGCTGGCGAACATCACCACCCAGACATCGCCGGTGAAAGCGCGCAGGATCGCGTAGAAGGGCAGGAAGTACCATTCGGGCACGATATGCGCAGGCGTCGCCAGCGGGTTGGCCTCGGTGTAGTTGTCGGGGTGACCCAGGTAGTTGGGCATGAAGCCGACGATGGCGAAGAAGACCGCCAGCACCACGACCAGGGCAAAGACGTCCTTGATCACGAAGTAGGGCCAGAAGGGCAGGGTGTCCTTCTCGGCTTCCGCCTTCGAGCTCTTGCGGACATCGACGCCGGTCGGGTTGTTGTTGCCCGTGGTGTGGAAGGCCCAGATGTGCACGATGACCAGGCCCGCGATGACGAAGGGCAGCAGGTAGTGCAGCGAGAAGAAGCGGTTCAGCGTGGCGTTGTCGACGGCCGGTCCACCCAGCAGCCAGGCCTGCAGGCCCTCGCCGATGAAGGGGATGGCGCCGAACAGGCCGGTGATCACCGTCGCACCCCAGAAGGACATCTGACCCCAGGGCAGAACGTAGCCCATGAAGCCGGTGGCCATCATCAGCAGGTAGATGATCATGCCGATGATCCAGGTGATCTCACGCGGGGCCTTGTAGGAGCCGTAGTAGAGGCCGCGGAAGATGTGCAGGTAGACGGCGAAGAAGAACAGCGAGGCGCCGTTGGCGTGCAGGTAGCGCAGCATGTGGCCGCCGCGCACGTCGCGCATGATGTGCTCGACGCTGGCGAAGGCCATGTCGACGTGGGGGGTGTAGTGCATCACCAGGACGATGCCGGTGACGATCTGCAGCGCCAGGCAGAAGGCCAGGACGATGCCCCAGATCCACATCCAGTTGAGGTTCTTCGGGGTCGGGATCATGATCGTGTCGTAGATCAGCCCGATGACCGGAAGGCGGCTGTTCACCCACTTCTCGGCCTTGGTCTTCGGTTCGTAATGATCGTGCGGAATGCCGGACATGTGGTTCCCTCCCTCAGCCCAGGACGATTTCGGTCTCGCCGTCGAAGGCGGCGACGGGCACGGGAAGGTTCTGCGGCGCGGGGCCTTTGCGAATCCGTCCTGCGGTATCGTAGTGCGAGCCGTGGCAGGGGCAGAACCAGCCACCGAAGTCGCCGGCACCATCGCCGAGCGGCACGCATCCGAGGTGGGTGCAGACACCCATCATGACCAGCCATTCCTCGGCGGCCTTGCCTTCGGCGCCCTCGGGCGCCAGGGCCCGGTTCGGGTCGGTCGCCGGAGCGCCTTCGTCGATATTGCCGTTCCGGGCCAGCGGATCGGGCAGGGACGAGGGGTCGACCTCGTTCGCGGCGTCGATCTCGGCCTGGGTGCGGCGGCGGATGAAGACCGGCTTGCCGCGCCACTTGACGGTGATCTGGGTGCCTTCCTCGACGCCGGAGACGTCGACACGGATCGACGACAGGGCCTGCACATCGGCAGAGGCATTCATCTGGTTGACCAGCGGCCAGACCGCCGCGCCCGTGGCGACGGCGCCGGCGCCGGCGGTGGCGTAATAGAGGAAGTCCCTCCGGGTGCCTTCGTGATCTTCTGCGTGGGACACGAACTTAGCTCCATTCCTAGGCCCGCCTGGGCAGTCGCGATTGGTGTCTTTGCCGCGCGCATCGCGCAAGCGTTACCTCGCGGTTGTTTAGCCGCCGTTCTCCGTCAGGTCCAGCGTCTCTTGGTCATTCCTGTCGCAGGGTGCGGAAGTGTCGCGCTTGAGGCTCGGGCCGCGGGGGTGTAAGGCGTTAAGGACCTGTATCACGCCCGGAGACTGCCCCATGTCCGCATCCTGCGCGACCCCCTCCCGCCTCGTGACCCGGCTTGCCGGCGCCTCTGTCCTCGCCCTGGCCAGCGCAGGCTTTGCGGCGCCCGCCCTGGCCGAGGTCGAACTGTCCTTCTACGGTGGCTGGCAAACCTCGCCGCACTCGCGCGCCCGGGGCACCTACGGCAGCGGTCCGAACGCGGCGGACAGCTTCAACGAACTGTTCGGCTGGGACGGCAAGAGCTTCGAGATGCCGCCCTACTACGGCGCCCGCCTGACGTGGTGGCGCAACGAGGCCTGGGGCTGGGGCGTCGAGTTCTCGCACGACAAGGCCTATGCGCCCGAGGGCGAGATGACCGCGGCCGGCTTCGAGCGGCTCGAATTCACCGATGGCCACAACATCATCACCGCCAATGTCTCGCGGCGCTGGACCGATGCCTGGGGCGCGGCCACGCCCTATGTCTCGGCGGGCCTCGGCTTTGCCATGCCCCATGTCGACGTGAGGCCGACGGGCGGCGACCATACCTTCGGCTACCAGGTCACCGGCCCCGCCGCGCGCCTGACCGCCGGCGTGAACTATCCCCTGAACGACCGCTGGTCGGTCTTCGGCGAGTACCAGTTCACCTGGTCCGACAACTCGGCTGACCTGGAGGGCGGCGGGTCGCTCGACACCCGCCTGATCACCAATGCGCTGAACGTGGGTGTCGGCTTCAAGTTCTGAAGTTGCACAGAGGCCAGATCGAGAGGGCTCGCCGGATCGGCGGGCCCTTTCCTTTTGCCTGCCCGATGAGGGGGCTCTGCCCCCATCTCCGTGCCGGAGATTCCCCCGGAGTATTTGAGGCCATCGAATTGGGGGCAAGGGGTGCGGGCTGCACCGTCCTGTTTCCATTCTGAGGCCATAAATACTCATTGCCCGGTCGGTGCCGGGTGCACCTTCAGGCGGGGGCGGTTGCCGCAAGGCTGGGGCGGGTCGCGATCTCGTCCACCCAGGCCGAGAGGGTCGGGTGACCGTCGCGCCAGCCGCGGTCGCCGTGCCGCAGGTCGAGATAGCCGAGGGCCGAGGCGAGGGCGATCTGGCCCGCGTCGAAGGGGGTCGAGAGGCTGTCGGTCCAGTCGCTTTCCAGCCGGTCCAGCGTGCGGGTGACCTTGCGCCATTGGGCGTCCAGCCAGCCCTCGTCGACCTTGTCCTCGCTGCGCAGGCGGCGCTCGTAGACCATGGCGACGGCGCTATCCAGCATCCCGTCGCAGAGCGCCTCCAGCGTCAGGACCTGCCAGAGCCGGTCCTCGGGGTAGAGGTCGCCGCCGGCGAGATCGTTCAGGTAGCGGGTGATCACCCGGCTGTCGCAGAGCGTCGGCGCGCCGGTGCGGGCCAGGGCGGGGATGCGGCCAAGCGGATTGGCGGCGGCGAGATCGGGGTCGGTTTCCAGCGCGTTGGTGGTCACCACCTTCTCGGCCACGCGATCCTCCAGGTTCAGTTCGCGCATCATGCAACGGACCTTGCGGACATAGGGCGAGGCCGGGGAGCTGAACAGCGTATGGTCCGCGATGATGTGGTCAGTGGGCATGATCTTCCTTTCAGATCAGGGGTGTCAGGCAGGCGGGTCGCGCATCAGCGCGGCCAGCCGGAGGAGGTCCTGGCCCGTGGCGCCGCCCGCCAGTGCCTCGGCGGCGGCGAGACGGGCCGGTTCGGGCTTGTTCTGCGCCAGCTTCCAGGTGCCCTCGACCGTTTCGATCTTCATGCGGAACGGCTGGATCATCCGCATCAGCCGCACCATCAGGTCCTGGGGCATCTTGTCGGCCGTCCAGACCGGCTTCGGCAGCAGGCGGGTCTCGAACTCTTCCGAAAGCATGTCGAGAACGTCGCGCATCTCTTCCTGGGGCAGCGGTTCCAGCGACCCGGTCAGATGGACCGAGACGTAGTTCCAGGTCGGCACCTGGTCTTCCAGCCCGTACCAGTCGGGCGAGACATAGCCCTGTGGCCCGGCGACGATCAGCCGGGCGGGGCCGGGGGCGGCGCGGGCGACCGGGTTGGAGCGCACCAGGTGCAGGAAGACATGGCCGTCACGGATCGCGAAGGGGGTCTGGGCGGCGAGGGGCGCCCCTTCGGACGACAGGCACAGCAGCCCCGCGCCCTGCTCGGCGGCGAAGGCAAGGTTCAGTGCCTCGTCGGCCTGGCGGTAGGTGGGATTGGGATGCATCTGGGCCTTGCGGGAGCTGGTGCTGGATCGGGCGCAGGATGCGGCGGCGACCGGCCGGGTGCAACCGCTCTTTGCTGGCTCAGGCGAGGAGGTGCCCGGCGTCCTGTCCGAGGATCCGCGCGGCGACGATCTGGCCCTCGGGCTGGTCGGCGCTGAAATGCACCTCGGTGAACTGCTCGGTCCGGCCCATGCGCGGGCTTTCCATCAGCACCCGGTGGTCGCGACCCTGCTGGGCGGCGAGGTGGCGGGCGACCTGGGCGTCGCCGGCGGCGCGCAGCCGGGCGGCGCGGTCCTTGATCACCTTGCCGTTGACCTGGGTCGGGATCTTCGCCGCCGGGGTGCCTTCGCGTTTCGAATAGGGGAAGACATGCAGCCAGGTCAGGTCGCAGTCCTCGACCAGCTTCAGCGAGTTCTGGAACATCTCTTCGGTCTCGGTCGGGAAGCCGGCGATGATGTCGGCGCCGAAAGTCATCTCGGGGCGCAGCTTGCGGGCGTCCTCACAGAAGCGGATGGCATCGTCGCGCAGGTGGCGGCGCTTCATCCGCTTCAGGATCATGTCGTCTCCGGCCTGCAGGGACAGGTGCAGGTGCGGCATCAGGCGCGGCTCGGTCGCGATGGCCTGCATCAGCGCCTCGTCCGCCTCGATCGAATCGATCGAGCTGATCCGCAGGCGGGGCACGTCGGTCAGCCGCAGGATGCGCATCACCAGGTCACCGAGGCGCGGCGCGGCGGGCAGGTCGGCGCCCCAGGAGGTCAGGTCGACCCCGGTCAGCACCACCTCGTTGTAGCCCTGCTGCACCAGCCGCTTGATCTGGTCGACCACCACGCCGGCGGGGACCGAGCGCGAATTGCCCCGGCCATAGGGGATGATGCAGAAGGTGCAGCGGTGATCGCAGCCGTTCTGCACCTGGACATAGGCGCGGGAACGTGTGCCGAAGCCGTCGATCAGGTGGCCGGCGGTCTCCTGCACCGACATGATGTCGTCGACCTGCACGCGCTCGGTCTGGCCGATGAAATCGGGACCAAGCTTCGCCCAGGTCGCGGGCTGCATCTTCTCGGTGTTGCCGATCACCATGTCGACCTCGGACATGGCCGAGAAGGTCTCGGGCTCGGTCTGGGCGGCGCAGCCGGTGACGATCAGGCGGGCGTTCGGGTTTTCACGGCGCAGGCGGCGGATGTCCTGGCGGGCCTTGCGCACGGCCTCGGCGGTGACGGCGCAGGTGTTGACGATCACCGCGTCGCCCAGGCCCGCCTCGGCGGCCATGGCCTTCATGGCCTCGGTCTCGTAGGCGTTCAGACGACAGCCGAGGGTCGCGAACTTGGGCGGCTGGGGTGCCATTCAGGCCACCTCGGCCAGGAAGGCGGCAGGGAAGGTGCCGTCGAAGACATGGGCCACGGGGCCGCCCATCCAGACGCCATCCTCGCGCCAGTCCAGTTCCAGCCAGCCGCCGTCGAGTTCCATCTTCACCTGCCGGTCGGTCAGGCCGCGCAGCGCGGTGGCGACCACCGTGGCGCAGGCGCCCGAACCGCAGGCCAGCGTTACTCCGGTGCCGCGTTCCCAGACCCGCATCCGTACCTCGGCGCGGTTGCGGACTTCGACGAACTCCACGTTGGTCTTTTCGGGGAACAGCGGGTCGGTCTCGATTTTCGGGCCATCCACGGTCAGCGCCACGGCCCCGGCATCGGGCACCACGAAGACGCAATGGGGGTTGCCCATGCCGACGGCGACGGGGTTGCCGGGCAGCGGCAGCTCGGTGACCTCCATCGCACGCGCCAGCGGCACCTCGCGCCAATCCAGTTGCGGCGGCCCCATGTTGACCCAGGTGACCTCCCCGACGCGGGCCGCCTGCAGCAGCCCCCGCGCGGTGCGGATCGAGAGCTGGTCGCGTCCGGTCTCGGCCATCACGTAGGCGGCGACGCAGCGGGTGGCATTGCCGCAGGCCCCGGCGCGGCTGCCGTCGCTGTTCCAGAAGTCCAGGCAGATGTCGCTGTCCTCGCCGTCGCGGATCTCGGCCAGCTGGTCGAAGCCGACGCCCCTGTGGCGGTCGCCGACGGCGCGTGCCAGCGCGGGCGTGGTCACCGCCCCGCGCCCGCGCGAGTCGATGACGACGAAGTCGTTGCCCAGCCCATGCATCTTCATGAAGGGCAGGCCATCGGGGAAATCCTGCATCTGCATTGCGGCGATATAGACCCTTGGCCCCTTGTTGAAAAGGCGCGCCGGGCCGGTCTTCCATGCGCCTGCTACATTTCTGTTATCTTTTTTCTGATTCCCGCTTGACCATCCTCCGCCCCCCGCTTAGAGACGCGCCCACAGTGGGCCGTTAGCTCAGCTGGTAGAGCAACTGACTTTTAATCAGTAGGTCGATGGTTCGAACCCATCACGGCTCACCACTGTATTCAAGAAGCCTCGCGATCTTCGGCAAAGCCCGGGTCGCGGGGCTTTTTTCTTTTCGGGGCATTGGGTTCGGCCGCGGCGGGTGCAGCGTAGAAATACCAAGGAATCAGCGGGTGCGCGATTCAAGGTGATGCGGATACGCAACGGGTGAGAGTGGGCGAAACTTGGCGTTCTAGTTGCTCCCTGCTCTCGTCACCAAATCGGCCTCAACTGTCGTGATGGAGGAGCGGTATGGCAGGAGAATGGAGAGAGTGGCTGCTAGCGCATGTGATGGAGGTGCTTAGCCTGGGAGTCAGTGCAGGTGCGCTGATATTCGCGGTGCTTGCCTATGTTCAAACTGCCGCGACCCGGAGGGACAGCAAGCGCTCAGAGGCTGAGCGAGCGATAGAGGGCCTGGAACGTGCCTTTGGAGAGGTAGAGAGAGCGGGGCATGATCTGCGGGTCCGCTGCGACCTGTCGGACCGCACTTGGAATGCGCATCTGGACCAGACCATTCCGCCCCTAGGTCACTTCGAGGCTACAAAACGATCGCCTGAGCTCCGGCGTGTGCGAGAAGTGAGGCAGAGCGCGCGCCGAATTCAGGAACAGGCGGATCAGGTGCGCTCTGTAGGTGTAGCGCGGGACGACGGGAAATTGTCAGGCGAGATTGGAGCTCTTCGCGCCATAGTCTCCAAGTTGGAAGCGCTAGAGCTGGATCTGCCTCCTGAGCCGAAGGCGCCGGAGCGGCGGTTGTAGGGCGCGGATCGCAGTCGTTCTCTTAGTTGGGGGGTGAAATAGAGCTTTGCTCTCAGCCGGTACAGTTGAAGGCTCATGCGAGTGCTCGGCAGTAGTCTGAGGCTAGAATATTCCCTTTGTCCAAGCCGAGCGCGGTCGCCCTTCCGGTCTCCTTCGTTGGAAAGCGAGCGTTGCTCTTGTGTGTCAAGCCGAGTGGTCCTGCCGACTAGCTTGTTGGTAATCTAGTTTTTTTACTGGCCGATCCACTGAGCTCAGCGATTCTAGGGCCGCATTCCGGGACAGAAGGGCGCGCAGTTCTTCGCCCGCGACGAGGCGGCGCGGTCGGGCGGGGGTCAGCTCAGCTTCTGGGGCACCCACCCGCCGGACGAAAAGCGCATGGCCATGGTGTTGGCGACGATGGACCAGATCCGGTCGCAACAGGCCCTGGCGCGCAAGGCGGGCCAGTAGGGCGCCGCGAGAGGTCAGACGGCCGCGCCCTGCAGGGCGCGACCGATTTCGCTACACGATGCCACCACCGGCGCCGGAGACCGCGGGGCGCGTCTCGCTGACCCTGGCGCGGTAGCCCGAGGCGCGGTAGGTGGCGATGGGGTCGATGGCGCCGCCGCTCTGCATCCGGGCCATGGCGAGGATGGGTTCCACATCGGTGCGGAAGGCCGCGCGCAGGGTGGCCGAGGCCATCAGCGCGTCGTTTTCCTCCTGGTAACCTGCCAGCGCCACACGGTCGACGAGGGAGGCCTGCACGCAGGCGCGCTGGATCTCCATGGCCGAGATCATCAGGCTTTCGATCGGGTCGGTCACGTTGTGGCTCTGGTCGATCATGTGGGCCAGATCGAGGCCGGGGGTGCCTTCGGCATCCATCAGCTCGTTCCAGACGAGGAACAGGCGGTAGGGCTCGATGGTGCCCGAATCGAGGTCATCGTCGCCGTACTTGCTGTCGTTGAAGTGGAAACCGCCCAGCTTGCCCGCGCGGATCAGGCGCGAGACGATCATCTCGATGTTCACATTGGGCGCGTGGTGGCCCAGATCGACGAGGCACATGGCCTTCTCGCCCAGCTCCTGCGCGGTCAGCAGCGAGGTGCCCCAGTCCTGCACCACGGTAGAGTAGAAGGCGGGTTCGTAGATCTTGTGTTCTGAGAAGATGCGCCAGTCGTCGGGCAGGCCGGCGTAGATCTCCTTCATCGAGGCCAGGTAGCGGTCGAACTGGCGACCCATGTGGGTCTGGCCGGGGAAGTTGGCGCCGTCGCCGATCCAGACGGTCAGCGCCTTGGAGCCGATGGTCCGGCCGATCTCGATGCATTCGAGATTGTGCTCGATGGCCTGGGCGCGGGTCGCCGCATCGACATGGGAGAGCGAGCCGAACTTGTAGCTGTGCGCCTGGTCGGGCTGGTCCTGGAAGGTGTTGGAGTTCATCGCGTCGAAGCCCAGGCCGTGCTCTTCGGCCTTGGCCAGAAGGTCGGCGGGCGCGGCCTTGTCCCAGGGGATGTGCAGCGAGACGCGCGGGGTGGCCCGGGTGAGGCCGTGGATGACGCCGCAGTCATCCAGCTTGTCGAAGATGTGCGCCGGTTCGCCGCCGCCGGGGAAGCGGGCGAAGCGGGTGCCGCCGGTTCCGGTGCCCCAGGAAGGCACGGCGACCTCGAAGGCCCTGGCGCGGGCCAGCAGGTCGTCGATTGCGATGCCGTTGCGGGCGAGGCGCGCGCCAAGGGCGGCATAGTCGGTTTCGAGATCCGCCGCGCGGGGGGCGTTGCCGGCCTCGATGATGTCCTTGGTGATCATGGGTCCTCCCGGGCGGGGGTGCCGCCTGTTGCTGCCGGGGAGGGGGCGCTGCCCCCGTCAGGCCCTGCCTGACTCCCCCGGAGTATTTTCAGCCGTCGAATGGGGGCGGGTCGGCCCCCATTCAGGATCTTAGCGCGTGAAGGCCTGCACGTTGCCGGCGTCGACGTTGAGGATGTTGCCGGTGGATTTAGCCGATTTCTCGGATGCGAAGAAATAGGCCGCCTCGGCGATGTCCTCGGGCAGGACCGAGCGCTTCAGCATCGAGCGGTTGCGGTACATCTCTTCCAGACCCGCCTTGTCGGTGCCATAGGTGCTGGCGCGCTGGTCCAGCCATTCGCCTTCCCAGATCTTGCTGCCGCGCAGCACCGCGTCGGGGTTCACCACGTTGACGCGGATCCCGGCCTCGGCCCCTTCCAGAGCCAGGCAGCGGGCCAGGTGGATCTCGCTCGCCTTGGCGGTGCAGTAGGCCGAGGCATTGGGCGAGGCGGCGAGGCCGTTCTTCGAGGCCACGAAGACGATCGAGCCGCCCATGCCCTGCACGCGCATCAGCTTGAAGGCTTCGCGCGAGACCAGGAAGTAGCCGGTCGACAGGATCTCCATGTTCCTGTTCCACAGCGCCAGCGTGGTCTCTTCGACCGGGGCCGAGGACGCGATGCCGGCGTTGGAGACCAGGATGTCGACGCCGCCGAACTCGACCGAGGCCTCGGCATAGGCGGCGGCGACGGCGGATTCGTCGGTGACGTCCATGATCACCGAGCGGATCACGTCGTGGCCGTAGCTGGCGGTCAGGGCGTCCCTGGTGGCGCTGAGGCTGTCTGCGCTGATGTCGGCCAGCACCACGCAGGCGCCTTCGGCCAGGTAGCGTTCCGCCGTGGCCGTGCCGATGCCACCGGCACCGCCGGTAACCATGGCGACGCGGCCCGCCAGCGACTTGGGCTTCGGCATCCGCTGCAGCTTGGCCTCTTCGAGAAGCCAGTACTCGATGTCGAAGGCTTCCTGTTCCGGCAGGCCGACGTAGTCGCTGACCGAGGAGGCACCGCGCATCACGTTGATCGCGTTGACGTAGAACTCGCCCGAGATCCGCGCCGTGGCCTTGTCCTTGGCGAAGGTGATCATGCCGACGCCGGGGACCAGGTAGACCACCGCGTTGGGGTCGCGCAGGGCCGGGCTGTCGTCATGCTTGCAGCGTTCGTAATAGGCGGCGTAATCCTCGCGGTAGGCGGCGATCTGGGCTTCTAGCCCGTCCAGCACGGCGTCGATGTTGTTCTGCGCCGGGTCGAAGTCGATCACCAGCGGGCGGATCTTGGTGCGCAGGAAGTGGTCGGGGCAGGAGGTGCCAAGCGCGGCCAGCGCCGGCATGTCCTTGGCATTCACGAAGTCCAGCACCGTCTCGCTGTCTTCGAAGTTGCCGACCATGTGCTGTTGGCCCGAGACGAAGCCACGGATGGCGGGCATGAGCCTGGCGGCCACTTCGCGGCGCGCCGCAGGGGCGAGGCTTTTGTGGATCGCGCCACCGAAGGCGGGCACGCCTGCGGTCTTTTCCTCGAAATAGGCGATGGCCTTGTTGATGATCTCAAGCGTCAGCTCGTAGCAGGCCTTGGCATCGTCATCCCAGGTGAACAGCCCGTGGCTTTCCAGCACCACGCCCTTGGCGTCGGGGTTCTTCAGGCAGAAGTCTTCCAGCCACAGGCCCAGCTCGTAGCCCGGTTTCTTCCAGGGCAGCCAGCCGATCTCGTCGCCGAAGATCTCGGCGGTCAGCTCTTTCGAATTCTTCGAGGCCGCGATGGCGATGATCGCATCGGGGTGCATGTGGTCGACATGCGCCTTCGGCACATAGGCGTGCAGCGGCGTGTCGATGGAGGCGGCGCGGGGGTTCAGGTTGAAGGTGCAATGCGGCAGGTAGCCGACCATCTCGTCTTCGAACGCCACCCCGCGATACTTGCCTTTCAGGGCGCGCATCTTGTCCATGTAGAGGGTGGCGAAACCGTCCATCCTGATGGTGCCGACATCCCCGCCAGAGCCCTTGACCCAGAGCACCTCTGTCGCCTCGCCGGTCAGCGGGTCGACCTCCTGGCACTTGCACGAGGTATTGCCGCCGCCGTAGTTGGTGACTCGCTTGTCCGAGCCCAGGAGGTTCGAGCGATAGAGCAGCTTCTCGGGCTCGCTCATGCCCTGGGCCCTCGCGTCATCCCACAGCGAAACGAGCCGCGTCGATGCGGTTGTCATGATCTCTCCTCCACTCTCCTCCAGGGCTGGACCTCCGGCCCTCTTCGGGGCGAGATTGCGCAGGCGGCTGCGGATTGTCAATCAAGAATGATCAAGTTCGATCATGCTGCAGCTGCATAATGATTGAAACGTGATTTCATGATTGACAATGATCGTTTCTGCGCGGCAAGCTGACCGGAACGGGAGGAAAAGATGCACGAGAAGGAACGCCACGGGATCATTCTGTCAGCGGTTCAGGACCGGCCGGTCGTGACCGTGGCCGATCTCTGCGGGCTGACGGGGGCCTCCGAGGCGACGGTGCGCCGCGATATCGCCGCGCTGCATGTCGCCAAGAAGCTGCGCCGGGTGCGCGGCGGGGCCGAGGCCCTGGCACCGAACCAGTTCCCGGGCCTTGCGGGCCGTCCGTTCTCGGTCAACCAGACCCTGCACATCCGCCAGAAGCAGGCCATCGCCCGAGCGGCGGTCGAGCTCTGTGACGAGGGCGATGCGATCATCATCAACGGTGGCACGACCACCTTCCAGATGGTGCATCCGCTGGCGACGCGGCGCTGCCAGGTCTTCACCAACTCCTTCCCCATTGCCGAACACCTGCTGAAGCATTCGAAGAACTCGGTGCTGATCTCGGGCGGGGTGATCTACCGCGAACAGAACATCGTCCTGTCGCCCTTCGAGAACGACGTGACGCGCAACTTCTGCGCCCGCCGCCTGTTCATGGGCGCGCAGGGGGTCGGTCCGCTGGGGGTGATGGAGGCCGATCCGCTGATCATCCAGGCCGAGCAGAAGCTGATCGGCCAGGCGGACGAGCTGGTGCTGCTGGTCGATTCCAGCAAGTTCGAGAGCCGGTCGAGCCTCGTGCTCTGCCCGCTGGAGGAAATCGACGTGCTGATCACCGACGAGGGGATCAGCGACCGCGCCGCGGCCATGGTGGAGAGCGCGGATATCAGGCTTGTCGTGGCGCCATCAGGCACCGCGCGGGAGGAGGCGGCTTCGTAAGAGGAGGGGCCGCAAGCACGATGGTAACTTAGGGAGGATCCATCATGAAACTTGCTAAACTGCTGACCACTGCCGCCGTCGCGGCGGGACTTTTCGCCGGACCGGCCTCGGCCGAGGACATGCGCATCGCGCTGGTCGTCAAGGCGCTCGGCATCGGCTTCTTCGAAGCGGCGGCCAAGGGCGCGGAAGAGGCCGCATCCGAGCTGGGTGATGTCGAGATCATCTACACCGGCCCCACCGACACCACCGCCGAAGGCCAGATCGAGGTGATCAACGCCCTGATCGCCCAGCAGGTCGACGCCATTGCCGTTTCGGCCAATGACACCGATGCGCTGGTGCCGACCCTGAAGAAGGCCATGCAGCGCGGCATCACCGTGATCTCGTGGGATTCGGGTGTTGCCGAGGATGGCCGCCAGGCCCACCTGAACCCCTCGTCCAATGCGCTGATCGGCAACATGATCGTCAAGCTGGCCGCCGATGAGCTGCCCGAGGGCGGCGACGTGGCCGTGCTCTCGGCCACCACCACCTCGACCAACCAGAACATCTGGATCGAGGAAATGACCAAGGTGCTGCCGAACTATCCGGGCATCAACGTCGTGGGCACCGTCTATGGCGACGACCTGGCCGACAAGTCCTACCGTGAAGCCCAGGGCCTGATGCAATCCTACCCCGATCTGGATGCGATCATCGCGCCGACCTCGGTCGGGATCGTGGCTGCCGCGCAGGCCGTGGTGGACGCCGGCAAGGTGGGTGAGGTCAACGTGACCGGCCTGGGCCTGCCCTCCGAGATGGCCGGCGCCATCGAAAGCGGTGCCTCCAAGTCCTTCGCCATCTGGAACCCGATCGACTTGGGCTACTCGGCCACCATGATGGCCTATCACCTGGCCAAGGGGGACGTCGAAGCCGCCCCGGGCGCCGAGATCGAGATCGGCCGCATGGGCACCATCACGCTGGACGAAACCGGCTCTGCCGCCATGGCCGACCCCTTCGTCTACGACGAGAGCAACATCGACGACTTCAAGAGCATCTTCTGATCCTCTTGTGACGGCCGGGCGGCAGCGTCGCCCGGCCCCCTCAATTCGGACGGGGCAGATCATGGGCACTGGCCAAGGGCCGGTCGCGGCGCAGGGGGCTGTCCTTGCGCTGGACCGCATCATCAAGACATTCCCGGGCGTCACCGCGCTGGACCAGGTGCAGCTGGAGCTGCACGCGGGCGAAGTGACCTCGCTGATCGGCGAGAACGGCGCGGGCAAATCGACCGTGGTGAAGATCCTGACAGGGATCTATCAGCCCGACGGCGGGCAGATCCTGCTGGACGGTGAGCCTGTCAGCTTCCCGACCGCCCAGGCGGCCTCGGGCGCCGGGGTGACCGCGATCCACCAGGAGACGGTGCTGTTCGAAGAGCTGACCGTGGCCGAGAACATCTTCATCGGCCATGCGCCCCGCACCCGCTTCGGCCTGATCGACACCGCGCAGATGCGCCGCCGCGCCGGCGAGATCCTGGCCTCCATCGGGGCCGAGATCGACCCCGGCGTGAAGCTGAAGGATCTGGGCATCGCCTCGCGTCACCTTGTGGCCATCGGTCGGGCGCTGTCGGTCGAGGCGCGCGTGGTGATCATGGACGAGCCAACCGCCGCCCTGTCGCAGAAAGAGATCGAAGAGCTTTACGAACTGGTCGAGACCCTGAAGGCGCAGGGCAAGGCGATCCTCTTCATCAGCCACAAGTTCGACGAGATCTTCCGCATCTCGGACCGTTACACCGTCTTCCGCGACGGCCAGTTCGTCGGCGCGGGCAAGATCGCGGACGTCAGCGAAGGCGACCTGGTGAAGATGATGGTGGGCCGCGCGGTCGACCAGATCTTCCCCAAGCGCGCCGCGCAGGTCGGGGACGAGGTGCTGAAGGTGGTGGGCTATTCCCACCCGACCGAGTTCGAGGACATCAACTTTACCCTGCGCCGGGGCGAGATCCTGGGTTTCTACGGTCTTGTCGGCGCCGGTCGGTCCGAGTTCATGCAGAGCCTGATCGGCATCACCAGGCCGTCCAAGGGCGCGGTGAAGCTGGAGGACCACGTGAAGGTCATCCGCTCGCCCGCCGAGGCCATCGAGGCGGGCATCGTCTATGTCCCCGAGGATCGCGGCAAGCAGGGGGCCATCCTCGACCTGCCGATCTTCCAGAACGTCACCCTGCCGAGCCTTCGCGAGACCTCGCACCGTGGCTTCCTGCGGTTGGCCGAGGAATTCGCCCTGACCCGGCAATATACCGAGCGGCTGGACCTGCGGGCGGCCTCTCTGGACACCACCGTCGGCAGCCTGTCGGGCGGCAACCAGCAGAAGGTGGTGATCGCCAAGTGGCTGGCGACGCGGCCCAAGGTCATCATCCTCGACGAGCCCACCAAGGGCATCGACATCGGCTCCAAGGCCGCCGTGCACGAGTTCATGTCCGAACTGGCCGCCGAGGGGCTGTCGGTGATCATGGTCAGCTCGGAGATCCCCGAGATCCTCGGCATGTCCGACCGCGTCATCGTGATGCGCGAAGGCCGCATCGCCGCCGAGCTGGAGGGTGATGCGCTCACCCCGGAAACCCTTGTCCGCCACGCCGCAGGCATCGGCGTCAAAGGAGAAGCCGCATGAGTTTCGTCAAGTCGCGCGAGGCGATCCTGCTGGCGGCCATCGTGCTGCTGCTGGGTCTGATCGCCACCCGCTTCCCCGCCTTCATCACGCCGCACAACCTGGCCTCGGTCTATTCCGACACCACGCCGCTGATGATCCTGGCGCTTGGGCAGATGGTGGTCATCCTGACCCGCTGCATCGACCTCTCGGTCGCCGCCAACCTGGCACTGACCGGCATGGTCTGCGCCATGATCAACGTGGCCGCGCCGGATCTGCCGGTCGGCCTGACCATCCTGATCGCCCTGACCATGGGCGCCGCCCTTGGCGCCATCAACGGGCTGCTGGTCTGGAAGCTGGCGATCCCGCCCATCGTGGTGACGCTGGGCACCATGACCATCTTCCGGGGCGTGATCTTCCTGCTGTCCGACGGCCAGTGGATCAACGCGCATGAGATGAGCGCCACTTTCACCGGCTTCCCGCGCCAGGTCGTCCTGGGCGTCACCGTCATGGGCTGGATCGGCCTTGCCGTCGCCCTGCTGATGGCCCTGCTGATGGCGCGCACCGCGCTTGGCCGCAGCTTCTTCGCCGTCGGCGGCAACCCCCATGCGGCGGTCTACACCGGCCTCAACGTCGGTCGGGCCCAGTTCCTGGCCTTCGTCATCTCCGGCGCGCTGGCCGGTCTGGCGGGCTACCTCTGGATCGCCCGCTACGCCGTGGCCTATGTCGACATCGCCGGCGGCTTCGAGCTTGAGGTCGTGGCGGCCTGCGTCATCGGCGGCATCTCGATTGCCGGTGGCGTCGGCTCGGTCCTTGGCACCGTGCTGGGGGCCATGTTCCTGGGTATCGTCAAGAACGCCCTACCGGTGGTCGATATCTCGCCCTTCTGGCAGCTGGCCATCTCGGGTGCCGCGATCCTGATCGCCGTCACCTTCAACGCCCGCTCTGGCCGCAGCAAGGGCCGGGTCATCCTGAAATCCGCGGAGCACGCGCAATGAGCCTCGCCGAAACCACATCCGCCCCCGAAGCCCGCGCCCGCGGCCCGGTCCCGGACCGCCTGCGCGCCCCCTGGGAAGCGAAGCTGAAAAGCTGGGAAAGCCTGCTGCTGGTGGTGGCGATCGGGATCTTCATCCTGAATTCCTTCGCCTCGCCCTACTTCCTGAACGCCTGGAACCTCAGCGACGCGACCTTCAACTTCACCGAGAAGGCGATGATCGCCTTCGCCATGGCCCTGCTGATCATCGCCGGAGAGATCGACCTGTCGGTCGCCTCGATCATCGCGCTGGCCTCCACGGCCATGGGGCTGGTGATGGAGGCCGGTTTCGGCACCCCCGCCATCGTCGCCACCGGCCTTGTCACCGGCCTGCTCTGTGGTGCCTTCAACGGGGTGCTGGTGACCCGGCTCGGCCTGCCGTCCATCGTCGTGACCATCGGCACCATGAGCCTGTTTCGCGGCATCAGCTACATCGTGCTGGGCGATGGCGCCTTCCGCGGCTACCCCTCGGATTTCGCCTTCTTCGGGCAGGGCTATGCCTTCTGGGTGATCTCGGTCGAGCTGGTGATCTTCGCCGTTCTCGCGGTGATCTACGGCGTGGTGCTGCACAGGACCAACTTCGGCCGCGCGGTCTATGCCATCGGCAACAACCCCACCGGGGCGCTCTTCTCGGGCATCCGGGTGGCGCGGGTGAAGATGATCCTCTTCCTGCTGACCGGCCTGATGTCGGGCGTGGCGGCGGTCTGCCTGACCTCGCGGCTCGGCTCGACCCGGCCCTCCATCGCCAGCGGCATGGAGCTTGAGGTGGTCACCATGGTCGTCCTCGGCGGGGTCAACATCCTCGGCGGCTCGGGCTCGATCCCCGGCGTGGTGATCGCGGCCTTCGTCATGGGGCTGGTGACCTTCGGCCTTGGCCTGCTGAACGTGCCCGGTATCGTGATGTCGATCTTCATCGGCCTGCTGCTGATCGGGGTCATCGCCCTGCCGCGCCTCTGGGCGAAATTCCGGGGCCGCGCATGACCCCTGCAAGGAAAGTACCCGGGATGGAAAAGATCGCCTTCCGCATGACCCTGAATGAAGGGCAGCTGGATGAATACCGCCGCCGCCATGACCAGATCTGGCCCGAGCTGTCGGTCCTGCTGAAGGACGCGGGCGTCGAGGATTACTCGATCCACTACGACCCCGAGACGCGGGCGCTGTTCGGCGTGCTCTGGCGGCGCGAGGATCACGGCATGGCCGCCCTGCCCGAGCATCCGGTGATGAAGCGGTGGTGGGCCCACATGGCCGACATCATGGAGACCCACCCCGACAATCGCCCCGTCGAGGTCTCGCTGGAAACGGTGTTTCACCTGCCATGAGGACCGCCCGCCATGTGGCCGTGATCGACGTGGGCAAGACCAATGCAAAGCTGGCGCTGGTCGATACGCTGGCGCTTGAAGAGATCGCGGTGGTCACCCGTCCCAACACGGTGCGCCCCGGCCCGCCCTATCCGCATTTCGACCTTGAGGGGCATTGGGAGTTCTTCCTGACGCACCTGCGCGCCTTCCACGAAAGCCACGGGATCGACGGGATTTCCATCACCACCCATGGCGCGGCGGCGGTGCTGCTGGACGCCGGGGGCGGGCTGGCCTGTCCGATGCTGGACTACGAGCACAGCGGCCCCGACGACCTGGCCCAGGCCTATGACGCCCTGCGTCCGCCCTTCGCGCAGACAGGCGCGGCCCGTCTGCCCATGGGGTTGAACCTGGGCGCGCAACTGCACTGGCTGCTGGAGACGCAACCCGGCCTGCGCGAGCGCCTCGCCCATGTGGTGACCTATCCGCAGTACTGGGGCTACCGGCTGACCGGGCGCTTTGCCACGGATGTCTCCTCGCTGGGCTGCCATACCGACCTTTGGAACCCGTGGGAGGGGCGCCTGTCGGACCTGCCGGGCGCGCTTGGCATCGCCGATGCCATGGCGCCGGCGCACAGGGCCTCGGACGTGCTGGGCATGGTATCGGAGGAGGTCGCGGCGCTGACCGGGCTCGACCTGGCAACCCCGGTGCTCTGCGGCATCCACGACAGCAACGCCTCGTTGCTGCCGCACCTGCAGCGGCATGGCGGGGCCTTCTCGGTGGTCTCGACCGGGACCTGGGTGGTCTGCATGTCCGTCGCGGGCCGCGACGTGCCTCTGGACCCGGCCCGCGACGTGCTGGTCAACGTCTCGGCCCATGGCGATCCGGTACCCTCGGCGCGCTTCATGGGCGGGCGGGAATTCGAGCTGATCCGCGACGGCAGCGAGGCCCGGCCCACGGACGCCGACCGCGACCGGGTGCTGGAAACGGCCCTGATGCTGCTGCCCTCGGTGGTGACCGACAGCGGTCCCTTTGCCGGGCGCAGCCACCGCTGGACGGCGGAACCGGCCAGTGACGGAGAGCGCATCTTCGCACTTTCGCTCTACCTCGCGCTGATGACCCGCACCTGCCTTGACCTGATCGGCGCCGAGGGTCCGGTGGTCGTCGAAGGCCCCTTCGCCCGCAACCCGGATTTCCTTGCCATGCTGGCCACGCTCACACCCGGCGGGGTCGAGGTCAGCGCCTCGGCCACCGGCACCTCTATCGGCGCGGCGCTGCTCTTCGGACATTCCGCAGAGGTGCCGCCGCCAAGGCGGGTGCCTGTGCCGGACTCCCGGCTGGCCCCCTATGCGCGCCTCTGGCAAGCAGCCCCGTGACCGCCTGTACGCCCTGTGGCGGGGAAACTGGCTAGAATTGCGGGGAAAGAGCGGTGGGCGCGGCCGTGCCCGGTTACCTTCGCTTCAGACTTCCGGTGATAGCGTCGCGCCGACCTGCCGCGACACCCCATGACCGAGGTTTGCCGATGCTGTCCCGCCTGCTGCTTCCGATCCTGCTTGCCTGTCTTGCCCTGCCGGTGACCCCTGCCCGGGCCCAGCAGGTGACGCCGAACCATGTCTACCAGGTGACGGAAGAGATCTGGCTGGACCTCGAGCGGATGCACCAGGCCAACTTCTCGCAGCCGGGTACCGCACCGCGGGAAACCGCCGCCCGGCGCCCGCGTCATGTGCTGCAGAAGGCGCGGGAAGTCTCGCGCAAGCTGCAGATGTTGCGTTTCGTCAACGGGTTGGACACGGATCTGCTGCCACCGATGGAGGTCAGGGAGGCGACGCCGGGGGATGTCTTCGAACTGGTGGTCAAGCTGCGCGACGAACTGGCGGACCTGCATGGGGCCTACGGGCTCAGCGGTCCGGTGGGGGAGGTGGCGCTTCCCACCGGCAAGAGCCCGACGGATGTCTACAACAGGCTGTTGCAGATCGAGGTTTCGCTGGATGGCCTGGGACTGCCTCCAGTGGTGCCCAATGATGTCTACCGGCTGGCGGAAACCCTGCGCGGAGAGCTGTTGCTGCTGTCGGGGCGTCCTGCCGGCTCTCAGCCCGATCCGGCCGAGATGATGGCGCTGGTCCAGAAGACACCGGGCGATGCCTATTCCGAAGCCAATGCGCTGCTGACGGACCTTCGCGCGCTTGGCGACTCGGGGCGGTTCGCCGTACCCGGGGGCATCGTTCTGCCCGACGACCGGCCCATCCCGATCCGGCCGGGGGATGTGCTGCACGCGATCTCGGTGATCCTGGCCGAGGTCTCGGCGATGAAGGCGGTGGTGGACCTGCGCGACCCGATGCAGCGCGCGCCCTTCCAGGGCGGCATGACCCCGAATGAAGTGTGGAACTCTCTTTCCCTGTCCCGCGAACTGGTTGCCGGTCTCGCCGGCGCCAAGGGGTAGGGGCCATGATCGGAAAGGACAGCACCAAGCCGCGCGGGCTGCGCCTGGGATTGCTGCCGAAATTGCTGGTCCTGGTCCTTGTCCCGGTCCTGGCGCTTTCGCTGATCGGTCTCCTGGCGATTCAGCAGGCAACGCGAGCCCTGCATGAGACCAACCTGCAGTCCAGTTCCCGCGCGCAGGGAGCAAACCGTCTCGCCGATGTCTCGGGAGAGGCGACGCGCTCTCTGCTGGCCCTGATCGAGGCGACGCAGGCGCTGACCGATGCACAGAAGAACGGGTTGTTGCAGAACCACCTGGATCACGACCGCATGGTGGAACTGCGCCAGGCAGTCGGCGCGGCCACGCGCGATTTCAATACGGACATGTTGGCGTTCAGCACCCTTCTGGCCCGCAAGGAGGGGCTGTCCCCGGACCTGGACCGCGCCACGCTCTACCTGTCACGCACGGCCACCGAACTGCCCCGCTACATGACGTTTTACCTGGCCTCGAATGCCCGCAGCCTGCGCCTGATGGCCGGGGCCGACTTCCAGGCGGCGCGGGCGAACCTGCTGTTCGAGGAGGGGGCCCTGCGCAACACGGTGGGCGACCTGTTGCGACGGATCTCTGAGGTCTACACCAATGCGGTCGCGGAAGAGGCCAGGCTGGCGCTCGAGGAAAGCCGCACCTTCGGAGAGGCCACCGACCGGCGCGCCGGTGAGGCGCTGCGCGAGGCCGTGATGGCGGTCCTGGTGACCGGGGCCCTCGTACTGGCGGGATGTATCGCGTTCACGATGCTGCATCTTCTGCGCCCGCTGGCGCGGCTGCGGGCGGCCATGGGCCGGATCAGCGCCGGAGAGACCGATGTCGACGTGCCCGCGATCCACCGCAAGGACGAGATCGGCGGCATGGCCCGCACGCTGGAGATCCTGCGCCAGGGCCAGATCGAGAAGCAGCGCATGACCGAGGAGGCTGCCGAGCGCGACCGCAGGGACCGGGAGGCCGCGGCCCGCCATGCCGAGGAGCGGCGCCTGGCAGAAGAGGCGCAGCGCCGCCAGGAAGAGGACGCCGCAGCCCGCGAGCGTGAGGCCGAAGCCCGTCGTGCCGCCGAGAAGGCCGAGATGGAAGCGGCGGCCGAGGCCGAGCGCGCTGCCCGCGCCGCGGAGCAGCAGCGCGTGGTCGACAGCCTGGCACGGGGTCTGTCCGGCCTGGCAAGCGGCGACCTGACCTGCCGCATCACCGAGGCTTTCGAAGGCGACTATGACCGCCTGCGCAGTGACTTCAACGCCGCCGTCGAGCGGCTCGAGTCCCTGATGCGCGAGATTCTGTCGATCTCCAGCGGCGTCGATCACGCCAACGCCGAGATCGAGAGCGCGGCCAGTGAACTGGCGACCCGGACCGAGCGCACGGCGCATCGGATCGGCGAGACCTCGACCTGGGTCGATTCGATCACCAAACTGGTGCGCGAGACGGCGGCGAATGCCTCGAATGCCAATGCCCTGGCCCTTGAAACACGCACCCAGACCGAAGAGAGCGATCGGATCGTCGGCCGGGCGGTGGAGGTCATGCGCGAGATCGAGAGTTCCTCGCAGGCAATCGAGAAGATCATCGAGGTGATCGACGGGATCGCCTTCCAGACCAACCTGCTGGCGCTCAATGCCGGGGTCGAGGCCGCCCGGGCCGGCGACAGCGGCCGGGGCTTCGCGGTGGTCGCCCAGGAGGTGCGTGCCCTGGCGCAGCGCTCGAAGGAAGCGGCGAGCGAGATCGGCGCGCTGATCGCCACCAGTGTCAGCCAGATCGCCGACGGCGTGGTTCACGTCGATCGCGTCGGCAGCGCGCTTGGCGACATGAGCCAGTCTGTCACCCAGATCGCCGCGCTGGTCGGAGAGATCTCCGGCGCTGCATCGAAGCAGTCCGAGGATATCGACGGTATCGGCAAGGTGATGAACAACATTGACGCCGACACCCAGGAAAACGCCGCGATGTTCGAGGAAACCAGCGCGGCAACCGCAGCGATGAAGGGGGATACCTCTGCCCTGATTTCCGCGGTCGGTCAGTTTCGCATCTCCGGCACGGCGCAGGCGGATGCGTCGGCACGCAGCGGCGGTCGTGCGGAAGATGCCGCATGAGACGCCGCCGGCCGACCCTCCGCAGGAGGGCGGGACGCCCGCAAGCTGCGGAAGAGGCTTTGGAGGTGCAGACCTGACGTCATGGACTGCGCGAAAGCTCAGGCTTGCTCCGAACGCGAGGGCTGGCCTGTGGTGTGGAGGCTCTTCACCCCGGGGCAGGCAACGGCGCCCGGTGCGCTACTTCTCTTCCGAAGAAAGTGGCTGCAGCGCGATCTCGGGTGGCAGTGTGGGGCGGGGCCTGGACAGCAGGGCTTCCGCCTCCGCGGCTTCCAGCCCGACCAGGGCCATCAGCCGGATCGCGGCAGAGGGTATCGAGACAGGGGCGACCTCCTTGCGGATCACCGCAAGGCCGAAACCGACAATGGCATGTGTCGTCAGGCGCCAGGCCAGCGTCGGGTCCCCGGTTTGCAACCGCCCACTCCGGGCAGAGCGGGCCAGCAGGTCGATGGTGAAGGGGCCGATCCGGCGGAACATCACATCCGCCACGATTCCCGAGCGGTTCAGCAGCTGCTGCCAGCGCGGGTCGGAGGTGGCGGTCTCGAGCACCGTCAGCACGGCGATCGCATAGATATGTGCCGTATCCTCGTAGCCGTCCGTGGCGCTCTCGATCCGAAGGGCCAGGCCCTGCATCACTTCCTCGAGCACGGCGATGGCCAGATCATCCTTTGATCTGAAGTAGTTGTACACCGTACCAGCGCCCACATCGGCGCGATCGGCAATCTCGAGCATGGTGGCCGCGTCGATGCCCTTTTCCGACATCACGTCGCTGGCGGCGCGAATCAGGGCTTCGCGGTTGCGCCGCTGACGCCGCGCCACTCGCCCTTCCTTGATCCGGTTTTCACTCTCTTTCGGTGTCATCTGGCCCTCTTGAAAGTGAACGATATTCAACTACGAAGGCGCTCGCAAGTGAGGCAATACGAAAGTTCCGCACCCCCAGCTTTGTCGAAAGGCTTGCCTCTTTCCTGTGCATGTGGGTAGGCTTGGGAAGAAATCCCGTGTCTGCAGGCCAATTTCAGCGGATTTCTGCGGAAGCGAGGATGTGAATTCGGATCAGAAATGATCTAAGACTCGAATTGAATGACGTTCATGGGTGAGAAGCTGCCATTCCGGTCCATCACGTTGCGGCGCAATATCGGGACATCCCGAAGGGGCCGCTGCACCACCTCCGACCGGAGCGCGCGTCAGAACAAGAGCTTCCTCCCAAGCCTAACGCGGGCAGCACATGTCCGCGAAGAAAAAACGAAACGGGGAGCCTGACTTGGCAGAAACATCAGACAGCGGTGCATTCGTCGCATTCGAGCGGGTGCAAAAGAGCTACGATGGCGAAACTCTGGTCGTGAAGGACCTGAACCTGACCATGCCCAAGGGCGAGTTCCTGACCATGCTGGGACCGTCGGGCTCGGGCAAGACCACCTGCCTGATGATGCTGGCCGGTTTCGAAACCGCCACCTACGGCGAGATCAAGCTGGACGGGGTGCAGATCAACAACATCCCGCCGCACAAGCGCGGCATCGGCATGGTGTTCCAGAACTACGCGCTGTTCCCGCACATGACGGTGGCCGAGAACCTCAGCTTCCCGCTGGAGGTGCGAAAGATCGGCAAGTCCGACCGCGAGGCGAAGGTGCGGCGCGCGCTGGACATGGTCCAGATGGGCGACTTCGCCGGGCGCCGGCCGGCGCAGCTGTCGGGCGGGCAGCAACAACGGATCGCCCTGGCCCGCGCGCTGGTCTTCGAGCCCGAGCTGGTGCTGATGGACGAACCGCTGGGCGCGCTGGACAAGCAGCTGCGCGAGCACATGCAGTTCGAGATCACCCGCCTGGCGCATGATCTGGGCATCACCACCGTCTACGTAACCCACGACCAGACCGAGGCGCTGACCATGTCGGACCGCGTCGCCGTCTTTAACGATGGCCGCATCCAGCAGCTCGCCCCGCCGGACCGGCTGTACGAGGAACCGGAAAACAGCTTCGTGGCCCAGTTCATCGGCGAGAACAACACCCTGGAAGGCGTGATCAAGTCGATCAGCGGCAACACCTGCGAGGTGCAGCTGGATGATGGCGAGGTGATCGCGGCCCGCCCGGTCAATGTCTCGGAAGTGGGTCAGCGCACCCGGGTCTCGATCCGCCCCGAGCGTGTCGAGATGGACAAGTCCCGCCTGCAGGAGGGCGCCCATACCCTCAAGGCCGAGGTGCTGGAATTCGTCTACATGGGCGACATCTTCCGCACCCGCCTGCGCGTGGCGGGCAACAGCGACTTCGTGATGAAGACACGGAACGCGCCGGACCAGGTGCGCCTGAAAAAGGGCCAGCAGGTCGAGATCGGCTGGCTTCCCGACGACTGCCGGGCGCTGGACGCCTGAGCACACGAGCATCCGTTCCGGCCGCGCGGCCGGGGCGGCCTGTCGAGGTCCTGCCGTTCCACCCGTAGTGGCGGACCCATAACGAAACATGACGGGTTGAAAATGGGAGTTATGAAATGAAACTCACGCAAACCCTCCTCGCCGGTTCGGCTCTGGCCCTGGTGGCAGGTGCTGCCACGGCGCAGGACCTGACGCTGGTGTCCTGGGGCGGCGCCTACCAGACGTCCCAGCAGAAGGCCTATGTCGAACCCTACCTCGAGAACAACCCCGGCGCCTCGGTGACCTGGGACGAGAGCTCGGCCGAGGCCGTGGCCAAGCTGCGCGCCATGAACGAAGCCGGCAACGTCACCTGGGACCTGGTCGACGTCGTTGCTTCCGATGCCATCCGTCTGTGCGACGAGGGCCTGGCGATGGAATACGATCCCGAGGAGCTGCTCGCCGAGGGCGATGACGGCACTTCTGCCGAAGATGACTTCGGCGACCTGATCGTTTCGGACTGCTTCATCCCGCAGATCGTCTATTCCACCACCTTCGGCTACCGCACCGACATGGTGCCCGAAGGCGTCGACGCGCCGACCGACGTCTGCGCCGTCTTCGATCTGGAAACCTACCCGGGCAAGCGGTCGCTCGAGAAGCGTCCGATCAACAACATGGAATGGGCGCTGTACTGCGACGGCGTGGCCAAGGACGAGATCTACGACGTCCTGGCGACCCCCGAAGGGCAGGATCAGGCGCTGGCCAAGCTCGACACCATCAAGGACGACGTGATCTGGTGGTCTGCCGGTGCCGACACCCCGCAGCTGCTGGCTGACGGCGAGGTCTTCATGGGCTCGACCTACAACGGCCGCCTGTTCTCGGTCATCGTCGAGCAGGATCAGCCCGTCGGGATGCTCTGGGACATGCAGGTCTTCGACCTCGACGGCTGGATCATCCCCGCCGGTCTGAGCGACGAGAAGCTGGCCGAGGTCGAGGAGTTCGTGAAGTTCGCCACCGATACCCAGCGTCTTGCCGATCAGGCTGCCTACATCTCCTACGGCCCGGCACGTCTGTCCTCGGCTCCGCTGGTCGGCCAGCACGCCGACCTGGGCATCGAGATGGCGCCGCACATGCCGACCGACCCGGAGAACGCCAAGAACACGCTGCTCTACAACTACGAGTTCTGGGCGGACTACCGCGACGATATCGACGCGAAGTTCCAGGCCTGGCTGGCGCAGTAATCCACGGCTGACCGTGTGATCAGGGGGCGGGCCCGCGCGGCCCGTCCCGACCCCGAAGGCCCCGCAAGCGGGCCGGGACATCAAACCGACAGGGACGACATGAGCGACACCACCCAGAACGGCCCGATGCTGGCCGCCGATGGCACGCCTCTGAAACGCAGCCTCGCCCGCGCCTTGCGGCGCCAGAAACTGCGGGCACTTCTGCTGGTTGCGCCGCTGCTGATCTTCGTCCTGGTCACCTTCATCGCGCCGATCGCGGACATGCTGTTCCGTTCGGTCGAGAACCAGATCGTCTCTGACACCCTGCCGAGCACCACCGAGGTGCTGGCCGACTGGGAGCATTCCACGGGCGAGTCCCCGCCCGAACCGGTCTACGAGGCGCTCTATTATGATCTTTTCCTCGCCGCGGAGGCCAAGGAGCATACCAAGCTCGGCACGCGGCTGAACTACGAATACACCGGCGTCTCCTCGCTGTTCCGCTCGACCGGGCGGGGGCTGGACGACCTCGGGGACGATTACCTCGATGCCCTGGAAGAGGTGGATGACCGCTGGGGTGACGGAGATTTCTGGTACACCCTGATGAGCGGCTCCGGCGAGGCCGACGAGGACCTGATGAGGGCCCACGTCAAGCGGCTGCGCCAGCTGACGGGCGATGCCCTTCCGGGCAAGGTTGGCTTTGCCCCCTCCACCGAGATCGTCGCCCTGCTGCCCAAGACCACCGCCGCCTATGCCGATTTCGCCGCCTACACGGCGCTGGTCGACGGCGATGTCGTGGCCGAGGAAGATCCCTGGGAAAGCGTCTACGTGGGCCTGATGACGGACCTGCAAGGTGCTGATGTTGCAAGCTACTCCGGGCCCGAGGCGGAGGCGCTGCAGGCTGCCGCCGAAGCTGCCGCCGATATCGAGTACATCCCGCTGAAGACCTTTTTCGGCGATGAGGACGAGGACTGGCTGAACGCCGACATCTGGGCGACGGTGCAGACCTATTCGACAAAGTACACCTCGGGCTACTTCCTGAACGCGGTCGACCTGCAGCTGACCCCCGACGGGATCGAGGCGCGGCCCGAGAACCAGCGGATCTACATCATGCTGTTCAAGCGCACGATGTTCATGTCGCTGGCGATCACCTTCTCCTGCATCGCGCTTGGCTACCCGGTGGCCTGGCTGCTGGCGAACCTGCCGGCCTCGAAGGCGAACCTGCTGATGATCCTGGTGCTGCTGCCCTTCTGGACCTCGCTGTTGGTGCGGACCTCGGCCTGGAAGGTGATGCTGCAGCAACAGGGGGTGATCAACGACGTGCTGGTCTGGCTGGGCCTGGTGGCCGACGGCAACCGGCTGGTGATGATCAACAACCAGTTCGGGACGATCGTGGCGATGACCCACATCCTGCTGCCCTTCATGATCCTGCCGCTCTATTCCGTGATGCAGGGCATCCCGCCCAGCTACCTGCGCGCGGCGAAGTCCCTTGGCGCGACCAACTGGACGGCCTTCTGGCGGGTCTACTTCCCGCAATCGGTGCCGGGCATCGGCGCGGGCTCGATCCTCGTCTTCATCCTCGCCATCGGCTACTACATCACGCCTGAAATCGTCGGTGGTACGACGGGTACCTTCATCTCGAACCGGATCGCCTACCATATCTCCAGCTCGCTGAACTGGGGCCTGGGTGCGGCGCTCGGCGCGATCCTTCTGGCGGTGGTGCTGTTGCTCTACTGGGCCTACGACCGGATCGTCGGCATCGACAACGTGAAACTGGGCTGAGGAGGGCGAGACAATGGCACTGACAATCGCGAAACCCACATCCGCCGTCTTCGCCGCAGGGGTTGCGGCCCTCTTCGGCGCCTTCTTCGGCATCTTCGTCGGCACCGCCTCGGGCAGCACCCTGCTGGGGCTGGTCGGCGGCGCGGTGGTGATCTTCGCCCTCTCCTGGGCGGCGGCCACCTTCCTGCGCGAGCAGGAGAAACCCGCTCGCTGGGGCTTCGTCGTGCTCTTCGTCGCCGGGGGCTTCCTGTTCTCGGGCGTGCCGGGGCTGGTGCTGGGGCTGATCTTCGGCACCTTCTTCGGCTGGCTGACCTTCTACGTCGCCTCGGGCCGCTACCGCACCGGTCTGCCGCCCTATTCGACGCCGCGCCAGGTGCTGTGGCATTTCGCCTTCCGCACCATCGCGGGGATGATCCTGGTCTTCCTGATCACGCCGATCCTGGTGGTGATGCCGCTCTCGTTCAACGCCGAGGACTTCTTCACCTTCACCCCCGAGATGCTGAGCTTCGATCCGGCGGGCTATTCGCTGAAGCACTACCGTGACTTCTTCACCAGCTCCGACTGGCAGGGGGCGCTGTGGAACTCGGTCCGTATCGCGCCGGTGGCGACGATCCTGGCGGTCGGCTTCGGCACGCTGGCAGCCATCGGGCTGAGCCAGCCGCATGTGCCCTTCCGGCAGGCGATCATGGCGATCCTGATCTCTCCGATGATCGTGCCGCTGATCATCTCGGCGGCGGGGATGTACTTCTTCTACTCGCGCATCGGTCTTCAGGGCACTTACCTCGGCGTCGTGCTGGCCCATGCGGCGCTTGGCATTCCCTTCGTCATCATCACCGTGACGGCGACGCTGGTCGGCTTCGACCGGTCCCTGACGCGGGCGGCGGCGAACATGGGCGCGGATCCGATCACCACCTTCTTCCGGGTGCAGATGCCGCTGATCCTGCCCGGCGTGATCTCGGGCGGGCTGTTTGCCTTCATCACCTCCTTCGATGAGGTGGTCGTGGTGCTGTTTGTCGGCTCGGCCGGTCAGAAGACGCTGCCCTGGCAGATGTTCATCGGGCTGCGCGAGCAGATCTCGCCCACCATCCTCGCCGTGGCGACGATCCTGGTGATCATCTCCATCGCGCTGCTGACCACGGTCGAACTGCTGCGCCGCCGGTCCGAGCGGCTGCGGGGCATGTCGCCGAGCTGATCTTTCGGGGATTCGTGGAACAGGGGAGGGGGGCTTTCAGCCCCCCTCTTGCGTTGCGGGGCAACGCAATTCACCCCCCTGAGAGTATTTCGGGCCGTCGAATAGACGGACTCAGGCGAAAGCCGTGATCGTCACGCCTTCGGCTTCCAGCCGAGCACGCAGTTCGGCGGCGAGTGCCACGGCGCTGGCTTCGTCGCCGTGCACGCAGATCGACTGCGCTGCCAGCGGGATCTCTCTGCCTGTGACGGTCTGCATCCTGCCGGTTTCCAGCAGGTGCAGGATGCGCTCGGCAGCCGCTTGCGGATCGTGGATCATTGCGCCGGGCTCGCTGCGGGGCACCAGAAGACCGTTTTCCTGGTAGCCGCGGTCGGCGAAGATCTCCGAGATGGTCTCGATACCTGCATCGCGGGAGGCCTTTTCCAGCTCGGTGCCCGAGATCGCCAGCATGGCAAGGCCCGAGGCCTTCACGGCGACGGCGATGGCATCGGCGGTGGCGCGGTCGGCCGAGGCGAAGTTGTTCAGCGCGCCATGCGGCTTGACGTAGGTCACCGGGCAGCCCGCCAGCGTGGCGATGCCCTGCAGGGCGCCGATCTGGGCGGCGACCATGGTGGTGACTTCCGAGGCGGTCATCGGGATGACGCGGCGGCCGAAGCCCTGGCGGTCGGGAAATCCCGGGTGGGCACCGGCGGTGACGCCCTTCTCGCGGCACATCACCAGCGTGCGGTACATGGTATCGGGATCCGAGGCATGGCCGCCACAGGCCACGTTGGCCGAGGTGACGATATCCAGCATCGCGGCGTCATCGCCCATCTGCCAGGGGCCATAGGCCTCGCCAAGATCCGAGTTGATGTCGATGCTGCGTGTCATGGGGCCTCCGGTCGCTGGCTTTACAGCATCCGGATAACATCCTTGCCCACCGAAAGAACATAGCCACGCCGGGCAATGTTCTTGATCAGCAACTCGCTGACGATCTGGTTGCCGAGGGTATCGCGCAGCCGCTTGATGCGGGTGGCCCCGGCGGCCTCTTCGCAATCGGCCTCGCTGCGCCCCGAGATCATCGATTCGATCTGCGCGCCCGAGAGCACGTCATCGTCCATCCGCGCCTCGGCCAGCACCGAAAGCGTTTCCAGCGCCGCATCGGTCAGCTTGAAACCGAGGTTGTTCAGGTAGACCATCTTCTCGTCGCGCGAGATCATCAGCGAATTGACCTCGATCCCGGCGCGCTCGATCTGCGCCATGCGGCGGTTCATCGACACCAGCATGATCAGGAAGCCGAGCGCGGCCAGCAGCAGCGCCGCCGAGAAGACCAGCAGCACGAAGATCACCATGCGGTAGCTGGTCAGCGTTTCGGAAAAGGCCGTGCCCGACAGCGCGAGGATGTTCAGCAGCTTGACCTCGGCCTGGCTGGTCAGATCGTTCTCGATGAAGATCCGTTCGACACGGGCGTTGAAGGCGCCGGCATCGGGCAGGTTCAGGAACAGGAAGACAGCCGCCAGGGCCAGAATCGCGACGACGGCGCCGAGGCCAATGGCCACGGCGCGCGTCCCGGACTTCCGCAGATCAGAAGCGAAGATAGTAGGGTCCTGCATTTGCCTTCCTGCCGGCCAGCCCGTCGTCGTCGAATACGGAGACGACATTGAGCAGCACCCAGCCCGCTTGTGCAAGCCTTGCGCGGACTTCATTGGTGGCGGCGCCCTGGTCGCAGGCGGAAACCTGCATGACGCCGTAGTGCAGCTCGTAGGGCTGGTCCCGCTTGGCCTTGTAGTCGGCATAGCAGGCCGCCTGCGCGGAAACCGGCAGGGCGAGGGTCGCGAGGATCAGGGTGAGAGAGGCGATGAAGCGTGTCATGCAGCCACTTTCCGCCAAGTGCCGCGGCTATTCAATGACAGAGAGGCGTGATCCGGCTGATATCGGATAACAGGCTGAACCAGATGGGTTTTCACGGCTTGTTATCAGATAGCGGCGGGGATTTCGGCGGGGCTATCGGATAGCGCCGGGGTGATATTGCCCGGCAGTCGGGGGTGGCCCCATGTTCGTCTCATCGCTTCCGGGCCCCCTGCTCGGGCCTCACTGAACAGGCGCCGCATCACACCGCACCAAGGCGCCGCAGATACCAGACCGAAAGGACCTCGACATGACCCGCTTCTTCCAGATCACCCGCAAGACGATCCTCTCGACCATCGCCGGCGCCGTGGCACTGAGTACCGTTGCCGCCGCCCCCGCCCAGGCCGGGGACAAGGAACTGGCCCGCGCCCTGATCGGCATCGGCGCCATCGCCATCATCGGCTCGGCCATCGCCAACGAGTCGAAGGCGAGGGATCGCAACGACAACCACAACTGGAACAATGGCGGCCACAACAACGGTGGCTGGAACAATGGCGGTCACAACGGGGGCCACAACGGCGGCTGGAAGCCGCGCCCGCGCCCCGTCAAGACCGTCCCCCGCGCCTGCGAGGTCCGCACCTGGGTGAACGGCTACCGTGCCATCGGGTACACCGGCGCCTGCACCAAGCAGAATGCCTCGCATCCCCAGCTTCTGCCCGAGAGCTGCCGTCAGCGCACCGACGTGCCCAAGGGCGTGAAGGGCCCGAAGATCATCTACCGCAAGGTCTGCATGGAGCAGAACGGCTGGAAGACCGCCTGATCGCCCCCTCATGATCGCGCAGTGACATGCCCCGTCCCGGATGTTCCGGGGCGGGGTTTTCCTTGTCTCGGGCCGTCGGTCCTGCTTGATGGCGTCATGGGACCTGACTTTACCTTGGAAGCGGCGCTGATGGCGCGGGGGGCCCGGCTGATCGCCGGGGTGGACGAAGTGGGCCGGGGCCCCCTGGCCGGGCCGGTCACGGCGGCCGCGGTGATACTGGATGCGAAGGCCATTCCCGAAGGCATCAACGATTCCAAGAAGCTGGGCGTGAAACGGCGGCTGGCCCTGCAAGAGGCCCTGGCCGCCTCTGCCCGGGTCGCCGTCGCCCATGCCAGTGTCGAGGAGATCGACGCGGTAAACATCCTGCAGGCCAGTCATCTGGCGATGATGCGGGCGCTGGCGGCCCTGCCGGTGCGTCCCGACCATGTGCTGATCGACGGCAACAGGATCCCCAGGGGTCTGAACCTTCCGGCGACGGCGGTGGTGAAGGGCGACGCCAGATCGCTGTCCATCGCGGCGGCCTCGATCATGGCCAAGATCGCCCGCGACGCGATCATGGAGGATTTGGCGCAACAGTTTCCCGGCTACGGCTGGGAGAGGAACGCGGGCTACCCGACGAAGGCACATAAAACCGCTTTACAGGAAATCGGCGTCACCCCACATCATAGGCGTTCCTTCGCGCCGGTGCGCAATATCTTGTGTCGAGGCGAAAACTAAACACCTGATTCGAATAAATAAATTGACGCGGACTCCGCGGTGACTCATCATTTGTCCACAACAACGAGCGCGAAAATAGCGCCGTGCATTGAGGCAGTACATGATGAAAACCAAAGCAAAAGGGGCTTCCGAGCTCCCTCTCAATACCATTTTGTCCGGCGATTGCGTGGAGGCGATGAATGCGCTTCCCGAGAATTCGGTCGACCTGATCTTCGCCGATCCGCCCTACAACCTGCAGCTTCGCGGTGACCTGCACCGGCCCGACAACTCGAAGGTCGACGCGGTGGATGACCACTGGGACCAGTTCGCCAGCTTCGAAGCCTATGACCGCTTCACCCGTGACTGGCTGAAGGCCGCCCGCCGGGTGTTGAAGCCCAATGGTGCGATCTGGGTGATCGGCAGCTACCACAACATCTTCCGTGTCGGTGCCGCCCTGCAGAACGAGGGCTACTGGATCCTGAACGACGTCGTCTGGCGCAAGGCCAACCCGATGCCGAACTTCCGCGGCAAGCGGTTCACCAATGCCCATGAGACGATGATCTGGGCCTCGAAGTCCGAAAAGTCGAAATACACCTTCAACTACGAGGCCCTGAAGGAGCTGAACGAGGGCGTGCAGATGCGCTCGGACTGGGTGCTGCCGATCTGCAACGGCCACGAGCGTCTGAAGGATGCCAACGGCGAGAAGGCGCATCCGACGCAGAAGCCCCAAAGCCTGCTGCATCGCGTCCTGATCGGCTCGACCAACCCCGGTGACGTGGTGCTGGATCCCTTCTTCGGCACCGGGACCACCGGCGCCGTCGCCAAGATGCTGGGCCGCAACTTCATCGGCATCGAGCGCGAGGAGGCCTACCGCGAGGTCGCCGAGGCGCGCATCGCCAAGGTGCGCAAGTTCGACAACGAGGCGCTGGAAGTGACCCGCGCCAAGCGCGCCGAGCCGCGCGTGCCCTTTGGCCAGCTGGTCGAACGCGGCATGTTGCGCCCGGGAGAGGAACTGTGGTCCTCCAACGGTCGTCACCGCGCCAAGGTGCGCGCCGATGGCACGCTGGCCCAGGATGATATTCGCGGCTCGATCCACCAGGTCGGTGCGAAGCTCGAAGGCGCGCCCTCGTGCAACGGCTGGACCTACTGGTGCTTCAAGCGCGACGGCAAGCAGATCCCCATTGATGTCATGCGTCAGCAGATCCGCCAGGAAATGCGCTGACCCGTTGGTCGGGCCCGAGGGCCCGGTCGTGACATCCGCAGGCGTCGTCTCCGGGGGGAGACGGCGCCCTCACCTTGCCCTGCCGCGCAACGGCAGGGCCTTTTGTCGTACGGCCTTTCTTCGTCAGGCGGGAACGACGGGCTGGCCGCGCAGGCGGTCCAGCAGCTCGCGCGGCGAGTCGAGGCTGTCGCCGCGCCAGGCGATATGCTGATCCGGCCGGACCAGCGCATAATCGGCCCCGTAGAGCGCCCGCAGGTCGGGTTCGGCGGCGGATACCACCGTCAGCGGCAGGCCGATCTCGGTCGCCGCGTCCAGCAGCCCCTTCTCCAGCGCCGCATCCGACGGCCCGAGCCGCAGCAGCGCGTAGCCCAGTCCGAAGCTGTCGTAGAGCGAGGTTCCATCGGCGCGCCAGGCGTGGGGGGCGATGAACCCCGGTCGCGCGGAAGGGGTGTACTCGGTCACGCTGAGCGGGGGCAGCGGCCCGGGCTCCTCGGCGTTGATCGCCGATCCCTCGTAGCGGAAGCCCAGCACCAGGCCGAGCGAGTGGAACTCGGGCGCCTTCGCCGTTTCGATGGCGTCGGCACAGGTGGCGCGGGCGCGGATACCAGCCTCACTGTCGGCCATCAGGTCGGGGGCGGCAAAGAAGTCGGACAGGGTCGCGACATTCTCCGAGGCGGTTCTCAGGATGTGTTCATGCATCTGGCGGCGCTCGAACTGGTAGCTGTCCAGCAGGGCCTCGCCGCCCCAGCCTTCCAGGGCGGCCGCCAGCTTCCAGCCCAGGTCAACCGCATCGCCGATGCCCTGGTTCATCCCGTGCCCGCCGAAGGGCGAATGCAGGTGGCAGGCGTCCCCGGCCAGGAAGACCCTGCCTTCGCGATAGCGATCTGCGAGTATCCCGTGCACGGTCCAGTCATCGCGGGCCAGCACCTCGACCTCGTAGGGCTTGCCGATGTTGGAGCGGACGAAGTCCAGCATGGTTTCCGTGTCCGAGGGTTCCGAGCGCGGCGCGGCCTTGGACCAGTACCAGAGATCCGCCTTGTCCATCGGCCCGAGGATGCTGGGCGCGGCCGGGTCGATGATCCAGTGGAACAAGGCCTCGTTCAGCTCGGGATCGTCGACGAGACCGGGGATCCGCAGGATCAGGGTCACGAAGGAGACCATGTCGAAGTCGCCGCGCATCGCGATCTCCAGCTGGTCGCGCACCGCGCTGCGGCCACCGTCGGCGCCGACCATGTAGCGGGCGCGGACCCTCCGCGTGGCGCCGGTCTCGACGTCGGCAAGCTGGGCCGTGACACCTTGATCGTCCTGGGTGAAGCCATCGAACCGCGTGCCCATCGAGAGGGTGATCAGCGGATGGGCCGCAGCGTGATCATGCAGGACGCCCTCGACGATGTACTGCGGAATGAACTCGGCATTCTCGGGGAAGCGGTCGTCGCGGGCAGGTTCGGCGCAGAAGGCGTTGTCGAAATAGTGGATGTCGTGGCCGAACAGCCCGGTGGCGAAACGCACGCGGCGCCGAAAGCCTTCGCGCAGCGGCGCGCGCTTGCGGATCTCGCCGGCCAGTCCCCAGCGTCGCATGTGGGTCATCGAGCGGACATTGGTGGTCTTCGCCCTCGGCTGGACGCCGGTGCGGTCGTTGCGCTCGGCGACGAAGACGCTGTGGCCGCGCATCGCAAGTTCCGTGGCAAGCGCCAGCCCGACGGGCCCGGCGCCGACGATCAGCACGTCATGCATTTCTGAAAATTCCGACATTGTTCCTCCCGCTTGGTCCTTCGGGAACCCGGTCGGGCCGAGTCGCATTGGCTGCGGCTGCCCCCGGGACCCCTGTGCAGGACCGAGATAACCGCCCGGAACGGGGCAAAATCAGATGCCAGATAGGGTCAGGTGATGCTGTTGGCGTATCGCAAGATGCAAAGCGTTGCCGAACGGGCATCTTGTTGGGATCGAAGGCCGCGGGCGGCATGTCCCGCCCGCAGATCCACTGTGGGATTGCGACCGCTTGGGCAGGGATCCGGCCCGGGCTCAGCCGGGCCGGAGGCCGTTTCAGGCGCTGGCGGTGCGCATCGCTTCCCAGAGCCGGCTTGCGGTCAGGGGGGTCTGCAGGTTGGTCACCCCGCGAGCGCGCAGTGCATCGGCAACCGCGTTGGCCACCGTCGAGACCGAGGCCGTGGTGCCGGATTCACCGACGCCCTTGGCACCCAGCGGATTGGACGGGGTCGGGTCCGGCAGGTCGACGATGGTCATGGCCTGGGGCATCTCGGTGATCCGGGGCATGGCGTAGTCCATGAAGGACCCCGACAGCAACTGCCCGCTCTCGTCGTAGACCATCTGTTCCATGATGCCCTGGCCGATACCCTGGGCGATGCCACCCATCAGCTGCGCTTCCACCTCGCGGTGGTTGATGACGTTGCCGCAGTCATCCACCGCCGTGTAATTGAGGATCTGCATTTCGCCGGTCAGTTCATCCACCTCGACTTCCGCGACATGGCAGCCGTTGGGGAAGGAGAAGCCGGGCGACTGGAAGGTCTCGACCGCGTCGAGGGTTTCCTCGATCTCGCGACCCTCCGCGCGGGCCTCGGCCAGACGGCGGGGCAGGTCCAGGAAAGCCATCGTCTCGCCGGTCCCGGCGACGGTGTAGACCCCATTGGCGAAGGTGATGTCGTTCGGCTGCCCGCTGCTGAGATGACCGACGATCGCCCGGCCCCGCTCGATGGCGGAATGGGCGGCAATGTGCATCGCCGAACCGGTCATCTGCCCGACCCGGGACCCGACCGTCGGCGAACCGACGGGGACGTCGTCGGAGTCACCGGCGATGTAGCGGACCTTGTCGAGGGGGATGCCCAGGATGCTGCAGGCGATATGGGTGATCGTCGACCGGTGCCGCTGCCCGGTCGAGACGCCGACGACACGGACCTCGACCATGCCGTCCTCGGTGACCCGGAAGTCCAGCGGCTCCTGGAAATAGGCGCCCGCCGTCTCGACGAAGAGGGCGCAGCCGATGCCGCGCAGCTTGCCCCGGGTTGCGGCCTCCGCGCGGCGTGCCTCGAAACCCGCCCAGTCCGAGGACGCCATCGCCCCGTCCAGCACCGCGGCGAAGTCGCCGCTGTCGTAGACATGGCCGAACTGGTTGGTGAAGGGCATCTGTTCCCGGTCGATCAGGTTGCGGCGGCGCAGTTCGACACGGTCGATGTCCAGCTGGATAGCCGCCTCGTCCATCAGCCGTTCCAGCATGTAGGTCGTCTCGGGGCGCCCGGCACCGCGATAGGGAGAGGTCGGGATGGTGTTGGAGTGCACCCCGCGGCTGCGGATGCCGATCAGGGGCGTGGCATAGGGGCCGACGATGTTCTCGGCGATCACCGAGGACGGCACCCGGGGGCCGATACCGATGGAATAGGCGCCCATGTTGCCGATGATGTCGCAGTAGAGCGCATTCAGCTGGCCATCGGCGTCGAAGCCGCCGGTCACGGTGCAATGGCTGTCCCGCCCGCCCTGGTCGGCCTGCAGCGCCTCGGACCGGGTGGCGGTCCAGCGCACCGCCTGCCCCAGCAGGCGCGCTGCGACGGAGATCGCCACGTATTCCGGGTAGACGTAGACCTTGAGGCCGAAGCCGCCGCCGACGTCCTTGGAAATCACATGCACCTTGTCCATGCCGACGCCGAGTGCATCGGCGAAGCCCTTGCGCAGGAACATGGTGCCCTGGCTGCCGGCATAGAGCGTGTAGCGGCCGCTCTCCGGGTCGAAGCTGGCGGTGGCCGCGCGCGGTTCCATCGGGCTGCCGGCGAGGCGCTGGTTGTTCAGTTCAAGCGTCACCTTGTAGGGCGAGGCGGCAATGGTGGCCTGCACTGCCTCCTGGTCGCCAGCATACCAGGTGTAGGCCTGGTTGTTGGGGGCCTCGTCCCAGATCGGATCTTCGACCGGGTCCTCGGACAGGCGGGTACCGATATGGGCAGTCAGCTCTTCGATATCGACTTCGACCAGGTCCGCGGCGTCCTGCGCGGCGCCCGCGCTGTCTGCGACCACCAGGGCAATTGCCTCGCCGATGTGGCGCACCCTGTCCCCTGCCAGCGCAGGGCGGGGGGTGCTGACGTAGGGAACCGGCGTCTTGCCGTCGGCGGACATCAGCGGGACCATGAACATGATCGGGTTGGTGCCCGCATCTGCCAGGTCCCGTGCCGTGTAGATCCCCAGCACGCCGGGCAGCTCGGCCGCTGCCGCGGTGTCGATGGACCGGATGATCCCATGCGCGACGGTGGATCGGACAAAGACCCCGTGCAGCGCGCCCGCGGGCGCGATGTCATCGGTATACTGGCCCTGGCCCTTGACCAGCGCCTCGCTTTCCAGGTCCACGGGGGACTGTGCCGTGCCGTATTTCTCGACCATGGCTTCTCTCCAAGTTTCTGTGACAGGCGCCCGTCGGCGAGATTTCAGCCGGCGGTCAGGGAGGTGACCGCACGGGCGGTCAGCACGGGAATCAGGTGGGCGCGGAAGGCGCCGGTACCGAAGGAATCGGTGATCATGCCGGTCTCGGGCAGTGACAGCCCCTGCACGGCGTCCGGGGTGAAGGCAGCCCCCAGGGCGGCTTCGCCCTCGGCCCAGCGGAACACGCCATCCTCGGAGGCGCCGGTCACCGCCACCCCGACCCGGTCGGCGAACCGGGCGACGAAGACCGCCACCATCGAGAACCGCGAGGCGGGCTGGATGAATTTCTGGTAGCAGGCGGCTTCGGGGATCGGGAAGCGCACGGCGGTCAGGATCTCTCCGTCTTGCAGCGCGGTCTCGAAGACACCCAGGAAATAGTCGTCGGCGGGGATCTCGCGCCGGTCGGTCACCATCATCGCGCCGCAGGCCAGCGCGGCGGCCGGGTAGCAGGCCGCCGGGTCGTTGTTGGCCAGCGATCCGCCGATGGTGCCCCGGTTGCGCACCGCCGGGTCGCCGATCCGCCCCGCGAGGCTGGCGAGGCCGGGAAAGATGCCGACCGCGCGCTCCGCCACCTCGGCATGGGTGGTGGCGCCGCCGATGGTCAGGCTGTCGCCCTCCTGCGACAGCCCCTTCAGCGCCTCGATGGCGGTCAGGCTGACCAGCTTGCTGGGCGCGGCGAGACGCTGCTTCATCGTCGGCAGAAGGGTCTGGCCGCCCGACAGCAGCCCGGCCTCGGGGTCGTCCCGCAGGATTTCGGCGGCTTCGGCCACCGATGTGGCGCGGATGAATTCGAAGTTGTGCATGGGATCCTGCCTTGTCTCAGTGATCCGAGGCCAGCGCGCCAAGCGGCTGGTCGGAGGCCACGAGAACGGCCTTGATGATGTTGCGATATCCGGTGCAACGGCAGATGTTGCCCTCGAGGTGATGCTTGATCTCGTCGATGCTGGGCTTGGGCGTGTGGCGCAGCAGTTCGGTCACGCTCATCACCATGCCGGGAGTGCAGAAGCCGCATTGCAGCCCCTGCTCCTGCACGAAGGCCGCCTGGACCTTCGACATGGTGCCATCCTCGGCGGCCTGCCCCTCGATCGTGGTGATCCTGGCGCCCTCGGCTTCCTGGGCCAGCATGGCGCAGCTTTTCACGGCGCGCCCGTCGACCTCGACGATGCAGCACCCGCACTGGCTGGTGTCGCATCCGACATGGGTGCCGGTGAGGCCGAGGGCCTCCCTGAGGAACTGGCTCAGAAGCGTGCGGCCTTCCGCCTCGGCGGAGCGCGGCTGCCCGTTCACCGTCATCGTGACCATTGGCATGATATCAGTCTCCCTTGCGGAGGGGCGTCAGGCGCCCGGATTGGTGGTGTCGAAGCGGGCCCTGAACCTTGCGAAGAATTCGTCGGCCATCTTCTTTGCGAAGCTGTTGATGATGCGGCTGCCCAGCTGGGCAAGCTTGCCGCCGATCTGCGCCTCGACATCGTAGTCGAGACGCGTGCCCTCTTCTTCCTCGGTCAGGGTGATGCGGGCGCCGCCCTTGGCGAAACCGGCCGCGCCGCCCTTGCCTTCGCCGCGCAGCGTCAGGCTTTCGGGCGGCACCATGTCCTCGAGCGTGACAGCGCCGCGGAAGGTGGCTTTCACCGGGCCGACCTTCTGCACGACGGTGGCCTCGAACCCCTGTTCGGGATCCCCTGCCATTTCCTGACAGCCGGGGACGCAGTCCCGCAGGACGTCGCTGTCAAGCAGCGCGGCCCAGACCTCTGCGGCAGGGGCCGGTATCAGTTGCGAACCTTTCATCTCCACGGTGGGAAATCCTTCGATCTTGGTGGGAGTCTTGCGACTGGAGAGTGACGCGACACTAGGCGCGCCTCATTCCTGTGGTCAATGTAAAACGCGAAATAATAAAGATTTTTTATATGAATGTATGTTTTGACCAAATGACGATCTTCTGGGAAGGGCGGCAGATTATCGCTGAAAAGTAATTGTTATATGGGCAGATCCGCCGGGTGATACATGTTCTTCGTCTTTCGGAGGTGGGGGTGTTCGGCTGACTGCGGCGGCAATCAAATTCACATGTTGAATATAATGTGATGCCTGGCTTACAACCGTACAAGGCGAGCTGGCCGGGAGGATGACGTGCCGTGGTGAACATCAATACCTTCGACCTCAACCTGCTGCGGGTCTTCGAGGCGGTCTACCGCGAACGCAGTGTGACCGAGGCGGCGCATGTGCTGGGCCTGTCGCAGCCTGCGGTTTCGAACGCGCTGAAGCGCCTGCGGGACCAACTGTCAGAGAAGCTTTTTATCCGCACCCGGCTGGGACTGGAGCCGACGCCGGCGGGAGAACGGCTGTTCCATGCCATCTCCTCGGGGATGGACGCCATCCGCTCGGGGATCGTGCAGAGCGCCAGCTTCGACCCGGCCAGCAGCGAACGGATGTTCCGCATCGTCATGACCGATGTCGGCGCGGCCAAGTTCCTGCCGGGCATCCTGCGCACGATGGAGGAGCGGGCGCCACGCATCCGTCTCGACATCGCCGAGGCTGACGCCGATCGCATCGAGGGGCTGCTGGACACCGGGGCGGCCGATCTGGCGATTGGCCGGCTGCGTCTGAAGGAGGAGCTGCGCTCGCAGCTGATGGATGTCAGCTCCCCGGTGGTGCTGCTGCGCGAAGGGCATCCCGCCATCACGCAGCGCCCCGAGGGGGCGGTCGTGCGGCTGGAGGATTACTTTCGCGCCCGGCACATCCTGGTCAATCCGCGAGGCGCTTCGGCCAACCCGCTGCTGCGGGTTTTCGAGAAGAACGGCGTCAGTGCCCGTCAGCAGGTGGTGACGATGAAGACGCTGGCCGCGGTGCCCTACATTCTGCGGCAGACCGACCTCGTCGCCACCGTGCCGGAAGGGGTGATCGAACAGATGACGGCGGGCGGCGGCCTGGCCTACTTCCCGCTGCCTTTCGACATGGAACGCAACTACGTCTACCTCTGGTGGCACGAGCGCAACATGGCGGACCCCGCACATGTCTGGTTGCGGAACCTCTTCGACGCGCAGCGGGTGAAGCTGCGTCCGGGCGATCTGGACCTGAAAGGCTGATGCCATGGGGCCGGTCATTCACCCGATAACAGCAAGATATCACTCGGGGCAATTTGATCTCTGACCTGGCGGTGGGGCCCGGGCTAGCGTCCGGGGTCACGCAGTCTGCGCAGGCCGAAGCCTGATGGCAGCCCTAAGGGAGAAGGGCGGTCGCGCGGACGGAACAGGATGAAAAAGGGAGGAGACCACTCATGTCCTTGAATCGAAGGGCCCTTGTCAAACATGCCATGGCCTGTGCCTTGGCCGGTATCACCATGTTCGGCTCGGCCGCCCAGGCGCAGGAAACGGCACGGATCGGCGCCTCGCAGGTCGGCGGTGTCGGGTACGTGATCGCCGTCGGCATCAGCCAGCTGCTGCAGCAGCACGAGGGCATCTCCTCGACGGTCGAACCCGTCGGCGGCTCGGTGGCCAGCATGTTCTCGCTGCAGGCCGGCAAGATCGACGCCGCCCTGACCAATGCCATCGCGGCCTCCGATCTCGCCAATGGCGAGGGCCGCTTCGCCGAGCGTGGTGCGACCGATATCGGCCTGCTGGCCCTCGGCCAGTCAAGCTATCGGCAGGTCGTGGTCCGCGCCGGCGCCGGGATCGAGAGCGCGGCGGACCTTGAGGGCCGGACCATCGTGGGCATCCGCCCCGCCCTGCCCGAGGTCGAGCAGATCACCCATGCCTTGCTGACGGCCCATGGTGTCGACCCGGCCTCGGTGAACATCGTCGCCACGACCAACACCAATGAGGCCGTGGATGCGCTGAACATCGGGACCGTCGATGCGGCCGTCGTGCCCGGCGGCGCCGGGGCCTCCTACCTCAAGCAGTTGGCAGCCGACGGCAAGATCGAGTTCCTCGATATCGCGCCCGATGTCGCGGAGGCGATGCTGGCCGAGATGCACCCGGCGCTCGGCGTGGCGATGCTGCCCGCCGGCACCTACGAGGGCCAGGCCAACGAGGTTCCGGTCTTCGACGTCCCCGTCTACCTGGTCGCCTCGGCCGAGATGGATGCGGACACGGCCTACGGGATCGTCTCGGCGATCTTCGACAACTTCGACGAGTTCAAGACCTTCCACGCGACCGCGGCGGAATGGCGTCTGCCCTCGGATCCGAAGATCCCGCTGCACCCGGGCGCGGCCCGCTACCTCGAAGAGCATGGCGGCAGCTGACCACGGGCCTGTCCCGACACCAGGCCGTCCGCTTCCGGCGGGCGGCCCATTCCCATCAAGATTGAAGGACCCGGTGCATGGAACTGAGAGCCACGCAACCCTCGCGCGCGCTGATGGCGCTGGCCACGGCATTCGTGATCTACCAGGTGATCGTGGTCGGCCAGCTTGCCGCGATGGCGGGCTACTTCCTGCCGCAGCAGGTCCACCGGGCAATCTGCCTCGGCGTCGGGCTGACCGCGATCTACCTGCTGCTCGCCCCGGCGCGCGGCGCGGATGAGCCGGGATGGCGGTTCTTCACCCGCCGCGGCCTCGACCTGGCACTCTGGGCCGGCGCCATGTTCAGCCTCGGGTTCGTGGTGCTGCACCAGGACCGGATCCTCGACTACTCGATGTTCGGTTTCCTCGACAGCTTCGGCGTCGTGCTGGCCCTGCTTCTGTGCATCCCGCTGATGGAGGCGGTGCGGCGCCGGACCGGCTGGACCCTGGTCATCATCGTCTCGCTGCTGGTGCTCATGGTGCTGTTCCAGAACCACATGCCGGGCATCCTCTTCGGCCAGGGCTACGACCTCGATCGCCTGGCCTACAGCGCCTACGTCGGCGAGGCCGGAGTCTTTGGCCTGCCGCTGAGCGTGGCCTCGAACATCCTGATGATCTTCCTGCTGTTCGGCGCCCTGATGGAGGCCGGCGGTGCCGGCGACTGGTTCCTGCGCCTTGCGCTGGCGGCCACCGGGCGGGCCCGGGGCGGCCCTGCCAAGGCGGCGGTCATGGCCAGCGCCTTCTTCGGATCCGTGTCGGGCTCGCCCTCGGCCAATACGGCCACCACCGGCGCGATCACCATTCCGATGATGAAGCGGGTGGGGCACCCGGCGCGCTTCGCCGGCGCGGTCGAGGCCGTCGCCTCGACCGGCGGCCAGATCCTGCCCCCGGTCATGGGGGCGATCGCCTTCGTGATGGCGGACTGGCTGGGCATTTCCTACGGCGAGGTCGTCATCGCCGCGGCGGTGCCGGCGCTGCTCTATTTCCTCGTGCTCTTCGTCTCGGTCCACCTGCAGGCGCAGAAGGAGGACCTGGTGCCACTGGACCGTTCCGAGATCCCCCGAATGTCGGAGGTCCTGCGCGAGGGCTGGTTCCACCTGATCCCCTTCAGCGTGCTGATCTACTTCCTGCTGGTCCGCGGCTTCCCGCCGGGGCTGTCCGGGGTGATCTCGCTGCCCTTCATCATCGGGGCCAGCTTCCTGTCGCAGCGTGCGCACTGGCTGACCCCCCGTCGCCTGTTCGAGGCCTCGGCCGTCGCCGTCAGGTCCTGGGTGACCATCGTCGCGATCACGGCATTCGTCGGCATCATGATCGGGGCGCTGGAACTGTCGGGCGTGGGCATCAAGCTGTCGGGCTTCATTCTGGACGTGGCGAACGGCAACCTGATCCTGACCATGGTGATGGTCGCGATCGCCTGTTTCGTGCTGGGCATGGGGCTTGATTCGATCCCGGTCTACGTCACCCTGGCGACGCTGATGGCGCCGGCGCTGATCAAGCTGGGGGTGCCGGCCATCGGGGCGCACCTGTTCGTGGTCTACTGGGGCCTCGCCTCGTTCTTCACGCCGCCGCTCTGCGTCGCGGTCTTCGTCGCGACCTCGATCAGCGGCGCGAAGCTCTGGGAGACCGGGGCCGAGGCGGTGCGTCTGGGGATCGCGGTCTTCATCGTGCCCTTCGCCTTCGTGCTGAACCCGGGTCTGCTGATGATCGGAAGCCCGGAACGGATCGCCCTTTCGGTCGCCACCGCGCTGACCGGTGCACTGCTGGTGGCGGCGGGGGTGCGGGGCTGGGCCCTGGGCCCGCTCGGGCCGGTCGGCCGGCTCTGCGCGATCCTCGCGGGGCTGCTGCTGATCGGGCCGGGCCTCTACACGGCGCTGGCCGGGCTTGCCCTGGGGGGCGTCGCCCTGGCCATGTCGCGTGTCGGCCAGCGTCGGCGGCGCAGTGTCGCCGCCGGCTGAGACGCGCGCTCAGAGGTCGACGGTATAGGCTTCGGCCACCTGCCGTCGCATCAGGTCAAGCACATGTTCGGCCGCCGGGGTCAGGGGCATCCCGGCGCGCCGCACCGCGACGATCCGGGCGGCGGTCAGAGGCTCCTTCACGTGGATCTGCCGCACCCCGCTGCGGAACAGCTCGAAGCTGGTCCACTGGTGCGGCACCATGGCCAGCACGTCGGAATAGGCGACGGCGATCAGCAGCGACATCGCCGACCGGGTGCGTACGCTCAGGCGCGGCGAGGGCAGGCCGAGGCCGGAGAAGAGATCGTGCAGCTCGTCCTCGGCGTTCTGGGTGATCGAGGTCGTGGCCCATTCGGCGCCGGTCAGATCGGCCAGCGAGGTGGCCTCGGCGAGGGGGTGGTCACGCCGGCACATCACCAGCCTGGGGTTTTCGGACATCGGTTCTTCCAGCAGGTCCGGCGGCAGCGCATCCTGCGAACTGGGGCCGACGTAGAAGTCGATGCTGCCGTCGCGCAGCTGCGATTCGACGTTGGGATAGACCCCTTCGATGATCTGCAGGGTGACGTTCGGATAGCGGCGCCGGAAGCGGCGCAGCACCCGCGGCAGCATGGCGAGGTGGGGCACGATGGACAGCGCCGCCACGACCGAGCCGCTGGTGCCGCCCTTGATCTGGTCGACCTCCTCTTCGGCCCGCCGGATCTCGCCCAGGGCGGCGCGGGCGCGGCGCAGGAAGACCTGGCCGACGGGGGTCAGGACCATGCCCTTGGTGCGTCGTTCGAACAGCGCGGCGCCCAGTTCGCGCTCCAGCTCACGGATGGAGCGGGTCAGGGCAGGCTGGGCCACGCCGATCTGCCGGGAGGCAGCGCGCAGGCTGCCGCGTTCGGCGATGGCAACCACGTCGCGGAGTTGGTTCAGTTTCACGTCGATCGAACCCCCTGGGAGATATGCTGCGGGTATCGGTACCCCGGAGTTGCGATCTTACACAGTATCGCCCGGTAGAATAGGACCAGAGTGGGCATATTGATAACATATGGTGATCGTATTGGCCCTGTCCGATACCCGGAATCTCCGGACGGTGGATGGGGCGATTCCCGGCACGTTGCCCGTGTAGCGTCGGACACCAGCGCCACCAGGGAGGTTTCAGGTGAGCACAAGCAAGTATCCCGTCGTCATCGACGTCCATTCCCACATCCGCGTGCCGGAAGTGCTGGACTACATGAAGGACTACCCGATCACGGCCACCGGACCGGGCACGGACGACTGGTATGTCGACAACTCCCGCAGCAGCGCCAGCGCCAACATGGTCGAGTTGGAAAAGCAGCGCAAGAAGGTCAGCACCGATCCCGCGGAGCGTATCCGCCAGCTGGACGAGCGCCGCGTGGACATCCAGGTGATCAGCGTCAACTTTCCCAACACCTGCTACTGGATGGAGCCGGAGAACGGCCTGCACGCGGCCCGGCTGGCCAACAAGGGGATCGCCGAGTTCTGCAGCTATGCGCCCGACCGGCTGATCCCGCTGGGCGTGGTGCCGATGCAGGCCCCCGAACTGGCGGCGGCCGAGCTGGAGCGTTGCGTCAAGGAGTTGGGCTTCCGCGGCGCCTGGATCAACTCTCACGTCCGGGCCAAGGACATCGGCGAAGAGCAGTTCCGCGCCTTCTGGGCCAAGGCCGAAGAGCTGGACGTGCCGGTCTTCGTGCATCCGCTGAACGCCGTGGACTTCGATCGCCTGCGCAAGCATTTCCGCTTCAACGCCATCGGCAACCCGCTGGAAGAGACTCTGGCCATGGCCTCGCTGATCTACGAGGGCATCCTGGACGACTTCCCCAAGCTGAAACCGGGCATCTGCCATGGCGGCGGCTACCTGCCCTACTACCCGGGCCGGGTGGACTACTGCTATGACACCAACCGCGGCGGCGCGGCAGAGGCGTTCCGCCAGCGGCCGAGCGAGTACTTCGGGCGGTTCTTCTACGATACCAACACCTTCGACCGCTACGCGCTTGAGGTCCTGATCAAGCGTGCCGGGGTCTCGCAGGTGATGTACGGTTCTGACTGGCCGGCCATCCCCGAGGACTACTTCCATCACATCGAGGAACTGAGTTTCCTCTCCGATGAAGACCGCCAGCGCATCGTCTGGAAGAATGCCGCCGAGCTCTACAAGATCTCGGTCTGATATCGGGACGGGAACGCGAAAGCGCCGCGACCTGCTGGTCGCGGCGCTTTTCAGTTTCGACAGGGAGGAGGGCGCCGCGCACGGCGCCCGGCCGGCTCAGGCTTCAGCCACCACGGGGTTGCGCAGGACGCCAATTTTCTCGATCTCGACCTCGCAGACATCGCCGGGCTTCATCATCACCTTCGGATCGCGGGCGAAGCCGACACCCGACGGGGTGCCGCTGACGATCAGGTCGCCGGGTTTCAGCGTCATGCCGATGCTCAGCTTGGAGACCAGTTCGGCCACCGAGAAGATCAGCTGGTCGGTGTTGGCGTCCTGAAGCACCTCGCCGTTCAGACGGGTTTGCAGGCGCAGGCCGCTGCCCCCAGCGGGCAGCTCGTCCGCGGTCACGAAGACCGAGCTGATGGCGCCGGTGCCATCGAAGTTCTTGCCCACGGTCCACTGCGGCGTGCTCAGCTGGAAGTCCCGCACAGAGCCGTCGTTGAAGATCGTGTAGCCGGCAACGTGATCCAGTGCCTCGTCCATCGGAATGGCGCGCCCGGCCTTGCCGATCACGGCGACCATCTCGCCCTCATAGTCGAAAAGCTCGGAGACCCGGGGGCGCACCAGGTCGCCGCCATTGGCGACGAGGTTGCCGTTGAAGCGGGCGAAGACCGTCGGGAACTCGGGCTTGTCCATCTTCGATTCCGCGATGTGATCGGCGTAGTTCAGGCCCACGCAAAGCACCTTCTCGGCGCGCCGGAACGGCAGATCGTGGTCGACTGCGGTCGGATCCACCGGGGTGCCCCGGGCCAGGGCTTCGGCGGCGGCGGCGAAATCGCCTTCGCGGATGATGTCGTCCAGGTCGCCGGGCCAGCCTTCGCTGCCTTCGACAAGCCCGCGCCAGCCGTCATCCGTCTGGACCGCGAGGCCCCGTTTTCCATCAGCGGAATAGCTCATGAAGCGCATAATGTTCGTCCTCTTCCATTTTCCATGCGGGCAGGGTGCGCGCAGCCGTGCCGGCGTCGAGGGATGTTCCCCTAATAAACTGCACTTTGCAATGTAAAATATTTTTTTGATTTACAGATACAGATCTGGCAAAAGCGCGAGATGGACACCGTTCAGAAACACAAGAGCCGTACGGCTCAGGCTTGCGACACCCTGCGGGACTGGATCATCCAGGCGCGATTCGCTCCGGGTGAGAAGCTGCGCATCGACCAGCTTGGCGAGAAGCTTGGTGCAAGTACCGGCGCCGTGCGCGAGGCGCTGTCACGTCTCACGGCGGAGGGCCTGGTGGTGGCCGAGCCGCAGCGCGGATTCGCCGTGGCCCCGATTTCGCGCAGGGATCTCAAGGACCTGACCGATGTGCGCGTACATATCGAATGTCTGTGCCTGGCGGAAACCATCTCTCGCGGCAGCATCGAGTGGGAGGGGCAGCTGCTGGCCCTCCAGCACCAGCTACGTGCATTGACCCCCTCGGTCTACCAGCCCGAAACTCCGGAGGCCGCGCAGTTCCATCGGCTGCACAACCAGTTCCACACGATCCTGACCGGCCTCTGCACGAACACCTGGTGGTTGCGGCTGCGTCAGCAACTGTTCTGGCAGTCCGAACGCTACCGCCGGCTGTCGGGCCCCTTCGACGAGAAGGGCCGCGACATCGCTGCCGAGCACGACGCCATCGCCGATGCCGCCATCCGCCGCGATACCGAAGCCGCGGTGCACCACATGGCCGAGCACCTGCAACGTACGACCGAGATCCTTCTGCGCTCGCGCATCCTGTTCTCGGACGAGGAACGCGCCGCGGAATGAAACGGCCAGTCCGGGCGCCAGCGGCGCCCGGCAACGGTCTTCAGAACCCGACCTTGTCGCCGCCCTTCAGCGCCAGGATCTCGCGCGCCTCGTCCGGCGTCGCGATCTCGTGGCCGAGATCCTCGAGGATGCGGCGCACCTTGGTGACCTGCTCGGCGTTGCTGGCGGCCAGGGCGCCGCGGCGGATGAACAGCGAATCCTCCAGGCCGACGCGCACGTGCCCGCCCATCTGGGCCGCCGCCACGGCCAGCGGCATCTGGGCGTTGCCCGCGCCCAGAACGGACCAGCGATAGTTGTCGCCGAACAGCCGGTCCGCGGTGCGCTTCATGAACACCAGGTTGTCGATGTCGGCGCCGATCCCGCCGAGGATGCCCAGCACGAACTGCAGGAAGATCGGCCCCTCGAACCAGCCCCGGTCAAGGCCAAACTTCAGGTTGTAGAGGTGTCCGACGTCGTAGCACTCGTGTTCGAACTTGATGCCGTGCGGGGCCAGCGCCTCGGCGGCTTCGCGGATATCCTTGAAGGTATTGCGGAAGATATTGCCTTCCGAGCCGGCGACGTAGTCGCGTTCCCAGTCGTATTTCCAGTCCGTGTAGCGATCCGCGAGCGGATGGAAGGAGAAGTTGATCGACCCCATGTTCAGCGAACACATCTCGGGCGAGAAGGTTCGGGCGGGGTTGATGCGTTCGGCGACCGTATGGGTCAGGCTGCCGCCGGTCGAGATGTTCACCACCGCATCCGTGGCCTGCTTGATGCGGGGCAGGAACCGGGCGAAGTGGTCGGTGTCGATCGAGACGCCGCCGTCTTCCGGCCGGCGCGCGTGCAGGTGCAGCACCGCGGCGCCCGCTTCGGCGGCCGCGATCGCCTGGCTGGCAATGTCATCGGGCGTGTAGGGCAGCGCGTCGGACATGGTCGGCGTGTGGATCGCGCCGGTCACGGCACAGGTGATGATCGTCTTTCTGGCTTTCCTGGGCATTCAGGCTCTCCGTGGTGCTTTGGACATGAGGCGACCGCGCCTGCGCTGCACGCCGGCGCGGTCCAGGTTTCCCTGTATCGTTTCAGGCGGTGACGAGGTCGAACTCGAACGAGGTTTCCCACTGGGTCATCTGCTCGGGCTTCCAGCTCATCGGGCGCTGCGGGTTCTCTTCGTGCCAGGGGCGCGGCTCGAAGGCGCCGGCGGCGGGCACGTAGATGTCCATCTCGGTGTAGAGCTCGATCATCACCTGGTCGGGATCATAGTGGTACCCGGCAAGGTTGTGGCCCGAATAGTGCCGCGCCGGGCCCCAGAGGGTCGGCTTGCCGGCCCGGGCGAGGATGTCGCAGGCGGTCGAGTGATGGGCGTTGTTGTAGAGCTCGAAGGCGATGTGGTGGACCCGGCTTTCCGGCAGCCCCACCACGTTGACCACATGGTGATCCCGGTTGCAGGTCAGGAAGGTCGCCACGCCGCCGATGTCATCGGTGTAGTGGAAGCCCAGGAAGTCCTCGTAGAACTTGCGCAGCCGGGCCGCCTCAGGCGTCACGACGGCCAGGTGGCCGAGGCGCATGGGAGAGATGCCGGACCTGCTGTAGCCCTGCTCCGCCACGGCGATCTCGGTATAGAACTGGAAGACGTTGCCGCCCGGGGCCTCGATCTCGACCAGCTCGGGGATACCCGGGTGGGCATCCGACTTGCGGGTCGGCGCAAGGCCGAACGCCTCGGCGCCGCGGGTGAAGTCGGCCAGGTCGGTGCCGGCGTTCAGCTGATAGCCCTGATGCAGGAAGGTCTTCTCGTCCGCCTGCTGGAGAACCAGGTTGTGATGCTCTGCCCCCACCGACAGGAAGGAGGCGCCATCACCGCGCGCGGTTTCAACCAGCCCCATGGTGCTGGCGTAGTAGTCGCGGGTGCGTGACAGGTCCGTCACGCCCAGCCCGACGTAGCCAAGCTGGAAAACTCTGGGGTCGAAAGTCTGGGACATGGGGCTCCTCCGCATTGATGCTCTCCCGTCTGTCTGGCTGAGTAGGAGATAAAAATCCTCATTTCAACATAAAATACTTTTTTCTTGCCTGAGCCGATTTCATCTCCTACCAAAGGACGAGGCAGGTTCACGACCGGGCGGCTTCTTGTCGATGCCCGGTCATGCCCGGGAGGTAGCGGAGCCGCGTGGAGGCGGCCCGACAAAAGGGAGGATCAGATGAAGAAGCTCTATACTGCGGCGGCCTGTACGGCAGCCCTTTCCGCCTGGACCGTGGCGGCTTCGGCGCAGGTGGTGACCCTGTCGACGACCAACCCGGGCGGCCTTGGGCATTCGATCGGTTCGGCCGTGGCCAAGGCCGTGACCGAGCACAGCGATCTGCGGATGCTGGTCGTGCCCTCGGGCGGGGCCACCCTGCAGGCGGTTACCGGCGGAGAGGCCGAATGCGCGGTGTCCAACGGACATGGCCTGTCCTACTACACTTCGGGCACCGGCCACTTCGCCCATGAGGATCCGCACCCGGGCATGAAGATGGTCGGCGCGGTGCTGACCTCGCTGGTCGCGCTCTTCGTGCAGAAGGACTCGGATATCACCTCGCTGGAGGACCTGGCGGGCAAGCGGTATCCCGGCGATCTGAACGCCCAGCCGGATATCGACGAATACTACAAGCTGTACCTCGACTGGGCGGGGCTTGGCCGTGAGGATGTCAGCATCGTGCCGGCCAACAGCATCGTCCAGGCCGCCAGCGACTTCGCTGCGGGACGGTCGGATGCCTTCCTGTTCTCGGTCGGCACCGCGAAAGTTCTCGAAGTCGACAGTGCGGTCGGCGGCCTGCGTGCGCTCGGGGTGGAAGACACGCCCGAAGCCCGCGAGACGCTGACCCGTCACCTGCCAGGCGCTTTCCTGACGCCGCTGGCCGCCGGTTCCTCGGCCCAGATCACCGAGGACGTCAACGCGATGAGCGTCTGGATCCTGGTCGCCTGCGACGAGAGCGTTCCGAGCGAGACGGTGCAGGCCATCACCCAGTCGATCCACGACAACAAGCAGACGATGCAGGAAAGCTTCGGCGCCTTCGCCCGCTTCGACCCCGCCCAGATGGCCCCGGCCATCGAGGGCGTGACCTACCACGACGGTGCGATCGCCTTCTACGAGAGCGCCGGCATGTGGCCTCCGAAGGACTGACCTTCGACCGGCAGGCGGGGCGCCCGGAGGCCCGCCTGCCGCTTCGTCGTGGGGGCAAACGGGCTTGCGCAAGCCGGCCCGCCCGCGTCACCCTTTCCCGGTCCGGACGCCAGGAAGACGGCGTCAAAGACACGACGCCAGAAACGCAAGGGGCAGCTAAGTGATCATCGACATCTTCACCCACATCTATCCGCCCGGCTACTTCGACGCGTTGGCGAAGTTCACGCGGATTTCGCCCCGGATGACCGCGATCCCCGCGCTGAGCGATCTCGATGCGCGGTTCCGCGACATGGATGTGCTGGAAGATTACCGTCAGGTGATCGCGCTGCCGCATCCGGTGGCCGAGGAAGTCACCTCGACCCCCGGGGACGCGGCCGAGCTCTGCCGGCTGGGCAATGATGCGCTGGCGGCGCTGAGCGCGGCGCACCCCGACCGCTTTCCGGCCTGGGTGGCCGGGGTCTCGATGCTGGACATCGAAGCCGCCGTGGCCGAGATCGACCGTGCGGTCGGCATGGGCGCGCGCGGTATTCAGGTCTATACCAACATCCTCGGGCGGCCTCTGGATGAACCGGCCTTCGATCCGGTCTTTGCCGCCATGGCGCGGCACGATCTGCCGATCTGGCTGCATCCGGCCCGTACCGCCGAGATGACCGACTACGCGGCGGAATCACGCTCTCGCTACGAGATGTGGTGGTGCTACGGCTGGCCCTATGAAACCACCGTCGCCCTGTCGCGCCTGGTGCTGTCGGGGATCTACGACCGCTATCCCGGCCTGAAGATCATCGCCCACCACTACGGCGGCATGATCCCGTTCTCGGACGGACGCATGGGGCCGGGCATGGACTTTCTCGGCAGCCGTACCCCGGACGAGGATTACAGCCAGGTGCTGAGCTCGCTGAAGCGTCCGCATCTCGACTACTTCCGCGACATCTACGCCGATACCGCGCTGTTCGGCGGGCGCTCGGGACTTCACGCCGGGCTCGACTTCTTCGGGGTCGGCCAGACGGTCTTTGGCACCGATGCCCCCTTCGCGCCGATCCGCGAAACCTATGACGCGCTGGACAGCCTGAACCTGTCGCCGACGGATCGCGACCGGATCCTGTCGGGCAACGCGATGCGCCTGCTCAAGCTCTGACCCGGGCGGCGCGCCACGGGGTGCGCCGATCCGAAGGCCAGGCAATCCGCCGGAGCGATCCGCGCGGGACCAGTCTTCATGTGCCACCGGGAGGGGTGGCACGGTAAACCAGGGAGAGGAAGATGAAGATATCACCTAGGAATTGGGCGGCGGCGGCCGGGCTGGCGCTGATGGCCACCGGGCCGGCGATGGCCGAAGAGCTGAAGGTCTCGACCTTCGTGGTGGCAGATCAATCGCTGCTCAAGGCCGTCGAGGCCTGGGGCGCCGAGATCGAGAAGAGATCCGGCGGCGCCCTGAGCTTCGTCTACTTCCCCTCCTCGCAGATGGGCCCGCCGAACCGGCAGTTCGACCTGGCCCGCACCGGCGTTGCCGATATCGCGTTGTTCCTGCACGGCTTCACGCCGGGCCGCTTTCCACTGACCGAACTGACCTACCTGCCGGGGGTCTTCGAGGGCGTCACCGTCGAACAGGGCGCGGCGGCCATGTGGGCGCTGTCGCAGGACTACCTGGCGGCGGAGCACCCCGGCACGCACCTGCTGGCGGTGACGCCGACCGGGTCTGCGAGGATCTTCTCTCAGGCCCGGTTCGACAGCATCGAGTCGCTGGCCGGGCGACGGATCCGGCATCCGGGCGCGGTCATCGCCGATACTTATGCCGCTCTGGGCGCGGTGCCGGTCGGCGTGCCGCCGCAAGAGATGGCGGATGCGGCCCAGAGGGGGATCGTCGACGGCCTCGGCGTCTCGTTCCAGGCCGCGAATGACTGGAAGCTCGAGGGTATCAGCGACCATGTGCTCGATGTCGACTTCGGCGTGGCCTCCTTTGCGCTGGTGATGAACCAGGCGCGCTACGACAGCCTGCCGGAAGACCTGCGCAGCCTCATCGACGAAACCAGCGGCGAGGCGCTGAGCCGCGCCCTGGGGGCCGCCACGGATGCATCGGAAGACGAGGATCGGGCGCGCTTCGCGGAGATATCGACCATCATCAGCCCCGGGGCCGACGAGATGGCCCGCTTCGAACAGGTCTTCGCCGCGCGCCGTGATGAGGGCGTCGCTGCCCTGGAGGCCGACGGGTTGCCGGCGCGCGCCTTCTTCGATCGTCTCGAATCGACGCTGGACAGCCTGCGGGAGTGATCCTGCGCGCTGTAACGCCATGACCTTGCCAACGCCGCCGCAGCGCCCGGGGCCGGGCGCTGCGGTTTGCCGTTTCGGCGACCCGCCCCCCTTCGGCAGAGGCGGGGAAGGGCTGCGGAGCGCCGGACGAGGCCGCCCGGACCGTTCGAAACAGGGCTCGCACATTCACCCGGAAAATATAGGAAATTGCGTGAATCCATAAGGTTCGAAGTCGATTGACTGGCGCAAAAAAATGTATTTGCCTTCATATTGTGTATAAAATGCACCGGGCGCAGGAGGCCCGTTTCAAAGTGGAGGAGCACATGAGAAATCTTTTCGGGGCTGGTATATTCACCATGGCAATGTCAGCGGCGCTGCCCGCCCTTGCCCAGCAGGAACTGAAGGTCTCGTCCTTCGTGCCGGCGGACGATCCGCTGGTCGAGGTCATCCGGGCCTGGGGCGAGACCCTGACGGAACGGTCGGACGGCGCGGTGACCTTCGCCTTCTTCCCCTCGTCGCAGATGGGTCCGCCTGACCGGCAGTTCGATCTCGCCCGGACCGGTGTCGCCGACATCTCGCTGGTGATTCACGGCTTCTCGCCGGGCCGCTTCCCGATGACCGAACTGACCTACCTGCCCGACACTTTCACCGGCCGGACCTCTGTCGAGGGCGCGCGGGCGATCTGGTCTCAGGCAAGCTACCTGGAGGAGGAGCACCAGGGCACGCGTCTGCTGGCGATCGCGCCGACGCCGGACGCCTACGTCTTTTCGCGTGAGCCGCATGGCGATCTCGACTCCCTGCAGGGGATGCGGATCCGCAGTGCCGGTGCGGCCATGGGCGATACCATCCGCGCGCTCGGCGCCGCACCGGTCGGCGTGGCATCGCCCGAGATGGCGGATGCGCTTCAGAAGGGGCTGCTGGACGGGGTCGGCCTGACCTATCAGGCGGTCGCCGACTGGGGCATCGCCGAGATCAGCGAAGACCTGCTGCAGGTCAGTCTCGGGGTGGTCACCTTCGGTGTGGTGATGAACAGCGACACCTACGAGTCGCTGCCTCCCGAGGTGCAGGCGCTGATCGACGAGACCGCGGGCGAGGCGATGAGCGTCGCGCTCGGCGAGAAGCTGGACGCGGCGGAAGTGGCCGCCAAGGCGGAGCTGGACAGCCATTTTACCGTCGCGGAACTGCCCCAGCAGGACCAGGCGCGCCTGGAAGAGATCTATGCCGCACGCAAGGCCGCGGGCATCGCTGCCACAGGGGAGGCGGGGGCCGAGTTCTACGAAGGGCTGATGGCCGCTCTGGGCGCCGCCGACTGACAATTCCACCCAGCAAGACCCGGACGGCGGCCCCCGTGGTCGCCGTCTTTCAATGACAGCTTCGCTGAGGAGGGCGAGAAATGTCTGCATCAATAAAATACTTTTTATATATGAAAACACTTTTAATGATGGAAAGAAGTTGTTACGGCTTGTCCGAAGCGGCGGAACTTGGGGGGAGCCAATGACTGCTTTCATCCAGCGTCTGAGCACAGGGTTCACCTATGTCGCAGGGGCCTCCGTCCTGTTCATGATGGGGGTCACACTGGCCGATATCGGGACCCGCACGCTGCTCGGCTTCTCCATCATCGGCACCTACGACCTGATCCAGCTTGGTCTTGTCCTCGCGGTCTATGGCGGGATGAGCGAGGCATTCCGCCGCAATGCCCATATCGCGGTCGATCTTCTGGATGCCATCGCCTCGCCGCGCCTGCTGCGGATTTCGGCGCTGCTGACACTGGTCCTGGCGGCGGTCTTCGTCGGGCTGCTGACCTGGCTGGGCGTGGCCGCGGCGCAGGAAACGCGACTGTTCGGCGATGTCACGATGGATTTGCGCATCCCGAAGGTCTGGCACTGGGCGGCGATCATCCTCTGCCTTGGAATGACCTGCCTGTCGCTGCTGGACCTGCTGCTGCAGGCCCTGGCGCGGCGCGGCGCGACGGAGGATCCGCAATGAGCCTGCAACTGATCGGACTTCTCGGCGTCGGCGGGCTCGTGCTGCTGATGCTCCTGCGCGTGCCGGTGGCCATCGCGCTGATGATCGTCGGCCTGCTGGGCTACATCGGCATCGATTCGATGACCAGCGCCCTTGTGGTGATGGGCAGCACCCCGCTGCAGATTGCCACCGAGTACACGCTTTCGGTCGTGCCGCTGTTCACCCTGATGGGCATCCTGTGTGCCTCCATGGGCCTGTCGAGCAAGCTCTACGACGCGGCGGCAGCCTGCTTCGGGCGGGTCCGGGGGTCCAGCGCGCTGGCCACGATCGGCGCCTCCGCCGCCTTCGGGGCGATGAACGGGTCTTCCCTCGCGACCTGTGCCACCATCGGCAAGATCGCGGTCCCCGAGATGCGCGAGCAGGGCTATCGCGACACGCTGATTGCCGGCTCGATCGCCGCCGGCGGGACATTGGGCATCCTCATCCCGCCGTCGATCATCATGGTGGTCTACGCGCTGATCACCGAGCAATCCATCGCCCGCCTCTTCGCGGCGGGGATGATCCCCGGCGTGGTCCTGGCCTGCCTCTACTTCGGTGCGGTGGCCGTCACGCTGCTGTTCGACCGCGATGCCGCGCCGCGTGGGCGGGCCCTGACGCTGCGCCAGCGTCTTGCCGCCCTGACCGGGGCCTGGGAGGCGGCGCTGCTCTTCGGGGGTACCATCGGCGGCATCTACGCCGGTATCTTCACGCCCACCGAGGCCGCTTCGGTCGGGGTCGCCATGGCCCTGGTCATCGGCTTCGCAAGGGGCAACCTGACCCTGCGCAGCCTGGCTGACGCCCTGGTCGAGACCGCCGTGACCTCTTCGGTGCTCTTCCTGATCGTGCTTGGAGCGACCTTCTTCACCTACTTCGTCACCCAGGCCCGCATTCCACCGACCCTGGTGGAGTTCCTGGGCGGGATGGGCCTGTCACCGGTGGCGGTGCTGTCGCTGATGATCCTCTTCTACCTCGTGGCGGGCTGCTTCATCGACGGTATCGGCATGGCGCTGGCGACGGTGCCGGTCTTCTACCCGGTCATCGTGGGGCTGGGCTATGACCCGATCTGGTTCGGCATCCTGCTGGTGGTCCTGATCGAATTCGGCGCCATCACGCCCCCGGTCGGCATGAACCTCTTCGTCATCAAGAGCGTCGCGCCCGACCTCAAATTCAGCGCGCTCTACGGGGGCATCCTGCCCTTCCTTGGCGCCCTCATCATCATGATCCTGCTGCTGATCGCCTTCCCGGGCCTGGCCCTCTGGCTGCCGCAGGTCTTCTACGGCTGATCCAAGGCCGCAACGGACTGAAGTGAAAGGAAAGAACATGGGAAAACTGGACGGAAAGGTCGTCATCGTCACCGGTGGCGCGCAGGGTATTGGCGCCTCCTACGCCCGCGCCGTGGTGCGTGAGGGCGGGAAGGTCGCCGTCTGCGACATCCTGGATACCGCGGCCATCGTCGCCGAACTGGGCGCGGATGTCGCCATGGGCGGCCCCTGCGACGTGACAGACGAAGCGTCGGTCGTCTCCTTCGTGGACGCGGTGATCGACCGCTTCGGGCGCATTGACGGACTGGTGAACAACGCCGCGCTGTTTGCGTCGCTGGGCAAGAACAAGCCCTTCGACCAGATCGACTCGGCCGAGTTCGACAAAGTGCTTCAGATCAACGTGCGAGGTATCTTCGAGGTGTCCAAGGCGGTGGTGCCGCACATGCGCAGCCAGGGCTACGGCAAGATCGTCAACATCTCCTCGGGCACGGCGTTCAAGGGCACCCCGGGCAAGGCGCATTACGTCGCTTCCAAGGGCGCGGTCATCGCGCTCAGCCGGGTGATGGCGCGCGAGACCGGCAAGGACGGCATCCGGGTCAACACCGTGGCGCCGGGCTTCACGCTGAGCGAGGGGGTGATGGAGTGGGGCGACGAGGTGGCCAGGCACAGCGCGCCCTCGGTCAACTCCCGTTGCATCCCGCGCGATCAGCGACCCGAGGACCTGGACGGCGCCATCGTCTTCCTGCTCTCGCCGGATAGCGATTTCATCTCCGGCCAGACCCTCGCGGTCGACGGCGGCTCGGTCATGAACTGAGGCCCGCTGAGGGCCTTGCCTAGAAGAGGAGGAGAGAAAATGCGGTTCACCAAGATTGCAGCGACCGGCGCCCTGGCGCTGGCACTGTCCGCCGGCAGCCTGGCTGCCCAGGACTACACGCTGAAATTCGCCATCCCGACACCGGCGGCGGAGGATTCCGTCAATGCCTGGATCCACGGCTTCGAGAAACTGGTGGAGCAGAAGACGCAGGGTCGCATCGACGTCCAGCTGTTCTTCGGCGGCCAGCTGGGGTCGATCCCGACGACGATCGAAGGGGTGGCCATGGGAACTGTCGAGGCCGCTTTCACCCTGATCGGCTTTCTCTCCTCCGTCGACCCCCGCTATCAGGTGCTGGACGCCAGCGGGCTTTTCCAGGACGAGGCCCATGCCAACCGGGCCTTCCGCGACCCCGAGGTGCGGGCGATGTTCGCCGAGTTCGGGCAGCGATCGCGCACGCAACTGCTGGCGGCCTTCACCAACGGGCAGACGGCGCTTGTCTCGCGTCAGCCGATCGCGGGCACAGGGAGTTTCGACGGGCTGAAGATCCGCACCGGCGGCGCGACGCCGCTGGTCAACCGTCCGCTCGAAGCCCTGGGGGCCTCGCCCGTTTCGCTGTCGATCGGCGAGGTGCTTCCGGCGCTGCAGACCGGCACCATCGACGCGGCGGTGGCCAACACCCAGGTTTTCGTCAACTTCAAGTATGGCGATGTCGCGGACCAGGCGGTCTACCTTCCGGGCAATTTCCTGGTCGTCGGGGCGATCATCTCGCAGGATTTTCTCGACCGGATCGGGCCCGAGCTGGCGGAGGCGCTGCAGGACGCGGCCGCCGAGGCCCTGCCGCGCTATGACGGGATGAACGCCGAGGATCGGGCCAAGTTCGAGGGGCTTTGGGCCGAGGCGGGCGGCACGCTACGCCAGTTCGACCCGGAGGAGCGCGCGCGCTACCTTGAGGTCACCCGCGCCGCCACCGAGGAGGTGCTGGATCAGAACCCGCAGCTGCGCGCCGACTACGGCGTGCTCGCCGATGCGGCCCGGCGTACCGCGGAATGACGGGCGGCACGGATGTCGCGCCCCGTGCGGAACGTATCGCGCACTGGGTGAGCGACGGGATCCTGCGGCTGGCCGGCCTCTGGTTCCTCTGCATGATCTGCCTCGGCGTCTACAATGTTGCCAGCCGCTACCTCTTCGGCCGCGCCCTGCTCTGGGCCGACGAGGCAGCGTTGCTGTCGCTGATCGTGCTGACCTGGCTGGGCGCCGTGGTCAGCGCCTGGCGCGCATCCGAGATCCGCATGGATATCCTGCTGGCCGCCGTGCCAGCGCGCCCGCGCCGCGCGTTGCGCGTCCTGCACGAGGTGGTGACGGCGCTGCTGCTCGGCTGGCTGTCGGTGCTGTCGCTGCACTATGTCCTGCGGGCCTACGACTTCGGGCTGCGCAGCGATGCCATGCGGTTTCCGATGTGGCTGGTTCATGCCGCCATCCCCCTGAGCCTGGTCTGCATCGCCCTGATCGCCTGCTTCCGGATCTGGCGCCTGGTCGCTGCGGTGCACCCGCTGGCCGAGGGGGCTTCGCGATGATCTGGACCCTTGTTGCCCTGCCCCTGTTGATGCTGGTCCTGGGTTTTCCGATCTACATCGTGCTTCTAGGCGCCGGCACCGCAACGCTGTCGCTGACGATGTCCCTGCCGCTGCAGGCCATCCACCAGAACGTCTTCGGCGCGCTGAACTCTGTCAGCCTGCTGGCGGTGCCCTATTTCATCTTCGCCGGCGAGCTCATGGCGCGGGGGTCCGTGGCCGAGCGGCTCGTCGGCCTGCTGCGTCCCATGCTGGGCCGGCTTCCCGGATCCCTGGGGGTCACCACGGTGGGCACGGCGTCGGTCTTCGGGGCGATTTCCGGCGCCAGCGCGGCGGCGGTGGTCTCGGTCGGCAAGGTGATGCACGGCGCGATGACCGATGACGGCTATCCGGCGCCCTTCTCGGCGGGGATGGTCGCCTCGGTCGCGGCCATTGGCATCATCATCCCGCCTTCCATCCCGATGATCGTCTACGGGGCCGCCTCCGAGACCTCGATTCCACGGCTCTACGCGGCGGGGCTGCTGCCCGGTGCGCTGCTCGCGGCCTGCCTTTCGGTCTACATCATCCTGCGCGCCCGCGCCGGGGGGTTCGGCTCGCGCCAGCGCGTCGGGCTGGGCCAGATCGGGCGCGCCGCTATGCGCGCGGTCTGGGCGCTCGGGGCGCCGGTGATTGTCCTCGGCGGCATCTACGGCGGGGTCTTCTCGCCGACCGAAGCGGCGGCGGTGGCCAGCCTCTACGCGCTGCTGGTGACCCGCCTTGTGTTCCGCGAGCTCTCGTGGGCGGATACGTTGCAGGCGGCGATGACCACGGTCCTGTTCACCGCCCAGGTGTTCGTCATCGTGGCGGCGGCGGGGCTTTTCGCCTGGGTGTTGACCGTCAACCAGGTGCCGCAGACGCTGGTCGCCTGGATCGTGTCGATGGACGTCAGCCCCTGGCAGTTCCTGCTGGCGGTCAACCTGATCCTGCTGGTCTGGGGCTGCTTCATGGAGCCGCTTTCGGCGATCCTGCTGCTGACCCCGGTCCTGATCCCGGTGGTCAACGCCCTGGGGATCGACAAGGTGCATTTCGGCATCGTGGTGACGCTGAACCTGGCCATCGGCCTGTTCACCCCACCCTTCGGCATCAACATCTTCGTCGCGCAGTCGGCCCTCGGCATGAAGGTGGGGGACATCTATCGAGGCGTGATGCCCTTCTTCCTGGTGTTCCTCGCCGTGCTGCTGCTGGTCACCCTGGTGCCCGACATAGCCCTGCTGAGCGCCGAGCTCTTCATGGTCGACTGACCGGGCCGCCCGGGCCCTGTCCGGGACAGACGTATCCAAGGAAAGGAGCCTCCATGGAGGAGTACAGAGAGCTGCTGGCGGACCTGAAGGCGCGGGAGGACATTCGTGCCCTGATGGCGCGCTATTGCCACGGCATCGACCGCTGCGATGCGGAGATGGTGAAATCCTGCTTCTTCGAGGATGCGATCGATGACCACGGTTTCTTCGTCGGGTCAGCGCACGTCTTCGCGGACCAGGCGGTCCAGCGGCTTGTCGACCTCTACGACAACACCTGCCACCACATGACCACCCACCTCGCGGTGATCGACGGCGAGGTGGCGCATTGCGAGACCTACATTCTCGCGCTGTCGCGGGCAGAGCGCGATGGGCGGCGCTTCGACGTCACCTTCTCGGCCCGCTATCTCGATCGTGTCGAACGGCGCGATGGTGCCTGGAGGATCGCGCATCGCATCCTGGTCGACGACGGGCGGCGCAGCGATCCCCTGCCCGAGGAGACGCCACCGGCGGCCGTGGTGAAGCGGGGAGGCCGGGCCCCGGACGACCCCGGCCATGTCTTCCTGCAGGACGCCCATCGGCAGACCGGTGAATCGACATAAAATATATTTTATGTTGTAAGGTAAATTTTAACTTGGTAGCCTCCGCTCCGGGAGGAGGACAGCTGCGCGCAAGGCCCGCACGGTCCCCCTGGACAGCAGAGCCCGCATCCGGCCCGGCGTGGCAGGGTGCTTCAATTCTCGTGGCAAGGAAGCGCGTGACATGACTGAGACAAAGCCGGCCCAGCAAGCGGAGCAGCCGCTGGCCTTTCGGGTCCTGACAACGGTGCTCGCCGTGGCGCTGCCCCTGGGCGCGATCATCTGGGCGACCAACGTGCTGCGATTGGTCGGATTGCTGTTCTACCCCGAACAGTTCGGAGCGGTGATGCTGGGCCTCGGTCTGGCCCTGGTCTACCTGATCACTCCGGCGGGCCAGGGGCGTCACCGCGCGGGGATGCCGCCGTGGTACGACATGCTCGCGGCGGCCCTCGGCCTGGCCCTCTGCCTCTATGTCGCCTGGGCCTTCCCGACGCTGTCGATTTCCTCGGCCAAGACGCCGGCCGGCCTCGTCGCAAGCGGCGCCCTTGTGGCTCTGCTGCTGGAGGGCGCCCGCCGTACGGCAGGGCTGCCGATCATGCTGGTGGGTGTCGTGTTCCTGGGCCTCGGCCTGACCGCCTGGATGCTGCCCGGCGACCTCGCGGGGCGGCGGGTCACGCTGGAGAGCCTGACCTGGTACATGACCTGGAACACCAATTCGCTGCTGGGACTGCCCACCATGATCGCGGTGACCGTTGGGGTGACCTTCGTGCTCTTCGGTCAGGCGCTGTTCCTCTCCGGCGGGTCCGAGTTCTTCACCGATATCTCCATGGCCCTCATGGGGCGGTTCCGTGGCGGGCAGGCGAAGATCGCCATTGTCGCCTCGGCGCTCTTCGGCACCATTTCCGGCAGTGCGGTGGTCAACATCATCTCGACCGGGGTGGTAACCATTCCGATGATGAAGAAGGCGGGATACCGGCCACAGGTCGCCGCCGCGGTCGAGACCGTCGCTTCGACCGGCGGGCAGCTGATGCCGCCGGTGATGGGCGTCGCCGCCTTCCTGATCGCGGAATTCCTGCAGGTCCCCTATTCCGAGATCGCCCTCGCCGCGCTGATCCCCTCGGTCATCTTCTTCGCCGCCCTGTTCATCCAGGTCGATCTGGAGGCGGGGCGCTTCCGCATCGCGCCGTTGCCGCGCGAGGCGCTGCCGAAGGTCGGCACCGTGCTGCGCAAGGGCTTCCTCATTCCGCTGCCCTTCGTGGTTCTGGTCGTGGGCATGTTCCGCCTGAATGTGCCGCTGGACCTGGTCGCCCTCTATGCAACCCTGTCGATCGTCGTGGTCGGAGTCTTCGTGGGATACGCGGGCAAGCGGCTGACCCCTGCGGCGCTGCTCGAGGTGCTGCGATCCACCGGCACGACGGTGCTGGACCTGGTGATGATCGTGCCGATTGCCGGGATCGTCATCGGCGTGCTGAATGTCACCGGGCTCAGCTTCACCCTGGCCCTCTCGCTGGTCGAGGCGGCGGGCGGTATTCCCTTGGTGCTGCTGGCGCTGACGGCGGTGGTCAGCATCTTCCTCGGCATGGGGATGCCGACGGTGGGGGTCTACATCCTGCTGGCCACCCTGGTGGCGCCGGCGCTGGTCCAGATGGGCTTTGATCCACTGGCGTCGCACCTGTTCATCTTCTACTTCGGGATGCTCTCCATGATCACCCCGCCCGTCGCGATCGGGGCCTTCGCCGCGGCGACTATCGCGCGGTCGAACCCGATGCACACAGGCTTCTCGGCGGTGCGCTTCGGCTGGTCGGCCTTCGTGATCCCGTTCCTGTTCATCTTCTCGCCCTCGCTGCTGTTTCGCGCGGGGCCGCTGGTGACCATCATCGACATCGCGACGGCCCTCAGCGCCGTCTGGCTGGTGGCGGCGGGCTTCACCGGGTTTTCGCTGCGCCACATCCCGGCGGGCAAGCGGATCCTCTACGTCGTCGCCGGTGCCGGGATGATCCTGCCGCTGCGCCTGTTCGATCACGCCTACCTCTTCGTCATCGGTGGCGCGACGCTCGGGGCGGCGCTGCTGGCCCATGACGTGATCTCCCGGCGCCGGGGCATCGGTGTGATGCCCCTGGCCGAGGGGGCGGCGATCGCCCCGTCCGAGTGACGCGCCCCGACGCCAGCGCGGCCGGGCGCCGGGCAACCGGGCGCTGGCTGGTCCTCGCGGCGCTCTGGGCCGTCTACTTCAGCTTCGGAGCGGTCGCCACCTCGCTGGCGCCGCTCCTGCCACTTGTCGCGGAAGAGATCGGCAGCGACAACGCCCGGATGGGCCTGATCCTCGGGGCGTGGCCGCTGGTCTACCTGTTTGCCGCCGTTCCGGCGGGTCTGCTGCTGGATGTTGTCGGCGGGCGACTGGCGCTCTGCCTTGCGGGTCTGCTGATCGGGGCATCGGGGATCGGGCGCGCCCTGGCCGACACCGAGGCGGCGATGTTCCTGGCCGTGGCGGTGCTGGGCCTGGGCGGGCCGCTGGTGTCCATCGGCGCACCCAAGCTGATCGCGGCACTGTTCAGCGGGGCCCGGCGCGGTCTCGCCCTTGGCATCAACCTGACGGGGCCGGCACTCGGCAGCAGCTTCTCCCTGGCGCTGAGCCATGGCGTCCTGCTGCCGATGACCGGGGACTGGCGTCTTGTGCTGGCGCTTTATGGCGGTCTGGGCGTGGCGAGCGGTCTGCTCTGGTTCCTCGTCGCGCATCCCTCCAGGCTGCCGGAGCGGGAACCGCCTGCAGGGCGCGGCGACGAGGCCCCCGGTGCGGACGGCCTGCGGGCTGTCCTGGGGCAGAACGCGGTCCGTCTGGTGTTGCTGATGGCCGTGGCGATCTTCTTTCTCAACCACGCGATGAACAACTGGCTGCCAGAGATCTTGCGCGCCGGAGGCCTTGCCCCCGGCCCGGCCGGCTTCCTGGCAGCGGTGCCGACACTTGTCGGCATTGCCGGGGCCTTGCTGATCCCGGGGCTGGCCAGTTCGGCCCGTCGCCTGAAGGTGCTGATGGGGCTGAGCCTGGGCGCCCTGCTGGGCAGCCTGCTTCTGCAGGGCGCGGCGCTGGTGACACTTGTCCCCGCGCTCGTCCTGCTGGGGCTCTGCCGCGGGGCGCTGGTGCCGGTCGCCACCCTGGCGCTGCTCGAGGCGCGGGGGGTGGCGGCGCGCCGGCATGGCATGGTCATCGGGCTGTTCTTCGCAGCCGGAGAGCTGGGCGGGGTGCTGGGCCCGGTCACGCTGGGGGTGCTGGCGAGGCGGACCGGCGATTTTGCCACCGGCACCGCCACCCTTGCCCTCGTCGCCGCCGGCCTCGTGGCGCTGACCGCGCTCCTCGCGAGGGAAGAGCGCGGCCGCCGGTCGGCGCCGGAGGTGGAGCCGCTGGCCTAGCCGTCCAGCTTGTGAAAGCGGCTCACGGTGTCGCGCATCACCCAACTGACGTAGGTTTCGGCTTCCTTGAACGAGATCACTCCGTCGGCGACCATGCCGCTCAGCGCGAGGCCGAGGGCCTGGCGCCCGGTGCGGTCGATGATCCACAGCTTTTCTTCCCAGCCGTGCAGGGGGTTGGCCTTCGAGGGGATCCCCGAGAGCATACCGAAGGCCCAGTCGGAATAGGCGTCGGTGCCATACATCAGCTTCTCGGGGAACCATTCCAGCGCCTGCCGGATCTGATCCGAAAGCGCGCGCGGGTAGTGGTAGATGTCGGCACAGGAAAAGTCGTTGTAGACATTGGGGAAGCCCATGAGGGCGACCGCCTCGCGGGTGAACGGCCAGCTGCCGTGCAGCAGCATGAAGCGCGTCCCCGACGCCTGGCGGAACACGTCTTCCATCAGCAGCGGGTTGCTGCCGCGGATGCGGAACTGCGGCTGCACGCCGTAGCCCGTGTGCATCTGCACGGCCAGGTGCAGCCGTCCGGCCTCAAGCACCGTCTTGCGGAAGATGTAATCCTGGACCGCCTTGTGCTCGGCGGCCTCCAGCGCGCCACGGGCCACCCCGGCGGCATAGAGCGGGGCCACCTCCTCGTAGGTCGGGTCCGAGAAGTCGAGGCCGCGCGAATAGGGGGTGTTGTACTTTATGCCGACCGCGCCCCTGGCCTTGGAGTCGGCAAGATAGGCAAGGATCACCTCGTCGATGAACCGCTCCAGCGTTGGCGGTGCCTCGGCCACGCCGAGGGCCTCGCGCTTGCGGGTCGCGGCCGCCGTCAGCATCCGCGACGGGCCGGTGTGGGCGGGTTCGCAGGCGAAGGGGTAGAGCGTCCATTCCACATGGGCACACCAGGGGAAGCGGTCGCTGGGAAGGGTGTCGTGCAGGTTGATGTTGATGTTGACCATGCGGTCGATCTTCACCTGGTCCAGCACCCAGCTGTTGTACCCGGTGCCCCGGGTTTCCATGACCTTGTTCTTCGCCGCGATCAGGTCGCCCAGGTGGGCGGTCTCGAAGTCGCGGTGCTCGTAGCCCCAGAGAGCCGCCCAGGCATCGAGGTACTCGGGATTGTAGGGCCGCATCCGCTTGGGCAGCTCGAAATCGTAGGGCTGGATCGGGGCCGCCGGATCGCCCGGCAGCTCCAGCCCCAGGGGCATCGGGTGGGCGTGGTCGTCGATGCCCCAGATGTTGTCGATTTCCCGTTGAAGTCCAGTGTCGGCGCCAATCAGGGCCATGGCGGTAGCCTCCCTCTCTGAAAGGCGGAGAGGCCGCCGCCGCTCCGCGTCGAGGGGACCCTATCGGGTTATCGCAATGGGCCGGAGATATCGGGATCGATATCGCGATACCCGATTTGACGGGCCCGTTGATGGGCCCGTCAGAGTTGCCGCGGGGGCGGGTGGGGTCAGACCGTGACCCCACCCGTTTCGTCGCCCTGCGCCGCACGCAGCTCCGTCTTCAGCACCTTGCCATAGGCGTTCTTGGGCAGGGCGGGCAGGAAGCGGTAGGCTTTCGGGCGCTTGAAGCGGGCGATGGAGGCAAGGCAATGGGCGTCCAGCTCGGCCTCGGTGCACGCGGCTCCGGGGGCCAGCACGACGCAGGCGACGACGTCCTCTCCCCACTCCGGCGAGACCCGGCCGATCACCGCCACCTCGTCGACCAGGGGGTGACTGAGCAGCGCCTCCTCGACCTCGCGGGGGTAGATGTTGGTGCCCCCCGAGATGATCACGTCCTTGGAGCGGTCATGCAGGGTTACATAGCCATCGGAGGTCATCGCGCCCCGGTCGCCGGTGTGCAGCCAACCCTCGGCCAGGGTCTCGGCCGTGGCTTCGGGGGCCTGCCAGTAGCCCGGCATCACCAGGCTGCCCTGCACGGCGATCTCGCCGATTTCGCCGGGATCGGCGGGGCTGCCGTTCTCGCGCAGGATGCGCACCTCGACCGCCGACTGGGCCCGGCCGACCGAGGTGATGCGCGTCGTCCAGTCGGGGTGGTCGCGCTGCGCGATCTCGTCGCGCGACAGGGCGGTGATGCCCATGGGGCATTCTCCCTGGCCGTAGATCTGCACGAACTTCGGGCCGAAGTGATCCAGCGCCGCCTCGATGTCGGCGCGATACATCGGGCCGCCGCCATAGACCACGGTGCGCAGCCCCTCGCCCCGGCTGCCCGCGGCGCGGGCCGCATGGGTCAGCCGGTGCACCATGGTCGGCGCGAGGAAGGCGCTGACCGAGCCATGCTCGGCGGCGATCTGCAGGAACTCGGCGGTGTCGAAGCCGCCCGAGGGCGGACAGATGTGCCCCGCCCCCTTCAGCACATGCACGAGGGCGTAGAGCCCGGCCCCGTGGCTCATCGGCGCGGCGTAGAGGGCGGCATCCCGCTGGCGCACCTCGTCGACATCGGCGAGGTAGCACAGCGACATCTCGGCCAGCATGGCATGGGTGATCATCACCCCCTTGGGGCGCCCCGTCGTGCCGGAGGTGTAGAAGAGCCAGGCCAGGTCCTGCGGGCCGGCGGGCCAGGTCTGCAGCGCGGGCAGTTCCTGGGCGCGGGCGAAGGCCGCGCCGGGGGCCACCAGGCGATGCGGTGCCATGACCCCTTCGGCCAGACTTTCGGAGAGCAGCACCAGCCGGGCGCCGGCGTCCTCGATGATCCAGCTGGCTTCCCTGGGGTGCAGCTTGGCATTGACCGGCACCGCCACGGCCCCGGCCTTCCAGATCCCGAAGAGGGCCACCAGGTACTCGGGGCAGTTCTTCATGAAGATCGCGACGCGGTCCCCGGGGGCGATGCCGGCCTCCTCCGCCAGCCAGCGGGCGAAGCCGCCGGCGCGGGCCTGGAAGCCGGCGTAGTCCGTCAGCACCTCGGTGCCGGAGAACAGGGCGGCGGCGCCGGGCCAGCGGCGCGCGGCGCGGTCGAGCCAATGGGCGATGTTCATGTGGCAGCGGCCTCCAGCACCGAGGCGTAGTTGGCCACGCCCGAGCCCCCCATGTTGACCACCAGAGCCAGCTCGGCGCCGGGGCGCTGCATCTCTGCGGCCTCGCCCAGCACCTGCCGGGCGGCCATGACATGCATCGAGACGCCGGTGGCGCCGACCGGGTGCCCCTTGGCCTTCAACCCGCCGGAGAGGTTCACCGGCAACGCGCCGCCGGGGGCGACGATGCCCTCGGCCAGCACCCGGTGCCCCTCGCCGGGGGCGGCAAGGCCCATGGCTTCGTAGAGCATCAGCTCGGCGATGGTGAAACAGTCGTGCACCTCCGCCAGGTCGATGTCGCCGATGGTCGCCCTGGCCTCGCTCAGCGCCTGGCCGATGGCCATGGCGGCGCCGGTCAGCGCGGTCTGCGACTTGCGCGACATCGGCAGGTAGTCGTTCACCTGCGCTCGGCCACGGATCGCCACGGCGCGGGGCGCGCCCCGCGCCAGCTCGTCGCGGGTGATCACCAGCGCCGCCGCGCCGTCCGAGATCAGCGAGCAGTCCGAGACCTTGAGCGGCTCGGCGATCATCGGATTGCGCTCGGAGACCGTGCGGCAGAACTCGAAGTCCAGCGGCTTGTGCATCTGGGCCAGCGGGTTGGCCATGGCGTTGGCGTGGTTCTTCACCGCGATGCGGGCCAGGGTGTCGGTCTGGTCGCCATATGCGGCGCCATAGGCGCGGGCAAAGCGGGCGAAGATCTCGGGGAAGGAGACGCCGGCCTCCTCGCTCTGGGACGAGGCCCCGGCGAGTCCGGTGGTCACCTCGGCGGTGCTCAGGTGGGTCATCTTCTCGACCCCGATCACCAGCGCCGAGTCGACGCGCCCTGCCTGCACCGCGTCGATCGCGCCCCAGAGGGCCGCCGAGCCGGAGGCACAGGCGTTTTCAAGCCGGGTCGCCGGCTTGAAGCGCAGCCCCTCGTCGATGCCAAGCGCCATCGACGCGGCGAAGGCATCGCCGACCATGCCCGAGTTGAAATGCCCCAGCCAGACGCCGCCGATCCCGGCGCCGTCCAGACCGGAATGGGCGAGGGCCTCCCGGCCCGCCGCCACGATCAGCTCCTCGAGCGACTCCGAGAGCCGTCCGAAGCGGGTGTGTCCCCAGCCGATGATCCGTACCATGTTCAGGCTCCCGGCTTGACGAGGGTGTTGCGCAGGATGCCGATGCCCTCGACCTCCAGCTCGACGGTATCGCCGGCCGACAGGAACCGCATGTGCTCCAGCCCGCAGCCGTTGCCGACCGTGCCCGAGCCGAGGAATTCGCCCGGGCGGATGGTTTCCGAGGCCGAGACATGTTCGATCAGCTGCTCGAAGGACCAGTGCATCGTCGAGGTCGAGCCGCGGCCCCATTCCTCGCCGTTGACCCGGCAGATCATGGTCTTGTCGTAGGGATCGCCAAATTCGTCGGCGGTGACGAGGCAGGGCCCCATCGGGTTGGCGGTGTCGAAGTCCTTGCCCTTCGCCGGGCCGAGCTGGCCACCCATCTCGGCGGTCTGGGCGTCACGGGCGGTGAAGTCGTTGAAGATCGTGTAGCCGAAGATGTAGGGGCGCGCGTCGGCGGCCTTCACGTCCTTGGCGGCGCGGCCGATGTAGACACCGAACTCCAGCTCGAAATCCATGAACTTCGAATAGGCGGGCCAGATCACGTCGGTCTCGTGGCCGACGACCGAGAAGCGGTTGGCCTTGTAGTAGATCGGCTGCTCGTAGAAGGTCTGCGGCACCGAGAGGATGCCCTTCGCGGCCATCTCGGCCTCGGCGGCCTCGGGGTCGTCGAACTGGCTGGCGCGCAGCTTGCGGGCCTGCTGGAATGCCTGCTTGAGATGGGTTTCGAAGCAGAGGCAGTCGCGCATCTGGATCGGCGGCTCGATGGGGGCCATCAGGCGGATGTCGGCGCGGTCCAGGATATGGGCGTTGCGCGCGGCGGCCTCGGCGGCCTGGGCCTGCTCCAGGGCGCTGTCGCCGCCCTCGATCAGGGCCTGGATCGAGGCGATCGCCCCCTCCGTCGCCCTGGCGAGATCGAGGATGCGGCTGCCGTCGCCAAGCATCGCGCCGGGGCGACCGGCGCCGTCGCCGGTGTCGAAAGTGACCAGTTTCATAGTGTCTCCTCCCTTGGAAATCTTTCTCTAGCTGCCGCGGGTCTGGCCGCGGTCGCGGTGCTTCAGCCCGGCGGTCAGGATCGCGGCGATATGGATCGCGGCGGTTTCGGGGTCTTCGGAATCGGCGGTGCCATCCGACAGGCGGGCGATGCGCCCGTTGTCCATCATCACGATCATCATCGCGCCCAGCATGGTCTGGTAGGCCCAGTTCACCTCGGCCCGGGTCCAGTCGGGGAAGCACTCGGCGAGGGCATCCAGCATCATCTCGGCGACCGGGTCGAACATCTCGCGGAAGATGCCACGCCCCTCCGAGCTGGGATCGGAAAGCTCCCGCGCCAGGATCCGGCCGAAGGCGCCATCGTTGCCGTCGTTGCGCAGCCCGAACATCGGCACGATCAGCGCCTTCACCACCAGCTCGACCCGCTTGTCCCAGTCCGCTTCCGAGCGCGCCAGCTGCAGACCGACCACCCGCTGATCGCGAATCGCCGGAGAGCGCTTCTCGAAGATCGCGCGGTAGAGCCCTTCCTTCGAGCCGAAATGATAGTTGATCAGGGCCACCGGCACCCCCGCATCCGTGGCGATCTTGCGCGAGGTGGTGGCGTCGAAACCGAAGCGGCCGAACATCCTCTCCCCCGATGCGAGAATCTTCTCCTTCGAGGTTTCGCCTTGTTTTTCAGGGGCTCTTGACTGGCTCACGGTATCTTCCTGTCTGATATTGAACGAGATAATAAAAAACTTGAACAGATGTTCAAGTGCTATTACCACTTTGCACAGTAGCCCCGGAAACGGCGGTGAATCAGGGAGGAAATCATGAATAAACTCATCGCAACCCTTGCGCTTTCAGGGGGGCTGGCGGTGTCGGCTGCCGGTGCGGCGTCCGCACAGGAAACGCTGCGGCTGACCATCGCCTCGGGGCACCCGGAGGTGTTTCTCTGGGTCAAGCACATGCACGAGACCTTCATTCCGACGGTGAACGCGGCTCTGGCCGAGACCGGCGATCTGCAAGTCGAATGGACCGAAGCCTACGGCGGCACGCTGGTGAAGCTGGGGTCCGAGGCCGAGGCGCTGGAAACCGGCATCGCGGATGTCGCCATGGCCGCGGGCGTCTTCGACCCGGCGGGCATGGGGATCCTGAACATCACCTATGCCATGCCCTTCGGTCCCATCGACCCCGAGAAGGTGACCGCGGCGGTGGAAAAGGCGCTCTATGGCACCGAGGGCCTCGTCGATCAGATCGCCGAGGAGACCGGCGTGGTCTACATCGGCGGTGGCGTGGCCATCGACGGCTACAACATCGCGTCGACCCGGCCGATCAACACCCGCGCCGACATGCAGGGCATGAGGATCGGCGGCGCCGGCCCGAACCTGGCCTGGCTCGACGGGACCGGCGCGGTCGGCGTACAGGGCAGCTACGTGTCCTTCTACAACGACATCTCGACGGGGGTCTATGACGGCAACATCGGCTGGATGACGGCCAATGTTCCCGCCCGCCTCTACGAGGTTGCGCCCTACTGGAACCGCACCGACTTCGGCGCCATGTACATTGGCGGTCTCGGTGTCGCGGAGAGGGTCTGGGAAGATTTCTCGGAAGAAACCCGGGACGCCTTCCGCAAGGGGGCCGAAGCCTATGCCGCCGCCTTCTTCGAAGAGCAGTCGGCGAAGTACGAAGCGGCCGAGCAGACCATGCTGGAGAACGGCGGCGAGGTGGTGACGATGGATCCGGCCGAGCGTCAGGCCTGGATCGAGGAAGTCGCCAACCCGCTGACCGCCTGGCGCGAGGCCGCGCTGGCCCGGGGCGAACCGGTGGACCAGATGCTGACCATCTACCGCGACACCCTGGCCGAGGGAGGTTTCACCTTCCCGCGCGACTACCTGGCCGACTGAGGCCACCAACTACCAAGACAGGAAAAGGAGAGGCCCGGCGGCCCGCCGCCGCCGGGTCCTGCCGTGACCGAATGGGGGGGAGTGACCCGATGACGACAACCGACCGCCGTAGCTGGCCCGATCAGCTGCTGGGACCGATGGTGGCCGGGCTGAATGCCCTTGGCTCGGTGTGGATCCTGGGACTGATGCTGCTGATCTGCGCCGACATCACCATGCGCGGACTGTTCAACGCTCCGATCGCGGGCGTGGCCGAGATGGTCGCCTTCTCGATCGTGGGCATCGTCTTCCTGCAGCTGGCGCATACGCTGCGCAGCGGCTCGCTGACCCGCTCGGACCTGCTGATCGGTCTCGCCGGCAGCCGCAGCCCGCGCCTGAAGGCGGCGATGCTGGCCGTCTACAACCTGATCGGAGCGGCCCTGCTGGCGGTGGCGCTCTGGCATTTCCTGCCCTCGCTAAGCCAGGCCTGGACCCGGCCCGAGCGGCATTTCATGGGCAACCCCGGGTTCTTCCAGCTTCCGACCTGGCCGCTCTACGCGCTGATGAGCATCGGCATGGCGGCCACGGTGCTGCAGTTCATTGCCGGCGCCGTCGCCGCGCTGCGGGGGGAAGAGGCATGAGCGGCGTCGAGGTGGCCATGGGCTCCATCGCGCTGATGCTGGTGCTGATCTACGCGGGGCTGCATGTCGCGGTGTCGCTGATCCTTGTCAGCTTCCTCGGGGTCTGGGTGCTGCGCGACAATTTCGACCTGGCGGCGAACATGCTGGTGGTCGCCTTCAAGGATTCGATCACCGACCAGCTGTTCGGTGTCGTGCCGCTCTTTGTCCTGATGGGGCTGGTGGTGTCGATATCGGGCATGGGGCGCGATACCTTCGACGTGGCCCAGCAGGCTTTCCGCCGGATCCGCGGCGGGCTTGGCGTGGCCACGGTGGCGGCCAATGCGGTCTTTGCCGCGATCACCGGGATCTCCATCGCCTCGGCGGCGGTCTTCACCAAGGTCGCGGTGCCCGAGATGCGGCGGCGTGGCTACACCCGACAGTTCTCGGTCGGCGTGGTGGCCGGGTCCTCGGTGCTGGGGATGCTGATCCCGCCCTCGCTGCTGTTCATCCTCTACGGCATCCTGACCGAGCAGTCCGTCGGCTCGCTGTTCATCGCCGGCGTGCTGCCGGGGCTGCTGCTGGCGGTGACCTACGGCGTCGGCATCGTGGCCATGGCCTACCTGACGCCGGGCTTCGTCGGCGGCCAGCAGGCCGAGGCCGGGCACGGCGCCGACGAGCACCTGATGGGCTGGGGAGAGATCGCGGCCAAGCTGCTGCCCATTGCCGCCCTCGTGGCGCTGGTGCTGGGCGGCATCTACGGCGGCCTGTTCACCCCCACCGAGGCCGGTGGCGCGGGGGCCGCCGGGGCCCTGGTGATCGCGCTGGTCAAGCGGCGCCTCGACTGGCGCGCCTTCTGGCAGGTGCTGGTGCAGACCGGCCATACCACCGCCTCGATCTGCTTCCTGATCATCGGCGCCAGCCTCTACTCGCGGATGCTGGCCTTCACCGGGATGCCCGGCTGGCTGGGCACCACCGTGCTCGAGGCCGGTCTCTCGGCCGATGGCGTGGTGCTGGCGATGATCGCCGTCATGGTCCTGCTGGGCACCATCCTCGACAGCTCGTCGATCCTGCTGCTGGTGCTGCCGATCGCGGTGCCGATCCTCAATGGGCTCGGCGTCGACCTGATCTGGCTGGGGGTGATCGCCATCCTCGCGGTCGAGATCGGCCTGCTCACCCCGCCCTTCGGCATCGCCGTCTACGTCATCAAGTCGACACTGGGCGCCGAGAGCGACATCACCCTCGGCCACATCTTCCGGGGGGCGGCGCCCTTCGCGCTGATGATGGTTCTGGTGCTGGCGCTCGTCTTCTTCTTCCCGGCCATCACCACGGCCCTACTCTAGGAGGATCCCTCATGACCAAGTGGAACTATACCAAGGGGCTGCACGACCTCGGCAACGGATGCTGGGGGTACCTCGTGCCTGACGGGTCCTGGGGCTGGTCGAATGCCGGCCTGATCGCCGACGGAGAGGCGACCCTGCTGGTCGACACGCTCTTCGACCTGAAGTGCACCGGCGAGATGCTGGCCGAGATGCGCAACGCCGTGCCCGCCTCCGAGAAGATCGGCGTGCTGGTCAACACCCATGCCGACGGCGACCACACCTTCGGCAACCAGCTGGTCGAGGGCGCCCGGATCATCGGCACCGAAGGCACGGTGAGCGATTTCGCCCGTTTCGATCCCAAGGTCCTGCTGTCGGTGCAGAAGGATCCGTCGCAGTTCGGCCGCGCGGGCGAGTTCATGGCTGAATGCTTCCGCCCCTTCGACTTCTCGGGCATCGAGCTGACGCCGCCGACCGAGACCTTCAAGGACCGGATGACCCTCAAGGTCGGCGACAAGACCGTGGAGTTGATCGAGGTCGGCCCGGCGCATTCGCTGGGCGATGCGCTGATCTACGTGCCCGAGGACAAGGTGCTCTATACCGGCGACATCCTGTTCTCGGCCGGGACGCCGATTGCCTGGTACGGTCCGATCGCGCGCTGGATCAATGTCTGCAACATGGTGCTCGACATGGACGTCGAGGTGATCGTCGCCGGCCACGGGCCGATCTCGACCAAGGAGGACGTGCGCAAGATGCGGGACTACCTGATGGATGTCACCGAGATGGCCCGGCCGATGTACGAGCAGGGCGTCGACTTCCTGGATGCGGCCTACAAGATCGACCTCGGCGACTACCGCGACTGGAACGACGCCGAGCGCGTGGTGGTCACCCTTCAGACGCTCTACGACGACTTCGAGAACGCGCCCGAACGGCCGGTGCATGTGCCGATTCCCTACTTCGAGATGATGAAGGACATGCGCAAGAGCCTTGGCAAACCCAAGGTGCATTGCGACTACTGCGGGCACGATCACTGAGGCTGCGGCGGGACCGGCCCGGTTCGGTTCCGCCCCTGACGGGAGACATCGCCATGAAGCTCTTTCATGCCCCGGGCTCGTGCTCGCTGGGAATCCGCATGATCCTGGAAGAGGCCGGGCTGCCCTACGAGGTGCACCGGCTTGACGTGCGTGCGGGCGACCAGCGGCGGCCCGAGTACCTGGCGGTGAACCCCAAGGGCAAGGTGCCGGCGCTGCTGCGCGACGACGGGCGGCTGCTGACGGAATTCCCCGCCATCGCCTTCTGGCTGGCGCGGCAGGCGCCCGGCGCGGGGCTGCTGCCCTCGGGGGCTGATGGCGAGGCGCGCGCGCTGGAGCTGCTGGATTTCATCGTCGCTTCGCTGCACATGCGGGGCACGGCGCTGCTGATGCGGCCCGCTGCCTTCGCCACCTCGCCCGAGGCACAGGACGAGGTCCGGGCGCGCGGGCGCGAGACGCTGGGTGCCGGGCTGGCGCGGCTGTCGGACGAACTGGGCCACGGCCCGTTCCTGATGGGCGAGCGGTTCAGTCTGCCCGATGCAGCGGCCTTCTACCTGCTGGGCTGGCTGCCGGGGCTCGGGATCGAGGCCGATGCGCCCCTGGCCGACTACCATGCACGGCTGGCCGCGCGTCCCTCGGCGCAGGTCGCCACGGCGGACTGAAGGCGCGGCGGGCTCAGGCCCTGGCGGCGCTGTCCCCGCGCGAGGTGCGGGCATATTTGCCCGGCGTGCAGCCGATGACCCGCTTGAATGCCGAGCTGAAGGCGCTTTCGGATTCGTAGCCAAGCGCGCGGGAGACGGTCGAGACCGGCTGGCGCTCGGCGTCGAGGCTTTCGCAGGCCAGCAACATGCGCCAGCGGGTCAGGTAGTCCATCGGCGTTTCCCCGGCGGTCTCGCGGAACCTCTGGGCGAAGACGGTGCGCGACATGCCGGCCTCGCTGGCCAGGGACTGCAGCGTCCACCGGCGCGCCGGCGCCTCGTGCATGGCGCGGATCGCAGCTCCGAGGCGCGGATCGGTCAGGGCGGCGAACCACCCCGGCTCCAGGTCCCCTTCGTCCAGGTGCAGCCGCAGGGTCTGCACCAGCATCATGTGCGCCAGGTGGCGGGCGATCAGCTCTCCCCCCGGGCGGCTGTCGCGCAGTTCCTCGCGCATCCGCTCGACGGACCAGCGGATCGCGGCCTGGTCCGAGGTCTTCCGGACATGGACGATGGCGGGCATCATCCGCAGCAGCGCCGGCGCGTGGCCCCCTGACACCGTGAAGCGGCTGCCGACCAGGAACAGGGCGCCCCCACCGTTGAGCTGCACCACCCCGCCGGGCTGCGCCGGTGGGAAGACCTGCCGCGAGTCCATCGGAGGCAGGCGCAGGTCACTGGTCAGGCGGAACGGCCGTCCGCTGGGCAGGACGAAGCAGTCGCCTTTCTCCAGCCAGACCGGCGCCTCCACCCCGTCGACCGCCAGCCAGCAGGCGCCGTCCTCGACCGCGTAGCACTTGATGATGTCGCTCTGCAGCTGGAAGCGCAGGGACCAGTCGCCCCCGGCGTCGAAGCCGGAGGAGACGTAGCTGCGCATTTTCAGCAGGGACAGGACTTCGGACAGCGGATCCATGGATATTCCGAACGATATGGGTGTTTTAACGGACGATACGGCGTGGATCGTTCGGCGGCAACCCGTATCTTCCAGGGATCACAAGCAACGGAGCAAGTCGCATGATTCCGAAATTTCTTGTCGCAGGCATCGCCGGAGTGGCGAGCACCCTTGTCTTCGGCAGCGCCGGCTCGGCCCATCACGGAGTGACCGGGCGCTATGACGGTGCCAGCCCGCTGCTGATCTCGGGCTCGGTCGAGGCCGCCACCTTCGCGCCGCCGCACCCGGTTCTGACAGTGCGTGTCGACGGGGCCGGCCGGGTGGACGCCCAGACGGGCCGCCCGGAAGAATACTTCGGCGCGGTCATCGTCCCCGAGGCGATGGTCGGCAATTCCCACGAGATCGAACTCTCCCCCGTCAGCATGTTCTACCGCCTGTCAGAGGTGCTGGAACCCGGCGACCGCATCACCCTGGTGGCCCTGCGCAACTGCCTGCCGCCGCATCAGCTGCGCAGCACCTGGGTGCGGCTGGAAAGTGGCGAGGTGCGCTCCTACGAAGGTGACTGGGCACCGGTCGTCGAGACATGCTGAGCGGGTTGGGAGAGGCGGTCGAGGGCCTGCCCCTGGTCCGTCTGATCGTGCTGCTGCCCTGGGTCTACCCGGTGATCTCGGCGTTGCACATCCTGGGGCTGGGCATCCTGCTGGGCGCGATCACGGCTGTCGACCTGCGGCTGCTGCGCCTGCTTGGCCCGTCGCTGGATCCGGCCCTGCCGGTGCTGGTGCGCATGGCGCTCTGCGGCTTTGCCCTGGCAGCCGGGGCGGGGCTGCTGCTGGCCTCGGTCCGGCTGGGGGACTACCTGGGCAACCCGGTGTTCCTGGTCAAGATGGGCCTGGTCTTCCTGGCCGGGCTGAACGCGCTGGCCCTGCGGATCGCCGAAGGCCGCTTCGTACCCTTGCCCGAGGCCGCCACCCGGCGCAGCCGCCTCGCCGCGGCACTGTCCCTTGTCCTGTGGACCTCTGCCCTCTTCGCGGGGCGCTGGATTGCCTTCAGCTGACAGGCGCCGCCTGAGGCAATTGGTACGATACAGAATAAAATACGTATCCTCGAGCGTGGATAGTCCCGGTCTGCGCCCCTATCCTGACCGAATACACACGGACCTCTCCCCATGCCCCCTCTCCCCGTCAATCCCCGTCTGCCGCTTTCCCTGCCGCTCTGCCTGTACCTCCTCTTCCTCGCGTTTGCGGCGCCGGTCGCCGCGCAGCAGGCAGACGGCGCGCAGCTCTTTGCGCGCCGCTGCGCGAGCTGCCACGCCATCGAGCCGGGCGCGACCGGCGGCGCCCCCAACCTGGCCGGCGTCATCCGCGACAGCCTCGGCCTGACCGGCACGAAATTCGGCTGCGGCCTGGCACAGTGCGGCGCCTGCACGGTGCATGTGGACGGCGCGCCGGTGCCAGCCTGCCAGACCTGGATCTCGGACGTCGAAGGCAGCGAGGTGACAACCATCGAGGGCCTCTCGCCTGGCGGGACGCATCCCCTGCAACGCGCCTGGATCGCCGGGCAGGTGCCCCAGTGCGGGTAGTGCCAGTCCGGGCAGATCATGCAGGCCGCCGCCCTGCTCGCGATCCAGCCCGCCAACATCGAGGCGCAGATCATGGGCGCGATCGTCCAGGGGGGCAGCGCCGCGCTGTTCGAGCGTATCGAGATCGTCGGGGGCGTCGTGCAGCAGGCCAATTTCGACAGCTACCGGGTGCTGCGCATGTCCGAGACACCGGAGTCGAGGTGCGCGTCCTGCCCACCGACACCCCGCCCTCCGGCATCGGCAAGGTGGGCCCGCCGCCCGTCGCCCCTGCCATTGCCAATGCGGTGGCCAGCCTCAGCGGCGGCGCAGGCCTGCGGCATCTGCCGTTCCATCCCGGGCGTGTGCTGGCCGCGCTTGCAGGCTGACCCCCATGCGCGAACCGCCCGCGTGGCGGTGCGCGCCGGTATCCTGCGGGCCTTCGGGCGCGCGGGGTACCTTCATTTCCGCCGGCGCCCCGCAAGGAGCTGCGACGGACCTGTCCAAAAGGAGAATGACAATGAAAATTCTTGTAACCGGGGCGAACGGTTTCGTCGGCTCCGCCGTCGTGCAGGATCTGCTGCAGGCAGGGCACAAGGTGATCGGCTTGGTCCGCTCTGCCGCTGCCGCCGCGACGCTGACCGCCCTTGGCGCCGAGGCAGCCGTGGCCGACCTGCGCCAGAGGGATGCCCTGCGGGAGGCGGTCAGTGGCGTGGACGGAGTCATCCACACCGCCTTCAACCATGACTTTTCGCGTTTCATGGAAAATTGCGAAGCCGATGGCGCGGCGATCACCCTCATGGGCGAGGAACTGGCCGGCTCGGGTCGTCCGCTGGTCATCGCCTCGGCGATCGGGGTGCTGCCCAAGGCCGGGATCGTGACCGAGGCTGACGCGCCCGTGCCGGCGGGGGCGCCGGGCCGCAATCCGCGCGCGCTGTCCGAAGAGGTCGCGCAGCGGGTCGCGGCAACCGGCGTGCCCGTCTCCTCCGTGCGTCTGCCGCTCTCGGTGCATGGCGCGGGGGATCATGCCTTCGTGCCGGCCCTGATCGGCATCGCGCGGCAACGCAATCTCTCGGCCTATGTCGGGGCGGGCGACAATCACTGGCCGGCCGTGCACCGTCGCGATGCCGCGCGCCTGTTCCGACTTGCCGTCGAGGCGGGGGCCGCCGACGCGCAGTATCATGCTGTTGCCGAAGAGGGGGTGCCCTTCCGCCAGATCGCCGAGGCGATCGGCAAGGGGCTGAATGTGCCCGTCGGTGCCGTCGCGCCCGAAGAGGCGGCGGCGCATTTCACCTGGTTCGAGCATTTCGCCGAGATGAACGTGATGGCCTCCAGCGCCGAAACCCGGCGCGTGCTCGGCTGGGACCCGACGGGGCCGGCGCTGCTGTCGGACCTTGAAGAGGGCGGCTACTTCGACGCCTGATGCGGCGCCGATGAGGGGCGCGCCTCTCTGCCGGCCCTCCGGGGCGCGGTGGCTTGTCGAACGGCACAGGGCTGTCGTCGGATCACCCGGCGGCGGCCACTGCGTTCCTGCTGGTGCCCTGAGGCGCGTCCATGGCCGCCTGGAAGGCCGCGCGGGCCTCGGATACGGCCTCTTCGTTCTCGATGGCCCAGTCGGTGAGCGCCTCGAGCGGTGGCAGGAGCGTCTGCCCGAGCGGGGTCAGGCAGTAGTCGACACGCGGCGGGATCACCGGCGTCACCACGCGCTCGACCAGCCCGTTCTGTTCCAGTTCCCGCAGGCTGGCGGTCAGGGATTTCTGGGTGATGTCGCCGATGGACCGCTTGAGATCGGAGAACCGCATCGGCCCCTGCTTGAGATGCGAGACGATCAGCACGGACCACTTGCTGCCGATGGCCTGAAGGACCCGGCGAACGGGGGTGCAGCGGGTGTCATCGTGGCGGGGAATGGGTTTCATCGGCGATACCATGGTGTCGAAAACGTGCCGTCTTGCGGCACGCGGTGACATGTCTAGTGTGCATTTCGGTATCCATCGGATACTACAGTTTCCATCAGAGACCAAGGTGCCGCATCGATGACCGAGATCCCCGAGCTCAACGAGGGCGCCCGACCCCGGGCCCCGAAGCTGGCCAACGTCACCAGCGCGCAACGGCAGGTCGGGCGGACATTGGCGGCGATCCACCGCCTTCACCTGCGCGACATGGCCCAGGTGAAGCTGCTGATCGACCGCATCGAAGAAGACCGCGCCGCCGCGCCGGGTCTTGTCGCCCATCTCGGGGGCATGGGCATGAACCGGAACCTGCAGCTTTTCGGCACGCTCTGCGGGCGCGAGTGCAATCACCTGCTGTTTCACCACGGCGCGGAGGAACAGCAGATCTTTCCCGCCGTCGAATCGCGGGCTGGCAGCGGGTTCGCGGCCCTGGTGGCCAAGCTGCGCGAGGAGCACCTTGTGGTCCATGCCCTGCTGGAGGACCTGGCGCAGGGGGCGCAGGCCCTCAGCGACAGCCCCGATGACGAAACCTATGCCAGCCTGCGCGACACCTTCAACCGGCTCCATGCCGTGCTGCGCTCGCATTTCCACTACGAGGAAACCGAGCTGGAAGAGGCGCTCGGCGCCTTCAACCTCATCTGACCCCGAAAGGACCTTCCGTGACACTCAATCTCAAGATCATCATCGGTTCCACCCGCCCGGGCCGTGTCGGCCCGACCGTCGCCAGCTGGGTCGCCGAGGCCGCCCGCGGCCATGACGGCTACGCGGTCGAGGTGCTGGACCTGGCCGACTTCGGTCTGCCGCTGCTGGACGAGGCGACCCATCCGGCAATGGGCCAATATGCCCATGAGCACACGAAGCGGTGGAGCGCGGCCGTCGCCGATGGCGATGCCTATGTCTTCGTCACCCCGGAATACGATTTCTTCGCCCCGGCGAGCCTGATCAACGCGGTGCAGGTGCTCCACGCCGAGTGGCGCTACAAGCCTGCGGGCGTGGTCAGCTATGGCGGCATTTCCGGTGGCCTGCGCGCGGCGCAGGAGTTGCGCCAGCTTCTCGGCAATCTCGGCATGGCCGCGATCCCGCAGGGTGTTCCGGTGCCCTTCTTCCCTGACTTCATCGGTGAGGACGGGGTGTTCACGCCCAACGACAAGATGGCCGAGGGCACGACCCTGATGTTCAACGAGCTGGCCAAGTGGGCCGGTGCGCTGAAGACGCTCCGCCAGCCCGCCGAGGGCTGAGGCGGCGAGACGCAGGACGGTGCGCCGGTTCCCGAAGCGGGACGGCGCGCCGTACCGGGGGGGGGCAGCGAACCTCGGTCAGATCGACGGGCGTCTCGCAGAAGAACGCCTTGCCCGCCCGGGCGAGGCGGATGATCAGCGCGGCATGGGTGTCGGTCGGGGTGCAGATCACCACGGCGTCGATAGCGGGATCGGATTCGATCTGTTTGCGGGTGCACAGCCTTGCCCCCTGCGCCTGCGCGATCTCGCGGCCAGGGTGCGATCCGTGCTCACTCGCCCAGCTTGGCGTGAACCTCGTCCAGGTCGATCTCTCCGACGGGCATCTTGTTGGCCGGATTGTCGAAATCGTATTTGAACAGCTCGAAATCGCGGTGATAGATCTCGCGCACCAGGTGCATCGAGAGATCGTCGAAATAGGCTTCGACCGGATGGGCGCGCTTCGGGCCGTGGCCTTCGCTTTCGTTGAAGCGGGGGATGGCGGCCAGGTCGACCGCATGGGGCGTCTCGATCGCGTCGAGCACCTGCTGCATCCCGTCGTTGAAGCTTTCGGTCCAGAAGATCTTGTCGTAGCGCCCGCCGTTGACGATGAAGGTGCTGACATGGCCCGACATGGCGGACCAGTGGATGTCGGGCTCCATCGGACGCCGCCAGCGGATCGTGTCGCGGGCAAACAGCAGGAAGCGGCGGAAGCTGGCGATCTGGTCGAAATCGTCCTTGCCGTCCTCGCCGCCGACCTCGATGCCGTATTTCTGGATCAAGAGGGGCACCAGCTTGCCCCGGTAGCGGCGGCCGTTGCGCTGGATGCCGCAGATCTTGTCGAAGAAGCTGGACAGGATCCGGGTGTAGGGATTGCGCACGCAGGTGAAGGCGTAGGATCCATGCGCCTTCACGTTGGCCTGGATCAGCGGCTGGCTGTGATCCTGCGACCACTTGTGCAGCCCCTCGGTGGAGTCATGGATATCACCGTCGAAGAAGCGGCCATGGTCCGAGTAGAACATGATCTGGCCGATGGTCGAGCAGGCGCATTTCGGCACCACGCGATAGACCACGCTTTCGCTTTCCGTCATCCAGGTTCCGGGAAACCCCATTCTGCGCGCCCTCCGTGCTGCGCCGCTATGATATGAGTGCCCGTTTTCCGGGTCCGGCGCGCTTGTCGCACAAAAAAGCAAAGAAACCCTGTTTTATCAATCCTGCATGACGCGTATCACTGAGCGGACCTCAACCCGTTGAAGGGCCTCGCAGGCGCCCATGGCGACAATCGCTTTCATATTGCTCTGTCACAAGGACCCGCAGGGGATCATCGACCAGGCCAACCGGCTGACGGCGGTCGGGGATTACATGTCGATCCACTTCGACGCCCGCGCCAAATCCGAGCACTACCAGATGATCCGCGAGGCGCTGAAGGACAACCCGCGCGTCACCTTCGCCCGCAAGCGCTGCAAGTGTGGCTGGGGCGAGTGGTCGCTGGTCGAGGCCACGCTTCTGGCGGTCGAGGCTGCGGTGGAGGCCTTCCCACGCGCCACCCATTTCTACATGCTGTCCGGCGACTGCATGGCGATCAAGTCCGCCGAATATGCGCATGAGTTCCTCGACCGCGACGAGGTCGACTATATCGAAAGCTTCGATTTCTTCACCTCGGGCTGGATCAAGACCGGGATCAAGGAAGAGCGTCTGATCTACCGGCATTACCTGAACGAGCGGAAGCACAAGTTCTGGTTCTACAAGCTGATGGAATGGCAGAAGAAACTGGGGCTGCAGCGGCAGATCCCCGAGGATGTCCAGGTGATGATCGGCTCTCAGTGGTGGTGCCTGCGCCGCCGCACCATCGAGGCCATTCTGGAGTTCACCCGCCAGCGCCGCGACGTGATGCGCTTCTTCCGCACCACCTGGATTCCCGATGAAACCTTCTTCCAGACCGTCGTCCGCCACCTTGTGCCTGAGAAGGAAATACGCGCCCGCACCCTGACCTTCCTGATGTTCACCGACTACGGGATGCCGGTCACCTTCTACAACGACCACTACGAGCTGCTGCTGAGCCAGGACTTCCTGTTCGCCCGCAAGATCAGCCCCGAGGCGCATGAGATCAAGCGCCGGCTGGGCCAGCTCTATGCCGCCGAGGGGGTCGATTTCCAGATTTCCAATGAGGGGCGTTCGCTGTTCCGCTTCCTCACCGACCGGGGCCGGATCGGCCGCCGCTTCGCCACGCGCTTCTGGGAAACCGAAAGCTCGCTTGGCCGCGAGCGCGAGCTGATGATCGTGATCTGCAAGAAGTGGCACGTGGCCAAGCGGCTGGTGGCGCGCATCGCCGAGAAGACTGACATCAGGGTGATCGAATACCTCTTCCACGAGGGCTCGACGCCGCTGCCCGACCTCGGCGGCATCCAGTCGACGCTGGACAAGCGGACCCGGCACCGGCGGGCACTGATGCGGATGCTCTTCGACTATCACGGCACCGACCGCATGGTGGTCTGCATGGATCCGGAGGGGCTGCACCTGCTGCACGACTTCTGCAGCGACCGGGCGCGGACCCGCCTGCTGGAGGTGCAATGCGACTTCACCGACGACTACCTGATCGGCCACGCCCGCCGGGTCGGGCTGGCCGGCGACCAGACCTCGCGCGAGTCGCTGGAGCGCCTGCTGCCGACCATCCGCCACGACATCGCCCATGAAAGCGACCGCATCCGCGATGCTGGGTTCGACAACCTGACCCGGATCCGCCAGTCCGACAGCCTGACGCAGAACGCGGCGGCGCTGGCGCAATTCCTCTCTGTCCGCGACGATACCGCGGAACAGATCCTTTCCCTCCCCCACCTGTTCAGTGACTGAGGTGCCCCATGGCCTATGCCTATGACGACCAGAACATCTTCGCCAAGATCCTGCGCGGCGAGATCCCCAGCAACACCGTGCTGGAAACCGAGCACACGCTGGCCTTTGCCGACATCCGCCCGCAGGCGCCGACCCATGTCCTCGTGATCCCCAAGGGGCCCTACGTGACCTACGACCATTTCGCCGCCGAGGCCTCGGATGCCGAGATCCTCGACTTCACCCGGGCGGTCGCCAAGGTGGTCGAAATGGCCGGCGTCGGGGCGGATACGGCGGGCGGCGCGCGGTTCATCTCCAACGCCGGCAGCGACGGCGTGCAGGAAGTGCCGCATTTCCACCTGCATGTCCTCGGTGGCCGGATGCTGGGCCGGATGCTGGAGGCGGCAGAGTAACCGCTACCAAAGGCCGCGCGCGGCGCGACTTGCACGCGCCCGCGCATTCACGCTAATTGCAGGCCATAGGCAGCTCAATCGCGAGGGACCCACATGCCGATCGAAGCCCCGGAAACCAAGATCGTCGAAACCGCCAAGGTCGCCTGTGACGGCGGCGAAGCGGCGCTCGGACACCCTCGGGTCTGGCTGCACATCCCCGCCGACACCGGCTTTGTCGAATGCGGCTACTGCGATGCCAAGTACATCCTGAAGGGCTCGGTCGCCGACACCGGCACGGCCTGAGCTACATCTCGGGCGGCCAGGGGCGTTCGTTCTCGGCCCTGAACAGCGCCTCGGCCCAGGCGGGCAGGGCGGGCAGCACGACATCCGGCCCGAGCGCCCGCGCCACCTCTGCCACCGGCACCAGCCTGCGATCCTTGATCACCCCGGTGCGCAGCGTGGCGTGGTTGGCGCAGTCATCCCCCACCCACATGCTTTGCTCCATGTAGAGAAACCGCGCGTCGGCGCCCATCAGGCGGGTGCGCATCTCGACCTTCGTGAAGGGGGTCAGCCGCTTGCGGTAGCGGATCGCCGTGCCGGCCACCGTCAGCCCCCATTTCTCGCGCTTCATCATCCCGACCAGCCCGGTGCGGGCGGCATAGGGGATGCGGCCCAGGTCGAACAGCGTCAGGGTGCGGCCGTTGTTCAGCTCCATCCAGGGGTCGATATCCCAGGGCCAGACGATGTGATGAGAGACATGCACCTCGCCCGGTGCCAGCTTCGGTGCATTGCGGTACTTCAGGTATTCCTTGGCGAGGCGGATATAGGGGTACATGGGGCTCTCCTTCGCCCCTCTGCTGCGGTGCCGCATCGCGCCCGTCAACCGAAACCCTGCGTCCGGCTTGTGCTTTCAGTCCGGTTTGCTTACCTGTGTTCGGCCCTGAAACCCGGAGTATGCCCATGCAATCCCTGCTGATGATCCTCGACCTCGTGCTCAGCGTCGTCTGGTTCTTCGTCATCGCCCATGTGATCATGTCCTGGCTGATCTCGTTCCAGGTGCTGAACGTGCGCCAGCAGTTCGTCGCCCAGATCTGGTACGGCCTGAACCGCCTGCTGGAGCCGATGTACGCCCCGATCCGCCGCATCCTGCCGCCCATGGGGGGCCTCGACCTTGCGCCGCTGATCGTCCTTCTGGGCATCATGGTGATCCGCATCGTCGTCTCCAACAACATCGGGTATATGTAACCCGCGCTGCCCCCGCATCTGGCGGTCCCTGCCTTGTTCACCCCCTGTTAATATGGGATGGTGTCCCCTGTTCGCAGACAGGGGATGACAGGATGGCAGAGGCAGAGAAGCTGCTGCGCGACGTGTTTGGTTTCGACGCCTTCCGCCCGGGTCAGGGCGAGATCGTCGAGGCCGTCGCCTCGGGGCAGAACACGCTGGCCATCATGCCCACGGGGGGCGGCAAGTCCCTCTGTTTCCAGCTTCCCGCGCTGATGCGTCACGGGGTCACGGTGGTGATCTCTCCGCTGATCGCGCTGATGCGCGACCAGGTGCGCGCGCTGCGCGAGGCGGGCGTGGCGGCCGGTGCACTGACCTCCGGCAATACCGAGGAAGAGACCGAGGCCGTCTGGGCCGCGCTGGAAGAGGGCTCTCTGAAGCTGCTTTACCTCGCGCCGGAACGGCTGGCCTCGGGCGGCGCCATGCAGATGCTGCGCCGCATCAATGTCAGCCTGATCGCCGTCGACGAGGCCCATTGCGTCAGCCAGTGGGGCCACGATTTCCGCCCGGATTACCTGCGCATCGGCGAGCTGCGCGAGATGCTGGACGTGCCCCTGGCCGCCTTCACCGCCACCGCCGACGAGGAAACCCAGGCCGAGATCGTCCGCCGCCTGTTCGCCGGTCAGCAGCCGCAGTGCTTCCTGCGTGGCTTCGACCGGCCGAACATCCACCTGGCGTTTGCCGCCAAGAACTCCCCCCGCCGCCAGATCCTGGACTTTGCCACCGCCCGCAAGGGGCAGTCGGGCATCGTCTACTGCGGCACCCGCGCCCGCACCGAGGGCATCGCCCAGGCCCTGCATGATGCGGGGCTTTCCGCGATCCACTACCACGGCGGGATGGAGCCCGATGCCCGCCGCGAGGCCGAGCTGCGTTTCCAGCAGGAGGACGGGCTGGTCGTCGTCGCCACGGTGGCCTTCGGGATGGGGGTCGACAAGCCGGACATCCGCTGGGTCGCCCATGCGGATCTGCCGAAATCCATCGAGGCCTACTACCAGGAGATCGGCCGCGCCGGCCGTGATGGCGCCCCCGCCGAGACGCTGACCCTGTTCGGCCCCGATGACATCCGCCTGCGCCGGTCCCAGATCGACGAGGGGCTGGCGCCGCCCGAACGCCGCGCCGCCGACCATGGCCGCCTGAACGCCCTGCTGGGCCTCGCCGAGGCGCTGGAATGCCGCCGCGCCCAGCTTCTCGGGTACTTTGGCGAGACCTGCGAAAGCTGCGGCAACTGCGATCTCTGCGACCGCCCGCCCGAGACCTTCGACGGCACCGAGGCGGTGCGCAAGGCGCTCTCGGCCATGCTGAGGACCGAGGAATGGTTCGGCGCCGGCCACCTGATCGACATCCTGACGGGCACCGAAACCGACAAGATCCGCGAACGCGGCCATGACAGCCTGCCGACCTATGGCGTGGGGACCGAGTTCAAGAAGGCCGAATGGCAGGCGATCTTCCGGCAGATGCAGGGCCATGACCTGATCCGCCCGAACGGCGAACGCCACGGCGCGCTGTTCATGACCGAGGCCGCCCGCCCGATCCTGCGCGGCGAGGAAAGCATCCGCCTGCGCCGCGACAGCATCACCGCCGCCAAGTCCGCCCGCCGCCCGGCCGCCAAGACGCTGGTGTCGGAAGAGGACGAACCGCTGCTCTCGGCGCTGAAGGCCAAGCGCCGGGCCCTGGCCGAGGAGCAGCGCGTGCCGGCCTACGTCATCTTCAACGACCGTACCCTGATCGAGATGGCCGAGCGGAAGCCCGCCAGCCTTGACCAGATGGCCGGGATCACCGGCATCGGCGCCAAGAAGCTGCAGGCCTATGGCGCCACCTTCCTCGAGGTGATCACCGGCGCGGTCGAGGGGCTGCACCCCAAGCGTCTGCGTCTCGCGGGCCGCGAGGCGGGCACGCTCTATGACCGGCTGATGCAGATCCAGCACGATCTGGCGCGCGGCGAAGAGGGCACCGACAAGCCGCTCTCCTGCTCGGCTTCGCTGATCGCCAGGGTGGCCGAGGCTCGCCCGTCCGATACCGCGCAACTGGAACGGATCCTCGGCGAACGCCGCACCGAGCGGTTCGGTGCCGCCTTCCTGGACGCCCTGCGCGAAACCGCCTGATAACCCCGCGTCGCCGGGGTGGACATCCGCGCCCAAGGCGATACATCGGGGGTGAGAAGAAAAGGGGAACAGAATGCTGATCGTGGTGTCACCGGCCAAGAAACTCGACTGGAAAGAACGGGAGCACGCGCTGACGGAACCTCCCTTCCCGGCAGACAGCGCCGAGCTGATCGCGGTCATGCGCCAGAAATCCGTTTCGCAGATCTCGAAGCTGATGGACCTGTCGGAAAACCTCTCGAAGCTGAACCACGACCGCTACCGCGATTACCGGGAAACCCCCGCGCCCGAGGACCTGCGCGCGGCGATCTTCGCCTTCGCGGGCGATACCTACCAGGGCCTCGACGCGCAAAGCCTGGACGCCGAGGAACTGAGCTTCGCCCAGGATCACCTGCGCATCCTCTCGGGCCTCTACGGCGTGCTGCGTCCCTTCGACGGGATGCAGCCCTACCGGCTGGAAATGGGCACCCGGCTGAAGACCGACCGTGGCAGCAACCTCTACCAGTTCTGGGGTGACAAGATCGCGCTGGCGCTGAAGGCCCAGGCCGAAACGCTTGGCACGGACACCCTGCTGAACTGCGCCAGCCAGGAATATTTCGGTGCGGTCGACCGCAAGGCCCTTGGACTTAAGATCGTCACCCCGGTCTTCCTCGACGTGAAGAACGGCGCCGAAAAGGTGATCTCGTTCAACGCCAAGCGCGCCCGTGGCGCCATGGCCCGCTTCGCCATCACCCGCCGGATCACCGATCCCGCCGGCCTCTCAGACTTCGACCTCGGCGGCTACCGGTTCCAGCCGGGCCGCTCCTCCGAGACCGAACTGGTCTTCCTGCGCAACGCCGAAGCCATGGCCGCCTGAGCACCTCCCGCACCCGGGCAATGAGTATTTATGGCCTCAGAATGGAAGCGGGGCGGCGCCCCCGGGCCCCCTTGCTTCCCTCCGATGGCTGAAAATGCTGCGGGGGAATCGGCGCAGCCGACGGGGGCAGAGCCCCCCTAACCGGTTTCCGAACGCTTCTCCTCATCCGGGGGAGCATGGAACGGGGGACGCAGATCCGTCGGAGTCAGGCTGGCAAGCCGGTCCAGCACGTCGGCCTTCCGCAGCGGCTTTGACAGGTAGTGATCCATGCCGGCGGCCAGGAAACGTGCCTCGTCGCCGTCGAGCGCATGGGCGGTCATGGCGACGATCGGCACGTGGCGCCCGGTGACCTCCTCCGTGGCGCGGATCAGTCGGGTCGCCTCCTTGCCGTCCATGCCGGGCATCGAGATGTCCATGAAGATGATGTCGGGATCGAACTCGGCGTGCATCGCCACCGCTTCCGATCCATTCTCGGCAAAGCGCAGCTCGATATCCGCACGGGCCAGGATCTTGCGGAAGACCAGGCGGTTGGTCTTGTTGTCCTCGGCCGCCAGCACCCGGGCGCATCGCCGGCTGCCGGGGTCGGCCGGGGGCGGCACCGGCGACGCGGACGGAGATGTGACCACGGGGGTCTCCTCGGTCGCGGCGGGCGCCGTCAGGGAGCGCAGCGCGGCGAAGAAATCATCCCGCAGCGTCGGGCTTTGCAGCACGGCGTGCAGGTGGCGGCGCGCCGGATCCAGCTCGGCGAAATGCACGGCGGGGGTCAGCAGCAGGATCGGCACCTGAGCGCCGCGCTCGCGGATCGCCTCGGCCAGCTCCATCCCGTCCATCTCGGCCATGTTGTGATCGGTGATCACCAGGTCCGCGCCCTCCAGCTGCTCCAGCGCCGCGGCGCCGCTGCCGCAGGTCACCACCTCGGCCCCCAGCACCTGAAGCTGCTTTTCCAGGATGTCGAGCTGCAGCGCGTTGTCGTTGACCAGCAGCACGCGGCCGAGGTCCTGCACCGGCGCCGGATCCGTCCGCCCGGACCCCTCGGAGACCGGCAGCCCGATGCGGAAGCCGAAGGCCGAACCCTCGCCCAGCTCGCTGTCGACCCAGATCTTGCCCCCCATGAGCTTGATCAGCCGTTCCGAAATCGCCAGCCCGAGCCCCGTGCCCTCGAATTGGCGAGAGCTTTCGGTGTCGGCCTGGTTGAACTCTCCGAAGATGATCTGGGCCTTGTCGGGTGCGATGCCGATGCCCGTGTCCTCGACCGTGATCGTCACGTTGACCACGTCGCTGTCGCTGCGCGGCAGGCCGACGACGCGGATCAGCACATGGCCATGGGCGGTGAACTTCACCGCGTTGCCGACCAGGTTGGTCAGCACCTGGCGGATGCGCCCGGGATCGCCGACAAAGCCCGTCGGGGTGAACAGGTCGTAGTCGATCAGCAGCGCCAGCCCCTTCTCCTTCGCCGTGGGACGCAGCAGCAGCACGACCTCGTGGATGCAGCGTTCCAGGTCGAAGGGCGCGGGGTGCAGTTGCAGCCGCTCGGCCTCGATCTTGGAGTAGTCGAGCACGTCGTTGATGATCACCAGCAGCGCCTCGCCCGAGCTGCGGATGGTCTCGGTGTAGAGGCGCTGTTCCTCGGTCAGCTCGGTGTCGTTCAGCAGGTCGGCCATGCCGACGACGCCGTTCATCGGCGTGCGGATCTCGTGGCTCATGTTGGCGAGGAAGGTCGATTTTGCGCGGTTGGCGGCCTCTGCGCGCTGGCGCGCCTCGCGCAACCGGCGTTCGTAGCGCACCGCCGAGGTGATGTTGAGCGCCAGGCTGACCATGTCCCCCTCATGGCCGCGCTGATCCATCAGGCGCACGTATTGCCCGTTCCACAGCCGGATCACCCGGGGCTCGGGGTTGCCGGCCTGCCAGCGGGTCAGCATGGCATGACGCCAGTCGGCAGGGCGCGTGTCGCCGATGTCGATCACACCTTCCTCGGTCGCCAGTTGCAGGGTGCGCATGTAGGTGACGCCCGGCGCGATCTCTTCCAGCCCGTCGAAGACATTTATCCAGGCGCGGTTGGCGGCGATCATCCGCCCGTCGGCATCCCAGAAGGCGAAGCCGTCGGGGATCGTCTCGATCGACAGCCACAGCCGCCGTTCCGCCACTGCGATGCGCTGCTGCGCCACGTCGAGATCGGACTTCACCTTCTCATGGGCACTGAGCACCGTTTCGACCTCGGCGCGCTTCTCGTGGATCTGGTCCGACAACAGCTTTGCGTGCCGCCCAAGCTTGCGATTGGCCGCGTGAAGTTCGGCCTGCTTCAGTTCGAGCAACCGCTCGGCGGCAAGGCGCGCGCGCCGCTCTTCGGCCAGTTTGCCAGCCAGGCTCATCGCCGGTTCTCCGTTGCGGGCCGCGTCCTTCGGCCCCCGGCAAGACTGGTCGGGCATTGGTGAAAAATCCGTTTAGATCTGCCGGCCTCCGGAGGGAATCCTTGCCCTTCCCCGGGGCCACGGGCACCCTAGCGCCATAGTGCAGGAGATTTCCCATGTCCCGGTTTCCGTCCCGATTTCCGTCCCGATTTCTGGCAACTGTCGCCGCCGGCCTCGCCACCGTGTTGCTGGGGGTCGCCGCCCCGCCGCTGCTGGCGCAGGAAGATACCTACATGCCGACGAAGCGGTTGCAGGTCTTCTCGGACACGGATTTCGCCGGCACGGACCTGCAACAGCTTCTGGATACCACCGTCGACGCGTGTCGGAACGCCTGCCTAGCCGATGACAATTGCGTCGGGCTGACCTTCAACCAGCGCAACAACTCCTGTTTCCCCAAGTCCTCGATCCGCGACAGTGTCGGCTATGCCGGAGCCTTCTCGGCCCGGGTGATCCCGGTGCCGCAATCGGCCCGTGACCTGGCCGCCGAGCGGGGCGCCGAGATCTCCGACTTCGTCAGTGACTCGATGATCGCCACCGCACGCGACGTGGCGCTGCGAATCTCCTTCTTCCATACGGCGGGCGATGCCGAGGCCGCTTCGCTGCGCAGCAGCGCGCTGGATCGGGTCCGCAGTGGCGATTTCCTGCTCGCCGCGCCCTATGCGGGGGCGGCGGCCGCCGCCTCTGACCGCAGCGACGACTGGGCGCTCTATTCCGATGTCCTGCGCCAGGCCGAGGGCGAGGACGGCAATCGCGTTGCCACCTACCACCGCCGCGCCGTGCCTGCCGCCATCAACGCCTACCTGCGCGCCGAGACCGAGGCCGACCGCGCCGAGGCGCTTTTCGTCATGGCCCGGGCCTTCGAGGACAATGATCTGGGGCCGGCAATGATCCCGGCACTGCACCTCGCCGCCGAGCTGTCGCCACGCCGCGAGATCGCCGAGCTGCGCGACCGCGCGGCCTCTCTCTACGGCTTCCGCATCGAGGACCACGAGGTCGAGCACAACGCCGCCCTGCCGCGCACCTGCGTCGATTTCTCGGCGCCGCTGGCCAAGGGCGTCGACTTCGCCGACTACCTGCGCCTGCCGGATGACACGATGGCGGTCGAGCCGCAGGGTAACCGGCTCTGCGTCATCGGCGGCGCCCATGGCGAGGGCTACACGGTGACCTTCCGCAAGGGCCTGCCCGCCCGGTCCGGCGAGGTGCTGGCCAGGGACGTCGAGCTGCGCATCTCGATCCCCGACCGCGATCCGCAGGTCCGTTTCCCCGGGCGCGGCTACGTGCTGGCCTCGGGGGCCGGCGCGGCGCTTCCCATCGAGACGGTGAACGTCGACCGGGTGGATCTCACGCTCTACAAGGTCACCGACCGCAACCTGATCCGCGCCATCCAGGACCAGATGTTCAACCGCCAGGTCTCGGAGTGGGAGCTGGAGGAGTTCTCGACCCAGCTTGCCACGCAGATCTGGCAGGGCGAGGGCGAGGTGCGCAAGGACCGCAACCAGGAGGTCACCACCCGCCTGCCCATGGACAGCGCGCTGGAGGGGCAGGCGCCGGGTGTCTACGCCCTGCGTGCCCGGGTGCCGGGGAAAGAGGAATACGACTATCCCGCCGCGACCCAGTGGTTCGTGCTGACCGACCTTGGCCTGTCGACCTATTCGGGCACGGATGGTCTGCACGCCGTGGTGCGTGGCCTCGGCGATGCCGGGGCGCGCGAGGGGGTCGAGCTGACCCTGCTGTCGGCGGCCAACGCGGTGCTGGGCACGGCGCAGACCGATGCGCAGGGCTATGCCCGTTTCGCCCCCGGCCTGACCCGGGGCACCGGCGGCGGCGCACCGGCCCTGCTGGTGGCGCGCAACGGGGCCGAAGACATGTCCTTCCTGGCGCTCGGCGATCCGGCCTTCGACCTGTCGGACCGGGGCGTCGCGGGGCGTGAGCCCGCCGGCGCCATCGACATGTTCCTGGCCACGGACCGGGGCGCCTATCGCGCCGGAGAGGTGATCCACATCACCGCCCTGGCCCGCAACGGCACCGCCGAGGCGATCCCGGACCTGCCCGTCACCGCCATCCTGACCCGCCCCGACGGGGTGGAATATGCCCGCAAGACAGTGACGTCTGGTGATGCGGGCGGTTATGTCTTCGCCTTCCCGGTGGGCACCACGGTGCCGCGCGGCTCGTGGCGGATCGCGCTGAAGTCGGATCTGGAGGCGCCCGCGCTGGCCTCGGACTCGGTGCTGGTCGAGGATTTCCTGCCCGAACGCATCGACGCCGAGCTGTCGCTGTCGGGTGATGGCGCGATGACGCTGCTGGACGCGCGCGGGCTGTCGGTCGAGGCGCGTTACCTCTTCGGGGCGCCGGCGGCCGATCTGGCGGTCTCGGGCAGCTACCTGCTGGAATCTGCCTCGCGGCTGGAGGCCTTCCCGGGCTATCGCTTCGGCCGTCATGACGCCGAGACCGAACGCCGGCGCTTCTATTTCGACCAGGTGAGCACGGACCCGCAGGGGCAGGTCGAGCTGCCGGTGCTCTTCGAGGACTACCGGCAGGACGTGCCGATGCCGATGCAGATGACCCTGACGACCCAGGTGCTGGAAGGCTCGGGCCGCCCGATAGAGCGGCGGCTGAGCGAAACCGTCCTACCTGCCGAACCCTTCCTCGGCATCCGCCCCGAGTTCGACGACGTGGTCCCCGAGGGTACCGAGGCCGCTTTCCGGCTGATCGCCCTGGACCCCGCGCTGCAACCGGCGGAGACCGAAGTCGCCTGGCGCCTGAACCGCGTCACCACCCGCTACCAGTGGTACAACCAGTGGGGCAACTGGGAGTGGGAGAGCTTCACCACCCGCACCGAGGTCGCCTCGGGCATCGCGCAGCTTGGCGCCGATCCGGTCACGGTCTCGGCGCCGGTCGACTGGGGCCGCTACGAACTGGTCGTCGAGAGCACAACGGATGACCGCACCGCCGCCTCGATGGAGTTCTATGCGGGATGGTATGTTCCCGCCGATACCTCGGCCACGCCCGACACGCTGGAGCTGTCCCTGAACGCCGAAAGTTACCGCCCCGGCGATACCGCAGAACTGCGCCTTGTCCCGCGCTACGCGGGCACGGCGCTGGTCTCGGTCATGTCCAACCGGCTGATCGACATGCAGGTCGTCGAGGTCAGCGAGGGCGAGAACATCGTTCCGCTGGAGGTCACCGAGGACTGGGGCGCCGGCGCCTATGTCACCGCCACCGTGCTGCGTCCGATGGACCTTGCGGCAGGGCACAACCCGGCCCGCGCGCTCGGCCTCGACTATACGGCGGTGGATCCCGGGGCAAAGGCGCTCAGCGTCAGCTTCACCAGCGCCGACCGGGCCGATCCCCGCGCCCCCTTCACCGCCGAGGTGCAGGTGTCGGGCGGGGTCGAGGGGGAACAGGCCTATGTGACCCTCGCCGCGGTCGATCTGGGCATTCTCAACCTGACCAACTTCAAGGTGCCCGACCCGCAGGGACACTACTTCGGCCAGCGCCGTCTGGGCATGGAGATCCGCGATCTCTACGGTCGCCTGATCGACCCCGGGCAGGGCGAGATGGGGCGTATCCGCTCGGGCGGGGATGCGGCGGGCGGCGGCGGTTTCGCCTCTCCGCCGCCGACGGAAGAGCTGGTGACATGGTTCTCCGGGCCGATCCCTGTCGATGCCGAGGGCAAGGCCGCCGGCACCTTCGACATCCCCGCCTTCAACGGCACCCTGCGCCTTGTCGCCATCGCCTGGAGCAAGACCGGTGTCGGCGCTGCCAGCCAGGACCTGCTGGTGCGCGACCCGGTGGTCGTCACCGCCTCGCTGCCCAACTTCCTGGCGCCGGGGGATCGCTCCAGCCTACTGCTGGAGGTGACCCATACAGAGGGGCCCACGGGCCGGATGCAGCTTGCCGTCTCGGCCCCGGGGCTTGAGCTGGGCGCGCTGCCCGGCGGCTTCGACCTGGGCCAGCAGGAAAGCGCGCGCTTCCGGGTGCCGGTCTCGGCCGGGGCGGTCGGCGACTACCCGGTCGAGGTCTCGCTGACCACACCGGACGGCACCGTCCTGACCAGGGCGCTGACCCTGCCGGTGCGGCGCAACACGCCCGAGGTTTCGCGCACGCAACGCTTCGCCCTGGCGCCCGGCGCGACCTTCACCCTGGATGGCGAGGCCTTCGACGGCTTCGACACCGACACCGCCCATGCGGTGATCTCGGCCGGGCCGCTGGCGCGTCTGGACGTGCCGGGCGTGCTCTCGGTGCTCGACCGCTATCCCTACGGCTGCACCGAGCAGATCACCTCGAAGGCCATGCCGCTGCTGTCGCTGGCGCCGGTGGCCGAAAGCATGGGCCTCGTCACCCAGGCGAAGGTGCGCGAGCGTATGGAACTGGCCATCGACCAGGTGCTTGCGCGCCAGCGCGCCGATGGCGCCTTCCGGCTTTGGTCGGGCGGCGGCGGCACCTCCTGGCTGGATGCCTATGTGACCGACTTCCTGTCGCGGGCCCGGCTGGCGGGCTACGAGGTGCCGGATCAGGCCTTCACCCGCGCGGTCGAGAACCTGCGCAACCTCGTCAACTACGCCCCGGATTTCACCGCCGAGATCAACGGCGGCGGCGAGGCGCTGGCCTATCAGCTGATGGTCCTGGCGCGCGAGGGCGAGGCCTCGATGGGCGATCTGCGCTACTATGCGGATGTGAAGGGGGGTGATTTCGGCACCCCGATGGCGGCGGCGCAACTGGGCGCGGCCCTGGCGATGTACGGCGACCAGCCGCGCGCCGATGCCATGTTCGCCCGTGCCCAGGCGCTGCTGGCGCCCGCGCTGTCCGACGCCGAGCGGGTGATCCGCGCCGACTTCGGCACCTCGCTGCGCGATGCGGCGGGGATGCTGACGCTGGCCGTCGAGGCGGGTTCTCAAGCCATTGACCGGCAAGCGCTTCTGGCGCGGCTCTCGGCTGTCGAGGGGCCGCTCTCGACGCAGGAAAGCGCCTGGACGCTGATGGCCGCCGATGCGCTGATCGGCGATCCGGCGACGGCGGGGCTGTCGGTCGATGGCGCGCCGGTCGAGGGGCCGATGATCCGCACCCTGCGCGGCAACGCACTGACGCCCGCGGCGATCCGCAACGAGGGCGCGGCACAGGCTGACCTGACCCTGACCACCATCGGCGTGCCCGAGGGGCCGCTGGAACGGGGCGGCTATGGATACGCCATCGAACGGAGTTACTACACGACCGAGGGTCGGCAGGTCTCTCCCGACGGGGTTTCCGTCGGCACCCGTCTGGTGGCGATGCTGCGGGTCACGCCCTTCGAGAAGACCGGTGCCCGGCTGATGGTCTCGGATCCGCTGCCGGCGGGCTTCCAGATCGACAACCCCAGCCTGCTGCGCTCGGGCGACATGGGAGAGCTGGAGTGGGCCGACACCGTCGAGCCAGAGATGGCCGAGTTCCGCAGCGACCGCTTCCTGGCCGCCGTCGACTGGCGCTCGGACGACAGCTTCACGCTGGCCTACGTGGTGCGCGCGGTGACGCCCGGTGACTACCTGCTGCCCGCCGCCTCGCTCGAGGACATGTACCGTCCGCAGTACCGTGCCAACACCGGCGAGACGCGGATTTCGGTCGTCGAATGATGTCTCGCGCCGCCTCAGGCCTGCTGGCGCTCGCGCTGGCCCTCTGGGGCGGCGCGGTGGCGCGCGACGGGCTGGACCGCTGGGTCGATGCGACGGAGCTGCCGGCCCTGTCCCCCGCCCGCTCGGTCGAGATGCGGGCGGCGGACGGCGCCCTGCTGCGGGCCTATACGGTCGAGGATGGTCGCTGGCGACTCGACCTCGACAGCGCCGGGGTGGACCGGCTCTACCTCGCCATGTTGCAGGCCTACGAGGACCGGCGGTTCGGGGTCCATGCGGGGGTGGATCCCCGCGCCATCCTGCGGGCCGGTTGGCAGGCGCTGCGGCACGGAGAGGTTGTTTCGGGAGGCTCGACCCTGACCATGCAGGTGGCGCGCCTGCTGGAACACAGCGGCACCGGGGCGTGGTCCGGCAAGCTGCGCCAGGCCCGCCTGGCGCTGGCGCTGGAACGGCGGATGAGCAAGGCGCAGATCCTGTCGCTCTACCTGACGCTGGCGCCCATGGGGGGCAACCTTGAGGGGATCCGCGCCGCCACCCTGGCCTATTTCGGCAAGGAGCCCACCCGGCTGACCCCCGCCGAGGCCGCGCTGCTGGTCGCCCTGCCGCAATCCCCCGAGGCACGTCGGCCCGACCGCGATCCGCTGGCCGCCCAGGCGGCCCGTGACCGCGTGCTGGGCCGCATGGTTCAGTCAGGCGTGATCGACGCCGAGACCGCCGCCGCCGCGCGCCTGGACTCGGTGCCAAGGGCACGCAAACCCTTCCCCGCGCTGGCGCCGCACCTGACAGACCGAGCCCGGGCGGAAGATCCCGACACCCTGCGCCACGACCTGACGCTTGATGCGGGCCTACAGGCCCAGCTTGAAACCCTGGCTGCCGAGGCGCTGCAGGGCCGCCAGTCGGAACTGTCGATGGCGATCCTTGTCGCCGACCACCGCAGCGGGGCGATGCTGGCCTCTGTCGGCTCGCGCGGATTTTCCGCGCAGGGGCAGGGGTTTGTCGACATGACGCGGGCCCTGCGCTCGCCCGGCTCGACGCTGAAACCGCTGATCTACGCGCTGGCCTTCGACCGGGGCCTGGCCCATCCCGAGACCATGATCGACGACCGCGCCACCGATTTCTCGGGCTATCGGCCGGTGAATTTCGACGGCCACTTCCGCGGCCCGGTGCCGGTGCGCGAGGCGCTTCAGCTGTCGCTGAACCTGCCCGTGGTCTCGCTGACCGAGGCGCTTGGCCCGGCCAATGTCATGGCCGCGCTGCGGCGGGGCGGCGTGGAGGCCGAGCTGCCCGGTGGGGTGCCGGGGCTGGCGATCTCGCTTGGCGGTCTGGGGGTGACGCTGGAGGATCTCGTGACGCTCTACGGCGGGCTGGCGCGGGGCGGGCAGGCGATGCCCCTGCACTGGCGTATGGGTGACCATGCCGAAGCGTCCGGTCGCCTGGCCTCGGCGGCGGCGGCCTGGCAGGTCGGGCATATCCTGGCGGGTCTGACCCCGCCCGAGGGCGGTCCGCGCGGCGAGATCGCCTGGAAGACCGGCACCTCCTACGGGCACCGCGATGCCTGGGCCATCGGCTTTGACGGCGCGCATGTGGTCGGGGTGTGGATCGGGCGCCCGGATGGCACGCCGGTGCCGGGGGCCTTTGGCGCCGACCTGGCCGCGCCGCTGCTGTTCCGGGCGTTCCAGCGCATCGCGCCGACGACCGAACCGCTGCCCGCCCCGCCGCGCGAGGTACTTCTGGTCACCAATGCCGAGCTGCCGCCGCCGCTGCGCCACTTCCGCCGCCGGGGCGCCGCCCCGCGTGACCCGGAGGCGCCGCAACTGGCCTTCCCGCCTGACGGGGCGCTGCTGGAGATCGGTGCCGCCGACCTGCCGGTGCGCGTCGACCGGGGCCGGCCGCCGTTCACCTGGCTGCTGAACGGCGCCCCGGTGCTGACCGGCCAGCGCCGCGCCGAGGCGCTGCTGCCCGCGCCCGGCCCCGGTTTCGCCGATGTGACCGTGGTCGATGCCGAGGGCCGCTCTGCCCGGGCCTCGATCCGCCTGAACTAGGGAATGGCGTGACAACCAGCTTTCCCCGGCCGGCGCTTCATGGCACATCTGAGCCCCAAGCAACCGGGGATAGACACATGAGTTTCGGCAAGGGCTGCCACCTTCACCTGATCGACGGATCGGCCTTCATCTTCCGCGCCTACCACGCGCTGCCGCCGCTCACCCGGAAGTCGGACGGGCTGCCGATCGGTGCCGTCTCGGGCTTCTGCAACATGCTGCACCGTTACGTCGAAGGGAACTCCGGCCCCGATGCGCCGACCCATGTCGCCGTGATCTTCGACAAGGGCAGCCATACCTTCCGCAACGATCTTTACGATCTCTACAAGGCCAACCGCGAGGCCATGCCCGAGGACCTGCGCCCGCAGATGCCGTTGACCCGTGAGGCGACCCGCGCCTTCAACATCGCCTGCGAGGAAATCGAGGGCTACGAGGCCGATGACATCATCGCCACGCTCTCTTGCCAGGCCCGTGATGCGGGCGGGCGCGTCACCATCATCAGCTCGGACAAGGACCTGATGCAGCTGGTTGGCGACGGGGTCGAGATGCTGGATGCAATGAAGAACGTCCGCATTGACGTCGAGGGGGTCGAGGCGAAGTTCGGCGTGGCGCCGAACCGGGTGATCGACGTGCAGGCGCTGGCCGGGGATTCGGTCGATAACGTGCCGGGCGCGCCGGGCATCGGGATCAAGACGGCGGCGCTGCTGATCAACGAATTTGGCTCTCTGGAAGAGCTGCTGGACCGCGCCGAAGAGATCAAGCAGCCCAAGCGCCGCCAGACCCTGATCGAGAAGCGCGAACAGATCGAGCTGTCGAAGAAGCTGGTCACGCTGGATTGCAACACGCCGCTGGGTTTCACCCTGGACGACCTCGAGGTGAAGGACCCCGATCCCGAGGTGCTGCTGCCCTTCCTCGCCAAGATGGAATTCCGTACGCTGACCAAGCGTATCGCCGAAGGTCTGGGCGTCGAGGCCCCCAGCGTGCCCGAGCCCGAGGTTTCCGCCGGCACCGGCGCCGTCGAGGACAGTGTGCCGGACGCGCCCGCGATCAACCCCGATGCCTACGAGACCGTCCGCGATGCCGAGGCGCTGGCCCGCTGGATCGACCGTATCCGCGAGGTCGGCCATGTGGCGGTGGATACCGAAACGACAGGGCTGGACGAGATGCGCGTCGATCTCGTCGGCATCTGCCTCTGTGTCGATGCAGGCACGGCCTGCTACATCCCGCTGACCCACAAGGCCGAGGGCGAATCCGGGGGCCTGTTCGGTAATGACGAGCTGGCCGAGGGGCAGATGCCGCTGACCCAGGCCCTCGACATGCTGAAACCGGTGCTGGAGGACGATGCCGTCCTGAAGATCGGCCAGAACATGAAATACGACGCCAAGATCCTGAAGCGTTACGGGATCAACGTGGCGCCCTTCGATGACACGATGCTGATCTCCTACGCGCTGAATGCGGGTCTGCATGGACACGGGATGGATACGCTCTCGGAGCGGTATCTCGACCATGTTCCCATTCCGATCAAGGAGTTGCTGGGTTCGGGCAAGGCGATGATCACCTTCGACCGGGTGCCGATCGACAAGGCCACCCGCTATGCCGCCGAGGATGCCGATATCACCCTGCGCCTCTGGCAGGTGCTGAAGCCGCGCCTGCACCGCGAGAAGGTGACGACGGTCTACGAGACGCTGGAGCGTCCCCTCTCGCCCGTGCTGGCCGAGATGGAGATGCACGGCGTGCAGGTCGACCGCGATACGCTGTCGCGCATGTCCAATGCCTTTTCCCAGAAGATGGCGCAGCTTGAATCCGAGATCCACGAGCTGGCGGGGGAAAGCTTCAACGTGGGCAGCCCCAAGCAGCTGGGCGAGATCCTCTTCGACAAGATGTCCCTGCCCGGCGGCAAGAAGGGCAAGACCGGCGCCTATGCCACCGGGGCCGATATCCTGGAAGACCTGGCGACCGAACATGAGCTGCCCGCACGGGTGCTGGACTGGCGCCAGCTGTCGAAGCTGAAATCGACCTATACGGACGCGCTGCAGGAGCACATCAACCCCGAGACCGGGCGGGTGCATACCTCCTACGTGCAGACAGGCGCGAACACGGGCCGCATGGCCTCGACCGATCCGAACCTGCAGAACATTCCGGTGCGTTCGGAAGAAGGCCGCCGCATCCGCGAAGCCTTCGTGGCGCCTGAAGGCAAGGTCCTGCTGTCGCTCGACTATTCCCAGATCGAATTGCGCATCCTGGCCCATGTGGCGGGGATCGAGGCGTTGAAACAGGCCTTCCACGAGGGGCAGGACATCCACGCCGCCACCGCGTCCGAGATGTTCGGCGTGCCGCTGAACGAGATGACCTCGGAGGTGCGCCGGCAGGCCAAGGCGATCAACTTCGGCGTGATCTACGGCATCTCGGGCTTTGGTCTGGCGCGCAACCTGCGCATCCCGCGGGCCGAGGCCCAGGGCTTCATCGACCGCTACTTCGAGCGCTTCCCCGGTATCCGCGAATACATGGACGAGACGACCGAGTTCGCCAAGTCGAACCTCTACGTCCAGACGCTGTTCGGGCGGAAGATCCACACGCCCGAGATTGCGGCCAAGGGCCCCCGCGCCGGTTTCGCCAAGCGCGCGGCGATCAACGCGCCGATCCAGGGCACGGCGGCGGATATCATCCGCCGGGCGATGATCCGAATGCCCGAAGCGATTGCCAAGCTGCCCGCCAAGATGCTGCTGCAGGTCCACGACGAACTGGTCTTCGAGGTCGAAGCGGGCGCCGAGGACGAGGTGATCAAGGCGGCGCGCGCGGTCATGGAAGGCGCCGCCGATCCGGCGGTGAAACTGGACGTGCCGCTGGTCGTCGACGCCGGACGCGGCGCCAACTGGGCCGAGGCGCACTGACGTAGGGGGTTTGGTCGGTTCGCACTCACCCTGCGGGATTTGCGGGCGGAGGGGTGTTGCGGCGACGAAACGTGAGCGGCGCGCGGGGGGAGGTGGATGAAATCCACCTCCCCCGGTCCCCTCAGGCGAACCCGTCCGCCACCCGGATCTCTCCGGCCAGCAAGCCGCGGCGCGAGCGCAGTTCAGGGTTCAGCCGTGCCTTGGCCGCCGGATGGGCCGGATCCAGCACGCCGTATTTCACCAGCAGCGCCGCGATGGCCGCCTCGCTGGCGCGGGTCGTGCCGTCGAGCACCTTCAGCGCGATGCCGAGGCCCTTGCCGGGCAGGATCGCCACGAACACCGCCTCGGCGCCGGTCTTGATCGCCGCCTGTCCGTTCATTGCGCGCATCAGTTCGGTGCAGGCACGGGTCTCGCCCGCCACCATCTCGGGGTGGGCCATCATTGCCTGGGTCAGCCGGGCCTGGGCGCTTTCACGCGGGCCCCGGCCTTCGCGGGCCCCGGCAAAGCGGCCCATGGCGCGGGCCAGCCCCAGCAGGGAGGTGGCGAAGTTCGGCGCCGAGCAGCCATCGACGCCCCAGCCCCGGATCGACTCGCCCGTGACCTCCTCGAAGGCGCGCAGCGCGGCCTGCTGCACGGGGTGGTCGAATTCGGTGTATTCGGTTCCGGCACCGAGGTGGCGGTTCAGCGTCAGGAAGCCCGCGTGCTTGCCCGAGCAGTTGTTGTGGATCTGGCAAGGGCTGTCGCCGGCGCGGATCAGCGCGTCGCGGGCGGGGATGTCGGCGGGCTCCTGCGGGCCGCAGCGCAGGTTGTCCTCGCCCATGCCCAGCCCGGCCAACCAGGAGGTCACCGCCTCGGAGTGGATCGCCGCGCCGTTGTGCGAGGCGCAGGAGAGCGCCAGCTGCTTCGGGCTGAGCCCGGCGGCATCGGCGGCGCCGCTTTCCACCAGCGGCAGGGCCTGGATCATCTTGCAGGACGAGCGCGGGTAGATCACCGCCTGGGGATTGCCCCAGGCTTCGACGATTTGTCCCGTGGTATCGACGACCACCGCATGACCGTAGTGCAGCGACTCGCAGAGGTTGCCGCGCCAGAGCTCGGCCATCGGCACGGCGCCGTCCCCCTGCGCCCCGATTGCGGGGAAAGTCCCCCCTGCGCCCGAAACCTGCATCTGCTTTCCTTTCCCTCGCTCACCCGCCCTCGTTCACCCGGACGTGTGCGATTTCTCGCCAATCGACCTTTCGCTTGTGGCAGTATTCCGGCTAGTATTGCAATGTCGAGCGAACATGAGGCCCCGCAAGACGCCGCGAAGGCAGCAGGGGGCAGGACAAGAGGCAAGGACGGCTTGGAGGCTGTACAGATGACATTCCGGGGTATCGTGGCTGCGGCGATCTTCGCCACTGCGGCCGGCACCGCATGGGCCCAGAGCGTGAGCGAGAACCAGGTGGCGGCACGGACCGACTGGTCCGTCTTCGAGGAAACCGACCCCCGCGAATGCTGGGCGGTCTCGGTGCCGAAAGAGACCGTGAACACCCGTGACGGCGAGGTCGTCTCGGTGCGTCGCAGCGAGATTCAGCTGATGGCCTTCTACCGTCCCGGCGCATCGGTCACCGGCCAGCTGGCCTTCACCGGCGGCTATCCCTTCGCCGAAGGCTCGACCGTTTCGCTGGACGTGGATGGCAATACCTTCGAGCTCTATACCGAGGGTGAATGGGCCTGGCCGGCGACCACCGCCGATGATGCCCGGATCCTGACCGTGCTGAAGGCGGGATCCGAAGCGGTGCTGACCGCGCGCTCCAGCCGGGGCACGGTGACCAAGGATACTTTCTCTCTCATGGGCTTCACCGCCGCCGTGGAAGACAGCGAACGCCGCTGCCAGTAAGGAGCACCGTCCCTGACGCGCTCCGGGGGAGCGTTTCAGGTGCGAACCAGAGCCCGGCTTTTCCTGACCGGGGGGCGGTGCCCAGGGTGCCCCTTGAACGCAGACCCATGCCGGGCGCCCCTCGGGGCGCCTTGCCGCCATGGGTTTTCATGTGCCGGGGAATCCGGTATAGACCCGGCTTCCGCCCCCCGAATGTACCGAGTCCGCCATGAGCCAGATCCAAGCTCCGATCACGCAAGACGTCCTGACGATCCCGCGCAAGCTGCCCGAGGGCGCCCGCAATCTCGTCGGTCTGACCCGTCCGCAGTTGCGCGATGCGCTGATCGAGATCGGCACGCCCGAGAAGCAGGCGAAGATGCGCGTCAACCAGCTGTGGCAGTGGATCTACCACTGGGGCGTGCGGGACTTCGCGCTGATGACCAACCTGGCGAAGGACTTCCGGGCGAAGCTGGCGGATAACTTCGTGATCGACCTGCCTGAGATCGTCAGCAAGAACGTCTCGGCCGATGGCACCCGCAAGTACCTGGTGAAGATCGCCGGCGGCCACGAGGTCGAGGTGGTCTATATCCCCGAGACCGACCGCGGCACCCTCTGCGTCAGCTCTCAGGTCGGCTGCACGCTGACCTGTTCCTTCTGTCATACCGGCACCCAGAAACTGGTGCGCAACCTGACCCCGGGCGAGATCGTCGGCCAGATCATGCTGGTGCGGGATGACCTGGGCGAATGGCCCGCCCCCGGCACCGGCACCGGCGAGAACGGCCCGCGCCTGCTGTCCAACATCGTGCTGATGGGCATGGGCGAGCCGCTTTACAATTTCGAAGGCGTCCGCGATGCGATGAAGATCGCCATGGATGGCGAGGGGATCGCCCTGTCGCGCCGCCGGATCACCCTGTCGACCTCGGGCGTCGTGCCCGAGATCGCCCGCGCGGCCGAGGAAATCGGCTGTATGCTGGCGGTCAGCTTCCACGCCACCACCGATGAGGTGCGCAACAAGCTGGTGCCGATCAACAAGCGCTGGAACATCGAGACCCTGCTGGACGCGCTGCGGGAATATCCCCGCCTGTCGAACTCGGAGCGGATCACCTTCGAATACGTGATGCTGAAGGATGTGAACGACAGCGACGAGGACGCCCGCCGCCTTGTCCGTCTGATCAAGGGCATCCCGGCGAAGATCAACCTGATCCCCTTCAACGAATGGCCGGGCTCGCCCTACGAGCGCTCCGACTGGTCGCGGATCGAGGCCTTCGCCGATATCGTCCACAAGGCCGGCTATGCCTCGCCGATCCGCACCCCGCGCGGCGAGGACATCATGGCGGCCTGTGGTCAGCTGAAGTCGGCCACCGAGCGCGCCCGCAAGTCGCGCGCCCAGATCGCCGCCGAAACCGGCAGCTGAGATCGGTGCAGGGGGCTTTGCCCCCGTCGGCCTTGCCGACTCCCCCAGAGTATTTTCAGCCATCGAATGGGTATAAGAGCCCCTTGCATCCATTCGATGGCCCCAAATACTCCCGCCGGAGGCTTCGTTCGGCCCCACCGGGGGCCGAAATCCGCGCTCAGACCGACGTGCAGATGTATTTCATCTCGAGGAATTCCTCGATGCCGTGGTGGCTGCCTTCGCGCCCCAGGCCCGATTGCTTGACGCCGCCGAAGGGCGCGACCTCGGTCGAGATCAGACCGGTGTTCACGCCGACGATGCCGTATTCCAGCGCCTCCTGCACCTTGGTCACGCGGCTGAGGTCCTTGGCGTAGAAGTAGCTGGCGAGGCCGAAGATCGTGTCGTTGGCCAGCTCGATCACCTCGTCGACCGTGTCGAACTTGAAGAGCGGGGCGAGGGGACCGAAGGTTTCTTCGGTCGAGAACTTCATCTCTTTCGTGGCGCCGGTGACGATGGTGGGGTCGAAGAACAACCCCGCCTCGCCCTTCTGGCCGCCGAGGATCACCTCGGCGCCCTTGGCGCGGGCGTCGGCGATGTGGTCCTCGACCTTCTCGACCGCTTCGGCGTTGATCAGCGGGCCCAGCTCGGCGCCCTCTTCGAAGCCGTCGGCGACCTTCATCTGCGCCACGCGGTCCTTCAGCTTGCCGGCGAAGGCATCGTAGACGCCCGACTGCACGTAGATGCGGTTGGCGCAGACGCAGGTCTGGCCGTTGTTGCGGAACTTGCAGGTGATCGCGCCCTCGACGGCGGCATCCAGATCGGCGTCGTCGAAGACGATGAAGGGCGCATTGCCGCCCAGCTCCATCGAGCATTTCATCACCTGGTCGGCGGCCTGTTTCAGCAGGATGCGCCCGACCTCAGTCGAGCCGGTGAAGGTCAGCTTGCGCACCTTGGGGTTCTCGCAGAACTCTTTCCCCGCGTCCGAGCTTTTCGAGGATGTCACCACGTTGAACACCCCCGCCGGGATGCCGGCGCGTTCGGCCAGCACCGCCAGCACCAGCGCCGAAAGGGGGGTCTCTTTCGCCGGACGCGCCACGAAGCTGCAGCCGGCCGCAAGGGCCGGGCCGGCCTTGCGGGTGATCATCGCATTGGGGAAATTCCAGGGGGTGATCGAAGCCGCCACACCGACGGGCTGCTTGATCACGGTGATGCGCTTGTCGCGCTGGTGGCCGGGGATCGTTTCGCCGTAGACGCGCTTGGCCTCTTCGCCGAAGAACTCGATGAACCCGGCGCCATAGGCGATTTCTCCCTTCGCCTCGGCCAGGGGCTTGCCCTGTTCGGCGGTCAGGATCGCGCCGAGGTCGTCCTGGTGTTCCATCATCAGGTCGAACCAGCGGCGCAGCACCTGGGCGCGCTCCTTGCCGGTCCATTGCGCCCAGTCCTTCTGGGCGGCATGGGCGGCGTCGATGGCGGCGGCGATCTGGCTGCGCGAGCAGTCCGCGACCCGGGCGATCACGTCGCCGCGCGCCGGGTTCACCACATCGAAACTGCCCTCGTCGCCCGTGACCCAGGCATCGCCGATGCGCGCTGCCTCGACCAGCAGCGACGGGTCCTTCAGGTGGCTCTTCAGGTCGGTCTTGTCGGCATCCAGCATGATATCCTCCGTCAGCATGTCGTGACGGAGGTAGGGCGTCGGGCGGTGCCGACCAGCCTAGAGCTGCGACCAGCAGGGGAAGGGATCGCCCTCTGCCGGGCTTGCGGCATGGACGCCGCGCGCGATGGCGCGGGTCATCACGACCGAGGCCGCGTGGCAGAGCGCCAGCATGTCGAATTCGCCCGTCAGGGGCTTCGCGCCGGTGGCGGCGCCGAAGATCAGGTCTCCGTCGGCGGGGGTGTGGCTGGGCACCAGCGCGCGGGCATAGCCGTCATGGGCGGCGGTGGCCAGCCGGGTGACCTGGGCCTGGTCGATATCGGCATCGGTGGCGACAATGCCGATGGTGGTGTTGCCCCGGGCGATGCCCATCAACTCGGCCTTGGTCACGGGGTGGTGCGGATCGGGGAAACGGTCGGGCAGGCCGAGGCCGCCGAATTCGTCGCCCTGCTCCCACGGAGCGGCCCAGAACTGCCGCCCGGCGCCGACCGTCGCCGTGCCAAGCGCATTGACTGCCACCAACGCCGCGACCACATGACCCGTCGGCAGTCGCACCGAGGCCGAGCCGAGGCCGCCCTTCAGCCCCGCCGTCATCGCCCCCGTGCCCGCGCCGTGAGAGCCGATTTCGAACCTGGCGCCGCGTGCCGCATAGGCCGCGCGGCCAAGCGCCTTGTAGGGGTTCTCGTCCCAGTCCTTGTCACCGCCGTTCACCAGATCGAAGAGGATCGCCGAGGGCACGATGGGCACCCGCACCGGCCCGGCGCGGTAGCCGCGCCCCTCCGCGCGCAGGGCATCGGCGACGCCGCCCGCCGCGTCCAGCCCGAAGGCCGAGCCGCCCGAGAGCACCAGCGCATCGACCTTCTGCACCGTCTTGTCCGGCGCCAGCAGGTCGGTTTCCCGCGTGCCGGGCGCGCCGCCCATGACATGCACCGCTGCGGTGAAAGGCGCCTCTGCGGTCAGCACGGTGACGCCGGTCTTGACCCGGCTATCCTGCGACTGGCCGACCAGCAGCCCCTCGACATCGGTGATCAGGTTCTGCATGGCGGGCTCCTTCGTTGTCTTCCGGCGGCACTAAACCGCGCGCCGGGGCGGGGTGCAACGGCCAAGACCCTTGTAATGACGCCGCTACCCGATCATGAAATTGGGGAAGTCGACGAAGGGGTGATGTAAAGGGCATTAACACTCCCCATATTGGACGCAGATATTTCAACCGGAGGGACAGATGTCGCAATTCGAGGCCCAGCTTGAACAGAGCCAGAAGCAGGTTGCCGCCGCGCAGTCGAAGATTTCCGAGCTGACCGCCCGGATCGAGACCGCGCGCGAGAAGATGGACACCGGCGCGGACGTGAGCATCGAGATCGAGAACGCGACGCTGGACGATGTCCACGCTCATACCGAAGCGATGAACGCCAATATCGCCGAGCTGATCATGGGCCTCGATGATGTCACGGCGCAGTTCTCGAAGGACTTCGACGAGATGCGCGGCAAGACCGGCTGGGAAAGCTTCATCGGCATCTTCTCGAAGGCCAAGTCCGACAACCTGCGGCAGGAACGCATCCGCACCGCCAGCATCGACGACAAGCTGCAGGACCTGATCGCCAAGTCCGACGTGATCATTCAGCTGCTGGAAGGCCAGTTGGCCGTGCTGAACGAGGAAAAGGACAAGGTCGAGGCCAAGCTGACCGAGACCCTGGCCGAGCGCGAGGCGACCGTGGCCGGGCTGGAGGACGTGCGGTCGGAAATCACCGACATGGATCCCGAGATCATCGAGCTTGAGAACAAGATCGCGGTCGAACAGGATGCCGCCGCGCGCACCCAGCTCGAGACGAAGCTGGCCGAGATGAACACCCGTTACAACGGGCTGGTGCAGGACGAACAGGTCAAGCTGGCCAAGAGCCAGACCCTTGAGCGCTACATCGAGAAGGGCAAGTCCTGGGTCGACAGCCTGCAGAACCAGGCGGCGACGCAGATGGTGCTGATCAACAAGCTGAAGACCGACACTTCGCAGCGGGTCGTCCTGTATGATGCGCTGACGAAGTCGCTGAAGACGGCGCAGCAACAGGAAGTGGCGCACCGCATCAACGAGATCGGCGTCGAGACCGACAAGCAGGCGCAGCAGGCCATGGCCCAGATCGGTGCCGCGACCAACGCCCGCATGGCCGACATGATGGAAGCGCACGAAGGCCAGATGGTCTTTGCCCGTTCGGTGCTGGAAGCCAAGGCCAAGGCGGACGAACGCTTTGCCCGCCGCTTCCAGAAGATCGTCGAGAAGCACGACAAGAACCTCTACGGCGGCTGAGAGGCCATCGCGCCGGCCGATGCATCCCGTTCCGGCCTTGGCCGGGGCGCGGGGCCGCGCATTGATCGGCTGCCGGGACGGTCGCGCGCGGCCGTGAGGGACGACGAGAACGGGACGACAGGATGAGTGACAGCAACCTCAGTGACCGGGTCGGGCTGACCGACTCCCATGCCTCGCGGCGCTATTTCCGCAAGTTCGAGGCGATCATGGGCCATCTCGCCCATGTAGCCGGGGTGATGCGGGCCGAAAAGCACCTGAACGACCGCGAAACCGAGGTGCTGGCGCGCCAGGTCGCGATGCTGACCTTCACCTTCCGCGCCCTGTCGATGAAATACCTTCTGGCCGGGCGCGACACGGGGCGGTTCTTCGGCTCTCTTACCATCGACAACCACGAAAGCGGCTTTCCCGCGGCGCAGGAGCTGATGGTGATGGCCAATGACGCCGGACAGGCGGCCAAGCACCTCGCCTCGATGCCCACGGTTGCGGGGCTGAAGCGGCAGATGCTGGAAGAGATCGTCTCTGACCACCAGGTGCCGACCCGGACCCAGTTCGCCCTGTCGCAGCGGCTCTATTACGAAGAGCTGGCGCGGGGGAATCTGTTCTGGCCGCGCAACGACCCCGAAGGCGACTGGCTGGAGACCCTCGACGGCGGGCGGCGGCGCTACCTGCTGCACTGGTCGGTCTATGACACCCAGGTCAACCTGCCGGTGATCTACCTGATGGAGGTCGAGGACGAGGGCCGCCATGGCCTGCCCGCGGACCCCTCGCGCTGGCCGCAGGTGCAGGCGCATCTGGTGTCGCAAAGCCTGGGCGGACTGAAGCTGCTGACCATCGCCCAGGGCTTCGACCAGGATTTCGACACCCTGCATCCCAAGCGGTTGCGGCGCATCCACCTCGGGCCGATGTATTCCCACGCCTACACCCAGCAGTCCGGCCCGATCCGCGATGTGCTGGCCCAGGCCGCGGGGATCGAGTCCGAGGACTGGGCCCTGGCCTGGACCTCGGAAGAGCTGGTCTCGAAGGAGGTGCGCAGCGAGAAGACCGGCTGGTTCGGCGCGGTCGAGCGCGAGGTCTTCCAGCTGGCCCCCTACGACGGCGCCGAACTGGGCGCGACCCGCCGCGAGCGGGCGCTGATCCTGCCGGCGCGGCCCTTCCAGGTGCTGTCGGAACTGAACCCACCGGGCTTCGCGCGGGTAAAGAAATACGTCGTGGGGGCGGGCGAAAAGGTCCTCAGTTACTGAGATTTGCAGAGGCCGGGCGCGCCCGGCCCGGCCATTTCGAGCCAGATGAAGGATTGATGCGATGAGTTTGACCGGCGATCAGATGGAGCTGCGGGAAGAGGATATCCGCAAGCACTACTCCGCCGCCGAGGCGCTGCTTGAAGGTTTCGACCATGCCCCCCGGCTGGCCCGCGCTGCCGTCCCGGCCCCCGTCCAGCGCGAAGAGCGCTCGCCCGGCATCGGCGGCACGCGGCGCCGTTTCCGCTCGACCACCGTGGGGCTGACGACCCGGCGGACCGAGGCCGCCTCGGGCGTGCACCTGCTGGCGCGTCTGGCCGCCTGCGACGATGACGACCCGCTGACCTCGCCCCGCCAGGCGGCCGTCGCGCGGGCCCTGCGCCGGGCGCTCTCCATCGCCATGGCCCTGGGCGAGAGCTTCAGCGAGGCGACCGCCCTGACCGAGCTGAAGCGCGCCAACCTCGACAACGTGCTGCCCCGCGACCGTGCGGGCGCGTTCTCGGAGCTGCTGGCCGCCGAGTCGCTGTTGCAGCTGCATGTGCTGGCCAATGCGCTGTCCTACCTCCTGTCCTCGCACCTGGGCGAAGTGACCGTCGATCCCGGCGACGCCGAGGAGATCCTGACCGACAATGCCCCCCTCGCCCTGCAGGGCGCCCTGTGGGAGCTGGACCAGAAGCTGGCCGCCTTCGCCATCGGCGACGAGGAGAAGCTGGTGCCGGTGATTTCGGCCTGGTGCCAGCTGGTGATGGAAAAGGTCCGCCTGCGCGCCGAAGGCCACCCCCATCTGGGTGCCTTCACCGGCGCCACCTGGCGGATCGAGGCCGATGACCTGACCGTGCGCGGCTTCACCCCCGCCAGCCATGCGAAAAGCTCGACCCTGGTGATGAGCTTCAAGAAGCCGCACGAGGTGGTCGGCAACCATATCGCCAAGTACCAGGCGATGAAGCTGGCCAAGATGCTGATGGCCTATGATTTCGACCGGCGGATGAACCCCTTCGCGGAACTCGGCGGCTTCATCTTCACCTTCATGGGCGACGGCATGCCCGGCACCGGCAAGACCACCCTGATCCAGATGATGGCCGGGCTGCTGAACGACTACTGCCAGGTCGCGGGCTATCCCTTCCGCTACCGCAACCTCTCGACCGAGAACATCGACAGCTACCAGGGCAAGTCGGGCCAGAACGCCAAGGCGTTCATTTCCGAGATCATGGACCCCGCCGTCATCGGCTTCGGCACCGTCGACGATATCGACCAGATCGCCGGCAAGCGCGGCGACCGCCAGTCCTCGGCCGGTCAGCAGGAAATCACTGCCGTGCTGATGGAAAGCTTTGCCGGCGCCAATACGGTGGTGCGCGGCAATTGCACCTTCGGCATGTTCTCGAACTACCCCGAGAACGTCGACGACGCCCTGCGCCAGCGCGCCGGCGCCCGCTTCCTGGTCGACGGCCCGCGCACCCGCGAAGACTACGTCGACATCCTGGCCCTGCTTCTGGGCAAGCGCCACGACATCCCCCTGGGTGATCACGAGCTTTACGCCGCGCAGGAGATCAAGCGTGCGGTGGCCGAGAGCTTTGCCTCTCACGCCCGCCCGTCCGAGGCCGGTCTGGTCACGGTCTACGACGCGGTGCAGCAGCGGTTGGGCCCGCTCGACACCATCGCCAAGCTGGGCAGCTACCTGAAGGCGATCCAGGAGGCCGACCCGCGGTTCACCGGCCGGGCGATCAAGAACATCACCGACGCGGTGAAGGTCCGCGCCATGGACTTCGAGCTGCCGGACGAGTGGATGGAAGAGCCCGAGCTGTTCCTGTTCCGCGACTACGACACCAAGCGCGCCATGATCGAGGAGCTGCGCCAGCCGATCACCGTCGAGATGGTGGTGCAGGAGATCAACCGCTATGCCGACAGCGAATTCCGCTACGCCGACAAGTCCGACGAGGCCGCCATCGAGGGCATGGTCCGCGACATGGGCCGCACGGAAGAGGCCAAGCGGCGGTACCTGAAAGGGCGCGGCTGATGGAGCCGTGTCCGGATGCCGGGGGAAGGTGGGTTGTCACCCACCCTACGGATTTGGCGGGCCCCCGGGCCTTGCGCGCGGATGGCGCCGCTTGCGTAGGGTGGATGCAATCCAACTCTGGCGGCGGGGCAACCTCTCGGCATCTTGTTGGAGGAGAGCACCTCGGCGTCAGCAACCAGGCGGTCCCTCTACATCTCGTAGGGTGGCAGCCACCCGCCTTCCCCCGCGCTGCCGCCATTGAAGTGAGGGTGTTTCATGAGTGAGGAGTTGCAACGTCGGGGCACTGGTGCCGAGGGCAGCGCCGGACCCGAGGGGGGGCGTGTTGCGCCCGCCTGTCGAGCCGGAGGTTCGCCTTTGGGGAACCGGGGCGGGTCGGGTGCTGCGCGGCGTTGCCGGGCTGGTGAGACGGTTGAGGGGGGAGAGAGCAGGAGGACGAGATATGCGTTCAGCTAGCGTACTCTGGATCCCTGCGGCCATGCTGTTTGCTTGTTTAGCTGCTTTGTTGGCGTTGTCCGGCTTCACGGCTGAAGGACTAGAAGCAGTCAGCGCACTCGCAAATTTAATTGTTTCGATCGCTGCCGCAGCTGCTGCTGTTATTGCGGGAATGGGGCTTAGCTCGTGGAAGGCTTCTCGCCAGTATGATGGCGACTATGCTCTCGCTCGGGACTATCTCGTTGGACTTTCCAAAGCTCAACAGCAATTGAGGGCCTTAAGGTATCCAGTGATTTGGTCGAATGAAGGGCATTTGACAGAGGACGAAAAAGAACAGTTCCCGGATTTGGTTGACCAGAGCGAGTTGCGAAGGGCGAAGGTCTACATCGACCGATGGTCAGCGCACACCGAAGAGATGGTGGCTCTCTATGCATTAAAGCTTCAGGCTATGGCTGTCTGGGGGGACAGCTTCGAGGATCACATGAAGCGTTTTAATGGCCTTGAGCGGGAATTATTCCGTGTCGTTAGGTCTAAGATTGAAACCATCCATCCTGCGAATGATCCAGAAAAGAAGGCTGCACACGCCGCTATGCTTCTAAAAGAGAGAGACATACTCCATGATACTATCGATCCAGAACCTGACAGTTACGCGAAAGATGTGGAGGAGTCTCTGTCCGATGTGAGAGCTTTCTTGAGAAAGAAGCTAGGTGGAGAGGACCTCCAATGAACCGCCTCATCCGCACCGGCCTTCTCTACGGCAACCTCACTCCGGTCGACACGCCTGCGCTGGTCGAGCGCTATAACCGTGCGCTCCTCCACCTGACCGGCAAGCGCACCGCGCTCACCGATTTCCATGTCGATATCTCGGGCTATTCGCCCGAGGTGGCGGACGAACTGGGCGACAGGCAGTACCTCAACCACAACGGGGTCAATCGGCAGTTCATCCTGCTGACCACCCGCCAGAAGACCGCGCCGCTGCTCGAGGCCTCCTTCTCGACCACCCGCGCCATCCTGCGCGATTTCATCGAAGCCAACGAGGCGGCGCTCTTTGCCCTGACCGCGCGGGACGCGGTGGCGGGAGAGCTGGTCAACGGCGTCTTCCGGCTGGACAGCGCGGCCAGGCTGATGGAGGTGCGGCGGGTCTCGGTCGAGGCGGATACGGCCTCGGGGACGCTGCGCGATGCCACGGCACTCAGCGGCAAGGCGGACCGGTTCCTCAGCGAGGAGGACGCCTGGTTCGACGATCAGCTGATCGCCGAGATGATCGAGCTGGCGCGCCGGACCGGCGACGTGACGCGCAACCCGGTGACGCTGAAGCAGGTGAAATTCACCCAGGACAACTTCTGGACGGCGCATCTGGGCGGGGCCTACCTGTTCTCGGCGGTGGATGATCCGGCGATCATCGCCCGCGATCCGGGTCAGCTTGGCAAGGCGCCGCTGCCGGTCATCGCGCTGGAGGCGCGGCGTGACCTGGCGGCCTGGCTGCATGGCAACGGGCTGGTGCAGGCGCTGACCCATGCGCGCGGCATTGATGCGGCGGCGATCCTGCGCCGCAAGATGGATTGCATGGTGGTCGCGACGGCCGAGGGCGACGCGGATCTCTCGGAGGCCGGCGACCGCGAGCTGCGCCAGATCGCCCGCCGCCATGCCGAGGATCTGCCCGACGCCTACCACCAACTGCGCCACATCGTGCAGGCGCTGGAGGAGGGCGGTCGCCGCCCGCGCCTCTCGCCCGACGATCCGGCCTATTTCTATGCCCTGCGCGCGGCCGACTGTACCGAGGCGCCGCTGGTCAACCGCCTGCTGGCAGAGCTGTGTCCACTGGACATGCTGCAGCTGTTCATCTGCCACAAGGAGCTGTTCTACCAGCTCTATCGCGACTGGCCCGAGGCCCGCAAAAGCTATGCCGCCGCCATGCTGGCGCGCGATTACCAGGCCGACAAGCCGCGGATGCGCGAGGCGCTCTTCGGCCATGGCCCGGCGGAGGCGCCGCAGGACGTGGCCCGCCCCGGCCCCTGGTCGCGCGCCTCGGCCCGCCCCAAGCCCGACCCGGTGCCCTTCGTCGGGCCCTGGGGCGCGGTGATCCGCGAAAGGAGATAGCATGGTTCTCGCCTTCCTCCGCGTTGCCGTCATCGGTTTTCTTGTCGCCACGGTGGCCTATGTGGTGGTTTCGATCTGGTCGCGCCAGGTGCGCCGCCGCAAGCTGCGCCGCGACTGGGAAGACGAGGGGCGCCCCGGCGACCGTCGTGACTATGTCGAAAAGGGCCTGGACGAGTATGACGACAGCTTTCGCCGCAAGCTGATCCTGCTTATCTACATCGTGCCCGTGCTGGTGGTGGCCTTCATCATCTACGCCGTGAACTTCATGTAAGGAGACAGCCATGCGCTACGTGAAATGGGCCCTCTGGGGCATCTTCTGGCTGATCATCGTCGCCTTCTTCCACTACACGCTTCCACAGCACGACGTGGTCCGGGTCACCGATACCTTCGAGCGCCGGGTCGACTTCGGCGAGAACTCGATCTTCTGGGCCAAGGCGGATACCGGCAGTGCCCAGGGCACCGCCAACCGCGATGTCTTCTTCATCCAGACGATCCGCGAGAACGGCCGTCCGATGGTCTATCGCAACGAGGACACCGGCTGGGGCTGGCCGCCCTACTTCAAGTTCGACACCAACAACCTGCAGACCGAGGCGGCGGACCTGCGCTCGACCTCGGCGGCGCCGCAATGGGCGGTGATCACCCACTACGGATGGCGCAACGAGTTCATCTCGATCTTTCCCAATGCGGTCGGGATCCGGGCGGTGGACAACCCGGACGTGACCATCATCCCCTGGATGAACATCATCATCCTGCTGGTGCTGGCGGCGATCTTCTGGGCCATCCGGGTGCGCTGGCTGCGGTTCCGCCGAGCCCGCATCGACCCGGTGCTGGAAGATGCCGGGGACAGCTGGGACGAGGGGCGCGGGCGGCTCAGCGGCTGGTTCTCCTCCTGGCGGCGCAAGAAGTGACGCAAGGTCCACGCCGGGCGCGCAACCTTTCCGCCCGCCCGGCGTTGTCCCCGGTAATCAATCTCCGGGGAGAGGCCCATGGCCCAGATCGCCTATCAGGAAGACGACCTCCGGGCGCCCCAGCCCGGGAACGGCCCCTTCCTCGTCATCGCCAATCGCCACTCGGGCACCAATGCCCGTGACGGTGCCGCCCTGGATCGCGCCATGGAGGTGCTTGCGCAGGGCGATGCGCGGCTGCGCCACTGGGACCCGAAGGACGACCTGCGCAGCCTGATCGCCGAAGAGATCGCGGCGGGGGCCCGCACCGTCGTCGCGGCCGGCGGTGACGGCACGGTGATGGCCGTGGCCGGCGCCCTGCACGGTCAGCAGGCGGCCCTTGCGGCGCTGCCGATGGGGACCTTCAACTATTTCACCCGGGGCCTCGGCCTGCCCGAGTCGCCCGAAGAGGCCGCCCGTGCCCTGCTGCAGGCAGAGCGCCGCGAGATCCGCATCGCCACGGTCAACGGGCAGGTCTTCCTCAACAATGCCTCGCTGGGGATCTATCCCTCGATCCTGAAGGAGCGTGAGGACATATATCGCCGGTTCGGACGTCGCCGCCTGATGGCGCACTGGTCGGTGGTGCGCACATTCTGGCGGTTCCAGCGCCCGATGCGGCTGGTGCTGGAGGACCCCGAGGGCGGCACGCGCCGCGTCCGCACGCCGCTGCTGTTCGTGGCGCGCTCGGCCTATCAGCTGGAGCGTTTCAACCTCGGTGGCCGTGGCGCGATCCACCGCGATCGGCTGGCGGTCCTGATCGGCTGCGGCCAGAGCCGCGCCGCGCTGTTCCGGCTGGCCTGGCGGCTGGTCACCCGGACGATGCAGGAAGGGCGCGACTACGAGCTGGTCGAGGCCGCCCGGATCCGGGTCGAGACCGCCTCGCACCGTCCCCTGCTGGCCTATGACGGAGAGAAGCGCCGGGCCGCGCCACCCTTCGATTTTGCCATGTCCGAGACGCCCCTCGACGTGCTGATCCCGGGAGAGCGCCTGTCATGACCCGTGTCCTTCACCTTTCCGACCTGCACTTCGGCCGCTCGCGGCCCGAGCTGGAAACGCCTTTGCTGGCCCAGATCCGCAGCCTTTCGCCCGACCTGGTGGTGATCTCGGGCGATTTCACCCAGAGGGCGCGGGAGTCGCAGTTCGCGCGGGCCCGGGACTTCCTGGCGCGTATCGGGGTGCCGGTGCTCTCGGTGCCGGGCAACCACGACACGCCGCTCGACAACCTGTTTGTCCGCTTCCTCGCGCCCTTCCGCCGCTATCGCCGCCACGTCTGTGCCGAGACGGAGCCCTTTTTCACCGATGGCGCCATGTCGGTCGTCGGGGTGAACACGGTGAATCCCTTCTCCTGGCAGACGGGCCGGTTCCGCCGCTCGGCACGGTCGCGGGTCTGCTGGCTGTTCGAACAGCACCCGGCGCCGCTGCGCCTTGTCGCACTGCATCACCCGCTGGAGCACGGACCCGATACCGACAAGAAACCGATGCGCGGTGCGCGGGCGGCGCTGAAGGAACTGGCGGACTGCGGGGCGCAGGTGGTGCTGTCGGGGCATCTGCACCGCGCCGCCTCGGGGCCGGTGCGCGCCGCGCCGGGGCTGTTGCTGGTCGAGGCCGGAACCGGCCTGTCGACCCGGCAGCGCGGCGAGGAAAACACCTTCAACCTGCTGGACTGGGAACCGGGCGGCGCTTTGCGCGTGACCACCTGGAGCGCGCAGTCCAGGGCCGGGCGGCAGGTCTTCGCCCCCTCGCGCACCGCGCTGTTCCGCCGCGAGGAGGGGGCCTGGCTGCGGGTCGGACCGGCGCCTGAGGCGCAGGTCTACCAGCAGTTGCGCGCGGTCTGAGTGGCTGCGCGCCTGCGGCCGGCCCGCGTCGGGTCCGCTGCGGACCCGACGCGGGATTGCGGGCCGGCGCCCGGTCGCTAGACTGGCGGCAGATCAGTCGGAGACCTTCATGAACGATCAGGAACGCGCCTTTCTCACTCGCCTCTTCGAGGCTGCGGTCGCCGCCGCCGACCCTGCCCGTGCGCTGGAGGGGCGCCTGCCCGCGCCACCGAAGGGGCGCACGATCGTCCTCGGGGCCGGCAAGGGTGCGGCGCAGCTGGCGCAGGCTTTCGAAGCGGCCTGGGAGGCGGCGGGCCATGGCCCGCTGGAGGGGCTGGTGATCACACGCTACGGCTATGCCGCGCCCTGCCGGGCGCTGGAGGTGGTCGAGGCCGCCCACCCGGTGCCCGATGTGGCGGGCGAGGCCGCCACCGCGCGGATGCTGGCGCTGCTGGACGGGCTGACCGAGGATGACCTGGTCGTCGCCCTGGTGACCGGCGGCGGCTCGGCCCTGCTGGCCGCGCCGCCGGCAGGGCTCAGCCTGGAGGACGAGCAGGCGCTGAACACGGCGCTGCTGGCCTCCGGCGCGCCGATCTCGGCGATGAACGCGATCCGCAAGCAGGTCTCGGCGGTCAAGGGCGGGCGCCTGGCGGCGGCGGCGGCCCCCGCGCGGGTGGTCAGCCTGATCGTCTCGGACGTGCCGGGCGACGACCCGGCGCAGGTCGCCTCGGGCCCCACGGTGCCCTGTGCCAAGGGGCGGGCCGAGGCGCTGGCGGCGCTGCGGACCCATGACATCCGCCTGCCGGACCGGATCCGCCGCTTCCTCGACGAGGCACCCGAGGATGCGCCTGCCCCCGGAGATGCCCGCTTTGCCCGCAACGAGGTGCATGTGATCGCCTCCGCCGCCCGCTCGCTGGAGGCGGCGGCCGCGCTGGCCGAGGCCGAGGGGATCCCGGCGGTGATCCTGTCCGACGCCATGGAGGGCGAAGCGCGCGAGGTGGCGCGTGTGCAGGCCGCCATGGCGCGCGAGGTGCGCAGCCGCAGCCGCCCGTTCCGCGCGCCGGTGCTGATGCTCTCGGGGGGCGAGACGACGGTGACCCTGCGCGGCCGGGGGCGCGGCGGTCGCAATAGCGAGTTCCTGCTGTCGCTGGCCCTGGAGATCGAGGGCTGCGAGGGCATCCTGGCCCTTGCGGCGGATACCGACGGCATCGACGGCTCGGAGGACAATGCGGGGGCCTTTGCCGATTCCGGAACCGCCGGGGCGATCCGCGCCGCCGGGGTGGATCCGGCCGAGGCGCTTGCCGGCAATGACGCCTACACCGCTTTCGAGGCCGCGGGAGAGATCTTCGCCCCCGGTCCGACCGGCACCAACGTCAACGACTTCCGCGCGATCTGGATCCGATAGCTTGCGCCGCGAGGGCGCGCCCCTCCGGGGGCATCGAGCCCCCTCGCGGCGGGGGCTGCGCCCCGGCGCCCGGGGCAAGGGGTCGCCCTGCCGTTGATCGCAGCCGCGCATCTGCCGCGGTTGCTGGGCAGACGAGGGGGCAGCGCCCCCGGTCCGCAGTCAGCTGGTCAGCATCCGCAACCCCTGGGTCACGTCGGAGCGCACCGCCAGCCGCAGCCCCGGCTCGTCCCCGGCCTTCAGCGCGGCGATGATGTGGCGGTGGAAATGCGGTGCCTCGGTGCGGTTCATCCGGCCATAGAGCTTGCACATGGTGGGGCCGAGCTGCAGCCAGACGGTCTCGGCCATGGCCAGCATCGCCGGCGCCTGGGCGCGCAGGTAGAGGGTGCGGTGAAACTCCAGGTTGGTGCGGATGTAGCCCACCGGGTCATGGGCGCGCACCGCGTCGGCGATGGTGCCGTTGATCAGCTGCAGCCGGTCGATCAGCGCCATGTGGGCACGCGGCAGGGCGCGGGTCGACAGCTCGACCTCGATCAGCGCGCGCAGGGCCGCCAGCTCCTCGATCCGCTCGTTGGACAGGTCCGGCGTCGACACCCGCCCCGAGGAGGACAGCTGCAGCGCGCCCTCGGCGACCAGCCGCCGCACCGCTTCGCGCGCGGGCGTCATCGAGACATCGAACTCGCGTCCGATACCGCGCAGGGTCAGCGCGTGGCCGGGCTCGATCTCGCCATGCATGATGCGTGTGCGCAGGCCGCGATAGACACGGTCATGGGCGGATGGCGAGGGGTCGGGGCGTGTCTGGATCAGCATGATCTGCTTGTGATCACAAATCCGTTCAGCGTCAAGCCGCCGCCTCGTCCGGCTCCGGGGCATCGAACCGATAGCGGTGCAGGGCATTGCCCTCACGCTTCAGCCAGGCGCGGGGCGGGCCGTAGTCGCCGTAGAGCCGGGTCACCACTGCCCAGAAGTCCGGCGAATGGTTCATCTCGGCCAGATGGGCCACCTCGTGCGCCGCGACGTAGTCGAGCACGTCCGGGGCGGCGAGGATCAGCCGCCAGGAGAACATCAGCGCCCCGTCCTGGGTGCAGGAGCCCCAGCGGGAGCGCGTGTCGCGCAGGGTGATCCGGGCATAGGGCAGGCCGAGCGCGGCGGCATGGCGGTCGCAGGCGGCGCTGAGCCGGTCGCGGGCAAGTTCGCGCAGCCAGGCGGCCAGGCGCGGACCGGGGGCGTGGCCGGAGACCTCGATCCGGTCCGGCAACAGGCGTACCCCGCGCCGGGCCGTCGTGACGATCTCGCGCGGCACGCCCTCGACCGGCAGCAGGATGCCGGGCGCGACCTGCACCGGCGCGCCCTGCCGGGCCAGGTGGTGACGCAGCCAGCCCTCCTTCTCGGCGGCGAAGGCCAGGGCCTCGCGCTCGGGCACCCGCCGGGGCAGGGTCAGCGTCACCCGGCCGTCCAGCGAGGAGACCCGCAGGGAAATCCGCCTGGCCTGGGCCGAGCGACGCAGAATCAGCGGGATCGGGGGGTTGCCCGGAAGATGATGCTGGCCCATATGCCTCCTGGATGCGGGTGTGCCCCTGCGGCGACCCGAAAGGACTTGATACCTCGGGTCCGTTATGGCAGGTGGCGCTGATCCCGGACAAGAGATGTCAGCCAGGAAGGAACCCGAAATGCCCAAGGAAGAATGGGGCACGAAGCGCGTATGCCCGACGACCGGCAAGCGGTTCTACGATCTGAACCAGAATCCGATCGTCAGCCCCTATACCGGCGAGGTCGTCGAGGTCGAGACCGGCAAGAGCCGCATGATCGCCGCCGATGCCGAAGATGCCGCGACCAAGAAGTCGAAGGCCCGCGAGGAAAGCTCGGGGGATGACGTTCTGGAAGATGATGTCGAGGTCGATCTGGATGACGATCTGCTGGATGACGACGACGATGACGACAACGTCTCGCTCGACGATCTGGCCGACGTCCCCGGCGACGACGACGAAAGCTGAGCCGAGGCCCGCAAGGGCCCGGCAGGGCCCCTTGCGGGGGGCCGTCATGGCGGATCCGGGGGTCGCTGACCGGCCTGTCATGAAAAAGTCCCGAGGTGCGATTTTTTCGCTTGATCCCACCCCGGGCATCCCATAGACAGCGCCGCACGGAGGCCCTCGGGCCTCGCGGAACGGGGCCTTAGCTCAGCTGGGAGAGCGCTTGCATGGCATGCAAGAGGTCAGGGGTTCGATCCCCCTAGGCTCCACCAAACTTCCTTTGAAAAGCACCAGATAGTTCTGCCTTTCTCGGCAGGGGACTTGCCTCTGCCGCGCAGACAGGTGCTGTTTTCCCTACGAAAATCCATGCTGCCTCGATCCGCGCGTTTCGGCGTGTCAATCCCTGCGCAGCCTCTCCCCCGTCAAACCCGAGGATGGCCGATGAGCGACCAGTTTTTCATCGTGACGGGCGGCCCCGGTGCGGGCAAGACCAGCCTGATCACCGAGCTCGCCCGTCGCGGCTTTCACACAATCCCCGAATCCGGCCGCGCAATCATTCGCGAGGAAGTGCAGAGCGGCGGGGACGCCCTCCCGTGGGCGGATCGCATGGCCTATGCCGAACGGATGCTTGAGCGCGACCTCCGCGCCTGCAGCGCTGCACAGGCGCTCTCAGGCGCCGTGATTTTCGACCGAGGCATTCCCGACATCATGGGCTACCTGACCCTCTGCGGCCTCCCCGTGCCGCCCAACGTCGCTGCAGTAGCCAAGGCAGCCCGCTACAACCGTCGCGCCTTCTTGGCGCCGTTCTGGGATGAGATCTTCACGCAAGACAGCGAACGCAAGCAGACTCGCGCCGAAGCCGAAGCGACCTGTGCGGTCATGCGCGAGACCTACATCGCACTAGGATACGAAATCACGGAACTGCCGCGAATTGAGGTAGAGTCGCGAGCCGACTTCGTAGTGAAGCAGTTAGTCTGGTGACGTGCCAGAAGCGCGCCTCGCTGCGGGGTGGCGCTTGTGGCACGGGATGCGAAATTGTGAGCCTGTGCGCGGGGCCGTGAGGCAGGTTAGGACTATAGCCCACCTATAACAGCGCCCAACGCAGCGGCTTCAAGCAAGGGGAATCTATGTATGCGAGCTAGGTGCCTAAGAAGCCAAGAAGCCTGCGTAGTAGCCAAATTTGACCATTTGGTAGCGCAAGGTTCACGTCAGGGGAGAATGTGACCGCACTACTCGGAGACCTCAACGTCAAGCCACTGCGCATAGGCTCTGATGTCTATCATCGGGACTGTTGCGCTTTCTTGTAGACGGGCAATCAACTCGAACAAGAAGGCGGTTGCTGGTTTGCTCATGGGTTGCAGTGAGGCGCAGTCCTCCGCGCCCCAGGCAAAGGTACCATGAGCGGCGACACACCCCAGATCCAACCGATCTGATCCGTCGCTGTTCGTTAGTGCTTTGACTAGAGGATCGCCCAAGCCTGGGGTCCAGTCGCTCTCCAATGTTAGGAGGCCGCCCAAAATGTGCTGCAAGGGTTTCGCCGGATAGGTACCCCCCGCATGGGGGATAGGTAAGCTGGTGCGATGTAGACGACGAACACTCGCGACCTTTTCTTTAGCATAGGCGACTTGGTCGGCATTGATGGACTGTTTCGCTTCAAAGACAGCGTAAACACTTTCCGCCGGTATGACCGTCTGGCCTTGGAACTTAAAGATGAAGGGCGAGTACTGCCGGTCAAACACGACGACGTCGATCTGGTCGCTAAATGCGCCGGTGCTATCGACGACGTGAGCTGATGCCGCTTGGTAGCGTTGAGGCAGGTAAGTCTGCAAAAGTTCCAGCCAAACGGCTTCACTCGCATCGCCTTTGGTCCCCGGATGTCCGAATGCCTTGCGCGCTCGCGAAAGCTGTTCCTGAATATCGTCGTGCAACTCCGACAGAAGCGTCTGAATGGACCAACTCATAGCCCTGCAACTCGCGCCACGTCGCGGAACGGGGGCGTCGGTTCGATACTTTGGGCAATCTGCAATGCTCGCCCACCTTCCACTGGTCGGTTTGGATAGGCATCGAGAGCGATTGCTGGCATGAGCCGCTGTGTGAGATCAGAGAACGTAAAGCCGGGCCTGTTCTGTTTCGGGCCTGTCGCCATCACTAAAGCCTCGATTTGATTGGCGGAGACACCTAGGGGCGAGAGGCGCAGCGACAGAATGTGGCGGCGCTGTATGTCGCTAGGCCTGCCGAAAGCCATGATATCGGCAGCACGTCGGCGCACCGCAGGATCTAGGGCATTGAGACGGTTTGTGCACATGATAACTGCAGCGGGCAGCCGCAAGTTTGCGAGTCGATCGATCCCCCGGATAAACGCGTTCACCCCTGCACGATCTTCATGGTGCATTTGAGCTGCTTCCCGGGATTGGGCAAGGGCGTCGGCCTCATCGACGAGGAGGATAACCCCGCCTTTTGCCTTGCCATCACTTTTTAGTCGGCTAGCTGCCTGCACGGTATGCTCGAAGGCCGCCGAAAGAAGCTGAGTCATTTCACCCACACGGCCTTGCCCTCGGGTGGCAAGGCTCAAGGGATAAAGGGTAATCTCAAGGCGTTCTTGCCGAGCAACCGCGTCTCCAATGGTCTCTGCGAGTTCTGTCTTGCCTGAACCGACGTCGCCTGCCAGCACCACTAACGGTGGCCGACGGAGCACAACCTCGAGCAGCGGCCGCGCTTCACTTGCGTGGAATTTCGCGGCCCAACGTTCCAATCCATTTGGGTTTACTAGAAGACCAAGTATCTTGGCGAGCCGAGATTTCTGATCGTCTAACCCCACCAGACGGGATAGCCGCTCTTGCGGTTCAAAATCGGGATAGATTTGGCGGCGCTCGAAGAGCTCATCGAGGCTCGGTTGGTGTTGCATCAATAGCTCCTAACACTGGAACGATCGAGTGCGCGACCGCCCGAAGAGTAAGTTCGATCAGACGAGAGGTACCCACTCACCTGTGGCTCAGTACCCGTGCTGCGCTGAAAGGGAAGGCCCGTCTTGAAAGCGTTGCGCGCCGCTTCACTGAGGAGGAAGTAGGCGTCGGTGTAGCAGAGGAAGCTTGTGAACGATGCGCCTGAGATATCCTTCCCAGGCCTGATCCTGCCAGGGTCATCGTCGCTAGCTGATCCCCCAGCGAGGTCGCGCGCACTATATTTCAAGGTGGGTTCAATCCAGGAACCATTGCGTTTGAACCCGTACGTCACGGAAGAGAGATAACCTGCCTTGAGCAGGGTTACAGCTTCCTCTTCATACTCCGCGATAGAAGCGTCGGATGGAGTGCCGTAAAGGCGCTGAATCCGTTTAAGATCCGTCGCAATTTTCGCTGCCATATGGCGCGCATGGGTAACAGTGAACGTCGAACTCTCGGTGTAGGTGTAACTGGACATTGCGAGCCTTAGACTTGGAATGCGGGACCAAAGACCTTCTGCCAATAGCCGATGGTCAGTTGCTTGTTCGGAGCCGCAAGGGCGGCGTCAATTGCATCACCAGCGTCAAGGGCTGCGTCGACGATGTCGTCCACGTTCGCAGTCGTGTAGAGGCGTGAGGCGTTGTTCAGCGCGTTTACGGGATCGATGATCCTCACCGGCTCGGTGAAGGTGCCGATACTAGAGAGCGGGTAATAGTCTGAAAATGCTATTTGATCCGCCAAGCCGCTTGTGGCGATGTAAGTGAAGAAGTGCTGCAGGGCCTCCGGGTAATCCGACAGATCCAACCCGTCGTCGCAGAGCTTTGCCATGACGAGTTCGATCATGAACGACTTGAAACGAAAGCCATCACGTTCTTGCTTCTGCCGCTTCGCCCAGTATTTCACGAGGCGAACTACCTGAGCGAAGTGATACTCTTGAGCCTTCTTGCGCTTGCTGGCGAAATCGAGGTGAAGAGGGATGCTAGTCTTGAGGAAGGAGCCATCTTCCTGACTGACGAGATTGCCGTACCACTGGGGGTCTCCATCATAGAGGATCGGCACGACATCGACATCCAGACCAGAGCCCCGGAAGGACACCGTCACGGAATAGGTCTGCGGCTGCACTTGGTCCGGTGAGAAGTTTGGGAATGCCTTCCGCAGCCGCTCCGCAAGGTACGTCAGCAGTTCATTGATTGACTGCGGCGCATCGGCTCCGCTGATGTAGCATGCCACGTCAATATCGTTCAGCGAGCGGAGTGCGGTTCCTTTCGCTAGACTGCCTGACAGTAACATCTTGCGAAGCGTGAAGTCAGGATGTTCCGCGACGTAGCCCTCGAGGCGCTCACGCAAGCGGCGAACTTGCGCTCGATACTCCGATGCCTTCTCCCGTGGGAGGTTCACGCGATCTTCGGCGAAGCGCAGAATATCGCGATGGCCAACATGTTCTCGACTCACTTACTCACCTCCGCGGCTCGTTCAGACTTGGCGCGAACATTTAGATTCGCTCATCGTTGCTTTACCTATATAGTCCCTATATGGGTATCGAAACAATACCTGTAAGGAATCTATACGTCATGACCTCTGATGAGAAGCGCCCGTGGACGCAAAGCCGACGCTTCGAGTTCATCGACTGGAAGCTGTTCTGGGAAGGTGCCTTGAACCGGAGCGACCTTGAAGAAACCTTCGATATCTCCACACCCCAAGCGTCCGTCGATCTGAGACGCTACCGGGAACTGGCTGGGGAAAACATTGAGTATGATGCCACTAACCGGGTGTTCCGGCCGTCCCCGAAGATGAAGCCGTCGTTCATTCAAGCGTCTGCGGATCGTCTGCTGCTGCAGTTACGATCCTTTTTGACCGGCGCCCTGCCCCGGCGAGAGGTCTGGTTCCGGGACTTGCCGCCTATCGATATGGTTCCCGATATCTCGCGTCACGTGGATGAGAAATGTCTACGCCTGATCCTTGAAGCGATACGCTCAAGGTGCAGCGTAGAGATTCGCTATCAATCCTTAACCAATGCTCGTGTGCGGGAGATCGCTCCCCATGCCATTGCCTTCGATGGCTACCGTTGGCATGTGCGTGCGTGGGCGTGCGACCGAGGAGATTTTCGCGACTTTGTCCTGTCGCGCATCGACCAGATACATGTTGGTTCTAAGGCCGAATTTGACCCGGCAGACGATGTGGAGTGGACTTCCAAGATTGTCTTGGATTTGCGTCCGCATCCTGGCTTGTCGGCGGAGCAGAGCTTGGCCATCCAGCGCGACTATGCAATGGAAAATGGAAGGCGCGAGGTCGAAGTGAGGCTGTCGATGGCATACTACTTCATCAAGAGGATGAATTTGGACCTGCCCGATCTTCCACCCGCTCGCGCACAGATCTGTTTAGCAAATTTGAAAGAGGTCAAACGCGCTCTTGAGAAGGCGAGAGGCCGGTCAATGGGTGGCTAACCGATAGCATAGCTCGGGCAGTGGATAGCTACTCAGCCTGCAGTTCAGATGACACTTTTGCCTTTCTCTAAGGCGCGGTACACCGTCATCCGTGAAACGCCGAGCTCGCGCGCGATCTGAGACTTTGCTGCTCCCGCCTCTGCCATCTTCTGGATCTCTGTGTCATCTACCTGCTTCCTGCGGCCTTTGTAGACGCCTCTGCCTTTTGCTGCTTCAACACCAGCACGCTGGCGTTCGCGGATGAACTGTAGCTCCATGTCGGCGACCATGCCGAGAACGGTGACTACCATGCGCCCTGCAGGGCCGGCCGTGGTCACTTCGGGATCGAGAATTCGCAAGGATGCGCCTCTGCTTTCCAGCTCGTGCACCAGGTTCAGCACGTCACGCGTTGACCGTCCAAGTCGGTCGAGTCGGTGGACTACCAGTTCGTCCCCCGTGCGTAGAAATTCGAGGATGGTCTCCAGCTCTGTTCGCCCTGCCATCGATGCGCCAGAGGCGGTTTCCGCTCGAATGATCTCGCATCCGGCTTCATTTAGCTTGGCCTTCTGGATCTCAAGGTCCTGGCTCGCGGTGCTGACGCGGGCATATCCGATACGGGGCATGGCTTTCTGTCACATTGGGGTAGGTGTGACACTTATGGTGTATCAACACTACGTCAGCCACCCATTTGTTACGATCTGCCGTGTCACATGAGCATGCATCCTATGGGTGCACCCTAATGTTGCAGGCAAGGCCTTACTAAGCTGCGCTCCTATACAATCGAAACGCTCAAACGACGATGGGCTATCAAATGCAGATGGGCCAACCAAAAAATAGAAATATTGCAGCTGTTGGCACTTATGGCGTGCATGCATTACGGATCTTAGGGTAGATTTCCGTGAAAATACTTACAGCTGACGCGAGATGACGACCCTTATCACACTCTACAAAGCCCTGTTTCCAGATGAGCCCGATAACACGGGCCCGTTTGACAATCCGCCGCTACTGCCCGCAGACATTTTTGCATTTGCCGGCTACGCGCTGGAGAAGTCAGGCGCATATCACCACGTTGCGCCTGACGTTCCATACTTAGTTTCGTCTAGTTATCGGCGCCTGGAGGTGACCGATGAGATGCGGCGCGAAGCGATAGAAGCTGGCAAAGCGTGGAGAACAGCACCTAGCAACGCTGGCCTGCGTTTGCCAAAGCCGCCCGCTGCTGTGGTGCTGGCCTGGCGACAGCTTAAAACATTTCAAGATCGGGAAGTGTTCGCCGCGCTAAGGGAAGACGCTGAAGCGCCTGAGTGGTGGCAGGTTTGCCTTAAACTTTTAATGATTGCTGATGAAGCAAGTGCAGATAGCGGCTTCAAACAAAGCAATGTCTTCACAAGCATCGTGAAAGAAGCATACGTCGAAGAGGACGTTGTTAGCGGCGAGACTTTCCGACGCATTCAGAGTGCGCCCAAATCTTTATCCACTGCCTCTGAGGATGTGGTTTGCGTACAACCCAAAAGTCGGACGCCATCGGTCGGATGCACCTTGCGCTCACTTTCTCATCACTTGGCCTTATTGCCACCGAAAGGAGCAGTTAAAGCCAGATGGATTGAACCACCTCTAGGCGCGATATCGGACAAACTGGACGGCGAGCTGGGACTTCTTCTTATACCATTTCCCTACCGAATATCGAAAACGTCGTTTCGTTCAGCTGGTGAAGAAGCTGGAGGCCACTGGGGTTGGTTCGACGCAGATCAAAACTGGCTTCCCAATCCTAAAGATTCTGTTCGCAGGGAAGAGTTTGTGATATTTGTTCAGGGCCTTATCAAGAAAGCTCGGGCCAATGGTCAACTGGTCAGTGGAGTTGTGTTCCCCGAACTCTCACTTGATTATGGATTATTCCTAAAAGTTGGCAATGCGCTTGCCAAGGATGAGGGGATCGACTTCATAATATCCGGAATCTCCAGCGACAAGGGCGGCCGGCCAGGAAACTTCGTTGCAATCGCGCCGTTTTTTCTTTTTAGGGATGCGGAGTGTACATCATTGAAAAGTTGGGAGCCATTGGCGCTTGTTCGAGAGAAGCACCATCGGTGGAAATTAAATGGATCCCAGATTTCTGACTATGACCTTGGGCTAGACGAAGGAAAAAGCTGGTGGGAGAATCTCACGATCCTTTCTCGCAGCTTGGACTTAATAGTATTCAAGGGCGACACGACTCTAACCACACTCATTTGTGAGGACTTGGCTCGCGTTGATCCGTGCCAGGCGGTGATTAGAGCAATTGGGCCAAACCTCTTGATTGCGCTATTGATGGATGGTCCGCAGATTATACAGAGGTGGCCAGGTCGATACGCCAGTGTATTGACGGAGGATCCGGGCACGTCAGTCTTGACCTTCACCTCACTTGGCTTGATATCCCGGCAAAATGATATCGGAAAGTTTCCTCAAGCATGCGGCATAGCTCTCTGGAGCGACGAGAGCACAGGCACGAAGTCAATCGAATTACCCCGAGAAGCAGACGCTGTTCTGCTTCAACTAACAAAAAACGCAAAAAATGAGCGTACTCTAGACGGTAGAGAAGATAACTTCTGCTCGCATGTCTGGGTCTACTCGAACTGAACCGCCCCGGGTTTGCCGGAGGCTGATTTTCGTTAGTTACGCGGCCATGTCT
>JAAFAB010000044.1 GCA_018222585.1 Paracoccaceae bacterium | reverse complement strand
ATTGAAAGGGCCGTATGGAGCGGACATGGGACGGGCAAGGAACGGAGACGATGGCGACCGCAGGTACCCGTCAGCCTGACCGGCCTTTCCACCGGCGGATTGGCTCACCCGCGACAGGCCATGCGCATCACTTTCCAGGCGCCCCGCCCGACGTGCCCCCGCGATCGCAGGTGCAGTCTGCCGCTCGAACGGTCCGCCATTCCCGCCGCACGGCCAAGGGCAGCGACACGGGTCTCACGCCGATCCGCACACCGCCCCATACCTGCATCCTGACGATCGGGATGGCATTCCAGCGCTGATCCGGTCCCGCCTCATCGGATCGTTGGCAGTGTCAGGTGCCGACAGCCGATCCGTCCGAAGTGTCGGCGGCCATGCCGGCAATGCGGAGGAAGGCGGAAACGCCAACGACGCCAGCGCCGATGACGGCGAAGATCATCTGCCATGTCTCCGAGGGCATTATGGTCTTGGTGATCCCGAGGGTCGCGTAGAACCCAGCCAAGACTGCGGGTACGAGGAAGATCAGCGCGATGACAAAGCGCGCCCAGAGCGGGCGCACGAGTATGATCAGCGCCTGACCGATGGCCAGCGTCAAGCCGGCGGCGAAGCCGCCGAAGAGGATTGCACCGAGCCAGCCCGCGCCGGTTCCATAAGCCCAGATGCTGGTATGAAGTCCAACGAGGAACGGCAGGGCGAAGACCGCGAGGTTAAACAGCAACCAGCACATGGCTGCGATGGCGGCAAAAGATGCAAGGATTCCGAGAACGAACATGGTGGTGTCTCCTGTTTGACGTGGAACGGTCGCGCCTTCCACCACCACCATGGCGCAACCTGAAAGTTAGCAGAATTCTTGCCTTTGGGCGAGACACAAGGTGACCCGCCCCCCCCTGAGGGAACCAGGCAATCGTTGACCCGTGGTGCAGATTTCCCCACTGTGTCGTGATGATTTACGTCCTGGCATATCCGCTATTTGAGCCGAGTATCGCCGAACGCATTCGTCGGTTTCGGACCGAGAACGAGCCGGCCAGAGCCGAGCTCGTTCCACCCCATGTAACGCTCGTGTTCGGGCTGATGAACATTCGCCCTCATGAGTTCCTGGAACGCTGCGAGGCGGTGGCCAACAAGTCATCGCAGTTTGAGGTGTCTTTCGTCTGAGGAGATTACACACGATCCCTTTGAAAAGACCTATAAACTGCTACTCGTCAGCTCGACCGGAAGTTCCCAGTTGGCGGCACTGCATGACCAACTCTACGAAGGTGCTCAGAGGGCGGAGCGAAAGGACGATATCCCCTACCGTCCACACATGACGGTCGCGACGAACCCTGATCGAGCGATTATCGAGCGTTTAGAGACGTCTTCCCTCGGAGGCTTCCCGCTCTTGGGAACCATCCGGGCCCTGGAGGTGGTTAAGCTTGAGAACGGGAGACTACACCACCTTCGCACCACCCCGTTCGGAAAGTCGGGCTAGGGTTCGAAGGCGGCTTGCGGAAGCGCGACAGGTGGTCGTGCGTGATCCGCGCTGCGCTTCTTCACTTCCGGCCCACTTCGGACATTCACTGTCCCAATGGCGCTGCTGCACGGCTTCACCAAAGTGGCCGTTCGGGCCCCGGCGCAGCATTTCCAGCGATCTGGGGTCGGCAGTGCGAGAGATCGCCGCTAATGGCGATGTTGAAAAAATTTGTAAGTGGCGGGCACTATTTCTGTACCAAGAAAGTGTGACCGCCGCCGACTTCCTCGACCTCAAGAAGCGTGAAGCCAAATTGCTGGCACATATGCGGGATGTCCAACTGCGCCACGGGATCACTGGTCTCAACCAATAGCCTCTGACCGTTTGACATCTTTGCCAAGACCTTCTTCGCTTTGATGACGGGAATGGGACAAAGGGCGCCCTTTACGTCTAGATGATGATCATAAAGCATGAATTGTTCGTTCACCAAGTTTGAGACGCACTCGACTAGAGTAATTTTTGCTACGGGCTAGGCTGTATTGCGGACCGCGATCGGCTGCTGACCACAAATATGTACCGCAAGATCATAGCCGCCATCCTGGCAAACCGCGAGGGGGCGCCGCTGATTTCCGACGACCACTTCTCGGTCTCTGGCACCTTGGCGAGCCTAAGCCCACGCCAACGAGTGGGGGATGGCCGTCAAGACCGCGTCCGGTGGAAGGGATCACCCGACCTGCACTAGCACGAGGAGGAAGGTTCTGGAAACCGCCCTACACGCTCGAAGCAATCGCGAAGGGCTTGATCTTGATGGCCTGGGGGCAACAAGCGCCACACAGAACCACAACGCTGTTAGCGCCAGAGGGTCGGCATTGTTCCATAAATACCCAAGGGATGAGCGCCTGAGGGCTGAGACTGCCTGTCAGGCTTGGTTGACAGGTAGGTTAAGGCCACCATAGGCAGGACGCAACCGTAACCCAAGATCAGGGTGAGCCCGCGGGCGATCCGCAATTTACAGTAGGTAAAGCCTCCTGCTACACAAAATACGGATACGGCGCATGAATCGCGCCCAGCTTACAAGGACGGCAGGCATATGGACGGCGCCAAAGCACTCGTGGTCGAAGATGAGAGCGAAGCGCTCTTCCGGAGCATCCGAGCGGAACTCCTTGATGAGTATCGTCAAGATCATGACTGGCCATGGATTATTGGCTATTCGGGAGGGAAGGACAGCACGCTCGTAACGCATCTTGCGTTTGAGATGCTCCTGTCGCTCCCACCGTCGCAGCGCAAGCGTCCCGTACACATTGTTGCGAATGACACGCTGGTCGAGAGCCCGCTCGTGGTTCAGCACATCATCGATAGCGTTGAAGAAATCGGGAACGCGGCCAACGCGTTTGGCCTTCCTATCATCACCAAGATCACACGGCCTGCGCCCGAGCAGTCTTTCTGGGTAAACTTGATTGGACGGGGCTACCCCTCCCCGAACCGGTCCTTCCGGTGGTGCACCGATCGGATGAAAATCCTGCCCACCAGCCGCTACATCAAAAGCCAGGTCGATGCTGCGGGACAGGCAGTGCTTCTCCTAGGTGTGCGTCGATCGGAAAGTTCCACGCGCGCAGCGTCTGTGAACCGCTACGACAACGGCGAACGGCTCAACAAGCACAATGACCTCGTCGGCTGTATGGTGTTCCGCCCGATCGTCGACCTCGACACGGATGACGTTTGGGAGTTTCTCGCGTTGAACGAGCCACCTTGGGGTGGTTCTCACCTCAAGCTCATCGGCCTCTATCGCAATGCCAGCGGCGGCGAATGCCCCGTCGTGACGTCCAAGGAGGATGCACCGTCCTGCGGGACGACGTCCTCGCGCTTCGGCTGCTGGACCTGCACGGTTGTGGAGAAGGACCGGAGCCTCGAAGGCTTTGTTGAGGCAGGATACGCAGAGTTCACTCCGCTGTTGGATTTCCGAGACTGGCTTGCGTCCATCCGCAACCAGAAGGAACGGCGGCAGGCGCGTCGCCGCGATGGTCGCATTACGATCACAGATGGCGGAACTTTTATTCCTGGGCCGTTTACACTGCAAACGCGTTCCGAAATATTTGAGCGGCTGCGCGACCTAGAGAAAGAAACCGGACAAAACTTGATTACAGATGAAGAAGTTGATCTCATCCACCAGCTTTGGTCTGAGGAAATCGCTGGTCACGGCAAGGTTAAGACGATGAGTGTTCGTGAGATCGTAAAGGAGAAGTAGATGCCGCGTAATGTTGTTGTGCTTCTCGACAACCCAGACGGGCGGGCCATGATCAAGGATGCCTGCAAGACCAACGGCATGCTGTTCGCTGAGTTCGAAGAGCTTGTTCAGGTCGAGGTCGAGCAGACCGGGAAGCAGCGCCGCGCAGGCCTATGGGATTCTTTTGACGATATCCTGGACCGTATTCAGGTGGACGAAAAATAACTCATGCATATTTCCCAGATCACGCTGCGGGATTGGAAAGCCTACACCACCGCGAACTTCGATTTTCCGGCTCCAGGAAGAGACAAGAACATCATCCTGATCGGCGCGCCGAATGGCTACGGTAAGACGAGCCTTTTCGAGGCTATCGTGCTTGGGATGTTTGGCCGCGATGGTCTGCCCCTAGTTGCGCGCTCGCCGTTTGCCGGGGCAGACAAGGAACGTCTTGCGACGTCATACAAGAACTTCCTGGAAAAAGCGCTTCATCGTGGTGCAACGGCGGCAGGGCGGGCATCGTGTTCGGTAAAGCTGGTCTTCACCGATGAGAACGACGAACCCCTCGAAATCCAGCGTATCTGGCACTTCAGCGACTCTGGCGTTTATCGTCCTCAAGACGAAGAAATCCACATTTATGAGGGATCAACCCGCAAGGCGGTTGGACCGGGTGCATTGCAGGGTAATGATCGCGCCGACTGGTTCCGCGAGTACATCGCTGAGAACCTTCTGCCCTTCACGCTGGCGCATTTCTTCATGTTTGACGGCGAACAGGTCAGCGTCCTTGCGGAACGGGAAATGTCGGCTCAGGTGCGCGCCGGTATCGAAGGGTTGCTTGGCATCCCCGTCTTGAAGCAGCTAGCAAAAGACCTTCGGTCTTATGCTGAGGTGCGACGCAAAGAGTCGCCCAACGTCTCGGACAAGACAATCGAGAAGCTGGAACTGGACCGCCATACGCTTAATTTCGAGTATGACAAGCGCGCCACACGCCTCGCCGAAATCGAGCCGACCCGCGCTGTCCTTAAGGAAGAGCAAGAGCATCTGATCCGGGAGCTGGCAAGCTTCGGCACGGGCTCGCAGGCGCTGCTTCAGGAGCAGTTTGAGCAGATCAAGAACTACGAGCGTACCATCGAAGATGGGCAGGCTCGGCTTGAAGACCTGATGATGAAGGACCTGGCTCTCGCTCTTTCGGGGTTGAGCCTTCGACAAAGCGTCAAATCCCGCCTACTGAGCGAGGGTGTGCGCGAGCGTTGGGAAAACGGCAAGAACCAGGGTGACAGCAATCTGGAGCGGTTCCTGTCGTCGGTTGATACCGGCATGCAGGAAATCAACCCGACCCTGAGCAATGGCCAGCGGGAGGGTGTGCTGGATAGCGCCCGCAATGCCTGGGAGAAGCTCTGGTATCCGCCGCCTGACAATTGCGCGGAAGAGTATCTTCATCCGTATCTCAATGAACTTGAGCGCTCTAAGGTGATCGACCGACTCGATGAGCTGGACGAGTTGGGTGCTCCTGCCATCGTAGAGCTGCTGAACAACATTTCGGCCAACGAGGACTCGCTCAAGCGGCTGCAAGACGAAGTGATGCGCACTGAAGCCGTTGCGCCGCATGTCGATACCAAGCGCGAACGCCTCAATCAGGTGAACAGCGAGCTTCAGCAGTGCGATCAGGAAATCGGTGCGCTGAAGCGCGAGATGTCGTCCCTTGAGAGCCAGATCAACCAGAAGAACACTGAGCTGACGAAGCTTTCGGGCCAGCTTGATCAGGCGGCACCGTCAGCCCGTCGCGCTGCGCGGGCAAACAAAGTCGCTCTCATGGTCGACGAAATTGTCGCCAAGGCTGTACCGAGTCAGATCGATGCCATTGCGGCGGCGATGACGCAGGCACATCGCTCCATGGCGCACAAGAAGGACTTGGTTGAGCGGATCGCGATTGACGAAAATTGCGACGTGAAGCTGCTCAACAGTGACGGCATGGACCTGCGTGGCTACGACCTTTCGGCGGGTGAGAAGCAGATTTTCACGCAAGCGCTGATTTCGGCCGTATCGTCGGTTTCCGGACGTGGCTTCCCCATGGTTGTCGATACGCCGCTCGGGCGGCTTGATATCGAGCATCGCAAGGGCGTGCTTAACCACCTCGTGCAGCGGGAGCATCAGGTGATCCTGCTTTCGACCAACACGGAAGTGGTTGGCGACTATCTGCGCGAGATCGCGCCCCATGTTCAGAAGAAATACCTCGTGAACTTTGAGCGCGTAGGCGACATCGGCCAGTCGACGGTCAGGCCTGGATACTTCGAAGAAGCGGGAGAGCGCGCATGAGTATCTCCCTTGTTGAAGTGGCTGGTGCGAATTTCCGGACAGATTACGACAGCGACAAGCTGAACACGGATTTCATGGGGCGGTTGGGGATGCGCAAGCGCTATCTCCCCGCCCGTCTGGCAATCTCTCGGTCTTTGGCGATCAGCGCGCCGGTTGATACCTCGGCCGATGAGTTGGAGCCGGGAAAGGTAATCAAGGGCGATACGCTGTTTGGCACCGGTACGGCGCTTTCGGTGTGGCTGTCTCTCATCGTCGAGCGCAGCGGCGAACCGAATATCGATACGAAGCGCTTGATATCGCTTGTTGGCGCGCATTGGCGACGTGGTTTGGCCAAGCTCGATGAAGAGTGGGAGCAGGCTGGGCAGGACGTCGCTCAATTCGTACGACGCCTTGTGGAAGTGGCGGAGTTGCCGACGGCAGGAGGGCGGTTGCCGTCCTCTGGCGGCAATGGAACGAGCGGGACGACGTTCTCCAGCGGTGAAATCAAAGTCCTTCTCGGCGAGATCGGTGAAGATGTCGCCACTAAGGAAAAGGTCTACTGGAGCCTGAATGGCACAGGCGGGGCTCCGCATGCTGCCGTCATGGGCGGTAGCGGCTCGGGCAAGACGGTAATGGCCGCAGCGATGCTGCGCGGCATTCGCGAGCAAGCCCCCGTCCCCCTCATCGCCTTTGACTTCAAAGGTGACTTGGCAGGGTTCACCGGCACGAAGGGGCAAGCGCCGCTTGGTGAGGTCTTTGACGCTCAGGTCATCGAGCCACCGCGCATGCCAATCCCCCTGGATGTTCTCGCTCTCACCGAGAGGGATCAATTTGGCATCGACCAAGCCGCGTCTCGCTTCCGTGAGTCCTTCTCACGTTTGAAGGGCGCTAGGCTTGGCGATCGACAAAGAACCTACGTTCATGAAGCCGCGGCACGCGCTCTGGCGGCAGAAAGCCCCTGCGAGCTTGGGCACATCCGTGACCGGCTTTCGGAGGTTTACCAGGAGCATGAAGCCAGGGAAGATGGCGCGGTCGCCAATATGGAAGAGCTGTGCCGTTTCCCGCTTTTCAACCCACAGATGTCTCCGGCGGAATTCTTCCAGAAGAGTTGGATCATCAAGCTTCCTCCCGCCGTTCCGGAAGACAGTCGGACTATCGTGGTCAATCTACTGCTCGACGCCCTCGATCAGTACCTGAACAGTCTGGATGACTCAGCCACCGGCCCTGATGGAGCACGGGGACTGCGCGTCCTCTGTATGATAGACGAAGCACACCAAATCCTTGGCACCAAGCTGCCCTCGCTTTCGCGTCTGATCCGGATGAGCCGATCGAAAGGCGGCGCGGTCATGCTGGTGTCGCAATCGCCGGATGACTTCTCCGGCGAAGAGGACGATTTCCTGGACAATATGGGGCTGGTTGCGGCATTCGCCACCAACGCCAAGCCAGGGGCTGTTGCACGTGTCCTCGGTAAAGGGGCGAACCTGACCAACCTCCTGAAAGGCCAGTGCTTCGCGCGTTTTGATCAAGCGACGAGAAAGATTAAGGCTTGGCAGGCCTAAACTCTCGCTAAACCAGTGGATACTGCATGCGGAACAGGAACATAGGGCCATATGGGCACTTTGCCCGAGAGATTGGTCGGCGGACGCTCAGCTCTGTTACCGATTTAACATTTCTTTTCTACCTAGTTCTTGGCGTGCTCCTTTTTGGTGCCATCGGCGTTTGGAGCGAAGTGATAGCAAATCTCATAGGTGGACTTTGGCAGTGGGATAAAGTTTTACAGGCCCTTGCGACCTATTATCCTGCCCTTATTGGCGCTGCGTGCATTCAGCTCATCCTTGAGGCTAACGGTGCTGAGAAGAGAATTTTTGACCGCCCTATGACGGTCGTATCACTTTTCCTTCTCATTGGCGCAACCGTAACGGGTTTTTTGATCCGGCTCTTTGAAGCCAACAACACGTACCTTGAGTTTTGCTTCTGGGGTACGATTGGCCTCTCCGTGTTTGGAATCTGGGTGTGGGCTATTGCGAACTGTGACAACCCCGACCTAACAGGCCGCTGAAAAAGTCGGCCCTCGACGCGGTTTCAAGAACGTGATTCACCTTC
>JAAFAB010000043.1 GCA_018222585.1 Paracoccaceae bacterium | reverse complement strand
ATCTGAAGAGGCCGTTGAATTCAGACCTCTGAACGGCCCCTTCGTCCCGCATAGCGCACGTTAGCCTCATCGGGACCTTCGCAGCCGCCGCGAATGGCCGTTGTCGCGAACGCAGCAGCAATTCGAGGTGATCACGGAGGTCCGCTCAGGGGCGAGCAACCCGGACATGCTGATCACGGCTACAGTTCCCACGTCTGCGGCGGCGGCAGGTGACATCTTTTCAGCTACCTGCCCCGCCATCAACATCCTCGGACACCTCTTGCCGCAGCTTCGGCCCCTGGGCCAGGCGTCTACCGAGAGCCGAGATGAATGCCTCGTAACGCTCCCCTGCCTTGGCCCGAGCCGCCTTGGCTGCGGGTTCCGGCAGAGCCGGTGTTGTTGCCAGCCAGAAACGTATGAACACCGCCAGGCTTTCGATGGAGATCCCGACATCGCGTTCCAGCCGGGTGATCCGCCTGTCGATCTGATCCAGGCGTCGGGCCAGAACCGCCTCGCGGCGCTCTCCGTCATCCGGAGAGAGGAAGGATGCGATCGCGGCCTCGGCCACCATCGACTGGGATCGATCACGCCGGGCGGCGAAGTCTGCCAGCATCTGCATTACCTCGGGATCGAGGTAGACCGAGATCTTCGTCTTCTTGCGGCTGGTGGTCATGATCAAAGCTCCATGCCGTCGTCGGGATTGAGGGAGACCTGCCGCGCGACACCGCGCATCTGCTGCATGATGCGGCGATTGCGAATGGCACCGTCCTCCTCATCCTCGGGTGGGTCGAATTCAAACTCGTTCTCAATGGGGGACTGCCTGTCGACCGGCCGAGGCTGCGCCAGCTCCGGCTGAAGACGGCGCTCTGACGCAGTCGGGTCCTCATCCTCCGATCCCGTCTCGGATACTGGCTCCAACTCGTCGTTCTGCGTTGGGACTGCCAGACTGCTCCAGTCATCCTTCCCCGAAGCGCCCACATTCCCCAAATCGGGTGGCGGCAAGACCCGCTCGGTGAACCGCGCATCTTTGTAATACCGTGCTTTTGTCGCCCGGATCGGCGGTGTGCCGGCCACCATGACGATCTCATCGGACGGCGGCAGTTGCATGATTTCTCCGGGGGTGAGCAACGCCCGCGCGGTCTCCGATCGGGACACCATGAGATGGCTGAGCCACGGCGCCAGACGGTGCCCGGCATAGTTCTTCATCGCCTTCATCTCGGTAGCGGTGCCGAGAGCGTCGGATACCCGCTTCGCCGTGCGCTCATCATTGGTCGCGAAGCTCACCCGGACGTGGCAATTGTCGAGGATCGAGTTGTTTGGGCCGTAGGCCTTTTCGATCTGGTTCAGCGACTGGGCGATGAGGAAGCTCTTCAGCCCGTAGCCCGCCATGAAGGCCAGCGCGCTCTCGAAGAAATCCAACCGGCCAAGCGCCGGGAACTCATCGAGCATCAGAAGCAGCCGATGACGGTCATCCTTACCCTGTAGGTCTTCGGTCAGGCGTCGGCCGACCTGGTTGAGGATCAGCCGGATGAGCGGCTTGGTGCGATTGATGTCAGAGGGCGGCACCACGAGATACAGCGTGACGGGGCGCACTCCCCCGACAATGTCACCGATCCGCCAGTCGCAGCGGCGCGTGACCTGCGCGACCACGGGGTCGCGATAGAGGCCAAGGAAAGACATCGCCGTCGAAAGCACACCGGAGCGTTCATTCTCGGACTTGTTGAGCAACTCGCGGGCGGCGCTGGCGACCACGGGATGCGGCCCCGCCTCGCCCAGGTGCGGCGTCCGCATCATCGCGCGGAGTGTGGCCTCCACGGGGCGCCGCGGGTCGGACAGGAAGTTGGCGACACCGGCCAGCGTCTTGTCCTTCTCGGCATAGAGCACATGCAGGATCGCACCGACGAGCAAGCTGTGGCTGGTCTTCTCCCAGTGGTTTCGCCTCTCCAGGCTCCCCTCGGGGTCGACGAGGATGTCGGCGATGTTCTGGACATCGCGAACCTCCCACTCCCCACGGCGCACTTCCAGCAAGGGGTTGTAGGCCGAGGAGTTCGGATTGGTCGGATCGAAGAGGAGGACCCGACCGTGCCGGGCGCGGAACCCTGCGGTCAGTTGCCAGTTCTCGCCCTTGATGTCATGAACGATGGCCGAGCCGGGCCAGGTGAGAAGCGAGGGTACGACAAGCCCTACCCCCTTGCCGGATCGCGTCGGCGCGAAGCAGAGTACATGCTCCGGCCCATCGTGGCGCAGGTATTCCCGCTCATAGCGGCCGAGGACCACTCCATCCGGGTCCAGCAATCCAGCCGCCTTCACCTCGCCCTTCTCGGCCCATCGGGCTGATCCATAGGTCGCAACGTTGCGGGCCTCGCGGGCACGCCAGACCGACATGGCGATGGCCACACCGATGGCGATGAAGCCCCCAGAGGCGGCGATGATCCCGCCTGTCGCGAAAATCGGCGGCGCGTAGGCCTCGTAGAAATACCACCACCAGAAGATGGCGGGAGGATAGTAGACGGGCGTCCCGAACAGCTCGAACCAGGGCGGTCCCAGCTGTGCCTGATAGCCGAGGCTCGCGGCCACGTATTGCGTCGCGCCCCAGGTGGTGGCCAGAATGATGAGGAAGACGATAGAGATTTGCCCCCAGAGGATCTTGGTCGCGGACATGACTGTCGCTCCTTTCCGGTGTGTTGATCAAAGGCCAAGACCGCGCTTGCGGCCAAAGTCCCAGTCCACTCCGCTGTCCCCGCGCGCGACGCCGGTGACATCCCGGCCGAGGTGCTTTTCGAGAGACGGAGACCAGGGCACCAACTGGAAGCCGAGCGCGCCGTCAGCTCCAAAGCCCTCGATCATGGCAAAACGGCCCGAAGCCAGCACGAGACGCTGGCGATAGATGCCGCTGACGTAGTCACCCGGATCAGCCTTGTTGAACGGCAAACCGGTTTGCCCCGAGAGCTGCGCGCCAACCGCCTGCAGCTCGCGGTCGCGCAAGGTTCCGAGCAGGCGCCGGGCAAAGACCACCCTGCCGTCCCGCCGCTCTCCTAGCCCTTCCGTGACCAGGTGCTCGGCCCGGGCTTCCAGGGCCTCCCGGACCTCGGCACCGAAGCCCTGGTCCGACAAGGCGAGCGGGGCGCGCGCGATTGCCTGCCGGTCGAGCCAGGTGGCCCCGGACGCGGTGACCTGAGTAGCAAGTTCCAGGTCGGACCGAGGTGCCAGTGCGACACGACGCTGGCCGCGCGCATCGTCATAGGTGCGGAGTTCCACGATAGAGCCGGGGGCGCTGTCGCCGGCGGCGTCGAGATGGGGCAGACGGATATGGTGGCTCCGGCCATCGACACCATCGACGACGGCATAGGCTGTCCCCTTCAGCTCGTCATCGAGGCCCCGCTGGACCAGACAACCGATGACAGGAACATCGAGGCTCTCTGCGGCAAGGACGAAACTCGAGGACCCGCGCTCGATCCCGCGTTCCGTCAGCGCCCGATGCATCCGCTTGATGATGTCGCCACGCTCCCCCATCTCCCGCAGGACTGCCTCTGCATCATCCCTGATGTGCCATTGCGACTGTCCGATCTGGTCGGCGACGCCGAGCACTTCCAGCCGGCGCAACCGCCCGACCTTCAGCGCGTGAAACGCATCCGGCTGCCGATCCGCATCCGGCGCCATGTCGAGGATGCGGGAACGCCCGGCATCCCGGAGCAACTGACGATCGAGCTGCGTCCAGCGCTCGGCCCCGATCTGACGTTCAAGCGTGCGGCGGATGTCGAGATCGCTGCGTGGGCCCAGTTCCTGGGTGATGAGATCCCGTGCCCTGTCCCGCATCCCGTCCTTGATGTAGTCCCGCGAGATCACGAGATCCTGGCCGTCGTCGCGCACACCCCGAACGATCAGATGGACATGGGGGTGGGCGGTGTTCCAGTGATCGACACCGACCCAGTCAAGCGACGTGCCGAGATCCTGCTCCATCCGCCCGACGAGATCGCGGGTGAAGGATTGCAGGTCGGACATGTCCGGCGCGTCGTCGGGTGAGACGATGAACCGGAAATGATGACGGTCATCGCGACACCGCTCGGCAAAGGCCCGGCCATCGGCATCCTCCGTTCCCGGCCCGAAGAGCCTGGCCTTCTCCCCCTCCCGGGTCACGCCGTCCCGGCGCAGGTAATCGAGGTGGGCTCCGAGGGGCGCGGATTTCCCGCTGTGCCGGACCACACGCGCCTTGACCACCGCGCCGCGTGTGCGGGCGGTGATGAGGCGGTTGGCCTGAATACTGGCGCGTTGACCGCGCCCGAAGCGGGACCGATTGCCCGTGGTGACGCGCCCGGCCCGCGAGACGCCACCGCCGGCCTTTTTCGCGGCAGCCAGAGCTTGTGCGATGAAGGGCCGGGCCTGCTGCGCCCGGGTAGAGCGGATACGCCCCGGGCGGATGCGGAACTCGCGATCATCGGGCATATGAAATCCCCGCACAGTGCGAAACAACGCAAAAGATCAGAGTGTTAGGCACATCTCGCACGGTGCAGGCACGCGCCACACGGTGCGGAGCGCGGCAAAAACATGAACAAAAACAACCGCCCAACCGCCGCGCACCGTGCGCCCTTTTATCCTGCCATCCTTCGGTCGTGGTGCCCGCCACCACCGCCTGCCCCCTCAAAAGCACGCCAGAGTACGTCGGAATGCGAAGTGTGATCTCCCGGGTCATGGCCGGGCCTCAGCAGTCTCTCGCCGGACGAAGAGGCCCTCGGGCTGCGGGGTGAGGCCCGCCTGAGGTACCGCCGGGACGGGGGGAGAAGCGCCGCCGACGGTCCGGTGAGGCGACACAGGATCGGTCGCAGAGGTCCCGTCTCCGCGGCTGATGAAGATTGCCGCCTCACGCCAATCGAGCGGCTGGGCTGCAGCAACAGTGCCGTCCGGCGGCTGCTCGCCTAGCAACACAGGCGCAAGCGCAGCGACATAGGCGCGCGTCTCGGCCGGCAACGGACGATCCGCTAGGCGGTATTCGTCGTAGCGGGCGGGACCGGCGTTATAGGCCGCCAGCATCGCCGCGACATTGCCATAGCGGTCCCACATCTCGCGCAGATAGGCCGTGCCCGCGAGGATGTTGTCACGCGGATCGAAGGGATCATGGCCGAGACCATGACGGATGCGCAGCCCGGCCCAGGTGTCGGGCATGACCTGCATCAGCCCCATCGCACCGGCCGACGACAGCGCGCGCACATCACCCGCGCTTTCCGCCCGCATCACGGCCATGATCCATGTCGTCGGAATGCCGAAGCGCTGCGATGCCTCGGTGACCTGGGCGGCGTAGGGATGCACGGCAATTGCGTGATCGGGCGCATCGGTTTGCGCCAGAAGCGGCTGGGTGGCGGTGACCGGAAGGAAGAGGCCGGAAAGAAGAAGGAGGAGCATGCGGCGGCGGGCGCCGCATCTCCCCGAAGCGGGATGGGTGCAGGACATTGTCATTTTCAGTCCTGCTCATCGCGCTTCTTCGGGCGGGTCCAGTGCAGCCCCCATGCCCTGCCCTCCTCATCCGACTGGAACAGGCGGGCGCGGATCGGATGCTGGAAAACCGGATCATCGAGCAGGACCGAAACGAAAGCCCCTGCGGTTTCGCCGGTGTGTTTCCAGCCCGCGCCAACCTCCGGACCATCCTCGTCACCGAGATGAATGCGATAGGCAGGAGCCTTCTCGGTATCGACGTTATCGGTTGGAACAAAGGTCAGTTCCAGGTCGAGCGAGAGCGTGCGAAGCTGTCCGGAATAGCCGGACGGGGTGCGTGTGAATTGGCCGATCTGTGGCATTGGAAGCTCCTTCCTCTTGCGGTGAATGGGAGGCAGGCCGCTGGCACGTCCCGCCATAAGCGCGCGTCACCGCTCCGGCGCGTGCCAGACGAGGCGGCCATCGCCACCCTCATCGGTGAACAGTGGACTGGCCCGGCCGATCACTGCCGAGGCGGGGAACGGACCGAAGTAGCGGCCATCGAAGCTGTCAGAGACCGCCGGGTTCATCAGGAAGACCTCGCCCTCTACGATGGTGCGGCAGCCCTGCCAGACAGGAAGATCACGGCCCTGGCTGTCGCGCTCTCGCGCCTCCCCCAGGTGTCTGCCATCGACGGTGATCGCGGCCCCGTCACGGCAGACCCGTTGTCCCGGCAGCCCGATGACGTGCTTTAGGATCGGCACATCGCGACCGACATAGCCGCGCGCGACCATGAAACCTGCAAAGGGTTCAGGCGGCATGACCACGACCAGATCTGGCACCGCGAGCCGGTCCACCGGCGCGATGGTATAGAAGCCAATCGGCACGCTGGCCGAGGCGTTCCAGACCAGCCGTGGCGCAGCCGGAATGCTGCCGGCGATGACGGCGGCAAGCGCCGCAACCGTCACCATGGTGTAGCGGGCACGAGTCATTTTCCGATCTCCCGACGCCGGAGCCATGCGGCATGGCGTTCCGCCGTATAGGGTCGCGACGCTTCGCCCGCCTTCATCCAGTGGGCGACATGGCGCCAGTGATCGGGATCGACGTCGGCAGGATCGATGCCGAGACCCTCGATGGCATCGACATGGCGGAGGACCTTCTCGACCTTGGGCCAGCCTTCGATCTTCAACAAAATCTCGCCACCTGGGCGCACGAATGGCAGCGTCTGACAGGCACAGCCGGGCGCGACCGCACGCACGATGTCGATGCGCGAGACGACGGTTCCATAGTCATTCGCCGCCCAGCGGACGAAGCCAAACACGGCGCCGGGACGGAAGAAGACGATGCGGCGGCTGCGGTCGAGGATCTGTTCCCCGGCCGCCTGGCCGAACCTGATCCAGAACTCGATCCGCTTCTCCACCCAGGTCAGTTCCACGCGCGTCAGCTCGCCGCGGGAATTGGCGTCGAACGGTCCGTCTCCGGTCACGCCGGGGATCACAAAGCCGGTCATTGAGGTTCTCCTTCGGGTTCCGGGTATTCGCGCCCGAGCAACTCGCGCAGCATGTCAGCGACAGTGACGCCGCGGCTGAAGGCTGCGACCTTGATGCGACCGCGCAGGTCCGGGGTGATGTCGATGGTGAGCCGGGCCGTATAGATCGCCGCCGCGCGACCGTGTGCCGATGGCGCCTCGCCAGCCTTGATCCAGGTCTCGGCATCGACTGGCCGCGCGGCGAAACCACGCTTGTCATTGCGCCCGGTCATACCGCCACCTTCCCAGGACCGAGGCGCCCGATCTCAGACGTCAGCGCCGCGATCTCTCGGGCAGCAGGCGATTGACGGTCAATGTCACTGGCGAGGCGACCAGTTTGTGCCGCATCTGCAAAGACGACGCGCTGACAAATCGTGCTGGCAAGCACAGGAGGATCGTGATCGGCCAGCGCCTCGGCAGTGTCCCGGGCGATGACGGTGCGCGCGCCGCAGCGGTTGAGCAGGAAGCGGGCGACAAGGTCCGGCCGATAAATGCGGGCCTCCGCAAGGAGGGACAGCATCTCGGCAGAGGCCCAGCCATCGAATGGCGAGGGCTGTACCGGGATCAGCACCAGATCGGCGGTGAGCAGCGCTGAGCGCATGAGCCCCGCAACACGCGGTGGGCCATCAATAACAACATGGTCGACTGTGCGGGCAAGTTCGGGGACTTCGCGGTGCAGGGTGTCACGGGCCAGGCCGAGGGTGCCGAAGAGCCGCGGCAGACCTTCGCGGGCGCGTTGCTGCGACCAGTCCAGAGCGGAGCCTTGCGGGTCGGCATCGATCAGGGTGACACGCTTGCCCTGTATCGCCAATTCACCAGCAATATGGAGCGCCAGCGTCGTCTTGCCGACGCCGCCCTTCTGATTGAGCAGAGCGATGATCATTCGCCACCTCCCGGCACTTCGAGAGGAAGGCGGGGCGTATCTGGATGATCGGAGGCTGCTGCGACCCCCTGATCGGAAGCCGTTCGCGGCACCGATGGGGCGACAGCTGCCTTCGTCTTACCGGCCAGGCTGAGGCTTTTTGCGGTGGCACGGATGAGGTTTTCCACATCACGCGCGCGCTCTTCAAAGTTAGACTCTTTGTTAGACTCTAAGTTAAGGGGGCGATTTCCGCTTTTGCTTCCGTGCGTTACCCCCTGTTTGGGTTCCTGATAGCACGAGCCTCC
>JAAFAB010000042.1 GCA_018222585.1 Paracoccaceae bacterium | reverse complement strand
GTCAAAATCGCGCAGCATCGAGCGCATCAGCGCAAACGGATCGCTGCGACGTGTGTAGGTGGGATAGAGCATGTTTCGCCTCCGTCGTTTCAGTTGACGGCGTGGATTTGTCACCACGCCACTGAACGCCCGCGGAGAACGGACATGCTTCAAGGTTCGCCATTTTGGCGGCGGTCTAGAGCATTCGCGTCTGCCATGCGCTCCCCTCGGGCGAACGCCAGGCGGTCCGCTGAATCAGCCGAACCTGTCGCGTATCCGTGAAACCCCAACTGGGCGTTCCGCTGCGGATAAAGTGTTGCCTATTTGCAACTTCAAGACCTCGACGCAAAAAATGTTCTCATCGATAGACGCCCCCAGGCCCGTAACGCGGCGTGGAAACGCGCACAGCCCGCGGTGCGTTCAGGGGAACGGACGGTGGGACCGGTCGGCGGGGTCCGGAAAGTGCGCGCAGCCGCCGGACTCGATCGGCGGTGGGCGGGTGCGTGCGCAGGAGCGAGGGTTCGGGGATGCGGCGTCCGGGCAGGAACATGTCTTCCCAGACGCGCCCGACGCGACGTTCCAGCTTGAGGAGGGCCGAAGCGAGGCCATCGGGATCGCCGGTCAGCTCGGCGCCACCCCTGTCGGCATCGTATTCCCGGGCCCGCGACAGCGCGAGCTGAAGAAGGGCCATGATCGTGGGTGAAAAGATCAGGACAAGCGGTACCTGCCAGGGCACATAAGCCGCGCCGGCCAGGATGAGCGGCAGGTTCAGCAGCAGGATGAGTTGCCCAACCCAGGACGCGAGCGACACTGCGCGCGACATCGCGTCGGCCAGACCCATGATCCAGAGATCGCGGTTGGCGATGTGAGCGACCTCATGCGCCAGGACCCCGGCCAGTTCGCGCTGGTTCATCAATCGCAGAAGACCATCACTGACGCAGACGGCGCTTTCATCCGGAGAGCCCATAGCGAAGGCGTTCGGCATCTGGCTCGGTACATAGTAGAGTTCCGGTACACGCGGCAGCCCGGCGCGGCGTGCGAGTTCGGCCAGTATCGCCATGCCCTCTGGAAATTCCCGCCCGCTGAGCCTGCGTGCGCCGTAGGCGTTCAGCAAAAGGCGTTTCGGGATGCCGGGTGACAGCAGCAATCCCAGCAAGGATCCGATGACGATCGCAATCGCCAAGCCCTGTCCCGCAATCGCCGAAACGATGAACCAGGCGATAACCGCCATACCCGCCAAAAGCAGTATGGATTGGAGCAGGTTCAGGAATTGGTGGCGCGGCGTCGCAGTCATGATCGCAATAAATTTCACTCGCGGCTAACGGGAAGTGGCACGCCACGGGATGTAAGAATTTTGGGCATCGTTGCCAGCTTCGATCTTCATGTCGGATCCCTCTTGAACTCGGCTCAAGCAATACCAATCTGGCCGGATGTGACAAATCAGCAACATCTCTACGGGTTGGCGCCGAGGAGAGAAGGGGATGGAAAAGAGAACCGAATTTAACATCTGGTACTGGATCGTCGCATTTTTTGCGGTGATCTTTATTCAGGATCTGATCGCCAGCTACCGCAGCATCGCGCCGATCAGCTACAGCCAATTCGAACAGTATCTCGCCGACGGCGACATCGCTTCGGTTTCGGTCGGGTCCGATACGATCACCGGCACCTTCGAGACTCCCATCGACGGCCGCTCTGGCTTCGTCACCACGATCGTCGATCCCGCAATTCTTGAACGGCTGGACGACGCGGATGTCGAGATCACCGGCGTTCCGCAAAACACCTGGATCGGGGTGCTTCTCTCCTGGGTGGTGCCTGCAGTGGTCTTCTTCGGTCTCTGGATGTTCGTCTTTCGCAAGTTCGCCGAGCGTCAGGGTTTTGGCGGTTTCCTGCAGGTCGGCAAGAGCAAGGCCAAGGTCTACATGGAGAAGGAAACGGGCGTCAGCTTTGCCGATGTGGCCGGGGTCGACGAGGCCAAGGCCGAGCTGGAGGAAGTGGTCGATTTCCTGAAGACGCCTGAGGATTACGGCAAGCTCGGCGCCCGGATCCCGAAAGGCATCCTGCTGGTCGGCCCGCCGGGTACCGGCAAGACGCTTCTGGCGCGGGCCGTGGCGGGCGAGGCGGGCGTGACCTTCTTCTCGATCTCGGGCTCGGAATTCGTCGAGATGTTCGTGGGCGTCGGTGCGGCCCGGGTGCGCGACCTGTTCGAGCAGGCCCGCAAGAACGCACCGGCGATCATCTTCATCGACGAGCTCGACGCGCTCGGCCGCGCCCGCGCCTCCGGTCAGATGGCCGGCGGGCATGACGAGCGCGAACAGACGCTGAACCAGCTTCTCACTGAGCTGGACGGGTTCGACCCGTCGTCGGGGATCGTGCTGCTGGCGGCCACCAACCGGCCGGAAATCCTCGACCCGGCGCTGCTCAGGGCCGGGCGCTTCGACCGGCAGGTGCTGGTGGACAAGCCCGACAAGAAGGGCCGCATCCAGATCCTCGGGGTACACATGAAGAAGGTGACGCTCGCACCGGACGTGGATGCGGAGAAGGTCGCCGGGCTGACCCCGGGCTTTTCCGGAGCGGACCTGGCAAATCTGGTCAATGAGGCGGCGCTATTGGCAACCCGCCGAAAGGCCGATGCGGTGACCATGGAAGACTTCAACAACGCAGTAGAGCGTATCGTCGCCGGGCTGGAGAAGCGCAACCGTGTTCTGAACGCGCGCGAGCGGGAAATCGTGGCGCATCACGAAATGGGGCACGCGCTGGTCGCGATGGCGCTGCCGGGGGTCGATCCGGTGCACAAAGTCTCGATCATCCCGCGCGGGATCGGTGCGCTCGGCTATACGATCCAGCGCCCGACCGAGGACCGCTTCCTGATGACCCGCGAGGAACTGGAGAACAAGATCGCCGTTCTTCTGGGCGGGCGTGCGGCCGAGAAGCTCATATACGATCACCTTTCGACCGGTGCCGCCGACGACCTGGTGAAGGCAACCGACATCGCCAGGGCCATGGTCGCGCGCTACGGCATGGACCCCGATCTGGGCCATGTCAGCTATGACACCGAGCGGCCCGGCTTCCTTGGCACGGGGGATCAATCCGCCTGGCTCAACCGCCGCCACAGCGAGGCAACGGCCGAGCGGATGGATACCGCTGTCAAGGCGATCATCGACGACATCTTCGCGCGTACGGTCGCGCTTCTCGACGCGAACCGGGCGCTGCTGGAGGAAACGTCCCGCGATCTGCTCTACCGCGAGACGCTGGACGAGCCCGACCTTCGGGCCATCGCAGAAAAGGTCCGCACTCAGGAGGTCGAGGCGGCCTGAACACAGAGACCCAGTCCGGACGTTCCGGCTGGGAGCATGACGGAGGTGAAAAATGGCAAACGGCATCTGTGATATCTGCAAATCCCGACCTGCCAGCTTTCGTGCGCAGGTCTCTGTCAACGGTGAACGCAAGGTGATGGAGCTTTGCGACGAGGACTACCGCAGGATCGCCCGACGGCAAGGGCGTAGCGCATCGCCACTGGAATCGCTTTTCGGAGGGCGCTCGCTCTTCGATGAATTCTTTGGCGATGCCGGTGGCCTTTTCGATCGGCTTGGCGAAGATCAGGGGCAACCCGTCCCTATCCGACAGGCGGGGCGCACCGCGCGGCGCGGCGGCATCAATATCGCTGACCGCCTGAGCGAACAGGCCAACCGGCTTTTGCAGGAGGCGGGCCAGAAGGCGCATGAATTCGGCCGGACCGAGGTTGATACGGAACACCTTCTGCTGGCGCTTACCGGCTCGGATGTTGTCCGCACGGTGCTGGGGCAGGTCAAGATCGACGCCGACGATCTGCGCCGCCAGATCGAGAGCGAAGCGAAGAAGGGCGACGCAACGGGGGAGGACCGTGAGATCGGCGTCAGCCCGCGGGTGAAGGATGCGCTGAACCGCGCCTTCATCGCCTCGAACGAGCTGGGCCATTCCTATGTCGGCCCCGAACACCTTCTGATCGGTCTCGCCGAAGAGGGCGAGGGCGTGGCGTCGAGCATCTTGAACCGGCTGGGCCTGACGCCGCAGGCGCTACGCCAGCAGGTGACAAAGGTCGTCGGTCAGGGGGCCGAGGAAGGCCGCGTCGAAACCCCGTCGAGCACGCCTGATCTGGATGAATACAGCCGCGATTTGACCAAGCTGGCGCGCGAGGGCAGGCTCGACCCGGTGATCGGCCGGGCGCGTGAAATCGAGACGACGATCGAGGTTCTGGCGCGGCGCAAGAAGAACAACCCGGTGCTGATCGGCGAACCGGGTGTCGGCAAGACCGCGATCATCGAGGGGCTGGCGCAGCGCATCGTCGCGGGCGAGGTGCCCGAGGCGCTGCGCGACAAACGGCTGGTCGAACTCAACATCAATTCGATGGTGGCCGGATCGAAATATCGCGGTGAGTTCGAGGAGCGGGTCCAGAAGATCCTCAAGGAGATCGAGGCCAACAAGGCCGACATGATCCTGTTCATCGACGAGATCCACACCATCGTCGGAGCCGGACAGGGCGGCGGCGAAGGCGGGCTCGACATCGCCAATACGTTCAAGCCGGCGCTGGCCCGCGGCGAGCTGAACCTGATCGGCGCGACCACCCTGAACGAGTACCAGAAATACATCGAGAAGGACGCCGCGCTGGAGCGCCGCTTCCAGCCGGTCTATGTCGATGAGCCGACGGTGGCGCAGACGATCATGATCCTGCGCGGACTGCGCGACACGCTGGAAAGCCACCACAAGGTGACGATCACCGACGAGGCCATCGTCGCGGCGGCCGAGCTTTCCGACCGCTACGTCACCGGCCGCTTCATGCCCGATAAGGCCATCGACCTGATCGACCAGGCTGCCGCGCGCGTGAAGATCAGCGCTACCGCGCGTCCCGTCGATGTCCAGGAGCTCGAGGCTGAGGTCGCCCAGATCCGGCGCGAGCAGGACTACGCTGCGGGGAGGAAGCAGTTCGACCGTGCTGCTGAACTCAAGAAAGAGCTTGAAGCCAAACAGGTCGAGCTTGACGAGTTGATGGAAACCTGGAAGCGCGACCGGGCCTCTGCGACGGCTGAAGTGCGCGCCGACCACGTGGCGCAGATCGTCTCGAAACTGACCGGCGTGCCGGTGAGCGAACTGACGACAGAAGAGCGCGAAAAGCTGCTGAAACTCGAGGACAAGTTGCATGAGCGGGTAATCGGCCAGGAAGAGGCCATCCATGCCGTTGCCGATGCCGTGCGACTGGCGCGCGCCGGGCTGCGCGAGGGCTCCGGCCCGACCGCGACCTTCCTGTTCCTCGGCCCGACCGGCGTCGGCAAGACCGAGCTGGCCAAGACTCTGGCGGAGACGATCTTCGGTGATCAGGATGCGATGATCCGCATCGACATGTCCGAATATGGCGAACGTCACGCGGTCGCGCGGCTGGTTGGCGCCCCGCCGGGCTATGTCGGTTACGACGAAGGCGGCCAGCTGACGGAACGGGTCCGGCGCCGGCCCTATTCTGTCGTGCTGCTCGACGAGATCGAGAAGGCGCATGCAGATGTCTATAACATCCTGCTGCAGGTCTTCGACGATGGCCGCCTGACCGACGGCAAGGGCCGCGTGGTGGATTTCACCAACACCATCATTATCGCCACGTCGAACCTCGGCTCCGATATCATCCAGCGCAACCTTCGCAAGCGCGGAACCAAGGAGTTCGACGAGGCAGGGCAGAAGGCCGAACTGATGGACGTGTTGCGTGCCCATTTCCGGCCCGAGTTCATCAACCGGATCGACGAAATCATCGTCTTCCATTCTCTGAACCAGTCGGAAATCCGGCAGATCGTCGAGCTGCAGCTGGCCCGTGTCGCCCGCACGGCGCTGACCCAGGGGGTCGAGCTCGACTATGACGGAAGCGTTGCGGAGCATTTCGGAGCAGTGGGTTTCCGGCCAGAGTTCGGCGCCCGCGAGTTGCGACGGCTAATCCGTTCGGAACTGGAGACTGAGCTCGCCCGCGAGATGCTTTCCGGTCGGATCGAGGACGGCGACAAGGTGCGCGTCGCCTGGACCGCGGATGATCAGAAGATCACGTTCCAAAAGCTGGAGAGCGCAGGAGAAACCGAGACCCCCGAAGTGCCGGGCAAAGCCGATAGCGAAGAGGCTGAGCCCGCCTCTGAATGATGGCCCGCGCACCGGCGGTGACGCCGCCGGTGCCGCAATCCGAAGAGAGGTAAATCATGCTGAAAGGACACAACCGCCCACCGTTTCGACCGAAGATCCCCGGAACTGACCTGACATCTCCAGACGTGCCGACAGCGTTGATCTACAGGCCAGCTCGCTCGTCTCACACCTCCGCTCCAATCAGGCGGCAGCATTGGATACTCGAGTTTGAGACGGCCCGGGCGCCGGTCATCGAGCCTCTTATGGGCTGGACCGCAACCAAAGATCCCTATCGTCCGATCCGCCTGACATTCCCTGATCTCGACAGCGCCATCGCCTTCGCGGAACGAAACGACTGGCAGTATATCGTGCGCCACGAGCCGGACAAACGTCGATCCGTGCCACCGCGCCGCTTCTGGTGGGAGACAGCGCCAACCAGCAAGGGAGCCGATGCTCCTGGCGCCCACCGCATCGAGACCGGCCACCGACCGAGTTCCCGGCACCGGCTTCACCGAGGCATCGACGCGGCCAGCGTTCGTGATCTATCAGCGGAACTCGCGACGGCTGCAGACCCGGTCTGTGAAGCGAGTGCTGAATCCTTCCCCGCGTCCGACCCACCGGCGTGGATCGGGGCAACTGTCTATGGAAGCGGGCGACGTTGATGCACGCCGACCAGGGGCTGTTGGAGGCCGCCGCGTTGCTCGCCATGATGGCTTTTTGCCATGTCGCGATCTGCGCATGGCTTGGCATCCCCGCACTGGTCGGTTTCCTGCTGTCCGGCATTGTGATCGGGCCGTCCGGTCTGGGGCTCATCGCCGAGGGTGCCACACTGACGCTTATAGGTGAGGTCGGGGTGATCCTGCTTCTCTTTGCGCTTGGTCTGGAATTCTCCCTCGACAAGCTCGTGTCGCTCCGGCGGCTGATCTTCGGACTCGGTCTGACACAGGTGCTCGTAACCGGAGGGTCGGTCACCGCAGGGCTGCTCGTCTTTACCGAGATCGCGCCGGCGGCGGCGGTTCTGATCGCTGGCGCGGTCGCGATGTCGTCGACCGCGCTTTGCCTTAAGGTCCTGGCGGGCGGCGATGCGCTCGGGACGCCCCAGGGACGGGTCGCGATCGCTGTTCTGCTGTTTCAGGATCTGGCGGCCGTCGGCTTTCTGGCCTTTCACGATGTCATCGCCGCGGCAGGAGTCGTGGAAAGCGGGCACGACGTCCTGAAGATGGTCGAGGGCATGGGCGTGCTCGTCGGGGCGCTCTTCATCGCCCGGTCAATGCTTCAGCGGCTTGCCGGATGGGTCGCAACCCAGGGCGAGGCTGAACTCGCACAGCTTCTGGCCCTGACCGTTGCCTTGCTCGCGGCCATTATTGCGCAGGTTGCGGGTCTTTCGCCGGCGCTCGGTGCCTTCGCTGCCGGCATGATGATCGCTGAGGGCGACGCCCGCCAATTCGTTGAACGGGAAATCAGGCCGTTCCGGGATCTGTTCGTCGGGGTGTTCTTCATCGGTATCGGAGCTCAACTCCATATAGGTGCGCTTTGGTCGACATGGCCAATGGTGTTGGCATGGCTTTTTGTGCTCATGGTGGTGAAACTCGCGCTTGTTGTTGCCCTGACCCGCATGTTCGGAGAACAGCTCGAGACTGCGCTTCGCGCGGGCGCCATCCTGGCCCATGGCGGCGAATTCAGCTTGATGCTCATCTCTGTCACGACTGCCTCCGGCCTGTTGCAAGCCAAGATCGCCGACCCTCTGTTCCTTGCGTTGGGGCTGAGCATGCTGATTGGAGCGGTTGTGGTTCGTCGCGCAGCGTGAATGCGGCCAACGCACACTCAGCACCTGCCTGCTTCGCGCCATATTTTTTGCGCGCGGGAGGGGGTTGAAACTCCAAAGTCGATTTCTAACTGAACTTTTCGCAGGGGTTCCCTGCTATCTGACATCGCTGTTTTGCGCAGGAGGTTTTGCCGGGCAAGGCCATCTCGCGTTCCGGAACCATGGTCCGGCGGATGGCAGTGATCTTGTATCACGACTGTCCGAATTCGAGATGCCACATCCGGCGGTCATGCCCAGGCGGGGTGATCGTAGACGACCTTCTCGCATCCATTGTTGAGGCTTCGCTCAGAAGAGGAGGTTTTGCCGATGAAGATCGCACAGATCGCACCGCTGGAAGAAAGTTGCCCGCCGCGTCTCTATGGGGGAACAGAAAGGATCGTCTCCTATCTCACCGAAGAACTGGTCAGGCAGGGCCATGAAGTCACGCTGTTCGCCAGCGGCGACAGCCGGACCAAGGCCCACCTGGTTCCGTGCAGCAAGGAAGCGCTCCGGCTCGATCCGAACGTGAAGAACTCGCTGCCTTGGCATGTCGCCATGCTGGAGGAAGTCCGCTTGCGGGCCGATGAATTCGACGTGCTGCATTTTCACATCGACTTCCTGCACTATCCCATGGCGCG
>JAAFAB010000041.1 GCA_018222585.1 Paracoccaceae bacterium | reverse complement strand
TCGTGCCGATGTTGCAGTGCGGTTTGCCGCGCTCAAACTTTTCCTTACCCATGGTCAGGCGCCTCTGTGGTCTGGGGGGCCATCGGCCCGATTTCACTCGGACGGCGATTTATTGGGTCCGAGGGGGAAAATCAAGCGGCACTTGGCCGGGACCGGGCCGGAGTTGGCCGCTGCGGCGCAATCGCACCGACCGGCCCCGAAGCCCCCCGGGGGCCCATGCCCGCCGGTCTCACTCCGCGATCGCGCCGACCGCATCCTCGGCCGCCGCTGCGGCACCGGGCGGGGTCGCTTCCGCCGGCTCTTCCTCCGCCTCGACCGCACCGGGCGCCACCATGGCCCCGGCCTGAGGCCCGGGCGCCTCGCCGAACCAGGCGCGATTCTCCAGCAGCCAGTCCTCGATCACCTTGGCGGCATTCAGCGCCAGGTTGCGCATCTGCTCCTCGCGGGTCTGGGTCAGCCCCGAGCCAACCATGGTATCGCCCGAGAAGCTTTCCAGCACGGTGAACTGCTTGGGTTGCTCGTTGATCTTGCCGCCCGCCGCATCGTCCCAGACGGTCACGTTGATGATCAGCCCGGACTTCGGCGACAGCACCAGCGGAATACCGGGCGGCGCCAAGATATAGCCCTCGATCGAGATCCCGAGGTGATAGAGCTTGTCGCCCTCGTAGCGCCCGAACCGCTCCTGGACGGCGGCGCGCACGACCTCTTCCCATTCCTCGGCCGTCGCCTCGCGCGAGATCGCGACCTTCTTCATCTTCGAGGCCACGACCACGTTGTGCCCCAGGCTGAAGTCGCCGAGATCGGGCAGCGGTTCGTCGAGGTCGTCGGGATTGGTGCAGGCGGACAAAAGGAGCGCCGCAGCGACAAGGCCAGGCAGAAGCGGTTTGGCGACGACAGTCGCGACAAGGCTGCGGTACATGGACCCCCCGGGTAAAACTTGGCCGAATGCGCTGTGCGGCCCGAAATTCTCTGTGCGGCAAGAACCGGATAGCCGATCCCCGCCCTCAATTCAATTCACGAGGCCGGCCACGGTTCCCGCCCCCATGTCATCACCGGGCTGCAAATACCTCCGGGGGGAGTCGCGCAGCGACGGGGGGCAGAGCCCCCCTCCTCCCTCTGCATGTCGCCATCCGGCGACCGGGGGCAGAGCCCCTCCTCCTCTGCATGTCGCCATCCGGCGACCGGGGGCAGAGCCCCCTCCCCCTCTGCGTATCGCCATCCGGCGACGGGGGGCAGCCCCCCTCCTCCCGCTACCTGTCGCCATCCGGCGACGGGGGCAGCACATATGAAAAGGGCGAGACCACCGGCCCCGCCCTCTCGTTCGACGCAGATGATCAGGTGAAGGTATTGTCGCGCGGGAAGCCCCGCGGCGCCATGCGACCGGTACCGGCACGCTTGCCCAGCCATTCGGCCAGCTCGGTCTCGGTGCGGGTGCGCCCTGCCGGGTCGCGCCAGGACAGTCCGTCGGCCAGCACGATGGTGGTCAGGTCCGACAGGCCGCCATCCTTGTACTTCTGCAGCCGGACGCCCTTGCCGCGGGTCATCTCGGGCAGTTCCTCCAGCGGGAAGACCAGCACCTTGCGGTTCTCGCCGACACAGGCGACGTGATCGCCCCAGACCGGCTTGGCCAGAAGCGCCCGCACCCCGTCCTTGACGTTCAGCACCTGCTTGCCGCTGCGCGTCTGGGCCAGCACCTCGTCCTCGGGCACCAGGAAGCCGTCCCCTGCCGAGGAGGCGACGATCAGCTTGCCGCCGGCACGGTGGATCCGCATGGTGACGATCTCGGCCTCGTTGGGCAGGTCGACCATCAGTCGGATCGGCTCGCCCATGCCCCGCCCGCCGGGCAGGTTCGAGGCCTGGATGGTGTAGAACCGCCCGTTCGAGCCGAAGACCAGCAGCCGGTCCGTGGTCTCGGCGTGGAAGGCGAAGCGGTGCTCGTCGCCGTCCTTGAACTTCAGCTTGTCCGGGGCCGAAAGGTCGAGATGCCCCTTCATCGCCCGGATCCAGCCCATCTTCGAGCAGACCACGGTGATCGGCTCGCGCTCGATCATCGCTTCCAGCGGCACCTCCTCGGCCTCGGCGGCGGCCTCGATCAGCGTCAGGCGATGGCCGCGCGGATAGTCCTTGCCGAAGGTCTTCTTGGTCTCCTTCAACTGGTCGGCGATGCGCGACCACTGCAGCTCGGGCGTGGCCAGCAGATCCTCGAGACCGGCGCGTTCTTCCATCAGGGCATCCCGCTCGCGCAGAAGCTCCATCTCTTCCAGGCGGCGCAAGGACCGCAGGCGCATGTTGAGGATGGCCTCGGCCTGCACCTCGGTCAGCTCGCCCTCGTCGCCCTGCCCGATCGGAGAGATGTAATCCTTCTCGTTGATCGCCCGCGCCCGTTTCTTCGACCAGTCCTCGGCCATCAGGGCGGCCTTGGGATCGTCGTCGTAGCGGATGATGTCGATCACCCGGTCGAGGTTGAGGAAGGCGGTGACCAGGCCCTCCAGCACTTCCAGCCGGTGATCGATCTTCGCCAGCCGGTGCTTCGAGCGGCGTTCCAGCACCTCGCGGCGGTGATCGAGGAAGGCACGCAGCACTTCCTTCAGGGAACAGACCTTCGGCGTCACCCCGTCGATCAGCACGTTCATGTTCAGCGAGAAGCGGATCTCGAGGTCGGAGTTGCGGAACAGCATCCCCATCAGCACCTCGGGGTCGACGTTCTTGCTGCGCGGCTCCAACACCATGCGGATGTCATCGGCGCTCTCGTCGCGGACATCGGCCAGGATCGGGATCTTCTTGGTCTGGATCAGCTCGGCGATGCGTTCGACCAGCTTCGATTTCTGCACCTGGTAGGGGATCTCGGTCACGACGATCTGCCAGGTGCCGCGGCCCAGGTCCTCGACCTCCCACTTGGCACGCAAGCGGAAGCTGCCACGGCCGGTGCTGTAGGCCCTGGCGATCATCTCGGGGCTTTCGACCAGCACGCCGCCGGTCGGGAAGTCGGGCCCCGGCACGTATTGCAGCAGCGTGTCGTCGCGCGCATCCGGCGTCCTGATCAGATGCAGGCAGGCGTTGCACAGCTCGACGATATTGTGCGGCGGGATGTTGGTCGCCATGCCGACCGCGATCCCGGAAGACCCATTGGCCAGCAGGTTCGGGAAGGAGGCGGGCAGCACGACCGGCTCGGTCAGCGTGCCATCGTAGTTGTCGCGGAAATCGACCGCATCCTCGGTCAACCCGTCCATCATCGCCTCGGCGACGGCGGTCAGCCGGGCCTCGGTGTATCGGCTCGCCGCCGGGTTGTCGCCGTCGATATTGCCGAAGTTGCCCTGGCCGTCGACCAGTGGGTAACGGACGTTGAAATCCTGTGCCAGGCGGGCCATGGCGTCATAGATCGCCGTATCGCCATGTGGGTGATAGTTGCCCATCACGTCGCCCGAGATCTTCGAGCTCTTGCGGAAGCGCGAGGTCGGCGACAGGCGCAACTCGCGCATGGCGTAGAGGATTCGGCGATGGACCGGCTTCAGACCATCACGGGCATCGGGCAGGGCCCGGTGCATGATGGTCGACAGCGCATAGGTCAGGTAGCGCTCGCCGATGGCGCGGCGCAGCGGCTCGGCCAGCAGGGATTCGGCCGGGCCGGGTGTGGGAACTTCGGGCGTGTCACTCATGCCAGCGGTGATAGCCGCAGGCCGCGCGGCGGTAAAGCGCCGCCTTCACGTCGCCCCCTTGCAACCGGCGGGACGGGAACCAAAGGCGATGCCAGTGGTTATGGAAGTGACACCGCGACGCGGCGGGAACCTGCCCCAGGCCCCTGCCGAGACGCGCGGAAACCCGCTGCCGTACGAGGATCCCATGTTCCGTTTCATGACTGCCACGACCTTCCTTCTCGCCGCCCTGTTCTACCAGGCCAGCGGAGGCGCAGAGTTCGAACCCTGGCAACGCGAGACCCCCGACTACGTGACCGCCCGTCCCGACCCCTACCAGTTCCGCGAGGCCGCTCCGGCCCGAGGCAACCTCTTCGTCTCGGTTGCCAATGCCAGCGAGGCACCGGAAGACGCCGCGTCGATCCAGCTGGCCTCGATCGCCGGCAAGAATGACAGCGGCCTCGACCCGGCCCTCGACGGGATCGACTTCGCCACGGTCACGCCTGCATCGCTGCCCGCCTCCGGGTCGGCAGCCGAGGAGACCCCGCACAGCCTGCGCGGCACCCGCGCCGAAGCCGCCAGCGCCATGGCGCTGACCGCCGAGGAACGCCAGGCCGTCCTGCGCGGCACCATACCCGCCTCGGTTCAGACTCAACCCGCCGCCGACCTGCGCCGCGTCACCGGCGACCGCGTCAACCTGCGCTCGGGCCCCGGCACCAGCAATGGCGTCCTTGCCACCCTCAGCGAGGGCACTTCGGTCGAGATCCTCGACGAGCAATCCGGCTGGGTGCACCTGCGGGTGCGGGACAGCGGCCAGACCGGCTGGATGGCCGACTGGCTGGTCAGCAGCGCCGCCCGCTGACGCCGCCCGCTGAAAAGGCCCCGAGATGACATCGAAGAGCGCCGGCGGCTCCGCCAGGCGCTCTTTGCTTGTCCGCCGCCGCGCGCACGGGCATAGCGGGAACATGAGCAAGTCCATCCTGATCACCGGCTGTTCCTCCGGCATCGGCCACGACGCGGCCCATGGCCTGCGGGCCCGCGGCTGGCGCGTCTTCGCCTCGGTCCGCAACCCCGCCGACATCCCCCGCCTGCAGGCCGAAGGACTGGAGGCGCTGCACCTCGATTACGCCGACCAGGCCAGTATCGAAACGGCTCTCTCGCAGGTGCTGGAGACCACCGGCGGCACGCTGGACGCGGTCTTCAACAACGGCGCCTTCGCGATTCCGGGCCCGGCCGAGGATATCCCGCGCGAGGCCATGCGCGCGCTCTTCGAGGTCAATTTCATGGGCCCACATGCGCTGACCCGGCTGGTAATCCCGGTGATGCGCCGACAGGGCGGCGGGCGGATCGTCAACTGTTCCTCGGTACTGGGCCTCGTCGCGGCGCCCTGGCGCGGTGCCTACAACGCCTCCAAGTTCGCGCTGGAGGGGATGACCGATACCCTGCGACTGGAACTTGCCGGCAGCGGCATCCACCCCATCCTGATCGAGCCCGGCCCGATCCGCACCGAGTTCCGCAAGAACGCCATCCGGGCCTTCGAGCACTGGGTCGACTGGGAAGCCTCGGACCGCGCGGAGGAGTACCGCGCCGGCCTTCTGGACATGCTCTACAAGCGCGGCCCGAAATACGAAGGCAAGGCACGGTTCGAGCTGGAGCCCGCCGCCGTCACCGCCAAGCTGATCCGCGCCCTTGAAGACCCCCGCCCGAGGCCGCGCTACATGGTGACGACACCGACCTATATCGCCGCAATCATGCGCCGCGCCCTGCCCGCCCGGCTTGCCGACCGGATGCTCTCGGGCGCCTGACAGCCGCCCGGACTCCCGCCTGGGCTGCCATGTCGCGGCGCGCGGCAGGATTTTCCTGTTCGCAATCCGCGTCCCTTCGCCTAGATCTTGGCAAAACCCAGGGAAGGAAACGCAATGGCCCAGGATCCCCTGTTCCTCGTCGCGGCAGGCGCCGTCCTGATCGTCGCCATCATCCTGATGGCCGGGATCGGCAACTTCGCCCGTGGCGGCGACAGCAAGACCTCCAACAAGCTGATGAAATGGCGGATCATCGCGCAGTTCCTCGCGGTGCTGCTGATCCTTGCCTTCGTGCTGATCCGCGGGCAGGGCTGACATGGTCGTCCTGTCGAAGATCTACACCCGCACCGGCGACGCGGGCGACACCGCCCTCGGCGACGGAACCCGCGTACCGAAACCCTCGTTGCGCGTCGAAGCCTACGGCACCGTGGACGAAACCAACGCCACCCTCGGCCTGGCACGCCTGCACGCGGAGGGTGACATGGACGCCGCCCTGTCGCGGATCCAGAACGAGCTGTTCGACCTCGGCGCCGATCTTGCCCGCCCGGCGATGGAAAAGGACGACGAGGCGCCCTACACGCCGCTGCGCATCCTCGCCTCGCAGGTGGTCCGGCTGGAAACCGAGATCGACGCGATGAACGACCGCCTCCAGCCCCTGCGCAGCTTCGTTCTGCCCGGTGGCTCGGCGCTCTCGGCCCAGTTGCACCTCTGCCGCACGATCACCCGCCGCGCCGAGCGTCTGGCCGTGGCCCTGATGGCCGAAGAGGGCTGCAACGCCGAAGCGGTAAAGTATCTCAACCGCCTGTCCGACTGGTTCTTCGTCGCCTCGCGCATCGCCAATGACGACGGCGCGAAAGATGTGCTCTGGGTGCCAGGCGCCACCCGCTGAAGCCTCCGGCGGGAGTATTTGACGCCTGGTGATGCACCATGTCGCGCCACCGGGGCGGCCGCCTTTTCCGCCGGGGGCGTGGGCGCTTGCAGCCACGCTCCGGGCCGCCTGTCCAGGCCCACCCCGCCTCATCACCAGGCTGAAAATACTCCCGCCGGAGGCCCCGCCCCGCAGGGGCGGTGACACGGCATTGCCCCGCAGGCGCGCCTTCCGGTACAGGCTGGGTTCAGGCGGCCACCAGCCGCCGCGCCGCGGCCCAGAGCGCCAGCAGCAACACCATCGGCAGCACGATCATCCGCAGCAGGAAGACCCCGACCAGGGTCAGCGTCGCCGTCAGCAGGTCATCGGCCTGGTCCCAGAAGAAGCGCGCCGCGCCGCGATAGGCCTCCCAGCTCTCGCGCCAGGACTGGTCGCCCAGCGCCACCAGCTTCTTCGCCTCGGCAGAAATCATGTCCAGCGTCGCATTGGCCTGCCCGGCAGCCTCGGCGGTCAGGATGTCTCCGCCCCAGACCCCGCCGACGAAGGCCAGCGGCAACCCGATGGCGAAGACAAAACCCAGCCCGCCGCAGACGCCGCCCAGCCGGCGCAGCGTCTCGGGCGCGCGGTGCCAGCCCGTCGCCGCCTCGCAGCCGCCCCGGGTCAGCAGCGCCAGTGCCAGCAGCGCGAAACCCACCGAGGCCACCGGCGCGAGAGAGATCTTCAGCACCCCGGTCAGCACCGCCACCGCGAAGATCGCCGCAGAGACCCGCTCGACCGTATCGTCCACCGGCTCCAGCCATTTCAGCGGCTGCACCGAGCCTTCGACCACCAGCGAGCCGCCGATCTGCACCTCCTGCGCCGCCGAGAGGAAGGCGTTGATCGCCCGCAGCGAGATATAGGTGGCGCCGGAGGCAAGGGCGATCTCGCCCTGGTAGGACTCGGCCTGGCGTACCAGCGGGTTGTCCTTCGGCGTCACCGCCAGGAAGAGGCAGAGTGCGGCCAGCGCGATCGACAGCAGCGAATTGCGGGCAGAGCGCATCCGGGATCCCCTAGTACATGCCGGGCAGGACAAGGTCCGGCGGCCGGTGGCCATCGGCGAAGGTCTTGATGTTGATCAGCACCTTCTCGCCCATCTCGATGCGCCCCTCGCGGGTGGCCGAAGCCATGTGCGGCAGCAGCACCACGTTGGGCAGCTCGCGCAGGCGCGGATTGCCGTCGCTCTCGAAGTTGAAGACATCGAGGCCGGCGCCCGCGATCTCTCCGGCGCGCAGCATCCGGGTCAGGGCATTCTGGTCGATGACCTCCCCGCGCGAGGTGTTCACGATCACCGCCTCGGGTTTCATCAGCTTCAGCCGCCGGGCGTTCATCAGGTGGAAGGTCGAGGGCGTATGCGGGCAGTTGACGCTGATCACGTCCATCCGCGCGACCATCTGGTCGAGGCTTTCCCAGTAGCGGGCCTTCAGATCGGTCTCGATCTCCGGGCGCAGCCGGCGGCGGTTGTGGTAATGCACCTGCATTCCGAAAGCAGCGGCACGGCGCGCCAGGGCCTGCCCGATCCGCCCCATGCCCAGGATCCCCAGCCGCTTGCCGGTGACCCGGGCGCCCAGCATTGCATCCGGGCTCCAGCCTTCCCAGTTCTCGGACTGCATCCGTGCCAGCCCCTCGGGGATGCGGCGCAGCAGCGCCAGGATCAGCGCGATCGCCATGTCGGCGGTGTCCTCGGTCGCCACGCCGGGGGTGTTGGAGACCAGGATGCCCCTCTGGCGCGCCGTCGCCACGTCAATGTGGTCGACCCCGGCGCCGAAATTGGCGATCAGGCGCAGGTTCTCGCCCGCCTGTCCCAGCAGCGCCTGGTCGATCCGGTCGCGCAGGTTGGGCACCAGCACATCGGCCTCACGCAGGGCGCGGGCCAGTTCGTCGCGGCTCATCGGCCGGTCCGCGGGGCCGCTGCGCAGGTCGAACAGCTCGGCCAGCCGGGCCTCGACCCGGTCGGGCAAGCGTCGCGTCGCAACAACACTCAGGCGGCGAGATGGCATGGGCAGGCTCCTCTGTCTTCCCATCGCGGCAATTCGCAGGCAAAGTGGCGCAAAGCGTGCGGGGGCACAAGAACCCCCGGCGAGGCAGTCAAGAAACGAGCCGCATCATGACCCAGTCGCGCAAGCGCATCCTGGCGCTGGCCCTGTCGTTCTTCGGGATCGCCGGCATCCTTGCCGCTGCCGAGACACCGGGCTTCGAGGATTCGGACCTGCCCGGGCAGGACGCGCCCGCAACGCCCCCGGGCCCGCAGGTCGCCGCCGCCGGCGAGCCCGCGCCACCGCCGGCCCCCGAGGCGCAGCCGCAACGCATCGGCGCGGTCACCCACCTGCCGCTTCCGCGTTTCGTGTCGATGAAATCCGACAAGGCCAACATCCGCCGCGGACCCTCCAAGACCCACCGGATCGACTGGGTCTTCCTGCGCCGCGACATGCCCGTCGAGGTGGTCGCCGAATACGGCCACTGGCGCCAGATCCGCGATCACGACGGGGTCGGCGGCTGGGTCCATTACGTGCTGCTTTCGGGCAACCGCACCGTGCTGGTCCAGGAGGACCTGCTGGCGCTGCACTTCCAGCCCAGTTCCGAAGCCCGTGTCGTGGCCCGGCTCGAGTCCGGGGTGATCGCCGATCTCGACAAGTGCGAGCCCGACTGGTGCCGGCTGGAAGTCAACGGCTACAGGGGCTGGGCGCCAAAGAGCGCGCTCTGGGGCGTGCGCGCCGACGAGATCCGCGACTAAGCCAAGCTACTGCAACCGCAGTCCCGCCAGCGCCGGGACCACGGGGCCGCGCTGCGGGAAGGGCCAGCCGTTGCTGCGGCAGCCGTGAAGGCTCTTGGTCTGCTGCATCATCACCGGCGCCTGCGCGCCATGGCCCGGGCAGGCGGCATGACCATGGCCCAGGGCGTGCCCCATCTCGTGATTGACCAGGTAGGCGCGGTAGCTGTCGACGCTGCCATCCCAATGCGGCATCGCCCCCTGCCAGCGCAGGGCGTTCATCACGATGTAGCGCCCCTGGCGGCAGGACAGGTAGCCCAGGGTCCGCAGCGGCAGGCACATGCGGTCGACCTCCGCCGGGGCGGCGATGACGAAGCGCACCCGCGCCAGATCCGGGGTCACCCGGCGGAAGGTCCAGCGCCCCGAGCCCTGCCAGCCCCTCGGATCCGAGAGGATCTCGGCGATCTGCCCGGCCACGGCACGGGCCTCCAGCCCGGTGCCCTGCCGCACCTCGACGGAATAGGCGATGATGCGCCCCGTCCCACCGCGCGCCCCGGTCCCGGGCGTGATCGTCGTCACCCCGCCACGTCCGGCCTTCGCCGCCATGCCGGCCAGCGGCCGGGTCCTCTCCGGGATGTCCACCGGAACAGAGGGCGGTCCCGCGCAGCCGACTCCCTCCGGCCCTTGCGCGCAGCCCTCCGCGCGCAACGGTCCTGCCGGCAACAGCAGCAGCAGCAGGGGCACAAGCAGGCAGAAGGGCCGGATTGGCCCCAACGGGAAAAGGCAGCGGATCATCAAATCAGGTTTCGAAAACGCTGCCAGAGCAAAGCAGCCGGGGCCCGGGCTGGCAAGTAAAATTGCCTGCCCTGGTAAACCGGAAATGAACGACTCCGCCGTGCCGTGCCAGGCCCTCGCCGAGCGGCTGAAGCTGCCGTGACAGGCCGATGAAAAAGCCGCGCGCTTTCTGCTGAAAAGGGGTTGAACACCCGGGAAGCTTTCATTAGTTAGCGCGTCACCGTTGGGGTGTAGCCAAGTGGTAAGGCAACGGTTTTTGGTACCGCGTACCGTAGGT
>JAAFAB010000040.1 GCA_018222585.1 Paracoccaceae bacterium | reverse complement strand
TCCAGTTCCGTGCGACACGCGTGGGAGCGGATACGACGCTGGCGCAAATCATCCGTATGGTCGAAGAGGCGCAGGGTGCCAAGTTGCCGATCCAGGGTCTGGTGGATCGGATCACCCTGTGGTTTGTGCCCGCTGTCATGGCGCTGGCGCTGCTGACGGTGATGATCTGGCTGCTGGTCGGACCGTCGCCCGCCTTGTCCTTTGCGCTGGTCGCCGGAGTATCGGTGTTGATCATCGCCTGCCCCTGCGCGATGGGGCTGGCCACGCCGACGTCGATCATGGTCGGCACCGGCCGTGCCGCCGAAATGGGTGTGCTGTTCCGCAAGGGCGACGCCCTGCAACAGCTTTCGACCGTCGATGTGGTCGCGCTGGACAAGACCGGCACGGTGACCGAAGGACGCCCCGAACTGACCGATCTGGTGCTGGCCGACGGCTTTGAACGGGCCGAGGTGCTGGCTCTGGTCGCGGCGGTCGAGGCGCGGTCGGAACATCCCATCGCCGAGGCCATCCTGCGGGCGGCGAAGGCCGAGGGCGTTGCCCGGCACGACGCGCAGAAATTCAAGTCCATCACTGGCCACGGTGTCCGGGCAGAAGTCGCGGGCCGGGACGTACTGGTGGGCGCCGACCGTTTGATGGCTCGCGAAAGGCTGGACATCGGCGCGTTGGTCGACGAAGAGCGCCGCCTGGTCGAGCGGGGCCGCACCGCGCTTTACGCCGCCATCGACGGACGCGTTGCCGCCGTCATCGCCGTGGCAGATCCGGTGAAGCCATCCAGCGCGGCGGCCATCCGGGCGCTGCACGATCTTGGCCTGAAAGTCACCATGATCACCGGCGACAAGCGCGAGACGGCAGAAGCCATCGCGCGCGAGACCGGCATCGACCATGTGATCGCGGGTGTGCTGCCGGATGGCAAGGTCGCGGCATTGGACGATCTGCGCGGCACGGGCCAGCAAATCGCCTTCGTCGGCGACGGCATCAACGATGCGCCCGCGCTTGCCCATGCGGACGTGGGCATCGCCATCGGCACCGGCACCGACGTCGCCATCGAATCGGCCGACGTGGTGCTGATGTCGGGCGATTTGCGCGGCGTGGTCAACGCGCTGGAAGTGTCGCGGCGTACGATGCGCAACATCAGCCAGAACCTGTTCTGGGCCTTCGGCTATAACGTGGCCCTCATTCCGGTGGCGGCGGGGCTGCTCTACCCGGTGTCGGGCCTGCTGCTGTCGCCGGTGCTGGCGGCTGGGGCAATGGCGCTCAGCTCGGTCTTCGTACTGACGAACGCGCTGCGCCTGCGCCGCGTCCGCCCGGCGATGCAGGAACAGGCGCAACCCGGCTCTGCCGCCAACCTGTCACCAGTCCCGGCTGAATAAGCTCAAGGAGGAAACTATCATGAACATCGGAGACGTGGCCGACATGTCCGGCCTTCCCGCGAAGACCATTCGCTACTACGAGGACATCGGGCTGGTCGAGCCGCTGCGCAGTGCCAACGGTTATCGCAGCTTTCGGCAGAGCGACGTCCACAAGCTGGCGTTTCTCGGCCGGGCGCGCGCCTTGGGCTTCACCATCGAGGACTGCCGGAGCCTGCTGAAACTCTATGCCGACACCGACCGCGCCAGCGCCGAGGTCAAGCAGATCGCCGAAGAACACCTCGACCGGATCGACCGGAAAATCGCAGAACTGACCGAGATGCGCGCGACGCTGTCGCACCTTGTCGATGCCTGCGCTGGCGATCACAGGCCTGATTGTCCGATTCTCGCAGATCTGGCTATGGAAGAGGATAAGACCCGGACCGCCAGGGCAGCGGATTAAGATATGTCCCGCAGCGGGCAGCGCCACCCATAAGGTGCGACTGGCTGCAGCTTTTTCGGAACATTCCAGCGCGGGAAAGTTGTTCTACCTCTATACTTCACGATTTCGAGAGAGGACAACTTCATGTCATATGGCCGCTTTTTCGCGATGATCGCGACATCTACCGTCGTCATGTTCGGTCTGATGTATCTCAATACCTACCTCTGGACGCATGTGTTCTGGTCGGAAACGCGGGTCTACATGGCTCTCCTGATGGGTGCCACCATGGCGATCATCATGCTGGGCTTCATGCTGTCGATGTATTCCAGCAAGACGGCTAACGCCGCCATCTTCATCGGTGCCGCTGTGGTCTTTGCCGCCTCGCTTTGGCTGGTCCGCAGCCAAGTGACGGTGGGCGACACCAGCTACATGCGGGCAATGATCCCGCACCACTCGATCGCGATCATGACCTCCAGCCGCGCCGATATCTCGGACCCGCGCGTGCGCAAGTTGGCGGATGAGATCATCTATGCGCAGGACAAGGAAATCGCCGAGATGCGTTATCTGGTGAACGATATCGACGCCAATGGTGACAGTCCGGCACAGTCAGAAAGCGGACCGGCGCAGATCGTGAGCCTTGACGAGGCGCTGTCCACGGCGGAGATCACCATTCTCGATCTTGAATTCCTGACCCGGGAGGACATCGCACAACTCTTCCCGGACGGCGCGGCGTGCACGTTCACCTACACCACCACAAGCAGGCCTGCGCTGGCGGTGGGCCGCATCGACGGTGGGAGTGTAGCTCTCGCCAAGATCAGCGGCGATCTGGTGCGGCTGGAGGCTGGCGACGCCGGAAGCACTTGGGGCAAGGAAGGCATGACAGTGGCGTTGAGCGCGCCGAGCGGAACCGGCACATTGGCCGCAAATAGTGGCGAAATGCAGGACGCCGATCTCGTTCTCGAACTTGGGCCCGGTCTGCGTGCAGGGTATCGCGGACATTACGGTTGCGGTGCCTGAACCAGAAACTGGAGGAAACACCATGCCGAAAGACGCATCGAAAACAGCCCAACTCTACCGGATGGTCATGCTGGATCACCTTTGCCCTTATGGTCTCAAGTCCAAAGACCTGCTCGAACGGGAAGGGTACGAGGTCGAGGATCACCACCTGACGACACGCGAGGAAACTGATGCTTTCATGGAAAATCACGGGGTCGAGACCACGCCGCAGACCTGGATCGGCGACAAGCGCATCGGCGGCTATGACGATCTGCGGGTCCATTTCGGCCTTGACGCACCGGAAAGCGAACGCTCGGACACCTCCTATCAACCGGTGATCGCGATCTTTGCCGTCGCGTTTTTGATGGCGCTCGGCTTGTCATGGTACAGCTTTGGAACCATCCTCAGCCTGCGCGCGCTGGAATGGTTCATCTCGATCTCGATGTGCTTGCTTGCAGTGCAGAAACTTCAGGATGTCGAAAGCTTTTCGACCATGTTCCTAAATTACGACCTGCTGGCGCACCGCTGGGTGCGCTACGGCTATCTCTATCCCTTCGGAGAGGCCTTCGCCGGTATCCTCATGGTCGCAGGGGCGCTCACCTGGCTGTCGGCACCCGTGGCCTTGTTCATCGGCACCGTCGGCGCGGTTTCGGTCTTCAAGGCGGTCTATATCGACAAGCGCGAGCTGAAATGCGCCTGCGTCGGGGGCGACAGCAAGGTGCCGCTCGGTTTTGTCTCGCTCACCGAGAACCTGATGATGATGGTCATGGGTATCTGGATGCCGATCCGGGTCTACCTGATCGGCTGACGGCACCGCGACCTCTACAGAGGCGCGGCGTGGATGACATTGATTGGCGGAGATAATCCCTACACTGCAGCCATCACACCTAGAGCTGGTTCGAGATTCGTCACCCGATCGTCGCGAGAAAGGGAAACGTCCCCAGCAGCCAATAGGCAAACCGTGACAATTGCCCGGTCATGATGGCAACTCCCATGATGATCATGGCAACACCCGCGCCCTTGTAGAGCCAGCGACCGGCTTTGCCGATCTGCCTTACCCGCGCGGCGATGGCGTCGGTGAAGAGCGCGGCCAGCAGGAAAGGCACCCCCAGTCCAGCGGAATAGATCGACAGCAGCCAGATGCCGTCCGACATGCCGCCGGAGGTCGAACTGAGCGTCAGGATTGCGCCGAGGATCGGACCGATGCAAGGTGTCCAGCCAAAGGCGAAGGCCAGTCCCAGCACGTAGGCCCCAAGCGGGCGACCGCCGGGAATGTCGAGATTGAAACGGGTATCGCGCGAGAACGCATCGAGACGAAAGAAACCCAGCATGACCAGTCCGAACAGAATGATGATCGCGCCTCCGAGATAGTTCAGCTCGGTGCGCCATGTCAGCAGCAGGGATCCGAGCGCGCTGGCCCCGGCCCCGAGGGCGACGAAGACCGTCGAAAAGCCCAGGACAAAGCAAGCACTCAACCCGAGCGCCCCGGCGCGCGCCCGCAAGCCGACTGACTGCGTCGTGCGCAAATCCGGCTGCCCTGCGATATAGGATACGTAGCCCGGCACCAGCGGCAGGACGCAGGGAGAGAGGAACGAGATGGCTCCCGCCAGGAAGGCCGCGAAGATGCCGATGCCGGAAATATCCATCATACATCACGATCGTTGTTGAAAGGCCGCCAGACCCACCAGAACGCGACCAGCGGTATCACGATCCATTGCAACACAGGTGACAGGCCCGCATCGAGGATCGGAATGATCGGCATCAGGTCCGAATAGGCCCAGGCCGCGCGGATCACGATGTTGAGCCATTCGCTGAACAGCGTGTATCCGAGCCCGAACACCACCGTCAGGACGGTCACAGACCGCCGCGTCGAGGCGACCAGGGGCCAGCCCCGGCCCGACAGCATGAGGGCAAGCATCAGCGCGCTCATGGCGATCAGGATATCGCCACCCGTGCAATGGACGGCTGCGAAGACAATCTCACCCCAAGTGCCCTCGTTCCAGATCGTGTAGAGCGGCATATGCGCGAACTCCCAGATCAAGTTGGCCGGGATGATCACCGCAAAATACCGACGCAGAGCTGTCAGGGAAACTCCGTCTGTCGAGGACAGCCTGACGCCAGTCGCGACGACACTCATTGAAACACACCTGTCAGCCGGTCCCACCAGTTGGGCTCCCGGCGTCGATGCTGGGCGTTGTTGATCAACTCGCTGACATAGAGGATCAGGTTCACGTTCTTGAAGTCCATGCCATGGAATTTTGCAGCGAACCGCCCGCCGATGTCCACGACATGGGTGACCGCTCCGTGCATCATCATGTCGCTGTCGGCGGTCATCGTGAACTCCAGCCCATAGTCCCGCGCCAGAACGCGCGTTGCATTTTCAGTCTGATCGGGACGTTTGGTTAGAATAACCCAATTGCTTGGATCGAGCCCATGCCGGTCCGAGTAATCGCGCAACACGTCTGGCGTGTCGTTCACAGGATCGGTCGTGATCGAGATAAACTGCACAAGCTCCTTCATCGGCCCGTCGTTGATCGAAGCCTGGACCGCCGCGATCTTTTCCGCATGGAGCGGGCAGATATCCGGGCAGTTGGCATAGATGAAATGAAGGATGACCACCTTGTCGCTGAAATCCGACAGGCGCACGGGATTCCCCTCGGAATCCTGCAGCTCGAAACCCGGAGCCTGCGCTGCATCGATGGCTTGGAAGTAGGGCTCCATCTCGAACATGCGCGCATCCAGGTTTTCCCCCGGATGATTGGCGAAGGCCGGAGACGAAATCGTGGCCGCGAGTATCGCTAAAGCGGCGCGCCGTGTCAGTGCTGTCAATTCTTGTATCATTACAATAAATGCCTGCCGATCCGTTGACCGACAGGCATTTGGGCAAATCTAGCCGTCAGACTTTTCCGACGGCATCATGCCGCCGTCCATATTCTCGGTCATGGACGCCATCATCTCGGTGCAGGCTTCCATCATGGGTTTCATTTCGGCCATCATCTTCATCATGCCCATCATGTCGCCGTCCATCATGCCGCCTTGCATGGCCCCCTCATTCTGCATCATTTCGCCCGTTTCCGGCGTGGTCTGTTCCTGGGCGCTGACGGCAAATGCACTTGCGGTAAGGGCCGTCGCAACGACGAAAGTTGTAAGTGTTTTTCTCATGGTTTTCTCCTTGGGTTGATCGTATGGTTATCGAAAGAACTCAGTCGGGAGACGCCCCGTCCGGCGAGTTGGAGCATCCCTTTCCAGACCCGCCCTTCATGCACAGACCCAGGCCGCACATCGCGGCACAGGGGGCCAGCGAGACCAGAACAGGCGCGAGCCCGATCGCGGTGAGCCATCCCCAGTTCAGGGCCATGCCGCCCCCCATCACGGTTGCCGCACCGACGAACAGCAATCGTCTGCGCGTCAACCACCTGGGCCAATTTCCTGCGCTTTCGATGTTGGCGGCACCCGCAATGTTGGAAGGTGATATTTCGGTCATCCAGAAAGTCCTTTCGATGATTAAAAGCTAGTCATTCCAGTAACTGGAAGGTCAAGGGTGAGCAGTGGACTTTTGCTGGGATTCATTCAATAAAGCTTCGCAAAAAGGACACCATCTCGGGATCATCCCATTCGGCCGGGCCGACCAGTCGCCCGAGCTCCCGCCCCTGCGCGTCGATCAGGATCGTCGTCGGCAGGCCAACGGTGCGCAGCGCGGTCATCGAAAGCATGGTCTGGTCGACATACATATTGAGATTGGTGACACCGATCTCGTCGTAGAAACGCCGAACGATTTGTGATCCGGCCCGGTCGATGGAAAGGGCAACCACTTCGAAGTCGTCGCCGCCAAGTTCCGCCTGAAGCGCATCGAGCGTCGGCATCTCTTCGCGGCAGGGGACGCACCAGGTTGCCCAGACGTTCACGAGGATCACTTTGCCGCGAAAATCTTCCATGTCTCCGCGGCTGCCGTCATCTTTCTCGTAGCGCACATTGGCGACAGGTTGCGGGGTGTCGTGAAGTGCAAACCCTTGCGGTGTCGCGAAAGCCGCGCCGACGGACAGTGCCCAGGCGATCAGCGCCGGTTTCAGATTTTTCATGGCGTTTTCTCCTTGGCGGATTGGGTTTTGTGGTCACGGACGATCGGCAGCAGCGTTTCCTGCAGGATTGCTCGTGTGATCGGACCAACATGGCGGTAGGCGATGATGCCGTCGGGCGCGATGACGTAGGTTTCGGGCACGCCATAGACGCCCCATTCGATACCGGCGCGTCCGTTGATGTCGGCCCCGATGCGCGCGTAGGGATCACCCAACTCGTCGAGCCAGGCGCGCGCCTGATCGGGCGGGTCCTTGTAGTTGATTCCGTAGAGCGGCACCTCACCGGTTGCACTCAACTCCATGAACAACGGGTGTTCGGCACGGCAGGGCACACACCACGAGGCGAAGACGTTCACCAGTGACACGTGTCCGATCAGGTCCTGCGTCGAAAGACCTTCTTCTCGGCCGAGCACCGGGGGCAGCGCGAAGTCGGGCACGGGTTTGCCGAGAAGTGCCGACGGCAAGTCGTCGCCACCCCTGAAAAGCCCCCAACCGAACAGGACCATGAGGGCAAAAGCTATCAGCGGAACCAGCACGAACCCGGAGATACTACGTCGCGACACAGGGTCGGCATTTCCCTCGACCTCTTCCGTCATGGCTGCGCCTGCTCATCGGCAAGGGATCGGCTTTCCTGCGACGCGCGGATCCGGTTGGGCCATGTGCTCTTGATGTAGTCAACGATCGCCGTGATCTCATCGTCTGTCAGCACATCCTCATATCCGGGCATGTCGCTTTCGTACCCGTTCCCGACAATCGCCGCCGGTCCGCGTTTCACGATGTCGAGCAATACGCGGTCGGGGTGATGCCAGGTATGGCCGGAGGCGTCGTGCGGCGGGGCAGGCAACCTGCCGTTCGGCAATCGTGTGCGCCAATCTGATTGCCCCTCCAGGTTTGCCCCATGGCAACTGGCACAATTCTCTTGATAAAGGCGCTCGCCCATGAGCACGTCGCTCTGCGCCGCTACGGGCAAAACCGTCGTGGCGAGCAGGACAGCCGAGAGCCTAATCGTGTTTTTCACTTAGTTTCCGCCTTCTTGTTACGAGCCACCTACAGAGGACGATGAGTGCCGCGAGCGACGACAGGACAAGCAGGACGCAAAGCGCCCAGACCAACCCCATCGACAACAGGCTATCGCCGCTGCTGGCACCCTCAATCCGCATTCTGGCACATTTCTATTTTCCGCTGTCCGAGCGGATGTATTTGACCAAGGCGATCGCCGCGAGCACCAGCACACCCACGATCAGCAACCAGACGAGGCCCATCGCAATCATCATGCCGCCGCCCATCATTCCACCGTCCATCATCATGCATTCCATCCTTTGTTTTCCCTTGAAGCCGGTCTGGCACGGGTTCGCACCAGACCGCGCAATTGATCATTCGACCGCATATACGGTCGGGCTCACACCTTCCTCGACGGTGTAAATCTTGAACGGCTCCTGTTTTGCGCCGCCCATACCCGGCGACCCCATCGGCATACCGGGAAGGGTCACACCGGCAATTTCCGGGCGCTCTTCGAGCAGCCTGTTGACGACATCGATCGGCACGTGACCGCTGACAACGTAATCGTCCAGAAAGGCGGTATGGCAGCCCTGAAAATCGTCCGGGATACCAGCCTCGCGGCTGATCTGCGCCAGATCCTGGGTCGGTTTCACCTCCACCGTGAAACCGTTCTCCCGCAGATAGTCCGCGTAGCTTTCGCAGCATCCGCATTGCGGGTTCTTGTAAAGCGTGACCTCCTGCGCGGCGACCGGTGCGGCATTCAGGCTCATCGCAAGGACAGCGGCAGCACCTGCGGTGCCGAGGCTGGCAAATCCAAGTATCTTTTTCATCGGTTCTTTCCCTTCCGTCGTCAGTGATCTGTGAGTTTTCAGGTTTTGGTCGTGTCAGGATCGACACGGATGACGCCCGTCATGCCCGCCGCCTGGTGTTCCAGAATGTGACAGTGGAACATCCAGTCGCCTGGGTTGTCCGCGACGAACGCGATTTCGACCCGTTCTTCGGGGGCCATCAGGACGGTGTCCTGCCATTCGCGATGCCGTGTCGGTTGCCCGTTGCGCGCGATCACACGGAACGAATGTCCATGAAAATGGATCGGATGGTGCCAAGCCGTGCGATTATCCATCTCGAACACGTGCGACGTGCCCTGCGGCAGGACCAGCAACGGGTCCATCATGTGACCCGTCGCGGCTTCGCCGTTGATGAACCACATGTTTCCTTCGCGCATCTGGCCCATCATTGACCCCATGCCGCCGCCCATCATCATCTGCCCCATCATTCCGCCGTTGAAGACGATCTGATGTCGCGCGGCCGACGCCATGTCCGGTTCCGCCAACGGGTTGGGTCGCAGGTGCATCGACCAATCCGGCACACTGTCCCGCAGCCTGTCAGGCCCATAGACGAGGTCGACCAGACGGTATTCGAGGCCGTCGTAGAACACTTCGGTGACGGTGACGACTTCTCCGGGCTTGCCAGTCATGTCGATCACCAGATCAACACGCATGGCTGGTCCGATCACCACAATATCGCTGTCAGGGGCATGGGGAGTCACGGGTTGACCGTCCAAAGCGACCACAACCGGTGCAAGACCACCGAAATCCAGCCCGAATATCCGCGCGTTCGCCGCATTGACTAGCCGCAAGCGGATGCGCTCACCGGACCGCACCGCGATGCGGTCGGGTATCTGGCCGTTGATGGTCACGGAATTACCAATACGACCGCCGTGCGTCGCGTCGTGGCGGTTGCCGAAGTCATCCGCAATTTGCCCGTCCCGGGTCATGCGCCAGTCGTCCAGCATCCAGGTCAGGTCACGATCCACGCGGATCGGGTCCGCCTCCTCGACGATCAGTGGCCCGTAAAGGCCGCGTCCGACCTGTTCCGAACTGCGCTGGTGCGGATGGTACCAGAACGTGCCCGCATCCAGCGCATCGAACTCGTAGAGAAAATCGCCATCAACCGGGATCGGATCCTGTGTAAGGAACGGCACTCCGTCCATCGCATTGGGCGTGCGAATGCCATGCCAGTGGATTGTGGTCCCTTCATCCAACCCATTCTGAGCCAGAACCCGCACGCGGTCGCCCCGCCGGACCCTGATTTCAGGGCCGGGGACGGACCCGTTATAGCTCCAGACATTAGTCGGGCCGTATGGTGACGGGCGCAGGGCGGCCTGTCCGGATGCCGCGCGTAGGACGAATGGGTCCCCAGTTGGATCGGCCATCGCCATTCGTGCAGGTGACAGAGCGGATAGGGCTGTTAATGCGGCACCTGTGCGAAGCACGTGCCTTCGTGAAATCGGTCTGTGGAGGATCATCGCATTTGCCTTGATCTGAAAGGGTCGCACTCAGCCAGCTTCGGCCAAGGCAACAATCAGGCCTCGCAGCAGGCGAGGCCGGTATCAGGTTCAGACAGGCAGTTTGGGAGGGAACGGATCAAGCGACGGATTTGCGCCGAGTGAGATCAAAGGTTCGGCACCCCGGATGGCAGTACCAAAGGGCATCGCGAGCCGCTCTGACGGCATCTTGGCAAGGAGGCCAGCCGTACCGCTGGAGCCGCAAGGAACAGGACACCCACCTTCACAGGCAGTACCGTCAGCAAATCCAGCGGGATCGCAACCATTGCAGAGGCCATCGGCGCTTTCGGCGGTTTCCATCTGCGCCATCGCCGTGTCCGACATACTTGCCGACGACACATCCGGCGCAGTCACGGCGCCGAAAGTCAGCATGAGAATCAAAACAAGGCGAAAAACGCGGAACATGAACAGTCTTTACAACCTTCCAGTAAGGGGAGGTCAAGCGATATTCTGTAACTTGGACGTGATGCCCCTGTAGCCTCACGATCTTGAGGCGGATGTCATTTCACTCGAATCGCACGTCGGCACACAGTACCCGGTTAAAGTCGCTACGTAGTAAATCCGGATCCGCCAGAAGCATTATTCCATATCCAATTCAGTTAGTCCTTTTCTTGCAGAATCGTTGGCTACCCGTCACGCGCCCACGCAAGTGCGGACTCGGTATCGCTGGATTCGAACCACTGCATCTCGGAGCCCGTCAGTAGGTTGACCACCCGAGCGCCCCATTCCATCCATCTGCGTTCTCCGACAACCGCTATGCGACAGAAATCGTTCACGTGTAGTGTCGATCTTCAGAACTTCCAGGATCGCCGAAGGCTCTTCGTAGCCCTCGAAACTTGTAAGGTCGAGAACCAGACCCGGATTACCGGTTGTTCCAAGACGTTCATGAAGCAGCGCGTGCATTTTCTTGAAGTCTGCCACTGTCAACTTGCCTTCGCAGACGAGCCCGATGACATCATCATGCTCGGTCAGCGTTTCCTTGAACATTGG
>JAAFAB010000039.1 GCA_018222585.1 Paracoccaceae bacterium | reverse complement strand
CGCCATGACGGCCAGCTTGCCGTCGAGCGCGGTTATGTCCGCCCCGAAGACGAGGCGGTGGAAGGTCAGGAAGGGCAGGGTGCCGATGGTTGTTCTCCCGAGGGCGACGAGTCCGGTGGTGTGCAGCGCGCGGTCATCACCGTGGGCGGGGCCGCCCAGGAGACAGAGGAGGACGAAGAAGTCGAGACCATCCGACCGCTGCCCGATCGCCTCGTCAGCGAGCTGACTGCGCATCGCACGCTGGCGCTCCGCGACGCCGTGGCGATAAACCCGCATGTGGCGATGACGGCGCTGCTGCATCGGCTGGTCACCGATTGCTTCATGCCGCAGTCCACCAGGGGCTGCCTCGAGGCCCATGTCCGGGAGGTTCATTTCCCGGCGCAAGCCGACGACCTCGGCGAAAGTGTCTCGGCGCGCGCCATCGCCGAGCGGCACGAACGCTGGGGCGATCATATACCGGCCGACGATGCGGCGCTCTGGGACTGGCTGGTCGATCAGGACGACAACACCCGCATGGAGTTGCTCGCCCATTGCGTCAGCTTCGGAGTCAACGCTCTGCACGAAAAGCCCAACCCCTATGGCGGCATGGGAGTCAGTCAGCACGGGCTTGACGTGCGCCTGTCCCAGGCCGACCGGCTGGTGCGCGCCACCGGGCTCGACATGGTGGCGGTGGGCTGGCGGCCGACGGTGAGCAACTATCTCGGCCGCGTGACCAAGCCGCGGATCGTAGAGGCGGTGCGCGAAGGCGCCGGCAAACGGGCGGCCCAGCTCATCGACCACCTGAAGAAGGGTGACATGGCTACGGAGGCCGAGCGCCTGCTGGCCGACACCGGCTGGCTGCCGGAGCCGCTGCGCCTGGTGGATCCCGATGCCGAGGTCGATGCGGATGCCGGGATCGACGCCGAGGCGGACGATCTGCCCGAGTTCCTCGCCGGAGACGGCGAAGAGGACGAAGCCGCCGAGAACGAAGACCCGCAGAGCATGGTCGCTGCGGAATGATCCTCACGCGGGGCGGCTATGGTCGCCCCGCACTTTTTCCTCAATTTCAGGAGACCAACATGACCCTGAGACCCGACACGCCGAACCGGCGCATCGTCTTTTCCTATCTCGTCCCCGTGCATGTCGAGGTCGAGGACGGTATCGTCGCCGATGCTATCGTCATCGACGAAACCCCGATCCGCGATCACACGCTGATCGAAGGTGACGGCGAGCTGCTTGCCCAGGCCGTCACCGACGCCAATGACGGACAGGTATGGCCGTCCTGGCGCTTCGGCTACTGATCCCGCTTTCCGTTTCCGCAACTTGCCCGGTCCTCGTGACCGGGCTTTTCCTTTGGAGAACCCTGATGCCCGCAATGATCGATATCGAGCAGATATTCCGTGAAAACCGCGCCAGTCCGCCATCCGAACGCACGCTGCCCTGGGAGGAAACCTGCGACGGCATCACAGTGGTGGTGGAGCCGAAGCCGCATTGGGCGGACGACATGCGCGCCTTCCGTCTCGAAGCCCGCGAATATTGCCGCTACGCCGATTGGACCGCAAACGGCGGTCAAGCCCGGTTCTACGGTCATATCGACACCAGCGGTGACGACGTGATGATGAGCGCGCGCGCCCTGATCGCCCACGAGATTGCCGATGGGCTCTGGGACTGAAGGCCCGTTCACGTCTGACGACAGCCACCGCGGTCGTCGTGTCGTCGGCCTGTATGGCACCAATTCCAGCTTCACCACGGTGCCGCTCATCATGTTCGGCATCGGTGTCCGCCCCCGTCCTCGAACACGCTCCTGATGCCAGCGCGGCGGCAAGGCTGGCAGGGCGAAGCATCTGCAAGGGGGTATCCGGCGCCTGTCGGATGCAAGACACCACCCCCGCTTCCATTCGCTAACCTTGGTCTGATCCGTCTCTTTGACATTCAACCCCGGAGGGGTCGGCTTACGCGCGCGTGCCGCCCTCGGGGATTCGGAGCTAGTCCGAACGCCCGAGGGTGAGTGCAGATCCGGTCAGACACGTCGGGCGCCTGTCGCGCGGGGGATGGTTCCCCGCCTCCAGTGACAGGAGCCAATCCCGATGTCCTATGCAGATGCCACCGCTTTCGCCGCCAGCCTCGCCACCACGCTGATGGTCGTAATCGTCGTGTTCCAGGCCGGGGACGGAACCCACGGCGCCATGCCCGCCGACGAGTTCGACGGCGATGAGGACATGGTGAAGCTGGAACTGGATCCATGGGAGTAAGGCGCGACAGCGCCTCACCCCAAACGGCCCGAGCGCGGAGACCCGCGATCGGGCCTTCAGTGCCTTACGATGGTCCCCCATCGTCGGTGGCGGAACCGGGAACAAGCCCGGTCAGAGAGGGAGAGTGCGGGCCTTTCGGCCGTGACGGGTTGAGGGCTGGAGAGAGAGGCTCACCGGCGCCCGTCATGGAGTGATCCCGATGACCTTTGCCCGTTCCGAAACCTTCCGCCCCATCGGCCAGATTCTGGCGGCCGATGTTCTGCCCGCGCTCTGCCGGGCCCCAAAGCTGCCGCTGCGCATCTCGTGCCTCGGCGTCGCCAGCTATGACGCCAGTGACGCGGCGAATAGCTTTGATCACGTGATCCCGCTTGGGGAATGCCTGTCACCGGAGGAGGCCATCGAGGCCGCAGCCTTGCGCCTGTCGCGCGATGATATTTGCACGGGGCCGAATAGCTTTCCATATTTCCAGCCGCGCATCATGCTCATTCAGGACCGCGATCAGCGCCTGGTTCTCGCCGGCGCAATCCGCGGCGGCATTATCCTCTGGCAGCAGCCGGTCGCATCCGATGCCGAGGCACGCAGGATCGTGACCAAGGCCAGCCGACTGCGCGGCATGGCATTCCGAGCCTCCGAGCCAGGTGGTGCGAGACGGCTGCGTTACCGCGCCGCTGCGCTGGAGGCACGGTTGGTCGATCCATTCTGGCGCGAGATCGCGGCCGATCTGCTCCGCCTGCCGCAGGCCGCCTGAGCTTCACCCTTTCCATCCCATTTGGCTCGGTTCCACGCCGGGCCATGTCATGCCCGGAGACCATCATGGCCGACTATTTCACCCATTTCTCCTGCCTGCTCGATGTGGGCACCCCTGAGCAGGCCGCCCGCGCGCTCGATCTTTACAATGCGCTCTCGGATGAGAACGCCGCCGAAGATCCGCCTTCGGACGGGTTTCTGCTTTCCATTCAACCCGAGCATGGCGGAACCCAGCTCTGGATGCGCGATGATGGCACCGGCGATCCTGAGCATGTCGTCCAATTCGTCAAACGCTGCGCGAAGGAGTTCGGGCTGACCGGCCTTTGGGGGATGCAATACGCCAATACCTGCTCGAGGCCGCGTGTGGACGGGTTCGGCGGCGGAGCGCACGTCCTCGATCTCGCCACCGGCGAGACGGTGGACTGGATCTACACGGACGGCTGGCTTTCCACCGTGTTGGGGGGAGGCAATCCCTATGAATGAGGTCATCGAGATCATTGTCTATCGCTTCGACGAGCTTTCCGATGCAGCCAGGGACAAAGCCCGCGTCTGGTATTGTGAGGGTGGCTTCGGCGATGACTGGTACGATGCCGTCTATGAGGATTTCCAGCGCGTAGCCGAAATCCTAGGGCTGAACCTCAAGACCCGAACCGTCCGGTTGATGGGCGGCGGCACACGGCAAGACCCCTGCATCTGGTTCCGGGGCTTCTGGAGCCAGGGCGATGGTGCCTGCTTCGAGACTTTCTATGCCTACCGCAAGGGCGCGCCGCGCCTGGTCCGGGAATATGCGCCTAAGGACACCGAACTGCACTGCATCGCCGATGCCCTGCAGGCGATCCAGCGGCGCAATTTTTACCAGCTTCGCGCCGAGGCCAGCCATCGCGGCCATTATTGTCACGAACATTGCATGGGGATCTCGGTCGAGCGTGACAGTCCGACATATCAGGACATGACCGCCGATGCCGAGGAAGGCGTGATCGAGGCGTTGCGCGATCTCGCCCGCTGGCTCTACCGCCAGCTCGAGCGCGAATACGAGTATCTGTCTTCGGATGAGGTCGTCGATGAGGCCATCACCGCCAACGGTTACACCTTCACTGAAACCGGCCAACGGTTTGGGTGAGGAGGTTCGCCCTCAGAACTCCTCCCGCAACTCCGCATAGATGGCTTCGATCCGGTCGGCCTCCACGTCGCTAAGAGCGGCGAACTCTTTCGCCCTGGCGCGTCCGGAAAGCCTGCCACCGTTCTGGTGCAGGAAGCGAAACAGCAGGTCGAGCACGCGGTCCGGCATGTCGATCAGGCCCGAGACGCGGGACTTGAACCCGTCATAGGCACGCAGGAACCGGGTCTCTGCAGGCAGGTCACGGTCGATTGTCTGGGCCACGCAGGCGAAGAGGAATTCGGCATGGGGCGTGGCATCGAAGAAGCGATAGAAATCGCCGGTGTCGTTCAGCACCTCGACGTTCCCGCGATCGGTTGGGCGCCAGCTGACATGGGACAGCAGTCGACGCGAATAGCTCTCGAGCACCTGCCGGTAGGCGTCGATGCGCTCGAGGATCACCGCCGACACCGGGAAGACCAGCCCGGGCGGATTGAAGCCGCGTGCTGCAAGCACGTGGTGGATCAGGTAGCGATGGAGGCGCCCGTTGCCGTCCTCGAATGGGTGGATATAGACGAATCCGAAGGCGAGGCCGGCGGCGGCCAGAACAGGGTCGAGCCCCGGGGCGACGTCGCGGTCGAACGCTTCGAGCCCGGCGATCAGCGCAGGCAGGTCTTCATGCCGGGCGCTGACGTGATCGGGCAGGGGGGCGCCGGTCGTGCGGTCGTGCTCGCCAATGAAGCCGCCATCCTGCCGCAGACCCAGATGGACGAAGCGGGCATCGCCGATGACGATGCGTTGCAGGCGTTCGAGTTCTGCCCGGTCGATCGGATGGCGCCCGGCTTCACCGATGATCTGGCCCCACCGCCGGATACGATCCTGGGGCGGGTTCTCGCCTTCGATCTGGAAACTCGACCGTGAATCCTTGAGCAGCAGGAAGGCCGCCGCGCGCGCCAGCAGATCGGCGGGCACCTCGGCCAGCACCGCACGGGCCTCGGCCGCCAGATCGCGGGCGATGAAGGCTTCGATTGCCGGAGTGTGGAAGATCATCGGGCAAAAATCCGGGGTGCCGGGCAGGTTGTTGCGGACCCGGTGGCGCGTCGAGGGGGCGCCCTCTGCATCCCATTGGAGCCTGGCATCGATTACGGGCGCATAATTGCCGCGCGTGGCGTCGGGCAGATCCAATTCTGCGCCGAGGAGCCACTCGTAGAGGAACCAAATCCTGCGCGCGTAACTGCCCGTCGGCGCAGCCTCGACAATGGCCTTGATCGGCTCTGGCCCGTTTGCCTTGAACAGCCGCTTGAGAACTGCCAGATCCAGCCCCTCGTAACGCAGCGCGAAGGTCAGATGACCGATGAGGCTCGCCTCGGGTTTATGGCGGGGTGTGTAGAGGCGCCAGCCGTCGGCCGCGTAGACCTTGTGACGTGGGCCGATGGCGGAAAGTGTTCGGGGCAGGGGCGTTGCGAGCGCATAGGCATCGATCAGCGCAGCATAGCCCGCAGGTGTGGCCTCTTCGGGGAGCCAGCGCTCGTGAAAAACGGTTACGGCACCTGAAAACGGATTCCTTTGCGCCTGCTCCATGAAATTCAGTTCTCGGTTTCGATAATTGATCTCAAGTCGGTGTATCTCATGAATATCGCTTACAATCAATGAGGCCTTGCGAATTCTGATAGCGGAGCGCTGTCGCCCTCGGGTCTGCGAGGTGATGGAGCATGAGGTGCCGAGGCAGAGAGGGGCCGGGACGGGGTGAGCCCCGGCGGTTGAGAGAGAGCGCCGTCCGGGTCCTCCCCGTTCCCGCTCTCTGAGGTTTCCCGACATGAACATTTCGTCTCCCGTGACCGGTCCTGTCACGCAGCCCGCGCCCGCGATCCTGGCCGCCGCCCATCGCCTCCTTCCCCATCTCGAACGCGGTCAACGCGTCGATACCGCGGACCTGCGCAGCGCCATGGAAACCGCTTTCGGCGCCTCCGATGCCACCGGCGCCTGGGACTGGAAGCTCGCCTATGAAGCCTGCGAGGTCGCCACGGTTCTGTTCCTGCGCAAATACGGAAAGGCGCTGTTCCGCAAAGCCGGCTCTCCGGTTTCCCGGCTCGGGCTACTGGAGAAAATCGCGGGGTTGCTGCCCACGCAGACCCGCCGCACCGAGGAAACCCAGAGCTTCCAGCAGTTCAGCACGCCTCTGCCTCTCGGCTTTGCCGCTCTCACCGCGGCCACGATCACGCCCGATGACGTGGTGCTGGAACCTTCGGCGGGCACCGGCCTTATGGCGATCCTTGCCCAGAGCGTCGGCGGTTCGCTGATCCTCAACGAACTCGCCGAGACCCGCGCCGATCTTCTCTCTACCCTCTTTCCGGCCTTTCCCGTCACCCGGTTCGACGCCGCCCAGATCGACGACTATCTGGCCCAGGACGCCATTCCTTCCGTGGTGCTGATGAACCCGCCATTTTCGGTCATGGCCAATGTCAGCGGGCGTGTCGCTGATGCGGCCTATCGCCATGTTGCCTCGGCGCTGGCCCGCCTTGCTCCCGGCGGTCGGCTGGTGACGATCACCGGCGCAAATTTCGGACCGGAAGCTCCAGCCTGGCGCGATGCCTTCATACGCCTGCAGGACCGTGGCCGCGTGGTCTTCACCGCAGCCATCGATGGCGCGGTCTTTGCGAAGCACGGTACCAGCATCGACACGCGGCTGACCGTCATCGACAAGCTGCCCGCCGACGATCCGTCCTGTTTCCCGGCATCAAAGGGCATCGCACCGGATGTCGTCAAGCTGATCGGCTGGATCGAAAGCCAGGTTCCGCCGCGTTTGCCGGTCTCGCTGCCGAAGGTCGCTTCTCCCATGCCGGCGGCTGCCCCGAAGACCGTGCGCGGTTATCTTGCCCGCGCCGCAGCATCCCGACCCGCCACCGCACCAGCGTCCGATCCCGAGGGCATCGAGCTAACCTACGAGACCGTGGACTGGGCGCCGCCCGAGGGCGCGCGGCTGTCCGATGCGATCTACGAGGAATATGCGCTGCAATCGTTGCGCATTCCGGGCGCTGAGCCGCACCCGACCAAGCTCGTGCAGTCGGCCGCGATGGCCTCGGTTGCGCCGCCGCAACCCTCTTACCGGCCGAGGTTGACCGCCGACATCCGTACCCGTCTGTCCGACGCGCAGTTGGAGACGGTGATCTATGCCGGTGAAGCCCATGCCGATCATCTCGCCGGTTCCTGGAACGTGGACGAGCATTTCGACAACGTGAGCGCGGCGCCCGAGGATGCCGCCGGCGCGGTCCGGTTTCGCCGGGGCTTCATGCTCGGTGACGGCACCGGCGCCGGCAAGGGCCGTCAGTCGGCCGGGATCATCCTCGACAACTGGCTGCGCGGACGACGCAAGGCGGTCTGGATCTCCAAATCCGACAAGCTGATCGAGGATGCGCAACGCGACTGGTCTGCGCTCGGCATGGAGCGACTGCTGGTAACGCCACTCTCGCGCTTCCCGCAGGGCAAGCCGATCACGCTGTCGGAAGGCATCCTGTTTACCACCTATGCCACGCTCCGCTCCGATGACCGCGGCGAGAAGGTTTCGCGCGTCAAGCAGATCGTCGAATGGTTGGGCTCCGATTTCGATGGGGTCATCATCTTCGACGAGAGCCATGCGATGCAGAATGCCGGTGGCGGCAAGGGAGACCGCGGCGATATCGCCGCTTCGCAGCAGGGACGCGCTGGTTTGCGGCTCCAGTACGCACTTCCTGATGCCCGCGTGGTCTATGTCTCGGCGACCGGCGCCACCACAGTTCACAATCTCGCTTATGCGCAGCGCCTCGGCCTCTGGGGCGGTGAGGACTTTCCATTCCAGACCCGGGCTGAATTTGTCGAGGCGATCGAGGCTGGCGGCGTCGCGGCCATGGAAGTGCTGGCCCGCGATCTGCGATCCCTCGGCCTCTATACGGCTCGCTCGCTCTCCTACGATGGGGTGGAATACGAGTTGGTCGAACATCAGCTCACGGATGAGCAGCGGCGCATTTATGATGCCTATGCCGAAGCTTTTGCCGTCATTCACAACAATCTCAATGCGGCGATGGATGCGGCCAATATCACCGGCAGTGAAGGCACGTTGAATCGCCAGGCCAAATCCGCAGCGCGGTCGGCCTTCGAGAGCACCAAGCAGCGCTTCTTCGGGCATCTGCTGACCTCGATGAAGACGCCGCCTCTGATCCGCTCGATCGATGCCGATCTGGCGGCGGGCCATGCCGCCGTCATCCAGATCGTCTCCACTGGCGAGGCGCTGATGGAACGGCGGCTGGCCGAGATCCCCACCGACGAATGGAACGATATTTCCGTCGATGTCACGCCGCGGGAATATGTCGGCTCGTATTTGCAGCATTCCTTTCCGGTGCAGCTCTACGAACCCTTCACCGACAGCGAGGGCAACCTCTCCTCGCGGCCGGTTTTCCGGGACGGTCAGCCGGTCGAGAGCCGGGAAGCCGTCGCCCGGCGGAACGAGATGCTCGAACAGCTCGGCTCGTTGCCGCCGGTTCCGGGCGCGCTCGACCAGATCGTCCAGCGTTTCGGCACGGATGTGGTGGCGGAGGTCACGGGGCGTTCCCGCCGCATCGTGCGCAAGGGCGATGGCGCATCGGCGCGCCTGGCGGTCGAGAACCGTGCGCCCTCCGCAAACCTGGCAGAGACCTCGGCCTTCATGGATGACCAGAAGCGCATCCTCGTCTTCTCGGACGCCGGGGGCACGGGGCGCAGCTATCACGCGGAGCTCTCGGCGCGGAACCAGCGCCTGCGGGTGCATTACCTGCTGGAACCGGGGTGGAAGGCTGACGCCGCCATTCAAGGGCTGGGGCGCACCAACCGCACCAATCAGGCGCAACCACCGCTCTTCCGACCCATCGCCACGGATGTGAAGGCCGAGAAGCGGTTCCTCAGCACGATCGCCCGTCGTCTCGACACGCTGGGTGCGATCACGCGCGGGCAGCGCCAGACCGGCGGCCAAGGCCTGTTCCGGCCCGAGGACAATCTGGAATCCGCCTATGCCCGCGATGCGCTGCGCCAGCTCTATCTGCTGATCGTGCGCGGCAAGGTCGAGGGCTGCTCGCTGGAGAGGTTTGAATCCGCCACCGGACTGAAGCTGATGGATGCGAACGGCATCAAGGACGACCTGCCGCCGATCACCACCTTCCTCAACCGTCTTCTGGCACTGACCATCGAGATGCAGGGCATCCTGTTCTCGGCCTTCGAACAGCTTCTGCAGGCCCGGATCGATGGGGCGATTGCGTCCGGCACCTATGACATGGGGCTGGAGACGCTGCGCGCAGAGAGCTTTATCGTCACCGACCGGCAGGTGATCCACACCCATCCGGGCACCGGCGCGGAAACCCGGCTCCTGACTCTGACCGAACGCAAGCGCAATCAGCCGGTGCCGCTGGATGGGGCGCTGGCGGAGCTGGATGATCCGCGGGCGAAGCTGCTTCTCAACGAACGGTCGGGCCGCGCGGCGGTGCAGGTCCCCACCACCAGTGTCATGCTTGATGACGGCGAGATCGAGCGCCGCGTCCGGCTGATCCGGCCGATGGAAGCAATGAACCTGCCCATGCGGGCGATGGGCGAGACCCACTGGGTCGAGGCCGAGCGCGCTGCCTTCGCCTCGGCATGGCAGGCCGAGTTGGACGAAGTGCCGGAGTTCACCGACAGCGTCCTGCACATGGTGACCGGGCTCCTGCTGCCGATCTGGACGCGCCTGCCGCAGGAGTCCTCCCGGGTCTACCGGCTCCAGACTGACGAGGGTGAACGCATCATCGGTCGACGGGTCTCGCCTGCATGGGCGGCGAATGCCGCCACCAGCGGCGTCGCAACCACCATCACGCCGGACGAGGCCTATGCCGCGCTGATGGAAGGCCGGACAATCTTCGACCTGGCCGAAGGGCTGCAACTGCGACGCTCGCGTGTCATGGGCGCGAACCGGATCGAACTGACCGGCTTCACCGAGGCGATGCGCGATCGGCTGCGAACCTATGGTCTCTTCAGCGAGATCATTTCCTGGAAGTTGCGCTTCTTCGTGCCGGTGGACGCATCGGGGCCGGAGATCATCGGCAAACTGCTCGACCGCTTCCCGATCGAGCGCATTTCCGAGCGGGAGGCTCCGTGATGGCACGTCTCAACGCTTCCGAACTGGCGCAGCGTCTGGGCCGAGAGGCCGAGGCGGTGTGCCGCCACTATCTCTCGAACGGGCGCAAACAGGGCAATTACTGGCAGGTTGGAGATGTGCGAAACACGCCCGGTCGTTCGATGTTCGTCCGTCTGACCGGGCCAGAGGCCGGTAAGGGTGCGGCTGGAAAATGGACCGATGCCCAGAGCGGCGAGCATGGCGATCTGCTCGACGTGATCGGTGAAAGCCTTGGCCTCATCGACTTCGCGGATGTCGCCGAAGAAGCCCGCCGCTTCCTAAGCTTGCCGCATCCCGAACCGGAGCCAAAGTCCCACCGATCCCGTACACCGCAAGCACCATCAGGATCGTCCGAGGCGGCCCGTCGCCTCTGGCGCATGACGCAACCGCTCGCCGGCAGTCTCGCAGAGACGTATTTGCGGACACGCGGCATTATGGACTTACGCGGAACCGAAAATCTGCGTTTCCATCCGACCTGCTACTGGCGGCCGGAGGGCGATGGGCCGACAGAGGCATGGCCCGCCATGATTGCCGCGGTGACCGACCTCGATGGCAAGATCACCGGCGCGCATCGCACCTGGCTCCTCCGCGACGGCTCTGGCAAGGCGCCGCTCGATCCGCCAAGAAAGGCGATGGGATATCTGCTCGGAAACGCCGTCCGGTTTGGCGAGGCCCAGGATGTTATGGCGGCAGGCGAGGGGATCGAAACCATCCTCTCGCTGCGGCAGGCATTGCCGATCCTGCCGATGGCCTCCGCACTTTCAGCCGGGCATCTCTCCGCCATCCAGTTCTCCCCGCATCTGCGCAGGCTCTACATCGTCCGCGACAATGATCCGGCTGGTGACGCCGCACGGGACAGCCTGGTGGACAGGACCATCGGAGCCGGGATCGAGGCGATCACGCTTTCGCCCATGCAGGGAGATTTCAACGACGATCTCGTCAGCTTCGGACTGGAGGCGCTTCGGGCGCAGATCCGGGTGCAGATCGCCCCCGAGGACGTCAGCCG
>JAAFAB010000008.1 GCA_018222585.1 Paracoccaceae bacterium | reverse complement strand
CGTGTCTTAGCTCGGAACCCCGCCGTCAGGCAGGCGGCCTCAATCGGGCGGTTACCGACCAAGGTCCAAGCTATTAAGCAAACCTAGGCGCTTTTCGATGAGGAGAACCGAAAACGTGCCGACGCCGGGGTACCTATTATGGTCGTTCCATCGGCCGCAAGTATTCGACGTCGCCTAGACATGGCTGACCCGTTCTACCTCTACGCCAAGCGGAATGGTGCTGCGGCTGCCGCTAGACATTTTACCATGAGCAGCAATGGTCCCGATGTCGTGCGCCCCATGGAGCGGGTCGAGATGGACGAAAACAAGCTCGACGTCATGTCGTTACTGACGCTGACAGGCATCTGGGAACACCTGCCACCGGATCGGCAGAAGAAATTCGAGACAGGGCGGCGTTGGATGTATCTTGCGATCGACTGCGCCACGAAATGTGTCGTGTCGATGCGACTGGCCGACAATCCGAATTCGGATGATGCGATCCGCGCGCTGCGGCAGATATTCGAGGATAAGACCCCGCTGGCCCAGGCGGCCGAATGTGAGAGCACATGGCATCATCATGGCGGGATCGGAACCCTCGTGACCGACATGGGGCCTGCCTTCGTCTCGGATGCCTTCCAAGCAACGGTAGCGTCTCTTGGGGTCACGTCGCACTTGCCGCCCGCTGGAATTCCCTGGATGCGGGGGCACATCGAGTCCTTTTTCCGCACTCTCGGGCATCAGCTCATGCCGCTGCTGGCAGGCCGGACCTTCTTCGACACTGTTGATCGCGGTGACTATCCTTCAGAAATGCTCGCCTGTCTGTGTGACGACGATCTGATCAAGGTCCTGCTGACCTATATCGTTGATATCTATCACAACCAGCCACACGGCTCGCTGAAGGGGGAAACCCCGAATGCAGCTTGGAAGCGGTTGGTGGCTGAACACGGGACGCCCCCGGTGCCGGATGGTTTGACCCTCAGGAAGGCATTCGGCAGGCCGATGCCCCGGAAGCTCAACGACGAGGGCGTACTGTTCTCGGGGCTTAGCTATAGCTGCGAGGCGCTGCGGGAAGCCTATCTGCACTCCCCCATACGGGAGGTGGAAATCAGGGTCGATCTGCAGGACATCGGGTGGATCGCCGTCAAGGTCGGTGCAACTTGGTACCCGGCACTCGCCAATCAGCCCGGCTTTGAGGGCGTGAGCTTCGATGAGCTGCGCGAGGGCATCCGGGCCGTTCGTCACGCACATGCGCGTGCTGCGAAGTTGGACGCGCCCAAGGTCCAGCGGGCTATCGCGCGGATATCGGACGCGAACCGCCACGCATTCGCGCTGCGCGCACTGACACCTTTCCATGTGACCGACGTAGAAGTCGCCCGTGCAGATGCGGCACTGCACTATCCGCTCCGCTCTGATGAACAGCGGTTGGGATACACGCCGTCGAGCAACGACCTGCTCAATGACGCAATCTCCATTACTCCGCCAACGGACACATCTCGGAAGCCGGACAGCGACGATAACGGGCCGATCTCCGAGCGTCGAACGAGACGCAAGAACCGCAGACGCTGGGGGTTCAATGATGGCAAATGATCTGATCACCCAAGCGGCACAACGGGTCGCTGAACTGAAGGCGTATTTCGTCGATCACGAGCGCTTCGTTCCACTGGCAGAAGGGTTCTCCATCCTCGCTGAGAAAAGGCTCGTAGACATCCAGACCGACCGTATCAGCGAGGCGCAAGGGCTTGCCCTGTCCGGGCACTCCGGGGCCGGAAAAAGCGCGGCAATCACCCATCTTCTTGCCCAAGAAAGGCAGAGGCTGGCCGATCAGGGATACGGAGATTCAACCATCATCAGCTTGCGGGTGCCATCACCCGCAACGCTGAAATTTGTAGGGCAGATGCTCCTTCGGGCGCTCGGCTACCCTATCGGTGCCGATCGCCATGCCTGGTACATCTGGGACCTGGTCCAACATCACCTGAAGGAGCGGCGCGTTTTGTTCGTGCATCTCGACGAGGCGCAGGACCTGGCGTCGCGGGGCACCAAGCACGAGCTGGATTCAGTGACATCCATGCTGAAGACCCTGATGACGGACCCGGAATGGCCAGTCGGGATCATTCTTTCGGGCACAAACGAACTGGAAGACATCCTCAACCATGACCACCAGCTCGCTCGACGCATGCGGACCGTTCGTTTCGAGAGCCTATCCCCAGCTGCATATGGCGATGATATCCTCGACCTGCTCGAAAACTACTGTGAACTGGCGCAGCTCGAACCAGAGGATGACATTCTGGAATTATCCCACGGCGAACGCTTGGTCCATGCTGCGGCCAACCAGTTCGGCATCGCCATTGTCTTGATCCTTGACGCCATCGAGGATGCCTATCTGCATGGCCAGAAGACACTGAACCGGCATAATTTCATCAGGGCCTACCATCGGCGGACCTCCTGCGATGCCGAGTTCAACCCGTTTGTCGTGCCGGACTTCATGCGCATTGACGCCCGCCAGGTGTTTTCTCGGGAGAACCGCACATGATGTTGTCACCCCTCAAGCCGCTTCCACTCAACGTCACCCCGGTACCCGGTGAAAGCGCGACGTCGCTTGCGTCCCGCATTGCGCGGAAGAACGGGACTGCCAGCCTTCAGTCTTTCTGCGCCGACATGAGCATTTCCTATCGCGCCTTGAAAGTCGGTGACCCGGTGGAGATCGAGCGAGTTGCCGCACTCGCCGGGTGCGATCCCACCACACTCCGCAACTGGACGCCCCACGCCCCGTCGAAGACGAATTATCAGCTGGGGGCGGAAGCACCGAGGTTCACGGCCTACAGCCGAAGCACGATCAGAGGATGCCCGAAATGTGCCGCAGGAGCTCTGTCAGAGCAGGGTGTCCATGGCCCATTTCATCTTGGGGCATGGCAACTCACTTCAATCCGGACCTGCGCCCAACATTCTTGCATGTTGATCGAGGTACCGCCTCCCTCGCATCACAAGCACAGCTATGATTTCGCGCGGATGGTCGACAACATGGACATAGACGACATCCAGATCGTTGCCGAAGAAGCGCGATCTCTGGAACGCTACCTTCTTGGCAGATTGGATGGCACGTCCGCAGGCTGTTGGCTCGACACGCTGGAGTTCCATGTCGCGGCACAGCTTTGCGAGAATTTGGGCCTTTTGCTGACGCGAGGCCCCAAAGCCAGTCGAGCTGAAACGACCGAACGACAATGGCTTGAGGCCGGTGCAGCCGGATACGACGTCCTATGCAACGGACCTGATCAGATGGTCGCAGTGCTTGAAGAGCTTCGCTTAAAGGCAGGCCCTGGCTGTCACACCTACGGTGCGATTGCAGGTTCTTTCCTGACCTGGCTATCCCAGCGTGAGGATGATGCTGCCTTCGATGACATCCGTCAGATGGTCTTCGACTACATCCTGCGGACCTATCCCGTGCTCGTCGGTAGCACAGTCCTGCGGATACGTTGCGACAGGCAACAGGTGTATTCCCTTCGAAAAGGCGCGAAGGCCTACGGCATCGACGAACGGATGCTGCGCCATAAACTTCTGGAGCGTGGCGACATCTCGAAATCGGGAAAATCCGGTGCCATCACCTATCATCGCTACCCGTCACGGGAGACGCTGCAAAAGCTCGCCAATGAAACCAACGGCGTGCTACGCGGGTTCGATGCGGCAGACTATCTCGGGCTGGACATCCACCTGCTGCGCACGTTCGTCGTGGAAGGGCTCATCAAGAAGGCAGGAGAGATGGCCCGAAACGCGCCGTATTTCCGAAGGGAAGATCTCGACGCCTTTATCGGTCGCTTATACCGCCAAACACGCCCTGATTTGGAACCGGCAAATGATGAGGTTTCCCTCATTGCGGCCACGCCCGCGTGCCAATGCTCGACCCTCGAACTCCTGAACCTGATTTTCGAACACGACATTCCGCTACGCTGTGCTGCGGGCGCAGACCCAAGGTTCAACGATTTCCTGATATCTGTCGAGCGGGCGAAAACGGCCATAGGCCAGAACTCAGCTGGTGCGATCAGCATGTCGGAGGCTGCCGGTAAGCTAGGGGTCGATACCGCTACAATCCGCAATTTGGTGAACGCAGGCTACTTAAGTGCTGCTCCAAAGAGCCAAAAGTCCTCAGAACGCTGGCGGGTGGTCGATGAGGCCTCCGTCGCAATCTTCGCCGAGCACTACATCTCTGCTACCGATCTTGCCCGCGAGTTACGACGCGATCCCGCCAATCTCTGCCGCGAGCTTTACAAGAACGGCGTCGAACCACTCATCTTCAACGGCGAAAACCGGATCATCTTCCGCCGCCGCGATGTGAACGATAGATGAGGTCAGGAATGATGGTGGGATTTGCTGCCTGATGGGGCCGAAGCCTGTGCATTCCATCCCCAGGACCTTCTGACACGACAACCCTTGAGAAAGCCGACCACTGCGTCGGCTTTTTTCGTGTCGTCCCAGAGGCAACCTTATTTGACGAAAAAGGCAGCTTCAGTTCAGCATCGAGATTTCGGGGCACTGAATTTAAAAGGAAATTCTGGCGCTGAGAGGCAAAACTATGTGCCCCTTCCCATCCTTTGAAAAGCACCAGATAGCTCTGCCATTCTCGTCAGGGGACTTGCCTCTGCCGCGCAGGAAGCTGCTGTTTTCCCAGGGAAGACTTGTCCTGCCGAGATACGCGCCTTCGGGGTGTTGAACGCCCTGCGGCCTTTCCCCTGTGGCACCCTAAGATGGTGTACGGGCGGCCAGGCCTTCGGCGGGGCGGGCGCCCGGGGGGACGTGCGGCCCGCTGCGGGAGCGCGTCCATGATGGGTTTCACACGGTCCCCGAGTCCGGCCGGCGATGGCCCGAAGGGAGACGCAGCGCGACGGCGGTGCTCTTTCCGGCGGCGCGCATCGCCTGTGCCGAACGGATGCCGCAGCGATGGCCCCGCCGCCGGGCAGGTCTCCCGCTGCGCGTCGGCCTGCCGCGTGCGCCACACGGCAGGCCGGATCATCGCGGGATCCGTGATGTCAGGCGTGGTGGCGCCGAATGCCTGCAAAGCCGACAGGAGGGGAGCGGGGAGGCCTCGCAGGCACTGCGCCTGACGCGGGTCCGGCGTCGGGTTACGTCGCCCGATAGGGGGCGGGGATCGTGAAGACCTCATCGGCGCGATAGTAGCCGCCGTCCTTCACTTCCTCGATCAGGACCATGGTGTGCGGCCGCGCCGCCTCGGAGAAATAACCGACCAGCAGGTCGGTCACGCGATGACCGATCTCGGCCTTCTGTTCCGCCGTCAGGGCGGCTTCGGGGGTCTTGATGTTCACGAACGGCATGGTGTCTTCCTTTCAGGGGTGGGGGTGGAGAAGATCGGCCAGGCCGATCCTTTCCAGCAGTTGCGCGCGGACACGGTCGGCCACGGCGTTGACGATCTCGGCACCATCCTGGGACGGGTCGAGATGGGTGCGGAACGGGCGCGTGCCCTTGGGCAGGGTGACGAGTCGCGCCACCGCCTCGGCGACGCTGGCCGGATCCGACGCCTCGGGTTCCAGCCTGGCCAGCCCGTCAAGCGCCAGGCGGTCGACGCCGGCGTAGGGACCTTTCCACCATGCGGCGGCACGATCGTCATCCCGGGGAGAGCCGGCATTGGCGAAGTGGTTTGTCCCGGTGCTGAAGGCCCCCGGCACGATGATGCACGTCTCGATGCCGAAGCGTGCCAGTTCCAGGGCATAGCTTTGCGCCATCGCGTCCATGGCGGCCTTGGCGGCGAAGTAGGGCGCAAGAAACGGGGGTGTCCCGCCACGGGTGGAGCTTGATCCGATCCAGACGACCAGTCCGTCGCGCGCGTCGCGCATCGCGGGCAGGAAGGCCCTGTTCACGCGCTGCGTTCCCAGGACATTGACGTCGTAGAGATGGGCCATCTGTTGTGGCGTGAAGGCTTCGGCGGGTCCGAAGACCATGTGCCCGGCATTGTGGACAAGGACATCGATGCCACCCGCGCGCTGCTCGATCGCTGCCGCGGCCTCGGCGACGGAGGCATCATCCGTCACGTCGAGGCGGAGCGTTTCGATCTGCAGACCCTCTGACGCAAGCGCCGTGACACGCGCCTTTGCCGCGCCCTCACGGGCGTCGGGATCGCGCATGGACGCGAAGACATGCTGGCCCTGGCGGGCAAGCCGTTCGGCGATCATGGCGCCGAACCCGCTGGAGGCGCCGGTGACCAGGACGCGTTGCATCAGATGACACCCCCATTGGCACGGACGACCTGGCCGCTGATCCAGGCGGCCTCTTCGCTGGCCAGGAAACGCACGACACGGGCGATGTCCCCGGGTGTGCCGAGACGACCGAAGGGGTTCATCTTCCTGATCTGGTCGACAAGCGCGTCGCTCTTGCCGGCCAGGAAGAAGTCGGTTCCGACCGGCCCGGGGGCGACGGCATTGACGGTGATCTCCTTCGGGCCAAGCTCCTTGGCGAGGACGTGGGTCAGCGCCTCGATCCCTGCCTTGGTCGCGGCATAGATCCCGTATCCGGGCTGGTAGAGCCCGACCACTGACGACGAGAGGTTGATGATCCGCCCGCCTGACCCGATCCGGGTCGCAGCCTCGCGCATCATCCGGATGGGGCCGGCGAGGTTGAGAGCGAACTGGGTGTCGATCTGCTGGTCCGCCGCCTCGGAAATCGGGGCAAGCTGCATCATGCCGGCATTGTTGATCAGGATGTCAACGCTGCCGAATGCCGCTTCCGCTTGCTCGAAGAGCGACGCCGGCGCGGCCGGATCGGAGATATCGGCGCATATAGCGACGGCGCGTCCGCCCTGTTCGACGATCTCGGTGACGAGGTCTTCGGCGGCCCCGGCGCTGTTGGCATAGTTCACGACGACAGCAATGCCGTCAGCGGCAAGTGCCCGGGCGATCTCGGCGCCAATGCCGCGCGAGGCACCGGTGACGATTGCGGTTCTGGTCTGTTGGGTCATTGGGGTCTCCGTTTCTGATGATCCGGAGGTAGCCCCTGCACTCGATTAGAACAATTGCATGAAAATTGACATTATAATTCACTTGTGACTAACAATGCGAATGGACAGGCTGGATCATCTGGAGCTCTTCACCCGCATCGTCGAGGCCCGCAGCTTCGCCCGGGCTGCGCAGGATCTGAATGTCGCGCGGTCCACCGCGACCAACGTCATCAACCGGCTGGAGCGCGACGTCGGCGTGCGTCTGCTGGCCCGGACGACGCGACATGTGGCCCCGACGCCGGAAGGAGAGGAATTCTACCTCAAGGCCCGCAACATCCTTGCCGAAGTGGAAGACACCTATGGCAGTTTCGCCTCGGCAAGTCCGCGCGGGCACTTGCGCATCGACGCGCCCGGGCTGCTGACGCGGACCTTCCTGGTGCCCTGTCTGCCTGCCTTCCTCGCCCGTTACCCGGGGCTGACCCTGGCCTTTTCGCAAGGGGATCGTTTCGTCAACATCGTGCAGGACGGCGTGGATTGCGCCCTGCGCGCGGGCCATCCGGAAGACAGCACCCTGAAGATGCGCCACCTGGGAGAGTTGCCCGAGATCACATGCGCCAGCCCCGGATATCTGGAGCGCCACGGAACGCCGCGCAGCTTCGATGCGCTCGACGGGCACAGGATGGTCGGATTCGTCTCCTCGCGCACGGGCGAGGTCATGCCTCTGGAGTTCACCGGCGACGGCGCATTGCACTATCGACGCGTGGAGTGCCCCGTTTCGACCGACAACTCCGACACCGCGGCGGCGCTTGCCAGGCAGGGGATCGGTCTCATCCAGGCGCCACAGTACCGGTTTGCCGAGGATCTCGCCTCCGGTGCCCTGGTGGAAGTGCTTGCGGAGCATCGCCCGGCACCCCTGCCGCTGAACGCGATCCATGCCGGGGATCGCATGGTGTCGCGCAGGCTGGAGGTGTTCCTTGATTGGGTCACGGAGCTTTTTGCGACCCGACCGGATGCGCCGCACGGGCCTGGATCGGGCTGAGGCAAGGGCGCCGGAAAGGCGGGGCAGCCCCCGCCACGAGGTCCGGCCTGGGGCAGGCGCCAGCCTGGTTGCCAGTCTGGTTGCCCGTCTGGTTGCACGCCTGCTCCCGGTGCAGGGCCTTCTGTCCGGGTTCCCGATCCGGCCCGGGCCGGGGTCGGGCCTAGACGGGACGGGTTTCTGCGGCCGCCAGAACCGCGTCCCGGACCTGTGGGAACTCGCGGTACTCCGATCCCAGGTGCCCGCCCCCCGGGACCAGGGTCAGGGGGGAGTCGAGCTGTCGCGCCAGCTCCTGAGAGCGTTCGAGGGGAACGTAGGGGTCGTTGTCAGCGGCCCAGCAGTGCGCGGCCGGCCCCTTCATGTCGCGGAGATGGGTCCAGTCCGGGGCGGTCTCGAAGAAACTTGCGTTGATCGGATCGTAGTCCGGCAAGCCGAGGGCGCCGAGGAAGCCCGCCACCAGGAACAGCCCGGCGAGTGGCCGGTCACGACGTTCGGCCAGGCGCAACGCGAAAGCCGCGCCGAGGCTGTGTCCGACGAGGATCTCCGCGGCGGGGGGCAGACCTGCCACCGCCCTGTCGTGGACCTCCAGCCAGGCCGCAAGGGACTGCCCTTCCGGAGTCGGGAAACGGGGGCGCAGAACCTCCAGCCCTCGGGCTTCAAGCTGTTGATGCAAATCGGGAAACCAGTTGGTATCCGGCCCGCCATGGGCGCCATGCAGGATGATCACGCGGGTCGGTGCGTCGGGGATGGGCATGTCTGGTGGCCTCGTGTTGCCAGGGGCCGGGAATGGGTTTCCCGCCCTCGGCAGGGCCCTTCCCACAGAGAACGCAGGAGAGCAAGGGCAGGGTGAGAAGGCAAGGTATCGCCAGGGAGGTGTCCTGACCCATCATGCCAGGGGGTGTCAGTGGGTGCGGTGTCGGCGCGGTCCGCCGCTGCGCCTTCTGCGCGGCAGGGCGCGCGGACCCAGGGCATGTACCAGGGTCGCGCCGAACTCGTAGAACCGGGCCCTGAGGCCCGGGACCCGCTCGGCGTGGGCCGCGATGACCGGCAGGGGCAGGATGTCCGGGCGGTCTTCGAGAAGGGCGCGCGCCGCGGCCGTGCCGATCAACGTTCCGGGGCAGATGCCGCGCCCCGAATAGCCGAAACAGGCATAGGCCCCGGGGCCGACTTCCACCACCTTGGGCAGGTGGTCGCCGGTCATGGCGATGCGGCCCTGCCACTGGTAGTCAAAGGGAAGCGCCTCCAGGGCGGGGAAGAGCTGGCGCAACTTGCGGCGGGCCCAGCCGAGATGGATGGCTCCGCCCGGGCCCTCGCTGTCGCCCATGCCGCCGACGATCAGCCGCCCTGCCGCGTCGAGACGGATCGAGGACATCACCGTGGCCGTGTCCCAGCAACCTTCTCCGCCCGGCAGGACGTGGCGCAGCTGGGCCTCGCTGAGCGGCGCCGTGGCGAACTGGCTGTAGGAGATCGGGACGAAGCGCGGCGCGATGCCGCCCTCGAGGTCCCGGTGGTAGGCATTGGTGGCAAGCAGCAGGCGCGAGGCGCGGACCCGATGGCCCGCGACCTGCAGGCACCAGGTCCCGGACTCGCGGGTCAGCGCCTCGACCGGGCTGTCCTCGTGAATGATCGCGCCCTGCGCGGCGGCGGCCCGGGCCAGCCCGGTGCAATAGGCGCGCGGCTGCAGCGTGCCGGCCCGGGGATCCAGAAGGGCGCCGTGGAAGGCGCTGCTGCCGGTGCGCCGGGTCGCTTCCGCCCGATCCAGCAACTGCAGGGGGGCGCCGTGGCGCAGACCCTGGCGATGTCGTACCTCCAGGTCGCGCAGCCCGGCGGGGGCATGGGCCAGGTGCAGGGTGCCGGCTTGCCGGGCCTGGCAATCGATGCCGTGCCGCGCGATCAGGTCAAAGACCGTGGCGGGCCCGGCCCCGAGGGCCTCGACCAGGCGCCGGCCCGGGCCGTCTCCCATCTGGGCGATTACCGCGTCCGGTGGCAGCCAGAGCCCGGCATTGACCAACCCGACATTGCGACCGGACCCGCCATGCGCCACGCTCCGCGCCTCGAAGAGCGCCACCGAGGCCCCGGCCCCGGCTGCCGACAAGGCGGCGGCGCAGCCGGTGAAGCCGCCCCCGACGATTGCCAGATCGACCGAGAGGTCCCCCTCCAGTCGCCGGCTTTCCAGTCGTTCGCTGTTGGAATGCTGCCAGAGATTTCCGGCCGCGCGGGGCCGCCTGTTCATTGTCTGCCTGCTCATCGCGCTGGTCTTCCCCTTCAGTCCCAGTCTTTCGGGCCCAGTCTTTCGGCTCCTGTCCCTGCAGTGGCGCAGACCCGGCGACGGCTGTCCAGAGGGGGCATGACAGAGGGCCTGACCGAAAAATTAAGTAGTTGTTAATCTATCCTACCGATGCTTTTTCCAGGCACCCCGGATGCCGGGGCCCGGCGGAGGGACCCAGCTGCCGGAGCGCGAGCGGCAAGACCAGACGGGAAAGTGATGCGGCAGCAGGGACACGAAGACACGAATTCAGGCCGCTCCGGCGGGGCAGGCCCTGGGAGGCAGGCTGGGGGGCAGCAAGCGGGGCCGCGCCCGGTTGGCATGGAGGGGGCCAGGGCCGGTGAGTGATGAGCCTCTATGACTTCCAGGACCTGAACAACGCCGACGCCGAGGGAGCCGAAAGCGATATCCGCCGCCTGTCTCGGGCCTTGCGCAACGTCGCGCTGCTGGCGCAGCAAATGGCCGATGCCAGCGCGGTGGTGCTGTTTCTGGGCAGCGAACGCGCCCGCCAGATGGACCTGCGCGATTGCATGATCGGACAGCACGAGGACGTGGGCGCCCTGCAAGTCATGTCCAGCAACATGCTGCGCGCCTACAGCGCCACGGACAGCCACGGCGGGCTGCCGATCACCGGGCAACCGATCTCGGTCGCGCGGATCGGCAAAGACCGCGACAGGCAGGCGGCGGCGCGGGCGCTCTTTCTCAAGGACGGCACCTGTATCGGCGTCCTCGCCTTCGCGATGGTCGAGGGAGGCGGAGCCGATCGGGCCTCCGGCATCGCCGCGTCGCGGCTTTCGCAGTCCCTCGACCTGCTGGGGACTACCGTCGAGGCCTTGCTGAATGATCGTCTGCGGCAGATCGAGTTGCATCAGCAGCTTGCCGACAGCAGTGCCCGGATGCAGGGGCTGATGCGGGTCAGCGAGGGCGATCCGCTGACCGGGCTGAGCAACGTGGCGGCCTTTGGAAAGTACAGTCGCCGGCTGCTCTCGGACCCGGCAAAGCCGGCCCTGCTGGTGCTGCTGGATATCGACAACTTCAAGTCCATCAATGATCTCTACGGCCACCAGTTCGGCGACACCTACCTGCGGACAGTGGCCGATGCGGTGCGCGACTGCGCGCCCGAGGGGGCCGTCGCCGGTCGTCTGGGTGGCGATGAGTTCGGCATGGTCCTCGCTCTCGGGCCCGCCCTGCAGGCCGAGAGCGCCCTGCGCGATTTGCTGACCCGCTGCGGCAATACCATCCTGCGGGCAACGGCGATGCTCAACAAGCCGGACCTGGGACGGGTCAGCATCGGCGCAGCGCGCTTTCCCCAGGACGCCCGGGAGTTCGATACGCTCTACGGCTGTGCCGATCTTGCGCTCTATGCCTCGAAGGCGAAGGGGCGCGGCGCGGCGCTGCTCTTCTCCGAGGAGATCGGCAACCGCTACGACTACGCTGCCCTGGCCAAGAACCTGCGCGCCGCCTGCGACGAGGGCCAGGTCGTGCCCTACTTTCAGCCCATGGTCGACCTGGAGACCGGACGGCCCCAAGTCTACGAGGCGTTGTGCCGGTGGGACAATCCCCGCCACGGTCTGATGGCGCCGGACAGTTTCGAGTCGGTGTTCACCGATCCCGAACTGGCCCATCACCTGACCCGCCACATGGCCCGTGAAGCCTTCAGGGTCTTCGGCGCGGCCCGCGACCGGATGGACCCGGGCACCAAGCTGTCGCTCAACCTGACCTCTTTCGACCTGATGGATCGTGAATTCGTCTTCGAATTGCAGGTCCTCCTCAGCGAGCACGGCATGAGCTGGGCCGATCTCGTGGTCGAGGTCCAGGAGACGGTGGTCATGGGCGGGGACAACGGTCAGATCTTCCGCTCGCTGACCGAGTTGCGCCACCGCGGGGCAGAGATCGCGCTGGATGATTTCGGCACCGGCTACGGGGCGCTGAAACACCTGCGCACCTGGCCCGTCGACATGCTGAAGATTGACCGCTCCTTCGTGCAGATGATCTGCCTCAACAAGCGCGACCGGGCCATCGTCGGCTCGATCCTGCAACTGTCCCAGGATCTCGGTTTCCGGGTAGTCGCCGAGGGGGTGGAAAGCGAGGAGCAGGCACAGCTGCTGTTCGAGATGGGGTGCGACCTGGCGCAGGGGTTCGGCTTCGGTCGCCCGAAACGGGCCGAACATTTCCTCGAGGACCTGGGCCGGCGGCCTGCTGCCATCATCGGTGCGGGTGTCGCGGAGCCGGATGCGGAATCGCCGTCTCTTGCCACCTTCGGGGTGCGGGACGACGTGCCCTAGTCGGGGGCCCGTGCAAGGCTGCGGGCGATGGTATTGGCCATGGTCGCGGCCGAGACAGGTTTGCGCAGGAAGGCCCCCGGCACGTAGTCGCCGGGCAGGTGATTGGGCGCCGCATAGCCCGAGACGTAGATCACCCGCAGCTCGGGGAAACGTTGCCGCAGGTGCTGGGCAAGCTGGTGACCGTTCATCGGCCCCGGCAGGACCATGTCGGTGATCAGAAGATCCGGGGCCGGGTCCGTGGCCGCCTCCATGGCGGAGCCGGCGTCGGTCATCAGGGTGACGCTGGCGCCAAGCAGGCGCAGTGCCTGGCACAGGACCTCGCCGAACAGCGGATCGTCCTCGACCACCAGCAGATGCACCCCGTCGAGGGAGACCTCGGCGGGGTCTTCCTTTTCCGTCGGATCGGCCGGCCCGCTCTCGGGGAGGGTCAGCGTGATCCGCGTCCCCTCTCCTGGGGCGCTCTCGATCCGCATGTCGCCCCCCGAGACCTCGGCAAAGGTCGAGACCATGGCCAGCCCAAGGCCCGTGCCGCCGCTCATCGGGCGTGTGCTGAAGAAGGCTTCGGTCGCCCGTTCCAGCACCGCGGGCTGCATTCCCGGTCCATCGTCCTCGACGCGGAGCTGCACGCTGGCAGGCGCCGGGCCCCGGCTGGCGGTGAGTCGTATGGTGCCTTCGGGCCTGGCGCTTTCCTGCAATGCATTGCGGGCGTTGATCGCCAGGTTCAGGAGGGCGTTCTCGAGGCCGCCGCGGTCGCAGGTGACATGCAGCCCCGGGGTGGCTTGCTGCACCTCCAAACGGATATGCGCCGGGGTGGTGCGGCGGATCAGCTCTCGCAGGTCGTCCAGGAAAGGGGCAAGCGCGATTTCCGAGGGCGCGCCATCCTCGCGGCGCGCAATCGACAGCAGGTGCCCGATCAGCGCCCCGCCGCGATCACAGGCCGCCTGGATCGCTTGGCCCGCCGCCCGGGCTTGCGGGTCCTGCTGGGCCAGTACCAGCGCATCCGCCGAAAGCCGGATCACGCCAAGGAGGTTGGACATGTCATGTGCGATGCCGCCCGAGAGCTGGCCGATGGAGTCGAGCCGGTCCGAGGCCCGGTTCTGGTGCCGAAGGTGCCAGAGCGCGGCGCCGTCCTCGACGCAGATCACCTGCCCCTGAGCGGGATCCGCCAGGGCCGTTCGGGTGAAGAGAAAGACTCTCTCGGCCCCCTGGGCATCGATCAGCGCGGCGAAGACCTCCGACAGGGAGGAGTCGGCAAGCAGTCGCGCCAGCGGCTTGTCGGCCGGGCGCAGGCTGTCGCGGCTGGCCGGGTCGTGAAAGGGGGCGTCATAAAGCCAAGTGGCCAGGTCGCTGTCCTCGGCCAGGTCCAGGGCGGCGCGGTTGCCCTGGCGCGGCTGACCGTAGCTGTCGACCAGGATGACGGCCATCGGCAGCGCCTCCAGCACCTTGTCGGCCACGCCGCCCGGCGAGTCGAACAGGTTGCGCAGTCGCGCAAGCGGGCCCGATGAGGCGTCATTGGTCATTCTTCGCCCCCCGGAACAGGGTGGGCGGGGGCGCCGCAGGGATGCGGCCCCTCATGTGCGGGACGCGCGGGTCAACCTGTGCACCAGCTGGTCCAGACTGCTCAGCGTCGCCGTCTTGGCGATCTTGGCGCTGGCCAGCCGCATCCCGTCCTTCAGGATCGGCGAGTCCAGCATTCCAGCCTTGCCGGTGATGACCACGATCGGCACCCCCGGCGCGACTCTGGACACGTCATGGATCAGGGTGATGGCGCCGCCGCCCTGCATGAAGACATCCAGGAAGACCAGGTCGAATGTCCCCCCGTCCAATTCCGCAATCGCCTCGCTGCCCGTGGTAACGCCGCGAATGTCATGGCCCACAACCGAAAGCCCTTCGGTGAATGCCGAAAGGTAATCGGGATCGTCATCGGCGATAAGTATACGTGCCAAATTGGCCCCCAAATGGTTCGCGCAATGGTTGCCTAAAAAGCTTAATCAGAATTACATAGAGAAGGAAACAGTGCGGTGGGTGGCGTTTATGGGTGGGTCCGAGGGGAGCGGCGACGGTAGCGGAGGTATGCCGCTTATCGCGATAGGCGCATCCGCAGGCGGCCTCGACCCGCTTGAAAGCTTCTTCGACATCGCGCCGCGCAACGCGGGCTGGTGCTATGTGGTGATCCAGCATCTGTCGCCCGACTACCGCTCGATGATGGACGAACTTCTGTCGCGCCGGTCGTCGATGCGGATCGTGCATATCGACGACGGCATGGTGCCCGAACCGGACACGATCTACCTGAACCGGCCCAACGTCCAGGTGTGGCTGGAAGGGCGGAAGTTCCATGTCAGCAGCTTCAATCCCGATGAAGCATTGCCGCATCTGCCGATAGACACCTTCCTGACCTCGCTGTCGAAGAGCAGGGACCTGCGCAGCTGTGCGGTGATCCTGTCAGGGTCGGGGTCGGACGGGACGCGGGGCGCCCAGGCGATGCGGGCGGCCGGCCGGCCGGTCTTCGTGCAGTCCCCGCAGGAAGCTGCCTTCGGCTCCATGCCGCGCTCGGCGCTGACCGTCGGCGCGGCTGATCGGGTGCTGCCGGTGGCCGAGATTCCCGAGGCCGTGAACAGGATGCTGGAGGGGATGGACGTGCCGAAGACCGAGTCGGTGACGGACCCCGACGTGCAGGCAGTCATTACCTTGCTGCAGCGTCATCACCAGGTGGATTTCTCGGCCTACAAAACAGCGAACGTGCATCGCCGAATCGAAAGGCGGCAGCATCTGCGGGGAATTTCCCAGGTGCGGGAGTATTTCGCATTGCTGGAACAAAGCCCCTCCGCATTGGAAGAGCTCTATCACGATCTGCTAATTGGCGTGACGGAATTCTACCGGGATCGCGACGCTTTCCGGCATTTGCGGGAAAAGGTCCTGGAGCCGCTGGTCGCCCGTTCCAGCGACGACAGCTCGCTGCGGATCTGGGTGCCGGGCTGTGCCTCGGGCGAAGAGGCCTATACCATTGCCATCGAGCTGTCGGAGGTGCTGCGCAGTGCCGGGATCGACCGCAAGTTCCGCATCATTGCCACGGATATGCATCGGGGCTCGATCGAGAAGGCGTCGCTGGGACTCTTCAGCGCGCAGGCCATGGACAAGATCGCGCCCGACCTGCGCGACCGCTACTTCAATCGCGTCGATGACCACTACATCATCGATCCCGTGCTGCGGCAGAAACTGATCTTCTCGATCCACGACGTGCTGAGCGATCCGCCGTTCCTGCAGATCGACCTGATCACCTGCCGCAATCTGCTGATCTACCTCAGCGAAGAGGCCCAGACCCGCGTCATCTCGATGTTCCTGTTCGGGCTCCGGCAGAACGGCTACCTGATGCTGGGCCCCTCCGAAAGCCTGGGCCGGTTCGTCAGTGACTTCGACCAGCTGAACGGCCGCTGGCGCATCTACCGAAACGTGTCGAAGCGGTCGTCCCAGGATCGGTTCCTGAGCGTCGGGCCGCGCCCGGCGTTTCCCAGGATGGACCTGGACATGGCGGAGGCGCGTCGCCCGGCTCCGGCAGTACCGCAAACCTTGCCCAGGGGACATTCCTTGCAGACCGATCGTGATCGCCTTGTCCATACCTATGACGCCCTGCTGAAGCGCTATGCGCCGTCCTCTATCGTGATCACCGTCGAAGGCGGCGTGCTGGCCTGGTTCGGCCTGGCCGCCGCCTATATCGACACCCTGAACAACCTGGCGGACTGGACGGTCGAGGAGATCGTGCACGCGGACCTGCATTTCGTCATCAACGTGGGCATCGAACGCCTGCGCAAGGGAGAGGACGGCGCCTACGAGCGCAAGGTGAAGGTCACGCTTGGCGAGAACGAGGTTCACAGCCTCGCGGTGAAGATGGAGACGCTGCAGTCCAAGGGGCAGTTCCGGTGCATCCTCGTCAGCATCACGCGGATCGAGAACTTTGAGGGGCCGCGCCCGCCCGAGGCCGAGCAGGGGGCGATCCAGCAGGCCGTCGATGACGAGACGATGCTCAGCCGCCGTATCCAGGAGCTGGAGCGCGACCTGCGGCTGACCGAGGAGACCCTGCAGCACGTCACGGAACGACTCGAGGCCAGTGGCGAGGAGCTTCAGGCGTCGAACGAGGAACTGCAGGCGTCGAACGAGGAATTGCAGGCGTCGAACGAGGAATTGCAGAGCTCGAACGAGGAGCTCCACGCGGTCAACGAGGAACTGGTCTCGGTCTCGGCCGAGCACGAGCGCAAGATCGAGATGCTCTCGGAGCTCAACCGTGACATGGAACTGGTGCTCGGGTTCCTGAAGCTGGGCGTGATCGTTCTCGACGAGGGCCTGCGCATCCGCCGTTTCTCGCGGCTGATCGGCGAGGTCTTTCACATGGAAGAGCATGATGTCGACCGGATGCTGGACGTCGTTGGACCACGGCCCGGTTTCGTCGACCTGGCGGACCTCGCCCGTGAGGTGCTGGAGGGAGACCGCTTCGTCAGCCGCAGCGGCACCTACGGCAGGTCGCCCCTGCAGATCCGTTGCTTCCCCTTCGACCGGGTGCTGGACGGCCGGCAGTTGCGCGGGGTGCTGATGATCTTCTCCGGGGACGAGCTGTTCAGCGCCTAGGCCCAGGCGAAGTCACTTTCGTCCAGGCTGGCCAGGGAGATCCCGGAAAGGGTGATGCTGTTGCCATGGCCGTCCTGGATCACAACGTCACTGCCCAGCTGGCTGGCGTGATTCGCCATGAGATCGGCGAAATCGCTAATCGGCGAGGACGTGACGAACTGTATCTTCTCGAGGCTGTTGTCGGCATCGAAGTCGCGGATGGTGTCGTCTCCGAAGGCCCCGGAGAACAGGAAGGTGTCGGCGTTGAAGCCGCCGTATATCTGGTCATTGCCGGTGTTGCTGAGGATCGTGTCGAAACCGGCGTTGGCGTAGATCGTGTCATCGCCCGCGCCGGACTGCACCAGGTCGTTCCCCTGCCCGCCGAAGATCCTGTCATCGCCGCTGCCGGAATGGAGGATGTCGTCGCCTGATCCTCCGAACAGGCCGTCGCCGGTGGTGCCGCCGTTCAGGGTGTCCGCGCCGGCACCGCCGAACAGCCGGTCAAGGCCCTGTCCGCCCTCCAGAGAATCGTTGCCCGCCTCGCCGAAGAGGTTGTCGGCCTGCTGGCCTCCGAAGAGGAAGTCGTCCCCGGAGCCGCCCTCGAGCCGGTCGAAACCGCCCTCGCCGTGCAGTGTGTCGCTGCCGCCGCCGCCGTAGACGCGGTCCTGTTCGGTCCCGCCGAACAACAGGTCGTCGCCGCTCTCTCCATAGAGGTAGTCGTTGCTGGCATTGCCCCAGAGCATGTCGTCGTCCTGGCCGCCGTGCAGGTGGTCGGTGCCCAGTTCGCCGTACAGGCTGTCATCCCCCGAGCCGCCGTAGAGGTCGTCTGCATTGGCACCACCGTTCAGCTGGTCGGACCACTCCGTCCCGTGGATGGTGTCGAAACCCGCATCCCCGGTTGCGAAGCGCGCGCCCGAGATCACGTCGTCACCATTGCCGCCGGCGATGGTATGGCCCCCCTCCAGCGTGTCGTTGCCGTCGCCGCCATGGATCAGGACACCCCAGGCATTCCACACCGCCTGGATGACATCATCGCCACTGCCGCCGAATAGGCTGTCATTCGCGCGCTCCGGGCTGCCGCCTTCGATCCGGCCGCCGTCCTGGATCGTGTCGTTGCCCGCGCCGCCCTCGATATGGTCGGACTCCGTGCCGCCGGTGATGACATCGTCGCCCCGGCCGCCGTAGAGCCAATGACGGTCGGCGGTCAGCAGGCGATCCTCCTCGTCGACCCGGATCGTATCGTCACCATCGCCCGTCGCGACCGCGTGCATTGCCGTGTTCATCGTCGCCCAGTGGGTCCCGTCAACGCCCAGGCTGGCCGATTGCGCCCCCAGGATTACCTCGGTGGCGCCGCTGACCGCGACGGCATTGATCCAGTGCTTGTCGGCAGGGGACAGGTCGATCGAGCGCCGCTCGGGCTCTGCCCCGGCGAGGACGAGGAAATCGTCGGTGAAGGTCACGACCCGGTCGCCCTGGCCGATCTCCCGCCCCTCGAAATCCAGGGTGACCCCGCGCAGCAGGCCGCTGTCCTGGGCCACGCTGTCGGTCACCCGCAGGGTCCAGGTGCCGCCGTCGGACATGCCCCGCAGCGAGGCGATGCCATAGGTCCAGTCCTCGCTGTAGGCGCCGTAGCCTTCCTGGTGCTTCAGGATGATCTCTGCGCCGTCGGGAGTGATCAGCGAGAGCGTCAGGTCGGAATCCCAGCTGTGCTGGTAGTCGACGGTGACATAGAGGTGGTCGATGATCATCCGGTCATCGTCCAGGGTCACGCTGATTTCGGTCACGGCCTGGTCGGCAATGCTGACGCCGTTGGTGGTCGCGGCACTGCGGCTGACCAGCTTGTCGCCGGTCTCGGGGTGGATCCGGATCCAGATCTCGGCCATGCGGACGGCGGCGAAGGCGTCGATCATGCCATATCCGTAGCTGGCCGAGTAGCTCATGCCGCCCCCGTTCCAGGTCTCGGCGCCATTGGCGCCCCAGGCAGAACGCTCATAGCCGCTGGACGCGGTGCCGTAGGCGGACCCGGTCTGCGCGGCGGAGGCGGCGAGGATGTTCTGCACGTCGGTCCAGTGCAGGTCGGGATTTGCCTCCAGCATCAGCGCGACCACGCCCGAGACCACCGGCGTGGCGGCAGAGGTGCCGCCGAAACCGGTGGTATAGGCGCCCCCGGAATAGCCCGCCGCGCCGCTGCGATCGGTGGTGACCGAGGCCGCCGGCGCGGCGATCAGCAGCGCATGGCCGAAGTTGGAATAGGACGTCACGTAGCCGGTGGAGCCGGTGGCCGCCACCGTGATGATCTCGTGCAGGTTGTTCAGCCCGTCGCCATGGGCGTTGCCGTATACCCCGAGGTCTTCGGCGGCGCCGTCATTGGCGTAGTTGCCCGCCGCCTTGGTGATGATCGTGCCCAGCCCCCCGCGGCCGGTGGCGACCGCCCCCTCGAGGGCCGCGCGCTCAAGCCCTGCCTGCTGGGTCGGTTCGCCGATATCGGTGTACTCGGCGAAACTGGGCATCGACCCCCAGGAATTGTTGGTCACGTCGAAGCGGGCCATTTCCCCGAGGACGTCGAGGTATTCGGCGTAGCTGAGGGTGAAGGCGTCATTGAGGTAGTCGACCCCGGTCAGGCTGGCCCCATAGGCCACGCCGACGCCGCCCAGGCTGTTGTCGGTGCCGGCGATGATGCCGGACACCGAGGTGCCATGCCCGTCGCCGCTGCCGTTCGGCACCGCATCCACCGTACCCAGCTCCTTCGCGGCGTCATAGTTGCCCGACAGGTCCTCGTGCCCGGCTTCGACGCCGTCGTCGTAGACCCCGACGGAGATGCCGGCGCCGCTGTAGTCGGCCCAGACAGAGGCGATGTCACCGATCAGGCCGAAGTGCCATTGCGAGCCATAGAGAGGGTTGCTGCCGGGGTCCGCCGGGCCCGGCGCCACGGGGACCGCACCCGTCCCGGGCATCTCGGGCTGCAGGCCGCCGCCGCCGAGGCCGATGTTGCGCGGTCCGGTGTCCGAGGGGGCCAGGAGGGTCTTGGACGAGGGCTGTGTCTCTGGGCGCTGTGGCATTGGCTTCTCCGGATGCGTCTGGGTCCTGCAGCACCGGCTTAGGGGCACAGCGGTAAACGGGGCCGTTAACGCCGCGCCGCTCAATCCGAAGCCCTTTATCGGCTTGGTTAACCCTTTCGGAACTTTCGGCGGGATTTGAGCCGAAACCGGGCCAAGAGCCCAGATTTCGCCATGCTCCGCTCCGCCAGCGGACCGCATTTCGCGGCCAGTCTTCCCGGGTGTTCGCGCGTCTGAATCGCGACGCGCGCCCGGGGTGAGGGGTGTGGGAATTGCGTTTCGAAAACAGTGGCTTGCTTGATGTTTCCGGCAGCGGTCGCAGCTGGGGGATTACCGATCTCCTGGTGTCCGAGACCGAGGGCGGCACGCATCTCTACTCGCTCACCCGGGCCGGGGGCGGGGTCTCGGTCTACGCAGTCGGGGAGGGGGCGCCGAAACTGGTGGAAACCGAGGGACTCTCGGAAAATCTTCTGCAACTCACCGTGCCCGAGCTGGAACTGATCGAGGTCGGCGGCAAGGTGCTGCTCTCGGTTGTCGGCCTGGCAGGCGACCGGCTGGAGACCTGGCAGCAGCAGGACAGCGGCATCCTGACCTGGGGCACGGACTTCACCGCCGAGGGCTTCAGCCCGGGCCGGCTGACCGAGGTCGAGGTGCGCGCGGCGGACGATGGCGCCTCCTGGGGTTACGGCGCGGTGGCGGGCGGCGGGCTGGTGCGGCTGGATTTCTCGCTGGGCCGGATCACCGTCACCGAGGTCGGCCGCAGCGGTGCCGGGGCGGGACATGCGGAAAGCGATCTGCTGATGGTCAGCGCCGGCGGGCAGGACTTCGTGGTCGCCACCTATGCCACCGGCGACATGCTGAGCGTCTATCGCGTCGACGAGGACGGCGGCCTGACACGCACCGCCGATGTCGGTGCCGCCAACGGCATCTGGATCGACGCACCGACGGCGGTGGCCGAGGTCACCTCGGGCGGGGCCACCTTCCTGGTGCTGGCCGCCGCCGGGTCGGATTCGCTGACCGTGATGCGGCTCGGGGCCGATGGCGGCGTCACCCCGACAGACCATGTGATCGACGACCTCTCGACCCGTTTCCGGAACCTCACCACGCTGGAGACCGTCACGGTGGGCGGACGCGCCTACGTGCTGGTCGGTGGCTCTGACGACGGGTTGTCGCTGTTCGAGCTGCTGCCCAACGGGGAGTTGTTCCACCACTGCACCATCGAGGATCGCACCGACCTCAGCCTCTCCAACATTACCGCCATCGCCACCGCGGTGTCGGGCGACGTGCTGCGCATCTTCGCAGCGGGCGAAGGCGAAGCGGGGATCACCCGGACCGAGGTCGACCTGTCGCGGCAGGGCGTGGCGCGGGGCGGCACGGCGGGGGCCGACCGGCTGACCGGCAGCGACCGGGACGATGCGCTGACGGGCGGCGGCGGCGATGACGCGCTCCTTGGCGGCGCCGGGGCGGATATCCTCGTCGACGGCAGTGGCGCCGATACGCTCACCGGTGGCGCCGGCGCGGATATCTTCGCGCTTTCCGCCGACGGAGAGATCGACGTGATCGCCGATTTCGAACTGGGGGTGGACCGGCTGGACCTGTCGCGGATCACCCATCACAGCGACCCCTCGCGTCTGCTCTTCGTCAGCCGGGAATGGGGCGGAGAGTTCCATGTCGGCGATGAGGTGATCCAGATCCGCACCGCGAACGGGAAGCCGCTGGCGGCTTCCGATTTCGGCTCGGACCTGCTCTACATGCTGTCCCGCCTGTCGCTGGACAGCTACGTGCAGAGCGAGGTCGGCCGCTACCTGCAGGGCAGCGAACGCGCGGACCGGCTGCAGGGTGACGGGGCCGACGACACGATCCGCGGCATGGGCGCGGCGGACGAGCTGTATGGCGGCGACGGGGCAGACCGGATCTACGGCGACGGCGGCAACGACCGGATCCACGCCGGCAATGGCAACGACCTGGTCGAAGGCGGCGATGGCATGGACATCCTGACCGGAGACGCCGGTTTCGACACCCTGCATGGCGGCGCGGGGGGCGATTTCATCAACGGCGGCGGCCAGAGCGACCGGCTCCATGGCGAGGCGGGCGACGACCGGATGCTGGGCGAGGGCGGCCAGGACAACCTCTACGGGGGCGCCGGCACGGACCGGATGATCGGCGGCGACCAGAACGACCGCCTCTATGGCGGAGAGGACGGCGACGTGATCCGGGGCGGCATCCACGAGGACCGCCTGCATGGCGATGCCGGCGACGACCTGCTGTTCGGCGACGGGGGCTTCGACTATCTCGAAGGCGGCTCCGGAGAGGACAGCCTCTATGGTGGCAACCAGGCGGACAATCTCTACGGTGGAACGGGGCGGGACCTGCTGCAGGGGGACGCGGGCTTCGACCGGCTGTTCACCGGCGAGGGCGACGACACCGCCCTTGGCGGCACCGGCACCGACGCGCTTTTCGGCGAGGCGGGCGAGGACCTGCTCTATGGCGGTGCGCAGAATGACAGGATCTGGGCCGGCGGTGGCAACGACACGCTTTTCGGCGGCTCCGGGGATGACCTTCTGGCCGGGGGCGCGGGCTTCGACGTGATCCACGGCGGCGGCGGGGACGATCTGATGCGGGGCAATTTCAACGCCGATCTCTTCGTCTTCGCCGACGGATTCGGCGACGACACGATCGGTGACTTCGACGCGCTGAACGACCTGGAAAAGATCGACCTGTCCGGCGTTTCCGAGATCCGCGACTTCGCCGACCTGATGGCGAACCATGCCTTCGATGTCGGCGGCGCGGTGCTGATCGCCGGCACGGGCGGAGACCAGATCCTGCTGCAGGGTGTCTCGCTCGCCGACCTGGACGAGGGCGACTTCCTGTTCTGATAACGATTGATTCAGGGCTCTGCCGCTACCCTGCGCCTGTCAGAACGTCAGGAGGCACCATGGCCGGGCAGGCTCCACCGTCACTCTTCGGTCATCTCTTTCTCAGCGCCGGGGCGATGAAGGCGGGCACTACCTGGCTCTATTCGGTGCTGGAACGTCATCCGCAGCTGCATTTCACCCCCGAGAAGGAACTGCATTACTTCTATCATCGCTACGTCGATGACCGCCAGCTTGCCGACCCGGTCCGTCTGCGCCTCGCGAAGGACCGCTATCTCGAAGGCTTCGACCCCGAGCGGGCCAACCCCGAACGGGTACGCCACAACCTGCACTGGGTGGCCGCCTATCTGTCGCGTCCGGTCGATGACCTTTGGTATCGCGGTCTCTTTACCCGCCCCCGGGGGGAGCTCTATGCCTGCGATTTCTCGAACCTCTATGCGCATCTGCCACAACACGCCTGGCCGCGCATTCGCGCCAGCTGCAGCCGGCTACGGGTGCTCTACACGATGCGCCATCCGGTCAGACGTCTGTGGAGCCATGTGAAGTTCCATCTTCAGGTCACCGGCCAGATCGAGCGGCTGCAGGACTGGTCCCCGCCGCAGCTGGAAGCCTTCATGCGTCGGGATTTCATCTGGTCGAACGCGGAATACGGGGCGGCGCTGCGGCGGATGCGGGCGGGGTTGCCGCAGGGCGATCTCCTGCCGCTGTTCTACGAAGAAATGCGTGCCGAGCCGCGCGCCATGCTGCACCGGATCGAGGATTTTCTGGGGCTGGATCATGTCGACTATCCCGATGCGCTGGTGAACCGTCAGGTCAACGCCTCCGCCTCGATCCCCATGCCCGGTTTCTTCCCTGAGCTGGTCGCCTCTGACGTGGCGCGGATCATCTCCGAAGTCGAAGCCTGTGGGTTGACGGTGCCGGAAAGCTGGCATCGCTAGGATCGGCGGACATGGCGCGACGGGTCCCGGTTGGCACCTGATCCGGTCGGCCTCTGGTTCCCCTCTTGGTGTCTCTCGCGCCAGCGCTGCGGCGGGCCCGCGGCCGTGGGTTACCTCCCTTTGCCAGGGGGAATGGAGGGTCCATGCGCCCCGTGGGCTTGCCTGACCTGCCGGAGCAGGCAGGCTGTTTGTCCGCCATGCCGATGCCTGCGACTGTGTGGCCTGTCGGGTGCGGTAAACCGGTGCGCCGCTTCGGCATTGGCCGGTCCAATCCGGGGCGCCGTCGGTCCGCATCAGGGGCCCGCGTCATCGAAGGCGGCTTGTCGTCCTGCGCGGCAGACGGGAGGGGCCCCGGGCGGTGCGCCGCCACCCTGGGGTCGCTTTTCCTTAGGGGCCCCGGTTGCCGTTTCAAGCGGGATCGGTCAATCGGATGTGGTCGCCTGCGGCCAGCATCGGGCCGCGCCCCGGACCTCGTGAGATGCGGCGTCAGCTTCGATCGGACAGGCCGCCGTTGCGGCCCGGTTGCCTGTCGGCCCTTGGCATGACCGGTCGTCGAGAGCCCGCGCACCGCCCTGAGGCAAGCGTCTTTCAGGCCCGCCTGCGGCCCCGCACGGGGCGATGAAGCGGCCAGCCGCGCGGCTCGACAAGGTCCCTCGTGAGGCGCACGAAGGCATCCGCCTGCTCCGCGAAGCTGGTGACCCGGACCGGCGCCGGGGCAGGGTCGGTGCGGGTCAGGGCGTGGTGCAGGGCTTTCACCATCTCCTCGGTCCCGCTGCCGATCCGCAGCAACCTGTCGCGGTCGGGTCCCTCATGTTCCACGGTGCCGCCGCTGTCGGTCTGGATTACCCGGATGCCGCGACAGAGGGCCTCGCGTACCGTCAGTCCGAAGGTCTCCTTCCACTGGGACGGGAAGAGCAGCGTGTCGACCTCGACCCAGAATTCGTCCATCTCTTCCTGCCGGTAGCGCGGAACCACCTGCCAGGTGCCCGGGAGGCGCGACAGCTGGAGCCCGTCCCACCATCCCCCCTGTGCCGCGCCGTCAACCAGAAGGACCTTGAAATCCCCACGGTCAAATCCGCTGAAGGCGTCGCGGATCAGCGGCCAGCCTTTCAACTGCGACGGGCCGCCGCAGAAAGCAAAGACATGTGGCCCGCCGGCGGCCCGCCGGCGGCTCTGGGCCTGGGCAAAATCGGGGCCGGGTCGGGTAACGCCATTTTGCCAGATCGTGTCGCGTCGCGCCACCAGGCCGGATGCGCGCGACAGGTCGCGGGCGAAGCTGGAGGGATAGGTGACCAGGTCGGCCTGGGTCAGGGCGGCCGAGAGGTGGCGGAAGCGTGAAACGGCGCGGCCATGGTCCAGAACGCAGCCGCGGCAGTTGTCCACCCGCACGGGATCCTGCCCGCAATAGCGCCCGTCGGGGGTGACCATGAACTGCCGTTCGCAAAGCCACCAGAAGTCATGCGTGGACACGACCACCGGCACGCCGGCTTCCCGTGCGGCACGGATCGGCCCGGCGCCCAGTTCCTGCAGGCAATGCAGGTGCAGCAGGTCGGGACCAAGAGCTTGTATCAGCCGTGCCGCGCTCTCTGTCACCACGGGATTCGAATACATTTCGGCGTAGGCCCGTTGGGGGGGCAGGTTTATCACATAGCTGGCCACCGGTCCCGACTGCAGCTTGCGCAGCGCATAGGGTGGCAGGTCGCGCCGGCTGACCGCCGAGAGCGCACTGACCTTCCAGCCGTGCCGCGCGTGCAATTGGCGGGCGACCTGCTCGGCGACGATGGTGGCGCCGCCATAGGTGTAGGGCGCGAAGAAGATATTCGCGACAAGGACATGCGGTCGGCTCATGCGCAGACCCAACGCAGCATGGCCGGGTCGATGACCGGTGCGTCGAGCCGGGCGGTCCATCGTTGTTCCAGGCGTTGACGGGCCTGACGGCCCATCTCTCTGGCCAGCCCAGGCGCGCGGGCGAGATCTTCGAGCGCCGCGGCCCAGTCGCCGCCTGGCCCCAGTACCCTTCCCGTGACGCCATCTTCGACCACCGCCTGCATGTCGGAGACGCGGCCAACCAGGCTGGGCAGACCGACCGAGGCTGCGTCGATCACGCGCACCGCGCTCTTGCAGTGGTTGAACAGGTCATCGGCCAGGGGCATGACGGCCGCGTCGCAGCCTGCCAGATGACCGAGGTAGCTGGCGTATCCGGCGAAGGGATGGCACTCAATCTGACCGCGCAGCGCCTGGGGCAGGCGGCGGCGGTCGAAATGCCCCAGGATGACGAGACGGCGTGCGGGATCGTGGGCGAGAAAACGCGCAAGGTCAGGGGAAATCTCCGCAAAATCAACTTCATGGCCGTGGGATCCACTGGCGAAGCAGATGCGGAACCCGCTCCCGTCGCGGGGCCCGTGGCGCGGGGTCACCCCGAGGGTCGTGCGGTCGGCGAAATTCCTGCGCAGAAAGACCGGACGGTTGGTGAAGGCACGGGCATGGTCCTGCAGGGCAGGGGTCGAGACGCTTATCGCATCGGCGAGGTTCATGACTTCTGCATAGAAGGGCGCGCCGGCGAGGAAACCGCGCACCTGCTCCGGCGGCAGAGCTGCCATGTTGCCGTAGGACGCATAGGCCGGGACCGAGAACAGCGGATCATCTATATCGTAGAGGATGGGCAGACGCAGGCGCCGGGCCTCGTAGAGATGCCGCGTGATGGTGGGGGAACTGCGCAGCCGGTAGAGCATGAGGTGGCTGGCATCCTGCAGGATGTCCATGCAACGCGGCAGGTCCTCATGATGGGCGAAAATATAGTCGACACCGGCCTCCTGGAAGATCTCGCCCAGTTGTTCGACCCGATACTTGCGGCACTGCGGGAGGTTCAGGTCACCGATCAGCGCGACCTTCCGGCGTTGCATCAGCGCCGGGGGGGAGGCGATCTGAAAGCCTGATTTCACGGCACTTTCCTGCCAGAACGCCTGAACATCCCAGGCGCCCTGATATGCCAGGGTGCCCGTGACTTCCGGGGCGATGGAGGGGTGCCGGCCGCGCCATCTATGCCCAAGCCATACCCGGCTGTGGGACCAGGTCCTGACCCAGCCTTCGTCCCGCACCATGTGCAGAAAGCGCCGTGCCAGGCGCAGGCAGTAGGTGATCTGTCGCATCAGCCCCGTTCCTTCAGGATCGTCCGATGGGTGATAGCCGCGGCGTAGTGAAGGATCCGTATACGCCCGAGAAATTTCACCGCTGCGCCGCACACCTCCTGTTAAGGCCGCCGGGTACAGGATCAGGGGAATCGGACCGAACGGGCCCCCGCAGGAGACAGGTCATGGAGACAGGGCGATGCTGATCCTCATGGGTCTGCGCAACGGGGCCCGCCACCTCGAACCCCAGCTGGCCAGCATCATGGCCTGCGGCTTGCCGGGCTGGACCCTGCGTGTCAGCGACGATGGCTCGACCGATACCGGACCCGAGATGCTTCGGGACGCCGCGGATGCGCTTGGCGACGGTCCCCGGCGGTTTTGCATGTCGCAGGGGCCACGACGGGGATTTGCCGCCAATTACATGGCCTTGCTGGCGGACCTGCCCGAGGTGCCCGGCCCCGTTGCCCTGGCCGACCAGGATGACGTCTGGTTGCCGGGCAGGCTGGCGGCGGCGATCCGGCTGCTCAACCGTGTGCCGGGACGGGTGCCGGCCTTTACCTGTGCGCGGCGAATTGACTGGGATCCGGCTTCGGGCCGTCTCGCACCTTCCGCGCATCTGCGCCGCCGTCCGGGATTCGCCAATGCGCTGGTCGAGAACGTGGCCTTCGGAAATACCATCGTCATGAATGGTGCCGCGGCGCGGCTGGCGCGGCAGGCCGCCCCTTTGGCACGGGGGATCTATGCCCATGACTGGTTCCTCTACCAGTTGCTGACGGGGGCCGGGGCGCTTTGCCTGGTCGAGCCGCAGCCGGTTCTTCTGTACCGCCAGCACGAGGGCAACGCGATCGGCGCAGGGCGCGGCATGAATGCCTGGATCAGGCGGAAGATCGCGGTGCTGAACGGGCTCTACGCCTTGCGGATCGGTGCGCAGATCTCGGCGCTGGAGCGTTGCCGACATCTGCTGCTGCCCGAGAACCGCGCGATTCTGACGCTTTTCTCGCGGGCCAGGCAGACCGGTACGGTGGAGCGGTTGCTGAAGATGCATCAGGCGGGCCTGCGCAGGCAGGACCTTGCGGGCGACATCGGACTTTGGGGGGCGGCGCTTCTTGGGAAGGTCTGAAGGGAAAGGGGATCCGCCCATGGCGAAAGTGCTGCTGATCGGAGGGGACGGTGGTCGCAGCGGCGTCCCGCGGCACCTGCAGCACCTGTTGAAGGGCTGCGATGGCCTGGCCCGTTTCGTGCTTCTGTCCGAACGGGATCGCGGCGGCTATGCCTTCCTGCGGCGCAGCGACGTGAGACATATAACGGTGAATGGCCTCGCGACGCGTTCGGGGCCATTGCGGATGCTGCGCACGGCGCGCCTGCTGGCCCGGCTGATCCGGCGTGAAGACCCCCGTCTGGTCTGGGTCCATGCGCGCATGGCTGTCCTTCTCGTGCACCTGCTGGCGATCGCCGGGGTCTTTTGCCGACCGGGCCCGGCGCTTGCGGTGACCTATCACGGCCTGCCGTTCGACCCCGGCCACTGGCGTCTTGCCGCGGCCTTCGCGCTGCGCCTTGAACGGCTGTCTCTGCGCCATGGGCCAGCGCGCTGTCTGATCTTCCTCTCCGCCACCGCCCGGGATGACTACCTGGCGACCGTCGGGCCCGGTACCTGTGCGCGGCATCGGCTGGTCGTGCTGGGCAACACATCGGACATCGGTCCCTTGCCGGACCCGCTCCCCCGCGATGGCACGCGGCGCATTCTTGTGACGGGGCGCCTGGCGCGGCAAAAGAACCTGGAGCGTGCGCTGCGTCTCTTCGCGGCGCTGCCCGGCACCTACCTGATGACATTCTGCGGCGAGGGGACCGACAGCTACCGGTTCCGCCGGCAGGCGCGACGGATCCTCGGGGCCCATGCGCTGCAGAGGATCGATTTCGCCGGCGCGGTCGACGATCTGCGACCGCATCTTCTGATGGCCGATTGCTACCTGCTCACCTCTCGCTACGAAGGCCAGCCGATCGCTGCGCTGGAGGCTTTCGAGGCCGGGTTGCCGATGGCCTTGCCCGATATTCCGGGCTGCAGGCAGCTGCTGGCCACGCATCCCGAGGCGGCCGTGCTCACCCCGCTGGCGTCCGAGGATCCGGTTGAGGATGCCCTGCGGGTTGTCGCCCTGGCCGAGGCGCACGGTCGTGATCCGGTGGGGTGCCGTGCCCTCTGCCGGTCCGCCTGGGCGAGGCATTTCGACTTCGCCGACTGGTCGGAGCGGATGCAGGACCTGCTCCGCTCCCTGCTGCCAGAGGCGCCGGCCCCGTTCGCCGCCTGCCCGGTGGCGCCGCCTGGGCCCGGCAAGGTCGTGCCGGAGGCGCGGCAGGTTCTGCCTTTCGTGCCCCGCAAGGGCCCCCCGCCCGGGGCGCGACCACGGGCGGGGGGCTAGGGCTATCCCGCCACACCAGGGCCATCCCGGTGCGGTGGCGCGGTGCGGGTGGTCTGGCGAGCTACCGGGCGCGCCTGTCGTAGCGCAGTACCGGCAGGGAAACGGCGAAGCGGGTGCCATGTCCAACGACCGAGGTCAGGATCAGTTCGTGGTCCAGCAAGGCACAGGCCCGCTCGACGATGGCAAGACCAAGCCCCATGCCCTCCGAGGCGCTGGCAGCGGAATCGAGGCGCTGGAACTCGCGGAAGATGTCTCTCTGCCGGTCGGCGGGAATGCCCGGCCCGGTGTCGATCACCTCGACGCTGACCGTATCCCCGTGCCGCCGCGCACCCATCAGGACGGTGCCGGTATGGGTGTAGCGCACCGCGTTCGACAGCAGGTTCTGCAGGATCCGGCGCAGGTAGGTCGGATCACTGGCCACCACCGCCGAGGAGGGTACGACGCGCAGCCGTACGCCCTTGGCGCGGGCCTCCGGGCCCAGCTCATCCGCCAGCTGCCGCATCAGCCGCGACAGCGAGACATTGCCCACATGCACCTCGGACCGGCCGGAATCGAGCCGCGAAATATCGACCAGCGCATCCATCAGATGCTCGACGCTTTCCAGCGCCCGGCGGGCCTTGCCCAGGACCGGCGCCGCCCCGGTCGTGGCCTCGTCCTCGGCCGAGGCCAGGAAGAGTTTCGCCGCCGACAGCGGTTGCAGCAGGTCGTGACTGGCCGCAGCGACGAAACGCGACTTGGTCTCATTGGCCAGCGCCGCTTCTTCCAGCGCCGCCTCCAGCTCTTCCGTGCGCTCGGATACCCGCGCCTCGAGCGCCTCGTTGAGATAGCTAAGCGCCCGCACGGCTTCGCGCTCATTGGTCAGATCGGTGAAGCTGATGACGAAGCCCCGGTCGGGCATTTCCTGTGCGAAGACGCCGAGGGTGAACTCGCCCTCCCGGGTGATCTCGAAGCTGAGGGGCGGCCGGCCATCCTGGCGCCGGGTCCAGGCGCGGATGGTTTCGCCTTCCATGCCGTCGGCGAAGGCGAAACTGCCCTCCATCCAGTCGACCAGCTTTTCGGCGTGGATGCCCATGTAGAACATGCGTAGCGGAAAGGCGAGGAGCTCTCCCACGCGGCGATTCCAGCCGACCAGCCGCGACTGGCGGTCGAAGATGCAGATCCCCTGGTCGAGATGTTCCAGCGTGGCGCGGATCAGGCGGGCCTGGTCGTCCAGCATCCGCTCGCGCTCCTGCCGTTCAATGCGCATGATATCGGTCACGTCGGTCTGCAGGATGACGATACCACCGTCGGGCGTTCGATGTTCGCTCACCTGGACCCAGCGGTTCCAGTTCAGCCGCACGTTCAGCAGCACGTTGCGGTCATTGTGCCGGGCCATGCGGCGGCGCTGCCAGTCCTCGCGCGTTTCACCCGGGGGCAGGGTCAGGTGGGGAGAGCGCGAGACGATCTCGATGTAGTCCGAGTAGCTGAGGCCCGGAGCCAGCGCGGCGCGCACGTCGGGCATGTGCATTCCGAAGCGCGAATTCGACAGGATCAGCCGCGCATCCTGGCTGAACAGGGCGAACCCGCCCTGCACCGCCTCGATGGCATTGATCAGGTTGGCGCGGGCGGCCTCCTTCTCGCGGTAGGCGGCGGCGAGGCGTTCGTTGGAGGTATTGAGCAGATCCAGCGTGTCTTCCAGCTCTCGCGTGCGCTTGTGCACCTCCTGTTCCAGCAGGGCGGCGCGCTGGAACTGGGCATAGGCCACGTCTGAGGTATCCACCTTCTGCTCGACCCGTCGCATCAGGGCTTCGGCGATTCGCATCAGTCGCGCGATCTGCGCGTCGGCGGGCTCCGAGATGTCGACCAGGTCCTCGATCGCCATCAGCCGGAGGCCCGTTCGCAACTCGGGGCATATAGCGCGACCCCCGTCAACGTGTTGTTCACGTGCAGCCCGCCCTGCTGTTCGCCGATGGTCGAGAACCCGCGCACACGGCGCCGTGCGAGGATCCGGGACAGCGCCGGCAGGCGGTTGCTGCGGGCCGCTTCCAGGCGGCGCAGGTAGGAATCGAAGCAGAGGATCATCTCAGGCGGGGTCGGCAATGACAGCGCCGCGAGCTCGCGCTCGAGGTGCATCACCATGTCTTCGCCAGAGGCCACGGTCAGCACCATGCCCTCGCCCATGGCCGAGTGGAACTGCAACGCGCCCTCCGGCGTGGCCCCGCGGATGGCGCGGATGTGGTGATCCGCCCCGACCCGCACCATCAGTGGATTGGCGGCGAAATCCTCGGCCGTCAGGGTGTCGGGATCCAGACGCAGCAGACGGGCATATTCGCGCGCGGCCGGCACGCCGTTGATCTCGAGCGCAAGGCGCAGTTCGGGGTCGGCGCGGGTGACCACCATGCGGCAGTTGCTCGGGCGGAAATGGTCGGTGCGGAATACGCGGATCGGGCAGCGGGTGCGCACCTGCAGCAGCATCGCCTGGAACCCCGAGCCTTCGCTGCCGAAGACCACCGGTTCGGCCCGGGTGACGGGGCTGCCGACAGAGGCGCCGACCAGGGGCACCGGCCCGAGCGCCGAGGCCACCCGCGAGACGATGGCATCCTCGCGCTGGCTGGTGCCATCGACCAGGAGAATGGCGAATTCATGCCGCCAGTCCGGGGCTTCCCGCGTCAGCTGGGCCCGGGCGGCCAGGGTCTTGCGCACCAGCGCGCTGGTCGACTTTGCTTCCGACTCGCTCAGGCTCATCAGCGAGGTGCGGAAGTGGCTGCGCGGCAGGCCTACGCCCAGCACCTTGCCCCCTGTGTAGCCGGTGCCGTCGATTTCGCCGCTTGTGGTGCAGCCGAAGATTCGCCCTGGACGAAAGAGTGCGCCGATCCCGTCAGCCAGGGCCTGGGCACCGGGCAGGGGGGCGGCGAAGAGCAGGGTGCAATCCAGATCGGCGCGTCCCAGCCTCTCGGCCAGGACCTGCGGCGCCATCGGCATATCGAGGTCGACCGAGGCACTTCGGATCAGGCCCTGGGTGCCGGGCCGCGCGAAGGCCGTCGTGCTGACGCTGGTGTCCATGTCCATTTCCTCCGGGGAAAATCTTCCTCTCCTGCCTAGCCCTCTTTCTGCAAGACGTGTCCGAAGCTGGTTTCACTGGCCAGCAGCGCGGCCTGGGTACGGCTCTGTACCCCCAGTTTGCGCATGATCGCGGTGACATGCGCTTTCACCGTGGTTTCGGCGATGGACAGCTCATAGGCGATCTGCTTGTTCAGCATTCCGGCCCGGATGAGGTCGAGAATCCGCGCCTGCTGATGGGTCAAGGTGGCCATCCGCCCCAGCACGGCGTCACGTCGGACAGACTCTCCGTCCTCTCCGTCCTCGCTGTCCAGGTAGCCGTCCGGTACGTAGCTCTCGCCGCGGCGCAGCCGGTCGAAGGCGGTGCGGAAGACCTCGCGGTCGCTGTGCTTGGGCACGTAGCCGACGGCCCCCGCCCGCAGCGCCGAGGTGATCATCCTGTCCTCGGAGATCGAGGAAACGACGACGATTGGCACACCCGCCGCATTGCGCAGTCGCACCAGGCCATCCAGCCCCGTCACGTCCGGGAGGTTCAGATCCAGGACCACCACGTCGGGCGATCCGTCGCGTTGCAGCGACGCCAGCGCCTCCTGAAGCGTGGCCGCCTTGCGTATTTCCGAGATGCCCGCGACGCTGCGCAGCGTCAGCGCCAGAGCATCGCAGAACAGCGGATGGTCATCCACCACAAGGGCGGTCTTCAAACGATTGTGGTTCATGGCGCGTCCCTCGCCTGTGACACAACAACTTTAACCGAAATTCAGCTTTCCGTGAATGGGGTGCCGACTCTCATGAGCGTCAGCTTACAACCTATCCGTGCCATGACAATCCAGGTCCGGGCGTTTACGACTTTAGTCCTATGGTTTCAGCCTCCATCGCGGGCCTAGCCTTCAGACAGGCAGCAGGGTCAGCGGTTGGGAGGCCGCCTCCGATGCCACCTAGGGAGGACAGAATGAAACTGACGATGCACGTCAATGGCCGCGAGGTCACGGGCGAGGCCGAGGGGCGTACCCTTCTTTCGGCCTTCCTGCGCGACGCGCTTGGCCTGACCGGCACCCATATCGGCTGTGATACCAGCCAGTGCGGGGCCTGCACGGTGCATGTGGACGGGCGGCAGGTGAAGTCCTGCACGATGTTCGCCGCCGAGGCCGAGGGGGCGCAGGTCACCACCATCGAGGGCATGGAGAACGCGGACGGCTCGCTGTCGGTGATCCAGCAGGCCTTCCAGGACCATCACGGGCTGCAATGCGGTTTCTGCACCCCTGGCATGGTGATGGCGGCGGCGGCCCTGCTGCGCGACATCCCGCAGCCGACCGAAGCGCAGATCCGGGCTCATCTGGACGGCAACATCTGCCGCTGTACCGGGTACCACAACATCGTGAAGGCAATCCTGGCGGCCTCTGGTCAGCCGGTGGCGATGGCGGCCGAGTAGCCGCGGCGGGGCCGCGGGAGGCGCGCCCCTCGGGGTGCGTGCGCGCACGCACCTCCTTGAAACGGGAGGATAAATCATGCCCAAAGACGGCATCGGCGCCAGCGTGAAGCGGCGCGAGGACCCGCGGTTCCTGACCGGACGCGGACGCTACACTGATGATATCAACCTCAAGGGCCAGGCCCATGTGCACTTCCTGCGCGCCGACGTGGCCCATGCGGTGCTGAACGGGATCGACACGGCCGAGGCGGCAGCCATGCCCGGCGTGTTGCGGATCTTCACCGCAACCGATTTCGCAGCGGTGGGTGGCCTGCCTTGCGGCTGGCAGATCACCGACCGCCACGGCCAACCCATGCAGGAGCCCAAGCACCCGATCATGGCCGAGGGCAAGATCCGCCATGTCGGCGAGATCCTCGCCGCCGTCGTCGCGGAAAGCGTCGAGCAGGCGCGCGATGCCGCCGAGGCGATCGTGGTCGACTACGAGGAACTGCCCGCCGTCATCGACATGAAGGCTGCCTGTGCCGAGGGCGCGGTGAAGGTGCATGACGACCTGGCGTCGAACCTCTGCTACGACTGGGGCTTCGTCGAGGAAAACAAGGCCGCCGTGGACGAGGCTTTCGCCAGCGCCGCCCACGTCACCACGCTGGAGCTGGTCAACAACCGCCTCGTCGCCAACCCGATGGAGCCCCGCGTGGCCATCGGCGACTATGCGCTGCATGACGACAGTTCGACCCTCTACACCACCTCGCAGAACCCCCATGTGATCCGCCTTCTGATGGGCGCCTTCGTGCTTGGCATCCCCGAGCACAAGCTGCGGGTGGTCGCCCCGGATGTCGGGGGCGGCTTCGGGACCAAGATCTTCCACTACGCCGAGGAGGCTTTCTGCACCTTCGCCGCCAAGCAGTTGCGCAGGCCGGTGAAATGGACCTCGACCCGCTCGGAGGCATTCATCAGCGATGCCCATGGCCGCGATCACGTGACGAAGATCGAGCTTGCGCTGGACGGCGACAACAACTTCACCGCCCTGCGCACCGACACCTATGCCAACATGGGCGCCTATCTTTCGACCTTCGCGCCCTCGGTGCCGACCTGGCTGCATGGCACGCTGATGGCCGGGAACTACCGCACGCCGCTGATCTACGTGAACGTGAAGGCAGTGTTCACCAATACCGTGCCCGTCGATGCCTACCGCGGCGCGGGCCGCCCCGAAGCGACCTTCCAGCTTGAGCGGGTGGTCGACAAGGCGGCGCGGGAGCTGGGCGTCGACCCGGCGGAACTGCGGCGCCAGAACTTCATCCGCAAGGATGAGTTCCCCTACGCCACGCCGGTCGCCGTCGAATACGACACCGGTGATTACGAGGCGACGCTGAACAAGGCGCTGGAGATGTCGGACTATGCCGGTTTCGACACCCGCCGGCAGGAGTCGGCGGGCCGTGGCAAGCTGCGCGGCATCGGGCTGTCGCATTACATCGAGGCCTGCGGCATCGCGCCCTCGAACCTTGTCGGGCAACTCGGCGCCCGCGCGGGGCTTTACGAATCCGCCACCGTGCGCGTCAACGCCACCGGTGGCATCGTGGTGATGACCGGCAGCCATTCGCACGGCCAGGGGCATGAGACCTCCTTTCCGCAGGTGATCGCCGACATGATCGGTATCGCCCCGGACCAGGTCGAGATCGTCCACGGAGATACCGCGAATACGCCAATGGGCATGGGCACTTACGGATCGCGCTCCATTGCGGTCGGCGGTTCGGCCATGGTCCGCGCGACCGAGAAGATCATCGCCAAGGCGAAGAAGATCGCGGCGCATCTGATGGAAGCCGCCGAGGCGGATATCGAGCTGAAGGACGGCGCCTTCACCGTCGCGGGCACCGACAAGTCGGTGGCCTGGGGCGATGTGACCCTCGCCGCCTATGTGCCGCACAACTACCCGCTGGACGAGATCGAGCCGGGGCTGGAAGAGACCGCCTTCTACGATCCGGCGAATTTCACCTACCCCTCGGGCTGCTACATCTGCGAGGTCGAGGTCGATCCCGACACCGGCCAGGTCGAGGTGCAGAGCTTCACCGCCGCCGATGACTTCGGCAATGTGATCAATCCGATGATCGTCGAGGGCCAGGTGCATGGCGGGGTTGGCCAGGGTATCGGCCAGGCGCTGCTGGAAAACTGCGTCTATGACGCCGATGGCCAGCTGCTTTCGGCCAGCTACATGGATTATGCCATGCCGCGCGCCCGCGATCTGCCGATGATCAATGTCGACCATTCCTGTTGCACCCCTTGCACGCACAACCCGCTGGGGGTGAAAGGGTGCGGCGAGGCGGGGGCGATCGGATCGCCGCCGGCGCTGGTCAACGCTGTGATCGATGCGCTGCAACGCGCCGGGACGGACGTGGGCCATATTGACATGCCGCTTTCGCCCGACAGAGTCTGGGCAGCGATGAATGCTTGAGCCGTCACAGGCAGCGCGGGGCTTCGCGGCCCCGCAGCGACTGAACTGGGAGAGACGTGATGTATAACTTCGACTTCGTGAAACCCGCGACGGTGGAGGAAGCGCTCGCCGCGCTCTCCGATGAGGATGCGCAGCCCCTGTCGGGTGGTCAGACGCTGATTCCCTCGATGAAGCAAAGGCTTAATGCGCCTTCGAAACTGGTCAGCCTGCTTGGGATCGCGGCGCTGAAGGGCGTGAAAACCTCTGGCGACGTGATGGAGATCGGGGCGACCACGACCCATGCCGAGGTCGCCGCGCAGGCTACGGCCTATCCGGCGCTCGCGGCCCTGGCCGGCGCGATCGGCGACCCGGCAGTGCGCAACCGTGGCACCCTCGGCGGCAGCCTCGCCAACAACGACCCGGCGGCGTGCTATCCGGCGGCGGTCCTTGCATCCGGCGCGACCGTGGTCACGTCGGGCCGCGAGATCGCCGCGGATGACTTCTTCGATGGCATGTTCACGACGGCCCTCGATGACGGCGAGATCGTCACCGCGGTGAAATTCCCGATCCCGCAGGCCGCCGCCTACGTGAAGTTCGAGCAGCCCGCCTCGCGCTTCCCTCTCTGCGGGGTCTTCGTCGCGAAATATGCCGATGGCGTCCGCGTTGCCGTCACCGGCGCCTCGGAGGAGGGGGTGTTCCGTTGGACCGAAGCCGAAGCGGCGCTGTCCGCCGACTTTTCTGCCGGGGCCCTGACCGACCTGTCCCTGCCTGCCGACGGGATGATGACCGATCTGCACGGCAGCGCCGAGTATCGCGCCCATCTGGTGAAAGTCCTCACCGGTCGCGCCGTTTCTGCGGCCGCCTGAACGACGTCAGACCTTGGCGCAGGGGGGGGCTGCGAACCACCTTGCGCGTGTTCATTTCGGCTCGGCCAGCCAGTCCGGGCCGAAATGCACCCTGTCCAGATCCGCAAAACGCGCAACCCGCTCCAGTTCGGCTTCCAGCCGTTGCCTGCGCCGCTTGCCGAAGCTTACGCCCCGCTCGGGCCAGAGACGCGTGACCTGCAGGGTTCCGCTTGTGCGCTCTGCCTTCATGTCGATCCGCCCCACCAGTCGTTCCCCTTCGAGCAAGGGGAAGACATAGTAGCCGTAGACGCGTTTCGGTTCCGGGACGAAGATCTCGATCCGGTAGTGGAAGCCGAACAGACGCTCGGCCCTCTTGCGATCTCGCAGAGCCGGATCGAAGGGGCTGAGTACCCTTAGCCTGGAGGGCGGCGGGAGCAGGGCTTCGGCTTCCTGCAGCACTCCGGGGCGCGCATAGCTTCGCCGGATCGCGCCATCATGACCAACCAGTTCGATCTCTTCTATCTCGCCCGAGGCCAGGGCCTGCGCGCACCAGGTCTTCGCCTCTTGCGGCGAGGCGATATCCCAGAAAGCCGCCAATTCTCCGCTGGTTGCGAATCCAAGTCGGTCGATTGCCCCGCCCATCAGCCAGTTCAGCGTGTCCGCTTCCCCGGGCGTGGGGTGTTCGCCCAGCACCCGAGAGCTTAGGTCGTAAAACTTGCGAAAGGATTGCCGGCGAGAGATCGCCAGTTCTCCGCTGCGCCACAGGTATTCCAGCGCTGCCTTGGAAGGATGCCAGTCCCACCAACCGGTCGACTTCGCGGCGTCTTCGGCCTTCAGCTCTGCCGAGCTGACCTCGCCATGTGCTGCGACGTGGTCCCGAACCTGTTGAATTTCCTGAAGAAATTTCCCTCCTTGCCATTTTGGCCAGCGGGCGCGCAGCCGCGCTGCATCGCGCGCAAACCGCAGGTGCCAATAGGGCAGGTAGGCCACCGGGATGACGGAAGCATCGTGGGTCCAGTGCTCGAAAAGTCCCCGGTCCTTTTCGATCAGCCTTTGCAGGTTGCGCGGCCGATAGGCCGGTCGTCGGGCGAAAAGGATCATGTCGTGCGCCCGGGCAAGGGTGTTGACCGAATCGATTTGCACGAAGCCAAGGCGCTGGATGAGCTCCAGCAAGTCAGCGCCCCGGCCCGTCCCGGCGGGGGTGTGGCCCAATGCGTGCCGATGCAGGAACAGCCGGCGCGCCAGGGAATTGTCGAGAACCTGTCGGGCCATCAACCCATCCGCAGGGTGTCGCCGAAATTGATCCTGGGCGACAGCTCCACCTTGCCCGCAGGTGGCAGGTCGGGGTTCTCGACCCGCTCGAGGATGATCTCGGCCGCGCGGCGACCGATCTCTCCGCGACAGGAGTCCATGGTGGCCAGTTTGCGCGGCAGACCTTTCAGCAGCTCGACATCGTTGAAGCCCGCGAGTCCCAGCTTGCCGGGGATGTCATAGCCCTGTTCCATCAGCCAAAGCAGCCCCCCCGCGCCGACGATGTCATTCGAGTAATAGAGACAATCCAGGTCGGGGCGGCGTTTCATCATCTCTTCGGTCAACTCGCGTCCCTTCCCGAGGGCGGAACCGGAGGAGTAAAATTCAGTCTCGGCGATTTCGATGCCGTTCTTTGCTAAAGCTTCGGTGAAGCCTTCGAATCTCTTGCGGGCGCGGTGGTCGGCGCCAAGTCGGGTGCCCAGGAAGCCGATCTTGCGATAGCCCGCGCGCAGGATGGCGCGGCCCATTTCGCGCCCGGCGCGGCGGTGGGATATGCCGACCGCACTGTCGATGGGGCTGCCATCCGTATCCATGATTTCGACCACCGGAATGCCCGAGGCTTCGAGCATGGCGCGCGACGGATCGGAATGCTCGAGCCCTGCGATGATCACTCCGGACGGCCGCCAAGAGAGCATCTCGTACAGGACCTTCTCCTCCTTCTCGGGCTGGTAGTCTGTAACGCCAACCACCGGTTGCAGCGGAGAGGTTTCGAGGACCCGGCTGATTCCGGTCATCACCTCGGGAAAGACCATGTTCGACATGGATGGAATGATGACGGCGACCAGGTTGACCCGCTGGGACGCGAGCGCGCCGGCGATCTTGTTCGGCACGTAGCCCATGCGTTTTGCCGCAAGGAGGACCTTCTGCCGTGTGGCTTCGCTGACATCACCACGGTTGCGCAACACCCGGCTGACCGTCATCTCGGACACGCCCGACGCCTCGGAAACATCGCGCAGGGTCAGGGGGCGGTTCGGAGGTCTGGTCACGCAGCGATCCTGTCATCTGGGCCGGTTCCAGCAGGTCCGGCATTGCTGACAGATGCTAGCCCGTTGCCAAGGGGTTCATCAAGCGGGCATTCTGCCCCGTCTCAGCGTGGTCCAGGTGGTCCGCAATTGCCGGACAACGACTGTGCCCAAGGGCGCCAAGGGCTCAGAACTCGGCCCAGTCGTCATTCGACAGGCTGTCGGCAGCCACGGGGGCGTTGACGACGGCCCGGTCCTGCGTCCGCAACGGCGCCGCCGTATGCGGGGCTTGCACGGCACGCCGGACCTTGCTGTCGTCGCAACGGAAGTTGGCCGAAATGCGGTTCAATTTCGCGGCCTCGGTAACCATCATCTTGCCTGTCCCATGGACCGAAGAGGCCACAGCGGCATTCTTCTGCGTGACCTGGTCCAGCTGGTCGACAGCCGAATTGATCTCTTCCAGGCCGACCGATTGCTGACGCGCCGCCGTCGCAATGGACGACACGGAAGAGGAAACCTTGTCGAACTCGCCGATCAGGCTTTCGAAGCTCTGGCCAGCCCGTTCCACCATTTCCACGCCGCCGGTAACATTCTCGGCCGATTCCTGGATCAGCGCGTTGATTTCCTTGGCTGCTTCGGAGCTGCGCTGCGCCAGGGCGCGCACTTCGGAGGCGACGACCGCGAAGCCGCGCCCGGCTTCGCCGGCCCGGGCGGCCTCGACCCCGGCGTTTAGGGCCAGCAAGTTGGTCTGGAATGCCAAGTCCTCGATCACCGAGGTCACTTGGGTGATCTTCTGGGAGGAGTTCGCGATCTTGTCCATTGCGACCATCGCCTGTCTCACAACCTCGCCATTGCGCTTGGCGCTGTCCTTGGCGCGGGTCATGACATTGTCCGCTTCGGACGCGCTGTCGGCAGTGGATTTCACCGACGCGGACAGCTGGGTAATGGCCGCGGCGGTCTCTTCGAGGCTCGCGGCCTGCTCGATCGCCCGCTGGCTGAGGTCGTTCGAGGCATTTTCGACATCATGGGCCGAGTTGTCGATTTCCCGGGCGGAATTGACGAGCTCCGAAATCGACTCGTTCAGTTTCAGAAGGGCGGTGTTGAAACCGTTGCGCAGGGCTTCGTAGTCTTCGGCGAAGGTATCTTGGATGACGCCGGTCAGGTTGCCCTCTGCCAGCTGCGAGATGGCACCGGTCAGGTGTTCGACCACCTGGTGCTGCTCCTTGGCACGTTGCTCCTGCTGGCGACGCATCTCGGCGGCACTGGCCAGCTTGCCGCGCAGGTTCTCCAGGTGCGTGGCCAGGAAACCGACATCGTCACGGCGATCGACCATGGGAATCGGCATGGAGAGATTGCCATCGGCAACGCTGGCGATCGCTTCGCCGATCCGCGCAAAGGGTCTGGAGATCGACTGGGCAATGAGGACCCCGATCACGGTGAGGACCAGCATCATCACCCCCACTTGGGTAAGCAACTGGTTTCGCAGCGCGATCACCGGCTGGTAGAGTTCCGATTCCTCCTGGGCGACAAGGACAGCCCAGACCGCGTCATGATAGGTGAGTAGCGCGCCCATCAGGGCCGAGGGATTGCCCAGAAGATTCGGGCCCATGACGAATTCCGCCTCACCCGAGTTGAGCGCCTCGCGCAGGGCGGGGTTCTCCTCGATGGTTTCCAGCATACGCGGGCCATTCTCGAAACGGGAGTTGCTGCGCAGGGCCCTGTCGCCACCGACAAGGTAGGCCTCACCGCTTTGTCCAAGGCCCGTGGAGTCGTTCATGATCTGGTTGATCCGGTCGGCGGGCAGATTGTAGATCAACACACCCATGGGGCTGCCGTCACGCCCGATGACCGTGGTGGCGATGAAGCTGGCGGGATCGCCGTTGGCCGGAGCGTAGGCCGAGTAATCCTCGAAGGCGACCTCACCCTCGGTGCGGGCCATCGCGCTGTTGAACGCCGATGCCAGGCCGGAGTTCCGGTAAGGGCCTTCCCGCAGGTTGGTGGCGAAATCTATATCCTTTTCGACCGAGTACAGGACGTTGCCATCGCTATCGACAAGGTAGAGATCCTGCAGGTCGCGGACCGAGGCGAATTCGTCCAGGAAAGGATGATATCGCCCGTGCACGACATTGTATTGCAGATCGCTCGGCGCGGCCATCAGCAGGTCGCGGTCGCCTCGGGGATTGGGATTGTCCTGGATGTAGTTCTTCTGCAGCTGGCCGGTCGGGTCCTCGCCAAGGGCGGTCCAGCCCAGCAGGAAGCTGTTCATCGCCGAGCGTACGGTCGGATCGCTGGCCTGTGCCCGCAGCAGCATTTCCGTGTCGTGCAACATGCTTTCCAGCTGGCTCCGCCGTGCTGAAAGGGTAGTCGAGAACCTTTGTTCCAACTGGTCTTCAAGAATGCGGCGGGCATCACGATAGGCGCTGATGGTCAGGGTGCTGGCCACGGCAAGCGCGAAGAGCGTCAGGATCAGTGGCAGCTTCACGGCAAGCCGCATGTTCCCCAGCGGAGAAAAGGAAGCGGCGCTCATGCCCTTGCGCAGGCCCGGGCCATCGATTGCAGTCATGTCGTCAACCCTCTCGAACTTTGGCGGCCGGATACCTGCAGAGAGCAGACCAGGCCCTTCGGCCCATCCGGAAATCGCGGCAATCTATGGCAGGGTCATTTTAAGGACAGCTTAAACGGAAGCGGTTCCCGAGGGTTCGCGGGGGCTTTTTGTCTCGCATTGAAACAAACCGGAGGACGACTCTGCCGATGACAAGGCAGGTCAGCCGCGCTAAGAGGGGCCCGCGGCCCCGTGGCTCAACTGGATAGAGCAGCCCCCTCCTAAGGGGCAGGTTGCAGGTTCGAATCCTGCCGGGGTCACCATGAACTCAATGGCTGCCAATGAAGCGTAAGCTTGCACGTTTTGGCGATTTTCATGCACACCCCCTGTCAAGGGACTTGGGATGCCATGATGGAGATTTCGCCTAGCGCACTGAAATAGAACAGTGTTTCAGGAAAAACCGTGGCGAGCGGCCCCTTTTCCCCCTGAGTTTTCAAGAGGGCCAGTACGGGCTCAACAGCATTCCCAAGATAGACCGGTCCGACATCCAGGCCGTTCGGTTGGAACGGCTGGATACCCTCGCTCTGCGGAACGGCCCGGATCGTGTTGCGATGCGCACCGGCGTGCCGGGTGTCGGATGCCAAACACATCGGCCTGCGTGATGTCCGCGATCTTGCTGGCGCCGGCGATGATCGGCCTCGGTTTCGATCCGGTCGCGACGCACATGCTGCTGCTCTACTTCGCCGTTCTGGCCATGGTCACCCCGCCGATCGCGCTGGCCGCCCATGCCGACGCCGGCATTGCCGAGGCGCTGGGAGACCGGGCCGGATGGGTCGCTTTCGGCCTGTCAGTCCCGGTGATGCTGGTCCCGGTGATGGTCCTCTACCGGCCCGAGCTTCGGATTATCGCGGCGGCGGGGCGTCGACCGGAACCGTCGTCTCTGCATTGCCTGTGTCCTCAGGCTGGCTCCAGGACCAGGATGTTTCAGGGAAGCGGGTCACCCGGGACCGACAAACCGCCTGGGATGTCGTGGGCCAATACCAGCCGTTGCGCAGGGCGCGGGCGGTGCCCCGGCGAGACCTCCACCAATTGCCCCGCATCCGGCATGAGACGATACATGCACTTGCATAATAATTCCGACTAAATTACTCGTCCATCGGGAAGCCAAGCCCCGGGGCCCAGCCAGACCGTTCGAAGAACATCAGCCGGGGACATCCATGACACCTTCCGCCCATTCCGCGCGCCACCTTGCCACCTGCAGCGCGCTGGCGCTGACCGCCTGGCCAGGGCAGGCCTTGCTGGCCCAGGAGGCCGCACCCGCCTTCACCCTCGACCCGATCACCATCGAGCAACGCGACGAACTGGGCGCCGAGGCAGATCGTGCGACCTCGATGTATGTCTCCGAGCGCGAGCTGGAGCACGCCCGCACCGGCGATCTCAAGGATGTCTTTTCCGGCATCGCCTCGGTCTCGGTGGGCGGGGCGTTGCCGCTGACACAGAAGATCTTCGTCAACGGCGTCGATATGCTGAACCTCGGGGTGACGCTGGACGGAACGGCGCAGAACAACCGCGCGTTCCACCACGTCTCGGCCAATGCCATCGACCCCGGTCTGCTGAAGCAGGTGCGCGCTGATGCGACGATTTCCCCTGCCGACGCGGGACCGGGGGCGCTGGCTGGCTCGGTGGTCTTCGAGACCGTGGATGCCGCCGACATCCTCGCCATCGGCGAGAGCTTCGGCGGTAACCTGCGCCTGTCCTATGCCGACAATGGCGACACGCTGCAGTCGGCGCTGACGCTGGCCGGGCGCGAGGGCGGTTTCGAATGGCTGCTCTACGGCAAGGTCGCGGACGGCTCGGACTACGAGTCTGGCGCGGGCGAGACCATCCACGGCACCCGCGCGGCGCTGGAAAGCTACCTGGCCAAGGCCGCCTGGGAAAGCGAGGGGCACCGGCTGGAATTCTCGGCGCAGCGACTGGAGGATACCTCGCTGCGGCAGATGCGCGCCAACTTCGGCGGCTCGGGCGGCGTGACCGATGCGCTGACCCTCTACGACACCACCCGCGAAAGCTACGCGCTGAGCTACGCGCAGCCCGACGCCACCGGGCTCTGGGATCCGCGCCTGCATCTCGGCTACTCCGAAAGCGTGATCAACAAGCCCGAGCCCTGGGACAGCAACGGCACCTCCGACACCACCTCGATGACGGCGGAAAACACCTTCCACCTCGGTGCCGAGGACACGGTGACCGCCGGGATCGACTACCAGCACAAGCGGGGCCACTACTACAGCGAGAACGCGACCTATCCGGCCGACGATCGCGAAAGCTCCCGCAACCTGGGGATCTTTGCCCAGGCACGGCTGCGTCCGACGGATGCGCTGAAGGTCTCTTTCGGCGCGCGCTACGACCGCCAGCGGTTCACCGGGGTCAACGGCTTCGAGGAGACCTTCTCGGGCGCCTCGGGCAATGCCTCGCTGACCTACGCGGTGACCGAGGCGCTGGCCCTGCGCGGCGGCGTCTCCTCGGTCTTCGGCGGCTTGGTGATCGAGGACAACTACCTGTTCGAGGGGCTGCGCGCGCCGGGCAGCTACGACGCGCTGGAGCCCGTGCGGGCCGACAACGCCAGCCTCGGCTTCGACTGGAACCGGGGGGAGCTGACCCTGTCGGGCGAGGTCTTCGTGACCAAGATGGAGAATGCGCGCTCCTCCACCTCGACCTTCGACTTCGAGAGCCGGGGCTTCAACCTCGGCGCGACCTGGGGCTGGGGCAGCGGCTTTGCACGGGCGACGCTGTCGCACAGCGAAGTGCGGGTGAACGGCGCCGCGGCGGGCAGCTGGGATGCGCAGGACTTCGGCGCGCCGCTCGGCACCGTGATGGCCTTCGAGATCGAGCAGGAGACCCGGGTCACCGGGCTGTCGGTGGGCGGCGGGCTGGACATCGCCCTGGATGAAGAGACATCGGACCCCACGCTGAACGACTACGAGGGCTACACCGTGGTCAACGCCTGGGCCGAGTACACCCCGGCCAGCCTGCCCAACCTGACCCTGCGGGCCGAGGTCGGCAACCTCTTCGACGTGGAATATGCCGACCGCGCGACCTACGGCGCCGAGTACGGTTCGATCACCACGCTGAAGGAGCCGGGGCGGACCATCTCGCTGGTCGCGGTCTCGCGCTTCTGATGCGGACGGGGTCCGCAACCTGGCCCTTCGGCCGCCGTCCCTGCGGGGGCGGCGGTGTTGTCCGTTCAGGGATAGAGGCGGATCAGGTAGCGCGCGAGGTCGTAGGCCTCGTCGACCGACAGCCGGCTTCCGATCTCCTCGGCGATGATCTCGCTGTAGATGTCCCAGATGCGGCCATGCATCCCCATTCCGGCCTCGGTCAGCCGCAGGCGCTTGCTGCGCCCGGGGCCCGGGCGGGCCTCGCTGCGGATCCAGCCCTGGGCCTCGATCCGCGCCGCGTGGCGCGACAGGGCGTATTGCGGGGTAAACAGCCGGCGTTCCAGCTCGGCCATCGCCAGTCCTTCGGGGCCCGCACGTTCCAGCTCCAGCAGGATCTCGTACCAGATCGGATCGCCGATGCCGTGCTGGCGCATCCGGCGGGCGATCCGCGCCCCGAGGCTGCGCTGGATGCGCAGCATGTTGAACCACACCCGGTTGGCGCCCATGCGCGGATCGGTATCGCCCGCGAAGGGATCATTCGTCGCGTCGGGTTGGTCTGCCATGATCGGTTGCCCAGCTCCTTCTCGTCCAACCCACCTACCCGCTCAGCAAGTCCAACACCATAGGAGTGTCCCATGACCCGGATTGCCATCTTCGCCACAGCCGCGCTTGTCGGGCTGACCACCGCCGCCTCCGCCGAGACCGTCTCGGTCCAGACCTATCCCGGTCCGGCCGAGGTGCCGGCGAGGCCCGAGACCACCATCGTCTACGATCTCGCCGCGCTGGATACGCTGGATGCGCTCGGCGTCACCGGGCTGACCTCGATCAGCAATACCTACCTCGATTACCTCGCGGACTACACCGGCGACGCCGGCACCCTGTTCGAGCCGGACTTCGAGGCGGTCAACGCCGCGCAGCCCGACCTGGTCATCGTCGGTGGCCGCTCGCAGCCGCATCTCGACGCCATGGCGGGCATCGCGCCGGCCATCGACATGACGATCTGGGGCGCCGACGTGGTCGAGCAGGGGCTGGCGCGCCTTGAAGCCTACGGGCAGATCTGGGGCAGGCAGGACGAGGCCGCCGCGCTGAAGGCCGAGGTCGAGCAGTCCATCGCCGACACCCGTACCGCCGCCGAGGGCAAGGGCAGCGCGCTGATCCTGCTGACCAACGGGCCGAAGATCTCGGTTTACGGAAGCGGCTCGCGCTTCGGCTGGCTGCACGATCTCACCGGGCTGACCGAGGCCGCCGGTGGCCTGGATGCCGAGACCCACGGCGAGGCGGTCTCGTTCGAATACGTGCGCGACATCGACCCCGACTGGCTGCTGGTCGTCGACCGCGTGGCGGCCATCGGCGGCGAGGGCGAGAATGCCCGCGCCACCCTCGACAACGCGCTGATCCGCGAGACCTCGGCCTGGCAGTCGGGCCAGGTGATCTACCTTGACGCCGGGCCGATCTACATCGCCGGTGGCGGTGTGCAATCCACGCTGATGACGCTGGACACCCTGCGCGCCGGGCTGGAAGGCGCCGACGGCTGAGCCGCCTGCGGCGGCCCCCGGGGCCCTTGCCCCGATGGCCGAGGGCGCGATGGAGGCGCGTCTTCCTGTCGGGGACTGGGGGGCGTGGCCGCCGGCACCGGGTCGCGGGATGAAATCCGCGGCCCGACGTGCTATGCTGGGGACCCGCCGGAAGGAGAGCGGCGGAGAGAGGAGGACCCATGCAACAGATTGATGCATCCCGACAGGCCAGCGCGCTCTACCGCGCCCATGGCGCTTCGGCCGAGGCCGAGGTCGCCGCCAAGATCCGTGCCTGTACCGCGCAGGGCCGCACCGGCGAGGCCGAGGACTGGAAGCTGATCCAGAAGGCCATCCGCGAACTGCGGCAATGACCCAGCGACAGGCGCGCGCCGCGAGGCGTGGCCCCCTGTCCCGGCGCCGGTCACGCCCCGGCGCCGGGGCGATGCGCCCGCAGCGCCTCGGGGAGCGCCACCGCCAGAAGGCAGCCCGCGGCGAGCAGGAACACCCCGTGTCCGATCCAGCCGAACAGCAGCGCCCCGAGGACGCCGCCCCCGGCGAAGGCAACCAGGGTCAGCCCGTGCAGGCGCAGCTGCGGCAACGCCCGCTGGCGGGCCTCCGGGGCGGCCAGCAGGGTGGCGATCTCGATCCCGATGTCGGTGGCCATGCCCGAAACATGGGTCGTGCGCACCCGTGACCGCGAGATCATCGAGGTCACCGCGTTCTGCAGCCCCATGACGAAGCTCAGCCCGCCGACCAGAAGCGCCTGCTGCGCCGCATCGGGCCGCGCCCCAAGGACCAGGCCGAGGGCCAGCACCAGCAGCGCCTCGGCCACGATGGCCAGCGCATAGACCGAGCGCAGCCCGCGCCGCTCGCCCGCGTGGATCATCAGCGCCGCGCCCGCCGCGCCGCAGATGAAGGCCAGCACAAGCCCCAGGAAGGCCAGCGCCGCGCCGGTGCCGCCCTGCGCCAGCTCGTCCGCGAAGGCCGAGATATTGCCCGTCATGTTCGCCGTGAACGACCCCGCGACAAGGAAGCCGACCGCGTTCAGCGCCCCCGCGATCGAGGACAGGATGGCGGCGAGAGAGTAGTCGATGGCGCCCGTGCGCTCCTCTCCGACCCGGATCAGCATGTTGCGGCCCCTGTTGCTTGACCCGCCCATGCTAGGAGAGTTCCCGCCGCCGCGCAAAGGGGGCGGCGGCGGATCGGTGTCGCACCGGCCTGTCGCAGAAAACCCTTGCCCGGCCCTTCGGGGGCCGCTACCCGTTGACCTGCTTACGGTTCCGCATTCGCGCGGAGCAATAGGGAACACGGTGCGGGCCTTCGGGCGCAAATCCGGGGCTGCCCTCGCAACTGTAAGCGGCAAGCGCGTCGCCCGGACCACTGGCCGAAAGGCCGGGAAGGGGGCGGAGCGCGCCGGAGCCGCGAGCCAGGAGACCTGCCGCAAGCATGAAACCAGTCGCCGGACGAGGTGCGCCGGCAGGGGGTGACCATGCACGCAGGCCCTGCGCCTGAACTCTTCGCATCGCGTCCGCCTTCTCCCGCCGGGAGAGGGTGCGCCCGTGGTTGACCGTCCGACCCGTCTGCGTTTCGATGTCGCGGGGCTGGCCCGGGGTGGCAGCCATGGCGATCACGCGGCCCTGATGCGGCTGGTCGCGCAGGCCGATGCGGCCGGCTTCGGCGGCATCTGGTTCAACGAATTCCACTTCCACCGCCAGACGCTGCCCTATCCCCATACCCTTCTGCTGGGGGCCGAGGTCCTTGGCCGGACCGAGCGGCTGCGTTTCGGCACCTCGATCCTCGTGCTGCCGCTGCACCATCCGCTGATGCTGGCCGAGCAGATCGCCCAGCTGGATTTCCAGAGCGGCGGGCGCGTCGATGTCGGTATCGGGCGGGGCACCGAACCGGCGACCTTCGACGTGCTGGGCATCGACCGCGACAGCGCCCGCGCCCGCTTCGACGAGGCGCTGGCGATCCTGCTGCGGGCCTGGACAGAGCCGCGCCTGTCCTCCGATGGTCCCTGCTGGCCCTTCCCCGAAACCGAGGTCGGCCCGCCTCCGGTGCAGCGCCCGCATCCGCCGATCTACGTCGCCGGGGTGTCCGAGGACACCGTGGCCCTGGCCGCGCGCCATGGCTTTCCGCTGCTGCTGAGCCTCGAACCCAACGAGGCGCGCCAGATCCCGGTGTTCCACGCGGCCTTGCACCGGGTGGGGGCAGGGATGGCGCCCATGGCCGCCTCGTCCCTGTCGCGCTACGTGATCTGCGCCCCGCGCGCCGAACTGGCCGAGGCCGCGCTGGATCGCCTGACCGCAGAGCTGAACGCCCGCCGGGCTGCCCGGGCCGCCGCGCGCGGCCAGCCGGCCCCCGCCCTGCGCGACCGGGCCGAAATGCTGGCCGACTACAGCATCGCCGGCACCCCCGAAGCCTGCCGCGCCCAGATCGCGGCACTGATCGCCCGCACCGGCTGCGGCAACCTGCGCTGCCTCTTCGACGCCAACGGGATGATCCCGCTGCCCGAGGCCGCCACCTCCATGGCGCTCTTCGGGGCCGAGGTGCTGCCCGCCTTCGATGACCTGCCCCTGCCGCCCGTTCCCGACTTTGTTCCAGAAAGGACCTGATCCATGAAATTCGCGCTGATCTCCGGGGCCGCGCTTGGCCTGATGGCCTCCGCCGCCCTCGCCGAGGGGCATTACCCCTACACCGACGACAACTGCGGTGTGGTCACCACCTACGAGGCCGCCCCGACCCGCGCCGTCACCCTGTCCAACAACGCCACCGAGCTGATGCTGGCGCTCGGGCTTGAGGATCACATGGCGGGCACCTCCTACATGGCGAACCTGCAGATCAGTCCCGAGTATGCGGCGGCCTACGACACCATCCCGGTGCTCTCGCCGCTGGTCGCCACCACCGAGCAGCTGATCGAGGCCGAGGCCGATTTCGTTTACGCGGGTTACCCCGACGGTTTCAGCGAAAGCCGCCACACCCGCGACCAGTTGCAGGACCTCGGGATGAAGACGCGGCTGAACACCGAAGGCTGCAACCTTGGCCGCTACGGCTTCGACGAGCTCTATGCCGAGATCCGCTCGGTCGCCGGCATCTTCGGCGTGCCCGAGCGTGCCGAGGACCTGATCGCCGGGATCGAGGCCCGCGTGGCCGCGGTCGAGACGGCGCTGGAAGGGCGCGAGGCGGTGCCGGTCTTCATCTACAATGGCGGCGAGGACACCCCGCGCGCCGTGCTCGGCAACACGATGCTGAGCCACGTGGTCGAGCGCGCCGGCGGGCGCAACATCCTGGGCGACATAGACAACCGCTATGGCAGCACCTCCTGGGAGCAGCTGATCGACCAGGCGCCCGAGGTCATCGTGGTCTTCTACTCGGGCACCGCCAGCGGGCAGGTGGTCGAGGACCCGGCGACGGCGCTCGGCCAGGCGCGGATCGCGGTGCTGGAGGCGACGCCGGTGATCGCCGGGGTGCCGGCGGTGGCCAGGGGCAACTACGTGCCGATCTCCTCGGTCATCGGCCAGCCGGGGCCAAGTTCCGTCACCGCGCTGGAGGTGCTGGCCCGGGCCTTCCACCCCGGGGCCTTTGCCGAGTAGTCTCCGCTCATGACAGATCGCCCTGACAGCGTCGCCGAACGGGCGGCGCTGCTTGCCATCCTTCGCCGTGAGCCGCCGCCCCGTGGGCGCGGCCGGACCTTTCCGGGCCTGCCTCCGGCGGCGGAGGGCGGCGTGGCGCGGGGCCGGTTCCTGCTGGTCACCGGGGCGATCGTCGTGCTGCTGCTGGCGGTGGCCCTGGCCGGGCTGATGGTCGGCTCGGTGCGCATCCCGGCGGGCGAGGCGCTGCGCATCGTCGGGCACTGGCTGACGGGCGGCGCACTTGGGACGCCGGACTGGCGTCCGGCCTACGAGATCATCATCGTCCAGACCCGCATTCCCCGCGTCATCCTGGCGGCGGTGGTCGGCGCCGGTCTCGGCGTCTCGGGGATGGTCATCCAGGCCATCGTGCGCAACCCGCTGGCCGGGCCGTCGATCCTGGGCGTGTCCTCGGGCGCGGCGACCGGCGCGGTGGTGGTGATGCGCTTCGGCCTTGTCGTCCTCGGCGCCTTCACCCTTCATGTCGCCGCCTTCCTCGGCGGGCTGGCGGCGCTGACGCTGGTCTTCTGGATCGCCCGCACCGGCGGCCAGATGACTCCGACGCGCCTGGTGCTGGCCGGGGTCGCCATGGGCGCGGTCCTCGGCGCGCTGACCAGCCTGCTGGTGCTGACCTCGCCCGATCCGCAGCTGGCCGCGCGGGTGCTGTTCTGGACCCTCGGCGGCTTCGGCTCGGCGCAGTGGAAGCTGCTGCCGGTGCCGGTGATCGCCCTGGCCCTTGGCCTCTGCGTCATGCTGGCCCAGGCGCGCCGTCTCAACCTGCTGATGGCGGGGGACGAAAGCGCCGTGGCCCTCGGCCTGGATGTCGAGCGCTTCCGGCGCAGCATGTTCCTGCTGACCGCCGCCCTGACCGGGATCACCGTCGCCGTCTCGGGGGTGATCGGCTTCGTCGGGCTGATCATGCCGCATATCGTGCGCCTGCTGGTCGGCGCCGATCACCGTCGCGCCCTGCCGGCCGTGGCGCTGGCCGGGGCCACCTTCACCATTGCCGCCGATCTCGTCGCGCGTTCGATCATCGCGCCGCTGGAGCTGCCCGTCGGCATCGTCACCGCGCTGGTCGGCGGACCCTTCTTCATCTGGCTGCTGCGCCGCGATGCCCGCGCCCTCGGGGTCGCGCGATGAGCGCGCCGCTGATCCCGCCCGCCCGCCTCGACATCGAGGGCGTCAGCCTGCGCGCCGGCGAGACCGCGCTGGTGCGGGACATCTCGCTGCAGGTGGCGCCGGGGCAGATGATGGGCCTGCTGGGGCCGAACGGGGCGGGCAAGTCCTCGCTGCTGCGCGCGGTCTACCGGATGAGCCGCCCCGAGACCGGCCGCGTGCTGGTCAACGGTGAGGACGTCTGGAAGCGCCCCGCTGCCTGGGTGGCGCGCCATGTCGGCGCGGTGCTGCAGGACATGCCGGCCGACTTCCCGCTGACGGTACGCGACGTGGTGGCCATGGGGCGCTCGGCCCACAAGGCTCTGCTGGAGCCCGACCTGCCCCATGACGCCGCGCTGATCGGCGCCGCCCTGGCCCTGCAGCGGCTGGAGACCCTGCAGGACCGGCCCTTCCGCACCCTCTCGGGCGGAGAGCGGCAGCGCGTGCTGCTGGCCCGCGCCCTGGTGCAGCAGCCGCAGGTGCTGGTGCTGGACGAGCCGACGAACCACCTCGACCTGCGCCACCAGATCGCCCTGCTGCAGTTCCTGAAGGACAGCGGTATCACCGTCATCGCCGCCCTGCACGATCTCAACCTGGCGGCGATGTACTGCGACCGGCTCTGCCTGATGGACCGGGGCCGGCTGGCCGCCGAGGGGCCACCCGAAGAGGTGCTGACCGCCGAGCGGATCCGGGCCGTCTACGGCATCGAGCCGCTGATCGCCCGCCACCCCGGCAACGGCTCGGTCTGGGTGCTGCCGGGCTGAGGGCCGCCCGCCCGGGTCTGCGTCGGCCAGCCTGCGCGAGGGCCTTCGCGATGGACGCGCCGGAAGGGGGCCGATAGGCTGCAGCTCCGGCGGAGGGCTCAGCGGCCCGCACCGCCGCAGCCCTTTGAACGCCCTGGAGACCCCTGATGACCGCCTCCCGTACCGCCGCCCGCATCCTCGTCGACCAGTTGGTGATCCAGGGCGTCGACCGCGTCTTCTGCGTGCCGGGCGAGAGCTTCCTGGCGGTGCTCGATGCCCTGGCCGATACCCCCTCGATCGAGCTGGTGACCTGCCGCCACGAGGGCGGCGCGGCGATGATGGCCGAAGCCTACGGCAAGCTGACCGGGCGGCCCGGCGTGCTGTTCTGCTCGCGCGGGCCGGGATCGACCAATGCCTCATCCGGGCTGCATGTGGCCTCGCAGGATTCCACGCCGATGCTGATGTTCATCGGCCAGAATCCGCGCGACGTGCTGACCCGCGAGGCGTTCCAGGAAATCGACTACCGCCGCATGTTCGCCACCCAGGCCAAGGCGGTGCTGCAGCTGGACGACGCCTCACGGACCTCCGAGTACGTCACCCGCGCCTTCCAGCTGGCGCTCGCGGGCCGCCCCGGCCCGGTGGTGATCCCGCTGCCCGAGGACATGCTGCACGACCAGGCCGAGGTCGCGGACGGACGCTATGCGGTGGCCCCTGCCAATGGCCCGACGCCCGCGGCCGTCTCTGCCGTGCGCGCCGCGCTGGCCGGGGCCGAGCGTCCGGTGATCCTGCTGGGCGGGGCGGGCTGGACCGCCGAGGCGGTCGCAGGCCTCCGCGCCTTCGCCGAACAGAGCGGCCTGCCCGTCGCCGCCTCCTTCCGCCGCCAGCACCTGATGGACAACCAGAGCCCCAGCTACATCGGAGAGATCGGCCTCGGCGCCAATCCGAAGCTGCTGGCGCGGGTCGAGGCCGCCGACGTGCTGCTGGTCCTCGGCGCCCGGCTGGGCGAGATCGGCACCAACGGTTACACGATCATGGACAGCCCGCTGCCGAAACAGCGCCTCATTCATGTCTACCCTGGGGCCGACGACATCGGCCATGTCTACCAGCCCGAGCTTGGCGTGGTCAGCAGCCCGGCGGCCTTCGTCGAGGCGCTGGCGGCCGACGGTCCGCTGACCGGGCGCTCCGGCCAGCTTTGCGCCGAGGCCCGGGCCGACTACGAGGGCTGGACCGCCCCCCGGACCAGCCCCGGCGCGATCCAGATGTGCGAGATCATGGCCTGGCTGGATGCCAACCTGCCCGAGGACACGATCTATACCAATGGCGCCGGCAACTTCGCCGTCTGGCTGCACCGCTTCCACCGGTACCGGCAGTTCGGCACCCAGGTGGCGCCGGTCTGCGGCTCGATGGGCTACGGGATCCCTGCCGCCCTCGCCTCGGCCTTCGCCCGGCCCGAGGCGACGGTGGTCTGCATCGCCGGGGACGGCGACTTCCAGATGACCTGTACCGAACTGGCGACGGCGAAGGCGCACGGGCTGAAGATCCGGGTGCTGATCCTCAACAACGGGATGCTGGCGACGATCCGGATGCACCAGGAACGCAACTATCCGGGCCGCGTCTCGGGCACCGACCTCAGCGCCGGGAACCCGGATTTCACCGCCCTGGCGCGGGCCTATGGCGCCTATGGCGAAAGGGTCGAGCGGACCGGGGATTTCGCCGCCGCATGGGCCCGGGCCGATGCTTGGCAGGGGCCGGCGGTGCTGGAGATCATGATCGACCCCGAGGCGATGACCCCGGCGATGAGCCTCAGCGAGATCCGCGCCGCGGCGCAGGGCGGCTGAGCGGGACTGGCGCGGCGAGGGTGGGGTCATGTCGCCTGTGCCGCGGCGTCACCATCGGACCCCCTTCGGGTTCCCGGCGCGGCGATGTTAGCCGAAGGTGCGCAGGAAGTAGACGGCCGAGAGCAGCAGGCCGAAGGCGATCACCGCGCCGCGCAGCCACTCCGGGTTGACCCGACGGGCCAGGCGACCGCCGGCGTAGCCGCCCGCCGTGCTGCCTGCCATCATCACCAGCGCCTCGGGCCAGGCGATCAGGCCACCCAGGCCGAAGACCAGGATGCCCACCAGGGTAAAGCTGGTGGCCAGCAGGTTCTTCACCGCATTGGCGCGGTGGAAGTCGGTGAAGCCCAGCACTTGCGCGATCGCCAGCAGGATGATCCCCAACCCGGCGCCGAAATAGCCTCCGTAGACCGAGAACAGCGCCAGTGCCGCCAGCACCAGGCCGCGGCTGCGGGTTTCGCCCATGCGGAGCAGCAGGCGACGGCGCAGGGCGTCGCCGAAGGCGAAGAGCAGCGTGGCGAAGAGGATCAGGAAGGGGATCAGGACCACGAAGACCGCCGGGTCGGAACGCAGCAGCAGCAGCGCGCCGACCAGCGCGCCAAGCCCGGAAAGCAGCACCAGCGGCGGAAGCGCCCGCCCGATGCGGCGCAACTCGGGCGCATAGGCCGGCAGGGCGGCGGCATTGGAGGGCAGCAGGGCGAGGTAGTTGGTGGCATTGGCCACCACCGGCGGCAGTCCCGCCGCGATCAGCGCCGGAAAGGTGAACAGCGTCGCGCCCCCGGCCACGGCGTTCCAGGCTCCGCCAAGAACTCCGATCCCCAGAAGCAGGGCCGTGCGGGCGATCTCCATCGGCGGTCCTCTCTGTCGGGGACCAGCCTAGGCCGGAATGCGCGCCGGCTCCAATGACCATTCGCGATCCCGGCCATGACTAGTCGTGAAGGATCCCGGCTAGAGCAGGAGCGAGGTCAGCACCCGCTGCGCGAAGGGATCGACCAGCCCCACGTCGCTGAGGCGCGGCCCGGGGTTGCAGACCAGCGAAGCGCCGAACAGCGCCTTGAAGACCAGGTAGGGCGGTTGCCAGTCGACCAGCCTGTCCATGGCCTCGCGCAGGGCGGTGAAGGTGGCGGCGACCTCGGCCAGAGGCGCGTCGCTGTAAAGCCCGGCTGTCGGCAGCGCCAGAAGATGCGTGACCCGGCCGCTCTCGGCCACGGCCAGCCCGCCGCCCGCCTCGCGCAGGGCATTGCCGGCGGCGGCCAGGTCGGCGGGGTCGCGCCCGAAGAGGGTCAGGTTGTGGCTGTCATGGCTGACGCTGGTGGCAAAGGCACCGCGCCAGCTGCCCCAGTTCTCCAGGAAGGCCAGGCGCACCGGGGTGCCGGCGCCGTGGCGGTTGACCACGGCCATGCGGATCATGTCCCCGGGCAGCGCGAGCCGGCCGTCCGAAACGGGCACCTCGCGCTCTCCCCACTCGGGAAAGCGGGGTTTCGAGAGGGTGGCGATACGGGCGCTGCTGCCGGTCGCCGGGATCTCGAAATCGGCAGGGGTCAGCGGGGCCAGCTTCATCGTGTCGCGCAGGGCGGCAGGGGCGGCAAGGCGCGGCGCAGGGGCCAGCAGGGCGCCATCGCGCGCGACCAGCCTGCCGTCCGCGATCACCGCTGAGGCGGTGACGCCCGCAACGTCGCTCAGCAGCACGATATCGGCGCGGCGGCCCGGGGCGATCAGCCCAAGGTCTGGCCGTCCGATCCGGGTCGCGGCGTTCAGCGTGGCGGCGCGATAGGCCCAGAGCGGCGGCAGCCCGCAGTCGATCAGCGTGCGGATCACCGCGTCCAGCCCGCCCCGGTGCAGCAGGTCGTCGGGGAAGACGTCATCGGTGCAGAGCGTCACCACCTGCGGCAACTCGCCCAGTTCCAGCAGGGCCTCGGCGAACTCGGGCAGCAGATGGGCGTGCGAGCCGCGCAGCTCGATGGTGAAGCCGGCTTCCAGCTTGGCCAGCAGGTCGGCAGCCGAGGTCAGCTCGTGATCCGTCTCGACCCCGGCGGCGGCGAAACCGGCGAGGTCTCCGCCGGTCAGGCCCCGGCCATGGCCACAGACTCGCTTGCCGCTGTCCAGACCGGCCTGCACGATGCCGGTAACACGCGGATCGCCGTCCAGCAGCGGATGCATGGTCATCAGCTCGGCCGCGCCATGGGTGTCGTCGCGGGCCAGCCAGCGGGCCACGACCCCGGCGTCGAAATCCGCCCCCGAGGCCTCGTAGCCCGGCGCCGAGGGCACGCAGGTCGGCACCAGCGGCAGCAGGCGCAGCGGCAGGTCGCGGGCCACGTCGCAGGCAAAGCCAAGCCCCGCCTCCCCCGCCACATTGGCCAGCTCATGCGGATCCCAGAGCGCCGTGGTCACCCCGCGCGGCACCACCGCCGAGGCATATTCGGCCGGGCTGACCATCGAGCTTTCCACGTGCATATGCGTGTCGATGAACCCGGGCACGAGGGTCTGGCCGCGCGCGTCCAGCCGCGCCTCCGCATCGCTGCGGCTGCCGGGGGCGTGGACCGAGGCGACCAGGGGGCCGATCAGCCCGACATCGGCGGCGCGGCGGCGCCCGGTGACCATGTCCAGCACCTCGGCCCCCTCGATCAGCAGGTCGAAGGGCGCCAGCCCGCGTGCGGCGCGCACCGCGCGGGCGCGCAGCTGCGCGTCGTTGAGATCCTTGGGAAAGGCCATGTCAGTCGTCCGTCCTCAGCGCATCGAGGCAGAGATGCGCGGCATTGCTGGCGACGCCGGTGGCCAGCCGCGTGCGGCCCTGTCCGGTGGCGTCGAAGGTGGTGGCCCCGTAGCTCTCGTCCGGGGTGGTGGATACATGCATCGCGCGGGGCTGGAACTCCAGCGCTTCCGGGCGGGTCAGGGCAAGGGCGGCCACGGGATCGTAGATCGCCATGCCGTCGCGGCCCCGGGACAGGCCGATGTCGAGGTAACCGCCCAGCAGATCGCCGGTCAGGCCCTCGCAGCGGGGCATGTCGGCGGGGCCGAAGCGCGCCTGCCGGCAGGCCATCAGGTCGACCACGTCCAGCGGCAGCCCGGCGCGGGCGACCACGTCGGCGGCCTCGGGATCGGCCAGGGCGTTGAACTCTGCCTGGGCCGAGTGGTTGCCCGGCCCGTTGCTGCCGCCCATCCAGACAAGGCGCCGGATGCGCGCGGCGGCCTCGGGGTGCTGTTGTATCAGCCGAGCGATATTGGTCAGCGGGCCGAGGGCCAGCACCTGAGGCGCCTCTGCGGTGATCAGCCAACCGGCCAGCGCAGCCACGGCCTCTTTCGAGGCCAGCGGCACGTCGCCCTCGGGCAGGTAGCCGCCCCTGCTCGTCATGCCGCGCGGGCCGAGGATCCGCTGGGCGGTCTCGGGCGCGCGCTGCAGAGGGCGGTCGGCACCGGCGTGCAGTGGCGCCGTGAAGCCGTAGTGCGCCGTCGCGCCCCGGGCATTGGCCACCACCTGCGGCAGCGGCGCATTGCCCGCGACGAGGGAGATCCCGGAGACCTCGACGCCGCCGTGCCGCAGCACCAGCAGCGCCCAGAGGTCATCGAAGCCGTAGTCGGTGTCGACCCAGACCCTCATGCCGAGAGCGGGCGGGCGGTGGCTTCGGGCAGGTCGAACGCCAGCGTCTCGCCGATCGCCACTTCGGGCAGCTCGATCGCGGCGTCGGCCTTGACCGGGCCGAGGGGGGTGTCGAGGACATATTCGCGATGTGCTCCCGCGAAGGAGGTCGCCAGCACCCGGCCCTGATGCGGACCGCTGCCGACACTCACGCCATCGGGGCGCCAGGCCAGCAGCGGGCTTGCGGGGGCAAAGCCCAGCTCAAGCGTGCCACTGTCGGTGACGACCTTGCTGCCCTCCACCCGGAAGATGTTCTCGAAGCCCATGAACTCGGCGGCGAAGGCGGTTTCGGGGCGGGCATAGAGATCGGCGGGGGTGCCGAGCTGTTCGATCTTGCCCTCTTTCATCAGCACGATGCGGTCGGCCAGCGCCAGGGCCTCGGCCTGATCGTGGGTGACGAAGACCATGGTGACGCCGGTTTCCTTCTGCACCCGCTGCAGCTCGGTGCGCATTTCAAGACGCAGGCGGGCGTCGAGGTTCGACAGAGGCTCGTCCAGCAGCAGCACCTTGGGCTTCATCACCAGCGAACGCGCCAGCGCGAGGCGCTGCTGTTGCCCGCCCGACATCTCAGCCGGCTTGCGCTTGTCGTAGCCCTTAAGGCCGACGGTCGCCAGACCGGCCTCGGTGCGCTCGCGGATCTCGGCCTCGGGCAGTTTCTGCAGGCGCAGGCCGAAGGCGACGTTCTCGAAGGCGTTGAGGTGCGGGAACAGGGCGTAGCTCTGGAACACCAGCCCGATGCCGCGCTTGTTGGCCGGCACCCGGGTCACGTCGCGCCCGTCGATGTGGATGCTGCCCGAGGCCGGATCCAGCAGCCCGGCGATGGCGCGCATGGTGGTGGTCTTGCCGCAGCCCGAGGGCCCGAGCAGGCAGATCAGTTCCCCTTCGCGGATCGACAGGTTGAGGTCGGGCACGGCAACGGATTTGCCGTACATCAGGGTGACATCGGAGAGTTGGACGAAAGCATCAGACATAACGAGAGAATCCCAGCAGGCGCTCGGCGACGAAGACGATGGCGAGCGACATGAAGGCCAGAAGGGCCGAGAGCGCGGCGACGGAGGGGTCGAAGGTGATCTCCATGTAGGCCAGCATGTCGATGGGCAGGGTGCGGACCCCGGGGCCCGACAGGAACAGCGACACCGGCACCTGGTTGAAGGAGGTCACGAAGCCCAGGATGAAGGCGGCCAGCACGCCGCCCCGGATGTTCGGCAGCACCACCTTGGTGAACGCCTGGAAGCGCGAGCAGCCCAGCAGGACGGCGGCCTCTTCCATGTCGGCGCGCAGGTTGTGCATCGAGGACGAGACCACGCGCACCGCGTAGGGCAGCACCAGCGCCGTATGGGCCATGAACAGCGCCAGGGTGACGGTCACGCCGGTCGGCACCACGAGGTAGCGCAGCAGCGCGAGGCCGACGATGATGCCGGGCACGATGATCGGGGCGGCGACCACGGTGCGCACGGTCTCGGCGCCGGGCAGGGCGTAGCGGTTCAGCGCATAGGCCGCCGGAACGCCCAGCAGAAGCGCGGCCAGGGTGCCGAAGACGGCCAGCGCCATGGACAGCAGGAAGGAGGCGCGGAAGCTCTCGACGGTGAAGACCTTGAGATACCAGCGCAGCGTCAGCCCCTCGGGCGGAAAGGCCAGGTAGCTGGTATCCGAGGCACCGGCGAGGATGATGATCAGGAAGGGGCCGATCAGGAAGGTCAGCGTCAGCCCCAGGATCACCCAGTTGGCCAGCAGGCGGGAAGAGGTGTTCATGGGCTCTAGCTCCGGGCCGAGGCGATTTTCTTCAGCAGAAGGTTCGCCGAGAAGGACATGACGATCAGGATCATCGCGATCACCGAGGCCGAGACGAAGTCATTGCTGACGTTGACCCGCTGGTAGAGCAGCGTTTCCAGCATCAGCACCTTCGAGCCGCCGAGGATCGCGGGGGTGATGTAGGCGGTCAGCGAGCCGGTGAAGACCAGGGTGCCGCCGATCACGAGGCCCTCCTTGGTCAGCGGCAGGATGACCTTGAAGAAGACCGCCAGCCAGCTTGCGCCGAGGACGCGGGCGGCGGGGATGACATCGCGGGGGATGTTTTCCATCGCGGAAACCAGCGAGATGATCATCAGCGGCAGGAAGAGCTGCAGCAGGCCGAGGAAGACGGCGGTCTCGGTGAACAGCAGGCGCAGCGGGGTGTCGGACAGGCCGAGGCCGGTGATCGCCTCGTTGACGATACCGGTGCGGCCCAGGATGACGATCCAGGCATAGGTCCGCGCCACCGGCGAGATCATCAGCGGCAGGACGACCATGCCGAAGACGGTGCCGCGCGCCCTCGGCCCGAGGTTCACGATGCAGAAGGCGGCGGCGTAGCCGATCACGGCAGCGGTGCCCGCCACCAGCGCGCCCAGCTTCAGCGTGCGCAGGAAGACGGTGCGGTTCAGGGGCGTTGCGAAGAAGTCGATATAACCCTGCAGCGACCAGCCGCCCTCGAAGCGGAAGGCTTCGGACAGCAGGATGCCAACAGGCACGAGAAAGAGCAGCGTCGAGAAGATGGCGGCCGGAAGGGCTAGGGCCAGACCTTCGCGCGTGTTGCGGAACATGGGGCGGGTCCTGTCGGCAGAAACGGGGGCAAAAGGCCCCGGCGCGCAAAGGGGAGGATACGCGCCGGGGCGAAGCGGTCGGGCGCGGGGGACGCCCGGCCGATGCTTACTGGATCACCTCGGTGTTCCACTGTTCGACCCAGGACTCGCGCTGGTCCAGCACGTCGGCGGCGGGCATGATGTTCAGATTCTCGATGACATCGGCGCCATAGGTCAGGTTCTCGGCGATCTCGTCAGAGACGACGACTTCCTTGTTGGCGGGGCTGTCCACCTGCATCTCGGCGACCTTGGTCTGGATCTCGGTCGACAGCCAGTAGTCCATGAACTGATAGGCCAGCTCTTCGTTGCCGTTGTCCTTGGTCATGATCATCACGTTCATGCCGCCAGCCTGGCCTTCCTTGGGGTTGGCCCAGGCGAAGGGCAGGGCGGCCTCCTTGAAGCTGCCCCAGGCGAACTTGCCGACCGGCGCGGCGATGACTTCCTGCTGGTTCATCAGCTGCACCAGCTCGGAGGAGCGCGAGTAGAAGGTCACGATGTCGTCGGAATGCTCGCCTATGGTCGAGATGACGGGGCCGTAGCCGCCGGTCTCGCCCAGGGCTTCGGCCAGCATCATCAGGGTCAGCGGGCCCTGGGTGCCGGTGATGTTGGGCAGGGCCACCTCGCCGGCCAGGTCGTCGCTCAGCAGGTCGCCCCAGCTTTCGATCTCGACCAGGTCGGAGCGGTAGACGATGGAGGACGCGTAGTAGGTATAGCCGACCGCCATGCCGTCGCCATTCGGATCCTTGGCGCTGTCATAGAGCTTGTCGAAGTTGCTCAGCTTCGAGCTGTCGATCTGGGCCAGCAGACCCTTGCGGGCCAGCGCCAGCGCGTCCTGGGTCGAGATCACCGCCATGTCGATCACCGGATCGGCGGCATTGGCCTCGATCTTGGCCATGCGCTCGACCGAGTTGCCGGTCTCGATCACGACGTCGCAGCCGCAGATCTCTTCGAAGGGGTCGTAGAGGGCTTCCTTGTACTCGTCCTGGGCGAAGGAATAGACCGAGATCGTCAGGGTCTTGTCCTGCGCCTGGGCGGCGGTGGTGGCCAGCGCGGCGGCGGCGCAGCCGAGCGCGAGGCGGGAAAGCGTGGTCTTCATCAGTTTGCTCCTGTTGGGTCGGTTTCTGAAGGGAGGGGGGAGGACGCGGGCGCCCCGGCACGCAGGCGGCGCGGGGCGGCGGTGGTGGTGGACTGGCGCAACACCAGGGTCATCGGCACGGCACTGGCGGGGGTATCGACGGGGCGACCCGCGATGCGGCGGGTCAGCACATCGAGGGCCTGTTCGGCGATGGCCTCGACATCCTGGGCGATGGTGGTCAGAGCGGGGTGCATGGCGGTGGCCAGGGGCAGGTCGTCGAAGCCGGTCAGGCTGACATCGCCGGGCACCGAAAGACCGGCGCGGGACAGATGGGAATGGGCGCCGAGCGCCAGCAGGTCCGAGGTCGCCATGACCGCGCTCACGCCCTTCGCCACCAGGCCGGGCAGGCGGGCCATCCCGGCGTCGCCCCAGACGACCTCGGTGCGGGTGGCGGGGCCGAGGCCCGCGATCATGCCGCGAATGCGGTCCTGCTGCACTTCCGACACCGCGTCGCCCCCCAGCAGGGCGACATGGGCATGGCCCAGCCCGGCGACATGGGCGCCCAGCTGGCGCCCGCCGCCGAGGTGGTCCGCCGAAACGGTCGAGCGCGGATCCGAGGCGGTGTTGATCACCACCAGCGGCAGGGCGATCTCGGGCGCCGTGGTGCCCTTCTTCGGGACGATGATCAGCCCGTCGACGCCGCGCCCGACCAGCTGGGCCAGGGCCTCGTCCTGGCGGGCGTCGTCGCCCCGGCTGTCGGCGATCAGGATGCCGAGGCCACGGGCCTCGGCGGCAATCGAGAGATTCTGCGCGATACGGGGGAACAGCGGGTTGGTCAGGTCGGGCATGACCAGGCCGAGAATGCCGCTCTGCCCGGTCTTCAGCGCCCGTGCGGCGCTGCTGGGACGATAGCCCAGCCCCTCGGCATGGGCGCGGATCTTCTCGGCCAGTTCCTCCGATACCCGCCCCTTGCCGGTGAGGGCATTGGAGACGGTGGCGGTCGACACCCCGATATCCCGTGCAATCTGTTTCAGGCTGGCCATTCAGTCACCTCGCTTGGTGAAACGATTAATCTGCCCGAATTTCTTCCGTCAATGGGTGATGTAACGATTAATCACCCGAATGTGCCCCTCTCCGCCGCTTTGCCCATTTTGCGGGCGCTGCCGTGGAAGGGGGCGCGCCCGGGGGCGCAGGTCCGGTGGAGGGGAGAACAGGAAACGGCGCCGCGGGGGACCCGGGCGCCGTCAGATGTCTTGCCTTGGGGCGGGATCAGGCGGCGAGGCCGCGCGCGCCCATGTCGAGGAACTTTTCGCGCCGCGCCTTGATCAGCGCCTTGCGGTCCATGCCGTCCATCTCTTCCAGCATCGCCTCCAGCGCCCGGCCGACCGAGGTCATGGCCTCTTCGCGGGCGCGGTGCGCGCCGCCGGTGGGTTCGGCGATGATGCGGTCGATCACGCCGAGGTAATGAAGATCCTGCGCGGTCAGGCGCATGGCCTCGGCGGCCTCGCGCATCTTCTCGGCGTTCTTCCACAGGATCGAGGCGCAGCCCTCGGGCGAGATCACCGAGTAGATAGAATGTTCCAGCATGGCGACCTTGTTGGCCGCCGCGATGGCCACCGCGCCGCCCGAGCCACCTTCACCGATGATGACGGAGATCATCGGCACGCCAAGCTGCAGGCATTTCTCGGTCGAGCGCGCGATGGCCTCGGACTGGCCGCGCTCTTCGGCGCCCTTGCCGGGATAGGCCCCGGCGGTGTCGACGAGGCTGATCACCGGCAGGTTGAACTTGTCGGCCAGCTCCATCAGGCGGATCGCCTTGCGGTAGCCTTCGGGGCGGGCCATGCCGAAGTTGCGTTCGATGCGCGACTTGGTGTCATGGCCCTTCTCGTGGCCGATCACCACGACGGGGCGGTCGCCCAGGCGCGCAAGGCCGCCCATGACGGCGAGATCCTCGGCAAAGTTACGGTCACCCGCCAGCGGGGTGAACTCGTTGAAGAGGGCCTGAATGTAGTCCTTGCAATGGGGCCGGTCGGGATGCCGCGCCACCTGGCATTTCCGCCAGGGCGTCAGCTTGGAATAGAGGTCCACCAGCATGTCGGCGGCCTTCTTGTCCAGCGCCACGGCTTCGGACTCGATATCCATTTCCTCGTTCGAGCGGGCCATCGCCCGCAGCTCCTCGGCCTTGCCTTCGATCTCGGCAAGGGGACGTTCGAAATCGAGGTAGTTCGTCATCTGGCGCCTCCGCTTCGGTCGGTCGTTATATGCAGTCCTGACGGCTGAAGTGCAATAAGGCAAGATTTGCCGGGGCGGCATCCGGCACAGAGGGGCCGGGAAAGGAGACCTCATGACGGCAAGCTACGAAGACCGCCTGGTGCGGGTGATGGACCATATCCACGCCAACCCGGACGGCGACCTGTCGCTGGATGCCCTGGCCGACGTGGCGGCGATGAGCCGCTTTCACTGGCACCGGGTGTTCCGCGCCATGACCGGCGAGACCTGCGCCCAGGCGGTGCGGCGCATCCGCATGCACCTGGCCGCCTGCGCGCTGGCCTGCAGCGACGCGCCGGTCGAGCAGATCGCCCGCAGTGTGGGTTACCCTGACCCGGACAGCTTCGCCCGCACCTTCGCGGCCCGGTACGGCCACAGTCCGACCCGCTTCCGTCATGCGGCGCCTTTCCGCCCGAAGCTGGACCCTCTCAGAAAGGATGGACCTATGACCACCGGCAACAGCATCTCTCCCGTCGACCCGTATCCCATCGAGCTGCGCGCCGCCCCGGCCCGTCGCCTGGCGGGGCTGCCGCACCTTGGCAGCTACTTCAGGATATCCGAGGCCTATTCGCGGCTGGGTCCGATCCTGTCGGCGCGGGGCCTCTGGCCGCAGGTCGGGCCGATGGTCGCGCTCTACTACGATGACATCTCTTCCGTGCCCGAGGCAGAGCTGCGCAGCTTCGCCGCCGTGCAGATCCCCGAGGAGATGCCCCTGCCCGACGGGTTGCAGCAGGAGCGGCTGGCGGCAGCGGACACCGTGGTGCTGACCTTCAAGGGCCCCTATGCCGGTCTCCATGCGGCCTACCAGTACATCTACCAGAGCTGGTTGCCCGCCTCTGGGCGCGAGCCGCTCGACCAGCCGCCTTACGAGGTTTACCTGAATTCGCCCATGGACACCGCCCCCGATGACCTGCTGACCGAGATCTCGATCGCGCTGAAGCCCTAGCCCGCGGCCAGGGCCAGCATCGCCTGGCGCGGCGAGGACAGGACCGGCGGGCCGAGATCGTCCAGCAGGGCCGCTGCCCCGGCCATCGAGGCCTGCGCCAGCACCACGACATCCGCGCTATCTTGCGCCAGGTCGGCGCGGATCGCCCTGGCGATCTGGGCATGGAAGGCGGCGTTATCGCCGGCCTCGAACAGGGGCCAGGCCTCGGGCAGGGGCAGGGGGCGCACCTCTGCGCCGGGGGCGGTGAGGCTTTCCAGCAACCCGAGGCTGGGGACGCGGGTGCTCTCCAGCACGTAGACCATCAGGATACGCCCGCCGATCCGCGCGGCGTCCTGCATCATCGGGCGGTCGACACGCAGCGCGCCCAGCTCCTCGGCCAGCGGGCCGAGGGTGGTGCAGGTGCAGACGACCGGGCCATCGGCCCCGGCGATCAGCGCGGCGATCTGCGGGCGCAGCGCCTCGGCACGACCGGCGCGCGCCTCCTCCAGCCAGTCCGGGCGCACCGCGTGGCGCAGCGGCAGGCCCGGCGCGAGGGTCTCGCGCAGGGTGTCGAAGGTCGCGACGTGGACCTCGGCGGTATGCAGCATCAGGGCCATGGCCTAGTGATAGACGACGGGCACCAGCGAGGCCACCAGCAGCACGGCCATGGTCCAGTTGAAGGCGCGCAGCATGGCGGGGCGGTTCAGCAACCGGCGCAGCTGCTGGCCCATCAGGATCCAGACCGTGTTGGACGGGATCGCCACCACTGCGAAGCAGCCAGCGATCAGCAGCACGTAGGTCAGGTTGCGCTCGGGCGCATAGAGGGTGATGGCGCTCATCCCCATGGCCCAGGCTTTCGGGTTGACCCATTGGAAGGCGGCAGCCTGGAGGAAGGTCATCGGCCTGCCCTGCGCGGCGGCGCTGTTTTCCGGCGGGGCGGCATGGGCGATCTTCCAGGCGAGGTAGAGAAGGTAGATCCCGCAGCCCACCATCAGCACCTGCCGCGCCACGGGGTAGAGGTCGAAGACCTGCATCAGCCCCAGCCCGACCAGCAGGATCATCACCGAGAATCCGACCGCGATGCCCATCATGTGCGGCACCGTGCGGCGGTAGCCGAAGTTCGCCCCCGAGGCCATGACCATCAGGTTGTTGGGGCCGGGGGTAATCGTGCCGACAAGGCAGAAGACGAAGATCGCGGTCAGAAGCTGGAAGGTCATCGGGGGGACTCCGGGGTGGCACCCCCTTGGCGCCACCTGTTGCGCAATCCTAGCGCCTTTGCTTTGGCATTGGCTTGCAAAGTGATGCGCCATCTGCGCTATCCTGCAATCCATGGCGAAGATGGATGATCTGAACCGAAAGATATTGCGCGAGCTGTCCCGCGACGGCCGGATCTCGAATCTCGACCTGGCGGAGCGTGTCGGCCTCTCGCCCTCGGCCTGCCTGCGCCGGGTGCAGGAACTGGAGCGGTCAGGCGTGATCCTGGGGTATCGTGCAGTGCTGGACGGCGAGGCCATGGGGACGGGCTTCATCGCCTATGCCTCGGTCGGGCTGTCCGAACATACCAAGGCCGCGCAGGAAGCTTTCGAGAAGGCGATGGTCGCCGCCCCGGAGTGCCGCGAGTGTCACAACATCACCGGGTCGCGCGAATATCTGCTGCGGATCGAGGCCGAGAGCCTCGCCGCCTACAAGCGCTTTCATACGGATGTGCTGGGCACGCTGCCCCATGTCTCGGCCCTGACCACCTATGTGGTCATGGGGTCTCCGAAGGATGATCGCGCCTGAGCGGTCCCCGAGAGGTCACTGGCAGTATGCGGCTTGCTCCTGCAGGGCCTGGGCCGAGCCGGACAGGCTGATCGGCAGGTCCTGCCCCTCGATCACCAGTTCGGATCCGCGCCGCAGGTCGCCGAGGAACGCCTCCAGTTGGTCACCGCCCGAGAACACCATGCGGTAACCGTGGATATCCCCCTGCGAGATCGCCGGGTCGGGTGTCACGCCGGTCGGTTCCAGCGGGAAGGTCATGGCGCGCCCGTCGACGCGGAAAACGGTGCGGTCGCCCTCCAGCGCGTCGCCGAAGCCGAGCCGGATCGAGCGGTCGTCGCCCTCGCAGCGGATCGAGAAGTAATCGCCCTGCATCGCCCGCTCTTCGCTGAGATACATCAGCAGCCCGTTCTTGTCGGCTTCCTTGCTCTGCATCCAGTGCTCGGCAAAGATCTTGGCCACCTCGTTCTCGACCACGTCCTGTGCCGCAAGCGGCAGGGGGGCGGCAAGCAGGGCAAGGCCCAAGGCAAGGCCCGAGGCAGGGCGAGAGGCAAACTTGGGGGCGGTGCGAATGGGGCGCATCAGGAATCTCCGGGTGTTCGTTCGCCGCAACCTATAACGGATTCGCCCCATGCCAAGGGGGCAGAGACCCCGGGGCGATCACCTCGGCGTCAGCGGATTGCATTCATGGGCGTATGGAAGGCGCGTGTCGCCGCCCGGATAAACCATTCGTTCGCGTAGGTTTTTCGGGGTGCGGGCTGGCGGAACCGGCTGAAATGGGAAGCGCCCGCGAGTCCTCCTCACGCGGGCGCTTCACCGAGCGAGCTGCGGTCAGACCCCGCAGGCAATCAGCTCGGCTTGTTTCACGATCACTTCTGCCTGCTTGATAGATGCAATGTCAACTAGTCTTCCCTTGAACACCGTCGCACCGGCCCCGGTCCGCTTCGCTTCCTCCATGGCGGCGAGGATGGCGCGGGCCTCGGCGACCCTGTCCTCGGAGGGGGTGAAGACCTCGTTGGCCAGGGCGATCTGCTTGGGATGGATGGCCCATTTGCCCACCATCCCCAGTGTCGCCGAGCGCCGTGCCTGGGCCCGGTACCCCTCGTCATCGGAGAAATCGCCGAAGGGTCCGTCGACCGGCAGCAGCCCGTGGGTGCGACAGGCGGCGACGATGGCGGTCTGTGCCCAGTGCCAGGGATCGCTCCAGTATTTCTGACCTTCGCGCAGCATGTAATAATCTTCCTGGGTGCCGCCGATGCCGGTGGTCTGCATCCCCATCGAGGCAGCGAAATCCGCCGCGCCCAGGCTCATCGCCTGCATGCGGGGCGAGGCGGCGGCGATCTCCTCCACATGGGCCAGGCCGGCGGCGCTTTCGATGATAACTTCGAAGCCGATGCGCTTTGTCCGCCCCTTCGCGGTTTCGATGGCCGTGACCAGCGCGTCGACGGCGTAGATGTCGCCGGCACAGCCGACCTTGGGGATCATGATCTGGTCCAGCCGCGCGCCGCACTGCTCCAGCAGGTCGACGACGTCGCGGTACCACCAGGGGGTGTCCAGCCCGTTGATCCGAACCGAGAGGGTCTTGTTGCCCCAGTCCACCGCGCCGATGGCCTCGATCACATTCGCCCGCGCCTGTTCCTTGTCGTCTGGCGCCACCGCGTCCTCGAGATCGAGGTTGATCACATCCGCCGCCGAGGCCGCCATCTTGGCAAACAGCTTGGTGTTCGAGCCGGGGCCGAAGAGCTGGCAGCGATTCGGGCGCGCCGGGGGCTGGGGCTGGATGCGGAAGGACATCGTCGGCCTCCTTGTAAGGAAATTACATTTGTGTCGTCTTTAGGGTTATTAAGTTGCGTGTCTGTTTGCAAGGCGGATTTTGCACCGCAGCATGGCTCCGCGCGGCAGCGGAAGGATCTTCGAATTTCAGGTCTGAATCCGGGAGATATCAGCGGAATTTTCCTCAGGCGCGCGGAATTCGCAAACACCTTGATGGGAGAAAGGCGCAGGCTGGGGGCAAATATCTCTCAGGGAGACACTGACATGATCGAGACTCCGTATCTTCTGTTCCTCGGCGACGCCCCCGACGGTCTGGCCGCGAAAGTGGCCCAGGGCATCAAGGACTGGCGCCCGGGCAACTGCGTCGGCCAGTTCCGCATGGAAGGCTGCAAGGCCGACATGAAACTGCCCGACATGACCCTGGCCGAAGCCAAGGCCGCCGGTGCCAAGACGCTGGTGATCGGTGTCGCCAACCGCGGCGGCGTGATCAGCCAGGCCTGGAAGAAGGTGCTGATCGAGGCGCTGGAAGAGGGCTTCGACATCGCCTCGGGCCTGCACAACCTGCTGCGCAACGAGCCCGACCTGAAGGCCGTCGCCGAAGCGACGGGGCGCACCCTGCATGACGTGCGCATTCCCTCGGTCCAGTACCCGATCGCCTCGGGCGTGCGCCGGACCGGCAAGCGGTGCCTGGCTGTCGGCACCGATTGCTCGGTCGGCAAGATGTACACCGCGCTGTGCATGGACAAGGAAATGAAGGAGCGGGGGCTGAAATCCTCGTTCCGTGCCACCGGCCAGACCGGCATCCTGATCACCGGCGACGGTGTGCCGCTGGATGCCGTCATCGCCGACTTCATGGCCGGTTCCATCGAGTACCTGACGCCCGACAACGACGCCGATCACTGGGACATGATCGAGGGCCAGGGCTCGCTCTTCCACGCCTCCTACTCGGGCGTGACCATGGCGCTGGTGCACGGCGGCCAGCCCGATGCGCTGGTGCTCTGCCACGAACCGACCCGTGAGCACATGCGCGGCCTGCCCGATTACAAGCTGCCCTCGCTGCAGCAGGTGCGGGATGTTGCCATGACCCTGGCCTCCTGGGTGAACCCGGACGTGAAGGTCGTGGGCATCTCGGTGAACACGCAGCACATGTCGGAGGAGGACGCCCGCGCCTACCTGGCGAAGGTCGAGGAAGAGATGGGCCTGCCCGCCACCGACCCCTACCGCTATGGCGCCGGCCCGCTGGTCGACGCGCTGGTCGCGCTGGACTGATCGGAACGACCCGCCCGGGGGCGCGCTGCGTGCCTTGGGGCGGGCCAATTCTCGGCAAGAAGAAGGAGGGGCTTTCGATGAAGATCGAGGTGACCCGCGATACCTTTCCCCTGGCCCAGGTGTTCCGCATCAGTCGCGGCGCCCGGACCGAGGCGGAGGTGCTGACCGTCACGCTGGAGGATGGTGCCCACACCGGCCGGGGCGAATGCGTGCCCTATGCCCGCTATGACGAAACGCTGGCCTCGGTCGAGGCCGAGATCGCCGCGCTGCCGCCGGACATCACCCGCAAGGGCCTGCAGGAGTTGCTGCGCCCCGGCGCCGCACGCAACGCCGTGGATTGTGCGCTGTGGGATCTGGAAGCCAGACGCGCCGGCAAGCGGGTCTGGGAACTGGCGGGGCTCGACGCACCGAAGCCCGAGGTCACGGCCTACACGCTGTCGCTGGATGAACCCGCCGCGATGGAAGCCCAGGCGGCGAAGAACGCCTGGCGGCCACTGCTGAAGATCAAGCTCGGCACGCCCGATGACATGCCCCGGCTGGAAGCCGTGCGGCGCGGGGCCCCGGCGTCGAAGATCATCGTCGATGCCAACGAGGGCTGGTCGGCCGAGGTCTACGCCGACCTGGCGCCGCACCTGGTGCGCCTCGGCGTGGCGCTGGTCGAGCAGCCGCTGCCGGCGGGCCTGGACGAGGCGCTGATCGGCATGGAGCGCCCGGTGCCCGTCTGCGCCGACGAAAGCTGCCATGACCGTGCCTCGCTGCCCGACCTGAAGGGCAAGTACGACGTGGTGAACATCAAGCTCGACAAGACTGGCGGCCTGACCGAGGCGCTGGAACTGCGCAAGGCGGCGCTGGCCGAGGGCTACAAGGTGATGGTCGGCTGCATGGTCGGCTCGTCCCTGGCCATGGCCCCGGCGGTGCTGGTGGCGCAGGGCGCGATGATCACCGACCTGGATGGCCCGCTGCTGCTGGGCCGCGACCGCGAGGCGGCGCTGCACTACGACGAGGCGGGGGTGCATCCATCAGAGGCCGCTCTCTGGGGCTGAGCCGTGTCCGGGCGCCAGCGCCCGGCGAGAGGTCCGGTGGACCTCACGCACGGCGAACGGGCGGAGTTCCGGACGGTGGGATGTCTCCCACCCTACGCTTCCGGCGCAGGCTTCCCCGGCAGGTGTAGGGTGGATGCCAATCCACCTTCCGCCGCCGCCGCCCCCAAACATGCCGTGCGTCCCTTGCGCCCGGCATCCGGCAGGCTGCCGCCCCCCTTCCGGCGGCCTGCCGCCCTGGTTTCAGATCAAATCTCTGGCCTCTGCGCCGTCGCAGGGCTAGGACGACCGACAAGGACGCGGGCCCGCCCCGCCAGCGACAGGAGAATGGCCCATGAGCCGCATCGTCTACGTGAATGGTGACTACATCCCCGAAGAGCAGGCCACGGTCTCGATCTTCGACCGCGGCTTCCTGATGGCCGACGGCGTCTACGAGGTGACCTCGGTCCTCGGCGGCAAGCTCATCGACTTCGCAGGCCACGCCAAGCGCCTCGAACGCTCGCTGACCGAGCTGGACATGCCCGCCCCCTGCACCATGGACGAACTGCTGGAGATCCACCGCCAGCTGGTCGAGAAGAACGGCATCGACGAGGGCCTCGTCTACCTGCAGGTCACCCGGGGGTCCGACGGCGACCGCGATTTCGTCTTCCCCGACCCGGAAACCACCAAGCCGACGCTGGTGCTGTTCACCCAGAACAAGCCCGGACTGGCTGACAGCCCGGCGGCAAGGAAGGGCGCCAAGGTGATCTCGGTCCCCGACATCCGCTGGCACCGCCGCGACATCAAGACCGTGCAACTGCTCTACCCCTCGATGGCCAAGATGATGGCCAAGAAGGCCGGGTGCGACGACGCCTGGCTGGTCGAGGACGGTTTCGTCACCGAGGGCTCGTCGAACAACGCCTATATCGTCAAGGGCAACAAGATCATCACCCGTGAGCTGTCCAACGACATCCTGCACGGAATTACCCGCGCCGCGGTGCTGACGCTGGCCGCCGAGGCGCAGATGGAAGTCGAGGAACGCAACTTCACCATCGAGGAAGCCCAGCAGGCGGATGAGGCCTTCACCACCTCGGCCTCGGCCTTCGTCATGCCGGTGGTCGAGATCGACGGCACCAAGCTGGGCGATGGCACCCCCGGCAGGATCGCCCTGCGCCTGCGCGAGATCTACCTGGACGAGATGAGGAAGGCCGCCGTCTGAGGGGCTGCCGGAGGTGGGTTCACCCACCCTTTGCTTCCGGAAAGGCGCGGGCGCAGGCCCGCGCCTTTTTGCCGTTCGACAGGCCGGGGCGCCTTGGGGACTGTGCAAGCGGGCGCCGTCATGCAAAGGCTGTGCCGTATTCTCTCAGGGACCTCCATGCGCCTGCCCCTCCTGCCCCTCCTGCTCTGTCTCGCGGCCGCGCCCGCCGCCGCCGATCTCTGCGCCTACCGGCCGGGAGAGCTGTTGTCGGATGTCGATGACTCGGTCCTCGGCGAGGCAATCAAGAGCGGCGCGGGATTTGACCTCTCCGACGTGGTCTCGGGCACCAACCTGCTGAACCCGAAGCGCGAGGGCAACCGGATCAAGGAGATCACCGGGGTGGTTGCCGCCGCGATCTCGGCGCCGGTCTCCGTCGCGGCGGGGGTGGTCGGGATCTCGGCCTTCGAGGGCGTCTGCTCGATCCGCGATGCCCGCCGCACCGACGGCGAGGCGGTGCTGGAGGTGCTGGTCTCGATGGCGCGCGAGGCCGATCCTTCCTACTTCTCCGTGATCGACGCCGACAAGGGCGCGGATGCGGCCGTGCTGCGCCTCGGCGACGGCCAGGGCGGGGCGCGCGAGGTCCCGGTGTCGGATCTGGAAATCAAGGACGGCGAGCTGCGCGAGCGCCGCCTCGGCCCCAACCGGGTGCTGGGCCGGGTGACCTTCCGCTTGCCCGCCGAGACGCTGATCCTCTCGGATGAAGATCACCTGCTGGAAATGCCAGAGGGTCCCGCGCCGCTGCCCGAAGTCGAGGTGGCGCCGCTGCCCGCCCCCGGCGACAAGAACCGCAAGGCGCCGCCGGGCGAATAACCGCGCGCGACGGGAGCAGCGCCGCCCGAAAGCGCCCCACGGAAACGGCTCAACAGAAAAGGCCCGGGCGCTTGCCCGGGCCTTTCCGTATCTCGCTTCAGGGTTTCGCCGCCGGCTCAGGCGACCGGCGTCTGCACTTCATCCTGCGGCACGTCGCCGACCGGATCGCCATCGCGCGAGGCCATTTTCAGCACCACGAAGCCCAGCACCGCCGAGACTGCCGAGCCTGCCAGGACCCCGAGGCGCACCGAGTTCATGTGCTCCGCGTCCGAGAAGCTCAGCGTGCCGATGAACAGCGACATGGTGAAGCCGATCCCGGCCAGGCAGGCGATACCGTAGATATGGCCCCATCCGGCACCCCTCGGCATCCGCGCGATGCCGGTCTTGACCATCAGCCAGACCACGCCGAAGACCCCGACCTGCTTGCCCAGCACGAGGCCGCCCGCGATGCCGAGCGCCAGCGGATCCAGCAGATCGGCGAAGGTCAGCCCGGTCAGGTTCACCCCGGCGTTGCCGAAGGCGAAGAGCGGCACGATGAAGAACAGCACGTAGGGGGACAACCCATGCTCCAGCGCATGCAGGGGAGACTTGCCGTAACGGTCCTTGATCGGGATGAAGAAGGCGGTCAGCACCCCGGCCAGGGTGGCATGGACGCCGGACTTCAGCACGAAGAACCACAGCACCAGCGCCATCAGCAGGGTCGGCGCCACCCGGTGCGCCTTGCGCCGCAGCTGGATGTACATGCCGACAAGCGGGATCAGCGCCAGGAACAGGTAATCGACCTGCAGGTCGGCGGTGTAGAACAGCGCGATGACCACGATGGCGCCCATGTCATCCAGGATCGCCAGGGTCAGCAGGAAGATCTTCAGCGACGAGGGCACTTTCGGGCCGACCAGTGCCAGCACGCCGAGGGCGAAGGCGATGTCGGTCGCCGCCGGGATGGCCCAGCCCCCCAGGGTGTCGCCATTGCCGAGGTTCAGCGAGACATAGACGATCGCCGGGCAGGCCATGCCCGCGATCGCTGCCACGCCGGGCATCACCACGTCACTGGGGTTCTTCAGCTTGCCCTCGATCAGCTCGTATTTCAGTTCCAGCCCGACGAGGAAGAAGAAGATCGCCATCAGCCCGTCGTTGATCCAGTGCAGCAGGCTGTTCTTCAGCTCGCTCTCGCCGAACGAGATGTTCAGGTAGGTGTGGAGCCATTCGTCATAGGCTGGCCCAAACGAGGAGTTGGCCACGAGCAGGGCCATCACCGTGGCCAGGATCAGGAAGATCCCCCCCGATGCGTCGCTTGAGAAAAACCTGTCCAATTCACGCCGAAGCCCCATCCCTGTCTCCTCTTTCGTTCGGGTCTGCACATGCTTTTGGCCCCGGGGGCGAACCTCGAGGCCAGTGGTCCCGGGGCGCGCCCCGGGGCGTCCGGCCCGAGGCGCGCCTCAAGCCTTCGTGATCCGAGATGGGGGCTCTCACCCCCGGCTCAAGTCCGGTTGGCGGCGAAACTACCGGATCTGGTTACTTTTCGATAACGTTTTCGCGAAATGCCGTCTTGAAGGCGTCCTGCTGGGCGTCGCTGGCCTCGGTCTGGTGGGTGGCCTGCCACTGATCGTAGGGCATCCCGTAGAAAATTTCCCGCGCCTGCTGCTTGTCCATGTCGATGCCGCGCTCCTGCGCGGCCTCCATGTACCAGCGGCTGAGGCAGTTGCGGCAGAACCCGGCCAGGTTCATCAGGTCGATGTTCTGCACATCCGTACGCTTTTCCATCAGGTGCGTGCGCAGGGCGCGGAAGGCGGCGGCTTCCAGTTCGATACGGGTCTGGTCGTCCATGGTGTCCTCCTGTGGTCACCCCTCAGATAGGCCGTTCCTCTTGCGGAAGGAAGACTTGGGGATGCGCGCGGTCTCGACGCCGAGGGCGATTTCGGGCGGCAGATGGGCCTCCAGCACCGCCATGGCGGCATCGGCCAGTTCGACGTGCTGGCTCTCGGGGCGCGAGTCCATCAGCCGCAGGCAGACGTTGACAAAGCCCGTCTCGCCCGAGAGCAGGCGGAAGGCGGCGACCTCGTGGGCGCGCAGCTTGACGGCGCTGGCGGGCACCTCGGGATGGGCGGCCATGGCGTCGGCCAGCGCGTCGGGCAGCGCCTCGGGCAGGGCCAGCCCGCCGAATTCGATCACGATATGGGGCATGGGCGGCCTCCGGTCAGGGGTGGTCGGGCAGGGCGATGCGGGTGCCGCGCGGCAGTTCGGCGGCCAGCGCCTCGCCGGCGGCATGGGTCAGCTGCAGGATCTCGGCATCGACAGGGCCGTCCAGGCGCAGATCGACCAGCGGGATACCGTCCTCGGGCAGGGGCAGGACTTCGGTCAGCAGGCCGAAGTCGTCCATCTCCTCCATGAAGGGCGCGAGGCCCGAGAGGATGCCGACCAGCGCCCGATTGGGCACCGCCAGCCCGTGAAAGTCGATGATCAGGCGGGTGCCGTGCCCCGTGTCTTCGCTCATAGCCCCGTCTCCGCCAGCACCTCTTCCAGGATCGGCGCCAACCGCCCGGCCCAGGCGCGTTGCTGGGCGGGGGTGGCGATCACGTCGTTGCGCAGCTCGATCAGCACGTTGGGCAAGCCGTTGGCAATGGCGTGGCGGTCTACCGCGTCGCCGGGCAGGTGGCCGCCATAAGGCTCGTTCGCCCCGACGCAGAGATCCGCCTCGCGCTCCAGCCGTTTGATCAGCGGCGCCGAGAGCCGCTCATCCGCCGCATAGAGCACGCCGATCTGCCAGGGCCGGGGCGGGCGGCCCTTCAGCTGCGGGGTGAACGAATGGATCGACAGGTAGACCCGATCCGCGCGCGCCGCGACCAGCTGGCCGAGGGCAGCATGATAGGGCCGGTAGCAGGCCGCCAGCCGCGCCTCCAGCTCGTCCGCGCCCGCATGGCGATTGCCCGGAATGATCGTGCCGTCATAGAGCTTCATCAGCAGCGTCGGATCGTCCTCGCCCCGGTTCGGGTCGATCACCAGGCGCGAGAAGTTGGACAGGATCGCCGGGCCGTCCAGCCGCTCGGCCAGCGCCGCCGTGACGCCCGCCGCGCCCGGATCATAGGCGATATGGCGGGCCATCTCGCTTTCCGGCAGCCCCAGGCTACCGCCGGCGATGAAATCCGGTACGGTATTGGCAGCATGATCACAGGTGACGAGCCAGCGGGACGGACGCCCTTCGCCAAGAATTTGGTAAGGCGCATATGTCATCCGGCTGACACCTCAATTCGACACACACAGGCGGCATTGGCAATCTGAACGCCGCGCTTTAGTGTGGATGTGAACGCTAACACACCCGCAAGGGCGGGCAGTGACAACGGGGATGACCTTAATGAGACGTCAGCGCAATACGAAAATCGTCGCCACCCTGGGGCCGGCCTCTTCGGACTACGAGACGATCCGCGCGCTTCACGAAGCGGGGGCGGATGTCTTCCGCCTGAACATGTCGCATGGCAGCCACGACGAGATCCGCGAACGCCACCGCATCATTCGCCGGATCGAGCGCGACATGGACAGCGTGATCGGCATCCTGGCCGACCTTCAGGGGCCGAAGCTGCGCGTCGGCACCTTCGCCTCGGAAGACGGTGAGGACCTGGTCGAGGGCCAGGATTTTCGCCTCGACCTGGACGACACGCCCGGCGACATCAGCCGCGTGAACCTGCCCCACCCCGAGATCTTCGCGGCGCTTGAACCCGGCTCCTCGCTGCTGGTCAACGACGGCAAGATCCGCCTGAAGGTGAAGGATTGCGGCCCCGATTTCGCAAATTGCGAAGTGACCGTCGGCGGCACCATTTCGAACCGCAAGGGCGTCAACGTGCCCGACGTGGTGCTGCCGCTGGCCGCGCTGTCGGAAAAGGACCGCAAGGACCTGGAATTCACCTGCCAGCTGGGCGTCGACTGGATCGCCCTGTCCTTCGTCCAGCGTCCCGAGGACATGCACGAGGCGCGCAAGCTGGTCGACGGCCGCGCCGCCGTCCTGGCCAAGATCGAGAAACCCGCCGCGGTGAAGAGCTTCGATGACATCCTCGCGGTGTCCGATGGCATCATGGTCGCCCGCGGGGACCTGGGCGTCGAGCTGCCGGTCCACGCCGTGCCGCCGATCCAGAAGCGCCTGATCCGCAAGTGCCGTGCCGCCGCCAAGCCGGTGATCGTCGCCACCCAGATGCTGGAATCGATGATCGAAAGCCCGATGCCCACCCGGGCCGAGGTCTCGGACGTCGCCGCCGCCATCTACGAGGGCACCGACGCGGTCATGCTCTCGGCCGAATCCGCCGCCGGCCAGTACCCGGTCGAAGCCGTGCGCACCATGGACAACGTCGCCAAGGAGGTCGAGACCGATGGCCTTTACCGCGAGGTGATCGAGGCGCAGCGATCCTCCATCGCCGGTGCCGGCTCGGTCGCCGAGGGCATCGTCGCCGCCGCCCGCGAGATCGCCGAGACCACGAACATCTGCGCGATCTGCTGCTTTACCCAGTCCGGCACCACTGCCCTGCTGGTCAGCCGCGAAAAGCCCCGGGTGCCGATCCTGGCGCTGACCTCGCTGCGCGGCACGGCGCGGCGGCTGACGCTGTCCTGGGGCGTCATGTGCCAGGTCGTCGGCGAGCTGTCGCGCTTCAAGCAGGCCGTGGTCAATGCCGCGCGCGGCGCGCGCACCAGCGGGCTGGCGGGCGAGCACGACTCGATCGTCGTCACCGCCGGCGTGCCGTTCAACACCTCCGGCACCACCAACATCCTGCGCGTCGCCCCCTGCGAAGAGCGCCTGATCTTCGCCGCCGACCCGGAATAGACACGGAATACCCTTTGGCCCCGGCGCGCCTTTGGGGTAGGGCCGGGGCATGAGCTTTGATTTCATCTACGCAGGCGGCGTCCTGCTCTGCCTGCTTGCCGTGCCCGCCCTGGTTTCCGCCTGGGCGGACCGGCGCCTGCCCTCGGTCTCGGCCTTCGCTCTGTGCTGTGGCGCGGGCATGGTCGGCTGGGCCTATGTCTCGGACCCGGCGCGCTACGGGCTGATGCATCTGCCCGACGTGATGATCCGCGTCCTGGCCGAGGTCATGCGCAGCATCTGACCCCTTGCCAAAAGGCGAATCCGCCCATATACGCCCCATCTCTACCTGCGCGGCCGGCCGACGAGGCATGCCGAGTCGCGTGCACACTCTGCAAGAGGAGACGAAAATGCCCAAGATGAAGACCAAGTCGAGCGTCAAGAAACGCTTCAAGGTGACCGGGACCGGCAAGATCCTGGCGGGTCAGGCCGGCAAGCGCCACGGCATGATCAAGCGCACCACCAAGTTCATCCGTACCGCACGCGGCACGACTGTCCTGTCGAAGGCTGATGAGCAGATCATCAAGCCGATGATGCCCTACGCCCGCAAGAAATAAGGAGGTCGCGATATGTCCCGTGTCAAAGGTGGTACCACGACCCACGCCCGTCACAAGAAGGTCATCAAGGCGGCAAAAGGCTATTACGGCCGTCGCAAGAATACCTACAAGGTTGCCCGTCAGGCCGTCGACAAGGCCAACCAGTACGCGACCCGCGACCGCAAGAACCGCAAGCGCAATTTCCGCGCCCTGTGGATCCAGCGGATCAACGCAGGTGTCCGTGCCCATGACGAGGCCATGACCTACTCGCGTTTCATCAACGGTCTGGCCCTGGCCGGCATCGAAGTCGACCGCAAGGTCCTCGCCGACCTGGCCGTGAACGAACCGGCGGCCTTCGCTGCCATCGTTGACCAGGCCAAGAGCGCCCTGGCCGCCTGAGCGACCACAGCGCCCGAGAGACAGGAAACCCCGCTCCGCCCGGAGCGGGGTTTTTCTTTGTCGTGGCAGCGGCAGGTGGCGCTGCCCCCGTCTCGGTTCCCGAGACTCCCCCGGAGTATTTCCGGCCATCGAATGGAGATGGGCCGGGCGCGAACCGGCTCCCCCGTGCCCATCTGCGGCGGGGCCGGAGCGGGCGGTGCGGCCCCGCTACAGCTTGCATTCCCGCCCACCTGTGGTAACCCCGACGCGGTCTGCGAACGGAGGCGGTTATGGACGATCTGAAGGCGAAATACCTGGGGCTGATTTCCGGTGCGGGCAGCGAGGCCGCACTGGAAGAGCTGCGCGTTCAGGCCGTCGGCAAGAAGGGCGAGATTTCCCTGCAGATGCGCGAACTGGGCAAGATGACCCCGGAAGAGCGCCAGGTCATGGGCCCTAAGCTGAACGCCCTCAAGAACGAGATCAACTCGGCCCTGGCCGCCAAGAAGGCCGCCCTCTCCGATGCCGCGCTGGACGAGCGCCTGAAGGCCGAGTGGCTGGACGTCACCCTGCCGGTGCGCCCGCAGCGTCAGGGCAGCATCCACCCGGTCTCGCAGGTCTGGGAGGAATGCACCGCGATCTTCGCCGACATGGGCTTTGCCGTGGCCGAAGGCCCGCAGGTCGAGACCGACTGGTACAACTTCGACGCCCTCAACATCCCCGGCCACCACCCCGCGCGGGCCGAGATGGACACCTTCTACATGCACCGCGCCGAGGGCGACGACCTTCCGCCGCACGTGCTGCGCACCCATACCTCGCCCGTGCAGATCCGCTCGATGGAGGCCACCGGCGCCCCCACGCGGATCATCTGCCCGGGCCGCGTCTACCGCGCCGACTACGACCAGACCCATACGCCGATGTTCCACCAGGTCGAGGGGCTGGCCATCGACCGCGACATCTCCATGGCGAACCTGAAATGGGTGCTGGAAGAGTTCTTCTCGGCCTATTTCGGCACCAAGGTGAAAACCCGCTTCCGCGCCTCGCACTTCCCCTTCACCGAGCCTTCGGCCGAGGTCGACATCCAGTGCTCCTGGGAGAACGGCACCGTGAAGGTGGGCGAGGGCGACGGCTGGCTGGAGGTGCTGGGCTCCGGCATGGTCCACCCCAAGGTGCTTCAGGCGGGCGGGATCGACCCGAACGAATGGCAGGGCTTCGCCTTCGGCATGGGGATCGACCGGATCGCCATGCTGAAATACGGCATCCCGGATTTGCGGGCATTCTTCGACAGCGACCTGCGGTGGCTGAGGCACTACGGGTTCAGCGCGCTGCAGGTGCCGACCATTCGCGGCGGGGTTTGAGAATGACTCTTCTCTGTTGCTAACGAATACAGCTAGTTTAGCATTCAGTGACATTTAACTGACGCTGGAATGCTATGTTTCGATCCGTCGCTAGATCGCTCTGTTGTCTTTCTCTGCTCGCGTTCCCGGGCGCTTTGCAGGCGCAGTCCGGACCTGAGTGGAAGTCAGAGTACTGGCCGGCGGATCGTGCTGGAGAGCTTTCAATTTGTACGGCTTTCATTGAGTACACGAACGCGTTTTTTGCTGTGCGCCTTTTTGAGGACACTATGGACTTCGTGTACTTTCGAGATGACTTCACGTTGCCTTACAACGAAGCGCTCGGTGTTGTGGTGATCGAGGTGGATGGGCAGAAATATATTTCGGTTGCCTCAACGTTTAAGCGTAAAGACACCGATGCCCTTCCTACAGCTCAGGTCATGCAACTGCTCGTTTCCCCGGATGAATATGTAAACTTGTTTCGCGCTTTGCGCTTTGGCACGAGATCGAGTTTGATCTTTCCAAACGGCGATAGCTATGAACTCTCGCTGCGAGCTAGCAGCAATGCGCTGGCAGCGGCAGCCAATTGTTGGGAACGCAATGCGACTGGTGAGTTGAAGAACAATCCGTTTGGCGACCAAGGTGCAGGCGCGAGCGCTGGGAACCCGTTCGACAGCTTCTGAAATCTCCCCTCCAATGCCTGCCCCGTGCCCATGGGGGAGGAGAGGCCCGTCTCGGAAGCCGTCCGTGGGACGGTTTCAGGGCCGAGCGGACGCAGCCCCGGGGCGGCGGCTGGCCGGGCCGCAGGCGTCCGGGACGGGCATGGTCCCGGCATCCCGCCCTTCCTCGGTCCGAGGCATCGGTCAATGCGCTGTCCTGCGCCTCGGGACCGTACGGCGGGAAGTCTCATGGCCGTGAGGGGTATGCCCTCCCCGGGCAGAGCCTCGATCCAGCCTCGCCTGGCCGCCGCTGACGAAGAGGTTCGGGCGTCCGGCCGCGCTCCGACAGTTCCGTCCTGGCATCCCCGTCCCGAGGGCCTTGCGCTGCAGCGGATCCCGTGCCTGCCCAGGCCCGGCCCGAACGCGCGTCGGGCATGGCCCGCCCCTTGGGCTTGGCAACACCTCTGCCGGACCTATCTTGCCTGCAGCGACGGTGCGGCACCCGGCTCCTGCCGCAGGGGCGCCGGGGCACGGCTGCCGGGCCGGCCCCCCAGACCACCCCGGCGCCCGCCGGCTTCCAATGCGACCTGACAGACGGAGATCCCCATGCGCCTCTTTCACCACCGCAACCGGGAACGGAACGCCGAGACCCGCCGCGTCTACGCGCTGTTCGAAATCGTCTACACGCTGGTCGACTTCCTCGCCGCGCTCTGCTTCATCGCCGGCTCGGTCCTGTTCTTCTATGACAGTCTGCAGACGGCGGGCACCTGGCTTTTCCTCGTCGGGTCCTTCCTCTTTGCCGCCAAGCCCTCGCTGCGCCTCGCGCGCGAGGTCAAGCTGTGGCGCATGGGTCGCGACGATACCCTGGCGGAGCGCCTCCAGCAGGAATGACGGCGCTGGTGTCGACTCGGACGGCTTGCTAGAAGATACGTGGTCCCATCCAACATGACCCCGCCAGCGCCGGGCCATGACGTCCCCTCGTTCGAAGGGTCTCGTGGCGTCGTCTCTCGGGGGGGGGGGTGGAGGGCAGCCTTTCGCGCGGCAGGGGGCCGGGCGACGGGCAGGGCGGCGGCGCAGGGGAGGGCGCGGTGCAGGGGGACCGCCTGGGGAACGGGCCGGACGTTGGTCCGCCGGGCCCCGACTGGGGAAACGATCGGGCGGGCCTGGCAGAAATTTCTCTGCCCTGAAGGGCCGCAACCGTCCGGGGGGAGGACGTATAATCTTGAAACTCTTGCTGGCCGCGACCAAACGGTCCCGTGCAGGGGCCATCTGTCGGGCCCTGGCGCCTCTGGGTGTCGACGTGCGCGTGGCGGGCTTCGGGTCGGATCTCGTGGACTGGGCCGATGCGATCCTGCCGCTGGACGGGCGCGACATCTGTTACCTGCAGGCGGTCTATCCGCAGCTGGCGGGGCGCAAGTTCCTTGCCCCCGCCGCCGCGACCTTCGGGCTGTGCGAGGACAAGCAGGCTTTCAGCGAACGGCTGCTGGTCGCGGGATTTGGCGACTGGCTGCCGCTTCCCCGTCCGGGCGCCACGGCGGTGCGCAAGCCGCGCGTCGGCACCGGCGGCGCGCGGGCCACCGGGGCCATCTATGCGGGCGGCGCAGGGGATCCGGCCTGGACCTGGCAACGCTGGATCTCGGCCGAGGTGGAACATGCAGCACATCTTCTGGTCGGCCCTGACGGCAGTGTCGCGATGAGCCGGATGGTCAGCTATCCGCACCGGCCCGGCACGATGCGGCGCGGTCTGCGCGACGGGGCCGGGCAGGTCACCCCCCTGCCGGGCGAGCACCTCGCGCTGTTCACGGCCATGCTGACCGAGTTGGGATTCCGTGGTTTCTGCTGCTTCGACTACTTTGTCGAGGACGGCCGGCCGCAGGTGCTGGAGCTCAATGGCCGCATTGGCGGCTCGCTGATGCGGATGCCGGGGCCGCTTGGTCAGGCCTACTGCCAGGCGGTGCGACCTGACTTGACCGCCCATTGGCCGGCGATCGTCTGGCCCGACAGCGTGCGGCAGAGCGACGGCGCGCGCGGGCTTGCCGAACGGCTGCAGCGCGCAGTGGCCGGACTTGCCCGGGGGCAGGCCGCGGGCGCCCTCGCGACGGGCCGGGCGCTGCCTGGGGGACCCGGCTAGCGGGGCCGCGCAAGCGGGCCAGCCCCCTCTCGACAAATGCCTGCCGATGGGGGACAAGCCCCGGGACGACCCGGGCGACCGGGTGCAAGGAACAAAGGGGATCCGCGATGAAATTCACCCTCTCCTGGCTCAAGGAGCATCTCGACACCCAGGCCACCCTGGGCGAGATCCTGGAAGCGCTGACCGACCTCGGCCTCGAGGTCGAAGAGGTCACGGACCCCGCCGCCAAGCTGAAGGGCTTCAAGCTGGTCAAGGTGCTGGAAGCCGAGCAGCACCCCGACGCCGACAAGCTGCGCGTCTGCCGCGTGCAGACCGACGAGGGCGAGACGCAGATCGTCTGCGGCGCCCCCAATGCGCGCGCCGGCATCACCGCCGTCCTGGCCAAGCCCGGCATGTATATCCCCGGCCTCGACATCACAATTTCCGTCGGCAAGATCCGCGGCGTGGAAAGCCACGGCATGATGGCCTCGGAACGCGAGCTGGAGCTGTCGGACGAGCATAACGGCATCATCGAGTTGGAGAGCGGCGACGTCGGCCAGGAATTCGCCGACTGGCTGGCGCAGAACGATCCCACCAAGGTCGATCCGGTGATCGAGATCGCCATCACCCCGAACCGCCCCGACGCGCTTGGCGTGCGCGGCGTGGCCCGCGACCTCGCGGCGCGTGGCCTCGGCACGTTGCGGCCCATGGCCGAGGTCTCGGTGGCCGAAACCGCCGGCCCCTCGCCGATCCGGGTCACCATCGACGAGAGCGCGATGGACGGCTGCCACACCTTCGCCGGTCGCCTGATCAAGGGCGTGAAGAACGGGCCCTCGCCCGCCTGGCTGCAGGACAAGCTGCGCGCCATCGGCCTGCGCCCGATCTCCGCCCTGGTCGATGTGACCAATTACTTCACCTACGACCTGAACCGCCCGCTGCACGTCTTCGACGCGGCGAAGGTCTCGGGCGACCTGGTGATCCATCGCGCCAAGGGCGGCGAAGAGCTGCTGGCGCTGGACGAAAAGACCTACACGATCCCCGCCGGCGTGCTGGTGATCTCGGACGACAAGGGCGTCGAGAGCATCGGCGGCATCATGGGCGGCGAAGAGAGCGGCTGCACCGAGGAAACCACCGACGTCTTCCTGGAAGCGGCCTTCTGGGATTTCATCTCGATCGCCGAAGGCGGCCGGGCGCTGAAGATCAATTCCGACGCGCGCTACCGCAATGAACGCGGCATCGACCCGGCCTTCAACCGCGAGGCCCTGGACCGCGCCACGGCGCTGATCCTTCAGCTCTGTGGCGGCGAGGCCTGCGAGGCCGTGGTGGCCGGCGAAGCGCCCGACGTGTCGCGCGCCTACAAGCTGGACACTGCGCGGTGCTCGTCCCTCGTGGGCATGGACATCCCGGCCGAGGAACAGCGCGCGACGCTCGAACGCCTGGGCTTCGTCATGGACGGCGACATGGCCCATGTGCCCTCCTGGCGCCCGGACGTGCAGGGCGAGGCCGACCTGGTCGAAGAGGTGGCCCGCATCGCCTCGCTGACGAAGCTGCAGCCGAAGCCGATGCCGCGCATGCTGCCCGGCGTGCCGAAGCCGATCCTGACGCCGCTGCAGAAGCGCGAGCAGGTGGCGCGGCGCACGGTGGCGGCCCTGGGGTACAACGAATGCGTGACCTACAGCTTCATCGACAGGGACTCGGCCCGGCTGTTCGACGGTGGCGATGACGCGACCATGGTCGCCAACCCGATCAGCTCCGAGATGAGCCACATGCGCCCGGCGCTGCTGCCCGGCCTGCTGCAGGCCGCGGCCCGCAACCAGGCGCGCGGCATGACCGACATGGCGCTGTTCGAGGTGGGCGCGGCCTGGCACGGCGGCGAGCCGGGCGAGCAGCACCTGCAGGTTTCGGGCATCCTGGTCGGTCAGACCGGCCCGAAGGACGTTCATGGCACCGCGCGTGCCGTCGATGTCTTCGACGCCAAGGCGGATTGCGAGGCGGTCCTGTCAGCCATCGGGGCACCGGCCAAGGTGCAGATCCTGCGCGGGGCGGCGGAATGGTGGCACCCCGGCCGCCATGGCCGCATCTGCCTCGGCCCGAAGAAGATGCTGGCGGTCTTCGGAGAGCTGCACCCCAGGGTGCTGGCCGCCATGGATGTGAAAGGCCCCGTCGTGGGCTTCACCATCTGGCCCGCCGAGGTGCCGCTGCCGCGCAACGCCGATGCCTCGAAGGGGGCGCTGGTGCTGAATGACCTGCAGGCAGTGGAACGCGACTTCGCCTTCGTCGTCGACGCCGAGGTCGAGGCGCTGACCCTGGTCAATGCCGCCTCGGGCGCCGACAAGGCGCTGATCGAGGAGGTCCGCATCTTCGACGAGTTCATCGGCGGCAGCCTCGGTGAGGGCAAGAAGAGCCTGGCGATGACCGTGCGCATCCAGCCGAGGGACGCGACGCTGAAGGAAAAGGAGATCGAGGCGATCTCTGCCAGGATCGTCGAGAAGGTCCAGAAGGCCACCGGCGGCACCCTGCGCGGCTGACGGTGTGCGGCGCGCTCTCCCCCCAGGGGGAGAGACGCCCCGCCCGCCGTCCCACGCAATCCACTCCGCATGACCCGGGAGAGCAAGATGAGTGACGACGACTACGTCTACGACGAGGTGAGCGGCGAGTGGCTACCCGCTTCCGAGATCGCGGCCCGCGATGCGGTGCAGGTGGTCGATGCGCAGGGCACGCCGCTCGCCGACGGCGATGCGGTGGTGCTGGTCAAGGACCTGAAGGTCAAGGGCGCCGGCACGACGCTGAAGCAGGGCACGCTGATCAAGACGATCCGCCTGACCGACAACCCCGAGGAAATCGACTGTCGCCACCCCGAGATCCGCGGCCTCGTGCTGCGCACCGAGTTCGTGAAGAAGAGGTAAGCCCATGCTGAACGTCTACCTGTCCGGCGAGATCCACACCGACTGGCGCGAACAGATCACCGAGGGCGCCTCGGATCTGCCCATCAGCTTCGACGGCCCGGTCACCGACCACGGCGCCTCGGACGATTGCGGCGTTGCGATCCTGGGTGCGGAAGAAAACCCCTTCTGGCATGATCACAAGGGCGCCAAGGTCAACGCGATCCGCACCCGCATGGGGATCGAGCAGGCCGACGTGGTCGTCGTGCGCTTCGGCGAGAAATACAAGCAGTGGAACGCGGCTTTCGACGCCGGCTACGCGGCGGCGCTCGGCAAGTCGCTGATCGTGCTGCACGCGCCGGAACATCGCCATGCGCTGAAGGAAGTCGACGGTGCCGCCCTCGCCGTGGCCGAGACGCCTGAACAGGTCGTTCAGATCCTGCGCTACGTGCTGACCGGCAAGCTCCCCGCCTGAGGCAGCCGACGAACGCCTCCGGCGGGAGTATTTCCGGCCTGGTGATGAACTTGGGGCGGTGCCCGGAGAGGCTCCCTCCTTTCCCGCCGGGAGCGTGGCACGCTCCTGACGGAGAAGGCGGGAGCCTTGTCGGCACCCCCCAAGTTCATCACCAGGCTGAAAGTACTCCGGGGGTGAATTGAGCCGAAGGCTCAAGAGGGGGCAGGGCCCCCTCCGCCCGGCGCTCCGTCACGGCGTGACGTTTCAGCCTTCGCGCGCCGGGATGTTCTTGCCTTTCTCTACCGCGGGACGGGCATAGAAGCGGTCGAGGTAGGGCTGCAGGTTCGGGAAGCTGTCCCATTCCAGAACCTCGCGGGCGCCGTAGAACTCGATTCCGTTCAGCCAGGGAACGATCGCGATATCGGCGATGGAATAGTCCCCCGCCACCCAGTCGCGGCCTTCCAGTGCACCGTTCAGCACGCCGAGCAGGCGCTTGGCCTCGTTGATGTAGCGCTCACGCGGGCGCGGGTCCTCGATCTCGGCGCCGGCGAACTTGTAGAAGAAGCCGAGCTGACCCAGCATCGGGCCGAGACCACCCATCTGCCAGAACAGCCACTTCTGGACCTCGTATTTGCCGGGCCCCTCCGCCGGCATCAGCTTGCCGGTCTTCTCGGCCAGGTAGACCAGGATGGCGCCGCTCTCGAACAGGCCGATGGGTTTGCCGTCCGGGCCGTTCGGGTCGATGATCGCCGGGATCTTGTTGTTGGGGTTCAGCGAGAGGAACTCGGGGCTTTTGACATCCGCATCGGCCAGGGTCACCTTGTGCGCCTCGTAGGGCAGGCCCAGCTCTTCCAGCGCGATGGAGACCTTCACGCCGTTGGGGGTGGGGAAGGAATAGAGCTGGATCACCTCGGGATTGTCGGCGGGCCAGCGGTCGTTGATCGGGAAGCCTTCGGGGAACATGGGGATCTCCTGTTGTCCGTTTACCCCGATATAGACCCCCGTGCCGCCGAAAGAACCGGCCCGACACCGGAAAGCGTGGATTTCTCGGTGCATGGGCGCAGAATGGCTGCGCGTGTAACCGAAGCAGGACGACAGACATGCTGAAAGACTTCCAGGCCTTCATCGCCAAGGGCAATGTCATGGACATGGCCGTGGGCATCATCATCGGCGCCGCCTTCACCGCCATCGTGCAATCCATGGTCAAGGACCTGCTCAACCCGGTGCTCGGGCTGATCACCGGCGGGCTCGATTTCTCCAACAACTTCCTCGTGCTCTCGGGGGACGGCAGCTTCGACAGTCTCGCCGCCGCGCGCGAGGCCGGGGCGGCTGTTTTTGCCTACGGCGCCTTCTTCTCGGCGGTGATCAATTTCCTGATCGTCGCCTTCGTGGTCTTCCTGCTGGTGCGCTACGTGACCCGCCTGAAGGACCGCATCGCCCGCGAGACCCCGCCGGACACCCCCGCCGAGTCCAAGCCCGCCGGCCCGACCGAGCTGGATGTGCTGCTGGAGATCCGCGACACGCTAAAGAAATCGGCCTGATCACGGGGCGCGCGCCGGGTGTCACCGGCCGCGCCGGCCGGCCCGCTCCGCCTCATGCTCCGGCCCCGGTCTTTTCCTTTGTGCCGCGCTGTGGTTCATGGGGGCACCGGAGCCGCGCCTGTGGCGGCGCCATATTCATCCACCGGAGGGGCGGCCCTTGGCGCTCGACCAGCTCGACAGATCCATCCTTCGGGTGCTGCAGAAAAGCGGCCGGACCTCGAACGCCGAGCTGGCCGAGAAGGTCGGCCTGTCGCAATCGGCCTGCCATCGCCGGGTGCAGCGGCTTGAGGCCGAGGGCTACATCCGCGACTACGTGGCCCTGCTCAACGCCCGCAAGATGCAGTTCGCCACCACGGTCTTCGTCGAGATCGGCCTGTCGGGGCAGGCGGATGAACTGCTGGAAGCCTTCGAGACCGCCGTGGCGCGGGTGCCCGAGGTGCTGGAATGTCACCTGATGGCCGGCACGGCGGACTACCTGCTGAAGGTGGTTGCCGAAAGCTCCGAGGACTTCGCCCGGGTCCACCGTCAAAGCCTCGCACGGTTGCCCGGGGTGCAGCGGATGCAGAGCTCTTTCGCCCTGCGGACCGTGTTCAAGACAACTGCGCTGCCGGTCTGAGGCGGCGGGAAGGAAAGCCGAATGGCAAAGCTAGCGATCACCTACTGGGGCGGCTCGGGGACCATCACCCTGACCGCGCGGGCCATCGCCGGGGCCGCTGCCGAGGCGGGGGCCGAGGTCTACCTGATGGACGTGCAACACCCCGACGCGGTCGACTGGGACCTGCTGCAGGAGGCCGGCGCGATCCTGATGGGCAGCCCGACCTACATGGGCGGGGTGGCAGCGGGCTACAAGACCTTCCTCGAGGCCACCGGCAGCACGATCTGGCTGGAGCGGCACTGGAAGGACAAGCTGGCCGGTGGCTTCACCTGCGGCATCCAGCAGGCCGGCGACAAGCTGGCGACGCTGAAGTCGCTGGCGGTCTTCGCCGCCCAGCACGGCATGGTCTGGGTCGGGCAGGAGGTCATCGGCGCGCCGGTCTTCCCCGAGCGTCCCGGCCTGAACAGCTCGGGCACCTTCCTCGGGTTGGCGGTGGAACAGGCCGAGGAGGGCCAGCTGCGCGCCGGCTGCGACGCCTCGGCGCGGCTCTTCGGCGCCCGTATGGCCGGGGCGCTCGCCCGCTGGGGCTGAGCCGGGTCCCCCGGGCGCCCGGCGCGCGCGCCACCGCGACGGCAAAGAAAAACCCCCGTGGCCGGGCCGCGGGGGTCGTCTTTTCGTGTCGGGTCTTCCGTGGAAGACGAAGCTTACGTCGAAGTCCTCAGAGGAGACCTTCGCGCTGTGCTTTCTTACGCGCCAGCTTGCGGGCACGGCGGATAGCTTCAGCTTTCTCGCGCGCTTTCTTCTCGGACGGCTTCTCGAAATGTTGCTTGAGCTTCATTTCGCGGAAAACGCCTTCGCGCTGCAGCTTCTTCTTCAGGGCACGGAGCGCCTGATCGACATTGTTGTCGCGAACACTAACCTGCATGTGGTTGTCACCACCTTCCTAAGTTAAAGTTGCATAAGTTGCAGGAGGTGGCCGTATAGCAAGCAACGCCCTATTTGTCCAGCAGGCGGGGCGCTGCAAATGGGCAATCCGGGCGTTTCGGCCCGGCTGCGGGCCCGAAGCCGCCCCGGCGACGCGGAAACCCCGTGTCCGACAGCACAGGAGAGCGTGATGAGCGAGACATTTGCATCCCCCGGCGAATCGGATCCGTCCGCCGCCGAACGGCTGCTGGAAGCGGCCTGCACCCATGTGCCCTTCGACGGCTGGAGCGAGACCACCCTGCGCGCGGCGGCCGAGGATGCGGGCGTTGCGCCCGGCCTGGCCCGGGCGCTGTTTCCGCGCGGCGCCGTCGATCTGGCGCTGGCCTACCACCGGGCCGGCGACGCCGAGATGGCGCGCCGCTTCGCCGCCGAGGCCGCGGCGGGCGAACATGACGAGATGCGCTATTCCGAGAAGGTCGCCCGGGCCGTCCGCCTGCGCCTGGAGATCGCCGACCGCGAACTCGTGCGCCGGGGGGCGGCGCTCTTCGCGCTGCCCCAGCACGCCACCGACGGCGCCCGGGCGGTCTGGGGCTCGGCCGATGCGATCTGGACCGCGCTCGGCGACAGCTCCGACGATTACAACTGGTATTCGAAGCGGGCCACGCTTTCGGGCGTCTATGGCTCGGTCGTGCTGTTCTGGCTGGGCGATGACTCGGTCGATAACCAGGCCAGCTGGCAGTTCCTCGACCGCCGCATCGGCGACGTGATGCGCTTCGAGAAGACCAAGGGCCGGGTCATGGCCTCGCCGCTGGGTCGGCTGCTGGAACGCGGGCCGCTCGGCCTGCTGGGCCGGGTCAGGGCGCCGCAGCGGGCCTCGGACCTGCCGGGGCACCAGGGATCCTGAGCGCCGCCGGGGAGCTTCGGCGGGACGGATTTCCAACAGGGTTAAGATGAAGGGGAGCGCCTGACATGCGGGTGATCGAGATTGCGGGGGCCGGCGGCCCCGAGGTGCTGGTGCCGGCCGAGCGGGCCCTGCCCGAGCCGGGGCCGGGGGAGGTGCGCCTCCGCGTCGCCTTCGCCGGGGTCAACCGGCCGGACGTGCTGCAGCGCGCGGGCAGCTACGCGCCTCCGCCCGGCGCCTCAGACCTTCCCGGTCTGGAAGCCTCGGGCGAGATCGTCGCCATCGGCGAGGCCGTGCCCGAGGACGCCCTCGGCGCCAGGGTCTGCGCCCTGCTGCCCGGTGGCGGCTATGCCGAGGAGGTGGTGACCCCCTACGCCCATTGCCTGCCTGTGCCCGAGGGCATGGCCCTGAAGGAAGCCGCCTGCCTGCCCGAGACCTTCTTTACCGTCTGGGAAAACGTCTTCCGCCGCGGCCGGCTGAAGGCCGGCGAGGTCTTCCTCGTCCATGGCGGCTCTTCCGGGATCGGCACCACGGCGATCCAGCTGGCGCGTGCCTTCGGTGCCCGCGTCTTCGCCACCGCAGGCACCGCCGAAAAGTGCCGGGCCTGCCTTGATCTCGGGGCGGAGCGGGCGATCAACTACCGCGAGGAGGATTTCGTCAAGGTGCTGAAGGAGGCGGGAGGGGCCGATGTCGTGCTGGACATGGTCGGCGGCAGCTACCTGCCGCGCGATATCCAGGTGCTGAAGCACGAGGGGCGGCTGGTGATGATCGCTTTCCTCGGCGGCGCCCAGGCCGAGGTCAATTTCGCCCAGGTGATGATGAAGCGGCTGACGATCACCGGCTCGACCCTGCGGGCCCAGGGGGGCCAGGCCAAGGCCGAGATCGCCGAGGGCCTGCGCCAGCACGTCTGGCTGCTGCTCTCCTCGGGGCGGGTGGCGCCGGTGATGGACAGCACCTTCCCGCTGGAAGAGGCCGCCGCCGCCCATGCGCGCATGGAAAGCTCGGACCATATCGGCAAGATCGTGCTGCAGGTCGCGGGCGGCTGAGGGCCGCGCAGCAGGGACGGGGGCGCCGCCCGGGCGTCCCTGCCGTCATGCGGTCCGGCCTACTTGTCGTAGCTCTCCAGCCCGGCGAAATCCATCGTGCCGAGGAGCGCGGTCTTCTCTTCTGCCGAGGCGCTGCCCGAGGCCTGGACCAGCACCCGGCCCGCCACCAGCCCCGAGATCTCGCCGCTCTGGTTGACCATGCGCTGATCGCCGAATTCCACCAGTTCGCCCATCATCGCCATCATCTGCGGATTGCCCAGCATGCCGGCCATGGAGATCACCATGGGGTTGTCGGCGGCCAGCGTCAGGATCACATGGTCGCCCGCCGGGCTGGTGTAATCCGCCGCGGCGATACTGCCGCCCATGCCCATCATCGCCATGCCGTCGCTGGCGCTCTCGTCGATCTCGCGGGTCCAGCCCTCGGGGGGCTCGGGCAGGAAGCGGCCCAGCTTGCCGGCCTGCAGCGCGGCCACGGCCTTCTGCGCCTCGGTGAGGCGGGCGGCGGTCATGGCCAGGTCACCCTCGGCATAGGTTTCCATCGCGCTTTCGAGGGCTTCGGTGACAGGATCGGCCCGCAGCGGAGCCGAGACCAGCACAAGCGCCAGCGCGGCGGCGGTGACAGCAGAGATCTTCATCGAAAACACCTTTCAGAAATATCCTCCTGAAGCCGGGACGGAATGGGACCCGGCCCCGGGCGGAACGGCCCGCCCGGGGGCATAGTGCAACAGCAGGCCCATTCTTGGAACTGTCTCTGCGCGGCCGGGCGTCAGTGGCAGTGGACCCGGCCTGTCGCCTTCTCCATGTGGCAGCACTGGCCGGGCGGAGAGCTCTTGCGGCAGCCGCCGCCATGGGCCGAGGCCGGCAGGGTGGCGCCAAGGGTGAACAGCGCGGCCAATACCGCGATGAAGATCCTGAATTGCATGGTGTCCTCCACGTCCCGGGATCAGGATACCGCGCAAGGGGCCCCTCCGGTCAAGGGGCTTGCCTAGTCGCCGATGGCGTCGAACAGCGCCGAGGCGGCCGAGCAGTCGCGCGCCACATCCGCGCCGCAGGGCCGTGGCGCCAGGTCCTTCGTCAGGCAGATGCGGACTTCGCGGATGCGGTTGTCACGGCAGGTGACGGTGACACCCTCGGCCCCAAGGCCCGGGTTGGCCTCCAGGAAGGCCGCTTCGATCACCCGGGCGGGCAGGCGGACATCCTCGTCGAGGGCGCGCAGCACTTCGGGGCGCGTCACGCTCTGGAAGGCCCGCCGCGACAGGGCGAAGTAATCCACCGCCGACAGGCCCGAGCAGGTGCCATGCGCCTGCCACTCGTGCCAGGCCAGCCCGGCGGTGCCCATGATATCGGCCATCGCGGCGGTCTGGCGGCGCGAGGGGGGCGCCCCGGCGCCGGCGCAGTCGCGCGGATAGCCGGTTTCGTACTGCGGCCAGAGCCCGTGCAGGATCCAGCCCAGCCTGCGCCCGGGCGCGCATTGATCGGGATTGTCGGCCGTGGCGCAGTAGCCGGGCGACCAGCTCAGCGCCATGACGTAGTAGTCGAACACCCCGGACGGTGTCCCGGCACGACCCTCGGCGCGCGGCTGCGAGGCCGCCAGCACGAGGGCCAGGAGGGCGGGAATCAACAGGTATGGGCTGCGACGCATAGGCTCTTCCATTTTGACCCGGGCCGGACTATATAGCCGCCAAGTTCCCCGACAACGGAAACCTGCATTGCCCCGGCAATGCGCCCCGGCCCCCAAGGCCAGGGCCCGGGAAAGACTTATCTTCCGGCTGGTCCGTTGCCGTCATTGTTCAGGAGTTGAGACATGCAGGGCAAACCGATCATGGCCAAGGCCACCGCCGTCTGGCTGGTGGACAACACCACTCTCTCGTTCAAGCAGATCGCCGATTTCACCGGGATGCACGAGCTTGAGATCCAGGGCATCGCCGATGGCGAGGTGGCGCAGGGCGTGAAGGGCTTCGACCCGATCACCAACAACCAGCTGACCCAGGAAGAGATCGACAAGGCCGAGAAGGATCCGCTTCACAAGCTGAAGCTGAAGTTCAACGCCGCCGCCGTCGGCGAGGAAAAGCGCCGTGGCCCGCGCTACACCCCGCTGTCCAAGCGCCAGGACCGCCCGAACTCGATCCTGTGGCTGGTGAAGTTCCATCCGGAACTCTCCGACAGCCAGATCTCGAAGCTGGTCGGCACCACCAAGCCGACGATCCAGTCGATCCGCGAGCGGACCCATTGGAACATCGCCAACATGCAGCCCATCGACCCGGTGGCCCTTGGTCTCTGCAAGCAGACCGAGCTGGACGCCGCCGTGCAGAAGGCCGCCGCCGAGAAAGCCAAGCGCGGCGAGGCGATGACCGACGACGAGCGCCGCAAGCTGCTGTCGACCGAGCAGAGCCTCGGCATGGAGGCCGAGCCGCGCATCCCGACCGCCATCGAGGGGCTGGAAACCTTCTCTCTCTCTGGCGACGATGATGAGGACTCGCGGGGTTCGAACGATGTGCCGGACGCCGACAGCTTCTTCAACCTGCCCAAGGGCGGGGACGAGGACGAAGACGACGAGGATTGATCCCCATCGAGGGACTGATCGAAAAGCCCGCCCAGGCATCGCCGGGGCGGGCTTTTTCATGCTTTGGTCCAAGGGCGGTACGCATCGGTGGAAATTTCGCGAGCGGCCTGTATGCTGGCCCCATATTGAACGAGATTTTCAGATTCCGGTTTCCGTGATGCGCATTCTCGCCACACTGCTTTGCTGCCTTGTCCTTGCTGCCTGCGCGGCACCCTCCCGGACCGGAGAGGACGTCGATCCCGTTGTCGTCGCCGAGGACACTGGCGGGTTCTTCGGCTGGCTGGCCGGCGGGCGCGGTGGCTCGGACCCGGAAGAGGGCAAGCTCTACGTCTCGCGCCTCTTCGCCTCCAGCGACTCCCTGCCGCCCGAAGGCTTCCTTGGCTATGCGGTTCTGGCCTTCCCTGACAGCCCGGTGGAAAAGGAAGACTACGACCGGTTCGAGATGATCTGCCGCGCCTTCCGGGGCAGCCTCTCCTCCGTGGTTCAGGTGAAGGATGCGGGGAAGGGCGAGGCGGATGAGGACAAGCAGGTGGTGACCGTCCTGCCTGTCGAGAGCCAGCAGGTCGCCGACCAGATTGAGGCGATGCCCACTTACGCCCATGCGGACGCCTGTGCGCTGGCCGCAAGGCACTATGGTCTGGCCGCGGCGCAGCAAGCCGTGGCGGATGCGCAACTGGCTGCCGGTCGGGCCGGCTTCGACTGGATCGACCTCGACCGGGGACGCGGCCCCTTCCTGCTGGCCTGGAACCCCGGTGCCCGGAAGGGAGACCGCGATGTGCTGGTCCTGGCGGCGGATCTGAGCAACACCAGCACCTATGACCAGGCCAGGACCGATTTCCGGCATTGGCGGGCAGAGGTCGAGAAGCGCCCGGAGCTTTGGTTGCAGGGCCCGTGGAATGTCGAGCTGGCACGGCGGGAGGCGCAGCGATGGCTGGACCGGCGTATCGGGCTGGCGCTCGGGTTCCTTCGCAGCAGTGAGGGCGCCGGGTAGGGGGGCGGAAGATGGATCTCAAGACCGTAGGGCTCAGCACCGTGGTGGGCATCGTTCTGGGCTTCGTGCTGGCAGAGCTGCTGATCGACGGCAATGATCGCGTCTACGCGGGGATCGTGACGATCTGCGTGGTGCTGTGCACCTCTGCGGGCGGTTGGTTCGGGCGCCACAAGGACTAGGGCCGCCGCGCCCGGCCCTTGCAATGCCCCGGACCGGGGCGCAGAACTGTTCCGACACTCTCGGAAAACGGACCTCATCCCATGCATATCGCCGTCATCGGTGCCGGAATGATCGGCGCGGCCGCCGCACGTCACCTTGCCACCATGGGCCACCAGGTGACCCTTGTCGGCCCTGCCGAGCCCGCCGATGCCGCGACCTGGCAAGGCCCCTTCGGGTCGCATTTCGACGAGGGGCGGATCACCCGGCAGCTCGATCCATGGCCCTTCTGGTCGCAGGCGTCCCGGGCTTCCATCGCCCGCTACCGCGACCTCGAGGCCGCCTCGGGGATGCGCTTCTTCTCCGAGGTCGGCTCGCTGATGGCCGGGCCCGCTGGCTCGGCGGCGATGAACCGGCTGGAAGCCACCCGTGACCGCGACCAGGTCCCCTGCGAGACCCTGCGCGGCGACACCCTGGCGGCCCGCTTCCCCTGGTTCGACTTCGGGCCCGACATGCTGGGCCTCTACGAGGCCACCCTGGCCGGCGTGGTCAATCCCCGCGCCATGGTGCGGGCGCAGATCGCCCTGGCCCGGGCGGGCGGGGCGCAGCTGCTGCGCCGCTCGGTCAGCGGCCTGGACGAGAGCGCCGCCGGGATCCGCCTGCGCCTGGACAGCGGCGAGGACCTGCTGGCGGACCGCGCCCTGCTGGCGACGGGCGGGTTCACCCGCAGCCTGCTGGGCGAGGCGCTGCCCTTCCAGGTCAATGCCCGCACGGTAGTCTTCTTCGAGGTCTCCGAGGCCGAGGCGCAGCGCCTGGCCGGGATGCCGACGCTGATCGCCCTGCTGCCCAACGGGGAAGACCCCTACATGCTGCCGCCGATCCGCTACCCGGACGGCCGGCTCTACCTGAAGATGGGCGGCGACCGGGTGGATGCGCCGCTGACGACGGAGGAGGACCTGACCGCCTGGTTCCGCTCCTCCGGCAACCCCGAGGTGGCGGCCTATGTCGAGAGCCTGATGCGCGCGCGGATGCCGACGCTTGATATCCTCTCGACGTCTTCGGCGGCCTGCGTGACCACCTATGCGCCGAAGAAGATTCCCCACTTCGAGGCGCTTTCGGACCGGGTCTTCACCGCCTTCGCCGGCAGTGGCCGCGCGGCGAAGAACTCGGACGAGCTGGGGCGGCTCGGGGCGCTGCTGGCCTCGGGGCAGGCGCTGCCGAACTGGGCCACGCAAGCCGCTGTCGCGGCGACGTAGAGGAGAGATGGGGGGCTGCCCCCCGTCGCCGGAGGGCGACTTGTAAAGGAGAGAGGGGGGCGCTGCCCCCCGTCGCCTGAGGGCGACATGTAGAGGAGAGAGTGGGGCGCCGCCCCCCGTCGCTTCGCGACTCCCCCCGGAGGTATTTCCAGCCTGGTGATGGAACAGGTCCAAAGCAGCAGGCTCCCTCCTTCCGGATCGAGAGCGTGCACCGGCCTGGTGGCAGAAGGCGGGCGCCGGTGCAGGCGCCGTCCCGCATCATCACCAGGCTGAAAATACCTCCGGGGGGAATTGAGCCTCTGGCTCAAGGGGGGCAGAGCCCCCTCTGCGCGCTGGCAATGTGGTGTGCAGGGCTGATCCTTCAAGAGGCCTCAGATGTCCTTGCGGGCTCGCAGTGCAGCGGTGATCGTGCCGTCGTCGAGGTAGTCCAGCTCGCCGCCGATCGGCACGCCCTGGGCGAGCGAGGTCAGGCGCACGCGGCCTTCCAGCTGCTCGGCGATGTAGTGGGCCGTGGTCTGGCCGTCGACCGTGGCGTTGAGCGCCAGGATGACCTCTCCGACGTCCTCTTCGGCCACGCGGTCGACCAGCTGCGGGATGCGCAGCTCCTCCGGGCCGACGGCATCCAGGGCCGAGAGCGTGCCGCCGAGGACGTGGTAGCGGCCCCGGAAGGTGCCCGAGCGTTCCATGGCCCAGAGATCGGCCACGTCCTCGACCACGCATAGCTCGGCGCTGTTGCGCTTCGCGTCCAGGCAAATCGGGCAGAGCGGCCCCTCGCCGAGGTTGCCGCAGCGGGTGCATTCGCGGGTGGTCGCGGCGACCTGCTGCATCAGGTCCGCCAGGGGCATCAGCAGCAGTTCGCGCTTGCGCACGAGTTGCAGAACCGCCCGGCGGGCCGAGCGGGGACCGAGGCCGGGCAGTTTCGCCATCATCTCGATCAGCGCGTCGATATCGCGGCCACCCGACATGCCTTGCCTCCGATCAGAAGGGCATCTTGAAGTCGGCGGGCAGGCCCAGCCCTTCGGTGATCTTGGCCATTTCCTGCTGGCTGCGCTCGGCGGCGCGGGCCTGGGCGTCCTTGATCGCCGCGAGGATCAGGTCCTCGACCACTTCCTTCTCGTTCGGGTCGAAGATCGAGGGGTCGATATCCAGGCTCTTCAGGTCACCCTTGGCCGAGGCCACGGCCTTGACCAGCCCGGCGCCGCTTTCACCGGTCACCGTGATCTCGTGCAGATCCTCCTGGAGCTGCTGGACCTTCGCCTGCATCTCCTTGGCGGTCTTCATCATCTTCGCCATGTCGCCCATCTGGCCGAGGCCCTTGAACATCTCGTCTCTCCTTGGTGTCGGGCGCGCAGGGCGCCGCAGTCTGCTGTATGTCGGTCTGCTGTATCGGTCTGCCGTGTCAGATAGGGGCTCCGGGCGCGGGGCGCGAGGGGGGTCATTCGTCCTCGAAGGGATCCCATTCGTCCTCGACCTCGGGCAGGGCCTCGGCCTCGGCCTGGGCGGCAAGCTCCTGGCGGCTGACAACCTTGGTGATCTCGGCCTTGGGGAAGGCAGCGATCAGGGCCTGCATCAGCGGATGGGCGGCGGCTTCGGCGTGGATCTCGCGGGTCTTGGCGTCACGCTTCTCGGCCACGGTCTCGGCGCCCGGTTCGTTGCCGAGGATCACCACCCAGCGGTTGCCGGTCCAGCGTTGCAGGGTCGCGCCGAGGCGCTGCGCCAGATCCTTGGGGGCACCGGGGGCAGGCGAAAACTCGATCCGGCCGGGGCGGTAGGCGATCAGGCGCACGCCGGTCTCGACCTCGACCAGCAGCTTGACGTCGCGGTTGGCACGGATCAGCTCGACCACGTGTTCGAAGGTCGGGTAACGGGCCAGCGCCTGCTCGACATCCTCGGCCAGCATGGTGTGACCGGATCCCGAAGGGGCGCCGCCGGTGCCGCCCTGCGGGGCCGAGGCGTAAGCCGAGGCCCCCCCGCCCGCCGCAGGCGCGCCTGCGCCCCGCGCAGGCATCCCGCCGCCGCCACTGGGCCCACCGTTGGGGCCTCCCATCGGCCCATCCGGCGGACGCGGTGCATCCTTCAGCCGCTTCACCAGCTCTTCCGGCGAGGGCAGTTCGGCCACATGGGTCAGGCGGATCACCGCCATCTCGGCGGCCATCATGGCATTCGGCGCGGCCGAGACCTCTTCCAGCGCCTTCAGCAGCATCTGCCACATCCGGGTCATCGCCCGCATCGGCAGGCGCTCGGCCAGGGAGATCCCCCGGGCACGTTCGTCGGGCGCGATGGTCGGATCCTCGGCGGCATCGGGCGTGATCTTCACCACCGAGATCCAGTGCGTGATCTCGGCCAGGTCGCGCAGGACTGCCAGCGGGTCGGCGCCGTCGGCATATTGCGCCGACAGCTCGGTCAGGGCACCGGCCGCGTCGCCCTTCATGATCATCTCGTAGAGATCCATCACCCGGCCACGGTCGGCCAGGCCCAGCATGGCGCGGACCTGCTCGGCGGTGGTTTCCCCCGCGCCGTGGCTGATGGCCTGGTCCAGCAGCGAGGTCGCATCGCGGGCCGAGCCCTCGGCGGCGCGGGTGATCAGCGCCAGCGCGTCGTCGTTGATCTCGGCATTCTCGCGGGTGGCGATCTTGCGCAGGAGCGCGATCATCACCTCGGGTTCGATCCGGCGCAGGTCGAAACGCTGGCAGCGCGACAGCACCGTCACCGGCACCTTGCGGATTTCCGTGGTGGCGAAGATGAATTTCACATGCGCCGGCGGTTCCTCCAGCGTCTTGAGCAGCGCGTTGAAGGCGCTGGTCGAGAGCATGTGCACCTCGTCGATGATGTAGATCTTGTAGCGCGCCGAGGCGGCCCGGTAGTTCACGCTGTCGATGATCTCGCGGATATCGTTGACCGAGGTGTTGGAGGCCGCGTCCATTTCCATCACGTCGACGTGGCGGCCCTCCATGATGGCCTTGCAGTGCTCGCACTGGCCGCAGGGCTCGGTGGTGGGGCCGCCTTCGCCATCCGGGCCGATGCAGTTCATGCCCTTGGCGATGATCCGCGCGGTGGTGGTCTTCCCGGTGCCCCGGATGCCGGTCATGATGAAGGCCTGGGCGATACGGTCGGCGGCGAAGGCATTCTTCAGGGTCCGCACCATGGCGTCCTGGCCGACGAGATCGGCAAAGGTCTCGGGGCGGTATTTCCGCGCCAGGACCTGGTAGGGGCCGGAGTGTGTCTGCTCGGACTCGGACATCATGCGCCTTTCTGGGGTCGTCTGCGCGGCAGACTAAAGGGCCGGGCGGGCAGCGTCCAGCGGGAGGCCGGACAGCGAGGGGCGGGAAGACGGATCGGCGCTCGCGCTGCGCGCATCGCCCCGCCCGCCGTCCCGTATGGGGCGGAGATGGGGGCTGTATCGGGGTGTTTCTTTGGGGAAGTTCTTTGGGGGAGAGGAGCCCTCTCGCGCATTTCAGGGAAATGCGCTGTCGGGCGACGCGCTTTTGCTTTGCAAAAGCGCTTGGGTGAGAGATTGGACAACGACCCAAGCGGGACTCGTTACGGCTGCTTCCTTCCGGACCTGACCGGGTTGGCGAGGCGCCTGCCCGCGCCAACCTCTCGAGGCGCTACATAGGAAAGGATGCCGGGCTTTGCAAGCCCGGGCGGTCGCGCCGCTCAGAGATGCACTAGCGTGTAGACGTAGGACTTGTCTCCCTTGCGACTGACCCATGTGCCTTCGGGGGGCGCCGCGCCCTGGGCTTCGGGCGGGACATCCCAGGGTCGGCCGAAGATCTCGGTCCCGTCGTGGCTGCCGGCGATCCAGCCGAGTGACGGGTGCCGGATGATCCAGAGATCGCGGTCGGCGCGGCGATAGCCCGGGCGCCCCTGTGGATCGCGGGCCAGGTCGAAACGGTAGATCAGCCCGTCGAGGGCGCGGCGCAGTTCGAAGGCGGCGCAGCTCGGCTGCGCAGGGGACGTCGTCATCCCTGGGTCCCGCCACGCCTGGGCCCGCGCCCGGTGTCCCGGAACAGGGCGGACGCGAAGGCAGCCAGGATCAGCACTTCAAGCGCCATGGTCCAGTGCAGCACGAAGTTCCACACCCACCAAGAGTGACGCGAGGGGACCTCGACCAGCCGCAGTTCATGGTCCCGGAAGGGCGCCAGCCAGCTGATCCCGCCGGCCAGGGTATCGAGCAGCATGTGCAGCAGCAGCGCGGCGAGGGAAACCCCGATGTATGGCAAGGCGCGGGGCCTCTGAAGCAGCTTCGCCGCCAGCCCGGCAAGCCCCGCCATCAGGATCCAGAACAGCGGCCAGTGGAAGAGATAGGCGTGATGCACCGTTTGCCGGTTGTCCACGAGATAGAACCACAGCAGGTCCGTATCCGGCAGCAGCGAGGCCGCGCAGGCGGTCAGCACCAGGGCCCGCCTGTTGCGGGCGGCGCGCGCAAGGCGATGGCCAGGCAGGTATCCGGCGGGCAGATGTGCAGGAAACATTGGGTCGCCTTCGTTTCGGGACGCGCGCGCTATCCGTCCCGGCCTCGCTCGTCCGGGTTGCTGGAAAAGAGCGCGATCTTGTTGCCCTGCGGGTCGCGCAGGTACCCGACGTAGAAGCGCGGCCCGTAGGCGGCGCGGAAGCCCGGGGCACCCTCGTCCTGGCCTCCGGCGGCAAGGGCCGCCGCGTGCAGGCGCTGCACCTCGGACTGGCAACCGGCCTGGAAGGCGACCATGGCGCCGTTGCCCGCAGAGGCAGGGGCGCCGTCGAACGTCGGTTTGACGTAGAAGTCGGGCGGGGGGACCGTCCCCGGCGCGGAGCACAGGATGTAGCTGAGACCCTCGGGGCCCTCCGTCAGGCCGTAGCCGAGGGCCGGCAGCAGAGCGTCGTAGAAGCGCCGCGCTGTCGCGATGTCATCTGCGCCGACCGTGACATAGGCGATCATCGGTGTGTCTTCCTTCCCGCTTCCGGCGCCCGGTGGCGCATGTCCGTTCCCTGAAGGCCACCCTGGCCTGCAGGGGACCGGCCTGGCAAGCTTCGACGCCGGCCGACCCTGGGGGCGCAAAGCCAAAGGGGCCGCGCGTGCGGCCCCTTTCATGCCAGATGTCGCCCAGTCATCGCCAAGCTTACAGGGTGATGCGGAACAGCGCGAAGCCGCCTTCGCCCGCACCGGCTTCCTCGATCGAGACGCCCTCGACGCTTTCGGCGTATTTCGCCGCCGCCGGCCCGGTCTCGAACAGGACGGTGGTGCCGTCCATCGGCGCGAAAGTCCAGTTGGCATCGGCCTTGGGATCGACGGTGCCCTTCTCGACGATATAGCGCACGATGATGTCGCGGTTGGTGTCCGGTCCCTCGAAGATCACGGTCGAGCCATCGGCACCCGGGAAGTGGCCGCCACCGCCGGCACGGTAGTTGTTGGTGGCCACGACGAATTCCATGTCGTCGCTCACCGGCTGGCCGTCGTACATCAGGTCCACGATCCGGCTTTCGTCCGAGATCTTCTCGCCGTCGCGGTTGAACATCATCGGCTTGGAGAGGTCGATCTTGTAGGTCACCCCGTCGATCACGTCGAAGTTGTAGCTGGGGAAGTCGGGGTTCAGCAGCAGCGCGTCGGTCGAGCCCGGCTCGATCTGGTTGAACATGCCTGCCGAGCGATCCAGCCAGCCCTTCAGCTGGGCGCCGGTGATCTTCACCGCGCGGATGGTGTTGGGGTAGAGGTAGAGATCCGAGACATGCTTGATCGCCACGTCGCCCACCGGAACCTCGGTGTAATATTCCGGGCCGCCACGGCCCCCGGCCTTGAAGGGCGCGGCGGCAGAAAGCAGCGGCAGGGCCTCGTATTCGGTGCCCTTCATCATCTCGGTGATGTACCAGCTCTGCGCGTTGGAGACGATCTGCACCGAGGGGTCATCGGCGACCAGCGCGAAGTAGGAATGCAGCGGCGCGGCGGTCTTGCCGACGGCGCGGCGGACATAGGCCAGGGTTGCGTCGTGTTCCTGCTGGACGGCGGCCAGCACGGCGGGCACGTCCTCGACCAGCGGAACCACCTGGCGGTTGTCGTCGCGCTCGTAGATCGGCCTTGCTTCGGTTTCCGAGGCGACGACGCGCCATTCGTTGCCTTCACGCTCGATCAGCAGGTCGATGAGGCCCATGTGGCTGCCCCAGAACCCGCCCATGACCGCGGGCTTGCCGTGGATCTTGCCGGTCTCGACATCGACGGCGGCATAATCGGCATAGGTCGGCGAGGGGAAGACAAGGTGGCTGTGGCCGGTCATCAGTGCGTCGATGCCTTCGACCTCGGCCAGCGGGACCGAGGCGTTTTCCATGCCCTCTTCATGCTGGGCCGAGCCGATGCCCGAGTGCGACAGGGCGATGATGATCTCGGCGCCCTTCTCCTTCATCTCCGGCACATAGGCGCGGGCGGTCTCGACGATGTCGCGCGCCTGCACCGAGCCCTCGAGGTGCTTGCGGTCCCAGGTCATGATCTGCGGCGGGACGAAGCCGATGAGGCCGACCTTGATCGGCGCCTCGGTGCCGTCACCGAGGGTCACGGTGCGGTCAAGGATGACGTAGGGCGGCAGCAGGGTGGTGTCGCCCGTGGGCGAGGCGGCCATCTCCTTGACCACGTTGGCCGAGATGATCGGGAACTGGGCGCCTGCGACCGACTTCATCAGGAAGTCGAGGCCGTAGTTGAATTCGTGGTTGCCGAGGGTGGAGGCATCGTAGCCGAGGGTGTTCATCGCCGCGATCACCGGGTGGATGTCGCCTTCGGCCATCCCGCGTTCATAGGCCATGTAGTCGCCCATCGGGTTGCCCTGCAGGAAATCACCGTTGTCGATCAGCATGGTGTTGGTCGCTTCGGCCCGCAGCGCCTCGATCCGGGCGGCGGTCCGGGCCAGGCCGACGGTGTCGTCGGGCTTGTCGGCATAATAGTTGTAGGGGAAGACATGGACGTGCAGGTCCGTGGTTTCCATGATCCGCAGGTGCGCCTGGGTCCCGGCGGCGCGGGCCGAGAATGGATGCAGGCTGAGCAGCGAAGCGCCGGCGATGGTCCCGGCCATGAAGCCGCGGCGGGAGAGGCTGGTGGTTTGTTTGAAGGTCATGGTGGACTCCTACTGGGTTCGGCCGGGAAGATGTCGCCTGCGCGTGACACTATCATAACGCGCAGGCCCTGCCCTGACGGAAGTCTGACGGATCGCCAGCGGGCGGAAACAGGCCATTGGTCGCGGGACGCCGTGGATTTGGGCAATGCGACGCACTGCGGCCCATTGAGCTTGCTGGCGCGGCGGGGCAGTCTTCGGCGCAGGCAGGAAAGGGCAGCCCATGGACATGATCTTTGACACGCAGGCGCCGCAGGGCATGACCTTCGGCGACAGCGGGCTGGACCGGCTGGCCGAGGCGCGCGGCGATACCACGGCGCTGCAGGCCGATCCCACGGCGCGCTGCCTGCTGTTCTGGCGCGGGCTGGTGCTGGTCGAGGGGGCGCGCCTGGCGCGGTTGCCGCTGGATCACCCGGTGCTGGCCGCCGCCGAAGAGCCGCCGGTCCTGCTGGGCCGCGCCGCGACGGGGCCGGTCTTTGCCCGTGACATCTCGGCCTGGGTGCCACCAGAGGGGGACGAACAGCCGCCCCGCCACCCCGCCGTCTCCGACGACCAGGCGCTGAGCGACCTGCGGGCCGTGATGTACGGCCTCAGCCCGGAAGAGGGAGAGCTGTCCGCGATGGCGCGGGCGCTGTTCTCCTGGCACCAGACGCATCGGTTCTGTGCCTGCTGCGGCGGCGCTTCGGTGCCGGAACAGGCCGGCTGGCAGCGCATGTGCCCGACCTGCGGCGCGCGCCACTTCCCGCGCACGGACCCGGTGGTGATCATGCTGATCACCTCGGGCGACCGGGTCCTGCTGGGCCGGTCCCATGGCTGGCCCGAGGCGATGTATTCCCTGCCCGCCGGCTTCGTCGAGCCGGGCGAAACCATCGAGGCCGCCGTGCGCCGCGAGATCCGCGAGGAGACCGGAGTCGCGGTCGGTGCGGTCGACTACCTGTCATGCCAGCCCTGGCCCTTCCCCAATTCGCTGATGTTCGGCTGTCGCGGCACGGCTCTGAGCGAGCGGATCACCGTCGACCCGGTGGAGCTGGAAGATGCGCTCTGGCTGTCACGCGAGGATCTGGTGAAGGTCTTCGCCGGTGATCACCCCGTGATCCGCCGCCCGCGCCGGGGCGCCATTGCCGAGCATCTTCTGCGCAATTGGCTTGCGGACACCCTGGATTGACGCGATTGTCTGGCCCAGTTTCCCGGGCAAGTGCGGTGGTCGTTCACTCATGAAGTTTGTTGCGAAAGAAGACATCGAGGCACCGATTGACGAGGTCTTCGCCCGGATCACCGATTTTCACGCCTTCGAACGCTCGGCGATTCGGCGTGGGGCCGAGGTGAAACGACTGGACAATCCGCCGCTGACCGGACCGGGCGCGGGCTGGGAAGTGCGGTTCGACCTGCGCGGCAAGCGTCGTATCATCGGGCTGGAAGTGACGGACTTCGACGGGCCCGAGCGGATGCAGCTCAAGCTGCGCTCGGAGGGCCTGAAGGGGCATGTGCTGGTCGATCTGGTGGCCCTGTCGCGCGCCCGCACCCGGCTGCGGGTCGAGACCGAGCTGAAGCCGAAGACCCTTTCGGCGCGGCTGCTGATCCAGTCCCTGCGTCTGGCTCGCGGCACGATCGAGAAGCGCCTGGCCGAGCGGATGGCGGAGTTTGCCGCCTCGCTGGAGAGATCCCCCAAATCCCCTGGCTGAGCCTGTCGCAGGGTGGGTGCAACCCACCAGCGGCCGGCCCCGCGCCCTCACGCGGGGGCAGCGAAAGGCGGGATATCTCCCGCCCTGCGCGCTTGATCAGTGGCGGCGCCGGTCGGCGGGGTAGACGCCCAGGATCTCCAGCCGGGACGAGAAGTAGCCCAGTTCGTCGAGCGCCAGCCTGACGTTGTCGTCCTCGGGGTGGCCCTCGATATCGGCGTAGAACTGGGTCGCGGTGAAGCTGCCGCCCACCATATAGCTTTCCAGCTTGGTCATGTTGATGCCGTTGGTGGCAAAGCCGCCCATGGCCTTGTAGAGCGCGGCGGGAATGTTGCGGACCTCGAAGACGAGCGTGGTGATCATGCCATGGTCGCCGCGCCGCGAATGGTCGGGCTCGGGCGACATCTCCAGGAAGCGGGTGGTGTTGTTGGCCTGGTCCTCGATATGCCGCGCCAGCACGTCGAGGCCGTAGACCTCGGCCGCAAGCTCGCTGGCCAGGGCGCCGCGGCTGCGGTCGCTCTGCTGCGAGATCAGTTGCGCCGATCCGGCCGTGTCGGCGCCGGTGATCCGCTCGATCCCGTGCTCGGCCAGGAAGCCACGACACTGGCCCAGCAACATCGAATGCGAGGTTGCCGAGGTGATGTCGCTCAGCTGCGTGCCCGGCAGCCCCATCAGGTTGATATGCACCCGCACGAAGGCTTCACCGATGATGTGCAGCCCCGAGGCCGGCAGCAGGTAGTGAATGTCCGCGACCCGGCCGAAGGTGGAATTATCCACTGGCAACATGGCTTTATCCGCCTGCCCGTCCTTGACCGCGGCGATGGCATCTTCGAAGGTGCTGCAGGGCAGGGGCTCCAGTTCCGGGCAGGCTTCGACACAGGCCTGGTGCGAATAGGCGCCCAGCTCTCCCTGGAAGGCAATTCGGCGTGTCATTCTGGGGATTTCCGTGTTGTTTCCGAAAAATCGACCGGGTGGGCGATTGGTCGCGGTAACTACACCTTGCCTTGGGGGAGGGGAAGCGGATAGATACCCGCCGAGAACTGGCTACGGATTCATCAGGGACGCAGCGCATATGTTTGACACGATGACGGGAACGAAGATCATTGGCGGCTTCTGCGGCACGCTGCTGGTCTTCCTGCTGGCCAACTGGGCTGCGGACGAACTTTACGACACCAGCGTCGGCGGCCATGGCGGCGAAGAACACGCCCGCGGTTACGTGATCGATACGGGCGCGTCCGAGGACGCTGGCCCGGCAGAAGAAGGCCCCTCCTTCGAGGAACTCTTCGCGCAGGCTGATGCCGGCGCGGGGGAGCGCGTCTTCAACAAGTGCAAGGCCTGCCACAAGGTCGACGGCACCAACGGCACCGGCCCGCACCTCGACGGTGTGGTGGGCCGCCCGGTCGATGCGGTCGACGGCTTCTCCTATTCGGGCGCCCTGGAAGAGCATTTCGACGTCTGGACGCCGGAAAACCTGCAGGCCTTCCTGGAAAATCCCCGTTCCGCCGCGCCGGGCACCAAGATGTCCTTCGCCGGCCTGAAGGACATGGAAGACCGCGCCGACGTGATCGCCTACCTGGCCTCGCTGGGCGGCTGAGGCCGCGAGGCACGCCGTCTCCCCTGGCGGGGACTGAAATTCGGGCCGTCGGCAGCCATGCCGGCGGCCTTTTCCTTTGGTAAGACGCTGGTAACCAATCCTCACGCATTCTCGTCTTGAACATGGTTGACCGCGCTGATTAGCCTGTCCGTCACGAAGGGCCGTCTTGCGGCGTCGCTGGACAGAAGGGTTCGGCGCGCCATTTCGAAGCAGGCCAGATTCCAGAAGCCAGATTCCAGAAGGAAGTCGAGGAGTTTCCGATGCAGCGCCCAAAGTCCCCTGCTGTCGCCCGTTCCGAAGCCCTGCCCCTTTCGCGCGGCCTGTCGCGCGGCGCGGTGCTGCTGCTGTCGGGGCTGGGCCTCGCCGCGCTGGCCCTGGCTTCGCCCGCGCGGTCCCAGGACAGCGCGGAGGAGACGGTGATCACCAGCCACGGCTATTCCTACTTCGGCAACCTCGACTATCCGGCGGACTATCCGAACCTGGCCTATGTCAATCCCGAGGCGCCCAAGGGGGGCGAGATCTCCATCGGCGCCACGGGGACCTTCGACAGCCTCAACCCCTATTCCCGCAAGGGACGCGCCGCGGCACTGACCACGATTCTCTACGATTCCCTGCTGGAAACCACCGATGACAGCGTCGGTCAGTACTACTGTGTCGTCTGCGAAAGCCTGGAATATCCCGAAAGCCGCGACTGGGTGATCTTCCACATGCGTCCCGAGGCGGTCTTTGCCGACGGCAGCCCCGTCACCGCCGAGGACGTGGTCTATTCACACCGGCTGTTCATCACCCAGGGCCTGCCCTCCTATGCCCAGGCCGTCGGCGAGATGGTCACCGGCGCCGAGGCGCTGGATGATCACACCGTGAAATTCACCTTCAACCCCGAGCTGTCCAAGCGGTCGCGGATCGAGACGGTGGGCAATACGCCGATCTTCCAGAAGTCCTGGTTCGAAGAGGATCCCGAGAACCGCCGCCTGGACGAGCCGCGGATGGAGGTCGCTCCCGGCTCCGGCCCCTATGCGCTGGACAGCTACGAGGTGAACCGCCGCCTGATCTATTCCCGCCGTGACGACTACTGGGGCAAGGACCTGCCCATCAACCGCGGCCGCTACAACTACGATACCATCCGGGTCGAGTACTTCTCGGACCAGACGACCTCCTTCGAGGCGTTCAAGGCCGGGGAATACACGCTGAAGATCGAGAGCGATCCGAAGCAGTGGTCGACCGGATACGAGTTCCCGAAGGTCGCCAGCGGCGCCGTGACACTGGAAGAGGTGCCGGATGGCAGCCCGCCCAATCCGACGGGTTTCGTCTTCAACCTCGCCCGGCCGCAGCTTTCCGACAAGCGCGTGCGCGAAGCGGTGGCGCTGGCCTTCAACTTCGAATGGTCCAACGAATCCCTGCTCTTCGGCCTCTACTCGCCGCGCAGTTCCTTCGTCGAGGGCACCCCGGTCGAGGCCATGGGCCCGCCAGAGGGCGCCGAGAGGGCTTTCCTGGAGAGCCTCGGCGACGTGGTGCCGCCGGAGCTGTTCACCGAAGAGCCCTGGCAGATGCATGAATCCGACGCCACCCGCCTCGGCGACCGCGGCAACCTGCGCCGCGCCTCGGCCCTGCTGAGCGAGGCCGGCTGGGAAGTCGGCGACGACGGGCTGCGCCGCAATGGCGATGGCGAGACGCTGAAGATCAACATGCTGATCCCCTCGAACATCCAGACCTCGGTGGAGGGGATGCAGGAGACTTTCGTGCAGAACCTGCGCCAGATCGGCGTGGATGCCGGCTATGAAAAGATCGACCCCTCGCAATACACCCTGCGCCGCCGGGATCGCGATTACGACATGCTCTATTCCACCCAGTACGGGGCCTTCCTGTCGACGGGCGGCGGGCTGACGCAGATGTACGGCTCTCGCGAGTCCGAGTTCAGCCTGTTCAACCCGGCCGGGGTCTCCAGCCCGCTGATCGACGCGATCCTCGAAGCGTCCTTCACCGCCGAAAGCCAGGAAGAGACCGATGTGGCGCTGATGGCCCTCGACCGCGCGCTGCGCTACGAGTTCTTCATCGTCCCCACGGGCTATATCGCCGACTACTGGGTGGCCTACTACAACATGTACCGCCACCCCGCGCCTGAGAAGATGCCGCCCTATGGCCTTGGCTACATGGACTTCTGGTGGATCGACCAGGAGGCGGCCGCGCAGCTCAAGGCCAGCGGCGCACTGAGGTAAGCGCCAAGATGGGAGCCTATATTCTTCGTCGCCTGGCGCTGGTCATCCCGACCCTGCTGGGCATCATGGTGATCAACTTCGCCCTGACCCAGTTCGTCCCCGGCGGTCCGATCGAGCAGATCATCGCCAACATGCAGGGGCAGGGCGATGTCACCGCGGGCTTCACCGGCGCCGGGCCGGACACCGCGAACATGTTCGACCAGGCCAGCAATTCCGATTACGTCGGGGCGCGCGGCCTGCCGCCTGAGTTCATCGAGCGGCTGGAGAAGGAATTCGGCTTCGACAAGCCGCCGCTGACCCGCTTCCTGCTGATGCTGTGGAACTACGTGCGGCTGGACTTCGGAGACAGCTATTTCGGCGCCGGCACGGTGATCGAACTGGTGATCGACAAGATGCCGGTCTCGATCACGCTGGGCCTGTGGTCGACGCTGATCGCCTACTTGGTGTCGATCCCGCTGGGCATCCGCAAGGCGGTGCGCGACGGCTCGCGCTTCGACAACGTGACCTCGGGGATCATCATCGTCGCCTATGCGATCCCCGGCTTCCTGTTTGCCGTGCTGCTGCTGGTGCTCTTCGCCGGCGGCTCCTACTGGCAGATCTTCCCGCTGCGCGGCCTGGTGTCGGACAACTGGCAGGATCTCAGCCTGCTGGGCAAGATCGGCGACTACTTCTGGCACATCACCCTGCCGGTGCTGGCCTCGACCATCTCGGCCTTTGCCACGCTGACCCTGCTGACCAAGAATTCCTTCCTCGACGAGATCAAGAAGCAATACGTGATCACCGCCCGCGCCAAGGGCCAGACCGAGCGCAAGGTGCTCTACGGTCATGTCTTCCGCAACGCGATGCTGATCGTCATCGCCGGCTTCCCCTCGGTCTTCATCGGCGTCTTCTTCTCGGGCTCGCTGATCATCGAAACGCTGTTCTCGCTCGACGGCCTCGGGCGTCTGGGCTTCGAGGCGGCGCTGCAAAGGGACTACCCGGTGATCTTCGGCACGCTCTTCATCTTCGGCCTCATCGGCCTGGTCGTCGGCATCCTGTCGGACCTGATGTATGTCTTTGTCGATCCCCGCATCGACTTCGAAAGCCGGGAGGGCTGAGGCATGTCACATCCCGACCTCGTCCCCCCGGCAGAACCGGCCGTGTCGCCCGCGCAGGCCCCCGTCGCCCCGCCCGAGCGGCGTGGCCGCCTGTCGCCGCTGAACCAGCGCCGCTGGCGCAACTTCCGCCGCAACCGGCGCGCCTTCTGGTCGCTGATCCTGTTCTGCCTGCTCTTCGGCCTCTCGCTCTTTGCCGAGTTCCTGGCCAATGACCGCCCGATCCTGGTGCAGTATCGGGGCAGCTACTACATGCCGATCTTCCGCTTCTACCCCGAGACCGAGTTCGGCGGCGACTTCCGCACCGAGGCCGTCTACCGCGACCCCGAGGTGCAATGCCTGATCGCCACGGGCGGCCTGGACACCTGCTTCGACGACCCCGAGGGCCTGATCGCGGATGCCGAGGACGGAGAGATCGCCGGCGCACAGATCGAGAAGGGCTGGTCGATCTGGCCGCCGATCCCCTATTCCTACGACAGCCCGGTCGAACGTCCCGGCGCCGCCCCCCTGCCGCCGAACGACCAGAACTGGCTGGGCACCGACGACACCAAGCGCGACCTGCTGGCGCGGGTGATCTACGGCTTCCGCCTGTCCATCGTCTTTACCCTGGTCGTCACCATCGCCTCGTCGGCGATCGGCATCACGGCGGGTGCGGTCCAGGGCTATTTCGGCGGCAAGATCGACCTGATCTTCCAGCGCCTGATCGAGATATGGTCCTCGACCCCCTCGCTCTACGTGATCATCATCCTCTTCGCGATCCTCGGGCGGGGCTTCTGGCTGCTGGTCTTCCTGACCGTGCTCTTCGGCTGGATGTCCCTCGTCGGCGTGGTGCGGGCCGAGTTCCTGCGCGCCCGCAACCTGGAATACGTCCGCGCCGCCAAGGCGCTTGGCGTCAGCAACCGGGTGATCATGTTCCGCCACATGCTGCCGAACGCCATGGTCGCCACGCTGACCATGATGCCCTTCATCGTCACCGGCACGATTTCCACCCTGGCCAGCCTCGACTTCCTCGGCTTCGGCCTGCCCAGCTCCTCGCCCTCGCTGGGCGAGATGACGCTGCAGGCGAAGGAGAACCTGCAGGCGCCCTGGCTGGGCTTCACCGCCTTTACCGTCTTCGCCGTCATGCTCTCGTTGCTGGTCTTCATCTTCGAGGGCGTCCGCGATGCCTTCGACCCCAGAAAGACCTTCCGATGACCATGCTTTCCGTGCGCGACCTGCGCGTCGCCTTCGCCCAGGACGGCCAGCGGATCGAGGCCGTCAAGGGCGTCTCCTTCCACGTCGAGGCCGGTGAGACCGTGGCGCTGGTCGGTGAATCCGGCTCGGGCAAATCGGTCTCGGCCCTCTCGACCGTCTCGCTTCTGGGCGACAACGCCGAGGTCGCGGGCTCGGTCCGGTTCGAGGGGCAGGAGATGGTCGGCGCCAGCCCGGCGCAGCTGCGCCGCCTGCGCGGCAACGACATCTCCTTCATCTTCCAGGAGCCGATGACCTCTCTCAACCCGCTGCACACCATCGAGAAGCAGCTGGCCGAGAGCATGGCCCTGCACCAGGGCCTGACCGGACGCAGCTGGGTGAAACGCTGGCTGGAAGGCTGGATGCGGCTGAACCCGATGCCGGTGCTGATCGGCTTGCTGGCCTTCTTCGCCTTCCTTGCCGCCTATGGCGCCTTCATGGCCACGGCGCCCGAAACCCCCAGCCTCGATTTCCTCGGCGCCTTCGGAACCGAATTCGTCCGCCGCCTGTTCCGCGCCGTGCTCTGGGCGCTCGGGCTGACGGCACTGCTGGCAGCGGGCAAGGCCCTGCTCTCCAGCCGTTTCTCGACCTGGATCACCGCCAGCGAAACCCGCGAACGGTCGATCGCGCTGCTGGAACAGGTCGGCATCCGCGACGCCGAGAGCCGGCTGACCGCCTATCCGCACGAGCTGTCCGGCGGGCAGCGCCAGCGGGTGATGATCGCCATGGCGCTGGCCAACAATCCGCGCCTGCTGATCGCGGATGAACCCACCACGGCGCTGGATGTGACCATCCAGGCCCAGATCCTCGATCTGCTGGCGAAGCTGAAGGACGAGACGGGGATGGGCCTGCTGTTCATCACCCATGATCTTGGCATCGTGCGCCGCATCGCCGACCGGGTCTGCGTGATGAAGGACGGGCTGATCGTCGAAGAGGGCCCGACCGAGGCGATCTTTGCCGACCCGCAACACGCCTATACGAAGATGCTGCTTTCGGCGGCCACGGTGGGAGGACCCGAGTCACCTGCCCCCGATGCCCCGGTGGTACTTGCGGCCGACAAGTTGCGCATCTGGTTCCCGATCCAGCAGGGGCTGATGAAGCGCACCGTCGGCCATGTGCAGGCGGTGAACGACGCGAACCTCACCCTGCGCGCCGGCGAAACCCTTGGCATCGTGGGCGAATCGGGCTCGGGCAAGACGACCCTGGCGCTGGCGCTGATGCGGCTGATCGGCTCGGAGGGGCAAGTGCGCTTCGAGGGGCAGGACATCCATGCGCTCTCGACCGCGGAACTGCGCAGCCTGCGCAAGGACATGCAGATCGTCTTCCAGGATCCCTTCGGCTCTCTCTCGCCCCGCATGACGGCCGAGCAGATCATCGCGGAAGGGCTGTCGGTGCATCGCACGGAAAGCAAGCTGCCGGTGCGTCAGCAGGTGGCCGAGGTGATGGCCGAGGTGGGCCTCGACCCGGCCATGATGGACCGCTACCCGCATGAGTTCTCGGGCGGGCAGCGCCAGCGCATCGCCATCGCCCGCGCGATGATCCTGCGGCCCCGCCTGGTGGTGCTGGATGAGCCGACCTCGGCGCTGGACATGACCGTGCAGGTGCAGATCGTCGACCTGCTGCGACGACTGCAGCAGAAGTACGGGCTGGCCTACCTGTTCATCAGCCACGACCTGAAGGTGGTGCGCGCCATGTCCCACCGGGTGATTGTCATGCGTCACGGCGACGTGGTGGAAGAGGGCACGGCAGAGCAGGTCTTCGATGCCCCGCAGGCCGCCTACACGAAAGAGCTCTTCGCCGCCGCGATGGACCACTAGCCCATCACCGGGCTGAAAATACTCCCGCCGGAGGCCCGGCCCCGCAGGGGGCCGGAACCCGGGTCCGGTAGTCAGATCGCCGAGGAATGCCGCGCCCGGCTGCCGTCATAGGCATCGAAGGCGCGGGCGACCAGCCGGGTCAGCGGGCGGGCCTCTTCGGGGATGAAGAGCCCTTCTTCGGTGACCTGCACCAGCCCGTCGAACCGGGCCGCGACCTCCTGGAACAGGCCTTGCAGCTCTGCCCCGGTGATCCCGAAATCCCGGGTGATCTCGGCGCTGCGGATGCGGAAGTCGCACATCACCGCCTCGATCAGCCGGGCGCGCAGCAGGTCGTCCCCGGCGAAGGCATGGCCCTTGGCGGTCGAAAAGCGGCCCTCGCGAATCGCAGCCGTATGGGCGCCGGTCGCCGGGGCGTTCTGGCTGAAGCCCTGCGGGAATCGCGAAATCGAGGACGCCCCGACGCCGATCAGCGCGATGGCGCGGTCATCGGTATAGCCCTGGAAGTTGCGCCGCAGCCGGTTTTCGGCCTGGGCGCGGGCGAGGCCGTCGTCGGGCAGGGCAAAGTGGTCGATCCCGATCTCGGCGTAGCCGTCCCACATGAACAGCTTGCGCGCGGTGGCGAAGAGCTCCAGCCGCTCGGCGGGGGTGGGCAGGGCGTCGGAGGGCAGCATCCCCTGCCGCCGCGCCATCCATGGCACATGGGCATAGCCGTAGAGCGCCACCCGGTCGGGCGAGAGCGACAGCAGCTTCTGCACGCTTTCGGTGATCTTGGCATTGGTCTGATGCGGCAGGCCGAAGAGGATATCCGCGTTCAGGCTTTCGACCCCATGGGCACGGATCGCGGCGATCACGTCGCGGGTCACCTCGTAGCTCTGTTCCCGGCCGATGCACTTCTGGATCGCCGGGTCGAAATCCTGCACCCCGATCGAGGCGCGGTTCATGCCGGCGGCCTTCAGCACCGCCAGCCGCGTCTCGTCGACCTCGTTGGGGTCGATCTCGACCGAGAACTCGGCGCCCTCGGCAAAGGGCGCCACCTCGGCGATTCGCCCCGCCAGGGTCTCCATCATGTCGGGCGCCAGCAGGGTCGGCGTGCCGCCCCCCCAGTGCAGACGCGACAGGCGGACCCCCGCCGGCAGGCGCTGCTTCAGCATGTCCAGCTCGGCCAGCAGCGTGTCCAGGTAGGCGCGCACCGGCGCCTCGCTCTGGGTGCCCTGGGTCCGGCAGGCGCAGAACCAGCACAGCCTGCGACAGAAGGGGACGTGAACATAAAGCGAGATCTCGGCCCCCTCGGGGAGGGCGTCGATCCAGCCGCCATGCACCTCCGACCCGACGGTATCGGAGAAATGCGGGGCCGTGGGGTAGCTGGTGTAACGCGGTACCTTCGCGTCAAACAGTCCCAGGCGTTCAAGTTGCGTTTTGGTGACCATGGGACTAGTCTTTGCCCATTCTTCCCCACGCGCATTGACGCAGATCAACCTTGCTGGAATTCCATGCTCACGCACGATCTTTCCCTCGCGACCCCTGATTGCAGCGGTTGTCCGATCCGCCACCGTGCCGTCTGTGCGCGCTGCGACAGCGACGAGTTGGCCCTGCTGGAAGAAATCAAGTATTACCGCAGCTTCGAAGCCGGGCAGACGGTGATCTGGTCCGGCGACCGGATGGATTTCGTCGGCTCGGTCGTCTCGGGAATCGCCACGCTGACGCAGACCATGGAAGACGGCCGCACCCAGATGGTCGGCCTGCTGCTGCCCAGCGATTTCGTCGGGCGCCCGGGCCGCGACGGGGCGGCCTACGACGTGGTGGCGACCTCGGATCTGGTGATGTGCTGCTTCCGCAAGAAGCCGTTTGAACAGATGATGGAGACGACGCCGCATATCGCGCAGCGCCTCCTGCAGATGACGCTGGATGAACTCGACGCCGCCCGTGAATGGATGCTGGTGCTGGGCCGCAAGACCGCGCGCGAAAAGATCGCCTCGCTGCTGGCGATCATCGGGCGCCGCGATGCCTCGATCCAGTCGACTTCCGTGCAGGGCCGGATCGTCTTCGATCTGCCGCTGACCCGCGAGGCGATGGCGGATTACCTCGGCCTGACGCTGGAAACGGTCAGCCGCCAGGTCTCGGCGCTGAAGCGGGACGGGGTGATCGAACTGCAGGGCAAGCGCCATGTGACGGTGCCCGATTTCTCGCGCCTGCTGGAAGAGGCCGGTGACGACGCCGACGGCGGGCTGCTGGTCTGAGCGAGGCTCAGCCGCCGGGCGACATCGGCTTCTGCCCGCCGGGCGGCAGTGAGAAGAGCGCGCGCACCGCATCCAGAAAGATCCCGTAGGGGCGCCCCAGCAGGAACATGTAGGCCACGGCGCCAAGCGCGCCGAGCAAGAGCTCTCCGCCGCGTGCGCCGCCGGCCCAGATGATCGCCACGTAGATCGGCACCTGGAACAGCAGCAGGGCCAGCGAATCCCACAGGATTTGTGAAACCCGCCCCGTGCCGGCGCAGCGCGCCATCAGCCAGCCGCGCCAGAGGCCGTAGGGCCGGGCGGTCAGCACCATCAGAGGTGCGCCGATCAGCCGGGCGCGCAGGACCTCATCCCAGGACATGCCGACGATGAAGCGTTCGTTCAGCGCACCGGCGAGCGTGAAGAACAGCACCAGCGCTAGGGTATCGGCGATGAAGTCCCGCGCGGGGCTCGTGTCTCTGGTGCTCATTGCCGGCCTCTCCTGTCCCTGTGCGCGAGACCCAGACCCTAACGCCCGCCGCTTGCATGGCAAGGGCGGGCGTCGGGGCGTCGTCGTTGCGGCGGTTAATGGGCCATGAAGACCGGCAATTCGGCCTCTTCCAACATGTGCCGAGTGGCCCCGCCCAGAATGGCCTCGCGGAAGCGGGAGTGGCCATAGGCGCCCATGATGATCATGTCCGCGCCGACATCGGCCGCGTGGCGGCGGATCAGGTCGGAGATGCGCGGCATGGTCTTCGAGATCACGTCGATTTCCGAACTCACCCCGTGACGTGCCAGCCAGGAGGCCAGCATCCCGCCGGGATCGGACCGGTCCGGCCCATGCATCGGCGGGTCGATGACCACGACATGTGCGCTCTTGGCTTTCTGCAGCAGGGGCAGGGCCTTGCGGACCGCGGCCAGCGCCTCGGGCGTCTCGTTCCAGGCAATCAGCGGAGTCACGGGGGTCAGCGGGCGGAGCGGCCCGTCAGGCAGGATCAGCACCGGGGTGCGGCCCTCGAAGAGCACGGCCTCGATGATCGGCTCGTCCTCGACGCCCTTGCCCTCGCCATAGGGCTTCGGCAGCACGACGAGATCCGAGAACCGCGCCCGCCAGGCGACATGACGGCCAAGGTCGCCCATCTGGGCGACGTCGGTATCCACCGCATAGCGAATCGCCGCGCCCTTCAGGGCCGCATTTGCTGCAGCTTCCAGGGCCTGCCCGTCCTCGGTGGCGCGGGAAATGGCCTGCTGCAGGACCATCGCGTTGGCGCCGGCGTAGTAGTAGCCCATCTGCGTCCGGTCGACGCCGAGGCAGAGCACATCGAGATGGGCGTCGTGGGTTTCGGCAAGCGCCGCGACCTGGTCGAGATGGGCCTTCAGCCCCTCCGTCCGGGTCAGGATCGTGAAGATCGTCTTGTAGGCCATTGTCGCCTCCTGATCTGTATTTCGAGGGATACTCGTTACGCTACAGAAAGATAACTGACCGGGTTTCAGGTCATAAGATGTGTCTACCATGTGGAAAATCGAGTCTCTTTGATCCGCATCAAGCCATCACGAACCCGCGATTGATACAGATCAAGGCGGGTGACCCGGCTCCGACGCAAGAAGCGGGAAGTCGTTAACCCGATTTGCGCAGAGCGGGGCCATTCCCTCTGCCGGACTGAAAAAGGGACGCGTTATGGCAAATGCAATCAAGCTAGTCGCGCTGGGGCTGGTCGCGCTTTTCGCAGCGATCGCCGCCAATTACGCGCGCGACCTGGCGTATATGGTGAACGCGCTGGTGATCATGCTGGTCGCCTCGGTGATGTTCGTCATCACGCTGCGCAAGACGGACGAGGACCCGGTCACCCGTGACCTGTCCTCAGAATACATGGACGATGTGGTCCGCTACGGGGTGATCGCCACCGCCTTCTGGGGCGTGGTCGGTTTCCTCGTCGGGGTGTTCATCGCCTTCCAGCTGGCTTTCCCGGTGCTGAACTTCGAATGGGCCCAGGGCCTGCTGAACTTCGGCCGGATCCGCCCGCTGCACACCTCGGCGGTGATCTTCGCCTTCGGCGGCAACGCCCTGCTGTGTACCTCGTTCTACGTGGTGCAGCGGACCTCGGCGGCCCGCCTCTGGGGCGGCAACCTCGCCTGGTTCGTCTTCTGGGGCTACAACCTGTTCATCGTGCTGGCGGCCCTCAGCTACGTGCTGGGCGGCAGCCAGTCGAAGGAATACGCCGAGCCCGAATGGTACGTCGATCTCTGGCTGACCATCGTCTGGGTGGCCTACCTGGCGGTCTTCCTGGGCACGATCATCAAGCGGAAGGAACCCCACATCTACGTGGCCAACTGGTTCTTCCTCAGCTTCATCGTCACCGTCGCCATGCTGCACGTCGTGAACAACCTGGTGATCCCGGTATCGATCTTCGGTTCGAAGTCGGTGCAGGTCTTCGCCGGTGTGCAGGATGCCATGACACAGTGGTGGTACGGCCACAACGCCGTCGGCTTCTTCCTGACCGCGGGCTTCCTGGGCATGATGTACTACTTCATCCCCAAGCAGGCCGAAAAGCCGGTCTATTCCTACAAGCTGTCGATCATCCACTTCTGGGCACTGATCTTCCTCTACATCTGGGCCGGTCCGCACCACCTGCACTACACCGCGCTGCCTGACTGGGCGTCGACCCTTGGCATGGTGTTCTCGGTGATCCTGTGGATGCCCAGCTGGGGCGGCATGATCAACGGTCTGATGACCCTCTCGGGCGCCTGGGACAAGCTGCGCACGGATCCGGTCATCCGCATGATGGTGATCGCCGTCGGCTTCTACGGCATGTCGACCTTCGAAGGCCCGATGATGTCGATCAAGGCCGTCAACTCGCTCAGCCACTACACCGACTGGACCATCGGTCACGTCCACTCCGGCGCGCTTGGCTGGAACGGCATGATCACCTTCGGTGCGCTCTACTTCCTGGTGCCGAAGCTGTGGAACCGCGAGAAGCTGTACAGCCTCTCCATGGTCTCCTGGCACTTCTGGCTCGCCACCATCGGCATCGTTCTCTACGCCGCCTCGATGTGGGTGACCGGGATCATGGAGGGCCTGATGTGGCGTGAGGTCGATGCCAACGGCTTCCTGGTGAACAGCTTCGCCGACACCGTGGCTGCCAAGTTCCCGATGTACGTGGTTCGCGGTCTGGGTGGGGTGATGTACCTGGCCGGTGCGCTGATCATGTGCGCCAACCTCTGGCTGACCGTCCGCAAGGCGCCGGCCGTCCAGACCGCCAACGGCCTCGTGCCGGCGGAATGAGGAGCGGATAAATGGGTATTCTTGATAAACACAAGTTCCTCGAAAAGAACGCCACCCTGCTGCTGGCAGGCTCGTTCCTCGTCGTCACCATCGGCGGTATCGTCGAGATCGCGCCGCTGTTCTACCTTGAGAACACCATCGAGGACGTGGAGGGGATGCGCCCCTACACGCCGCTCGAGCTGGCGGGGCGGGACATCTACATCCGGGAAGGCTGCTACGTCTGCCACAGCCAGATGATCCGCCCGATGCGCGACGAGGTTGAACGCTATGGCCACTACTCGCTGGCAGCCGAGTCGAAATACGACCGGCCGTTCCAGTGGGGCTCGAAGCGGACCGGGCCCGACCTGGCCCGCGTCGGGGGTCGCTACTCGGACGAATGGCATGTCGATCACCTGACCGACCCGCAGTCCGTGGTGCCGGAATCGGTGATGCCGAAATACGGCTTCCTGCTGAACCGGTCGATCGAGGGCGAATACATCAGCGACGAGATGGGGACACATGCCCTGCTCGGCGTGCCCTACAGCGCGGAAATGGTCGAGAACGGCCAGGCCGACTTCCTGGCCCAGGCCGATCCGGACAGCGACTACGACGGTCTGCTGGAACGCTACGGCGAGGACAGCGTCAACGTGCGCAACTTCGACGGCGAAGCCGGTGTGTCCGAGATGGATGCGCTGGTGGCCTACCTGCAGATGCTGGGCACGCTGGTCGATTTCTCGACCTTCTACCCCGATGAAAGCCGCTGAGGAGGACGCCATGGACACCTATTCCCTTCTGCGTGAATTCGCGGACAGCTGGATGCTGCTGTCGCTGTTCCTGTTCTTCGCCATGGTGGTGCTCTGGGTCTTCCGGCCCGGCGCCCGCCGCACCTACCAGGAGACCGCCGGCATCCCCTTCCGTCACGAAGACCGTCCCGCCGCCGCTTCGGCGCCTGCGGAAGCTCAGGCAGGAAAGGACCTCCCGAAATGAGCGATGACCTGAAAGACAAGCACGGTACGACCGGCCACAGCTGGGACGGTATCGAGGAACTGAACACGCCGCTGCCGCGCTGGTGGCTCTATACCTTCTACATCTGCATCGTCTGGGGGATCATCTACACGATCCTCTACCCCGCCTGGCCGCTGGTGAACCGCGCCACGGCTGGCGTCCTGGGCTATTCGACCCGGGGCGAGGTGGCCGAGCAGATCGCCGAGGTGGAAGCCGCGAACGCCGGCATCAACCAGCGCCTCGCCGAGGCCGAGCTGACCGCGATCAGCGCCGATCCCGAGCTGAACCAATACGCCGTTTCCGCCGGGGCCTCGGTCTTCCAGACCTGGTGCGCCCAGTGCCACGGCTCCGGTGCGGCCGGTGCCACGGGCTACCCGAACCTGCTGGACGATGACTGGCTCTGGGGCGGGTCCATCGAGGACATCCACTATACGGTGACCCACGGGATCCGGAACGAGGATGATTTCGATGCCCGCTACAGCCAGATGCCGGCCTTCGGCGCCGACGAGCTGCTGGAAGGCGGCCAGATCGACGCGGTGGTGAACTACGTCATGTCGCTCTCGGGCACGCCGCAGGATGCGGGGCTGGTCGAGGAAGGCGCCGTGGTCTTCGAGGAGAACTGCTCGTCCTGCCATGGCGTCGACGGCACCGGCGACCGCGAGCAGGGGGCGCCGAATCTCACCGATGCCATCTGGCTCTACGGCGGCGATTACGCGGCGATCCACGAGACGGTCGAGAATGCCCGCTTCGGCGTGATGCCCAACTGGGGCAGCCGGCTGAGCGAGGCGCAGATCCGCGCCGTGGCCAGCTACGTGCACCAGCTTGGCGGCGGTGAGTAGCCGCGCCTGACAAGATCGGTCGGGGGCGCTGGCCCCCGATCCCCGAGACCTCCGCCCCCCGTGGCGGGGTCGGCACCGGCCGCTTCGTCCTGTTCGCGCGTTTCCTTGAACGGTCGGTGCCATTTTTCTTCCCTGCCCCTGGCAGCAAGGCCCGCCCCGGATCATCGGGGCGGGCCTTTGGTCATGTGGGGCAGGTGGATGAAATCCACCTGCCGCCGGCTGTCGCCAGCCTCAGCCCAGGGGGCCGTCGGGCCAGCCGGACCACCAGCGTGGCCCCAGCCACCCCATCCGCCGGCGCGGCTTGCGGGGGGGCGTGGGACGGGGCTCATGGCGCTGGTAGTCGCTGGCCCGGCGGACGCGCTCGTCCAGAACGTCGAGCGGGCGATAGAGAATCGGGTCCATCATTCCGTCTCCTCCTTGGGCTTCCTTCGCCGGGCCTGGCCGCGCAGGGCGGCGGCCTCCAGTCGGGGCAGGGTTTCGGCCGGGCGATATCCCGAGGGCAGGGCTGCGGGGCGGGAGCGGGTGGCAGTCATGTAGGTTTTTGCGAAGATCTGAAGCATGGATCTTTCTCCTCAATCTGTATCTGCCCTTGTTTTAATGTCTGGAAGCTGATCTCCCTATTCAGGAATGCTGATAGGATGTAAGGTAGATTTACATGATAGACTGGCTTTCCCTCCCTCCGTTGACCGCCCTGCGCGCGTTGGCCGCCCTTGCCGAGACGGGCTCGACGGTGGCGGCTGGCAGTCGGCTGAACGTCAGCCATGCCGCCGTCAGCCAGCAGGTGAAGGCGCTGGAGGCCCATATCGGGGTCCCCCTGGTGCGCCGTGGTGCGCGGTCCCTGGAACTGACGGAGGAGGGCCGGTTGCTGGCTGATTCGGTGCGCGAAGGCGTGGCGGGGATCGAGGCGGTGGTGCAGCGCCTGAAGGGCGAAGAGCAGGGCCGCGCGATCCTCGTGACCTGCACCCCCAGCCTGGCCAGCTACTTCCTCATGCCGCGCCTGGCGGAGTACCAGCAGGCCCATCCCGAGGTCTCGTTGATGATCGATCCGACCGCGCAGTTGCGCGATGTCGGGCCGGGCGCAGCGGATATCGCGCTGCGCTATGGCAACGGCGACTGGCCTGGGCTGAACGCCGAATTGCTGGTGCGCAGCCCGATTGCCGTCCTCGCCTCGCCGGACCTGATTCCCGTCGACCTCGATCCGTCTCCTGCCGAGCTGGCCGATTACCCGTGGTTCCAGGAACTCGGCACCACCGAGGCGAGCGATTTCCTCGAATGGCAGGGCGCGCGGCTGAACCCGACCCGCGGCCTTACGACGCTGCCCGGCAACCTGATGGTCGAGGCGCTGCGCTCGGGCCGGGGGGTCGGGGCCATGGCCCGGGCCTTCGCCGAGGAGGATCTGAAGGCCGGTCGCCTGCGCCTGCTGCACGAGGATGTCAGAAAGAAGGGCTATTTCCTGCTGACCCGTCCCGATCGGCTGCGGCCCGCTGCCCGGGATTTCGCCCGCTGGCTGCTGCGCCAGGCCCGGGCCGCCTGGGGGGATGCGACATAGGCGCGCAATAGGTGCAGGGAAAATGTCGCATTTGATGCAAGTCAATGTTCCGCAAGCGTCCTCTTGCGAGAAGACTGACACGCATTGCCCGAAGGAAGCTCCAAGTGACCTCCCCCGATACCGAGACGCCCCAGCTTTACGCCGCCAGGGAACCGATCTTTCCCCGCCGGGTGAAAGGGCGCTTCCGCAGTCTGAAATGGATCCTCATGCTGGTGACGCTGGGGATCTACTACATCACCCCCTGGATCCGCTGGGATCGCGGCCCGAACCTGCCCGACCAGGCGGTGCTGATCGACCTCGCCAACCGGCGCTTCTTCTTCTTCTGGATCGAGATCTGGCCGCATGAGTTCTACTTCATCGCCGGCCTGCTGGTGATGGCTGGGCTGGGGCTGTTCCTGTTCACCTCGGCACTTGGCCGGGTGTGGTGCGGCTATGCCTGCCCGCAGACCGTCTGGACGGACCTGTTCATCCTGGTCGAACGCTGGATCGAGGGCGACCGCAACGCCCGCCTGCGCCTGCACCGGCAGAAGACGTGGGATCTGCGCAAGGTCCGCCTGCGGCTGACCAAGTGGGTGGCCTGGCTGTTCATCGGACTGGCGACCGGCGGGGCCTGGGTTTTCTATTTTGCCGATGCGCCCAGCCTGCTGCGCGACCTGGTGACGCTTTCGGCGCATCCGGTGGCCTATACGACCATGCTGATCCTCACCCTCACCACCTTCTTCTTCGGTGGCTTCGCGCGGGAACAGATCTGTATCTACGCCTGCCCCTGGCCGCGCATCCAGGCCGCGATGATGGACGAGGACACGATCACCGTCGCCTACCGCGACTGGCGCGGCGAGCCGCGCGGCAAGCACCGCAAGGCCGAGGGCGCCGACAAGCTTGGCGACTGCATCGACTGCAATGCCTGCGTCAACGTCTGCCCGATGGGCATCGACATCCGTGACGGTCAGCAGATGGCCTGCATCACCTGCGCGCTCTGCATCGACGCCTGCGACGACGTGATGGACAAGGTCGGCAAGCCGCGCGGGCTGATCGACTACCTGGCCCTCACCGACGAGCAGGCCGAGCGCAAGGGCGCCGAGCCGCGCAAGATCTGGCGGCATGTCTTCCGGCCCCGGACGATTCTCTACACCGTACTCTGGGCGGCGGTCGGCGTCGGCCTCGTGGTGGCGCTCTTCGTGCGCTCGGACATCGACATCACCGTCGCGCCGGTGCGCAACCCGACCTATGTCACCCTGTCCGACGGCACGATCCGCAACGTCTACGACGTGCGGCTGCGCAACAAGCATGGCGAGGAACGCCAGTTCCGCGTCAGCGCCGCCGATGTGCCGGGCCTTGAGGTGCAGGTCGAGGGCAGCGAGGATGCGCGGGTCGAGGTCGCCCCCGACAGCACCCACCTGGCCCGCGTCTACATCACCGCGCCGGCCGGCTCCGCCCCGGCGCAGAGCGACCGCACCGGCTTCACCCTCTGGGTCGAGGACCTGGACAACGGCGACCGCGCCAGCGAGGGCACGGTCTTCAACGGAAAGGCAGAATGATGAGCGAGACAGCGGAGAGCGGTTTCAGGCTGACGGGCTGGCATGTGCTGGCGGGCTTCGTGGCCTTCTTCGGGGTGATCATCACGGTCAATGTCTACATGGCCAGTCAGGCCATCGGCACCTTCCCCGGCCTCGAAGTGGACAACACCTATGTCTTCAGCCAGCAGTTCGATGAGCGCGTCGCCGACCAGCAGCGCCTGGGCTGGCAGGTCGCGGCCGAGGATCGCGACGGCTGGATCCACCTGACGGTCACCGATGCCGCCGGCACCCCGGTGCGCCCGCAGGAGATCCATGCCGTCGTCGGACGCCCGACCGATTCGACCGATGACCGGGTGCCGCAACTGGCCTGGACCGGGCAGGGCTTCGAGGCGCCGCTGGAACTGAGCGAGGGCAAGTGGATCGTCCGCTTCTCGGCCATTGCCGACGACGGGACGGAGTTCCTCCAGCGTCTCGACCTGCATGTGACGCGCTGAGGGCATCATGGCCGATCTGACTGCAGATATCGGGGCCGAGCGGGGCGGCATGGCGGCCTGCCCCGCCTGCGCCGTCGCCCCGGCGGCCGAGGACCTGGCGGCCCGCGCCGCGCAGATCGAAGGCGCCACCCTGGCGCTTTCGTTGCCCGGTATCCACTGCGCCGCCTGCATCGACACGGTCGAGCGGGCTCTGTCGCGGGCGCCCGGCGTGCGCGAGGCGCGTGTCAACCTGACCCTGAAGCGCGCCCAGGTGAAGGCCGATCCCGAGGTCACCGCCGAAGACCTCGTGCGGGTCGTCGAAGGGGTGGGCTACGAGGCCCACGAACTTGACCCCGGCACCATCGCCGCCACCGCCACCGACCGCGCGGGCCGGGCCCTGCTGATGCGCCTCGCCGTCGCCGGCTTCGCCAGCATGAACGTCATGCTGCTGTCGGTCTCGGTCTGGTCTGGCGCGGCGGATGCGACCCGCGACCTGTTCCACTGGATCAGCGCCGCGATCACCCTGCCGGCCATCGCCTTCTGCGCTCAGCCCTTCTTTGTCAGTGCCTTCGCCGCCCTGCGCGTCCGCCGCCTGAACATGGACGTGCCGATCGCGCTCGCCATCGTGCTGGCCCTGGTCACCTCCCTCTGGGAGACCTCGCTGTCGGGCGAACACGCCTATTTCGACGCCGCGCTGACGCTGACCTTCTTCTTGCTGGCGGGCCGCTACCTGGATCACCGCACCCGCGCCGCCGCCCGTTCCGCCGCCGAGGAACTGACCGCGCTGGAGGTGCCCCGCGCCCTGGTGCGCCGCGACGGGGCCGAGGTGCAACTGCCCGTGGCCGAACTGCGCATCGGCGATCTGGTGGTGGTCCGCCCCGGCGCCCGGATGCCGGTGGACGGAGAGATCGCCGAGGGCGCCTCGGAGCTCGACCGCGCGCTGCTGACCGGCGAGACGCGCCCCGTCCCCGCCCGCCCGGGACAGCGGGTCAGCGCCGGCGAGGTCAACCTGACCGGCCCGCTGGTGGTGCGCGCCACGGCCATCGGCCGCGATACCTCTCTGGCGCGCATGGCCGACCTGGTGGCGATCGCCGAAAGCGGCCGCTCGCGGTATACCTCGCTGGCCGACCGGGCGGCGAAGCTCTACGCCCCGGGGGTGCATATCCTCTCGGCCTTGTCCTTCCTCGGCTGGTTCCTCTGGTCCGGCGACCTGCGCGTGGCGCTGAACATCGCCGCCGCCGTGCTGATCATCACCTGCCCCTGTGCCCTCGGCCTCGCCGTGCCCGCCGTCACCACCGCCGCCTCGGGGCGGCTGTTCCGGCGCGGGATGCTGGTCAAGCACGAGACCGCGCTGGAGCGCCTTTCCGAGGTCGACACGGTGGTCTTCGACAAGACCGGCACCCTGACCTCGGGCAAGCCGCAGCTGGTGAACCTCGACGATCTGCCGCCCGGGGCGCGCGGCATCGCGCTGGCGCTGGCCTCGGCCTCCGCGCACCCGCTGTCGCAGGCGCTGGCGGCTGCCCTGGCGGGGGAGACCCCCGTGGCGCTGGAGGCGCTGCGCGAGCTCCCGGGCTACGGCACCGAGGCCCTGCTGGAGGGCCACCCGGTCCGCCTTGGCCGCGCCGAATGGCTGGGCGCCACCCCGGGGCCCGGCACCGCCACCTGGCTTCAGACCCCCGAGGGCCTGACCGAGATCCGCTTTGCCGACAGCCTGCGCCCCGGTGCCGCAGAGGCCGTTGCCGACCTGCTGGCACAGGGCAGGCGGGTGGCGCTGATCTCGGGCGATGCCGAAGGCGCCGTGGCGGCCCTGGCGGCGCGTCTCGGGATCACCGACTGGCAGGCCGGTGCCCTTCCCGGCGACAAGGCTGCGCGAATCGCGGCCCTGCAGGAAGACGGCGCGAAGGTGCTGATGGTCGGGGACGGGCTGAACGACACGGCGGCCCTTTCCACCGCCCATGTCTCGATTTCCCCGGCTTCCGCGCTGGATGCTGCGCGGGTTGCCTCCGATATCGTCCTGCTGGGAGGCGACCTGTCGCCCATTCCGGGGGCCCTGCGAACGTCCGCTCGCGCGACGCGGCGGATTCGGGAAAACTTCCGGATAGCGACGTTCTACAACGTGATCGCGGTGCCGCTGGCCGTGGCGGGGCTCTGTTCGCCCCTGATCGCGGCGCTGGCCATGTCGGCCAGCTCGATCACCGTATCGCTCAACGCCCTGCGGCTGCGCTGAGGCAGCCGGGGACCGGGGCAGAGAGCCAGGGGCCTGCGGGCCTGAAAGGGGACAAGGCAATGGATATTCTGGTCTGGCTCATCCCGATCTCGCTGTTTCTCGGCGGTTTGGGGCTGGTGGCCTTCATCTGGACGGTGCGCAGCGATCAGTACGAGGATCCCGACGGCTCCAGCCAGCGGATCCTGTCGGATCAGTGGGACGACCGCCCCAAGCCCTGAGTTGGCCAATTCCTGACACTATCGGGCCCTGGACACTGCCGGGCCCTGCGGGCTGCGTGCGTCCCTCGGCTGCCGCCGGGGGAATGGCCGGCGCTGGCTTGCGCCGGCGGCTGTTGCGGGGGACGGCGCTCAGGCGCCGGGGCTCACCATGAAGCAGGTCATGTTGCGCGCGTTCAGGCGGCGGCAGGTACGGTCCGCCGCGTCGCGGGTCAGCCCCTTGAAGTTGGCGTCGAACCCGGTGGTCGAGCGGATCACGGCGCGGTCGGCGCCTTCCAGTGTCTCGATCTCGGAGAGGGCTGTGGTCAGCAGCACCCGCTCGGCGGCGCCTTCGCTGGGATAGCGACCGACGTTCACGCCCCAGTTGGGATCCCCGGACGAGGCGCTGCGGGTGACCAGTTGCACCTCCGGCGCGGGCGTGGCGGATTCTTCCTCCGCCGGAAGGGCGCGGGCGAACTGCTGCAGCAGGTCACCGGGCCGGGCCCGCGGAGAGATCGGATTGTCCACCGGACCGCGCGGCAGCGGAACGGCGGCCTCGGCCACGGCTTCCTCGCCGGGGCTGATCGCATCGCTGCGCTGCCCGGTGGTGGCAAAGGCCAGGGCTTCGGCGGCGGCGGCGTCCAGGGTGCCTGCCTCGGGCGTCGCGACCTCTGCCAGAAGCATTTCCTGCGAGGGCAGCACGTCCTGAGCGGGGGCAGGGCGGGCCTTGGGCCGCAGCGAGCTGCGCGGCGCCGGGTTCACGCGGAGCGTCTTGCCGGCCATCAGCAGCGGATCGCCGGGATTGTAAGCGGGCTTTCCGGGCGCGCGCACCGTGGCCGAGGAGGGCGCGCGGGAGAACCCGAGGTCCAGCAGCTCGGTCATCTTGGCATTGCGCCAGGCGGTCGAGCGGCCCCCGAAGACCGTCGCGATGATATGCTTGTTGCCGCGATGCGCCGAGGCGGTCAGGTTGAAGCCCGCCGCCCGGGTGTAGCCGGTCTTGATCCCGTCGGCGCCGTTGTAGGCCGACAGGAACTTGCGGTTGGTGTTGTAGACCGTCCGGCCCTCGACATCGGCGGTGATGCTCGAGAACAGGTGGAAATACTCGGGGTAGTCGAAGTAGAGATGCCGGCCCAGCGTGGACATGTCGCGGGCGGTCGACAGGTGCCCTTCGCGGGTCAGGCCGTTGGCGTTCTTGAAGGTGGTGCGGGTCATGCCGAGCGCCTGCGCCGTGCGGTTCATCCGCCGCGCAAAGGCCGCCTCGGAGCCCTCGATCGCCTCGCCGATCGCGGTGGCGGCATCATTGGCCGATTTCACCGCCGCGGCGCGGATCAGGTAACGCAGCTTGATCCGCTGGCCTTCGCGAAGGCCCAGCTTCGACGGTTCCTCCTGTGCCGCATTTCTGGACACGCGCACCATGGTGTCGAGCGAGATTTCGCCGTGCTCCACTGCTTCGAAGGCGATGTAGAGGGTCATCATCTTGGTCAGGGAGGCCGGATGCAGCCGCGTGTCGGCGTTGCGAGACCGCAGGACCTCGCCAGTGCGGGCGTCGATCACCATCTCGGCGTAGGGCGCGGCGCGCACCCCGGCCGGCAGTACCAAAGCACCCAGAAGAGCCAGTACAACTATCGAAAATCTAAGGAAAAGCCCGGTAAGAGCCGGTCTCATGCTCCGCCCTGCCACGTCATTCACCATCTGCCTCGTCGCCGCCGGTTTTCCGGCTGGTCCATACTGCCTCGCCGTTGTCCGGCGTAGTCGTCTTCTGCAAGTGTTATCACAGGGCCGAAAGTGAACAAAGTGACCATTTCCGGGCGAGAGGGTGTCAGCTGTGTACAGCTTCCAGATGTAGTTATCCACACGAGCTTACCCACAAGACAGGCGATTTTCCGGCGCGATTGCAAAAAGCAAAGGCGGCTTTGTAATTGTGCAAATGCGGAGGATTTTCAGACAGATGCGGGGCGAAGCTGAGGTGCGCGGCGGAAATGCGCCGGTTTACCCGAGGCGCGCCACCAGGGCCGGCAGGCCCGAAAGATCGCTGAGCAGGTGAAACCGCGGCTCGTTCTCCGGGGCCTCGGCATGTTCCAGCGCCCAGGTCCGGCCGTGGGGCACATGGACCCCGTGACCACCGGCGGCGATCGCCGGCAGCACGTCGGATTTCATCGAATTGCCGACCATCAGCGCCTCGCCCTCGCCGGCGCCATGGCTGGCGAAGATGCGGGCATAGACGGCGGGCGTCTTGTCCGAGACGATCTCGATTCCGTCGAAGAGATCCCCCAGTCCCGACTGCGCCAGCTTGCGCTCCTGGTCCAGCAGGTCACCCTTGGTGATCAGCACGACGCTGTGGCCCTCGGCCAGGGTCTCGACGGCGTCCCTGGCATGGGGCAGCAGTTCGATGGGATGGGCCAGCATCTCCTGCCCGGCGGCGATGATCTGCGAAATCACCGCGCCCGGCACCCGCTGCCCGGTCACCTCCAGCGCGGTCTCGATCATCGACAGCACGAAGCCCTTGATGCCGAAACCGTAGCGCCCGAGGTTGCGCCGCTCGGCCGCCAGAAGCCGCTCCGCCAGGTGGTCGGGCGCGGCGTGATCGGCGAGAAGCTCGGCGAATCGCTGCTGCGTGAGCTGGAAGAAACGCTCATTGTGCCAGAGAGTGTCATCCGCATCGAAACCGATTGTTGTGATTTTTCGTGTCATTTTGTCCCTGCACTTCCGGCTGGGCCTTCCATGAGGCCGTGCCGACGTTATATAGAGCAGCCTGACCCCGAAACTTCAAACTTGACTGCCGGCAGCCTCCTTTCAGCGTATTTCACTGCTGCCAGGGCCACCGGGCTCGAAGCGAACCGGCGGAAGCGACGACCGACGTGACCATGAGTGATGAGACGATGACCCCGAAGGCCGGGCAGGATATCCCTGCAGCGGATCTGCCCGTGACGGCGGCCCGCAGCGCGGCACTTTCCGCGGCGATCCGCATGGCGGACAAGGACGACGAGGGCGGTGATGACGGCGACCTGTCGGTGGTGCTGGACACCAAGCCGAAGACCAAGCGCCCGCCGCTCTACAAGGTGCTGCTGCTGAACGACGACTACACGCCGATGGAATTCGTCGTGCTGGTGCTGGAACGCTTCTTCGGCATGACCCATGCCCAGGCCTTCGAGATCATGCTGACGGTGCACAAGAAGGGTGTCGCCGTCGTCGGCGTGTTCAGCCACGAGATCGCGGAAACAAAGGTGGCGCAGGTGATGGACTTCGCCCGCAAGCACCAGCACCCGCTGCAATGCACCATGGAAAAGGAATAGGGCAGCCGATGCTCGGAACCCGTCTCACCCTCGCGATCGAGGGGGGCCTGCCGCTTCCCGAAGCGGGCAGGATCGCCGTCTTTGCCCCGCGTGCTGGCGCTGATCTTTCGGCCCTGCCGAAGGACCGGGTGGAGGTCGTGACCGGCTTCCGCCCCGATCATGTCGCCTTCGAGCGTCAGGGCTATGCGGTGAAGACCGCCGCCGAAGGCCCCTATGCCGCCGCGCTGGTTTGCCTGACCCGCGCCAAGGCCGAGGCCCGCGACCTGATCGCCCGGGCCTGCGAGGTCTCCGAAGGGCTGGTGATCGTCGACGGCCAGAAGGACGAGGGCGTCGATTCGATGCTGAAGGCCGCGCGCGGTCTGGGCCAGGTCTCTTCCCCGCTGTCCAAGGCCCATGGCAAGCTCTTCGTGATCGAGAGCGGAGATTTCTCGGGCTGGCGCGCGCCGGCCGGACAGGTCGTCGAGGGCTGGCAGACCGCGCCGGGCGTCTTCTCGGCCGATGGCGTCGACCCGGCCTCGGCGCTGCTGGCCGCGGCGCTGCCGTCGCTGTCGGGCCATGGCGCCGATCTGGGGGCGGGCTGGGGGTATCTCTCGGCCGAGGCGCTGAAAGCCTCGCCGAAGATCACCGCGCTGGAGCTGGTCGAAGCCGACCATGCCGCGCTGGAGTGCGCCCGGGTCAATGTCGCCGACCCCCGCGCCAGCTTCCACTGGGCCGATGCGACCACCTGGAAGCCGGCACGGATGCTGGACTTCGTGCTGATGAATCCGCCCTTCCACCAGTCCCGCAACGCAGATCCCGAGCTGGGCCGCGCCTTCATCCGCGCGAGTGCCGGGGCGATGACGCCGAGAGGCGTGCTCTACATGGTCGCCAACGCCCATCTGGGCTACGAGGCGGTGCTGGCCGAAAACTTCGGCGAGGTGGAGCGGATCGGCGGCGACCGCAGCTTCAAGCTGTTCCGGGCCGAGCGGCCCTCTCGCCAAAGGGCGCCCGCCGGTCTAGGGTCCGGCAAGGGACGTCAGAGGGGATAACCATGAGTTTCTCGATCGCGGGCAAGACCGCCATCGTGACCGGCGCCGCGCATGGCATCGGTCTGGCCATCGGCAGGCTGTTCGCCGACAAGGGCGCGAACGTCATGTTCGCCGACATGGACGAGGACCGGCTGCGCGAAGAACTGGGCGAGGCGGTGGAAGAGGGCAACATCCGCTATTTCGCCGGCGACCTGCGCGAGAAGCTGACCATCGCCAACCTGCTCTCGGCGACCATCGACGCCTTCGATCAGGTGGATATCCTGGTCAATGCCTCTCGGCAGGTGCTGGTCTCGGATCCGCTGAACCCCGATGACGACGCCATGGAGACCATGTTGCAGCAGAACCTGCTGACCGCGCTCAGGGTCAGTCAGACCGTCGCCAAGCGGATGATCAAGCAGGCCGAGGCCCCCGACGGGCCGCGCGGTGGCGCGATCGTCAACCTGTCCTCCATCGCCGCGCGCCGGACCCACCCCGACCTGATGGGCTTCTCGGTGGCCACGGCGGCGCTGGACCAGATGACCCGCTCGCTGGCCGTGGCGCTGGCACCGCATGGCATCCGGGTCAACGCGCTGGCCTTCGGTTCGGTCATGTCCTCCTCGCTGAAGGAGACCCTGCGCGACAATTCCGATTTCCGTGAGGATATCGAGGATCACACCCCGCTGTCGCGCATCGCGCCGCCCAGCGAACTGGCCGAGGCCGTGCAGTATCTCGCCTGCGATGCCTCCTCCTTCATGACCGGCCAGATCGTCACCGTCGACGGTGGCCGCACCCTGCTGGACCCGGTCGCCGCGCCCGCCCATTGACTTTCGGGCACTGACCTTGGCGCAGTGATCTTTCTCCATTCGATGGCTGAAAATACTCTCGCCGAAGGCATGGCCCCGACGGGGCCAACCTGTTTCGGCGCTCCTGCGGAGCCCCGAGCCTCCGGCGGGAGTATTTGTGGCCGTCGAATAGATGGAAGCGGCGCCCTCTTCTGCCCGCGCGCGCGGGCTGTTAGGGAGGGGCAAGCGGTGACAAGGAGCGGTTCATGGCAGAGATGACGGATGAGAAGGCGCGCGCCAGCGCATGGTTCCGCGAGCTTCGCGACCAGATCGTCGCGGCCTTCGAAGGGCTTGAGGACGCCCAGGTCGAGGGGCCGTTGTCGGATCAGCCTGCCGGCCGCTTCGAGGTCACGCCGACGAAACGCACAAGCGAGGATGGCAGCGACGCCGGTGGCGGGCTGATGTCGGTGATGCGCGGGGGGCGGGTCTTCGAGAAGGTCGGGGTGAATGTCTCGACTGTCTTCGGCACCCTGGGTGAGCGGGCGCAAAAGTCCATGGCGGCGCGCAAGGGGCTGCCCGGCATGGCCGAGGATCCGCGCTTCTGGGCCTCGGGCATCTCTCTCGTCGCCCATATGCAGAACCCCCACGCCCCCGCCGTCCACATGAACACCCGCATGTTCTGGACGCCGCACGGCTGGTGGTTCGGCGGCGGGTCCGACCTCAACCCCTGCATCGAATACGCCGAGGACACCGCCCATTTCCACGCCGTGCAGCAAGAGCACTGCGACCGCCATGACGCCACCTTTTACCCCCGCTTCAAGGAATGGGCGGACGAGTACTTTTATATCCCGCACCGCAAGCGCGCCCGCGGGGTTGGCGGGATCTTTCTCGACGATCACAACTCCGGCGACTGGGAGGCCGATTTCGCCTTCATCCAGGATGTCGGCCGCGCCTTCCTGCCCGCCTTCCTGCCGCTGGCCGACAAGCGCCGCGCCCAGACCTGGGACGGCGCGGACAAGGAGGCGCAGCTGGTGCATCGTGGGCTCTATGCGGAATATAACCTGGTGTATGACCGCGGCACGAAATTCGGGCTGGAAACCGGGCATGACGCCAATGCCGTGTTGATGTCCCTGCCGCCGCTGGCAAAGTGGGTGTGAACGGCGCGACCGGAACGGGGGCGGAATGGACTACCTGAAGAGAGCCTGGACCGTCCTGTCAGGGATCTTCCTGCAGATCGGCGAGATCAACATGGCGCTGGTTGCTGCCGGGGTGGCCTTCTACGCCATGCTGGCGCTCTTTCCCGGCATCGCGGCGCTGATCGCGCTCTGGGGGATCATCTCGGACCCTTCGGTGGTGATCGAGCAACTGCAGCTGGTCCGCGAGATCATGCCGGACGAGGTCTATTCGCTGGTCGCGGCGCAGGTCTACAAGATCTCGGCCTCGTCGGGCTCGACCCTGGGCTGGGCGGGTGTGGTGTCCCTCGCCGTGGCGATCTGGTCGTCGCGTTCGGGCGTGGCGGCGATGATCCTGGGGCTGAACACCATCCATGGGCAGGAGAACCGGGGTTCGCTGCGCCACTACATGATCGCCCTGCTGCTGACCGTTGCGCTTCTGGGTGTCGGGCTGGTGGCGCTCAGCTCGGTCGTCGTGCTGCCGATCGTGCTGACCTTCATCCCGCTGGGGCCCGTGGCCTCCTTCGCGGTCGAGGCGCTGCGCCTGCTCTGCGCCGTCACCGCCGTCATGGTGGGCCTGTCGCTGCTCTATCGCTTCGGCCCGAACAACCGCGGAGAGCGGATGTCCTGGGCCACCCCCGGCGCGCTGCTCAGCGTGGTGCTGTGGATGGGGGCCTCCTACGGGCTGTCGCTCTATTTCAGCAATTTTGCCAACTACAATGAGGTCTACGGCTCGCTCGGGGCGGCCATGGCGTTGCTGTTCTGGCTCTATGTCTCGGCCTTCGTGGTCCTGCTGGGGGCGTCGCTGAACGTGCAGATCGACCGGATGCGGGCGACGTTCGCAGGCAGCCCGGATCCTGCGCCGCAGCGGGGCGAGGCCGATACGGTGCTGACCGGCAAGGAGACCGGGGGGCAGCCCGTCGACAGCCAGCCCGAAGAGGACCGGCTGGTCGAGGAGGGGCCGCTGCACGAGGATGCCGCCGCCCTGCCGGACGAGCCGCCCGAGGCGCCGGAACACGATCCCCGCGACCGGAAAGCCTGAGGAGAGGATCCCGGCCTTGACCCCATCTCAGGCGGTGGCGCGCACCGTGTCGATCATCAGCTGGACGTTCTCGGGGTCGGCATCCGGGGTGATGCCATGGCCGAGGTTGAAGATATGCGGCCCCTTCGAGAAGGCTTTCACGATGGCGCGGGTCTCTTCCACCAGCGCATCGCCGCCGGTCACCATGTGTTTCGAGGCCAGGTTGCCCTGCACGCAGCCGTCGACCTGCACATTGGCCGCCGCCCAGTCGGGGCTGACCGAATTGTCCAGCGCGACGCAATCTGCGCCGGTGGCCTTGGCGAAGCCGACATATTTCTCGCCCGCCTCGCGCGGGAAGGCGATGACGGGCACGCCCGGGTGGCGCGCCTTCAGCTCGGCGATGATGCGTTTCGCGGGCTGCAGCGCGTAGCGGTCGAAGTCCGCACCCGAAAGCGAGCCGGCCCAGCTGTCGAAGAGCTTCACCACCTCGGCCCCGGCGTCGATCTGTTTCGAGAGGTACTCGATGGTGCCCTCTGTCAGCCGTTCCAGCAGGGCTTCGAACAGCGGACGGTTCTCGGCGATCAGCGCATGGGCGGGGCCCTGGTCGGGGGTGCCACGCCCGGCGATCATGTAGGTGGCCACGGTCCAGGGGGCGCCGGCGAAACCGATCAGCGTGGTCTCGGCGGGCAGTTCGCGGCTGAGGATCTTCACCGTCTCGTAGATCGGCGAGAGGACCTCGTGCACGTCAGAGGCGGGTTTCAGCACGTCGAAATCGGCCTGGGTGGTCACGGTCGACAGGCGCGGGCCCTCGCCGGTGACGAACCAGAGGTCGGCGCCAAGGGCCTGGGGCAGCAGCAGGATATCGGCGAAGAGGATCGCCGCGTCGAAACCGTAGCGGCGGATCGGCTGCAGGGTGACCTCGGCGGCCAGCTCGGGATTGTAGCAGAGCGACAGGAAATCCCCGGCCTGGGCACGGGTGGCGCGGTATTCCGGCAGGTAGCGGCCCGCCTGGCGCATCATCCAGATCGGTGGGGTCGGCAGCACCTCGCCCTTGAGCGCGCGCAGGATCGTCTTCTCGGCCATGTCGTCCCTCTCTGCTTGTCGGTCTCTCTGGTCGCGTTCCGGGGCCTGAAAGTCAAGCAGGCGCCCTGCGACACCTCGGCCCGGACGCGCCCGCTTGCCAGCCTGCGCGGGCGCGCGTAACCAAGGGCCATGACGCAGACATTCCCGACCCCCGCCCAGCCCCTGAAGATCGGCACCCGTGGCTCTCCGCTGGCGCTGGCCCAGGCGCATGAGACCCGCGACCGCATCGCCGCCGCCTTCGATCTGCCGAAGGAGGCTTTCGAGGTCGTGGTGATCTCGGTCGCGGGCGACCGGATCCAGGACCGTGCCCTGCGCGAGGTCGGCGGCAAGGGGCTGTTCACCAGGGAAATCGAGGTGGCCCTGGCCGAGGGCGAGATCGACATCGCCGTCCATTCGATGAAGGACATGCCGGTCGAGCAGCCCGAGGGGCTGGTGCTGGATTGCTACCTGCCGCGCGAGGACGTGCGCGACGCCTTCGTCTCGCTGAACCATGCCTCGCTGGCCGATGTGCCGGACGGCGCGGTGATGGGCACCTCCAGCCTGCGCCGCCGGGCACAGCTGTTGGTGCGGCGTCCTGACCTGCAGGTGGTCGAGTTCCGCGGCAATGTCCAGACCCGACTGCGCAAGCTGTCGGAAGGCGTGGCCGAGGCGACTTTCCTCGCCATGGCCGGGCTGAACCGGCTGGAGATGGCCGAGGTGGCGAAGAGCCCCATCGAGCCGGACCAGATGCTGCCCGCCGTCGCCCAGGGCGCCATCGGGATCGAGCGCCGCAGTGCCGACAGCGATACCGCCGCACTGCTGGAGGCGATCCACGACAGGACCACGGCGCAGCGACTGGCGGCGGAACGCGCCTTCCTGAGCCGGCTTGATGGCTCCTGCGAGACGCCGATCGCCGGGCTGGCCGAGCTGTCCGGCGGCACCCTGCGCCTGCGCGGCGAGATCCTGCGCCCCGATGGCAGCGAGGCGCTGGCCGAGGACCGCAGCGCGCCCATCGAGGACGGCGCCGCCCTTGGCACCGACATGGCCGAGGCCCTGCTGGCGCAGGCCGGAACCGGGTTCTTCGATTTCAAGAGCTGAGAAGGCTGCGACGCGGGTCGCAGGCGGTCACTCGGCGGAGCATTCGCCCGCGGTGTGACAGGCTTCGACGGCCTCGATCTGCGCGGGGTCGGGCGCGGCGAAGTGCTGGCCGCCGCAGGGGCCGAGGCCCAGCACCAGTCCGGTGGCGGTCTTCTGTACGAAGGCCAGGGCTTCGCCCGGGGCGGGCTGCCCGGCGCACCAGGGGCCGAGGCAGTTCAGGGTCACCGTCATGTCCAGCATGTAGTCGCCGCCGAAGCCGTCATCGCCCAGGGCCTGCCCGGTGAACCGGGCGGGAAAGCTGATCTCTTCGGGGTCTGGATCGCTCAGGTCGCGCTCGGGCAGCTTCAGGTCCTTGAAGTCGAACGCGCCGAGCAGCACCACGTAGGTCTCGGATGCCTCGTCGACCTGGGTATAGCTCTGCCGGACATCGGCAGGCAGGCAGGACAGCGCCAGGGCGGGGCCGGAGGAGAGGGCGCCCACGAGGGCGGCGGTGGTCAGGGGGGCAAAGTTCTTCAAATCCTGTCTCCGAGCAGCTCAAGCACACGCGCATAGACGGCGCGCTTGAAGGGGACAATGTTCTCCACCAGATCTTGCGGTGGCATCCAGCGCCACTCGCTGAACTCGGGATGCGCGGTTTCGATGTTCACATCCGCATCCGTGCCGTGAAAACGCATCAACACCCACTTCTGTTCCTGTCCGCGGAAGCGCCCGCCCCAGACCTTGCCCAGCAGATGATCGGGCAGGTCGTAGGGAATCCATTCGTCGGTCTCGGCTTCGACGGTGACCTTTTCGGCCTGAACGCCGGTCTCTTCCCAGAGCTCGCGCAGCGCCGCCACCTCGGGTGTTTCGCCCGGATCGATGCCGCCCTGGGGCATCTGCCAGGCGGGTACGTCGGAATCCAGCCGCTGTCCGGTGAAGACATGGCCGTCGGCGTTGACCAGCACGACCCCGACACAGGGGCGGTAGGGCAGGGCGGCTTTCTGTTCGGGGGTCATGGATACCTCTTGCGCTGTGCAGAGGGCATCCTACTCCCGCGCGCAGCGAAGTCCAAGATGGCGGGACCCGGCGCGGCGGGGCCGGATGGCGCGCTTCCGCCCATCCCATTCGACGGCTGGAAATACTCCCGCCGGAGGCATGGCCCGCAGGGGGCCTATCCCGTCTGGCCTAGGCCCAGATCCCCGCCAGCTCCGCCGCCAGCCAGTCACGGAAGCGGGCGAAGCCGGGCAGCGCCTCCGAGCGGTCGGGGTGGATCAGCATGTAGGCCTGCCCGGTGTCCAGCCGGCGCCCGGACGCCAGCTTCAGCCGCCCTTCGGCCAGTGGTCGCTCGGCGATGACCTCGGGCACCAGCCCGACGCCCAGCCCGGCGGCGGCGGCATCCACCACCATGTCGAAGTGATCGAAACGGGCGCCGCGCAGGGCCTGGCGCGGATCGACACCGGCCTCGCGGAACCAGTCGGGCCAGAGGGTCGGGCGGGTCGACTGCTGCAGCAGCGGCAGCGAGAGCAGCTCGGCGTCCGACAGCACCCCGCCCCCCGCCAGCGACGGGGCGGCAACAGCGACCAGCACCTCGTCCAGCAGGTGCAGGTGCCGCGCGCCGCTCTGCCGGTGCGCGCTGCGCTGGATCGCCAGGTCGTAGGGGTCGCTGTCGAAGTTCACCGGCGCCAGCCGCGCCGCCACATCGAAGCTGATTCCCGGCATCGTGGCGCGGAAGGCGCCGAGGCGCGGAATCAGCCAGGAGCGCCCGAAGCTGGGCAGGACCGACAGACGCAGCACGCTCTCCTGTCCGCCGAAGGCCATGACCGAGGTCGCCGCCGCATCGAGGCGCGCCAGCAGGGCCTCGGCCTCGACCCGGAACGAGCGGCCCGCGTCCGACAGTGCCAGCCGCTGCCGCGCCCGGGTGAACAGCGCCACCCCCAACCGGTCTTCCAGCGCCGCGATGGAACGTGAGACGGCGGATTGCGTCAGCCCCAGCTCCCGCGCCGCGCCGGTGGTGGTGCCGACGCGGGCACATGCGCAAAAGGCTTCAAGCTCTCCAACCGAAGGTATGTAGGGTTTGCGCATTTTCGGAACGCCTATTCGTCGAACTCATAGCTTTGCAAGAATTAGGCGTTAGCGCCGCCGCCGTCCATGGCCTAGATTGCGGCGCAAAGGCCAGGGCCCCATGCGGCCCCCGCAACCCGAGGAGAGATCTCATGGATACCCCCAACCGCCCCGTCCTGAAGGACAAGGACCGCCCCAACATGTCCAGCTTCTCGTGGGAGGATCCCTTCCTGCTGGAGGACCAGCTGGAAGAGGAAGAGCGGATGATCCGCGACACCGCCCATGCCTTCGCGCAGGAAAAGCTGATGCCGCGGGTCGAGGAGATGTACCTGAACGAGGGCGTCGAGCCCGGCATCTTCGCCGAGATGGGCGAGATGGGTCTGCTGGGCGTCACTGTCCCTGAGCAATACGGCGGCATCGGTGCGGGCTATGTCAGCTACGGCCTCGTCGCGCGTGAGGTGGAGCGGGTCGATTCGGGCTACCGCTCGATGATGTCGGTGCAGAGCTCGCTGGTGATGTACCCGATCTATGCCTATGGCAGCGAAGAGCAGCGGATGAAGTACCTGCCCAAGCTGGCCTCGGGCGAGTGGATCGGCTGCTTCGGCCTGACCGAGCCCGATGCGGGTTCCGACCCCGCCGGCATGAAGACCCGCGCCATCAAGACCGAGGGCGGTTACCGTCTGGTTGGCTCGAAGATGTGGATTTCCAACGCGCCGATCGCCGATGTCTTCGTGGTCTGGGCCAAGTCCGAGGCCCATGACGGCGCCATCCGTGGTTTCGTGCTGGAAAAGGGCATGAAGGGTCTGTCGGCGCCGAAGATCGGCGGCAAGCTGTCACTGCGCGCCTCGATCACCGGCGAGATCGTGCTGGACAACGTGGAAGTCGGCGAAGAGGCCCTGCTGCCGCATGTCTCGGGCCTGAAAGGTCCCTTCGGCTGTCTGAACCGCGCCCGCTACGGCATCGCCTGGGGCGTCATGGGCGCCGCCGAGGATTGCTGGCACCGCTCGCGGCAGTACGGTCTCGACCGCAAGCAGTTCGGCAAACCGCTGGCGGGGATGCAGCTGTACCAGAAGAAGCTGGCCGACATGCAGACCGAGATCGCCCTGGGCCTGCAGGCCGCCCTGCAGGTCGGTCGCCTGTTCGACCGTGCCAAGGCGGCGCCCGAGATGGTCTCTCTCATCAAGCGCAACAACTGCGGCAAGGCGCTGGATATCGCGCGGATGTCGCGGGACATGCACGGCGGCAACGGCATCCAGATCGAGTACCAGGTGATGCGCCACGCGGCGAACCTGGAGACGGTGAACACCTACGAAGGCACCCACGACGTGCACGCGCTGATCCTGGGCCGGGCGCAGACCGGGTTGCAGGCGTTTTTCTGATTCCACGGGTCGGCTGAGAGATTGAAGGGCGTCGGGAGACCGGCGCCCTTTCCATTGGGGGGCTTTCCATTTGGGGGCTCTGCCCCCACCCGCCTGCGGCGGGCTCCCCCGGAGTATTTTCGGCCATCGAATGGGAACAGGGGCTGCGCGCGGGGCGGCGGTGTGGAAGGATCAGTTCATGCTGAGCCATGTGACCATTGCCGTATCCGACTTAGTCCGTGCGCGGGACTTCTCCCTGCCGCTGATGACGCGGCTGGGGTTTGAGGAGACCTGGCTGGAGCCGGGGCGCGAAGCCGCTTTCCGCGAGCCGGGAAGCCCGCGACCGCTGTTCTTCCTGACCAGGCCCTTCGAGGGCGAGGCGCAGCCGGGCAACGGGCCGATGGTGGCCTTCCTGGCGCCGGACCGGGCCACGGTGGAGGCCTGTTTCGCCCTGGCCATGGCCGCTGGCGCCAAGGACGAGGGCGGGCCGGGGCTGCGCCCGCGCTATCATCCGAATTTCTACGGCGCTTATTTCCGCGATCCCGACCGCAACAAGGTCTGCGTCGCCTGTCACGCCGAGGAGAGCTGAGGCAGCATCTCGGCCAGCAGGTCCCAGGTGATGCGCAACCGGCGCGAATGGGCCAGATCGCGGTGCGCGACCAGCCAGACCGGGAAGGGAATCGGCGGCAGCAGCGGTGCCCGGACAAGGTGCGCATCCCCCTCGGCCTGAGAGAAGGTGCCAAGGCCCAGACCGGCGCGGCACATCTGCCATTGCACGAGGTGGTTGCCGGTGGTGATCGGGAAGTTCGCGGGGCTGGTTTGCAGACCGACGCCGCGCAGCAAGGCGGGCATCGCCTCTCCGTGATCCCAGGCGAGGAAGCGCGCGCGAGCGAGATCGGCAACCTCTCGCAGATCACCGAGAGAGGCGATGTAACCGGCGCTGCCGTAGAAGTGGCCGACATCGTCGGGCAGCCGCCTGCCGATCAGCTCGGGGTCTTCCGGGCGGGTGTTGCGCAGGGCGATATCGGCCTCGCGCCGGGCCAGGTCGCTGATATCGTTGGCCGCTCGGACCTCGACCTCGATTCCCGGATGCAGGGCCTGCAGGCGGGCGATGACGACGGGCAGGCGAAAGGCGGCGTAGAACTCCGAGGCGGTGATCACCACCCGCCCGTCGATCTCGTCCGTCAGCCCGGCGGCCGAGCGCGAAAAGGCCAGCGCGGCCTCGGCCATGGCCCGCGCCCGGGGCAGCAGGGCCCGGCCCGCCGGGGTCAGCACCAGGTTGCGGCCGGTCCGATCAAAGAGCGCTAGGCCGAGGTCTTCCTCCAGCGCGGCGACCTGGCGGCCGAGCGTCGGCTGTGTCAGCTTCAGTGCCCGGGCGGCGGCCGAGAGGGATCCCGTCTCGGCGGTGGCGAGGAAGGCGCGGGCGCGGCCCCAGTCGAAGGCGATGTGGGACATATCCATGCAAATTTGTATGGGTGATCTGCGAATTAAGTCAATTTCATTTGGTGTGGCCCGGCCATATCTCCCTGCTCGACAGCGATGGAGCGAGATCATGAAGGCGATTGTCTACAGGGACTACGGCGGCCCCGAGGTGCTTTCGATGGCGGAGATCGAGACACCCCACCCGGGCCCGGGCGAAATGTTGGTGAAGGTCGAGGCGGCGGCGGTGACCACGGCGGACTGGCGGCTGCGTGCCGCGGCCTTCCCGGGGGTGCTGGGGCCGGTCGGCCGGGCGATGTTCGGCTGGCGACGGCCGCGCAACCCGGTGCTGGGCAGTGCCTTTGCCGGTGAGGTGGTCGCGGCGGGGGAGGGCGCGGCGATCCCCACGGGGCCGGTGCTGGGCTTCGTGCCGGGTCGGGCCCATGCGGACTACCTGCTGGTGAAACCCAGGCAGTGCATCGTCCGGCGCCCCGCCGGACTGGGCGCAGAAGAGGCGGCGGCGCTGCCCTTCGGCGGCCTTTCGGCACTGGTCTTCCTGCGCGACGTCGCGAAGCTGCAGCCGGGCGCAAGGGTGCTGATCCTCGGCGGCTCCGGCGAGGTCGGCGCCATGGCGGTGCAGATCGCCCGCGCCATGGGCGCCCATGTCACCGCCATGGCCAGCGCGCCGAACCTGCCGCTGCTGAAGGAGCTGGGGGCGGAGGAGGCGCTGGACTACCGTCGTCACGACGTGGCGGGGCTGGGGCGACGCTTCGACCTGGTTTTCGACACCTTCGGCGCCAGCCACCTGGGCGAAGCGCGGCGTGTGCTGCGCCGGGGCGGCCTGTTCGTGCCGCTGAACTTCGGCCTGCGCGAGATGCTTCAGGCACTGACAAATGTCCTGCGGGCCCGGAAGGTGCGGCTGCATGTCAGCACGGACCGGGCCGAGGACCTGGAGAGGCTGGTGGCGATGCAGCAGGCGGGCCAGCTGCGCCCGGTGGTCGGTCAGAGCTTCCAGATGGCCGAGGCGCGGGCCGCCCATGCTCTTGTCGAGAGCCGCCACAAGCGGGGCGCTGTTGTGCTCCGCATGGATTGAGCCACGAAAAACCCCTCGCGGCGGGACCGCGAGGGGTGGTTCTGTCGAGACGTTGCCGGGCCTTATTGGTCGGCGGGGGCCGCCAGCACCGTGGTGCGATACTTCGGGCCCAGGGCCGCGAGACCGCGCAGGATGTCGATGGCGTAGGCCAGCTGGTAATCCTCGTCACGCAACTCGGCGGCCTTCTCGGCCTTCTCGCGCTCTTCCTCGATCTGGCGGATCTCGTCTTCGCTCAGGGAGTCGTTGTCGAGCGTGCCGCGCAGATCCGCCTCGGAGCGGCGCGGGGTGTCCGCCGGCTCGTCCTCATCCTCTGCATTGGGATCGACGCGCGGCTGGTGGACCACGATGTCGGGCGAAATGCCGAGGTTCTGGATCGAGCGACCGGAAGGCGTGTAGTAGCGCGCCGTGGTCAGGCGGATCGAGCCGTCCCCGCGCAACGGCATCACCGTCTGGACCGAGCCCTTGCCGAAGCTCTTGGTGCCGACGACGATGGCGCGGCGGTGATCCTGCAGCGCACCGGCGACGATCTCCGAGGCCGAGGCGGAGCCGCCGTTGACCAGCACCACGATCGGCTTGCCCTCGATCAGGTCGCCGGCCTCGGCGTTGTAGCGGTCGCCCTCGCCGGGATTGCGCCCCCGGGTCGAGACGATCTCTCCCTCTTCGAGGAAGGCGTCGGAGACCCGGATCGCCTGCAGCAGCAGCCCGCCGGGATTGTTGCGCAGGTCCAGCACCACGCCGTTGATGTTGTCGAGGCCGCCGGCCTTCTCGACCTCGTCCGCCAGGCCCTCGGCCAGGTTTGGATAGGTCTGGTCGTTGAAGGCCGAGATCCGCAGCACCACGGTGTCGCTCTCGGTGCGGGCGCGGACGGCGGTCAGCTTGATGGTGTCTCGGATGATGGTGATGTCGAAGGGCTCGGGCTCTCCCTCGCGTACGACGGTGATCACGATCTCCGAGCCGACAGGGCCGCGCATCATCTGCACCGCCTCGTCCAGGGTCAGCCCCAGCACCGATTCGCCGTCGACATGGGTGATGAAGTCACCGGCCTCGACGCCCGCCTCGGCGGCGGGGGTCTCGTCCATCGGCGTGACCACCTTCACGAAGCCCTCTTCCTGGGTGACCTCGATCCCCAGCCCGCCGAATTCACCGCGGGTCTGCACGCGCAGGTCGTCGGCTTCCTCGGGCGGATGGTAAGAACTGTGCGGGTCGAGCGAGGTCAACATGCCGTCGATCGCCGCCTCGATCAGCTCGGAGGGTTCGACATCCTCGACGTATTGGCTGCGAATCCTTTCGAAGACATCGCCGAAAAGATCGAGCTGCTCGTAGACCGAGCTCTCGCGGCTCGACTCCTGCGCCAGCAGCGGCGGGGCAATCTGGGTGGTGGCCACGATGGCCACCGTCATGCCGCTGACCGCTGCCATGGCGAATTTCTTCATCATTGCGTGTCCTTCGTGACTGCGAACCAGGTTTCGGGGTCCAGGGGCGTACCGCCTTCCCTGACCTCCATGTAAAGCGTTTCCGACCGGTCTTGACCAGAGCCGTCCCGGGCCTGTGCGAGAATCGCGCCCGGTGCCGGGTCCTCGCCGCCCATCAGGCCGAGCGGTGCCCCTTGCGGCAGCACCTCTCCGATCTCTCCGTAGACGATATCCAGCCCGGCCAGAACAAAGAGTAAACCCGCCTGGGGTTCAAGTACCATCACGTTTCCGTAGTCCATCAATGGCCCGAGATAGCGGATCGTCGCCGGGACCGGCGTCGTGACGAGGGCGCGGGGCCGGGTGGCCAGGACGATCCCGGGCCGGGTGACGCCCGCGGCATCGGCTTCCTCCGCACGGCGCAGCAGCGTGCCCTGCACCGGCAGGGGCAGCTGGCCCTTCAGTCCCGCGATGGACTGGCGCGTCGGGGCCTCGTCGCCCTCGGCGATCTCGGGCAGGCCGTCGGCGAAGGCGCGCAGGGTCTCGGCTGTGGCGATCAGCAGTTGGGTCTTCATCGGGTCGGCGGTGAAACGGCGCGGCAGGTCGGTGCGTTCCGCAACCGCCTGGCTGAGTGCGGTGCGGGCCGACTGAACGCCGGAAAGCGCCCCGGCCAGCTGATCCGCCGCCGCTTCCTGCAGGGCCCGCATCTCGCGCGCCTCGGACAGCTGGGCGCGCAGCTCTTCCGCACGGGCGGTGAGGGCGGGGGCGGCCTCGGCCATCAGCATCCCCGAGCGCGCGGTGCCGATCGGCCCGTCCGGGTGCAGCATCAGCACCGGTGCCGGCTCTCTCGACAGGGTCTGAAGGGTGCCGAGAAGCGCGCCGATCTCCTCGCTCTGGGCCTCGAAGCGGGCCTGGATCCGCGATTCGCGCAGCGAGGCGGCGCGCAGGCTTTCCCGCATCGCGGCCAGGCCCTTCTCGTAGGCGGCGATGGTGGCGGTCAGCGCCGCGACCCGGTCCGAGGCGCGCTCGGCGCCCTCCAGCCGGTCATGGGCCGCCTCCAGCTCCGCCGCCGCCGCCCGCGCCAGCCCGGCCGCGTCCTGCGCACCCGCCGGTGCGGCGAAGGCGATCAGCGCAACACAGGCGAGACGGCGGAGGGGGATCACTTGATCAGGCTCTCGCCGGTCATCTCGGCGGGTTGCTCCAGCCCCATGAGCTGCAGCAGGGTCGGCGCCAGGTCGGCAAGTCGTCCGTCGCGCAGGCTGGCCCCTTCCGGGCCGCCGAAAAGCGCCACCGGCACCAGGTTGGTCGTATGCGCCGTATGCGGACCGCCGGTTTCCGGATCGATCATGGTTTCGCAATTGCCGTGGTCGGCGGTGAGGATCATCGCGCCGCCCACCTTCTCCAGCGCCGCGACGACACGGGTCAGGCCGCGGTCGACAGCTTCGCAGGCCTTCACGGCGGCGTCGATATCGCCGGTATGACCCACCATGTCGGGGTTGGCGTAATTGGTGACGATCAGATCGAAACCGCGTTCGATGGCCTCGACGAAGGTGTCGGTGACTTCGACCGAGGACATCTCGGGTTGCAGGTCATAGGTGGCGACCTTGGGCGATTTCGGCATGAAGCGCTCTTCGCCCTGCTTGATCGCCTCGACCCCGCCATCGAGGAAGAAGGTCACATGGGGGTATTTCTCGGTCTCGGCGAGGCGGAACTGGGTCTTGCCGTGGCTGGCCACCCAGGCGCCCAGCGTGTTGACGATCTCGCGCTTGGGGAAACAGGTGGTCATGTAGGCATTATGGCCGTCGGAGTATTCGACCATGCCCAGAAGGGCGGACAGATCGGGGCGGGGGCCGGTGTCGAAATCGTCAAAGCCCGGCTCTCCGATGGCGCGCAGGATCTCGCGCGCGCGGTCGGCGCGAAAGTTGAGGCAGAAGAAACCGTCGCCATCCTGCACGCCCGCGAAATCGCCGATGACGGTCGGCAGGACGAATTCGTCGGTCTTCCCGGCGGCATAGCTGGCTTCGATCGCTTCGGCGGCAGAGGCTGCGGTCTCGCCCTCGCCGCGGATCATGGCGAAATAGGCCAGCGAAACACGCTCCCAGCGATTGTCGCGGTCCATGGCGTAGTAGCGGCCCGAAACACTGGCGATCTTCGCGCCTTCGGGCAGGCCAGCCTCGAGCTCGGCCAGGTAGGCCAGGGCGGATTTCGGCGCCACGTCGCGGCCATCGGTGACCGCGTGCAGGGCGACGGGCACACCGGCTGCGGCAATGGTGTTCACGGCGGACAGGATATGGGTCAGCGACCCATGCACCCCGCCGTCCGAGACCAGCCCCATCACATGGGCCGTGCCGCCGGTTTCCTTCAGACTGGAGATCATCTCGCCCATGGCCGCGTTCTGCGCAAACGAGCCATCCTCGATCGCCAGGTCGATCTGGCCGAGGTCCATGGCAACGATGCGGCCAGCGCCGATATTGGTGTGGCCGACCTCGGAATTGCCCATCTGGCCCCTGGGCAGGCCCACATCGGGGCCGAAGGTCACCAGCGTCGCATGGGGACAGGTCGCCATGATCCGGTCGAAGGTCGGCGTCTCGGCAAGGGCGGGCGCATTGGCCTCGCGGGCCTCGCGCAGGCCCCAGCCATCGAGAATGCAAAGGACGACGGGTTTCGGGATGGACATCGGATTCTCCTGCCTGGGCCTCATGCCTGTTGCCCCGGTTCTAGACCCTTCGCGGTCAGGGGGAAACCTCTGGTGCAGGCTCGGGCGGTTGCGTGCCGGAGAGTGCCCGGGAAGGGGGCGCTGCCCCCCTGTCGCCTGCGGCGCCATTCCCCCCGGAGTATTTTCAGCCTGGTGATGGGAACGGGGCTGAAAGCTGCGGCACCCTCATTTTCCACAAGGAGCGTGCCAAGCTCTCAATCGGAAAGTAGGCCGCCAAACCGGGAACCGCCGCATTGTCATCACCAGGCTAAAAATACTCCCGCCGGAGGCATTCGACGAGGCTGCGGGGCGCTACACCCGATGGTAGGGCGAGCCGGCGAGGATCGTGGTGGCGCGGTAGAGCTGTTCGGCCAGCATGACCCGGGCCAGCATGTGCGGCCAGACCATCTTGCCGAAGGAGATCGACAGGTCGGCGCGGGCGCGCAGGGCGGGGTCTATCCCGTCGGCGCCGCCGATGACGAAGGCCGCGTCACGGATCCCGTCGTCGCGCCAGCGCGCCAACTGGTCGGCGAGTTGCGGCGAGGTCAGGAGCTTGCCGCGCTCGTCCAGGCAGACCAGCGCCGCGCCCTCGGGGATCATGCGAAAGAGAAGCTCGGCCTCCTCGGCCATCCCGCCGCCACGCTTCGCCTCGCCCTCGGCGACTGCGCAGGGACCGAGGCCAAGGGCGCGGCCGGTCTTGCCGGCGCGATCGAGATAGTCATCGAGGAGCGCCTTCTCCGGCCCCTTGCGGAGCCGGCCCATGGCGCAGATATGCAGCTTCATCTGAGGATGTCGGTTCCCGGTCGGGGCCTAGACTTCCGCCTTGTCGGGCGTCTGGTCAGGACATCGTGGCCTTCTGGCCCGGCTGCATCCACATCTTCTCGAGCTGGTAGAATTCGCGCACTTCGGGGCGGAAGACATGGACGATCACGTCGCCCGTGTCGATCAGCACCCAGTCGCCGGCTTCCTTGCCTTCGACCTTGGCGGTGCGGCCGGTGGCCTCTTTCAGGCGTTCGACCAGCTTTTCGGCCATCGCGCCGACCTGCCGCGAGGAGCGGCCGGAGCAGACGATCATGTAATCCCCGATGGAAGACTTCCCGGCGAGGTCGATCTGCACGATCTCCTCGGCCTTGTCGTCTTCCAGCGATTGCAGGATCAGGGCGAGCTGGTCTTTCACGCTCAACTCTTGCGGGGCGGCCATCATCTGGGCCCCTTCAGGCGCGGACAGATCCGCCGTTGCGTCAAGTGACAGGACATTGTCCTCCCTGGATGCGCACCGACCTGGCCCCGGTGCTGGGCATGGAGCAAAGGTAACAGCCGCGGCGGGCAATTTCAATGAAACCCGGCCCCCGCCCGCCGCAACGGCAGACCCGGGCCGGTCAGGAGCCGGTCAGGGCCGCGGGATCGGGCGCGCTCACCAGCCTTCCTCGGTGTGAATCAGGTCCGCGGCGGCGCCGAGGCCCGTCAGGGCGTCGCGCATCGAATCGACGAAGCCCTGTGGCCCGCAGAGATAGAACCGGCCCGATGGATCCTCGATCCGCTCGGAGAGCCAGGCCCTGTCGATCGTGGCATGTTCCACCCCGGGGGAGGGTTCATCTGTCACGGTGAAATGGGTGGTGAGCCCCGGCATCCGGGCAAGCTCTTCGTGCAGGATGATGTCGCGGGCGGTCTTGTTGGTGTAGATCAGCCGGCAGCCGTCCAGCCGCTGGCCGGCGGCCCGGGCCCGCAGGATGGCGAGGAAGGGGGTGATCCCCGCGCCGGCGGCCAGGAATGTGCCGGGCCCCTTGTCCTCGAGCGCGCCGAAGGGCGAGTCGATCTCGACCATTTCACCGGCCTGCAGGGTTGCCATCTGCGCCGTCACCCCGTCGTGGGAGGGATAGGACTTGATGGTGAACTGCAGGTGGTCGTCCTCGGGCAGCGAGGTGAAGGTGAAGGGGCGTCCCTCGTCGCGCCATCCCTCGCGCTGGATCGCCAGTTCGGTCGCGTGGCCCGGGGTAAAGTGGAATCCCTCGGGCCGGTTGAAGGTATAGGCATGGGTATCGGGCGTCAGGCGCTCCTTGGCCTTCAGCGTCAGCAGCTCGGTCATCGTGATCTCCTTTGACAGTTCAACGGCGCCCCCGGGGCCCGGGTTCCTGCGCCGCAGCATCCGGCGAGGCTTGATGAAAGCCGCAGACAGGCGTATCTGGGCGGTCATGACGCAGATTTTCGACATGGACGACCGCGCGCGCCTGCCCTGGCGCTTCTTCGGCGCGACGCTGACGATCCTGGCCCAGCTATGAGGCCGGGCGCGACTGCCTGAGCGGCGGCGCGCGCTTCCCATTTTGCGAATTTCCACGAACATCAAGGGAGAGGACCCATGTCCCCCAAGACACTCTATGACAAGATCTGGGACGCCCATGTCGTCCACCAGGCCGAGGACGGCACCTGCCTGCTCTATATCGACCGGCACCTGGTGCATGAGGTGACTTCGCCGCAGGCGTTCGAGGGTCTGCGCATGTCGGGCCGCAAGGTGCGTGCCCCGGAACGCACCATCGCCGTGCCGGACCACAACGTGCCGACCACGCCGGGCCGCGACGATCCCGAGACCATGCCCGAAGACAGCCGCATCCAGGTGGCCGCGCTGGACAAGAACGCCCGTGACTTCGGCGTCAATTACTACCCCGTCTCGGACATCCGCCAGGGCATCGTGCATATCGTCGGCCCCGAAAACGGCTGGACCCTGCCCGGCATGACCGTGGTCTGCGGCGACAGCCATACCGCGACCCACGGCGCCTTCGGCGCGCTGGCCCATGGCATCGGCACCTCGGAAGTGGAACACGTCCTGGCCACCCAGACGCTGATCCAGTCCAAGTCGAAGAACATGAAGGTCGAGATCACCGGCAAGCTGGCCCCGGGCGTCACCGCCAAGGACGTCGTGCTGACCATCATCGGCCACACCGGCACCGGCGGCGGCACCGGCTATGTCATCGAGTACTGCGGCGAGGCCATCCGTTCGCTGTCGATGGAAGGGCGGATGACGATCTGCAACATGGCCATCGAGGGCGGCGCCCGCGCCGGCCTGATCGCGCCCGACCAGACCACCTTCGACTACGTGAAGGGCCGCACCCATGCGCCGAAGGGCGCCCAGTGGGAAGCGGCGATGGACTGGTGGAAGACCCTTTATTCCGACGATGACGCCCATTGGGACAAGGTCGTGACCATCCGTGGCGAGGATATCGCCCCGACCGTCACCTGGGGCACCTCGCCCGAGGACGCCCTGCCGGTGACCGCCGAGGTCCCCGCGCCCGAAAGCTTCAAGGGTGGCAAGGTCGAGGCGGCCAAGCGCTCGCTCGACTACATGGGTCTGGCCCCGGGCCAGAAGCTGACCGACATCGAGATCGACACGGTCTTCATCGGCTCGTGCACCAATGGCCGGATCGAGGATCTGCGCGCCGCGGCCGAAGTGCTGAAGGGCCGCAAGATCAAGGAAGGGATGCGGGCGATGATCGTGCCGGGCTCGGGCCTTGTCCGCGCCCAGGCCGAGGAAGAGGGGCTGGCCGAGATCTTCACCGAGGCCGGTTTCGAGTGGCGCCTTGCGGGCTGCTCGATGTGCCTGGCGATGAACCCCGATCAGCTGGCCCCGGGCGAGCGCTGCGCCGCGACCTCGAACCGGAACTTCGAGGGCCGTCAGGGCCGCGGCGGCCGGACCCACCTGATGAGCCCCGCGATGGCCGCCGCCGCCGCGATCACCGGCCGCATCACCGACATCCGCGAGTTCACCGCGGCAGAAGCCGTCTGAGGAGCCAGCCAAATGGAAAAGTTCGAAAAGTTCTCGGGCGTCGCGGCGCCGATGCCGCTGGTCAACATCGACACCGACATGATCATCCCGAAGCAGTACCTGAAGACCATCAAGCGGTCGGGTCTGGGCGTCAGCGCCTTTGCGGAAATGCGCTATGACGACGAGGGCAACGAGAACCCCGATTTCGTCCTGAACAAGCCCGCTTACCGCGAAAGCCAGATCATCGTGGCCGGTGACAACTTCGGCTGCGGCTCGTCGCGCGAACACGCCCCCTGGGCGCTGGCGGACTTCGGCATCAAGGTGGTCGTCTCGACCTCCTTCGCCGACATCTTCTACAACAACTGCTTCAAGAACGGGATGCTTCCCATCGTGATGCCGCAAGAGGTTGTGGACGTGCTGATGAAGGATGCCGAGAAGGGCCAGAACGCCCGCATCGAGGTGGATCTGGAGGCCCAGACCGTCACCACCTCGGAAGGCGAGAGCTTCTCCTTCGAGATCGACCCCTTCCGCAAGCATTGCCTTCTGGAGGGGCTCGACGACATCGGCCTGACCCTGGAGAAAGCGGCCTCGATCGACACCTTCGAGGGCCAGATCGCGCAGTCCCGCCCTTGGGTCTGATCGGGAACAGCGAATAACAAAAGTCAAAGGGGCCTTCGGGCCCCTTTGCGTTGCGGATCTCCTGCGGTACATCGGAGCGAGTGTTGCAGTACCGGCGGATGTTTCCCCGCCCATCGAAGCGCTTCGGAAGGAGGTGCCAGGTGAAACTTTCGAATGCATTCCTGGGCATCGGATTGCTTCTGACGATCTTCGGCCTTCTTGCGCTTGCCAATCCCTTTGCCGCCTCCATCGCCGTGACCACCCTCGTGGGGGTGGTCTTCCTCGGGTCGGGGGTGCTGCAGGCGTGGATCCTGTTCAAGGCCGGGGCGCACGAGGGCCGTTTCCTGAATGCCGCCGTGGCGGTGCTGACCATCGTGGCCGGGGTCTGGCTGCTGGACAACCCGCTGGCCGGGATGATCTCTCTCTCGCTGCTGCTCGGCGCGATCTTCCTGATCGTCGGGCTGGTGCGTGCCACGATGTCCTTCGCCCTGCGTGGCGCCCCCTATTTCTGGCTGGTGCTGCTTTCGGGGCTGGCTTCGGTCGTGGTCGGCAGCATCGTGCTGTTTGACATGGGGGCCTCGACCGGCGCCTTCCTGGGTCTGTTGCTGGGACTTCAGCTGCTGGCCGAGGGAATCGGCCTGGTGGCCTTCGGATTGATGACCCGCCAGCGGGGATACTGAGCCCCGAACAAGCCCCTGGTGGCAAACGATTATCCTTTCCCTGCTGTCGTGCCGCCGGTGACCGCAGCGTTGAAATGATGCAAGATCGCACCAGTTTGGCCCGCATTTCGCCTCATTATCAGGGTCTTGTGAAAGGGATCCTTGAGCGTGCGGCGAAAGGGCGGCAACATCATGGCAACAATGAGGCAGACCGCATGACGCGGCATCAAAGTGGAAACACGGGCAGACGCAGAACCACCCGCCCGGGCCAGTTTGAAGGAAGACGAGCAGTGATCGTGAGAATCACGGGCGCGCTGATGCGCGCCATCCTGATTGCGCTGGCTATTGCCACGCCCTCCCTGCTGCTGCCGGATGTTTCTCCCGATGCCGCCCAGATCGTTGTGCTGGTCGCCATGGTGGGCGCTCTCTATACCTTCATCGAATACTACAGCCAGTTCCCCACGATCATCGAATTCCGCTTCGCCCCGCCGGTGAACCGCCTGCGCTACTTCACCGCCTTCGGGATGATCCTGCTGCTGACGGTCTACCAGTCCGGCCCGGCGCTGGATTCGCCGATCTCGGACCTGTTGCAGCGGGTCGGGCAGATGCTGGTGAACGCGGTCGACTTCCCCTATTCGCCGGTGCGGCTGGTCATCCTGGCGCTGCCCGCCGATGCGGGTCCCGCCTTCATCGAGACCGTGCGGGCTGCCGCCGGCATCGCCTACCTGACCTCGCTCTGCGGTCTCGTCGGCTTCGGCATCCTGGTGCGGGTCTACGGTTGGCCGGCGCAATACGGCGCCTTCAATGTCTGGATCAACCTGCCGCTCTTCGACCCCACGGGGGGCGGCGACGTGCTGGCCCGGCTGAAGCGCGACTCGGTGGTTAACATCCTGTTAGGCTTCCTCATGCCATTCCTGGCTCCGGTGGCGGTGCGCTTCCTTCTGCCGGTGGTGGATCTGCACGCGCTGGCGCTGCCGCAGACCCTGATCTGGACGATGGTGGCATGGGCCTTCCTTCCGGCAAACCTGATCATGCGCGGCGTGGCCCTGGCCCGGGTCGCGGCCATGGTCGAGGCCAAGCGCCGCCGCACCTACGCCGCCGCCAAGGCCGAAGGCATCCTGGCCACCTGATCTTGCTCCTGTCGCTGCTGCTCCTCGGCGCCGCCCCGCTGCGGGCCGAGCCGCTGCGGCTGGCCTACTACGATGTCGAACTGGCCCGCGATGGCCCGGCGCTGATGCTGCAGGACGTCCTCGGCGGTGAAGACCCGCAGGTTGCCGCCGTGCTGCGGGTGATCGCTGCGGTGGCGCCGGATGTGCTGGTGCTGGCGGGCATCGACTGGGATGCCGAGGCGCGCGGCCTGCAGGCGCTGAACGCGGCGCTGGCAGCGCCCTATCCGTATTTCTTCACCGCAGAGCCCAATGCCGGGATGCCGACGGGGCTGGATATCGACGGCAATGGCCGGCTTGGCGAGGCCCGCGATGCCCAGGGCTTCGGGCGTTTCACCGGCGAGGGCGGCCTGGCGGTGCTGTCTCGCCATCCGCTTGGCGCCGTCCAGGATCATTCTGCGCTGCTCTGGCGGGAGCTGCCCGGCACCCTGATGCGCGGAGACGATCCCGGCACCGGGGTCCAGCGTCTGTCCTCGACGGCGCACTGGGTGCTGCCGGTCGACCTGCCGGGCGCCAGGCTGCATCTTGGCATCTTCAAGGCCACGCCGCCGGTCTTCGACGGACCCGAGGACCGCAACGGGCGGCGCAACCATGACGAGATCCTATTCTGGCAGCGCCTGATGGCCGGAGCCCTGCCGGGCAACCTGCCCGCGCCTTTCGTCATTCTCGGCGGCGCCAACCTGGATCCGCATCTGAGCGAGGGCAGGCGCGAGGCGATCCGTGGCCTTCTGGAGGATCCGCGCCTGCAGGACCCCGCGCCGGTTCGACCGGGGGCGGAGGGGCCGCAGGCACAGGCGACGGTCGACTGGCCAAGCCCGGGACCGGGACGTTTGCGGGTGGACTATGTCCTGCCCGCCCTCGGGCTGCGGGTCCTCGGCAGCGGAGTCTTCTGGCCGAAGGAGGGGGAGGCGCTGGCGAAGGAGGTCGCGGTGGCGAGCCGGCACCGGCTGGTCTGGGTGGATATGGATCTGCCATAGGGGCAGGTGGGGTGTCACCCACCCTACGCCGGGGTCCAAGGTCAGCGCGCAACAGGACGGGGGCAACCTGGGCGGGGACAGGATCGGCCCAAGGTCACCGCAACGCACCCCGGCGATGGCGTTGGCGCAAACCTTTCGTTTCTTGATCTTTCCGCCTGCCCCGGCTACCCGAGAGCGGCAAAGAGATCAGGAAGGACCCCCCTCATGAGCAACCCCTCGCTCCTTATCCTCCCCGGTGACGGGATCGGCCCGGAAGTCATGGCCGAAGTGCGCAAGGTCATCGACTGGTTCGGCGCCAAGCGGGGCGTTGTCTTCGACGTGTCCGAAGACCTGGTGGGCGGCGCTGCCTACGACAAGCACGGCACGCCGCTGCATGACGACACCATGGCCAAGGCCCAGGAAGTCGACGCCGTCCTGCTGGGCGCCGTCGGCGGCCCCAAGTACGACGTGCTGGACTTCTCGGTGAAGCCCGAGCGCGGCCTGCTGCGCCTGCGCAAGGAAATGGACCTCTATTCCAACCTGCGCCCGGCCCAGTGCTTCGACGCCCTGGCCGACTTCTCGTCTCTGAAGAAGGACGTGGTCGCCGGTCTCGACATCATGATCGTGCGCGAGCTGACCTCGGGCGTCTACTTCGGTGAGCCGCGCGGAATCATCGAGGAAGGCAACGAGCGCGTCGGCATCAACACGCAGCGCTACACCGAAAGCGAGATCGACCGTGCGGCCCGTTCCGCCTTCGAGCTTGCCATGAAGCGGGGCAAGAAGCTCTGTTCGATGGAAAAGGCCAACGTGATGGAATCCGGCATCCTGTGGCGCGAAGTCGTCACCGAGGTCGGCAAGGACTACCCCGAGGTCGAGCTGTCGCACATGTACGCCGATGCCGGCGCCATGCAGCTGACCCGCTGGCCCAAGCAGTTCGACGTGATCGTCACCGACAACCTGTTCGGCGACCTGCTGTCGGATCTCGCCGCCATGCTGACCGGCTCGCTCGGGATGCTGCCCTCGGCCTCGCTGGGCGCCCCGATGGCCAACGGCCGTCCCAAGGCACTGTACGAGCCGGTGCACGGCTCGGCCCCCGACATCGCCGGCCAGGGCAAGGCCAACCCCTGCGCCTGCATCCTCAGCTTCGCCATGGCGCTGCGCTACTCCTTCGACCTCGGCGACGAGGCCACCCGCTTGGAGCAGGCGGTCGAAAAGGTGCTGGCCGATGGCGTCCGCACCGCAGACCTGCTGAACGAGGAAGGCCGCACCCCGGCTTCGACCTCCGAGATGGGCGATGCCGTGGTCGCCGCCCTTGAGGCGAGCCTCTAAGACAAGACTGTTACCGGTAACCCCGCTTTTGCCGGGGCGCCGCTTGCCTTCGACCCTTTCCGCCTCATAGTGGCGGGAAGGGTTTTCTTTTGGAGGTGGGGCAGATGGGATCGACACGCGGGATAGGCTTTGCCCTGGTGGCCTTCGCGATCTTTTCGGGCCATGACGCGATCATCAAGATCCTCGGCGGCAATTACTCGGCCTTCCAGATGGTCTGGCTGACGGTGCTGATGAGCTTCCCGCTCACCTCGGTCATCCTGATCCGCGACGCCCGCCCCGGCACCCTGCGCCCCGAGCATCCCTGGTGGATGCTGCTGCGCACCCTGGCCTCGGTGGTCGCGGCAGGCTGCGGCTACTATGCCTTCTCGGTGCTGCCCATGGCCGACACCTATGCCATCCTCTTCGCCTCGCCCCTGCTGATCACGGTGCTGTCGATCCCGATCCTGGGCGAGAAGGTGCGCCTGCGCCGCTGGCTGGCGGTGATCGTCGGGCTGATCGGAGTCGGCGTGGTGCTGCAGCCGGGCAATGCCGCCCTGGGGCCCGGCCACTTCGCCGCCATGGCGGGGGCGGCCTGCGGTGCGCTGTCGTCGGTCATCGTGCGCAAGATCGGCAAGGAAGAGCGCAACGTGGTGATGCTGATCTACCCTCTGCTGGCCAACTTCGTCCTGATGGGCGCGCTGATGCCCTTCTACTACAAGCCCGTTCCGGCGCTGCACATGGGCGGCTTCTTCGCCATCGCCCTGCTGTCGGTCGTCGCCATGCTGTTCATGATCTCGGCCTATCGCAACAGCGAGGCCGCGCTGGTCGCCCCGATGCAGTATTCCCAGATCCTCTGGGCCACCTTCTACGGCTGGCTGCTGTTTGACGAGTTCCCGGGGACGAACGTCGCCGCCGGTTCGGTGCTGATCATCGGGTCGGGCCTTTACATCGTCATCCGGGAATCGCGCCAGGGCGGCAGCTCGAAACAGCCGGTGCTGCGCAGCCGCAACCGGACGGGCACCCCGGCGGCGCTGCGGATCGGCCCGTTGATGCGGATGCGTTCGGCCACGCGGCGGCAGGACGAGCAACCGGACGGCCGACGCGCCTGATCTGCTGGCACTGACTTGGACACGGGCAAGGCGGATTCTCTCTTGCCAAGCCTTACGGGGGAGGATAGATCGCGCTGCACGGTCGGAGCGTAGCTCAGCCTGGTAGAGCACTGTCTTCGGGAGGCAGGGGCCGGAGGTTCGAATCCTCTCGCTCCGACCAATTTACAAAAGGCGCCCCTTGGGGCGCCTTTGTCGTTTCTCGGCCGTGATCTTTCCGGGCCCGGGCGCGCGACAGGGGCCCCGCAGGTCATCCCACTCCTCTTCCCCATGTGGCGATCAATGCCGGTGCATCCGTCTGTGCCCGAGCCGATTGCTCTTCCCGGGGGTCTCGCCTGAGGCAATTCCACCGGCACCGTCCTGGTCCGGCAACTGCCGAGTAGGACGGAGGCGCGCCCCTCATGCCCGCGCAGGCGTCTTTCCGGTATCTGCTTCGAGTGGGGGTAGAGGAGGGGGGGGCTGGAACAGGGACGCTTCCCGAGGGCGGACAAAGCCCCGACCGCCGGATGCGGCGATTCCAGGCCGTCGACTCGCCCAGGGCCCGGATTCGGGAGGACGCCGAGGGAGTCGCAGGTGACTCGGTCCCGATTCCGGGCAGATTCCCCGTGTGGCTGAGGATAACTCGGTGGATAACCCCCTATAGGCTGGAACGAGTCGCCGGGAGAGCTGGCTTCAACCGCGGATCTTCTCTGGCCGAGCAGAAAATTGATCCTGTAACGTATTGTAATTAATGTATTTTTCGATTTCTCGCGGAAATCTCGGATTTTCTTTGAAAAACCACTTGCGGGTGCCCCGCACTAACCGTAGAACCCCCCTCACCGGCGGCGCTGAGGCG
>JAAFAB010000038.1 GCA_018222585.1 Paracoccaceae bacterium | reverse complement strand
GAAGGTGAATCACGTTCTTGAAACCGCGTCGAGGGCCGACTTTTTCAGCGGCCTGCTAAGTACGGCATGCGATCCGAGCGCGCACTCAATGACACGATGCCGTAACTGCAGCGCCAATGTGCAGGAAGTTAGTAATCAGTGAACGATGATAAAGGTGAGGGCGTCGCGATCGCCAATCTGTTCGGGACCGATGAGTGCAGCGTTGTTGGTTGGGTTTATCGCTGGGGTACGGGCGCGCATGCGGTGATGTGGGACGTCCATGGGCCCCAGCAGGTATCGAAAATCCGGCCGGATATAAGTGAAGAACAGAAGCAAGAAATCGACTTCGATGCGCTCATGCGGATCGGAAGAGACGAGGGCGGGTGAGAAGGGCAACCCTGCGGCGTTTGCCGAAATGCCAAACTGCACTTCGACGACGAGGCGCGCGAGGTGGCATTGCACATGTCCGCGAAACCAGTCTTAAAGTCCGAGCCATTTTGCGTGAGATCAGTAGTTCACCTGTTCAAAACCGTAGTTGCCCTCGTAGTCACGCCAGTCGACGAAGACGGATCGATGATAGATACTGGGGCAATTCTGGCCCCATCGTTCGAGACCGGCATGGGCGGCTGGTAGGGCGGTTATGGAGGACCTCTGCCAAGCGAAGTCACCCTGCGTTCCATATGTGCCGAGGACCACGGTGGCGCTACGGTTGCAGTCGCCGTCACGTCCGGATTCGTGCTGTCGTGCATACCGGACATCAAAGACCCGGATGGATCGCACGAAGTTGAACTCAGGTCCGCTGATATCGATGTCCGCGCGATCTTGAATGAGCCGGAGGGTCCGGTCGGTGGGAACAAGGTAATCTGGGGCGTCTGGAGTGCGCCAAGCGGCCTCTATTGGCTCATAAAGGCCGGCTAAGTCATGCGCAGCGAATGATTGGCGCGGTCTTGCGCTATTGGTTTGGAAGAATGCTTCAAAGATGCGGTCTGTATTGTTTGATGCTGGAGAGGTCTCATAGGACGCGCCCATGGGACAGTGCCAGATTTGTAGCGGCGGTTCCACCGGCCAAGGCGTAATTCGCCGGATGAATTCGGCGCGGGCTCGGGCGCAAGGGACGGAAGCAGGCCAGCCGCCAGACAGGCACAAGAGGATTGCGCAATCGATCGGGTATGTCTGCGCGCGGGCGGGTAACGGCAGCAAAGAACTTGTCACAGTCAAAGCGACTGCGACCGACGGGAGGAGCTTCTTAAATGGATGACGCATGCTGAGGACCCTCTGTGACTAGGCTCAGCATATCTACGATAATATACTATCGCAACAATTAGTGCATGTTGCAACCAAGTAGAAATGTCACCCGGTCTGCAAAGTAGAAATGTCCCACCTGGGCACAGAGGGGAGCAAAGCCTGACAGGGCGGAGACCTCAGATATCGCAGCCCTGGCCGGCTTTGCGGGCCTCCCGCTCGGCGCGTTTTCTTTCGTAGTAGGGTTCCATCAACGAGGGCCGTCCCGTGGGCTTCCGGCCGGTTGGCTCGTAGCGGGTACGCTGCTTTCCCGCCCGGCGTTTCTTGGGTGGGGCCTTGTCCTGTTCGGCCTTGATGTATTCTAGCACGGCGCTCAGGTTCTTGTTCTCGGTGATCGCCGCATGCGTGACGCGCTGGTCCTTGTCGAAGACGGAGTAGGGGAGCGAGACACCTTTCCAGCGGAACTCCAGCCGACCGTCCGGGAACTCGAAGCTGTCGACATACTTTCCGGGCAGCCCGCGCGTGATCTCATTCTCTTGCAGGATGATCCGCAGCCGCGCGTAGGAAAAGGCCAACTGGTTGCCAACATACCGCTCGTCGCGGAAGCACAGAATCTCCGCCAAGCGATCCGGCTCCACATTCAGCGCGCGATGCAGATCGTCCGGGCGGCGCGGGGCCTTGGCGAACCTGGCGTTGTAGCGTTCCATAAAATCCGGAAGGAACGCGTTGGCATCCTCCATATCGGAAATGCCCGCCAGTCGTAGTTCCTTGACCAACCGGTCCTGCAGCGTCCGGTTCGCGCGTTCGACACGGCCCTTGGCTTGGCTGCTGTTCGCGCAGAGGATCTCGATGCTCAGCTCGTTCAACGCCCGGCCAAACTGGGTCATACCGTGCCCGGACTGCGCACCTTGCTGGGCCACACGGAACACCGTGTGCTTGTCGGAGTAGAAAGCGACGGGGCGGCCATGCGCTTCCAGGTATCGCTCCAGCGCGCCGAAGTAGCTGAACGTGCTCTCAGACTTCACGAACTGCAGATGCATGAGTGTGCTGGTGGCATCGTCGATGAAGACCAGCAGGGTGCAGGCCGGGCCGCGATCCTCGAACCAATGATGATCCGACCCGTCGATCTGGATCAGCTCGCCGTAGCATTCCCGGCGCAGACGTGGCTGGTGGAACGTCCGGCGTTGCTTGCGTGAGAGCCACAGTCCAGCGTCCTGCATCCATTTGCGCAGCGTCTCGCGTGACACTTTCAGCCCGTGATCTTCCGCAAGCTTCTCCGACGCAAAGGTCGGGCCAAAGTCGATGTAGGTCTCTCGCACCAGTGTCACCGCAAAATCCCGAACCGCCGGATCGGTCCGGTTGTTCGAGGCCCGGCCGCGCGCCTTGTGCCGGATCGCTGCCGGACCCTCGGACTGAAACGCCCTCAGCAACCTGTGGACCTGCCTGCGGCTCAATCCGAGCAGGTTGGCGGCCGTCACAGCCGTCATCCGGCCTTGGGTCACCTGGCTCAGTACTTCTATGCGGTTCAGCTCGCGCTCGCTCATGATCAACATTCCCACGGACACACTCCAATCCTGCTTGATCAACAGGGAAGTGTGACATTTCTACTTTGCAGATGTGGGACATTTTAACTTTGCGCGTACAGTGCATACACGCGTATTGTTTATTATGTAATATATTGGCAGTATCAATCAGCTTTCCTTCGCTAATCAGCAATCCAAGCTTGACCTTCCAGTTGCTGGAAGCCCCATCTTAGGAATTGGCATCATTTTGGAGGGCTAGAGCATGATACAGGTAACAGAACCGCACCCGCGAGAGCGGTCATCCGATCAGGCCAAGGATCCAGTTTGCGGCATGTCCGTCACTATGTCTCCGCAGGCCCGTCAGGCGGATTATGACGGTGAAACCTTCTACTTCTGCTCCGATAAGTGCCAGACCAGGTTCGAGGCCGATCCGATCTACTATGCCTCAGGTACGGCATCGGATCACAGCATGACCCCGAAAGCCGGAACTCAGTACACCTGCCCAATGCACCCCGAGATAGTTCGTGACGAGCCCGGCGCCTGTCCGATCTGCGGCATGGCGCTTGAACCGATGGTGCCGTCGGATGAACCCAGCGAAGAACTGACCGACTTTACCCGCCGGATGTGGATCAGTGCCGCCGCAGCCGTTCCTCTGGTTATCCTGACTATGGGAGAGCTGGTCGGTTTGCCGGTCCGGGACTTGATCGGACATCGGCTGGCGACATACATCGAGTTCCTGCTGGCGACGCCTATCGTGTTGTGGGCAGCGAAGCCGTTTTTCGTGCGGGGATGGGCGTCGATCGTGAACCGCTCGCCCAACATGTGGACGCTGATCGCGCTTGGTGTCGGCGCGGCCTACATCTATTCGCTGGTCGCCACATTCCTTCCGGGCGTGTTTCCGGAGGCTTACCGGATGGGCGCGGGAGTCGGCACCTATTTTGAAGCCGCCGTCGTTATCATCACTCTGATTTTCGTCGGACAGGTTTTGGAATTGCGGGCGCGGGAACGGACCGGCGATGCCATCCGGGCACTGCTCGATCTGGCCCCGAAAACGGCGCGGCGCATCCTGCCCGACGGCACGGAATATGACGCGCCGCTGGAAAACATTGTGGAGGGCGACCGGTTGCGGGTGCGCCCCGGCGACGCGGTCCCCGTCGATGCCAAGGTCGTCGACGGCACGTCATCCATCGACGAGAGCATGATCACTGGCGAGCCGTTGCCGGTCGAAAAAGGTCCGGGCGATACGGTCACCGGCGGCACAATCAATAAGAACGGCTCCCTTGTCATAGAAGCCGCTCGTGTAGGTGCCGACACGATGCTGAGCCAGATCGTCGAGATGGTCGCGAACGCGCGGCGATCCCGCGCACCGATCCAGGGGCTTGCGGACAAGGTTTCTTCCTATTTCGTGCCGACCGTTGTCGTGGTCGCCATCCTTTCCTTCGCCGCTTGGCTCGGCTTCGGGCCCGAACCTGCGCTCGTCTTTGCCATCGCCTCGGCGGTGTCAGTGCTGATCATCGCCTGCCCCTGTGCATTGGGCCTTGCGACGCCGATCTCGATCACGACGGCTGCAGGGCGCGGTGCACAGGCGGGTGTCCTGATCAAGGATGCCGAAGCGCTGGAACGCATGGCCAAGGTCGATACGCTGATCGTCGATAAGACCGGCACCCTGACCGAAGGCAAGCCGAAGCTGACCGATGTGAACGCTCTGGGCGACGAGACCGAAGAAACCATTCTGAGCCTCGCGGCTGCCTTGGAAAAAGGCTCTGAGCACCCGCTGGCAGAGGCCATCGTCGAAGGCGCGAAAGAGAGAGGTATCAAAGTCGGCAATGCCGAGAACTTCGAAGCCGTGACCGGCAAGGGTGTGAGCGGAACCGTCTCGGGCCACGCCGTCGCGCTTGGTAACACCGCGATGATGCGCGACATGTCCCTCGACACCTCCGCAGCAGAGGAGGCGGCAGACGTTCTGCGCAGCGAAGGCAAGACGGCCATGTTCGTGGCCATAGAAGGAAAACTGTCCGGCATCGTCGCCGTCGCCGACCCGATCAAGGAAACGACGGCCGAGGTCATCAAGGAACTGCACGAGGCGGGCCTGCGGATAATCATGGCTACGGGGGATAACGAACGCACTGCAAGGGCCGTGGCGCAGCTCCTCGGCATCGACGAGGTCCGGGCTGGAGTTCTGCCGGAAGACAAGAAGGCGCTGGTGGACGAGCTGCACGCGAATGGCAAAAAGGTCGCCATGGCCGGCGATGGTGTCAACGATGCACCGGCTCTGGCCGCAGCGGACGTCGGCCTGGCCATGGGCACGGGTGCGGACGTGGCGGTTGAAAGCGCGGGCATCACTCTCTTGAGCGGCGATCTGAACGGTATCGTCAAGGCACGGACGCTGGCCGTGGCGACGATCGGTAACATACGCCAGAACCTGTTCTGGGCCTTTGCCTACAACACGCTCGGTGTGCCCTTAGCTGCGGGCGTGCTCTACCCGGTATTCGGGCTGTTGATGTCGCCCATGTTCGCCGCCGCCGCAATGAGCCTCTCGTCGGTCTCGGTCATCGCGAACGCGCTCAGACTACGGCGATTGAGGCTTTAGACGATCCGCGTATTGAACGTGAAGCTGGACGATACTTCTATTTCAGCAAAACGTGTATTGCTGCATGAGGTTGCTGACCTTTGCCACTGGAAGCGTTCACTGAGAAAGCCGGAACGACGAGCGCAAGGGCGCATGTGCAGGTTATCAGGAAATTCATAATGCTCGGCTACCTCCGTAGCGCTTGATTTAATTGCCTCAAAGCGTTGGGGCCGGGCATGTACGCCTCGGCCCCAAGGTCAGTCTTCACTTCATCTGCGTGACAGTAAGCTTGCCCTTGACCCGGTCGGCAACAAACTCGATGTCCTGACCTTCTGCCATCTTGGCCATTATCGCTTCGTCCGCGCGGAATACCATCGTCATCGCGGGCATATCGAGGTTGACCAGAGGGCCGTGGATGATTGTGACCTTGCCGGCCTTGGCGTCGATCTTCTTTATGGTCCCGCTCGTGTATTCCACGTCAGCCTGAGCCATCTGGTCCCCCACCGAGACCGCACGGTGCATGCCGGATTCGTAGTGACCCGGGATCAGGCACGCGGCTTCGAACGTACCAGCATTCGCGAACGTCCAGACGACCTCGCCCGTGGCACCCGGATCAAGACGGATACGGTTCGGGTCGTCGTGTTCCATGTCCATCTTGGCCATTTCGATCTTGTGCTCGGCGTTATTTTCCAGCGTGTCGAGAACAAACTCGTGTTCCAGCTCACCCTTGTTCGTGATGTTGAAGCGTATGGTTTCACCCTGCTTGATGGTCATCTCCTCACTCTCGATCAGCATTTCGCCTTCGTCGTTTTCAAGCAGGGTTACATCAATCGTCCGGTCGACTTTTGCCGTATGGCCGGGCATACCGATGGCCATTTTGGCATGACCAACGTCAGCGAAAGCCCCCGTTGAAGCGAAAAGGACGAGAGAGGTGCTCAGAAGAAGTTTTTTCATTTGGTTTTCCTGTAGGTTTGGTTTGGTTGGAGTCGACGAAGGGCCGTTCAGCCCTTCGAGTTTGGTTTTGGTGTGAGAATGGTCTTGGGACTGTTGTTCGAGGCGAACTCGGGCAATTCGCCAGTCCATTCGTAGGCCATCTCGCCCGGAGGATTTTCGTACCAGCCGGGATCGGAGTAATCGTCCGCGTCGATGCCGTCCCGCACCTTTACGACCGAAAACATGCCGCCCATCTCGATGGGGCCGTAGGGCCCCCAACCCGTCATCATCGGGATCGTATTGTCAGGCAGCGGCATTTCCATTTTCGCCATGTCCCCCATGCCGGACATGCCCATGGGCATGTATTCCGGCTGGAACTGACGGATCTTCTGGGTCAGCGGCTTCTTGTTGACCCCGATGAACGTCGGCACATCGTGACCCATGGCATTCATCGTGTGGTGCGACTTGTGGCAGTGAAGCGCCCAGTCACCCAGATGGTCTGCGACGAACTCATAGGCGCGCATCCCGCCCACGGGGATGTCGATGCTGACCTCCGGCCATTGCGCTTCTGACGGCACCCAGCCACCATCCGTGCAGGTGACCTTGAAGTCATAGCCGTGCATGTGGATCGGGTGGTTTGTCATCGTGAGGTTGCCGACGCGTACTCGCACCTTGTCGCCCTTGTTCACGACCAGCGGATCGATGTCGGGGAAGATCCGACTGTTCCACGTCCACAGGTTGAAGTCCGTCATCGTCATGATGCGCGGCACATATGTGCCGGGATCGATGTCAAAGGCATTCAGCATGATCAGAAAATCGCGATCCACCGGCATGAACGTGGGATCCTTGGGGTGGACCACGAACATGCCCATCATCCCCATCGCCATCTGCGCCATTTCGTCGCCATGGGGGTGATACATGAAGGTTCCTGATTTCACCAAGTCGAACTCGTAGATGAACGTTTTGCCTGGCGGGATGCTGGGATGACTCAACCCGGAGACCCCATCCATGCCCGAAGGCAGGATGAGCCCGTGCCAGTGCACTGTCGTGCCTTCCGGCAGCTTGTTGGTGACGTAGATGCGGACCCGGTCGCCTTCGACTGCTTCGATCGTTGGGCCGGTGGACTGGCCGTTGTAACCCCACAAATGCGCGATCATGCCGTCGGCAAGTTCGCGCTCTACCGGTTCGGCGACGAGGTGAAATTCCTTGACCCCGTTGTTCATCCGGTGCGGCAGGGTCCACCCGTTCAGCGTGACCACAGGTGTGTAGTCCGGCCCCGACGACGGACGCGCCGTAATCGCCGTTGCCGCACTGTCCATCTGCGCGGCTTCGGGTAGGCCCATGTTCAGGGTTTGACCCCAGGCTTTTGAAGAGACCAGCGTTGCGCCTGCCGCGCCGGCTCCGAGTAATTGACGTCTGTTCAACATGTCAGTTCCTTTCAGTGTCCTGCACCGCCACCGGCGGCAAGCGTTGCGCCTTCTCCACCAGCACCACCGCCGCCTTCGCCGCCGCCATAGATCGCGGCGGTCAGATCGGCCTGTGCCATGTAGAATTCGCGTTTTGCATTTGCCGCTTCCAGGGATGCGCCAAGTTTCTCGCGCACGTCAGTCAGCAGCTCGAAAGTGTTGGTGATCATGCCGTTGTAAGACAGCAAACCCTCTTCTTCGACGGTCGTGCGTAGCGGCACCAGAACGTCGCGGTAGTGGCGCGCGATTTTATATGCGGCATGATAGGAAGTCTCAGCACCTCGCGCTTCGGACCGGACGTTCACGGCCTTCTCTGCGAGCACGTTGGCCGCTTGTAGATAAGACAATTCCGCCTTGCGCATCCGGGCCTTGCCGGTGTCATAGATCGGGATCGCGAACTCCACTTCCACCTGAGGGGTGGTCACGGTTTCCGTTTCTCCGTCCTCAATTTCCCGCTCCGCCTCGAACCCGGCAATGAACTCAAGATCGCTGACAATGCGGGTCTGATCGGTCAGCCCAAACGCCTTGGCCTGCGCTTCCAGGCCAAGTTTGGCAACACGCAGATCCACCCGGTTTCGGAGCGCCTTGGCCTCGATGTCGGTCACACGGCCGACAGAACGCGGCAGTGCAGGAAGGGCATCTGGCACATGGTAATCGACTTCGGTGCCCCAGAGACCCATCAACCTGGTCAAAGCCTCCTTGGACCGAGTGGCGTTCAATCGTGCCTGTGCAAGTTGCCCCGCCAGTTCGGCATTGAATGCCTGTTCGCGGGCCTGCCCAGCTTTGTTGAGTGCGCCGGTCTCGCCCAACCTCATCGCCAGTTCAGAGCCGGCGTCAGAGGTCGCTTTCGCGCGCCGCAGATAGCTCACTGCCTCGAAGGCGGCGACTGCATCGACCCATGCCTTTCGCGTCTGATTGGCCAGCGCAAGTGTGTCGTTCACGGCATTGAGCTGAGCCTGCCGGAAGCTTGCATCAGCAATGGCCATGCGCTGTTTGCGCGTGGTGGCATCGAGGACGTTCGACCGGATCAGCCCTTCGATCGCTCTGTAGGCACCGAGCTCAGGCGCACCGATTCCCAAAACACCAATTGATACGATCGGGTTTTCCGGCGTCGATTGCTGCCAGGCCTCAGCGGCCGACAGGCCAACATTGGCGTAAGACGCTTGCAGACCTTTATTGTTCAGGAGCGCGACCTGAACGGCGGTGTCCGCCGAAATGGTCTTGCGATGCACCATCGCATGCACCTGCTTTTTCAAAGCCTCGTTTTCGGCCTGGGTTTCGGCGAAGGCAGTCCGTTTGCCGATGGCCGGTGTGACTTGGCTGGAAATGTTGGCGAAGCCGGCTTTCGGTTCCGTGTAGATGCCCGGTACAGCGGTTGCGCAGGCACCCAAAATTAGCGGAAAGCCGAATAGCAGAGGAAATTTCGATAGCCGCATCAGTTGCCCTCCGTCTGCTCTTGATTGACGGAACGCCAATCACGGGGACCCGTCGGACCACGATAGGTGTAGCCAGCCAATGGATCTTGATAGCTGATCGGAGACGAAACGGTCGCGTTGACGACAGCCTGTTGTGTCGCAACGGAGGGCAAAGGGGTAGGCTCATAGGCGCATGCGCCAAGCCCGAGGGCCGAAGCCCCCATAAGTAGATGAATTTTCATGAAGGTAACCTGATTGATGAACGATGTCTCACGCAGAGTCTGCGCAAGGCTCACACCCGGATTGGGCGCCGTTTCAGATCAGGAATCGAGGGGGCCGCAGAAACCCTGATGTTTCGACGGAATGCGTCTGACCGCTCAGGATCATATATTTTTTCGCAGCAATAGGATCCGGGAATACCAAGTCTGCGTCTGGAATGACGACAGAAATGCATATTCCGTTACAACACTGAGTTGATTGATGCTCTGTTTCACCAATGTCGGAGGATATGTCATCCACGTCAACTGTCGCCGGGTGTTTCATGTGGTCGGCGTGGATATCAGTTCCCTGACCAACTGTCGGTTCGCTGAGAAGGGCGCTGATCGATCCAGAATGCTGACCATCATGCATTCCCGAGGCCGCGTGTGCCGCAGAAGGTGGAGACAGAACCAATGCCAACGCAAAAGCGAAGCAAGTGAGGAATTTCACCCATACCGAAGTGGCGACACGCATTCTCATGAACGGAAACTTGGACGTTTTGACAAATTAGTCAACGCTTACAGCGCGGGAAGGTTTGGCACATTCTAGCGAGGCAGGCGAATTCTCGCTGCGAGCGCTCAAAACTGTTGCGCAATAGATACATAGCAACGTTCACCAGTCAGACAGAAGACGCGAAAATGGTAGTGAGTACTTCAGCAATGACTGGAAGTGCCGGGACTAACTCAGTCTTTGCGATCCGTAGCCCGCATCGTGAATCGCTGCCTTCAGAGCGCTTTCATCCAATGCGCTATCTACCTCGACGGAACGCGCAGTCAGGTCACAGGTGACAGTCGCGTGTGGGTCTATCGTCACAATGGCCTTCTCTATCGACGCGGTGCAATGTCCGCAGTTCATGTCCGGCACGCTGAACCTGATCATCACGATCTCCTTCTTACTGCTGCCATCTAGGCCGTCCCCCTATGGGAAGGTCAATGCCCGAAAAAATTCCTCGATGCATCTGTTGACCTTCCAGCGAATGGAACCCTTATCTCTCGGAGGACCAGGATCAGGAGTCACCCATGTCGGATTCGCATACCCTTCGACTTTCCCTGCAGAACATGTCCTGCGCCTCTTGCGTCGGGCGGGTGGAGCGTGGGCTTTCCGGCCTGCCGGGCGTCAGCGACGTTCGAGTCAACCTCGCCAGCGAAACCGCTCAGGCGCAGATCGACGCGCCAGAGCGCATTTCGAACATCGTCGAAAAGCTGGAAGAGATTGGCTATCCGGCCCGTAAGCAGAGCACTCGCCTGAACGTGGCCTCCATGTCCTGCGCGTCCTGCGTCGGTCGGGTGGACAAGGCTTTGGCGGCGATGCCAGGCGTGCTGGCCGTGAACGTCAATCTGGCCTCGGAAACTGCGACGGTAACGTATCTCGAAGGCGCGGTTGCGGTTGCAGACCTGCTGAAGGCGGCGGGTGACGCAGGCTATCCCGCGACCTTGCCGCAGGACAGAGAGGCGGAAGACACGAGTGTCCGGAAGGATGAAGAGGCGCGGATGCTGGCCCGCAGGACCGCCCTGGCGGCGGCCCTCACCCTGCCGGTGTTTCTGCTGGAAATGGGCGCGCATCTGATCCCCGGCATGCATGGTCTGATCGGCGACACGATCGGCCATCGAGCAAGCTGGCTGATCCAGTTCGTCCTGACCACGGTGGTTCTGCTCTGGCCGGGGCGCAGCTTCTACACGCGCGGGTTTCCAGCCCTGCTCAAGCGTGCGCCGGACATGAACAGCCTTGTCGCGGTCGGCACTTCTGCCGCCTATCTCTATTCTCTCGTGGCGCTATTCGCGCCCGCGCTGCTGCCCGAACGGTCGCGTGCCGTCTATTTCGAGGCGGCGGCGGTCATCATCGTGCTAATCCTGCTGGGCCGGTGGCTGGAGGCGCGCGCCAAGGGCCGCACCGGCGCAGCGATCCAGAAGCTGCTGGGCCTTCAGGCCAAGACCGCCCGCGTGCTGGTGGACGGAGAGCCTGAGGACGTGGCCATCGAGCGCATCGCCGCGGGCGACATCCTGCTCGTGCGCCCCGGAGAGCGGATTGCCGTGGACGGTGAAGTGACCGAAGGCAGCGCCCGCGTCGATGAGAGCATGATCACCGGCGAGCCGGTGCCTGTCGCCAAGTTGGTGGGCGATCCCGTCACCGGCGGGACCGTCAACGGTTCCGGTGCCTTCCAGTTCCGTGCGACACGCGTGGGAGCGGATACGACGCTGGCGCAAATCATCCG
>JAAFAB010000037.1 GCA_018222585.1 Paracoccaceae bacterium | reverse complement strand
TGTAGGCTGGCCAGTTCCTGGTCTTGTAGGTCGGGGGTATGGGTCTGCTCATGCATCCCAGCTACAACCCTGGATTCGCGAGATGAATCCCTCACGCGATTTGTGCAACAGAGCCGGGCTAGACCCTAAGATCGTTCCCGCGAGTGGACACCCTTCCTCAAGGTCAAACGAACGTCTGAAGCTGGCCCCTTTGCCGTTTCCAATCGCGGCATTCATGTGGGATGGCGGTCGCTGCGCCTTGGAGACCTTTGCCCCAAGGCGGCCACTCGCACCGTGCTCCCGAAGAAGTCGTTTGCAACTCCCGCGCCACCACCCCTCCACCGCGGCGCCCGGACCCACGCCAGCACTAGCCCGGAGCAGCCCGTTGCTCAGCAAACGCCTCTCGAAAACAGTATAAACTGCTGTTTATTTCTGATAAACGTCTCCCTGCGAGTGACTAGGCAGGTCTTTCTGGCGAAGGGTTTTCGCGACCCAAAACTGGCTTTTCTGCCGCCCGAGACGGCGGCGATGCGCACGGCCCTAGGTCGGAAATCACCCAACCAGAACACCTGCCCCCCGTACAAGTCACTCGCACCTTGCCATAGCACCTCGGATACCAAGGCGAGGCCCGCCTCTAAGAAGTTACGGCCCTATGTCGCTCACATACATGTGTACGAGCGGAGCACCCCCAACAACCCCAACGAACGGCGACGACTGGTAGGCTTAACGCATGTCGAAAACACCATGCCCCTTACCAACAGCGAGCAACCTGTCGGATCTAAGGGATCAGCTATCCCTGTTCGCAGCACATGAGACCCGGGAGGCACGAGAGTACTACCTGCAGCGTCTCGCAGAGCTCTTCGGGGCTGAGAGCGCAGCCTGGGTCATTTCGGTACTGAAAGACAGCTGCGCGGAAGATGATCCCTCACTGGCTTGGTTCCCGCACTTATTGACCAAACTCCACGCCGATGGCGTATTCAGCGAAACACTTCGAACTCAACACAAGCCCATTCAAGATGTGGAGTTCGATGCCATCACAAGCGATCGGCTAGCTGGACCTCACGCGTTTCGTGTGCTTTCGCTACCTGATCTAGCCCCTGAAGGAACACAAGGTTCAACGCGCTATAGGGAGTTCCTTCTTGAGATCGGCGTGTCGGATTCCATGTGGGGGATCGTGCCGGTCAGGAACGACATCGAGATCTACGTTGGTCTCCATCGAGGAGCAGAAAAGCCTGACTTCAGTCAACAGGAAGCCGAGACATATGCCCACGCTCTGAAAGGTCTGAAATGGTTCTTTAGACATCAGGCACTCGGAGAAGGCGTCTTCGCGGCAGATGTCCAGCTGACCAATAGTGAGCTCAGGGTCCTGCGGTGTCTGCTACAAGGGCACTCCAAGCACAACATCGCGTATAATCTGTCGAAGAGCCCCCATACAATCAATGACGCCATCAAAAGCATTTACAAGAAATGTGGCGTTTCTAGCCGAGCTGCTCTCACGGCGCTCTGGCTGGGCAAGAACCACTGACCCAGAGCTTAGAGCTCCGCATACAATTTTCAGCACAGCTCTGTTTCCGGCGCGGGCGTTTCAGCTGCGCCAAGAAAGTATAGCACTGGGAGGACAAGGAGAGGGCTGAAGCAGACGGAGACTGCGACCCATTTCCACTTCGATCTCTGACGGATCTCAGCCATCTCAGCGGGCAAAGCTACAGCAAACCAAAAATACACAACCGCCAGCGCAAACATGAGCGCTATAGCCAGCAAGACCTCAAACAATTCGAAAATAACCACCTCAGCACTCGCTTTGCACTCCTCACGACAAGTGACACCGGCGTGGAGGGCTAGGCAACTCATGCCGTGGCTATACTGGCCTTTTGACCCGAGCTGTTGCACTCGCCTCACATCGCAGTGCCTGTAAATGTCGCCCGGCGCCTCGCCAGCGCCGCCATAGCCGCTTGCCCCTCCGCGTCGTCGCAGCGGGGCAAGCAAAATAGACACCAAGCTCGGCGCCCCTCAATTCGTCATTCGATCAAGATGTAACCGGGACGCTGCGATTGCCCTGCAATTACGGCGCTATCATCCGTCTTGCGGGACTCGCACGAGAACCTGTGAATTTCCTCGGCGGTTAGGGCGTTGGCTGCGTTTCCGCCCTGATAGTTCGCAAACTTCCCATACCGGGCGCAGTGCTCAATCGCCATATCCCGCGCTTCTCCGGTGAGCGTCGGCACGCTGTCATACGCGCTGTACCGCAGCGAGATGGAGTTCTCGGATGCGTATTCCTGCACTGGTGAAGTGGGCGACATACAACCAGCCAAAATTAAGTAGGGCGCTGCGACAAGAAGCTTCTTCATGGGTATGGCCTCAAGCAATACTAAAATCAAAAATCTTGTATTGAGTTGGCATTAGCCGCGCAAGCCTTGACAGAAAGGCGCAGAAACGAGTGGGGATCGTCCCCTTGTGGACATCTACGGCTATCTGCCAGATATGCACTCCGCCTCCCAGGTCGCGTTGGTCTTCAGGTCGCGCCGCAGGTTCCAGGGCGCATGGGCCGCCCGCCAGTCGATCTCGACCTGGCTGAAGATCCGCATCTCCTCCACCTCGCAAAAGGCCGGGCCGGGCGGCGGCGCTGCCGGCACGGGATCACTCCGCAGGCAGGAGCCAGCGGTCAGGCACAGAACGGCCAAGATCGGAATCGGGAATGCTGTCCAGCGCATGGTCGCGCTCCTTGTCCTGGTGAAGGTCTGCCACCCGGCCATTGCAGCTGGCCAGCATGGTGTTGAGGGTCTGCGCCCGGGCCTGCAGGCGGTCGACCTCCCCCGCGAAACGCCAGGCGAGCCCGGTCGCGCCGAGGAAAGCCACCAGGGCGCCGCCGGCGGCATAGGGCAGCAGCCAGCGCATCATGCCTTTACCCCCTCAAGGCAGAGCGTGCGCTCGGCCGCGCGCTGGCGATCAAGGCCACGCACCACCTGCAGCACGCCGTCCACCCGGGCCTTGTTCCACATCAGCAGGGCGTCGCAGGCCCCGGCCAGGTCGCCCGCCTGGGCGCGCCGGGACATCGAGGAGCCGCAGAAGGCCCCGGCGCCGATGTTGTAGGCGGCGGAGACGAAGGCGGCCCGCGTCTGGTCGGGCAGCTGCGCCGGCAGGCAGGGGCGGATCCGGGTCTCGAAGGCGACCACCTCGGCCAGGAACATCTCCCGGCATTCCTCCGGCGTCGCCGTGTCGCCCATCTTCACGCCGGCCGCTTTGCCTCGCCAGGTCCGCGGCCAGTGCAGCGCGCCCTCTTCGTCAGCCAGGAAAGCCTCGACCTTCTCCTGGATGATGATCCGCGCCGGGATCGCGAAGAGCTGCGCCAGCGCCGCCAGCCCGGCGAAGACCGGCGCCGGCAGGCCGAGGATCTGGGCGTCGAGCAGCATCAGCGCCACCGAGACGACGATCAGAAGGGCGGCCAGCAGCGTCAGCCAGACGGACCAGGCGAAGCGCAGAACGCTGGCCCAGTTGTAGACGAGGCGAAATTTCATCGGAGATCTCCTGCAAAAGAAAAGGCCCCGCGCGATGCGCAGGGTCCTGGGTCGGGTTTGGGAGGCGATCAGAGCTGCGTCTGCAGCCAGGCGAGCCCCAGCGAGGCGCCGCCGCCCACGGCGAGCCAGATCAGCTTGTCCAGGCTGCGGAAGAAGACCCCGCGCCCGAAGCTGACCCGCTCCAGCGCCGCCACCTGGCGCATCAGCTCGCGCAGCTGATCTTCATACCGGTCCATCCGCTTGAAGAGCGTGATGTTCTGCTCTTCCAGCCGGGCCATGGCGATCACGGCATCGCTGATCTTGTCGAGCTTGGCCTCGATCCGCGCGAGCCGGGCTTCATCGGTCATGGCGGACACCTCACGGGTCGGTGACGGCGGTTACACGCGCCACGCCCAGCTCCGAGCAAAGCGCATCGAACTGTTCTTTAGCATTGGCCGATGCCGGGCCGACAGACATCCCCAAGACGGGCAGGCCCGCAGCCAGGTCAGCGGGTTCCACCCCCTCGGGCACCACTCCCTCACCGGCAGCTGTCACCTGATCCACGAAGACCTGCGTGGCACTGGTCGACAGGCCCCAATGCGTGGCGGGTTCCTCCCCGCTGGCAGAGAGCGGGACGGAATAGGTGCCTGCGCCCCAGCCCATGGCAGCGGCTCTGATGGTGTGACCGCCCCCCGACGGCATCGATGTTCCAAGGTGGGTCTGCGATGATCCACAGGAGGGAGCGGTCATGTCGAAGATTGTCACAATCGGGCTCGATCTGGCGAAGAATGTATTCCAGCTGCATGGGGCCGGCGCGTCGGGGGGCGCGGTGCTTCGCAGGAAGCTGCGACGTGGTCAGGTGCTCGAGTTTCTCGGCGGCCTGCCGTCTTGCACCGTTGCTATGGAGGCATGCGGCGGGGCACACCACTGGGGGCGTGAGATAGGGAAGCTGGCCCATCAGGTCCGGCTCATCCCGCCTGCCTACGTGAAGCCGTTTGTGCGCAGGCAAAAGAATGACGCGGCCGACGCCGAAGCGATCTGCGAAGCAGCGCAGGGCCCGAACATGCGGTTCGGGCCGGTAAAGAGCGAGGAGACGCAGGGTGCCGCTGCGGTGTTCCGGGTGCGCGAACTTCTGATCCGGCAGCGCACCCAGACGATCAATGCCCTCCGCGGCCACCTGACCGAGTTCGGCGAGGTCGTCCCGCAGGGCGCCGCAAGCATGCGCCGACTGATCACGGTGATCGAGGAGCCCGGCAGTGACCTGCCAGAGGCGGCCCGCGCGACGTTGCAGGTCCTCGTGGATGTCCTGCGCCATCTCGACGAACGGATCGCCGAGCTCGACGCGGAGATCGCCCGTCGGGCGCGGCAGGACGAGGTCGCGCGGCGGCTGATGACGATCCCGGGGATCGGCCCGCTAATCGCCACGGCTTTGGCGACGCTGGCGCCCCCGCCCGAGCATTTTCGCCGCGCGCGAGACTTCGCAGCGTGGCTGGGCCTCACGCCGAGGCAGCACTCGACCGGCGGGAAGCAGCGCCTCGGGGCGACGACGAAGATGGGAGAGCGCTCGCTCCGGCGATTGCTCATCATCGGGGCCAACAGCGTCGTCATCAAGCGGCACACCAATCCCATGGCGCAGCCGGGGACGTGGCTCGGCGGGCTTCTCGCCCGCAAGCCGGGCATGCTGGTGCGCGTGGCACTGGCCAACAAACTGGCGCGGATCGTCTGGGCCCTCATGGCCCGCGGCGGCGTCTATAGAGCTCCGGTCGTGGCGGCATAAGTCGTTCGCGTTCGGGGAACGTCGGAGCGTAGGAGAGCAAGGAGCAATATGGCGCAATCGTCGTGAGACAAGATCGGGAGACCCAGGGCGCAACAGAGTGCCACCGAGCACGCGGCTTTGATCTGGACCTGATCCTCGACCACCATACGGGCCCGCGGCCCAACCGGCCGCATCACGAGGCCGGATACATGTCAGCACCCGATGACGCGTCAGAAAGCTCCGAAAACCCTCTTGCGCATGGGGCGGTTATACATGTTGCACAAATCGGCTTAAGGTCGAGGTTCCCCTTTCCCCGGACACACTTATTCCAGGGCCACTGTGACCGGGATGCCGAGGGCGGAGTGCAGGTTGTCCGCGGCGCCGTCCTCGCCGGCCATGACATGCTTGCAGATCAGGGCACGGAGACGCGGTTCGATCAGGCCCTGCGCCGTGTCCGCCATGTCTAGAAGCGCCTCGGGATCGGGGAGCCCGAGGCGCCGGCATGCGGCGAGGAGGGCGCTGCGGACGTCGCCCGTCGCCTCGATCCACTGCGGCCGGGCGTCCTCGATGGGGAAGCAGTGCGTGGCGCCGAAACGCTCCGAGGCTACGCCCAGGATCTCGAGCAGGACCATCAGCGGGCATTCGTCTTGTTCCGGGCTGGCTTCGAACCAAAGTAGAACATAATGGAAACATTGGTGTCCACCTGATATTGTGGACGTCATGAAACTGACTCCCAATATGTTCCCTACCGCCGAGGAATTTGACACAAGACCGCCAAGTGTCGAGCTCCGGCGGATTGATCCGTCGCTCAACATGCGGCGGTTCTACCGCATGAGCCTGTAGCCTGATCTCTTCGGCGGTGTCGACGTGGTGCGTGAGTGGGGAAGGATCGGGTGGCGGGGCCAATCCCTCATCGAGCGTCATTCTTGCGAGGACGAAGCCGTTTCGTCGATGCTTGCGCTCGAAACGGCGAAGCGAAGGCGAGGCTACCGGCCAGCAGGCTGAAGCAGGTTCTCAAGCTGTTTCACCAAATGTTGCCCTTTGCTCACAGGAACACGATCAAATCACCTTGTCCGATGGTCAGGAGCTTGCAGATTACATGCTCGGTGCATACATCGGGCTTGGGTGCAAGAGGCGGATCATGGCCAACGGCATCCATCCTCCCTGTTGGACTTTGGCCGAGCTTGTCTCGGCCATTTTTTTGACCGTCGTGGGTGCCTGCCATCTGGATGGAGGGCCGTACAGCCGATCGCGACGGCCGTGATCCCGTCGGACTGCGGCCGAACACCAAGGACACGCATCTGTTTCCCGGGATTGCCCTACTGGCCCCAGTTGAACACGATCTCGGCGAAGATGCGTCGGCCCGGCCCGTAATTGTTAACCCGGAAGTCGACGATCTCATCGTCGCCGCGGGTGTCGAACCCGCCGGGCCCTTTCACGCCCGGAATGCCACTCGACCGGAGGCCTGACAGATGCTCCATCAGTTTCTGAGCGCCGTCATAGTCGCGATCCTCGACATGTGCCCTGATCCGGTCCTCGAGATGCGCCTCGATGCCATCCGTGCGGCCTGTCTCCAAGGTGGTGATCGCGAGGGGTTCGGGAATGCCAAGCCAGGCCGCCTTCCCGAGGAATATGTCCCGGAACTCAATGTCGGGTTTGACCCATGTGGGTCGCACATGGTCTGAGCTGCAGGCCGTCGTCTGACCTAACCCTTCCGAGACCACTCCGATGATCTCGAGGGAAGGGTGGTCGAACTCGTCGCTGAACTCTGGCACGAGATAGCCTTCCACGGCTTGAGCCAGAGCCTCCATGTCGCAGTCGCGTGGCAGGGCGAAATCCGCTTCGTCGAGCAGGAGGCCCTTGTATCTGCGGTCGTTTCCCATGGTCTGTTCCTTGGTGCTTCTCTCTCGGGAAGGGCGGCGCCCGACAATTCCGGCTGTTGTTTGGTTCACTCTGCGATCGTCGCAAGCTCGAGCGGGTCCGCCATGGCGGCGCGCGCGAGATGTTCAACCCTTGGGAGTCTCAGGCCCTTGCAGCAGACGGACGCGGCATGCAGGTGGTCGAGCCAACGCCATACGGTTCTTTCAAACGGATCATTGCGACGCAGGAAGTTCCGAGGGCGATCAATGTCCCGCGTCACGAGACACATTCTCGCCTCGGCCGGCGGCAACCTGTCTTCATCGCTGAACCTTCCGGCGCCATGGTGCAGGATGCTGATGGCGTCCGGGAAATAGACAACTTCGACCGGTCCCGGTCCCTGGCTTGCCCGGCGCATGCTCCGGGCGCGGGACAGCAGGAAGGTCGGGAGGTAGCGATGGTACGCGAGCGCGCGGGCGAAGGCCCAAGCCGTCTCCGCCTTGATATTCCCGGAGAGCATCAGCGGCCCCTTGTGCATGGAGCGCCACGCCTCCGGGTCGAGATACTGGCTGGCCAGCGGATCGCTCGCCTGGTCGAACGGGCCGTCACCGATCAGATCTTCGATAACCTCGAGGGTGTGGTCTTCGTAGAGGCGTCGGACTGTGTGGATGGGCAGCAGGGTCATTGCAGTGGCTTCTCTTCGAACGTGGGCCGGGTCGGTGTTTTCGGGGCGAAGCGGTTCGGCGACATGGGTCACACGTCCCAGCCACAGACCAGGCACCCGTCCGCGCGCACATCCTCGAGCAGTATGTAGAGAAGCACGCGGTAGTAGGGCAGGGCGGCCACCCAATCTTCCGGTTCGGACCAGTAGAAGTCCTCCGGAACTGCGTATTCGAGCTCTGCGAATTCCTCGGACTCGTTCGGCGGCAGTGGCAGCCCGTGCTGCGCCATCTCCCGTTCGATCTTCTCGATGAAGGCGCTCACCATGCGGCGTCTGACGTAGAAATCGTGCTCGGTCTCGAGTTGGACCTGGGGTTCCGCCGTGAACATCTCGAGGAACTCGCAGTGATTGCGAAACCGGAGTACTTCGATCTCGTCCTGGCGATAGAATGCGTAGTCAAGGCTCACGGGGGACCTCCTTTCTTAGGTGAACGCGGTCCGTGAATGGCTGCTGGATTGGACATGGGTTCCGATCGAGAGCCGCGGAAACGAAAAGGGCGGAATATCCGGGTTGAAAGCCGCCTGCGCCTTGCGGTGCCGGTCAATGGATCGGCCGGGCGGGGTCGGAAGCCCGCGCCCGGCGGGGGGCAGACTACCGCACGAAGGTATGGTCCGATCCGCCACTGGCGAGAAAATCATCCACCCTCGGCAGTTCGAGGCGCCGGTTCAGGCTTTTGCGGACGGCCGACGGAAGAGCCGAGCGGAAGAGTTTCATGTACCGCTTGGTTTTCTCGAGGCGCTGCGCCGCCTCCTCCTGCGATCCTGCGCCTTCCAGCATTATCATGAGGGGACGGGACGCTCCGTGGCCGGGCTGGCGGCCCCAGGTGCCATGCAACCAGTCCGGATGCACGTAAAGGATGGCATCGGCGAACTGGACCAAGTGGATCTGGAAGGGCTGCCCCGGCTCGACCATCTTTGCCTGACGGACGATCCGGTCATGATCGATGCCGCAGAACGGGACCGCCGTGATCTCCTTGAACACTGCGGCGTCTGCGTCCGACATCTCGTCGATGAAGGCGTTCTCCGGTTCCAGCACGCCCATCCTGTAGGCCACTTCGCAGTGAATCTTTTTCGCGAAGGCCGAGTCCGGCTGGTTGGTGATACCGCCGAAGACGCCGATGAAATCTCCGATGCTCGCGCGTTCGGGTGCGACGAGATGGGGTACCCGGGGCAGGGGTCCTGTCAGCGGTGCGACGGTCAGGCGGGCGGCGGCGGAGCTGGCGTTCAGCGAGATGGTCATGATGAAGTCCTCTTTGTTTGGGCTCGTGAAGAGGACTTCGGATCGTTCTTTTGAGCCGGAAGCGATTTTCGGTCGATTGGTAAATTTTTTTGCAGGACCTGCGAACGGTGGCGCGGCGCCGAGGCGAACGGCACTGCTCGGCGCCCTGACAGGGAAGGTCGCTGGATTGCGTTGGAGGTGCGCAACTCAGACCGCCAGGCCGACTTTGGTGTCATGCCGGTCTTAATCCTTAATTACCGGTGTGACACTAATCTTGCCCGGGTAATTTCCCTGTCGGAATTGATCGACCGACTTCCTCGAAACATCACTTCGAGGACCGATCATGTCGACCATCAATCCACCCCGCGATCCTGTCGGCCGCTTCGGCGGGCAGGGGGCCTACCCGACCGAGGCGCCTGCGCCCGCCAAAATGTTCACCAGGCTGCAGGACGCCGAGCCCAACCTGCGGACGGCGCTGTCGACGGCCGTCACGCATATCGCCGGGCTCGACCCTGTCGCCGAGGAGGCCCCGGTACCGGCGGCCGTGATCGCGGCCAGTCCCGGCGCAGGCAAGAGCCGACTCGCGCGTGAGCTGCTCGAGACCATTGCCGGGGACAGGCCGGTGGTGTTTCACGCGCCGACCCTGGCGCTCTGCGAAGAGGCCGCGGATCATGCGCGTGAGATCGGCGGGGCGGCGCATGTGATCCGTGGACGTTTCGCGCCAGATCCGGCGGCGCCCGACCAGCAGATGTGCCGGAAACCGGCGCTGGTCGCGCGCGGCATCAGCCTCGGCCTCAATATCCGGGAAAGCTTTTGTTTCAACGACGATGCACGGTGCGAGTTTGCCGACAGTTGCGCCTGGCTGCGCCAGTTCGAGCCAGACCGAACCATCGGTCACCGCTACATGGCGACAAGCTACCTCGGGTACCCCGATCCCGACGCCTACGACGGCGAATTGCGGGTCGTCGATGAGACCTTCTGGGCGCAGCAGCTGTCTTTCGTGACGATCGGCATCGACGACTTTTGTCTGCCGCGCACCTTCATGAAGCATTTCATCCGGCGCGGCCGGAGAGAGGAGTCGCGCGTCAAGGCGCATGCGGACCTGATCGGGGCCGCGCATGCGCTTGTCGATGCGCTGATCACCGGCCGATCGCCGCTGGATCTGCCCTACAGCGCGGCGGACTACCGGGGCTTCGCCCGCCTCGAATACGCGGCCCAGGCGGATATCCCGGCGCCCACGCCGGACCAGACGGAAACAGAGCAATCGCAGCTTTTCACACGCGCCGAGGATGCCCTGCGGCATGTCTCCTGGTACGCCTCGGTCTGGGCCTGTCTCGCTGCGGCGAAGGAGGCCGGGCGGACGATGATCGAGCGCCTGCGCCTTTTGCGGACCAATGGCAGGATCGCCATTCGGGTCTGCCGGAAGCACCCCTCAAGACATCGGCAACCGATGCTTATCCTCGACGCGGATGCCGATCCGGAAATCCTCGACGCGCTCGAAATCGACCTCCAACGCACCGCGCACATGGTCCTGCGCCCCAATGCCGAGGTCGTGCAGATCCAAGACCGTCGCATGACGCATGGCAGCCTGCTGCAGGGCACGGACCTGCGCGAGGCCTGGCGTCGCGTGATCCGTCGCGAAGTGCTGAGCGATCGGGTCGAGCAGGGTGGCGGCGTGCTCGTCGGCGCCAGCCGGAAGGTCGTGCTACGGTTTTTCGAGGATGCCGGCTACGAATTCGGCGGGCTTTCGGACGATGAAGCGTCTCGCTTCATGCTGGAGACACCGCTCCACGGGGCGCGGTGGCTCTGGTTTGGTGGCAGGTCGCTCGGGACCAACCGATATCGAGATTTCTCGACGGTGATTGTGATCGGACGCGAGGAACTGCCGGTCGAGGCGCTCGAGGACCATGGGCGGGCCCTCTGGGGTGATCGTGCAGGGGTCGATCTGGAGTTCGTCGCGCCCGGTGAAGATGGGGCGCTGTGCCTGCCTGCTCGGGAGGTGCTCTACGAGATGTCGGATGGCAGCGCGAAAGCCGTGCGCCTGCCTTGTCACCCGGATCCGCTCATCCGCCGGGTGCAGCTCCAGACGCGGGAGCTGGCGACGCGGCAGCTTGTCGAGCGTTTGCGGCTTGCGCGCTCCGAGACCCGCAAACGGGTCATCGTCGGCTGCAACATGCCGGTCCCCGGGCTGCCCGTCGATGAGCTGGTCTCCTGGGAGACGTTCTGCCCGTCCCGACCTGTTGCGGCGCTGATCGATGCCGCGCTCGCGAAGGGTGGAATCCGTTTGTCCGACACTGGGCTCGTCGAAGACGCGCCCAAGGTCTTCCCGACACTCGACGCCGTCAGATCCTACCGAAAGCGGGAGGGGATCGACGCCCGCGCCATCCTCGGGGCCCTGAGTCCTCGCCTGCGTGGTCAACTGCACCTTGTTCATCTCCAGGAGGACCGCCCCTACGCCCGCCTTTGCAAAGCGCTTGTCTTGGCCGAATCCGGCGAGGAGGCGCTTTGCCGCGCGGAAACGATCTGGGGACCTCTCAAGCAGTGCGTCGGAGCCGGGGAGGACGACACGGTTGGCGCGCGTGCCGATGCGGTGCTGGGGGGCCACCGCATCGGCGCGTCGCCGGTGTCGTCTTCATAGGAGTTCTATCATGTCTCATCCTGCCACCGACCCTGTTAATCCGGGCGATATCGTTTCGTTCAGGTTTCCCTACTCCGAAGGGATGGCGCCTTATGCACGACCCTGTGTCGTTCTTGACGCCACGGAGGACGAACGGTGTTGTCACGTTAACTCGCCGACTTTTCAAGTTGGCATGCCGATCGTTGTTCA
>JAAFAB010000036.1 GCA_018222585.1 Paracoccaceae bacterium | reverse complement strand
AGACATGGCCGCGTAACTAACGAAAATCAGCCTCCGGCAAACCCGGGGCGGTTCAGAGCGCCTTCGCGGCTGGCTGACAAGCTGCACGCTCTACCCGCATGCCGCACTCCGACAAGACGTTCTCGAGACCGTGGTGGTCGATCTCGTCACCCTCGAACTGGCCTGCCAGGCCTACGCGCCTGAGGAGGGCGGTCTTCGACTGACGGACCGGGGTGGCACAGTCCGGGCACGGCAGGTTCTCGCAGAGCTGCTCCTGGTTCTCGGCGAACGGAAACCCAAAATGGCGCGAAAGCTCGCGTCCCTGGCCCGGAGCAGTCGGAATGAACGCCTCGGGCAGATCAGGTCCCTGATCGCTGCTCGGACGTGATCGTCGCGTCGGCCGCCGCCCAGGCGGTGGCCGGCGCCTTCGCACATGACAGGAATGACCCATGAGGACGTCCGACCCGGACCTCGACCTCCATGCAGGCGCAGTCGCGACGGCCCTCCGGCTGGTGCGGGCCTATCTCGAACACGATCACCCGACCCTCGCACCGGTCTTTCTCGTCGCGCCCGTGTTGCGCGGGCGCTGTGGCGCGGTCGCCGTGGACGTGGACGTGGACGTGGGCTTCGAGAATGACTGGTCCGCGGAGACCAGGGACCACTTGAAATCAGCTGCCCGCGCCCTGCTGAACGAACTCGGTTTCGAGACCCGACACATCAACTGGGACCCGGCGCTGCCGTATGTGCTTGACTTCGGGGCGCCTCCGACAAACCACGAGCGCATCGAGGCGATCCGATGCCGACAGTCGCGTGGCGAGAATGATCCGTGACCCCCGGGATGACAATTGTGGGTCATTTTCGAGAACTGACGCTTTCGGGGGGTCGGACAGCGTCATGGCGACTTCGGTATGCGGAGGCTCCACCTCGGTGCACCACAAGCACGCGTTGAACCTCGGTCTTCCTGCAGGGCCGGCGGCATCCCGACTTGACGGGAAGGCGCCGACTAACCTGGCGTTCGGCATCAGGCCTGCGCGTTCTCCACCTTGTCTTGCGCCTTATCGCGTGCCGCCATCTGGAGCCGAAGGTGCTGGCTGAAGACTTCGCCCTCGAAGAGGTCCTCTTCAGTCAGTGGCAGGCCATCTTCTGTGCGTACCACGGCATCGACCTCGGCTTCGCACTCCCAGCAGTCTGCGATGCGGTCGTGAATGCCATACTCCAGCACCATGTCCTGAGCCTCCCAGCACCAGACGGCCTTGGCGTAGAAATTCACGTCCTGGCTGCGGGACTGCCTGCAGTGGTAAGTCTTGTTCATCGGGTGGATCCTTTTCTCGGAAGTTGTTTCCTGCCGAGGAAATGGAACGTTTTCCAAGGGCTCAAAAACGCGATTCCGTTTTTTGGCATACCGGACGGACCGGCAAGGGACTGCCGGGAAACGCGAATCGCCTTGATCGCGAGTGCCGCCTAATAGGGTGGTCAGCGGTCTTTCGCTGTGACACCGCCCAAGGACCCCTTTTGGCTTGCTTCGCCATCAGGTCGGCGAAGAAGGAGTACGAAAAACTACCCATCAGCAGCCTATTCCAGTAAAGCCCATCAAGCCGCGTCGAGGCGCGGGCCATTACAGAGAGCATCAGCCTAACGAATCGAGGCGCGCCCGCGCCCATGTGGCCGCCTCCGGGTCCTGCTCGGCAAGGCCTTTGATCAGGAAGGTAGCGCGTTCCGTTATGTATTTTTCCACTTCACGCACCCAATGCTCGGCGTCGGGGTCCATCTCAATGACCTCCTCCACCGCCTGTGGCAAATGCTTCATGGTCGCCTTGCAAAGTATCTCGACGCGACGCAGCGCGGACGTGGGGTTCAGGCCACAGAGTGCGGCCTCTCGCTGCCAGTGGCGACCCTTGAAGTAATCGCCTTCCCACTTCGTCGCGAGCGACATCGCCTGCTTGCTGGTGATGTCCGGCCAAAGCTTGGCGCACATCACGTCATAGATCGGTGCCAGACGGGCGCCGGAGGCCGTGACCATGACCGAATAGTTCTTCGCATGGGCGTCGGTATTGCAGGCGATGGCGTTGAAAATCACGTAGTCGAAAATCGACAACACGCCGCGCAGCGGATCTAGCGAGCGCATCACGCCGACAATATCGCGGACCGTGGGGCCGCGCTGCCCGGTCTCGTTGCGCTCATACTTCGCACTCGGCAGACGCCCCAGGGCTTGGCACATGTCTTCTTGATGCAGGCGGCGCCAACTCTCACCCTGCTGCCGCCGGTCGTAGCGTTTTACCAGAAGATACCGCCGCTCGCCGGCGCGCCCCAAGCGAACCTCCGGCGCGGCGAGCCCCACGAGGTGCGCCAAGCGCAGGCACAGCGCCTCGTTATAGACCCCGCCAGGCAGTCTCCCCGAATCCGGCTTCAGGATCCAGGTCGACGGCGCGCCTTCGACGGGGATCGAGATCATGCCCTCCTCGCCGACGTGCACGCCGATCTTGGACTGGACACCGGCCAGGGACATGGAGACACCATCCTCACCGACGAGGAATGGCTTCTGCGGCAAGTCTTGGATGATCCGTTCGAGTGCCGCCTCGTCGGGCACCTCGCGGGTGGTCATTCGCGTGAAGCCCCGTTCGGAGAAGGATATTGCTCCGGAAGTATCCCGCCCGATGCAGGCAAGCAGCGCGAGGGGATCGGCCTGAGAGGCTCCGGTGGCGCGGGCCACCATTTCGAGCTGTCGGCTTTCCGGCAGCAGGTTCGCCACCCACGGCAGCACCTCGCCAGCCCCATGGCGCGCAACCTCGAGAGGCATCCTTGTCGACACCGGGAAGGCGCCCTGGGTCCCTTGCCAGTCCGTGTTATAGGTCAGCGTCGCCGCCCCGTCCTTGCCCGGCGCGATTTCGGCTACTTCCCGGCTTTCGTAAAAGATCTTCATCTCAGTCTTCCAGCGGCGGCAAGTCGTCGGGCGGATCTTCGGGGGACATGTCCGGAAGATTACTGTCTTGCGGCGCGCTCAACGCGTGCTCAATCATCGGCGCGATACCGAGGAAGCGTGCAATCATCAGGGCCGGGCCGATCCTCAGGGTCGGCTTCCCGTTTTCCATGTCCACGATGTAACGTCGGCCCACGCCGGTCGCGCTGGCCACATCCTCCTGGCGCAGCCCTTGTGCCTTGCGCCTGGCACGGACCATCAGACCGAAACGGCGCGCATCATCGGCACCGGACTGATCCGGTTGCGATATGGCGGACGACTGATCGTTGTTGCTCATGGCAGGACCTCGCCTGATTGGCCAGAGAAACTGATGTTCCCGCTCGGGAACATATGGTTTTGTCGGATCAATACAAGGTCGAATGTTCCCGGTCGGGAACATATACGGAGTTGGTGCGATATTCTGGCTATATGTTACTGCTCAGGAACATATGTGCGAAGCAGGCGAACCATCCCCCCATAAAGATCCTGCTCGGTAACATCAGGTAAGGCGCAGCTGAAGGAAATTGGCTACGACTCCTCGACCAGCCTAACTGGGTACCCGACCTCGGTCTCGTACACGATGCTGCGCGATGCCTGGGAAGTCCGGTGTGGGGAAGCCGCGCTGTAGCAATGGGCGTGTTGCGAGATCCGAGAGTTACGGCAAGCGCGGACTTTCGCGGCGAATCGCCAGGCGTGTGCGGCAATGGCACCGGCTACCAAGCGACCACTCACATGTGGCTACGCGGCTTCGGGCGCCATTTCTCCAACGCACCCTCGATCCGACCATAGGCTTTCAACACTTCGTGTCTCGAATGCCGCCCGTCGCAGTTCGGATGAGCATAAGTGTCGGCCCCGGTGTCGGCGATTTCGTAGCCCAGGGCCAGGAACGCATCTGTTGCGTGCGGCGTCAGGCGGTCTGGCTGCTTGTCCCAGGTCATTGCTTGACGAGACGCAATCTGGCGACCCTGATGCGTGTAGTAGCGATCAATCCAGAGATGGACGAAGCGGGTGCGAAACTTCGTGACGAGCCACATGGTGACGTCGCAGATATCCTGCTCTATGCCGAACGCATCGGGAAAGACACTGAGACGACGTTGTCGCGCGAACTGCAGGCTGCAGCGCGGCGAGGCTTCAGCACCCATTGGACCAGCTCTTCCGGCTTTGTTCTGTTATAGGGTTCGAGGGTACCCGCCTTCGGCCGATGATGGGTGGCGCTCCGTGAAGGTCCTTCCGGGTATGGCCGGTTCCGCTGTCGGGCATCCGTGATCGCCGAGTTGTCTGTGTCGATGCCTTTGACATTGGCCCTGGGCGACAGAGACGAAGAAGAAACCCTCGAAATGTTCCGCGTCCCGATGGCGGGGGTCTGAACGTCCTCAGAGCCTGTCGCGACCACATCTGATGTGAAACGGAGAGTCGACGAGACCCGCGCAACCGTCGTTGAGGTCGATGTCGGTTTCGCATGGCGATCCGCCGAGGTTCCCGGGACCTTGCCCGGTAGAGGGTGCTTTTCATGGAAGAGCGCGACGCGACGCATGTCGCCCGTTCCGGGCCAGCAATCCGACGGCCCCTCAGGATCGCCAGAGAGCGGGCTCCATCTGGTCTGCTTTGTCTTTCCCCGGAAAGAAGATGGAAAGAACATATCGATATCAACGTGTTGAAAAGAAATCAGCCATTTTGATTTCCGCGAGATCTTCTGCATGCCGATGTCCTGTGCAGAAGCAGAGCCGCAGTGGCCCTGCAGACACAAAGAAGCCAACATGGCATACGTTATCGATAGCTTCATCAGTCCCCTAGGCATGATCCTCATCGAGCTCCTCGACGGCGAGAAGAAGCCTGTTCTGACCCTGACCACCGAAGTTATGACCGGGCATGTCGCGGTCTACTATGGCGACCAGATCTGGCGGGTTGAAGCCAACCCGACTGGTCGTTCGGCGAGACAGCGCAGGCGCTGTGCGACCTGGCATTCGAGGCCGAAATCCCCGAGAAGCTGCGCGCGCTCGGGATCGCCGTGATCCAGAACGGTGTTTCGAGGCTGTCTTTTGAGGCAGAACCCGCCACCCCCTGATTGGCCATGCGGCGATCGCAAAGCGCACCGTTTTCGGCTGAAGGCGGACGTTTCCCTATCTCCGGTTCGGCCACCCTCCGGCCCCCTCATCGTGAGGGGCCGCAGGGTGGCCCGACAAGGAGATGGACATGACCCAACATACATTCCGCGATCTTCTGGAGTGGGCCGTCGCACACGAAGAGGGAACCGACACGCTCCGGGCCATCCGGTATGTCCCCGCACGGCTCGGCATGCTCGACCACGATATCGCCACGCTGCCGGCCGACATGCGGTTCTTCGAGACCACCGTCGCCGGTCAGGGCTATGCGTTGGTCAGCCGAGCTCGGAACATGAAGAGCAACGGACGCCGGGCGGATTCCCGGATCCGGTCCGCTCTCCGGCGGTTCCTGCAATCGAAGGCGCTCCTGCCGCCCCCCACGCCCGCGCATCGGCAGCGGTACACGCAGCTGATGGCCCTGATCGAGGCCGAGGAGGGGGTGCCGGGCTCAGGCGCGCTCTGGACCACGGGCCGGCACCGGAGCCTGACCATCCTGCGGGCCCGGGCAAACTGCGCGCCGGAGGCGCTGACACAGGCCGAGATCGACCGGATCGGGCGCGAGATCTCCGCGGATGGTCGCAAGAGCCTGCGCAAGACGGTCGCGTTCGTGAATGAGCTCAAGGGCGTTTCGAATGCCCTGCCGGCGATCCGGGAGTTTCTGCCCGACGCGGACCTGATCCCGCCGGCCGGATCCGCCAGGGCGCGGCGGATCGACTGGGGCGGCCTGCCGGAGCCATTTCGCGCCTCCTTCGAGGCGCTGGCCGATGACTGTCTCGTCGACAGCGGGGACCTGGCCGACAGGATGCTCGCCCGGATCGAGGCTGGAGAAGACCCTGAGGTGGTCGCGGCCGAAGCCGATATCCAGGCCCTGCAGGAGGGTCGCGAGGTGGGCAAGCCGACGGCGGCGCGCAATGGGTATCGCCAGGCCGTCACCTGGCTGGTGCGGGCCTGGGAAGACAGCGGCCGCGATGCGCGGGATCTGGAGGACGTGCGCGAACTCTTCACTCTCGAGACCGTCAAGGCGGCCATCTCGCAGCAGCTAAAGCGATCCGATGCCGGGGCGGACCTGAAGGCCGGGCTGGACTCGACGACGTTGAAGACCCGTCTGACGCGGCTCATCACCCTGGCGCGGCACGGGTTCGAGGATGCCGGCCTCACGGCGGTGATCACGCTCCTGAAGACGAAGCATTACGACGCCCCCCGCACGAAGCGGAAGGCTTCGAAGTCTCGTGCCGTGATCATGGAAGTGGATCGGATCGCCGGGAAGCTGCGACAATGCCCCGAACTCGCTTCTGTTTGGGCCAATGCGCCGACGCGGATCGCGGAGACCGCACAGAGGGCGCTCGACGACGCAGTCAGTTCAAAGAAGGAGGCCCGGGAAGTGACGGCGCTGCGCCTCTTCGCGGGTGCCGCAGCCTACGCGCTCCAGATGTCGCGGCCTCTTCGGACGACCTGCCTGCGCCACACCCGGATCGCCTCCTCAGGCGAGGCGCATGCGAACCTGCTGCGAACGTCGCCGAACGAGACCCTCCTGACGTTCCGGTTCGCGCCCTGGGAAATCAAGAACACCGCCTGGGTCAACGTGGATGTGGTCGGCGCCGATGCGGAGATCCTCCGAGCCTGGCTCGACCACGGACGGCCGAGGCTAATCGACCTGCAAGGTCTCGACCCGGACAACATTTACCTCTTCCCGGGAAACGCCCTGCCGTCGCAGGACGAAGGCGATCCGGTCGTGCTGCCGCGCGGAAGCTACTCGCCAAGCGCGTTCCTGGATCTGTGGCGGGACGCATCGGAAGCGCTCGGCGTGCACGAGACGCCGCATCGCATGCGCCACGTGGTTGCGCTGCTCTGCCTTGCGCTCCGGCCGGGCGATCATGCCTTCACCTCCTCGATCCTGGGGATCCTCGAGAGCACGGCGCGCAAACACTACGGGCGCGATGATGGTCAGGCGGCGGCGCGGGAGGCGCGTGCGGCGATCCTTGCCGAGCACCCGGACCTCTTCAAGACACTCACAAGGAGATTGCGCGATGCGCGATGACATAGCCCGGGCGCGGCTGAAACGCGTCCCTGCTCCCGTGCGCGATCGGATGATGGCGGCCCGGGCCGAGCTGCCCCCCGGCGGGATCACCACTGTAGCACGGTTCTACGATGTGCTGGCAGACCGCGAGGAGGATCCGTTCCTGCCCTCGCGGGCGAGCTTCGCGGCCGCCTGCCGGAACGAGTCCGCCCTGGGCCTTCTCCTGCGGATGCTCGAGCGCCATGCACCCGAGGTTTGCCTCGCGGAGGGCCGGGCGCTTCGCAAAGCCTGTTATCGGGCCCGGTCGTCCGGGTCCGGGCGGAGCGGCTCTGCACGCCCTCGGCGCGTCACCGAACCACGAGACTGGCCGGCGCACTGGGCCGCGTTACTGCCGGCTCTCAAGGAGGCCCCGATCGGCGACAGCACGCTGCGCCGGCATATGGCCTCCGTCAATCGCTGTGCGGCGCTGCTGCCCGGCCTGACCTGTCCGCCGCGTATCGGCTGGCTGCTGGGCTGGGAGATGGCGCGGAGCTTCCGTGACGAGGGCCTGAGGCCCGCGACGATCGCCGGCTACCTAGGGGGCCTGGTGAGCCTTGCGGCGCATGGCGGCGTCGATCCGGATGCCGTCGCGGGGTTGCGGTCGGTCCAGATGAGCTGTCTGCGGGAGGCGCGGCGCACGCCGAAACTCAAGCAGCCGCGCATCGAGGCGCTCTACGTGAAGGGCGGCTACGCGGAGGTGGTCCGGGCGATCGTTCGGGAACTCGACCGGGCCGACTGGCGGGCCGAGGCGGAAACCGCCCGCGCGACGGCGGCCATTCTCGCGGTGACGCTCAACGTGCCACCGCGGAGCGGCGACATCGCATCCTGGCGTCTGGGCGAGGAGTTGGTGCGCGAGCCCTGGGGCGCCTGGCGCTTGCGCTGGCAACAGGAAAAGACCGGTGCCTGGCTCGATGCCGGCACCCTGTGGCCGGAGATCGGCTGGGTGCTCGACCAGCACCTCCTGGCCGGTCGTCCGCCGCGCCATGCGCATCGGCGCTACACCGAACTGGTCGGGATGAACTGGCTGTCGCATGACCCGGCCGGGTTCGACCGGCGCTGGCCGAGCGAGAAGGTCTCCGCTGCGATCGGCGTGCCGCTGCACGATCTCAGGACCCTCGCGGCGGACTACCTGCGTCTGCATGATCCTGTCGCCGCGTCGGCCGTCGTGGCCGCACTGCTCGGCCATGCCACCGAGGAGGCCGGTGCCGAATACGCCGCCCTTTCCCGGCAGACAGCCGCTCAGCGGGAGTGGATGGACATTCGCGCGCAGCATGCCAAGGGGGACAAACGCGGGGCATCGGGATCAGGAGTGTGATCCCGCGCGCCAAAATTGGTGGCACGCAAGCGCACTTTGTTCTCACCAGGCACCAGGAGTGCGCATGGTTCGCACCACACCTCTAGCAGGGCTCGGGCCGGGCCCGGGAGGTCGAAAGGCATGGTCTGTCCCCGGTCAGTAGCGACCGGCTTGCCTATTTCCCTGAAGCGAGTATATACCTTTATATATCCAAGGAGCGATGTCATGATTGAAACCAAGATCCGGAAGGTGGGCAACTCGGCGGTCATGACCCTGACCACCGAAATGCTGACGATCCTCGACGCCAAGGAAGGCGATACTCTGTTCGTCGTCCGTGGAGATGATGGCAGCCTGAAGATCACGCCGCACGATCCGGCCGTTGCAGCTGCTTTGGCCGCCGCTGAGATCGTCATGGACGAGAACCGGGATCTGCTTCAGGCGCTCGCATGACGCGGCCCGTCTGGGTTCCGCTTGCTGCCGTCATCGCCATCCACGACCGACAAATCGCGCGCCATGGCGGCGCCCCCGGCATGCGCGACCGCGCCCTCTTGGAGATGGGCTGCGCGCGAGCGCTGAACCTTGCTGCGTACACAGACGCCGGGCTCGTGGACATGGCGGCGGCCTATGCATTCGGCATTTCCAAAGCGCATGCGTTCGTGGACGGGAACAAGCGGACGGCCTTCGTGACCGCCATCACGTTTCTGCGGCTCAACGGCCATGCTTTCCGGCCGGAGCCGGTCGATGGTGTCAGGATGATGGAGGATCTTGCCGCAGGGCAGATCACCGAAGCGGATTTTTCCAAATGGCTCTCGGATGGCATGGCGCCGATCTGATCGGGGAAGATTTTTCCGCGCGCTAAGCCCATTCGGACCTGAAGTCTGCCAGTCTTTCGCTGGAGTCGAGGGCCCCGATCCGGTCGCACGCCACCCGTTTTGCCTTTCGCGAGAATTCCGGCCGACGCGTTTTGAGGGGGCGGGTCCGGGGACAATCTGTACCCCATGGATCACGCACATGACTTCGCTCTCGACGTGGCGGCCACCGCCAGACATTTCGCGCTCACCGAGGCAACGGTGCGCAGTTACCTCCGGGCAGGCAGCCTGCCCGGGGTCCGTTTGAAGGGAGAGTGGAGGACCTCCTGGGATCATCTCTGGACGGTCGAACGTGGTCCGAGGCCGATCGCGGTCAATCGGCGGGCCTACCAGTTGCCGCTCCTTTCTAAGTCCGACCTTGCGCGCAAGCTCAGCACCAGCGTACGGACCGTTGAAGGCTGGCTAGCAAGCGGCATGCCAACGCGCAACGTCTTTTCCAACGTGCGCATCGCGCCCGTCGATGCGGAAACCTGGTTTGTCCACACATGCGGCTTGCCCGAAACGAGCGCGTCCGTGCTGAGAGGTCTGCTCCGGGAGTAGTCCCCCTCAGGCTGTCACGATGAGCTTCAGGTAGACTTCCTGCCGAGCGATCGGGATCAGCCGGGAGAACAGCAGCCGGTAATGCGGCAGGGCGGCCGCCCAGTCCTTCGGCGCGTCGTCGCAGAAATACTCAGGAAGGCCGGCAACGATATCTTCCTGTGTTTGCGGATTGCCGATGTCGAGCTCCGGAAGGCTCATCCCGGCCTCGATCATCTCGTCTTCGAACTCCTCGACAAGACTTTTCAGTTCGCTGACTCCGAGTTCGGGCCGTTCCGTGTCCTCCACGACCGCGTTCAACCGGTCGAGCAGGATCTCGTGGCTGCGGAAGCTCACCATGTCTTCGTTGTCATGCGTCATGATGTCGATATCGAGTCCCATCAGTCCTCCTGGGAATGGCCAATCGGGAATGGCGGTTTGCGTCATGGTTGTCCGATGACCCGTCCCTGCCATCTTTCCGGGTGTCGTGAAACCCGGAAGCGCCTGGCTGCCCCGACGACAAGGTCGCCGCGATGGCGGCGCATGGCCGCCATCCTTTACCTCGCCTCCGGAACTCGGGCTCAGGCCCGGCGGGCGACGACGACAAGCTGATCACCCACGACCGTGAACGGCAGGTCGCGCGAGCCGGTGACGATCTCGCAGAGGATACCCGCTCCGTGCAGGAAGGCGTCACGGCGATCGCGGTAGGGCATCTCGTCCGGAGAACCGAGGCAGTTCGGCATTCCGGGGGGCATGTCCCGGAAGGTGATCGTCGAGACCCAGCCACCGTTGCGCGGCTCGATGTAAAAATCCTCGATCCGGTCCGTTGTGAACCAGCGCGGGAAATCCGTCCTGGGCTGCTTTGCCGGGATCCGGCCCGTCACTTCGAGGGCCTGCATGACGATGTCGAGCAGGGTGGGCTGTGCATCTGCGCCGTCCGGCGCGGAGGATTGGGACATGAAGGACATGGTGTGCTCCTTGGGTTGGTGTCGGAAAGGGCGGTGTGTGCGCCGCCCAAGGAGGAATTCGGAACGAAGTGGATCGGGAAGAAACGATTGCCGCGATTTTCTGTTCGGCTTGGCCAGTTCTGGAGTCAGGCTTGACGATCGATGTCCATTCCGAGACTGTGCAGAATTTTGTGCCCCGGCGTGGTAACCCCCAGATGAGGAGCCCCACGTATGAGCATCGACAAAGACCTTCTGGACCGCCTGATGGAAGGGCGTTCGCCCGGTGATCTGTTTTGCAAGACGGGTATACTTTCCGAACTGACCAAAGCACTGGCGGAGCGGGCGCTGAGCACGGAGATAGACGTTCATTTGGACGAGGAGCGCGGAGGCGAGGTTCCTGAAGGTCAGACCCAACCGCCCAACCGCCGCAATGGCCGCAGTCAGAAGACAGTGACCACCGACAGCGGAAAGGTCGTTCTCGACATCCCGCGTGACCGCAACGGCACCTTCGGCCCGCTGTTGATTGCCAAGTATCAGCGCCGGTTTCCGGAGTTTGATCGCAAGATCGTCAGCATGTATGCGCGCGGCATGACCACCCGCGAGACCCAAGGTCATATCGAGGAAATCTACGGCTTCGAGGCGTCCCCCAGCTTGATCTCGGCGATCACCGACGCCGTCATGGACGAGGTCACGGCGTGGCAGAACCGCTCGCTGGAACCCTGTTATCCGGTGGTGTTTATGGACGCGATCCGGGTCAATATCCGCAGCGATGGCGCGGTCTCGAACAAGGCGGTCTTCGTGGCGCTGGCGATCCTGCCGGATGGGACGCGCGACGTTCTGGGCCTGTGGTTTCAGGCCAATGAGGGCGCCAAATTCTGGGCAAAGGTCCTGAACGATCTACGCAACCGGGGTGTCCAGGACATCCTGATCGCCGTGGTGGACGGCCGGAAGGGCTTCCCACAGGCCATCGAGGCAGCCTTTCCACAGACCCAGGTCCAGACCTGCATTGTCCATCTACTGCGCCATTCCATGAGCTTCGCCAGCTACAGGGACCGCAAGGCCGTAGCCGCCGCCTTGAAGGCCGTCTACACGGCTGTCGACGCCGAGGCGGCAGAGGCCGCATTGGCCGACTTCGAGGACAGCGATCTGGCCCGGCAATACCCTGCTATCGCCCCGAGTTGGCGGCGAGCCTGGAACGAAGTCATCCCCTTCCTCGACTATCCGCCCGAGGTGCGGAGGCTGATCTACACCACAAACGCTATCGAGGCGCTCAACTCGAAAATCCGCCGCGCCGTCCGAACCCGCGGCCACTTCCCCAGCGATGATGCCGCCGCGAAATTGATCTATCTTGCGCTGAATGCTACTTCTCAGGAGTGGAAGCGCTCAGTGCGCGAATGGCACGCTGTCAAAAGCCAGTTCGCAATCATGTTCGAAGACCGCTTCCCAATGGCGTAACAAAATGCGCCGGGGCACAAAATTCTGCACAGTCTCGGAAGCCCTGCGCCAGATCGCCGAACTCTATGCCACAGAAAAGACAGTGCGCGGCGCGGCTCCCGACGTCCGTCTCGCGATCAGGCGCCAGCTCTCGGCGCTCATCGTGGCCGCCTTCCGCCCCTGGCTCGAGGTGCAGCTCTCTCGCATCCCCAGATCTTCGAAGCTCGCCGAAGACATCCGCTACACCCCCGCGCGATGGCCGGGCCTCACCCGGTTCCTCGAGGATGGACGCCTCGAGCTGGACACCAACCCTGTCGAAAACCAGATCAGGAAGATCGTAAGCGGCGTCTGCGCCCCACCGTAGTTCAGCTTGACGGCTTGAAGTTCCACGG
>JAAFAB010000002.1 GCA_018222585.1 Paracoccaceae bacterium | reverse complement strand
CTGGCCAACCATAGTTTTTTCCGAATTTTCTGCACCATTTACTGCAAAGGGCTGGGCCATTGGCAGGGCCCTTCCGCTAATCCCGTGCGGGATTATTTCACCGTGATGCGGCCGTCCGTGTAGGGGGTGTAGGGCGCGTTGGCGGCGATGTATTCCGCCGTCACGTCGGCCAGGTCGGGGCCGAAGTCGTAGGCGTTCATCGCGTCCTTGAACATCGCGTAGCCGTCGCCGCCGTTGCGGACGTAGTTGTTGGAGACCACGCCGTAGACCTTTTCCGGCTCGATCGGTGCGCCGCCGACCATGACGTCGGAAATACGCGAACCGGCTTCGGCCGAGGGGTCGACGGTGAAGGTCACGCCGGCGACCTGCGGGAAGCGGCCCGCGCCTTCTTCCATCTGGCTGACGCCGTTTTCCAGCGCCTCCACGAAGGTGGCGCCGGTGACCTGGAAGGTCGACAGGGTGTTCTGGAACGGCAGCACGGTCAGCACCTCGCCCATGGTCACCTCGCCCGCGTCGATCGAGGCGCGGATGCCGCCGCTGTTGGCGATGGCGATCTCGATGCCCTGGTCGGCGACACGTTCCAGCATGGCGTCGGCGATCAGGTTGCCCATGCCGCATTCCATGGCCCGGCAGACATCGCGCGCACCGACGATCTCTTCGGCGGTTTCGGCCACGACCTTGTTGCGGATCTCGTCCAGCGGCACGGCAGCCTCGGCGATGCGGGCCACGGTGGTTTCGTCCTCGGTGACGGCGCCGTCCATGATCAGCGGCTCACCTTCCGCGGACAGGATGTTGCCCTCGTCGTCGAAGGTCACGTTCAGCTCGCCCAGGAACTTGCCGTAGGCATAAGCCGAAACGATGGCGGTATCGCCGACCATGGTCGGATAGGGGCCTTCGGCGTTCTCGGCCGAGTTCGACAGGTAGGTGTTGGTGTGACCGCCCACGATCACGTCGACGCCGGTGGTGTTGGCGGCGACGGTCTGGTCGACCTTGTAGCCCGAATGGCTGAGCACGACGATCTTGTTGACGCCTTCGGCGGTCAGCTTGTCGACCTCGCCCTGCACCGCCTCGGAGGGGTCGGAGAAGGTGATGTTGTCGCCGGGGCTGGCCAGCTCGTCGGTGTCCTGGGGCGTCAGGCCGATCAGGCCGATCATCTCGCCACCGACCTCGATGGTGGTGGATTTCATCAACGTGTCGGCCAGCAGCGGCTCGGCCGAGACGTCGGCGTTGGACATCAGCACGGGGAAGTTGACCGCATCCATGAAGCCGCGCAGCACTTCGGGGCCGTCGTCGAACTCGTGGTTACCCACGGTCATCGCGTCATAGCCCAGCTTGTTCATCATCTCGGCGGCAAGCTTGCCCTTGTAGTAGGTGTAGAAGAGCGTGCCCTGGAACTGGTCGCCGCCATCCACCAGGATCGAGTTGCCGGCGCGGGCGCGGGCCTCTTCCACGGCGGTCACCAGGCGGGCGGAGCCGCCAAAGCACTTGCCCTCGGTGTTGTCCTCCGCCGAGCAGCCGGAGTCATAGGCCGAGATCGGCTCGAAACGGGCGTGGAAGTCGTTGGTGTGCAGGATGGTCAGCGAATAATCGGCCATGGCGGTGCCGGCGCTCAGCGCCAGTGCGGCCACGCTCGTCAGCAGACGGACGGACATCGGGTCTCTCCCCATTATGGTCACTTCGATGCCGGAAATGCTGCCCCGGCATGATGGCCGGAGTCAAAGCCGATCTCTGCGTCAGGGGTATGACAATGGTCGCCCCGGGGGGCGGATCTGACCGGATGATCAAATTAGTCACAAAACTGTCACATGGCAGCGAGGCCGGCGCCGAAGCTGCCCCTGCGGCAGCCTCGGCAGCGACCTCGTGAAGCCGGTCGGGCAGTTGCCTCAGGCGGGCAGCTCGGCCTCGACCAGGGCGACCATGCTTTCGGCCACGATGGGAATCAGGCGGTCGTTGAAGTCGTAAGCCGGGTCATGAACCATGGTCACCGGCGTGCCCTGCTCGGCCATGCCGAAGAAGACATAGGCGCCGGGGACCTCGTTCAGCATGAAGGCGAAATCCTCGGCGGCGAGGATCGGGGACGCCTCGGAGAAGAGCACCGGCGCGGCCTCCGAGGCCAGCACCTGCGCCACATCGGCGACGGCGGCGGGATCGTTGCAGAGCGGCGGGTAGCCGTCCTTCCAGTCGATCGCGATTTCCAGCTCGGCGGCGTCGGCATGGGCGCGGGCGATGCGCTTTATTCCGGCCTCCAGGAAGGCGCGATCCTCGGGCACCAGGCAGCGCACCGTGCCGGCGATCCAGCCGCTTTCGGCGATCACGTTGAAGGCCGAGCCGACATGGATCTGGGTCACCGAGACCACGGCACCGTGCAGCGGGTCGATGCGCCGCGCGACCAGGCTCTGCAGCGCGACGACAAGTTCGGACAGGGCCAGGGCCACGTCCTTGGCCATGTGGGGCATCGCCGCGTGCCCCCCCTTGCCGGTCAGGGTGATGCGGAACTCATCCGCCGAGGCCATGGTCGGCCCGCCCCGCGTCGCCGCCTGGCCGAGCGGCAGGCGCGGCTCGTTGTGGAAGCCGAAGATCCGGTCACAGGGGAAGCGGGTGAAGAGATCGTCCTCGATCATCTTCGCGCCCCCGCCCTGCCCCTCTTCGGCCGGCTGGAAGATCAGATGGACGGTGCCCGCGAACCTGCCATGGGCCGCCAGGGCCTCGGCGGTGGCCAGCAGGCTGACGGTGTGGCCGTCATGGCCGCAGGCGTGCATCTTGCCGGGGGTCTTCGAGGCATGGGGAAGGTTGGTCTGCTCGTCCATCGGCAGGGCGTCCATGTCGGCGCGGATGCCGATCGCCGGCCCCTCGCCGCGGCGCAGGGTGGCGACGAGGCCGGTGACCCCAATGCCCTCGGTCACTTCATAGCCCGCCGCGCGCAGCCGCTCGGCCACCAGCGCGGCGGTGCGGGTCTCCTCGAAGCCCAGTTCGGGGTGGGCATGGATGTCACGTCGCAGGGCGCTGTGGTCGGCGAACCGCTCGGCGAGGAAGCGGGCGACGTCGGAATTGGCGGCGGGGGAGACGGGCATGAGGGGTTCCTTCTTCACTCTGCCCGCGATGATCCGCAATCGCGGCCCGAGTGCAAGGGCCCGAGTGCAAGGGTTCGAGTGCAAGGGGCGGCGGCGAAGGTCGCTGCCGGAAACCCCATGCAGCAGCGTATGGCTTCCTCGCAGGTCGAATCCGCCCTATGCTCGGACCGTTGGGACGCATCTGGACGCCGAAACCGGGAAACCGCCGCACAGGCGGTGCCGACCGGAAAGGATGCGCGCCCCGGGTGTGCCTCCGGGGCGCGCGGGGAGCTTTCGACGGCTGGTGTGTGTCGTGAGTGCCGTTAGCCGTCGAAAGCAGCGGGCGGGCCATGCCGGGCCTGCCCGCACCCGCGCCGGGGACCGTGAAAGCGATCCCTCCGACGCGGATCCTTGCGGAGGCGCCCGGCCGGGCGCGCTCCATGACAGAGACCCCTGCAGGCGATGCCGCGCCCGTCGGGGTCCTGCCGGAACTGCACTGTCTTCCCTCCTCGTTGCGCGGATCGGCCCACCCGGATCCGCAGGACGGTCCCCCGAAGGGGGCCGGTTGCCCTCTCCTCAGGCGGCGCGTGCGCCCAGGAAGAGGAAGTTCTCGGCCCGTGCCACCTGCTCGACGGTCAGCGCGCCGTCGAGCAGCAGCTCGCCGTGGCCCGGGATCTGGACCCGCACGCCCCCCTCGGGGCGGGCGGTGAAGACCAAATCGCCAAGCGAGGTCAGCTCGGGCAGGTCCAGCTCGATCACGTCGACGCCGGGCTCGAAGTCGGTGATGACGTCACCCTCGGTCACATCGCCCTCGGCGAAGGAGAAGGTATCGGCGCCGGTCCAGCCGGTGAGCGTATCCGCCCCCTGCCCGCCCGAGAGCCAGTCATCGTCCATGCCGCCGTTCAGGAAGTCATCGCCCGAGCCGCCTTCGAGATGATCATTGCCCTGCGAACCGGCCAGCTTGTCATTGCCCTGACCGCCGTAGATGCTGTCATTGCCCTCATTGCCCTTGAGGTAATCGTTGCCGGTCCAGCCCAGAACCTCATCGTCGCCGGAGCCACCGATCACCCGGTCGTCCTGCTGGCCGCCGTTGAGGTGATCGTCGCCGGCGCCGCCGAACAGCTGGTCGTTGCCCTGCGAGCCCGCCAGCGTGTCGTCGCCGCCCAGACCCTCTATGGTGTCATCCCCCGAGAAGCCCTTCAGGTAGTCGGCATAGCCACTGCCGGTCAGGTGGTCGTCGAGGTTCGGCGCGCCGGTGTCCTGCGTGGGCACTTCGACGGGGGCCTCTGCCGGGCCTGCGTCAAGGATCAGGTCATCCGCCTGCCCCCCGTCGACCTGCGACGCCTGATCGCCCGCAGAGAGATCGGCGGTGCTGCCCGAGAACGTGACCTCGATCACCTCGTAGGGCTTCAGGGTGACGGTGATCACCGCGCTGTCGAACTCGTAGTCCGTGTACTCGGCCAGCACGTCATGTTCGTTGTAGTAATACTTCTCGCCGTTGATCATGACGTAATCGGGTTCGACACGGCCCTCCTCGGTCGACCAGTGCATCCCGTCGGCGGTCGACTGGTCGAAACCGACCTTCACGCCGGTGGCGCTGTCGAAGTCCCCGACCAGCTTGGACAGGTCGATCTCGACCGTCTCGACGTCCAGCGAGCGGGACGAGATGTAGACCACGGTCTCGTCCTCGTCGCGGTAGGCGTTGACCTCGATGCTGCCGTCGTCGTTGCCCAGCTCGACCTCGACCAATTCCTTGCCCGGGAGGGACGAGGACATCAGGTCGAAGACCGCGCCGCGCACCGAACTGGTGACCCGGCCATGCTCGTCGGTGGTCACCTCGCCGTCGCGGTCGCCGGCCAGGTCGGTCGCGGTGTTGTGGTTCACCGCCCAGACATCGGCGCTGTCGACGCCCATCTCGACCATGTTCTCGAACTGCTCGAGGATGGTGGAGGCGGATTTCATGCCGTTCTCGTGGTAGGAGGTGGTCCGCACGTTCCATTCGGTGATGTGCAGGTCCAGCTCCTTCTCGAAGTTGGCATCCCAGACGTCGTAGTCCTTGGTGATGTAGTTCTTCTCGGCCAGGCTGTCGTCGTAGACCTCGTTGTCCTGGCGCCAGTAGTAGTGCTCGACCACGCCGTCGAGGTCTTCGCGGGCCTCGTCGTCGAGCTGGTCGATGATGGTCTGGTTGGCCGCCTCCAGGCGCTCGATCCAGCTGCCCTCGGCAACCGAGACATGGAATTCCGACGCGTGGTTCGGCGTCGCCATTTGGGCGATGATATCGGCCTGGTCGTCGCCTTCCAGCCCGGCGTTCTCCATCCCCTGCGCCAGCGCCTTGATGGCGATGTTCGCCTTGGCGCCGTATTCCGTTTCACCGATGGAGGCCCAGTATTCGTTGCCGATCTCGAAGGCAGCGACGACATCCCCGTATTGTTCGGAAACCAGCTGCGAGAAGATCTCGATTTCCTCGCCGAACTCCTCGTATTCCTCGAGGCTCAGGTGCTGGGTCGGGATCACCAGGGTGACCTGCACCGCATCGGACGTGTCGCCGTCGCCGTTCGGATCCTTGGCCCAGTCGAGCAGGCGGGTGACCTCCTCGCCGAGGCTGACGGTGCCGTCTTCGGCATAATCCAGATCGACGATATTCAGCCAGCCTTCACCCTCGGTCTCGGCCGGGCCATCGCCCTGACCGGCGGGGAAGCGGATATGGTCGATATCCAGCTCTTCCATCGACTTGATGATATTGGCGAGCGGCTGCCCCATGTCGGTGTTGATCGTGTAGATCACATTGGCCCCGAACAGCGCATCCTTGACGTACTGGCCGGTGCCCTCGGCGCCGGTGACCTCCAGCGAGGTGGTGACCTCGGGGGTTTCCGCGACCTCGTCGGTGCCGGCGTCGCCCGCCAGGCTGTCCTCGCCTTCGGCGGCGGCGAGGGTCTCCTCGGCCACGTCTTCCGGGGTCTCGGCCTGGGCCTGCTCCTCTTCGGGGGCCTCCTCGGGGCTTTCCGCGACCACCTCTTCCGGGGCCTCTTCCTCGGCAGCCACCTCTTCGGGAGTCTCCGCCTCGACCACCTCGGCGTCCTCGGCGGTCTCTTCCTCGGCGATCACCTCTGCGCTTCCAGGCGCTTCGGGTTGCTCCTCGGCCTGGTCCTGGAAGATATCGAGATAGGCGGACTGATCGGACTGGAAATTGCCGACCCAGGAGGTATCCGCGGCCAGCTCGGCGGCGGTGTAATCCTCGATCACCGCGACCAGCTCGTCGTCGAGATAGAGCGCGGCACCGGTGCCATCCTCCATGTCGACCAGCGAAAGATAGCGGTCGCCATCGGTGAATTCGCTTTCAGGGATCATCGCGCCGTCCTGATCCATCAGGAAGATCTGGTCGGGGCTTGTGTCGGGGTCGTCGCTGGCGGCGTCAAAACCGCTGATCAGCGTGGGCGCGGCACCGGCCACACCCGTCAGGACCTCGAAATTCAGGACATCGTCATCCTCGGCCGCATCCTCTGCGGCGCCGGCCCAATCATCCTCTGGCTGGACCTCGGGGTTTGTCGCGTCTTCTCCCGTCACGACCTGGTTTGCGAGGGAACCGGCCTGGTCGGCCGGCTCCCCCTCGTCTGCTACAGACGTTCCCCCGTCCTCGGCGAGATCCTCGTCGGGATAGACGTAATCGAGCGGGCTGGAGCCATCGGCAGACGCCTCCTCCTGCGCAAGATCCTCGTCGTCATCCTCTTCAACAGATCCCTCGGACTTGAGGAATTTACCCAAAACGCTGTCTTCGGCGACGTAGCCAGAGGCTACCATCCCCAACAGCGACACCAATAACGGTTCCACTGTAAAACTCCGCACTCACAACTGACACACACAAGCTCAGTGTGCCGGAAAATCGCGGGGGGTGAACCGCGATACGTGCAAGTACAGCGTTACAAGAAAGTCGAGTGTACACCCATCATCAGCCCTGCAACCGCAGCACTGCGGCAGGTCCGATGCGGCGCTCAGCCTTTAAAAAAAGGTTAATCCCGACGTTGCGATGCGGCGAAAATTGCAGGCGTGCAAACACACCCATAGCGGGTATCGACTTTTGCAAGACCGACTGTGCATTTCGGGGGTGCGCACCGGATCGCATGAATTTTCGCCTTAGAGGCGAGTGAAAAGGTCCCCGAGGGAGACCTTTTCACTGCCGGATACATTCAATGACCATCGGTGTGTGTGTGTGTCAGGGTGACGGAGCAAAGCTGTATCGTGTCACCATTATATCGCAAACGGCTGCGGAATCGTCAGGAAATAACCCCTGGGACGGCCGAGAGCCGGTCGCGGGCCCTTTCCTCCTCCGAACAGGGAAAATGCACAAGCAGGAGGTGTGATTCGCGCCAGGCGTCCCTCAATTGGGGTGGATTTTCCATTGAAACCCCGGCGCGACGCCCTATTTCGTTGCAAATCCGTTACAAGCGTTGCCGATTTACCCGCGCGTCACCTTGCGCAGGTATCCGCCACCACCCCGCGCCCGGCCCTAGACTTTGGTCTTGCATGGCCTGACCGAAGGTCACCCCGGCGCGTCATCGCCCCCTGGGAGCGGCTCCGCTCCACCGGGGAGATTCGCGTAACCGCACTCCATCTGAAGGCCGTGCCCGCCCTGCCAGCCCCGGAAAGCGCCTCGGGCCGGCTCGCGCAGGACACTCTCCTTAAGGTTGCACAACCTTGGCGAAAGTGTGGCGAGGCCCCCATTAAATTCCATGAATTAAGGAAAACGCAAGGCAGAAAGCGAAAAGACATGCGCCTTGTGCATAGCTCAGCCCGGTGAATTTTGCCTGATATAACCCGATTGCACGGGGCGGGGTGCCTATCGGCGGTCGACCTTGTGAGTGGAATCCACCTGGCCAAGGGCAGTGAACAACGCGTTGGTATTCACCACGCCGAACTTCTTCAGCAGCTTGGCGCGGTAGACCTCGACGGTGCGATAGGAGAGGTCCAGCTTCAGCGCGATTTCCTTCGAAGTCAGCCCGTCGGCGAGGAACGAGACGATCTCGCGCTCTCGCCGGGTCAGCTCGTTGTAGGGACGCACGGGCGAGAGGTCGGCGAAGCTCCAGACCGCGCGGGTCAGCGGGGCATCCGGGGTGAAGGAATGCCCCCGCACCCGGCACCAGAACAGCGTGCCGTCGCGGCGCGCCATCACCCTCTCGTCCCAGTAGGTATTGCTTTCCCGCAGCTTGGGCACGCCCCGGTCGCGGATGTTGCGGAATTCCTCGGCCGAAGGGTAGAGGATCGAGAAGGTCTGATCGCGCAGCGCGTCACGCTCGTAGCCGAACATCTCGGCGAAGGAGAGATTGCAGTCGCGGATCACCCGGTTCTCGGTCACCACCAGACCGATGGGCGCATAGAGGAAGGCGATCTCCTCGAAGCGGCTTTCCTCGTAGGCCCGGCGGATACGTGCTTCCACGATATTGCTCCTCTGAGGGGGCTCTGTGATCCTTGCTGGCACAAGGAGATACCGGAGGAGTCGTTGTCACGCAACGCACCTGCGGCGGAGGAAAACGGGAGGAGAACCGATGAAATCCCTGTATTCGCTGGCCGGCGCGGTTGCGCTTGGCCTTGGCCTCACCACGGCTGCCATGGCGCAGGACCCGGTGAAGATCGCGCTGGTGCACGGCATGTCCGGCTCCAGCTTCGAAGCGTTCTCGAAGCAGAGCCAGACCGGCTTCGAGCTGGGGCTGGAATATGCCACCGGCGGCACGATGGAGGTCAAGGGCCACCCCATCGAGGTGATCCACAAGGACACCCAGTTCAAGCCGGACGTGGCGCGCGCTGTTCTGGAAGAAGCCTATGGTGACGACGAGGTCCTGCTGGCCGTCGGCGCGACCTCGTCGGGGGTCACCCTGTCGATGCTGCCGATCGCCGAGGAATACGAGAAGATCCTGATCGTCGAGCCTGCCGTGGCCGACAGCCTGACCGGACCGGACAGCAATCGCTACATCTTCAAGACCTCGCGCAATTCCTCGATGGACATGCAGGCACAGGCCCTCGCGCTGGCGCCTGACGAGGATCTCTTCGTCGCCACCCTGGCCGAGGATTACGCCTTCGGCCGTGACGGCATCACCGCCTTCAAGTCGGCGCTGGATGGCTCGGGCGCGACCGTGGTGACCGAGGAATACATCCCCCAGGGCACCACCGACTTCACCGCTTCGGCCGAGCGCATGTTCAACGCGCTGAAGGATCACGAGGGCCGCAAGGTGATCATGATCTACGTTGCCGGCGGCGGCGACCCGATGGGCAAGATCAAGGCCATGCAGCCCGAACGCTACGGCATCGAGATCTCGACCGGGGGTCATATCCTGCCGGTGCTGCCGACCTACAAGCGGGTGCCGGGCATGGAAGGCGCGATCTACTACTACTACGAAGCGCCGCAGAACGAGGTGAACGACTGGCTGGTGAAGACCCACACCGAGCGTTTCGAGACCCCGCCGGACTTCTTCACCGCAGGTGGCATGGCCGCCGCCATGGCCGTGGTGAAGGCGCTGGAGACCGCCGATGACTGGGACACCGAATCCCTGATCGGGACCATGGAAGGCATGTCCTGGGAGACGCCCAAGGGCACGATGACCTTCCGTCCGGAAGATCACCAGGCGCTGCAGTCCATGTATCACTTCAAGATCAAGGTCGACGACAACGTCGACTGGGCCATCCCCGAGCTGGTCCGCGAGATCAAGCCGGAAGAGATGAACATCCCCATCGGCCGCGAGAACTGATCGCGCTTTCCGATCCCGGTCCGGCAACGGACCGGGATCACCCGCCCGCGTGCGGGCGCAAGACCACAGGCTCCCCCATGACCACACCTTCCCTCATCACGCAGGATCTGACGATCCGCTTCGGCGGCCATGTGGCCGTCAACGCCGTCTCCTGCGACTTCCGGCCCGGAGAGCTGACGGTGATCGTCGGCCCCAATGGCGCCGGCAAGACCACCTATTTCAACCTGATTTCCGGCCAGCTGCGCGCCACCTCGGGCAAGGTCCTGAAGAACGGCACCGACCTGACCGCCATGGCGCCCTCGGCGCGCGCCCATCATGGCGTCGGTCGCGCCTTCCAGCTGACCAACCTCTTCCCCGGCCTTTCCGTGCTGGAAAACATCCGCCTCGCCGTGCAGGCCCATTCGGGCGACGGCTGGAGGCTCTTCCGCCCCGCCGCCTCGCTGAAAGGGCTCACCGCGCGGGCCAAGTCCTATCTTGAGGCCACCAAGCTGACCGGCGTGGCGCATCAGGCGGCCTCTGAACTCAGCCACGGCGACCAGCGCAAGCTGGAGGTCGCCCTGCTGATGGCGATGGAGCCCGACATCTACATGTTCGACGAACCCACGGCGGGGATGTCGCTGGACCATGCCCCCGACGTGCTGGAGCTGATCGCGGATATCAAGCGCGACACCACCAAGACCGTGCTGCTGGTCGAGCACAAGATGGACGTGGTGCGCGCCCTCGCCGACCGCATCATCGTGCTGCACAACGGCGAGCTGCTGGCCGATGGCGCGCCCGAAGAGGTGATGTCGAGCCAGATCGTCAAGGACGTCTACCTGGGCAAGGGGGTGACGGCATGAGCCTACTGTCTCTGCGCAACATGAAGACCTCGATCGGGCAGTACCATGTGCTGCACGACATCAGCATCGAGGTGCCGGAGGGCGGCGTCTTCGTCCTGCTGGGCCGCAATGGCGCCGGTAAGTCGACCACCCTGCGCTCGATCATGGGGCTGTGGAGCCCCTCCCCCGGTTCCGTCACCTTCCGGGGCGAGGACCTGACCGGCCTGCACACCGCAGAGATCGCCAAGCGCGGCATCGCCTTTGTCCCCGAGGACATGGGCATCTTCGGCGGTCTCACCGTGGCCGAGAACATGGTGCTGGCCACCGCCGGGGGGACCTTCGACACGGATCGCCTGCGCTGGATCTACGATCTGTTCCCGGCGCTTGAGACGTTCTGGGACAAGCCTGCGGGCGCGCTGTCGGGCGGGCAGAAGCAGATGCTTGCCGTGGCGCGCGCCATAATCGAACCGCGCGAGCTGATCCTGATCGACGAGCCGACCAAGGGCCTGGCGCCCGCCATCGTCGACAACATGGCCGAGGCCTTCCGCCAGATCAGCGACCGCAGCACCATCCTCCTGGTCGAGCAGAATTTCGAGTTCGCCAAGTCCCTTGGCCGCGACATGGCGGTGATCGAGGACGGGCGCATCGCCCATGCCGGAACCATGGCAGATTTCGTGGCCGACCAGGACCTGCAGGATCGCCTGCTGTCCCTGTCGGCCTGAGGGGAAGAGAATGGACAAGCTGAACGACACCATCGACCGGCTGGGCGGCGTCTACCTGCTGCCCGTCGCGGTCGCCGTGCTGGCCTTCGTGCTGATCGGCGCGCCCTCAAGCTGGGCGACGCTGACCGTGGCGGGGCTGGCCATGGGCATGATGATCTTCCTCATGGCCTCTGGCCTGTCGCTGGTCTTCGGCCTCATGGACGTGCTGAACTTCGGCCATTCGGCCTTCGTCAGCCTCGGCGCCTTCATCTCGGCCTCGGTCCTGGCGGCCATGGGCGGCTGGCTGGGCGCGGAAAGCGTGCTGCTGAACGCCGCCGCCCTGCTGGTGGCCTTCGGTGCGGCGATGCTCTTCGGCCTCGTCGCGGGGTGGTTCTTCGAGACGGTGATCATCAAGCCCGTCTATGCCGACCACCTGCGCCAGATCCTGATCACCATGGGCGCGCTGATCGTCGTCGAAGAGCTGATCCTGGCGATCTGGGGCGGCACGCCCTTCAGCGTCGGACGGCCGGCCTTCCTGGAAGGCGCCTTCGTCATCGGTGATGTCACCATCGAAATCTACCGCGCCTTCGCCTTCGCCCTTGGCCTGCTGGCCTATGCGGGTCTCTACTTCGTGCTCAACCGCACCCGGCTGGGCCTGCTGATCCGCGCCGGTGTCGAGAACCGCGAGATGGTCGAGGCCCTGGGCTTCCGCATCGACCGGCTGTTCATCGGCGTCTTCATGGTGGGCTCTGCCCTGGCCGCCCTGGGGGGTGCCATGTGGGCGGGCTACGAGACCCTGATCACCCCGCACCTCGGTGCCGACATGATGATCGTCGTCTTCATCGTGGTGATCATCGGCGGGCTCGGCTCGGTCCAGGGCACCCTTCTTGGCGCGATCCTGGTCGGGCTGATGAGCAACTACGTGGGCTTCCTCGCCCCCAAGCTGTCGCTGGCATCCAACATGCTTCTGATGATGGCGATCCTTCTGTGGCGGCCCAACGGGCTGAAGCCGGCGGTGAAATGACATGACCCAGAAACCTTCCCTGATCATCAAGCTGGCCGTGCTGGCCATCGCCGCCGCCCTGCTGTTCTGGCCGTTCCTGTTCCAGGATGTTCGCTCGATTCAGGTGGCGGCGCGGATCTGCGTCTTCATCGTGCTGGTCGCCAGCTATGACCTGCTGATCGGCTACACCGGCATCGTCAGCTTCGCCCATGTGATGTTCTTCGGCTTCGGCAGCTACGGCGCCGCCATCGCGCTGGACCGGATGGGGCCGGGCTGGGCCGCCGTCGGGCTGGGCGCACTTGGGGGCGCGATCCTGTCGCTGGTCGTCGCCGTCGCCATCGGCCTGCTGTCGCTGCGGGTCAAGGCGATCTTCTTCGCCATGATCACGCTGGCCACCGCCTCGGTCGCGCTGGTGCTGGCGTCTCAGCTCTCGGGCCTCACGGGGGGCGAGGACGGCATCACCTACCGCGCCCCCGACCTCTTCAAGCCCGCCACGAAGCTCTGGCTGGACCCTGAGGGCAAGGTGGCGCAGCTCTGGGGCGTGCGGCTGAACGGCAAGCTGGCGGCCTATTACTTCGTCTTCGTCAGCTCCGTCGTGCTCTTCGCCTTCATGCTGCGCCTCGTCGGCTCTCCCATCGGGACCGTGCTGAAGGCGATCCGCGAGAACGAGGCCCGCGCGGAGGCCATCGGCTACCGGGTCGTGGCTTATCGCACCTTCGTCTTCTGCATCGCCGCCGTGGTCGCCTCGCTGGCGGGGACGGTCTACGCGGTCTGGCTGAAGTACACCGGGCCTGAAACGGCGCTGTCCTTCGACATCATGATCGACATCCTGCTGATGGTCGTCATCGGCGGCATGGGCACCATGTGGGGCGCGGTGATCGGCGCCACCCTGCTGGTGCTGGCACAATACTACCTGCGCGACCTGATGGGCGTCGCGGCCGAGGCCACCTCGGCGCTGCCGCTGCTGCCGCAGATCCTGTCACCAGACCGCTGGCTGCTGTGGCTGGGGATCGTCTTCATCCTGCTGGTCTACTTCTTCCCCAAGGGGATCGTCGGCACCCTTTCGGTGAAAGGGGCCCGCACATGAGCCCGCGTTTCAGCTTCATCCCGGTGATGGATCACGAGTTGCACGTGACCGAATGGGGCGATCCCGCCGCGCCGCCGCTGGTCATGTGGCATGGCCTCGCCCGCACGGGCCGCGACTTCGACGAACTGGCCGAGGCACTGTCGGATCGCTACTTCGTGCTCTGCCCCGATACCATCGGGCGGGGCCTCTCCAGTTGGTCGATCAACCCCGCCGCCGAATACTCGGTCGAGTACTACGCCGGCATCGCCACCGACATGCTGGACCGCTACGGGATCGAGAAGACCGCCTGGCTGGGCACCTCGATGGGCGGGCTGATCGGGATGCGCATGGCCTCGGGGCCGCTGGCCGCGCGGCTCTCGGCGCTGGTGATCAACGACATCGGCCCCGAGATCCCCGACGAGGCCATCGCCCGCATCCTCTCCTACGCCGGCACCTCGCCCGAGTTCCGCACCGTGACCGAGGCCGAGGTCTGGTTCCGCAGCGCCTACCAGCCCTTCGGCCCGGCGGACGATCGCTTCTGGCGGCGCATGGCGCGCAGCTCGGTCCGGCGGCGGGCCAACGGCATGTTCACGCTGCACTACGATCCACGCATCACCATCCAGTTCACCGCCTCGGCGGAAGAGCTGACCACCTGGGACCGCTGGGCGCGCATCTCGCTGCCCGTCCATGTCATCCGTGGTGCGCAATCCGATCTGCTGACGGCGGAGATCGCCGCACGAATGCGGCAGAGCGGCCCCCGGCCCGGGGTGACGGAGATGGCCGACTGCGGCCATGCCCCCAGCCTCTCGCGCCCCGAGGATATCGCCATGGTGCGGCAGGTGCTGGCCGACCTGGGCGCCTGAGCCGACGCATCTCAATTGACCGGCAGGGCCTTTCCGGTGCAGGAGAGGCCCATGCTGATCTACAAGATTTTCCGCTCCGACGAATGGCAGGACCTTGTGGCGCGGGGGGAAACCTCGGGCGCTCCCATCGACCTGGCCGATGGCTTCATCCATTTCTCGACGGCCGAACAGGCCGCCGAGACCGCCGCGAAGCATTTCGCCGGCGCCGAGGGTCTGGTGCTGGCCGCCGTCGAGACCGGGACGCTTGGCGAGGCGCTGAAGTGGGAGGTCTCGCGCGGCGGGGCGCTGTTCCCGCACCTGTTCCGCAAGCTGGCGCTCTCCGAGGTCACGGCCCACTGGCCGCTGCCCCTCGTCGAGGGCATGCACCGCTTCCCGGAGGACATGGCATGAGCCTGCCCTCCGCCTTCGACCGCGCCGTCGAGCGCGCGGGCCTCGCCGCCCTGCACCGCCTCGACCCCGAGCGCGCCCATGGCCTGTCGCTGACGGCGCTGCGCATGGGACTGGCGCCGCTGCCGGGGCTGGTCACCTCGGACCGCCTGCGCTGCGAGGTCGCGGGGCTGCGGCTGGCCAACCCGCTGGGACTGGCGGCCGGCTACGACAAGAACGCCGAGGCGCTGGCGCCGCTGGCGCGCGCCGGGTTCGGCTTCCTCGAGGTCGGCGCGGCGACGCCCCGCCCGCAGCCCGGCAACCCGAAACCGCGCCTGTTCCGCCTGACCGAGGATCGCGGCGTGATCAACCGCTTCGGTTTCAACAACGAGGGCATGGAGGCGATCGCCGACCGGCTGGACAAACGCCCCTCGGATGCGGTGATCGGGCTGAACCTTGGCGCCAACAAGGACAGCGCCGACCGCGCGGGCGATTTCGCCGCCGTGCTGGCGCGCTGCGGGCAGCACTTGGATTTCGCCACGGTCAATGTCTCCTCGCCCAATACCGAAAAGCTGCGCGACCTGCAGGGCAAGGCGGCGCTGACGGCCCTTCTGGAAGGCGTGCTGGCGACCCGCGACGGGCTGGCGCGGCGGGTGCCTGTCTTCCTCAAGATCGCCCCGGATCTTGACGCAGAGGGGCTGTCGGACATCGCCGAGGTCGCGCTCGCGCTGAAGCTTGACGGGGTGATCGCCACCAACACGACGCTCGACCGCGAGGGGCTGGCCTCTCCCCACCGGGCCGAAACCGGCGGGCTGTCCGGCGCGCCGCTGTTCGAGCGCTCGACCCGCGTGCTGGCGCGGCTGTCGCAGTTGACCGGCGGCGCCGTGCCCCTGATCGGGGTCGGCGGCATCTCCTCGGCCGAACAGGCCTACCAGAAGATCCGCGCCGGAGCTTCGGCGGTGCAGCTCTACTCGGCGCTGGTCTACGAGGGCCTGTCGCTGGTGCCGCGCATCGCCGAGGGGATGGACGCCCTGCTGGCACGCGACGGCTTCACCTCTGTGGCCGAGGCGGTCGGCTCCGGCCGGGAGGACTGGCTGTGATCACCATCTGGCACAATCCCCGCTGCTCGAAATCGCGCGAGGCCCTGGCCCTGCTGGAAGCCTGCGGCGAGGACATCGAGGTCCGTCGCTATCTCGACGACATCCCCACGGTGGCCGAACTGCGTGCCCTGCAGGCAAGGCTCGGTGTTCCGGTGATCGAAATGATGCGGGTGAAGGAAACCCTCTTCCGCGAGCTGGGCCTGACCCGCGACAGCGACGAGGATGCGCTGCTGGCCGCCATGGCCGCCCATCCGAAGCTGATCGAGCGCGCGGTGGCGATCAAGGGCGACCGCGCGGTCATCGCCCGCCCGCCGGAACGGGTGCTCGACATCCTCTGACAGCCCCCGGTGGAGGCCTCGATTGCTTGCGCCCCTGCGGGGCGTGGCCTCCGGCGGGAGTATTTTCAGCCTGGTGATGCAGCGGGACGATGCCGGATTGGCAGCCTCCTTTTCCAATGGGAGCGTGGCACGCCCGCACTGCAGAGGTAGGCCGCCCCAACGTCCGCCCGGGCACGCATCACCAGGCTGAAAGTACTCCGGGGGTGAATTGGGCCGCAGGCACAAGAGGGGGCAGCGCCCCCTCCCGCTGCCGCCACTTGCAGAGTCCCAGCGCAAAGGCAGCAATGTCGCCCTTGGCTGACGCGTCCCACATGGGGGCACTGCAATTGACGGTTGGACAGGGCCCTCTACCCCCCTGCCCGTTCCGCCCCGGCCTCCAGCGCCGGGTAGCGCAGGGCCAGCGTCACGCCGCGCGCGACGAAGCTGATCAGCATGGCCGCCCAGAGCCCGTGGTTGCCCATCAGCGGCACCAGCGCCCAGAGCGCCAGCAGGTAGACACCCAGGCTGACCGCCATCATGTTGCGCATGTCGCGCGCCCGCGTCGCGCCGATGAAGACGCCGTCGAGCATCCAGGCGGTGATGCCGAAGACCGGGGTCGCCACCATCCAGGGCAGGTAGACCCGCGCCGCGGCCCGCACCGTTTCCGAGGTGGTCAGCAGGTCGATCAGCACCCCGCCCGCCAGGGCGAAAGCCAGCGCCATGCACAGGCAAATCACTCCGCCCCAGAAGGAACTGAGCAGCACCGCCCGGCGCAGCCCGGGCCGGTCACGCCGCCCCATGGCCTGACCGACCAGCGCCTCGGCGGCGAAGGCGAAGCCGTCGAGCGCGAAGGCGGTGATCTCCATGAACTGGATCAACACCTGGTTGGCGGCCAGTTGCACGTCGCCAAAGCCCGCGCCCTTGAACATGAACAGCAGGAAGATTGCCTGAAGCATCAGCGAGCGCAGCAGGATGTCGCGGTTGACCAGTGCCATCCGCATCAGCCGCAGCCGGTCGAAAACCCGCGTCCAGTCGCGCCAGGCCGGCACCGCGAAGGCATCACGGCACAGCCAGAAGCCAAGCGCCACGCCGCTCCATTCGGCGATGAAGGTCGCCAGCGCCACGCCCTCCACCCCCCAGCCGAGACCGAGCACGAAGAGCAGGTCGAGCCCGATGTTGACGATGTTCATCCCCACCTGCAGGACCAGCACCCCGGCGGTGCGCTCCTGGGCGATCAGCCAGCCGGTCAGACCGTAGATGCCGATCGCCGCCGGCGCCGAGAAGATGCGGATCGACATGTAGGCGCGGGCCAGCTGCTCGACCTCGGCCGAGGCGGGCGAGAGGGTGAAGGCCAGCCAGAACAGCGGCGCCTGCAGGGCGATGATCGCCAGCCCGGCGCCGAAGCCGATCATCAGTGCCCGGGTCAGCAGGGCCGCGACCTCGGCCGTGTCGCCCTCGCCGGCGGCATTGGCGGTCAGCCCGGTGGTCCCCATGCGCAGGAAGCCGAAGATCCAGTAGAGCGCCGAGAGCACCACGGCACCGATGCCGACCGCGCCTATGGGCGCGGCGAGGCCAAGCTGGCCGACCACGCCGGTATCGACCGCGCCGAGGATCGGCACGGTGGCATTGGACAGCACGATGGGAAAGGCAAGGCGGATCACGCGCCCATGGGTCAGCGGCCCTTTCGCGGGAGCCAGCGAAGCAGGGGCGGTCACGCGGTCTCTTCCCCGGCAAGCGGCATCCGGAAATGCACCGTGGCATGGGCAATCGGGCGGTCGACATTATCCTGCCAGGCCTCGCTGCGCACCGAGGCATAGCGCCGCCCCGACCGCACGATCTGCGCCCGCGCATAGGCGTCGCGCGGCAATCCCGAGCGCAGGTAGTCCACCGTCAGCCCGATGGTCTTGGGCAGGCGTGGCAGCTCTCCCGCCGCCATGCGCTGCGGATCCAGGCGACCGCTTTCGAAATCCGGCCAGTAGTGGGCCCAGGCCATGCCGATCACCGCCGTCACCTCAAGGAAGGCCGCCGTGGCGCCGCCATGCAGCGCTGGCAGCATCGGGTTGCCGATCAGCTTGTCGTCATAGGGCAGCACCGCCGTCAGCTCGTCCCCGCGCCGGTCGAAGCGGACCCCCAGAAAGCGGATGTAGGGCGAGGCCGAGACCAGGGCCTGCAGCGCGGCGTCGCGGCGCTGCTTGATCACCTGCACGGGTTCGGGCGCGCGGCTCATGCCTCGTCCTCCGCGCGCACGGCGCCATCCTTCATGACGAAGGTGAAGGCCCCGGCGGCGGTGGCCACGGGCCGCTCCCGGTCCGCATCCAGCGCCACCGCCCGGACGAAGGCCACCGAGCGGGTGACGTGGTAGCATTCGGCCTCGGCCCGGATGACCTGGCCGGGTGTCGCCGGGCGCATGTAATCGATGCGCAGGTCCAGCGTCGCCGTCAGCCCCGCTGCCTCGGGATGGCTCATCACCGCCGCGCCGCCGGTGGTGTCCAGCAGCGCCGAGACCGCGCCCCCCGCCATCACCCCGGTCGCCGGATCGCCCACAAGCTTCTCGTCGTAGGGCATGGTGAAGACCGCGCGCCCCGCCGCGATCTCCTGGACCTCGATACCAAGGGCCTGCGCATGTGGCAGGGCAGAAATGAACTGGCGCGCGATGCGCAGCTGGCTGTCGTCGGTCATGTCTGTCCTTTCCGGCGGACCGGCCGGCGGTCCCGGCGCGCATGAAACCTCCGATTGCGCCCGGGCACAAGCAGCCACCTGTTGCCCTTCCGCATCCGGCGGCTTACGTTTTCGGTGATCCGCAACCAGTCCGGTGGCCCCGATGCAAGACCCCTCCCCCGCCCAGACCGCCCCTTCGGAGCCGCGCCTCTCGTTCAAGGAGATGTGCGAGAAGTTCGACGTGACCCCGCGGACCCTGCGCTACTACGAGTACATCGAGTTGCTGGAACCCGAGCGCGAAGGCCGTGCCCGCTTCTACACCCCGCGCGAGATCGCCCGCATGACGCTGATCATGCGCGGCCGCCGCTTCGGCTTCAGCCTGGAGGAAATCCGGCAATGGCTGGAAATGCGCGAGCAGCAGGGCTCGGGCGCGCAGATGCGGACCTGGATCGAGATGGCCGACCGGCAGATGGAGCAGTTGAAGGAACAGCGCGCCCAGATCGACGAGGCCATGGCGGAGCTGCGCCACCTGCGCGATGCGACCCGGGCCGAGCTGGCTGCGGATCAGGACGACAGCTAGGACTCCCGCGCCCCTCACCGGCACCGCGGGTCGGCCGGGCATCCCCCGGTGGCGGAGACCTCACACGGCCTGCCTTCGCGGAGGGGGCACCGGGATCGTGGCCAATCCGCCGACAGTCCGGAGATTGTCGTCCATCGACGCCCTGGACGCCACATTTACGCCCGATTCAACAGTCAGGGACTGAGGGATGCAGGTTTTGGGAACCGCTGCAAAATACACCAGTCAGGCGAATCGCGGAGGTCGGACCGCAATCGCAGGGCGTGCAGCTTCTCTGGGTCAGCGCCGAGTCACTGGTCTGTGAGCTAAGGAAGTTGCGCCTTTTTCCGCGCAATCTCCCTTATCTTACGTCAACCGGGATGTGACGTGACGTAGGACTTACGTCAACTTAGATCGACGTTGTATCGAGGGGACGTGACCGGCATTTCCGACCAATCAAAAAGACATACTGAGTGGTAGAAATGACGGACACCGAAAACCTGATGACGATCCGCGCGATGTGCGACGCCTTCCAGGTGACCCCGCGCACCCTGCGGTTCTATGAAGCAAAGGAGCTGCTCTTTCCGATCCGCGAAGGCCAGAAACGGCTTTTCACGCGCCGTGATCGTGCCCGGCTGAAACTGATCCTGCGCGGCAAGCGTTTCGGGTTCAGCCTGGAAGAGATCCGGCAACTCCTCGACCTCTACGACATGGGCGACCAGCAGCAGACGCAGCTGACCCGCACCCTGGAAATTGCCCGGGACCGTCTGGAGACGATGGAGGCACAGCGTGCAGAGCTGGATGTCGCCATCGGGGAACTGAAGGAACAGATGGAATGGGTGGCAAATGTCATCGCCTCGATGAAGGCGCGTGACGCCGCCGAGTGAGGCGCCCGGCCCTGCCGGTGCGCCGGCAAGGAAGGGAGAGAGAACATGCCCAGCTACCAGGGTCCCGTCGACGACCTGCAATTCGTCCTGCATGACGTCCTGAACATCGCCGACGAGTCCATCCCGGGCTACGAAGAGCTGGACCGCGATTTCACCGCGGCCATCCTCGGGGAAGCGGCCAAGATTTCCTCCGAGGTCATCGCGCCGCTGAACACCGTCGGCGACCAGCAGGGCGTCACCTTCGAAAACGGCGTGGTCCGCACGCCCGAGGGCTTCAAGGCGGCGTTCGACCAGCTCCGCGAAGGCGGCTGGACGGGCCTGGACTGTGACCCCGAATACGGTGGTCAGGGGATGCCCTACATCCTGTCCGTGGCGACCGGAGAGATGTTCTCGGCCGCCAACCAGGCATTCATGATGTATCCGGGCCTGACCCATGGTGCCTATTCGGCGATCCACGCCCATGGCACCGATGCCCAGAAGCAGAAGTGGCTGCCGAAGATGGTCACCTGCGAGTGGACCGGCACCATGAACCTGACCGAGCCCCATTGCGGCACCGACCTGGGCCTGATGCGCACCAAGGCGGAGCCGCAGGAAGATGGCTCCTACAGGATTTCCGGCCAGAAGATCTTCATTTCGGCCGGCGATCACGACATGTCCGAGAACGTCATCCACCTGGTGCTGGCCAAGATCCCCGGCGGCCCCGAGGGCATCAAGGGCGTGTCGCTGTTCATCGTGCCCAAGATCATGGTCGATGACGACGGCGCGCTCGGCGAGCGCAACGCGGTCTCCGTCGGCAAGGTCGAGGAGAAGATGGGCATCCACGGCAATGCCACCTGCGTGATGAACTACGACGGTGCGACGGGCTACCTGCTGGGGCAGGAGCACAAGGGGATGCGCGCCATGTTCACCATGATGAACGAGGCCCGCCTCGGCGTCGGGATGCAGGGCCTTTCCCAGGCCGTGGCCGCCTACCAGAACGCCGTGATCTACGCCAAGGACCGCCTGCAGGGCCGTGACGTGACTGGCGTCAAGAACCCCGACGGCCCCGCCGATCCGATCATCGTGCATCCCGACGTGCGCCGGATGCTGATGGATCAGAAGGCCTTCATCGAGGGCGCCCGCGCCTTCGGTCTCTGGGGCGGCCTGCTGATCGACAAGGCCCGCAAGTCCGAAGATGACGAGGCCGAGGGGCTGATCTCGCTGCTGACCCCGGTGCTGAAGGGCTTCCTGACCGACGAGGGCTACCAGGCCACCGTCCAGGCCCAGCAGGTCTACGGAGGCCATGGCTATATCGAGGAATGGGGCATGTCGCAGTTCACCCGCGACGCGCGCATCACCCAGATCTACGAAGGCGCCAACGGTGTGCAGGCGCTGGACCTGGTGGGCCGCAAGCTGGCCGCCGATGGCGGCAAGCCCGCCATGGCGCTGTTCCAGATGATCAAGGACTTCTGCAAGGAGGCCGCCGCCGAGGACGAGCAGATCGCCAAGGACTTCGTCGAGCCCCTGAAGACGGCCTCGAAGCAGCTGCAGGAAGCGGCGATGTACTTCATGCAGTCGATGAAGACGCCGAACAACGCGCTGGCCGGGTCCTATGACTTCATGCACATGTTCGGCCATGTCTGCCTGGGCTTCGTCTGGACCAAGATGGCGCTGGTCGCCAAGGCGAAGATCGCCAGCGGCGAGGGCGACACCGCCTTCTACGAGACCAAGCTGGCCACCGGGCGCTACTACATGGCGCGCCGGATGCCAGCCTGCGCGATGCATCTGCAACGGATCACCTCGGGCGCCGACACCGTCATGGCGCTGGACGCCGAGGCGTTCTGAGCCCCACGGACATCGTGAGACCAGCAAGGACGCGGCCCCGTGCCGCGTCCTTCGCGTTTCGGGCGCCCGGTCCGCCTTGCAAGCCTCGCCACGGCGCCGCAGGATACAGCGAAACCGCCCTGCCCGATGGAGGCCCGATGCCCAAACGCTTCCGCCTGACCCGCCGCTTTCCGGTGGCCATGACAGAAGATGGCTACCGTCGCCTGCGCCGCTTCGCCGCCGAAGCCGGGCTGACCGAAGGCGAGGCCCTGTCCTTTCTGTTCGAGAACTTCGACTCTGTGACGCATGAGGAGAACCTCACCCACCGTCTGCGGGTCTTCAATTCGGAGCTGGAGGCGCGGAAGCGGTAAGGCCCCGCCTCGTCCCGGCCGGCGGCACTGACGGCAAGGACGGACGCCTCCGGCGGGAGTATTTTCAGCCTGGTGATGCAGGCTGCCGCACCCCCGGCAGGGAAACGTGGGGGACATGGATTGCATAGATCAACCCCGGCCCGCCTCACCGGACTGGCTACCAGATATATCGGACCGGGGCATCACCGTGGCGCGTCCATCGGCTCTCCAGCCTGTAACGCCCGGAGACTTTGACAGCGCGTGGTTAATAGTGCGTAACCTGCACCCATCACCAGGCTGGAAATACTCCACGGGGGTGCGGGGGTGTGAAACCCCCGCGGCGCAACAACGGCAAGGGAGCCCGACATATGACCATTCAACTGCATTGCTTCGGTGAAAGCGGCAACGCCTACAAGGCGGCCCTGCCGCTGGAGCTTTCGGGCCTCGACTGGGAGCCGGTGAAGGTCGATTTCTTCAACGGCGGTGCCCGCACGCCGGAATATGCCGCGATGAACGTCATGGCCGAGGCCCCGGTGCTGGTCGATGGCGATCTGACCCTGTCGCAGTCCGGCGTCATCCAGATGTACATCACCGAGAAGACCGGCAAGTTCGGCGGCGCGACCCCCGAGGAGGCACGCGAGGTCATGCGCTGGTGCTTCTGGGACAATCACAAGATGTCCTCGCAGTGCGGCACCCTGCGCTTCCTGATGAACTTCCTGCCCGAAGAAAAGCGCCCGGCCGAGGTCATCGGCTTCCTCGGCGGCCGCGTGAAGGCCGCCTTCAAGACGCTGGACACCGCGCTGGAGGGCCGCGACTGGCTGGTCGGCGAGAGTCCGACCAATGCCGATTTCTCCTGCTGCGGCTACCTCTTCTACCCCGAACCCTTCACTTTCGTGCGCGCAGACTGGCCCAATGTCGACCGCTGGCTCTCCAACATCGAGACGCTGCCGGGATGGAAACACCCCTATGACCTGATGCCCGGTCACCCGTCCGATCGGGGACTTTGAGACATCCTGCGCCAAAGTTGACGTGAACGTGGCGGAACGTCACCCATTTCTACGTAACGTCGCGATGGAAAAGCGCGGCCCAAGGGCAGAGATTGAGAGACAACGGGGGACGGAGGAGTCCCCCGCAGTCAATGGAAGGAGCGGAGGATCTCATGACCGAAGCCTATATCTACGATGCCCTGCGCAGTCCGCGCGGCAAGGGCCGCAAGGACGGCAGCCTGCACGAGGTGACCTCGGTCGCGCTCGGGGCGCAGATGCTGAACGCGATCCGCGAACGCTCGGGCCTGGACGGCCACGCCGTCGAGGACGTCATCTGGGGCAATGCCACCCAGGCCTTCGAGCAGGGCGGCTGCCTGGCCCGGACCACCGTGTTGGCCTCGGAGCTGGACGAGCGCATCCCCGGCCTGTCGATCAACCGTTTCTGCGCGAGCGGAATGGAAGCGGTGAACCTGGCCGCGAACCAGGTCAAGGGCGGCGCCGGCGAGGCCTATATCGCCGGCGGCGTCGAATGCATGTCACGCGTTGCCATGGGCAGCGATGGTGCCGCCGTGGCCGTCGATCCGACCGTCGCCATGGATCACTACTTCGTCCCCCAGGGCATCAGCGCCGATATCATCGCCACCGAGTACGGCTTCTCGCGCGATGACGTCGACAGCTTCGCCGTCGAGAGCCAGAAGCGGGCTGCCGCCGCCTGGGAAGACAAGCGTTTCGACCGCTCCATCGTCACCATCCGCGACGTGAACGGCCTGCCGATCCTGGCCCATGACGAATACATGCGCCCGGGCACCGACATGCAGACGCTCGGCGGCCTGAAACCCGCCTTCAAGGACCTGGGCGAGGTCATGCCCGGCTTCGACAGTGTCGCCAAGCTGAAGTACCCGCATCTGGAGGCGATCAACCACGTCCACCACGCGGGCAACTCCTCGGGCATCGTGGATGGCTCTGCGGCCGTGCTGATCGGCTCCAAGGAATTCGGCGAGAAATACGGGCTGAAGCCCCGCGCCCGCATCCGCGCCACCGCCAAGATCGGCACCGATCCGACGATCATGCTGACCGGCCCCGTGCCGGCCACCGAACGCGTGCTGAAGGCCGCGGGCATGGAGATCGGCGATATCGACCTCTTCGAGGTGAACGAGGCGTTCTCCTCGGTCGTGCTGCGCTTCATGCAGGCCTTCGACGTGGATCACTCGAAGCTGAACGTGAACGGCGGCGCCATCGCCATGGGCCACCCGCTGGGCGCCTCGGGCGCGATCATCATCGGCACCCTGCTGGACGAGATGGAGCGCCAGGGCAAGTCCACCGGGTTGGCAACGCTCTGTGTCGCCTCGGGCATGGGCGCGGCCACGGTGATCGAGCTGGTCTGATGGTCGTCGTCCGCCGTGCCGAGGTCAGGACCGACAGCGCCACCCCCGAGATCCGGGAGAGGTTCGGGCAGTATGACGCCCTGCTCTACTCGGATACCGGCGGGCTGACGCAGTTCGGGGCCTTCGTGGAAACGATCCAGCCCGGCACGCGGACATCCGACCGCCATTGGCACAGCGACGAGGACGAATTCCTCTACATGCTGCAAGGCTCTGTCACGGTCATCGAGAATGACGGCGAACATGTCATCGGACCCGGCGATGCGGCCTGCTGGCCCGCCGGGGTGCCCAACGGGCACGTGGTCTTCAACCATACCGATGCGCCCGCCAGCTATGTGCTGGTGGGCACCAGGTCGCAGAACGACCGCGCCTATTATTCCGAGATCGACAAGGTGCTTGTCAGAGAAAATGGCCAGCGGCGGCTGATCCGCCGCGATGGCTCGCCCTACGAGGGCCCCGAGACTGGGAGCGAGACATGACTGAATTCGCAATGGAAAAAGGCGCCGATGGCGTCGCCGTGATCACCTGGGACGTGCCCGGCAAGAGCATGAACGTGCTGTCGATGGACGGCGCGGCCGAGCTGGACGCCGCCGTCACCGATGCGCTGGCCGACGAGGCCGTGAAGGGCATCGTCATCACGTCGGGCAAGGAGACCTTCGCCGCGGGCATGGACCTGAACGTTCTGGCCGGCTTCAAGGAGCAGGGCGCCGAGGGTGTCTTCGAGGGCGTGATGTCCCTGCACCACCTGCTGCGCAAGATCGAGCGCGCCGGCATGGATGCCAAGACCAACAAGGGCGGCAAGCCGATTGCCTCGGTCCTGCCGGGCACCGCGCTTGGCATCGGGCTGGAGCTGCCGCTCTCGACCCATCGCATCTTTGCCGCCGACAATCCCAAGGCCAAGATCGGCCTGCCGGAGATCCAGGTCGGGATCTTCCCCGGCTCGGGCGGCACCACGCGCCTGGTGCGCAAGCTGGGTGTGATGGGCGCCTCGCCCTTCCTGCTGCAGGCCAAGCTGAGCGACCCGAAGGGCGCGGTGAAGGCCGGGATCATCGACGAGGTTGCCGAGGATCCGCTGGCCGCCGCGAAGGAATGGGTGCTGAACGCCAAGGATGCCGACATCCTGAAGCCCTGGGATGCCAAGGGCTACAAGGTGCCCGGCGGCGCGCCCTATCACCCGGCGGGTTTCCAGACCATGGTCGGCGCCAATGCGATGATCATGGCCAATACCTGGGGCGCCTATCCCGCGCCGAAAGCAATGCTGAGCGCGGTCTACGAGGGGCTGATGGTGCCCTTCGACACCGCGCTGAAGATCGAGGCGCGCTGGTTCACCTCTGTCATCATGAACCCGTCCTCTGGCAACATGATCCGCTCGCTCTTCCTCAACAAGGAAGCGCTGGAGAAGGGCGCGAACCGTCCCGAGGCACCGGATCAGACCGTGAAGAAGCTGGGCGTTCTGGGCGCGGGCATGATGGGCGCGGGCATCGCGCTGGTCTCGGCCCAGGCGGGCATCGAGGTGGTGCTGATCGACCAGAACCAGGAGGCCGCGGAGCGCGGCAAAGCCTATAGCGAGAGCTACCTCGACAAGGGCATCAAGCGCGGCAAGGTGACGGCCGAGAAGAAAGAGAAGATGCTGTCGCTGATCACGCCGACCACCGATTACGCGGCGCTGTCTGACGTGGACCTGATCATCGAGGCGGTCTTCGAGGACCCGAAGGTCAAGGCAGAGATCACCAAGGCCGTCGAGGCCGTCATCCCCGAGGATGCGATCTTTGCCTCGAACACCTCAACCCTGCCGATCACCGGGCTGGCCAAGGCCAGCTCGCGGCCCGAGCAGTTCATCGGCATCCACTTCTTCTCTCCGGTGGAGAAGATGCTGCTGGTCGAGATCATCAAGGGCAAGGAAACCGGCGACCGGGCCGTAGCCAAGGCGCTCGACTACGTGCGCCAGATCCGCAAGACGCCCATCGTCGTCAACGACGCGCGCTTCTTCTACGCCAACCGCTGCATCATCCCCTACCTGAACGAGGGCGCGCGGATGGTCTCCGAGGGCGTGAATCCGGTGCTGGTCGACAATGCCGCGCGTCTGCTGGGGATGCCCGTGGGTCCGCTGCAGCTCATCGACGAGACCTCCATCGACCTGGCGGTGAAGATCGCCACCGCGACCAAGGACGCCATGGGCGATGCCTATCCGGAGGATGCCAAGGGCACGGACGATCTGATGTTCTGGCTGTTCGAAGAGGGGCGCAAGGGCCGCAAGGCCAATGCTGGCTTCTACGACTACGACGAGAAGGGCAAGCGCACCGGCATGTGGCCGGGGCTTGAGGCGAAGTATCCTCATGCCCCCGAGCAGCCCGAGTTGGTCGAGGTGCAGCATCGCCTGATGTTCGCCCAGGTGCTGGAGGCCGTGCGCGCGCTGGAGGAAGGCGTGCTGGAAGACATCCGCGAAGGCGATGTCGGCGCCATCCTCGGCTGGGGCTTCGCGCCCTGGTCGGGCGGGCCTTTCAGCTGGCTGGACATGCTGGGCGCGGCCTATGCCGCCGACCGTTGCGACCATCTCTCGGCGACCTACGGCGAGCGCTTCGCCTGCCCCGCCCTGCTGCGCGAGATGGCAGAGAAGGGCCAGAGCTTCTACAAACGCTTCGCACCTGAGGCCAAGGCGGCCTGAGACGCCGAGTGATGTGAGAGTGTTGCCGCCCGGGGGTTTCTTCCTCCGGGCGGCTTTCCTTGGGGCAGAGGGAGGGGGCCCTGCCCCCTCTTGAGCCCGTACGGGCTCAATTCACCCCCGGAGGTATTTTCAGCCTGGTGATGGGGCTGGTTGCGCCCGGAGTTGCCGGCTTGGGTCTCTGGCGGAGAGGTGCCGGGCGGGGCAGCGCCGATCACGCGGCTGGGACTTCCGGTGGCACGAGGCTCTGGCTATGCTCCGCGCCATGATCAGCCGTCTCACCCTTGCCATTGCGCTTTGCCTCCCTGCCGGGGGCACGCTGGCGCATCCGCATATCTTCATCACCACCGCTCTGGAATTGCAGGTCGATGCCGAGGGGCAACTGACCGGGGTCGTGGTGACCTGGGATTATGACGAGATGTATTCCATGCTGCTGCTCGACGAATTGCAGCTGGATCCCGACTATGACGGCGTGCTGACCGAGGCGGAGCTGGCGGAGCTGGACGGCTACGATCTGAACTGGATGGAGGGCTTTGCGGGTGATCTCTACGTCACCGCAGCCGATGGCCGCGCCGTGGCGCTGGCGCCTCCGCAGGGGCTGGGGGTCAGCTTCGACGACCAGACCTATGCCAGCCGCCACCTGCGCCCGCTGGTCACGCCCCTGCCCGCCGACGGGCTGGTGGTGAAAGCCTATGATCCGGGGTTCTATACCGCCTACGATCTCGGCCTGGGTGTCTCGGTCACCGGCAATGCCGCCTGCACCGCCTCGATCATCCCGCCTGACATCGACGACACCTACAAGAACCTCGCCGCCGAGCTGGCCGAGCTGCCCCCCGATGCCGAGGGCTATCCCCAGGTCGGCGAGACCTTCGCCGAAACCGTCCGTCTGACCTGCGAGGGCTCCTGATGAGCGAGGCCCAAGAAACGGGCGCGACGCCCGCCCTGCCCCGCCTGCTTACCCTCGCGCAGGTCCTTGTTCCGCTGGCGATGATCGCCGGGTTGCTGGCTCTGTCGATCTATCTCTGGCATTTCGGCGGCATGGCAGCGCTGACGGCCTGGGCGGCCGGCGGGCAGCGGGAGGCGCAGAATGCCATGGCCGGGACCCTGCGCGCCCTGCGCGGCGGGCAGCCCGGGGCGCTGATGGCCCTGCTGGGGATCTGCTTCACCTATGGTCTGTTCCATGCCGCCGGGCCGGGCCATGGCAAGATGCTGATCGGTGGATACGGGGTGTCGCAGAAGGTGACGGCGCTGCGGCTCTCGGGGCTGGCGCTGGTATCGAGCCTGGCGCAATCGGCCAGCGCGGTGCTGCTGGTCACCGCGGGGATCGCGCTGCTGGACTGGAGCCGCGCGCGCATGGTGGGGCTGGCGGAGGACTGGCTGGCCCCGGCCTCCTACGCGGCCATCGGCGGCGTCGGTGCTTGGCTGGCGTTGCGCGGAGTGCGCCATCTCTGGCAAGGGATGCGGCGGCGCAGCGCGGCGCGAGAGCATGAGCATGGGCATGGGCACCACCATACCCACGCCGACGGCAGCTGTTCCTGCGGCCACCGGCACGGTCCGACGGCGGACGAGGCGGCGCGGGTGCGCTCTCTGCGGGACGCGGCCTTGCTGATCGGGGCCGTCGCCATCCGGCCCTGCACCGGGGCGCTGTTCCTGCTGATCCTGACCTGGCGGATGGATATCCTGGCCGCCGGGATTGCCGGCACCTTCGCCATGGGGCTGGGGGTGGCCAGCGTGACCATCGGGGTCGCACTGGCCACCGTGTTTCTGCGCGCCGGCGCATTCGACCGATCCACGGAGACGGGCAGTTGGGACAAAGGGCCCTCTCCGCTTCTCGCAATGGTCGAACTTCTCGCCGGCGCGCTCATCGCCTCCGCTGCCACTGGCCTCTTTCTGCACATGATCTGATCAGGTCCTGCAGGGGAAACGGCCGGATGGGGACACATCCGGACAAACAGGACCCGATCGACAGACGGGGCGAGGTTCGTGACGCCCCGGACGGGACGCCATGCCGAGGGGCGCGATGCCGCGCCCTGTTTCTGGGGGATCCTCCTCCGGCCCGCTCCGCCGCCTTGCCTGGCCGGAGGGACCGATCCCGGGGCCCCGTCGCGACGGAGCCCGTTGTCACTTGCGCGCCGCGCCTCAGGCCCGGCGGGTCGTCGCGCGCAGTTCCTGCACGCGGGCCGCGCTGCGCTGCTGCGTCGCAGTCTGACCGCGGCGGGCCAGGGCGAAAGCCCATTTCTCTTCCAGTTCCCAGGTGATCTTGTCGATCAGATCGCGCGAGGTCTCCTGGCAGAGGATCGTGTAATCCGAGGTCGGTTCCTGGTTGCGCATGAAGATGCGGCTGATCATGTCCCCGGCCGCCGGGCAGACGCAGAGCGCCCCGGAGCTGGCGAAGATCACCTGATCCTCGTCGAATTCAAGCACGAAGACCTCGGGGGCGAAGATCGGGCGGCGGCGCGAGATGCCGCAGACGCCGTCCAGCGCCTCGGCCCGGATCAGCACGAAGGGATCGCCCAGCTCTTCCTCTGCCACGTCGCTCTCCACCAGAACGCCCTGACGGGGAAGAAGGAGCATCTCTTCGCGGTTGCCGATGGCCCCGCGCGGCACATGCAACGGCTGAAAGCGCGTCGGGCAGGCCCCATTGCCGTCCCAGAGCGCCTTGCGCCGCAGGCCCCGAAGGCTCTTTAGCCCGTTGTCGAAAGTGAGGATGGCATCGCCTTCGGCAAGGTCCTCGACGTTCCGCCAGCCGAGGGCGGTTGCGACGCGGGTCCCTGCGACGATGCCGGAGAGGGCCGAATCCGGCCCCGCCCGACTTTCGGAGCCGAGGTCGCCGTACCCACCTTCGGCCTCCTCTCTCCGCAGCGCGTCGCGCCGTGTCTTGATCTCGAACATTCTGTTGTTTCCCGATATGTCGGCCACTTCTGTGGCTCCCTTATGGGATGTATTGCGCCCTACAACTGAGACGTGTCTTAGGACTAAATCAGGCGGAAAGGGGGCATTGTCACCTCTAAGACGACAAAAGTGCTAAAGGGACATCACTGTATCCGAAACATACTTGTCAGCGACAATAGCTGCTCATTTCTGCGGCATATCCGAAGCGGTGAATGTCCTCGGCGCAGAGATCTTCGATGAATTTTCGGTCCGCGCTGCGGTATACAAGTTCCTTCTTGACAGACACCTCCACCGCATTGACGCGCGGCAGCGTCAATTTGAAGCCCAGATGACGCCAAAGAGGCTCAGAGTCCTCGTCGAAATGTTCCAGTCTAATGAAAACGTTACATTTCTCTCGTCCGGATGATTCGCGCAGATAGCTCCCATACGGGGCGCTGCGGAAGCTGCGCGCGATCAGTGGTTCGCGGATGAAGTCGGGGAAGCTACGACCATTTGCCAATGTGACGGCGGGATGGGAGAAATTCTGCCCCTGCAACCACAGGTAGTAGCTGGCGATCCGATCCCAAGGGTTTCGAACCAGGGTAAAGACGAAGAAGCTGGCGATCTCCCCGGCGGTAACCAGGCCCTCGATATCGGCGAGCGTCGAATGCTTCCACAGCCGCCCCCGCGTCTGCAGCCCCGCGACGCGGTGGCGGCGGCGCCGGGCCTTCGGGGTGTCGCCCAGCAGGATGTCCTCCTTCATCGCGCGGCTCTCCAGCGCCTGCGCCATGGAGGTACCGCCGGTCTTGGGGATGTGGATGAAGATGTAGCGGCGCCCGCGCGAAAGGATCATCGTCACAGGCTAGCCCCGGGCGCGGGCCAACGGAAGGCCCGGCTCCGCCCCTTTCACGACCAGGCGGCGACGGGCGCAATTGCTCCCGCTTGCGGCATCGGCTAATCTGTGCGCCAGGCAAGAGGCCGGGCCTCGGCCCGATTGGCAGGCCCGACCTGCAGGCCCGCAAGAGCAGTCCGGAAAGCAGGCCCATGACGGCATTGGAGAAGTATCAGCGGCTGGAGGCAGCGGCACTGTGGCGCGAGGGGCCGCAGGCGCAGCGGCGGGACGTGATCCTGTCGATCGGCGAGGCCACGATCACCATCGCGGACCTCCAGGACCAGCCCCTGACCCATTGGTCCATCGCCGCCCTGACCCGCGCCAACCCCGGCGCCCTGCCCGCGCTCTACCATCCCGACGGTGACCCGGAAGAGACGCTGGAGCTGGGGGCGGACGAAACCCAGATGATCGACGCGCTGGAGCAGCTGCGCGGCGCCGTGGCCCGCCGCCGCCCGCATCGTGGCCGGTTGCGGATGAGTATCGTCGGCGGTTTTGCCGCCGGGGTGCTGGCTCTTGGCCTGTTCTGGCTGCCCGGGGCGCTGAAGGGCCATGCCCTGTCGGTGCTGCCGCAGGTGAAGCGGGACGAGATCGGCGCCCGGCTGATGGCAGAGGTGCAGGGACTTACCGGCGCGCCCTGCGCCACGCCCGGCGGCACCCGCGCGCTTGCACTGCTGTCCGAACGGGTCACCCCCGAGGGACGCAAGGCGCCGCAACTCCATGTCGTGCGCTCGGGCCTGCAGGAGACGATGCACCTGCCGGGCAACATCCTGTTGATGGGTCGCGGGGTGGTCGAAGGCTACGAGGATCCCGAGATCCCCGCCGGTTTCGTCGTCGCCGAAATGCAGCGCGCCGCGCAGCAGGATCCCGTCGGGCGCCTGCTGGATGAAGCCGGGATCGGCGCCGTGCTGCGACTGCTGACCACCGGCGAGGTAACCTCGGAAAACCTCTCCGATCATGCGCGTACGCTTCTGGCCACACCGCCCGGGAACATGGCCCCCGAGGCCCTGCTGGACGGGTTCCGCGCCGCCGGGGTGCAGTCGCGTCCCTATGCCTATGCCCGTGACATCACGGGCGAATCCGTGCTGCCGCTGATCGAGGGCGATCCCTACCCCTCGGGCGCGCCCGAGCCGGTGATGCGCGACGCCGACTGGCTGCGGCTGCAGTCGATCTGTGGCGGCTGAGCGGCCTCAGTTGCGCGGAAAGGCGTCGTCGAAGCCTGCGCGGCGGGCAGCGGACAGCGCATGAGCCATGTCGGCCTCGGTGCCGAAGGGGCCAAGCAGCACCACCTGGTAGCGCCCGCTGGCCGAGATCCGCACCGGGATCCCCGAGGCCTGCATCCGCGCTGCCGTGTTCTGCGCATTCCCCGCCTGGGCGAAGCTGCCGACCTGCACGTAGCGATAGGGCGCGGCACGGCGCGGCGCCGTGGCGGGCACCCGGGTCTGGGTCGAGATCACCGGAGCGCCGGGCTGCGCCGTCACCGGCTGAAGGCGGCGCGGCACGGTCTGCGTCCAGGTGCGATCCATCGCCGCCTTGCCCTCGAAGGTCTGCACCCCGCGATGCGGGTTCAGGCGGCCATCGTCGAAGGCGGGCGCATAGCCCTTGGGCACCGCGATGCCGGTGGTGGCGAGGTGGTTGTTCTCATAGACGTGGCGCGGCACGACCCGGGTACCGGGCGCCACCTGGCCGGGCCTGACCACCGGCGCGGAGACGACAAGCCCCTGGCCCGGGCGGTAGCTCTGCGTCTGTACCGAGGGCGCCGCATAGGCGCCGGGGCCGCAGCTGATCTCGTAGGGGCCGGGCCGCACGTATTGCTGGGCGATCGGAGAGAGGTTCGGGCAGGCGGTGGCGCCCGTGGGCCGGACCGGGGCAATGACCTGAGGCCGAACGGCGGGCACCGGGGTGCGCGGCGCCGGCTCGGCCACGGCCACCGCGGCCGGGCGGATCACCCGGGTCGGGCGCGGGGCGGGTTTCGGCGCGCTGGCCCGGGCCGTGGCGACGGGCGCCGGGGCAGCCGTGGCGGCAGGCGCAGGGGTCGCCGGGGCCGTGTTCTCGGGCCGGGCGGCGGTGATCGTCACCGCGCTGCCGCTCGCCGGTGCGGCAGGTGCGGGCGCGGCGGCCACCTGGCTGGGCTGGAAGCCACAGACCACCTTCCGTTCGCGCGAGACGCGGGGCACCCAGGTGACATTGCCGTCGACACCGGCGCGGATATAGACGCAGCCCTTGCTGTCGACATATTGCGAGCCGGTGAAGGAGGCCGGCGGGGTCTCCGCCGGGCCGGTATCGCGCCGCAGGCTCTGGGCCCCGGCCACATGGGGAAATGCCCCCAAGCCGAGGATCAGACAGGCAACCGGAAGAAGTCTTTTACACAGCGTCATCATGCCCCCCAGCATATCACCGGATTCTGCCGCAGATGTGCCGCTGAGTAAAGCGGCCATGGCTTATTTTGTGCCGAACATGCGGTCGCCCGCATCCCCTAGCCCGGGTACGATATAGCCCAACTCGTTCAGATGGCTATCCAGCGAGGCGGTGACGATCGGCACATCCGGGTGTGCCTCCTTCATCCGGGCCACGCCCTCGGGCGCCGCCAGCAGGCACAGGAAGCGGATATTGGTCGCCCCGGCCTGCTTCAGCAGGTCGATGGCCGCAACCGAGGAATTGCCCGTCGCCAGCATCGGATCGACAGCAATCACCAGGCGATCGTCCATGTTCTCGGGCACCTTGAAGTAGTATTGCACCGGCTGCAGCGTCTCCTCGTCCCGATAGAGACCCACGAAGCCGACACGGGCGGCGGGCACCAGTTCAAGGATCCCGTCCAGCAACCCGTTGCCGGCCCGCAGGATCGAGATCAGCGCCAGCTTCTTGCCGTCCAGCACCGGGGCCTCCATTTCCTGAAGCGGCGTGTTGATCGTCTTGGTGGTCATCTCCAGATTGCGGGTGATCTCATAGGCCAGAAGCTGGGAAATCTCGCGCAGCAGCTGGCGGAATTTCGCGGTCGAGGTCTCTTCCTCGCGCATCAGGGTCAGCTTGTGCTGCACCAGCGGGTGAGTGACGACGGTCAGGTGCTCGGTCATGCGCGGATCTCCAGACGTTTGGCGAGTTTCTCTTTGGTGGCGGCATCGCAGAAGGCGGCGTCCAGCGCGGTCTGCGCAAGCTGGCCGAAGATCCCCTCGTCCCAGCCGAAGGCGCGGTGCAGCGCCTCGTATTCCTTCGCCATGGTGGAATGGAAGAAGGGCGGGTCGTCGGTGGAGACGGTCAGCTTCACGCCGCGTTCGCGCAGCATCTCGATGGGATGGCACTGGGTGTTGGGATAGAGACCGAGCGCCACGTTGGAGCCCGGGCAGACCTCCAGCACGATCTCTTCCTCGGCCAGCCGGTCGACCAGTTCCAGGTCCTCGATGGCGCGCACGCCATGGCCGATACGGGTGACCTTCAGATCATCCAGTGCATCCTTGATCGACTGCGGCCCGCCCCATTCGCCGGCATGGGCGGTCAGGGCCAGCCCGGCCTCGCGGCACATGTCGAAAGACCAGGCGAAGTCCTTGGGCTTGCCGGCCTTTTCGTCGCCCGCGATGCCGAAGCCGGTGATCCAGTCCCCCGCCGTCTCGGCGGCGCAGCGCGCGGTTTCCCTGGCCTTGTCGGGGCCGAAATGACGGATGCAGGTGACGACACCGCGCATCACGATGCCCATGTCCCGCTCGGCACGGTCGGCGGCTTCACGGATCGCATGCAGGTATTCCTTCCAGGCGCCCAGGTCGCGACCGCCGCAGAAGTCCGGGGACAGGAAGGTCTCGGTATAGATCACGCCAGAGGCGGCGCTTTCCTCCAGCACGGCGGTGGTCAGGCGGGCAAAGTCCTCGGGCGTCTTCAGCACCTCGGTCGCGGCCTCGTAGACCTTGAGGAAATGCCAGAAATCTTCGTAGGCAAAGTGGCCACGTTCGTCGAAGATGCCCCCCAGGTCGACCTTCTTCTCGCCGGCGAGGCGGCGAATGAACTCGGGCGGGGCGGCCCCTTCGTGATGCAGGTGTAGTTCCAGCTTCGGAATGGCGGCGAAATCGGCACCGTCGCTCATGTCAGGCTCCTGCCCGGCCCCTGGGCCGGAACGTCGAGATGCGACGCCACGGTGGCGGCCACATCGGTGAATTGGCAGAGGCCGAGGTTTCCCCCCCCGCCCCGTTCCGGCAAACCGGCGATCAGCACCGGCACCCGTTCGCGGGTGTGATCCGAGCCGGTCCAGCTGGGGTCGTTGCCATGGTCGGCGGTGATCAGGGCCATGTCGCCCGGGCGCAGCCGCGCCAGCACCCGCCCGATCCGTGCATCGAACCATTCCAGCGCGCGGGCATATCCGGCAATATCGCGCCGATGTCCATAGAGGCTGTCGAATTCCACGAAATTGGCAAAGGTCAGAGAGCCCTCTTCGGCCTCCTCCACCAGCCGGTCGAGCTGGTCCATCAGATCCGCGTCCGGCCCCTTCACCACGTCGTCGATCCCCTGCATCGAGAAGATGTCGCCGATCTTTCCGACCCCGTGAACCTTGCCGCCTGCCGCCTGCACCCAGTCACACAAGCCCGGCGCGGGCAGCGCCACGGCATAGTCGCGGCGGTTGGCGGTGCGGGTGAAGTTGCCGGGCGTCCCGACGAAGGGACGCGAGATCACCCGCCCCACCTTCTTCTTGTGCAAACTCGGGGCGAGCGCTTTGCAAAGCTCCTGAAGGCGCTGATTTCCAAAGCTTTCCTCGTGCGCCGCGATCTGGAAGACCGAGTCGGCGGAGGTGTAGCAGATGGGTTTGCCGCTGCGCATGTGCTCTTCGCCCAGCTCGGCGATGATCGAGGTGCCCGAGGCGTGGCAATTGCCAAGGATGCCCTCGGTGCCTGCCAGCCTGCAGACTTCGGCCACCAGGTCGTCCGGGAAGGCGGGGGTGGTGTCGGGGAAGTAGTGCCAGTCCCAGGGCACCGGCACGCCGGCCAGTTCCCAGTGCCCCGAAGGTGTATCCTTGCCGGGCGATTTTTCCGAGGCTGCGGCATAGAGCCCCGTCACCGGCGCATCGATACCCGGTGCGGTGGCGCCGGAGGCCAGGGTGACCGCCTCACCCAGCCCGAGGGCGGCGAGGTTGGGCAGATGCAGCGGCCCCTCGCGGCCCTCGTCCGCGCGCCCCGCGGCGCAGGCTTCGGCGATATGGGCCAGGGTGTTGGCACCGCTGTCAGGGGTCGCGCCGTTGAAGAAGCGATCCGCATCCGGCGCGCCGCCGATCCCGACAGAGTCCATGACGATCAGAAATGCGCGGCTCATCCGGTGATCCTTTCCAGCACGAGGGGCACGGGATCCGGCGCCGTGTCGCCCAGGGTGATCGCCGCGCGCACCTGTGACACGGCGGCCTCGGCCGTCTCTACCCGTGCCGCATGGACACGAGCAAGCACCTGCCCCGTCTCGACTTTCTGCCCGACCCGCACCATGTCCGACAGCCCGACCGAGGGCTCGATCCTGTCACCCTCGACCTTGCGCCCTCCGCCGAGCTCGACCACGGCGAGGCCCAGCTCCTCGCCCGCCATGGCAGCAACCACGCCCGCGTTCTCGGCGGTGACTTCGAGGATCACATTGGCCTCGGGCAGGAAACGCTGCCAGTTTTCGACGAATTGCACCGGCCCACCCATGAGCGCGACCATGCGTCCGAAACGTTCGGCGGCGGCGCCCGAGGTCAGCGCCTCTTCCAGCTTCTGCGCGCCTTCCTCCGTGCTGACCGCCAGCCCCGCCTGAACCAGCAGCCCGGCCCCCAGGGCGATTGACAGCTCGGCCAGCCGCCCACGGGTCTGACCGGTCAGAACCTTCATCGCCTCAGCCACTTCCAGCGCATTGCCCAGCGAGGGCGCCAGCGGCTGGGACATGTCGGTCAGCAGCGCCTCGGTGGCGCAGCCCGCCGCATTGGCGGTCGAGACCAGCGCCTGCGCCAGCGCCTGTGCGTCCGCGACCGTCTTCATGAAGGCGCCCGAGCCGCATTTGACATCCAGCACCAGCGCATCCAGCCCGGCGGCCAATTTCTTCGACAGGATCGAGGCGGTGATCAGGTCGAGGCTTTCCACCGTCGCCGTCACGTCGCGGATTGCATAAAGCCGCCGGTCCGCCGGGGCGATGTCCTGGGAGGCGGCGACGATGGCACAGCCCGCCTCGGCGGTGATCCTGCGGAAGGCAGCCTCTGACACCTCTGTGCTAAGTCCCGGAATTGCCTCCATCTTGTCCAGCGTGCCGCCGGTATGGCCCAGCCCCCGCCCCGAGATCATCGGGACGAACCCACCACAGGCCGCCAGCATCGGCGCCAGCACCAGGCTGACGCAATCGCCGACGCCGCCGGTCGAATGCTTGTCGATCGCCGGCCCCGGCAGATCCCAGTGCAGTACCCGTCCCGAATCGCGCATCGCACGGGTCAGGGCCACGCGCCCCTCCTCGCCCAGCCCCTTCAGCAGCACCGCCATGGCAAAGGCCGCCGCCTGGGCGTCCGAGACGTAGCCCTCGGACAAGCCCCTGGCGAACCACGAGATTTCCTCTCGCGACGGCAGACCGCCATCGCGCAGGGCAGCGATGATCCGGCGGGCGTCCATGTCAGTCCTTCATGTGCTCGGCGGTGAACTTGCCCGGCAGCAGCTCGGCTAGGGTCATCACCAGTTTCTCGCCCGAAAGCGTGTACATGGTGACTTTCACATCGCCCTTGCCGAACTCTGCCAGCTTTTGCCGGCAGCCGCCACAGGGGGGCACGGGCGCGGTGGCATCGGCGATCACCGCAACCTCGGAAATCTCTCTGTCGCCCGCCAGGGCCATGGCCGCGATGGCCCCGGCCTCGGCGCAGGTGCCTTCGGGATAGGCGACGTTCTCGACGTTGACCCCCTGGTAGACCGCGCCCGAGGGCGTGCGGATCGCGGCGCCCACCTTGAACCGCGAGTAAGGGGCATAGGCCTTTTCGTAGGCCTCGCTGGCAGCTTGCAGCAGATCCATCGTCATCTCCGTGATATAGATTGCGGGCAGTCTTCCGATGCCCCGGGCGAATGGCAAGGGCTAACGCGGCGACCGCCCCCTGAGAGGGGCGAATGACACGGGGAAATCAGCCGGGCAAGGGCCCTGCCCAAAGGCAGGGCTGGCGCCGGGCGAGAAGATAGTTTAACGCCAAACTACTTTCTGGAAGGAGAGGCCAAAGATGTCAGAGAGCGGTTCCAACACCGACAAGACCAGCTTCCGCAACGCCGCGCTGGCCTACCACGAGACCCCCAAGCCCGGGAAACTGGAAGTACGCGCCACCAAGCCGCTGGCCAATGGCCGCGACCTGTCGCTGGCCTATTCCCCCGGCGTTGCCGAAGCCTGCCTCGAGATCAAGGACGACCCCGTCAACGCCTCGCGCTACACCGCGCGCGGCAACCTTGTGGCCGTAGTCTCGAACGGCTCTGCCGTGCTGGGGCTGGGCAATATCGGCGCGCTGGCCTCGAAGCCGGTGATGGAAGGAAAAGCCGTCCTTTTCAAGAAGTTCGCCGAGATCGACTGCTTCGACATCGAGGTTAACGAGAGCGACCCCGAGAAGCTGGCCGACATCGTCTGCGCCCTGGAGCCGACATTCGGTGCCATCAACTTGGAAGACATCAAGGCCCCCGACTGCTTCATCGTCGAAAAGCTGTGCCGCGAGCGGATGAACATCCCCGTCTTCCATGACGACCAGCACGGCACGGCGATCGTCGTCGGCGCCGCCGCGACCAACGCCCTGCGTGTCGCGGGCAAGAACTTCGAGGACATCAAGATCGTCTCCACCGGTGGCGGCGCGGCGGGGATCGCCTGCCTCAACATGCTGCTGAAACTCGGCGTGAAGCGTGAAAACGTCTGGCTCTGCGACATTCATGGCCTGGTCTACGAGGGCCGCGAAGAGGACATGAACCCGCAGAAAGCCGCCTTCGCGCAGCCATCGGACAAGCGGACCCTGGCCGAGGTGATCGAGGGCGCGGACATGTTCCTGGGCCTCTCCGGCCCCGGCGTGCTGAAGGCCGAACTGGTCAGCCAGATGACCACGCGGCCGATCATCTTCGCGCTGGCGAACCCCACGCCCGAGATCATGCCGGATGAGGCCCGCAAGGTCGCCCCCGATGCGATCATCGCCACCGGACGCAGCGATTTTCCCAATCAGGTCAACAACGTCCTCTGCTTCCCCTTCATCTTCCGCGGGGCGCTGGACGTCGGCGCGACCGAGATCAACGACGAGATGCAGATCGCCTGCATCGAGGGGATCGCGGCGCTGGCCCGCGCCACGACCTCGGCCGAAGCCGCTGCCGCCTACCAGGGCGAGAAGCTGACCTTCGGCGTCGACTACCTGATCCCCAAGCCCTTCGATCCGCGGCTCTCGGGGGTTGTCTCGACCGCCGTTGCCAAGGCCGCCATGGCCTCCGGCGTGGCGACCCGCCCGCTGGAAGACATCGCGGCCTACAAGGCGCGGCTCAACTCCTCGGTCTTCAAGTCGGCGCTGCTGATGCGCCCGGTCTTCGAGGCCGCCGGAACAGCCGCCCGCCGCATCGTCTTTGCCGACGGCGAGGACGAGCGCGTGTTGCGTGCCGCCCAGGCCATCCTTGAGGAAACGCCGGAGCAGCCGATCCTCATCGGTCGCCCCGACGTGATCGCCGCGCGCTGCGAACGCGCCGGCCTGTCGATCCGCCCCGGCGAAAGTTTCCACGTCGTGAACCCGGAAAGCGACCCCCGGTATCGCGACTACTGGACGACCTACCACAAGATCATGTGCCGCAAGGGGGTCACCCCCGATCTCGCCCGTGCCATCATGCGCACCAATACCACGGCGATCGCAGCCGTGATGGTGCATCGCGGAGAGGCGGATTCGCTGATCTGCGGCACCTTCGGTGAATACCGCTGGCACCTGAAATACATCGAGGAAATCCTCGGCCGCCCCGAACGTCGCCCCCATGGTGCGCTTTCGCTGATGATCCTCGAAGACGGGCCGCTGTTCCTGGCCGACACCCACGTCTGGTCCGATCCGTCCGCCGAAGAGATCGCCCAGGCGGTGATCGGCGCGGCACGTCACGTGAAGCGTTTCGGCCTGACGCCGAAGATCGCGCTGTGCGGCCGGTCGCAGTTCGGCAACCAGGAGACCGAAACCGCCCGCCGCCTGCGTGGCGCGATGGAGATCCTCGACCAGAAGCCGCGTGACTTCCTCTATGAGGGCGAGATGAACGTCGACAGCGCCCTGGACCCCGAGCTGCGCGAGCGTGTCTTCCCCGGCGGGCGCCTGCAGGGCCCGGCCAACGTGCTGGTCTTCGGCCAGGCCGATGCCGCCTCGGGCGTGCGCAACATCCTGAAGATGAAGGGCAATGCACTGGAGGTCGGGCCGATCCTGATGGGCATGGGCAACTGCGCCCATATCGTCAGCCCCTCGATCACGGCGCGCGGACTGCTGAACATGGCCGCCATCGCCGGCACCCCTGTCGCGCACTACAGCTGATCGCCGAATCCCTGCGCGGCGGATATATCTTTTCGCCGCGCGAATTAGCAGCCGGGGCTTTGCAGACTTTGCAAAACCCGCGTTGATTTGCGTTAAGCTGCATAGTTACAGCGGGTTTGCAAAAATTTGCAGGCCGCTCGTGGCCGCTTTTGCAAATCCCCCTCTCAAAGACCCTCGCCGCGCCATTTCGCCGCTTGCCGCGGGCAGAGACCCTCCCCTACCCTTTCACCAGAGGAGAAAAGGAGGAGGCTGATGACCTACAGGGAGGTTTATGCCGCCTGGCAGGCGGACCCCGAGGCTTTCTGGATGGAGGCTGCCGGGGCAATCGACTGGACCCGCAAACCGGGGCGGGCGCTCTTTGACGAGAAGGCGCCGATCTACGAGTGGTTTTCAGACGGCATGGTCAACACCTGCTGGAACGCCGTCGACCGCCATGTCGAAGCGGGGCGCGGGGACCAGATCGCGATCCAGCATGAAAGCCCGATCACCCATGCCACCAAGGGCATCACCTACGCGGAGCTGCAAAAACGCGTGGCCTCGCTGGCCGGTGCGCTGCGGATGCGGGGGGTGGAAAAAGGGGACCGGGTCATCATCTACATGCCGATGATCCCCGAGGCGCTGGAGGCGATGCTGGCCTGCGCCCGGATCGGCGCTGTGCATTCGGTGGTCTTCGGTGGCTTCGCGGCCCATGAGCTTGCCGTGCGGATCGACGACTGCACCCCCAAGGCGATCATCGCCGCCTCCTGCGGGCTGGAGCCGAACCGGGTGGTGCACTACAAGCCGCTGCTCGACGAGGCCATCGAGATCGCCGCGCACAAACCCGAGTTCTGCGTGATCTTCCAGCGCGAACAAGAGGTTGCAAAGCTGGTCGAGGGGCGCGACTTTTCCTGGCACGGTTTCCAGTACGGTGTCAGGCCCGCCGAATGTGTCCCCGTCGAGGGCAATCATCCGGCCTATATCCTCTATACCTCGGGCACCACCGGCCAGCCGAAGGGAGTCGTGCGGCACACCGCGGGGCATCTCGTTGCGCTGCAGTGGTCGATGACCAACATCTACAACATCGGCGCCGGTGACCGCTTCTGGGCCGCCTCGGATGTCGGCTGGGTCGTCGGGCACAGCTACATTTGCTACGGCCCCCTGCTGGCGGGCGCGACCACCGTGGTCTTCGAGGGCAAGCCGGTCGGCACGCCGCACCCCGGCGTCTTCTGGCGGATCATCCAGAACCAGCGGATCAAGAGCTTCTTTACCGCGCCGACCGCCCTGCGCGCCATCCGGCGTGAAGACCCGGACGGCGAATGGATCCGCCGCTACAAGGCGCATGAGCTGCAGGCGATCTTCCTCGCCGGCGAGCGCGCCGACCCGGACACGATCCAATGGGCGCAGAAACATTTCGGCGTGCCGGTGATCGACCACTGGTGGCAGACCGAAACGGGCTGGGCCATCGCCGCCAACCCCCTGGGCATAGAGGAACTTCCGGTGAAGTTGGGCAGCCCCTCGGTGCCGATGCCGGGCTATGAGGTGCAGGTGCTGGGCGAAGATGGTCACCCCCTGCCACCCGGAGAGCTGGGCGCCATCGCGATCAGGCTGCCGCTGCCGCCGGGCACCCTGCCGACGCTGTGGAACGCCGAAGACCGCTTCCGCAAATCCTACCTGACCACCTTCCCCGGCTACTACGAGACCGGCGACGCGGGCATGTTGGACGAGGACGGATACCTCTACATCATGGCGCGCACCGATGACGTGATCAACGTCGCCGGGCACCGCCTGTCGACCGGGGCGATGGAGGAGGTGCTGGCGAGCCACCCCGATGTCGCCGAATGCGCGGTGATCGGCGCCTCGGACACGCTGAAGGGGCAGGTTCCACTGGGCTTCCTCTGCCTGTCCAAGGGTGTAAACCGCGAACATGCAGAAATCGTGAAGGAATGCGTGAAGCTGGTGCGCGACCAGATCGGGCCGGTCGCCGCCTTCAAGCAGGCCATGGTGGTGGACCGCCTGCCCAAGACGCGCTCGGGCAAGATCCTGCGGGCGACCATGGTCAAGATCGCCGACGGCGAAAGTTACAAGCTGCCCGCCACCATCGACGACCCGGCGGTCCTGGACGAGATCCGGCTGGCGCTGAAGTCGCTGGGACTGGCGCCCGAACCCCAGCAAGGTTGAAACACCCTCTTGTGCACAAAGGAAAAGGGCGGCCCCACAGCCGCCCTTTCTCTCATTCCCACGGGGTGTCAGTACTTCTGTTCGAAGTCCCGCACCTGTGCTTCGGCTTCGTCCTTGGCGATGCCGTAGCGTTCCTGGATCTTGCCGACCAGCTGCTCACGGCGGCCGTCGATCACATCCACGTCGTCATCGGTCAGCTTGCCCCATTGGGCAATCGCTTCGCCTTTGACCTGCTTCCAGTTGCCTTCGATACGATCCCAGTTCATCGGGTCCTCCTTTCGGGCATGATCCGGATACGTCGCGCATCCGGCACCCTGAAAACACCCCGGAAGCGCGGAAGTTCCCGGGCTCAGAGCGCGCGGGACCAGATCTGCTCGTGCATCTGCCGTCCATAGGCGGATTGCGGGCGCTGCTCGGTCAGCGCGAAGCCCCGCGAGCGGTAGAGCGCATGGGCCGGAGCCAGGACATCCTTGGTTTCCAGCATGATCGAAGGGTAGCCCGCGGCGCGACAGAATTGCAGGACCTCGTCAACGAGCAATCCGCCAACCCCTTGGCCGCGCGCGGCTTTCTCGACGTGCAGCAGGCGGAGCTGCGCCGCCTCGCCGGGGCCGCGCATGGCCAGAACGGCGCCCAGGCGCCCCTCTGGCCCCTCGGCCACCCAGCCCGCCTGCCCCGCGTCGTCGCGGGCGGCGAATTCCTGCGCAACCTGCAGCAATGTCGCCTCCATCCCCCCGGACCAGCCCAGTTCGGTCACATAGAGGCGGGTCTGCGCCTCGACGATCCAGCCCAGGTCACCAGGCTGCAGGGAACGGAGCCGGATCACACGAATTGCTCGCGGATCAGGCGCTCCTCCAGCCCGTGCCCCGGATCGAAGAGGATGCGATGCGCCATCGCGGGGTTTGAGGCGACCTCGACCGACAGCACGTTGGAGACCGAGCGGCGGCTGTCCGCATCGGCCATGATCGGCCGCTTCTCGGGCTCCAGCACGTCGAAACGGATCACCGCTTCCTTCGGCAGAAGTGCCCCGCGCCAGCGGCGGGGGCGGAAGGGGGCGATGGCGGTCAGCGCCAGCACATCCGAGCCGATCGGCAGGATCGGTCCATGGGCCGAGTAGTTGTAAGCGGTCGAGCCGGCCGGGGTCGAGATCAATGCCCCGTCGCAGACCAGTTCGTCCATCCGCACCCGCCCGTCGACAGAGATCCGCAGCTTGGCCGCCTGCGGGCCGGCGCGCAGCAGGGAAACCTCATTGATTGCAAGGGCTTCCTGCACCTTCCCGTCGGCGCGCGTGGCGCGCATGTGCAGCGGGCTGATGACCTCTTCCTCGGCGCCTTCGAGGCGTTGAACCAAATCATCTTCGGTGAATTCATTCATCAGGAAGCCGACGGTGCCGCGGTTCATGCCATAGACCGGCACCGCGAGCGCCTGGGTGCGGTGCAACGTCGCCAGCATGAAGCCGTCCCCACCAAGCGCCACGATCACGTCGGCCTCGGCTTCGGGCACCGAACCGTAGCGTTGTGACAGGGCCTTGCGGGCCGCCTGGGCGCTCTGACCCCGGCTGGCAGTAAACGCGATCTTGATGCTCATCTGCCCTCGTCTCCGCCGCGCCCCGGCCCGGCCCGACCCGCCGGTTTCCGAAAGCTCCCATCCGGTTCCGAAACAAGCACAAATCCCCGCAGGGCACCAGCCCCGCCCGGCAAACCGCCCGCAACGCCGCTTTTCATGATCATCATGACGATTTGGGGCCTTCCGACCCTGCGGCCAACGCGCTAACTAGCGGCCAAATGCAGCCCAAGGAGTGATGTCTCATGACCGACACCGGCTTTTTCACCGAAGCACTCACGTCCCGCGACCCCGAGATCTTCGGCGCGATCACCAAGGAGCTGGGTCGCCAGCGCAACGAGATCGAGCTGATCGCCTCGGAGAACATCGTCAGCCTGGCCGTGCTTCAGGCGCAGGGCTCGGTCATGACCAACAAGTACGCCGAGGGCTACCCGGGCAAGCGCTATTACGGTGGCTGCCAGTACGTCGACATCGCCGAAGAGCTGGCGATCGAGCGAGCGAAAGAGCTGTTCAGCTGCGGTTTCGCCAACGTGCAGCCCAACTCGGGCAGCCAGATGAACCAGGCGGTCTTCCTGGCGCTCCTGCAGCCGGGCGACACCTTCATGGGTCTCGACCTGAACTCCGGCGGTCACCTGACCCACGGCAGCCCGGTCAACATGTCCGGCAAGTGGTTCAACGTCGTCTCCTACGGCGTTCGAAAGCAAGATGAATTGCTTGACATGGACGCCATCCGCGAGAGCGCCCTGGAGAACAAGCCCAAGCTGATCGTCGCCGGCGGCACCGCCTATTCCCGCGTCTGGGACTGGGCCAAGTTCCGCGAGATCGCGGATGAGGTCGGCGCCTACCTGATGGTCGACATGGCCCATATCGCGGGCCTGGTCGCCGGCGGTCAGCACCCCTCGCCCCTGCCCCATGCCCATGTGGTCACCACCACCACCCACAAGTCGCTGCGCGGCCCCCGTGGCGGCATGATCCTGACCAACGACGCGGATATCGCCAAGAAGATCAATTCGGCCGTCTTCCCCGGTCTGCAGGGGGGCCCGCTGATGCATGTCATCGCCGCCAAGGCCGTGGCCTTCGGCGAGGCGCTGCGCCCCGAGTTCAAGGACTACGCCGCCAACGTGGTAAAGAACGCGCAGGCCATGGCCGACCAGCTGATGAAGGGCGGCATCAACGTGGTTTCGGGCGGCACCGACAACCACCTCTGCCTTGCAGACCTGCGCCCCAAGGGCGTGACCGGCAAGGCCGCCGAGGCCGCCCTGGGCCGCGCGCACATCACCTGCAACAAGAACGGCGTGCCGTTTGACCCGGAAAAACCCTTTGTCACCAGCGGCATCCGCCTTGGTGCCCCAGCCGGCACCACGCGCGGTTTCGGCGAGGCCGAATTCCGCCAGATCGCCGACTGGATCGTCGAAGTGGTCGATGGCCTGGCCGCCAACGGCGAGGAAGGCAACGGTGAGGTCGAGGCCAAGGTGAAGGCCGAGGTCGAGGCGCTGTGCGAGAAGTTCCCGCTTTACGCCGGGATGTGATCCTGCGGCGGGGGCGTCCATGGCGGCGCCCCTTGCCACGCCCTGCCGGTGGGAGTAGGCCAAGCCCATGAAGACCGTCCGGGACTACCAGTTCGTTTCCGAAGCCGAGCGCGGCGCCGTCGTGGCGATCGGCAATTTCGATGGCATCCACCTGGGACACCAGGCGGTGCTGGACATCGCCCGCGGCGAGGCGCAGCGGCTCTCGGCGCCCCTCGGCGTGATGACCTTCGAACCGCATCCGCGTCAGTTCTTCGCCCCCGACTCCCCGCCTTTCCGCCTGACCAATGCCGCCGCGCGCGCGCATCGGCTGGAAAAGCTGGGCGTGGACATCCTCTATGAACTCAGCTTCACTTCCGCCCTCGCCGCACTGACACCCGAGGGCTTCGCCCGGGGGGTCCTCTCGCAGGGTCTGGGCGCACGGCATGTGGTCGTGGGCGCGGATTTCCACTTTGGCGCGAAGCGGGCCGGAAATGTTGAAGATCTGCAAGAATTCGGCAAGTCATTCGATTTCGGCGTCTCCGTAGCGCAGCTTTTGGAAAAAGGTGATCAGGAAATTTCCTCGACCGCGATCCGGCAGGCGCTGTCCGAGGGCCAGCCCCGCGCCGCCGCGGCCATGCTTGGACACTGGCATCGCATCGAGGGCACGGTGATCCGCGGCGACCAGCGCGGCCGCGACCTCGGCTTCCCGACCGCGAACATGGCGCTGACCGATCTGCACCACCCGCGCTTCGGCGTCTACGCGGTGCTGGTCGATGTGCTGACCGGCCCCCATGCCGGACGCTACCACGGCGCCGCCTCGCTTGGCCTGCGCCCGACCTTCGGCGGCGAGGTCCCCAATATCGAGACATACCTCTTCGATTTCCGCGGCGACCTTTACGGCGCCGAGGTCTCGGTCGGGCTGGTCGACTTCCTGCGGCCCGAAGAAAAATTCTCTGATATCAATGCCCTGATCGCGCAGATGGACCAGGACTGCGTGCAGGCCCGGACCATTCTGGAGGCACTGTGAGCAACGACGCGATCCCCCGCGACGGCCTGCGTGACCGCTTCTGGGAAACCGTGCCCCTGTCGCGCATGACCCGCAAGGAGTGGGAGGCGCTCTGTGACGGTTGCGGCAAATGCTGCCTGAACAAGCTGGAGGACGAGGAGACGGGCGAGGTCGCCCTGACCCGTGTCGCCTGTCGCCTGCTCGATGACGCCACCTGCCTCTGTTCGCAATATCCGATCCGGCATCAGTTCGTGCCGGAATGCATCACCCTGCAGCTGAAGACCCTGGACAGCCACATGTACTGGATGCCCCAGACCTGCGCCTACCGGCTGATGCATGAAGGTCGTCCGCTATACGACTGGCATCCCCTGATTTCCGGCGATCCGAACTCGGTCCACGAGGCCGGGATCTCGGTGCGCGGGATGACGGTGCCCGAGTTCGAGGTGGATGACGACGACTGGGAGGACCACATCATAGAGGAACCACTCTGATGTACTTTGCATCCGACAATGCCGGCCCCGCCCACCCGAAGGTGATCGAGGCCGTGACAGACGCCAACCAGGGCTATGCCATGCCCTATGGCAACGATCCGATCATGGAGGAGGTCCGCGCGAAGCTGCGAGGGATCTTCGAGGCGCCCGAGGCAGCGGTCTACCTGGTCGCCACCGGCACCGCCGCGAACGCGCTCGCGCTGGCGACCCTGGCCGAGCCCTGGCAGACGGTGTTCTGCACGCCGGTCGCCCATATCAATGAAGACGAGTGTAATGCGCCCGAGTTCTACATGGGTGCCGGCAAGCTGACCCCGGTCGGCGACAGCGACAAGCTGGACCCGGACGCTCTGGCCGCCGCCATGGGCAGCGAGGCGAAGATCGCCGTGCACGCCGCCCAGCCCGGTCCGCTGTCGATCACGCAAGTCACTGAAAAGGGACGTATATACACCTGCGAGGAGATCGCCGCGCTGAGTGCCGTTGCCGCCCGGGCCGGCCAGCCGACCCACCTGGACGGGGCCCGTTTCGCCAATGCGCTGGTCTCGCTCGGCTGCACCCCGGCCGAGATGACCTGGCGCGCGGGCGTCGATGCGGTCAGCTTCGGCGGCACCAAGAACGGCTGTCTCGGCGTCGAGGCGGTGATCTTCTTCAACCCCCGGCACGCCTGGGAATTCGAGCTGCGGCGCAAGCGCGGGGCGCATCTGTTCTCCAAGCACCGCTATCTCTCGGCGCAGATGCTGGCCTATCTCGACGGGGATCTCTGGCTGGAAATGGCGCGCAGCGCCAATGCCAACATGGCGCGTCTCTCGGCCGGACTGACCGAACTGGGTGCCAGCTTCCTGCAAACGCCCCAGGCCAACCTCGTCTTCGCCGCGCTGCCCCGGGCGATGCACCGCCGCCTGAAGGAGGCCGGGGCCCTCTATTACCTGGACGGCGATCTGGAGGGACCCGACGAGGAGATGCTGCAGGCCCGTTTCGTCTGCGACTGGTCCCTGCCCACCGAGGAAATCGACCGCTTCCTGGAAATCGCCCGCGGATAGAGAGTTTCCCTGAAAGTAAAATCACTTGCGGGGCGATCTTCATGTCGCCCCGTTTTTCTTGCGCCGGAGAGCCTGGCGCAGGTTTTTAGTGAAACCGAAATCACTTGCGCAACGTTGTGAATGTTACAAATGAGGAACTCCTCGCAAGTGATATCGCTTGCGGAAGTGGCAGAAAGTCAAATGACTTGCAGGGCGCTTTCGCATGCAAAGCGGCAAGGTCACCCGCAAGATCACTCCATGGTTGAAAATTCCCTTGGCGTTTCCTCGACATCCGAGAGGAAGGCCGCGATCCGCGCCGCCACCTGATCGGGGTGGGTCAGCACCCCCATATGTGCGGCGCCGGGCAGGACCTCGCGCCGGGCAAAGGGCATCTCGGCCTGCAGCACGTCATTGATGCGGGCGACGTAGACCGGGCTTTCCGCACCGTCCATCAGCAGCACCGGACAGGACAGCGCCGCCAGCTTGCCCTCCGACAGCATCCCCGCCGGATCGCCGTAATTCGTGTCCCGTATCGCGTCGATCAGGTGGATGCGGCTGGTGAAGGCCGCCCGCTGGCCCTCCGGCAGGGCCTCCCAGGGGCGGCCGTCGCCCCAGGTCGCCATGAAGGCCCGCGCCGCGCTCTCGCGGTCACCGGCCTTCCAGGCGCTCTGGTAGGGGGCGAGCTCGGCGTCGTGACGGGCTTCCAGCCCGGCGAACATCCGGAAGGCGGGGGTGAAGAAGACCGGCTCGTAGAGCGCGAGCGACCGCACCAGCCCGGGGCGGTCCACCGCCAGCCGCAGGGCTACGGTGGCGCCGAAGGAATGGCCCAGCACATCGACCGGGCCGCCCCAGTCGGCGATCACGGCCTCGGCCATCTCCCGGGCCTGCTGCTGGAAGCTGCGTGCCGGATCCCAGTCGGCGCTCCGGCCATGGCCGGGCAGGTCCATGGCGCGGGCCTGCAGATCCATCCCCTGCGCCGCCAGCGCCCGCGCCACCCCGGTCCAAGCCCCGCCATGGGCCAGGGAGCAGTGCAGCATTAGCACCTTGCGCCCGCTCTCCCCCCAGCTGCGCAGCCCGATTCCCCGCATCACAGACGGCCGGTCAGATGGGCTTCGAGATCGGCGAGCCGGTCCTGGCCCCAGAACCTCTCGACCCCGTCGACGACGTAGAAGGGAGAGCCGAAGACCCCCTCGGCCACCGCGTCCTCGGTGTTGCGGGCGAAGACCTCGGCGCCGGTCAGCAGGCCGCTGTCGGCGATGGCGGGGTCAAACCCTGCCTCCGAGAGCGCCTCGCGGATCACCTCGTCCTCGGCGATGTTCTTCTCTTCCGCCCAGCAGGCGCGCAGCAGGCTGCGCACCAGCAGGCCGGTGTCGCCCCCGCCGGCCTTGTCGGCGGCGATGATCGCGTAGCAGGACGGCGCGGGATTGGTGGGGAAGAAGGCCGGTTCCAGCACCAGGTCCATGCCGGTCTTGACCTTGGCACGGCGCAGTTCCTGCATCCGATACTCGCGCCGGGCCAGGGGCCGCTCTCCCAGGGGCTGCCCACCGGTCTGGGCGAAGACCTTCATCAGGTCGACGGGCTTGTAGCGGATCTCGGCGCCGGTGCGGGCGGCGATCTGTTCCAGCCCGTCGCCGGCCAGGTAGGTCCAGGGCGAAATGGTCGTGAAGTAGTAGTCGATCCTGCGGCTCATGGGTCCCTCCCGCGGCGTGTCGTTTGGCAAGACGTTACCGGGGTGCTAAGCGGTGATCAACGTCACGAATCTGTCATTCCGAGCCCGTCGCGGGCCGCTGCCTCCCGGAGACATCCCATGCCGAACATCATCGAACCCAAGCTGATTACGGGCAATTCAAACACGCCGCTGGCGACGGCGATTGCCCGCCGCATGTCGATGCACCGCGGCATGAACGTCGGTCTGGTCGATGCCCGCGTCGAGCGGTTCAACGACGGCGAAATCTTCGTCGAGGTCTTCGAGAACGTCCGCGGCGAGGACATGTTCGTGATCCAGTCGACCTCGAACCCCGCCAACGACAACCTGATGGAACTGCTGATCATGACGGATGCGCTGCGCCGTTCCTCGGCCAGCCGCATCACCGCCGTGATCCCCTACTTCGGTTACGCCCGCCAGGACCGCCGCACCAAGGCCCGCACCCCGATCAGCGCCAAGCTGGTCGCCAACATGCTGGTCGAGGCCGGTGTCGAGCGCGTCCTGACCATGGATCTGCACGCCGCCCAGATCCAGGGCTTCTTCGACATCCCCGTCGACAACCTCTACGCCAGCCCGATCTTCGCCCTCGACATCAAGGAAAAGTTCCACGACCGGCTGGACGAGATCATGGTGGTCTCTCCCGACGTCGGCGGCGTCGCCCGGGCGCGCGAACTGGCCAAGCGGATCAATGCACCGCTGTCGATCGTCGACAAGCGCCGTGAGAAGCCGGGCGAAGTGGCCGAGATGACGGTCATCGGCGAGGTCAAGGACAAGATCTGCGTGATCGTCGACGACATGTGCGATACCGCCGGCACGCTGTGCAAGGCGGCCGAGCTGCTGCTGGATTTTGGCGCCAAGGAAGTGCACGCCTATATCTCGCACGGCGTCCTCTCGGGCCCGGCGGTGCAGCGGATCACCAACTCGGTGATGGAAAACCTGGTGATCACCGATTCCATCGCCGCCACCGAGGCGGTCGCCAATTGCGCCAAGATCCGCGTCCTGCCGACCGCCCCGATGTTCGCCCAGGCGATCCTCAACATCTGGAACGGTACCTCGGTCAGCTCGCTCTTCGAGCAGGGCACGCTGGAGCCGATCTACGAAGGCTTCTTCCGCGGCTGAACCAGGGCGGGGTCACCCGCCCGCCGGGGGCGCGCGCATCCGAGGCGCCCCCGAAATGCAGCCGGATCGCCCTTTTCGACAGTGCCAACGCCTCAGCGAACGCCCTACCGGTATCCCCTCGCCGCGAGAGACCGCAACCTCCCGGTCGACACAGCCCACGTCGCTGCCTCACCGAGGCGCCCCTCGCCGCAGACCTCTTGTTCCATCACCAGGCTGAAAATACTCCGGGGGTGAATTGAGCCCGCAAGAGCTCAAGAGGGGGCAGCGCCCCCTCCTCCCCTCCTCGCCGCGAAGAACGCCTTCAACAGGTCTTCCGCCTCGCGCGCGGCGATGCCGTCGATGACCTCGGGCACGTGATGTGCCTGGGCATGGGAAAAGATCCTCGGCCCCTGCCCGACGCCACCCGATTTCGGATCCGCCGCGCCATAGACCAGCCGGGCGATGCGCGCGGCCGAGATGACGGCGGCGCAGAAGGGACAGGGTTCGAGCGTGACATAGAGCACATGGCCCGGCAGGCGCTCGGACCCGGCGGCGGCGCAGGCGTCGCGGATCGCCAGCACCTCGGCATGGGCCGTGGGATCGCTGAGCTCGCGGGTCCGGTTGCCGGCCCGGGCCACGACGCGGCCATCGGGGGCCACCAGCACCGCGCCCACGGGCACCTCGCCGCGCAGGGCGGCGGCGCGCGCCTCGGCCAGCGCGCTGTCCATGTGGGGGCTGAATTGCGGTCGCGATCCCTGCATCGCCCTTCTGTGCCCGCACGGAACGGCTTTCGCAAGCGCGCAACCTGCGCTAGAGCCGGGGCATGAGCCCGAAACATCCCAAGCGCCCCGCCCAGCAGAAGCCCCAGACCGCCGCGCCCGCCGCAGGCGGCACCCCCGAGGGCGACCGCATCGCCAAGGTGCTGGCCCGCGCCGGTGTCGCCAGCCGCCGCGAAGCCGAGCGGATGATCACCGAAGGCCGGGTGACGGTGAACGGGCAGAAGATCGACAGCCCGGCGCTGAACGTCACCGCGGCCGACCGCATCCTGGTCGATGAGCGCCCGATCGGACCGCCGGAACGCACGCGGCTCTGGCTCTATCACAAGCCGACCGGGCTGGTGACCACCGCCCGCGACGAGCAGGGCCGCGAAACCATCTTCGACGCCCTGCCGGAGGATCTGCCCCGGGTGATGAGCGTCGGGCGGCTCGACCTCACTTCCGAGGGGCTGCTGCTGCTGACCAACGACGGTGAGCTGAAGCGTCGGCTGGAACTGCCGGAGACCGGCTGGGTGCGCAAGTACCGGGTGCGGGTCAAGGGCACCCCCTCGGAGGCCAGCCTGGCGCCGCTGCGCGAGGGCGTGGTGCTGGACGGCGAGCATTTTCAGCCGATGGCCGTCAGCCTCGACCGCCAGCAGGGGGCGAACGCCTGGCTGACCGTGGGCCTGCGCGAGGGCAAGAACCGCGAGATCCGCCGCGCCATGGAAAGCATCGGGCTGAGCGTGAACCGGCTGATCCGGGTCAGCTACGGCCCCTTCCTGCTGGGCAAGCTGGCAAGCGGCGCGGTGGAGGAGATCCGCCCCAAGGTCCTGCGCGACCAGCTGGGTATCGAACCGCCTGAGGAAGAAGCGCCGGCGAAGCGCGTCATCCGCAAGGGCCGCCCGCCGCGCAAGGTGCTGGGCGGCGCGGGCCGTCCCGGTGCGCCCGCCGCGGAAGGACGCGGCAAGGGAAACAGCAGGCCAGACAGCAAGGCAGACAGGGCGATCCCGCGCGGCGCGCGCCTGGTCGATGCCGAGGACATGGGCGTGCGTCGCAAGGCCCCGGCCAGGGGCCGGGCCGGCGACAAGGAGACCGGGGACGACCGGACGGGGCAGCGCGGCGGTCCCCGCCAGGGCCCTGGTTCCCGGACGCGCTTCGGCGCCGGCACGGGCAAGGATTCTGCCAGGGATTCAGGCATGGGGTCGGGCAGGAATTCGGGACGGGGACCCGCGAAGGGCGCAGCCGGGGACAGCGGCTTCGGCGCGGGCAGCCCCGGCGGCAAACGATTCTCCGCCGGCACGAGCGGTGGCAAGACTGCGGGCAAGACCGGGTCACGCGGACAGGAACGCAGCGGCGGCAAGCCGGAAGGGCGCCCGGGTAGCGGCAAGCCCGAGAGGGCTTCGACGGGTGGCAAGCCTCGTGGGGCTTCCGGGGGCGCCCGGACTGGCGTTTCCTCCGGCGGCTCCCGAAGCGGCGGCAAGCCACCCCGCGGCGGCCCCCGCCGCGGCTGAACGGCCCGCAGGCCGCCCTTCGTCCCTTCGGCTCGCGCGTCCTGGCCTCCGCGCCTGGCGCCGCCCCTGTTGGCGTCGCCCGCCCCCCATGGCCGCAAGCCGAGCCGTCTCAACCTGTCGCCGGGACATCTCGGGCGCCGGCTTTGTGACACTTTTCCGAAAATTTGGGTGATTGGCCCGGTTGGACTTTGCCCCGGCCCTGTCGCGCCCTAGCATCAGGGAACGCCCGTACCGTCGGAGCGGCGCAGCCCACCTGCCACCGTCCTCCGCATCCTGCCCGGCTTCTTCTGCCCTCGATGCCCCCAGGCCCTGACCGGGCCGGGAGGTGGGCCCGGGTGGGCCAGCCGGATCCCAGTCGCGAAAGGGGGACCGCTTGGACCCGCAGCCTGTTCCATCCTCTGCCCGGCGTTCCGGCCCGACCGGCGGACAGGCGCCGTTTGCAGGGCTGCGCCGCAAAGGCCGCAAGGACTGTCATGCATGACCGCCAGGATGGCCCCGGTTCGTTGCCACCGCAGGCCGGACGCAAAGGCTGAGGAGAGCGCCGATGTCCCAGAAGATCCGAGCCGAAGCCGCCGAGGCCCGCCCGCTGGTCGAAGAGATCGCCGGGCTGGAGTTGCCCGAACCCTCGCCCGCCGAGACCCTGCTGGCGCTGGAAGACCTGGCCGAGGATCATGGCGCCGCGATCCGCGCCTGCATGACGGAGATCGACGTGGGCAGCCAGGCGGCGTTGGCCCGTTTCGGCGCCGGCCCGGAGGCGGCGCTGCGCAGGATCGGCCGGCAGATGCAGGTCGCCCTCGACGTCGCGGATCCCGCCCCGGTGGCCGTGACGCTCACCGCGTTGTTGCAGGCCCTGGCCGCCCCGGCGCGCGGGCCCCTGCGGTCACGGATTGGCGCCCTTTGGCGGCGGCTCTTCAATGCCCGGCGCGGGCCTGCTACCGGACCCGGGCAGCAACGCGAGGATCTGGCGGCGAAACTTCTGGCACAGAAGCACAGGATGCTGGCAGAGCTGCGCGCCATGGACCAGCTCTACGAGGCGGCGCTGGAACATTACGATGCCCTGGCACTCTGCATCGCCGCCGCTTCGGAGCGGCTGCGCGAACTGCACCTGTCTCCGGCCGGGGGCGAGAGCCCCGATGCCCCGCTCCAGGCGGACCAGCAGGCCCTCGCCCTGGCGGCCCGGCTGGCCGAGTTGCGCGCGGTGCAGCGCGAGGTGATGCGCAGCCTGCCCGCGATCCGCCAGGTGCAGGAGACAGACAAGCGGCTGGTGATGGCCCTCTCGACCCTGCTGATCGACAGCTTGCCGGGCTGGGACGCCGGCCCCCTTCCCGCCCCGACCGAGGCGATCGAGTCCGCCATCGCCCTCGTGCGCACCAGCCAGGCGCGGCGCCGGGCGGCGGGGTCGCTGTCGCCGGCGAGAGCCTGATGTGCGCGCAGCGTCCCGCCACCCGACCCGCACGCCCCGCCCCCGAGGCAGTCACGACCGAGACCGAAACCGGCGGGAGACCGCTCAATCGGGCACCTGACAGGGGCTGCGCACGCTTTTCCACAGGGCGATCCTGTCGTAAGGGAGAGCCTGGACTGGCGGAACGGTGGGGACCGACGCGATGACGAGGTGCAGCGGCATGACCCGCCTCGCGGCGACGAGGCAGCTTCGCACGGCGCGACAGGCGGCGGGCGAAGGCCGGCGTCCTGCGCTGCGCCGGGCCCTGCTGGCCCTCCTGACCCCGCTGGCGCTCAGCGGTTGCGGAGGGGCCTTCGCCCCCTCCGGGCCGCCGCGCGAAAGCCTGCGCCCGGTACCGCGCAGCGAGGCCCCGGCCCCGCCCGAAGCCAGCGCGGCCAGTCGCGCCCTCTCGGCCCGCTACGCTGCCGAACTTTCCTCCGATCTTGCGCGCGGACTGATGCGCCAGGACGGCGGCGGGCCCGATGCCGCCTTCGATGCCGCCGACCTGGCGCGCAACTTCGAACAGATCGCCTTCTACGACGAATACCGCCGTGGCAGCGCGCTGGCCCCGGGCGCCGAAGCGCCGGGCAAGCTGCTGCGCTGGCAGGCGCCGGTGCGGCTGCGCGCCGTCTTCGGTGCCAGCGTCCCCGAAGCGACCCGCGCCGAGGATCGCGCCACCCTGCGCCCGCTGGCGCGCCGCCTGGCCCGCCACACCGGCCACCCGGTCATGCTGGCGGGAGGGGCGGCGAACTTTCACGTCCTGATCATGGGCGAGACCGACCGCGAGGAAGCCCTGGCCCGGATCCGCGACCTGGTGCCCGGGCTCTCGGCCGGAACGCTGGGCACGCTGCGCCACCTGCCCCGGGACATCCCCTGCCTGGTGATGGGCTTTGCCGATCCCCAGGCGCCGATGCGCTACGGCTCGGCCATCGCCCTGGTACGCGCCGAACTGCCGCCCCTGATGCGCGAAGCCTGTTTCCACGAGGAGATCGCCCAGGGTCTCGGACTGCGCAACGACAGCCCCGAGGCGCGGCCCTCGATCTTCAACGACGACGCGGAATTCGCCCTGCTGACCGAACAGGACGAACTGATGCTTCAGATGCTCTACGATCCGCGCCTGAGCCCTGGGATGTCACTGGCCGAAGCCCGCCCGGTGATCACCCGGATCGCTGCCGAACTGCGCCCGGACGCAGCGGCAGCGACCGTGCTGCCGTCCCCGGCGGGCGCCACCGCGACCGCGGAGGCGACGCACTAGGCGGCTCCTCCGCTCAGGCGGCCTTGGCGATCAACCTGGTGATACGCTCGGTCAGGGCGCCGCGCCGGGCTTCGAACTCCAGCCCGGTCAGGGCAGCGATGGCCTCCTCCGCGCGGCCCTCGGCGATCATCCTCTTTGTGGCCTCGGCATAGGCGTGGAAATCCTCGTGCAGCATGTCCAGCTCCTCGACATAGGGATCATCGGGGTGCAGCGCGCGCAGCTGCGCCAGGCAGCGGCCCATGCGGCAGGCGCTCTCGTCGTGCCCCTGGCGCATCACCAGCCCGCTGCGCCGTCCGCGCCGCAGCCTCAGGGCCATTTCCAGGTAAAGGCCACGCCAGCGGTCCAGCGCATCCCGCGCCGCCTCCAGCTCGTCCAGCAGGCTCCAGGTGCCAGGGGGGGTGCAATGGGTCATCGTCACGTCTCCTCGGATGATGGGGCGAAACGCCCGGCTGCATGAAGGGGATGCTCTCGATCGCGGTTTCCGTCTCTGTTCAGGTCCGGCCCCCAGTCTTGGCGGCAGAGATTACCGCGTTCTTGAACGCCGGTCGGTCTCGCACCGCGCCGAGGGATCGGCTATGCCGGGGCAGACAAAGGGGAGAGCGGAATGCGTGCAGTGCTGCAACGGGTGACATCGGCAAAGGTCGAGGTAGCGGGAGAGCAGGTCGGCCAGTGCGGACGGGGCCTGATGATCCTGGTCTGCGCCATGCAGGGCGACAGCGAGGCCAATGCCGAGAAGCTTGCGGCCCGTACCGCCAGGCTGCGCATCTTCGAGGACGAGGCCGGCAAGATGAACCGTTCGATCCGCGACGTGGAGGGCTCGGCACTGGTGGTCAGCCAGTTCACCCTGGCCGCCGATACCTCGCGCGGCAACCGGCCCGGGTTTTCCGCCGCGGCCCCGCCCGAGGAGGGCCGCCGCCTCTATGAACACTTCGCCCGGGCCCTCACCGCCGAGGGCGTGCCGGTCGAAACCGGCCGTTTCGCCGCCGACATGCAGGTCAGCCTGACCAATGACGGCCCGATCACCATCTGGCTCGAAGCCTGAGCCGGCCGAGAGCGCGGACCGCCTCCGGCGGGAGTATTTCCAGCCTGGTGATGATACGGGACGGCGCCGGGACAGCGGCCTCCTTCTGCGATGAAGAGCGTGCAACGCCCCTGACGCAGAACGCGGGCGTCAGACCGGCGCGCCCTTCCTCTCATCACCGGGCGAAAAATACCTCCGGGGGGAGTCCGCGCAGCGGATGGGGGGCGGCGCCCCCCTGCCCGGCCTCCGTATCGCCAACAGGCGAAGGCACAGCGCCTAGACCGAGACTTCGGCCATCAGCTCGGCCTTGCTCAGATCGGCCTTGCTGCCCGAGGCGGTCACCGCCCCGCGCCGCATGACATAGAAGCTGTCCGCCAGCGCATAGGCGAATTCGAAATACTGCTCGACCAGCACGATGGCCATGTCGCCCCGATCGCGCAGGTATTCGATCACCCGCCCGATCTGCTGGATGATGTTGGGCTGGATGCCCTCGGTCGGCTCGTCCAACAGCAGCAGCTTCGGCTTGGTGATCATCGCCCGGGCGATGGCCAACTGCTGCTGCTGTCCACCCGAGAGATCCCCGCCACGCCGGTGCAGGAAGTCCTTCAGGATCGGGAAGAGCTCGTAGATCTCGTCCGGGATGACATGTTCCGAGCGCGGCAGGCAGGCAAAGGCGGTCTCCATGTTCTCTTCCACCGTCAGCAGCGGAAAGATCATCCGCCCCTGCGGCACGTAGCCGATCCCCTTGCGGGCCAGCATATGCGCCGGCATCCGGCCCAGGTCCTCGCCATCCAGCGCCACGCTCCCGCCCGAGCGCATGTGCGTCCCCGAGATCGCCTTCAGCAGCGAGGTCTTGCCGACCCCGTTGGTGCCCATGATGCAGGTCACCTGCCCCTGGGCTGCCTGCAGGTCGATCCCGTTCAGGATCTGGCTCTGCCCGTAGTGCAGGGTAAGGTCTTTCACATCCAGCATGTTCAGCGCCCCAGGTAGACTTCGATGACCCGCGGGTCGCGGGTGACATGGTCAAGAGAGCCCTCGGCCAGCACCGAGCCCTCGTGCAGCACCGTCACCCGGCAATTCAGGCGACGGACGAATTCCATGTCGTGTTCCACCACCACCACGGCGCGGGTCTTCGCCAGGTTGACCAGAAGGTCGGTGGTATGTTCGCGCTCGGCCAGGGTCATGCCCGCAGCCGGTTCGTCGACCAGCATCAGGCGCGGTTCCTGGGCCAGCAACATGCCGATCTCCAGCCATTGCTTCTGCCCGTGCGAGAGCTCACCCGAAGTGCGCCCGAGATGCTCCTGCAGCCCGACCTCCTCGGCCAGTTCCCCGACCCGGGCGCGGTCGGCACGGGAGGGGCGGTAGAACAGGCAGGCGAATGCGCCACGGGGGTTCTTCAGCGCCATCAGCAGGTTGTCGAAGACCGACTGGTCCTCGAAGACCGTGGGGCGCTGGAACTTGCGGCCCAGCCCCGCCTGGGCGATCTTGGATTCCCGCATCTTCAGCAGGTTGCGCGACATCTCGCCCCAGAGCACCTTGCCCTCGTCCGGCTTTGTCTTGCCGGTGACGATATCCATGAACGTGGTCTTGCCGGCCCCGTTCGGCCCGATGATGGCGCGCAACTCGCGCTCGCCGATCTCGAAGCTGAGGTTGCGGATGGCCTTGTAGCCGTCGAAGGTGACCGAGATGCCCGAGACTTCCAGAAGCGCGCTCATTTGCGGCCCTCCTCTTCACGCAGCGATCCCTTGTCGGGCCCGTAGTCGGCGCCGTGACGATCCGGGATCACGCGGGCGCCGACCAGGTCGACCAGACCGCCGATGCCCTTGGGCGCGAACAGCGTCACCAGCACGAAGCTGAGGCCGAGCAGCACCAGCCACCAGTCCACCCAGTCCACGGTATAGAAGCCGAGCGGCAGCGAAGGCACCATGCCACCGGTGAACCATGTCGAGACCAGCGAGACCAGCGCAGCGCCGATCACCGCGCCGTAGAGGCGCCCGCGCCCGCCGATGGCGACCCAGACCGCCAGGTAGATCGAGGCAATGGGCGCGATCTCTCCGGGGTTGATGATGCCCGCCTGCGGGTAATAGAGCGCGCCCGCCACGGCGGCGATGATCGCGGTGAAAGTGAAGATGAACAGCTTGTAGCCCTCGACCGAATAGCCGAGGAAGCGCACCCGTGCCTCGTCGTCGCGGATGCCGCGGATGACCGAGCCGAACTTGCCCGAGACCACCCAGGCACAGAGCACGTAGCCCAGGCCAAGCGCCAGCGCCGAGCCCCAGAGGAACCACAGCGACACCCAGTCCTGCGATGCGCTGACGCCGGGCAGGTTCTGCAGGCCCGAGAGGCCGTTGTTGCCGCGAAGGCCGCTCTCGTTCTGGAACAGGTAGAGCGACAGCGCCAGGGTCATCGCCTGGGTGAGGATCGACAGGTAGACACCGGTCACGCGCGAGCGGAAGGCCAGCCAGCCGAAGACCAGCGCCAGCAGGCCCGGCACCAGCACCACCAGCGCAAGCTGCGCCGGCAGGCTATGAGCGAAGTGCCAGATCGGTGGGAAGTCGGAACTGCCCACCACCCCGAAGATCTGCGAGCCGATGGCGTCGACGACCTCCTGCGGGGTCGGCGGAATGGCGGCATTGGCCAGGCTCTCGGCGACGATGATCTCGGTGCGGGCATACATCAGCCACATGCCGATCATGTAGCCGCCGAGGCCGAAGAAGGCGAAATGGCCGAGCGAGAGAATGCCGCAGTAGCCCCAGACCAGGTCCATGGCGATGGCGACGAGGCAGAGGCACAGCGTCTTGCCCAGGGTCTTGACGAAGGAGGTCGAGATGAGGCCCGCCCCCATGGCGTGCGACATCAGCGTGACTGCAAGCGTGAAGACCGCGAGGCAAAGCAGGAAGACCAGGATCGAGGGGTTGCGGGCGATGAAGCTCTGTCTCATGCGGTCTCTCCGCTGGCAGGGCGCGCGGTCTGCGGGTCGGGGCGCAGGGGGGCTCTGCCCCCCACGTGTCCGGCCCCCTCGATGGGGGCCGGACACGTCCCCCCCGGAGTATTTTCAGCCTGGTGATGCACGAGGGGCGCGCCGGGCATCAGGGACAGCGCGAAGGCGGCGGGACAGGGGATCATTGGTCCTGCTCCTCGGATCCGGTTGCGGCACAGTCCGGCTTTCCGCCGGTGATCACGGGCAGCGGCGGGCGGTCGAGATTGGCGGGGCGGCCTTTCGGAATCATGGCTCAGTCTCCTGCGGCGCGGCCCTTCAGGGCGATGATTCCCCGGGGACGGAACTGGATGAAGATGATGATGAAGACGATCATGTAGGTCTGGGCGGCGAGGGTGTTGGAGGGGTTGAACCACTCGATCCCCTTCTGCAGGAAGCCGATCATCGTGGCCCCCAGCAGGGTGCCCCAGATATTGCCGACACCGCCCACGACCACGGTCATGAAGCTCTGCACGATATATTGCTGGCCGATTTCCGAGGTCACCTGCGCATAAAGGCCGATGGCCACGCCCGCGATCCCGGCGATGCCGGAGCCGAGGCCGAAGGTCAGCATGTTGACCCGGTCGGGGTTGATGCCCATCGAGGCGGCCATCTTCGGATTCTGGGTCACCGCGCGGGTTTCCAGCCCCAGCCGGGTCTTCTTCATCATGAACAGGAACAGCCCGAGGAAGATCAGCGCCAGCACGAAGATGGCGATCCGGATGTAGCTGATGCCGACGATGTCGTTCACCACCCAGGAGCCGTTCAGCCAGTCCGGCGCGGTCAGCGGCCGGGCCTGGGTGCCGAAGATGTTCTTGGCCAGCTGCTGCAGCGCGATCGAGACGCCGAAAGTGGCCAGCAGCGTTTCCAGCGGGCGCGAATAGAGCCAGCGGATCACCAGCCGCTCCATCGCCACCCCGGCGGCGAAGGTCACCGCGAAGGCCAGCGGGATCGCCAGCAGGATCGACACCGTGTAGTCGGGGATCACCTGTTGCAGCACGTAGCCGGTGTAGGCGCCCATCATGATGAACTCGCCATGGGCCATGTTGATCACCCCCATCACCCCGAAGGTGATGGCCAGGCCGATGGCCGCAAGGAAGTAGATCGAGCCGAGCGAGAGCGCATCCAGGCCGAGGTCGAGGAACTGGTTCACCCCGACCTTGAGGTCGATGGAGGAGAGCGCCTCCTCGGCGGCGGCGGTCACCCCGGCGTCGGGTTCGGCATAGGTCTGGTAGAAGACATGGGCAGCGAGTGAGGCATCGATGTCCTCTTCAGTGGCCGCGGGTTCGACGAGACCCGCCTCGACCAGACCGGCGAACGCCTCGCGCCTCGCGGCGGGAGCGGAGAGACGCTCCAGGGGCACGCCGGCGACGGCGCCGCCCTCGATATGCTCCGCCAGCATGGCGCGCAGGGCGGCCGAGGTGACCAGCTTCGGCGCCAACCCTTCGCTCACCAGCAGCTCGTAGGCCTGCAGGCGGGGCAGCGCCTCGCTGCCGGGGCGCAGTTCACGGGCGATGTTGCGACCCTCGGGCAGTTCGGTACCGGCGGCAAGCGTGGTGGCGACCAGCGGGTTCAGCGTGGCGCGTACCGCCACGTCGAGGCTGCCCGCGACGCTTTCGATGGCGGCGACGCGCTCTGCCTTGTCGGTCGAGAAGCGGATGGTCAGCAGGGTCAGCAGCCGTTCCTTGCGCGCCCTGAGGACCGGATCGTCCTCTCCCTCGATCGAGGCGGCGAGCGGTTCGAGGTGGCTGGCTTCGCCGTTTCGGTCGATATTGTCGAGCGCCCCGGCGCGGGTTGCCGGATCGGGATCGGAAAGCTGGAAGCGCACCAGCGCCGCGCCGATCAGCGCCTGGATGCCCGAATTGGGCTTCAGTTGCTCCAGCGCGTCCTTGTCGTAGGGGCCGAAGCTTTCGCCGGTGTCGAAGTCATGCAGCGTGTAGCTGCGGTCCTCGTTGCGCTCGGCGCGGAAGAAGGCGCCATCCTCGACGCGCTGCCACATGTCGCGGGCGGCCCAGGTTTCCAGAACCGCAGGGACCTGGGGCAGGCCCGAGGCGGCGATGGCGTCGATGGCCGGCTGGATGGTGCGGCGCGAGCTTTCCAGCAGCAGCTCGGATTGCTCCTGGAGGAGCGGCTGGATGGTCTCCTGCGCCGCGCCGCGATTGGCGGGGGCAAGCAGGCAGAGCGCCATGGCGACAGCCGGAAGAAGGCGATTGAGCATTTCGGTCCTGCGGCAGGGCTGCGGGGAAGGTCGGGCGGATACGGGAACGGGCGGAATGGGGAAATGGGAGGAGAAGACCATCCCGCCCGTCAGGGCCCGGGCACCCTGGGGCGCCCGGACGAGGTGTCACCGGATCAGTAGTTCGAGCCGCGCTGGACGCAGGTCTCGGTCTCGGTGTTGTACATGCCGCAGTCGAGGCCCGGCCAGTCGGACGTCAGGACAGCCGATTCCGGCAGGAAGTCGGTCCAGGCGTCGCCCGGCACCGGGTCGGTTTCCGAGATGATGTCGAACTGGCCATCTTCCTGGATCTCACCGATCAGAACCGGCTTGGACAGGTGGTGGTTCGGGAGCATCTCGGCGGTGCCGCCGGTCAGGTTCGGGAAGGTCTGGCCGACCATGGCGCCGATGACGGTATCCACGTCGGTGGTGCCGGCCTCTTCGACGGCGTTCACCCACATGTTGAAGCCGATGTAATGGGCTTCCATCGGGTCGTTGGTCACGCGCTCTTCGCCGGCGAATTCCTTCCACTTGGCGACGAATTCCTCGTTGGCTTCGGTGTCGGCGGACTGGAAATAGTTCCAGGCAGCCAGGTGGCCGACGAGGTTCGAGGTGTCGAGGCCGGACAGCTCTTCCTCACCCACCGAGAAGGCCACGACGGGGATGTCGTCGGCCGAGATTCCGGCGGCGGCCAGTTCCTTGTAGAAGCCGATGTTGGCGTCGCCGTTGATGGTCGAGATCACGCCGACCTTCTTGCCGTCCGCGCCAAGCGCCACGACATCCGAAACGATCTTGGACCAGTCGGAGTGACCGAAGGGGGTGTAGTTGACGAAGATGTCCTCTTCGGCGACGCCCTTCGACTGCAGGTAGCTTTCCAGGATGTTGTTGGTGGTGCGGGGGTAGACGTAGTCGGTCCCCAGCAGGGCGAACTTCTCGACGCCCAGTTCGTCCAGGAAGTAGTCGGTGGCCGGGATCGCCTGCTGGTTCGGCGCCGCGCCGGTGTAGAAGACGTTGTAGGAGGACTCTTCGCCCTCGTACTGCACCGGGTAGAACAGCAGGCCGTTCAGTTCCTCGATGACCGGCAGGACGGACTTGCGGGACACCGAGGTCCAGCAGCCGAACATGACGTCGACCTCGGAGACGGTCAGCAACTCGCGCGCCTTCTCGGCGAACAGCGGCCAGTCCGAGGCAGGGTCGACGACCACGGCCTCAAGCTGCTTGCCCAGCAGGCCGCCCTTGGCGTTCTGCTCTTCGATCAGCATCAGCATGGTGTCTTTGAGGGTGGTTTCGGAAATTGCCATGGTGCCGGACAGCGAATGCAGCACGCCGACCTTGATGGTGTCCTGCGCCTGGGCCGCGCCGGTGATCATCAGCGCGCCCGCGGCGGCACCGACCATCGACTTGAGAAAATGCGACATGGATGGTTCATCCCCTATTGGCGCTGCCGGGGCACAAAGGGGCCATGGTGGAAACCATCGCAAAAACCCCCTATATCTCCCCAAGCAGCTGTACAGTTGCTTCTCGTGCGGTGGTGACCGAACCGCCAGATTGGATTGCCACCGCACATTCTTGTTCTACGCCGTCTTCTGCGGCGCAGCGTCATCAACGCCCATCCCCGACAGCTTTGCCAAGCCCGCCGCGTTCACCCCGGAGAAATCTGCTTTCCATGCAGGCAAATGCCCATCCCGGCGGCAGTTTTGCCCGGAACTGCTCTCGAAACAGGCAGATTACGCGTGGGAAGGCGACGTTTTCATGACGTAACGAGTCGCATCTGGCAGAGGCGCGACCGAAGCCACGGCCTGCTTTTCGGCAGGACCGCGAGGTCGGGACGGCCTGCCCGGAGGCTGGCGCGACAGGTCTGGAAAGGGCAGGAGCGGCGGCGCTCAGCCGTCGAAGCTGAAGTCCGGCAGGGCGCTGAACGCCTCGCGGAGGGCGACGCCCCAGCCCGAGGAGATCTCCTGGTAGTAGGGATCTTCGGGCTCGATCCGCCCGCGACGGCCCGGTTTCAGGCTGCCGGTCTCGTAGATCTGGTAATCCAGCGGCAGGGCGACCGAGAGATTGGCCTTGATGGTGCTGTCGAAGCTGACCAGCATCAGCTTCATCGCCTCTTCGAAGGACATTTTCGGATCGTAGGCGCGGACCAGGATCGGACGGCCGTACTTGGTTTCCCCGATCTGGAAATAGGGCGTATCCGCCGAGGCCTCGATGAAATTGCCCTCGGGGTAGATCAGGTAGAGGCGCGGCTCGCCGCCGGCGATCTGGCCGCCGACGAGGATGGTGGCCGAGAAGGCGGCGCTGGCCTTCTGGCCGTTGTCGTCATGCTGGGCAATGACCTCGCGCAGGGTCTGGCCGATCAGGCCGGCGACCTGGAACATGGTCGGCAGGGCCAGGATGTCCGGGTTGCGCTCATCCGCACTTTTCGAACGTTCCTGCAACAGGCTGATCACCGCCTGGGTGGTGGCCAGGTTGCCCGCCGTCATCAGGGTGATCGAGCGCTCCCCCTCGACGTCGAAGTGGAACATCTTGCGGAAGGTCGAGATATTGTCGACGCCCGAGTTTGTGCGGGTGTCGGACATGAACAGAAGCCCCCGTTCAAGCTGCATCGCAACGCAGTAGGTCATGTGTCGAGTGGCTCCAGGTCAGATGTCCGCAAACGAGTCGGACCGCGACAGTCTATTGCTGAACCTGCAAGGAAACGCAAAGCTCTTCCGTGGCGTCGCCCTGGCGCAATCCGCGCACCGGGGCGGCTTCGGAATAGTCGCGCCCGAGGGCGACACGGACATAGCGATCGTCCGGGCAGATCTCGTTGGAGACATCGAAGCCGACCCAGCCGAGGCCGTCGATCCAGACCTCTGCCCAGCCGTGCCCGGCCTCCTGCTGGGTCTGGCCCTCCAGCAGCAGGTAGCCCGAGACATAGCGCGCCGGCAGCCCGAGGTGACGGGCGGCGGCGATCAGCACATGGGCCTGGTCCTGGCAGACCCCCTGCCCCGCCTGGGCCGCCTCTTCGGCGGTGGTGGCGACATGGGTGGTGCCCTTCTCGTAGCGCACCGCCTCGCCGACCAGCGAGGAAAGCTGGTGGATGCCGGCCAGGGTGTTCTCGGCCAGGGCCTCCTTCGCGCCGGCGGCGATCCTGCGCACGGTCGGGCCGGCGGTGGTCACCGGGGTGGCACCCCGGTAGATCCACAGCGGCACCTTGCCACCGGTGCCGATGACGCCGTTCAGGTTCTCGGTCTCGACCTCGCCCTGGGAAGTGATGGTGACGGTCTGGCCACCCTCGTCCATCTGCACCAATTCGACCGCGTTGCGGAAGTGATCCTGGTAGGCGACCTGCGGCGTCGCGCCCGAGACCAGGGACTGCCAGGAGATCACGCTCTGCCCGGGCCCGTTGCGCGGGCTGAGACGCAGTTGCAGCAGCGCGTAATCCACCGGCCGGTCATAGGAATAGGTGGTGGTATGGGAAATCATCAAACGCATCGGCACCCTCTACCCGTAAAAACGAAAATCTTCCTGGACCTGGCTGGCCAGACGGCCGGTATCGGAAATGGCGGTCTTCAGGAATTCGTGCAGCCCCTCGTCGAAGACCGAGTCGATGGTCCGCCCCGAAAGCCGCGCATGGGTCTGGCTGGCCATCCGCAGGCAGGGCAACTCGGACTCGTCCGGGCCGTTGAGATAATTCAGGTTGCCGACCAGCTTGGCATAGCAGAATGCCAGGCTGCGCGGCATCCGGCGGTCGAGGATGAGGAAATCGGCAATGGTCTTCGGGCCGATATCCCCCTCGTGCAGCCAGCGGAAGCTGCGGAAGGCCGAAACCGAGCGCAGGATGGTCTCCCACTGGATATTGTCCATCGAGCTGCCCACATGGGCCGCCGAGGGCAGCAGGACGTAATACTTCACATCGAGGATGCGCGCCGTGTTGTCGGCCCGCTCGACGAAGGTGCCAAGGCGGCAGAAATCGAAGATGTCGTTGCGCAGCATGGTGCCGTGCAGCGCCCCGCGCACCAGGCTGGAATGCTGGCGCACCGAGGCCAGAACCTCGGCCAGGTTCTTCACCGAGACCGGGCGGCGCAGCTGTTCCTTCAGCGTCATCCAGGCTTCGTTGACCGCCTCCCAGACTTCGGTCGACAGCGCGGTGCGCACCATGCGGCCATTGGAGCGTGCCGCCTCGATGCAGCTCAGCACCGAAGAGGGGTTGTCGCGGTCGCGCAGCAGGAAGTTGGTCACGTTGGCCTGGTCGAATTCGTCGTATTTCTCGACGAAGGCTTCACGCGCACCGGCCGTGGTGACGATGCTTTCCCATTCGCTTTCGCTGTTGTCTCCGGCGGTCAGCGCGATGCGGAAGCCGGTTTCCAGAAGACGCGCGGTATTCTCGCTGCGTTCGAGGTAGCGGAACATCCAGAAGAGTCCGCCTGCAGTCCGTCCCAGCATGTTAACTCAGTCCCCCAGAACCCAGGTATCCTTGGTGCCGCCGCCCTGCGACGAGTTCACCACAAGCGAGCCTTCCTTCAGCGCCACCCGCGTCAGCCCGCCCGGGGTGATATGCACCCGCCCCGGTGAGACCAGCACATAGGGGCGCAGGTCGACATGGCGGGGCGCAAGGCCCTTCTTGGTCATGATCGGCACCGTCGACAGCGCCAGCGTCGGCTGCGCCACGTAGTTGCCCGGCTTGGCGCGCAGCTTGGCCTCGAAGTCGGAAAGCTCTTTCTTCGAAGCGGCGGGGCCGACCAGCATCCCGTAGCCGCCCGAGCCGTGGACCTCCTTGACGACGAGGTCCTTGAGGTTGTCGAGCACGTATTTCAGGCTGTCCTCTTCCGAGCAGCGCCAGGTCGGCACGTTCTTCAGGATCGCCTTCTCGCCGGTGTAAAACTCGACGATGTCGGGCATGTAGCTGTAAAGCGCCTTGTCGTCGGCGATGCCGGTGCCCGGCGCATTGGCGATGGTGATGTTGCCGGCGCGGTAGACATCCATGATCCCCGGCACGCCCAACATGCTCTCGGGGTTGAAGGTCAGCGGATCGAGGTAGTCGTCGTCGACGCGGCGATAGACCACGTCGATGGGCTTGTAGCCCTTGGTGGTGCGCATCTGCACCTTGCCGTCCACGACCTTCAGATCGCTGCTTTCCACCAGTTCGGCGCCCATCTGGTCGGCCAGGAAGCTGTGTTCGAAATAGGCCGAGTTATGGATACCCGGGGTCAGGATCGCCACGCAGGGCTTGCTGCCGTCAAAGTTCGGCGGCGCGCATTCCGACAGCGAGCGGCGCAGTTCGGCCGGGTAGGAGGACACCGGGCGCACCTTCATCTTGGTGAACAGCTCGGGGAACATCTGCAGCATCGTCTCGCGGTTCTCCAGCATGTAGCTGACACCGGAGGGCGTGCGGGCGTTGTCTTCCAACACGTAGAATTCATTCTCGCCGGTGCGCACCAGGTCGGTGCCGACGATATGTGTATAGACGCCGCCCGGCGGCACCATGCCCACCATCTGCGGCAGGAAGGCCTCGTTGCGGGCGATCAGTTCCTCGGGCAGGCGCCGCGAGCGCAGGATCTCCTGCGTGCCGTAGATATCGGCCAGGAAGGCGTTCAGCGCGCGGACCCGCTGTTCGATCCCCTTCTCAAGCAACCGCCATTCCGAGCCCGAGATGATACGGGGCACGATGTCGAAGGGGATCAGGCGCTCCTGCGCCTCCTTCTGGCCGTAGACGTTGAAGGTGATCCCGATGCGGCGAAAGAAGGTCTCGGCCTCGGCGGACTTTCTCAGCAGGTCGCGGGGATCCTCGCCCGAGAACCATTGCGCATAGCCGGCATAGGGCGCCCTGGCGGCACCTCCGCCGGCTTCCATCTCGTTGAAGAACCGATTCTCGGTCATGGTCTCCCTCGGGCTCTGTCGGCCCTTCTCTTCTTGCGCGGCCCGGCAGGCCCGTCACCTGCCGGCACCCTTGTCCCTGGTCTGGCGCCCGGATCCTTCGACACCCGGCCCCGTCCTTGCCCCGATCCTCGCAGAGCCCTGGCGGGGATGCGAGAGGCGCCGCGACGGGACGCCGGGCAGGCGAGGGCAAATCAAAGGCATCTGCCCAAATCTGAGGCGTTGCCCGCGTCCTCCCCGCCGCGCCCGGCAGGCCCTTTTCCCAAGGAGGCGCGTTTTGGCGTCAAAGGTCAAGGGTTTGGCGCCGGACCATCGGCCCGTGCCGCCGCGCCGTCGGCGGGGGAGGCCGTTTCCGCCCCCTGCCCTGACGCATTCCGGCGCGCCCAGCGACTGCGGCGGGGGCAAGCTGCCCTGGTGCAGATGCCCGGAGACCCCATGCCCCCGCCGCCCCCCGCCCCCAAGACAGAGGCCCCAGAGACAGAGGCCCCCGAGGCACGCGCCACCGATGCGCCGGTCGCGGATGCACTTGCCATCACGATGGCCCTGCCCGCCCGCCCCGTTGCCACCGCGACCCCGTTCCACGAACTCCTGCGCCTCGACCCGGCCCGCTGCCTGCTGGTGCCAATCGACATGCAGGAGGAACATCGCGCCGATCCGCGCTACCTGGTGGCCGGATACGACCGGGTGCTCGGCAATGCCGCACGCCTGCTGGCGGCGGCGAGGGCGGCGGGGGTGCCCTGCCTGCACGCTGGATACCTGCGCGATTTCACCCGCGTCCCGCCGCGCCCCTTCGAGCCGGTCGAAGCCGACGGCACACCCGCCTTCTCGGCCCCCGGCTCGGCGCTGACCGCCTTCTGCCCCGAGGTCGCGCCGCTGGAGGACGAGGCGGTGGTGCTGAAGAACGACCTCTCCTGCTTCTCGGAACCGGCGTTCCGCGCCCACGTCGCGGCGCTGGCGCCCGAGTGGCTGGTGATCTGTGGCGTCTGGAGCGAGGCCTGCGTCTCGGCCACGGTGCGGGACGCGGTGGCGGCGGGCTACCGGGTGCTGCTGGTACGTGACGCCTGCGGTTCGGGCAGCGCCGCGATGCACGAGGTGGCGGTGATCACCCTGGCCAACCGGCTTTACGGCGGAGCGGTCTGCGACACGGCGCGCGCCTGCGCCCTGCTGGCGGGCGAAGAGGCCCTGGCCTGGCGCCTCTCCGGCGCGGCGCCGCTGCGCTTCGACCCGGCCGGGATCACCCCGCTTTATGACAGCTTTTGACACGTTTTTCCGGGGGCTTCGGGGCTGAAAACCTTTGCCCGGGCGCGCGCGCTGCGCCTATCCTGAGCCGGGTCCGCCCGGGCGGGCCACGGGATTTCCCCGGGGACAGTGATTTCAGAGCCAGAAGGATTTCAAGCCATGGACAGAGTGACCCGCTTCCTGCCCCAGGTCGGGCTGGTGGTGCTTGTCGGCGTGGTGCTGCTTGCCATCAATCCGACCGGAGACCTGGCCGCCATCGGGGCGGTCTACGCGGGGCTGGTGGCCTATGCGGCGATGTCGCTCAACATCCTGCTGGGGGCCCGGCTGCGGCTGGTCGAACGGGCCTTCGGCGGCATGGACAAGATGTTCCTGCAACACCGTGCCTTCGGCTACCTGGCCATGGCGGCGGCGGTGGCGCACTGGATCGGCCCGCCCGAGTTTTCGGGCAAGCTCTACCCCTGCGACGACAGCTGCAAGGCGGCGATCGAGGGCGGCGAGATCGCTTTCAACTTCCTGATGGTGCTGGGGATCCTCAGCTACCTGCGGCGCAAGTCGATCATGGGCTGGACCCTGCCCTACCACTGGTGGAAGCTGACCCACTACATCATGATCTGGCCCTGGGCGGCGGCGACCTTCCACCTGGCCTTCAACAAGAAGATGCCCGCCGACTACCAGATGCTGGCCGAGATCGTCGCCGCGCTCGGCTTCCTCTGCGGGCTGCTGTGGATCGTCAGCTTCCTGTGGCGCAGCTTCGGCGCCCGGCGCTACGAGGTCGTCGCGGTCGACCCGCAGGGCGACATCACCGGCATCACCGCCCGCCCCCTCGGGCCGCGCAGGCTGCGCCACCGCGCCGGGCAATTCGCCTTCATCCGCGCCAATCGCGCCGGGCTGCGCGAACGCCATCCCTTCTCGATCTCGGGCGGAGAGCGCGAGGACGGCGAAATCCGTTTCAACATCAAGGCGCTTGGCGATTTCACCCGCCGCCTGCCCGGGCTGCAGGTCGGCGACCGGCTGATGGTGGAAGGGCCCTATGGCAGATTCCGCTACCCGCGATCAGGCCGCCAGCTGTGGGTCGCGGCGGGGATCGGGGTGACGCCCTTCCTGTCCTTCGTGCGCTCGCTGCCCGATGACCTGCCCTGCGAAGTCGAGATGATCTACCTCGTCCGCACCCCGGAGGAGGCCGTGGCGCTGGAGGAATTCGAGGCGGCGGCGGAGCGGGTGGAGAATTTCAGCTTCACCCTGCATCCGTCGAAGGAAAAGGGCCGCTGGAAGGGCCCCGAGGCCGAGGCGGGCGACCTGAACGCGGTGCTCTTCTGCGGCCCGCCGGTGGTGCGCGACATGCTGAAGGCCCGTTTCGGGCGCAAGCTGCATTTCGAGTACTTCGAGTTCTGATCCCCGCATGAGGGCCGCTGCCCCCGGGGGCGGCGGCGATCCCGCAAGCTGGTGGGTCGCCCCCTTCCCCGCATCGAGCGGGGGCGGCGGCGCGGGTCGCGCCCTGCCCTGCGGCCGCCCCCCGGTGCGCCCCTACCAGAGCGGCGCGATTCCCAGCTGGCGCATCAGCACGTCGACCATCTGCCTCTGCTCGGCCAGGGCGCCATGCTGGGCCTCGATGTTGTAGTAGTCCCCCAGCCCGTTCATCGTGGTGAAGAACGAGAAGGAGCAGTCGTTGCGCTCGGGCCGAACGTGTTCGTAGATCACGTTGATGCCCGCGGCATGGAAGGCCGCCGTCGCCTTCCGGGCGCGGCTGTTCTGTTCGAAGGGGGCCTCGCCAGCCAGCAGGATCGCGTTGTCCTCGTCCGAGAGCGTGCCGCGCGGCGTGGGCGTCATCATCCCGGTCATCGAGGCCGAGCTGCGCCGGGCCGAGATCGTCCCCGCCCCGCCGGCGCCGGAATAGCCGTCGTCGTTGTTGTGAAGGGTCAGCACAGGGTAGTGCTGCGAGAAGAAGTCGGTGATCGCCGTGGTGAACCCCGGTGTCGGCTTCTGCGAGATGTCGCGACAGGTCGCCGCCGACGAGGCGGTCAGAGAGAAGTTGCGGTTCGGGTCCTGCCCCATAAACACACGGTTCTCGCCCGCCTCGACCGCCACCAGCGCGCCGCCGTAGCGGTGGACCGCGTAGAGGGCGGCATCGAAGGCCGCGTTCTCGTTGTCATGCAGCACCGCCCAGACCGGACCGCGCCGGGTCGAGAGGTTGCGCACGACCGTCAGCTGCCAGTCGCGGCCATGCTCGCTGAAGCCCTGCCGCGAGAGACAGAGATCGCCCTCGGCCTGGAAGGTCGCGGCGTTGCGACGCACGTCGGGGTCGGGAAAGCCCGCCGCCGCCTCGCAAGGTTGGGCGGGCTTGTCGTACCAGGCGACGGGGGTCAGCCCGGCGGGCCGGGCACGCGGACGCAGGGACTCCCCGACGTTCTCCGAGGGGGCATCGGGCGACGCGCCCGGCAGGAAACGGTCCAGCGTGCCGGATGAGGGCGACGACGTGGCGACGGGAACGGTCGAGGCCAGCGCCGATTGCACCGCCGTCTGGATCACGTCGGAGCGGGCGCCATCGGTGGTGGAGAGCATCCCGATGGTGGCCCGGGCGATCATCCGGCTTTCCGCATCCGGGGACACCGAGGGCGCGGTCGCCGCGCCCTCGCCGGCCAGGGGCGACGCCGCGTCGCCGGCGGGCGGCAGCGCGGGGCGGGTGAGAGGCTCGGCCACGGCCAGCGCCTCGGGGCGATCCTTGGGTCGCAGGCTGAGCGGCGGCGCCAGCAGCGACATGCCCGGAACAGGAACGCCCGCGACGGATTGGCCCGTGACGGATTGGTCCATGCTGAATTGGCCCGTGCTGAATTGACCAGGCCCGGATTGGTCGATGGTCCCGCCCGCGTCGGGCAAGGCCCCGCTGTCGGCCTCTGCCGCCGGCAGCGGCTGGACCGAGACCGCGGGGGCGGCCTGCGCCCAGCCGGGACCGGGCAGCAGCAGGCAGCGGGCGGCAAGGGTCAGCGCCATCAGGGCGGGGGCATTGCGCATGGTCATCGCGTGTCTCGCTTTCTGCTCGTCTCGGGCCGCTTCGGACCCCGGTCCGGGGCGGGCCTGCCATGGCATCGCCGCCAGAGAGGAGGCCCCGTGCGGATCCTCTTGCCGGGCCGGACCCAGGGGCCCGGCCTCCAGAGACTACAGGCCCGGTTAATAGCCGGTAAGCCGGAAATAGCCATTGCCGCAATAACCGGAGTACATCCGCGCATTGCCGGCCTGGCCCTGGATCCAGAACTCGGTCTTCGAGCCCGGCGACAGGCCGGTACGGTCGATGCCGATATTGCCCTCAAGATCCAGCTGGCCGGTGAAGGTGCGCCCGTCGGACCAGAAGGTCACCGTGCCGTCGCGCACCTCGGCGGTGAAACTGTACTGCGAGAGGCATTCCGCATTGGGGCTGCGCCGGCCGCTGTCGGTGTAGCCGCGCAGGCCCTGGTAGCTGCCGTTGCGGGCCTGCCAGGGATCGGCGGGGGGCTGGGGCTGGGGCGGCAGGAAGCGGGTCAGCCCGTTGCCCTTGGGCTGCTGGTAGCTGGCCAGCTCGGCCACGAGGGCCTCGCGGTGCTCCTCGACCTGGGGGCGGTCGGGGTTGTCGCGCGCGGCACGGTCTAGATAGCCGTCGGTGCAGTCGATGCCGCGCTCCAGGCGGCTTTCCTCGTTCAACGCGCGTTCGGACTGTTCCAGGCAGGCGATCAGCTCGTCCCAGAGCTGGGCGCTGTCCGGCGCGCCGCCCCCGGCCATGCCGTCCAGCTTGGACTGGGCGCGGGCGTAGCCGCGTTCCTGGGCGCGGGTGTACCAGACGCGAGCCTGCTCCATGTTGGCGCCGCCGTGCACGCCGCTTTCCCAGGCCTCGCCGATCTGGTAGGCCAGCGCGCCGTCCGGGAAGCGGAAGAACAGCAGCTCGTAGGCATCCGAGGGCGAGAGCCGCCCCGCCACCCCTTCCGGGAACTGGCGCAGGTGGGCCAGGATCGGCCGCGCCTGGGTGGCGCGCTGGATCAGCAGCGCATAGGCGTCCATCGCCGCCGAGGGATTGCCCAGCTCGTTCTGCAGCTCGACGACCCGGAACAGCGCCCGGCGCTGGTCCTCGGCCGAGACCGAGGAGGAAGAGGCGGCACGTTCATACCAGAACAGCGCCTCGGAGAGGTCGCGCTGCGGCAGCGGGATCTCTTCCGAGGACAGGGTGTCGCCCAGTTTCAGCGCCGCCTCGGGCACCGTGCCGGCGGCGAACTTCAGCGCGTCCAGCGCCCGCTCGCTCTGGCCGAGCGCCAGCATGATCACCGCGTGGTGAAAGCTGATCTGGCGGCTGTCGACCGAGGGGTCGGTGGCGGCGATGGCGCAGCTCTGCGCCGCCGCCTCCAGCTCGGGCTGCTGCATCCCGAAGCTGGCGAAGCCAAGCCGTGCGGCGGTGGTCTCGCAGCCGACCACATGGGCGCGGATCTCGGCCTGGGTCATCTGGCGGCAGGCTTCGGCCTCCTTCTGGCGGGCGGTATCGGCATGGCTGCTGTCGGGATGGAACTGCAGGTAGGCGCGGTAGGAGGCGCAGGTGTTCTCGGCCTTGGTCTCCTCCCAGGAGAGATCCGCGATGCGGGCGGTGATCTCCTCGCGCAGGTCGTCGCACTGGATGTAGCGGTCACGCTCTTCGCGGGCCTGGGCGATGGTGGGGATCAGGCCGACACGGCCCCGGATCGGCGCCTCGGTGCAGACCTTCGAGAGGTCATCGGGGGCGATCGGCTCGGGCACTCCGTCGGGGCCGGTACAGCCCTGCACCCCGTTCACGTCGGCCAGGGCCAGGCAGAACTCGTTGCGTTCCGAGCGCGAGTAGTCGAGGCCGTTCTCCATCACCGGGTTCTGGCTGTGCGAGCCGCCGGGCTTGTTGCGCGCCATGCGGGCGACGGAGGATTGCAGCTCTCGGTGCAGGTCCGAGAGGCGGATCGAGGGATTGCGCGAGAGCTGGGTGATCAGCACGCGGGTGTAGACCGACAGCTTGACGTCATCGTCGCTGGACAGCGCCGCCAGAGAGGTCTCGCCATTGCGGGCCGAGTAGAAGATCGCGGTGCCCTCGACCTTGGCGGGCACGAATCCCTGTTCCTGTCCGACGGCCTTGGTCGGGTCCGAGCTGGCCAGCGGAGAGTTGCGGCAGGCGTCGTAGAAGACCACCACGCCCTTCGGTCCGGCGGCCTTGATCACCCCCAGCACGTCGCGATTGAAATTCACCGCGCGGCGCTTGAAGAAGGCTTCCCGCGTCGCCTGGCTGGAGCCCTGGGACTGGGCCGACATGTCCACCGGCACGATGTAGTTCGACGGATCGCCCTCGAAGGTGATGCCATGCCCCGAGTAGTAGATGACCACCGAACTGTCGGCATCCAGCTTCTCGGTGAAGAAGAAGATCTGATCCTCGATGTCGCGCTTGGTGCCATCGCCGACCACCATGATGTTCTCGGCCGGATAGCCCATGTCCTGGAACAGCTTCTCCATGGCGCGGGCGTCCAGTTCGGTCACCGCCAGGTCGCTGATCGCGTCGTCCTGGTACGTCGAGTTGTAGATGATGAGGGCGTAGTTGTCGGCGCTGCTCTGGCGGTTGACAGGACCGGTCACCCGCACTTCCGAGAAGTTCTTGAAGGCCACGTCCTGCGCCCCGGCCGGGGCGGGCGGAAGCGCGGCAGCAAGCAGCAGGAGCATCGCGGCAGCGGCCCCGGACAGCTGGCATGTGGCGTAGCGGGCAAGGCGCCGGATCATGGTCGTCATCGTCATTCTCCCCAAGGTCGGCCCCGCAGGTCCGGGATGCGGTGGCCGGGTCGTCTGGTCAGGCCGTCCCGGTGTCCCCTGGCCCGGCCTCCCGGGCCGGGACGCCGTGGCGGGCGCGGCCCGACGCCGGCGGTGCAGATACGCCGGCGCACAGAGCCTATAGCAGCCACGGGTTTCCGCAGAGTCACCTTTTGGTCACATCCCGCCGAAGCCCGGAAGCTGCGGCGGGAAAGTCTCATCTTTCCGGCGGCCTGCTACTGCAGGCACAGCCCGTTGGCATCCAGCGCGGCGCGGTTCTCGTCGATGGTGAAGCGCAGCACCGAGGTGATCGGCACCTTCGACTGCGCCACCGGGTCGGCATGGCCGCTGGCCGTGGCCGGGGCCAGGGTCTGCGCGGTGACAGTGCTGACCACCTCGGAGAAGTTCTTGGTCTGCGCCCCCTGCTGGTATTGCTCCAGCGTCTTCATCAGGTCGGTGCCCAGCTGGTCGTAGCTGGTCAGGCCGGGATAGCAGTTCACCGCGATGTCGACCCCGGTCGAGGGCGTATGCGACTGCAGTTCGCGCCCCGGCTGCGGGATCTGGCGGATCTCGCCGGCCTGCAGCACCCTGTTGCCGATCGCCGCTTCCGACAGGCGGAAGAAGGTGCCGACCGAGCTGTCGGGATAGATCACGTCCAGCAGGCAGGTCTGGTCGCTCTGCACGGTGAAGCGGACGCCCTCGCAGACCTTCAGGTGCCGGGTCTCGACGTTGATCGTCAGGCCGGGGCGGCCGTTCTGCACCGCGCCCGGCGGCGCCGAGACGGTCTGCCGATCCTGCGCCACGGGCTTGGGCGCCGGGGCCGGGACGGTGGCGCTGATCTGGCCGCCCTGGCCACTGCCGGCGGCGGGCCGGGTCAGCGGCACGAAGTCGGTGCCGCCGGGCACGTAGCTGGCCAGATGGGCCTGCAGCTCGGCGCCGGCGACGGCGGGATGACCGCGCGGCGTGCTCCGCCACAGACCGGCGGCCACCTGTTGCCAGGCCAGTTCGACATCCAGCCGCTCGACCTCGCCGCGGGTCTCGATCTCGGCCAGCCAGGCCGAGGCGCGGGCGAAGGCTTCGCCCTGGTGCGGCAGGCGGCGCATCCGTTCCTGGAACTGCTCCCAGGTCAGGCCAAACTCGGCCGCCAGCAGATCCTTGTCGAGGTTCTCGGCGTAGACCGAGGACGTATGCGTCACCGGCTCGGGGTGGAAGCGGCCGGGGCCCTCCATGATGGTCATGTCGGCCCCGGAGCGCGCCAGCGCATCGAGATAGATCGCCGTATCCTCGCCATAGGCCGCTTCCAGCACGTCGTCGGCAGGATGCAGACGCTCCAGCATCCGCAGCACCTCGCCCTCGGCGCCGGTGGCCTCGACCGCCGCGCGGATGTTGTCATAGGCTTCGATCGGGCCGCGGGTATGGCAGACCATGCAGGCTTTGCCGTTCGAGATCGTGGTGCCGTAGATCGGACTCGGGTCCTTCAGGAAGACAACCGCCGTCGGCCCGTTGTCCAGGTAGTCGCCGGTCGGGTTGGTCAGGTAGTAGCCCTGCATCCCGTTGGGCAGCGAAAAGATCATCTCTCCGCCGTCTTCCTCGAAATGGGGCATGTCGGGGAAGGCCGCCGCCGGTCCCAGCGGCATCTCCTTCAGCCGCTTGACCGGTTCGACGCCCCGGTCGAAATCGTAGGAGGTCCAGTAGTAGCCCCCCGTCGGCTGCTCCAGCCGCTCGATCAGGCGGTTGTTCTGGCTGACTGCCGAGGCGCCTTCCAGGAAGCCCGCGCGCATCACCTCCAGGTCGCGGATGTCGCGCACGCGGTCGACGCGCAGCCGGGTTTCCTCCAGCTGGTGCACGTTGTCGGGCAGGCCCAGCATGAACTTGTAGCTGTAGGGCAGCCCGGCGTTGGACACGAACCAGTCGCCACGCATCACCGGCACATCGGTGCCCGTCACCTGCGCCAGCTGACGCAGGTTGGCATCGGCTTCCGTCCCCTCGGGGTTCAGACCGTAGGGATAGGGCCGCGCGGTCTCCAGCCCCGGGATCTGCCCCGAGACCAGGACCTGCCACATGAAGGGCGTCCAGCCGTAGTCGCGCAGGTCGATGGCGAAGATCGTCGCGCCCTCGCGGATCGGTTCCACCTGCTTGATGCGCGGCTCCCAGGAGAGCGAGTTGACCATCTTGTTCAGCGCCGCCACGTAGCCTTCCAGGTGCTGCATCCGGAAATCGCCCAGGGGCTGACAGGGCAGCTGACCATCCTCCATGTGACGGAACGAGAAGTAGCGCAGGAAGGGCCGGTCGCGCTCGTCCTGGGCGATCATGTGGCGTTGCACCTCGGCGTATTCCTCGGCGAAGCCCCGGAACATCCGGCTGTCGTCGCGCGGCGGCTCCTTGACCTCGGCGGTCAGCAGCTCCTTGTTGACGGCAAGGCTGGCGATCCAGTCGGCGATCAGCTGCTTGTCGGCCTCCGACGCCGCCTGGCTGGTCGGCATCCGGTTCAGCGACTTGTAGAGCGCCGAGGCGCCGGGATCGCCCGGCACAACCAGCGCGCTGTCGCCCGCGGTCTTCGCCGCCGAGACCAGCGTCGCCTGCGCCGCCGCCGAGCCACCCCGGGCATGGCAGGCCTTGCACTCCTTGTTGAAGTAGGCGTCGACCCTGGCCGAGAGATCCGGCGAGGCGGCCTGGACCAGCGGCACCGGGGCTTCGCATTCCATCTGGATCACCGGCTTGGGCAGTTCCTCGACATCGGCGAGGTACTGGTAGATCGCCTGCCGGTCCGCCTCCGGCGCCGCGGCCACCGAGGCCGCGACCCGCTGCATCGAGCCGGCCATCGGCGTGCTCAGGTCCAGCCCCATGCCCTGCCCCAGCACATGTGCGGTGAAATCATCGACCTCCAGCCCGGAAACGGCGGCGCGGGTGATATCCCCCGCGACCTCGCCCAGCACCGAGATGCCGCCGGTCAGCGCCTTGTCGGTCTCCAGGATGAAGGCCGAGCTGCGCGGCGTGTGGCAGGCGCCGCAGGCGGCGACGCTCTCGACCAGGTACTGACCCCAGGCGCGGGGATCGCTCTCGCTGTCGCCGGCCCCCTCGTAGGAGGCCGGTTCGAAGGAATAGCGCCAGGGGTTCTTCCGCTGCAGCATGTAGCGCAGCGTCAGCTCGTGGTCCTCCGAGGGGCGGTCGGATTTCGGCGCCTCGGCCTTGATGTACTCGAACAGGTCGACGACATGCTCGGGCTTCATCCCGGCGTAGAATTCATAGGGGAAGAGGGGTGTGTACTCGCCGCCCTCGGGGGACTGGCCGTAGAGCATGGCATTGAGGAAATCCGCCCGGCTCCAATCGCCGATGCCCGCCGCGCTGCCGGTGATGTTGGGAACCGCGATCACCCCGTAATTGGGCGAATCGATCTTCATGCTGCCCGCCAGCGCCGGCTCCTCGCCGGGGCTCGCCGCCGGATCCTGGTGGCAGGAGACACAGGCGCCCAGGGCATAGAGCCGTTCCCCCCGCGCCATGTCGGGCCGGTAACTGTCGAAGGCCCCGGCCTCGTAGGGCTCTGCCACGGCGGGCGCCAGGGGCGCGGTGAGGGCAGAGAGGGTGAGGACGAAGGCCAGAGCGGGCCTGGCTGGGAAAATCGAGCTTGGCATAAGGGGCACCGGACAAATTGCAGCGAGTCGCGAAAAGGGTAAGCGAAAACCAGCCGACCCGGGCAGAACTTTTTCCGACCTGACAGCACTTGTCACGTCTGGAATACCCCCATGGCGCAGCTTTTCCTGCCCTCTCCGCGTCCGCGCGCCATGGCCGCCCCCATTCTCCGGGACGCCGGGCCACGGCGGTCGGCATGGAGTGCAGCCAAGCCGATCCCGGCCTGCGGCATTTCGCTTTCCCGTCGTCCCGGCCCGCGCCGCGCTGGTCAATCCGCCCCCGTCGCACTAGCTTGACGCGGAGGCCGCGCGCGCGGATCTGCACACCGCGCCCGGCCCCGAGGAAAGACCGCTGCCGCCGGGCTCGCCCGGCCGAAACGAGAGGCCCCGCGCGCCCCATGACCGCCCCGCGATCCGACGCCCGTCGTCCCGCCCCCCACGTCGGCCGCAGCCTTCTCTGCGCCGCGCTCTGCCTGCCGCTGCTGGCGCCGGCCTGGCCGCTCGGCCTCGCCGCCGCCGAGGTCTCGCTGAACGCCGGTGGCGACGACCTCGAGGACTCGCTGCGCGCCGCATCCCTGTCGGTCTCGGCCGAGGCCGAGGGCACCAGTGACGCGCAGGAACTGATCGCCGCCGCCCAGGCCGATTACCGCCGCCTGCTGGCCGCACTCTACGAGGATGGATACTTCAGTGGCGCGATCTCGATCCGCATCGACGGGCGCGAGGCCAGCGCGGTTTCGGCGCTGGACCGCAACGCCCGGGTCAACCGCATCGACATCGAGGTCACCCCCGGCCCCCGCTTCACCTTCGGCGAGGCCCGCGTCGCGCCCCTGCCCGAGGGCGTCGCCCCGACCGAGGGCTTCGCCACCGGCGCCCCGGCGGGCACCGTGGTGATGCGCCAGGCCGCCGAGGCGGGCCGCACCGCCTGGGCCGAGCGTGGCCATGCCAAGGCCCGCGTCTCGGGCCAGCAGATCACCGCCAACCACGCCGAACAGCGCGTCGATGCGGCCTTCGCCATCACCCCCGGCCCGCGGCTGACATTCGGCACCGTCTCGCTGTCGGAAAGCTCGCGCCAAAGCGCCGTCCGCCCCGAGCGGATCCGCCAGATCGCCGGCATCCCCGAGGGCGAGGTCTATGCCCCCTCCGAGATCGACCGCGCCGAGACCCGGTTGCGCCAGGCCGGGGCCTTCGCCTCGGCGGTGGTCAGCGAGGCGGAGGAAATCGGCCCAAACGACACCCTGCCGACCCAGATCGAGGTCCAGGATGCCAAGCCCCGCCGCCTTGGCGCAGGGGCGGAATATTCCACCACCGACGGGCTGACGCTGACCGGCTACTGGATGCACCGCAACCTGCGCGGCGGCGCCGAGCGGCTGCGTTTCGACGCCGAGATCGCCGGCCTCGGCGGCGGCACCGGCGGCATCGACTACGCCCTGTCGACCAGCTACACCTACCCGGCCTTCCGCGATCCCGACAACAGCCTGGTCTTCGGCCTGAACCTGGCCCGCGAGGACGAACCCAACTACATCTCCGACATCGCCGAGGTGAACGTCGGCGTCGACCGCTACATCACCGAGACGCTTTCGGGCGACCTGGATCTGGGGCTGCGGGTCAGCCGCACCGAGGACGCCGCGGGCACCCGCGATTTCACCCACCTGACCCTGAATTCGGGACTGACCTGGGACAATCGCGACAATGGCACCAACCCCACGGACGGCGCCTATGCCGAGGTCTCGGTGATGCCCTTCCTCGGCCTCTCGGGCACCGAAAGCGGGGTGCGCGCCACCGCTGACCTGCGTGGCTATCGCGGTTTCGCCGATGACCGCTTCGTGCTGGCCGGACGTCTGCAGCTTGGCGTGCTCGCCGGGCCCTCGATCGCCCAGACCCCGGCTGACTGGCTGTTCTGGTCCGGCGGCGGCGACACCGTGCGCGGCCAGGGCTACCAGTCGCTTGGCGTCGGTTCCGGCGCCACCGCGACCGGCGGCCAGGGGTTCGCCGCCATCTCGACCGAGCTGCGCGCCCGCATCGGCGACAACTGGGGCGCGGCGGCCTTCGTCGACTACGGCTATGTCTCCGCCGATCCCGATTTCGCCGGCGGCGAATGGCAGGGCGGCGCCGGGGTCGGCGTACGCTACTACACCTCCATCGGCCCGATCCGCGCGGATATCGCCGTGCCGGTCACGGGCAGCACCGACAGCGTCTCGGTCTACGTCGGAATTGGACAGAGCTTCTGATGCACATCCCCCGCCTCCTTCCCCTCGCCGCCTGCGGCCTGCTGGCCCTGACCCCCGCCGCGGCCCAGCAATCCCCCTCTGCCGATGACGACGGCGAGGGCTTCCTGACCCGCACCCTGCAAAATGCCCTGTCCTCGGACGGCATGGAGGTCGATATCACCGGCTTCGAGGGCGCGCTGTCCTCGTCCGCCCGGATGGAACGGCTGACCATCGCAGACGAGAACGGCATCTGGCTGGACCTGCGCAATGCCGAACTGGACTGGAACCGCTCGGCCCTGCTGCGCGGGCGGCTCGACGTGACGACCCTGTCGGCGGAAAGCATCACGCTGGAACGCCTGCCGGAAAGCGACCCAAAGCCGCCCTCGCCCGAGGCATCGGGCTTCTCGATCCCCGACCTGCCGGTGGCGGTCGAGATCGGCGAATTGCGCATCGGCCGCTTCGAGATGGGCGCGGCGGTGGTCGGCGAAGCCGCGACCCTGTCGCTCGAGGGGCGCGCCAGCCTGGCCGACGGCGGGCTGGACACCAACCTCGACATCGACCGGCTGGATCGCGAGGGCCATATCTCGATCCTCGCCGCCTACGACCCCGAGGGCGAGAGCCTCTCGGTCGATATCTCGGCCTCCGAGCCCCAGGGCGGGCTGGTCGCCAACCTGCTGGACCTGCCCGGCGCGCCGGCGGTCGAGCTGACCGCGCGCGGCACCGGACCGCTGGACGCCTACGACGCCAGCCTTCTGCTGGCCACTGACGGCGAGGAACGCCTGAGCGGTGATGTCACCCTGCGCGGGCGCGAGGACGGCGGGCGTGAGTTCACCGCCGACCTCGGCGGCGACCTGACAGCCCTGATGGCCCCAGATTACCGCGACTTCCTGGGCACCGACATCGGCATCACGGCCACCGGTACCGCCGGAGCCGACGGCGCGCTGGACGTGCAGCTGTTCCGCCTGCGCTCGGCCTCGGTGAACCTGGAGGGCCGTGTCGCGTTGGACGAGGATGGCGCGCCGCAGTCCTTCGACCTCTCCGGCCTGATGGCCGCGCCGGATGGATCCGAGCGCCTGACCCTGCCCATGGGCGAGGGGATCTCGCTGGCCTCGGGCCGGATCGACGCCAGCTTCGACCGCGAGCGCGACGCCGAGATGACCGCCCGGATCGAGGCGCTTTCGGCCGCCATGCCCGGCTTCTCCTCAGAGGAGCTGGCGCTGGACATCAGCGGCCCGCTGCGCAAGTCCCGCGCCAGCCAGCTGACCCTCGGGCTGACCGCCCGTGGCCTCTCCGCCGAGGATCCGGCGGTGGCCCGGGCGCTTGGCCAGACCCTGACCGGCTCGGCCGACATGACCTTCGGCAACGGCCCCGTCGCCATCGAGAACCTGCAACTTGCAGGCCCTGCCCTGACGCTGTCAGGTGCGGCCAGCTACGAAGGCACCGGCGACCAGGCGGGCTTTGCGCTGGAGGCCCGCACCGAGGTCGCCGACCTGACCGCCTTCGCGCCGCTGACCGGCCTAGACCTGGCCGGCTCCGCCGCGCTGGACGTGGCGGCCCGGATGCAGCTGCCCGCCGGCACCGGCCGGATCACCGCCTCGGGCCGGGGCGAGAACCTCTCGACCGGTATCGCCCAGGCCGACGCCCTGCTGGCCTCGCCCGCCGAGCTGGACCTGGACGTGACCCGCGACGAGACCGGCATCACCCTGACCACCCTCGCGCTCGGCACCGAGGAAATGCGCCTGACCGGCTCGGGCCGCCTTGGATCCGAGGATGGCAGCATCGGCTACGAGCTGGCCCTTGCGGATGCCAACCTGCTGACCGGCGCCCAGGGCGATCCGGCGCCCTTCACCCTGGCGGGCGAGATCACCCAGACCCCGACCGAGATGACCCTCACCGCCGAAGGCGGCGGCGAACGCCTGTCCCTCGGCATCGAGGCCCTGGACGACCTGCTGGCCACCGGCCTGTCGCTGAACGCCCAGGCGACCCTGCCCAGGGAGGGCGCGCCGCGCATCGACCGCGCCGTGCTGGCCAACGAGGCGCTGCGTCTGTCGGTGCAGGGCCCCCTGCCCGGCGAAGACAGCGACATGGCGCTGGACCTCAGCGCCTGGCTGGCGAACTCGGGCACCTTCACCGGTGCCACCGGCGGGCCGCTCGAACTGACGGGTCGTGTCTCGGGCCAGCCCGATGCGCTGAGCGCCAGCCTGTCGGGCGGCGGCGAGGACCTGCGCACCGGCATCGCCGCCCTGGATGCGCTGCTCGACGGACGGACCTCGCTCAGCCTCGACGCGGGGCTGCAGGGCGAGGTGGTGACCCTGTCGCGCCTCGATCTCAACGCGCCGGGCCTCACCGCCCGCGCCAGCGGTGACGTGGGCGCACAGACCGCGCTGCAGATCGACGCCCGCCTGCCCGACAGCGGCAAGCCCTTCGGCGCCTCCGCCGGGCCGCTCTCGCTTGCCGCCACGGTGACCGGCGACGGCCCCGCCTACGTGATCGAGGCCGAGGCCCGGGGCCAGTCCATCGGCATCGGCAATCCGCAGCTTGATGCGCTCTTTGCCGGGGACAGCACCGTCACCGCCGCGCTGCGCCTGACCGAGGGCGGCGTGCTGCAGATCGACAGCGCCGCGTTTAAGTCCACCGCGCTCGAGGCCAGCGCCTCGGGCCAGGTGGCGGGCAGCGACGTGACGCTGGACCTCTCGGCAAGGCTCGACAACCTGGCGCGGCTGGCCGATGGCTTCTCGGGGCCGCTGACCGTCAGTGGCAGCGTCAGTCCGGGGCAGAACGGCGCCCTTGCGGTGGATGCCACCGCCTCGGGACCCGGCGGATCGGACGCACGCCTGACCGGCGAGGTCGCCCGGCCCGACGGCGGCATGGCGATCTCTCTGACCGGCTCGGCCCCGCTTGGGCTGGCCAATCCCTTCATCGCGCCGCGCTCGGCGGCCGGGCTGGCGCGCTTCGACCTCTCGCTGTCCGGCCAGCCGGCGCTCTCGGCACTCTCGGGGCAGGTGACGCTGGAAAACGGCCGCCTCGTGGCGCCCAGCCTCGGCCAGGTGATCGACGGCATCAGCGGCAACGTGCAGCTGGCCGGCGGCAGCGCCCGGCTGACCCTGCAGGCCCGCCCCTCCGAGGGTGGCGCCCTGCGCGTCTCGGGCCCCGTGGCCCTGGAAGCGCCCTACCGCGCCGGTCTCGACGTGGCGCTGGACCGGGTGATCTTCACCCAGGCGGGGCTGGCGACGACGGTGCTGGACGGCGCGCTGCAGATCACCGGCCCACTGACCGGCAATGGGCAAATCGCGGGCCGCATCGGCCTGACCGATACCGAGATCCGTGTGCCCTCGGGCGGCTTCGGCGGCCAGGAGGCCATCCCCGAGATGCGCCACATCGCCGAACCCGCCGCCAGTCGCACCACCCGCGCCCGCGCCGGGCTGACCGGCGAGGACAGCGGCAGCAGTGCCGTGACGGGCAGCGGGGGCTCCGACGGTGGGCTCGGCCTTGACGTGCAGGTGGTGACCGACAGCTCGGTCTTCATCCGGGGCCGCGGCCTGGACGCGGAGTTGCGCGGATCGCTGGACATCGGCGGCACCACGGCCGCGCCGCGTCCTGTCGGCCAGTTCGACCTGGTGCGCGGACGGCTGGCGATCCTGACCAAGCGGCTGGAACTTTCCGAGGGGCAGTTGCGCTTCGCCGGCAGCTTCGAGCCGCTGCTGCACTTCGTCGCCACCTCGCAAGCGGGCAGCTACGTCTACTCGATCGCCATCGACGGCACCGCCTCATCACCCGAGATCGACTTCACCTCGAACCCGGGACTTCCCGAGGACGAGATCCTGTCGCAACTCTTCTTCGACAAGCCCCTGTCGCAGCTCTCGGCCATCCAGGCGGCGCAGCTGGCGGCGGCGGTGGCCACGCTGACCGGCCAGGGCGGCGGTGGCGTGCTGGAGAGGCTGCGCGCCTCGACCGGGCTCGACAATCTCGACGTGGCCACGGATGCCGACGGCCAGGCCTCGGTCACCGCAGGCAAGTACCTGAACGAGAACCTCTACACGGAAACCGAGATCACCGGCGAGGGCGAGACCAACCTGTCGATCAACCTCGACCTGACCGACAACATCCGCGCCAAGGGATCGGTCGACAGCGGCGGCGGTACCGGCATCGGGGTGTTCTTCGAGAAGGACTACTGAGCGCATACCCGGCCGAAGGGAGAGGGGGGCTCTGCCCCCCGCCCGCTGCGCGGCCTCCCCCCGGAGTATTTTCAGCCTGGTGATGAGACCGGATGGTGCCCAGAGAGGCTCCCTCCTTTTCCGCCGCGAGCGTGCACCCTCTCAACAGGAAAGTAGGCCAATCAAGGCGCCTTCGTGGTGCATCACCAGGCTGAAAATACTCCGGGGGGAGCGCGGCACGCGCGGGGGGCGGAGCCCCCTGCCCCGGTCCCTTCAACGCAGCGGCGCCTCGCCCGCGATCTGGTCGTAGAGATGCCATGTCGCATGGCCCAGCCAGGGCAGCACCAGGAAGAGACCAAGGAACCCCGGCAGCAGCGCCAGGAAGGTCAGCCCCGTGACGATCACCGCCCAGGTCAGCATCGCCCCCGGACTCGCGGTCACGACGCCGAAACTGGTGATCATCGCGGTGACGAAATCCACCTCGCGGTCCAGCAGCAGCGGCAGCGAGATCACCGTGATCATGTAGAGCAACAGCGCGAAGCCCGCCCCGACGAGAGAGCCGAAGGCCAGCATGGATAGGCCCTCGGGGCTGAGAAAGACCTGCAACGAGCTCGAAACATGGGTCATCACCGAGAGTCCTAGGAAAAGCGCAAAGATCATGTGGCCCAGGAAGAACCAGAACAGCAGCAGGAAGATGATGATGGCGCAGAGCGAGGGCAGTTGCCGGCGCGACTGGCCCAGCACCACGCCCAGCACCGCGCGCCGGTCCAGCGGTTGACCTCGCTCCAGCCGCCGCGACACCTCGTAGAGGCCACCACCGCGAAGGGCCCCGCCAGCGGGAAGGAGAGCGCGGCGAAGATCAGCCAGTAGCTCTTGCCCGTCGCCAGCGTCACCCAGGCCAGCCCCCAGCCGATCAGCACGTAGACCGAGGCGAAGAACAGCCCCCAGAGCGGTGCCCTCAGCAGGTCGGCCCAGCCGCGCCGCAGCGCCTGTGCCAGCATCGCCCAGGTGACAGGCCTAAGCTCCGGCACGCCCGGGCGGGGCGCCTCCGCGGCGATGGTCTCCATGGCATCCTCCTCGCGTTGCCGTGCCCCTCCCCCGGGGCGGCGTCACGCGATCTTGGCCCGGCTTGCCCGGACCGATCAAGTGAGAGCAGGCTTGCCGCGCGCGCCGCCAAGGCCCTACCCTGATCGGAGTTGTTGCAGCCCAGTGGATACCGGATGTTCTTTCGCCCCCTTACCGCGCTGATCGCCGGCGCCTGTCTTCTCTTCCCCATCCTTGCCTCTGCTGCCCGCGCCGCCCCCTGCGGCGATACCTCCGCCGGCTTCGCCGCCTGGAAAGCCGCCTTCGCCGAGGAAGCCCGGGCCGAGGGTATCGGGCCGCGCGGGCTGCAGGCCCTGGCGGGGGTGCAGTATTCCCATGGCACCATCAGTGCCGATCGCAACCAGACCGGCGTGCGCTACAGTTTCGAGGATTTCAAGCGCATCCGCGGCGTCGACTACATCGTCTCCCAGGGCCGCAAGCGGCGGGCCCGGGATGCGGCCTCTTCGACCGGCTGGAAGCGGATCACGGCGTGCCCGCCGGGGTGCTGCTGGCGATACACGGCATGGAGAGCGGTTTCGGCCAGTTCTTCGGCAAGTACCCTGTGCTCAGCTCCGGCGCCACGGTGGCCTACGATTGCCGGCGCTCGGCGTTCTTCACCGGTCACTTCCTTGCCGCGCTTACGCTGGTCGATCGCGGCTGGCTGGATCCCGCGGCCATCGGCGCCGCCCATGGCGAGATCGGCCACACCCAGTTCCTGGCGGGCAACGTGCTGCACTACGGACGGGACGGCAACGGCGACGGACGGGTCAACCTCTACGACGCGGCCGATGCCATGGCCTCGACCGCCAATTACCTGGCGGCGAAGGGCTGGCGGCGCGGGCAGCCCTACGGCGAGGGCACGCATAACTTCGGCGTGCTGAACGAATGGAACGCGGCCACGGTCTACCAGCAGGCCATCGCCTATGCCGGGGTGCGCATCGACGACTGAGCGCCCCGCCCGCCCCACTGGGCAGAGATCAGGAGCCGAAGAGAAGGGTGGGAGATCAGGGTCCCGTGATCGAACGACCGGCATCAGGCAACCTGAGCGATCCGTGGCGGACAGCCAGCCCGCTGGCATACCCCGGGCGCGTCCCGCCGCCTAGTGGGCGCGGATCAAGCGGGCCAGCTTGCGCCGGGTATCGGCCAGCAGGTCCTCGGCCTCTCCCATCTCGTGATGGCGTGCGTAGGCATGGAGGTCCTCCAGGACGTCCAGCATCCAGCGCGATCCCTCCACGCTGCCTGCCGGGAAGGACCGGGTCCAATCGGTCTTTTCGCAATCATCGCTGCTGCGGGGCGTTCCGAAGTCCGCCCTGATCAAGGTCTTCTGACTCATGGCTCCGCCTTTCTGGTTACACCCACGCCTCCGGCGGGGAGCGTTTCCCCGGATACGATATGCACTCGTCACACTCTGCCCGGACCAGGGGGCACACGGCCCGGCGCTGCCAAAAGTATCCCGCGCAGAAGCCTCACGGGGCAAGTGGAATTCCCTGCGCCATCACCATGCATCGCATTTGGTAAACGATTTGTTATCACCCTGTGGCGGATTTTCGCAACCCTGGCGCGAGCTTACGCGCAGGGAAGACTTCTCTGGGTAATCTCAGCCCCCCATCTCCCCCGTTCAGGGGAGATTCGTGGCGAAAGGCGGTGGATTACTCGCCGGAGGCTTCCGCGCGGCTCTTTCCGGCCACGTTCATCGCCAGGGTCGCCGCCATGAAGCCGTCCAGCGCACCGTCCAGGACGCCCGAAGTGTCGGAGGTCTCGTGCTGGGTACGCAGGTCCTTCACCATCTGGTAGGGCTGCAGCACGTAGGAGCGGATCTGGTTGCCCCAGCCGGCCGATCCCTTGTTCTCGTGTGCCTCGTTGATCGAGGCGGTGCGTTTGTCCAACTCCAGCTGATAGAGACGCGACTTCAGGGCCTTCATGGCGATATCCCGGTTCTGGTGCTGCGACTTCTCGGAGGAGGTCACCACGATGCCCGTCGGGTGGTGGGTGATCCGCACGGCGGAGTCGGTGGTGTTGACGTGCTGGCCCCCGGCCCCGGACGAGCGGAAGGTGTCGATACGGATATCGGCCGGGTTGACCTCGATCTCGATATTGTCGTCGACCACCGGGTAGACCCAGACCGAGGCAAAGGAGGTCTCGCGGGTGCCCTTGCCGAAGGGGCTGATGCGCACCAGGCGATGCACGCCGGATTCCGACTTCAGCCAACCATAGGCGTTGTGGCCGCTGATCTTGTAGGCGCAGGACTTGATCCCGGCCTCGCCGCCGGCTTCCTCGGACTGCAGTTCCACCTTGTAACCGCGCTTCTCGGCCCAGCGGACATACATCCGCTGCAGCATCGACGCCCAGTCGCAGGCCTCGGTGCCGCCGGCGCCGGCGTTGATTTCCAGGAAGGTATCGTTGCTGTCGGCCTCGCCGTTCAGCAGCGCCTCCAGCTCCTTCTCGGCGGCACGGGCCTTCAGCGCCTTCAGCGCCTCCTCGGCCTCGGCGACCACCTCGTCGTCCTCTTCCATCTCACCCAGTTCGATCAGGTCGATGTTGTCCTGCAACTCCTGCTTCAGACCGTCATGGGTGGCGAAGGCATCGACCAGCGCCTGCCGGTCGCGCATCAGCGCCTGGGCCTTGGCGGGATCGTCCCAGAGGTTCGGATCCTCGACGCGGGCATTGAACTCCTCCAGCCGGTGCTGGGCCGTCTCCCAGTCCATCCGCTGGCGCAGAAGCTCCAGGGATTTCTCGATCTCGGTGACGGTGTTCTGGGCCTCGGCGCGCATGGCGGGATCCTTCTCGAAGTCTGAGCACGGGGTGTATCCCAAGGCCGGATGCGGGACAAGGTGGGGCGTGGTGCGGCGGGCGGGGATGGGGGCGCCGCCCTCCGCCTGTGCCACGCTGCCCCCGGAGGGACTTCCGGCCCGGCGATGTTGAAACACGCGACGTGCCGTGGCGGCCTACTTTCCTGCTGGGGGCGTGGACGCGCACCGCCAGGAAACGAGGCGGCGGTGCCGGGCGCCCTCCTGCCTCATCACCGGGCTGGAAATACCTCCGGGGGGAGTCCGCGCAGCGGGCGGGGGGCAGAGCCCCCCTGCCCCGGCCGGTGGTCCGGGCTCAGTAGAGCCCGCCTGAGGAGAGGCTGCCGAAACCGGCCTTGGGCCCGATGGTGGCCGTCTCGCCGGTCGAGGTAATCACCTGCTGCTGCTGCGCCTGGGCCTGGCCGACCTCGTCGAACAGCGGCAGGTCCGAGCCCATGGCGAAGCCGCCGTCGTAGAAGATGCCGAAGATCGGTTCTTCGCCGTCGCGGAAGTACTCGGCCACCACGTTGGCGCCGGAGGCGCCGTCAGGCAGGCGGGCCCCGGTGTAGCGGTCGATGTTGATGAAGTGGCCACCCTCAGGCACCGTGAAGGGCCCGCCGCCGAACTTCTGCACCGCTTCGGTCATGAACTCCTGGAACACCGGACCACAGAGCGTGCCGCCATAGCCGCGCCCGCCCAGCATCGGCCGGGGGGTATCGTAGCCGATGTAGCACCCGGCAACGATGTTCGAGGTGAAGCCGACGAACCAGGCATCGCGGGCATCGTTGGTGGTCCCGGTCTTGCCCGCCGTCGGCACCGGCAGACGCACCACGCCCGAGGCCGTGCCGCGCTGCACCACCCCCTGCATCATCGAGGTCAGCTGGTAGGCGGTGATCGCGTTCATCACCCGTTGCCGGTTGGAGCGGATCACCGGGCTGCGCGCCGGGGGCAGCGCGGGGTCGGCGCAGTCGACACAGACCCGCTGGTCGTGGCGGTAGATGGTCTTCCCGTAGCGGTCCTGCACCCGGTCGACCAGGGTCGGCTCGACCCGCTCGCCGCCATTGGCAAACATCGCGTAGGCCGCGACCATGCGGTAAAGCGTCGTCTCCTCGGCCCCGAGGGCATTGGCCAGGTAGGGCGACATGTCCTCGTAGACCCCGAAGCGTTCGGCGTAGGCGGCCACCACGTCCATGCCGACCTCGCGCGCCAGGCGGACGGTCATCAGGTTCCGCGACTGCTCGATCCCGGTGCGCAGGGGCGTCGGGCCATAGTACTTGTTGGACGAGTTCTTCGGCCGCCAGACACCTTCGCCGGTCTCGATCTCGACCGGGGCGTCGATGACGATGGTGGCGGGCGTGTAGCCCGAGTCCAGCGCCGAGGCGTAGACGAAGGGCTTGAACGAGGAACCGGGCTGACGCCGGGCCTGGGTGGCGCGGTTGAAGACCGAGTCCTGGTAGCTGAAACCGCCCTGCATGGCGATCACGCGGCCGTTGTTGACGTCCATCGCCATGAAGCCGCCCTGGACCTCGGGCACCTGGCGCAGCGACCAGTGATCGAAGTCGCCGCCGCCGGTCTTCGCCTCGCGCACCAGCACCACGTCGCCTTCCTCGAAGTTGTCGAAGAAATCGCCCTGCATCCACTGGATGTCGCTGCGCGGCACGCTGCCGCCACGCGCATCGTCAAGGGCCACGCCCTCGATCCCCAGTTGCAGCTGCTGCGCCTCGACGCCCAGCACCACCGCTGGCAGCCACTGGCCGCCCAGGTCGATGTCGCGCGGAACTTCGGCCGTGGCCAGGGCCTCGCGCCAGGCCTCTTCCGAACCCAGTGCCCCGGCGTCGATCACTTCGCCCGTGCCACGCCAGACCGAGGCGCGGCGGTCGAACTCCTCCAGCTCGCGGCGCAGCGCCCGCGCCGCCACCTGCTGCATCTCCGGATCGACGGTAGCCCGCACCGTGAAGCCACCCGAGAAGAACTCTTCCTCGCCGAAGTCGCTGGACAGCTGGCGGCGGATCTCGTCGGTGAAATAGTCGCGCGGCGGCAGCTGGTTGCGGAAGGGTTCGAAATCGCCCCCCTGGACCGAGCGCAGCGGCAGCGCCACCTCGCGCTCGTAGGTGGCCTGGTCGATGTAACCGTTCTCCATCATCTCGCGCAGCACGTAGTTGCGGCGCTGCGTCACGCGCTCCTTGGCGCGGACGGGATGGTAGCGGCCCGGTGCCTGGGGCATGGCGGCCAGCATGGCGGCCTCGTGCGGTGCCAGTTCGGTCAGGGACTTGTTGAAATAGACCCGCGCCGCCGCCGTCACGCCGTAGGAGTTTTGGCCGAGGAAGATCTCGTTCAGGTAGATGCCGAGGATCTCGTCCTTGGGCAGGCTCTCGACCAGGCGCGCGGCGAGAATCACTTCCTTCACCTTGCGTTCGATCCTGCGGTCGCCCGAGAGGAACAGGTTCTTGGCCACCTGCTGCGGGATCGTCGAGGCACCGCGCACGCTTTCACCGCGCGAGCGCACGGCCTCCACCAGGGCGGCAGCGATGCCGCGCACGTCATAGCCAGCATGGGTGTAGAAATTCTTGTCCTCGGCCGAGATGAAGGCGAACTTGATCAGGTCGGGGATTTCCTCGGTCGGGGTGTAGAGACGATGCTCGCGGGCGAACTCGTCGATCAGCTGGCCCTCGCCGGAGTAGATCCGGCTGATCGACTTCGGCTGGTAGCGGGCCAGGGCCTCGTGGCTGGGCAGATCACGCCCGTAGACCCAGAAGATCGCGCCGATGGAGAGGGCGATCATCATGATCGCCGCGGTGACGAGCGTGAACACGCCGCCAAGGAAGGAAAGTACGAATCTGATCACGCGCCCGGGCCTCGCTGGTTGAGCACGATCATATAGCCCGGCCCCTGTCCCCGGTCAAAACACATCCCCTTCAGGAGGCCGGGCAGCGGCGGCTTGCCGCGTGGACCCGGACCGCCTCGCACCCCACTACTTCAGACGCAGCGGTGCCAGGGTGTCATCGGCGATCTTCCAGGCCAGGATGCCGTCGCGCAGGGCCGCGGCGAGGCGGGCACGAAAGGCCGGATCCAGCAGGTTCTCGCGATCCCGCCGGGACGACAGGAACCCCAGCTCGACCAGCACCGATGGCACGTCCGGCGCCTTCAGCACCGAGTAACCCGCCGAGCGGCGTGGCCGGCTGTTCAGCGGCAGCCCCTCGCTGCGCAGCGCCAGCACCATCGCCTCGGCCAGCCGCTCGCTGCGCGGTTGGGTCTCGGTGCGCGCCATGTCCATCAGCACCCCGGCGATCTCGTCGTCGCTCTCGCTGAGATCGATCCCCGCCAGCAGGTCGGCCCGGTCGTGGCGCTCGGCCAGCAGGCGGCTGGCCTCGTCGCTGGCCTCGCGCGACAGGGTATGCACCGTGGTGCCAAGCGCCCGGCCCGAGGGCAGCGCATCGGCATGAAGCGAGACGAAGAGATCGGCGCGCAGCCCGTGCGCCATGGCCACCCGTCCCTCCAGGGAGACGAAGGTATCGTCGTTGCGCGTCAGGTAGACCTCGGCCCCCGAGCGGGTCAGCAGGTCGCGCAGCTCGCGCGCGAAGGTCAGCATCAGTTCGGCCTCGACCACCCCTTCGCGCTCGGCGCCCGGGTCGATGCCGCCATGGCCCGGATCCAGCAGGATGCGTAACGGCCCGCCCGGTGCGCGCGGCGGCAACGCCTGCCCGGGCTGCGGCAGGTCCCAGCCGCTGAGCGCCGGCGCCCCGGCGCGCGCCGCGAAGGCTTCCGGGGTGATGGGGGTAAAGCGCGCCTCCAGCAGCGCCGCGCCGCTGTCGCGGTCGATCGCCATGTCGCTGCGTTGCAGCGCCAGCGGCTCGGCCAGTTCGATCACCATGCGCGACCAGCCCGGCCGGTAAGGCCCCATGGCAACCCCCGTCGCGAGGTCCGAGTTCAGCAGCACCTTCGGATCGACACCGCGCCAGTCGACTTCCCGGAAATCCAGCACCAGCCGATCCGGCCCGGTCAGCGAAAAGACACGATAGGGCACCCCCTGGCTCAGCGCCAGGGTCAGCTCCAGCGCCCCCCGGCGATCCTTCAACTGGCTCCGGGTCGGGTTCACCGTCGCAAGCCCGGAAAAGCCCGTACCGGGATCGCCCTGGGCCCGCGCCTGCCCGGCGCCCTGCGCGAGCCCCAGCACCAGCACCAGCATCATCGCCAGCAGACCCTTCACCGCCATCGCGAACGCCCGACGCGTCGGCACCTCATGTCGGCACCCTTCGTGCTTCTGCCTCATCCTGCCTCGCCTGCCGTGTTGCGCCGTCACCCTATCCCATTGTCGCGGCGCATCGAAGCCCCCGAAGATGCCCGGCCCCGGCACCCGGGGCCGGCTGCCCGAGCCGGCCCTTCCCAATCCAGGCGACATGCTGATAAAATACCGACAATTCATCACCGAGAAGAGAGCCCCATGTCCGACAGCCGTTCCGATTCCCGCACCGACAGGCGCCGCATCGTCTCTTCCCGCCACCTGGCCGAAGGCGAGGGCTGGGAAGCCTCGGAGTTCGAATACGGGCTGATCATCGCCTACAACGCCTTCACCCGCTGGATGCAACGCTGCATGACGGCGGCCGGGATGCCCGAACTCTCGCCGCTGGAAATCCTGGTGCTGCACAACACCAATTCCCGCGGCCGCGAGAAGCGTCTGACCGACATCTGCTTCATCCTCAACATCGAGGACAGCCATACGGTGAACTACGCCCTGCGCAAGCTGCTGAAGCTGGGCCTGCTGGAGAACGAGAAACGCGGCAAGGAGGTCTTCTACAAGACCTCGCCCGCCGGGCTGGCGCTCTGCATGGCCTACCAGAAGATCCGCGAACAATGCCTTCTGGGCACCCTGCCCACCACCGGCTACGACGGCGAGGAACTGCGCCGCATCGCCGCGGCCCTGCGCGGCATGTCGGGGCTCTACGACCAGGCCAGCCGGGCCGCCGCATCGCTCTGACGCGCCGCCCGGAAGCAACCGGGAAAAGTGAGTATTTGTGGCCTGGTGATGAGCTGGGACGGGGCCTGAGAGGCGGCCTACTTTCCCATTGAGGGCGTGCACCCTCCCGGCGGAAAAGTAGGGTGCCAGCAAACGCCCCTCCCAATCGTCATCACCAGGCTGAAAATACTCCGGGGAGCCGCGTCAGCGGCGGGGCGGAGCCCCCCATACCGGGCGCAAGAGGCGGGAGGTCGGGGCCGCTTGTCACGGCCCCGCGAAGGTCAGCGGTTTGCCATGGCCTGCGGCAGCCAGGTGACCAGCCCGGGGAAGAGCGTGATCAGCAGCACCGCCAGCAGCAACAGCCCGAAGAAGGGCAGCGCGGCCTTGGCGACCCGCAGGATGTTCACCCCCGTCAGCCCCTGGATGACGAAGAGGTTGAAGCCCACGGGCGGGGTGATCTGGCTCATCTCGACCACCAGCACCAGGTAGATGCCGAACCACATCGGGTCGATCCCCACGGCCTCGACCATCGGCAGGATGATCGAGGTGGTCAGCACCACGACCGAGATCCCGTCGAGGAAGCAGCCCAGCACGATGAAGAATACCGTCAACGCGAGCAGCAGCGCGCCGGGAGAGAGCTCCATGCCACCGATCCAGGCGGCCAGGTTGCGGGGGATGCCGGTGAAGCCCATGGCGATCGCCAGGAAGGCCGCGCCCATCAGGATGAAGGCGATCATGCAGGACGTGCGCGTGGCCGACATCAGCGCCTCGCGGAAGCTTGTCCAGTTGAACCCGCCAGAGGCAAAGGCCAGCAGGGTCGACAGGATCACCCCGACGGCAGCGGCATCGGTGGGCGAGGCCACGCCCGAGTAGATCGACCCGATCACCCCGAGGATCAGCAGCATCACCGGGATCAGCCGCCGCGAGGCATGCAGCTTCTCACGCAGGGTGAAGCTCTGGCTTTCCTCGGGGATGATAGAGGGCGAGAGCATGGCACGCAGGCTGACATAGCCGCCGAAGAGCGCCACCAGCATGATCCCCGGCAGCACGCCGGCCATGAACAGGCGGGCGATGCTCTGCTCCGTCGCCACGCCGTAGACGATCAGGATGATCGAGGGCGGGATCAGGAAGCCCAGCGTGGCCGAGCCCGCAAGGGTCCCGAGGATCAGGCTTTGCGGATAGCCGCGCTCGGTCAGTTCAGGTACCGACATCCGCCCGATGGTGGCCGCCGTGGCCGCCGAGGAGCCCGAGACGGCGGCGAAGATCGCGCAGCCCAGGACGTTGACGTGCAGCAGCCGCCCCGGCACCCGGCCCAGCCAGGGCGCGAGGCCCGAAAACATGTCCTGCGACAGGCGCGAACGCAGCAGGATTTCCCCCATCAGGATGAACAGCGGCAGCGAGGCCAGCGACCAGGAATGCGAGTGGCCCCAGAGGCTCGTGGCCAGGACCAGCCCCTGCGGCGCATCGGCGAAGAAGGTCATGGCAAAGAGCGCCAGCGCCAGCAGCGACACGGCTACCCAGGTGCCGGCGGCCAGCAGCACCATCAGCACCACCAGCAGGATCGAGAAGACGACGGGATCGGACATCAGGCTTCTCCTGCATCTGCGATGACGGGACGGCGGGCACGCAGGCTCTCGATCAGCGTGTCGAGGAAGGCCAGCGTCAGCAGCGCCAGCCCCGCATCCATGAACAACTGCGGGATCCACAACGGCACCGCGACGATCCCCGAGGACATGTCGCCATAGTCCCAGCTCTCGTAGGTCAGGCCGATGGCATAGCGCGTGGCATAGGCCGAGAGCGCCGCCGCAAGTGCCAGCGTGAGCATCTCGAGCACCCAGGTCGCGCGGGGACTCAGGCGCGAAATCAGAAGGTTGACGCGGATGTGCACGCCGGCGCGCAGGGTATGGGCCAGGGCCATGAAACTGGCGGCGGCCAGGAAGAACCCGGCGAAATCGGCATAGGAGGGAATGGTGTAGGACCAGGCCGGGCCGCCGACCCGCGCCAGGATGTTGAGACCCACCTGCGCCGCGACCAGCAGGCAGATGGACAGGATGGCCAGGGCGGCCACGGCGCCTCCGGCCAGGTAGAGCATATCGAGCAGCCGCCGGATCATCGCGCCCTCATGGTCTGATCTGAAAGGAAAGGGCCCCGCCGGATGGCAGGGCCCGCGAGGGGTCACTCGGCTTCGTAGTCCGCCAGGATCTTCTGACCCGCCTCGGAGGCAGAGGCCTTCCAATCTTCCATCATGGTGGCGCCGATGTCTTTCAGGCCGGTCATCAGCTCATCGGTCGGGGTGACGATGGCCATGCCGTTCTCGGCCATCTCGGCCTTCTTGGCGTCGGCCTCGGCGACGGACATCTCCCAGCCGCGGGTCTCGGCGGCGGCGGCAGCTTCCAGCACGGCGGCCTGCACGTCTTCGGGCAGGCGGTCGAACATGCGCTTGTTCACCACGACGATGTTCTTCGGCAGCCAGGCATCGACGGCGGTATAGGTGGACACGAAGTCCCAGGCCTTCGAGTTGGCGCCGGTCGAGGGCGAGGTCATCATCGCGTCCACCTGGCCGGTCGAGAAGGCCTGCGGGATGTCAGGCGCTTCGACCTGCACCGGGGCGGCCTTGGCCAGTTGGGCGAATTTTTCCAGCGAGGCGTTGTAGGCGCGGAAGCGCAGACCGGCGAGGTCATCGACGGTGTTCACTTCGTTTTCGGTATAAAGACCCTGGGCCGGCCAGGGCACCGAGAAGAGCGGCATCAGGTCCTGCTCGGCGAACAGCTCGGTGATCACCGGCTTCTGCGCCGACCAGAGCTTTTCGGCATCCTCGTAGGAGGTCGCCAGGAAGGGCTCGCTGTCCAGGCCGAAGGCCGCGTCCTCGTTGGACAGGGTCGACAGGAAGAACTCGCCGATCGGCACCTGGCGCGAACGGACGGCGTTCTTGATCTCGCCATGCGGGAAGAGCGAGCCTGCGGAATGCACCTCGATTTCCAGCGCGCCATCGGTGGCTTCGGCCACATCGGCGGCGAACTCACGGATGTTGACGGTGTGGAAGGTGGCGTCGCCGTAGGGCACCGGCATGTTCCAGGTCTCGGCCAGGGCGGGGGTGGCCAGCGCCAGGGCGGAAACGGCCGCAGCGGTCAGGGATTGGGCAAAACGGTTCACTTTGGGGTCCTCCTGTGGACATTCTCGGCCCGGATTTCGCTTTGATGTCGAGTCCGGGCTCTTCTCGATGACATTACGTTGACAATTTGTCGACGTTTTGAAACTTATGTCAAGGGCAACCCGCAGAAGACCCGCCCAGCCCCACGCCAGCCCCACGGAGGCCCGGACCAGATGACCAAGAAAGAGGCAGCCCCTGCCCTCTACCCACTGGGAATGGATGGATTCCTGGCCCGCTTCGCCAGTGACTTCAGCCTGGAAGCCAATCGTGCCGCCCAGGCCTTCGCCGCCGAGGCGCTGACCCTGGAGGGCGCCGAGGAGGTGGTTCCGGCCCTGGCCTCGACCCTCGTGCGATTCGATCCGCTGGGCGACGGGGCCGCCGCGCGCCGCGCCGCGCTGGAGGCGGGGCTCAGCGATCTGCTGGACAGTCGGGACTGGCTGGCCCTGCCCGCCGAGGCGGCGGCGCGGCGCTGGACGCTGCCCGTCAGCTTCGAGGGGGAGGACGCCCCCGGCCTGGCCGAGGCAGCCGCCGAGGCGGGCCTGAGCGAAGAGGACGCCGTGACGCAGATCCTGGAGGCCGCGCCGCGGGTGCTGGCCATCGGCTTCGCCCCCGGTCAGCCCTATATCGGCCTGCTGCCGGACACCTGGGACCTGCCCCGCCGGAAAGAGTTGCGCGACGTGCCCCCCGGGGCGCTGGTGGCCGCCATCCGGCAGCTGGTGCTCTTCGCCAATGCCTCGCCGACGGGCTGGCTGCAGATCGGGCGCACCGCCTTTTCCCCCTTCCAGCCCGGCGCGGACCAGCCGATGCCCCTGCGCCAGGGTGACGAGATACGGCTGGCCCGGATCAGCCGACAGGAACGCCTGGCACTGCAGGGCGACCCGATGGGCGGCGCCCGCCTGGAGGTGCTGCGATGAGTGGTGGAAGCCTGAAGATCGCCGCCCCCGGCCCGATGCTGAGCGTGCAGGACCTCGGCCGCCCCGGCCTTGCCGCGCAGGGCCTGTCGCGCGGCGGCGCGCTGGACCCGCTGGCCCTGTGGGAAGCGGCGGCCCTGCTGGGCATGTCGCGCCCGGCTGCCGGCATCGAGATGCCCGGCATGGGCGGGCGGTTCTCGGTCAGCGCGCGGATGCGCATCGCCCTGACCGGCGCCCCGATGCGCGCCAGCATCGACGGGCGACCGGTGCCCTGGCACGCGGTTCACGCACTGTCCCCCGGCGAGGTGCTGTCGATCGGCGGCGCCACCTCGGGGACCACGGGCTACCTGACCCCAGGCGGCGGCATCGCCAGCGATCCGGTCCTGGGCAGCCGGGCCACCCATCTTGCCGCCGGGATCGGCGCGCCACTGCAGGACGGCGACGTGCTGCCGACGGGCCAGGACAGCGATGCCGCCGCGCCGCCCTCGGTTCTGCGGGTCGACGACCGCTTCGAGGGCGGCCCGGTGCGCATCCTGCCCGGCCCCCAGACCGCGCTGTTCAGCGAGGATCAGATCCGGGCCTTCGAGGCCGCCAGCTTCACCCGGGGTGCGCGCAGCAATCGCCAGGCGATCCAGATGCAGACCGAGGCGGAACCGATCTGGCACCGGGCCGCGGGTGGCATGGCCTCGGAGCCGATCCAGGTCGGGGACATCCAGATCACCGGCGACGGCACGCCCTTCGTGCTGGGGGCCGAGTGCCAGACCATCGGCGGCTATCCCCGCATCGGCTCGATCCACCCCGAGGATCTGCCGCGCCTCGTGCAGGCAGGCCCCCGGGCCCGGTTGAGCTTCCGCTTCGCCGCCCCCTCGCCGCTGCCCGACGGGCCCGAGCGGCTGCGCGCGCTGCGGCGCGCCCTGACCCCGCTGCTGCGCGATCCGGCGACGATTCCCGATCTGCTGAGCTACCAGCTGATTTCCGGCGTGACAGCGGGCGACGAACTGGAGCGGGACTGAATCGGCGCCGCGTCCGGGCAAGGGGAACCACCTGCGCTCCGGCGGCGTTTATTTTCCGAGCGGCCGGAAGGCCAAGACATAGCGACGTGAAACGAACGGAGGTGTGCCATGACCTGGCCCGTCACTTTCTTCGCTGTCGCGCTTATCGCCGGACTCTTCGGATACACGGGGATCGCGGCAGCCTCTGCAGGGATTGCTCAGATCCTGTGCCTTCTCTTCGCAGGCCTCGGGTTCATCGCAGTCTTGCTGCAATTCGTCGGCGGAGACGAGGACGAGCGGGAACGCTCCCACGATCGCAACTTGCGGTTCTGACCCCCCCGTCCGACGCGCAGAGCAAGAAACGACCCCAGACAGGGAAACGCCCCGCCGGCAACAGCCGGCGGGGCGTTTTACGTGTATCGGTGCTGCCGCAAGGGCGGCTTCAGCCCTTCAGCGTCTCGGTGGACGAGAAGAACATCGCCTGGCTGACGGCCGAACGCACCTGGTCTTCGCGATAAGGCTTGGAGATCAGGAACGCCGGCTCGGGCCGCTCGCCGGTCAGCAGCCGCTCGGGAAAGGCGGTGATGAAGATCACCGGAATTTCGCCGAGTGCCTTCAGCAGGTCGTTCACCGCGTCGATCCCGCTGGAATTGTCCGCCAGCTGGATGTCGGCCATGATCATGTCGGGCTTCTTGCTGGTGCCCAGCTTGACCGCCTCGTCACGCGTACGGGCAACACCGGTCACCTGGTGGCCCATCTCGGCCACCAGCGCCTCGAGGTCCATGGCGATGATCGCCTCGTCCTCGATGATCAGGACCCGACCGGAGACGGCATCGGCCATCTCCTGACGGGCGGTGTCGAGCAGGGTCTCGATCTCGGCCTCGTCGGTGTCCATGATGGTGGAGACCTCACCGACGTTGAAATCCTCGATGGTATGCAACAACAACGCCTCGCGGGTGTTGGGGCTGAGCCGGGCCATGTGCTGCTGCGCACGTGCCTCGAGCCCCGTCGCCTCGACGGCGACCGGGGCGCCGGAACTGGCCCAGATCGTGTGGAAGACCTTGAACAGGGCGGCCTTCTCGCCGATGCCGCCCTCGAAGACGGAACGGTCCTGTAGGATTGCCTCAAGCGTCGCTGCGGCATAGGCGTCACCGCTGGACTGAGCCCCGGTCAACGCCCGCGCATACCGGCGCAGGTAAGGCAGATGCGCCCCGATCAGGGACGCAAGATCGCCGGTGGAAGAGGCCGGGCTGGAAGAGACAGTCATTTTATCCCCTTTTTTCGCTTTTCTCGGGAACCCAACTCCGGGACTTGCGTTGAGTTCCGCGAGCAATGAGAATTTCTCTGAAGTTCGGAGAGGAACACAAATTGGGTCAAACAAAGCCAAGTACAGATCGCGGGGTCGACGATAATCTTCGTCGCGTCTTCCAGTCCACCCTCGAGGAAGACATCCCGGATCGCTTCAAGGAGCTGCTCAGCCAGCTGAAGGACAAGGAAAGCTCCACCTCCAGTAACATGGAGGGCGGGGAATGACGCAGTGCGCCAAGTCCGGCCCGGGTCGCAAGGACGCCCCGCAGGCCAAGAAGGCCGCCACTCCCCGCAACACGCCAGTCGGTGATCCCCGCGATGAGCTGGTCGAGCACCTTCCCGCGCTGCGTGCTTTCGCGCTTGGCCTGACGCGCAACTCCGCCAAGGCCGATGATCTGGTGCAGGATTCCATCGTCAAGGCTTGGACGAACATCGAAAAGTTCCAGGCCGGCACGAACCTGCGCGCCTGGCTTTTCACGATCCTGCGCAACACCTATTACTCCTCGCTGCGCAAGACGCGCCGCGAAGTGGCTGACGTCGACGGCGTCTTCGCCGAGAGCCTGTCGGAAAAGCCGGCCCATGACGGGCGCCTCGCGCTTGCCGATTTCCGCCGCGCCTTCAACCAGCTGCCCGATGAGCAACGCGAAGCCCTGGTGCTGGTCGGTGCCCTCGGCGCCTCCTACGAGGAAGCGGCCGAAGCCTGCGGCGTGGCCGTCGGCACGATCAAGAGCCGTGCCAACCGTGGTCGGGCCAAGCTGACCGAACTGATGCAACTTGACGAGGACGAGGCCCTGGAACTGACCGACCCGGCCACCATGGCCGTTGTGACGTCCAAGCCTGTCACGGCGCGCTGACCGGACGCCCATGCCGCACAGCGCCAACACGCCCTGGTTCCGGTCACTCTCGTTCCGGATCGCAGGTATCCTGTCCATCGCGTTGGTGCCGATCGGCTCCATCGCGATCTACCAGACAAACCAGGTGTCCAGCCAGGCGGAGGAGGTGACCAGCCTCTCGCTTCTGGCGCTGACCCAGCAAGGCGTGGAGCAAGAGCGCGCCCTGCTGCAACAGGCTTTCGGGGCCTCCGCCTCGCTGGCGCAGATCGTTCCCAGCCTCAGGGACGACGGCCCCGAATGCGCCGCGATGATGAGCCGGGTTCAAACCTCCATGCCCGAGGTCAGCCTGGTCGCCTTCATTCCCGTCGATGGCGTCGTGACCTGCAGCTCGACCGGCGTCGGATCAGATGTCTCGGACCGGGCGGCGCATCTCGAGGCGGTCCGCGAACGGACACCACGGGTCATGGCCGTCGCCCAGGGCGCGCTCAGCAACACCTCGGTGCTGATGGTCACCCAGCCCGTCGAGATGGACGGGACATATGCCGGCTACATCGCCATTTCCGTCCCCCATTCCAGCCTCGTACTGACCGACGGACCGGGGTTCGGCGCCGCGCCCGATCATCTGATGACCTTCAACGCCGCCGGCGACGTGCTGACCAGCACCGTCGACGCCGACACCTACGAGGACTACCTGCCGATCCGCTCGTCCCTGGACGACATGACCCGGCTCGCACCCATGGTCTTCTCGGGTCAGAGCCGATCCGGCCAGGATCAGCTCTACGTCGTTGTGCCGATCGTCGAGGAGGAGGTCTTTGCGCTCGGCATCTGGCCTTCTGTCACGGACATGACGGAACGGGTCGAGGCGCCGGTGACCCTCTTCCCGCTTCTGATGTGGATCGCCTCGGCGGTGGTCGGCTTCATCGCCATCGACCGCATGGCGGGCCGTCACATCCGCCACCTGTCGCGGCGGATGCGCCGCTTCGAGAGGGTGCGCACCTTCGAGGACAACCGCTCGGCGCGGTTCTCGGCGGAAGAGCTGAAGAACATGGAGACCGATTTCCTGCTCATGGCCGAGACCATCCTGCATGACCAGGCCGAGCTGGAAAACGCCGTGCGCCAGCGCAACGTGCTGCTGAAGGAGGTTCACCACCGGGTGAAGAACAACCTTCAGCTGATCAGCTCGATCATGAACATGAACATCCGGCGCGCCAAGTCGCCCGAGACCAAGGCCATCCTGACCCGGCTCCAGGACCGGGTGCTGGCCATGGCCTCGATCCACCGCAACCTGCACCAGGTCGAAAGCCAGGGACAGGTCAACGTGGGCGAGCTGGTGCGCGAGGTGGCCAACCAGACCCTGCAGGCCTCGGCCTCGGGCGGCCACCGCATCCGGGTGAAGTTCGATGTCGACGACGTGATCCTCTACCCCGACCAGGCGGTGCCGCTGTCACTGCTGGCCTCCGAACTGATGGCCAACGGCGTGAAGTACACCGGCAGCAACAACGGTCCGCCGTGGATGACCCTCAGCCTGAAGCACGAGGGTTCGCGCGCCAGGCTGCAGGTGGTGAACTCCAAGGGCTCTGGCAATCACCTGGAACACGACGCGGAAAGCACCGGCCTTGGCAGCCAGTTGATCCGCGCCTTCGCCACCCAGCTCGGCAGCGAGATCGAGATCGAGGAAAGCGAGACCGAGTACCGCGCCGCCATCGGCTTCGAGGTGGCCACCTTCCAGCCCGAACCGCTGGACTACTGAAACCGCCGGTGCGGGGCCCCGCGCCCTGCACCGGCCATGACGAAGGGAGACGACCCGCATGGCCGATGCCACGCCCAGAACCCTCGCCACGCTGCCCCAGCCGAAGACGCCGGAGGGCCGGACCCGCCTGCTTGGGGTCGAGGTCGAATTCGGCGGCCTCACCGAGGCCCGCGCCGCGCATATCCTGGCAGAAGCCGCAGGCAGCGCCGCGATGCGGCAGGGCGGCGACTACCGGATCGAGGGCACGCCCTTCGGCACCTGCAAGCTCTACATGGACACCAGTTTCCGCGACCGCGACGAAACCGCGCTCGGGCGCGCGGCGCTGGACCTGGCCCGCAACGTGGTGCCGGTGGAGCTGGTTACCGACCCCTTCGCCCCCGCCCGCCTGGCCCGGCTGGACGAGGTGCTGTCGAGGTTCCGCGACGAGGGGGCGACCGGCACGCGCGACGGCTTCTTCCTGGGCTTCGGCGTCCACCTGAACGTGCAGATCCGCGAGGCGAGCGTCGAACACCTGTGGTCCACCCTGACGGCCTTCGCCCTGGCCGAGCCACTGCTGCGCGACGCCTACGGCATCGACTTCTCGCGCCGCGCCCTGCCTTTCGTCGACCCCTACCCGGCCCGCCTGCTGGATGCGCTGACCCTCGGCACCCCCGCCGACCTGGACGCGCTGACGGATCTCTACCTGCGCCTGTCACCCTCGCGCAACCATGCGCTCGACATGCTGCCGATCTTCGCCCAGCTCCAGCCCGAGCGCACCCGGCAGGCCCTGGCCCGGGGCGCGGGCGGGACCGTCTCGGCCCGGCCCGCCTATCACTACCGGATGCCCGACTGCCGCATCGACGACCGCAGCTGGAGCCTCGCGGCGGAATGGGCAATCTGGTGCGCCATCGAGGAACTGGCCGGCGACCGCGCCACGCTGGAACGGCTGTGCAGCGCCTGGCGCGCCATGCGCGATGACCCGGTGGAGCGTCTGCGCGGCCAGATCAACGGCTGGACCCGCCGCTCTGGCGAGATCCTCGCGGCGGAAGGGCACGGCGACCTGCAGGCCCGGGCCGCGCAGCTCGCGGCATGAAACCTTCCCGCGCCCCGCGCCGCCCGGTGATCGGCGTCACCGTGTCACGCCGTTCCGCCTGGCGGATCTTCCCGCTGATCCGGCTGAACCTGGCCCTGGCCGGGGCCCGTGCCCTGCGCTGGATCGACCGCGACGAGGTCGACCTCTCGGCGGTCGACGGCGTGGTGATCGGCGGCGGCGACGACATCGCCCCCACCCTCTACGGCGGAGAGCTGCGCGCCGAGGTGGTGCTGGACCATGACCGTGATCGCATGGAAGCCGGCGTGATCGAGGCCGCCCGCGCCCGGGGCCTGCCGGTGCTGGGCATCTGTCGCGGGGCGCAGATGCTGAACGTCGTCCTGGGCGGCACCCTGCACCAGAACGCCTTCGAGGTCTTCGCCTCGCGCCGCTACCGCACCATCCTGCCCCGCCGCCGCGTCAGCATCCGCCCCGGCACCCGGCTGGCCGATATCGCCGGCACCCGCCCGATGAAGGTCAACGCCCTGCACAGCCAGGCCGTCGCCAGCCTGGGCGAGGGCCTGAAGATCTCGGCGCGGGACGAGGCCGGGATGCCGCAGGCCCTGGAAAGCACCGCCGCGCCCTTCGCCCTCGGCGTCCAGTGGCACCCCGAACACCTGATCTATGCCCGCCGCCAGAGGCGCCTTTTCCGCGCCCTCGTCCATGCCGCTGCCGCCCGCACCACGGGCGCGGATCAGATGGCACAGGTCGACCGGATGCCCGACAGCCTGCGCGACCTCAGGGAGCGGATCGGGGGCCGGTGAAAAAACTTCGCCCTCGTACGATTTTTTCGGAACCAACGGGCAGGCAGCGCCGTTAGCCTTTCGACCGATGTATCTGTCCCCCGACACCCCTCGCATCGGACATCGGCTCGTGCATTTACCTCGTGACGGGCCATTGGCGCCGGAGACTGTCCCCCGTCTCCGGCGCCCTACTTTTTCCAGCCATCCGTCAGTCGCTCAGGAGATCGGCGAACTGCGTCCGCAGCGCGTTCTTCTGCACCTTGCCCATGGTGTTGCGTGGCAACTCGGGCAGGGTCACGTAGCGGCGGGGATGCTTGAAGCGGGCCAGCGCACGGCTCACCTCGGCCTCGATGGCGGCGATGTCGGGGCCCTCGCCCGAGGGCACCAGCACGGCCACCACGCCCTCGCCCATGTCGGGATGGGCGACGCCGATCACCGCGCTTTCCAGCACCCCGGGCTGGTCATCCAGCACCAGCTCGATTTCCTTCGGATAGATGTTGTAGCCGCCCGAGATGATCAGGTCCTTGCCGCGCCCCACGATGGTGACATAGCCCTCACCGTCCTGCACGCCGAGGTCGCCGGTGATGAAGAAACCGTCCCCGCGCAGCTCGGCGGCGGTCTTTTCCGGCATCTGCCAGTACCCCTTGAAGACATTGGCGCCGCGCACCTCGATCTGGCCGACCTCGCCGCGCGCCAGCTCGGCGCCGGTCGCCGGATCGGTCACCTTCAGCTCCACCCCCGGCAGCGGGAGGCCCACGGTGCCGGCGCGGCGCTCGCCGTCATAGGGGTTCGAGGTGTTCATGTTGGTCTCGGTCATCCCGTAGCGTTCCAGGATGCGGTGGCCGGTACGGGCCTCGAAGTCGCGGTGCGTCTCGGCCAGCAGCGGCGCCGAGCCCGAGATGAACAGCCGCATGTGACCGGCCAGGTCGCGACCGAAGCGCGGATCGCCCAGCAGGCGGGTGTAGAAGGTCGGCACCCCATCATGCTGCTCGCCTGCGGCAGCCGCCGCAGCACCTCCTCCAGGTCGAACTTCGGCAGGAAGATCATCGAGGCACCGGCCGCCAGCACCACGTTGGTGGCCACGAACAGGCCGTGGGTGTGGAAGATCGGCAGGGCGTGCAGCAGCACGTCGTCTTCGGTGAACCGCCAGAGGTCGACCAGGGTCAACGCGTTCGACAGCAGGTTCTCCTGCGTCATCATCGCGCCCTTGGAGCGCCCCGTCGTGCCCGAGGTGTAGAGGAAGGCCGCCAGATCGTCCCTGTCGCGCGCCACCGTGGCGAAATCCGACGGCTGCCCGGCGGCAAGGTCGGCAAAACTGCCCTGCCCCGCCGCATCAAGGGTCAGGAACCGCGCCCCGAACGCCTCGGCCATGGGCGCCAGTTCGGCGTCGTCGGCAGGATCGCCGACCAGCAGCCGGGCACCGGAGTTCTCGACGAAATAGGCCAGTTCCGCACCGGTATAGGCGGTGTTCAGCGGCAGGATGATCACCCCCACCTGGACGCAGGCCGCATAGAGGGCCAGTGCCTCGGGGGATTTTTCCACCTGCAGCGCCAGCCGGTCACCGGGCGCAAGCTCCAGCGCACTGAGCGCATGAGCGTAGCGCGCGGCGAGGTCGAGGAAATCGTCATAGCTCATTGCCGTGCCGTCGGGACGGACAAGGAAGGTCCTGCCGCTGCCGCGATGGCAGCCGAAAAGCGTATCATAAAGCGGGTTTGCCATGACTCTCCTCCTTGGGTCGGGCTTGGGTCGGGCGGCGGCCACCGTATCGGCCCGCCGGGACGCCATTGGCACCGAAGCCTGCCCGGATGTCCAGCCCGGCGTCCCGGGCCGCGGCCTAGCCGTCCCAGCCCAGCAGTTCCCGCCGCACTTCCGGCAGGAGATCGGCGCCGAGCGTACCCTCCCGGATCGCCTGCCGCATGACCTTGAACTCGTGGTCACGGTTCTTCTTCAGAACCGGCGCGCCAAGGGCCTGCAGGAACAGCGCCGGATGATGGGCCAGGTAGAGCGTGCCGAGGTGCCGTTTCATCAGATAATCGACGAGGCGCCCGCGATCCTGCCGGTGCAGGGCCAGCAGATCGTCCCGCAACCCCGGCTCGACATCCGCCGAGGTCCTGAAGAACTTCGCATCGAAGAGGAAATGGATCTCTGCCTCCATGTCCTCGTCGCTGAGCGCCATCAGCGCTTCGGCAAGGTTGTCGCTGGTGTGATAGCTTCCCAACGTGTAGCCGAGCGCCATGAAATGCTTGCTCATGCCGACTTCGCGGTAGCGGATCACCAGCCGCTTCTCGTTGATCAGCGGCATTTTCCGCCAGTACCGCCGGAAGTCCCGGCTGTGCAGGAGCGTCCCGTCGAAACGGTAGAAGTAGGAGTGGACGTGCAGGTCCTCGGGGCGCGTCGCGGCGTGGGTCTGGTAGATCCCGTAGATATTTTCGGGCGCGCTGCGCGCCGCATCGATCAGCCCGCAGTCGGGGCGGATCGGATACCAGTTGCTGTCATTGAGCATGAACAGCCGTTCGGCCCCTGGCATCTCGCGCAGCACATGCAGGATACCGTCGCGGTAGCCCCCGAAGTCATACCCGATGTTGGGGCGCGCGATCATCCTGTGGCACCAGGGCCTGAGGTCGCGCAGCATCGTCTCGTCCAGCGGATGATTGGCCACCAGGATCACCGACAGCCCATTCTCCACCAGGTGCCGCAGCATCGAGAAGGTCGACTCCAGCAGCCCCCGGGGCTGGTAGATCAACAGCACCACCGGCTCGCTGGTGGCCGCGCGATCACCGGGTGAGACGGTCACCGTCCGATGCGCGGTCAGGTCGTGCCCGATGCGGTTCAGCGGCCCGAAAGCGGCCCGCGCCTTGCTGGCGAAGCTGACGGGAAACCGTCGCAGCTCACGCCTGATTTTCCAAATTGGCAGCTGTCCCTGAAACATGAAGGTCACTGTGCATGAATGCGGGATGTTGGGAAGACGTTTCCGAACGGTAACCGGAATCGGCAAAAGTTGCGGCGCCGGATGATCGGGGAGAGGCAACCGATCCGGCACCCACCCTCGCCCCGCGTCCCGACGTGTCCCCGGAAGAAAGCCAATGGGCAGCCGCCAGCGCGGCGCGGCGCGGCGTGGCCGGATGCCCCCGGGATGGGCAGGGCCAAGGTATTGAAACCACCATCCCCGCTCCATAGGTCTCTGCAGGGATCTTCCCGCAAAAACGCGTCATTTCAAGTTGTTCCGGTTTCTGCAAAGCCGCCCTCCCCCTTTGCCCGGAACGCACGCCGACCTGACTGGACCGAAAATGCCTGCCACTCGCCACGATATCACGTTCAACAATGGAAACACTCAACTCGCCGGGCACCTGTGGCGCCCAGATGACAGTGACAGCGGAGCTCCCCGCGCGGCGGTCGTCCTCGCCACCCCCGGCAGCAGCGTGAAGGAGCAAATCGGCGCCAACTATGCGCGGCGCCTGACCGAACGCGGTTTTGTCACCTTGACCTTCGACCCCTCGTTTCAGGGTCAGAGCGGCGGCGAGCCCCGGGATCAGGAGATACCTTCCGTCCGGACAGAGGACATCCGCTGTGCCGTGGACCACCTGACGACCCTGCCCTTCGTCGACGCCGAGCGTCTCGGCCTTCTCGGAATATGTGCCGGCGGCGGCTATGCGGTCGCTGCGGCATCAACCGAATACCGGGTGAAGGCCTTGGCCACGGTGGTCCCGGTGAATATCGGGCGGGCGCGCCGCGCCGCCGGGCGAGAAGCCATTCATGACATGCTGGAAGCCGTCGGCGCACAACGCACCGCCGAAGCCCGAGGCGCCGGACAAAAGCGTGAGCCCTGGATCCCGGACAGTCTTGAAGAGGCACATGCGGCGGGCATCACGGACCGCGATGTCCTGGACGCCGTCGAATTCTATCGCACCCCCCGGGGCTATAATGAGCACTCGACGAACCGGTACTACTATACCAGCCTTGCCCCGATGATCGGCTTCGACGCCTTCCACCTGGTCCCCGACCTGCTGGTCCAGCCGCTGCAGGTCATCGTCGGTGGCCGCAAGGGCACCACCCCCTCCTACGATGATGGCGAGGCGCTCTTTGCCATGGCTCCGGCGTCCCACGACTTCCACGTTGTCGAGGGTGCGGGGCACTACGACATGTACGACAAGCCGCCATTCATCGATGAGGCGGTCGACAAGCTGGACCGGTTCTTCAGCCGCTTCCTCGCCGCACCGGCAGAGGCTGAATAACGCTCCGCCGCGATTGACAGGGCCACGGGACCCCGGCCGGCCTGCGCCTATCTGGGTGACCTTGCCGGTCCCCTGACGCTCTGGTCGCCCAGGGCCGGGCCGACGTCTCAGGGCCCGGGTCTGTCCGGGAGCGGCCCGAACCGGTCCGCCAGGTAGGTGATGATGATCTCGCGCAGCTCGCGGTGGATGTCGTCCCGCCGGCGTCCGCCCGCGTCATCGCACAGGGGGTCCGGCTCGTTCTCGTCGCGCAGGATTGCGGCCCCTCCCGGTTTGCATTCTGCCAGGAAACTGAAGTGGAGCGCATCCTCCACCGCGAGGAAGGTGGCGCCCGGGATCAGGGCCGCCGCCGCCCTGGCGTCCACGCCACGGGGGACCGTTCCGGGGTCCCCCAGGTTGATCACCGCCATCGGCACATGGATGGACGACAGGCTTTCGGCTGTCAGGGTTTCGACGATGCCCGGGTCGATGACGACCGTGGTGCGGATACGGGGATCCGTCAGATCCTGCGCGGCGGCAGAAAGGTCGAAGTCGCGCGGGTCAACGCCGAAATGGGCCAGGAAGGCGCAGTCCGACATGCCGTGATCGCCACCGGCGCAATAGGACGTCAGCCGCGCGGGATCGACCCGGGCGCCGGCCAGCGCCATGGCGGTGTAGCCGCCCGCCGAGAACCCGAGTGCCGCGACGCGTTCCATGTCGATGTAGGGATACTTGCCGGGATGGGCGGCGATCTCGTCCAGAACGGCGGTGATGTCCTGCGGACGCTCCCAGACCCGCAGGGCCGCGACCGCCGAGGCATTTCCCGTCGTGGTGCCCGGGTGGTTGGGCAGGATCACGACGAGACCGGCCTCGGCCAGCGCCTTCGCGATCCAGCCGAACTGGCCCGCGTTTCCGCCGGCACCGTGCGAGATGACGACCAACGGAAAACGTCCCGGCAGATGCGGTGCGCGCAGGCCGGCCGGCGTGCCGTGAAAGACACCGTTGCCCCCCACCGTCACGGCGCGCCCGCCCGGACTTGCGGGATACCAGATGTGAAAGGCGACATCATCGTCTCGCGCCGGCGCAAGCGCCGTCCCGTAGGCGATCCCCGCGTGCCCCGCATAGGCGGGGCGGGTCAAATGGAACGTGCCCCAGCCCCCCAGCACCAGCACGGCGGCGATCGAGGCGGTTTTCAGCAATGATGCGAGAGAGATCATCTCGGGATCCTTTCAGGGCGGCGCGGGATGGGGATCACGCTGGGACTTTCCCGCTGTGCCGGCGTCCTGAAACGCGATTAAGGTCGTCCTGAAACGCGATCGAGGATAGGACGAGGCCCACCAGACCCCGGGACTGCCTGCAATGCTGTTCGTGCCACTGCCGCTTTTCGCGACCCTCGCCCTGACCTGCGCGCTGATCCACCTGATCCGAACGCGCGACATGAGCCTCGCCGCACACCGGCTCTTTGCCGCGGTCGTCGCCGTCTATGCCGTGCAATCGCTGCTGCTGTGCCTCCGCTGGGGCTACGCGCTTGCCTGGGCTGCGGCGCCGATTGCCTTGCTGGCTCCCTGTCTGCCGGTCCTCGTGTATCTCGCCTATGGCGCGCTGACGCATATGCCGCGCGGGCGCAGACTTTGGCCTGTCGGCGTCGTGGCCCTGAATTGGGCGATCTGGCTGATGCTGCCTGCGCTGGCGGACGCGGCCATCCCCGCAACCTACATCGGATTCGGCCTGCACCTGCTGTGGGTGTCACGCGGTGGCAGCGACGCCTTGCCACTGTCGCGCCTGGCAGATGCGCCCGGCGCGGTCGTGGCGTCGCGACTGACGGGGGCAGCACTGGTGGCCTCGGGCGTGACGGATATCTACCTGATTGCCGACTTCATCCGCACCGGGGGGACCTCGGCCGGACTGGTCGTGACCATCATGCAGACCCTGTTCGCAGTCGTCATCGGCCTGTCTGCGACCCGCGGCCGCTCCTCCGCCGGGGCAGAACCCGAGTCCGACCAGGTGGTTCGGCCAACTGGCCCGACAGAAGACGACACGGCGATCGTCGCCCGTCTGACCGCATTGATCAGGGCCGAGGGCCTGCACCGCCACGCGGACCTCAGCCTGCGCAAGCTGGCGCGACGGTTGCACCTGCCGGACCGCAGCGTGTCGATGGCCGTCAATCGGGTCACCGGTCTGAACCTGTCCCAGTTCGTCAACGACTTCCGGATCGCCGAAGCCTGCCGCCTGCTGAGGGCCACCGATGCGACGATACTCGACATTTCCCTGGCGGCCGGATTTGCCACCAAGTCGAATTTCAACCGGGAATTCATGCGGGTCACCGGCCAGACCCCCTCCGCCTGGCGGCAAGAACAGCCCGCGCGGTCACCGGACACGCCGGACCGGCAAGCCCCTTCCAGCGCCCCGTCCGAAGCCCATGTACCGCTCGGCACCAGGCGCAGCTGACGCGGACATTCGCGGCATTCCGACAAGGTCCTGCCTGCAGAGAGGCAGCGCGCCGCTCCCGGCTCTCTTCCCGGTGCCCTGACTGGAGGGCCATGACCAAGCGCAACGGGCTCTCGACGAACCCGGTCCTCTGTCGCAGAGCCATACCGAACAACACCTTCATCGAAAGGCAGGTCTGAATCGCGGCGTCGCTATGGCTCTGCTGGCGACCGCGCCTGCCGGTCGGCGCGGCCTCCCAGCTCATCTCGGGGTCGAACCAGATCGTCAGTGAGCCACCGCGCTTGGGCGCTTCATTGCAGGATGGCCAGGTCCTGGTCTTGTAGGTCGGGGGCGTCGGTCTGCTCGTGCCAGCCAGCTACCACGCTGGATTCACGATATGAATCCCTCCACGGGATTTGTGCAACAGAGCCATGCAGCCCCAGGCACCATCACACGGACTTGTCGTCCAATAGAAGCTGACGGGCGATCAGCTTCGCCTCATGCAAGTGCTCGGTCACCGCCGCGAGCGCGGCGTCGGGATCGCGATCGATAATCGCCGTGCAGATCGCCTGCATATGCACAGGCCCCGGGAGCTCCCGATTGTCACTGGTCAGGGTCAGGATACGCAGACGAGAGATACGACCATTCAGCCTCTGCACGATTTCCCATGCGATGTTATGCCGAGCGCCCTCGAAGATCAGCGCATAGAATTGCGTTGCGGCCTTGAATAGCGCGCCCGGGGCCTGATCTTGCCCGGCGTTCTGCAGATCGGCCAGGGCCGCTTTCAGCCGCCGTTCCAGATCTGGTGTCATGTTGCGTGCGCAAGCCATGGCGGCATCCGTCTCAAGCTTCAGACGGATGTCATAGATCTGCTGCGCATCCTCCCAACTCATCTCCGCAACCATCGGCCCACGGTTCGGGACATGGGTCACCAGGCCCTCGGCATCGAGGTAGCGCAATGTCTCGCGCACCACCGTGCGAGAGACGCCCAGTTGCTCGCACAGCACCCTTTCGACCAGACGGTCGCCCGGCTTGAAGACCCCACCAATGATGGCGTCCCGGAGCCTCTCCAGGACGACATCCCGCAGCGTGGTCGGCTGCTGCTCAATTCTGCTTAGCCCGATATCTGACATGCGCACTGGATATCAGCCTCTGCTGCGCCCAACAAGATTGTTTGTACGATTGTATTACGGTATTCCATCCTACAGACAGACGATTCGTCACGGACTGGAGACCTGAATGCCTGCTGAAATCCGAAAGACCCTGCTGCACGTCGAAACGACATGGATCGAAGGCGGAAAGGCCGCGCCCGTGCCCCTGAAGATGATCGCCGCCGTGGCGGTGATCCGGAATCCATGGGCAGGTCAGGGTTTTGTCGAAGATCTGCGGCCTGCCATTCTCGATGCGGCCCCCGGCCTTGGCGCATTGCTGACCGAAATGGTGCTTGAGGCCGCCGGGGGCGGCGACAAGGTGGAGGGCTACGGCAAGGCGGCCATCGTCGGCGTCAACGGCGAGGTGGAGCACGCCTCGGGCCTGATCCACACCCTGCGTTTCGGCAACCACTACCGCGAAGCGGTCGGGGCCAAGTCCTACCTGGCCTTCACCAACACCCGTGGCCCGGCCAATGCCTCGTTGCAGATCCCGCTGATGGACAAGAACGACGGCGGCCGGCGCAGCCACTACCTGACCATCCAGCTTTCAGTGGCGGATGCCCCGGGCCCCGACGAGATTGTCGTGGCCCTTGGCGCCTCCATCGGGGGCCGCCCGCATCACCGTATCGGCGACCGCTACCAGGATCTGAAGGAACTCGGGCATGACCTTGAAAACCCTGCCTCTGTCTGAGGACGGCACCCGGCTGTCCTACCACGAGGCGGGAGCGGGCGCGCCGCTAGTGCTGATCCATGGCGTCGGCATGCAGTCCGCCGCCTGGGCACCGCAGTTCCCCGCCCTGTCGCGGCGCTGCCGCGTGCTGGCACTGGACATGCCCGGCCATGGCGGCAGCAGCCCCCTGCCCGCCGGCGCCGAGCTGCCCGACTTCGTGGCCTGGCTGGACCGCGCGCTTCGCGCGCTGGATCTCGGCCCGGTCAGCCTGGCCGGCCATTCGATGGGCGCGCTGATCGCCGGCGGCTATGCCGTCACCCACCCCGAGAAGGTCGCCCGCGTGGCCCTGCTGAACGGCGTCTTCCGGCGCAGCCCCGAGGCCCGCGCCGCCGTCGAGGCCCGCGCCGCCGAACTTCATTCAGGCGACGTCGATATCGCCGCGCCGCTGCTGCGCTGGTTCGGCGAGGACCGCGACCACCTCGCCGCACGCGAAAGCGTCGCGGGCTGGCTGGCCGAGGTCTCGCCACGGGGCTATGCCACCGCCTATGGCGCCTTCTCGCGCGGCGACGACATCTATGCCGACGGTTTCGCCGAGATCCGCTGCCCGCTGCTGGCCCTGACCGGCGACCAGGATCCGAACTCGACCCCCGCCATGGCGCGCGCCATGGCCGAGGCTGCGCCCGAGGGGCGCGCGCTGGTCATCGAAGGGCACCGCCACATGGTGAACCTGACCGCCCCGGATCGCGTCAGCCAGGCGCTGATCGATTGGATGGAGACCCCCAGCACCGTCGAGGTGACCTCATGAGCACCCTGCCCGCCTTCCAACTCTATATCGACGGCAGCTTCCGCGATGCCGCCGCCAGTTTCGACAGCCTCGACCCGGCGACCGGACAGCCCTGGGCGCGGATGCCCGAGGCCCGCGCCGCCGAAGTCAACGAGGCCGTCGCCGCCGCCCGCCGCGCCTTCCATGGTGCCGAATGGGCCGGGCTGACCGCCGGCCAGCGCGGCAAGCTGCTGCTGCGCCTCGCCGACCTGATCGAACAGAACGCCCCCCGCCTGGCCGAGCTGGAGACCCGCGACACCGGCAAGATCATCCGCGAGACCCGCGCCCAGATCGCCTATGTCGCCGAGTACTACCGCTACTACGCCGGGCTGGCGGACAAGATCGAAGGCGCGCATCTGCCCATCGACAAGCCCGACATGGAGGTCTGGCTGCGCCGCGAGCCGCTTGGCGTGGTGGCGGCGGTGGTGCCCTGGAACTCTCAGCTGTTCCTCTCGGCGGTGAAGATCGGCCCGGCCCTGGCGGCAGGCTGCACCATGGTGCTCAAGGCCTCCGAGGACGGCCCCGCGCCGATGCTGGAATTCGCCCGGATCTTCGACCAGGCGGGTTTCCCGCCCGGAGTGCTGAACATCCTGACCGGCTTCGGCCCCGAGTGTGGCGCCGTGCTGACCAGTCATCCCGACATCGACCATGTCGCCTTCACCGGAGGCCCCGACGCCGGGCGGCAGATCCTGCGCAACTCGGCCGAGAACCTCGCCTCGACTTCGCTGGAGCTGGGCGGTAAGTCGCCCTTCATCGTCTTCGCCGACGCCGACATCGACTCGGCAGTGAATGCCCAGATTTCCGGTATCTTCGCCGCCACCGGGCAAAGCTGTGTCGCCGGCTCGCGGCTGCTGGTGCAGAACACGATCCGCGCCGAATTCCTCGACCGGCTGCGCGAGAAGGCGGGCCGTATCAGCATCGGCAGCCCCGCAGAGATGGGCACCGAGATGGGCCCGCTCTGCACCCTGCGCCAGCGGGAGCGGGCCGAGGCGCTCTGCGCCCGCTCGGTTGCCGAGGGCGCGCGGCTGGTCACCGGCGGGCATGCCATCGCCGGGGCGGGCTTCTATTTTCCGCCGAGCATCCTCGATTGCACCGACACCCCCGCAGCCTCTTGCCTGCGCGAGGAATTCTTTGCCCCGGTGCTGTCGGTGCAAGGCTTCGACACCGAGGCCGAGGCGCTGGCGCTGGCCAATGATACTGCCTACGGGCTGGCCTCGGGCGTCTTCACCCGCGACCTGACCCGTGCGCACCGGATGATCCGCGGCATCCGTGCCGGTGTGGTCTGGGTGAATACCTACCGCGCCGTCAGCCCGATGGCTCCCTTCGGCGGTCATGGCCTGTCGGGCCATGGCCGTGAGGGCGGCCTGGCCGCGGCGCTGGACTACACGAAGATCAAGACCGTCTGGCTGCGCACCAGCGATGCCCCCATCCCCGACCCCTTCGTGATGCGTTGAGCTTGCCGAAGAAATGTGACTGCATGGAAAAGGAGTTTGCCAACAGGAAACACACCCCCTCTCGAAACAACAGAGTTCACCAGAAGAATAAGAACCAGCTTCAAACCGACAGGAAATGACCATGAACCGAACTCCCCTTACCCTTGCCCTGGCCGTGCTGACCTCGATGGGCCTTGCCTCCGCCGCGGCCGCACAGGATTGCGAAACCACCATCGACGCCGCGCTTCTGACCGAGGAAGGCAAGTTGACCATGGCGGTCAGCCCGACCCTGCCGCCGATGGCCTACGCTGAATCCGACGGCACCCTGAAGGGTCTGCGCGTCGAGCTGGGCGTCGAAGTCGCAAAACGTCTCTGCCTTGAGCCCGATTTCATCTCGACCGAATACGCGACCATGGTGCCCGGCCTCCAGGGCGGACGCTGGGACGTGATCGACGCCGGTCTCTTCGTCACCCCGGCCCGCCTCGAGATCATGTACATGATCCCCTACGAGAACCTGGCCATCTCGATCTCGACCGCGACGGGCGACGACTCGATCAAGACCGTCGAGGACCTGGCCGGCAAACGCGTCAGCACCGATATCGGCGGCTACGCCGAAGCCAAGATGCGCGAGCTGAACAAGGACTTCGCCGAGAAGGGCCTCGAGCAGATCGACATCGCCCTCTTCGACAACTACGCGACGGTCTACCAGGCCCTCCGCGCCGGTCAGGTCGAAGCGGCTGTCTCGATCGACCCGGTTGCCAAGCTCTACAGCGAAAGCGGCGAATTCGCCCATGCGCTGGCAGGCCTCTACGCCACGCCCGGCTCGCTGGCCTTCGGCAGCACCGACATCGCCGGCCCCGTGACCAAGGTCATGCAGGAGATGAACGCCGACGGCTGGCTGCCCGAACTGATGGCCCGCTACGGCGTCGGCCAGGCCGGTGACGGCAGCATCGAGCTGAAGGGCCCCGGCCTCTGATCGGCCGCCTCCGACACTTGTGAATGGGTGCCGCTGCCCCTGCGGCGGCGCCTGCCCTCTCCGGCGCAGCAAGCGCATCAGCTCACGAGGAGACGATCGTGAAAGGTTGGAATTGGGACGGGTTCTTCGAGTACCTGACCAACACATACATTCTTGAAGGCGCAGCCGTGACGCTGGGTCTGACCATTGCAGCAATGACCCTTGGCGTCGTCGCCGGCTGTGTCGTGGCGCTGATGCGGATGAGCCCGTTCCGGATTCTCAGCAACATCGCCTACTTCTACACATGGCTGATCCGCGGCACGCCTCTGCTGGTGCAGCTGATCATCATCTACACCGGCCTGCCCCAGATCGGCATCAAGTTCAGCGTGCTCGAAGCCACCCTGATCGGCCTGGTGATGAACGAGGCCGCCTACCTCTCCGAAATCATCCGTTCGGGCATCAGCTCGGTTCCCAAGGGCCAGAGCAACGCCGCCCGCGCCGTCGGCATGACCGATGTGCAGATGATGCGCTACATCATAGCCCCGCAGGCCGCCCGGATCATCATCCCGCCGCTCGGCAACTCGGTGAACGGTTGCCTCAAGACCACCTCCATCGCCTCCATCATCTCAATGGAAGAGCTGCTGCGCCGCACCCAGGTCCTGATCCAGGAGAAGTTCATGGTGCTGGAACTCTTCGTTGTCGCCGCCCTCTACTACCTGCTGATGACCACCGCCTGGGACCTGATCCAGCGCCGGATCGAACGACACTTCGGTCGTGGCTACGACATCAAGGCCGATGCGGCCGAACAACGCTGAGGAGAGACCATGCAACCGATGATCGTTCTCGAAGATGTCGACAAGTGGTACGGCAAGAACTTCCAGGTCCTCAAGTCCTGCTCGCTGACCGTCTCGCCCGGTGAGGTGGTGGTGATCTGCGGCCCCTCGGGCTCGGGCAAGTCGACGCTGATCAAATGCGTCAACGGGCTGGAGCCGGTGCAGGGCGGCCACATCTCCGTCAAGGACATGGAGGTGACCGGCCCCAGGACCAAGCTGCCCAAGCTGCGCTCTCATGTCGGGATGGTGTTCCAGCACTTCGACCTGTTCCCGCACATGACGGTGACGGAAAACATCTGCATCGGCCAGACCCGTGTTCTGGGCCGCACCCAGGCCGAGGCCGAAGCCAAGGCCGCAGCCCTGCTGGAGCGCGTCGGCATGTCCGACCATGCCCGCAAGTACCCGATCCAGCTGTCAGGCGGCCAGCAGCAGCGCATCGCCATCGCCCGCGCCCTTGCCATGGATCCGATCGCCATGCTCTTCGACGAGCCCACTTCGGCCCTTGATCCCGAGATGATCACCGAGGTTCTGGACGTCATGGTCGAGCTGGCCAAGGAAGGCATGACCATGATGGTCGTGACCCACGAGATGGGCTTTGCCCGCAAGGTCGCCGACCGTGTCGTCTTCATGGATGGCGGCGAGGTGGTCGAGGACACCCCCAAGGACGAGTTCTTTGCCTCCCCCAAGAGCCAGCGCGCCGTCGAATTCCTCTCGAAGATCCTGGACCACTGACATGATGCGTATCCTGACAACCGGCGATGTCCGAATGGCCCCCGGCATCAGCGCCGAGGCTGGCCCCATCCTCGCCGATCTCGGTGCCAAGCGCCCGCTGGTGGTGGTCGACCCTGTCGTCCACAAGCTGGGCCTTGCGGACAAGATGCTGTCCGGGCTGCGCGACGCGGGCATGACGGCGCAGATCTTCTCGGCCTTCTCGCCCGATCCGACCGATGCCGAAGCCATGGACGCGGTCCAGATCGCCCGCTCGGTCGACGCGGATTGCGTCGTGGGCATCGGTGGCGGCAGCGCCATGGATGTTGCCAAGGCCGTGGCCCTGCTCAGCGTCCAGACGGACAGCCTCCGTGCGCTCTCGGTGCCCCGCATCGTTGACCTGCCCGCGCTGCCTGTCCTCTGCGTGCCGACCACCGCCGGCACAGGATCCGAGGTGACACGGGCGGCGGTGATCACCGACGCCACGACCCATGAAAAGCTGTTGCTGCTTGGGTCGTCACTGCAACCGAAAGTGGCGCTTCTCGATGTCGAGCTGACGCTGAGCTGCCCCTACCGAGTCACGGTAGACAGCGGTCTCGATGCGCTCTCCCATGCGCTGGAAGCGCTGGTCAATCGCAATGCCACCCCCTACTCCGACGGGCTGGCAACGCAGGCCATGCAGCTGATCGGCAAGAGCCTGGAAACTGCCGCCCGCGTCCCCGGCGATCATGCGGCGCGGTCCGACATGCTACTGGGTGCCTGCCTTGCCGGCATGGCCGTTTCGCATACCTCGACCGCGCTGATCCACGGCATGAGCCGCCCGATCGGGGCTGCTTTCCACGTGCCGCATGGCATGTCGAACGCGATGCTCATGCCACTGGTGACCGAATGGTCCGCCGTGTCCGCCCCCCAGGCCTACGGCCGCGCTGCCAAGGCCATGGGCCTGGCCGAGGACCCGGCCGCGCTGATTGACGCGCTGAAAAGTCTGAACGCTCGCCTGGAAGTCCCGAGCCTGGAGTCCCTTGGGATTTCACCGGAAGCCTTCAGAGCCGCCATCCCCGAAATGGCGCGTCAGGCAATCGCTTCCGGCACACCTAGCAACAATCTCCGCCGCGCCGATGAAGCGCAGATTTCCGATCTCTACCTCACTTTCCTCAAGAATGACGCGATCCCCTGATGAAAAGCCCATGATCGGTACGCACTGAATACTGGCCGCCGGCTCTGCGTCGATGCTGCCGGACCTTCTGGGCCAGACCCCGCTCGATCAGGAGATCGGCAGCGGCACTGCTGGCGGTGCCTACGATACGCGCAAGTGTCACGACGCCATCGCCAACCGGGGCGCCCATGCTGTCATCCCGCCTTACAAGAACGCCAGGATCTGGAAGCCAGACAGCGCGGAAGCAATTGCCCGCAACGAGGCCCTCCGCGCATCGAAACGCCTGGAACGAAGGATTTCGCGGAAGTGGAGCGGCTACCATCGCCGCAATCGCTCCGAGACAAAAATGCACTTCATGACGCTCTCGGGCCAACGCCTCATGGCGGGGGGCCTGACCGACAGGTTGCCGAGCTTCAGGTGTGTGTTGCCGTCACAAACGGCCTCACCGCGCTCGGCATACCAGTGACCGAGGCCGCAGGATAAGTGTGTGTCTGGGAAGGGGCAGCTTGGCCATCAGCGGCTTTGTGCAACAGAGCCCCGTTTTGGCCTGCCCCACAAGTGAATAGCCACGAAAGCAGCACCATTCCATTTATTCTGGCGGATCACCCTGGCACCTGGACGCCAAAGGACTGCAGGCGATCCTTCGAAAGGTCCGCCCAGACCTGAGCGATGCTCGCTGCCGTCCAGCCGCCGGACCGGGTCACCGCGCTCAGCTCGCTCGGATGGGACCAGATCGACAGGCGGTCGCCGCCGATCCCTAGGCACTGTCCGGTGATGTCGCGCGCAACCGGCGAAGCCAGGAAGCTCACCAGCGGGGCGATATCCTCGGGCGTGCCGATGCCCTGCTCGGCGCGCAGATGATCCGGCAAGGGCTCTCCACGGTTCAGCGCCTCGACGTAGCCGGCCAGTGACGGCATGGTTTCGGTCATTCGGGTCAGCGCCGTCGGGATGATCGCGTTGACCGCGACGCCGGCGCGCTGCAACTCGACCGCCCAGGTACGCGCCATGCCGACGATCCCGGCCTTGGCGGCGGAATAGGCGGACTGGCCAAAGTTTCCGAGCTGCCCGGCAGGCGAGCCGACGACGATGATCGCGCCTCCGCCGCCGGCCTGGCGGAAGTGCCGGGCGGCGGCGCGGCCGCATTGGAAGGTCCCGCGCAGGTGGGTCCGCAACACCAGGTCAAAGGCCTCGTCCTCAGTCTTCCACAACACGCTATCGCGCAGGACGCCGGCATTGGCGCACAGAACGTCCAACCGACCGAAAGCCTCCAGAGCGGTCTCGATGCAGGTCTCGGCGCTGCCCTCGGTCCCGATCTCGGCGGCAACCGCCACGGCCTGACCGCCCCCGGACAGTATCTCGTCCCGGACCGCCTCCGCCGGAGCGGCGTCGAGGTCATTGACCACCACCGCGGCGCCGGCCCGGGCCAGATCCAGCGCGATGGCCCGGCCGATGCCGCGCCCCGCCCCCGTCACCAGGGCCACCTGCCCCGTCAGATCCAATGTCTCCCCGGCCATCTCAGTACCCCCTGTAGCGCGGTGCGCGTTTTTCCATGAAGGCGCGCGGCCCTTCGCGGGCGTCCTCGGTCTCCATCACGATGGCCTTGGCCCGGTCCTCCAGCGCATAGCCCTCATCCAGGGGGCGCCCCATGGCCTCGGTCACGGTCTTCTTGATCTGCTGCACCGAGACCGGCGCGCTGGCCGCGATCCGGTCCGCCATCTCGCGCGCGGCCTGCATCAGGGACTCGGGCGGAACGATACGGTTGATCAGCCCGTGCCGCAGGGCGGTTTCCGCATCCATGGGCACATTGGCCACCATCATCTCCATCGCCGCCGCATAGGGGATCTGGCGTGGCAACCGGGCCAGCGCCCCGGCAAAGGGGATGACACCGCGCGCCGCCTCCGGCAGGGCGAAGCTGGCGGCGGGCACCGCCAGGCGGATATCCGTCGCCAGCAGGATTTCCATGCCGCCCGCCATGCAGGGGCCATTCACCGCCGCGACAATCGGCTTCGTCATCTCGAAGCCGCGCAGCGCGGTCCGCGCATGGACCGTCTCATCGGTGAGGAAGCGGCGGTCCCACTCCGTCTCGGGCGCCCGCGCGCCCGACAGCAGCGGCAGCGACAGTGCCAGGTCCCCGCCCGAACAGAAGGCCTTGTCGCCGGCGCCGGTCAGGATGACGACGCGGATCTCGTCATCCTCGGCGATCTCGCCCATGGCGTCGGCCAGGCGGCAGGCGACCTCGGGGCTGATGGCATTGCGCCGCTCTGGACGGTTGAAGGTCAGCGTGGCGACATGGCCGTCGCGTTCATAGAGAAATGGCAGTGTCATCGGCGCACCGGAGTCAGCGCGCCCGAGGCGACCAGCCGCGCGGCCTCTTCGCGCAGGGCGAATTTCTGCACCTTGCCGTTGGCGGTCAGTGGCAGGGTGTCCATCGCCTGAATGTACTTCGGCATCTTGTGGCGTGCCATGTGGCTTCGGCAGAACGCCTGCAAGGCCTGCGCATCCAGCTCAGACCCGGGGGCAGGCATGACGAAGGCACAGATTTCCTCGCCCAGATCCGGGTCGGGCACGCCGACCACCTGGGCCTGGCTCACGGTTTCATGGTCCAAGAGACACTCCTCGATTTCGACCGGATAGACGTTCTCGCCGCCCCGGATGATCATGTCCTTCAGGCGCCCGACGATCTTCAGGTGCCCGGTGGGCGCCAGTTCGGCAAGATCGCCCGAATGCAGCCAGCCCTCGGCGTCGATCGTCTCGGCGGTCTTCTCGGGCATGTCGAAGTAACCCGCCATGGTGTTGTAGCCGCGAATACACAGCTCCCCGCTTTCCCCCCAGGCACAAACTTCGCCGGTTTCCGGGTGGATGATACGGATCTCGGTGCGCGGCAGGGGCGTGCCGGCGGTCGCAAGCTGTTCCTCGAAGCTGTCATCGGGACTGGTCAGGGTGATGACCGGGCTGCATTCGGTCATCCCCATCAGGATCAGGGGGTCGCCGCCCGTCTGCTCCTTCATGCGCCGCATCAGGCTGGGCGGGATATTGGTGCCGCCGGTGAAGGCCTTGCGCAGGGTGCGGATGCGATAGCGGGCGAGGTCGGGATGTTCCAGCATCCGGGTCATCATCGTGGGCACGGCGTTCAGCACCGTCGGCGCATGGGCATCCCAGAGCTCCAGCATCCGTGTCGCCTCGAAGCTGTCCATGGTCACCAGGTGCCCCCCCACGACCAGCATGGTCATCACGTTGCACACGCAGCCGGCGGTATGGAACAGCGGCATGGCGGAGAGGAGGACATCCGCGGGGCCGAAGCCGCCGCGATCGGCGACCAGCCGGGCATTGTTGACGGTGGACCGGTGGGTCAGCATCGCGCCCTTCGGCTTGCCCGTGGTGCCGGACGTGTACTGGATCTGGCAGACGTCGCGGCTCTGCACCTCCGCCTGGCGGGCCGACAGCTCGGCGGGCGTCACCGCCCCGCCACCCGAGCGCATCCGATCAAAGGACAGGGCAAAGCCGGGGGCCGCGCCAAGGCCGATCAGCAGCTCCAGCCCGGGCAGTGCCGTGCCTGCCTGCCGGCGGCCATTGTCAAGCGCTGCAAGGTCGGGCATCAGCTCCAGCAGAGACGCCGCAATATCGTTCGACCGGTAGGACGGCGCGAAGATCAGTGCCCTGGCGCGGCTCTGGCCCAGCACATAGGCCAGTTCGTCGCGCAGCAGCGCCGGGTTCACGGTGACCAGCACCGCCCCCACCTTGGCCAGGGCATATTCCAGCAAGATCCATTCGGAACAGTTCTGCGCCATGACCGCCACATGATCGCCGCGGGCGAGTCCCTGGGCCATCAGGCCGCGCGCCACCTCGTCGATCGCCGCGCGCAGCTGCGCATAGGTCCATGTGGCGCCGCCAGCCCCGGCATCCTCGTCGATGGTCACTGCCGGACGCGCGCCAAAGGTCGCCGCCTGACGGTCGAGCATGTCCCCCAGGGTCACGTCCAGAATCTCCGGCCCGCTGTCATCGGGGCGCCACCAGGCGTGGCTTTGCATCTCGGTCGTCATTGTCAGGTCTCCTCCTCAGCGCCCCGTCTCCCCCAGCAGCAGGTCGCTGGACAGGTCGCGAAATGGATGCTATCGAATAGTTCGACATCAATCAATCTGACATCGAACAATCGAGCAGACCATGAGCGACGACCTCGACACCCGGGCCGCAGGCCCCACCGCAGAAAGCCCTGACGGGCTGTTACCCCTGGGGGAGGACCTTCAGCATTCGCTCAACTTCCAGATCCGCATGGCGCAGATCCTGTCCTATCGGCAGTTCGAGAAGAAGCAGCCGGGCTACGGGGGTGCCGCGCGCTTCTTGGGCCTGCTGTCGATCATCAAGAACAACCCCGGCGCCCCGCAGCACCGCCTGGCGGAGGCCGTGGGCCTGCAACGGTCCAGCGTGGTGCCGATTCTTGATCGCATGGAAAACGAGGGCATCGTCGAACGCCGCGACGTCGAAGGGGACCGCCGCGCCAAGGCTGTCTTCCTGACGGAAAAGGGCGACCAGGTCGTCGCCGAACTCAACGACTCGGCGCTGCAGATTGAACGCTACATGACCGCAGGGCTCAGCCCCGAGCAGATCCGGGTCATGATCGAGGGTCTCGCCCAGATCGTGGAGAACCTGCGCAAGCTCTGACGAAAGATACCGATCCGCGTGGAGGAGACGCGGGCCGGATGACAGCTGCCGCCCCGACGCGGCGCATACTCTAGGGAGGACTACATGAAGAAGACTTTGCTCGCCGCGGTCGCGACCACGGCCCTGACCGCCCCGTTCGGCGCCTCGGCGCAGGAGGTCTCGCTGGCCTTCTCGCACTGGCTGCCGCCGGTGCACTCGCTGCAATCGACCGGGTTCGAACCCTGGATCGAGTCGATCTCGGAGGCCTCCGAAGGCCGGATCGGCATCGACATCTACCCCGCGCAACAGCTGGGCGCCGCGCCCGATCACTACGACATGGCGCGCGACGGGATCGCTGACATCACCTTCATCAACCCCGGTTACCAGGCGGGCCGCTTCCCCATCATCGCGGCGGCGGAACTGCCCTTCCTGGTGTCCAACGGGACCACGGCCAGCAAGGCGCTGCATGAATGGTACATGGACTATGCCGAGCAGGAGATGCCCGACGTGAAGGTCTGCCTGGTGCACCTGCACGACCCGGGGATGCTGCACGGCACCGCCGGCCCGCTGGTGGCGCCGTCGGACCTTGAGGGCAAGAACGTGCGCCCGCCCCAAGCCACCATCGCCAAGATGATCGCGACCGCCGGCGGTAGCACCGTGCAGGTCCCGGTGCCCGAGATGCGCGAAATCCTGTCGTCCGGTGCCGTCGACATCACCGCGTCGCCCTGGAACTCGCTGATCCTGTTTGGCGTGGACGACGTCGTCACCCACCACCTTGATGTGCCGCTCTACTCCGTTGCCTTCGTCTATGCGATCAACAAGGGCGTCTACGAGGGGCTGTCGGATGAAAACCGCGCGGTGATCGACGACCACTGCACCCCCGAGTGGTCGCAGAAGATCGCCACCGGCTGGGCCGAGGTCGAGGCAGGCAGCCGGGCCGATTTCGAAGGGCGCGAGGGCCATACCTTCTACACGCCCGACGACGCGCAGATGGCCGACTGGAGGGCGCTCTCCGACACGATCCGGGCCGGCTGGGCCGAGGATGCCGCAGCCGCCGGGCTGGAAGATCCGCAGGCCGCCCTGCAAGAGTTGGTGGATGGCCTGACCGAGGCCGGCGGCGCCTTCGGCCAGTGACGCCCAGCCCCGGCCCGCCCTGTGGCGGGCCGGGGCTCTTCCCCTTCCTCTGACGAACCGGAGGTCGCCTTGCGCGCCATCAATCTGTTCATTCGCGGGATCGAAGTCGTGGCGGCTCTCCTGCTGGGGGCGGTCATGCTTCTGGTCGTCGCCTCGACCCTCAGCCGCTATGCCTTCGCGGCGCCCATCCCCGACAGTTTCGACATCGCCCGCCTGCTGGTCGGCGCCTGCCTCTTCTGGGGATTCGCCGTGGTCGGCTTTCGCGGCGGCCACATCCAGGTGGACCTGCTGGTCGATGCCGCCGGCCCGCGCCTGCGCCGGCTGATCAACAGCTTCGCCTGGGCCGCGCTGCTGCTCTTCGCCGGGCTGCTGGTCTGGAAGGTCTACGGGTCCACCGTGTCTGCGATGCGGTCGAACCAGCTAACCTATGACCTGCGGCTGCCCGTGTGGCCCTTCTATGGGCTGATCTGGCTGGGGATGCTGGCCAGCCTGTTCACCATCGCGATCAAGCTCTGGCGGATTGTCAGCGGACGCGATCACCTGACCTCTGCCGAAGCGCAGGAGATCGAGGACGCGGCCCATGACTCTCGCTGACCTGACCGCCATCGGCGGCTTTGTCGCCCTTTTCGCCCTGCTGTTGGTCCGCGTGCCCATCGGGGTTGCCCTAGGCCTCGTGGGGCTCGGTGGCTTCGCGATGATCCGCGGCATCGGGCCGGCGCTGAACCTGCTGGCCAGCGCGCCGGTCCGCACCGTGACCGACTTCAACCTGACCCTGGTGCCCTTCTTCATCCTGATGGGGATCCTGGCCACCAACTCGGGGATGAGCCGCGAGATGTTCCGCGCCGCCAACTCGTGGTTCGGCCAATTCCGAGGCGGTTTGGCGCTGTCGACGGTGGCAGCCTGCGGCGGCTTCTCGGCGATCTGCGGCAGCTCTGTCGCCACGGCAGCGACAATGACCAAGGTCGCCCTGCCCGAGATGCGTCGCCATGGCTACCGCGAGGACGTGGCCACGGGCGTGATCGCCGCCGGTGGCACGCTGGGTTCGATGATCCCGCCCTCGGTGATCCTGGTGATCTATGCCTACATCACCGAAAATGACGTGGGCCAGCTGTTCATCGCGGGCGTCATCCCGGGCCTGCTGGCGGTCCTGCTCTACATGGGCACGATCCTGACCATGCACCGCCGCGGCCTGCCCGCAGGCACGCCCTTCGACTGGCGCGAGGCGCTGGCCGCCCTGGCCCCGATCTGGGCGGTGACGCTGCTCTTCATCGCCGTCATCGGCGTGATCTACACCGGCATCGCCACGCCGACCGAGGCCGCCGCCGTCGGCGCCTTCGTCACCCTGGTGATCGGCGTTGTCCGGGGCCGCCTCAGCTTCCGCACCATCCTCGACAGCCTGATCGAGGCGCTGCGCACCTCGGTCTCGGTCTACACCGTGCTGATCGGTGCCGTGCTCTTCGGCTATTTCCTGGCCATCACCCGCGCGCCGCAAAAGCTGACGGACTGGCTCGTCGGCCTGGATTTCTCGGCCTATGGCACCCTGGGGCTGATCCTGCTGGCCTTCATCCTGGCAGGCTGCATCCTGGACACCATGGCGATGATCCTGCTGCTGGTGCCCATCGTCTACCCGGTGGTGATCTCGCTCGGCTTCGATCCGATCTGGTTCGGGATCATCGTGGTCATGGTGGCGGAACTGGGGATGATCTCGCCGCCCGTCGGCATCAACGTCTTCGTCATCAATACGATTGCCCGGGACGTGAAACTGACGACGATCTTCCGGGGCGTGATCCCCTTCATCTTCACCGACCTGCTGCGTCTGGTGCTGCTGATCGCCTTCCCAGCCCTCGTGCTCTGGTTGCCCAGCACCATGTAACGCCTGCCGGCCGCGCGATCCCATGGCGCGGTCGGCGCAACAGTCCGCCGTCAGCTGACACACCCACTCTCGTCAGCTGTCGAGTGTCTAGCCTTGTCGCCTTGGGTGGGCTTTTTTCTCCCATTGGCCGTACACGAAAACGACGGTCCCCTCACCGGTCAGGAGTATTTTGCCCTGATTTTCAGATACCCCCCCGGGGGGGGCGGCAGGCGCCAACGCGCATAGCTGCCGCTCGCACCGGGCGCAATCGAGACCTCCAGAATCTTCGGTATCGCTACGCTGACAAGATAGCGCTCCAATTTCGTAGATGCCGACGAAGATCCCGAGGCGAAGGCGCACGCCGAGAGCCGCGCCGCCGAAGCGACGGAGCCCGCGCAGCGGATCTTCTTCCAAGCCTGCGCTGATGTCCTGGCCGATGCGCCGAAGAGTGAGACGGAGAAGCTAGAGCATGCGTGATGGCACGCTGGAGCGAGTCCCCGCCACCTTCCGGCCCGCCGATTCCCAAGTCGTGCTCGGGATCTCGCGCGCCACGCTCTACCGCTGGGCACAAGTCGGGCACATCACGCTGTACCGACGGGGCGCGATGACCTTCGCCAGAACAGCCGAGGTGGTCCATTTCATCACAGGCGAGGGGCCAATTGGGGGACCAGAAAGAGGGCGCAAAAAATCCTGAAAAATATCAGGCTGTTGCCCTATGATTTGGTGCGGTCGAGAAGACTCGAACTTCCACGGGTGTTACCCCACAGCGACCTCAACGCTGCGCGTCTACCAATTCCGCCACGACCGCACGTGATCTGGTAGGTAGCGGGCGTATAACCAGCGCCGCCAGCAATGTGAAGAGCAAAATCATCCCCCCGGCACGGAATTTGCGCTGCCCCCCGGGCCCTGCCTCGGGGTCGCCTCCGATCCATCGCGCCAGTTGCCTTTGCACCCGCCCCGCCGGGGCCCGGTCGGCGATCGGACATGGAACTGCCGGCCCGATGCGCTTAGATGGGCAGGGTCGGTGCGACGGCGCCGGCCTGTTCACTCAGCCGCTCGGAGAACGCCCTTGCCCCAACCAGATCAGGATCCCGGTCAGACCCCGGTGGAATGGATCATCTCGTCGCGGCCCGTCGGCTACGAGGAGGCCCTCGCCACGATGGAAGCACGGGTGGCGGCCATCGCCGACGGCACCGCGTCCGAGGCGATCTGGCTGCTGGAACATCCGCCGCTCTATACCGCAGGCACCTCGGCCCGGCGCGAGGACCTGGTGGACCCCGAGAGATTCCCCGTCTTCGAGGCCCGTCGCGGCGGACAGTATACCTACCACGGTCCGGGGCAGCGGGTTGTCTACGTGATGCTGGACCTGAACCGTCGTGGCCGGGACATCCGCGCCTTCGTCAAGGCGCTGGAAGGGTGGGTCATCGCGACCCTGCGCGACTTCGGCATCCGCGGCGAGATCCGCGAAGGGCGCGTCGGCGTCTGGGTCGCCCGGCCCGAGAAGGCGCCGAATCCCGATGGCACCCCGCGCGAGGACAAGATCGCCGCCATCGGCATCCGCCTGCGTCGCTGGGTCAGCTTCCACGGCATCTCGATCAACGTCGAACCGGATCTGGAGCATTTCTCGGGAATCGTGCCCTGCGGCATCTCCGAACACGGCGTGACCAGCCTGGTCGACCTGGGCCTGCCGGTGACCATGGAAGACCTCGACAGCGCGCTGATGAGCACCTTCGACGACGCCTTCCCCCCTCCCGCGACCGGCGCGTGACCGGACGCGGCCCGGCAAGCTGCGACAATTGGCCGAGCCGCGCCCCCTGTGGTCGCGATCCGGGTTGCAGTAATAAAGCCTCAGGAAACGCCGCAACCCGGTATCGGAGGACGACAATGACCCGATTTATCACCATGGCAGCCGCAACACTCCTGCTGGCCGGTCCCGCCTTCGCCGAGGGCGACGTGGCGAACGGCGAGAAGGAATTCCGCAAGTGCAAGGCCTGCCACACCATCGCATCGGCCGATGAGGTCTTCGTCAAGGGCGGGCGCACGGGGCCGAACCTCTACGGGGTGATCGGCCGCACCGCCGGCACCGAGGACTTTCGCTACGGCGACTCCCTTGTCGCGGCGGGTGAGGCCGGACTGGTCTACGATGTCGACAACATCCAGGCCTACATGACCGACCCCCAGGCGTTCCTGGCCGAGGTCCTCGGCGACTCGGGCGCGCGCAGCAAGATGACCTTCAAGATGCGCTCGGACCAGGCCGACGTGGCCGCCTACCTGGCGACCTTCTCGGAAAGCTCCGCCGACGGGGCCGATGCGTCCGCGGAGGCCGGGACCGACGGCTCCTGAGCGGTCACGCCACCGCGAAGGCCCGAAGGGGGCGCCCGGTATGGGTCGGCGCCCCCTTCGGGCTGTCCCCACCCAGGGGCCCGATACGGGCACGTCGGGTGAAAAAATTGATCTGCGTCAATTACGGCCATTGTCGCGACCGCACGCCGATTATAGAAAGTCACTAATTTGCGAGCCCTGCGGAATGCCTTCCGTGGGCTTCAGTTCATTCTGACGAGGAGGCAAGCATGGCCGACGCAGCCGTACAGGGCCACGGGGCCGAGGACGACCGCGGGTTCTTCACCCGCTGGTTCATGTCCACGAACCACAAGGACATCGGGATTCTCTATCTGGTCGTTGCCGCGGTGACGGGCCTGATCTCGGTGCTTTTCACTGTCTACATGCGGATGGAGCTGATGCATCCCGGGGTGCAGTTCATGTGCCTCGAGGGCGCGCGCTTCTGGCCCTCCGCTGCGGAATGTACCCCGAACGGGCACCTCTGGAACGTGATGATCACCTATCACGGCGTCCTGATGATGTTCTTCGTGGTGATCCCCGCCCTCTTCGGCGGCTTCGGCAACTACTTCATGCCGTTGCAGATCGGGGCGCCGGACATGGCCTTCCCGCGCCTCAACAACCTCAGCTTCTGGATGTACGTGGCCGGTGTCGGCCTCGGCGTCGCCTCGCTGCTGGCTCCGGGCGGCAACGACCAGCTCGGCTCGGGCATCGGCTGGGTCCTGTATCCTCCGCTGTCGACCACCGAGGGGGGGTATTCGACCGACCTGGCGATCTTCGCGGTGCACGTCTCGGGTGCCTCCTCGATCCTCGGCGCGATCAACATCATCACCACCTTCCTGAACATGCGCACGCCCGGCATGACGCTGTTCAAGGTGCCGCTGTTTGCCTGGTCCGTCTTCGTCACCGCCTGGCTGATCCTGCTGTCCCTGCCCGTCCTGGCCGGCGCGATCACCATGCTGCTGACCGACCGGAACTTCGGCACGACCTTCTTCAACCCGGCCGGCGGCGGTGACCCGATCCTCTACCAGCACATCCTGTGGTTCTTCGGTCACCCCGAGGTCTACATCATCGTGCTGCCCGGCTTCGGCATCATCAGCCACGTCATCTCGACCTTCTCGCGCAAGCCGATCTTCGGCTACCTGCCGATGGTCCTGGCCATCATCGCCATCGGTGTCCTGGGCTTCGTCGTCTGGGCGCACCACATGTACACCGTCGGCCTGTCGCTGACCCAGCAGAGCTATTTCATGCTGGCAACGATGGTCATCGCGGTGCCCACGGGCGTGAAGGTCTTCAGCTGGATCGCGACGATGTGGCAGGGCTCGATCGAGTTCAAGACTCCGATGCTCTGGGCCTTCGGCTTCCTGTTCCTCTTCACCGTGGGCGGCGTGACCGGCCTGGTGCTGAGCCAGGCACCGGTGGACCGTGCCTACCATGACACCTACTACGTCGTGGCACACTTCCACTACGTGATGTCGCTGGGGGCCGTCTTCGCCATCTTCGCCGGGGTGTACTTCTACTTCGGCAAGATGACCGGGCGCCAGTACCCCGAATGGGCCGGCAAGCTGCATTTCTGGATGATGTTCCTGGGTGCCAACCTGACCTTCTTCCCGCAGCACTTCCTGGGTCGCCAGGGGATGCCCCGCCGTTACATCGACTATCCGGAAGGCTTCGCGCTGTGGAACTTCTGGTCGTCGATCGGCGCCTTCATCTCCTTCGCCTCCTTCGTGTTCTTCTTCGGTATCGTCTTCTACTCGCTGTTCCGCGGCGCGAAGATCACCAAGGCGAACTATTGGAACGAATACGCCGACACCCTGGAATGGACCCTGCCCAGCCCGCCGCCCGAACACACCTTCGAGCAGCTGCCGAAGCAGGAAGATTGGGACAAGTCCCCGGCGCACTGAGCCCCGGAGCGAACAGGAACAGACAAGGGGCGCCCGATGTGGCGCCCCTTTGCATGAGGCCCCCATGCCCTACCGCTGGACCACCGAGACAGAGCTGGACCTGACGCCGCACCGCTCCCTGCCGCCGCAGGGATTCGCGGCGGTGATCCTGACCTTCTTCACCCTTGCGATGATTCCCCTGACCGCCTTCCTCGGCACGCTGGCGCTCTGGGGCTTGTTGCCCTTCGCCCTGCTGGCGCTCTGGGGTCTGTGGTGGGGGCTGCGACGTTCCTACGCCGACGGGATGATCCACGAGCATCTGCACATCGGCCCCACCGAGACACAGCTGACCCGCGACGGGCCGCGCGATGCCCGCGCCGAATGGCACTGCAATACCTACTGGGTGCGCGTCACGGACCACGAGACCGGCGGCCCGGTGCCGCATTACCTGACGCTTTCCGGCAATGGCCGGGAGGTCGAGATCGGCGCCTTCCTCTCCGAGGAGGAGCGCAAGCGCCTGCTGCCGGAGCTTCGCGCCGCCTTTCGCCGCCCCTAGGCGCGGTTCGACAATCCGCAGCGGCTAGGCCCGCTTGGGCAGATCGTCGTGCGAGGTCGAGGCCATCTCCTCGAGCTCCGCCTCGGTCATGTCATCGTACATCTCGCGCGAAGCGCCTTGCAGGTCGTCCGGGTCCTGCTCTCCACGCTTAGCGGCCAGGGCCGCGCCGGCGGCCTTCTGCTGGGCTTCGGATCGGGCTTTCATCTGGTGATCCTCCTTCGGCTGCAAGGCACAACCCTGTCGCGCAGGGGTGGGTTCCAGAACCGAATCGCCCCGGCAGGATACCGCTTCGGTCGCATCCCGGCCCAAAACCCGCCCGAATGCCGCCCCGGGTGTTCCCCCTGGCAAGAAACCGGAAAGGTTACCGCCCCAAACCGTTAACGAAAAACCCCGGTGCCAGCGGCACCGGGGTCCTGTCTCGTCCCGGGTTGTCCCGGTCTCAGGAGGCGAGGCGCTGCTTCACCTTGGAGCCGGCGGCACCGAAGTCCATCTGGCCGGTATAGCGGGACTTCAGATGCCCCATGATCTTGCCCATGTCGCGGATCGAGTTCGCACCGGTGGCATTGACCGCCTCGTCGATGGCGCTCTCGACTTCCCTGTCCGACAGCTGCTTGGGCAGGAATTCCTCGATCACCTCGATCTCGCCCAGCTCCTGCTGGGCCAGGTCGATGCGGCCGCCTTCCTCGTAGACCCGCGCGCTCTCCTGGCGCTGCTTGACCATCTTGCCGAGGATGGCCAGCACTTCGCCCTCGCCGACCCCGTCCTCGCTGCCTTCGCCCCGGGCCGCGATGTCGCGGTCCTTGATGGCGGCATTGATCAGGCGCAGGGTGCAGAGCCGATCGCCGGCCCGGTCCTTCATCGCCTGTTTCAGAGCGGAATTGACCCGTTCCCGAAGTTGCATGTCGCGTCTACCCTCGCGTTGATTGCAGATGGTCACCTTATAGAACGCGCCCGGGCACGACAAGGTTTCCCGCTTGCCTGCCGTCGCCACGTCACCACGGTGCCCGCGCCTGACGCCACCGCAACGGGAATGCCTGCGACGGGGGCATCTTTGCCCCCTCCCACGGCCCCCTGCCCCTTGACCTCCCCGGCCCGAGGGCCTAGCCATGCGCCAATTTGCCCATAGCCGTAAGAGTCGCCCATGCCCCTGTCTCAAGGACCGAAACCGACCGCCTGCCTCGCGCTTGCCGATGGGACCGTGTTCTACGGCCGAGGCTTCGGCGCCACCGGCGTGACCGAAGCCGAACTGTGCTTCAACACCGCCATGACCGGCTACCAGGAGATCATGACCGACCCCTCCTATGCCGGCCAGATCGTCACCTTCACCTTCCCCCATGTCGGCAACACCGGCGTGACCCCCGAGGATGACGAAACCGCCGATCCGGTTGCCGCCGGGATGGTGGTGAAATGGGACCCGACCGAGCCCTCCAACTGGCGTTCCGCCGGTGAGCTGGGGGACTGGCTGGCCGCCCGTGGCCGGATCGCCATCGGCGGTATCGACACCCGCCGCCTGACCCGGGCCATCCGCGCCCGCGGCGCCCCGCACGCCGCGCTTGCCCATGATCCCGAAGGCAACTTCGACGTCGAGGCCCTGGTCGCCCGCGCCCGTGGCTTCAAGGGCCTTGTCGGGCTGGACCTGGCCAAGGATGTGACCTGCGCCCAGAGCTATCGCTGGGATGAAATGAGGTGGGCCTGGCCTGACGGCTTCCCCCGCCAGGAGAACGCCCGTTTCAAGGTCGTCGCCGTCGACTACGGCGCCAAGCGCAATATCCTGCGCTGCCTGGCCTCGGCCGGCTGCGACGTGACCGTCCTGCCCGCCACCGCCACCGCCGAGGAGGTGCTGGCGCATGAGCCGGACGGCCTGTTCCTGTCCAACGGCCCCGGCGACCCGGCGGCGACCGGTGCATATGCCGTGCCGATGATCCAGGAAGTCATGGCCCGCAGCGAGATGCCGATCTTCGGCATCTGCCTCGGCCATCAGATGCTGGCGCTGGCGCTCGGCGCCAAGACCGTGAAGATGAACCACGGCCACCACGGCGCCAACCACCCGGTCAAGGAACTGGCCACCGGCAAGGTCGAGATCACCTCGATGAACCACGGGTTCGCCGTCGACAGCCAGACCCTGCCCGAGGGCGTCGTGGAAAGCCATGTCTCGCTCTTCGACGGCTCGAACTGCGGTATCCGCATGACCGACCGGCCCGTCTTCTCGGTCCAGCATCACCCCGAGGCCAGCCCAGGGCCGCAAGACAGCTTCTATCTGTTCGAGCGCTTCGTGGAGTCGATGGGCGTCCCCGCCTGATCCTGCGGACGTTCCTGCCGGTTCGTGTTTCCAGAGGGCGGCCTTCGGGCCGCCCTTTCGTGTTCCCGGTTAATGCGCGGGGTGCTCCGGGCCTCTGATAAAGCCTTTCGCAAGTTCGCATTAATGGGCGCTTAAGGATGTCCTGCGAAACAGATGTGCGAAAGACTTAAGGGGTCGTACATTTATGGCATCGGACCTGCGAAAGCTGGACGCGCAGCGGACGATACATGTCGGTCCGCCCAGCTTTAAGGGGCTGGATCTCGGGCAGGCCGGCATGTTTCAGGAGGCCATGCCCGGGTTCACCGGGCACGCCAGCCATCCGCCGCCCGCTCTTCTGCGTCGGCAATGGGCCGAGGGGCAGATCGACGAGATCGCGCTGCTGGCGAAGCTGGCGCGGCAGCACGGGCTGGACCCGGTGGACCTTGCCAAGGCCCCGCCCGATCCCGGCCTGCAGGATCTTCTCGACCCGCAGTTCTGCCTGCGCCACCAGGTCGTGCCCTGGCGCAGCCACGACGGCCTTCTGGTCTGTGCCACCGCCCGCCCCGAACACTACGTCGAGATCATGGCCCCGCTGGCCTACCGGCTGCGTCGTCCCATGCGTCTCGGCCTGCGCCCGGTGATCGCGCCGCGGGCGCAGATCCAGGCCGCGGTGGCGGCACATCACCACGGGGCCCTGGTGCGGCAGATGTCCAGCCGGGTTCCGCCCTCTGAGAGCTGCCGCAACTGGTCGGTGACAGGGCGGCGGGTGGTGCTGACCTTCGCCCTGCTGGCCCTGCTTGTGCTGGCGTTGGTCCTGCATCCCGGCGCGGTGCTGGTGGCCCTGACCGGCTGGGCCGTCGCGACACTGGTGCTGGCCATGGTGCTGAAGGGCACGGCCGCCACGGTGCACCTGCTGCGCCCGCCTGCCCCCGTCCCGCCGCCCGACATCCCGGACGAGGCGCTCCCCGACATTTCGATCCTGGTGCCGCTGTTCCGCGAGAGACGGATCGCGGCGGCGCTGCTCAAGCGACTGCAGGCGCTGGACTATCCCCGTACCCGGCTGGACATCGTCCTGGTCCTGGAAGAGGCAGACGCCGTTACGCAGGCCACGATCGCGGGGCTGACCCTGCCGCCCTGGATCCGCACGGTCGTGGTGCCCGCCGGCAGCCCGCAGACCAAGCCGCGCGCGATGAACTACGCGCTGGACTTCTGCCGTGGAGAGATCATCGGCATCTACGACGCCGAGGATGCGCCCGACCCCGACCAGCTGCGCCGCGTCGCCGCCCGCTTCGCCGCCGCGCCGGAGCGCACCGCCTGCCTGCAGGGGGCGCTCGACTACTACAACCCGCGCCAGAACTGGCTCGCCCGTTGCTTCACCGTCGAATACAACACCTGGTTCCGGCTGGTCCTGCCGGGCATGGCGCGGATGGGCTTCGCGGTGCCCCTGGGCGGCACGACGCTCTTCATGCGCCGCAACGTTCTGGAAATCCTCGGCGGATGGGATGCCCACAACGTGACCGAGGACGCCGACCTGGGCATCCGCCTGGCCCGCCACGGCTTCCGCACGGAACTGCTGGACACCACGACCGGAGAGGAAGCGAACTGCCGGACCCTGCCCTGGATCAAGCAGCGGTCGCGCTGGCTGAAGGGCTACATGGTCACCTACCTGGTCCACCTGCGCCAGCCGCGCCGCCTGCACCGGGAACTGGGGCCGTGGCGGACCATCGGCTTTCACGCCCATTTCATCACCGCCGTGTCGCAGTTCCTCCTGGCGCCGCTGCTCTGGTCATTCTGGCTGATGCTGGCCGGGCTGCCGCATCCGCTGCTGCATCTCGTCCCCGCGCCACTGCTGACCACCTGCGCCGTGCTCTTCTTTGGTGCCGAGGCCCAGAACATCCTGCTGGGCCTGATCGCGACCCGGCGCCGCCGGCACCGCCACCTCTGGCCCTGGGTGCCGACCTTGCACCTCTATTACCCCCTGGGGTGCCTCGCGGCCTACAAGGCGCTGTACGAACTGGTGGTGAAACCCTTCTACTGGGACAAGACCCAGCACGGGCTGTCCCTGCCCCGCGTCCGCGCCCCTAGAGGGATTCGTCGCGCTCGGCGTCCAGCTTCAGACGAGTGACATAGGCCTGCGAGATATGGCTGCGCAGCGCCTCGGCCGCGGCCTCCTCGTCGCGCGCGGCGATGGCGCGGACAATCGCGCCATGCTCGTTCAGCGCATCGCCGTCGCGTCCCTCGGCCGCCAGAGAGGTGGTCGCCAGCAGCGCCATCGAGCGGTGCACGAGGTCCAATTGCTGCACCAGGAAGCGGTTGTGCGAGGCCAGGTGGATCTGGTGGTGGAAGCGTTTGTTGGCCCGCGCCAGCGCCGCCGGATCGCCAAGATGACGCCGGTCGGCCGTCACCATGTCCTGCAACACCCGCACTTCCTCGGCGGTGGCATGGCGCGCGGCAAGGCCCGCCGCCAGCGCCTCCAGCTCTGAGCGCACGACGTAGAGCTCGGCCAGCTGGTTGTGATCCAGCGAGGCGACGATCAGCGAGCGTCCGTCGCGCGCCAGCAGCCCCTGGGTCTCAAGCCGCTGAAGAGCTTCGCGAATCGGCGTCCGCGACACGCCGAACCGATCGGCCAGCTCGCTTTCCACAAGCCGGTCACCGGGACGGTAGAGCCCGATGTCGATGGCCTCAAGGATCAGCGAATAGGCATCGCCCTGCGGGGGTTTGCTGGCCATGACGCCGGCTCCTTTCATAGTCGCGACACATTAGGCAGCGGGGCGGGCCCGATGCAAGGCCAGCGCTTGTGTCCGCCCGCCGCCGGGGCTAGCGTCGCGCCATGCCAGGCAATGCTTTCGATCACGTCACCACCTGGGTCTTCGACCTGGACAATACCCTTTATCCCCCCGAGGCGCGGCTCTTCGACCAGATCGAGGTGCGGATGACCGCCTGGGTGGTCAAGGTCCTTGGCGTGTCCGAGGCCGAGGCCGACCGGATGCGCCGCGACTACTGGCGCGACCACGGCACGACGCTTGCGGGTCTGATGCGCCTGCATGATGTCGACCCCGGCCCCTACCTCAGCGATGTCCACGAGATCGACATGAGCCACCTCACCCGCGATCCCGAGCTGGCGGCGGGGATCACCGACCTGCGCGGCCGCAGGATCGTCTTCACCAACGGCTCGGGCCCCTATGCCGAGCGGGTGCTGGAGGCACGCGGGCTCTCCGGGCTCTTCGATGCGATCTACGGGATCGAACACGCCGGTTTCCACCCCAAGCCCGACCGCGCCGCCTATGACACGATCTTCGGCACCGACGGGCTGGACCCGACCCGCGCCGCGATGTTCGAGGACGATCCCCGCAACCTGATCGAACCTTTCGCCATGGGTCTGCGCTGCGTCCATGTCGCCCCCGATCCCGTCGAGGCACCCCATATCCACTACAGCACCGACAACCTGGCGGGGTTCCTCCGGCAGCTGGCATGAGCGACCGGATGTCGCTTTGCCACGGGTCTGTTTTGCCCCCATCTCAGGGTCAGGACATCTGACGGAGACGCCATGACCACCCTTGCCGCCCCCCGCCGCCTCTATCACTTCATTCCCCTGATCGGCTGGATCCTGCGCGATCTGGAGAGGGACTTTCGCGGCCATATCGGCTATGCCGCGCTGATCGTGCTGACTGCCATGGTGCTGGCGGTGAAGACCTGGGGACTGGTGGCACTCGGGCTGACCGCGCTTGCGCTGGTGCCGGTGATGTTCGTGATACTGATCCTGCTGACGCGGGGCTGAAAGGACCGACGGATGGAGTTCGACTTCGATATCGTGATCTCGGGCGGGGGCGTGGCCGGGCTGACAGCCGCCGCCGTCATGGGGGCGGAAGGGGTCCGCGTGCTCTGCCTGGATCCCGCGCCGCCCGTCACCGAGGCCACGGCGGCGGGTGCCGACCTGCGCACCACCGCCTTCCTGCAGCCGGCCCAGGCCCTGCTGGCCGAGGCCGGCATCTGGGATCACCTTGCCAGCCATGCCGCGCCGCTGCGCATCATGCGCATCGTCGATGCCGGCGGCCCCGAGCCCGAGCCCCGGGTGATCCGCGATTTCGACTCCACCGATATCTCGGATCTGCCCTTTGGCTGGAACCTTCCCAACTGGCTGCTGCGCCGCGAGATCCTGGCCCGGCTGGACGAGCTGGAGAACGTGACCTTCCGTGCCGGCACCGGCACCTCCAGCCTGTTCACCCGCGAGGCCGAGGCGATTGTCGGCCTGACCGATGGCAAGCGTGTCAGGACAAGGCTGGTGCTGGCCGCCGACGGGCGCAACTCACCGATGCGGCAGGCGGCGGGGATCGGGGTTTCGACCCGGCGCTACGGCCAGAAGGCGCTGGCCTTTTCGGTCAGCCATCCGCTGCCGCATGAGAATGTCTCGACCGAGATCCACCGCTCGGGCGGGCCCTTCACGCTTGTCCCCCTGCCCGATCACGAGGGCCGGCATTGTTCGGCCGTGGTCTGGATGGAGGACGGCCCCCGCGTGCAGGAGTTGGCCGCGCTGGAGGTGGCCGACTTCGAGGCCGAGATGAACCGGCGCAGCTGCCAGATCCTGGGGCCGCTGAGCCTGATCAGCCGCCGGTCGGTCTGGCCGATCATCACCCAGGTCGCCGAGCACATGTCCGGCGAGCGCCTGGCACTGATGGCCGAGGCCGCCCACGTCGTGCCGCCGATCGGAGCGCAGGGGCTGAACATGTCCCTTGGCGATCTGCGCTGTCTGCGCGACCTGGCCCGCACGGCGCCGGACCGGCTGGGCGACGCGCGGATGATGGCGGACTACCATCGCGCCCGCCACCGCGAGGTGCAGATCCGCGCTGCCGGAATCGACGCGCTGAACCGTGCCAGCCAGATCTCGGCCCAGCCCCTGCGCGATCTGCGCGCCGCCGGGCTGGATGCGCTCTACGCGGCCGCGCCGGTGCGCAAGGTGTTGATGCAGATGGGGCTTGGGGCGAAGGGGTAAGGGGGGCGCTGCCCCCACCTGCCTGCGGCAGGTTCCCCCGGAGTATTTTCAGCCGTCGAATAGGGAATGGGGTTGGCGCCTTGTTCCCTGTCTAGAGCGGTCCGGGCAGGCGTTCTTCCGAGAGCATGACATTGGCGTCGACGCTGCCGACGCCGGGCAGGGTCATCACGCGGCGACGCAGAACCCGCTCGAAATCCGGCAGGTCGCGGGCGGCGACGCGCAGGCGGTAGTCGTAGACGCCGAGGATATGCTCGATGGTCTGCACCTCGGGGATGGCAGAGACGGCGCGTTCGAATTCCTCCAGTGAGGCGCGGCCCTTGGTGGCGAGGCGGATGCCGAGAAAGACCGTCACCCCGAAGCCCAGGCGCTTCAGGTCGAGGTCGAGGCGGCGACCGGCCAGCACGCCCGCCTGTTCCAGCCGCTTGATGCGGCGCCAGGTGGCGGGTTGCGACAGGCCGAAGCGGCGGCCGAGCGCGCCGGAGCTTTGAGTGGCATCCTCGGCCAGGGCGCGCAGCAGCTTGCGGTCGATGTCGTCGAGGGCGAAAGAGTCGCTCACAGCGGCACCTGTTCGTCGAACTTCACCCGGGCCACGTGCATCAGCGCGTCGATATCGGTGATATGGGGCAGGGTCAGGATCTTCTCGCGGTAGACCTCCTGGTAGTGTGCCACGTCGCGGGCGATGATGCCGAGGCGGGCATCGACCTGGCCGAGGAAGGTCTGGATTTCCAGCACCTCGGGGATCTTGCGGGCCCCGGCGGCGAAATCGTCGAAGGCGCGCGGCGCGCTCTTGTCCAGCGTGATGCGCAGAGAGACCTCGACCGTGTAGCCGAGCGCCCGCCAGTCGATCACCCCGCGCACGCCGCAGATCACCCCGGCGTCCTGCATCCGCTCGATCCGCCGCCAGCAGGTCGCGGGGGTCAGCCCGGCCCGCTCCGCCAGCTGAGCGGTGCTGGCCGAGGGATCTGCCTGATACTGGCGCAGAATGCGTCTGTCGGCATCATCCAGCATATTTCTTTCACCTGACGATAAATCACGAATGGGTTTCTCATCAAATAGCGAATGAATGAGAATTTTGCAACGAATGCTGCCGCAACAGGGCCTATGGTGGCCGCAGGAATGGAAGGAGAAACAACATGCGTGTCTATTACGATCGCGATTGCGACATCAACCTGATCAAGGACAAGAAGGTCGCCATCCTGGGCTACGGCTCCCAGGGCCATGCCCATGCGCTGAACCTGCGCGACAGCGGTGCCAAGAACCTCGTCGTCGCGCTGCGCGAAGGCTCGGCCTCCGCCAAGAAGGCCGAAGCCGAGGGCCTGCAGGTCATGGGTATCGCCGAGGCCGCCGCCTGGTGCGACCTGATCATGTTCACCATGCCCGATGAACTTCAGGCCGAAACCTACAAGAAATACGTCCACGACAACCTGAAGGACGGCGCCGCCATCGCCTTCGCCCACGGTCTGAACGTGCACTTCGGCCTGATCGAGCCGAAGCCCGGCGTCGACGTCATCATGATGGCCCCCAAGGGCCCCGGCCACACCGTGCGCGGCGAATACACCAAGGGCGGCGGCGTGCCCTGCCTGGTCGCGGTGCACAACGACGCCTCGGGCAAGGCGCTGGAACTGGGCCTGTCCTATTGCTCGGCCATCGGTGGCGGCCGTTCGGGCATCATCGAAACCAACTTCCGCGAGGAATGCGAAACCGACCTCTTCGGCGAGCAGGCCGTGCTTTGCGGTGGCCTGGTCGAGCTGATCCGCATGGGCTTCGAGACCCTGGTGGAAGCCGGCTACGAGCCCGAGATGGCCTATTTCGAGTGCCTGCACGAGGTGAAGCTGATCGTGGACCTGATCTACGAAGGCGGCATCGCCAACATGAACTACTCGATCTCGAACACTGCCGAGTACGGCGAATACGTGTCCGGCCCGCGCATCCTGCCCTACGACGAGACCAAGGCCCGCATGAAGGCGGTCCTGCGCGACATCCAGACCGGCAAGTTCGTGCGTGACTTCATGCAGGAAAACGCCGTCGGCCAGCCGTTCTTCAAGGGCACCCGTCGCATCAACGACGAGCACCAGATCGAACAGGTCGGCGAGAAGCTGCGCGGCATGATGCCCTGGATCAGCGCCGGCAAGATGGTCGACAAGGAAAAGAACTGAGCCATCCGGCCCGTTCATCTGAAACAAGACGGAAGGCCCCGCAATCGCGGGGCCTTTTGCCTTTCGGAGCCGTCGCGGTCAGGGCAGCGGATCCCAGACGATGCGGCGGTCGTCCTCGTCGGTCAGCAGCTCCAGCTGGCCATCGGCCAGGCTCCAGCCGGTGATTTCCGGCAGCAGGGCCGCGATGCGGCTGTCCAACGCCTCTTCGCCGCAGAAGGCGCGGGTCATCATGCCGGGCGACAGCTCCAGCGTGCCGGCGGCGGGGACATTGGCGGTGGCGCTCCACCGGCTTGAGAGGCTGTTGCAGTCGAGCCGCATGGCCAGGGTGCCATCGGGGCGGAACTCGGCGGTATAGCCGTCGAGCCGGGGCGGCACCTCGCCCTCGGGCGTGCCGTCCAGCAGGTAGGCCAGGCGCCAGCGGCTGCCGCTCAGCGCCTCTGGACCGGCGGCGCTGGCTTCGCCCCGCATCACCGGCGCGCCGCGGCAGGACCAGTCCTGCCCCGCCGCGTCGGTCCAGGTCACATCCGACCCCTTGCCACGCAGCGCGTGGCCCGCGCCTGCATAGGCAAAGCCAGAGCCCGAGCGCTGGATGTCCAGCGTCACCGACTGGTCCGCATGGGTCAGCACCGCCTGGTCGTCGGCGAAACGGATCTGCATCTGGACGCCCATCTCGCAGAGGAAGCTGACCGGCGCCTCCTCGGCGCGGACAGCGGGGGCGAGCATCAGCAGGGCGAGGGCGGGAAGCAGGCGGCGCATGGCAGGATCCTTTCGCGGTTCCCGGCCAGCCTAGAGGATTCCCCCGGCCCCTTCCCGCGCAAGTTGGCAGGGCGGCGGGGAATGCTCGGATCCTTGCCGATCACTCGGCGCGGCCGCGCGCCACAGCCTGCCAGAGGCGCAGCGCCTGGGCGGTTTCGGCGACGTCATGCACACGCAGCATCTGCACCCCCTGGGCCACCCCCGCCAGTGCCACGGCAATGGAGCCCGGCGCGCGATCCCGCGCTTCGGGCGCCTGTCCGATGGTGCCGATGAACCGCTTGCGCGACACGCCGAGCAGAAGCGGACAGCCCAGCCCGTGAAACAGCGACAGCCGGTTGAGGATCTCGAGGTTGTGCTGGGCCGTCTTGGCGAACCCGATGCCCGGATCGGCGAGGATGCGGGCCCGCGGAATCCCGGCGGCCTCGACGGCGGCGATACGGGCCTCGAGCTCGTCGTAGGTGTCCAGCAGGGCATTGTCGTACTGCGGGGCGACATGCATGTCGGCGGGCGTGGCACGCATGTGCATGACGCAGACCGGCAGGCCGAAGGTGGCGGCCACATCGGCCAGCGCCGGGTCATGGGCAAAGCCCGAGACGTCGTTGATCAGCCCGGCGCCTGCCTCGGCGGCGGCGCGGCCGACCGGGGCCTTGCGGGTGTCGATGCTGATCGGCAGGCCCAGCCCGGCAATGGCCCGGATCACCGGAGCGGTGCGGGCAATCTCTTCCTCGACCGGCACATCGGCGGCGCCGGGACGGGTGGATTCGCCGCCCACGTCGATCATGTCGGCCCCCGCTTCGGCCATGGCGCGGGCATGGGCCAGCGCCGTCTCGGGGGCATTGTGTGCGCCGCCATCCGAGAAGCTGTCGGGGGTGACATTCAGGATCCCCATGATCCGGGGCCGGTCCAGTGACAGGCCCGCCAGCGCCGGGCGCGGACGGCAGAGACGGCGCTGCCAGTCCTCGGGCAGGTCGGTGACCGGCAGCACCCGGGCCTCGTCGCGGGTCAGTCGCTCGACCTGGTTGAACCACAGCGGGCCGCCGGTCAGCGGCAGGGCCTCGGAGGGGCGCGGCCCGGACTGGACGAGGGGACGGTAGTAGATCATCGGGACCTCAGGGCAGCGGCAGGATATCCGTGACGGGCAGGACCGTGACGCGGGTCGCGCCCTCGGCCGCCGGGGCCGGGGCACCGACGACCAGCAGGTCGCGCGCGCCCATCTGCTCGGCGAACCACAACGCCAGCGCGGTGCCGTCGCCGACCGCATCGGGGCGGTCACCCGCCGCATCCAGCACGATCTTCGACGGTGCCCAGAGGGAAATCTGGTCATGCTTCATCGACCAGTCGAGTTCGGTCCGGGTGTTGACCACCACGCAACGGCGATCCCGACCCGCCAGCACCCAGGCGGCCTGTTCGATGGCCAGCAGGTCGATACGCCGCTGCGCCTGGCGTGAGGCCGAGGCGGGCCGCTGCCCCCCTCCCGGGCCACAGCACAGGATCGTCGGGCGCTTCTTCGCCTGCAGCTGGTCCAGCCAGCCGGTCAGCGCGCCGGAGGTCACCGCCTCGGGGCCGAGGAAGATCACCAGCGGCACCAGGCCCTGACCCGGCGCAGCGGCCTCGGGGACGGGCAGCGCATCATCATGAGAGCGCATGATCTCGACCCCAAGCGCGCCGGGCCCACGGTCCAGCTTCTCGATCCGGGTAAAGACGCGTAGCGCCTGCGGCTCCGCCAGGATGCGGGCCGAGATCCGCTCGGCCAGGGTCTCCAGCAGGTTCAGGCGCTCGGCGGCCAGCTCGGCCTCGATGGCCTCGGTGATCGTGTCGTAGGAGAGGATGCGGTCGACGTCGTCCTCAAGCGGGCCGGGATCGTGGCGCACCTCGACGACGATGTTGAAGCGCAGGCGCTGGTGGCGGCCCCGTTCCTGCTGGAAGGCACCGATCTCGACCTCGGTCAGGTAGTCGCGCAGGGAAATCCGGTCGGCGGGCATATCCCCCGACAGCGCCTTCGAGCGTTCAAGCGGATGGCCGAATGCCTGGGTGATCTGATCGGTCATGACGTCCCCTTGCCTCACCGCGTCTTCATGTCAGAGCTTGCCCGGAAAGGCAAAGCGGGTCGGGGCCGAAAACGGCGGCTGACCGCGCGCGGGCGGCAGATCGGGAAGACCGGGACCTGCGCCGGGGCCGCACCTGTCCGTGTCCCGATGCTGGCAGATACCGCAGGTGAAGGCCGCCGGGACTTCCGAGGCGACTGCCCCCTGCCCCGCCTGCCCTCTGCGCCGACCTCAGTTCCGGGTCAGGCGGGTCGGCATCCGGTAGAATTCATGCACGCCAATGGTGGCGGTCTTGTCGAAGTTGCGCGACCACTTCGGGCTGACGTGCAGCGTGTGGTAGAACGTCGCCCCATCGGTCAGCGGGCGGACGGTGTCCTTGCCCAGCATCACCGCCGCCACCTTGGCCACCTGCGCATAGGCGGCAGGCTCGTGGATGACTTCCTTGCGACCGTCGCAGGTATAGGTGAACTGGCAGGCGAACTTGCGTCCCGTGCCCTGGTGCACCACGCCGCAGACGCTGCTGGGAAAGATCGGGCTGTCGACCCGGTTCAGGATCACTTCGGCGACGGCGAACTGGCCCTTCACGCTCTCGCCCCGGGCCTCGAAATAGAGCGCCTCGGCGAGGCACTGGAATTCGTCGCCCCCCTTGCCGGCCGGTTGCCGGGCCAACCATTCGCGGGAGTATTCGACGCCGGAGGCATTCCCCGAACGCGGGCGCTTCAGCAGCGAGGCAAGGCGGGCATTGGGCACCGATTTCAGCCCCTCGGCCTCGGCCTGCATCGCCTCCGTCAGCGGGTTCTGCGCCTGTGCGGCGCTCACCGAAACCAACATTGCCGTCAGCACCACCGGGAAGAGGGAGTTCAGAAATCGCATGTCGTTGACCTATCGTTGCACGCCGCGAGGACGCCGCCAGAGCGGTTCCGTAACGAAAACTGCCCCAAGCGTCCAGACCACCCTCAGTCAAACACCCGTTCGTTATCAGGATCTTAATTTTCCCTAGACCTTTAGAACTAGTTTAACTTGCTGAAATCAGGATGTTTTAAAAGCCCGTGGCGGCAATGTCGGACGGATGCGCAACTGTGCCGCAGCCAGCCGTGCAACGGGCACGCGGAAGGGCGAACAGGAGACATAGTCGAAGCCCGCGTCGCGGCAGAAGGCGATTGATTCGGCGTTGCCGCCATGCTCGCCGCAGATCGACAGGATCAGGTCGGGCCGTGCGGCGCGGCCCCGTTCTGCCCCGATCATGAGCAGTTCCCCCACCCCGTCGGTGTCGAGCGTGTGAAAAGGATCCTCGGGGAACACGCCCTGCTTGACATAGGCCGACATGAACTTGCCCGCATCGTCGCGCGACAACCCGTAGGTCATCTGGGTCAGGTCATTGGTGCCGAACGAGAGGAAGGCGGCGTGCGGGGCGATCTCGCCGGCGCGCAGGGCGGCGCGCGGGGTCTCGACCATGACGCCGAGGCGATAGGTGAAGTTCTTGCCGGTCTCGTTGCGCACGGCGGCAGCCACCGCGTCGACGCGGGTCTTGACCATCTCGACCTCGCGCTTGGCCGAAACCAGCGGGATCATGATCTCGGGCACCACCGGATCGCCCTCGCGCGAGGCTTCGATGGTGGCCTCGAAGATGGCGCGGGCCTGCATCTCGTAGATCTCGGGCACCGTGATGCCGAGGCGGACACCGCGCATCCCCAGCATGGGGTTGTATTCCGACAGCGACTCCACCCGCCGTGTGACATCCGACAGCGGCAGCGAGAGTGCCTCGGCCAGTTCCCGCAGCCCGGCGCGGTCGGCGGGCAGGAATTCGTGCAGCGGCGGATCGAACAGCCGGATACAGACCGGCTTGCCCTGCATGATGCGGAAAAGCTCGGTGAAGTCGGCGCGTTGCATGGGCAGCAGGCGATCAAGCGCGGTGCGGCGGTCGGCGGGCGCATCGGCAAAGATCATCTCGCGCATCACGGTCAGCCGACCGGGATCGAAGAACATGTGCTCGGTCCGGCAGAGGCCGATCCCCTGGGCATCGAAGCGGCGGGCGACCTCGGCATCGGCGGGCGTGTCGGCATTGGCGCGGATGCCGATATCGCAATAGTCCCAGGCCCAGGACATCATCGACTGGAAGGCATCGTCGCGCGCCGCCTCGATCAGGGGCGTCTCTCCGGCCAGGATGGCGCCGTTGGTGCCATCCACGGTGACGATATCCCCGGCCTTCAGCACCCGGCCATCGGCCGCCTTCAGGCGTTCCTGCTTCATGTCGAAGCCCAGACCTGCGCAGCTGACCACGCAAGGAAGGCCCAGGCCGCGCCCGATCACGGCGGCATGGGAGGTGATGCCGCCGCGTTCCGTCATCACCGCGACGGCGGCGTGCATCCCTCGGATATCCTCCGGACCGGTCTCGCGCCGAACCAGGATGCTGGCCTCGCCCCGCGACTTTGCGGCCTGGGCAGCGGCGGCGGAAAACACCAGCCGCCCGGTCGCGGCGCCGGGCGAAGCGGCGATGCCGGTGCCCAGCACGTCACGCGGCGCGGCGGGGTCGACCTGGCGGTGCAGCATCTCGCTCAGCGCCCGGGGATCGACCCGACACAGCGCCTCATCACGCGGGATCACCCCGTCCTCGGCCAGGGCCACGGCAATGCGCACCGCCGCGCGCGAGCTGCGCTGCACCCGCAGGGCATCCAGGACATGCACGTTGCCGTTCTCGATGGTGAATTCGGTCTGCATCTCCTCGCGCAGGCGATAGCGCATCAGCTCGCAATATTCGGCCAGCTTGGCATAGGCTTCGGGCGCCAGTTCCTCCAGCGAGGGGCCGCGCTTGTCCCGCGCCAGGTACAGCGACCGGCTGTCCTCGCGCAGCGCTTCGCGGTGCTGCGACTGGCTGAGGTAGCGCCCGGTGATCCGTGGCAGGCCGGTGGTCGAGGAGACCAGCTGCATGACGCCCGAGCCGCATTCCCCCTCGTTGCCGAGGCCAAGCGCCATTTCCTGCACCACGAGGCCGAGACCCGCATCGGCCGGCGCCCCCTTGGCCTGGCGCAGCAGCCGCGCCGTGGTGCCCCGCCAGGCCCGCGCCATGCTCTTCAGCACGGCGGCCAGCTGCACGCCCGCGTCCTGGGGGAAATCCTCTTCGGTTTCCTCGCGATAGGCGCGCAGGGCCTCGGCCAGCGCCTCGGGGCCCGAGGCGGAAAGATCCTCGAACATGTCGGGGTCCAGCCGTTCCACATGCACCGAATAGGTGCGCACGAAGCTCTTGTAGAGGGCCGAGGCGGCCTCGGCGCCGATCTTCTCGGACAGACGGGCATGGGTGGCATCGTTCATGCCGATGTTCAGCACTGCCGAGGGGCCGCCCCAGTCGGGATCCTCCGAGGAGGGCCGGACACAGAGCAGGGGGTTCTCGCCAAAGGGATCCAGAAGGTCGGCCATGGTCGGCAGACGGCCCTCGGCGATGTCGTTGACCGCCTTGAAGGACAGCGCCACGGTCTGCGGTACCGGCAGCGACAGGCGCACGAGGCGCTGCAGGCACTTGGCCCTGCCGCCATGGGTGCTGGTCGCCACGGGGGCGGTTTCGCTGATGAGCGTGACATGCGGATCGTGATGCGGCACCGGCCCCCCAGTACGGGCCGTAAGGGCCCGCGAGATGGTGCCGGCAGCATAGTCGTGGCGGGATTCGGAGCAAGGAGATTCCCGGCGGCCCGGTATCGCGACGGGCAGCCATTGCACCCGGCCCACAGGGTGGAGGGGGCCCTGCCCCCACCTCCTGCGGAGGTCCCCCCGGAGTATTTCCAGCCTGGTGATGAGACCGGGTCGGCGCGGAAACGGACAGGGCGCGCCCGAAGGCACGCCCTGCATCATCACCAGGCTGAAAATACTCCCGCCGGAGGCATCCGGCGGTGCCGCGCGCTCAGGCCTCGATCCGGGTGAGGTCTGCAACCTGCAGCACGGTCGAGCGGATGGTCGACAGCAGGTTCAGGCGATTGCGGCGCACCACCTCGTTGTCGGTATTGACCTGCACGGCCTCGAAGAAGGCGTCGATGGGAGCGCGCAGGGTGGCGAGCGTGGTCATGGCGCTGGCGAAATCCTCGGCCTTGTTGGCGGCGTCGAGCTTCGGCTTGGCGGCTTCCAGCGCGTTGAACAGGGCGACCTCTTCCTGGGCTTCGGCGAATTTCGGATCGGCGCCGAACTCGTAGGCCACGCCGTCCTTCTCTTCTTCCTTGGTCAAGATGTTGTTGGCCCGCTTGAAGCCCTGCACCAAGTTGGCGCCGTCCTCGGTGCCCAGCACCTCGGAAAGCGCCCGCGCCCGCGCCACAACCGAGACCAGGTCGTCATTGCCCGGCATCGCCAGGCAGGCGTCGATCACGTCATGGCGGACGCCCTCGTCGCGCAGATGGACCTTGAGGCGGTCGTGGAAGAAGGAGAGCAGGTCGGCGGCGACGTCCTCGGAAAGCCCGTGGCATTTCACGAAGGTGGCCTGCAGCGGCAGCACCGACTTGTGCTCCAGCAAGATACGGATCACGCCCAGAGCCGCACGGCGCAGCGCAAACGGGTCCTTGGACCCCGTCGGCTTCTCGTCGATCGCCCAGAAGCCCGTCAGCGTGTCCAGCTTGTCGGCCAGCGCCACGGTGGCCGAGACCTTGGCCTCGGGCACACCATCGGTCGGGCCGAGGGGCGAGTAATGCTCTTCGCAGGCGGCGGCCACTGCGGGGGCGAAGCCGGCGGCCTCGGCGTAGTAGCGGCCCATCAGGCCCTGCAGTTCGGGGAATTCGTAGACCATTTCCGAGGAAAGGTCGGCCTTGGCGATACGGGCGGCCTCGGCGGCCAGCTCGGCGTCGGCGCCAAGGGCCGGGGCGATCTCGGCGGCCAGGGCCGCGATGCGGTCGATCCGCTCGGCCTGGCTGCCCAGCTTGGCGTGGAAGGTGACATTGGCCAGCTGGTCGCGCCAGGGCTGCATCTTCTCTTGCTTGGCGATGCGAAGGTCGTTTTCCCAGAAGAACTTGGCGTCCGACAGGCGCGCCGAAAGCACCTTCTGGTTGCCGGCGAGGATCGTGGCACCGTTGTCCTTGGTCTCGCGGTTGGCGACGGTGACGAAGCGCTCGATGCGGCCGGTCTTCGGGTTCTTCACAGAGAAGAACTTCTGGTGTTCCTTCATCGAGGTCTGAAGGACCTCGGGCGGCAGTTCGAGGAATTCGGCGCCGATCTCGCCCATCAGGACGACGGGCCATTCGACGAGGCCCGCGACCTCGGCCAGCAGGCCCTTGTCCTCGACCAGCTCAAGGCCAGAGGCGAAGGCCTGGTTGGAAGCCTCCTGCCAGATCGCATCGGCGCGCTCGGCGGCGTCCAGCACCACGAAGCGGCGCTTCAGCTCGGTCTGGTAGGATTCGAAATCACGCACGCTGAACCGGCCCGGCGCCATGAAGCGGTGGCCTTCGGTGCTGTCACCTGCGGTGATACCGTCGATATCCAGCGGGACGACAGCGGCGCCCTCCTCATCCGAGAGGACGCAGAGGATCGAATGCAGCGGCCGCACCCAACGGAGCGAGCCTGCCCCCCAGCGCATCGACTTGGGCCAGGGGAAGGTGCGGATGATCTTTTCCAGCTCTTCGGCGACGATCCCGGCAGCCGGGCGGCCCGACTTCTCGATCACGGCGTAGAAGACACGGCCCTTCTTCTCGTCGCGCTCTTCCAGCTGGTCGCGGCTCAGGCCGGCGCCGCGCAGGAAGCCCTCGATGGCCTTCTCGGGCGCGTCGACCCGGGGGCCCTTGCGCTCTTCGCGAACCATGGGGCTTTCGGCCAGCAACCCGTGCACGGTCAGGGTCAAGCGACGGGGGGTGTGAAAGGCGGCCGCACCGGAATAGGTCAGACCGGCCTCGACGAGGCCGTCGGTCATGCGTTTCTTCAGCTCCTCCGCCGCGCGGGCCTGCATCCGCGCGGGAATTTCCTCGGAGAAGAGTTCGATCAGGAGATCGGGCATGTCACGTCCATCCGGTGCTTGGGGCGTGCCGGGGCACGCTGGTTGCCGGCAGGGAATAACGAAGGGGCGCCGGGGCGTCCAGAGGGGGTGAGGCGGCAAAGGGCCGACAGGCCCGCTGCGCCACCGCGACCTGCTGCCCGCAACAGTGGTCGCAGCGGACAGGGCAAGAGGCCCCCGCCGGCCCGCGACGATCTCCCCCGGCCCCATGCCGACCTCGACACAGGCCCCGCCGGCCGCCACAGGATCTCCCCACTTTCCCCCGAAGAGCGTGCAAGCTCACGACAAGAAAGGGGCCGCCTCCCGGGCGCCCCCCTGCATCATCACCAGGCTGAAAATACTCCCGCCGGAGGCATCGCCTACTGCCGGGCGACACCCTCGGGCACCGGGGGACAGCCCTCGGGGGCGGGGTGCCCATCGAAGACCTCGGCGCCGCAGGGATTGATCTGGTGCCAGACCCAGCCCCGGCCATCGGCATCCATGGCGACGACCCGGTCGACACCGTAGCTCACGTCCTGCTGCGACAGGTAGGCCGTGGCGCGCCCGGTCTCCAGCGCCTCGCCGATCTCCTTTGCATCGTAGCAACCGAACCAGCGCGGCCCCTGCAGCGGCTCCGCCCCGGGATAGGGCACATAGGCCGACATCTCGGGCGACGCCGCGGCAGAGGTGAAGCAGGCGCGATACCGGATCGGCGAAGAATTGGCGTCGATGGCCTCGACCCCGGTGGCCGGGAAGGGCTGCAGTTCGCCGTCGGTGGTGGTCAGGGCGATGGTCTCGCCCTCCAGCCGCTCGTAGTAGGCATACTCCTGCAGGTAGTAGATGGCACCGCCCGCGACCACGGCGGTCAGCACCAGCGCGACGATCAGGACACGGCCCAGCTGGATACGGGCCAGCATCAGGCGGCGCTCTCGGGGGTCCAGCCCCCGGCTTCGGTCTGCACGAAGGCATCGGCGCATTTCTTCGCCAGCGCCCGGACACGGCCGATATAGGCCTGACGCTCGGTGACCGAGATCACCCCGCGCGCGTCCAGCAGGTTGAACAGGTGGCTGGCCTTGATGCACTGGTCATAGGCGGGATGGGCCATGACGATGCGGCGGCCGGTCTTGGGATCCTCGTGTTCCTGCGCCAGGATCGCCTCGCATTCCGCCTCGGCCTCTTCGAAATGCTTCAGCAGCACCTCGGTGTTGGCCACGTCGAAGTTCCAGCGGCTGTATTCCTGTTCGGTCTGGCGGAAGACATCGCCGTATTTCAGCGCGATCGGGGCCTGGGGATCGTTGTAGGGCATGTCCATGACGTGATCGATGCCCAGGACATACATCGCCAGACGCTCCAGCCCGTAGGTCAGTTCCCCGGAGACCGGGTGGCAGTCATGGCCGCCGACCTGCTGGAAATAGGTGAATTGGCTGACTTCCATGCCGTCGCACCAGACTTCCCAGCCAAGCCCCCAGGCGCCCAGCGTCGGGCTTTCCCAGTCGTCCTCGACGAAACGGATGTCGTGCAGCTCCATGTCGATGCCGATGGCTTCGAGAGAACCGAGGTAAAGCGCCTGCAGGTCCGGCGGGCTGGGTTTGATCAGCACCTGGTACTGGTAGTAGTGCTGCAGGCGGTTCGGGTTCTCGCCGTAGCGCCCGTCCGTGGGGCGGCGCGAAGGCTGGACGTAGGCCGCCGCCCAGGGCTTCGAGCCGAGCGAGCGCAGCGTGGTCGCCGGATGGAAGGTGCCCGCGCCGACCTCCATGTCGTAGGGTTGCATCACCGCGCAGCCCTTGGCGGCCCAATAGGCCTGCAGCCGCAGGATGATCTCCTGGAAGGAGCGGGGTTTCTCGATGCGGGTCTCGGACATGGATATCCCTTTCGCGGCCTGTCGGGCAGAGCGCCTGCCCCGGGTCATTACCCTGGTCCGCGCCTGATTACGGGCGGGGCCCGGAAGGGTCAATGGCGAAGCCCCCGCGCCGGCGACCGCGACAGCTACGGCTCCCGCCTGTTGCAGGGGAAGCCCGCTTGGCGCGGCGTCGTGCCGGAAGACGTCAAAGCCCTTGCCCCGCCCCCTGTCAAACCGGGTACAAAGGGGCGTGAAAGAGTTGACGGAAAGGCATTTCATGATCCGGTATCTAATCGCGCCCCTCGCCGCGCTGATCCTTGCGCTCGGCCTGGCGCAGGCGCCGCAGCGCGCCACCGCCCAGGACGCGGGCGAGGTCTACGTGCAGATCCAGGCGCTGCCCAGCCAGGCCGAGGCCCTGCAGGCCATCCAGTTCTATGAACGCGGACTGTCCGACGTGAAGGGCTTTTCCCTCGGCAACGGCTTCTATGCCATCGTGCTCGGTCCCTACTCGCGCGGTGACGCGGGCCAGGTCCTGCGGGTGCTGCGCTCCGAGAGCCGCATCCCCCCCGACAGCTATATCGCCTATCCGTCCTGGTTCGCCGGCCAGTTCTACCCGGCCGGCCAGGACAGCCCCCCCGAGGCTGCCGACGCCGCGCCCCCGGCCGAGACTGCCCCCGCACCCGAACAGGCCCCCGCGCCCTCGGACTCGCTCGGCGCGGCGCTGTCCAACCTGCCCGACGAAAGCCCCGCAGAGGCCCGGCGCAGCGAAGCGCTGCTCAGCCGCGCCGAGCGCGATCAGCTGCAGATCGCCCTGGAATGGTCCGGCGTCTACAACGGCGCCATCGACGGGGCCTTCGGACGCGGCACCCGTTCCGCCATGGCCGAATGGCAGCAGAACAATGGCCATGAACCAAGTGGCGTGCTGACCACCGCGCAGCGGGCCGAGTTGCTGGGCCAGTACAATGCCGTGCTGGAGGGCCTCGGCCTCGCCAGCCGCGCCGACGCCCGCGCCGGGATCCGCATGGACATGCCGCTTGGCGTACTGGACTTCGACCGCTACCAGGCGCCCTTCGCCTTCTACGCTCCGACCGGCGAACTCGCGGCGCAACTCGTGCTGATCAGCCAGGAGGGCGACCAGGACACGCTCTACGGTCTCTACGACATCCTGCAGACGCTGCAGATCGTCCCCGAGGACGGCCCCCGCCAGCGCGGCAGCCGCGATTTCCGCATCGAGGGCCGTTCCGCGTCGGTGGTGACCCATGCCGAGGCCAGCCTGGAGGACGGCGAGATCAAGGGGTTCATCCTGGTCTGGCCCGCCGGGGACAGCCAGCGCCGCACCCGCCTGCTGGAACAGATGCAGGCCAGTTTCACCCGCCTGCCGGGCGTGCTGCCCCATGACGCCGGCGCCGGCGCCGAGCAGAGCGTCGACCTCGTCGCGGGGCTGGAGATCCGCAAGCCGCTGCGTGGCCGCTCCGGCGTCTATGTCGGCGCGGACGGCGCCGTGCTGACCCTGGCCTCGGCGGTCAGTGGCTGCGGCCGGGTCACCATCGGCTCGGGGCTGGAAGACGGCGTGGCCACCAAGATCGCCGGTCTCGACCGCGACACCGGCCTGGCCCTGCTGCGCCCGGTGGAGCCGCTGGCCCCGATGGCCCTGGCCGAGGTCGCCACCGTCAGCCCGCGCATTTCCAGCGAAATCGTGCTGGCGGGCTATTCCTACGAGGGTCTGCTGGGCGCCCCCAGCGTCACCTGGGGCAAGCTGGCCGACGTGCGCGGCCTGGACGGCGAAGAGGGCGTGTCGCGGCTGGAGATCCACGCCCTGCCCGGCGATGCGGGCGGCCCGGTCTTCGACATGTCCGGCGCGCTGATCGGGCTGCTGCAGGCGCCCCAGGACAGCGCCCGGCAACTGCCCGACGGGGTGGCCTTCGCGACCGCCCCCCTCGCGCTGGCCGAGATGCTGGGCGCCGCCGGCGTCAGCCCCCGCGCCGCCAGTGGCAGCGCGGCCCTGACGCCCCAGGCCCTCACCCGCCACGCCGAGGAGGTCACCGTCCTGGTGCAGTGCTGGGAGTGATCTTCGGTTCGGATGCCCGCGCGGGCATCCGACAAACGCTCCGGGGCAGCGCCTGAGACCGACATGGGCGGCGCCCTCCGGGTCGCCCCCAATGGGGCCGCAGGCCCCCAGATATCCTGCAAAGCGCCCCCTCGGGGGCGCTTTTCCTTTGGATCACCCCTGCTCCGCCAGCCGGGCGGCATGGGCGGCCGACTTGCCGTGACGAACCAGCAGAAGTGCCGGGTTGGCAATCCCGTCGCGCTGCAGCGCCTGCGGCAGGTCCTCCAGCACGGTGACGAGCCGCCGCTCGCCTGCCGTGGAGGCCCCGGCGACCACCTCGACCACCGTCTTCCCCGGCACGCCCGCGGCCCTCAGTTCGGCCGCGATGCGCCCCGCCCGCGCCACCCCCATGTAGATGCAGAGCGTCGTGCCCGCCCGCGCCAGTGACGCCCAGTCCGGCGTGGGATCGCCGGGGCGGCAGGTGCCGGTGACCAGCACGCAGGCGTCGCTTTCGCCGCGCTCCGTCAGCGGATGGCTCAGCGCCGCTGCCGCCGCCGAGGCCGCGGTGATTCCCGGCACGATCTCCACCGGCACCCCCGCCGTGCGCGCCGCCGTCAGCTCTTCGGTGGCCCGCCCGAAGATCGAGGGATCGCCCGATTTCAGCCGGACAACCCGCCGCCCCTTGCGGGCCTCCGCGACGATCAGCGCATCGATCCTTTCCTGCGGCCAGGACGAGGCGCCGACCTCCTTGCCGACGAAGACCCGGTCGGCGTCGCGCCGCGCCAGCTCCAGAACCTCGGGATCGACCAACCGATCGTAGAAGATCACGTCGGCCTCCTGCAGGTGGCGCACCGCGCGCAGGGTCAGCAGGTCGCGCGCCCCGGGGCCGGCGCCGACCAGCGCGATGCGGCCCGTATCCTCGGGCGCAGCCTGCGCCGCGATGGCCGCCTTCAGCATCTCCGCCGCCGCCCGCTCACGCCCCGCACGGTGCTCGGCGAAGGCGGGACCGTTGAAGGCCCATTCCCAGAAGCGCCGCCGTTGCGCCGGCGCGAAGGCCCCCGCCACCGCGTCGCGCAACCGTCCCGCCAGCGCCGCGAAGGCCCCGAGGCGGGGATCCAGCAGGGTCTCGATCTCGGTCTTGATCGCCCGGCCCAGCACCGGGGCCGCGCCCTCGGTGCCGATCGCCACCACGACCGGATCGCGGTCGACGATCGAGGGCGTGAAGGCATCGCACAGGCCGGGCCGGTCAACGATGTTGACAACCGCCCCCGCCGCATGGGCCTGCGCCGCCAGCGCCTCTTCCTCGGCCTCGTCGCCGGTGGCGATGAAGGTCAGGATGCAGTTGTCGAAGGTCTCGGGCCCAGCCACCGGCACCTGCCGCGCCCGCCCCGAGGCCACCAGCCCCGCCAGTTCGGGATCGAGGTCGCGGGCCACCAGCAGGATCTCGGCCTCGGTCTTCAGCACCAGCCGCGCCTTGCGCGCCGCCTCGGCACCACCGCCACAGACCACCACCCGGCGCCCGGCCATCTTCAGGAACATGGGGAAGGTCTTCATCTCGTCACCTCCGGAAAACAGGAAAAGGGCCGCCATCCCGTGAGCGCATCACGGAAGGGCATCCCTGCCAATGTTCCCGACCTGTGGGAGAGAGCCGCAGCGCCGTTGCCGCGTTTCACGCTAAGGATGCCTCACCCGGTCCCGGAAATCAAGGCGCTCAGCCGCGCCAGAAGCGCAGGGTGAGCATCGCATAGACCACCATCAGTTCCAGCCGCCCGCAGAACATGCCGACGATCAGGATCCACTTGGCGGTGTCGTTGAGGGGCCCGAAATAGCCCGCCGGGCCGATGATGTCGCCGAGGCCGGGGCCGATATTGGCCAGCGCCGTGGCCGCCCCCGACAGCGCGGTGACGAAGTCCAGCCCGGTCAGCGCCAGCGCCACCGAGAAGACCCCCACCGAGACCGTGAAGAAGACGAAGAAGGACATCACCGAGGCCAGCGTGTCCTCGTCCAGCTTCTTGCCGTCGTAGCGCAGCGAGAAGACCCCGTGCGGCGAGTGGATGCGCTTGATCTGCGCCTTGATCGATTCGATCAGGATCTGGTAGCGGAAGATCTTCACCGAGCAGGCGGTCGAGCCGGCGCAGCCGCCGATCAGGCCGATGAAGAAGAACATGGTGATCAGGAACGGCCCCCAGCCCATGTAGTCGACCGAGGCATAGCCCGTGCCCGACATGATCGAGACGATGTTGAAGAGGCTTTCGCGCACCGCCTGTTCCCAGTGGTGCGGAAAGATGGACAGCAGCACGAAGGCCGAGATCAGCACCAGCACCGCGATGGTGCCGATGAAGCCCTTCACCTGCACGTCCCGGAACAGCGCCACGCCATTGCCGTTCAGCATCTGAACGTAGCGCACGAAAGGCAGCGCGGCGGCGATCATGTAGAAGCTGGCGGCATATTCCATCGGCCCCTGGAAGGCCCCGAAGGAGGCATCCGAGGTCGAGAACCCCCCGGTGGACAGCGTGGTCAGCGCGTGCACGGTGGCGTTGAACGGATCCATTCCGAGCAGCAGGTAAGTTACCATGCAGGCCACCGTCAGCCCGACGTAGATCACCGAGATCTGCCCGGCGATGGCCGAGGCCCGGGGCAGGATCTTGCCCATGGTCTCGAAGGCTTCCGACCGGAAGACCTGCATCCCCCCGACGCGCAATTCGGGCAGGAAGACCATGGCCACGACAATGATGCCGATGCCGCCCAGCCACTGCAGGATCCCCCGCCACAGCAGCAGGCCCCGGGGCAGCGCCTCCAGCCCGTTGAACACGGTCGAACCGGTGGTCGTCATGCCCGACATCGACTCGAAATAGGCATCGGTGAAGCTGGCATCGGTGGCGCCCATGATGAAGGGGATCGCCCCGAACAGCGGCAGCGTGGCCCAGAGCGCGGCCGTCAGGATGAAGGTCTGTTGCAGGGTCAGCCCCTCGCGCGCGCCGTTCTGGCAGGCCAGCGAGGTCAGGCCGCCGACGGCGAAGGTGACCAGGAAGCTTTCGAAGAAGACCGGCCAGTGACCATTGCCGTCGGCGATATCCACCGCCAGCGGCACCAGCATGGTCAGCCCCAGCACGGCCACAAGCATCCCCACCACGTAGCCGATCGGGCGGAAGTCGATCAGGGTCAGGCTGTGCCCCCGGGGCAGGTCGGAAAAGATGCTCATGCGGGGACGGCGAGGCCGCCGATCTCTTCCAGCAGGGTCAGGATCTGCGAAAGCCCCTCGCCGGTCTTGAGGTTGGTGAAGACGAAGGGCCGCCCGCCGCGTTGCGCGGTGGCGTCACGCTCCATCACCTTCAGGTCGGCGCCGACATAGGGCGCCAGGTCGGTCTTGTTGATCACCAGGATGTCCGAACGGGTAACGGCGGGGCCGCCCTTTCTCGGGATCTCCTCGCCTGCGGCCACGTCGATCACGTAGATCGTCACGTCCGCCAGTTCCGGCGAGAAGGTGGCCGAGAGGTTGTCGCCCCCCGATTCGATGAACACCACATCAAGGTCCGGGAAAGCCCGGTTCAGCTCGTCGATGGCGGCGAGATTGATCGAGGCATCCTCGCGGATCGCGGTATGGGGACAGCCGCCGGTCTCGACACCGCGAATGCGGTCAGAGGACAGCGCCTGCATCCGCACCAGCGCCTCGGCATCCTCCTGGGTGTAGATGTCGTTGGTGACCACCGCGACCGAGAGATGATCGCGCAGAGCCCGGCAGAGGGCCGCGGTCAGGGAAGTCTTGCCGGCGCCGACCGGGCCACCGAGGCCGATCCGCAGGGGGCCATGGGGAGAACTGCTCATCTGGTGTCCCTTCTCAGTCGTATCGCGCCCGCTCACGAGCGGAAAAGACGGGTCGGCAGGACTTCCTGCCGCATCGCCGCAATGTCGGACATTACAGCACAAGAGCCAAGGGCGTCGAGATCACCCGGCAGCGCCTCTGCCGCCAGCCTCTCGACCAACGGCTCCATCGCGGCAAGCAGGCGCTGCCCGTCGGTCTGGCCAAGCGGCACCAGCCGGATCGCCGCCGAGGTCAGCGCCGAGGCGAAGGCCATCAGATAGAGCCGCAGGGTCAGCTCCAGCGGCAGTTCCATCAGCCGCGCGGCGCGGCCCAGGGCCACCGGGTAGGGCATGGCGGGCAGGTCAAGGCCGTGGACCTCGGCGGTCGTGCGGGCAAAGGCCGCGCCCTGGGCCTCGGTTTCCAGCCGCCGGTTCACGGAAGGGGCAAGTGCCGAGGCCAGTTCGGCGAGCTCGGCCACCTCCGGCGCTTCGGCGCGATAGGCCGCTGCCAGCAGGATCGCATCGTTATGGCCGGCGCCATGTTCAAGGATGTCGGTGATCCAGTCCCGCGTCCGGGCCAGCCCGGTCAGCCGCCCCTCGGCCACCGCCGCCTCGATCCCGTGGGAATAGGCGAAGCTGCCCACCGGGTAGGCCGGGGACAGCCAGCGATGCAGGATCAGCGCCGGATCGGTGCTCACGGATCGCGCCGCCCATCGGACGGGACCGCCGCGGCACCATCCGGGATATCCTCGGCCCGGGCCGTGGTATCGTCATGAGAAGAGTGATGATGCACATGATCATGGTGGTGACCATGATCGTGGGAGTGCTCATGCGAATGATCATGGCTGTGGGAATGACCGTGGTCATGATCATGGTCATGGGAGTGCCCGTGCGAGTGGCCGGAGCCATCATGCAGCGTCGCGCCATGCTCGTGGGAATGGGTGCGCCCGTGGCCGTAGGCGCCGCCTTCGGGAAGGAAGGGCGCGGTATCGGCCTCTACCCGCGCACCGAGGTGGCGCAGCATCTCGGCAATCACCCGATCCTCGCGGATGAACAGCGCCCCGGTCTCGATCTGGCAGGGAGTGTGACGGTTGCCGATATGCCAGGCAAGCCGTGGCAGGTCGGGTCCCGTCACCTTCAGCAGCGGCTCGGGCGCCGCGCGGATGCCGATCAGGCGACCATCCTCCAGCTGCAGGGCATCGCCCTCGTCCAGCGAGATGGTCTGCGCGAGATCGGCCAGAATGCGCATCCCGCCGTCGGTCATCAGACCCTTGCGGCGGAAGAAACGCGCGTCGTAGTCCAGCGTCACGGTGTCGGCGATCTCGCCGTCCCGCAGCGCGTCGGATCTGAGGGCTGACAGGGCTCTCGTCACGGGGGTACGCTCAGTCATGGCGCACCTCGTCACTCTTGGACCACTCCCGATCAGCCGCCCTGCCCCGTACCGGCGCCGCCGTGACGGCGCCCGGTATCTGCGCGGGGATCAGACGTAGAAGAGGTCGCGGAAGACGTAGGCCGGGATCTGTTCGCGGGTGATGCCCAGCTTGGCCAGCTCGTCGTCCGACTTGGCCTGCAGCGCGGCGATCTGCTCGGAGCGTGCGCGGCGTTCCATGTAGGCGATCATGCCGGAAGAGATGGAAGCGAACAGGGCCGAGACCTTGGCGGAGAAGCCGGCGGCGGGAATGTTGCTGGAAATGGAAGCCATGGGAAACCTCGTACTGATGTGTTGCGTGCCTTAGTTGACACCGACAATAGGTCAGCAGATGCGCCCTTACCATTTTCAATCCCTCATTACCGCCATGCGCCCGCTGCAATGCAGCAACCGTTATTTTCAACGGCCTTGCAGACCCCTGTTGCAAACCATGCATGGCTCTTCTCCGAAATTCGCTGCGGTGCGGCAGGGCAAAACGCCCCCAATCCCCTGCCCTGCAAGGCTCTGTGCGTGCCGCGTCGCATTTTGTGATCACAGGATTAGTCAAAGACATCGCTTCAGTTCCCCCATTCCGCCAGCAGGTCGGGGTATGTGGTCATGCGCTCGCTGAAATCCGGGTCCTCATCCGCCGATCCCTCACGCGCAGAATCAGGGAAGCTGACCCCCAGCACCGGTATATAGAACATCGGCAGAACCTGCGCCCCGTAGACCTCGGACCGGGTCTCGATGTCATAGGGCACCACGAGGAAGCTGCAATTGCCGATCTTGCGCTCGACCTCATTGCCGAAGGTGTAGCTGTGGGTCTCGCTCAACGAGACCTCGCCCTGTGCCACGACCGCCTCGACCTGCCAGTTCACGCCTGGCGCCGGTTCGGGAAACCCCGCCTGGGGGATCGGATAGTGATAGGAGATGGTCAGCGCCTCATCGCCGACAACCGAGGTCAGCGACAGCGGATAGGCGCCCTTGAGCAGCAGGAACTGCTTGGTCAGCCCGTAGTCACCCAGCTCGTAGTAGCTGGCCAGGAAGGACGAGGTGCCCATGGCGACATGGATCGACTCGCTCTCGCCCAGGGTCGAGGCATAGACGATCCCGCGCGAGATATCGTCGGAGACGGGACAGCGCGCCACTGCCGAGGAGGGCAGCAGCAGCGCCAGGATCAGGGCGGTACGCATCAGAACAGGAAGTAGCGTTGCGCCATGGGCAGGACCTCTGCCGGCTCGCAGGTCAGCAGTTCGCCGTCGGCGCGCACCTCGTAGGTCTCGGGATGCACCTCGACATGGGGCGTGGCCGAGTTCAGCCGCAGGTCCTTCTTGCCGATCTGGCGGGTGTTCAGGACAGCGATGGTCTCCTTCTCCAGCCCCAGCCTCTCGGCGATGCCCTCGGCCTGGGCCGCGGCCGAGACGAAGGTGACGGCGGAATTGGTCACCGCCTTGCCATAGGCGCCGAACATCGGACGGGTGTAGACCGGTTGCGGCGTGGGGATCGAGGCATTGGGGTCGCCCATCTGGGCCGCGACAATCGAACCGCCGATCAGCACCATCTCGGGCTTCACGCCGAAGAAGGCGGTGTTCCACAGCACCAGGTCGGCGCGCTTGCCCTCTTCGATGCTGCCCACCTGGTGCGACAGGCCATGGGCGATGGCCGGGTTGATCGTGTACTTGGCGATGTAGCGGCGGACGCGGAAGTTGTCGTTGTCGCCGGTTTCCTCGGCCAGCCGCCCGCGCTGCTTCTTCATCTTGTCGGCGGTCTGCCAGGTGCGGATCAGCACCTCGCCCACCCGGCCCATGGCCTGGCTGTCCGAAGCGATGATGCTGAAGGCCCCCATGTCGTGCAGGATATCCTCGGCCGCGATGGTCTCGCGCCGGATGCGGCTTTCGGCGAAGGCCACGTCCTCGGGGATCGACTTGTCGAGGTGGTGGCAGACCATCAGCATGTCCAGATGCTCGTCGATGGTGTTGCGGGTGAAGGGGCGCGTGGGGTTGGTCGAACTGGGCAGCACGTGTTCTTCGCCGCAGATCTTGATGATGTCGGGCGCATGGCCACCGCCGGCGCCCTCGGTGTGGAAGGCGTGGATGGTGCGGCCCTTCATCGCCGCCACGGTATTCTCGACGAAGCCGGATTCATTCAGCGTGTCGGTGTGGATCATCACCTGCACGTCCATCGCATCGGCCACCGAGAGGCAGCAGTCGATGGCGGCGGGGGTCGTGCCCCAGTCCTCGTGCAGCTTCAGGCAGGAGGCGCCGCCGCGCACCTGCTCTTCCAGCGCAGCCGGAAGCGATGCATTGCCCTTGCCGGCAAAGGCCAGGTTCATCGGGAAGGCTTCGGCCGCCTGCAGCATCCGGCCCATGTGCCAGGGGCCGGGGGTGACCGTGGTGGCCAGCGTGCCATGGGCCGGGCCGGTGCCGCCGCCGATCATCGTGGTCAGGCCGGAATGCAGCGCATCCTCGATCTGCTGCGGACAGATGAAGTGGATGTGGCTGTCGATACCGCCGGCGGTCAGGATCTTGCCCTCACCCGCGATGGCCTCGGTGCCGGGGCCGACGATGATGTCGACGCCGGGCTGGGTGTCGGGGTTGCCCGCCTTGCCGATCTTGGCGATCCGCCCGTCCTTCAGCCCCACGTCCGCCTTGTAGATGCCCGTCCAGTCGACGATCAGCGCATTTGTGATCACGGTGTCGACGGCCCCCGCCGCGCGGGTCGCCTGGCTTTGCCCCATCCCGTCGCGGATCACCTTGCCGCCGCCGAACTTGACCTCTTCGCCGTAGCGCGGGCCATTGCCGCCGCTCTCCAGCGCGGCGCGCTCGGCGGTCAGGTCGCGTTCGACCTCGATGATCAGATCCGTGTCGGCCAGGCGGACACGGTCCCCGGTGGTGGGGCCGAACATCGCGGCATAATCCGCGCGGGAAATCTGGGTGGGCATGGAGAACTCCTGGATGTGTCGGAGAGGGCGTGGGCCCGTCGGCCTGCGCCGTCAGCTGTCGCCGTCGGGCGTGGAGGTGTCGGGCATGGGGGGCGGCGGCGAGGGCTTGCGCGGGCGCCGCGACGCGGGCCGGGTGCGGGCCTCGGGCGTGGGCTTGCCTGCGGTTTCGGCGGCAGGCTTCGCGGCCTTGCGCGCCGCCGGGCGCCGGCTCTTGCGTGCGGCAGGTTTCGGCGTGCCAGTCTTCTCTGCGGCCGGGCTGGAGGCGGGACCTGACGGCGCAACGTCGGCCTTTGTCGCGGCGGGGACCGGTGTCTCCGCCTTCACGGCGGGGGCCGGTTCTGCCGCCTTCACTGCGGGGGCCACCGTGGCCTGCGCCACTGGCTTGGGCTTCGCCGCCTTGCGCCTTGCGGGGGCGGTGCTTGCGGCGGGCTTCGAAGCTGTCGTGGCCGGTTTCGCTGGCGTCACGTCGGCGGGCGTCTCCGCAAGCAGAGAGCGCATCATCGCCTGTCCGAAACGCATTTGCCATTCGGCCAGCCGCGCTGTGCCAAGCGCCAGACTCTGCACGAAGCTGGCCTGGCGGATCATGATCTGGGTCGCGTCCATCATCGGGTCTTCCCTTTCCGGTCCATGTCTCATGCGCCCGTGGCGTGCCTGTCGCTGCCTGCAGGGGGCGGCTGCGCGCCCCTCTGCCCTCGTCGGGTCAGTTCACAGGGCCCCCATGACCTGTTGATTGAAGCCATAGATCTCGCGCGCGCCACCGATCGGGATCAGGGACACCTCGCGGCGCTGCCCCGGCTCGAAGCGCACGGCGGTGCCCGCCGCGATGTCGAGGCGCAGGCCCCGCGCCGCCGCCCGGTCGAAATCCAGCGCGCCGTTGGCCTCGGCGAAATGGTAATGGCTGCCGACCTGCACCGGACGGTCGCCGGTATTGGCCACCATCAGGGTGATCGCCTCGATGCCGGCGTTCAGCTCCAGCGTGCCCTCGGCGGGCAGGATCTCTCCGGGGATCATTGCCGCGGCTCCCAGGGGGCACGGCGCGGCGGATCACGGCGCACCGGGATCGGCTTGAGATCCGTCTTGGGGGCGAGCATTGCCAACAGTTTCTCGAGAAAGCTCATTCGCTTGCGTCCCTTTCCTGATGTGATGCCTTAACGGATGGGATTATGGACGGTGACCAGCTTGGTGCCGTCCGGGAAGGTGGCTTCGACCTGAACCTCATGGATCATCCCGGGCACGCCCTCCATGCATTGTTCGGCGGTGATGACCTGGGCACCGGCCTCCATCATCTCGGCCACCGTGCGGCCATCGCGGGCGCCCTCGACCACCGCGTCGGTGATCAGCGCGATCGCCTCGGGGTGGTTCAGCTTGACGCCGCGCGCCAGCCGCTTCCGCGCCACCTCGGCGGCCATGGAAATAAGCAGTTTATCTTTTTCACGAGGGGTTAGCTGCATGTCTTAAAGCGTCCACGTCCTTGGAATGTCCTGGCCCGACAGCTGCACCAGCGCCGGGATGAGTCGGCGCCGCAGCATGAAACCATCCTCGGCCAGGATGCGGGCAAAGAGAAGATCTTCCGCAACCAGGCTGGCCCCGCCGAGGGGTCCGAGCGCCTCGCGCAGGGGCGCCAGCAGCGCCTCGGCACCGGGCGCCGCGAAGAGCACCGACGCGAGGGCGCGGCAGCCGCCGGCCACACCCGGCCTGGCAAGCTGGGCGTCGATGTCACCGGAAAGGCGGAAATTGTCAGCGAAAGTCAATTTACCTGCGCGCGAAACGCGCCACATATCGCTCAGAGTACCGGAATGTACAAGCTCACCCATGGCAAGGCGGCCCGAGACCAGCGGCTCGACGGCCAGGAAACGGGCGTCGGGCGCCAGGTCGACGCGGAATTTGCGCGCCACCCGGGCCCCGTCGAAGAGGAGGGTTTCCTGCGGCAGCCAGTCCAGCCGGGCACCGGCCCGCACCGCCAGGTCCACCTCGACCCGGCCGGTTTCGTCCGGCTGTGCACGGTAGAGGCGTTCGGCGGCCTGCGAGGTGACCATCAGCGCCGCGCCGTCCTCGGCTTCGGCGGCGATGTGGAAACGGTCACCGCCGGTCACCCCGCCGGAAGTATTGAGGAAAACCGCGTTGAGAATGCCATGCCGCGAGGCCGGAAACAGCGCCTTCAGCGATCCGGCCTGATGCAGCCGCCCGATCCGCGCGCCAGGACGCGCCGACACACGCAAAACCCCGCGCGAGCGCGGCTGGCGCGACGTCACGGGCCCCTGTTGCGGGCACAGATCCTTCACCTCGGCGTTGATGGCACATCCCTCCTGTCACCGCGCAGAGTAGCAAGCCGCGACAGGAGTGTAAGCCGATTCAGGACACCGGGCCAAACCCTGCCGCATCCCGCGCCGAAGCGCACAACGATTGGGCATTCGCGAAGAGTGGGCATCCGCGAGCGAATGGCCACAAGACCCCGCTGGGCGACTCCGGCCTCGGCCGCCGCGATCAGCCGGCGTGGTGCAGCGTGGCGAAGAAGCGGGGATCCAGGCTCTGACCGCGGAAGGTCTCGCCCTCGGTCAGCACCGAGATCGCGTCATGGGAATGCAGGCTTTCCTGGTGGCTGGCCGCGACACGGAAGTCTCCGATCCGCGCATCCGCCTGAAGTTCCTCGCAGAACAGCCGCGCCGCATCCTCGACGAAGATCGGGTTGGCAGCGTTCAGCTCGGCGAAGGCCTGTTCGTCCTCGCGCTTGACCATCACCTGCGTCTCGGTCGGCACGGCCGCGCGGGCCATGTCGATCAGATCCTCGAACCACAGGCATTCGCCCGGCACCACCTGCACCGAGAGACGCGCGACCGAGCGCTGCGAATGCGGCGTGGCCAGTTGGCCGCGTTCGCGGCGAGCGTGTTCGGACAATTCCAGCGAACAGGGGCAGGTCGAGGAATAGACATAGTCGAGATGCAGGAAGCGGTTCCGCTGCTCGCCCTCGTCCACCACTTCCAGGGCCAGGTCGTAGTACTGGTAGCCCATCAGGCCCGAGCGCAGGCTGGCACGCTTCACCGGGTAGGAGAAGCGCATCATGATACGTGCATCGAGGCTTTCCAGGTCGGACTTGTAGTCATCCAGCGCCGCTTCGATCACCTCGAAGGAAAAGAGCTTTTCGGCATGGCCGTAGAAGCTGCGCATGATGCGCGACATGTTGATGCCCTTCTTGTCGGCCTCAAGGCTGACGGTACCGGTGATCGAGGCTTCAAGCATGTGCTCGCCCCCGGCGCGGTTGCGCACGCGCACCGGAAGGCGGAAATTCGAGATGCCGACGTGCTGGATCGGGGCGCGGGCCCCACGGATCAGGCTTGAGGGCCCGTTCTGCAGGTCCGGCAGGGTATCGCGATAGGCGGAATCGGCGTTGAACTGGGTCTGGTAGTCCCGTGACAGCAGCGGATATCCATTGCTGCCCGGCAACAGGCGTGCCACCGCCGGGTCGAGGGCGTTGATCTCTGCATCAGAAGCTTTCGCCACCCAGTCGCGCAGCAATTCCAGCGCTGCGCGCGCTTCCTTGGTTTCCGCTTTCAGGTCATTCGAGTGGACATTCATTACAGCCCCTTTCCACTTCGCCCGCCATGGACGTCCCAACACCTAGGTGCCCATAGCGCAAAAATCCAGCAACAGGAGCACTACGCACCGCTAATGGTAACAGATCATTAAATCTTTCGACCAAGTTGCCACAGTCGGTTCCGGACGGCCCGGGGCCGGGGCCGCCCGGGTTCCGGGCTCAGGCGCTGGCCAGGGCCCTCGTCCAGTCGGCGATCAGGTCCTCGCTGTCTTCCAGTCCGACCGAGATCCGCACAAGACCACGGGTGATCCCCAGGGCCTGCCGCTGCTCTTCGCTGAGGCTGGAATGGGTGGTGGTTGCCGGATGGGTCAGGATCGACTTGGCGTCGCCGAGGTTGTTCGAGATCACGCCAACCCTGACCGCGTTGAGGAAGTTGAACGCCGCCTCCTGGCCGCCCGCAAGATCGATCGAGATTACGGTGCCGCCCTTGCCGGTCTGGCGCTGCACCAGGTCGTACTGCGCGTGTGAGGCATGGCCCGGGTAGATCATCCGCGCCAGCTTCTCGTGCCCATGCAGCGCCTCGGCGATCTTTTCCGAGCTTTCGGTCTGGGCGCGGACGCGCAGGTCGATGGTTTCCAGTCCCTTCAGCATCAGCCAGGCGTTGAACGGCGACAGCGCCGCGCCGGTGTGCTTGGAATAGGCGAAGAAATCGCCCTTGATGAACGCTTCGCTGCCCAGCACCACGCCACCAAGCGCCCGGCCCTGCCCGTCGATATGCTTGGTCGCCGAGTAGATCACCACATCGGCGCCCAGCTCGATGGCGCGGGAGTAGACCGGGGTGGCGAAGACGTTGTCGACGACGACCAGCGCGCCGACCGCATGGGCCAGTTCGGCCACGGCGGCGATGTCGATCACCTCCAGCGTCGGGTTCGAGGTGGTCTCGAAGAAGACCAGCGCCGTGTCGGGACGGATCGCCGCCTTCCACTGGTCCAGGTCGGTGCCGTCGACCAGCGTCAGCTCGACGCCATAGCGCACCAGCACCTTTTCAAGGATGAAGAGGCAGGAGCCGAACAGCGCCCGGGCCGCGACGACATGGTCGCCGGCCTTCAGCGAGGCCATCAGCGCATTGTTGACCGCCGCCATGCCCGAGGCCGTGGCAAAGGCTGCCTCGGCGCCCTCCAGCTGGGCGATGCGATCCTCGAACATCGCCACGGTGGGATTGCCGTAACGGGCGTAGATGAATTCGTCCGGGCCGGTCTCCTCGAAGCGGGCCTGGGCCTGCTCGGCGCTCTCGTAGACGAAGCCCTGGGTCATGAAGATCGCTTCGGACACTTCGTTGTACTGCGAGCGGCGGGTACCGCCATGGACCAGCTTGGTACGGGGCTTGAATTCTTCGGTCATCTTCCATCTCCCGGCCACGGGGGCGACGCGGCCAACAAAAAAGCCCCAGACGCGGTCAAGCGAAAGGGGCTTCCCTAACTCGACCTCTTTAGCGGTTTGTTTAACGTGGCCCGCAATCCGGTTACAAAGCGCCACGCCTCCGCATTACGCCCGGATGTGCGGGCGGTCAAGGTTGTGTTCACGTCACCGCCCTGTCATGGCCGCGTCACGGCCTGTTCACGGGTCTTTTGCACGTTCGCGCTAAGGCTGGCGCAGAGGCGAGCAGAGGGCTGTCACGATGGCCTTGATAAGGATCGACGCTGCCGGCGACAGGCCGGTCGCGCATGGAATGGCCACGCCCGTCGGGGCAGAGCTGGAGCGGGCGCTGGCCCGAAGCCCCGCCGGTCCCGTCGTTCTGATGGTGCATGGATACCGGTTCCTGCCCGGCGATCCGCTGCACTGCCCGCATCGTCACATCCTTTCGGATCACGCGGCCCACAGTTGCCACAAGGCCGCAAGCTGGCCGCGCGGCATGGGCGTGGGAGAGGACTGCCTGGGCCTGGCCTTCGGCTGGCCCGCGCGTGGATCCATCTGGCAGGCATATGCCCGCGCCGAAGGGGCCGGGCTGGTCCTTGCCCGGGTGATCGCCGAGATCCGCCGCCTCGATCCGGCGCGCGAGATCCACGCGCTCGGCCATTCCCTCGGGGCGCGGGTGCTGCTGTCCGCCCTGGCGGCGCTTGAGCGCCCGGCGCTTGGCCGGGTGCTGCTGCTGGCCGGGGCGGATCATGCCAGCCACCTGGAACGCGCCCTTGCCAGCCCCGCCGGGCGCCGCGCCCGCCTGCTTCACGTGACCAGCGCCGAGAACCGGCTCTTCGATCTCTTGCTGGGCGGGCTGGTCACCTCGGACACCCTCGGGGATCGCGTGCTGGGCCAGGCCAGCCACCCCGATCTGCCCGAGCTGCGCCTGGACGATCCGCAGCATCTCGCCGGCCTCGCCGCCCTCGGCTTTCCCCTGGCCGGGCGCCAGCGGCGCATCTGCCACTGGTCCACCTACCTGCGCCCCGGGGCCTTCCCGCTCTACCGCGCGCTGACCGGGCCGCGCGGCGCGGCGCTTCACGCCGAAGTGACCCGGATCGCCGCCCGTCGTCCCGCCGCGCTGACCGGGGCCTGGTCGCTACCCTTGCCATGGGGGGCGAATGCGTCATCATGAGCCCCGAACACGGAGGACATCATGACCGCACCCATCGAGCTCTATTACTGGCCCACCCCGAACGGATGGAAGATCTCCATCGCGCTGGAAGAGATGGACCTGCCCTACAACCTCAACCTGGTGAACATCGGCAAGGGCGAGCAGTTCGAGCCGGATTTCCTGAAGATCTCGCCCAACAACCGGATGCCCGCGATCGTCGACCCGGACGGCCCGGACGGCGCGCCGATCTCGATCTTCGAGTCGGGTGCCATCCTGCAATACCTCGCCCGCAAGACCGGCACCTTCTGCGGACCGACCCAGCGGGATCGCATCGCCGTGGACCAATGGCTGATGTGGCAGATGGGCGGCCTTGGCCCGATGGCTGGCCAGGCGCATCACTTCCTGAAGTACGCCCCGCAGATGGATCCGCCGCAGGATCTGCCCTATGCCCAGGACCGCTATCGCAACGAGGTCGGCAGACTGCACCGGGTGCTCGACACCCAGCTCGGCAAGACCGAATACGTGGCCGGTGATTTCTACTCGATCGCCGACATGGCGATCTGGCCCTGGGCGATCCTCTGGGAAGGCCAGCAGCAGGACATTTCGGACAAGCCGAACCTGCAACGCTGGCTGGACCTGGTGGGCGAGCGTCCCGCCGTGCAGAAGGGCAAGGCGCTGGCCGCCGAGAACCGCGGCGGCATCCGCACCAAGGAAGAGCAGAAGGTGCTGTTCGGCCAGAAGTGAGCCTCTGCCCGGGCGCACGAACGCCCCCGGCACCGCACATGGACTGCGCATTTGCGAACAGCGTACCCCATTGCGTGACCGGGGGTCGGCACCCTAGCTAGGCATCAAACCGGCAGGGCCGGGCGCGGCCCCCGCCGCGCCGCCCATGCCAAGGAGTGATGTCATGAAATCCATCGGTTTCCTGTCCTTCGGCCACTGGTCCCCGCAACGGGGCTCGGCCACCCGCACCGCCTCGGACGCCCTGCTGCAGGCCATCGACCTCTCGGTCGCCGCCGAAGAGCTGGGGCTGGACGGCGCCTATTTCCGCGTCCACCACTTTGCCCGGCAACATGCCTCGCCCTTCCCGCTGCTGGCCGCCATCGGCGCGAAGACCAGCAAGATCGAGATCGGCACCGGCGTCATCGACATGCGCTACGAGAACCCGCTCTACATGGCCGAGGATGCCGGGGCCGCCGACCTGATCTCGGAGGGGCGCCTGCAGCTCGGGATCTCGCGCGGCAGTCCCGAGCAGGTGATCGACGGCTGGCGCTACTTCGGCTACGAGCCGGCCGAGGATGAAACCGATGCCGACATGGGCCGCCGCCACGCGCAGGTCTTCCTGCAGATGCTCGACGGCCATGGCTTCGCCGAGCCGAACCCGCGCCCGATGTTCCCCAACCCTCCGGGCAAGCTGCGGATCGAGCCGCATTCGGAGGGGCTGAAGGATCGCATCTGGTGGGGGGCCGGGTCGAACAAGACCGCCGAATGGGCCGCCATGCTGGGCATGAACCTGCAGAGCAGCACCCTGAAGGACGACGAGACGGGCGAGCCGTTCCACGTCCAGCAGGCGGCGCAGATCCGCGCCTACCGCGAGGCCTGGAAGGCCGCCGGCCATTCCCGCAAGCCCCGCGTATCGGTCAGCCGCTCGATTTTCGCGCTGACCAATGACATGGACCGGGCCTACTTCGGGCGCGGCGGCAAGGAGGACGACAGCATCGGCTATATCGAGAGCCAGCGGGCGATCTTCGGACGCTCCTACGCCGATGAACCCGACCGCCTGATCGAGCAGCTGAAGAAGGACGAGGCGATCGCCGAGGCCGACACCCTGCTGCTGACCGTGCCGAACTCGCTGGGGGTCGATTACAACGCCCATGTGATCGAAAGCGTCCTGACCCACGTCGCCCCGGCCCTCGGCTGGCGCTGAAAATCCGCTCACGGATCCGAGGGGCCCTCACCGGACACGGCGGGGGCCTTTCAGCTGTCGCTGATCCAGCCCGTCGCCAGCGCCCGCGCCCATTCCGCCCGCCCCGCCGCCTCGGCCAGCTGCACCATGCGGCTGGGGTCATAGGGCACCGAGCGGAAACAGACCTGCCAGCCCGCAGCGCGCCGCTCGGCAATCGCGTAGGAGGCATTCGGGGTGCCGGTCTGCATCACATGGGGCACCGGGTGATCGTCGTCATAGGCAGGGCAGCCGATGCTGCCGGGATTGACCACCACCCGCCCGTCCGCCAGCTGACGGATCCGGGGGATATGGGTATGGGCGCAGAGGATCAGGCCGGCCTCCAGCCCCTCGGCCTCGCGCTCGATCTCGGCGCGGGTCGCGGCACGGGGCTGGCCGTCCTCTCCGATCCGCTCCAGCCAATAGGCCAGGTCACTGCCCGGCGTGCCATGGCAGAGGAAGACATCCCCGAAAACCCGCCGCACCGGCGGCAGGCCGCGCAGCCAGTCCAGCGCCGCCCTGTCGAGCTGGCGGAAGGCGGCCAGGTCCGACGGGCCCATCCGGCCCGGATCCAAGGATATCAGCCAGCGGTCGTGGTTGCCGAGGATCGAGGGGAAGGCCCGCGCCGCCAACATCCGCGCCGTGCCTGCCGCATCCAGAGGGCCGCTGAAGTGATCCCCCAGGTTGACGGCCTCGCTCACCCCCTCGGCCTGCATGTCCCGCAGGACCGCGCCGAGGGCGTCCGAATTGCCGTGGATATCTGCCAGGATCGCGAAACGCATTCCCCAGAGTGGCGCCCCGCCCCCGCTGCGGCAAGTCTCCGCTAGGGCCTGCATCCCGGTTCTCTGGCAGGTTACCGCCGATTCAACAGAACTTGCGACACATTCAGGCCATCTTTGCCCAACACAACCTTCAGACTCCAATAACCAGTAGGAGTGTTATCCGATGAAGATGACCACCCAACTCGTCCTGACCACGGCCATGCTGGCCCTCGCCGCACCTGTCGTGGTGGCGGATCTGGCCGGCACCGGCGCCGCCCATGCCAAGAGCGACAACGCCAACGGCGGCAATTCGGGCGGCAACTCAGGCGGCAACGGCAACTCGGGCGACCGGGGCAATTCGGGCGACCGGGGCAACTCCGGTGACCGCGGCAACTCCGGCTCCAACGGCAAGAGCGACAGTGCCCGCGGCAACGGTGGCGAACGGCCCCTCGCGGCCTCGCTGAAGTCGCTGAACTCGCTCAAGCGCAACATGAACGGGATCATGAATTCCTCGGATCCCAAGATGGTGCCGGTGAAAGCCTACCTCGGTGCCGTGGCCGAGGCGGAAGAGGCCGCCGATGCGCTGGATGCTGCCCGCGCCGCCTACGCCGGAAGCTACGCCGACCTGGCCGACGAGGCCGAGTCCCTGGGCCTGTCGGACACGCCCGAGACCTGGGCCGCCGAGATTGCAGAGATGCGCAGCACCCTCGACGCCAACCCCGTCGCCGAGGGAGAAGCGGGCTACGACGCCTACCAGGCCCAGCTCTCCGATCTGGCCGAGGCCGAGGCGGCATTGCAGGACGCGCTGGCGGACAAGGCCGTGCTGGACCAGGCCGAGATCACCTCTGCCGAGGCCGAGGCGGCGATCAGCGACGAGGCCCTGCGCGAGGCCCTCGTGGCCGCGCATAACGCCACCGGCAATGCGCCGATCACCACCGCCGATGTCACCCCCGAGATGCTGACCTACGCCCGGAGCCAGCTGCAACTCTGACCCCCTCACCGCGACGACGAAGGCCCTGACGCTGCCGTCAGGGCCTTTCAGGTCCCTCCGCCTTAAGTCAGCGGTCAGGCTTCGGGCGTCTTGTCCTGCTCGATGGCATAGGTCTCGAACAGCTTCGCCTGGGTGATGAAGAAGCCGAAGACCGCCGCCGAGAGGCCGAAGGTCTTGAAGGCGACCCAGGTCTCGGTGCTGAAGCCGCGCCAGATGATCTCGTTCAGCACCGCCAGTGCCAGGAAGAAATAGCAGAGGCGACGGGTCAGGATCATCCAGCCCTCGCGCTTCAGCGGCATGGCCTCCTCCATCACCAGCTGCAGCCAGCTTTCGCCGCGCAGCAAGCCGATGCCGAGGGCGCCGCCGAACAGCAGGTAGATCATCGTCGGCTTCATCTTGAAGAAGCGTTCATCGTTGAAATAGACCGAGAGCCCGCCGAAGACGACCACCAGCACCGCCGTCATCACCTGCATCTTGGACAGCTTGCCGGTCAGCTTCCACAGCGCCAGGGTCGAGGCGATGATCAGCGGGATGAAGCCCGCGGTGATCAGGATGAAGCTTTCGTACTCGCGCCCGCCAAGGGTGAAGACCCGATCCTTCAGCACGAAATAGGCCACGAAGAACAGCAGCACCGGCCCCAGTTCCAGCGACAGCTTCAGGGCGGGGGAAATCTTTCTGGTCTCGGCCACGGGGCTCTCCTTCATCGTCCACCCATCTCTACTATCACGGCCCCTGCCGCAATCAACGTCATCAGGAAGATCCGGCGGGGTCCCACCGTCTCCTTCAGCACGAGCCAGCCGATCAGCGCGGCGAAGACCGTCGAGGTCTCGCGCAGGACGGCGGCCTCACCGACCTTGTCCAGCCGCGTCGCCAGCATCACCGACCCGAACGAGCCATAGGCCACGATCGCCCCCAGCAGGCCGCCGCGCAGCCAGTTGCGCCGGGTCGGGCGCTGCTCGGGCGACAGCCCGCGCCAGCGCCAGGCCAGCAGCAACGGAAAGTCCAGGTTGGTGACCAGGAAGAACCAGGCCAGGAAGCTGAAGGGATCCGGCAGGGCGCGGATCGCATAGGCATCGTAGGTCGTATAGGCCGCCACCAGCGAGCCGGTCGCCAGAGCCAGTCCCATGGCGGCGACCAGCGTGTCGCGCGCCACGGTGATGGTGCGCAGGTTGTAGAGCGCCAGGCCGAAGATCCCCGACAACAGCACCGCCACGCCCAGCCACTGCAGCGGCGCGAAGGTCTCGCCGAAGATCACCCAGGCGCCGAGAACGGTGAACACCGGCCCGGTGCCGCGCACCACCGGGTAGACCACGGTGTAGGCGCCGCGCGAATAGGCCATGGCCATGCCGATCTTGTAGGCCATGTGGATCGGGATCGCCCCCAGCACCAGCGCCCACTGGTGCGCCCCCTCGGGCGGCGGCACCAGGAAGAGCACGGCCGGAATGGCCAGCAGCACCATGAAGACATCCATGATCCCGCGCGAGGTCCAGGGATCCAGCCGCCCCTTCTGCAACGAGCCGAAGAGCGCGTGCAGGAAGGCCGCCGTCAGCGCCAGCACCAGCGCCGCCTCGTGCCCGGCCTCCGTGCCTTCGATGGAGGTGATCCAGTTGCTCATGCGCCGGGCGCCTCTCCGAAAATGAACCGACGGGGACCCGGCGACGTTGACCCAGCGATGGAAAGCTTACTCGACACGCATTTCGCCTCTCCGGTCCCCGGTCTCGGCTGGCCCGCCATCCTGTTGCGCCTGGTCGGGGCGCTGATCCTCGGCGGGGTCATCGGCTGGGAACGCGAGCGGCAGGAAAAGTCGGCAGGTCTGCGCACGCATATGCTGGTGTCGCTGGCGGCCTGCCTGTTCACGCTGATCATGCTCGGCATCCTGATGAGCCCGCTGACCGACGATGACTCGATCCGTAAGGACCCGATCCGCGTGATCGAGGCGGTCACCGCCGGTGTCGCCTTCCTCGCCGGGGGCGCGATCTTCACCGCCGACGACAAGGTGCGGGGCATCACCACCGGCGCCGGGCTCTGGCTGGCCGGGGCGGTCGGCCTCTCGGCGGGCATGGGCAACCTGGCGCTGGCGGCGCTCACCTCGGTGATGGCCGTCACGGTGCTCTGGCTGATGAAGCGCGTGCTGGAGTGACGGACCGGATCACGGCCCGCCCGGAGAGACGTTGTCTGCGACAGGGGCTGCGGTCCTAGCTGTCCAGCCCCGTGAGGGCCCGGGCGAAATCCTCGGGATCGAAGGGGGCGAGGTCGTCGATCTGCTCGCCGACGCCGATGGCATGGATCGGCAGGCCGAACCTGTCGGCCAGCGCCACCAGCACGCCGCCCTTGGCGGTGCCGTCCAGCTTGGTCATCACGAGGCCAGAGACATCGGCCAGCTTGCGGAAGGTCTCGACCTGGCTGAGGGCGTTCTGGCCTGTCGTCGCGTCCAGCACCAGCAACGTGTTGTGCGGCGCCGTGGGATCCTTCTTGCGGATCACCCGGACGATCTTGGCCAGTTCCTCCATGAGATCCTGGCGGTTCTGCAACCGGCCGGCGGTGTCGATCATCAGCAGGTCGGCGCCCTCTTCCTCGGCCCGGGTCATGGCGTCGAAGGCCAGGCTGGCCGGATCGCTGCCGGTCGCGGCCTTCAGCACCGGCACCCCGGCGCGCTGACCCCAGACCTCCAGCTGCTCGACCGCCGCGGCGCGGAAGGTATCCCCTGCGGCGATCACCACCGACTTGCCTGCGGCGCGGAACTGCGAGGCCAGCTTGCCGATGGTCGTCGTCTTGCCCGAGCCGTTGACCCCGACCACCAGCACCACCTGCGGCGTCTTCTGGTAGATCGGCAGCGGACGCGCGACGGGCTCCATCACCCGGGTGACCTCCTCGGCCAGCAGGCGCTTGATCTCCTCGGCCGAAAGCTTCTGCCCCATGCGCCCGGCGGCCATGTTGGCGGTGACCCGCAGCGCCGTGTCCACCCCCATGTCCGAGGCGATCAGCAGCTCTTCGAGGCTTTCCAGCATGTCATCGTCCAGCACCCGGCGCGGGGCGCTGTCGCCCCCCCGCCCGAACAGGCGAGAGACCAGCCCGCCGCCGCCGCGTGCCGGTTCCCTGTCGAGCAGGCCCTGCTGCGCCAGCTCGGGGCCGGGCGCGGGCACCTCGTCCGGGCCGGGGCTGGGCAATTCCGGCTGCGGCACATCCGGCGCCGGCGTGTCAGGCACCGGGCGCTCGGGCAGGTCCGGCGCGGGGGTATCGGGCACTTCCTCGGGCGCCGGGCGCGGCACCTCGCGGGGGCCCGGCGTGGCCGTCGCGGCGCCCGCGCCGTCCTCGACGATGGCATCCAGCCCCGCCTCGAGCCGCGAGGAGGATTTGAACAGCCGGTCCTTCAGTTTCGAAAACAGCGCCATGGGGCCTTCCTTCCTTGCTCCCCCCACGAGGTAATGCCAAAGCCGCCGCGATGGAAGGCCCCCGGGCAGCGCAGGTCGGCCCGCCTGCCCCGAAAGGGCTGACATTCTGCCTGAAAGAGACCGCAAACATCGCTAGTCTGGCCCGACGACCGACCGGGCCCGCCCGGTCCCAAGAGGTAGACCGACATGCCCGCTTTCCTGATCGCCACCCTGGTGCCGGTCCCCCTGCTGCTGCTGGCCGCGCTTGCCGGCGGGGCCTGGGGCTGGGTGGCGCTCTTCTATCTCACCGGCTTCACCGCGCTGCTGGACGCGCTGCTGCCGAAGAACTGGCAGAACGCTCCGCTCGACGATGCGGTGCCCGGCGGGGTCAGCCTGCAGGTCGGCCTCGGCGTTGCCCACCTGTGGCTGGTGCTGATCGCGATGCGTTTCCTCGGCGGCCCCGGCGGCGCCGAGACCTGGGACGAGGTGCTGCCCGCCGCCATCGCCTTCGGTGTCTACTTCGGCCAGGTCTCGCACCCCAATGCGCATGAGCTGATCCACCGCCCGAAGCGCCCCCTGCGCCGCCTCGGCCGGATGATCTATGCCACCTTGCTCTTCGGCCATCACGCCAGTGCGCACCCCAAGGTGCACCACGTCTGGGTCGCTTCGCCCTACGATCCCAACACCGCCATGCTGGGGGAAGGCTTCTGGGCCTATTTCGGCCGGGCCTGGCGCGGGTCCTTCATCGAAGGCTACAAGATCGAAAGCTACGACCTGAAGCGCGCCGGCAAGGCTCGCCTCCGCCACCCCTATCTTGGCTATATCGCCACCGCCGCGATCTGCGCCGCGCTTGCGCTCGGCTTCGGCGGCCTGCCGGGCCTGGCGATCTACACCGGCATCTGCGTCTTCGCCCAGATCCAGATCCTGCTGTCGGACTACGTCCAGCACTACGGGCTGGAGCGCGACGAGCGCGGACACGGCAAGCTGGCCCCCGTCGGCCCCGAGCATTCCTGGAACGCGCCCCATGCCGCCACCCAGGCGATGATGCTGAATGCCCCGCGCCACTCGGACCACCACCTGCACCCCGGGCGGATCTACCCCGGCCTGCAACTGGATCGCGACCTGATGCCGATCCTGCCCCGCTCGCTGCCGGTGATGGCGACGGTGGCGCTGTTTCCCGGCTGGTGGCGGCGGGTCATGGATCCCCGCGTCGGCGCACTTGAAACGGCCAGGACGACCCGGCTGCGCGATGCGGCCCGCGCCCGGACGGACGGACGCGCGCCAGGGGCCGGCACCGCCGAGTGAAGCGGGCAGTGACCCTTGGCCATGTTCCGGGCCAGTTTCCGGAGCAGTTTCCGGGGCGAACCGCCGCGCGTGGCGCCCGGCTGCGCAGTTCGCTGTTGCACCCCGCCCCGTCTCTGCCAGACTGCCCCCATGAGATCGCGCGCCCTCCTCACCACGCCCCTGATCGGCCTCCTTCTCGGCCTGCCCCTGGCCGCTCCGGCCCAGGACAGCCCGCCATCCGGGCCCCCGCCGGGCAGCCCGTCGCAGGCCATGCCCGGCGCCATGTCGGCGCAGGAGTTCGATGCCTACTCCCTTGGAAAGACGTTCTATTACGGCGCCGAGGGCGAGGCATACGGGGTCGAGGAATACCTGCCCGGGCGCCGTGTCCGCTGGTCCTTCCTCGACGGCGACTGCAAGGAAGGCCACTGGTACGAGGAGGCGGGCAACATCTGCTTCGTCTACGAGGACCAGCCCGATCCGCAGTGCTGGAGCTTCGTGCAGGGCGGCAGTGGCCTGACTGCCTATTTCCAGGGCGGCGAGGGCACGGTGCTCTATGAAATGCAGTCCAGCAGCGACCCCATGCAGTGCAAGGGGCCCGAGGTCGGCGTCTGAGCCGCCCCTGATCCCCCTCCCCGGACCCCGCCCCTAGAACAGCGAGCCCTGCCCCGAGGGCGGGTCGTCCTTCGCCGGCTTGCGTGGGGCTTTCGCGGCGGGCTTCTGCGGCGCGGTTGTCCCCGATGCGGCAGGTGCATCCGCCGCCGTGGCCGGTCGCACAGGCATCTCGCCCAGTTCCAGATCCCCATCGGCGAATTCCAGGCGCAGGCCGGAGGCCGCCGCCGCCGCATCCCGCGAGCGCAGCAGCTGCCCCTCGCCGTCATGCACCAGCACGTAGCCGCGTCGCAGGGTGGCCTTGTAGCCCAGGGTCTCACGCATCCGCTCGGCGGCCGACAGCCGGTCACGGCGGCGGCGCAGATCGGCCTCTGCGGTGCGGGACAGGCGGGCAAGGGTTTCGGCCAGGTCGCCCTTCTGGCGCGCCAGATCGCGCGAGATCGGCCGCAGGCTGAGCCGGTCCGCCCGGTAGCCCAGTGCCTCGCGCTTGGCGGTGACCGCACGGTCCAGCGCCGGACGCAGCCGCGCCGAAAGCGCTTCGAGCCGCCGGCCATCCTCGGCCAGCCGCCCGCGCAGCAGGGCCGGCCGCAGGGCGCCGCGCTCGGACAGGGTGACCCGGCGCCGCTGCGCCAGGCCGCGCAGGGCATTGGGCAGCCGGTCAGAGAGATAATCGAGTCGCTGCCTCGACCCCTCGGTCAGGGTCTCGGGGCGCGGCAGGGCACGCGACAGGTCGCGCAGCCAGCGCCCGCGCGTCTCGACCGCCTGGGTCTGGGCGCGAGTCAGCCGCGCGCCCTGCTCGGCCACCCAGGCCAACAGCTCGCCGCGCACCGGCACGGCCAGCTCGGCGGCGGCGGTCGGGGTCGGGGCACGGCGGTCCGAGACGAAGTCGATCAGCGTGGTGTCGGTCTCATGCCCGACGGCGGAAATCAGCGGGATCTCACTGGCGGCGGCGGCGCGGGCGACGATCTCCTCGTTGAAGCCCCAGAGGTCTTCCAGGCTGCCCCCGCCCCGTGCCACGATGATCAGATCGGGCCGGGGCAGCGCGCCGCCGGGCGTCATGGCGTTGAACCCGGCGATCCCGCGCGCCACCTCGGGCGCGCAATTCTTGCCCTGCACGGCGACCGGCCAGATCAGCACCTTGCGCGGGAAGCGATCCCGCAGGCGATGCAGGATGTCGCGGATCACCGCCCCCGAGGGCGATGTCACCACCCCGATCACCTCGGGCAGGAAGGGCAGCGGCTTCTTGCGCTCTTCGGCGAAAAGCCCCTCGGCCGCCAGCATCTGCTTGCGCTTTTCCAGCATCGCCATCAGCGCGCCCATGCCCGCCGGCGCCAGGTCCTCGATCACCAGCTGGTATTTCGACTGGCCCGGGAAGGTGGTCAGCCGCCCCGTCGCGACAACCTCCAGCCCCTCCTCTGGGCGGGTCTCCAGCCGGCTGGCGACGCCTTTCCAGATCACCCCCGAGATCACCGAGCGGTCATCCTTCAGGTCGAGGTAGACATGGCCCGAGCGCGGAAAGCTGACCCGCCCGATCTCACCTCGGATACGGACATGGGCAAACTCGCCCTCGATCACGCGCTTTACCGCCCCCGAGATCTCGGAAACCGTAAACTCCGGCGCATTGCCGGGGGTGTCGTCCTCGAACATGTCCATGAAGCTGCCCCTCGTTTCGGAGCAGTTTAACGCTGCCGCCGGAGGGTTGAAAGACCCGGCCTTGGCGCTTGCAGCGGATGTCGGACGCCTCCGGCGGGAGTATTTTCAGCCTGGTGATGGAACAAGGCGCTCTTTTGCCCATCACCAGGCTGAAAATACTCCGGGGGGAGCGCGGTACGCGCGGGGGGCGGAGCCCCCTGCCTGCTTGCCCCGGGGCCGGGCGACGGCTAAACCCCGGCCATAGCTTCGGAGGCCATGATCCATGAACATTCTCATCCTCGGCGGCGGCGGTCGCGAACATGCGCTGGCCTGGGCCGTTCTGCAGAACCCCAAGTGCGACAAGCTGATCGTCGCGCCGGGCAATGCCGGGATCGCCAGGATCGCCGAATGCGCCGATATCGATATCCTTGACGGCGGCGCGGTGGCCGAGTTCGCCCAGGAAAACGCCGTGGATTTCATCATCATCGGCCCGGAGGCGCCGCTGGCCGCCGGGGTGGCCGACCGCCTGCGCGAGGCGGGCCTGCTGGTCTTCGGCCCCAGCCAGGCGGCGGCCCGGCTGGAAGCCTCCAAGAGCTTCACCAAGGAGATCTGCGACGCCGCCGGCGCGCCGACCGCCGCCTACGCCCGCTTCACCGACGTCGCTCCCGCGAAGGACTACATCCGCCAGCAGGGCGCGCCGATCGTGGTCAAGGCCGATGGCCTCGCCGCCGGCAAGGGTGTGATCGTCGCGATGACCGAGGCCGAGGCGCTGGAGGCCATCGACGACATGTTCGGCGGTGAATTCGGCGCGGCCGGCGCCGAGGTGGTGATCGAGGAATTCATGGAAGGCGAAGAGGCCAGCTTCTTCGTCCTCTGCGATGGCGAGACCGCCCTGCCGATCGGCACGGCCCAGGACCACAAGCGCGTCGGCGAGGGCGACGAGGGCCCGAACACCGGCGGCATGGGCGCCTATTCGCCCGCACCCGTCCTGTCGGATGCCATCGCCGAGCGCGCCATGGCGGAGATCATCCGCCCGACCCTGGCCGAGATGGCGAAGCGCGGCACCCCCTACGAGGGCGTCCTCTACGCCGGCTTCATGATCAAGGACGGACAGGCGCGGCTGGTCGAATACAACTGCCGTTTCGGCGATCCCGAGTGCCAGGTGCTGATGATGCGCCTCGGCGGCCAGGCGCTTGACCTGATGCAGGCCGCCGCCGAGCACCGCCTGGCCGAGGCCCGGGTCAACTGGGCCGACGATCACGCGATGACCGTGGTCATGGCCGCCGAGGGCTATCCCGGCAGCTACCGCAAGGGCACCCAGATCAGGGGTCTCGACGCCCTGCCCGAGACCGCCGCGCAGATGTGCTTCCACGCCGGAACCCGCGCCGCCGAGGGCAAGGTGCTGGCCAATGGCGGGCGAGTGCTGAACCTGACCGCACGCGGCGCCACCCTGGCCGAGGCCCGTGACCGCGCCTACGCCATGGCCGACACGCTGGACTGGCCCGAGGGCTTCCTGCGCCGCGATATCGGCTGGCGCATCCTCGGCTGAGGCAGGGACCGGGGCCGCGCGGAGGGCGGCACTCGCCTTTAGGGTGCGTCCCGCTGGCGCACCCCGAAGGCTCCGCCGCCTGGCATTGGGCGCGCACCTCCCCGGTTCCCCGACCGCATCGCCTTGCATTCAAGGCCATCGCCGGCCTGGGCCGCGAAATCGCACGCCCTGACGCAAGGTCACCAGTTTTTCCGGCGGTTGCTGTCCGGGCGGTCAACAGAGCTTGCAGGATTCAACCATTCGCGTACTCTCCGGCGCCATGATTGCCCAGGCCGCGCCCCGCGAAGATCAGAGCTTTACCTTCCGCCCGGCGAAGCTGCGGCGGCCGCAGACATGGTCGTTCAAGGCCGATCGCCTGACCGGACCAGGCGGCACCGTCGCGCTGCGCAGCGTCCAGCGGGCCTCGCTGACGCAGATGCGCTCGGGCGCCACGCGGACCATGCGCTTCGATCTGGAGACCGCGAACCAGGTGGCGCGGATCCATATCTCGACCACTGCGCGACGCCGTGACGCGGACACCGACCTGTCGGAGTACCTCGCGCTGATCTCGCTGGTCTCGACCCGGCTGGGGCAGGTCCGCCCCGGGATGACCTACCAGATGGAAGATACCGGACGCGCCCGGCTGGCGATCTTCATGATCGGTGCGGCGCTGCTGCTGGTCGGTCTGCTGCTCTGCCTGCTGGCCGGGATCGCCTTCCAGGACCAGGCCCGCAGATTCCTGACCCTGCTGCCCGCGCTGGTGCTCATGATGCTAACCGGGGGCCTGGTCGCCTGCCGGTTCTGGCCCTTCCGGCGTCCCGAGGAATATCCGCTGGCGACCCTGCCCTTCGTCCTGTGGACCATGGGCGGGCCGCGACCCGAGGGGCTGCCCGAGACCCCGCTCACCGGGGAAACACTCTACGGGCTGCGCTAGGGCCCGCAGACCAGAGCGGCATCCAGGCTGTCGGGGCCGGCATAGGGCGCCACCACGCGCCGTTGCAGCTGCCCCTCCGGCGTCAGCCGCAGCGCCAGCACCTGCTGCCAGGCCGCATCGGCCAGGATCATCTCGGCCCCGCTGTCGGGGCCGGCACAGTCGCGGATACCGCCGGGGATCCGCGACCAGCCGATCTGGTGATTGCTCACGCCCTCGGCACTGGCGATCTCGGTCAGACCGCCCGCCTCGTAGCGCCAGATGCGCAGGGTCCGCGCCAGGTGGGGGCGGTCGACATAGGCCAGTTCGATCCGTCCATCGCCGTCCAGGTCGGCAGCGCCGAGCGGCGCCAGCCAGCGATGGGACTGGCCGATATGGGGGGTGGCGGTGATCCGGCCCCCTGGTCCCCAGACCGCGAGGCGCGCGCCCCGGGCGGCATGGCTCTCGACCACGATCACCTCGGGGGCGCCATCGCCGTCGAGGTCGGCCAGGCGCGGCGCGAGATCCTCGAAGACCAGCACCTCGGGCAGTCGGAACAGGCGCGTGGCACCGCCCGCGATGGTCAGCTCCAGCGCACCATATTCCACCGCATCCCCCAGCACACCATGTGCGTAGCGGGTTGTCGGCTCGACGTAGCGGGCGGTGCGGATCGTTTCAGCCCGTGTCTGCGTCGGCAGGCAGAGCGCGGCGACGCCCAGAATGAGCAGGGCCAGGGCAATCGGGGCCCTGGTCGGGCGACCGGCACAGACGGAACGGGGCGCGACCGGCCCCCACCGAAAGGCACCGCCGCGCCGCGACATCAGATCTGACGCTCGGGCATCTGCACCACGAGACCGTCCAGCGCCTCGCTGACCTTCAGCTGGCAGGTCAGCCGCGAGCGGGCCGGGTCCGGTTCATAGGCAAAGTCCAGCATGTCCTCTTCCATGTCGTCCTTGGCGGGCAGCTTCTCGACCCAGTCGGGGGCGACGTAGACATGGCAGGTGGAACAGGCGCAGGCGCCGCCGCAGTCGGCCTCGATGCCCGGGATACCGTTGTCGCGGGCGCCCTCCATGACGGTCAGGCCGGGTTTCACGTCGACCACGTGCTCGGTGCCGTCGTGCTCGATATAGGTGATCTTCGCCATGTCCCGGGTCCTTCTCTCTGGGTCTGCTGCGTGGCTGCCTGGGGCTGCCCTGCCTACCTAGCCGCGCCGTTGCCGCCATTCCAGTCCCTTTCCGTCACAGCGCCGTCAACCGGGGGCCGGTCGGGCGGCGGCGGGCGGGAATGCCCGCGCCAAAGGCGCTTCCGGGGGCGGGCCAAAGCGACTAGGGTAGCGCCCGAGGCAGAGGACGGACCATGGCAGCAGACAGCCCCGGCATCGGCAGGCGGCGCGCGGGATCGCGGATCGCACGCGGGGTCGTGCTGTGCGGCCTGCTGGCCGGCTGCGCCCCGGTCCTCCCCGACTTTCCCGCCCTCGGCACCCCCGAGATCACCCGCATCTACTCGCGTCCCCCGCCCGGCTCGGACCCCTCGCAGTGCTGGGGCAAGGAGGTGCAGCCGGCGGTGGTCGAGACGGTCACCGCGCAGATCCTCATGCAGCCCGCCGAAGTCCATACCGACGGCCGCGTCACCCAGCCCGCGATCTACAAGACCGAGACCCGGCAGAAGATCATCCGCGAACGCCGCGAACTCTGGTTCCGGGTGCCCTGCGCCGAGGAGATGACCCCGGCCTTCATCGCGTCCCTGCAGCGGGCGCTGGCGGCGCGCGGGCTCTACTCCGGCAGCATCAGCGGAGAGATGAGTGCCCGCACCCGCCGCGCCGTGCGCGCCTACCAGGCACCGCAGGGGCTGGACAGCGGTATCCTCTCGCTGGCGGCGGCGCGGCAACTGGGGCTGGCCGAACTGGACATCGCGCCTGAGGGCTAGGGCGGGGTCTGGCTGCCGTGGTGCGCGTGGCGCGCCGGGACGGATCAGGCGCCCTCGCCCTGCGGGGCGGGCGCAGGTCCGGCAGGTCGACGGGATGCTCTTGGGAAAGGACGTCGGGGGCTCTGCCCCCACTCGTTGCGCGGGCTCCCCCGCAGTGTTTTCAGCCATTGGATAGACTAAGGCGTGGTGTGTGGTTGGACGACGGGATCCCGTCTGACTGGAACGGGTGACGGCTGGTTCGGCTGCTTCATGGCGATGCCGGCCGGGGGCGGTGCGGAATTGCCGACGGGAAGCTGCTGCGGGGTGGAGCCCGGGCCGGCAGGTGACGGGCTGCATGAGGCGCTCAGCCGACCTCGTCGAGCAGGCCCTCGTAGAAGGCGCGCAGCCGGGCGGCGCGGGCCTCAGCCAGGGCCCGGCCCTTGGCGGTGGTCAGGGTCTCCCCGAGGTGCAGCAGCTTGGTCTGGAAATGATCCAGCGCAAAAGCGGCATCGTCGAGCGGGCGGGCAGTGGCGGCCGGATCCGTGGCGTCGCAGATCGCCGCGCCCCGCGCCCCGGCCAGCCAGAGGCAGCGCGCCACGCCGATGGCGCCCATGGCGTCCAGCCGGTCGGCATCCTGCAGGATCCGCGCCTCCAGCGTCTGCGGAGCGATCCCGGCCGAGAAGCTGTGCGCCTCGATGGCATGGGCCACACGGTCGGTGTCCGCCCCGCTCCAACCGAGGGCCGAGAGCACGTCGCGCGCCTTCGCGGCTGCCATGCGCGAGGCCAGGGGCCGCTCCGGTGCGGCCTTGTCGACCCAGATGCAGTCATGCAGCAGCGTCGCCGCCTGCAGCAGGCGCAGGTTGCCCCCCTCTTCCGCCACGATCCGGCAGACGTTGCGCCAGACCCGCAGCAGATGCGCCTCGTCATGGGCGCCATCGCGGATATCGAAGGCATGGGGCAGCAGGGCGGCGGCAAGGTCTGGGTCGGGGAAGTGGCTGTGCATCGGGCGCCTCGGGGTTGTCGCGTCCGGTATAGGACATGCCGACACGCCTGTCCGGTCTTCCTGTCCGGCCCGTCGGTCCGCCCCGCATCGCCGTCCGTCGTCCCCGACCGTGCAAGGTGCCGTTGCCCCTCCGCCCCACGTCCGGCGGCGAGGCGGCACGAAAAAGGGCGCCCGGAGGCGCCCTTTGATGATCGGTCGGCAGAACCGACGGCTCAGTTTTCTTCCAGGGGCAGCGCCACGAAGCGGGGATCCCCCTCGCGGCGGATCAGCAGCAGGATCGACTTGCGTCCGGCATCCCGGGCCACGGCGATCTGCTCTTCGAGATCGGCGGTGGTCGCGACCTTCTGCTGGCCCGCGTCGGTGATCAGGTCACCGGCCCGCACGCCCTTCTCGTAGGCTTCGGCCATCTGGTCGACGTCGGTGACCACAAGGCCCTCGATGTCCTGGCCCAGTTCCAGCTGCTCGCGCAGGTCCGGCGTCAACTCGGACAGGGACATGCCCATCAGGTCCAGCACCTGCGGTTCGGCCTGGTCTTCCAGCGTCTGCGCGGCGGGCACGGCGGCTTCCGAGGTCTCGCGGCGGCCGAGGGTGACGCGCAGCGTCTCCGTCTCGCCGTTGCGCCAGACCGTCACGCGGACCGTCTTGCCGACCTCGCTGTTGCCGACCTGGCGGACCAGGCCGCGGGTGTCGGCCACCTCGACCCCGTCGAAGCTGACGATCACGTCACCGGCCTCCATGCCGGCCTCCATCGCCGGACCTTCGGGCACGTCGGTGACCATGGCCCCGGCGGCCTCCTGCAGACCCATCGCTTCGGCCATGTCGGGGGTGACATCCTGGATGCGCACACCCAGCCAGCCGCGCCGCGTCTCGCCGTATTCCTCAAGCTGCGCGACCACGCGCTTGACCACGTTCGAGGCCATCGAGAAGCCGATGCCGATCGAGCCGCCATTGGGCGACAGGATCGCGGTGTTCACGCCGATCACCTCGCCGTTCATGTTGAACAGCGGCCCGCCCGAGTTGCCGCGGTTGATCGCCGCATCGGTCTGGATGTAGTCGTCATAGGTGCCCGAAAGCGCCCGGTTGCGCGCCGAGACGATGCCGGCGGAAACCGAGAAGCCCTGGCCCAGCGGGTTGCCCATGGCGACGACCCATTCGCCCACCCGGGCAATGTCGCTGTCGCCGAAGGACACGTAGGGCAGCGGCTTGTCGGCCGAGACCTTGAGCAGCGCGATATCCGTGTTGGGGTCGGTGCCGACCACTTCGGCATCCAGAAGATCACCGTTGAAGAATTCCACCTGGATCTCGTCGGCGTTCTCGATGACGTGGTTGTTGGTCACGATATAGCCGTCTTCCGAGATCACGAAGCCCGAGCCGAGGGCCTGGCTGCGACGCGGACGGGCTTCGCCGCCACCGCCGTTGCGGTCCTGGAACTCGCGGAAGAAATCCTCGAACGGAGAGCCCTCGGGCACGATCGGCGAGGGGCCGCCTTCCCGTGCGGTGACCGTGGTGGAGGTGGTGATATTGACCACCGAGGGGCTGATCTTGTCTGCCAGGTCGGCGAAGCTGTCGGGCAGCGCTCGGGCCGAGATCGCCTGCGCCAGCAGCAGCATGACCGCCATCAGGCCCAGCCAGAGCCCCCGCATGGACTGCCCCGCACGGTCTTTCACCGCTACGTCGGACCCCTGCCCGATCATCTCGCGGTCCGCCGGGGATCGCAGGGCCAATGCCTGTCTCATCATTCCCAAATCTCCTTCTTCCTGAAGAAACCCTGGTCCGCCCCCGAGGGGTATCCCGAGGACCGGGCCTGTCATCGTTTCTAATCTAGGCCGTTCGGGACGCAACACAAAGGCCCGTCGCGGCGCGTCAACAGGATGTGAGGCCCGGGTGAGAGAGTTCCTGCCGAAAAGCCGACCTGTGCCGGGGCCTGAGCATTCCGCGGATCTCCCTTATTTTTCGTAAACTTTTGCCATTTTGCCGAGAGGGATCCCGGGGTGGGTTTTCTTGAAATGACAAATCACGTCACGCGCCCAGGGCTTTCGCGCACCACAGCAGCAACAGCCCCGCCAGCATGGCCAGAAGCCCGATCCTGCGCCGGTCGCCCTCGTCCAGTGCGGCCAGGGCGGCCATCAGACGCTCGACGAAAGAAGGGGCCAGCCCCCAGGCCAGCCCCTCTACAAGACAGACGATGCCAAGGACCAGAAGGCCCGTGGCAAGCGCCTGCTGGATCATTCGGTCACCGTTCCGGCCTCACCCTCGGTCGCGCCCTCCTCGGGAGCCGCGTCGGTCGGGGCGGTATCGGTCGGGGCAGCATCAGAAGGTGCGACCACGACGGGAGCGTCCCCGGCAGGCTCGGTGTCGGCGGGCTCGGCGTCTGCAGGCTCGGCGTCGGGCGCCTCATCCTGCGCCGCGGGCTCTTCCGCCGCGGCCAGCGGATCGAGCGACGCGCCGCTCGGGTTGTTGGACTTGAGGTAGTTGAAGAACTCGCTGTCAGGCGAAATCACCATGGTGGAGGTCTCCCCCCTCAAGGCCGTCCGATAGGCGGTGAGCGACCGGTAGAAGTCGAAGAACTCCGGATCCGCGCCATAGGCCTCGGCGAAGACCGAGTTGCGGCGGGCATCGGCCTCACCCCGGATGATATCCGCTTCCCGCTGCGCTTCCGAAACGGTCTCGACCCGCTTGCGGTCGGCCTCGGCCCGGATCTCCTGGGCGCGTTCGTTACCACGGGCGATCTGGTCGGCCGCCTCGCGTTCCCGTTCGGCCCGCATCCGGGCGAAGGTCGCGTCGAGGTTCTCGGCCGGCAGGTCGGTGCGCTTCAGACGCACGTCGATGATCTCGAGGCCCAGCGACTGCGCCTCGTCGAAGGCACCATCGCGGATCCGCACCATCAGCGCGGCACGGTCGGCCGAGAGGATCTCGTCCGAGCGGACCGAGCCCAGCACTTCCCGGGTCTGCGAGCGCAGGATCGAGTCGATCCGGGTCTCGGCGGCCATGATGCCGCCGACGCCGTTGGCCTGGCGGAACTGGCGCACATCGGTGATCCGGTAGCGGGCGAAGGCGTCGACCACCAGGCGGCGGTCGTCCAGCGGGGTGATCTCCAGCGGGTCGATATCGCGGCTGAGGATACGGTCGTCATAGGTGACGACCTCCTGGATCAGCGGGATCTTGAAGGCCAGGCCCGGCTCTTCCTTCACGTCGATCACGCGACCGAACTGCAGCACGAGTGCCTTTTCGCGCTCGTCCACGATGAAGAACGAAGAGAAGCCGACGAAGGCCACCACGGCGACCAGGGGCAGAAGGATCGTTGTCTTCTTCATGATCTCTCTCCCTTACTGGTTGGCCGCGCCGGAGGGCGCGAGTTGGTTGAGCGGCAGGTAGGGCAGCACGCCCGATCCGGCCTCGCCATCGACCACCACCTTGTTGACGCCGCCCAGGACCTCTTCCATCGCTTCGATGTAGAGACGCTTGCGGGTCACCTCGGGGGACTTCTGGTACTCTCCCAGAACGGCAGAGAAGCGGCTGGCTTCACCCTCGGCCTGGTTGACCACCTGGGCGCGGTAGCCCTCGGCCTCCTGGCGCAACTGGGCGGCCTGGCCACGGGCCTCGGCGGTGACGCGGTTGGCATAGGCGTCGGCCTCGTTGGTGAGGCGTTCGCGCTGCTGTTCGGCGGCCTGCACTTCCCGGAAGGCCCCGATCACCTCGGCGGGCGGGTCGGCCTTGTCGAAGTTGACACGGATCACCGACATGCCGGCCCCGTAGCTGTCCAGGGTGGACTGGATCAGGTCGCGCAGACGCTGCGAGATGGCGCCACGGTCCCGGTTGAGGATCGGCGACAGCTCGCTCTGGGCGATGATTTCGCGCATGGCGGATTCCGACACGGCCGAGATGGTCATCTGCGGATCGCGCAGGTTGAACAGGAACTGCGCCGGATCGGTGATGTTCCAGACCACCTGGAAGTCGATATCCACAATGTTCTCGTCACCGGTCAGCATCAGCCCGGCATCCGAGCCACGGCCGCCGACTCCCACCTCTACCGTACGCTCGCGCGTCACGGCGATCACCTCATGGGTGACGAAGGGCCAGGGGGCGAAGTTCAGACCCGGCTGCCCGGTCGAGGAGTACTGTCCGAGCAACAGCTCGACCGACTGCTCGTCGGGCCGCACGGTGTAGACACTGGCGAAAAGCCAGCCGATGACCGCCGCGATCAGCCCCAGCCCGACCATCGAGCGGCTGACCAGCGGGCCACCACCACCGGGGGCACCGCCGCCGGAGTTCTGGCCGCCTCCGCCGCCGCCCATCAGGACGCGCAGATGATCCTGGCCCTTGCGCACCAGTTCGTCGAGATCGGGAATGGAAGGCTTGTCGTCGCGACCACCGTTATTGTTGCCACTTCCGGTGCCGCGGCCTCCGCCATTGCCACCCGGGGGCGGTGTCGGACGCCCGCCCGAGCCGCCGCCTCCTCCCCAGGGGCCGCCATTCTGTCCAGCCATTGTCTGCCTTTCTGTCGAACATACTCGCCCCTTAGCTGTGCAGCCGGAGGGCAATTTTCAAGTTTTGCTCCCTCGCGATCGGGTCACGATCGCGTCCGGGACAGCCGGGCCTCAGCCCAGGGTCCGCGTCGGGTTGCGCATGGTCACGATCTCTTCCGCCGCAGTCGGGTGTACCGCCACCGTACGGTCGAAATCCTCTTTCGTCGCCCCCATCTTTACGGCGATGCCGGCAAGCTGGATCATCTCGCCGGCCGAGGGGCCGACGATGTGGCAGCCCAGCACCTTGCGGCTGTCCTTGCCGACGACCAGCTTCATCAGGATCTTCTGCGCCGCCGTGCCGGCAAACGCCTGCTGCATCGGCTTGAACGAGGTGGTGTAGATTTCCAGCGGCTCGTTCGCCCGCGCCTGGGCCTCCCCCTCGGACAGGCCGACGGTGCCCATTTCGGGCTGGGTGAAGATCGCCGTCGGGATCAACTCGTGATCCGGCTTGGTGGGGTTGGACTTGAAGACGGTTTCGACGAAGGCCATGCCCTCGCGGATCGCCACCGGAGTCAGCTGCACCCGGTCGGTCACGTCGCCGATGGCCCAGATCGAGGGCACGGCGGTCTGGCTGAAGTCATCGACCACGATCTCGCCCTTGTCGCCCAGGCCCACGCCGGCCTCGGCCAGGCCCATGCCCTCGGTGTTGGGCGCGCGGCCGGTGGCAAAGAGCACCTGGTCGAAGACCGCCTCGCCGCCCTTGGTATCGAACACCCGGATGCCGTCCGCGTCCTTTTCCAGCTTGACCACGTCGGTCTCGACCTGCAGGTCGATCCCGCCCGCGCGCATTTCTTCGGCGATCAGGTGGCGAGCCTCGTCATCGAAGCCGCGCAGCACCTGGGCGCCGCGGTAATACTGCGTCACCTCGCAGCCCAAGCCGTTGAGGATGCAGGCGAATTCACACCCGATATAGCCGCCGCCAACGATCAGGATGCGCTTGGGCAATTCGGCGACGTGGAAGATCTCGTTCGAGGTGATGCCCAGCTCGGCGCCGGGCAGGTCCGGCTTCACCGGACGCCCGCCGGTGGCCACCAGGATGTGCTTCGCGGTCTTCTTGGTGCCATCGGCCAGGCGCACCGTATGGGCATCGGCGACCGTGGCGCGCTGGTCGAACTTCTCGACCCCCGAACCGTCCAGCAGGCGCTGGTAGATGCCTTCCAGACGATCCAGCTCGGCTTCGAGCCTGGGCTTGAAAGCGTCCCAGGAAAAGCCCTTCTCCTCGATGTCCCAGCCATAGGCGCGGCCCTCGTCCGCGACGCGACCGTAGCCGGAGGCGAAGACCATCAGCTTCTTGGGCACGCAGCCCCGGATCACGCAGGTGCCGCCGTAGCGGCTTTCCTCGGCGATGGCGACCTTGGCGCCGGTCTCTCCGGCGGCCACCCGGGCCGCGCGCACGCCGCCGGAACCGGCGCCGATGACGAAGAGATCATAGTCGAAAGGGGTGTCGGCGCTCATGAAGGCTCCTTCGGGGTCTTGCTGGGGCCGCGCGCCGGGGGGAGGATGCGCACGGCGATATGGGGTCAGTCCGAGAGATCGCGGAACAGGTTGTCGTCTTCGACGATGTCCAGCCGCATGTCCTCGACCGTGCCATCGTTGATGTCGCGGGTCTCGATCCGGCCCGAGCCGTGGCCGATGACCAGCGTGTCGCAGATATCTATGAACAGCCCGTTTTCAACCACGCCCGGGATCTGGTTCAGCACCAGCGCCAGTTCGCGGGCATTGCCGATGCGGTTCAGATGCAGGTCCAGGATGTGATTGCCCTCGTCCGTGACATAGGCCGCGCCGCCGTTCATCCGCAGCGTGGTGTCCCGTCCCAGCACGTCCATCGAGATCAGCATCTCCTCCACCAGCGCCTGCGTGGTCTGCCAGCCGAAGGGGATCACCTCGATCGGCAGCGGGAAGGCCCCGAGGGCCTCGACCTCCTTCGCGGCATCGGCGATCACCACCATCCGGTCACTTGCGGTGGCGACGATCTTCTCCTGCAGCAGGGCGCCGCCGCCGCCCTTGATCAGGTTCAGGTCGCCATCCACCTCGTCGGCGCCGTCGATGGTCAGGTCCAGCCACTTGGCCTCGTCGAGCGAGAGCACCCTGATCCCCATATCGCGCGCCAGTTCGGCGGTCCGGGTCGAGGTCGGTACGCCGGAAATCTTCAGGCCTTCCTCGCGCACCCGCTCACCCAGCAGGCGCACCATCCAGGCCGCCGTGCTGCCCGTCCCGAGGCCCACGCGCATACCGTCCTCGACGAAATCCACCGCCCGCTTCGCGGCGAGGAACTTGGCCTTGTCGATGGGGGAAAGTTCTCCGCTCATCTTCGGTCTCCCTTGTTTGTCCGGGTTATAGGAAGTTGAGAGATCGGAAGCGAGTGCGGAATTGACGCGGCACCCCATGGACCCGTGAAATCACGCAGGTGGCGCATACCGGCATCGCTTCGGCCAGCGGCCATTCCGTCCCCATGCCGCGCGCGCATCCCCCCCTGTCGCTTTCGGTGGTGGTGCTTCCCCCCGGCCTTCCGCTAGGCTGTCGCCAAACAGGGGTACTGCATGTTTCTTTCCGTTTTCGAGATCTTCAAGATCGGTGTCGGCCCGTCCTCCTCTCATACCATGGGCCCCATGGTGGCGGGGGGCCGCTTCCTGGACCGGCTGCGCGCCGCCCCGTTCGAGGCAAAGGGGCTGCGCGCCTCGCTGCATGGCTCGCTGGCCTTCACCGGCAAGGGCCACGCCACCGACCGCGCCACCATCCTCGGCCTCGCCGGCTTCCTGCCAGACAGCTACGACGGCGAAAAGGCCGACGCCGCGCTGGCCGCGATCACCGAGACCGGCAAGGTCACGCCCCCGGGCCTCGGCCCCCTCGCCTTCGCCCCCGACACCGACCTGATCTTCGACTACGACACCCCCCTGCCCGGCCACCCCAACGGCATGAAGCTGATGGCGCTCGACGCCCAGGGCGACGTGATCCTGTCAGAGGTCTATTACTCGGTTGGCGGCGGCTTCGTCCTGACCGAGGCCGAGCTTGCCTCGGGAGAGGACAAGGCCGAGGGCACCCCCGTCCCCTATCCGTTCAAATCCGCCGCCGAGATGCTGGACATGGCCCGCGCCTCGGGCCTGACCATCGCCCAGATGAAGGCCGCGAACGAGACCGCCCGCGGCCGCCCCGACCTGTCGCAGGGCGTCGGACGGATCTGGCAGGTGATGTCGGATTGCATCGACCGGGGCCTGTCCAACGAGGGGCTGCTGCCCGGCGGCCTCGCCGTGCGCCGCCGCGCCCGCGCCATCCATGAGGCGCTGAAGCAGGAAGCGGGCAAGAATCTCGCCCCGCCCCATGTCGTCAACGACTGGATCTCCTGCTACGCGATGGCGGTGAATGAGGAAAACGCCGCCGGGGGCCAGGTGGTGACGGCACCGACCAACGGCGCCGCGGGCGTGATGCCGGCGGTGGTGAAATACTGGCTGACCCATGTGCCGACGGCAACACCGCAGCGCGTGACCGAATTCTTCCTGACCGCCTCGGCCATCGGCGGGCTGGTCAAGTACAACGCCTCGATCTCGGGCGCCGAAGCCGGGTGTCAGGCGGAAGTGGGCAGCGCCGCCGCCATGGCAGCCGCCGGTCTCTGCGCCGTCATGGGCGGCACGCCCGAGCAGATCGAGAACGCCGCCGAGATCGCGCTGGAGCATCACCTGGGCATGACCTGCGATCCGGTCGCGGGCCTCGTGCAAGTCCCCTGCATCGAGCGCAACGGCCTCGGCGCGATCAAGGCGGTCTCTGCCGCGTCCCTGGCGCTGCGCGGAGACGGCCGTCACTTCGTCCCCCTCGACGCCTGCATCGAGACCATGCGTCAGACGGGGCGGGACATGCATGAGCACTACAAGGAAACTTCGCTGGGCGGGCTGGCGGTAAACGTGCCGAATTGCTGACACGGCGGCGGCGCGTGCCCTAGGGCACCATGCCAGTCCCTCTCCCGCCACGGGATGCGAGCGAACCGCAACCGACTGCCCAGAGCACTGTCGCACCGAGGCGCCGGAGGTCGGCCGAGCGGCAGAAGCACACACCGGGGAAGAGACCTTGCAGACCGTCCGCCATGCCCCGGGTGTGCGCTGTCATTCGCAGAGACAGCGCGCTGGACACTGCAGGCGCAGAGCGTCAATGCCCCCCGAGACTTTCACAGGTTGCGGGCGCCCAGTTCTTGCCGATGTCCGGTTCGTCACGGCCGTGACGCCGAGGGACCGCAAGCCCACGTGATGTGAGCGACCCGGCGCGCGACGCCCTTTGCCCGAGCGGGCCTGAGATGCCGCGCGCCATTTCCGGACGGACCGTCATGCGGAGCGCCCGGATCAGACCTCATCCAGAACTGGGTTCGCCAGGGTGCCGATGCCCGAGATCTCGACCTCGATCCGGTCACCGTCCTTCATGAACAGCTTCGGCTCGCGGAACAGCCCGACCCCGCTCGGGGTACCGGTGGCAATGATGTCGCCGGGCAGCAGCTCGGTCACGATCGAGAGATAGGCGATGAGTTCGGGGATGCCGAAGGCCAGGTCGCTGATCGGTGTCGACTGCACGACCTCGCCGTTCAGCCGGGTCTCCATGGTCTGCGCAGCGGGGTCGGTCAGTTCGTCGGCCGTGACCATCCAGGGGCCCATGGCGCCGCTGTCGGTGAAGTTCTTTCCGGCCCAGAACTGCGAGGTATGGCGCTGGTAGTCGCGGATCGAGCCGTCGTTGAAGCATGAATAGCCCGCCACGTGGGCCAGTGCCTGCTCTTCGGATATGTTGCGGCCGGGCTTGCCGATGATCACCGCCAGCTCACCTTCGTAGTCGAACCAGTCCGAGGCGCGCGGGCGGATCAACGGCTGGGCGTGGCCGACGATGGAAGACGGGTATCGGGTGAAGATCGAAGGCTTTGCGGGCTTGTCGCGGCCGGTTTCCCGGATATGGGTCATGTAGTTCAGACCGATACAGATGATCTTGTCCGGGTTGGGCAGCGGCGAGACCAGCGTGACCTCCGACAGCGCCAGCTCGGGGCCCTCGGCCCGGGCCAGTTCCCCGGTCGCCCCGGCGGCAATCAGCGCCCGCAGGTCGGCGTGGCGGGCACGCAGGGCGGGGCCCGCGTCGCGCAGGCGGTCGCCCTCGACAAGGCCGTAGGAGGCCGTGCCATCGGCCAGGAGATAGGAAGTGATACGCATGTGTCGGCTCCGGGTTTACTCTTTCGGTCGGTGATAGCGCGGGGCCCGGATCTCTGCCGGGCCCGGATCAGAGCTGTCCGCCCTGCGGACATGGGGTTTGGGCAGGCCCTCAGGTCACGAGGACGAACTTGCCGATATGGCTGCCCTTCTCCATGTCGCGATGCGCTTCGGCAGCCTCGGCCAGGGGGTAGCTGGCGGCGATGGTCGGTCGCACCTTGTCCCCCAGCAATGGCCAGACATCGCGGCGCAGCAGCTGCGCCACCTCGGCCTTGCGGGCGGTTTCCAGCGGCCGCAGCAACGAGCCGGTGATTCGCACGCGTTTGGCCATCAGGGGCCGCAGCGGCACCGACAGCGCCGCCCCGCCCCCGGCCGAGAGATGGGCAATCGTCCCCTCGGGCGCCATCATCGCCAGGTCCTGCGCCAGATGCGCGCCTGCCGAGACATCCAGCAACGCACCGATCCCCTGCCCGCCCGTCGCCGCAAGCACCGCCTCTGCCAGCGCCTCCTCGCGGTAGCTGAAGGCGGCAAAGGCGCCGAAGCCGCGCGCCGCCTCGACCTTGGCCGTGCTTCCGGCGGTGGCCAGCACCCGGTAGCCGAGGGCCGACATGGCCTGCAGCGCCAGGTGGCCGACACCGCTGGTGCCGCCATGGATCAGGGCGAAGTCCTCGGGGGCGAGGTTCATCAGGAAGAAGAAGTTCCACCAGGCGGTAAAGAGCGCCTCGGGCAGCGCCGCCGCCTCGACCATCTCCATCCCCTCGGGGACGGGCATGGTGACGGCGGCCTCGGCCAGCGCATATTGCGCGTAGCCGCCGCCTTGCAGCAGGGCCATCACCCGGTCGCCGGGGGCGAAACCGGTGACGCCGGGGCCCCGGGCGACCACTTCTCCGGCGGCTTCGAGCCCGGGCACGGGAGAACCGTCATGATGGATGCCCGCCGCCCGTTGCAGGCAATCATGCCGGTTCACCCCGGCGGCGGCGACGCGGATCAGCAGCTGACCGGGGCCCGGCTCTGGCACAAGCACCTGCGCGGGCAGCAGGACCTCGGGGCCGCCGGGCTGCGAGATCACGACGGCGGTTTGCTTCATGGGAGTGTTCATGGGACTCACGCGGGCTGGCCCGCGCCTCCTTTGGATCGTTCTGGACGGCCGCAGCCGCAGGTTATTCCTGCCGCACCACGGCATCGAGCCAGGCACAGTTCGGCACCGGATCAGGCGCCCGCACGCCGCGCCGGGCAGCATCCATGCGCATCTCGCGCAGCCGCGCGCGGCCCGGATCGCCTTCGGGCAAATGCACCCGCTCGTGGCCCCAGTAGCTTGGGCCGTCGGTGGTCTCGTGCGCCTCCCAGGTCTCGGGTTCGATCACCCGCGCGCCCCAGCCGTATTCGACGAAGAAGCCCGAGGGGCTGTTGGCATAGAAGCTCATCATGTGATCATTGGAGTGCCGGCCGAGAGTATAGGCCAGACGCCCTTCCTCGGTCGCGGCCAGATCGTAGCCCTGGCCGACGTCGTCCATCGACTGCAGTTCGACCATGAAATGATGCAATCCCTTGCGGCCCGAGCCGACCATGGCGAAGCTGTGATGGCGCCCGTTCAGGTGGAAGAAGTACAGCGGAAAGGGCGTGCGCCCGTAGTCCGTGACATTGAAGCCCAGCAGGTCGCGGTAGAAGGGCAGCAACACCTCGATATCGGCCACATGCAGCACCGCGTGGCCCATCCCCAGCGTGCCGGTCTTGAAGCCCGAGATCGGGCGGCCGGGCTGGAAGGGATCACTGGCGATCTGCGGCTTGCAGAAGACCTCGATATGGTTGCCGTCGGGGTCCTTGAAAGAAATCAGCTGGCTGACCAGACGCTGATCGGCCAGCGCGGCACCTTCCAGCGTCACCGCGTGGCCCGCGTTTTCCAGGCGGCTGGCGAGGCGATCCAGTTCCTCGGGGCTCTCGACCTCCCAGCCGAGGAAATCCAGCCCCTCCTCGCCGTCGCCGGTCACCAGCAGGCGCTGCTTGCGGTCGTCCATGCGGAAAGCCCGGCCGCTGCCACCGCGATCCACCTGCTGCATCCCCAGCAGGCCCGTGGCAAAGCCGCTCCAGTCCTCGGTCCGGGCGGACCGGATCCCTATATATCCCAGCGATGTCAGTGCCATCTGCTCTCTCCCTGCAAGCCCCTGGGCGACATGCGCCCCCTTTATCCCAAGGCTATGTCCTGCCCCGGACCAATACCCGGGCGGCCTCGCCGCTGTCCGGCCCGTGGACAGATCCCGCCCGGAGCGCTTGCCCGGTCGCGCCATCGACAATACGCTTGAGGACGCAACGGGGAGGCAGGGCGATTTCAGGGTTCGGGTCAGTCAGATCACTTGAGCGCGGCTTGCGCGTGTTGCAGGTGATCAACCAGCGCAACGGGTTGAAGGCCGCCGAGATCGCGGCCGCGACCGAGATCCCGCGCCCCACGGTCTACCGCCTGCTGGAAACGCTGGAAGGTCTGGGCTTCGTCATCCGCGATCATTCCTCTGACAAGTGGCGGCTGACGCTGCAGGCCAAGTCGCTGAGCTCCGGCTACCGGGACGAGGACTGGGTGACCCAGACCGCCGTGCCCGAGATGGTCCGCCTGGGGCGCGACATCCTCTGGCCGCTCGATCTGGTGGTCTTCAACGATCACCAGATGGAGATCCGCGAGTCGACCCACAACATCAGCCCCTATTCCATCGATCACGGCATGGTGGGGCTGAAGCTGCCGGTGCTGGAGACGGCGGGCGGGCGCGCCTACCTGGCCTTCTCGCCCGAGGAAGAGCGCCGCCAGACCCTTGCCGGGATGCGCGCCCAGCTGGGCATCGCCCCGCCCTACGTCCAACACGACGGCCCGCTGGAACGGATCCTTGATGAGACCCGGCGCCTCGGTGTCGGCTACCGCAAGGAAGGCTACCGCCTGGCCACGCAGAGCATCTCGGCACCGATCCGGCGCGGCGAGCGGGTGATCGCCTGCCTGACGATCATCTGGACCGCCAGCGCCCTGACCTTCGATACCGCCCTTGCGATGTACCGCGACAAGCTGCTGGACAGCGCCGGGCGGATCTCCGACGGGCTGAAGGAACTGGGTTAGCCCGCCGCCAGCCAGTCCCGCGCACCGGCCAGTGCCGCCTCGGCCTCGGGCGCGCCGTCGCACAGGATCCCCGGGTGCAACGCCCGCCCGGAGTGCCGCAGGCGGTAGCCGAGAAAGCGGAACGGTTCGGGCAGGTCCGAGAAGTCGGTCTCGTTCATGAACTGCATGAAGGCGGCGCCGGGGACCACCGGATCCAGCCGGTCCTTTTCGTAGACGGCTTCGCGGTGGCGGATCTGCCAGCCCGCTGGGACCTGTTCCAGCCGATCGAGGAAACGCGCGTAGCTGGTGTAGTCGACCGGCGTGCCTGCGATCTCGAAACGGCCAAGGATCTGGACATTGGTCTCGGCCAGCGCGCGAGGACCGTTCAGCTGCACGACAGGCTGGCCGATGAGGTGCTTGACCCGGGGACCGCGCGGCTGATGCATCCGGCGCGAGGCGGCGACGAAGTCACGAAAGGGCCCCGAGAACCAGGTGATGCTGATCGTGCCGTCCTCGGTGAAGATTTCGGCCAGCTCATCCCAGCGACCCTGATCGCGGCAATGGCCCCAGGCCTGGATCAGCTGGGTGATCTCGATGATATCCGTCGTGCGCTGCATGTCGTCCTCGCAAATGGCGGACCGGCGGCGCGGGATCCGCACCGCCGGAAGGGTCTTCCGGAAGATCAGTTGGCTGACGACGCCGCGGCAATCTCGGCCTTGAAGGCGTCGTAGATGGCCTGACCGTTCTCGGTGCCGGCGATCCAGTCGGCGCTGGCAATGGCCATCGCCTCTTCCCACCTGGCGGTCAGGGCCTCGTCCGGCTGCAGCACCGTGATCTCGTTCTCGCCCAGGATACGCGCGCGTGCCTCGGCGACATTGGCATCGAAGGAGACCCCGAACCGGGCCGAGAAGGCGGCGCCGGAATACTGGTCGATGGCGGCCTTGGCCTTGTCAGAGAGGCCATCATACCTGGCCTTGTTCATCACGATCAGCATCGGCGTGGCGCCAAGCGGCAGGTCGACGTAATGCGAGATCACGTCGCCCAGACGGAAGGTCTCGATCGCGCCGAACTGGGTGAAGGTGCCCGCGATCAGGCCCCGACTGACGCTTTCGGCCAGGGTCGGGCCGGTGATGCCGCCGACCGGCACCGCCTCAAGCGACTTGATCGCCGAGAGCATGGTCGGTCCCGGCGCGCGCAGGTTCCGCCCCTTCAGATCCGCAGGCTCGGTCACCTCGACGGTACTGGCCAGCCCGTTGGGATAGGACACCATGATACCGATCAGCTTGAAGCTCTCGTAGTCCCCCTTGAACAGCCCGTCCTCGTAGAGCGACCACATGGCGGCCGAGCCGACCTCGGCATTGGGCACCAGGAAGGGCAGTTCGCTGACCGTGCCCTCGTTGAAGCGGCCCGGGGTGTAGCCGGGGATCACCCAGGCGATATCCGCCACGCCGTCCTCGACCAGCTTCAGCTGCTGCGCCGGATTGCGGCCCAGGGTGCCGCCCGGGAAGATCTGGATGTCCAGCTCTCCGTCCGAGGCGGCGTTCACGTCCGCCGCCCAGGGGGTGAGGATGTTCTTGGTGACATGGGCCACCGGCGGCTCGAAGCTGGAAAAGCGCAGGACCTCGGCCTGCGCCGCCCCCGTCAGCCCGCTGGCCAGCAGCGCCGCCAGGGTGATCTTGATAAGTTTCATGGTTTCCTCCCATTCGCGTGTTTGCAGCTGAAATCCTGCCCCCTGGCCGGCCCGTACTCGACCGGCCAGAGGGAAATGTCCGCCTGACAGACAGGTGTCCGGGCTCTCATCCCAGCACCGAGGGCAACCACAGAGTCAGCGGCGGGAAGAGCACCAGCACCGTCAGCCGCAGCAGGTCGGCACAGAGGAAGGGCACGATGCCGCGGTAGATCGTGGTGATACGGATGTCGCGGTACATCGAGTTCAGCAGCATCACGTTGATGCCGATCGGCGGGGTGATCATGCCGATGCCGATCACCACCACGTTGATGATCCCCCACCAGACAAGGTCATAGCCAAGCCCCTGGATCACCGGGATCACGAAGGGCAGCGTGATCACCATGGCTGCCACCTCGTCGAAGAACGCGCCGAGGAAGATGTACAGCAGCAGGATGCCGAAGATCACCGACAGCGGGTGCACCGAGGCCGAGGAGATCAGGTCGACGAGATAGGCCGCCCCTCCGGTGACCGAAATGAAATACGAGAAGATGGTCGCGCCGAAGACCATGATGTAGATCATCGCGGTCGAGCCGCTGGCCTCGGCCATGACCCGCAGGAAGGTGCGCCGGTCCAGGCGGCGACGCAGCAGCGCGAAGAGGAGCGAGATCACCACGCCGATGGCGGCGGCCTCGTTCACCGTGAAGATGCCCGAGTAGATTCCCCCCAGCACCACCACCGCCAGCAGGATCACGCCCCAGGCGCGTCCGACGGCGGCCAGGCGCTCGCGCGGGGGCAGGCGGGGGGATCTCGGCGCCGCGTCCGGGTTGCGCCAGACCATGACCTGCACCGCGGCGGCATAGAAGGCGACGGCAAGGAAGGCGGGGATGATGGCGGCAGTGAAAAGCTCCAGCACCGATTGCTCGGTCAGCACGGCATAGAGGATCATCATCGCCGAGGGCGGCACGATGATGCCCAGCGTGCCGCCCGCCGCGATGGCGCCCGTGGCGACACCGGGGGCATAGTTGCGGGCCAGCATCTCGGGCATGGCGACACGCCCGAAGGTGGCGGTGGTCGCCACGCCCGAGCCGCAGATCGCGCCGAAGCCGGCACTGGCCACGACGGTGGTGGTCGCCAGCCCGCCACGCCGATGACCCAGCAGCGCACCGGCCATGTCATAGACATCGGTGGCCAGCCCTCCGGCGGCGGCAAGGCTGCCCATCAGCATGAACAGCGGGATGACGGCAAGGTCGAGGGAACTCATCGCCGAGGCGGGTTCGGTCGCCATCAGCGACAGGGCTGGGCCCCAGCCGACGACCTGGGCAAAGCCCGTGGCGCCGACGAGGGCCATGGAAATGCCGATCGGCACATGCAGCACGATGAGCAACATCATGGCCGCGCAGCCCAGAAGGGCGAGGATGAGGGGATCCATTGGGTCTAGTCCTTGGCTTTACGGGCTGGGTCAGAGGGCGGTGTCGACTTCGGGGGTCTCTGGCGGCTGCGGCCCGTGCCCGCCGAGCAGCGCCAGCAGGTCCAGCAGCAGCACCATGGCCTGCACCAAGGCGGCGAGGCAGACCATCACCGTGGCAACGCTCCACCAGGGCCAGACCGGCCAGCCCAGCACCCAGGTGCGGTCGCCGTTCTCGTACAGCGAAAGCGCATAGGGCACGAACTGCCAGGCCATGAGCAGGATGAAGATCATGGTCAGCAGGCTGGAGAGCGCCTCCAGCAACCGGTGCAGCCAGAGCCCGCCGAGCGCGCCGAAGACCTCGACCCGGATGTTCTGCTTCATGGCGAGGTTCGCCGGAATGCAAGCCGAGATCACCACGGCCATGACCACCGAGCTGACATCGTTCACCCCCTGGATCGGCGCCTTGAAGAGCCAGCGCAGGCCCACGTCGAGCGTGGTCATCAGCGCCAGCACCAACAAGCCCACGAAGCCCAGCAGGGCCAGCCCCCGGGCCAGGGACATGGATCTGTTCCAGACCATGTTCATCGTCTCTCCTCCCTCGTTGTGCCGCGCGGCCTCCCTGCCGCGCGGATCTCAGGCGGACAGGCTTTCCGCCTGCCGCCCCGTCGTCGTTTCGCCAAGCGCGGCGGCGTAGTCCTTCAGCATCCGACCGAGCGCCCCGGGCGCCGTGGCGGCGGCGCAGTAGCGGTCCGGGCGGATCAGCAGGATCTGATCCCGGTGGGTGCGGAAGGGCCGCGCCACGGTGGCATCGGCAGGCGCAAGCCCCACGCCGCGCCCTGCGGTGTCCAGCACCACCTTCGCCAGCGGCAGCCCCATCAGGCTGGTCTGTTCCAGCGCCTCCAGCGCCGCCGCGCCCGCTGCATCCTGCGCGATCAGCGCGAAGCCCGGGCCAAGCGCCTCGTCCAGCAGGCCGGGCACCGCGCCCGAAAGCTCGGGCTGGGGAATCATCTCGCCGACCAGCGAGGCCTCCAGCTCGGGCGCATCGAGGCCAAGGAACAGCCCCGCCGCGTAGCGCGGTTTCGGCTTGAAGCGCATCTGGATCAGGTAGTCGCGGACATTGGGGAAGGGCTGCAGCGCCTTCAGCAGCAGGTCGCGGAAGACGATCTGGTCGCGCCCCGCCGGCATCACGATCGAGCCCATGGCCACCGCCAGCTGGATCATGTCCCAGGCCGGCGCGCGGCGCTCGGCCTCGTAGCTGTCCAGCCGGTCACCCGCCCCGCCGAGGACATGGGCCGCGACCTTCCAGGCGACGTTCTGGGCATCGCGCAGGCCCGCGTTCATCCCCTGCCCGGCGAAGGGCGGCGTCAGGTGCGCGGCGTCCCCCATCAGCAGGATGCGTCCGGCGCGGAACTGCTCTGCCATGCGGGCATGGAAGGTATAGACCGTGCGGCGAATGATATCCTCGGGGCGCCAGGGCCGCAGCGGCGCCATCAGGCCCGAGAGCATCTCGTCGCTCATCGCCTGCTCGCGGGTCTCTCCCGGCAGCAGCATGAATTCGTAGCGCCGCCCGCCATTGGGCGCGGGAACCGAGACGGTCGGCCGCACGTCGGAACAGAAGAACTTGGAAAAGAGCGAGTCATCGGGATCGTTGCGGGTATCGACGACGATCCAGTCCTCCTCGTAGGTATTGCCGGACATCGGGATGCCGAGGCTCTCGCGGATCGGGCTGCGGCCGCCGTCGCAGGCCAGCACCCAGCCGGTGCGGATCCGGTGCTGGTGGCCATCAGGATCAGTGACGGTGACCAGCGCGATGTCGCCCTCCTGCCGGATCTCCGTCACCTCGGCCGCAAAGCGCAGCGTGCCGGGGGCCTGCTCCTCCAGCCGGTCGCGCAAGGCCGCTTCCAGCTCGGGCTGGAAGATGAACTGGCGCTTGGCAAAGCCGAAGTTGCGCGGGCCGCGCCCGGTCTCGGCAAAGCAGGTGCCCGCGTCGTCGAAGTAGCGGGACCCGACCCCCTCCATCGTGTCCTTCAGGTAGGTCCGGTCCAGCCCGAAGACCTGCAGCACCCGCGCGCCCTCGTCGTCGATGACGATCGCGCGCGGCAGGTTCATCGGGCCGGCATCGCGTTCCAGCAGCAGGCAGTCGACGCCATAGCGGGCCAGCAGGTTGGCCGTGGTCAGCCCGGTCGGGCCTGCGCCCACGATCACCACGGGCACCTCGGTCGGAAATGGGGACATCGCTTCTACCTTTCGCTGTCGGCTCTCGCTCCCCGCAGGCCCGTGAGGCATCGCCGGGAGGTTTTCCCCTTCTCCCCCGCCACCCCTTCAGGGACCATCGGCGGGGGCAGGCTGTTCGCAGAGTGGACGCCGCCCTGAGCGCCCCGCGCAGGCTCAGCCCCGCCTGTCGGGTGCCTTGCGGTCGCGATAGGCCACGGTCAGCTCCAGCGGCACGTCGTTCTCGTCATAGACGCCCAGCACCACGCCGCGCCGCCGCAGGGTCTTGCGCAGTTCGACCAGCTGTTCCTCGGTACGGGTGGTGCGTTGCGCCACGCGGCGGGTCCATGCGTGCAGCTTGGCGTACATCTGCGCGATCACCTCGGCATGGGCAGGGTCGCGCCCCAGATCTATCAGCTCGTCCGGGTCATCTTGCAGGTCGAAGAGGATCGGCGGAAAGTCCCCCTCGCAGTGGATCAGCTTCCAACGCTTGTCGGCGACCATGAACAACACCGCTTCACGCACCGAAAGCCCGAGGCGGTCCGCCAACGGCGTGGCAGCGAAATCGTATTCGCAGATCACCCGGTCGCGATCCCATCCCCCTTCCCCGCGCAGCAGCGGCAGCAGAGAGTGCCCCTCGAGCACATGGTCGGGCACCGAGCCCCCCGCCACGTCGATGAAGGTCGGCGCCAGGTCGATGGCCTCGACCAGCTCGTCGCAGGTGGTGCCGCGCGTTGCATCGGCCTCGGGCGAGGGATCGTAGATGATCAGCGGCACCTTGACGGCGGCATCCTGGAAAAAGGTCTTCTCGCCCATCCAGTGATCGCCGAGGAAGTCGCCGTGGTCGGAGGTCAGCACGATCATCGTGTCTTCCATCCGCCCCGTGTCCTCCAGCCAGTCCAGCAGCAAGCCCATCTGGTCGTCGCATTGCTTGATCAGCCCCATGTAGGCGGGGATCACCGCCTCGCGCACGTCGTCGCGGGCAAAGGCCTGGCCGACGGGGGTGGTCATGAAGGCCTTCAGAACCGGGTGGGCGTTGTCGTATTCGGCGGCGCTGCGATTGGGCGGCAGCACGTCGGCGGGCCCATACATGTCATTGTAGGGCGCGGGCACGATATAGGGCCAATGCGGCTTGATATAGCTGAGATGGCAGAGCCATGGGGAGGTGCCCCGGCTGTCGATGAACTCCATGCCGCGGCGGGTCAGGTAGGGGGTCTCGCTGTCGGGTTCCTCGATATTCGCCGCCTCGCCGGCGTTCTGCATGAACCAGCCCGAGAGCACGTTTCCGGCCGCATCCACGCCGGAATTGGCATGGTCGTGCCAGGGGTTGTCACCCGCATAGCCGCGCGCGGCGAGATAGGCGTCATAGGCAGTGCCGCCCGGTTCCTTCAGCGGGCCATCGGGGCCGACGGCACGCATCCCGTCGTCGCGCTCGTAGATATCGAAACCGCATTCGGCGACGCGGGCACCAATCACGCTGTCGGGGTCCAGCCCCAGCCGGGCCATGCCCTCGGCATCGGCAGCCATGTGGGTCTTTCCGACCAGCCAGCACTCCATGCCCGCCCGGCGCAGATGGTCGCCCATGGTCTGTTCGCCGACCTTCAGCGGCGTGGCGTTCCAACTGGCGCCGTGACTGTGCACGTAACGACCCGTGTAGGTCGACATCCGCGACGGGCCACACAGCGGCGCCTGCACATAGGCGCGGGTGAAACGCAGACCCCGCGCCGCCAGCCGGTCGATATGTGGCGTCTTGAGGGTCGGATGGCCATAGCAGGAGAGGTAATCCCAGCGCAGCTGGTCGAACATAACGAAGAGGATATTGCGCGCCTTGCTCATGCGGTGACCTGGCGCCGCAGCAACGGGGCGGCGGCCTGGCAGGCGGGGCGCGCCCGGATGCGCGCCAGGCAGTCGGCGAGGTTCGGCGGCAGCGCGACCCCCTCCTCCTCGGCCCAGGTCAGCAGAAAGAACAGCGCCGCATCGGCGATGGAGAAATCGCCGAGAAGGTAGTCCCCCTGCCCCATTTGCCCGGACAGCAGGTCCAACCCGCGCGCGACCTCGTCGCGCCCATGGGCGCGCAGGGCCGCCTGACCCTCGGGGTCCGAGAGGAACTTTTGCGGCATCTTCACGAAGGTGAACCCCCGCATGTGCACCGAGCCGATCATGAAGTCGAGCGCCTCGAGGATCCGCGCCTGCGCAAGCGACGTTTCTGGCCAGAGGCCGGCCGCCGGGTGATGCGCGGCCAGCCAGACGGCAATCGCCGGGAACTCGGTCAGCACGCCCCCCCCGGGCAGGCCAAGCGCCGGAACCTTGCCCTTGGGGTTGGCCTGCCGGTAGGCCGGGCTTTTCTGTTCCCCCTGCCGGACATTGACCAGATGGAGCGTGAATTCGGCCTGCAGTTCATGCAGCAACAGGCCGATTCCGTTCGAGCAGCTTCCTGGCGAGTGATAAAAATCCAGCATCGCGGTCCTCCAGCGCAACAGGTCGAGCCCCTCGGCCAGTACCCGACCGCGAGACTTAGACGCGCCGTGAGTGTGCCGGCGAAGACGGGGGCCTTGGACACCCAACCCTCAGCTGTCCGCCTGACGGACGCTCGCGAAAGGGAGAGTGGCCGGAACCTCCGCCCGATGCCGCTTCCCTCGACGCTCAACCAGGCGGGCTTGAAGATCGCCGTCATCGGACACGCCCGATGACGGCGGAACATGGCGACCGGACTGCAGATGCTTTCCCGCAGGCTTCGATGCCGCCCCTGGCGATGGCAGCGCAGGAAGGGCGCGGAATGCACAGGGTGGACCCCATTCGCCTTGAAACGAAACCGGGTGGCCGGTGGCCGCCGAGTTCCGGCTTTGACGCCATGACCAACACTGGCCTTGGCTCAAGAGCTCCGGATCAGGCTGCGATCCGGCGATGCCATGCGCGCTCTCGGATCAGAGGCGGCACCCACATCAACGCGATCACGTAGAGACCGAGGAACGTATTGGTCACTCCTCCGCTCGGCCCCCAGGCGCTGTCGTAATATCGCACCGCATAGACCAGCACGACATGCCAGGCATAGACATGCAGCGAATGCCGCCCGAGCAGGCAGAGCGCGGGCTGCGTGAAGACCCAGCGCAGACCGCCCGAGATCATCCGGACGGAGGCCAGCCGGTCCTGGCGGCCGGCGATCACCAGCCAGCTGAACAGGACGGCCGCGGCCAGGAAGTTCGCCAGGTAGATCACGCTGAAATTCGAGCGCTGATCGAACGGCCAGAACAGTTCGAGCATCTCCTGCGGCATCATCCCGTGCGCGGTGGCGAAGCGCAGCGGGGCGAAGAGCAGCATGACCACGAAGGCGCAGAACGCCACGCCGCGCGTTTTCGGGCCGAAGACGGTGTCCCAACTGATGCGACCGCGCGCCCAGAGGGCGCCCAGGATGACCCCGGCGATGAACAGGACCTGCCAGCCCATCGGATCGAAGGCCATGCGCAGCCCCTGCGTGTCCGACGCCTTCAGGGCCTCGTTCAGCGGTCCGGACCAGATCCGCGCCACCTCCAGCTGGCATACGATCCAGCTGAGCGCCGACAGGCCTGCCGCGAGCCACCAGCGCCCCTCGCCGACCCAGCGGATGACCACGATCGAGGCGCCCATGAAGAAGATGTACATGGGCAGGATGTCCATGAAGGTCGGCTGGAAGGTGAGCGTCAGGATCCCGAAGATCCGCATCGGATCGCCGATCGGTGCGGTGCCGAGCCAGTTGCGCCAGGCAAGGTAGCCCCCGGGGGCGAGGTCCCGGACCACCAGGGCCAGGAAGATCAGCCCGACCGTCCAGAGCCAGAGCTCTGCCATTCTGGACAGGATGGACTTTCGCATCGCGGTGCGACCGTCGCGCAACAGGCGCCTGCCCTGGACCAGACCGACCATGAGGCCCGAGAGAAAGACGAAGCCCTGCGCACTCTCGACGAACATCAGTTGACGGAAATGCAACTCCGTGAGCCATACGCCGCCCTGCAGGACGAGGTGGGAGAGGGCCATGGTCAGCAGGAAGAACCCCCGCATCCCGTCAAGAAAGTCGAGACGTTTCATGTCACTTGTCCTGGCAGTGCCGCCTGCCTCAGAAGAGGGAGGCAGGCTTTCGTCTGGGTCGATGGGCACAGCGTCCCGGGGTCATGGCTGAGGAGCACGAGCTGCTCGATGAAGGAGACGTCGACCTTAGTGCCTTAGAATGGTCCGGTCTAGCGCTCCCCTGCCAGCGCCTGATAGGACGGGACCTGTCGCTGCGCCAGGCGCCCGACGACGCGATCTCCTGCAAGCTCCGGAAAAAGGTGGAGATGCTCTTCGCGCAGTTGAAGCGCATTCCGGGCCTCGATCGTCTCCGATTGCGAGGACCGAGCGGCGCACGAGATGAACTTCACCTCGCAGCCACCGCGCAGAACCTCCGGAAGCCCGCAAAGCTCATTCCGATCCCACAGGTTGCCTGTTGACGAAGGATAGGCGCAGGCACCGCAAATCATGGTCGAGGGTCAACACGCTCCCCGAGCCGAGTTTTTCAACGGAACAAGCCGATAGCGACCGCTCCAGCGGGCCTGCCTAACCCCGATGCGGCGTTCGCTACCTGCGCTTCACTACCGTTCGTTCAGGCTGCAGCGAATGACAGCTTGCAACCCGGAGATACAGGCTCATGTCGCACATTTACCGCTCGGGCACATCCATGTAGAAACGCGTCGGCCTCAGGCCTGACAACTCCGACGCGAGTGTCCCGTCAAGGATCTCCCGTGCCGCCAGGTCGGCCCAAATCGGTCCCCAGCCGATCCCCCCGTGGGAGACCGCGCTGTAGTACCCCGAGATCCACGGCAGCGAGCCGATCACTGGCCCGCCGAAGGGGATGGCTCGGATGCCGATCCGTTCCCGCATTAATTGCTGTCCTACAAGAGCTGGGACCGAGTGGGCCACGTCGGCTAGCATCGCGGGACCATCGGCGCCGTTGTTGCCATGAACGGCCGTTAGCCCCTCTCCGCGCCAGTGGATCGCCACGCCCTCGCGCCGGTCCGGGCGCAGTAGCCAACGGTCGCCGTTGATGACGTGGCGCGGCAGGGCCGTCGCTCCGGCTCCAGCATAGAGCATCATGCCTGGCACCAACTCCATCGGGATCGACAGCTCTGCCATGGCAGCGATATGTGTTGCGGAGGCGCCGGCGGCATTGACCACCAGGTCCGCGTCGATCTGCGTGCCGTCTCCCAGGGTGACTCCGATAACGCGGGCGCCCACACGGCGTAGCGCGGTCACCGGCTGGCCTATCTGCAAGGTGCCGCCCGACAGGCGGAAGACCCGGATCAGCTGCTCGATCATAGCGGGCGCATCCACCCAGCCCGAGCGCAGCTCGAAGGCCACCCTCTCTCCCTCTGCCAGCCTCAGATGCGGCTCGATCCGCGCCAAGTCCCCGGCGTCGAGGACCTCGATCTGTGCCCCGGCCTCGGTCGAGCGCTCCACCGCCCCGTCGAAGGCAGGCACCGCGCTTTCGACCGTCAGCGTGCCGCACCAGTCAAGCCAGTCGCCCCCCAGTTCCTCCGCCAGGCGGTCGAAATGGGGGTTGACCGAAAGGCGCAGCGCGCGGCGTCCGGGATCCTCGGCCCAAGAGAGCTGAGGAAAGGACGACAGCCAGGAAAAGGAAGCACCACTGGTGCCCGCCGCCGGGGCCTGCCCGTCGATCAGCACCACCTCGGCGCCACGTACCGCCAGACGATGAGCGATATTGGCGCCGATGGCACCGGCGCCCAGAACTGCGATCTTCATAGGCGCGACCGGAAGACGGCGGGCGACAGATCAGCGACCGAGGAGCATCCCAGATGGCCCAAGGTCGTCCAGAACTCGTCCCGCAGAAGGTCGAGGACGCGCTTCACCCCCGCCTCGCCATCGGCTGCCAGCCCCAGGGCACAGGCCCTTCCCAGCAGCACCGCATCGGCGCCAAGGGCCAGCGCCGTGGCAATGTCGGACCCGCGACGGATACCGCTATCAAAGACTACAGTCACATCGGGACCCGCCTCATCCCGGACATCGGCCAGGGTGGAGATCGAGGCCGGTTCCCGGTCGATCGTACGGCCACCGTAGTTCGACACGTAAAGGCCCTGCGCGCCGGCCTTCAGCGCCGCGGTGGCATCGGCCCGGCTGGTCACGCCCTTGACGATGCAGGGCAGCGGCGAGGCCGCGATGACCCGCGCCGCCTGGTCCCAGCTCCAGCGCGGCCGGGTGAAATCCAGCAGCTCCTGCAACATCGCCGGGTCAGAGGTGTCCGGGCCGAAGTTCGCGGGCTTGCCCGCGCCGGGCATAGAGAAGCGATCCTCCATCATCCGCTCGCGCCACTGACGGATCGGGGAATAGGTGACGCAGATGTACTCGTACCCGGCGTCCTTGGCGCGGTGCATCATGTCGATCACCTGGGCCTCTTCGCCCACGAAGGTCAGCTGGAACACCAGCGCTGCGGGAGAGGCCGCGCGCACCTCTTCCAGCGAATGGCCAGCCGCCACGGGTACGAACTGCTTTATGCCGGCCGCATGGGCGGCGCGGCCCACGGCACACATACCTTCGGGGTGGAACAGCGTCTCGCCGCCGCCGAAAGGCGCGGTGAAGGCGGGAAAGGTCAGGTCATGGCCCAGCACCCGTGTCGAGGTGTCGGGGTTCGCCACACCGGCAAACAGCGGCGCCTCGAAAAGGTAGTCGTCGAAGGCCGCCACATTGGCCCGCGCCGTCACCTCGTCGCCGGTGCCGCAGTGCATGTAGTTCCACACCATGTCCGACAGGTTCTTCCGCGCCGCCGCCCGGATCCCCCGTAGGGAGGCATATTTCTGTGTCGTGGCGTAGCGGTCATCGCGGCGCACGTCCTTGTCGTCGTCCAGCATCTGGGGCTCCTTTTCAGAGGGTCTGTTCTGCGCGCAGGGCGGCGCGGCGTGCGAGCCGGGCACGGATGGCCTCGGTATCGGTGGAGGGCGTCGCGGCCAGCAGTTGACGCGTATAGGGGTGCGAGGGCGCGCCGAAGACCGCGTCCCGGGTGCCGCGCTCCACCACCTCGCCCGCCTGCATCACCATCACCTTGTCTGAGATCCGCCGAACGACCGACAGGTCATGGCTGATGAAGATGTAGGACAGCGCAAACTCGCGCTGCAGATCAGCAAGCAGGTTCAGCACCTTGGCCTGCACCGACAAGTCCAGCGCCGAGACGGGTTCATCTAGGATCAGGATGCGCGGGTTGACCATCAGGGCGCGCGCGATGGCGATCCGCTGGCGCTGTCCGCCCGAGAACATATGCGGGTAGCGCCCCGCATGAGCCCGTTGGAGGCCGACCCGTTCCAGCATGTCGCCCACCTTGCGGCGTCGGTCCTGCGCCGACAGCCCGGTGTTCAGCAGCAGCTCCTCCCCCAGGGCATCGCCCACCTTCTGGCGCGGGTTGAGCGAGCCATAGGGGTTCTGAAAGACGATGCGCACCTTGCGCCGCACTTCTGCCGAGGGGCGGTGGCGGGCGATGTCCACCGCCTGGCCGTCGATGAGCAGTTCGCCCCCCGTGGCCGGGTCGATCAGGGTCAGGATCCGCGCAAGTGTGGACTTGCCGCAGCCCGACTCGCCCACCACCGACAGGGTGGTGCCCTGCTCCAACTCCAGATCGACCCCCTTCAGCGCCCGCACGGGGTCTGCCTTGCGCAGCAGCCCGCCGCGCCCCGGATAATCACGGATGAGGCCCTTGGCCTCCAGCACGAAACGGCTCATGAGACCACCACCCCCGACAACGGGCCGCCCGCCGCCCGGTCGGGCAGCGCCGACAGCAGCGCGCGGGTGTAGCTGTCCCGCGGCGTCTCAAATAGCGACAGCACGTCGGCCTCTTCCCGCTTCACCCCCTGGTACTGGACGATGACCCGATCGGCGGTTTCGGCCACCACGCCCATGTCGTGGGTGATCATGATCAGCCCCATTCCGGAGGCCTCCTGCAACTCGACCAGCAGATCGAGGATCTGTTTCTGGATCGTCACGTCGAGCGCGGTCGTTGGCTCATCCGCGATCAGCAATTTCGGCGCACAGGCGATGGCCATGGCGATCATGACCCGCTGGCACTGGCCGCCCGACATCTGGTGCGGATAGGCGCGCAGCTTGCCCACCGGGTCGGGCAGGCCCACGGCCTCAAGCAGGGTCAGGGTGCGGGCCCGGCGCGCGGCGCGGTTCATGCCCTGATGCTTTTTCAAGACCTCGCCGATCTGCAGGCCCACGGTGAAGGCCGGGTTGAGCGAGGCAATGGGTTCCTGAAAGATCATGGCGATATCGCGCCCGATGATGCGGCGCCGCTCCTTCGGCGACAGGGCCAGCAGATCGGTGCCGTCGAAGCGGATCATGTCGGCGGTGACCGTGGCGGTGTCGGGCAGGAGGCCCATCACCGCAAGCATGGCCACGGATTTGCCAGAGCCGCTTTCGCCTACGATGGCCAGCACCTCGCCCGCATCCACGTGCAGGTCGATCCCCGAGACCGCAATCAGCGGTCCGCTGGATGTCGCGAAAGTGACGGTGAGATTGCGAATTTCGAGTAGCGTCGTCATCTCTCTCAGCCCCTTTTCAGTCGCGGGTCGAGCGCATCCCGGAGCCCGTCGCCACACAGGTTGATCGCCAGCACGGTGGTCAGGATCGCCAGCCCCGGAAAGGTCACCACCCAGGGCGCGCGCAGGATGAACTCGCGCGCATCGGCCAGCATGGTGCCCCACTCGGGCGTTGGCGGCTGCGCGCCAAGGCCAAGGAAGCCAAGGGCGGCGGCATCCAGGATCGCGGTCGAGAAGGACAGAGTGCCCTGCACGATCAGCGGCGCCAGGCAGTTGGGAAGGATGGTGCGCAGCATCAACCGCAGGTTCGAGGCCCCGGCGATGCGGGCGGCCACCACGTATTCGCGGGTCTTCTCGTTCATCACGCTGGCCCGGGCCAGGCGGGCGAAATGCGGCTGGAGCACCAACGCGATGGCCACCATCGCATTGGTCAGCCCCGGCCCCAGGATCGCCACCAGCACCAGCGCCAGCAACAGCGAGGGGAAGGCCAGGATCACGTCCATAATCCGCATGATGACCGTATCCACCCAGCCACCGAAATAGCCCGAGACAACGCCGATGGTGATCCCACCGGTCAGGGCGATGGTCACCACCATCAACCCGATCAGCAGTGAATAGCGGGCGCCAAAGATCAGCCGCGAAAGGATGTCGCGACCCAGGGCGTCGGTGCCCAGCAGATAGGCCCCCTGCCCCTCGGGCTGCCAGGCGGGCGGCACCAGCAGGGCGTCGCGGAATTGTTGCGTCGGATCATGGGGCGCCAGCAGCGGGGCCAGCAGGGCCACCAGCACCAGCAAGGCGATCACCGCCAGGCCGATCACGGCGCCGCGGTTGCGGCGGAAGTCGGCCCAGAAGGCGCGCAGGGCGTCGCGGGCGGTGCCGCGCTCGGGCTCGGCTGCGGGGGTCAGGGTCGCGGGATCAGCCATGTCGGATCCTCGGGTTGATGACGGCATAAAGCAGGTCCACGATCAGGTTCACGATCATCACCACGGCGGCGATGACCAGCAGGCCGCCCTGCACCACCGGGTAGTCGCGTTTCGAGATGGAATCGACGATCCACTTGCCGATGCCCGGCCAGGAAAAGATCGTCTCGGTCAGGATGGCCCCGGCCATGAGCGATCCGACCTGAAGGCCGATCACGGTGACCACGGGGATCAGCGCATTGCGCAGCGCGTGACGCCCCACCACCAGCGCGGGCCCCAGGCCCTTGGCCTTGGCGGTGCGCACGAAATCCTCCGACAGCACCTCCAGCATGGCCGAGCGCGACTGGCGCGCAATGACCGCCGCAGGGATGGTGGCCAGTACCACCGAGGGCAGGATCAGGTGCAGCACGGCCGAGCGGAAGGCCCCCGCCTGCCCCGACAGCAGGCTGTCGATCAGCATGAAGCCGGTGACCTGCGGGAAATAGTACATCAGCGAGATCCGCCCCGAAACCGGCGTCCACCCCAGGGTGCCTGAGAAGAGGATGATCATCAGCAGGCCCCACCAGAAGATCGGCATCGAATAGCCCACCAGGGCCGCCGACATCGAGATCTGCTCGAACCAGCTGCCGCGTTTCACTGCCGCCAGCACCCCCAGGGGCAGGCCGATGCAGATCGCCAGGATCATGGTGCAAAGACCCAGTTCCATCGTGGCCGGAAAGAAGGTCAGGAAATCCTCGGCCACGGGGCGGTGCGTCACCAGCGAGGTGCCAAGGTCGCCCTGGAAGAGGTCGCCGAGGTAGGACAGGTACTGTTGCCAGAGCGGGCGGTCGAAGCCGTATTGCGCCATCAGCTGCGCGTGGCGTTCCGGCGTCAGGCCGCGTTCACCGGCCATCAGCATGATCGGATCGCCGGGCAGGACACGGACGAACCCGAAAGCGACGATGGTGATCCCGAAGAAGGTCGGGATCAGAACCGCGAGCTTTCCGAGGAGGTAACGGAACAAGGGGCGTCCTTTCGGGCAAGGCGTAAGGGGGGCAAATCCGGGCCGCCACGAGGGGCGAAGCGGCCCGGAAGTCAGCGCGGCAACTTGGGGAGATGGGCCGCGCGGGATCGCTGTCGGGCGGGCGTCAGCCGACCGCAGCGGTCACCACGATCTCGACCAGGCGCTTGGGGTCGCCCAGGTCGCAGCCACCGATTGCGGCGCGCGAGGGCATGTCGGCGGCGTCGATCCATGCCATCCAGGCCTCGTTCATCTGGGCCTTGGCAGTCATGTCCGAAAGGTAGACGCGGGCCTGAAGGATCTTCGACTTGTCCGAGCCCAGCTCGGACAGCAGGGCGTCCAGCTTGGCGCAGATCTCCTCCGTCTGGCCCTTCATGTCGAGGTCAAGGTTGGTGGCGGCATGGCCCGAGCAATAGATCACCCCGTTGTGGACGGAGGCGCCGTGCAGATGCGGGCGGGCGTTGTGGCGTTGGATCATTTGGTCTGTCCGTTCGTTGGTCATGTATTGGTTTTGCTCCCCCGCTCAGGCGGCGGGGGCGTAGGGGGCAAGGGTCACTTCGGGGGCCTCGCCGGTGGCGACGCGCGCCAGCTGGCGACCCGCAAACGGACCGATGGTCAGCCCTGCAGCACCAAGGCCGTTGCCGAGGATCAGCCCCTCGATACCCGGCACGGGGCCAAGGATGGGGCGGAACTCGGGCGGGGCGGGGCGGAAGCCGATGCGGGTTTCCAGCAGGGTTGAATCCGCAAGGCCGGGGGCATAGCGCAGCGCGGCGCTGAGCACCTCGTGCTGGCCCTCGCAGGTCACGCGGTAGTCGAACCCCTTGCCGTCCTCGCGGGTGGCGCCGACCACGACCCGACTGTCGTCGAAGGCCAGCAGGTAGTGGCTTGCCATGGGCAGCAGCACCGACCAGCGCGAGGTATCCGCACCCTTCATGCCGAAGTGCAGGATCTGGCCGCGCTGCGGTTTCACCGGATGCGACAGGCCCAGGGGCGCCAGGATCTGGCTCGCCCAGGCCCCGGCGGTGACGACGATCTGGTCCGAGGGGATCTCCCGCCCCTGCCCGTCCAGCACGCGGGCCTTGGCACCCTCCAGCTCCAGCGTGGCGAGGTCGCTCCGGAAGGTGGCGCCAAGCGCCACCGCCGCGCGGACCATGGCGGGCGCCAGTTGGCGGGCATTCACCCGCGCGCCACCGGGCACCCAGAAGGCCTTGTATGCGGGGTTGATCGGCGGGAACTTCTGCTGCGCCTCAGCCGGACTGATTTCCTCGAAGCCACCGCTTTCGGGGGCTTCGGCGGTGCGCAGCGCCAGCCGTTCACCGGCGGCGTCGTACTCCGCTGGATCCTCGGCGGTCACCAGCGCGCCCACCTTGCGGTAGCCCACATCGCTTTCGCCGCGCGCCGCCAGGTCGCTGACCAGCGCATCATAGTAGGCCGCACCTGCGGCATACATCTTGTACCACTCCGGCTCATCCGCCTTGGTGGCCCAGGGGCAGACGATGCCTGCCCCGGCCAGAGTCGCCTTGCCCTGGTGTTCCTGGTCGATCACGGTCACCTCGTGGCCCGAAAGGGCCAGGTGGTAAGCCGTGCTGGCGCCGAGGATCCCGGCGCCAATCACTGTCACTTTCATTCGACGGTCACCCCCGACAGACGGGACGAGCCGAAGACGGCGGGCACATAGCCCTGCACCGAGGTATTGACCGCGGTGATCGTATCGGCCCCGCCCAGCACGATGACCGGCACCTCGTCATGCACGATCTGCTGCGCCTCATGGTAAAGCGCGATCCGCTCATCCTGGTCGGTGATGGATCCGGCTTCGGTCATCACCTCATTGAAGCGGTCGTCGCACCAGTCCCCAATGTTGGAAGGCGCGGTGGAGCCGTCGGGCTGGCAGGTCAGGTAGTTGTTGGGGATCTGGCTGGGATCAGGGAAGTCGTAGATGCCGCCGAACATGCCCACCTTGGCCTCGCCGGCGCGGGCGCGCTGGATGTATTCGGCCCATTCGTAGGTCACGATGGACACGTCGACGCCGACCTCGGCCCAGTCGGCCTGAATGATCTCTGCCGCGCGGCGTCCGTTGGGCATGTAGGGACGCGACACTGGAATTGCCCAGACCTCGGTCTCGAACCCGTCCTCGTAGCCAGCCTCGGCCAGCAGGCGCTTCGCCTCTTCGGGATCATACTCCCAGGGGCCGATATCCGAGGCGGTGCCCCACAGCGCGGGCGGCACCACGGCACCGGTCAGATGGCCCATGCCGGAATAGATCACCTCGACGAAGTTCTCCATGTCGATGGCCTGGGCCAGGGCCTGGCGCACCCGCTGATCCTGGAAGGGTTCTTCGGCGAAGTTGAAGTGCAGCATCCCGGTCGAGGGCACCGGCGTCTGCACGGCCTCTACCGTGTCGGAGGCCTCGATCGTCTCCTTGTCGGCCAGGTTCGGGTAGAGGCCGATCAGGCATTCACCGGCCAGCGCCCGTTGCAGGCGCACGGTGGCGTCACCCGAGATCGCCATGACCACCGCATCGACCATCGGCGTGCGCAGGTCGTCGCCCATTTCCGCGCCCCAGGTGCCCGCGAAGGGCAGCAGGCGCACCATGGCATCGGTCTGATAGGCCTGAAGCTGGAACGGGCCGGTCCCGATGGGCGCCAAGTCCAGTTGTTCGGGCGTGCCGGCATCCATCATCGCCTGGGCATATTCCGCCGAGGTCACGCCAAGCGATCCGTGCGCCATCGTGCCGATGAAAGCCGCCATCGGCTTGGTCAGGGTGAAGGCGACGGTGTAGTCATCCACCTTTTCGACCGAGGCCAGGTTGTCCGCCAGTTTCGCGTTGAAGGTCGGGTAGTTGCCGCCCGAGACTTCATAGAAAGGGTCTTCGCTGTCCATCATCCGGTGGAAGGTGAAAACGACATCATCGGCATTGAAGGGGCGCGAGGGCGTGAAGGAATCGTTGGACTGCCAGGCTACGCCCTGCCGCAGGGCAAAGGTGTAGGTCAGCCCGTCTTCGGAGACCTCCCAGCTTTCGGCCAGGGCGGGCTCGATCTCCGAACCGCCCCTTTCGACCGACACCAGACCGTCGTAGATCTGGCCAAGCACATAGGCGGTGGTGCCGTTGCTGGTCAGCTCTGGGTTGAAGGTCTCGGGCGCGCCTTCCAGACAGACGGTCAGGACCTGAGCCTGGGCGGCGGGCGCCGACAGCGCCAGCGCTGCCGCCCCGCAGAGATATGCGAATTTATTCATTTCAGTACCTTCCTGTGTGGCTTTTTCGGGCAGCCTTGGCTTGCTGTGGAGAGATTTCCGGATGACTCCATGCGAGCCGACGCACAACATGATTGTCAAATCCCTATTTGTCGTCACATCATAACTAAACCTCATACTGCAATCATTGCCGGAGCCCCCTTCCGTGAACATCAGACAGCTCGAAGCCTTCCACGCGGTCATGGAGACGGGCTCCGTAACCCTGGCAGGCGAACGTCTGGGCATCTCCCAGCCCGCCGTCAGCAAACTATTGAAATCATTCTCAGAAAGCTGCGGCTTTCGGTTGTTCACGCGCAGTGGTGGGCGGATGCTGCCGACGTCGGACGCGCAGCTTTTGGCCTCCGAGGTGTCGAGGCTTTTCTCCGGGACGGACCGCATCCAGAAGCTTGCCCGCGCGGTGCGCGATCGGGAGTGGGGGGAGGTGACGATTGCCGCGCCCCCCGCCCTCTCTGCCCGTTTTCTGGCGCATGCCTTGGGCCCGCTGATGGCGAAACAGTCGAAAATGCACATCTCGATCGCCAGCCACTCCAGTCCCAGGGTCGCGGAACTGGTCGAGGGGCAGCAGATCGACATCGGCCTGTCGGTGCAGCCTTTCGAGCATCCGAACGTTACGTCGGAGCTGGCGATGCGCTTCGCCATGGTCTGCGCCCTGCCGGCGGGGCACCCGCTGGCAGAGAAACGACTGATCCGGGTGGAAGACCTGAAGGATGAGCCCTTCATCGGCCTGGCGCGGGATGACTGTTCGATCATGACCATCGACCGCGCTTTCCAGTTGCGCGGCGTACAGAAGCGGTCGATCGTCGAGGTGCCCATGTCGGAAACCGCCTGCGACTTCGTCGCCGGGGGAGCCGGCGTGTCGATCCTCCCTCCCTTCGTCGGGCTGGGCTATGGGGAGGACAAGCTGGTGCGCCGCCCGGTGGTACCGCTGACGACGATGAATGTCTGGATCCTGCTGCCCGCCTCGCGCCCGCCTTCGCAAGCCACCGAGCGAGTGGTCGAGGTCCTACGCGACCATCTCAAGCGGTATGATGTTGACCAGGTAGAGTAGAGCCTGCCGACGCAAGGCAGCGGCATGGAGATGTGACTGGCACGCGGCTGATGCTCTGCTTGAGGACCTCAAAGGCCCAATTTGAACACTTCAGAGTGGGCTTTTTCCAATTGGCCGGGCATGAAAACGTCGGTCCGCTCACCGGTCAGGAGAGTTTTGTCCAGATTTTCAGGGTCCCCCCAAGGGGGGGGAGGTGCGCGGGAGCGGACATTTAGACACAGTGCAGCGAAGGCTCACTAGCCGCCATTTACGCCAGAAGCGGCGAATGACTGTTTTGGGCCCCAAAGGCGTTCTCCGGCGATCAGATCGTCAGTCAGTCACACGCGTCTCAACAGACAAGCCTCTATCGCCCGTCAAATGCATTCTCATTGATCTGAGTGCAGCCGCTGCTGGATCGCAGTCAAAAGGGCTCACTGCCGCCATGCGGCGGCACAGTACCGAGACACCAGCGCCAACCGTCCCAGGTCAGCAATGATCGGCTCGAGCCAGCCCAAAGCGGCTTGAGCGTCGGCGGATACCCGTGTCAGTTTCTCCCAACAACAGACGCTTCTCCGCGCGTTTCCGAGGTGCCGAATTCTGAAAGTCAGCCAGCCCTCGGCGCCCTGTGGGACGTGGTCGTTCAGAACGTCAGATTGAACCCGAGCTGCACCCCGGAGCTTTCATAATTGGCCGTGCCGATTCCGTCATGGAAGGCGTCCACCGTCAAGATCGCTCCATTGGCGAGTGTATAGCTCGCCCCCGCCTTCAGCTTGCCACGCCCGCCCACGTACTCCGGCACGACCAGAGCCGCGTTCCCAGACCCTTTGACAGATGAGCCGACAAAGACCAGGCCGCCCGTCAGCTCCCATGCGCCGCTGCGCCCTGGCAGGCGGACCTTGTGACGGACATCAAGGCCAATTTCGGCCTGGGTCAGTTCAAGACCCTGCTCTGGAATGAGGTTGCCAAACCCATCGGTGTAAGCCTTCTGGGTATCGGTCGTGTAGGACAGCTGAACTGAAGGCATCCATGTCGTCCGACCCTGGTAGATCTCTCCGGTCACCTTGAGCTGTGCAAGCAGCCGTTCTGTCTCGAACCTGTCTGCATCGGCTCCCAAGGGCGAGATATCGTTCTTCGTCTGCCCGTAGAGAAGCATCCCCTCGAAGAACAATGGATGGGCCGGGCTGCGCGCCACGAAATAGGGACCGATCAGCCAGCCATGGCCATCAATCCGGCTGGCGCCGTCCTCCTGGCTCAGAGAATCGAATTCAACCATGCCGCCAATCAGCAGATCGGGAGACAGTTTGACGTGGCTCCCGATGACGCCGAAGGCATAGCGGGTGTTCCTCGTGTCCTCATGTGTCCAGGAACCGTTCAACCGTGCCCAGATGCCGTTGGCGGCGCCAGGCGCGCTGGCGAACGCGAAGTCACCTCTGCCAGGTGTCACGGCCACGTTCATGGCGCCGGTGTTGCTGCCAGAGAGAAACCCGGTGAGGTTCGGCTGGCTGGCGATCAGCTGTGTCGCCCGCGATTGAATGAACTGCGCGATGGCCTTCTGCGTTTGCTCGACCACGGTGTTGGAAATGGACAGGGTATTCGACGCCGTGTTGGAATTGCCTGCCACATCTTTTGCGACGGCGGCGGGAATCGATATCTGGGTATCCCCTTTGCCGGTCGTCGTGACCGTGACGAGATAATCCGCACCGCTTCCCGAAAACCCCGTAGCCGTGCCATTGGCAACGGACACGTCGCTCGCGGCGAAACCGATCACGTCTTCGGAAAAGGTGATCGCAATTTCAATTGAGGCTGCTCCGGCAAAGGTCGTGCTGGAGGATGCGATGCTGACCGATGGCGCAGTGGCGTCATAGGATGTGGTCACCTCGTTCGATGCCGTTGCGTTCATGTTCCGCGCGGCGTCGCTGAAGGTACCCGCCGCGACCGACAGGGCCACTGGCCCCTCTGCAAGGGGCGTCAGCACCGCCGTGTAGGTGCTGCCGGACCCGAAGAGCGTCGCACTGGCATTGGTCAGGGTCAGGTCGTCGAGGGTAAAGTCGGTGCTGTCCTCCGAGAGGGTGATCTCTGCCGACTGCGCCCCGTTCAGCGGGCCGCTGAAAGCGCCGATGCTGACGGTGGGCGCTTCATAATCCGGGAACAAGTCAACCGTTGCGGCCGGTGACACATAGCCCAGGCTGTCCTCGACGGTGACAGATACGGTCCCGCCGGTCATGTCCGCTGCCGAGGTGACAGAGAATGTGCCGCCTGTCGCCGTGACTGTCTGCACGCTTGCGTCGGGGAATGTGATGCGAACCTTCCCGTCCGCCTCAGCCGTACCACCAATCGTCATGGAGCGGTTCGCATTGATCACCGTTGTCGTCAGGACAGGGCTGTCCGGCACGTCGCCCGGCGTGATCGTGATGGTGAACTCTTCCTCGACAGCCTGATTTCCCGCCGAATCCGTCGCGTTGATCTTGACCAGATTCGCCCCGATCGGGAAGTCGTGGGGGGAGGTGATCACATCACCATTCAGCGAAAAGATGGGGGCTATGCCGCTGTCGACGTTGTCATCAACGATTGTAGAGAAGCCAACCTGCCGGGTTCCGGATGGCGCGGCTTCCAGGGAGAGACTGGCCACGGGGCGTATGACTGGCGCGGTGCCGTCGTAGGTCGTGGTGGCTTCGTTCGACGCGGCGGCGTTCTTGTTCCCGGCCGCATCGCTGAAGGTGCCCGCCGCCACCGACAGCGCCACCGGTCCATCCGCCAGCGGCGTCAGCACGGCAGTGTAGCTGGTGCCCGACCCGGTCAGCGTGGCGTTGGCATTGGTCAGGGAGAGGTCGGCAAGGGTGAAGTCGGTGCTGGGCTCGGAGAGGGTGATCACCGCCGACTGCGCCCCGTTCAGCGGACCGGTGAAGGCGCCAATGCTGACCGTAGGTGCGGTGATGTCAGCCGAAAATGTCACTTCATTCGAGGCGACCCAGTTTCCCAGCCCTCCGCTGTCGGTAAAACCCTCCTTAGGGACGGATACACTGACGTCCCCATCCATCAATGGGGTCAGAACGATGGAGTAGCTGCTGCCGCTGCCGGACACTGTCGCGGTCGCGTTTGTCAATGTCAGGCTAGAGGCTGTGAAATCAGAGCTGCTTTCAGACAGCGTGGCGACCACGGTATACTTGCCGCTGCCGTCCGGCCCGCTGAGGCTGCCGAGTGACACCGTCGGTGCCGTATTGACAAGGGTCTGACCGACTGAAGCCGTGGTTCCCGCTACCCCGCTGATTTCGGCGAGGAAGGCATAGCGAGCACCGTCGCTGGTCCGTGTTGCCTCAAAGGAAACCCCCATATAGCCTTGGGCGGCATAGGTCCCCGAGGCGCCTTGCTGAACAAGGTTTGCGACATCTTCCAGACCGCAGTTCGCTTCCAAATTCGCAGAGGTGATCGCCGAGTAAGTGGAGCTGAGACCTCCGTTGAAATAAGCTGCCCCACCTGCCACTTGGACTTGTGCAGAACCAGTGCCCACAGGTTCAATGCGTGCAGCTGCCAAGCCGCCATTCAAATTCTCGAGGAAGACGCGTAGCTGGCATTGGGAATTCAGGCTCAAACGTTGATCGATACGCGATGCCGCATCGAAGGCCGCTGCGGGCGTTGCAAAGGCCAAGAGGGCTGCGCAGACAAGGGCAATGTATCCGAGACAGCCATTGCGTGTGCTGGTGTTCATTTTGGCTTTGTCGCTGCCAGCGCCGCCCGCAAAAAGAGTCCGCATCACTAGTCCAGCCATCGCAAGTTCATCCATGATTGTCGGATACCTGCCGCGGTTGCATTGATGTCAGTCCAGAAAACCCACACCAATCCAACCACGACCCACCCGGTGTCGCGTCAAATCGGCCTGTCGTCTGCGCTGAAAGGGGCGGCCCCCCGGATCATCCTGGCATCAGCATCTTGGGGGTGCGGCCCGCACCCCGGGTTCTCAGACGCCGGATTTCTGCAAAGGGATCAAGGCTTTGGCAAGAGGCGGGGCCTCTTATGATAAATCTTTTCCCAGAATGATAATTCTTTGGTCCCGGGCGGGAGCTATCGCGCCCGCGTCGCGCGCGCGCGGGTGTCCGAAGGGGTCTCCCCGAAGTGCTGCTTGTAGGCGCGGGTGAAATTGCCGATATGAGCATAGCCACAGGCAAAGCTGATTTGCTTTACCGACGTGGTGCCGTCGCGCAGCGCCGCCTGTGCCTTGGCAAAGCGCGCGGTGCGTGTGTAGGCCGCAAGCGTGGTGCCAAACTCCGCCTGAAACACCCGCCGCGCCATCTGATCGCCCATTGAAAACCGCTCCAGCATTTCCCCTTCGGCGAAGCTGTGGTCCGGATCGGCATCAATGGCCGCCTTGAGCCGTTGTGCCCTGTGGGCCTGCCATGGCAAAATGCTGCGCGTGTCGGCGTCGTCCAGTGCCAATTGAACATAGCTGGTCAACACCTCGGACAGAAAGCTGATCGCCAGGCCCTCTGCCTTGACGCTGTCCAGGCCGGTCGCCGCGCGCAGGTCATGCAGCCGCTGCGCGGTATTGCGGACCAGCATCTCCGTGGGGACCGGCACCGCCAGATCGACCCTCGCATCAGACGCCATCAGGCGCGCAAGCTGCGGGCCGTTTGTGGCATCCAGGCGATCGCTCAGATCGTCACGATACATCGCCACACAAACATGACGCAGGACCTGCCCCGGCTCCACGAACAGCCGGAAACCGGGTGTGTCACTGCGGATCACGGATGTTGCGTCTTGCGTCCAATGCTGCCGCTGCCCGTTTCCCATGACGATGCTGGCCTCGCCCGACAGGAAATACTGGGCAGAGATATGCTGGCCACTTTCATCATGGGGAAAGCAGATCTCGGTCGGCTCGTTGACCTCGATACACGAGGTCACGAGCATTGCCCGACCCGGGAAGACGGTCATGTCGAGGTATCGAGAACCCTGCGCAGAAACAACACGCCGGCTTGCGGACGGCCTGTGCAATGTGCCGCCCTGTACCGCCATGTCATTCACCATTCACCCACCCCCTACAAGTCCCGGCGATGATCGACTTTGCTGCAAATGAGGTCAAGGCGGTCTCCGGATCGAGCCACTGCACAAGCATCAACCACGGCTCCGCAGCGCGGCATCAGGGTGCATCGCTCTTGGCACGGCTTCCGAAAGACGGCGCTTCACCTGCCGCGCAGCATAGCGGCTGCTGAGGGCCTGGCCGGCTTTTGATTGCTCCGTACGGACGGCGGCTGTCAAAAATGACCTTCACGTTGCAAGACCTGTTCTGTGCATAGCTGACCATGATGCAAGGCGCGGCATCGGAGCGGCCGCCGCGAAGGTTCTCGCGGCGGCGGGCGCAGGACTGGAGCGACATTGAAGACGGCGGGATCAACGTGAGCCAGAACAAGACCGGGGCAAGGCTGTGGGTGCCCTTCACGACAAGCCTGCAACAGGTCCGCAACAGACGCCTCCCATGGGCGAGACCATATGCGCTTGGGGGCCCAGGGGGCGCGCCCTCAGCTATCGAAGCGCGCACGAGGCTGTCATGGCCGTCAGGAGCCGGATCGGGGCGGAAAAGTACGACTTGCACGGGCGGCGCTACTCGGCCGCCGCCGAGCTCGGCGCTCGGGCCTTGATGACGACTGCATCATGGCGGTGACGGCTCACTCTTCCAAGGAGATGGTCGCCAAAGTATGCCGGCCCCGCCCGCCAGCGGGCTCGCGCGAAACTCGCCCAGTCGAAACGGCGGCAGGCCATCATGACACGCCCTCTCTCGCCACTGAACGGCACGTGACCGAAACAGGAATGTTGAGAGCAGTGTTGAGAAGAAGATGCCAGAACTGGCCCAGTAGTGGAGGCGAGTACCGGAATCGAACCGGTGTACACGGATTTGCAATCCAATCAGTTTCATAGAAATAACAATGGCTTAAGGTCCAAAAAGTATCAGGACATTGCGAAAACAAAGGCGGAACCTGATACTCGTCGCAAGCCCCCCCCCATTTCCCGCCTGATCGCCCCGGCTCACAAGAGCATGTCGCGGTCCCTCGGCTACGCTCTGACGGCGGCTGACAGCTTCGCCTGGGACAGCTTCGCCAAAGTCGCTTCCCTGCGCCTTGCCCCCGAGGAACGCGCCGCGCTGGCCTACGCCTCGCTGCACTCCCTGAGCCCCTATCACGCTGAGCTGACCGCCTGCGCCGCGCTCAGCCCCATCGGTGAGCCGCTGCCGTCGTACTTGGGCGGGATGCAAGAGGCCCGAAGCTGGTCCGAATTCGCCGCCCTGAGCGAGCTGAAAGCCTACGCGCTGGCCGCCTACGAGGCGCTGCCCGCCCGCGAGCAGATGGCTTTCCGGAAGCACATCACGGAAGTGGAGATCGCAGCATGAAGATGCTTGTTCACCGCACCCCCGAGGCAACTGGCGTTCCGTTCGATCTGGCCGCGATCAAGGTTCATGTCCGCGTCGATGACGGAAGCGAGGACGCGGCCCTGTCCAACATCGGTTATACGGCTGCTGCTGAGATCGAGCACTTCGCCCAGATCGCTCTGCTACGTCAGACCATCCGCGTGACCATTCTTGGGCCGCATCTAGACGATACGCTGTACTTGCCGATTGGGCCTGCTTTGCCGGATGCCGAGCCAAGCGTCAGCATCAACGGCCAAGCTTTTACCGACTTCCTGTACTTCCCCTTCACGCGCCCGGTCATTGCCTGGGGGCCGTCCTACCTCGCCACCGTCCCGCAGCGGGTCGATATCGAGTACCAGGCAGGCTTCGGGGATGCGGCAGCTGATATCCCTCCCGACCTCGCACAGGCGCTCATGGATCAGGCCGCGCTGCACTTCGATGGCCGCTCGCCCATGAGCGCCAAGGAGCTGAAGACCTCGCCCCACATGGCCCGCATCGGCGCCCGATATCGCGGGGTGAAGGCATGAGCCGCACCGAGTCCGACTACCTGCTTTACCAGATGTCGCATGTCGTCCGTGACGGTGCTGACGGTCCGGATCGAGAGTTCGCGCGGAGGATGTTCCAGGCTGGCAAGGATCGCTGGTTCATTGCCAGCCGTGCCGAGATCGAACGGATGCGCGGCATCGAGACCCGATACTGGCGGGCCCGTGAGGCTGCCCAGAGTGCGAGGGCCGAGGCATGACCGAGCTTGAGCTGGACGAGATCATGACCCTGCGCTGGCCCGCCGTGGTGCGCCAGGTGATGGCCGATGGCAGCGACGAGTGGCTGAAAGGCTTCGTGCGTTCCATCGCCCGCCAGGGGAAGCGCAAGAGCTGGGTGCCGACACCCCGTCAGGTCTCTCTGATGCGCCGCCTCGTGGCGGAGCTGAGCGTGCCTGAGCCCGAGTTCAACCTGATCGAAGACTGAGAAAGCGGTGGCCCCACGCACCGAGAGACACGTGGGGCCAGCTGGTGGACCGGGTTCGCAACGGTGGCACCAGTTGGAGCGAAGCCTACCACGGGCGGGATCACAGGCAAAGGGCAGTCCGCAAGGTTGAGGCCCGATCCCCGGCGCAGCGTTCATGCGTCGCAAGCAGCAACCGACCAGCAGGCGAGGACGCGCGCACTGTTGGGCCCAAAGCGAGGGACCGGCTCCGTTGAGCAGGACTTTCACGCGGAGGGCATAGGGACTGCCGCGCTTAGGAGCGTGGGCAGTCGTCCTATGCCCTTCGCTCAGAACCTCACCATTGAGCAGACCAGGTGAGAGCAACGGTTGAGCAGAGAGAGACAGACGGCAATGGACGCGACGACGAAGAAGGACAGGAAGTGGCGCAAGGCGGACGGCTCGAAGCTGCCCGCGCCCGCGATCCCGCCCGTCACGCCCGCGACCGATCCGCGCCAGCCGAACCTCTTCGGAAATGGTCCCAATGCCGCCGATCTGAGAAAAGCCCGAGACCGGGGAGGAGAGTTGTCAATTTTCTCGCGCGGCGCCGAGTGGCCCGGCGAGGCCCCCGCCGAAAGAGCTATGCATTTCATGCAAGGACTGGAGGTGCCCGAGGGGCCTAACGCCGGGAAACTGGTCCAGCTCGCGCCGTTCCAGTCGCGCTTCATCCAGGGATCTCTGGCCCCCGAGGTCTCCGCCTCCGTTCTCAGCATCGGGCGGGGCAACGGTAAGTCCGCGATCACGGCAGGGCTCGGCCTCGGCGGTCTTCTGGGCGTCTGGGATGACCAGCCGCGCCGCGAGATCATCGCCGCCGCCCGGACCCGTGACCAGGGCCGGATCATTTATGACTTCGTGGCGGGCTTCGCTGCCTCTCTGCCTCTGGAGATCCAGCGCCGCCTGATCTACCGCCGCGCCCCGCGCCTGGAAATCGAGTTCGAGGGCGAGGATGGCAGCCACATGCTGCGGGTCATCGCCGCTGATGGCAAGTCGGCCCTGGGCGGCGCGCCCACGATGGCGATCCTGGACGAGCGCGGGCATTGGACGCTGGATCGCGGCGACGAGCTGGAGCACGCGCTGTTGTCGGGTCTCGGCAAGCGGGACGGACGGGCCTTCCTGATCAGCACCAGCGCCAGCGACGACACGCACCCGTTTTCCCGATGGATAGATGACCCGCTGCCCGGCACCTACGTCCAGGAACATCGGCCGGCGCCGGGGCTGCCGGCCGATGATCTCGAGTCGCTGCTGATCGCAAATCCCGGATCTGAACATGGCATCGGCAGTTCGATGGAGTGGCTAGAAGGCCAAGCCCGCCGCGCCATTGCCCGGGGTGGCTCTGCCCTGACCAGCTTCCGGCTTTACAACCGAAACGAACGCGTCTCGGGGATCAGCCGCGATGTGCTGATTACCTTGGACGAGTGGCTGGCCTGCGAGACGGACGCGCTGCCGCCGCGCCAGGGCGGCGTGATCATCGGTATCGACCTCGGCGGCTCCGCCTCGATGACCGCCGCCGCCTTCTACTGGCCCGAGACCGGGCGCCTGGAATGCCTCGGCACCTTCCCCAGCCAGCCCTCGCTGCTGGACCGGGGGCAGACCGATGGCGTGGCCGGGCGCTACGTCGAAATGCAGGACCGGGGCGAGCTGTCAGTGCTGGGCGAGAAGACCGTGCCCGTGGCGCCCTGGCTGGTGGAGGTCATGAACCACGTCGCCGACCAGCAGGTGCTGGCCCTGACCGCCGACCGCTACAAGCAGGCCGAGCTGTCCGAGGGCATGGCTCGCGCCGGGGTGCGCGCGCCGATTGTCTGGCGCGGCCAGGGCTTCCGGGACGGGGGCGAGGACTGCGAGCGCTTCCGCCGTGCAGCCTTCGACGGCCAGGTCTGCGCCGCGCCGTCGCTGCTGCTGCGCTCTGCCTTCGCGGATGCGGTCTGCGTCCGCGACGACGCCAACAACATCAAGCTAGCCAAGGCCCGCTCGAATGGCCGCATCGACCCTGCCGCCGCCTCTGTGCTGGCCGTGGCCCAGGGCGCGCGGGTGGCAGCTCAACCCAAGAGGAAAGCGAGGATCCAATGGATGTGAACGCCGCATCTCTGCGTCGCCAGATACAGATCACCCGTGCCGTCGCAACTGGCCGAGAGGGCGGGGTCACTGTCTACGACTGGGAGCCTTATGGCTCGACTCTGAGAGCATCAAGGACGGACGTTTCGGACGCCGAAAAGATGCACGCTTGGGGGCAAGAGCACTTGCTGGTCAGCCGCTTCGTCGTTCGCGCCACCGCCTTCACCCGCAGCATCCAGCACACTGACCGCCTGGTCTGTGATGGCCGCACCTTCGTTCTGGACGGCATCAAGGAAGTTCCGGGGCGCAGGCCGTTCTTGGAGCTGACTGCTCGCAGCTCGGGGCGGCTGAACCAATGAGCGTCCGGCGCGAGCATCACCGCTATTCGCAGAAGGTCACGCGGACAAAGCGTTGGAAGGTCCTGCGGGCCGAGATCCTGGAACGGGACCGCTACCGCTGCCGGTCCTGCGGCTGCGGCGGTCGGCTTGAGGTCGACCACGTGAAGCCGGTCCGGACCCACCCGGAGCTCTCCTATGACCCCGAGAACCTCCAGGCGCTCTGCCCGAGCTGCCACACCCGCAAAACCCGGATCGAGTGCGGTCATCCCCCGCCCCGAGAAGACCGCCAGGACTGGCGGCAAGCCGTCGAGGCCATGTCGAGCCACGGCAAAACCAGCATCACCAAGAAGGATATCAAAGATGCTTGAAAGTGTGAAAATCGCCCGGCGCCAGTCGGAAATCCGCCAATCTCTGGCCGAGCTGTCTGCAAAGGCGACCCCGACCGAGGACGAAGTGCGCTCCATGGGCGACCTGGACCGCGAGTATCGCCAGAACGAAACCCGTTACCGGGCCGCGCTGATCGCCGAGGATACCGAGCGCCGGGACGCGGGCGAAGAGCTGGAAACCCGTTCCGCCCAGGAATGGGCCGAGCTGATGGCGGGCTTCGAGATGCGCCAGGTGGCGCTGGCCCTGGACGAGGGGCGCCAGCTCGACGGCCAGACCGCCGAGATCGTGACCGAGCTGCGCAGCGCGGGCGGCTTCCGTGGCATCCCCGTGCCGTGGCAGGCGCTGGAAATGCGCGCGGGTGAGACCGTCTCGACTGGCACCCCGGCGCCCTCGCAGATCCGCCCGATCATCGAACGCCTGTTCCCGGACAGCGTGGCAACCCGCATGGGCACCCAGATGATCAGCATCGACCGGGGCGCGGTGGAATGGCCGGTGACCACCTCGGCGGTGAGCGCAGGCTGGGCGAACGGCGAGGGCGGCAACGTGGCGGGTCCGACCGCCTACGAGACCGCAAACAAGGCCCTGGCACCGGATCACAACCTGGGCATTCAGATGCGGATCACCCGCAAGACGCTCCAGCAATCCGGTGGCGCGCTTGAGCAGGCCGTGCGCCGTGACATGAACGGCGCCATGGGCGTGGAGCTGGACCGGGCAATCTTCCAGGGCTCCGGCGCGGATGGCCAGCCGCTCGGGGTGATCTCGGGCGCTGGCACCTACGGCATCCAGGTGACTGCCGTTGACGCTCCCGGCCTCTGGAAAGCCTTCCGGGCAGGCGTGGTCCGCTTCATGAACAACACCACCGCCTCCAGCCCCTCCGATGTGAAAGCCCTGATCCGGCCCGAGCTCTGGGACTTCATGGAAGACGTGAAGGCATCGGACGCCGGGCCGATGTGGGAGTTTGACCGCCTTGTGCGCGCGCTCGGCGCCCAGAACGTCACCATGACCTCCAACGCGCTGGCTGTACCCGCAGGCGATCCCCTGTCCGTGTCCTCGCTGCTGACGACCCGCGCCGGTGGCGTTGCCCCGATCTTCGTCGGCTCCTGGGGCGCCATGGACGTGATCCGTGATCCCTATTCCGACGCGCAGTCGGGCGGCCTGCGGATCACCGCCCTGGCGACCATGGACGTGACCGTGGCGCGGCCCAAGCAGCTCCAGGTGCTGACCGGCCTCCAACTGGCACTGGCAGGCTGATGCTCTGGGGGGCTTCATCCGGCGGCCTTGAGCTGCGCACCGAGGGCGGGGAAACCCGCCTTCGGGCAACCTTCCCCTATGGCCGGGCGACCGTTCTTGCCGAGGCGGGGCGGCTTGGCCGCGCGCGCCAGGAAGTCTTCGCGCCCCGGGCGTTCTCGCATCGCATCGAGGCGGGCGAGGACGTGCATTTCCTGTCCGGCCATGACTTCAACAAGCCTCTGGCCTCGCGCTCGGCGGGGACGCTGACCCTGACGGAAACCGACGAGGCTCTGACCATGGAAGCCCGGATCAGCCCGGACATGGCCCAGGTCTCCTATGTGCGGGACTTCCTGACCGCCCATGCTGCCGGTCTGATCCGGGGCCTGTCGCCGGGCTTCCGGGTCCGCCAGGGCGGCGAGCGGGTCGAGGAGCGCGGGGACGCAATCCTGCGCACCGTCCGTGCGGCCGACCTGGTCGAGATCTCGGCCGTCACGCGCCCGGCCTATCCGGATGCGCAGATTGAGGCGCGCAACTGGCAACCCCTGGGCGATATCGCAGAGCGCGTCACCGCCTGGCATCACGCATCCCGCTGGAGGTAATCCGATGCTCAACCGTCTCTGGAACAGGTTCCGCCCGATCGAGACCCGATCGAGTGGCGCCGGATACACCGCCCAGGTGATGCAGGCCCGGGAAAGCTACATCGCCGGGCGCAGTGGCGTGGCCGAGCTCACCGCGACGGTGCAGAGCTGCGTCAGCCTCTGGGAAGGTGCCTTCACCATGGCGGATGTGACCGGCACCGACCTGTTGGACCGGCAGAGCATGGGGCTGACGGCCAGGGCTGCGGCCCTGCGCGGGGAAGCGGTCTGGCTGATCACCGACATGGGCCTGATGCCGGTGACCGATTGGGAAGTCACCACGCGGGGCGGGCGCCCTCGGGCCTATCGCCTGTCCATCCCCGAGGCAGGCGGCGGGCGCAGTCAGACCGCGCTGGCTGCCGAGGTGTTGCACCTGCGGATCGGCACCGAGACCGTGACGCCCTGGATCGGAACGGCGCCCCTGCGGCGCTCCACGCTGACCGGCGGGCTGCTCTACGCGGTGGAGGAGGCCCTGAAAGAGACCTTCGAGAATGCCCCGCTCGGCTCTCAGATCGTCCCGCTGCCCGATACCGGCGCCGAGGACATGGCGAACATGCGCGCCGCCTTCCGAGGGCGCCGCGGCTCGACGCTGGTGATCGAGGGCGTGGCCCAGGCAACCGCGGCTGGCATGCATCCGCAGTCCGGCCAGAAGCCTGACCAGATCTCGCCCGACCTGTCCAGGTCGATGACCAGCGAGACGCTACGCGATGCCAGGGCTGGGATCCTGATGGCCTACGGGGTGCTGCCCGCGCTGCTGAACCAGGCCGCAACCGGGCCGGTGGTCCGCGAGGCGCAGCGTCAGCTCGCGATCTGGACCCTACAACCCATTGCCGAGCTGCTGGCCGACGAGGCCCGCGAGAAGCTGGGGGCAGATGTGCAGATCGACCTGATGCGGCCTCTCCAGGCATTCGACGCCGGGGGCCGGGCTCGTGCGCTGTCTACCATCGTCAAGACGATGGCCGAGGCGAAAACAGCCGGCATCCCGTCCGAGGACGTGTCGAGCGCCATGCGGATGGTTGACTGGAAGGAATAGGAATAGGGCGGGCGCCCCTGGTGGTTCGACATCAACCTGAAGCGCCCCGGATTAGTCGGAGAGTGCCGTAACAACCCCGACAGCGCGCGGCCTGGTCTCCGCCAGGCGCGGCGCGCGTTCACTTTCGAACAGAACCGTCTGAGACTTGTTCCCAAGTCGAGCACTTCTTTCGAGCCTGCTTCACGAAAGCCCGATACAGGGCATTTCGATTGAATTCAGCTTCCGGAAATTCCTTCTTGATCGTCGCTTCCAGGGCGCGCTTAAGATCGCTATCAAGCTCTGAAAGAACACTCTCTACATGTATGCTGGCCATGCTTCATCCTCTTAGCTGCGGCTCAGTCGAGCGGTTAATTGTCTTTGGGCCTAACATACTCGTAACCTGCGGCAGGAGACGGGTCAGGATCTTCGGTTGCATCTCCCATCATGGGCTCCGCAGAATGAAAGAGGGCGCTGTTGAGGTTTAGGAGGAGCGGTAGAGGCGCGTGATAGGCTTCTAGAAGCAGCTGCGCTCCTTCTACTTTTACTACTTTCCAAGGTCTCGTGCTTGGGTGCGGCCCTTGGCCACCGTTGGCAACAAAGGTGAAATAGTAGCTCTTTCCAGCTTCAAACATTTAGGTTTCCTTCTGAAGGCGGACGCCGGCACCGCCCCCATTCTGGGGGATGAACTCGATTCCAGCCTCCTCAAGTGCCGTCCTGATGGCTTCAACCGTACTAGCCCTTCCGCCGAGCGGTCCATCTACTTTTTCAAGCCGCGCAATCGTTGGGTATGAGACGCCGCACGCCGTTGCGAGGTCGTGTTGGGACCATCCCAGTAATGCCCGCGCGGCTTTGATTTGCCGTATTGATAGAATTTCTATTGACATGTGGTGCCCGCTTGTTCGATAGATATTCTATCATAACAGTTTGGGAGCACCTGACAATGCCCAAAGACCCCGCCTGCGGGAACGGTCCCGCTATGTCTCGCAGAAGCTTCGCAGCCCTCATCCCGGTTGCTGGCGCTACCGCTCTTTTCCCCGCGCCCGTGAACGCGGCCAGCGAGATCGAGCTGCTTTATCTGAAGTGGGTCAAGACGCGCCAACGCTTCAATGAAAGGGATCTGGACGACGAAGAAACTGACACGTTGTTCAGGTCACTGGTCGAGCTCGAAGACAGGATCTCTGCCTTGCCCTGCCTTCAGGTCAAGGACTTGGCCTGCAAGGTCCTGATCGCAGACCTGGACGGCGCCATGGCCGACACGCAGTTTCAGATAGATCTGGTTTGCGAAGCGCGGAGACTCTCAAGCAGATCATCGAACATTGGCGAGTAGCCGCCAAATGGTCGCCCTCCTTTTCGTCAGGCGCGCAAATAGAGTTGACGTTTATCTATTTGCGTCGTACGCAGAGATCATGAAATCTGCTGCATTCAACAAGCTCATCGCCAAAGCGTACACGAAGCCGGAGAAAACGGTGATCCTGTACGCGCGACTCTTGAAAGAGGCAGGCATGTTGACGACTGGCGCTCGCGGTCGCAACGCCCCTGAAATGACCCCGCTGGATGCGGCGCGAATGACGTTGGCGATCCTCACCACCGATAGCCCGTCCCAGTGCGTGGAGCGGGTCAAGCGCTTCGGGCAGATCCCGTTTTCGCCTGATTTTAGGAAGCTGCTTCCCGGATACCGGACCATGAGCACCGAACAGTTTTCCTCGCTGTTCGAGGGCGAAACGCTGGAAGAGGTTCTGGCGTTCATTTTCTCCCTGCCCGGATCGCTCGGCATACAAGAGAGCTGCGCTTGGTATGACGCCAACAATTTCCACCTTCGTGTCTCAGACTTTCAAGTGCTCGCTGAACTCTTCCAGTATCAGTACGAAGGTAGCGAAATCGTTGGCGAGCTGGTTGCGCCATTCAAAGGGCAACTCATGATCAAGGGCCCGGAGGGCTGGCGGCATGTTGAGGGGTACTCGCCTATCCCCGGCGGCGTCGTGACCGTTCGCACGATCTCGGGCGCAAGTTTCATGAACATTAGTCTCGGACTTCTCGACGAGGGCCACGGCGACACGGAGGCTGTGTGATGGCGGCCCTTTCTTTGATCCTGGCAAGTGAAAGTAAGGCGGCGAAGCTTTTGGACATGAAGCCCTCCGATTTTCGCGCATTGGTCGATGCCGGCGTCTTGCCTAAGCCGGCCGAGATCGGCGGGTTCAAACGTTGGGACGTGGAGCAGCTGCGCGCGATAGCGTCGGGCGACCTGGCTAGCGGCCCGGCGGTGATCGAATGGTGACGCCTCGCAAGAAACTGCTTTGGCGGCATCCCGCTGGCCGCTGGTATGTCCGTAAGTACCTGAACGGCAAGATGATCTATCTGGGTCGAATTGAGGCCGTAGAAGGTACCGCTGAATTTGATCGCCAGTATTGGGAGATCGTGAGCGGCAAGAAAGCTGCGGCGAAAACCTCCTGGGGTGCGCTGATCGACGCCATGCGGGAGACCGAAAAATGGGCCAATTTCTCCCCCCGCTACCGCAAGGACCTGGAACCTGTCTTTGAGTATCTGAAGGAGAAGATCGGCTCTGCGGACGTGGCGCGACTAACTCAAGCTGACATCTATGATGCGATGGAGAGGAATCGGCACCGCGTTCGGTTCGCGAACTACATCCCGACTGCAATCAGCATGTTGTCCAAGCTGGCGATCCGCAAGCGGTGGCGCAAAGACAACCCGGCGATTGATATTGAGCCGCTCAGGGTGCCGAAGGCTCGGCAGAAACCACACTTGCCGTGGGCGAATTGGGCGGTGGACAAGATGCGCGCCGAAGGCGAGCCCCTGCCGCTGCTGATCTTTGAAATCGGCGTTGGCAGCGTGCAGCGACCCGGCGACTGGGTTGACTTCCAATGGGGCGACTATGACGGGGAAACCCTCAAGTTGCGCCAAAACAAGACCGACAAGCCGCTGCATCTTCCATGCACCGAGGCGCTCAAGGCCGCGCTCGAACGCACGAAGGCTGAACTTTCGGTCTCACCGCATCCAGCGAGGCACATCCTGACACGGGCTGATGGCTCGGCGATGGATTATCACGCGATGGCGCGGGTCATGGTGCGGGAACGGAAACGGCTGGGGTTGATGGCCTTCGACCAACACGCCCTGCGCTATCGCGGCGTGATGGAATTGGCATGGGCTGGATGCACTGATGACGAGATCGCCAGCTACAGCGGTCACACATCGAAAGCGATGATTATCAAATACGCGGGGGAGGCGAGGCAGATCATGCGAGCACGTCAAGCTGCGGCAAAGCGCAAATGAACAGAACAAGCACAGAACGGGGAACTGATACCCCGGTTGATACCTTTGGCAAAGGCATGGGGGCTAACCAGTTGAAAAGTATGGAGGCGAGTACCGGAATCGAACCGGTGTACACGGATTTGCAATCCGCTGCGTCACCACTCCGCCAACTCGCCATCCGTGGTGTGTTTCAGGCGTTTAGCGTGGTGCGATGTTTTCCGCAAGAGCCTCTGCCAAACAATCTGCCTAACATTCATGACCCGTTTTTGTTCTGTTCCTGCGCCCTCATCGCCCGCGCCTTCTGCCGCGCCGCGTCGGTGTAGATCCGCAAGGCGGCGACACTTTTGTGGCCCGTGATGCTCATGATTGTCGCGTCATCATGGCCGGCCTCCGCCAGCTCGCTAGCTTTGGTGTGGCGAAGCGAATGGAGGTCATAGGCCTCTGCCCCGATGGCACGGCGCACCTTCATCACCCGGTCATGAGCGCCGCGATAGGACAGCGGGCCGGTGCGGTCCTGGTTGGGGAAGATGAACAGCGCGCGCCTTGGCGTGGCATCAAGCATCGACTTCAGGACGGGCGGAACGGGAAGGTAAAGCCGCGTCTTTGTCTTGCCCTGGCGAAGCAGGAAGGCCTCTCCGTCATAGTCTGCCCATTTGAGCTGGCGCGTATCGCCGATGCGCTGGCCGAGCGCCAGGAGCGCCTCGAAGAGCAGAAGCGTCTCGCCGTCAGCCGCGGCCCGGAACGCCTCGACCATCTCGACCGGCCAGGGCTGGCGCTCGATGCGGTCGTATTCCAGCTCGCTGACGCCCTTCGCCGGGTTTCCCCCGGTCGGCAGCAGGCCCATGTCTATCGCATGCTCCAGCACGATCCGCAGGACGCGAAGCCGATAGTTCGCGCGGTGCGGTGTCTCCTTGGCGGCCCAGGCGTCCAGCCACTTGATGACGTGCCGCCGCTCGATGTTTGACGGCGAGAGGTGCCCCATCTTCTCATCGAAGTAGACCAGGTGCTTGTCGTAGTCCTGCCGGGTCCTGGAGGCCTTGCGCGTGTACTTTTGATGCACCCGATAGGCCCGTAGGACCGCCGCGAGATCTTGGCCTCCAGCCACCGGCGCGGGCGCGGAAAGAAGCCGCTCCCTCTCCTGGTGGAGCGCGAAAGGCACCGCTGCGTCCGGGGGAAACTGCGTCTCCAGCTTGACCCATGTCGGCTTTCCACCGCCAGGCGGGCGCTTCACAAAAAACAGCGTGCCGCGCTTGTCGCGATAGATGTACGGGGGCAGATCTCGTTTCATGGGTCAATCAGGTCCGCAGGGTTGGCCGGCTCGACGCTCGGCGGCGGCATGATCGTAATGATCACGCGTGATGTCACCACCTTGGCGGTGACGCCCTTCTCCTCCACGCCCTGGATCAGTGTTGCCAGGGCCTGCGCGCTCAGTGGACGCGGCTTGCTCATCCCCTGCCCTCCTTCTCCTGCGGTGGTGTCAGATCCTTGCCGGTGTCATAATTCAAGGCGCGCCCCTTTTGGATTGGCTGGACTGGACAAGGAGCGTCGCCTCTCCGTCGATGGTTTCTCCAATCGGGTCCGGCGCCACGGCTTGGAAACCCGAATGCTCGCCTATGCCGAGCGCCCAGAGGCAGTTGCCTGCGCGCTCGGTGGCGATCTTCGTCTGGGTTGGCGAAAGAGAGTGCTTTGCCAGAGTCATGAAGCTGACGAAGGACATGGCGAGCACATCGGAAATTTCGTCGGATGATCTCAGCATGGCGTCCCCTTCTTTCCGCGCCGGTGGCGCTTGAGTGCGATAAGGTGCCTCCGGATCACTGCGCGAGCGATTGGGCCTGCGAGGCGGGCACTCAGGTCTGTTGCGAGTTTCTCGGCCCCCGTCGGGGTGCCGCCTCGCGTAGCCTCTGTCTGGATAGCCATCACAGCACCCACCTTTCGAGCGTGACGCCTGCAACGATGCCGACTAGAAGAAGACCCCAGGCGACCACCGCAAGGATCATTCCGGCGCCATAGGGGAAGTGACGGCTGGAGCCCGGGCGGCTCTGCGCGGTGCTCTCGGGCCCGGGTGCATGATCACGCATCGACGGCCTCCTCTTCCTGGCGTTTCAGGGCATCTCCCAGCACCTCAGCTGCTGCGGTGAAGAAGATCCGCAGGGCGGGTTCTCTGGCTTCACGAGCGCGCTGGAGCGCATGCGCGCGAGCGCCGGCAAGTTCATCGGGGTTCAGCGCGCTCATGCGATCTCTCCCTGTTCCTTGAGGCACTCGCCGCAGATCGGCTGGCCGTCGATGATCCGCGCGCCAAACGCCAGGTAGGCGAGTTCCTGGCACTCGACGCAGGTGTGTCCCAGGCCAGCCCGGAGCCAATCAGCGCCGGTGATCTCGGGCAGTTCGTCCCAGGCCTCCTGGCGCAACGCGACAACCCAGTCGGGCAACTCATCCTCGCCGTTCTGCTCCGCCCATTGCGCCCGGGCGCCTGCCTCGGTCTGGGCGTTGATCGCTTCCCAGCCTTCGCCGTCGTCAGGGCCGACTGCCCACATCATCCGGTCGGTCATGCCACTTCCTCCTTCTCAGCCAACTGCCCGCAGTTCGCCCCAACCACCGCCGCTGCGACGGGCGGGCAGACGGAATTCCCCACGCAGCTGACCTGCGTGTTCTTGGTGAAGCTGCGCCAGGTCCATTCGCCGGTCGGCTCCTGCTCCCAGACGCCCTCGATCACGTAGTCGGCGGGGAAACCCTGCGCGGTGAAGAGCTCGCGCGGGGTGAGCATCCGCATGCCGATATCGGCGATGACGTAGCGGGTGCCGGCGATGTCGAGGGTGACCAGGTCGCCACCGTCCCAGACGCCATGCGAGCGCAGGAACTCGGCCACCTCGCGGGCGCGCGCCTCGTGTGCCTCGGTAAAGGGCGGCGCCTGCAAGGCGGCCTGCATGTGGGCCATGCGGTCCTTGACCGTGATCGTGTGGCAGGGCTCATCGGTGCGGGCGCCATCTCCGGTGCCGTAGTACTTGGCGAAGAAGGCCGCGACGGGCATCTGGTGGCTGCCGCTGCTGGTGATGGTCGCGAGCGGGTCCTGAGCCGCCCGCCCAGGGTTTACCCCGCCAATTCGCCGAGTGTCGTTTTTGTGCTGGGCGATGAAGGCCGCAACGGTGGCATGCTTGGCCCCGCCGGCAACCACGGTGCCGAGCGGTCTGCCGAGATCGAGCGCGCGGGGCGCCTGGCCGGGGCGCTCACCGTAGCCGGTCTGGATCAGGGTCGGCAGCAGCACCGCGTTCTGATCCTTGGTGCTGGCGCAGACGGTGTGCAGCGGCAGCTCGGGCGCGCGGTTGCGTCCGCCCTGCTGGGCATAGGTCAGCACCGGGGCGACAACGGCGTGCTGGACGCCGGCCCCGGTCACCGTGCCGAGGGGATCGGTCAGGGGATACTCCCGGCGACCGCCGCTGTCGCCATGGGCGATGCTGGCAAGGCAGGGAGCCAGAACGCCGAGAGGCGCTGCGCCACCGGGGCGCTTGACCCAGCTGTTGGCAGTGATGGTCGGGGCTGGGGTGCGCAGGTCGGCGCCCGTCGCCCCGGTGTTGAAGCGGGTGAGACTGGGCGCCAGCAGGGCGCTATGACCACCACCGGCAAGCACCGTCGGATGCGGCGTGTCGATAGCGGTGTCGCGGCGGGCCGTGCCCTTGAGGGACATGAGGCTAGGCGCCACGATGGCCTTCTCTCCACGGTGGGCGGCAGTGATGGTGCGGGTCGGCTCGTCCACCGGCTCCACGCGCCCGCCATGGGTCAGATTGACCAGGAAGGGCGCATCGGCCTCTAGCACGTAGCGGGCCACGCCGCGGGCGATCCGGGCCAGCGTGTTGTCGGCCAGTGGGCGGATGGCGCGCAGGCCGAGGCTTTCGCGGATCTGCGCTGCGCTGTCGAAGATCGACGGGCACGGGATCGACCAGTCGATGCACTCGGCGGCCGTGCGCCAGGGCGCCAGCTCACCGGCGATGACGCGCGCGTCCTCTGGCGCCCCGTGGGTCGGCTCAGGCCAGACGATGGGCTGGCCATCGAAGCGGATGATGACGAAGAGGCGTTTGCGGATCGTCGGGGCGCCGTAGTCGCAGGCGCGCAGCTCGCGCGTCTCCATGCGACCGCCAAGACGACGGATCGCCTTGCGCCACTTGTCGAAGGTCTCGCCCCGGCGTTGCGGGCACGGCATCGGGCCGCGCGGGGTCTCGATCAGGGGGCCCCAGGTCTTCCACTCCTCGACGTTCTCCATGATGACCACGTCCACCTGGCCGCCGCTCTTCTGGATGCGCTCGATCCAGCCGGGGATGACCCATGCGAGATCTCGGATATTGCGGGCCACCGGCGCCCCGCCCTTCGCCTTGGAAAAGTGGCGGCAGTCGGGACTGAACCACATCAGGCCGATATGGCGGCCGGCGAGGTGGTCGAGTGGATCAACGCGGTAGACGTTCTCGCTCAGGTGCAGGGTCTCGGGGTGGTTCGCTGCGTGCAGGGCCAGAGCGGCCGGGTTGTGGTTGATGGCGATGTCGGGGCCACGCCCGAGGGCCAGCTCAATGCCGGTCGAGGCACCACCGCCGCCGGCGAAGCTGTCCACGATGAGCGGCGGGCCGAGGGGCGCAGGGGCTTCCTCGACTGCCAGATCAAATTCAAGAAAGTTCCCGTCCATCAATGCGCCCTCAGCTGCCTTGGGGACCCGCCGCCGGAGCGGCGGGTCAGTGTCGCGGTGGTTCAGTTGCTGGATGCTTCGGGGACGCCCTGGAACAGCGGCAGCTCGATCTCGGCCTTCGCCTGTTCAAGCGCTTCCTCGAACGCCGCCTGGAAGGACTTCTCGGGATTGTAGAGCGAGAGCGTGAACTTCACCGAGGCGCCGGACTTGCGATAGCGGAAGCGCACCGGCATCCGGTAGAGCGCCCCGTTGCGGAAGACGGGGATCGCGATGATGATCAGGTTCGGGACCTTGAGGGGCGCCCCGTCCGCGTCCTTGTGTTCGTTGAGGAACTGGATCTCTGCCTCGCCAGTGTCGCGGTTCGTCTTCACGGTCAGATCGCTGGTTTCGTAGACCTGGAAGCGGCGGGACATCGCAAGGAGCTGGGCGAGCTGACCATAACGGCCCTCGATCTGCTGCGCCGTCTTGATCAGACGGTTCTCCCAGGGCTCATTCTTGTCGCTGACCGAAAGGCTGAGGATGGGGGGCGTCGGATCGAGGATGTCCTTGGCGTTGGCCTCGATGAATTCCCCCATCTCGTCCTTGTCGAGCGCCCCGCCCGCAATGGCCATCCAGGCCTTCCATTCGTCCGAGAGGGGGAAGTTGTAGATCGCACGATGATGGCAGTGGCGCGCGGTAGGCTCACCAGCCGGATCGCTGGCGTTGCTCGGCCCCTCCTCGTGGTAGTCCGCGATGCAGGTCAGGCTCGGCGCCGCCATGTCCGGGTTCGCGTAGAGGACCGAAGAGCTGCCTTTGAAGCGATTGGCCCAGCCGATCAGGCTCGCAAGGTCAGCGAGCTTTGCTGTTCCGGAGCGCCGAGCGGGCTTCAGGAACTCGGCCGCCTTTCGGCGCAGCGAGGTGAGGTCCTCGACCTTCCTGCCTTGCGGCAGCGTGATCAGCTCGGCGGTGGTGAAGTCGGCGTCTTCACCCTGGATGATATACTCGAAGCCGCTGACTTCTTTCATCATGTCCCGGACAGTCTCAGCGACATTCGGGGTTACGGTCGGCGTCGTGGTCATTCTCGATCTCCTGTGGCTTGGATTAGTCGGTGTCTCGGATCTCGCCCGTTTCCGGGTCGTGGTCCGTGACGTCGCGGATCGGCTGGTGCATGCGCGCCATCATCGGGCTGTAGAGCGTCAGCTCGCCTGCGGAGTTGATGAAGGCCGCGGCGCTGCTCTTGGGCTTCTTCGGGGGCTTGAACGTGACTTGGGCCCCCATGCCGACATCGCCGCCGTTCCCGGCGGCGTAGTCGATGGTGATCGTCATGCTGCCCTGACAACCCTTCTGACCGTGGGTGTAGAGGTGATCGCTCAGGTCATGCATGAGGTCCTTGTGCCCATTCATCACGGTCTCAAGGAACGTCCCCCCATCGAAGAGGGTCAGGATCTGCTCCAAGGTCCGCATCTTGTAGGGGTCGTGCGGATCGGACCTGGTGGTGTTGTCTGGGGTCTTCTTGTGGGCCATCACTGTCGGCCTCCTTTCATTGCCCGCCATTCTTGGTGGGTCGGCGGTTTCAGTTCTCTGGGGTGGAGTGATCGGTCAGGCTGCGAGCCTTCTCGATCCAGGCGTCGATGGCGGCCTCCTCGGTCTCGGCCGTGACCGGGATCCGATGCAGGTGCAGGACGGCGTTGCCCGCGACGGGACCGTGGAAGATCCCGCCGCTCTCGATGGCCGCGGTGAAGACCACCTCACGCCGGGCATCTCCGGTCAGGCCGTCGAGGCGGTCGAGCAGCTCACGGACCGTTCCGGGGTCGATCAGCAACGCGGTCATCTCTGGCCACCGAGGAGGGCCTCGGGCGCAACATGCTGCCGGGCGGCATCGGATGCGGCGTAGACCGTGAAGGCAGCGACAGCGGCGGCGGCAAAGATCCAGGCCATGCCTTCGGCGAGGGTCTCTGCCAGGGGGCGCGGCGTGGGCTGGTTCGACTTCTTGTAGCGGTCAGCGAGGTGGTCGATCATGTTGGATCTCCGGGCGCATCGGCGGACCGGGGCACACCCGGTCCGCTGGGTTCAGGCGGTGATGTGGCGCACGGCGCGCATCACGGCGTCTTCCGCGTGGGTGTTCGCGAGCGACAGGTCGCGCGAGGCAAAGCGGTCGCCGGCAGGGTCAGTGCCGCCGATCTGGTGCAGCTTGGCGATGAACGCGGCGCCCATGTCCTTGACCTCCTGCATCTCCTGCTTCTCGTCTTCCGTCAGGACGCGGTATTTGTGCCGGACGGCGTTGTTCGTGGTTCGCTCGTTACTGGTGCTGTCAACGGTGCTCATGGGTTCTCCTTTCGAGCTTTTAAATGGGGTGGGTCGGGTCGCCTCGATCAGCGTCTCCAGCGCCAGTGCCACGCCGATTTCGGCGGGGTGCGCGTTGAGGTCGGCCAGCTTCAGGTGGTCGATCAGGATCGGGTCGGGCGCAGTGCCAGCCGGGAACCAGTGCTCCTGGAGGATGTGGGCAGCCAGGTGCAGGGCAGAATTCTGGATCGGGTTTTCGGCACCGCTGGCTTCGCTGACCGATTTCTCACCGCGCATGACCTGATCGAGCGCGTGAGGGCTGCTCGTGTTTCCGGTTTCCGCCTCCGCATTGAAGTCTGCGAGTGCGCGCAAGGCCGACCTGCGATGCTGCTCGGCCTCACGGTTGAACTGGCGCAACAGGTTCAACGCGTCAGTACCCGGTGCATGGCCCCTGCCGGTCGGGCGGGCTTGAGCGTCCGCGACAAGCCAAACGATGCTGTACAGCGCATTGGAGATGATCTCGCCCTCCTGGTCGGCGAGGCCGTTTTCACCTTTGTTCTGCGCGATGCGACCGACTTCGCGGCGCACATTCTCAAAGAATGGCTGGCCGTCCTTCCACGCGATCATGCCGCGTCCCCTCCGCCAGCGCCTCCCCGGGCGGGCAGCGTGGCGATGATCTCGCGGACGCGGAGCTGGGTGCGCCGCATGTAGGGCGCGATCTGCTCGGTGACCGAGTGGCCGTGCGGGACGTCGATCGCCTCGGTCAGGTGGGCCGGCAAGAGGCGCGCCATGCGCTCGGGACTGATCGGCTGGCCTGCCTGGCGCTTGGCTTCAGCCCAGTTCGCTTGCAGGTCGGACGGACGCCGGGCGAAGATCTCGCCTTGCGTCACAAGCTTCAGGTGGGTGGGGGTAGTCCGGGTGTGCATCGTCGCCTCCATCGGGGTGATGGGAGGTGACGCTATAGGAAAAAATACCCACGTCAAGATGTATGTAGGAATAAATACCTAGTAACGCAGGGCGGTATGTGCACAGTGCGTACTGTTTATTGTCTCTACATGGCGTCACTATTCCGGTCCGGGCGGGGGCGGAACCTGGAGGGGAAATTGAGGGGAACAGATTGTAGCGAGCGCGGTTGTCAACTCACCGACGTGCAAATCATCAGTCTTCTGACTGAGCTTCGGGATCCGGCCGTTTGCGGGCGGCGTCGCGCAGAGCTTGCCCGTATCCTAGCAGCTGGCGGCGTAGGTCGTCGGGCAGCTCTGATAGTAGGGACAAGATCTCCGCTTCCTCCGGAGTGGGCTCGTCACTCATGAAGTCGTTGTAGGTCGTGCCCAGTGCTCGACAGATTTTCTCCGCTGTATCCAGGCGTGGATGCCGGACTCGTCCATTGAGAATGTATCGTATGGCGCTGTTATTCAGGCCCGCTTGTGTCGCAAGGCCGGCCGCCGTGAGGTTCGGATCAGCGTCGATGACTGCCTGAAGGCGTTGAGCGAACGAGCGTTTTGACATGCGCTCATAATCGGAAAATTTCCCGATCAACTCCATCGGTTGAAATACTGTTGACTTACATCGGTATAAATACCTATCCAAGTGCATGGATCAATTTCTCGCAGATGTTCGAAGTTATGCGCAGGCGGCTGGCGTTTCCCCCGCGACCATCGTCCAGAGGGCGGGATGCGGGAACGGCTCGTCTTGGGCGAAGTGGGAGGCAGGTGCCTCGAGCCCGACACTGCGGACCGCTGATAGGTTGAGAAGCTTCATGGCAGATAACCCTCCGAGCGAGGCAGCATGAGGCTTTATCTCCCATCTACTGATGTGCGTCTCGCGAAAACGCCGGAAGGATTTCCCCATGCGTAACGTCCGGCCCGCCTCCATCCAGTCGGCGGTGCAAGCCTCGATCCGGGCCGCCGGAGGCCTGGAGGCCGCGGCCAATGATCTGGGCATCGGTGTCTCGACCCTCTCGCACGGCACCGAGATCTCCGAGCAGCGCCCGGGTGGCCTCGGCATCAATTACGCGGATCGCCTGAGCCGGATCGTGCCCGAGGCTGCGGTCCCGATCGCGCAGCACTTCGCCATGCTGGCCGGCGGGACCTTCCAGCCGCTCGCCGTGAGCGGTGCAACTGCTGGTGATGTCCATCGGCTCACCCGGGAGTTCTCGGACGTGCTTCAGCGCCACGCGGCGGCGCATTCCTCGGCATCGTCCGAGCCGCAGGACTACACGCCGACCGAGGCTGCCGATCAGATCCGCGAGCTGGATGAGATGGTCGGCGCGGCGATGGCGTTCCGGTCTGTTCTCGTGGGCAAGATGGAGGGGCGCTGATGTTCATCGCTCCCGCTCAGATCAAGGGGCAGTCGCAGGACTGTCATGGCATTGGTTCCCGCCTGCTCGCGGGTAACTGCCCCCGGGTGTTGGAAGTGCCGCCCGGGCACCTGGCGCGGGGCGTATCTGCTCTGCCTCGCGCCCTTTTCCTTTCCGAGACACGAGGTGGCTCCTCCCGCCTTCGTGGCGAGCGCGCCGTATGGGCGGCGGTGCGCTCCGGGGCGCGGAGCGCGCCAAATGTCCCCGTGCTCCGCGCCCATGAAGATACCTCACCGGAGCCCCGCCGGCGCTGCAATCGCTGCGGCGGCCGGGGCTATATCACCTGGCATCCCCATTGGGACAACGGCCATGAGGTTTGCCCAGTCTGCCATGGGTCGAGGACGGTGGTGATCCGATCAGAAGAAGGGAGGTCTGGCAATGCGGCGCGAGAAGTCTGAGGTCGAAGTCCTGTTCGATGAACTGTGCACGCTGGCGGCGACCCGAGGATGGCTGATCGATGACGTCAGGATGTCGCTCCGGCCCTCGTCCGGCACGAGCGGACGTCAACCGCTGGTCCAGGTGCGGATCAGGTCTGCCGCCGAGATTGATCGCCTGCCATCGGCGGCTGTCTTCGAGGCCGTCGCGGGCAACTAGAGGGCAAGCGTATGGACATCATCACCGCAGAAGAGCGCGCCCTTATCGACCAGGCGCTGACCGAGATGCCCGAAGAGCGGCGCCGGATACCGACCGGGGTTTCGGCCTTCGCTGTCGACTACGAATGGACCGGTAGCCGCCTTGTCCAGGTAGGGGGCGCGGACCTCTCGTGGCGCGGGGCTGACAGTATCTGCCTTGGATCGGGCTCCCGCCCGGCGGCCTCACCGGCGCCACGCAAGGATCTCGAGGAGGTGCGCCTCGAAGCGGCTGTGGCCGAGAGCATCAAGGGTGGCGCCGCCATGCATGAGATCTGCGACCGCCACGGCGTCGGCAAGGTGCGCGTGCGGCGCATCGCTCAGGAGCAGGGCCTAAAGGTCAGGCGGGGACGAACGCGAAGCGAACTCAAGGACGCCAAGAGCGCCGAGCTGGACGCGCGCGTCGAGGCGCTGGCCGATGGGACGATGACGGTCGCTGAGCTGGCGGAAAGGCTGGGCGCATCTCAGACCTCGATCCGCCGAAGGGTGAAGCGGCTGCGCCTGACGGTGCGTAGCTATGGGAGGGCAGCACGATGAACAGTCACGGTGACGAAGAGACGTTCGAGCGAATGCCGGACATGTGGCCCCTGAAGCGGGGCGACACGCTGTCCAATCACGACTGGTTCCCGATGTACGGCCATCGGTTCCTCGGGTCTTCCTTCGTCAGGAAGGCGGTCATGCAAAAGCGGCGGGGCGACATCGGCACCGCAATCATCCTCTGGACCGAGGCCATGCGCGAGGACCCCGCCGGCACCCTGCCGCTCGACGACGAAGAGCTCGCCTCGCTGGCGCAGTTCGGGTCCGTCGAAGAGTGGCTGGAAGTGAAAGAGGGCGTCCTGCACGGCTGGGAAGAGGTCCTGGTCGAAGATGACCGTGCCGCTGAGCCGGGCCGGCGCCTAGGGCACCCTGGCTTCATGCTGGGTGTCGTCGAGGAGATGCACAAGCGGAAGGTGAGCCGCGACGCGGGCCGTGCGGCGCGCAACCTCTCGGTCAAGAAGAGCCGCATCAAGACGAAGATGCAGGAGCTTCAGGTGGCGTCGCACATCGTCGAGAATGGGGCGATCCTGCACGCGCTGGCCGAGTTCTTCGACCAGTCGGATCTGCACATCACCCACGACAACGTGCGCGTCGCCATGGCCGAAGTCGTCGGCTTCACGGGCGAGGTCGCCCAGTTCCCGGGTGCGAAGCGCGGCGGCTAGCGCGCTGAAACATCACTGAAACCATCTGAAGCATCACTGAAGCACTACTGAAACATTTCAGCAATTTTCACTGAAATTGCCCGACAGGACAGAACATCAGAAGACAACACAAAACACCCTTACAGGCCGGCGGCCGGGTGCTGAGTGGGGATGTCGGGATCTGGCAGAGAAAGGGGAAGACCATGAGTGAAGGGCAGACCACCGAGACGAAGCGTGACCGCGTGCGCAGGCTGCTGCTGACGCAGCTGGCTGAGAACGGCTTCCACTTCAAGCGGGGCTCGGATGCGGAGGCGGGCCGCAAGATGCTTGACCGTCTGGCCGATGACCTCGGCTATCTGAGCGACCAGCAGCTCGCCACGCTCTACGATTGCATGCGGACCAAGGGCGAGGGCGCGGCGCGCAATCTCTGGCCCGCCTACGCCACCTTCGTGACCTATGCCCAGTCCTTGGCGGGCCGTCCTCTCTCCGAGATGCCGCGCCTGGCTGCATGGTTCGGGGGCAAGGCCGGGCGGGATGCGCTTGAGGGTAACCGTCTGGTCGCCGAGTTCCGCTTCTGGCGGAAGCACCACAGCCCGCCGGTGCGGGACTTCCAGATGCGCGGCGTCATGAGCGAGGCTGCCGCGATCCAGGACAGGGTGATGCGGATCCGGGACAAGCAGCGCCGCGAGGTGCCGCTCGACGCTGCCGAGCGTCACGACCTGGAGGCCTACGAGCGGGACGAGGCGGAGGCCCTCTCGATGGTGCGCGGGGCGGCAGCATGATGCAGGTCGCGATCATGAAGGGGCGCCGCGTCGGTGTGCGCGAGGTCTCGATCCTGGAGCTGCTAGATTGGGCCTTCCGGAAGGAGAAGGTCTCGATCGAGTTCGACGCGATGCGATCCGTGATGCCTGGTCAGATGCCGGGCTTCGGGATGGAGTGGGTGATGATCGAACGTGCGCGCCTTGGCTGCAGGGTCGATGGTGGCGGCACCTCGCCGTGCCACCCGGACGCCGATGCTGTGGCGGATGCGTTGGCGCAGCTGCCCGAGGCCTGCGGCGGTCGGTCTATGGCGATAACGATTGCTGAGCTCGCGCGTGTCGGTGAGCAACATGGCTGGGCAGAAGGCTGTACGATGAAAGTTGCGCCGCGTGCATGGCGTCAAACCTACAAGGGTCCCTTCGCAGAGACCGAAGTCGCGATGAGCTGGCGCTATGAGAGCCGCGGCCGGCAGCGCGAGGTCCAGGCCCGGTGGTGTCCCATCGTGGTGCACAACCAGCCCGCCGAGACCGCGAGAGCTCGCCGTGCCTATCTCCAATGGTGGTCGGCGCTGCGGGAGCTGCGGGATACATTCCGGAATTACGGAGGGCTTTGCTCGCACCAAGTCACTGCCGAACTGCCGCCGATGAAGCCTTGGGCGACTTCTTAGGGCGCTGTCGGAGGTTCCGAATCTGCCGGCCTTCGTGACAAGGTGCTTCTGCATTTGTCACGGAGATATACATGAAACGGTCCTTTCTCGCGATCTGTCTGTTGAGCCTCGCGCCGCCCGCATCAGCGTTGGATTTCACGGAGACGCTGATGTTGCAGAGCACATTGAAAGAGCATGGCTTTGATGTCGGAGAGCCAGACGGCAGGATGGGGCCGTCCACCAGGCGCGGGATTGATGAGTTTGCGAAGGTCTACGAGGCGCCAACTGACCCTGACGCGCTGTTTGACTACATGCTGAAGAGATCGCGGGAGGCACGTGAGAGCGTGACTGATGAGGGTCAGCTCGAAGCTATCAAGGCTGGGGTAGCTGATCTTCTCAGGGATCCATCTAGCGCGCAGATCAGGGATGTCTTCAGGGTTCGATTGGACAGCACGACGATGGTCTGTGGCCAAGTGAACGGTAAGAACGCCTATGGCGGATATGCTGGCTTCTCCACCTTCTATGGTTTCATGCTTGGGTCCGGGGCCGCAGGAACAGAGAGCTTCCTTCCGATCTCGGTCGATGGTCCAGATAGCCCAATCGCATTGTATTCATGCATGCTCGCGTTCCCCAGCAAGTGACATCATGCTCGGCTCATCGTCATGTTTCAGGAAAAGTCCTTGACGAAATAATGAACCTCTTGCAAAGGTGCACTCGACCCCATTGCGCCCGGCAGCTGAGATCCAGCTGCCGGGCGCTTCCGTTTCCCCTACCCTGCCCACATCCTGAAGGTGCTCACCATGGCGCGTCTGACCGCGATCCCGTCGAGGCTGGCCCCGGCGGGGCGGAAGCTCGGGCCGGCGCCGGGAGACAGCCGGGCGCTGGATCGCGAGCGGGCGAAGCTGAAGCCGTGGCGCAAGTGGTACTTCTCGGCCCGGTGGAAAGCTCTGCGTCTTCAGGTCCTCGACCGCGACAGCTGGACCTGTCGGCAGACCGGCGTTCCGCTGGTCGGGCCGAAGGATGCGCCCGACAGCCCGATCATCGACCACATCCGTGAGCACAAGGGCGATCCGGCCCTCTTCTGGGATCCAGAGAACCTGCAAGCGGTCTCGAAGGCCTGGCACGACAGCGAGAAGCAGCGCCAGGAGCGCGCCCGGCACGGGTGATCCCGGCCCGATCCCCAAGGGAGGGGGTGGGTCGAAAGTCCAGGGGCGCCAAGGCCCCAAACCAGCGCCCCCCTAAGCGAGAGATTTTTTTCCTGATGGAAGAGCAAAATCCGGGCGACGGCCCGGCCCTGGACCTGTTCGGCAATCCCATCCAGCCGCTGCGGGATCGTCGCGGCCGCCCGACCTTCAGGAAAGATAAGGAAAATCAGGACTTTGTGGCGGTTCGTGCGGCGGCAGGATGGTCGCAGGCGATGATTGCGCAGGCGCTCGGCTGCGATGAGAAGACGCTGCGCAAGTATTTTTCCCGGGAGCTCTCGGGCGGGCAGCTGATCGTCGAGGGCATGTGCCTGGATGTGCTGCTGCGCAAGGTGCGCGAGGGCCACGCCCCGAGCATCCGCCAGCTGCAGGAGCGCATGGACCGGGTCGCGGCGCCGCCCCCGCCGAAGAAGCCCGGCGATGACGACAAACCCGAGGCGCCGCTCGGCAAGAAAGAGCAGAGGCTGCGGGATGCCGAGACGCCGGCGGACGGCTACGGAGATCTCTACAGCCGGATCCACGGCGGCGGGCGGACGCAATGAGCGATCTCTCCTGGGCGGCTTGCCCGGACTGGTGGGAGAAGCTGAAGGCCGGCGCCACGCCGATCCCGGCGCTGGAGCTGGACGAGGACCTGGCCGAGGTCGCGGTCGCGCTCTTCGACAAGCTGGTTGTGCCCGACATCCCCGGCCAGCCCACCATGGGCGAGGTGGCCGAGGATTGGGCGCGCGACATCGTGCGGGCCGCCTTCGGGTCGGTCGATCGAGAGACCGGGGTGCGCCAGGTGGGCGAGATCTTCACCCTGGTGCCGAAGAAGAACACCAAGACGACGCTGGCGGCCTGCATCGGGCTGATCGCGTTGCAGATGAACACGACGCCGAACATCCGCGGCATCGTGGTGGGGCCGACGCAGGGCGTGGCCGATACCTGCTTCGGCCAGATGGAAGGGATGATCGAGGCCGATCCCTGGCTGAAGAAGCGGTTCAAGGTCGATCAGCACAAGAAGCAGATTACCGACATCTTCGCCGATCCCACCACGGGCCGGCCGCTGAATGCCAAGCTGAAGGTGGTGAGCTTCGACCCGGCGGTGACCACGGGCGGGATCCCGGCCTTCGCGATCCTGGACGAGCTGCACGTGATGGCCGAACGCCACTACGCGACGCGGGTGATCGGCCAGATCCGGGGCGGGATGATCACCAACCCGAAGTCGCTGCTGATCATCATCACGACCCAGAGCGAGGTGCCGCCGCAGGGCGTCTTCAAGGCTGAGCTGGAATATGCCCGCAAGGTCCGGGACGGGGTGATCACCGAGGATGTGCGGATGCTGCCGGTGCTCTACGAGTTCCCGGAGAAGATGCAGGGCGCCAAGGATCAGCCCTGGAAGAACCCGAAGACCTGGGGCGCGGTGCTCCCCAACCTCGGCCGGTCGATCACGATCGAGCGCCTGATCCCCGAGTTCCGCAAGGCGGTGGAGACGGGCCCCGAGGAGCTGGCCCGCTGGGCCAGTCAGCACCTCAACATCCAGATCGGCCTCGGCCACCACCTCGGCGGCTGGGTCGGTGCGAACTACTGGGCAAAGGCCGAGGACGTGGAGCTGGATCTCGACCGGATCCTGGAGACTTCGGAGGTCTGCACGGTGGGGATCGACGGCGGCGGCATGGATGACCTGCTGGGCCTCGCCGTCCTCGGCCGGCACCGCGAGACGAAACGCTGGCAGCTCTGGGTCTCGGCCTGGGCGCATGAAGTGGTGCTGGAGCGGCGCAAGAGCATCGCCGAGCGGCTACGGGATCTGCAGCGCGATGATGCGCTGACGATCTGCGAGTCGCCGACACAGGACATCGAGGAGCTGGTGCAGATCGTGCTCCGGATCCACGAGGCCGGGCTGCTGCCCGAGCGCGGCGGCATCGGCCTCGATCCGGAGGGCGTGGCGGCAATCGTCGATGCGCTGGAGCAGGAGGAGATCCCACACGACACGCTGGCCAGCGTGACGCAGGGCTACAAGCTGAACGGTGCCATCAAGGGCACGGAACGCAAGCTGTTCGACGGCTCGCTGCGCCATTGCGGCCAGCCGCTGGCCGCGTGGTGCGTGGGCAACGCGAAGACGGAAGCGAGAGGTAACGCGGTGATCGTGACGAAAGCAGTATCCGGGGCCGGCAAGATCGACCCGCTGATGGCGGCCTTCAATGCCGTCTACCTGATGAGCCTCAATCCCGAGGCCACCCGGCGGGACCTGTCGGGCTTCCTGGCCAACCCGGTGATGGTGGTATGACCCTGCTGGGCAAAGCCATGCGCGGAGCCTGGCAGGGCGTGCGCCAGGCGCTGGCCGAAGGCGAGAGTGGCTGGGAGAACCTCTCGACCAGCCAGCCTTGGGGCTTTGGCGGGCGGCAGAGCAAGGCCGGCAAGCTGGTCTCGGCCACCTCGACCCTTTCGCTGTCGGCTGCCTGGGCCTGTGTGAAGGGCAATTCGGAGCTGATCGGCTCGCTGCCTGTGGCGCTCTATGAGCGGCAGCGGGACGGCAGCAAGCAGAAGATCGAAGCGGATCTGGGGGAGATCCTGACGATCTCGCCCTGTGCCGGACTGACCGGCATGGAATACTGGGAAGCGACGGTGGGCCATCTGCTGCTGCAGGGCAACGCCTATGCCGAAAAGCTCTTCATCGGCCCGCGCCTAGTGGGTCTCCGGCCGCTCTTCAACGTCACACCCCGTCACCGTGATGACGGGCGCTTCGATTATCACGTCAACGAGCGCGGCGGCAGTTATGTCCTGCCGCCGGAGAAGGTCTTCCACGCGCGAGGCTTCGGCGGCGGCGACGGGATGGGCATGAGCGCCATCAAGTTCGGGGTGCAGAGCTTCGGCTCGGCCCTCGCGGCGGATGAGACGGCGGGCTCGGTTTTCTCCAACGCCATGATGCCGTCAGGGGTGATCGAGAGCGACCAGTCGCTGACGCCCGACCAGCGCGACCAGCTGATGCAGATGCTGTCGACCTATGCCGGCAGCAGTCGGGCCGGGAAGCTGATGGCGCTGGAGGCAGGCCTCAAATACCGCCAGCTGCAGATGAACCCGGAGGACGCCCAACTCCTCGAAACCCGCCGTTTCCAGGTGGAGGATGTCTGCCGCTGGTTTGGCACGCCGCCGGTGGTCATCGGTCACGCCTCACAGGGGCAGACCATGTGGGGGTCCGGCGTCGAGGCAATCATGCTGGCCTGGCAGCGCATGGGCATCAACCCGCTGTTGCGCCGCCTGGAAACCCGCATCGTCAAGGACCTGATCCCGGAGGGGCAGCGCCGGCGCTGGTTCGTGGAGTGGAACCGTGAGGCGATGCTGCAGATGGACAGCAAGGCCAAGGGCGACTTCCTGTCCAAAATGGTCGCCTCGGGGATCATGAGCAGCGACGAGAGCCGGGACAAGCTGAACCTGCCGCGCCGCGGGGGCGCGGCCGACGAGTTGCGCGCCCAGGTGGCGACGGCGCCCATCGACCTTCTCGGAAAGGACAAGGAGCAATGAGCAAACGGAACCTGCCGAAGGTGGATCTCGGCGCGAAGCCGGGAGTGCAAAGCGACATCTCCCCAAAGGCCCTGCAACGCTGGAGCCCGGACGTGAAGGCGGCAGCCGGCGAGGACGAGGCGACGATCTCGGTTCTCGACCCGATCGGCGCCGACATCTGGGGCGACGGGGTGACGGCGCGCCGGATATCGGCCGCGCTGCGCGCGATCGGGGATCGCCCGGTCACGGTGAACGTCAACTCGCCCGGCGGCGACTACTTCGAAGGCCTGGCGATCTACAACCTGCTGCGTGAGCACAAGCAGAAGGTGACGGTGAACGTGTTGGGCGTGGCGGCCTCAGCTGCCTCGGTCATTGCCATGGCCGGCGACCAGGTCCGCATCGCCCGGGCTGGCTGGCTGATGATCCACAATACCTGGATCCTCGCCGCCGGTGACCGCAACGCGCTGCGCGAGGTTGCCGACTGGCTGGAGCCCTTCGATGCCATGGCCGTCGATATCTACGCCACCCGCACCGGCATTGCCGAGGCGGAGCTGGCGAAGATGCTGGACCGCGAGACCTGGATCGGTGGCCAGGCCGCCGTTGATCAGGGCTTCGCCGATGACCTTCTGCCCTCCGACCTGGTCGACCATGACCGAGAGGGCGGCGCCAGCGCCTCGATGCGCGCCGAGCGCAAGTTCGACCTGCTCGCCCGCCGGGCGGGCCTTACCAATTCCGCGTCGCGCGACCTTCTGCGCGAGCTGAAATCGGGCATGCCTGGCGCTGCCCAGACCGGCCAGCCGGGTGCGGCCGATCTCGACCGGGAGCTGCAACAGCTCCTTTCCCAAGCACAATCCCTCTGAGGAGACCAAGATGTCGAAGCATCTGATGAACGCGGCCAGCCTGGCCGCGATGGCTGCGGCTGTGCCGTCGGCCGTGATCGGCGCGCCCCGCATGGAAGCCGCCGGCAACACCGCCGAACTGCTGGCGCAGGTGAAGGCCGAGCTCGGCCGGATCGGTGACGAGGTGAAAAAGACCGCCGAGGACGCGCTGCAGCAGGCTAAGAAGACCGGCGACCTGACCGCCGAGACCAAGGCCAGCGCTGACAAGGCCCTGTCGCAGTATCACGAGCTGTCGGGCGCGATGAATAAGCTGGAAGGCAAGCTCGAAGCCCTGGAAACCCGCAACCTCGACCTGGAGCAGGTCGTGGCGCAGGGTGGCCGTGGCGGTCGTGACGCGCAGCAGACCGTCGGCCAGGAGATCGCCGGCGACGAGCGTCTCAAGGCCTATGTCGCGGGCGGCCTGCAGGGGAACCTGGTTCTGCAGCCGAAGAACGCCATCACCACCGTGGGCGGTTCGGGCGGCGGCCTGATCTGGCCGACCGAGGATCGCACTGTGGCCAGCATGCCGCGCCAGCGCCTGGCGATCCGCGCCCTGCTGCTGCAGGCGACCACCGAAAGCGACGTGGTGAAGTACGCCCGCCAGACCACCCGCGACAACAACGCGGGCATGACGGCCGAGGGAGCGGCTGCGCCGGAATCGTCCTACGGCTGGACCCAGGCGGAAGCGAACGTGCGCAAGATTGCCCATGTCACCCACATCTCGGACGAGGCGCTGGCCGATGCCGGGCAGCTGCAGGCCGAGGTTGACGGCGAACTGCGCTACGGCCTCGACCTGGAGGAAGAGGCGCAGATCCTCGCCGGGGATGGCACGGGCCAGAACCTGACCGGGCTGATCACCGTGGCTTCGGCCTTCGCAGCCCCGGCCGGTCTGCCGAACGCGACCCGGATCGACCGGCTGCGTCTCGGCCTGCTGCAGCTGGCGCTGGCGAACTACTCGGCCAATGGCATCACCCTGCACCCGACCGACTGGGCGGCCATCGAGCTGCTGAAGGACACCACGGGCCGCTACATCTTCGGCAACCCGAATGAGCAGGCCTCGCCGCGCCTCTGGAGCCTCGACGTGGTGCCCACGGTCTCGCACTCGGTGGGCGAGTGGATGGTGGGTAACTTCCTGCTGGCCGCCACGCTCTACGATCGCCAGCAGAACGAGGTACTGATCTCCAGCGAGCACGGCACCAACTTCGTCGATGGCATGAAGACCATGAAGGGCACCAAGCGTCTCGCCATGGCGAACAAGCGTCCCTCGGCGCTGGTCACCGGCGACTTCACCTTCGCCTGATCGGCCTGACGCCCCGTTAGGGTGGTGACACGGGCGGCGCTGCGGCGCCGCCCTTTTCCCTGAAAGGAGAGCCTGATGCTCATCAAGATGAAGCGCACCCAGAAGACGGCCATTGGCACCCTGCGCATGGGTGTGGGCTATGCAATGAAGACGCCCGCGCAGAAGAAGATTGCCGAAGGTCTGCTGAAGGCCGGCATGGCCGAAGAGACCACTGCCGAAGAGATCAAGGCGGCGGCAGAGCACGCAGCTGAACGCGAGCGGGCGCAGATGGCCGATGCCGGTGAGCAGGCCGGGCCGACCTCGGCGATCGCGACGATCGAGGCGGAGGAGCTGGCCCAGGCGGTCGCACGTGCAACGGCGGCCGAGGCGCAGATCGAGGCGCTGACCGGCGAGAAAGCAGCGCTGCAGGAGCTGGCCGATGGCCGGGCCGCAGAGATTGAGGCGCTGAATGAGGGCGCCAAGAGCCAGTCGGCCGAGATCGAGCAGTTGAAGGCCGACAAGGCCGCTCTGGAGGCTGATCTCGTCGCTGCCCGCGATGCTGCCGCCAAACCCGCCGGCGATGACGCGAAACCCGCCACCGCGAAGAAGGCGACGAAGGCGTGAGCCAGCTCACCATCGCGCAGGTGAAGGCCTTCTGCGATGCGGCTGACTTCTCGGATGACGACGAGCTGCTGGCGGACCTGAAGGACGCGGCCGAGGCCCACGTGAAGGATCATCTGCGTCGGGATCTCGATGCTGAGATGCTGGGGGTTTGGCCCGCGCCTTGCCTGATGGCGGTGAAGCTGCTGATCGCGCACTGGTATCTGCACCGTGAGGCTGTCAGCGAGAAGGCGGGGCAAGAAGTCCCGCTCGGCGTCACCCGCCTTCTCGCGCCCTATCGGGATCTCAGCTGATGCTGCGCGAGGCTGTGGCGTTCGATCGACCGACACGGCTGAACAGGCCGGGCGGGGTTACAGAGATGGGCTGGGAGCCTGTCTACGATTGCCGGGCCGAGTTCATCTATCAGCGCGGTTCGGAGGCGGTCGAGGCGGCTCGTCTTCAGGGTCGCGGCATCTACAAGGTCAAGATCCGTCAGAGCTTGTCGGCTCGGGAGATCACCACCGACTGGCGCATGCGCGACACCCGGCGCGAGCTGACCTTCGACCTGGTCGAGGTGGATCCGATCACGGACCCGCGTTGGATCTACATCGTCGCGGAGGTCAGCCGATGAGCGTTACCGTGGAGCTGCAGGACGCGCTGGTTGCGCACCTTCAGGCTCACCCGGACCTGCTGCCGCTGATCGGCGGCCGGGTCTATGACAACGTGCCCGCCTCGCCTGTCTTCCCCTACGTGAGCCTCGGCCCGACCGACGGCCGCCCGGAGCTCCTCCAATGCCTGGAGGCGCGCGAGATCACATGCCAGTTCGATGTCTGGACTGATGAGCAGGGCCAGCTGCGCAGCTGCCGTCTGATCACCGATGCCCTGGCCCGCGCCCTGCGGGATGCCGAGATCGCGCTGGAGGTGAATGCCTGCGTGCGTCTGGAGGTGGAACTGGTCAGGGTGCTGCGGGATCCCGATGGCGTCACCGGCCACGGCATCGTCCAAGTCACCGCCGACACGGAGGTGGCCTGATGGTCCAGGGACTGGCCGAGTTCAACCGGCGCTGGTCGAAGGTGCCCGAGGATGTGCGCAAGGCGGCGCGCCTGGCGCTGGAGAAGGGCGCCACCGAACTGGTGGCCGAGATGAACCGCAACACGCCCATTCCCGAGATCATCGTGGACTGGACCTGGGGCAAGCCGCCGGCGGGCGCGATGACCCTCGGCTCGCGCCGCACCTCATCGGGCGGCGACGAGCTGGCGATCACGATATTCGCGATCGCCCACACCGAAGACTACCCCACGGGTCACGGAGGCGTGCCGGGCTGGTTCGAGTTCGGCACCGCGCAGCGGGCGCACAAGAGCGGTCGCCGCACCGGGGCCATCACCGCCAGCCCGTTCTTCTGGCCGATCTGGCGCCTGCGCAGACGCCGGGTCCGGTCCCGAATGACGCGGCAGGTCAACCAGGCACTGAAACGACTATGAAGATCTCCATCCTGCACGACGATCACCACCGGATCTCGTCGGCGCGCTCCCAGAACTTCCACGCCGGCACGACTGTGAACGTGCCGCGCAGCACCGCCGAGGCGCTCATCGCGCGCGGCTCGGCGGAACGCTTCCAACCCGAAGACCCCATCCAACCTGAACAGGAGGCCTGACCATGGGCACTGGCACTGAAACCACCCGGCTGGTGATCCAGCTGGGCGACGGCGGTGAGCCGGAAACCTTCGCGCATACCTGCGGCGCGAACAGCTTCGGCGTGACGCTGACCAACAATCTCGGCGAGAACACCGTGCTGGATTGCGACAACCCGCTCGACGTGCCGGCGGTGATCTCGCGTCACCTCGAAAGCCAGGACACCTCGGCCACGATCTCCGGCATGGTGACCACCGAGGCCTGGCCGACCTGGCGCACCTGGGCGGATGATGGCGATGCGAAGAACATCAAGCTGTTCCTGGACGAGACCGCCGCGCGCAACGGCGGCCACTGGCTTCTGCCGGCCTACCTGACCTCGCTGGAACTGACGAAAGAGGGCAGCGGCAAGGTCACCTTCAGCGCCACCCTGTCGGGTGGCGGGCAGCGCACCTGGGTGGATGCCACCTGATGGCCGAGGTCATCCGTCACTGGGCCGGAAAGGAGCGTCTTTTCCGGCTCGACCTCGGCCGCATCCTGGAGCTGGAGCAGGCCTGCGACGACGCCATCGGGTCCATTTTCTCCCGTGTCTGCACCGGGCGGTTCCGCGCCAACGACCTGACCAGCATCCTGCGCATCGGTCTCGAGGGCGGTGGTGCGACCAAGGTGCAAGCCAAGCACCTGGTCGACACCTTCTTCGATCGGCTGCCCTACATGGAAAACGCCTCGATTGCTGGCGACATCCTCTCTGCGATCATGGTCGGCATCGAGGAAGGCGAAACCGCATCTGCCAGCGGCGAGCCGGAGCGGATCGTCTTCTCTGAAGTCGTGCAGATCTGCCGGGTCTTCAACATGAGCCCGCATGACCTGAAGGTACTGACCTATGCTGAGTTCTTGAACCTGGTGCGCGGCTTCAATGCCTCGTCCGACCGGAAGGCCGCGCCGCCGACCGAGGAAGAGTTCATGGACATCCTCGCCCGCTATGAACCGGAGGCCCTTAATGGCTGACACCGAAACCGCGCTGGTCCTGCGTATGGAGGCGTCCCTCGCCAAGTTCGAGAAGCAGATGGCGCGGGCGCGAAAGGCAGGCAACGACAGCGCAAACATGCTGGAAAAGCGGTTTGCAAACGCCAACAGGGCAATGTCAGCTTCGGCGGAGAAGAGCGCCCAGGTGATCGGTCGCGAGATGGATCGGCTGCGCACGAAGTACGATCCCGTCTATGCGGCTTCGAAGAAGTACGAGGCCTCGCTGACGGAGCTGAACAAGGCCCAGCAGATGGGGGCGATCACCGCCAAGCAGCACGAGGCCGCGCTTGAGCAGCTGAACCGGGAATATCAGCGTGGCGCCGGCTCGACCTCGCCGATGGCCGGTACGGGGGCGCAGGAGCAGGCCCGCGAGCTGGACATGCTGCGTGCCAAATTCGACCCGCTCTATGCCGCGTCGCGCCGGTATGAGGCGAGCCTGAATGAGCTGCAGCGGGCGCACCAGCTGGGCGCGCTGAACGTACGGCAATATGAGGCGGCCCTGGAGGCGCTGAACCTGGACTACGCCCGCAGCTCTGGTGCGTCGGTCGCTCTGAATCGCGGTGCGCAACAGCTGGGCAGCGGCATGAACGGGCTGCGCGGCGGTATTCAGAACATGTCTTTCCAGGTGGCTGACTTCGCGGTGCAGGTCAGCAACGGAACGGCTGCCTCGGTAGCGCTCGGCCAGCAGCTGCCCCAGCTTCTGGGCGGATTTGGTGTGATGGGGGCTGTGATGGGCGCGGTGGTGGCTGTCGGCGCACCTCTGATCAGCATGCTCGCCCGATCTGGCGATGAGGCAGAGAGCCTGGAGGATCGCCTCGATACCCTGCGCGATGCCGTGCGCGCCTATCGGGACGCTGTCGCTGATGCCCGTCTTCCGACCGCAGACCTTGCCGAGCGCTATGGCAAGGCCTCGGAGAAGGCGCGGGAGTTTCTGGAAGCGCTACGCGAAATATCCAGCGTCCAGGCACGCGAGGAGATCGATGCGACCTTCGGTCAGCTCGGCAGAACTTATGGCGGCTTTGATAGCGTCGCGCGTGGCCCAATGCAGATGAACCAGGGTTGGACCGAGTTCTCGAAGACTATCGAGGCGATGTCCAAAGCCCTCGATGTTTCCCAGGACAAGGCGCGCAGTCTGGCCGACGAGTTCCAGTCGCTAAGCGAGGCTGGCTCTCCGCAGCAGCAGGTGGAAGCCGCACGAAACATGCTCGCCGCTCTGGAAGCCGCGCTTGGGCCCTATGAAGGTATGAACGACGAGGCCCGGGCTCTCTACGAGAACGTGCGAGCGGCCGGCGAAGAGGCCGCAAATCTGGTCGGCGCGGCGCATGCCGGAACAGCGGCCATTGCCTCCACCGCCGACGAGGCGGGGCGCCTTGCAGATGAGCTGAACCGCGCTCTGGGCAACCTCGCCAGCCTGCAGGCGGGAGCGAGCAGATCCCTCGAAGAAAGTGAGATCCGGCTGAAGTACAGGGATGATCCGGTCGCTCTGGCTGGGGCGCTCGCGGAGTTGGGCGCGCGTGATGACTACCGCACGGCCATGTCCGGCGCCACGACGATGGCGGATCGTGTCGCGGCTGAGGAGCAGCTCCAATCCCTCATCGACACCGCCAAGGCCATCGCTCTCAACGACCAGGAGCTGGCCGAATGGCGGAAGGAGGTCGCGAAGGCGGCCGGCGGCTCAGGCGGCGCGAAGACGCTGAACGAAACCCTGCGGCAGGCCGAGCAGATCTTCGACCAGACCCGCACCAAGGCCGAGCAGTATGCCATCGCCCTGCGCGAACTGGAGGAGGCCTATGCGGCCACCAATGGCTTCGAGGGCCTCGGCGGTCAGGAAACCTTCGATCGGCAACTCGCCAAGCTGCAGGAAGACTTCGGTGAGCTGCCGGGCTTGGCGCGGGATGCGTCCAATGCGGTGCGCTCGGCCTTCGACGGGGTCTTCGATGAGCCAGCGCAGGCCCTGGAGAACCTCGCCAAGCAGCTGGCGCAGATGGCGATCTATCAGGGCCTCGCCTCCGCCCTGCCCTCGGTCTTCGGCGCGGGCGGCGTCGTGCCGCTCGTCGCGAATGCCAAGGGCGGCGTCTACAGCGGCGCCGGCATCAACGCCTATTCCGGCAAGGTGGTCAGCACGCCGACCGTCTTCCCCTTCGCCAAGGGCGCCGGGTTGATGGGTGAGGCCGGGCCGGAGGCGATCATGCCTCTGACGCGCAGCGCCAACGGCAAGCTCGGCGTCCAGGCGCAGGGCGGCGGGGCCCGGCAGGTGGTCAACGTCATGACCGAGCCCGGTCTCGCGGTCGAGCGGCGCCAGCGGCGCGGCCCGAGTGGCGAGCAGCTGATTGAGGTGAAGGTGCGGCAGACGCTGGCCAGCGGCCGGGCGGATGGTGCGATGCGCGGCCGCTTCGGCGCCAAGCCGCAGGGGAAGAAGCGATGAGTGAAGCCTATTGGCCGACGGCCGTTCCGTCGCGGATCCTGTCTTCGACCACGGCGGGACGGCAAGATGATCGTGCGTCCTTCCAGCCGGAAATCGGCCCCGCCAAGATGCGCCCGCGCTCCACCGGCCGGACGATGCAGATCTCGGTGACCTTCGACCGCTGGACGGCCGCGCAGCTGGCGTCCTTCGAAGACTGGTACGATGCCAACCAGTCGGCCCGCTTCCACATGCGGGATCCCATCACCGGCGCGCCGGCGCGCTTCCAGATCGCGGCCGGCGAAGAGCAGGCCTACCAGCTGGCCGGGCGGCAGGTCTCGATGAACCTTGTCCGGATGCCGGGCAGCCCGTGGTGGGGCGGTTATGTTCCGCGCTGTTCGCACGTGCCGCCACTGATGGTTGCCGACTATGCCGGGGAAGTGTTCGCTCTCGATACCGGAAGCCTGCGCCGTGTCGCGGAGGAGGATCTGGTCAATGAGGCCGACAACCTGGTGCTCGGTGCATGGCGCCCGGCGGTAGGCACATGGGCGGTGCGTTTCACCGGGGCGGCCGGAGATCTCTTCCCGGGTACGCTGGGCGAACTCCCTGTCGCCGGCGATGGCCGGGCCGTGGTGGCCTTCGATGGCAGCGCTACCCGCCTCTACCTCGATGGTCAGCCCGTCGCATCGGGCGCGGGGTGGGTGCTGCCAGCGGAACTGCAGGTGCTGGACGGGACCGGGACTGTCTCCGAGGTCCTGCTCTTCCCCGAGGCCCTGAGTGACGCGGCCTGCATCCGGGCTTCGCAAGAGGGCGCCGCATGACGATCCGCCGAGATATTCCGGACGGGGCCCGGCAGGACTTCGAGGCCAGCTCGGCCTCTGTCGCCTACCTCGGCTTCCTGACAATCACGCATCCGAACCTGGTCGAGCCGATCCGGCTGGTCTCGGATGTCTTCAGCTACATCCACGACGGTGACACCTACGTGGGACTGCCCTTCGAATGGTCATTGGTCCGGGACACCGACGGCCGACCCGAGGCGCGGCTAACCGTGGCGAACACCGATCGGCGGATTGGCCAAGCGGTGCAGGACAGCGACGAGCGGGCCCGCCTGTCACTGAAGTTGCTCGCATCCTCGGACTTCGATCTGTCGGTGGATCCGCGCGAGGAGATCGGCACGGCCGCGACGGTCTACGCCTATGCCCACTTCGAGCTGGCGAACGTCGAGGCCGACGTGCTGCAGGTCAGCGGCGTGGTCACGGTCTTCGACCCCTCGACGGAGCCATGGCCTTCGATCCGCGCCACGCAGGACCGCTGCCCGGGGCTCTTCCGGTGAACTGGACCCGCGCCCTGGTCGGCGCGCCTTACCGCGACGGCGGGCGAGGGCCGAAGGCTTTCGACTGCTGGGGGATCGTCCGCCAGGTCTTCGCCGACCAGCTCGGGGTGGATCTGCCGGGCTACGGCGACATCTCTGCCGATGACCTGCGCCGGGTTGCGCGCGAGATGGCGCGTGGCCGGGACAGCTGGCCCTGGGCGCCGGTCGAGGTGCCGCAAGAGTTCGACGTGGCCGTGATGGCCCGGCCGGGTGGCCGGGCGCCGGTCCATGTCGGCGTCTGCACCGGCGCCGGCACGGTGCTTCACACAGAGCAGGCGACGGGGGCGGTGCTGGTGCCCCTGGACAGCCCGCTGATCCGCTTTCGCCTTCTCGGCTTCCGGAGGTATGCCCCATGACCATTGTCGCGATCCATCGCGATCCCATGGCGATGTCGCCGATTTCGGTGCGCCGCCACAGCCAGCCGATGACCCTGTCGGAGATGGCGGCCGACATGCAGCTGACGGCGGACTTCGCCCGGCGCGGGCAGATCTGCATCAACGGCCATGCAGTCCCCCACGGTGTCTGGCCGATGGTGCGCCCGAAGCCCCGCGGTGCGGTGCCGATCGAGGTTACCTTCCACGCGCCTGCCATGGGCGGCGGCGGGGATGGCAAGAACGTTTTCGCGACGATCGCGGCCATTGCCCTGACCGTGGCCACCGGCTTCATCGCGGCCAATGGCATCGGCTTCCTTGGCATTGCCGGGGGCACCACAGCCGCCACGCTGGCCGCCGCTGGCGTCTCGGCGCTCGGCTCGATGCTGATCTCGGCGCTGATCCCGCCGCCCTCCCTGCAGCAGAGGGATGGCAATACGCGGGCGCTTGGCACGGCCAGCGCCACCGGCAACGTCCTGGAGCCGAACGGAGCGGTCCCGCGCGTGGTCGGCACCCGGAAGATCTACCCGCCGCTCGCGTCCGAGCCCTTCGTCTACTTCGACGGAGAGGACGAGGTGGTGGAAGCGGTCTTCATCCTGGCCGGGCCGCACAAGCTGGAAGGCCTGCGGGTCGATGGCGCCCGTATCGAAGATCTGAGCGGCGTGGTGCATGAGACCCGCGAGGGCTGGCCCGGGGACGCCCGCCTGTCCCTCATCCGGCGCCAGTCACGCACGGAACAGATCGGGGGTGAGCTGCGCGGACACGTGGTCTCCGGTGACAATGGCAGCCTGCTGGAGAGCTCCAGCGGAGATCTCGCCGACGCCCTGCCGATGCCGCGCACAGCCGCCACGCGTGAGGCTCCGGACGAGCAGCAGCTGCAGATCGCCTTCACGGCGGGGCTTCACCTCGATGGCGGTGATGAGAAGATCCGTGTGCCGTTCCGGCTGCGCCTGCGCCGCTTTGGTGAGGAGACCTGGCGGAACCTGCCTGAGCTGCACTTCCAGGGTGCCAGTGTTCGCGGGGTCCGCAGCACGATCCGCTTCCGATGGGTCGATGACGCAAGCAGCCCCTCTGACGCGACCGCGACAGATGGATGGGTCGAGGCGCGCATTGCAAGCCCGGCGCAGGCGGGAGGGTCTGCCTGGCAGGCGGACCCCTACTTTGATGCGGCGGCTGGCGGAGCTGACTACCTCTCGACCTCGACCAATTCCGTGACGGATGTGAAGGGCGTGGTGCTGTCGCGCTACGAGGCGCAGATCATGCTGAGCAGGGGTGAGTTCCCGCCCGGCATCTACGAGTTCGAGATCACGCGTGGTTACGCCTTCCGCAATGCCCAGTACAGCGCCGGTGCCTACACGCTGAACGGCTCGGTGCGCGACTTCTGGGGCTACCAGGGTGATGCGTCCTCGCCCAGCATCGCCCAGACCCGGGATCGGCTGGCCGACACGGTGCAGCTGGTCCGCTCGGTCTCGATCTGGGAAGAGCACCCGCTGCCGACCGACGACTTCGCCGCGATCGCGGTGATCGCGCGCAACCAGGAGCTGGATGACGTCTCGGTCCTGGCCTCCGGCTATGTGCAAGACTGGGATGGCACGGCCTGGTCGGACTGGGTGACAACCTCGAATCCGGCGCCGCACCTTCGAGACATCATCGGCGGCATGCTGAGCGCCAAGGCGGTTCATCCTGACCTGGTCGACAACGCGGCGCTGGTCGCCTGGCGGGATGCCTGCGCGGTCGAGGGCTACACCTGCAACGCGATCCTCGAGGATCTGACCGTGGCAGATGCCGCGCGGATTGTCGGCGCCGCCGGCTACGGCCAGCTCGGCATGTCCGAGAAATGGGGTGTGGTACGCGACTATGACCGATCGGGCGAAACCCCGGTGCAGGTCTTCACCCCGCGCGAGGCGTCGGGCTTCAGCTGGTCGCGGGCCTTCGCGGATCTGCCCGACGGCTTCCGGGTGACCTTCGTTGACCGGGATCGCGACTACGCGCAGCGTCAGCTGATGGTCTACCGCGACGGTCGCCCTGGCGGCTTGGTCGAACAGGTGACCTATGAGGGGCTGGTGACCGAGGCCGAGGTGCGCGAGCGGGTCGCCTATGACTTCGCCAACGCCCGCCGTCGTGGCACCTCCTACAGCCTGACCGCCTCTGCTGAGGCCGTGGCCTGCCGGCGGGGCAGCCTGGTTGGCGTCCAGCACGACATGCTGACGCGCCAGGCTGGTCAGGGGCGTGTCCTGGACTGGGAGCTGAACGAGGATGGCGAGGTCGTGGCTTTGACGCTGGATGACAGCGTGCCGGTGCTGAGCGAGCCGTTCATGGATGAGGTGCCGAACCTTGCGGCGGTGCTTGACCTTTCTGTGCTCGGCGCCCGCACCGGTCTCGTGCTGCGCCGCACCGACGGCACCATGAGCACCCACGAGGTCGCCAGCTCGACCGGCAAGGCCACCCGGCTGGAGCTGCTGGAGCCGACCGGCGAGGCCGGGATCGACGCCGACATCCTCGCGGTCGTGGGCCGCAAGGCGAGTGAGCTGCGGCGCATGATCGTCTTCTCGATCGAGCCGCGCGACGAACTGACCTTCGACCTGACGCTGGTCGACGAAGCACCGGAGATCTGGGCAGCATGAGCACGAGAACCACCTACAACGGCAACAGCGAGCAGGTCCCCTGGGTCGATGACGGGCCCACTGAGGGGTTCGGTAACCAGTATGCCCGCCTGATGCGGACGCTGTTCGATGTCTCGGCTCTGCCGTTGACCTTGCCTGACGGGGTGAACGATGTAACTGCGAGCGTCGATCCGGAGTTGCCGGCAGGCGGTCTGGTCGAGGGCATGAAGTTCAGCATCACCTGGCCGGCGACGAACACCGGTCCGATGACGCTTGCGCTGAATGGCGGTGCTGCTGCGGCAATCGTGACGGCCGGCGGGGAAGCCATGACGCCGGGTATGGCGCAAAGCGGGGCCCGGGCGTTGCTGGAGTTCGTCGGGACCGACTACCGCGTTCTGATCACCGGTGACGCAGGGGACGGCGGCGCTGTTTCCTCGCGGGAGATCATCATCGCTTCGCAGACTTGGCTCAAGCCGGCAGGGGTCAGTGATGACGCTGTGGTCCTGATCGAAATGTGGGGCGGTGGCGGAGGCGGTGACAACAGCGACGACGACGGCTCTGGCGCTGGCGGTGAGTTCGCGCGGGGGTTCTTCACCATGGCCGACATTCCCTCATCTGTCTCGGCCGTGGTCGGTGCGGGTGGCTCGGCCGAGGTCTCCGGCGGCGCATCGTCGTTCGGGACGTTGCTCTCTGCTCAGGGCGGTGGCCGGGGCACTTCGTCAGCTGGGGGGCGTGGTGGAGGTAAGCTTGCCTTCAATGGCACCTACCAGGCGACCGACTTCAGTGGTGGTGACGGATGTGGCCCCGGAACGGAAGGAACTGGTCCCGGGCAGCCGTCGCTCTGGGGCGGCGGCGGCGGGGGGGGCTTCCAGAGCGCCAGAAACAACCAAGATCCTCACCCGGGCGGGCAATCGAAATACGGCGGCGCCGGTGGCGCTGGCGGGCAGAATGGCCAGATCCCCGGTGGCGGTGGCGGGGTGAATGGTGGCGTCGGCGCGCGCGGTGAGATCCGCATCTACATCTTCGGGTGAAGGACATGGGTATGAAAAAACTGCAGGTGGTCGATGGTGTCGTCGTCAACGTGGTCGAGATCGATATGGCGGCTGTTCCGGACTGGGCCGCCGCATGGCCGGATCACGTCGCGGGTGTCGATATCGGTTGGGTCGAAGATGAGGGTGGTGGCTTCGTGCCGCCGCCGCTCTCCGAGGCCGATGAAAGCCAGCTTTGGGCCGACGTGCGCCAGAAGCGAAATGCCCTACTGGCTGCTTGCGACTGGACACAGCTCTCCGATGTGAGCGTGACCGAGGCCGAGCGCAGTGCCTGGCAGGTCTACCGCCAGGCGCTGCGGGATATCACCGAGTCTGAGGATCCCTCGGCGCTTACCTGGCCGGTCGCGCCCCTCTGACCGATCGTATCGATCCTTTCATGCGGACCGGCTTCGGCTTCCGGCTCTGAGCGGGAAGCGCGTCGCTAATTTCAAGGAACAAGGCATGGCAATCACGAAGACCCGGGTTACCGGCAGCATCGCGCTGCCCGATGGTACGATCCCGAAGGCAGGGCGCGTCATTTTTGCGATCAAAGGCTGGGATGCCGACATGGACCCCGACGGCGGGATCGTGCTTCCGGCCCCGGTGGCGTGCGACATGGGCGACGCTGGCGAGATTGACGTCGAGCTCTTTACGAACTCCGAGGGGCTGCGAGGCGTCGTCTACAGCGTTTCGCTCGAGTACCTTGATGAGCGGCTTCGACGCCCGAGCACCCCTCTCGGCCCCATCAGTCTTGTCGGAACGGGGCCGCACGCGCTGCGCGACCTTCTCCAGCTTCCGGTCGAAGAGCCGACGGCTCCGGACGTCCTGGCGCAGGTGATTGCAATCCAGGACATCGTCGATGCGTCGGTGGCAGAAGCTTCCGGCTACGCATCTGCAGCGGCGACCTCGGCGAGTTCTGCCGGGGGGGCTGCTACCGCAGCAGGTGGTTTTGCCACGGCCGCGAGCGACTCGGCTGCGGCTGCCGCAGGCCTGATTGGCAAGGCGGAAACGGCGGTGCAGCCGGGCGATCTGGGCACGGCGGCGGCCCGGGATGTGGGCGCTTTTGCGAGCGCCGAACAGGGTGGTCTCGCGGATACAGCGGTGCAGCCGGCGGAGTTCGCCGACGGGCTAAGCGCGAAAGTGGCATACTCGGACGGCGTGGGTCGAGATGATGCTCGGTCACCTGCCGAGTATGATGATAAAGGCGTCATCCTGCGCGAGTACGACGAAGAGGGAAGCGTCCGGTTTTCCCGCGATATCTACGGCGCAGGGGGCGCGCTGATTGACGCCTCCAGCCCCGGCCACGTTGCCGCAGACGAGGTCTTCCCTATTGCCTTCGACACTCAGGGGCGCGCGATCCTCGTGCTCCACCCCGAAAGCGTCCGTCGTGCGTATAAGGACGCCCCGCCAGCCTTTGACACAGACGCCATTGTTTCCCGTAGGGACATTGCGATCTGGTCAGACAGCATGGCCGCAGCGGGTTCCGGTTGGGGGCCAGATCATTTCGCGCCTCTGTTTGGTGACAGGTCCGTTACCACCTTTGGCTACGGCGGGCGCACGGCTCAAAGTATCGGTCGCTACCAAGGATCTTACCCGGTCACCGTCGAAGCGGTCACGATCCCAGTGACCGGCGGCGTCGCCGTGGTCCCAGATGGATCCTGGATCAATGACGGCCAGAGCACCCCTGCCACGCTTTCAGAGGTGTCGGGCGTGGTGTCACGATCAGGCTCGACGTATACCTTCACGCGCAACGAGGCGGGGGACGAGGTGATCGTAGCCGCCGGGGCGCGCCTATATATCAACACGGGCGACGCCCATCGGGCGCATACCTCCGTGTTCGTCTCGGGGCGCAACAACATCAATTACACCGACGGGGATGACTTCGCCCTCCAAGGGGTTGTCGATGTGAACATCGGCATGGTTGAGCACCTAACCCCGCTGTCTAAGCACTTCGTCTTCTGCGGAGTAACGTCGAAGGCTGACGAGAGAAGCGACGGCACTGCCTCCGAGCAGGAGGAGCTTCGCAAGGTTAACCGCTTCAACGAACTGATGCGCCGGGCTGTCGGAGAAGTGCATTACGTTGACCTGCAAGACTACATGGTCAACCGGGCGCTGTTCGAAGCGATCAACGACGGGCTTCTGGACAACGGAACGTACCCCACGTCCCAGGATCTGCTCGACATTGCCTCCGGTACGGTCCCTGTCACTCTTCGGTCGGATGGAACCCACTACAGCGACATCGGTAAAACCATGGCCGCAAAACACGTCCACAGACAAATTTTGGCGAAAGGTTACTGACAATGGCACTGCAAATCAAACATACCGGCTACACACCGAACTGGGGAGGTCGAGAACTTTCCCTCAAGGCTCAGGGCTTTGACCCCTACGACACCGTCTGGGGTGGGACGGAGGCGTCTTTCGATTTCGGCATTCCCGAGCTTGTGCCGAATGCGCCCCAGAATGGGGACGAGGTGCTTAACATGCGCACCGGGGGAGACCCCGCCGTGTTCAGCGATTTCCAAAACGGTAACGGGGACCCTGATGTCACCACCGTCCACGCGGACGGGGGCGTGGCGTTCTCGGCAACCACACCCGGTGGATACAGAATGACCCTGCCCGAGGCGTTCGACCTGACCGCGCATGGAGCCACCACCAGCGCCGTCATCTGGATCTGGGTGAACATCGAGACAGTTCAGGATGTTTTGCAGGGCGTCATGGGCTACGGGAAGCCGAACGATAGCACCAACCAGCAATGGGGCATCTACGCCATTACAGCAGGGTCGGGGAGCCTGCGTTTCCGAGTGGGGTCTGGCGGCACGTATTCAGACGTCGAAGTTGCTCAGACCACCGGGGAGCAACTTCTCAGCCTGCTTGTCAGGAAAGACAGCGCTACAGGCTTCACGGCGTTCGCTTACCGAGATGCTACTCTTCTTGGCTCGGCTAGCAGGTCCTACCCGCTGAACCAGCCGAAAGATGGCGACCCGGCGGAGACGCCACGCATGGGGCATATGTCGGGTCTCGGGGGGCCCCTGAGCTTCATCGCGCGCCGCTGCGGCGTTCGTGTGGTTGACCCAGAAGTTTACACACAGGCGGAGCACGAAGCATGGATTGCCGAGCAGATCGCGGCAAACGGCGGGCGGTGGAGCTAGTAACTCCCCGTCTGCTTCCTGAGGCCTTCCGCACCTGCCGCTCAAAAGTCACTGTTCCTTACCTGGAGGACCCCGAAAATGAAGAGCATCGCCGGCACCGGGGCCTTCATCCGCAACATGAGCGCCACCCTGGCGGCTGTCGGAGTGCTCTGCACGGCCGCCTGGGTCGCCATTGGTCCTAGGGTCACGGAATGGGCTTTGGCGGAGCTGGGCATGGATAGCGTGGCCGAGACCCTGAAGACCCTTCAGGAGGTGCAGCAGCGCCAGCAGGGCACCTTGGCCACGATAAGCCAGACCCAGGCGCAGACAGCGGAGACGCTGAACGCGGTGGTGGACCGTATCGCCGCCTTGGAGAAGAGCCAGCGCGATGACCGGGTGCCGCCGATCCGCTTCCTGGATGACAGCATGAAGATCTCGTCAGGGCGGATCGGGCAGTTCCTCCGGTTCGAGTTCCAATTCGTCAAGTCACGGGATTGCGGGCGCCCGGTCTCGGATGCCTTCTTCGTGGATGGCGACGGGATCTCTCACGCCTTCGCCGACAAGAGCAGCACGGCGGAAGACGGTCGCAGCATCTCGGCTCAGCTGAGCAGCGTTCCCGCGGTCGGCAGGTTTACCGCCCGGATCCCGGCGGATCAGGGCGTCACCCCGACAGGCAACGGGGGCTTTGCCCGTGGCTACATCCTGATCTCCTGGCCTGACTGTCCGAACGTCGCGCCCCTGCGGTCCCCGACGGCGCCATTCCAGATCTTCCCCTAAGGAGGGGAACGATTGGCCGGGTGGAGCGAGCGCGCAGCATTCAACTGAGCGTGGTGCGGATCGAATTGGACTGCTAGGCCGCGTCCCGCTCTGCCACCGCTTTTTCCAGAAGCTCGATTGTCTCGTCGTAGGTGTCGCGGCACTTCGAGAAGATGCTGCGTTGCTCGCGGTAGAACTCCAGCCAGCGATCCAGTGTCTCCAACGGATACGTGTTGTGCCAGGTCGCCAGCTGCAGGGTGAAGGTGCCGGCCTCGCGGTCGATCTTGCAGTAATTCGTGCTCATGGCCGCCTTCTGGCGCGCCCCTCGCGGATGTTCAAGACGGACATTCGTGTCACCGGCCCCGTGCATCGCGCGGGGCCTTTTTCTTTCCTCGGAGGTGAACATGAAACCACGGCTTCTTTCCAACTGGCGCAGCGTGTTGCGCTATGCCTGGTCGATCTGGCTGATGCTGGCCTCGGCGGCGCTGATCTTCGCCTCGGTGGCGCTGATGCTGCTCGATGCCTCGATGCTGGGCCTGCCGGCGCCGGTCTTCGCGCTGCTCGCGGGCCTGCTGGCGGTGCTGGCGATCCCGGCGCGGATCCTCTTCCAGGAAAAGGTCGAAGCCTTCCTGGTCGAGGAAGACGGAGGTCTCCGCCTGCCGCGCAGCTGGTTCGGCCGCAGCGCTACCGGCGCCGCCGCAGCCATCGCTCTGGCCGTCGCCTTCATCGAGCCTTGGGAGGGCACCCGGCTGAAGGCCTACATCGATATCGCCGGCATCCCGACGATCTGCACCGGCCACACCGAGGGCGTGCGCCTCGGCGACACCGCGACGGCCGAAGAATGCCGCGAGATCTTCCTGGCCGAGGTGGTCGCCTTCGAAGCCCGGATCCGCCCCTGCCTGCCGGCCGAGTTGCCGGACCAGACGCGCGCCGCCTTCGTCTCGGCAGCCTACAACATCGGCGCCAGGGCCTTCTGCGGCTCCTCGATGTCGCGCAGGGCGATGGCCGGAGATCTCGCTGGCGCCTGCGAGGCGCTGATGATGTGGAACAAGGCCCGGGTGAAGGGCGTGCTGCAGCCGGTGCGCGGGCTCACGCGCCGTCGGGCTGCCGAGCGGGCGCTCTGCCTTGAGGGACTGGGGGCGTGATGCGCTTCCTGGCGCCATACCTCGCCGGGGGCGCGGCGGCGGCGGCCCTCGGTGCCGCCGCGCTGGCCTGGCACTACTCGGCCGAGGTCGACCGCCTGCGGGCGCGGGCGCAGACCCTCAACACGATGCTGACCGGCTGCAACGGCCGGGTGGCGGATCTTCACCTCGACAAGGAGCGCGACGATGCGGTGGACAGCATTCCCGATTCCGATCTCGGCCGTTCTGTGCCTGACCGCTGGCTCCTGCCTGCGGAGTGAGCAGGCGCCGGCAGCTCCGCCGCCCGGGCCGGCATTTTGCGATGTCGAGGAAATGCGGATCTTCAGCCAGGCGGAGATCGACTGGCGCGCGGCCCATGCGCCTTGGAACCTGCGGCGGGATCTGAAGACCAATGCCACCTGGGAGGCGGAGTGCGTGAGCGCCAAAGTTGAGGCCATGTCGCCCGGTAATACCCGGGTATTGGCAGGCGATGGCTATGGGTGGGCGACGAAGGACCGGGCCGCGTTGAAATAGGTGCAGGCCCAGACGACGACGCCGGCTTTGGGTATCGGTCGGGTGAAGTGGTCGAAGCCCTAGAACTTGGGGAGGTCACTGAGCTGAGCGAGCGAGAATCCGACGTGCCGCTGCATCTCGGCCGGCAGGATGCTGAGCACTGGTGAGGTGTAGCCCGTCCATGGCCTGAAGAACTCTTCAATCCAAGGCAGGACCACCATCTGCTTGCCGGAATGCAAGACGAAGCGCGTCGGCTTCTTCAGGCCGAGCTGATCAAGCAAAGACATGTTCGCGATGACGAGATCCTCGTCGCGGGCGTGCTTGGTGTTGGAGGTGCCGTAAGCCACGCGGCAAAAATACATCCCGTTCGAAGGGTGCTGCGCAACTCCGCAAACCATAAGGGGGCGAGGGTTTGTCACCCACGTCTCCTTAGGGGAGGTCTCAGGGAAAAAGCCTGTTACAATTTGAAAAAGGCAGGGCGATTTGCCCTGCCATCTAGGTCCGTCCATAAATCACTCTGCGGTTGCAGGTTCTTCCACCACTTTCAGCCGGCCTTCGCCGATACCGAAGCGCTTGTTCAGCTTTTCCTGCCAAGATGCGATCTCGCTATCCGACACCAGCCCAAATTCTTCATCGGCTTCAGGCGGAAACTGCACGTACTTACCGCTCTGGGTATGCTGTCTCGCTCTCTGTGCCATCCTGTTCTCCAATTTGCGTACGCTCACCATATGCGTATCAAGTGAACCATATCAACGATTCTGGCCGATTTGTGTCCACACGTTACTCACACGGCATGATCAAGGGGTAAACGCACCACCCCATGCAGTCGGTTCCGACGCGGGGTCCCTATAGGCTTGCGCTGAATTTTGCAAAGGTTTTCCTTGCATCGGTGAATTTCCGCTACGTTCCTTGCCTGAATCGCCTCCATGAGCCCGCCCCCTGAGGCCTTTGACCATTCCCTGGAGCGTTTCTGGGCGTTGGTGCAGCGCGGGAGTTCCCCTCCCTCTAACGCGACCTTTTGTCATTTTCGGCAAAGCCTGACGACTGATGGCGCCCGGCAGAAGTAGTAACCCTGCTTGATGGCCTCGGCTTACATGTTTCCATTCTGTTCTATAAGGTGAGCTGTCGGAATCGAAGTGAGGGGCTATGCCGCGCAGATTATGGGTTCAGTGTGCTTGCGGGCACGAGGCCGACTTCGTGATCTCGGACTACGAGAAGACCACCAGGGTGGTTCTCTTTCCTCGGCTGGTCTGCAAGCGGTGCAACCGCCGTGGCGCTGCGGTGGACATGATCGTCTACTGGGACACCGAGCAGGGCGGCTCTCCGGCGCCCAGATGAGAGGAATTTTGGCCGGTTCAGCGCGCCAAACATTCACGTATTGTTGCCCGATTGTTCGAGGGGGGCGCCAAACTCTAACGTGATGTGATTGTTTGGAAAACTGGCGGATTTGCAATCCGCTGCGTCACCACTCCGCCAACTCGCCGCCGGGGCCCTCTGGGGCCGTGTGGTACAGGCGGATATAACTTCGGGGTCACGAGGCTGCAAGGTGGAAAATCCCCGGGACCGGGTTCGTCACTGGCGCACGGCCTCCGGGGGCTGACGGACCAAGGTGGCGCCAAGGGGGCCGGAAGTCGGCGGGCGCAGGATCAGCGCCCGCCGGAGCGTTCACTTGACCGCGAAACCGGCAAGCAAAGGTTCGGGCCTCGCCGCCGCGCGGGCCAGGACGCCCTGCATGTGCCAGTCCCCCACCGGCAGGCCATTGGCCAGGAAGACCAGGCCGTCTGAGCCGAGACGGTCACGTTCGGCCGCGGTGCCGAGCTTGAGGTTGTAGACCGGGACCATGCGGGCGCCCTCCTCGATGGCGGCGATCAGATGCGGACGCTCCCCCTCCAGCACCATGCCCGGGCGCAGGGCGTCGGCGCGCAGCACGGCGCCGCCGACCGGCACCGGGTGATCGCGGGTCATCTCGATCCGCCTGCCGTCAAGCGTAGTGATCACCAACATGGGATGCGGCTCGGTGCCGTTGGTCAGCTCGGTCAGGGTCGCGGTCTCGCTGCCGCGGGGGCCGACGGCGATGCGCTCTCCGGGCGACAGGGTCTCGATCGCGCGGGTACTGCCGTCGGCCAGGCGCACCAGAGTGCCCTCGGCCAGGCAGCCCCAGGCGACTTCCATCGGCGGCAACTGCAGGTCGGGACGGGTCGACAGATAATGCGGAGTCGCCACATAGACATGCTGGACACCGGAAATCGGCGTGCCCCGGGTCTGGATCTGCAGCGCGAAGTAGTAGTGGACCGCGTGCTGGCCGTTCAGGCAACTGTCGGGGTTGTACATGGTGATGTTGTTCACCGTCCAGGCCACCTTCCGGTCCCCTTCGCTGTAGGTCAGGCTCAGCCCGTTCCCCTGGTTGCGCTGCACGTCGTACATGTAGCAGCCGCCGCCCTCGGTGCGCTGCACGAGGGAGGTCATCGAGGCCGCATAGCCGGGCACGAAGGTTTCTTCCTGCGAGGCGATGGTCGCCTCGCCCTCGATGAGGAAATCAAGGCTCTGACCGTGGCTGTAGGTGTAGCTGCAGTCGTCATCAATCCGGTAGACGCAGACCTTGATCACGTCGCCCGGCGCGTCCTGTGGCGGCCAGGTCGACTCCACCTCGTAGCCGCCCGACGACAGCGTGGCCGAGGCGCTGGCGAGGAAACGCACCTCGCCGTCGGGATATTCGGCGACGGACAGGGCCACGCTGCCCGGTATCTCGGTGCCCTCGATGGCCGCGGCATAGGCGGCGCTTTCGGTCTCGACACGCAGCTGCATGTTGCCGCAGGAAAACCGCTGTTCCAGGGCATCCACCTCGATATCCGAGAAGCTGAGATCAGGCGCCAGCCCGAGCAGGCCGAAGCAGCGCGCTGGCGGGGCCGCCAGGGAGACGACGCCGTTCACCGCCAGGATCGAGCCCGTGCTCTCGATGTCGACCACTGAGGTCACGGGCCCGATCCAGTAGCCCTCTGCCGGCGCGTCCAGACGGCTGACGGAGGGACGGCGGGCACGGTCCCCGCTTGCCGGCGCGCTGCCGGCCTTTTCCAGCACCTCGGCCAACGAGGCCCGGCTGTCGTCGGACAGGTCGGCGATATCGAACAGACCCTCGATCAGCCGGCGGTCATCCGAATCATTCCAGTCGAGAACAAGCGGCACCATCGGGGCGGAACTCGCAGCCAGCTCCGCCAGCAGCCCGGCAAGGCCCTCCTCCAGTGCCACCTCGGCCCGGGCGCCCGGCGCGGCCAGGCCCAACAGGGCGGCCAGCGACAACCCTCGAACAATATCTTTCAATTTCAGCAACATGTTGGCTCCTGATCTAGAGGGACGATCGGCCCGTCTGGTCGAAGAGAAGCAGAGCCGATCACCGGCGGGACCGACGGGCCCCGACTGGCACGTATAGCGACAATTTGTCACATTGCATCATGGCGCGGAAACCCTTGGCGCCACCCTTGGCCCCTAGATCGCCGGTTGCGTCAGCGCAAAAAGTGACGCTAAAGTGAGTCACTTTCTACGCAAACATCAACTGCTTTTTCAACTCTGGATTGGGTAGGCCCGCATGGCCGAGTGGCTGGAACTGCATCACGTCAATGTCGTCGGAGGCGATGCGACCCTGGTCCTGGTGCTGAAAAAGGACGGGGACGACCCGGTCCAGACCCTGTTTCGCGGGCTGATCGACGCCGGCTCTGAGGGGAAGAACTGGGGCTTCCTGCGCAACTACCTCGCCGCGATCGGCCAGGATGGTCAGACCCGTGCCGACTGCAACAACCAGCCCGACAAGTGCCATTTCGACCTGATCATCACCACCCATCTGCACACCGACCATATCCGCGGGTTCTACAAGATGGATCTCAGGCCGGCCTGGTTCGTCGACACCTCCTCGCATCTGCAGGCCAAGGCCAGCGCGCCGGACTATCCCGACATCGGGCTGACCCGCGGCAACGCGACGGAGTCCGCCAGCTACTCGGGCTTCATCAACGCCGCCTTCGGGAACAAGACCACCAAGCGCGTTCCCCTGCCCTTCACCAACCGCACCAACGGCGCCACCGGGGCCGTGGATCTGGCCAACACGGTGACGGCGCTGAAGGATCTCGACCTGAAGATGACGGTGGTCTGCGCCAATGGCATCATGGCGGCGCTTCCGCCCCGCCCCCGGGGCACGGCGACGGCCCGCAGCGATCTCTTCGCCCTGAAGGTCAACGACCGGACAGGCGCCCTCGGCGACCCGAAGCACACGCGCAAGGTCGCCACCTACCTGAACAATTCCAGCCCCAACGACTTTTCCATCGGCACCTTTCTGGAATGGGGCGACTTCACCTATTTCACCTCCGGCGACCTGAGCGGGGACAGCGATGGCAACGGGGTGATGCGGGCCTACAAGGACCTCGAACGCTTTGTCGTCGCCGACCTGAAGACCGCCGGCTGGATCCGCCCGGACACCACGGCGCCGGGGATCGACGTGGTCAAGATCGCGCACCATGGCTCGGACCATTCGACCTTCGTGGTCAATGGCGGCCCCAGCTTCCTGGGCGAGGTCCGGCCCCGGGCGATGATCGTGCCGACCAACCAGAAAAAGCAGGTGCCCGGGCCCGTCTACCTTGAGCGCGCGAAGGATTTCATCCTCACCGCGCGGCAGGGCGCCGCCAGCCAGGAGGCAACCCCCGGCCTGTTGATGTCCAACTCCACCGCCTTCGGCGAGGGAACGGCGGATTACCAGGCGATGGACCAGCTTTACCAGCAGTCCCAGGCGATACTGGGCGGCACCCCGACGGAGGGCACCTATACCGTGCCGCTGAACCTGGCGCTGACCCGGACTCCGATGCCCAGGAACTTGGTCAAGGTCACGCTGGATACGGGGCGTGTCAGCGCCGCGGTCGTGGTCAAGGGGCCGACGGCGACCTTCCGCCCGCCCACCGTCTCCGACTTCGGCGACCGGTTCTTTCCCTTCACCAACTTCGGCGTCCTGCTGCGCGCCGGCGGTGCGGTCTCCGACACGGAGAAGATCAAGTTCGCCGGGGCCAGCTTCAAGACGCCGGTGCTGGATTGGGCCTCCTTCACGCTGAAAGGTCTGCTGACCCTCAGTCTGATGACGGATATCTGCGGCGCGGTCTGGCGCAGGGCCCGCGGCAAGGCGGAGGGACCCGACGGGACAGCCGGCAAGGACGAGTCCTACATGAACAAGTACCTGCCTGCCCTCGCCGGCTTCTACAGCAGCACGATTACCGTCGAGGATTTTGCCGCGACGGCGCAGCTCACCGCGCTCAACGTCATCCAAGCTTGCTATGACACACGCAATACCGAAAATCAGACCTACTGCTTCCGCAGCGCGACATACAGGGCCAACAATATCCCGGACATCCAGACCACCCGGTCGCTGGTGCAGACCTTTTTCTTCATCACGGACAAGCTGGACATTGTCAGCATGGAAAGCACGGAGCTGCGCACAGCCCTGACCAGGGCAATGAAGCGCCCCTTGATCGAGGGCACCTCCGCCTCCTCGGGGGAGGCCATCCGCAAGAAGGCAAGGCACGACCCGCCGCAACGGAGGGAGCTGTCCGATGCCCGTCCCCTTTCCTGAGTGGCTGCAGGCGATCTATGATGCCGCGGCCGGCGGCGCCGACATCTCGTTCGGCCCGGGCCTTTTCCCGCAAGGCAGCAAGGCCGCCGCCGCCGTGGCGCGCCAGTTGCACTACATCACCGGGGGCCCTGACATCCCGCTGACCGCGACCCGGCTGATCTCGGGCGCGGAAGAGGATTACGTCGAGGTCGAGGCCACGACCAGCTTCGATGAGACCGAGGCGGCGAGCGTCGTGCTGGTCTTCGGCATCGGCGAACAGGAGACACCTCTCTACGCCTTCGACACGCCGGGCTACGCGGTGACCCTGCCGGTCCTGTTCCAGAGGATGCCGGTGCCCAGCCTGCAGGCCGCCCTGCTGACCGCGCTCTTTCCCGATCGTCTTCAGGGCCTCGCGCTCGGCCTCTACGGATCGTCCACCCAGGGGCCGATGATCGACATCTCGCTGACCGAGAGCGACCGGACCTTTACCGCCTTCGGCTATCTCGACCTCGAACAGGTGGGCTTCGACATCCTGCGCGGCTGTCGCAGTGCCTTCAGCGAGGCCCCCGACCCCGACGAGGACACCCTGGCCTCGACCCTGACCGGCACGCTCTCGCTCGCGGAGGGCGACACGACCGAGCCGCTGCTGATCGCGCTCAACATGCCCAATCTCGGCACCGAGGGCATCTGGACCCTGTCGCTGATGGCCCCGGTCGGGGTCCTCGACCTGCTGACCTTCGTCGGCCAGATCATCGACGACCTGTTCCGCGCCGCCGGGGTGCTGGGGACCAACGGCATCACCTCGCTGCTGCCCGGATCGCTGCTGGACAACGGGTTCACCATCGAGACGCTCGCCTTCTCGGTGCGCGACCGGGACTTCGCGCCGATCTCGGGGGCTGTCAGCTTCTCGGCCGCGAACAGCTGGTCGCCGGTCGGCGGGCTGACGCTGGACAACGTGGGCTTCGGCATCGGGCTGAACCTGGTCGGCACGCCGGTGGCGACGCTGAACGTCACCGGGGCGATGCAACTGGGCCAGAACGCCTTCTTCACCGCCGAGGCGGAGGTGCCGGTCGCGCTGAGCGGCCCGCAACCCGACTGGACCCTCTCGCTGCAGGGCAGCGTCGACATGGGCTCGGACAACAAGATGGGGCTGGAGTCGATCCCGATGTTCTCGGGGCAGGCTCCGCTGCTGCAGGCGGGCCAGCTGCCCGATGCCTTCCTGCAGATGGAAAGCTACGTGATCACGGACTTCCAGCTGCGGTTCAATCCCTTCGCCAGCGGCAGCGAGCTGATCCAGCACCTGCATCTCTACACGGTGGCCAACCTGCAGGCGGGATGGGGCGGCATCCTGACCATGAAGGACCCGAAATTCAGCCTGGCACTGGACTATCCCTTCGAGGCCACGCAGCGCCATATCGAGGCATCGGCGGGGATGCAGGTCCAATTCGGCGACCACCTGGGCTTCGATGTCGAGGGATCGCTGGACTATACCGACGGGCGCAGCACCTGGACGGTCACGGGCGCGACCACCAACCCCTTCACCCTTCAGGAAGCGGCCGAGGACGTGCACAAGAGCATCGTCGCCGTCACCGGCATCCAGGTCGATCCGATCCTCGCCCCGCCCTTCATCGGCGAGATCAGCATCGACAGCGTCGCGGTCATGTTCACCACCAGGGGCCCGGAGGCGACCGTCGACTGGGCGATGACCTTCCCGACCCCCTGGGACCAGCCGCTTGGCTTCCAGGGCCATGTCGGGGTGCGCTACGACGACCAGGGCGAGACGCCGCAACTGCCGCCCGACGTGTCGATCATCCTCAACTTGGACATCACCGAAGAGGTCCATGTGTGGGGCGACATCAACATCGGCGCCGATCCCAACACGCCGAACGCCACCGCGACCTCGGTCAGCCTGACGGCCGCCACCGACACCCCCTTCACCTTCGAACGGATGACAGAGGCGCTGAACATCACCAACCTGCCGGCGATCCCCTCGGGCTTCGATCCACGGCTGAAGTCGATGGCGTTCACCTACGACAGCTCCAGGCCGACGATGACCGCCACCATGGAGTCCGAGACCTACGGCAAGGCCTCGGTGCTGGTGGCCAGGGTCGACCTGGCCCCGCCACCGGTCACGCCCCCCGGCACGGTCGAGATCCTGCCGCCGGAAGATCTCGCCGATCCGCCGGTCTGGGCCTTCGGCTTCGGGCTGAACCTCGACAAGCGCGTCGACCTCGGCAACCTGCCGGTGCTGGGAGACTTCCTGCCCGACACCCTCAGTTTCGGCTTCGACAAGCTGGCCCTGGCGCTGGCCACGCCGGGACTGCCCAAGGCCCAGGCGCAACAGCTCTTCAACGCCATCGACCGCCCCGGCGGGCTGGGCGAGTGGAAGGGCAATTTCCGCGCCGCCATGGCCGTCGACCTGTTCGTCGCCAGCCACACCCTGCCCCTGGCCTTCGCCTTCGGCAGCCCTCAGGGCGCCCCGGGTTCCCCCCCTGCTGCGGCGCAGCCGCGCCTCTCGCTGGCCGAGACCGATGCGCCGCCGGCCTCCGGCCCCGACACGGTGACCTGGCTCGACATCCAGCGCAGTTTCGGCCCGCTTTCGGTTCGCCGCGTCGGGCTGTCGCTGGAAGACGACGGCATGGGCTTCCCGATGGATGTGGCGCTCTCCTTCGCCGGCATGATGATCGAGGCCGACGGGCTGCAGATCGGCCTGCCCTTCGAAGGCATGTCCGAGCAGTTCCACCTCTCGGGCCTCGGTCTCAGCTACAGTCAGCCGCCGGTCTACGTCGGCGCGGCGCTGAAGATCGCTTCCGAGACCGAGCTGATCAAATGGACCGCCGAGAACGGCGGCACGCCCATCGACTTCGCCTTCTCGGGCATCGCGCTGTTGCGGGCCTCCGAACAGTTCTCCCTGGCGGGGATCGGCGGCTATGCGCAACTGCCGTCCGCCCCCGCCTTCTTTGTCTTCGCCGAGGCGCAGGCCCCGCTGGGAGGCCCCCCGGTGCTGCAGATCACCGGCGCCTCGGCCGGGCTGGGCGTCAACTACCACATGCGGCAACCGACCCTGAACGAGGTCGCCCGGAATCCCTTCGTCGCCGGGCTCTTCCCCTCGGAGGGCGCCGGGCCGCTGTCGGTGCTCAACAGCCTGACCTCGGGCAAGGACCCCTGGCTGCATGTCTCTGAGGGCGAATTCTGGCTGGCGGCCGGGCTGGAGTTCACCATCGCCCAGACCCTGACCAACAAGGCGGTCGCCCTGCTGTCCATCGGCGACCCGCTGCAACTGGGGCTCTACGGCATCTCCAACCTCTCGGTCCCCAAGGGCGCCGAAGCCGTGAAGCTGGCCGAGATCGAGATCGCCTGGATGGCGACCCTGATCCCGCTGGACGCCACCTTCAGCGCCGGCGGCGTGCTGACCCAGAACAGCTATATCCTGGCCCGCGCGGCGCGGGTCACCGGCGGCTTCTGGGTCTACATGCGCGCGCGCCCCGAAGCGGCCTACATGGCCTTTTCCATCGGTGGCTTCCGCAATGGCTACAAGATCGAGGCCACGCCCTCGGTGCCGGCGCCCAGGCTTGACCGGCTGGGCTTCGACTGGAAGATCAGCGATGCCATCCACATGACCGGCGGCGCCTATTTCGCCCTGGTGCCCAATGCGATGATGGTGGGCGGATCGCTCTCGGCCAGCTTCTCGTTCTGGGCCTTCAAGGCCTGGTTCTCGATGGCCGCCAACTTCCTGCTGAACTGGCAGCCCGAGTATTTCAAGGGCGATATCCGGGTCACGGTCGGCGCCTCGGTGACGATCAAGGTCTGGTTCGTGCACAAGACCTTCACCGGCGAATTCGACGTGGCCGTCAACGTGCAGGGCCCGCCGCTTCAGGGCGTCGCCAAGCTGAAGTTCATGGGCATCCCCATCGACGTGTCCTTCGGCACCCACACCAGCGTCCCCGACAGCCGGACGGTGGGATGGGATGCCTTTTCGGGGGACAGCCTGCCGCCGCCGGCCCAGCGCGCCAAGGTGCGTGTCGGCGCGGGGCAGCTGGCCGCCACCCCCGCCGCCCAGAGCGGTCCCGAGCTGTTCGCCGAGGCCGACCGGACGGTCTGCAGCCAGTCGGGCTTCGTGGTGATCGCCGAAAGCTTCGTTCCGGTGCAGAGCCTCAGTGTCAACGGTGCCCCGCCCGAGACCGGGGCGGCGCTGCCGATCCGGCCCATGGGGCTGGCCGACGCGAAGTCGACGGCGGCGCTGACCATCACCCGCGACGGCGCGCCCGTACCGCCCGAGACCCTGGCCCGCTGGCGGATCGAGCGTGTCTCGCAGAGTGCCCCCGCCGCCCTCTGGGGCGCACCGAACGGCGGGCGGCCGGACCTGTCGGAAGCTGCCATGGTCCCCGATCAGCTGACCGGGCTCAGGATCTCGACCCTGGCGCCGGACGAAAGCACGCTGACCTACCGGCTGGCGGGCGGACGCGGCGCCGACGCGGCGGCCGGGATCGACTATGCGCCGATCCCGCTGACCGATGCCGCGCTGCTGACCCTGCCCGGCCCCGCCGACATGCGTGGTACGCCTGTCTTCGATCCGGCGGAGGCGAAGCTGCAGATGGAGACCATCACCGGCGCCGCGAAGGCCCGTCGCGACGCCCTGCATGGCACGCTGGCCGAAATGGGCTTCACCGGCCTCGCCAACGGTCCGCTGGATCTCTTCGCCGCCAATGCCGGCGTGATCCTGCCCACCGAGCCCAGACTGACGGGAGTAACGGCATGAGGAAACCTCCCACCCGCAGGCTCTCGGGCAACGGCAGCGGCAACGGTGACCTGAGCGAGATCACCTTCGGCGGCTACGACTACCCGGTGGTGCAGGCGGGGGTCTATGCCTTCACCCTGGAGCAGAACATCGAGGTGCCGCAGCCGCAAAGCTGGAGCGGCCAGCACCAGGTCACCGTCGAGGCGCCGCGCTTCCGCCTGCCCGACGACGCGGTGCGCTTCCGCTCACCGCCCAGTGCCGGGGTGGGCGATTACCAGAGCGTGCTGGCCTCGGTGGTCTTCTCCGATCCCAAGCTGCCCTGGCTGCGCAGCGCCACCCCGCCGGGCTACCCTGAAGAGGCCGCGGCCCCCTGGCTGGCGCTGACGCTGTTTTCCCCCCAGGAGCTGCCGCTGCTGCAGGCCGGGCGCGGTGGCGTGCTCTCGGTGGATCCGGGCACCCGGGCCGCGGCGATCTCGATCGAGGGGTTCAGCGGGCTTGCCGGCAAGCCTGCCAGCGTCCTCGGCCTCGCCGCCACCGGCAAGCTGGTGGTGCCGGACCTGCCCGATATCGGCGCGCTGGTGCAGGAGGGGGACGCCAGCTGCAGCATGATCGCCGTGCCCGCCGCCCAGGTCGCCGCCAGCTTCCCCAAGTGGCAGGAACTGCCCTACCTCGCCCAGACCCGTTCCGAACCCGGGATGGAGCGGCAATCGGCCCTGCTGTGCAACCGGTTCTCGCAACCGGTCGACGGGGATCAGCCGTTCAGCCGCCTCGCCCATGTGATCTCGGTCGAGGGCTACTGGACGCTGCTGGATGGCACCGCCGAGGGCAGCGCCCCCCTGGCGCAGCATGCGGCAGACGACGACGTGATCTGCTTCCTGGTCATGACCTCGTGGTCCTTCCAGAACGGCGGGCCGCAGGTGAAATCCGACCACTTCGAGCCCCTGGCCCGCACCCTGGCACAGGATCCCGGGACGGGCGCGCCGCGCGATCTCTCCTTCACCCATCCGGTCACCCGCACCGACATGTCCGCCCGCCCCGAGCGGCTGCGGGCGCGGTTCGCAAGCGGCTACATGCCCCTGTCGGCGCGGCTGGTGACGCAGGAAACCACCTTCTGCTGGTATCGCGGCCCGCTGGTCCCCTTCGACACCCAGGTCTATACGCCTCAGGGCTCGGACCAGCCGCTGGAGGATCGTTTCTCGGATGCGCTGGTCTACGATGTCGAGGATGGCGTCTTCGACCTCTCGCGCTCGGGTGCCTGGCAGATCGGGCGGGTGATGGCCCTGGCGGACCTCGAGCTGATGACCGCCTGGGCCGAGGTGCTGCGCCAGCTGCGCGGAGGGGTCGAGGCACAGATGCGCGCCGGCCGCACCGGTGCGCCACCGCCGGAGAACCCGACGCAGAGCTTCCTCGGCACCGTGCGGGAGCACGGCCTTGCCGCCCGGCCGGTGGCGCGGATGGCCCCGCCCCGGGCGGGGCGCCGCCGGGCGCGGCAGCGCCTGCACGCCTACCCGACCCGGGCCGAGACGCGCGCGGCGATCACCGCGCTTGGCCGCGACGGCCTGCTGGGCAGCGCCGAAAGCGACGCCCTGGATCGTATCGTCGAGAAGGTGGCGCAGATGATGCGACTGGAAGGCGTGCCCTTCCACATGCTCGCCCCGGACCCGGGCTACCTGCCAGAGGAAAGCCTGCGCGTGTTCAACATCGACCCCGACTGGCTCTCCTTCCTGATGGACGGGGTGCTGTCACTGGGACTGCGCAAGGGCGTCGACCATGCGCTCTATTCCGAGCTGCGGGAGGAGATCTGGACCCGCGCCATGTCCCGCGCCTTCGGCCTCGGCGAGACGCCGCAGGACTTCCTGGCCAGCGGGGTGATCCTGCGCAGCTACCTCGACACCGCCTGGGACGACCTGATGCTGCACGCCTACAGGCGCAGCGCCGCCGATCCCGCGGTACTGGAGGAGATCCCGGTCTGGCACCAGACCCGCCTGGCCGGCTCGCTGCGGATGTGGTTCTTCCTCGACAGGCCCGACCTGATCGTGCTGGCCCCGCCCGTCGGGCGGCTGCACATGGGCGTGAGCGAGGCGCAGGAGATCCAGCTGCGCAACCTCGACGGTGCGACCGGCGCCGTCGGCGCCCTGCTGCCCGAGGCCGCGCCGGTCTCGGCCGCCGCGCATCTGCGGGCGGACGGGCTGACGCTGAAGTGGTGGGCCGAGGACGGCAGCGGGCTGGTCGAGGCGCTGGCCCGGGCGCTCTCGGCGGCCGGTCAGCCCGTCGCCCGCCCGGGCGAGGCCGTGCCCCTGCCGCCCCAGGCCCTCGCCATCGAGCTGATCGTCGGCACCCCGGCGCTGGAACTGACCACGCCGCCCGCCGCCTAGGAGACCGCGATGCCCGTTGCCCCCCTGATCACGCCGATCAACGTCGACGCCTGCGTCTTCACCGAGCATTCCTCGACGCTGGACGTGCGGCACATGGACTACGCCGACAGGTTCAACCAGTACCTGACGCCCGAGCCGCCGGTGCTGCCCGATCCGCCGCAGGCCGCCCTGCCCTACATGCTGCACCAGCGCGGCATCACCGTCTTCTGGACCCTGCCCTATGCGCTGCGCACCGGGCGCCAGACCGAAACCGCGCTGGAGTTCGACGCCCTGCCGAACCGCTGGCTGGTGGTCCGCGCCGAGACCACGCCTCGTGGCACCGCACCGGAAATCACCTGGGACAGCCGCGCCTGGGTGGTCGCTTCGGACTACGTCGGCGATGCCATCGACGCGGTGACCACCTTTGACCTGGGCATCGACTGGGCCGAACCCGAAGCCGAAAACACCGCCTTCCGCCCGACGACCCTGGGCGCGGTGATGAAGATCGGCGACTTCCAGGAACTCGGCGCGGCGGGCCGGGGTGCGACCGAACCGCTGACGGTGACCTCGGGCGGGACCGAGCTTTTCGTCTCCTTCGAGCCCTTCTGCCGCAACATCTACTCGTTCCGCGATCCGCTGGAGGGTCACGAGGACACCGCCGCCAGCTTCAGCTACTACGTCGTCGGCTGGTACGGCGAGCCCGGTATCGACCCGATCGCCCAATTGGCCGAGACCGCGGGCGAGGATGTCGACGCCTTCCTCACCGCGCTGCAGGCAGCCGAGGGCTGGACCACGTCCGCCACCCCCGGTGCGGTGCCACCGACGGCGCTCTACTTCGGCACCATCGCCGATGTGGCCTGGACCCCGGACAGCCAGCCGCAGAACGTCTCGCCAGATCGCGACGACGTGCTGGTGGTGGTCGGCGAAAGCGCCGAGGACGCGCTGGACACCATGCTGACCTATGCCGCCGGCGAGGATACCGCCCCTTTCGCCCGAGAACTGGAACGGCTCGGCCTGCGCTTCTCGGCAGGGCTGAAGGACCGGCTGGATCTCTACGAGGACATGGGCGGGCTGACCCGCGAGGCGGCCCTGCTCCACCAGGAGGGGTTTTCGGGCCTGCGCAACCAGACCGCCTGGTCGGTGAGCGAGCCGCAGGCCGAGGACGGCACCCGGACTCCGGTGGCGCCCGTACCCGATCCGGTGCGCCTCTCGGTCGCCCGGCTCAATGCCAAGGAGGCCGAGCTGTTCGAGCTGCACCAGCGCGCAGAGCAGAAGCGCGGCGCCATCGCCGATACGCTGTGGAAGGCGGGCCGGCTGAAGTACATGGGCCCGGCCGGCTTCCCCGCCGCCCTCGGCGACATGACGACCTACTGGGACAATATCCGGCGCGAACTCGGGTACATGGGCACCGAAGACCCCGCCACGCTGGTCGGCGCGCTGGAGGCGATCATGGCAAGGCAGACCCGCCTGAGCCAGGAAATCACGACCCTGGCCGAGACCGTCCGCGCCGACCTGGCCGAGCTGCATGAAGGCTATCGGCTGGAAGAGATCGCCGGGCATCGCTTCTGGCAGGCGGTGGAGCCGGTGGTGATGATGACCACCGACAAGGGCGCGCTCTTCCCCGAGGGTGCCGATCCGCAGTACCTCGGCGAGGACGGGCTGGAGGTGGGGCTGGCACCTGCCGCCGATGCCTCGGTAACGCTTAGCCCCGGCGCGCAGCCGGTCACGGTGACGCCGGGCGCGGTCTGGCAGATGCTGTCCTTCGACAGTGACGTCATCGCGAAGCTGGAGGAGACGGCGCCGGGGCTTGCCCCCTGGGTCGCGGGGATCATCGGCTGGTCGATGCTGGGCGATCCGCTGATCGGGCCCGCCGCCCTGGCCGCGCAGACCGGCGCCGAGGCCACGCCCGAGGCGCTGCGGCAGGCAATGGCGAGCGCCGCAGCCACCGCCGGACTGGTGTTCAATCCGCTGACCAACTGCAGCTGGTCCCAGCCCTGGTTCCCGCTGTTCCTCGAATGGCGGGTGGACCTGACGCATTTCCCGCTCTTCACCGACGCGGGTCAGGCCAACTGGAGCTTCGACGGCAGCGACTACGAGCTGACCGCCACCGCCACGGCCCAGGGCACCAGCAACCGCATTCAGGGCCGCACCCTGCTGTCCAGCCACCTGCGCCGCACGGTCGGCAATGCGCTGCGCAACCAGCTGTCGGACTTCGGCGCCAGCCAGGAAGAGATCGCCGACCTGCTGGGCGAGCTCGACCAGTGGGACTTCCTGACCCAGCGACTTTCCGGCCTGTCGCAGACCCAGTCCCTCTATGACGGGGAGCTGAAGCGGATCGGCGAAGCGGCGGCGATGCTGCCGCCGGGGGATGGCGCCGAGGGCGCCGCCCCGACGCCGCCGCCATGGCAGCGCGCCGGCCCCTACGCCGCGCTGCCGGGCACCCACGACCTGTTCCTGCCGACCACGGACGACCAGTGGAACCCCAATAACACCACCCGCTTCCGCGACCTCTCCGGGCAGCAGATGGTAATCGACCAGCTTCTCGTGCTGGATCGCTACGGCCAGTCGCTGCATGTGGCAGGCAAGTTCCAGGTCGAACAGGAGGGCCGCCTGCTGACCGACCGCGACATGGCGGTCTCGGACATGCTGGCGGCAGAGCGCAACCTGACCCCGCAGCCGGGGCGCGAACTGGGCACGGTGATCCAGGTGCCGCCGCGCGTGCTGCAGCCGGTGCGGGCGCGTCTCTCCGCCGTCGAGGCGGTCACCGAGGCCGGGGGCAATGTCACCGCGCTGGCCGATCCGGTGATCGGCTTCGTCACCCTGAACCGCTACAACAAGGAGATCCAGGTCTTCGCCGCTACAGGCCGCCTGCTGGGGGCCATCCACCCCGGTCTCGGCGACAGCGTGGTCTTCGAGCCGCTGGCGGCGGAGATCACCGACACCGCCGATCTCGCCGCCCATGACCCTGACCTGCAGCGCTTCGTCGAGGCGGTGCTGAACGGCGGCCAGCCGGGGCGCTTCCGGGATTTCTCGGCGCTGCTGGACGCCGCGGGCTGGCGGGTCGATCCGGCGAACGAGCGCGAGGCCTATCTCTCGGTGCTGACCGGCGAGCCGCTGGCCCTCTACCGCGCGACCTTCGATTTCCAGGCGGCGGGCGATCCCCTGCGCAATCCCTTCCGCTACTTCCCCTTCGAGGCGGGGGTGGCGGGCAGCGGCCTGCCCTCCTACGCCACGCAGCCCTTCCCCTATCTGCTGGGCGATCCGCTGGATCCGAACGACGGGCTGGTCGGCTATTACCTGGAAGACGACTTCGACCGGTTCTTCACCCCCTACGATCCGGTCGACGACGCGGTCAGCGGCTATGTCTCGATGGTCAGCGGGGTCAACGCGCCGCGCCGCAGCTTCGCCGAGGGGCCTGTCCAGGTGGTCCTGCTGGCCAATCCCCATGGCACGGTGCAACTGCGCACCGGCATCGCACCGGTCACCCGGCTGGAGCTGCCGGTGCGCTACTGGGCCAGCCAGCTGGAGGTGATGAACCCCAGTTTCAGCTTCGGTCCGCTGCTGACGGAATACGAAACCGACGCCACGGGCAGCCTGACCGGCGTCCTGCTGCCGCAGAGCAACATCGAGGCCGGGCACCTGCACTGGCAGGTCGGAGAGGGGCGCACCGTGCCGGTGATCCCCGCCGATGCCACCAGCGGCACCACCACCCGACCGCGCGCCTTCCTCTGGGGCCGGGTGCTCTTCGACATCCGCGGCCAGGACGGCGGGGAGGAATAGGATCATGGTCGCGCCGCTCTCCTCCTCCGTCGCCTTCAATCCCTATCCGGTGCTGGTCAGCGGCCAGCCCATCGACAGCGAGGGCCGCAACGAGGCCGGCCTCGAGATCACCGCGATCACCTGGAACCTGTCGCGTGGCGGCGGAGAGATGCCGGCGGGCAGCGCGACCACCGGCGTGCTGCGCCTGGCCATCCCGCTGGGGCCCTCGACCGGGGCGCTGCTGCAGAACACCACCCAGACCCGGATGGTGGCCACCGACGAGGAGGAGATGCCGCGAATCCAGGCCGGCGACACCTCGATCTACGTGCTGCATGACAGCCGGGCCTTCCGCAACGCCGGGCTGACCCTCTCGACCGCGATCAACGCTGATTTCTGCAGTCGCACCCCCGGCACCCCGGCGGGCTGCACCGACCCGGTCTGCATTCTCGCCGCCGGCAGCGGCCCGCCCGAGTTGCTGCTGACCATCCAGGGCCGCGAGGGAGAGCCGCTGCCCGTCGAGAAGATCGACGAGATCGAGGTCCAACTGGTCAACTGCGTGGTCTCGCATCACCCCGGCGAGGCGCTGATGCGGCTGCTGAGTTACGATGTCAGCGACGGCACATGGCCCGAATGCCCCTCTCGGATCGTCGACATCCCGGTCACCAAGCTGCCGCGCGCCCCCGGGGTCAGCGCCCTGGTCGCCGATCCGCCGACCCAGTTCCTTGCCCCCGGTGCCGAGGTGAAGCCGGTGGAGCTGTCCTGGATGTTCTCGCTTGGCGGGGTGGACGGGATACGGCCCTCGGGCCAGCTGACCATCGGCCGTCAGGGCGAGGCGCCCGAGGTCGTGGCGCTGGATACCGAGGCCCTGAGCCGGGGCAGCCATACCCTTGCGACGCCCGGCGCCGGGGTGACCTTCGTCGAGCTGGACTACACCCTTGCCGGCGAGGGCAGCCAGACCCGGCTCGGCGGCAAGGTCCACACCGATTTCGCGGTCGTCGGCCAGAGCCAGCCCCTGCTCAACCCCGAGATCACCGGCACCGCCCGTTTCCTCGGCACGCCCCAGGCGGATATCACCGAGGGACGCTACACCCCCAGCGGGGACGGCTACCTGCTCTGCGTGCTCGAGGCCACGGGCGCGCCCACGGACGACCCGCCGACGCCTCAGGCCTGGGTCGAGATCACCCAGGACGGCGTGGCGGGAACACTGGTCACGGTCCTCTCGATCAATGCCGCCAGTTCCGCCAGTGTCAGTGCCAGCACGACGTTGAAGACCACCCAGCTGGTTCCACTGCGCGGTGGCCGGGAAACGGCGATCAGCACCGGCGGGCTGTCCGGCGGAAGCGGCAGCAGTTTCAGCTGCACCTGGCTGCCGATCGGCTCGGCCAGTTTCGACCCGGTGGCGGGCTAGCGGCACAAGAAAATGATGACCCCCCGTCATTCCGCTGGATCACGGGCCGTCGGCCGCCTCCCCCCGGGTTTCAGCGCAAGGAGCGGCCACTGAAATCCGCCGGAGAGGCAGGCCCTTGAGGTAAAAGAACCCACCGACTGCGGCGCAGCCGGTGTCTTCTGGTCGGTGCCGGGGGGGCAGATCACCCCGGATCTGGGCGTGTCATGGTGGGTCAGACCTCCAGTCAGGGAAAGCAGATGAGTGCGCAAGATCAATCACTTCCACTTCGGCTCAAGGACCCCATGAACATTTTCGACGACTTGCCGGACGCGACTTCCGGTTTGAAAGCACAAGCCAGCGCAGAAACCAAAAATCGGAATGCCCCTGCTGTCGCAGGCGATGCGGGAAATCTGCCGTCGGCAGGTCGGCATCGACATCGCGCCCCGCGCTGACCACGTGACTGCCGACGATCTCGTTTAGGGTTTCGCAGTCCCGCGCCGGAGGCCCGGCCGTGCTGTTCAGGCGGTCGCCTTGGTAGGGCAGACCCCTGTGGATCGCCGCCAGGGCTAGCTGTCCCTTCTTGGGTGCCGGTTGGTCCTGCAACCAGCCTTCGCAGTTCGACATGCCGTCTCGGTTCCGCGCAGATGAAGTATAACCCACAGGAATGCATCATCAACAAATTTGCCTTTGAACTATTAGGCAAGCCCCCTGATAAACCTCCCGAGATCGAGCAATCGGAGTGAGGATCGACCCATTGGACCAGGCCGCTGAAATCTCTTCCCGAGACGACCAAACCCCTTATGAGATTGTCGCAGAGCTTGCGCGCTACATTGGTCAAGCGCGGGACGCCGCAGTGCCCGCTGTGGCCAAGGATGCCGCGCTGCAATGCATCTTTGATCTCATCGTGGCTTCGATCGTTGGCTTCAATGACCCGGGACCGACCTCGCTTCGCCAAGCCGCCAAAGGGCTTTTCGCACCCGGCAACGCTACGATCTGGTTCGCCGGCCAGACCTGCAACGCGATTGGGGCTGCCTGGGCCAACAGCAGCGCTGCGGCAGCCAAGGATCTTGATGACGGCAACCGTTTTGCCGCCGGTCATCCGGGCGCCGCGATCATTCCCGCGGCCCTGGCTACCGCGCAGGAGGTCGGCGCGACGCTCGATCAAACCCTCGCCGCCATTGTCCTCGGCTACGAGGTCGCGGTGACCGTCGGCTCTGCGCGCACGACCTACGGCAGTTCGGGAACCTGGACGCCGTTCGGCGTGGTGGCCGCAGTCGCCGCGCTGCGCGGCACCTCGCTCGGGGCCATTGAGCATGCGCTGGCGATCGTGGGCGAAAGCGCCCCCAACCAAAGCTTCGCGGGCGGACCTTCGCCGCGCATCCCGCATCCAGAAGGGGCCTCGGTCAAGGAAGGCATCCCCTGGGGCGTGGTCACCGGCATGACCGCCGTCCTGATGGCCGAAGCCGGCCACACCGGACCGCGCAACATCCTGGACAGCCGCCGCCACTACGTCTTTCCCGAGGACCTGCGCCTGGGCGCCGCACTGCATATCTGCCAGACCTACTTCAAGCCCTATGCCTGCTGCCGACACATCCACGCGCCCCTTGCCGCCTTGCACCGGGTGATGGCAGATCACGGGATCAGCGGCGCGGAAATCGACGCGATCCACGTCGAAACCCACCCCCCTGCGTTGCGCATTTCGAACAAGGCCGATCCGGAGAACCTGGTCGACGTGCAGTACAGCATACCCTTCGACCTGGCGCTGTCCGCGCTGCACGGGCCTGAGATGCTCACACCGGTGACCGAGGCCTCCCTATCGCTTCCGGGCGTCAGGGAGCTGGCCCGGAAGGTCACGCTGGAGGTGAACGACGCATTCGCGGCGGCCTACCCCGACGAGATCCTCGGCCGCGTGACCCTGACCTGCGGAGACCGCGTTCTGACCTCGGCACCAACCCCGCCCGAGGGTGAACCGCTGATGAGCTGGCAGGAACTGGACACCAAGTTCCGACGTGCCACCCGGCTGGACCTGAAGATGGATCGGCAGCAGGCGATCCTTGACGCAATGACGTCCCTCAAAGCCGGAGAGATGCGGCCGCTTCTGTCCCAGCTTGCCACCCCGCTTTGAGCGGGAAACGCCGGCCCCTGTCCGGGACCGGCGTTCGCCTTGTCCGGCAAGGCGCCTGCGCTCTACGCCAGACCAAGCAGCGCCCGAAGTCCCGATGCACCCTCTTGCGGCAGCAGGTCGTTCAGGGCGCCGTACTCACGGCCGTGGCAGGCGCCCAGGATCCTGATGCCGCTTTCGTGCAGCGGTGCGGGGACTCCTGCGATCTCTGCGAGCATGACCAGCGGCACCAGGCCGAAAGGCACATCTTCGGTGATGTAGCGGGTTTCGGGATCGACCGGCCCCAAAGGATCGACTCCGGCAGCGACACGGGCGCGGAACACCGCGTCCAGCCCACCCTCTGCGCCATCTGCCTGTGGCCGCACCCTGCGGCCAAATCCGCGTGCGATCGCCAGCCGCTCCGCATCCAGACGTTCGAGAAACCGCGCGAGGGAAGGCGTCACGAGAGAGTTCTGGTGCCACTGCTCCCCGGTCTCGATCCGGGTCAGGTTGCACAGGGCCATGGCCAGGTGGGTCTGCGGGTTGAGGTTGCTGAGGGCGTTGTCCAGCAGGTCGCCGCCATGTTGGAACCGCGGACCAAAGAGCGTCTCGCAAAGCACCAGGGCGCCGGCGATGTCGCCCCCGGGCAGGGTGCAGACCTCTACCAACCTGCGTAGCGCCCCCACTCGGATCGCCGGGGGCTCGGGGCGCTTGCAGGTCATCGCGGTGGTGTTCCAGCAGATCACCGGCAGGGACAGGCCCCGCGCCTGCAGCGCTTGCCCGAGGTGCAGTGCCGCAAAGGACAGGTGGGCGCTGATGATGATGCTCTGCCCGTCGCGCAGATGCGGCATCAGCGCATCCAGCACGGCGCGGTGGCCGGTGGCCGGCAAGGCCAGAATGATGACCTCTGCCCGGGCCAGCTCTGCGATATCCGCGGCCAGTCCGGGCGCGAAACGCCCCTCGACCGCGCCTGAAACGACAAGTTCGGTCACCGCCTGCAATTCTGCCCCGGCGACGCCGCGCGGCGACCACATCCGGGGGCTGTGACCCGCGTTGGAGAGATAGGCGAAGTAGGCACGCGCGATATTGCCCGCGCCGACGATACCGACGTTCATGGAGCTTCCTTCCGGTGCGTGCGCCGCCCCCCAAAGGGAACGGCGCGCTGGCATTTGCCTGTGTTCAGAAGAGGTGACAGGCGACTTGCCGTCCCGGCGCGATCTCTTTCGTGGCGGGCATACTTTCGCGGCACTCCGCGATGGCGCGCGGGCAGCGGGTGTGGAACGGACAGCCCGAGGGTGGGTTGGCCGGTGACGGGATCTCGCCCGCGATGCGCGGAGGGTCCACCCGGTTCGCCGGGTCCGGGATGGGAGAGCTTTGCCGCAACAGCACCGTGTAGGGGTGCGCGGGATCATCCATGATCTCCTGCGTCGGACCACTTTCCACCACATGACCCAGGTACATCACGCAGGTGGTGTCGCAGAAGTGCCGGATCACACCAAGATCATGCGACACGAAGAGGAAGGACAGCGTCCGCTTCTCGCGCAGGTCATCCAGCAGCCGCAGGATCTGCGCCTGAACCGAGACATCCAGTGCCGAGACCGGTTCATCCGCCACCACCAGGTCCGGTTGCAGCACAAGCGCACGCGCGATGCCGATCCGCTGGCGCTGCCCGCCCGAAAATTCGTGCGGAAAGCGCTCCATCGCATCGCGCGGCAGACCGACCTCGGACAGGATCGCCTCGGCCCGGGCGCGGCGCTCGGCCGGATCCCCGATGCCATGCACTTTCAGCGGCTCTTCCAGCGTCTTGCGGATGCTCCGGCGGCTGTTCAGCGATGCATAGGGATCCTGGAATATGAACTGCATGCGTTGGCGAAGGCGGCGCATCTCGGCCGGCGAGGCAGATGCCACGTCGATGCCGTCGAAGGTGACGCGGCCGGCGGTCGGTTCCTCCAACCGCAGGATGGTGCGGGAAGCCGTGGACTTGCCGCAGCCGGATTCCCCCACAAGCCCCACGCTGGATCCAGGCGCGACCGAAAGGCTGACGTTCTCAACCGCGCGCACCTTGCGGGCCTTGCCGCCCAGGAACCCGCCCCCGATGGTGAAGTGCTTTTTCAGACCCTCGACTTTCAGACCGTCCATGCTGCTTCCTCCGCCTTTGCGCGCAGGATGCAGCGCGCCTGGTGATCGGAGCCGCCTGCCCCGCTGATCGGCCCGAGAGCCGGGTGATGGCCGCACTCCGGCCGGACGTAGCCGCAGCGCGGCGCGAAGTGGCAGCCCGCAGGCCGCGCAGTGATGGAGGGAACGGACCCCGGGATCGGCTCCAGCGTGTCGGCCCGCCGGTCCACACGCGGCATCGCCCGCAGGAGCGCCTCTGTGTAGGGATGGGCCGGGTTGGCGAAGAGCCGGGTGCAGTCCGCCGTCTCGACGATCTCGCCTGCGTACATCACCGCGACACGGTCCGCGATCTGGGCCACGACACCGAGATTGTGGGTGATGAAGATCACCCCCATGCCGCGTTCGCGCTTCAGGTCATCCAGCAGGGTCAGCACCTGGTGCTGCACCGTCACGTCCAGCGCGGTAGTGGGTTCATCGGCCAGCAGGACCTTCGGGCGGCAGGCCAGCGCGATGGCGATCATCGCCCGCTGCCGCATCCCACCCGAGAATTGGTGCGGGTATTCGGTGATCCGTCGGCCCGGGTCGGGCACGCGCACTTCGTCCAGCAGATCACGTGCCTCCTTCAGCGCCGCGCCATGGCTCATGCCTCGGTGGATCATCAGGACCTCGGCAATCTGGTCGCCCACTGTCATCGTGGGGTTCAGCGATGTCATCGGCTCCTGGAAGATCATTGCGATCTCGTCGCCACGGACCTTGGCCATCTGCCGCTGGGACAGCTTTGCCAGGTCGCGCCCTTCGAAAAGGATTTCGCCGCGAGCGATCCGCGCGCCCGCCTGCGGCAGCAATCGCAGCGCCGACAGCGCCGTCACACTCTTGCCGGAGCCGCTTTCGCCCACCACAGCCAAGGTTTCATTGGCAGCAAGCGACAGGTTCACGTCCTGGATGGCGGCATGCCAGTGGCCGTTCACCCGGAATTCCGTGGTCAGGCCGCGAATGTCGAGAAGAGCAGTCATGACTCACCTTTCAGTTTCGGATCGATGGCATCACGCAGGGCGTCCCCAAGGATGTTCAGCGCCAGCACGGTCAGCAGGATCGCGAGCGACGGGAAGACCACCAGCCACCAGGACGACAGGATGTTCTCGAAGCCTTCGCGGATCATGCCGCCCCAGGTGGGGGTCGGTGGCTGCACACCGAGGCCGATGAAGGACAGCGATGCTTCGGTGCGGATCGCGCTGGCCATCCAGAGCGAGGCCACGACGACGATGTCAGACAGGATGTTGGGCAGGATATGCACGCCCATGATCCTGAGCGGAGAGAACCCGAGCGCCCGGCCCGCCTCCACGTACTCCTTCCGCTTGGCCGAGATCGTGGGGGCTCGGGCGATCCGCACGAAGGGCGCGGTTTCGGTGATCGCGATGGCGATGATCAGGTTTTCCAGACTCGCCCCCAGCATCGCGGCGACCATCAGACCGAGAAGCAGCGTCGGGAAGGACAACATCACGTCGACCAGGCCCATGATCACCTGGTCCACCATGCCGCCGACATAGCCTGCGAAGATCCCGATTGCAGAGCCGACCGTCATCGCGATCAGCACTGACAGGAAGCCCACCAGCAGTGAAACACGGGTGCCGTACAGCAGGCGCGAGAGCACATCGCGTCCGTAGCTGTCGGTGCCCAGCCAGAATTCCGGCGACGGACCTTCCAGGCGGTGCAGAATGTTCTGTTGCAGCGGATCATGCGGCGCCAGAAGCGGCGCGAAGATCGCCGAGAGGAGGATCAGCGCCAGCAGCCCGACACCCACCCAGGACAGGCGGTTTCGGTTCAGGGTCTGCAGCACGACATTGGGTTTGCGGGCGGGGATGGGTTCACTCACGACGGTCATCAGGAATAGCTCACTCTGGGATCGACGACCGCGTAGATCAGGTCGGTCAGGATGTTCACGAGGATCACGAAGCTGGCGAAGATCACCATCAGCCCCTGCAGCAGCGTGTAGTCACGGGCCTGCAATGCGCCGAGGATCAGCTTGCCCAGGCCAGGGCGGGTGAAGACCATTTCCACCAGCACCGAATTGCCGATCAGCGTGCCGAAGTAGAGGCCAACAACAGTGACCACGGGGATCAGCGCGTTGCGCAACCCGTGCCGCAGGATCAGGCGACGCGGCGGCACGCCCTTGGCGCGGGCGGTGCGGATGTAATCCTCCCCCAGCACGTTCAGCATCGACGAGCGCGTCACCCGGGTGATGTAGGCCGTCATGATCAGGCCAAGGTTCAACGCCGGCAGGGCCAGGTTGCGGATATGATCCACGAAGTTGTCGGACGCGGTCGACATGACCGGGAACCAGCGCAGGTAGACCGCGAAGGCCAGCAGCATCAGGATACCGGACACGAAGCCCGGGAAGGACAGCCCGGTCAGCGACAGGATCCGCGACAGGTAGTCCGGCCAGGCATTGCGGCGCAGCGCCGCCACCATGCCAAGCGGCAGACCGAAGATGGCACCGATGAGGATCGCGGACGCTGTCAGCTCCAGCGTGTAGGGCAGCACGCGGGCGACCTCCTCCAGCACCGGTCGCCCGCTGCTCATCGAGACGCCGAAGTTGCCGCCCAGCATGTCCCGCAGGAAGGCCAGGTACTGCACGCCGATCGGCTGATCGAGTCCCAGCTTGGCGCGCAGCGCCGCCAGCGACACTTCGCTTGCCTGGTCGCCCAGCATCGCCATGGCCGCATCGCCCGGCACCAGCCGGACCAGCACGAAGACCATGGTCAACATGGCCAGAAGTGTCGGGATCGCGGCCAGCAATCTCCTTATGATGTATCTTGTCATGCGGCTTTCCTGTTGGTTGCCAGCCGACCCGGGTCAAAGGCCGACAGTTCGGTTCTTGTACGCCCGGTCTCTGCCAGGTCAGCGATCACCCGTCCGACGGACGGGACCAATTGGAATCCGTGCCCGGAAAATCCGAAGACATGGATCAGGCCCGGGGCCCGATGAGACGGCCCTATGACGGGCAGCAGGTCGGCGGTGGCCGCCTCCATGCCGGCCCAGGCCCGGACAAGGCGCAGGTCCGCGACCCAGGGGAAGAGGGCCAGGGTCGTGGACATGGCCCCCGAGAGCGCGCCGAAGTCCACCGAGGCCGAACCACCGCCGGGGCGCAGCCGTCCCTGGACCCCGCCGCCGATCAGAAAGGTGCCGTCGGCGGTCTGCTTGAAAGACAGCTTGCGGTTCTGCGCCGAGATGACGGGACCAAGGCAAGGTTCGCAGCGCTCGGTCACGATCATCATCGAATTCTTGATACCAACGTCCAGCGGGTCACCGGCCAGCTTGGCGATCTGGCGCCCCCAGGCCCCGGCGGCATTGACGACGGTAGGGGCGACATGGGTGGTGCCGCCGGCCACGACGGTCCAGAGCGATCCATCCCGGGCCAGCCAGGTGACCGGGTGGTTTTCAAGGATCTCCACGCCGGCGTCGAGGCAGGCCGCGCGAAAGGCCCGGATGGTGCGATGCGGGTCGGCAGAGCCGTCACGCGCGACATAGGCCGCCCCAAGGGCGCCGGGCTGCATGACCGGCACCAGTTCCGTCAGGCGGTCCGGGCCGATCCACTGTTCATGGCGCATCCCCGCGGCCTCCAGCCGCGCGATACGGGCCTTGATCCGGGCTTCGGCCTCCGTATCCATGGCCACCTGCACCTGTCCCCCCGCGTGGAAGCCGCAGTCGTCGCCCACGAGCGCGATCATGTCCTCCCACTGGGCCTGGGCCTCAAGGCTCAGCGGCAGTTCCTCTACCGCACGATTGAGGCTGCGCACACCGGCAGCCGTCGCCCCCGAGGCGTGCCGTCCGGTGAAGGCGCCTTCCAGCAGGACCACGCGCAGCCCGCGCCGGGCCGACTGCAGCGCCGCAGAGAGCCCGTGCAGCCCGCCACCGATCACGATAAGGTCGGTGCCTGCCCTCATGCCTTGGTCTTTCCGAGAGAGGCCAGTTCGCCCAGTGTCACGGGCTTCAGGGGCGGGCGGATGTTGTGGAAGCCAACATCGGCGCGCGGCATGTCATGGGCCTCGGCGATCAGCCGGGCGATGGTGTAGCCACACTGGCGGCCTTGGCAGGGCCCCATGCCGGCGCGGGTCTCGGCCTTCACCCGGTCGGGATCTGCCGCGCCACGACGGGCGGCAGCGCGGATCTGGCCCGCAGTCAGCTCTTCGCAGCGGCAGACGATGGTGTCGTCACCGATCTTGCCCTCGGGCGCGGGATAGAGGCTATCGAGCAGCGGCCGCGCGGCTCGTGCCTTCGACAGCGCGCGATCCCCCGCCACCCGCGCGTGCCGCGCTCTTGCGTCGGACAGAACGCCCAGCGACCGGGCAATGCCGATGGCGGCCAGCGCCCCCTTGGCAAGCGCCGCCTTGGCCCCGTCGATCCCCGCCGCGTCGCCCGCGACGAACAGCCCGCTGCGCGTGGTTTCCCCCCACGGATCCAGCACGGGCCGCAGCGATTGCTGCGCATCGGACCAGGCGTGCTCGCACTGCAGGGAAAGGGTCGGGTGAACCGAAGGCACCAGCCCCTCGTGGATCAGCAGCACCCCTGCGGTGGCCGACTTCTCGCCCTCGGGGGTCTGCCAGCGGATACGTTCCAGCCGATCGCCCCCCTCGGCGCGAAGCTGCGTGACCCCGGTTTCGCGGCGCAGCCCCGAAAGCCGCATCCCGGCCTGCCAGCCCAGCCCCTTGGCCAGGCTTTTCCAGTCTCGCAGGGCACCGTTCAGATGCGGCAGCCCCCGGCGCAGCGTGTCGCGCGGGGCGGTATCGAGAAAGCCCGCGATCTGCCCCCCCAGCTTGCGGAGCTGGTGCGCATAAAGCAGCGGCAACGGGCCCGCACCACAGATCCAGACCGGCCCTTCGGGCAGCAGGCCGCCGGATTTCAGAAGGATCTGGGCCGCGCCAACGGTCAACACACCGGGGCGGGTCCAGCCCGGAAAGGGTACGGGCCGCTCCTGTGCGCCATTGGCCAGAAGAATGCGCCGCGCCTCGATGACCTCGGCCTGACTTTCGCGGGTCACGAAGACCTGCCAGCCTTGCGCCATGGCCTCCTTGCTGCTCTCCTCGATCTGCCAGACCCGCGACAACGGGCGGTAGTCGGCCCCGGAGGCGCGGAAGGAACGGGCCACGTCGGCCCCTTGGCGGTACTCGGCGCCAAGCCCCTGCGCCAGATGCGACCCGGGCTGGCAATTGCGCTCGACCCCACGCCAGATCTGACCACCGGGAGCGGGCTGTTCATCCAGCACGACAACGGACAGGTCTCGCCGGCGCAGGTCACAGGCGGCCTGCATCCCGGCAGGGCCGGCACCGATAATGGCAACGTCGAAGATCATCATGCCACCACCTTCCGGGCACCCATCTGGCGGGCAATGGTCATGCCTTCGCGCACTGGCACGAGGCAGCTTTGGGTCGATCCCTTGCCGTCGATCTCGGCCAGGCAGTCGAAGCAGCAGCCCATCATGCAGAAGGGCGCGCGCGGGCTTTCGCTGACCGGGGTGATGCGCGCGGTTCCGAGATGGCGCAGCAGGACACTGGCCGCAGTCTCTCCGTCGCGCGCCACGACCGGCTGCCCCTCGACGAACACGGTCACGGTTGGCCCTTCGGGGCTGTCAGGCAGGGGTCGGAACATGGAAACGGTCCTCTGAGAAGTGACGGGTATCGCCGGTCAGCGCGCCGGCAAGGATCTGTTCGGCCAGCCTTTCGGCATGGACCGCGGCAAGGGTGACGCCCGAATGGCAACTGACGGTCCAGAGGCCGGGATAGCTCTCGGGCTGGGTGTAAAGCGGCCCGCCATCGGGCGAGAGGACCCGCAGTCCCGACCATTGCCGCACGATGCGCGCGCCGCCGAGCGCGGGCAGGATGCGCAGGGCGCGCTCGGCCAGGATCGTAGCGGAGGCCTGGGTTGTGCCGGTGTCCAGGCCGACATCTTCGTGTGTCGCCCCGATCATCACGGTGCCATCCGCCGTCTGACGCAACCCGCTGCAGGGCATGGGCAACATCGGTGCCATCCGTTCGGTGACCAGCAACTGCCCGCGCTGCGGGCGCAGCGGCGAGTCGATCCCCAAGGGCGCAACGATGCCGGAGGTGGCCAGCCCCGCCGCCACGATCACATTCGCCGCCCGCAGCTTCGCGCCGTCGGGACCGGTCAGCTCGTATCCGTGGTCGGTGGTGCGCAGGGTCTGGACTGGCCAGTCCCAAAGGATCTCTCCGCCCAGTTGCAGGACCCCTTGTTGCAACGCCGCCAGAAGTTTGAGGGGGTTCACGTGACCGTCGCTGGCTCCATAGCTGGCGCCCGCCACGTCTGGCCCCAGTGGCGCATCGGGCAGCCGGGCCTGAAGCGCGTCCCGGTCCAGCATCTCCACGCCCTCCGGCAGGGCACCGCCGCCGATCACCTCGAGCACGGCACGGCGGTCCCTCAGCGCCTGCTCGGAGAGGCTGAAGGCCAGCCCGCCCGGCTTCTGGTAGTCCACGCCGATGCCGCTGCATTGCTCCAGCGCGTCGCGGAACCCCGGCCAAAGCGCCGCGCTTTCAGCCGTCCAACGCGCATAGGCGGGCAGGTTCCCGCCCTTGCCCTGCACCCAGACCAGCCCGAAATTCGCCCGCGCCGCACGAAAATCGCGCGCGCCGCCATCCACCACGCAGACCGCCTGCCCGCGCTTTTGCAGCCCGTAGGCAAGAGAGACACCCACGGTGCCCGCTCCGATCACGATGTAGTCTGGTTGTGCCACGCGCGGCTCCCTCGCTTGTTGTTGATTTTTATCCAAATCGGAGGGTAGAAAGTCAAAATCGAAAAGTTGGCCGCAATATTCCGGTAGGTTATACTAATGCGCGAACCCAGCCTCAGACAGTTCGAAGCCCTCATGGCCGTGGTCGAGGCTGGCAGCGTCAGTCGTGCCGCGGAAAGGCTGTCAATCTCCCAGCCTGCGGCCAGCAAGTTGATCGCAACGCTGGAAGACGACACGGAGATGCAGCTTTTCGACCGTGCCAGCGGCCGGCTGGTCGCCACGGAACAGGGGATGCGCCTTTACAACGAGGCCAACCGGGTCTTTGGCGGCGTGGGGCAGCTGATCCGCGCTGTCGAAGCCATCCGGCGTGAAAATCGTGGGCAGCTGCGCGTCGGAGTCATGCCGGGACTGTCGGGCGGGTTCATCGTGCGCGCGATCCGGGCCTTCCGGGACCGCTTCCCCGAGGCCTTCATCTCGGTCGATACGCGCAGTTCGCAGTTTCTGGCGGATTGGATGATCTCTGGTCGGCTGGACGTGGCGATCCTGGTGACGCGGGTGGATCACCCGACCATCTCCACCCGGCCGGTGCATTCCAAACCCATGGTCTGCCTGCTGCCCATCGGGCATCCGCTTGCCGCGAAGGCGCGGATCACGCCCGAGGATCTGGAAGGAGAGCCCTTCATCGCCTTTGCCCGCGCCAGCCTGACCCGCAATCGGGTCGATGCGGTCTTCGAGCGGGCCGGCCTTCGCCCCGATATCCGGATCGAGGCCGCAACCGCCCCCAACGTCTGCGAATTCGTGGCCGGCGGCATGGGGGTGACGGTGGTCGACCCGCTGGTGTCGGAAAGCGTCAAGGGGCGGGTCGAGATGCGCCCCTTCGATCCCGCAACCAGCTTCGAGTTCCACACCTGCTGGCCGTCGCACAGCCGCAACTCCAGGCTGGTCAGCGCCTTCGTCGAAGAGGTCACCCGGGCGGCCGAAGCCTTTGAATGGGAACAGGAGGGACCGCGGGCCTGAGCGCACAGCAAGACGGCGCCCCGAGGGGCGCCGCCTGCAAGTTTCGAGAAGCGGCCGAAAGCCTTGGTTATTCGGCAAGCGTGGTGTTTTCGGTGATCGCCGGGGCCAGGTTCAGGTTGCCCGTCAACTCATAGCCGTAGTCCAGCTTGTCGGTGCGCGCCCAGACCTGCAACAGGCTGAACAGCGGCACAGAGCAGACGTCCTCGTGGATCAGCTTCTGCGCCTCGGCCCAGAGCTGCATCTGCATGTCCGGATCGGCCTCGACCCGCGCCGCTTCGATTTGTTGGTCAGCCACCTTGCAATGCGAGAAGTTGGTCACGGCCGTCGGCGTGCCGACAATCGCCTGCGAGTGGTAGAACTGGCTCAGGTAGCTGTCGGCCACCGGGAAGCGCGCGGCACCATAGAAGACCATGTCACTCAGGTCCTGGCGGATCTGCTGGTGGTAGGTCGGGTGATCGACAACGTTCATCTCCATCTTGATGCCGGCCTGGGCCAGCTGCGCCTGGATCACTTCCATGATCGGCTGCTGGGACGAGCTGGAGGAGACGACGGCGGTCAGCGTGATCCCGTCGGGGAAGCCCGCATCTGTCAGCAGGGATTTCGCCAGCTTCGGGTCATGGCTGTAGGTGCCCGCATCGCAGTTCTCGCCCAGGTAGCCCGACGGCACGGCGGAACAGCCGCGCGGGCCGACGCCTTCCCCGACGAAGGCAGAGATCTCGTCCACGTTGACCGCATGGGCCACCGCCTCACGGACCTTGATATCGTCCAGCGGTGCATGAGCCTGGTTCAGGTAGAGGGTGCGATACTCACCGGGCGCGAAGATATCGACGATCAAGTCGTCGTTGCGGCTGACCTGGTCGACCCAACGCTGTTCACGCTTGCCGTAGATCAGGTCCAGCTCGCCCGACATCAGCGCCAGTTCGCGGCTGGAGTCAGACGGGATGATCTGCAGGCGGATGCCGTCCAGCTTCGGAGCGCCACGGTAGAAATCGGGGTTCGCCACCAGGTCGACATGCTGTTGGGTCACCGCCTCTTCGAAGGCGAAAGGTCCGGTGCCGACGGGACTGCCGTTGAAGGCATCGCCCTTCTCTTCGGCGGCGCTGGCGCTGACGATCATGCCGCCGTGGTAGTTCGCGACCAGGCCCAGGAAGCCCGGCACCGGCGCGCTGAGCGTGATCTGCACGGTGCGGGGGTCAAGCGCCTCGACACTCTCGAAGGCGGCGTAGTCGTTCGCGAAGGACGACCGCTCGGGGTCGGCCGCGCGTTCGAGGGAGTAGACCACGTCATCGGCGGTCAGCGGGCCGTAGCCATGCTGGAATTCGACACCGTCGCGCAGGTGGAAAGTCCAGGTCAGGCCATCTTCGGAGGTTTCCCAGCTGGTCGCCAGGTCCGGCTCGATGGAGGCGGGATCCGCGCTGCCTGGCGCGAACCGCACCAGGCCGTTGAACATCCAGCCCGCCAGCGCGACATCCGTGGTCGCCGTGGCCCGGTGCGGATCGAGGTTGGTGGCATCCATGTTGATGCCGACATTCAGCGTCGCGGCAATCGCGGCGGCACTTGTCATGGACAGCCCGGCAGCCACGGTCAGCCCCAGCATACGCCCCAAGCAGGTCCTTGCGTTTCCAGTCATGATTGTTTCCCTGTTGTTTTGATGCGGTCGACTATGGGAACCCACCCCTATGTCGTCAAAATCGAAAACCTTAGGCAAATATTCCGTGAAGTTATACATCCGCAGATCAGTCACCTCCCCCTCGGGGCGTGTTGCCGCTATGGGCGGGGAGGATTCCATTGCGAGTTCCGGCCGTTAGACGGTCACATGCCGAAGGATGACGCCCTCCGCCCCCGCACGACGAACGGCGCGGAATCTCGCAAGTCCTTCACAGGCCCGCGGCCCGCAATCGAGAGATTGCGAGCACGCAGCTGGGGGCCTCAACGTGCTGCTGCCAGTTTGAGGGCGCCAATTGAGGCAACCTGCTCCCCGTGGAGTCCGCTTTCTTTAGTTCGCTCTATTCAGGCTTTGGACCTCTACTGACCGTTGGTGATACTCCCACGGGGCGAGCCCGTCGAGGCTCGTGTGCGGGGGGGGCATCCGAACAGCGCCCCGCTGCTCGACATGTACAGAGAGCACAAGGCAGAGACCGAGGCGGCGCTGGCGCGCGTCGCCGGTTGCACGGATCTCGACCGCGCTCTGCTCGTCGTCGATGAAGGGCTGACGCAGACTTGGTTGCTGAACGACAACGAAGCGTTGCAACCCGCCAAGTCTATCGCGCAGACGTTGGTCGAGCGGCGGATGGTGCGGCAAGTCGTGTCGGGGCTCGGTGTCGCGCATGCCCAAGGGGGCAAGACCCAGGTCTGCTTCGTCTGCTCTGCCGCCCCTCGTCTGTCCCCGCGTCTGTCCCTCGCCTGTCCCGCGTCCAGGGTCCCGTCTGGGGCGGACATGCTCGGCGGTTGGGTCGGCCCTGGGTGCTACGGCCCGCTGTCACGACTTAGAAAACCGCAGCTTCGAGGCGCTTCAGCTCGGCATTCGACTGCAGGTCGCGGACGAGATTGGTCCAGATCATCGCACCTGACTTCATCACCCCCAAGATCTCTTGCGGAGGCGTGTCAGGCGCGGGGAACGACATCCGTTGGCGCACCCCCGCCTTTCAGATCGGCAGCACCACGGTGGCCCGTAGTCCAGGATTGCGCGGAGACAGATGGATGTCACCACCATGCTGGCGGGCAATGGCGCGGGCGATGGCAAGGCCAAGACCGACGCCACCGGTGTCACGTGAGCGCGAACTCTCCAGGCGGAAGAACGGCGCGAAGACGTCTTCGAAACGATCTACAGGGACACCGGGGCCGTTGTCGTCGACGACGATCCTGACCGCTCCCGAGTCGCGCAGAACCCGCACCTCCGCACCTCCGCCGTAGCGCGCGGCGTTCTCGGCGAGGTTCCGGACCACCCGCCGAAGCCCTTCCGGACGGCACCGGAAGGTCAACCGGTCTCCGTCATGAAACCGAACGGGCCGGCCGAGTTCAGCCAGATCCTCGCAAACGCTTTCGACCAGCGCGGATAGGTCGATGGTGCGTGTCGGTTCCGTCTCCGTTTCCTGCCGGGCCAGCGCCAGCGCAGACTCCGTCATGGCCTCCATTTCGGCGATGGTAGAGAGCATCCTCTCCTGAAGCTCCGCGTTCTCGACCAGCTCGGCGCGCAGCCGCAAGGTCGTGAGCGGCGTGCGCATGTCGTGACCGATGGCCCCAAGCATACGGCTGCGATCCGCGACGAACCTGTGCAGACGCTCCTGCATGGCATTGAAGGCGCTCGTCGTACGCCGGACATCCTGCGGGCCACGTTCCGGCAGCGGCGGCACCGCCTCGCCCCGGCCCAGCATGTTGGCGGCGCGCGTCAGCTCCCGCAGCGGGCGGGCGATCCGCCGCACGGTCAGGATCCCGATGATCGACACCAGCATGGCGGCAAGGCCGAGCGACAGCGGCAGGTGGGTCTGCCAGAGCGTTGGCGGCAGCGCCTTGTAGAATGCCGCGTTGAGCCATCTGTCCTCGCCCAGCGGCACGATCACGCCGGCCCCGTCCTGACTGGCGAAGTCGAGCGACCGCGCGTTTGCCGGCAGCTCCGTCCGCACCTCCGCCGCTTCCGTCCAGCTCATGCCCCTGAGGAAGGTATGGGGTGCCGCGTCCTCGGGCAGAGAGGGCGAGAGCCGCCGCCCGCCCTCGTCCAGCAGTTCCCCGAGCGGCGCCTCGAACTCGCCGAATGCCCGGCGCACCCAGGCCTCGAGGGTGACCGGCTCGTCGTCCGATACCCAGAAGCGCGACGTTTCCGTGCTGCTGATGCGGATGAGATCGTTGCGGAGCGCCGCCGGCGCGGCCTCGTACAGGCGCGCGACCGCGGTCGCGCGATGCACGAGCTCTTCACGCGCCGAGGCCCGCTTGTCGGACTGGAGATAGTCCCAGAGGATCGCCAGCGAGACGAACTGCGACACGATGAGGGCGAACAGAATCGACGCCATGAGCTGGACGCCGAGACTCCTCTGCCAGAGCCGGGCCAGCCACGTCATACGGCATGCACCTCCGGGATGAAACTGTAGCCCCCGCCCCGGTGGGTCTGGATGAGAATCGGATTCCTGGGATCGCGCTCGACCTTCCGTCTCAGTCGGCTGATCTGATTGTCGATCGAGCGGTCGAACGGTTCGGCTTCGCGGCCCACCGTCATATCGAGCAACTGGTCGCGGCTCAGCACAATGCCGGGATGCTCCGTGAAGACCTTGAGAAGCCGGTATTCGGCATTCGACAGCGGCAGCCCCACACCATCGTCGCCCTGCAGTTCGCGCCGGCTGAGATCGAACACCCAGCGGTCGAACCGTAGCGCGCCAGTCCGCCGCGCCCCGCTGCGGGGCGGCAACGCATGGGCCCGCCGCAGCACCGCCTTGATCCGGGCGAGCAGCTCACGCGACGAGAATGGCTTCACGAGATAGTCGTCCGCACCGAGTTCCAGCCCGATCACCCTGTCGGTCTCCTCGCCACGGGCGGTCAGGAAGATGATCGGGATATCGGCGCCCGGCCGGGCCTGGATCGCGCGGCAGAGCGTCAGCCCGTCTTCGCCCGGCATCATGATGTCGAGAACAACGAGATCGGGCGCGCCCGTTTCCAGGATGCGGCGCAGGGCCGTGCCGCCCTCCGCCAGGCTGACGCGGTAGCCCTGGGTGCGCAGGTACTGCCCCACGAGATCGCGGATCTCGCGGTGATCATCGACGACGGCGATATGCGGCACTTGGTCCATTCTCGAGCCCTCTGCGGTCCAGGTTCGCTGCCTTCTACCGCAGTCGAAGGCAGGCGGGGCAGAAAGAAGTGTAACCGAATGTATCAGAATCGAACCCTGGCGAGCGCCCCGGTTCCCGTCGCGACACTTGGTTACAGTTCGGGGCACGCCCGGCACAGCCGCGCGACACTGGAACGGTATCACCACCCCCGGGAGCGACTGCCAGGTCGTCAACGGCTGGCACCCGCTCGTGTAGCTGCATCGCCTGCAAGGGGCGACGCATCGATAAATTCGGGTCACGCCGCGTTCGCCGGCATGCCCCCCAAGATCGAAAGGGAAGCTGGATGGTCGCTTTCACCCTGAACGGCAGGCCTGCAGACGTTACGGCCGATCCGGCCAAGCCGCTTCTGTGGGTCCTCCGCGAGGACCTTGACACGCTGGGGCCGAAATACGGCTGCGGGGTCGCGCAATGCGGCGCCTGCCGGGTCCTGATCAATGGGGTGTCCACCCCGTCCTGCATCGTGCCGCTGCAAAGCATCGAAGGCGCGGATGTCGTGACCGTGGAGGGTCTGGAGGACGAGGACGGCACGCTGTCCATCGTCCAGCAGGCCTGGATCGCCGAACAGGTTCCCCAGTGCGGGTTCTGCCAGCCCGGCTTCCTCATCGCGGCGACGGAGCTGCTCGCCCGCAATCCCGATCCGACCGATGCCGAGATCGACGACGCCATATCGAACATCTGCCGCTGCGGGACCTATCCCCGCATTCGCCGCGCGATCCATCGCGCCGCCGAAATGGCCCGAGCCTGAGGATCCCAGCGATGACCCGTATTCTGTCCAGACGCGCCTTCCTGCTGACCGGCGCCGCCGTCGGAGGTACCGCTCTCGTGGCCGGCATCGGCGGCGTCGGCTACCTTGCCACCGTCGATGTCGATGGCCTGAACGGTGGAGCCGTCGACGGCGACACCGCCGAGCTGAACGCCTTCGTCGTCGTCCACGCCGACGGAACCGTCACGATCAGCGTTCCACGGACCGAGATGGGGCAAGGCATCCATACCGGCCTCGCCATGGTGGTCGCAGAAGAGATGGACCTGCCCTTCGACGAGCGCATCCGCGTCGTCTTCCCCACCGCGGCGCACGCCGCCTATTCGTCGTGGTTCAACGTGCTGCAGGTCAGGCCGGAAGAGGCAAGCGGGCCGGTGGTCTGGCTGGCGCGGCGGGTGCTGGGAGAAATCGGCTTCATCGCCACCGGTGCCTCGGCCTCGACGATGAGCCTGTGGCATCCGATGCGCGTGGCCGGGGCGGCCGCGCGCGGGATGCTCGTCGCCGCCGCGGCCGCGCGCCTCGACGTGCCGGAAAGCGAGCTGAGGACCGAGGCCGCCGCCGTACATCATGACGCGACGAGGCGCTCCCTCTCCTATGCCGAACTTGCGCAGGAGGCGGCCACCCTGCCCCCACCCGACGATCCTGTCCTGAAGCCGCGCGAAGACTGGCGGATCGTCGGGCGCGCCCAGCCGCGCGTCGACATCCCCGCCAAGGTTCGCGGCGCGCCGGTGTTCGGCATGGATGTGGTGCTCCCGCGAATGCTGCACGCCTCGATCCGCCACGCGCCGGTCTTCGGTGCCGGGCTGGCGATCATCCACAACGAGCGAGAACTGCGCGCCATGCCCGGCGTGCGGGACGTGACGGTGATCAACGGGCTCCATGTCGCTATCGTTGCCGAATCATGGTGGCAGGCCGAGGAGGCTGCCTGGCGGCTCGATGCCGAATGGACGACGACCGAGGCTGACAACGAAAGCAGCGCGACCCTGTCGCTCCGGATGAAGGCGGCTCTGGAATCCGAGTCCCCCTACGAGAACATCGACGAAGGCGATGTCGATGCCGCGCTTGCCGCGCCCGACGGCAGGTTCGTCGAGGCGGAGTACGATGTTCCCCACGTCACCCATGCCTGCATGGAAACGATGAACGCCACGGCGATCCTCCGCGAGGACGGCAGCGCCGAGCTCTGGGCGCCGTCGCAGAACCGCTCCACGATGAGCGCGGGCCTCCATCGCGGCATGGATTGGGCCGGTGTCTCGCCAGAGGAGGTCACCCTCAACGTCACGATGAACGGCGGCGCCTTCGGTCGGCGCAGTGACGCGGACGTCATCGCCGAGGCCGCGTTTCTTGCGGCGCGCTATCCCGGCCGCCCGGTCAAGGTCATGTGGTCGAGGGAGGAGGACATCGGCCGCGGGCTCTATCGCAGCCAGGCGGCGGGGAGGATTCGCGCCGCGCTTGGGCCGGACGGTCTGCCGCTCGCCTACGACGCGCGCGTCGCAACCCAGTCGATCCTGAACTCGGTCGCCGGGCGCAATTTTCCCTTCAACCCCGGACCCGATGGCGACGCCTTGTCGGTCGAAGGGCTCGACAAGCCCTATTATGCGATCCCGAACCGCCGGATGCACAGCCAGAACGTTCCGAGCCACATCCCGATACACTTCTGGCGGTCCAACGGCTATTCGTTCAACACGTTCTTCGCCGAAAGCTTCATCGACGAATGCGCGACCGAGGCCGGGATCGACCCGCTGGCCTACCGACGGTCGCTGTTGCGCGACAGCCCCCGACACCTCGCCGTGCTGGACCGCGTCGCGGAGATGGCGGGCTGGAGCACGGCGCTGCCGCCGGGACGAGGCCGCGGCATCGCGATCGACGAATGTTATCGCAGCGTCGTCGCCCAGGTGGCAGAGGTCACAGTTTCGGATGATGGCGAGATCCAGGTCGACCGGGTCTTCTGCGCCCTCGACGCCGGGCTGATTATCAACCCGGACACGGTGATCGCGCAGGTGGAAGGGGGCATCATATACGGCGTGACGACCGCCCTGATGAGCCGCCTGACCATTGAGGATGGCGCCGTCGTGGAATCGAACTTTCATGACTTCCCAGTCCAGCGCCTGGCGAACGCGCCCGCCATCGAAGTGTCCTTGATGGACAGCAACGAGGGGCCCTGCGGGGTCGGAGAGCCCGGCGTCGTCCCGGTCGCTGCGGCCGTCGCGAACGCGATCCACGCGGCGACGGGACGGCGGCTTCGGTCGCTGCCGCTGGCCATCACCGAAATGATCGGCGAGCGACGCACCCGATCGGTCCTTCAGCAGGGAGACGCATGACCATGGTGTACCCTGCAAGCGGAGGTCGTCCCGGCGGTGCATCGGCGCTGCGGCTGTTCCTGCGGGCCTGGGCGGCTGCCCCCCTCGAAGTCGCCGCAGTCTCGCCGTCGGGGGCGGCGCTTGCCCGCCTGATGACCGTGGACATCGGGCCGGAGCATGGTCCGATCCTGGAACTTGGCCCGGGGACAGGCACCTTCACCCGGGCGCTGATTGATCGTGGGATCGCTCCTGCCGATCTGACGCTGGTGGAAATCAACGCGGAGTTCGCCGGGTACCTTGCGGCGGGGTTCCCCGGGGTCCGCATCATACGGGCCGACGCCTCGCGGATCGTGTCGAAGCTCCTGTTTCCGCACACGCGCGCCGGCGCCGCGATCAGTGGCCTCGGCCTTTTGTCGATGCCGCCCGGTGTCGTCCTGCGGATCCTGTCGAGCGTTTTTGCCTGCCTGCGGCCCGGTGCCGGCCTTCATCAGTTCACCTACGGCCCGGTTTGTCCGGTGCCCGCCACGATCCTCGATCGTCTCGGGCTCGAGGCGCGCCGGATCGGAGGCACTTGGCGCAACCTGCCGCCGGCGTCCGTCTATCGCATCACCAAGAAGGCGGACCGCCAACCGGACTGTCACCCAAAGGTCATCCCGACTGGGATCAGCTTGAGAGAGACATCAGAATGACCAACTGGACTGCACGGGACATCCCGACCAGAACTCGTTCTGGTCGGGATCGGCGAAGCGGGCATCGATGAACTTGAACTTCGTCATGGAGGTCCTTTCTGGCGCGTTGCGCCATGCTCTCGGGCAGAGGTCCTGCATGAGGGGGATGTGGGAAAGAACCCGGCCGGATTTGCCCTGAGGGATGCCGAAAGCGCGTCTGGCCGTCAACGGCGCCCACCAGGACGGAGCGCTCTTACGGCGTATCAAAGGCCGCAAATCAGGTAGATCCACAAGTCATTGAAATAAAAAGAAACCACCGACTGCAGCGCAGCCGGTGGTCATTACTCCTGTGCCGGAATGGACAAATTACCCCGGAAATGGACAAGTTTTAGTGGGTTCTACAACTCCCCCCTTCACGGCCTCAGCCGCACTTGCTGTGGCCGCAGGAGGTGCAGGTCATGCAGCCCTCGACCATCGCAAGGGTGTATTGCCCGCAGGAGGGGCAGGCCTTGCCGCGCTTTTGCGCGCCACCGTCGAGACCGATCACGTTCGCGGCCGGATCGGTCTTCAGGCCGAGGCCCTCGCTCTCGATGAAACCGGTCTGGATCATGTGGGTTTCGATCACGCCACCTATGGCCGCCAGGATCGAGGGGATGTACCTGCCCTTGATCCACGCCCCGCCGCGCGGATCAAAGACCGCTTTCAGCTCTTCCACCACGAAGCTCACGTCACCGCCACGCCGGAACACCGCCGAGATCATCCGGGTCAGGGCCACGGTCCAGGCGAAATGCTCCATGTTCTTCGAATTGATGAAGACCTCGAAGGGACGACGCCGACCGCCGATCACCACGTCGTTGATGGTGATGTAGATCGCATGTTCGCTGTCGGGCCACTTCAGCTTGTAGGTATTGCCCTCCAGCGCCTGCGGGCGGTCCAGCGGCTCGGACATGTAGACGATCTCTCCGCCCTCTTCGGGCATCGCCGGCTTGGCCTCTTCCTTGTCCTCAGAAACCGACAGGACCGAGCCGGTCACGTCGTTGGGGCGGTAGGTGGTGCAGCCCTTGCAGCCGGTCTCGTAGGCTTCCATGTAGACGTCCTTGAAGGCGTCGAACGAGATATCCTCGGGGCAGTTGATGGTCTTGGAGATCGAGCTGTCGACCCACTTCTGCGCCGCCGCCTGCATCTTGACGTGGGCCAGGGGCTCCAGCGTCTGGGCGTTGACGAAGTAGTCGGGCAGCGGCGCGTCGCCCTTCAGCTCCTTCCACATCTGCACGGCGTAATCGACAACCTTCTCCTCGGTACGCGAGCCATCCTTCTGCAGCACCTTGCGGGTGTATTCATAGGCGAAGACCGGCTCGATCCCCGAGCTGACGTTGCCCGCGTAGAGGCTGATCGTGCCCGTGGGCGCGATCGAGGTCAGCAGGGCGTTGCGGATGCCGTGCTCGGCGACTTCGGCGCGCACGTCCTCGTCCATCATCTGCATGGTGCCCGAGGAGAGGAAGGCGTCACGATCAAAGAGCGGGAAGGCGCCCTTTTCCTTGGCCAGGTCGACCGAGGCCAGGTAGGCGCTGCGGGCGATGGCGCGCAGCCAGGCCTCGCACTGGGTGGCGGCCTCGTCCGAGCCATAGCGCAGGCCGAGCATCAGCAGGGCATCGGCCAGGCCGGTGACTCCCAGGCCGATGCGGCGCTTGGCTTCGGCTTCGCGCGCCTGGGCCTCCAGCGGGAAGCCCGAGGCGTCGACGGTGTTGTCCATCATGCGAATCGCGGTGCGGACCAGCTTGTCCAGCCCCTCGGCGTCCAGGCGGGCCGCGTCGGTGAAGGGATCGGTGACCAGGCGGGCCAGGTTGACCGAGCCCAGCAGGCAGGCGCCGTAGGGCGGCAGCGGTTGCTCGCCGCAGGGATTGGTGGCGGCGATGGTCTCGCAGTAGGCCAGGTTGTTGGCCTTGTTGATACGGTCGATGAAGATCACGCCCGGCTCGGCGTAATCATAGGTCGCCTGCATGATCTTGTTCCACAGGTCGCGCGCCTGCAGCGTGTGGTAGACCTTGCCGTCGAAGATCAGCTCCCAGGGGCCGTCGGCCTTGACCGCTTCCATGAACGGATCGGTGACCAGCACGGACATGTTGAACATGCGCAGGCGGGCGGGGTCGGACTTGGCTTCGATGAACTGCTCGATATCGGGGTGATCGCAACGCATGGTCGCCATCATCGCGCCACGGCGAGAGCCGGCGGACATGATCGTGCGGCACATGGCGTCCCAGACATCCATGAACGACAGCGGGCCCGAGGCGTCTGCCGCCACGCCCTTCACATCGGCGCCGCGCGGGCGGATGGTGCTGAAATCATAGCCGATCCCCCCGCCCTGCTGCATGGTCAGCGCGGCCTCCTTCAGCATGTCGAAGATCCCCGACATGCTGTCGGGCACTGTGCCCATGACGAAGCAGTTGAACAGAGTCACCTTGCGCTCGGTCCCCGCCCCGGCGGTGATCCGGCCGGCGGGCAGGAACTTGAAATCTTCCAGCGCGCCATAAAAGACCTGTTCCCAGTGATCCCGGTCGGCCTCGACCGAGGCCAGCGCCCGGGCGATCCGGCGCCAACTGTCTTCGACCGAGCGGTCGATGGGCGTGCCATCGGCCTGCTTGAACCGATATTTCATGTCCCAGACTTGTTCGGCGATCGGGGCGGCAAAACGGCTCATCAGGGTCCCTTTCCGGGTGGCAGAGGTCGAATGAAAGGATTACATATCCGGCCCGTCCGAGGCGATACCCCACGGCAGGATATTGCCGTGCAGTCCGGACGGGCTACCGTCCTTAAGCGGCTTGCCCCGGGGGCGCAACCGCAAACACACCACATCTTGTGTTTCAACCGGAACTCCCCCACCATAACTCGGAATCCCATCCGGGTCAAAGAAACTGCATGAGGGTCCCATGACCGTCCACCTGATCAAGCTCTCCGTCGGCACCGACTCGGTCGAGGATCTGGCCACCTGGCAGGCCATGCGGATCAAGCAGACGGGGGCCGCGCCGCGCCATGTGACCCGCATGTGGCCCAAGCGCGAGGCCGAGATCCTCGAAGGCGGGTCGATCTACTGGGTGATCAAGGGGCAGGTCCAGGCCCGCCAGCGGATCACGGCCCTGGAGGAGGTCGACCGGGGCGACGGCATCCGCCGCTGCGCCATCTTGCTGGACCCGCAGATCCAGCGCGTCGCCCCGACGCAGAAACGCCCCTTCCAGGGCTGGCGCTACCTGAAGCCCGAGGATGCGCCGCGCGACCTGCCCGCCGCCCGCGAAAGCGACGACCGCCTGCCGCCAGAGCTGGATGCCGCCCTGGCCGAGATCGGCGTGATCTGAACGCGCGAAGGCGGCGCTCAGTCGAGATCCAGCCGGGCCACCAGTTCGGACAGGGTGGCGCGTTCCTCGGGCGTCAGCGCGGCACGGCGCGAGCGGAACAGCGTCGCCTGGCTTTTCAGCACCAGCGCATCCGAAAGGATCTTCAGGTGGTTGGCACGCAGGGTCTCGCCGGTCGAGGTGATGTCGGCGACAGCCTCGGCGGTCTCGTTCTTGATCGTGCCCTCGGTCGCGCCCTGGCTGTCGACCAGCTGGTAGTCGGCGACCCCGTGCGAGCGCAGGTAGTCGCGCACCAGGCGATGGTACTTGGTGGCGATGCGCAGGCGGAAGCCGTGCTTGCGGCGGAAGCCCGCGGCGGCCTCGTCGAGGTCGTCCAGCGTCTCGACATCGACCCAGAGTTGCGGCACGGCGATGATCAGGTCGGCATGGCCGAAGCCCAGTTCGGCCAGTTCTTCGACCTGCTGGTCCCACTGGCCCAGCTTCTCGCGCACCAGGTCAGTACCGGTGACCCCCAGGTGGATGCGGCCCGCGTGCAGCTCGCGCGGGATCTCGCCTGCCGAGAGCAGCACCAGCTCGACCCCGTCGATCCCCTCGACCCGGCCCGCGTATTCGCGGTCCGAGCCCGAGCGTCCCAGGGTCACGCCGCGAGCGCCGAACCAGTCGAAGGTCTTTTCCATAAGTCGGCCCTTGGAGGGCACACCCAGCTTCAGGCCCATAGACCGTCCTCCAGTTCGACCATCAGCCCTGGGCGCAGGATGCCCCCGACAGCCGGGATGCCTTCGGGCTTGCCGGCGGCGCGGCCCAGCTCACGGGTCAGCGCATCATAGCGCCCGCCCGAGGCCACGGCGGGCAGATCGGGGCGGTGTTCGACCACGAAGCCGAAGACGAAGCCGTCGTAGTATTCCATGTGCGTGCGCCCGTAAGCCGCTTCGAACTCCAGCGCGTCGACATCGACGCCGCGCGCGGCAAGCGTCTCGGCCCGGCGCGCCAGCCGCTCGACCGCGCCTGAGATCGGACGCAGGTCGACGGCGATGTCGCGCAGTTGCTCAAGGGCATAGGGCAAAGTCTCGCGCACCTTCAGGATGGCTTCCAGCAGCTCGACCTCGGTTTCCGGGATCGGCGCGGCGGCGGCATCGGCACGCAGGGCCTCCAGCCGGGCCTCGACCTCGGCACGCGCGCGCAGGCCGATTTCGGGACCGGCGCAGGCGAAGGGATCGGCCTGGGCCAGCAGGGCGGCGCGCCCGGCCGGCTGCGGCGTGCGCCCGGCGAAACGATCCAGCAACTGCTTGAACCGCGCGGGCCGCCAGAGGTGGCGGCGCAGGGCGCGCTTGCGGGCCTCGGTGGTGTTCAGCCCCTCGACGGCGGCCATGAGGATGCCGATGTCGCCGGTGGTGGCCTTCAGGCCAAGCGGCGACACGGCATGTTGCAACCGGGCAAAGACCTCGGCATCGGCGGCCTCGGGGTCGGAGCCGTCGAAGATCTCGAAACCGACCTGGATGTATTCGTTGCTGCGCGCCTCGTCCTCTTCCTGGCGGCGGAAGACCTCGCCCGCGTAGGTGTAGCGGGCCGGTTCGGCGCCCCCCTCCATGTGCATCTGCACCACGGGAACGGTGAAGTCGGGGCGCAGCATCTGTTCGCCCCGCAGCGCATCGAAAGTCGTATAGGCGCGGGCGCGCAGGTCCTCTCCGTAGAGGTCCAGCAGCGCCTCGGCAGAGACCAGCACCGGCGCCTCGACCAAGGCGGCGCCCGCCTGTTCGAAGCCCGCGCGCAAGAGGGCCGCGCGGCTTTTCACCCGGGCCCGGTCAGGGGATCTGTTGGGCATGGATCAGGCCCCTTCCCCGTCCGGCCCGGACTGGCTGTCGCCGCTCTGGCTGGCAAGGATCTCGTGGATCTTCGCGACCATCTGGTCGCGGGGCACCTCGAACTGGCTCGGGCGCTCCTTCCATTCCTCCAGCGTGGCGCTCTCGGCGATCCTGGCGCCAAGGATCAGGTCCTTCAACTGCACCACGCCGCGCGCCTTCTCGTCCTCGCCCTCGATGACGGCGATGGGAGAGTTGCGCTTGTCCGCGTATTTCAGCTGGTTGCCGAAGTTCTTCGGGTTACCCAGGTAGACCTCGGCGCGGATGTTCGCGCAGCGCAGCTCGCCGACGATGGCCTGGTAGTCGGCCATGCGGGCCTTGTCCATGACGGTGACGACCACGGGACCCTCGGCGCGGCCACCGACGCGGCCCTTGGCGCGCAGGGCGGCCAGCAGGCGGTCGACGCCGATCGAGATGCCGGTCGCGGGCACTTCCTGCCCGGTGAAGCGCTTGACCAGCCCGTCATAGCGCCCGCCACCCGAGACCGAACCGAACTGCCGCTTGCGGCCCTTCTCGTCAAGGATCTCGAAGGTGAGTTCCGCCTCGAACACCGGGCCGGTGTAGTAGCCAAGGCCACGGACCACCGAGGGGTCGATGACAATGCGGTCAGGGCCGTAGCCCTGCGCCTCGACCAGCCCGGCGATCTCGGCCAGCTCGTCGACGCCTTCGGCACCGACAGCAGAGTCACCGACAGCGGCGCGCAGGTTGGCCAGCGTTTCAGCGACCGTCTCACCCTTGGAGGTCAGGAAGGCCAGCACCGGCTCGGCCTGCGCCTCGTCGAGGCCCACACCGTCGATATAGGCGCCCGAGGCATCCAGGCGGCCCTTGCCGAGCAACTGGCGCACGCCCTCTTCGCCGACCTTGTCGAACTTGTCGATGGTGCGCAGCACGTCGGCGGCCTGGGCCTCGTCGGTGACGCCCATGGCCTCCAGCACGCCGTTCAGCACCTTCCGGTTGTTGACCCGGATGATGTAGTCGCCGCGGGGGATGCCGACTTCTTCGAGGCAGTCGGCCAGCATGGCGCAGATCTCGGCATCCGCCGCGACCGAGGCCGAACCCACGGTATCCGCATCGCACTGGTAGAACTGGCGGAACCGCCCCGGCCCCGGCTTCTCGTTGCGCCAGACCGGACCCATGGCGAAGCGGCGGTAAGGCGTCGGCAGGTCGTTGCGGTGCTGGGCGTAGACGCGCGCGAGGGGCGCGGTCAGGTCATAGCGCAGGGCCAGCCAGTCGCCCTGATCCTTCTCGTCGAACTCCTGCCAGGCGAAGACACCCTCGTTCGGGCGGTCGACGTCGGGCAGGAACTTGCCAAGCGCCTCGACGGTCTCGACGGCAGAGCTTTCCAGCGCCTCGAAGCCGTAACGATGGTAGACGGCGGCGATCTTCGCCAGCATTTCCGTCCGTTCCGTCACCTCGGTCCCGAAATAGTCGCGGAAGCCCTTCGGGGTCTCCGCCCTGGGACGCGGGGTCTTCTTCACCTTGGCCATCGTTTTCCCTCGCGCAGTATCGCGCGTGCGGCATAGCTCATGGGGCTCAGGGGAGCAAGCGCAGCCACCTGTCCCACCCCCTGCCGCGCAGGCACTTTTCCTTAGCGCCCCTCCTGATACGTGTTATCATCCCCCTCCCTCCGGCACGTCGGTCGGCGGCAAAGTGTTTAAAGATTTCGGAGGATTATGAATGAGCGCCCTGGAAGAAAAGATCGCGCATCTGACACGGACGGTCGACGACCTGTCCGACACCATTGCGCGGCAGCAGGGAGAGATCATGATGCTGACCCGCCGCGTCCAGATGCTGATGGAACGCGAGGCCGAGCGGGAAGCGGCCTCGGGCAGCGGAATCTTCATCGGCGACGAGCGGCCGCCGCATTACTGAGCCGCCCATCGGTGGAAGCGGTCAGACCTCTTCCACCGCCAGCACCCCCGGCAATGACTTGATGGCGCCTTTCACCTGCGGGGTGACGGGGAATTCCACGTGGGCGTCGACCTCGACCTCGCCCGGCAGGGCCGGGTCCATGAGGCAGAAGTGGATCGGCCCCTTGGCGACCCCGCGCACGGTGTCGGCGGTGCCGGCCAGCACCGAGGCGACCGAGGGGATCGCGCCCGCCGCTTCCACGAAGATCTTCAGCCCCATGGCGCCCGCATCGGCCACCGCCTGATCCATCGGCCCGATGGAGCGCGCCAGCAGCTTCAACTGGTCGGCCTCGACATTGGCCTCGACCGTCAGCACCACCTTCGAGCCGTTCTCCAGGAACTCGCGCGACTTCTCCAGCGTCTCGGAAAAGATCGTCACCTCGTAGGCGCCGGTCGGGTCCGAGAGCTGGGCAAAGGCAAAGCGGTTGCCACGCGCCGACTTGCGCTCCTGCCGGCCGGTCACGATGCCCGCAAGCTTGGCGATGACCGGCTGGTCCATGGCCTGCTTGTGCACCTCGTCCAGCGTCTTCACCTGCTTGCGCCGCAGCGCGCCCATGTAGTCGTCCAGCGGGTGACCCGAAAGGTAGAAGCCGATGGCCTTGAACTCTTCGGCCAGCCGCTCGGCGGGCATCCAGTCATTGACCGGGGCCAGACGCGGCTCGGGCAGGTCGTCGCCCGCCTCGCCGAACAGCGAGACCTGGTTCGAATTCTTCTGTTCCCAGAACGCCGCCGAGTAGCTGACCAGCGCCTCGAGGCTGTCGAAGACCTTGCGGCGATTGCGGTCGAGCTCGTCGAAGGCCCCGGCGCGCGCCAGCATTTCCAGCGGGCGCTTGCCGACCTTCTTCAGCTCGACCCGGCGGGCGAAGTCGAAGACCGTGGCGAAGGGCTTGTCCCGGCCGTCGACCTTGCGGCCATCCTCGACCAGCTTCATCGCCTCCAGGCCGACGTTCTTCAGCGCCCCCAGGCCATAGACCAGTGCCCCACCCACCACCTTGAAGGTCGCATCCGAGCGATTCACGCAGGGCGGCACGTAGGGCAGCCCCAGGCCCTTCTTCACCTCCTGGAAATAGGTCGTCAGCTTCTCCGTCAGGTGGATATCGCAGTTCATGACACCGGCCATGAACTCCACCGGGTGATTGGCCTTCAGCCAGGCGGTGTAATAGCTGACCACCGCGTAGGCGGCGGCGTGGGACTTGTTGAAGCCGTAGTTGGCGAACTTCTCCAGAAGGTCGAAGACCTCGGTCGCCTTCTTCTTGTCGACGCCGTTCTTGGCCGCGCCCTGTTCGAACTTCGGACGCTCGGCGTCCATCGCCTCCTTGATCTTCTTGCCCATGGCGCGGCGCAGCAGGTCGGCGCCGCCGAGCGAGTAGCCCGCCATGACCTGCGCGATCTGCATCACCTGTTCCTGGTAGACGATGATGCCCTGGGTCTCGGCAAGGATGTGGTCGATGGACTCGTGCACCGAGGTGATCTCGCGCAGCCCGTTCTTGACCTCGCAGTAGACCGGGATGTTCTCCATCGGGCCCGGACGATAGAGCGCCACGAGGGCCACGATGTCCTCGATGCAGGTCGGTTTCATCTGCTTCAGCGCGTCCATCATGCCGGTGGATTCCACCTGGAACACGGCGACGGTCTTGGCGCGGGCGTAAAGCTCGTAGGTCTTCGGATCGTCCAGCGGGATCAGGTTGATCTGGTTCTCGCCGCCCGGAGTGGGTTCATAAAGCTGCGTCCCATCCGCCGCGATATGCAGATCCCGGCCCGAACTGTGGATCTGCTCGATCGCGTTTTGCACCACGGTCAGGGTCTTCAGGCCGAGGAAGTCGAATTTCACCAGCCCGGCCTGTTCGACCCACTTCATGTTGAACTGCGTCGCCGGCATATCGGATCGCGGATCCTGGTAGAGCGGCACGAGTTCGTCCGTGGGACGGTCGGCGATCACGACGCCCGCAGCGTGGGTCGAGGCGTTCCGCAGCAGGCCCTCGACCTGCTGGCCGTAGGTCAGCAGGCGGTTCACCACCTCCTCGTTGCGGGCTTCTTCGGCCAGGCGGGGCTCGTCGCGCAGGGCCTGCTCGATGCTGACAGGCTTCACCCCCTCGACCGGGATCAGCTTCGACAGCCGGTCGACCTGGCCGTAGGGCATTTGCAGCACCCGGCCGATATCGCGCACGGCAGCCTTGGACAGCAGCGCACCGAAGGTGATGATCTGCCCCACCCGGTCGCGGCCGTACTTGTCCTGGACGTAGCGGATCACCTCTTCGCGCCGGTCCATGCAGAAGTCGATGTCGAAGTCGGGCATCGACACCCGTTCCGGGTTCAGGAAGCGTTCGAACAGCAGCGAGTAGCGCAGCGGGTCAAGGTCGGTGATGGTCAACGCATAAGCGACCAATGAACCAGCGCCCGAGCCCCGACCCGGCCCGACCGGGATGTCATGGTCCTTGGCCCACTGGATGAAGTCGGCCACGATCAGGAAATAGCCGGGAAAGCCCATGCCCTCGATGATGCCCAGCTCGAAATCCAGACGTTTCTGGTAGTCCTCGACCGGCACCGCGTGGGGGATCACCGCGAGGCGCGCCTGCAGGCCCTCGTTGGCCTGGCGGCGCAGTTCGGCCACCTCGTCATCGGCGAACTTCGGCAGGATCGGGTCGCGGCGGTAGGCCATGAAGGCACAGCGGCGGGCAATTTCGACGGTGTTCTCGATGGCCTCGGGCAGGTCGGCGAACAGCGTCGCCATTTCCTGAGGAGACTTGAAATAGTGCTGCGCGGTCAGCCGGCGGCGTGGCTCCTGCTGGTCGACATAAGCCCCTTCTGCAATGCAGATCAGCGCGTCGTGGGCCTCGTACATGTCCGAGGTGGGGAAATAGACATCGTTCGTCGCGACAAGCGGCAGCTCCATCGCATAGGCCATTTCGACGAAACCGCGTTCGGTCAGCTTCTCGGCCTGCGGCAGTCCGCCGTCTTCGGGGTGGCGCTGCAGCTCGACGTAGAGGCGATCCGGGTAGATCTCGGCGAAGCGTTGCAGCAGGGCCTGCGCCTCGGGGCGGTGGCCGGTCTGCAGCAGGGCCCCCACGGGGCCATCGGGGCCACCGGTCAGGCAGATCAGCCCCTCGGAATATGCCGCCAGCTCCTCCATCGTGACCTCGGGCAGCGCGCCCTGCTTGTCGAGGTAGAGGCAGGAGTTGAGCTTCATGATGTTCTGGTAGCCGCGCTCGAACTGCGCCAGCAGGACAACCGGCCCCGAGGGGCGCTGCTTGTCGCCCGGCTGCGGCTGATGCCAGGCCACCGAGACCTGGCAGCCGATGATCGGCTGCACCCCCGCCCCGCTGGCAGTCACGGAAAATTCCAGCGCCGAGAAGCAGTTGTTGGTATCCGTCACGGCGACGGCGGGCATCTCCATCTTGGCACAGAGGGCCGGCAGCTTCTTCAGCCGCATGGCCCCTTCCAGAAGGGAATACTCGGTATGGACGCGGAGGTGGATGAATCGGGGCTCGCTCATTCGACAATGGTATGGCGCGGGCCGGGCGGCAACAAGGGCCGCTTGCCCGCCGCGCGAGCCCCCGCCATAGTCGCGGGACCCGCCCGAGGAGAGCCCGATGGACGAGACCCGTGACCTTCGGCTGACGCGCCTGATCAAGGCCCCGCCCGCCGCGCTCTGGCGCTGCTGGACCGAGCCGCACCTGCTGTGCCAGTGGTTCTCGCCCGCCCCCGTCGAGACCATGGAAGCGGTGATCGACCCCCGCGCCGGGGGCCGCTTCTTCACCCGGATGCGCCTGCCCGAGGGCGAGGAGATCGCCTCGGAGGGCTGCATCCTCGCCGCAGCCTCGCAGGAGATGTTGGCCTTCACCGATGCGCTCGGACAGGGGTTCCGCCCGCTGGGCCAGGGCTTCATGACCGCGATCATCTCCTTCACCGCGGCCGAGGGCGGCACACGTTACTCCGCCACCCTGCTGCACGCCGACCCCGAGGCGCGGCAACAGCACGAGGATATGGGCTTTCACGAGGGCTGGGGCCTTGCCACACAGCAGCTTGCGGCCCTCGCAGCCAAGATCAAGGCTTAGGCGAAAGCCCGAAAAAGCGGCAGTATACAGGCGGGAAAGACTTGCCAACGCCTTGCCCTGCCGCTTTTCTGGGCCCTACGACGGGGAACGCCGTCCCTCCTACGCCGCATCGGAGGGGCAGGACATGGCGCAACGTGTATGGCGGCGGTGATAGACACAATGACACTCTCCTTTCACCTGAACGGAGAACGGGTGGACCTCTCGGGGGTCTCGCCGACGATGACGCTGCTCGACTGGCTGCGGATCGACCGCGGTTTGACGGGCACCAAGGAAGGTTGCAACGAAGGCGACTGCGGGGCCTGCACGGTCATGGTGACCGGCGCGGACGGACCGCAGGCGCTGAACGCCTGCATCCTGTTCCTGCCCCAGCTTCAGGGCCGCGCCGTGACCACGGTCGAGGGCCTCGCCCCGCCCGAGGGCGGGCTGCACCCGGTGCAGCAGGCGATGGTGGATCACCACGGCTCGCAATGCGGCTTCTGCACGCCGGGCTTCACGGTCTCGATGGCCACGGCCCAGCTGACCGGCGAGACGGATCACGATTTGACGCTGGCCGGCAACCTCTGCCGCTGCACGGGCTATGCGCCGATCATCCGCGCCGCCGAGGCCGCCGCGCAGGCCCCTGCCCCGGCCCATCTGCCGAAAAGCTTCCAGATGCCCGTGGATGCCGAAGGCCTGGCCTTCCAGCCCGAGACCGCCGACGCGCTGGCCACCTGGTACGAGGCCAATCCCGAGGCGACCCTGATTGCCGGGGCCACCGACCTGGGCCTGCATGTCACCAAGGCGATGCGCGACCTCGGTCAGGTCGCCTTCCTCAACCGCTGCGCCGATCTGAAGGGGATCGAGGTCAGCGAGACTGAAATCCGCATCGGCGCCATGGTCACCTGGTCCGACCTGCTGCCCCAGATCGCCCCCTATCATCCTGGCCTGGCCGCCATGCTGCGCCGCTTTGCCTCCGTTCAGGTCCGCAATGCCGCGACCGTGGGCGGGAACATCGCAAATGGCTCTCCCATCGGGGACGGGCCGCCGGCGCTGATCGCGCTCGGCGCGACGCTGCACCTGCGCAAGGGCGCCACCCGGCGTACCCTGCCGCTGGAGGAGTTCTTCCTCGACTACGGCAAGCAGGACCGTGCGCCGGGCGAATTCGTCGAGGCCGTGACCATCCCGCGCCAGGCGGACCGGCTGGCCTGCTACAAGCTGTCCAAGCGCTTCGACCAGGATATCTCGGCGGTCTGCGGCTGCTTCTCGATCACCGTCGAGGACGGCACCGTCACCGGCGCCCGCATCGCCTTCGGTGGCATGGCGGGGGTGCCCAAGCGCGCCACCCATGTCGAAGCGGCGATCACCGGCAAGCCCTGGGAGCTTGCGACGCTGGAAGCGGCGGCCGATGAATGGGCCAGGGATTTCACCCCGATGAGCGACATGCGCGCCTCGGCCGACTACCGCCTGAAGGCGGCGCGCAACATGCTGACGCGCTACTTCCTGGCCGACCTCGGTCAGGGCGTGGACGTGCTGGAGGTCGAGGCATGAGCGAACAGGTCCGCAAGCCCCTGCCCCATGACAGCGGCCCGCTGCATGTCACCGGACAGGCGCGTTACATCGACGACATCCCCCTGCCCGCCAACACCCTGCACCTGGCCTTCGGCACCTCCAGCGTGGCGCGCGGCACCATCACCTCGATGGATCTCTCCGCCGTGCGATCCGCCCCCGGTGTGGTCAAGGTGCTGCTGGCAGAGGATCTGCCCTTCGCCAATGACGTGGCCTCGGCGCCTGTGCATGACGAGCCGCTGCTGACCAGCACCCGCGTGAACTACGTCGGCCAGCCGATCTTCCTCGTGGCCGCCACCAGCCACCACGCCGCCCGCAAGGCTGCGACGCTGGCAAAGATCGAGATCGCCGAAGAGGCGCCGATCCTGACCGTGGACGAGGCGCTGGAGGCGCAAAGCTACATCGAGTACCCGCCGCTTGTCTGGTCCAAGGGCGATGCGGAGGCCGCCATCGCGAGCGCCCCCCGCGTCATCGAGGGCCGCATCGAGATGGGCGGGCAGGAACATTTCTACCTCGAAGGTCAGGCCGCGCTGGCGCTGCCGCAGGAAGGCGGCGACGTGCTGGTCAGTTCCTCGACCCAGCACCCGACCGAGATCCAGCACAAGGTGGCCGAGGCCATCGGCAAGCCGATGCATGCCGTGCGGGTCGAGAGCCGCCGCATGGGCGGGGGGTTCGGCGGCAAGGAAAGCCAGGGCAATGCGCTGGCGGTCTCCTGCGCCGTGGTGGCCAGCCTGACGGGCCGCCCGGCCAAGATGCGCTATGACCGCGACGACGACATGCAGATCACCGGCAAGCGCCATGATTTCCGCATCGACTACCGCGTCGGCGTGGATGACACGGGCCGTATCCTGGGCGTCGACTTCAAGCAGTACACCCGCGCCGGCTGGTCGCAGGACCTGACGCTGGCGGTGGCCGACCGCGCCATGCTGCATGCCGACAACGCCTACCTGCTGGACCACGCCCGCATCGAGAGCCACCGGCTGCGCACCAACATGTGCTCGGCCACCGCCTATCGCGGTTTCGGCGGGCCCCAGGGCGTCGTCGGCATCGAGCGGGTCATCGACCATGTGGCGCATGAGCTGGGCATGGACCCGGTCGAACTGCGGCGCGTGAACTACTACGCGGATCGCCCGGTCGAGGCGGCGGAGGGGGGCGCTGCCCCCCGGCCTGCGGCCTCCCCCCGGAGTACTTCCAGCCCGGTGATGGACGTGGCCTCTCGCGGGGCGGCAGGGGCCTTCCCGGTGGAGGGCGATGCACGGCCCGCGACCGAGGGGCAGACGACGCCCTATGGCATGAAGGTCGAGGATTTCATCCTGCACCGGATGACCGAGCGCCTGCTGGAAAGCAGCGATTACGCGGCGCGGAAGACCGCCGTGGCGGCCTGGAATGCTGCCAACCCGGTGCTGAAGAAGGGACTGGGGTTCAGCCCGGTGAAGTTCGGCATCTCGTTCACGCTGAGCCATCTGAACCAGGCGGGTGCGCTGGTGCATGTCTACCAGGACGGCTCGGTCCACCTGAACCACGGCGGCACCGAAATGGGACAGGGGCTGTTCCAGAAGGTCGCGCAGGTCGCCGCCAGCCGCTTCGGCATCGACATGGCCGACGTGAAGATCACCGCGACGGACACCGCCAAGGTGCCCAATACCTCGGCCACGGCAGCCTCGTCAGGCTCTGACCTCAACGGCATGGCGGTGAAAGCGGCCTGCGACACGATCCGCGGCCGCATGGCCGCCGTGGTGGCCGAGCTGCACCAGGTGGCGGTCGAGGAGGTCTCCTTCACCGGCGGCAAGGTGCTGGCGGGGGGCAACGAGATGTCCTTTGCCAAGGCCGCCGCGCTGACCTACCAGGCGCAGGTCAGCCTGTCGGCGACGGGGCATTACCGCACGCCGGATCTCAGCTGGGATCGCCTGCGGGGCACCGGGCGACCGTTCTTCTACTTCGCCCATGGCGCGGCGCTGACCGAGGTGGTGGTGGACACGCTGACCGGCGAATACCGCATCCTGCGCACCGACATCCTTCATGACGCGGGCAACTCGCTGAACCCGGCGCTGGATATCGGCCAGGTGGAAGGCGGCTACGTGCAGGGCGCGGGCTGGCTGACCACCGAGGAGCTGGTCTGGGACGACAAGGGGCGGCTGCGCACCCATGCCCCCAGCACCTACAAGATCCCCGCCTGCTCGGACCGGCCGCGGGTGTTCAACGTCGCCCTCTGGGACGAGCCGAACCCGGCGCAGACCATCTACCGGTCCAAGGCCGTCGGCGAACCGCCCTTCATGCTGGGCATCTCGGCCCTGCTGGCGCTGTCGGATGCAGTGGCCGCCTGCGGCACGGCCTATCCGAATCTCGACGCTCCGGCCACGCCCGAGCGCGTGCTGGCGGCTGTCGAGCGGGTGCGCGGTGCTTGACCCTGCCGCCCTCCGCCGCGCGCTGGCGCGGGAGGCCCGCGTGGTGCGGGTGGTGGTCGCGGACACCCGCGGCTCGACCCCGCGCGAGGTGGGGGCTGCGATGCTGGTCGGCGCCGGGGGGCTGCTGGAAGGCACCATCGGCGGCGGCACGCTGGAGCACGAGGCGATTGGCCGGGCCCGTGACCAGGTGGCGGACCAGGTGCAGACACAGGCGCTTGGCCCGGACCTGGGCCAGTGCTGCGGCGGGGCGGTGACGCTGTTTCACGAGGTCTGGGACGGTGCCAAGCTGGCCGGGATCGCGGGCGAGGTCGTTGCCCGCCCCCTGCCCGGCGCGCCCCGGGAGATGCCCTTTGCGGTCAAGCGGATGCTGGCCGAGGCGCGGGCGCAGGGGGTGCCGCCCGTGGCGGGCATCCACGCCGGCTGGATGGTCGAACCCGTGGCCCGGCCAGAGCGCGAGCTGTGGATCTGGGGCGCGGGACACGTGGGGCGGGCGCTGGTTTCGGTGCTGGCGCCCCTGCCGGGGCTGGCGATCACCTGGGTCGACACCGGGGCCGACCGCTTTCCGACCGCCATCCCCGAGGCTGTCACCCGGCTGCCCGCCGCCGATCCGGTGCGGCTGGTCGCCCATGCACCGGCGCAGGCCGAGCACCTGATCCTGACCTATTCGCACCAGTTGGACCTGGCGCTTTGCGACGCGCTTCTGCGGCGCGGCTTCGGCTTTTGCGGGCTCATCGGCTCGGCCAGCAAGTGGGCCCGCTTCCGGTCGCGACTGGCCGGAATGGGCCATGAGCCTGCCCGGATTGCGGGCATTTCTTGTCCAATTGGTCAACCGGATCTGGGGAAACATCCGCAGGAGATTGCCGTGGGGGTCGCCCATGAGCTACTGACGAGAACGGCACGGAAAGAGGCCAGGGGGGGAAGACGCGCGTGACGGGGACGCTGTTGGAAATCGTGGGCCTGACAAAGGCCTACCCGGGGGTCGTGGCGAACGACGACGTCTCGTTCAGCATCGGCGAGGGCGAGGTTCATGCCCTGCTGGGCGAGAACGGCGCGGGCAAGTCGACGCTGGTCAAGATGATCTACGGGCTGGTCAAGCCGGACCGGGGCGAGATGGTCTTTCAGGGCAAGGTCTATGAACCCTCCGAGCCGCAGGAGGCGCGCGGGCGCGGCGTGGCCATGGTGTTCCAGCATTTCAGCCTTTTCGACGCGCTGAACGTGGCCGAGAACGTGGCGCTCGGCATGGCGAACCCGCCAAAGACCGGGGCGCTGGCGGAACAGATCCGCCGGGTCTCGGAACAATACGGGCTGCCGCTGGATCCCTGGCGGCTGGTCGGCGACCTGTCTGCCGGCGAGCGCCAACGGGTCGAGATCATCCGCTGCCTGCTGCAGGACCCCAAACTGCTGATCATGGACGAGCCGACTTCGGTGCTGACCCCGCAGGAGGTGGAGATCCTCTTCGCCACGCTGCGCAAGCTGAAGGCCGAGGGGACCTCGATCCTCTATATCTCTCACAAGCTGGAAGAAATCCGCACGCTCTGTGACGAGGCGACGATCCTGCGCCTTGGCAGGAAAGTGGGCACCTGTACCCCGCGCGAGGTGACGGCGGCGCAGATGGCCGAGATGATGGTGGGCAGCGAGTTGCACCGCCCCGAGCGCGAGGCCAGCACACCCGGCGAGGTGCGGCTGGCGCTCAAGGATCTCTCCGTGCCCTCGCCCAGCCAGTTCGGCACCTCGCTGAAGAACATCACGCTGGAGGTTCGCGCGGGCGAGGTGCTGGGCCTCGCCGGTGTCGCCGGCAATGGCCAGGACGAGCTGCTGGCGGCGCTCTCGGGGGAAATCACCTCGGCGCCTGGCATGGTCTCGCTGGACGGTGTGGCGATCGGCAACAAGGGGCCTGCGGAACGGCGCCGGCGCGGGCTGCTGACCGGCCCCGAGGAGCGCCTGGGCCATGCGGCGGCGCCCAACATGACCCTGACCGAGAACGCCCTGCTGACCGGGGCCGAGCGCGAGGGGCTGATGTCGTCGGGCTTCCTCAAGTGGGGCAAGGCACGCGATTTTGCCGCAGCGATCATCGAACGCTTCGATGTCCGCACGCCCGGCACCGAGACGGCCGCACGGGCGCTGTCGGGCGGCAACCTGCAGAAATTCGTCATCGGCCGTGAGGTGATGCAGCGCCCCGAGGTGCTGGTGGTGAACCAGCCGACCTGGGGGGTCGATGCAGCTGCCGCCGCGACCATCCGGCAGGCAATTCTCGACCTTGCCGCCGGCGGTGCCGCCGTGGTGGTGATCAGCCAGGACCTCGACGAGCTGATGGAGGTCTCCGACAATTTCGCGGCCCTGAACGAGGGACGCCTGTCCGAGATCAAGCCCGCCAAGGGGCTGAGCATGGAAGAGATCGGCCTGATGATGGGCGGCGCGCATGGCATGGAGGTGGCGCATGTCTGAGCATTCCGTGCGCTCCCGCGCCTCCGCCAGCAGCCGCAAGATGAATGACACGGGCCAGGCCCGGACCGTCGGGGGAGCGGCATGATCTACCTTGAGAAACGGCCCCAGCCCGCCCGCGCGCTGAGCTATGTGACCCCCGTGCTGGCGGTCCTGATCACCATGGTCGCGGGCGGCCTGCTGTTCGCGATCCTCGGCAAGGACCCGGTCGAGGCGATCCGCACGATCTTCTGGGATCCGGTCTTCGGCGAATTCTCGTTCTACTACCGCCCGCAGCTGCTGGTGAAGGGCGGGCCGCTGATCCTGATCGCGCTCGGCCTGTCCCTGGGCTTCAAGGCGGGGATCTGGAACATCGGCGCCGAGGGCCAGTACATCATGGGCGCCGTCGCCGGTGCCGGGGTGGCGCTGGCGCTCTACCCGCTCGAAGCCTGGTGGATCTTCCCGCTGATGGTCATCGCGGGCGCCCTCGGGGGCTGGGCCTGGGCGATGATCCCGGCGCTGCTGAAGGTGAAATTCGGCACCAACGAGATCCTCGTGTCGCTGATGCTGGTCTACGTGGCCGAGAACTTCCTGAAGGCCATGGCCATCGGCGCGATGAAGAACCCCGAGGGCTTCGGCTTCCCGGGTTCGCGCAACCTGCAGCAATATCCTTCCGCCCATAACACCGAGATCATCGCCGGATCGGGGATGCACTGGGGCGTGGCGGCGGCCTTCATCGCTGCGATCATGGCCTATATCCTGCTGAACCGGCACCTCCTGGGCTTCCAGATCCGGCTGACCGGCGAAGCCCCCCGGGCGGCGCGCTTCTCGGGCGTGAAGCCGGGGCGGCTGGTGCTGTTCTGCATGGGCACGGCGGGCGCGCTGGCGGGCCTTGCGGGGATGTTCGAGGTCTCGGGCCCGGCGGGCCAGATCACCACGGGCTTCAACGTCGGCTATGGCTTCACCGCGATCATCGTGGCCTTCCTGGGCCGTCTTCACCCGATCGGCATCGTGCTGGCCGGCCTGCTGATGGCGCTGACCTACATCGGCGGCGAGGCCGCGCAATCGACGATGCAGCTGCCGGCCGCCGCGATCCAGGTCTTCCAGGGGATGCTGCTGTTCTTCCTGCTGGCCGTCGACGTGCTGACCAACTACCGCATCCGCATCACCCTGGGAGAGGCCGCCTGATGGATTTCTCGTCAATCAATCCCGCGCTGCTGCTGGCCTCCCTCATGGTCGCCTCGACCGCCGTGCTGATCGCGGCCATCGGAGAGCTGATCGTCGAGAAGGCCGGCGTGCTGAACCTCGGTGTCGAGGGGATGATGATCACCGGCGCGATCTGCGGTTTCATCGTCGCGGTGACCACCGGCTCGCCCCTGCTGGGCTTCGTCGCGGCGGCGGTCGGGGGCGCGGTGCTGTCGCTGCTCTTCGGCGTGCTGACCCAGCTGGCGCTGGCCAACCAGGTCGCCTCGGGCCTGGCGCTGACGCTCTTCGGGCTGGGCCTCTCGGCCCTGATGGGGCAGAGCTACGTGGGCATCAAGCCGCCCTCCACGCCCAAGCTGGACCTGCCGCTGCTCAGCGATATCCCCTTCCTCGGCACGGTGCTCTTCCGCCATGACCTGATGGTCTATGTCGGCATCGCGCTGGTCGCGGCCACCTGGGCCTTCCTGAAGTACGCCCGCGCCGGGCTGATCCTGAAGGCGGTCGGCGAGAACCACGAGGCCGCCCATGCGCTTGGCTACAATGTCGTGCGTATCCGCTTCATGGCGATCTGCTTCGGCGGTGCCTGCGCCGGTCTGGGCGGCGCCTACATCAGCCTGATCCGCGTGCCGCAATGGACCGAGGGCATGACCGGCGGCGTCGGCTGGATCGCCCTGGCGCTGGTGGTCTTCGCCAGCTGGAAGCCCTGGCGGGTGCTGCTCGGCGCCTGGCTGTTCGGCGGTGTCACGGTGCTGCAGCTGAACCTGCAGGCGGCGGGGATCGCCATCCCGGCCGAGTATCTGTCGATGTCGCCCTACCTGATCACCATCCTCGTGCTGGTCATCATGTCCTTCGACCGCAGCGGGGCGCCCGCCTCGCTGGGTCGCACCTTCCACGCCTCGCAGTGAGGCCTGGCACCTTCCGCCCCAATGCGGGCAAACCAACGTCAATGGGAGATTGATATGCTTCTGAAGAAACGCACTTTCCTGGCCGGAGCCGCGACCATCGCCGCGCTGACCGCCCTGTCGACCGGCGCCGCCCTGGCGCAGGACAAGACCAAGGTCGGCTTCATCTACGTCGGCCCGATCAACGATGGCGGCTGGTCCCAGCACCACCATGAGTCGGCGCTGAAGATGGTCGAGGAAATCGGCGAGGACAAGGTCGAGCTGGTCTACCAGGAGAACGTCCCCGAAGGCCCCGACAGCGAACGCGCGATGACCCAGATGGCCCTGCAGGGCGCCGACATCATCTTCTCGACCTCCTTCGGCTACATGGACCCGACCCTGAACGTCGCGGGCAAGTTCCCGGACGTGAAGTTCGAGCACGCCACCGGCTACAAGACCTCCGACAACATGTCCGCCTACTCGGCCCGCTTCTATGAAGGCCGCGCCGTGCAGGGCACCATCGCCGGCCGCATGACCCAGAGCAACATCATCGGCTACATCGCTTCGGTACCGATCCCGGAAGTCGTGCGCGGCATCAACTCGGCCTATATCCACGCCAAGAAGGTGAACCCGGACGTCGAGTTCAAGATCATCTGGCTCTACACCTGGATGGACCCGGCGAAAGAGGCCGACGCAGCCAAGACGCTGATCGACCAGGGCGCTGACGTGATCCTGCAGCACACCGACTCCACCGCGCCCCTGGCCGCGGCCAAGGAAGCCGGCGGCGTGATCGGCTTCGGCCAGGCCGGCGACATGGCGGATTACGCGCCCAGCCCGCGCGTCTCCTCGATCATCGACAACTGGGCGCCCTACTACATCTCGCGCGTCGAAGCGGTCATGGACGGCAGCTGGGAAAGCCACTCGGTCTGGGAAGGCATCGGCGACGGCATGGTCGGCATCGGCGAGATCACCGACGCCGTGCCGGAAGACGTCAAGGCCGAGGCCCTGGCGATGAAGGATGCCATCGCCTCGGGCGAGTACCACCCCTTCACCGGCCCGCTGAAGAAGCAGGACGGCTCCGACTGGCTGGCCGAAGGCGAAGTGGCCGATGACGGCACCCTGGCCGGCATGATGTTCTACGTCGAAGGCATCGAAGGCTCCGTGCCCCAGTAAGGTTGTCGCCAGTAAGCCCCGAGGGCTGACAGCTTCGCGCCCCGGCAGGTCCGCCCTGCCGGGGCGTATTGCTTTGCAAAGCCGCCCCCCCTCTTTGCAAAGCCAGCAAGCTCCTGAAAGCCGTCGGAAATTCCCCCGAGACAGGGTTGGCGCCACCCCCTGCCCCGTGCCAGAGTGCCCAGATGAACGACACGAGCGATATCCTGATCATCGGCGGCGGCATCGCCGGGCTGTCCCTGGCCGCAGAACTGGCCCCCCATGCCTCGGTGCGCCTGCTGGAGCGCGAGCCGCATCTGGCCTACCACGCCTCCGGGCGCTCGGCGGCGATGTACATTGGTGACTACGGCAACCGGATCGTGCGCGCCCTGAACCACGCCAGCGAAGACAGCCACCATGCGGGCGGTATCCTCAGCCCCAGGCCCATGCTGATGCTGGGCCGGGCCGAGGACGAGGCGATCTTCGACGAGGAGGCGGCGGGCCTCGGCCTGTCGCGGGTACCGCTGGCAGAGGCACAGCCCTACTTCCCCCTGCTCGACCCGGCGGTGATCACCCGCACCGCGATGCGCCACGACACCTTCGCCATGGACACCGATCTGATGGTGCAGAACGCCCGCAAGGCCGCCCTGACCGGAGGCGTCGCGATCGAGACCGGCGCCGAGGTCACGGCCCTGCAGCACGACGGCAGCTGGCAGGTCAGCGCAGGCGAAAAATCGTTCAGCGCCAAGGTCGTGGTCAATGCCGCCGGGGCCTGGGCCGATGACATCGCGCGGCTGGCCGGGATCTCGCCCCTGGGGGTCCAGCCCTATCGCCGTTCCATGGCGGTGCTGCCCCTGCCCGATGGTCTGGACACCTCCGGCTGGGCCTTCGTCGACGCGGCGGGGGAACGCTGGTACGCCAAGGCGCAGGCGGGCAAGCTGCTGGTCTCACCCTCCGAGGCAGACCCGATGCCGCCGATGGACGCCTGGGCCGACGACATGGTTCTGGCCGAAGGGCTGGCCCGCTTCGAGGAGATGGTGACCATGGAGGTCACCCGCCTTGAACACTCCTGGGCCGGGCTGCGCAGCTTCGCGCCGGATCACGCGCTGGTCATCGGTCGCGCCCCCGCAAATCCCGATTTCCTGTGGCTCGCAGGCCAGGGCGGCTACGGTTTCCAGACCGCCCCCGCCGCCGCGCGCCTCGCCGCCGACCTGCTTCTGGGTCGCGCGCCCGAGCTGCCCGAAGAGGTCGTCACCGCGCTATCCCCCGCCCGATTTGGTTAAGGGACCCTTCGGGTTTCCTGCGACTCACCCGGCAAAATCTCGGGTTCACAGGCCCTTGGCCCCCGAAATGCCCTGTCGGCATCGAGTCGGTGCAACGTCGATACTTTCAACCGCACCAGGCCCGGTCAACGGAGCGCGCGGCCCATATCATCACCAGGCTGAAAATACTCCCGCCGGAGGCCTCCGACAGATCGGCCAGGCACCCGGCAAGGAAAAGGGCCGGACCCCGAAGGCCCGGCCCCTTTACCGCCTTCCCGCAGCGATCAGCCGTCGATGCGGATCTTCTCGTTCTTCGGATCATAGGGGCTGTCCTCGACGATGACCGCCTCCCAGAGCTTGTCGAACATCTTGACCTGCAGCGTCTTGCCCACCACGGCGGTCTCGGGCGCGACATAACCCATGCCGATGGATTTGCCGAAGGCCACCGAATAGCCGCCCGAGGTCAGGCGCCCGACGCGGGTCGCGCCATCGTAAAGCGCCTCGCGGCCCCAGGGATCGGCATCTTCCGGACCGTCGATCAGCAGGGTGACGCACTTCGAGCGCACGCCCTTGGCCTCGAGCTCGGCCTTGCCGGCGAAGTCCTTGGACAGGTCGATGAAGCGCGGCAGGTCGGCCTCCAGCGGGGTCGCGTCGCGGCCCAGTTCGTTGCCGAAGGCGCGGTAGCTCTTCTCCTGGCGCAGCCAGTTCTGGGCGCGACCGCCGACCAGCTTCAGGCCAAAGGGCTCTCCGGCCTTCATCAGCGCATCCCAGAGGTGGTTCTGCATCTCGATCGGGTGATGCAGCTCCCAGCCCAGCTCGCCGGTATAGGCGACACGGATGGCGTTGACGGGGACCATGCCCAGCTCGATCTGGCGGGCCGAGAGCCAGGGGAAGCGCTTGTTGGACAGCGCCGTCTCGGGGTCGGCATCGCGGATCAGGGTCTTCAGCAGGTCGCGCGACTTTGGCCCGGCAATGGCGAAGACGCCCCACTGGGTCGTGACATCGGTGCAGGACATCCAGCCGAACTCGGGGATCTTGTCCTCGATGGCCTTCATCAGGAAATCGCTGTCATAAGCCTGCCAGGCCCCGGCGGAGACCAGGTAATAGGTATCCTCGGCCAGGCGCACGATGGTGTATTCGGTGCGCGTGGTGCCCGCGGAGGTCAGCGCATAGGTCAGGTTGATGCGGCCGACCTTGGGCAGCTTGTTGCAGGTGAACCAGTCCAGGAAGGCGGTGGCGCCCGGGCCCTTCAGCAGGTGCTTGGTGAAGGCGGTGGCGTCGATCAGGCCAACGCCCTCACGCACGGCCTTGGCCTCTTCCACCGCATATTGCCACCAGCCGCCGCGACGGAAGCTGCGCGAGGCATGGTCGTCGAAGCCGACGGGCGCGTAGTAGTTGGGGCGTTCCCAGCCCCCGGCCTGGCCGAACTGCGCGCCGGCCGCCTTCTGGCGGTCATAGGCGGGCGAGGTGCGCAGGGGACGGGCCGCTTCGCGTTCCTCGTCGGGGTGGTGCAGGATGAAGACGTGTTCGTAGGCCTCTTCGTTCTTGGCCACGGCCCAGTCGTTGCTCTGCCAGGTGCCGTAGCGCTTGGGATCGAGGGAGGCCATGTCGATCTCGGCCTCGCCCTCGACCATCATCTGGGCGAGGTAATAGCCGGTGCCGCCGGCGGCGGTGATCCCGAAGGAGAAGCCCTCGGCCAGCCACATGTTGCGCAGCCCCGGCGCCGGGCCGACCAGCGGGTTGCCGTCGGGGGTGTAGCAGATCGGGCCGTTGAAATCGTCTTTCAGACCAACGGTTTCCGAGGAGGGCAGACGATGGATCATCGACATGTACTCTTCCTCGATCCGCTCCAGGTCGAGCGGGAAGAGGTCGGCGCGGAAGCTGTCGGGCACACCGAAGCGGAAACGCGCAGGCGCGTTGCGCTCGTAGGGGCCGAGGATCCAGCCGCCCCGCTCTTCGCGGACGTACCACTTGGCATCGGCATCGCGCAGCACCGGGTGCTCGGCGCCACCGGCGTTGCGGTAGGCGACCAGCTCGGGGTCGGGCTCGGTGACGATGAACTGGTGCTCGACCGGGATCGCGGGGGTCTTGATGCCCAGAAGCTTGGCAGTGCGCTGCGCGTGGTTGCCGGTGGCGGTGACGACATGTTCGGCGGTGATCACGATCTGCTCTTCGGTCGGCACCAGGTTGCCGCCCTTTTCGGCCATCTTCGTGCAGGTGACTTCCCAGGCCTCGCCGGTCCAGTGGTAGCCATCGACCTGCCACTTGCGTTCGATCATCACGCCGCGCTGGCGGGCGCCCTTGGCCATGGCCATGGTGACATCGGCGGGGTTGATGTAGCCATCGGTGGGGTGGAAGATCGCGCCCTCCAGCCCCTCGATGTTGACCAGCGGCCAGCGGTCCTTGATCTGCGCGGGGGTCATCCACTCGTAGGGCACGCCACAGGTCTCGGCGGTGGTCGCGTAGACCATGTATTCGTCCATCCGCGCCTTGGTCTGGGCCATGCGCAGGTTGCCGACGATGGAGAATCCGGCGTTCAGCCCGGTTTCGGCCTCCAGCGTCTTGTAGAACTCGACCGAGTACTTGTGGATATGGGTGGTCGCGAAGCTCATGTTGAAGAGCGGCAGCAGGCCGGCGGCGTGCCAGGTCGAGCCCGAGGTCAGCTCGTCCCTCTCCAGCAGCATCACGTCCTGCCAGCCCGCCTTGGCGATATGGTAGGCAATGGAGGTGCCGACGGCACCACCACCGACGACAAGAGCTTTGACCTGGGTTTTCATCTGAGACCTTTCGCTGACATGCGGCCTGAACGCTGTTTCGACAGCTTTAGCAGGTGGCACAGATCGCGATGGGTCCAGCCGACTTTGTAGAGCCTGAATGCGACCTCGCGGCGGGTCGGCGCGATTTTCCGCCTCGCTCGAAGCGGCAACGCCCGGCCCGGCGGCGTCCCGCTGCCCTATCTTCAGCCATCATGCGCGCCTCCCGTATCCGTCGGCGCCCGGTTGGTACGCATCCCACCCGCCGATGCACGGCGAGTCGCCCCGAAAGCGCGGAAATCCGGGCCTATGAGTCGCTTGAATGACTTTGCCGGGGCACCGCATCAACATTCTGCATTGCAGAAATACACCCGCCATGCGGACGAAAACGTGACGTTGCAGCGCAGGAGAATGTCCCTTTTGACCTGTCACCGCTGACTGTGAGCCTATATCACCTTTCGTGAGATGGAAGACCCTGCACGAATCCGCCAGGGTCCAGAGAGAGAAAGGGAGTGAGCGCAGATGAAGGTGCTGGTGCCTGTCAAACGCGTGATCGACTACAACGTGAAGGTTCGCGTCAAAGCGGACGGATCGGGCGTCGATCTGGACAATGTGAAGATGTCGATGAACCCCTTCGACGAGATCGCCGTCGAAGAGGCGATCCGCCTGAAGGAAGCGGGCACCGCCTCGGAGGTCATCGTGGTCTCGATCGGCGTCGCCAAGGCGCAGGAAACCCTGCGCACCGCCCTGGCCATGGGTGCCGACCGCGCCATCCTGATCACCGCCGCCGATGACGTGCATACCGACATCGAGCCGCTGGCCGTTGCCAAGCTGCTGAAGGCCGTGATCGACGAGGAAGCGCCCGAGCTGGTCATCGCCGGCAAGCAGGCGATCGACAACGACATGAACGCCACCGGCCAGATGCTGTCGGCCCTGCTGGGCTGGTCCCAGGCGACCTTCGCCAACGAGCTGAAGATCGAGGACGGTGCCGCGCTGGTCACCCGCGAGGTCGACGGCGGCCTGCAGTCGATCAAGGTGAAGCTGCCCGCCATCGTCACCACCGACCTGCGTCTGAACGAACCGCGCTACGCCTCGCTGCCCAACATCATGAAGGCGAAGAAGAAGCCGCTGGAAACCAAGACGCCCGAGGACTACGGCATCGACGTGACCCCGCGCCTGCAAGTCGTCAAGACCGCCGAGCCCGAGGCCCGTCAGGCTGGCGAGATCGTCGGCTCGGTCGATGAGCTGGTGGCGAAACTCAAAGAGAAGGGGATCGTGTAATGGCCGTTCTTCTGCTTGCCGAAATCAACGACGGCGTGCTGGCGCTGGATGCCACCGCCAAGGCCGTCTCGGCTGCCGCGAAGCTGGGTGACGTGACCGTGCTGGCGGTTGGCGAGAAGGCCGCCGAGGCCGGTGCCGAGGCCGCCAAGATTGCCGGTGTCGCCAAGGTGCTGGTCGCCGAGGACGCGCTTTACGGGCACCGCCTGGCGGAACCCGTCTCGGTGCTGGTGGCCAAGCTGGGCGCCGACTTCGACCATATCGTCGCGCCCGCCACCACCGATGCCAAGAACATCCTGCCGCGCGTCGCCGCGCTGCTGGACGTCATGATCCTGACCGACGTGACCGCCGTGGTCGATGCCGATACCTTCGAGCGTCCGATCTACGCCGGCAACGCCATCCAGACCGTCAAGTCGCTGGACCCCAAGAAGGTCATCACCTTCCGGACCTCCACCTTCGATGCCGCTGGCGATGGCGGCTCGGCCGCGGTCGAGACCACCGGCGCCGCCGAGGATCCAGCCCTGTCGGAATGGGTCGAGGACAAGCTGGCCGAGAGCGACCGTCCCGAGCTGACCTCGGCGGGGATCGTCGTCTCGGGTGGCCGTGGCGTGGGTTCGGAAGAGGACTTCGCCCTGATCGAGAAGCTGGCCGACAAGCTGGGCGCCGCCGTCGGCGCCTCGCGCGCCGCCGTCGACTCGGGCTTCGCCCCGAACGACTGGCAGGTGGGTCAGACCGGCAAGGTCGTGGCGCCCGAGCTCTACGTGGCCGTCGGAATCTCGGGTGCGATCCAGCACCTTGCCGGGATGAAGGATTCCAAGGTCATCGTGGCGATCAACAAGGACGAAGAGGCGCCGATCTTCCAGGTTGCCGATTACGGCCTGGTCGCCGACCTCTTCGAAGCCGTGCCCGAGCTGATCGAGAAACTCTGAACCTGGAGAGGTGGGTTGCACCCACCCTACGCAGATTGCGAAGGCCCGTCAGTCATGGCGGGCCTTTTGCCTTGGACGGGAAGGGGCTGGGGGCTCTGCCCCCGTCGCCTGCGGCGCCTCCCCCGGAGTATTCCTCGCCATCGAACATGAAGGAGGGCCGTTGCCCCCAGCGGGACCGAAATCCCCCTATTCGACGGCCATAAATACTCAAGCCGACGGGCTGCGTCCTTGGAGCGGGCGCCGTGGGGGCGCTGCCCCCGCCTCCGTGCCGGAAGCTCCCCCGCAGTATTTTCGGCCATCGGATGGGAAGAGAGGCCCTGTTCCATCCCGAGACCATGAATACTGATTGCAACCGGAGAGACCGGGGCAGCGTCAGCCGGGTGTGAGCAGGTCTTTCAGCGGCCCGGCCAACGCTTCGGCCACCTCGCCATGGGCGGCGGAGGAGAGCTGCTCGGCGGCCGCGGGCGCCTCCATCGCCGAGAAGATCATCCCGGCGGTGCCCTCGGCCTGGGCCGAGGGGCCGGGCACGCAAGTGACCAGACCATTGACCCGGTCGGACAGCGCGGCGAGCATCTCGGGGGTGACGAAGAGCGGGTCGCGGTCGAGCGCCTCGTCATCACCTGCCGCGCCGGGATCGTGATCGGCGAACCACAACAGCAGCACCGGCACCGGAATGCGGTCGAGCAGCTGGCCCATCCGCGCCACCCAGGCCTGTTGCAGCTCTTCGCGCAGCATGGCGAAACGATCGCGCGACTGGGCGCGAAGGCTGGTCAGCAGGTGACCGGTAAAGTGGAACTCGGTGAAGTCGACATCCCGATAGACGGTTTGCAGCAGGGTGGACGCCTGCAGGAAGCGGTCGTTGCGCCGCGGATGCACAGCGTAGAAGCGATTGGACATGTTCTGCGCCCCGAGGATGCGGATCACCGCGACCCGGGCCTGCGCCACGACGCGCAACAGTTCGGGATCGCAGAGAAAGGCGTCCACCCCCGCATTGGCCCAGCCGAGGTTGACCGCGGGCAGGCCCAGGCGGTCCTCCAGGATGGCCGGATAGGGGTGGGCGATGAACCTGCCGTAGGTCTCTGCCCCGCCCAGGAAGGCGATGAAATCGCCATCGGTGCGCCGCTTCGGCCCCCGGAACAGCGTTTTCGACTGGCCGTAACGGCACGGAAAATAGTCCAGGCCACCCCGGCCCAACTGGTCAAAGCTCATCTCGCCCACCACACATAACTCACCCACCCTGCAGTGTGCCCGCGAAAGCTTGCCAAACAGCTAAGCCCGGCGGGGCTTGCGGCGGGCGCCCCATGGGTCCACATTGCGCGCAACTCAGGACCGGAATGGAGGATCACGTGGAGATCCGAACGATTGGGGTGATCGGCGCGGGACAGATGGGCAACGGAATTGCCCATGTCTGCGCCCTGTCGGGCTACGACGTGCTGCTGAACGACATCAGCCAGGAGGCGCTGGACCGCGCCCTGGCGACAATTACCAAGAACCTGGACCGCCAGGTCAGCCGCGAGAAGATCTCGGCGGCCGAGAAGGATGCCGCCCTGGGGCGGATCTCGACCACCATGGTGCTGGCCGACCTCGGCCCGACCGACCTGGTGATCGAGGCAGCGACCGAAAAAGAGCACGTCAAGGAAGCGATCTTCGCCGACCTGCTGCCGCATCTGAAGCCCACAACGATCCTGACCTCGAACACCTCGTCGATCTCGATCACCCGGCTGGCCAGCCGCACCGACCGGCCCGAGAAATTCATGGGGTTCCACTTCATGAATCCGGTGCCGGTGATGCAGCTGGTCGAGCTGATCCGCGGTATCGCCACCGACCAGGAGACCTATGGCGCCTGCCTCAAGGTGGTGGAAACGCTCGGGAAAACCGCGTCCTCGGCCGAGGATTTCCCGGCCTTCATTGTCAATCGCATCCTGATGCCGATGATCAACGAAGCGGTCTACACGCTCTACGAGGGGGTCGGCAACGTGACCTCGATCGACGGGGCCATGCGGCTTGGGGCCAATCACCCGATGGGCCCGCTGGAGCTGGCGGACTTCATCGGCCTGGATACCTGCCTGGCGATCATGAACGTGCTGCACGAGGGGTTGGCGGACACCAAGTACCGGCCCTGTCCGCTGCTGACGAAATACGTCGAAGCCGGCTGGCTGGGCCGCAAGACCGGGCGCGGTTTCTACGATTACCGGGGCGAAACCCCGGTGCCGACGCGCTGAGCAGCGCCGGCCCCGCGGGGGCCGGACGGCCGGCGGGGCCTCAGCCCCTGCCGATATAGGGCATCTTGGTCGCCATCAGCGTCATGAACTGCACATTGGCCGTCAGCGGCAGCTGCGCCATGTGCAGGACGGCCTGCGCCACCTCCGCGACCTCCATCACCGGCGGCGGGTTGTCGGGGCTGCGGGCGATGATCCCGTCCAGCAGTTCGGTCCGCGCATTGCCGATGTCGATCTGGCCGCAGGCGATATCGAAGGGACGGCCATCCAGAGAGAGGCTTTTGGTCAACCCGGTGATGGCGTGTTTCGTCGCCGTGTAGGCCACCGATCCCTCGCGCGGGACATGGGCCGAGATCGAGCCGTTGTTGATGATCCGCCCGCCCATGGGGCTTTGGCGGCGCATCTGTGCAAAGGCTTCGCGGGCACAGAGGAACATGCCGGTCAGGTTGACCTCGACGATGCGGCGCCACTCGGCCACCGGGATCTCGTCGATGGGGGCCTGGGTGCCGAACATCCCGGCATTGTTGAACAGCACATCGAGGCGACCGGCCTGGGCCGCGAAGCTGGCAAAGGCGTCAGCGACCTGCGCCTCGTCGGTCACATCGGCGGGCAGGACATGGGCGCGGGGCTGGCCCTCGGCCAGGGCGTGCAACCTGTCCTCGCTCCGGGCCAGCAGGCCGACAGTCCAGCCCTGGTCGAGGAAATGGCGCGCGGTGGCGGCGCCGATCCCGGCGCTTGCGCCGGTGATCAGGATCGTGCTCATGCGAAATCTCCCTCGGTCTGGGCCTGCAGGGTCAGCGTCGGCGCGGCGGAAACGCGCAGATCCTCGACCGAGAGCGGCTCTGTCGGCTTGGACAGCCGGTTGCGGGTCACCCAGAGCAGGCGCTCCTCGGCGCGGGTGATCGCGACATAGGCAAGGCGCTTCCACAGCGGCTGGCCGGCTTCGACCCGGCCCATGCGCGCGGCGACCTCGATATCCGGCGCGAAGACCTGCACGTCGCGCCACTGCGAGCCCTGCGCCTTGTGGATTGTCACCGCTGCGCCATGCAGGAAGGTGGCGCCCATGCGGGCGGCATAGGGGATGAAGGGCTCTTCCTCGTCCGGCTTCTCGATCTTGACGATTGAGGCGGCCGAAACCTGCGGATTCTCGGCGCCCACGACGTGCAGCCGAGAGAAGCCACCGCGTTTGCCAGGCCCGAGGTAGATCACCTGGGCGCCCTTGATCAGCCCGCGCGCCTCGAGATCGAGACGCTTCTTGCGATGTTTCAGGGGCAGCTCGATGCCGTCGCAGATCAGCGGCTCGCCCGGCAGCAGCGCGTCCTCCGGGGCATCGTGGACGCGGCGGAAGGCATTGATCAGCCGGATGCGGGTGGCATTGCGCCAGACCAGAACCGGAGAGCGGGACATCAGCCCGGCTTCGACCCGCCCGGCGAAGACGACGCGTTCGTCGGCGCGGGACTTCTCTTCGACCATGCGCTCGAAGGCATAGAAATCGACCATCGGATCGGCCAGCGCATGGGCCAGGTCGAGGATCGGGTTGTCCGCGTCCTGGCGGTGGATACGGGCCAGGTTGAGGATCGCCGGCTCGGGCAGCGCCTCGAACACCATCTTGCCGGACTGGCCGACCGGCGCCAGCTGCGCCGGATCGCCGAAGAGAACCAGGTTCGGGAAGATCTCGCGCAGGTCGTCGTACTGACGTTCATCCAGCATCGACGCCTCGTCGATGAAGCCCACGTCCAGCGGATCATCGCGGCGCTTCCAGCCGGTGATGAAGTCACTGCCCCGCAGCCCGGCCACCGCCAGCGCGGCGGGAATCGACTTGTTGACCTCGTAACTGGCCTTGGCGCGGTCGAGCATCTCGGGCGTGGTGCCCTCGATCTCGGGCTTCTCGCCCTGCCCTTCCAGCCATTCGGCGATGGCCTCGTAGACCGGGTCATAGACCGGCTTGTAGAGGATGCGGTGGATCGTCGTGGCGGGCACGCCGCGCAGGCGCAACACCGAGGCGGCCTTGTTGGTCGGCGCGAGGATGGCCAGGGTGCGGGCCTCCTTGGCGCGCTTCGGCTCGTAGTCGCCCGAGACGATGGCCACCCCCGCCGCCTCGCAGGCCTTGTAGAGCTGGGCCAGCAGCATGGTCTTGCCGGAGCCCGCCTTGCCCAGCACCGCGAGCGAGCGCTGGCGGCCTTCGATGGCCGGCACGGTGGTGCCCTCCAGCAGGTCGATCCCGGCGCCCTTCAGGGTCTCGGAAATACGGTCCCAGGCTTCGGCCTGGTCATCGGAGAATGTCAGCGCGGGGGTGTTCATGGGCGCGACGCTACAGGGCGCGGGGACAAAGTGCCAGAGAGGTTCGGGCCGCTCCCTGCCCTCTCCCGGTCGCCTCCCGGCGACGGGACGATGCCCCGGACCTTCTGCCAATTGGTCCGAGAGAAGGGCGCAGGCCAAATCTTCGACCCGACGCTCCGCCATGACAAGGACCACGCCCAAAGGCCACCCGCATCGGAGGTGCCCAGCCGGATGAAAGCCCAGTCCGGTGAAAGCCCAGTCAGGTGAAAGGCCCGTCAGGCGACGCGGGGACGGTAGGGGAGACCTGCCTTCAAGTGACACGCAGCTTCCGGCACCCCGCATTGCGTAGGCAGATCGGGGCCCCGTCCATGCCCCGGACACCCCAGAGGTGCGGGCCGGGCGTGCGGGGCCGCGCTTAGTCATCCCCGGCCTTTCACATCCCTAGTGCTTGCGAAGGGAGGGCATCTTGCCTTGTTCGTAGGAGGTCTGGAAGGCCGAGCGCATCCGATCGATGCGCTTGCGCGTGATCTCGTCCTGGACGACCCGGCTGACCTGGGCCAGCCGTTCCGCAGAGGCGTAAAGCTCGCGCTCCCGCGCGGCTTCCTGCAGGTCGGCCAGCACGTCGATCATCCATTGATCCGCGCTGAGCTTGGACAGCACCGCGTCGGCATTGATCCCGGTGGATCCCTGAACCTCTTGTTTCATCCCGTCGTCTCCCGGCAGGTCGCACCACACCCGGACGCCCTGAATCGGATCAGGCGAGCCCGGGACTCGCCTGATACTCTGCGCCGCAGGACCTAAGATGGCGTTAAGATCCGCCCTCAGCCGCGCCCGGCCTCCAGAACGTCCTCGACGGTGCGCAGCCCGGTGCGCGGCGCCTGGACAAGCACCGCCATGTTGCCGGGTTTATGCTCATTTCTCAGCATCTTGGTATGGGCCAGCGGGATGTCGGCCCAGGGAAAGACCTCGGACATGCAGGGGTCGATGCGGCGCTCGCACATCAGCCGATTGGCCGCCGCCGCCTGCTTCAGATGGGCGAAGTGGCTGCCCTGCAGGCGCTTCTGGTGCATCCAGAGATAGCGCACGTCGAAGGTGCAGTTGAAGCCCGAGGTCCCAGCACAGATCACCACCATGCCGCCCTTCTTGCAGACGAAGGTCGAGACCGGGAAGGTCGCTTCGCCCGGATGCTCGAAGACGATATCGACGTTGTTGCCCTTGCCGGTGATGTCCCAGATCGCCTTGCCGAACTTGCGCACCTCGTTGAACCAGGTCTTGTATTCGGGCGTGTTGACGGTGGGCAGCTGGCCCCAGCAATCGAACTCCTTGCGGTTGATGACGCCCTTGGCGCCCAGGCTCATGACGAACTCGCGCTTGTCCTCGCCCGAGATCACCCCGATCGCATTGCCGCCTGCCGCGTTGATCAGCTGAATGGCGAAGGAGCCGAGGCCGCCGCTCGCCCCCCAGACCAGCACGTTCTGGCCCGGCTTCAGTTCATGCGGGTGGTGGCCGAACAGCATCCGGTAGGCCGTGGCCAGCGTCAGGGTATAGCAGGCGGATTCTTCCCAGCTGAGATGCCTGGGGCGGGGCAGCAGCTGCTGCGCCTGCACGCGGGTGAACTGCGCGAAGGAGCCGTCGGGGGTCTCGTATCCCCAGATCCGCTGGCTGGGGGAATACATAGGGTCGCCGCCGTTGCATTCCTCGTCGTCGCCATCGTCCTGGTTGCAGTGGATGACGACCTCGTCGCCGACCTTCCAGCTTTTCACCTTGTCGCCAACCGCCCAGACCACGCCCGAAGCGTCGGAACCGGCGATGTGATAGGGCGCGCCATGGCTGTCGAAGGGCGAAATCGGCTGGCCGAGACCGGCCCAGATGCCGTTGTAGTTCACCCCGGCAGCCATGACCAGCACCAGCACCTCGTGGCTGTCCAGCTTCGGGGTCTCGACGACCTCGACCTGGAAGCTCTGCTCGGGCTCGCCATGACGTTCGCGCCGGATCGCCCAGGCGTACATCTTCGGCGGCACGTAGCCGAGGGGCGGCATCTCACCGATCTCGTAGAGCTCTTTCTCCGGCGCGTCGTATGGGGCGATTCCGGTTTCCGTATCCAGTGCCATCCTGGCCTCCTCCACAGCATTTTGCCGCGATGCAGAATCGCGGGGGATGCAGCAGGGATACATTTCACAGCGTAACTTTGCAATACATATGATATATATTTTGTAATTTTATGTCTCTATTAATTTATGCCCTGCTGCGAGAATGCAATAAAGACAGGAGTATCAGGCGGCGCCGGTTCAGAGGGCCTCGGGTATAGTCCGGAATGCAGCTCCGGGGAGAGAGGAGATCGCGCCGTTGCGAGACGCTGCGACGCAGCGAATTGACATCGTCACATTATTTCGGATAATGACTTTCAGAGATAATTAAATTTCTCTCCAGATCGCCGCCCGACCAGAGGAGACCGCGATGAGCAACACGACCACGACGCCGCCGGCCAAGGACCGGCCCTGGCTCTTCCGCACCTATTCCGGGCACTCCACGGCAGCGGCCTCGAATGCGCTCTACCGGGCCAACCTGGCGAAGGGGCAGACCGGGCTTTCCGTGGCCTTCGACCTGCCGACCCAGACCGGGTACGACAGCGATCATGTGCTGGCGCGCGGCGAGGTCGGCAAGGTCGGCGTGCCGGTCTGCCACCTGGGTGACATGCGGGCGCTGTTCGACCAGATCCCGCTGGCCGAGATGAACACTTCGATGACGATCAATGCCACGGCGCCCTGGCTGCTGTCGCTCTATATCGCCGTGGCCGAGGAACAGGGCGCCGATGCGGCCACCCTGCAGGGCACGGTGCAGAACGACCTGATCAAGGAATACCTCAGCCGCGGCACCTATATCTGCCCGCCCGAGCCCTCGCTTCGGATGATCGCGGACGTGGCCGAATACTGCTACACCCATGTGCCGAAGTGGAACCCGATGAATGTCTGCTCCTATCACCTGCAGGAGGCGGGCGCGACGCCGCAGCAGGAACTGGCCTATGCGCTGGCCACCGGCATCGCGGTGCTGGATGCGCTGCGCCCCCGGGTGGACGAGGCGGATTTCCCGGCCCTGGTCGGGCGGATCAGCTTCTTCGTCAACGCAGGCATCCGCTTTGTCACCGAGATGTGCAAGATGCGCGCCTTCGTCGATCTCTGGGACGAGATCTGCCGCGACCGCTACGGTGTGGAGAATCCGAAGTACCGCCGGTTCCGCTACGGCGTGCAGGTCAACAGCCTCGGGCTGACCGAGCAGCAGCCGGAAAACAACGTCTACCGAATCCTGATCGAGATGCTGGCGGTGACGCTGTCCAAGAAGGCCCGTGCCCGGGCCGTGCAGCTGCCGGCCTGGAACGAGGCGCTTGGCCTGCCCCGCCCCTGGGATCAGCAGTGGTCGCTGAGGATGCAGCAGATCCTGGCCTACGAGACCGACCTGCTGGAATACGGCGATCTCTTCGACGGCAACCCGGCGGTGGACGCCAAGGTAGAGGCGCTGAAGGCAGGCGCCCGGGACGAGCTGGCGCTGCTCGACGGTATGGGCGGGGCGATCGGGGCGATCGATTACATGAAGTCCCGCCTTGTCGAAAGCAATGCCGAGCGTGTCGGGCGGATCGAGCGCGAGGAAACCGTGGTCGTCGGCGTCAACCGCTGGCGCGAGGCAGAGCCCTCGCCCCTGCTGGGAGAGGACGGCGGAATCATGCGCGTCGACCCTGCGGTCGAAGCCGAGCAGGTGACACGCCTCGGCCAGTGGCGGTCGACGCGCGACGCCGACGCGGTTCGCGCGGCCCTCGATGGGCTGCGCGAAGCGGCCCGGGCGGGGCAGAACATCATGCCGGCCTCGATTGCCGCCGCGAAGGCCGGCGTCACCACCGGCGAATGGGCCGAGACCATGCGCGAGGTGCATGGCCAGTACCGGGGGCCGACCGGCGTTGCGACCGGCATCTCGAACCGCGCCGAGGGGCTGGAGGAGCTGCGCGCTGCGGTCGACGCGGTCTCCACCCGTCTCGGGCGGCGTCTGTCGTTCATGATCGGCAAGCCCGGACTTGACGGCCACTCCAACGGCGCCGAGCAGATCGCCTGCCGGGCGCGGGACTGCGGCATGGCGATCCACTACGAGGGCATCCGCCTGACCCCGCAGGAAATCGTCACCCGCGCGCGGGACGAAGAGGTGCATGTGCTGGGCCTGTCGATCCTCTCGGGCAGCCACCTGCCACTGGTCGAGGAGGTGCTGCGCCTGATGCGCGCCGAGGGACTGGGCCATGTGCCGCTGATCCTCGGCGGGATCATCCCCGAGGCCGATGCCACGCGGCTGCTGGAGATGGGCGTGGCGCGGATCTACACGCCGAAGGATTTCGCCCTCAACCGCATCATGGCCGACGTGATCACCCTCGCCAGTCCCGAGGAGGCGGCCGCCTGACCTTTCCCGCGCCCCGCGGGTGTGGCAGGCTGGCGCCATGACGGAAATCACCCGCAAGGCCCGCATCACCGGCCGCGTCCAGGGCGTCGGCTACCGCGCCTGGGCGCGTGAAGAGGCTCTGGCCCTGGGCCTCACCGGCTGGGTGCGCAACCTGCCCGACGGCGGCGTCGAGGCCCTGCTGCATGGCCCCGGCCCGGCGGTCGAGGCGCTGCTGGAGCGCATGGCCCAAGGCCCCACCTTCGCCCGGGTCAGCGAGGTCAGCCACCGCATCGCCCCGGACGTCCGCCCCGAGGGCTTCGAGATCCGGCGCTAGGCCCCCTCCAGCCGCGCCGCCGACAGCCCCGCCTCCCTTGCGGCAAGGCACCGCCGAGGCCCGGACCGGCCCGGAACCCTGCCCGGCGCGCCGCATTGGGTTGGCATGTCCGGTCGGCTCCTCCCCGTTCCGCGCCTTGCCCCGCTGCTGTCGCTGGCGACGGGCCTGGCCCTGCTCGCCCCCCTGCCCACCCCGGCGCAGACCACCCTGCTGCGCCAGGGGGCGGGCTCCTATGCCGCCAGCGGCGCCTACGGGCTGAGCCTGAACCGCAACTGGGCTGATCTGAGTTTCGGGCTGCTGCTGCCCGGGCAGGCCAGCAGCCGGGGGGCGCGCTTCACCGAGCTGCAGGCCAGTTTCGCCGGCAGCGCGGCGGACCAGACGGTGCGGCTCGGCTATGGGCGCATTTCCCGGCTGGCGCTCGGCCCCGACCGGGTGTTGGGGCTGAACGCCTATGTCGAACTGGGCAAGCAGGCGGGAATGCCCGACCTGCTGGGCCAGGCGAGCCTCGGCGTGGAATACGAGCAGGCCATCGCCGGCGTCCTGCAGGACTGGCGGCTGAGCTTCGGGTCGAACCTCTACTTGCCCTTCGCCGATTACACCGCTGCACGCTTCTACACTGGGGCGGCGGTGCCCCGTGCGGGGATCGACGGTTACCTGGCCTGGCAGCAGAGTTTCGGCAGCGGGCTTGACCTCGGCGGGCGCCTCAGCCTGTTCCACTACCCCGCCAGCGCCACCCGCGCCGCACGCGGCCTCGGCACCCTCAGCCTGACCGGACGGATGACCCGCGCCCTGCCCGAGGGCAGCGCCCTGGAGGCCCGGCTGAGCACCCGCTTTGAGCCGGGAAACGCGCCTGTCCCCTCGCTGAGGCTGACCTACAACCACCGCATCCCCCATCCCGGCGCAGGCGCCAGCGCCCCGGTCGGCCCATTGCGCCCGGCCAGCGATTGTCACGTCGTGCCGGGCGCCCGCGGCCCCGAGCGGATCTCCTGCGCGCCACCCGACTACCGGCCCCAATCCCGCCCGCTGCAGGCGCGCGGGCGCACGCCGCCCCCCGCGCTTGGCCTGGTGGTGCCCGCGCCGCAGCGCCACCTCGGTTTCGGCACCCTGTTCACCCCCTGAAGGACCCCGCCGGAGACCCCGGCCGCCTGGCTCGATCCCCGCCTTGCCCTCGGGGCGCAAGCGGTTAGTCTGGCGCCGGACATGCGCCCCCGAGGCGCCAGAAGAGGACAGGACATGACCGTTCATATCGGAGCCGCCCCCGGCCAGATCGCCGAGACAGTACTGCTGCCCGGCGACCCTTATCGCGCCCGCTGGGCTGCCGAGACCTACCTTGAGAACGTGGAACTGGTGAACGAAGTGCGCGGGATGCTCGGCTTCACCGGTACCTGGAAGGGCAACCGGGTGACGATCCACGGCTCGGGCATGGGGATGCCTTCGCTGTCGATCTACGCCAATGAGCTGATCAAGGACTATGGCGCCAAGACCCTGATCCGCATCGGCTCCTGCGGGGGGATGCAGGAGACGGTGAAGATCCGCGACGTGATCCTGGCGATGACCGCCTCGTCGCTCTCGACCCCCTCCGCGGGCCTCTTCCGGGAGCTGAACTTTGCCCCCTGCGCCGATTTCGGCCTGCTCGCCGCCGCCCATGTCGCCGCCACCGCCAAAGGCACGCCGGTCCACGCCGGCGGGATCTATTCGTCCGACGTCTTCTACGACGAACGCGACGACCTCAATGCGCAGCTGACACGCCACGGCGTCCTCGGTGTCGAAATGGAGGCCGCCGAACTCTACAACCTCGCCCACCGTCACGGCTGCCGTGCGCTGGCCGTGCTGACCGTCTCGGACCACCTGCAGACCGGCGAGGCCCTGCCTTCCGAGGACCGCGAAAAGAGCTTCGGCGACATGGTCGAAATCGCGCTGGAGGCTGCTTTCGCATGAGTTTCAAACAGGTAGAACTGGGTCGTACCGGCATCATGGTGCCGCAACTGGCCTTCGGCGCCATGTCCTTCGGCGGCATGTTCGGATCCACCGATGAAGAGACCAGCCACGCCTGTCTCGACGCCGCCATCAGCGCCGGGATCACCTTCTGGGACACCGCGAATATCTACGGCATGGGGGTTTCGGAAACCGTGCTGGGCCGCTACCTGGCGGCGAAGAAGCCCGAAGGGATCACCATTGCCACCAAGGCCTCGATCATCCCCGGCCCGCCGCGGCGGATCGACAACAGCTATGATTACCTGCGCAGCGAGCTGGAAGGTTCGCTCGAAAAGCTGGGCCGCAGCTCGGTCGAGCTGTTCTATGCCCATCGTCACAACCCCGAGACCCCGATCGAGGAGGTGGCCGAGACCATGGGCCGGCTGATCGACGAGGGGCTGATCAAGGGATATGGCCTGTCGGAGATCGCTCCCTACACCCTGCAACGCGCTCATGCGGTGCGTCCGGTGACGGCGGTGCAGAACGAATATTCGCTCTGGACCCGCCTGCCCGAGCTGGGGTTGATCCGCAGCTGCGCCGAACTCGGCGTCAGCTTCGTCGCCTTCTCGCCCGTGGCACGCGGCATGCTCGGCGAAACCTCGGTCAATCGCGCCGACATGCGCGAGGGCGATTTCCGCCTCAACAACCCGCGTTTCACTGAACCGAACTACAGCCACAACCTCGGCAAAATCGAGGAGTTCCGCCAGTGGGCCCATGGCCGGGGCGTCTCGGTCGCCGGGGCGGCGCTGGCCTGGGTGATGGCGCAGGGCGACCACGTCATCCCGATCCCCGGCACCCGCACCGCCGCCCACCTCAACGAATGGCTGGATGCGCAGAAGATCGACATGGATGCGGCAACGCTTGCCGAGGTCGACGCGATCCTGCCCGCAGGCTGGGCCTGGGGCGACCGCTACGGCGACACCCAGATGGTCGCCGTCGAACGCTACTGCTGAAGGCTCAGAGCCCGTGGCTTCGGTCGTACCCCGACCGCTGCGGGCTCTGCCACCCCTCTAGCGCACCGGGCTCGGGCGCCAGGATCTCGATCTCCAGCGGATAGCAGGCGGCTTCGTCCGAGCTGTGCTCGGCCGAGCAATCGCCCCCCGGACAGGCCGAAAGCGCGCCCAGCAGGTCAATCTCGGCGAAGAAGGTCAGGTGGTCGCCGGGGCGCACCGGGCTCGCCTTCATGAAATACTGGCCGGTGTCGCGGGTGAAGCCGGTGCACATGAAGACATTCAGGACATCATGCACATGCGGCTCGGCCTCTGCGGTACTGACCCCGAGATGCCGCGCCAAGGCCCGTGTCAGGTTGGAATGGCAGCAATGGTGGTACTGGCTGCCCGCCAACAGGTTTCCCGTGTAGGGATCGCAGCGGGTGCCGATCACGTCATGGACCGAACCGCCATACTGGTCGATCCCGTACCAGCCGAGCGTGTCCTCGACGATGGTCGCCATGGGGCGCAGGTTGGGGAAGGAGGACCACAGCCGCTCGCCCGCGCTCACATGGGTGCCGTGCAGGGCGCGGGTCTTGCCGGAGTAGAACCGCTCGGAGATATCCTGGGCGTTCCACAGGTTAAGATCGCCGACCTGCGGCCCCTCGACCGAGCGGATGCGGAAGAAATGCCCTGCGGGCACCTCGAAGACCCCGGCCTCGCGCGGTGGAGCGATCACCGTGCCGGTGACCTCGGCCCCGGCTAGCGCCCGCGCATAAAGCGCCATGTCAGGCTTCGGCAGCGTCTCGTTCGGATAGCAGATCACCGGCTTCACGGCACGGCGGGCCTCGGCGTCGGGGGGAATGGTCATGGGAGAACTCCTTTGAAGGCAAGGAACCCGCCCCGACCCGATTTTGCAAGGGAAGCCGCCCTGGATTTCGCCCGTACCGGGCGCAGCCTCCGGCGGGAGTATTTTCAGCCTGGTGATGATGCGGGACGGCGCCGGAAAGGCGGCCCACCCAAGCCTCAGGGAGCGTGCACGCTCTCCATGACGAAAGTCCGCCGCTTCTCAGGGCCCTGTCCGGCATCATCACCAGGCTGAAAATACTCCGGGGGAGTCTCCGCAGGAGACGGGGGCAGAGCCCCCCACTCCGCCGGCGCAAAGCGGAAGGGGCGCCCCGAAGAGCGCCCCTTGCAGTCACAATCCTGTCTGGCCGGGATCAATCGCCCAGGACCACCACGTCCAGCGGCGGGAAGCCGTTGAAACCAATGGAGGCATAGGTCGAGGTATAGGCACCGCAGTTGCGGATGATGAACTTGTCCCCCGAGCGCAGGCCGAGCGGCAGGTCGACCGGGCGCTTTTCATAGAGCACGTCGGCAGAGTCGCAGGAGGGACCTGCCAGGATGCAGGGGCCGTGGCCCTCGTGATCGCGGTCGGTCAGGAACTGGTAGCGGATCGCCTCGTCCATGGTTTCGGCGAGGCCCGAGAACTTGCCGATATCCAGGTAGACCCAGCGGTGCAGGTCGTTTTCCGACTTGCGCGAGACCAGCAGAACCTCGGCGGCGATGGCGCCGGCTTCGGCCACCAGGCCACGGCCCGGCTCTGCCATGACGTGCGCGACGTCGCCGAAACGTTCCGCGATCAGCTCCATCACGCGGGCGGCATAGGCGGTCGGGCCCTGGATCTCTTCACCGTAGTAGGCCGGGAAGCCACCGCCGATGTTGAGCAGGGTCAGGTCGTGACCGGCGGCGCGCGCGGCGTGCCAGACGGCGGCCACCTGGTCCAGCGTGGCGGTCCACATCTCGGCCCGGCGGGTCTGGGAACCGACGTGGAAGGAGATGCCGACCGGCTCGAGGCCCAGCTCCACGGCGCGGTTCATCAGGCCGATGGCGCCTTCACGGGCGATGCCGAACTTGCGCGACAGCGGCCAGTCGGCCTCGGAGGCATCGACGATCAGACGGACGTACACCTGTGCGCCGGGGGCGTTTTCGGCAATCTTTTCCAGCTCTTCCGGCGCGTCTGCGGCGAAGAGGGTGACACCGGCGTGCCAGGCGAAGGCAATGTCGCGCGGCTTCTTCACGGTGTTGCCGAAGGAGATGTGCGAAGGCTCGGCGCCCTGGGACAGGCAGAGCTCGATCTCGGCGCGCGAGGCGGCATCGAAGCCCGAGCCGAGGGCGACCAGGCGCTCGATGATCTCACGCTGCGGATTGGCCTTGACGGCATAGTGGATGCGGGCGCGGCCGAGGCCGGTGGCCAGGGCGTTGTACTGGGTCTCCACGCGGGCGATGTCGAGGACCAGGGTCGGACGCTCGAAGTCGTTTTGCCGGATGAAGGCTTCAACACGGTTTTGAGGGCGCACGGAGGCGCGGGCCGAGAAATCGGCAACGAAAGCGTTCATGGTCATCTCCAATAGACCCGGCCATATATGACCGCTCAGTTCCAAGGGAGACGTTACCGTCGCTACATAACCTTAGAGGTTTCGCCTAGGTTCGCGGTCCGTGGACCGTCTGACCCAGAGGCTGCCCTTTCGACAGAGGCGCGTGCGTTGGCGTCTTGAGCGCGCATATCGGGCCAAACAAAGATTCGTTCAAGAGGGATTTTTCACGGCTGAGCAGATTTTTTCCGATCGCGTTTCCCGCTGAATCCCCTTGAAATTTGAGCAAATTTTCAAGGTTCTGGCATGGCTCGATTTTTGCCGGAAAGCGGATCAGGCCCCCGATTGGCGCGCGCCGCATATGCGCGGAGGTTTGCCGTCGTCCGTCAGCCTCTCGGCGCCGCATAGGGGACAATGATAGAAGGTTCGGCCCCCTTCATCCCGCCCCCGGTCCATGCGCCAGCGACAGCCCCTGGTCGGCGAAGGGCCCCAGATCCACATGTAGATCAGGAAGATCGCGATACCGATGGGGATGAGAAGAACCATGGGCAGGATCTGGACCCGGACGCCGGAAAAGACAAGCGCGCGGCCCCGAGGGAGAGACCGCGCGCTGTCACATCACCGCGACATGCCCTCAGGCGGCGGCGGTGTAGGGAACGTAGTCCTCGCGCGTGTCGCGGGTCTGGGAGACCACGCGCGGCAGCGGAGTGAAGTATTCGTAAGCGGCGTTGAGCGCATCCAGCGCAGCCTGGGCGCGGCGCAGCTCTTCGGTGCTGGGGGTCGTGGTCGTCATCGGGTTGCCTCGTGGTCTGTCTCGGCCCCTCCCTGTCGGTCTTATGCCATGCCCGGGTGGCCCCGAGGTGGCGCATGTCGGAAGGCTCGGTATGCTGCGGATGCAAAGGTGACGCTGCGAGGCAGCTTCGCTAGCCCGGGAAGATCGCCCGAAACTGGTCTTCGAAGCTGGCCCGGGAAAAGGCGGCGCGGTTGCCGGCAATGCCGTGGTAGTGCGACTGCCCCGAGGCATTGGGCAACGCGGCCCAGATCCGGGCGAGGTTGTTCATGAAGCTGGCGCGGGGCAACTGCCCCTCCAGGAAGGCGCCGAAGCCCGCGTCTTCGAGCAGCTGATCGGCCAGGGCGTCTTGCAGCGCGGGGGTGAAGCGGGTGGTCCCGGCGAGCCCCAGGCGCTGTGTCAGCCCCCGCAGAGTGGCCGGAACGATCTGGTAGCGCCCGATGGCGTGCTGCTGGCCCGGGGTGGCACGGATCCAGGCGAAGACCTCATCCAGCGTCATCAGGGTGGGCGGCTTCGGTGGCTGGATCCGGGCCTGGAACTGCACCGAATCATAGCCCTTCGCCGGATCCGCCTCGACCGAGGCGATGAGCGTGCGCAGGCGTTCCACCTGGCTGCCGCCACGGGGCACGGGACGCGCAGGCGCCTGCCGGACGCGGGGCGCCACGGGTTCGAAAAGCGAGCCCCCCTCGCGGCCGCGGAACAGGCTGGGCCCCGCAGCAGCCGCGCCCAAGGGAAGGGACGCCGGGATCGGGCTGCCGCCCTGCAGGGGAGAGCCCCCCTGCAGCATCGAATAGGCCAACGCCGGCCCGGAGAGGCACAGGCAAAGAAATAGGATCAGGGGCTTCTGCCGCCAGGTCATGCGTCGGTCCCGCAGGGTTCAGTCGCCGGCAGGATGGCAGAGCGGGGTTAAGAAGCCGTGCCCGCCAACGGCAAAGCCCCGGGTCAGGCGACCCGGGGCTTTCTGTATTCGGACTGACGGCTGCGCTTACACGGCGCGTTCGACCATCATTTCCTTGATATGCGCGATGGCCTTGGCCGGGTTCAGACCCTTGGGGCAGGTCTTGGCGCAGTTCATGATGGTGTGGCAGCGGTACAGCTTGAAGGGGTCTTCCAGCTGGTCCAGACGCTCGCCCGTGGCTTCGTCACGGCTGTCGATGATCCAGCGGTAGGCGTGCAGCAGCGCGGCCGGTCCGAGGTAGCGGTCGCCGTTCCACCAGTAGCTGGGGCAGCTGGTCGAGCAGGAGGCGCACATGACGCATTCATAGAGACCATCCAGCTTCTTGCGGTCCTCGATGGACTGCTTCCACTCTTTCGCCGGGCGGTTGGTCTTGGTCTCCAGCCAGGGCATGATCGAGGCGTGCTGCGCGTAGAAGTGCGTCAGGTCGGGGATCAGATCCTTCACCACCGGCATGTGCGGCAGCGGGTAGATCGTGACGTCGCCCTTCACCTCGTCCAGGCCGAAGATGCAGGCCAGGGTGTTGGCACCGTCGATGTTCATCGCGCAGGAGCCGCAGATACCTTCACGGCAGGAGCGGCGGAACGTCAGCGTGGGGTCGATCTCGTTCTTGATCTTGATCAGCGCGTCCAGGACCATCGGACCGCACTTGTCCATGTCGAGGAAGTAGGTATCGACCCGGGGGTTGCCGCCCTCTTCGGGCGACCAGCGGTAGATCTTGAACTTGCGGACATTGGTCGCGCCCTCGGGCTTCGGCCAGGTCTTGCCCGTGGTCATACGGGAGTTCTTGGGGAGCGTAAGCTGTACCATCTGGCGTCCTCCTTAGAACGTCCGCGCCTTGGGCGCGATTTTCTTGAGCGAGATGCCGCCCTCTGCCTCGGTCGTCAGCGGATCGACGACGATCGGACGGTAGGAAAGCTCGACCTTGTTGCCATCGACGCGGCTGATCGTGTGCACGCGCCAGTTCTCGTCGTCACGCTCGGCGTAGTCCTCATGCGCATGGGCGCCGCGGCTTTCGTGGCGCGCTTCGGCGCCGACGATGGTGGCCATGGCGTTCGGCATCAGGTTGGCCAGTTCCAGCGTCTCCATCAGGTCCGAGTTCCAGACCAGCGAGCGGTCGGTGACCGAGACGTCGGGCAGCTTGGCCGCGATCTCGGTCATCTTCTCGACGCCTTCCTTCAGCGTGTCCGAGGCGCGGAAGACCGCGGCGTCCGACTGCATGGTGCGCTGCATTTCAAGACGCAGCTCGGCGGTCGGGATGCTGCCCTTGGCGTTGCGGAAATAGTCGAAGCGGTCGAAGGCCTTTTCCACCGCGGCCTTGTTGGTCGCGGGGATGGCGGCATTGCGGTCGACGACCTCGCCGGCGCGCAGGGCGGCGGCACGGCCAAAGACCACGAGGTCGATCAGCGAGTTCGACCCGAGGCGGTTGGCACCATGCACCGAGGCACAGCCGGCCTCTCCAACGGCCATCAGGCCGGGAACGACGGCGTTAGGGCTCTCGGCGGTCGGGTTCAGCACCTCACCGTGGTAATTGGTGGGGATCCCGCCCATGTTGTAGTGCACCGTCGGCAGAACCGGGATCGGTTCCTTGGTCACGTCGACACCGGCGAAGATCTTCGCGCTCTCCGAGATGCCCGGCAGACGCTCGGCCAGGGCCTCTTTCGGCAGGTGGCTGAGGTTCAGGTGGATGTGGTCGCCGTGCTCGCCGACGCCGCGGCCTTCGCGGATCTCCATGGTCATGGAGCGCGAGACGTAGTCGCGGGGGGCGAGGTCCTTGTACTGGGGCGCATAGCGCTCCATGAAGCGTTCGCCTTCGGAGTTGGTCAGGTAACCACCTTCGCCACGCGCGCCTTCGGTGATCAGGCAGCCCGAGCCGTAGATGCCGGTCGGGTGGAACTGCACGAATTCCATGTCCTGCAGCGCGAGGCCCGCACGGGCCACCATGCCTCCGCCGTCGCCGGTGCAGGTGTGGGCCGAGGTGGCCGAGAAGTAGGCCCGGCCGTAGCCGCCGGTGGCCAGCACGACCATCTTGGCGTTGAAGACATGCATGGTGCCGTCATCGAGCTTCCAGCAGACGACGCCGGTGCAACGTCCATCGTCGCTCATGATGAGGTCGATGGCGAAATACTCGATGTAGAATTCCGCGTTGTTCTTCAGCGACTGGCCGTAGAGCGTATGCAGGATGGCGTGGCCGGTCCGGTCGGCGGCGGCACAGGTCCGCTGCACGGCGGGGCCTTCGCCGAATTCGGTGGTGTGGCCGCCGAAGGGGCGCTGGTAGATCTTGCCCTCTTCGGTGCGCGAGAAGGGCACGCCGTAGTGCTCAAGCTCATAGACCGCCTTGGGGGCCGAACGCGCCAGGTATTCCATGGCGTCGGTGTCACCCAGCCAGTCAGAGCCCTTGACGGTGTCGTACATGTGCCACTGCCAGTTGTCCGGGCCCATGTTCGACAGAGAGGCGGCGATGCCGCCCTGCGCCGCAACGGTGTGCGAGCGGGTCGGGAAGACCTTGGTCACGCAGGCGGTGCGCAGGTTCTGCTCGGCCATGCCCAGGGTCGCGCGCAGGCCGGCGCCGCCGGCGCCGACGACCACGACGTCGTAGTCATGAGTCTCGTATTCGTAAGCTGCAGTCATCTTGTTCTTCCTTACGCGCGAGTTACAGGGCCAGCTTGACGAGGGCGAAGAGCGCGGCGGCGATCAGCACCCAGGCCAGGGCCTCGACGGCGACGATCAGCAGCTTGCCCGGAACGCCATGGACATAGTCGACGATGGCATCGACGGCCTCGGCCTTGAAGTGCAGCACGCCGATGACGGCAGTCAGGGCGGTGATGACCGCCGGGAAGGGCCGCGCGAAATAGGCCAGCACCTCTTCATGGGTGCCGCCGAGGCCGGCGCCGAAGGTGAAGACGAAGAGCGGCACCAGCACCACCATGGCGGCGGAGGTGATCATCATCTTCCAGTGATCATGAGTGCCCGCGCGGCCGGAGCCCAGGCCGATGGCACGTTTGCGGTCGGTCAGAAAGCGCATGAGGGTCTCCTTATACCGCGATGATGGTGATGAGGGTCAGGACGGTGGCGCCGATGAACATGCCCCAGCCCATCTTTTCCGAGACGCCGACCTCGAGCAGGTACCCCAGGTCCCAGACCAGGTGCCGCAGGCGGCCCAGCACGTGATACCAGATCGCCCAGGCGGCGAGCGTCATCAGCACGTCACCGACAAAGCTGGTCAGCAGGCCGTCGACCAGGTCGAAGGCCGCCGGAGAGGCCGCGGCGGCGAGCAGCCAGCAGATCAGCAGGAAGGCGGTGCCCAGCGACGCGATCCCCGTGATCCGGACCATGATGGAAGACAGCGACGTCATCTGCAGACGGTAGTCTTTCCCAAGCATGAATGGAGAGAGTGGGCGGTTGCCCCGGTTCACATCGGCCATCGGCATGTCCTTTCCGGATTTCCCTTGGACCCAGCTTCTACCAGATCAAATGCGCTTGTCATCCTTTCCGGGGCGCGCTTCCCGGAGAAATTGACAGAAACAACGACATCTTTTCAGAATTGTGATCACGGATTTTCACCGTGTGATCACAATTTCGGCGAACAGATAATCTGACTGATTTGCTTGGTTTTGCGCCGTGATTCTGCACCTCACCTCCGCTTGCTGCGGTCTTCCGGACCGGGCAGCGAAAGGAACGCCCGGCCATCGCCACGCCCGCCTGCCCCGCAGTTTCCGCGGACGTGCCCACCCATGGCCCGGCTTCGCGCAGACGCGGCCACAACGACAACTCCTCGGTACCGGGCCGCGATCAGCGCGGCATCAGCACCCAATAATCGAGATCGAGCAGCACATGCGGCAGGTACTTTCCGGCGGCATCCTTCAGGGTGAAGGGTTCGCCGCCCGAGGTCGCCACCAGGCGCAACCGCAGCGCGCCGACGCCGGGCGCCGCGGTCTCGGCGCGGTCCAGTACCTCGGACCAGGCCCGGATGGTGGTGCCCGAGAAACAGGGGTTGGCATGGGCACCGCCGTTCAGCGCCACCACCATCTGCGCATTGGCCAGCCCGTTGAAGCTGAGCGCCCGCGCCATGGAAATGACGTGCCCGCCGTAGATCAGCCGCTGTCCGTCGGGGCGCGCCGTGGCATCGAAATGCACCTTCGCGGTGTTCTGCCAGAGCCGGGTGGCCAGCATGTGTTCGGCCTCTTCGACGGTCACGCCATCGACATGGTCGATCCGCTCGCCGACCTCATAGTCGCCCCAGCGGTGCGCCTCGCCCGCCAGCGTGGTGTCATAGCGGCTGAAATCCAGACCCTCGGGCACCACCAGCTCGGCGGCCTCGACCGCCGGGGCGAGGTCGGGGATCGTCGTCATCGGTGCCTCGGCATCGAGGTCGCGCTTGCGCACCATGACCCAGCGGACATAGCTCAGCACCACCTCGTCGCGCTGGTTCAGCCCCTCCGTCTTCACCCAGACCACGCCGGACTTGCCGTTGGAGTTCTGTTTCAGCCCGATCACGGTCGAGCGCGCCGACAGGGTGTCGCCGGGATAGACCGGCCGCATCCAGCGCCCCTCGGCATAGCCCAGGTTGGCCACGGCGTTCAGCGAGATATCGGGCACCGTCTTGCCGAAGACCAGGTGAAACGCCGCCAGGTCATCCAGCGGCGCCTGCGGCAGACCGCAGGCCCGGGCGAAGTCATCCGAGGAATAGAGCGCCCCGCGCGCCGGGTAGAGCGCATGGTACAACGCCCTCTCCCCGCCAGACACGGTGCGCGGCACGGCATGGGCGATCACCTCGCCCAGCCGGTAGTCCTCGAAGAAACGGCCCGGGTTGGTCTTCATTCAGTGCTCTCCCAGCTTGGTGTCGGGGGTGTAGGTGCCTTCGACCTCCTTCACCACGGCCTGACCGCAGCGCATGGTGCCGTTGGCGGCGTCGAAGGCATAGGTTGGGCTGCCATGAAGGTCCCAGCCGGCGTTCAGCGCCTTGGTGACCTTGTGGCAGAAGGCTGACGTGTCGTCCTCAGACAGGAAGCGGTACAGTTTCATCGGGTCCTCACATCGGTAGCGGGTTGGGGCCGATCAACGCGTGGATCAGCACGATGACGATGTAGGCGACCACGGTGGCGACGACGAGGATCACGTCGCCCTTCACCGTGCCACTCGTAGGCCGCACGTAGCCCGGGTTGCGCCGGTTGGTGACGATCCAGCTGGCCACCGCCCAGAGGATCATCCCGCCCCAGAGCAGGATCGAGGCCGCGTCACCGCGCACCAGCAGGTGCGACACGCCCCACAGGATCGTGCCCGCGAACATCGGGTGGCGGACATACTGTTTCAGGTGCCCACTGGAATGCGACCCGCCGAAGAGACCCACGGCGAAGAGCATCAGCAGGTTGTTCAGGTGCAGCCCCCAGGCGGGCGGCGCGTAGACGACGATCGTGTCGGCCGAGCGGTAGCCCAGCACCATCAGCACGATGGCCACCACGGCCGAGACCGCCACCAGCCCCTTGGCTGTGCCGTCGGACAGCCCGGCCCGCAGGCCGGGGGTGTATTCCTTCATCAGGTGGGGCCAGGTCCAGAGGATGAGGCCGAGCAGAATCAGTGCCATGAGAGGTGCCTTTGACTATGTGAATTGGCTTCACACTGTGCTTCTCAGCCCGCCTGCGCAATGGCCTCCGCCTTGGCGAGGGTCTTTTTCGCCGTCTCGACATGCAGGTTCTCGACGATCTTGCCGTCGACCACCGCGACCCCCTGACCCGTCGCCAGCACCTCCTCGAAGGCGTCGATCTGGCGGCGCGCCAGGTCGACCTCGGCCTCGGAGGGGGCGAAGACGCGGTTGGCGATCTCGACCTGGGCGGGGTGGATCAACGTCTTGCCATCAAAGCCCAGGTCACGACCCTGTTCGCATTCCGCTTCCAGCCCCGCCTCGTCCTTGAACTGGTTGTAGACCCCATCGGTGGCGATCACCCCATGGGCGCGGGCCGCCATCAGCATGGTCTGCAGCGCCATCTGCATCGGCAGCCGGTCGGCCCGGGTGCGGCAGCCCAGCTCTTTCGCCAGATCGTTGGTCCCCGCGACGAAACCCTGCACCCTGGGATGGGCGGCGATCGCGAGCGCATTGAAAATCGCCAGCGGGGTTTCCATCATCGCCCAGATCGGCAAGTCCGTCAGGGCCGCCAGCCGGTCGATATCGGCGGCAGAGTCGACCTTGGGCAGCAGCAGCGCGTCGACATCGGCCCCCCGCAGCGCCGCCACGTCGCCTTCGCCCCATTCGGTGTCCAGCCCGTTGATCCGCACGATCTTCGCCCGGCTGCCATATCCGCCCTGGTCCAGCGCGGCGCGCAGCGTGTCACGTGCGGCCAGCTTGGCCTCGGGCATCACCGCGTCCTCAAGGTCGAACAGGATCGCATCCACCGGCAGCGCGCGCGCCTTCTCCAGCGCCCGCGCCTTCGAGCCCGGAATATAGAGAAGAGAGCGGTAGGGGTGCAGGGTCGGATCCATGAGAAAACCTCGGTAGAGAAATATTCTTGCGCAGAAGTCGCATCAATCGGAGTGAAATTTCAAGAGGGTTTCTGCGTGACGGCGTGTTTTTCCGCTGCATCGCAGCGAAATCGCGGACCGTGCGGTGGCGTTAACCGAAATGCAGGGCCTTTGCCGCCATGCTTCGACGGCGCAGGGCCGACACAGGTTCGCGCTGGCATCGGGGATTGTCGACCCCCGGGCGGGTCCCGCCCGGATCGCAACGGTCCGGCCCACAGGGTCAGGATCCCCAACGAAAGGCAACAGGATGTTCAAACCGGCCTCTCTCTTCGCCCCGATGCCGTCCGGCGCCCGTTCCGCCAGGCTGCCGGTCGCCCTTCTCTGCGCCGCCCTCCTCTCGTCCGCCCTAGCCGGCAGCGCCGCCGCCCAGGCCACGCAACGCAGCTGCGCGCCCCGCGAGGTGGTCGTGGAACGACTGGCGGAAGGCTACGGCGAGACGCGCAAGTCCATCGGCCTCGGCTCCAACAACGCCATGGTGGAGGTCTTCGCCTCGGACACCAGCGGGACCTGGACGATCACGATGACCTCGCCCCAGGGGATCACCTGCCTGATCGCCAGCGGCCAGGCTTTCGAGACCTTGGCGGAACACCTGCCGGGCGACGACCAGGACGCCTGAGGGACCTCACGCGCCGAGACGGGTCCCGGCATGGAGGTCATCAGGCCGTTAACCCTTGCACCCGACCATGCTTGCGGCCCGGGGACGGCAGTAAGTACCCCTGTGGAAAGAATCGCGGCGGCCGCGTGCACCGTGGGCGCTAACATGCCTGCGAAAGGGGCAAAACCCCCGGTTTCGCTGCCCTGCAGCAAGCCCCGCACGGCGCTGACGATAGACCCTCAGTTTATTGATTTTAAAAACATTATATACATTCAGGCCAGCTCCCCTCGGGGCCCCTCAGGCCCTCCACCCTTGCGTCCCGCATCCAAAGCGCCTACCCCATCCTCGACGTTTCAACCGGACCGGAGACAGATCCAATGGCCAGACCCAAGATTGCCCTGATCGGCGCGGGCCAGATCGGCGGCACGCTCGCCCATCTCGCAGCCCTCAAAGAACTGGGCGACGTCGTCCTCTTCGACATCGCCGAAGGCACCCCTGAGGGCAAGGCGCTCGACATCGCCGAATCCGGCCCCTCGGAAGGCTTCGACGCCAAGCTGAAGGGCACCCAATCCTACGCCGATATCGCCGGCGCGGATGTCTGCATCGTCACCGCCGGTGTGCCCCGCAAGCCCGGCATGAGCCGCGACGACCTGCTGGGCATCAACCTGAAGGTCATGAAGTCGGTCGGCGAAGGCATCCGCGACAACGCCCCCGACGCCTTCGTGATCTGCATCACAAACCCGCTCGACGCGATGGTTTGGGCCCTGCAGCAGTTCTCGGGCCTGCCCTCGCACAAGGTCTGCGGGATGGCCGGCGTGCTGGACTCCGCCCGTTTCCGTCACTTCCTGGCCACCGAGTTCGACGTCTCGATGAAGGACGTCACCGCCTTCGTGCTGGGCGGCCACGGCGACACGATGGTGCCGTCGGTGCGCTACTCCACCGTCGCCGGCATTCCGCTGCCCGACCTGGTCGAAATGGGCTGGACCACCCAGGAAAAGCTGGACGCCATCGTGCAGCGCACCCGTGACGGCGGCGCCGAGATCGTCGGCCTGCTGAAGACCGGCTCGGCCTTCTACGCCCCGGCGACCTCGGCCATCGAGATGGCGGAAGCCTATCTGAAGGACCAGAAGCGCGTCCTGCCCTGCGCCGCCGCCTGCAATGGCGAATTCGGCCTCAAGGACATGTACGTGGGCGTCCCGACCGTGATCGGCGCCGGCGGTATCGAGAAGATCGTCGAGATCAAGCTGAACAAGGAAGAGCAAGAGGGCTTCGACAAGTCCGTGGCTGCCGTGAAGGGCCTGATGGAAGCCTGCAAGGGCATCGACAGCTCGCTGGTGTAAGTCACCACCTCGCAGAGATCGCGGAGGGCCCGGCATCTGCCGGGCCCTTTTGCGTTCGACGAGCCGACTCGGTGCCCCCCGTCAGATCCCGCGTTTGCCCCGGTCGCCGAAGCGGTTACCCTGGGGCAGCCGGCAGGCCGACTCGGCTTGCCGCCCCGTGATGGACGCTCACCCGGGCCAATGTGATCACGCGTTTTCGCGCTGTGATCACAAAATCCAGAAAATCGGCGGAAATTGTCCGGAGCCTGCAAAAACAGGTTCATCGACAGGTAAGACTGTGCCACTACCGATGGCAATCGTAGCAAACGAGGGTTGGAATTCATGAACATCCATGAATATCAGGCGAAGGCGATCCTTCGCGAATATGGCGCGCCGGTCTCCGACGGCCGCGCGGTCCTGAAGGCCGACGAGGCCAAGACCGCCGCCGGTGAGCTGGACGGCCCGCTCTGGGTGGTCAAGGCTCAGATCCACGCGGGCGGCCGCGGCAAGGGCAAGTTCGTCGAGGAAAGCGCCGGTGAAAAAGGCGGTGTCCGCCTGGCGAAGTCCGTCGAGGAAGCCGAGGAAGAAGCCAAGAAGATGCTTGGCAAGACGCTGGTGACCCACCAGACCGGCCCCGCCGGCAAGCAGGTCAACCGCATCTACATCGAAGCCGGTTCCGACATCGAGCGCGAGCTGTACCTGGCTCTGCTGGTCGACCGTCAGACCTCCTCCGTCTCCGTGGTCTGCTCCACCGAGGGCGGCATGGACATCGAGGAAGTGGCCGCGGCCACCCCCGAGAAGATCCTCAGCTTCTCCATCGACCCGGCCACCGGCTACGCGCCGTTCCATGGCCGCAAGGTTGCCTTCGCCCTCGGGCTGAAGGGCGCCGCGATGAAGCAGTGCGTCAAGTTGATCGGCGACCTGTACCGTGCCTTCATGGACAAGGACATGGAACAGCTGGAGATCAACCCGCTGATCGTCATGCCCGACGGCAACCTGAAGGTGCTGGACGCCAAGGTCGGCTTCGACGGCAACGCGGTCTACCGCCACGCCGACATCGCCGCCCTGCGCGACGAGACCGAGGAAGACGCCAAGGAACTGGCGGCCTCCAAGTACGACCTGAACTACATCGCGCTGGACGGTGAGATCGGCTGCATGGTGAACGGCGCAGGCCTGGCCATGGCAACGATGGACATCATCAAGCTCTACGGTGCGGAACCGGCGAACTTCCTCGACGTCGGTGGCGGCGCCACCAAGGAGAAGGTCACCGAGGCCTTCAAGATCATCACGTCCGACAAGAACGTGAAGGGCATCCTGGTGAACATCTTCGGCGGCATCATGCGCTGCGACATCATCGCCGAGGGCGTCATCGCCGCAGTGAAGGAAGTCGGCCTGGAAGTTCCGCTCGTCGTGCGCCTGGAAGGCACCAACGTCGAGAAGGGCAAGGAGATCATCGCGAACTCCGGTCTGAACGTCATCGCGGCAGACGACCTGTCCGACGGCGCCGAGAAAATCGTGAAAGCAGTGAAGGGCTAATCAGATGGCAGTTCTCGTTGACGAAAACACCAAGGTGATCTGCCAGGGCTTCACCGGCTCGCAGGGCACCTTCCACTCTGAACAGGCAATCGCCTACGGCACCAAGATGGTCGGCGGCGTGACCCCCGGCAAGGGTGGCTCCGAGCACCTCGGCCTGCCCGTCTTCGACGGCGTGGCCGAAGCGGTCGAGCGCACCGGCGCCAATGCCTCCGTCATCTACGTGCCGCCGCCCTTCGCGGCCGACTCCATCCTGGAAGCCATCGACGCAGAGATCCCGCTGATCGTCTGCATCACCGAAGGCATCCCGGTTCTGGACATGATGAAGGTGAAGGCCGCGCTGAAGAACAGCCAGTCCCGCCTGATCGGCCCGAACTGCCCCGGTGTCATCACCCCCGGCGCCTGCAAGATCGGCATCATGCCCGGCCACATCCACAAGCGTGGCTCCGTCGGCGTCGTCTCGCGGTCGGGCACCCTGACCTATGAAGCCGTGAAGCAGACCTCGGATGCGGGCCTCGGCCAGTCCTCCGCAGTCGGCATCGGCGGCGACCCGATCAAGGGCACCGAGCACCTGGAAGTGCTGGAAATGTTCCTCAAGGATCCGGAAACCGAGTCGATCATCATGATCGGCGAGATCGGTGGCTCGGCCGAAGAGGAAGCGGCACAGTTCCTGGCCGACGAGAAGAAGAAGGGCCGCTGGAAGCCGACCGCCGGTTTCATCGCCGGCCGCACCGCCCCTCCGGGCCGCCGCATGGGCCATGCCGGTGCCATCGTCGCCGGTGGCAAGGGTGGCGCGGACGACAAGATCGAGGCCATGAAGTCGGCCGGCATCGTTGTCGCCGACAGCCCTGCCGGTCTCGGCGAGGCCGTGCTGAAGGCCATCAAGGGCTGATCGAGATGCGACCGCGAGAGGCGATCAGGGAAGGTCTGCGTGATGCGTTCCGCTTTGGCGGCACGATGTCCCGCCCGGCCTACCTGTGGTTTCTCGCGGCCGCTCTTCCGACGTTCGTGGCGGCCTTGTGGGCCGCCGCGCTCCTTTTTCCCGACGCCGCCCTGACGGCGTGCGTGCTGGTCCTGGCCGTGTTCTACATTCCAGTCACAACCGCCGGTGCCCGGCGTCTGCGCGATGCCGGATTCGACGGCCGACTGATGCTGCGACCGCTGGCGCCTGTCGCGGGGATCACCCTGACCCTCGGGCTGTTCGGCCTGCTGCCGGGCGTGGGCGGCGCCGCCTTCCTGGCGGTCGTGCTGATGCCGCGCCTCGCCCTGCTGGCACTCGGCCTGTGCATGGCCATCGCCTTCTGCGCGACCCTCGTCGCCGTCTCGGACGTCATGTCCCGGCTGTTGATGCCGCCTGTGCGGGAGGGCGCAAAATGAGCTTCTCCGACGCCGTCCGCAGCTGCCTGCGCAACTATGTCACCTTCTCCGGTCGCGCCACGCGGCCGGAATACTGGTATTTCGTGCTCTTCGGCGTCCTCGGCTCGATCCTTCTCGGGATCGTCGACGGCGTTCTCTTCGGCGCCGCCGAGGTCCGTACCGGCCCCGGCTCGATCGAGGCCAGTTCCGACGGCCCCCTCTCCGCGATCTTCTCGCTGCTGCTGATCCTGCCGACACTCTCCGCCGGCTGGCGGCGGATGCATGACAGTGGGCGCAGCGGCCTCTACCTGCTCTATCCGATCATCGCGGTGATCGGCACTGCGACCTATGCCGGCTTCATCGGCGGACTCAGCTTCGACGCGATGATGTCCGAGGGTCTGGCCGCGCGCTTCGATGGCCTGGCCGGTGCCGTGCTGGCCGTGGCGATGGTCGTCTGCGCCTTCTCGCCCTTCATCGTGCTCTACTGGCTGACCCGTCCCACGCAGCCGGGCGCGAACGCCTGGGGCCCCGCCCACACCGGGAGGGCCGCCGCATGATCCCCGATGGCTATTCCCCGCCCTCTGCCGCGCCGCCCGGGCGCTGGCCCCGACCAGCCGCCCCGCGCAGGTTGCGCGCCCTCTCTTGCCCCGTATCCGCCCCTCAGGTGACCAGATGAACGACCAGAGCCCGAACGACCTTTTCCACGCCTCCAGCTTCATGCAGGGGCACAACGCCGCCTACCTCGAACAGCTCTATGCCCGCTGGGCCAACGACCCTTCGGCGGTCGATGCCGCCTGGGCCGAGTTCTTCGCCACCCTGGGCGATGCCGGCGAAGACGCGAAGGCCGAGGCCGAAGGCCCCTCCTGGAAGCGCACCGACTGGCCGCCGGCCCCCGATGACGAGGTGACCGCGGCGCTGGACGGCATGTGGCCGGCCCCCGCCGAAGCCAAGGACGCGGGCAAGAAGATCAAGGAGAAGGCCGCCGCCAAGGGCGTCGAGGTCTCCGATGACGCGGTCAAGCAGGCGGTGCTGGACAGCATCCGCGCCATCATGCTGATCCGCGCCTACCGGATCCGTGGCCACCTGGCCGCCGACCTCGATCCGCTGGGCATGAAGGACGCCGTCGCCCACCCCGAGCTCGATCCGAAGTCCTACGGCTTCAACGATGCAGACATGGATCGCCCGATCTTCATCGACAACGTGCTGGGGCTGCAGATCGCCTCGATGCGCCAGATCGTCGACATCGTGAAACGCACCTACTGCGGCACCTTCGCGCTGCAGTACATGCATATCTCCAACCCCGAGGAAAGCGCCTGGCTGAAGGAGCGGATCGAGGGTTACGGCAAGGAAATCACCTTCACCCGTGAAGGCCGCCGCGCCATCCTGAACAAGCTGGTCGAGGCCGAGGGCTTCGAGAAGTTCCTGCACGTCAAGTACATGGGCACCAAGCGCTTCGGCCTCGACGGTGGCGAGGCGCTGATCCCCGCCATGGAGCAGATCATCAAGCGCGGCGGCAACCTGGGCGCCCGCGACGTGGTCATCGGGATGCCCCACCGGGGCCGCCTCTCGGTGCTGGCCAACGTGATGGGCAAGCCCTACCGCGCGATCTTCAACGAATTCCAGGGTGGCAGCTTCAAGCCCGAGGACGTCGATGGTTCGGGCGACGTGAAGTATCACCTCGGCGCCTCCTCGGACCGCGAGTTCGACGGCAACACCGTGCACCTGTCGCTGACCGCAAACCCCTCGCACCTGGAAGCCGTGAACCCGGTGGTCCTGGGCAAGGCCCGCGCCAAGCAGTTCCAGAACAACGACGCCGACCGCACCTCGGTCATTCCCGTGCTGCTGCACGGTGACGCGGCCTTTGCGGGCCAGGGTGTCGTGGCGGAATGCTTCGGCTTGTCGGGCCTCGTCGGTCACCGCACCGGCGGCACGATCCACATCGTCGTCAACAACCAGATCGGCTTCACCACCGCGCCGCACTTCAGCCGCTCCAGCCCCTATCCGACGGATATCGCGCTGATGGTCGAGGCGCCGATCTTCCACGTCAACGGCGACGACCCCGAGGCGGTGGTGCACGCCGCCAAGGTGGCCACCGAGTTCCGCCAGAAGTTCCACAAGGACGTGGTGATCGACATCTTCTGCTACCGTCGCTTCGGGCACAACGAAGGCGACGAGCCGATGTTCACCAACCCGATCATGTACAAGAACATCAAGGGTCATAAGACGACCCTCAGCCTGTACACGGATCGCCTGGTCAAGGACGGTCTCATCCCCGAGGGAGAGATCGAGGACATGAAGGCCGCCTTCCAGTCCCACCTCAACGAGGAGTTCGAGGCCGGCAAGGAATACAAGCCCAACAAGGCCGACTGGCTGGACGGCAAGTGGTCGGGCCTGGAGCGCGAGAAGGAGGACTACCAGCGCGGCGAGACCGCGATCGCGCCCGAGCTGATGGACGAGGTCGGCAAGTCGCTGACCAGCGCACCGGACGGCTTCCCGATGCACAAGACCGTCGGCCGCCTTCTGGACGCCAAGGCCAAGATGTTCGAGACCGGCGACGGCTTCGACTGGGCGACGGGCGAGGCGCTGGCCTTCGGCTCGCTGCTTGCCGAGGGCTACCCGGTGCGCCTGGCGGGCCAGGACTCGACCCGCGGCACCTTCTCGCAGCGTCATTCGGCCCTGATCAACCAGGAGACCGAAGAGCGTTACTATCCGCTGAACAACATCAAGCCCGGCCAGGCCCGCTACGAGGTCATCGACTCGATGCTCTCCGAATACGCGGTGCTTGGCTTCGAATACGGCTACTCGCTGGCCGAACCGAACGCCCTGGTGATGTGGGAAGCCCAGTTCGGTGACTTCGCCAACGGCGCGCAGATCATGTTCGACCAGTTCATCAGCTCGGGTGAATCCAAGTGGCTGCGGATGTCCGGCCTGGTGATGCTGCTGCCGCATGGCTACGAAGGCCAGGGCCCCGAGCACTCCTCGGCCCGGCTTGAGCGCTTCCTGCAGATGTGCGGCCAGGACAATTGGATCGTTGCCAACTGCACCACCCCGGCCAACTACTTCCACATCCTGCGCCGCCAGCTGCACCGCAGCTTCCGCAAGCCGCTGGTGCTGGTCACGCCGAAGTCGCTGCTGCGTCACAAGCTGGCGATCAGCAAGGCCGAGGATTTCACCACCGGCTCCAGCTTCCACCGCGTCCTCTGGGACGATGCGGAACGTGGCAACTCGGACACCAAGCTGGTCGCGGACGACAAGATCAAGCGCGTCGTCATGTGCTCGGGCAAGGTCTACTACGACCTGCTGGAAGAGCGTGACGCCCGCGGCATCGACGACGTCTACCTGCTGCGTGTCGAACAGTTCTATCCCTTCCCGGCGATCTCGCTGGTCAAGGAGCTGGAACGCTTCAAGGGCGCCGAGATGATCTGGTGCCAGGAAGAACCGAAGAACCAGGGCGCCTGGTCCTTCATCGAACCCAATATCGAGTGGTGCCTGCAACGCATCGGCGCCACCCACCAACGCCCGCGTTACGTGGGCCGCGTCGCCTCGGCGTCGCCCGCAACCGGCCTGGCCAAACAGCACAAAGCCCAGCAGGAGTCGCTTGTCGACGAAGCGCTGACCATCGAAGGAAACTAAGTCCCATGAGCACCGAGATCCGCGTCCCCACGCTTGGGGAATCCGTTACCGAAGCCACCGTCGCCACCTGGTTCAAGAAGCCGGGCGATGCGGTCGCCGTCGACGAGATGCTCTGTGAGCTGGAAACCGACAAGGTGACCGTCGAGGTCCCCGCCACCGCCTCCGGTGTGCTGGGCGACATCGTTGCCAAGGAAGGCGACACCGTCGGTGTCGACGCCCTGCTTGGCTATATCGCCGAGGAAGGCAATGCCGGCCCGGAAGAGGTGACCCCCAAGGCCACCCCCTCGGCCCCGACCGAGACGCCGGCAGACGGCGGCGGCGAGACCGTGCCGGTCATGGTTCCCACCCTGGGTGAATCCGTGACCGAGGCCACCGTGGCCACCTGGTTCAAGAAGGAAGGCGAAAGCTTCGAGGCCGACGAGATGCTCTGCGAGCTGGAAACCGACAAGGTGTCCGTCGAGGTTCCCGCGCCGGCTGCCGGCACCCTGACCAAGATCCTGGCCAAGGAAGGCGAAACCGTCGAGGCCGGCGGCCAGCTGGCCGAGATGACCTCGGGCAAGGGTGGCGCCTCCGCCGCGCCCAAGACCGACGCCGCCCCGGCGGCTGCCCCCGCCTCTTCGGGTGGCAAGGATGTCGAGGATGCGCCCTCGGCCAAGAAGGCCATGGCCGAAGCGGGTCTGTCGCCCGACCAGGTCACCGGCACCGGCAAGGACGGCCGCATCATGAAGGACGACGTGGCCAAGGCCCTGTCGGCGGCCAAGTCGGCCCCCGCTGCGCCCGCCTCCGCACCGCGCGCGCCCGTCGCCGCCGATGACGCCGCCCGCGAAGAGCGCGTCAAGATGACCCGCCTGCGCCAGACCATCGCCCGCCGCCTGAAGGACGCGCAGAACACCGCCGCCATGCTGACCACCTACAACGAGGTGGACATGACCGAGGTGATGGGCCTGCGCAGCCAGTACAAGGACATGTTCGAGAAGAAGCATGGCGTCCGCCTGGGCTTCATGTCCTTCTTCACCAAGGCCTGCGTGCACGCCCTGAAGGAGGTCCCCGAGGTCAACGCCGAGATCGACGGCACCGACGTGGTCTACAAGAACTTCGTCCACATGGGCATCGCCGCCGGCACGCCGCAGGGCCTGGTGGTTCCGGTGATCCGCGACGTCGACTCGCTCTCCTTCGCCGAGATCGAGAAGGCGATCGCCGAGAAGGGCAAGCGCGCCCGTGACGGCAAGCTCTCGATGGCCGAGATGCAGGGCGGCACCTTCACCATCTCCAACGGTGGTGTCTACGGCTCGCTGATGTCCTCGCCGATCCTGAACCCCCCGCAGTCGGGGATCCTCGGGATGCACAAGATCCAGGACCGTCCGATGGCGATCAACGGCAAGGTGGAAATCCGCCCGATGATGTACCTTGCCCTCAGCTACGATCACCGCATCGTCGACGGCAAGGGCGCCGTGACCTTCCTCGTGCGCGTCAAGGAAGCGCTGGAAGATCCCCGCCGCCTGCTGATGGATCTGTAATCCGGACGGCGGGGTGAACCCCGCCCTACGAAATCGGCCCCGCCCGCGCACCGCGTAGGGCGGGGTTCACCCCGCCGCTTGGCAAAGGCAATCGCTCCGATGACCGTGACCCAACTCGCAAGCATCCTAAAGGAGCGCTATGAGAGCGCCCCGGATCGGGACAAGGCGCCTCATGTCGTCCTTTTCGGCATAGAATTCTCCGAAAGCCTTGCATCCGTCTCGGTCGCCGAAGTGGTTTCGCTGTCCGGCATCGGCAAATGGGGGCCTCAGGTCTCCCTTGGCCGCAAGCTTGCGGCCCATGTAGAGCCCCGCAAATGACCGCCGAACTCATCGCCCTCGCCCTCGTCGCCCTGGAACATCTCGTTCTCGTCTTCTGGTCCCAGACTCTTCTGAACCGCGATGCGGGCGCGGACGTCAACGCCAGCCCGCGGGACGAGATGCCGCCGCTCTCCCTCCGCTGCAACCGCCTGCGCCGGGCGTTGGACAACCATACCGAGAACTTCCCGCTGTTCATCGGCGCCGTGGTCGTCGTGCTGCTTTCCGACAGCGCCTCGGCCACCACCGCCGTCGCCGCGCTGATCTATGCCGCCGCCCGCGCGCTCTATATCCCGGCCTATGCCTATGGCTGGGCGCCCTGGCGGTCGGTCATCTACATGGTCGGGCTCGTCGCCACGATCACCATGTATGTCGCCGCGTTCCTCTGAGGTGCAAAGATGAACAGCCTTCCCACCGAAGTCACCGTCCTCGCCCTCGCCGGCCTGCTGCAGGTCGCGCAGATCGCCCTGATGTCGGTGACCGCGAACCTCGAACTGGACCGCGGCAAGACCCTCGGCCCGCGCGACCCCGGTCGTCTCGGCAAACCGCTGATGGAACAGGTCAGCCCGCGCACGGGCCGCATCTTCCGCGCCATGGACAACCACTTCGAGGCGCTGATCCTCTTCACCATCGCCGTGGCGGTAGTGACGCTGGGCCAGGCCGCCTCGCCGCTCACCGCGACCTGCGCCTGGATCTACCTGGGCGCGCGTATCCTCTATGTCCCGGCCTATGCCTTCGGCTGGGTGCCCTGGCGCTCCCTGCTTTGGCTGACCGGACTTGCCGCCACCACGCTTATGATCCTCGCCGCACTCTTCTGATCATCCGGCGGCCCTGAATACTGCGCCCTAATTACTGGGGGGGAGCCGCGACAGCGGCGGGGGCAGAGCCCCCTCCCCGGCCCGAAACGACGAAACTCCCGGCGCCCGATGCGCCATACGCTAGAAGGAGACCCCCATGGCCCAATACGACGTGATCGTCATCGGTGCAGGCCCCGGCGGCTATGTCGCCGCCATCCGCTGCGCCCAGCTCGGTCTGAAGACCGCCTGTGTCGAGGGCCGCGAGACCCTCGGCGGCACCTGCCTGAACGTGGGCTGCATCCCCTCGAAGGCGCTGCTGCACGCCACGCACCAGCTGCACGAGGCAGAGCACAACTTCGCCACCATGGGCCTGAAGGGCAAGTCGCCTTCCGTCGACTGGAACCAGATGAAGGCCTACAAGCAGGACGTCGTCGACAGCAACACCAAGGGCATCGAGTTCCTGTTCAAGAAGAACAAGATCGACTGGCTGAAGGGCTGGGGTTCGATCCCCGAGGCCGGCAAGGTCAAGGTCGGTGACGAGGTCCATGAGGCCAAGAACATCATCGTCGCCTCCGGCTCCGTGCCCTCCTCGCTGCCGGGCCTGACGATCGACAACGAGGCCGGCGTGATCGTCGACAGCACCGGCGCGCTGGATCTGCCCAAGGTGCCGAAGAAGATGATCGTCGTCGGCGCCGGCGTGATCGGCCTGGAAATGGGCTCGGTCTACGCGCGTCTCGGCGCCGAGGTGACGGTGGTCGAATTCCTCGACCAGATCACCCCCGGCATGGACGGCGAAGTGCAGAAGACCCTGCAGAAGCTGCTGAAGAAGCAGGGCATGACCTTCATCCTGGGTGCCGCCGTGCAGGGCGCCGAAGCCACCAAGACCAAGGCCAAGCTGACCTACAAGCTGAAGAAGGACGACAGCGAGCACACGCTGGATGCCGACGTCGTGCTGGTCGCCACCGGCCGTCGCGCCTTCACCGACGGGCTGGGCCTGAAGGAACTGGGCGTCGAGATGACCGAGCGCGGCGTCGTCAAGACCGACGCCCACTGGGCCACCTCGGTCAAGGGCGTCTATGCCATCGGTGACGCGGTCGCCGGTCCCATGCTGGCCCACAAGGCCGAGGACGAGGGCATGGCCGTCGCCGAGGTCATCGCCGGCAAGGCCGGTCACGTGAACTACGACGTGATCCCGGGCGTCATCTACACCCACCCCGAGGTCGCCTCGGTCGGCAAGACCGAAGAGCAGCTGAAGGAAGAGGGCCGCGCCTACAAGGTCGGCAAGTTCTCCTTCATGGGCAACGCCCGCGCCAAGGCCGTCTTTGCCGGTGACGGCTTCGTCAAGCTGATCGTCGACAAGGACACCGACCGCGTCCTGGGCGCCCATATCATCGGCCCCGCCGCCGGCGACCTGATCCACGAGGTCTGCGTGACCATGGAATACGGCGGCTCCGCCGAGGACCTGGCCCTGACCTGCCACGCGCACCCGACCTTCTCGGAAGCCGTGCGCGAAGCGGCCCTGGCCTGCGGAGACGGCCCGATCCACATGTGATCGCCCCACCCGTCCGAAGATCAGCGCCCGTCCCCGCAAGGGGGCGGGCGTCCGTTTTCCCCCGATGCCTGTTGCGCAGGCAGGTCCGGCCCTCTCGCAGGCAAGAGCGTGCCGGAAGCTTTCCCTGCGTCAACGTGATCTGTTTCGCCTCGTGCCGCGTATTACAGTTGATACAGCGACAAGGGGACAGTCCGATGCCCAGGCCCGACGTCTCGGTTATCCTGCCGGCCTACAAGGCGCGCGAGACCCTGCCCCGCGCCCTCGCGTCGATTTTGCGCTGCGGACTGCCGGCCGGACAGATCGAGGTCGTCCTGGCCTCGGACGACGGTTGCGATCACCGGGATCTCGTGCCGCCCGGCCTGCCCGTCTCGGTCACCCCTGTCGGCCCCGTCGCCACCGGCCCCGGCGCGGCGCGCAACCGGGCCCTGCAACAGGCGCGAGGTGAATTCATCGCCTTCCTCGATGCCGACGACAGCTGGGAGCCTGGGTACCTCTCGGCCCTGCTGCCCCTGGCACGCCGCCACGGCGCGGCCTTCGGAGCGACCTCGGTGCTGGAGGGGGAACAGCAGATCCTGCGCCTGCCCGAGGGCCGTCACCAGTTGACGCTGGAGGATCTCGGTGCGGAGGGTGCAAGCTTCCACCCCGTTCTGCCACGCAGCCAGGCCCGTCCCTTCACGTCGCATCTTTCTCAGGATGTGCGGCACGCCGTCGAACTGCTGGCCCGGCTGGGCGGGCGGGCGCCGCTTGGTCACAGGGCATACCAGCTGCGCCTCGGCATGACCTCGGTCACCGCCGCCGCAGGGTTCAGCGCGCGGGTTTCGCGCGCCTACCGCAGCCATATCGCCGAGATCGAGGCCGGGGTCGGGGACATCCCCTTCGCCCTGCGCCCGGCCTGCGCCGAGGTCTTCCGCGCCAAGGCCCGGCTGAACGACAGCTATTGCCTGGACGCCCGGCCCAAAGAAAGCTTCTACGCCTTCATTGCCCGGACCCGCGACCGGGGCGCCCTGCCGGGCACGACGCGCTGCCGGGCCGCCGCCGCCACCGCTGGGCTGGCCGCCTCCTGAGCTCTACCACATGGTCTTCGCGGCGCGCTCGGGCCATGCGCGGTCATAGGTCTCGCCGCCCACTTCGCCCTCGGTCATCCGGGCAAGGATCTGGCCGGGGGTCGGCAGGCCCTCGCTCTCGTCGCGACCGGACCAGAGACCGGCCCGCATCACGGCGCGAGCGCATTGGAAATAGATCTCGTCAATCTCCAGCACCACCACCGTGCGCGGCTGGCGGCCCTTGAACTCGAAGCTGGCGAGAAGCTGGGGATCGGCGGTGACGCGGCCACGGCCGTTGACCCGTACCACGTTGTTCGAACCGGGGATCATGAACATCAGCGCCATGCGCGGATCGCGCACGATGTTGCGCAGGGTATCGATACGGTCATTGCCGCGCCAGTCGGGCAGCGCAAGGGTCGTCGGATCGAGTTCTCGCACCACCGGGCCATCATCGCCGCGCGGGCTGCCGTCTGCGCCCTCTGGGCCGACCGTCGAGACGACGCAGAACCGCGCGCGGGAAATCCAGGTCCGGTAATCCTCGGTCATGCGATGCGCGACCTTGCGGGTCGAGGCCGGCGTCGGCGTGCCGTAGATCTCGGCCAGGTCGTCGATGGTGTCCATGAATTTCAAAGGCTTGCCCTCCCCTCTTCCAGAAGCGCGTCCGAGCGCGTCTCGATCACCCGGCGCAGTTCCTCGCGGAACGCCTCGCGGTCCAGCCCCGGCGCGACGGCGGGCAGGAACTCCACCACCGCCAAGCCGGGTTTGCGCATCACCCCGGTGCGCGGCCAGAATAGGCCGACATTGGTCGCCGCAGGTATGCAATATTGTCCGGTCTGCTCGTAGATCGCGGCCACGCCGACCTTGTAGTCGGCCATCGCCCCCGGCGCCACACGGGTGCCCTGCGGATAGATGATCAGCTGCCCCGGCGGCGCCTCGCCCGAGGTGACCCCGGCCATCATGTCACGGATCGCCTCCGAGCGGCGCCCCCGTTTCACCGGAACGCAGCCGAGGCGCAGGGCGTAGTAACCCAGCACCGGCGCGTAGCGCAGGCTGTCCTTCATGATGAACTTCGGTCGCGCCACCACCGAGACGATGAGGATGATGTCGAGGAAGCTCTGGTGCTTGGAGGCGATGAGCACCTCGCCCTGCGGGATCTCGCCGCGCACCTCCGTGCGGGTGCCGCAGATCAGGCGCAGCGTCAGGCGGACATAGCGGCTGAAGGTCCGCGCGCCGGAATAGGCCCCCTGCCGGTCGACCAGGGCCCAGGGCAGGTAGAACAGGCCCATGATCAGCATCGCCAGGTACATCTGGATCACGAAGATCAGCGAGCGCAGGTATTGAAAGGCAGTCCTCATGCCAGTCTCCGCAACATGCGGCGGGCCGCGCCGCCGGTGGCCAGGAAGGAAACCATCGCCGCCACGGGCGGCAGGACGAAGGGCCAGACCCAGTGCCAGCCGCGCAGGCCCAGCCCGGTCAGGAAGCCGCCTTCGGCCTGGGCCTCGGGCAGCGCCAGCAGGGCCGCCAGGCCCAGCCCCATGCCCAGCACGGCCCCCCAGAAGGCACGGAAGGTGAAGCGGCGCACGAAAGCGCGGGCGATGAAATCGTCCCGCGCGCCGACCAGGCGCAGCACCGCGATGACCTGCGCATTGGCCGCCAGTGCCGAATTCGCGGCCAGGGTGATCATCGCCCCCATCACGGCGCCGATCAGCAGCAGCGACAGCAGGCCGAGCGACCGGATGCGCCCCGCCGCCTTGACCAGCGGCCGCCGCCAGCGGCCATGATCGTCCAGCACCGCACCCGGCACCTCGGCGGCCAGGCGCAGCCGCAACCCGTCCGGGTCGTAGCCCTGGGCGTCCTCGATGATCTCGATCAGCTGCGGGATGGGCAGGCTGTCGACCGGCAGGTCGGGGCCGAACCAGGGTTCCAGCAGCGCTTGCTGTTCCTCGCGCGACAACGCCCTTGCCCGGGCCACGCCGCCGGTCGTCGCCAGCACCTGCAACGCGGCCTCGGTCTGCGCCGCGATCTGTTCGGCGGGCGCCGAGATGCGCAGGGTCGAGCTGCGCGCCAATTCCTCGCTCCAGTTCGAGGCAAGGCGTCCGGTGGCCAGCGACAGCGCCAGGGCGAAAACCGCGAGGAAGGTCATGGCAGCGGCAGCAAAGAGGGTCAGCCGGGCGGTGAACCCGGTCGGTGGCACGACGCGGTCGGCCTGGGGTTCTCCGCGCAGCAGCACGGCGGGCGAGAGCAGTTTCACAGGTCGGCCCCCGCAAGCTGCAGCCGCCGCTTGGCGATGCGCAGCACCCGCGCCTGCACCCGGGTCTTGGCGGCGCGGATCAGGCCAAGGTCATGGGTCGCGATCATCACCGTCTTGCCCATGCGGTTCAGCTCGACCAGCAGCGACAGCAGGCGTTCGGACATCTCCCAGTCGACGTTGCCCGTTGGCTCGTCCGCCAGGATGATGTCGGGCGACATGATCACCGCCCGCGCCAGGGCGGCCCGCTGACGCTCGCCCCCCGACAGTTCGGGCGGCAGGGCGTCCGCCCGGTGCGTCAGGCCACACCAGGCCACGAGCTCTTTCAGGTTCACCTCTTCGGCAGCCACGTCGCGGCCCGACACCATCAGCGGCAGGGCGATGTTCTCGGCCACGGTCAGGTGGTCGAGAAACTGGCAATCCTGGTGCACCACGCCGACCCGTCGGCGGATCTCCGCGATCTCGTCCCGGTCCATCTGGCGCACGTCCTTGCCGAACAGCAGCGCATGGCCGGCGGTCGGCACCAGCGCGCCGTAGCAGAGTTTCAGGAAGGTGGTCTTGCCCGATCCCGAGGGTCCGGTCAGGAAATGAAAGGACCCGGGCGTCAGCCTGAGGGAGATGTCGCTCAGCAACTCTCCGCCGCCGTAGGAATAGGCGAGATTGTCCAGTTCGATCACATAGGCCCCCGCGACTGCCTTATCCTTTTGCAGGATCGGGGCGGCCGATGCAATCGCGGCACAGGGCGGAAATAGCACTTTTCCGCCTCCTCCGATCCACATATGGTAGCGGCCAGAGCCGGAGGACAGGTGCCTATGGGTGCTCCGGCGCGTGACTGGGATGGGGCCCGATGCGACTGACCTGCCCGAATTGCGGAGCTCAATACGAGGTGCCGGACGCGGTGATCCCGGCGGCCGGTCGCGACGTGCAGTGTTCCAACTGCGGGGATACCTGGTTCCAGGATCCCCCCGCCGAGGCGAGCCCGGGTCCTGTCACGACCAGTCAGGCCACGGCCCCGCGCGTGGCGCCCCGCCGCCCGCAACGACCGGCCGATGCACCTCCCGCCGCCGCCGAGGAAGACGCCGCCGCCGAGGCCCGTCTCGAGGCGGACCTGACAGAGGTCATGCAGGACTCCTGGCAGGAAAGTTCCTGGCAGGAAGACGCCCCCGACGAGGATGAGGACGAAGAGGCGACCCTGCCCGATCATGTCGCGCCGCGCCGACGTGCCCTGGATCCCTCGGTCAAGGAGGTTCTCCGCGAGGAAGCCGAGCACGAAGCCCGCGTGCGCGCCCAGGAAAGCGGCGGGCTGGAGAGCCAGCCCGAGCTGGGTCTCTCCGACCCCGCACCCGTCGCGCCGGAGGCCGGGGAAAGCGACGCCGAGCGCCGGGAACGCGAGGCGCGGGCGCGCATGGCGCGGCTGCGCGGCGCGAAGGGAGAGGCGGACGCCGAGGGCAGCGCGACCTCGCGCCGCGACCTGCTGCCGGATATCGAGGAGATCAATTCCTCGCTGCGCAGCCGTGGCCAGAAGGTCGAGCCGGAAGAGGACTACGACACACCCGACCCGGAGGCGCGCCGCAGCTTCCGTCGCGGCTTCACCCTGCCGATCTTCCTCGCGGCCATCGCGGTGCTTCTCTACGTCAACGCCCCCCGGATCGCCGAACGGTTCCCCAAGGCCGAGCCGGCCATGCGCAGCTACGTGGTGACCGTGGACGAGGGCCGGGTCTGGCTGGACGCCAATGTCCGCCGCCTGATCGCCTGGATCGAGGACAGGACGAGCGCCGAAGCCTGATCTGGCCGGAATGCAGAGCTGGACCGAGGTCGAACACCTGAGCCAGCGACCCCGGGGCGCGCAGCGGTAGAGATATCGCCGGACACGGCTAGACTTTCCGCAGGCGTCCTTCCATCCACTTGCGGCTGCGCCCCGCCTCTACCCGATGTCCATCCACGCCTGACCTCCTCGCGGAGCCTGCTCCTGCCGGGGAGCATTCTGTCGGCTTCGAAGGTCCTCTGGTCTATCGTCGCCACCGCACTTCCACGCAACGCCGAGTCATCGCGTCACAGCGCCGAACTTCTAACCACTCGCGCCCTCCCCACGGGTCAGGTGAGAGGTGAGAGGTGAGAGGTGAGAGGTGAGAGGTGAGAGGTGAGAGGTGAGAGGTGGCCTGCCAGGCGCGCACCCGCGCGGCAAGCCTCCTCAGCAGCCCGTTCCCGCCTCAGAAACGATCCAGCAACCGGCGCAGGTAGTCGCGTTCCTCGGCAGTGCGGGCGTTTTCGCCCGAGCGGCGACGGATCTCGTCCAGCAGGTTCTGGGCGCGGCGGCGCACCTCCTCATCGCTCAGCATCTCGCGTTCATTGCCAAGGGCGCCGTTGGTCCCCGCATTGCGGCCCAGGGGATCGTTGCGCTGCCCCGGGTTGTCGCCTTCCGCCTCGCCCTGCTGGCCGGCCATCTGCCGATCCTGTTCGGCCATCGCCTCGCCCAGGTTGCGCATCCCCTCGCGCAGGGCGTCCATGGCACGGGATTGCTGGTCGATGGCCTCTGCCAGGTCTCCGTCGCGCAGCGCCTCCTCGGCGCCGCCCATGGCACGATCCGCTTCGTCCAGAGCCTCGCGCGCCGCGCGCCCTGCCTCGGTGCCTGCGCCGGGAAGATTGCCGCGCTGGCGATCCAGTTCGTTGCGCAGCGCGCGCTGGCGCTCGGCCAGGCTTCCGGCGTCAGGCGCGGATTGCTCACCGCCCTGGGCGCCGCCCTGGCCCTGCTGCTGGCCGGGCTGCTGACCCTGCTGCCCCTGACCCTGGCCACCTTGTTGCTGCTGCCCCTGCTCGCCTTCGCCCTGTTGCCCCTGGTTGCGCTCCCCCGAGCGGCCATCGGGGTTGAACTGGTCCTGAAGGTCACGGAAGGCATCGTCCGAAAGCTCCTGCTGGTTGCGCAGCGTCTCGCCCAGTCCCTCCATCGCCTGCTGACCGGGGCCCTGCTGGCCTTCGCCACCCTGCCCTTCGGTCATCTGCATGTTTTCCAGCAGCTGCTGCAGCTCTTCCAGCGCCTGCTGCGCCTCGGCCATGCGGCCCTGCTCCATCAGCTCCTGGATACGGTCCATCATCCGCTGGATGTCGTCCTGGGTCATGCGCATGGCGTTTTCCATGTCCTGTTGACCCTGCTGCTGCCCCTGTTCCCGGGCCTGCTGCTGCGCCAGCTGGCGCATGTAATCCTGCGTCGCATCGCGCAGTTCCTGCATCAGGCGCGCGATCTCCTGGTCCGAGGCGCCGTTGCGCATCGCCTCTTCCAGCCGCTGTTTGGCCCGTTCCATGCGGGCGCGGGCATCGGCCAGGTCACCCTCTTCGATCTCGATCGCCATGTCCCAGAGCGCCTGGGTCACCTCGGCGACCTGATCATCGGACAGCGGGCGGAACCGCCGGATCGTCTCGACCTTGCGGATCAGGCGATCCAACCGCATCTCCATGGTTTCACTGGGGAAAAGCCCCTCTCCGTGCCATCGCACGGCGCGCAGCACCTGGGTCACACGACGCGCATTGTCACGGTTCCAGAACAGATCGCGCCGCATCTCGATCAGGGTCGCGGCCAGCGGGTCGAAGAAGCGCCGGGCGTCGAGCAGCATGTCGTAGCCCTCGCTGCGCCCCGATTGGCCCAGGGCATCCTCGACCGTCAGGGACACCGTGACGGGCAGGTTGGCCCAGGGGTGTTCAGAGAAATTCTCGACCAGCGCCTCGGTGAAGTCCGCCCGCGAACCCGAGAGCGGCAGCGGCAGGGCGATTTCGATCGGCGAACGCGGCTCGGGCTGCGAGGCCAGGCCATACCGCCGGTCAACCGCGTCAAGGTCGAGGGTAATCAGCGCCTTGCCCGTCACCACGCCATAGTCGTCGCGGGCCGAGAAGGGCATGGTCAGCTGGCCTTCGACATCCGCCTCGGCCGGTCCGTCGATGGTGACCGAGGGCGCGCGGTCGGGGATCAGCGCCACGCGCCATTCGCGCCCGCCAGGGCCATCCACCGCCAGGCGACCTTCCTGGCGGATGGTGAATTCCTGGGCAGGATCCCCGGCGGAAGGCAGCTCACCCACCCGTCCCGAGACGGTCTCGGCCAGTTCCAGCCGCCCTTCGGGGCCGTAGAATCGCATCGTCACCAGAGCGCCTTGCGGTGCATTCAGCACCTCGCCGGTGATATCGCCCAGGTAGATCGTCGGCAGCCCGGTGTGCAGCGGCGGCTCCACCCAGCCCTCCCATGAAGGGCCGATGGCAGCCTGCGCGGCGCCGGGCAGGGCATCGCCCAGATCCCCGACACGCCAGATCGAACCGAAAAGGCCGCCGACCAGCAGCAGCAAGAGCGCGACATAGCGCAGCCCGAAGGCATCCCGCTGCGAGAGCGCCAGGTCGGGTTTCGGCGCCCTGGCCGCAGCGGCCCGCGCCGCCATGAGATCCCGGTGCGCCGCCCAGAGCGCGGCTGAACCCGGGTCATCCGCGCCCAGCACCTGATCGTCACGAAGTGTTTGTAATGGCTGACCTTTCAGCGTTCCGTCCAGGCGGCGGAACGCCTCGCCCCGCGAAGGCCAGCGAAACCGCCAGACACCACGCACCAGCAACACCAGCGCCAGAACGCCGCACAGCGCCCCAAGCCCCCAGAGCGCCTCTGTCGGCAGCAGGTCCACCGCGCCGAGCATCAGGGCGGCGAGGACCAGAAGCACCAGAGACCACAGCGGCCAGAAGCCCCTCACCACGCGCTCGCAGAGCAGCCCTGCCCGGGTCAGGAAAAGCGGCCAGCGAAGGCGGCGCAGCGTCTCGGTGTATCGCGTCTGGTCAGCCATGCTCCGTCCCGTGCGGGCAGCGCGGGGGTCGCGCTACATCCACTCGGGTAGCGTATCGCGGTTAATGATTTCCTCATAGGAGGGTCTGGAACGGATGACGGCGAATTGATCCCCGTTGACCAGAACCTCGGGGATCAGGGGCCGGGTGTTGTATTCGCTGGCCATCACCGCGCCATAGGCCCCGGCCGAGCGGAAAGCCACGAGGTCCTCGGCCTGCAGCGCGGGCATGTTGCGCGCCTTGGCAAAGGTGTCGCCGGTCTCGCAAACCGGGCCAACGATGTCGTAGGAGCTCTGTTCGACGCCGGGGGCGGGTTCGACCACCGGCACGATATCGTGGTGCGCATCGTACATCGCCGGGCGGATCAGGTCGTTCATCGCCCCGTCGAGGATGAGGAAATTCCGCCCCTCCCCTTCCTTAACGTAGATCACCTTCGACAGCATGATCCCGGCGTTGCCGGCGATCAGGCGGCCCGGCTCGATCTCGATCTCGCAGCCCGTATCCCCGAGCACCTCGCGCACCAGGGCGCCATATTCCACCGGCAGCGGCGGGGCCGAGTTGCCACGGTCGTAGGGGATGCCCAGCCCGCCGCCGAGGTCGAGGCGGATGATGTCATGGCCCTGATCGCGCAGCAGCTGCGTCAGCTCCTTCACCTTGGTAAACGCCTGGCGATAGGGCTCCAGATCGGTCAGCTGAGAGCCGATGTGGACGTCGATCCCGACCGCCTTCAGCCCCTTCAGCTGCGCGATGCGGCCATAGACCTCGGGCGCGCGGGAGATCGGGATGCCGAACTTGTTCTCGCTCTTGCCGGTGGCGATCTTGGCGTGGGTCTTGGCGTCGACATCCGGGTTCACCCGCACCGTCACGGGCGCAACGACGCCCAGCGACAGGGCGACCTCGTTCAGCGCCTCCATCTCGGGTTCGCTTTCCAGGTTGAACTGGCGCACGCCGCCCTTCAGGGCCGCCGTCATCTCTTCCCGGGTCTTGCCGACGCCCGAAAAGACGATCTTGTCGCCCGGCACACCGGCAGCGATGGCGCGGGCGTATTCCCCGCCCGAAACCACGTCCATGCCGGCGCCAAGGCTGGCCATCAGCTTCAGGATCGCCTGGTTGCTGGCCGCCTTCATGGCATAGCACACCAGGTGGTCCATGCCCGAAAGCGCCTCGTCGAAGAGGGTGAAATGGCGGGTCAGCGTGGCGGTCGAATAGACATAGCAGGGCGTACCGACCCGGGCCGCGATCTCGGTCAGGGGAACGTCCTCGGCAAACAGCGTGCCGTCACGGTAGAGAAAGTGATCCATGGGTCCCTCCTTGGGTCGGGGTCAGCGGCGCGGCCCGCGCCGGGAGCGGCCTTACACCCTGCGAGAGCGCAGGAAAAGATAGAGCGGCAGGCCGCAGCTCACGCCGATGCAGAAGGTGGCCGGAATGGCCAAAAGGCCGATGCGGTCGCGGCGGGGCAGGCATTCGGCCAGGATCCAGGCGGTCAGCGCGATGGCCGAGATCACCAGATCCCAGAACAGCGCCGCGCCGGCCCAACCGGACCGCCAGGCGGCGACCAGCCCGGTCAGGCTGATGCCGTTCTCGGCAAACCAGAGGAAGATCAGCGCCAGCGGATGCAGGCTGCCCCAGACCGCGAGGGCCAGAAAGAGAATGCGCAGCGAAGCCATGCCTTCAGGCTTCGGCCTGGGAACCGTAGAGCGTTTCGCCCGAGACCCCGATGCCGGTGGCCTCGGCGCCCGAACGGTCGATGCCGGCGCCGGGCCAGTCGGCCCCGCCGGGCGGTTGCGGCGCGCCATCGACACCGCAGCCCGCCAGCAGGGCGATCAGCCCCGCCAGCGCGGCAAGTTTCAGTCCAGACGCTCTTTCCATCCCGCCACCTGCTTGCGAACCTGTTCGGGCGCGGTGCCCCCGAAAGACATACGGGAGGCGACGGAGTTATGCACCCCCAGAACCGAATAGACCTCCTGGTTGATGCGCGGCTCGACCGAATGCATCTCGGCCATAGACAGGTCCTGCAGGTCGCAGCCCTTGCTCTCGGCCAGGGCCACCAGCGACCCGGTGACGTGGTGCGCATCGCGGAAGGGCATCCCCAGCACCCGCACCAGCCAGTCGGCAAGGTCGGTGGCGGTCGAGAAGCCGGCGCCCGCGGCGGCTTCCAGCGCGGGGACATTGGCCTTCATGTCGCTGACCATGCCGGTCATCGCGGCCAGCGCCAGCATCAGGTTGTCGGCGGCGTCGAAGACCTGTTCCTTGTCCTCCTGCATGTCCTTGGAATAGGCCAGCGGCAGGCCCTTCATCACGGTCATCAGCGCGACATTGGCGCCGAAGATCCGGCCGATCTTGGCGCGGATCAGCTCGGCCGCGTCGGGGTTCTTCTTCTGCGGCATGATCGACGACCCGGTGCTGAAACGGTCGCTCAGCACCACGAAGCGGAACTGGGCCGAGGACCAGATCACCAGCTCTTCGGCGAAGCGGCTCAGGTGCATGGCGCAGATCGAGGCGGCACCGAGGAACTCCAGCGCGAAGTCACGGTCCGACACGGCGTCCAGCGAGTTCGCCATGGGCCGGTCGAAGCCAAGGGCCTTGGCGGTCATCTCGCGGTCCAGCGGGAAGGAGGTGCCCGCCAGCGCCGCCGCCCCGAGGGGGGATTCGTTCATCCGCTTGCGGGCATCGGTGAACCGGCCCAGGTCGCGGCTGAACATCTCGACATAGGCCAGCATGTGATGGCCCCAGGTGACGGGCTGGGCGGTCTGCAGGTGGGTGAAGCCGGGCATGACCCACTCGGCGCCCGCCTCGGCCTGCACCAGCAGCGCCTTGATCAGCGCCTGCAGGCCACCGATGGCCGCATCGGCCTGGTCGCGCACCCAGAGGCGGAAGTCGGTTGCCACCTGGTCATTGCGCGAGCGCCCGGTGTGCAGACGGCCTGCGGGCTCGCCGATGATCTCCTTCAGGCGCGCTTCCACGTTCATGTGGATGTCTTCAAGCGCGGTCGAGAACTGGAACGTGCCGCCCTCGATCTCTGACAAAACGGTGAGGAGGCCTTCCCGAATGGCCTCGGCATCTTTATCCGTGATGATGCCCTGTGCGGCCAGCATGGCGGCATGGGCGCGCGAGCCCTCGATGTCCTGTCGGGCCAGACGTTTGTCGAAACCGATCGAGGCGTTAATCGCCTCCATGATCGCATCGGGGCCTTCGGCGAAACGGCCGCCCCACATCTGGTTCGCTTGGCTATCGGTCATCGGGACCCTCGGAGGAAAGATGAGAAAATTACTGTCCGCGCTGGTTTATACCGCAGCCCTGCTGGGCGCAATCTCTGGTCCCGCTCAGGCCGCGCCCGACGGGATCGAAGAGCTGCTGACCGGAGAGATGCGCAAACTGCAGGTGCTTGAGGACCCGAAAGCCCTGGATACCGGCATCCAGTGGGAGGACGGCGGCGCGACCGCCAGCCTTGGCGACTACGCGGGCAAATGGGTGGTGCTGAACTTCTGGGCCGTCTGGTGCGCCCCCTGCCGGGAAGAGATGCCGACGCTGGCCGCGCTGCAGGCCGCGCGCGAGGGCGAGGATTTCGCCGTGGTGACGCTGGCCTCGGGTCCGAACGCCCCCGAGAAGGTCGCACAGTTCCTCGAAGAGGAGGGCGCCGCCGCCCTGCCCCATTTCCGCGATCCGAAGAGCGCCCAGGCCCGGGGGGCCGCCGTCTTCGGCCTGCCGGTGACGCTGATTGTCGACCCAGAGGGCCGCGAGGTCGCGCGGCTGATCGGCGGCGCCGACTGGAACGCGGACGAGGCCCATGCGGTCTACGACGCCTTCATGGCCGAGGGCTCCTAGAGCCCTCTCGCCAGTTCGGTGATCACCTCGAAGGCGGTGTCGGCATCGGCTTCGGTCATCTCGAAACTGCCCGCTTGGAAGCGGATCGCCAGCGCGCCCGCGACGCGGGTCTGGGTCAGGTAGATCCGCCCGTCGGCATTGATTGCCTCGAGCAGCTTCAGGGTATGGGCGTCCGGGTCCACGCCCTCGGGCGCAACGGGGCGGAACGAGAAGAGCGACAGGAAGGGCTCCGTCACGATCTCGAAGCCTGGCTCGGCGCGCAGGCGCGCGCACAGCCCTTCCGCCCAAGCGACATGGTTGCGGATGATCCCGCGCAGCCCGTCGAGCCCATGGAAGCGCAGCAGGAACCACAGTTTCAGCGCCCGGAACCGGCGTCCAAGTGGTACGGACCACTCGGAATAGTTGACGATATCCTCGGCGCCCGGGGTCTTCAGGAACTCGGGCCGCGCAGCGAGGGTACGCACCAGCGCCTCGGGATCCTTGAGGAAATGGGCCGAGCAGTCGAACTGCGCGCCCAGCCACTTGTGCGGGTTGAAGACGACCGAGTCGGCGCCCTCGACCCCCGCCCAGAAGGGACGGAACTCGGGGCAGATCATCGCCGAGCCCGCCCAGGCGGCGTCGACATGGGTATAGAGGTCGAATTCCTTCGCCACGGCGATCACCTCGGCCAGGTCATCGCAGCCGCCGATGGAGGTGCCCCCCACGCAGCCGATGACACCCGCAGGCTGATGCCCGGCGGCGATATCGGCCTCGATTGCCGCACGCAGGGCGCCGGCGTCCATGGCGTGATGCGGGCCCTGGGAGGGGATCTTGACGAGGTTCTCGATCCCGATGCCGGAAATCCAGACCGCGCGGTCGATCGAGGTATGCACCTCCTGCGAAGCATAGATGCGCAACTGCGGGAAGGCCTTCAGGCCCCTGTGGTTGGCACCAAAGGCGGTGGCACGTTCGCGCATCACCAGCACGGCGGCCAGCGTCGCGGTCGAAGCGCTGTCCTGGATCACCCCGGTGAACGCCTCGGGCAAGCCGAGCGCAGCGCGCAGCCAGGACATCATGCGGGTTTCCAGCTCGGTCGCGGCCGGAGAGGTCTGCCAGAGCATGCATTGCGCGGCCATGGCCGAGACGAGGTATTCCGCCACCACCGAGACCGGCGCCGCATTGGCCGGGAAATAGGCGAAGAAGCGGGGATGCTGCCAATGGGTCATGCCCGGGGCGATGATCTGCTCGAAATCGGCAAAGATTGCCTCCATGCCCTCGCCCGCCTCCGGCGGAGCCTCGGGGATCTGGCGCAGGATCTCTCCGGGGGCTGTGCGGGGACGGACCGGCAGGTCACGCAGGCGGCGGCGGTAGTCGGCGCCCCAGGCAGCGGCGCGGGCAGACCAGTCTTCGAAGTCGTTCATGTCCATGGGGTAACGGTTAAGCGATTTCCACCGGGGCGGCGAGACTTTTCAGACCGCCTCCATGTCGACCCCCTGAGAGGTCCTCTGTCCGCCCGCCAGCCGCATCGAGCCCTTCACCGGCGCAACGTCGAAATAATCCCGCCCGCGCGCGATGACGACGTGATCGGTGCCGGCCAGCATGTCGTTGGTGGGGTCGAATTCGACCCAGCCCATGTCCTTGCCGCACCAGGCCCTGACCCAGGCGTGCATGGCATCCGCCCCTTCCAGCCTCTCCTGCCCCTCGGGCGGCAGGGTACGCAGGAAACCACTGACATAACCCGCCGGGATGCCGAGGCTGCGCAGGGCACAGATCTGGATATGGGTGAAATCCTGGCAGACCCCGCGCCGCAGGGCGAAGGCCTCGTCCAGCGGCGTGTCGACCATGGTGGCGGTGGCGTCGAAGGCCATGTCGCGGTGCAGCGCGCGGGTCACGGCCATGACGCGGGCAAAGGTGCTCTCGGCCCCCGCCACCGCCTCGGCGGCCCAATCGGCGATCTCGGGCACATGGGGCACCCGGGGCGAAGGCGGCAGGTAGCCCTGCGGCGCCTCCCCGGCGAGAGAGGGCGCCTCGGCGATCTGCCGTGCCAGCCGCTCAGGCGGGGGCGAGACGTCGAGACCGGGGCCGACCTCGAAGCGCTCGACCTCGGCGAGCATCTCGAACTCGGTCGCCTCCAGAGGGTCGCGATAGGCGACCTCGGTGCAGATATTGCCGAAGAAGTCGCGCCGGTCGCTCTGTTCGGCCGCCAGCGGGCGGCAGGTCAGCCGAGCCTGGCGCACCTCCTGCACGCCTGGAATCGAGGCAGGCAGCACCCGCAGCAGGTGGCGACCCACGTCGGCGGGGGCGTCGTAGTCGTAGCTGATACGCAGGCGGATCGAATAGAGCATCGCTACCTCAGGTAGGTTTCGGCCAGCAGACCCGAGAGATCCGCGCAGGTGGCGGCGATCCGGGTCAGGTGCTCGGGGGGGATGTCTCCGGGGCGGGCGGTCGCCAGCTCGGTCTGCAGCTTCATCACCGCGCGGCGGATCGGCGTGGGCTTGCGCGACAGGTCGTGGGTCAGCTTTTCCAACCAGTCGAGATGCGTCAGGATATCATCCAGCTGCGCCAGAACCGAGCGGGGGTAGTTCTCGTCCAGCAGCAGCAGATCGAGAACCGTCTCGCGGGTGAAGGTGGCCGAGAAGCGCATCCGGTGGGTCATCACCGCGTCCCCGGCCTCGATGGCGATCTCGTAGGCACCAAGCGGCGCGGCGGGATCGGCGAAGGTCGCCAGCATCCCCGAGGTCGCCCAGGCGCGTTCGATCGCGCGGCCCAGGGACAGGAACCGCCAGCCGGTCGCGTGGTACATGTTCTCGTGTATCAGCCCCGAGAAGCCCGAGATCTTGCGCAGCAGCACCGAGAGCGCCCGGGCGGCATCGTCGCCGGGCCTCAGGCGCGGCGCCAGCTTGTCGGCGGTGCGCTTCAGGTCGGTCAGCGCGTTCCAGCCGTCGGTCGAAAAGCGGTCCCGGATGCGGCCCGCGCTGCCCATGGCGGCATCGAGGTCCTCCATCAGCCCCTCGGGCAGCGGCTGTGCCGCCTCGACCCCCATAGAGGCGAGATAGCCCGAGAGCATCTCGACCAGCGGCAGATCGGCGCGGCCGTTCTCGGCCAGGCGCAGGTGGTAGGCCCGTTGCAGGCGGATCTTCTGTTCCACGCGGTCCGAGTAGCGGCCGAGCCAGAACAGGTTGTCGGCGGCCCGCGTCGGCAGGGCGGCGAGCTGGGGCAGCGACATCCGCTCTCCCGTGGTCGCGGCCAGCAGGGTATCGTCTTCGACCTGCGGGCCGCCGACCACCCAGACGTCGCAGACCGAGCCGCCCCGTTGCATAGAGACATCCGCCGAGGTGCCCGACTGGCCGATGCGGGCAAAGCCGCCCGGCATCACCTGCCAGCCCCGCGCCGTGCGCGCCAGGATCACGCGCAGCGAGGCCGGACGTGCCACCAGCCTGCCCTCGGAGAGCGCCGGCGCCGTCGAGAGGGACACGATCTGCTGCGCCACCAGCCGCCCGCCCTCCCGCGCCAGCATCTCGGGGTCCCAGGCGCTGCCATCGGGGCGCATTCCGGCGATCACCACCTCGGGGGAGTGATCGAAGGGCAGGCTGGTCGAGAGCGCCCGGTCGATGGTCATCCGGCCCGCGTTCTCGCGCACGTAGTCCTGCGCCTCGGCCGAGCCGCACCACCAGGTCGCGATGTTCGGCAGGGCCAGGTCGCGGCCCAGCAGGTGATGGGCAATGGCAGGAACAAAGGCCATCAGGGCGCGGGTTTCCAGCACGCCCGATCCCGGGGCGTTGACCATGGTCAGCCCGCCCGAGCGCAGCGCCGAGAGCAGCCCGGCGGTGCCGATCTGGCTGTCTTCGCGCAGCTCCAGCGGGTCCAGCCATTCCGCGTCCAGCCGCCGCCAGAGCACAGAGATCGGGCGCAGGCCCCCGACCGTGTGCACCATCAGGCGACCATCGCGCACGACAAGATCCTCGCCCTGCACCAGCAGGAAGCCGAGGTAGCGCGCGATATAGGCGTGTTCGAAATAGGTGTCGTTCATCGGCCCCGGCGTCAGGATCGCCACCCGGCTGTCCTCTTCGGCGCGAAGGGCCAGCAGGGCGTCGCGGAAGCCCCGGAAGAAGCCCGCCAGCCGCGCCACGTTGCTGTCGGCCATCAGGGCGGGGAAGCTGCGCGCGGTGGCCATCCGCGTCTCAAGCGCGAAGCCGGCGCCCGAGGGCGCCTGCGCGCGATCGCCCAGCACCCACCATTGCCCCTCGGGGCCGCGCCCGATGTCGAAGGCCAGCATGTGCAGGTAGTGCCCCGAGCGCGGCGCGACGCCGACCATGGGGCGCAGCCATTCGGGGTTGCCCGCCAGCAGCTCGGGCGGCAGCAGCCCGTCGGCGACAAGCTGGCCCGAACCGTAGAGATCCGCCATCACCTGTTCCAGCAGGTCGGCGCGTTCGACAAGCCCGGCGGCGATCTGCTGCCACTCGGCGGCGTCGATCAGCAGCGGCAGATGCGACAGGGGCCAGTCGCGTTCCTCGTGGCTGTCGGGACCGTAATGGCGGAAGAACACCCCCGCGTCGCGCAGGTACTGGCTGCCACGCGCACAGGCGAGGTCGAGCTCCTCGCCGCCCAGCCCGGCCAGCCGGTTCAGGAAATCGCGCCAGACCGGCCGGACGGTGCCAGAGGCATCCATCAGCTCGTCCGGGACACCTTCGAAGGGGGCATAACCGCTGAGCAGCGCGGCCAGCGGATCTTCCGGTGCCGCCTCAGGCGCGGCCGCAGCGTTGGGGCCAGTCTGCGCTGGCGCCTGTTCCTGCTTCTGTTCCTGGGCCTGCCCCTGCACCTGCATCGGCGGCTCGCCATCGGGCACGGGCGGTTGGTCGGACGCGCTCATGCCCGCCCCCTGCCCCGCAGGCGGGTCAACCGGTGATGGCATGGCGTGGGTGTCATTGCCCGGCACTCCGCAGGAACATGCCCCGGCGCGCTCGCCGGGGCTTCTGGCCTTTCTAAATGCCCGGCGCGCGCCGCAGATCAAGGGTCATCGGGAATTCACGATGAGATATTTCCTGCGGTGGCAGATAGGCGCCGGCGTTGTGGCCGAAGGGCTGGAAGCGCGCCAGCCGCCGCGCCTCGGCCTCGTTGGCATTGACCGGGAAGGTGTCGTAGTTGCGACCGCCCGGGTGCGCGACGTGGTAGGTGCAGCCGCCGAGCGCCCGTCCCGACCAGCTGTCGAAGATGTCGAAGGTCAGCGGCGCCTGCACCGGCAGCACCGGGTGCAACGCCTCGGGCGGCTGCCAGGCCTTGTAACGCACCCCGCCCACCGAGGTGCCCGAGCTGGCGGTCTTCACCAGAGGCACCCGGCGCCCGTTGCAGGTGACGACATAGCGCCCCGGATCGGCGGTGGTCAGCTTGACCTGCAGCCGTTCGGTCGAGCTGTCGGTGTAGCGCACCGTGCCGCCGATGGCGCCGGTCTCGCCCAGCACGTGCCAGGGCTCCAGCGCCTGACGCAGCTCCATGTGGACGCCCTCGTAGTCGACTTCTCCACAGAAGGGGAAGCGGAACTCCTGCTGCGCCTCGTACCAGTCGGGGCGGAAGTCGAAGCCGTGACGGCGCAGATCGCCCAGCACGTCCATGAAGTCTTCCCAGACGAAGTGCGGCAGCATGAAGCGGTCGTGCAGCGTGGTGCCCCAGCGGGTGAAATCCCCGCCGAGCGGCGCGTTCCAGTAGCGCACCAGCAGGGCGCGGATCAGCAATTGCTGCGCCAGGGACATGCGCGGGTCGGGCGGCATCTCGAAGCCGCGGAACTCGACCAGGCCGAGGCGGCCCGTCGGCCCGTCCGGCGAGAACAGCTTGTCGATGCAGATCTCGGCCCGGTGGGTGTTGCCGGTGACATCCGTCAGCAGGTTCCTCAGCAGCCGATCGGTCAGCCAGGGCAGCGGTGGCACCCCCTGCCCCGGCGCCGGGATCTGGGCCAGAGCGATCTCGAGTTCATAGAGCGCATCTGCCCGCCCCTCGTCGACGCGGGGCGCCTGGCTGGTCGGGCCGATGAAGAGGCCCGAGAAGAGGTAGGACATGGACGGGTGCCGCTGCCAGTGCAGCACCAGAGACTTCAGCAGGTCGGGGCGGCGCAGGAAGGGGCTGTCGTTGGTATTGGCACCGCCGACGACAACATGGTTGCCGCCTCCGGTGCCGGTATGCTTGCCGTCGATCATGAACTTGTCGGCGCCGAGGCGGGTCAGCCGGGCCTCTTCGTAGACGCCTTCCGTGATGGCGCGGCACTCGTCCCAATTCTCTGCGGGATGGATGTTGACCTCGATCACGCCGGGGTCGGGCGCGACGCGGATCACGTTGAGACGCGGATCGTTGGGCGGCGCATAGCCTTCGATATGCACCGGCAGGCCGACGGCCTCGGCGGCATCCTCGGCGGCGGAGAGCAGTTCGAGATAATCCTCGATGGTGGTCACCGGCGGCATGAAGACGCAGAGACGCCCGTCGCGCGGCTCGGCCGCCAGCGCAGTGCGGACGTAGCCGCCGATGCTTTCGCCGACCACCTGCTGCGGGCGCTGGTCCTGGGTATCGGCATCGGCGCGGAAGCTGGCGCGGGCCTGGCCGCTCGCCTCGCGCTCAAGCCGCGCCTGCACGGCGGCACGTCCTGTTGCGCGGGCTTCGGCCCGGGCCTCGGCGCCCGACGGATGGCCGGTGCGGCGCGGACGGCGTTCGAACTCGGGCAGCGCGCCGCGCTCGACCGTGGGATCGGCAGGATTGATGTAGGGATATTGCGCCGGCGGCACATGGGGCAGCGCATTCAGCGGCATCCGGTAGCCGACGGGGCTGTCGCCGGGCACCAGGAAGAGATGCCCGCGCCGGAACTTCCAGACCTCGGTCTGCCAGCGCCCCGAGCTGGAGCGCCCCTGCCAGCGCTGGATCGGCAGCACGTAGCCGGAGGCCTTGGTCAGCCCCCGTTCGAAGACCCGCGCGATGCGGTTGCGCTCTTCGGCATCCTTCAGCTTCGAGTTGGTCGGGCTGACGTTCTCGGGCAGTTGCGCCTCCTTCAGGATCCACTCGGCAGGATCCTCGTAGGCGGGCAGGACGCAGTCTTCCTCGACGCCCAGCACCTCGGCCATCCGGGTCAGGAATTCGCCGGCCTTCTCGGGCTCGATCTCCTGCTGGTCCTTCTCCTTCGCGATCAGGTCGGCGTTCTTCCACACCGGCTTGCCGTCCCGGCGCCAGTAGAGCGAGAAGGTCCAGCGCGGCAACGTCTCGCCCGGATACCACTTGCCCTGCCCGTAGTGCAGGAAGCCGCCGGGCGCGAAACGGTCGCGCAAGCGACGTATCAGACCATCTGCCAGCCCGCGCTTCATCGGGCCGACGGCGGCGGTGTTCCACTCTGCCGCCTCGAAATCGTCGATGGAGACGAATGTCGGCTCACCGCCCATGGTCAGGCGCATGTCGGCGGCCGCCAGCGCCTCATCCACCTTGCCGCCGAGGTCGTTCAACGCATCCCAGGCCTCATCCGAGAAGGGCTTCGAGATGCGCGGATGTTCCGCCACCCGCGTCACCGTCATGTCGAAGTCGAAATCCACCTCGGGCTCGCCATCTGCAGAGAACCCGCCCGAGATCGGCGCGGCATTGGAATAATGCGGCGTGGCGGCCAGCGGGATATGGCTTTCCCCGGTCAGCAGGCCCGAGGTCGGGTCAAGGCCCACCCAGCCGGCGCCGGGCAGGTAGACCTCGCACCAGGCGTGCAGGTCGGTGAAGTCGACGTCGGTGCCGGACGGGCCGTCCAACGCCTCGAGGTCCGGCTTCAGCTGGATCAGGTAGCCCGAGACGAAACGAGCGGCAAAACCGAGATGCCGCAGCAGGTTGATCAGCAACCACGAGGTATCGCGGCAGGACCCCTTGGCCTTTTCCAGCGTCTCTTCGGGGGTCTGCACCCCGGGCTCCATGCGGATGACATAGCCGATCTCTTCGGCCAGCCGGGCGTTGAGACCGACCAGCATGTCGATGGTGCGCTGTGTCTTGCGGTCGATGGTCTTCAGGAAGGCCGTCACCCTCTTGTCCGCAGGTTCCGGCGTCATGTAGATCGACAGGTCTTGCTTGACCGCCTCGGGGTAGTCGAAGGGATATTCCTCGGCCACGTCCTCGATGAAGAAGTCGAAGGGGTTGTAGACCGACATGTCGGCGACAAGATCGACCTCGATCTTGAACTCGCGCACCGGCTCGGGGAAGACGAAGCGGGCCAGCCAGTTGCCATAGGCGTCCTGCTGGTGATTCACGAAATGCTTCGCGGGCGAGACCTTGAGGGAATGAGAGATCACCCGGGTCCGGGAATGCGGCGCCGGGCGCAGGCGGATGATCTGCGGCCCCAACAGGACCGGGCGGTCGTACTTGTAATGGGTCAGGTGATGGATCGCGGCCTTGATCGACATTCCGAAGCCTTCTGGCAATTGCGCTTTGCGCCACGGTTCCACGCTTTGCGCCTGCCATGCAAATGTTTGTGCCTCGGCCCGGCCGATGCGCACCGGGGCGTGCCCCTTCTGCCCGAAGCCTCAGCAGCCCTCCGCCCGCCCTGTTGCCGCCCCTTGGCGCAGCGCACTGGCACGGCTATGAAGTGCTTCCCGAGCAGAAGAGGTTTCCCGTGACGACCACCGCCCAAACCGACGCCGCCCCCCGTATCGCCCGCCTGATCGCCACCGAGATCGGTGCCCGCCCCGAGCAGGTCACCGCCGCGGTGACCCTGCTGGACGAAGGCGCCACGGTGCCCTTCGTGGCGCGTTACCGGAAGGAAGTCACCGGCGGGCTGGACGACACGCAGCTGCGCAATCTCGCCGAACGGCTGGGATACCTGCGCGAGCTGGAGGACCGGCGGGGCGCGATTCTGAAGTCCATCGAATCGCAGGACAAGCTGACCCCCGAGCTGACGAAAAGCATCGCCGGCGCCGAGACCAAGGCCCAGCTGGAAGACATTTACCTGCCCTACAAGCCCAAGCGCCGCACCAAGGCGATGATCGCCCGCGAGAATGGGCTGGAGCCGCTGGCCGAGGCGATCCTGGCCGACCGTTCCGCTGACCCCGAGGCACTGGCGGCGGGCTACATCACTGAAAACGTGGAAGATACCAAGGCCGCGCTGAACGGTGCCCGCGACATCCTGATGGAGCGCCTGGCCGAGGATGCCGACCTGCTGGGACGCCTGCGCGGCTACATGCAGTCCACCGCCGTGCTGACCGCGCGCGTGGTGGCGGGCAAGGAACAGGAAGGCGCCAAGTTCTCGGACTACTTCGAGCATTCGGAAGGCTGGGCCAAGGTCCCCTCGCACCGGGCGCTGGCAATGCTGCGGGCCAGCAACGAAGGCATCGTCACGCTGGAAATCGCCCCGCCCGAGGACCAGACCGACCGGCCGCTCGACATGGTCTCGGCCAAGCTGTCGGCCTCGGGCGAGGGTCCGGGCGACATATGGCTGCGCAAGGTGGCCGGCTGGACCTGGCGGGTGAAGCTGTCGCTGTCGATGACACTGGACCTGCTGAGCGAGATGCGCGCCCGCGCCCATGAAGAGGCCATCGCCGTCTTCGCCCGCAACCTCAAGGACCTGTTGCTGGCCGCGCCTGCGGGCTCGAAGGCCACGCTGGGCCTCGACCCGGGCATCCGCACGGGCGTCAAGGCCGCCGTGGTGGACAGCACCGGCAAGCTGCTGGCGACGGATACGCTCTACCCCTTCCAGCCCAAGAACGATGTGCGCGGTGCGCAGCATGCGATCCTGTCGCTGGTCGCCAAGCACGGGGTCGAGCTGATCGCCATCGGCAACGGCACCGCCTCACGCGAGACCGAGAAGCTGGTGACCGAAACACTGAAGATGATGCCCGATCATGTGGCCAAGCCCACCAAGGTCGTGGTCAGCGAGGCGGGCGCCTCGGTCTACTCGGCCTCGGAACTGGCGGCGCGGGAATTCCCGGATCTGGACGTTTCGCTGCGCGGCGCCGTGTCAATTGCCCGCCGCCTGCAGGACCCGCTGGCCGAACTGGTGAAGATCGAGCCGAAGAGCATCGGCGTCGGCCAGTACCAGCACGATGTCGACCAGCACCGGCTGGCGAAGTCTCTGGAAGCGGTCGTCGAGGACGCGGTGAACGCGGTCGGCGTGGATCTGAACACCGCCTCGGCACCGCTGCTGGCGCATGTCTCGGGTCTCGGGCCGGGGCTGGCCGAAGCGGTGGTCTCGCACCGCGAGATGAAAGGCGCCTTCCGCTCACGCAAGGAGCTGCTGGAGGTCGCCCGCCTCGGCCCCCGCGCCTTCGAGCAATGCGCCGGCTTCCTGCGCATCCGCGAGGGGGACGAGCCGCTGGATGCCTCCTCGGTCCACCCTGAAGCCTATGGCGTGGCGCGGAAAATCGTCGCCGCCTGCGGTCGTGACCTGCGTCAGATCATGGGCAATGACGGTGCGCTGAAGGGCCTGCGCGCAGAGCAATTCGTCGATGAGACCTTCGGCCTGCCGACCGTCCGCGACATCTTTTCGGAGCTGGAAAAACCGGGCCGCGATCCGCGCCCCAGCTTCAAGACCGCCAGCTTCACCGACGGCGTGGAAGAGATCACCGACCTGCGTCCCGGCATGGTGCTGGAAGGCACGGTGACCAACGTCGCGGCCTTCGGCGCCTTCGTCGATATCGGCGTCCACCAGGATGGCCTGGTCCATGTCAGCCAGCTGGCGGATCGCTTCGTCAAGGACCCGCACGAGGTGGTGAAGGCCGGCGACGTGGTGAAGGTCACGGTGACCGAGGTCGACGTGCCGCGCAAGCGCATCGGGCTGAGCATGAGGAAGGACGGCGGCGCCTCGGCCCGCGACGACAAGCGCGAGCGCGACAGCGGTTTCCGATCCGGCCCCCGGGGCGGGGCGAAAGGTCCGCGCAGCGGCCAGGGCAGCCCCAAGGGCAAGCCGCAGGGGCGCAACGAGGCGCCCTCGGCTCTCGGCGCTGCGCTTCTCGACGCGATGAAGAAGAGCTGATCAGTTGAAGAGGCCGAACAGGACCGTCCCGGCGTAGTCTTCGACCAGGGCGGCGCGGGAAGGCCAGCGCGGGCTGCGGAAGGCCATGTCGACCGAGGAGTTGACCAGCCCCATCAGGCACTGCGAGGCGATCAGCGGGTCGACGGGGCGGATCGACCCGTCCGCGATCCCGTCCGAGAGCATCCCGGCGAAGCGTCGCGCGATCCGGTCCGACCGCGATATCGCGTGGTTGCGCAGCTCCTCCGGCAGCGCCAGCAGGGCGGTGTCGCGCAGCAGCGGACGCTCGTTCGCCACCTGCAGGTCCATCAGGCTGGCCAGCACCGCGCTCAGTCGCTCCCACTGGGTGCCGGGCAGGGCCGCCGCCGCGTGCTGCATGGCGGAGACCCGGTTGAAGGAATGGTCGAAGCAGGCGCGGACCAGGTCGTCCTTGCCCGAGAGATGGTGATAGAACGAGCCCTTGGACAGCTGCAGCTCCCCGGCAATACGTTCGACCGAAGCGCCGCGATATCCTCGCAGGTTCACCAGCCGGGTCGCGACGTGCAGGTAGGTCTCGACGCTGGTGCCGCCGGTGGCCTCGGTTCCAGGTGTCTCGCCGGGCAGCAGCTGCGGGGCCCAGACGGCCCCCTCCTGTGCGAGTCCCCGGTCCAGCAGATCGAAGAGCCGCGCCTCGACACGCGGAAAATCCTCGATCGAGTAGAGCCGCAGCCAGGTCCGCGCCCAGTGCAGCAGATCGCAGATAAACTGCGCCCGCGCCACCGCGCGCCCCTTGTCGATCTGCCCGTTCCCGGCCGCGCACAGACGGCGCGCCACCCTTGAGATCAGTCCGTAATAGGCGTGGATCAGCCTGGTTCGGACCGGCTCTTCCATCGCCCGCATGTCCGAAAGGGCGCTCAGCGGGGCTTCTTCCCCGCGCCGGATGGCGGCGCTCAGGGCAAAGTTGCGGGCCAGGACCGCGCGCAGGTACTCTCGCGGCGAACAGGGGGGGCTTTCGGGGGCCAGGACCTCTTCGAAGCGGGCCAGAGCGGCCTCGAGGGTCGCCTCCGCGAGGTTTTCCTTGCGGCGGAAGTAGTAGGTGACCGAGTTGGTGGACAAGCCGACCATCCCCGCGACACCGACCAGGGTCAGACCCTTCAGGCCGCGCTCGGCGATCTGGCGCGCGGCGGCCTGGACGATCTCGTCCCGTTTCTGGCGATAGCGTTGTGTCCCGAGGTCGTCATCGGCGACGGGAAGCTTGGGGGCAGGCAGGTCCATGACCCTGAATAGCAGCCCCGTCAGCGGGTGTCATCCGGCACGAGACAGGGCAGCGTCACGGCCCACCCTTCGCCTTCAGCCGCGCAACGGAGACGGCCGCCCGGCCCGCGTCAGAGCCCGCCTCATGGCGCGCTGGCGGCGCAGCAGCAGCCAGCCCGCCAGCAGGGCGACGCCAGGTGACGCGAGAAGGTAAACCAGCAGAGCAACCGCCAGCCCGCCCCAAAGGACATAAGCGAAAAAGGCCAGACCAAGCCCGATCAGCCCCCCGGCCACGGCAAGCACCATGCCGCCGCCGGCTGGCACGTCCCCCGGAATGGACACGGGTCGGGCCAGCCGGTCCTGAGGCCCGTCGTAGTTGCGTCCGAAGGTTGTTTCCCGTTGTCCCGGATATGGCATGAACGCGTCCCTTGCTGCATGTGCAAAGGCTATCCATCCGGACTTAACAACGGGTAAGGAGAACCCGCCCTATTCAGGGCGGATCCCTAGGATTTTCCGGATCCCGGCTCAGGCGTGATCCGGCGCCTTGGGGAACAGGCGGGACGCCCGCCGCCCCAGCCCGTCCATGTAGGTCAGGATTACCGGCACCACGACCAGGGTCAGGAGGGACGAGGAGATCAGCCCACCGATCACCGCATGGGCCATCGGGGCGTTCTGCCCGGACCCGCCATGCAGGTTCAGCGCCAGGGGCAACATGCCGAAGATCATCGCGAGGGTGGTCATGACGATGGGGCGGAACCGGGTCGCGCCCGCCTCGACCAGCGCATCGAAAAGGTGATGCCCCTCGTGCACGCGCTGATTGGCGTTGTCGACCAGCAGGATGGCGTTCTTCACCACCAGCCCCATCAGCATGATGAACCCGATCACCGAGAACATGTTCAGCGTCGAGCCGCCGACCAGCAGGCCCAGCATCACCCCGATCAGTGCCAGCGGCAGCGACGACATGATCGCCAGCGGCTGCAGGAACGAGCCGAACTGCGAGGCCAGCACGAGGTAGATGAAGACCACCGCCAGCAGCAGCGCGGACCCGGCGGCCGAGGTGGTCTCGGCGATGTCCTCGGCGTCGCCGCCCATGGTGGCACGATAGCCCGGCGGGGTCTGCAGCGCGTCGATCTTCGCCTGCACGCCGGGGGTCACGTCGCCGGCCGTCACCCCGTCGATGTTGGCGGTCACCCGGACCGAGCGTTGCCGGTCCTCGCGGTTGATCTCGCCCGGGCCCTCGGTCATCGTGACCTCGGCCAGCTGGTCGAGGCGGATCACCCCGGAGCCGTCCGAGGAGGTGGTTATCGGCAGCGCCCCGAGCTCGGTGATATCCTCGCGGAAGCTGGCCGGCAGGCGCACGGTCACGTCGACGGACCGGCCCTGCGGATCGGTCCATTCCGACACCGTCGAACCGCCCAGCATCGGGTTCAGCGCCCCGGCCACCTGGCCCAGCGACACCCCGAGATCCGACGCCGCGTCGCGGTCGATGCGGATGCCCACGGTGGGCTGCGGATCATCCAGCGATGTGCGCACGTCGACCAGTCCTTCGACGTCTTCCATCGAGACACGCAGCTCGTCCGCCAGGCGGGCCAGCACGTCGAGGTTGTCGCCGAAGATCTTCACCTGGATAGGCGCCTCGACCCCGCCCAGACCGGGATCCGAGGCGACGTTGAACTTGGCGCCCGGGATCGCCTTCAGCGCCTCGCGCACCGGGCCGCTGATCTGCTCGGGCGTGCGCTCGCGCTCCAGCGGCGGCGTCATCTTGGCGTAGATCGTCGCCACGTTGCTGCCCGAGGTGGTGCCCGAGTTGATCGTGGCGTAGGTGCCGGTGATCTCCGGGAAGGTCTCGCGCAGGACCTGGTCGACCTGGGTGATCTTCTGCGAGGTCCGCTCGATTGTCGCGCCGACCGGGGTGGTCAGCTCGATCTGGATTTCCGAGTTGTCCGCCGGCGGCACGAATTCGGCCCCGACCAGCGGGAAGGTCATCAACCCGCCGACGAAGGCCAGCAGGGCGGCCAGCAGGGTCATCTTTCGCCAGCGCAGACAGATCCGCAGAAGCCCGGTGTAGCGACGGCCGAGCCATTCGAAGAAGTTTTCGAACTGGCCGATGGCCCGGCCGACGAAGCCGCGTTTCACGTTGGGGTTCGCCGATGGGTCGTACCAGACCGAGGAGAGCATCGGGTCCAGCGTGAACGAAACGAAGAGCGAGATCAGCACCGCGACCGAGACGGTCACCCCGAACTGCAGGAAGAAGCGGCCAAGGATGCCCTCCATGAAGGCCACGGGCAGGAAGACCGCGACGATCGACAGCGTGGTGACAAGCACCGCCAGGCCGATCTCGTTGGTGCCGTCCAGCGCCGCCTGCACGTGGCTCTTGCCCATGTGCAGATGCCGCATGATATTTTCGCGCACCACGATGGCATCGTCGATCAGGATGCCGACGGCGAGGCTGAGCGCCATCATCGACATCATGTTCAGCGTGAAGCCAAGGAAGTAGATCACCGCCATGGTGCCGATGATCGAGATCGGCAGCGTCAGCCCGGTGATCACCGTCGAGCGCCAGGAGTTGAGGAACAGGAAGACGATGGCCGTCGCCAGCAGCGCGCCCTCGATCATCATCGACTGGACCGAGTGGAAGCTCTCTTCCACCGGCTTGGCGTTGTCGCGAATCACCTCCAGCTTGACGCCGTCGAACTGGCCTTCGGCGGACATCTTTTCGATCTCGTGACGGACGGCCTCGGCCACGGCGACGGTGTTGGCGCCTTGCGTCTTCACCACGTCCACCGCCAGCGCGCGCCGGCCGTCGAGCATGGCAAGGCTCTCTTCCTCGGCCAGGTCGATGCCGATATCGGCCACGTCACCAAGGCGCACCGGCTGGCCGCCACGACGGGCGACGATGACATCCTCGAAGTCGCGCAGGTCGGGAATGCGCCCCTGCACCTGCACCGACTGCGCCGAAGCGCCCTGGTTGATCTCGCCCGCCGGCAGGTCCGAGTTGTCGGCCTGCAGCGCCGCGATCACCTCGGACACCCCCAGACCAAGCGCCGACTGCCGGTCGGGGTCGATGCGGATCTGCACCTCGCGCGGCAGGCCGCCGACGACCGAGGCCCGCCCGACGCCCGAGACATTCGCCAGCCGGGTCGAGATCACGTCATCGGCCAGCCGGGTCAGCGCACCCCGGGAAAGTTCATCGGAGGAGATGCCGATGGAGAGCACCGGCAATTCGTTCGGGTCGAAGCGCAGGATCTGCGGCTCATCCGCCGCGTCCGGTAACTCGCCCTGGATCTGGGCCAGCTTGTCGCGGACCTCCTGCGCGGCGGTGGCGCTGTCGACCTCCAGGTCGAAGATCATCAGCACGAAGGAGGCGCTGGTCTGGGCCGTGGATTCGATGGAATCGATGCCCGAGATGGTCGAGACCGCATCCTCGATGGGCTTGATGATGTCGTTCTCCACCGCCTCGGGCGTGGCGCCCGGGTAAGAGGTGACGACAGCCACGACGGGAAAGTCCACGTCGGGCAGCTGTTCCACCGGCAGCCGCTGGTATGAAAACAGGCCGATCACCAGCATCGCCACCATCACCATGGTGGCGAAGACCGGCTGGCCCACGGAAATGCGCGTCAGGATCATGACTTACTCTCCGACGACGAGGATCTTGGTATCGGGGCGAAGCTGTTCCAGCGGCTGCGAGACGATGACATCGCCGGCGGTCAGCCCCGAGGCGATCTCGGCGATGCGGCCCCCTTCCCAGCTGCGCGCCACCTCGACGCCCTGGCGGATCACCCGGTCGTCCTCGCGCTTCAGCACGTAGGTTCCGGCCTCATCCTCCCGCACTGCATCCGCAGGCACGCCGATGGCGGCCTCCTTCTCTTCCAGCACCACGCGACCGGCGGCGAACATGCCGCCGCGCAGCAGGCCGTCGGGGTTCTCGATCGAGACATAGACCGGCAGCATCCGGGTGCCTTCGATGGCGACCGGCGCAATGCGGTCGACAGTGCCGGTGAAGCCCTTCGTGCCCACCCCCTCGACGGTCAGCTCGACCCGCTGACCGGCGACCAGGCGCGGCGTGTAGCGCACCGGCACGGCGGCTTCGAATTCCAGCGTGGTCAGATCGACCAGCGACACCAGCGGAGAGCCGATGGACACGTAGCTGCCCGGATCCACGGCGCGGCTGGAGACCACGCCATCGAAGGGGGCGGTGACGCGGGCGTGTTCGAGGTTTTCCTCGGCGTTGGCCACGGCCTTTTCCTGCGCGGCGAGGCTGGCGGCAAGCTGGTCGACATTGGCCTGCCCGGCATCCAGCTCGGACTCGGGCGTCAGGCCACGGCCCAGAAGCGAGCGCGTGCGATCAAGCTGGGTCTGGGCCAGGCGCAGCTGCGCGCGGGTCGCCTCGGCGGAGGCGCGCTGCTGGTCCAGCTGGTTGGTCAGGCTCTCGATATCCAGCTGCACCAGCATGTCACCCGCCGCGACGCTGTCCCCGGAGCGCACCGGCACCTCGGTGACACGGGCCGAAACCTCGGCCGAGATCGCGGCCTGTTGCGACGGCGAGAGGGCGCCGGTCGCCTTCACGGTTTCCCGCAGGCGGATCGGCTGGACCTCGGTCAATTCGCTTTCCAACAACTGCATGACCTGCTCGGCCGGCTCTTCGCTGGCCCCTGTCGCGGATTCGGATGCGGCGTTTTCGGTCGCCGCTGCGGCAACCTCTTCGCCCTCTTCCGAAGGCGTCATCGCGGCCAGCACCTCGGCCCCGCCGCTCCGGTACCACCAGCCGCCGGCCAGCAAGAGCGCCAGCAGGATCAGCACCACCAGCCAGCCGCGCCGCTTTTTCGGCGGCAGCCCGGCCTCGGCACGCGCACGGGCCCTGCGCTCACGCCGGTTCAGGGCCCAGTCGGGTTTCGCAGGCCCCGCGCCCGGATGTGCATCGGCACCGGTCATGGCACCGCCGCCCTCGGCTTGCGGGGCGTCGGCCTCGCGCGGGGCGACCCGGGGGGTAGCCTGCGGCGCCTGTGCCTCGGCCTCTGCCGGTGTCTTGCCCGCCTTGTCCTTCTTCGCCATCGTCAGCTCTCCTGCGCGGTCTCGCCTCGGGCCGGGCCGATGCGTGCCGTCCATTCGTCCATGAAATCTGCGGACTGGCGGTAGAACTCCGCGAAATCCGCAATCCTGCGCTGCGCATCCGCCCGTTCATCCGGGAAACGCGCGGAAATATCCGAAATCTCGTCGGCCTGCACCCTCAGCCGCTTCGCGACGCTCTTCAGCAGCGAATGCGAGGGATTGGGCACGGCGAGGAAACCGTCCTGTCGCGATCCCACCGGATGCACACGCCGGACCACGCCCTTGGCTTCCAGAAGCCGGGCGTTGGTCGAGGCCGAGCCCTTCGAGATCTGCAGGGCCTCGCACATCTGCGCCAGCGTGCGGGGTTCGCCTTCGATCAGAAGGTAACCAAGGATCTGCCCCGCGATGCGGGGGCCTCCGTCGGCACTCCACATAAGGCCCATGGTCTGAATCAAGTCGTCAATAGGGGAATCGCTCATGGCATTGACCTGCCATGGCGACCAAATTCGTTCAATACGGAATGAACGAACTGAACCGAAACGTCACGTCACCGCGCATCGGTGCAGAGGCGATGTCTCAGCCACGGCCCGTGACCTGGGCCCGGCGCAGCGCGTCGACCCGCGCGATCAGGGTGCCCTCAGGGGCCTCCAGTTCCAGCCCCGGGGTCTGGGCCAGCCGGGCCGCCTCCTCCGGGGCGACGCCGAGACAGCGCAGCACCGCAGCGACGGCCTCGTTGGCATCACTGGCTTCGCCGTCACCGCTGAGCAGCCGCATCATGACCGAGATCACCCCGGTCTTGAGAAAGGTCGAGACCAGCCAGCAGGGCATCTCGCAGAACCGCCCTTCGGCCTGTCCCCAGGTCATGTAGTCGGGGACCAAGTCGTTGATCAGCTCGCCCGGTCCCAGGCCCATGTTCGCCGAGAAGCGTCCGATGGTGCGATAGCGGCGCACCGTCAGCATGAAGCACTTGATGTCATAGGCCAGCGCCGCCGCCGGATCGTCCGAGGCCCGATCCTGGGCCGCCACCATGGACAGCACCTCCTGGCCGATGGTCATCTTCACCTTAAGGAGAAGTTCGTCCAGGCTGTCGAAATACTTGTAGAAGGTCCCGCGCGATACCTGAGCGCTGGCCACGATGTCCTCGATCACCACATTGCCCTGGGGCTTGGTCGCGAAGACGGTCACCGCCGCCTCGACGAGGCGGCGGCGCATCTTCTCGCGGCGCTCTGCGGCGACCTTGCTGCGGTGGTCCTGGCTCACTCCTAAGCTCCATCTCCCGGTCTCGGACGGCGCACGCCGAAGACCGCACAGTACAACGCCGGGGCAAACAGCAGCGTGATCAGCGTGCCGGCAATGATGCCGCCCATCATGGCGAAGGCCATCGGGCCCCAGAATACCTGCCGCGAGATCGGGATCAGCGCAAGGGAGGCCGCCGCGGCAGTCAGCAAAATCGGCCGGGCCCTGCTGTCGGAGGCTTCGAAGACGGCCTCCCAGCGGGTGCGGCCGCGGTCGAGCAGATCCTTGACCTCCTGGAACAGGATCACCGAGTTGCGGATCAGGATGCCGATCAGGGCCAGCACGCCGAGGATCGCCACGAAGCCGAGCGGCGCACCCGCGGGCAACAGCGCGGCGACCACGCCGATCAGCCCGAGCGGCGCCACCGCGAGCACGACGAACATCAGCCGGAAGCTCTGCATCTGCACCATGACCAGGGTGAGCATGATCAGCACCATGATCGGGACCACGGCGACGATGGGCGCCTGGCTCTCGGCCGAGCTTTCCACCGAACCGCCCAGCTCGACGCTGTAGGCCGCCGGCAGGCTGGCGCGGAACGCCTCGATCACCGGCACCAGGTCCGCCACCACCGTATCGGGCTGGTCATCGGAGACGATGGCCGCCTTGACGGTGATCGTGGGCACGCGGTCCCGCTGGTGGATCACCGGCTGTTCGGTGCCGAATTCCAGCCGCGCGAAGGCCGACAGCGGAATCGGTGTCCCGTTGGAGTTGCCCAACTGCAGGTTTTCCAGCGCCTCCAGCGTGGTCCGGTCCGCCTCGACGCCCCGCGCCAGCACCGAGATCAGCTTGGTGCCGCTGCGCAGCTCGGTCACCGAGGACCCCTCGAAGAGCGAGTAGAGCGCCTTTGCCACGTCCTGCTGGGTCAGTCCCAGCTGACGCAGGCGGGCCTGGTCCAGCACCACGCGCACCACCCGTGCCGGCTCGTTCCAGTCGAGAGCGATGGAGGTCAGGCGGTCGTCGACGGAGATCGCGGTGGCGAGGTCACGGGCATGATCGCGCAGTACCTCGTAGTCGGGCCCGGAGACCCGGTATTGGACGGGCTTGCCCACGGGCGGGCCCAGTTCCAGGTACTTGGCGAAGTATTCGGCCGAGGCGCGGGTCTTGTCGAACTCCTGGATCTTGGCCCGAAGCGCGTCGCGGCTGGCATTGTCGGCGGTCATGATGACGATCTGGCCGATGTTGGGCGTGGCGGTCGGCGCATCCAGCGTCAGCAGGAAGCGCGGCGCTCCGCGACCGACGTAGGTGCTGAAGAACTGGGCTTCCTCCTGCTGCGCCAGCCAGGTCTCGAAGACCTTGATCTCGGCATCCGTGGCCTGGAAATCGCCATTCTGGCGCAGGGTCACGTCGACCAGGATCTCGTTGCGGTCCGAGGTCGGGAAGAACTGCTGTTCGACCAGCCCCAGCCCCACGACCGAGACCGCGAAGGTGGCCATGGTCAGCAGGATGGTGATCCACTTGAAGCGCATGGCGGCCCGCAGCACGACGTGGAAGCCCCGGCGGATACGGCCCGGCTCATGCTTCTCGTGCTTCATCTTCTTGGGCAGGAAGGTCGACCCCAGCACGGGCGCGAAGAGCACCGCCACCACCCAGGAGATCACCAGCGAGATGGCGATCACGTAGAAGAGCGACCGGGTATATTCCCCCGCCTGCGAGGCGTTGAGGCCGATCGGGATGAAGCCCGCCACGGTCACCAGGGTGCCGGTCAGCATCGGGAAGGCGATCGAGGTCCAGGCGTAGGAGGCCGCCTTGGCCAGGCTCTCGCCCAGCTCCAGCCGGCTGATCATGGTCTCGATGGCGATCATAGCGTCATCGACCAGCAGCCCGAGCGCGATGATCAGCGCCCCCAGCGAAATCCTCTGCAGGGTGATGTCCATCGCATCGAGGATCACGAAGGTGATCGCAAGAACCAGCGGGATCGACAGCGAGACCACCAGCCCCGCCCGCACGCCGAGCGAGATGAAGGAGACCGCCAGCACGATCACGACCGCCTCGACCAGGGCGCGCACGAAGTGGTTGATCGAGTGTTCGACCACATGGGGCTGGTCGGCCACCCGGTGCATCTCGATGCCGACCGGCAGCTCTTCGGCGATCCGGTCCATCAGCGCGTGCAGTTCCTCGCCGAAGTCGAGGATGTTCTCGCCCTCGCGCATCCCGATGGTCAGGGCGATGCCCTCCTCGCCGTTGAAGCGGAACAGCGCATCCGGCGGATCCTGGTAACCCGAGCTGATCTCGGCCACGTCGGCGAGGGTGAAGAAGGTTTGTCCCGCGCGCAACGGCGCATAGGCCAGGTCATCCGCCGAGGAAAACTGCCCCGAGACCCGCACCAGGATCTGCTCGGCCCCGGTATGGATGAAGCCGGAGGGCACGATGGCGTTCTGCGCCGCCAGGGTGTTCATCACCGTCTGCTGATCAAGGCCGAGGGCCGCCAGGCGGGCCGAGGAAAACTCGATATGCACCACCGGCTCTCGCACACCGACAAGTTCGACCTTGCCTGCCGCATCCAGCTGCAGGATGGCCGAGCGCACTTCCTCGACCCGCTCTTCCAGCTCACGCGGAGAGAAGCCGTCGGAGGTGAAGGCGTAGATCGACCCGAAGACATCGCCGAAATCGTCGTTGAAATAGAAGCCGGCGAATTCGTCCGGCATCTCAGATCGCAGGTCGGACATCATGTTGCGGATCTTCAGCCAGGAGTCGCTGACCACGTCCCCGCGGCTGTTGTCCGTCAGGTCGATGTAGACCACCGTCTGCCCCGGGTAGGTGACCGAGCGGGTGTTCTTCAGGTTGTCGAGCTCCTGCAGCTTCTTCTCGATCCGGTCGGTAACCTGGGTCACCGTCTGCTCGGCCGTGGCGCCGGGCAGCGCGGCCGAGACGACCATGGTCTTGATGGCGAAGGAGGGATCCTCCTCGCGGCCCATCGAGACATAGGAGAAGGCGCCCGCCACAAGGCTGACGATCATCAGGAACCAGACGAAGGAGCGATGGTTCAGCGCCCAGTCCGAGAGGTTGAAACCCTTCTTCATTCTTCACGCGCTCCGACTGTCTGTCCGTCTTCCAGAGAGCGGGCACCCTTGACGATCACCTCGTCGCCCACCTCGATACCGCCGCGGATCTCGATCCGATCTCCGATCTGCACGCCCAGGGTCACCGGCACCGGATGCACGACGCGGCTGCCCTCGGCGACGCGCCAGACTTGCGCCCCGCCGGCGGCGCCGCCGGTGATGGCGGACAGCGGCAGGGTGATCACCGGTTCGCTTTCGGCGGCATAGGTCGCCGTGATGAGAGAGCCGATGCGGAACGCCCCCTCGTCGCCCTCGATGGCCAGCCGCAGCCGGCGACCGCGCAGGATGTCGTCCGCGACCGGCTCGACCAGCCGCAGGCGGGCCTGCACTGGCGCCTCGCTGCCGGAATGGCGGCGCAATTCGAACATCGCGTCCTGCGGCAGCAGGGCCAGGAATTCCGTCGGCACGTCGATCACGGCCTCGCGGCCCGACAGCTCGGCCAGGGTCAGCACCGTGGTGCCCGCCGAAACCACGGCGCCCGCCTCGACTTCGGTCGACAGGACCACGCCGTCCATCGGCGCGGTCAGGTTGCCGTAGGTCAAGGCGTCCCGCGCGGCGGCCAGGTCAGCCTCGGCGGCGATGACCTGGGCTGCGGTTGCATTGCGCTGCGCCTCGATCTGCTCGACCGTGGCCTGGCTGGCAATGTTGCGGTCGGCCAATGCGCGGGTGCGCGAATAGCTCTGCTCGGCAAAGTCCGCCTCGGCCCGGGCCGAGGCCAGCGCCGCCTCGGCAGCGCGCACGTCTTCCTGCAGCGACACCCGGTCGAGCACCGCCAGAACATCCCCTTCCGAGACGACGTCGCCGGGGGCGACATCCAGCTGGGCAATTCGTCCGATGGTCTGGAAAGCCAGCTGCGCCTCGTGCTTGGCCTCGATGGTGCCGGGGAACGCGCGTTCACGGGTCGGATCGGCGCTGACGATCTCGGTCATCACCGGGCGCGGCCCCATGGAGGCGGCGGCATCGGCCTGTTCGGCCAGCACCGGACGCACCACCAGCGCGGCGAGCATGGCAAGCAGCAGCAGCACGACGTAGCCGGGACGGGCGGCACGGGCCAGGGCCCTTCTCAGGGTCATCTTCATTGCGCGTCCTCCAGAACGACCACCCGGCGATCCGGGTAAAGGGCGTGAGAGCCCGCGGTGACCACCTGCACGCCATCCTCGAGGCCCGAGGCAATCTCGACCTGGTCACGGGTGAAGGCGCTGATCTCGACCGGCACCAGCTGCACCCGGTCACGGCCCTCGGGCAGGATCCAGACGGCGCTCTGACCGGCGGCAGAGGTCAGCGCCGTCCAGGGAAGAGAAACGACGGGGGTGTCCTTCAGCCGCAGCTCCCCCACCACGGGTTCGCCGATGGTGAAGCGGCGCGCCGCCTCGCCGGTGATCGCGGCCTTGGCGGTCACGGTGCCGGTCTGCGTCACCACGGGCGAAACCTCGGTGACGGGAACCACGGTCCGGGTCGTGCCCTCCAGCAGCCGGACCACCACGTCAGAGCCCAGGGCATCGGCCAGGCGCGGGTCGTCCGGGGTCAGGAAGACGGCTTCGCGGCCCTCCAGGGACGCCAGGGTGACAATGGGCTGACCGGCGCCCACCACCTGCCCGGCTTCGGCGCTGCGCTCGGTCACGATCCCGTCGTGGGTGGCGGTCAGCACCGTGTCCTCGACCGCGCGCCGGGCGGTGTCCAGTTGCGCCGCAGCCTGGTCACGGGTAGCACGGGCGGTCAGGAAGCTTTCGCGCGCCTGGTCCAGCTCGGCCCGGGTGCCCGAGCCGCGCTCAAGCAGGCTGCGCGCCCGCGTCTGGGCCTGCTCGGCCTGGTCCAGCGCCGCCTCCGCCGCATCCAGAGAGGCTTCGGCGGACCGCAGGCCGGCCTCGATACGGGCCGGGTCAACGCGGGCGATCTCGTCGCCCTCGTGCAGCACATCGCCCACGTCGACAGCGACAGAAATCACCCGACCGCCATCACGAAAGCCCGCCGGGTAACTCTCCAGCGCCTCGATGGTGCCGGTCAGGCGATAACTGCGCTCGGGCGCGACGGTCCGTGTCGTCACCACCTCGACCGGCAAGGGAATCTGTTCCGCGACAAGGGTGGCCGGCATGGCGAGGCAACCGGCGGATGCCAGTGCGGCCACAGCCACCCCCCTGATGAATGCTGTCATTGCCATACCGGCCTCCTGACTCGCGCTCTTTGCCGGGATGATCTTGCATAATGACACAAATGTCAACATGACACTCGTGTCATTTATAAGACAGAGCCGCCTGATCCGCCATCTGCCGCAATTGCGGGCAGCAGAGCATCGAAGTCTTCATATTGGATGAAATCCGCCCGGGGCATGTAGTCACGGAAAGCCCTGCCGGAAGGGGGAGGAGGACACTCCGGCGCATTTTCCTGCACTGCGCCCCCCCTACCCACCGGAAGGGGGCCGGTCGAAGTCCACCGGACACCGGGCCAGAGGCAGCATACCGCCGGCAACCAGACGGCGACAGCCGTCTGCTCCACGGTGCCGGGCCGTTGTGGGCCGCGCATGGAGGGACGCCGCACGGGCGTCGGGTTCCCGCAGGCCCGGGAAGGTCGGCCGACGACTGGAGTCCTTGCGCCCCCAGCCCGTCACCGCGTGACCGCACTGCCCTGGGAAACCATCGCACCGCGCCCTAAGCGACGGAAATTGCAAGGGGCTTTTGCAAATCCGTTTGCCTTGCCGAGTCTCCGTGCTATCGAAGTGGGGTCCGGTTCGGGTCCCGCGCCCGTCTTGCGCCGGTCGCGTCAGGAGATGTCCGGTTGCCATTCCGAAACCTGCAACGTCCGCTGAAACCCTGGGAAAGGCTCTACCTGCAGCTGAACCGGCCCGGCGTGCGCGGCTTTCTCTGGGTGGTCGCCGTCGTCGCGGTGCTGGCGGTCCCGTCCCTGACCCTTCTGGACCGCAATCGCTCGACTGACGGAGAAGTGGCCGCCAGCGCCATGCCCTCGGCATTGCAGGAACTTGAACGTTCGATAGGATACGGCGGCTTCATTCACCATTTCAAGAACGCTGTGCTGCGGCCCCAGGAACCGGGCTACTACGAGGCGGCCCTGGGCAGCTTCGAAGCGGCGCAGCGGGCGCTGCTGCGGCTGCAAAGGCTGGCGCGGCAGATCGATCGCCCGGTCGATGTGGGCCGGCTGCGCGAGACTCTGCTGGCCTACCGCGACAAGCTGGAGGTGATGCGTGAGGCCCAGACGCAAGGGCTCAGCATCCAGGAGGTCGACGCACTTGTCCGGTTGCCGGACGAGGAGGCGCTGCTGGACATGGCGTATCTGCACCAGGAGGTACGCCATGCGATCACACGCTGGCAGCAGGCCGAGGCACGGCGCCAGCAGTTCGAGGCCATCCTCCTGTCGGCCCTGCTGCTGACCCTGGCGGCGATCATCGTGTTCTTCCAGCTGACCTCACGCTCGGCTGACGGAGAGCGGCGCCGGCGGGCAGAAGAGCTGCATACCCGAATGGCCACCCTCAGCGAGGTGACCTCGGGCATCGCCCATGACGTCAACAACCTGCTGGCCACGATCTTCTACGCTCTCGACCTGTCCATGTCCGAGGACCTGCCCGAGAAGACCCGCAGCTTCCTGACCAGCGCCCGCAAGGCGGTGGAGCGCGGCCAGGCCCTGACCGGGCGGCTGCTGTCCTCGACACGTCCGCGGCGCGGCGCGCCGGAGGTGCTGCAACTGGCAGATATCTTCCCCGACATCGAGGCCCTCGCCCGCCCGCAGCTTGCCGAGAGCAACGTGGAGCTGATCCTGGATCTCGATCAGCCCGGGCTGGCCGCCCTCTGCGACCGGGGCATGTTGGAGGATTCGCTGCTGAACCTGGTGCTGAATGCGCGCGATGCGATGCGCGACGCCGGCGTCGGAGACCGGATCGAGATCCGGGCCCGCGCCATCACCGCGGCCGAATTTCGGCACGGCGCCCGCGCCATGCTGACGCGGGCCGCGGCGCCCGGCTCTGCCAGCCTCGACCCGGAACGCCGCTACCTGGAAATCACCGTCGCCGACAATGGCCCCGGAATGCCCCCCGAAGTCCTCGCCCGCGCGCTCGAACCCTTCTTCACGACCAAGCCTGGCAAGTCCGGCAACGGGTTGGGACTGTCGATGGTCCATTCCTTCGCCACCGGCGCCGAGGGCGATCTGCGCATCGACTCCACCCCCGGGGCCGGGACGATCATCCACATCATCCTGCCGCGCGGCCAAAACAGCGACGCGGCAGTGCCCCGTCCCTCGCGACCCTCCGCACCCGCCCGGAAAGGTGCACGGGTGTCGCAGGCCCAGCGGACAGGCCCGACCGGGCAGGACGGCACAGCTTCCGCGCCCGTCCCCCGTCGCTCCCCGACCTCGCCCGACGGCGGCGACCGCCCTGACCCGCATGACCCGACGGCGCCGCCGCCCATGCCGGTGACGCCGGGCAGCAAGGCGACCATCCTGCTGGCCGAGGACGAGGCGCCGCTGCGAACCCTGCTGATGGCTACCCTGTCCGGTGCCGGCTACGACGTGCTGGGGGCCGAGGACGGCGCCCGCGCGCTGACCCTGCTGAAGGCGGACCCCGACGCCGTGGACCTCATTCTCACCGATATCTCGATGCCCGGCCTTGATGGCTTCGCCTTCGCCCGCGCCGCGCGCGATCTGCGCTCTGACCTTCCCGTGGTCTACCTGACCGGCTACGCGGGGCACGCGGACAGCGGTCGTCACCTGGATGTCGAAGGTCCCATGCTGCGCAAGCCCTGCCCGCCGGACATGCTGCTGCGCACCCTCGCCGCCGCCCTGCCGCAGTCGATCGAGGACTGATCCGCGCCGTCACTCCCTGGCCACGTCGGGCAGCAGCCGGGAAAGCGCGCCGGCAAGTTCCTCGGGGCTGACGGGCTTCTGCAAGGCCAGGTCGGCCCCGATGGCCACGGCCTGATCCATGAAATATTCCTTGCTCGGCCCGTTCAACGCCCCCGTGACCACCAGGATCGGCACATCGGCGGGGGTGGCACAGCCTTCGGGTTTCCAGAGCCTGCGGATCGAGCCGATCAGGCGCAGCCCCCCGTCGGGCAGGACCTGGTCGCGGTCCCGCACGAACAGGTCAGTGATGATCAAGTCATGCGCCTCGGCCCGGAGGTACTCCATCGCCTCGCGGGCGCCGGTGCTGATGCGCACCTCGTGACCGGCCCGAACCAGATACTCCTGGAACAGGACAGCCTGGTCGAATTCGTCTTCCAGGAGCAGGATCAGGGCCATTGGACACGCCGAAAAGATAACTTCGACATGGATCATATCGGCCCCGACCCATCGTGCAAGCCGCGGGGGGCTGACCTACTCGGCAGCCCCCGGGACCAGGGTCGCCCCCTGTCCGGCCGCCTCCGGCGCCAGACGGCACCACGCATCATATTGCGACAGGAAGACCTCTCCGCCGAGGTGGTCGAGGAAATGGGTTCCCTTCAGGCGATCCATGACAGGCCCCTTCACTTCGCTCAGGTGCAGGCGGATGCCGCGCTTGCGCAGGATCTCGTTCAGCGACTCGAGGCTTTCCAGCGCCGAGTAGTCCACCGCGTTCACCGCCGAGAACACCAGCACCACGTCGCGTACCGGGGTGCCCTCGGTCAGCCGGTTCATCACGCAGTCCTCCAGGAAGCGGGCATTGACGAAATAGAGGCTCTCGTCGACCCGCAGGCTGAGCACGCCGGGGTCGGTCTGCACAGCGTGGCGGTCGACATTGCGGAAATGATGGGTGCCCGGCACCAGGCCGACCTCGGCCACATGCGGCCGCGAGGTCTTCAGCAGGTGCAGCAGGATCGAGATCAGCACCCCCGCCGAGACGCCTGTTTCCACGCCGAAGCCCAGGGTCAGGGCGATGGTCACCGCCACGGCCCAGAAGTCGCCGCGCGAATAGGCCCAGGTGCGGCGCAGGATCGAGAAGTCGACCAGCCCGAGGACGGCGACGATGATGGTCGCCGCCAGGGTGGCCTTCGGCAGGAAATGCACCAGCGGCGTCAGGAAGGCGGCGGCGAAGGCCAGGCCGAGCGCGGTGAAGGCGCCCGCCGCCGGGGTCTCGGCCCCCGCATCGTCGTTGACGACCGAGCGGGCGAAGCCGCCGGTGACCGGGTAACCGCCGGTGAAGGCGGCGCCGAGGTTGGCCGCGCCGAGGCCGATCAGCTCCTGGTCGGGATTGATGCGCTGACCCTTGCGCGCCGCGAGGGTCTGGGCGACCGAGATGCTTTCGACGAAGCCGATGATCGAGATCAGCAGCGCCGGCACGAAGAGCTGGCTGAGCAGCGCCGGCGAGAAATCGGGCAGCGTGAAGGGCGGCAGCGCGCGGGGCACCTCTCCAACGATGGCGACGCCACGCTCCTGCAGCCCGAGGCCCCAGGTCAGCAGGGTGGTGACGATCACGGCGGCGACGGGGCCGGCCTTGGCGATGACATCCGACAGGCGCGGGCCGAGGCCGGCACGGCGCAGTGCGGGCTTCAGCCCCCTGCGCACCCAGAACAGGAAGCCGACCGCCGGCAGGCCGATGGCCAGGGTCACCAGGTTGGTCGCGGTCAGTTGCGGCAGCAGCGTCTCCAGCAACTCGATCAGCGTGTCGCCCCCCGCCTCGACGCCGAAGATGTGGCGCAGCTGGCTGGCGGCGATCAGCAGGCCCGAGGCGGTGATGAAGCCGGCAATCACCGGATGCGACAGGAAGTTCGCCAGGAAGCCCAGCCGGAACAGCCCCATGACCAGCAGCATCCCCCCCGACAGGAAGGCCAGCGACAGCGCGGCGGTGGCGTAGCCCATGCTCCCCTGCTGCGCCACGTCCGAGATCGCCGCCGCCGTCAGCAAGGAGACCACCGCCACCGGCCCCACGGCCAGCGAGCGCGAGGTGCCGAAGACGGTGTAAAGCAGGATCGGCACGATCGAGGCATAGATCCCCGCCTCGGCCGGCAGGCCTGCCAGCAACGCATAGGCCAGCGACTGCGGGATCAGCATGATCGTCACGATCACCGCCGCCACCAGGTCGTTGGACATCTGGCTGCGGCTGTAGCTGCGGCCCCAGTCGAGGATCGGCATGGAGTGGCGAAGGCTCTGCAACATGGCTCTCAACTTTCCGTCAGGCGCGTTCGAACAGGCGGCGCGGAGCGCGCCCGCCCCCAGGGTCTTGCGGGATGGCAGGCGGGAGATGGGACCTCCCGCCTGCCCGCCGCAGCCAGCGGGACAGGCTGGCCGCAACATCCCGGGGGCGGCAGGCTGGTGCCACTCCCCGGAGGGGATATTCTTTCGGCCCCCGCCGCAGGGCCCTTCGGCGGCCCGTTGGCGATGCCGGGCAGATGGTTCGGGCAGAAGTCACAATGATCCCGGAGGTCCTGCCCCTTCCGGGATCAGGCCCGGCCCTCCGGGCCACTGGCAAAAGCGGGCCACCCGTCATGGTCGGGTGACCGGCCCGGCGCTCACAGACCGTTGACGGGCACTTTCAGGAAGGTCTTGCCGTCCTCGTCCTTCGGCGGCAGCTCACCACCGCGCATGTTCACCTGCAGCGAGGGGATGATCAGCTTCGGCATGTCCAGCTGGGCGTCGCGTTCGGTGCGGAACTTGACGAATTCCTCCTTGGTCTTGCCCGCGCCGACGTGGATGTTGTGCGCCTTCTCCTCGGCCACGGTGGTTTCCCAGCGGATCTCGCGGCCGTTCGGGCCGTAGTCGTGGCACATGAACAGGCGCGTCTCGTCCGGCAGGGCCAGCACCTTCTGGATGCTGTCGTAGAGCACACCGGCATCGCCACCCGGGAAGTCGGCCCGGGCCGAGCCGCCGTCGGGCATGAACAGCGTGTCGCCTACGAAGGCCGCGTCGCCCATCACATGCGTCATGCAGGCGGGGGTGTGGCCGGGGGTGTGGATCGCCAGGCACTCCATGCCGCCCACCCGGTAGGTGTCGCCATCGTCGAAGAGCCGGTCGAACTGGCTGCCGTCGCGCTGAAATTCGGTGCCCTCGTTGAAGATCTTGCCGAAGGTTTCCTGCACCACGGTGATGTTGCGCCCGATGCCCAGCTTGCCGCCCAGCTTGCCCTGGATATAGGGCGCGGCCGAGAGGTGGTCGGCATGGACATGGGTCTCGATCAGCCATTCCAGCGTCAGGCCGTTGCCCTTGACGAAGCCGATCAGCTCATCCGCGGCATGGTAGGAAATCCGGCCGGCGGCATAGTCGATGTCCATGACGCTGTCGACGATGGCGCAGCTTTGCGAGTTCGGGTCCTTGACCACGTAGGAAATCGTGTTGGTGGCCTCATCGAAGAAGCCGGTGACCTGGGGGATCACCTCGGGGTGGGTCGTGTAGGTCATTGTCCTCTCCTTTCGGGTTGTCAGGCAGCTTGCAGACGGGTCTGCACGAGGGAGCGGGTGAAACGGGCCAGCAGCAGGCCGGCGACGAAGGCGGCGACGAACATCACGACCTCGGTGCGGCCGGTGCCAAGGGCGGGCAGCGCGCCACCGGGGCAGAAGCCCGCGACGCCCCAGCCCAGTCCGAAGGTAAGCGAGCCCAGCACCAGAGGACGGTCGATGCGCTGCGTGTCGGGCAGCTGGAAGCCGTGCTCGAACAGCGGTTTTGGACGGCCCAGCACCAGGCGGTAGCCCGGCACGGCGACCAGCAGGGCACCGCCCATGACGAAGGCCAGCGAGGGATCCCATGTGCCCGCGATGTCGAAGAAGTTCAAAACCTTGGCGGGATTGGCCATGCCGGCGATCAGGATGCCGGTGCCGAACAGCAGACCGATGAGGAAGGCGGACAGAAGGCGCATGGCTCAGGCTCCGATCAGGTGGCGCATGACGTAGACGCTGAGGAAGGCGCCCGCCATGAAGGTCAGGGTGGCGGTGATCGAGCGGCGCGAGAAGCGGGCGTTGCCGCAGATCCCGTGCCCCGAGGTGCAGCCACCGCCGAAGAAGACGCCGAAGCCGACCACGGCGCCGCCGATCAGGATCGCAGGGGTCGAAACCGGCACCTGGATCTGCGGCATCTGCCCGGTCAGGACCAGCAGAAGCGTCGGCGCGGCGACCATGCCCGCCAGCAGGGCGGCGCGCAGCGTCCAGTCGTTGCGATCACCGGGGCGCAGCAGGCCGCCGACGATGCCGGTGGCGCCGAAGATGCGGCCATGCAGGGCCATCAGCAGGGTCGCGGCAAGGCCGACCAACATGCCGCCGAGGGCGGAGGTCAGCGGGGTGAACTCGGTGATCATCGGCGCGTCTCCCGGTCGGGAAGAGCCAAGGCAGCAAGGGTCATGGTCGCTCCGGTCGTCTGAGGGCGGATCCCGGGGAGGGCCCGGGAAGAATCATCTGCACCCCTTATGCCACGTCCCCCTTTCCGAACTTGGTGACATGGTCACAAAGCGGCGTAGTTTCCTCGACTCTGGAAGGCAAGCCCTTGCGAAAAAGGAATAATTATCAGCCCGCCCCCGCCGATCGCGCCAGCCGTTCCAGGCCCGCCCGCCCGGTCAGGCGGACCTCTCCGCGGGCCAGTTCGACCCAGCCACGGCGCTGGAACTCGGCCAGGGTGCGCGAGATCACCTCGCGTGCCGTACCCAGCTCATTGGCGAGATGCTGATGGGTGGCATGGACGATGTCGCCGTCGGCCAGATCCAGCAGGCGCGCGGCCAGGCGCACATCCATGCGCTGAAAGACGATGTCGTCGATCAGGGTGAACAGGTCCGTCAGCCGCCGCGAATAGGCGCGGAAGACGAACTGGCGGAACAGGGCAGAGCGCCCGACAAGGTCGTCGAAGGTGCGTCGGGGAATGGCGACGGCGCGGATATCGCTTTCGGCGATGCCGTCGGCGGCATAATCCTCGAAGGCCAACATGCAGGCGGTGGTCAGCACGCAGCTGTCCCCCGCATGGACCCGGTAGAGGAAGACCTCGCGACCGGTCTCGGACTTCTGTTGCACCCGGACGGTGCCTTTCAGCAGCAGCAACAGGTTGTCCGCCGACTGGCCGGGCGAAAAGACCACGTCACCGGCCTTCATCTCCACGATGCCGGAGCCCGCGATCAGCTCGTCCTTCAGGTCTTCGGGCAGCTGGTTCAGCCCTTCGAACTTCTCGATCCAATCCGTCGTAGTGACCGCCATCGCACCCTCTTGCCCCTGATTTCCACCCCAAGGTACAGGCTCGGCGCGGTTTTTCCAGCCTATCCGACAGCACCGCCAAGCAGAGACTCGCGCGCCTGCGAGGGGGTCATGCCGGTCCAGGACTGGAAGGCGCGGTAGAAGGAATTCGGATCACGGTAGGCCAGCAGGTAGGAAATCTCCTCGGTCGTCATGTCGCCCCGCGCCAGGTAGGTGCGGGCCAGTTCCGCCCGCACGCCATCCAGCTCGCCCTGGAAGGAGGTTTCCTCGGACTTCAGCCGCCGCTGCAACGACCGCTCTGACAGCCCCAGCCGGCTTGCCGCGCCTGCGACGGACACCTGTCCGCCCGGCAGCATGTCCACCAGCACATCGCGCAGCCGCTCGGCGGTCGACGGGACCTCATGGCGCGCCTTGTCGATGGCCAGGCGGGCGTGCAGCTCGCCCTGGACCAGCCGCCAAAAGGCCGTGTCCTCCGAGATCAGGGGCCGGAGCGCGTCCTCCTCCGAGAAGACCACGGTGGTGCCGAGCGCGCGCCGCGGGGTACAGCCGAAGTAGTCGACGATGGCCGGGGTGAAATGCTCGGGCTCGGAGACGGCGATATCCAGCGGGATGACCTCGGCGCCGGTGAAGGTCCGCGCCCAGGAAACCATGAAAACGGCCTCCATCGCGGCCAGGGTGCCCGGCAGCACAAGCCCCGGCACGCTGGAGCGGCAGACCACGGTCAGACGCCCGCCCGCCAGGCTGCTGTCCAGCTTGAAGGGCCCGATCAGCGGCTTGAACAGCGCGATACGCTCAAGCCCGACATGGATGTTGGGCGAGCAGGAGAACGCCAGCAGCGCCGGGTTGAAGGGCCCCCGCGCCGCCTCTCGCGCGGCCAGCAGCATGGTCTCGACGCTGTCGGCCTCGGCCTCGACCGCGTTCCACAGGCGAAAGTACCCACGGATGTCGATCAGCTCTTCCGGGCCCTGGAAGAAGTCCGCCGACAGCCCGGCCCGGGTCAGCACCCGCGCTTCCGACAGCTTCAGCAGCGCACAGGCCTGACGGATCGAGGCCCGGACCGGGTACTTGCGGACATGGCTCATGAAATTGCCTTTCTTTTTCGCTAATCTGGGCACGGGGCCTCTGCGGTTCAACGTGCCGCCGGCCGGTCGGATGTGCCACGCTTCGCAAGCGGCATGGCGGCATCGGTTTGTCGTTTGGCACCATTGGCGAGTGTTTCGTGGCGGTCGAGGACTAAGTTTGTCCTGAACAACCAGCCACCCCTGCAACGCAGGCAGCGAGGACGAGTGATGAAGATAGACTTCACCGTGAATGGACAGGCGCAAAGCGTCGACGTGGCCGCGGAGATGCCCCTGCTCTGGGTCCTCAGGGACCGGCTGGGGCTGACCGGCACCAAGTACGGTTGCGGTATCGCCCAGTGCGGCGCCTGCACGGTGCACCTGGACGGGCAGGCGGTGCGCTCCTGCCAGGTGCAGGCGCAGGAACTGCAGGGCGCCGAGGTGCAGACCATCGAAGGTCTGGGCACCCCCGCGACGCTGCACGCCGTCCAGGCCGCCTGGGTCGAACAGCAGGTCGCGCAATGCGGCTACTGCCAATCCGGCCAGATCATGCAGGCCGCCGCACTGCTGCAGACCAACCCCGCCCCCTCGGACAGCGAAATCGACGCCGCCATGTCCGGCAATCTCTGCCGCTGCGGCACCTATCCCCGCATCCGCGCCGCCGTCCATGCGGCCGCGCAGAAGCTGGAGGGCTGAGCCATGTCGCGTCTGACCCGCCTGACCCGCCGCGCCTTCATCCTCGGCTCCGTCACCGTCACCGGCGGCGTGGCCTTCGGCGTCTACATGCTGAACCGCGCGCCCGAGAACCCGCTCGCCGCCGACCTCGGCCCGGGGGATGTCAGCTTCAATCCCTGGATCCGCATCGCCGATGGCAAGATCACCCTGATCGCCCCGCATACCGACCTTGGGCAGGGCATCCGCCACATGCAGGCGGCGCTGATCGCCGAGGAGCTGGACGTGGATCTCGACCAGCCCGAGCTGGTGATCGAGACCGGCCCGCCCGCCGCCGCCTATGCCAACCGCGCCATGGCCGAGGAGGCCCTGCCCTTCATGACCCAGGACATGACGCCCATGGCCGAGATCTCCCGCGATGTCGCCGGGCGGCTTCTGGGCGCGCTCGGGCTGCAGGGCACCGGGGGCTCCTCCTCCGTGCCCGACAGCTACGAGAAGCTGCGCCAGGCGGGCGCGATGGCGCGCGAGACCCTGAAGCTGGCGGCGGCGCGGCAGACCGGACACGACGCGCGCGACCTGCGCACAGAGCGCGGCGCGGTGCTGCTGCCCGACGGCACCACCCTGCCCTATGTCGACCTCGCTGCCGCCGCGGCCGGGGTGAGCCCTCTGCACGAGGTGGCACTGCGCGATCCGCAGGACTGGCGCCTTCTCGGCAAGCCCGTGCAGCGCGTCGACATGCTGGCGAAATCCACCGGCACCCTGACCTATGGCATCGACCTCGTCCTGCCGGACATGGTGCACGCGACCGTGAAGCTGAACCCGCGCCCCGGCGGCACGCTGGAGGGGCATGACGACAGCGCCGCGCTGGCCGTGCCGGGCGTGCGGCAGGTGCTGCCCGTCACCGGGGGCCTGGCCGTCGTGGCCGGGGACACCTGGACCGCCTTCCAGGGCGCCGGGGCGCTGGACTGCACCTGGGGTCCCACCCCCTTCCCTGCCGAACAGGCCGCCCACTGGCAGGCCCTGGGCGAGGCGCTCGACGCCGCGCCCGAAAAGGTCTGGCGCGAGGAGGGTGAGGCGATACCGGCGGGCGAGACGATGGAATACCGCGCGCCCTACCTGGCCCATGCGCCGCTGGAGCCCATCAGTGCGCTGATCCATGTGACGGAAGACCGCTGCGACATCTGGGTGGCCCATCAGTTCCCCGGCATGGCGGTGCAGAAGGTGGCCGAGATCACCGGCCTGCCCCGCGAGGCCGTGCACCTGCACAACCAGTATGCGGGCGGCTCCTTCGGGCACCGGCTGGAATTCGAGAACGTCACCCGCGCCGCCGAGATCGGCATCGCCCTGCGCGGCACGCCGGTCAAGCTGACCTATTCGCGCGAAGAGGACATGGCCCATGACTTCCCGCGCCAGATCGCCATGGGCCGGGCCCGTGGCCGGGTCGTCGAGGGGCAGGTGCAGGCGCTGGACCTCGCCATCGCCGCGCCCTCGGTCATGGCCTCGCAGTTCGCCCGCCTCGGCTACGGCGCGGCAGGACCCGACAGCCAGATCGTCTCCGCCGCCTGGTCGATGCCCTACGCGATCCCCGACCTGCGCGTCGCGGGCCATCGCGCGGCCGAGCTGGCGCCGATCAGTTCCTGGCGCTCGGTCGGGGCCTCCCATGCCGGGTTCTTCGCCGAAGGCGCGCTGGACGAGCTGATCCACGAGGCGGGCGCCGATCCGCTTGCGGAACGCATCCGCCTGTGCACCTACGGCCCGGCGCGGGCCTGCCTGGAGGCGGTCGGCGAGATGTCGGGCTGGGGCACCCCCTTGCCGCCGGGACGCGGGCGCGGTGTCGCCATGGTGATGTCCTTCGGCACCCCGGTCGCCGAGGTGATCGAGGTCGAGGACACGCCCTCCGGCCTGCGCCTGACCGGCGCCTGGGTCGCTGCCGACGTGGGCCGCGTGCTGGACCCGGTGAACATCGAGAACCTGATCCAGGGCGGCGTGGTCTTCGGGCTGGGGCACGCGATGAACTGCCAGATCACCTATGCCGACGGCATGGCCGAGCAGACCAATTTCCACGCCCATGCCGGGATGCGGCTCTACCAGTGCCCGCCGATCGAGGTCCGCGCGCTGGAGACCGGCCCCAAGGTGCGCGGCATCGGAGAGCCCCCCGTGCCCCCCGCCGCACCCGCGCTCGCCAATGCGATCTTCGCCGCCACCGGCCAGCGGCTGCGGGAAATGCCCTTCGACAAATTCGTCACCTTCGCCTGAGGAGCCAGCCATGTCGCAAGCCTTCACACGACGCGCGGGCCTCGGCCTCGCCGCGCTGCTGGCCAGCCTCGGCCCGCTGGCCGTGGTCCTGCCGCCCGCGCGTGCCGATACCGGGCCACAGATCGCCTTCGAGGTGCCCGAAGAGGGCTCGGTCAGTGCCGAAGAGGGCGCCGCCGCCTTCGGACGGATCTACGAGGTGGTCAGTCACCCGCGCTGTGCCAACTGCCACGTCGGCGAGGACAACCGGCCGATGTGGTCCGGCCCGTCCTACGGACAGGCGCGTCCGCACGGGATGAACATCACCGGCGGCGAAAGCCGGATCGGCGCCGAGACGCTGCTCTGCTCTACCTGCCACAGGACCAACGGCGATTTCGACACCGATCCCCATGCGCCGCCGCGCGCCGGACTGGACTGGCGCCTGGCGCCGGTCGAGTTCCAGTGGTTCGACCGCAGCGCCGCCGAGATCTGCGCCCAGCTTTCCGATCCCGGGCGTACCGGCGGGCGCGACTGGGTGGCCCTGGCCGAGCACCTGACCGAGGACGCGGGCCACCGGGGCTTCGTGCTCTGGGGCTGGAACCCGGGCGGCGCGCGCGAACCGGCCCCCTATTCCCTGGAAACCCATGTGCAGGATATCCTGACCTGGGGCGCGGCTGGCCAGCCCTGCCCCGCCGAGTGAGCCTGAAAGGACGCCAAGATGAACAGAAACCTTTCGGATGGATTCTTCCTTGCCGCCGCCTGCTACTATGTCGCGGCGCTGATGCACCTGGCCGTCGCGGTGCTGGGTCAGTCGGTGCCCCTGCTGGCACTGGTCGTCGCCGCCGCCTTCTGGGCGGCCCTGGCCACCGCGCTGCTGCGCCGTGTCAGGGTCCTGGCATGGCTGGGGTTCCTGGCCGGGCTGGGCGGTGGTGTCGTGGCGCTCGGGTTTGCGGTGCCGCTCTGGGGGCTGGCGCAGATGATCTACCTGCTGATCGCCCTGGCCTGCTGGCTGGGCGCACTCTGCCTCGGCAGTCACCTGTGGCGCTATCGCGGCGCCTTCCGCCGCATCTGAGCGCCGCAAACGACAGGACCCCGCCGAAGCGGGGCCCTGCACTGCACTGGCTTTTCCTGAAGGTTCACAGGATGCGGATGTCCCGCGTCACGTCGATCTGCGCCGCGCTGAAGGCGCCGCCCAGCAGGAAGCGCGCATCCGGCCCGGCTTCGACCAGCACGCCCCCGGCGTGATCGCGCAGGCGCAGGTCGGCAGCGCTGAGGCCCGGCAGCACGAGGTCGATCACGTCGCGGCCCGGGGTGAAATCGCGAACCACGGGGCCGGTCTCGTCGCAGCGCGCGCCGAAGATGAAGACATCCTCGCCGATCCAGCCGATCATCTCGTCGGGCTGGGGAGTGCCCGCGAGACGCTCGGACCGGTGCGATGTGGCGGGGGTGCGACGCGGGGCGGGACCACCCCGGTTGCCGCCGTCAACCAGCCGCATCGGCGCGCGACTGGCGGCTTGCCCGATCTCGGTCGAGAGATGGAAAATCACCTCGATCGCCTCATGCGGCGCCAGGTCGACATCCAGCAGACCGTCCTCCATGCGCACCGGGCTCAGCGCCCAGCCCTCGGCCTCCTCGACCGGCACGGCGAGGCGCAGCAGGTTGCCGCGCCGCATCACCGGCGCCCGCTCGGCCAGGCCGATGCGGCGAGCGGTGACCATCTGCCACGCGGGCACAAGGCCCTTGAAGTCGACATCCAGCGAGAGCGGCGCATCCAGCCGCGAGCGGACATAGGCCACCACGCGGCCCGCGTCCTCGTAGGCGGTGATCTCGACCGCGCCATCCTCGACGGTGTAGCTGGTCTCGATCGCCCGGGCGCCGCCGAGGATCTCGGCCTTGCGCGCCTGAAGACCCCGGCCGATCAGCCGCTCGGCCGAGGGCGCATCGTCGCGGGCGAAGGGCGGACGCGGCGGCAGCGCGAACTGCACCATGATCTGCGGGCGCTCGGCCTCGCGCAGGTCCAGGGCGTCCATCGCGGCTTCCAGCGCGGCGATCACCATGCGCGCCTTGGCGGCATAATCGCCCGCCCCCTCCTCGTTCCAGTCCTCGTTGCCGATCTCGAAGGCCAGCACCGCGTCACCGGCGGTGCGCAGCACCAGCGCGGCGAAGAGCTCGATCTGGCGGGCATGGGCCGCGAAGCGGGCCAGCGGCACGTGCCGGACCGGGATCACCAGCGTCAGCTTCTGCGCCGAGCCCCCGGTGCCTTCCGGATCCCGCGCCCAGTCCAGCGCCACCAGCAGTTCCTCGCCGAGGCGCGGCGCGCCGTCATCGCTGCGACGCAGGCGGGTGATGTCCAGCCAGTCGCGCCCCTCGGTCTCGGCCGGGCCATCGCCCAGGGCCGCCGGAAAGCGCAGCGTCTCGAGGCAGAGCCCGTCGACCACCAGCTTCATGTTCGGCGCCTCCGCCGGGCGGGAGCCCCCGGCGGAAGCTGCCACGGGCGCATCCCTCCCGGCGCTGCCCTGACGGCAGAGCGGACGAGGACGCGCCGTGGCCCGATCCCACGCACGTTTACGTTGCATGTTGCGAATGGATTGAAGTCCGCTTCCTGCCATCGCCGTGGCAGGCTTTAACCCGAAACCCTGTCCCGCAGCGGCAAGAGACAGGAACACAATAAGGCACAGAACACACACCAGCTCCATGGAGCACCCCACTAATTAAATTACGACACACACGACTTTCGTCCCCATCAGACTAGCAAGCGATTCCACAGCTGAGAAGCATACGTATCGGTACAGCTGCCTTTGAAACCGCTTTGAGAGGCCGAATTTCCGACAAGACCACCGTTGCAAAAATCGGGAGACGCCACAATTTTGACGCGAATTGGTCGATTTTCGCCACAAGTCGGATGTGCACCCACGGGATTGCCATGCAGGGCGAATCGTTTTCGCCGCTCTGCGGGAAACCCGGTCACGCGGTCGGGTTGCCCGGAGCGCGCCACATTTGCGACACGATCCGGGGCCCGGTTTCAGCAGCCGGTGTCAGCGCCCGGCGACGGGCAGGCGCTCGCCGGTCTCGGCGTGGAAAAGGTGCAACTCCTGCACCGGCAGATCGGCGACCATCTCCTCGGCCAGCTCGGTGGCCAGATCGGCCTGGGCGATCATCCGCTGCGCGCCTATATGTCCGTGGATGATGCGCGAGCCGCCCAGTTCCTCGACATAGTCCAGCCGGAAGTTGCCCGGTCCGGCGCGCAGGCGGATCGCCTCGGGCCGGATGCCGGCGGTGATACGGCCCGGCGCCGCCGCCAGGCCCGACGCCAGCGAAGCGCCGTCCAGCATCAGCGCCCCGCCACTTACCTCGGCCTCGATCAGGTTCATCGCCGGGGCACCAAGGAAGCCCGCCACGAAGGTCGAGGCCGGTTCGCGGTAAAGATCCAGCGGGCGGCCCACCTGTTCGATCCGGCCATGGTTCAGCACCACCAGCCGGTCGGCCAGCGTCATCGCCTCGAGCTGGTCATGTGTCACGTAGACCGAGGTGGTGCCGAGGCGCTGGTGCAGTTGCTTGATCTCGCCGCGCATATGCAGGCGCAGCTTGGCATCGAGGTTCGACAGCGGCTCGTCGAAGAGGAAGGCGGCCGGGTCGCGCACGATCGCGCGGCCCATGGCGACCCGTTGCCGCTGTCCGCCCGACAGGGCGCGCGGCTTGCGGTCGAGATAGGCGTCGATCTGCAGGATCGCGGCGGTTTCCTCGATCTTGCGGTCGATCTCGGCCTTCGGCATCCGGCGGTTCTTCAGCCCGTAGGACAGGTTCTGACGCACCGACATGTGCGGATAGAGCGCGTAGTTCTGGAACACCATGGCGATGTCACGCTCGGCGGGTTCCATCTGGTTGACCACCCTGTCGCCGATGGCGATCTCGCCATCCGAGACGGTCTCGAGCCCCGCAATCATCCGCAGCAGAGTCGACTTGCCACAGCCCGAGGGACCGACCAGGACGACGAATTCGCCATCCCGGATATCGAGGTCGACGCCCTTCACGGCAGGCTCTGCACTGCCCGGGTAGACCTTTTTCACGGCGGAAAGCTTGATACCGGCCATGACTACTTCTCCTGTTCCACGAGACCCTTCACGAAAAGCCTCTGCATGAAGATGACGACGAGCACGGGCGGCAGCATGGCCAGCATGGCCGAGCCCATGACGAAATTCCATTGGGGGTCGCTGTCGGCCACGTCGGACATCCGCTTGATGCCCATGACGACCGTGTAGAACTTCTCGTCCGTGGTGATCAGCATCGGCCAGAGGTACTGGTTCCAGCCGTAGATGAAGAGGATGACGAAAAGCGCCGCGATATTGGTCTGGCTGAGCGGCAGCACCATGTCGCGGAAGAACTTCATCGGCCCGGCGCCATCGATGCGCGCGGCCTCGACCAGCTCTTCGGGGATGGTCAGGAAGAACTGACGGAAGAGGAAAGTGGCCGTGGCCGAGGCGATCAGCGGAATCGACAGGCCGGCGTAGCTGTTCAGCATTCCCAGGTCCGCGACCACCTTGAAGGTCGGCATGATGCGCACTTCCACCGGCAGCATCAGGGTCACGAAGATGATCCAGAAGGCCAGCACCCGGAACGGAAAGCGGAAGTAGACGATGGCAAAGGCTGACAGGATCGAGATGGCGATCTTGCCGAAGGTGATGATCAGCGCCATCACCAGCGAGTTCTTCATCATCATCGTCAGCGGCGGCGACCCGGAGCTCTCCACCCCCTCGACGAGGATCGTACGGTAGGTCTCCCACATGTTCGAGCCGGGCCAGAGCGGCATGGTCCCGGATAGGAAGGTGGACTGGTCATGTGTCGAGGCGACGAAGGCGATCCAGACCGGCAGGGCCACGAAGGCCACGCCGAGGATCAGCACCAGATGCGCCAGGAAGGTCAGGAACGGACGATTTTCGACCATGGGTGCGCCTCCTCAGTACTGCACGCGCCGCTCGATGAAGCGGAACTGGATGAAGGTCAGGACCATGACGATCCCCATCAGGATCACCGATTGCGCGGCCGAGGAGCCGAGGTTGAGGCCCTTGTAGCCGTCCTCGTAGACCTTGTAGACGAGGATGGTCGTCGCCTGCCCTGGCCCGCCCGCGGTCGAGGCGTCGATGGTCGAGAAGGTGTCGAACATCGTGTAGTTGATGTTGACGACCAGCAGGAAGAACGTCGTGGGCGAGAGCAGCGGGAAGACCACGGTGAAGAAGCGTTTCACCGGCCCCGCGCCGTCGATGGCGGCGGCTTCGCGCAAGCTCTGCGGGATAGACTGCAGCCCGGCAACGAAGAACAGGAAGTTGTAGCTGATCTGCTTCCAGCTGCTCGCCAGCACCACCAGGATCATCGCGTCGGTGCCCGACAGGCGGTGGTTCCAGTCATAGCCCATGACATCCAGCGCATAGGTCAGCACGCCGACCGAGGGGTTGAACATGAACCACCACAGCACACCGGCGATGGCCGGAGCGACGGCATAGGGCCAGACCATGAATGTCGTGTAGGCCGAGGAGGTGCGGATCATCCGGTCCACCGCCACGGCGAACAGCAGCGCCAGCCCCATCGACAGGGCGGCGGTGCAGACGGTGAAGATCACTGTGGTCTCGAACGAGGCCAGGTACTCGGGGCTGTCGAACAGCTTCACGTAGTTCCTGAGGCCGACGAACTTGGTCGAGAGGCCGAAGGGGTCTTCCTGCAGGAAGCTCTGCCGGACGGCCTGGCCTGCGGGCCAGATGAAGAAGATCAGCGTGATCGCGAGTTGCGGCGCGATCAGCAGGTAGGGCAGCCAGTAGCTGCGGAAGGTCGTGCGCTTGGTCTGCATGGGGATCCCGGCGGCCGGAAAGGGAACAGGCCCGCGCCGTGGCACGGGCCTGTCTTTGGGTCAGATCGCTCAGCCGTTGGCTTCGACGAATTCGGCGATCAGGCTGTTGCCGCGCTCGACCAGGTCATCCAGGGCGTCCTGGGCGGACTTGGAGCCGGACAGCAGCGCCTCGAATTCCTCGTCGATCACGCCGCGGATCTGCACGTAGTTGCCGAAGCGCAGGCCCTTGGAGTTCGGGGTCGGCTCGTTCAGCGTGATCTGCTTGATCGCGATGTCGGCGCCGGGGTTCTCGTCGTAGTACCCCTGTTCCTTGCTCAGCTCGTAGGCTGCGTTGGTGATCGGCAGGTAGCCGGTGAACTGGTGCCAGTCGGCCTGGACTTCGGCGGAGGACAGGTAGGTCAGGAAGTCGGCCACGCCTTCGTATTCGGCGTCCGGTTGACCGGCCAGGACCCAGAGGGTCGCGCCGCCGATGATCGAGTTCTGCGGGGCGCCTTCGACGTCGGCGTAGTAGGGCAGCATCCCCAGGCCCAGGTCGAAGTCGATGCTGGACAGAACGCCGGCGCGCGAGGCGGAGGAGTTCATGTAGATGGCGCATTCACCCGAGTAGAAGGCCGGGGCCGCGTCGGCGCCACCAGCGGGGCCACCGTACTTGAACAGTCCCTCGGACTGCCACTTGGCCAGGTTTTCCCAGTGACGGACCTGCAGCGGGCCGTTGACGGTCATCTGGCTGTCGATCGAGCCGAAACCGTTCTCGTTGGTGCCGATCTGCTGGTTGTGCCAGGCCGAGAGGTTCTCGAGCTGCACCCAGGAGATCCAGCCGGTCGTGAAACCGCAGGTGGCCGCGCCGCTGTCGACCACGGCGCGCGATGCTGCCTCGACATCGGCCCAGGTGGCGGGGGCCACGTCGGGATCCAGGCCGGCGGCCGCGAAAGCGTCCTTGTTGTAGTAGAGGATCGGCGTCGACGAGTTGAAGGGCATCGACAGCATCTTGCCGTCGGTGTTGGTGTAGTAGCCGGCCACGGCGGTCAGGTAGTCGGAGGGATCGAAGTTCTGGCCGTGATCTTCCATCAGTTCGTAGACCGGGTAGACGGCGCCCTCGGCGGCCATCATGGTGCCGGTGCCGACCTCGAAGACCTGCACGATATCGGGCTGCTCACCGGCGCGGAAGGCGGCGATGGCGGCGGTCATGGTCTCGGTGTAGCCACCCTTGTAGACGGCGGTCAGGTGATACTTGTCCTGGCTGGCGTTGTAGTTGGCCGCGATCTCGTCGACCTTCTCGCCGAGACGGCCGCCCATGGCGTGCCACCAGGTGATGTCGGTCTGGGCGGAAGCTGCCAGCGGGGCCACGAGGGCGCTGGTCAGAGCGAGGCCTGCAATCAGGGAACGCTGCATTGGAAACTCCATAGGAAGCAGAAGGGAATGCAGACGTGCTAGGCCGCCGAGGTGACAGTTTTGCTTCACCACGATGAAGTTCAGGTAATTTTGCTCTTTCAAACCTGTGAACCTGCCCATCGAAGCAGGTACGGGCGCACAGTCTGCGCGAATGAGCATCCTGAGCGAAATCAGGCGTTCAAACACGAAGAACCGCCCGCCGCTGAGTGGCAGGACGGATCATTGCCCGAGGCGTGGTTGCAGGATCAGAGGTAGGGCGGCGTGCAGGCCGAGATGACCACGGTGCGCGTTTCGCCGGTATTGCGGAAGCGGTGCGGGACGCGGCTGTCGAACAGGTAGCTGTCGCCTGGGCGCAGGATGCGCACCTCATCGCCCACGGTCAGCTCCAGCTCTCCCTCGATGACGTAGCCGCCTTCATTGGAGAAATGTTCCAGCATGGTCTCGCCGGTATCGGCGCCCGGTTCGTAAACCTCATGCAGGATTTGCAGGTTGTGCCGCCGCGCGTCCCCGATCTGGCGGAAGGCCACTTGCCCCACCACCCCCGCCGCGCCGGTCACCGGCAGCTTCGAGGTCAGGTCGAGCAGGTCGTCGGGCCCGAAGAAGGGGCCCTCGGGGGCGGTGCGCTCGCTGTCGAAGAAATCGGCCATGGTCATGCCGAGCCCCGAGAGGATCTTGCGCAGCGTGGCGATGGAGGGCGAGGACTTGTTCTTTTCGATGATCGAGATCTGGGCATGGGGCACGCCCGCGCGCTCGGCCAGCTGTCGCTGCGAGAGCTGCGCCGCCTTGCGCATGGCCAGCAGCCGCGCCCCGATATCGAATGCCGCGTCGGTCATGACGCCTCTCCTCACCTGCAAGTGTCGAAAACTAGCCTGCTTTTGCGGGCTTTGCCAGTCTCGCCGCCGGGTTACATCGCGACCTCGATCAGGCGCGGGCCGGGGGTGGCCATGGCCTGTTCCAACGCCGCCTGCAGGGCCCCCGCCGTGGCGACCCGCTCGGCGGCGACACCCTGTCCCTCGGCCAGCTTCACCCAGTCGGGCGCGGGATCCTCCAGCGACATCAGCGGCTGGGTCTCGTCAATGGGCGCGCCGGCGCCGATCTTGGAGGTCTCGTTGGCCAGGATCCGGTAGGACCGGTTGGCCAGCACCAGCACCGTCACGTCGCGCTTGTCGCGCGCCATGCTCCACAGTGCCTGCAGCGTGTAGAAGGCCGAGCCGTCGCCAGTGACACAGAGCACCTTGCGGTCCGGGCAGGCCGTCGACGCACCATGCGCCACGGGCATCGAATAGCCGATCGAGCCGCCCCGGTTGTTGATCCAGTCATGCGAGGGTGCCTCGGCGCACATCGGGAACATATGGCCGCCGTTGGTGATCGATTCATCGACCACGATGGCCCCCGTCGGCAGGGTGTTGGCGACACAGCGGCCCAGCACCTCGGCGTCGATCACCGCCTCGGGGTCCGCGGCATCCACCGTGGACTGTGTATAAGGAGTGACATCCGCCCCGAGGGCCGCGGCCAGCGCCTCCAGCGTCGCCTCGACCTCTCCGCCCGGCGCGCAGAGCGGCAGGACCGCCGCGCCCTCGGGCAACAGCTTCGAGGGGCGGCCCGGGTAGGCAAAGAAGGCGACGGGTTCGCGGGCGCCGCAGAGAACGGCGGCGCGCACATCTTTCAGCGCCTCGGTGGCGGGGTCGACATGGAAGGGGATGCGCGCCAGCGGCGGCGTACCCCCGCCCCGCTGCATCCGCGCCACGGCGGCCTCGGCCAGTACCTTCGCGCCCGTCTTGCGGGCGATGGCGTCGGCCAGTTCGGCCATGCGCCGGGTGATGCAGGGCGCCCCGATGACCAGGGCTCCGCCGGGGGCGCTCAGCGCCGCCAGGGCGTCGGCCACCATCGCCTCGTCATGGGTCGGTCGCGCTTTGGGCAGCGCCGTGACCGGCGCACCCTCGGCCGGCAGCCAGGCGACATCATTGGGCACGATCAGCGTCGCGACCCCGCCGGTCGAGACCTCGGACAGAAGATGCGCCGTCGCGCCGGAGACCTCTTCCGGCCCCTGAGGCGTGGCAACGGCGGCGCTGACGGTCGCCGCCATGCCTTCGATATCGGCGCTGAGCGGCGCGTCGTAGGCCAGGTGGTAGGTGGCATGTTCCCCCACGATATTGAACAGCGGCGTCTCGGCCTTGCGGGCGTTATGCAGGTTGGCCATGCCATTGGCGAAACCCGGCCCGAGGTGCAGCAGCACCGCCGCCGGCGTGCCCGTCATCCGCGCATAGCCATCCGCCGCGCCGGTCGCCACGCCCTCGAAGAGGCAAAGCGACAGCGCCATCCCCTCGGTCCGGCCAAGCGCCGCCAGCATGTGCATCTCGGTGGTGCCCGGATTGGCGAAACACATCTTCACCCCGTTCGTCACCAGTGTGCGGACCACAAGATCGGCGCCGTTCTGTTCCATGGGCTGACTCTCCTTCACTGCGGACATGCCTTTGCAGCGACTCCTTCCCGACCCTCGGCAGAGTGTCAATAATAATGAGCATGTTTCAGCAGGAGTTTGCTCTCTACCCGAGGAGGACTCCTCCCCGGGCGAGGGGAGGGCCGACGCCACCCAGTGTCAGAACGGGCCTGATTCAGCGGAATATGGATCCAAACCGGCGCAAGCTTGACCGCGCTTGATTCGTGAGCCGCCGCGCCGCCCCTGAACCTTTCTAGGCAAGAGACCGACCGGCAGGCCGCAGATGCTCAAAAATTCACGCACGAGAAATGATGAATTTCTATTACGAATTTCAACAACTTGGGACGTTCAGCGCGAAACCCGGCCCTGAACCGGGCCGGATTTTCTTTGACACAGATCAAATCCGACCGCACCATATTCAATATGGATCGCACATATTCAAATAGAATACAAGATGAAAGTGGCAAGGACAGCGGCGTCCGCCCCCTTTCGACGGCGCTGAAGGTGCTCGATGTGCTCGCTTTCTTCTCCGACAAGCGGCGCCCCCTGCGGCTGTCGGATGTCGCCACCGGGCTGGGCCTGTCCCGGGCGACCGCCTACCAGCGGCTGCTGACACTGGTCGCGGCGGGCTGGCTGGAACAGGACGAAGGCGGCGCCTACCGACTGTCGATGCTGGCGACCCGCATGGCGGCGGCGGCGCTCGACCAGGCCGATATCGGCACCCGCGCCGACCCGGTGCTGCACCGGCTGGCCGAAGCGACGGGCGAAACCGCCTCGCTGTCGATCATCGACCGGGGCCAGCCCTGCATCGTCGCCCGCGTCGAGACCGACACGCTGCTGCGCGCCGAACAGAAGATGGGCACCATGATGTCGCTGGAAGGCTCTGCCTCGGGGCGGATCCTGGTCGCCTACGCCGATGCCGCGCAGCTTGAACGCCTGCGCCGTGGCCCGCACCCCCTGCCCGCCGAGGACACGCTGCCCGCGATCCGCGCAAAGGGCTATGCGCTCTCCAGCGGCTACACCCAGACCGGGGTGATCGCCATCGCGGCGCCGGTCTTCGACCAGCCCGACCGCTGCAGCGCGACCCTGTCGCTGGTGGTGCCCCAGATCCGCTTCGACGAGGCCCGCTTTGCCGGCCCGCTGGTCGAAGCCGCAGCCGAGCTTTCCCGACACCTGCAAGGAGGCGCATCGTGACCGCGTCGTCACTTCATACCACGACCCCCGACGGTCGCCCTGGCCTGCGCAACTGGCGCGAGCTGATGAAACCGCAGCGCCTGGCCGCGATGCAGCCCAGCCGGCTGTCCGGCACCCGCGCCATGATGAACCGCATGATCCGCGAGAAGTGGGACATCCAGCTGCAGCGCTTCGACGTCGATGCGGAGGCGCGCGGCACCATCGTCTACTCGATCCGCACGCCCCGGCAGGAATTCAGCTTCATCGCCTTCTCGCTGACCCCGAAGCGCGAGGGCCGCACGGGGCGCATCATCGGCCGCGCCTGGGACATGATGGGCACCCTGAACGAAGGCCCCGCGACCGAGGCCGACATCGAGCGCGCCCGCGAGGACCTGCCGAAGCTCTACCGTGGCCGCGCCAGCGAGAACGCCCTCGTCTGGTGCCGCTCCAACCGCTCGATGCGGGTCTTCGAGACTGTGCTGGAGGCGCTTTCCGACGGCCGCCAGCCCTCGGTCGACGACCTGAACACCGTCTGTTACCTGATGCGCAACACCGGGCTGGACGGCAACGGCACCTTCGGCACCCGTTCCTTCCCCTCGATCAATACCGACGAGCATGACCTCGGCGGGATGCTGCAGGCGCAGCTTCTGCTGGCCTACCTGATGCGCGAGCTGTCCTGCGACCTGATCGAACACCTGGCCCGGCTGCGGTCCGACAAGGCGGTGGCGCTGGATCCGGCGCTGCGCAGTTACCTCGGCGTCGGCAATGGCTCGGCCCTGGGGCTGATCTTCTTCATCCAGAAGCACCCGCGCCTGCTGAACAGCTGGCTGACCGCGCGCGAGACCGCCGTGGCCAGTGCCCTCGGTCTGGAACTGGCGGCAGGGGATGCGCGGATCGCGACGCTGATCGGCCTGATCCGGCGCACCGTGCGCTTCCGCCGCGAAGACACGATGATGTACGAAAGCTTCACCTCCTCCGAGCGGGTTGCAGACGAGCTGTCCTCGCTGCTGCCGGCGCTGGAAGAGCTGCGTGACGGCGGCACCATCGACGGCCAGACCGTGCGCTTCCCGCTGGACCTGCTGGCGCGCCGCGCCGAGGCAACCCTGGCCCCCGAGAGCTACGAGAGCATCCTGTCGCTCTGCATGGAGCTGGTCCCGGACGAGGCCGACGCCCTCGCGGCAACGGTTTCCGGCGCCGACGAGTTGGCGGTGAACCCGACGATGACCGTCGGGGCGCTGATCGACCTGCTGGAAGACGAATACGCCTGGGCACTGCAGATGGACATGTGTGCCGAGAACGCCCAGGATTACATCTGGTACAAGTCCGAGACCGCCGAGGAACCCCGCCGCGGCCTGCGCGCCGAGGTGCCCGAGGCCCGCGACCTCGGCCTCGACATCCCCGGCCAGGTGCAGCTGTTGCACCGTGACCTTGGCGGCGTGCCTGACGATCTGCCGATGGCGCATTTCCTGCTGTCCCATCCCCATCACCGCCTGATGGTGGCCCGGGCGCAAAGCCTGGAGGGGCTGCCCTTCCACACCCCGCACGCCAATATCAACGCCGGTGATTTCGTGCCCATCGACCTGGTGCGGCTGATGAACGTCGCCCTGCACGGCATCGACAAGACCCGCGACTACCTGCAACGCAACCTGCGCGGCGTGCTTTACCACGGGGCCCCCACGCGCGAGGCGATCCGCGCGGGCGAAGGCGCCGACTGGTTCTATCCCGAGGAGCCCCGCGCATGAGTGATCGGCAAATCCTGAGAGTCATGCCGCGCGAGATGCGGATGATGAGCGAACGCATCTTCTCTCTCACCGCGCTGCCCAAGGGCTTTGCGCTGATGCTGACCGATACGGTGATGTATTCGCAGGCCATGGGGCTGGGCGGCTTCGCCCACCTCGAAGCCGGGATCGAGGCACTGAAGGACGCCGATCCGCAGCGTCTGAAGCTGACCGAGGACCGCGACGGCAGCCTGCGCATGGACTGCGGCGGGCAACATGCCTGGATCGTGCTGCCCTCGGTGCTGGACCTGCTGGGGCTCGAGGCGGCGCGCCGCGACGGCGCCCGCATCCTGCTGGAAAACCTCACCCATCCCGAAGAGCTGGCACTGGCCGAGGGCTTCGGCCTGCGGCTCGGCCTGGCGGTCAAGGTCAGCGGAGAGGTCATCTCGGCCCGCGCCTGCCCGCCCGAGGACCCGGTGCTGGACCGCGCCCTGCAGGACGGCTGCCGCATCCCGGCAGAGCTGTGGTGGCGCATCTGGGCCCTGGCCCAGACCGCGCTGACCCCGGACTCGGTGATCTCGCGCCGCCATGCGGGGGTGAACATCGTGACCGAGGACGGCCAGATCATCGGCCGCACCGACAATGACGACGATACCGACCCGAATTTCATCAATTCGGTCGGCCTGAAGACCAAGGAAGCCACCCAATGAAACCAGACCAGATCATCGACGGGCTGCAATGCGGCCACTTCGACCGCGACAGCTTCGTCAACCTGAAGGCCGCCGGCGTTCATGGCGTGGTCATCACCTGCGGCTTCTGGGAAGGCACGCTGGAAAGCCTCGACTCCCTTGGCCGCTGGCGGGACCTGATCCGCGAGAACAGCGATGTCGCCGCCTTTGGCTACACGCCCGAGGACATCGAGACCGCCGCCGCCGAGGGCAAGGTGGCCGCGATCCTCGGCTACCAGAACTCGAACCTCTTCGAGGGCCGCATCCGGCTGGTCGAGATGTGGGCCGAGCTGGGCGTGCGGGTGGTGCAGCTGACCTACAACAACCAGAACGAACTGGCCGGCAGCTGCTACGAGGCCGAGGATTCGGGCCTTGCGCGCTATGGCCGCGAGGTCATCCGCGAGATGAACCGCGCCGGCATCCTCATCGATTGCAGCCATGTCGGGAACCTCTCGACGCTGCAGGCCATCAAGGCCAGCGAAAAGCCGATCGCCGTCACCCATGCCAATGCCGACAGCCTCTTCGCGCACAAGCGCAACAAGACCGATGACGTGTTGCACGCGCTGCGCGACACCGGCGGCGTGATCGGCGTCGCGGCCTATCGCAACATCACCGGCGACTACTACTCGGGCCCCATCGAGCACTGGTGCGAGATGGTCGCCAAGACCGTCGAGATCGCCGGCATCGACAGCGTCGCCATCGGCACCGACCGCAGCCACAACTTCACCGCGCCCGACTACGCCTGGATGCGCATGGGTCGCTGGACCCGTGGCATCGACTACGGCGCGGCTTCGGCAGCCCGTCCCGGCAAGGCCCCGCCGCCGGACTGGTTCCAGTCGCTGACAGACATGCAGATCATCCCTAACGGCCTCCGCTCCGTGGGCTTTTCAGAAGAAGAGGTCGCCAAGATTACCCACGGCAACTGGTTGCGCCTGTACGGCGAAACCTTCCGCAAATCCAACAGTTGAGAGATCCCATGACGCTCAAGAAGACTCATAACGCGCTGATCCGCCCCAATCGCCGCCTGTTCCTGCAAGGCACCGCGGCGCTGGCCGGCGCCTCTGCCCTTGCCGCGCCCTCCATCGGCCGCGCCCAGTCCAAGGAGCTGTACATCAACTCCTGGGGTGGTCCCTGGCTGGAAGCCGCGACCGAGAACCTGTTCAACCCCTTCACCGAGGCCACCGGCATCAAGGTCAACACGGTCAGCCCCGTGTCCTTCGCCAAGCTGGCCGCGCAGGTGCGCACCGGGGTTTATGAATTCGACGTCACCACCCTGGGCGGCGGCGATATCGTGGCCGCCAACAACGCCGGCCTGCTGGAACCGCTGGAAGAGCCCTATCCCGGCGGCCTGTTCCAGAACGGCGTCGGCAGCCATGCCTTCGCGACGATGATGGCCTGGCGCACCGACAAGGGCTGGGAAGAGACCCCGCAAAGCTGGGCCGATTTCTGGGATGTCGAACGCTTCCCCGGCGGCCGCTCGCTGCAGCGCTACCCGGCCCGCGTCCTGCCGCTGGCCCTGCTGGCCGATGGCGTCGCGCCCGAGGACCTCTATCCGCTGGACATCGACCGCGCCTTCGCCAAGCTGGACGAGATCAAGGACCACATCCGCGTCTGGTGGACCGGCGGCGCGCAGTCGACGCAGATCCTGCGCGACGGCGAGGTCGACATGATCGGCATCTGGCATGGCCGCTACTTCGAGGCGGAAGATGCCGGCGCCCCGGTCGATTTCACCTGGAACCAGGCCGAGCTGGACAGCGCCTACTGGGTCGTCGCCAAGGAGACGCCCAACATGGAAGCGGCGAAGATGTTCGTCGAATTCGCCACCTCGCCCGAGCCGCTCGCCGGTTTCGTCGCCCAGGCCAACTACGGCGCGATGAACCCCGCCGCGGATGAGTTCATCCCCGACAGCGCCAAGCCGCGGATGCCCACGGCCCCCGGCAATGTCGAGATGACGTTCGAGCAGGACATGCTGAACTTCGGCGCCGATCCGCAGGAAGTGGCGATGCGCTTCGACGAGTGGCTGGCCTCGTAAGGCCCGAAACCCCGGGGCCTTCCCCAGGCCCTGCCCCTGCCGGGGCGGCACCGCTCCCCCGCCGCCCCGGCCCTTTGCCGCGCCAGACCGGCGCTGAATGTCCCGATCCCCGGAGGAGGTCTCCCATGGGCCTGTCCCTCTCAGCCCTCGCGGAGCGCAAGACGCTCTGGCCCTGGCTTCTGCTGGCGCCGCTGACCATCTACCTCGCGCTGTTCTTCCTCGTCCCGCTGGTCGAGGTCGCCATCATGTCGGTGACCGAACCGCGCCCAGGCCTTGCCAATTACGAAAAGGTGCTGACCGGCAGCCTGTATCGCAAGGTCTTCCTCAACACCTTCGGCACCGCGCTGCTGGTGACGCTCTGCTGTCTGCTGGTCGGCTATCCGCTGGCCTACCTGATGTCGACGGTCAGCAAGCGCGCCGCCATGGGGATCCTGCTGCTGATCACCATGAGCTTCTGGACCTCCTTCCTGGTGCGCACCTATGCCTGGATGGTCCTGCTGGGCAACAACGGCCCCGTGGTCTGGCTGATGCAGACCCTCGGCATCGCCGAGCCGCCGCCGCTGTTGTTCACCCGCTTCAGCTCGACCCTGGCGATGGTGCATATCCTGGCGCCCTACATGATCATGAACATCTACACGGTGATGCAGAAGATCGACCCCTCGCTGATCCGCTCGGCGGAAAGCATGGGGGCCTACGGCAAGTCGCTGTTCCGCCATGTCTACCTGCCGCTGACGGCACCGGGCATCGCCAATGGCTCGGTCCTGGTCTTCGTGATCTGCCTCGGCTTCTACGTCACGCCCGTCCTGCTGGGATCCCCGCGCGAACAGATGGCCGCCGGCCTGATCGGCAACCAGATCGAGCAGTTCCTGGCCTTCGGCCTCGGCAGCGCGATGTCCATCGTCCTGCTGGTGGTGACGCTGGTGATCCTCGGGATCTACCACCGCCGCTTCGGCCTCGACAAACTTTACGGATAGGAGCGCAGATCATGAATACCCTGATGCGCTGGATCGGGATCGCCGTGGTGATCTTCATCGCCGCCCCGCTGGTGATCGTGGTCCCGATGTCCTTCTCGACCGCCGCCTCGCTGCAGTTCCCACCGCCGGGCTATTCCTGGGGCTACTACCAGCAGTTCTTCTCGGATCCCTCCTGGCTGCGGCCGGCGTGGAACTCGATCTACATCGCGACGATGAACACCCTGCTGACCATGGCGCTGGTGGTGCCTGCCACCTTCGCCCTCGTCCGGCACAAGTTCTGGGGCAAGAGCTTTGCCAACCTGATGATGATGATGCCGATGGCGGTGCCCCATATCGTCATGGCGGTCGGCTACTACTCCTACTTCGGAGAGCTGAAGCTGGTGCACTCGAAGCTGGGCGTGATCCTGGCCCATAGCTGCCTGTCGGTGCCGATCACCTTCCTTGTCCTCTCGGCCAACCTGAAGGGCTTCGACCTGACACTGGAACGCGCGGCCCGCTCGCTTGGCGCCACGCCGGGGCAGGTCTTCCGCCACATCACCCTGCCGATCCTCAAGCCCGGCCTCGCCATCTCGGCCCTCTTCGCCTTCATCCAGTCCTTCGACGAGACCGTGGTGGCGATCTTCATCTCGGGCCGCGACGCCGAGACCCTGCCGCGCAAGATGTTCGACTCGATCCGTGAAGAAGCCGACCCGGTGATCGCCGTGATCTCGACCCTGCTCTTTGCCGTGGTCTTCGCCGGGCTGATCGCCCCCTCGCTGATCAAGGGCCTGCGCCGCATGGCCGGAGGCACCCCATCCAAATGACCCAGACCCCCAAAGGAGCCGACATGAGCGCCTATCTTCGCCTCGCCGGCGTCAACAAGACCTTCGGCAACTTCACCGCCCTCGGCCATATCGACCTCGAGGTCGAGAAGGGCGAATTCGTCACCTTCCTCGGGCCGTCGGGCTCGGGCAAGACCACCACGCTGATGGTGATCGCCGGCTTCGAGAAGGCCACCAGGGGCGAGATCACCGTCGCCGACCAGTCGCTTGCCCACCTCGCGCCACAGGAACGCAACATCGGCATCGTCTTCCAGAACTACGCCCTGTTCCCGCACAAGACCGCGGCCGAAAACGTCTACTTCCCGCTGCAGATGCGCAAGGTCGGCAAGAAGGAAGGCATGAAGAAGGCCGCGGAGATGCTGGATCTGGTGGGCCTGAAGGGCTTCGCGCACCGCCTGCCGAAAGAGCTGTCGGGCGGTCAGCAGCAGCGTGTCGCCCTTGCCCGCGCGCTGGTCTTCGAGCCCGACCTGCTGCTGCTGGACGAACCGCTCGGCGCGCTGGACAAGAACCTGCGCGAGCAGATGCAGATCGAGATCAAGCGCATCCAGAAGCGCCTTGGCGTGACCACGATCTTCGTCACCCACGACCAGACCGAGGCGATGTCGATGTCCGACCGCATCGTCGTCTTCTCGAACGGTGCCATCGAACAGGCCGCCGCCCCGCTGGACATCTATCACCGCCCCGCCACCCGCTTCGTTGCCGACTTCATCGGCGAGAGCAACCTGCTGGAGGCCACCATCACCGATGCCGCGACCGGCAAGGCCCATAGCCCGGTGCTGGGCGAGGTCACCTGCGGTGCCGAGGGCCTGCCCCCGCTGACCGATGGCCAGGCGGTGAGCCTTCTCATCCGGCCCGAACACCTCAAGCTCTCGCGAGAGCCGAAGGAGGGCCGCCAGAACGCGCAGATGGTGATCGAGACCATCGTCAACTATGGCGACAACGCCGTCGTGATCGGCCATGCGGGCGATCAGCAAATCCGTGTCAGGGTGCCGGGGGCGGATGTCGTCATTCTGAAGGAAGGTGACAGCTGTCACTTCAGCTGGACCGCCGACGCGGTCTTCGTCCTGGACAAGTGAGGCCCCCATGCTGGACCAGATGATCACCCGTTTCGGCACCTCTGCGCGTGCCTCCATCGCCACCGTCGCCAATGGCACCGGCTATTTCGCCGTCACGCCCGAGGCGCCCTATGACGCCAGCCTGTCGATGCCCGAACAGGCCCGCCAGCTCTTTGCCAAGGCAGAGGCGCGGCTGGCCGAGATCGGCTCCTCCAAGGGGCAGTTGCTGTTCTGCGCCATCATCCTGAAGGATGTCACCGAGGTCGCGGCCTTCAACGCCGTCTGGGACGAATGGGTGGCCGATGTGGCCCCGCCCGCCCGCGCCTGCTTCGAGGCGAACATGGCCAACCCGGCCCTCAAGGTCGAACTGATCATGATCTGCACCGTCCCTGACAGCGCGCCCAAGGCGGATGTCTAACGACCCGCTGCTGGTCGCCCTCGCGGGGCATGACCTTGCCCCGCTGAGCGATCCCGACGCCTGCGCGCGCTTTGCCACCGATGCCACCCGGCGGGTGGAGAGCGTGCCGGCGCTGGTACTTCGCCCGGCGGGCACGGCAGGGGTTTCGGCGGTGCTGGCCGCCTGCCACGCCGCGGGGCGGCCCGTCGTCGTGCAGGGCGGGCTGACCGGCCTGTCGGGCGGCGCCCGCGTGCGCCCGGGCGAGGTCGTGCTGTCGCTGGAGCGGATGCGGAGCCTCGGACCGGTCGATCCGCTCTCCGCGCAGATCGAGGTCGGGGCCGGGGCGTCTCTGCAAGCGGTTCAGACCGCCGCCGCCGAGCATGACCTGGTCTTCGGCGTGGATCTCGGCGCGCGGGGCACGGCCACCATCGGCGGCATGGTGGCGACCAACGCGGGCGGCATCCGGGTGCTGCGCTATGGCATGATGCGCGCGCAGGTCGCGGGCCTCGAGGTGGTGCTGGCCGATGGCTCGGTCATCAGTGCGATGCGCGGGCTGGACAAGGACAACGCCGGCCCCGCGCTGCATCAGCTCTTCATCGGGTCCGAAGGCACCTGCGGCGTGATCACCCGCGCCCTGCTGCGGCTGCACCCCGCCCCGACGCTGCAGGTCACTGCGCTGATCGCCGTCGACGATGTCACGCAGGCGCAGGCGCTGCTGCGGCACCTGAGGGCGCGGCTCGGCGGGCTGCTCTCGGCCTACGAGGGGATCTGGCCCGAGGTCTACGAGGGCGCCACCGCGCGCCTTGGCACCACGCCCCTACCCTGTGGCGCCGGGCTATACGTTCTGGCCGAGATCCAGGGCATGCAGCGCATCCTGCGCGAAGAGGCCTTCGAGGCCGCCCTGATCGAAGCCTATGAGGCCGGACTTTGCCGCGACATCGTCGTCGCCCAGTCGGGGCGCGAGCATGACCAGCTCTGGGCTCTGCGCGAAGCCTGCGTGGAATTTACCTTCGGGCTGGGGCACCTGGTGCCGCATGACCTGTCCCTGCCCGCCCATGCCCTGTCCGCCTTCCTCGACAAGGCCCGCGCCCTGCTGACCCGCATCGACCCGGAGGCCCGGCCCTGGATTTACGGCCACCTCGGCGACGGCAACCTGCACTACATCGTGCAGACCGCGCGGCGCTCGGAGGTCAGCACGGCGCTGAACGCGCTGGCGGCGGGCATGGGCGGCTCGGTCACCGCCGAGCACGGGCTGGGGCAGGACAAGGCGCCTTACCTGACGATGGTGCGCAGCGGGGCCGAGATCGGACTGATGCGCGCCCTCAAGCAGGCACTGGATCCGGCGGGGATGCTTGGGCGGGGCCGTGTGTTGCCCGACTGAGCCCTTTGCGGGAGTCCTGCGCCACGTCCTGCGCATGGGCGCCGAGGATCAGCAGCCCGGGCCAGAGCATGTAGGCTTCGATTTCCAGGTTCTCGCCGAAGGACAGCAGCACGATGGTCATGATCACCGAGAGCGGCAGCCGCCCGCGCGGGTGGCGTGCCGCGTCGACCAGCACGATCAGCGTGTGCCAGACCAGCGGTACCAGCAGCGCCAGCATCCCGACCAGGCCCTTGACGAAGAGCAGCCCCCACCAGGTGTGATGCGAGCCGATCGGCATGTACTCCACCAGGTGCGGCCCCGGGGCGACGGTGCCATGGCCGAACCAGTAGGCCTCGTTCTGCCAGCGTTCCCCGGCGATCCGCTGCAGGGTCTCGCGCACCCGGGTGCTGTCGGCGCGGGCGCCCTTGAAGGCGGCCACGCCGTCCTTCAGCCCCTGCAGCAGCCAGCTGCCCAGCACCGCCAGCGAGGCGGTCAGCGCGGCCAGCATCATCCAGGCCCAGCCCCGCAGCACCAGCGGCAACAGGCGCGGCCCGAGGGTGCAGGCCACCAGCCCGACGATCCCCATGCGCGACTTCGACAGCAGGATCATCGCCACGCCCGCCGCGATGCCGATGGACTTCCAGCGGCGGTCCTTTTCCTCCAGCGCGAAGCAGACCTGAAGCACCCCGAGCAGCGCCGCGAAGGGCGACCAGGGGGCATAGAACTGCCAGCGCGGCGTCCAGCTGGCCGGATCCCAGGTGAAGAAGAAGACGCTGAAGTACTCCGGGCCCGGCCCGCCAATGGCTTTCAGCGGAGAGGTGAAGATGCGTTCCGGCAGGCCCACGTAGGGCGCGGCGATCAGGATCGGCAGCAGCGCCAGTGTCCAGAGGCCAACGATGCATTGCGCGCGGATCAGGATCTCTCGCCGGATCGGCAGCACCGCGCCGGCCAGCGGGAAAAGCGCCAGCAACGCCCAGCCCTTGGCCCAGCCGATCGAGCTCTTGATGGTCTTGCCGGTGCCGAGGCCCCAGTTCAGGTGACCGACCCAGAGGGCTATCAGCATGACGCACATGCCCAGCATCCAGGCCCAGACGACGGGCGGGATGGCGCCGCGCGGGCGCATCTCGGGGCGCATCACCGGACCGAGGTAGAGGCAGAAGGCCGCCAGCCCCGCCAGCAGCCAGGCCAGCACCGGCCCGATCACGTAGAGCGCGCCGAGGAAGTAGAACGGCCATGTCCAGCGCAGGGCGACCCAGACCATCCGCTCGGCCGGGTTCGCCGGGGCGAGGCGGGGGGCGGGCGCGCTCATTCCGCCGCCACGGTCAGGCCGGGTTCGCCATAGCGGTTCTTGCCGCTGTCGATCAGCCGGTCGATCAGCGGCCGGCGCAGCCAGCCCAGCGAGAGGCCCAGGAGGAACATGAAGGTCGCCGCGATCCCGGCCGCCAGCGCCAGCTTGCGGCGCGGCGAAGAGGGTTCCATCGGGTAGGAGGGATCTTCCAGCACCTGCACCAGCGGATAGGAGGCATAGAGGTCGGCCTTGCTGGTCTGGGTCCGCGCCATGGCCGAGGCAAAGACCGCCTCGGCGACCGAGAAGTCGCGTTGCAGATCCTCCAGCCGCGCCGCCGGTCCGATCAGCGCCAGGCGGCGGGCCTCGGCCTCGGCAAGGCGCTGCGCCAGCGCGGCGTGCTCGGCCTCCAGCCCGGCGCGGGCGCTGTCCAGCGTGACCAGCTCGCTCAGCAGCCCGGTGCGGGCGCCGGTGTGGGACATGTCCAGCGCCTCGATCTCCGGCACGGTCAGACCGGTCAGGCGGATGGCGCGGTTCAGCGCCTCGCTGCGGGCGCTGTCATGGCCGGCCATGGCGCCCGACAGGGTCGGGTGGGCGGCGCCGTAGCGGGCCCGCGCGTGGGCCAGATCGGCGGCGCGCAGGGACATCTCTTCGTTGAGGGCGGCGAATTCGGTGTCCGCGTGCAGGCGCAGCGCGGCGGCGGCAAGGCGCGGCGTGGTGCCCAGCGACTGGGCCAAGGTCTGCACCGCCCGGCGGCTCTCGTCCAGCTTGGCGGCAAGATCGCGCACGTTGCGCGCCAGCTCGTCGGTTTCCGAGATCAGCGCCTGGTACTGATCGGGCGACAGCAGGCCGGTTTCGGTCTGCAGGCGGGTGATCTCGTCCCGGGTGGCCATGACCGAGGCGCGGTATTCCGCGATGGCCGATCCGGTGCCCAACTCACGGGTGGCGATCTCGTCCGAGCGCAGCTTGTCGATCTCGGCGAAGAAGGCGGCCAGCAGGGCCTGCCCACGGGCGCGGGCATCCTCGGGCGAATTGCCGGTCAGCGAGATATGGATGAGGCCGGTCTGGTCGACCAGCTCGACCCGGGGCTGCCCGAAGGCGCGCAGCTCCATCTCCATGCTGCGGGCGGCGCCGTCGACGATGCGCTCGGCGGCCAGCAGGCGCTTGTAGGTTTCGGTCGGGCTGACGGACCCGCCGCTGAAGGGCGAACTGGCGAAGGAGGACGCCTGGCCGATCTGCGCCAGGTTGACCGAGGCCGAGGCGCCCGAGCCGGGCAGGATCAGCGACATGGAGGAGGTGTAGCGCAGCGGCGCGGTGTCGAGATAGGTCAGGATCGGCGCCCAGATCGCCCCGGCGCCCAGCAGGAACAGGCCGAGGTAACGCGGCAAGCGTCCCGCGTCCGCCACCCGCCCGCCGCGCAGGATGCGCATCGCGGTCAGCGCACCGAGCGGTTTGCGCATCAGGCGGGGCAACAGGCGGCGACGGCCCCTCGGGGCTTCGCGCAGGATCTCGCTTCGCGGGGTCTGGTCGTCGTTCGAGGCAGGGGGCATGACGGATCTCCTTGCCCCCGGTCTACACCGAACGGGACCCGTCGCGCTTCGCGCCCAAGGCTACGCCGCGCACGCGAAAGCCCATGTGTCCTATACGGTGGGATAGGGACCGGGGCTGCGCGCCCCGGGGAAGATCAGAACAGCCCGGCTTCCTTGGCGATCATCGCCGCCTGGGTCCGGTTCGACGCGTTGATCTTACGGTAGAGCGTCTTGACGTGCAGCTTCACCGTCGGCTCGCGGATATCCAGATCGCGGGCGATTTCCTTGTTGGACTTGCCCTGCGTCAGCCCCTCAAGCACCTGCAACTCGCGGTGCGACAGCTTGTCGGCCAGCGGGTTCGAGGCGTCATCGGCCGCGGCGCGCATGAACTCCAGCGGCGCATACTGCTCGCCCATGGCCATGAAGCGGACGGCGTTGATCAGCGACTTGGCCGAAAGGGTCTTGGGCAGGAAGCCGGCGGCCCCCAGGGCCAGGGCCTCTTCGGCGATCTCGCGGCTGGCGGTGCCCGAGATGATGGCGACGCGCTTGTGGCCGGTCTGCTCCATCATGCGTTGCAGCCCTTCGATGCCGGACATGCCGGGCATCGAGTAGTCGAGAAGTACCAGATCGTAGTCCGCGTCCCGTTCCACCCGCTCGACCGCCTCGTCGAAGGAGGCGACGGTGACGGTCTCGAAACCACCCTCTGCATTCAGGAAAGCCTGAAGGGTATCGCGCAGAAGATCATGATCATCCGCGATGAGAACCCTCATGCCGCCAGAAGCCATATTACGCACAGAAGTCTCCTGCAGGGGGCTAGCCGTAATCACTATTCAATTCCCGTCACTTCGAATCAAGCTGTTGGTCACTGGTTAACAAGACACCAAGAATGTGACCAAATCGGGGAACTCAAAAGAAGAATGGTGTCTATTCTAAGGGATAGTGCCCCCCTCCCCCGGGATCAAGGGCTATCCCGCGAGAAGTGTCCCGCACCCACAACCAGAAGGTGCACTCCTCCAAAGTCCCCGCCGCCTCGCCTGCCGCGCAATTGAGCGAGGCGGCCCCATACCGGCATCTGAAAGCGACACCACGCAACCTCGGATGCCCGCCATGATCGCCACGACCCAGCTTGCCTTCCTGCACGATACCCGTCCGGTTCCGGCCCTGCCGGTCCTGCCCCGCCTTCGCCTCTTCGGCCTGGACATCGTCGACGCCCCCGCCGAGGCCGTGATCGAGCGGCTGCTGCTGCCCGGGCGCCGCAGCCGGCTGGCCTTCCTCAACGCCCATTGCGGCAATGTCGCCGCCCGGGACGCGCGCTACCGCGATGCCCTGGTGACCGCCGACATGATCCTGCCCGACGGCATCGGCGTCGAGCTTGCCGCCCGGATGCGCAACCGGAGCTTTGCCGAGAACCTGAACGGAACCGACTTCTGCCCGCGCCTGCTGGCCGCGGCGGCCCGGCAGGGCCTGTCGGTCTTCCTGCTGGGCGGTCAGCCCGGCGTGGCCGAGGGCGCCGCCCTGCGGTTGCAGCGCGACATCCCCGGTCTGAAGATCGCCGGCACCCGCGACGGCTATGGCGGGATGCGCAACGAGGCCGAGGCGATCACCCAGATCAATGCCTCCGGCGCCGACATCCTGCTGGTCGCCCTCGGCGTGCCGCGCCAGGACAGCTGGCTGGCGCAGAACGCCGCGCGCCTGTCGCCGCGCCTGACGATGGGTGTCGGCGCCCTGTTCGACTTCCTGGCCGGCCGGGTCCGGCGCGCACCTGCGCTGGTGCGCAAGGCCCGCGCCGAATGGGCCTGGCGGCTGGCGATGGAGCCGCGCCGCATGGCCCGCCGCTACCTCATCGGCAATGCCGAGTTCCTCCTGCGCGCGCGCCGTGATGCCCGTGCCGAGCGTCCTACCGGAGAGGCCGCGCGCCGCGCCTTCGACCTGGCGATCTCCTCTGTCGCGCTGCTGCTTCTGGCGCCGGTGCTGCTGGCCGCCGCGCTGGCGGTGCGCCTGGAGAGCGGCGGCCCTGTACTGTTCCGCCAGACCCGCGTCGGCCTGGATGGTAAGCCCTTCACCATGTACAAGTTCCGCTCGATGTACCGCGACGCCGAGGCACGCCGGGCGGCGCTGCTGCACAGTTCCGACCGCGACGGCCTCTGCTTCAAGTCGAAGAGCGATCCCCGCATCACCCGGGTCGGTCGCATCCTGCGACGGCTGTCGGTCGACGAACTGCCGCAGATCCTGAACGTGCTGAAAGGAGACATGTCCGTGGTCGGCCCCCGCCCCGCCCTGCCCCAGGAGGTCGCGGCCTACCCCGAGCGCGCGCTTGGCCGGCTGCAGGTCAGGCCGGGACTGACCGGGCTGTGGCAGGTTTCGGGCCGCGCCGAGATCGGCTTCGACAAGATGATCGACATGGACCTGGCCTACGTACGGTCCCGTTCGGTCCTGCTGGATGCACTGCTGCTGGCTCTTACCGCCCGCGCCGTCATCGGAGGGCGAGGCGCCTATTGAAACCGCGCCCCATTCCCGGGCATGGTAAATGATACGTCTTGGGAAAATCACCCAACCTACCCATTCGGATAGGTAAGGTCTTCGGATGCCCCGGCGGAGACTCTACGGTTTCATGCGACACTCCCGGGCAAAAAGGATTCGCACCATGTTTGCTCTGCCTCGCCTTGCGCGGCGCCTCGCCGCATCCGTCCTCGTTGCCGGCAGCCTTGCCGCACCTGCCCTGCCCGTGTTGGCCCAGTCCGACGAGCCGATCCTGCTGACGGTTCTCAACGACGAGGGAACCGTGCTGGCCGAATTCACCCTGGAAGACCTGGAGGCCCTGCCGGTCGCCGAGATCGACACCTCGACCAACTGGACCGACGGGATGCAGGAATTCACCGGCGTACCGCTGTCGGCCCTGGTCGAGGCTGTCGCACCGGACGCCAAGGCCCTCGACCTTACCGCCATCAACGACTACGCGGTGACCATTCCCCGTGACGGCTGGAACGCGGACTATCCGATCCTCGCCTATCGCAACCACGGAGAGACGATGTCGGTCCGCGAAAAGGGCCCGCTCTGGATCGTTTACCCCTATGACGTGTCAGCGGCCTATCGCACCGACGTGATTCATTCTAGAAGTGTGTGGCAACTGGACCGCCTGCGCGTCATCGACTGATCGCCGGGCCTCTGCAATAGGGACAACGCATGAGCCCGAGCCTGAAATCTTCTGGCGCCGCACTCTGGCAAAGGCCGATCGCGGCGATCATCACGCTGGGGCTCTGCGTGGCGCTGGTGGCGGGAACCGCGTGGACGGTTCTCTTCGAGATCGAGCGGCTGACCTCCTCGAAGGCCGACGGCCTGCAATGGAGCCTGTCTCAGGCCGACGTCGAGTTCCTGAACTTCCGCCTGCAACTGGAGGCGGCACAGGACGCCATCGACGCCGAGGTCCCGCCGGAAGACCTTCGGCGCACCCTGCGGGAAACGCGGCTGCGTTTCGATGTCTTCTACAGCCGTATGCAGACCGTGGATTTCGCCGAACCGTTCGACTCGATCGAGCGCGAGCAGGCGCTGACCCGCGCCCGGGCCGAGGTGACGGACTTTCTCGACCGCACCATCCCGCTGATCGACTCCGATGATGCCGCGCTTGCCGCCGCCCTGCCGCAGATCGAGGCCGACGCGGCGGTCACCGGCGGCGCCGTGCGCGCCTTCTCCCTGGCCGCCCTCGATGCCTTCGTGCGCGTCGCCGACGCCAACGAAGCCAGCCTGATCCGCAAGCTCAGCCTGATCGCGGCGGTGCTCTTCGCCTTCATCGCCGGCCTGTCGCTGATCGCCCTGGTGCTGATGCGCCTCACCCGCGAGGCACGCGAGCACGCCGAGCAGGCCGAGGGCCGGGCCAAGCGGATGCATACCATCGTCGAAACCTCGCTGGACGCCATCGTGGTGACCGACGACCTCGGCGTCATCCGGGATTACAACACCGCCGCCGAACGCATTTTCGGCTATCGTCGCGACGAGGCCATTGGCCGCCGGATCAACGACCTCCTGCTCAGCGACGACCAGGCCAACGAACTGCAGCGCGTGGTGCATAAGGTCCTGAAGGCACGCAAGCGCGGCGACCGGGTTCTGCATCCGCACGAAGTGATCGCCGTCGATCGCTTCGGGCGCCGCTTCCCGGCCGAAATTTCCTTCGACCGCGCCGCCGACGATGAACACCTCTACGTCTCCTTCATCCGCGACATCTCGCTGCGCAAGGCCCAGGAAGAGATGATCACCCAGGCCCGCGACCGCGCCCTGGCCGGCGAGCGGGCGAAGTCGGAATTCCTCGCGGTGATGAGCCACGAGATGCGCACCCCGCTGAACGGGCTCCTCGGCTCGATGCAGCTGCTGCGCGACCATGACCTGAACGAGACCCAGAGCGAACTGCTGGACCTGATGCAGGGCTCGGGCCATCACCTGCTGGGACTGGTCAACGACGTGCTGGACCTGGCCAAGTTCGAAGCCGGCAAGATGCAGGCCGAAACCCGGCCCTTCTCGGTCTCGCGGCTGATGGACGGCGTGGTCGAGACCACGGCGACCCTGGCCGCCAGCAACGGCAACGATCTGAACTGGTCCTGGGTCGGCCCTGCCAGCGACCGGCTGAACGGCGATTCCCGCAAGATCCGGCAGATCCTGCTCAACCTCGTCAGCAATGCCGCCAAGTTCACCCGCGGCGGCGGCGTCGAGATCGAGGTCGAGATGCTGGGCAGCGACCACAACCAGATCGAGTTCCGGGTGATCGACAGCGGTATCGGCATCGAAGAGAAGGATCTGAAACGGATCTTCAACGACTTCGAGACCCTGGACAGCTCCTACGCCCGCCAGGCTGGCGGCACCGGTCTCGGCCTGGGGATCGTGCGTCGCCTGGTCGACGTTCTGGACGCCGAGATCGGCGCCGAGAGCGAGCCGGGGGACGGCAGCCTGTTCTGGGTGCGCATTCCCGTATCGGAAGCCGCTGCAGCGGAGCAGACGAGCGAGGCCGAAAGCCGTCCCGCCGCCGTGATGCCGATGGAAGTGCTGCTGGTCGAGGACAACGAGATCAACCGTTTCATCGCCCGCGAGATGCTGGAAAGCGAGGGCCACCAGGTAACCGAGGCCGTCGACGGACAGGCCGGGGTCGAATGGGCCAATGCCCAGCGTTTCGACGTGATCCTGATGGATATCTCCATGCCGGTCATGGATGGTGCCGAGGCCGCCTGCCGCATCCGTGCCGGCAACGGGGCGTCTGCGGATGTGCCGATCGTGGCGCTGACCGCCCATGCCCTGCCCGAGGAAATCGAGCGTTTCCGCGCCGTCGGCATGTTGCGCACCCTGGCCAAGCCCATCGACCGCAAGGTGCTCGCCAGTTGCCTCGAGGACATCGCCGCCGGACGCCTTTCCGGGCCAGGTTTACCCGCCGAGGATGCCGACGTGGCCGCGCCGCTGATCGACCGAGACCAGATCGAGACCCTGCTGGCCGGCACCGGCGTCCAGACCGGGCGCAAGCTGCTGGAACGTTTCACCGCCGACACCGACGGCTGTATCGCCGCGTTGGTCTCGGGGCCCGGCGACCGGGCGGAGATCGCCCGCCTCGCCCATGCCTGCGCCGGCACCTGCGGCACCTTCGGGCTGATCGCCCTGCGCCGGGCGCTTGCCGATATCGAAACCAAGATCAAGCGCAGCCAGCAAGTCACCCAGGAAGAGCTCTCGGCGCTGGAACCGCTGTGGCGCGACAGTCTCGACCAGCTGCGCGCCATCGACAAGCGCCTCGCCCTCGCCTGAAGCACGGGGCCTGTGAGACGGGGCCTGAGGGGACGCGGCGGCGCAGGGCCTGCCTCCGGGTCGGCTCAGTCGCTGCCCAGCACCGCCACCGCGCCGATCACTCCCAGCACCCGGCCGACCTCGGCCAGGTTGGTGACCCCGCTGTCATAGCAGGCGATGGCATCGCCCGGCAGCAGATAGGGGTCGTAATCGTCCCGGTCCGCGCGCCGGCGCATCTCCTCGACCGGGCGCTCGATCACCGCCGAGACGCCGGTCATCGGATTGCGGGTGAACAGTGCCGCTGAACGCGCGGCGCTGGAAGCGCGGGCCCCGCCGACGCAGTTGGCATCCACCACCGCCTGCATGTAGCGCGCCCCGTAGGGCAGTTCCCGCACCGTCTGGCCAATGGCCGAGGGGGCATTGCCGGTGGCCGGTTGCGTCAGGTTCGACAGGTAGAGCGAAATTCCCGGCGGTGAAATCGGGCTGGGGGTCATCAGCGCGTCCTGGAAGCATCGCCGGGAGGGCACGAAGACCTCGTCCCCCGTCACCAGCACCACGTCGGGGGCATCCCGGCCCTCGACGATGCCACGCATGTCCAGGGTGTAGTTCACCCCCGCCCGGGTCACTCTGACCGCCGAGAGATCGGCATCGGGCCGCACCCCGCCTGCGCCGCGCAGCGCCACCGAGAGGTTGCGGGCCTCGGTCGAGGCGCCGAGCGCGGCCTGGCGACGGCTGTCGACCGCGTCCCCCGGCACGCCGCCGATATCCACCGCGTGCGGTTCGAAGACCGCGCCGCGCACGGCCACCCGGACCGGCGCCATGTCCATCAGCAGCAACGAAAGCTGCGGTTGGGCGCCGTAGAAATCGCCAGCCACCAGCGCCGCGCGGATCTCTCGCGCCACCTGGTCGGTGCTGCGCCCCTGCGCCTGGACCGGCGCCAGGTAGGGCAGTTTCAGAGTGCCATCGCGGGAAATCACGTAGTCGCCGCTGAAGGTTGCATCCTCGGGCAGCCGCAGTTGCACCAGGTCGCCACGGCTCAGCAACTCGCCCTCCAGCGCCAGCGGCAGAGCCGCGCCGACCTTCGAGCCCGGCTCGCCCAGATCCCCCGCAGGCGGCAGGCAGCGCGCGGCATTCATCGCCGGCGCCCGCAGCACCGCCGTCTCGGCGCGCGACACCTGAAAGGCGCGATACTGGGCCTGGTAGGCCGTGCCTTCGGCCACCGGCTCGATATTGGCCGCCTCGGGCGGCGCCGAACAGGCGGCCAGCAGCAGCGCCAGGGAGGCGCCCGGGGACAGGCGCGCGCGGCGGGGCAGGAGAGAGCGGCTGGGAAAGGTCACTGTTTGGTCCGGATCTGCTCGTGGCTTGGTCGGGCGGCTTTGCCTTAACCCTATACCGGGCGGGAATCCCCCGTCCAGCGCCCCGCCGGTGGCTCCCCTATCCAAAAGGGTAGGGCTGTTCGCCCCATGCCCCCCTATCCTCTTCCTCGGCGTAAGGGACAGCGCGACCGGCGCGGCGGTATTCAGGGGCATCACCGCCTTGCACCAAGGACACAGTCCATGTTTCGCGCCATCCGCCCTGGCAGCTTCGCCGCGCATCTTCTTGCCTACTGCCTCTCCGAGGCAGCGGCCAAGGGCTCGCGTCTGCTGGTCGTCGTCGCCGTGGCCCGGACCATGGATGCCGGAGCGATCGGCCTTGCCGCCGCCGCCATGGCCTCGGCCGATATCGTCAAGGCGCTGACCGAGAACGGCGTCGGCCAGCGCATCATCGCGGCGCGCGAGGACGATCTGGCGGCGACCACCCGCACGGCGCATCGCATCTTCTGGGCCTGGTGCCTCGGCCTGTTCACCCTGCAGGTCGCCGCCGGAGCCGCGATCTGGGCGATGACCGGCGACACCATGATCTTTGCCCTGATCGCCGTGCTGGCGGGCGAATACCTCTTCATGCCAGGCGGGCTGGTGCAATGCGCCCTGGCCATGCGCGCCGGCAAGATGAAGGAAACCGCCGCCATCGCCGGCGGCCAGGTGGTCGCGGCCAATGTCACTTCCGCCGTGCTGGCGCTGGTCTTCCCCGGCCCGATGGCCCTGATCCTGCCCCGCCTGCTGGCGGCACCGCTCTGGCTGATCGCCATGCGCCGCCTGCATCCCTGGAGCGTCGACCGCTCCGTCGCCCCGGCGCCGCTGCGCCCCTTCCTGTCCTACGGCTGGGCGGTCCTCGGGGTCGAGGTGGTCAAGGCGCTGCGCCTGCAGGCCGACAAGCTGATCATCGGGGCCATGCTGGGAACCGAGGTGCTGGGCCTCTACTTCATGGCCTTCAACGCCGGCCTCGGCCTCGCCACCTCGTTCAGCCAGGCCTTTTCGACCGTGCTGTTCCCGCACCTGGTGACCGCCCCCGACCGCCCCGCCGCGCTGCGCCGCTCGCTGCAGCTCTCGGTCGCGATCATCGTGCCGGTGGTGCTGCTGCAGGCCCTGGCCGCGCCCTACTACGTGCCGATCCTCTTCGGCAACGGCTGGACGGGCATCGACCACGTCGTCTCGATCCTGTGCCTTGCTGCGATCCCCGGGGTCATCTGGTCCGCCGCCGCCCAGTGGCTGCGCGCCCATGAGCGGCCCCAGACGGAATTCCTCGCCACGGCCATGATGACCTTCGCGCTGATGGCCAACACCGCCCTGCTGGCCCCCTACGGCCTGACCGCCATCGCCACCGGCTACCTCGTCGTCTCGATCGTCACCCAGCTGGGCGCCGCCCTGCCCACCGTTGGCCCTGCCGCCTTCGCCCCGCGCCGGATGGAGCTTGCCTGATGCCCCGCTTCAGTATCGTCATTCCCTGCTACAACGCCGCCGCCACCCTGGCCGAGACCCTCGACAGCCTGCTGGCCCAGGGTCTGCAGGACTGGGAGGCGCTGGTGATCGACGACGGTTCGACCGACACGAGCCGCCGCATCGCCGAAGGCTATGCCGCCCGCGATCCGCGCGTCCGCCCGATGCGCAACCGCGGCAAGGGGCCGTCCGAGGCCCGCAACATGGCCCTTGCCGAAGCCGCGGGTGACGTGATCGCCTTCTGCGATGCCGATGACATCTGGATGCCGCAGAAACTGGCCCGGCTCGACGCCGCCTTCGCCGACCCGACACTGGCCGCCTGCTACGCCCGGGTCGCCTTCTTCGACGAGACCGGCCCGCGCAGCCTCAGCCGGATCCGGCCGGGTGACATGTCCATCTGCGACCTGCTGGGAGAGAACCCGGTCTGCACCATGTCCAACCTCGCGGTGCGCAGCGATGCCTTCGTCCTGCTCGGCGGGCTCGATCCGCGTATCCTGCACAACGAGGACCTCGAATTCCTGATCCGCCTCGTCGGAGAAGGGCACCGGCTGGCCGGGCTGGACGAGGTGCTGGTCTACTACCGCACCTCGGTCACCGGCCTCTCGGCCGATCTGCCCGCCATGGCTGCCGGACGCCTGGCGGCGCTGGTCACCGCCGCCCGCTACAACCATCGCCCCACGCGCCGGGACGAGGCGATCCACCTGCGTTACCTCACCCGCCGCGCCCTGCGCACCGGCGCCCCGCGCCGCCAGGCGCTCGGCCTGGCGCTGCGCGGCCTCGGCTCCAGTCCCTTCGGCTGGTTCTCCGACCGCCGCCGCGGCGCGCTGACCCTGGGCGGTGCGCTGCTGGCCCCGCTGTTGCCCGCGCCCCTGCGCAAGTCCCTCTTTGCAAACTGACCTCGCCACGCCTTTGCAAATCCGACCGGAGACCTGACCATGCCGCATCTCATCTCCTCGACCGCGCCCCGCGTGTCGATCGTCGTGCCCGCCTTCAACGTCGCCGCGACCCTGGCCGAGACCCTGACCTCGCTACTGGCACAGACCTTCCAGGATCTCGAGGTGCTGGTGGTCGACGACGGCTCCTCGGACGGCACCGCCGAGGTGGCGCGCAGCTTCACCGACCGGCGTCTGCGCCTGGTGCGACAGCTGAACCGCGGCCTGGCCGGTGCCCGCAACACCGGCATCCATCATGCCCGGGGCGACTACATCGGCTTCTGCGATGCCGACGACCTCTGGCGCCCCGAGAAGCTGGCCGCCCATGTGCGCCACCTCGAGGTGCGGCCCGAGGTCGGCATCTCCTTCTCGGGGTCCGAGATGATCGACGTCGACAGCCAGCCCACGGGGCTGACCCAGCAGCCGCGCCTGACCGGGATCACCGCCGCCCATGTCTTCAAGCGCAACCCGATCGGCAACGGCTCGGCGCCGGTGATCCGCCGCGCGGCACTGGATGCCATTGCCTTCCGCCCCGAGGGCGAGACCGAGCGCGATTGGTGGTTCGACGAAGCCCTGCGCCAGTCCGAGGATATCGAGTGCTGGCTGCGCATGGCCCTGACGACCGACTGGGAAATCGAGGGGGTGCCCGGCCTGCTGACCCTCTACCGCATCGCGCCCGGCGGGCTCTCGGCCGGGATCGACCTGCAATTCGCCTTCTGGGAACGGATGATCGAGAAGCTGAGCCCCCTGGCGCCGGAGTTCTTCGAACGGGAGACCCCCGCCGCACGCGCCTACCAGCACCGATATCTGGCACGGCGCGCGATCAGCGCCGGCAATGCCCCCGAGGCGGTGGCGCGCGCCCGCGCCTGCCTGGCTGCCTCGCTGCGCCCGCTGGTCGAGGAACCCGCCAAGACCGTCACCACGCTGACCGCCACCGCCGTTCTGGCGACCGCCGGTCAGGGCATCATCACCCGCACCATGGCCCTCGTCGGCCGGCACCGCACCTGAGGAGAGACCCATGCTTCGTATCGTCCACCTGGTCGACGACCAGTCCGCCGGCGGTGTCAGCCGGTATCTCGATTTCATCGCCCGCGGCCCCGGCATGGGACGGCTGGCGCGCCACCAGGTCGTGCCGGTGCCCCGCGCCCGCCCGGCCTCGGTGCAGGTGCAGGGCGACCTGATCGTCTCGCATCTCGCGGTGACCTGGCGCGGCCTGCCCGGGCTGATCGCCCTGCGCGCGCGCCACGCCAGCACCCCCATGGTACATGTCGAACACAGCTACAGCGAGGGGTTCACCGCCGCCAATGTCCCCGCCCGCAGCCGCTTCTTCACCCTGCTGAGCTGCGCTTACGCGCTGTTTGACCGGGTCGTCGCGGTCAGCGAGGCACAGGGGGGCTGGATGACCCGGCGCGGGCTGGTGCGGCCCGAGGCCCTGGTGGTGATCCGGCCCACCGTCGACCTGTCCGAGTTCCGCGCCCTGGCTGCCCCCGAGGGCCGCCTGCGCCACTTCGGCGCCATCGGTCGCTTCGACCGCCAGAAGGGCTTCGACCTGTTGATCCAGGCCTTTCGCGATGTCTCGGGCAACGACCTGCGGCTGACCTTCTACGGCGAAGGCCCCGAGCGCGCCCGGCTGGAGGCCCTCGCCGCCGGTGACGTGCGGATCCAGTTCGCCGGCTTCGCCCCCGACCCGGTCCGCGCCATGGCGCAATGCGACATCATCGCAATGCCTTCCCGCTGGGAACCCTTCGGCATCGCTGCCTCCGAGGCGCGGGCGGCGCGACGGCTGCTGCTGGTCTCCGGGGTCGACGGGCTGGCCGATCACCTGGAGATGGGCGCGATCCGCGTCTCGGACCACTCGGTCGAAGGCTGGACCGCCGCCATGCAGCGCCTGGCCGGGACCCGGATGCCGACCTCCCTGCCGGTGCGGCGGATCGAGGAACAGGCCACGATCTCGGGCTGGCAGCACCTGCTGAGCGATCTCTGCACCAAGGGCGACATGATCGCGCTGGCCCAGGGCTGACCGCGTCCCGGGCCAGCGGGGCGACAGGACCGTGGCCTTTGACTTCCGGCCCCTCCCCCGCTTCTATGCGGGGGAGTTTCCGCGTTCGTTCAAAGGTTTGCCATGATTACCCCGCAGCGCCCCGCCTTCACCGGCCCCGATCTCTGCCGCCTTCAGGCCCATGAGGTGCTGGCCCTGCTGCGTCGCGGAGAGGTTTCACCGGCAGAGCTGATCGCAGCGGCCTTCACCCGGCTGGACCAGGCGGAACCGGCGATCAACGCCATGCCGACACTCTGCCGCGCCCGGGCCGAGGCGGCGGCGGAAGCCCTGGCGGGTGACACGGCTCATCCCGGCTGGCTGGCTGGCCTGCCGGTGGCGATCAAGGACCTCAGCGAAGTCGCGGGCGTGCGCACCACCATGGGCACCAGGGGCATGACCGCCCATGTGCCCGAGACCTCCTCGCCCATCGTGCGGCGGATCGAGGCGCGCGGCGGGGTGGTGATCGGCAAGACCAACACGCCCGAGTTCGGCGCCGGGGCCAATACCTTCAACGATGTCTTCGGCTATACCCGCAACCCCTGGAATACCGCGCTGAACGCCGGGGGGTCTTCGGGCGGCGCGGCGGCGGCGCTGGCGGCGGGTGAGGTCTGGCTGGCCCATGGCTCGGACCTGGCGGGCTCGCTGCGCACCCCGGCGGCCTTCTGTGGCGTGGTCGGGCTGCGGCCCTCGCCCGGGCTGGTGCCCGGCGCGCCGGCGCATATGCGCTTTCACCGCGAGGCGGTGCAGGGCCCGATGGCGCGCTCGGTCATGGACGTCGCGCTGTTCCTCGACGCCATGGCCGGCAGCGACCCGGCAGAACCCCTGTCCCACCCGGCGCCCGACAGCCCCTACCAGCACGCCGTCACCGAGGCCGGAGACAGCCCCCGCATCGCCTTCTCGGTCGATCTCGGCGGCTTCGCCCCCGTGGCACGCGAGGTCGAGGAGCACCTGCGCATGGCGCTCGGGCGTGTCGAGCGGGCCGGCGCGGTGGTCGAGGAAACCTGCCCGCCCCTGCCCGAGCTCGATGGCACCTACCGGGTGCTTCGCGCGATGCTCTGGGCCGCAGGCCCCGGGCGCGCCGATCCCAAGGTGCAGAGGCATTTCAAGGAAACCCTGCGCGAGAACATCGAATACGGGCGAATGCTGACCATCACCGATGTCTACGACACCCAGCAAGCGCAGTCGCGACTCTACGATCTCGTCGCCGGGTTCATGCGCGGCTTCGACGTGCTGGCCTGCCCGGTGGTCGGCCTGATGCCCGGCCCCGTGGAACAGGAATACCCCGCCGAGATCGATGGCCGCCCGCTGGAGGACTATATCTCCTGGCTGAAGTTCTCCTATCTCTCGCCGGTCACCGGGCTGCCCTCGATCTCGGTGCCCGTCGGCCTGGGTCCGCGCGGGCTGCCCGTGGGGCTGCAGCTGATCGGCAAGCCGCGTGGCGAGGCCGCTCTGCTGGCCGCCGCCCGCGCCGTCGAGCGCGCCATGGGCGGGCCGCTCGGGCCGATCGATCCGGTTGTCTGACGCCCGGCCTAGCGGCTGATGATGTCGATGAAAGGCAGATTGCCCGCCGTCAGCCCCGCGTCCACCGGCAAGACGGTGCCGGTCACGCCACTGGCCAGCGGCGAGGCCAGGAACAGCGCCGCGCTGGCGACCTCTTCGGGCCGCACCAGCCGCCCCAGCGGATAGAGCGCCGTGACCTGTTCGAAGATATCGGGCTGGCGCGCCTTGCGCGCGTCCCAGGCGGGGGTATGAACCGAGCCCGGCGCGACCACGTTGGCGCGGATACCGTGCTTGCCCTCCTCGGTGGCGATGGCCTTCGCCCAGGCGATCAGCCCCGCCTTGGCCGCCGAATAGGCCGGGTTGCCGAAATGCGCCAGCCCATTGACCGAGGCCACGAAGACCATGGCTCCCCCGGCGCCGCGCATCGCGGGCAGCAGGGCGCGGCTGAACTGCGCCGCCCCGGTGAAATTGAGCGACAGGTCAAAGTCGATGGCGGCGCGGTCTGTGGCCTCCATCGTCTCGACCCGGGTGCCGCCGGCGTTGGAGATCAGCACATCGACGGGCCGGGCGGCGATCCGTGCGGCGGCGGCGGCGACCTCATCCGCACTGGTGATGTCGAACAGCTCCACCTCGGCGGCACCGGTGATTTCGGTGCCCGCGCGGTCACAGGCGACGATATGCGCCCCCGCCTCGGCCAGCGCCCGCATCATGGCCGAACCGATGCCCCCGCCCGCGCCGGTCAGCACGACGCGCTTGTCCGAAAGGTCGATCATCGGATGTCCTCTTCTACGGTGTCGCAGGTGCCCAACCCCAGCGGATCCTCGACCTTGGGCCAGAAGTCGCGGCCCGCCTTCTGATAGAGGGTTGCCGCCGGGTTGGTCGGATAGCTCGACGGGCTGTCGACATGGATGATCCGCGACGAGACAGGATCGAAGCCGGCGTGGAAATGGTTCGTCGACTTGACCAGCAGGATCTCCTTGCCGGCGAAATCGACCCCGTGGTTGGAAAACAGCGAGGGCTCGTAGGTCTGCGAGCGGGAGGAGATCAGCACCACGTCGATCTCGGTACCCGCCACGCGCACGACCGCCGTGCGCCCCAGGGTCACGCGGCTGGCGCGGAAACTTTGCCAGCCCTCGGCGGCGACATGGCGCACGATGACCTCGGCGTCGATGGGCGGGCCGGCCTCGGCGCCGGCCTTGCCGCCGAAACGCAGGCGCAGCGTCGCCCCCTCGCCCGCGGCATGGCAGAAGCTGACCGCGATCGGGTCCCAGATGGCGCCGCAGGCCACCCGGTCCACCCCGCGCTTCATCAGCGACAGCAGCACATGGGTGCCGTCGCCCGCGCAGCCGCCGCCCGGGTTGTCCCAGGTATCGGCGATGGTGACGGGCCGGGTCGGGTCCTTGGCGCGGGTTTCCAGCGCCGCGTCGATCCCGGCCTCGAAGTCGAGGATCGGCATCGCGGTGCGCCCGCGCAGGCGGTAAAGCTCTTCGCCCAGGCGACGGGCAAGCGCCGCGCCCTCGTCCGGGGCATCATCGGTGACGACGAGGATCTTGGTGCCCATCTCGGGCACATCCCCAGCCATGAAGCCATGCACCACCGAAGCCGAAAGCACCCGGCCCTGCCCTTCCAGAACCTTCATCCGGTCGACGAAACCGCGCATCGGCTGCTGGCTGGTCGGATAGATGCCGATCATCCTGCAGTCGAAGGTCGAGATCACCGGCCGGATCTCTCCGCGCAGGGCGCGCAGGGCCAGGTCGACCACATGCTCGCCGCGCTCCTGGAAATCGGTATGGGGGAACTCGAGGAACATGGCCGCGATATCCAGCTGCGCCACGCGGCGGCGGGTCAGATGGCTGTGCGGGTCGAACTCGGCGGCGACCAACACCTCGGGGCCGACGATCTGGCGGACACGCTCCAGCAGGTCGCCCTCGCAATCGTCATAGCCCTGCGCCACCATGGCGCCGTGCAGGCCCAGCACCACGCCATCGACCGGCAGCGCGGCGCGCAGCTGATCCAGGATCTCGTCGCGCAGCTCTTCGTAGGTCTCGCGCTTGATCAGCCCGGCGGGCTCGGCCCAGGAGGCGCTGCCCTCGATCACCGTGAACCCCTCGGCCCGCCCGCGCCGGCGCAGGATCGGCACCGGAGAGGAACAGAGCGTCGGCGTCTCGGGGTGTTGCCCCGGACCGGCGTAGAAAGCGGCCTCGAAGGAGGCGCGGTCGGTAGGCAGGGGCGAGAAGGTATTGGTCTCGGTCGCCAGCGAAGCGGTGAAGATCCTCAAGCCATGTCCTTCCTTGGCAATGCGCGGGCGCGGGGTTCAGGCAGCACTGCGCTGGCCCTCCTGCAGGGCGAGAATGGCGGCGCCGATCAGCCCCGGTTCGGTCTGGCACTGGGCGCGCACCACCAGCGGCTCATCCTGTTTCGCCAGCGTCAGGGGGCGCGTCGCCGCATCCAGCGCCTGCATCAGGTCCACGTCGTTGGACAGCCCGCCGCCGACCGGCACCACGGTGGCCCCGGTCATGTTGATCACCATGGCCAGCGGCCCCGAGAGCACCTCAAGCCAGGCGGCCACGGTCTGACCCGCCAGCCCCTCGCCCGCGTGCCAGCGCGCCAGCACCTCGGTCGAGGGCAGCTCGGCCCCGGCGATATGGCGATAGAGCCTCTCGATCCCGCGCGCCGAGCAGGTCGCGTCGAGGCAGCCCTTCAGCCCGCAACCGCACTGGAAGGCGGGCAGCGGCTCGGGCAGGCAGTCGAGAAGGCGGCGCGCGACAGGGCCGTGACCCCATTCGCCCGCATAGCCGCCGCCCGAGGCGACCAGCCGACCGTCGGCGACCAGACCGCCGCCGATGCCGGTGCCGATGATGGCACCGAAAACGACATCGTGGCCGCGTCCCGCGCCCACCACGGCCTCGGCCAGGGCGAAGCAGTCGGCGTCGTTGGCAATACGCACCGGCAGGCCAAGCGCGGCCTCGAGGTCGGCGGCCATGGGACGACCGTTGAGGCAAGGGATATTGGCGACGATGGCACGGCCGCCGCGCGGCTCGATCACCCCGGCGATGGAGATCGCCACCGCCTCGGGGCGCGCGCCCGCTTCGGCAATACCCTCCCTGAGGGCGGCGACAAAGGCGTCGAAGTCATCCACAGGGGTCGGGCGCCGCGACAGGGCGCGCACATTGCTGGCGGTGCTGGCGACAGCCCCCTTGATGGCGGAACCGCCGATATCGAAACAGACGATCATGCCGCCCACCTTTCCTTGCCTGCCACCCAGAGGGAGGTCAGCCGCAAATCCTCGTCCATCAGCAGGAAGTCCGCATCCGCGCCCTTGCCGAGATGGCCCTTGCCTGTCAGCCCCGCCGCCTCGGCCGGGTAGAGCGCCGCCATGCGCAGCGCCTCGTCCAGCGCCAGCCCCAGCTGGTAGCGGCAGTAGCGCACCGCGTCGAGCAGGGTGATATCCGCCCCCGCAAGCGTGCCGTCGGCCAGGGTCAGCCGTCCGCCCGCGCGATGGATGGTGCGCCCGTTCAGCGTGATCTGCGTCAGCTCCGAGCCGGTCGCGGCCATGGCATCGGAAACCAGGAACACCCGCCCCGGCCCGGCCTTGCCGCGCAGCGCGACCTGCATGGCGATATCGGCGACATGGAAGCCGTCGGCGATCAGCCCGGCGTGCACGGAGGGCGCCGCAAGGGCTGCCCCGACGAGGCCCGGGGCCCGGTGACCAAGCTGGCTCATCGCGTTGAAGAGATGGGTGACCATCGAGGCCCCGGCGGCGAAGCACGCTCCGGCCTGCTCTGCGGTGCAATCCGTGTGGCCCAGGCTGACCTGCACGCCGCCCGCGACGAGGGCCGCGATCTGTTCCGCGCTCGCGGCCTCGGGCGCCAGGGTCACCAGCAGGTGACCGCAGTCGGGCGCGGCGGCGAGGATGGTGTCGAGGTCGGCCTGCTCCATCGGGCGGATCAGCCCGGGCGCATGGGTGCCCTTGCGGCGCGGATCGAGATGCGGGCCCTCAAGGTGCAGCCCGGCGAGCCCCTGCTGCCCGGCGGCGAGTGCGGCGCGGGTGGCGGCGATGGCCGCAGCGGTGATGTCGGGCCTGTCGGTGATCAGCGTGGCCAGCAGCGCGGTGGTGCCCCCGGCGCGATGCGCTTCGACGATCCGCGCCAGTGCCTCGGGCGTGGGCGCCTCGTTGAACTGCACCCCGCCACCGCCGTTGACCTGCAGATCGACGAAGCCGGGCACCAGCAGGTCAGCCTGCGGATCGGCGGCGGGAATCACCTCGACGACGCGACCGGCCTCGATCCGCAGCGCAGCGTTTTCATGCCAGTACAGGCCGTCGAAGACACGCCGCGCGGCAGGGGAAACACCTGTGTTCATGCCGCCACCCCGGTCCACGCGGACGGACGGCCCGCCTGATCCTGCACATCTTGCCTCTTGCCCGGGCAGTTATTGAAAATGAATTTCATCGTCGCTGCTGTGTTTCTCATTTTTATATTGACTGCCATGAATCTCCGCCGCAGTCTACGAAAATAAATTTCGTAATTCGGGGCAGAGTCGGCACGTCCGACCCTGTGGAAACCCGAGACAGCAACAGGGACTTGCCATGAAAGTCGGCATCGTCGGGCTGGGGTATCGCCTTGGATACCTGGGCCAGGTCTTCAAGCAGATGGACCCCGGATTTGAAATCGCGGGCTACGTGGATCCGGCCCCCGTGGGCATGGAGAACCTGGAAAAGCACGGGATCCCTGCCGGGACCCGGTATGAGACGGTCGAAGAGCTGCTGAAGGCCGAGTCCCTGGACCTGCTGATGGTCGGCTCGCCCAACCACATGCACCTGGACCACATCCGCGCGGGCTTCGAGGCCGGCGTGAAAGTCTTTTCCGAGAAGCCGGTGGTGACCACCACCGAGGACACGCTGAAAATGGCGGCCCTGCTGGCCAAGTATGGCCGCGAAAACCTGCTGATCGGCCTGGTGCTGCGCTATGCCCCCCTTTACCGCGACCTGCGCGCGGCACAGGCGCGGGGCGAGCTGGGCGACGTGGTCTCGATCGAGGCCAGCGAGCATATCCCCCCCTACCACGGCGCCTTCTTCATGCGCGACTGGCGGCGGTATGACCGTTACGCCGGTGGCTTCATGCTGGAGAAATGCTGCCACGACATCGACCTCTACAACGGTGTCATCGGCGCGCGGCCCGAGCGGGTCAGCTCTTTCGGTGGTCGGCGCACCTTCGTGCCCGCCAATGACCCCGGCAACCGCGGGATCAACGACATGGAAGTCTACCACCGCAAGCCTTCGGGCTGGAACGGGACGGACAAGGTGTTCGACAGCGACGCCGAGATCATCGACTACCAGGTGGCCATCGTCGAATACGCCAATGGCGCGGCGCTGAGCTTCCACACCAACCTGAACGTGCCCGACGACTTCCGCCGCTTCGCGGTGATCGGCAGCCAGGGCATGGCCGAGGGCGATTTCGTCCGCGGTTTCCTGAATGTCACCGACAGTCACACCAGCCAGCCGCTGATCCGCAAGACCTACGAGGCCAGCGCCCTGTCGCAGCACTACGGCGCGGACGAGGAAATGGCCAAGGGCGTGATCGCGGCGGTGAAGACCGGCGCCGAGCAGCCCGTTTCGGTGCTGGACGCGCTGGAGGCCGGTCTGCTGGCGATCACCATGGACGAGGCCCGCGCCACGCGCCGGGTGATCGACATGGCCCCGGTCTGGGACAAGTATGACGAGGCGCTTGCCTCAGGAAAGGTGATGGCCTGATGCCCGGACAGAAATCAGCCGTCCTCTTCGCCTGGATCCTGCTGGTCCCGGCGCTTCTCTATGTGGCGGCCATCGTCGCCTATCCGCTGGTCGATACCTTCCACCTGTCCTTCACCGATGCCTCGCTGCGCAAGACGACCAACTGGGTCGGCTGGAAGAACTACCAGAAGATCTTCGACACCGAGTTCGCCGAGATCATCGGGCGCACCTTCGTCTGGACCTTCCTGTCGGTCTCGCTGAAGATGATCATCGGCACCGGCGGCGCCGTGCTGCTGAACGCCGCCCTGCCCGGCCGCGCCGTCTTCCGCATCCTGACCATGCCGCCCTGGATCGTGCCGATGGCCATCGGCATCTTCATGTGGGGCTGGATGTACAACGGCCAGTTCGGGATGATCTCGGGCCTGCTGCAGCGCTTCGGCCTGTCGGATGGCCCGGTGGCCTTCCTGGCCTATGGCTCGACCGCGTTCTGGGCGACGATCATCACCGACGTCTGGATCGGCGTGCCCATGGTGACCATGTACATGCTGGCCGCCATCCAGTCTGTGCCCGTCGACCTGCACGAGGCCGCCTGGACCGATGGCGCCAGCCGCTTCTACCGCCTGCGCCGGATCACCCTGCCGATGATCTTCCCGGCGGCGATCACCATGTCGATGATCTCGCTCATCTCGACATTCAACAGCTTCGACATCATCTGGATCCTGACCCAGGGCGGCCCCTCGGGCTCGACCACCACGATGATCATCGACACCTATTCCACCGCCATCGGCTCGAAGAAGTTCGGTGAGGGCGCGGCCCGCGCGGTGGTGATCTGCCTGTTCCTCTCGGCCTTCGCGATCCTCTACTTCCAGGCCGTCACCAAACTGTCCCGGAGGATGACGACATGATGAAAAAGAACGCCATGATCGACCGCTACCGCTGGTGGGAAGTGGTCCTGCTGTACCTCGGTATCGCGCTGTTCCTCTTCTTCATCCTGGCGCCCTTCATCGAAGGGTTCCTGGTCTCGCTGAAACCGCTCGGCCTGCTGTTCTCGACGCCCTACAAGTTCATCCCCGAAAACGGCTCCTTCCGGGCCTACGTGACGATGTGGGAAAGCGTGCCGGGCTTTGCGCGCTACATCTTCAACTCGTTCTTCATCTCGACGGTGATCACCCTGGCGGTGCTGATCCTGGTGGTGCCGGCCTCCTATGCCTTCGCCCGGATCAAGTTCAAGGGCGCGGGGTCGCTGCTTGGCGGCTTCCTTGCGGTCAACATGTTCTCGGGCGCGGTGCTGCTGATCCCGCTGTTCCGGCTGATGCGCAGCTATGGCCTGCTGAACACCTACTGGTCGATGATCGTGCCCGGCGTGGCCTTCCTGATCCCCACGGCGATCTGGCTGCTGTCGACCTACATGAAGCGCATCCCGCGCGAGCTGGATGAAGCCGCCTATGTCGACGGCGCCGGGCACTTCTACATCCTGCGCCGGGTGATCCTGCCGCTGGCCATGCCCGGCATCATCGTGGTCGCCATCACCACCTTCATCGGCGCCTACGCCCAGCAATTCATCTTCGCGCTGACCTTCAACTCGAAGACCGAATTCATGCCCCTTCCCATCGGCCTCTTTGCCTACTTCGGCCGCCAGGAAGTCATCTGGAACGAGCTCATGGCCGCCTCCTTCGTCGGCATCGCCCCCGCCATGATCCTGATCTTCGCACTGCAACGGTATCTCGTCGCCGGCCTGACCGCCGGGGCGGTGAAACAATAAGCCGACAGTCGCGGACCAACCCGCGCCCCTGCCGGGGCGCAGACCGGGCCAGAAGGCCCAGAGGCCCGAAAAGGGCACCAACAGGAGAGAGAAGACAATGACCAAGACCCTGCTGCGCACCGGCGCCGCGCTTGCCGCTCTGGTGGTAGCCGCGCCGGCCATGGCCGAAGAGATCACGATGATCGTCTGCGGCGACACCATGGATCCGATCCACGACAAGTACATCGCCGAGTGGGAAGCCCAGAACGACGGCTGGACCGTCGCCCCCGAAGTCGTCGGCTGGGGCCAGTGCCAGGACAAGGTGACCACCCTCGCCGTCGCTGGCACCCCCGTGGGCCTCGCCTATGTCGGCTCGCGCACCCTGAAGGAATTCGCCGAGTTCGGCCTGATCGAACCGATCCCGATGACCGAGGAAGAGAAAGCCTCGTACTATCCGAACGTGGTCGGCACCGTGACCTACCAGGGCGAACAGTGGGGCGTGCCCGTCGCCTTCTCGACCAAGGCGTTCTACTGGAACAAGGACCTGTTCGAAGAGGCCGGCCTTGACCCCGAGACCCCGCCCGCGACCTGGGAAGAGGTGATCGCCGCCGCCAAGGCCGTGACCGAGAACACCGACTCCGCCGGTTTCGGCCTGGTCGCCAAGACCTTCGACAACACCATGCACCAGTTCCTGCACTGGGTTTACACCAACAACGGCCTGGTGGTGGATGACGAAGGCAACATCGTCCTCGACAGCCCCGAAGTGCTGGCCGCGCTGGAAGCCTACAAGGCCCTGGTGCCCTACTCGGAAGAAGGCCCGACCGCCTACGAACAGAACGAGGTCCGCGCGATCTTCCTCGACGGTGGCGTCTCGATGATGCACGCCTCGATCGGCGCCGTCTCGCGCCTGGCCGACACGGACATCAACTGGGGTGTCGCCAACCTGCCCCTCGGCCCCGAAGCCAAGGGCCCCGGCACCCTGCTGATCACCGACAGCCTGGCCGTCTTCTCGGGCACCGGTGTCGAAGAGCAGGCGATCAGCCTGGCCAAGTTCCTCACCGCGCCCGAAGCGCAGGAGGAATACGACCTCAACGCCGGTCTGACCCCGCTGCGTCCCTCGCCGACCATCGACGCGCTGGTCGAGGAAAAGCCCTACTGGGCGCCCTACATCGAGGGCATCGAGTACGGTGGCCCCGAGCCGCTGTTCACCGACTACCGCGCCTTCCAGAACATCATGATCGAGATGGTGCAGTCGGTCGTCACCGGTGACGCCGAACCCGCCGACGCCCTGGCCAAGGCCGACGCGGCGCTGAAAGAGCTGGAATAAACCCGGACCCCTCCCCGGGTTCTTCGGTGCGGACCTTCGGGTCCGCACCCCATGATGAGAAAGGAACTTCCCTTGGGACAGCTGGCCCTGAGCGGTGTCAAGAAGCGCTTCGAGAAACTTGAGGTGATCCACGGGATCGACCTCGACATCAAGGACGGCGAATTCGTCGTCTTCGTCGGCCCCTCGGGCTGCGGCAAGTCCACCCTGCTGCGGATGATCTGCGGCCTGGAGGAAATCACCGAGGGCGATTGCACCATCGACGGCACGCGTGTCAACGACCTGCCCCCCGTCAAGCGCGGCATCGCCATGGTGTTCCAGAGCTACGCGCTCTATCCCCACATGTCCGTCTTCGAGAACATCGCCTTCCCCCTGCGGGTCGAGAAACTGCCCGAAGCCGAGATCAAGGAACGGGTCGGCCGCGCCGCCGCCGTGCTGCAGCTGGAAAACCGCCTGCACCAGAAGCCGGGCAACCTGTCCGGCGGTCAGCGCCAGCGGGTCGCCATCGGCCGGGCCATCGTGCGCGAACCCTCGATCTTCCTCTTCGACGAGCCGCTGTCGAACCTCGACGCCGCCCTGCGCGCCGAGATGCGGATCGAGCTGACGGCGCTGCACCAGAAGCTGAAGGCGACGATGATCTACGTCACCCACGACCAGGTGGAAGCCATGACCATGGCCGACCGCATCGTGGTGCTGGACGGTGGCAGCATCAGCCAGGTCGGCGCGCCGCTCGAGCTGTACCACAAGCCTTCAAACCTCTTCGTCGCCGGCTTCATCGGCAATCCGAAGATGAATTTCATCCCCGGCACCTGCACCGAGGTCAGCCCCGCAGGCGCGACCGTCGAGCTGGTCACCGGCAGCACCGTCACCGTCCCCGTGACCGCCGCCGGCAACCTGAAGGGCCAGCCTGTCACCCTGGGCATCCGCCCCGAGCATCTGACCCAGGGCGCCGGCGACGTGACCGTGCAGATCACGCCCACGGTGGTCGAGCACCTCGGCGTCAACACGGTGACCTATGCGGATCTCGACGGCGTCGGCAATGTCTCGGCCCTGCTGTCGGGCTCTGCCGATGTGGCGCCGGGCAAGCCGGCCACGCTGGCCTTCTCGGCCGCCGACTGCCACCTCTTCGACGCGGACGGCCAGGCGCTGGAGCGCCGGGTCGACAGTGCCATGCCCATTCCCGCGACCGCCAGCGCGGGCTGAGACCGAAATCCCCTTCGGCAAACTGAAAAGGGAGCGGCCCTGCCGCTCCCTTTCCTTCTCTCCGGCCTTGGCTACCAGACCGTGCCGCGCGCCGCGACCTCAAGCACCCGTGTCACCACCTCGCCGTCATGAAAGACCATGCGGTCGTACATGTTGGTGACGACGCAGGTGTGGTTGGGGATGATGCGCACCTGTTCGCCGACTTCGGGACGGCGGCCTTCCACCGCGCTCAGGTCCACCACGCCATGCTCTTCCGACAGCCCGGTGATCCGCGCCGTCGGGTAGGCTTCGATCAGGCCGAAGTCGTCGAAGCCCAGCAGGTCCGAGGTCAGCGCCTTCGATCCGGTGTCCAGCACCGCCCGGTCCGGCGTGGGGCGGGATACCACCGTGGCCAGCACATGCATGGCGCAGTCCTCAAGCGTCGCGTGCCCGGCCCGCACCATGGCCCGGTCGTTGTAGACATAGGTGCCCGCCCGGTGCTCGGTGGCCGCCGGAATCTCGCCCGCCCTGAAGAAGTCGGGCGTGCCGCCCACCGTTACCACCGGACAGTCGATGCCCACCTCTGCCAGCATCGCGAGGGTCGCGGCCATGAAGCCTTCGACCTGCGCCGCGCCGCCGGGACCGGGATAGGTCATCAGCCCGCCGAACCGCAGCCCCTCCGCCGCGGCGATCACCTGCGCCAGGGCAAAGGCCGCCTCGGGGCTCTGCACCCCGCAGCGCGCGCCGCCGGTGTCGCATTCGACCAGTACCGTCAGCGGACCGTCTGCGCTGAAGGTCGCCGCCAGCCCTTCAACGACCACCGCGCTGTCAGCGGTCACGGACAGCCTCGCCACCTTGTCGTTCAGCGCCTTCAGCCGCGCCAGCCGGGCGGGGCCGAGGATGTTATAGGTGATCAGGATGTCGTCGAAGCCCGCTTCGGCGAAGACCTCGGCCTCGGTCACCTTCTGGCAGTTGATGCCACAGGCCCCGGCCTCGATCTGCATCCGCGCCACCTGCGGAAGCTTGTGGGTCTTGATATGGGGCCGAAAGGCCCGGCCAAGCCCGTCCAGAAAGCCCTGCCCGCGCGCGATATTGGCCGCCAGACGGCGCTCGTCGATCACCGGCAGGGGCGTCATGACCTGCGACAGGGGCGTGCCGGGCTGGGGCCAGATATCCGACACCATCAGTGACCCTCGTAGGGCAGGTAACCGACGAACCCGGCGATCTTCCAGCCCTCGGCGGTCTCGCGGCAGATATAGAGCGTCTGCCACAGCATCCGGTCCTCGCCGCCATCCTTGCGCTTGATCCGCCCGTCGAACTTCTTGCGCACCAGCGCCGCCGAGCCGTCGATTTCGATCTCTTCCAGCTTCGTGGCGGCGAAGATCGCGGCGCGGGCGTCCTCGGCATATTCGGTCGCCTGCCCCTCCTTCGCCTGCCGCAGCCACTCATCGCGATAGGCCTCCAGCGAGGCAAAGGACAGGGACCAGTTCTGCGGATTCTCGTCTCGGTTGCCGTTCATGCCGGTGAAGTTTTCGGCCACGAAATCATCCGCGACCATCGACCAGTCGGCGGCCAGGTAGGCGGAGATATCGCGCGGCACCAGCATCTCCCAGATGGCGCGGCGGGCGGTGTCGCCCTCGGGGAAGGGGTTTTGGAACGGATCGCGCAGGGGCGCGGCACTCTCTGCTGTCATCGTGAAATTCTTTTCATGGTTTGCGGATTTTCCTAGGCACTCTTGGCGGGCCATGCCAGAGTGTCAACGAAAATACGAAAATGATTTTCGGATCCGGGCGATTTCGCGCCGCGCCGCTGGGATCCGGATCAGCAAGAGAGTACCCCTTTATGGATATCTTCGCCACGCTGATGCAGGAGGGCCTGAAGCTCTCGCAATCCGAGCAGCGGCTTGCGGATATCGTGCTGCAGGATCTCGACTTCGCGGTCAATGCCTCGATCACCGACCTGGCCGCAAGGGCCGAGGTCTCGCCGCCCACCGTCACCCGCTTCTGCCGCCGCCTCGGCTGCAACAGCTTCTCGGATTTCAAGGTGACGCTGGCCAAGTCATCTTACGTGGGTCTGCGCTACCTGCGACCCGAGGCGCGTTCGACCACCGCGCCCGAGGTGGCCGAGGATATCGTGACCAAGGCGCAGAACGCGCTGTTCACCGTGCATCAGCAGCTGGACCTCGACGCGGTCGAACAGGCGGCCAAGCTGCTGCGCGGCGCGGACATGATCTATGCCTTCGGCTCGGGCGGGAATTCCTCGATGATCGTCGGCGAGATGCAGAACCGCCTGTTCCGGCTGGGCTGCCGCATCACGGCCTCGACCGACCACGGGATGCAGCTGATGCAGGCCTCGGCGGTCAGCCCGCGCGACGTGCTGGTCGGCAGCTCCTTCTCGGGGCGCAACGCGGAACTGGTGCGCGGCTTCGCCCTGGCACGCGACCAGGGCGCGAAGACCATCGCCCTGACCCAGTCGAACAGCCCCGTGGCCGAGGCCGCCGATATCGTCCTGGCCGTCGACCTGCCGGAGGGAGAGAACATCTTCCGCCCCACCTCGACGCGCTACGCCATGCTCGCCGTGCTGGATATCCTGGCCAACCTCGTGGCCTACCAGGACCGCACCTCCACCGCCGCCACCCTGCGGCGCATCAAGGAAAGCCTGATCCGTCACCGTGATGGTGACGACAGCCAGCTTCTGGGCGACTGAGCCCGGAGGCCAACACACACGATCCCAACAGTCTCAGAGGTTCCATGTCTCTCTATCGCCTGGAAAACACCTGGTCGCCGGAACCGGCGCCCTATGGCACGCTCAAAGTCACCCTGTGGAACCTGTCGGAGACACCGCTGTCCGACTTCCGCCTGGCCTATACCGCGCTGACCCGTGCGATGAAGCCCTTCAGCGTTTCGGGCGCCGAGCTTGAGCTGCGCGATGCCAACTATCACCGCTATGCGCCCCCTGCCGGGCTGGTGGTGGCGCCGGGGGACAGCTGGAGCTTCGAGGTCACCAACCTCAACCGCGACCCGCGCCACATCACCGATGGCGCCAAGTCGGCGATCCTGACGCTGGACCCTGCTGGCGCGCGGCAGCACATCGAGGTCGAGGTCTCGGACCTCTACCCCGAGGGTCGTGCGCTGGTGGAGCCCGGCCCGCTGCTGCCCGAGGGCAAGCTGACTGAACCCTACGCCATCCTGCCCTGGCCCGCCGCGCTGGCGCTTGAGGCGGGCGAGACGCCGCTGGCGCTTTGCCCCGCGCCGGGATCGTCGCGCGAGGCCCTCGTGGCCTTCAGCCAGGTCGAGGCGCTGCACCGCCGCCTCTACCCCGAGGCGCGCACCGTCCTGTCGATGGTCCCCATGCCCGGCACCCGCGCCGTCGCCATCGAGAAAGGCGGTGACTTCGCGGAAGGCGCCTATGCGCTGGAGATTGCCGAGGTCATCACCGTGAAGGCCGCCGACGATGACGGCATCCGCCATGGCCTGATCGTGCTGGCGCAGATGCTGCACGGCGCGACCGTGGAGGCGGCCTCGTTCCGCTTCCCGGCCTCCGGGACCATCACCGACGCGCCGCGCTACGGCTGGCGCGGGAGCCACCTGGATGTCTCGCGCCAGTTCTGGGACGCGGCGGACGTGACCCGCTTCCTCGACATCCTCGCCTGGCACCGAATGAACATCTTCCACTGGCACCTCACCGATGACGAGGGCTGGCGGATGGAGGTCAGGGCCTACCCCCAGTTGACCGAGGCCGGTGCCACCCGTGGCCCCGACGCCCTGCTGACGCCGCAGCTTGGCAATGGCGTGGAGGAGGTGCATGGCTTCTACACCCAGGACCAGATCCGCGAGGTCGTGGCCCATGCCGGGGCGCTTGGCATCACCGTGGTGCCCGAGGTCGACATCCCCGGCCACTGCACCGCCGCCCTGGCCGTGATCCCGGAACTGGCCGACCCGCAGGAAGCGCCTGAAAGCTACCATTCGGTGCAGGGCTTTGCGAACAACGCCCTCAACCCGGCGCGGGAAGAGACCTATGACTTCCTTGCCAAGCTTTTCGACGAGATGGTCGAGCTGTTCCCCGCGAAGTACCTGCATATCGGCGGCGACGAGGTGGCGGATGGCTCCTGGTTGAACTCGCATTACGCACGCAAGCTGATGGAACAGGAGGGGCTGTCGGGCACCTTCGAATTGCAAAGCTACTTCATGCGCCGTGTGGCCAAGATGCTGGCCGAGCGTGGCCGCGTGCTGGCCGGCTGGAACGAGGTCGCCCATGGCGGTGGCGTCGATCCCGAGGGCACGCTGCTGATGGCCTGGGAAAAGCCCGAGGTCGGCATCGAGCTGGCGCGCGAGGGCTACGACGTCGTGATGACCCCCGGCCAGGCCTATTACCTCGACATGGCGCAGGCCGAGGAATGGCTGGAACCGGGCGCGGCCTGGGCCGGCACCTCGACCCCGGTGCATTCCTACACCTACGAAGCCGAGGGCGAGTTCCCCGAAGAGCTGCGTGGCCGCCTGAAGGGCATCCAGGCCTGCATCTGGTGCGAACATTTCACCTCGCGTGCCTATTTCAACCGGCTGGTCTTCCCGCGCCTCTGCGGCGTGGCCGAAGCCGCCTGGACCCCCAAGGCCCGCAAGGACCTGCACCGCTACGCGGCGATCGTGAAACTGCACCCGGCGTTCTGAGCCGGGGCACCGGGGCCAAGTCCCCGGCCAGCCACAACGGGCGGACCCCGCGCGGGTCCGCCGGCGCCCCCTCCCCGGGGCCAGCAAAGGACGAACAGATGAGCGACAAGAAACGCATTGCCGTTGGCGGCATCCACACCGAATGCTCCACCTACAACCCGGTGCTGATCCGCGCCGAGGATTTCCACGTCGTGCGCGGCGATGAGCTGACCGCCTATGAGTATTTCTCCTTCCTCCCCGAAGACGACGTCGAGGTCCTGCCGCTGCTGCACGCCCGCGCCGTCCCTGGCGGCCCCGTCGACCGCCCCGCCTACGAGGGTTTCAAGGCCGACCTGCTGGCGCGCCTGAAGGCCGCCCTGCCGCTGGATGGGGTGTACCTCGCCATGCATGGCGCGATGCACGTCGACGGCATGTGGGACGCCGAGGGCGACTGGATTTCCTCGGTGCGCGAGGTCGTCGGCCCCGATGTCCCGATCTCGGTCAGCTACGACCTGCACGGCAATGTCAGCCAGCGCATCATCGACCAGATCGACATGTTCGCCGCCTATCGCACCGCCCCCCATATCGACGTGCGCGAGACCATGGAGCGCGCCTGGGCCATGCTGCTGCGTTGCCTGCGCACGGGCGAACGCCCCTTCGTCACCTGGGCCAAGATCCCCGTGCTGATGCCCGGCGAACGCTCCTCGACGGAGGATGCGCCGGCGGATGCGCTCTACGCCGCCCTGCCCGGCCACGACACCCGCCCCGGCATCTGGAGCGCCGATCAGATGGTCGGCTATGTCTGGGCGGATGAGCCGCGCGGCACCGCCTGCGCCGTGGTCACCGCCACTGACAGGACCGAGGCCGAGGCCGTCGCCACCGAGCTGGCGCAGGCCTACTGGGACGTCCGCGCCGACTTCGCCTTCGGCCCGGTCACCGGCCCGCTGGACGAGATGCTCGATATCGCCGCCAAGACAGAGACCGCGCCGCTTATCCTGGCCGAAAGCGGTGACAATCCCACCGGCGGCGGGGTTGGCGACAATGGCCTCGTGCTTGAGGCGCTGATCGCGCGCGACTGGCAGGATGCGCTGATCGCAGGGATCACCGATGCCCCCGCCGTCGATGCCGCCTTCGCCGCGGGGGAAGGCGCCGAGCTGGAGCTGTCCGTCGGCGGCGCGCTTGATCCGAAAAGCATCCGCGTCACCGCGCCCTTCAAGGTGCTGCGCCTCGTCGAAGGCGCTGGCGGTGCCTTCCGGCAGGCGGTGGTGCAGACCGGCGGCATCACCGTGGTACTCGCCGCCCGTCGCCGCCCCTATCACAATATCGAGGATTTCTCCCTGCTGGGGCTCGATCCGAAAGCGGTCTCGCTTCTGGTGGTGAAATCGGGCTATCTGTCGCCCGAACTGGCGCCGATCGCCAATCCCAACCTGATGGCGCTGACCGAGGGCGTGGTGAACCAGGACATTCCGAAGCTGGAAAGCCTGAACCGCACCCCCGGCATCTACCCCTGGGACCCCGAGGCGAGCTTCACGCCCGCCCCCCTCCGCTCGGCCCGCGCGCCGAACTGAGACCCTCACCAAGGGGCGCCGACAGATGCGGGCCCCGAGACGAGTATCCCGCCACGGCAGGCCCTTCCCCGGGGCCTGCCGCTGCCACGTTTGACGACCCGCCGGAGATCACCCGGCCCAGACCCCCGAGGCCCCATGTTCTCGACCCTCTCGATCCTGTGGAACAACCCCGGCCTGCGTGCCTGCGCGCTGGCGATCTTCTTCTTCGGCTTCTCGGGCGCGGCAACCGCACCCTACAAGTCCGTCGTGGCGATCCGAGAGCTGGGCCTGTCGGATGCCGCCTTCTCGGCGCTGACGCTTTCGGCGGCGGTGATCAATGTCACCGCGGCGATCTACCTCGGCATCCTTGCAGACCGCGACACCGGCTATCGCAAGCTGCTGATGAGTCTCGCCTTCATCGGGGTCGCGGGCTACATGGCGATCTTCCTCTTCCCCTCGGCCTGGATCTTCGTGATCTCGCTGCTGCTGCCGATCTCGGTCTACCACGGTCTGAATTCGCTGCTCTTCGGCGCCGGGCGGGTCTTCTCGTCGGACCTGCCGAAGGGCGATCAGGCGGCGGTCAGCTCGGTGCTGCGCGGGCTGATCTCGCTGGCCTGGATCCTGGTGCCCGGCCTCGTCGGCTTCGCTCTTTCGGGCGCGGAAAGCCTGTTGCCCGCCTTCGCCATCGCGGGGGGCGCGGCGCTGGTCTGCATGGTGGTGATCAATGCCATGATGCCCCGGGGCGGCAGCGGCGACCCCAGCCAGCGCCCGCCGCGGGTCTCGCTCGGCGCGGCCTTCCGCCTGCTGACCCGCCTGCCCGTCGCCGCCCGCGTTCTGGGCGCGGCTGTCATCACCGCGATGATCCACGTCAATGCCGCCGTCATGCCGCTGATCGTCACCGGCCAGGCCGGTGGCGAACCCGGAGACGTGGGCGTAATCGTCGGCCTTGTCGCCGCGCTGGAAGTGGCCTTCATCCTCGTCTGGGCCCGCATCGTGCGCTCGATCTCGATCGTCGCGGCCCTGGCCATCGGTACGGCGCTCTACATGATCTACCTTGTCTGGCTGGCCTTTGCCCTGTCCCCCGCCTCGGTCATCGCGGCCTCGGTCGTCGGCGGCATCGGCGCCGCCGCGCTGATCACCCTGCCGCTCGGCTACCTGCAGGAACTGATCGCGGATCGCCCCGGCCTCTCGGCCTCGCTGATCTCGGTCAACATCTTCCTTGCGGGCGCCATCGCTGCCGCGCTCTTCGCCTTCGGCACCGCCATCGGGGACTACCCGCTTGTCTCTCTTCTGGGCGCCGGGGCCGGGGCGCTTGGCGCATTGGGCCTTCTGATGCTCGAAGGCTGGCGTTTCCGGGCCATCCCATGAGACCATGAGAGCATGACCAAGCTGCTGGAAATCTGCGTGGACACCGCCGATGGCATCCACGCCGCCGTCGAAGGTGGCGCCGACCGGATCGAGCTCTGTTCGGCGCTGGACCTCGGCGGGCTGACCCCTTCGGCCGGACTGATGCGCCTCGCCGCCGAGGCGCCCCTGCCCGCCTTCGCCATGATCCGCCCCCGCGCGGGCGGCTTCAACTGGTCCGTCGAAGAGATCGCCGCCATGGAAACCGAGGTTCTGGCCGCCCGCGCCGCCGGCCTGGCCGGCGTGGTCATCGGCGCCACCCGCAGCGGCAGGCTGGACCTCGCCGTTCTGTCACGGCTGATCCGGGCTGCTGAGGGGATGCAGGTCACCCTGCACCGCTGTGTCGATCTGCTGGCGGACCCGGTGGCCGCCGTCGAGGAAGCCGCAGAGCTGGGCATTCACCGCATCCTCACCTCGGGCGGAGCCCTGCGCGCGGTCGAGGGTCTGGAGCGGTTGACGACGATGAAGGAGGCGGCGGCGGGACGGCTCAGCGTCATGCCCGGCGCCGGGGTGAACGCGGAAACCCTGCCGCAGATCCTGTCGGCGCTGAACCCGGCAGAGGTCCATGCCTCGGCCTCCTCGCCCGCGCATCTGCAGGAACCGCTGACCCGCTTCGGCTTCCAGTCGCAGGCCGCGCGGCAGACCGATGCGGCGCGGGTGGCCGAGTTGAAGGCGCTGCTCGGCTAGCCGCTACGCGGGGTGGATATCCAGGTAGTAGTCCAGAAGCTCCAGCCTGCTGGCCGCATCACGGTCCAGCACCAGCGTCGCATTGCGGTGCATCTGAAGGATCGAACCGGGCCAGCGCGCCGACACGGGGCCTTCGATGACCTGCCGCACGGCCTCTGACTTCGCCGCGCCGGTGGCCACCAGCAACACCTGCCGGGCCCGCATGATTGTGCCGATGCCCATGGTGATCGCCAGGCGCGGCGGGGTCTCGCCCGCCGGGAAGAAGCGCGCATTGGCTTCGCGGGTCTCGCGCGTCAGGGTCTTCAGCCGGGTGACCGAAGTGAGCGCAGAGGTCGGCTCGTTGAAACCGATGTGGCCGTTCAGGCCGAGGCCCAGAAGTTGCAGGTCGATATCGCCCGCCGCCACGATGGCCTCTTCGTAGCGCGCGGCTTCGGCCTCGGGGTCTGCGGCCTCACCGGCAGGCAGGTGGCCGGCGTCCGGCGCCATGTCGATGTGATCGAACAGCAGGTCGCGCATGTAGTGGCGGTAGGAACAGGGGTGATCCCCCGCCAGCCCGACATATTCATCCAGGTTGAAGCTGGAGGTCCCGGCAAAGCTGACCTCGCCCGCGCGATGGAGCGCGATGAGCCGGGCATAGACCGCCTCCATCGTGCCGCCGGTCGCCAGACCAAGGACCGTGGCCGGTTTCGCCGCGACCTGCGCCGCGATCAGCCCCGCCGCCCGGCCCGAGGCGGCCTCGGCGCTTTCCAGGATGAGGATCTTCATCGCCGATCAGCTTTCCAGTGGACAGTAGGCCACCACGTCCATCTCGACCTTGGCATCGACCATCAACGGCGACTGCACCGTCGAGCGCGCCGGGGGATGGGCGCTGAAATGCTTCTTGAACACCGCGTTGAAGGAGGAGAAATCGCGCGCGTCATCCAGCCAGACGCCGACCTTCACGACATGCTCCATGCCGCAGCCTGCCAGCGCCAGGACGTCCTTGATGTTCTCGATCACCACTTCGGTCTGGACGGTGATGTTGCCCACCACGACCTCGCCGTCGCGGGTCGGGACCTGCCCCGAGACATAGACGAAGTCGCCGGCGCGCACGGCCTTGGAGAAGGGGCGTTCCTGACCGCCGGCCTGGGCATCGGCGACATCGAGACGGGTGAGACCGGGGATGGACATGAGAGGACTCCACGAAAACTGTTTTCTCGTTTCTCGCCCGAAATCCCGGCGCACGCAACGGATTTTGACCAGATCGCGCAGATTCATGAAAACAATTTCCGAAACAGGCATCCGGGGGCCCCGCAGAAGATCTGCGGGGCGCTACGGGCGCTGCGCCCGGCCTAGTCGTCGAGGATACCGGGCAGGCGCAGCCCCTGCTTCACGGCCCAGTCCTTCGCGATGCCGTAGCCCGCGTCCGCGTGGCGCATGACGCCGGTCGCCGGGTCGTTCCACAGCACGCGCTCCAGCCGGGCGGCGGCCTCGTCGGTGCCATCGGCGCAGATCACCATGCCCGCGTGTTGCGAGAAGCCCATGCCGACCCCCCCGCCGTGATGCAGCGACACCCAGGTCGCGCCCGAGGCGGTGTTGAGCATGGCATTCAGCAACGGCCAGTCCGACACGGCGTCGGAACCGTCCATCATCGCCTCGGTCTCGCGGTTCGGCGAGGCGACGGAGCCGCTGTCGAGGTGATCCCGCCCGATGACCACGGGGGCCTTCAGCTCTCCGTTGCGCACCATCTCGTTGAACGCCAGCCCCGCGCGGTGACGGTCGCCGAGGCCGATCCAGCAGATCCGCGCGGGCAGGCCCTGGAAGGCGATCCGCTCGCGCGCCATATCCAGCCAGTTGTGCAGGTGGGTGTTCTCGGGGAACAGCTCCTTCATCTTCTGGTCCGTGCGGTAGATGTCCTCGGGGTCGCCCGAAAGCGCGCACCAGCGGAACGGGCCGACGCCCTTGCAGAACAGCGGGCGAATATAGGCGGGGACGAAGCCGGGGAAGGCGAAGGCGTTTTCCAGCCCCTCTTCCAGCGCCACCTGGCGGATGTTGTTGCCGTAGTCCAGCGTCGGTACCCCGGCGTTCCAGAAGTCGACCATGGCGGCGACGTGCTCTTTCATCGAGGCACGGGCAGCGGCCTCGACCGCCTTCGGGTCGGTCTCGCGTTTCGCCCGCCAGTCGCCCAGGGTCCAGCCCATGGGCAGATAGCCGTTCACCGGATCATGGGCCGAGGTCTGGTCGGTGACGATATCGGGACGGATGCCGCGGCGCATCAGCTCGGGGAAGATCTCGGCGGCATTGCCCAGCAGGCCGACGGACTTGGCCTCTCCGGCCTCGGTCCAGCGGCGGATCATCTCCAGCGCCTCGTCCAGGGTGCGGGCCTTCTCGTCCAGGTAGCGGGTGCGCAGGCGGAAATCGATGCGGGTCTCGTCGCATTCCACCGCCAGGCAGCAGGCGCCCGCCATGACGGCGGCCAGCGGCTGCGCGCCGCCCATGCCGCCCAGACCGGCGGTCAGGATCCAGCGGCCCGAGAGGTCGCCGCCATAGTGCTGGCGGCCCGCTTCGGCGAAGGTTTCATAGGTGCCCTGCACGATGCCCTGGGTGCCGATGTAGATCCAGGACCCGGCGGTCATCTGGCCGTACATCATCAGCCCCTTGCGGTCGAGCTCGTGGAAATGGTCCCAGTTGGCCCAGTGCGGCACGAGGTTGGAATTGGCGATCAGCACCCGGGGGGCATCCCGGTGGGTCTTGAAGATCCCCGCCGCGCGGCCCGATTGCACCAGCAGGGTTTCGTCCTCTTCGAGGTCCATCAGGCTGGCGACGATGCGGTCGTAATCCTCCCAGCTGCGGGCGGCGCGGCCGATGCCACCGTAGACCACCAGCTCATGCGGATTCTCGGCGACGTCGGGATGCAGGTTGTTCATCAGCATCCGCAGGGGCGCCTCGGTCAGCCAGGACTTGGCCGAAAGCTCGGAGCCGGTGGCGGGGAAGATGTCGCGGGCGTTGCGGCGGGTCAGGGTCATGGGGGCTCCTGTCAGGTCAGAGGTCGTCTGGGGTGATCCCGGCGGAAAGGCCGGCGGCATTGGTGATCTCGCCCCCGGCAATCAGCCGGGCGGCGGCGGCAAGGTCGGGGGCGAGGTAGCGATCCTCGGCCAGCGCCGGGCAATCCTGGCGCAGCCGGGCGATGGCGCGGGACAAAGGGGCGCTGGTGCTGAGCCCCTCGCGCAGTTCGACCCCCTGCGCGGCGCAGAGCAGTTCGACCCCGAGGATCTGGGCCAGGTTCTGCCCCATCCTCTCCAGCCGCCGCGCACCATGGGCGGCCATCGAGACATGATCCTCCTGGTTGGCGCTGGTCGGGGTGCTGTCGGTCGAACAGGGGTTCGCCAGGTGCTTGTTCTCGCTCATCAGCGCGGCCGAGGTGACCTCGGCGATCATGTAGCCCGAGTTGAGCCCGGGCGCGGGCGTCAGGAAGGGCGGCAGGTGGAACGAGAGTACCGGGTCGACCATCAGTGCCACGCGGCGCTGCGCGATGGCGCCGATCTCGGCAATGGCCAGGGCGATCTGGTCGGCGGCGAAGGCCACCGGCTCGGCGTGGAAGTTCCCGCCCGAGACGATCTCGCCCGTGTCCACCAGCACCAGCGGGTTGTCGGTGACGGCATTGGCCTCGGCCTGAAGGGTGTTGGCGGCCTGGCGCAGCAGGTCCAGCGCGGCGCCCAGCACCTGCGGCTGGCAGCGGATGCAATAGGGATCCTGCACCCGCTGGTCGCCGTCGCGGTGGCTTTCGCGGATCTGCGAGCCCTGCATCAGCCCGCGCAGGGCTGCGGCCACCTCGATCTGGCCGCGCTGGCCGCGCAGGGCGTGGATCTGCGGCTTGAAGGGCGCGGTCGAGCCCATGACCGCATCGGTCGACAGCGCCCCGGTCACCAGCGCCGCGCGGGCCTGGCCCCAGGCCGAAAACAGCCCCGCCAGCGCATAGGCGGTCGAGAACTGGGTGCCGTTGATCAGCGCCAGCCCCTCCTTGGGGCCGAGGGTCACGGGCGTCAGCCCGGCCTCGGCCAGCCCCTCGGCGGCGGGCAGGCGGCGGCCCCGGCAGATCACCTCTCCCTCGCCCATCATCGCGGCGGCCATGTGGGCAAGCGGTGCCAGATCGCCCGAGGCCCCGACGGACCCCTGGGCCGGAACGCGCGGCAGGATGTCCCGCGCCAGCATCGCCTCGATCTGCTGGGTGATCTGCCAGCGCACGCCCGATGCGCCACGCCCGAGCGACAGCAGCTTCAGCGCCATCATCAGGCGGGTGACCCCGGCGGGAGTGTCCTCGCCCACGCCGCAGCAATGGGACAGGATCAGGTTGCGCTGCAGCCGCGCGGTGTCCTCGGGCGCGATGCGCACATGGGCCAGCTTGCCGAAGCCGGTGTTGATCCCGTAGATCGCCGCCTCCCCCTGCGCCGCCTCGGCGACCAGCGCGGCGGCGGCCTCGATCCCGGGGCGGGCCTCGGGGGTCAGCGTGACGGGACAGCGGGTCAGGCAGATCTCCTGCAACTGGTCGAGCGTGGCGGAGCCGGGGGTCAGGATCACTTGATGAACTCTCCCTGATGAAGGTGCGCATGGAGCGGGTTGAAGCCGATGCGATAGGTCAGCTCGGCCGGGTCGTGGACGTTCCAGACCGCGAGGTCGGCGCGCAGGCCGGGCGCGAGCTGGCCGCAGTCGGTCAGGCCGAGCGCGGCGGCGGCGTGGCGGGTGACGCCTGCCAGCGCCTCTTCCGGGGTCAGGCGGAACAGGGTCGCGCCCATGTTCATCGCCAGCAGCAGCGAGGCCATGGGCGAGGAGCCGGGGTTGCAATCGGTCGCCAGCGCCATCGGCACGCCCGCCCCCCGCAGCGCCGCGACCGGCGGGACCCGGGTTTCGCGCAGGGTGTAGAAGGCGCCGGGCAGCAGGACGGCGACGGTGCCCGCCGTGGCCATGGCACTGATGCCATCCGGCCCGAGGTATTCCAGATGATCCGCCGAGAGCGCCCCGTGACGCGCCGCCAGCGCCGCGCCGCCGAAATCCGAAAGCTGCTCGGCGTGCAGCTTCACCGGCAGCGACAGCGCCTGCGCCGCCTCGAAGACCCGCCTCATCTGTGCCGGACTGAAGGCGATGCCCTCGCAGAAGCCGTCGACCGAATCGACCAGCCCTTCGGCATGGGCGCGGGCAAGGCCCGGCAGCACGACCTCGTCTATATAGGCATCGCCGCGCCCGGCATATTCGGGCGGCAGGGCATGGGCGGCAAGATAGCTGGTGCGGATACGGATCGGGCGCACCTCGGCGAGGCGGCGGGCAACGCGCAGCATCTTCAGCTCGGTCTCTATCTCCAGCCCGTACCCCGACTTGACCTCCAGCACCGAGACCCCTTCGGCGATCAGCGCGTCGACACGGGTCAGGGCGTCCTGCAACAACGCCTCCTCGCTGGCGGCACGGGTGGCGGTGACGGTCGACAGGATGCCGCCGCCGGCGCGGGCCAGCTCTTCATAGGTGGCGCCCTCGAGCCGCATCTCGAATTCCCGCGCGCGGTTGCCACCGAAGACCACGTGGCTGTGGCAGTCGATCAACGCCGGGGTGATCAGGCGGCCGCCCAGGTCGCGGGTCTCCTCGTCAAGGCCACCCGGCAGGGCGTCGCGGGGTCCGGCCCAATGGATCAGGCCGTCCCGGATCCACAGGGCGCCGTCTTCTATCAGGCCGTAGGGCCCCATTCCCGGCACCATCGTCGCCAGCCGTGCATTGGTGAGAATCATCCCGGCCTCGCTTGATTAGATTGATTTTATAAATATTATGTCTGCACATAAAATCCTGTCAACCGGCTGGACAGCCCCGCCCGACCACGCCAATACAGGGCAGCCCGAAGGAGACCAGATGACGTCCCCCACCCCTGCCCGCACCTGGCGCGGCATCCATGCCGAGCTGACCCGCCGTATCAATGACGGTGTCTGGCGGCCCGGTGAGCTGGTGCCGAACGAAGCCGAACTGGCCGAGGAATTCGGCTGCGCCCGGGCGACGGTGAATCGCGCCATGCGCGAGCTGGCCGAAACGGGGCGGGTCGATCGCAAGCGCAAGGCCGGCACGCGGGTGGCGCTGCACCCTTCGGCGCGCGTGGTGCTGGACATCCCGGTGATCCGCCGCGAGGTCGAAGCGCGCGGAGCCAGCTGGCACTACAGCCTGATCCTGCGCGAGGAAGGCCCTGCCCCGCTTGCGCTGACGGCCCGGCTGGGGCTGGCGCAGGACGCGCCGATGCTGCACCTCGCCTGCCTGCACTACGCCGATGCCCAGCCCTTCCTGCACGAGGACCGCTGGATCAACATCGCTGCCGTGCCCGGCCTGCTGGACACCGATTTCTCCGTCGAGAACGCGAACGAGTGGCTGATCCGCAACGCCCCCTATACCGGCGGCGACATCGCCTTTTCAGCCCTCGCGGCGGGGGCCGAGCTGGCGGCCTTGCTGGAGGCCGCGGAGGGTGCCGCGCTGTTCACCCTCGACCGGACGACCTGGAACGGCGAGGTACCGATCACCTCGGTCAGGCTGTCCTACGCGCCGGGCTACCGGATGCACACCCGCATCTGATGCGCCCCGGCAACGGCGCTGCACCGCGGCGCCTTGACTTTCACGCCGAAAGCGGGCATCTGTCGGCGGTGCGCTGCGCAGCCGCGTGAGCTTGCCGTGCCCGAAAGGGCCATCAGCGCCACAATTTCCAGTTCCCCATCACGCAGGGTTCTTACGCAACGGCCGGATCTGCGGGACACGCCCGCCTGTCCCGAGGCCTCTGCGAGCCCTTGCCGGTACCTCCTGCCGGTGCATGGCCGTGACTGCGGCCGCTGAAGGATATCCCTTGACCACTTTCCATGACCTCGGCCTGTCGCCGAAGATCACTGACGCCCTGACCGAAGCCGGTCTGACCGAACCCACCCCGATCCAGGAGCAGGCCATTCCGCTGGCCCTGGAAGGCCATGACGTGCTGGGCCTTGCCCAGACCGGCACTGGCAAGACCCTGGCCTTCGGCCTGCCGCTGATGGAGCACCTGTTCCAGATGAAGGGCAAGCCGCAGGACCGCACCGCCAAGGCCCTGGTCCTGGCCCCGACCCGCGAGCTGGTCAACCAGATCGCCGACAACCTGCGCGCCCTCACCGGCGAAACCCGCATGAAGGTCACCACCGTCGTCGGCGGCCAGTCGATCAACCGCCAGATAAACGCCCTGGCGCGCGGCACCGACATCCTCGTCGCCACGCCGGGCCGCCTGATCGACCTGATGGACCGCCGCGCCGTCGACCTGTCGCAGACCCGCCAGCTGGTGCTGGACGAGGCCGACCAGATGCTCGACCTCGGCTTCATCCACGCCCTGCGCAAGATCGCCCCCAAGCTGGGCACGCCGCGCCGCACCATGCTGTTCTCGGCCACCATGCCGAAGCAGATGGAGGAGCTCTCCAGCGCCTACCTGAACGATCCCAAGCGGGTGCAGGTCTCGCCTCCGGGCAAGGCCGCGGACAAGATCACCCAGTCGATCCACTTCCTGCCCAAGACCGAGAAGCCGAAGAAGCTGCGCGAGATCCTTTCCAAGGACCTCGACGCGCTGACGCTGGTCTTCTCGCGCACCAAGCATGGCGCCGAGAAGCTGATGAAGGGCCTCGTGGCCGACGGCTACAACGCCGCCTCGATCCACGGCAACAAGAGCCAGGGCCAGCGCGACCGCGCCATCAAGGCGTTCCGTGACGGCACGATCACCGTGCTGGTGGCCACCGATGTCGCCGCGCGCGGCATCGACATTCCGGGCGTCGCCTATGTGATCAACTACGACCTGCCGGAAGTGCCCGACAACTACGTCCACCGCATCGGCCGCACCGCCCGCGCCGGTCGCGAGGGCGAGGCCATCGCCTTCTGCGCCCCGGACGAGGGTGACCTGCTGCGCCAGATCCAGAAGCTGATGAAGATCGACATCCCCGTCGCCAGCGGCGAGGCCCCCGCCATGGGCCAGGGCGGCGGCGCCAAGGGCCGTTCGTCGGGCAACCGTCGCCGTGGTGGTGGCGGTGGTGGCCAGGGTCAGGGCCGCAGCCAGGGCCAAGGTCAGGGTCAGAGCCAGGGCAAACCGGGCAACGGCCAGCGCCGCCGCCGCCGCCGCGCCGCCGCCTGATCGGACCGGCAGAATGACAAGGGGCCGGGGATCGCTGATCCCCGGCCCTTTTCCTTTGCCGTCCTGTCCCGGAGGAAACGCGGCACCGAAAGCAGGAAGACCGCCCGTGGGGCGGCCTTCCGATGTTTCCGTTACCCGCCGAAATCGTCGAGCATGATGTCCTCGCGGTCCACGCCCAGATCCAGCAGCATGTTGATCACCGACTGGTTCATGATCGGCGGACCACACATGTAGAACTCGCAGTCTTCCGGGTTCGGGTGGTTCTTCAGGTATTCCTCGAAGAGCACGTTGTGGATGAAGCCGGTGTAGCCGCCCCAGTTGTCATCCGGCAGCGCATCCGACAGCGCCACGTGCCATTCGAAGTTGTCGAACTCTTCCGCCAGCTGATCGAAGTCCTCGACGAAGAACATCTCGCGCTTGGAGCGGGCGCCGTACCAGAAGCTGATCTTCCGGTCGCGGTTCTCCAGCCGCTTGAGCTGGTCGAAGATGTGGCTGCGCATCGGCGCCATGCCGGCACCGCCGCCGACGAAGACCATTTCCTTCTTGGTGTCACGGGCGAAGAATTCGCCGAACGGACCCGAGATGGTGACCTTGTCGCCGGGCTTCAGGTTGAAGATGTAGGACGACATCTGCCCCGGGGGGATGCCCTCGGTGCGCGGAGGCGGCGTGGCGATACGGACGTTGAGCATGATCATGCCCTTCTCGTCCGGGTAGTTCGCCATCGAGTAGGCGCGCTCGATCGGCTCGTCCACTTTCGACTCGTACTGCCAGATGTTGAACTTGTCCCAGTCCTCCCGGTACTCCTCTTCGACGTCGAAGTCGGTGTACTTGACGTGGTGGGCGGGGGCCTCGATCTGGATGTAGCCACCGGCGCGGAAGTTGACGTCCTCGCCCTCGGGCAGGTCCAGGACCAGCGCCTTGATGAAGGTCGCGACGTTCTCGTTGGAGCGCACGGTGCACTCCCACTTCTTGACGCCGAAGACCTCTTCGGGAACCTCGATGTCCATGTCCTGCTTGACCGCCACCTGGCAGGACAGCCGGTCGCCGCAGGCCGCCTCACGCTTGGTGATGTGGCTTTCCTCGGTCGGCAGGATCGACCCGCCACCCGAATGGATGCGCACCCGGCACTGGGCACAGGTGCCGCCGCCGCCACAGGCCGAGGGGACGAACAGCTTCTGTCCGGCCAGGGTCTGCAGCAGCTTGCCGCCGGCGGGGACCGAGATGGTCTTTTCGCCGTTGATGGTGATGTTGACGTTGCCCGACGAGACCAGCCGCGAGCGCGCGGCCATGATGAGGGCCACGAGGGCCAGCACGATCAGCGAAAAGAGCAGGACGCCCAGGGAAAAAGTCTGCATCAGCCTTCCCTCAGAGGTTCACGCCGGAGAAGGACATGAAGGCCATGGCCATCAGTCCGGCGGTAATGAAGGTGATCCCGAGGCCCTGCAGGCCGTCGGGAATGTCGGAATACTTCAGCTTCTCGCGCACGCCCGCCATGGCGGTGATCGCCAGCGCCCAGCCGAGACCGGAGGAGATGCCGTAGACCGAGGCTTCGGGGAAGGTGTAGTCGCGTTCCACCATGAACAGCGAACCACCGAGGATGGCGCAGTTCACCGTGATCAGCGGCAGGAAGATCCCGAGCGCGTTGTAGAGCGGCGGGAAGTACTTATCGAGCACCATCTCGAGGATCTGCACGATGGCGGCGATCACCCCGATGTAGGAGATCAGGCCGAGGAAGGTCAGGTCGACGTCCGGGAAGCCCGCCCAGGCCAGCGCGCCGGGAGCCAGCAGGTAGGTCAGGATCAGGTTGTTCGCCGGCACGGTGATCGCCTGCACCAGCGTCACCGAGATGCCGAGGCCGATGGCGGTGCCGATCTTCTTCGACACGGCCAGGAAGGTGCACATGCCGAGGAAGAAGGCGAGGGCCATGTTCTCGACGAAGATGGCCTTTACCGCGAGGGAGACGAGTTGTTCCATCAGTGGGCCTCCACGACCTGGATGCGGTATTCGCGGTCTTCGACCTGTTCCGGCTTCCAGCTGCGGAAGCCCCAGATCAGCAGGCCGATGACGAAGAAGGCCGAGGGCGGCAGCAGCAGCAGGCCATTGGGCACGTACCAGCCGCCGTTGTTGACGGTCGGCAGGATGGTGATGCCGAACAGGCTGCCCGAACCGAACAGCTCGCGGATGAAGCCGACCAGCAGCAGGATCAGGCCGTAGCCCATGCCGTTGCCGATGCCGTCGATGAACGAGGCCACCGGCGGGTTCTTCATCGCGAAGGCTTCGGCACGGCCCATGACGATGCAGTTGGTGATGATCAGGCCGACGAAGACCGACAGCGTCTTCGAGATCTCGTAGGCGTAGGCTTTCAGCGCCTGGTCCACCACGATCACCAGCGAGGCGATGATGATCATCTGCACGATGATCCGGATCGAGCTGGGGATCTGGCTGCGCAGGGCCGAGATGAACATCGACGAGAAGGCGGTCACCAGCGTCACCGCCAGTGCCATCACGGCGGCGACCTGAAGCGAGGAGGTCACGGCCAGCGCCGAACAGACACCCAGCACCTGCAGGGTGATGGGGTTGTTGTCGACCATGGGGTCGACCAACATGCTGCGGTAGGTCTGTGCCATCAGATCTCTCCTGCCCTCAGACGTTCCAGAAACGGCTCGAAGCCCCGGTCGCTCATCCAGAAGCGGACGAGGTTGTTGACCCCGCGCGAGGTCAGGGTCGCCCCGGACAGCGCGTCGACGTAGTAGTCGCGCCCCTCGGGCGGGACGGTCTTGCCGACGGTGATCGCCAGCGCGCCCTCGCCATCCTCGGTACGCAGTTCCTTGTCCCGCCAGAGCGCCTTCCAGCGCGGGTTGTCGACCTCGGCGCCCAGGCCCGGGGTTTCGGCGTGTTCGTAGAACTGCAGGCCGTAGATGGTGTTGCCGTCCTCCTCCAGGGCCATGAAGCCATAGAGCGTCGACCAGAGGCCGTAGCCGTAGACCGGCAGGATCACCTTGTCGAGCGCACCGCTGTCGTCGCGCAGCAGGTAGACGGTGACGTAGTCGGACTGGCGGCCGATGCCGGCGGGATCCTCGTCGAGAGTGTGCGACAGCTCGGGGTCGCTGGCGGCGGCGCGGTCGTCGAAGTCGGCCGGGTCGAAGGCATCGGTGAATTCGCCGGTCTCCAGCTCCAGCACATGCGGCTCGAAGGCGGCGAAGGCCTCGGCCACGTCGGTGCCCTCCTGGTAGCGGCCGGCGACCTGCAGGATGTTGACCTGCTTGTCCAGCGCGGCGTTCTTTTCCTGCAGCGGCCGCAGCGACACGGCGGCGGCCGAAACCACCATCGAGGCGACGAGGCAGAGGCCGAGCGCCACGGCGACGGTCTTGCCGACGTTGTCAGGCGGCGTGTCGAGGAAACGGCGGATCAGCCCGGGCGCCTTGGCGTTGGTGTCGATATCCTTGTCAGGCATTGCGGCGGGCCCTCCGGCGGATATTGGCCTGAACGACGAAGTAGTCGATCAGCGGCGCGAAGACGTTACCGAACAGGATGGCCAGCATCATGCCCTCCGGGAATGCGGGATTGATGACGCGGATCATGACCACCATGAAGCCGATCAGCGCGCCATAGATGTAGCGGCCCAGGTTGGTATGCGATCCCGAGACGGGTTCGGTCACCATGAAGACCAGCCCGAAGGCATAGCCGCCCATGACCAGGTGCCAGTACCAGGGCGTCGCGAAGGCCGGGTTGTCGGCCGAGCCGACGAGGTTCAGCAGCGACGAGAAGACGATCATGCCGGCAAGGCAGCCGACCACCATGCGGTAGTTGGCGATCCTGGTCAGCAGCAGGAAGCACAGTCCCAGCAGACAGGCGATGGTCGAGGTCTCGCCCATCGAGCCCTGGATGGTGCCGACGAAGGAGTCCCACCAGGTGATGCCGTAGCCCGCCAGCGCCTGAACGCCGTCCGAGGCGGTGATCGCCAGCGTCGTGGCACCCGAGTAGCCGTCGACCGGAGTCCAGATGCTGTCCCCCGACATGTAGGCGGGATAGGCGAAGTAGAGGAAGGCCCGCCCGACCAGCGCCGGGTTGAGGAAGTTCTTGCCGGTGCCGCCGAACACTTCCTTGCCGATCACCACGCCGAAGGAGATGCCCAGGGCGACCTGCCACAGCGGGGTCGAGGCGGGCAGGATCAGCGTGTAGAGCATCGAGGTGACGAGGAAGCCCTCGTTGACCTCGTGGCGGCGAATGGTGGCGAAAAGAACCTCCCACAGGCCACCGACGATCAGCGTTACAAGGTAGATCGGCAGGAAGTAGAGCAGCCCGTGCGCCATGTTGGCCAGCGGGTTGGCGGCATTGAAGCCAATGCCCAGCCCCTCGATCACCGCCGCGCGCCAGCCCGAGGCGCCATGGTCGGCGATCGCCTGGTTGGTCTGCAGACCGGTGTTGTAGAGCCCGAAGAGGATACAGGGCACGGTGGCGATCACGACGTAGGTCATGATGCGCTTCATGTCGATGTAGCTGCGCGCGTGCGGCGCGGCGGTGGTCACGGTCTTGGGCGTGAACAGGAAGCTCTCGACCATCTCGTAGAGGGGGAAGTACCGTTCGTACTTGCCTCCCTTCTCGAAGCTCGGTTCGATCCTGTCAAAGAAGCGGCGCAAACCCATGGGTCAGCCCTCCCTTTCGATCTTGGCCAGGCAGTCGCGCAGGGCGAGCCCGTATTCATACTTGGCGGGGCAGGCGAAACCGACCAGCCCGAGGTCTTCCTCGTCCAGCTCCAGCGCCCCGAGGGCCTGGGCCTGGTCGGTATCCATGACCAGCAGCGCGCGCAGCAGCTGCGTCGGCAGGAAGTCCTGCGGCATCAGCGTCTCGAAGATGCCGGTCGGCACCATGGCGCGACGCCCCCCGTGCAGGTTGGTCGTCAGATTGTGGAGCCGGCGCGACAGGGCCGAGCCGAGGACCGGCTGCACGGCGTACTTGGAGCGCATCGGACGGATCCAGCCGAGGGGGATCTGCTTGTGATCCTCCTCCATCAGCGTGATCTGCCGGGCATAGCGCCCGAGGTAGCCGTCAGGCCCCTCGCCCGCGCGCCCGCTGAGGACGGAGCCCGAGATCACCCGCATTGGCAGGCCGGAAGGATTGTCCCCGGCGACCAGGTCGGCCATCGCGGCCCCGGGCAGGGTCTGCACCAGGCGCGGCCGGGCGGCCAGCGGGCCGCAGACGGCGACGGTCCGGGTCAGGTCCAGCCGGCCGGTGCTCAGCAGGCGGCCGATGGCGATGACATCGTTGTAGCCGATGGTCCAGACGGTCTTCGCTGCGCCGGGGGTGTCGAGGAAATGCATGTGCGTGCCCGGCAGGCCCGCCGGGTGCGGCCCGGAGAAGGTGGCGACGCTGACACCGGGCACATCCGCGCCGGGCACCTGGGCGCCGGTCTCGTGGCAGAGCCAGGTGGCGCCCTCGCTCAGCCTGGCAACGGCGGCGAGGCCGGTCAGGAAGGCTTCGGACTCGGCCGCGATCAGCGGCGCCGGATCGGGCGAGAGCGGCTCGGTGTCCATGGCGTTGACGTAGATCGCCGCCGGGCGGCTGTCGGTCTGGGGCACCTTCGAATAGGGCCGGGTGCGGAACGAGGTCCACAGGCCCGAGGCGCAGAGCTTGGCGACGAGGCCCTCGGGCGTGGCGGCATCCCCGACTGCCGAAAAATCGAGCGGTTCCGCGGCGGCGGCATCGAGCTCGATCTCGACCGAGATCAGGCGGCGCCGGGCGCCCCGGTGGATCGCCTTGATTCGTCCCGAGGCCGGGGCCGTGATCTGCGCGTCCGGGTTGTCCTTGTGGGCGAAGATCGGCGCCCCGGCGCCGACGGCATCGCCCTCCTGCACGGCCAGGCGGGGCTTCAGCCCGATATAGTCCGCGCCCAGAAGACCAACCGTGGCGATCGGAGCCCGCTCCGCATCGCCGCTTTCCGGGGCCCCCGCGATCGGCAGATCGAGGCCCTTGTTCAGTTTGTAGTTCTGCACATGCATCGCCTTCGGTTTTTCGCCCTTATGCATCGCTTTGCGGAGAAGAAAAACCATGCCCGGTGCAAATTCCCGCGAATTTTTCCAATCCGAGCTGGTTGCAGCCGCAAATCCTACGCCATAGTAAGGCGGCAGCGTCATCACGTAGGCAATTCCGAGGAGCAAGGTCCAGTGTTCGCAACCGAAAGATTCACGCGGCGTACGTTCCTCATTCTATCGTCCGCGGCAACCCTTGCCGCCTGCAAGCCCGAGGACGAGGTTCTCAGGCTTTCCGGCGCCACCATGGGCACCACCTATCACATCGTCGCCGTGGCCAACGGGCGCCGGGTCGAGAAGGCCGCCCTGGAAGAGGCCGTTCGGGTCGCGCTGGCGGACGTCAACACCGAGATGTCGAACTGGGATGCCGCTTCGGAAATCTCGCGCGTCAACGCCGCCGCCGCCGGGACCACCCTGCAGCTTTCCCCCGCGCTGGCCCATGTGATGCAGGGCGCCACCGAGGTGCACCGTGCCTCGGACGGACGTTTCGATGTCACCGTCGGCCCGCTGATCGACCTCTGGGGCTTCGGCTCGGCCGGCAACGGCCCGCATGTGCCCGAGGCCGAGCTGATCGCCGCCGCGATGCGCACCAGCGGCCAGGAACGTGTCCTGAGCCTGTCCGGTGACCGGCTGCAGAAATCCGTCGACGGCGCCGAGATCTATCTTTCGGCCATCGCCAAGGGCCACGGGGTCGACCGCGTCGCCGAGGCGGTGCGCAGCTTCGGCATGACCGATTTCATGGTCGAGATCGGCGGCGACCTCTACACGTCGGGCCGCAACCCCGAGGGGCAGCCCTGGCAGATCGGCATCGAGTCGCCCGAGGCCGGGGACCGCTCGCTCTACGGCGTGGCCGATGTCTCGGGCCTCGGCATGGCGACCTCGGGGGATTACCGCAACTTCTTCGAAGTGGCCGACACCCGCTATTCTCACATCATCGACCCGACCACGGGCCGCCCGATCACCCACGGCACCGTGTCGACCACCGTGATGACCGACAGTGCCATGATGGCCGATGCCTGGGCCACCGCGATGCTGGTGCTGGGCCGCGAGCGCGGGCTGGCGATCGCCGAAGCCCAGGGCCTTGCGGTGCTCTTCATCGAGCGCCAGCCGGGCGAGGGCTTCGTGACCACCGAAAGCAGCCGCTACACCGCGCTGCAAGCCTGAACCGGAGGGGCCCATGGCCACCGCATTTCTTGCCTTCGCGCTGCTCTCCCTCGTCATGCTGGGCATGGCGGTCGGGGTGATCTTCTCCGGCCGCAGGATCAAGGGCAGTTGCGGCGGCCTGAACGCCATCGCGGGCGCCGATCACTGCATCGTCTGCAAGAAAGAGATCGACCCGGACAGCCCCCTGCGCGAGCGTCTGGCCTGTCCGAGGGCGCGCCAGATGACCGAACGGATGCAACAGGGCGGCTGAGAGGCCGCCCTTTCTCTTTGTCCGGGACACGGACTGCAGGTCGTCGAAGGAGGCGCCGGGCGCCCGCTCAGCCCGGTGTCGCCATGGGCACGAAGCCCAAGACCAGGAAGCCGGTCGCCGCGATCAGGCCGAACAGCCAGAGCTGCCAGCGCGGCCCCTCGGCCTTCCAGACGCGCCGGTAGCGGTAGCCCGCGATGCAGGCCAGCACGAAGATCAGGGTGGCGGAGAGCGGCGTAAGCAGGGACATCGACAAGTTTCCGGGCGAGAAGCGGGCAATCTGGTGTAGGCTGTCTGCACGACCACAGCTGTCAGCACAAGCAGGGAGCCCGATCGATGCCCGAGTCCTATCGCCCCCACCTTCGCAAGGATGACGCGCCGCAGCGCACGTCCAGCCAGTCTGTCAACTCCAACACCGCCCCCGCCCGGGCCCGGGTCAGCGAGGTGCTGGCGGGCAAGGACGTGACCCTCTACACGATCTCTCCCGAGCAGACGCTGCACCGCGCGGTCGAGATGCTGCGCGACCACAGGATCGGCGCGCTGCTGGTGACCGATATAGATGCGAAGCTCGTCGGAATCCTGTCCGAGCGCGATATCGTGCGCAAGCTGGCCGATGCCCCGGGCCGCACCCTGCCCCACCGGGTCGAGGAGGTGATGACCCGCGCCGTCGAGACCTGTGCCCCCGACGACCTGCTGCGCGATGTGCTGCAGCGGATGACCGACGGTCGCTTCCGCCACATGCCGGTGCTGGAAGAGCAGCGCCTGACCGGCCTGGTGACCATCGGCGACCTGGTGCATTTCCGACTCCGCCAGCTGGAGCTGGAAGCCCTGCAGATGAAGCAGCTCATCGTCGGCTGAGCCCCCGGGATCTGCCTGCCCGGCGGGCGGTCCCACCCCCGGTTCCCCCAAATTCGACACGACTTGTCCGGATCCCGCGCGTGCCTCGGACGGCACGCGGCTATAGTGACGTGGCACTCACGCGATCTTGTAGTTTTCCAAAGCTCTGTATACTACCGCACACCAATAGGGACCGCTCTCCAATTGCAGGCAGGCTGTCCCGGATTCACGTACCTCAGCCACCGGAACCGCTCATGAGCCTCTATGCCAGCTACCTCGAAGAGATCGACGCCCGCAAAGCCGAAGGGCTGAGCCCCAAGCCGATCGACGACGGCGCCCTGACCGCCGAAATCATCGCGCAGATCCGCGACACTGCGCATCCCCACCGGGCCGATTCCCTGCAGTACTTCATCTACAACACCCTGCCCGGCACCACGAGCGCCGCAGGCGTGAAGGCCGAGTTCCTGAAGGAGATCATCCTGGGCACCGCCACGGTCGCCGAGATCACCCCGGACTTCGCCTTCGAGCTGCTGTCGCACATGAAGGGTGGCCCCTCGGTCAAGGTGCTGATCGACCTCCTGCTGGGCGATGACAAGGCGATCTCGGAACAGGCGGCCGAGGTGCTGAAGACCCAGGTCTTCCTCTACGAGGCCGACACCGACCGCCTGCAGGCCGCGCATGAAGCCGGCAACGCCGTGGTCACCGACCTGCTGCGCAGCTATGCCAATGCCGAGTTCTTCACCTCGCTGCCCGACATCGAGGACGAGATCGAGGTGGTGACCTATGTCGCCGCCGAGGGCGACATCTCGACCGACCTGCTCTCGCCCGGCAACCAGGCGCACTCGCGCGCGGACCGCGAGCTGCACGGCAAGTGCATGTGCGATGCCGCCGCCCAGAAGCACATCCAGGAGCTGAAGCTGCAGCACCCGGGCAAGCGCATCATGATGATCGCCGAGAAGGGCACCATGGGCGTCGGCTCGTCCCGGATGTCGGGCGTCAACAACGTGGCGCTCTGGACCGGCAAGCAGGCCAGCCCCTACGTGCCGTTCGTCAACATCGCCCCCGTGGTCGCCGGCACCAACGGCATTTCCCCGATCTTCCTGACCACCGTCGGCGTGACCGGTGGCATCGGTATCGACCTGAAGAACTGGGTCAAGAAGACCGGCGAGGACGGCAAGCCGATCTACGGCAATGACGGCAACCCGCTGATCGAACAGAAGTACTCGGTCGAGACCGGCACCGTGCTGAAGATCGACACCAAGAAGAAGAAGCTGTTCAGCGAGGACGGCGAAGAGCTGGCCGACCTCTCCGACAGCTTCACCTCGCCCAAGGTCGAATTCATGAAGGCCGGCGGCTCCTACGCTGTGGTCTTCGGCAAGAAGCTGCAGACCACCGCCGCCGAGATCCTGGGCGTCGAGCCGCCGCTGGTCTTCGCCCCCTCGAAGGAAGTCAGCCACGAGGGCCAGGGCCTGACCGCGGTCGAGAAGATCTTCAACGCCAATGCCGTCGGCAACACGCCCGGCAAGGTGCTGCACGCCGGATCGGACGTGCGGGTCAAGGTCAACATCGTCGGCAGCCAGGACACCACCGGCCCGATGACCGCGCAGGAGTTGGAGGCCATGGCGGCCACCGTCCTGTCGCCCGCCGTGGATGGCGCCTACCAGTCGGGCTGCCACACCGCATCCGTCTGGGACAAGAAGGCCGAGGCCAACATCCCCAAGCTGATGTCCTTCATGAACGCCTTCGGCCTGGTCACCGCGCGCGATCCCAGGGGCAGCTACCACGCGATGACCGACGTCATTCACAAGGTGCTGAACGACATCACCGTCGACGACTGGGCAGTGATCATCGGCGGCGACAGCCACACCCGGATGTCCAAGGGCGTGGCCTTCGGCGCCGACTCGGGCACCGTTGCCCTGGCGCTGGCCACCGGCGAGGCCTCGATGCCGATCCCGGATTCGGTCAAGGTCACCTTCAAGGGCGAGATGGCCCCGCACATGGACTTCCGCGACGTGGTGCACGCCACCCAGGCGCAGATGCTCAAGCAATGCGGTGACAACGTCTTCCAGGGCCGCATCATCGAGGTGCACATCGGCACCCTGCTGGCCGACCAGGCCTTCACCTTCACCGATTGGACCGCCGAGATGAAGGCCAAGGCCTCCATCTGCATCTCCGAGGACGAGACCCTGATCGCCTCGCTGGAGATCGCCAAGAGCCGCATCCAGATCATGATCGACAAGGGGATGGAGCAGGACAGCGGCATGCTGGCCAAGCTGATCTCGATCGCCGATCAGCGCATCGCGCAGATCCGCTCGGGCGAGAAGCCCGCGCTGCGGCCCGATGACAACGCCAAGTACTACGCCGAGGTTGTCGTCGACCTGGACGCGATCGACGAACCGATGATCGCCGACCCCGACGTCAACAACGCCGATGTCTCGAAGCGCTACACCCACGACACCATCCGCCCGATCTCGTTCTACCAGGCCGAGAAGAAGGTGGACCTGGGCTTCGTCGGCTCCTGCATGGTGCACAAGGGTGACATGAAGATCGTCGCCCAGATGCTGAAGAACCTCGAAGAGAAGACCGGCAAGGTCGAGTTCAAGGCCCCGCTGGTGGTCGCCGCGCCGACCTACAACATCGTGGACGAGCTGAAGGAAGAGGGCGACTGGGAGATCCTGCAGAAGTACTCGGGCTTCGAGTTCGACGACTTCAACCTCAAGACCACCGCCCGCACCGAGTACGAGAACATCCTCTATCTCGAGCGTCCCGGCTGCAACCTCTGCATGGGCAACCAGGAGAAGGCCGCGAAGGGCGACACCGTCCTTGCGACCTCGACCCGCCTGTTCCAGGGCCGCGTGGTGGCCGACAGCGAGACCAAGAAGGGCGAGAGCCTGCTGGCCTCGACGCCGGTCGTCGTGCTTTCGGCCATCCTCGGCCGCACCCCGACCCTGACCGAGTACAAGGACGCGGTGAAGGGCATCGACCTGACCAAGTTCGCACCGCCCGTGAAGGCGCCGCTGGACAGCCGTTCGCTGCACTTCTGAGGCCGGTCTGCACGATATCGGAGGATCCGCGCTGCGCGGGTCCTCCCCCCTGCCCTCTCCGGGCAAATCTCCCGACATCGACAACTGGCAACAGGCCCCCCGGCAGCGGGCGGTCGGGATCGCCATGTCGAAAATTGGGGGGGATGGCGGAAGGGGTGGGATTCGAACCCACGGATGCTTGCACATCGCCGGTTTTCAAGACCGGAGCAATCGACCACTCTGCCACCCTTCCGGCATGGACGGCAGCAGTTCAGCCGCGCGCCCGTGGTCCGACAGCACCTAATGGCTGCGCCGCGATTCTGGAAGCGGTCAATCCCGCATCGGTGACGGGCCCGCCGGCGCACAGGAAAACCGCCGATGCCGGACGCCGGGCTTTCCTTGCAGGGGGCTTCACGCTAGAGTCCTGTCCAACAAGGCCCGCGCAAGTCGGGCCACCAACGAGCAGGCCCCAAGGGCCAGGGTGCGGGACCTCCCGCCGAGGCAAGAGCAGGACAGAAGATGCAGGGCATTCTTTCCCGACCCAAAGGGCTTACCCTCATGCGGGGGGCGGTTGCGCTTTGCGCCGTTCTGGCGGTCTCCGCCTGCGAGGACGGCGGGCAGATGCAGCTCTTCAAGTCTTCCCAGGAAAGCCCCGAGGCCAGCCGTGGCCAGACCCGCTCGACCAAGCTGATCGAACGGGACGTGGAGGCGCCCGAGGTCTTCCAGGTGACCGAATCCGGTCTCTGGGACGGTCGCCCCTCGCTGGGCGGTGTCTGGGTGGCCCACCCCGATGTGACCGAACCCGAGCGGGTCCTGATCCGCAACACCGACAATGACAATTTCGTCATCGGCGCCCTGTTCCGCCGCGAGACGGTCGGCCCCGGCCCGCGCCTGCAGGTCTCCTCGGACGCCGCCGCCGCGCTCGGCATGTTGGCCGGCGCACCAGAGCAATTGAACGTCACCGCCCTGCGCCGCGAAACCATCGACCCCGCGCCGGCGACGCCCGCCCCCCTGCCCGCCTCGGCGACGATGCCCGCCGCCGCGGCAGTCGAAACCGAAACCCTGGACCCGGTCGGCGCCGACACCACCGCGATGCTGGATGCCACCGCGGACCCGGCCCCGCAGGACATGGCCGCAGCGACCGCGCCGCGCCCGGGCTCCACCACCCAAGAGCCTGAGAAGAAGGGGCTTTTCGGCTGGCTGCGCCGCAAGGACACCACCGCACCCGCCCCCGAGATGGCGGCTGCCAGCGCGCCCGAGGTCACCGCCGCCCCGCTTGACGGCGCCCCACCCGTCACGCAACCGGTGGCCGCACCGGCCCCGTCGAGCCTCGACAAACCCTTCATCCAGCTCGGGATCTTCAGCGTCCGGCAGAACGCCGAGAACACCGCCGTGGCGATGCGCCAGCGGGCGCTCTCGCCCGAGGTCGTGACCCATGAGAGCCAGGGCAAGACCTTCTACCGGGTGATCGTCGGCCCGGCCCGTTCGGAAGCCGAACGCGCCACCATGCTGCAGATCACCAAGGACGCCGGATTTACCGACGCCTATGCGGTTACGAACTGATCCGGCCCATGCTAGAAAAGATGCGATCCGTCGGGTGCGGCGCCTTTCCGGTGCGGCCCGGCCACCCTTCTTGCCCCGGCCACCCTTCTTACCCCGGCTACCCTTCTTGCCACTGTGACGCAGGAGTGATCCACCCATGCACATCCGCCCGCTGCGAGCCCTGCTTGCCGGTCTGACCGCCGCCGCCCTGGGCCTTGCCGCCCTCCCGGCCCAGGCCTTCGACACCCAGGCCCGCGCCGCCTACGTCGTCGACATCACCACCGATACGGCGCTCCTCGCGAAGGACGCGGACACGCCGCTGCCGCCGGCGTCGATGTCCAAGCTGATGACGCTCTACGTGGCCTTCGAAGCGATTCGGGACGGTCGGCTGCGGCTGGACGAGGAACTGCCGGTCTCGCAGCACGCGATGAACTACGGCGGCTCGACCATGTTCCTGGACACCACCGACCGGGTGAAGGTCTCGGACCTGATCCAGGGCATCATCGTGCTGTCCGGCAACGACGCCTGCGCGGTGATCGCCGAGGCGCTCTCGCCCGATGGCACGGAGGCCGGCTTTGCCCGCTACATGACGCAGCGCGCGCAGCAGATGGGGATGACGAATTCGACCTTCGCCAACTCGAACGGCTGGCCGGATCCGATGCAGCGCATGTCGGTGCGCGACCTGGCCCTGCTGGCCACCCGCATCATCGAGGACTTCCCCGAGTTCTACACCTACTTCAACGAACGCGAATTCGCCTTCGACGGCCGGGCGCCGGACAACGTGCACAATCGCAACCCGCTGCTGTCGATGGACATCGGCGCCGACGGGCTGAAGACCGGCCATACCGAGGAAGCGGGATATGGCCTCGTCGGGTCTGCCGTGGACGGGCTTTCCGGTCGCCGCATCGTCTTCGTCTATGCCGGGCTGGACAGTATGCAGGCCCGCGCCGAAGAGGGCCGCTCGATCGTCAACTGGGCGTTCCGCCAGTTCAAGGAAAGCACCCTGCTGGAAGCCGGAGAGGTCCTGCCCGCGCGGCTGCCGGTCCACGAGGGCAACCGCCCGGACGTCGGCCTGACCGTGGCCGAGGACGTGACCACGCTGGTGCCCGTGCTCTCGGCTGAGGGCATCGCCTCGGAGGTGGTCTTCGACGGGCCGGTCAAGGCCCCGGTCGAATCCGGTCAGGAGCTGGGAGAGCTGATCCTGCGCCCCGAGGGCCTGCCCGAGAAGCGGGTCAAGCTGATCGCCGCCGAGGCCGTCCCGCACGGCGGCTTCAAGGCCAAGCTGCAGAGCGCCGCGCGCTACCTGCTGCGCCGGATGAACGAAGGCCCCGAGGAGGGCGCGGCAGAAGGCGCCGCCTCTTGAGCGAGACGGGCGGGCTCTTTCTCTCCTTTGAGGGGATCGACGGATCCGGCAAGTCGACCCAGGCACGACGGCTGGCCGAGCACCTGCGCGGTCTTGGCCGCGAGGTGGTGCTGACGCGCGAACCCGGCGGCTCCGCCGGGGCCGAGGAGATCCGCGCACTGGTGCTGAACGGTGACCCCGACCGCTGGTCTGCCGAGACCGAGATCCTGCTGTTCACCGCCGCCCGCCGCGACCACCTGGAACGCACCATCCAGCCCGCGCTGGACCGCGGCGCGGTGGTGATCTGCGACCGCTTCGCCGACAGCACCCGGATGTACCAGGGCCTGTCGCGCGGCGACCTGCGGGCCCAGGTCGACAAGCTGCACGCGCTGATGATCGGACGCGAGCCGGACATCACCCTGCTGATCGACATGGACCCCGCCGAGGGCCTTTCCCGCGCCCTGTCGCGTACTGGCGCCGAGGAGCGTTTCGAGACCTTCGGTCTGGAGCTGCAGCAGGCCATGCGGCGCGGCTACCTGGACCTGTCGCGCGAATATGCCGACCGTTTCCGCGTCATCGACGGCGCCGGCAGCCCGGACGTGGTCTTTGCCCGCCTGCTGCCCGCCCTGCCCGAAATCTCCGGGGCCCGCGCATGAGCGAGGATGGCCAGCCGGAACCGGATCGCGTCGAGGGCGCCCCCCATCCCCGTGACACCCCCCGCCTGTTCGGACAGGAGGCCGCCGAGGCCGAATTCCTCGATGCCTTCAACAATGACCGTCTGCATCACGGCTGGATGATCACCGGCCCGCGCGGCAGCGGCAAGGCGACGCTGGCATGGTCCATCGCCCGCTTCCTGCTGGCCACCCCCGCGCCGGGGCCCGATGACGGCGGCATGTTCGGCGAGATGCTGGCGCCCGCGAAAGCCGAGAGCCTGGCGATCGCCGAGGATCACCCCGTCACCCGCCGCATGGCCGCCGGGGCCGAGCCGGGCCTCTTCGTGCTGCGGCGCGGGATCAGCGACACCACGGGCCGCCTGAAGGCGCAGATCACCGTCGACGAGGCGCGACGGCTGAAGAACTTCTTCGCGCTGTCCGCCGCCGACGGCGGCCGACGGGTGGTCATCGTCGATGCCACGGACGAGCTGAACACCTCGGCCGCCAATGCCCTGCTGAAGCTGCTGGAAGAGCCGCCCGCCCGCACCACCCTGCTGCTGGTCACGCATCAGCCCTCGGGCCTGCTGCCCACCATCCGCTCGCGCTGCCGCCTGCTGCGGCTGAAACCGCTGGACCAGGACCAGATGGCCGCCGCGCTGGACCAGGCCGGCATCACCGCCACCCAGCCCGAACGGCTGGCGGCGCTGGCCGAAGGCTCTGTCGGCGCGGCGGTGCGGCTGGCGATGCTGGACGGGCTGAAGCTTTACGGCGAATGGATCGCGATCCTCGGCTCTCTGCCGCGTCTCGACCGCGCCCGGGCGCAGGCGCTGGCCGATGCCGCCGCCGTGCGCGGCGCCGAGGAAAGCCGCTCGCTGCTGCTGTCGCTGCTGGATCAGGCGCTGGCGCGGCTGTCGCGCGCTGGCGCCACCGGCCAGCCGCCCTTCCCCGAAGCCGCACCCGGAGAGGCCGAGGTCTTTGCCCGTCTCGCCCCCACCCCGCACCATGCGCGTCTTTGGGCGGCAGAAGCGCAGGAGATCGGCGCGCGGCTGCGCCACGGCACGGCGGTCAACCTTGACCCTGCCGCGCTCATCCTTGATACGGTCTTCAAGCTGCAACGCGCAGCGGGCGGGGGCTGACCCGCCGCGACGACCTTCAGGACAGACATGACCGATACGCCCCAGATCACCGACAGCCATTGCCACCTCGACTTCCCGGATTTCGACGGCGAACTGGATCAGGTGATCGCCCGCGCCCACGAGGCCGGGGTGTCGCGCATGGTCTCGATCTGCACCCGCATGACCTCGGTCCCCAAGGTCCGCGCCATCGCCGAGGCCAACCCTTCGGTCTTCTGGGCCTTCGGGCTGCACCCGATGTCGGTGGCCGATCACCCGCCGGTCAGCTTTGACGAGCTTGTCGAGATCGCGCAGCATCCCAAGCTGGTCGGCATCGGCGAAACGGGCCTCGACTACCACTACACCGCCGAAAGCGCCGAGGCGCAGAAGGCCAGCCTGCGCATCCACTGCGCCGCCGCTGCCGAAACCGGCCTGCCGCTGATCATCCACGCCCGCGACGCGGACGAGGACATGGCGCGTATCCTCGAAGAGGAGCACCGCAATGCGCCCTACAGCTGCGTGATGCATTGCTTCTCGTCCGGGGCCGATCTGGGCCGCAAGGCGCTGGACCTGGGGTTCTACCTGTCGATGTCCGGCGTCACGACCTTCAAGAAAAGCCAGGAGCTGCGCGACTTCTTCGCCACGGTGCCGCTGGACCGCGTGCTGGTCGAAACCGACAGCCCCTACCTCGCCCCGCCGCCGCATCGCGGCAAGCGCAACGAGCCCGCCTATACCGCCCTGACCGCCCGTGTCGGTGCCGAGGTCTTCGGCCTCGACTACCCGGCCTTCGCGGCGCAGACCCAGGCAAATTTCGACCGCCTCTTCACCAAGGTCGGCCAATGGCAGGCCAAGGCCGCCTGATGGGAACCCTGACCTTCACAATCCTCGGCTGCGGCTCGTCCGGCGGCGTGCCCCGGATCGGTGGGCATTGGGGCGACTGCGATCCGGCCAACCCGAAGAACCGCCGCCGCCGCTGCTCTCTGCTGATCGAGCAGGAGAGCGAGGCGGGCAAGACCACGGTGCTGGTCGATACCTCGCCCGACATGCGCGAACAGCTGATCTCGGCCGGGGTCGGACGGCTGGACGCGGTGGTTTTCACCCATGCCCATGCGGATCACGTCCATGGCATCGACGACCTGCGTCAGGTGGTCTTCAACACCCGCAAGCGCCTGCCCGTCTGGGCCGATATCCCGACGCAGACGGATCTGACCGACCGCTTCGACTACGTTTTCACCCAGCCCGAGGGCTCGCCCTATCCGCCGATCCTCGAGCTGAACACCATCGAGGGCGCGGTCAGCATCCCCGGCGATGGCGGCACGATCACCCTGCTGCCCTTCCGGGTCAATCACGGCTCCATCGACGCGCTTGGCTTCCGGGTGCGCGACCTGGCCTACCTGCCCGATGTGGCCGAGATGTCGGAAGAAGCCTGGGAAGCCTGCGCCGGCCTCGACTGCTGGATCCTCGACACCCTGCGCCGTGATCCCCATCCGACCCATTCCCACCTGGCACAGTCGCTGGAATGGATCGCCCGCGCCGCGCCCGAGCGCGCGGTGCTGACCGACATGCATATCGACCTGGACTACGACACCCTGCAGGCCGAGACCCCGGACCATATCACCCCGGCCTACGACGGAATGCAGATCTCCTACCGGATCTGAGCCGTCCGGACCGGCCCTGCCAAGGACCAGGCGATGAGCGCGCTGCTCTACATCATCCTGCCCGTCTTCCTCGTGCTCGGGGCGGGCTATGCCTCGACCCGCACCGGGCTGCTGAAGCTCTCGGTCGCCGAGGGGCTGATGTCCTACACGCAGAGCGTGGCCTTCCCCTGCCTGCTGTTCCTCGCCATCTCGGGCTTCGACCTGGGCGAGCAGTTCCACGCGCCGCTGCTGGTCAGCTACTATGTCGGTGCCGCCGCCTGTTTCTTCCTTGGGGTGCTCGGGGCGCGGGCCATCGGGAGAGCGCCGGAAGACGCGGTGGTCATCGGCTTCTGCTGCCTCTTCGGCAACTCGATGATGCTGGGCGTGCCGATCACCGAACGCGCCTTCGGCGCCTCGGCACTTGGTGCCAACTTCGCCATCATCTCGATCCACGCGCCCTTCTGCTACACCCTCGGCATCGTGGCGATGGAGCTGACGAAGGCTGGCGGGCAGGGGCTGGCGCTGTTCGCACTGGTCAAGCGCATCCTGCGGCAGATATTCTCCAACCCGCTGGTGATCGCGCTGATGCTGGGCTTCGTGGTCAACCTCTCGGGCCTCGTGGTGCCGGTGCCGCTGGAAGACGCGATGCAGATCATCGCCCGCTCGGCGCTGCCGGCCGCGCTGTTCGCTGTCGGCGGGGTGCTGGTGCAGTACAAGATCGAAGGCGACTGGCGGCTGATCGGCCTGATCTGCCTGCTGTCGCTGATGGTGCATCCGGCGATCACCTGGACGCTCGGCAAGGTCTACGGCCTCTCGCCGGAAAGCTTCCGCTCGGCCATCCTGACGGCAGCCGTGGCACCGGGGGTGAACACCTATGTCTTCGCCAACCTCTATGACCGGGCCAAGCGTTCGGCCGCCTCGGGGTTGCTGATCGCGACGGGCGTCTGCCTGTTCACCTCGTGGTTCTGGCTGTCCCTGCTGCCTTAGGGCCGCTTGCGCGACAGGTCCCGACGGGCTACCCCTCTTCCCCAGAGGCAACCGCCTGCAGGAGATCCCATGGACATCAACGTGACCTACCAGCGTGGCCCCACCGATCCCGGCGCCGGTCCGGTGAAGGTGGGTTGGCTGCTTGGCCCCGTCGACGCCCCGGTGATCTATGAACCGCCCCGCCGCGTCCATTCCCGTGACGCCCGGCGCGAACACGCCAAGTCGGCCTCGCGCTGCCCCGCCGTGGTGGGCCTGGAAAGCCGCTATTTCGAGGTGCCCTGCCCCTTCGATCTGAACATCGGCTTCACCCGCGACAAGGAGGGCAAGGCGCAGCTGCGCAACCTCTCGGGCGAGAAATCCGCCGTGCGCGGCGCGACCCTGGGCAAGCGGCTGTCGCTGGTGCCGGAAGGGGAATGGCGCTACCCGGACCGGCCGATCCTGCAACTGAAGCTGCCCTACTACTTCATCACCGACGAGCCGGTCTACCTGACCCAGCTCGAAGCCTACATGTATTACCGCAAGACGCCCCTGCCGGGGACGATCTTCGGCGGACGCTTCCCGATCAACCTCTGGCCGCGCCCGCTGATGTGGGCCTTCGAATGGCATGACATCGAGAAACCCATCGTGATCCGCCGCGGCGAGCCGCTGTTCTACTGCCTCTTCGAAGCCGACGGGCCGGACCGCACGGTGCAGATGGTCGAGGCCGAGATGACGGACGAGCTGAAGACCTACATGGATCACATCGGCGGCGCGGTGAATTACGTCAACCAGACCTTCTCGCTGTTCGAGGCGGCAGAACGGGTGCGCCCGGCCAAGCTGCTGAAAGCGCGCGAGAGATGACAGGGACACCGGCCGCCACGGCGCGCCGCGTCTCCCCCGCGCGGCTGCTGAAGGAGGCACAGACCGCCTTTCGCAACGGCAATATCTCGCGCGCCTGGCAGGTGCTGGAGCCTCTGCTGCGCAGCCCCGTCGCGGCTGAGCTGCCCGAGGCACAGCGGCAGGCGCTGCAGTATCTCCAGCTGGGCTGCGCGCTCTACCAGGTGGGCGACATGGATGCGGCGCGGGCGCTGAACCGGGCGCTGCCGACGCATCTGTTCACCCCGCTGCGCTACCGCCTGTCGCTGCGCCTGCGCGATCCCGGCCAGGCCCGGCGGCTGCGCAAGGATCCCGCCAACGGCGCGCGCGAGTTGGCCGATTTCCGCACCTCCGCCGGGCTGCACGAGATCTGGGCACATCGCTATCGCCTCGGCTTCCCGCTCTATGCCGCGCGGGGGCGGGCGATCAACTTTCCCAAGGTCTTGCCCGACCGCGTGACCCACGCGCCCCTCGGCGCGGACCCCGCCCGGGACGCGGGCCTGATCGTGCTGGAGCAGGGGCTGGGCGACGTGCTGTTCCATCTTGCCCATATCAAGGCCGAGGGCGCGCATGAGCAATCCGGCTTCACCGGGCTGGCCAAGTACGGCGGTCTGGTGCGGCGCTACTTCCCGCAGGCCAGTTTCACGCCGGTCCAGCAGCTCTCCGATGCGCTCGGCAAGCCACGTGCGCATCTGGCCGCCGATTTCGTCGGACGCGGCTACCGGAGGCTTGGTCATGTCTCGCCCGGTATCCAGCTGGACCGGCCCGCGCGTCATGCCTTCGACCGACCCGTCTTCGGCATCTGCTGGCGCGGCGGCTCGGGGCAGAACCGGCGCGAGGAGCGTCACATCCCGCTGCGCTTCCTTCTGGACCTGCTGCCCCTGGACGGGCGCTACCTGGCCTTCCAGTTCGACCTGACCGAGGAAGAGCGCAAGATCCTGCAGGCCGATCCGCGCTGCGAGGTGCCGCTGGCCGATATCACCACCGACCCGATCGCCACCATCGACATGATCCGCCCGCTCGCGGGCATGATCTCGGTCGACAGTGCCAACTGGCACATGGCGGGGTTTTCGGGCGTGCCTCTGCTGGCGGTGATGAACCGCACGACGCATTGGTTCTGGGGACCCGAGCGCGACGCAGCCACGGTCTTTCCCCAGGCCCGCACCCTGCGCAAGGAGGACCTCTCGGCCCCCGCCATCGCCGCATGGATGGACGAGACCCGGGCCGCGTGGCAGGCCCGCCCCGCAGCCCTGCTGCCCCTGCCGCATGTCGCCGCCCCCGATCTGCCCGCCCCGGCCCGCCCGCTCTTCGTGACGGGCCTGCCGCGCTCGGGCACCTCGCTGGTGATGCGGATGCTGGCCGGACAGGGCCTGTGGCTGGGAGAGACGATCCCGGGCAATGTCGACAACCCCGAGGGCTACGGCGAAAACCGCGCCCTGCGCGAGACCCGGCTGAAGCCGCTGCTGGAGCATCTCGGTGCCGACCCGCGCGGCGTTGCCCCGCTGCCCCGGACCGAGGCGCTGCCGCCCTGCCCGCAGCTCGCGGCGCAGATGCTGCAAACGATCCGGGACCAGGGCCACGACGGGCGAACCCCCTGGGGCTACAAGGATCCCAAGCTGACCCTGCTCTGGCCGCTCTTCGCCCGTGCCTTCCCGCAAGCGACCTGGGTCGTGGTCACGCGAGAGCGCGAGGCGGTGCTGCGCTCTCTCGCCCGGGCCAGCTTCATGCGGCGGCATTCCACTTCGGAAGAATTCTGGAAACCCTTCTGTGCCTGCTATGACGACCGCCTCGCGGCGCTGCGCGCCAGCGGGGTGACGGTGATCGAACTGCAGGCGGAGCGGATCATGGGCGGTGAGGTCGAGGCGCTGGCCCCGGTCTGCGCAGCCATGGGTCTGCGCTTTGACGCAGGTGCCGCCCGCGCGGCACTGGCGCGGGCCTGACGCCTAGCGCGTCGTGGCGGGCTCCGAGGCCGTTTCGGGGACGCGGTCCGGGCGGGGCGGGCTGACGGCGGCACCGGCAGCGATCATCGCGCCCAGCAGTCGCCCCTCGTAGCCGGTCAGGCCCGGGCGGTGTCCGCGCGCCTGGCGCAGCCGTGCCTGAACAAGGGGGCGGCGGACGCAGAGCCCCACATCCCCCAGCACGGCCTCCTCCGCCTCGGCGAGGATCGGCGGCTCGGCGCATTCCAGGCCGAAATCGCCCTGGTCGAGGACCTGGTAGCCCTCGGTGACCAGCAGCACATGCTCGACCAGCCGCTGCGGCGCACGCCTGACACGGGTGCCGTCAAGCAGGTGGCGCGCAGCCACCACGGCCTCGTCTCCCCCGAACAGCATGGCGATGGCCGGATCCTTCAGCACAAGTTGCTGGCTGGCCGCGACCCGGACCGGCAACAGGTTGCCCAGCACGCCGGGCCGGATCTCGATCGGGGCGAGCCGTCCGTCGCCGGCGACCCGCCGGCGCCCGGTCCAGAGCACCCGCTGCGCGCCGTTGTCCAGCGTCGAGACCATGTCACCGGGGCGCAGGCTCTCGACCCGGCGGCGCCCATCGGGTGTAGAGATCATGCTGCCCGCCAGGAACGGGGTCGCGTGGTCGGCCGAGAGCATCAGCAGCTTGCCGTTCAACCGGCAGGTGCCCGCGCGTGACCCGATATAGGGCGCTGGACCATCGGCCAGGGGGCCGCGCGGCCCCGCCACCAGCCGGGCGTCCAGGGTCCCACCGTCTCCGCCGGACATCTGCCAGCGCAGGGCCGCGGTCAGATCGGACCAGCGTGCCGGCCCGCTGCGCAAGCCTCTTGGCGGCTCCGGTGAGACGGCTTCGGCGCTGGTCATGCCCGCCCTGGTTACCCTGTCGAGGATCATCACTACCCTTTCGGCATGTCGCCTTGTCGCAGCCCGTCTGACGCGGGCCATTGCGGAAAGGTGACCATGCGGCAATGGCCAAATTTGGAGCGTTCCCGGGTCAAGACATGGCCCGATTGTGGCGAAAATGGAGCGCCAGCTGCCGCAAAACCGCCGCAGGTAGTTGATCAATCAGTCAACCGGGCCGCCCGTTGCCCCGCCACGCTTGCCTCGTTGCACCGCCCGGCTTAGGGAAAAGGAGCGCCCCGATGCGCCAGCGTCAGAAAGGACCCCCATGGCCCCGCGGATCCAGATCATCAACGGCCCCAACCTGAACCTGCTGGGCAAGCGCCAGCCGGACATCTACGGCGCCGAGACGCTGGAGGACATCGCCCGCGACTGCGAGGCGCTGGCCGCCGAACTGGGGCTGGAACTGGCCTTCTACCAGTCCAACCACGAGGGCGGCATCATCGACTGCATCCACGCCGCGCGCGACACCTGCGCCGGCATCGTCATCAACCCCGGTGCCTATACCCATACCTCGGTCGCCATCCTTGATGCGCTGAACGCCTTCGACGGCAAGGTGATCGAGTGCCACATCTCGAACGTCCACAAGCGCGAGAGCTTCCGCCATCACTCCTATGTCTCGCTGCGCGCGGACGGGGTGATCGCAGGCTTCGGCACCCAGGGCTACCAGCTGGCGCTGCGCCGCATGGCCGTGCTGACCGCCTGAGCTAGCCGCCCGAACGGAAGACCCGCGTGGTCGAGAACATCGCCTCGAGCTCGTCGAGGCGTTCGCGGCTCTCGTCCCAGCGTTTGGCCTGCACCTCGGCGATCAGCGCCTCGACCACGGCGAGGATCGCCGTGGTGCTGTCCCAGTTCGAGGGCGCCTCGACCTGCAGGTGAAAGACATGCCGCGCCACCCGCGCGACGGGAGAACCCCACTGGTCGGTGAACAGCACGATAGTCGCCCCGCGCCCCTGCGCCAGTTCGGCCAGCCGCAGCAGATCCTTTTCGTACCGGCGGATGTCGAACAGCACCAGGACCGAGCTTTCGCCCATGTCCAGCAGGTAGTGCGGCCAGACCGAGGGCCCCTGGTCGAGCAGCGTCACCCCGGCGCGGATGATCTGCATGTGATTGTGGAAATAGGCCGCCGTGGCGCCGGTGATCCGGCCGCCCAGAAAATAGGCATGTCGCGAGGTGTCAGCCAGCAGGTCGGCCACCTCGTCGAAAGTCGCGGTGTCCAGCCGTTCGAGAGAGCGGGTCAGGTTGCCGATCAGCGCATCGGCGAAACGGTGCACCACATGGCCGTCCCCGCCGCGCGCATCGCGCTTCAGCGCCGGCGCCTTGATGCGGTCGGCGACCTCGTCGCGCAGGGCGTTCTGCAGTTCAGGGAAGCCCTCGAACCCCAGCTTGCGGGCCATGCGGATCACCGTCGGCGTCGATACGCAGGCCAGCTCGGCAAACTTGGTGACACTCTGCATTCCCGCCATGGGATAGTCGTCCAGCAGCACTTCGCAGACCCGGCGTTCCGAGGCAGTCAGTTGCTGGTCGCGCAGGCGAATCCGCTGGCGGACAGACTGCGCGCCGCCCTCTTCGGGCGCCCCGGAACTGCCGTCGGACCTGTCGCCTGCCACGTCTCACGCCTCCGCCTGTAGCAATAGTTACAAACTAGGGGCGGCCTGTAGTCATGTCTACAGAAATGAATTGACACCCCGGCCATCTCGCGGTTTCCCTGCGGCCATGACGGGGAACACATCACATATCCTGTCCGAGGGCGAAGGCCCGGCGGCAGAAGTCATCCACGCCGAGGGCACCGGGCCCATCGTGCTCTGCTGCGAACATGCCAGCGCGGCAATCCCGGCCTCTCTCGACGGTCTCGGACTGGCGGAGGCCGATCGTCTCAGCCACGCCGTATGGGATCCGGGCGCGCTGGCGCTGTCGATGGCGATGTCCGAGCGCATGGGCGCGCCGCTGGTCGCCGCGCGGGTGTCGCGGCTGGTCTACGACTGCAACCGCCCGCCGAGTTCTCCCGGCGCCATGCCGGCGAAATCCGAGGTCATCGAGGTGCCGGGCAACCGCGACCTGTCCGAGGCCGACCGCGCCGCACGGGTGCGCGAGGTCTATCAGCCCTTCACCGAGACCCTGGGCGCGGTGCTCGACCGGCACGGCGGTGCCCTTGTCACGGTCCATTCCTTCACCCCGATCTTCCACGGCGCCCACCGGGCGACAGAGGTCGGCCTGCTGCACGACAGCGACCCCCGGCTGGCCGACGCGATGATCGAGAACTGGCCCGGCCCCCTCAAGGCCGAGCTGAACGCGCCCTATGACGCCGCCGATGGCGTGACCCACACCCTGCGCGAGCAGGGCGTGGCGCGTGGCCGCCTCAACGTGATGATCGAAGTGCGCAACGACCTGCTGGCGGACCCCGCCCAGGTCGCCTCGGTGGCCGAGCAGCTCTGTGCCGCGCTCAGCCGTTCACTGGCACAGCTGGCGACAAGCGAGGCGGGCGCATGACGCTGATGCGCGGCTATATCCGCTGGATCGACGGGATGAACCGCCTCCTCGGGCGGATCACCATGTTCGGCCTCTTCGTCCTGATGGGCATCCTGCTGTGGTCCTCGGTGTCGAAAACCTTCTTCCTGCCCTCGCTCTGGACGCTGGAGATGGCCCAATTCGTCATGGTGGCCTATTACATCCTTGGCGGGCCCTACTCGATCCAGCTCGGCTCGAACGTCCGCATGGACCTGATCTATGCCGAGCTGTCGGACCGCCGGAAAGCCTGGCTGGACGCCTTCACCGTCTTTTTCCTGATCTTCTACCTCGGCGTGATGATCTACGGCGGCCTCGCGTCGCTGGCCTATTCGCTGGGCAACTTCATGGGCTCTCCGCTGGTCTTCTTCGGCAGGCTGATCGGCGCCTTCTTCACCGGCGGGCCGGCGGCGGCAGGCGACGTGCTGGGCTACGTCGAGACCTCGCGGTCGTCCTGGGCCCCGGTGATGTGGCCGATCAAGCTGATCACCTGCATCGGGCTGTTCCTGATGCTGCTGCAGGTGCTTTCCGAATTCTTCAAGGACCTGCTGCGTCTGCGCGGGGAAGAGATCTGATGTCCTATGAAATGATCGCCCTGCTGATGTTCAGCACGATGATGCTGATGCTGCTGACCGGCCAGCGGGTCTTCGGCGCCATCGGTTTCGTCGCCGTGGTGGCCTCGCTGCTGCTCTGGGGGGACCGGGGCGGCTACGACATCGGCTATTCGGCGCTGATCAAGCTGATGAACTGGTATCCGATGCTGACGCTGCCGATGTTCGTCTTCATGGGCTACGTGCTGTCGGAATCGAAGATCGCCGACGACCTCTACAAGATGTTCCACGTCTGGATGGGCGGCGTGAAGGGTGGCCTTGCGATCGGCACCATCGGGGTGATGGTGCTGGTCTCGGCGATGAACGGCCTTTCGGTGGCCGGCATGGCCATCGGCTCGACCATCGCGCTGCCGGAACTGCTGAAGCGCGGCTACGACAAGAAGATGGTCACCGGGGTGATCCAGGCGGGCTCTTCGCTGGGCATCCTGGTGCCGCCCTCGGTGGTGCTGGTGCTCTACGCGATGATCGCGCGCCAGCCGGTCGGGCAGCTGTGGCTGGCCGGGGTGCTGCCGGGCCTGATGATGGCCGGGCTTTTCATCGCCTACATCGTCATCCGCTGCAACCTGAACCCGGCGCTTGGCCCCGCCCTGCCCGAGGCCGAGCGGGCCCAGGTCAGCCGGGCCGAGAAGATGCGCCTGCTGCGCGCCGGCCTGCTGCCGCTCGGCATCTTCGCGATCATGATGGTGCCCTTCGTCAAGGGCTGGACCTCGCTGGTCGAAGCCTCCGCCATCGGCGCCCTCGCGGCCTTCCTCGCCGCGGTGCTGAAGCGCCGGATGACGCGCCAGGTCTTCATGACTGCCACCCGCAACACCCTGGGCATCTCCTGCATGTTCATGTGGATCATCCTGGCGGCGCTGGCCTTCGGCGCGGTCTTCGACGGGCTGGGCGCGGTCAAGGCGATCAGCTTCCTGTTCACCGAGAAGCTGGGCCTCAGCCCCTGGGTCATCCTGATCATGATGCAGCTGAGTTTCCTGGTCATGGGCAGCTTCCTCGACGATACCGCGATGCTGGTCATCGTGGCGCCGCTCTACGTGCCGCTGGTCGGCGAACTGGGTTTCGACCTGGTCTGGTACGGTGTGCTCTACACCATCACTTGCCAGATCGCCTACATGACGCCGCCCTTCGGCTACAACCTGTTCCTGATGCGGGCCATGGCCCCGCCGGAAATCAGCCTGAAAGATATCTACGGCTCCATCGCGCCCTTCGTGGCGGTGATGATCCTGGCGCTGATCATAACCATGGTCTTCCCGCAGATCGCCACCTGGCTGCCCGATTACGTCTACCAGTGATAACCAACCAGATCCCGCGGCGAAGCGGGGCACGACCGACACCAACCAAGGGAGTACCCGAGATGACCAACAGACGTTCCTTCCTGCGCGGCGCCGCAATGGCCGCCCCCGCAGCTCTGGCGGCCCCGGCCGTCCTCAAGGCCCAGGAGGCGATCAAGTGGCGGTTCCAGACCTATGCCGGTTCGGCCCTGGGTCAGGAAGTGACCAAGCCCGCCATCGATGCGATCAACGCCGCCGCCCAGGGTGAGCTTGAGATCGAACTCTACTACGCCGACCAGATCGTCCCCACGGGCGAGCTGTTCCAGGCGCTGCAGCGCGGCACCATCGACGGCGTCCATTCGGACGACGACTCGATGGCCTCGCCGACCCCGGTGCGCAACTTCGGCGGTTACTTCCCGCTGGCCACCAAGCACTCGCTGGACGTGCCGGTTCTGTTCAACCAGTACGGCCTGGCCGAGATCTGGGAAGAGGAATACGCCAAGGTCGGCGTCAAGTGGCTGTCGGCCGCGGGCCAGGACCCGTGCAACTTCAACACCAAGAAAGAGGTCACCTCGCTGGCCGATCTCGACGGTCTGAAGCTCTACACCTTCCCGACGGCGGGCCGCTTCCTGTCGCAGTTCGGCGTGGTGCCGGTGAACATCCCCTACGAGGATGCGCAGGTCGCGGTACAGACCGGCGAGCTGGACGGCATGGCCTGGTCGGGCATCACGGAAGACTACACCGTGGGCTGGGCCGATGTGACCGACTACTTCCTCACCAACAACATCTCCGGCGCCTGGATCGGGTCGTTCTTCGTCAACCAGCAACGCTGGGCCGACCTGCCCGAGCACCTGAAGGTGATCGTCTCCTCCTGCATCGAGGCCAGCCACACCTACCGCAACCAGTGGTACTGGGGCGGCGAGGCGCGCCTGCGCGCCCAGGGCGACAAGCTGCAGCTGCGCTCGATCCCGCAAGAGGAATGGGCGACGGTCGAAGAGGCCGCCGTCAAGTTCTGGGACGAGATGGCCGAGGAAGGCGAAGTGGCCGCCAAGATCGTGCAGATCTTCCGCGACTACAACGACGTGACCTCGAAAGCGGGCCCGCCGTACACCTTCGGCTGATCGCCGCGTCGCACATGAAACAACGGGGCGGCCTTCCGGGGCCGCCTCTCTCTGGTCAGGAGGAATGAAAGATGGCAGCACTGACGTTTGACAAGCTGAAACAGCAGGTGGAAGCCGGCGAGATCGACACGGTTCTCGCCTGTGTCGTGGACATGCAGGGCCGCCTGATGGGCAAACGCTTTCACGCGGCGCATTTCGTCGACAGCGCCTGGGAAGAAAGCCACTGCTGCAATTACCTGCTGGCCACCGACCTGGAGATGTACACGGTCGAGGGCTATGCCGCGACCTCCTGGGCGGGCGGCTACGGCGACTACGTGATGAAGCCCGACCTCTCGACCCTGCGCCCCGCCCCCTGGCTGGAGGCGACGGCGATCGTGCTCTGCGACGTGCTGGATCACCACACCCACGCGCCGGTGCCGCATTCGCCCCGCGCCATGCTGCAGGGCCAGATCGCCCGGCTGGAGGCCATGGGCTACTCTGCCAAGATGGCGACCGAGCTGGAATTCTTCCTGTTCGAAAAGAGCTTCGACGAGATCCGCAAGTCGGGCTACACGGCGCTCGACACGCTGACGCCCTACAACCAGGACTACGCGCTGCAGCTCAGCCTGCGCGACGAGGCCGTCCTGCGCCCGGTGCGCAATGCGCTCTATGCCATGGGCATCCCGGTGGAATGCACCAAGGGCGAGGCCGAGACCGGCCAGGAAGAGCTGAACATCAAGTACGACGCGGCCATGCTGGCCGCCGACTACCACGTCATCGGCAAGCATGTGGTCAAGGACGTGGCGCTGCTGAAGGGCCATGCGGCCAGCTTCCTGCCGAAGTGGCACCGCGACAAGGTCGGCAGCTCGGCGCATGTGCACCAGTCCCTCTGGACGGGCAGTGACAGCGCCTTCTACGACCCCGAGGACAGCCTCGGCATGTCGGCGCTGATGAAGAGCTATTGCGCGGGCCTGATCAAATACGCCCCCGATTACACCTTCTTCCTGGCGCAGTACGTCAACAGCTACAAACGCTTCATGGCCGGCAGCTTCGCCCCCACCAAGGCCGTCTGGTCGGTGGACAACCGCACGGCGGGCTTCCGCCTCTGCGGTGCGGGCAGCAAGGCGGTGCGGATGGAATGCCGCATTCCCGGGTCGGACGTGAACCCCTACCTCGCCATGGCGGTGCAGCTGGCCGCCGGGATCAAGGGGATCGAGGAGGGTCTGGAACTGGCGCCGCCCGCCGATGGCGACGTCTACGAGCAGGGCAAGGTGACCGAGATCCCCGGCACCCTGCGCGCAGCGCGCGAGACCCTGACCAACTCGGCCTTCCTGCGGGAGGCCTTCGGCGATGCAGTCATCGACCACTACACCCGCGCGGCGGACTGGGAACAGGAAGCCTTCGACGCAGTGGTCACCGACTGGGAAATTCAACGCGGATTCGAAAGAGCGTAAGATGAGCAAAGTGGATCTGATTTCTCCTGTCGACGGGTCCGTCTACCTGTCGCGGGAGTATGTTTCGGAAGCGGCCGCCCGCGCGGCCATCGAGGCCGCCCGTGCGGCGCAGCCCGAATGGGCTGCCCGCCCCCTGGCCGAGCGGATCGAGATGGTGAAGAAGGCCGTCGCGATCATCGGCACCCAGAAAGAGCGGATGACCGAGGAGCTGGCGCACCAGATGGGCCGCCCTGTCCGCTACGGCGGCGAGTTCGGCGGTTTCGAGGAACGCGCGCTCTACATGGCCTCGATCGCCGAAGAGGCCCTGGCGCCCAAGGTCATCGAGGACAGCGCGGCCTTCACCCGCAAGATCACCCGCGAGGCCCAGGGCCTCGTCTACGTGATCGCCCCATGGAACTACCCCTACATGACCGCCATCAACACCATCGCCCCCGCCCTAATCGCGGGCAATGCGGTGGTGCTGAAACACGCGACCCAGACCCTCAAGGTCGGCGAGCACCTGGCCGAGGCCTTCGCCGCAGCCGGCGTGCCGGCGGAGATCTTCCAGAACTTCGTCATCAGCCATGAGGTCAGCTCGACCCTGATCGGGGACAACCTGTTCGACTTCATCAACTTCACCGGCTCGGTCCGGGGCGGACAGCAGGTGGAACGCGACGCGGCGGGCACCTTCACGCCGGTCGCCACCGAGCTGGGCGGCAAGGACCCGGGCTATGTCCGTGCCGATGCCGACCTGGATGCGGCCGTCGACGGGCTGATGGACGGCGCCATGTTCAACGCCGGTCAGTGCTGCTGCGGCATGGAACGGATCTACGTCCACGAGAGCCTCTTTGACGCCTTCGTCGAGAAGGCCGTGGCCTGGGTGAAGGCGCAGAAGCTGGGCAACCCGCTGGATGCCGAGACCACCATCGGCCCGATGGCCAACGTGCGCTTCGCCGGCACCGTCCGCGCCCAGATCCAGTACGCCGTCGCCGAGGGCGCCAAGGCCCATATCGACACCATGGAGGCCGATGACGGCGGTGCCTACCTGACGCCGCAGATCCTGACCGACGTGACGCATGACATGGAAGTCATGCGCGAGGAAAGCTTCGGCCCCGTCGTCGGCATCATGCCGGTCAAGGACGACGAGGAAGCCATCGCCCTGATGAATGACTGCCAGTACGGCCTGACGGCGGCGATCTTCACCAAGGACATCGACGCGATGAACGCCATTGCGCCGCGCCTGCAGACGGGCACCGTCTTCATGAACCGCTGCGATTACCTCGACCCGGCGCTGTGCTGGACCGGCTGCAAGCAGACCGGCCACGGCCAGGGCCTGTCGGAACTGGGCTACATGGCCCTGACCCGTCCCAAGTCGCACCACTACCGCAAAGCCTGAGGAACCCCCAGATGACCCTCACCGCAAACTGGTCCTACCCGACCGCCATCCGCTTCGGCGCCGGTCGCATCGCCGAAATCGCCGAGGCCTGCGCCGCGGCCAATATCCGCAAGCCCCTGCTGGTCACCGACCGTGGCCTGGCGGAAATGGAGATCACCCAGAAGACCCTCGACCTTATGGTCGCGGGCGGCCTGGGCCGCGCCATGTTCTCGGGCGTGGATGCCAACCCGACCGAGAAGAACCTGGAAGAGGGCCTGAAGGTCTACCGCGAGGGCGGCCATGACGGCGTGATCGCCTTCGGCGGCGGCTCGGGCCTCGACCTCGGCAAGATGGTGGCCTTCATGGCCGGCCAGACCCGCCCGGTCTGGGACTTCGAGGACATCGGCGACTGGTGGACCCGCGCCGACCCGGCGGGCATCGCGCCCATCGTGGCCGTGCCGACCACCGCCGGCACCGGTTCGGAAGTGGGGCGCGCCAGCGTCATCACCAACTCCGAAACCCACGTGAAGAAGATCATCTTCCACCCCAAGGTCCTGCCCGCCGTCGTCATCTGCGACCCCGAGCTGACCGTCGGGATGCCCGGCTTCATCACCGCCGGCACCGGGCTTGACGCCTTCGCCCATTGCGTCGAGGCGTTCTCCAGCCCCCACTATCACCCGATGTCCCAGGGCATCGCGCTGGAGGGGATGCGGCTGGTCGTCGACTACCTGCCCCGCGCCTACGAGGACGGCACCGACATCGAGGCGCGTGCGCAGATGATGTCGGCGGCGATGATGGGCGCCACCGCCTTCCAGAAGGGCCTGGGCGCGATCCATGCGATCAGCCACCCGGTCGGCGCGCTGTTCAACACCCACCACGGCACCACCAATGCAATCTGCATGCCCGCCGTGCTGGAGCTGAACGCCGACAGGATCCGCAGCCGCTTCGACGAGGCGGCGCCCTACCTCGGCATCGAGGGTGGCTTCGACGGCTTCCGCGACTACGTGCAGAAGCTGAACGACCGCCTGGGCATCCCGCGCAAGCTCTCGGCGCTCGGCGTCACCGGAGACCGGATCGACGATATCGTCGCAATGGCGCTGGAAGATCCCTCCTGCGGGGGCAACCCCGTCACCCTGACGCCCGAGAACCTGAAGCCGGTCGTCGCGGCCTGCATCTGAGAACGGGCATCCGAGCCCGACCGGCTGAACAAGTCGTGATCCGCCGAGAACGCCCGCCCTCACCGGCGGGCGTTTTCATGTCCGCCGCCCCGCGCTAGGCTGACCCCGATTTGAGACCCGCATTTCCGGAGGGCCCATGCGCCTGATCCCCGCCCTTTCCGCCGCGCTGGCGCTGCTGCTTGCCGCCTGCACCAGCGTCACCTCGACCGTCGAAAGCTATTCGACGATTTCCGCGGACCTTGCCCCGAAGACCGTGCACATCGCCCCCGGTCCGGGCATGAGCGGCGACAGCCTGGCCTGGCGCAGCAATGCCCAAAGCCTCGCCGGGGTGCTGGCGCAGCGCGGCTATACCTCGGCCCCGCGCGGCGAGGCGCGGCTGCTGGCCCGCTTCGCCTATACCACCGCCGCGCCCGAGACCGAGCGTTACCCGGTGCGGGTACCGGTCCGTGGCATCGTCGGCTACGAAAGCCGCGAGGTCTCGGAAGGGGTGGTGAAGACTGTCCCGATCCGCGGCACCGTAGGCTATCGGACCGAGTACGAGACCCGCACCGTCTATCCCCGCCAGGTCAGCATCACCATGCGCGATGCCCGCAGCGGCCAGCCGGTCTTCGAGGCCAGCGCCAGCAGCCGCGACACCTGCGACCAGACGGGCAAGGTGGTGGCCCTGATGCTCGGCGCTGTGCTGAAGAGCTTCCCCGAGGCCCAGAGCGGCAGGGTCACGCAGACCGAGGACAAGGGCTGCTGACGCCGCGCCGGAACGGCAAAGGGCCCGCGCATCACCGCCGGGCCCTTCCTTCCGTCTCTTCCGGCGAGGGGATCACTCGGCCTTGGCGGCGGCCTCCAGCGCGTCGAGGCGGGCCTTCAGCACCGCGTTTTCCTCGCGGGCCTTCTGGGCCATGGTGCGCACCGCGTCGAACTCCTCGCGGGTCACGAAATCACGGTCGGCCAGCCAGCGATCCACCATCGAGTTGAAGGCGGTCTCGGCCTCGTCCTTGGCGCCCTGGGCGACACCCATGGCATTGGTCATCAGCTGCGACATGTCGTCGAAGAACTTGGAACGGGTCTGCATGGGTCTCTCGCATGTAAATGTTGCCTTGCCCTGCAATATGGGCCGGTATGGCGCCGGTCTCAACCCGGGCCGCGTCTTTCGCCCCGCTTGACAGTCCATTCAGACCAGAGGCAGATAGCCCCAATGCGCGCCGTGATCCCCTTCCCCGACATTTCGCCCGAGATCGTCTCGATCCAGCTCTTCGGCACCGAGTTTGCCCTGCGCTGGTATGCCATGGCCTACCTGGTCGGCATCCTGCTGGGCTACCTGCTGGCCCGGGCCGCCCTCGGGCGGGCGCGGCTCTGGCCCCAGGCCACGGCCCCGATGCGGCGCGAGCAGCTGGACGACCTGGTGACCTGGCTGATCCTCGGGGTAATCCTGGGCGGACGGCTGGGCTTCGTGCTGTTCTACCAGCCCGGGTACTACCTTTCGCATCCGCTGGAGATCCTGCAGGTCTGGAACGGCGGCATGGCCTTCCACGGCGGCTTCCTGGGCGTCTGCGTCGCGACCCTGATCTTCTGTCGCCGAAACGCGATTCCCCTCGGCCAGACCGCCGACATGCTGGCCCTTGCGGTGCCGCCGGGGCTTCTGCTGGGGCGGATCGCCAACTTCATCAACGCCGAGCTCTGGGGCCGCCCCTCGGACGCGCCCTGGGCGGTGATCTTCCCCGGCCCCGCGGCGCAGGACTGCCCGGGCGTGGAGGGGCTTTGCGCCCGCCATCCCTCGCAGCTCTACGAGGCCGGGCTGGAGGGTCTGGTGCTGGGCCTGCTGTTGCTCTGGCTGGCCTTCGGCACCCGCACCCTGCGCAACCCCTGGCGGCTGACCGGGGTCTTCATCGCCGGCTACGGGATCGCCCGCTTCGTGGTCGAGTTCTTCCGCCTGGCCGATGCCCAGTTCATCACCCCGGGCAATCCCCATGGCCATGTGCTGCGCCTGACCGAGAGCCTCGGGCTGACCATGGGACAGCTGCTGTCGCTGCCGATGGTGCTGATCGGGCTGGCCCTGATCGCCTGGTCCTTCCGCCGGCCGCCGCTGGCACCATGAGCACCCTGCAGGAAAAGCTGGTCGCGCGGATCACGCAGGACGGGCCCCTGGGGATCGACGCCTACATGCGGGCCTGCCTGCTGGATCCCGACTTCGGCTATTACGCCACCCGCCCCTCGATCGGCGCCGAGGGCGATTTCATCACCGCCCCCGAGATCTCCCAGATGTTCGGCGAACTGATGGGGCTGGCGCTGGCGCAGAGCTGGATGGACCAGGGCGCCCCGTCCGCCTTCCTGCTGGCCGAACTGGGCCCCGGACGCGGCACGCTGATGGCCGATATCCTGCGCGCCACCCGCCATGTGCCGGGCTTCCACGCGGCGATGCGGATCCTGCTGATCGAAGCCTCGCCCCGCCTGCGCGAGATCCAGCGCGCCACGCTGGAAGGCTTCGACCTTGCCTGGCGCGAGGATCTCGCCGGCCTGCCCGGCATCCCGCTGTTCCTGGTCGCCAACGAGTTCCTCGATGCGTTGCCGATCCGCCAGTTCCGCCGCGCCGAGGGGGATCTCTGGGAAGAGCGCCGGGTGGATCGGGGCCTTCAGGGCCTGACGCCCTGCTACGGGGAACCCGCCCCCCTGCCCGCGCTGGACTACCGGCTGGGAGATACCCGCCAGGGCGACATCATCGAGATCGGCGAGGCCGCGCAAGACTGGGCCCGGGCCATCGGCGCCCATGTGGCGCGCCACGGCGGTGCCGCGCTGCTGGTGGACTACGGCGGCTGGCGCTCGCTTGGCGATACCCTGCAGGCCCTGCGTCACAAGGCCCCGGCCGATCCCTTCGAGGCCCCGGGACAGGCCGACCTGACCGCCCATGTGGATTTCGCCGAGATCGCCCGTGCCGCCCTGCCCGCCAGTGCCACGCGGCTGGAAACACAGGGCGTCTTCCTGGAACGGCTGGGGATCACGGCCCGCGCCCAGGCGCTTGCCAAGGGGCTGAGCGGCGCCGCGCTTGACGCCCATATCGCCGCACATCGCCGCTTGACCCACCCCGAGGAAATGGGGACGCTCTTCAAGATTCTCGCGCTGACCCCGCCGGGCCAGCGCCCGCCCCCGGGGCTGGAACCGGGGATCAGGTTCTGACATCCTCCCCCTGCCGGAATGCGCCGGCAGCCCGCCCCCAGAGACCGGACCCCGAGACCGGACCCCGAGACCCCTGACCGGCACATCCTGAACGATCACCCCCCAAAGAGATCGGCCAAGAGACCATGACCCTCGAAATCCTCACCTCTCCGGCGCTCACCCCGCTGCGGCACGGGTTCTTCACCCGCCGGGGCGGGGCGTCCTCGGGCATCTTCGCGGGGCTGAACTGCGGCACCGGCTCATCGGACCAGGCCGAGATCGTGGCGATCAACCGCGCCCGCGTGGCCGCCGCGATGGAGGTCGCCCCGGAAGCCATGGCCTCGGTCCGGCAGGTGCATTCGGCCCGCGCCGTCGCCGTCGAGGCGCCGGTTTCGCCGGCCCCCGAGGCCGACGGCATGGCCACCGCAACGCCCGGCGTGGTGCTCTCGGTGCTGACCGCCGACTGCCAGCCGGTGCTCTTCGCCGACCCCGAAGGAGGGGTGATCGGTGCGGCTCATGCCGGATGGCGCGGGGCCCGCGACGGGGTGCTGGAAGCGACCATCGACTGCATGGTCGCCCTTGGCGCCGACCGGGCCCGCATCCGCGCCGTCATCGGCCCCACGATCAGCCAGCAAGCCTACGAGGTCGGCCCCGAGTTCCTCGACGAGTTCATGGCGGAAGACCCTGAAAACGCGCGTTTCTTCGTCAACGGCGAGGGGGATCGCTTTCACTTCGACCTGCCCTCCTACGGGCTGCACCGCCTGCGCAGCGCCGGCATCGCCGAGGCCGAGTGGATCCGCCATTGCACCTATGCCGACCCGGCGCGCTTCTTCTCCTACCGCCGCACCACCCATGCGGGAGAAGTGGACTACGGGCGGCTGATCTCGACCATACGCCTGTAGTTTTGACCCTCGGGTCAGACGAAATACCACGAATTCGACATAATTCATCCAAACCTCGCCCCATTGGCGGGGCAAGGTTAACCAAACTCAGGTATGGCCGGGTCTCTCCGGCCCCCCCAGAAGAAGGTGGCCCAGATGGATCAGAAATCGAAACGCTGGATGGCATCCGCGATCAAGACCGCGAAGGGCACGCGCCTGAAACCCCTTTCGGCCCCCGCCAAGCGTGGCCCCGTGGCGCGGCTGCGCGACGATGCCCCCGAGGCCGGCAAGGCCGCCTGAGCGTCCTCCCGACTCTCCTCTCCGGCAACGAAAACGGCCCTCGCCATGGCGGGGGCCGTTTTTTCATTCGCGCGCTTGATGCAAGCGGCTCAGGCGTCGCGCTTCAGCCGCTCTTCCAGCACCTCGAAGGGCACGCCCGGCTCATCCTTGGCGCAGCGGATCACCAGCGACGTCTTCACGCTGGCCACGTTATCGGCCGAGGTCAGGTCGCCGGTAAGGAAGCTCTGGAAGGTCGAGAGGTCGGGCGCCACGCATTTCAGGATGAAATCCACCTCGCCGTTCAGCATGTGGCATTCGCGGACCAGGGGCCATCCGCGGCAGCGGCGCTCGAAGGCGACCAGGTCGGCCTCGGCCTGGCTCTGCAGGCCGACCATGGCGAAGACCTGCACCTCGAAGCCCAGCTCGCGGCTGTCGACATCGGCATGGTAGCCACGGATGAAACCCTGCTCTTCCAGGGTACGCACCCGCCGCAGGCAGGGCGGTGCCGAGATGCCGACCCGCTTGGCCAGCTCGACATTGGTCATGCGGCCGTCGGCCTGAAGCTCGGCCAGGATTTTTCTGTCGATGGGATCCAGCTTGCTGCCAGGCATGTGTCACTCCACAAGATTGCATTTCTTATACCACGCCCCGAGATACGCGCAATAAAGTTTCCCCATTGCGCAACATCCGGTCGTTTTGGGCGAAATTTTTGTTTCTTTCTCGGGCGGGGTCCTGTCGCCACGGCCGCCTGCCCCCTGCCTTGCAAGGCTTCGGGCCGGGGCTTAAGTAGGCAGAAGTTTTCTTTCCGGGGGATGCCGAGAATGTCCGAGACGCGCAAGACCAAGGTTCTGATCATCGGCTCCGGCCCGGCGGGCTATACCGCCGCGGTCTATGCCAGCCGGGCCATGCTGGAACCCATCCTGGTGCAGGGAATCGAGCCGGGCGGCCAGCTGACCACCACCACCGAGGTCGAGAACTGGCCCGGCCACACCGAGATCCAGGGCCCCGACCTGATGGTCAACATGGAGGCCCATGCCCGCGCCATGGGCACCGAGATCATCGGCGACATCATCACCGATCTCGACCTCTCCAAACGGCCCTTCGTCGCCAAGGGTGACAGCGGCACTGAATATGTCGCCGACGCGGTGATCCTGTGCACTGGCGCCCGCGCCAAGTGGCTGGGGCTGGAAAGCGAAGAGGCGTTCAAGGGCTTCGGCGTCTCGGCCTGCGCCACCTGCGACGGCTTCTTCTACCGCGGCCAGGAGATCGTGGTGATCGGCGGCGGCAATACCGCCGTGGAAGAGGCGCTGTTCCTGACCAACTTCGCGTCCAAGGTCACCCTGATCCACCGCCGCGACGAGCTGCGCGCCGAGAAGATCCTGATCGACCGGCTGATGAAGAACCCCAAGATCGAGCCGCTCTGGCATCACGTCCTCGAAGAGGTCGTCGGCGAGGACAATCCCAAGGGTGTCACCGGCATCAAGGTGCGCCACGTCGACACCGGAGAAGTCACTGAAATTCCCGCGAAAGGCGTCTTCGTCGCCATCGGCCACGCGCCCGCCAGCGAGTTGGTCAAGGACCAGCTGGAATTGCACAACGGCGGTTATGTCTCGGTCAAGCCGGGCTCGACCGAGACCTCGATCCCCGGGGTCTTCGCCGCCGGTGACCTGACCGACCACAAGTACCGCCAGGCCGTGACCTCGGCGGGCATGGGCTGCATGGCCGCGCTCGACGCCGAGCGCTTCCTGGCCGGGATCGAGTGATCCGATGAGCCACGATTTCGCCAGCCAGCGGGCCGAGACCCGCGCGACCTACGACGAGATGCAGGCCGAGCACGGGCTGCCCGAGGTGGCGGATGTGGATTACTTCCTCATCGCCACGTCCGAAGAGGCCGACTGGCGCCCGCTGGCAGAGGCACTGACCCTGCAGGGCTTCGACTGCCAGTTCATCGACGATGACGAGGACCAGGCCCCCTACCTGATGGCCACGCTGCCGGATCAGGCGATCTCGGCAGACGGCATCTGGATCGGAGAGGAAACGGCCACCCGCACCGCGCTGGAACACGGCTTCGCCCCCGACGGCTGGGGCCTGGAAGGCTAACCTTGGGACATCGCCTGAAGAATGAGGCCCCGTCGATTCGGCGGGGCCTTTTTCCGGCCGGAAACGCAAACGGCCCGCCATCGGGCGGGCCGTTGCAAGGGTCTGGAATCCTGGGGCCATGGCTCTTGCGGGTCCGGCCCCTTGATCAGTGCACCGTCACCGGCGCCAGGTCATTCTCCCGCGCCAAGATGAAGGCGGTCTGGCGGTCCTCCACCAGTGCAAGGCGCTCTCCGTCCGAGTTGTGGACGGCAAAGAGGGTCTGGACACCCTCCACCTGCTCGCGCAGGTCGTCGGGCAGATCCTCGGCCTCGACCGGGCGGACATAGACGATCCGCTCGGCCACATGGCCCTGGGCAGGGTGATCGAAATCATATTTCTGGGTCATCTTGATACCCCTTTCATCAACTCAACTCAGCTGCGGCGGATATTGATCCGCTGGACGACGCGCTCGGGCTCGGCCCGGGTCAGATCCACGTGCAGCAATCCGTTCTCCATCACCGCCTCGCCGACCTCGACGCCCTCGGCCAGCACGAAACTGCGCTGGAACTGGCGGGTGGCGATTCCGCGGTGCAGGAAGATACGGCCTTCACCCTCGTCGCCCTGACGGCCACGGATGACCAATTGGCGATCCTCCAGCGTGATTGCCAGCTCCTCTTCCAGGAACCCGGCCACGGCGAGGGTGATACGATAGGAATTCTCGGAGGTCTGTTCGATATTGAAGGGCGGATAGCCCTCGTTACCGGATTTTGCGCTGCGCTCCAGCAGCCGTTCCAGCTGCTCGAACCCGAGAAGATAGGGGTGCGACCCCAGGGTCAACTTGCTCATTTCCATGCGTCCTTGGCAAAAAGCGACGACACTACGGACCCCCCGTAGCGGCGAGGTCCTGCACGCTCAATATGGGGAGCCGCGAAGAGGGCTGCAAGGCTTTTGCGAATTGTCCCGAATAGGGTATTCTGCGGCTCCAGCAACCTGTGAAGCGAGTCATGCCATGAATGCCCTGTCCGACATCTCCATGAAGACCGACGAGGTGCTGCGGGTGGAGCTGGAGCACTTCCGCGCCGAGCACCGGGATCTCGACGAGGCGATCCGCGCGCTGGAGGACCGGGCTTCGGCGGACCGGCTGACCATCCAGCGGCTGAAGAAGAAGAAACTGTCGCTGAAGGACCGGATCGCCCAGATCGAGGACCGGCTGACCCCCGATATCATTGCCTGACCCCGCCCGGGGAAAGCCCCACGGCACAGGAGAAAGGCGCCCCGAGAGGCGCCTTTTCGCTTTTCGGCAGGGATGATTTAGCCCTTGGGCGTGACCAGGTTCACATGGCCCATCTTGCGCCCTGGCCGGGTTTCGGCCTTGCCATAGAGATGCAGCGCCGCGCCGGCGCGGGCGGCCAGTTCGGGCACCCTGTCCATGTCGTCGCCGATCAGGTTCTCCATCACCACGTCCGAATGCCGCTGTCCGTCTCCAAGCGGCCAGCCTGCCACGGCGCGGATGTGCTGTTCGAACTGATCGACGGCGCAGCCGTTCTGCGTCCAGTGGCCCGAGTTGTGGACCCGCGGCGCGATCTCGTTGACCACGGGGCCCTCGGGGGTGACGAAAAGCTCCACCCCCATGACGCCGACGTAGTCCAGCGCATTGAGGATGCGGGCCGCCAGCAGGATCGCATCGGTGCGCAGGCTGGCGGGAATCTTCGCGGGCACCGTGGTGGTGCGCAGGATACCCTCGGAATGGACGTTCTCGCCCGGATCGAAGCACGAGACAGAGCTGTCCAGACCGCGCGCCGCAATGACCGAGATCTCGGCGGTGAAGTCGACGAAACCCTCCAGAACGGCCGGCGCGCCCTTCAGCTGGGCCAGCGCCGCCTCGGCCTCGGCGGGATCGGAGATCCGGACCTGGCCCTTGCCGTCATAGCCGAAGCGGCGGGTCTTCAGGATGGCGGGCGTGCCGAAGTCCGCCAGCGCCCGGCCGAGCGAGGGGAAATCGGTGATATCCGCATAGGGCGCCGTTTTCAGGCCCAGATCCGAAAGGTAGCCCTTCTCGGTCAGCCTGTCCTGGCTGACCCGCAGCGCCTCGCGCCCCGGGCGGATCGGGCGGATCGCCTCGATCACGTCCAGCGCCGAGGTGGGGATGTTCTCGAACTCGTAGGTCACCACGTCCACGGCCTCGGCGAAGGCGCGCAAGGCGGCCTCGTCCTCGTAGGAGGCGGTGGTCAGCGCGTCGCAGACCTGGGCGGCGGGCGGATTTGCGGAGGGCTCGAAGATATGGGTCTTCAGCCCCAGGCGGGAGGCCGCGACCGCCAGCATCCGGCCCAGCTGGCCGCCGCCGAGAATGCCGATGGTGGCGCCGGAGGGAAGCATGTCAGTCATCGGAGGGCTCATCGGGAATGGAGGCGGAAAGCGCCGCGCGCCAGGCGTCGAGGCGGGCAGCCAGATCGGCATCGGCATTGGCCAGGATACCCGCCGCCATCAGGCCGGCGTTGGCCGCACCGGCGGCACCGATGGCCATGGTCGCGACCGGGAAGCCCTTCGGCATCTGGACGATGGAGTACAGGCTGTCGACCCCGGAAAGCGCCCGGGTCTGCACCGGCACGCCGATCACCGGCACCCGGGTCTTCGAGGCCATCATGCCCGGCAGATGCGCCGCGCCGCCGGCGCCGGCGATGATCACCTGCAGGCCACGGCCCGCCGCCTCCTTGCCGTATGTCCACAGACGGTCCGGGGTCCGGTGGGCCGAGACGATCTTCGTCTCATAGGCCACGCCCAGCTCGTCCAGGATCAGGGCTGCCTCCTTCATGGTGGGCCAGTCGGACTGGCTGCCCATGATGATACCGACCTTGATTGCGCTCATCTGCCTGCCTCCAAAGGGGTCCGGAGTTGGGACTTATAGAGGATTTGCTGCAGGGGGCAATCGGGGCGATGAGCGGAAACCGGAAGGCGGGCCCCGAACGGCACGCCGCCCCTCCCGCCCGCCTGCCGCGGGCCCTCCGGTTACCCCGGCGCGCCACGGATAGGCGACGCCGGCGCTCACCGTCATCAGCCTGCGGCTGATCGCCTCCGGCGGGAGTATTTTCAGCCTGGTGATGCAGCCGGGCCGGGGCGCGGAGGAACCGCCGCAGCACGCCCACCCCCGGCCTGTCCGGGCGGAAGGCCAGGGCCGGGCGCGCGCGCCCGTCTCATCACCGGGCTGAAAATACTCGCGGGAGTGAGGCGCAGCCGAGGGGGCGGCAGCCCCCTGCCCGCTCAGCCCAGCAGGACCTCGGCCAGTTCCGGGCCAAGCCAGGCCAGCCGCCCGGCGGCGAAGGTTGCAACGACGCGGCCGGTTTCGGGCTCCAGCACCACCACATCGGCGCGCTTGCCGGGGCTCAGTTCTCCGCGATCAACAAGCCCGAGCATCGCCGCAGGGCCGGAGGAGACCAGCGCCCAGGCCCGTTCGATGCCGATCTCCGCTGCCAGCTTCAGCGCCGCCTGGCGGGGCGCCGGGTAGTGATAGTCCGAGGCCAGCGCACTGCAGGCCCCTGCCGCGACAAGGTCCGCCGCCGAAACCTTGCCCGCGTGCGACCCACCGCGCACCACGTTGGGGGCGCCCAGCACCACGGGCTCGCCACGGGACATGGCCGCGCGGGCGGCCTCCACGGTCTCCGGGAATTCGGAGACACGGGCGCCAAGGTCCCCCCAGTGGACACGATCCGCGGCCGTCCGGTCATCGTGGCTGCCGAAGAGTACCCCGGGATGACCGGCGATGAAGTCCCGCACCGGCGCCGGGTTGCCCCAGCTCTCCTCGTGCAGGCGCCGCAGCAGGGCCAGGTGGGCTTCGGGGCTGCGGCCCGACTTCAGCGCCTGCCCGGTCAGGCGGGGCGGCCGTTTGCCCTTCAGCAACGCCTCGTGCGGCAGGTGGTCGTTCAGGACGACGTAGCCCACGCCGTGCTGCCGGATCAGGGCGCTTGCACGGGGGAACGCGGCGGCCATGCCAACCTCGAGCCGCAGTTGCAGGCGCAGGTCGACCGGCTGGGAGGGCGCAAGTGCCGCATGGGCGGCGCACATGGCCTCGGCGAAGGCGGGGCCGCGCATCCCGCCTTCCCAGGAGAAGAACTGCGCCAGCATCGCCGTGGTGATACCGTTCACCGCCAGTTCTGCCGCCGCCATGGCGAGCCCGTCCTCGAGGCTGGAAAGCGCACCGCGCCGGGGGGCCAGGTGGCGCTCGAAACCGTCGCCATGGGCGTCGACGATCCCGGGCAGCAGCCAATAGCCGGAGAGATCGAGCACGCGCCCCGGGGTCGCGTCTGTCAGCACGCCCCCAGCAATGCCAAGCGGCGCCTGGGACCAGCCCCCGGGGCGCAGCACCTGCGCACCTGCGAGGGTAAGGGCCAGCGGCGTGACGGGAGCGGGGACGAGGGGCTGCATGGCGTGGTGCTACACTGGCCCGCGCCCCGGGGGAAGAGCGGCGACGTTCCCGCCCTCGCCCCGGTCCTGATCATCGAGGCAGCCGCTCGTTTCCGATCATCTGTCCCGATCGTCGGCCAGGCAGGACTCAGTTCGTCGGCGCCAGGCCCAACTCCCGGTAGGCCGGGGAATAAACCAGCGCCTCGGTGGCGAAGGCAGTCCCTGCGGCGATAGGGTAGAGCAGCGTGTTCTCGGAGGCATAGGGCGTTTCGAGGTTTTCGGCCGCGCGGTAGGTGAATCCGAACCGCTGGTAATAGCGCCCGTCGCCCAGCACGGTGACCGCCTTCGCCCCGGCGCGGCGGGCATGGTCCAGCCCGTAGCGCACCAGCTCGGCGCCGATGCCATGGCTGCGCCAGGCCGGCAGCACTCCGAGCGGCGAAAGCGCCATCCAGCCCTGCGGCGAGAGGTGGCGCGAGAAACCGATATAGCCCACCACCGAATCCTCGTGCAGTGCCAGGAGTTCGACCGTCATGTCGCCCGCGCTGCGCAGGGCCTGGACCAGCCGGGCCTGGGCCGGGCCGTCATAAGCCTGCGTCAGCAGATTGCCGACACCGATCCCGTGCACCGGGGTATAAATCTTGTGGGTGATCTCGGGCTTGCGGGCCATGCGGGAGTCCTCTGAACCGATCTGCGGATCACCGGACCCGCCCGCCAAGCTTAGCCGCAGCGCAGCAAGCAGGGCAGCCCCGGCGCACCGCGCGCCGCGAGATTTGCGACCAGCGGGATGCGATCTGCTGAAATTTGCGCCAGAGGCGGCCGCCTTGTCGGGACAGGAAGAAGACAACGGGCGGACAATTGCCTGAGGGCAAAGGGAAAAGGCCATGGGGGAGCATTGGCCGTCGCGGGCGGACCGGGATCCCGGCGGATCGCTCTCGGTCCCGCCCGCGCCCAGCCCGCCCCGATGGCGCTGGCAAGGCGGCAATAGTGCCCGGTGGAGCGTCCCGAGGCGGGCACCGGGCGAATAGTCACGCCGGATGATCACGCCAGGGGATCAGGTCAGACGCCTCGGACAGGCGGGGTACAGGCGGGGCACGGCACGAAAAAGGGGGCCCGGAGGCCCCCTTTCCCGTAGTTCCGGATGGAACGGCTGATTACATCATGCCGCCCATGCCGCCCATGCCGCCCATGTCGGGGGCGCCGCCGGCGCCTTCCTTCTGCGGCTTGTCGGCAACCATCGCCTCGGTGGTGATCAGCAGGCCGGCGATGGAAGCAGCGTCTTCCAGCGCGGTGCGGGTCACCTTGGCGGGGTCGATCACACCGAAGGCGAACATGTCGCCGTATTCTTCGGTCTGGGCGTTGAAGCCGAACTTGAGGTCGCTGGATTCGCGGACCTTGCCGGCGACGACGGCACCGTCGACACCTGCGTTCTCGGCGATCTGGCGCAGCGGAGCTTCCAGGGCGTTGCGGATCAGCTTGATGCCGGCGTCCTGGTCGGGGTTGGCGCCGGTCAGGCCGTCGAGGGCCTTGGCACCCTGCACCAGGGCGACGCCGCCGCCGACCACGATGCCTTCCTGCACGGCAGCGCGGGTGGCGTTCAGGGCGTCATCGACGCGGTCCTTGCGCTCTTTCACTTCGACTTCGGTCAGGCCGCCGACGCGGATGACGGCAACACCGCCAGCCAGCTTGGCAACGCGTTCCTGCAGCTTCTCGCGGTCGTAGTCCGAGGTGGTTTCCTCGATCTGCGTGCGGATCTGGGAGACGCGGGCCTCGATCTCGGCCTTGTCGCCGGCACCGTCGACGATGGTGGTTTCGTCCTTGGTGATGTTGACGGTCTTGGCGGTGCCCAGCATGTCCATGGTGACATTCTCGAGCTTCATGCCGAGGTCTTCCGAGATCACCTGGCCGCCGGTCAGGATCGCGATGTCCTGCAGCATGGCCTTGCGACGGTCACCGAAGCCCGGTGCCTTGACGGCGGCGATCTTCAGGCCACCGCGCAGCTTGTTCACCACGAGGGTCGCCAGGGCTTCGCCCTCGACGTCTTCGGCGATGATCAGCAGCGGTTTCTGCGACTGGATGACCTGCTCGAGCAGGGGAACCAGCGGCTGCAGCGACGAGAGCTTCTTCTCGTGCAGCAGGATCATGCAGTCTTCCAGCTCGGCGACCATCTTGTCGGCGTTGGTGACGAAGTAGGGGGAGAGGTAGCCGCGGTCGAACTGCATCCCTTCGACGACTTCGACTTCGGTTTCCATGCCCTTGTTTTCTTCGACGGTGATGACGCCGTCGTTGCCAACTTTCTGCATGGCTTCGGCGATCATCTTGCCGATCGACTCTTCGCCGTTGGCGGAGATGGTGCCGACCTGGGCGACTTCACCGGAGTCGTTCACCGGGCGGGCAGCGGCCTTGATGGCCTCGACGACCTTGGCGGTGGCCAGGTCGATGCCGCGCTTCAGGTCCATCGGGTTCATGCCGGCGGACACGGCCTTGACGCCGTCGCGGACGATGGCCTGGGCCAGCACGGTTGCGGTGGTGGTGCCGTCACCGGCTTCGTCGTTGGTGCGGGAAGCAACTTCCTTCACCATCTGGGCGCCCATGTTCTCGAACTTGTCTTCCAGTTCGATTTCCTTGGCGACCGAGACACCGTCCTTGGTGATGCGGGGCGCACCGAAGGACTTGTCCAGAACCACGTTGCGGCCTTTCGGGCCGAGGGTTACCTTCACCGCATCGGCGAGAGTGTTGACACCCTTCAGCATCTTGTTGCGGGCGTCGGTGTTGAACTTGACGTCTTTTGCAGCCATGTCCAGTCTCCTGAATTGAGGTTTCGGGTAAAGCGAATGGGGTCAGTCGTCCGATCCGTGACGGATCAGGCGATGATGCCCATGATGTCGCTTTCCTTCATGATCAGCAGTTCTTTGCCGTCCAGCGTGATCTCGGTACCGGACCACTTGCCGAACAGGATCTTGTCGCCTTCCTTGACGTCCATCGCGACGCGCGCGCCGGAGTCGTCCTTGGCGCCAGCGCCCACGGCGATGACGATGCCCTCGGCGGGCTTTTCCTTGGCGCTGTCGGGGATGATCAGGCCGCCAGCGGTCTTCTCTTCACCTTCGACACGCTCGACGAGCACACGGTCATGCAGCGGTTGAAATGCCATCTCTGAGGCTCCTTGGCTCAAAGTTTTCCCTGTCCCGCCCCTCCGGGGTCGGGAATTATCACTCAGCGTCCCTGAGTGCTAACGGTACGCAGATAGGCAAGCCGGCGCAGCGAGTCAACGGCGCCGTGCGGGATTTTTTGCCGCATTCGAGGCGAAGCGCAGGGGGGGCAGATCTCCCGCCCGGGGCGCGGGTCGCGCGCCTGGGCCGCAAGGACGAATGCGGGAGACGCCCCCTGGTATCGCCAGCTTTTCCGGCATGGGTGTGGGGCATGTCCAGACCGCGCCCCGAGGGCCCTTGCCTTCGGCGCGGATCGACTCATCCTGCGGCGGATATACCCCTGTCTCGGAGCCGCCGATGATCCCCCATTACCTCATCACCGTTGCCCTGATCTGGAGTGTCGCGGTGATCACCCCGGGGCCGAACTTCCTTGTCGTCACCCGCTATTCCCTGGCCGGGGAACGCCGCATCGCCCGCGCCGCGGTGGCCGGCACGGTGCTGGGCACCTTCCTCTGGGGGCTGTCGGGCGCCTTCGGGCTGACGCTGCTGTTCAAGACCGCGCCTCAGGTCTACCTGGCGGTGAAGGTGGCGGGCGGGCTCTACATCCTCTGGCTCGGGCTGCGGATCCTCTGGCAACTCCCGCAGGAGCGCCCGCCCCGCCCCGCAGGAGCCGGCCCAACGGAGGGCCCGGCAGAGGACAGGACGGGCAAGGCCGGGGCGCAGGGCGGGCACCTGCCGCGCCGGGTCAGCCTGCGTGAAGCCTTCCGCATCGGGCTGTTCACCAACCTGGCCAATCCGAAGACGGCGCTCTTCGTCACCTCGGTCTTCGCCACCGCCCTGCCCGGCCAGCCCTCCCTGCAACAGGGGGTCAGCGCGGCGCTGCTGATGGCCCTGCTCTCGACGCTCTACTACCTGGTGCTGACGCAGCTGCTGACCTCGGCCCGCGTGGCGCGAGGCTACCTGGCCGCCCGGCGCCGGATCGATGCCGCCACCGGGGCGATCTTCCTCGGCTTCGGCGCCAAGCTGCTGCTTTCGGCGCGCTAGGGCGACGCGGGCAATTTGCGCAGGGTGGGCGGTATCCCACCTGCGGCGAGCAACGAGGGCGGGACGGTGGGATCCTCCCACCCTACACGCCGGTCTCCTGTCTGCCCTTCCCGGTCAGGGCGTAGGTGCCCTTGGTCACCTTCTCGAACCAGCCGTAGTGGTTGTCCCGCATGAGCGTGGTGGCGCGGGCGACGCCGGTGGCAGCTTTCACCGCCGCACCACGGCTGGGGCCGTGCTCTGCCAGGTGGGCGGCGCAGCGCAGGGCATCCTGGCGATAGGCGGTGACGATCTTTCCCGCCGCGCCGCCGCGATTGGGATCGCCCTCGCGGCGCTGGAACTCGCGCAGCAACCGCCCGGCCCGGGCCTTGACCCTGCGCGGCGCATAAGGCCCAGGGTCGCACTGTGCTTCGACGAAACCGTCGCGCAGCCGAACCGTCAGCAGGCCGAGGCCGAGCCGCCGGCACAGCGCCACATGCCGGGCCAGGGTCTTGCGCCCCGTCACCTGGGGGATGGCCAGGTAGACGGCATCGCTGATCTTCAGCCGGTCGAGGGCCTGGTGCAGCAGCGCCAGGCTCATCGCCAGCTTCAGTTCGACGATCACCGGATCGGGGTCGTCGGCGCGCATCCCCACCACGTCGGCGCCGGCGATCTCGGATTTCACCTCGTAGCCCTGCCCTTCCAGGAAGGCCTTCACGGGCGGGTAGAGATCGGTCTCGGCGCGGGTGCTCATGGGGCATGATTACGCTGGCACCCGGCGCCCGGCAACCGCCTGCCGCCGCGCTGCATTGCAGCGGGTGACAGCGCCGGGACGGGCCACTATAAAACCGCCGAATTCAGCTTTTCCCAGGAGTGGATGCTTCCATGACGATCAAGGTTTTCGGCCACAAGTCCCCCGACACTGATTCCACCGGCTCGCCCCTGATCTGGGCCTGGTATCTCTCCGAGATCCAGGGCACCCCGGCCGAGGCGAAACTGCTGGGCACCCCCAACACCGAGGCCGCCTTCGTGGTCGAGAAATGGGGTTTCGAGACGCCCGAGATCATCTCCGAGCTCTCGGCCGGGGATGACGTGGTCATCGTCGACACCAACAACCCCGCCGAGCTGCCCGCCGCGATCAACGAGGCCAATGTCATCCAGATCATCGACCACCACAAGCTGACCGGCGGGCTGGAAACCAAGGGGCCCATCGACATCACCATCAAGCCGCTGGCCTGCACCGCGACCATCATGCATCAGATGATGGGCGAGGATGCCGCCAAGATGCCCGACAACATCAAGGGTGCCATGCTCTCCTGCATCCTCAGCGACACGCTGGAATTCCGCTCGCCCACCACGACCCCCGTCGATCGCGCCCTGGCCGAGGCGCTGGCGGGTGAGCTGAACCTGGACCTCGGCGCCTACGCGGCGGAGATGTTCGAGGCCAAGTCCGACATCTCGGCCTTCTCGGACGCCGAACTGATCCGCATGGACAGCAAGGAATATGCCGTCGACGGCACCAAGTTCCGCGTCTCGGTGCTGGAAACCACCGCGCCGAAGCTGGTGCTGGACCGCAAGGCCAGCCTGATGGAAAGCTTCAAGGCCGTGGAGGCCGAGGACGGCGTCGACCAGGTGCTGCTCTTCGTCGTCGACATCCTGAACGAGGAGGCCACCCTCTTCGTGCCCAACGATCTGGTGAAGGGCGTCGCCGAGAAGAGCTTTGGCGCGACCGTCGAGGGTGACCAGGTGGTCCTGCCCGGCGTGATGAGCCGCAAGAAGCAGATCATCCCGGCGCTGAAGGTCTGAGTCGCCGCCTCCCCCGCCCCGAATGACAAAGGGCCGCCCCACGGGGCGGCCCTTTCCGTTTCATACCATGGCTGCCCTATTTCTCGGGCAGCAGGCCGCGCGGGCTGAAGCGCAGCACCAGCAGCAGCAGCGCCCCCATCAGCAGCATCCGCATATGGGCGGCCGAGTTGATCATGTGGCTCTTGAAATCGCCCTCGGGCAGGGGCGCCATGGCGGCCTGCATCAGGTCCGGGCCCCAGTCGCCCGCCTTGACCCAGAGATACCAGATCAGCACCCCGCCGAGGACCGAGCCCCAGTTGCTGCCGGACCCGCCCACGACCACCATGACGAGGATCAGGAAGGTATAGCGCAGCGGGTTGTAGGAGGCGGGTGTCATCTGCCCGTCGAGCGAGATCATCATCGCCCCCGCCAGCCCGATCACCGCCGAGCCCAGCACGAAGACCTGCAGGTGACGGCGGGTGATGTTCTTGCCCATGGCCGCGGCCGAAATCTCGTTGTCGCGGATGGCGTGCATCATCCGGCCCCAGGGCGATTTCAGCGCCAGCTCAGAGGCCCAGATCAGCAGCAGGATCACCACGAGGAAGAGCGCGAGGAAGGCCAGTTTGACCAGCAGGGTCGAGGCCAGCGTGGGGTCCAGCCCCCAGCTCTCGGCGCGGGCGACGAAGGCCGGGGCGCTCTGCAGGTCGATCTCGTAGGGGACCGGCCAGGGACGCGGGATGCCGTTGACGTTCAGCACGCCGCGATCCAGCCATTGCTCGTTCTTCAGCACCGCCACGATGATCTCGGCAATGCCCAGCGTGGCGATGGCCAGGTAGTCCGAGCGCAGGCCGAGGGCGGTCTTGCCGACCACCCAGGCCGCGCCCGCAGCCAGCAGCGCGCCGACCGGCCAGGAGACCAGCGTCGGCAGGCCGAGGCCGCCGAGGTTGCCCGCCGCCGAGGGGTTGATCGCCTCGATCGCCGCCACCGCCGGGTCGAAGGCCAGCCGGTAGAGCGCGAAGCCCAGAAGCAGGATGGCCACGACCGCAAGGCCCCGGAACCGCGACATGCGGCGCCAGGCCAGGACAGCGCCAACCAGCGCGGCGGCGGCCAGGGCGAAGGCCAGCAGGATGCCCCAGCCCCCGGCGGCGAAGGCCCCGGGCGTCGGCGGCATGGCGATCAGCACCGGCGCCAGGCCGCCAAGCGCGAGGAACCCCATGGCCCCGGCGTTGAACAGCCCGGCGGTGCCCCATTGCAGGTTGATGCCAAGCGCCATGATGGCCGAGATCAGCCCCATGTTGAGGATCCCGAGGGCCGAGTTCCAGCCGGTCGTCAGCCCTTCCAGCAGGATCAGTGCGGCGAGGATGGCGAAGAACAGCGGCGCGCGCAGCGGGCTGGTCTCGCCCGGTTGACGAGAGGTGCTCATACCACTTTCCCCCTGAAGATACCCGTGGGCCGGAAGATCAGCACCAGCAGCAGGATGACGAAGCTGACGGCGAACTTGTAGTCGGTCGACAGCAGTTGCAGCAGCCCGTCCGGCTGCCAGCCCGGGATCAGGTAGCCCGCCACCTTCTTCCAGGCGTAGGTCAGCCCGACCTCGGAGAACGAGATGATGAAGCCACCGGCGATGGCGCCCACAGGGTTGCCGATGCCGCCGACGATGGCCGAGGCGAAGATCGGCAGCACGATCTGGAAGTAGGTGAAGGCCTTGAAGCTCTTGTCGAGGCCGTAGAGCGTGCCGGCCACGGTGGCCAGGGCCGCCGTGATGATCCAGGTCACGCGCACCACCCGGTCCGGGTCGATGCCCGAGAGCAGGGCCAGGTCCTCGTTGTCCGAGAAGGCGCGCATGGACTTGCCGGTGCGGGTGCGGTTGAGGAACCAGAACAGCGCCACCACCACCAGCGCGGCGGTCACCACGGTGATTACCTGCGTGGTGCGCAAGGTCAGCGGCTCTCTCATGCCCGTCATCTGGTTCCAGGTGCGGGCCGAGATGATGAAGCGCTCGCCGTCGGCAAAGTCGATCTGGTCGACGCCGATCAGGAAGCGGGTCAGGGCGTTCATGATGAACATCACCCCGACCGACACCATGACCAGCACCACCGGCGCCGCGCGGATGCCCCGGTAATAGCGATAGACCACGCGGTCGGTGCCCAGAAGCAGCAGCGCCGTCGCGGCGATGCCGACCGGCAGCGCCAGCAGCGCGACCGGCAGCGGCCCCAGACTGACGCCAAGCGCCTGAAGGCCCCAGGTGACGAGGATCACCACCCCGGTGCCGAAGGCCATCGTGTCGCCATGGGCGAAGTTCGAGAACCGCAGCACGGCGTAGATCAGCGTCACCCCGAGCGCCCCGAGCGCCAGCTGCGCGCCATAGGAGGTGGCCGGGATGATCACGTAATTGGTGAGCGCCACCAATGCGTTGAGAAGTTCCATCGTCAGCCTCCCAGGAAGGTGCGGCGGACCTCCGGGTCGGCCAGAAGGGCCTTGCCGGTGTCGGTGTAGCGGTTGGCGCCCTGCACCAGGACATAGCCCCGGTCGGCGATCTCGAGCGCCTGGCGGGCGTTCTGTTCAACCATCAGGATCGAGATCCCGGTGCGGGCCACCTCGATGATGCGGTCAAACAGTTCGTCCATGACGATGGGGCTGACCCCGGCCGTCGGCTCGTCCAGCATCAGCAGCTTGGGTTTCGTCATCAGCGCACGGCCCACGGCCACCTGCTGACGCTGCCCGCCCGAGAGCTCGCCCGCGTTCTGGCGGCGCTTGTCCTTCAGGATCGGGAACAGCGTGTAGACCTGCTCCATCGTGTCGCGGAAGTCGTCGTCGCGGATGAAGGCGCCCATCTCCAGGTTCTCCTCCACCGACATGGTGGGGAAGACGTTGTTGACCTGCGGCACGAAGCCCATGCCCTTCTTCACCCGGTCCTGCGGCGACAGCGCAGTGATGTCGGCGCCGTCCAGCGTCACCGAGCCGCCGCGCAGGGGCAGCATCCCGAAGACGGCCTTCATCGCGGTGGACTTGCCCGCGCCATTGGGGCCGACGATCACGGCGATCTGGCCCTTGTCCACGGTCAGCGTGCAGCCATGCAGGATATCGGCCTTGCCGTATCCGCCGGTCATCTCGGAAGCGTCGAGGAAACTCATGCGTCACCCCCTTCGCCGGCACGGTCGCCCAGACCGGGCTGCGCGCCCAGGTCCTCGCCCGCGGCGGCCTCGGCGCGCTCTTCGGCCAGCACCTTGTTCTTCAGCCCGGTGCCCAGGTAGGCCTCGATCACCGCTTCGTTCTCCATGATGTGATCCGCGGGACCCTCGGCCAGTACGCGCCCCTCGGCCATGACGATGACCGGGTCGCAGAGGCGGCCGATGAAGTCCATGTCATGCTCGATGACGCAGAAGGTGTAGCCGCGTTCCTTGTTCAGGCGCACGATGGCATCGCCGATGGTGTTCAGCAGGGTGCGGTTCACCCCGGCGCCGACCTCGTCCAGGAAGACGATCTTGGCCTCGACCATCATCGTGCGGCCCAGCTCGAGCAGCTTCTTCTGCCCGCCCGAGAGGTTGCCTGCCTTCTCCTCAGCCAGGTGGCTGATGGTGAGGAAGTCCAGCACCTCGTCGGCCTTGGCCCGCAGCGCGGCCTCCTCGGCGCGGATACGGCCACGGGCGAACCATGTGTTCCACAGCGTCTCGCCGGCCTGGCCCTCGGGGACCATCATCAGGTTCTCGCGCACCGAGAGGGTGGGGAACTCATGGGCGATCTGGAAGGTGCGCAGCAGGCCCTTGTGGAACAGCTGGTGCGGAGTCAGCCCGGTGATGTCCTCACCGTCCATGGTGACACGGCCCGAGGTGGGCGCGTGGACACCGGCGATGACGTTGAAAAGTGTCGATTTGCCCGCACCGTTCGGCCCCACGAGGCCGGTGATCGAGCCGGTGGCGATCTCGATGCTGGCATTGTCGACGGCGCGGAAGCCGCCGAAGGATTTGACTAGGTTCTCGACCCGGATCATGGGGTCCCCTCTCTGTACCGGCAGGACTGCCGGCAGGTTCTGCTTGCGACATGCACTTCGGCCCGGGACGATGCCCGGGCCGATGTCACGCCGTGGCGTAGGATCAGCGGTAGCGGACCGTGGTGATCTCGCCGTCCACGAACTCGATCTCGCGGAAGGTGCCGGCGGCTTCGCCTTCACCAATCAGCTCGATCGCGGTGGCGCCGTCATAGTCGATCGCGGTGCCGGCCTGCAGCAGTTCCAGGCCCTTGGCCAGTTCGCCGGGGTAGATCTTTTCGCCGGGACCGTTGGCGATCTCCATGATCTTGTCCTTGTAGACCTTGGGATCGGTGGAGCCCGCCGCCTGCATCGCCAGCATCATCAGAGCCGCGCTGTCGTAGGCACCGCCCGAGTAGGCCGAAGACCCGTCGAAGCCGCCTTCTTCGGCCATGCCGAGGTAGGTGGCCATGCCTTCACCTTCGGAGTCGGGCAGCTGGCCGAAGGAGCCGTCCAGTTCCGAGCCGAAGTTGTCTTCCAGGGCCTGGCTGACCATGCCGTCGGGGAAGACGAAGGTGTAGAAGGCCCCGCTGTCCAGCGCGCCGCGCAGCACGCCCGAGCCGCCCTGGTCGACATAGCCGACCAGCACCAGCGCATCGCCACCGGCCGAGGCCAGCGCGCCGACTTCGGCCGAGTAGTCACCCTTGCCGTCCTCATGCGAGGCCGAGATGGTCACGGTGCCGCCGGCTGCCTCGAAGGCGGACTGGAAGCTGTCGGCCAGGCCCTTGCCGTAGTCGTTGTTGGTGTAGGTCACGGCGACCGAGGAAATGCCCTTCTCCATGATCTCATCCGCCATCACCTCGCCCTGGCGGGCGTCGGAGGGGGCGGTGCGGAAGAAGAAGCCGCCGTCATCCAGCGTCGACAGCGCCGGCGAGGTGGCCGAGGGCGAGATCATCACGACGCCGTTCGGCATCCCGACGTTCTGCAGCACGGCGGTGGTGGCGCCCGAGCACATGGCGCCCATGATGCCCTTCACCCCGTCCGAGGTGACCAGGGTTTCGGCGGCGGCGGTGGCGGCGGCGGAATCGACGCAGGTACTGTCGCCGCGGACCGGGGTCACGGTCGAGCCATCCAGCAGCGCGCCGGAGTCGGAGACTTCCTTCATCGCCATCTCGGCGCCCAGGGCCATCGGGCCGGCCAGGGATTCCAGCGGGCCGGTGAAGCCCAGCAGGACGCCCAGCTTGATGTCTTCGGCGGTGGCGGCAGAGGCGCAGAGCGCGACCGCGGCAGAAGCCATGAGAATCTTCTTCATTTCAATCTCCCTCCGGGACCCGCCAGGGGTCCCCGCTTGTTAGTCTTCACAACGAGAGGCTTGCTCTTGTCTGCCAGAGAGAGGGACGGAAGCCGACCCGAAGGTCAAGAGGGGCGCCATGCCTTTTGAACAAATTTTTTGCACTTTCGGGCCAGGACCTGCGGGCCTGTGGCGCGGACCGGGGATGCCCCGCCGATCCCCCTGCCGACACCCCCTGCCGATGCTGCGCCGCGGCGGCGGGGCGGCCCCGGGCATGGGACAGCGACGCGGCAACCAGGCAACAATCGCTGGTCCCGGCGGGCGCTTTGCGTCATATCGGGGCCAGACCTGCCCTTCTGACTGACGCGGAGCCCCCATGACCCGGATCGTCCCTTCCCTTGCCGATATCGCCGCCGATTACGACGCCTTCTTCGTCGATCTCTGGGGCTGCGTGCACAACGGGGTCACCGCCCTGCCCGAGGCCGTGGCGGCCCTGCAGGAGGTGCGCCGGGCGGGCAAGACCGTGGTGCTGGTGACCAATTCGCCGCGCCCCCGGGCCCAGGTCGAGATCCAGCTGGATGGCTTCGGCGTGGCGCGCGACGCCTGGGACATCATCGCCACCTCGGGCGACTCGGCGCGGGCGGCGATGTACAACGGCACCGTGGGCAACAAGGTCTATCACATCGGCGAGGCGCACGACGATCCGTTCTTCCATCCGCTCGAGATCCAGGAGAACCCGGTCGAGATCACCCGCGTACCCCTGGACGAGGCCGAGGGCATCGTCTGCACCGGCCCCTTCGACCCGATGGCGGACCCCGCCGTGCTGCGGCCCGACCTGCTGCTGGCCAAGACCAAGGGCCTGAAGCTGCTCTGTGCCAACCCGGATATCGTTGTCGATCGCGGCGCCGTGCGCGAGTGGTGCGCCGGCGCGGTGGCCGAACTCTACACCGAGATGGGCGGCGAGAGCCTCTATTTCGGCAAGCCCCATCCGCCGATCTACGATCTGGCCCGGATGCGGCTGGCCCAGCTTGGCCCGGTGCCCTCGGACGGGCGCATCCTCGCCATCGGCGACGGGATCCACACCGATGTCAGGGGCGGCATGGGCGAGGGCATCGACACGCTGTTCATCACCGGCGGCCTGGCGCTGGAGGAGACGAAGACCACCGACCAGCCCGATCCGGCGGCGCTGGAGGCCTATATCGAGGCGCAGCAGATGACCCCGACCTATGCGATCGGCTTCCTGCGGTGAGGCTTGATTTCGCACCCGCAGCGTAATATTATTTCCCTCAAGGCGCCAGTTTCGCCATGGATATTACGCGACGGATTCGCCCCTGTCGGACGGTCCGCTGGCCGGGAGGAGAAGCATGTTGGACAATTTTCCACGCGGTACGGTGCCGATCGAGGATCTCGAGATAGGCATGACCCGTCACCTGAGAAAAGAGGTAACGGATGCGGATATCGAGATGTTCGCCGAGGTCTCGACCGATCGCAACCCGGTGCACCTGGATGACGCCTATGCCCGCGACACCATCTTCGAGGGGCGGATCGCCCACGGGATGCTGACGGCAGGGCTGATCTCGGCGGTGATCGGCGAGCAACTGCCGGGCCACGGCACGGTCTACATGGGCCAGAGCCTGAAATTCCTCGCGCCCGTGCGTCCCGGCGACGTGGTGCTGGCCGAGGTCGAGGTGATCGACATAGACTACGCGAAGCGCCGGGTGAAGCTGGATTGCCGCTGCATGGTCGGCGAGACCAAGGTGCTGGCCGGCGAGGCCATGGTGCTGGCGCCGTCGAAAAAGTTCGACTGAGGCACCCGGATCGAAGCGGCAAAAGGGGGGGCTCTGCCCCCGTCGGCTGCGCCGCCCCCCGCAGTACTTGTGGCCATCGGATAGGGGGAAGAGCCCGCTACATCTATCCGACGGCCGAAAATACTGCCGCCGGAGCCAACCCATCGCTGCCGACTGGACAGCGCCTGCCTTTCACGCAACATGGCGGCCATGAATGCCTCCTCCCTTCGACCCGATGCCGCGCTGCTGGCGCGGAGCCCTCTGCCAGGCTGGCTGCAGTCCGCCCTGCTGTTCCTGTTGCGGCAGGTCTGGGCGGGGCTTTTCGCCGGGATTATCCTGACGGCGCTGCTGATAACCTCGGCGCTGTGGCAAGATGGCTGGGCCCTGGCGCGCTATGACTTCCTGGTGCTGCTGGCGGTATCCGTCCAGGTGCTGCTGATCGCCACCAAGCTGGAGACCTGGGACGAGGCAAAGGTGATCCTGCTGTTTCATCTCACCGGCACGGTGATGGAGTGGTTCAAGGTTCATGCCGGATCCTGGGCCTATCCCGAGCCGGGGGTCCTGAAGCTCTTCGACGTGCCGCTGTTCACCGGCTTCATGTATGCCTCTGTCGGCTCCTACATCGCGCGGGCCTTCCGGCTGTTCGGTGCCGTCATCGCGCCCTATCCGCCGTTCTGGGCCTCGGTGGTGCTTGCCGTGGCGATCTACGTCAACTTCTTCGCCCACCACTGGCTGCCCGACATCCGGCTGGCGCTCTTTGCCGCAACGCTGCTGCTGTTCTGGCGCAGCCGGATGTGGTTCAGCCTGCGCCGCTGGCACTGGATGCCCTTTCCGCTGGCTGCCCTGCTGATCGCCTTCGCGCTCTGGGTGGCCGAGAACATCGGCACCGCCTCGGGGACCTGGATCTACCACGGCCAGGGCAGTTTCGAACTGGTACCGCTGTCGAAGATGGGATCCTGGTACCTGCTGTTCTTCGTCAGCTTCACCACGGTGACGCTTGTCATGCGTGACAGCCTGCGCCGGGCGCCCTTCAGCCCAGGGTGCTGAGGAAGGCCAGCCCGAGGCCGAGGAACAGCAGCATGTTGAAGGCGTACCCGGCCAGGGCATCCAGCCACATGTTGCGTCGCCGCCTGCGCGGGTTCCACTGCGCCACCGCGCGGTCCAGACGGCGGAACGCGCCCGAGAGCTGCCCCGGGTCCATCCGGGCCGCCAGCCGCGGATGCTGCATCTGGGCCTTCACCGCCTGGATCTGCTTCGCCTCGCGCCGCGCGCGGCCCGGCAACTCTCGTCCGGCCCGTGCCACGAGGCTGTCGAAACTGCCGCCGCGCAGCGGACGGCGGCCGCCCATCTTGCGACGCAGCCCCTTCTCGCTGCGCCCCATGCTCCTGTCCAGTTTGTCAGAGCCCATGGCGTCCTCCCTCGCGGTGATGGGGCAGGATACCGCCGCGCAGGGCGGAAGGGCAAGCCATTGCGCTTGCCCGGCACAGAGCTCGGGCCGGCAGGGCGCACCGCGGGGTCCTGTGCCCTCTGGCGCCGCGCGCCGGGGCGGGCTATCCCTGCCCCATGCTGAACGTGATCCGCCAGGACGGCCCCGCCGACGCCACTCCGCTCGTCATCGCCCATGGGCTGTTCGGCTCGGGGCGCAACTGGGGCGTGATCGCCAAGCGCCTCTCGGCAGACCGGCAGGTGATCGCGGTCGACATGCGCAACCACGGCGAGTCCTTCCGTGCCACCGAGCACAGCTATCCGGCCATGGCCGCCGACCTGGCCGAGGTCATTGCCGCCGAGGGACGGCCCTGTCACGTCCTGGGGCATTCGATGGGCGGCAAGGCGGCGATGACACTGGCCCTCAGCCACCCCGAACGGGTGGCGCGGCTGGTCGTCGCCGACATCGCCCCTGTCGCCTATGGCCATAGCCAGCAGCAGTACATCGACGCCATGCGCTCCGTCGACCTGGACACCGTCAGCCGCCGCTCTGACGCCGAGGCGCAGCTGGCCGAGGTCGGGGTCGAAAAGGCGCTGCAGAGCTTTTTCACCCAGAGCCTCGATCTGCCCGGCAGGCGCTGGCGGCTGAACCTCGACGTACTGGAGGCGGAGATGGGCAAGATCCTCTCCTTCCCCGAGGATCTGGAAGGACCCTTCGAAGGCAGGACGCTTTTCCTTTCCGGGGCCGAAAGCCACTACGTCAAGTCCGAGTACCGCCCGCGCATCAAGGCGCTGTTCCCCAAGGCCCGTTTCGCCCGGATCCCGGGCGCCGGCCACTGGCTGCACGCCGAGAAGCCGCGCGAGTTCGAGGCCACCGTGGCCGCCTTCCTGGGTTAGGACAGGGCCGGGCCCGGCCACGGCGCGCGGCGCACTCCGGGCCGCCCATGCCGGGGCGCCAATCGAAAATCCCCTCCGGTGGGTCGTCAGGCGAGTTCTCGGGCCTGTCGTCACGGACAGCTCCAACGCGTCGGGACGAGGCCCCGCCGAGGCGGGCAGCGGAACCTCTGCCCCCGCTCGCGGGTTGGGTTTGCGGAAACCGAAACAGGAGACAGAAATGACCCGTATCACGACCCGCACCGCCGCCCTTTTCGCCGCCTTGCTGGCGCTGTCCGCTTGCGAGACCATCGAGGGTGCCGGCCAGGACATCCAGAGCGCAGGCCAGACCATCGAGGGCGAGGCTCAGGAAACCCAGGCCGAAATGTAATCCCGACTGCCCTCGCTTGAGGCTGGACGGCCCCCGGGCCTGCGCCTAGGATTTCGCCCGGATCAACATCATGTCGAGGGATTGGAATGATCAGAATCGCCATCTGCCTGCTGGCCCTTTCCGGGCTTGCGGCCTGCGAAACAATCGAAGGCGCGGGCCGGGACATTCAGAAGGCCGGCACCATCATCGAGGGTGAAGCCAGGCAGACCCAGGCAGGCATGTAAGCCCCCGCTTACGGCATCAGTATCAGGCCGGCGCCCCCAGGGTCGCCGGCCTTTTTCGTGCGGGGAATCTTCGACGGATGCACCCCGACGCGCACCACGGCGCAGCCTTTCGGTGTTCATGGCCCCATCCGCGACCCGGCGCCGACCGGTGCGGGCCTGAAGGGATGTCTCCCACCCCAGGATGCGGCACGGTCCGCGCGATGTGGGCCACCGGCGGCGCATGGCGCCTGCCCACGCTTTGTTAACCACCCCTGCGCCACCATGGCCGCATGGCCAGCTATATCCGCCCCCGCCTGCCCGGCGCCTCGATCTTCTTCACGGTCTGCCTGCGCGACCGCAGCTCGGACCTGCTGGTGCGCGAGGTCTGCGCCCTGCGCGAGGCGGTCATGGTCGAGCGCCTGCGCCGTCCCTTCGCCATCGACGCCTGGGTGGTCCTGCCCGATCACATGCACTGCCTCTGGACCCTGCCGCCGGGCGACGCCGACTATCCGGTGCGCTGGCAGGCGATCAAGGCGGAGTTCAGCAAACGGGTAAAGCATCGGGTGGCAGTGAGCCCGGGCAAGCGGCGCAAGGGAGAGGTCGGCATCTGGCAGCGGCGCTACTGGGAGCAGCATATCCGGGGGGATCGGGATATGGATCTGCACCTGCGCTATTGCTGGGGCAATCCGGTGAAACACGGGCTGGTTCGCCGGGCGGTAGACTGGGAGTTCTCTTCGATCCACCGGGATATCCGTGAAGGACGGGTGGAGGCGGATTGGAGCGGGGCGGTGCCGGAGGGGTGCTTTGGAGAGCGGGAGGCGAGGCCGGGGCTGTTGGTGTAGGGTGGATGAAATCCACCACTGCCCCGCCGAGGGCCCATCCCCAAAGAAAAACCCGGGCTCTCGCCCGGGTCCCCCTCAACTATCCATCTTCAGCGCCGAGATGAACGCCTCCTGCGGGATATCCACCTTCCCGAACTGGCGCATCTTCTTCTTGCCGGCCTTCTGCTTGTCCAGCAGCTTGCGCTTTCGGGTGGCGTCGCCGCCGTAGCACTTGGCCGTCACGTCCTTGCGCATCGCCGAAAGCGTCTCGCGCGCGATCACCTTGCCGCCGATGGCCGCCTGGATCGGGATCTTGAACATGTGGCGCGGGATCAGCTCCTTCAGCTTCTCGCACATGGCACGGCCGCGCATCTCGGCGCGGTCGCGGTGCACCATCATGGATAGCGCATCCACCGGCTCGTCGTTCACCAGCACCTGCATCTTCACCAGGTTGTCCTGGCGGTAACCGATCATCTGGTAGTCGAAGGAGGCATAGCCCTTGGTGACCGACTTCAGCCGGTCGTAGAAATCGAACACCACCTCGTTCAGCGGCAGGTCGTATTCGACCAGCGGGCGGGTGCCGGCATAGGTCAGCTCCAGCTGGATGCCACGGCGCTCCTGGCAGAGCTTCAGCACGTCGCCGAGGTACTCGTCCGGCACCATGATGGTGGCCTTGATGCGCGGTTCCTCGATGTGATCCACATAGGTCAGGTCAGGCATGTCGGCGGGGTTGTGCAGCTCCTGCATCGTCCCGTCCTTCATGTGGACATGGTAGACCACCGAGGGCGCCGTGGTAATCAGCTCGATGTTGTATTCGCGCTCCAGCCGGTCGCGGACCACCTCGAGGTGCAGCAGGCCCAGGAAGCCGCAGCGGAAGCCGAAGCCCAGCGCCGCCGAGGTTTCCATTTCATAGCTGAAGGAGGCGTCGTTGAGGGCCAGTTTCTCGATCGCGTCGCGCAGGTCCTCGAATTCGGCGGAGTCCACCGGGAAGAGGCCGCAGAAGACGACGGGGATCGAGGGCTTGAAGCCCGGCAGCGCCTTGTCGGTGCCCTTCTTGTCATGGGTGATCGTGTCGCCGACCTTGGTGTCGCGCACCTGCTTGATCGAGGCGGTGATGAAGCCGATCTCGCCGGGGCCCAGTTCGTCCACGTTCTGCATCGCCGGGCGGAAGACGCCGATCCGGTCGACCTGGTGCACCGTGCCGTTGCGCATGAACTTCACGCGGTCGTTCTTCTTCATCACGCCGTCCATGACGCGCACCAGCACGACGACGCCGAGGTAGCTGTCGTACCAGCTGTCCACCAGCATCGCCTTCAGCGGAGCATCGCGGTCGCCCTGGGGTGCGGGCAGGCGGTGGCAGATCGCCTCCAGCGTCTCGTGGATGCCGAGGCCGGATTTCGCCGAGACCAGCAGCGCCTCGGAGGCGTCGATACCGATCACGTCCTCGATCTGCTCCTTCACCCGCTCGGGTTCGCTGGCGGGCAGGTCGATCTTGTTGAGGACCGGAATGATCTCGTGGTTGGCGTCGATGGCCTGGTAGACGTTCGCCAGCGTCTGCGCCTCGACCCCTTGCGTGCTGTCGACCACCAGCAGCGAGCCCTCGACCGCGTGCATCGAGCGGGAGACCTCGTAGGCAAAGTCCACGTGACCGGGGGTGTCGATCAGGTTCAGCACGTAGAGCTCGCCATTGTCGGCGATGTACTCGATCCGCACGGTGTTCGCCTTGATGGTGATCCCGCGTTCCCGCTCGATATCCATCGCGTCGAGCAGCTGCTCCTTCATCTCGCGTTCCGAGACGGTGTTGGTGGACTGGATCAGCCGGTCGGCCAGGGTGGATTTCCCGTGGTCGATATGGGCAACGATGGAGAAGTTACGGATATGCGCGAGATCGGTCATGATCGGCAGCATATGCGGGGGAAAAAGGCGTTTGGCAAGGGCTGTGACGGGGGAGGGCCGCGAGATCCGCCAACCCTGTCGGCCCGGGACACGCGGGGCGGCTTTTCGCCGTGACATCGCGGGCCCGGCGGCGGCAGATGGCTTGACAGCATGCTGCGGGTCACTTTATTTCCGAACGGTCGGAAATAAAAAGGAGCCAGCCATGGGGCGCCCCCGCAAACACGATCAGGAGGCGATTCTGGACGCGGTCGCCCGCGTCATCGCCCGCGACGGCACGCTGAGCCTTGGCGCCGTGGCCGCAGAGGCCGGCGTGGCCAAGGCCACGGTGCTCTATGATCATGCCAGCAAGCGCGACCTGCTGCGTGCGCTGGTGCAGCGCACCATCGCGGCCGACAATGCCTTCAACGCCGAATGCGCCTCCGGGGTCGCCCCCGGCCCCGATGCGCCGCTGCGCGGCCGGATCGAGGCGGCGCGTCGCGTGCCGGTCAGCGAAGAGGGCAACCCTGCCGTGCTGGGGCTGATCATGGCGCTGATGCAGGAGGCGGACCTGCGCGCCGACTTCCGCGACAGCCAGGCGCAGATCCTCTCCGGGCTGATGGCGGAAGCGGCCAACCCGGCGGCGACGCGGCTGGCCTGGCTGGCGCTGGAAGGGCTGAAGTACCAGCAGCACATGGCGCTGGTGTCCCGCAGCGAGGCAGAGCGTCTGCAGATCCTCGACGATATCGAAACCCTCGCCCGTACCGGGCAGGTGCATCCCGCCGCGGTCGCCCCCGGACAGTCCGCACAGGAGACCTCGGATGAGTGATCGGCATGTCTTCATCACCGGCGCCAACGGCTATGTCGGGCGCAACCTGGTCCAGCATTTCGTCGCCGCCGGCTGCGCGGTCACCGGACTGGTCCGTCACGAGGAGGCGGCCCGGCAGATCGCCGCCCTGGGGGCCCGGCCCATGCTAGGCGACATGATGGACGCGGACCTGGCCGACCGGATGACCGGATGCGACGCGCTGGTCCATGCCGCGGCCTGCCTCGATCACGGACCGGGGGCGGCGGCGCAGGCGGCGAACCGCGAGGGGACCCGCAACGTGATGACGGCCGCGCTGCGGGCCGGCCTGCGGCGCGCCGTGCACATCAGTTCGGACTCGGTGCTGCAGGACGGCCGCCCGCTGCGCCAGGTGACGGAAGACCACCCCCTGCCCCGCCGCCCCGCCGGCGCCTACTCCGCCGGCAAGGCCGAGGCCGAAGCCATCGCGCTGGCCGCAGCCCGCGACGGGCTGGGCCTGGTCATCTTGCGCCCCCGCATGGTCTGGGGCCGGGACGATACCACCGCCCTGCCGACCCTGGCACGAATGGTGCGCGAGGGCCGCTTTGCCTGGATCTCGGGCGGGAGCTACCCCTGTTCGACGACCCATGTCGCGAACCTCTGTCACGCGGTCGACCTCGCCCTCGGCAGCAGGATCTCGGGCGCGGTCTATCACATCGCCGACGGCCCTGCCCGACCGTTCCGCGAAACCGTCACCGGTCTGCTGGCAACCCAGAGGCTGACACCGCCGGATAAATCCGTGCCCCGGCCCCTGCTGCGCGGGATGGCGCGGCTCGGCGACGCGCTTTTCCGGCTCAGCGGTGGTCGCCTGCGGGGACCTCTCAGCTTCCAGGAATATGCCACCAGCGCGGTGGAGATCTCTCTGGATACCTCCCGGGCAGAGCGGGACCTGGGCTATGCCCCGATCATCGGCTGGGAAGAGGGGCTGGAGGACCTGCGCGCCCGGTCCCAGGGGACGGCGGCGAAGGCCGCGTGACCCGCAAGGGGCAGCAGGTCCGGGCCTCGCGGAACAGGAGCCCTCCGCATTCGCCCCTGCCGGCGCTGGCCTCATCCGGGGCTGGCCTCATCTGCTTGCGTGTCTCCGGTTCACCCCATCTCGCGCCAGCCCCGGACGCTGGGCCGGGTGCGCATCCTGTCGTGCCAGGCATGGAGGTGGTGCAGCTCGGCGGGGATCTCCAACCGCAGCAGCCGGGCAAAGATGAAGCCGGCAACGACGGTGATATCGGCCATCGAGAAGACCTCTCCCGCCACATGGGGCCGGGTGGCGAGCACATGATCGAAATAGGCCGCGCCCCGCAGAGCCTTGTCGCGCATCTGCAGGCCCCACTCCCGATTCTGGTAGAGCTCGACCTCGGGGCCGAGACCAGGCGTCGCATGATGGAAATAGACGCTGATCGGGTCGAGGAATTCGATCTCGGCGCGCTTGTTCATCATGTGAATCACGCCGCGTTCGCGGGCCGTGAGGCCGGTCAGACGCGGCTGCGGGCCGAGATGATCGAGGTACTCGGTGATCGCGGTGCACTCGGCCAGAAAGGTCCCATCCTCAAGCTCAAGCACCGGCAGGGTGCCGGAGTAGTTCTTGGCCCGAAAGGCCGGCGTCTTGTGGGCGCCGGTGCGCAGATCGACCTCCACGAAACGGACACGGTACTGCAGGCCAAGTTCCGCCAGGGCGATACGGACGCGCGCCGGGTAGGGCCCGCGGCTGAAGTCATGAAGTATTTCCATGGGATGAGGCCCTTTGTCATGCGACGGGCAGCTTGACCGCCCGTGCCCGGATGTCAATCGGGGCCCGGGGTGCCCGCCACCGCCGCGCGACGGACATAGATACCGCATAGATTCAAATTAGAATAATTCAAGGATATTGACGCAGATCAAGTCGCCTCTGCGCGGGCTGGCGGGGCGCGAACTCCTGCCCCGAAAGTGGAGACGATGATGCGTACCCTGAGTTTACTCCTGCTGGCCGGTACGGCCCTGGCAGGCTCCGCCGCGGCGGATGACCTGCGCGATGATGCCGCCGGGATGTTCCGGCCGCTGCCCTCGACCATCCCGGCGGTGGCCGACAACCCGGTCACCGGCGAGAAGATCGACCTCGGCAAGATGCTGTTCTTCGACCCGCGCCTGTCGCTGTCAGGGGTCTTTTCCTGCTACTCCTGCCACAACCTGACAACGGGCGGGGATGACAATCTGGAAACCTCCGTCGGCCACGGCTGGCAGAAGGGGCCGCGCAACGCGCCCACGGTGCTGAACGCGGTGCTCAACGAGGCCCAGTTCTGGGACGGGCGGGCCGAGGACCTGAAGGCCCAGGCCAAGGGGCCGGTCCAGGCCGGGGTCGAGATGGCCAATACCCCCGACAACGTCGAGGAGATGCTGAACTCGATGCCCGGCTACATGGGGCTGTTCGAAACCGCCTTCCCCGAGGGCGGCGGGGCCAACTTCGACAACATGGCCCGCGCCATCGAGGCCTTCGAGGCGACACTGCTGACCCCGGCGCCCTTCGACGCCTGGCTGAACGGCGACGATGCGGCGCTGAGCGCCGAGGCCAGCGCCGGGCTGGAGCTGTTCATGGACCTGGGCTGTGTCTCCTGCCACTCGGGGGTCAATGTCGGCGGTCATGGCTACTATCCTTTCGGCCTGATCGAGAAGCCCGGCGCCGATGTCCTGCCCGAGGGTGACAAGGGCCGGTTCGCGGTGACCGAGACGGTGGACGATGAATATGTCTTCCGCGCCGCGCCGCTGCGCAACGTCGCGCTGACCGCGCCCTATTTTCACTCGGGCAAGGTCTGGGACCTGAAGGTCGCAGTGCAGATCATGGCCGAGAGCCAGCTGGGCGAGGCGCTGTCGGACACGGACGCGGGCCGGATCGTCGCCTTCCTCGACAGCCTGACGGGCGAGCTGCCCGAGGTGACCCTGCCGGTGCTGCCGACGGAAACCGCGGGAAGCCCGCGCCCCGAGCAGGGATTGCTGCCCTGAGGCCCCGGCTCGGGGACCGGACCGACCAGCGAAGCCTGGAAACAAGCATGGGCTTAGGGGGCAGGCGTCGCGACGCCTGCCCCTAAGCCGTGCGGCCTTCACGCTGACGGTAACGTGAGCGGACGCGGCCCTGCCGCGCGCTATCCTGTGCCCCAAGTGAAGCGACATGCCTCCAGCAACCAGGGAGAAACAAATGCTGACACGCAGAAAGCTTATGGCCACCGGGATCGCCGCCACCTCGGGCGCGATGCTGATCCGCCCCTTCGCCGCCATGGCCCAGAACCTGACCGGCGACAGTTATGACACTGACTCGGGTCAGGTCTCGATCCACCCCGTCTCCCATGCCAGTTTCGTGATGGATACGCCCGCCGGACGCATCTACGTCGACCCGGTTGGCGGAGCCGCCGCCTACGAGGCGCTGCCGGCCGCCGATGCGATCCTGATCACCCACCACCACGGTGACCACTTCGACCCCGAGACCCTGGCCGGGCTGGTCGAGCGCGCCGGGTCGGTGCCGATGATCACCAACCCGACGGTGGCCGAGAGCCTGCCCGCCGAACTTCAGGGCAGCAATACCGTGATGGCCAACGGTGACAGCGCCACCCTGCTGGGTTACGACATCCGCGCCGTGCCCGCTTACAACTACACAGAGGACCGGCAGGGCTATCACCCCGAGGGCCGGGACAACGGCTATGTGATCTCGGTCGACGGGCTGACCGTCTATGTCGCCGGCGATACCGAGGACACCCCCGAGATGCGCGCCCTGGAGGGCATCGACCTGGCCTTCGTGCCCTTCAACCTGCCGTATACGATGACCGAGGAACAAGCCGCGGCGGGTGTCACCGCCTTCGCGCCGAAGGTGGTCTACCCCTATCACTACCGGGGATCGGACCTCGACCTGTTCGAAAGCCTGCTGGCCGAATCGGGCGCCGCGACCGAGGTCATGCGCGGGGACTGGTACACCGCCTGAGCCGGGTCCGCGCCCCCGCTGACGCGCTTCGAACGGCCCCGGACGGGGCCGTCCCGTCCGCGTTGTCTCTGCCTCCCGCCGAAGGAAAGGCAATCCGCTTGACATGGCGCCGCGCCGCCCGCTGCCACGGGCCAAGCCTTGCCGATCGCCGCGCGACGTAACGCGGAACTGTTGAGACTCGGTGAAAATCTGGCATTCTGCGACCAGTTTCCGGACCCAAGGCAGGGTTCGGCTGGTGAATGGTGCCGGATCACGGGGGATCAACCTTCGGACCGGCGGGGACAAGGCAGTGACGACATGATCAATTCTTCCCGGGTGGCGCTGGCCGCCGCGGCAATCGCATTTCTCTCGATCCCGGGCGGCGCCCAGGCGGACACCATCCGCCGGGCCTGCCTGACCTCGCCCAATGGCGGGGCCTCGATACAGCTTTGCGGCTGCATCCAGGGGGTCGCCGACCTGGTGCTGTCGTCGCGCGATCAGCGCACGGCCGCCAAGTTCTTCCGCAGCCCCGACAAGGCGCAGGAAATGAAGATGTCCTCCTCGCGCTCGGACGCCCGGTTCTGGGAAAAATACAGCTACTTTGGCGCCGTCGCGCAGGAGCAATGCGCGGCCTCCTGAGGCCGCGCCACCGCTGACGGTTGCCGCGCTGACGGGCTCAGACCCGGCCCGCCCCTCACTGGGCGTTCTGCGGCAACCCGTCTGTGATCTCGTAGTAATCGCCCTTGTCGGCGCAGAAGATGTGCAGCGCCAGGGCCGTTCCCGTGGGGCCGTCGAAGGCCCCCATCGAAACGCCGATCCAGTCCAGGTGCGGCGGATCGAAGAACAGCGAGGCGCCGCAGGTGGCGCAAAAGCCGCGCCGCGCCTTCGCCGTGGCGGCATACCAGGTCAGCGCCTCAGCCCCCTCGATCACCAGATCCGCACGCTTCACCTCGCAGCTGGCATCGAAATGCCCCGAGTGCTTGCGGCAGAGCGTACAATGACAGGCGGTGACCTCTCCCAGCGGACCGGGCGCGGTGAAGCGCACCGCCCCGCACAGACAGCTTCCGTGGTGGATCTCAGGCATCCGCGGCTTCCTTCCGGCGTTTGGCCAGCTGGCCGATGAGCGCCCGGGCCTCTGCCGAGGGCGCGACTTCGACCCGGCGGTAGTCCGATCCGTCGCGGTTGCGCCGCACCAGCCCCTCCGACACCAGCTCGCGCCGCAACTGCGCCGGATCGGCGAACAGATGGGCGGCATTCAGCAGGGCATTGACCTCGGCCTCGCGCATCAGCGTCCCGGCGGGCAGGCGGGCCCAGAGCGCCGCCAGGCAGAGCGCCCTGACCTGCCGCTTCGCGGGCCAGTGGCGCAGCCGCCCGGTGGCGTCGAACTGGTGCAGCGCCCGCTCGACCGCGCGCAGGTCGGCGGGGGCGGCGGCGACCCTCTCCAGCCGTGTCCCGGCAGCGGAAGAGGCGCGCATCTGCTGGAAATTGCGATAGCCCGCCGCGCGCGCCAGCATGTTCATCAGCGCCAGGTGCGAGGGCGCCTCGCCCCCTGCCGCCAGCTGGCGCGAGAGGCTGCGGGCGAAGGTCGAGACATCGGGATGGGTCAGGGGAATGAGCTGTCGGGGCATCTTGTCCTCGTGGCGTGCCCGGGAAATCGTCGGTCGCTGCCTGGACGCGGGGCACGAGGGAAGATGGATCCGCTGGCCTGGTCTGAATGGCAGGGTTTAGCCTCCCCTCGCGGGGCAGCGCGCCTCGGTTCTGCCGACCGTACGAAAAGGATAGCGTCGCGCCGCTGCCCCGGCAAGCGCCTAGCGCAGGCTGGCGACAAGTCCCCCGGCGCAGTCCTCGATCAGCGCCAGGGCGCCATCGAAGTCGCGGGTATAATAGGGGTCGGGCACCTCGGTCGCGCCGGCAAAGGCGCTGTCCCCGGGCAGGTAATCGGTGAACAGCTTCACCGGCGTCAGGGTGCCGCCGGGCCGCTGTACCTCGATATCGGCGAGGTTCTGGGGATCCATCGCCAGGATCAGGTCGAAGGCCAGGAAATCCCCGGCAGAGAACTGGCGTGCCCGCAGGGCGGACATGTCGTAGCCCCGGCCCCGGGCGGCCTCCTGCATCGGGCCGTAGGGGGGCTGTCCCACATGCCAGCCGCCGGTGCCCGCGCTGTCCAGGGACAGCTGCGGCGCACGGGCCCGCATCACCGCCTCCGCTGCCGGTGATCGGCAGATGTTTCCGAGGCAGACGAAGAGGATCGAGGTGGTCATGCGGGCACTCCTGCGGCAGTCTCGGGCGGCAAGCTAGGGGCCGGGGCGCGGAAGGAAAAGGGCGGATGGAGAAAATCGTGATACTCACCGGCGCGGGGATTTCCGCGGAAAGCGGTCTGGGGACCTTCCGCGATGCGGGCGGGCTGTGGGAGCGGCACCGGATCGAGGACGTGGCCTCTCCCGAGGGATTCGCCCGCGACCCGGGGCTGGTGCAGCGGTTCTACAACGCCCGCCGCGCCGCGAGCGCCCGGGCCAGGCCGAACCCGGCCCACCTGGCGCTGGCAAGGCTGCAAAGGGAGTACCCGGGCGAGGTGGTGCTGGTGACCCAGAACGTCGATGCCCTGCACGAGGCGGCCGGCGCCACCGGTGTGCTGCACATGCACGGCGAGCTGGCACAGGCCCTCTGCGCCGCCTGCGGCCACCGCTGGCCCGCCCCCGCCGAACTGCGCGTCGGCGAACCCTGCCCCGCCTGCGCCGCCCCTTCGGGCCGCCCCGATATCGTCTGGTTCGGAGAGATGCCCTACCACATGGACGAGATTCTGGAGCACCTCGAGACCTGCACCTGCTTCGCCGCCATCGGCACCTCGGGCAACGTCTACCCGGCCGCCGGATTCGTGCAGATCGCCGATGCCGCAGGCGCCCATTGCGTCGAGCTGAACCTGGAAGCCTCCTCGGTCCGCGGCGATTTCGGTGAAGCCCGCGAAGGCAGGGCCTCGGAAATCGTGCCGATCTGGGTCGAGGAGATGCTGGCAGAGGGCTGAGCACGCCATCCCGGCGTCGCGCGGCCTGCACCGGGGGCCTCCGGCGGCAGTATTTTCAGCCATCGGTTAGAGCAAAGGTGCCCTTGTTCCTATCCGATGGCTGAAAATACTGCGGGGGACTCTCCGGCACGGAGAGGGGGGCAGAGCCCCCCTTTGGCCACCGCCCCAAAAGCAAACAGCCCCGCCGGATGGCAGGGCTGTCGAAATCTTCGAAGGATCGAAGGGATCAGGCCGAAGCCTGTGCCTTGGCGATCTCTTTCTTGACCTTCAGCGCGGTCTCGGACAGCTCTGCGTCCTTGGCCTTTTCCAGGAACTTGTCGAGGCCACCGCGGTGGTCGACCGAGCGCAGGGCCGAAGCCGAGATCCGCAGCTTGATGTTGCGGCCCAGGGCTTCCGAACGCAACGAAACGTCGTTCAGGTTGGGCAGGAAACGGCGGCGGGTCTTGTTGTTGGCGTGGCTGACGTTGTTGCCAGTCATCGGGCCTTTACCGGTCAGTTCGCAGCGGCGCGACATGGGTCTATCCTCGTCTGGTCTGAAGGGCAGTTCGCGCCCCGTACAATACAAACGGGCACCGCTATGGGCGGCGCCCTGAATCTCGTTGCGCGTCATTACGCCCTGCCGGGGGGGAGGTCAAGTGTTTCGCGGAGATGACAATCCACCCCGCGACGGGAGGTCACCCGGGACAGCCGCACTCCCCCCTGAAACCCGCTCTGGCCTTGCTGCCGTCGCTTCCCGCGAAGGGTCGGATCCGCTTCGCGCGGATCCACCATCATTGTCTTCGCTTGACGCGAAGGGTCGGATCCGCTTCGCGCGGATCCTCGGGCCAGGGGTGCCTCGGGTAGCGTCCGCGCATGTCCTTGCGCACATCCGGGTAGGAATTCGTCCAGAATCCGGGGATATCGCGGGTCACCTGCACCGGACGGCCCGCCGGAGAGAGCAGCGTCACCACCAGCGGACGGCCGGCCACGGTGGGGTGGCGGGTCTGGCCGAACATCTCCTGCAGGCGCAGGGCGATGCCGGGATCCTCGCCGGAATAGTCGATGGCGATCTTGCGACCAAGCGGCGTGGTGAACTGCGCCGGCACCTCGCGGTCCAGCCTCTGCCCCTCGTCCCAGCTGAGCCGCCCCCGCAGCGCGGGCAGCAGATCGAATCGCTTCCAGTCCTCAAGGCTGCGCACACCGGAGAGATGGGGCAGCAGCCAGTCCTCCAGGCTCTTCATCAGGGCGGCCTCGGAAAAGTCCGGGAAGTCGTCGCCCAACATCCGCGCCCGCGCCAGGAAAAGCTCCGCCGCTTTCGACGGGAACAGCCCCTGCTCGCGCACCCCGTCCAGCATCGCCTCGGCCTGCATCTGCGGATCGACATCCTTCCAGGCGCGGTCGCTGAGCGCGATGGCCCCGAGCCGCTCCTGCTCGCGGGCCAGCACGCGGCGGTCGCGGCGGGACCATTCGCAGATGTGACAGGTCTCGATCCGATCCGGGAAGAGCGCACGCAACTCACCCTCGCCGATCTGTACCGCCTGCCGGATCTTCGCCTCGCGCGGGTCGCCGTCGAGGTCGGTGGCCACGATCAGCCGGGCCCCCGCCAGAGGGTCCTCAGCGGGCAGGACCGCCCCCTTGCCGCCCGACAGAAGGTAGCGCGGCGCATCGCCCGCGCGGCGCAGCCCGATGCGGTCCGGATAGGCCAGTGCGGCCATCTCGGCCGGCGAGAGCCTCGCCTCCGGTCCGGCCTGCCGCGCCAGCCGCTTGGCCTCGGTGCGGATGCGGGCCAGGGCGCCGGGGTCGGCGCGGGTCTCCCGCTCGCCCGCCAACGCCTTGAGGCGCAGGGTCAGATCCACCGGCACGCCGCGCGCCATCGGATCGCGGTCGGCCAGCAGGGCGGCCAGCGGCGCGGCGGAAGGTCCGGCCAGCGCCAGCATATGCGCCAGCCGGGGATGCAGCGGCAACCCGGCCAATGTGCGGCCATGTTCGGTGATCCCATGGGCATCCAGCGCACCCAGCAGCCGCAGCAGGGCCTGCGCTTCGCCATAGGCGCCTTCGGGCGGCTGCGTGAGGAAGGCAAGCTGATCCGGCCCGGCGCCCCAGAGCGCCAGCTCCAGCACCAGGCCCGAGAGATCCGCCGCCTCGATCTCGGCCGGAGGATAGGCAGGCAGCGCGCCCTCCTCGCCCTTGGTCCAGGCGCGGTAGCAGCGGCCCGGCGCGACGCGACCGGCGCGACCGGCGCGCTGATCGGCCTCGGCCCGGCTGACCTTCTCGGTCACCAGCCGCGACATGCCCGCGCCGGGATCGAAGCGTGCCCGGCGCGACAGCCCCGCGTCGACCACCGCCCGCACGTCGGGGATGGTCAGAGAGGTCTCGGCGATGGAGGTCGCCAGCACGATGTTGCGCCCCTCGGCGGCAGGCTCCAGCGCGGCGCGCTGATCGGCGAATTTCATCGCTCCATAGAGGGGTCGGAGATGGCAGTGCCCAGGCACGCGGCTTTCCAGAAGCCCGGCAAGGCGGTTGATCTCTCCGGCGCCGGGCAGGAAGACCAGGACCCCGGCCTCGGTCTCCTCGACCGCACGGATGACCAGCGCGGCGAGGTCGGGCCAGAGGTCGCGCCCCTTGCGCAGCGGCGTCCCGGCATGGACCAGCTCGACCGGGAAGGCGCGGCCCTCGGAGGTGATCACCGGCGCACCGCCCATCAGATCCGCAACCGGGGCAGCGTCCAGGGTGGCGGACATGGCGACAAGGATCAGGTCCTCGCGCAGCGCGCCCGCGATCTCCAGGCAGAGCGCCAGGCCCAGATCCGCATTCAGAGAGCGTTCGTGGAATTCGTCGAAGATCACCGCGCCCACGCCGGTCAACTCGGGGTCGGACTGGATCATCCGGGTCAGGATGCCCTCTGTCACCACTTCGATGCGGGTGGCCTTGCCGACCTTCGCCTCGCCCCGCACCCGGTAGCCGACGGTCTCTCCCGCCCGCTCCCCCAGCGACTGCGCCATGCGCTCGGCGGCGGCGCGGGCGGCCAGGCGGCGGGGTTCCAGCATCAGGATGCGCCCCGGGGTGAGGCTGGCGTCGAGCATCGCCAGCGGCACCCGCGTCGTCTTGCCCGCACCGGGAGGGGCCTGCAGCACGGCACGGCCCCGCGCGCGCAGGGCTGCGATCAGCTCTGGCAGGGCATCCTCGATGGGCAGGCGGAAGTCTGATGCACTCATGCCGCCTTATGCGCCGCGGGCACGGCCAAGGTCCACCTCCTGCATCGTCCCTGTTTCGAAGTCTCCCCGGCGGGAGTCGCCAGGGGCGACGGGGGCAGAGCCCTTCTGCGCCCTCTCCATCCTATCCATGTCGCCCACCGGCCACGTGGGTAGCCCTGACTGTCCCCTGGGGCGGCAGGAGAGCCGCCTCTGGACGCGGCGCCCCCGCAGCGGCTAGACCCGGGGCAAACGGAGGGGCTGCATGGACATCACCCAGCTTGCGGAACAGATCCGCGCAGGCGATCGCCGCGCGCTGGCACGGGGCATCACCCTGGTGGAAAGCGGACGGACCGATCACCGGGCGCAGGCGGCGGAGCTGTTGCAGGTGCTGGCCGCGACCGGCCGGCAGGCCCTGCGCATCGGGCTTTCCGGCACGCCGGGGGTCGGCAAATCCACCTTCATCGAAAGTTTCGGCATGATGCTGACCGGGAGCGGGCTCAAGGTGGCCGTCCTGGCGGTCGATCCCTCCTCGGCGCGCACCGGGGGCTCGATCCTGGGCGACAAGACCCGGATGCCGCGCCTGGCCCGCGCGCCCGGAGCCTATATCCGCCCCTCGCCCAGCCAGACCCACCTCGGCGGCATCGCGCGCCGCTCCCGCGAGGCGGTGGCGCTCTGCGAGGCGGCGGGCTTCGACGTGGTGCTGGTCGAGACCGTGGGCGTGGGACAGTCGGAAACCGTGGTGGCGGAGATCTGCGACCTCTTCCTCCTGTTGCTGGCACCTGCGGGCGGGGACGAGCTGCAGGGGGTCAAGCGCGGCATCATGGAAATGGCCGACATCATCCTCGTCAACAAGGCCGATGGCGATCTGAAGGCGACGGCCACGCGCACCTGTGCCGACTACGCCGGCGCCCTGCGCCTGTTGCGCAAGCGGCCACAGGACCCGGAGGGCTTTCCGAAGGCGATGATGGTTTCGGCGCTCGAGGAGCGCGGCCTGGAAACAGCCTGGCAGGAGATGTCGGCACTGGCGGAGTGGCGCCGGGCCGAGGGCCATTTCGACCGCGCCCGCGCCGCCCAGGCGCGCTACTGGTTCGCCGAGGAGGTCCGCCAGGCCCTGCTGGCCGAGCTGGAGCGCGGCACGGCGAAGGAGAAGATGGCGGATCTGGCCGGGAAGGTGGCGGCGGGGGCGCTGACGCCTTCGCTGGCGGCGGAGCAGATGCTGGAAAGCCTGCGCAGGCGGTAAGCGGGCAAGGGGGCGCTGCCCCCTCTTGAGCCCTTATGGTCTCAATTCACCCCCGGAGTACTTTCAGCCTGGTGATGAAGCGGGACAGGGCCCGGAGAGGCGGCCTCCTTCTGCCATTGTGAGGGCCCGAGCCCTCCATTGCGAAAGGCCGCAGCCAGTTCGGGTGTGACCTGTTCCATTCTGAGGCCGGAAATACTCCCGCCGGAGGCGGTGCAACCGCGCCACACGCGGCGCGGCGCAATCAAGGGCGCAGCATTTCCGCTGGGCAAGCCCTGCCAGCTGGTCTAAGCATCGCCCCATGATCGCACGTATCGCAGATATCCTTCGACGCCGAAGCCTCTGAGACCCGCCTCCCGCAGGGAGCGCGGCTGCTGCCGATCCTGCGCCTGCTTCCAAAGGGCGCGCATTTCCCACCCTCGAAAACTTGACTTGGCCCGAGAGCGCGTGCTCATTCAGGGCCTCCTGTACCTGAAGGACATCAGATGATCCCTCCTGTTCTGCCGACCTACAATCGTGCGCCGCTTCATTTCGTGAAGGGCGAAGGCTCGTGGCTGATCGAGGAGGACGGGCGCCGATTCCTCGACATGGGGGCGGGCATTGCGGTGAATGCGCTTGGCCATGGCGACCCGGACCTTGTGGCGGCGCTGACCGAGCAGGGCCAGAAGCTCTGGCACCTCAGCAACCTCTACGAGATCCCGCAGCAGGAAGAGCTGGCCCTGCGGCTGGTCGAGGCGACCTTCGCCGATACCGTCTTCTTCACCAACTCGGGCACCGAGGCCATGGAGCTGGCCGTCAAGATGGCGCGCAAATACTGGTACGAGTCGGGCAAGCCCGAGAAGGTCGAGATCATCGCCTTCGATGGCGCCTTCCATGGCCGCTCTTCCGCCGCCATCGCCGCGGTGAACACCGAGAAGATGGTCAAGGGCTTCGGACCGCTGCTGCCCGGTTTCAAGCAGGCCAAATGGGGCGACTGGGAGGCTCTGGCCGCCCTGGTCACCGATGAGACCGCCGCCGTGATCATCGAGCCGGTGCAGGGCGAGGGCGGCATCCGGCCGCTGGATCCCGCCGACCTGAAGGCCCTGCGCGCCCTCTGCGACGAGAAGGGCTGCCTGCTGATCCTCGACGAGGTGCAATGCGGCGTGGGCCGGACCGGCAAGCTGTTTGCCTACCAGTGGTCCTCAATCACCCCGGATATCATGATGGTCGCCAAGGGCATCGGCGGCGGCTTCCCGCTGGGCGCCGTGCTGGCCACCGAGGAGGCCGCCAAGGGCATGGTGGCGGGCACCCATGGCTCGACCTATGGCGGCAACCCGCTGGGTTGCGCCATCGGCAACGCGGTGATCCGCAAGGTGGCCGATGCGGCCTTCCTCGAAGAGGTCAGTCGCAAGGGCGCACTGCTGCGGCAGAAGCTGGAGGGCCTCGTGGCCGGGAACCCCGAGGTTTTCGAGGCGGTGCGCGGCCAGGGCCTGATGATCGGGCTGAAGTGCAAGCTGCCCTGTGGCGAGGTCGTGCAGGCCGGTTACGGGGTCGAGCTGATCACCGTGCCCGCCGCCGACAACGTGGTGCGCCTGCTGCCGCCGCTGACCATCAGCGATGACGAGATCGGCGAGGCCGTCGCGCGGCTGGACCGGGCCGCCAAGGCCGCTCTTGAAACGACGAAAGCCGGCTGAGCCCGCGCCAATCAGAGGGCGGGTCGCCGCGCGCGGCCCGCGAGAGACGAGATGAAACACTTCCTGGATATCCACACCACCGATCCCGACGACCTGCGGCACATGCTGGACGAGGCCCGCGCCATGAAGGTGGCGCGCGAGGGTCAGCCCAAGGGGATGCCCGACGACATCCAGCCGCTTGCCGGTCGCATGGTGGCGCTGATCTTCGAAAAGCCCTCGACCCGGACCCGGGTGTCCTTCGACGTGGGCGTGCGCCAGATGGGCGGGCAGACCATGGTGCTTTCGGGCGGCGAGATGCAACTGGGTCATGGCGAGAGCATCGCCGATACGGCCCGCGTGCTCAGCCGCTACGTGGACATGATCATGATCCGCACCAACGAGGAATCCATCCTGCACGAGCTGGCCGAACATGCCTCGGTGCCGGTGATCAACGGGCTGACCAATGAAAGCCACCCCTGTCAGATCATGGCCGACGTGATGACCTATGAAGAGCATCGCGGCCCGATCCGGGGCAAGAAGGTGGTCTGGGTCGGCGATGGCAACAATGTCTGCGCCTCGATGCTGCACGCGGCGGGCCAGTTGGGCTTCGACGTGACCTTCTCGGGGCCGATGCAGCTGGATCCCGATCCCAAGGCCATCGGCTTTGCCCGCGACAAGGGCAGCAACGTGGTGATCGAACGTGACCCGGCGCGCGCCGTAGAGGGGGCCGATATCGTCGTCGCCGATACCTGGGTGTCGATGCATGACGCCCAGAGCACCCGCGAGCGGCGCCACAACATGCTGCGCCCCTACCAGGTGAACACGCCGCTGATGCAGGCTGCCGGAGACCAGGCCGTCTTCATGCACTGCCTGCCCGCGCACCGCGGCGAGGAAGTGACATCCGAGGTGATGGACGGACCGCAGTCGGTGATCTTCGACGAGGCCGAGAACCGCCTGCACGCCCAGAAGGCCGTGATGCGCTGGTGCCTCGGGCTCTAACCCTCCGGCAGTAGGTCACCGGACGCGGGGTCCGAGGGCAATGATACCTTGTAACTCCGCGCCCCATGACTAGTATAGGGGACTGAATTCAGGGCGGGGCCCCTGCGGAAACGCGGGCGGCCCCGCCCCCCGTGACCGCGGGCCGCGGCCGGAACAAGGATTGGAGAGCGCAATGTCCTGGACCGACGAACGCGTCGAGCTCTTGAAGAAGATGTGGTCGGAAGGCCAGTCGGCGAGCCAGATCGCCAAGGAACTGGGCGGGGTGACCCGCAACGCGGTGATCGGCAAGGTGCACCGCCTCGGGTTGTCCAACCGCTCGGGCGGGGGCGCGCAGCAGCCGGCGGCGGCGGCGCCCAAGGCGGAAGCCAAGGCCAAGCCCGCGCCCAAGCGCGAGGCAGCTCCGGCGCCCGAACCCAAGCCCGAACCCGCCCCCCAGGCCGCGGCCCCGGCCCCCAGCCCGGCCCGCAAGGCGATCATTCCGGCCGGCCAGCCGCTGCCGCCGCAGCCTTCGGCGAACGAGATCAGCCCCGAGGCCCTGGCCAAGGTCAGCGAAGTCGAGAAGAAGTCGAAGAAGCTGACCCTCATGGAGCTGACCGAGCGGACCTGCAAGTGGCCCGTGGGCGACCCAGCGACAGATGACTTCTGGTTCTGCGGCCTGCCTTCGCACAACGGCAAGCCCTATTGCGAAGCCCATGTCGGCGTCGCCTTCCAGCCGATGTCCTCGCGCCGCGACCGCAAACGCTGAGCTGATCGGTTATCGTGATGAGAAGAGCCCCCGCCGGAGCTCTTTTTCATTGGTGGGCTGGGGGGCTCTGCCCCCGTCCGCCCGAGGCGGACTCCCCCGGAGTATTTCCAGCCGTCGAATAGATGGAAGGGGCCCCTGCATCCATTCGATGGCTGGAAATACTCCCGCCGGAGGCGTCCTGCATCTGGCCTTGGCGCAGGTGCCGGATCGAGGGCGACGAGGCATGAGACCTCGGAGGTTCTGCCTGGCCGCCGGCGAAACTTGCCCGGATCGCTTCCCGGACATCTGGGCTCCCGCCCGTTCGCGACTGAAACGGTCCCCCGGACCGTTTCCGGGACGTCTGGGCTCCGCCCGTTCGCGACTGAAACGGTCCCCCGGACCGTTTCCGGGACGTCGCTCACTTGAAAAGATTTTGCAGTTCGTTCTTCAGCTTGTCCTCAAGGCCCCGGCGGATCGCGTCCTCGCCGCTTTCGTCCTCTTCCTGCGAGACGCCGAGCCGTTCCTGCAGTTCCGACTGCACCCGGTCCTTGGCGCGCTGCTCGACCTCTTCGCGGTCGATATCGGCGTTGAGCTGGAGGGCGCGTTCGAGGTCGGGCAGGATCTGCGGGCTGGCCCAGGGGCCGCGGATGCGCACCGGGATCGCCAGGCCGCGCCCCTGGTCGTCCTTCAGCGCCACCGGGGTGAAGAGGTAGTTCAGGCTCTGCGCGCCGAGGTTCACCTGCCCTTCGCCGGTCGCGGTGATCGAGGCCAGTTGCATGCGCAGGTCGTCGTTGCGCAACACCCCTTCGGAGATCGTGAAACTGGCCATGGTGGCGTCGAAGATCGTCGTCCCGCCAGAGACATCGCCGGAGCGGAACAGCCGGTCGAGGTCGATGCCGGTGATCGTGCCGCGCCCGGTTTCAAGGTTGCCGGAGCCGGAGAGGGAATTCATCCAGGCCGCCACCGACTGCCCCGAGGCGAGGAAGTTCAGCCGTGCCCCGGCGCTGCCGGTGAAACGGTCGATCCCGGCCAGTTCGCCCAGCAGGCGGCTGAGGTCGACTCCTTCGGCGGTCAGGTCGCCACCGATGGACAGCCCGGCGCGATTGTTGGCCACCAGTTGCCCGGTAAGCGCGCCGCCGAAGACCGACAGCCGCCGGATCTGCGCCACGGCACGGGCGCGCTCGATGCTGATGGTGGTCTGCAGGTCCTGCAATTGCGTCACGCCAAGCGCCACCGAGCCCGCGTTCAGGGCGATATCGCCCTCGATCAGCCCGAGGGCCGAGGCGTCGATGGGCGCCCGGGACCAGCCCGTCGCGGCGCTGCCGCCCCCGCCCCCCGATCCGCCGCCGGTGAAGGGCGCCAGGTCAAGGCTTTGCGCCGTGATCCGGGCCGTGACCTGGGTCACCGCGCCGGGCAGAAGGTCGGCCTCGATGGCCGCCTGGTTGCCCGCGCCGCGCAGAGCGCCCTCGCGCAGGGCGAGGCGGCCATCGGGCGTCAGCGTCACCTGCCCGTCGAAGCCGAGGTCGCGCGACAGGGCGCCGGGCAGGTCCGCCGCCTCGCCCAGCACCGCCAGCAGCTTGCCCGCATCGCTGACCGAGAGCGACAGCCGCCCCGTGGCCTCGGGCGCGATCCCGGCACGCCCCTCGAAAGAGGCCGTGCCGCCGGGCGCCTCGAAGCGCACCGAAACAGGCGAGACCTCGCCATCGAGGAAGCGGGCCGCCTGCCCCACCTGTCCCTCGCCGGTGACCGTACCGCCGGGCAGTGCCAGCTTCAGCGTCATGTCGGCGGGGCCGGTGGCCTCGGGCAGCGACAGGGTCAGCTCCAGCCCAGTGAGGCGCTGATCGCTGCCCGCGCGGGCGTCAACATAGCGGATCTGGGCGTTGCGCACGAAGAGGGTTTCCAGCACCAGCGCATTGGTCTGGGCCGAGGTTTGGGGGGCGGTTCCGCCGGAGGGGGTGGAGAACTGCCAATTGACCTCGCCTTGCGCGTTGCGCTCCAGCACGATCTGCGGCGCCTCGGCGTCAAGCTCGGTGATGCGGATGTCGCCCCCGAGCAGCGCCATCAGGTCGACGCCGATGGTCAGCGCCTCGGCCCGGAACATCGGCCCCTTGTCGGACCAGGGGGCGTTGGACAGGCTGACCGGACCGGTCTGCACCCCGAGCGTGGGATAGTAGCTGATGCGGGTCTCGCCCGAAATCTCCAGATGGCGGCCGGTGCGGGCGGTCAGCTGGTCGGCGGCAAGGCGGGCGATCTTTTCGCCCGGCAGCGCAAACAGCGCCGCGACCAGCAGCAGGACGGCGACGACCAGCGCCCCGATTATCCTCATGATCCAACGCATTGCCTGCCTCCCTCTGCCTTCTGCGGCAAGGATAGCAGCCCCGCCGGGCGCGGCAAGCGCAGGCTGCACGGCAAGCGCCGGCTGCGCGGGGGCTTCCCCTGCCCCGGGGCCTGCATTATATGCCGCCCATGCAGAATCCGCCCGATCTTCGCCCCGATCTAGCCCCTGCCGCCCGCCTGGGCGACGGTCCCGCACGTCCCGGCCAGCCCTCGCTGGGCATGGTCTCTCTCGGCTGCCCGAAGGCGCTGGTGGACAGCGAGCGGATTCTGACCCGGCTGCGCGCCGAGGGCTATGCGATCAGCCCCGACTACACCGGCGCCGATGCGGTGATCGTCAACACCTGCGGGTTTCTCGACAGTGCCAAGGCGGAAAGCCTCGAGGCCATCGGCGAGGCGCTGAAGGAGAACGGCCGGGTGATCGTCACCGGCTGCCTGGGCGCCGAGCCCGAGTATATCACCGGCGTGCATCCCAAGGTGCTGGCCGTCACCGGCCCGCATCAATACGAGCAGGTGCTGGACGCCGTCCATGCCGCCGTGCCGCCCGATCCCGATCCCTTCGTCGATCTGCTGCCCGCGAGCGGCGTCAGCCTGACCCCGCGCCATTACAGCTACCTGAAGATCTCCGAGGGCTGTAACCACAAGTGCAAGTTCTGCATCATCCCGGACATGCGCGGCAGGCTGGTCAGCCGCCCCGCCCATGCGGTGCTGCGCGAGGCCGAGAAGCTGGTCGAGGCCGGCGTGAAGGAACTGCTGGTGATCAGCCAGGACACCTCGGCCTACGGGGTGGACCGCAAGCATGACCTGCACCCCTGGAAGGGCGGCGAAGTGCGCAGCCATATCCTGGACCTCAGCCGCGAGATGGCCCAGCTTGGCGCCTGGGTGCGGCTGCATTACGTCTACCCCTACCCCCATGTGCGCAACCTGATCCCGCTGATGGCGGATCCCGCGAACGGTCTGCTGCCCTACCTGGACATCCCCTTCCAGCACGGCCACCCGGATGTGCTGAAGCGCATGGCCCGCCCTGCCGCCAGCGCGAAGACGCTGGACGAGATCGCTGCCTGGCGCGCCGATTGCCCCGACATCACCCTGCGCTCGACCTTCATCGTCGGCTATCCCGGAGAGACCGAGGCCGAGTTCCAGTACCTGCTGGACTGGCTGGACGAGGCGCAGCTGGATCGTGTCGGTTGCTTCCAGTACGAGAATGTCGCCGGGGCGCGCTCGGCCGATCTGCCGGACCATGTTCCGGGCGAGGTGAAGCAAGACCGCTGGGAGCGCTTCATGGAGAAGGCCCAGGCGATTTCCGAGGCGAAGTTGGCGGCCAAGGTGGGCAAGCGGTTGCAGGTCATCGTGGATGAGCTGGACGGCGACGGCGCCACCTGCCGCACCTGGGCCGATGCGCCCGAGATCGACGGCAATCTCTTCATCGACGAGGATTTCGAGGATCTGAAGCCCGGCGATATCCTGACCGTCGAGGTGGACGAGGCCAGCGAATACGATCTCTGGGGCAAACGCCTGCGCGACTGAGCGCGGGTTCAGAACGGACGCGGCAGCGCGAGCGGGCCGGGCTCGATGCCCGGGCCGGGCGCACGCCGGTCGATCCGGGCAAGGGGGGCGCTGCCCCCCGTCTCCGTACCGGAGACTCCCCCGCAGTCTTTTCAGCCATCGGATAGGGGCAAGGGGTGCCCCCGGCCGCCGTTCTGCGTTTCGTCAGACCGGATCGCCGGCGGAGAGGCGGGTCAGGAAGCTGTCGGCCTCGGACAGGATCGTGGCGCGCTTGTCTTCCGCCATGCGGTCCCAGGTGCTGTAGATCCGGCCCATGCGGTGGTTCTGCTCGAACCTCTCGCGGTGGCGGGTCAGGAAGTGCCAGTAAAGCAGGTTGAAGGGACAGGCGCCCTCGCCGGTCTTCCGGGTCGCCGAATAGGCGCAGCCCTGGCAGTAGTCGGACATCTTCGCGATGTAGTTGGCGCTGGAGACATAGGGCTTGGAGGCGATCACGCCGCCGTCGGCAAACTGGCTCATGCCTACCGTGTTCGGGGCCTCGACCCATTCGAAGGCGTCGACATAGACCGAGAGATACCAGTCGTGCACCTCGGCCGGGTTGATCCCCGCCAGCAGGGCGAAGTTGCCCGTCACCATCAGGCGCTGGATGTGATGCGCGTAGCCCAGGCGTCGCGTCTGGCCGATGGCCGCCGACAGGCAGGCCATCCGAGTCGGCGCGCCCCAGTAGAGCGGCGGCAGGGCGCGCTGGTGGTTCAGCGCATTGCGGCGCGGATAGTCCGGCCCTTCGAGAAAGTAGATCCCGCGCACGTATTCACGCCAGCCGATGACCTGGCGGATGAAGCCCTCGGCCGAGTTGAGCGGCACCTCGCCCGCCTCCCAGGCGGCTTGCACCGCATCGCAGACCTCTCGCGGGTCGAGCAGCCCGAGGTTGAGGGCCGGCGAGATCAGCGCATGGTTCAGGTAGGCATCATCGCGCAGCATGGCATCCTGGAAGGGTCCGAAATCAGCCAGCCGGGTGGCGACGAAATGGCTCAGCGCCCGGCGTGCCTGGGTGCGCGTGACCGGCAGGTCGAAGGGATGCAGGTCACCGAAGTTCTCTACGAAGCGGTCGCCGACCAGTGCCAGCACCTCTTCGGTGGTCGCATCGGGCGTGAAGGACATCGGGCCGGAGCGGAAGAGGTCGGCGCCGCCCTTGGGGGGTGCCTCGCGGTTGTCGTGATCGAAGTTCCACTGGCCGCCCGCAGGGGCGCGGCCCCGCATCAGGTAACCGGTCTCGCGACGCATCTCGCGATAGAAATACTCCATCCGCAGTGACCTGCGGCCCTTGGCCCAGCTCTCGAACCGGGCATGGGAAGCGAGAAAGCGGTCGTCCTCGTGCATCTCGAGATCCAGCGGCAGGTCGCGCAGGGCCTCGATCAGGCGCCATTCGCCGGGCTCTGTGGCCAGCACCCGGGTGGTGCCTGCCTCTTCGGCGCGGCGCAGCAGTTCGGCGGGGATCGAGCCGGCGTTGTCCGGATCATCGAGGCGGGTATAGACCACGTCCCAGCCCCCGGCGCGCAACTCTTCGGCAAAGTGGCGCATGGCCGAGAGCACCAGCGCGATCTTCTTCGGGTGATGCGGCACATAGCCGGTTTCCGAGGCGACCTCGGCCATCACCACCCGGTCGCGGGCGGGATCGGCGGCACGCAGGGCGGAAAGGTCGGGCGAAAGCTGGTCCCCGAGGACAAGGACGAGGCGGGAGGGCTGTCTGGCTGTCATGGAGGGGATACGCGCCAGCCTGCGGCGCGGTTCACACCGACGGCGGAAACCGAGACGCCGGCACGGGATCGCTCCCACGCCGGCGCCTGCGCCTTGCAGGCCGGGGGCCATGATCCTGTCCGACCGCGCCCTCCTGCGGTTGGGCAGTCACCCCTGCCTGCCGGCGAGTCCCGGCGCCCCTTCCCCAAAGGACACCCGGAAGCCTATGTCTGCTGACGGTCTGGGACCGCCGTCACTTGCGGTGCGGGAACGCGCCGAACCACTGCGTGTTGCGGCAGTATCCCGGGGTGACATGGGCGGTCGCATGGGCCTCCTGCCACTGGGCGCAGGCCCCGGCCTCGCGGCAGGAGGCACAGCGCAGCACCGCCGCGCGGTAGCCGTTCGCCGAGACCTCACCCTGCAGGGCCTCGTCGAGATCGACGCCGATGCGCTCGGCCATGCCGCTCATCAGGTCCATGTGCTTGTCGAGCTTGCTGAACAGTCCCATCGGTCCTCTCCCTCTCGGGTCCGGCCCGGTCCTCAGACCGTGGCGAAGATCATTGCGTTGCGGCAGCCGGGCATGGCCCGGTCGCGTGGTATCTCGTCCAGTTCGGCGGCGCGCAGCCAGCGCTGGCAGGCACAGATCGCCTCGCAGCCCCGGCAGCGGTCGACCATGGCCGCCCAGTCCCGGGTCTCCAGACGCCCTTCGGCCATGGCAGCCGCCATGTCACAGCCGAGGCTCTTCGCCATCCGCTGCATCAGCCAGTAGTGCGTCACCTGATCGCCTTTCGGTACCATTCCGCCGCTCTCCGAACCGCACCCGGGTGTGCCCCGGGCTGACGCGGACCCTAGCCCCGCACCCGGGGCCTTGCCTTGATCTGAATCAAGCTTGCGAGGCGCTTCCGAGTCTGCCGCACCCTTGCGCCGCAGCACGCGGCGCGAGGCGCTCAGAGCGGCCAGAACAGCAGGATGAGGGGAATCGAGACGGCGACCACCAGAAGTTCCAGCGGCAGGCCCATGCGCCAGTAGTCACCGAACTTGTAGCCGCCCGGACCAAGCACCAGCGTGTTGTTCTTGTGCCCGATGGGGGTGAGGAAGGCTGCCGAGGCCGCCACGGCGACCGCCATCAGGAAGGGATCGGGCGAGACATCGTAACTCTGCGCCATGGAGATCCCGATGGGCGCGGCGACGATGGCGGTCGCCGTGTTGTTCAGCACGTCCGAAAGGGTCATCGTGACCACCATCAGCGCCGTCAGCACCGCCCAGGCCGGCCAGCCGCCGGTCAGGGTGACGAGGCCGTTGGCGATCAGCTCCGTCCCGCCTGAGGTTTCCAGCGCGGCCCCGAGCGGGATCATCGAGCCGAGCAGCACCACCACGGGCCACTCGATATGGCCGTAAAGCTCGTCCAGCGGCACGATACGCAGCAGCAGGTAGGCGATCACCACCAGCCCGAGCGCGATCGGCAGGTGCAGCAGCCCGAAGCTGGCGGCCACGACGGCGCCGCCGAAGAGGCCGATGGCGGCCCAGGTCTTCGTGTTCTCGGTCACCGCGAGACCCCGGTCGGCCAGGGTCAGGCAACCCAGCCATTCAGCCACCTGGGCGCCGGTGTCCTTGGGCACCAGCAGCAGCAGCAGGTCGCCCGGCTGGATCTGGGTGCGCCGCACCTGCTTGGTGATCCGCCGCCCCTGGCGCGAGATCCCGAGCAGCACCGCCCGGTGCCGCCAGGAGACCCCGACCGCCTGCGCCGTCTTGCCGGCGATGCGCGCATCGCCCGGCACCACGACCTCCAGCACGTCCAGCCCCTCGCCCGCCGCCTTCAGCTTCTCTTCCCGGCTGTTGTCCGAGAAGGCCAGGTTCAGGGCGGCGCGGAACTCGTCCAGCGCCTCGGGCACGGCTTCCAGCACCAGCGCGTCGCCGGCGCGCATCTCGGCGTTGCGGGCCTGGCCATAGAGCCGTTCCCCGTCGCGGATCAGGCCGATCACGGCGACATCGCATTTCTCGGCCTCCTCGTAGGTCTCGTAGAGCCGGCGGCCGATCCACTTGCTGTCCTCGGGCACCGTCAGCTCGGCCACGTATTGCGCCAGCTCGCCCTCGGACAGCGTGCCCTGGTCGGGGCGCGGGATCAGCCGCCAGCCGATCAGGGCAACGAAGGCCAGCCCGGCGATGGCGGTCAGCCCGCCGACCGGGGCGAAGTCGAACATCCGGTAGCCCTCGCCCAGGCTCTGCGCGCGAATCGAGGAGATGATGATGTTGGGCGGAGTGCCGATCAGGGTCGCCATGCCGCCCAGTATGGTGGCGAAGGACAATGGCATCAGTGAAAGCCCCGGCGCCCGCCCCGCCTTGCGCGCGGTCTGGATATCGACCGGCATCAGCAGCGCCAGCGCAGCGACGTTGTTCATGAAGGCCGACAGGACGCCGCCGATGCCGCCCATCAGGGCGATATGCCCGAACAGCGGACGCGCCGAGTTCACCAGCGTGCGGGTGATCAGGTAGACCGCCCCCGAGCGCACCAGCCCCGCCGAGACCACCAGCACCAGCGCCACGATCAGCGTCGCCTCGTGGCCGAAGCCCGAGAAGACATCCTCGTAGGGCACCACGCCGGTCGCCGCGCCGACCATGAGCGCCGCGAAGGCCACCGCATCATAGCGGAAGCGCCCCCAGAGCAGCAGGGCGAAGACGGCGAAGAAGAGCGAAAACAGGATGATCTGATCAGCGGTCATGAGGCGAGAATAGCGCGCGCCGAAGCAAGGTCACGGGAAATGACGCTACCGTATGTCCCGCCTGCGCGCCACTCCGCCGACGGGACCGTATTGCCCCTAGAGCGGGCCGCCGCCCGGACCCTGGGCGACCAGTTGGAAGATCGCCTCGATCACGTTGTCGGTGGCCACGGCGGCCAGGATCATCCCCATCACCCGGCTGACGATGGCGGCGCCACTGGGCCGGATCACCCGCAGGATCGGCCCCGCCGCCAGCATCAGCCCCAGGGCGCAGAGCAGCACCACCAGCATCACCGCGCCCGTGACCGCCTGTTCCGGCACCGAAAACCGGCTGTTGTCGGTCAGCAGCACGATGGCCAGCATCGCTCCGGGCGAGGCTAGAGAGGGCACACCGAGCGGGAAGATCGCCGGGCTCTGCCCGTCCGCCAGCTCGGCCGAGGTATCGCCCGATCCGAAGATCATGGTCAGCGCGAAGAGGAACAGGATCAGCCCGCCGGCGATCTGGAAGGCCGGCAGCGAGATACCGAGGGCATTGATCAGGAACTGCCCGACGACGAGGAAGAACAGCAGCACTGCGGTGGCGGTCAGCGCCGCCTCGATGGCGATCTTGCGACGCGCCTTGGGGCCGTATTTCGCGGTGACGGCGACAAAGACCGGAATCGTGCCGATGGAGTCGATCACGACCCAGAGGACGACGAATTGCTCGAACAGGGTGACGGTCATCCGGGGCGGGGCTCCGATCGGCTGGGGGTGGGACATGCGGGAAAGGCAGGGGACCTGTCCTATCTGCCCTCTCGCCCCCCTCGCGGCAAGGCCGGGCGCAAATTCCGCCGGGCTGTGCGCAATGCGCCAGCATCTTGCGGCCATGGGGGCCTGTGCACTATAGAGACGCGACCGAATTCAGACGAGACTGGAGGCACCGATGGCCGGCCACTCAAAATGGGCGAACATCCAGCATCGCAAGGGTCGGCAGGACGCCGCCCGTTCGAAGCTTTTTTCGAAACTCTCGAAAGAGATCACCGTGGCCGCCAAGATGGGCGACCCCGATCCCGAGAAGAACCCCCGCCTGCGCATGGCGGTCAAGGAAGCCAAGTCGAGCTCCGTCCCCAAGGACGTGATCGACCGCGCGATCAAGAAGTCGCAGGCCGGTGACGGCGACGACTACGAGGAAATCCGCTACGAGGGCTACGGCCCCAACGGCGTGGCGGTGATCGTCGAGGCGATGACCGACAACCGCAACCGGACGGCCTCGACCGTGCGCTCGACCTTCTCCAAGAACGGCGGCAATCTGGGCGAGACCGGCTCGGTCGGCTTCATGTTCGAACGCAAGGGCGAAGTGGTCTACCCGGCCTCCGTCGGCGATGCAGATGACGTCATGATGGCGGCCATCGAGGCCGGTGCAGAGGATGTGGAGAGCTCGGAAGACGGGCATGTGATCTACTGCCTGGACACCGACCTGAACGAGGTTTCGACGGCGCTGGAAGCCCAGCTGGGCGAAAGTGAATCGACCAAGCTGATCTGGAAGCCCACCACCACGACCGAGATGGATCTCGAGGGGATGCAGAAGCTGATGAAGCTGATCGACGCCCTGGAAGACGACGATGACGTGCAGCGCGTCACCGCCAACTTCGAAGCCTCCGACGAGGTGATGGAGCAGCTCTGAGCACGCTCCCGCCCGGCAGATCTGAAACGCCCCGGCGCCGCAAGGCACGGGGCGTTTTCATGTCGGCAGTCCGGCGTCAGCGCGAAGGATGCCGGGGCAAGGTCCCTCTGGAGGAAACCCGGCAGCTCGCCATCGACCGTGACGTCATGGGGCCCCGGCAGGCATCGCGCCCCTGGCGTCGGTTCCCGACAAGGATGCCGGCCCGCCGCCGTCCGCCCCCCCCCCGGGGTCACTGGGTCTCGGTGTCCTCTGTGGGCTGTCCCTGGCTGGCGGCGCCCTCTTCCAGCACGCCGCCGACCCAGGTGCCCGTAAGCACCTCGCCGCTGGCATAGGTCAGGGTGCCCTGGCCCTCGCGGCGGCCTTCGACGAAATCGCCCTCGTAGACATCACCGTTCTTGTAGGTCGCGACACCCTTGCCGGTCATCTCGCCCGCGGCCCAGTCACCTTCGTAGACGAAACCGTCGGGCATGGTGATCTTGCCGGTGCCGTCCCGCAGGCCGGCCTTGAAGCCGCCCTCGTAGACCATGCCGTCGGGATAGGTAGCCTTGCCCTCGCCCTCGCGCTGGCCCTCGGCCCAGGTGCCCTCGTAGACATAGCCTTCGCCGTCGCGCATCACGCCATAGCCGTGATTCTGTGCCGCCTTGAAACTGCCCTCGTAGGTGAGGCCAGAGGGGAAGGTCGCAACGCCCTGTCCCTCGATCACGCCGCCGACCCAGTCCCCTTCGTAGGTGGCGCCGTCGGGATAGGTGATCCTGCCGCGACCATCGGCAAGGTCGCCGGCGAACTGGCCCTCGTAGACCGAACCGTCGGGATAGGTGACCTGGCCGTCGCCAGAGATCTTGCCGCCCTGCCACTGGCCTTCGTAGCGGTAGCCGTCGGCGCCGGTAAACGTGCCCTGCCCCTCGCGCTGGTCGGCCAGGAAGCTGCCTTGGTAAACATCACCATTGGCATAGGTGACACGGCCTTCGCCCTCGCGCTGGCCGGCGACCAGGGTGCCTTCGTAGATATCGCCATTGGGCTGGGTCAGCTTCCCCTGCCCCTCGATCTGGCCCTCGACCCAGTCGCCCTCGTAGGTCAGCCCGTCGGCCATGACCAGCGTACCCTCGCCGTCACGCTGGCCGCTGCTGATGCCGCCCTCGTAGGTGGTGCCGTCGGGATAGGTGATGCGCCCCTGCCCCTCCTTGACGCCGTTGACCCAGTCGCCCTCATAGACATAGCCGTCCGGGTTCTCCATCCGGCCCCGTCCATGGTGCATGGCGTTGCGGAAATCCCCTTCGTAGCGGACGCCGTTGGCATAGTCCGCGATCCCCTGGCCGGTGATCTTGCCGTCGACCCAGGCGCCCTCGTAGGTGCCGCCGTCCGAGAAGGTGATCTTGCCGAATCCCTCCGGCTTGCCCTTGGCGAATTCGCCCTCGTAGACCGAGCCATTGGGGAAAGCGGCACGGCCCTGGCCGCGGATCTCGCCCGCCACCCAGTCGCCGGTGTACTCGTAGCCATTGGGCAGCCGGTAGGTGCCGAACCCGTCCTGGAGGCCGTCCTTGAAGGTGCCTTCGTAGACCCCGCCATCCTCGTACTGCTTGGTCTGCACGGTGGCGTCCTGCGCCAGCGACACACCTGCCACGGATGCCAGACCGACCGTCCCGGCAACCAGAAAGCTTCTCAGAACCTGAACCATGGTTTCTCCCTGAACCCGCCTTCGCTGGGGCGCCGACACTGCGGTCGGGCGGCCTTGCTGGTTTGGGCAAAACCTATGCGAGGGATACCTCAGGGGCAACGCCTTTCACCAAATCGCCTTTTCCTCGGCAGGTCTGGCGGCTAAGCAGGCGCAAAGGCCCTGCGGGGCCGTCAGGCAGCGCGGCCAGCAAGGAGGCAGCCATGGCAGACAGGTTCCGGATCACCCTGGCGCAGCTCGACGCCACCGTCGGCGACATCGACGGCAATGCCGCGAAAGCCTTCGCCGCCTGGCAAAAGGGCCGCGAGGCCGGCGCCGACCTGGTCTGCCTGCCCGAGATGTTCATCACCGGCTACCAGACCCAGGACCTGATCCTGAAGCCGGTGTTCCACCAGGCCGCCATGGCCGCGATCGAGGCCCTGGCCGCGCAATGCGCCGAGGGCCCGGCGCTGGCGATCGGTGGCCCCTGGGTCGAGGGCACCGGCCTCTACAACGCCTACCACCTCTGCCAGGGCGGCCGCGTCACCGGGCGGGCGCTGAAGCACGACCGGCCCAACGACACCGTCTTCGACGAGGTGCGCCTCTATGACAGCGGCCCCCTGCGCGGGCCGCTTTCGGTCGGCGAGACCCGCATCGGCTTCCCGGTCTGCGAAGACGCCTGGCACCCGGATGTCGCCGACACCCTGGCCGAGACCGGGGCCGAGTTCCTCATCGTACCCAATGGCTCGCCCTACGCGCGGCACAAGATGGAAACCCGCCAGAACCACATGGTCGGCCGGGTGATCGAGACCGGCCTGCCGCTGATCTACCTCAACCTCGTCGGCGGTCAGGACGACCAGGTCTTCGACGGCGGCAGCTTCGGGCTGAACCCCGGCGGCGCCCTGGCTTTCCAGATGCCGGTGTTCGACGAGGCGATCTCTCACATCGAGTTGGAGCGCGGTGCCGAGGGCTGGCGCATCGCCACCGCAGACAAGGCCCATGTGCCCGACGAATGGGAACAGGATTACCGCTGCATGGTCGAGGCCCTGCGCGGCTACTGCCGCAAGACCGGATTCGGCAAGGTCCTGCTGGGCATGTCCGGCGGCATCGATTCGGCGCTGGTCGCCACCGTGGCCGCCGATGCCCTCGGGCCCGAGAATGTGCGCTGCGTGATGCTGCCCTCGGAATATACCTCGGAGCATTCGCTGGAGGATGCCGAGGCCTGCGCCAAGGCGCTCGGCTGCCACTACGACTATGTCCCGATCTCCGGCCCCCGCGCCGCCGTGACCGAGGCGCTGGCACCGCTGTTCGACGGCCTCGCCGCCGATCTGACCGAGGAAAACATCCAGTCCCGCCTGCGCGGCGTGCTGCTGATGGCGCTGTCGAACAAGTTCGGGGAAATGCTGCTGACCACCGGCAACAAGTCCGAGGTCGCGGTCGGCTATGCAACGATCTACGGCGACATGGCGGGCGGCTACAACCCGATCAAGGATCTCTACAAGACCCGAGTCTTCGAGACCTGCCGCTGGCGCAACCGCCATCACCGCGATTGGATGCTGGCGCCGCGCGGAGAGGTCGTGCCGCCGCGCATCATCTCCAAGCCGCCCTCGGCCGAACTGCGCCCGGATCAGAAGGACAGCGATTCGCTGCCCGATTATCCGGTGCTGGATGCCATCCTCGACCTGCTGGTCGACCAGGATGCCTCGGTCGCCGATTGCGTCGAGGCAGGCTTTGCCCATGACGACGTGAAGAAGGTCGAGCGGCTGATCTACCTGTCGGAATACAAGCGCTTCCAGTCCGCGCCCGGCGCCCGGCTGACCGACCGCGCCTTCTGGCTGGACCGCCGCTACCCGATCGCGAACCACTGGCGCGACAAGGGGTAATGCCGGGCCGACGCCGCAGGCCAGGGGTGAAATGCGACACTTGGCCTGTCGCTTGCGGCGCAGCGCCGGGCGCGCGCCGGCCATAGGAGGATCTTCTTTCCGAGGATCCCCACATGATCGCCTTTCACCAGATCGACGCCGCCTTTTCCGCCACCGAATGCGCCCAGCTTGTCGAGATCGCCCGCGCGGCGCCCTCGCAGGACGCCGGGCTGGTGCGTGCCGGGCGCGATCACAACCTGCGCCGTGCCGACCTGACCTGGGTCGACGACCTGCCCGAAACCGCCTGGGTCATGGACCGGCTGATCGACCTGGTGCGCCAGGCCAATCGCGCCGTCTTCGACTTCGACCTCCAGGACTTCTCCGAATCGCCGCAGATCGCCCGCTACGGGGCCGAGCGCGAGGGTCACTTCGGCTGGCATTCCGACATCGGCGACAGCCCCCTGGCTGCCCGGCGCAAGCTGACGCTGGTCACCCAGCTGTCCGAGGAGGGCGCCTATGCGGGCGGCACGCTTGAGGTCTGGATGAATGCCAATGTCGCCACCGCGCCCCTGAAGCAGGGCACGGCGGTCCTGTTCCCCTCCTTCGCGCTGCACCGGGTGCAACCGGTGACCGAGGGAGAGCGATTCTCGCTGACCGTCTGGGCGCACGGGCCGGCCTTCCGCTGACAGCCTGCCGGCCAAGCTGTGCATCAAAACACAGCCATTATGCGCCTATCGGGCTATTCGTGCGTCAGAGCGAGGGATACCTGTATGCAAACCTCACATCAGGAGCCCCTCCCATGACCACCCCCAAGATCGCAGTCGTCTACTATTCCACCTATGGCACCAACCATGCTGTCGCCGAAGAGGCCGCCCGTGCGGCCCGCGAAGCCGGCGCCGAGGTGCGGTTGCTGCGCGTTCCCGAAACCGCGCCCCAGGCCGTGATCGACACCCAGGACGCCTGGAAGGCACACTTGGAAGCCACCAGCGACGTGCCCCACGCCACGGGCGATGACCTGGGCTGGGCCGACGGATTCTTCTTCTCCTTCCCGACCCGTTTCGGCGCCGCGCCCTCGCAGCTGCGCGCCTTCGTCGACACCCTGGGCGGTGTCTGGTCGCAAGGCGGCCTGATCAACAAGACCGTGACCGCCACCACCTCGGCCGGCAATGTCCACGGCGGCCAGGAAGGCGCGCTGCTCGGCTTCTACCCGACCGTCATGCACTGGGGCGCGATCATCGTCACCCCCGGTTACACCGATGACTCGATCGGTGCCGCCGGCGGCAACCCCTACGGCTATTCGGCCACCCCCGGCGCCTTCGACGAGAAGGGCAAGGCCGCCGTGGCCCACCAGGCCAAGCGCCTGGTCGAAGTCACCGGCAAGCTGGTCGGCTGAGCCGGACCGGGGCGGCGGTCATCGTCTCCCCTGACCGAACCTCCGGCGCCTGCGTGGCGCCGGGCTGTCCCCGCTGACCGGTTCAACCCCGGTCCGTCCCTCCGGACGGTCCCCGGAACGCGGGAAGGATCCCTCGCCTTCCCGCGTTTCGAGCCGGGTGATCCCGGCTTTCGGGCACTGGCACTCAGTCCCTCGCTCTCAATCTCTCGCTTTCAAACCTTGGCGTCCTCGGACAGGCGGCCTGCGCCGGATCCCGTTTTGCGGCCAACGGAGCAGAGCGACGCCTCAGATCGCCATGCGCTGACCGACACGTTCCTGAAGCAGCCCGGCCAGGGCGGCGAGTTCCGAACGCAGGGGTGCCCCCTTGCCGCGTCGCTCGTCCAGGGCCTCGGCGGCGCTGAACAACTCGTCATCGCCGGCGCAATGGGCCACGCCGCGCAGGAACTGGCCGAGATAGGCCAGCATGTCCTCGTCCACGGCCTCCTGCAGCAGTTCGGCGGCATGGGCCATGTCATCCTTGTAGGCGACCGGATCCGGCTCGATCGGATCCGAGGCCACCGGACGCGGCCCCGACACCCGGTATTCCCTCGGCAGGTGCGACAGGATCTCAGCCTGGAAGGCGGCGAGGCTGGTCAGGGGCTTGGCGAAAAAGCACTGGGCGCCCGCCTCGCGCGCCTCTTCCTCGGCGCCGGGATCACCGGACATCGCCGCGACCACCCCCAGCTTCGCTCCGCCCCGGGTCAGTTCACCGATCAGTTCGGCCCCCGAGCCGTCAGGCAGGCCGAGGTCAATCACCGCCACCGAGGGCCGATAGACCTGCAGGTGTCGTCGCGCCGACTTCAGGCAGTCGGCCCGACGGATCCGCGCGCCGGAGCGCAGGCAGAGCAGGCGCAGGGCCTCCGAGGCGTATAGGCTGTCCTCGACCACCAGCACGGTCAGGCCCAACATGGGCCGGTTGGCAGTCGGAGAGGCGAATGTGTCGAGCGGTTCCATGATGTTCCCTGACATTCCTGTGCCGTTCGGGCCAAGGCCCTGCGGGGCTCGCCCCCCCGGGCCTGCGCCATTCGGGCGCCCCCTCAGGCTAGGCGCGTCAGGATGAACGCCACGTTAATCCCATCGTCCCCCGCCCCTGCGACCGCGCAGCGCCTTGCGCCACGGGACCTCCCCGGGCGATAAGCCGGAAACAGAGGAGATGACCCCATGATCGGACGCCTGAACCACGTCGCCATCGCCGTCCCGGATCTCGAGGCCGCCGCCGCGCAGTACCGCACGACCCTCGGCGCCGAGGTCGGCGCGCCGCAGGACGAACCCGATCACGGCGTCACCGTGGTCTTCATCACGCTGCCCAACACCAAGATCGAACTGCTCTACCCTCTGGGCGAGGGCTCGCCGATCGCGGGCTTCCTGGACAAGAACCCCTCTGGCGGCATTCACCACATCTGCTACGAGGTCGAGGACATCCTCGCCGCCCGCGATCACCTGCTGGCCGAGGGCGCACGGGTGCTGGGCGGCGGAGAGCCGAAGATCGGCGCCCATGGCAAACCGGTGCTGTTCCTGCATCCCAAGGACTTCAACGGCACCCTGATCGAACTGGAGCAGGTCTGATGGGCATTACCTCGGGGCTCGTCCTCTACGCGGTCATCTGGTGGATGACCCTGCTGTGCATCGCGCCGCTGCGCCTGAAGACCCAGGCCGATGTCGGCAAGGTCGTGCCGGGCACGCAGTCGGGTTCGCTGGAGGTGCACAATCTCAAGCCGAAGATGTGGATCACCACCGGGATCGCCACGGTGATCTTCGCCATCGCCGCGACGATCATCCTGTCCGGCTGGATCACCATCGAGGATATGGACTGGTGGGGCCGCATGGACTCGACCGTCCCGCGCTGAGCGCGCAAGCCGGCCCCGGACGAGCCCCCCGCGGTCTTGGGCACTGAGCCCGGCTCTGCAAGCAAGCCCTGACATCCGGTGCGGAACACCAGGGCCCTGAAACGATTGACCCCGCCGCGGCCAGGCCCGGCGGGGTCAATCGTTTCGGGATGCCTGTGATCAGCGACGCTTCGCGGCGAGCCCGTGGAAGATGTGGGTGAAGGTCGCAGCCCCGAGGATCGGAACCACCAGGTTCAGGATCGGCACCGTCAGCGGGATCGCCATCAGGATACCCCCGGCCCAGATCGTCAGCATGTGGCGCTTGCGCAGCTGGTTGGCGCCCTCGCGGCCCAGCCGGCGCATGGCGGCCAGTGTGAAGTATTCCCGCCCCAGCAGGTAGCCATTCAGACCCCAGAAGATGAAGGGCGCGAAGGGGGCAAGGAAGATGTAGAAGACCAGCGCCACCATGTTGGCAAGCAGGATCACCCCGAGGAAGCTGACGGTATCGGCCAGCCCCTCGACAAAGCCCACGCCCTCGACATGGGGCAGGCCCGGGTAGTGCCGGTCCTCGACCGCCTCGGCCACCTGGTCGAGGTACATCGAGGTGATCGCCGAGGCCACCGGGACCATCAGGAAGACCGAGGCCAGCATCATCGCCAGCAGCCCGCCCGCCGCCGCCAGATCGTTCAGCCAGGAGACCTCTCCGATCCAGGGCAGGCTGGCATCGTCGCCGATGACCCAGCCGATGCCCGCCCAGGTGATCCAGCAGGCGCCGATCAGCAGCGCCAGGGTCAGGCCGACCCCGATGAACAGCACCCGGCGAAAGCGCGGGTCCCCGGTCTGGCCGAGGGCGCGCAGGAAGCCGGAAAGGATCAGGCCGAGATCCACGTCGTGATCTCCTCCAGATCGGGGCGGGGACGGTCGGCCGGGGCGACCTGCTCGGTGCCCAGGTAGATCAGCCCGGCGAGGCTTTCGTGCCCGGCGAGGCCCAGCCCCTCCTCCAGGAAGCTCCGGTCGAAGCAATGCCAGCCGGTCAGCCAGTTGGCGCCCCAGCCCGAGGCCAGGCCCGCGTTGACCAGTGCCAGGCAGACGGCGCCGACCGAGTAGGTCTGTTCGATGGGCGGGATCTTCTCGGAGGCCTTCGGGCTCTCGACCACGGCGATGCAGGTCACGCCATCCTCGAACTGCTTCACCGCCTTGGCGATGTCCTGTTCGCTTTTCTCCAGTGCCGCGCCACGGCTCTGGGCCAGTCTGGCCAGACGGTCGAAGGCCGCGCCTTCGAGCACGATGAAGCGCCAGGGCTCCAGCTTGCCGTGGTCGGGCGTGCGGGCGCCGGCGGTCAGGATCACCTCTAGCTCCTCGCGCGAGGGGCCGGGGGCCGCAAGGGTCTTGGCGGGACGCGAGCGGCGGCTCAGCAGGAAGTCCAGGGCGGCCTGGTTGCGGTCGGGCATGTCGTTCTCCTGTCAGGTCGCAAGACATGTCGGCCCTGAAGACGCGGGTTTCAAGCCGAAAACCCTGTCCTACGAAGCCTTCATCGTTTCTACAGAAGCTGCGCGGCCATATCCGCCACCAGCCCCGAGAAGAAGGCCCTCGCCGGCTGCCCCGGCTGGCGGATGGCCACCGTCTGCGCCATCGGATCCGGCACCACCCGGTCCGAGCCCGAGAGCACCTCTAGCACCCGGTGGCCACAGAAGGGCACGTAGACCTCGGAGTATCCACCCTCGTGAACCAGCAGCAGCCGCCCCTCGCAAAGGCGCTCCGCCGCCTGCATCAGCTGGCCGGTCATGGCACCGAACGTCTCGGCGGTGCAGAGCATCCGGGCGATCGGGTCGAAGATGCCGGCGTCGAAGCCGCAGGCGACGATGATCACGTCGGGCCTGTAGCCGTCGAGGGCGGGCAGGACGATGCGCTCCATCACCTCGAGGTAGGTGTCATGGCCGGCACCCGAGGGCAGCGGGATGTTCATGTTGAACCCCTCGCCCGCGCCACGCCCCCGGTCGGCGATGTCGCCGGTGTCCAGCGGATAGTTCTTCTCCTGGTGGATCGAGATGGTCAGCACGTCGTCGCGGTCGTAGAAGATATGTTCGGTGCCGTTGCCGTGGTGGACATCCCAGTCGATGACCGCGACACGGCCCGCCTCGCCACGCGCCTTGGCGGCCTCGATGGCAATGGCGATATTGGCCAGCAGGCAGAAGCCGTTCGGCCAGTCGGGCAGGCAGTGGTGCCCCGGCGGGCGCGACAGCGCATAGCCATTGCGCACCCGTCCCGCCATGATGTCGGCCAGTGCCGTGCTGGCCAGCCCCGCCGACAGCGCCGCGATCTCGTAGCCGCCCTGACCGAAGGGGGTGCGCAGGCCCAGCTCTCCGCCGCCGGCATCCGACATCGCCTTGAAGGCATCGAGGTAGCTTTCGGGATGCACCCGCAACAGATCCTCGCGGCTGGCTTCCGGCGCCGAGGAGAGCGCGAGGTCGGCGGTGATCCCTGAAACATCCATCAGGTTCTTCAGCCGCCGCTTGGTCTCGGGGCTTTCGGGCAGGCCACCGGCGGCCATGGGCTGCACGAAGCCGCCGACCGGCAGGGTCAGCGCGTAGTTGCCGCCCGAATGCCAGAAGCAGCGTTCGTCCCAGTAGAACCCGGTCTTGGGGGTGCCCTCGATTGACATGCTCTTGCCTCCTGGTGTCTGTCCGGGGGCAGACTGGTCCGGCGCCTGCCCGGACGCAACCCCCACCGCACCCCCACGGCCGGAGACCCATGGCACGCGACATTCCCGATCTCAGCCCGCTGGCGCTGCCGGGCGCCGACATCGCGGTACGGGTGACGCCCCGCGCCGCGCGCGACCGGATCCAGCAGGAGGCCGATGGCGCGATCCGGGTCTATGTCACCACCCCGCCCGAAGACGGCAAGGCCAACGAGGCGGTGCGCCGGCTGCTGGCCCGGGCGCTCGGCCTGGCGAAGTCGCGGCTGCAGCTGGTCCGTGGCCAGACGGCGCGGGACAAGGTGTTCCGGGTGCAGGAGTGATCGTCAGCCGCCGCGCCGGACGGTCCGGTAGCTGCCTTCCGGCAGGTTCAGCGCCGCCGTCAGGTCGCGCAGCTGCGTCATCGACAGGGTGACCTTCTGCACCTGGTCGGTGCGCTCGTCATATTGCTCGACGGTGATGCATTCCTCGAAGGCATTGATCGAGACATCTTCCCTCAGCGGGGTCTCACCGTCATCGACAAGGGTGATCACGGTGCAGTCGAATTCGTGTTCGATTGTAAACATGGTGGCCTCAGGTTATCCGCTGGCAAGGGAACGTCAATCGCCAGGATGAAGGATCGGGTTGCCGCCAGATGCATTCGGCGGCGTCCTGTACTATATGCAGGGCTGATCCAACCGAATCCGGCCGCGCCCATCATGTTCCGAGTCTCCCTTGTCGCCGTCCTGCGCCCTCTCGCGGCTCTTGTCACGGCCCTAGTCCTGTCCGGCTGCGCGCTGCCGCCCGCCACCGTCACCCCCGCCGATCCCGACACCCCGGCCCGCCTCGGTCCCGAGGCCGCGGCCCGGCAGTTCGCCCAGGTCGTCGAGACGGTGGAGCCGGTGATCGAGCGGTCCTGCCGCGCGCGGCGGGCCGATCATCACTGCGCCTTCCAGATCGCCATCGACCACCGCCGCCGCAGCGCGCCCAATGCCTTCCAGACCCTCGACAGCGCGGGCCAGCCGGTGCTGATCTTCACCCTGGCGCTGATCGCCGACATGCGGAACCCGGACGAACTGGCCTTCGTCATGGCGCATGAGGCCAGCCACCACATCCTCGACCACCTCGGTCAGCAACGCCGCTATGCCGAACAGGGCGCCCGCGAATATGCCGAGGTCGCCGCGCGTTCCGGGGCCTCCCAGGCCGCCGTCCGCCGGGCCTCGGAAATGGGCGCCGCCTTCGCCGCCCGCAGCTACTCGCGCCAGTTCGAGCTGCAGGCAGATGCGCTCGGCACCCGGATCGCCGCCACGGCAGGCTATGACCCGCTGCGCGGCGCGCAGTACTTCAACCGCATCCCCGACCCCGGGCAGGAATTCCTCGGCACCCATCCGCCCAACAAGGAGCGCATGGACACGGTCCGCCGTGTTCTCGACATGATGGCAAGCGGCGCGTGATGTGACGAGGGGCCGTGATCCCTGGCCCCATTGGGCCGGGCCCGTTCGCCCGGCGCTTCAGAGCGACCAGAAGAGCGGGATCACGGCGCTCACCACCAGGCCCATCGAGAGGTTCAGCGGGATCCCGACCTTCATGAAATCGGTGAAGCGATAGCCGCCGGGACCATAGACCAGCATGTTGGTCTGATACCCGATGGGCGTGGCGAAGCTGGCTGACGCGGCGATCATCACCGCCACCACCAGGGGCCGCGCATCCACGCCCATGGCCTGCGCCAGCCCGATGGCGATCGGGGTCATCACCACCGCCACTGCATTGTTCGACACCAGCTCGGTCAGGATCGACGTCAGCAGGTAGATGGCCCAGATGATCATGAAGCCCGGCAATTCGGACATCAGCGGCGCGATCAGCCGCACGATCATCTCGACCGCGCCGGTGTGTTCCAGCGACGCGCCGATGGCCAGCATCGAGAAGATCATCGCCAGCAACCGCCCGTCGACGAAGGCGAAAGCCTCGTCCGCATCGACACAGCGCGTCACCAGCACCAGCGCCACCGCCAGCACCGAGAGCATCAGGATCGGCGCCACGCCGAAGCCCGCCAGCACGACGATGCCGAGGATCGCGGCGATGGCGATCGGCGCCTGCGCCCGCCGGTAGGCCTGTTCGGTCGGCTGGGCGACGTCGACCATGTCCATTTCGCGCGCCAGCCGCTTGATGTCTTCGGGCGCGCCTTCCAGCAGCAGCGTATCGCCGACCCGCACCACCAGCTGGTCCAGCTGGCGCCCGATGTTCTGGTTCCGCCGATGCGCCGCCAGCGGGTAGACCCCGTAGCGCCGGCGCAGGCGCAGCGAGCCGAGGGAGCGCCCCACCATCTTGCATCCCGGCGTGATCAGCACCTCGACCGTCGTCGTCTCGACCGCGCTGACCTGGTCCATGCGCTTCAGGCTGCGGTCCCGCTGCAGGCTCAGCAGTTCCGAGATCTGGCTGCGCAGCACCACCCGGTCACCGACCTCCAGCACCACGCCCTTGAGGTTGCGCCGCAGCGAGTCGTCGCCGCGGATCACGTCGATCAGACGCACGCCCTCGCGCTTGAACAGCTGCACGCCGGTGACCTCGCGGCCCACCAGGTTGCTGTCGGGCGGAATCACCGCCTCGGTGAAGAACTTCATCTTCGACCGGTCTGACAGCATCGAGGCCATGGATTCGCGCTTCGGCAGAAGGTAGCGCCCGACCACGAAGAAGTAGAGCGCGCCCCAGGCCACCACGACCAGCCCGATGGGGGTGACCTCGAAGATGCCGAAGGGCGCCATCCCCTGCGTCCGGGCGACGCCATCCACAAGCAGGTTGGTCGAGGTCCCGATCAGGGTCAGCGTGCCGCCCATGATCGCGGCATAGGACAGCGGGATCAGCAGTTTGGAGGGCAGGATGTCCAGCGTCTTGGCCATCTGCACGAAGACCGGGATCATCACCACCACCACCGGGGTGTTCGACACGATCGCCGAAGAGCCGATAACGAAGGCAAAGAGCGCTGCAAGGGCCAGGACCGGCCTCGGCCCGGCCTGGGCCGTGGCGACCCGGGTAAAGCCTTCCAGGGCGCCCGTGCGCACCAGAGCCCCCATCACCAGGAACATCGCCGCGATGGTCCAGGGCGCCGGGTTCGACAGCACGCCGAGCGCCAGGTCGTAGGGCAGAAGCCCGGTCAGCAGCATCACCGAGACCCCGGCGATTGCCACGACCTCGGTCGGGTAGTCCTCCCTGACGAAGAGGATGAACATTACCAGGACCACGGCGAGGGCCATCAGCCCCGCCGTCGGTCCGGTCAGGTATTGCGCCAGCATTCGGTCCTGTCCCCCCGGATTAGTCGCATGGGCCTCGCGTGATCTAGTCGCCCCGGTCCGCGCCGCGCAAGTCTCGCCTGTAGCGGCCCGGTCGGGATCGCTGCAGCTGGATGGGCAACAGGCAAACCGGCACCGCAGATCGCGACCAGCGCCTGAAACATGATCGCCGCCTAGACCGGTCCGGGCCCGGAAGCCGCCAGGCGTCCGCCCTGCCGCACCATCTCGACCCGAGTCGCCTTGCCGGTGCGGTCGTCGGTCTCGACATAGAGGCCCGAGACCGTGGCCTCGCCCTCGGCCGGCGTGAACCGCCCCCTGGCCATGCCGGTGACGAAGCGGCGCAGCGGCTCGGCCTTGTCCATGCCGATGACCGAATCGTAATCGCCTGTCATGCCCGCGTCGGACTGGAAGGCGGTGCCGCGCGGCAGGATCTGCGCATCGCCCGTCGGCACATGGGTATGCGTCCCCACCACCATCGACGCCCGCCCGTCGCAGAAATGGCCCATGGCCATCTTCTCGGAGGTCGCCTCGCAGTGGACATCGACGAGGGTCGCCTGCACCAGCCCGCCGAGAGGGTACTTGCGCAGCACCGCGTCGACATGGCTGAACGGATCCTCGAAAGGCCGTTTCATGAAGACCTGGCCCAGCACCTGCATCACCAGCACCTTGCGCCCGCCGGGGGCCTCGAAGACGCGGGCGCCGACGCCGGGGCATTCCTTGGCGTAGTTCAGCGGCCGCAGGATACGCTTGTCGCCCTCGATGGCCTGCAGCATGTCCTTCTGGTCGAAGGCATGATCGCCAAGCGTCACCACATCGGCGCCCGCGTCCAGGATCAGCCTGGCATGGGCGCCGGTCAGCCCGGCCCCGTGGCTGGCGTTCTCGCCATTGACCACGACGAAATCCAGCCGCCATGCCGCACGCAGCTTCGGCAGCCACTCCTCGATGGCGGCCCGCCCGGCGCGCCCCATCACATCTCCGAGAAACATCATCCGCATGGCGCCAAGCCCTATGCCGCCACCGCGCCGGAGGCAAGTGTTTCGCGGGTCCCGCAGGCCGCCGCCAGCCTCCCGTTCAGCGCAACAGGACGGCCCGCCGTCCCGGATCGCAAGGCCGGGCTGCCTCCGGCGGGGGTATTTTCAGCCCTCGGATAGATGCAGGGGGCTCTTATACCATCACCAGGCTGAAAATACTCTGGGGGGAGGCCCGCAGGGACGGGGGGCGAAGCCCCCTCCCCCGCGTTCAGGAGCATGGGCCGGCCCCGGCTGTCGATGCCCCGGCGAGCGCCCCCTGCGCGACGCCCGCCGGACAGCGCGCGGCGAGGTCACGGGCCGCGATGCGGTCCGCAGCGCTTTCATCGCCAGTGGCCCAGGGCCGGAAACGCAGGCGGAAGGCCCGCAGGGCCAGCGCCAGGTCCCCGGTCGGGTAGCCGATCCGCGCCAGGTCCTGTGCCAGGTCGCCCTCGGTGTCTGCCTGCGGATCGGGCCAGACCGACAGCCCCTGGCGCGCCAGCCGCCGCCAGTCGAACTTCGGCCCGGGGTCGGCCTTGCGCCCGGGCGCCATGTCGGAGTGGGCGATCACCCCCTCGGGCGGAATATTCCAACGGACAAGGATACCGGCCAGCAGGGTCTCCAGCCGCGCCATCTGCGGCTCGGCGAAGGGATGGGGCGCGGGGTTGGCCAGCTCGATCCCGATCGAGCGCGAATTGACATCGCCGCCACCGCCCCAGAAGCCGGCACCCGCGTGCCAGGCCCGTGCGCGCTCGTCCACGAGCTGCCACAGCCGGCCATCCTCGGCGATCAGGTAGTGGGCAGAGACCGGCGCCGCGAAGTGCGGGTCACAGAGACGCTCCAGCGCGGCTTCGGCGCTCTGCATGGCGGTGTGGTGCAGAACGACCAGCGCAGGGGCCAACCCATTACGCCGGTCGCCGAAATTGGGCGAAGGATGCCAGCGCGCGCCCGGAGCGCCGACGCCCTGGCCCTGCCTTGTCACGCGGTCAGTTTCCGCCCCGCGCCGCCTTGCGGAAGGGGGCCGGATCCCAGGTGCAGGCGAAACCGTCGCCGTCGGGGTCGATCCCCAACCGGTCGCGCTGCGGCCCGCCCCGGGCCAGGAAATCGGACTGCGCCATGTCGGGAGAGGGATATTTGCCGCAGTTGCGGGTATACCGCGCCTCGGCGTTCAGCAGGCCGATGCGATTGTAGAGGGGGGTGCCGACCGCGTGGCTGGTCTCCAGCGCATAGGCCGCCAGGTTGGGCCGCACCGAGGTACGCTCGGGCAGGGCCTCGGGCTGGACCTGTTCGTACCGCTGGCGGTTTTCCTGGATGAACTCGCGGTCCTCGGCGATCGACCGCTGCGCATCCACGGCGGCGAAATCGTTCTCGGCGGAGATGCCAAGCGCATTGACGGCCTCGGGCGCCGGGTTGGACGGCGAGGCGTCCAGCGGCGCTTCGCCCGAGTTCTGCGCCGCCATCAGCGCCGCCTGGGTATCGGCGGCCAGGGCTTCGGCACTGTCGGCCTCACCGGCACCGGGTTCCGTCGTGCGGGCCCCCGGCGGCAAGGCATCGATGGCAGAGAGCGGCGTGCCCGCGGCCCCCGGCAGGGTCTCGGAAGAAACCTGAGCCGGCGGCGCGATGGTCTGCGCCTGCAGCTGCGCCTCACGCTGCTGCTGGTAGGATTGGTAATCTCCGAACCCCACGCCCGCCGCGCTGTCGGGCACGGCAGGGGCACAGGAGGCAAGGCCCAGAAGGGCCATGGCCCAGGTCAGTTCGCGCATGTCACTCTCTCGCTCTGCGACAGGTCCATACTGGCGCGCATGGCTTGGCCCCTCAAGCGGGGATATGCCGTGGCCAGGACCACGGCAGGCGGATTACCACCATTTCGCCGGCTTGGAAACAAACCCTGCCGCACGTTCCAGCACATAGGCGGTGTTCAGCAGATCGCCCTCTTCCCACGGGCGGCCGATCAGCTGCAGTCCGAGGGGCAGGCCCTGCTTGTCGACACCGGCGGGAACCGAGATCCCGGGCAGGCCGGCGAGGTTCACCGTCACGGTGAAGACGTCGTTGAGGTACATCTGCACCGGATCGGCCTCGGTCATCTCGCCCAGGCCGAAGGCGGCCGACGGCGTCGCCGGGGTCAGAATCGCGTCGACCCCGGCCGCGAAGGCGTCGTCGAAATCCTTCTTGATCAGGGCACGGACCTTCCGGGCGCGGTTGTAATAGGCGTCGTAGAAGCCCGCCGACAGCACGTAGGTGCCGACCATGACGCGGCGCTGCACCTCGTGGCCAAAGCCCTCGGCGCGGGTCTTCTCGTACATCTCGGTGATGCCGTCGCCCTGGGCCAGCCGGGCGCGGTGGCCATAGCGGACACCGTCGTAGCGGGCCAGGTTCGAGGAGGCCTCGGCGGGCGCGATCACGTAGTAGGCCGGCAGGGCGTACTTGGTGTGGGGCAGAGAGATATCGACCACCTTGGCACCGGCATCCGCCAGCATCTCCTTGCCGCGGGTCCAGAGCTGGTCGATTTCCTCGGGCATTCCGTCGAGGTGATACTCCTTCGGGATGCCGATGGTCTTACCCCGGATATCGCCGGTCAGCGCCGCTTCGAAATCGGGCACCGGGAAGTCGACCGAGGTCGAATCCTTCGGGTCATGAGAGCACATGGCCTGCAGCATGATCGCCGCATCGCGCACGTCCTTGGTCATCGGGCCCGCCTGGTCCAGCGAGCTGGCGAAGGCGATGATCCCCCAGCGGGAGCAGCGGCCATAGGTCGGCTTGATGCCGGTGATGCCGGTGAAGGCCGCAGGCTGGCGGATCGAGCCGCCGGTATCGGTGCCGGTGGCGCCAAGGCAGAGGTCTGCCGAGACCGCCGAGGCCGAACCGCCGGAGGAACCGCCCGGCGTCAGCGCGGTGTCGTCATTGCCGCGGCGCCAGGGATTCACGGCATTGCCGTAGCAGGAGGTCTCGTTCGAGCTGCCCATGGCAAATTCGTCCATGTTCAGCTTGCCCAGCATCACGGCACCGGCGTCGAAGAGGTTCTGGCTGACGGTCGATTCATACTCGGGCTTGAAGCCTTCGAGGATGTTCGAGGCGGCCTGCGAGGGCACGCCCTTGGTGCAGAAAAGATCCTTGATGCCCAGCGGGATGCCGCAGAGCGCGGGCGCATCACCGGCGGCGATGCGGGCATCGGCGACCTTGGCCTGCTCCAGCGCCAGCTCGGGCGTCTTGTGCACGAAGGCGTTCAGCGCGTCGGCGGCGTCGATGGCGGCCAGGCAGCTTTCGGTCAGCGCGGTCGAGGTCGTCTCGCCGGCCTTCAGCGCGTCGCGGGCCTGGGCGATGGTCAGTTTGTTCAGCTCGGTCATGTCGTCTCGCCTCTCTTGAACGGGCGTTGTGGCCTGGTCTTACTCGACCACCTTGGGGACGGCGAAGAAGCCTTCGCGGGCATCGGGGGCATTGGCCAGGATCTTGTCCTGCTGACCGCCTTCGGTCACCACGTCCTCGCGCCGTTTCAGCCGCATGGGCGTGACCGAGGTCATCGGCTCGACGCCCTCGACATCGACCTCGTTCAGCTGCTCGATGAAGCCGAGGATGGTGTTGAACTCTTCCGCCAGCGCGGGCAGCGCGTCCTCTTCCACCTTGATGCGGGCGAGTTTCGCCACTTTCGCGGCGGTTGCCTTGTCGATCGACATCGGATGCTCCTGGTTCTGGATCGGGTCGGGTTTAGCGCCCGCGCGCCTTGCCCGCAAGCACATGCAGCGCCTGATGGCGGCGCCAGGTCTCGATCATCCAGGCCAGCATCACCGCATTCAGCACATGCCACAGGAAATGCGTCCCGATGCCCGCCGTCGCGCCGCAGGTCAGCTCATCCGCCGAGCGGAAGGTGAGCGAGAGCATCAGCAGCCCCGCCCCGATGAACAGCCCCCGCGCCGTCTGCGGCTTCCAGTGGCGCAGCACTCCGCCGTAGAGCGCGATCAGCAGCGGCACCGGCAGGTAGGGGGCGCTGACACCGTAGAGGGGCAGCTTTGCGAAAAGCGGCGTGGTCAGCGCGGCGAAGGGCAGGAAGGCGGCGGCGATCAGGGTCGACTGCCAGACCGGCCGTTCGAGGAAGTCGCGGGTGGCGGCGAAGATGTAGATCAGGATGAAGGCGAGGATCGGCAGGGTGTCGGCCAGGCTGGACCAGCTGTTCGCCAGCGTGTGGAACAGGCCCGAGCCGAGGCCGATGACAAAGAGCACCGCCGCCAGCAGTTGCCCCGTGCCCTGCCCCTTCACCCGGGGCCAGACCCAGATCGCGGCCAGCAGGAAGGCGAGGTTGGTCAGCGCATTCAGCGGCTCGGCCCAGAGGCCGGGGCCGAGGCGTTCGCAATAGGCGTCTATCGGGCGGGTCCAGTCCAAGGGGCTTTCCTTCGCGGGTCGGGGCACTACGCTCTGGCCCTGAATGGCCGGGCCGATGCAGGCTCGGCGCAAAGATCTGGAGGTTCAAGATGAAACTGATCTGGCTCGGACATGGCTCCTTTCGGCTCGAGATCGCGGACAAGGTTCTGCTGCTCGATCCCTTCCTGGGCGGAAACCCGATGCTGCCCGACGAGAAGCGCGCCGAGGCCATCGCCGGCGCGACGCATATCTTCTGCACCCATGGCCATGGCGATCACCTGTCGGATGTCGGACCCGTGGCGGAGGAGCTGGGCATCCCGGTCTTCGGCATGGTCGAGCTGATGAAATACGTCGCCGACACGTTCGGGGTCGAGACCACGGGCTTCAACAAGGGCGGCACCGTGGATATCGGCGGGGTGAAGGTGACCATGGTCCATGCCACCCACTCTTCCGCCACCGAGGGGCCGCATGGGCCGATCTACCTGGGCACCGAATCGGGCTTCATCATCGAGGGCGAGGGCCGGGTGATCTACTTCTCGGGCGATACCGACGTGATGGCGGACATGAAGATCTTCCACGATCTGCACAAGCCCGACATCGGCATTCTCTGCGCGGGGGGCCATTACACGATGGACATGAAGCGGGCGGCCTATGCGGCGAAGACCTTCTTCGACTTCAAGACGGTCATTCCGATGCACTACCGCACCTTCCCGCTGCTGGAGCAGAATGCAGATGTGCTGAAGGCCGCGCTGCCCGGGGTCGATGTGATCGAGCCCGAGGTGCTGGAGGCCATCGAGCTGTGAGAGGTCGCGGGGGGCTCTGCCCCGCCCCTGTCGGGGATCGCCCTTCGGACGATCCCCGACAGGGGCCCCCCGGAGTATTTCCAGCCTGGTGATGATCAAGGGGGCCAGGTGGCTGACGCGGGCGCCTTCAGGCGCGACGCAGGCGCGGTTTCAGACCTCCCAATCGTCCGAGTCCCGCAGTTCTCCGATCGCCATCCAGCGGGCGCGGGCGCGGGCGATGCGGCTGTCGCCCCAGGTCTTGAACACCACATCGAATCCGTCTCGGGTCACGTTCTCGGCCTGGATGTCGCCACGCAGGTTGGTCCCGTTGTCCATGTCCCACATGGACAGGGTGCAATGGACCGTGGGCGGCGTCAGGTAGGGTTCGGCGAAGGTCACCCGGCGGCGACGCTCGCGCGGGCCGGTGCCGGTCCACATCTCGCCCCCGTCCTGGAAATCGGAAAACAGGACGACTTCGCCGTCGTCCACCCCGATGCAATGGGAAGTCAGTTTCTTCATCTCGTCCGATCTTCTGGCTCTGGTTGCATCCTGACCGTTCCCGTCGCCGAAGTGGAGCCCCCGCGAAAAATTTATTCGTATGCGTAGGGTTTGCCGCACCACCCCGACCGCATGAAGACCTGCGAGGATTGAGAAATCGTGTGGATCGCAGGACCGGGCGCACAAAAGCAAGGGGCCCCGGCGATTGCCGGGGCCCCTGCATGAAACCGAAGCTCGGGTCGGATCACTCGATGTGGTTCGCGTGATCCGGGTCGAGGCCGATGTGGCTGCCCATGGCAACCATGTCGGCCAGCAGCTTGCCAGCCCGGGCGACCGCGTTGTCGTCGGTCGCGTCCTTCCAGGCCTTGTGCGCTTCCTTGACCCAGTCGTTCAGCACGTCCTGGGTCATTTCCTTCTGGTGCAGGGCACGTTCGGCGAGGACGGTGACGCCCTCGGCCGAGATCTCGGCGAAACCGCCGGAGACGATGTAGTCATCCTCTCCGTCCGGTCCCTTGAGGTGCAGCACGCCGGGGCGCAGGGTGGTGATCATCGGCGCATGACCGGGCATGGCCGTCAGATCCCCTTCCTCTCCCGGAATCTGCGCCTCGCTCACCGGGCCGGAGACCAGGCTCCGTTCCGGCGAGACAAGGGAGAAGTCCATCGTGTTTGCCATCAGATCAGCCCCTTACGCGGCTTCTGCTGCGAGTTTCTCGGCCTTGGCGATCACCTCGTCGATGCCACCGACCATGTAGAAGGCGGCTTCGGGCAGGTGGTCGTATTCGCCGGCGACAACTGCCTTGAACGACTTGATGGTGTCTTCCAGGGGAACCTGGACGCCATCGGAGCCGGTGAAGACCTTTGCCACGTCGAAGGGCTGGGAGAGGAAACGCTGGATCTTACGGGCACGGGCCACGGTCAGCTTGTCCTCTTCGCTCAGTTCGTCCATGCCGAGGATGGCGATGATGTCCTGCAGCGACTTGTAGCGCTGGAGGATACCCTGGACGTCGCGGGCCACCTGGTAGTGCTCTTCGCCGATGATCTGCGGATCCATCAGGCGCGAAGAGGAGTCGAGCGGGTCAACGGCCGGGTAGATACCCAGTTCCGAGATCGCACGGTTCAGGTTGGTGGTTGCGTCGAGGTGGGCGAAGGTGGTCGCCGGTGCGGGGTCGGTAAGGTCGTCCGCGGGAACGTAGACGGCCTGGATCGAGGTGATCGAGCCCGACTTGGTCGAGGTGATCCGCTCCTGCATGGCGCCCATGTCGGTGGCCAGCGTCGGCTGGTAGCCCACGGCCGAGGGGATACGGCCCAGAAGTGCGGACACCTCGGAACCTGCCTGGGTGAAACGGAAGATGTTGTCGACGAAGAACAGAACGTCGGTACCGGAGCTGTCGCGGAACTGCTCGGCCAGGGTCAGGCCGGTCAGAGCAACACGGGCACGGGCCCCCGGAGGTTCGTTCATCTGACCGTAGACCAGGGCCACCTGGGATTCTTCCAGGTTGTCCGGCTTGATCACGTTGGATTCGATCATCTCGTGGTAGAGGTCGTTGCCCTCACGGGTCCGCTCGCCAACACCGGCGAACACGGAGTAGCCCGAGTGCACCTTTGCGATGTTGTTGATCAGTTCCATGATGAGAACGGTCTTGCCCACGCCGGCACCGCCGAAGAGGCCGATCTTGCCGCCCTTCGAGTAGGGGGCCAGCAGGTCGATGACCTTGATGCCGGTCACGAGGATCTCGGTCTCGGTCGCCTGTTCGCTGAAGGCCGGGGCCTCAGCGTGGATCGGGCGGGTCTCGTCTGCGGCGACGGGGCCCTTTTCATCCACCGGCTCGCCGATGACGTTCAGGATGCGGCCCAGGGTGGCCTTGCCGACGGGAACCGAGATCGGCCCCGCGGTGTCTTCCACGGCCTGACCACGGACGAGACCTTCGGTCGCGTCCATCGCGATGGTGCGGACGGTGTTCTCGCCCAGGTGCTGTGCGACTTCCAGAACCAGCTTGTTGCCGTTGTTGTCTGTGGTCAGCGCGTTGAGGATGGCCGGCAGGCCATCTTCGAACTGCACGTCCACGACGGCGCCAATGACCTGGGTCACTTTGCCTTTCAATGCCATGTCGTTGTCTCCGGTTCCTTAGAGCGCCTCGGCGCCCGAAATGATTTCGATCAGCTCGTTGGTGATGACCGCCTGACGTGTCCGGTTGTACTCGATGGACAGCTTGTCGATCATCTCGCCAGCGTTGCGGGTCGCGTTGTCCATGGCGGACATCCGGGCACCCTGCTCCGAGGCAGCGTTTTCCAGCAGGGCCGCGAAGATCTGGGTCGCCACGCCACGGGGCAGCAGCTCTTCCAGGATCTCGGCCTCGCCGGGCTCGTAGTCGTAGTCGGTGGCCGGGCCTTCGGTCGCTTCGAACTCGGCCGGGATCACCTGCTGGGCGCGGGGCTTCTGCGTCACCACGTTCTCGAACTCGGCGTAGAACAGGGTTGCCACGTCGAACTCTCCTTCCTCGAAGGAGGAAAGCAGCTTGGCCGCAATGGCCTGGGCGTTGGCATAGCCGATGTTCTTCACGTCACTCAGGTCGACGTGGTCGACGAAGAGATCGCCGTAGGTACGCTTGAGCTGCTCGCGGCCCTTCTTGCCGACGGTGAGGATCTTCACCGTCTTGCCTTCGGACTTGAGCTTCTCGGCGTGGTTGCGCGCCAGCTTGACGATGTTGGCGTTGAAACCGCCGCAGAGGCCGCGCTCTGCGGTCATGACGACCAGCAGATGCACGTCATCCTTGCCGGTCCCCTTCAGCAGGAGCGGCGCGGTATCCGACCCGCCCACCGAGGACGCGAGCTGGCTGAGGACCGCGTTGAAACGTTCCGCGTAGGGGCGGGACATCTCGGCGGCCTCCTGCGCGCGGCGAAGTTTCGCCGCGGCAACCATCTGCATGGCCTTGGTGATCTTGCGGGTCGACTTGACCGACGCGATCCTGTTCTTGAGGTCCTTCAGAGAAGGCATGTGTTACCTCCCTTGGCTCAGGCGAAGTCTGCTGCGAATTCGTCCAGCACGGCCTTCAGCTTGTCAGCGGGTTCGCCCTTGATCTTGGGATCTTCGTTGGTGATCCACTCCAGGACGTCCGCCTTCTTGTTGCGCAGGAAGGACAGCAGTTCCGCCTCGTAGCGACCAACTTCCTTGACCGGGACATTGTCCAGGTAGCCGTTGGTGCCGGCGAAGATCACGCAGACGATTTCCGCGTTGGTCAGCGGCGCGTACTGGGGCTGCTTCATCAGCTCGGTCAGGCGGGCACCACGGTTCAGCAGACGCTGGGTTGCGGCGTCCAGGTCGGAACCGAATTGGGCGAAGGCGGCCATCTCGCGGTACTGGGCGAGCGACAGTTTAACCGGGCCGGCAACCGAGGACATGGCCTTGGTCTGAGCGGAGGAACCCACACGCGAAACCGACAGACCGGTGTTCACGGCGGGGCGGATGCCCTGGTAGAACAGTTCGGTTTCCAGGAAGATCTGGCCGTCGGTGATCGAGATCACGTTGGTCGGGATGAAGGCCGACACGTCGCCGCCCTGGGTTTCGATGATCGGCAGCGCGGTCAGCGAGCCAGCACCGAAGTCCTCGTTCAGCTTTGCCGAACGCTCCAGCAGGCGGGAGTGCAGGTAGAAGACGTCGCCCGGGTAGGCTTCACGGCCCGGCGGACGGCGCAGCAGCAGGGACATCTGGCGGTAGGCCACGGCCTGCTTGGAAAGGTCATCGTAGATGATCAGCGCGTGCTTGCCGTTGTCGCGGAAGTACTCGGCCATCGCGGTTGCGGTGTAGGGCGCGAGGTACTGCATCGGCGCGGGGTCGGACGCGGTGGCGGCGACGACGATCGAGTATTCGATGGCGCCGGACTCTTCCAGCTTCTTCACCAGCTGGGCAACGGTCGAACGCTTCTGGCCGATGGCGACGTAGACGCAATAGAGCTTCTTGCTCTCGTCGTCGCCGGCGGCGGCGTTGTAGGACGCCTGGTTCAGGATCGCGTCCAGAGCCACGGCGGTCTTGCCGGTCTGACGGTCGCCGATGATCAGTTCCCGCTGGCCGCGGCCGATCGGGATCATGGCGTCGACGGACTTCAGGCCGGTGGCCATCGGCTCGTGAACCGACTTGCGGGGAATGATGCCCGGTGCCTTCACGTCGGCAACGCGACGCTCGATGCCTTCGATCGGACCCTTGCCGTCCAGCGGGTTGCCCAGACCGTCGACGACGCGACCCAGCAGGGCGGGGCCTGCGGGAACGTCCACGATGGAGTTGGTGCGCTTGACGACATCGCCTTCCTTGATGTCACGGTCGGAGCCGAAGATCACGACACCGACGTTGTCGGCCTCGAGGTTCAGCGCCATGCCCATGATGCCACCCGGGAACTCGACCATCTCGCCCGCCTGGACGCTGTCGAGGCCGTGGACACGGGCGATACCGTCACCGACGGACAGCACCCGGCCGACTTCGGCCACTTCGGCCTCCTGGCCAAAGTTCTTGATCTGCTCCTTGAGGATAGCAGAAATTTCGGCTGCTTGGACTCCCATTTATCCGACCTCTTTCATGACATTCTGGAGAGAGTTGAGCTTGGCGCGGATCGACGTGTCGATCATCCGGGACCCAACCTTGACGACGAGACCACCGATGAGGGATTCATCGACGGCGGTGTTCAGGACCACTTGCTTGCCGACTGTATCGGCGAGGGTGGCGGAGAGCTGTGCCTGCTCTTCGGCGGAGAGCGGCTTGGCAGAGATCACCTCTGCGGTCACTTCGCCCTTTTCTTCGGCCAGCAGCTCCTTCAGGCGCTGGCAGTACTGCGGCAGCACGAAGAGGCGGCGTTTCTGGGCCATCAGGCCCAGGGCATTGCGGGAGACCGGCTTCAGCCCGAGGGCGTCGGCCAGGGCGAGGATCGCCTTCTCCTGGTCTTCGCGCGAATAGATCGGCGAAGAGATCATCTCGTTCAGGTCTTCGCTGGAAGCCAGGGCTTCGGCCAGATCCGTGACGTTGATTTCAAGTTCTTTCAGCTTGCCGTTCTCGCGCGCGATGTCGAAGACGGCCTGAGCATAGCGCGAGGCGATGCCGTAGGAGATCGAAGCTGGTTCGGACACGTCCACCCTTCCGATTTTCGGCCCCGGCCGGGCGAGAGACCGGCGCAGGGGGTTTGCAGCCCTGTCATGGCAGAGCATCAAAATCGGGGGGGGTGTAGCAGAGCCCTCCCCACCCATCAACCCGCTTGAAGCACCTATGCACTTGGCCAAGGGCCTTGTTTTTCAGTGTCTTCCGTGGATGCTGACGCTTTTTCGAACCGTTTTGCCGCAGCACCTCGCATCAAAGCACAAGTATTTGTTCACCTTTTTGGGATTCGCCTTGCGGAGGGTCTCATGCTTAGTCAAAGATTCGCCGGAGGAAAGCCCTTCGCAAGGTTTTCATCTTGCCCGGCGAGGACTGGCCGGACGGGCTCTACGGCACCGCATGGGCCGGCCGGCTGTTGCGGGTTGGCATCAGATTTCGACACTTTGTGGCGAAAATGGGGCGAAACACTTTGTTTCCATGTTCAAGCCATTGTCCTGACGCGCAAATCCTAAATCATGAGGTCCAGTTAACCTTCCTCATCCGCATTTTCCGAAAGATCGCCCATGGAACTTCTGGCCCTTTTGCTCCTCCCGCTGCTCGCCGGGCTCGCGATCTGGGATGACGACGACTCGGCGGACACCGAGGAGGAAAGCGGCGATGACGTGCTGGAACCGCCCTCGACCGAGGACGGCAGCGGCGAGGACCTGCTGGACACCCCGGGTCAGGACTACTTCATGGAGCAGTTCGAAGCCGCGGAGTGGGACACCTACGACACCGGAGACGGAGAGCCCCTCTTCGGCGGTTCAGGGGACGACAGCGGGGCGTTCACCGGCAAGGGGATCGTCTTCGGGCAGCAGGGTGCCGACGCCATGGTCGGTTTCGACGAGGTGACACTCTTCGGCGGCAGCGGAAACGATTGGTTCGGGGCGCTCGACAGGTCGGTGGCCTACGGCGGCGCAGGCGACGACCTTGCCGCTCCGGCAGGCGAAGCGACCGTCTACGGCGGCTCGGGCGAGGACACGATAGAAGCCTATGACTATGCCGAGGCCCACGGGGACATGGGCAACGACCGGCTCTACCTCGGGTTCGGGGAAAGCGGGACCGACGCAGGATACCTGCCTGCGGGCGATGCCACGGCCTATGGCGGCTCGGGCGACGACACCCTGACCTCGAATGACACCGGGCGCGCTTTCGGCGACTCCGGGGACGATTCCCTCGCCGGCTGGGAGGAGGCCTCGCTCTACGGCGGCGAGGGCAGCGATACGCTTGGGCTCTTCGACGATGCCTTCGGCAAGGGCGGCGTGGGTGCGGACGAGATCCATGGCTTCGACAGCTCGGACGGGCGCGGCGGCAGTGGGGACGACATGCTCTACGGCGCCGGCGAGGCGGTGCTGCGGGGCGAAAGCGGAAACGACACCCTGGGGGTCAGCGGAGAGCAGGGCGGCGGCAATGCCTCTCTCTATGGCGGCGCCGGCAACGACAATATCTTCGCGGACGACCAGGCCTCCGGCTATGGCGGGTTGAACGAGGACATGCTCGTGGGGGACGACCAGGCCTCCATGTACGGCGGCTATGGCGACGACACGATCAGCCTTGAGGACGGAGCCGAGGGGTACGGCGGAGCAGGCGCGGACCTGTTGATTGCGGACCAGGGCAGTACCGCCTATGGCGGCTCCGGCGATGACATGCTGATCGGGGCCGGCACCGCCGAGCTTCACGGCGGCAGCGGCGATGATCAACTCATTGCCTATGGCGGATCGCAAGCCTTTGGCGGCGAAGGCGCGGATAGGTTCATCATCCCCGAAAGCTCGTTGCAGACCGAGACCGCCTATGATGCGCTGAGCGGGGACGACTATATCCGCGAAATGGGCCAGATCGAGGATTTCACCACCGGCGAAGACGTGTTGCAGGTCGAGCTGCCCGAGGGCTACACGCTGGCCGAGACAAGCGTCGCGATCCTTCCCGGGACTTCGGGCCTGCCCGGCTACGTGGATGTCGAGATCAGGCTGTTGGATGGCTCGGAAACGGACGGCGTGGTGCAGACGATCCGGGTGGCGAGCGACGGAACGGATATCACACTGGACGATATCGTCATCTTGCAAAGCGACGGAACGACGACTGCAGCGTCGGCGCTGTAGCGCCTGGCCCTGCGGGACACGTCGAGGGGAAGGTGGGTTTCACCCACCCTACGCCTTTGGCCCCGCCTGCCCCCGGTCCCGGGCCGTCAGCTTCTGCGGGCCCGGGCCGTCTCGGGCTTCGGCGCGGTCAGCCCTTCCAGCACCCGCAGACCGGATTTGGCGCGCACCCGTTCGCCCGGTCCCGTGGGGGCCTGCACCCGCTTGCTGGCCTCGACCATCAGCACGCCGCCCGACAGCACCGCCGAGACATGGCCGCCGAAGCTTTCCCAGAACCGCGCCGTCTTGCGCCAGAAGCGCCGCGCCGAGGGCGGCTGGTAGAGCGTATGCTGATGCCGTTCCGGCAGGAAGCTGTGCCGCTTCAGCTGCGCTTCCAGCTGGCCCTGGCTGTAGGGGCGCCCGTAGCCGAAGGGCGTGCGGTCCGACCGTGACCACAGGCCCGAACGGTGCGGCACGATGAACAGCGCCTTGCCCCCCGGCCCCAGCACGCGAAAACACTCCTCCAGCAGGTCCGAAGGCCGCTCGGAGGTTTCAAGGCCGTGCATCACCACCAGCTTGTCCACCATGCCGGTGTCCACGGGCCAGACGGTTTCCTCGCACAGGACCGAGACATTGGGCATCGCCGCCGGCCAGGGCATCACCCCCTGCGGCGCCGGCATCAGGGCGATGACGCGTCTTGCATCGGGCAGGTAGGGGCGCAACAGCGGGACTGCAAAACCGTAGCCCAGCACGGTCTGGCCCTGGGCTTCGGGCCAGAACTGCAGCAATCGCCCGCGAATATTGGCCTGGGCCGCGCGACCGAGGGTCGAGCGGTAGTAGAAATTGCGCAGATCCTGAACATCCAGGTGCATTGCAAGCCGCCCCGCGATCGGTTTCACTCTCCAACAATAGCAAGTGCGAAGGAAATGACCATGGCTCTCGCCCTCGTCACCATCCCCTGTCTGTCCGACAACTACGCCTACCTCCTGCACGATGAGAAATCCGGCGAGACCGCGCTGGTCGACGTGCCCGAGGCGGCGCCGATCCTGGCGGCGCTGGAGACGCGCGGCTGGACCCTGACCCATGTCTGGCTGACCCACCACCACGACGACCACGTCCAGGGCCTGCCCCAGATCCTCGCCGCCCACCCCGAGGCCCGGGTCACCGGCGGCAAGGCCGACCAGCACCGGCTGCCGAAGCTCGACGTGGCCGTCGAAGAGGGCGACCGGCTGTGCCTGGGCGGCGAACAGGGGCAGGTGCTGGACGTCTCGGGCCATACCCTCGGCCACCTGGCCTTCCACTTCCCCGACAGCGACATCGCCTTCACCGCCGACAGCCTGATGGCCTTCGGCTGCGGCCGTGTCTTCGAAGGGACTTTCCCGCAGATGTACGAAAGCCTGCGCAAGCTGGCCGCCCTGCCGGCGCGCACCAAGATCTGCTCGGGGCACGAGTACACCCTGGCCAATGCGAAATTCGCCCGGACGATTGAACCGGAGAATTCCGCGCTTATATCCCGTTTAGACGCCGTCGAGGCCGCACGGGCCGCAGGACGGCCGACCGTTCCGTCACTGCTTTCCGAAGAACTGGCCACCAACCCCTTCCTGCGCGCCGATCAACCCGGTGTCGCGGCCAACATGGGCCTGCAGGGGGCCGATCCCGCCGAGGTCTTCGCCGAGATCCGTCGCCGCAAGGACGCCTTCTGAATCACCGTTTGAGGATGATTCTGCGGGGCCGGGCCGCGAAATGTGATCGGGCGGTCGCAGAAAACCCTTGAAGAGCGGTCAGGATCGACCAAACTTTAAGACTAAGAGGCCATGGTTGGAACTGGGGCCCACTCCCCGCTCCGCCACAGATCGAAAAGGAGCACCACAGTGCCTTCATTCTCGACCACCCTGGAACAGGCGATCCACGCGGCCCTGGCGCTGGCCAACGCCCGGCACCATGAATTCGCCACGCTGGAACACCTGCTGCTGGCCCTGATAGACGAGCCGGACGCCGCCCGGGTGATGAAAGCCTGTTCGGTGGACACCGAAGAACTGCGCCAGACCCTGGTCGAATTCGTCGACGAGGAGCTGGCGAATCTCGTCACCGACATCGACGGATCCGAGGCGGTTCCGACGGCCGCCTTCCAGCGTGTCATCCAGCGCGCCGCCATCCACGTGCAAAGCTCCGGCCGCACCGAGGTGACCGGGGCCAACGTGCTGGTCGCCATCTTCGCCGAACGCGAATCGAACGCGGCCTATTTCCTGCAGGAGCAGGACATGACCCGCTACGACGCGGTGAACTTCATCGCCCATGGCGTCGCCAAGGACCCGGCCTACGGCGAAAGCCGCCCCGTATCGGGCGCCGAGGAAGAGCAGAAGCGCGCCTCCGGTCCCGCCTCGGCCCAGCCCGAGGGCGACGGCAAGGAATCCGCGCTCGACAAGTATTGCGTCAACCTGAACGCCAAGGCGCGTGAAGGCGAGGTCGATCCCCTGATCGGGCGCGGCCACGAGGTTGAACGCTGCATCCAGGTGCTTTGCCGCCGGCGCAAGAACAACCCGCTGCTGGTCGGCGACCCGGGCGTCGGCAAGACCGCCATCGCCGAGGGCCTGGCGCGCAAGATCATCCAGGGCGAAACGCCCGAGATCCTGTCGAACACGGTCATCTTCTCGCTCGACATGGGCGCGCTGCTGGCCGGCACCCGCTATCGCGGTGACTTCGAGGAACGGCTGAAGGCCGTGGTGAGCGAGCTTGAGGCGCATCCCGATGCCGTCCTCTTCATCGACGAGATTCACACGGTGATCGGCGCCGGCGCCACCTCGGGCGGGGCGATGGATGCCTCGAACCTGCTGAAACCGGCGCTGGCCGGCGGCAAGCTGCGGTGCATGGGCTCGACCACCTACAAGGAGTTCCGCCAGCACTTCGAGAAGGACCGCGCCCTCAGCCGCCGGTTCCAGAAGATCGACGTGAACGAGCCCTCGGTCGAGGACGCGGTGAAGATCCTGCGCGGCCTGAAGCCCTATTTCGAGGAACACCACGGCATCAAGTACACCAATGACGCGGTGAAGACGGCGGTCGAGCTTTCGGCGCGCTACATCAACGACCGCAAACTGCCCGACAAGGCCATCGACGTCATCGATGAGGCTGGCGCGGCGCAGCACCTGCTGTCGGAAAGCAAGCGCCGCAAGACCATCGGCGTGAAGGAGATCGAAGCCGTCGTCGCCAAGATCGCCCGCATCCCGCCGAAGAACGTCACCAAGGACGACGCCGAGGTGCTGAAGGATCTGGAAGGCTCGCTCAAGCGCGTGGTCTTCGGCCAGGACGATGCCATCGTGGCGCTCTCCTCGGCGATCAAGCTGGCCCGTGCGGGCCTGCGCGAACCCGAGAAGCCGATCGGCAATTACCTCTTCGCCGGCCCCACGGGCGTCGGCAAGACCGAGGTGGCCAAGCAGCTGGCGGATACGCTGGGCGTGGAACTGCTGCGCTTCGACATGTCCGAGTACATGGAGAAACACGCGGTCAGCCGCCTGATCGGCGCCCCTCCGGGCTATGTCGGCTTCGACCAGGGCGGCTTGCTGACCGATGGCGTCGACCAGCATCCGCATTGCGTGCTGCTGCTCGACGAGATCGAGAAGGCGCACCCGGATGTCTACAACATCCTGCTGCAGGTGATGGACCACGGCCAGCTGACCGATCACAACGGGCGCACGGTGAACTTCCGCAACGTGATCCTGATCATGACCTCCAACGCGGGCGCCACCGAACAGGCCAAGTCGGCCATCGGCTTCGGTCGTGACCGCCGCGAGGGCGAGGATACCGCCGCCATCGAGCGCACGTTCACGCCCGAGTTCCGCAACCGCCTGGACGCCGTGATCAGCTTCCAGCCGCTGCCCAAGGATACCATCCTGCAGGTGGTCGAGAAGTTCGTCCTCCAGCTTGAAGCGCAGTTGCTGGATCGTGGCGTGTCGATCGAACTGACCCGCCCCGCTGCCGAATGGCTGGCGGACAAGGGCTACGACGACAAGATGGGCGCCCGCCCGCTCGGCCGCGTCATCCAGGAGCACATCAAGAAGCCCCTGGCCGAGGAACTGCTGTTCGGCAAGCTTGCCAAGGGCGGCGTGGTCCGGGTCGCGGTGAAGAACGGCGCGCTGGACCTGCAGATCTCGGGGCCGGACAAGCTGCGCCTGTCGGGCAACAAGCCACCGCTGCTGACGGCCGACTGATCGGCTGCAGCCAGCTCGACATCGTTGCGGGGCGGGGATTTTCCCCGCCCCTCCTTCTACGTAGAGGCCCCTGCCCCTGACGGCCCGGCCCCCCGTCCGACTGCGACACCTCGCCCGGAGTCCCCGATGTTCTGCCGCTTCGCGCCTGTCGCTCTCCTGAGCCTCCTTCTTTCCGCGGGCCTGCTGCGGGCCAACGAGGACGACCTGCGCCTGGCGCTGCCCCTGGACTGCACCCCGGGACGCGACTGCTTCCTGCAGAACCATGTCGACCATGATCCCGGCCCCGGCGCGCGGGATTTCACCTGCGGCCCCCTCTCCTATGACGGCCACCGGGGCACCGACTTCGCCCTGCCCTCCCTCGCCGCCATGCAGGCCGGTGTCCCCGTCCGCGCCGCCGCCCCCGGGCGGGTCACCGGGCAGCGCGACGGGATGATCGACCGCCGCTACGACCCCGACGAAGAGGCCCGCATTGACGGACGCGACTGCGGCAACGGCGTGGTGATCGACCACGGGGCGGGCTGGGTCACACAGTACTGCCACATGCGCCAGGGTTCGGTCCTGGTTCGCGAAGGTCAGCGGGTCGAGACGGGTACCATGCTCGGCCTTGTCGGGCTCTCCGGGCGCAGCCAGTTTCCCCACCTGCATCTCTCGCTCCGCAAGGACGGGAAGGACGTGGATCCCTTTGCCCCCGAGGGCGCCGAGGGCTGCGCCCCGCAGGGCGCACCGCTCTGGGCCGAGCCGCTGGCCTACACGCCGGGCGGATTGATCTCGCTCGGGTTTCTAGACGCGGTGCCGACGTTCGATGCCGTCAGGGCCGGCACGGCGGACCGCAGGTCCCTGCCCCGGGATGCGCCGGCGCTGGTGCTCTGGGCCTTCGCCTTCGGCATCCGCGAGGGCGACGTGCTGCGCCTCGAGATCCGCGCGCCCGACGGGCCATGGACCGCGCAGGATGTCACCCTGGAGAGGACCCAGGCCCAGCTGTTCCGGGCCACCGGCAAGCGGCTGCGTCAGCCCTTGCCGCCGGGTCTCTACACCGGCCGAGCGGCCCTGATCCGCGACGGAGAGGTCATTTCCCAAAAAACCGGCGCGGTCCAGATCCGCGCCGACTAGCGTTCGGTCAGCTTCAGCTCGATACGCCGGTTGGCGGCCAGCGCGGCAGGGCTGTCGCCCTCCTCGATGGGCTGGAATTCCCCGAAACCGTTCGCCGACAGGTTGCGCGGGCTGATCCCCAGCTCGATCATGTAGCGCACGACCGACAGGGCGCGGGCCTGCGACAGCTCCCAGTTGTCGGCAAACTCGCCGCCGCCGGACAGCGGCACCTTGTCGGTATGCCCGTCGACCCGGATGATCCAGTCGATGCCCTCGGGGATCTCCGAGGCCACCTGGCGCAGGATCCCGGCGATCTGGGCGATCTGCTCACGCCCCTCGGGCGAAAGTTGCGCGCGGGCCGGCGCAAAGAGCACCTCGGAGGAGAAGACGAAGCGGTCCCCGACGATGCGCACGCCATCCTGCCCGGCAAGGATCTGGCGCATCCGTCCGAAGAAGTCCGAACGGTACTGCGACAACTCCTGCTTCTCGGCCTCCAGCCGCCGCGCCTCGGCTGCCAGGCGGCGGGCCTCCTCCTCGGCACGCTGGCGCTCCTTACGTTCCAGCGCTGCGGCGCGCGCCAGGGCCGAGTTCAGATCCTGGCCCAGGCTTTCGATCTGCACCTGGCTGGCCGCCTCGCGGTCCTTGTAGTCATCCAGCAGCGATTGCAGAGAGGCCAGTTGCGTGCGCAGCGCCGCCACCTGCTGATTGAGCAAGGTGGACCGGCGCGCGGCCTCGGCGCTCTGCGCCTCTTCCTCTTCCAGCGCACGGTTGGCCTGACTCAGCAGGATCTGCCGTTTCTCGGCCTCGGACAGCTGCGCCGCTGCGTCCTCCTCGGCCCTGATCTTCGCCGCCAGTGCCGCCGCCAGCTGCCGGCGCAGTTCCTCGCGGTCGGTCGAGGCGCTTTCGGCGGCCTCCTTTGCGGCCAGTGCCTCGGCCAGGCGGCGCTGGATCGAGGCCAGTTCCTCGCTGTGCCGTGTCTCGCCCTCGGTCAGCTGTGTCTGGGTACGGGTCAAGGTGGCTTCCAGGGCGCGCAGCTTCTGTTGCAACTCGCCGATCGTCGCCTGACGCGCCTCGGCCGTGTCCTGCAGGCGGGCCATGTCGGCCTCCAGCGCCTGCTTGTCGGCGGCCAGCGCCTCGGCCTGGTTCTCGCTTTCCAGCGCGGCGCTCAGGCGGTCCGAGAGGCCGGTCTTCTCTTCCTCGGCCCGGGCCAGCGCGGCCTCCAGCGCGGCGATCCGCACGCGCACCTGTTCCAGCGCGTCGATCTGGCCATCGGTCTGTTCCTCGGCGGCATCCAGTCGCGCCGTCAGCTCGGCTTCGCGTGCGGCGGCCTCGGCGCGCAGGCGGTCGATCTCGGCCTGCATCTCCTCGCGGGTGGCCTCGGTTGCGGCCTCTGCGCGGTCGGCCCGGGCAAGGGCGGTGTCCGTCGCGGCCTGCGCCTCCGAGAGATCTTCGCGCAGGGTCGCCAGCTGCGAGCGCGCAGAATCGCGGTCCCCCTCGGCCCCACTCAGCGCGCGCTCCAGTACGCCAAGCCGCGCCTCCATCTCGGCCAGCTTCGATTCGCGGTCCTCGACATCTGCCAGGGCATCCGCCAGTGCCGCCTCCAGCCGCGAGAGCTGGCCAAAACTGGCCTGACGCCCCTCTTCGGCCTCGGCCAGGCGCTGCTGCGTGCGCGCCAACTCGTCCGAGGTCTGTCCCGCCTGGGCCGTGGCCTCGTCGCGGGCCAGCAGAGCGGCCATCAGGCGCTCGTCGAGGTCATCGGCCGCGGCCTCGGCGGCGGCAAGCTGGGTCAGCGTCTCTTCGGCCTGCCGGCGCTGCTCTTCCAGCGCCAGGGTCATCGCGGTCAGCTCGTCCTGCGAGTCCTTCAGCCGTTCGCGCAGGGCCTCGGCGGCGGCAGCCTCGGCGATCCGCGCGGCTTCTTCCTCGGAGAGCTGGCTTTCCAGGTCGTCGACCTGCGCCGTCAGACCGGCGCCAAGGCTGCGGGCGTCGTCGCGTTCGGTCCGCAGGCTTTCGACCAGCGCTTCCAGGGCCTCGCGACGGGCGGCGGCCAGCCGGGCCTGCTCTTCCTGATCGCTGATCTCGCTGCGCGCCTGCGACAGGGCCAGCTGCAGGGCCTCCTGCTCGCCGATCAGGCGCTGCTGTTCGCTTTGCAGATCGGCGACCTGGGCACGGGCGTCGTCACGTTGCGCCAGCAGGCCCGAAACCTGGGCCTCGAAGTCAGTGATCCGCGCATTGGCATCCGCCAGCCCGGCGCGCGCCTCGTCCCGTTGCTGGGTCAGCGAGGCAATCAGCGCCGTCTGCTGGTCCAGCCTCTGCTGGCGGTCGTCCAGCGTGGCGTTCAGGGTGCCGACCTCCTCGGTCAGTCGGGCCGAGCGGTCGCGTTCCAGACCGAGGGCCTGCGACAGGGCGGCGAGGTCGGCGGTCAGGTCGTCCAACTCGTTTTCCTGCCCGGTGATCGTCTCCTGCAGGGTGTACTGCACCACCATGAAGATGGTCAGAACGAACATCAGCACCATCAGCAGCCCGGTCATCGCGTCGACGAAGCCGGGCCAGATATTGGCCTGCAGCCGGGCGCCGGATCTGCGGGTCAGGGCCATGGGTCAGCCGTCCCGTTCCGCGTGCGAGCGCGAGTGGGTCAGCAGCCGCGACAGGGCGGCGATATCGGTGCGCAACTCGGCCATGGTCTCGTGGCGGCCGGCGCTGATCTCTTCCAGGATGCGCAGCAATTGCACATCCATCGAGCGGAGGCGCATCCTGCTCTCGGCGTCCAGCCCTTCCGCCAGGCCCTGCTCCATCAGCTTCTCCAGCAGGGCTTCCTGCTGATCGGCCAGGCGCATCATCGCGTCGGCGGTCTGGCTGGAGGAATTGTTCTGGGCCGCCATCCGGTCGGTCAGCCGCTCGATGGTATCGGCCAGGGTCGACAGCTTGGTGTCCACCTCGGCACGCGCCGCATCCGAGCGGACGAACATCTCCTGCAGGCGGGCCATCTGCTCGCCCATGTTGTCGAGCACCGTCACCAGCATGGAATCGCTGGTGCCTTCCTCGTTGTCCGACAGGCCCAGCCGGGTGATGGTCGACATCCATTCTTCCAGCTCGCGGTAGAAGCGGTTCTGGCCATGGCCGGCGAACAGTTCCAGCAACCCGACGACGAGCGAGCCGGCAAGGCCGATCAGCGACGAGGCAAAGGCCACGCCCATGCCGCCAAGCTGCGCCTCGAGGCCGGTCATCAGCCGGTTGAAGACCGAGGTCCCCGCCTCGCCGTCCTGCGGCGCCAGCGAGCGGATCGTGTCGACGACGGCGGGCACGGTGGTGGCGAGGCCGTAGAAGGTGCCGAGCAGGCCGAGGAAGATCAGCAGCGAGGTCAGGTAGCGGGTGATCTCGCGCGCCTCGTCGATCCGGGTGGCGACGGAATCGAGGATCGAGGTCGCCGAGGTCGAGGAGATCTGCATCCGCCGGTCGCTGCGCCCCAGCAGGGTGGCCAGCGGCGTCAGCAGGCGCGGCGCGCGCCCCGCCGCATCGCCATCGCGCGTCTGGGCAAAGCGTTCGATCCAGCGCACCGAGGAAATCAGCTGCGCCACCTGCCAGAAGCAGGCCAGCACGCCGATGAAGAAGACGAAGGCGATGAAGCCGTTCAGGTAGGGGTTCGCCTCGAAGACCGGCAACAGGCTGGGCCCGACGAAGACCGTTCCCACGGCGCAGAGCCCGAGGACAACGAGCATCAGCAGAATCTGGCGGATCGGCTGGGAAAACTGCGGAGCGGCCTCGCTCTCACTATGAGCCATCAGGACGGTCCCGGATGTGGTTTCGTTGCCCGGACTCTAGGGTGTTTCGCCTTGAAGAAAAAGGGCTTATCCGCGCAAATTGCGCACCCTCGCGGCCAGCCAGGTCAATTCTTCGTCGCCCAGCCCCAGCTCTTCCAGATGCGCCGCGGTGTTGAGCAGATATTCCGCGTTCGGCCCCATGCCGCCATGGGCACGGGCGATGATCTGCGCCTGCTCTTCCAGCGGCAGGCCGCCGCAATATTGCCGGTGATGCGGGTCGATCACATAGGCCAGCGCCTCGATCTGCCGCCCGTCGGCGAGCTCCAGCAACACGTGGCGCTCGACATAAGCCGAGGAGATCAGCTCGCGCTCGCGCAGGTAGGCCAGCACCTTGTCGGCCTCGTCGTCGGCGGCGCGCAAGGCCAGCCCGGTGCAGGCCGCGCCGGTTTCCTCGTCCAGCGCCAGCACCAGCCCCGGTTCGGCCTCTGAGCCGCGATGATGGATCGAGGTCATGCAGAAGGAGCGCCGGTAGCCTGCCAGGTGGGCGACCACCGCCTCGGCCGGCGCGAAGCCGGGTTTCCAGAGCAGCGATCCGTAGCCGAAGACCCACATGGTTCTGTTTCCCTTTGTCCTTGCGCCCTGTAAACAACAGCCCGAAGCAGAGGTGAAGGGCCCGCATGAAACGTCTTACGATCGTGATCGCGCTGCTGGCGGCGCTGTGGTCCGGGTACTGGTGGGTCGGTTCCTCCCGGCTGGAAGACGAGGCGACCGGCTGGATGGCGGCCCGGCGCGCCGAGGGCTGGCAGCTGGACCATGCCGATTTCGGTGTCACCGGCTTTCCCAACCGCTTCGATATGGTCTGGCGGAACCTGGCAGTCGCCGATCCCGACAGCGGGCTGGCGGTGGAGCTGCCCGAGTTCGCCCTCTACGCCCTGTCCTACAAGCCCAACCACGTGATCGCCGCCTGGCCCGAGGTCTTCGACCTGCGCACGCTGGAGGACCGTTTCCAGGTCCGGAGCGAAGGGATGCGCGCCTCTCTCGTTCTGAAGCCCAATACCGCGCTGGAGCTGCAGCGCGCCCAGTTCACCCTGGATCGCCTGCAGCTGGACAGCCCCGGCCAGCCCGCGCTGGCGGGCAGCGGGCCACTGAACCTGGCGATGATGCAGGACGAGGGCGAGGACGCGCGCTATCGGCTGGGTCTCTCGGCCGAGGCGGTGAAGCTGCCGGAGGGGCTTGTCGCGCGTCTGGCCTCGGACTCGGGCCTGCCCGGGCGGATCCGCAGCCTGACGCTGGATGCCCATGTCACCTTCGAACGGCCCTGGGACATCCACGCCCTGCAGGATGCCCGCCCGCAGCCGCGCCGTGTCGAGCTGCACCAGGCCCGCGCCGAATGGGGAGAGCTGATGCTGCAGCTTTCGGCCGACCTCGACGTGGACGCCGGCGGCGTGCCGCGCGGGGATGTCCATGTCCAGGCGCGCAACTGGCGCGAGATGCTGCAGATGGCGGTCAATGCCGGGGCACTGGATCCGCGGCTGGCGCAGACCGCCGAGCGGGCGCTGAGCTCGATGGCCGGCATGGGCGGCAATCCGAACAGCCTCGACCTGTCGGTCACGCTGGAGGACGGGCGGATCTGGCTGGGCTTCATTCCGCTGGGCCCCGCCCCGCGCATCGGACTGCGCTAGGCGCCCTGCCGGGCGGCCCGAGCCTGCTCTGCGGACCCTAGCGGCAGTAGCTGCCAGAGCGGTAGCGCGCCGTGTCGAAGTGGAAGTGGTCCCTGTGCAACGCGTTGGCCTCGGGGCCGAGGACGGTGCCGAAGGGGCCACAGGCGGCGGCATGGGCGCGATGCAGGATCTTGCCCTCGCGGCCATCGTTCCAGTCTTCCAGCACCACCAGATCCTTGCCGTCCTGCAAGCGGATCGACGCGATGTCGATGGCGCGGCCCTTGCCGTGCTCGGAGATCCGCGCGCCCTTGCGGTTGTTGCGCGGACGACAGGCGTAATGTGCGACAACCCGCAGTTCGCGCACCCCGCCGCCGTAGCCCTTCACCGCAGGCACGAGGCCCCGGTCGACCCAGCTTTTCAGCGCCTGCGCCGTGGTGCAGTCCATCACCGCGTGGGTGGACAGGGTCACGCCCGAGATCGACTGTATACGAACCGCCTGGTCGATGCCGCAGCCCGCGGTCTCCGAAGCGACCCGCCCGATCTCGACGCCCTGGATAGACAGGTCACCGCAGACCGCGCCCTGCCGGCGGCGCGCCTCGACGGCGCGAGCCTGCTGGATGACCGTTGCCGGGCGCAGCTTGGGGCGCAGTGAAAGGGCAGTTGCGGTGCTGCGTTCGGGTACGCGACGGGTGATGCCGAGGGTTTCCGCCCGACCGGGGTCGCGGCTGCGTGACAGCGCCTGCCGGGCAACCTCCATGGCGATGTCGCGCTGCACGAAGACCTCGGCGGGCAGCACGACACCCTTGACGGTCTGGCCGCGCGCGACCGGGCGCAACGAGGCGTCCGGGGCCAGCCTGGGCGCGACCTGCGCCAGCAGCGCGCCGGCGGTCAGCGTGAGCCCGACGAGGAGCCCGGTCGCTGCCAGCCGGCGCGCGCTCATTTGCGCACCGCTCCGCGACCGAAGTCCGGCGCGTCGGTGTCCTGGCCCGCCTCGATGATGCTGCGCCGGATGGCGCGGGTGCGGGTGAAATAGTCATGCAGCAGGTCGCCGTCGTCGCGCCGGATCGCCCGCTGCAGCCGGAACAGCTCTTCGGTGAAGCGCTGAAGGATCTCCAGCGTCGCCTGCTTGTTGGACAGGAAGACATCGCGCCACATGGTCGGGTCGCTGGCGGCGATCCGGGTGAAGTCGCGGAAACCTGCGGCGGAATACTTGATGACCTCGCTGTCGGTCACCCGGCGCAGGTCGTCGGCCACGCCGACCATCGTGTAGGCGATCAGGTGCGGCGTGTGGCTGGTCACCGCGAGCACCAGGTCGTGATGCTCGGGGTCCATCTCGTCGACATGGGCGCCCATGCCTTCCCAGAAGGCCTTCAGCCCCTCCAGCGCCTGCGAATCGGTCTCCCCCGCCGGGACGATCAGGCACCAGCGGTTGTCGAACAGCTCGGCGAAGCCGGCGCGGGGGCCGGAATGCTCAGTGCCGGCCAGCGGGTGCGCGGGGATGAAATGCACGCCCTCGGGCACATACGGGCCGACGGCGGCCAGCACCGAGCCCTTGACCGAACCGACATCCGAAAGCACCGCGCCTGGCTTCAGGTGCGGCGCGATCTTCTCGGCCACGGCGCCCATGGCGCCCACGGGCACGGCGAGGATCACCAGGTCAGCCTCCGCCACCGCCTCTTCGGCGCTGTCGCAGATCACGTCGCCCAGCCCGATCTCGCGCGCCGTGGCGCGGGCCTCGTCCGACAGGTCATAGCCGCGGATCTCGCCCGCCAGCCTGCCCCGCTCCGCCGCGCGGATGATCGACGAGGCGATCAGGCCGAGGCCGATCAGCGCGATGCGGGGGTAGATCATGCAGGCTCTCCGGCCTTGAACTGGCCGATCGCATGGGCGACGCGCCGGCACGAAGGCTCGTCCCCGATGGTGATGCGCAGGCAATGGGGCAGGTTGTAGCCCGCCACCTGCCGCACCAGCAGACCGCGCGCGCGCAGGAAGTCGTCACAGGCACGGGCCTCGTCGGCATCGGTGAACCGTGCCAGGATGAAGTTGGCCGAGGACGGATCGGAGGGCACGCCGTGCTCGGCCAGCGCGTTGCGCAGCCACTCGCGCAGGCGGGCGTTCTCGGTCCGCGAGCGGGTGACATGGGCCTGGTCGTTCATCGCCGCCGTCGCCGCGGCCAGCTGGCCGTTGGACAGGTTGAAGGGCTGACGGATGCGGGTCAGCACGTCGATGATCTCCTGCGGGCCATAGCCCCAGCCGATCCGCAGCCCACCCAGGCCATAGATCTTAGAGAAGGTGCGCGTCATCACGACATTGCTGCGCGCCTCGACCAGACCGGCACCGCCGTCGAATCCCTGCACGTATTCCGCATAGGCGCCGTCGAGCACCAGGATCGCGCCCTCGGGCAGGCTGTCGGCCAGCCGGGCAACCTCGTTGCCGCCGATCATCGTGCCGGTCGGATTGTTCGGGTTGGCGATGAAGACCAGCTTGGTGCGCTCGCTCAGGCCCGCGATCAGCGCGTCCACATCGGTGACGCGGTTGTTTTCCTTCACCTCGACCGGAGTCGCGCCCGAGGCATGGGCCAGGATGCGGTACATGCCGAAACCGTGCTCGGTGAACAGCACCTCGTCGCCCGGGCCTGCATAGCCCTGGCTGAGGAATTGCAGAACCTCGTCCGAGCCGACGCCGCAGATGATCCGCTCGGGGTCCAGCCCGTGATGGCTGGCGATCGCCTGGCGCAGCTCGGCATGGTCTGTCGAGGGGTAGCGGTGCAGGTCGTGAACGGCCCGGGTATAAGCGTCCTTGGCCGCGTCGCCAGCGCCGTAGGGATTCTCGTTGGACGAGAGTTTCACCACCTCGCTCACGCCTTCGACCCTGGAGGCACCGCCCACGTAGAGGTCGATTTCCATGATCCCGGGCTGTGGCTCGATCTTGTTGGTCATCTTGTTACCTTTCCGCACCGGGGCCCTTCTAGCGGCGGGTCGGGTACATGGAAAGATGAAGTTTGGATGAACGCAGACGCAAGGAATTTCCGTTGCCGAATCTCCGCTGCGCCGCCCGGCCGAAGACCAACGCGCCCGGCCATTCACCAGGCGACGCACGCCAAAAAAAGGGCCGCCCCGAAGGAGCGGCCCTTTCCTGATGACGCTGCCGGAACCTTAGTTCTGGGCGTAGTATTCGATGACCAGGTTCGGTTCCATCTGGACGGGGTAGGGAACGTCCGACAGGCCGGGGGTGCGCACGAAGGTCGCGGTCAGCTTGGAGGTGTCGACTTCCAGGTAATCCGGAACGTCGCGCTCGGGCAGCTGGATGGCTTCCAGGATGGCGGCCATCTGCTTGGACTTCTCGCGGACCTCGATCACGTCGCCTTCCTTCACGCGGTAGGAGGGGATGTTGACGCGCTTGCCGTTGACCAGGACGTGACCGTGGTTCACGAACTGACGGGCCGCGAAGACGGTGGCGACGAACTTGGCGCGGTAGACGACGGCGTCCAGGCGGCGCTCCAGCAGACCGATGAGCAGCTCGCCGGTGTCGCCCTTGCGACGTTCGGCTTCACCGAAGATGCGACGGAACTGCTTCTCGGTCAGGTCGCCGTAGTAGCCTTTCAGCTTCTGCTTGGCGCGCAGCTGCAGACCGAAGTCCGACATCTTGCCCTTGCGGCGCTGGCCGTGCTGGCCGGGGCCGTATTCGCGGCGGTTCACCGGGGACTTCGGACGGCCCCAGATGTTTTCGCCCATGCGGCGGTCGATCTTGTACTTGGCAGACGTGCGTTTGGTCACGGCTGATCTCCTTCTTTATACTGGCGCCGCGACTTGATCCGAAAACCGGTTCCCACTTTTCGGGTCGAGGCCGCTTGCGCTGCTCGACCGTCGGAAAGGGGCCTGTCCAAGGCTGCCACCGCGGCTATGAAGGGCGTTGTCCTCTCCCCGGACCTTCCCCTTGCGGGACAGGCCACCCGGGTTGACAGGGTTCCCCTTGCGGGGGCCACCAACACCAATGAAGCCGCGCTTATAGAGGCTGGCGGGGCAGAGTCAATCGGCCTGCACGGCGTTTTCCGGGGAAATCGGGCCGGTCAGGCCGCGTTGCGCTGCAGGATCGCCGCTTCGGACTGGCTCAGCACCCGGCGCGCCGGGGCTGCATCCTGCCCCGTGCCGCCCCCCACCCCCTGCGCCGCCTCGGCGGGATGCAGGCTCTCGCAGCCCACGCCATTGGCGGTGAGGATCTGGTGCCCTTCGAGACGCAGTTGCACGTAAGTCACTTCGTTGACGCGGAAGTCTTGCACCACGCTGCCCCCGTTCAGCAGATCGCGGGCATGGACCAGCACCTCGGACGCGTTGAACAGGGCCCGCGCCGCACCGCCCGAGACCAGGACCAGGTGATCCGGCGAGACCAGCAGCGCCTCCTCCGGGCGCAGCAGTCCGAAGGCGCCGGGCAGGATCCGCACCGGGCGCAACTGCGGCATCAGGTGCAGCCGGGCGCCACTGATCCGGTTCAGATGCACCCCGCGCAGGCGCTGCGGCCCGGCATCGCGGGTCAGCACGAGGTCGCCGGTGCAGAGATCCTCGATCCGGCGGGCGCCCTCGGGCGTGGCGATCCTGGTGCCCATGGCAAAGCCCGCGCCCGCCCCGCCCGGCGCGGGACGGGGACGCCGCCGCGCGGCCAGGGCGCTGCGGACCACCCAGTGCTCGCGTCCCGGATCCGGCAGGCTGTCGAGGAACATCAGCAGGGGTGGCTGGTCCGGAGCAGTTTCGATCAGCGTCGCGGCATAGCTGTGGCGCCCGTCGGTCAGCAGGAACCCCCGGTCAAGCAGCAGCGCATCCGGGTCCTCGGGCGCGCGACGTGGCAGCGCCGCACGCGACGGCGCCAGGCGCCGCATCATGCGCGCCGCGTTGCGATGCAGTTCCCGTGTCGCCTCGGCACGCTCCAGCGACAGCAGTCCAGAGGGGCCATCCAGGCGCAATGCCTCGCCCCGCCAGCGCCAGCTCATGCCCGCGCTCAGCGCCTCGGGGGCGGCGGCCCGCTGACCGTCGATTTCCGTCTGATCCCAGGAGAGAACGAATGTCCCCGTGAAGCCTCTGCCCATTTCTGCCCCCGGCCCGCCCCCGTCCCGGGGCTTCGGCCTGTCCCATGCCGCCGAAGCGGTCAGAATTCGAATTTCAACCGGACCGAGCCGATCAACTGCCCCTCGTCCTGGCCCGAGAACTCCTCGCCCATCCAGGTCAGCCCGTAGAAGCCGCTGCTGCGCGCGCCCTGCCAGTGCATCCCGGCGCGCAGGCGGCTGCGCTCTTCCTGCAATTCGCCGTCGGAGAGATAGATCGACGAGGCGACGCGGGCGATATCCCCGCCCATGACGAAGCTCGCGCCGCGCGCGCCCTCGTCGCGCACGACCCGGTAGCGTTGCCCGGTGACCGGATCACGTACCAGAAGCTCGCCACGTCCGAGCTGGCCGAAGCTGATGTCCAGACCGGCGCGCAGCAGCGTCTCGTCCCCGACCCGCCCCTCGACGAAGGGGCGCAATTCGGTCCGGCCGGCGGCGAAACTGCGCCCGCTTTCGAGCACCAGCGTCGGATGCAGGCCAGAGGCCACGGCCGCGGCACGGGTGCCGTCCGAGGGCCCCTCGACGCCCAGCAGGTCATGCAGCGCATCCTGGAAATCCGGCAGGCCGGTCTCTTCGCCGGTCATCACCAGGTCGCCGCCGATCGCCGTTTCCAGACCGCCGAGGTCGAAGTGACTGTGCAGGCCCAACGACAGGGCGGTGGCGTAGCGCCGGTCCCCCGGCGCCGGGCTGTTCAGGTCGTCGGGCCCGATGATCTGACCGAGGAAGCGCAATTCCAGCAGATCGCCGGGCGTATCCGGCAGACTGCCGGTCCAGGACGGCCCCCAGACCCGGGACGAGGCGACAGAGCCGGTGCGCCAGCGGTCCCGCCCATCCCCCAGCACGTCGTTGGAAATCAGACGGCCATAGCCCAGTTTTTCCCGCGCGACGACGGGAGAGGCCAGCCCCGCAAGGAGGGCCGTCAGCAGGATGAAGGTTGTTCCGGCGGCGGAAAGGCTGCGCATGTCGGTCCCGATCTGATGCCCCCCGGCCCGCCGAAAGTAACGCAGATCGGCCTTTACCGATAGTGAACGGCCCCCCGCCGAACGCCTCCTGTGGCCAATCCGCCCCAGAAAGCACAAGGGCTTTCCAGAGCCGCGCCACGGGCCGCTTCACCGCGCAAGAAAAGGGCCGCGCCCCGGGAAGGGACGCGGCCGCAGGGCACAGGCGAGACGGGTTGCTGGTTACACGCGGACGGCGCGACCGCCACGGGGACCGGCAAGCAGCCAGATCACGAAGCCGAGGACCGGCAGGATCAGGATCAGCAGGGTCCAGAGGATCTTGGCCCCGGCGGAGCTGGCAGAGGTCAGCACCTGGTAGATGGCATAGATGTCGGCGATCAGGACGATCAGTCCCAGAAGTCCATATTCCATTGTTTCGGCTCCAATGCTTGCGTCAGTTCTGACGATACAACGCGCGACAGGGGGCAAAAAGTTCCCTCAGGGCAGGCGGTGGCCCGTCAAGATCCACACCAGCACCTTGGCCATCGCCGCCGACTCGCGCAGGCAGGCCGGCAGCAGGGTCAGAAGGCGCGGCGGTGGCGGGCAGGACGCCCGTGTGCGCATCCCCAGGTGGGCGGCGATGATCCGGGCGCGCGGGGCGTGGAAGACATCCGTCACGATCACCGCCTCGCGCAGCCCCGGACAGAGCGCCAGCGCATTGCCGATGTTCTGGATGGTGTCGGTGGACCTCTCTTCCAGCAGCAACGCCGAGTCGGGCAGCCCCTCGGCGCGCAGGATCCCGGCCATGACCGAGGCCTCGGAGGGCCCATGCCGCCCAACCCCGCCACAGAGCACGACCCGGCCGACCTCTCCGCGATGGTAGAGACGCGCGGCCTGCAGCACGCGCCGCCGCAGCATGGGCGAGGCGCTGCCGTCGGGGCGCACCGCCGCACCCAGTACCAGCGCCGTGGCCGTCATCTCTTGCGGCGCTTGACGTTGCCGCCCCTCTGGCCGGGACGCCCGGCGGTCGATCGACCACGCGACTTGCTGGCCGCCTCGCTGGCGGCCTCGATGGCCGATTGCCGCGCCATGGGGTCGTCGCTGACCGCCAGGTCGACGGCCTCCAGCCGCTTGACCTCGTCGCGCAGCCGGGCGGCCTCCTCGAACTCCAGGTTCTCGGCCGCCTTGCGCATCTCGTCACGCAGCCCGTCCAGATGCGCCTGCAGGTTGGCGCCGACCAGCGGCTTGTCGACCTTCGCCGTGACGCGGTTCATGTCCACGTCGCCCTTGTAGAGCCCGGCGAGAATGTCATCGACGTTCTTCTTCACCGTCGCCGGTGTGATGCCGTGTTCCTCATTGTAGGCGATCTGCTTCTCGCGCCGCCGCTCGGTCTCGGCCAGGGCGCGTTCCATGCTGCCGGTCACCCGGTCGGCATACATGATCACCCGGCCATCGACGTTCCGCGCCGCCCGGCCGATGGTCTGGATCAGCGAGGTCTCGGAGCGCAGGAACCCCTCCTTGTCGGCATCCAGGATCGCCACCAGGCCGCATTCGGGGATATCCAGCCCCTCGCGCAGCAGGTTGATCCCGATCAGGACATCGAAGGCGCCAAGCCGCAGATCCCGAAGGATTTCAATGCGTTCGATGGTGTCGATATCCGAGTGCATGTATCGGACCTTGATCCCCTGTTCATGCATGTACTCGGTCAGGTCCTCGGCCATGCGCTTGGTCAGAGTGGTGACCAGGGTGCGGTAGCCGTCGGCGGCGACCTTGCGCACCTCGTCCAGAAGGTCGTCGACCTGCATCTCGACGGGACGGATTTCGACCTGGGGATCCAGCAGGCCGGTCGGGCGGATCACCTGTTCGGTGAAGACGCCGCCGGTCTGTTCCAGCTCCCAGCTGCCCGGGGTGGCCGAGACATAGACGGACTGGGGCCGCATCGCATCCCATTCCTCGAACTTGAGGGGGCGGTTGTCCATGCAGGAGGGCAGCCGGAAGCCATGTTCGGCCAGTGTGAACTTGCGCCGGTAGTCGCCGCGGTACATGCCGCCGATCTGCGGCACGGAGACGTGGGATTCATCGGCGAAGACGATGGCATTGTCGGGGATGAATTCGAACAGGGTCGGCGGCGGCTCCCCCGGGGCGCGGCCCGTGAGGTAGCGCGAGTAGTTCTCGATGCCATTGCAGACGCCCGTGGCCTCCAGCATTTCCAGGTCGAAATTCGTCCGTTGCTCCAGCCGCTGCGCTTCCAGCAGCTTGCCCTCGCCGACCAGTTGGTCGAGCCGCTGGCGCAGCTCCTGCCGGATGCCGATCATCGCCTGCTTCATCGTCGGCTTGGGCGTCACGTAGTGGCTGTTCGCATAGACGCGGATCTGCTCGAAACTGTCGGTCTTCTGGCCGGTGAGCGGGTCGAACTCGGTGATGCTTTCCAGTTCCTCACCGAAGAACGACAGCTTCCAGGCGCGATCTTCAAGGTGGGCCGGCCAGATTTCCAGGCTGTCGCCGCGCACCCGGAAGCTGCCGCGCTGAAACGCCTGGTCGTTGCGCTTGTACTGCTGGGCCACAAGGTCGGCGATCACCGCCCGCTGATCGTACTGACCGCCAGCCTTCAGATCCTGGGTCATCGCCGAGTAGGTCTCGACCGAGCCGATACCGTAGATGCAGGAGACCGAGGCGACGATGATCACGTCGTCGCGCTCCAGCAGCGCCCGGGTGGCCGAGTGGCGCATCCGGTCGATCTGCTCGTTGATCTGTGATTCCTTCTCGATATAGGTGTCGCTGCGCGGCACGTAGGCTTCGGGCTGGTAGTAGTCGTAGAAGCTGACGAAGTACTCGACGGCGTTGTCCGGGAAAAATCCCTTGAATTCGCCGTAGAGCTGGGCCGCCAGGGTCTTGTTCGGGGCCAGGATGATGGCGGGGCGCTGCGTCTGCTCGATGACCTTGGCCATGGTGAAGGTCTTGCCCGTGCCGGTGGCGCCCAGCAGGACCTGGTCGCGATCGCCCTGCAAAACGCCGCCGGAGAGCTCGGCAATGGCCGTCGGCTGGTCCCCCGCCGGCGAAAATTCCGTCTTCATTACCAGCCGCTTGCCGCCTTCCAGCTTCTCGCGCGGCCGCCCTTCGGCGGCGGGGGAGTGCATCAGCGGCATGGTCTGGTCATTGTGGGCGTAGGGCATGGGGGCTCCGATCCGGGTTCGTTCCAGATTTGTCCTCTTTCCGCCCGGGTTCAACCCCGGCAACCGCCGCGCTGCTGCCAGGCCCCCGCCCGCCGCTTGCGGAACGTCAAGAAATTCCGGATAAGAGGGGCCAACCGAAGGAGGTTTGCCATGCGCGCACGAATCTATCGCCCAGCCAAGACCGCCATGCAATCGGGCACCGCCAAGACGCGGACCTGGGTCCTGGACTACTTCCCCGAGACCGCGCGCGAAGTCGATCCGCTGATGGGCTGGACCTCCTCCTCGGATACCCAGAGCCAGGTGCGCCTGCGATTCGACAGCAAGGAAGCGGCGCTGGAATACGCGGCAGAGCACGGCATCGACGCCGTGGTGACCGAGCCGCAGAGCCGCAAGGCCAACGTGCGGCCCTTCGGTTATGGTGAAAATTTCGCCACCAATCGCCGCGGCGCCTGGACCCACTGACCCCATTTCATCCCACGCGGCAGCGATGGACGGTTCCCGGTTGATTCTCTCGGCCGGGCCGTTTCATGTTGCGAAAAGTAGGCGCAGCGCCCTGTTTGGCACCGCGCAATGTGCTGATAAGTATGACACAAGTTTCGCCCACCTGCGCGGCAACCGTCAGGTCGGCGCTGCAGAACTGCATCGAATTAGTAACAATAGCCCAGATCTTTCGTTTCCTTATTGCGCTCACTTCCGGAGCAAAGGTAACTGGGCCCGGGGACATTCTTCAGACGCGTTTTTTTTGAACGCTTCAGGAACGGATTGGGGACATATCCGGCCATGACATTAAGGGTCTTTCATTGCAAGGATTGCGGCCATCACATGCGGTTTGCGGGAAACCACTGTGGACGCTGCTATGCCAAAAAGGATGCGTTCCAGCGTCCGGGACTGTGGTACGCGCTGCTGGCACTTCTGATCATCCTGCTCCTGGTGGGGGGGCTCAGGTACCTGACGGCGGGACTTTAGCCACGCTTGCCAATCGCGCCGGTTTGACCGAAAAGGCGCCACAGCGGCCCCTTAGCTCAACTGGATAGAGCAGTCGACTTCTAATCGACAGGTTGAGGGTTCGAGTCCTTCAGGGGTCGCCAGCGGCCAGTCGCACCGATATCGCGCGGGGCCCGGGGTGAACCCGGGGCCTTGCCGCGCAGGGCAGCCGCCCGGCCCAACTGGTCAAGGCCCGAGAGTCGTGCTAACCGTGCGGCCCTGAAGATGACCAGGCCGCGCCTTCCGGCGGCCAGAGGATCCGCATATGTCCAGTTTGGCCCCGCACCCCGATCTTCCCACCGACCCGCTGCTGGCAACCGCGCGCCGCGTCCTGCGGACCGAGGCCGATGCCCTGGCCCACCTGGCCGGCAACCTGCCTGCCGATTTCGCCCCCGCGGTGCACAAGATCCTCGGCTCCAAGGGCCGGGTGATTGTCTCGGGCATGGGCAAGTCTGGCCATATCGGGCGCAAGATCGCGGCCACCCTGGCCTCGACAGGGACCCCGTCGCACTTCGTCCATCCGGGCGAGGCCAGCCACGGGGATCTCGGCATGATCACGCCCGAGGACATCTGTCTGCTGATCTCCAATTCCGGCGAGACCAGCGAGCTGCGGGACATTCTCTATCACTCGCAGCGGTTCTCGATACCGCTGATCGGCGTGTCCTCGCGCGAAGGTTCGACCCTGATGCAGGCCGCCGATTTCCGGCTGACCCTTCCCGACCTGCCCGAAGCCTGTTCGATCGGCATGGCGCCGACGACCTCGACCACGCTGACCCTGGCGCTTGGCGATGCGCTGGCGGTGGCGCTGATGGAGGAACGCCGGTTCCTGCCCGAGGATTTCCGCATCTACCATCCCGGCGGCAAGCTGGGTGCACAGATGACCCGCATCGCCGACCTGATGCACGCCGGCGAAGAGCTGCCCTGCCTGTCCGCCGACAGTTCGATGAGCGATGTGCTGCTGGCCATGACCTCGCATGGGTTCGGCATTGCCGGCCTGACCGAGGGGGGCCAGCTGGTCGGGGTGATCACTGATGGCGACCTGCGGCGCAACATGGAGGGGCTGATGTCCCGCGCCGCGCTGGATGTCGCCACCCGCGACCCGCTGACCGCCCCGCCCGAGATGCTGGCCCCCGAGGCGCTGGCGCTGCTGAACGCCCGCAAGCTGAACGTGCTTCTGGTCGTCGATGCCGATCGCGTGCCCAAGGGCGTACTGCACATCCATGACCTGCTGCGCGCAGGTGTCATGTAAGGGTCTGACCTGATTATGAAAACCGTCATCTTTATCCCCGCCCGCTATGCCTCCACCCGCTATCCTGGCAAACCGCTGGCGGAACTGACGCTGCCCGATGGACAGGTGAAATCCCTGATCCGGATGTCCTGGGAAGCCGCCAGCTCCATCGCCGGTGTCGACGCGGTTCATGTCGCCACCGACGATGACCGGATCGCCGAGGCGGCGCGTGCCTTCGGTGCCGAGGTGGTGATGACCGCCGAGAGCTGTGCCAACGGCACCGAACGCTGCGCCGATGCGCTGGCCAGGGCCGGGATCGAGGCCGATCTGGTGGTGAATTTCCAGGGCGACGCCCCCCTGACCCCGGCCTGGTTCGTCGAGGATCTGATCGCCGCCATGCGGGCCGATCCCTCGATCCCCATGGCCACCCCGGTGCTGCGCTGCGATCCGCAGACCTATGCGAATTTCGTCGAGGACCGGAAGAACGGGCGGGTCGGCGGCACCACGGCGGTCTTCGGTCGCGATCACCGCGCGCTTTATTTCTCCAAGGAAGTCATCCCCTTCGTCGATCCGGCGAAGATGCCCGACCCGGTGCCGGTCTTCCACCACGTCGGGGTCTACGCCTACCGCCCCGCCGCCCTGCGCGCCTACATGGACGCGGCCCCCGGCCCGCTCGAGGCGCTGGAAGGGCTGGAACAGCTGCGCTTCCTCGAGAACGGCATCGCCGTGACCTGCGTCGAGGTCGAGGCCCGCGGCCGCGTGTTCTGGGAGTTGAACAACCCCGAGGACGTGCCCCGTATCGAAGCCGCCCTCCGCGCCATGGCCTGAGCCCTTCAGAGGATCCCAATATGACCCAGAGCGAACAGAAGATTGTCACCATCGGCGATATCGAGGTCGGCGGAAGCCGTCCGCTGGCGCTGATCGCCGGCCCCTGCCAGCTGGAAAGCCTCGACCATGCCCGGATGATGGCCGAGAAGATCGCCGAGGCCTGCGCCCCCTCGGGCACGAAATTCGTCTTCAAGGCCAGCTATGACAAGGCCAACCGCTCGTCGATCACCACCCAGCGTGGCCTCGGCATGGACGAGGGGCTGACCATCCTGTCGAAGATCCGCGACGAGTTTGGCGTGCCGGTGCTGACCGATGTGCACGACGCACACCAATGTGCCCCCGCCGGGGAAGCGGTGGACGTCCTGCAGATCCCGGCCTTCCTCTGCCGCCAGACCGATCTTCTGCTGGCCGCCGGCGAGACCGGCTGCGCGATCAACGTCAAGAAGGGCCAGTTCCTCGCGCCCTGGGACATGGGCAATGTCGCCGCCAAGATCGCCTCGACCGGGAATGAGCGGATCATGCTCTGCGACCGGGGTACCTCCTTCGGCTACAACACCCTGGTGACCGACTTCCGCGGCCTGCCCACGATGGCGCGCACCGGCTACCCGGTGGTCTTCGACGCCACCCATTCGGTGCAGCAGCCGGGCGGCCAGGGCACGACCTCGGGCGGCCAGCGCGAATTCGCCCCGGTCCTCGCCCGCGCCGCCGTCGCGGTCGGGATCTCGATGCTGTTCATCGAGACCCACGAGGATCCCGACAATGCGCCCTCCGACGGGCCCAACATGATCCCCATCGAGCAGATGGAGGCGCTGATCACCCAGCTGCGCACCTATGATGCGCTGACAAAGGACCAGTTCAACCTGGTCTGAGTTCCGGCACGCTCTGCCCGGCGCGCGTCCCTTGCGCGCGATCCGGGCAGACGGAGGACGCAGCCGTTTCCCTGGTGCCCCCGCCTCGACTGGCATCCGGGGCGATCTCGCTCGGGCGCCTCACCTTGTCGACGCGCGGCAGGGCCTCAATTGCCGACGCGCGGCGGGGCCTCAATTGCCGACGTGCGGCGGGGCCTCAATTGCCCTTTCGGGTATCGGCGCCCGCTTTCAAGCCCGCATTCAAGGTCGCGCTGCCGACTGCCCCGACCGTTCCGGGCTGCGGTCCGGGCATCGCGCGGGCGTCGCCCGGACAGGCGGGGGCCTCGCCGGACCAGACCACGCCACAAAAACTCGGTCGACCAGGCAGCCAAGGGCCACTTGGACTTGCCAGCGCGACCGCGTGGTCCTGTGCTTCTCACTCTGCCTGTGGTGCCGGGGCCACAGGATCGGCTGGCGCCATGGCTGGAACACCCCGAAAAGAGGTCCACTGGCGTTCCCTGACGCAAAGTACGTCTGAACGATGCCACAACAGGGATAGGGGCAGCTTCCCAAGTTCCGTGTGCACGACCCTACCTGTCCGGCCTGTCGGTGGGCCGCGCCGGTGTCTCGGCCCCGCTCGGGCCGCTCCACCGCCTCATCTCATGCTTCCCTCTCCTCCTCCTTCAGGCCGCCCGCGCCATGTTTTCCTCGTGCCGTGCGATGGCCTCCTCCACATCCTCGTAAAGGGTCAATCTGCCCGCCTCCAGCACGGCGCCCATATCACAGAGCTCCCGCATCTGAGCCATCGAGTGACTGACCACAACCGCACCTGCCCGCGTCAGTCTTTCGCGAAACAGTTCCGAACTTCGACGCCGGAACGCGGCATCCCCGACTGCCGTGATCTCGTCGACAAGATAGGTGTCGAACCCCAGCCCCATGGACAGACCGAAAGCCAGGCGGGCCCGCATCCCGGCAGAATAGCTGGAGAACGGCAGCCGGATCTTCGCTCCGAGCTCGGCGAAATCCTGGACGAAGTCCAGCAGCGCATCACTGTCCACCCCGTGAATACGCGCCACGAACCGGACATTTTGCACCCCTGTCAGCCGGGGATGGAAAGCCCCCGCGAAGCCGACAGGCCACGAGATCGTCCCAGTCGAGATCACGGTTCCAGACGTCGCGTCCTCGGTCCCCGCTATCAGCTTGAGCAGCGTCGACTTGCCCGCTCCGTTGCGTCCAAGCAGCGCAATCGAGCGGCGCGCGGGAAAGGTGGCGCAGATCCGGTCCGCCACCAGGATACGTTGCCCGCCCCGACGATACTCCTTGGTCATGTCCTGCAGGCGGATCATCAGCCCCGGTCCCGCACGGCATAGGCGCTGAGCACCGCGATCGCCCAACCCAGCCCCAGGAAGATGGCGACATAGAGCAGCAGCAAGCCACGCTCGGGATAACGCGCGGTCTCGGCCAGGGTCGGACGGACATGCGCAGCGAGATAGCGACTCTGCCGGCGGGCCTCGGCCTGGGCCGCATCGAAATGCGCCAGCGCCGCGCGATGCGTTACCTCAGCGAATTCCCGTTCAACCGCAAGGGCTTCGAACTCTCCCATCAGCTGTGAGAAGGCCGCGCCTTCGGCACTGTCTCCCTCCGCGCCCATGCGTGTCCGCTCGGCGCTGATCCTGCGTTCGACCATCTCGATCTTCTGTTCGGCATTCAGCACCTGGACATCGTTGCGCCCGGGCCGCCCGCGCAGCATGTCCAGTTCGACCTGGGCCTCGACCAGCTGCCCCTGCAGCCGGCTCAACAAACCGACGCGCGCCTCCAGCTCGGCCCCCGGATCGACGATCTGATAGCGGTTGCGCAGGGCCGTCATCGCCTGCCGCGCCTCCTTGAGACGCTCCAGCGTCAGCGCGACCTCATCCCGTGCGTAGCTGATTGCATCCTCCCGCGCAGCATTGGACAAATCATTGATCATACGAGAGCTTTTCTCGTAGATCTGCTCGGCGATCGCCGTTGCCTCGGATGGATCGAAGGCCAGCACCCGCAGTTCTATCAACCCGGTGCCGCCGTCGTAGAACACCTTCACCTTCCGCTGCCAGTGATCGACCAGGACCTCGATCGTCGCCTCGGGGTCGAGCGCGAAAACCGGGTCGCCATGGGTCAGCCCGCCCCCCGGGCGCGACCAGATCGCCCGCAGATCGAGATCGCGCGCCACAGCGGCAACGATGTCCTGACTGTGGAGATAAGAATAGAGAATGTCGGTGTCGGTGGAACTTGCGCCCGAGAATTCTGACAACCCGCCCAACAATTCCAGCGTCGGAGTGCTTTCTTCGGTGCGGACCGTGAACGCCATGGTCGAGGCGTACTGGTCCGCCGCGCGCGCCCAGAGGTACCAGGCGGTGATGATCAACGGCAGGACCACGCAAGCCAGGAAGCTGGTCGTCACCCAGTACCGACGCCGCCGCGCCGGCGGCGGCTTGACCATTGCCACGCGTGGGCCCGGCACCCGAACCCGGGCGAGGACCGGCAGGCGATCTGCCACGGGAGAATTTGCGGTTTGTTCACTCATATCGGTGAAGGTAGCCGGGCAACCGTCAGGAAAGAGTAAACGGATCAAGGTGACAGAGAGTATTTCCTACCCACCGCCCCTGCCCGTGCGAACGGAAAAGCGGGGCGCCCTGGCGCGCCGCGTCTGCGCGCTGATGCTGCGCGAGATGGCGACCAGCCAGGGCCGTGCGCCGGGGGGATACCTCTGGGCGGTCCTCGAGCCCGTGGCCGGCATCACGCTGATGTCACTGATCTTTTCCCTCGCCTTACGGAATCCTTCACTCGGCGTCACATTTCCGCTCTTCTATGCCACGGGTATGCTGCCCTTCACGCTCTTCACGCATCTGACCGGCCGGATCGCCCAGTCTCTCGAGTTCTCGCGCCCGCTGCTGTCCTTTCCCGGAGTGGGCTGGCTGGATGCACTGCTGGCCCGTTTCCTGCTGAACCTGGTGACGCAACTGATGGTCAGCTACCTGCTCTTTGCCGGCATACTGCTGGCCTACCGGACCCGGGCGATCCTGGATTTTCAGGCGATCTTCGAGGCTTACAGCCTCTGCGCCCTGCTCGCCCTTGGCTTGGGAACGCTGAACTGCCTGCTGCAGGGACTGTTCCCGATATGGGTCCACGGCTGGTCGATCCTGATGCGACCGATGTTCATCATCTCCACCATCTTCTTCCTCTTCGAAAGCGTACCGCTGCCTTTCCGGGACTGGCTCTGGTGGAACCCGATGGTGCATGTGATCGCGTTTCTCAGGCGCGGCATCTACCCGGGGTACGATGCCAGCTGGGCTTCGCCGGGGTATGTCGCGCTGCTCGGGCTGCTGTCCCTGGCGCTCGGTCTGCTCTTTCTGCGCCGCCACCACAGGGAGATCCTGCGCAGATGATCAGTATCGCCGCGCCAGTGCCGCAAGGCCCTCAGGAGGGTCCGGCCAATCCCCGAAGCGTCCCGCGTCGGAAGTACAGGCGCGGGCAGCGCGGCGCATCTCCAGGATCCATTCCAACCCGTCGCGCAACAGGGTCGCCTCCTCGTAGGTCAGCAAGCCGAAGAGCGCGGCCCCCTGTAGATTCACCTGTGCCGGAAGGTCGATCACGGCGCGGATCCGGTTCCGGCATTCGACCTGGATACGGGCACGGCGACGCGCCGCCGGATCGCCTGCGCCTTCGGGCGCCATCAGGGGATCGCGCTCTAGCCGCCCCATGGAAATCTCCGCAGCTCAGGGCCCATGTCGCAGAAATCGAACATCCTCAGAACCATCGACCGATCTTCAGCTTGCCTCCGTCGATGGACACCGACGTGCCAGAGAACGCTGCCGGATCGGTGGTGATCGCCGCACCTCCATTGGTGCAGATCTGCGTGCCATCGGCCCAGCGGGTGAACTCGCCATCGGCGGTCACGCCGCTTTCGATCACGGCGCCCGTCGGCACGCCGCCGGCCTGTGACACCGTGCCGACGACACCTGCCCGGGTCACCAGTTCGCACCAGTCCCCCCAGCTGCCGCCGCCATGGCTGCGCAGCCAGAGCCGCGTACCGTCGACGCTGGCGAAGATCTGCCGCACCCCGGTGGCCCCCGGCAGGGCCAGCAGGCTGCCGCCCGAGGGATCGCCGACCGGGCTGTTGGCGCCGGAAGCACTCAGCGACCAGATCCCGCCGCCCACACAATTGTCCGCGTCATCCGAAGGCGCGGGCACCGCCCCGGCGCCGATTCCGAAGGCGCCGACTGTCATCAGCCGCCCCGCCGTGTCATCCCCCGCACTCCCCTGCACCGCTGTGCCGGAGGCCGTGCCGTCCGCCCCGCTCAGGCGCAGCGCAGTCACCCAGGCCGCGCCGTCGGCGCTGACCTTGACCGAGAAATCATCCTCTCCGGCCAGACCCATCTCGGCGCGCCCGCTCCAGTTCGACTGGAAAATCAGGCTGGCCGTCTGGCCACTGGCAGCCTTGTTCACCTTGACCTGGTGGTCGCTGCCCGCATGAGTCAGCAGAGTCGCCGGAGCGGAGACCGCCAGCCGGTTCACCGCGTCCGAGGAGGTGTTCACTCCCAGCTGTGCCGCCGAGAGCGGCAGCCCCGCATCGTCCTGCCAGGCGCCGCCGCGCCAGGTGACCAGCCGGTTCTCGTCCACCACCCAGGCACGCCAACCTGCCTTCGGGGCGTGAAAAACCCAGGCCGTGCCGTCAAAGACGGCGATACCGTGATCTTCCCCGGCCCAGGCCCCGGTGGCACCGGCCGCGACGATGTAGCGATCGCCTGCGCCTGGATCGGTGGGCGGTGCCGTCAGGTCCCGATCGGCAACCGCCAGCTGGGTCAGCGCATCGAGGATGGCCAGAGCCTCGTTGTGGGTGACATGTTTTTGCGCCTGGCTGGGCTGGAGATAGGGAAGCGACAGGCTGGCAGAACGGTCGGACATCTGGGGCTCCTGGAAAATCCCGGGCCTCGGTGCCCGTGTCCAGACGCTAGGCGGGGCGGCCTTAACGTGGCTTGACCGCTGCGCACGATGGCTCAGTCCAGCAGCCGCAGAAGGTAGGCGCCATAGGCGTTCTTGCCGAAGATCCGGGCGCGTTCGCGCAACTCGGCGTCACCGATCCAGCCCATGTGGTGCGCGATCTCGTCCGGGGATCCGATCTGCTGCCCCTGCCGTTCGGACAGGGTGCGCACGAAATTGCCCGCATCCAGAAGCGAGCCATGTGTGCCGGTGTCCAGCCAGGCATAGCCGCGCCCCATCTGCTGTACCCGCAGCGCCCCGTCTGCCAGGTAACTTTCCAGCACCGAGACGATCTCCAGCTCGCCCCGGGCCGAGGGGCGCACCCGCCGGGCGCGCTCGGGCGCCGTGCCGTCGAGGAAGTAGAGCCCTGTTACCGCGTAGGGTGAGGGCGCCACCGCGGGCTTCTCGACGATGCTGCGCACCTGGCCATCAGGGGCGAAATCGACGACGCCGTAGCGTTCGGGATCGACCACGCGATAGCCGAAGACGGTGCCGCCCTCCGTCGCCTCGCCCGCCGCCCTCAGCAGGTCCGGCAGGCCGTGACCGAAAAAGAGGTTGTCGCCCAGCACCATGGCCGAAGCGCTCCCCGCGAGGAAATCCTCGGCCAGCAGGTAGGCCTGCGCCAGCCCCTCCGGGCGGGGCTGTTCCAGGAAGGTGAAGCTGAGGCCCCACTGGCTGCCATCCCCCAGCAGGCGGCGGAACTGGTCCTGATCCTCGGGGGTGGTGATCACCGCGATCTCGCGGATCCCGGCCAGCATCAGCACCGACAGCGGATAGTAGATCATCGGCTTGTCGTAGACCGGCAGAAGCTGCTTCGACACCCCCATGGTGATGGGATAAAGACGGGTGCCCGAGCCGCCCGCCAGGATCAGGCCCTTGCGTGTCTCCACGGGCGTCATGGGTGCTCTCCGAGTTCTGACAGCACCGCGTCGAGGCCGGCGCACCAGTCGGGACGGCCGATGCCGAAATCCACCGCCAGCCGGCGACAATCCAGGCGTGAATTCAGCGGCCGGCGGGCCGGGGTCGGGTAGTCTTCGCTGGGGATTCCCGTCACGCTGACCCGCCGCCCGGCGCGGGCGAAGATCTCGCGTGCGAAGGCGGCCCAGCTGACATCCGGCGCCCCGGCAAAATGATAGAGCCCGCCCGGTTTTCCCGCGCGCATCTGGCGACCCATCTCCAGCAGGGCGGCGGCGATATCGGCAGCGGGGGTCGGTCCGCCCACCTGGTCATCCACCACCGACAGCGTTTCCCGGCTCTCCGCGAGCCGCAGCATGGTGCGGACGAAGTTCGCGCCCTGCGCCGAGAACACCCAGGAGCACCGCAGCACCGCCCAGTGTCCTCCGGCGGCGCGGATCGCCTCTTCGCCTGCCAGCTTGCTGGCACCATAGGCGTTCAGCGGGTCCGGCCGGGCGCTCTCGTCCTTCGCGACGCTGCCGCTGCCATCCAGCACGTAGTCGGTCGAGACATGCAGAAAGGGGATCCCGACGGCAGCGCAGGCCCCCGCCATCTCCTCCGGCGCCCCGGCGTTGAGACGTCGGGCCAGCGGGCCCTCTGTCTCGGCCCGGTCGACGGCGGTGAAGGCGGCGGCGTTGATCACCAGCCCCGGGCGCAGCGCGGCGATGGCCTCGGCCGCCGTGCCGGGGCGGCTCAGGTCCGCCGCATCGCGGCCGAGGCAAGTGACGGGCGCCTGTCGGGCCAGCGCCATGGCAACCTGTCCCGAGCGTCCGAAGACCAGCACGGGGGCATCGCGGGCCGCGGCGCTCATCCGCCCAGACCCAGCCGGTCGCCGACACCAGAGCGGTCCTGCAGCGCCTGCCACCAGTCGCGGTTGTCCAGGTACCAGTCGACGGTGCGCGCCAGCCCCTCCTCCAGGGTGACCTGGGGGTGCCATCCCAGTTCGTCACGGATGCGGCTGGAGTCGATGGCATAGCGACGGTCGTGACCGGGGCGGTCGGTGACGAATGTGATCAGCCGCTCGTGCGGGGCGCCGTCGGGCAGCCGGTCATCCAGGATGGTGCAGATCCGGCGCACCAGGTCGATGTTGCGCGCCTCGGCATTGCCGCCGACATTGTAGCTGCGCCCGATGCTGCCCCGCGCCAGAACGGTCAGCAGGGCGCGGGCGTGATCCTCGACGAAGAGCCAGTCGCGCACATTGCCACCATCGCCGTAGACCGGGATCGGACGCCCCGCCATGGCGTTCAGGATGACCACCGGGATCAGCTTCTCGGGAAAGTGGAAAGGCCCGTAATTGTTGGAACAATTCGACAGCACGACGGGCAGACCGTAGGTCTCGTGCCAGGCCCGCACCAGGTGATCCGAGGCCGCCTTGGAGGCCGAGTAGGGCGAACGCGGCGCATAGGGCGTGTCCTCGGTGAACAGCCCCTCGGGCCCGAGAGAGCCGAAGACCTCGTCGGTCGAGACATGATGGAAACGGAACTCGGCCGGGCGGCCGCGCCGGTCCCAGTAGGCCCTAGCAACCTGCAGGAGGGTGGCGGTGCCAGTGACATTGGTGTCGATGAAGGCCGAGGGCCCGTCGATCGAGCGGTCGACATGACTTTCGGCGGCCAGGTGCATCACCGCGCAGGGGGCATGGACGGCGAAGATCCGTTCCAGCGCGCCCGCCTCGCGGATATCGGCATGTTCGAAATGATAGAGAGGGCTGTCGGCGACCTCGGCCAGGTTGTCGAGGCAGGCGGCATAGGTCAGCGCGTCGAGGTTGATCACCTCGTGGCCGGCGCGGATCGCCTGGCGTACCACGGCGGAGCCGATGAACCCTGCCCCGCCTGTCACCAGAAGCTTCATGTCGGCACCGCCTCGGAAAAGGGACTCTCGACGGCGTTCAGCGTCGGGGCGGCGGTGTCCTTCTCGGACAGGACCGGATCGCTGACATCCCAGTCTATGCCAAGCTCCGGGTCGTCCCAGCGGATCGCACCCTCGGTCGCGGCGTCATAGAAATCGGTGCACTTGTAGCAGATCTCGGTCTCGGGCTCGCGGGTGACGAAACCATGCAGGAAGCCCGGCGGAATCCACAGCTGGCGGCCGTTCTCGAAGCTCAGATCCACCCCGACCCATTGGCCGAAGCGGGGTGAATTGCGGCGAAAGTCCACCGCCACATCCCACAGCGCACCGCGCCCGCAGCGTACCAGCTTGCCCTGGGCATGGGGTGGCGCCTGGTAGTGCAGCCCGCGCAGCGTCCCCGCCCGGGTCGAGAACGAATGGTTGTCCTGCACGAAGGCAATATCGAGCCCCGCTTCGGCCATGCGGGCGGCGTTCCAGCTTTCGCTGAAGAAGCCGCGCGCATCGCCGAAGCGGCGCGGGGTGAGGATCAGGACCTCGGGCAGTCTGGTCGGCGTGATGTCCATTCCGGCTCCGCACTTCCCATGCCTTCGTTCTGAAGGCGGTGGCATCGGGCGCATTCTGCACCGCCACCAGGGCCAATTGAAAAGGTGAAAAGTTGATTTTTTCTTTTCCTCTTCAAGAACGCGCGGCCTGCGGCGAAGCACGGCCAGACGTGAGGCCGGGGCCGTTGCACAAGAGCAACAGCTTGCAGGTGAATTTACCTGCCTCGGGAACGTGACCCCAGCTTCCGGCATTTCTTAACCACCAACATTCACAAGTTTTTCCAGTGATTCGACCAAGGTGCCCAGATGATCCCTCGCCGCCGCTTCCTGACCAGCACGCTTGCCGCAGCCCTCTCTGCGCCGGCGCTTCTCGCCTCCGCGCCCGCGGCAAGGGCCGTGCAGGGTCCGCCGATTCTCACTCCGCGCAGGGTCAGTTTCTCGCGTCAGTACCAGGCCGGATCCATCGTGATCCTGCCGCGCGCCTATTTCCTCTACCATGTCACCGCACCGGGCGAGGCCATGCGCTATGGCATCGCCGTTGCCCGTCAGGGTCTGGGCTTCACCGGCAAGGCGGTGATCGCACGCAAGGTGGAATGGCCGTCCTGGCGCCCGACCCCCGAGATGATCGAGCGCGATCCGCAGGTCTACGGCCAGTACAAGGGCAACAACGACCGGATGCCGGGCGGGCCGGGCAATCCCCTGGGCGCGCGTGCCCTCTATCTCTACCAGGATGGCCGTGATACGGCGATCCGCATTCACGGCACGACCCAGCCGCGCTCCATCGGGCGCAACGCCTCGTCGGGCTGCTTCCGGATGCTGAACGAGAATGTCATTGCCCTCTACGACAGCGTGCCGATCGGCACCCCGGTCACCGTCCTCTAGACCTGTGCCGCGCGCGCTGGCGGCCATCGCGGCCGCGCTCCTGCTGACCGGCTGCACCCTGCTGCCCGGTCCTGAAAGGGCCGGACAGTTCCCGCTGCTGCAGGACGGCAACGCCCGCCCCGGCGTCGGGAAGGTCATCGTCACCGTGCCCGGGGCCTTCGCCTCGGTCGGCATCTTCGCCCCGGTGCTCGGATGGCACGAACCCGACAGCACCGTGGTCGCCTACCGCTTTCCCGGCATGGACGGAATGCCGCTGGATCACCACGTCGACATCGACGGCTCGGCCAAGGTGATCGCCGACTACGTCAACGACCTTGGTGCCGAAGAGGTCTACCTGATCGGCTATTCCACCGGCGGCCCGATTGCGATCGAGACCGTCTCGCGCCTCGATGCGCCAAAGGTCTCGCTGGCGCTGATTTCCACCGCAGGGCCGGCACCCGAGGCGGCGCTCTCCTCGCTGCGCTCCGGCGTCGAGGTGGTGAAGGCCATGCTGCGCACCCATTCGCTTAGGCCGCAGGACGCCTGGACCGAGAACTACCGCACCCTGCTATATGGTGCGGACGCGCTGAACGACCCCGCCAAGGCGCAGGACAGCACCGCCCGCGCCGAGGCGCAGCGCCGGAACATGTCCACGCCCTCGATCCGGCGCACCATGGCCCATACCGCCAGCCTGATGTTCTGGACCCTGGACCGGCCTGGCGCCCTGTCCGATGCCCGCATTGCGCTCTTTCACGGGGCAGAGGACACGGTCTTCCTGCCCAATGCCGCTCGTCGCCTCGCGCGGCGCCTTCCGGCGGACCGGATTACATTCTATGAAGGACAGGGCCACCTGCTGTTTGAAACCTCGCGGCGGCTCTTTGACGATATTCATGCATTTTTCTTTGACGAGAGTTGATCCTTGCCCGCCAGCACGCCCGCCAATTTGTCCGGCACCGCGACAGCCACAGATCTTCCGCAACAATTCGACGTGATCGTCCTGGGCGCCGGCCCCGCGGGGGCCGCCGCCGCCCGTGTCGCCGCGGCCTCGGGCCTCTCGGTGGCGCTGGTCGACAAGGCACGCTTTCCCCGTGACAAACTCTGCGGCGGCGGGGTGACCGGCCGCAGCGCCCTCTATTTCCACGAGATCTACGGCGAGGAGATCCCTGCCCGGCTGATTGACACCAAGAACTCGGTCGAGTTCCACGCCGACGGCCAGCCCCTCGGCTTCCTGCCCGAGATCCCGGCGATGCACCTTGCCATGCGGGTCGATCTGGACGCCGAGATGCAGGCCCGCGCCCTCGCCGCCGGGGCGATGGATTTCAGCGGCTGCCGGGTGACAGAGCTCGACCTCGAGACCCCCGCCCTGCGGCTTGCCGACGGTCGGCATTTGCAGGCCCGCGTGCTGATCGGCGCCGATGGCGTGAATTCCCAGGTTGCCCGGCAGCTCTTCGGGCAAAGCTACGACCGCGACCAGATCGGCTTCGGGCTGGAAGTCGAGGCGGCGCCTGGCCCCGACAATGCCGCCACGCCCCTGCGGATCGATTTCGGCGCCGCGGACTGGGGCTATGGCTGGCATTTCCCCAAGCGCGGCAGCTCGACCATCGGAATCGGCGGCGTGCTGTCGCGCAATGCCGACATGAAGGCGGCGATGGCCGCATATCTGGCGCTGCTCGGGCGCGATCCGGGCCTGCCCTGCAAGGGACACCACCTGCCCTTCGGCGAGGTGCGCAAGCATCCCGGGCGCGGTGCGGTGCTGCTGGCGGGCGATGCGGCGGGGCTGGTCGATCCGATCACCGGCGAGGGCATCGCCTATGCGATGAAAAGCGGCCAGCAGGCCGCCCTGGCCGCCGCCGAGGCCCTGGCCGCAGGCACCCCGGCCTCGGCCCTGCGCCGCTACCGGCGGCGGCTGGTGCCGGTGCACCGCGCCATGCGCCAGGCGCGGGCGATTCGGGTGCTGCTGTTCTCGCACACCTTCCGCCCCGCCTTCATCGCCGCCTTCCGCCGCTCGGGACGCCTGCGCCATCTCTACATGCGCCTGCTCGCCGGAGAGATCGAATACGGCGACATGGCCCGCGCCACGCTCTGCCGCCTGCCCTCTTTGCTGACAAGGGCGGCGCTAACCCGCATACGACCCCGGGGGCGTGATCAAGACGCTTGATCCGGCAGCGAAATCCGCGCAATATTTCCCGGCAACGGGATCGCATTCTGCCCTCAGGGGCACCCTACATTCTACAAGCTGAAAACCGGGCCGAGCTGCCGCATTCCGCGGGCAGAACTGTCGGCAATTGCCGATCAGGATGGATCAGAGCGATGATGAACGCGCCGAAGCTGAACGGAGTGGTGAAGTGGTGGGACGCCACCAAGGGCTATGGCTTCATCAAGCCCGAGGGCGGTACGAAGGATGTCTTCGTCCATATCTCGGCGCTTGAACATTCCGGCCTTCCGGGCCTGTCCGACAACCAGCGCGTGCAGTTCGAGCTTAAAGAGGGCCGCGGCGGTCGCATGTCCGCCATCAACCTCCAGGTCAGCCAGGCGACTCAGGTCGAGACCGCGCCGGGGGCCGACGCTCCCCGCCCTTGAGGGGGCTCGATGCCCCCGCAGAGGGCCGCCCCGAAAGCCGCCGGACCCTCCGCCCCTAGGGCAGCAGCTCCAGCACCTGCGGCCCCAGGGCCTCGACGATCAGCGCCACGCCTGCCGCGTTGGGATGGATCCCGTCCTCCTGAAGCCGCGCCTGCGCCGCTGCCATGTCCGGCGCCTCCGAATCGCCCATGATCGGCGCCAGGAAGCTCGGCGCGAAAGCCGCGCCATACTGCTCAGCCAGCGCGGGATAGAGCCCGTCGAACGCCTGCTTGTAGTCCGCGCCGAAGTTGCCCGGCGCCTGCATCCCGACCAGCAGCACCGGCAGGTCCCTGGCCCGGATCTCGTCCAGGATCGCGGCGATGTTCTCGCGGGTGCGGTCCGGATCCAGCCCGCGCAACAGGTCGTTACCCCCCAGCACCACGACCACCGCGTCGATCTCCCCGGTCAGTGACCAGGCGATGCGCGAGCGCCCGCCGGCGCTGGTATCGCCCGAGACCCCGCCGTTCACCACCGAGACCTCGGCGCCCTGGTCCCGCAGCCAGCCCTCCAGCTGCGGCACGAACCCCTCGCCCTGCGGCAGCCCGTAGCCCTGCACCAGGCTGTCGCCGAAGGCCAGCAGCTGTGCCTCCTGCGCCGCCGCCGCCCCGGGCAGCGCCAGCCAGGCCCCGGCCACAAGCGCCGCCGAAATGCGTCGGATTGCCGCCAACCCCTTGCTGCGCCGCAGCTTGTCCCCATATCCATTGCGGACCGCCCGCAGGAAAGAGACCCCGCCCATGCCCCAGCCAGACAGCGTCATCCAGTTGCGGGGCGCCGCCCTCAGCCTCGGCGGCAATGCCGGAACGGTCGAGATCCTGCGCGGCATCGACCTGACGGTCCGGCGCGGCGAGACTTTGGGGCTGATCGGGCCTTCGGGGTCGGGCAAGTCGTCTCTCCTCATGCTTCTGGGCGGGCTGGAACGCGCCACCGGCGGACAGGTGCAGGTGCTGGGTCAGGATCTGACCACGATGTCCGAAGACGCACTGGCACGCTTCCGCAGGGATCATATGGGGGTGGTCTTCCAGAGCTTCCACCTCATTCCGACCATGACCGCGCTGGAAAATGTCGCCACGCCGCTGGAACTGGCCGGACGCGCCGATGCCTTCGACCGCGCCGCCGAGGAACTGGAGCAGGTCGGCCTCGGCCATCGCGCCGGGCACTACCCCTCGCAGCTGTCGGGCGGTGAACAGCAGCGCGTCGCCCTGGCCCGTGCCGCCGCCCCGCGCCCCGAGATCCTGCTGGCCGACGAACCCACCGGCAACCTTGACGAAGCCAATGGCGCCGCCATCATGGACATGCTCTTCGGCCTGCGTGACCGCCACGGCGCGACGCTGGTCATGGTCACCCATGCGCCGGACCTCGCCGCGCGCTGCGACCGCACCGTGCCCCTGCGCGACGGCCAGATCGCCGGGGTCCCAGCATGAGCGCAGCCAATCCGCAGGGTTTCGGCCTGGCCCGGCGCTTTGCCGCGCGCGAGCTGCGCGCCGGCCTGTCGGGCTTCCGCATCCTGATTGCCTGCCTGGCCCTCGGCGTCGCCGCCATCGCCGCCATCGGCTCGGTGCGCGGCGCGATCGAAGCCGGCCTTTCGCGCGAGGGTGCGGCGATGCTCGGTGGCGATGCCGAGCTGTCGCTGACCTACCGCTTCGCCGACGCGGGCGAGCGCGCCTGGATGGCCGACCGCGCCACCGCCCTCTCCGAGATCGCCGAGTTCCGCTCGATGGCCGTGCGGGGCGAGGACCGGGTGCTGACCCAGGTCAAGGCCGTCGACGATGCCTATCCGCTGATCGGTCAGGTCGCCCTCTCTCCCGATATCCCGCTGGATCAGGCCCTTGCCGGCGATGCCGACCTGCCCGGCGCCGTCGTCGCCCCCGCCCTGCTGGCCCGCCTCGACGCGCAGGTCGGCGACCGGATCGAGCTGGGCGGCGTGCCCTTCCGCCTCACGGCCACGCTCGAGGCCGAGCCCGACGCCAATGCCTCCGGCTTCGCCCTCGGCCCCCGCACCCTGGTCGCCCGCAGCGCGCTGGAAGGCACCGCCCTGCTCGCGCCGGGCACGCTGTTTGACAGCCGTTACCGGCTGACCCTGCCGCCGGGCACCGAACTGGCCCCGCTGGAGCAGGCCGCCCGCGACCATTTCGCCGAAAGCGGGCTGCGCTGGCGCGATGCGCGCAATGGCGCGCCCGGCATCCAGACCTTCGTCGAGCGGCTCTCGGCCTTCCTCGTGCTCGTCGGTCTCGCCGGGCTGGCGGTCGGCGGCGTCGGCGTCTCTGCGGCCGTGCGCGCCTACCTTTCGGGCAAGATCAACATCATCGCCACCCTGAAGACGCTCGGCGCCTCGCGGCGGGTGATCTTCCTGACCTACGGGCTGCAGATCGGGGCGCTGTCGCTGATCGGCATCGCCCTCGGGCTGGTACTCGGCGCCGCACTGCCGCTGATGGTCGCCCCGATCCTCTCGGCCCTGCTGCCGGTGCCCGCCGACTTCGGCCTCTTTCCGGGCGCGCTGGCCGAGGCGGCGCTCTACGGCGCGCTGACCGCGGCGCTGTTTACCCTCTGGCCACTGGCCCGCGTCGAAGAGATCCGCGCCGCCCAGCTGTTCCGGGACGCCGGCGCCGCCACGCCCCTGCCGCGGCCCGCCTATCTAGTCGTCCTCGCCCTGCTGGCCACCGCTCTCACCGGCAGCGCAGCCCTGCTCTCTGGCGCGGCCCAGCTCACCCTCTGGGCCTTCGCCGGCATCCTCGCCGCGCTGTTGCTGCTGACCCTCGCTGCCCGCCTGCTGCGCGGCCTCGCCGCCCGGCTGGCCCGTGTCGCGCGCGGCCGTCCGGCGCTCCGCTGGGCCGCCGCCGCCATCGCCGGACCGGGCACCGAGGTGCTGCCGGTCATTCTTTCCCTCGGCCTCGGCCTCTCGGTGCTGTCCTCGGTCGGCCAGATCGACGGCAACCTGCGCGCCGCCATCGCCGAGGAACTGCCCGACCGCGCGCCCAGCTTCTTCGCCGTCGACATCCAGCCCGACCAGATGCCCGCTTTCATCGAGCGGATCGAAGGCGACCCCCAGATCAGCCGCAACGACCGCGCGCCGATGCTGCGCGGCGTGATCACACAGATCAACGGACGTCCGGCGGCAGAGGTCGCAGGCGAGCATTGGGTGCTGAACGGCGACCGCGGCGTGTCCTACGCCGATGCCCAGCCCGAGAACACGACGGTGACCGAGGGGGAATGGTGGCCCGAAGGCTACGACGGCCCGCCCCAGGTCTCGGTCTCCGCCGACGAGGGCGCCGAGCTGGGCCTGGCGCTCGGCGACCGGCTGACCGTGAATATCCTCGGCCGCGACATCGAGGCCGAGATCACCTCCTTCCGCGAGGTCGATTTCTCCACCGCCGGCATGGGCTTCATCCTGGTGATGAACGAGGCCGCCCTGGCCGGAGCGCCGCACAGCTGGATCGCCACGATCTACGCCGACGAGGCCGCCGAGCCTGCGATCCTGCGCGACATCGGCCGCGACTTCCCCAACGTGACGGCAATCTCGGTGCGCGAGGCGATCACCCTGGTGACCGACCTGCTGGCCTCCATCGGCGCCGCGACCTCCTGGGGCGCGGCGATCACCCTGGTGACCGGCTTCCTGGTGCTGATCGGTGCGGCCCTCTCGGGCGAGAGGGCACGCGCCTACGAAGCGGCCGTGCTGAAGAGCCTCGGCGCCAGCCGCCCCCGCATCCTTGCCAGCTTCGCCCTGCGCGCGGCGCTCATGGGCGCGGGCGCCGGGCTGGTGGCGCTGCTGGCCGGCATCCTCGGCGCCTGGGCCATCTGCCATTTCGTGCTGGAAACCAGCTACGCGGTGATCTGGCCGAACGCCCTCGCCGTGGTGCTGGGCGGGCTGTCGCTGAACCTCGCTGCCGGATTGCTCTTCGCCTGGCGCCCGCTCTCGGTGCGCCCGGCGCAGATCCTCAGGGCCCAGGACTGAGCGGGGAGAGGGGGCTTCGCCCCCCGGCCCTGCGGGCCTCCCCCCAGAGTATTTTCAGCCCGGTGATGCGAAAAGGAACTCCCGTCCGGGTCCGCCGGCGGGAGATACTGCGAAGCCTCGCTGATCGCGCCCGAAGGTGACCTACTTTGGCCAAGGAGTGCGTGCCAGCCATGCCAGCGGCGCAGGTTGCGAGCCTCGGCACTGTGGCCCACATCATCACCAGGCTGAAAATACCTCCGGGGGACTCTCCGCAGGAGAGGGGGGCAGAGCCCCCTGCCCCCGTCCGAGGGCCTCCGACGCTCGCAAGGCAGGCGTGCCCTCGCACAAGGCACCCGTGTGGGGCGGGGCTTGCCCCGCCCCACCCATCTACGTCATTCCGCTGCTTCGGAATAGTCGCTCATCGGCGGGCAGGTGCAGGTCAGGTTCCGGTCACCCCAGGCATTGTCGACGCGGTTGACCGGCGGCCAGTACTTGTCGACCCGGAAGGCGCCCGGTGGGAAGCAACCCTGTTCGCGGTCATAGGCCCGGTCCCAGTCGGCGGCGACCAGATCCTCGACCGTATGGGGGGCGAATTTCAGCGGGCTGGCATCCGGGGCCATGCGCTCTTCCTCGATATCGCTCACCTCGGCGCGGATCGCCAGCATGGCATCGCAGAAGCGGTCGAGCTCGGCCTTGGTCTCCGACTCGGTGGGCTCCACCATCAGCGTGCCGGGGATCGGGAAGGACATGGTGGGCGCGTGGAAGCCGCAGTCCACCAGCCGCTTGGCCACGTCATCCACGGTCACGCCGGTGCTCTTCTCGAAGGGCCGGGTGTCCAGGATGCACTCATGTGCCACACGGCCCGTGGGCCCCTTGTAAAGCACCTCGTAGGCGCCCTTCAGCCGCGCCGCGACGTAATTGGCGTTGAGGATCGCCACCCGCGTCGCCTGGGTCAGCCCCTCGCCGCCCATCAGCAGGCAATAGGCCCAGCTGATCGGCAGGATGGACGGAGACCCATAGGGCGCCGCCGAAACAGCCCCCGAGGTGCCAAGGGCCACATGGCCCGGCAGATGCTCGGCGAGGTGGGCGCCGACGCCGATCGGACCCATGCCGGGGCCGCCACCGCCATGGGGGATGCAGAAGGTCTTGTGCAGGTTCAGGTGGCTGACATCGCCGCCCAGATCGCCGGGCCGGGCGAGGCCCACCATGGCGTTCATGTTGGCGCCGTCGATATAGACCTGGCCGCCGTGATCATGGGTGATCTTGCAGACCTCGCGCACGGTCTCTTCGAAGACGCCGTGGGTCGAGGGATAGGTGATCATGCAGGCTGCAAGGCTGTCCGAGTACTGCTGCGCCTTCTCGAGGAAATCGCCGAGGTCGATGTCGCCATTGTCGCGCGACTTGACCGGCACGACCTTCCAGCCGGCCATCTGGGCCGAGGCCGGGTTGGTGCCATGGGCCGAGGTCGGGATCAGGCAGACGTTCCGCTGCCCCTCCCCCCGCGCCGCATGGTAGCGGCGGATGGTCAACAGGCCCGCGTATTCTCCCTGCGCGCCGGAGTTCGGCTGCATCGAGAACGCCGCATAGCCGGTCACGTCGCAGAGCTTGGCCGACAGATCCTCGATCAACTGCCCATAGCCGGCCGCCTGTTCCTTCGGCGCGAAGGGATGCAGCGCCGAGAACTCGGGCCAGGAGATCGGCTCCATCTCCACCGCCGCGTTCAGCTTCATGGTGCAGGAGCCCAGCGGGATCATCGCCCGGTCCAGTGCCAGATCGCGGTCGGCAAGACGGCGCATGTAGCGGGTCATCTCGGTCTCGGCGCGGTTCATGTGGAAAATCTCATGCGCCAGATAGCCGCTCTCGCGGGCCAGCGCGTCGGGCAGGCGATACTCATGCGGCTCGACCACGTCTTCGCGGATGATGCCGAAGGCGCGCCAGACCGCTTCGATGGTCGCCGGACGGGTGCATTCGTCCAGCGCGATGCCGACCTTGGTGGTGCCGACGGCACGCAGGTTCAGCCCCTCGTCACGGGCCGATTTCAGCACCGCCGGCTGCAGCGCCCCGACCTCGACATGGATGGTGTCAAAGAAGACCTCGGGGCCGACCTCGAAGCCCGCCTCCTCGAAGCCCTTCGCCAGCCGCACCGCCTTGCGGTGGATGCGCTGCGCGATGCCTTTCAGACCCTCCGGCCCGTGGAAGACCGCATACATCGAGGCCATCACCGCCAGCAGCGCCTGCGCCGTGCAGACGTTGCTGGTCGCCTTCTCGCGCCGGATATGCTGCTCGCGCGTTTGCAGCGCCAGCCGGTAGGCGCGGTTGCCGCGCGCGTCGATCGACACCCCGACGATCCGCCCCGGCATCGAGCGCTTGTAGGCATCGCGGCAGGCCATGTAGGCGGCATGTGGCCCCCCGTAGCCGAGCGGCACGCCGAAACGCTGGGTCGACCCCACGGCGATATCCGCGCCCATGGCGCCCGGTTCCTTCAGCAGGCAGAGCGCCATGATATCGGCGATGACGATCCCGATGGCCTTGGCGGCGTGCAGGGTCTCCATCTGCGTGGTGAAATCTGTCACCTCGCCATGGGTGCCGGGGTACTGGAAGATGGCGCCGAAGACGGCTTCCGCGTCCAGATCGGCGGGCTTGCCCACGATCACCTCGATGCCCAGAGGCTCGGCGCGGGTCTTGATCACGTCGATGTTCTGGGGATGACAGCCCTCGTCGACGAAGAAGGCACGGGCCTTCGACTTGGCGACACGCTGCGCCATGGTCATCGCTTCGGCCGCCGCCGTGGCCTCATCCAGCAGCGAGGCATTGGCGATCTCGAGGCCCGTCAGGTCAGACACCATCGTCTGGTAGTTCAGCAGCGCCTCGAGGCGGCCCTGGCTGATCTCGGGCTGGTACGGGGTGTAGGCCGTGTACCAGGCGGGGTTCTCCAGGATGTTGCGCTTGATCGCCGGAGGGGTGATCGTATCCGCGTAGCCCTGCCCGATCAGCGAGGTGAAGACCTGGTTCTTCTTCGCCACGCCGCGCATGAACTTCAGCAGATCCGCCTCGGAGAGCGCCGGGCCGAAGTCCAGCGCCTCGTCCTGGCGGATGCCCTTGGGCACGGTTTGCTCGACCAGTTGGTCCAGGCTCTCGGCGCCCACGACCTTCAGCATCTCGGCCATCTCGGCGGGCGAAGGGCCGATGTGGCGGCGGTTGGCGAAGTCGTAGGGGCGGTAGTGGGTCGGGGTGAAGGGCATGTCAGCTCCTGTCAGATGCGCGGGTGCGCGGATGAGCGCAGGGGTTCAGGCGGGCCGGGTGGCCTGCCTGTCGGTCCTCAACTGGGCCACCCGGGGTCCTGGGCGGCGCTGGAAATGGCGATCAGCCGATGTAGGCCAGGTAAGCGGCCTCATCCATGTAGTCGTCCATCTGGGACGGATCGGCCGGCCGGATCTTGAAGAACCAGGCCTCGCCGGTCGGATCCTCGCCCACCTTGCCCGGATCCTCGACCAGCGGTTCGTTGACCTCGACGATCTCGCCGTCGATGGGGGCCAGGATGTCCGAGGCCGCCTTGACGCTCTCGATCACCACCACCTCGTCGTCCTTGTTCACCTGCGCGCCCACCTCGGGCAGCTCGACGAAGACGATGTCGCCGAGCTGCTCGGCGGCGTGTTCGGTGATGCCGACCACGATCAGATCGTCTTCGGCGCGCAGCCATTCATGTTCTTCGGTGAATTTCATCTGAGGTAACTCCCTGGAACTCAGCGTTTGAAATTGGCGGGGCGGAAAGGCAGGCCGGTCACCGTGACCGGGGCGAGGCGGCCCCGCAGCGCGCCCTCAACCTCCGTGCCCGGCACCGCAAGGGCGGCGGGCAGGTATCCCATGGAAACAGGGGCCTCGACGGAGGGCCCGAAGGCGCCCGAGGTGATGCGGCCCACCTCTTCACCGCCCGAATGCAGCGTGACCCCCTCGCGCATCGGCGCCCGGCCCTGCGGGCTGAGACCGACGCGCAGGCGGCTCGGGCCACCCTCCAGCTCGGTCAGGATGCGCTCGGCACCGGGGAAGCCGCCCGCCCGGTCGCCACCGGCGCGGCGCGCCTTCTGGATCGACCATTGCAGCGCCGCCTCGACGGGGCTCGTCGTCTCGTCGATATCATGGCCGTAAAGGCACAGCCCGGCCTCCAGCCGCAGGCTGTCGCGGGCGCCGAGGCCGATCGGCAGCACGGTCTCGTCCTCGACCAGGGCGCGGGCCAGATCCTCGGCAGCGTCATCGGGCACGGAAATCTCGTAGCCGTCTTCCCCGGTGTAGCCCGAGCGCGAAATCCAGCACTCGGCCCCTGCAAGGGTCACATAGCCCACGTCCATGAAGCGCATCTCGGCCACCTCGGGCGCCAGCCGCGCCAGCGCGGCCTCGGCGCCGGGGCCCTGCAGGGCCAGCAGGCAGCGGTCGGTGATCTCCTCCACCTCGATACCGGGCAGGTTGACGCGCATATGGGCGATATCAGCGGCCTTGCAGGCGGCGTTGACCACCACGAAGAGGTGATCGCCACGGTTGGCGAACATCAGGTCATCCAGGATGCCACCCGCCTCGTTGGTCAGCAGGCCATAGCGCTGGCGGCCTTCCTTCAGGCCCAGCACGGCGGCGGGGGTGAGGCTTTCGAAGGCCAGGGCCAGGGTCTCGGGATCGGCGCCGCGCAGGATCACCTGCCCCATGTGGCTGACGTCGAAGAGGCCGGCGGCGGCGCGGGTGTGCAGATGTTCCTTCATAACGCCGGCGGCATATTGCACCGGCATCGAATAGCCCGCAAAGGGCACCATCTTGCCGCCCAATTCGGCGTGCAAACCGGCCAGCGGCAGGTCCTTCAGATCGTCATCGGCTGTGTCTGCCATCACGCGCTCTCCCGGTATCGCTTCCCGGGCGCAGGTCGCACCGGGGCATCCATCGCAGAGGTTGATCCCCCTGCCCGATGCCCCCTCTGTTCTTCTGCCTGAGATCGCTATCCCTTCGGCGGACCCCTCGCGGGGGCCTCTCTCCAGAGTCTGTCATCGGACGGTCCTGTGGCCTGAGAGTTTCCGGGGCGGTTGCTCCTTCGGCACCGGCCTTGCGGCCAGTTCTCCCGTTCCGACGGGACCCGAATACAAATGCGCCGCGCGTCGCGCAAGCCCCAGAAAGCGTCGCAACCGCCGATTGCGCAAAAAGCTCAGGCGGCGCAGGTCATAGGGCTCATGATTTCGGCAAGGGCGCCGTTCCGGCACACCAGATCCTCGAGGCGGATCCTGTCCAGCGTGCGGTAGAAGGCTTCGACCGCCTCGGCGATGGCCCCGCGCAGCCGGCAGGCTTCGACCAGCGGGCAGGTGTTGCCCTCGTCCGAGAAGCACTCGGCCACGGGCACGCTGCCCTCAACGGCGCGGAAGACCTCGCCGACCTCGATATCGGTGGCGGGGCGGGCCAGGGTGACGCCCCCGTTGCGCCCCCGCTGGGTGGTCAGGAAGCCAAGCTGGCCCAGCTTGTTGATCACCTGCGCCAGATGGTTCTCGGAGATCTTGCAGGTTGCCGCGATCTCGGCCTTGGTGACCAGCCGGTCGCGGTTCACCGCGCAATACATCAGCACCCGCATCGAAATCGTCGTCCGTTTCGTCAGCCGCATATCTGTCCCTTTCGTCGGGTTGCCGGTCGCTTCCCTGACACGCTGCGCACGCCTTTGGCGGTCCTCGCCTCGTCAGCGCGTCCGGGCAACGGTTTGCCTCAGCGGCGGCAAGATGTATTTGACCCACATCAAAGGAGGGCAGAATCCCGATGCAGGACCCGTTTTTCTTCGGCTATGGCAGTCTGGTGAACCGTCGCACCCATGTCTACGACCGCGCCCACCCGGCGGCGGCCCAGGGCTGGCGGCGCTTGTGGCGGCACGTCGAGGGGCGGGAGATCGCCATCCTCACCGCCGTGCCCGCCGCGCCCTCTGACAGCATCGAGGGGCTGATCGCCGCCGTGCCGGGCGGCGACTGGGCGGCGCTGGACCTGCGTGAAGAGGCATACGACCGCCTGCCCGCCACCGAGGCGATCCGACATTCAAGCGAGGCGAGCGACATCGCGATCTACTCGATCCCCGAGACGAAGCACCCGCTGGCGTCGGAACCCTGCGCCATCCTGCTGTCCTACCTGGATGTCGTGGTGCAGGGCTACCTGGACGAGTTCGGAGAAGCGGGCGTGGCGCGATTCTTCGAGACCACGGACGGCTGGGACGCGCCGGTGCTGGACGACCGCGCCGCGCCGCTCTACCCGAGGGCGCAGGACCTGAGCCGGTCAGAGCGGGCGCTGGTGGATCGCTGGCTGGCGACGCTGGGCTGAGCCCTAGCCCAGCACCTCGCGCCAGGAGTGGCGCGGGCGGAAGCCGACCATCTTCCTTGCCTTGCGGTTCGCGAAGAAGGTTTCATCGGCCCCCATCTCGCCCCGGACCTCGACGCCGGGGTAGAAGCGCGCGATCACCTCGTCGCTGGTGATGCCGACCGACATGTCGTCGTTGGAGACGTTGAACACCTCGTAACCGAGGCCATCGGTCTTCAGGCAGCAATCGACCATGTGGCCCAGGTCGCGGGCGTCGATATAGGCGAAGATGTTGCGCCGGCGCAGGGCCGGATCCTCCAGGAAGGCCGGGAACATCGTGGCGTATTCGTCGGGCTCGATCACGTTGTTGATCCGCAGCCCGTAGATGTCGCTGCCGGTGCGCGCCTGGAACGAGCGCGCGGTGGCCTCGTTGCAGACCTTGGACATGGCGTAGCTGTCATGGGGCACCGTGGGGTGGGTCTCGTCGACCGGGACGAACTCGGGCTTCACCTCGCCCTGCGCGAAACAGATGCCGTAGGTGGTTTCCGAGCTGGCAAAGATGACCTTGGGCACGCCCAGCTTCACCGCCGCCTCGATCACGTTGTAGGTGGTCAGGGTGTTCTGGCGGAAGCACTCGCCGTCGGTGCCGATCATGACACGCGGAATGGCGGCGAAATGCACCACGGCGTCGTAGCGCGGCACCCCTGCGTCCGCGTCCAGCTCGGCCCCGTCGACGAACTGCGACATGGCACCGATGACCTGGCCGGCATCGCAGAGATCGACCAGCAACTCAGGGCAATCCAGCCCCGAAGGGGTCTGGTCGGCGTTCACGACGTGATGCCCCTGCGCCTGCAGGTGCCGGATGGCCCATTTGCCCGCCTTGCCGCTGCCGCCCGTGAAGAATACCCGCATGTCGCTCTCCGATCTCCGGCACCCCCGGTGCCCTTTCGATTTCAGCCCGATGATGGCGCGACCGGGCCCCGGGGCGCAACACCCCCTCCCGATGAAACAGCCCGCGCGCCGGGCCTGTACCTCAGGCCAGCGCCTCGGCGCCGTTGATCCAGACCGCACGCACGGCGCGGTCGTCGCCCATCATGATGGTGGGGAAAACCGCTTCCCAGATATCCCCCGCATGGGCCGCGCGCTGCGCGATGGCGGGGGTCGAGGCGAGATCGAGCACCACCACGTCGGCCTCGCTTCCCGGTGCCAGGGTGCCGATGCGATCCGCCATGCCGATGGCACCTGCGGATCCGGCGGTCGCCAGCCAGAGCAGCTGTGCCGGATGCAACGGCGTGTGACGCAGCTGGCCGATCTCGTAGGCCGCCGCCATGGTGCGCAGCATCGAGAAATCCGAGCCGCCGCCGGTATCCGTCGCCAGCCCCACCTTCAGCCCGCGCGCCTTCAGCCGCGCCATGTCGAACAGCCCCGACCCGATGAAGGTGTTCGAGGTCGGGCAATGCACCACCGAGGCGCCGGTCTCGGCCAGCCGGTCGATCTCGCGCGGCTCGAGGTGGATGGCATGGCCGAACAGGCCGCCCTCGCGCAGCAGCCCATGCGCCTCGTAGGTATCGAGATAGTCGCGGGCCCCGGGCCGCAGCTCCTTCACCCAGGCGATCTCGTCCAGCTGTTCGCTGAGGTGGGTCTGCATCAGGCAGTCGGGATGTTCGGCCCAGAGCGCGCCCATGGCCTCCAGTTGCTCTTCGGTCGAGGTCGGGGTGAAGCGCGGGGTGATCGCATAGTGGATGCGGCCCTGCCCGTGCCATGCCTCCAGCAGCGCCTTCGAGTCGTCATAGGCGCTCCGGGCGGTGTCCAGCAGCCCCTCCGGCGCATTGCGGTCCATGCAGGTCTTGCCGCCGATCACCCGCTGGCCGCGCTTCAGTGCCTCGGCGAAGAAGGCGTCGACGCTGCCCGGATGCACGGTACAGAAGCTGACCATGCTGGTGGTGCCATGGGCCGTGGTCAGGTCGAGGTAGCGCGCCGCGATCTCGGCGGCATAGGCGGGGTCGGCGAATTTCATCTCCTCGGGGAAGGTGTAGCTGTTCAGCCAGTCGATCAGACGCTTGCCCCAGCTGGCGATCATAGCGGTCTGGGGGTAGTGCACATGGGCGTCGACGAAGCCCGGCAGGATCAGCCCCTCGCCGTAGTCGACCACCCGGGCCTGCGGATGGGTCGCGCGCAAATCCTCCGCCGCGCCCCGCGCCACGATCTCGCCGCCGCGCAGCAGCACCCCGCCCCGCCGCTCGTAGAGCACGCAGTCATCCCGTTCGCCCGCGAAGGGATCGCCGGTGAAATCCACCAGTTGCCCGGTCAGCAGAATATCCTCGACCATGCTCGCTCTCCCGCCTTGCCGACGCCCTGCGCCCCGGTGCATGAGCGGCAGACTATCCGCAGCCGCAGGGGTGGTAAACTACGCCTCTGCCATTGTTTCCCGCCCCCGGGGACCGATATGATCGGATGACCAGAAAGAGGGCCGCCCATGACCGAGATCGAGCAGGACATCGACCCCGAAACCGGCCCCGAGGCCGAAGCCGGCAGCGAGGAACAGGGCTACACCCTCGACCGCAAGACGGTGGCGGCGATCCTCTACGCGGTCGACACGGACGACCGCGAACAGCTGGTCGACCTGATGGAGCCGCTGCACGCCGCCGACATCGCCGACGTGCTGGAACAGATCAACGCCTATGACCGGCGCCGGCTGGTGCTGCTCTATGACCGCGAGTTCGACGGCGAGATCCTGTCGGAACTGAACGAGGGCATCCGCGATGAGGTCATCGGCCTGCTGACGCCCGATGTCCTCAAGGACGCGGTCCGCGAACTTGATTCGGACGACGTGGTCGACCTGGTCGAATACCTGGAAGAGGAACAGCAGGAAGCGGTCCTGGACGCGCTGGAGGACAGCGACAGGCACGCGGTGGAGCAGGCGCTCTCCTACCCCGAGGAATCCGCCGGCCGCCTGATGCAGCGCGAGGTGGTGGCGGTGCCCGAGTTCTGGACCGTCGGCCAGGCCATCGACATGATGCGCGAGCGCGACGACCTGCCGGAACAGTTCTACCACGTCATCCTGATCGACCCACGGATGCGCCCCGTCGCCCATGTGACGCTGGGCAAGCTGATGGCCTCGCCCCGCCGCACCGCGCTTTCCGAGATCACCGAGCCCAGCTTCCGCACGATCCCGGCGATGCAGGACGAGGGAGACGTGGCCTATGCCTTCAACCAGTACCACATCATCTCGGCGCCGGTGGTCGACGAGGATGACCGCCTGGTCGGCGTGATCACCATCGACGATGCGATGATCGTGCTGGACGAGGAACACGAGGAAGACATCATGCGCCTTGCCGGTGTCGGCGAGGGCAACCTGAACGACCGCGTGACCGAGACGCTGAAGCAGCGCCTGCCCTGGCTGGCGGTGAACCTGCTGACGGCGGTGCTGGCCTCGCTGGTGATCTCGGTCTTCGACGAGACCATCACCCAGTTCGTCGCCCTGGCGGTGCTGATGCCCATCGTCGCCTCGATGGGCGGCAATGCCGGGACGCAGTCGCTGACCGTGGCGGTGCGCGCCATCGCGACAAAGGACCTTACCGGCTCGAACGTCTGGCGGGTGATCCGGCGCGAACTGGCGGTCGGGCTGCTGAACGGACTGGCCTTCGCGCTGACCATGGCGGTGCTGGCCCTGCTGTGGTTCGGCAACCTGCAGATCGCGGCCGTGCTGGCGCTGGCCATGGTGATCAACCTCGCGGTGGCGGGGCTGGCGGGCATCGGCGTGCCGGTGCTGCTGGACAAGCTGAAGGTCGACCCGGCCCTGGCCTCGGGCACCTTCGTGACCACGGTGACCGACGTGGTGGGCTTCTTCGCCTTCCTCGGCCTGGCCGGACTGGTGCTGCTGTGAGCCTCGCCGAAGCGAAGGCCGCCGCCCGCAAGGCCGCCTTTGCCCGTCGCAAGCTGGCGCATGAGACGGCCGGCCCGGGCCGCGCCGGACTGCTGTCCTCGGTCCTTGCCGGCTATCGTGGCGTGCCGCTGGCAGGCTACTGGCCCATCCGCACCGAGATCCCGCCGACAGCCGCGATGGAGGAAGCCGCGGCCCATGGCCCCGTCGCCCTGCCGGTGATCGAGGCCGCGGGCCGGCCCCTGCGCTTCGCCCGCTGGGAACCGGATTGCCCGATGGTGGCGGGCCCCTTCGGCGCCGAGATCCCCGCCACGCTCGACTGGATCACGCCCGAGATCCTCATCGTTCCCCTCGTCGCCTTCGACCGCGCCGGAAATCGGCTGGGCTATGGCGGTGGCTTCTACGACCGTACGCTGGAACTTCTGCGCGCTGCCCGCCCCACCCTGGCCATCGGCTTCGCCTACGCCGCGCAGGAGGCCGAGGCGCTGCCGCTCGAACCCACCGACCAGCCCCTCGACATGATCGTGACCGAGGCCGAGGTGCTGTCCTTCCAGACGTGATCGCCCGGCCGAAGGGAGGGGGGGCTCCGCCCCCCGTCGCTGCGCGCCTCCCCCCGGAGTATTTTCAGCCTGGTGATGAAGCTGGACAGTGCCAGGGCAGGCACCCTACTTTTCCGTCGAGAGGGTGCACGCTCCCGATCGAGGCGGCGGGTGCCTTTCCGGCAAGGCCCGGTTCATCACCAGGCTGAAAATACTCCCGCCGGAGGCGGCAACGGGGTGCGCAGCCCTGCCATTTCTGGACAATTCACGCAGGCCATGCTTAGAGGCGGCCAACAGGAGTTCGCCATGACCACCACCCGTTTTGCCCCCTCGCCGACCGGCTACATCCATATCGGCAACCTGCGCACCGCGCTGTTCAACTTCCTGATCGCCCGCAAGGCCGGCGGGACCTTCATCCTGCGCATCGACGATACCGACCAGGAGCGCAGCAAGCAGGAATATATCGACGGGATCATGCAGGACCTGGAATGGCTCGGCCTGACCTGGGACCGGGTCGAGTACCAGTCGAAGCGCATGGATCGCTACCTGGCCGCCGCCGACAAGTTGCGCGACATGGGCCGCTTCTATGAAGCCTTCGAGACACCCATCGAGCTGGACCTGAAGCGCAAGAAGCAGCTCAACATGGGCAAGCCGCCTGTCTACGACCGCGCCGCCCTTGCGCTGTCGGACGACGAGAAGGCAAAGCTGCGCGAAGAGCGCGGCCCGGGCGTCTGGCGCTTCAAGCTGGACCAGCACCGGATCAACTGGCAGGACGGCATCCTGGGCGAGATCTCCATCGACGCCGCCTCGGTTTCTGACCCGGTGCTGATCCGGGCTGACGGCCAGATGCTTTATACCCTGGCCTCCGTGGTCGATGACACCGAGATGGGCGTCACCCATGTGGTGCGCGGCTCGGACCACGTGACCAATACCGCCACCCAGATCCAGATCATCGAGGCCCTGGGCGGCACCGTGCCGGGCTTTGCCCACCACTCGCTGCTGACCGGCCCGCAGGGCGAGGCGCTGTCGAAACGTCTCGGCGTGCTGTCGATCCGCGACCTGCGGGCGCAGGGGCTGGAGCCCATGGCGCTGCTCAGCCTGATGGCCCGCCTGGGGTCCTCGCAGCCGGTCGAGGTTGCCTCCTCGATCGATGAGCTGGCCGAGAACTTCGATCTTTCCACCTTCGGCTCGGCGCCGACCAAGTTCGACGAGAAGGATCTGGTGCCGCTGACCGCCCATATCCTGCAGCATCGTCCGCTGGCCGATGTGGCCGGTGCCGTCGCCGCCGCCGGGGTGCCCGACGACAAGGCCGAAGCCTTCTGGATGGTGGTGCGCGACAATATCGCCACCCTGAAGGACCTGCCCGGCTGGTGGCAGCTGTTCCGTGACGGCGCCGAGCCGCTGATCGACGAGGAAGACCGCGACTTCATTGCCGAAGCCATGGCGCTGCTGCCCGAAGGGCCCCACGACGAAACCACCTGGGGCACCTGGACCAAGGCGGTGAAGGAGCAGACCGGGCGCAAGGGCCGGGGCCTCTTCATGCCGCTGCGCAAGGCCGTTACCGGGATGGATCACGGCCCGGACATGAGCCAGGTGCTGCCGCTGATGCAGGTCATCCGCGCCCGGGGCTGAGAGGGAAGCAAACAGTGATGCGGGGCGCGCGGCCGAAGGGTCGGCGCCCCGTTTTCGTGTCACCGGGCCCGACGGGCTGCCTCAGCAGGGCGCCAGGAAGACCGTGACCCAGACATCGCCCGCCCGGGCGGTCCCGACGGCGGTATAGCCGCCCAGCAGGTTGGCCCTGTGGCGCGGGCTTTCGGCCCAGGCGGCAATGACCGCACCGCCCTCGCTCTGGCCGCGCGCCAGGTTCTCCGCCACCCGGCACCACGGCACCCCTTCGCGGGTCAGCCGCTCGGCCGGGCTGCTGCCGTCCGAGCCGATATGACTGAGCCCGCCGGTGCGCTGCAGGTCCGCCGCATGGCGTCCCGCAACCTGTACCGCCGGGGCCGAGACCTCCAGCGGGGCGCGGCCCCGGGCAATCCGAAAGGCGTTGATCTCGTCCAGCAGGTCGGCGGGCCGGGGCGGCGCCGCCGGGGCGGTCTCGGCCGGGGAACAGCCCGCCAGCAGCAGGCACAGCGCAAGGGCGCAGGCGGGCAGAAGGGCACGGATCATGCCATCAGACCCTGCGCAAGGCGGTTCTGGCGCGCCACCAGCGCATCGAGATCCAGGTGCGGCATCCGGTAATCGCGCACCACCTGGCGGCCCTCGACCAGCAGGTGACGCACTTTCATGGGACCGGCCAGCAGCAGCGCCGCCGGATCCCAGCTGCCCGCGCTCTCGATCCCCGACACGTCCCAGATCGCGATATCGGCGCGCTTGCCCTGGGCCAGCCGCCCGCAATCGGGACGGCCCAGCACATCGGCACCTCCGCGCGTGGCGATCTCCAGCGCCTCGCGGGCGCTCATCGCGTCGGCGCCCCGGCTGACCCGCTGCAACAGCATCGCCTGCCGCGCCTCGGCCATCAGGTTGCCACTGTCATTGCTGGCCGAGCCGTCGACGCCGAGGCCCACATAGACCCCCGCATCCCGCATCGCCCGCACCGGCGCGATGCCCGAGCCGAGACGGCAGTTCGAGCAGGGACAATGTGCAACCCCGGTACCGGTGCGCGCGAACATGGCAAGTTCGGAGGCATCCAGCTTCACGCAATGGGCGTGCCAGACGTCTTCCCCGGTCCAGCCCAGGTCCTCGGCATATTGCCCGGGGCGACAGCCGAATTTCTCCAGCGAATAGGCGATATCCTCGTCGTTCTCGGCCAGGTGCGTATGCAGCATGACCTTCTTGTCCCGCGCCAGCAGGGCCGCATCGCGCATCAGTTCGCGCGAGACCGAGAAGGGCGAACAGGGCGCCACGCCGACCCGGCACATCGAGCCCTCCGAAGGATCATGGAAGGCGTCGATCACCCGGATGCAATCTTCGAGGATCGCCGCCTCGTCCTCGACCAGGCTGTCGGGTGGCAGGCCGCCCGCGCTCTGCCCGATGGACATGGCGCCGCGCGTCGGGTGGAAGCGCAGGCCCACCTCGACCGCCGCCTCGATGGTGTCCTCCAGCCGCGAGCCGTTGGGATAGAGATAGAGGTGATCCGAGCTGAGCGAACAGCCCGAGAGCGCCAGCTCCGCCAGCCCGACCATGGCCGAGGTGCGCATCTCCTCGGGGCCGAACCGGGCCCAGATCGGGTAAAGCGTCTGCAGCCAGCCGAACAGAAGCGCGTCCTGGCCGCCGGGAACCGCGCGGGTCAGGCTCTGGTAGAGATGGTGATGGGTGTTCACCAGCCCCGGCGTCACCACGCAGCCCCGCGCCTCGATCACCTCGGCGCCGGGCTGTTCCAGGCGCGGACCGATGGCGCGGATGCGCCCGCCCGAGACAAGGATGTCGGCGCCGAGCAGCTCGGTCCGTCGGTCGTCCATCGTCAGGATGTGGTCCGCGTTGCGGATCAGGATCGACTTGTCCATACCGCTCTATTCGGCGAAATCGGCCAGCAAGTCCAGCGCGGCCCGGTGAATCCGGGGATTTGCCGCCGCCAGCACCTGCCCGCCCTGCAGGGCCGGACCGCCCAGCCAGTCGGTGACCAGGCCACCGGCGGCCTCGATCACCCCGATCGGGCCCTGGACGTCATAGGGATGCAGCCCGGCCTCGATCACCAGGTCCACCTGCCCCGCCGCGACCAGCGCATAGGCGTAGCAGTCCATGCCGTAGCGGGTCAGCTTGCAGCGCGAGGCGACGGCGCGGAAGCCCTCGGCGTCGCGCGGCGTGCCGACCTCGGGGAAGGTGGTGAAGATCACCGCTTCCTCCAGCGTCTCGGTGGCGCGGGTCGTCAGCGTGCGGGCGCCCAGCGGGCCGGTCATCCGCGCCTGCCCGAACCCACCCCAGAAGCGTTCTCCCGTATAGGGCTGATCGACCATCCCCATCAGCACCCGCTCCCCGTCGTTGAGCCCGATCAGCACGCCCCAGGTGGGGGTGCCGGAGACGAAGCCACGGGTGCCGTCGATGGGATCGAGCACCCAGGTCAGCCCGCTCTCGCCCGCCACATGGCCATATTCCTCGCCGAGGATCGCATCCCGCGGACGGCGGCGGGCCAGAACGGCGCGCATCGCCTGCTCGGCGGCACGGTCGGCCTCGGTGACCGGATCGTAGCCGCCGGCCAGCTTGTTGTCCTCGCCCAGGTCGGCGCGGCGGAAATGCGGCAGGATCGCCGCCCTGGCGGCATCGGCCATCTCCTGCGCGGTCTCCAGGATATCGCTCTGGTCCGGTTGCATCTTGCCCTCCTGCGTCGGCGCTGCTGCTGGCCGGCAGGGCTAGCCCTTGTCCGCCCGTGAGGCAAGCCCGTCACCGCCGCTGCGCCGGCCAAGCCGCGCGCGCCGACAGGTCCGGCGGTCTGACCGGGTCTGACAGTCCTGGGAATGGGGCCGGGGAATGGAAGATTTACGGGCCGAGGGCCCGGTTCAGGGTGGGTCCAAGATCCGTTTCGCCACCCACGAAACGGAATCTTGCGATTTACCCTGATCGCACCCCGACATGCGGGATCCGTCGTTCTCGTCTCGCCCGCGATGACGGGCGAATGCCTGTGATCAGGCGACGTCGCTCAGCACGCGGGCCAGTTCGAAGAGGCGGCGGCGCTGGTTCTCGGGGATCGCATAGTAGGACCGGATCAGGTCCAAGGCTTCCTTGTCGCCCATCACGTCCGCCGGAACGGCAGCGGTCGGGTCGGCAACGGCGCCCTCGGCCTCGATACCTTCGAAGAAGAAGCTGACCGGCACTTCCAGCGCGTCGGCGATGTCCCAAAGCCGGGAGGCGCTGACGCGGTTCGCGCCGGTTTCATACTTCTGGATCTGCTGGAACTTGATTCCGACACGTTCGGCAAGCTGCTGCTGGGTCATCCCGACCAGCCAGCGGCGATGCCGGATTCGTTTCCCCACGTGGACGTCAACCGGATGAGTCATTCGCGGCTCCTGTCATGGCCGTGTCCACCCCGCCGGAGTGGTCCCCGCGTGGCGACATTGGGCCTGGTTTTCGTTTTGACACGCCGCACATCCCTACAGCGTGAGAGGATCGTATCAGCTTTCAACTTTGACGCAACTTAAACGCTCACGAAAGGGCTGACTGACGCAATGGTTAGCTCAATTGTCGGATGTGTATCAAGCTTCCTCCTTTCGCAAACTTGCCGATCTTGCGGCAATGCAGCAACAATCGGAAGTGAACGCCCCATGCCGCAGGTCGTTTCTGATCAAACTATCTGCCGGAAATCATTTGAGAATAGGAGCCCCGATGCGCGCCCTGAGATGCCCCGCCCCGGACAGCCAGCCCAGGCTTGAAAACAGTGATCCCGGCGCGCCGGGGCCCGGCGAACTGCTGATCGAAACCGCCGCCTGCGGGCTGAACTTTGCCGATCTGTTGATGATCAACGGCAACTATCAGGACACGCCGACTCACCCGTTCACGCTGGGAATGGAAATTTCAGGCACTGTTCTGGCCGCTGGCGAGGGCACGGATTTTGCAACCGGAGAGAGAGTCGCCGCCTTCCCGGGACAAGGCGGCCTGGCCGATCGCGCCATGGTTCAGGCGGATCGCGCCGTGCGGATGCCCGCCGGTATGGGCTTCGATGTGGCGGCCGCGCTGCCGGTGGCCTACGGCACCTCGCATCTGGCACTGGAACATCGGGCGCGGCTGCGCGACGGCGAGGTGCTGCTGGTGCTCGGCGCCAGCGGCGGCGTCGGGCTGACGGCGGTGGAACTGGGGCACCTGATGGGCGCCCGGGTGATCGCCGTGGCCCGCGGCCGCACTGCCGAAGCCGCCTGCCGCGCCGCCGGCGCCGATCACTTCCTCGATAGCGACAGCGACGATATCCGCGCCGAGGTCCGGGCGCTCGGCGGAGCGGACGTGGTCTATGACGCCGTCGGCGGCGCGCTTTCGGAACAGGCGTTCCGCGCCTGCAATCCCGAAGCCCGCTTCCTGCTGATCGGCTTCGCCTCCGGCGACCTGCCGCAGCTGCGGCCCAATCACATGCTGGTCAAGAATGTCGACATGCTGGGGGTCTACTGGGGCAGCTACTTCCGCTTCCGCCCGCAGGTGGTGACCGAGAGCCTGGCCCGGGTCTTCGCCTGGCACGAAGAGGGCCGCATCCACCCCCATATCAGCCACCGCTTCCCGCTGGAGCGCGCCGTCGAGGGGCTAGAGGTACTGCGCCGGCGCGAGGCCACGGGCAAGGTGGTGATCACCATGTGACTTCCACCGCCCGCCATCCAGCCCCCCCCTGCGCCGGGCCGGGACAGGCCGCCTCAGGAGGCCGCGGCCCCCGAGCGCCGCGCCCGGTTCAGCTCCTGCCGCCAGGCGAAACGGCCGAGGCTGCTGCCCTGTGCCTCCTGGGCCGAGGCCGGACGCATCTTGCTCGGGTCGCTGGCATAGGCCAGGCGCAGCATCTGGGCCATGCGCTCCATCACCTCGCCGGCACCGCGATCCTGACGATACATGCAGATCTTCTGAGTCCCCAGTTGCGGCAGGTCGCCGCCATGGTCGACAAGCTGCAGCTGCGCCGGTTCGGTTCCCGCGATCATCGCCGTCACCGCCAGGTCGGCGCTGACCGTCGCCTCGACGGTGCGGTCGCTGGAGGTATCGACGGCGTTCTCCCAGTCGACGCCCTCGTTCTCCATCGCGCGGATGGTCAGCGGGCGGAACAGGCAGTTGCGCCCCGAGGCATAGCGCAGCGGACGCTGCCGCCAGGCCTGACCGCCGGGGGCCCCGACCCAGGCCAGCGGACGCTCGTCCAGGATTTCGCCGCGCGCATCCGGATCGGCTTCGGTGGTCAGGATCACATCCGCCTCGCCGCGGTCGAAGCTCTCTTTCAGGCTGCGGGTGTAGGCCGAGACCAGCTGCACCTTCATGCGCGGGAATTCCTGCGCGAACTGCTGCAGCACCGTGGGCACCACCGGGTAGACGATATCATGCGGCACGCCCAGCACGATCTCGCCCTCGTAGCTCTTGCTGGTCAGCCGGGACAGCGCCTCGTCGTTCATGTCGATGATGCGCCGCGCATAGCCCAGCAACTGCTCGCCCGCCGGGGTCAGCGCGATGCGCCGGCTCGAGCGGTCCAGCAACGAGATCCCCAGCGTTTCCTCCAGCCGCTTCAGCTGCATGGAGACCGCGCTCTGGGTGAAATTCAGCATCCCCGCCGCCTTGGTCACGCCACCGTGATCGGCCACGGCCACGAAGCTGCGCAGGGAGGTCATGTCGAGGTTTCTCATATCATCAATCTCAGTGATATCATCGCTCAGAAACATTCATTTTCAATATTGATCACAGAGGCGCATATACATCAACAGAAATAATGTCTCCCCCGACTCGCATCACTTTTGCAGAAAGGAATTGAAGATGAGCACGCACAGCCTGACCTCCCCCGTCGCCGCCCGCAGCCGCGCCGCACGCGCGCCTTTCCTGTCCCGACTGCTGACCATGCTCAGCGTCTATCGTGAACGTCGCGCCCTGACCGCGCTGGACGGCACGCTGCTGGACGATATCGGCATCTCCCGCGACCAGGCCCGCCGCGAAGCCGCACGGCCGATCTGGGACCTGCCCGTCCGTCCGGTCTGAGTCCGCTTTACGGCGGGAGCGGCGCCCGACGCCCTCCCCCTCCTGCGGGGCCGCTTACCCGGCGGCTCCCGCCCCGGCCCGCGCCGCCGACCCGCCCCATCCCCGGCGGAGCGGGCCGCCCCATCTCCCCGTGACTGCCTTCCCCGGGCGGTCCGCGACTGGTCCGCGGGGCCGGCCCCGGCACATTCCCGGCCGGCACCTCCGCCCCGCGGCACCTTTTTTCCCTGATTTTTCAAAACTTCCCCGCCGCGCGCAGCCTTCCTGTACTGGCCCCGGCGCCCGTGGCGCATCCCGAAGCCGCAAACTGCGACCTGACATTCGCGTTATTGGGGTGAACCGGGCCCTGAAAATCTTGAAAACGAGGCCCTTGTCCCCGATATTGAACACGAAGCCCTCACTTGGGCAGAGACAGTCCTGAATGGAGGCATAAATGGCTGACTACAGAACGATGCAGGCGACGGCTGGTGCCCGTTCCGCCGCAATCGACGAAGGGCTCCGCGCCCACATGAACAAGGTCTACGGCACCATGTCCGTGGGCACCCTGCTGACCTTCCTCGTGGCCTGGGCCGTCGGCTCCTCGCCCGAGCTTCTCGGCATCTTCCGCGATCCGGTGACTCTGCAGCCCAACATCCTGGGCTGGATCATCATGTTCGCCCCGCTGGCCATGGTCTTCGGCTTCTCGGCCATGATCAACCGCTTCTCGGCCGCTGCGGCACAGCTGTTCTTCTACGGCTTCGCCGCCGTGATGGGCCTGTCGCTGGCCTGGATCTTCGTGGCCTTCACCGGCATGTCGATCGCCCAGGTCTTCCTGGTCACCTCGATCGCCTTCGCCGGCCTGTCCCTCTGGGGCTACACCACGAAGAAGGACATTTCGGGCTGGGGGTCGTTCCTGATCATGGGCGTGATCGGCATCCTCGTGGCCTCGGTGATCAACATCTTCCTGGGCTCGCCCGCGCTGCACTTCGCGATCTCGATCATCGGCGTGCTGATCTTCGCCGGCCTGACCGCCTATGACACCCAGAACATAAAGGTGACCTACCTGCAGCACGCCCATTCGGGCGACAGCGAATGGCTGGGCAAGGCCGCCATCATGGGCGCCCTGCAGCTGTACCTGGACTTCATCAACCTGTTCATGTTCCTGCTGCAGTTCCTCGGCAACCGCGAGTGATCGCAGGATCAGGAAACTTCGAAAGCCGGCCCTCGGGCCGGCTTTTTTCGTTTCGCCGTCCCGGCTAGTCTGCCGGCAAAGTCACCAAGGCAGGCACGATGATCACCGACCCTGACGACTTCTTCACCAAGGGCTGTGGCCGTTGCGCCCGCTTCGACACCCCCGACTGCTCGGCCCTGCGCTGGTCCGGGGTGCTGGAGGGGTTGCGCGCGCTCTGCCGCGACGCCGGGCTGGAAGAGACCGCAAAGTGGGGCCATCCTTGCTACATGCACGCGGGCCGCAATATCGTCCTCCTCGGCGCCTTCCGCGACAACGTCCGCCTGACCTTCTTCAACGCCGCCCTGATGACCGACCCCGAGGGGGTGCTGGAACGCCAGGGGCCGAACACCCGGCATCCCGACATGATCCGCCTCACCGGGGCCGGGCAGCTTTCCGACCTTGCGGCGACGATCACGGCCTATCTCGCCGAGGCGATGACCTATGCCGAGAAGGGGATGAAGGCACCCAAGGAACCGCGCGCCCTCGACATGCCGGACGAGCTGGCCGAGGCGCTGGACGCCGACCCGGAACTGTCGGAGGCCTTCCACGCCCTGACACCGGGGCGCCAGCGCAGCTACCTCTTCAACCTCGCCGGCGCGAAGCAGAGCGCGACCCGGGTCAACCGGATCGCAAAGTTCCGCGACAAGATCCTGGCGGGCAAGGGGGCGACCGAACGCTAGCCGCCCCTGCCCGCCACCGGTTCAGGCACGCCAGACCATTTGCACCGCGGGAAAGAGAACCCCGTTCGGCAGCCGCAGTTCGATCAGCGACCGCGCCCGGAAGCCCAGGGATTCGTAGAAGGGCACGGCGGTCAGCGTCGACTGGCATTGCAGCAGCTCCACCCCCGCCGCGCAGGCCGAGCGCATCACCTGCCCCATCAGCCCCCGCCCGAGGCCCTGCCGCGCGGCGTCGGGGTCGGTGGCGACATGGCGCACATGGCCCTCGCCGGGCCGGCCCGCCGCCCCGTGGGGCGAGGTGTCGGTCCAGCCCCCGGCCGAGAGCACGCGCTCTTCGTCGCCGGTCAGGGTCAGGAAATAGGTGCCGCAGGTCAGCAGCCCGGGGCGCGGCCGCTTGATGAAGGGCAGCGCCTCGCGCAGCAGCTCGGCCGGGTAGTCCGGCGCCAGCAGCGCCCGGTAGCTGCGGGCCAGCATCCGGTTCACCGCCTCGGTATCGGCGGGCATCGCCGGGCGGATGAAGGTCTTCAGCGCGGCCACAGGCTGCGGCTTCAGATCACGCGCCGGGACGACGGGCGCTGGCATCAGCGCGAGGTCGAGGCTGTCGCTATCGGGCTCTTCGCCGGAATCGCTGGAAAGGGGCATGAGGGGCGTCCTTGTCTCTTTCCCCGGTGATCACCGGGGCGTTCTGCTGAGGGGGGAGACAGGGCGCGGCCGAAAAGAAGAAAGCCGCGCTCTGCGGCGCGGCTTGCATGGTCTTCAAGGTGTTTCAGATCTTACTTGATCTTGCCTTCCTTGTACTCGACATGCTTCCGCACCACCGGGTCGTACTTTCGTACGGTCATCTTTTCGGTCATGGTACGCGCGTTCTTTTTGGTCACGTAGAAATGGCCCGTGCCCGCGGTCGAGTTCAGACGGATCTTGATGGTCGTCGGCTTCGCCATTTTGCTTCTCCTACAGCAGGCGCACGTCGGGCGGCCCGCGAAATCTCATGAACTCCGCCTTTTACCGAGGCGCGGGCATGAGTCAACCGGGGATTGCCCGAAAAGAGGTGATTTTCTGACCCACCCACGCGAAAAGGGGGCCCGAAGGCCCCCTTTCCACCCCTGGCGCGGGAAGTGGTGGATTATTCCACCGGAATCGTCGCACCGCCGGTGGTGTCGCTCTGCATCTGCAGGGACTCGGCTTCGCGGGCCTGCTCCTGGGCGGTCACGAATTCGGGGGCCGATTCCAGGTCGGCACGCGAGGCACTGGTCACCAGGCGCTGCACGTCACCTTCGGCGGTCGCAACCTCCAGCTGCGCCATCTCGATGGCCACGTCCTTCTCGCCCAGGCCAAGGAAGCCGCCGACGCCGATCACGACACCTTCGACATTGCCGCCGAGCGCGATGATCAGGTCGTTGATGTCACCGACCTTCTCGTCCTCGCCGTTGTAGACCGGCGCGCCGATCAGGTCCTCGGCCAGGATCGTGTCCTGGTCCTGCATGGTGATCTGGCCCTCAACCGGCTTGGCGGGCTCTTCACCCTCGGCCATCTCGGTGCCTTCGGTGGCCATCGGATCAGCCATCGGGTCCGGCGTCTCGGCGCCCTCGGCCATGTCAGCGTCGCCGTCGGTCATCGGCTCGGCCATCTCGCCGTCCTGCGCCACGTCGTCGCCTTCCGGGGCCATCGGATCGGCGGTGGTGTCAGCCTCGGCACCGGCTTCGCCGTTCTCGGGAACGAGCAGCGGATCGGTACCCGCTTCTCCTTCCACCTGTGCATCCTGTGCGACGGCGTGGATCGGGGCCACGACCGGGGCGGCCAGGGCAAGAGCGAGAAGGGCGGTACGGCTGGTGCTTGCAATGAGGGTCTTCATCGGAATGTCTCCTCTCGGGGGTGGTGCATCCCCGCCACACGCGAGGATCTCTGCCCCCTCAACCCGCGTCACCGCCTGACGTTCCCCCATGCCGTCCCCGCCCCGGGGAACCATGGGCGGATCCCGGCCTGCCGCAGCGCGGCACACAGGCGGGTTCCCTCTCAGGGCAAGAAATCGTGAGTCAGCGTGAGGTCGATATGCGCGGAGGGCCTGTAAGCCGGATTCTGTTCCCCGGCGTGACGCCGGTTCGATGACCATTCATCTCGGGGCGGGATTGCCCCCGCCCTCCAGCTGCCAACCCGAACCTCCGGGCCAAGGCGGCCCTGCGGTGACGGTTTCGGTTGCCCGACTACGCCCCGCGCGAGGTTCCTATTCGGCATTGCTCCCGGTGGGGCTTGCCGTGCCGGTCCTGTTGCCAGTCCCGCGGTGCGCTCTTACCGCACCGTTTCACCCTTACCCGCGAACCGAGGGGACGCGGGCGGTCTGTTCTCTGTGGCGCTTTCCCTGGGGTTGCCCCCGCCGGGCGTTACCCGGCACCGTTGCCTTGTGGAGTCCGGACTTTCCTCGAAAGTTGCCTTTCGCGGCCATCCGGCCCTCCGCGCGTGTTGGCCAATAGCGACCGGCCCCGCCGGGGTCAATTGCCCCGATCGCACAGTGCCCCCGCCACCATCCCCGCCGCCATGCCCATTGCCCCCACCGTTTCCATGCGCCATGATCCCGCGGAAGGGGGATCCTCATGCGCAAGTTCCTGGTCGTGCTGGATGACAGCCGCGAATGCCTCAACGCCATGCGCTTTGCCGCCATGCGCGCCGCCAACACCGGCGGCGGGGTGACGATCCTGTCGATCATCGCCCCGGACGAGTTCAATCACTGGATGGGCGTCGCCGACATCATGCGCTCCGAAGCGCGCGAGCGGATCGAGGCCCATTTCGAAGTCTTCGCCAAGTGGATGCGCGACCGCCAGAAGATCGAGCCCGAACTGGTGATCCGCGAGGGCGAAGCCTACGAGCAGATCCTCGGCCAGATCCAGGAGGACGGCGAGATCGGCGTGCTGGTCCTCGGCGCCGCCGCCGGCAAGAGCGGCCCCGGCCCCCTCGTCACCGCGATGAGCCGCAACGCCGGCTCGCTGCCGGTGCCGATCACCATCGTGCCCGAGGACCTGTCGAAGGACCGCCTGGAAGCGATCACCTGAGCGCGCGGCGGCTGCCGCCGCCCGGCCGCATCTCCTGCCTCCATCGCGTATCGCCTTCACCGCGCTCCCCGGCAGAGGGAGGCGCACCCGGCCATTCTTTAGAACCGTTCCAATTCTTGACACTTGGCCCCCGAAGGCGCATATCGGGGGTCAACCAGAAAGGGTCCGCCGATGTTCATCCAGACCGAATCCACGCCCAATCCCGCCACGCTGAAGTTCCTGCCCGGTCAGACCGTGCTGGACGCCGGCACAGCCGATTTCCCCTCTGCCGAGACGGCCGAGAAATCTCCGCTGGCGAAGCGGCTGTTTTCCATCGACGGCGTCACGGGGATCTTCTTCGGCACCGATTTCATCACCGTCACCAAGCGCGACGGTCTGGAATGGGATCACCTGAAGCCCGCCCTGCTGGGCGGCATCATGGAGCATTACCAGTCCGGCGAGCCGGTCATGGGCGGCGCCGAGGGCATGACTTCGGGCCATGCGGAGCATGATGGCGAGGACGGTGAGATCGTCGGCCAGATCAAGGAACTGCTGGATACCCGCGTGCGTCCCGCCGTGGCCCAGGATGGCGGCGACATCACCTTCCACGGCTTCGAGCGCGGGGTGGTCTACCTGCACATGCAGGGCGCCTGTGCCGGCTGCCCCTCTTCGACGCTGACCCTGAAGATGGGCATCGAGAACCTGCTGCGTCACTACATCCCCGAGGTGACCGAAGTCCGCCCCGTCGCCGTCTGAGGACAGCCCGGAAAGATCCTGGCCGGGCCCTGCGCGGGCCCGCGCCCCGAAAGCCGATACCGAAGCCAGCAGGACAGGGACACGACAGACAGGATGGCCCTGATCCTCGCCTTCGACACCTCCGCCCCCCATTGCGCCGCTGCCCTGCTGGACGGGGACACCGTTCTGGCCGAACGGCTGGAGCCCATGGCGCGCGGCCAGGCCGAACGTCTCGTACCGCTGCTGGAGGAAGTCCTCGCCGAGGCCGGGCGCGGCTGGTCCGACCTCTCGGCCCTCGCCGTCGGCGTCGGGCCGGGCAACTTCACCGGCATCCGCATCTCGGTCTCCCTCGCCCGGGGCCTGGCCCTCGGCCTGCAACGGCCCGTGCTCGGCGTCACCGGCTTCGAGGCCCTGGCCCATGGCCGGCCCCGGCCCCTGCTCGCCACCCTGCCCGCCCCGCGGGACCAGCTCTATGGCCAGCTCTTTTCCGGCGAGACCCCCGGCGAGGCGCAACTCTTTCCCGCCGGGGAGATCCCCGCCGGGCTGACCCCCGACGGCACGCTGCTGCTTGGCGCCGCGCCCGGCGCCCTGCCCGCCGCCCGGAACCCGGCACCGCAGATCGCCCGGGTCGCGGCAAGCCGCCTCGGCACCACGCAGCCGGCGCCCGCGCCCTTCTACCTGCGCCCCGCCGATGCCGCCCCGCCGCGCGACGCGCCGCCCCGGATCCTGCCGTGAGCCCCCCCGACCCGGAGGCCCTGGCCCGTCTCCACGCCGCCTGCTTCGTCACCCCGCGCCCCTGGAGCGCCGAGGAGATCCGCCAGCTCTGCGCCGAGGCCAGCACCTTCCTGCTGCAGCGTCCCGGGGGCTTCCTGCTGGCCCGCAATGCCTTCGACGAGGCCGAAGTCCTGACCATCGCCGTCGATCCCGCCGCCCGCCGGCAGGGTCTGGGCCGGGCGCTGATGCAGGCGTTCCTTGCCGAGGCCCGCGCCCGCGGCGCCGCCACCGCCCTGCTGGAGGTCGCCGCCGACAACGCCGCGGCCATCGCCCTCTACCGGGCGACGGGCTTCACGCGCACGGGCCGCCGCCCCGGCTACTACCGCACCCCTGACGGCACGCGGAAAGACGCTGAAATCATGAGCATCGCCCTCGGCTGACCCCCCGTCGCAGTGCGTTTTTCCCTACCAAACGGTCAGAGAATGCTATTGACCACCCTGAACCGCTCTGTCCTAAATCGTCGGGATCACTGAGATCTGACAGCAATGGCCGCAGGCCCCGTCGGGACAGAGACGGCCAAGCAACTGGGAGACCCAAATGACCCTGATGACCAAGATCCTCGGCGCGGCCGCAACCGGCCTGGCGCTGAGCGCAACCGCTTCCATCGCCGATCCGGCCCTGATCTACGACCTGGGCGGCAAGTTCGACAAGTCGTTCAACGAAGCCGCCTTCAACGGCGCTTCCCGCTGGGCCGCGGAAACCGGCGGCGAGTTCAAGGACATCGAGCTGACCTCGGAAGCCCAGCGTGAGCAGGCCCTGCGCCGCTTCGCCGAACAGGGCTTCTCGCCGGTCATCACCACCGGCTTCTCCTTCTCGACCCCGATCGCCAACGTGGCTGCCGACTATCCCGACACCAAGTTCGTCACCATCGACGGCTGGGTCGACCCGGAAGCCAACCCCAACGTGCTCTCCGTCGGCTTCTCCGAGCACGAAGGCTCCTACCTGGTGGGCATGATCGCCGCCGCCACTTCCGAATCGGGCACCGTCTCCTTCGTCGGCGGCATGGACATCCCGCTGATCCGCAAGTTCGCCTGTGGCTACGCCCAGGGCGTGAAGGCCGTGAACCCCGACGCCACCGTGATCCCCAACATGGTCGGCACCGATCCCTCCGCCTGGGCTGACCCGGTCAAGGGCTCCGAGCTGGCCAAGGCCCAGATCTCGCAGGGCTCCGACGTGATCTTCGCCGCCGCCGGCGCCTCGGGCCTCGGCGTGCTGCAGACCGCCGCCGATGAAGGCGTCTACGGCATCGGCGTGGACAGCAACCAGAACTACCTCTACCCCGGCTCGATCCTGACCTCGATGCTGAAGCGCGTGGACAACGCCGTCTATGACGCCATGTCCGCCGGCGCCGACCTCGAGACCGGCGTGCAGACCAAGGATCTCTCCAACCGCGGCGTGGGCTTCGCCCTGGACGGCTTCAACGAGATGCTGATCGACTTCGACACCCTGTCCGAGGTCTATGCCGCCGCCGCCGACATCGTTTCGGGCGAGATCGAAGTGCACGATTACTCGGTCGACAACACCTGCCCGGCAGTGGAATTCTGATCGGGCCGGCGGGGCCTATGTCCCGCCCCACTTTGACAGGGGCCGCGGCAAGCGGTCCCTGTTTCCATTCACGGGACGGCGAACATGACTGCAGCAGCCTCCGGGAACCCCCAGCCGGCCATCGAGCTGAAGGGCATCTCGAAAGCCTTCGGCCCTGTCCAGGCCAACAAGGACATCTCCATCCGCGTCATGCCGGGGACGATCCACGGCATCATCGGTGAAAACGGCGCGGGCAAATCGACCCTGATGTCGATCCTCTACGGCTTCTACAAGGCCGACGCGGGCGAGATCTTCATCAACGGCGAAAAGACCCAGATCAACGACAGCCAGGACGCCATCGCGGCCGGCATCGGCATGGTCTTCCAGCACTTCAAGCTGGTCGAGAACTTCTCGGTGGTCGAGAACATCATCCTCGGCGCCGAAGAGGGCGCCTCGCTGCGGCCGTCGATCGCCAAGGCGCGCAAGTCGCTGAAGAGCCTGGCCGAGGAATACGAGATGCACGTCGATCCCGACGCGCTGATCGAGCATCTTTCGGTGGGCCACCAGCAGCGGGTCGAGATCCTCAAGGCGCTCTATCGCGAAGCCAACATCCTGATCCTGGACGAGCCGACGGGCGTGCTGACCCCAGCCGAGGCCGACCACCTGTTCCGCATCCTCGACAACCTGCGCCGCGAGGGGAAGACGATCATCCTGATCACCCACAAGCTGCGCGAGATCATGGAAATCACCGACACCGTCAGCGTCATGCGGCGCGGCGAGATGACCGCCACCGTGAAGACCGCCGAAACCAGCCCCGAGGAGCTGGCCGAGCTGATGGTCGGCCGCAAGGTGCTGCTGCGCGTCGACAAGGAACCGGCAAGGCCCGGGGACGTGGTGCTGTCGGTCAAGAACCTGAAGGTGGTCGACGACAAGGGCGTCGAGCGCGTCAAGAGCATCTCCTTCGACATCCGCGCGGGCGAGATCCTGGGCCTGGCGGGTGTCGCCGGCAACGGGCAGTCCGAACTCATGCATGTGCTGGGCGGCATCATGGACGGCACCGGCGAGGTGACCATGCTGGGCGTGCCCCTGCCGCTGTCGGGCAAGGGCTCGGACGGGGCGGCGCGGCGCGAAGCCTCGATCGGCAACGTGCCCGAGGACCGCCAGCGCGAGGGCCTGATCATGGAGTTCTCGGCCTGGGAGAACACCGTCTTCGGCTACCACCGCGACCCGCAGTGGCAGTCGGGCCCGCTGATGAACAACACGGCAATCCAGAAGGAAGCCGCCGGCAAGATGGAACGTTTCGACGTCCGTCCGCCGGATCCGAACCTGAAGGCGAAAAGCTTCTCGGGCGGCAACCAGCAGAAGATCGTGCTGGCCCGCGAGATCGAGAAGTACCCCGACCTGCTGCTGGTCGGCCAGCCGACCCGGGGCGTCGACATCGGCGCCATCGAATTCATCCACCAGGAAATCGTCCGCCTGCGCGATCAGGGCAAGGCGATCCTGCTGGTCTCGGTCGAGCTGGACGAGATCATGTCGCTGTCGGACCGTATCGCGGTGATGTTCGACGGTCAGATCATGGGCTTCCGCACCCCCGGCGACACGGACGAGCGCGAGCTGGGCCTGCTGATGGCCGGCATCTCGGGCGAGCCCGACACGGAAGACTTCAAGGCGGTCGAGGAGAACCTGGCCGCCGTCGAACAAGGAGAGGCGCCGAAACATGGATAGGATGCCCGTCTGGGCCGATGTGGTCCTCATCCCGCTGATCTCGCTGGTGCTGGCGGCGGTGCTCTCGGCGGTGGCCATCTGGGCCATCGGCGAAAACCCCTGGGAGGCGTTCTCGCTGATGGTCGACGGGGCGCTGATGCGCTCTTCGGGCTGGGGCTACACGCTCTATTACGCCACCAACTTCATCTTCACCGGGCTTGCGGTCTCGGTCGCCTTCCACGCCAAGCTGTTCAACATCGGCGGCGAGGGGCAGGCGGTGATCGGCTCTCTCGGCGTGGCGCTGTGCTGCCTGTTCATCCCCTGGCCGCACTGGACGCTGGCGCTGCTCGGCTCGACCGTGGCGGCGGCGCTCTTTGGCGCGCTCTGGGCGCTGATCCCGGCCTACCTGCAGGCGGCGCGCGGCAGCCACATCGTGATCACCACGATCATGTTCAACTTCATCGCCGCCGCCTTCCTGAACTACGTGCTGGTCAACCTGTTGCGCCCCGTCGGCGCGATGGAGCCAGCGTCTGCCACCTTCCCGGCGGCCACCAGCCTGCCCACCTTCCGCGACATCTTCGCCGGCGGCGAGGGCACGCTGTTCCGTGGCGCGCCGGCCAACGTGACCTTCTTCGTCGCGCTGGCGGCCTGCCTGCTGGTCTGGCTGCTGATCTGGCGCACCAAGCTGGGCTACGAGATCCGCTCGCAGGGGTATTCCGAGAGCGGCGCCCGCTATGCCGGCATCTCGCCCTTCCGCATCATCGTCGTCGCGATGCTGATCTCGGGAGGGCTGGCCGGCCTGATGGGCATCAACGTCACCCAGGGCGAGGCCGAGCGGCTGATCCTCAACTCCGCCGAGGGCGCGGGCTTCATCGGCATCGCCGTGGCCCTGATGGGACGCAACCATCCCTTCGGCGTGCTGCTGGCCTCGATCCTGTTCGGCTTCCTCTACCAGGGCGGCGCCGAGCTGGCGATGTGGACCTCGATCCCGCGCGAGCTGATCGTGGTCATCCAGGCCCTCGTCATCCTCTTCACCGGCGCGCTGGACAACATGGTGCGCTGGCCTCTGGAACGGGTCTTCATGGCCCTGCGCCGGGAGGGCTGAGGCGATGGACGAGCTGATCACATACCTGCCCCGCTTCGTTGCGGCCTTCTCGATCCTGACCTTCGCGGCGATCTCTCCCGGTCCCGCCGTGGCCTTCCTGCTGGGCGTCTCGGCCTCGCGCGGACGGGGCGCGGCCATGGTGGCAACCACCGGCATCGCCTTCGGGTCGACGACGATCAACGTGCTGACCCTGCTGGGGGTCGGCCTGTTGCTGAGCCAGATCGCCTGGGCGATGGAGGGGCTGCGCCTGATCGGTGCCGCCTACCTCTGCTGGCTGGCCTGGGGCGCCTTCCGCAAGGCCATCCACCCGCCGAAGATCGAAGCGGCGAAGGTCGCACCCGAGGCGGCGCATCGCCTGTTTGCGGCGGGCTACCTGATGCAGGTGACCAACCCCAAGGCCATCGCCTTCTGGCTGGCCATCGCGGCGGTCGGCGCGACGCAGGGAGGCTCGGCCCTGGTGGTGGCGGCCTTCATCGCCTGTTCCTTCGTGATTTCCTTCACCTGTCACGCGGCCTGGGCGCTGATCCTATCCTCCGCCCCCGTGCGGCGCGCCTATGCCGCCGGGCGGCGCTGGATCGAGGGGGCGCTCGGCGTCTTCTTCGCCTTCGCCGCCTTCAAGATCGCCACTTCGGAGAGCTGACCCATGGACCTGATGACGATCCTGCAGATCCTCGATTCCACCGTCCGCCTCGGCACGCCGCTGCTGCTGATGTGCCTCGCCGGGCTTTTCTCGGAACGCGCGGGCGTGGTGGACATCGGGCTTGAGGGCAAGGCGCTGGCCGCCGCCTTCTTCTCCGCCGCCTTCGCCTATTACTCGGGCTCGGTCTGGGTCGGGCTGCTGGCCGGCACGCTGGCGGCGGTCTGCTTCTCGCTGATCCACGGGCTTGCCTCGATCACCTTCCGCGGCAACCAGCTGATCTCGGGGGTGGCGCTGAACTTCCTCGCCTCGGGGGTCACGGTGCTGATCGCCCAGACCTGGTTCGCCCAGGGGGGCCGCACCCCGACGCTGGAGGCGGGCCGCTACAGCAACATTACCCTGCCCTTCGCCGAGACGCTGCGCGACGTGCCCGTCCTCGGCCCGATCTACGCCGAGCTGATCTCGGGGCACTCGATCCTGGTCTATGTCGCCTTCCTGATGGTTCCGCTGTCGTGGTGGGTGCTCTATCGCACCCGCTTCGGCCTGCGCCTGCGCGCGGTCGGAGAGAACCCCGCCGCCGTCGACACCGCCGGCATTTCGGTGGTGCGGCTGCGCTACGCGGCGATTTTGATCGCCGGCGTGCTCTGCGGCCTGGCGGGCAGCTACCTGGCCACCGGCCTGCAAGCGGGCTTCGTGCGCGAGATGACGGCGGGGCGGGGCTACATCGCCCTTGCGGCGCTGATCTTCGCCAAGTGGCGGCCCTGGTACTGCCTGTCGGCCACGATGCTGTTCGGCCTGCTGCAGGCCATCGCGCTGCGCTACCAGAACATCGACCTCGGTGCCTTCGTGATTCCGGTGCAGTTCATGAACGCCCTGCCCTACATCCTGACCATCGTCATCCTGGCGGGCTTCGTCGGCGCGGCCATCCCGCCGCGCGCCTCGGGCGATCCCTACGTCAAGGAACGCTAGGCCCTTTCCCGCCACCCTCCACAGCGTGCAGGAGCCCGCGCCCCGGCGCGGGCTCCCTCGCGTTTCCTCCTCCCCCGCTGCCGGTAAATTTTCGCAAGAGGCCGCTCGCCGTCATTGCGGCGGTGCAGCAGGCGCGCTAGGAGAAAACATGCAGATCTACCTCCCCATTGCCGAGGTCTCCGTGAACATCTTCCTGCTGCTGGGTCTCGGCGGTCTGGTGGGGGTGCTCTCGGGCATGTTCGGCGTCGGAGGCGGATTTCTGATCACCCCGCTGCTGTTCTTCATCGGCATTCCGCCGACCGTCGCCGTGGCGACCTCGGCCAACCAGATCATCGCCTCGTCGGTCTCGGGGCTGTTCGCGCATCTCAGGCGACGCAATGTCGACCTGCGCATGGGGCTGGTGCTTCAGGTCGGGGGCGTGATCGGATCCGGCGCCGGCGTGGCGCTGTTCAACTACCTGAAGCAGCTCGGCCAGGTCGATCTTCTGGTCAACCTCTGCTACGTGGTCTTCCTCGGCGCCATCGGCGGGCTGATGTTCATCGAGAGCCTGTCGGCCCTGCGCCGCGCCAGAGGCGGTACGCCGGTCAGGAAGCGCAAGCAGCGCGGACTGGTGCATACCCTGCCGCTGAAGATGCGGTTCCGCACCTCGGGCCTCTATATCTCGGTCATCCCGCCGCTGCTGGTCGGCGCGGCGGTCGGCGTGCTCTCGGCCGTGATGGGCGTCGGCGGCGGCTTCATCATGGTGCCGGCAATGATCTACCTGCTGCACATCCCCACCAAGGTGGTGATCGGCACCTCGCTGCTGCAGATCATCGTGGTGGCGGGTTTCACCACCTTCCTGCACGCGGTGACCAACCACACCGTCGACGTGGCGCTGGCCCTGTTCCTGCTGATCGGCGGCGTCGTCGGCGCCCAGATCGGCACCCGTATCGGCGCCCGCATGAAGGCCGAGCAGCTGCGCATCCTGCTGGCCCTGCTGGTGCTGGCGGTCTGCTTCAAGCTGGCCCTCGACCTCTTCCTGCCACCCTCCGAGATCTACAGCATCGCGGAGGTGTCATGAGCCGGCTCCTGCCCCTGCTTGTGGCGGCGCTGCTGCTGTTCGTCCCCGCCCTGCCGATGGCGCAGGAGGACCCCGAAGCGCCACCTCCCCCGGCGGAGCAGCTGCTTTTGGGCCTGTCGCAGAATCGCGTGGCGATCACCGCGAACTTCGACGGCTCCGAGATTCTCATCTTCGGCGCGGTCAAGCGCGAGACCCCGCAGCTGGAACCCGGCGCAGAGGTGGTGATCACCATCGCCGGCCCGACCGAGTCCGTCGCCGTGCTGCGCAAGGAGCGCGTGGCGGGGATCTGGGTCAACACCGACCAGGTGACGATCCGCCAGGCGCCCAGCTTCTACGCCGTCGCCACCACCGCACCGCTGGAGCAGGTGCTGACCGCTACCGAGGACCTGCGCCAGCGCATTTCGATCCCGCGCGCGGTACGTTCGATCACCTCGCGCGACGAGGTGACGGACGAAGACGCCTTCGTCGAATCCCTGCTGCGGATCCGCCAGCGCCAGGGACTTTACCAGATGCGCGAGGGCACGGTGCGCTTCGACGAGCAGACCCTGTTCCGCACCGAGGTGCCGCTGCCCTCCAGCCTACCGACCGGCGTCTACACGGTGAACGTCTACCTGCTGCGCAACGGCGAGCTTGCCTCGCGCCACGAGACGGCGATTCGTGTCGGCAAGGTCGGGATGGAGCAATGGCTGTTTGCCCTGTCGCGCGAGAATTCGGTGCTCTATGCGCTGATGGCCATCGTTCTGGCGGTCCTCGCCGGCTGGGGTGCCTCGGAGATCTTCCGCCTGCTGCGTCGCCAGTAAGGCCACCGCCCCGCATCGCCCAATCCGACCCCGAGACAGGCCGGGCGTAGCCTGTGCCAGGGCATCGAGCCCCGCAAAGGCTGGGGGCAAGCCCCCCGCGCCAGGACCTTCAGACGGCGCCCGGCTCCAGCGAGGTGGTGTGCTCGCGCAGCCAGGCCATGAAACCACGGGGGTCGCTGGCCAGCCGTTCCATCGCCGCATCACCGATCACGTCTCCGACGATCGGGGCCTGGGGCTTGTTCAGCGCATGGACGATCTCGTGCAGCAGCAGGCCCTGGCGCAGGGTGGCCGACACCTGGTTGGCCATCTGGTACCAGCGAGAGTTGGAGCCGGTGAAGCGGATCGGCACGACCTTGGCGCCCGAACGGCGGATCATCTGCGCGGTGAAGACATTCCACTCGGCCTCGATGGCGGGGCCGAACATGGTTTCGGAACTGGCCACCACCCCGGAGGGGAAGAGCGCCACGATGCCGCCCTCCTTCAGGTGGGCCATGGCCTTGGCGCGCATCTCGATCATCTTCTTCTGCGCTTCCGGGTCATGGGGGAAGGGCACCGGGATCATGTAGGAGGAGGCGACCTCGTCGATACCGGTCAGCACCGAGCGGGTCAGGATCTTGTAGTCGAGACGGCGACGGCCGATCAGCTCGGCCAGGATCATGCCGTCGACCATGCCGTGCGGGTGATTGGCGACCACCACCACCGGGCCGTCGGCCGGAATCTTCTCGAGCTGCGCCTGCGGGGTGACCACGGGAATGCCCATCACGTCCAGGCAGGCTTTCCAGAACGCCTGCCCCTGGGGCGCGCCCTGACGCTCGAACTTGCGGATCAGCCGCAGGATCGTCAGCTTGCCCGTCAGCCATTCCAGGCCGAGGATCGTGTTCCGCTGCAGCGGATTGTCGAAGGTGTTCGAATAGGTCAGCGAACGGCGGTCGTACTTGGTGTAGGTCACCGGCTCCGACGCGCCCTGATGCACGTCCCGCAACTGGTTCTGGCTCTGATCTACCAAGAGGTCACCTGTCCGTCGTCTTCCGAGTCCATATAGCGTTTCACGCTGGGGATCAGAAGTTCCGTCGCTACATTTCTTCCCCGAAACGGTCCGCCACCAGCCGTTCCAGCGCATCGGCAAGGGCCGTCGCATCCGGCCCCGAGGTTTCGACCTCAATAGAGGTTCCCTTGCCCGCTGCCAACATCAAAAGGCCCATGATCGAATCGCCGCCCGTCGACAGGCCGTCGTGGCTGACCTCGGCGCGGGCATCGAAGGCTTCGACCACCTCGACGAACTTGGCCGAAGCCCGGGCGTGCAGCCCCTTCTCGTTGACGATGGTCAGCTCGCGCGTGACGCTGTCGCTCATGGTCCCTGTCCCCCCGGGCCGGTGCCGGCCTGGATGCCCTCAGGCGCCCATGCTCAGATTTCGGCTGTCGATGTACTTGCGCCCGGCTTCGGTGGCATCGCGCACCGCCTCCGGCAGGGATTTATGCCGCGACTTGGCCAGCTTGATCAAGGCCGGAAGGTTCACACCGTAGAGAATCCGCCGATCGTCGGGGCGGCAGGCCATCAGGGACAGGTTGCTGGGAGAGCCACCGAACATGTCGGTGACCACCACGACCCCCTGGCCCTGGTCGACAGTGTCGGCGGCCCTGCAGATCTCGGCCTCCTTGAAGGCACGGTCGCAGTTGTTCTCGATCGAGATGGCGGAAATACCCGGCTGGGCGCCGACGACATGCTCGACGGCGGCCTTGTATTCCCGTGCCAGCCCGCCATGGGCGACGATGACGATTCCGATCAAGGCGGATCTTCCTTCGGGTGTGCGCGCGGCGTCGGCAGAGAAGCTCATGCGGCCCCCTCCCCGGCCCGGCGCCGTTCCTGTTCGCGATGCCTTATAGACACCTGCCAGCCAGCCTCCGCAAGGGCCCGGCCCAGCCTTTCGGCCAAAGTGACGGAACGGTGTTGCCCCCCGGTACAGCCGAAGCCGATGGCAAGGTGGGCCTTGCCCTCCTCGATATAGGCGGGCAGCAGCATCAGCGTCAGCTCCGTCACCTTTGACAGGAAGGGCGCGAAGCGCGCGTCGGAGGCGACATGATCCTGCACCGCGCGGTCCGTTCCGTCGAGGCCGCGCAGCGCGGGCTCCCAGTAGGGGTTCTTCAGGAAGCGCACGTCGAACACCATGTCGATGCCCCGCGGCAGGCCCCGCTTGTAGCTGAAGGAATGCAGCGAGACCGCCAGCCCCTGCCCCCCCTGCGGCGCGAAATGGCCGTCGATCTCGGCGCGCAGGTCGTGCACCGTCATCTCGGAGGTGTCTATCAGGACGTCGGCGCGGGTGCGGATCGGGCCCAGCAGATCGAACTCCCGCGCGATGCCGTCCTCGGGGGTTTCCTCCGGGGCCATGGGATGCCGGCGGCGGGTCTCGGAGAAGCGGCGTGACAGCACGTCCGGGCGGCAGTCGAGGTAGAGCAGTTCCAGCGGAACCCCGCGGATCTGGCGCAGGCTGTCCAGCGCCTCGATCAGCGCCAGGGTCGAGAAATCGCGGTTGCGGGTGTCGAGGCCGAGCGCCAGTGGGCGCCGCAGCGGCGGCCCGTCCAGCAGGCGTGGCAGCAGCGACAGCGGCATGTTGTCGATGGCTTCGAAGCCGAGGTCCTCCAGCGCGCGGATGGCGGTCGAGCGGCCAGCCCCGGAAGGGCCCGTCACGAGGACGAGTCTCTGGGTCGGTCCGGTCTGCTCTTCTGCGGTGGCCATGGCTGCCGTCGCTGGTTGTGCTTGGCGAAAAGTCGCGCTCCGCGTGTCTACGCGCGGCGCCCTTCACGCAAATATTGCAGAATCGCCGCAGCGAAAGCCGCGGTGCCAGTATTGTGAAGCAAGGTTAAGGAAAGCCCCAGCAAATTCGTGCTGCGATGCGGCGGAAGCCGGTTTTCCTCGGTCTTGTCGAGATCGACCACCAGCGTGATCGGCTGCGGCCCGGTCGGCACCGCGCCCAGTAGGCCCACCCCCCGTGCCTCGATCATCCCCGAGAGCGTTTCCGGGGCGCGGGCGATCAGCCGGTCCCCCTCGCGGGACAGGATCACCCGGTCGTCGGCCACCAGCGAGGCGCCGCGCGACATCAGTTCCAGCGCCAGGCTGCTCTTGCCGCTGCCCGAGGCGCCCAGGATCAGCACCGCGCGGCCCTGAGCCGCGACGCAGCTGGCATGGACCACCCGGGCTTCGCGCGTTTCCACCATGTCAGATCGGCAGGCCGACGACGAAGCGCGCGCCGAGAGGATCCGAGGTGATGTCGGCATCGGTGGGGCGGATGTTTTCGGCCCAGATCACGCCGCCATGGGCTTCGACGATCTGCTTGCTGATTGCCAGCCCGAGGCCGGAGTTGTTGCCGAAGTCCGACGCCGGACGGTGCGAATAGAACCGCTTGAAGATCTTTTGCAGCGACTGGTCGGGGATGCCGGGGCCGGTGTCCTCGACCACCACCAGCACGCGGTTCTCGCGCCGCCGGGCCCAGACGCGGATCGCGTCGCCCTCTTCGCAGAAGGAAATCGCATTGGTGATCAGGTTGACGAAGACCTGCGCCAGCCGCGCCTCCAGCCCGCTCAGCACAAGGTCCTCGTGCGGCAGGTCGGTGATGAAATCGATGCCCTTGCCCGCCGCCTGTTCGCCCAGGTAGTCGGTCAGGCTGCCGAGCATCCGCAGCAGGTCGAACTCCTCTTCCTCTTCCTTCACCAGCTCGGAATCCAGCCGCGAGGCGTTGGAGATGTCGCTGACCAGCCGGTCGAGACGGCGCACGTCGTGCTCGATCACGTCCATCAGCTGCGTGCGCTGGTCGTCACGCTTGGCCACCCGCAGGGTGCCGACGGCCGAGCGCAGGCTGGCCAGCGGGTTCTTGATCTCATGCGCCACATCCGCCGCGAACTGCTCGTTCGCATCGATCCGGTCGTAGAGCGCGGAAACCATGCCGCGCAGGGCGCCCGAGAGCCGCCCGATCTCATCCGGTCGCGCGGTCAGGTCGGGGATGCGCACGCGGCTCGGCTTGGGGCGGGTATTACCCCGGTCGCCGCCCAGCTCGGCGGCGGCGGCGAGGTCAGACAGCGGATTCGCGATGGTCGAGGCCAGCACCAGGCTGAGCCCGACCGAGACCAGCGTGGCGATGATGAACATCTGCAGCACGCGCTCGCGCTCCTGGCGAACCATGGCGTCGATTTCGCCCACCGTCCCGGCAAGGGCAACGACGCCGACGGGCTGGCTGCCGGCCAGGATCGGGGTCAGCGCGGTGTGAAAGCGCCCCTCGGCCCCGCGCGCGGTCGAGGTTTCCTGCCCGCCGGTGCCATTGAGGGCGATCAGGCGGCGGGCCTCGGCTTCGATGGCGATGGTCGGCAGCGGCACCCGCCCCGAGGAAAAGACGCTGGCGAACCCGTTCCAGACTGCGGTCAGGAAGTCGGTGACATAGGTCGCATGGCTCTCGTCGATCCGGGGGTCTGGGCCGGCGCGCCGGGCGACCAGGTCGCCCTCGTCATCGAAGATCAGCAGCGTCAGCCCGGCGCGCAGGTCCAGCGCCGCAAGGGTGCCCGAGACATCCACGCCGCGCCGCGTCAGCAGGTCGACCTCGGCGCCCGGGGCGATCTGGGCCTCGAAGATATTTGCGATCAGCCGCGACTCGCTGACCAGGGCCGCCTGGCGTTGCGCCAGCAGGCTTTCCCGCGAGGAAGAGAGGTAGAGCACCCCCGCCACCAGCACGTTCAATGCGATCAGGTTGAAGATGATGATCTTGCGGGTCAGCGGCGAGGCTTTCAGCGCGAAGAGGCCGCGCCGCTCCCGCCGCTGGCGGATCTCCTCGTCGACCACGGTGCCGGGCGCGACGAATTCCTCGCCCAGCACGACGTCTCCGCGCCGCTCGGCGCCCTTGCGGCGTCCCTGGGGAGTTGAGTCCTGCACGCTGATCCCTTCGGCAAGCGCCATGGACGAGACTTTATTCTTCGTTGTACCGGTAACCGATACCGTAGAGGGTCTCGATCGCGGAGAAATCCTGGTCGGCGTTGCGCAGCTTCTTGCGCAGGCGCTTGATGTGGCTGTCGATGGTCCGGTCGTCGACATAGACCTGGTCGTCGTAGGCCACGTCCATCAGCTGATCGCGGCTCTTCACGAAGCCGGGGCGCTGTGCAAGGGCCTGCAGCAGCAGGAATTCCGTCACTGTCAGGGTCACGTCCTGGCCCTTCCAGGTCACCGAATGGCGCAGCGGATCCATGCGCAGGTGGCCGCGTTCCATCACCTTGGTGTCATCGGTATCGGCAACGATATCGCCGGCCTGGGCCTCCTGTCGGCGCAGCAGGGCGCGGATGCGGGCGACCAGCAGGCGCTGGCTGAACGGCTTCTTGACGTAGTCGTCAGCACCCATGCGCAAGCCCAGCACCTCGTCGATCTCGTCGTCCTTCGAGGTCAGGAAGATCACCGGCATGGTGGTCTTCTGGCGCAGCCGCTGCAGCAGGTCCATGCCATCCATGCGCGGCATCTTGATGTCCAGTACGGCCATGTCGGGCAGGGCCTTGTTGAAGGCCTCCAGCGCCGCCTGGCCGTCGGAGTAGGTCTCTACCTCGAAGCCCTCCGCCTCGAGCGTGATGGCCACGGAGGTGAGGATATTCCGGTCGTCGTCCACAAGAGCGATCTTGGACATGGTTCTTCCTTCCATACTGCTCGTTCCGCCCGGGACATTCTGTCACCCCACCGCATGGCGGGGCCCGCATCCTTCAGGCCAGGGTCCGGAGGTCCTATCGACATGATTTTACCACAATAATCACCTTTCCCCGCGACTCAGGCAATGGCGAAACGCGAATCGCCCGGGCCGTGCCGGCAGATGTGGCGAAAATGTCTTAGGACGCCCTGAATTTTTCCTTGGCTGCCAAACACCTGCCGGACGGCGGGCAGGTTCCCGCAAGTGGTTGCGCTAACCCCATGATGGTTGCGCTAACCTCCCCTGGCAGGCTGTTCACATTCGAAGTTGACGTGTTATGAGGCCCGATATCGGGACATCGCCCCGGTTCCGGCGCCAGCCTTCTCCAATCCAATACGGTCGGCGCCCGGATGACAGGATCGCCGCGGCAGCGCGGCTACAGGAGTGTTAGACATGACATTTGGACGGGTGAACCCGCACTTCCGGCTCGAGGATCAGGGGATCGAGGAGCTGGGCAATGTCTATTACAACCTAATGGAGCCCGCGCTGATCGAAGCCGCCTTGAAGCGGAACGAGGGCACGATGGGCAAGGGGGGCACCTTCCTGGTCACCACCGGCAAGTTCACCGGCCGCTCGCCGAAGGACAAGCACGTGGTCAAGACGCCCGACGTGGCCGACAAGATCTGGTGGGACAACAACGCCGAGATGACCCCCGAGGCCTTCGACGTGCTCTACGCCGACATGCTGGCCCACATGAAGGGCAAGGACTACTTCGTGCAGGATCTGATCGGCGGCGCCGACCCGGCCTATGCGATCAACGTCCGCGTCGTGTCCGAGCTTGCCTGGCACAACCTGTTCATCCGTCACCTGCTGCGCCGGCCCGACCGCGAGGCGCTGAACGACTACGTCTCGGATTTCACCATCATCAACTGCCCCAGCTTCCAGGCCGATCCGGCCCGCCACGGCTGCCGCAGCGAAACCGTCATCGCGCTGAACTTCGCCAAGAAGGTCATCCTGATCGGCGGCACCGAATACGCCGGCGAGAACAAGAAATCCGTCTTCACCCTGCTCAACTACCTGCTGCCCGAGAAGGGCGTGATGCCGATGCATTGCTCGGCCAACCACGCCAAGGGCAACCCCGTCGACACGGCCGTGTTCTTCGGTCTTTCGGGCACCGGCAAGACCACCCTCTCGGCCGACCCCTCGCGCGTGCTGATCGGCGATGATGAACACGGCTGGTCGGATCGCGGCACCTTCAACTTCGAAGGCGGCTGCTACGCCAAGACGATCAACCTCTCGGCCGAGGCGGAGCCCGAGATCTACGCCACCTGTTCGATGTTCGGCACGGTGATCGAGAACATGGTCTACGACGAAGAGACCTTCGAGATCGACTTCGAGGATGCCAGCCTGACCGAGAACATGCGCTGCGCCTACCCGCTGGACTATATCTCCAACGCGTCCGACACCGCGCTTGGCGGCCACCCGAAGAACATCATCCTGCTGACCTGCGACGCCTATGGCGTGCTGCCGCCGATCTCGCGGCTGACCCCGGCCCAGGCGATGTACCACTTCCTGTCGGGCTTCACCTCGAAGACCCCGGGCACCGAGCGCGGCGTGCTGGAACCCATCCCCACGTTCTCGACCTGCTTCGGCGCGCCCTTCATGCCGCGTCGCCCGGAAGAATACGGCAACCTGCTGCGCGAGAAGATCGCCAAGCACGGCGCGACCTGCTGGCTGGTGAACACCGGCTGGACCGGCGGCGGTTTCGGCACCGGTAGCCGGATGCCGATCCGTGCCACCCGCGCCTTGCTGACCGCGGCGCTCGACGGCTCGCTGAACGAGGCCGAGTTCCGCAAGGACCAGAACTTCGGCTTCGAGGTTCCCGTCTCGGTCCCCGGTGTCGCACCGGCCTTGCTGGACCCGCGCCAGACCTGGGAGGACAAGGCGGGCTACGACGCCCAGGCGTCGAAACTGGTCACCATGTTCTCGGAGAACTTCGAGCAGTACCTGCCCTATATCGACGACGATGTGAAAGCCGCAGCGATCGGCTGATGATGACCCGCGCCGCGCCTCTCCGGAAGACCCTGCGGCCCGCCCTTCGCGGCGGGCTCGCGGGCATGTTGCGCGGCGCCACCCTGCTCCTCCTCCCGGCCCTGCCCGCCACGGCCGAGGGTACGACCCCGCTGGCCGACATCCTGCTGCCTCCGCTCGAGATGAACGAGGCCGGCATCTACTGTCCCGCCGACCACGTGGCCCGCGAGCCGGCGCCGGAGACCGAGTCGGGCTACATCCTGCTGACCGAAGAGAACCCCGAGCTGGTGCTCGCCAGCCGCGTGGTCCCGGCCTATATCGGCATCTCCTTCGGCATCCGCATCCGGCTTGCGCCCGAGGCCGCCCCCGGCCCCTATCTCTTTACCGTGCGCCATCCGCCGGTCGGCCCCCGCCAGGTGACGACAGAAAGCTGGAACCCGGCGCTCGCTTCCCGCTGGGGCGTGCGCAGCTTCAACTTCGAGTTCGACCGCGAACTGGTCACCGGCACCTGGACCTTCGAAGTCTCTCGCGACGACGTGGTGCTGCTGCGCCAGAGCTTCGAGGTCGTCCCCCCGATGCAGGCTCCCGAGGCCATCGATCTCTGCTTCGGCAATACCTTCGTCAGCTAGGCCGGCCCCGATCCCGTGTCAGCCCTCCGGGCGATGCCTCCGGCGGGAGTATTTCCAGCCTGGTGATGATGTGGCACGGTGCCGGAAAAGCGGCCTCCGTCAGCCTCCGGGAGCGTGCACGCTCTCCACGGCAAAGTCCGCCACCTCTCCGGGCCCTGTCCCGCATCATCACCAGGCTGAAAATACCTCCGGGGGAGTCTCCGGCACGGAGACGGGGGCAGAGCCCCCTCACCCCACCGTCGACATCTTCCGTCGCGGCTGTGGCAGGGGGCAGCCCTTCCCCGTGAAGCCCGGACAGGAGCCCGCAGGCGGGCGCCGCCTGCTGAACCGGCACCGGCAAGACCCTGCCCCCCATTGCACCCGGCTGCCTCCCTCCTTTAAGGCGCCTGTTACGAAGTGCAGAGACAAGCGAATCCATCGTCGCAGTCAGAAGGACCCCACATGGCGCAATTCACTCTCGGCTGGGAAGAATGGCTCTCGTTGCCCGATCTCGGCCTGCCCGCGATCCGCGCCAAGGTGGACACCGGTGCCAAGACCTCGGCGCTGCACGCCTTTTCCATCGAACCCTTCGGTTCGGCGGACAAGCCGATGGTGCGCTTCGCCATCCACCCCGATCCCCATGACCCGCAGCTCGAGATCATCTGCTCCGCCCCGCTGACGGACCGCCGCGAGGTGACCTCGTCGAACGGAGAGACCGAACTGCGCTTCGTCATCGAGACCGAGGTCGCCATGGGCGGCCGGCGCTGGCCGCTGGAGGTCACCCTGACCGACCGGGGCGCCATGGCCTACCGGATGCTGCTCGGCCGCTCGGCGATCTGCGAGGACATGATCGTCAATCCCTCGCAGAGTTACCAGCAGCCGGAACTCTCCTTCGACGCCTACCGCGACACGCCACGTCTGAAGCAGCACCGCCGCGCCCTGCGGCTGGCGATCCTGACGCGCGAGCCGGACAACTATTCGACCCAGCGGCTGATCGAGGCCGCCGAGGCGCGGGGCCATACGCTTGAAGTCATCGACACCTCGCGCTGCTACATGAACATCCGCGCCGTCGGCGCCGAAGTGCATTACGACGGCCGCCGCCTGCCCCACTACGACGCGGTGATCCCGCGCATCGGCGCCTCGATCACCTCCTACGGCACCGCCGTGGTGCGCCAGTTCGAATCCCTGGGCACCTATTGTCTTGCGGGCTCCGAGGGCATCGCCATGTCGCGGGACAAGCTCCATGCCCACCAGGTGCTGGCGCGGCACCGCATCGGGATGCCGACCACCGCCTTCGCCCGCTCGCCCAAGGACAGCTCGAACCTGATCCAGCTGGTCGGTGGCGCTCCGCTGGTGCTGAAGCTGCTGGAATCGACGCAGGGCAAGGGCGTGGTCCTGGCCGAGACCAAGAAGGCCGCCGAAACGGTGATTTCCGCCTTCCGCGGCCTCAAGGCCGATTTCCTCGTGCAGAGCTTCGTGAAAGAGGCCGCCGGCGAGGATATCCGCTGTCTCGTGGTCGGCGGCAAGGTCGTGGCCGCCATGCGCCGCCGCGGCGCGCCGGACGATTTCCGTTCGAACCTGCACCAGGGGGGCACCGCCGAGACGGTGCGCATCACCCGGGCTGAGCGCGACACAGCGGTGCGCGCCGCGCGGGCGATGAAGCTGGATCTCGCGGGGGTTGACCTGCTGCGCGGCGATGACGGACCGAAGGTGCTCGAAGTGAACTCCTCGCCCGGGCTGGAGGGGATCGAGAAGACCTCGAAGAAGGAGATCGCCGCGCTGGTGATCCAGCATATCGAGGCCAAGGTCGCCCCGCGCAGCCCCCGCACCAAGCGCGCCGCCCGGCGCTAGACCAGCAGCGCCCGGCGCAGCAGGTTCAGCCCGGCGACCAGCAGCACCACCAGCGTGGCGCGGCGGAAGGTGACCTGGTCGATGCGGTCCTGCAGGCGGAAGCCCATCCACATGCCGGCCAGCGCCACCGGCACCATCACCACCGAGAAGGGCAGCGTCTCGGCCCGCAGCACGCCGGAGCCGAAATGCGCCCCCAGCAGGGCCACGGCACCAAGGCCGTAGATCACGCCCTGCACCCGGACCTGTTCGGTCTTGGGGGTGTCGAGCGCGGTCAGGTAGGCCACGGTCGGCGGGCCCCAGACGCCGGAAAAGCCGCCGATGAAGCCCGCGAAGCTGGCCACCGCCAGCTCGACACCCGGCTTGGGCGGATGCGACAGGGTCAGCGCCCGGCCCATCAGCTGACTCAGCGCGAACAGCACGATCGGCGCGCCGATCATCAGCAGCATTACCTGCTGCGGCAGCACCCGCACCAGCTGGGCCGAGAGCATCAGCATCACGAAGGCCACGCCGAGGAAGACGCGAAAGCGTTTCACCACCTCCCAGGCGGCGCCCGGCCCCTGGCGCAGGGCCTGCCAGCCGTTCGTCATCAACGTCGGCAGGATCAGCCCGGCCAGCGCCCAGTCCGGCCCCACCAGGCTGCCGAGGCCCGAAATCATGATCATCGGCATGGCAAATCCCACCATGCCCTTCACCAGCCCGGCAATCAGCGCCACAGCGAAGATCGCGACCCAGGCCAGCGCGCTCAGGCCCTCGGGGCCGGGAAGGTGCAGAAACTCAGTCATGGCAACTGACTACACCCGCCCGGGGCTGGTCAGAAGCGAAATCCATCGCGTAACTTTAAGTCTCAAATGATACACCTGGCGCAAACTTGTTGCGCTGCACCTGCGAAAGGATTATGCCGGTGCCCGAGAAGAGGCCCGAGACGAGGAGACACCAGATGCCCCATGACGGACAGGACCCCGCGATGCAGCCCGATGCCCTTCTGCCTGACCTGCTTGCGCTCACCGGCGCCGCCATTCCCCCCGTCGAGGCGCTGCTGGCCCGCGCCCGCGAGGCCGTGCGCGCCCGGGTGGTGGTCGAGGATCGCGTCTCCTCCCGCGCCGTCGAGGCTGAGCAGACCGCGACCCATGGCCTCGCCTGGCTGGCGACCTATGCCGAGGCGCTGCGGCAGATGCATCTCTGGGCCACACGGCTGTCCGAGGATGGCAGCTTCGGCGAGATGGAGGGCCTCCTCTGCCAGATCGCCTTCGGGGAATATCTCTGCCAGATCCAGGGCGGCATCCAGATGTCGCAACAGGAGATCGTGCGGCTTCAGGATCTTGGCCTGACCCGGGACGACCAGCGCGCGCTGATGTCGGATGCGGTGATGACGCTCTGTGCCTCCGGCAACACCCAGGGCGCCCGCTCGCGCCTCACCGAGCTGATGATCGAGCGTCAGGGCGCCGGCCACTTCGGCGCCACCGGACTGGACGAAGAGCTGGAGATGATCCGCGACCAGTTCCGCCGCTATGCCGCCGAGAAGGTCGCCCCCTTCGCCCATGAGTGGCACCTGAAGGACGAGCTGATCCCGATGTCGGTGATCGAGGAGCTGGCCGAGATGGGCGTCTTCGGCCTGACCATCCCCGAGGAGCACGGCGGCTTCGGCCTGTCCAAGGCCTCGATGGTCGTGGTCTCCGAAGAGCTGTCGCGCGGCTATATCGGCGTCGGCTCGCTTGGCACCCGGTCCGAGATCGCGGCCGAGCTGATCCTCTGTGGCGGCACCGAGGCGCAGAAGGAGCAGTGGCTGCCGAAGTTGGCCACGGGGGAGATCCTGCCGACCGCGGTCTTCACCGAGCCGGGCACCGGCTCTGACCTGGCCAGCTTGCGCACCCGCGCGGTGAAGGAGGGCGAGGACTACCGCGTCACCGGCAACAAGACCTGGATCACCCATGCAGCGCGCACCCATGTGATGACCCTGCTGGCGCGCACAGATCCCACCTCGACCGATCACCGGGGCCTGTCCATGTTCCTGGCCGAAAAGACACCGGGCACCGAGGAAGATCCTTTCCCCACCCCCGGCATGTCGGGCGGCGAGATCGAGGTTCTGGGCTATCGCGGCATGAAGGAATACGAACTGGGCTTCGACAATTTCGCCGTGAAGGGCGAGAACCTTCTTGGCGGCGAAGAGGGCAAGGGCTTCAAGCAACTGATGCAGACCTTCGAGAGCGCCCGCATCCAGACCGCCGCGCGCGCCATCGGCGTGGCCCAGGCGGCGCTGGACGTCGGGCTGCAATATGCCCTTGATCGCAAGGCTTTCGGCGGGCCATTGGCGCAGTTCCCCCGGGTCTCGGGCAAGCTGGCCATGATGGCGGTCGAGATCATGGTGGCGCGGCAACTGACCTATTTCGCCGCCTACGAGAAGGACAACGACCGCCGCTGCGACCTCGAGGCCGGGATGGCCAAGCTGCTTGGCGCCCGCGTGGCCTGGGCCTGTGCCGACAATGCCCTGCAGATCCACGGCGGCAACGGCTTCGCGCTGGAATACGTGGCCTCGCGGCTGCTCTGCGATGCCCGCATCCTGTCGATCTTCGAAGGCGCGGCAGAGATCCAGGCCCAGGTCATCGCGCGCCGCCTGCTGGCCTGAGCCTCTGACGGGGCCGGGGCTCTGCCCCCCGGTCGCCGGAGGGCAAAAGTAGCGGGTCGGGGGCTCTGCCCCCCTGTCGCCGGAGGGCGACAAATGGGGGGTCGGGGGCTTCGCCCCCGTCTCCGTACCGGAGACGACCCCGGAGTAGTTTCAGCCCACGGACAGAACGAACAGGACAGAGTTGTGGAGAGTTTGCCTGAAATCCTTCGGGCAATTCATGTGACTTCGCGGGGGGAGGATGCCAGAGGGGAAGGGCCCTCCCGGAGGTCCCGATGCAATTCCAGCTGCGCCTTTGCCTGATCCTCGGCACGCTCGCCCTTGGCGGGGCGCTTGGCGTGCTGGTCCCCCGTATCCAGATCGAGGGGCTTTCGGGCCCGCCCGACGTGGCGATCTACGAGCTGCCGCGCGAGGCGGCGCGCAACTGCGAGGCGGCAGTCTTTCTCGGCGACGGGCCCGGCCCCGGGGGCGGGCTGCCGATCCGCACCGGCCCGGGACCGGAATACCGCACCCGGCAGGAGTTGACCCACGGCGATACCTTCCTGGTCTTCGAATATCGCGGCCCCTGGGCGGGCATCGTCTACGGCCACAACCGCGAAGTCTGCGGCGCCCTCAGCCGGCGGCTTGTGAACGCGCCCCGGCAGGGCTGGGTGCCGCTGCAATATGTCTCCTACATGCCGAACTGAGAGAGGCGGGCACCAACCCGCCGGGGGCGCCCAAATGGAAACGGGCCGCCCGAAGGCAGCCCGTTTCGGCGCTACACACGCCACTTGTTACACTCTTCGTTCGGATCAGCCCGCCTGGCCGGACGGCAGGATGACCCGGTCGATGACATGAACGACACCGTTGGACTGGTCCACGTCGGCGGTGGTCACGGTTGCCACACGGCCGTTCTCGTCTTCCAGCTTCAGCTCGCCGCCTTCCATGTAGGCCTTCAGTTCGCAGCCGCCGACGGTGGGCACGACATGCATCCCGCCATCATCCTCGATCATCCCGGCGATGTCGGTCGAGAAGGCTTCGGCCGCGACGACGTGGCAGGTCAGGATCTGCGTCAGCTGGTCCTTGTTCTCTTCCATCAGCAGGGCGTTCAGGCTGTCTTCCTTGATCATGCCGAAGGCGTCGTTGGTCGGCGCGAAGACGGTGAAGGGGCCTTCGCCGGCCAGCGTATCGACCAGGCCGGCGGCCTGCACGGCGGCGACGAGGGTGGTCAGGTTCGGGGCGGCCGAGGCGTTTTCAACGATGGTCATGTCGGCCATCATCGGCGCACCGCCGACGGTCGGGTTCGACATTTCCTCGCTCTGGGCGAAGGCGGTGGCGGCGGTCCCTGCGATCAGGGCGGCGGCCAGGGTCGAACCAAGGGCAATCTTGCGGGTCATCTTCATAATCCTCCAGTTTTGTCCCAGTCAGCCTCTTTGCTGTCTGGTTACCGGGAGTTACGGGCGGGATCGGAAAACGGTTTTCATTTGACGCATCACGCCTGCGTGACTCCGGCGTGAGGACCATGAGTTGACAGCGCGGCAGGGCCCCGCATTACTGCGCGCATGGAGCACAATCCCTGCATCATCTGCGTCGCCATCACAGGCTCGCTGCCCCGCAAGAGCGACAATCCCGCCGTCCCGATCTCGGTCACGGAGCAGGTGGAATCGACCCAGCAGGCTTTCGAGGCCGGCGCCTCGATCGTCCATGCCCACGTGCGCAACGACGATGAGAGCCCCTCGTCGGACCCGGAGAAATTCGCCGCGCTGAAGGAGGGGCTGGAACGGCACTGCCCCGGCATGATCATCCAGTTTTCCACCGGCGGGCGCTCGGGCGCCGGGCAGGCGCGGGGCGGGATGCTGCCGCTCGCGCCCGACATGGCCTCGCTTTCGGTCGGGTCGAACAACTTCCCGACGCGGGTCTACGAGAACCCGCCGGACCTGGTCGACTGGCTGGCCGCAGAGATGCGCACCTACGGCGTGCGTCCCGAGATCGAAGCCTTCGACCTGAGCCACATCCACCAGGCCGCGAAGATGTACGCCGACGGGCGGCTGGAAAAGTCGCCCTACGTGCAGTTCGTCATGGGGGTGACGAATGCCATGCCGGTCGACCGCGATGTCTTCGACTACTACCGCGCCACCATGGCCCGGCTGCTGCCCGAAAGCGCATGGTGCGCCGCCGGGATCGGAGCGCATCAGCTGACGCTGAACGAATGGGCGGTAGAGGCCGGCGGCCATGCCCGTTGCGGACTGGAGGACAACATCCGTCTAGATCGCGATACCCTGGCGCCGTCGAACGCCGCGCTGGTGCAGCGGGTCACCACGCTCTGCGAACAGTACGGGCGGCCCGTCGCCACCTGGCAGCAGGCCCGGCAGATCCTCGACCTGCCGCTGCGCTGAGGGGCCGGCAAGGACTGGCTCAGGGCCGGTCCAGTGCCTCGATGGCAAGGATTGTGGGCAGGTGGCGGGCGATCTCCTGCCAGCTGTCCCCCTCGTCCACCGTGCCGAAGACAGAGCCGGAGTTGGTGCCGAAGTAGACCCCCGCCGGGTCGCGGCTGTCGCCGCCCATGGCCTGACGCAGCACGGTGAAGAAACAGCCCTCCTGCGGCAGCCCCTCGCGCAGTCCTTCCCAGGTGGCGCCGGCATCGCGCGACCGCCAGACGGCGGCGGCGGCATCGGGCGGGAAGCGCCCCGCCATGTCGCCGTTCAACGGGAAGCACCACAGCGTATCCGGGTCGCGCGGATGCACCCGCACTGGGAAACCGAAGGTCGAGGGCAACCCGGCCGAGATATCATCCCAGCTGCGCCCGCCGTCTTCCGACCGCCAGACCCCTTCGTGGTTCTGCTGGTAAAGCCGCTCGCCCTCGCCGGGCGCCCGGATCATGTTATGCACGCAGTGACCAACCTCGCCGTCCCGCGGCCCGGCCGGGTGGTGATGGTGGGCGCAGACATCACTGTTGGACAGACGGTTGCGCCGCTCCCAGGTGCTGCCGCCGTCCTCGGTGGCAAAGACCCCGGCGGCCGAGATCCCCAGCCAGCTGCGTGACGGGTCGGTGGGATGCGAGACGATGGTGTGCAGCGTCAGCCCTGCCCCTCCGGGCTGCCAGCTGTCGGCGGAGGGGTGGTCGGTCAGCCCCTCGACCTTCTCCCAGGTCTTGCCATGGTCATGGCTCGCCAGCAGTTGCGCCGGCTTGGTCCCGGCATAGAGCACCCCATGGGCGTAGTGCAGGGACCAGACCTGACTGAAATCGGACCCGAAGGGCAGCGGCGTGTCCGTCCAGCCGATCATCTCGGCAAAGCCCGCGTCATTGGCGGCCCAGTCGTCCATCTGCCCCCTGGTCATCCGAGTGCAGCTCCAGCTCCTGCCGCCATCCTCTGAGCACCAGACCCCGGCGCCGCACCAGTCGCCACCGCCGCCGGCCCAGATCCGTCCGCTCTCGGGATCACCGATCACATGGTTGATCGGCCAGCCGTCGCAGAAAGGCCCCGAGATCTTCCAGCCCGACCTGGCCTCTCCTCCGTCCAGCAGAAAGGCCCCCTTGCTGGTTCCGATCAGGATCGTCACACCGCCCATGTCCACCTCCCTGGCGTTGCCTGACGGCAAGATAGCATTGCCCGGGAAAATCACCTTCGGAAATCTGGGCGGGAGATATCGGGCTCAGCCCCCGGGCGGCACGATCCTGTCCAGCAGGGCGATCAGGCGCGCACGGTCACGGCCGCTCAGCCCGGTCAGCAGGCGGTCCTCATGGGCACGCATCAGCGCGTTGGCCTCGCCGCAGAGCGTCCAGCCCGCCTCGGTCGCACGCAACGTCCAGACCCGCCGGTCGCCCTCGATCCTTTGCCGCGTGACCAGTCCGGCGCGTTCCAGCGCCTCGACCGTCACCACGATGTTGGACCGTTCCGCCGAGAGCACCTCGGCCAGCTCTCCCTGGCGCAGGTCGGGACGGTCGCAGATCACCGAGAGCGCCGCATAGGTCGCCCCGCGCAGCCCCAGCGGTTCCAGGCAGCGCCCGGCGTCCGAATGCAGAAGATGATGCGCCCGTTTCAGCGCCGGTCCGACCAGGCCGCGCAGGTAGATCTTTGCCTCCCCGTCCCCCCGATCCGGCGTGCTGTGCTCCGACCCGCCCGTCATGATGCCCTCCTGCGATTGACGCACACGAGGCCATCCTAGGCTCAGCCGCCCGCCCGAGAAAGCCCCGCCGCACCCGTCCACGGGCCCGGCGGGGCGTGCGTCTAGTGGAAAATCCTCAGCAGGAACAACGAGATGGACGGAAAGAGCACCAGCAGCACCACCCGCACGATGTCCGAGGCGACAAAATACATCACCGCCCGGTAAGTATGCGAAATCGGCGTTGCGCGATCCATCGAGTTGATGACGAAGAGATTCATCCCCACCGGAGGCGTGATCAGCCCGACCTCGACCACGATCAGCACGATGATCCCGAACCAGATCGCCAGTTCCTCCGTGGTCATGCCGAAGTCCAGCGCCGAGATGATCGGCCAGAAGATCGGGATGGTCAGCAGGATCATCGACAGCGAATCCATCACGCAGCCCATGATGAGGTACAGCAGCAGGATCATCACCAGCACCATCCAGGGGCTGAACCCCTGCGAGGTGACCCAGAGCGACAGCTCCTGCGGGACCTGGGTCAGCGCCAGGAAACCGTTGTAGAAGCCCGCGCCGAGCACGATGAAGAAGATCATCGCGGTCGAGCGCGCGGTGGCATAGAAGCTTTCCCACCAGGCGCGGCCACGCAGCCCACCGTTGACCAGGGCGATCAGCCCGGTGCCGAAGGCGCCGACGGCCGCCCCCTCCGTGGGGGTGAAGACGCCGAGGTAGATGCCCCCGACCACCGCCAGGAAGACCAGCAGCACCGGCCAGACCTCGACCAGGGCCCGCAGACGCTCGGCCCAGGGCATCGGATCGCGGTGCCCCGAGGCTTCGGGGTGCAGGCGCGCATAGACGTTGATGGTGATCATGTAGCCGACAGCGGCCAGGATGCCGGGCACGAAGGCCGCCATGAACAGCTTGGCGATATTCTGTTCGGTCAGGATGGCGTAGATCACCAGGATCACCGAGGGCGGTATCAGGATGCCCAGGGTGCCGCCCGCCGCCAACGTGGCGGTGGCGAAACCGCCCGAGTAGCCGTGCCGCTTCAGCTCGGGCAGGGCGACCTGGCTCATCGTGGCGGCGGTGGCCAGGGAGCTGCCGCAGATCGCCCCGAAACCGGCGCAGGCGCCGACGGCGGCCATGGCCACGCCGCCACGCCGATGCCCCAGGAAAGCCTCGGCGGCACGGAACAGCGCCTGGCTCATCCCGCCGAGCGTGGCGAAATGGCCCATCAGCAGGAACATCGGCACGATCGACAGCGAGTAGCTGGAGAAGGTCGAATAGGTTTCAAGCTTCAGCTTGGACAGCACCACGATGGTGCCGCCCGAGACCCAGGTGAGACCGGCGAAGCCCATGGCGAACATCGCCAGGCCGATCGGCATCCGCAGGAAGATCAGCAGCAGGAGGACGGGAAAGGACCACATCCCGATGGCAAAATCGCTCAATGATCCGCCTCCCCCTGCATTGGCAACAGCACGCGGCCGCTGACCAGCTCGCCAATCCGCGCCAGGGCGGTGAAGCTGGCGACCACGGCCGCCACGCAGGCGGCGGCGAAGGAAGCCGCGAAGGCCCACCAGACCGGGAACTGCAGCAAGAACGTGGTCTCATTGTAGCGCATCTTGCCCTGCATCCCCTCGTAGAGCCGCCAGGCGATGACCACCAGGGCGGCGGCGAAGAGCACTTCCCAGAAGGCGGTCAGGAAGCGGTTGACGCTTTCGGGCAGCGCGGTTGTGAAGATGTCGACCGTGGCATGGGCCCCGGTGATCTGCGCCAGCGGCAGGAAGGCGAAGATGGTGAAGGCGATGCCCGCCTCGACCAGTTCGAAATCGCCGGTGATCGGGCCGAGGCCCGCGTCCAGCAGGCGTGTCGCCAGACCTCCGGCCAGGGTTTCAACCCAGTTCGTGTGCAGCAGGCCGTTCAGCGCCCGCCCGGTGACCGAAACCACCGTCAGAAGGACCAGGACGGTCAGGACCAGCCCGCCGAGGATCGCCATGATCCGCGCAAGCCACAGGAAAAGTGGATAAAGTCGCAAGGGTTTTCTCCGGGGAGGCGCCCCCGGGTGCGACCCGGGGGCGGGGTTTGAGGCAGTCGCGGGCCCGCCTCCCGGCGCCCGCGCAACCGGCACCCCCGACCAGGGTGCCATGCGAAGGGTGTTACTGTTCGCTGTACTTGGCGATCAGGGCCTTGGCCTCTTCGACCATGGCCGCGCCGTCAAGTCCACGCCCGTTCATCTCCTCGATCCACTCCGCCTCGATCTCGGCGGCGGGGGCCTTCCACGGGGCCATCTGCTCGGGGGTCAGCTCGATGATGTTGTTGCCGGCATCGACGGCGATCTGGCGCCCGACCTTGTCACCCTCGGCCATGACCTCGCCGGCGAAGCCCGAGAATTCGAGGCCCGAGTTGTTGTCGATCACCGCCTTCAGGTCATCGGGCAGGGCGTCATACTTGGCCTGGTTCATGCCCATGAACATGGTCGCGACATAGAGGGTTTCCCCCGGGAATTCGGTGTGGTTCCCGACCAGTTCAGAGATCTTCAGCGAGGTGGTGACCTCCCACGGGATCACGGTGGCGTCGATCACGCCCTTCGACAGCGCCTCGGGCACGGCCGGAACCGGCATCCCGATCGGCGTCGCGCCGAGGCGACCGAAGTACATGTTGGTCACCCGCGACGGCGCGCGCAGCTTGACGCCGTTCAGGTCCTCGGGCGAGGTGACAGGGTCATCCGAGTGGATCACGCCGGGGCCATGGACCCAGAGGCCCAGCACCTTGATGCCCTCGAACTCGGTGTCCATCATGTTGCTTTCGGTAAACTCCCAGAACGCCTTGGAGGTCGCCTCGGGGCCGGCCGCGATGAAGGGCAGTTCGAAGACCTCGGTCGAGGGGAAGCGGCCGGGGGTGTAGCCCGGCAGGGTCCAGATGATATCGGCGACGCCGTCGATCACCTGGTCGGCCAGTTCGGGCGGGGTGCCGCCAAGCTGCATTGCGGGGAACTGCTGGATCTTGATGCGGCCGTCGCTCTCGGTCTCGACCTTGTCGGCCCAGGCGCTCAGCGCCATCTTCGGCACGATGGCCTGCGCGGGCAGGAAGTAATGCATCTTCAGCGTCACGTCCTGCGCATGGCCCGCAACGGCCGTGCCGGCCAGCATGGCGGCGGCGGTCAGTCCCCGCAGGGCCGTTTTCATCATGGTCATGTCAATCCTCCCATAAGGCGCGCCCCGAAGGACGGTCTCCGGCACAGGAGGGTTTCGTGGCGTCCCCTTCCTGCTTTCCGACCTCTACCTCCGGGTCGGAACCGGACACCTGGCGGGGCGTCACTCGCCAGCAGGATGCAAGGCAGGTCGCGCCGTGTCAAATCCGCGATACGACCAACGACGATCATTTTCCAGGATTCTGCGGGCCTCCCGCCACGCCAGGCGCCGCCGCGTAGCGGAAGAGAAACTGATAGGGCCGGCACGGACGGCGACCGCCCTGCCCGGCCCGCGCGCGAACAGGCGCATCAGACGGCCCCCACGGACGGCGGGCAGGCAGATCCGCCCGGGTCCGGGCGCGATCAGGTCAGTCGGCGGCGGGTCCCAGCAGGGCCACAGGCGCATCCACGTCCTTCTGGAAATCCAGCGGCGCGCTGTCCCGCGCCGGCGTGGCGCGCTTGAACTCGTAGCGCATTTCTCCGCCCTGCTGTTCCGAAGCGATGATCAGGCAGGTCGCCAGAAACCGGCTGCCCTCGAACAGCTCGACGTGACCGCGCAGCGGCGGCACGTCCTCTGCATCGACGGAAAAGCCGTTCTCCCAGCGGGTCAGCACCGGAAAGCTCTGACCGTCGGCCTCGATCCGCAGGCGGCTGGCCTTGCGGGCACGATACTTGCGGGCCTGTTGCAGGCCCTCCTCAAGCTCTTTCGGAAGAAAGGTCGTCATGTGAGTCCGAAGCTCCCCGCTCAGCTCTCCCGGAAGATGATCCGAGAGTCGTTGCCGTCAAGTTAACCAATGCGGAAAAAAGGGGACAGGGCAAATGCGATCCCCTTGTTTTCGCGCAACACCCTTCTGTTCCCGAAAGCCCTGTGCACCTATGCACCATGCTTGCGCAGACATGGCTGTTTGCCGAAACCCTCCGTACGGCTACCTGTTTCCCGACGCCCGCACTCGGGCCATGCAATCAGGGAGGGCACAATGGGTCTGCTCGTCGACGGAGAATGGCAGGACAAGTGGTATGACACCAAGAGCACAGGCGGCGCCTTCCAGCGCCAGGCCTCGCAGTTCCGCAACTGGGTGACGGCCGACGGCAGCGCCGGTCCCAGCGGCAAGGGCGGGTTCCGGGCCGAGAGCGGTCGCTATCACCTCTATGTCTCCTACGCCTGTCCATGGGCCCACCGGACGCTGATCTTCCGAGCCCTGAAGGGCCTCGAAGACCACATCAGCGTCTCGGTCGTGCATCCTGACATGCTGTCGGAAGGCTGGGAATTCAGCACCGACTTCGACGGCGCCACCGGCGACGACCTCTTCGGCTTCCGCACCCTGCGCGAGGTCTACCTGAAGTCCGAACCCGGCGTGACCACCCGCGTCACCGTGCCGGTGCTCTGGGACCGCCAGACCGGACAGATCGTGTCGAACGAAAGCGCCGAAATCATCCGCATGTTCAACAGTGCCTTCGACGGCATCACCGGCAACAGTGACGACTACGCCCCCGAGGGCCTGCTGCCGCGCATCGACGAGATCAACGACCGCATCTACGACACCGTCAACAACGGCGTCTACAAGGCCGGGTTCGCCACCAGCCAGCGGGCCTATGACGCGGCGGTCCGGCCTCTCTTCGATTCGCTGGAGTGGATCGAGGGCCTGCTGTCGGAAAACCGCTACCTCGCCGGCGATCAGCTGACCGAAGCGGACTGGCGTTTGTTCACCACCCTGATCCGCTTCGACAAGGTCTATCACACGCATTTCAAGTGCAACCTGAAGCGGATCGTCGATTACCCGAACACCTGGGCCTACGTGCGCGAACTCTACCAGGTGCCGGGCGTCGCCGGGACGGTGAACTTCGATCACATCACCCGGCATTACTACTACAGCCACGACACGATCAATCCACATCGCATCGTGCCGATCACCCCCGACCTCGACCTGCTGGCGCCGCACGGTCGCGGCTGAGCCTCACTCGCTGCCGTGCCGGGCCCCCGGCACGGCGTGCTCCAGCTTCGGCGCCTTGCCGTAATGTTCGACCAGCGCCGCCAGGTCCGAGGCCGGGGCATCGCTGTGCATCAGCGCGCAGGCGTTGCAGGCGTGCTGGAAGATCGATCCGTCCGAGAAGAAGCGAGTGTTGGTGACGAAGATCACCTTCGCGTCCGGCTGCCGGTAACAGGCAAAGTCCGACACCGCCAGGGCCGAGCCATGTTCCAGCACCAGGTCCAGGACCACCACGTCGAAGGGCACCCGCTGCAGGTAGGCGATGGCGGCGTCCTGGCCATGGGCCAGGCAGGTCTCGCAGCCCATGCGGTCGAGGTGACGCTTCCAGAGCCAGCCCAGGTTGGGCTCGCTCTCCACGATCAGGGCATGGACAGGTCCATGCGTCCACTCCGCGATTTCATCACGCGGATGCGGACATTTGCCCGCGATATTGACAACTTTTCCCAAAGCACTGCTCCCGACCGACCGGCGCTTCCCCTTGCACCGGGCTCGATACGACATCCCGACTAAAGTCTGAGGTTCATTCGCTAAGAAAGTGTTAACGCCGGTAGGTATTGGTTAACCAACTGGCCCGGTTTCAGCGCCACATCCCATGGCCGAGCATCCTGCCGCCGAAACCGCCGACAGCGCCCGGCGGCTGTTTGCCGTTTGGCAAATGGCGCCGCCTGTGGTGAAAGGGCCGGAACGCAGTCAGCCCTTCGATAGACCGATGACCATGCCCTTTTCGCCCCCGCCCCGCCGCCCGAGCCTGCCGGGAGCTTCCGCATGACCGCGCGGGACCACGGCGGAGACCTCGATGCCGCGCGCGCCCGCTTCGCGGGCAGCCGCGCCGACTGGCTGGACCTTTCGACCGGCATCAACCCGGTGCCCTACCCGCTGCCCGACCTGCCGCCCGAAGCCTGGACCGCCCTGCCCGACGCGGGCGCCCGGGCCGCGCTGATCGACGCCGCCCGCCGCTTCTGGAATGTCCCCGAAGAGGCCGCCATCCTGCCCGTGCCCGGCGCCTCGGCGGCCATCGCCCAGATCCCCCGCCTGGCCCCCCCCGCCAGCGTCGAGATCCCCGGCCCGACCTACAACGAGCACGCCGCCGCCTTCGAGCGCCACCGCTGGCAGGTCCGCGCGGAGGGGCCGGCGCGTGGCCTGGTGCTGGTGCATCCCAACAACCCGACGGGCGCCTTCCATCCGGCGCCCGCGCCGCACGGCCTGACCGTCATCGACGAAAGCTTCTGTGACGTGGCGCCCGAACGGTCCCACGTTGGCCTCTGCCCGCGCTTCGACCTGTTGGTGCTGAAGAGCTTCGGCAAGTTCTGGGGCCTCGCCGGGCTGCGCCTCGGCTTCGTCATCGGCGCCGAGAAGCCGCTGCAACGGCTCTCCGAGATGCTGGGCCCCTGGGCGGTCTCCGGCCCGGCACTTGCCGCCGGCACCGCCGCCCTTTCGGACCCGGCCTGGGCCACACGGACCCGCGCCCGGCTGACCGCCGATGCCGCACGCCTCGATGCGCTGATGACCGGCGCCGGGGCGGACCTGTCGGGGGGGAGCGCGCTGTTCCGCCTCTACGAGGTGCCCGATGCCGCACGGATGCAGCAGCACCTGGCCGGGCACCATATCTGGAGCCGCATCTTCCCCTGGTCGCGCCACGCCATCCGCCTCGGGCTGCCCGCCCCCTCGGGCTGGGCACGGCTGGAAGAGGCGCTGTCATGAGCACCGCCCTAATGCTGGCCCTCGCCCTGTTGCTGGATGCCTGTTTCGGCGAACCGCGCTGGCTGTGGGATCGCCTGCCCCATCCCGCCGTTCTGGCCGGGCGGCTGATCGGCGCCGCCGATGCGCGGCTGAACACAGGCGAGGGGCGCCGCCTGAAAGGTATCCTCCTGGTCGCCGGGCTGGTCCTGCTGGGCTGGGGGCTGGGGTGGTTCATCGCGCTGTTCGGCTGGCTGGCGCAGGTGCTGGTGGCCGCCGTGCTGCTGGCGCAGCGCTCGCTGGTGCAACATGTGCGCGCCGTGGCGCTTGGCCTGCGGATGTCGCCGGGCGAGGGGCGCCGCGCCGTGGCCCGCATCGTCAGCCGCGATACCTCGGCCATGCAGCCCGCCGACATGGCCCGCGCCGCCATCGAGAGCGGCGCCGAGAACGCCTCGGACGGGGTCATGGCGCCGGCCTTCTGGTTCCTGGTCGCCGGCCTGCCCGGGATGCTGGTCTACAAGCTGGTCAATACCGCCGATTCCATGATCGGCTACCGCACCCCCCGGCACGAAGACTTCGGCTGGGCCGCCGCCCGGCTGGATGACCTGCTGAACCTGATCCCCGCCCGGCTGACCGCGCTGGCGCTGGCGGCGCTCTCGGGGCGGCTGTCGGACTGGTCGGCGATCGTGGCCGAGGCCCGCCGCCACCGCTCGCCCAATGCCGGCTGGCCCGAGGCGGCGATGGCCCGGGCGCTGGATGTCGCGCTCTCGGGGCCGCGCAGCTACGACGGGCAGATCCGCGACTATCCCTTCGTCCACCCCGCCGGCAATCGCCACCCCGGCCCGGGCCGGATCGAGGCCGCCTGCACCTGGCTCTGGCGCCTCTGGGGGGCGCTGCTGGCTGCCTGCCTGCTGCTCGCGGCCCTCTGAGCGGGGGCATTGCCTGTCGGGTCTGCCCTGCTAGGCTGCCCGCGACACTGAAAGGACGACATGATGTTTCGCCACGCGCTTCTGCCCCTCGCCCTGCTGACAGCCCCGCTGCCCACCCTCGCCCAGAGCTGCGGCGGCGCCTTCCCGGCCTTCGTCGAGGCGATGAAGTCCGAGGCCGTCGCGCGTGGCCATGCCCCGGCCCGGGTGGAGGCGTTCTTTGCTTCCGTCCGCCGCGACCCGGCGGTGATCAAGGCGGACCGCAAGCAGGGGGTGTTCCAGCTCGACTTCACCAGCTTTGCGCGGCGTCTGATCTCGCAGAACCGCATCGACAACGGCAAGGCGCACCGGGCGCAATACGCGGGCACCTTCGGACGGATCGAGCGCGAGATGGGCGTGCCGCGCGGCATCCTGCTGGCCTTCTGGGCCTTCGAGACCGATTTCGGCAGTTTCCAGGGCGACTTCAACACGCTGAACGCGCTGGTGACGCTGGCCCATGACTGCCGCCGGCCCGAGCTGTTCCGCCCCCAGGTCTTCGCCGCGCTGGAGCTCTACGCGCATGGCGATTTCGACCCGGCCACCACCACCGGCGCCTGGGCCGGAGAGATTGGCCAGGTGCAGATGCTGCCTGCCGACATCCTGGAAAACGGCGTCGACGGAGACGGGGACGGCCATGTGCGGCTGAAGACCTCGGCCCCTGATGCGCTGATGTCCGGGGCGAAGATGCTGCGCTCGCTCGGCTGGGCGCCGGGCCAACCCTGGCTGCAGGAGGTCATCCTGCCCGCCGAGATGGACTGGTCGCGGGCCGGCCTTGCCACCCGCCTCGCGCCCGGCGACTGGCAGGCGCTCGGCCTTTCGCCGCGCTCCGGCCAATGGCAGGGCAGCCAGCCCGCCTCGCTGATCCTGCCGCAGGGCAAGGACGGTCCGGCCTTCCTCGCCTACCCGAACTTCTCGGTGCTCTTCGAGTGGAACCAGAGCTTTACCTACGTGCTGACCGCGGCCTATTTCGCCACCCGGCTGGAGGGTGCGCCAATCTTCGATCCCGGCACCCCCGCGCCGGGCCTCGAGGGCGCGCAGATGAAGAAGCTGCAACAGAAGCTGGCCACCCGTGGTCACGACGTGGGCGAGATCGACGGCATCCTCGGCGCCGGCACCCGCGCCGCGGTGCGCGCCGTGCAGTCCGAGCTGGGGCTGCCGGTGGATGGCTGGCCGACGGCGGCGCTGCTGAACCGTCTCTAGGGCGTGGCCTTTCCCCGCCCCGCGAGGGGCCGGGAAAAGGCCGTCGGGGGCGCTGCCCCCGTCTCCGTGCCGGCGACTCCCCCGGAGTATTTTCAGCCTGGTGATGGGTATAGAGGCGCCTTGTTCCATCACCGGGCTAGAAATACTCCCGCCGGAGGCACGGGTCGGCAGGGTGTTGTCAGGCGACCAGCTGTTCAGCCTTCTTCAGGTCGACCGAAACCAGCTGGCTCACGCCCTGTTCCTGCATCGTCACGCCAAACAGGCGATCCATGCGGGCCATGGTGACCGCATGGTGGGTGATGATCAGGAAGCGGGTCTCGGTGCGGCGGCACATCTCATCCAGCATGTCGCAGAAGCGGGTCACGTTGGCATCGTCGAGCGGCGCGTCGACCTCGTCGAGCACGCAGATCGGCGCCGGGTTGGCGAGGAAGACCGCGAAGATCAGCGCCATGGCGGTCAGCGTCTGCTCGCCGCCCGAGAGCAGTGACAGCGTCGACAGCTTCTTGCCCGGCGGCTGGCACATGATTTCCAGCCCCGCGTCCAGCGGATCATCGCTTTCCACCAGCACCAGGTTGGCCTCGCCGCCGTTGAACAGGTGGCGGAAGAGCAACGAGAAGTTGGTGTTGACCTGTTCGAAGGCGGTCAGCAGGCGCTCGCGGCCTTCGCGGTTCAGGCCCGCGATACCGTTGCGCAGGGCGCGGATGGCTTCCTCGAGGTCGGCCTTCTCGGCAACCAGGGTGTCGTGCTCCTCGCGGACCTCCCTGGCGTCCTCCTCGGCGCGCAGGTTCACCGCTCCAAGGCTGTCGCGCTGACGCTTGAGACGGTTCACATCCGCTTCGACCTGGTCCGAGGGCGGCATGTCCTCCACCCCCATGTCCAGGGTCTCCAGCAGCTGCTTCGGCGTCTGCTCCAGCACCTCGCCGATGCGTTCGGCGGCCTGGGTCACCGCCTCGGCGGCGCTTTCGGCGCGGGCTTCGGCGCGGGCGCGCCCCTCGCGGGCCTCCGAGGCGGTGCGTTCCGCGTCCCGCTCCCCGGCCACCGCCTCACGCAGGGCGGCCTCGGCCTCGGCCAGGGCATCGGCGGCGGTGGCACGGCGGGCCTCGGCCTCCTCGATAGCCTCCGTCAGCTCTTCGCGCTGCATTTCCAGCTCTTCCGGCTCGGCCTGGGCCTCTTCCAGCTGCGCCTCGGCCTCGGCGCGGCGCTCGTCCAGCTCGGCGATGCGGCGGTCGGCGCTTTCCAGGCGGTGCCGCCAGCCCGAGACCTCTTTCGCGACCTCCTGGCGACGACGGGTGCGGGCGTCGCCCTCGCGGCGGATCTCGTCATGGGCGGCGCGGCGCGACATCATCGCCATGCGCGCGGCCTCGACCGCCATGCGCAGCTGTTCGATGCCGGCGCGGGCCTCGTCGAGATCCTCAAGCGTCTCGACCGCTGCCTCGGCCTCACGCAGGCGGGCGCGGGCTTCCAGCGCCTCTTCCTCGTGGCGGCTAACGGCGTGCAGCAGGCTTTCGACCCGGCTGGCGGCCAGGCTTCGGTCGGCCTCGGCGCGCGACAGGGCGCGGGCGGCCTCGGTCAGCTGACGGTCGGCCTCGGCACGGGCCTGACGGGCGGCCTTGTCGGCCTCGGAGGCGCGCGACAGGGCCTCGGCCAGATCCTCATGCGCCATGCGGGCGCCTTCGGCGCGCTCTTCGGCGGCCTCGAGATCGGTGCGCAGGGCCTCCAGCCGGTTCATCTGTTCCAGCCGCAGCGCGGCGGCAGAAGGCGCATCCTCGGCGCCCGACCGGTAGCCGTCCCACCGCCAGAGATCGCCGTCGCGGCTGACCAGCCGCTGACCGGGCCGCAGCGCGGCCTGCAGCGCGGCGCCTTCGGCGGGCCCCACCACGCCGATCTGGCTGATCCGGCGGCCCAGAACAGCCGGGACCTGAACGTGAGCGGCCAGGGGTTCGGCACCGGCAGGCAGCGCCTGCGCGGCATCGTAGCCCGGCAGATCGACCCAGCCCGAGACCTCCTCACCACCGACCACCGGCGCGCGCAGATCATCGGCCAGCGCGGCGCCAAGCGCCTTTTCGAAACCGGGATCCACCCGGACGTCGTCCAGCAGCTGCGCCCCTTCCGAGGCATCGCGCTGCACCAGGCGCGCCAGCGCCGCGACCTCTGCCTGCAGCGCCTTCACCTCGCCCTCGGCGGAGGAGCGCGCGGCCCGGGCATCGGCCTCACCCGACTGAGCCTCGGCGCGGGTGGCCTCGGCCTCGGCCTGCGCCTCTTCGGCGGCCTCGACCCGGGCGCGGGCCAGTTCCTCGCCCTCCTGCGCCAGCTCGAAAGCCTCGTCGGCCTGGGCCGTACGCCCGCGTGCCTCGGTCACCGCCTCGCGCGCCTTCAGCGCCTCCGCCTCGCTGCGTTCGGCGCCCTTGCGACTGTCCTCCAGCAAGCGCTGCGCCGACTGGTGGCGGGCGGCCAGACGGGCGACATCCTCGGTCAGCTCGCCCAGATCGGCCTCGCGGTCGGACAGGACGGAGCCGGCTTCCGCCGACAGCTCCGCCGCCTCGGCGAGCCGCATCTCGTGGCCCTCGTGGGCCTTGGCGATCTCGCGCGCTTCCCAGTCCAGCCGCTCGATGGTCTCGCCGGCGTCCTTGTTCAGCCCCGCCTCGCGCTCGCGGTCGCGCACCAGCTGCTCGATCCGCCCCTTTAGCGTCAGGATCTGCTGCATGGCGCGCTCCTTCTCGGCGCCGAGGCTGTCACGCTGCACGGTCAGGCGCTGCAGCACCGCCGCCGCAATGGCCTCCTCCTCACGCCGGGGCGGCAGCTGGTCCTCGAGCTGCTGGCGCGCGGCCGAGCCCTCGCGGGCCACCCGCTCGGCGCCCGCCGCTGCGGTCGATGCCTCGCGGAAGGCCGCCAGCGCCGCGTGCCGCGCCTCGTCCGCCTCGCGCCAGCGACGATACAGCAGCATGCCTTCGGCCTGGCGCAACTCGGTGCCGATGGCACGGTAGCGGGCCGCCTGGCGGGCCTGGCGTTCCAGCGACGCCAATTGCGTGGCCAGCTGCTCGATCACGTCATCGACGCGGGTCAGGTTCTGCTCGGCGCCCTTCAGCTTCAGCTCGGCCTCGTGGCGGCGCTGGTAGAGGCCGGAGATCCCCGCCGCCTCTTCCAGGATACGACGCCGGTTCTTCGGCTTGGCGTTGATCAACTCGGAAATCTGGCCCTGCCGCACCAGCGCCGGGCTGTGCGCCCCGGTCGAGGCATCGGCGAACAGCATCTGCACGTCGCGCGCCCGCACGTCCTTGGCATTGGCCTTGTAGGCGCTGCCCACGTCGCGGGTGATCCGGCGGACGATCTCGATCTGGTCCTCGTCGTTGAAGCCCGCGGGCGCCAGCCGGTCCGAGTTGTCGATATGCAGCGTCACCTCGGCGAAGTTCCGGGCCGGGCGGCTGGCGGCACCGGCAAAGATCACGTCCTCCATCCCGCCGCCGCGCATGGCGGTCGGGCGGTTCTCGCCCATGACCCAGCGAAGCGCCTCCAGCAGGTTCGACTTGCCACAGCCGTTCGGCCCGACGACCCCGGTCAGGCCGGTGTTGATCATCAGGTCCGTCGGATCGACGAAGCTCTTGAAGCCGGTCAGTCTGAGCCGTGAGAAATGCAAATGAGGGGATCCTCGCCTGTGCCTGCAGTGATTCCGTATTAGGCAGGAATGGTGCGAAGCGCGGCGCAGCGAGTCAACATGACCCCGCATGATACGGGGCATGATCTGGGGATCGACGTGGCGTTTTCCACAAGATATTGCGGATTCCCGCCGTTCGAGCCCTCTGCCAGACGGTCCGGCCACCTGCCGGAGGGCTTGACCTTTGCCCGCCGGCCTCGCGAAATGTCCGCGCCGGTGCTCCGCCGGCACGCCCCGATACCGCAGGACGATCCGATGCCCCTCACCCTCTCCCCCGCCAGCCCGCTCGATCCCGAGGCGTCGCGCCTGCTCGACGCCTCGCAACTGCTGATGCGGACCCTCTTCAACCCCGAGGAAAACAACTTTCTCAGCCACGAGGCGCTCTGCGCGCCCTCGATCCGCTTCTTCGTCGCCCGCGAGGAAGGGGTGGCGCTTGGCTGCGGGGCGCTGCAGATCAAGCAGGGGTATGGCGAGGTGAAAAGCTTCTTCGTCACCGAGGCGGCGCGCGGCAAGGGGGTCGGCAGCGCCCTGCTGGCCCGGATCGAGGAGACCGCCCGCGCAGAGGGTCTGACCTGCCTGAAGCTGGAGACCGCCGAGGCGCTCGCCTCGGCCTGCCGGCTCTACGAGGCCAATGGCTTTGCCCGCTGTGGGGTCTTCGGCGATTACGACGACAACGGCGTCTCGGTCTTCATGACCAAGGACCTTGTCGCGGCACCGGTCTGAGATGCCTCCGTCCCGGCGTCCGATCACATGGGCGGAGGCGGGTCTGCGCTCCCGTCGCCGGAGGGCGACAGTGGAAAGGTCGGGGGCTGTGCCACCCCGTCGCCGGAGGGCGACACTAAGAAGGTCGGGGGCTCTGCCCCCGTCAGGCTGCGCCTGCCTCCCCCGGAGTATTTTCAGCCATCGAATAGAGAAACACGCCCTTGCATTCGATGGCCCAAAATACTCTGGGGGGAGCGCCAGCGGCGCGGGGGGCAAGGCCCCCCTGCCCGGCCCGGCCCGGCGCGTGCTCCGTCAGCTTGCGCCGGGGCGTCCCGGTGAGAGCGCACGCGGGGGGCATTCATGATCCCGCTGCGCCTCGGCCCGCAAAACGACATGGGGCCGGTCCACGCCCTGCTGACCCGGGCCTTCGCCTATATGGAGGGCCGCATCGATCCGCCGTCGTCCCTTGGTCGGATGCCTCCCGAGGTCCTGGCCCGCGAGGCTGCGGAAAACGAACTGTGGATCCTGCCGCCCGCGGAGGCGCCTCTGGCCTGCATGGTGCTGTCACCGAAGCCGGATCACCTCTACCTCGGCAAGCTGGCGGTGGCAGAGGCGGCGCGCGGTCGGGGGCTGGGGCGGCAGATGATGGACCATGCCGAGGCGCGAGCCCGCGCTCTTGCCCTGCCGCGGCTGCGCCTGCAGACCCGGATCGAGCTGTCCGGCAACCACGCCACCTTCCGAAGTCTCGGTTTCGTCGAGGTCGCCCGCACGGCCCATCCCGGCTATGATCGTCCGACCAGCCTGACCTTCGAGAAGGCCGTCTGACGCGCTGCTGCCCCTTCTCGACCCTCACGCGGTGAAGGACGCGCGGGAGCTCGCCACTGCCCTCAGATCCGGGTGCAGTCCAGTACCAGGTCCTCGGCCTGCCCGCCGAGTAGCCTTTCGCGCTCGATCACCTCGCAGCTTTCGGGCGCCAGTTTGCGCCGATCCCGTACCGCCCCATGGCCGCAGTCAAGCAGCCCCAGCACCATGGCCGCGTCGCCCCGGATCTCCGTCACCCGGCAGCCCGAAACCTGTTCCATCGCCCGCGCCGCGCGGGGGCCGACCGGCCCGAGGCGGGGCGCGTAGCGCGGGTTGCGCCGGACCGCCTCGGCCAGCCTGCCGCGCAGGCGCACGTCGAAGAGATCGCCCTCGACCACCACCCGGGTCACCGGCTGATGGCGGAAGTGCGGATCAGGCTGACCGCAGGCAGGCAGCAGCAGGAGGAGAAGCCAGGACGGGCGCATGTCACAGGCTTGCCGCGGCACAGTTAACACCCCCTTAAAGGCCACCCTTGCGCCCCCCGGGCTGCGGTCATAATTTCTGACCAATCGACTTTACCGTCCCGACCGGCCGAGGCCCCATGCCCTTCCAGCCCATCCCCTCCGAGAAACGCGCCGATGCGGTGACCCGGCAGATCGAACTGCTGATCCTGCGCGGCATCCTGCGCCCGGGAGAGCGCCTGCCCGCCGAACGCGACCTGGCCGAGCGGATGGAAGTCTCGCGTCCCTCGCTGCGCGAGGCGCTGGCCGATCTTCAGGCGCGCGGTCTGCTGGAAAGCCGGGCGGGCTCGGGCGTCTATGTGGCCGATGTGCTGGGCGCGGCCTTCTCTCCGGCGCTGGTCGCCCTGTTCCAGCGCCACGAGGAGGCGGTTCTGGATTACATCTCGTTCCGGCGCGACCTCGAAGGCCAGGCCGCCGAGCGCGCCGCCCGCGACGGGCTGGCCGAGGACCTGGCGCTGGTCGACCGCTGCTTCCGGCGCATGGAGCAGGCCCATGGCCGTGGCGACGCCGCCGAGGAGGCGCGGCTGGACGCCGGGTTCCACCTGGCGATCCTGGAGGCCAGCCACAATATCGTGCTGCTGCACATGATGCGCTCGATGCTGGACCTGCTGCGCTCGGGCGTGTTCTACAACCGCGAAATCATGTTCGACGGGCCGGGCACAGCCACGCGGCTGCTGGACCAGCACCGGGCGATCAACACCGCCCTGCAGGCGCGGGACGCCACCGAAGCGCGGCAGGCGGTCGAGGCCCACCTGGATTTCGTCCGCGAAGCCTACAAGGCCCATCTCGACACCGCCCGCCGGGCCGAGATCGCCCGGATGCGGCTCGACCGGGATCTCGGGCGCAGCTGACCCGAGGGCCGCCACTGCGCGCCACGGGCCTCAGATACAGGCGCTGCAAGGTGGACGCGCACCCTCGGCCCCGGGCAGCGGCGCGATCCGGCGGGCCGGATCGCCGGGCATGGAATGCGCCGCAGGCGCGCCTTCGGATCACGCCCCCAAAACGCGAAAACCCCGGCACGGGGCCGGGGCTCTCTGATGTCCTGCAGGTCGTGTGCCTCAGTTCAGGCGGGTCTTCACGTCCTCGATCGAGCTGGCGACCAGGGCGGCCGACTTCTCGTCCGTCATCTGCTTGGCGATCACTTCGCGGGCCACGGCCACGGCGGTGGTCACGGCGGTGTCGCGCACCGCCTTCACGGCCGAGGCTTCGGCCGAGGCGATCTGTTCCTCGGCGGCGGCCAGGCGGCGGGCGATGGACTTCTCCAGATCGGCGTCGGCCTGGGCGGCCGCAGCGGCGGCTTCGGACTTGGCCGAGGCGACGATACGGTCGGCCTGGTCCTGCACTTCCTTCTGCTTGCGCTCGAAGGACGTCAGCAGGGCCTTCGCGTCCTCGTGAAGCACACGCGCCTCTTCAAGCTCCGACTTGATGCCCTCGGCGCGCTTGTCCAGCATCCCGCCGATCAGGCCGGGCACCTTGAAGTACAGCAGCACGCCGATAAACACCACGAAGGCGATCAGCACGATGAAGTTGGTGTTGCCGAGCGAGACGAAGGGACCGGTGGCGGCGAAGGCCGGGCTGGCCAGCAGCGCGAAACCGGCGGTCGTGGCGAGTGTCTTCATCGGGCTCATCCTTTCAGCCGCGCGGAGACGGCACCGGCGATCTCGCCCTCGGGGGCCGAGAAGCCCAGGGCGGTGACGATTTCGGCGGCGGTGTCGCGGGCGACGGTTTCGGCGGCCTCCATGGCACCGGCGCGGATCTCGGCAATCGCCGCTTCGCCCTCGGCTGCCTTGGCGGCAATCTGTTCATCGGCCCGGGCGGTGGCAGCCTTCAGCTTCTCCGCCGCTTCGGCACGGGTGGCCTCGACGATGGCGGCAGCTTCGGCGCGGGCGTTGGCGAGGGCCTTCTCATAGGCCGCTTCCGCGTCCCTGGCCTGCTGCTTCAGCTCTTCCGCTGCGGCGATGTTGTTGGCGATCGTTCCCGCCCGGTCGGCCAGCACCGCGCCCACGCGGGGCAGGGCGACCTTCGACAGGATCAGGTAGATCACGACGAGCGTGACGATCAGCCAGAAAATCTGGTTGCCCCAGGTCGAGAAATCGAGCTGCGGCATACCCGCCGACCCGGCTGCTTCTGCAGCGTGGCCTGCGGCTTCATGCGTTTCGGTCGCCATCTCTGCGAACTCCCGGGAACTGGATCTTGGTCAGGATACCACGGGTGAGCCCCAGGGGGCCCACCCGCGCGTAAGGATCTGTTCCGGCAGTCTTAGACGGCGAACATCAGCAGCAGCGCGACGAGGAACGAGAAGATCCCCAGGGCTTCTGCGAAGGCCATGCCGATGAACAGCGTGGCGGTCTGGCTGGCAGCGGCGGAGGGGTTGCGGAGCGCGCCCGACAGGAAGTTGCCTGCCACGGTGCCCACGCCCATTGCGGCGCCGCCCATGCCGATGGCGGTCAGACCAACACCGATGTACTTGCCCAGTTCTGCGATATCGCCTTCCATCTCGTTTTCTCCTTACGTTGGAATTGGCTGGATTGCATCGCAAGGTGGGTTGGGACCCACCCTACGCATGTTCGAAACTCAGTGAGCCGGATGCAGCGCGTCCTTCAGGTACACGCAGGTCAGGATCGTGAAGACATAGGCCTGGATGAAGGCCACCAGGATCTCAAGGCCGTACATCCCGACGATGGCCAGGATCGAAACCGGCGAGACCGCCGCGATGGCCGCGAAGCCGGCGAAGACCTTGATCACCGCGTGGCCGGCCATCATGTTGCCGGCAAGACGGATGGAGTGGCTGACCGGGCGCACGAAGTAGGAAATCACCTCGATCATCGCCAGCAGCGGCCGGACGGCCAGCGGCGCGGAGGAGACCCAGAACAGTCCGAGGAACTGGGCGCCGTGCAGCACGAAGCCGAGGATCGTCACCGTCAGGAAGACCGCGAGGGCCAGCACGATGGTCACCGCGAAATGCGAGGTCGTGGTGAAGGACATCGGCACCAGGCCAAGCACGTTGGCGAAGACGATGAACATGAACAGCGTGAAGATGTAGGGGAAGTAGCGCAGACCGTCCTTGCCGGTCACGTCCTCGACCATCTTGTAGACGAAGCCGTAAGCCATTTCCGCCATCGACTGCCCGCGCGAGGGGACCTGCTTCTTGCCCGAGGTGCCCAGCACCATCAGCGCGATGATCGCCAGCACGGTGATCGCCATCCACAGGGTCACGTTGGTGATCGTGTACCAATGCACCTCGGTGCCGCCGAACAGCGGCTTCACGATGAACTGGTCCATCGGGTGAAAGACCAGGCTGGAGCCTTCTTCTGCACCGTGCGCTGCTTCAGTCGCCATCTTATCCCTCGTCATCCTCACCGGCACGCGGTCCGGTCGGTTTTTCCTGCAGCTCCTCAGCGGAGCGGAGCATCGTCTTCATTCCGGCCACGAAGCCGAGGAGGGTGAAGAGGATCATCATCGCCGGCGCGATGCCGAGGAGCCAGTCCAGCCCGTATCCGATCCCGAACCCCAGCAGCAGACCCGCCACCAGTTCCGTCACCATCCTCCAGCCCACCTGGGCAGCGGAGTAATGTTCCCCACCGTGCGAGTCCGCCGCCTTGCCGCTCCCCTTCGCCGCCGCGATCCGGGCTTCGAGCTCGGCCAGGCGTGTGCGATCATCGGGTTCGGGCATGTCGGTCGGGTCCCGCTTTGGTTAGCGTCTTGCTAAGGGTGCGCAGGGCCCGAGTCAACGCTTCGTGATCGCCCTTCCACACCGCACTCAATCATCTGATATCATGAAGTTTTTGCCAAAGGAAAAGGTGAGGTTTCAAGGGACTTGGGGGCCCTGAGCACCGAAAGCGGGCCGAAAGGCATTCTCAACCGAACGGTTGACCATGGCGGTGATGATCCCCGGATGCCGCAAAAGCTCAACGCCCCGGTTGAGCTTTTGCGTTGACCGTCGGGCCATCCGCCGCCTATCCGGGGCCATGGCTCCCACGCTCGACACCATCTTCGCCGCCCTTTCGGATCCGACCCGCCGGGCGATCCTGTCGATGCTGCTGGAAGACGACATGGCGGTCACCGATGTGGCCGAGCCCTTCGAGATGTCGCTGGCCGCCGTCTCCAAGCACCTCGTCATCCTTGCCAATGCCGGGCTGATCACCCAGGAGAAGCGCGGCCGGGTGAAGTGGTGCAAGCTGGAACCCGACGCCCTGCGCGAGGCCTCGGTCTGGATGCAGGGGTTCGGACAGTTCGAGCCGGTGAACCTCGACGCCTTCGAGCGGTTCCTGGCGGTCGAGCTGTCCGACGCCGGGCACCGCGAGGAAGAAGAGTAACGTCCCTCAGTCCTTCAGCAGCAGCACCAGCGCGACCACGGTCATCGCCACGCCGCCGAAGATCACCGCCGGCGGCAGGCCCCGGCCAAGCGCCGCCTGCCAGAGGATCACCCAGGAGGGCGTCAGGTAGGTATAGGCCATGACCTTGGCCGCCGGCAGCCGCATCGAGGCGAATTGCAGCAGCACGCCGGTCACCGCCGAGGCGATGATCGAGACATAGCCCAGGGTGATCCAGACGATCGCCGGCAGGGACAGCCATTCGGTACGCAGGATCTGCGGCATGGCCCAGGCGCCAACCACCAGCGATCCCGCCAGCAGGGTGCCGAAGGTGAAGACCACCGCCGGCTCTCCCCGGTTCAGCTTCGCCACCAGCGGCGTGTAGATCGCATGGGCGATGCAGCCGATGAAGTAGATCCGTTCGCCGGGGCCGATCTCGAAGGCCAGCAGGGCCTGCGGATCGCCGTTGAAGATCACCCAAAGCGCCCCGGCCCCGCCGATGGCCAGGGCCAGCGCGATGCGCGCCGTGGTGACCTGGCGCAGCATCAGCCAGCCGAAGCCCGCCGACATCAGCGGCACCAGGGTGAAGACGGCGGCGCTGGAGACCGGTTGCGCGGTCTTCAGCCCCTCGAACATCAGCACGAAATAGGCGCCGAACAGCCCGCCCAGCACAAGGTAGCGCCAGGGCGCGCGGAACTGCGCCGCCTGCATGCCGGTGCGCAGCAGCGCGATGGATCCGACGGCCACGGCGGCCAGCAGCAGCCGCAGCGCGGTCAGCGCGGCGGGGTCGACATGCTGGCTGGCCATGGCGCCGAGGGGAAAGCTGCCGGCGACGAGACCGGAAAAGGCCAGCATCGCCAGATGCCCCTTTCGCCGCTCTGCCGCATCTTCCCGCAGGGAAAGAGGGCTCACTCGACTTCCTCGCGCAGGTGCTCGGTATGGTCCTTCAGGTAGCGCAGGAAGGCCTGGACCTTGGTCGTGCGGTGCAGGTCCATGTGGGTCACCAGCCACAGCCGGCTTTCCCATTCCGGTACCGGGGGATGCACTTCGATCAGGTCCTGCCGGCGGGCACATTCATAGGTCCCGAGGAAGCCCATGCCGACACCGGACAGGACCGCCTGGCGCACCGCCCGCGTGTCGCCGGAGCGGAAGACGACCTGATGGCCGGGAACGGTCTCGCGCATCCACTGGGCCCAGGGGGCGCGGCTGTTGACGTCGTCCAGGCCGACGAAGCGGTGCCCGGCCATGCGCTCGGGGATCTTCGGCATCCCGTGGCGGTCGACGTAGTTCTTGCTGCCGTAGATCGCGCTCTTGAGGGTCAGGAAGGGCTGCACCACGTTGTCAGGCTGCTGCGGCGGGCTGCCGGCGCGGATCGCCACATGGGCCTCGCCGTATTCCAGCCGGAACAGCCGCATCGAGGTCAGGTAACGCAGCTGCACGTCCGGGTATTCGGCCTGGAACCCCGCCAGGATCGGCACGAGAAGCTGGCTCAGCCCGCCGATGGTGGTCACCACCAGCTCGCCCGAGACCTCGTTGCCCCGCCCCTTGATCCGCGCCGAGAGCTGGCTGAACTGGTCGTCCGTCGCCTGGGCCACGCGCAGGAGATCCTGACCGGCCTCGGTGGCGGTGTAGCCCCGGGTATGGCGCTGGAACAGCTTTACGCCCAGGCGCTTCTCCAGCGCGTCGATATGGCGGATCACCGTGGCATGGTGCACGCCCAGCACCTCGGCGGCACCCGAGACGGTGCCAAGCCGGGCGACCTGGTAGGCGGTGCGGATCTCGTCCCAGTTGTCCATCGGCAATCCCCCTCGTCGAATGTGCGTCAGAAAACCACGCCCGACAGTCAGATCGGCATTCGTGCGCATTTGCAAGGGGCAAAGCACAATGCGTTGCGCGGTGTGGCACCGAAACCGGCTGATTTGACCTGGAGCAAGGTCCCCGCGCCACATCCCTGTTACACTTCCCCCATTGCCGCCCGCGTCGGGTGGCCCCCTCGGGAGGACAGACAATGACCCGCAAGAGCGCAGTTCACCCCGCCGGCGTCAGCGCCGCCTTCCTGCCGGCACAGGCAATGGTCTACGGCTGCATGGCTGGCACCTCGTTCTGGCTGGCCGCCTTCAGCGTCAACATGGCAGTGCTGCGCGGCATGGGCTTCCCGGCCACCGGCCCCGCCCGGCCCCACCACGCCACGCCGGTCTGAGCGCGCCGCCCCGCCTCCACCCCGCCCGGCTTGACTCACCTGCCGGGCGGGCGTAAACGCCCAGCCAATACCCGGAGTCCCTCATGATTCCGGTCCCATCGCCTTTGCGGGGATCGCCATCAGTCAGCGCGTTGCGCCCACTGGTGCGCTTGGCCTTTGTGCCGCCGAGTTATCCGACCACCCTCCCGGTGGTTGAGCTTTTCACCTCCTCCACCCAAGTGGAGGGTAACGCAGACCAGAAGGCCGCAGGAGGGCCGGGGCATGTTTGAAAATCTATCCGAACGCCTCTCCGGCGTCTTCGACCGCCTGACCAAGGCCGGCTCCCTCTCCGAGGATGACGTCAAGACCGCCCTGCGCGAGGTCCGCGTGGCATTGCTCGAGGCCGACGTCTCGCTGCCCGTGGCGCGCAACTTCATCAAGGCGGTCGAGAAGAAGGCCACCGGCGCGGCGGTCACCAAGTCGGTGACCCCTGGCCAGCAGGTCGTGAAGATCGTCCATGACGAGCTGATCGCCGTGCTGGCCGGTGAAGGCGAGCCCGGTGCGCTGAAGATCGACAACCCGCCCGCGCCGATCCTGATGGTCGGCCTGCAGGGCGGCGGCAAGACCACCACCACCGCCAAGCTGGCCAAGCGCCTGAAGGAACGCGAGGGCAAGAAGGTCCTGATGGCCTCGCTCGACGTGAACCGTCCGGCGGCCATGGAGCAGCTGGCGATCCTCGGCACCCAGATCGGCGTCGACACCCTGCCCATCGTCAAGGGCGAGGACCCCGTGGCCATCGCCAAGCGCGCCAAGACCCAGGCGGGTCTGGGCGGCTATGACGTCTACATGCTGGACACCGCCGGCCGCCTGTCCATCGACGAAGAGCTGATGGCCCAGGTCGAAGCCGTCCGCGACGTGGCCAACCCGCGCGAGACGCTGCTGGTGGTCGACGGCCTGACCGGCCAGGACGCAGTGCACACCGCCGAGAACTTCGACGAGCGCATCGGCATCACCGGCGTGGTCCTCACCCGGATGGACGGCGACGGTCGCGGCGGTGCGGCGCTCTCGATGCGCGCCGTGACCGGCAAGCCGATCAAGTTCGTCGGCCTCGGCGAGAAGATGGAAGCGCTCGAAACCTTCGAGCCCGACCGGATCGCCGGCCGTATCCTCGGCATGGGCGATATCGTCGCCCTGGTGGAAAAGGCGCAGGAAGTGCTGGAGGCCGAGCAGGCCGAACGCATGATGAGGCGCTTCACCAAGGGCCAGTTCAACATGAACGACATGCGGATGCAGCTTGAGCAGATGCTCAAGATGGGCGGCATGGAGGGCATCATGGGCATGATGCCGGGCATGGGCAAGATGGCCAAGCAGGCCCAGGCCGCGGGCATGGACGACAAGGTGCTGAGCCGCCAGATCGCCCTCATCCAGTCGATGACCAAGAAGGAACGCGCCAACCCGCAACTGCTGCAGGCCAGCCGCAAGAAGCGCATCGCCGCCGGTGCCGGGATGGAGGTCTCGGACCTGAACAAGCTTCTGAAGATGCACCGCCAGATGGCGGACATGATGAAGAAGATGGGCAAGATGGGCAAAGGCGGCATGATGAAGCAGGCCATGAAGCAGATGATGGGCAAGGGCGGGATGCCCGAAGGCATGGACCCCTCGCAGATGGACCCGAAGCAGATCGAACAGGCCGCCAAGGCACTGGGCGGCGCCAAGGGCCTCGGCGGTCTCGGTGGTGCCGGCGGCCTGCCCGGCCTCGGCGGCGCGGCCCTGCCCCCCGGCCTGTCGGGCTTCGGCAAGAAGAAGTGACCAGCAGCCTGCTCATATCCTGCGACGCATTCGCGGCGCTCTTTGTCGTGCCGGCTCCGGCCTGGCGTGCCCAGAGCTGGCTTGCCCCGGCGCGGCTCGGCCCGGCCGAGCACGACCCGCGCGCTGTCGCCACCTGCCACCACCCCCGCTTTCTCCGCGCAGAGACTGCCCTCGCCGAGGACTACGCCGCGCGCGGCACCGCTCCCGCCGCCGGTGGTCGCCGGGAGGACGCGGCATGATCGTCTCCGCCCCCGCCTGGCCGGTGATCGAGACCGAGCGCCTGCGCCTCGTCTGCCCCGCCTCCCCCGATTTCGACGCCGTCGCCGCCTACCTGATGCCCGGCGCCCGGCGTTTCGTTGACCAGCACCCCGATGAAGAGGCCGCCTGGTGGTCCATCGCCACCATCATCGGCCACTGGCACCTGCGTGGCTACGGCCATTTCGCGGTGATCGACCGCGAGACCGACCTCGACGTGGGCCTCGTCGGCCCCTGGTTCCCCCGCGGCTGGCCCGAGCCGGAACTGTCCTGGCAGCTGCTCGACGGCGCCGAGGGCAAGGGTTATGCCACCGAGGCCGCGCGTGGCGTGCTGAACTGGCTGTTCCAGGACAAGGGCTGGGCCTCCTGCATCAGCCTCGTGGACCCGGACAACGATCGCTCCGTCGCCATGGTGAAACGCCTCGGCGCACGCTCCGAAGGCATGTTCCAGCACCGCATGGCGGGCGAGATGCGCATCTGGCGCCACCTGCCGCGCACCGTCGCCGGCCGCAAGTTGCTGGAGGGCCTGCAATGAGCGTGATGATCCCCACCCTGCAGACCCCCCGCCTGACCCTGCGCGCGCCTGGGCCGCAGGACGTCGACACCCTGGTCGCCTTCTACGCCACCGAGCGTTCGGCCTTCGTCGGCGGGCCCAAGTCCCGCGCGATGGCCTGGCGGCAGCTGGCCACCGAGATCGGCCACTGGACCCTGCGCGGCTACGGCCGCTGGATGGTCGAACTGACCGAAACCGGCGAAACCGTCGGCATGGTCGGCCTGTGGAACCCGCTGGAATGGCCCGAGCCCGAGATCGGCTGGGACCTCTTCGAAGGTCACGAGGGCCGTGGCTATGCCACCGAAGCGGCGCTGGCCGCCCGGGCCCATGCCTATGACGTGCTGGGCTGGACCACCGCGATCTCGCTGGTCGATGCCGACAACGCAGGCTCCGCCGCCGTGGCCCGTCGCCTGGGCGCCGTGCCCGACGGCATGGCGACGCCCCCGGGCTACGCGATCCCGGTGCATGTCTATCGCCACCCCGGCCCCGAGGCGCTGACCGAAGGCGGCGCGGAGGCCTACGCATGACCGCCCTTGGCCAACGCATCCATGATCTGCCGATCCCCGTTCTGGAAACCGAACGGCTGATCCTGCGCGGCCCCGAGCCGCAGGATTTCGAGCCGTTCTGCGCCTTCTCGGCCGATGCCGACCGGATGCGCTTTCTCGGCGGCCCCGTGACCGACGAGGACCTTGTCTGGCGCAGCTTCATCTCGACCATCGGCCACTGGATGTGGCGCGGCCACGGCCTGTGGAGCGTGGAGGAAAAGGCCTCGGGCCAGGCCGTCGGCCGGGTCGGCGTGATCAATCACCTGAAGTGGGACGAACCCGAAATCGGCTGGCACATCTTCGCCGAGCACGAGGGCAAGGGCTTTGCCTACGAGGCCGCTCTCACCGCGCGCCGCTATGCCGCCGACACTTGGGGCCTCGACCGGCTGATCTCCTACATCGACCCGGCGAACACCCGCTCGCGCGCGCTGGCCGAACGGCTTGGCGCCACCGTGGAGCGTGAGAAGCCCGAGTTCTACGGCGAGCCGATCCTGGTCTACCGTCACCCCTCGGCGAAAGGGGGAGCGGCATGACCGAGATCCCCGTCATCGAGACCGACCGCCTGATCCTGCGCGGCCCGACGCCCGAGGACTACCCGGACTTCAAGGCCACTTTCAGCTCCTATCGCTCGCGCTTCATGGGCGGGCCGCTGAATGCCTACGAGACCTGGATGCTCTATGCCGCCGAGATCGGCCACTGGCAGATCCGCGGCTATGGCATGTGGATGATGCACGACAAGGACACCGGCAAGCCGCTCGGCATGGCCGGCGGCTGGAAGCCCGCCACCTGGCCCGAGCCCGAGCTGGCCTGGATCATCTGGCCCGAGACCGCCGGCAAGGGCTATGCGCTGGAAGCCACCCACGCCGCGCGGCGCTACTTCTACGAGACGCTCGGCTGGGAGGGCGCGGTGTCCTACGTCGACCCGAAGAACCTGGCCTCGATCCGCCTCTGCGAGCGCCTCGGCGCCAAGCGCGACACCACCGCCGCCTCGGTCGACGGCAACGAATACTGCTACCGCCACCCGGCGCCCGCTGCGCTGCGCTCCAGCCAGCTGGCCGACGGGATCGAGCTGGAAATCCGTTCCTACCAGGATCCCCTGTTCACGCCGAAAGGATATGCCCTTGACTGAAGATGTCGTCGCCCGCGCCGCCGAGGTGCTGAAGGGCCACCGCGAAAGCATCGACCGGCTGGATGCGATCCTGGTCTACACCCTTGGCGAGCGGTTCAAGCACACCCAGGCGGTCGGCAAGCTGAAGGCGGAACATGATCTTCCCCCCTCGGACCCGGCGCGCGAGGAAACCCAGATTGCCCGGCTCGAAGAGCTGGCGCAGGCCGCGGATCTCGATCCCGAGTTCGCGAAGAAATTCCTGAATTTCATCATTCAGGAGGTGATCCGGCATCACCGGCAGCACCAGGGCTGAACGCCCAGCCGGGGACGGCGGGATGACCTCCCGCCCGATCCGAAAGACCCGGCGGAGGACCCTGACACGGGGTTCCCGCCTCCTCCAAACCGACGGCCCCCGCCGTCACCCCGAAAAGGCGGCCCTGCCGTCCAACGAACGCCATTGAAGGAGAAATGCAAATGGCCATGAAGATCCGTCTCGCCCGTGGTGGCTCCAAGAAGCGCCCCCACTACTCCGTCGTCGCCGCCGACTCGCGGATGCCCCGCGACGGTCGCTTCATCGAGAAGCTGGGCACCTACAACCCGCTGCTCGCCAAGGACAGCGAAGACCGCGTCAAGCTGAACATGGAGCGCGTGCAGTACTGGCTGGACCAGGGCGCCCAGCCCACCGACCGCGTCTCGCGCTTCCTGGAGACCGCCGGCGTTCTCGACAAGAAAGAGCGCGCCAACCTGAAGAAGGGCACCCCGGGCAAGGCCGCCCAGGAGCGCGCCGCTGCCAAGGCTGAAAAGGAAGCCGAAGCCGCTGCCGCCGCGGAAGCACCCACCGAGGAGTGATCCCGGCCGCCCTCTCCGCGCCCGTCGCGGAGGGGGCACCCCGGCCCTTCCGGCCACCGCCGCAGGCCAGCCCTGCCACACCTCCCCCTGCCAGACAAATGCCGACGACGGCCACGCGGCTGCTCCGCAGGCGACCTCACCCAGCATTTCGCCGCCCCGCGATGCGGGCACTCCGGCCCTTGGCCGGTCTGGCCCCGGTCTGGCTGCGCACGCCCGGGTTCCCCGACCGGGTCGGCGTCCGACAGCCCACTGCGGTCCCTCCGCGCAATCGCCATTTTTCTGTCTCCTTTTCGCGCTACTTGCCCAGAAAGGTTAACGGAACTTGGCGACCGCGCCGCGCACCTGGGACCCTGAATGCTGTTTCGACTGTTTCGACTGCCGCTTCTGCTTGGCCTCGCCTTCCTGGCGGGGATCGTCTATGAACGCGACCGCGTGGCACAGGAATGTCTGGACAAGGCGGACCTTCTGGCCGACATCCTGTGTGAATGACGCCCCGCCGCGCCCGCGCCCGGCCCCGACTTCAGGTTCAGACCAGATCACCAAGATGAGCAATTCCCAGAACACCCCCGAGCTGATCTGCCTAGGCGCCCTTGCGGGCTCTTTCGGTGTCCGGGGCGAAGTGCGCCTGAAAAGCTTCTGCGCCGAGCCCGCCGCCATCGCCGATTACACGCCGCTCAGCAACGAGGACGGCAGCACCACCTATTCCCTGACCCTGACCCGGCCGATCAAGAACGGCTTTGCCGCGCGCATCGGCGGGGTCGAGACCAAGGAAGAGGCCGATGCCCTCAAGGGCCTGCGCCTCTATGCCCCGCGTGACCGGCTGCCCGCCCTGCCCGACGATGAATTCTACCACGCCGACCTGATCGGGCTGGAGGTCGTCGATACCGGCGGCACGCCCCTCGGGCGGGTGCGGGCGGTGATGGACCACGGCGCGGGCGACCTGCTGGAGATCACGGCCCCCGGCCAGAGCAGCACCGTGCTGCTGCCCTTCACCCGCGAGGCCGTGCCGACGGTCGACCTCGACGCCGGCCGCATCGTCGCCGATCCGCCCGAGGGCCTTTTCTGACATGGCCGGGGCCGCACCGCCCCGTGCCCCCCTGCCCGGCCAGTCTCCTTCGCCCGCCCCCTTGCCCGCGGTGATCCTGCACGCGGGTTTCCACAAGACCGGCACCTCCTCCGTGCAGCGGATGCTCGCCGCCGCCCGCGCGCCGCTCGCGCCGTGCCTGCGCATCCTGCTGAAGTCCGACATGGAGGCCCTGACCGTGGCCACCCGCGCCCATGCCGACGCCCCCACACCCGAGAGCCTGGCCGAGGTGCTGGACGCGGCGCGCGCCCGCTTCGCCACGCTGGACCCCGCCGATCCCCGCCCGCTGCTGCTGTCCTGCGAAGACCTCTCCGGGCTGATCCCGGGGCGCAACCGCCGGCGCGGCTACCCCGAGGCCCCGGCCCTGCTGACCGCCCTCGCCCAGGGTCTCGTCCAGGCCTGGGGCGCCCTGCCGCCGCTGACGCTCTACTTTTCCACCCGCGCGGCAGAGGACTGGATCCGCTCCTGCCACGATCACCACCTGCGGGTCACCCGCTATACCCGCGCCTTCGGCCCCTATGCCGAGGGCCAGCGCCCGCGCGCCGACCTCGAGGCCCTGGCGCGCAAGATCGGCGCCGCCCTGCCCGAGGCGCGCCTCGTCACCCATGCGCTTGAAGACTGCGCCGGCCTGCCCCATGGCCCGCTGACCCCGCTGCTGGATCTCGCCGATATCCCGGAGGAGCTTCGCCAGCAGATTCCCCTGCTGCCCCCCGCCAATGTCGGCCTGCCCGCCCTCTCGGAGCAGTTGCTGGCCCTCAACCGTGGCCCGCTGGACCGCGAGGCGCTGAAAGCGGCCAAGAAGGCATTGATCCGCAAGGCGCGGCAGGGCTAATAGCCAGGGTTCAACGGAAGGACTCCCGATGGCGCTGAAATCCCACGGCCGCAAGAGCATCACGGCCAGCCTCAAGCCCCGCTCGCTGATGGATGACAGCGAACGCCTCGCCGGGGTCTGGATGGCGCAGGTGATCACCCTGCTGCCCCAGGCCTTCCCCGGCCTGCTGGGCGAAAGCCTGACCGGCAAGGCGTTGCGCGACGGTCTCTGGCAGCTTGACACGGTGAACCTGCGCGACCACGGGCTGACAAAGCACAGGAATGTCGACGACACCCCCGCCGGAGGCGGCGCCGGCATGGTGCTGCGCGCCGATGTCATGGGCGCCGCCATCGAAGAGGCCCGCGCCCGCGCGCCCTTCCCCCGCCCGATCTACTACCTGTCCCCGCGCGGCCCGCGTTTCGATCAGCAGATGGCCCGCACATGGGCCCGTGGCCCCGGTGTCACCCTGATCTGCGGCCGCTTCGAGGGCCTCGACGAGCGGGTCCTGGAACACTACGGCATCCGCGAGGTCAGCCTTGGAGATTTCGTCATGACCGGCGGTGAACCGGCGGCCATGGCCATGTTGGATGCCACCGTGCGCCTGCTGCCCGGCGTCCTCGGCAACGCTGCCTCGACCGAGGAGGAGAGCTTTGCCGACGGAATGCTGGAGCATCCGCAGTACACCAAGCCCGCCGACTGGCAGGGCCGGGAGATCCCGCCGACCCTGATGTCGGGCAACCACGGCGAGATCGCCCGCTGGCGGCAGGAGATGTCGGAACGGCTGACCCGCGCCCGCCGCCCCGATCTCTGGGCCGCACGTCGCGAGGCGCTGCTGGATGACGACATCCGCGCCGTCCATGACGCCGCCTCGCTGGCCGCCTTCCTGGACGGGGAAGCGCCCGAGCTGGCTGTAATCCTGCGCAACCGCCCCGATCTGGCCCTGCCGACAGACCCCTGGCGTGCCATTGCGCTGCTGATGCGGCTGGCCCGGGACTAAGCCTGTTTGGCAAGTCCGCCGCCCCCTGATAGCGTCGCCGCGAATACCTCAAGGGAGCTCCAGATGATCAACGTCCTCTTCGCCGCCACCGCGCAACGCTGGAGCGAATATGAAGCGCCGCTCCGCGCCGCCTTTGCCGCCCGCGACCTGCAGGTGGAGCTGCGCACCGAGTTCGCGCCCGAGGTCGTCGACTACATCATCTACGCCCCCAACTCGCCGCTGCAGGACTTCACGCCCTATACCCGCTGCAAGGCGGTGCTGAACCTCTGGGCCGGGGTCGAGGCCATCGTCGGGAACGACACCCTGACCCAGCCGCTGACCCGGATGGTCGATCACGGGCTGTCGCGCGGCATGGTCGAATGGGTCTCGGGGCACGTGCTGCGCCACCACCTCGATATCGACCACTACCTCGCCCATCAGGACGGCGACTGGGACGGCGCCCGCAAGATCCCGCCGCTGGCCGAGGAGCGCCCGGTGACCATCCTCGGCCTCGGCGAGCTGGGCCGTGCCTGCGCCGAGGCGCTGTCGCACTTCGGCTTTCCCGTCACCGGCTGGAGCCGCTCGCAGAAGGAGATCCCCGGGATCACCTGCCTCTCGGGCGAGGCGGGGCTCGCCCAGGCGCTTGCAAGCGCGCAGGTGCTGGTGCTGCTGCTGCCCCTGACCGAGGAAACCACCGATCTGCTGGACGCCGACCGCCTGGCACAGCTGCCGGAAGGCGCCGTGGTGCTGAACCCCGGACGTGGCCCGATGATCGTCGACGAGGCGCTGATCGCGGCACTGGATTCGGGCCACCTGCGCCACGCCACCCTCGATGTCTTCCGCGAGGAGCCGCTGCCCCCCGCGCATCCCTTCTGGGCGCACCCGAAGGTCACCGTCTGCCCGCATATCGCCTCCGAGACCCGGCCGCGCACCGCCGCCCAGGTCATTGCCGAGAACATTGCCCGGGGCGAGGCGGGCGAACCGCTGAAGTTCCTCGTCGACCGCGACCGGGGCTACTGAGCCTCCGGCGCGTAGCAGACCGCCTGCAGCTTGTTGCCATCCGGGTCGCGCACGTAGGCGGCATAGTAGCTGTCCCCGTAGTGCGGCCTCAGGCCCGGCGGCCCTTCACAGAGCCCGCCCAGGCGCAGCGCCGCGGCATGGAACTGCCGCACCGCCTCCCGCGTCTCGGCAAGGAAGGCGACATGGGTGCCATTGCCCCAGGTGGCGGGGCGCCCGTCCTCGGGCCGGTAGAGGTAGATCGTCGGCATCCCGCCCTTCTCGTAGGCGGGCGGCTTGCCCGGCGGCTTTTCCAGCCGGATGAAGCCGAGCACCCCCAGCACCGCATCGTGAAACCGCGCCGCGCGCTCCGGGTCATTGGTGCCCAGCGTGATGTGACTGATGACCGACATGCGACCTCCCCCGCTCCCGGGCCGTTCCTGCGGCCCCGGGAGGTAGACTAAAACAGGAACATCCGTCCTGCCAAGTCCCGAGATCCAGGTGGCGGAGACACCGACAGGTGTCACCACCCTTGCCGCGCGTGCCCCGCGCCCGATCCGGCAGACGGGGCGGGGTGTGGCGCGCCCTCCCCCATCATCGGGCCCGAAATACTCCCGCCGGAGGCCCGGGCTCAGGCCGGGCGCCGGCCAAGGTCCTCGTAGAACCGCAGCAGGTAGCCGTCGGGATCGGCCACGACGATCTGCCGGTTGCCGCCCTCCTCGTCACCGATCCGGTACCACTTTTCCTCGGGCCCCAGGAACAGGTCCACCCGCGCGGCTTCCAGCGCCGCCAGCATCGGCGCCAGCGTGTTGACCCCGATCTGCAGGTTCATGCCGCGCCCGAAGGGCCGCCCCTCGGGCAGGTGCCCGCCGTCAAAATCCCGCCCCTCGCCGATCTGGTCCAGCATGATCTCGGCGCCCTCGCGCTCGAGGTAGCAGAACCCCTCTTCCGGTCGCGCGTAGCGGCAGCGGAAGCCCAGCAGATCGCAGTAGAAATCCCGCGACGCCTGCCAGTCCGTGACCGCGAGTTCCGGCACCAGTCGATTGACCATCTCATTCCCTTTCAAAAACGCGAGGGGGCGGGTTCTGGCGCCCCGCCCCCTCGTTCAAACTGTCCCGGTGTCTTCGCCCCTCAGACGGCGGCGTAGATCGCGGTAATCTTCTCGATCGCGGCCTCGGGCGACATTTCCTCGCTCTCGCCGGTGCGGCGCGAGGTGACCTCGACCACGCCATTCTTCAGGCCGCGGGGCCCGACGGTGATGCGCCAGGGCAGGCCGATCAGGTCCATGGTGGCGAACTTGCCGCCGGCGCGTTCGTTGGTGTCGTCCAGCAGCGGGTCAAGCCCCTTTGCGGTGAAGGCATTGTAGAGCGCATCGCAGGCCGCGTCGGCCTCGGCGTCGCCCGCCTTCAGGTTGACGATACCGACATGGAACGGGGTCACGCCCTCGGGCCAGATGATGCCCTTGTCGTCGTGGTTCGCCTCGATGATCGCGCCCACCAGTCGGCTGACGCCGATGCCGTGGCTGCCCATGTGAACCGCGACGGGCTTGCCGTCCGGGCCCTGTACGGTGGCGCCCATGGCGTCCGAGTACTTGGTGCCGAAGTAGAAGATCTGGCCGACCTCGATGCCACGCGCGACGCGGCGGCGCTCTTCGGGAACCTCGGCGAAGACGGCCTCGTCATGGGTCTCGTCGGTGCGGGCATAGCGCGAGGTGAATTCCTCCATCACCGCCTGGCACTGTTCGACCGAATTGTAGTCGATCTCGCGGTCGCCGAAGGTCAGTTCGGTGATCTGGCTGTCGTAGAAGACTTCCGACTCGCCCGTCTCGGCCAGAACCAGGAATTCATGGGTGTCATCCCCCCCGATGGGGCCGGAATCGGCGCGCATCGGGATCGCCTGCAGGCCCATGCGCTCGTAGGTGCGCAGGTAGCTGACCAGGTGACGGTTGTAGGCGTGCAGCGCGTCCTCCTTGGTCAGGTCGAAGTTGTAGCCGTCCTTCATGAAGAACTCGCGGCCACGCATCACGCCGAAGCGGGGACGGATCTCGTCGCGGAACTTCCACTGGATGTGGTAGAGGGTCAGCGGCAGGTCCTTGTAGCTGTTCACATGCGACCGGAAGATGTCGGTGATCATCTCCTCGTTGGTCGGACCGTAAAGCATGTCCCGATCCTGGCGGTCGCGGATGCGCAGCATCTCGGGGCCATAGGCGTCATAGCGCCCGCTTTCGCGCCACAGGTCCGCCGATTGCAGGGTCGGCATCAGCATCGGCACGTGACCGGCGCGGATCTGCTCTTCGTGGACGATGTTTTCCAGCTTGCGCAGCACCTTGAAGCCGAGCGGCAGCCAGGAATAGATCCCCGCGCTGGCCTGTTTGATCATGCCGGCACGCAGCATCAGGCGGTGGCTGGCGATCTGCGCCTCGGAAGGAGTTTCCTTCAGCACGGGCAGGAAATAGCGGGACAGACGCATCTTGGGCCTCACATTCTGGGTTGGGCCTTGGTTTATTGAATGCCGACCGGCCCGGCAATGCCCTCTGCCCGATCACCGCTTGAAAAATGCGGCCCACAGGGTGACATAGGGATCAGGTTTCTCAGGAGGGTTCGAGTGGCATTGCCGGTACGCCAGCAGATGAAATACTGGGGCATCGCCGCGGCGGTCTTCCTGCTGATGCTGTGGTGGCTGGGCGACGTGATCCTGCCCTTCCTGCTGGGCATGGCGATCGCCTATTTCCTCGACCCCGTCGCCGACCGGCTGGAGGCGCTCGGCGCCTCGCGGGCGGCGGCCACGGCAATCATCACCCTGGCGGCGGTGGTGATCTTCGTCGTCGGCGCCCTGCTGATTCTGCCCACCCTGATCAACCAGGCCCTCGACCTTTTCGACACCGTGCCGAAGGTCTTCCAGAACCTGCAGAACTTCCTGACCGAACGCTTCCCCGACCTGGCCGACGAGGGCTCGGTGCTGCGCCAGTCGCTTTCGGCGCTTGGCCAGACCATCCAGTCGAAGGGCGGAGAGGTGCTGAACACCGCGCTGGCCTCGGTCGGTTCGCTGATCTCGGTGGTGACGCTCTTCGTCATCGTGCCGGTGGTGGCCTTCTACCTGCTCTACGACTGGGACAACATGGTCGCCGAGATCGACAGCCTGCTGCCGCGCGAGCACGCCCCGACGATCCGCGCCATCGCCCGCGACATCGACAATTCGATGGCGGGCTTCATCCGCGGCATGGGCTCGGTCTGCCTGATCCTGGGCACCTACTATGCCGCCGCGCTGATGCTGGCCGGGCTGAACTTCGGCCTGGTGATCGGCGCCGTGGCCGGCCTGCTGACCTTCATCCCCTACGTCGGCGCCCTGGTCGGCGGTGCCCTGGCCATCGGCCTGGCGCTGTTCCAGTTCTGGGGCGACTGGCTGCATATCGGCATCGTCACCGGCATCTTCGTCATCGGCCAGGTCGCCGAAGGCAACTTCCTGACCCCCCGCCTCGTCGGCAGCTCGGTCGGGCTGCACCCGGTCTGGCTGATCTTCGCGCTGTCGGTCTTCGGGTCGCTCTTCGGCTTCGTCGGCATGTTGGCCGCGGTCCCGCTGGCCGCCGCCATCGGCGTGCTGACCCGCTTCATGGTCCGGCAGTACCGTCAGAGCAAGCTCTACAAGGGCCACGACCCCGACGAGAGTGCCCCGCAGGACGATCAGGGTCGGGTCTGAACCATGCGCCCGCCCCAGAAACCCCTCGACCTGCGGATCCCGCCAGGTCGCATGACGCGCGAGGATTACATCACCGGCCCCGGCAACGAGCTGGCGCTGGCGATGCTGCTGAGCTGGCCCGACAGCTGGGCCTCGCGCAAGCTGGCGCTGATCGGGCCGCGCGGGGCCGGCAAGACGCACCTGGCGCATATCTGGGCCGAGACCTCGGGCGCGCGGCTGCTCTCTGCCACCGCGCTGGCCGGACAGGACATCCCCGCGCTTGCCGCCGGCCCCGTCGCCGTCGAGGACGTGCCGAAGATCGCCGGCGACCGGACGGCGGAAGAGGCGCTGTTCCACCTGCACAACCTGGTGCTGGCCGAGGGCCATTCGCTGCTGGTCACCGCCGACCGTGCCCCCGCGCTCTGGCCGCTGGTGATTCCCGACCTGGCCAGCCGGATGCAGGCCTGCCCCGCCGTCACCATCGAAGCCCCGGACGACGCGCTGCTTGGCGCGCTGCTGACCAAGTTCTTCGCCGAGCGCCAGGTGATGCCCCACCCCGACGTGATCCCCTTCCTGCTGCGCCGCATCGAACGCTCCTTCACCGCGGCGCGCCAGGTGGCCGCCGCGCTCGACGCGCAATCGCTGGCCGAAAAGCGCCCGGTGACCCGCGCCATGGCCTCGCGCCTTCTGGAACAGCTGGAAGCGGGCAAGGGGACGCAATAGGATCGGCCTGACGCCCGGGTTCCTTGCAAAACTGTTACGATTACCCCGCATTCAGGACAGATGACCGACGCAGATTTCCTCTCCCGCCCCGCCGGCGCCCCCGTGGCCATGCCCGAGATCGACATCTCGGGGCCCTCGCGTTTCCACAATCGTGAACTGAGCTGGCTGGGCTTCAACTGGCGTGTGCTGGAAGAGGCCGAAAACCCCGCCGTGCCGCTGCTGGAGCGCCTGCGCTTCCTGTCGATCAGCGCCAACAACCTGGACGAGTTCTACACCGTCCGCGTGGCGGGCCTGCGCGAGCTGGCCAAGGCCGGCAATACCAACCCCGCCGCCGACGGCATGAGCCCCGCCGAGCAGCTGCAACGCATCAACGAGGACGCCCGCCGCCTGATGCAGCACCAGCAGAAGGTGCTGTCGGACCTGCGCGGGCTGATGCTGGAAACCGACATCGCCATCCTCACCCACGAGGACCTGACGGCCGAGGATCTCGATTTCCTGGGCGACATCTTCCTGCGCCGCATCTTCCCGGTGCTGTCACCGCTGGCCATCGACCCGGCGCACCCCTTCCCCTTCATCCCCAACCTCGGCTTCTCCCTGGCCCTGCAGCTCGAGCGCAAGCGCGATCGCCGCCCGCTGCAGGCCCTGCTGCCGATCCCCCACCAGATCGACCGATTCGTGCGGCTGCCCGCCCCTGAAGGCCAGCATCGCTACCTGCCTCTGGAGGAGGTGCTGCTGGTGCATCTGGAACGGCTGTTCCCGGGCTACCGGGCCACTGGCCACTGCACCTTCCGCGTGCTGCGCGACAGCGACCTTGAGATTGAGGAAGAGGCCGAGGACCTGGTGCGTGAATTCGAGACCGCCCTGAAGCGGCGCCGTCGTGGCGAGGTGGTGCGGCTGAAGATCTCCTCCTTCGCGCCGGAGGGTCTGAAGAAGGTCATCAAGCGCGAGCTGAAGGTGATCGACGACGAGGTGATCGAGGTCGACGGGCTGATCGGCATCGCCTCGCTGAGCGAGTTGGTCACCGACGACCGCCCCGACCTGCTCTGGCCCCGGTTCACCCCGCGCGTGCCGGAACGGGTGCAGGACCACGACGGCGACATGTTCGCGGCGATCCGCCAGAAGGACATGCTGCTGCATCACCCCTATGAGACCTTCGACATGGTGATCCGCTTCCTGCAGCAGGCGGCGCGGGATCCCGACGTGGTGGCGATCAAGCAGACGCTGTACCGCACGTCGAAGAACTCTCCGATCACCGAGGCGCTCTGTGAGGCCGCCGAGGAGGGTAAGTCGGTCACCGCGCTGGTCGAGCTGAAGGCCCGTTTCGACGAGGCCGCCAACATCCACCAGTCGCGGCGGCTGGAGCGTTCGGGCGCCCATGTGGTCTATGGCTTCGTCGACTGGAAGACCCACGCCAAGATCAGCACCGTGGTGCGCCGCGAGGGCGACGAGCTGGTCACCTATTCCCACTACGGTACCGGCAACTATCACCCGATCACCGCGCGCATCTACACCGACCTCAGCTTCTTCACCTGTGATGCGGGGCTGGGGCGCGATGCGGCACGGGTCTTCAACTACCTCTCGGGCTATGCCCAGCCCGAAACGCTGGAGAACATCTCGATCTCGCCCCACGCGATGAAGGACGACCTGATCGCGATGATCGGCCAGGAGGCCGAGCACGCCCGTGCCGGCCGGCCGGCGCAGATCTGGGCCAAGATGAACTCGGTCATCGAACCTGACGTGATAGACGCGCTCTATGCCGCCGGGCAGGCTGGCGTGCGCATCGATCTGGTGATCCGGGGCATCTGCGGGCTGCGCCCCGGGATCGAGGGCCTCAGCCCCAACATCCGGGTGAAAAGCATCGTCGGCCGCTTCCTCGAACATTCGCGCATCGTCTGTTTCGGCAATGGCGGCGGGCTGCCCTCGCGCAAGGCACGGGTGTTCTTCTCCTCCGCCGACTGGATGGGTCGCAATCTCAACCGCCGGGTCGAGACGCTGGTGGAATGCAAGACCCCCACGGTGAAGGACCAGATCGTGCGGCAGATCATGGCCGCCAACCTGCGCGACACGGAACAGAGCTGGGTGATGCAGCCCGATGGCCGCTTCCTGCGGGCGGATCCGCCCCGGGACGGAACCGCCTTCAACTGCCACAGGTTCTTCATGGAGAACCCCTCGCTTTCGGGCCGGGGATCGGCGGGGGCCTCGGATGTGCCGGAACTGACTCACGAGTCGCCTGTCGGTTGACCTGACCCGCAGGGCTTGTCACAAGAGATCAAACACTTCCGGGGGCATGTCGCCATGGATGGGGATAACCTGCAAAGCTCTGCCGACTGGGGCCCCTTCGGGCGACCGCTGTTCGATGACCCGGAAACCCGCGCCCTAGGCCGCGTGGGGGTTGTCGACGTGGGCTCGAACTCGGTCCGGCTGGTGGTCTTCGACGGCGCGGCGCGCAGCCCTGCCTACTTCTACAACGAGAAGATCATGTGCGGCCTCGGCGCCGGCCTGTCCGAATCGGGACGGCTGAACCCCGAGGGCCGCAAGCGGGCCCTGGCGGCGATCCACCGTTTCCAGCTTCTCGCGCAGGGGATGGACGCCGCGCCGCTGTCGGCAGTGGCCACCGCCGCCGTGCGCGACGCCGAGGACGGGCCCGCCTTCGCCGAAGACGTGGAACGGCTGACCGGGATGAAGCTGCACGTGATCGGCGGCGACGAGGAAGCGCGGCTGTCGGCCCAGGGCGTCCTGCTCGGCTGGCCCGGCTCCTACGGGCTGGTCTGCGACATCGGCGGCAGCTCGATGGAGTTGGCGCGGATCATGGACGGCCATGTGGGTGACCGGCAGACCTCTCCGCTGGGGCCGCTGAAGCTGGCCGATGTGAAGGGCGGCAAGAAGGGCCGGCGCGCCTATATCAAGACCGAAGTCGAGAAGCTGACCGCCACCATCCCCGCCGATCGCAACCGGCTGTTCCTGGTCGGCGGCTCCTGGCGGGCCATCGCCCGCATCGACATGGAGCGGCGCGGTTACCCCCTGCACGTCCTGCACGAGTACCGGATGACGGCGAAGACGGTGCGCGACACCGTCGCCTGGATCGCCGAGCAGGACATCGAGGCACTGCGCAAGCGTTGCAGCCTCTCCTCGACGCGGATGAACCTGGTGCCCCTGGCCTCGGAAGTGCTGCTGGAAGTGGTGAAACGCTACAAGCCCCACGACATCGCGATTTCCTCCTACGGGATCCGCGAGGGGCTGCTCTACGAGCAGATGCCGCAAAAGCTGCGCGACCGCGATCCGCTGATCGAGAGCTGCCGCTTCGCCGAGAAGAAGGACGCCCGCCTGCCCGGTTTCGGCCGCACGCTCTATGACTTCATCCTGCCGCTCTTCCGCTCCTGGCGGCCCGAGCGTCTGCGGCTGGTCAAGGCGGCGTGCCTGCTGCACGACGTGACCTGGCGCGCCCATCCCGACTACCGGGCCGAAGTCTGCTTCGACAATGCCACCCGCGCCAACATGGGCGGGCTGAAGCATTCCGAGCGGGTCTTCCTGGGCCTGGCGCTGCTGCACCGCTACCGCAACCGCCGCGAGGGCACCAAGTTTGACGAGCTTTTTCAGCTGGTGACCGACGAGGAGAAGCTGCAGGCCGAGGTGCTGGGCAAGGCAATGCGCTTCGGCGCGATGCTCTGGCCCGAGAAGGACACGCCGATCGGCCAACTGCGCTGGTTCCCCAAGAAGAAGGTGCTGGAACTGCAGCTGGAAGAAGCCCACTGGCCGCTCTTCGGCGAGGTGGCCGAGGCGCGTTTCCGCTCCCTCGCCTCGTCGCTGAACGCCGAGGTCTCGCTGAAACTGGGGCCGCAGCGCAGCTGAGCCCCTCCGGGTTCAGAGATCGACCGAGCCGTCGGGGTTTTCGCCCGGGACCGGCGGCAGGTAATCCGGCGCCTCGTCCTTGCGCTTGATCAGGATATCCCCGTTCGGCAGGACCACCGGCGCCTCGTAGTTCGCCAGGTCACCGACCTTGCCAAGCGCCTCGACCAGCGCCGGCCCCATGCGGGCGACGAAATCGCGCAGCTTGGGCGCGGCCTCCTCGGCGGCCTCGCCCATCTGGTCCATGGTCTCGTCCAGCCCGCCCGAAAGGCCCTCGAACAGCAGCCGCAGACCCTCGCGCATGAGGTCGGTGTTGCCCGGGGCCTCCTCGGCCTCGGGGGCGGGCTCCTGCGCCACGGACGGCAGGGGCTGCAGCAGGGAAAGGCCAAGAAGGGGAATCAGCAAAATCTGTCTCATGCCCCAGATATAGGCCCCGGGCGTGACAGGACAAAGTGTCGGACACTCAGCCGGCGGCTTCGCGCGCCTGGATCTCTTCCCAGGCGCGGTTCACCTCAACCATCCGCCGCTCGGCCATCTTCACCGCTTCTGCGGGCACGCCGCGGGCGATCATCCGGTCCGGGTGGCTTTCGCGCACCGCCTCACGCCAGGCCTTGCGTGCCTCCGGCATCGAGGCATCCGAGGGCAGCCCCAGCACCGCGAAGGGATCGGGCCGCGCATCGGGCACCCAGCGGGAGCGCGCGCGCAGGAAGCGGCTTTCCGAGAGGCCGAAGATCTCGGCCACGCGGCGCAGGAACTGGTCTTCGGCATCGTGGTAGGTGCCATCCGCGACCGCGATGGCAAAGAGCCCCTCCATCAGGTCGCAGAGCACCGGGCTGTCGGGGCCGAACATGCGCGCGATACGCTGCGCATAATCCTCGTAGCCCGCGACGTCCTGGCGGGCCATGTTGAAGACCCGCGCCGCCCCGGCCTCGTCCTCGGGCGGGATGCGGAAGACCTCGCGGAAGGCGGTCACCTCGTTGCGGGTCACCAGCCCGTCGGCCTTGGCCATCTTGGCCCCGAGGGCGATCACCGCGATGGTGAAGGCCACCGTGCGCTCGCGCGGCGTGCGAAGCTTCTCGAAGACCGCCGAGAGGGCTTCGCCTTTTGCCAGCGCCTGAAGCGCCTCGAGGATGCGGGACCAGATGGACATGGAAAGAGTCTAACCTGCTTGTGGCGGGATGTCCCGTGCCAGCGTTGGCCGGGGCCAAAGGTCGCGGGCGGGCGCTAGAGAATTTTCTGCATCAGCACAAGATCCAGCCAGCGGTCGAACTTGCGGCCCACCTGGGGCATCCGCCCGACCGTCTCGTAGCCGAGCGCGGCGTGGAAGGCCACCGCCGCCGGGTTTTCGCCGGAGACCCCGGCGACCATCACATGCGCCCCGGCCGCGCGGGCGTGCGCCTCCACCGCCCGCATCAGTGCGCGGCCGGCCCCCTGCCCCTTCGCCTCGGGCGCCAGGATGATCGTGTGTTCCATCGCGTGCACATATCCGTTACCGCCGCGAAACTGGTCGTAGGAGGCAAAGCCCAGCACCACGCCACCGCGCTCGGCGACAAAGGTCTCGCGTCCTGCCGCACGCCGATTTTCCACGTAAAGCGGCAGGGTGACGGCGGTCTTCTCCTCAGAGGCGAATGTCACCGTCGTCTCGCGGTAATAGGGCGTCCAGATGTCGAGGATGCGAGGATAATCACCTGAAACAACGGGACGAATTGAGACGGTCATGCGAACTCCGGGGCGGCGGGTGGCTGCATTTTTCCGCAGTGCAGCAGGTTTGACAAGAGGGCACTGGACATGCTCAACTGACGCTCATAAGCGTCACGCCTTCGCTGCAGCACCTTGCACGTCCGCCCCGGCAGGCCACCGTCAAATCCGCGGCGGCTCCTGCCCCGAAGAGCGCCTGGCCAATAACGGATGGGAAACGAGAGATGACAACAGCGCAGGAGCTGATCGAGGTTCTGGGCCTGACACCACATCCCGAAGGCGGTTGGCACAGGGACAGCTGGTTGCCGGACTGGACGGCCGGACAGCGGCCCGGCGTCTCGGCGATCTACTATCTTCTGGAAGAGGGGCAGAGCTGCCACTGGCACCGCATAGACCGTGACGAGATGTGGTATTTCCACGCCGGAAGCGCCCTGCGCTGCCTGGTCTCCCCCGACGACGACACGCCCCCGACCGAGAACTGGCTGGGGATCGACGTGACCGCAGGCGAGCGTCCCAGCCACTTCATTCCGCGCCACGTGTGGCAGACCGCCGAGGCGGTCCGGGGCTGGACGCTGGTCTCCTGCGTGGTCAGCCCGGGCGCGTCCTCCGACGGCTGGGAGCTGGCGCGCCCCGGCTGGATGCCGGGGCAAGCGGTCGGCTGATCAGCCGCGCGCGGCGCGGATGAGCTGCAGGATCTCCTGCGCCGCCGAAGGAATGTTCGTCCCCGGCCCGAAAATCGCCTTGACCCCGGCCTGACGCAGGAAATCGTAGTCCTGCTGGGGGATCACCCCGCCGCAGATCACCAGGATATCCCCCGCGTCCTTCTGCTTCAGCGCCTCGATCAGCTGCGGCGCCAGGGTCTTGTGCCCCGCCGCCTGGGAGCTGAGGCCGATGACATGCACATCATTGTCGATGGCATCCTGCGCCGCCTCTTCCGGGGTCTGGAACAGCGGACCCACATCGACGTCGAAGCCGATGTCGGCGAAGGCCGTGGCGATCACCTTGGCACCCCGGTCGTGGCCGTCCTGGCCCAGCTTGACCACCAGCATCCGGGGGCGGCGCCCCTCTTCCTCGGCGAAATCCTCGACCGATTTCTGGATCGCGGCGAAGTCCTCGTCGCCCTCGTAGGCGGCGCCATAGACCCCGGCCAGCGTCTTCACTTCGGCCTGGTGGCGGCCGAATTCCTTCTCCATTGCCATGCTGATCTCTCCGACAGAGGCCCGGGCGCGGGCGGCTTCGACGGCCGCCTCCAGCAGGTTGCCGCCCTCCTTGGCGCGGCGCGTCAGCTCGTCCAGCGCCGCCTGGCAGGCGGGTTCGTCCCGGCTGGCGCGGATCTTCTCCAGCCGCGCGATCTGGCTGTCGCGCACCTTAACGTTGTCGACATCCAGGATGTCGATCGGGTCTTCCTTGTCCTTGCGGTACTTGTTGACCCCGACGATCACCTCTTCGCCGCGGTCGATCATCGCCTGCCGCCGCGCCGCGCTTTCCTCGATGCGCAGCTTCGGCATCCCCGAGGCGACGGCCTTGGTCATGCCGCCCATCTCCTCGACTTCCTGCATCAGCGCCCAGGCCTTTTCGATCAGCTCGTTGGTCAGGCTCTCGACGTAGTAGGAGCCCGCCAGCGGATCGACGACCTTTGTCACGCCGGTCTCTTCCTGCAGCACCAGCTGGGTGTTGCGGGCGATGCGGGCCGAGAAGTCGGTGGGCAGGGCGATGGCCTCATCCAGCGCATTGGTGTGCAGCGATTGCGTGCCGCCCAGCACCGCGCTCAGCGCCTCATAGGCCGTGCGGATGACGTTGTTGTAGGGGTCCTGTTCCTGCAGGCTGACACCCGAGGTCTGGCAATGGGTGCGCAACATCTTCGACCGCTCGTCCTGCGCGCCGAACTCGGTCATGACGCGATGCCACAGGGTTCGGGCGGCGCGCAGCTTGGCGATTTCCATGAAGAAATTCATGCCGATGGCGAAAAAGAACGACAGGCGACCGGCGAACTTGTCGACATCCATCCCGGCCTCGGTCGCGGCCTTCACGTATTCGCGGCCATCGGCCAGGGTATAGGCCAGTTCCTGCACCAGGTTCGCCCCGGCCTCCTGCATGTGATAGCCGGAGATCGAGATGCTGTTGAACTTCGGCATCTCGTTCGAGGTATATTCGATGATGTCCGAGATGATCCGCATCGAGGGTTCGGGCGGATAGATATAGGTGTTGCGGACCATGAACTCCTTCAGGATGTCGTTCTGGATGGTCCCCGACAGCTGCGCCCGGTCGACGCCCTGTTCTTCGCCCGCGACGATGTAGCTGGCCAGGATCGGGATCACGGCGCCGTTCATCGTCATGGAAACGCTGACCTTTTCCAGCGGGATGCCGTCGAACAGGATCTTCATGTCCTCGACGGAATCAATCGCCACGCCCGCCTTGCCGACGTCCCCCACGACGCGGGGGTGGTCGCTGTCATACCCCCGGTGCGTCGCCAGGTCGAAGGCGACACTGACGCCCTGCTGACCGGCGGCCAGGTTGCGGCGGTAGAAGGCATTCGACTCCTCGGCGGTCGAGAAACCGGCGTATTGCCGGATCGTCCAGGGGCGACCGGCATACATGGTCGAGCGCACGCCACGGGTAAACGGCGCCTCGCCCGGCAGGCTGCCCATATGCGGCAGCGCCGCCGTGTCCTCAGCTGTGTAAAGCGGCTGGACGTCGATCCCCTCCAGCGTCTGCCAGGTCAGTTCCTCCAGCGGGCGGCCGCGCAGCTCTTTTTCAGCGCGTGCGGACCATGCGTCCTTCTTCGTCGTCATCGCCTTGTCCTCTTCTCCTGAGCCGGGCGCGCGGATCTATCGCCGCTGGCTGCCCGCCGTTTGGTCCTGTCGGGGAAGCCTCCTCCACCCCCTCCTCCCAGGGGTCCGGCGCCAGCCGGGCGAGGCCCGAGGCCCCGGCAGAGAGCCAGAACATGTCGTCCTGGTAGAGTTCGTTCAGCGCCGCGCGTTGCGCGTGGTCGAAGGGCCGCCAGGGGCCGGGACCCGCAGGCAGGCCACCCTCGCCGCGTTCGGCCAGCAGGTTGCGCAGGGCCGCAAGATCGGGCGAGCGGTTCAGCCAGTGCCGCGCATGGGCCTGCGGGAGGTCCGGCGCGTCGCCCAGCATCCGCGCAAGCCGCCGTTCGGGCAGGCCGGCGTAACGTTCGTGCGGCATGACCAGGATCTCGACCCCCGGCGCAGCCTCGGCCAGGTCCTCGATCACCTCGCGCCAGCCGCGTGGCTGGGTCACCAGCCTGTCCAGCGTCGCCGGATGCGGCAGGGCATGGCCGCGCGCCAGGGCGAAACACAGCACCGAGGTCCAGTAGCTTTCCTGCCCGCGCACCGAGATCACGATGCGGCCGAGCTGCCCCTCGAAGGCCCGGGCGAAGGCGGCCACGCGTGGCCCAGCGTCCGGGTAAAGCCGTTCCCGCCGCAGGTTGCCGCGCGGACTGCCCAGGATGTTCTCGTCGCTCACCAGCAGCTGCCGCACCCGCCGGTCCCCGGCCTTGGCGAGGTTCAGCGCGATGCGCCCGCGCGCCCGGTCGAACTGACGCGCCGGCGACAGGGGCCCCGGCCCGGGGATCACCCCGGCCAGCACCCCGCCCCGCGTCCGGCGCGGCCCCCAGAAGCCCACACCCAGCCCCGCCAGCGCCGGGGCATTGGCCCGCAGGTAGCCCTGAAACGAGGTCGTCGCGGTGCGATGCGCGCCGATATGCAGGATCACGTCCATCAGCCGCCAGCCCCCATGTCGCCCCCAGAAGGAAAGTTCCCCTCTTATCGGAGACGGGGATGACAAAGCCCTTAAACGGCGCATTCATCGAAAATGCGCGGCACCTGCCCGCCCGGACCCGGGGCCGCTGGCCACCGTCGGGATATCGCACAGCGCCGCGCATGGCTCATTCGAACTCCATGATCACTTCGTCCACCGCCAGGCTGTCGCCTGGGCCTGCGTTGATGCGCGCGACCACGCCCTTCTTCTCGGCGCGCAGGATGTTTTCCATCTTCATCGCCTCGATGGTGCACAGCGCCTGCCCCTCCTGAACCTCGGCGCCCTCTTCCACGAAGACCTTCACGACGAGGCCCGGCATCGGGCAGAGCAGCAGCTTCGAGGTATCGGGCGCCACGCGCTCCGGCATCAGTTTCGCCAGCTCGGCCTGGCGCGGGTTGCGCACATGGACCTTCAGGTCGGCGCCGCGGTTGCGGATGCGGAACCCGCCGGAAATCTTGTCGACCTTCAGCACCAGCGGCGCGCCGTCGACAGTCATCCGGGCCAGGGTGTCGCCGGGCGTCCAGCCGCCTTCGACCCGCAGCACGGCGCCATCGGCGAAGGAGACAGAGGCCCCTTCGCGATCCGCCGCAATGGACAGGGCGAACTCGGCCTCCTGCACCGAAACCACCCAGTCGGTGCCCACCACCCGTTCGTGGTTGTCCATCCGTCCCGAGATGCGTGTGCGGCGGATCTCGGCGACGCGGTGCATGGCGGCAGCGGCGGCGGCGATGCGCTTCAGCTCATCCTCGGGCAGGGCGACGCCCTCGAAGCCCTCGGGGTACTGCTCGGCGATGAAGGCGGTGGTCATCTCGCCCTTGATGAAGATCTCGTGGTCCATGACCGCCGACAGGAACGGCAGGTTGTGCCCGATGCCTTCCACCTCGAACCCGTCCAGCGCCACGCGCATCGCCTCGATCGCCGCCTCGCGGGTCGGCGCCCAGGTGCAGAGCTTGGCGATCATCGGGTCGTAGTACATCGAGATCTCGCCACCCTCGAAGACGCCTGTGTCATTGCGCACCGCCGCTGCGCCCGAAGGCGCCTCGCCCTGCCATTTGCCGTTCTCCAGCAGCGGCCCCGAGGCGACCTCCTCCGGCGGGCGATAGCGGGTCAGGCGCCCGATGGAGGGCAGGAAGCCGCGATAGGGGTCCTCGGCATAAAGCCGGTTCTCGATAGCCCAGCCCGTCAGGGTCACGTCGTCCTGGCTGATGCTCAGCGGTTCGCCGTTTGCGACGCGGATCATCTGCTCGACCAGATCGACGCCGGTGATCAGCTCGGTCACCGGGTGCTCCACCTGCAGGCGGGTGTTCATCTCGAGGAAGTAGAAATTCTTCTCACCATCGACGATGAATTCCACCGTGCCCGCAGAGGCATAGCCGACGGCCTTGGCAAGCGCGACGGCCTGTTCGCCCATGGCCTTGCGGGTGGCTTCATCCAGGAAGGGGCTGGGCGCCTCTTCGACGACTTTCTGGTTACGGCGCTGGATCGAGCATTCGCGCTCGCCCAGGTAGATGCCGTTGCCGTGGCTGTCGCAGAGCACCTGAATCTCGATGTGGCGGGGCTGGGTGACGAACTTCTCGATGAAGATCCGGTCATCACCGAAGCTGCTGGCGGCCTCGTTCTTCGAGCTCTGGAAGCCCTCGCGCGCCTCCTCGTCGTTCCAGGCGATGCGCATGCCCTTGCCGCCGCCGCCGGCGGAGGCCTTGATCATCACCGGGTAGCCGATCTCTCCGGAAATCTTCACCGCCTCTTCGGCGTCCTCGATCAGGCCCATGTAGCCGGGCACGGTGGAAACCCCGGCCTCCTGCGCGATCTTCTTGCTGGTGATCTTGTCACCCATGGCCTCGATGGCCTTCACCGGCGGGCCGACGAAGGCCACGCCCGCGGCCTCGAGCGCCTCGGCGAACTTGGGGTTCTCGGACAGGAAGCCATAGCCCGGATGGACGGCCTCGGCGCCGGTCGCCTTGATCGCCTCCATCACCTTGTCGATGACGATATAGGACTGGTTGGCGGGCGGCGGGCCGATATGCACCGCCTCGTCGGCCATGGCGACGTGCAGCGCGTGTCGGTCGGCATCCGAGTAGATGGCAACGGTCGAGATACCCATCTTGCGCGCGGTCTTGATGACGCGGCAGGCGATCTCGCCCCGGTTGGCGATCAGGATCTTCTGGAACATGTCAGGCCCCTCCCCGAGGTCTTGGCGCGCCCGCCGGACCCGTGCGGCGCGCAAAAGAAAACCCCCCGCCCTGCACGAGGCAGGACGGAGGGCGAAAATGCTTGGATGCGGCGGAATTCGCGGCGCGGGCCGCGGTCAGGCCGCTGTCAGTACGGCAGGACTCAGCGGCAAGCGCCGGGGTTTGCCTGGCAATAGGCGACGTTGCCGGCTGCGCCGACCAGGGCGCCGGTGCCCACGCTGCCGCCGGTGACGGCAGCTGCGCCAACGCCGGCTGCACCGCCGACGACGGCTTGCTCACCGAGGGTGTCGCCGCAGGCGGCAAGACCGGTAAGCAGCACACCGGCGAGGATCCAGGATTTCTTGAACATGAATAACTACCTTCGTGTTGGAGCGTTCTGCGGTTCCAAACGCCGCCGAGACGCAAAAGTTCCCGTGCCGCGACGTGTCGTTGCGTTTTTTCTTCCAGCCGCACGCGCCGGTCCCTACGCGGGATCCGACCAAGGGGGCCGACCGAAAAGACGGGCGGCCGCGGATTGGGGACAAACGGCCGCCCGAGAGGGGAAGGGTAACGATAGTGACACGCCACGTCCCCGGGCAGGACACCCGGGCAAGCGGCCCGCCCATAGCGACCTTTGAAATGCGCCTCGGCAAGCCCTCCGGTGATCGACACCGGAGCCTTGGCCGAAACCCGCGCAATTCTGATGGCCGCAGGCAGGATCACGCCCAATCCTCCCCCTCTTCGAAGGCGCCGGGGAAGGCCGCGCGGGCGGCGGCCTCGTCGATGACCAGAAGCGCGTCGTAGCTTTCGGGATCGAAGGGCTCTTCCGCGGGCAGCACCTCGCGGCCGAAGAGCCACGACAGGCGCCCGGCGTCGAGGTTGCCACGTTCGAAGGGCTGATCGCCGAAATGTTCCCAGAGCGCGGCCATGAAGCCTTCGTCGGCGCGCTTGTCGGGCGCGCGGCGGTCGCGATAGCGCTCGCGCCGGGTGATCGGCGTCACGCCCTTGGGGTTGGCGCGGCGGATGGTGAACTGGAAGTCGGTGCCGGGCAGGCGCCCGGGAAAGCCGCGGTGCTTCAGCATGTCGGGATCCCCCCGGCAGCCGCGCGCGGCGACCGCGGGCCGGTCAGGCCCGCGGTGCAGACGACAGGCGTCTTACTTGTACTTGCCGGTGTAGACCGGTTCGCTCGAGATCGGCTCGGGCTCGACCACGACGTATTCCTGGGGCGCTTCCTTGGCGCAGGCAGCAAGGCCGCCGAGGAAGGCAACTGCGAGAAGAAGGTTGAGGGGCTTAGACATTGGATACTCCTGGTATGCCTCTGGGTCCCGCGGGGCCTTGTCAGCCCTCGATGTTCGGGACATTCCGGTTGTGCCGCACGATGACGGCATGGAGGAATCATAGCCCAGTGGCCGGAGATTTCATATCTGGGGGCGTTCACGGCAGCGTCCTGTGTTTCGAAAAGCTCAGGCTGATAGGGGTTTGCGCCTGCGCACGCAATATCTTGTAGCGGCGCCCTCCGCGCCTCCAGATCCGGCGTGGAGCCGGGCTGCGGTGCCGGAAAGCGCCGGAACTTGCGGCGGCCGGCACATGCGGGGGTGCGGCGGATTTCAGCCATCGGCGCGCCGTCCCGCATGGGCGATCCAGCGGGTCCTGTGGGCGGGGCTGTCCAGCAGACCGGCCAACCGGTCACGCAGCGCCGCCGAGACCGGATGCGGCAGCCCACCCCCGGCCCGGATCACCAGCCCGCCCGGCGCGCGCCGGACCTCGACCGCCGGGATGAAGCCGCGCTGATCCTGCAGCCGCCGCCACATGTCCTGGCGCACCTGCTGCGCCACCCGCCGCAACGAGACGTCGCGGTCGCAGGGCAGCGCCGCCTCGACCGCGAGGTCGAAGCGCACGGGCAGGCGCCGGGTCACCGTGACCCGGTCCTCATCCCGCAGGATATGCCAGCCGTTGCGTGCCATGGGGCCTCCGACCCGCTCAGAGCGGGATGTTGTCGTGTTTCTTCCAGGGGTTCTGCAGCTTCTTGCCGCGCAGGCTGGCGAAGGCCCGCGCCACCCGCCGCCGGGTCGAGCGTGGCTGGATCACCTCGTCGATGAAGCCCCGTTCGGCCGCCACGAAGGGATTGGCAAAGCGGTCCTCGTAGTCCTTGGTGTACTTCGCGATCTTCTCGGCATCGCCCAGGTCGGCGCGGTGAATGATCTCGGTCGCGCCCTTGGCGCCCATCACCGCGATTTCGGCAGTCGGCCAGGCGTAGTTGAAGTCCCCGCGCAGGTGCTTGGAGGCCATCACGTCATAGGCGCCGCCGTAGGCCTTGCGAGTGATCACCGTGACCTTGGGCACCGTCGCCTCGCCATAGGCGAACAGCAGCTTGGCGCCATGCTTGATGACGCCGCCCAGCTCCTGCCCGGTGCCCGGCAGGAAGCCCGGCACGTCGACGAAGGTCAGGATCGGGATCTCGAAGGCATCGCAGAAGCGGACGAAGCGCGCCGCCTTGCGGCTGGAGTCGATGTCGAGACAGCCCGCCAGCACCATCGGCTGATTGGCGACGACGCCGACCGACTGCCCCTCCAGCCGGATGAAGCCGGTGATGATGTTCTTGGCGAAATCCTCCTGGATCTCGTAGAAATCCCCCTCGTCCGCGACCTTCAGGATCAGCTCCTTCATGTCGTAGGGGCTGTTGGCGTTGTCCGGGATCAGGGTGTCGAGACTGCCCTCGATCCGGTTCACATCGTCGAAGAAGGGCCGTACGGGCGGCTTCGCGCGGTTGTTGAGCGGCAGGAAGTCGACGAGGCGGCGCACCTCGGCCATGGCCTCGACGTCGTTCTCAAACGCGCCATCGGCAACGCTGGATTTCTTGGTGTGGGTGCTGGCGCCGCCCAGTTCCTCGGCGGTGACGACCTCGTTGGTCACGGTCTTCACCACGTCGGGGCCGGTGACGAACATGTAGGAACTGTCCTTCACCATGAAGATGAAGTCGGTCATCGCCGGGGAATAGACGGCGCCACCGGCACAGGGCCCCATGATCACGCTGATCTGCGGCACCACGCCCGAGGCCATGATGTTGCGCTGGAAGACCTCGGCATAGCCGGCCAGCGAGGCGACGCCTTCCTGGATCCGCGCCCCGCCCGAATCGTTCAGGCCAATGACCGGCGCGCCGTTCTGCACCGCCATGTCCATGATCTTGCAGATCTTCTGCGCGTGGGTTTCCGACAGCGAGCCGCCGAAGACGGTGAAGTCCTGGGAAAAGACATAGACCTGACGGCCGTTGATCGTGCCCCAGCCGGTGACCACGCCGTCCCCGTAGGGGCGCTGCTGCTCCATCCCGAAGTCGGTGCAGCGATGCGCGACGAACATGTCGAATTCCTCGAAGCTGTCGGCATCCAGCAGCAGGTCGATCCGCTCGCGCGCCGTCAGCTTGCCCTTGGCGTGCTGCGCCGCGATGCGCTTCTCGCCGCCACCCAGCCGGGCGGTCTCGCGCCGCGACTTGAGCTCTTCCAGGATATCGGTCATCGCGCCAGTCCTCCTTCTGTGGGCTTCTGCGGGCCTCGGCCCCTTCCCATCCATGCAGGGGAACCATAGAATCCGAAAGGTCCGGTAAAAAGGGAAAAGGGGCAAATTTGCAAATCATTGGCAGAGCCGGTGCTGCAAATTGCAAATCAGCAAAGCGCGTGTGGTTCGCATGGACATGCGCAAGGCACGCGACTAGCACAAAGCCATGAGCCAGAGCCACGCCCGCCGGTACCTGAACCGGCACACTCCACCCCATATCTCGACCCTGATCCTGCTTTCCGGAGTGGGGGCCATGACGATGAACGTCTTCCTGCCCTCGCTGCCGAAGATCGCCGACCATTTCAGCGTCGATTACAAGCTCGTGCAGCTCTCGATCGCCGGCTACCTGGCCGCCTCGGGTTTCCTGCAACTGTTCATCGGGCCCATGGCCGACCGCTACGGGCGGCGCCCCATGCTGCTCGGCGGACTGGCGATCTTCGTCGTGGCGACACTGGGCTGCCTCTTCGCGCCCACCTTCGGCACCTTCATGATCTTCCGCATCCTGCAGGCATCGGTCGCCGGGGCCATGGCCCTGTCCCGCGCCGTGGTGCGGGACATCAACACCCCCGACCGGGCCGCCGCGATGATGGGCTACGTGACCATGGGCATGTCCATGGTGCCGATGTTCGCCCCGGCCCTCGGCGGCGCATTGGACGAATACTTTGGCTGGCAGGCCTCGTTCTGGCTGCTCTTTGCCTCGGGCCTCGTCATCTTCTGGCTGACCTGGGCCGATCTGGGCGAGACCGCGACCCCCTCCGAGCTGTCGATCCTGGGACAATTCGCCGAATACCCCGAATTGCTGAAGTCGCTCCGGTTCTGGGGCTACTCGATGGCGGCGGCGACCTCCTCCGGGGCCTTCTTCGCCTATATCGGCGGCAGTCCCTTCGTGGCCACCTCGGTCTTCGGCCTGTCCCCCGCCGAGTTTGGCATCTTCAATGCCACCGCCGGGATCGGCTACTTCATCGGCAACTGGTTCACCGGCCTCTATGCCGCGCGGATCGGCATGAACCGGATGATCCTGATGGGCGGCACCTTCGTGACCCTCGGCATGGTGCTGTCTCTGGTCTTTGCCCTGGCCGGGATCGGGGGCGCCTATGCCTTCTTCGGCACCATGATCTTCGTCGGCTTCGGCAACGGCATGACGATCCCTTCGGCCAATGCCGGGATGCTCTCGGTCCGGCCACACCTCGCCGGTACGGCCTCGGGGCTGGGGGGCGCGCTGATGATCGGCGGCGGCGCCGCGCTGTCGGCCTTCGCGGGCAGCCTGCTGGGCGAGGGCACCGGCGCCTTCCCCCTGATCTGGCTGATGCTGGCCTGCGGCGTCGCCTCGGTGCTCTGCATCACCGGCGTCATGCGCCGCGAGCGCCGCATGGGCATGGCCTGACATCACTTAGCCATCCAGCTAAGTTTTCCTTGCCAGACTCGCCGCAAGCGGATTACTTAGCCACATGGCTAAGCTTGATCCCACCCTCGACATGGCCTTCGCGGCCCTCTCGGATCCGACCCGTCGGCGGATCCTGGAGCGCCTCGCCCGTGGCCCCGCCACGGTCAGCGAGCTGCACGCCGCGCATGACATGTCGCTGCCCTCGTTCACCGCGCATCTGAAGAAGCTTGAAGGCGCGGGACTGATCACCAGCAGGAAGGAAGGCCGGGTGCGCAGCTGCGCGCTGTCGCCCGACGCCTTCGCACCGGTGCAGGACTGGCTGGCCGAACAGCGCGCCCTCTGGCAGGGCCGCCTCGACCGTTTCGACGCCTATGTCACCCAGCTTTCGGAGGAGAGAAAACCATGACCGACCAGAGCCCGCGCACCGACCTCAGCTTCACCCGCCACCTCGCGGTGCCCCGCGCGCTGGTCTGGGAATGCTGGACCCGCCCCGAACATATCCCGCATTTCTTCATCCCCGCACCGCACAGGGTGACCGCCTGCGACATCGACCTGCGCGTCGGCGGCCGCTTCAACACCACCTTCGAGGTCGAGGGCAACGTGATGGAGAACACCGGCGTCTACCTTGAGGTCATCGAGGGCCGCCGACTGGTCTTCACCGACGCCTATTCGGAGGGCTGGAAGCCCGCCCCCGACCCTTTCATGACCGCGATCCTCGACCTAGAGGACGACGGCGAAGGCACGCGCTATACCGCCACCGCGCGACACCGTTCACCCGAAGCCTGCGCCCAGCACGAACAAATGGGCTTCTTCGACGGCTGGGGCACCGTGGCCAGCCAGCTCGAGGCCTATGCCGCGACGCTCTGACACGCTGGCCCCCTGTCCTGTCTTACGGCTTGTTAAGCAAGATTTGCAAAGTTAGCCTCTCCGGGCGCTAATCTGCAAAGCCAGCGGGGCTTTGCGGCGTCGTGACAGGTGGGGCATGGGCAACCAGAAACTTTACGCCGGGGCAAAGCTGCGCGAGACGCGGCAGAAGCTTGGCCTGACCCAGAAGGATTTCGCCACCAAGCTCGGCATCTCGTTGCCCTACCTGAACCAGATGGAGAACAACAACCGGCCGGTCTCGACCTCGGTCGTGCTGTCGCTGGCGCAGGAATTCGGCTTCGACGTGACGGAACTATCGACCGGCGACAGCGAACGGCTGGTCTCGGACATGCGAGAGGCGATGGCGGATCCGGTGCTGGCCGACCTCTCGCCGCCGATGGCGGACCTGCGGCTGACGGCCTCCAACGCCCCGGCGCTGGCGCGCGCCTTCCTGCACCTGCATCGCGCCTACCGCCAGACCCACGAACGCCTCGCCTCGCTGGACGAGGCACTTGGCCGCGACGACGCCCGCGCCACCCCCTCGCCCTGGGACGAGGTGCGTGACTTCTTCCACTACTGCGACAACTACATCGACGCCGTGGACCATGCCGCAGAGCGCTTCGCGACCCCCGTCCGGAACGAGAACAACATCCGGGTGCGCGCCGTCTCGGCCCTCGGCAACCTCGGGGTGCGCACCAGGTTCGACGACATGCACGAACTGCGCCGTTACGACCCCGCGCGCAAGGAGTTGACGCTGTCCCTGCGCGCCGCGCCCGAGACGCAGACCTTCCAGCTGCTGTTGCAGGTCGCCCTGCTGGAACAGGACAAGCTGCTTGAGGCGACACTGGATCTGGCGCGCTTCCAGTCCGACACGGCGCGCTCCATCGCCAAGATCGGCTTGGCCAACTACTTTGCCGGCGCCGCGCTGATGCCCTACACCCGGTTCTTGGAGGCCGCGCAGGAGATGCGGCATGATCTGGAACGGCTCTCGCTGCGCTTCGGCGCCTCGATCGAACAGGTCTGTCACCGGCTCTCGACCCTGCAGCGGCCCGGCGCCAAGGGCATCCCGTTCTTCTTCGTCCGAGTCGACCAGGCGGGCACGATCACCAAGCGCCATTCGGCCACGCGGCTGCAATTCGCCCGCTACGGCGGCGCCTGCCCGCTGTGGAACGTCCACCGCGCTTTCGAGACCCCCGGCCAGTTCCTGCGCCAGGTCGCCGAGACGCCGGACGGAGTGCGCTACATCAGCCTGGCGCGTGACGTCTCCAAGCCCGGCGGTCGCTGGGGGGCGCCGGTGCGTCGCTACGCGATCTCGCTGGGCTGCGAGGTCGCCCATGCGGACAAGCTGGTCTATGCGGATGGTCTGGATCTGACAGGTCCCGACAGCTTCGAGCCCATCGGAATTTCCTGCCGCATCTGCGAGCGCGAGCATTGCCACCAGCGTTCGGTCCCGCCGCTGGAACGGCAGCTGACCATCGACAGCAACGAACGCGGCACCCTGCCCTACCAGGTCGGCTAGGCCAACCGGACAGGCCCACCTGGCAGAGCAGGGCGCCGCGCCCCGATTCAGGCGGTCGGCTGGGCCGCGCGCAGGATGGCGTAGATCTCGTCCTTCAGGGCGCCGCGCTGTTTGCGGGCCTCGATCAGCACCAGGTCCTCGACCGGCTCGACGTTGGTTTCCCAACGATGGATCTTGCGGTTGATCTCGTGGTACGCCTCGGTGATCCGCGCGAAATGGGCGTCCGTGCCCTTCAGCGCGTCGATCTGCGCGGCGAATTCGGGGAATTCCTGATCCAGCGTATGCGGTGTGTGCGACATGTCCTGTCCTCTCGCCCTGTTACCTGCCCGCAGGAATAGAGCCCCCGCCGGTGCCCCGCCTTGACCTTGATCAAGCGCGCTTCAGGGCCGGGTGGCCTCGACCGAGCGGCCCGCGTCGCGGCGCTTCAGCCGGGCTTCGCGGAAGGTGATGAAGATCACCGAGGCGAGGATCAGCACGCCGCCGAGGATCACGTAGGGATCCGGGCTTTCGCCGAAGAACAGCGCCCCCAGCAGGACCGCCCAAAGCAGTTGCAGGAAGGTGACCGGCTGCGTCACCGTCATCGGCCCGGCGCGGAAGGCCAGCGTCATGCAGAAATGGCCCGCCGTGGCGCAGCCCGCCACCCCGCCCAGCAGGGCCAGCTGCACCGGCGTCGGCGTCACCCAGACCGGCAGGGCCAGCGGCGCCAGGCCGACGGCCACGGTCAGCGACATCAGCGCCACGATCACCCCGGCCTCCAGGTCGTCCGACAGGCGCTTCGAGATCATGTAGGAGCCGGCGAACAGCGTCGCCGTGACCAGCATCGCAAGGTGCCCGGTCTCGATCTCGCGCAGCCCCGGGCGCAGGATCACCAGCGCCCCGAGCAGCGCCACTGCCACGGCGCCGAGACGGCGGGCGGCCAGCCTCTCGCCGAGGAAGAGCGCGGCGCCGAGGGTGATCAGGATCGGGTTGAGGTAGTTCAGCGCCGTGACATCGGCGATCGGGATACGCGCCATGGCATAGAACCACAGCGCCACGCCGCCGGTGTGCAGCACCCCGCGCAGCAGGACGAGGCGCCAGTGGCGAGGCTCCAGACGGCTGCGCATCACGCGCGGCAGGATCGGTGCCAGCAGGATCAGCCCGAAGCCGAAGCGCAGGAAGGCGGCCTGGCTGGCCGGCACCGCCGGCCCCAGCATCTTGACCATCGCCGTCACCCCGACGAAGCAGAGCCCCGCCAGGAGCATCCAGCCGATCGCCACCACGGGCCGCGATTTATGTGCCTCTGTCATGCATTTTCCCTAAGCCCTTCGCAGCACAGGGGCAAGGCCCGCGCGGGACCACGACAGGCTAGGGCCACAGCAGGCTGGCGGCCACACTCCACATCACCAGCGCGACCGAGATATCGAGGCAGCGCCAGGCCAGTGGCCGGCGGAACAGCGGCGCCAGCAGGCGGGCGCCGAAACCGAGGCTGAAGAAGAACAGGAAAGAGGCGCTCATCGCCCCGGCGGCAAAACCCGCGCGGGGGTGGAAATCGGCCGAGACCGCCCCCAGCAGAACCACCGTGTCCAGGTAGACATGCGGGTTGCCCCAGGTCAGGGCGGCGCAGATCGCCAGGCTCTGCCACAGCTTGCGCTCGCCCGTGGCGGCGGCCTCCAGCGCCTGCCCGCCGCGCCAGGCGCTGCGCAGGGCCAGCGCGCCGTAGACCAGCAGGAAGGCCGCGCCGCCCAGGCGCATCAGTTCGACCGCCCAGGGCGCCGCCCGGCTGAGCGCGCCGAAGCCGGCCACCCCGACCGCAATCAGCACCGCGTCCGAGGCGGCACAGAGCAGCACCACCGGCAGGACGTGCTGGCGCAGGATCCCCTGACGCAGCACGAAGGCATTCTGTGCCCCGATCGCCAGGATCAGCGACAACCCCAGTCCGAACCCGGCCCAATAGGCTTCCGCCATCTCTCTCTCCTTGCCTGTTGCGCCGGAGGTAGCGGGCGGGACAATATAGATCCAATGAATGATTTTTGGACTCGATAAGTAAAACTGATGCAGCTCGACCGCGGACAGCTGGCGGCGCTATCGGCCATCCTGCGCCATGGCGCCTTCGACCGGGCGGCGGCGGAACTGGGCATCACCCAGTCCGCCGTCTCGCAGCGCCTGCGCGCCCTGGAAGAGCGGATCGGCACGCCGCTGGTGCGGCGCGGCCCGCCCGCGACAGCGACCGAGGCCGGGGCACATCTGACCCGCCACGCCGATGAGGTCGCCCTGCTCGAGGCCCAGACCCTGCGGCGGATGGACCTGGTGCCCGGGACGGCCCGCATCCGACTTGCGGTCAATGCCGACAGTCTTGCCACCTGGATCCCCGCCGCCCTGGCCGAGACGCAGCGGCGGATGCCCGGCACCACCTTCGAGATCGAGGTCGACGACCAGGACCACTCGGCCCGCTGGCTTCGCGAGGGGCGGGTCTCGGCGGCGATCACCTCGGAGGGGGCCAGCCTGCAGGGTTGCGACGCGCTGGCCCTCGGCGCGCTGCGCTACCGCGCCACGGCCAGCCCGGAGTTCGTCGAGACCCATTTGCGCGACGGCGTGACCGGGCCGGCCCTGCGCCGCGCGCCCATGCTGGCCTTCAATGACAAGGATGCCCTGCAAACCGGCTGGCTGCGGCACCATTTCGGCCCCGGGCCGGTGCCGCCGACGCATCGCCTGCCCTCGACCGAGGGCTTCGTGCTGGCCGCCGAGGCCGGGCTCGGCTGGGGCCTCAACCCCGAGGCGCTGATGGCCCCCGGCCTCGCCGCCGGTCGACTGGTGGAGTTGATCCCGGAAAGCCCCTGGGACACGCCCCTCTACTGGCAGGTCTCGCGCCTGCTCGCCCCCGGCCTCGCGCCGCTGACCGCCGCCATCCGCGCCGCCGCCCGCAGGCACCTCGTGGCGGCCTGAGACCGGAGCCCCGCCCGCCCGCGCGCTGCCTGTCGCGACCAGAGGCCATCATGCCCTGCCTGAGGGAATCCCGCCGCAGCCCCCCCGTTCTCAGAACCACTGCCCCGGCTCCATCAGCCCGAGATCCAGCAACTGCCGCGAGTGCCATTCGAAGGGCGCCGAGTTGTGCCAGGTGAAGCTGGCGATATCGAAGCGCGACCCGGGGTTCGAGGTCAGCGCCTTCGCGGTGCGGAAGGAACAGATGCAGGCCGTCAGGTTGTGGTGCCAGGGACAGGCATAGGTGTTGTATTCGGCCTCGTTGAACAGGTGCTGCTCGCTCAGCCGCAACCCGGGCCGGGCGCGGAACAGGCCGACCCGGTCGATCTTGCGCCGTCCCTCCGGCACATGCTCCTCGAAGCGCCAGCGCAACCCGCCGTGGAAATCCAGCTGCCGCTCGCGCTCGTTGCCCTGCGCGTCCAGCCGGGCCAGCGCGTAGTAGCCCGCCCGATCCAGGTGCGCCCGTTCGATGGACACCGCATTGGGTGTCGCCGAGAGGTCGTCGGCGTAGAGGTCGATGACATAGGTCAGCATGGCATCGCGCCGCTCTTCGCCATGGAAGGTCAGCAGTTCGCCGACGGTGCGGGTCTCGCAGAAGGGGTGGAAGAGGTATTCGGCGTTGTAGCAGTAATACAGCCAGGTGCCCGGCGCCGCCGCCTCGATCACGCCGTTGACGGCGCGGGTCAGCGCCTGGTCGCGGGTCATCTCGTAGCTGACGCGATGCACGTCGGCAGCCAGGTCGCCCGGCAGGGCGAAGCTGTCGGGCGCGAACAGGACGACCTCGGCGAACCCCGCGTCGCGGTGATGGCGCAGGGTGCTGTCCAGCTCGATCTCGTCCTCGGCAAAGACCATGGCCACGGGGCCACGCGCCAGCAGGTGGCGCCCCTGGCGCAGGAAGGATTGAAGAGAGTTGAACTGCATCGCGATCCCCGGAACAATCGGCCCACAGGAAGCCCGACCCGCCCGGCGATTGCAAGCACCCGTGGTTTCGGTGTAGGCACACGCCCTGACCCGCTACCCGGAGAGGCCCAGATGTCCGAGCCCAAGAAGCTTTTCATCAAGACCTACGGCTGCCAGATGAACGTCTACGACAGCGAGCGCATGGCCGAGGCCCTGGGCGGTCAGGGGTACACCGAGGTCGCCTCGCCGGACGAGGCGGACATGATCCTGCTGAACACCTGCCACATCCGCGAGAAGGCCGCCGAAAAGGTCTATTCCGAGCTGGGCCGCCTGCGGCACCTGAAGGCGGCGAAACCCGACCTGAAGTTCGGCGTCGCGGGGTGCGTCGCCCAGGCCGAGGGGCGGGAAATCATGCTGCGTCAGCCGATGGTCGACCTGGTGGTCGGCCCGCAGAGCTACCATCGCCTGCCCGAGATGGAGGCGCGCGTGCGCTCGGGCGAAAGGGCACTCGACACCGAGATGCCCGAGGAAGACAAGTTCGAGAAGCTGAAGCACCGCCCGAAGGCAAAGCGCGGCCCGACGGCCTTCCTGACGGTGCAGGAAGGCTGCGACAAGTTCTGCGCCTTCTGCGTGGTGCCCTATACCCGAGGTGCCGAAGTCAGCCGCCCCGTGGACCGGGTGCTGCGCGAGGCTCGCGACCTGGTCGAGCGCGGGGTGCGCGAGATCACCCTGCTGGGCCAGAACGTCAACGCCTACCACGGCGAGGGCCCCGACGGGCGCGACTGGGGGCTGGCGCGGCTGATCCGCGCGCTGGCCGAGATCGACGACCTGAAGCGCATCCGTTTCACCACCAGCCATCCCAACGACATGGAAGACGACCTGATCGCCGCCCATGGAGATTGCGACAAGCTGATGCCCTACCTGCACCTGCCGGTGCAATCGGGCTCTGACCGCATCCTGAAGCGGATGAACCGCAGCCACACCCGCGACAGCTACATGGCGCTGATCGACCGAATCCGCGAGGCGCGGCCCGATATCGCCCTGTCCGGAGACTTCATCGTCGGCTTCCCGGAAGAGACCGACCAGGACTTCCGCGACACGATGGAGCTGGTCGAGCGGGTGAACTACGCCGCCTGCTTCTCGTTCAAGTATTCCTCGCGCCCCGGCACCCCGGCGGCCGATCGCGGCGGCCAGGTGCCCGCCGACGTGGCCTCGGCCCGCCTGACCGAGCTTCAGGCCCTGCTGGGCAGGCAACAGCAGGCGTTCCAGCAGGCGATGGTAGGCCGCGAGGTCGGCGTGCTCTTCGAGAAGGCGGGCCGCCACCCGGGCCAAATGGTCGGCAAGTCCGACCACCTGCACGCGGTCCATGTCACCGCCGAAGGTCTGCAGCCGGGCGACCTGCGCCGGGTGCGCATCACCGAGGCCGGGTCGAACTCGCTGGCCGGGGTGCTGGTCTGACCCGCCCGCCCGCCGCCTGAACCCGCTGCCGCACCGCGTGGCCTCAAAGCCATATTTGCCTGCCCCTGCGGATGGTTGGGCCTTCACAAGCGCCGTTCCCTACGTCATGGTGAAAGTGCAAATGATTGCCGGGCCTTGGCCGAATGCCGGGACAGACAGGGTGCAGAGCCCCGGGGACAGAAAGGAAATGGTTGTGGTAGTTGAGACTGCGAGGAACGCGCGGTTCCGCGCCCTGGCCCTTGTGGCGGTGGCGATGGTGCTGATGCTGGCAGCTCTGCCCGGCGCCGCACAGGCCCAGGGCAAGGGCTGGAACGAACCCTATATCCCGACGATCTGGGTCGATCCCGACGGCTGCGAGCACTGGGTGATGGACGACGGTGCCGAGGGTTACATGACCCCGCACCTGACCCGCCAGGGCCTGCCGGTCTGCCGTCGCGGCAATGTCTGCGGCGTGATGCAGAGCGACCAGTTCTTCGCCACCGACAGCTATGCGATCAGCGCCGCCAACAAGCAGCGCCTGGCCGATTTCTTCCGCCAGACCGGGGCCTCGGCCTATGTGATCATCGGCCACACCGACAGCCGCGCCTCGGATGCCTACAACATGACCCTGTCCTACAACCGTGCCAAGTCGGTCGCGGGGGTGGCGCAGTCCGTCGGCGCCCGCATCTCGGATGTCCGCGGCTATGGCGAGCGGTATCCGGCCCAGCCCAACAACACGACTGCCGGCATGGCTGCCAACCGCCGCGTCGAAATCATCTGCATCCGCTGAGGGGACCTGACATGCATTTCGTGAAAGCCGCCCCTGCGCTGCTGATGCTGGCCGGCCTCGCCGCCTGCGGCCACCCGACCAACGTGCCCGGCGACAAGAGCATCGACCGCGGCATCAACGCCCACCACCTGTCGACCCTCAAGGCCGGCATCTGGGTCGACCCCAACGGCTGCGACCACTGGATCATCGACGACGGCCTGGAAGGCTATGCCGATGCCCGGCTCGACAAGTACGGCAAGCCCGTCTGTTCCGGCGTCGCGCCGCCGAACACCGCCACCGGCGGCTTCAAGCGCGGCTCGCCGATCCCCGACCCGACACAGGCGCCCGGCACCTGACGCAACCGCCGGCCCGCGCCTCCGGGCGCCCTGCCGCAACGGAAACACCTCGATGCCGCAAGCCTCCGCTTGCGGCATTTTCCGTCCCATGGTCGCGGCATGTGCAATCGGCGCTTGCCCCCCGGCCCCGCCCCTGCCACGCTGGGAGCATGGCACGCCGGTGCCGCGCACCGGCCCGATCTTAAGGAGCGCTCCTTGGCAAGCAGCCTGCTGACCCCTGACGCGGAAGACACCCCTCTCGCCGAAGTTGCCGTCGAATTTCCCGACAATCGCCTGCTGATCGAACTTTGCGGAGAATATGACCGCAATCTCGCCTATCTCGAACAGCAACTGGGTATCCAGATCCTGCGCCGGGGCAATCACCTCGTCGCCCATGGCGATGCCGCCGCCGCGCAGGAGACGGTGACCGTCCTGCGCGCCCTCTACGCCCGGCTGGAAGCCGACCGCGAGGTCGGCCCCGCCGATATCGACCGCGAGTTGCGGATGCGCGACCCCGCGGCGCAGGCCCCGGCCTCTCCGACGCCCGACGGCGACCAGCTGGAAATGTTCCGCGGCGGCGAGGTCGAGATCAAGACCCGCCGCAAGATGGTGGAGCCACGCACCGAGGCCCAGAAGGCGTATGTCCGCAACCTCTTCAAGCACGAGCTGAGCTTCGGCATCGGCCCGGCGGGGACCGGCAAGACCTACCTTGCCGTGGCCGTCGCGGTGAACCAGTTCATCGAGGGCAATGTCGACAAGATCATCCTCTGCCGCCCCGCCGTCGAGGCCGGCGAACGCCTGGGCTTCCTGCCCGGCACGCAGGAGGAAAAGGTCGATCCCTACATGCAGCCGCTTTATGACGCGCTGAACGACTTCCTCGGCGCCAAGGACGTGGGCAAGCTGCGCGAGGCCAAGAAGATCGAGATCGCGCCGCTGGCCTTCATGCGCGGACGGACCCTGTCGAACGCCTTCGTGGTGCTGGACGAGGCGCAGAACGCCACCACCATGCAGATGAAGATGTTCCTGACCCGCCTCGGCGAGGGCTCACGGATGGTGATCACCGGTGACCGCAGCCAGGTCGACCTGCCGCGCGGCGTGCAGTCGGGCCTGCGCGATGCCGAGCGCCTGCTCGGGTCGATCCCGGACATCAGCTTCAACTACTTCACCGCCAAGGACGTGGTGCGCCATCACCTCGTGGCGAAGATCATCGAGGCCTATGAGGCCGACGAACAGAGCTGAGGTCCCGCCGGGCCGCCGATCCAGGATTGGCGGCCCCGCGCCCTTGCTGTATGGCCCGGTCCATGACCGAAACACCTGATATCGTCGACTGCGTGATCGAGGATCCCCGCTGGGACAGTGCTGACCTGTCCGGGCACGCCCGGCGCGCCGCGCTGGCCGTCCTTGCCCGGCTGGATCTCGATCCCGAGGCATTCCAGCTCTGCGTCATGGGGTGCGACGATGCCCGCATCGCCGAGCTCAACACCGAATTCCGCGGCAAGCCGGTTCCGACCAACGTGCTGTCCTGGCCCGCCGAGGACCTCGCGCCCGAGGACGAGGGCGAGGGCGCCGTGCCGGAGTTGCCCGAGCCCGATCCGCAGGCCGCGCTCTTCGGACCGGCCGAGCTGGGCGATATCGCGATTTCCTTCGACACCTGTGACCGTGAAGCCACGGCGGGCGGTCTGACTTTTTCCCACCATGTAACCCATCTGCTTGTTCACGGAATCCTTCATCTTCTGGGCTACGACCACGTCCGCGACGGCGATGCGGAGCTGATGGAAGGGCTTGAAACGGAAATACTTGGCAAGATGGGTATTGCTGACCCATATTAGTCCCCATATTGGGCGAGGCCGCGCCGATGCGGCTGCTATCTGGAAAGGAACGATGGGCGACAGCATAGACGGGTCTTCTAACGCAGCGCAGCGCGCGCGTCCCCAGACCCCCGACCCTGCCCCGCATACCGCGGCCCGCATGGTCGACTCGACGGGAAGAACCACGGCCACGACCGCATCCATTGCGGTTCCCTCGCCGACGGGTGCGTCCACCGCCTCCGGGTCCGTCCCCAAAGGAGCCCCTCCGACCGGACAGGTTGCGAACGGACAGGTTCCGGGCGGGCAGGCGATCGTGCCTCGGCCCGACACCGCACCTGCGACCGACCCAGACACCGCGTCCGATGACGCGGGCGCACAACGCGGCTCCTGGCTGGCGCGCCTGTTCGGGGCCGACAGGACGGAGAACGGCGTGAGCACCTCCTCGGACAGCCAGCAGAACCAGGCACCTGCCATCCGGCGGCATTCGCTGCTGAACCTGCGCAACATGCGGGTCGAGGATGTCGCGATCCCCAAGGTCGAGATCGTTGCCGTGCCGACCACCATCACCCAGGACGACCTGGTCGCGGTGTTCCGCGACACCGGCATGACCCGCCTGCCCGTCTACGACGAGACGCTGGACAGCCCCAAGGGCCTCGTCCACCTCAAGGACTTCGCGCTGAAGCACGGCTGGAACGGCCATTCGGACTTCGTGCTGTCGGACCTGCTGCGCCCGCTGCTCTTCGTGCCGCCCTCGATGCCCATCGGGGTGCTGCTGCAGAAGATGCAGAGCGAACGGCGCCACATGGCTCTGGTGATCGACGAATACGGTGGCGTCGACGGCCTGGTGACCATCGAGGACCTGATCGAACAGGTCATCGGCGAGATCGAGGACGAGCACGACGTCGAGGAGGATGCACTCTGGACCCGCGAGGCCGCCGGCAGCTACCTGGCGCTGGCCAAGGCGCCGCTGGAGGACTTCGAGGCCGCCACCTCGGTCAACCTGACCGAGGACGACTCGGTCGACGAAGAGGAAATCGACACTCTCGGCGGGCTGGTGTTCATGCTGGCCGGCCGCGTGCCCGCGCGCGGCGAGGTCGTGGTGCACCCGGCGGGCCACGAGTTCGAGGTGGTCGACGCCGACCCGCGCCGCATCAAGCGGCTGCGGGTGCGTCTTGGCGCCCATCCGGCGGAATGAGCCTGACCTGAGCCCGAGCTGAACATGCCCCTGCCCCCCCGTCTGCTGCGCTTCTGGCCCCTGCTGGCGGGGGCGCTCACCGCCTCGGCCCAGGCGCCGCTGTCGCTCTGGCCGATGGCGTTCCTGGGGTTTGCCGCCCTGGCCCAGGCCCACCTGAGTGTCGGGACTCCGCGCGGCGCCGCCTTCCGGGGCTGGCTCTTCGGTACGGGCTACTTTGCCGCCGCGCTGTTCTGGATCGTCGAGCCCTTCATGGTCGACGCCGCCCGCGACGGCTGGATGGCGCCCTTCGCACTGGTGCTGATGGCCACCGGGCTGGCGCTGTTCTGGGGCGGAGCGCTCTGGGCGGCGAAGGCGCTGGCGCCCCGGGGCCGGGTGGCCGCGCTGGCCTTCGCGGGCGCGCTGGTGCTGGCCGAGGCCCTGCGCGGCTGGATCTTCACCGGCTTCCCCTGGGCGCTGATCGGCCACGGGCTCATCGCCTCTCCGCTGCTGCCGCTGGCGGCCTTCGGCGGGGCCCATGGCCTTGGCCTGCTGGTGCTGCTGCCCGCCGCCCTGCTGGGCCGTGCCATCGCCCGTCGCCGCCTGCTGCCGGGCGGTGTCGCCGTGCTGATCTTCATCGCCGCGCTGTCGCTTTCGCTGGTGCTGCCGCCGCGCGCCCTGCCCGCCGGTCCCGATGCACCGCTGATCCGCCTGGTCCAGCCCAATGCCGCGCAACGCGAGAAGTGGGACCCCGAGATGGTTCCCGTCTTCTGGCGCCGGATGCTGAGCTACACCGCCGCCAGCCGCCCGGACCAGCGCCGTCCCGACCTGGTGATCTGGCCCGAAACCTCGGTGCCCTACCTGCTGAACGAAGGCGAGGCGCTGACCGAGGTACTGGCCGAGGCCGCACGGGGCAGCGCCCTGGCCGTCGGCATCCAGCGCCGCGAGGGCGCGCGCTACTACAACTCGCTGGCCGTCCTGGACAGGTCGGGCGAGATACATGACGTCTACGACAAGCATCACCTGGTGCCCTTCGGGGAGTACCTGCCTCTCGGCGACCAGCTGGCAAAGCTGGGCATCCGCGCCTTCGCCGCCCAGGAAGGCTTCGGCTACAGCGCCGGCCCGGGGGCGGCGCTGCTGCAGATCCCCGGCATCGGCGCCACCCTGCCTCTGATCTGCTACGAGGCGATCTTTCCGCGCGACATCCGCGCCGCGCCGGCCCGCCCGGACCTGCTGCTGCAGGTCACCAATGACGCCTGGTTCGGCAGCCTCTCCGGCCCCTACCAGCACCTCGCCCAGGCCCGGCTGCGCGCGGTCGAGAACGGCCTGCCGATGATCCGTGTCGCCAATACCGGCGTCTCGGCCCTGATTTCAGCCGATGGCGCGGTGCTGGACAGCCTCGCCCTGAACACCGAGGGCTTCCTCGACCTGGCGCTGCCGCCGCCCTCGGCCCCCACGCCCTACAGCCGCAGCGGCGACCTTCCGGCGCTTCTGCTGGCCCTGCTGTTGCTGTTTTCCGCCCTTCCAGGCCTCATTCACCGCAGATTAGGAGCCTTGTCGTAAACGCAATTGACCCTCGGCGCCGCGCGCCTTAACCAAGACCATACGCCGCCCCAACGGCTTCCTGACGGGGCAGGTCTGAAATTACCGGAGCAATTCTCATGACACGCCAGAACTACATCTTCACCTCTGAGTCCGTTTCAGAGGGTCACCCCGACAAGGTCTGCGACCGCATTTCCGATGCTGTTCTGGACGCGCTGATTGCCGAGGAACCCGAGGCGCGCGTCGCCTGTGAAACCTTCGCCACCACCAACCGCGTGGTCATCGGTGGCGAGATCGGCCTGGCCGATCAGGACAAGCTGCAGGACTACATGGCCTCGATCGAGGACATCGCCCGCGCCTGCATCAAGGACATCGGCTACGAACAGGACAAGTTCCACCACGAGACGGTGGAAGTGACCAACCTGCTGCACGAGCAGTCGGCGCATATCGCCCAGGGCGTCAACGCCTCGAACGAGAAGGACGAGGGCGCCGGCGACCAGGGCATCATGTTCGGCTACGCCACCGACGAGACGCCCGAGCTGATGCCGGCGCCGATCCTCTACGCTCACCAGATCCTCAAGCGCCTGGCCGAGGTCCGCAAGTCGGGGCAGGAGCCGACGCTGCGTCCCGATGCCAAGTCGCAGCTCTCGCTGCGCTACGAGAACGGCCAGCCGGTCGAGGTGATGCAGCTGGTGCTCTCGACCCAGCACGCGGACGATGCCCAGACCTCGGCCCATATCCGCGAGATCGTCGAGCCCTACATCCGCGAGGTCCTGCCGGAAGGCTGGCTGACCGATCGCACCGAATGGTGGGTCAACCCGACGGGCAAGTTCGTCATCGGCGGACCCGACGGTGATGCGGGCCTGACGGGCCGCAAGATCATCGTCGACACCTACGGAGGGGCCGCGCCCCATGGCGGCGGCGCCTTCTCGGGCAAGGATCCGACCAAGGTGGACCGTTCGGCGGCCTATGCGGCGCGCTACCTGGCCAAGAACGTCGTGGCCGCCGGCCTGGCGGGCAAGTGCTCGATCCAGCTGTCCTACGCCATCGGCATCTCGCGGCCGTTGTCGATCTATGCCGACACCTACGGCACCGGCAAGGTCGACGAGGCCGAGATCGAGGCCGCCGTCGCCAAGGTCATGGACCTGACCCCGCGCGGCATCCGCTCGCACCTGGAACTGAACAAGCCGATTTACCAGCGCACGGCGGCCTATGGCCACTTCGGCCGCGCACCGGACGAGGACGGCGGCTTCTCCTGGGAGAAGACCGACCTTGTCGAGGCGCTGAAGGCCGCCATCTGAGGCGACAGGACTTGAACCAGAATGCCCGGCCCGGCTATCTGCGGGCCGGGCGTTTTGCTTTGGGGCTGCCATGCAACGGATCATGATCATCGGCGGCCCCGGCTCGGGCAAGTCCACCCTGGCGCGTCAGCTCGGCGCGCGCCTCGGGCTGCCGGTCATCCACGCGGACCACTTCTACTGGGCTCCCGGCTGGGTGATGCGCCCCGCAGAGGAGATCCAGCGCGATTTTGACACCGCCGCGCAGGGCGCCGCCTGGGTCTTCGAGGGCAACCACTCGGCCAGCTGGGATACCCGCGCGGCCCGCGCCCGGATGATCATCTGGCTGGATCTGCCCCCCGCGCTGCTGGTCTGGCGCGTCACCCGCCGGGCGCTGTCGAACTGGGGCGGCACCCGCCCCGACATGGCCCCCGGCTGCCCGGAGCGTATCGACGCGGACTTCCTGCGCTTCACCTGGGACATGCGCCAGCGCCGGCCGCGTTTCGAAGCCCTGCTGGACCGCTGGGCCACCCGGAAGCCGGTCCATCACTTGCGCTCTCCCCGCGCGGTACGCCGCTTCCTCGACGGCTTTCCCGGCCATTGATCTGCGCCCCGGCTGCGGCTAACAGGGCGGCCATGACCCAGAACCCCGACAAACACCCCTCCGGCGCGCCCTGGCGCAACTTCTACGGCCGCTTCAAGGGCAAGAGCCTGCGGCCCAACCAGGAGACCTACCTGGAGGAGGACCTCGACAAGCTTTCGCCCGGCGCGGTGAGCTGGGAGGAAAATCCGGAGCGAACCCACCTGGATCTCGCGTCGCTCTTCGGCGGCAAGGATCTCTGGCTGGAAATCGGCTTCGGCGGCGGCGAGCACCTGGTGCACCAGGCCGCCCGCAATCCCGGTGTCGGGATCATCGGGGCCGAGCCCTATATCAACGGCGTTGCGATGCTTCTGGGCAAGATCCGCGAGGCGGAGGTGGAAAACCTCGCGGTGCATCCCGGCGATGCGCGCGACCTCTTCGACGTGCTGCCCGAAGGCTCGGTCAGCCGCGCCTTCCTGCTCTACCCCGACCCCTGGCCGAAGAAACGCCATCACCGCCGCCGCTTCGTCACGCCCGAGCACCTGGAACCGCTGGCGCGCGTCCTGAAGCCCGGCGCGATCTTCCGCGTGGCGACCGACATCCCCGACTACGTGCGCCAGACCCTGCAGGAAGTGCCGAAAGCCGGTTTCGAATGGCTGGCAGAGGGGCCCGAGGACTGGCGGCAAAGCTGGGACGACTGGATGTCCACCCGCTACGAACAGAAGGCCCTGCGCGAGGGCCGCACGCCCCACTACCTGACCTTCCGCAAGCTCTGAGGGGGATTTCGGGCCGCAAGACGGCCCGAAGCCTCCGGCGGGAGTATTTTCAGCCATCGAATATGAAAAGAAGAACCTCTCGCCCGAACCAACGTGACGAGAGGCCCATTCTTCGGCGCGGTCATCGGGTCTCCACCCTGTACCGCGCCCCGATCATCTACGAGCAAAGTTAATATTCTCTATTCGACGGCTGAAAATACTCCCGCCGGAGGCATTGGCACGCCCGCCAGGGGCGCGCCGGTTGCCTTTAGAGGTTCTCGGGCTGCGGCATGCCCAGCACGTGATAGCCACCATCCACCCGGATGATCTCTCCGCTGGTGCAGGCGCCTGCGTCCGAGGCCAGGTAGACCGCCGTGCCGCCGACCGCCTCGAGGGTGGCATTGGCGCGCAGCGGCGCATTGGCCTCGGTCTGGCGGAAGGTCTTGCGGGCGCCCGAGATGGCGGCGCCAGCCAGGGTCTTCATCGGGCCGGGCGAGATCGCGTTGACCCGGATCCCGTCAGGGCCGAGGTCATTCGCCAGGTAGCGGACCGCCGATTCCAGCGCCGCCTTGGCCACGCCCATGACGTTGTAATAGGGCGTCACCCGGTTCGAGCCCTGGTAGGTCAGGGTCAGGATGGTGCCGCCCTGCGTCATCAGGGGCGCGGCACGACGCGCCACGTCGATCAGCGAGTAGCAGGAGATATCCAGCGAGTGCTTGAAGTTGTCGCGGCTGGTGTTGATGAACCGGCCGGCCAGCTCGTCCTTGTTGGAATAGGCGATGGCGTGGACGATGAAGTCGAGCTGTCCCCACCTGGCCTTGATGTCGGCGAAGGCGGCTTCCATCGAGGCATCGTTGCTGACGTCCACATCCAGCAGGTAATCGACCCCGATCGAGGCTGCCAGGGGCTCGACGCGCTTGCCGAACATCTCGCCCTGGTAGGAAAAGGCCATCTCGGCCCCCGCCTCGTGCATCGCCTTTGCGATCCCCCAGGCAATCGAGCGGTCATTCGCGACCCCCATCACGAGTCCGCGTTTGCCCTGCATCTGTCCTGTCATCGTCCCATCACCCGATGTAGCGCGACAGCAGCATGGAGCCGTTCGTGCCGCCGAAACCGAAGGAATTCGTCATCACCGTGTCCAGCCCCGCCTTCTCGACCAGCGTGCGGGCGATTTCCGACGGGTTCAGGGCCTCGTCGAGGGTCTGGATGTTGATCGACGGTGTAATGAAGTCGCGGGCCAGCATGACCAGGCAGAAGATCGCCTCCAGCGCGCCGGCAGCGCCCTGGGCATGGCCGGTCATCGACTTGGTGGAGGAAATCAGCGGGGTCGTGCCCTCGCCGAAGACCCGGCGCACCGCCTGCACTTCGCCCACGTCGCCGACGGGGGTCGAGGTGCCATGGGCGTTGATGTAGCCCACCTTGCGGCCTTCCGGCAGGGTCTGCAGCGCCAGGCGCATCGCGCGTTCGCCACCTTCGCCCGAGGGGGCGACCATGTCGTGTCCATCCGACGTCGCGGCGTAGCCGGTCACTTCGGCGTAGATCTTCGCTCCGCGCGCCAGGGCATGATCAAGGTCTTCCAGCACCACGATGCCACCGCCGCCCGAGATCACGAAGCCGTCGCGGCCCGCGTCGAAGGCGCGCGAAGCCAGCTCCGGCGTGTCGTTGTACTTCGAGCTCATCGCGCCCATGGCGTCGAAGAGGCAGGAGAGGGTCCAGTCGAGTTCCTCGCCACCACCGGCGAACATCACGTCCTGCTTGCCCATCATGATCTGCTCTGCCGCATTCCCGATGCAATGCAGCGAGGTCGAGCAGGCCGAGGTGATCGAGTAGTTGATGCCCTTGATCTTGAAGGCCGTCGCGAGGTTGGCCGAGATCGTCGAGGACATGCACTTGGGCACGGCGAAAGGCCCGATGCGCTTGGTGGCGCCGGTGTTCAGCACCGTCTGGTGCGCCTGCAGCATGGCCGAGGTCGAGGGGCCACCCGAACCGGCCACCAGGCCGGTGCGCTCGTTCACGATATCGCCTTCCTCAAGCCCCGCATCCGCGATGGCCTGCTGCATGGCGATATGGGCATAGGCGGCGCCCGGTCCCATGAAGCGCAGGGTGCGCTTGTCCACATGTTCGCTGGGATCGATCTTGATCGTCCCGGCGACCTGGCTGCGGAAGCCGTGTTCGGCCATCTCCGCGGATGCCTCGATCCCGGACTTGCCCGCTTTCAGCGAGGCTTCGACCTCTTCGGCGTTGTTCCCGATCGAGGAGACGATCCCCAACCCGGTGACCACGACTCGGCGCATGGTGCCCTCCTTCCCTTGTGGGAGCAGTCGTTTCGCTGGATCAGCTCTCGGAGAGAGCGACCTTCATGTCCTTGACCTGATAGATGACTTCGCCGTCGGCTTCGACAACCCCGTCAGCCACACCCATGGTGAGGCGGCGGGTCTGGATCGCCTTGGTGAAATCAATCTTGTAGGTCAGCATCTTGCGGTCCGGGCGGACCATGCCGGTCAGCTTCACTTCGCCGACGCCCAGCGCATAGCCGCGCCCCTGCCAGCCGCGCCAGCCCAGGTTGAAGCCGGTCAGCTGCCACAGGCCGTCGAGGCCGAGGCAGCCGGGCATGATCGGGTTGCCCGGGAAATGGCAGTCGAAGAACCACAGGTCCGGCGTGATGTCGAATTCCGCCAGCACATGACCCTTGCCATGGGCGCCACCATCAGCCGAGATATCCGTGATCCGGTCCATCATCAGCATGGGCGGCTCGGGCAGCTGCGCATTGCCGGGGCCGAACAGCTCTCCGCGTGCGCACTTCAGAAGATCGTCCCGATCGAAACTGCTGGGATAGTCAGCCATTAAGGCGCGCCCCTTTCCATGTCTTTTTCTGCATCCTGCCCCCTCTATCACCGCGCAAGCGAACCATGCAAGGTATGAGCCCGCCGCCCCCGCCGCGGCACTCTGCCTGACCGGTTGCGTTCGAGGGGTGTTTTTCCCTATATTGTCGGCTGAATTGAAGGATACAAGAACGGCATGACGACAACGGCAACCGAACGCGGCGCCACCTGGCTTGCAAAGGCCGACCTGCGCCCCACCCGGCAGCGACTTGGACTGGCTGCCCTTCTCGTCGGTGACGGAGAGGATCGGCACGTCACGGCCGAAAGCCTCTTTGCCGCCGCCAAGGATGCGGGCCAGCCTGTTTCCCTGGCCACGGTCTACAACACCCTGCGCGCCTTCTGCGACGCGGGCCTGATGCGCGAGATCACGGTCGACGGTTCGCGCAGCTACTTCGACACCAACATGCATGACCACCCGCATTTCTTCTGGGAAGAGAACGGCTCGCTCTCCGATGCCCCTTCCGAGGAGCTGGAGATCTCGCGGCTGCCCAAGGCGCCCGATGGCGCGGCGATCTCGAAGGTCGACGTGGTGATCCGCCTGCGCAGGAAGGGCTGAGCCGCCTGACAGGCTGGTTTCCGGGCCCGGCCGAAAGGTCCGGGCCTTTTTCATGTCGCGTCGCCGCCGCCGCATTTGTCGCAGTTCAGCGCCTCGCAGTTCAGCGCCTGCATCCGCGCCCGCGACGCTTCCCAGTCCTCCCGGAAATGCACGCCGTCGCCGTAGGCCGAGAAGGCGGCGTGGTAGGGATGCAGCCCCCGGGTGCGCATGGCGTGCTTGATCGGGCACCAGAACGCCTCGGTCCGGGCCGAGATTTCACGGACGTAGGCGATCAGCCCGTTGCAATAGCCGCAGTAGACGCAATTCAGCTTCTGGATCCAGTTCAGGTAGGCGAGCTGGTGGCGGTCGATGCGGATGTAGTCGCGGCGGCGAACCTTGGGGATCCTGTAGGCCGGGAAGCAGATCGCCTGGTAGATCGAGACGAAGAGGTCGAGCAGTGCGAAGGGGATGATCAACGCATAGATCACCGGTGCGGTGATCGTGTAGCGGATCGAACTGTCCAGCAGGAAGGCGGGAATGCGCTGACGCAGCGCCAGGTGGCTGCGGCGGACGCCGTCCTCCCAGACCACGCGGCCGTTTTCGATACGGTGCAGCAGCCGCGCCCGCCGGGCGCCGTATTCCCGTTCCAGCTGGTCCTGAAGCGCCGCGATGCGGGCGCGCAGTTCGTCGATCCTGTCGGTCATCGTCTCTTCCGTCCTTGCCGGTCCTGATGGCTTAGGATCGGGCCATGACAGGGGGATGACGGTCAAGGGCGCGTCGCGGATAGGGGTGGCCCTCCGCCTGGGGCGAAGGGCCTTGATCGGATCAGATCAGAGGATCTCGACCATCTCCACGGCAAAGACCAGGTCCTTGCCGGCAAGCATGTGGTTGGCGTCGAGCGTCACGTTCTCGTCGGTGATCTCGGTCACGGTCACCGGAACAGCCTGGCCCTGGGGCGTCTGCATCTGCAGTTGCAGGCCCAGCTCCAGCGGGATGTTCTCGGGGATGGCGCCGCGCGGCACCTGCTGCAGGGCCTCGGGGTTGTGCGGCCCGTAGGCTTCTTCACAGGCGATCTGCACGGTCTTGCTGTCACCGACCGCCATGCCGGGGATCGCGTTGTCGAGACCGGGAATGATCTGGCCCGAGCCGACGGTAAACTCCAGCGGCTCGCGGCCTTCGGAGCTGTCGAACTTGGTGCCGTCGGTCAGGGTACCAGTATAGTGAATCCGGACGGTATCGCCCGATTTGGCTGTGCTCATGGCTTGTCCAATCTTTTCGGGGTGGGTTTGGAGGGCCGGGGCCTCGCCCGGGTGCCTGCTCTCACCCCAAGCGTAACGCAGCGGGCGCAGGATCGCAAACACCTGCCCGTGCACGGCTGCGCGAGCTTCGGCGCGGGGCCTGTCATCGGCTCTTTCACCCCCGGCCCGCGCGTGGCAGGCTTCCCTCCGGTGCCCGGCTTCCGGGCAAGGGAGATCCCGATGACCATAACCACCTGCATCTTCGACGCCTATGGCACGCTCTTCGACGTGAACGCCGCCGCCCGTGCCGCCGCGGCGGAACCGGGGCGGACGCTGTTCGCCGCCCGCTCGCCCGCGCTGGCCGAGAAATGGCGACTGAAGCAGCTGGAATATTCCTGGCAGCGCGCCATCCGCGGCATTCATTGCGACTTCTGGCAGGTGACGCAGGACGGGCTGGACTGGGCCATGGCCAGCGAGGGCATCGAGGACCCCGAGCTGCGCGAGCGCCTGCTGTCGCTCTACTGGCAACTGGACGCTTTCCCCGAGGTGCCGCACATGCTGGCGGCGCTGCGCGGCAGGGGCCTGGCCACCGGCATCCTGTCGAACGGCTCGCCCGAGATGCTCTCGGGCGCGGTGCAGTCGGCGGGGCTGGAGGACCTGCTCGGCGCCGTGCTCTCGGTCGAGAGCGTCGGCGTTTTCAAGCCCGCGCGCCCCGTCTACGACCTTGTCGGACAGCACTTCGGCTGCGCGCCGAAGGAGGTGCTTTTCGTGTCGTCGAATGGCTGGGATGCCTCCGCGGCGGCCGAGTACGGTTTCGTCACCGCCTGGGTGAACCGCGCCGGCCAGCCCGCCGAACGCCTGCCCGGCACCCCCGCGCATGTGCTCTCCGACCTTTCCTCCCTGCCCGACCTGGACCTGTTCTGATGCCCCATTTCACCGCCCCCGACGGCGCCTCCCTCTACTACGAAGACACCGGTCACGAAAATATGGGCCAGGGGCTGCCGCTGCTCTGCCTCCCTGGCCTCACCCGCAACGGGCGCGACTTCGATTTCGTCGCGCCGCATCTGGCCGGGGTTCGCCTGATCCGCATGGACTACCGGGGCCGGGCGCGCTCGGACTGGACCGGCGCCGCCACCTATACGCTGCCGCAAGAGGCGAAGGACGCGCTGGCGCTGCTGGATCATCTGGGAATCGACAAGGCGGCGATCCTCGGCACCTCGCGCGGCGGGCTGATCGCGATGCTGCTGGCGGTGACGGCCCCCGATCGCCTTCTGGGCGCGGCGCTGAACGATGTCGGCCCGGTGATCGAGACCGCAGGCATCGGCGCCATCGCCGGCTACCTCGGGCGCAATCCCCCTTTCGCCACTCTGGACGAGGCCGCGCAGGCGCGCGCCGGTGATCCCGCCTTCCCCGGTGTCCCGGCCGGACGCTGGCGCCAGATGATCGCCAACACCACCCGCGAAACGCCCGAGGGCCTGGTGATCGACTACGATCCCGCCCTGCGCGAGGCCGTTCTTGAAAGCGGCACCGACGCGGCGCCAGACCTCTGGCCACTGTTCGACGCCCTTGCGACGAAACCTCTGGCGCTGATCTGGGGGCGGACCTCGGATCTGCTCAGCCGGCAGACAGTGACGCGGATGCAGGCCCGCGCACCGGCCATGGTGCTTGCAGAGGTGCCGGACCGGGGTCATACCCCTTTCCTGGACGAGCCCGAGGCGCTTGCCACCCTTCGAACCTGGTTGGACCTGCTGCAATGAACATCGAGATGATCGAAGCCGCCGCCCTGCGGCTTCAGGGCCATGCCCTCCGTACCCCCCTTCTGTCCTCGCCTTTCCTCGACGAGATCGCCGGGCGCCGGGTGCTGGTGAAACCAGAATGCCTGCAGAGGACCGGCAGCTTCAAGTTCCGCGGCGCCTGGTCCGCGATCTCCGCCCTGGACCCCGAGGTGCGGGCACGGGGCGTCATCGCCTTCTCGTCCGGCAACCACGCCCAGGGCGTCGCCCTAGCGGCGCAGAGCCACGGCGTGCCTGCGGTCATCGTCATGCCCGCCGACGCCCCCGCGCTGAAGCTGGCCAATACCGCCGCGCTCGGCGCCGAGGTTGTGACCTACGACCGCGCCACCGAGGACCGGGACGAGATCGGCGCCCGACTGGCCGAAGAGCGCGGGTTGACCCTGGTCAAGCCCTTCGACGAGCCGCTGGTGATCGCCGGCCAGGGCACCGCCGGGCTGGAAATCGCCGAGGATGCGAAGGCGCTCGGCATCGAGCGGGCCGAGGTGCTGGTCTGCTGCGGTGGCGGCGGGCTGACCTCGGGCGTGGCGCTGGCCTGCGCGGCCCATGCGCCCGGCCTGCGCGTGCGGCCTGTCGAGCCCGAGGGCTTCGACGACGTGAAACGCTCGCTTGCCGACGGAGAGATTCGCCGCAACCCGGCGCTGTCGGGCAATATCTGCGATGCGATCATCACCCCGCAGCCGGGCGACATCACCTTCCCGATCCTGAAAGAGCTCTGCGGCCCCGGAATCGCGGTCAGCGAAGACGAGGCCCTGGCCGCCATGGCCCAGGCGTTCCTGCGCCTGAAGATCGTCGCCGAGCCGGGTGGCGCCGTCTCTCTGGCCGCCGCTCTCTACCACGCGGACAAGCTGGAGGGCGACACGGTGATCGCCCTGATTTCCGGCGGCAATGTCGACCCTGAGATGTTCTCGCGCGCGCTCGCCACGCTCTGACCGCGCCCGCTGCCGGGCAGAAAGGGGCCGCCCCGCCGCAAGGCCGGGCGGCCCCTGCGCGTTTTCACCTCCACCCTGCCGAAAAGGCCATGTGTACATCTCGCCGCGATTTTAATTGACGTAGACAATCATATTTGTCACTTGTCTTGTCAGCGAACGGGAGGACGCCATGAAAACGCAAGTCGCCATCATCGGCGGCGGTCCATCGGGGCTGCTGCTGTCTCAGCTGCTGCATACAGTCGGCATTTCGTCCATCGTTCTGGAACGGAAGACCAAGGACTACGTCCTCGGCCGCATCCGCGCCGGCGTTCTGGAACAGGGCATGGTGCGCCTGATGCGCCAGGCCGGTGTCTCGGAACGCATGGATGCCGAGGGCTATGTCCACGACGGCGCCGTGATCTCGAATGCCAACGAGCTGATCGCGCTGAACTTCACCGAGCTGACCGGCACACCGGTGCTGGTCTACGGGCAAACAGAGGTCACCCGTGATCTCTACGAAGCGCGCGAAGCGGCCGGCGGCCAGATCGAATTCGAGGTCGAGGACGTGGTGATCCACGATGCCAAGACCGATGCGCCCTATCTGACCTACACGGTTCACGGCGAAGAGCGCCGCATCGACTGCGACTATATTGCCGGCTGCGACGGCTTCCACGGCGTCAGCCGCCAGACCATCCCCGACGACGTCCGCCAGGACTTCGAGAAGGTCTATCCCTTCGGCTGGCTGGGCATCCTGTCGGAAACGCCGCCGGTGCATCACGAGCTGATCTATTCCAACTCGCCCCATGGCTTCGCGCTCTGCTCGATGCGCAATGCCAACCTGTCGCGCTACTACGTCCAGGTCCCGCTGACCGACAAGGTTGAAGACTGGTCCGACGAGCGTTTCTGGGCCGAGCTGAAAAAGCGCATCCCCGCCGAGGTCGCCGAGAAGCTGGTCACCGGCCCCTCCATCGAAAAGAGCATCGCGCCCCTGCGCTCCTTCGTGACCGAACCGATGTCCTGGGGCCGCCTCTTCCTTTGCGGCGACGCAGCCCATATCGTGCCGCCCACGGGGGCCAAGGGCCTGAACACCGCCGCCTCCGATATCCACTACCTCTTCGAGGCGCTGAAGGCGCATTACCTCGAGGGCGATGACAGCGGGATCGAGGGCTACTCGGAAAAGGCCCTGCTGCGCGTCTGGAAGGCCGAGCGCTTCTCCTGGTGGATGACCAACCTGCTGCACCGCTTCCCCGACCAGGGGCCCTTCGACATCAAGATGCAGCAGGCCGAACTGAACTTCCTGCGCGACAACGAGGACGCGCAGAAGGTGCTTGCTCAGAACTACGTGGGGCTGCCGTACTGATGAAGATCGCCGATCTCGACCGCCTGAAGATCCATTACACCGACGAGGGCGACCCGAACGGCGCGCCCATCGTCTTTGCCAACTCGCTTGGCACGGATCTGCGCCTTTGGGACAAGCTGGTGCCACTGCTGCCTCAGGGCCTGCGCATTATCCGCTACGACAAGCGCGGCCACGGCCTGACCGAGGGCGCGCCCGCGCCCTATTCCATGGGCACGCTGATTTCGGACGTCGAGGCGCTGCTGGACCACCTGAAGGTCAAGGATGCGCTGTTCGTCGGCCTGTCCATCGGCGGCATGATCGGCCAGGGCCTTGCGGTGAAGCGACTGGACCTGGTGCGCGCGCTGGTGATCTCGAACTCGGCGGCCAAGATGGGCACGGCGGAGATGTGGCACGACCGCATCGCCAAGTGCCGCGCCGAGGGCGTCGCCTCTATCGCCGCGCCCACCATGGAGCGCTGGTTCGGCAAGAAATTCCGCGCCACGCCTGAGCTTGCCGCCTGGCAGACCATGCTCTCCCGGCAGGATCTCGAGGGCTACACCGGCTGCTGCGCCGCCATCGCGGGCACGGACTTCTACACGCCGACCTCCGGCCTGCGCCTGCCTGTTCTCGGCATCGCCGGCACCGAGGACGGCGCCAGCCCGCCCGACCTGGTGCGCGAGACCGTGGACCTGGTCCCCGGCTCGCGGCTGGAGCTGATCCGCGGCGCGGGTCACCTGCCCTGCGTCGAGACCCCCGGGGAATACGCCCGTATTCTCTCTGACTTCATCAAGGAGACCGGACATGTCCAATGACCGTTTCGACCGAGGCATGAAGGTCCGCCGCGAGGTCCTGGGCGATGCCCATGTCGACCGCGCCGAGGCCGCCAAGACCGACTTCGACCTGCAGTTCCAGACCCTGATCACCGAAGGGGCCTGGGGCACCGTCTGGGCCGGCGACGGTATCTCGCGCCGCGAACGCTCGATGATCACCCTCGCGCTGCTGGCCGCCACCGGGAACTTCGAGGAGATCCCGATGCACATCCGGGCCACCGCCCGCACCGGCGCCAGCAAGCAGGACGTGCTGGAGGCGTTCCAGCATGTCGCCATCTACGCGGGCGTTCCGAAGGCGAACCACGCCCTGAAGCTCGCGAAAGCCACTTACGCCGAAATGGAGGAGCAAGACCAATGACCGATCTCGGCCCGCTGATCCCGCGAAACCGCGAGATCCACCCGGTTCCCTATGACCCGGGCTACAAGACCAGCATCACCCGCTCGCCCTACCTGCCGCTGCTGTCGATGGAATCGACCCCGTCTGAGGAAACGGGGCCGCGCTTCGGTCACGGCCTGCTGGGCGCGCTGGACAACAACCTGATCCTGAACTGGACCAAGGGCGCCGCCCCCGCCGTGGGTGAGCGTATCCTGGTGCATGGCCGCGTTCTGGACGAGAACGGCCGCCCCGTGCCCCATACCCTGGTCGAGATCTGGCAGGCCAACGCGGGCGGGCGCTACCGCCACGTGAAGGACACCTATTTTGCCCCGCTCGATCCGAACTTCGGCGGCTGCGGTCGCACGATCACCGACGAGAACGGCTATTACGAGTTCCTGACCATCCGCCCCGGCGCCTATCCCTGGCCCAACCGTGGCAATGACTGGCGCCCGATGCACATCCACATGTCGGTCTTCGGCCACAGCTTCGGCCAGCGCCTGATCACCCAGCTCTACTTCGAGGGCGATCCGCTGATCGACCGCTGCCCGATCGCCGCGACGATCAAGAGCCGCAGCCAGCTCGACCGCCTGGTCGCACCGCTGGACATGGCCAAGGCGCGTCCGATGGACTTCCTGGCCTACAAGTTCGACGTGGTCCTGCGTGGCCGCCGTCAGACCATGTTCGAGAACAAGCTTGAGGGGATGTAACTCATGGTACAACGACTCGACACACTGCAGGAAACGCCCTCGCAGACCGCGGGCCCCTACGTCCACATCGGCTGCGTTCCGACCTTCGCCGGTCTGGAAGGCATCTACCCCGAGGACCTCGCCCTTTCGCCCATCGAGGACGGTGCCAAGGGTGAGATCATCGAGATCACCGGCCAGGTCTTCGACGGCACCGGCTGGGCGATGCGCGACGCGATGATGGAAAGCTGGCAGGCCGATGCCGCCGGGATCTACCCCGGCACCGACGGCGCGGACCCCAAGGTCTCGGGCTTCTGCCGCTTCACCGCGGACAAGGAAACCGGCTACTTCACCCTGCGCACCGTCAAGCCCGGCGCGACCAAGGGCCGGGGCGGCATGGTGCAGGCGCCGCATATCTCGGTCTGGATCGTGGCACGCGGCATCAACATCGGCCTGCAGACCCGCATCTACTTCGAGGATGAGGACAACAGCGCCGACCCGCTGCTGAACAGGATCGAACAGCGCCCCCGCGTCGACACGCTGATCGCCAGGAAGACCGCCGAGGGGAAATACTCCTTCGACATCCGCCTTCAGGGCGAAGGCGAAACGGTCTTCCTGGACATCTGATGCTGTCACGCTGATGGCCCGTTTCGTGCTGATCCACGGCGCCTGCCATACCGGCTGGTGCTGGCACCTGGTGGTCCCCGAGCTTCTGGCTCGGGGCCACCACGTCACCGCCCCCGACCTGCCCGGGCGCGGTGGCGACCCCCGTTCCCATGCCGACCTGACGCTCGAGGACTATGCCCACACGGTGCTCGACCACGCCGAGCAGCCCTCGGTGCTGGTCGGTCATTCCGCCGGGGGCTTCCCGATTTCCCGCGCCGCCGAGCTGGCGCCCTGGCGGGTGCAGCGGCTGGTCTATCTCTGTGCCTTCCTGCCCGAGAACGGGCTGTCGCTGAACGACATGGCCGGGGCGATGCCACGCCCTCCGCTGGCCGGGATCGCCGGGCTGACCGAAGACCGCAGCGGCTATCTCATCCGCGAGGGGGCGGACGACGGGCGCTTCCACGCCGCCCTGCCCGATCCCCTGCGCGCCGAGGCCCGCGCCCATCTGGCCGTCGAGCCGATGCGCCCCCACTCCGAGCCGATCCGCCTGGGCGAGAACTGGCGCCGGGTGCCACGATCCTATATCCGCTGCACAAGGGACCAGACCATCCTGCCGGACGCCCAGTCCGCGATGGCGGACCGCTGTGAGGCGAAGGACAGATACGACATGACCACCGGACACTCCCCCTTCCTCGAAGACCCCGAGGGCCTCGCCGCCCTGCTGTCGCGCATCGCGGAGGAACTCTGAGATGGCCGGTTCCGTGCATGACAGCCAGATCTACGCCAAGCTGTTCGACGCGGGCGAGGCCGGGCGGCTGTTCACCGACAGTGCCGAGGTCCGCTCGATGCTGATCGTCGAGGGGGCGCTGGCGAAGGCGCAGGGGGCGCTCGGCATGATCCCCGAGGTCTCGGCCGCCTTCATCCACCGCGCCTCGCTGGAAATCCCGCTGGATCCGGGTGCGCTGGCCGGGGGCGTGGCCAGCAATGGCGTGCCGGTGCCCTCGCTGGTCAGCGCCTTCCGCAAGGCCATGGAGGCCCCGGAACATGCGCAATATGTCCATTGGGGCGCGACCTCGCAGGACATCGCCGACACCGGGCAGATGCTGCGACTGCGGCAGTTGCTGGCGCTCTGCGAAACCGGGCTGAAGGAGCTGCTGGCGGCTCTGGCAAGTCTCGCCTCGGACCATGCGGCACTGCCGATGGCGGGGCGCACCTACGGCCAGTTCGCCACGCCCGTCAGCTTCGGCAGCCATGTCGCCGCCTGGGGCTGGCCGCTGCTGGACCTGCTGAAGGAGCTGCCGACGCTGCGGGAAACCTCGCTCTGGGTCTCGCTGTCGGGCGCTGCCGGAACGGGCGCCGAGTTCGCCGGCAAGGGCGCAGAACTGCGCGCCGCGCTGGCCGAGGGGCTGGGCCTCGCCGATCCGGGCCGCAGCTGGCACGCGGACCGAGGCCCGGTGCTGCGCATTGCCGGATGGCTGGCGCGCATGGCCCAATGCCTTGGCAAGATGGGCGACGACCTGATCCTGATGGCGCAAAGCTCGACCTCCGAGGTCAGCCTGTCGGCCTCGGGCGGATCCTCCACCATGCCGCAGAAGCAGAACCCCGTGCAGCCCTCGGCCATGCTGGCGCTGGCGCGGCAGGTGATGGGGCTGAAGGCGGTGATGGACGGCGCCGGGATGCCCCGACAGGAACGCGACGGCGCCGCCTGGTTCACCGAGTGGCTGGTTTTCCCGCAGCTCTGCCTCTCTGCCGCCGCCGCGCTGAATACCGCCCGCGCCGTCGCCCCGGGGCTGACGCCGAAGGCCGAACAGATGCACGCCGTCTTCACCGAGGCCAGGGGCCTGCTGCACGCCGAGGCGCTGTCGTTCCGGCTGGCCGGGCAGATGCCCCGGCCCGAGGCGCAGGCCAGGGTCAAGGAGCTGGCGCAGCAGGTGCTGGCCACCGGCCGCCCGCTGGGAGAGCTGGCCGCCGAGGCGCTGCCCGATCTCGACCTCTCGGGCCTCTTCACCCCCGAGGAGCAGATGGGCGACGCCCCGGCCAATGCCCGTGCCTTCGCTGCCGCAGTGGCAGCAATCTGACCCCGGGCGACCGCTTCTGTCGTTTCCGCAATTGACCCCGGGCGCGCCTCTTGCCTAGCTGGCGGCGCGCCCCTCGGCGCCACCGTCCGGAGCGCCCATGACCCCCCTCGAGACCACCCCCCAAGCCGCCAGCCGTCTGCCCCGAATCGTCATCCTTCTGACGGTTGTGATCGAGGCCATGGGGGTCGGCGTGATCTTCCCTGTGATGCCGGACCTGCTGAAGGAGATCCTGGGCGCCACGCTCTCCGAGGCGGCCCTCTGGGGCGGCGTGCTGATCACCGCCTTTGCCGCGACGCAATTCCTCTGCGGTCCGCTGATCGGCAACCTGTCGGATGCCTACGGGCGGCGCCGGGTGGTGCTGGTCGCCCTGGCGGTGATGGGGGTGGACTACGTCATCATGGCCCTGGCGCAAAACATCTGGCTGCTGCTGGCGGGCCGGCTGGTGGCCGGGGCGACGGCGGCGGTCGTCGCCACGGCCAGCGCCTACATGGCCGATATTTCAAAGGGGTCCGACAAGGCGCGCAACTTCGGCCTGGTCCAGGCCTGCTTCGGCATGGGCTTCGTGCTGGGCCCGGCGCTTGGCGGGCTGGTGGCGGGCTTCGGCGTGCGCGCGCCCTTCTGGGCGGCGGCGGTGCTCTGCCTGATCAACTTCCTGATGGCGCTGACCGTGCTGCCCGAAAGCCTGCGCCCCGAGGCCCGCCGCCGCTTCGACTGGCGCCGCGCCAACCCGCTGGGCGCCCTGCGGGCCGCCAGCCGCCTGCCGGGGCTGAAACCGCTGCTGACCGCCTACCTGCTGTACCTCATCGGCCTGCATGTCTACGGCGTGATCTGGGCCTATTTCACCCAGGCGCAATTCGGCTGGAACGTCACGCTGGTCGGCCTCTCGCTGACCATCTACGGCGTTGCGCTGGCGGTGGTGCAGGCGGTGCTCTTCGGGCCGATCTACCGCCGCTTCGGACCCCGCACCACGGTGCTGGCCGGGCTCTGGATCAACACCGGGTTCTTCGCCGCCCTGACGGTGATCAAGAGCGGTACGCTGACCCTAATCATGACCCCCTTCACCGCGCTTGGAGAGATCAGCCAGCCCGCCATGTCGGCCATCGCCAGCGACGCCGCCCCTGAGGATGCGCAGGGCGAACTGCAGGGCGTGCTCTCGTCCCTGCAGGCCGTCGCGATGATCGTCACGCCGCTGCTGATGACCTCGATCTTCCGCGTCTTCACCGCCGAGGACGCCCCGCTCTACCTGCCCGGTGCGCCCTTCGGCGCCTCGGCGCTGCTGATGCTGCCCGCCATGGTGCTGGTCGCCCTCTACGTGCCGCGTCGCGGGGCGCCCCCGGCCATCTAATTCCGACCTGAGGAATTTTATTTCGCAACCGATCCAAACACGATACCAAGATTTCGGAGAACCCGACGGGAGGCAGACATGCAGACGATCAAGGCGGCGATTTGCCGGAACCACAACGCGCCGATGACCATCGAGGAGGTGCACCTGCGTGCGCCCGGCATGGGCGAGGTCGAGGTGGAGCTGGAGGCGGTGGCGATCTGCCACTCGGATATCTCGTTCTGGCAGGGCGGTTTCGGCGGCCATCTTCCGGCGGTCTACGGCCACGAGGCGGCGGGGCGGGTGACCGCGCTTGGCGCCGGGGTACAGGGGCTTGCGGTCGGCGACGCGGTCTGCGTGACGCTGATCCGCGCCTGCGGCCATTGCGATTGCTGCGGCTCGGGCCAGCCGACCATCTGCGAGACGCCTTTCGACCCCGTCGGCCAGAGTGCGCTGAGCCTGCCCGACGGCACCCCCGTGATGCAGGCCATGGCGTCAGGCGCCTTCGCCGAGAAGATGGTGATCGACCAGAGCCAGGTGGTCGCCATCCCCGAGGACGTGCCGATGGATGCGGCCAGCCTGATCTCCTGCGGGGTGATCACCGGCGTCGGTGCCGCCGTCTATGCCAGCGAGATCCGCGCCGGGGACGATGTGGTGGTGATCGGCGCGGGGGGTGTCGGCCTCAACGCCATCCAGGGCGCGCGGATTGCCGGCGCCCGGCGCATCGTCGCCGTCGACCTGGTGGCCGAGAAGCTGGACGCGGCGACGGAGTTCGGCGCCACCGACGTGGTCAGCGCCGAGGGCAAGCCCTGGAGCGAGGTGAAGAAGATCCTCGGACGCGGTGCCGACGCGGTGCTGGTCACCGTCGGTGTCGGCGCGGTCTACGACATGGCACCGCGCTACCTTGCACGCGGCGGCAGGATCGTCATGGTGGGGATGCCGCACGGCGATACGACCTCCAGCTACTCGCCGCTGATCATGGCCGATGCGGGCCAGGGCATCGTCGGGTCCAAGATGGGCAACGTGGTGATCAAGCGCGATATCCCCTGGATGATCGACATGTACCGCCAGGGCCGCCTGAAGCTGGACGAGCTGATCTCGGGCCGCTGGCGGCTGGACCAGATCAACGAGGCGATCGCCGACACGCTGGAGGGCAAGGCGCGACGCAACGTGATCGTGCTGAAATAGGGCCGAGGGGGGCCGCAGCCTGTGAAACTGAGCGACCTCGACATCATCGTCACCGCGCCACCCGCGCCAGGCTGGGGCGGGCATTACTGGATCCTGGTCAAGCTGACCACCGCCTGCGGCATCACCGGCTGGGGCGAGGTCTACGCGGCCTCGGTCGGCCCCGAAGCCATGCGGGCGGTGATCGAGGATGTCTTTGCACGCCACATGCAGGGCGAGACCCCCGAGAACATCGAGCTGATGTTCCGCCGCGCCTACTCCGCCGGGTTCACGCAGCGGCCCGACCTGACGGTCATGGGCGCGTTCTCGGGGCTGGAGATCGCCTGCTGGGATATCCTCGGCAAGGCGCGGGAGCGGCCGGTTTACGCCCTGCTCGGCGGGATGATGAACCCGCGCATCCGCTGCTATTCCTACCTCTATCCCCTGCCGCATCACGATATCTCGGCCTTCTGGACCAGCCCCGAGATGGCCGCCGACAGTGCCCGGGATCTGGTGGCGCGCGGCTATACGGCGGTGAAGTTCGACCCCGCCGGGCCCTACACGATCCGCGGCGGGCACATGCCGGCGCTTTCGGACCTGTCGCTTTCGGCGCGCACCTGCGCCGCCGTGCGCGAGGCCGTCGGGACCCATGCGGATCTGCTTTTCGGCACCCATGGCCAGTTCACCGGGGCGGGCGCGCTGCGCATGGCCCGTGCCATCATCGACTATGATCCGCTGTGGTTCGAAGAGCCCGTGCCGCCGGATGACCTGCAGGGCCTGGCCGAGGTCTGCCGCGCGTCGGGCCTGCCCGTCGCGACCGGAGAGCGCCTGACCACCCTGCCTGAATTCCGGGCCGCGCTGGAGGCCGGCGCGGCAATCCTGCAACCTGCTCTCGGCCGCACGGGCGGCCTCTGGGAGGGGCGCAAGATCGCCGTGCTGGCGCAGAGCTACGGCGCCCAGATGGCGCCTCATCTCTACGCGGGACCGGTCGAATGGGCGGCCAACCTGCACATGGCAGCGACGATCCCCAACCTGCTGATGGCCGAGACCATCGAGACCCCGTTCCACGACGCCCTCATCAAGGGCACGATCCGCGTCGAGGGGGGCCATGTCAGCCTGTCGGATGCGCCGGGGCTGGGAATCGAGGTCGACGAGGCGCTGGCCCGCGCCCATCCCTTCCAGGGCACCCACCTGCACCTGCAGATGCAGGAGGCCCCCTGCCGCTACGACGGCGACAACGCCTTCCAGGGCGGGGCGCCACGGGACAGCTAGATATCGGGATTTTCAGGAAAAAGGGCGCTCGACCGCACCGGTGGCCAGGCCTCACGGCGGCGAGGCTCCGGAACCCTCGGGCTCCGGAGCGGGACCCGGAAGGGCTCAGAGCAGGGCGAGATCCGTGGCGGATTCGCGGCCGTTGCGGCCGGTCTCGATCTCGAAGCTGATCTTGGCGCCGTCCTGCAGGCCGGTCAGGCCCGCGCGCTCGACGGCGGAAATATGGACAAAAACGTCCTTGCTGCCACCCTCGGGGGCAATGAAGCCATAGCCCTTGGTGGTGTTGAACCATTTTACGGTGCCGGTCGGCATGATCCGTATCTCCTGTCTTTCGTCCCGCCCGCGGAACTGCGGCGGCATGGCGTCAGTTTCGTCTAGTCGAGACTGTCGCCGGGTAGAGAAACAGGGTATCGATAGAAGTCGCTTAGCGACTCAATTATCGCAGATCCGAGGCCATGCGGAAAGAGTATTTCCACAGGGGCCTTTGGTCGTGGTTGCCAGCCCCGCCGGCACGGTGCTCCCCGGGATCCCCCTTTGGCTGACCTGTATCCTGCGCGGGCACCCCGCGCGGACTGGGCTTCTGCGCCTCGGGCGCCGAGCCCTGCAAGGATCGCGCGCGCCCGGACGGGCAGGCGATGGCCCCGTCCGACCCGCTCGGGCCGCAACCACCCCGCTTTCCGAAACCCGCAGGCGGGGCCAATTCCCCCTCCTGCGCGAGCGACAGTCAGGCCGGGTCTTCCCGGCCTTGATCCCGGAACCGACGGCCGTTGCGGAATCGCGCCCGGTCACCGCCTTGCCGCGTTCAGCGCCGCTGATCTGACCAGGTTTCTCGCGCCCGGATCAGGGCCCTCGCATTATCTCGGGGCACGCGGGTGAAGACAGACCGGATCGACGCAGAACTCATCGCACGCTGCATGGTATCCAGGCCTGAGGCAGGACGAGAGCTCGACGCCCAGATCTCTGCCATCGAACGGAGGATCGAAAACGTCATTGCGCAGACAGAGCCACGTGCAGCAAAGGCGAACCTCTTCCGATCAATCCCCGGAATTGGGCCCGTATCTGCGGCGATGTTGATCGCCGAATTGCCTGAGCCCGCCCACAATCCAGTTCCAAAGCCGGTAGCAAAGCGTGTCAACAAGCGAGGAAAGCCGCACAAGCTGGTCAGTCTCGCAATCGCGCGGAGGCTGGTCACAATCGCCAACGCGATCATCAAAACTGGCAAGCCGTGGCAGAGTCAGCCCGACCGATAGACACGGTCGCTAACCGCCCAACCCGATGGAGAGCTCCCTTGCGGCATCCATCATCTGCGGCCGCATACGAGCAATGTCCTCTTCGCGGAAACGTTCCCTCGGCCCCGAAAAAGACAGGGCCCCCAGCAGGCGCTCCGATCCGGCGAATACGGGCGCGGCAATGCCTGCACAAAGCTTGTCCCTCTCTCCGAGCGAGATGGCGAAGCACTCCTGCCGGATCAAATCCATATCGCTGCCCTGCTCGGGAGGATCACCGAAAGCGCGCAGGATCTTACCTGCCGCGCCTCGGTAAAGCGGCAAGCGGTCCCCGACATGCACACGGTCCAGGGTGGAATGATGCGAATCCAGCCTGAACAGGCACAGCCGCTCGGTCGCGGTCTGGCGCACGTGGAAAGAAGGGCTTTCCGTTCCGATTGATACGAGACGTTCCATGACCGGCAGGAAGTGATGGCGCAGCGGATTGCTGCGTTCGTAGGCCAGGCCAAGCTGCATGATGGTCGGGCCTAGTGCATACTTGGACTCTTCGATCCGGATCACGTAGCCGGCCGATTGCAATGACTCCATCAGCCTCAGGATCGTGCTCTTGTAGAGCCCGGTCGCACGAGCGATCTCGGAGAGGTTGCGTGGGATCGTGCTGGCTTCGAGAGCCGCGATGATCGAGAGCGCTCGGTCCACCGCGGCAACACCGCGCGATCCTTTATCCTTGTCGGGACTTGTGCTGTCCTGGGCTGTCACATTTACCTCGACCTATTCGTTGGTTGGAATTGGCATTACGCCTGAACCCGTTTTGATCGAACCCCGGGGATTGGGCCGTGTCATCCGGAAATTTCTATCAGAAGTGGCCGCGGCGACCAATGCGTCTTCGCTCCCCGGACAGATGACGTGGACGCCGGATGTACCGGCGTCCCCCTCAGGTCCACGGGGATCGGCACACCCGCCCTTCGACCCGATGCAAACGGCCTCATGCCGAAGTTGCTGCATCCTCAGCCTCCCGGGCCCCTAGAACCAGCAAGGCGTCGGCCGCGATGATCTCGGCGCCCCGGCAGATGAGCGGGTTCACGTCCATTTCCGCCAGGACATCCCCATGATCGGCTGCGAACTCGGACACCCGCGCGATGATTTCGGACAGGGCCCTGCGATCGACGGCGGGCTGCCCCCGGAAGCCATCCAGCAGGCTTGCGCCCCGCAGTCTGGCCAGCATCGCCTTTGCCTGCAATGCAGACACCGGCGCAGGTGCCGTGACGCTGTCGGCCATCAGTTCGACCAGGACGCCACCGAGCCCGACCAGCACCAGAGGACCAAAGGCCGGGTCAACGCGGGCGCCGACGACGATCTCCAGCCCCTCGGGCACCATGTGCTGCAGGATCACCCCGTCGATGCGCGCGGAAGGTACAGCCGTGCGGACAGCGACCACCATCTTCTCGTAGGCCGCGACAGCCGCCTCGGCGCCCTGCAGGCCAAGCGCGATGCCGCCGACCTCGGTCTTGTGGGCAATGTCGGGGCTGTCGATCTTCATCACCAGGCGCCCACCCATCTCTGCGGCCGCGATGCGCACCTCCTCGGCCGAGGCGGCGCGACGGTCGCCGGTGACGGGCACACCATAGGCGGCGAGAAGAGCCTTTGCCTCGCGCTCGGGGATCGTGGAGGTCCCCCAGGCAGCCAACTTGCCGGCCACCGCACTCCTTGCGGCCTCTTCGACCAGCCTCGGCGCCCGCTCTGCGGCCGCAGACCGCCGGCGGTGCCAGTCGGCCCACAACCGGATCGCCGTAAAGCAGGTGGCATTGGAGCGGAACAGCGCGAGGTTACGGCTGGCCTCGATCTCTGCCGCGCCCGGCCCTTCCAGCCACCCCGAAAGCCAGACCATGGCGATCACCTTGCCGGCCTTGCCCGCCAGGTCGTCGAGCAGCTGGATCCGGGGGGTTGCCGTGTCATAGGCCAGTGGATGCGGAATGACGATCAGGCCATAGCTGTTGTCGGCCAGGACGGTCTCGACGCAAGCGGTCAACGAGGCCATGTTGTTCACCACCTCGGCGGTAACATCCGCCGGGTTGCGGACTGCGCCGAAGCTGGGAATATGCTCGGCCAGGGTCGCCAGGACGGCGCCATCCGGCTGCGGCAGGGGAACGCCCGCCGTTTCAGCGGCGTCGGCGGCCATGATGGCGGCCCCGCCGGAGGTCGCGATGACCATGCTGCCGTCACTCGACGGCGCCCCGACCTTGGAGAAGAAGGCCGCGATCTCGAGCAGGTCCTCGAAGTCGTCGACCATGATGCCGCCGGCCCGGTCGATCATGCTGCGATAGGCCGCCTGGGATCCGGCAAGGCTGCCGGTATGAGAGGCCGCCGCCTCGGCCCCGGATGTGCCCCGGGCCATCTTGCACAGGATCAGCGGTTTGCCGGCCAGCGTCGCGCGGCGGCAGACCTCTTCCATCCGTCGCGGCTCTGCCAGCCCCTCCAGCAGGCAGACGATCACCTTGCAGCCCGGATCGTCTACGAGGAAGTTGGCGCAATCTGCCACGTCGACATCCGCGGAATTGCCGCAGGACAGGACATGGCTGAAGAAAATCTCCCGGTTCATCGACTGGGCCAGCGACAGGCCAAGCGCGCCGGACTGGCTGACCAGGCCGATCGCACGCCGCTCTGCGGGGGTGTCGAACCCCTTCTCGAGGTCAAGCCCGGTGAGGAACGTGGCCCCGCCCCGCGAGGCGAAGTTGACGAAGCCGATGGTATTGGGGCCCACCAGGGGCATCCCGCTTTCCCGTGCACGGGTTGCGATGCGGTCCTGCACGGCGGCGGTTTCGGCATCGCCGGTCTCGGCGAAGCCCGACGCGATCAGCACCACACCGCCCGCGCCGACCGCGATGGCCTCCTCGACGATCGCCTCGACCATCGACAGGCCGGTCGCCACCAGGACGCAGTCCGGCACTTCGGGCAGATCCGCAAGTGCGGCATGGCACTGCACGCCGCCAATCTCGTCATAGCGCGGATTCACCAGGTAGAGGGCCCCATCGAACCCCGACAGGTTCTGCATGAAGCGGCCACCGAAGGAACTGGCGTTGGCCGAGGCGCCGACAATGGCGATCGACCGGGGATTGAAGAGCCGGTCGAGCTGCGCGCTCGGTCGAAGGGGGGTAGGCGTCATCTGGTATCTCTGTTCTTTGGCGGAGTGTCTTGCGCGGCCGACCCCAGCCGGCCGCGCACTGAAACAGCCGTCGGGTTTACTGGCCGACGACGATGTTTGCCGACTTGATGATCTCCGCGGCGGTCTCGGTCTCGACCTCGATCTGGCTGCGGAAGTCCTCGGGGGTCGGCACCACCGGACGGCCCTGCAGCTCCAGCTTGGCGCGGGTGTCGGGATCTTCGGTCGCACTTACGATGGCGTCGTAGAAGGTCTGGACGATGGCGGGATCAGTGCCGTCCGGCATGAAGACACCGGTCCAGAAGGTCACGTTGAAGCCATCGATCCCGGCTTCCATCATCGTCGGCGTGTCGGGCAGGCCAGGCCAGCGATCCGGCCCAGACACCGCCAGCGCGGTCAGTCGGCCTGCGTCGATCTGGGGCATTCCCGAGGGTGTGTCGAAGGCCAGATCGATCTCACCCGAGAGCAGCCCGACCTCCATCGGCGCCGCACCCTTGTAGGGAATGTGGGTCATCTCGGTGCCGGTCTTCTGCGCCAGCAGTTCTGTGGCGAGGTGAATCAGGTTGCCGATCCCGGCCGAGCCATAGGACAGATCCCCCGGTGCGGCGCGGGCGGTCTCGACCAGCGACGCGACATCCGTCACGCCCTCGGTACGGGCATTTTCGGGGTTGGTAACCAGGATGAACGGCGTTTCGACGACCTTTGTGATCGGTGCGAAATCCTCAAGCGGCTGATACTGGATGTCCTTGAACAGCGTCGGGTTCACGGTGATCGAGCTCGAGTTCGAGAACAGCACAGTGTGGCCGTCGGGATCGGCCTGGGCCACGGCGGTCGCCGCCAGCATCCCGTTGGCCCCGGTGCGGTTCTCGACCACGACCGGCTGTCCCAGCGACTCCGTCAGCTTCTCGGCCATGATGCGGGCCACAGTGTCGATCGAGCTGCCGGCGCTGAAGCCGACCAGCACCTTGATGGGCTCGCTCGGGTAGTCCTGGGCGTGTCCGAGGGATGCGGTTGAAAGCCCAAGGGCAAGGCCAAGGGCGAGCGTCTTCGAAGATTTCATGGTTCCTCCCAAATTCTCAAGATGGTCCTTTTGACAGACCACATGTTCTGAAAATAACCATATCTTCTCGTCTGGCAATGCCCTTTGGTTCGGAAATTCAGGGAGAATACTGAAATCTTCCCGCGAAAGCGCCAGATGTCCAAACATAGCTCTTGCGGCGAGTTCAGACCATATGTTCTATTCAAAAGAACGAATTGGGGGAGATAGCATGTTCGCAACCAATGACGAAAACCGCCTGCCAGGAGCTGAAACTTGAAGGAAAAAAGTCTGTCCGGAAAGAAACTCCTGATCGCGAATCGGGGTGAGATCGCGATTCGCGTGGCACGGGCCTGTGCCGAGCTCGGCATCATCAGCGTGGCGATTCACCCCGAAGATGACAGGTCTGCAGCCCATGTGACCGCAGCCAATGAATCGCTACTCATCCCCGGGCGCGGAGCACTGGCCTATCTCGACATCGACGCAGTCGTTGACGCGGCCCGTTCCGCCGACTGTGATTTTGTCCACCCCGGCTACGGCTTCCTCTCCGAGAACGCCACCTTCGCGCGCCAGTGCGAGGAGGCGGGGATCACCTTCGTGGGCCCGCTGCCCGACAGCCTGGCCCGGCTGGGCGACAAGGCCCGTGCCCGCGCCCTTGCGGTATCGCTTGCCGTTCCCGTGGTCGAGGGGCTCGAGGCCGTGACTTCGACCGAGGATGCGCTGGCCTTCTTCACTTCGCAGCCCGCAGGGACCGCGGTGATGGTCAAGGCCGTGTCGGGTGGCGGTGGTCGCGGCATCCGGACGGTGCGGCAGGCGGAAGACCTGGACGCAGCCATCAAGAGCTGCCGCGCCGAGGCGAAGTCCGCTTTCGGCGACGACGCGCTCTACATGGAACGGCTGATCGAGCGCGCACGCCACATCGAGGTGCAGGTCCTGGGCGACGGACAGGGCGGCATCGTCCATCTGTGGAACCGCGAATGCACCGTTCAGCGGCGCAACCAGAAGCTTCTCGAGATCGCGCCCAGTCCCTGGGTGCCCGAGGCCCTGACCCAAGCCATGCAGGAAGATGCCGTGCGCATGGCCGCCGCGGTGAACTACCGTGGCCTCGCCACCGTCGAATACCTGGTCGACGAGGACCGCGGAGACTACGCCTTCATCGAGGTGAACCCCCGCATCCAGGTCGAACACACGGTGACCGAAGAGATCATGGACATCGACCTGGTCGCGGCACAGATCCGTGTCTGCGCCGGAGAGACCCTTGCCGATCTGGGCCTGTCCCAGGACAGCCTGCCTGCGCCCCGCGGGTTCGCCGTGCAGGCCCGCGTCAATGCCGAGATCATGTCCGAGGACGGCATGGCCCGGATCGCCGATGGCACGATCACCTCCTACGAGGTGCCGACGGGCCCCGGCCTGCGCATCGACGGCTCCGGCTATGCAGGTCTGACGCTCTCTCCCTTCTATGACTCGCTGCTGGCCAAGGTCATCGTTCGCGGCCATGACTGGGCGTCGCTGCGTCAGCGCCTGGACCGCGCGCTGTCCGACTTCCTGATCGCCGGGGTCGAGACCAACATCGGCTTCCTGCGCAAGCTGCTGGCGCTCGACGAGGTCGATACCGGGGCCGTCACCACCCGGATGGTTGATGACCGGGTCGCTGAACTCGTTCGCGCGCCGGCCCCGGCCCAAAGCCACCGCGGCGTTTCGGACAGCCCTGTCGCGACAGCTCCGACCGGGGCCGAGGTCGGGGACGGCCTAGCCGGTATCGCGGCCCCCATGGGCGGGGTGCTGGTCTCGCTGCTGGTGGAAGAGGGGGAACCGGTCGCCCTGGGCACACCGGTCGCCGTCCTGGAAGCCATGAAGATGGAGCATGTGGTCACCGCGGATGTGGCGGGCCATGTGCGCCGCCTTGCGTGCGCGGGCGAGGTCGTCTCGACAGGCGATGCGCTGGTCGTGGTCGAGCCGGGCGAGATCGCCGGTGCGGCACGCAGCGAGGAAGCCGCCTTCGACCCTGACCGGATCCGGCCTGACCTGGCCGAGGCCCTGGCGCGGCGCGACAGCGGTCTGGACGCTGCGCGCCCCGAGGCGGTGGCGCGCCGCCACGACAAGGGCAAGCGCACCGCGCGTGAGAATATCGACGACCTTTGCGACAGCGGCAGCTTCGTGGAGTACGGCGCGCTGGCCGTTGCCGCGCAACGCAGCCGCCACCCAGAGGAGCACCTGCGCAAGATCAGCCCGGCCGACGGCCTGGTGGCCGGCATCGGCACGATCAACGCCGACACCTTCGGCGCGGAGAAGGGCCGCGCCGCGGTGATGTCCTACGACTACACGGTGTTTGCCGGCACCCAGGGCAACATCGGTCACCGCAAGACGGACCGGCTGCTGAAGGTCGCCGAACGCGCGGCCCTGCCGGTGGTGGTCTACGCCGAAGGCGGCGGCGGGCGGCCCGGCGACACCGACAACCGGCCCGGCGTGAACCTGGCCAACCCGACCTTCTGGCAACTCGCCAGGCACTCGGGCGTGGCGCCGATGGTGGGCATCGTCTCGGGGCGCTGCTTTGCCGGCAATGCTGCCGTGCTTGGCGTCTGCGACGTGGTGATCGCCACCGAGGATGCCAATATCGGCATGGGCGGCCCGGCGATGATCGAGGGCGCCGGCCTGGGCGTCTTCCGTCCCGAAGAGGTCGGCCCGACCTCGGTGCACAGCCGCAACGGCGTGATCGACATCCTGGTCGCGGACGAGCAGGAGGCCACCGAGGCGGCCCGCAAGTACCTGTCCTACTTCCAGGGGCCGATCGACAGCTGGGAGGCCAATGACACCCGCCAGCTGCGCGGTGCCGTGCCCGAGGATCGCAAGCGCGCCTACGACGTGCGCCCGCTGATCGAAACCCTGGCCGACCGCGACAGCGTGCTGGAACTGCGCGCCGGCTTCGGCCCGGCCCTGGTCACCGCCCTGGCACGGATCGAGGGCAAACCCTGCGGCATCCTGGCCAATGTGGCGGCCGTGAATGGCGGCGCGGTGGACCGCGACGAAGCCGACAAGGCGGCGCGGTTCCTGCAGCTTTGCGATGCCTTCGACCTGCCGGTGATCAGCTTGATCGACACCCCCGGCTTCATGGTGGGACCGGATGCCGAGACGCGGGCCAACGTGCGCCATTTCAGCCGCCTGTTCCTGGTCGGGGCCAGCCTGAACACGCCGTTCTTCTCGGTCATCCTGCGCAAGGCCTACGGTCTTGGCGCAATGGCCATGGCGGGGGGCAGTTTCCACGAAAGCAGCCAGATGACGCTGAGCTGGCCTTCCGGAGAGTTCGGCGCCATGGGACTGGAGGGCGCGGCACGGCTCGGCTTCCGCAGGGAGCTTGAGGCGATCGCGGACGAAAGCGCGCGGGAAGCGCGCTACCAGGAGATCGTGGCGGAAATGTACGAGGTGGGCAAGGCGGTCAACATCGCGCCCTTCCTCAGCATCGACGCGGTGATCGACCCGGCAGAGACCCGCTCGGCCCTGGCCCGCGCCATGCAGGCGGTGCCCGAGGCGCGCCTGCCGAAGCACTCGAAGCGTCCAATGATCGACGCCTGGTAAGAGCGGCTTGGGGAGGAGCCGAACATGTCGAGACAAATCAACTGGCCAGAGCTTCTGGCCGCACTGTCGATTGGTGCTCTGGGGGCCTTCATGGTTCTCAAGGGCAGCGAACTTTCCCTGGGATCGCTGAAACGGATGGGGCCCGGCTACATGCCGGTCGCCATCGGCGTGGCGCTGATCGGATTTTCCGCAGGCCTGGTGATCGAGAGCGGCTTCGCCGCCCGCAGGCCCTTTCCCTTCAGCTGGCGCCCGGTGCTGGCGGTCTCGGCGTCGATGCTGTTCTTCGCCGCCGCGGCCCGGCCCCTTGGCCTCATCCCCGCGACCCTGGGGGTCGTCGTGCTGGCGGCAATCGCAGATGCCCCGTTCCGCCCGCTGCGCGCCGCGCTCGCCGGGCTGGTGATTGCAGCCCTGGGATACCTGATCTTCGTCCTCGGGTTGCGCATCTCCCTCAATCCCTTCTGGTGGTGACCGCGACATGCTCGACTCTCTCTTGCAAGGCTTCTCGGCGGCCCTCAGCCTGGACGCCCTCATGTTCTGCTTCATCGGCGTCACCGTCGGCACCTTCGTCGGCGTGCTCCCGGGCCTCGGAGCGCTGACCGCAATCTCGATGCTGCTGCCGCTGACCTACTACCTCGACCCGATGGTCGGCCTGATCATGCTGGCCGGGATCTTCTACGGCGCGCAGTATGGCAGTTCGACCGCGGCGATCCTGTTGAACATCCCCGGCACCGCCACGGCGGCGATCACCTGCCTTGACGGCTATCCCATGGCCCGCAACGGGCGCGCGGGGGTGGCGCTGTTCATGACCTCGATCGCCAGCTTCGCCGGCGGGGTCTTCGCCATCTGCGCGCTGATGCTCTTCACCCCGGCCCTGTCGCAATTGGCCCTCAGCTTCAACTCGGCCGAGTATTTCGCCGCCATGTTCCTGGGGCTCATCGCCGCCTCCACGCTGGGCGTCGGTTCGCCGCTGAAGGGGCTGGCCATGGTCGTCCTGGGCCTGGCGCTGGCCATCCCGGGCACCGACATCAACTCGGGCCAGATGCGTTTCACCTTCGGGTACTTCGAGATGGCCGAGGGCTTTCAGCTGGTGGCCATCGCCATGGGCCTCTTCGGCGTGTCCGAGATCCTGACCATGCTGATCCGCCGCGAGCGCCCGAAGGTGCTGGCCAAGCACATCACCTATCGTTCGATGCTGCCGACCCGCGATGACTGGTCGCGCTTCTCCTGGCCGGCGGCGCGCGGCGCCGTCATCGGCTCGATCATCGGCGCCCTGCCCGGCTCGGGCCCGTCGATGGCCACCTTCGTCTCCTATGCGGTTGAACGCCGCGCGGCCAAGGATCCCTCCCGCTTCGGCAAGGGCGCGGTCGAGGGGATCGTGGCGCCGGAGTCGGCCAACAACGCCTCGGTACAGGCGGCCTTCATCCCGACGCTCAGCCTGGGCGTGCCGGGCGATGCGGTCATGGCGATCCTGCTGGGGGCGCTGATGATCCACGGCATCATTCCGGGCCCCGAGTTCATCGACCAGCAACCGCGCCTGTTCTGGGGCCTGGTGGCCAGTTTCTGGATCGGCAACATCGCCCTTCTGGTGCTGAACGTGCCGCTGATCGGGCTCTGGATCCGGCTGCTCTCGGTGCCCTACCGTATCCTGTATCCGACCATGCTCTTCCTGATCTGCATCGGGGTCTATTCCGTCCGGGGCAACGGCTTCGACGTCGGCGTCACCCTGGCCTTCGGCCTCATCGGGATGGTGATGAACATGTTGAACTACCCGACCGCGCCGGTGCTGCTCGGCTTCATCCTGGGGCCGCTGATCGAAGAGCACTTCAAGCGCGCCCTGCTGGTATCGCGCGGTGACCTGGCAATCTTCGTCGAGCGCCCGATCAGCGCCGGGCTGCTGACCTGCGCCGCGCTGATGCTGGCCCTGTCCATCTGGCAGGCCCTGAGTGCCCGACGCAAACGGCTGGCCCGCGAAACGGCCGCCGGAACGGAACGAACTGAAAGCAACTGACATGACGCAAGACTACGTGCGCTTCGAGCGCGACGGCGAGATCGCCGTGCTGGCAATCGACAATCCGCCGGTGAATGCCATGGGCCATGAGGTGCGAACCGCGCTGTCGGCCCGACTGGACGCGATCGAGGCCGATGACAGCCTGCGCGGGGTGGTCCTGATGGGCACGGGGCGGACCTTCTGCGCCGGCGCCGACATCCGCCAGCTTGCCGCGCCGCCGGTCGAACCGACCTCCCCCGAGCTGTTCCTGCGGATCGAGGCCATGGCAAAGCCCGTGGTCGCGGCACTGCACGGGCCGGTGCTGGGCGCCGGGTTCGAACTGGCCCTGGCCTGCGCGGGTCGTGTCGCGGCGCCCGGGACCGAACTGGGCCTGCCCGAGGTCAAGCTGGGCCTGATCCCCGGCGCGGGCGGCACCTTCCGCCTGCCCGCCGTGATCGGCGCCGCCGCCGCGCTCGACCTGATCGCCGGCGCCCGGCGCATCTCGGCCGCCGAGGCCCTGGACATCGGTCTGCTCAGCGAGGTCGCGTCGGACCACGCCGACCTACGCCGTGCCGCCCTCGCCTGTGCCCGTGGACTTCTCGACGCGCCGCGGCGCGCCACCGGCGCGGCCCTGGGTCCGCGCGCCGACTTCGAAGCCGCCGCAGAGCGCCTGCTTAAGCGCGCCCGGGGCGCCGAGGCGCCACACCTGCTGGTCGAGGCCATCGGCAATGCCTTCACGCTAGAGGGGCGCGCAGCGCAAGAGGCCGAACAGGCCCTTTTCCAGCGGCTGCGCGAAGGCCCGCAATCCGCCGCGATGCGCCATCTGTTCTTCGCTGAACGCGCCGCCGCCCGGCTGCCCGAAGGCCTGACCGGCACCGCCGGCAAGATCACCCGCGCCGCGGTGATCGGGGCGGGCACCATGGGCGGCGGCATTGCCATGTGCTTTGCCGACGCGGGCCTTCCCGTGACCCTGATCGACAAGAGTGCCGAAGGCCTTGCCGCCGGCCTGGACCGGATCCGCAAGAACTACGAGATCTCGGCGAAGCGCGGACGCCTCAGCCCCTCCGAGGCCGAGGCGCGCCTGGCCCGCATCACCCCGGCCCAGACGCTTGAGGCCGCACGGGACGCCGACCTGGTGATCGAGGCCGTCTTCGAGGACATGTCGCTGAAGCAGCAGTTGTTCCGGGATCTCGACGGCCTGTTGGCACCCGAGGCCGTGCTGGCCACCAATACCTCGTCCCTCGACATCGACGAGATGGCGGCCGCGACCGGGCGCCCGCAGCGCGTGGTCGGACTGCACTTCTTCTCGCCCGCCAACGTGATGACCCTGCTTGAGGTGGTGCGCGGCGCACGGACGGACGCCGACACCCTGGCCACGGCGCTGGCACTTGCCGCCGTCCTGGGCAAGCAGGCGGTGATCGTCGGGAACTGCCCCGGCTTCGTCGGCAACCGCATCCTGCGGCAACGCCACCACCAGGCGGAACAACTGCTGCAGCAGGGCGCCCGCCCCGAGGCGGTGGACCGCGTCATCACTGGCTTCGGCATGGCCATGGGGCCGTTCCAGATGGCCGACCTGGCCGGGCTGGACGTCGCCCGCATGGTGCGCCGAGGCCAGGGCTATGCCCTGCCGGTGGCCGATGCGCTTTGCGACCTTGGCCGCTTCGGACAGAAGACCGGCAAGGGCTATTACCTCTACGAGGACGGGCGCACGCCCCGGCCCGACCCGGAGGTGGATCAGCTCATTGCCGATGTCTCGGATCGCCTCGGCATCACGCCGCGCAGCTTCACCGATGACGAGATCCGCGCCCGCATCTTCTACCCGATGGTGAACGAGGCGGCGCGCATCCTGGACGAGGGGATTGCCGCGCGCCCCTCGGACATCGACGTGACCTATGTGCATGGCTACGGCTTCCCGGCCTGGCGCGGCGGGCTGATGTACTGGGCCGACGGCGAGGGCCTGGGCACCGTCGCCCGCGCCCTTGCTGCCTGGGCGGAGGAGACCGGCGAAGACCGCCTGCGCCCGGCCCCGCTGCTGAAGCGGCTGGCCCGCGAAGACCGGACCTTCGCCGAGTGGCAAGCTGACAGAAACAAGGAGAGCTGATCACCATGGGAAAGAACTTCAGGGACGGGGTGGTGATCGCCGGCGTCGCCGAGAGCGAGGTCGGCGTCCTGCCCCACAGGACCGAGCAGCAACTGCACGCCCAGGCGGCCAGCCGGGCGCTGGCCGATGCCGGAATGACCCTGGCTGATGTGGACGGCGTGCTGTCCATCGGCTCATCCCGCGGCACGCGGATGCCGTCGGTGCAGGTGGCGGAATATCTCGGGATCACCCCCAGCTTCAGCGACTCGAGTTCGCTCGGGGGCTGCTCCTTCGAGGCCTATGTTCAGCACGCGGCCCTCGCCATCGACGCCGGCCTCTGCACCACCTGCCTGATCACCTACGGATCGACGCAGCGCAGCTCGGGCGCGGGCTTTGGCGGCGGGGCCGATCCCTGGCTGGCCTCGACCCAGTTCGAGGGGCTTTGGGGCCTGCCGATGATGACCGGCGCCTATGCCCTCGCCGCCTCCCGTCACATGCACCTCTACGGCACCACCCGGGAACAGCTGGCCGAGGTCGCCGTGGCCGCCCGCAAATGGGCGCAGCTGAACCCCCAGGCTCCCCGGCATGAGGACCTGAGCATCGAGGACGTGCTTTCCGCACCGATGATCGCCACGCCGCTTGGCAAATTCGACTGCTGCCTGGTGACCGATGGCGGCGGCGCCGTGGTGGTGACGAAGGCCGACCGGGCCCGCGATCTGCCCAGGGCCCCGGTCTGGCTCTGGGGCTCGGCCGAGACCCACACCCATGCCTCCATCGCCAACATGCCCGACCTGACCGTCACCCCTGCCGCGATCACCGGCCCGGCCGCCCTGAAAAGTGCGGGCGTGACCCCGGCGGACATGGATCTGGCGATGATCTACGACAGCTTCACCATCACCGCGCTGATGAGCCTCGAGGACCTCGGGTTCTGCAGGAAGGGGGAAGGCGGCGCCTTCGTTTCGGACGGGCGCATCGCGCCCGGCGGCGAATTCGCCATGAACACCCAGGGCGGCGGGCTCAGCTACACCCATCCCGGCATGTACGGCATCTTCCTGATCGTCGAGGCGGTGCGCCAGATCCGCGGCGAGGCCGGGGCGCGCCAGGTGGCCACCGATCTTGCCCTCGTGCATGGCACCGGCGGCGCCCTGTCGGCCGGGTCCACACTGATCCTCGGAAAGGAGGCCCGCCGATGAGCCAGAGACCCGTCCCCACCCCCGATGCCGAAACCGCCCCCTTCTGGGAGGGCGCGGAAGCCGGGCAGCTGAAGATCCAGCGCTGCACGGCCTGCGATCACGCGATCTTCTATCCGCGCCTGGTCTGCCCCGCCTGCATGACCGAGGAGCCCGCCTGGGTCGATGCCTCGGGGCAGGCCACCATCCACGCGCTGACCACGGTGCATCGCACCGGCCCCGCCTTCCGTGAGGACGTGCCCTTTGCCGTCGCGCTTGTCGAGCTGGCCGAGGGGCCGCGTATGATGACCCGCATCCTGTCGGAGCAGCCAGAGGCGCTGCGGATCGGCGATGCGGTGCAGGTGACGTTTGTGCCCCAGCCCGAGGGGCCACCCCTGCCCTTCTTCGCCCCCTGCTGATCCCAGGGACCATAACAGGACAGGGGGCGGCGCCGGTATCCGGCGCCGCCCCCTCTCTTTTCCGCCATCGCGCAATCGTCAGATTGCCGAAGATGTCCGGGACGCGGCCGCCAAGACGGCCACGCCCGCGACTGCCGCCCCTCAGACGGCCCAGTAGAGGCTCTTCATCTGCTGGTAGGCGCGCATCCCCTGCAGACCCTTTTCGCGCCCCTGCCCGGACAGCTTGAAACCGCCGAAGGGGGCCGCGATGGAGAGCTGCTTGTAGGTGTTGATCCAGACCGTCCCGGCCTCGAGGGCGCGGGCCACCCGCCAGGCGCGACGATAGCTCTCGGTCCAGATCCCCGCCGCAAGGCCGAAATCGCTGTCATTGGCCGCGCCCACCAAGTCCGCCTCGTCCTCGAAGGTCATGAAGCAGAGCACCGGGCCGAAGATCTCTTCCTGCGCGATGGCGGCAGAGTTATCAAGCCCGCCGATGATCGTCGGCTGGAAATAGGCCCCCTCCGCGAAGACCTCGCCCTCCGGGCGCTGGCCGCCGTAGAGGATCTTGCCCCCCGCCGCGACACCGGCCTGCACGAAGCCCTCGACCCGCTCGCGATGCGCGAAGGACGAAAGCGGGCCGATCACGCTGGAGGGATCGCTGGGCGGGCCAAGCCGCATCGCCCCGGCCGCCTCGATCAGCAGGTCACGGAAGCGATCCGCCACCGAGGCCTCGACGAAGAGCCGCGAGCCGGCAACGCAGGACTGGCCGGTGCCGCCGAAGATCCCGCTGGCCACCGATTTGGCCGCAGCCTCCAGGTCGGCATCGGCGAAGACGATATGCGGCGACTTACCCCCCAGTTCCAGGATCATCGGCACCAGCCGGTCCGCGGCGCCGCGGGCAATGCTCTGCCCCGTGGCGGTGCCACCGGTGAAGCTGATCAGGCCGATGCCCGGATCCTCGACCAGCGCCACGGCGGTCTCGCGCCCGCCGGCGAGGACCGACAGCAGCCCCTCGGGCAGACCGGCCTCCACGACGCATTGCCCCAGGGCCAGGGTCACGAAGGAAGTGGTCTCTGCCGCCTTCAGCACCACCGCGTTGCCCGCCGCCAGGGCCGGCGCGATCTTCTGCGCGCCCATGGTCAGCGGAGAGTTCCAGGGGGTCAGGGCGGCGACCACGCCCACCGGTTCGTAGACCTGCATCGTGTAGTAGTCGCCACGGGCGGGCGGCATCGCCTCTTCGCTGCATTCGCAGACGGCGGCGTAGTAGCGGAAGATCCCCGCCGCCGACATCGCCTGGGCATGGCTTTCCTTGCGCGTCTTGCCGTTCTCGCTCATCTGGAGGACTGCGAGATGATCGGCCTGACGCTCGATTTCGTCGGCGGCGCGCGACAGGATGCGCGCGCGCTCATGCGGTGGCAACTGGGACCATCCGGTCTGGCGCAAGGCCGCGTGGCCGGCGGCGATCGCCTCGGCCACCTGCGCCGGTGTCGAGGTCCCGACGCGCCCGAGAAGCGCGCCAGTCGCCGGGTTCACCACATCCAGCGGCGGCCCGTCTCCGGGCACGGCTCGCCCCGCAATCAGCAGATCCTGCACCTGATCGGCCGGAGGAATCGTGGCCTTCTTCGCGAGCAGCGACATGTTCTGTTCCTTCTCAAGTTCCAAGATAGGCAGCCCGGACCTCCGGGCTTTCCAAAAGTTCCCGCCCCGTGCCGGTCAGCACGACGCTGCCGGTTTCCAGCACCACACCGGTGGCGGCGATCGACAGGGCCATCTGGGCGTTCTGTTCGACCAGCAGCACGGTCATCGACATGTCGCGGCTGATCTCCTCGATGATGACGGCAAGTTCGGCGACGATGATCGGCGCAATCCCCAGCGAGGGTTCGTCCAGCAGCAGGATCCGCGGCAGCGCCATCAGGGCGCGGCCTATGGCGCACATCTGCTGCTCGCCACCCGAAAGCGAGCCCGCCAGTTGCCGCCGCCTTTCCTTCAGCCGCGGGAAGTAGCCGTAGACCCGTTCCAGCATCTCGCGGCGCGCGGCTTTGTCGCGCACGGCGTAGGAGCCCATGATCAGATTTTCCTCGACCGAAAGCTGGCCAAACAGCCGCCGTCCCTCGGGCGAGAGCGCAACGCCATGGCGCAGCGGATCGCCCGGGCGGGGCTGCAGCAGTTCCTCGCCGACGCGGATCTCGCCCTCGACGGGTTTCAGCAGGCCGCAGATGGACTTGAGCACCGTGCTCTTGCCGGCACCGTTCGAGCCGACCAGCGCGGCCACCTGCCCCGCGGGCACGTCGAAGCTGACGCCGTGCAGGGCCCGCACGGGTCCGTAGTTCACCACGAGGTTGCGGACGGAAAGATCACTGCGCATGGTCAACCCCCAGGTAGGCTTCGATGACTTTCGGATCGTCGCGCACCTGAGCCGGCGCGCCCTCGGCGATCTTCTCGCCGTGGTCCAGAACCACCAGGTGATCGCAGACCCGCATGATCAGCCGCATGTGGTGTTCGACGATCAGCACCGAGACACCGAAGCTCGCCCGGATCTCCTTGAGCATGGCGCCGAAGCGGTCCACCTCGTCAGGGTTGAGCCCTGCGGCCGGTTCGTCCAGCAACAGCAGCCCAGGCCGCGTGGCCAGGCCGATCGCCACGCCGAGGCGCTTCTGATGGCCGTAGGCTAGCGTTCCGGCCTCGCGGTCGGCATGATCGGCCAGATCCAGCGCCTCCATCACATGCTCGACCGTGTCGCGCGCCTCTTGCTCTGCCCGTCGGGCGGCCGCGCCGCCAAACAGCATCGCCCCCAGCCCGAGCGGATGACGCAGCAGCGCCCCGCGCAGGATGTTCTCGCGCACGCTGACGGTCGGGAAGGTGGTGGCGGCCTGGAAGGTCCGCGCCAGCCCGTGCTCGACGATGCGGTGCGGCGGCAGCCCCGCAATGTCCTGATCCCGGAAGCGGATGGTGCCTGAGGTCGCCGGGAAGGTCCCGGTGATCAGGTTGAAACAGGTCGTCTTGCCAGCCCCATTGGGCCCGATCAGACCGGTGATCGCGTCCCCGGCCACGGAGAAGCTGACATCCGACAGGGCCGTCAGACCGCCGAAGCGCTTGGTCAGGCCACCGATTTCCAGAAGCGTGCTCATGCCCGGCCTCCCTTGCGTGAAAGCTGCGCCGGCAGTCCCGCCAGGCCCTGCGGCAGGAACCTCAGCACCGCGATCAGGACCACGCCGTAGATGATGTGCTGGTACTCGACCGCGCCGCGCAGAAACTCGGGCAGCGGCGTCAGGAAGAGCGCGCCGACCAGCGGCCCCCAGAGTGCCAGCCGTCCGCCCGTCACCAGCATGATCACGTAGGAGACCGAAAGCTGGAATCCGAAGGTCTCGGGCGAGATGAAGCCGACGTAGTGCGCCAGGAAGGCCCCCGCGAAACCGGCGATCGCACTGCCGATGGTAAAGGCCAGGGTCTGGGTCCGCGCGGTCGGGATGCCCGAGGCCTCGGCCAGGGCAAGGTTTTCCTCCACCGCGCCGAAGCGGCGGCCAAGCTGACCTTTGCGGATCAGCACGAGCAGCCCCATGACCAGCGCGAGGCAGACCAGGGCGAAGGGATAGACGGCCTCGTAGCTCGACAGGGTCAGACCGAAGATCGAGAGCTTGGGAATGCCCGCGATGCCGCTCGATCCGCCCGAATATTCGGGGACTTCCAACATGATCAGGCGGAACAGTTCGTTCAGCGCGAAGGTGATCAGCACGAAGTAGACACCGCGCAGGCGCAGCAAGGGGGCGCCGATCACGAAGGCCACGGCCCCCGCGACCAGCGCACCGGCCGGGAGGCCCAACAGGACGGGCAGGTCCAGACGGGTGACCAGCAGCACTGAAGTATAGGCCCCGATCCCGGCGAAGGCGGCATGGGCAAGCGACAGCTGGCCGACCCAGGCGGTGACCGCAAGGCCCCCGGTCGCCATGGCCGCGATGCAGACCATGATCGCGATGTGGAAGTGGAAGGTACTGCCGGTGATCCAGGGGATCAGGGCGACCGCCACAAGGGCCAGGGCCCAGACGAGCGCCATCGGCCGCAAGCCGGAAGCGCCGTGGGTGACTGCGGAGCTCATGCCTCAGCCCTCCCCAGAAGACCGGCGGGACGCACCAGCAGCACGCCGATGACCAGCGCGAAGGTCACGATGTCGGCGGCCGAGGCGCTGATGAAGGACGAGGTGAAGCTTTCGATCAGCCCCAGCAGGATCGCCGCGAGTGCCGCGCCCGGGATCGACCCGAGACCGCCGAGGATGACCACGATGAAGGCTTTCAGCAGCGGCGTCGCACCGATGAAGGGCGACACCCCGAAGAGCGGCGCCATCAGGCCGCCTGCCACCGCGGCCAGCGCGATACCCAGGCCAAGGCCCAGCGGATACATGATTTCCAGCCGCACCCCGAAGACCGCGGCAACCTCCTGATCCTGGACCAGGGCGCGCAGCGCCCGCCCGTGCCGGGTGTGCATCAGGAACAGGTAGAAGATCAGCAGGATCACGAGACCGATGCCAAGCGCGAGGGCCCGCGACTTGGGCACGATCAGCGCGCCCCATTTGAACACGCCGGAGACCATCGCCGGGAAGGCCTGCGGATCGGGTCCGAAAAGGATCAGGGCCCCATGCTGCAGGATCATCGCCAGCCCGAGCGAGGCGATCATCCCCGACAGCTCGTCATTGCGGAAGGGGCGGAAGACCAGGCGCTCGACCACCGCGCCCATGAGGATGGCAAAGACGATGGTCAGCGCCAGGGTCACCGGATAGGGCAGCCCCAGCCAGGTCACGCCGATCAGCGCGCAGAAGGCGCCGATCATGTAGAATTCGCCATGCGCGAAGTTGACGATGCGCATGACGCCGAAGGCCAGCGTGAAGCCGATCGCCATCAGAAGGTAGAGGGTTCCCAGGATCACGCCATTGATCAGCGACTGGGCGATGAGGAAGCTCACGGAAGCCGGTCCTTGTACATGAGGGGGCCGCGCACCTTGTCGGCGCGCGGCAACAGGGCGCTTATTCGCAGCCGGCAGAGGTACAGCGGGCAACGATCTCTTCCTGACCGCCGGTCACCCGGGCGATGTAGAAGGGACTGTCGAGCTGGTGAGCGATCCCGTAGCGCTCGCCCCCCGTCCAGTTCATCGTGCCGAGGATGCCGTCGTAGTCCGAGATATTCTCGTAGGCGGTCTTCACCGCCTCGGTATCCTCGACGGTGCCGGCGTCCTGCATCGCCTGGAACAGCATCTTCGTGCCGTCGTAGAAGAAGGGCGAGAAGCCGTTCATCGGCTCGTTGTAGGTCTCGACGTAGCGCTCTTCGTAGGCCTTGGCGCTGGCCAGGCCGGGGTCGAAGGCCGAGTGGACGAACATCCCCTCGGTTGCGGCCTCGCCGGCGACGTTGACGATCTCCTGGGTGGCGGGGCCGCCGGTGCGGATGATCACGCCTTCGAAGCCCAGATCCCGGGCCTGCTGCACGATCTGCCCGGCCGTGACCGGAGAGTTGCCATCAAGCTCGATCGCATCCACGCCCTGGGCGATGATGCGGGTCAGCAGCGGGATGAAGTCGACGCGGTCACGCTCGAAGAACTCGGTTGCGGCAAGGGTCGCGCCTGCCTGCTCGTAGGCGCTGGCAAGGTCTTTCGCGATGGCCTCGCCGGTCTCATCCTTGGGGAAGAGCGCCCCGACGGTCTTCACATCCTGGGTCCGCACGATCCAGTCGATCTGCGGCTGGGCCACCTCTGCCGTGGTCGGATTGGGGCGGAAGGTATATTGCTTGTCTGCCCCAAGCGCCTGGGCGGTGAAGCCCAGCGTCATGGTGATGACACCATTTTCCTCGGTGATCGGCTGGATCGCCAGGATCGGCGCCGAGCCGACGGTGCCGATGATGTACTTGACCTTGTCCTCGAAGACGAGGCGGTTGGCGGCGGTCACCGCCTCATTGGCCTTGTAGCTGTCGTCATAGGCGATGATCTCGACCTGGTAGCTGGTGCCCCCGACCTCGAGGCCACCGGCCGCATTGACGTCTTCGGCGGCCAGCTCGGCGGCGCGCTTCATGCCGTTGCCCCAGCTCGCGCCGGCGCCGGACATGGTGACAAGGGCCCCGATCTTCAGGGTCTCCTGCGCCATGGCGCCCGTCGCGACCATCGCGAGGGCCGAAGCCGCCGCGAGAATTGTTGTCCGTTTCATGTTTAATCTCCTCCCGTTTCTCTTCACGTTTCTTGGTTCGCCCCGGCGCCCTGCGCCAAGGGAACCGGCCCCGATATCTCTTCCAGGATCGGGGTCAGGCTGCGGGCGAACTGCCCGTAGTTCTCGCTCATCGGAAAATGGCCCAGCCGTTCCATCACCACCGCCCGGCAGCCGGGAATGGCTTCAGCGGTGGCGATCATGTCCTCCGGGCGGCAGGAGAAATCGTATTCCCCCGCCATCAGCCAGAGCGGACAGCGTGCGGTGTCGATCCGCGCGATGGTGTCGCGCAGGTCTCCGTCGACGCGGTAGAACCAGAGGTCGCCCTTGAAGACCCCCGGACCGCCCTGCATGTAGTGCCAAAGCGTCTCGTGCCGGTCCGCTGCGGGGCCACCCGGCGCAATCAGGCCGGAAATCAGTGCGGCGCAGACCTCTCCGCCATGTACGTCGGGGCGGTGCAGCCAGTCGGTGTCGTACCAGGGATCCTGCCATGCGGCGCCCTGGGCCCCGATCAGCCCCCGGAACCTCTCGGGATGATCGGCGGCCAGCTGCAGCACGATACGCCCCCCGATCGAACATCCAAGGACCACCGGGCGGTCAAGTTCGAGCGCCGCGCAGACATCAAGGATCATCCCCACGTAGGCCTCGGTGCTCAGGCGGTATTCCTCATCCTGCCAGCCTTCCGGCGGGCTGGACTTGCCATGCCGGGGCATGTCGAAGGCGATGACGCGGAAACGCGAAGTGACCGACTCGTCCAGCAGCAGGTCGCGATACTGCCGACCATCGGACCCGGCGGTGTGCAGGCACAGCAGCGGGATGCCCTGCCCCGCTTCCTCGACATAGAGACGATGCGGCCTGCCGCCGATGTCCAGGCGCAGGTAGCGCCCGGTGACGGGATCGAAACGCGGGCTCATGCCGTGGCCCTCGGCAGCGCAAGGATGTCCTTCACCACCTGCAAGTGCCGCATGAGCGGTGCGAAGTTGCCCTCGATACGCATCCGCCCATGGCGGGCCATGCCGAGGATGTCGAAGGAGTCAGGCGCTGGCACGGCCTGCCAGTGATCGGCCCAGGCCTCGGGCGCGGCACGCAGGGCGATATCCCAGCCCTGCATCGGACCCTCGGCCGGACGCACGGTCATTTGCCCCTTTTCAAGCTGCAGACGCACCGCTTCGGACCCGGCTTCCAGCAACAGGACGATCCCGGCGCGATCGGCCCGCCGGGCGATCTCGGGATGCCCGGTGAAAAGGACCGGCAAACGCATGAACGTGTCGATTATTTGGTTGGTCACGTCCGCTCCACTGTTGCGCCTAACAGAACTAATGGTCTATTGAGTAGCGAGTCACAGATCGAGATTGCAAGATGAATCTTCCAGAAAGTCGGATAATTGCGGCGATCAAGTCTTCCCATGCCGACACACCCCCTCACAAAACAGAACACACCTACCATTTACATGGAGCCGCCCGACATGACTGACACGGCAGGCACGCCGCTTCTCTCGGTCGATGACGTCACGCGCATCGGCCAGGGGCTGGATCGCCCGGAATCGATTCACGTCACCAGCGACGGTGGCCTGGTTGTCTCGCACCGGGCGCGCGGGATCAGCCGGATCTCGCCCGATGGTCAGGTCGACACGCAGGGCCCCACGCCTGCGATGGCCAACGGCGCCGAACTGGTGCCCAACGGCATCGCGCCGCAGCCTGACGGCAGCGTGCTGATCGCCAACATCGGAGAGGGCGGCGGCATCTGGCGCCTCGGAGCGGACCAGAGCCTGACCTGCGAAGTCATGGAGGCCGAGGGCGTTCCGCTCGCAGCGGCGAACTTCGTCATGACCGACGACGCCGGACGAATGTGGATCACCGTCAGCACCATCCAGCAACCGCGCTTCAACGCCTATTCAGACAAGATCGCCGACGGTCTGATCGTGCTGGTCGAAAAGGGCACGGCGCGAATCCTGGCGGATGACATCTGCTTTGCCAACGAATGCCGACTGACACCGGATGGCTCCGGGCTTGCCATCTCCGAGACCTTCTCGCGCCGGATCACACGTTTCGACCTCGGGCCCGACGGGCTGAGCAATCGCCGCACCATGGTGCAATTCGGACGGGGAGACTTCCCCGACGGGATCCGCTTCGACAGTGCCGGGCATCTCTGGGTCACCTGCATCGTCTCGAACCGGCTGTGGCGCGTGGCGCCGGACGGTCGGGCGCAGCTGGTTCTGGAAGACTGCGATCCGGAGCTGGTCGATCGGGTCGAGAGCGCCCTGGCCGAGGGCCGCATGGGCCGGGAGCACTTCTACGACACCGGCCGGAGCCGCCTCGGCAACATCGCCTCAATCGCCTTTTCCCAGGACGGGACGCGCGCCTTCCTCGGGTCGCTTTGCGGCACCTCGATCCTGTCCATTCCCGTTCCCCAAGGAGAGCAAGCATGACCCCCAACAACACCTCCTCCGCCCCGGCCGCGAGCCTCGGCTTTGCCGGTCTTGGCGTGATGGGCGAACCGATCTGCCGCAACATCCTGCTCAAGTCCGGCGCGACGATGCAGGTCTTCGATCTCTCCCCCGCGCCGGTTGCCCGCCTGGTCGAGCATGGTGCCACCGCGGCGCAGAGCCTGGCCGCGATGGCAGCAGAGGTGGACATCCTGTTCCTGTCGCTGCCCGGCGGCGTCCAGGTCGAGCAGGTCGTTCGCGACGAAATCCTGCCAGCGGGCAGGGCCGGGCTTCTGGTGGTGGACATGTCCACCTCGCCGGTCGGGCTGTCGCGGGACCTCTCCGATGCGTTGCAGGAAAAGGGGATGCGCTTTGCCGATGCCCCGGTTGCCCGCACCCGGCAGGCAGCCGAGGACGGCACCCTGTCGATCATGGTCGGCGGCTCGGACGAGGACATCGCGCTCATCCAGCCGCTTCTGGCCCATGCAGCAACCGACATCACCCATTGCGGGCCTGTGGGATGCGGACAGGTGGTGAAGATTCTCAACAACATGGTGCTGTTCGAGACCGTGGTCGCCCTGTCCGAAGCGCTCAACCTCGGGCGTGCGGCGGGGGTCGATGACGCCCTGCTGTTCGACACGCTGGCCAAGGGCTCGGCCGACAGTTTCGCCCTGCGCAACCATGGCATGAAGGCCATGCTGCCCGATGTCTTCCCGTCTGGCGCCTTCCCGACCGACTATGCCCTGAAGGACGTCAGCTACGCGCTTGAACTGGCCAGCCTGACCGGGTTCCGGGCCCATGGCGCCGAACTGGCAAGGGCACGGATGGAGAAGGCACAAGCCGCGGGGCTGGGCGATGCCTATTTCCCCGCCCTGGCCCGCGTGATGGATCGGGCGTGATGGCGGTCTGGGATGTCCTCGTGGCCGGGGGCGGCAACGCCGCCCTCTGCGCCGCCATCGCTGCCCGCCGCGCCGGGCGCAGCGTCCTGGTGCTGGAGAAGGCGCCCAAGTTCTATCGCGGCGGCAACACCCGGCACACGCGCAACATGCGCTGCGCCCATGACACGGCCACGGGCACGCTGACCGGCCCCTATACCGGCGACGAGTTCATGGAAGACCTGCTGCGGGTCACCTCGGGCAATACCGACGAGGCCCTGTCGCGCATGATGATCGACCGGTCCTACGAGATGCTGGACTGGATCCAGCAACAGGGCGTGCGCTTCCAGCCCTCCTTGGGCGGCACCCTCAGCCTCGGGCGAACCAACTCTTTCTTCCTCGGCGGCGGGCGTTCGATGCTGAACGCGCTCTACCGCACCGCCGAGGGGCTGGGCGTCGAAATCCGCTACGAGCACGAGGTGACCGAGGTCGAGATCGACGGCCCCAGCTTCCGCGCCGCGACCGTGACGACCCCTGCGGGCCCGACCCGGATCGAGGCCCGCAGCCTGGTCGCCGCAAGCGGGGGCTTTCAGGCGGATATCGACTGGCTGAAACAGGGCTGGGGGGACCGGGCGGAAAACTTCCTGATCCGGGGTACGCCCTACAACAAGGGCAGCCTGACCCGTGCGCTGATCGACAGTGGTGTCCGGCAGATCGGCGACGCCACCCAGTGTCACGCCGTGGCCATCGACGCCCGGGCACCACAGTTCGACGGCGGCATCATTACCCGGCTCGACTGCGTGGTCTTCGGCATCGTGGTCAACAAGCACGCCAAGCGTTTCTACGACGAAGGCGAGGACATCTGGCCGAAGCGCTACGCCATCTGGGGACGCCTGGTGGCCGATCAGCCTGACCAGATTGCCTGGATCCTCTTCGACGCCCCCAACCTGGAGAAATTCATGCCCTCCCTCTTTCCGCCGATCGAGGCCGGCAGCATCGCCGAGCTTGCGGAGAAGCTCTCGCTCGATCCCGCGCAACTGGTCGAGACCGTCGAGACCTTCAATGCCTCTGTCGTTGGCGGCCGCCCCTTCAATCACGTCGAGCCCGACGGCAACCGCACCGAAGGGCTGACGCCCGAAAAGAGCAACTGGGCGCAGCGCATCGAGACCGCACCGTTCTACGCCTACCCGGTGCGGCCCGGGATCACCTTCACCTACCTCGGGGTCCGCGTCGATGACCGCGCCCGCATGGTGATGCAGGATGGCCAACCGGCCGAGAACATGTTCGCCGCCGGAGAGATCATGGCCGGCAACGTGCTGGGCCAGGGCTATGCCGCCGGCATCGGCATGACCATCGGAGCCGTCTTCGGACGTCTGGCCGGACAAGGAGCCGCCGCCCATGTCTCATAGCACGCCCGCCCTGACCGAGGCCGACCGACTGATGACGGTCTGCAATTCCTGCCGCTACTGCGAGGGCCTTTGCGCCGTCTTTCCGGCGATGGAGCTGAAGCGATCCTTCAGCGACGGCGACCTGAACCACCTCGCCAACCTGTGCCACAACTGCGGCGCCTGCTACCATGACTGCCAGTTCACCCCGCCGCATGAATTCGCGGTCAACGTGCCCGGCACGCTGGCGCAGGTCCGCGCCGAAAGCTACGCCCACTATGCCTGGCCAAAGGCTGCCAGACCGCTCTTCGCCCGCCACGGCACGGCGCTTGCCATCGGCATGACGCTGGTCACCGCGCTGTTCATCCTGGGCTTCGTGGCCGCAAACGAGCCCGGGGCGCTGCTGACGGCGCATCTGGACGATGCCAGATTCTACGCCTTGTTGCCGCATGAGGCGATGGTCGCCCTCTTCGGCGCTGCGTTCCTGTGGATGCTGCTTGCCGTGTTCATGGGCGCCCGGGCCTTCTGGCGCGACACCGGCACCCCGCAGACGGAGCTCAGAGATCACACACAGGCAACCCTTGATGCCGCGCGCCTGCGCTATCTCGACGGTGGCGGAATGGGGTGCTTCAACGAGGACGATCAGCCCACCGACCGACGGCGGCTCTGGCACCACTTCACCTTTTATGGCTTTCTGCTCTGCCTCGGGGCGACCTCACTGGCGACCGTCTACCATTACGTCTTCGGCTGGGAAGCGCCCTACACATGGCACAGCGGCCCGGCGCTTCTGGGGATCGCCGGCGGCATCGGCCTTGTCATCGGCCCCCTGGGGTTGCTGAGCGCGAAGCGGGCCCGCATGCAGGAGCTGGGCGCCGTCGGCTTCCGCGGTATGGAGGTCGGCTTCATCCTGATGCTGCTGATCACCGGTGCGAGCGGCCTTGCCCTGAGGGTTCTGGGCGAGACGGCCCTGCTTGGCCCCCTGCTGGCTCTGCATCTGGGTGCGGTGCTCACCTTCTTCCTGAGCATGCCCTACGGCAAGTTCGTCCACGGGCTCTATCGCTATCTCGCGCTCTCCCGCCATGCTCGCGACATGCGGGTCGCCCTGGCACCAAAGCGCTAGGACAGGGCGCTTGGGGGGGGGAGACACCTGTTGCTGAGGCTCCCCCCTCGGCTTTGGCGCTCTGGTGCAGATCAGGACAGGCGACGTGCCGTCTCGTGCGTCTCGGTCCAGATCGGAGAGAGGCCCATCAGGACCTCGGGCCGGCCCATACTGTCGACCGGCATTCCCCCGATCTTCGGGAAGTCATAGCCGCGCAAGGTGTTGATCCGTTGTTGTCCGTGCTTGGCATTCTTCCAGGTGGGCATGCGATCAATGTGAACCTGCTGCGCCACCTCTTCGAAGGTCGGCACCTCCCGTTGCACATTGAAACGCAGATTCAGGCCCTGCCGGGCCATGCGGCGATATTCCAGCGCCCGCGCGCGTGCATGGTGCAGCGTGACCAGCTCGGCGCCCCGAGACCGAAGTCAGGCCTGAGCGGCGCGCCCTTGCGGTTCCGCTGCCCTTTCACCGTGGCTCGAACGATCCAGCGCCGTGCCCCAGAAGGATCAACCACAAGGTAGAGGCCATTCCCATCCCCGTGGCGACCGGGGCCGGGGTTCTCAACCAGCTTCTTCGTGAGCTTTCCGGTCAGCAGGGCCATGATTTGTAGCACCCAACGAAAGCACACAGGCCAAATCGAAAGAAACCAGAGAAAACATCCTAACCCCACCAAGAGCCTGACATGAAAAGAAAAAGGTCGCCAAAGGCGACCCAATCAAAACCACTACAGATGTATGATGGCGGAGACGAAGGGCGCCAAGCGCCTAGCTCCAAATGATATTTCCTATATATTGCAGAGCGATGTCCTGTCCATGTGTTTCATTTTGTGTAGCAATATGTGTAGCAAGATCAAACATACTTGCCTAGATAGAGGCTCCGCCCGGTCCTACCTCAAACCGTTCCCCGGACGGTTTGAGGTAGGACCGTCGCGAACTGCATAGCAAGCGGGAAAGATCTTATTATACCCATTCAGAAGCGGTCGTGTGTCGAGCCTGATTGCTCGGCGTTTCGGCCGCTGGCCCTGATGGCTTCCGCGTCCCGGATCCCTGTCGGCTTTGCGGGCTATTACGCCCCGGACATTCGGCGGGGTCTCCCGGGATGACGGCTGTGGGTGTCTCCATCATCTCGCCGGTCTTGCTATTTTCTGTGCAGTGCTTGCCGCATCAGGCAGGTTTTGGCGTCTAGGCCTCCCCCTGTGTCAGGACGACCATATGATACTGGCCGCCTTGTTGACCATGGCGATGCGTGACAGTCGGAACGGCTTTCTCTCCGGCAGTTGACTCAGCCACAGGTCCCCCTTGTCCTGTCGGACCTTCACCTGGATGGCGCGGGAAGTCATACCGACCACGAGAAGCTCTCGGAGGTACTGATCCCCCATCTTCGTAATCGTGCCCAGCCCTTCCTTGCCGCCGCTGGGATTGTTCCTTGGTGTCAGACCTAGGGTCAGGATGCATTCATTTCCGCCGCACTGCGTGAGTCAGGGCTCCGAAAACGGAGCGGTAACACGAGCGATCTTTTCTGGCTGAACGACGCGCAGATGGTGCGTCTTAAACCCTTCTTTCCGAAGTCGCATGGTCGACCTCGGGTCGATTTCAAGCGGGTTGTGAGCGGGATTACCTTCATCAATCGCAATGGGTTAAGGTGGCGAGATGCCCCGGATGCCTATGGCCGGACATGACGCTCTACAGCCGCTGGAATCGCTGGAGCGAGAAAGGGATCTTCGCGCGGATGATGGTGGGCCTAGCCGTCGAGCACGGCGAAAAGAAGACCGTGATGATCGACGCGACATATCTGAAGGCCCATCGAACGGCGACCAGCATGGCCGCGAGAAAAGAGGGCGCGGTCGCCTGACCGGCCGAACCAAGGGTGGCATGAACACCAAGCTGCATGCCGTCTGCGACAGCCAGGGAAGACCGATCGGCCTGTTCGTCACCGCCGGACAGGTGAGCGACTACATTGGCGCACGGGCTCTACTCAGCGGCCTGCAAAACGTCAAATGGTTGCTCGGGGTCGCGGCTATGACGCCGACTGGTTCAGGGAAGCGTTGCAAGACAAAGGGATACGCGGCTGCATCCCGGAGCGAAGGCAGCGAAAGACCCCGGTCAAATACGACAAGCCCCGATAAAAGCGGCGCAACCGCATCGAGATCATGCTCGGAAGGCTCAAGGGCTGGAGGCGCGTGGCAACCCACTATGACCGCTGTCCCAAGGTATTCCTCTCGGCCATCAACCTCGCCGCTATCGTCATCTATTGGTTATGAATCCTGACCCTACACAGATGTCCGGACAGGACAGGTGATGCACCGATATGGCTGCCGGGGATCTCGACAGCCCAGATCCCCAGCTTTTCCTGATCATTTCCGGAAGGCTTTGCGCCAGGCAAGCGGCTTGGGACCGCCGTGCCTGCGGGCATGCCACTCGCCTGCGCCCCTGATACCGGAAACAACCGAAGCCGCAGGTTCTGAGAGCAGCGACTTAAGGTGTTTACAACCATTGCGTTCCGCCGGCGCGACAATGTGCCGACATCGGCCCCTGCGCAGTCGAGACAGACCCAGAAAGACAATTCTGATTGCCGAGACCTGCCAGTCTGCGCGGCGCAACATTTCTAAACATTTCCAAACCCTGTGAAACATCGCCCGAGGCAATGTGCGGCGGATGGTTACACCCAACGCTTCCAGGAGAGCTCCCACCCATGACCACCCACACAAGTTCAGATCGCGTACCGCTCGCACCCCTCGCACTCGTGGCGCTGCTTACCCCCTTTCTGCTGTCGGCAAGCCGCGCACACGGACAGGACGCCGAACTGAGCTACGGGACATTCGATGCACCGGTTCAGGACCCCGTGATTGGCAGTGGCGGCGGTAGAAGCAACTGGGAGTTCGTCCTGGGCATTGGCGCGAGAGTGGCACCAGAGTTCGAGGGCGCGGAAGATTTCGAGACCACCGCGCTGCCGTTCTTCTCGATCAGCTACGGAGATCGGGTAACATTCGACCTTGGCGGTCTGAATGTTGACCTCCTGACGACCGGGCCTCTCAGCCTGAGCACGCAGATCGGGTACGACCCCGGGCGCGAGGAAGACGACTCCGATTATTTGGCCGGTCTGGGAGATGTTGACGGCGGCGCGACCCTCGGGCTCGGCATCGGCTATGCCCTTGGACCATTGGACCTGTACATGAACTTCGACAGAACGCTCGGTGACAGTGATGGCATGGTCGGGCGGCTCGGGGCCCAGTACACGCGCAAGGTCGGTAATGTCCTGCTCGCCGCGAACCTGTCAGCCAACTGGGCTGATGAAGACCACATGCAAAACTATTTCGGGGTGACTGCAGCCCAGTCAGCGGCTTCCGGACTGGCGCAGTACGAGGCCGAATCCGGGTTCAAGCGCGTCGATCTGGGGCTATCGGCCACCTATGTGATCCGGGAAAACTGGATTCTGCGCGGCGAGATCGAGGTAGGGAGCCTCATCGGCGATGCTGCGGATAGCCCCATCGTTCGGGAAGAGATGCAATCTTCCGCATCGGTCCTGCTTGGATACCGGTTCTGATCGCAGCAAGCCAGGTGCCGCGCGGCACCTGGCTTTCTCATGGGGAATCACATGACTGACCGGCCACCCTCGAAGCGACGCTTCGAAACTCTGCGCCATTGGCTGCTGGTTGCCACGATCTTGCTTGGCGGGCTCGGGTACGTGTTCCGCCACAGCCTCTTCCCTGACAGCCACTCTGCAGACATCCAGTTCGAAAGTCCGGCGGACCTGCCCATGTCCGTCCATGTCGTGATGGCAGAGCGGCGCGCCATCTCCCGCAGTTACGTCGCTGGTGGAACCCTTGTCGGCCGGGAGGAGGTGCTGGTCAACGCGCAGGTCTCTGGCGTGAGGCTGCGGCAATACCTTGTCGATGTCGGCGACCGGGTGACGGCGGGCCAGGTGCTCGCGCTCCTCGACCCGCAGCGGATCGAACTGCAACTGGAGCAGAGTGCTGCCGACGTGACCCGGGCCGAAGCCGTCATCGCGCAGACCCGCGCCTTGCTGGCCGAGGCCGAGGCGTCCGCACGCGGCGCCAATGCGGAATGGCAGCGCGCGCGCGAACTCCTGTCGGGAGGCGGCATTTCCGATCAGACCGGTGAGGAGCGGAAGATGGCTGCCGAGATCGGACAGGCGCGGGTCGATGCGCAGAGGGCCGCCCTGACCGCCGCCGAGGCTGATCTTCGTGGCCTGATGGCCGTGCGAAAAGACCTCATGTGGCAACTGGAGCGGACGACGGTCCGCGCCCCGGAGCCGGGGATCATTGCGCAGCGCAACGCCCGGTTGGGCCAGACAGTGAGCACGGACGCAGAGCCCCTGTTCCGAATTCTGAAGGATGGTGAGATCGAGATGGAGGCGTCCGTTATGGAAACCGCGATACACTCGCTGCGTCAGGGGCAAGCGGTCGCCGTCGCGATTGCCGGCTATGACGACACACTTAAGGGGGACATCCGGCTGGTTTCGCCGTCGGTCGATCCTGCGACCCGGATGGGAACCGCCTGGATCCGGCTGCCGGGCGGCGCGATGAAGACGGGCAGCTATGCCCAGGCGACCTTTCAAAGCGACAGGCGCATCGCTGTCGTGGTGCCGCGCGCAGCAGTTCTGTCGGACGATGAGGGTCAGTCGGTGCAGGTGGTACGGGACGGCGTCATCGTACTGCGGCGTGTGGTGACGGGACTGACCGACGCAAGCGGTATCGAAATCGTCGACGGGCTGGAGCAGGGCGAGATCGTGGTCGCCGCCGCTGGTGGCCTATTGCAGGCGGGCAGCATCGTCTCACCCGTTCCCCTGGTGTCCGCCTCGCCCGATGGGAGCTTCTGATGTCTTTCAACATCTCCGCCTGGGCCATTCACAAACCATTGCCGTCACTGGTGCTGTTCTCAGTGCTGGTCGTCGCGGGTCTGGTATCGTTCAGGGCGCTGCCGATCACCAGCATGCCCGAGGTGGAGATCCCGCTGGTGGCGGTCGCCGTCTCCCAATCGGGCGCGGCCCCTGTCGAGATGGAAACCCAGGTGACGATGCCGGTCGAAGCCGCGGTGTCCGGCCTTACGGGAGTGCGCAACGTCTCGTCCTCCGTGACCGACGGTCAATCCGTGACATCGGTGGAGTTCGAGCTTGACGTGCCGGTGGACCGTGCCGTCGACGACGTGCGCGATGCCGTAAGCAGCATACGCGGCGATTTGCCCGGTGCCGTGGACGAACCGGTGATCCAGCGGGTGGAGGCGGAAGGCGATCCCATCGCGACCTATGCGGTCCATGCCCCCCAACTTTTGCCCGAGACGGTGTCATGGCTGATCGACAACACGGTGGCGCGGGCTCTGCAGGGCGTGACCGGCGTGGCGCGTGTTCAGCGCGAAGGCGGGGCCGAGCGCGAGATCCGGGTGAACCTCGACCCGGTCCGTCTGCGAGCGCTCGGCATCACCGCCGCAGAGGTCAGCGCCCAACTGGCGCGCACCACACTGGATCAGGCCGGCGGGCGCAGTGAGATCGGATCGCAGGAACAATTGCTCCGCGTGACCGGGGCCGCAGGCGATATCGCGGCCCTTGCGGCGCTCGAACTGATCTTGCCGGGCGGCAGGAATGTCCAACTGAGCGAACTGGCCACGGTCACCGATGCGCAGGCCGAGGTCCGCAGCATAGCGCTTCAGAACGGGCAACCCGTCACCGCCTTCAGCGTCTTCGTGGCACCCGGTTTCTCCGCGCCCGTCGTCGCGCAGCAAGTGGCCGACGCACTGGAGACGCTGGATGCGGAAAACGACGATATCTCGATCCAGCTGATCGACACATCCGTTCGCGATATCGAAGCAAGCTATGCCGCCGCGATGGATACGCTGATCGAAGGTGCCATTCTGGCGATCGTGGTTGTCCTTATCTTCCTCAAGGATTTCCGCGCCACCCTCATATCGTCGCTCGCCATCCCGCTCTCGATCCTGCCGACGTTCTGGCTGATGAGCATGTTCGGGTTTTCACTGAATACGATCAGCCTGCTGGCCGTGACGCTGGTCACCGGTGTGCTGGTGGACGATGCGATTGTCGAGATCGAGAACATCATACGCCACATGCGGACGGGCAAGTCGGCGTTCCAGGCCTCGATCGATGCGGCGGGCGAGATCGGGCTGGCAGTCGTCGCGACATCGGCCACGATCATCGCGGTTTTCCTGCCGGTGAGCTTCATGAGTGGGATCGCCGGCCAATATTTCCTGCAATTCGGCATCACCGTGGCGGTCTCGGTGGCTTTCTCCCTACTGGTCGCGCGCCTGATCACACCCTTGATCGCCGCATATTTCATGAAGGACGCAGGCCATGCCGAAGCCGCAGCGGGGCCTGTGCTACAGTGGTATTCACGGCTGCTCGACTGGACGCTGCGCTGGCGTTTCCTGACGATCACCGGCGGGGTCGTGATCTTCTCCATTTCAATCTTCATGGCGACATTGCTGCCATCGGGCCTCTTGCCCGGCGAAGACGGAAGCCGGTCCGTGCTGAACGTAGAGTTGGCGCCGGGCGTGACGATGAGTGATGCCGAAGCCACGATGTTGCGGATCAGCGACCGGCTTCAGGCCCATCCCGCAGTGGCTTCTGTCTTTGCCAGCCTGGGCAATGAGCGCGAGATGCGCGAGGGCAGCGTGATCATCACACTTGTGCCCGCTGGCGAGCGCAGCCTTGATCTGCGCGGGTTCGAACGCGCGGCGCAGGCCGATCTTTCCGTCATCCCGGACCTCAAAATGAGTTTCTTGAGCGGTCAGGGCGGCCGCGAATTTTCCCTGAACGTCTCAGGCCCGGACGGCGGCGCGGTCGCACGTGCGGCCGAGGCGCTGGAAGCGGCCATCCGCCTGCAGGTGCCGGAGTTGCGGAATGTACAATCCAATGCCGCGATGGACCGGCCCGAGCTGCGCGTCGTGCCGCGACCGGCGGATGCGGCGATGCTCGGGGTGTCAGCGGCGGAAATCGCCTCGGTGCTGCGGATCGCAACGCTTGGCGATCAATCGCAGGAGTTGGCAAAGTTTTCCGACGGGGAACGCCTGATTGATATCAACGTGCGGCTGGACGACAGCGCAAGGCGCGATCTGGCAACGCTCGAAACCCTGCTGGTGCGCAGCAGTAGCGGGGCGGCCGTCCCGTTGATGGCGGTGGCCGATATTCATGCGGGCACGGGCCCGTCGAACGTCGCGCGGTACAATCGTGAGCGCCAGATCCTGATCGAAGCCGATCTTGCCCCCGATGTGGCCCTGAGTACGGCGCTGGCGTCAGTCATGGCGCTCGAAGAAGCTCAGAGCCTGCCACAGGGCGTCAGTCTGAGTGAATTCGGCGATGCACAACTGATGCAGGAGGTGTTCTCAGGCTTCATGATGGCCATGGGGGCCGGGCTGATGCTGGTGCTGGCCGTGCTCATCCTGCTGTTCGAGGATATCTTCCAGCCCGTCACAATCCTGCTGTCCCTGCCTCTAAGCATCGGCGGCGCCATGGCGGCCCTGCTGCTTACCGGAAATGCCATCAGCCTGCCGGTGGTGATCGGTTTTCTCATGCTGATCGGCATCGCCACCAAGAATGCAATCCTCCTTGTGGACTTTGCCATCGAGGAAATTGCGCGCGGAACGCCGCGCCGCCAAGCCCTGATCGACGCGGGCATGAAACGAGCTCAGCCGATCGTGATGACCACAATCGCCATGTCCGCCGGCATGATGCCCTCGGCTCTTGCACTGGGCGAAGGTAGCGGGTTCCGTGCGCCCATGGCCATCGCGGTGATCGGAGGGTTGATGACCTCGACCGCACTCAGCCTTGTTTTCGTACCCGCGATGTTCACGTATATGGATGACCTGAGCCGTTTCCTGCGCCGCGTCCTTGGCCGCTTCGTCACGGGCCACGATGGCGATGTGACAGCCGCCCGTCCCGGCGAAAGACACAATACATAACCCGATTTCATGCCATGAACGCCCATCCCCAAGCGCCGGATCTGATGAAAATGTCGCTCGATACAACAACCCGAATCCTACTGGTCGAGGATGATCGCGAAATCGCCGGAATGCTCGCCGATCTTCTGGTCGAACACGGCTTTGCCACCACGATTGCCGGGTCGGGGGCTGCAATGGACGAGGCTTTGCGAAGCGGGACCTTCGACATGATCCTGCTGGACATCATGCTTCCGGGCGAGGATGGGCTCAGTGTCTGCCGACGCCTGCGCGCTACCTCATCGACGCCCATCATTCTCGTCACTGCGCTCGGCGACGATGTGGATCGCATCGTCGGGCTCGAGATCGGGGCGGATGACTACATCGCCAAGCCCTTCAACTCGCGCGAGCTGGTGGCGCGGGTGAAAGCTCTTCTGCGGCGTGCGGCATTTGGTGAAGCCAGCCAGCCGGCACGCACCGCGATGTCCTTCAATGGCTGGCGCATCGACCCTCTGGCCCGGCAACTGCTCGACCCGGAAGGCTCGGAGGTGTCCCTGACATCCGCCGAATTCGACGTCTTGCTGGCCCTCTGCCTGAACCCCCGGCGCATCCTCAGCCGCCGCGATCTGCTGGCGCTCACGCACGTGGGTGTCGCCGGCCCTGTCGAGCGCAGCGTGGACGTACATGTCAGTCGCGTGCGCCAGAAGATCGAGCCAAACTTGCGCGAGCCGGTCCTGATCAAGACGGTGCGGATGGGCGGCTATATCTTCACACCGCATGTCGAGAAGATCTGATGCTTCGCTGCTTCCTCGAAGGCCCGATACGCACTCAGATCGTGACGCTCGCCGTGGCACCGATCCTGCTTGTCTGCATTCTGGCAGCGTTTACCCAGCCGTTCTTTCCCGAGGATACACAGCTCTCGCGGGCCGAACTTCTGGCGGCGCAGATCGACCTCGTGGCGGATCAGATCGAAAATAATGACGCTCCTGGATTCGCGGAAGCCGTGATGGCCGCCACACGCCAATCGGGATTGCTGGTGTCGTGGGCGGAGCCTTTTGACCAGCCAAGCGCAGGCACTTCCGACTTTCAGGACCGCCTGTTGTTCGCCCTCTCGAACAGCTATGGGCGCCCCGCCTGGACGGTTGCAGGCGAGGAGGGTGCGGATCTCGGCATCGTGGTCGACCTCGGTGGCAGGCTGCTGGTATTTTCACCGACAATCGTGCCCGTGCCGAACATGTTCAACGACTTCACCGTCAATATCATGCTGCAGGTGATCGTAGTCATTCTTCCGGTGGTCCTGCTGTCGATCTATGCCGCGCGTCTGGTGACCGGACCGCTGACCCGGATCGCGGCGGCGGCGGCAGAGGCGCAAAGCAACACCGATCCGACAGATCGGGTTTTTGTTGAAACCGGACCGCAGGAAATCCGCCTGCTCGGGCGCAAGCTGAACGAGATGCGCCTGCATATACGTGGTTTGCTGGAGGACCGGACGGCAATGTTGCGCGCGGTCAGCCATGACCTTCGCACACCGCTCACGCGCTTGCAGCTTCGTGTCGAGCGCACCGTTCCGGCCGATACCGCAACCCTGCTGATGCGCGACATAGGGTCGATCAACGAGATGATCACCGAAACGCTGAACTATCTTCGCTACGAAAACCTGACCGAACCCGTCCGCAAAACCGACTTGCCCAGCCTGCTGCGCACACTCTGTTCCGACTTCTCCGACGTTGGCTTTACGGTCACATACTCTGGCCCGGCCCGGCTGGCCCTCGCGTGCCGCCCGCGAACACTGGCCCGCGCGGTCTCCAACCTTGTTGATAATGCCACGAAATTCGGGACCATCGTGGATGTGACCCTTGCGGCAGGTGCAGACGGGACCACCCGGATCGAGGTTTCAGACAACGGCCCCGGTTTGCCAGAGGACATGCGCACAAAAGTTCTGGACCCATTCGTCAAGGCAGATGGCTCGCGCACCCCGACGCAGCGCAGTGGCTTCGGCCTTGGGCTTTCCATCGTGAATGAGGTCGTTCGCGGCCACGGGGGGACGCTGACCCTGTCCGCCCGCGAGCCAAGCGGACTGACGGCGACGGTCACGCTTCCCCCCGCCGCCGCGCTCTCGTAAGGACAGCGCGGAGCGGGCACATTGTTCGCGGGTGCGACACCTGATTAGGGTCAGGATGCATTGATTTCCGCCGCGCTGCGTGATTCAGGGCTCCGAAAACGGAGCGGTAACACGAGCGATCTTTTTTGACTGAACGACGCGCAGATGGTGCGTCCTGAACCCTTCTTTCCGAAGTCGCATGGGCGGCCTCGGGTCGATGACAAGCGGGTTTTGAGCGGGATTACCTTCATCAATCGCAATGGGTTAAGGTGGCGAGATGTCCCGGATGCCTATGGCCGCACATGACGCTCTACAGCCGCTGGAAGCGCTGGAGCGAGAAAGGGATCTTCGCGCGGATGATGGTGGGCCTAGCCGTCGAGCACGGCGAAAAGAAGACCGTGATGATCGACGCGACATATCTGAAGGCCCATCGAACGGCGACCAGCATGGCCGCGAGAAAACGGGGCGCGGTCGCCTTGCTCTGCCCCCTGAGAACTGGACCGTTTGAAACTGGAGTTTTCGGCTAACCTTCGCTGGCTGGGAGAGGAGCTGAAGACGATGAAAGCATCGAGGCTCACGGAGGCGCAGAAGGCGTACATGCTGAGGCAAGGCGAGGAAGGCACGCCGGTGGCCGAGATCTGCCGCAAGGCGGGGATCAGCCAAGCGACCTATTTCAACTGGAAGAACCGGGATCTTACGCTGTGCATTCACGCTCTTGAGTTGCCGGTTTTCGCCGATGATCTCGATGTAGGGTGTATTTGCCTGAAGGTGGATCGCACCAGCACTCAACGCGGCGAGTTCACTCGGGCGCGCGCCGGTATTGATCATGAGCAGAAAAATCGCCCGAGCCTGGGCGTTGAGCCCATCCAGCGCTCCTGGAGCAAGCAGGCGCTCCCGTATCCAGTCAGAGGAAAACGGCAGACGCGGACGTGCCTTGCCTTCCTTCAGGGCAAGGTCCCCAAGTGGCAGGACCAGTCCAAGACGTTTCATCTTGTTGACGGTCTTGAGGATGTCTCCCAAATGGGTCAGATCCTTATTGGCGGAATTTGCGGTGAGCCCCTCATCGTCGATGCGGTCAAGCCACCAGCCCCGAAAGGCCAGCATATCCTCCCCGGGGATCTCCGAAATGGGTTTGCCGCCAAGCAGGGTGATGAAGTTCCTTGCGGCCTTGATGCGAGGGTTGCGCTAGCGACGCAGCTGATCAGGGCTTTTGTCGGCCACCCGGTCACGCGCAAGACTCCAGTAGTGCTCAACTGCCCACGACACCGTGATCTCGGGTGCAGACACGGCGCCGAGGATCGCAGCAGCCTCCTGGCGGTTCGGCTGCTGGCTATGGGCAGGAATGGCCTCAATCCGCTTCAGCAGATCTGCGCGCGGCAAGTGCGTGACCTCCGCCAGGGGCAACCAGGAAAAACCTCGCTTCCCGGCCAGATCCTGAGCTGCCTGAAACCGCTTCTCGGCGTCTTCCGTTGCACCTGCCAGACGCGCTTCCCAAGCTTCAATCTGCGCACGCCAGATCGCGGGCGCCTTGGCCTCTGCTTTGGCCTTAGAATCTGTATGAAGGCTTAGCCAAAGCTCTTTGCGGGGCTCAACCTTGCTATAGCGGGCAGGCACGCGCTTGCGCAAATTCCAGGTGGTTCCACGCAACATCACCGCCATCAGCCCCTCCACGTCAGCCCATCAAAAGAGCAAATTGTGGGGCAAATTGTGTAGCAGAACAAGGCGCCAGAAGGCGAGTCAAAGCAAGATCGCTCCACAACGCCTTGGCATCACAAGGGAAGTAATTTTCCGCGCGTGATAAAGTGGCGGAGACGAAGGGATTCGAATGCGACGATCCGCGCGCTGAAAATGCCATATTTCTATGATGATTTTGCCACCATCGGCATTCATTAAAGAGGCCGAATGTGTAGCAAATTGTGTAGCAGGCCATTGAGCCTATGTCGACGACAACAATCAAGAAAAGCAGGTGCCACGAATGGCGGGACTCATCAAGCGCGGGACAACCTGGCACCTGCGGATGCGCGTGCCGAAACGGTATCGCGCGGTCGCCGGGCGCAACGAGATTCACCGCAGTCTGGAGACCGACAGCGAACGCCGTGCGAGGGAACTGCTGCCGGACGTGAAGGCAAAGCTACTCGCCGAGCTCGACCAGATGACCATCATCAAGGAGCGCCCAGAAGAGGCCGACGCGTATCGTGCGGCGCAGAAGATCGCCCAGGCCCGAGGCTTTGCCTACAGGCCCCTTTCCGACCTCCTGGAGGCGCCACTGGAAGACGTACTGGAGCGGGTGGAGGCATCCTCTGCCGATCCCGCGACAGAGACCGCCAAGGCCCTCCTTGGCGCTGTGGAGGAGCCTACTCTGCGGCTCTCCGGCCTCGTCGAAGAGGTCGAGCTTATCGCGGCCCACGACAACCGCTACAAGAGCGAAAACCAGATGCGCCTCTGGCGCAATCCACGCAAGCGCGCGGCCGCCAACCTGCAGGCTGCGCTCGGTAGGAAAGACGTGCTGGTGACGGAGATCGACCACGCCGCCGCGTTGAAGCACAAGGCTTGGTGGCAGAAGAAGATCGCTGCCGAGAACCTCTCGATGGAGAGCGCGAACAAGGATTTTGCCAACATGGCCGGGATGCTGCGCCGCTACTACGAGAGTATCGCGCAACCTGATCCGCCGTATCCGTATCATCGCGTCTCGCTGAAGGACCGGCACAAGGCCGAGAGCCGCAAGCTCGAGATCCCTGTGGATTGGATCACCGAGAAGTGGTTCGCGCCCGGCGCATTCGATGGCACGAACGACGAAGCGCGGGACATCCTGCTGATCTCTATCGAGACCGGATGCCGCCAGTCGGAAATCTGCGACCTGCCGCCGGAGGCGATCGTGCTGGATCACCCGACCCCGCATCTGCGACTGCGACTGCGACTGCGACTGCGCTTCGAGGAAGGCGAGAACCGGCGAGAGATCAAGAACACGTCGTCTGTTCGCGAGGTTCCCCTGGTCGGGGTGGCGCTGGCTGCAGCGAAGCGCCATCCCGATGGTTTTCCACGCTACCGAGGAAAGAGCACCTACTCAGCGACGATGAACCAATACATGCGGAACAACGGGCTGCTACCGTCGCCAGATCATACTATCGGTGGTGTTCGGCACACGTGGGAGAGCCGGATCCTCGCGGAAACGAAGCGGATGGATGTCAGCGGCGAGATGATGGGGCATAGCGTGAAGCAGATCAGGAAACGGCCGGTGTATGGTGATGCCATAGTGTTGTCCAAGCGGCATGCATTGGCGGAAGCGGTAATGCTCAAAGTGCCGATTCATCTCGGGGCGACGCCTACTTCGAATCGTTCAAGATGAAATTTGCGCAATGTGGCGAACATCTCTCCGGGTTGCTTGACAAACACCAACGGACCCGAGCATGTTATTTGCGCGGGGTGCGTTCCCTCCCTGAAAGCGTGCCGTGCATGTCCGCATACGAGGAGTTGCCAGTTAGGCGGTAGAGCGTTTGGTTACAAGCCAAAAGGAGCGGGTTCGATTCCCGCCGCCCCGACCACAGTATTGACGGGGCGTAGCTCACTGGTTAGCCGAATCTGGGAAGAAGTTCTCGGCGAAGAGCCTCCCGCATGACTTTGTGTTGCGGGAGGCAACTTTCGGGAGAAGCGATTGGGAAAGAACTTATTTGTTATTATTCAAATTCCCTTTTGCGACCTGAGGAGGTTTTTTCTCGACCCGCCGGACTTAACGACAAAGCCCTCTTGGCCGTCACCGGGCGCTCTGGATTTTGTTCGGCGCTTCGGAAAGGTGCGAAGCCGCTTGGTAAGTTCCGAGGAGCTTTCAGCTAATTCCGTTGCCTCACCTCATCTTATTACGGAGCGCCATTTTGTCGACGCCACGAAGCACGTGGACTGCCGAACATACCCACTAAACAGTAGGCTCTTCAACTCAAAATTCAAAGCGCGAGCAAGAGTCAAATTTTTTAGACTAATTGGAGACGGAGATGCCTCAATTCGTTTTGAGCTTGGCGTAGAGATCCTTGCCGCTAAGGAGTTTTGGCACAGTGCACGGAATCTCCACGAAGCAATAGATGCTTTAATGAGCAATCACAGTTTTCACACGCGATTCACTACTGCGAATGAAGGAAAGATTGCGAAAGAAAGCTCTATGACAGGGCTCGCCTCAATGCTGCGGCGAAATTACTTCGTTGCATCCGAGCTCCATGATGGTTCGGGTAAGCCCACGCCGTTCGAATCAAGGCTCATCAGGCCTCTCAATTGGTCGGCTTTTGTACTGATGCCGGGGAAACATGAATATCGATGGGTGAGAAACAGTAGATCAAAACTGAAGGGATTTGAACGGTTTGATGCGTGCATGTTTTCAACCCCGAACGCAGCCGGCGTCCCAATTTCTTCCACCTTTCCTGTAGTTGCAAACTATACGAGAAAATCCTCCCCTCAAGTCAGGCGGTTTCGGATGTCGTATTTTCGAATATACTCAGAAATTTCCACGTTGAATTATTTGTCGGCAGAGTTTTGTGGAGGTGCCCTACACAAGGAGCTCAATAGGGACCAAAGACGAGCTGATCAACGTATTAGAGCCCTAAGATTCTATTACCGATCTAAGCTTGATAGGATTAAGGACACAATATGGAGTTTTGAGCGAGATGCCGAAATGGACTCCCTCCGAGATTCCGTAGAAATGGCTGGCGCATTTTCCGCAGAAAAGCTGGAAAGACTCGAGTTCGCGGGAGGCGTTCTGGCTGGCGAAAGGTCTACAAATAAAGCGCTTAATATGTTCTTTATCGACAAGTATCAATCAAATCATGGAGTTAATATGTCAAACTACACATTTAATGCCGAAGCTCATGGCCAGTTTGGCGATGGTGGAACCGCGAACTTCGCAGAAAACCTTTATCAAGGCGGCGCAACTTCAGATGAGATGAATGCCTTGGTGAGGGAATTGGATCAGCTTTATGTTGCCTTAAACGAAAATACTGACGGCAGCGCGCAGGCCAAAAAGGAAGCTTCTGCAATTGAGAACGCCAAAGAAGCAGCAGATCGCGGTGACCAGAAAGGTGTAATTCACTATTTGAAGTCAACCGGGCAATGGACTCTCGATATTGCGGCAAAAATTGGTGTGCCTGTCGCCGTCGCCGCTATTAAGAAGGCTATCGGGGCTTGATTGACTGAATCGTATCACGCCGCCCGGTGGGGGGCGGCGTGGTTGGCGATTTCGGTGGCTTGGAGGAGGAGATCTTGGGTCTCTTCGAGCCGGGCCAGTTCGGTGTTGAACCGTTTCAGCAGGGGTAGCATCCACTCTTCGCCGATGGTGATCTGCTGGGCGATCTGCGCCCTGGCGTGGCGGACCCTGTCGATCTTGCTTTGCAGCGATGCGGTCGGGTTTTGGCGGATGTGGGCGGTTTCGGGAGCCGTGGCCCGGGCGGCTTGTCTGATCGACATGGCACTCCATACCCCACCACCGCAGGAGCGCGGCTGGTTTCGGGGGACGGGGGGCTGAGTGCTTACATGTCGGGTCTCCTGTGTTCGGACTGGTGATATAGCCAAAGTGGTCGCGTCCGGGTAGTCGATGATCTGGAAACACTGCGTTCGCGGGTTTGGTTTGGCCCCGCGCGCCTTCTGCGCGCGGGGTGATAAGGTCATCCATCGCTTTCGGCATCGCTGAATTTGCCGTGCACCTCTTCGGCTGCGCCGGCTTTGGCAGCCTCTTCCTCAGCCTTCCATTGATCGACCTGCTCCTGCGCGCGTCCTGCGACGCCCTCCGGTGCCTTGGCGTGCTTGAACATCCGCCGGCGGTTGGTGGCGGTGGCGAAGCAGCCGAGCTCGAAGAAGACCTCTTCGACCTGATCAGGTGCGGTTTCCTCCAGCCAGTCGAGCCAGGCGTCGAAGGTCTCAGCGATGGCCATGCGGGCTTCGCGCTGAACCTTGTCGTCCTTGCGGGCCTGCTTGTCGGCGATGTTGCCGATCGAGACCATCGCCTTCTGCATGCGAGCCTCCATTGCGGGGGTCATCTCGAACTGCGACGAACGGGGCTTGCGGGCGGGTTTCTGGGACAGCGATTTCTTCATGTGGAATACTCCAAGTTTGCGGTTTCGATGTCACCGGAGCATTGGGATTTCCGCCCGCCGCATCCGGCTTGCGCATAACGTGGATATGCAAAATTTCGCGGCTTAATCGGTTGAGGAAGAAAAATCCCTTCTGAACAAAAAAGACCGTCAACATACTGACATATGGCAACAAAAATTTTGGCATGTCTTGCGTATTGCATCAGAAATCTCGACAGAACCGCCGTCGTCATGGCTCTCCAGGACCTGAACGCGACCGGATTGTTCGCTCTCTGGAACGCGGATCCAGCGCCATGATTTTCGCGCTCAGCGAGCGCCGGATCTTCGCGATCCGCTCCCGCTGGGCCTGCGGGAACGCGCGGGCAATCTCGAGTATGATTTCATCCGCCGCCCGGATCTCCGCGACCTCGGACGCGATGCGCTCTTGTGCCTTCTCTTCGGCCCTCGCACCGAGCCGCTTTGCAACGGCCCGGAAGGCCTTGCGCGCGGCGGCGAAGCCAAGAGTTGCCTTCTTCACCGAAGGTTGCATTTGAGGGTTCCCGCTTGTCTTGGCGCTCTTGGCCGGGCGCCCGTCGGTGTCGATCTCGCCAGCCGCCACCGCGTCGGCAAAGGCCAAGACGGATGCCGCGTCGTCTTCGCGCTCGACAACGGCGCGCTCGCGGGTCTCGACTTCAGCGGCCTTCTCGGCGAGGCGTCTTTCTTCCTTCTCGCGCCATTCCGCGGGACGGACATGCCGCGGATTGATCGGTGGCGTGCGGCCGTCGTTCAGCGCTTCACGGATGGCCTGCTTGCGCCGCTTCCCGCGCACCAGACCGATTTCACTGAACCACTCGCCGACGCTGTCCTGCGCGGCCTCGTAGTCCTTGATGAGCGGATGAACCGAGGGCTGGAGAACCGGGCACTCGGTCCCGTATTTCCTGACGGTCGCACGCGGCATGATGACCGCGTGGATGTGATAGGCCTGCTCGTCGAGATCGGCGCGGGCATGGATGAAGTCGTCGCCGAAGTTTTCGCGGAGCCACGCCACGGCGTGCTCCTCGAACAGCTCCTCCTGGGAGGTGCTGAACTCCACGTCGCTGCTCTCGGTCTGCTCGAACCAGTCCTTGTTGGCGGTCAGGATGAGTTCGCGCATCGGCCCGTGGCGGGACGACCGCCAGGGATCCCGTGGCCCTTCGATCCGGCGCTTTTCGAGATCCTTGCGCCGGTTCCGCCGATCGAGGTCCGCGAGCTCAGCCGCGAAGGTTTCGACCTTCATCAGTTCGATCTCGGCCCGGGCTTCTTCGGCCCAGGTCTCGGAGCCCATCAGGCGGCGGGGCTTCGCCTTGTTCCGGTCGATGTGCCCGAGGTCGCCACCCTTGCGATAGCGGTGTGCCTCGTAGCCACCGATATCGCTCGGGTCCATGCCCTCGAACCGCAGGACCACCGGGTGCTTCTTGCTTGCCATGTTCTGACCTCCAGAGGTTGAGGTCAGAACGTGGGATGATGTCTTCCCGCGCCGGAGAAAAAAGATCAGACGCAGCGGTGAACGGATGTTTGGGGGCATTACTCACTAAACAGCCCGCACTCCGGCACCTGCGGCGCCTGCGTTCGGCCTGCCGTTCGCCCGGGGCGCTGCCCCGGGACCCCGCCCTCCGGGGGCGCCTATGCGGCGGGCACTCCTGCGCGGAGGGCGGCAAGGTCATCGTTCCGCACTCCCCTTGCAACCCCTGCTCCCGGGGGAGCGTCGTTCCGCACTCCTCCCCCGAACCCCCGCCTGCTCGCAGGGGCCGTTCACCACGCCCCTGCACTCCTGGGCACCGGATCAGGCCGCGAAGCCACGCCTTATGGAAACGCCTTTTGGCGCGTTCCCAAAAGGCATGCCAGCCGCATCACCGCAACTGTGCGTCGGCGATTTCTCACGCCTATGGCTTGTAACACCGGTTGCTTGCCCAAAGCGGTTGAACAGTTCGAGGCTAAGCACTGGCGCACATTGAGCAGGAGGCGCGCGATTTTCAGCCCAGAACTGATCTTGGTACCTGTCGTACCAGGTGACAGCTCCAAGCTTTTCCATGGCATTCATGCAAGATGCAGCGTGACGCCAGGCCCCGACTCGAAAGCACGGAAAGCCGACCTTCGTTGCGCAGGCAATGCTACAGTAGGGCAAATCTATCGCAGACAGACCTTCGTCAAACGCACGAAGGGCAACGTTGCATGTTTAGCCGGTATCTCGCAGTGTCGACACAAAAACGCTACGCTGCATGTGTTTGATTCTCTCGGTTTCAATTCTAAGGTGCTTCTTGCCCATCGAAGATTTTGTCCCTAAGACGCGAACGAGCATAGATAACTTGGGCTTCTTATTGGGAGCCGGAACTTCATTTGAATCCGGCTATCCTTTGGTCGCCGGATTGACCAAAGAAGTCATCAGTGCGTTGCAGCCCGACGAACGCGCCTCATTGGATGAAGTACTTCATGCATTTGGCAAGCCCTATGACGATGCCCTAGGCAGCCCAAATATTGAAGAAATTTCAGATCTGGTAATTGAGCACCATACAAACAGCCAGATTGATCGATTTAAGGTGCTCAAAGAGCGAATTCGAGAACTCGTTCGTGATGCAATTTTGGGTGTGGAGCACCCTGACATATCCAATCAAGTGAGTTTTTTCGAACAACTAAAGGCTCGAGCTTTCGATCGCGCTACAAATGTCTGGATATTTACTACCAACTACGACCTCCTGCTCGAGGATGCTTGCGCCGAAGTAGGATTGAAGATAGTAAATGGTTTCATTGGCGCAACAACACGGTGCTTTTCCGAGCGAGAATTCTCTTTGGTTTCAGGAACGGTTAACGGGACTCGCTTTTCACAAGAAGGAGGTCTGACCGTTCGCCTTGTCAAACTTCACGGCTCTGTTTCTTGGTTTCGCAAGGACGAACGGATTTTCGAAGCGGCGCCCAGTGCGATCAATGAGGCAGAGGCTCGATGCATGGTGCTTCCAAGACGGACGAAGGTGCTCGAGACGCTTTCCAGTCCATACGACCGCCTCTTTCGCTTATCGAGCTCACTGCTGGGAGACAAGTGTAAACACCTAATTTCTTCGGGCTTTAGCTTTGGCGATAGCCACATCAACGAGACTTTAGTTACTCCCAAAATTGACTCTGGCGCAATCTCATTTTTCAACTTTTGCCACGATGAGCCGACGACACTTAGCGCCTCGCGCACTCGCCCGAACGTTTGGCACTTCTGCAACGACAAAACAGTAAATGGCGGGCGTGAAACTGAGGCGACACATAATACATGGAAATTTGGCGATTTCGTCAAGCTATTCTGAAGGAAAAATCTGTGAAGCACCAAATCGGAAAAGTAATCGAAGTCAAGGGCGATCAGATCATAGCCTCACTTTTAGAGTTTGACGGCGAAAACAACACTGGCGTACCCGAAGAAATGAATGTCGATGTTTCGACACCGGACGGTCCAGAGAGCATTCTGATTGGCCAACCTGGTTCGTTTGTTGAACTTTCTTTGCCGAATGGTAGCTTGCTTTGCTTAGTAACAGAGACACGTATGCGCGAAGCATCAATCGGTGCATCGGAGGTAAAAGCTGCCGCCGTTGACGGAGATTTTTTAATTGAACAAGTCACGCGGCAACTTGTGACGATCCCGGTCGGGACGTTAGGTGCGGATGGAAGTTTTGAACGTGGTACAAATATCCTACCAACCGTAAACGCTCCGGTTTTCGCGGTTCTTCCCAAGACAATCAACCAAGTATATACGAGCTTCGCTGAAGGGGATTTTTCCTTAGGGCGGCTATCGCTGCTTCCCGAGCAAGAAGCCAAGATGAACTTAGACGCATTCCTTGGGCGCCATGCAGCCATACTAGGGCAAACGGGGGGCGGAAAATCTTGGACGGTTGCATCCGTCCTGCAAAAAATTTCATCATTTCCACAATCTACAGTTTTGCTTTTGGATCTGCACGGGGAGTATTCTGGAGCCTTCGGAGAGGATGCAGAAGTCATCTCTGCAACTGACATTGAAATGCCGTATTGGCTTATGAATGCCGAAGAACTTTTAGGGCTCATGATTGATAGGGCGGAATCGAGCGCTCCTAACCAAAACGCAAAGTTTAAGGAGCTTCTTCAAGCCGCCAAAGAAAGTCACCCAGAGAATGCTGCGCTAGGGTTGGAGAAGATCACAATCGACACCCCAGTTTATTTCGACCTTGATCAAATAATTGAGGACTTTCGGGACCTAGATACTCAGACGGTGGCGGGCTCTTCGGGGAAGCCGATTAAGGGACCTTTGCACGGCCAATTCACGAGATTGTTGATGCGTTTGGAATCGCGCCTAAACGACCGACGCTATGACCTGATCTTTAAGCCGAAGACCTATAATACTAGCGGATCCATGGACGATCTATTCCGTAAAATCCTTGGTGAGGAAATTTCAAATCGAAAGAAAGTTATCGTCCTTGACCTCAGCCCTGTCCCCTTTGACGTTAGAGGGGCCTTGATTTCGTTAACTCTCAGATGCCTTTTCGATTTCTCATATTGGTATAGCCGAGTGAATGGTGAGCGCTACCCAATCTCAATATTCGCTGACGAAGCTCATATTTACTTGAGTGACGCCAGCGCTGATCAAGCGCCCCGAGAATCCGCAGAAAGGATTGCAAAGGAAGGCCGCAAGTACGGCATTAGCCTAACGGTGATAAGTCAGAGACCACGTGAAATGTCCTCTACCATTTTATCACAATGTGGAAGTTTCCTATGCCTCAGGATATCCAACCCAGACGATCAAGCCTATGTGCGCAATCTACTCCCAGACTCCGTACGCGGGATTACTTCAATGTTTTCATCCTTGCGACGGGGTGAAGCGATTCTGATCGGAGATTCAATGATCATGCCGACACGAATTAAGGTCGATAGGCCCAACCCAACACCAAACAGCAATGATGCTTCGTTTGTAAAGCAGTGGAGTGAAGATCCCAGCGACTTGGATGTTGCCGCTGTTTTGCATGCGTGGCGAAACCAAAAGGTAGTTGAGTGAAATTTGTGATTAGGTAAAGGATTTTACAATGACACCTTTATATACTTGGACTGGGCGATACTGTGCATTCATCAGCAATGGATGGATTTTCGATCGGCAGTCTCATTATCTGGGTTGGTTGACGGAAGACGGGAAAGCTTGGGGGCGCGACGGGAGTTTTTTGGGTGAATTAGTCGACGAGAACTATATTTTGAGCCGCACTACCATGGCCACTCCAGCTCGGCGCGCCGTTCGGGCGATCCCGGCGCCCCCTGCCACGCCGGCTGCGAGAGTAAACCGAGCGGGCAGAGCTTCGAGAGCCGGTCGCGTTGACGTCTTGGAAGAGCTTCTTTCATAGCCGGCGAACGACGGAGGTTTGCGCGAAATTCATTTGTAGTTTCGTGTGCGATCGCTCTATGGGTCGGTCCTGATACCGAAAAACTCGAGTTACAGTAAAGTGTAGAAGCTTCCGTTTTTGGCGGACCGCAGCGCAGCATTGCCGCTATTGGCCAATGCCTAGAGATTGCCGAAAGCGACATTCGACCATGGGAAATAGTTCCGAAGGGCTGCTTCCGCATTCTGTACGTTTCTGTCGTTCCAGAGGCTTTCAGTGAGCCTTCCCTTCCAGCGCGTTGCTTACAACCAGAGCTCCGAGTGAACCAGGTCCAAAGAACGGCTTTTAGATTGCGCGATGTGCCATCTCCCAGCTCATTTTTTCGGGACAGGAGCTGTTAGCTTCTACCTGATCAGGAGGCGACTGGGGCGATAGCCCCATAAAATTTGCCGAGAGGGACACCCTCTCGGCGCTCTCCCGGTCCATCCTTCGATCAGCTGCGCGCGTTTTGTGACGCGCAGCTGATCGAATGCCTCAAATTGAAGGTGTTTGCGCTGGCGTCGTTCTTTCACGCCAACGGAGACCCTCATGTACAATCCTTACCAAGCGCCAGTCGCCGCGGACCAACTGGACCGCGGAGACGTTGTGCTGTTCCGATTCCCCCTCGCAGAGCAGGGGATGGAGACAGACGTTCCAAAGCGACGCCCGTGCGTCGTGTTCGATGCCTTCAGCTGGGGGCGCGAACGCTTCGTCGAGCTTGCCTACGGCACCTCGGCTGGCTCCCGAGCAAACACTGGCCACGAGGTTCTCGTGAAGCATCCATCGGCGCGCGCCGCCGCTGGCCTCGCGAAGCCCACGCGGTTCGTATGTGCGAGGCGCATAATCGTACATGTCCAGAACCCTGGCTTCCATGGGCGCACCCAGGGGCCGAGTGTCATCGGTCGGCTCGATGCGCCGCTGATGGAGCGGATGAATGCGCTCCGTGCCCGCGTCCGAAATGAGGCCGATATCGCCGTGGGCTACCGCACGCGAATGCGAGGGGAAGAGCAGACGCGCGAAGAACGCGGTTTCCGATAGGGAACCGCGCCTTCGCCGCTGCTCCTCCCTCCAAACGAAAAGGAACTGACCAATGGAAATGTCTATCAACTCCCGTCCCGAAATCACTGGCATGGCTGCTGCGTGCTTCCCCCTGGCGCGTGTCGCAGCCACCGGCATCGAACTGGAGGTCCTCGATCGCATTCCTCCCGCTCCGAAGCGGGAGGCGAGCAAGTTGGCCGCGCTGCTGCGCGTCGGCAAGATCTTCGACAAAGGTGTGCTGTCGATGCTGCATGAGCTCGTCGGCACCCTGGAGACCGAAATCGAGAAGGGCGTCTATGTCGAAACCTTCGTCGACAACAGCCCGGAAAACGTCTCGACGGACAGGGCGTGGACGAGTGAGCGCCGCACGCCGGACGCAGATGAGCTGTCAAAAGCCCTGGCGGTGATCGTGGAGCTCTACGGGCACCTTTCTGCTGTGCACGACATGCTGCGAGCGGAGCAGGTTCTGCAGGAGATGCGCAAAGCATCGTGATGCAAGACGTGGTCACTGAGTGATCACGCCCGGCGCGTCGACGACCCTTCTGCTGCTACAGATGTCGGCGCGCCGTCAGCAAGGAAGCCCGTGCAGGATTACCTGCACGGGCTTTTCAATCAACTGCAAGGGCACGGTCTCGTCGGTCTGTCGGTGTCCACAGCCGAAGGAGATACCAACGGCTCTGCGCCAGGGTGATGCCGGAGAAGGCCTGCACACAGCTTCGCAGACCTGAGAGGATGAAGAGCGCCTCCACTGGTTCGAGGTTCAAGGCAACCTGCTGGAAACTCGCAGTCCTATGAGCAGCAAAAAAGCCGCCACCCTTTCGGATGCGGCTCGTCCGCTAAAACTGAATGCAGCGGAGTGAAACCCAAAATGTGTAGCAAATTGTGTAGCAAAGCTGACCCCGACCCCGGGGTTAAAGCAAGCTACCAACTTGATATTGAATGGCATTTCCGGCCCGAAGGGCGGCCAAAATGGCGGAGACGAAGGGATTCGAACCCTCGAGACGGTTTCCCGCCTACTCCCTTAGCAGGGGAGCGCCTTCGACCACTCGGCCACGTCTCCGTCGGTGTGTCTATGCGGCAGGGGCGGGGAAAACAAGGAAAAACTGTTACAGGGCGGAGATGCAGCGCAACCCATTGGTCCAACTTGATTTTACTCCTTCGTGGCGAGGGCGGTGGCGTGAGCGGCCCGGCAGGGTTCCGCCGCAGCGAAAGAGCGTCAGCGGAACCCGCAGCGACGAGGCCCGTTGAGTGGCCACGCAAGGGCGGAGAGCCCCGCCCCGGGACGGCGCGAGCACGACGCCGAAGAAATGAAGGAGACATCCCATGTACGCCAAGACCCTCGGCCTCAGCGCCGCCGCCATCCTGACCGCCAGCAGCGCAATGGCCGCGACCAGCGCCACCGCAACCACCGACCTGAACCTGCGTGCCAATCCCGGCCCGCACGGCGAGATCATCGAGGTCATCCCCCGTGAAGCCGCCGTGCAGGTCGAGCAATGCGCCACCGCAATCGACTGGTGCAAGGTCAGTTTCGACGGCATCGAGGGCTGGGCCTACAGCCCCTACCTGACTGCTTCGCTGGACGCCGAACCCGTGATCGTCCAGGGCAATGTCCAGCGACTTGAGCTGGAAACCGTCGACGTGAACGAGGACAACCGCGCCAATGCCGCCACCGCCGGCGGTCTGACCGGCGGTGCGCTGGCCATGTCGCTGGTCGGAGGCCCGGCTGCCGTGGCCGCGGGTGTCCTGCTGGGCACCGCGGCCGGCGCCACCGCCGTGCCGGAGGAAACCGTCACCTACGTCAAGTCGAACCCGGTCGAGCCGGTCTACATGAACGGCGAGGTGATCGTCGGCGCGGGCATCCCCGAGGGCGCCCAACTGGTGACCATTCCCGAAAGCGACTATCGCTACATCAACGTCAACGGCCAGCCTGTGCTGGTAGATACCGACCGCACCATCGTGCAGGTGGTGCGCTGACCCCGGGGTTTGACGCCCTCCCTGAAACGCGGAACGCCCGCCCCTGTCCGGGGGCGGGGGTTCTCATGCGGGACCGAAGCTGGTCAGGTGTTGAACAGGAAGTGCAGCACGTCGCCGTCCTTGACCTGGTAGGCCTTGCCCTCGGCACGCATCTTGCCCGCTTCCTTGGCCCCGCCCTCGCCATTGCAGGTGACATAGTCGTCGTAGGCGATGGTCTCGGCGCGGATGAAGCCCTTTTCGAAGTCCCCGTGAATCACGCCGGCCGCCTGGGGCGCCATGGTGCCCTGCCGGATCGTCCAGGCGCGGGCCTCCTTGGGGCCGACGGTGAAGTAGGTTTCGAGGTGCAGCAGTTCGTAGCCGGCGCGGATCAGGCGATCCAGGCCCGCTTCGTCCAGCCCCATCTCACCGAGGAACATCTCGGCCTCTTCGGCCTCGAGCTGGGAGATCTCTTCCTCGATCCGGGCCGAGATCAGCACGGTTCCGGCGCCCTGTTCGGCGGCCATCTTTTCGACGGCGGCAGAGAAGGCGTTGCCCTTGGCGGCGTCTTCCTCGTTCACGTTGCAGACGAAGAGGACCGGCTTGGAGGTCAGCAGTTGCAGCATCTTCCAGGCCTTGAGGTCCTCGGCATCCACCTCGACGGTGCGCGCGGGCTTGCCGTCTTCCAGCACGGCCTGGGCGGCGGCCAGCAGGCGGTCCTGCTGCTGCGCTTCCTTGTCGTTGCCCTTCAGCTTGCGCACCAGGTTGGCGCGGCGCTTCTCGATGCTTTCGAGGTCGGCCAGCATCAGCTCGGTCTCGATCACCTCGGCATCGGCGACGGGGTCGACGCGGCCTTCGACGTGAGTGATGTCACCATCCTCGAAGCAGCGCAGGACGTGGGCAATGGCATCGGTCTCGCGGATGTTGGCGAGGAACTGGTTGCCGAGGCCCTCGCCCTGGCTGGCGCCCTTCACCAGGCCCGCGATATCGACGAAGGTCATCCGCGCCGGGATGATCTGCTTGCTTCCGGCGATCCCGGCCAGGGTGTCCAGCCGGCGGTCCGGCACGTTCACCTCGCCGACATTCGGCTCGATCGTGCAGAAGGGGAAGTTGGCGGCCTGGGCCGCGGCGGTCCTGGTCAGCGCGTTGAAGAGGGTCGACTTGCCGACATTCGGCAGACCCACGATGCCCATCCTGAAGCCCATAACGCTCAATCTCCTTTGGTTCCTGCGCCTCATAGAATCCACAGGGCTTTGCCGCAAGCGGATCCGTGGTATCCTGCCCATCGGTGGGGGCGGTCTTCGTACGCGGAGAGCCGCAGGATATTGTTATGGCCATTTATCTCTACTTCGACGGCGAGGCCCGTGCCGCGCTGGAATATTACGCCCGCATCTTTCAGACCCCGATCGAACAGCTGCTGACCTACGGCGAGATGCCGGAGCCGCCGGAACAGCCCTCGCTGCACCGGCGGATCATGCACGGGCGGATCAGCCTGCCCGGGCAGGACATCATGGTGGCGGACAGCCTGGAACCCGGCGTGTTGCCTGATCTCTCGGGATTCGCCATCGAGCTGGAATTCGACAACCTCGACCAGGCCCGGCGCACCCATGCAGCCCTGGCCCGCGACGGAGAAGACACCTCGGGCTTCGGGGAAACCTTCTGGGGGCGCGGTTTCGGCACCTGCCGCGACCCCTTCGGCGTGCCCTGGATGATCAACTGCGACTGACCCACCGGCAGCGGGCGGAACTGGCCGCGCGCCAGCGGCGTTGATCTGCCGTGTCAGCAAGAGGGTCCCATGCCAGAAACCACAGAGCCCCGCCGGCCTGATCCGGCGCGCCGCGCCCGGCTGCGCCACAGCCTGCAGCGGATCGAGATCCTTCTGGCGGCGCTTCTGGCGCTTATCCTGCTATGGTCCCTCTACGTCGCCCGAACGGTGATGCTGCCTGTCGTGCTGGGCTTCCTGATCGCGCTGACCCTGACCCCCCTCGTGCGCTGGCTTGGCCGCAAGGGCGTGCCCGAGGGCATTTCGGCGGTCGCCCTGATCGCAACCATCGGCATGGTGTCGATCCTCGGCCTCTACGCCCTGCGCCTTCCGGCAGAGTCGGTGATCAGCGAAGCACCCGAGATCCAGGAAGAGGTGCAGCGCAAGCTGTGGAAGGTGCTGCGCAACTTCGAGCGCCTGCAGGAAGCCTCGGAGGAGATGAGCCAGATGGCCGCCGGCAACGGCGGTAACGGCGATGACGCGGAGGACGCGGTCGTGGTCACCCCGGCGACCGGCATCCTGCAGACTGCGGTCGGCTCTCTCGTGACCTCGGGGACGGTGCTGGCGGTGGCCCTGCTCTTCGCGATGTTCCTGCTGTCCATGGGCGACAGCTTCCGCAGCCGGCTGGTGCAGTCCTTCCCCGACTTCCGGCGCAAGCGCCGCGCCGCACGTATCTCGCGCGATGTCGAGCGCCAGGTGTCACGCTACCTGGCGGCGATCACGGTGATCAACGCCGCGCTCGGCCTCTGTGTCGGCGTGGCGATGCACCTGATGGGGATGCCCTATGCATTGCTCTGGGGGGTCGCCGCCTTCCTGCTGAACTACCTTCCCTACCTCGGCGCGATGATCGGCGTGGCGGTCTCGGCGGCGGTGGCGCTGGTGACCTACGACAGCGCCGGGACGGCGCTGCTGGTGCCGCTGGTCTACCTGGTGCTGACCTCGATCGAGGGGCAGATGATCACCCCCTGGATGGTCGGGCGACACCTGCAGCTCAACGCCGCCTCGGTCTTCATCGCGGTGGTCTTCTGGGCCTGGCTCTGGGGGGCGGCGGGGGCCGTTCTGGCGGTGCCGCTGCTGGTGATGACCAAGGTGCTGTGCGACAACGTTCCGGTGCTGCGACCGCTCGGATCCTTCCTTGAGGGTCGCAAGCCACGCCGCAAGCCGGCGCGCACCTCGGGCAAGCAGAGCCTGCGTGAAGTTTGACTGCGTGGGGTGTGACTGCGCGGGGTTTGACTTTGCCCCCGCTTCCGGCGCAAATCCGCAGCAGACCGACATCCACCCGCCGGTGATCCCTGGGCCCAGGCCCTGCCAGCCCGGGTGACAGTCAGGAGAGGCCGGTGCCCCTACACCGCAACCCCATTGCGCGCCCCGGCCAGCGGATCGGCCTTCTGGGCGGGTCCTTCGATCCGCCGCACGCGGGCCATGTGCACATCACCCGCGAGGCGCTGAAACGCTTCGGGCTGGATCGCGTCTGGTGGCTGGTCAGCCCCGGCAACCCGCTGAAGACCGACGGCCCGGCACCGCTGGCCGAGAGGATGTGCGCCGCCCGCGCGCTGATGTCCCACCCGAAGGTCGACGTGACCGATATCGAGGCCCGGCTTGGCGCGCGCTATACCGCCGACAGCCTGCGCGCACTGCGGACCCATTACCCCGGCGTCGCCTTCACCTGGCTCATGGGCGCCGACAACCTGGTGCAGTTCGACCGCTGGCAGGAATGGCGCTGGATCCTGGCCCATGTCCCCATCGGCGTGCTGGCCCGCCCCGGCGACCGCCTGGCGGCGCGCAACTCCCGCGCTGCCCGCTTTGCCCGCCATGCCCGGATCCGCGATGCCGAAAGCCAGCTCCTCGCCCATCGGTCCGCCCCGGCCTGGTGTTTCGTCGACATGCCCATGCTCGATATCTCCTCGACGCAGATCCGCGCCAGGGGCGAGTGGGGCTGAGCCCCCCCGGGGCCCCGCTCCGCCCTCCCCCGACCACGGGACTTGCCCCGGGCCGCATCCCCCCTTTAGAGATGGGGCGACCATTCCAGACACGCGCGCCCCGACGATGACCAGATTGCCCCGCCGCTTCGTTCTCGGAGCCCTGCTGGCCGGTATTGCCAGCCCCCTCTCTGCCGCAGCCCCCGCCACCTCGCTGCGCCCGCGCCTGCGCCCCGGCGCTCTGGGCATAGCCATGGCGCCGGACGCGGAAGAGCTGATCGCCGGCTCCGGCATCACCGGGCGCTCCAGCTTCGCGCTGGCCCGCGTCGGGGCCCCCGATCTGCTGGAAAGCCACGAGGCCGATCGCGCCCTGCCCCCGGCCAGTGTCGGCAAGTGCCTGACCGCGCTCTATGCGCTGGAGACCCTCGGCCCGACCTATCGTTTCACCACCCGCGTCCTGGGCACCGGCCCGCTGCGCAACGGGCGCCTGGAGGGTGACCTGATCCTTGTGGGCGGCGGCGACCCCGGACTCGACACCACCGACCTCGGCGGGCTGGCGGCCCGGCTGAAGGCCGCCGGCGTACGCGAGGTCACCGGGCGCTTTTACTATTACGGCGCCAGCCTGCCGGAAGCCCGGCTGATCGACGCCAGCCAGCCCGATCACCTGGGCTACAACCCCGGCGTCTCGGGGCTGAACCTGAACTACAATCGGGTGCATTTCGAGTGGACCAGGCAGGGCAATGCCTGGCGTGCCACGATGGATGCCCGCACCGCCAAGTACCGCCCCGAGGTCGCCATCGCGACCATGCAGATCGTCGACCGCGCCAGCCCGGTCTATACCTACGCCGACCGTGACGGGCGCGATGTCTGGACCGTGGCGCGCGGCGCCCTCGGCACCGGCGGCTCGCGCTGGCTGCCGGTACGTCGCCCGGCCGCCTATGCCGCCGAGGTCTTCTCTTCTCTCGCCCGGTCGGGCGGGCTGGTCCTGAAAACCCCCGAGCCGCTGCGCGAGCTGCCATCGGGCGCCGCCGAACTCGCGCGCCACGAAAGCCCGCCGCTGGAAGAGATCGCGCGGCTGATGCTGCGCTATTCCAACAACCTGACCGCCGAACTTCTGGGCCTCACGGCCACTGCGAAGCGCCAGGGCCGCCCGGCCTCGATCCGCGCCTCCGCCAGCGCGATGAGCGACTGGGGACGGCAGAGCCTGGGCCTGCGCTCGGTCAGCATGGTCGATCACTCGGGGTTGGGGGATGCCTCGCGCTTCCCCACCGGCGACATGGTGCGCCTGTTGTCCCGGTCCGGGACGGCCGAGCGGCTGCTACCGATCCTGAAGGATATCCCCCTGCTGGACGAGAGGGGCCGCAAGGTGGCCGACCCGAGGCTGTCGGTGGTCGCCAAGACCGGAACCTTGAACTTCGTCAGCGGGCTGGCCGGCTACGCCAGTACCGAGGCCGGGGAAACCCTGGCCTTCGCCATTCTCTCGGGTGACGTGCCGCGCCGCGATGCGCTGACCCGGGCCGAGCGTGAAAGCCCGCCCGGCGGAAAGCCCTGGCTGACCCGCGCGCGACGCCTGCAGCAGGCGCTGCTGGACCGCTGGGGACAGGTCTACGGGCTGGGCTGACCGTCGTCCTGCGGACCATCATCCTGGGGCACGGTCAGCGGCGAGGTCTCGGCCGACAGCGGCCTGGCCGAAAGGTCATCCGGTTGCAGGAACGCCCCGACGACCGGGGCGAGGACCAGCAGGGCAAGGCCGACAATCAGGGCAAGGCGGCGCGTGGCGGGAAACTTCTTCTGAAACAAGGTCATGCTGATCATCTGGGGCGGACTCACGCCCGATCAATGCAGCTCGTGCCCGGCTCACGAGAATGCGCACGGACTTGCCCCGCCGCGCGAAGGTCCGCCCGCTCCTGATCCAGCCCCGGCGCGCCGGCCTAGACTGTGACGTGCCGCGCCCTTGCGCCGCGCTCGATGGCTGCGGCGTGAAGCCGGTCGATGTTCAGCTCGTAGCGGATTTCTTCCAGCAGCCGCAGCTCGCTTTCGCGCAGGGTGCCGTCGGCGGCGGCCACGTCGCAGGCCAGCGCATAGGCCGTTTCGAACAGGCGTTCGGGCAGGTTGTCGCGGATCAGGCCGAAGAGCGCGTCCAGCCCGTCCTCTTCCGAGAACAGGTCGAAGACGATCGAGGACATCTGCTTGATCCGGCTGTCATCGTAGGTGCCGAAGACCGGCAGGGTGTTCACCTGGCTCTCGATCTTGATCAGCTCGGCGGTGCGGACGTTCTCGTCCGAGACCGAGACGGCGATCATCAGCAGGACAAGGCAGTCCTGGGCCGAGAGGGTATGCTCGATATCGGTGGTCATCTGCTATCCTTAAACGCGGGTATGACATGCCCTGACGGGCCTTCAGGCGTCACAATATTGACCCCTCGGCCCATGCACAATAGGAAGCCCGGTGCCCGCACGGGGCCGAATCCTCAAGGAGACCCGACATGTCCGAGTTGCGCCAAGCCGCATTGGAATCGAAAGCCTGGCCTTTCGAAGAGGCCCGCCGCCTCGCCAAACGGTACGAGAAGAAGGCGCCGGAAAAGGGTTACGTGCTGTTCGAGACGGGCTATGGCCCCTCCGGCCTGCCCCATATCGGCACCTTCGGCGAGGTGCTGCGCACCACGATGATCCGCCGCGCCTTCGAGGTGATCAGCGACATTCCCACCCGGCTCATCTGCTTCAGCGATGACATGGACGGGATGCGCAAGATCCCCGGCAACGTGCCGAACCAGGAGCGCCTGCGCGAGGACATCCAGAAGCCGCTGACCTCGGTCTACGACCCGTTCGAGACCCACGAGAGTTTCGGCCATCACAACAACGCCATGCTGCGTCGGTTCCTCGATACCTTCGGCTTCGAGTACGAGTTCTACTCGGCCACCGAATTCTACAAGTCGGGCCAGTTCGACGAGGTGTTGAAGCGCGCCGTCGACAAGTACGATGACGTGATGAAGGTGATGCTGAAGTCCCTGCGTGAAGAGCGCGCGGCGACCTATTCGATCTTCCTGCCGATCCATCCCGAGACCGGCCGCGTCCTCTATGTGCCTATGAAGTCGGTCAACAAGGATGATTACACGATCACCTTCGATGACGAGGACGGTAAGGAGTGGACCCTGCCCGTCACCGGCGGCAACGTGAAGCTGCAGTGGAAGCCCGATTTCGGCGCCCGCTGGGCCGCGCTTGGCGTCGACTTCGAGATGTACGGCAAGGACCACAGCACCAACACGCCGATCTATGACCGCATCTGCGAGATCCTCGGCGGCAAGAAGCCCGAACATTTCACCTACGAGCTGTTCCTGGATGACCGGGGTCAGAAGATCTCGAAATCCTCGGGCAACGGCATCTCGATCGACGAGTGGCTGACCTATGCCTCCACCGAGAGCCTCAGCTACTTCATGTTCCTGAAGCCGAAGACGGCCAAGCGTCTGTATTTCGATGTCATCCCCAAGGCGATGGATGAATACCACCAGCAGCTGCAGGCCTTCCCGACGCAGGACGCCAAGGGCCAGGCCGCCAACCCGGTCTGGCATATCCACGCCGGTGACGTGCCCGCCTCGGACATGGTGGTGCCCTTCTCGATGCTGCTGAACCTGGCGTCGGTTTCCGGTGCCGAGGACAAGGAGACCCTCTGGGGCTTCATCCGTCGCTATGCGCCGGAGGCCAGCCCCGAGACCAATCCGCAGATGGACCAGGCCGCCGGTTTCGCGGTGCGCTACTACAACGACTTCGTGAAGCCCGGTAAGGTCTTCCGCGCCGCCACCGAGCAGGAGCGCGAGGCCCTGGAAGCCCTGCGCGATGCACTGAGGGATTATGACGGCGAGGAAAGCGACGAGGCGCTGCAGTCAGTGGTCTACACCATCGGCCGCGAGCGGTTAGACCCGATGAAGGCCTGGTTCTCGTGTCTCTACGAGGTGCTTCTGGGCGCTGCGCAGGGTCCGCGTTTCGGCGGCTTCATCGCCCTCTACGGCGTGCAGGAAACCGTGGCGCTGATCGACCGCGCCTTGGCCGGAGAGTTCGTCGAGGGCTGAGCCCTCACCGTCCCGCAATCCGCGCAGGGCCGCCCCCGTGGGGCGGCCCTGTTGCCATTCGGGGGCAGGCGCAGGATGGTACACGGGGGAGGACCTGCCATGCGTCACACCACGGGCTATGAGCCGCTGAATGTCCCGAAGCCCTTCGGCCCCGATATCTGGATCGTCGACGGGCCGCATATCCGCTTCTTCGGCCTGCCCTTTTCCACCCGCATGACCCTTGTCCGCCTGCCTTCGGGCGATCTCTGGGTGCATTCGCCGACCCGCCCCGCGCCGGGCCTGTTCGAGACCGTCGAGGCGCTCGGCCCGGTGGCGCACCTGGTGGCGCCCAATGCCATCCACTACGCCGCCCTGCCCGACTGGCAGAGGCGTTTTCCCGACGCCCGGACCTGGGTCGCCCCCGGCGTCCGCGCCCGCGCCGCCAGTCGCAAGCTGGAGATCGGCCCCGCCGAAGAGCTGGGCCCGGAGGCGGACTGGGAGAACGTGCTGCAGGGCCACCTGGTGACCGGCAGCAAGGTGCTGCAGGAGATGGTGTTCTTCCACGCCCCTTCCCGCTGCCTCGTGCTGACGGATTTCATCGAGAACTTCGACCCCGCCAAGCTGCCCTGGCTGATGGGAAAGCTGGCCAAGCTGGCCGGGATCGTCCGCCCCGACGGGCGGATGCCGCCCGACATGCGCGCAACCTTCGACAGGGACGTCCTGCGCGGCCATGTACAGACCATGCTGTCCTGGCAACCCGACAGCGCGATCATGTCCCACGGCGAGCCCTGGCTGGATCAAGCCACCCCCCGCCTGCGCCGGGCCTTCTCGCGGCTTCTTGACCAAGGGTAAGCGCAGGCTAGCTCAAGGCATAGTTGTACGAGTTCCCGGAGGACGGACATCATGCGTTTCATGATCGGACTACTGGCGGCCCTGCTGATCGCAGGCCCGGCCACGGCGCAGGACGACGCGGTCAAAGGCGTCATCAGCACCCAGATGGAGGCCCTCAGGCAGGGCGATTTTCCCGGCGCCTACGAAATGGCATCGCCCGGCATCCGGGGGGTCTTCGGTCCGGTCGAGAACTTCGAACGCATGTTGCGGCAGGGCTACCCCGAGGTGCTGGACCCCCGCCTCTTCCGCTTCATGGGCGCCGAGGCGCGCGGCGAACGGCAGGCCCAGGTTCTGCTGATCGAGGACCGGCAGGGGCGCAGCTACCTTCTGGAGTACATGATGATAGAGACCCCCGAGGGCTGGAAGATCGACGCCGTGCGCCGCCTGCCGACCGCCGAACCCGCCGTGTAGGGCCCGCCCATGTAGAGGACGCCCGTGTAGAGGACGCCCGTTTCGACGACGCGCGCCGCTCGGTCCTCCCAGCCTCCGTTAAGGGATGGTTGATAGCTCTTTCGCCCATTCGGCGCCGCGCGGCGTCGCGGCAGAGGAAAGGGCTACGGCATGAACAAGGCGATCACGGACGGCATTCTCTTCATGCCCCCGGCTTTCGAGAACGGTCTGGACCAATGGTCGAGCGGCGACGGCACCCCCGGCTCGGACACCTATCAGGGCAATCCCAATGCGGCGATCATCGCAGCGGATCAGGACTTCTCGGGCTGTCTTGAACTGCTCAAGGGCTCGACCACCCAGAAGCTGCGCTACATGGGCAAAACCCCGATTCTGCCCGGCTGCTACCTGCGCATCAGCGCCAGGGTGAAGGCGGTCAGCGGCAATTTCCCCTCGGTCCGCATTGCGGGCTGGGCGGGCGATACCTCGGATGCCCATGTCACCGGGCTGACCGAGACCGGCCCTGCCATCACCCTGTCAAGTTACGGCGAGGTGCGCGAGGTCAGCGCCATCGTCGGCAGCGGTGACCGCGACGGCGTGGACATGGCCTGGGGCACGACGCCGGTCTATGGCCACTTCGGGCTGGACCTGACAGGTGCCAATGGCGGCATCGTCCGGATCGACGATATCGTCATCGAGGATGTGACCGACGTCTTCCTGCGCGACATGCTGGCCTGGGTCGACGTGCGCGACTTCGGCGCCAAGGGCGATGGCGTCACCGACGACCTCGCGGCCTTCATGGCCGCCGATGCCGCTGCCGACGGGCGGCTGGTGAAGATCCCCGAGGGCACCTACTACCTTTCCGACAGCATGACCTTCGACAACCGCGCCCAGTTCGACGGCACGCTGACCATGCCCGCCGCCGCGATCCTGTCGCTGACCAAGGACTTCCACCTGCCCGCCTATATCGACGCCTTCAAGGATGAGGAACTGGCCTTCAGGAAGGCCTTCCAGTCGCTGCTGAACAATGCCGACCACGAGAGCCTGGACATGGGTGGGCGCCGCATCAAGGTGACCCAACCCATCGACATGCAGGCCGCGCTGGCCAACAAGACCAGCTACGCGCAGCGGCGCCACATCTGCAACGGCCAGTTCGACTGCGCCGGCGGCGCGGCCTGGGACACCGACATCACCACCAGCCAGGGCACCTACGATCCGGCCAAGTCGGACGAGTTGACCGGTGTCACCAATATCGCCAATATCCAGCCCGGCTCTCTGGTCGGGGGCAATGGCGTCGGGCGCGAGGTCTATGTCACCTCGGTCAACGTGGCGCAGCAGAAGCTGACCCTGTCGCTGCCGCTGCATGATGCCGCCGGGACCCAGACCTTCACCTTCAAGCGCTTCAAGTACCTGCTGGATTTCTCGGGCTTCGACTATCTCGACAAGTTCTCGATGTCGGATATCGAGTTCCAGTGCGGTGGCGAATGCAGTGCCATCCTGATGGCCCCGGCCGGGCTGATCTTCCATATCCGCGACTGTTACATCACCCGCCCCAAGGATCGCGGCATCACCAGCCATGGCACCGGCTGCCAGGGGATGCTGGTCGACCGCTGCCAGTTCATCTCGGACGAAAGCTCCGAGCTCAGCCAGAACCGGGTCTCCATCGCGCTGAACACCAATGCCAACGACATCAAGCTGCGCAACAACCGCGTGCAGCAACTGCGCACCTTCGCGGTGATCGCCGGCACCGGCTCGATCATCTCGGGGAACCACTTCTTCGGCGGCGACAGTGCAGACGCGGGAATCCGCACCCCCGGCATCGTGCTGTCGCGAACCAATGCCCGGGCCACCATCACCGGCAACTACATCGACAACTGCTATATCGAATGGGGCAACGAACACGACGACGCGCCAGAGTTTTCCAGCGAGTTCAGCTTTTCGGGCCTCAACGTCACCGACAACATCTGCCTGTGCAGCGACGTGGCGCCCTGGTTCACCTTCCTGATCGTCAAGCCCTACGGCGCGGGTCATTACCTGAACGGGATGAATGTCACCGGCAATATCTTCCGCTGCATCCATGGCTCGATCGACCGGGTGGAGAGCGTGGACACCAGCTTTGCCCAGCTCGACTTCGAGAAGATGACCAATGTCACCTTCGCCGGCAACATGTTCAACCTGGTGGATACCGGGACGGTGAACCCCCTGGTGCTGAAGCATGACGAGGCCAGCCCCGCGACGGTCTGGACCATCGACTGCGCACCGAAGCTGCCTTTCGGGGGCTGGGCGCAGACCGTCGAGGCTGTCGTCGCCAACGGCAAGATCGCCACCGGTGCCAATGTCGCCCACCACCTCATGCCCTACGTGAAGACCAAGGAGGGCGCCGAGCGCGACCAGGTCACCCTGACCTGGCAGGAGGCGGTCTCGGGCACCGTCACGGTGCGGGTCAGGATGGACGATCCTCTCTGAGACCTCCCAGGTCGCCAGCGCAGCGCCTCCCCCCTCGGGGAGGCGTTTTCGCATCGGGAGCTCAGCCCCGGGGCATCAGGTCTTCGGGCGTCAGGCGGAAGGCAGCGCCGAAGCCACCGTTCAGCAACGCGCCCTCGAGCAGAAAACGGACGAGCAGAAAATCCGCGAACCCTATGTAGAGCTTCGATTTCGGCCGCGCGGCGACATAGGCGCGCGACAAGGCGTCAAAGCGCGGATCCTCGCGCGGCACCGGATCCGCCGTCGCCTGCAGGCTGAGGCGCGGATGGGTCAGCGGATCGCCCTTGCCCCCCGGCTCTCCGACCAGCAGCGACACCTTCTGACCCTCCAGCAGCGCGCTGGTATGGGTCGAAAGACGCGACACCAGCGTTACCGGCACGCCATCCTCAGGGGCGAACAGGGCAATGCGCGTCACCAGCGGCGCGCCCTCGACCAGCACGCCAAGCGCGGCGAACGGGGCCCTGTCCAGCAAGGTCCGCGCCAGCGCGCGGGCCTCGTCATCTGTCGGGCGGATTGGGTCGGTCTTGGCCATGTGCCGGGTGTGCCCCAGCCCGGGGCGCCTGTCACCAGGAATCCGGGCCTCAGAACTCCTGCCATATGCCCAGCTTGAGCCGGTAGGGGTCGCTGTTGCTCAGCCCGACGGAACCGCCGACATCCAGGAAGGTGCCTTCGCGCAACCGTACCGCGACCGACCCCGCCAGCCGCGCGAAGGCCGGATCGCCCATGCGCTGCCCGGTCTGGATCTGGGCATAGTACTTCACCCGCGCGCCGGGGCTGAGGCCGGCGGTCAGGTCGAACTTCCAGTCCACGGCGCCGGTCTCGGGGAAGACCTCGGCCGCAAGCTCTCCGCTGATCCAGCCCGAGGGACGCGAGAGACCCCGCCCGAACGAAAGGCCCGGGCGCAGCACCCAGTCCCCCGCCACCTGCCCCGCCCCCATGTCCAGCGCGATGTTGAAACCAAACCGCTCCCCCAGCGGGATCGACAGGTAGCTGACCAGCTTGTCCAGCCCCGAGATCGCCCCGCCCAGATCGGTCGACAGGGTCAGCCGGTCGCTCAGCCCGACTTCGTGGAACAACGAATAGGACTGCATCCAGGTGCCGCTGTCGGAACCGATCATCCGCCCCGTGACCGAGAGGAAATGCGCCCCCTTGCCGCGCGGCCAGGCCCCCGCCGCCAGCGGATCGGGCAGCAGAAGCAGCAGGGCAAGGCCGAGGCAGCGCAGCATGGGCACATCTCCGAAGATACCCCAGCCTGCGATGAATGTGGTTAATGCTCTGATAACAAAGGTGAATGGACGCCAAATCGCGTCAGGCGCGCCTCCACGACGCATGGCGAGGCCCCGGAAAGGGAAGACGGGCGGCGCCGCGATGGCCTCCGCCCGTCCCTGCGTGTGCTGGACGCATTCGGTGAAATTCGGAGGAGCCCCCCGTGGTCAGGCGGCCCGTTCCTTTGCCGGCGCGGTCAGCGCGGGGATCCGCACGCCCTGCCCGAAGGAGGTGACCAGCACATCGTCCGGCGCGCCGATGGCCGAGAGCTTTGCACGGATTCGGCAGATGTAGACGTCGATGATCTTCGGGTCGGGCTCGTCCTGCCAGGCGTAGAGCTGCAGCATGATCTGGTCGCGGCTGACCATCCCGCCGGCACGCAGCATCAGCATCTCGACCAGCTCGTATTCCAGGCGGGTCAGGTGGATGGGCATGTCACCCCAGTGCACCGCCCGGGCCTCGACGTCGACTCTGAGCGCGCTGCTTTCCAGCACCGGATGACTGAAGCCGCAGGCACGGCGAACATATGCGCGCAGCCGGGCGGCGATCTCGACCGGCTTGCAGGGCCATTCGATCACCTCGTCCGCACCACGGGTCATGAAGCCCGCCCGCAGCTTGTCGTCGACCCGGCGCGAGACCACGACGATCACCATGCGCGGATAGGTGGCCCGCAGCTTCGCGGTCAGGTCACCCGCGTCCATGTCCGGCAGGTCGGGGTCGATCAGGATGGCATTCTGCTCTGCCGAAGAAGCGAATTCCAGCACCTCGGCGCCGGAACCGGCCTCGGTGATGTAGAACCCTTGCTTGCCCATGGCATGAGCGAGGCCGGCGATATTCCAGGTCGTGTCGGTCACCAGAAGGCGCATCCCGATCTCCTTTTCCCCTTTGCCGAGAGCAACGGGATGTGGAGAGAGAGACGGCCGCCGACGGAGGGACTGTCTGCGGCCCACACCGTCGAACTCGGATGTTGTGCGCGGGCGTTTCGCCCTCTGCGCGTTGATCGCACCCTCTTCGGTGCCTCTGTCGGGGGTCGCGGCCCTTGCTGTCCCGTTTCCGTCCGACACCGAAGCAATACCCCGGTAACCCCCTGCCGGTCATCTATACAAAAGGATAAGTCTCAAATTTTCCAGAGACTTGGTTAACAATCCCGTCAGTCGCCTTGTGGCCCTTGCGGCACGGCCCCATCTGGAAGGGAACCGCGAAAGGGAGGTGCGCGCATGAGATGTCCGGTAGACGGGACCGAGCTTTTGATGACCGACAGGCAGGGGGTCGAGATCGACTACTGCCCGACATGCCGGGGCGTCTGGCTGGATCGCGGCGAGCTGGACAAGATCATCGAGCGCACCGCCGAGCCGGCCGCGCCCGCGCGTCCTGCCCCGTCCCGCGCTGCCCCGTCCCGCGCCGCGCCGATGCGCGAGGAGCACGACGAGGGTCACCGCTATGACCCGCGCGCGCAGCACCAGGGCGGCTATCATGGCCACCACGACAAGAAGTATTACAAGAAGAAGAAACGCAAATCGCTGCTGAGCGAGATCTTCGACTTCGACTGATCCCCCCGCCGAATGAAGACGCCCGGAGCCGTTAAGCCCCGGGCGTCTTCTCATCGCAGGGTCGTCGTCGCCACGGGGCCTAGCCCTCGCGGATCGGTCGGCGGCCGGTCAGCCGGCGCACCACCACGTAGAAGCTGGGCACCACGAAGACCCCGAGGAAGGTGGCCGCCGCCATGCCGCCCAGCACGCCAATCCCGATGGCATTCTGGGCCGCCGCGCCCGCGCCGGTGGCCACGGCCAGCGGCACGACGCCCAGCATGAAGGCGAAGGAGGTCATCAGGATCGGGCGCAGACGCAGCCGCGCTGCCTCGACCGTGGCCTCGATCAGCCCCTTGCCCTGCTCCTCCAGGTCCTTGGCGAATTCGACGATCAGGATCGCGTTCTTCGCCGCCAGGCCGATGGTCGTCAGGATGCCCACCTTGAAGTAGACATCGTTCGATCCCCCCGTTGCCCAGGCCGCGACCAGCGCGCCCAGCACGCCGACGGGCACCGCCAACATGACCGAGAAGGGAATCGACCAGCTCTCGTAGAGCGCGGCCAGCGACAGGAAGACCACCAGCACGGACAACGCGTAGAGATAGGGCGCCTGGTTGCCCGACTGCCGTTCCTGGTAGCTGAGCCCGGTCCAGGCCACGCCGTAGCCGCCGGGCACCTGCGCCGTCAGTTCCTCCATCGCGGCCATCGCCACGCCCGAGCTGACATTGTCGCCCGGCGCGCCCGAAATCGAGATCGCCGAGGTGCCGCCGTAGCGCGCCAGCGAGGGCGAGGCCGCGACCCATTCGGTCTCCATGAAGGCCGAGAAGGGCACCATCTCGCCGCGGGAGTTCACCGCGTACCAGCGTTCAATGTCCTCGGGCTGCATCCGGTAGTTCGCATCGGCCTGGACGATCACCGGGCGCAGGTTGCCGCCCATGTTGAAATCGTTGACCGACGAGCCCGAAAAGATGGTCGAGAGCATCGAGTTGACCGAGGTCAGCGAGACGCCGAAAGCCTCGGCCTTCTGCTGGTCGATGTTGATGCGCAGCACCGCCTCGTCATCGGTGCCCTGGACGCGCAGGTTCTGCACCCGCTCGTCCGCTTCGGCCAGGGTCTCCAGCGCCCCGGCGGCCTCGCGCAGCGCCTCGACGCCGGTGCTGCCCTGGTCGACGAGGTACATCGAGAACCCGGAGGTATTGCCAAGCCCCTGGATCGCCGGCGGCTGGATGAAGAAGATGCGCCCGGCGCGGTTGCTGCCGAAGTGCATGTTGCCCGCCATCACCACTTCGCCCGCCGACAGGCCCGGGCCCTCGCGGTGCTCGAAGTCCTTCAGCTTGATGAACAGCATGGCAGTATTCTGCCCCGAGCCGCCGAAGCCGAAGCCGAGGGTGGCGAAGGTCGACTCGATCGCCTCGCCCTGCTCTTCGCGCAGCCAGGTGTCGATCTCGTCCACCACCGCCTTGGTCTGCGCGGTGGTCGAGCCCTCGGTCAGGTTGACGATGACCATCATCACCCCCTGGTCCTCGGAGGGCAGGAAGGACGACGGCAGCTTCTGGTAGACCTGCCAGGCGCCGAAGAGGATCGCCACCAGCACCGCCAGCACCAGCAGCGGGACCTTCAGCAGCTTGCCGACGCTCCAGCCGTAGCCACGGGTCACGCGGTCGAAGTTGCGGTTGAACCAGCGGGCGGGGGCGATGCCCTCTCCGTGCCGCGCCGGGCGCAGCATCTGGGCGCAGAGCGCCGGCGAAAGCACCAGCGCCACCAGCGCCGAAAGCACCATGGCCGAGATGATGGTGATCGAGAACTGCTGGTAGATCACCCCGGTCGAGCCGCCGAAGAAGGCCATCGGCAGGAAGACCGCCGAGAGCACCAGCGCGATGCCGATCAGCGCCCCGGTGATCTGGCCCATCGATTTCTCGGTGGCGGCAAGCGGTGACAGTCCCTCGTTCTCCATCACCCGCTCGACGTTCTCGACCACGACGATGGCGTCATCGACCAGCAGGCCGATGGCCAGCACCATGGCGAACATGGTCAGGGTGTTGATGGTGTAGCCGGCGGCGGCCAGCACGGTGAAAGTGCCCAGAAGGACCACCGGCACGGCGATGATCGGGATCAGCGTCGCGCGCCATTTCTGCAGGAAGACCAGGATCACCAGCAGCACCAGCAGCACCGCCTCGATCAGCGTGTGATAGACCTTTTCGATCGAGGATTCGACAAAGGGCGAGGTGTCGTAGGCATAGCGCACTTCGACCCCGTCGGGCAGCGCCGCGGCCAGGCCGTCGAGCGTGGCGCGCACCGCGGCGGCGGTGTCCACCGCATTGGCCCCCGTCGCCAGGTTGACGCCGAAGCCCGAGGCATTGATGCCGTTGAAGAAGCTGTCGACGCCGTAGCTTTCCCGCCCGATCTCGACCCGCGCCACGTCGCCGAGGTAGACGGCAGAGCCGTCCTCCTCGGTCTTCAGCAGGATCTGCTCGAATTCCTCGACGGTGGTCAGCTGGCTCTGGGCGGTGATCGTGGCGGTGAACTGCTGGCCCGTGGTCACCGGCAGCTCGCCCAGCGAACCGACCGAAACGGTGGTGTTCTGCGCGGTCACCGCCGAGGTCACGTTGGAGGGCGTCAGCTGGTACTGCGCCAGCCGCAGCGGATCCAGCCAGATCCGCATCGCGTAGCCCGAGCCGAAGGCGTTGATCCCGCCCACGCCTTCGGTCCGCTGCACCGGCCCGGAGACGGTGGATTCCAGGATATTGCCCAGCTCCAGCGTGGAATAGCGCCCGTCGGTCGAGACCAGGGCCCCGACCAGCAGGATCGAATCGGACGAGCGCGAGACCCGCACCCCCGAGGTGCGCACCCGGTCGGGCAGCTGGCTTTCGACCTGGCTGACTTTCGATTGCACCTCGTTCTGGGCGTCGACCGGCGCGATGCTCTCGTCGAAGGTCAGGGTGACCGTCGACCGCCACTGGCGCGAGGTCGAAACCACGTAGAGCATCCCGTCGAGCCCGGTCAGCGCATCCTCGATCACAGTGGTGACAGAGTTCTGCACCGCGTCGGCGGTGGCCCCCGGGTAGCTGGCGGTGATCCGCACCGTGGTCGGGGCGATGTCGGGGTACTGCGACACCGGAAGCTGCGTATAGGAAAAGGCGCCGGCCAGCATGGTGACGATGGCCAGGACCCAGGCGAAGACGGGGCGATGAATGAAGAAATTGACCATCCGGGCTTACTCGGTGGCCGCGGGGGTATCCCGCACCAGGCCGTTTTCGTCGATGGTCACCGGGATCGCCTTCACCTCGGCGCCCGCCCGCAGGCTGCGCAAGCCGTCGACGATCAGCAGATCGCCCGCCGCCACGCCATCGGTCACGATCCAGGCGTTGCGCCAGCTTCCCGACGCGCTCAGCACCACCTGCTCGGCCTTGCCGTCGCGGGCGATGAAGGCGGTCAGCGACCCGTCAGACCCGCGCGAGGTGGCGCGTTGCGGCACCAGGATGGCCCGGGTGGTCCCCAGGCTCATGGTCACCCGCAGGAACTGGCCCGGCAGGATCACCCGGTCGGGATTGTCGAACTCGATGCGGAAATCCACGGTCCCGGTGGTGGTCGACACCTCGGCGCGCGGGCTGACCAGGCGGCCCGGCCCCTCGTAGGCATCGCCGGTTTCCAGTTGCAGGTCGATCTGCATCTCGTCGAGGCGGGTCAGCGACCCCTCTTCCCACCGCTTGCGGATCCTCAGCATCCGGGCCGAGCTTTCCTGCACATCGACAAAGATCGGGTCGATCCGGGTCACCGAGGTCAGCGCCGCCGACTGGTTCGCGGTCACCAGCGTCCCCTCCGAGACCTGCGCCAGGTCGGCGATACCGTCGATGGGGCTGCGGATCTCGGTGCGCTCCAGGTTCAGCCGGGCCGAGCGCAGGCTGGCCTCGGCGGATTTCACCCCGGCCTCGGCCTGGGCCAACGAGGCGGTGGCGCCGTCGAGATCGGACTGGGTGACGCCGACGCCGTTCAGCCGGGTGTAGCGGTCCACGGTCGCCTGGGCGGCGGTACGGGTCGCCTCGGCACTGGCCAGGGACGCCTCGGCGGCGATCAGCGCCACTTCGTAGGTTTCGCTGTCGAGCCGGAACAGCAGTTCCCCGGCCGCGACGCGCCCGCCGGCGGGAAACAGGATCTCCTCGACGATACCCTCGACCCTGGGGCGGATCTCGGTCTGGTCATGGGCCACGGCCCGACCGGGCAGGGTGACGAGATAGGGGGCATCCGCCTGCTCGAGGGAAACCACCCCGACCTCGCTCGGGCCGCCGCGCCCGGCGCCGGCGAATTGCGCAAGGACCGGAGCGGCGGGCAGAAGCAGCAGAGGCAGAAGGAACATGAGTCGGCGCAGCGGCCGGATTGCGGCGGGCGGTCTGGGCATGGGGTCTCCGGTAGGGGCCCGGCCGGGAAGGCATCCGTGGCGCGGGGCTTCGGTCGTCTGCATCTATACGTGTAAGAAGCATGTTTCCGTCGCTGCCTGTAGAGTTATTTCAGGCCCCCGGTGGGGAAATCCGTTTCAGGACGACACGAGCGCCCCGGAAACGCATTGGCTTTTCCGGGGCGTGCTGTCGGCATCGGACAGATATCGCGCGGTTTGGCGGCGCTCAGCTGCGGCGCGCGGTCTCGATCGCGGGGTAAAGCGCACGATAGCGGAGATATTGCGCCGCGTAGGCGTCTTCCAGGTCGATCCGGGGGCTGATGCGGGTCGCGACGGGCGGCGGGGCGCAGACCTCGGCCGGATCTTCGCCGGTCACCGCCAGACGGGCCAGGCGCGCCGCCCCGAAGGCCCCGCCGTAGTCCCCGGCCTCGGGAATGCTGATCTCCTGCCCCAGCAGGGTCGCCACGATCTCCAGCCAGAGCCGCGAGCGGGCGCCACCGCCGACGGCCACCAGGTCGGTGATTTCGGCCCCGCCCGCCAGCAGGGCCTGCTGGCAGTCCCGCAACGCCATGGCCACGCCCTCCATCACCGCGCGGGTCATCCGCGCCGGGTCCGATAGGTGCGACAGCCCCGCGAAGCTGCCCCGGGCGCGGGCGTCGTTGTGCGGCGTGCGCTCGCCCGAGAGATAGGGCAGGAAGATCTCCTCTCCCGGCACCTGCGTTTCGGCCTCGGCCAGGGCGGACAGTTCAGCGGCGCTGCGCCCGGTCAGGCCCGACAGCCAGGTCAGGCTGTCGGCGGCGGACAGGATCACCCCCATCTGGTGCCAGGTGTCGGGCACCGCGTGACAGAAGGCATGGACCGCGCCTTCGGTATTCGGCCGGAAGCCGTCGTTCGAGACAAAGAGCACCCCCGAGGTGCCAAGAGAGACAAAGCCCCGCCCCGGGGTCACCGCGCCGATGCCACAGGCCGAGGCCGCGTTGTCGCCGCCCCCGCCGGCGATGATGACCGGGCCGGTGATTCCCCAGCGGTCGCGCAGGGTCCCGGTCAGTTCGCCGGCCGGGGCACTGCCCTCGGCCAGCGCGGGCATATGATCGCGGCTGAGGCCCGTGGCCTCCAGCAGAGGCTCCGACCAGCGCCGCCCGGCCACGTCCAGCCAGAGCGTCCCCGCCGCGTCGGACATGTCCGAGAAGAAATCGCCACTCAGCCGGTAGCGCAGGTAATCCTTCGGCAGCAGGACCTTGGCCACGCGGGCGAAGATCTCGGGCTCATGCCGGGCGACCCAGAGCAGCTTCGGAGCGGTGAAGCCGGGCATGGCGATATTGCCGGTGATGGCGCGCAGCTCGGGCGCCGCCGCTTCCAGCGCGGCGCATTCCTCATGCGCGCGTCCGTCGTTCCACAGGATCGCGGGGCGCAGCACCGCGCCAGCCGCATCCAGCAGCGTCGCGCCATGCATCTGCCCGGACAGGCCGATGCCGCGCAGCCCCGCCAGCGCCGCCGGTGCCTTGGCTTGCAAACCGTCAATCGCTGCCAGCGTCGCCAGCCACCAGTCGCCCGGGTCCTGCTCGGACCAGCCGGGCTGCGGGACCGAGCGGCTGAGCGCCACGGTCTCTTCTGCCACCACGCGACCGCCGGGATCGGTCAGCAGCGCCTTGATGCCGGATGTGCCGATGTCGATGCCAAGCCAGGACATTGCTTTCCCCCTCCTGAAGGCCGCGCGGGCCGGGCCTTCTGCCTAGCGCCTCGCGGCCCCCGGGTAAATGCCCGAGATCGGGCAATTACTCAGGCGCAGTTTACGGCAGGCCGAAAAGCGCCAGCGCATCCCGGCCTGGACACGACAGCTCTGGGGCGTTCCGGTGGGTATCCTGGGGCATAAAGGGCACGAAAGCCGCAGGGCATTCATGGGAAAGCGAGGCAGGGCTGGCCGGACGTCGTGGCGCCCCAAAAACAAACGCCCCGGGCCAAAGCCTCGGGGCGTTTCGTTGGTTGGTTGCGGGGGTAGGATTTGAACCTACGACCTTCAGGTTATGAGCCTGACGAGCTACCGGGCTGCTCCACCCCGCGCCAATCTCCGTAAGAGCAAGTCTCTATCGGATGGAGCCCCGATGTATCGCGACCGACTGGGAGGCGCAAGGGGCTGCAGGCGCTTTTTTTGACAAAAACGTAAAAGAGTTTGAGCATCCGCGGGAGGCGCAGTTATCTGACCCAGAGGTCCGTGTTTTCGCAATAAAAACAAAGGGCTTCTCAGGAGCGCCACGTCGGCAGCGTACCGGACACCGGTCTGCCTGTGCGATGCGGGCTGCGCGTGGGGACGCGCGCACCATATCGCCGGCAGACCGGCAGCAATGCCATACCCGGCGCTGCGCCCGGCGCGGCCCGGGCGGCGGCTTCCCGTCCCGCACCGGGGCGCGCCCCCACTCGGAAGCCCGGCACCGGCCTTCGCCGCCTCCTGAACGACCGAGGCGCTGACATGTCGGCGTCAGCTCTCCTTCCCGGGCTCCACGGGTCTCTGCCCCGCCCAGGTCAGCAGCGCGTCAAGCGCCGGACAAAGCGCCTGCCCCCAATCGGTGAGCCCGTATTCGACCCTGGGCGGCACCTCCGGGTAGATCTTGCGCCACACCAGTCCGTCGGCCTCCATCTGGCGCACCTGCTGGATCAGCATCTTCTGAGAGATCTCGGGAATCGCCCTCTCAAGCTCGGAAAAGCGCAGCACCCTGCCGCCGAAGAGATGGAACAGGATCTCCAGCTTCCAGCGGCCCTCGATCATCCGCAGCGCGGTCTCGACGCCCTGGGTCGCGGTTTCGCGGGTATATCCGTGGGGCGCCGGTGCAGGGCTGTCACCAGCGTCTTCCCCCATATCTTCGCCCGCGTAGTCCCCGGTGCCGTCCATCCGCATACCTCCAGGTAAGTACCCTACTTTTTCGTCCGTTCTTGTTCCGTTTCCAAACTAGTCGCACATGACCGTCATCGCAATCGCAACCGGAGACTTCCAGAAATGACACAGACACTTCCCCTTGCCGTGGTGCGCTACCTCGCCGCCACCACTCCCGAACAGGTCGCCGACTGCTTCACCGAGGACGGCCTGGCCCTCGACGAGCGGCGCAGCCACCAGGGCCGCGACGCCATCCTGCGCTGGCGCGAGGAGGTCGCGAAGATCCGCTATCGCCAGGATATCCTCTCTGGCGATCACAGCGGAGACCGGGCGCAGGTCCGCTGCCGGCTGACCGGCGACTTCAAGGGCAGCCCGGTCGAACTCGACTACCGGTTCGATCTTGCCGGCGACCGGATCGCCCGGCTGGAGATCTCCTGATGGGGCTGGATCTGGGACTGGACGGCAAGCGGGTGCTGGTGACCGGCGGCACCCGGGGCACCGGCGCCGCCACCGTGGCCTTCTTCGCTGCCGAGGGTGCGCAGGTGCTGACCACCGCGCGCAGCCTGCCCGCCGTGCCCCTGCCGGGGGTGGGATACATCACCGCCGACATCACCACGCCCGAGGGCTGCGACCATGTCGCCGAGGAGGTGGACCGCCGCCTGGGCGGTCTCGACATCCTGGTCGATCTGCTGGGCGGCTCGGCGGCCCCGGCCGGGGGGTTCGCCGCCCTGACCGACGCACACTGGCAGCACGAACTGTCGCTGAACCTGCTGCCCGCGGTGCGCCTCGACCGGCTTCTCCTGCCCGGGATGATCGCCCGGGGGGCTGGGGTCATCCTGCATGTGACCTCGATCCAGGGACGGATGCCTCTGCCCGAATCGACCACCGCCTACGCGGCGGCGAAGGCGGCGCTCTCGACCTACTCCAAGAGCCTGTCGAAGGAGGTCGGCCCCAAGGGAATCAGAGTGCTGCGGGTGTCGCCCGGCTGGATCGAGACCGAGGCCGCACTGGACCTCGCCGACCGGCTGGCGACGGAGGCCGGCACCGACCGCGAGGGGGGCAAGGCGCTGATCATGCAGGCGCTTGGCGGCATCCCCCTTGGCCGCCCCGCCCGGCCCGCCGAGGTAGCAGAGTTGATCGGATTTCTCTGCTCCGGGCGGGCGGCGGCGATCACCGGCAGCGAGCATGTCATCGACGGCGGTACGCTGCCTCTCGCCTGAGGTCTGCGCCCCCGGGCGGCGGCCGGGCCCCGCCCCTGGCCGCCGCTCCGAAACACTTCGTGCCACGCGCTCTGATTTCGCATCCCAGTCTCCCTGAGACGGGCGGATCGCAAGAGGAAATCAACGCCTCTGTCCTGGCCCGCCAACGACAGCCACTGTACCCGGCTCTCCGCGCCGTTCGTCGGCGCCTCAGCTGTGACCACGTGGGAAATGACCAGATGGCCTTGATCGAGAACCAGGAGACGCCGAAACCTGCGGTCGGCGAAGCGGCGCAGGATGCAGCCTGCCGCTCCGCCGCAAGCGAGCCAAGCCCCGCGGAACGGTGGACCAGAAGCGTCAGCGGGCGCGGACCCTGGCCGAGCAGCAACAAGCGCCTGAACGCATCGCGACCTCCTTGGTCCAGCTGAACGCCGGGGTGACCAAAGCCGCCGCCGCGACGGAGGAGCTGGCGAAGACGATGCCGCAGATCGCCGGCGGCGCCGGGGAAGCGGCCTCCGCCCGCCGGAAGAGCGTCACGGCGATGAGCCGAAGCTGTCCGCCAAGAGGAGACGGCGTTTCCACTCCACGCGCTCTTGGGGCGCCGCTGTTCAGAGCTTCAGAACTGATCAGTGAATCCACCGCCCCCGACCGCTGCCATGTTGCCGTCGGCGGTGCCGCCATGGGCCTCGCGCGGTCAATCATGACAAAGGAAGCTCTGGTGACGCCGCACCGGCATCAGGTGGGCATCTCAAAGATCGCAAAGCCACAGCGCCTTCGTCTCAGAATCGAATGATGAACTGGCAACCAAAGGCTGTCGCGGCGAGATCTCCAAATTCCACGTCGCCGTGGCCCCGGCTATCCCAGGCTTCCTTGGCAAGGCCGGCGCCGAAACTCAGCAGACAGGCCTCGAGGGGGGTCAGTTGAAACTCTTCCGCCGCGATGTGGATCGCCGCACCGGTAAGCAAGTGCAGCTGTTTGTCGTATTCGACAACAGTGATCATACCCACTGACAGCAGGGAAAAGGGCTCCATGGCCTGACTCCGGACAATTTTCGTCGAATGAGTCAGGTGTAAACCGGTCGTTAAACCCGCTCTACAAATGTCTTGCAAACTCGTTAACGGGCGCTCCGTTGCAGAGCTCAGACCTGACCTGCAACCCGGAGATTTCAGCCAGAACTTCCTCGTCGAAATGCAAGACGCCCGCGAAGAGCAGTACTCTTCGCGGGCGTCTATTGGAACATCGGGTTGGATTTTTGCTAGGTCTGGCGGCGACTTACTCTCCCACGACTTAA
>JAAFAB010000035.1 GCA_018222585.1 Paracoccaceae bacterium | reverse complement strand
CCTCGACGGTCATGGGGTCGTCCAGAAACCCGGCGATCGCCGGCCCGAGCGCGGTGCGCAGCATCCGCGCGCCTCTCCGGATTACCTCTGGTCTCTGATCGGTCTTTGCCATGCCGGCCCCGTTCCCTTACGGGCGCCTCCAACAGGCCGCCCTGGATCGAGGTCGATTAAGAAAGCCGTAAATGCCTACGGCTCAACAGGTTTCCGAGGGGTGTAGTAGCGTGGCGTGTAAAGACAGGAAAACGGCGGAATGATCCCCAGTTTCATTCCGTGAGGAAGGCATCGTGGCAACCGTCATGAGAACATGGTGAATTCGGGCGGGAAGCAGCCTGATGGCAGTGCGGCATGGCGAGCGCAACAACTCTGGCGAACCAGACGTTCATGCAGGTCGCCGCGACCACCGTGGGCGAGTATTCCGTGTCGAGCGGAGATCGGCCTGACGGTAATGCAGCATCCCCTACTTCTCCGGCCTCCATCGCCGCAAGTGCCTGGCAATTTACGAGCGCGCCGCGACCAGCCACCTGTCATCCTCGGACGTCGTCGAACTCGAAAGCCTGGGCGGGTTGATCCGCACGCTTCAAAATCTCAAGATTCGCTTGTTTTTCGACCTACTGAGGTCGTAGTAGTCAATGTGTGTCTGTCATCAGCAATTCACGATTTGGCCACTCTGCCAGATTGGATTTCATCAATGAGCGCCACCTTCAACAATCTGCTTTTGGAACGTGGTATTGCTCCAGAGGAGGTCGCGCTTCTTCGCCATCACACTCCCAAACGCGGCGCTTACGCGGCGAGCATCGCAGATCTTTGGCGCGACGACCCGGAGGGTTTCATCCTCTACCAAGACACACAAGAGAAGAACCGCCCTATCTTGCGCAAGCGAAGGATATGGGCCTCGTTCGTCTCACCGAATCCGGGCGATACACTCTTCGTCGGGCTATTCAATGCGAAGTATTTGAATACGGGAGTGGCCGATTGGACCTGTCCGTATCGCGGGGATCGGCCCGGTGAAGGAAAGCCCGTCGACCGCTTTTCCACGCACCTCCGGAGCGAACTGTCCGAGCAGATTGGGAAGCTCCGCGTTGACTGGCCGGATTCCAATGTCCGAACCTGGAAACGCAAAGCTGAGGGGCTGAGCCTCCCGGTGGTGCCATCGACGCTGGTGCGGCAGACTGGACTTCCTATTCATGATGCGGACCTTGTCGATGCGCTGGAGACGTTGGGTTTCGAACAGCGTAATCGCACCGGCAAGGTAGTGCAGATGCGACGCGGCGATTTCATTGTTTACGTGAAGCGGGAAACTGCTATTCGGCCCCTGGTCGTTCACCCAGGCTTCCTCGACGTGGCGGATAGCCTTCGGGCTCTAGGCGTCGATACCGTCGAGCCACCTCGGAGCTACGTGAACGCGCATCTTCGGGAATTCCCGGAATACATCGCGCCACATCGCACGACCGTCGGCCGTCACGGGTTTGCTCTCGGCGTCTCCGATAGGAATCTGGCTGCTACGATCGCGTTGTTGGAGCGCGCAAGTAGCCTGGAGACTGACGACGGCCCAGTCAGGGTGGTGGCGCCTCCCGAGGACCCGCTCACTGAAAAGGAGCGCTTGCAAGCCGCGAGGATCGGTCAAGGCGACTTTCGGAACGCCCTCGTCGTCGCTTGGGGCGGGACGTGTCCGCTGGCTGGCGTTGATCACCTTCCGCTTTTGCGTGCCTCCCACATCAAGCCGTGGCGAAGCTCCACGAACACTGAGCGGCTCGACCCCTTCAACGGACTCTTGCTCGCAGTGCATGTCGATGCCTTGTTCGATCGAGGTCTCATTTCCTTCGAGGACAACGGAACGCTGCTCGTCTCCAACACGCTGAGCCAGGATAATCTCGACCGATTGGGTATCGTCCGAGGCGCGATGATCTCCGGACTCGACGCACGCCATGGGGCGTACCTTGCGCATCATCGCGCCCACTGTTTCGTCCCATAGCGCGGCTCCGTAATGAGCACGTTTTCCCACATCACATTGGAGGGCCGTGACGAACCCCTGACCCTGGCCTTGCCGGCAACGGGCAACGCCGCAGCATTCCTGCATTTCGACCGCGCGGACGCCTGGAGGGGCTTCATCGCTGGGCTGGGGATAGACCGGCGAATCCCAGAGATTATCCCGCGAAAATTCGTCCGGGCGCAGACGCTCTACTTGTTGGGCTGGATCGACTTCAGCCTGATCAAGGCCGGCGAGCTGGCGGCACTGATTGCGCTCGAACGGGCCGTGATGGACCGCCACGGTGGGGAGCTCTTGAAGAGAAAACGCGGCTTCGCTGCACCCCTCAAGCATATGGTGACAGCCGATGGGCTGACCGGCAGGGACATACCTACGGTCGAGCGCTGCGGTGGGACAGCGATCGGGCAGCTCGCCGGCGACGTTCACCCAACCCTTGCCGAGCGGCGGAACACACTCGCCTACGGCGACCCGTTCGACGGCCTCCCAACCGGCGGTCTCCTTGAGCTCGTCCGCGACCTGATCAACTACGCTTATCGCGATTGCATCGCCGAGGCAGCTTCGTTGGGAGCGCCAACATGACCACGTTTCGCTGGAAGAACTGCTTCGCCGACGTCCTGACGAGCAAGCACGGCCTGACCATCCACTCCTACCTGGACGACGTGATGGTGCCGGCGCTCGAGACGCTCGACGCAAAGATCGCGGAACTGGGGGCGAGCGACTCGCCCGGTCATCAATTCGCTCAGGCCGACATGGAAGCGGTGAAGAGTGAGGCGATCTTGGCCTTCGGCTTGTCGATCCAGTCGATCTGGGAACGGCAGATTCGCAGCTATCTGCGCGGTTGCGCGAACGAACTACGCCCCGGCGAGCCCATCGCCGACAAGATCGACAAGGCCAACTGGAAAGATTTGCAAAAGTGGTTCCGAAGGTTGCGCGGCATAAATTTGGACGAGTTTCCGAGCTTCCCGCTCATCGATATCCTCCAGCACCTCGGCAATGCGTGCCGCCATGGTGACGGGGACTCGGCGATAGAACTGCATCGGCGCCGACCCGACCTTTGGCCTGTGATGCCGCCCATGCCGCCCGGCTTTAGCGAGCCGCAGGCAGGGCCCGCGCCACCGCCTGCACGCTCGATGGTGATCCCGGTCGCCGCCCTGCGCGAGTTCGTCACCGCGATCGCCGCGTTCTGGCGGGATGCCGAATATATCTACAATGAGAGCATCGAGCGGAAGCACGAGAACCTCGAAGCCCATCTGGTCAAGCAGCGGGCGGAGCGCAGCTGGTTTCCACAGGCGCGCAGCGAGGCTGGCTGATGGGCGCGAACGCCGCCATGATCGCCGTGGTCGAGGATCTCTGGCGCATCCCTCGGCCAGGCCCCAAGAACCTCCTGAGAGCGCCGCGCTTCAACGCTCTGAGCGAGCTCTGCGCGGCGGAGTATGGCATCGACAAGCCCGTGTTCGCGCTCAGCACCGCTCTGCGATCGCTTGGGCTCCCGTGCCATCTGCCGGCAGGGAAGACTCATCTGGCGCTCGATCCTGTCGTTGCGGCGAACGCTCTCGATGAGGCTTGCCGCCGCAAGACGTCGGTGCGCCGTCACTTATGCCCGCTCGATCTCGCCGACGATCTCCCGGTCATGACGTTTGGGCGATCGCGGGTTGCGCAATTCAGTGCCGACGAGTTGGCCGTTCTTTTCGATGCCCCACGGATTGAGCGGACCATGCCCAACGAGCCGCTCGACGCTCGGCGGCTTGCGCAATTTCAGTGGTTGGTCGTCGAGGAGGAGATTGCCCTCGATCCTCAGCCGGAGAAGCGCGCGTCGCCGTGGCTGTATATGGCGATGAACCGCGACTTCGGGGAGATCGACCCGCACCTTGGGCAATTTCCGCCTGCAGTTGAGGCTGCGCTCTTCTACTTGATCCTCGCCCCGTGGGAGGACTGGTCGACTATGCAGGAGGTCGACTGGCGCGGCTTCCGGCTGCCCTGGATTCACACGGTGGACGAGGACCTGTTCATCCGGCCGGCGACCCCACCGAGCGCGGACAGCCTTACGCTCGAACCATGGATTGTCGATGACGATGGCGAAGAGATCGAGCTTGAGCGGGCGACTGAGCTTCCACTGAGCGACGATGCCAAGCGGGGGCTCGCGTTGATGACCGATCAGGCTTGGCGCGTCGTTGAGGCTGCCCGCGCGACCCCCCTATTCGAGACGCCGATCGTGCACTTTCTAGTGCGGGCCTTCCTGTCGGACGGCATCGATGAGGTCATGGCCCACATGACCGCGATCGAAGCGGCGGTTGGTCTGGAGATGGATCACAAGGCGTTTATGCGACCGAGGCCGGACCAGCATAAGGGCATGAAGGCGACAAACCGGGTTGCAGCTCGCATCGGCGCGCTCCTCAACGATCGGTCAAGCGTGCAGGCCTACAAGGACCTGTTCGAGCTGCGCAGTCAGTTCATCCATGGTCGGGCCGATCTGCAGAAAATATCGACCCAACAGCGTGTGCTGGCGAGAAGCCTAGCCCGCAGAGTCGCCGCCGGGACCGTGGACGTGGCATTGCAAGGTCCGCGACCGCGCGTCGAAGTTCTGTCGGAGCTGCTCGATCAGGGTGCGCCGCTTTTATAAGGGGATATTGAAAGGGGGAGGTATGGGCGGAGAGCCGACTTTCGCTACGCGTGCGAACACACCCTTGCCAAGACAAGTAAATAGACATTGCGCCAAAATCCGCCGCCGGACCTGGCGTGACACCCATAGCGGGCGGAAGGACGGTATTCTCTGTACTCCTATACTGATCTACCCAGCTTGGCCAAACAGGAATTGGCCAGTGACCGAGTTGTCAAAACCCGCCCCAAAGGGATCAAACCCGCACTCTTTATCCCATAGACTTCTATTAAATTCACTAGCTAGTCGATTTTAAACGCATCGACCCAATTCTCCGTTCGAAGGTGCTCTGAAACTGAAAACAGCCTCCGCTCTGTTTCTCGAGAATCGCCCCCAACGTGATTGTGAATCCGACCCTTCAAGCCATTCATCAATTTTTTTCCGTGGGAATGCTCGAAGGAAACCGGTGCTAGTCCATTCTCAGGCAAGAAGCCTGCGACGGTTGGCGGCTGGTTCGGCATGGCCGCTTGAGCCCATTCTACTTTACCTTGCTTCCGGGGGATGTAAGTGGTTGTACGGATTTGCTCGCGGGCCACACGCGCAGCTTGCACCAAGTCATCGCGCCTCAGTGCGGTCTCATCAGTTATCGCGGCGTCAATCAGCGCTGGATCGATATCATCAAAAACCGTACGCAGATGGCTCGCTTGCGCAAAGGAGTGCTCAACGTCGTTGAGTGGCGTGAAAACCTCTAAAACTCGGGCAATTCCGTTTCGCTCTCGTTCAGTCGTCGCAGTCTCAAGTTCGAAGACCATCTCTTGCTCGGTCCGAAAGTCGCGATCTCGATGAATTATGATCCGAACATCCGGCCTCATGTCACAGATCATATTCGCTAGAAGTCGCGCGGCTGGCAGGTTGCCACATCCATTATAGGATAGTACTGCCAGATTTTCTGGAGCGCCGTTCGCTTGGGCAAATACCTTGACCGGATCCGAATTCTTGTCTTCGGTCATAAGAATGATCTGTCGCGCCGGATCGAAAATTTCCGCCCCAGCGGTCAATGCTCCAAGTGCCATCATGACGGGAATAGCTGGTCGCTGCGCCTCGTCCAAGGCCACCTTAGCACCCTCAGCCATCCAAATGGCTTCAGCGTCTTGATCGTACATCAGCCGCTGAATCAATTGTGGCGAATGACTGGCGAAGAGAATGCGGGTCTGCGTTTCTGCTGCGACACCCTTGAGGGCTTCGTACAGGCGCGACTGACTGTCGGCATGCAAATGGGCGTCTGGTTCGTCCAGAAGCAACAAGGGAGGCGCATAGAAGCAGGCGTATGCGACGATCTGAATGACCTGCAACATTCCCGTGGAGGCCAAATCGAGCGTCACCGAGGCTCGGGGGGTCTTAACTTCCACCTTGATGAAGCGATCATGCAACGGATCGTGCTTTACGAGCACGCGCGCACCCTCGTAGCAACGATCAAGCAGCTTGGCGAAAGCCTTCCAGCCGCTCCCATCTGGGAGCGCATCTATTGAGCACTGCTGTAGCCATGCCGTCCGCGCCCCCTCATCTAGATCGCGCTTGAAGAGATGGTCAAGCACGGTGCGTAAGTATAGATTGGCATCCCCGTGCATTACTGCAGCATCCATCGCCCCTTTTGTTCTCCACTCCTCGCGCATCGAGATGCCAGACAGTCCAGGGGTCAGGATCGAAAATGGTTGCTCGTCGCTGGCTAGGACCACAGCGAGGTCTTCGTCGCCATTGCGCGTAATTGAAATATTCGCGTTCTTGCCACGGCGAATTTCAATCTTCAGAGACTTCGCCTCATTCGTTTCGAGGTCGACACCGGAATATTCAACAGAAAACCCGTTATTCTGGGTGGCTACGCCTCCACGACGCAGATCTAGTAGGTGCTCAGTTGGCCTGAATAGAACGTCATCGTTTGCAACTGTTGTCGAAAACTCTGGCTTCCCGTTCTTCCGGATTCCTCGGAATGCTGCCTGGAGGATGGAAACGCCAAGTTGAGCAGCCTGCAGGGCGCTACTTTTGCCGCTTGTGTTGCCCCCAACCAACGCAGTCATCGGCTTAAGTTCTATTTCTAGCGCTTCGATACGCTTGAAGTCGCGTACCTCGATCTTGTCGAGACGAACTCTCAATCTAGTGCCTCTGGAATAAGTGCTGATGTGTAGCTCGAGTAGTTGCCAACCAAACCCCCGATTACCTCTATGAGTCAACCGCTGGCGCGCAGCTGAAATATGTACACCATATCTCCTGCTTGGGGAAAGATTCTGGAAGGCGCATCGCCCCACGATCGGTCAGCTCGTGGATGTCGGCTCTGAAGAGGCCATGCCGTGGCATCCGGCAGTGATGTCAATGACCGCTCCGGGCCGATCAGCCCGGACACGGTGATCACGGCTACAGTTCCGACGTCTGCGGCTGAGACAGGTGACATCCTTTCAGCCACCTGCGCCTCCTTCCACATCCTCCGACACCTCCTGCCGCAGTTTCGGCCCCTGCGCGAGGCGCCGGCCGAGAGCCGAGATGAACGCCTCGTAGCGCTCCCCTGCTTTTGCCCGCGCAGCTTTCGCTGCGGGTTCCGGCAGAGCCGGTGTTGTCGCAAGCCAGAAACGGATGAACACCGCCAAACTTTCGACGGAAATCCCGACATCGCGCTCCAGCCGAGTGATCCTCCGGTCGATCTGATCCAAGCGCCTCGCGAGAACCGCCTCGCGGCGCTCTGCGTCATCCGGGGACAGGAAGGATGCGATCGCGGCCTCAGCCACCATCGATTGGGATCGGTCGCGCCGGGCGGCAAACTCCGCCAGCATCTGCATGACCTCAGGATCGAGATAGACCGAGATCTTGGTCTTCTTGCGGCTCGATGTCATAGTCAAAGCTCCATGCCGTCATCGGGGTTGAGGGAGACCTGCCGCGCGACACCGCGCATCTGCTGCAGGATGCGGCGATTGCGGATGGCGCCATCCTCTTCATCGTCGGGTGGGTCGAATTCAAACTCGTTCTCAATGGGGGACTGCCTGTCGATCGGCTGACGCTGCGCCAGCTCCGGCTGAAGACGGCGTTCCGACGCTGTCGGGTCCTCGTCCCCCGCTCCCATCTCGGATACTCGCTCTTGCTCGTCGTCCTGCACTGGAACTGCCAGACTGCTCCAGTCATCCTCCCCTGAGGCGCCCACATCCCCCAAATCGGGTGGCGGCAAGACCCGCTCGGTGAACCGCGCATCTTCGTAATACCGTGCTTTTGTCGCGCGGATCGGTGGTGTGCCGGCCACCATGACGATCTCGTCTGAGGGCGGCAGCTGCATGATTTCGCCGGGCGTGAGCAACGCCCGCGCGGTTTCCGACCGGGACACCATGAGATGGCTGAGCCAGGGCGCCAGACGGTGGCCGGCATAGTTCTTCATCGCCTTCATCTCGGTGGCGGTGCCGAGAGCGTCGGACACCCGCTTGGCCGTGCGCTCATCATTGGTCGCGAAGCTCACCCGGACGTGGCAATTGTCGAGGATCGAGTTGTTTGGGCCGTAGGCCTTTTCGATCTGGTTCAGCGACTGGGCGATGAGGAAGCTCTTCAGCCCGTAGCCCGCCATGAAGGCCAGCGCGCTCTCGAAGAAATCCAACCGGCCAAGCGCCGGGAACTCATCGAGCATCAGAAGCAGCCGATGACGGTCATCCTTACCCTGTAGGTCTTCGGTCAGGCGTCGGCCGACCTGGTTGAGGATCAGCCGGATGAGCGGCTTGGTGCGATTGATGTCAGAGGGCGGCACCACGAGATACAGCGTGACGGGGCGCACTCCCCCGACAATGTCGCCGATCCGCCAGTCGCAGCGGCGCGTGACCTGGGCGACGACAGGGTCGCGATAGAGCCCAAGGAAAGACATCGCCGTCGACAGCACACCCGAGCGTTCATTCTCGGATTTGTTGAGCAACTCGCGGGCAGCACTGGCGACCACGGGATGCGGCCCCGCCCCGCCCAGATGTGACGTCCGCATCATCGCGCGGAGTGTGGACTCCACGGGACGCCGCGGGTCGGACAAGAAGTTGGCGACACCGGCCAGTGTCTTGTCCTTCTCGGCATAGAGGACGTGCAGGATCGCCCCGACGAGCAGACTGTGGCTGGTCTTCTCCCAGTGGTTCCGCCGCTCCAGGCTCCCCTCGGGATCGACGAGGATGTCGGCGATATTCTGGACATCGCGAACCTCCCACTCCCCCCGGCGCACTTCCAGCAGGGGGTTGTAGGCCGAAGAGTTCGGATTGGTCGGATCGAAGAGCAAGACCCGACCGTGCCGGGCGCGGAACCCGGCGGTCAACTGCCAGTTCTCGCCCTTGATGTCATGAACGATGGCCGAGCCGGGCCAGGTTAGAAGCGAGGGCACGACCAGCCCTACCCCTTTGCCGGATCGCGTCGGGGCGAAGCAGAGCACATGCTCCGGCCCATCGTGGCGCAGGTATTCCCGGTCATAGCGACCCAGGACCACACCATCCGGGTCAAGAAGTCCGGCCGTCTTCACCTCGCCCTTCTCGGCCCATCGGGCTGATCCATAGGTCGCAACGTTGCGGGCCTCGCGGGCACGCCAGACCGACATGGCGATGGCCACACCGATGGCGATGAAGCCCCCAGAGGCGGCGATGATCCCGCCTGTCGCGAAAATCGGCGGCGCGTAGGCCTCGTAGAAATACCACCACCAGAAGATGGCGGGAGGATAGTAGACGGGCGTCCCGAACAGCTCGAACCAGGGCGGTCCCAGCTGTGCCTGATAGCCGAGGCTCGCGGCCACGTATTGCGTCGCGCCCCAGGTGGTGGCCAGAATGATGAGGAAGACGATGGAGATCTGCCCCCAGAGGATCTTGGTTGCGGACATGACTGTCGCTCCTTTCCTGTGTTTGATCAGAGGCCGAGGCCGCGCTTGCGGCCGAAGTCCCAATCGACCCCGCCGTCCCCGCGTGCGACTCCGGTGACATCCCGGCCGAGGTGCTTTTCGAGGGAGGGCGACCAGGGCACGAGCTGGAAGCCGAGCGCGCCGTCCGCGCCATAGCCCTCGATCATCGCAAAGCGCCCCGAAGCCAGCGCGAGACGCTGGCGATAGATACCGCTCACGTAGTCACCCGCTTCCGCCTTGCTGAACGGCAACCCGGTTTCTCCCGAGAGCTGCGCGCCAACCGCCTGCAACTCCCGGTCGCGCAAGGTTCCGAGCAGGCGCCGGGCAAAGACCACCCTGCCGCCCCGCTGCTCGGCCAGCCCCTCCGAGGTCAGATGATCGGCGCGCGCGTCCAGGGCCTGCCGGACCTCGGCACCGAAGCCATGGTCCGACAGGGCGAGCGGGTCCCGCGCGATGGCCTGCCGGTCGAGCCAGGTGGCCCCGGACGCGGTAATCTGCGCAGCAAGGTGCAGGTCGGACCGAGCCGCCAGTGCAACGCGACGCTGGCCGCGCGCATCGTCATAGGTGCGGAGTTCCACGATCGAGCCTGGGGCGCTGTCGCCGGCGGCGTCGAGATGGGGCAGACGGATATGGTGGCTCCGGCCATCGACACCATCGACGACGGCATAGGCTGTCCCCTTCAGCTCGTCATCGAGGCCCCGCTGGACCAGACAACCGATGACAGGAACATCGAGGCTCTCTGCGGCAAGGACGAAACTCGAGGACCCGCGCTCGATCCCGCGTTCCGTCAGCGCCCGATGCATCCGCTTGATGATGTCGCCACGCTCCCCCATCTCCCGCAGGACTGCCTCTGCATCATCCCTGATGTGCCATTGCGACTGTCCGATCTGGTCGGCGACGCCGAGCACTTCCAGCCGGCGCAACCGCCCGACCTTCAGCGCGTGAAACGCATCCGGCTGCCGATCCGCATCCGGCGCCATGTCGAGGATGCGGGAACGCCCGGCATCCCGGAGCAACTGACGATCGAGCTGCGTCCAGCGCTCGGCCCCGATCTGACGTTCAAGCGTGCGGCGGATGTCGAGATCGCTGCGTGGGCCCAGTTCCTGGGTGATGAGATCCCGTGCCCTGTCCCGCATCCCGTCCTTGATGTAGTCCCGCGAGATCACGAGATCCTGGCCGTCGTCGCGCACACCCCGAACGATCAGATGGACATGGGGGTGGGCGGTGTTCCAGTGATCGACACCGACCCAGTCAAGCGACGTGCCGAGATCCTGCTCCATCCGCCCGACGAGATCGCGGGTGAAGGATTGCAGGTCGGACATGTCCGGCGCGTCGTCGGGTGAGACGATGAACCGGAAATGATGACGGTCATCGCGACACCGCTCGGCAAAGGCCCGGCCATCGGAATCCTCCGTTCCGGGCCCGAAGAGCCTGGCATTCTCCCCGTCCCGGGTCACGCCATCCCGGCGCAGGTAATCGAGGTGGGCTCCGAGAGGCGCGGACGTCCCGCTGTGCCGCACCACACGCGCCTTGACCACCGCGCCGCGCGTGCGGGCGGTGATGAGGCGGTTGGCCTGAATGCTGGCACGCTGACCACGCCCGAAGCGGGACCGATTGCCCGGATTGACGCGCCCCGCCCGCGAGACGCCACCCCCGGCTTTCTTCGCCGCAGCCATGGCCTGTGCGACAAAGGGCCGGACCTGCTGCGCCCGGGTGGAGCGGATACGTCCCGGACGGATGCGGAGCTCGCGATCATCGGGCATGGGAGTTCCCCGCGCAGTGCGAAACAGCGCCAAAAATCAGAGGGATAGCCGCGCAGCGCACGGTGCGAACAAGCGCCACACGGTGCGGAACGCGGCGAAAACATGAACAAAAACAACCGCCCAACCGACGCGCACCGTGCGCCCTTTTATCCTGCCATCCTTCGGTCGTGGTGCCCGCCACCACCGCCTGCCCCCTCAAAAGCACGCCAGAGTACGTTGGAATGCGAAGTGTGATCTCCTGGGTCATGGCCGGACCTCACTAGTCTCCCGCTGGACGAAGAGGCCCTCAGGCTGCGGGGTGAGGCCCGCTTGTGGCGCCGCCGGGACAGGGGAAAGAGAGCTGCCGACCGTCCGGTGAGGCGACACAGGATCGGTCGCAGAGGTCCCGTCGTCGCGGCTAATGAAGATTGCCGCCTCACGCCAATCGAGCGGCCGGGCTGCAGCAACAGTGCCGTCCGGCGGCTGCTCGCCAAGCAACACAGGCGCAAGCGCAGCGACATAGGCGCGTGTCTCGGCCGGCAACGGACGATCCGCCAGGCGGTATTCGTCGTAGCGGGCGGGACCGGCGTTATAGGCCGCCAGCATCGCCGCGACATTGCCATAGCGGTCCCACATCTCGCGCAGATAGGCCGTGCCCGCGAGGATGTTGTCACGCGGATCGAAGGGATCATGGCCGAGACCATGACGGATGCGCAGCCCGGCCCAGGTGTCGGGCATGACCTGCATCAGCCCCATCGCGCCAGCGGAAGAAACTACACGCAGATCGCCCGCACTCTCTGCCCGCATCACGGCCATGATCCAGATCGTCGGTATGCCGAAGCGCTGCGACGCCTCGGCAACTTGTACGGCGTAGGGATGCGCGGCGATTGCGTGTTCGGGCACATCGGTTTGCGCCAGAAGCGGCTGGGTAGCGACGACCGGGATGAGGAGGCCGGAAAGAAGAAGGAGGAGAATGCGGCGGCGTACGCCGCATCTCCCCGAAGCGGGAGGGGTGCAGGACACGATCATCGTCAGTCCCGCTCGTCGCGCTTCTTCGGGCGGGTCCAGTGCAACCCCCAGTCCCTGCCCTCCTCATCCGACTGGAACAGGCGGGCGCGGATCGGATGCTGAAAAACCGGGTCATCGAGCAGGACCGAAACGAAAGCCCCTGCGGTTTCGCCGGTGTGTTTCCAGCCCGCGCCAACCTCCGGGCCCTCCTCGTCACCGAGATGAATGCGATAGGCGGGAGCTTTCTCGGAATCGACATTGTCTGTGGGAACGAAGGTCAGTTCCAGGTCGAGAGAGAGCGTACGCAGCTGTCCGGCATAGCCGGACGGAGTGCGGGTGAATTGACCGATCTGTGGCATTGGAGGCTCCTTCATCATGCGGTGAATGGGAGGCAGGCCGCTCGCACGCCCCGCCATGGACGCGCCGTCACCGCTCCGGCGCGTGCCAGACGAGGCGGCCATCGCCGCCCTCGTCGGTGAACAGTGGACTGGCCCGGCCGATCACTGCCGAGGTGGGGAACGGACCGAAGTAGCGGCCATCGAAGCTGTCAGAGACCACCGGGTTCATCAGGAAGACCTCGCCCTCCGCAATGGTGCGACAGCCCTGCCAGACGGGAAGATCGCGGCCCTGGCTGTCGTGCTCTCGCGCCTCCCCCAGGTGTCTGCCATCGACGGTGATCGCAGCGCCGTCACGGCAGACCCGTTGTCCCGGCAGCCCGATGACGTGCTTCAGGATCGGTACATCGCGACCGACATAGCCGCGCGCGACCATGAAACCTGCAAAGGGTTCGGGCG
>JAAFAB010000034.1 GCA_018222585.1 Paracoccaceae bacterium | reverse complement strand
CCGTGGAACTTCAAGCCGTCAAGCTGAACTACGGTGGGGCGCAGACGCCGCTTACATTTATTTGGTCTCGACTTGCAGAATTTCTTCGCGGAGCAGTTCTGCAGCACTGACATTATTACCCTCGCCAAGCGCGCGGAACACATGCTCTGCGCGTTTGGTTGCAGCCACCGCACCAGGAGTATTTCCATCTTCCCAGAGGGCTCTAGCATACATGAGAAGAGCGGCTCCCATATGAGATTTTTCGCCCGAAGCCTCGAACAATGAGGCTGCCTCAATAAGAAGTTCGGCCCCCTCGGCTGCACGCTTTCGCAGTCGTCGCCAGTTCGAGAGGTTCACGCAGGCGCGAGCACGCTGACCGACAGAAGCGGCGAAGTCCAGGCACTCTTCGCCAAGCGCCTCTCCGCGGTTCAGGCCTTCGGGCCAATCAATTCCAGGCAACGTCACAATATCAAGGTACACGTTAGAGGTGCTGAGCGTGACATCGCTTTGTTTGCCCGGATCGATCGCCCCTAAACGTAGCAGATCCTTGGTTAGCGCTACAGCGGCTTCGCCACAGGCCAGCGCTTGCTGAAAGTCGCGTTCGGTCGGGCTGTTCCGTAAGAGCTTGGTCAACTCGAAAAGTGCGTCGACTTGTTTCAATACATCCTGTTCCGAAATTTCGAGCGCCCGCTCGAACGCGGCTCTTGCGGCCTTGTCATCCTCCCCAAGAAATGCGCGCCCTGCTCGCATGGAAGCGTTAAAGCGAACGGAACGGTTCAGAAGATCGGAATAGTCTAGGCTTCCCTGAGTTCCGTCAGCCGCGGCCCAATCGACTTGGAAAGCGAGGTCCGACTGCGCCGATGCCAAAGACTGAAGGAAGGACGTGTCGCCCATTCGTTCGGCTTCGTCGCTCAGCAAATCAAGGAAACCCAGCATTGACGTCGGATCGGTATCCCTGTTTTCTGGTGGGTGGTCCCGGAATACCTCGATTGTCCGGTTAAAAACTTCGAGCCAAAAGCCTTCCACACCAATGGCAAGCATTTGTTTACGCAACTTTTTGGCCAACTCGACCATTCGTTCATGGCTTATGACCAACTCTCCTGAAACGATCTTCCACCCCCGTAGCAGAGACGGGATCCCCCAAGGCCCGGCCGGATAGCATCCTTTCGCACCTGCGACCGGGTTCGATCGATGAGGGTCGGCCCAAACCAACATATTGGAAAAAAAGTGGAGATATTAATAAGTGCGGTGCGCCCATCGGAATTTCGATGGAAGTTTGCAGTGTAAGGGGTTGGGACAATGCAGGGTAATAGTGGATGGAGCCACAGGCTTTCGGGGCCTTGCCACGCAATTAGCCCTGCCTCCTGAAGCTTGGTCAGGAGGCTCACAGGGCGGTTTTCGGCATCAAAGATCGCGAGATATGAGCCACGAAAACTCCTCGCCGCGTGATCTACGCCATAAGAAAAGTGGGGAAATACAAAGCGCCCCTGAAACTGGCAAAACAACCAGAGCGGTGCGATATCGTCGGAAGAAATCGCCATGACGTTGCTGATCAAAAGAGGTGTCATTTCTTCGAGCGGGGGCTGCACTTCGATGAAAAGGCCGCTCGACAGCTCCTTCAGCAAGCTAAGCGTGCGCTTGGCATCTATGAACCAGTCTTCGCGGGCATAGCGGCGGAGGATGTTTAGGCTCCCCGGGTGTCCTGCGGTCCAGAGAAGGGCAACACGGGCGCCAGTTTCCTCTACGAAGTCCCCGGCTAAGTCCAGAATTTCGTCAAGTTCGAGCGGCCTGATCGGCAGAGTGGTCAGGTTCCCAGCATCAAAGATTGGCGCGTGCGCTGTGAAGACCACCTGGCGGCTCTCACCATGCGCAGTGTCGAGCACGTGAGCAAGACGTTCAAGCAAGTCCGGTTCCCAGCCGGGTTGAGCCATCAGATGGCTTCCGTGGATGCACTCTGCATGATCGACCAGAAGTACGCGAGATCGGTCGGATGCGAGGATGTCCAAGGCGTGTTCGGCATCGTCTGCCGTCCCGAAGTCCAAATAACCGATTCGGTCGGCCTGTACGAAACGCGTTGCCGCCAGCCAACGCCCAAACTCGAGTAGCATCGACGTTCGGCCCGCGCCTCTGATGCCCGTCATCACGACGTGGCCGCCGAGTGCCAGCGCCTTTTCGAGCGACAAGACCGTGTTGTCAGTTCCCAATAATCGTGGAGGACCTTGAAAGACCTTGGGTAAATTTGGATGTGCCGGTGTGGCGCTGCTGTCGATCTTGAAAGGGTTGTAAGGCGGAAGCGCCCCGGTCGATGGTTGCATGGCGCCTTGACCAAATGTCCGGATAATCGCGTAGCCAATATTAGCATTTCGGCTGGCCATGCCCGCCGACCAGCGCCGCCGGGCATAGCGCACCGCCTGCGACAGTGGCGTTCCCTTGGAGAGACAGCCGAAAATGTCGCCGACAATATGACCCGCCGTGTTGACAAAAACGGCATGAGACATCGCGACGACGTCAAGCGAGGCAGCTGCGGCAACTTCCTCCGCAAAGGAGGCGACGGCAAGGCTCTGGCTTGTCTCTTCTTCCAAATCGGGCTGGATAATCGGCGTGCCACCGGAATGGCAAGCATTTAGGACCAGCGCCCGTACCGCGCCGTTTTTAAGAATGCCCGCGATGTGCCTGGCGTCTACCCGGCGCGCCTCTCCCCGAAGGCCACGCTCGAACAAGATGACTCCGCGTTGTCCGATCATGGTCTCGACCAGTTCGCCGTGACCATCGAAATGGACGACGTCGTAGGGGGAACCTGCCTCTTTTGCCGACGCGAGGCTTTCCTCTAGCGCTTCGATGGTTGGGGGCCTTAAGATGTCAAGTTGAAACGTCGTGCCCTCGATCGCACTGAGCACTCGGCTGGCGATACTGCGAAACGGAACGTCCTCGGTCGAGCGCGGTCGAGCGATGACGTAGAGCACCCGCAGAGGGTGCTGTGTGTCATTACGCCTCTGCGTTGAGCCGCTCGGTAGATGCCCTGAATGTACCGCCGGACGGCGCATGATCGCGCCAAATGTCAGGCCAAGCGGGCCATCCTCCGTTGTGATCAACTCCCACGGCCAGTGACGTGTGTAACCGCCTTTGTCGGAAATCCTGAGCTGCAGTCGCTCATAGGAAATACCATGTTCCTGCGCGAGCTTGAGGACCGGATCCAAACAAGCGCCGAGCTCTTTGCCGAAGGCGGTCAAGCGCTCTTCGACTTCGTCCGCGGCGAAATCAGCCACGCCCGGCGGAAGGCGGGGATAATCCTCGAGCAGCCATCTGAGATTGCCGATAGTACCGTCGGGCAAAATTGGCAGAGCGACGCCAGATATAACGAGTTCACCAAAACGCAGGTTTGCGGTCAGGCGGCCCTCGCACTCGATAACATTCAGGTCGATGGCGTCGATCTGTTCCATTCTGTCTTTCCGCTTGTCGTGGGCGTGACTAGGATGGAACAGCAGGACCAGTCGCGCAAGGATTCCACCATGATTTCGCCATCTTCGATTTTCGGCTCGGTTCAACAGATGTCGGATCTGCCCGACGACAGGCTGTTCGAGCAGCTTAGAATCTTGAACGAAGAGGAGGTGCTCGCGAGCTTGCGAGACGCCGATTCTAGGAAGCCCGCCGACACGTTTGGCCCGGGCTCAGATCTTGTCGATTGGTTGATCTATCCGTTTAGAAACGTCACGAACTTGATTGGCTTTTTCGATCGTCCCGGTCCCCTCCGATCTGCGTCGGACGCGCCCGATCCGCTTGAGCCCGGCGAAAGCGTGCGTTTGCTGCTGGACCGGCTTCACGTGCATCGCTATCCCGGCCTAGGCCCACACGACATCCTGTTCGAGGGGACAATTGCATGGGATTCCCTCAAGAAGGAAGGTTCCAAGTCTCACTTTGCGCGCCAGCTTTCCGTAAGGAGTGGCGCCGCAGCCATCGGGGGATGGCCGTTGTTCAGCGAATTGATCGTTCCAGAACGAGGTATAACTTTGGCGTTCCAGACAATCAACCTTTCCAGCCGACTCGATAAGGCGCTGTCGGATGCCTTGGGGTCGAAGGAGTTTGAGCAGGGTCTCAAACTGGTGGGAGGAGCAATGCCAGCCGTCGCGCAAGTCTCAACACTCGTCAGGGGATTGATCGAATGGGCCGCCGCCCAGTCTGGAAATTGCGCTGTACAACAGGTCGACATCGGACTCGATGCAAGAAACCCCGGCGCGCCCGGAGCTCGTTTGGCCGAGGGATCCTACGTATTCCTTCAAGTTCCCCAGGCCGTGGCGGATGTCTGGCATTTCGACCAGTGGAAATGGAGCTCCGAGACGAATACCATAGTTAGCTACGAGAACGGCCAGCCGCTTGTTGCAAACCATTTCATCGTTTCGGTCAGCCGACGCTGATAACTTCTTCAAAAGCCCTGCAATTACGAACCTTGTTTGACGATGTCGATTCTCTAATGGCTCATGCATTGCAAGGTCAACCTCATTCGGGATCCGGTCCTTGCCTCTTGGGCTTTCGCAGCAGGCTCCGCACCGTATTGCGGCAGCGCGGAACATCACCTGGTTTCTAGCGATCTGAATGTCAGCTCACGCTCAAATCTCTCGGTTGCACTGCGGTGGCAGCGAATGTCCGAAATCCGCCCTTCGTGTCCGCGCCTGGCGACATGCTGCACCAGGCGGGAATGTCGCGAAAGGGCTGAGCTCTGCCGTTCGCTACGCTTGGCACGAGCGTCCGCTTTGCGAATAGAGCTGCCGTTCGAGCGAGAGTGACTGGATGATCGCTATGCGCAGATAGCGGATATGGCGCTCGACAGAGGCGCACTTGGAGAGGCTGCCGCTATCGACTCTCACCTTCCGCTCGCGAAGATGGTCATCTCTCCGGTGCTGCTTCCCCAATGCGGTCCCTCGAAGTAGCGTGCAGCGCCGCCACGGAAGGGAAGGACCGCAACGCGGACGTTAGCTGCCATCGCGCGATATGGCCCGAAGTTGTGTCACGACACCTTTCGCCACGACCCGTGATCCTTCATGGCAATTGAAATGCATGCCGACAGAAATCCGCTTCTGATGGTAGTCCACCATCTCTCTCACGAGGATATGCATACAAGCCTTGTATGTACCGACAAGCGGGATGCCCTTCTGAATAGGTGTGCCTTCGCCGTCCAGGAAATTGGGCCAAATCATGTAGATCTCTGCATCTAAATTGCGCTCTAGCACGAGCGGATTGTCCTCTGCGTATCCGAAATCCCAGCGAACATAGTTTTGCGGAGGCGTTTGGCGCCCGGACTGTTTCTCAGCGAGGATTGTGATCTCTGCCTCGAAGTCAGGCGCGGTCAAATACAAGTCCAACATGAAACCAAAGATCGCATTTACCGTCACAGCTTGCAACGTCCAATGAAGGTGTTTGGCTCAGAGGGGCCCTTAGCCGACATTCATCAAGTTGGGCATCACTGCGGCGCGGCTTTCCCAAGCCGGACATCGGTGGCATCGTGCAGCAAGATATGGCGCTGCAGGGTCGCAAGAACGGATGTAGTTCTCGCGATACCTAGATTGCAAAACTAGCTATGATCTATTCGACACTGATGGCGTGGATTCCGCGAGATGAAGTCGTCTACCTCTGACAGTCGATCGGGAAGCGGTTCAGCATCGGGGTAGCTGCGGTAGCTGTAAAAACGAAATCCCGCAGCCCAGAGCTGTCTGACCTTCTCCCACTACTCGGAATCCTTCGCCTTCGGGGCCTCGAAGGAACGCCCCATCTCACAGAGATGTCCTCCGCATTGCGGACAGATGCGTCCGTTCGTGTCCAGTGACACTTTCCAAGATTTCTTGCACTCGAAACAAGCGTGGGCGACCAGATAGTCGTGACCATGTATGGTCAGACGCCTCCACGCCTTCGGAACAGCGCTGTCGGCGCTGTCGCGGTGAGTGGCCATCCGGCGTGCCTTCTCCGACTATTCCGAATAAGCCCGAAATTCTCACAGGCTCTGCGTGCGTGCAATGGGCTGGTTCCCGTCATTCGCTGCACCTGGCGTGACGGCCGGCTCTGGGTCGATCGCGACCAGTCCGGCGGCTCCGCCTGTCGCCGATAGGGCGTCTGCTGCCGACGCCTCATTGCCGTTGGCCAAGGTGCATCGGATGAAAGCTCGCCACCCTTCGTATCGAAGGCACCCCTTCATGTAGCACTTTGGTGGGATGTTTCGTAAGGGGCCGAGCCTCACCGTTCCTTCGGAGCTGTCAGATCGGGGCCTTTGGTTACCTTTACTCTTTACTTGGAAGAGGGCGAATTCGAGGGGCCAAGGAGCCTGCGACATCCTGCTTGCTGGGCTGCCGCTCACGTAGTTATCTGTCGCCGAAGGAGAGCTCCTGTGTTCGGATTGATCTTCATTTTAGCCTTATCCCTCTCAGTTCTCCTGGTTAGCTTGTTCGTGCCTGGGCTTTCGGACCTTGTGCTTCTGGCGGGACCTGGCGTGATTGGCAGCCTGCTTCTTCTGCTCTGGCGTGTCTGGGGAACTGCTCTTTCGCAGCGTGTGAAGAAGCCGTGGATCCTGCTGGATGGCTCCAACATCATGCACTGGAAAGGACACGGTCCAGACATCGCTACGGTTAGGGATGTCACGCAAAGCCTGAGCGATAACGGCTACGCGCCTTGCGTGGTTTTCGATGCAAATGTTGGATACAAGCTCGTCAATCGGTATCAGGGCGAGGTCGAGCTCGCAAAGCTCTTGGGGCTTCGAGTTGGCAGGGTAATGGTTGTCGCCAAAGGTACACCTGCAGACGAGATCATTCTCGCTGCGGCCCGCGATTATGATGCGCGCGTGGTCACTAATGATCGCTTTCGAGACTGGGTTGAACAGTACCCGGAGCTCGCCCGCGGCAACCGTCTGGTGCGCGGAGGTTATCGCTCCGGGGAGCTTTGGTTGGCGCTGCCTAAAGCTGACCAGCAGTAGAATGACCGGCGTCCTACTGATCTCACGCTTCACAGCTTGTTCGGCCGGTGAGCGTGGAAAGTGGATAGCAGCCTGACGCTGGACCGACATTCGATCAATGTAAGCTGAGCATATGGATGGAACGCCAGATCTGGGGTTGGACTGGCAAAGCTGCGCGGTTGGCATGAGTATTCGCTCCGGGCTGAGCGCAGTCATTCGCTGCGCCTGGCACGAGCGGCGGCTATGCCCAGAAAGTTGCTACTTATCTTGCCCACGCCAATACCGCCCAGTCCAGGCCGATCGGCTTCATCAGGCTATCGACAACCCTGGTCGTTTGCCGGAGGGATAAGCCGAACAAGACCTTCATTGAAAAGCACGCTTGGATGGCGGCGTCGCTATATGTCTGCTGACGGCCACGCCGTACTGCTGGCGCGGCATCCGAGGTCAAGTCGGTGTCAAACCAGATCGTCAGCAAGCCCCTGAGCTTGAGCGCTTCATTGCAGGCCAGCCAGATTTTCGTCTTGTAGGTCGGGGGTATGGGGTTCGTCATGAAGCCCATCTACCGTGCTGTATTCACGAGAAGAGTTCCTGCACGAATTTGCGCAACAGAGCCCCCGGAAAAGACGGCACAATTTGAGCGCGGGATCTAGGCTAGACAACTAATTTCGCGATATTTTTGGTTTTTTTGCAGCCCGTCGGATGAGCCTTCCGCCCCATTGAGTGCCGCTTGCTTGGCCAGATGGCGCGCCTTCACATCTCGCGCAATCGGATCCGGTCCTCCGGGACAAGCCAATCGAAGAACTCCCCCGAGAGATCAGAGTGACCCCAGAAGTGCAGTCTTTTCAGAGCCGTTGCGCCTTGGCCGTCCCGGGACAGGACATCGGCACCACAGTCGATGAGTTCTTTCAGCAGCCAGCGGTTGCCAATCCCCACCCAACATGGAGCAAAGAAGAGATCGCACAGTTTCGAGCGTTCTGGCCGATCGGAAGCGGCGCACGCCAGGCCTTCGAGGTGATCTACTGGACCGGCACCCGCTGCGTCGATGCTGCGAAGATTGGATGGGACAGCGTCAACAACGGCATACTGGAGTTTACTCAAGAGAAGACCGGAGGCGTCGCCGTGGTCCCTGTGACGGCGCCCGTCCCGCAATACCTGGAAGCTGACCAGCGTCTGTTCCTCCAAGCCGCGAATGCCCAAAGGCTCTTCATCATGTCGAAGCACGGCAAAGGGCGCACGGTCAAAGCGCTCTCACAGCTGGTCGCCAACGCGGCACGGGAAGCGGGCATCCTGGGAAGAACGGCGCACGGCCTTAGAAAGGCGCGCGCCGTATTCCTTGCCGAACACAGCTGGACCCCGAACGAAATCGGAGCCTGGACGGGGCATGAGAGCCTGACTGAGATCGCACACTATACGCGTGGCGCGAACAAGAAGGCGATGATTATGGGAAAACAGGTTGGAAAATCTGAGCCGCAGTAAATGCAAGCGACTGATAGATATAAGTAATATGGGGTAAGTGGCGCACCCGATAGAACAGCGCCAAACTAATATCGCTCAATAGCTTAAGGTCAAAACATCCAAGAAATTGGCTCTATAGATATCAACAGGTTGCGACCGAGGTTCCAACTGGACGGCGAGCAAACTAGGCCCCTCGGCTCACTTGGAACCGCAGCGCCGCTCCTTCGACCTAGTAGAGCGGTCGATCCGGGAAAGCCGCGAGGTCGAAATCGAAACGCTCCGCGAATTCGGCCGCGCCTGTGATATCAGGGAAGTAGACAAAGGCGGCATCCATCCCGGGCATGGGCGCACCGGTGAAAGCAAAACCGCCTGTACCGTATCGAGCCCTCAGCCAGTGCAGCATCTCATCGAGTTGCTGCCCGAGCCCCTGACCTGGAATCTGGATCCTGAGCCTTACCGGAAACTTGATCTCCGCGTTATCCTGGAGCCGCGAGCGAGATCGAGACATCGCGCTTACCCTTTCGTTTCCGCTACATCATTCGACGGCGATTGCGGGCCGAGCCGCTTCCTGAACCCGCTGCGATGCGCGATTACCGCCGCCCCCTCGTTCGGGTCGCCATCGGGACATCACACACAGAGCACCAAGACCCTCAGAGGTCAAACAGCGACAACTGGTCAGTGCGCTGCTGCGCTTCAGCTGGGGTCCCGATGGCGCCAAGCCTACATGCCGGGCAGCGGCAGAACTCGCCATTTTTGGGCTATTCGGATAAAGGTGTGGAGCCGTGATCCGGCTTGAACCAGTCCGCTGTGTGGAGTCGATGGCAGTTCGGACAGACGGTCTGGTAGTTGTCGACGGTGTCACTGCCACCTTGGCTGAGAGGCTTGATGTGGCTGAGCTCGAGGATGGCGGGCTCGAAGAGAGCCTTGCAGATATCGCACTCTTCCATGCGGGCGAGACGGGCTTCCTCAGCAGCGGCCTTCTCGGCTTTGACACGGCCAGGGCGCTTGCCGAAGAGAGCGCGGGCGCGGATCGCGGGGAAGCCGTATCCGGCTCCAAGGCGGTTGGTCATCTTGATGACGCGGTTACGGGCCTCGGTCGCTGCGTTGGTCGGCCGCCCGTGGTCGAAGTAGTTGAGGATCTCCGGCTCCCAGTTCTTCGTCGCCGTCAGCACCGGGCCGAACAGCGGACGCAGATGCTTCGGGATGCTCGCCCGCCACTCGTCCAGCGCCGCCTTCGCCGTGTCCGACTTCCGGCGGCTCCAGATGTCCATGAAGGCTTCCTTCACCTCGTAGGCGCCGCGCAGCTCGGGCGTGTTCTTCAGCCAGCCATCGAGGTCGAGTTCCTCCTGCGGCGTGAGTTGGAACGGCCGCGTCAGGAACATCTTCCGGCCCTTCTTCAACTCCTTTCGATCCTTCGGCGGAAGAAGCCCCTGGAACCTGCGGCGGGCAGTCTCCATGGCGTCGTTCGCCAGCCGCTGGACGTGCCACTTGTCGACCACCACCGCCGCCTGCGGCATCGCGTGGCGCACCGCCTCCCGGTAGGGCTTCCACATGTCCATGGTCACGACCTCGACCTCCTCACGGCCCGGCAGGGACCAGAGGAAGCGATGCACCGTGCCGCTCTCCCGGCTCGGCAGTATCTCGATGGGCCAGCTCGTCTCCACGTCCACGATGATGCAGCGCATCTCGTCGGCGAGCATGAGTTCGTCCAGACCGAGGATGCGCGGCGCGCGCATGGTGTCAGCGTGGTCGGCCAGAAGCGCTGCCGCGTTCTCCTTGCCGATCTGGCGGACGATCTTCTCGTCTACGCCCACGTCCTCGGCGACGTGCGTGTTCGGCTTCAGGAGCGCCTGCTCGGCGATGTAGTTGCGGCACCGGATCGTCATGCGCCGTGCGTCGTCCATGTCCGGCAAGTCCTGCATGAACGTGCCGCCGCACTCCTTGCAACGGTAGCGAGCACGGCGGACCTCGATGAAGGTCTGCTTCCCATGAACGGGAGCATCGACGTAGACCGTCTTCTTGACCCCATGGCGGTAATAGTTCCCGATCACGCCGCACTTCGGGCAGCTCTCGGGCTGCACGTCATAGGTGGCCGGGATGCGATAGGCCCCGTCGCTGTCGATCTCGTAATCGGTCACGGTCCAGTCCGGGAGGTAGAGCAGATTCGGCATGCCGCCGATGAAGCACGGTTCGGATTAGAATGTGGAGTCAGTCCCAGCCATATGAGCGCAGCTCGCGCTCAAGGCGCTCGTCGGAGCGCTTACGGCATTGCCCGCAGACTTCATACACTCGGCCAGCAGAGCCCTCTTCACTGTCCCGCCTCCCCTTCAGATCGGTCGCCTCTTCCCTGCACCAGTCACAGCGACCGACACTACCCCGGCGTATCTCCGCGCGGATTTGGTCCCGGCACTCGGCACAGCAGTCGATCAGCTCTGATCCAAAGCTATCGGTTTCACCCTGTATTCGCGCCACTGCGGGACGATCAGGGTGAGCATCACAGCGAGCGTCTTCCAGGGTCCCATAGACAGCGCCAGGCAGCGATTGGGTCGGTCCAGTGATAGCAGCCATACAACCCCCATTCCACACGATTGTCCGAAACAGGGTAGCTGTGCTATGACCTCACTTCAACACGATTATCCGAATAGCCCATTTTTGGTCAACATCTCGCGTGCCTCCTCCAGAGATAGGCGCGGGAAGGCCCAGCGGTCAGACGCAACCACCATCCGGGCGAACTCCGACCCCTTGTCCTCCGCAAGGCCGATCATGATCCAGGCACCGCCGAGGGCTGATGCCAGACACCCCTCTACCGCTTCCACGCAAATGCCCCGGCACCACCGATACAGGCCAGCACGATCCAGCCTTCCCACTCGTCCATCGGCGCCGGGAGGGCCGCAATCGTCCAGGGCTGAGGCCATGCGCAGTCCGCACACCAGAAGACCGAATAGATGGCCACGGCGCCGAAGTGGAACAGAACGACACCGCCGAAGGCAGCCAGCAGCCAGAACCCGCCGGCCTGCATCCAGCCCGCCCGGCTGCGGTAGTATTCCATCACCACATCGGCCTTGATCCGCTCCCGGTCACTTTCCGCAGCGATCTTGCGGTCGACGGTGTTCAGCACCCTGTCGAGCGCGCCGCCGGTGATCCACCCGACGACGGTGCGGACAAGCCCGATCATGCCGCACCTCGGGCGCGCCGCCAGATCCAGAGCGCGGCCACCGCAAGCGCCAGCGCGGCCGCACCGTAGAAGAGCAGATCCATGGCACCCTGCGGGGCGCGGTCCAGGAGCGCGCCGCCGCCGGCCCCGCCGAGCGCAGGCAGCGCGCCCTTCAGCGCGCCGGCGATGGTCTTGTCGATCACGTCGTCGGTGGTGGTCGGCTGCGCCTTCGGGGTCACATCCCGCCGACGTTCAAGCGCGGCCCAGGTCCGAGCCCCAACGATGCCGTCGACCGGCAGATCCGCCCGCTTCTGCAACTCACGCACCGCGTGATCGGTGACCTGGTCGAAGGCGCCATGCGCCTCGACACCGAGCGCCGACTGAAGCTTGCGCACCGCGGCTCCACTCGACCCGATCCGCAGCACCGCCGCCGACGCCTTGCCGGTGATCGAACGATAGGCCGCTTCCATCTTGCGCGCGTAGGCTCCACCCTGGCCGCCGCCGTTGTAGCGGGTTTCGATGGTCTGCCAGTCATGCGCGCGAATCGCACCATCCAGCCCCCATGCCAGAACGAGCGCCACGAAGGCATCGAGGTGGGCATCCTCGCTGTCAGCCAGCCGCAGCACCATCGCCCGGGCGCTCGGGAATCCGGCCGCCTCGAAGTTGAAGCCCATGATCTGCGGCCCGCCCCAGCTGGTCGCCTGCAGCGCAGCCTCGGGGTTTCCCTCATAGGCATCGAGGAACATGCCTTCCCGGCGCGCCGAGCCAATCTTCTTGCTGTCGCGCCAGGTGAGGTCGCTGCCCGGCATCTTGTGCGGCTCGAAGCGGCGGGCCAGCGTGCCGTCGGGCTGGAAGCCTCGCCCGCTGCTCTCGACCTGCCAGATGGCGCGAATGACGGCGACATCGCAGCCGATCCTTTCGGCAGCATTGGTGAATGCCCGCGCAGACATCGGTTGCGCAGCCCCGTTCCATGGTTTCATGGCGGTTCCTCTCGGTTGGGTTCAGTTGTCCGTAGTGAAGTCGGCCGGCGCGCTAGCGATCGCGGCCGTCGCGGGCCTCGATCCGCACCAGGCTCAGCTGGATGCTGCGCATCACGGCCATATGCTCGCCGTGCAGATGCTCAGCTCGGGCGCCCTGGCGCTCCAGGAGCTCGGTCTGGCGGTCGATGGCGCTCTTGAGCTGCGCATCTTGCGACGGGCCCGTGCCGGCGCGCTTCTCGCGAATGCCTTGGAAGATGGCCAGGCCGCCGATGGCCGAGATCAGCGTGGCGATGGCACCGATGACGATGCCGAACTGCTGCGAGATGGTCGGATCAGGCACGGTAAACCTCCACGGCATGAACGCAGTCCTTCACCGCGCGAAAGATGCAGATGAAAGCCGCGCCCAGGATCATCACGCCATAGGTGAAGGTCGCCGTGGTCGGCCAGTAAGTCAGGGCGAACCCGAGGGCGAAGAGGCCGTAGCACATGCTGTTGACCACCAGCATCAGCGTCCGGGAAAATGGGGTCCACCAGCGCCGGCCGTTGACGTAGAGCGAGATGCTATGCGCGAAACCGGTGATCCCGAAGAGGAAGGCCCATTCGCGCTCATCGAGCCATCGGGTCAGATCCTCGAAGGCGCCGGTGGACATGCTCTCCACCGGGAGGCTCAGCCAGAGCCCGAAGCCGACCGTGCAGATGGCGAACCACCATTCCAGGAGACGGCTCTTGTAGCGGACCATCACTGCACGCTCGGCATGGCGATGCTGGCCGGCGCCATCACCGGCGCGCCCTGGGCATCGAGGATAGGCGCCCCGGCCTCGTCCAGGACGGGTCGCGCCGGGATCGTCGCCACGCTGGACCAGAGCGCCCAGGCCTCAGGATCCAGCCTCACCTGCACGTAGAGAGCGGCGCCGGTCGTGGCATGGCTGTCGCTGCGCTGGCCGGGCATCTCGTAGGGCATCCGGCCGAGAATGGTGATGCCCAGCTCGGGCACCTCGGCCAGCGCGGTCCATTGCGCCACCTGCGCCGGCGTGAGGTTGGCATAGAGCCCCGCCGGCCCGGCATTGGCCTCCCCGGGGTTCGGATAGC
>JAAFAB010000033.1 GCA_018222585.1 Paracoccaceae bacterium | reverse complement strand
TCACGCGGCCGACAGCCTCGAGATAATCTCCTTGCGCCGGGCTGATCAGGTTCAGTTTGAACTCGACCGTCAGGACTGAACTGCCTTCGGGGAAGAGAGTGAACCCAGCGTAACCGCCTGCGCTGTCGGCGATGGCCGATGTTCCGCCGGCATGAAAGTAGCCATGCTGCTGCGTGAGTTCTTGGCGGAACGGCAGTCGCAACTTGACGATCCCCGCGCGCACCTCCGTTATCGCGGCCCCGAGATGCGCCATAAGTCCCTGTCGCGCAAAGCTTTCGCGCGCTCGAATGATGATTTCCTCTGAAATTGGATCGCCGACCTGCATAGCTATTCCTCCACATCTTGGCCGGGGAAGTATGCATAAGGCATAGGTCTCGGCGCGTGAGGAATTCTCAGTCCCAACTGAATGTTAGGCGCCGGAGCATAGCGTTGTGCGGCCCTCGGCTGCCTAAGATTCGCGATTCAGGGCCTGCAAAAGTTCCATTGCCGTCACGGCTAGAGGCTCTGGCAGGAAGGGCGGAGAGCGGCCGTTCGCAGCACTCGCAAGCTATCGAACTGCCTCGAACGTTAGCTGACATCGGCGTCGCGCATACATCCGCACGCAAAGGCTTCTTGCGCCTTTGACATTTTCAACAGCTAACTAAGGAATAGGCTTCCGTCATTGACACGGCACTTGTAGCCTTCTGATTTTGATAAGTATGTTTTGCGAGAGAGGGCAATACGGTGATGTCGGACAGTGCAAGTATTGAGAAAAGCGACGATACTGTCCCTCAACGAATTCTGGCGTGGTCGAAGAGCCGCCCGCTATGGCAACGCGATGCGCTGCGCCGCATTGTCCTGAACGGCTATCCGGACGAAGAGGCGTTCGAGGAATTATTGGCACTTTGCAAGAAAGAGCATGGCGATCAGACCGTGACGCTGGCAGCCAAGCCACTCTCGAAGGACCATTTGCCGGTTGATCCTGGTGCCGGCGAGTCGATTTCCCTGTCCGGCATCGCAAATGTATCTGGTGTCAACCAGCTCGCAACCGGCCAGACCCTGAACTTCGAAGAGTCCGGACTGACCATAGTTTACGGGCAGAACGGCACCGGAAAATCTGGCTATACGCGGATTCTCAAAAAGGCTTGTCGCTCACGACATGCTGGCGAGATCATACCTGATGTTTACAGCGTTTCACCGACGCGCACAGCAAAGGCCGATCTGAAAATAACCCGTACCAGCGGCGCAGCGGAAACGGTCGCATGGGAAGATGAGGGCGAGGCCGCAGAGATGCTTTCCGCCATCACGGTCTTCGACCGGGATGCGGCTTCGGTACATGTTCAGAAGAAGAACGAGGTTTGGTTTCGCCCCTTCGGCCTTGATATTCCGGATGACCTCGCCGGTGTCTGTCAGGAAATTAGGGCACGCCTGACAACCGAGAAAGAAACACTAGAGCAAAAGCGTAACTCTGTTTTCGTCAATCCGATCTGGTCAAGCCGCTCTGCCCTCGGCAAAGCCCTGTCTTCGCTTCGTCATGATACCGACATCGCTGCCCTAACGCCCAAGACAGCCTTTTCGGATGCGGACGAAGCGCGCCTTGTCAAGCTTCAGGCCGATCTCGCTCAAGACCCCGCCGTGGCGGCGCAAGCGCAGCGCGACTACGCGGCTCAGCTCGATCAACTGGAATCCTATTTGAAGCGGATCGAGCAGGCGTTGAATAGCGAGGCCATTCAGGCGCTTCATGCGACGAAAAAAGGTGCTGACGACATGCGCATGGCCGCCAACACGGCAGCGCATGATGCATTTTCCGGATTGGCGCTTGAGGGCGTTGGTGAAACCGTCTGGCGGACTCTCTGGGAATCCGCCAGAGCATATTCGCAAGTGGCGAAGAGCGCCGGTACAGCGTTTCCACCATCGTCAGGAGATATCTGCGTTCTGTGCCATCAGGAGATCGACGAGCCCACTGCCGCGCGGATGCTTGGCTTTGAGGACTTCATCAAGGAGGACACTGAAACCAAAGCGGCAGAGGCCGAGCGTGTCTTCAAGGAAGCAGAGCAAAAATTCCGCGCTGTGGTCGTTCACGTAAACAAAGTCTCTGCGGCCTATCGGAGTTTGAAAGCCGGCAACTTCGCGCTCGCAAGGCAAGTACTGCGCTTCATCGCGCTTACGCGGCGTGTGCAGGTGCAAACGCTTGCGCGGCTCTCCGGCGAAGATGTTCCGACTCCGTTGGCTTTGCCTGAATCCGTCGCGGAACCCGTAAACACGGAAGCCGCGCATACCCGCGCCTATGCGGCTTCTCTCAATGACGCATCCGGGGGCGAAGCACGAGAAGCCGTACTCAACGAACAGGCCAATCTGCAGGATCGGAAACAAAGTCACGAGCTTCTGGATATCGCAAAAACAGAGATCGCGAGGCTCTCAGAGCTAAAGCGCATTGAAGACTGCTTGCGCGACACTGCCACCACGGCGATCACGCGGCTCGGGAACGAAATCGCCGACAACTTGATCACGCCGCGTATGCGCGATCGGTTCCAACAAGAGATCGTCGCGCTGGCTGGCAATCGCGTACGGGTTGAGGTCGTGCGCTCGGGAGGCAAATTCGGTTCACCGCAATACGAGGTAAAGCTCTATGCCAACCCCAAGGCCAAGGTCCATGATGTGCTCAGTGAGGGCGAGCAGACCTGTGTGGCGTTGGCCTCATACCTCACCGAACTAGCCAATGCATCGCATACATCGGCGCTTGTGTTCGATGATCCGGTCTCATCACTCGATCATCGCTGGCGCTCAAAAGTCGCCAAGCGCCTGGCAAAGGAAGCCGGCGTGCGGCAGGTTATCGTGTTCACGCATGACATGATATTCGTAAACGATCTGGCGCAATTGGCTTCGGAGCGAAATACGCCGACTGCGCTGGCGCATCTCTCGCGCGGACAGGATGTCGTTGGCATCGTGAACAAGGATTTGCCGTGGACGGCCTCTAGTATTCCAGATCGGATTGACAAAATTGAAAAAGAAGCCCGCGCTGCAAAGCGCTTGTTCGAGGAGAACGACGACGAGGGCTACAAAACGGCAGTATCTTCGCTCTACAGTCGATTGCGGGCGACCTGGGAACGGGCGCTAGAAGACATCGTATTTGCCAATGTCGTGGTGCGTCACCGAGATTACATAAACACCAAGGATTTGAAGCGTGTAACAGCCCTGGAAGAGGGAGATGTCCAAACTTTCCAAAATGGATTCAAAAAGTGCTGTGACTTCGTCGATGCGCATGATCCTTCCCGCGGCCATGATCCCGAGCCACCGGAGCCATCCGAAGTCATGGCCGACATCAAGTCGTTGAAGGACTGGTCTGAAGGTTTGCGCACCAAGATGAAGCGCGTTTCTTGACGAAATAGTAACTACGTCATGGCTCTTTCTGAATGCCGTTCGCTTTGCCTTTGATATCAATACATCTTACTAAACAATCAACTAGTACCAACGCACTTGAAGGAGAGTCGAGCTATGAAACAGGCGACAAGGCAGTATGGCCCCCTCCAGCCCCTCGCCGAACAACACTGCATCACGACCAAGCTCGATGCTCTGATGGCCCTATGCGATCAGCCGGAGGCCAACTTCACCGCCATTACCCGCAGCAAACTCCTCGACTCCGCGCTGCACGAGGCCATGGAGCTTGCTGTAAAAGCAGTCAACGCATGACCAAAATTTGCGCGGTTCATCGGTTCTTTCCAGTCGGGCAAGGCTTGTTTGCCACCGGTTCGGTAGAGTTCTGGCCTCCCGCACGACGACCCCGCCGAATTGTAGATACTGGCGGACCGCCCAGGCCGGCTCCAGTGGGGCCATATCGCTGGGTCTATGACTGTGGTTCCAGTTCGGGAAAGCGGCTGGTCACCAACGCGATCGACGATCTGAAACGTGATTGCCAAGGTGAGAAAATCGACCTTCTCAACCTATCGCATTTCCACAATGACCACATCAGCGGTGTCGTTGAACTGCTGAATAAGATCGGCGCCAAGACGGTAATGCTACCGTGGGCACCCCTGTGGCACCGGCTGCTGATCGGGTTTGAACAAGGGCTGAGGGCAGAAGACCCCGAGATGTTGTTCTATGTCGACCCAGTGCGATACTTCATCCAGGAAGCGGGTGAAGGGTTTGAACAGGTCCTGTTCGTTATGCCCTCTAACGAAGATGGGCCGCCATTCTCGACCGAACCGACAGCAGCCCCCGAACCGCCCGAAGACTTAGATGACCCCGACAAGCCGTCCGGGCCCGGCGAACCCGTTTCGTACGGAGATTTGGAAGGGGCATATGGTCACTTGGACCATCGCGTTCGGATGCTGCGATCTGGTAAAGCAATTGTCATCCATGGGGTTTGGGAATTTCTGCCCTACAATGATCCCGCTACAGTACCTGATGACCCATTCGGGTTTGCGTTAAAAGTGGAATCGTATCGAGGGTCGCTGCTGAACGGAAACGAAGACAAACGGCAAAGCGCTCTTGATGAACTGCGGACGCTCTATGAGGCGACCTTTGGTCGTGGGGCGGCCATGAACAATGTCAGTCTGATGCTTTATGGCGGTGCAGTTGGCCCTTGGGCGGGGCAGAGTATCTGTAATTGCGAATGTTTGTATCACCGACTTATCGGCGCTTGCGGCTGTTGGAAGGAACATGAAACGAGAGGTGCGATCCTGCTAACGGGCGATGGGAACCTGAATAGTGCCGCAAAGTGGGAAGATTTGGAGAGTTACCTTGATGCGCGCCGCGCAAGACGCGTTAGCGTATTTCAGGTTGCGCATCATGGTGCGAGGGTCAATTGGCACGACGGCCTTGCAGCACTTGTTGCGCCGAAGACAAGCGTATTCAGCTCTGAGCCACGCCGTAGTTACGGCCACCCGCATGCAGAAGTACTGCGAGATTTCTGGACGTTTGGACCGATCCAAGTGGATCAGCTGTCAGGGTATTCAGTTCGAATTCTTCTGGAGCGTTGATTTGGGTGTGTTGAGATAGACTGAGCATTAATGGGGGTGCAGCGACTATCCGAAACGGCCGCAGACCGTCGTTTGAGCGTAACCGCCCGATAGAGACCGCAGGTTACTTCTGAAGCATCGGGGCGACCAAGATGATCGCCATGCCGGTCAGACAAAGGACTGCGCCGATGATATCCCATCGGGTCGGGATTTGCCCCTCTACGGCCCAGAGCCAGGCGATAGATGCTGCGATGTATATGCCGCCGTAGGCTGCATATGCGCGACCGGCAAACTCGACCTCAACCCGCGTCAGCAAGTATGCGAACAGGGCGAGGGAGATGGCGCCCGGGATAAGCCAGAGGGCAGAGCGGTCAAGCCGCAGCCAGGCCCAGAACGCGAAGCATCCCGCGATCTCGGCGAGAGCTGCCAGTGCATATATGCCGATAGAGACGAAGACGCTCATCATGGGCGAGCTGTGCTCCACTGCCACGGCAGCAGTTCGTCGAGCCGGTTGATTTTGTGATCATGGATGCGGTCGAGGATGTCGGCGAGCCAGGCCTGCGGATCGAGCCCGTTCATCTTGGCGGTTTCGATGAGGGTCATCGCCCTGGCCAGCGTTTCGCCACCGCTGTCGGAGCCCGCGAAGAGCCAGTTCTTCCGACCGATGCCGATCGGGCGCATGGCGCGCTCGGCCGGGTTGTTGTCGATGCCGACGCGGCCGTCTTCAAGGAAGAGCTCGAAGGAGGACCAGCGGCTGAGGCCGTAACGGATGGCCTTGGCGAGATCGCTCTTACCCGGAATGCGCAGCAGCTGGGCCTCGGCCCAGGCCTGGAAGGCATCCACCATGGGACGGGAATGCTGCTGACGCGCGGCCTGTCGCAGTTCGGCGGACTGACCGGCGATCTCGCGCTCGACATCGTAGATCTTGCCGATCCGGTCGAGGGCCTCCCGCGCGATCTCGGACTTCGTGGTTTCCCACACATCGTGGAAGTCGCGCCGCAGGTGAGCCCAGCATGCTGCTTCTCGGAACTGGCTGCTGCCATCCGGACGCGCTGCGTAGAGCGGGTTGAAGCCGGCATAGGCATCCGCTTGGAGGATGCCGCCGCTGCCGTGCAGGTGGCGCTGAGGATGCTCCCCCTTCCGATCCGGGGAGAAGCGGTAGACGACGCCGGGTGGCGCCGTGCCGGCCCAGGGTCGCTGGTCAGAGACATAGGCCCAGACCCGGCCTTGTTTGACACCCTTGCCGAGACCGCGGTCCCGACGTGACCGGTCCAGCACGCGGATCGGGGTGTCATCTGCATGTAGCACCGGCGCGGCCATCACCTCGGCCTCGATCCGCTCGATGACGGGGGCGAGCACCTTCATGGCGCGCCCGCACCAATCCAGAAGCGTGCTGTCAGGAATGTCGGCGCCCATGCGCGCGTAGATCTCGTGTTGACGATACAATGGAAGATGGTCGTCGAACTTCGAGACGAGGATTTGGGCCAGCAGCCCCGGACCGGCCATGCTGCCGGGGATCGGACGGCTCGGGGCCACAGGCTGCACCATCTTCTCACACCGGCGGCAGGACTTCTTCACCCGCGCTATCTGAATGACCTTCATCTGCGCCGCGACCAGGTCGAGAAGCTCGCTGACGTCCTCGCCCACCACTCGCAGGTCACCCCCACAATCGGGGCAACAGGAGCCAGGGTCGAGCTCCCGGCGTTCGCGGGGCGTTGCCTCCGACACGCGCGGCCTGCGACGCGGCTTTGCCTCGGCAACAGGCGCATCGGTCGCGGCAGGCTCATCATCTTCGGTCGGCCCGTCGCGCTGTTCGGCGACCGCGACCAGCAGATCCTCCAGCGCCAGCTCCAGCTGGGCGATCTCGCGTTCGATCTTTTCCGAGGACTTGCCGAAGGCCTGCTTCTGCAACTTGGCGATCCGCAGGCGAAGGGCCTGAACCAGCTGTTCATGGGCCTGGAGCGTGGCCGACATGCGCGCATTCTCTGCCTGAAGCGCAGCGATCATCGCCTTCAGGACCGCGGGGTCATCAGAGAGAATGTTGGCATCATCAGACATGCGGACTGATACCACGCGCAGGCATGTGAGGCTAATAAAACAAGAAGATTCAAACGGATAATCTACCCGACCCGGGCGGGCGGTGCGCCCCAGTCCGGTCGCCGCCAGTCTATCCCCTCCCACAGCATCGCCAGCTGGGCGGAGGTCAGCCGCGCTACCCCGGCCTCGGTGTTCGGCCAGGGAAAGCGCCCGCGCTCGAGAACCTTGTAGTAGAGGCAGAAGCCTTGGCCATCCCAGTAGAGCAGCTTCAGACGATCCCCCTTGCGCCCCCGGAAGGCAAAAACCGCACCGCTGGTTGGCTTCTGGCGCAGCACGTCCTGAGCCAGGGCCGAAAGGCCAGCAATTCCCTTCCGCATGCCCGTTGCGCCGCATGCCAAGTAGACGCGAACGCCGGTGCCCGGACCGATCATGCCGCTTCCACCGCACGGATCAGCCGGGTCAGCGCCTCGCCATCCATGCTGCTGTCGAAACGAAGGCAACGACCATTGGAAAGCCGCAGTTCCACAAGAACAGGCCGAGAGGGTGCAGGGGATTGCGCGGGTTCGGAATGCGGCCCGATATCGACCGGCAGAAAAACCGCGCCCAGATCCGGCGACCAAAGCCCCTTCTTCTTCAGGTCACGACGCCAGCCATAGATCTGCGACCGCGTGAGCTCGTGCCGTTGGGCAACCTGCGTGACCGAGGCCCCGCCAACACCCACCTCGAGCACGATCTCGAGCTTCTCGTCATCACTCCACCGCCGGCGCCGCTCAACGCCCAGAACCTCGCCCAGCATGGCCTCTCCCGCTAAGACACGTGCATAACTACGTCTTTATGCACGTGTCTTAGATCACCCAGCCTTCGTCAGGCAGGCGGCCTCAATCGGGCGGTTACGTTTGAGCTGGCAAAATGCTGCGCTCTGCATGAACGGCCGCAATGGCGGAGCGCAATGCAGCATTTTGACTTGATGGGCAAGGTCGGCTTTGGGCCGTAGGCGTAGATATTCAAGCGTGCTGCATCCTCCTTGCGTTGAATAAATTCCCACCGGGTTTCATAAGGATTTTGGCAGTCCGTTCGCACCCTGAACGGGGCAGGTCAGGTAACTCTAAGCGCAGACTGATCAGGCGACGATGTCCGCGTCACCCGGCCTCAGCCGGACCCAAGCGAAAGCAGCGCGCGACGAAATTCCGGCTCGCTTAGCACCACCTCGCCCGCACCAAGCGCTTCGGCGTGGCTGAGGGCGCGGGCGGTTAGGGTCTGGGCGGTCTCGATGGCGCGGGGCAGGGCAAGGCCCCGCGCGATGCCCGCGACCACAAGCGCGGCGAAGAGATCGCCGGTGCCGGGCAGGGCGATCGGCAGGCGCTTGGTCGGGTGGCGGCTGAGGCCCTCGGGGCCCAAGAGCACCGTCTCGAGTTGCCCGGGGCCGGTGTCGTCGAGCACGCAGCCGGTGGCGATCAGATGCGCTTCGGGTGCGATGTGCAGCGCCTCGCGCGCGGCCTGAAGATCCGCCAGAGTGCGGATCTTCAGGCCGGTGAGCCAGGCGAGTTCGAAGGGGTTCGGCGTGGCGATGTCGGCCATCGGCAGCAGCCGGTCGCGCATTACGCCAGCGATGGCTTCGGGGACATAGAGGCCGGGACCGGTGTCGCCCATCACCGGGTCGCAGATGTACCGCAGGCTCGGGTTCGTGGCCTTCGCCTCGGCCACGAAATCCGCCACCATCTCGGCCACATCGAGCGAGCCGATGTATCCGGTGAGGATGTAATCCGCCCGCTCGGGCAAGCCGCGTTCGCGCGCGCCTTGCAGCAGGTCGGAAAAGAACTCGGGCGGCAGGGCGCGGCCGCGCAGGGTCGGGTAGTCGGGTGTGTTCGAGAAGACCACGGTGGGGATCGCCGCCACCTCGAGGCCTGCCGCCTGCATCGGGAAGAGCGCCGCGGAATTGCCGACATGGCCTAAGACCACCTGGCTCTGGATCGAGATCACGAAAGGGGGGCGTTTCATGCGGTGCGGTCCAGTCTTGCACTCCAGTCCTCGACCCGGCGGCTTTCCAACCGCTGGACCGCGTATTTGCGCCAGCCCTCGGCCAGGAAATCGAGCGCGGCGATGCCTTCGAGTTCGACCAGGTTCATCCGGTCCACATAGAGAGCGTGCCAGAGCCTTCGCAAAGTCCAGTCCGGGGCCAGACGGCCGATCAGCTCCAGCCGGTCGCCGGGCGCGACTGTGCCGGTCTGGAGCACCCGGTAATACCATCCAGTGCGTCCGGTCTGCTGCACGCGCCGCGCCATGTCGGGCACGCCGAAGCGGTGGTTGAGCTTCCAGCAGGGCTGGCGCCCCTGCGAGACCTGGATCAGCGCACCGCCCAGCCGGAAGGTGTCGCCGACGGCGACCTCCGCTTCGGTGAGCCCGGCGGTAGAGATGTTCTCGCCGAATCCGCCGGGAGCGGTCAGCGCCGGAAGGTCACCGAGTTCCGCGCGCCAGTCGCTGTAATGATCGAGCGGATAATGATGTACGGCTTTCTCGATGCCGCCATGTACCCGCCGGTCGGCCTGTTCGTCGCCTGCGAACCCCTCGGGGCCGAGCGTCAGCGGGCGGCTGACCGGCGTCTTGTCGATGCCGCTCAGCATGTCGCTTCCGGGCAAAGGGGCGGCGCGGCCGGTCAGAAGGGTGACGGTACTCATGGCTCCAGCTCCCGCAGCCAGTGTCTGAACATGGCTTGACCGGCGGCGCGCAGCGCGGGGCCATGTACCTTGGCATCTTGGCGGAGGGCCTCGGGGGCAATGCCCGCCTGCGCCAGCTCTGCGCTATGGCCGATCAGCCAGCGCTCGAAATCCGGCAGCATCTCGGCCTCGGGGTGGAATTGCAGGCCGAGAATATTGCGGCCCCGGGCGAAGCCCTGTGTTTCGCAGCCGGGGGTCGCGGCTAGGCGCTCGGTTCCGGCGGGCAGGTCGAAGCCCTCGCCATGCCAGTGCAGCACCGGGATGTCCGAGAGGTGGGCAAGCGGGCCGGCCCGGCCAGGCGCTGTTAGGGTCAGGGGCGCGAAGCCGATCTCCTTTTTGGCGATGGGTGCGACACGGGTTCCGAGGGCCGCGGCCATGAGCTGTGCGCCGAGGCAAATGCCGAGGGTTGGACAGTCCGCCGCCAGCCTCATCGCCAGCCAGTCCCGCTCCTCCGTCATACAGGGAAAGGCGGCGCCGTCATTCACGCCGATCGGGCCACCCAGCACCACGACCAGATCCGGTTCCAGCGGGTCGGGCAGTGGCTCCACCGCCGCCTCGATGTCTCGGAGCTGGTAGCCGGCGTCCCTCAGAACCGGGGCATAGGACCCGAGGTATTCAAAGGCCAGGTGGCGCAGGATCAGGGCGGATTTCATCATCGGAGCCTCTTGCGTTTTTGGCCTCTCTGGCAAAACACTGGCCTATGCAAAAGTGCCAGTATGAATGATTGGGATAGGCCGGTTTTCGACATGCGGGAGCTTCTTGCCCTTGAGATGGAGCCGGGCCATGGCGGCCCGCTGTTCCTCGCCATCGCCGAGGCCATCACCCGTGACATCACCCGCGGGCGGCTGAAGCCCGGGGCGCGGCTGCCCGGCACGCGGGCGCTGGCGCGCGAGCTGGGGGTGCATCGCAACACGGTGGATGCCGCCTATCAGGAGCTGCTGACCCAGGGCTGGTTGCAGGCGGAACCCGCGCGGGGCACATACGTCGCGCAGGATCTGCCGCAAGGGATGCTGGCCCGCAGACCCGCGCCCGCACCGATGGACCCGGTGGCGCCACGCGCGGGGCTCGCGTTCACCGACGGCGCGCCGGACCCCAAGCTGGTGCCCGACAAGGCGCTGGCCCGGGCCTTTCGCCGGGCGCTGCTGTCGGCGGCCTTCCGCGCCGGGGCCGATTACGGCGATACGCGCGGCACGCCCGCGCTGCGCGAGGCACTGGCAGTCTATCTCGCCACGGACCGGGGCGTGGTGGCGGACCCGTCGCGGCTGCTGATCGCGCGCGGCAGTCAGATGGCGCTGTTCCTCGCGGCGCGGGCGGCGCTGTCTCCGGGCGAGGTCATCGCGGTGGAGGAGCCGGGCTATCCGCTGGCCTGGGAAGCGTTCCGCGCGGCGGGGGCAGAGGTGCGGGGCGTGCCGGTGGATGGCGGGGGCCTCAGGATCGACGCGCTGGAGCAGGCGCTGGCCGGCGCCCCGCGCATCCGGGCGGTCTATGTCACGCCACATCACCAGTATCCGACCACGGTGACCATGGGCGCGGCGCGGCGGTTGCAACTGCTGGAGCTGGCGCAGCGCTATGGGGTCACGCTGATCGAGGACGACTATGACCACGAGTACCGGTTCGAGGGCCGCCCCGTGCTGCCGTTGGCCGCCCGCGCGCCCGAAGACCTGCCGCTGATCTATGTGGGCTCGCTGTCGAAACTGCTCTCGCCGGGCATCCGGCTGGGCTATGCGCTGGCGCCCGAGCCGCTGCTGCGGCGGATGGCCGAGGCGCGCGCCGCCATCGACCGGCAGGGCGACGCGCCGCTGGAGGCGGCACTGGCGGAACTGATCCGCGACGGCGATCTGGGCCGTCACGCCCGGAAAGCGCGGCGGGTCTACCGGGCGCGGCGGGATCTGCTGGCGGCGCTGCTGCGGGAATACCTCGCCGGGCGGGCGGCATTCGATCTGCCCGCCGGAGGGTTGGCGCTGTGGCTGCGTTGCGAGGGGAGGTCCGCCGAGGCTTGGGCCAAAGCCGCGGGGCAGGCGGGGCTGGCGCTGCTGCCGGGTACGCGCTTTGTGCTGGAGGGCCCGGCGCCGCAAGCTTTCCGTCTGGGCTTTGCGGCGCTGGACGAGGGGCAGATCGCCCGGGCGGTTGAGATCCTCGCCCGAAGCGTTCCGGGCTGAGCCTATTCCGCCGCGACCCGGGGCCGGGCCTGCGCGGGGGCGATGTGCATGCCAAGCCGGGTCAGCAGGTCCTGATCCTTCCACGCCGCCGGGTTGCCGGTGGTCAGCAGCTGGTCGCCCACGAAGATCGAGTTCGCCCCGGCAAGAAAGCACAGCGCCTGCAACTCGTCGCTCATTCCCGTGCGCCCGGCCGACAAGCGGACGACCGAGGCGGGCATCAGGATGCGGGCCAGCGCCACGATGCGCACCAGCGCGAAGGGGTCGACCGACTGGGCACGCGCCTGCACCGGCACGCCCTCGATCTCGTTCCAGAGGTTCACCGGCACGCTGTCGGGATGCGCGGGGAGTGTCGCCAGCGTCACCAGCATGGCGATGCGGTCTTCCTCGGCCTCACCCATGCCCAGAATACCGCCGCAGCAGACCTTGATGCCGCCCTTGCGCACCTGTTCGACCGTGTCGAGCCGGTCCTCCATCGTGCGGGTGGTGGCGATCTGCGCGTAATACTCGGGCGAGGTGTCAATGTTGTGGTTGTAGAAGTCGAGGCCCGCCGCCTTCAGCCGCGCGACCTGTTCGGGCGACAGCATCCCCAGCGTCATGCAGGTCTCCAGCCCCAGCTCGGACACGCCCCGCACCATGTCGCAGAGCTTGTCCATGTCGCGGTCCTTGGGGCTGCGCCAGGCGGCCCCCATGCAGAACCTTTGCGCGCCGGAAGCCTTGGCGCGCTGCGCGGCGGCCAGGACCTCCTCGGTTCCCATGAGCTTGGTGGCCTTCACCCCGGTCTCGTGATGGGCGGATTGCGAGCAATAGCCGCAATCCTCGGGGCAGCCGCCGGTCTTGATGCTGAGCAGGCTCGCGGTTTCAATCGCGTTGGGGTCGAAATGCGCGCGGTGCTGGGTCTGGGCGCGATGCATGAGGTCGGCGAAGGGCAGGGCGTGGATCGCCCTGGCCTCTGCCATCGTCCAGTTGGTGCGGATCATTGTGCGCGGGTCCGGAGGCGGGCGATGGCCGCGATGAGACCCGAGGCCAAAGCCAGCTTGACCAGATCGCCGAGAAGGAAGGGCGTGAGACCCGCGGCCAGCAGCCCCTGCGCCGGGACATAGAGCGCCAGCCAGGCGAGGCCTAGGGCATAGACCACGGCGAGGCCCGCCAGCATCGCCAGGAAGCGCCCGATCAACCCGCGCCCCTGCGCCAGCCAGCCGGTCAGGCCCGCGCCCAGCAGGTAGCCCGCAAGGTAACCGCCGGTCGGCCCGACCATATAAGCCAGCCCGATTCCGCGTTCCGGCGTGCCCGAGAAGACCGGCAACCCCAGGGCGCCCGCCGCCAGATAGGCCGCCATTGCCGCAAAGCCAATCCTCGGCCCGAGCGTGGCGGCGAGGAAGAAGACCGCCAGGGTGTGCAGCGTCATTGGCACCGGCCAGAACGGGATCTGGATCTTGGCGCCGAGCGTGATCAGCGCCGCGCCGCCGAGCGCCAGCGCGAGGCTGCGTCCGAGCGCGGCGGGACGGGTCAGAGTGGGGGTGAGAAATGCCATGGGTCTGTCCTCCGAAGATAGGCATCGAGTCTATCTATAATTACGGAGGCATTGTGCAGTCCTGCAATTAAGTTTATAGATAATTATCCTGGAATCTCGTAAGTCTCGCTTGTGTCTGCATTTTTCACGGCGGCCTTGCGCTTGCCGATCCAGCCGACATGGCGCGCGAGCGTGGCGCAGGCGAGGTCAGTCTGCCCCTTGCGCAGCGCGTCGAGAATGGCGCGGTGGTCGTGATCGGTCCGTGCCTCCCAGTCGCGCCGCCATGCGGCGAAGAGGAAGCGGGCGCTGGCGGCCTGCAGGTCGTCGATGGTTCGCAGCAGACGCGGCATCCGGCAGGGGGACAAGATGAGCCGGTGAAAATGGCGGTTCGCTGCCTCCCAGTCACGGACGGTACTGGCACTGTCGCCGTGGCGTGTAACCTCTTCTGCTTCCTGTAGAATAGCGCGTGTCATATTGGGCGCGGCGAGGCGCAGGGCGAGGCTTTCGAGGCTAGAGCGCATCTCGGCCACCTCGCGCAGTTCGGCCACGTCGAATTCGGTGACGCGAAAGCCGCGCCTCGGTTCGCTCTCTGCCAGACCCTGGGTCTGCAACTCGCGGAAGGCCTCGCGCACTG
>JAAFAB010000032.1 GCA_018222585.1 Paracoccaceae bacterium | reverse complement strand
AGGCTGTCCGCCGTGGCGACCTGATCACCCTTGGACCTCTCCGAAGGTCGGCGCTATAACAACTCCCGGGGCACTACCCCTGAAGGGCCAAGGCGGCCAGTCAACCGCCAGCTATGTGGAGAGCGCGGCTGACTGGCCGCCAGTGCCGTTTGCCCCCATCACGCACAGCCCCCAATTGGCCTAATTTTGCGCCGCCCTATGGCCCATTATTACGCCGCCGTTGACACCCCCTTCTATGACAAAATGTCACTGGTCGAGCTATCATCGGCATCCAGCCGGCAGGCCCGGTTGATGGGCCTGCCGGTACAGAAACGGATCAGATGAGTCCGCGCAGACGTGCCACGATCTGCAGTGCAAGAAATTTTGAGAATGTACGGGACTGCGGAATACCGCCGAGTTGGAGCCAGAGGCCCTCCTGACCCGTGGGTCGCCATGCGCCACGCATCTCGCCATCTTCGCCCCAGCCCCAAATCTGTCCGACCTTGTCGGCCACGGCGTCACCAAAATACTCGCGCACATCCGCTTCTTGGTTCAGGTAACCAGTGGCCAGAACGATCGCATCCGCGTGCAGGGTTGAGCCGTCTTTCAGCTGTGCCCCGTCGGGACCATAAGTCTCGATATCACTGGCCTGTCGGATTTTGATCGACCCGTCGATGATCTTCGCAGTCGCGCCAACGTTGATGTAATAACCGCCGCCGCGATGCAGGTAGTTGGCGAAATGCCCACCACCCATATAGCCGGGATCGGTGCGGAAGCCGGCCTTTTCCAGCGCCTGGAGTTGATCGGCTTCAAGTTCGCGGACCCGCTTGCCAAAATCCTGGTAGCCACGGATGGCGGCGTCATAGTCGTTTGCGACGCTCACGACATCGACTTCGTCGATCGACCGGTTCTCCTTGTAAAGCGCATAGACCATGTTGGCCTGGTCGATATTCACAACGTTGGTCGGACTGCGCTGGATCATCGTCACGTCTGACCCGTTGTTCAGTAGTTCGAGCGCGATGTCATGGCCCGAGGTCGAGGTACCGACAACAAGGACCTTCTTGCCGTTGAACTCGGGCGTCGGCCGGACATCCGCCGAATGCGCCACCGTCCCCTTGTAGGACGACAGGCCCGGCAGGTCGGGATAGTGCTTGCGCCCCGACACACCACCCGTTGCCAACACGACATGCTTGGGGCGCAGGGTCCGCGCCTCTCCGTCCCGGTTCAGGCGCGCGGTCCAGGTGCCGGTGCTGTCGTCATACTCTGCGCCCTCGAACTGCGTGCTGGTCCAGACCGGGATCGACATCGCCTCGGCGTAGAATTCCATCCAGGCGGCGTACATGTCCTTGGGCAGGTAGACCGGCCAGTTCCGCGGGAAGGAGGTGTAGGGAAAGTCGATGGTGCACAGCTCGTTATGAAGCTGAAGCGTGTGGTAGCGGTGCCGCCAGTTGTCGCCCATCCGCGCGATGCGGTCGACCATCAGGATCCGGACGCCCATCGCCTTGAGCCGTGCCGCGATCATCAGGCCGCACTGCCCCGCGCCCACGATCAGAACCTCGGGATCGGTCTCGGCGGCCTCTTCCTTGGTGCGGATGTCGACCCAGTTCTCGTTCGCCGTCTCGCCATGCACCCTTTCGGGCCGCGCGTCGTCGATGAACTCGGGGTATCCCTCCAGCTCCTGCAACGAGGTCATGAAGCCCCAGGCTTTCACACCGCCACCGTCGACTTTCTCAAGTCGGGCCACACCGTTGCCGGTGCCGACTGTGGTATCGAAGGCAAAGATGACTTCGATCACGTTGCGCCCGGCCCGCGCCTGCCAGGAGGGGCCGGAATACCGGGGGTCGAGGCGGAAGTTCCTGATACCGGATTCCGCGCCATCCGTCGTCAGCAACTCGCCGATCGCGGCATTGCCCTTGGCGGTATGGAAATTCCACTGCGCCGCCAGCAGGTCGCGCCAGTAGGCATCCTTGGTGAACAGATCCGCGACCTGTGCCGCATCCCTTGCGGCGACCGCCGTGTCGAGGGCGGCAAGCCAGCCCTCTGCAATCTCGTGAAGCTCCTGCGCGGTGGCTATGTCGTTATGAACGCTCTTGTTCATCTGTCGTCCTCCCTCTCGGATTTTTGTCGCCCTGCCGGGTTCTGAACTGGCGGATCCGGGTCTCGATCGCGGTCAGAAGCCCGACCACCCCGCTTTTGAACGCCAGAACGCAGGCGATGAAGATCAGGCCCTGAAGCACGGTCACCCATGCGCCGAACGGGCTGAGATAATACTGGATGGCCACGATGACCGATGCGCCGATCACGGGGCCGGAGAGGCTCCCGATACCGCCCACGAGGGTCATCAGGATCGGCTCGGCCGAGTTGGTGAGATGCACGTCGGTCAGCGTCACGACCTGCAGGACCAGCGCCTTGAGGCCACCGCCAAGCCCGGCCAGACCGGCGGACAGCGTGTAGACGATCCACTGATACCGCTCGGGCTTGTAGCCCAGCGTCAGCGCCCGGTCCCGGTTGTCGCGGATCGCCCGCAGCACATGCCCGAAAGGCGAGGTAACAATCCGGTGGACCAATGCGACCGCGAACAGCGTCAGCACGAGGCAGAAGACATACAGCGCCGTCCCGTTCAGCGGGATCACCCCGAACAGCGCACCGCGCGGGATCGACTGAAGCCCATCCTCGCCTCCGGTCACCTGCGGGTTCTGCACCGCCATGAAGTAGACGAACTGGGCCAGCGCCAGGGTGATCATCGCAAAGTAGATGCCGGACCGGCGCACCGCGATGGCCCCGAACACAGCGCCGAGCATGAGCGAGGCCACGACCCCGGCGATCAGTGCCAGTTCGGGCGTCAGTCCCGCGTTCTTGGCCAGGTAGCCGGTGCTGTAGGCCGCAAGCCCGAAGAACGCGGTATGACCAAAGGACAGTAGGCCTCCGTGACCGAGCAGAAGATTCACCGAACTGGCGAAGATCGCGAAACACATGATCTTCATCAGAAAGACCGGGTAGATGACCAGCGGCGCGAAGGCAAAGGCGACGGCCAGCACCACCAGCAGCATCAGGGCGCGCCGGTTGGTGTTGGATGCCACCGCGACGATGGCCCCTTCACGCTCTCCCTCGGCGGTCATGCCGATCGTATCGGGTTGGGCGGTCGAAACGTGGCTCATGCGGTCCTCCCGAAAATGCCTGTCGGCCGGACCATGAGCACGATGATCATGATCACGAAGATGACGATCGAGGCGGCCTCGGGATATACGATCTTGGTCAGCGCCTCGATCAAGCCCAGGACAAGGGCGGTCACCACAGCCCCAGCGATCGACCCCATGCCGCCGACAACGACGACGGCAAAGACGATGATCAGAAGCTCGACCCCCATGGTTGGATTGACCGAATAGATCGGAGCGGCCAGAACCCCGGCAAACCCGGCCAGGGCGGCGCCCAGACCATAGGTCACCGACACCAGCAGCGGCACGTTGATCCCGAAGACGCTGACCAGTTCAGGGTTCTCGGTCGCCGCCCGCAGGTAGGCGCCCAGGTTGGTCTTCTCGATCGCCAGCCACAGCCCGATGCAGACGGTCAGCGACACGACCAGTACGAACAAGCGGTAATTTGGCAGGAAGATCGCGCCGAACCGCTGCCCGCCGGCCAGGGCCTCGGGGATGCGATAGGGGATGCCGGCCGCCCCATAGGCGACCTGAAAGCCGCCCTGGATGACCAGCGCGATACCAAAGGTCAGCAGAAGCCCGTACAGATGATCCGCGTCGGCAAGAGGCGCGATCAGCACCCTCTCGATCACCATGCCGGTTAGCCCGGCAACAATCGGCACGATGATCAGCGCGCCCCAGAACCCGATGCCGAGATAGGTCAGCAGCATCCAGGTCAGGAATGCACCCAGCATGTACTGCGCCCCGTGGGCAAAGTTGACGATGTTCAGAAGCCCGAAGATCACGGCCAGGCCGAGGCTCAGCATCGCATAGAAGGAGCCGTTCAGCAGACCCAGCATGAGCTGGCCGAAAAGGATCGGAAGTGGCAGGTCGAAAAGATCCATGTCGCTTACACTCCGAGGTAGGACTTGAGGCGGCCGATTGCGTCGGTCTGCCCGTGCCCGGTTGCGATACTGTCGACGACGCGGCCCTGTTCGATCACGTGGAACGTGTCGGTCAGCGACCATGCGAAGGGAATGTTCTGTTCGACGAGAACGATGGTGAACCCCTTGTCCCGGAGGCGCCGGATCGTTTCGCCAATCTGTTCGATGATCACGGGGGCAAGCCCTTCGGTCGGTTCGTCCAGCAGTAGAAGCGGCGCGCCGGTCCGCAGGATGCGGGCCATCGCCAGCATCTGCTGTTCGCCGCCTGACAGCTTGGTCCCCGGCGCGTTCAGCCGATGCGCCAGGTTGGGGAAGAGGGTAAAGATCTCGTCCCGATCCATGATCGGCGGCCGGACGACGCGCGGCAGGGTGAAGTTCTCGCGTACGGAAAGCGACGAGAAGATCCCCCGCTCTTCCGGCACGTAACCGATCCCCAGCCGGGTGATCTGGCGCGGTTTCAGGCCAATCGTCTCGGTCCCTTCCACGACGATCGACCCTGTGCGCTTTTTCAGCAGACCGACGATGGCGCGCAGCGTCGTTGTCTTGCCCGCGCCGTTCCGACCGACAATGCTGATGACCTTGCCCGGCGGAACATCGAAGGTCACCCCATGCAGCACGTGGCTTTCACCATACCAGGCGTTCAGGTCCCGGACTGACAGCATCGTCGCGGATGCTGCGCCCGGTGCGGTGTGGGTATGAGCGGCCTCAGACATGCGCGTTCCCCTGTTCATTACCGATATAGGCCCGGATCACCTCGGGATTGCTCGACACCTCGGCATAGCTGCCCTGGGCCAGCAGGCTCCCCTGCGCGAGAACCGTGATCTCGTCGGCGAGCGAGGCGACGACGGACAGGTTGTGCTCGACCATCAGGATCGTGCAGCCCTGGGCGATTTCGCGGATCAAGTCCTCGATCCGCTGGATCTCCTCGGCGGCCATGCCGGCCATCGGTTCGTCCAGCAGCAGAAGCTTGGGGTCCAGCGCCAGCGCCGTCGCGATCTCGAGCGAGCGTTTGCGCCCGTAGGGCAGCTGCCCTGCGGTGTCCTGCGCCCGGTCCGCCAGGCCGACCCGGTCCAGCAGTTCAAGCGCCCTGGCATTCAGCCGCCGCAGCCGCTTGCCTGAGCGCCAGAAATCCCACGACTGGCCATCCTGCCGTTGCAGAGCGACCCGTACGTTTTCCAGAAGCGTCAGCGTCGGAAAGATCGCCGAAATCTGGAAGGACCGGACCATGCCCAGCCCCGCCACACGGTCTGCGGCCAGATGGGTGATGTCGTGACCATCGAACCGGATCCGGCCCTCGGACGCAGGCAGAAACCGCGTCAGCAGGTTGAAAAAGGTCGTCTTTCCCGCACCGTTCGGTCCGATCACGGCGTGGATTGTGCCTTTCCTGACGCCAAGGGTGACGTCGTCGACGGCGGTGAACCCGCCGAAGCGTCGGACCAGGTTCTCGCACGAGAGGATGTGATCGGGTCTGTCCATCTGGTCCTCAGTGAAAGGTTCTGCCGCCATCTACGGCCATGGTGATGCCGGTCACGAAGGACCCCATCGAACTGCACAGAAACAGGGCTGCCTGCGCGATCTCGTCGGCATGTCCCAGCCGCTTGAGCGCGTATTTCTCAAGCGTTGGCGTCAGGTCGTTGTGCCCGCTCATCTTCGCCACCATCGGAGTGTCGATCAGGCCCGGGCAGATCGTGTTGACGCGGATCTTGGGCGCCAGTTCCTTGGCCAGCACCTTGCCCAGCGTGATCAGTCCACCCTTCGAGGTCGCATAGCAGGACCGTTCCGCATAGGGCGACAGGCCCATGCCCGACGACAGGTTCAGCACGGTCGCGAACGGCCCCGGCGCCGCGCGCATGTGCGGAACGGCGGCGCGGCACACCAGGAAGGGCGCGGTGAGGTTCACCTGCATGACGCGGTGCCATTCCGCCGGGTCTATGTCGGTGATCGCGCCTGCGGAATGGACGCCCGCGCCGTTGACCAGCCCGTCCAGATGGCCCATCGCCTCAGCCGTCGCATTGACCGCCTCGGTCAGCCCCTCTTCCTGCGACAGGTCGAACGGCACCGCATGTCCGCCGATCTCGTCGGCCAGCGCCAAAAGCGGTGCCTCGACGATGTCCAGCAGCGCGACCTGCGCACCCTCGGCCGCAAAGGTCCGCGCAATGGCCGCACCGATCCCGCTCGCCGCGCCCGTGATCAGGACCGCACGGCCCTTCATCCGGTTGGCCGGGGTTGGCAGATCCTCGGCCGAGGGGGTCCAGTAGATGTCGGTCATACCGCGTCCCCGTAAAGGTTCTGGCCCCGCGCCCGCACATGCACCCGGAAGAGCTCGGTCGCGCCGCACATGTACAGGATGTTCCGCTTGGGGCCGCCGAAGGTCAGGTTGATGACGATGCCGCCCAGGTTGATCGAGCCCAGAAGCTCGCCCTCGGACGAATAGCAGCTGACGCCGGTCGCCGTTCCGGCCCACATCCGGTCGTCCTCATCTATGCGGAACCCATCGAACACCCCGACAGGCGCCTCGCACACGGTGCCCCGATCGGTCAGCGACCCGTCGGCGCCGATGTCGAAACAACGGATCTCGGCCGGGTTGGATGGATCGTCGGTCTTCGAGCTGTCGACGACATAAATCCGGGACTCGTCTGCCGAAAAGGCCAGGCCGTTCGGCTGGATCATCGTGGTGATGACCGGGTCGAGCGCGCCCGATGCCGGGTCGTAGCGATAAACATAGCTACCCGGCTGTTCCTTCTGCGCCTTGTTGCCGAAATAGTCTCCGTCAATCCCGTAGGTCGGATCCGAGAACCAGATCGTTCCGTCGGACTTCACGACTACGTCGTTCGGTGAGTTCAGCTTTTTCCCGCCATAAGCGTCGGCCAGGACCGTGACCGATCCGTCATGTTCGGTCCGCGTGACGCGGCGCGCGCCGTGTTCACAGGTGACAAGCCGCCCCAATCGGTCGACCGTGTTGCCATTGGCGTGGTTCGACGGCTGGCGCAGCACTCCGACCGAACCGGTCAGCTCGTCGTAGCGCATCAGCCGACCGTTCGGGATATCGGACCAGATCAGAGCCTGTTGCGCGGGAAAATAGGCCGGGCCTTCGTTCCACTTCGCGCCGGAATAGATCGTCTCAGGCACTTCATGGCCGAGGAATAGCCGGATCTTCGGGTTCGTCGTCTCGTACAATGTGCTCATGCGGACCTCGCTTGCTTGGTTTTGTCGTCCTGCCAGCCGGTGGATTGCACGACCTGGCACAGCAATCGGCGCTGGTGGTCGCCGATCCGGCCCATCGACTGCGACACCCTGAGGATGCGGCGCAAGTACCGGTTGAGCGGATATTCCCAAGTCACGCCGATGCCGCCGTGGAACTGAATCGCCTCTTCGGCAATCCGCCTAGCTGCCAGCGGAGCACAGCAGAGTGCAACCGAAACAGCCTCCTGCGCCAGCACGCGCGCGGCTGGAGAATTGGCGGCCTGATCCAGTATGGCGGCGGCATAGTCGATGGCGACGCGGCAGTTCTCAAGCTCGACAAAGCAGTCGGCCGCCATGTGCTTGAGCGCCTGGTTCGCGCCGATTGGCTGACCGAACTGGCGACGGTCCTTGATGTACTGGATGCCGGTCTCGAAGCAGAACTCAGCCGCTCCTAGCAGATCGGCACAGCGCAGAAGCGCCAGCTTTTCCTCGACCAGTTCGACGCTATGCGTCGGTACCAGGTTCATGTTCATGTCGACCCGGATCGTCGCGGTGCTGATCGCCGGATCGACGGTCACGTTTCGCTTGATCTCCAGATCGGCTGGACGCACCAGTGCGACGCGATCGTCCCCGACCGGCGCGGCCAGCCAGTCCGCCAGCTCGGGGTGGGAAACCTTGACCGTTCCGACCAGCCGGTCCGCCGTCAGTCCAAACCGTCCGGACGACGGGGCGACGATGGTCAGCCGACCCTCGGCCAGCTCGTCGGCCATGTCCGGGCTGGCTACGGCAAGGGCACCGGCCATAAGCATGGTGTCGGCCAGCGGATAATCCAGGCAGGCGCGCCCGGCCTCGACAGCGGCGACGGTCGCATCGACCATGCCGAGCCCAAGTCCGCCCAGGTCCTCGGGTGTCAGAAGCGCCAGCGCCCCCTGTGCGGCCAGGACCGGGCCCCAGTCCGCGCCCTTTGCATCCGAACGTGCGAACGCAGCCGCAAGGCTGTCACGAAGCATGTCTTGTTCAGAACTATGCTGCAGGTTCATCATGCCGGTTTCCTTTCGGGACGGGGTAGACCGAGGACGCGCTCCGCGATGATGTTTCTCTGGATCTGGGAAGAGCCGGCATAAATCGTCTCGCCGCGCGCGGTGAGGTAGATCTTGCGGAACCGGCCCGCAAAGGCGCTGTCTTCGTCCAGATCGGCTCCCAGAACTTCAAGCCCGAGATGAGCGATTTTCTGGTGAATCTGGGACCACGAAAGCTTGAGCAGGCTAGATTCATCGCCGATCTGCGACCCGGACATGATGCGACCCAGGAACTTGAGGTTCTGGTACTTGAGCAACTGAAGCTCCGCTGCCACGGCACCCATGCGCTCTTCGAGGGACGCGGTCAGCTTGCCAGACCGCTGCGCCTCATGGTGAAGCGACCGCAGCTCCTGCATGAACCGCCCTTGACGGTAAAGCCGGGTGGTGGCGCGTTCGAAGCCAAGGACACCAACGGCGACCTGCCAGCCGGCATTGACCTCACCGATGCGCATTTCGTCGCGGATCTCGACATCGGTAAAGAACACCTCGTTGAAATGTCGTTGCCCGCCCAGGTGCCGGATACCGCGCACTTCGATCCCGGGCGTGTCCATGGGCACAATGAACAGCGTCATCCCTCTGTGGGCGCGGGCACCCGTGTCGGTCTTGGCCAACAGGATGCAGTGGTTCGCCATGTGCGCGTAGGAGGTCCAGATCTTCTGACCGTTGGCGACCCAGACATCCCCGCGCCGCTCGGCACGCGTCTTGATGGCGGCGAGGTCAGACCCGGCGTTCGGCTCGGAAAAGCCTTGGCACCAGATGTCGTCCATCTGCAGGATCTTCGGGATGTAGCGCAGCTTCTGCTCTTCGGTGCCAACGCTCAGCAGGATGGGCGCCACCAGTTCGCGGCCGATGGTATTCAGGCTCTCGGGCGCTTCGGCCAGGCCGATCTCTTCGTTGACGATATAGTCCTCGACCGGGCCAAGCCCCTGCCCTCCATAGGCTTTCGGCCAAGCGATCCCGGAATACCCTGCCGCGTAAAGCCGCCGCTCCCAGTCGATCAGGAACGCCTGCTCGGCATCCTCGTCAACCTGTGGCCAGTGATCGGCCTCGGTCCAGTTCGCGGGCAGGTTCTGTGCCAGCCAGGTCCGAATGCCCGCGCGATACCGCTCTTGGTCTTCGGTAAAGGTGATGTCCATGTCGTCTGCCTCGGTCCTGCGCTTATCGTCCGGTGAACACCGGTGCGCGTTTTTCTGCAAAGGCGGCCATGGCCTCCTTTGAATCCTCGGATTTTCCAAGCTGGATCGTCATCTCCTGCTCGTAGCGGTATCCATCGCGCAAGCTCATCTGTTCGATCGTGTTCATCGATTGCTTGGCCAGCGCGGTCGCCAGAGGGCTGTAGCCGGCAATCTTTTCGGCCATGGCCCGCGCCGTGGTCAGCAGTTCGTCATGCGGCACGCAGGCCTGCACCACGCCGCGACGGTACAGTTCCGCGCCGTCGACCCGTTCGCCCGACAGCATCATCCAGCGCACCTGGCTTCTGCCGAAAAGCTGCATCGCGTGGCGGCAGCCGCCCATCAGGCCGACGGTTACCTCGGGCAGGCCTATCTGCGCCCGCTCGGACGCGATCAGAACATCGCAGGAGGCCACGATCGCCAGGCCCGCCCCAAGCGCATAGCCATTGATCGCACCGATCACCGGCTTCGTGCATTCGCGGACCGAGTGATAACTTTCGCGGGCCGACCGCTGGTTGCGGCGGCGGGCGCCCTCTCCCCAGACCTTCCCGGCACGGGACTTGATGTCGACGCCTGCGCAGAAGGCCTTGCCTTCACCGGTCAGGACGATGGCGCGAACGTCGTTGCGATCCGACAAGGCGTCCATGGTGAAGATCAGCTCTTCCTGCGTCTGGTCCGATTGCGCGTTCACCGGCGGATTGTTCATCGTCACGACAGCGACGAGGTTTTCGATCTCAACCTTAATCGTGTCGAGTGAGGTCAGCTCCATCAGCTTTCTCCCATTTACTGTTGTTGCTGCGAGCCCGTATAGGCTTCGCGAAGTTCAACCTTGCGGATCTTGCCAGCGGCGTTCATCGGAAGCGCCTCGAGACGGACAAGCCGTTCGGGGTATTTCTGTTTCGCGAACCCTGCCACACTCAGATGCGCGGTGATGTCGGCGAGCGTTGGCCTCTGCCCGGCGCGGGGAACACAGCAGGCGACCATCATTTCGCCCCGTTCGGTATCCGGCACGCCGATGACCGCGCATTGCGAGATCGCCGGCATCTCAAGGATCGCGTCCTCGATCTCCTTGGCGGAGATATTCTCGCCCTTGCGGATGATGATGTCCTTCTTGCGGCCGGTCACGGTGACATAGCCATCTGCATCCAGCGTGCCGAGATCACCGGTCCTCAGCCACCCGTCCGGTGTAAAGGCCTTCTGGTCGAGAGTCGCGTCTACATAGCCTAGGAAAACCTCCGGCCCGCGGCTCTGGATCTCGCCCTTTTCGCCTACGGCCAGGATCCGGCTTTCGTCATCGACATCGACGATGCGCACCGCATTGCGGCGATGGACCCTGCCGTCCGTCGTGGCGGCCTTGGCCGGATTGTCGCTGACGTTGCCGCTGATGGTAGGATGTTCCGAACAGCCGTAAGTGCGCATTGCCCGGATACCACGTTCCTGTGCGATGCGGATCAGATGTGGCGGCACGTCCGCCCCGCCGCAGCGGAACTTGCGCAGCGATCCAAGACGCTCAGGCTCGGGAAATTCGAGAAGCCCCTGAAGGAACGGCGTCGCGCCCACGGTCCAGGAGCAGCCCTCCGTTTCGATCAGCGAGACGGCGGTTGGCACGTCCCAGATATCTTGAAGACAGACCTTCGCCCCAAGCACCGTGCCCGAGATCGAGGCATACATGAACCCGGTGATGTGGCTCAGCGGCGACCCCATGAACAGCGTGTCCGCACCGGTCAGTTCGGTCGCCTCGATCACCGACCGGGATTCGTCCAGTAGCGTGCGCTGCGAGTGGCGGACGCCCTTGGGATTACCCTCGGTGCCCGACGTGTAAAGATAGAGGGCATCGGCGTCCGGATCGGGATCCCGGATCTCCACCTGCGAGCGGCGCCCGAGCTCAAGCAGATCATCATAGCTTTTCTGTCCCGACCGGCTACCGCGGCATACGACCATCTCGGCACCGAGATCACGGGCGATTGGCGCGACCAAAGCGGCATGATCAAAGCCGCGATAGGTTTCCGGCACGAAGATGACCTTCGACCGGGCCTCACCGGTTATGAACCGGACTTCGCGCTCGCGATAGATCGGGATGATCGGGTTGCAGATTGCCCCGATCCGCATCACCGCGAGAACAATCGTGGCGGTTTCGATCCAGTTGGGCAGCTGAAAGCTGACTGTGTCATCAGCCGTGACGCCCAGAGCTACAAGCCCGCGTGCCAAATTCGTCGCGTCTTGCTGTAATTCACCGTAGGTGATGCGGCCCTCTGAGTGAACCAGGGCCGTTCGTCCGGGCTCAGCCTCGACCACCCGGTCGAGATAGCCCCAGAGCAAATCGGGCACGGTATCGGATACGCTCGTCGCCATGGATCATGCGGTCCTTCGGGTTCATCTAATGGATTGAATGGGAGGGCGCGACCGGGAGGGATCGCGCCCACGTAACCTCAGTTGGTTTCGACGAGGTCACATCCGGTTTCTGCAAGCGGCTGAACCACCTGATCTGCCGGAATTTCGCTGGCTACCTTCAGGAAATCCCATTCGCCTATGCTTTCTTCCGGGGATTTCACTTGGAGCAGGTACATCGGGTGCGTCCGACGTCCATCGACACGCAACTCACCCTTGCCAAAGAGGCTGTCGTCGATCTCCATCTCGCGCATGCGCTTGAGCACGTCGGCACCGCCGGTCGTCGGAGCTTCGGCCAATGCCTTGAGATAGTGGGTGATCTCGGAATAGACGCCAGCCTGCTGGTAGGTCGGCGGCACGCCGTTCGACTGCTCCATGAACCGCTTCGAGAAGGCCCGGGTATCGTCGTTTAGGTCCCAGTAGAAGGACATCGGAACATAAAGGCCCTCTGTCTGATCCAGGCCAACCGCCTTGATATCCGCCTGCCCCATGACGAAGGCCGCGATCTTCTTGCCGCTTTCCGGGCCGACGCCAAATTCCTTGAGCTGCTTTATCGAGTTCACGGTATCGGTACCGCCATTGGCAAGTCCGACAACCTTGGCATCGGACGAGGCAACCTCGAACACCGCCGACGACTGGTCTACAGTGCCCCAAGGCTGACGCACCGCACCAACGACTTCGCCGCCCTCGGTTTCCACGATGGCCTGCGACATGCGCTCAAGGTCATGGCCGAAGGTGTAGTCGACTGTGATGTAGAACCATTTGTCATCGCCCTCTGCAACCAGCGCTTTGGTCAGTGCCGATGCCATGGCGTAGTTGTCCCAGATCCACTGCACAGTGTGGCCGTTGCAGGCCGCGCCCGACAGTTCGGTCGACCCGGCGGCCGAAAACAGTATCGCATCGTTTTCGGCAACGATGTCGTTAACGGCAAGACTGCCGGACGAAATCGGCACGTCGACGATGACGTCGACGCCATCGCTTTGGACCCACTCGCGCGCGATCGAGGTTGATACGTCCACCTTGTTCAGCATGTCCGCCGACAGCAGCTCAATCGGCAGGCCGCGCACTTCGCCACCGAAATCGTTGATGGCCATCTGTGCCGCGATCACCGAACCGGGGCCGACCGCGTTGCTGTAGGCGCCGGTCATGTCCGTCAGAACGCCGATCTTGATCGGCGCAGTCCGGTCCTCTGCCACGGCCGGAATGGCTGCGGCAGTGGCTAGCAGAACGCCTACCATACGTTTGGCAATAATCATCTCTTCCTCCCTTTAGGCCTCTTCCGCACTCCTCGTGCCGAGGCTATTGAATCTCAGGCTTTTCAGATCAGCTGTTCATCAGCTCTCCCGCGATCTGTCGTGACGACGGCGCGCGCATGGCCCGGATCGGCGCCAGAAGCCCGCCGTCCGCCACAAGGACCTGCCCCGTGACAAAGCTCGACACGTCCTGGGATAGGAACAGCACCGGCGCCGCTATGTCCGACGTCTGGCCTGCGCGCTGCAATGGCGTGTTATGCGCAATCTCGGTCCAGTAATCGGCGTCGAACCGCTCGATCATCCGCTCGGTGCGCACATACCCGGGCGCCACCGCGTTCAACCGGACGCCCAGATGCCCGAGCTCAGCCGCCGCGCAGCGCACGAAGTGATGCAGCGCAGCCTTGGCCGTGCCGTAGATCACCTGGTTCGGCAGGGCCGCGATGGCCGAAACCGATCCGACAAGAACGATCGTCCCCCCGCCGGTCTTCGCCATTTCCTTTGCGCCGGCCTGGGTTACGTCCATGGCCTGGTGCAGGTTCAGGTCGAAGTTCCGGCGCACCAGCTCCGGGTCGGCGTCAAGGAACCGCGCCCCAAAGCTGGCCCCGATGATATCGACGATGCCGTACAGCCGTCCGTGATCGCGGATCACAGCTTCAAAAACCGCCGCCGCCTCATTCGGCACAGTCATGTCAGCCTGGATAAAGGTTCCATCCACCTCTTCAGCGACGGCCTTGCCGCGAACCTCTTCGTTGTCGACGCAAACGACACGGGCACCGGCTTGGCGCAGCGCATGCGCACACTGCCGGCCAATGCCGCGCCCTGCGCCAAAGACCACATGCACACGTCCGTCCAGCCGATTCTGGCTTAGGTAATCAGGCACCGGCTCTTCGTCGATATAGGCAATTTTGTTCATTCGAGTCTCCCGAGGTCTCTAACCTCTCTCGAATCTAATCTTATCAACCGAACGATCGGTTGGCAACGGCCCCGTGCAGAATTCTGCTTCCGTCAGAGACGGGGCGTCAGACCGGGCGGAATCCTGCAATTAGAAGGTCGACATAGTCCGAGGCCAGTTCTTCCGCCGTCTGCGGACCATCCGGGCGCCACCACCGCGCCATCCAGTTCAGGCATGAGATGACAGCCCGCGCGGCCAACTTTACGTCCAGCTCCCGGAACTCTCCCTGCTGGACCCCTTCGCGGATGAACATCCGCAGTTTTTCCTCGTAGCCATCGCGCATTCGCTGCACCCGTCGTTTCACTTCGGGCTGCGTCAGCGCGTGGTAGCCTTCTGCCGACGCGAAATAGAAGGATTTATATTCAGATAGATACTCAGCATGAGCGCAGGCGAAGGCGTCAATTCGTTCGGCGGCGGTATCGCAATTCCGCGTCCGCTCGTCGACCAGATCCAGCAAGTGTTTCACCGACATGGTCACGACGGTCGCGTGGATTTCATCTTTGTCCTTGAAAAAGTGATAGATCGACGCCTTAGTGATCCCGACGGCTTTGGCGATGTCCTGCATTGACGCCCCGGCATAGCCATGCAGGGCAAATAGGCTCGCCGCTTCGCTCAGTATGACTGAGGAACGGTCAGTCGGATCCAATTGTGCGATTGATCGCTCCGCACCCACCAATTCCATCATCTCGTTGACCACTGAAGCGTCATACCTACCATTCGTTCGCTTGATGGGTAACGCGTTGCGACCCACCAAGTCAATCATATGCGCCCCTCCCGCTCCGAAATCCTCCAAGCGGCAGTGCCAAGTTGTTGGCGAGATAGCCCTCACATTCAGGGGGTCGAGTGCGGCTGAGTGCGAAATTCCCCTTTAACAGGCCGCTGAAAAAGTCGGCCCTCGACGCGGTTTCAAGAACGTGATTCACCTTC
>JAAFAB010000007.1 GCA_018222585.1 Paracoccaceae bacterium | reverse complement strand
CGCCGGGCTCGGGCGCCTCGGCCAGCCTCTCGGCGCCCTCCGGGGTGACCAACGGGTCGGGCCAGGTGAGCATCACGGCGACGGCGAACGGCACGGCGGGCGGCTACAACGTGACCGCCAGCAGCGGCGCGCTGACCCCGGTGGACTTCGCGCTGACCAACACGGCCGGCCCGGCGGCGAGCCTTGCGGTGAGCTCGGGCAGCGGCCAGTCGACGGCGGTCTCCACGGCCTTCGCCTCGGCGCTGGTGGTGACGGTGACGGATGCGGGCGGCAACCCGGTAGCGGGCGAGACGGTGAGCTTCGCGGCGCCGGGCTCGGGCGCCTCGGCCAGCCTCTCGGCGCCCTCCGGGGTGACCAACGGGTCGGGCCAGGTGAGCATCACGGCGACGGCCAACGGCACGGCGGGCGGCTACAACGTGACCGCCAGCAGCGGCGCGCTGACGCCGGTGGACTTCGCGCTGACCAATACGGCCGGCCCGGCGGCGAGCCTTGCGGTGAGCTCGGGCAGCGGCCAGTCGACGGCGGTCTCCACGGCCTTCGCCTCGGCGCTGGTGGTGACGGTGACGGATGCGGGCGGCAACCCGGTGGCGGGCGAGACGGTGAGCTTCTCGGCGCCGGGCTCGGGCGCCTCGGCCAGCCTCTCGGCGCCCTCCGGCGTGACCAACGGGTCGGGCCAGGTCAGCATCACGGCGACGGCGAACAGCACGGCGGGCGGCTACAACGTGACCGCCAGCAGCGGCGCGCTGACGCCGGTGGACTTCGCGCTGACCAATACGGCCGGCCCGGCGGCGAGCCTTGCGGTGAGCTCGGGCAGCGGCCAGTCGACGGCGGTCTCCACGGCCTTCGCCTCGGCGCTGGTGGTGACGGTGACGGACGCGGGCGGCAACCCGGTGGCGGGCGAGACGGTGAGCTTCTCGGCGCCCGGCTCGGGCGCCTCGGCCAGCCTCTCGGCGGCCTCCGGGGTGACCGACGGGTCGGGCCAGGTCAGCATCACGGCGACGGCGAACAGCACGGCGGGCGGCTACAACGTGACCGCCAGCAGCGGCGCGCTGACGCCGGTGGACTTCGCGCTGACCAATACGGCCGGCCCGGCGGCGAGCCTTGCGGTGAGCTCGGGCAGCGGCCAGTCGACGGCGGTCTCCACGGCCTTCGCCTCGGCGCTGGTGGTGACGGTGACGGATGCGGGCGGCAACCCGGTGGCGGGCGAGACGGTGAGCTTCTCGGCGCCGGGCTCGGGCGCCTCGGCCAGCCTCTCGGCGCCCTCCGGGGTGACCAACGGCGCGGGCCAGGTGAGCATCACGGCGACGGCGAACAGCACGGCGGGCGGCTACAACGTGACCGCCAGCAGCGGCGCGCTGACGCCGGTGGACTTCGCGCTGACCAACACGGCCGGCCCGGCGGCGAGCCTGGCGGTGAGTTCCGGCAGCGGGCAGTCGACGGCGATCTCGACGGCCTTCGCCTCGGCGCTGGTGGTGACGGTGACGGACGCGGGCGGCAACCCGGTGGCGGGCGAGACGGTGAGCTTCGCGGCGCCGGGCTCGGGCGCCTCGGCCAGCCTCTCGGCGCCCTCCGGGGTGACCAACGGCGCGGGCCAGGTGAGCATCACGGCGACGGCGAACAGCACGGCGGGCGGCTACAACGTGACCGCCAGCAGCGGCGCGCTGACGCCGGTGGACTTCGCGCTGACCAACCTTGACACCACCGCTCCCACGGTGGTGCTCGGGGCCGGGGCGAGTGACGTGTTGCCGGGAGAGACCTTCGATGTCACGGCGCAGTTCTCGGAGACCGTTGTCGGCTTCATCCTGTCGGATGTGGCGGTGGTGAACGGCACGGCAACGGGGCTGACCGGCAGCGGCGCCTCCTACGTGATCACTGTCGAGGCCAGCGGCGCGGGGACCACCACGGTGGCCCTGCCGGCGGGGGTCGTCGAAGACCTGGCGGGCAACGGGAACCTAGCTTCCTCGGTGGTGTCGGTCTCCAGCGCGACCGTGTCGGAAACCACCGAGATCCTGCGCCAGTACCTGACGGTTCGCGCAGGGCAGCTGATCCGCCAGCAGCCGGACCTGACGCGCCTGCTGAGCCAGTCCCAGCGGCGCGACTTCTCGGCCGATGTCAGCCGGGGCCAGGGCCAGTTCCACTTTTCCGGAACCTTCGGCCCCTCGGTCTGGGCCGATCTGCGCGGTGCCTTTTCGACCCTTGGCGACAGCGAAAGCAGCTACGTGCTGGGGGCCATCGGGACGCATATGCGGGTGAACGAGAACCTGCTGGCGGGTGTGATGCTGGAGTTCGACCACCTGGTGCAGGACCTCGGCGCGGCCCGCAACTCGGGCAGCGGCTGGCTGGTCGGGCCCTACGTTGTGGGGCGTGTTCCGGATCAGGCGGTCTACTTCGAGGGGCGGCTGCTCTATGGCCAGAGCCGCAACGACATCTCGCCCTTCGGTACCTACAGCGATCGTGTGGAGACGGAGCGGATGCTGGTCATGGCGAAGGTATCGGGGGAGCTGACCTATCCCGGGTTGACGCTGATCCCGAACGCGGAACTGGCCTGGGCCTCGGACCGGCAGAGCGCCTATCGCGACAGTCTGGGCAATGCCATTCCGGCGCAGCGGGTGGAGCTGGGCGAACTGGCCCTGGGCCTCGATTTCGAGGCGCCGTTGCCTGACGGAGGGGCGGGGGAGCTGTTGTTGACCGGCGGGATCTCGGCGATCGGACGATCGACCAGCTACAGCGGCGGTGCAGGTCCGGGCCCGGTCGATCTGGACCGGCTGCGCGGAAAGGTGGAGCTGGGGGTGGATTATACCTTCGGGGCGGGCGATCTGCTGAGCGTCACCACCTTCTACGACGGGATCGGCACACCTGACTATGAAAGCTACGGGATCGAGATCGGGCTGGACATGCGGTTCTGAGCGGTCGCTCAGGCGAAGACCGGGAACTGGCCGTGCCGCAGGATGAAGTCCAGGGCTTCCTCGGCGGTGCGGCCAGGCTCGCGGTCGAGAGAGAGTCCGAGGCTGGTCAGCCGGTAGCCGGTACTGCCGTCGGCCTCGGCCCGGGCTTCGAGGATATCATGGTCGGTCAATTCCCGCAGTACGGCGCGGGTGTCCTGGCTGGGGATCTGGCGCTGACCATCGAATGTCAGCTGGTCCTGTTCGGCGGGAAAATGGGCGGCCAGGAAGGCGCGGGCCCGGGTCGAGAGCGTGTCGGTCATGGGCAGAGCTTCGTTGGGTCAGGTCGCGCAGGGTGTAACCCGACTTATACGTACCACCAAGTCCCCCGATCGGATCGAGGCGGGTGCAAAGGGATAGTCTGCCCGGGAACCCCGGCGGACCGCCAGGGAAGAGGCCCCATCGGGCGCCGCTGACCGGCTCTGTGCGGATCCCTGTCCATGCGGCGCGTTCTGCAGCCTTGGCCGTTCCCGGGCTGCCGGTCCGGGCGGCGGGACTGCGCAGGCTTTGGCGCCGCGGCGGTCGGGCCCGGCGGCCTCAGGCGGGTTCGGGCATCCGCAGGTCGCCGAGGAACCCGACAGCCGCCTGCGCAAGCTGTGCCGAGGCGGCGACGCCGTCGATCAGCACCATGCCCGTGCGCGCTTCCAGCGCCGGCTTCAGCGCGGCCATGCCTGCACAGCCCAGCACTGCCGCCGTGGCACCGTCCTGGTCCCGGGCGAAACCGATCTCCTCGGCCAGCCGGTCCAGCGTGGCGGGGGCGCCCTCGTCGATGGTCAGCACCGGCAGGCCCGAGGCCCGGACCGAGGCGCAGATGCCCGAGAAACCGAAGCGGGAGACATTGTCGCGGATCACCGGCACCGAGACCTCCATCGAGGTCACCACCGAAAAGCGCAGCCCCAGCACGGCGGCCATCAGGTAGGACGCCTGGCCGATCCCCAGCACGGGGCAGGAGGCCATGGCGCGCGCCTCACTCAGGCCCGTGTCGTCGAAACAGGCGATGACCACTGCATCGGCGCCGTGCTCCAGGGCCTCCCGCAGGCGCAGCAGCATTCCGGAGACGGCGGCCTCGCCATCGGCCGCGCCCTGGATCGCGGCGGGGCCGTCGCTGTTGGTCATGCCCAGGATCTCGGCCCCCGGCAGGGCGGCGCGGGCCACCTCCACGACGTGTTCGGTCATCGAGACGGTCGAGTTCGGGTTGATGTAGATGATCTTCATACGCCCTTGCCCGCATCCGAACCGGCCCGTGCCCGGCGCTTGCCCATGACCCAGACCGCCAGCAGGAAGGCGGCGATGATCAGCAGCGAAAAGGCCGTGGTCAGCGTGCCGAGCGCGTAGATCACCGGGGTGGTGACATTGGTCGTCATGCCGAAGATCTCCAGCGGCAGGGTGTTGTAGCTGCCCGCCGTCAGCAGGGTGCGGGCGAATTCGTCGTAGGAGAGGGTGAAGCCGAACAGCGCGACCCCGATCAGCGAGGGGGCGATGATCGGCAGGACCACGAAGCGGATGGTCTGCCAGGCGGTTGCGCCCTGGTCGCGGGCGGCTTCCTCGTAGCTCTTGTCGAAACGGTTGAAGACCGCGAACATGATCAGCAGGCCGAAGGGCAGGGTCCAGGTCAGCTGGCTGCCGAAGCCCGAGGTGGCCCAATGGATCTTCAGACCGAGTTGGTTGAAGATCAGCCCCACACCCAGCGAGACAAGGATCGAGGGGATCACCAGCGAGGTGATGGCGGCGTAGAACAGCAGCCCCGAGCCGCGAAAGCGTTTGCGGAAGGCCAGCCCGGCCATGACCGAGACCACGACCGTCGTCACCATGACCATCAGCCCCAGGCCGGCACTGCGGCGGAAGGCCCCCCAGATGTCGCCGACCGCCTGTTGCTGGAAGAGGTCGCGGAACCAGTAGGTCGAGACCCCGTTCATCGGGAAGGTCAGCCCGCCCTGCGGTCCCTGGAAGCTGAGGATGCCGATGGTGAAGATCGGCCCGTAGAGGAACAGCACGAAGAGGGTGAAGAAGGCGGCCAGCACGTAGAAGCTGCGGGGGCGGCGGTCCATGGATCAGAGCTCCTTGCGGATGTTCACGAAGCGCAGCATGACCGCGATCATGATCAGCACCGTGGCCAGCAGCACCACGGCGGTGGCGGCGGCGGATGGGTATTGCAGCAGGGCGATGTCGTTGGAGATCAGCCGCCCGACATTGGCGCGCTGGCTGCCCGACATGAAACGCACGGTGATGAAATCGCCCATGACAAGGGTGACGACGAAGATCGTGCCGATCATGATGCCCGGCTTGGTCAGCGGCAGGATCACGTGGCGCAGGGTCTGGACGCCCGAAGCGCCGTTGTCGCGCGCGGCCTCCAGCAGGGCGCGGTCGATGCGCATCATCGTGTTGAAGATCGGCACCACCATGAACAGCGTGTAAAGTTGCACGAAGGCCAGGATGACCGAGAAATCGGAATAGAGCAGCCACTCCAGCGGCGCGTCGATCACGCCCCAGCTGATCAGCGTCTGGTTGGCGATGCCGTTCCTGCCCAGGAAGGGAATCCAGCTGATCATGCGGATGATGTTCGAGGTCCAGAACGGAATGGTGCAGAGCAGGAAGAGCGCGATCTGCATGGTCTGGCTGCGCACGTGGAAGGCCAGGAAATAGGCCACCGTGAAGCCGATCGACAGGGTCAGCGCCCAGGTGATGAAGGCATATTTGAAGGTCGCGCCGAAGACCCGGTAGGTCACCGGAGAGCCGAAGAGGAATTCGTAGTTGTCGAACTGGAAGGCCGGGTAGATCGAGAACTCGGTCGCGCCCCAGAAGCTGACCACGGTGATCATCACGATGGGGGCCAGCAGGAAGGCCAGCAGCACCAGGGCCAGCGGGCTGGCCTGGAGCCATCCCAGAAGATGTCGGTTTTTCAGCATGATAACCTCTGTTTCCGGCGCGCGGGAGGGCCTGTTCCGGATGGCCCGGGGGCTTGCGCCCCCGGGACCTGAGACCGCCAACAGGGAAGGCGGCGTGTCCATCGGGGCTGGCCTTGCAGCAAGGGACCCGTCAGGAAGGGGTAAGCAGGTTCATCCGCCTCAGGCGGCGATGAACTCGTTCCACTTGCGAACCATGTACTGGTTCTCGTCCATGACGGCGTTCCAGCAGGCGACAGAGCCCATGCGGGAATAGAAGTCGCCGCCGTCGCGCACTTCGCCGGCCTGGGCCAGCACGTCGCCCGTGGGCGAGGTGATGACGTCGGTGGCTTCCTTGCCCTCGAACCAGTAGCCCCATTCGTTCTCGGTCATGTACTCTTTCGAGGTCTCCGGAACGGCCGAGTAGTAGCCCTGGCGCATCAGGTAGCCGCCGACCCAGCCGGAGAGGTACCAGTTGATGTACTCGTAGGCCGCATCCAGCTCCATGCCGCTCAGCGAGGAGGACAGGCCGATGCCGCCGCCCCAGGAGCGGTAGCCCTCTTTCAGCGGCTGGTAGACGCAGGGGATGCCGCGCGACTTCACGGCGGTGATGGCCGGGGACCACATGGACTGGATCACCACCTCGCCCGAGGCCATCAGGTTGACGCTCTCGTCGAAGGTCTTCCAGAAGGCGCGGAACTGGCCGGCGCGCTTGGCTTCGGTGAAGATGGCGAAGGTCTTGTCGATCTCCTCACGGGTCATGTTGCCCTTGTCGCCGTACTGGATTTCCCCCATCGCCTCGCAGACCATGGCCATGTCCATGATGCCGATCGAAGAGATGTCGAGGATCGAGGCCTTGCCCGCGAACTCGGGGTTCAGCAGTTCGGTCCAGCTTTCGATCGGGCGACCGATCAGGTCGGGGCGGATGCCCAGGGTGTCGGCGTTGTAGATGGTCGGGATGAGGGTCATCCAGTTGGTCTGTTCATCCGCGAAGGTGGTCGCGCCGGGCTCGGGGATGAAGCCGACGGTATGGGGCGCGGTGCCCTGGGCGATCTCGGACTCGGGGGTCAGCTTCCCGGACTTGAAGATGCCGACGATCTTGTCGTAGTTGGCGATCTTGCTGACATCCATGGCCTGCAGGTTGCCGGTCGGCCAGACCTTCTTGCAGATCCAGTACTCGATATCGGCGATGTCGAAGCTGTCGGGCTGGGTGGCGGCGCGCTGCGTCACGCTGTCGGAATCAAGCGCGGTCATTTCCAGCGTGAAGCCGAGGTCTTCCTTCACCTTTGTCGCCACGTCGTTCAGGTTCGACACGCCGGTGCCGAACTGGCGAAGGGTGATGTCCTTGATGTCCTGCGCCCAGAGCATGGGGGCGGGCAGGGCGGAGGCGGCGACGGCGGCGCCCCCGGCCTTCAGCAGCGAGCGGCGGGTATAGCCGACCTTGGATTTAGCCATTGTCATTTCCTCTCTGTTGATCCGATTTCTGTCGGTTTTTCAGGCTTTTCAGGCCTCGAGGCGGTGAAGCCGCCCTTCGTCCCAGCTGAGCTTCACGGCCTCGCCGGGGGATTTCGGAGCCGCGAAGAACTGGTCTTCGGGCAGCAGGGCAAGCACCTCGTCACCCGCGTCGGTGCGGGTGGTGACGGCGACCGAGGCGCCTTGGTATTCCACTGCGGTGATCGTCGCGGTGACCCCCTCGGGGGCGAGGCGTACCGCATCGGCACGCACGGTGACCTTGCCCTCGGGCAGGCTCAGCACGTTGTGGCCGCCAATGAAGCGGGCGACGAATTCGGTGCGGGGGCTGGCCCAGACCTGCCGCGCGGGGCCAGCCTGTTCGATCACCGCGTTGTTCATCACCACGATCTCGTCCGCCAGCGCCAGGGCTTCATCCTGGCCGTGGGTGACGTGGATGAAGGTGATGCCCAGCTCGCGCTGCAGCTTCTTCAGCTCGGTGCGCATCCGGATGCGCAGGAAGGGATCCAGTGCCGAAAGCGGTTCGTCCAGCAGCAGCACCTTGGGCTGGGTGACCAGCGCGCGGGCAAGCGCCACGCGCTGCTGCTGGCCGCCGGAAAGCTGCGCGGGCAGGCGGTCGGCCAGGTGGGTCATGTCGACCAGTTCCAGCAACTCGTTGGCACGGGCGTGGCGGGTGGCCTTGTCCTCGCCCTTCATCCGCAGCGAGAAGGCGACGTTGTCGCGTACGTTCAGATGGGGGAACAGGGCGTAGTTCTGAAACATCATCGCCGTGCCGCGCTGCGCCGGTGGCAGGTGCGAGACATCGCTCCCGTCCAGCAGGATGGCGCCCTCGCTGACCTCTTCATGGCCGGCGATCATGCGCAGGGTCGAGGACTTGCCGCAGCCCGAGGGACCGAGGAAGCAGACGTAGCTGCCGGGGGTGAAGACGTGGTTCAGGTCGCGCACGGCGGTGGTCTCGCCATAGCGCTTGGTCAGGTGAACCAGCTCAAGATCGTAGCCCGTGCGCATGTTGCCTCCAGTCAGCTGTCGAGATCAGCCTGCGGTGCTGCAGTGCGGAACGGGCATGAAAATCGTGCGGCCGAGGGGGCGGTGCACGGGATTGGCTGAAACTTGTGCAGTCTTGTGTCCAATCGGCTCAATATTGGGCTCAATATTGTATACAAGATCGTGAACAAGATGTCGGCGCCGGGTCCCGCTTGTCCTCCGGGGGCCGAATCGTTCTAAGGGATGGGCAGATCACCATGAACCCGAGGCCATGACACCCAGCGATACAAAGACCTGGACAAGCGAGACCGTCGCCGGCGATCTCGAAAGGGCCATTCATGAACATCGCCTGCCGCCGGGCACCAAGCTGGGCGAGGACGAGCTGGGCGAAGCCTATGGCATCTCGCGCACCCTCGTGCGGGCGGCCCTGCAGGCACTCTCCTATCGCCGCCTGGTCGAACTGAAGCGCAACCGGGGGGCCTTCGTGGCGCAACCGACGGTGGCCGAAGCGCGCGAGGTCTTCGAGGCCCGCGCCCTGCTGGAGCCGCGCACGGCGCGCTCGGCTGCGGAACGCATGACGCCCGAGGCCCTTGCGACCCTGCGCGATCATATCGCCGCCGAGCACACCGCGCTGCACGCCGGAGAAACCGGCCACGCCCTGTTCCTGTCGGGGGAATTCCACATCCTGATCGCCCAGATCGCCGACCAGAAGACCATCGAGGATTTCGTCTCGGAGTTGATTTCGCGGTCCTCGCTGATCATCGCGCTCTACTGGCGCCGCCGCGCGGCGCTGTGTGAGAGCCAGGCCCATCACGCCCTGATCGACGCCTTCGAGGCGCGTGACGGGGCGCTGGCAGAAGAACTGATGAAGAGCCACCTGCTCGACCTGATGGCCTCGCTGGACCTGCGCAACCTGGTGGCGCGGCCGCAGTCCCTGCGCGAGGCCCTGGGGCGCTAGGCCCTCACCCGGAAGCCGGAACGAAAAGGGCGCCCCGAAGGGCGCCCCTGTTCAGCTGCGCGGCTTGCGGCGCGGCGGGCCATCGGCGGTCATGCGCGGCTTTCCGGCCCCGGGTTTGCCGCCGGGCTTGCCTGCAGGCTTGCCGCCCGGCTTGCCGAACGGCTTCTTGCCGTCGGGGCGCTGGAACCCGGCTCCCTGGTAGCTGCCGTCCTTGGTCGGGCCACCGCGACGGGCTGCGGGCTTGCCGTCACCGAAGCTCTTGCCGTCCTTCCTGGGGCCGTCCTTCTTGAAGCCGGGTTTCTTGAAACCCTCCTTGCCGCCACTTTCGCTGCGGGGGCCATCCTTCTTGAAGCCACCCTCCTTCTTGAAACCACCGGGCTTGCGGGAGTCGCCGTCCTTGCTGAAGCCACCCTCCTTCTTGAAGCCGCCGGGCTTCTTGTAGGCGGGCTTGCCCTCGCTGCTGTCGCGGTCCTTCCAGACCCGGCCTGCGGGCTTGGGCGCGCCCGAGTCCTTGCGGGGGCCTGCCTCCTTGCGGGGCTTGTAGGGGGCTTTCACCTCGGGGTCGTCGATGTGCGGGCTCTCGTCGCGGCTCTTCCATGCGGGCTTGGGGCCACGCTGGAAATCGCCACGATCCTCGCGCTTGCCCTTGTAGCCACCGCGATCCCCACCGGGGCGGGGCCCGTCACGACGGTCGCCACGGTCTGCAAAGCGATCCCCGCCGGGCCGGGGGCCCTTGCGCGGACCCGAGGGACCGAGGTCGGGGGCCGTGTCCAGCTTGCGGGCGATGACGCCATCGGACAGCTCTCCGCCCTCGCCAAGCGCGGTGTCGAACTGCGGGGCGGATCCTTCGGCCACCTCGAGGAATGTCTCGTCCTCGCGGATGCGGATCGCGCCGATCACGGCCTTGTCCAGATCCGTCGCGCGCAGGATCATCGGCAGCAGCCAGCGCGGTTCGGCGCGGGTGGCACGGCCGACCGAGAGCGAATACCACTGCGCCGGGCCGAAATCGCGCGGTGCCTTGGCGGGCGAGGTGTCGGGGGGCAGCAGGTCCTCGGGCGGGGCATGGCGTGCCTGGCGCAGGCGCAGGAAGCCCGCGGCGACCGCCTCGGCGCCGTGACGCTCCAGCAGGCGGGCGGCGAGGGCGGCGGTCTCTTCGGCGACCTCTTCGGCCCAGGCGGGATCTTCCATCAGGTTGTGCTCGTCGCGCTCCATGATCTCCTGCGCAGAGGGGGGCAGGGTCCATTCGGCGTCGATCTTGGCCCATTTCAGAAGGCGTTCGGCCTTCTTCACGGCGCGGGGGCCGACGATCAGCGCCGAGGTGCCCTTGCGGCCGGCGCGGCCCGTGCGGCCCGAGCGGTGCAGCAGGCTTTCGGTATTGGTCGGCAGGTCGGCATGGATCACCAGCGTCAGGCCGGGCAGGTCGATGCCCCGCGCGGCAACGTCGGTGGCGACGCAGACCCGGGCGCGGCCGTCGCGCATGGCCTGAAGCGCCTGGCTGCGCTCGGCCTGGGACAGCTCACCCGAGAGGGTGACCACCGGGATGCCCCGGTTTCCGAGCCGCGCGGCAAGGTTGTTCACCGCGGCGCGGGTATTGGCGAAGACGATGGCGCTTTCGCCCTCGTTGTAACGCAGCAGGTTGAAGATGGCGTTGTCGCCGTCGTCATGGGCCACGCGGATCGCCTGGTAGGAGATGTCGCTGTGCTGCTCGGCCTTGGTCACCAGGTTGATGCGCTTCGCATCGCGCTGCACTTCGGCGGCCAGCTTGGCGATCATCGGCGAGACGGTGGCCGAGAACAGCAGGGTGCGGCGGTCGTCCGGGGCCTCGCCCAGGATGAATTCCAGGTCCTCGCGGAAGCCGAGGTCGAGCATCTCGTCGGCCTCGTCCAGCACCACGGCGCGGATATCGCCGAGATCCAGCGCGCCACGACGGATGTGGTCGGACAGGCGCCCGGGGGTGCCGACGACGATATGGGTGCCACGTTCCAGCGCGCGCCGTTCCTGGCGCATGTCCATGCCGCCGACGCAGGCGGTGATCTGGGCGCCGGTCTTGGCATAGAGCCAGCGCAGCTCCTGCATGACCTGCATCGCCAGTTCGCGCGTCGGGGCGATGATCAGTGCCATCGGCGTCGCGGCGGGGCCGAATTCATGCGCCTCGCCCAGCAGGCCCGGCGCGATGGCCAGGCCGAAGCCCACGGTCTTGCCGGAGCCGGTCTGCGCCGAGACCAGCAGGTCCTCGGAGACCAGCTCGGGGTCCGAAACGGCCTCCTGCACGGCGGTGAGTGTCTCGTAGCCGCGCTCGGCCAGCGCCTCGGAGAGGGGAGGGATCATCTTGCGGGGCTCCATGGGAAAGGGTGGCGCGGTTCTGGCGCCTCGTCAGGTCGGAAAAGGCGTCTCTAGCGGGGTGAGAGACGGAAGTATATCGCGAATTTGCGCAGGACGGGCCTGCGCGCGGGGAATATGTCCCTTTTCCGCGAGGAATTGCCGGTGGGAGGCCGATCAGCCGGCCAGAAGGTCCAGCAGCGCCTCGGCGGCGCGGGTGCGGTGGCGTTGCGGATGGGTCAGGCTGGCGAAGCCGCGCCGGGGCGGTTCCGCCCAGGTGATCGGGCGGCGGATCAGGCCGCTGCCGCGGCCCAGCGTCGCCAGGGCGCGGTCCGACATCAGAGAGGCACACCCCCCCGCCGCAAGCCCCGACAGGATCGCGCCGTTCGAGGGCAGTTCGAGGATCACGTCGAGGTCGGCGACCGCAAGGCCCATCTGGTGCAGGTGCGCCTCGGTCCCGGCCCGGGTGCCGGAACCGGGTTCGCGCAGCAGCCAGCCGGTCGAGAGGTAGTCGGCGCGGGACAGCGTGGGGCGCTGCGCCAGCGGGTGATCGGGCGACAGGACAAGCTGCAACTCGTCGCGGGCGAAGACCCGTTGCTGCAGACCCTCGCGGTCGACAGGTCCCTCGACCAGGCCGATGTCCGCATGTCCCTCGGCCACGGCGCGGGCGACGCTGTCGGTGTTGCCGTCCCGCAGGGTGATCTCCAGCGCCGGGAAACTGCGGCGCAACCGGATCAGCAGCGGCGGCAGCACGTAGGTGGCAATGGTCTGGCTGGCCGAGAGGCGCAGGTGCCCGCGCGGGCTGGCCGAGAAATCGTCGAGCATTCCGCGCGCGGTTTCGGCCTGGGCCAGCACGGCGCGGGCGGCGGGGATCAGGCTGCGCCCGGCCTCTGTCAGGACGATGCCGCGCCCGATACGGTCGAAAAGCTGCACCCGGTGCTGCGCCTCCAATGCCTGCACGGCGGCCGAGACCGCCGATTGCGTCATGTTCAGCGCCCGCGCGGCGCGGGTGACGTGGCAGGTCTCGGCGACCTTCAGGAAGATACGGAGCTGATCGAGGGTCATGCTGATTGATATGATGCATCGAACGATTTGAGAAGAATGATTTTATATACAGATTAATTTTCGTGGTGGACAAGGGGGCATGTCTCAGCCCTTCTCCCTGTCCCGTCCCCCGTCCTCGCACATGCCGGGGCTGTTCCTGTCGCTGATGCTGGCGGGCGCGGCCCTGGCGCTTTCCGGGGCGCTTGGGCTGGCGCTGCTCAGCCCGCTGATCCTGGCCCTGGGCCTGGGCATGGCGGGCCGCGCCCTGCTGGGCGTGGTCGAGGCGGCCGAGCCGGGCCTCTGCGTCGCCCGCCAACAGCTGCTGCGCGCGGCGATCATCCTGCTGGGCTTCCGGCTGACGCTTGGCGAGGTGACCTCCCTGGGCGTCGGGGTGGCGCTGGCGGTGGCTGCGACACTGGCGGCGACCTTTCTGCTGACCCGGGTGATGGGCCGCTGGCTGGGGGTCCCTGCGCCCCTGGCCGAGCTGATCGCGGCGGGCAGCGCCGTCTGCGGCGCCTCGGCCATCGTCGCCTGCAACACGGTGACCCGGGGGCGGGACGAGGACGTCGCCTATGCCATGGCCTGCGTCGCGCTCTTCGGCTCGCTCGGGATGCTGGCCTGTCCGTTGCTGGCCGGGCCGCTCGGCCTCGATCCGCGCGCCTACGGCCTGTGGACCGGGGCCAGCCTGCACGAGGTGGCGCAGGTGATGGGGGCGGGCTTCGCCCTTGGCGACGAGGCAGGTGCTGCCGCCACCGTGGCCAAGCTGTTCCGCGTTGCCCTGCTGGCGCCGCTGGTGCTGATGCTTGGGGCGGGGCGGCGCAGCGAAGGGGCCCGCCCGCCGCTTCCCTGGTTCGTGCTGGGCTTCCTGGCCGCCATGGTGGTGAACAGCCTGCTGCCCCTGCCTGCCGCGCTTCTGGAGGGACTGGCACGGTTTTCGACCGTGCTGATGGCCATGGCGCTGGCCGCCCTCGGCCTCGGCACAGACCTCGGCCAGTTGCGTCGGCGCGGGCTGCGCCCGCTGGTGCTGGCGGGGCTTGCGGCGCTCTTTGTCTCGGGCTTCAGCCTGCTGGCGCTTCAGGTGCTGGGCTGACCCTGCTCAAATCATGGGCGAAAATCGTAACGCCTTCCTGTCATGTTGCATCGCTAGGAAGAGCCCTGCGGGCGGCATGGCGGGCCCGGTTGCCGGGACCATGCAAACCCGTTTCTCTGGCAGGGGCGACGACAGGAGGGAGCCATGGACAGGATCGACATGCTGGTGATCGGCTCGGGGCCGGCGGGGCGCCGGGCGGCGGTGCAATCGGCCAAGCTGGGCAAGAGCGTGCTGGTGGTCGACAAGGGGCGACGGCTGGGGGGCGTCTCGGTCCATACCGGCACCATCCCCTCGAAGACCCTGCGCGAGACGGTGCTGAACCTCTCGGGCTGGCGCGAACGCGGCTTCTACGGCCAGGGCTACCGGGTGAAGCAGGACATCTCGGCCATCGACCTGATGCAGCGGCTGCACAAGACGCTCGATCACGAGGTCGAGGTGCTGCAGCACCAGTTCATGCGCAACATGGTGCGCTCGGGCTTCGGCGAGGTGCGGTTCCTCGACCGCAACACCGCCGAGATCCGCACCGAGACCGGCGAATGTTCCCTGGTCGAGTTCGACAAGGCGCTGATCGCCACCGGCACCCATCCCTATCGCCCCTCCCATATCCCCTTCGACCGCGCCCGGGTCTTCGACAGTGACGAGATCCTCGAGCTGGAACGGATCCCCCGCACGATGACGGTGATCGGCGGCGGGGTGATCGGGGTGGAATACGCCACGATCTTCTCGGCCCTCGACGTGCCCGTGACCCTGGTCGAGGCGCGCGACCGGATTCTCGATTTCGTCGACCGCGAGATCGTCGAGGATTTCATCCACCAGATGCGCGACCGGGGCATGACGATCCGGCTGGGGGCCAAGGTGAAGTCGGTCGCGACCGGGCCGACCGGGGTGGACCTGGTGCTGGACGACGGCCGCCGGGTGCGCTCGGACATCCTGCTGTTTGCCGCCGGACGGGCCGGTAATGTCGAGCGGCTGAACCTGCCCGCCATCGGCATCGCGCCCGACAGCCGGGGCCGGCTGAGCGTGAACCCCCACACCTTCCAGACCGAGGCCGACAACATCTATGCCGCCGGCGACGTGATCGGCTTCCCGGCGCTGGCCTCGACCTCGATGGAGCAGGGGCGGGTGGCGGCCTGCCATGCCTTCCAGGTCTCCCCCCCGCCACCGCCCGAAACCTTCCCCTATGGCATCTACGCGGTGCCCGAGATCTCGACCGTCGGCCAGTCGGAAGAGGAGGTGCGGGCCTCGGGGGAGCCCTATGAATGCGGTATAGCCCGCTTCCGCGAGACCTCGCGCGGGCATATCATGGGGGTTCATGCGGGTTTCCTGAAACTGATCTTCTCGCTGAAGTCCCGCCGTCTGCTGGGCGCGCATATCGTCGGCGAGGGGGCGACCGAGCTGATCCACATCGGCCAGGCGGTGATCAACCTGCAGGGCACGGTGGATTTCTTCGTCGAGAACACCTTCAACTATCCGACCCTGGCCGAGGCCTACAAGGTCGCGGGGCTGGATGCCTGGAACCGGATGGGCGTCGGGTAGGGGCCTGGCCGGGTTTTCCGGCAGCTTGAAGATCGAGGCGGTTGCCGCCTGACGCTTCCACTTTCAGGCCCCGGCACCTGAGGACCACCGGGGAAATGAGTACTTTCAGCCTGGTGATGAGCTGGGAAGGAGCGTTCCGGGCCGGGATTGTGCGGTTTGCAAATCGCGGGTCCGCCCTTTGCAAAATTAGGGTGCCCGGATGAACGAACCCAAAGCCTCATCACCAGGCTGGAAATACTCAATAGTCCGCGTGCAGAATGCGCGCGGTCAATCTGTCGTCGGGCCGGTGTCCACGGGGATTTCCTGACGCAGGGTGCCGGTGGTGTCGAAGATCAGCAGGCGCTGATCGGCGGTGACGACGGCGTACCAGCCTCGCCCCTGGGTGATGGCTTCGGCTATCGTGCCCTCGGGCAGGGAGATCTGGGTGGGCAGCGCCGGGGCGGGGGGGCGCGCAAAACGGATGACAATCAGGCTGACCAGGGTTATCAGCCCCAGGATCATCACCACCAGCAGCAGGGTCACCAGCCGGCGCAGCAGCCGCAGGTTGGCCGGTTCTGCCACCGGCTCCGCAGGAAGGTCGCGCGTCATGTCCCGTTCCACCACCGAGATGTCCTCTGGTCAGGTTCTTGTGGTGCGCATCGAAGCCGATCCGCCCGCCCGACTTGATAAGGCGCTTTCCCGTGATGTGCCAGAGGCGGCCGCCCTGTCGCGCACCCGGCTGGCGCGGCTGATCGCCGAGGGCCAGGTGCGGCGCGGCGGAGAGGTGCTGGACGATCCCAAGGCCCGCGTGGCCGAGGGCGACGAGATCTCGATCTCTCTGCCCGAGGCCGTCGAGGTCGAGACCCGGGCCGAGGAGATCCCGCTGGATATCGTCTTCGAGGACGCCGAGATGGTGATCGTCAATAAGCCTGCCGGCATGGTGGTGCATCCGGCGCCCGGCAGTCCGGGTGGCACGCTGGTCAATGCGCTGCTGGCCCATTGCGGTGACAGCCTGTCGGGGATCGGCGGCGAGAAGCGCCCCGGCATCGTGCATCGCATCGACAAGGAGACCTCGGGCCTGTTGGTGGTGGCGAAGTCCGACCGCGCCCATCACGCCCTGGCGGCCCAGTTCGAGAAACACACCGCCGAACGCGCCTATCTGGCGCTGTGTCACGGGGTGCCCGATCCGGCCGATCCGCGGCTGCGCGGCGTGCGCGGGGCCTCCTTCGAAGGCGGTGGCGTGCTGAAGCTGCAGACCCAGCTTGGCCGCCATCGCTCGGACCGGCAGAAGCAGGCGGTCTACTTCGACCAGGGCCGTCACGCGGTGACCCGGGCGCGGCTGCTGCAGCGGTACGGGACGCCGCCGGCGCTGGCCTTGGTGGAGTGCCGTCTTGAGACCGGGCGGACCCACCAGATCCGCGTGCACATGGCCCATGCCGGTCATGCGCTGGTCGGGGACCCGACCTATGGCGGGCGGCGCAGGGCCTCGGTCAGGGCGCTCGGGCAGGTGGCGGCGGCGGCGGTCGATGCCTTCCCTCGCCAGGCGCTTCACGCCGCTGTTCTGGGGGTGACCCATCCGGTCAGCGGGGCGCTGCTGCGCTTCGAGGCGCCGCTGCCCGATGACATGCGGCACCTGCTCTCGGTGTTGCCGGAAAGCTGAGCGCCGGTGCCCGATGGGGCGCGTCGTTGTGCAATTTTGCGCAGAATATCAGCTTGCGCGGTTCCGTTGTGCGGACATATCCTGACATTCGAACAAAGAGCCGTGAAAGCGCGAAATCTTTCCGCTTTCTCGGCGCAAATCTTTCACCAGTCGTTAGGCTTTTGAGAAAGCCATGGTTGAACGGAACATCAGGCGTCCCTATCTTGATGTTAAGGCCGTTTACATACCGCGGGACAACCTCGGAAGGACAGAGAGTTGAGTAATTATCAGAACTTGCCGGCACCGACTCCGGAAGGGGGTCTCAACCGGTACATGCAGGAAATCCGCAAGTTTCCGATGCTGGAGCCTGAGCAGGAGTACATGCTCGCGAAGCGGTGGGTCGAGGACCAGGATACACAGTCCGCGCACCAGTTGGTGACCAGTCACCTGCGTCTGGCGGCGAAGATCGCCATGGGATACCGCGGTTACGGGCTGCCCCAGGCCGAGGTGATCTCGGAGGCCAACGTGGGGCTGATGCAGGCCGTGAAGCGGTTCGACCCCGAGAAGGGTTTCCGCCTGGCGACCTACGCGATGTGGTGGATCCGCGCCTCGATCCAGGAATATATCCTGCGCTCCTGGAGCCTGGTGAAGCTGGGCACGACCTCGGCGCAGAAGAAACTGTTCTTCAACCTGCGTAAGGCCAAGGCCAAGATCGGGGCCCTGGAAGAGGGCGACCTGCGCCCCGAGCACGTCAAGCAGATCGCCACCGATCTCGGCGTGACCGAGGAAGAGGTGACCTCGATGAACCGCCGCATGGCGGGCTCGGATGCCTCTCTCAATGCCACCGTGGGGTCGGATGCCGACAGCACGATGCAATGGCAGGACTGGCTGGAGGACGAGGATGCCGACCAGGCCAGCGACTACGCCGAGCGGGACGAGATGGATGCCCGGCGCGCCCTGCTGGTCGAGGCGATGGACGTGTTGAACGACCGCGAGAAGGACATCCTGACGCAACGCCGCCTGACCGAGGAGACGGTCACGCTGGAGGATCTCTCGGCCAAGTACGACGTCAGCCGGGAGCGGATCCGGCAGATCGAGGTCCGCGCCTTCGAGAAGCTCCAGGGCCGGATGCGGGAACTGGCCGAGGACAAGGGGATGCTGTCCCGGGCCTGACCCCGGGTTTGCAAACCAGGGTCGGAAAGACTTTGCAAAACCCGCCCCCCTCCCGGGGCGGGTTTTCCTTTGCCCGGGGACATGTATGGTTTCAGGGAAAGGGAGATTTGCATGACTGATGTGACACCTGTCCGCTGGGGCATCCTGGGGGCGGCGAAATTCGCCCGCGAGGTCATGGGGCCGGCGATCCACGCGGCGCGCGATGCGCAACTCTGTGCCATCGCCTCCTCGTCGGAGGAGAAGATTGCCCCCTTCCGGTCCTTCGCGCCGGGCCTGCGCTACCATGACAGTTACGAGGCGCTGCTGGCCGATCCCGGCATCGACGCCGTCTACGTGCCGCTGCCCAACCACCTGCATGTCCCCTGGACGGTCAAGGCGCTGCAGGCCGGAAAGCACGTGCTTTGCGAGAAACCCATTGCGATGCGCGACGCCGATTTCGATGGGCTGATCGCGGCACGGGACGACAGTGGCCTGCTGGCCTCCGAGGCGTTCATGATCGTGCATCACCCCCAGTGGGCGCGGGTCGCGGCCCTGCTGGAGGCGGGAGAGATTGGCGAACTGCTGCAGGTCGAGGCCGTCTTCACCTACGACAATCCCGACATGGGCAACATCCGCAACAAGCCCGAGACCGGCGGCGGCGGGCTGCGCGACATCGGCGTCTATACCTTCGGTGCCACCCGGCTGGCGGTGGCACGGGAACCGCTCTCGATGCCCCATGCCCGGCTGGAGCTGCGCCACGGGGTCGACACCTTCGCGTCCAATGTCTTCGATTTCGGCGGCTTCGAGCTGCATTCGATGGTCTCCACCCGGATGGAGCGGCGCCAGCAGATGCAGTTCCACGGTACGCAGGGCAGCATCCGGGTGAGCTGTCCCTACAACCCGCTGACCTTTTCGCAGGCCGAATTGCACATCAGCCGCGCAGGCCAGCCCGACACGATCGAACGCTTTCCGAGGGTGGACCAGTATATTCGCCAAGTCGAGACATTCGGGGCCGCCGTCAGGGGAGAATGCGCTTGGCCCTGGCCGCTGGAACGGGCCCGGGGCACCCAGAGGATGATCGACCAGGCTCTTGCCGGGCAGTAGGTGCCAAGGGGGCCGGGGCGGGTGGGCAGAGCCCACCCGCCCCGGCCCCCACCCCCTTCAGTCCGGCAGGCGCGCCGCCAGCAGGCGTTGCATGTTGCCACCCGCGACCAGGGCGATCTGGGCCTCGCTCAGGCCGGCGTCCAGCAGCGCCTGGGTCAGGGCGGCCAGCTCGGAGGTGTCGAAGGCCGTGCCGACCGAGCCGTCGAAGTCCGACCCGAGCGCGACATGCTCGGCGCCGAGCGCCGCCACCGCATCGGCGATCATCGCTGCCACGTTGCCGGGGCTGCCGTCGCCGCAGGTCACGTCGGGCCAGTAGCCCATGCCGAGAACCCCGCCGCGCGCCGCGATCTGCCGCATCAGCGGCTCGGGCAGGTTGCGCGTCACCGGACAGCTGCCAGAGAAGCCGCCGTGGCTGATCACGAAAGGCATCTCTGTCAGCGCCAGAACCTCCTCGACCACCCGGGGCGCGGAATGGGCCAGGTCCAGCACCATGCCGCGCGCCTCGACCTCTGCCACCACGGTGCGGCCGAAGTCGCTCAGCCCCTCGGTGCCCAGCCCGTGCAGCGAGCCGCCAAGCGCGTTGTCGAAGAAGTGGTGCAGCCCGATGATGCGGAAGCCCGCTGCCTCCAGCCGGTCCAGATTGGCGATGTCGCCCTCCAGCGCATGAGCGCCCTCGATGCCGAGCAGGGCGCCGAGGCGGTCCTCTCCTGCCGCGCGGGCGGCCAGCACGGCGTCCAGGTCGGCGCGGTTGCGGATCAGGGTCACCGCGCCGTCCCTGGCCGCGAAACGCTCCAGCTTCCGGGCCTGGTAGAGGGCCCGTTCGGTCAGGTCGTTCCAGGTCCGGGGCGGCCAGAGTGAGACGGCGGCCAGCAGGGTGATATTGTCGAAGGCCTCGGCGGAATTGGCCTCGTAGTTCTGGCCGGCGGGGCTTTTCGTCACCGTGGTGAAGACCTGCAGGGCGACATTGCCCTCGCGCAGGCGGGGAAAGTCGACCTGGCCGCGGTCGCCGCGCTGCGTCAGGTCGCGCTTCCACAGCAGGCTGTCGGCGTGCCAGTCGCCGATCAGCAGGCCGTCGTGCAGGGCCTGCGCCTCTGGCGAGACCGGATAGGGGGCATGGGCGAAGACCGGGTTTCGACCGTCCTCGACCCGCGCCGGGACCACCACCAGACCCAGGATGACGGCCAGCACCAGAAGGCCCAGCAGGGCCGCGAAAACTCTCTTGATGAATGTCATGATGTCCTCCCTGAGCGCCAGCCTAGGGGGAGGGTCCGCGTTTCCCTACCGGAACGTCGCGTTACGAGGGCGGCCCGGGGCGGTGCCTGAGCCAGCGCCAGAGCGGCACCAGGTCCAGCGCCGCCACCGCGACGCCGAGGGGCAGCATCCAGAAGCCGAGAACGGGCAGGAAGCCCAGCACCCCGCCGACCATCAGCAGAAGACCCACCGGCAGACGGGTGCCGGGCGGAAGAAAACGGCGGATCCTGACAAGGACCCGCCGCAGAGCGTTTCTGAAACTGTGTCGGCGGGCAGGGCGCCGGGTCATGTCAGTCCTCCATCGCCTCCAGTTCGTCGATGAAGCTTTCGATCATGCTCAGGCCCTTGTCCCAGAAGGCCGGGTCGGAGGCGTCGAGGCCGAAGGGGGCCAAAAGCTCCTTGTGGTGCTTCGAGCCGCCGGCCTTCAGCATGTCGAAGTACTTGTCCTGGAAGCCCTCGGGGGCCTCCTCGTAGACCGCATAGAGCGCGTTCACCAGCCCGTCGCCGAAGGCATAGGCGTAGACGTAGAAGGGCGAGTGGACGAAGTGGGGGATATAGGCCCAGTAGGTCTCGTAGCCGTCCATGAAGTCAAACGCCGGGCCGAGGCTTTCGGCCTGCACCGACATCCACAGCGCGTTGATGTCCTCGGGCGTCAGTTCCCCGCCGCGACGCGCCTCGTGCAGCTTGCACTCGAAGTCGTAGAAGGCGATCTGGCGCACGACCGTGTTGATCATGTCCTCGACCTTGCCGGCCAGCAGGGTCTTCTTCTGCTCCTTGGTCTCGGCCTTGGCGAGCATGGCGCGGAAGGTCAGCATCTCGCCGAAGACCGAAGCCGTCTCGGCCAGGGTCAGCGGGGTGGAGGACAGCATTTCGCCCTGACCGGCGGCCAGCACCTGGTGGACGCCATGGCCCAGCTCATGCGCCAGCGTCATCACGTCGCGCGGTTTGCCGAGGTAGTTCAGCATCACGTAGGGGTGGACCTCGGTGACGGTGGGGTGGGCGAAGGCGCCCGGCGCCTTGCCGGGCTTCACGCCCGCGTCGATCCAGCCATCGGTGAAGAAGGGTTTGGCGATCTCTGCCATCTTCGGCGAGAAGCCGGCGTAGGCCTCCATCACCGTCGCTTCGGCCTCGTCCCAGTTGACCAGCTTCGGGGCCTCGGTGGGCAGGGGCGCGTTGCGGTCCCAGACCTGCATCCGGTCGAGACCCAGCCACTTGCGCTTCAGCTCGTAGTAGCGATGCGACAGGCGGGGGTAGGCCGAGACAACGGCATTGCGCAGGGCCTCGACCACCTCGGGTTCGACGTGGTTCGACAGGTGACGGCCGGTCTGGGCGGTCGGCATACCGCGCCAGCGGTCGATGACCTCCTTCTCCTTGGCGGTCGTGTTGTGGACCCGGGCGAAGGTGCGGATATTGGCGTTCAGGACGTTGGCGAGTTCGCGCGCGGCGGCCTCGCGCTTGGCGCGGTCGTGGTCGGTCAGCAGGGTCAGGGTGGCCTCGATGCCCAGCTCTTCGCCGTCGACGTCGAAGGTCAGGCCCGCGATGGTCTCGTCAAACAGCTTTTCCCAGGCGTCGCCGACCACGCCGAGGTCATGCAGGAACTTCTCCAGCTCGTCGGAAAGCTGGTAGTCCTTCATGGCGCGGATGCGGTCGAAAACGGGCTTGTAGCGTGCCAGCTCGGCGTTTTCAGCGAAGAGCCCGTCGAGGTGGTCATCGGGCAGGCGGTTGATTTCCAGCGTGAAGAAGACCAGCGGCGTGGTGAAATTGGTCAGCTTGTCCTGCATGTCGGACATGAACTTGACCCGGTCGCCGGCGGTGGTCAGCTGGTAGTAGCGCAGCCCCGCATAGGACATGATGCGGCCCGAGACGGCCTGGATCTTCTCGTTGCGCAGCACGCAGTCGAGGAAGCCCTCGGCGTCCAGTTCGGCCAGCTTGCCCTCGAAGTCGGTAGCGAAGCGGGTGCAGGCCTCTTCCAGCCAGTCCAGGTCGCGCTTCAGCTCGGTGGCATCGGGGGCGGGGTAGAGATCGCTCAGGTCCCATTCGGGCAGCTTGCCGAAGGGGCTTTCCCCTTCAGCCGCCGGCGCGTTGGCGTCACGGGGCAGGGGATGGCCGGATTGGAACGGGGCGGCAAAGGGCAGGGCGCGCATGGGACCTCCAGGTACTTCGGGACTTCAGACATAGGTCCCGGGGCGGCGGGGGGCAAGGTCGCCCTTGGCCGCAGGGCGCGCAGGGGAGGGATCTCTGGCGGGGTGGCGCCCTCGGGGGCATCGAGCCACCTCGGTCGCGGCGGCTGACGCCGCCAGGGTGCCCGGAGCGGACCGACGCGCGCTTGTGTCAGTTTCCGACGCAGCTGGCCGGGGCCGCGCGATCACCCGGCCGTCCTCGGGGGCAGCGCCGCGCCGGAGAGCGGCGGGACGCTGACGACCGTCGAGGGCGGGGCCTCAGGCGCTGGCGCGACTGGTGCCGTTGTCGTGCAGATGCGCCGCGAAATGCGCCGCGCAGGCGTCGAAGGTCCGGCGGCGGGTCTCTGCGCCCTCCATCATGACCTCGTGCCGGGCGCCCTCGATCAGCTCCAGCCTGCCCCCCGGCCAGGCCGCCATCCGGTCACGGATCCGCTGGGGCGAGACGATGCTCTCTTCGGTGCCGAGGAAGGTCAGGCAGGGCAGGGCGGGCGAGGGCATCCGCGCCAGGCGCAGCATCTCGCGCAGGGCCTCGTTCAGCCACTTCATCGTCGGCCCGCCGATCATCAGCTCGGGATGGGCCTGGGCCTGTCGGCGCATGTACTCGTACATTGCGGAATCGGTGGTCAGCTTGTTGGCGGCGAAGGGCTCGAAGAGCACGTAGGTCTCGGACCGGGTGCCGGGCGAGAGCACCTCGGCCATGCCGAGATAATGGGAGGCGCCGGAGAGCATCCAGGCGATCGGACGGAGGAAGGCCGGCAGTTCGATCCCCCACATCGGGGCGGTGAAGGCGGCGGCGCGGACATCCAGCCCCTCGTGCAGGGCACGCAGCCCGATGCAGCCGCCCATGGAATGCGCCAGCAGGAACAGCGGCCCCGTGATGCCCATGTCCGGCAGGGCGGCCATCAGGGCCTGAACGTCGAACTGGTAGTCGGAGAAGCGCGCAACGTGACCAAGCGCCGGGTCCCCCGCCACCCGGTCCGCCAGCCCCTGACCGCGCCAGTCGACGGTCAGCGTGGCGAACCCGCGGGCGGCGAAATCCGCCGCCGCGCGACCGTATTTCTCGGCGTATTCGGTGCGGCCGGGGAAGAGCAGCACGGTGCCCTTTGCCCCCTCCAGCGGCCAGTGCACCAGCCGCAGGCGCACCCCGTCCGCGGCGGTGACCCAGCGGGCATAGCCCCCCGCCGGACCCTCGGCCTGGTCCTCGAAGAACGGAGCGGTCAGTTCATCGGTCTTGGTCACGTCATCCTCCAGGCACCCCGCGCAGAGCGGCGGTGCTTTCCCTGACCCTGAACGGGTCTCAGCCCAGGAGCGATCCCAGCTTCATCGCGGTGCCCATGTCGCCGTCGACGCTGAGCTTGCCGGTCATGAAGGCAGAGGTCGGGTTAAGATCTCCCGAAAGCATGTCCTGAAAGGTTTCCTGGTCGGCGCTGAGGGTCACCTCGGCCTCTTCGCCAGCCTCGACAGCCCGGGCGCCGTCGCTGTCGACGAGGATTTCGCCCTCGTCCTCGATGACGAATTTCGCAGTGAAATCGATATCTTCGCCCGAAAGCTTCTCGTTCAGGGCCGTTACCGCTGCGGAAATCACTTCGCTCATGTCGCGCTTCCTTCAATTTTAAATGATCGGGGGGTCTCAAACCCGCATTCTCGCGCTACACTTATAGGCGCCATGAACGCTTTCAATCGACACCTCAAATCGGCCTGCGCGGTTTTTGCCGCAGCGTTATTCCTGCTGCCCCCCAGTCTAGGGCGCGCGGACGATTCGGTCACCTCGGCCGGCGACAACCGCGCGGCGCCGCTGGTCTCGGCGCTCGCCGATGCCCCACCGGATGAGGCGCGCCAGATCGTGCGCGAGCTGGAACTGATCTGGTCCAGTTCCGGCTCCTCCTCGATGGACCTGCTGCTGCGCAAGGGCCGCGACGCGCTGGAGCGCGAGGATTTCGACGAGGCGGTCGGCCATTTCTCGGCGCTGATCGACCACGCGCCGGGGTTCGCGGAAGCCTGGCACATGCGGGCCATGGCCTTCTTCCGGCTGGAAGAACCGGGCCTGGCCCAGGCCGACCTGGAACAGGCGCTGGCGCTCAATCCGCTGAACTTCCAGGCGGCCTACGGCCTGGCCTTGGTGCTTGAGGAAACCGGCCGGATCGACGCGGCCTTCGCGGGCTACACCGCCGTCCTCGACCTCTACCCGGCACATGAAGCCGCCGCCGAAGGGCGTGACCGGCTTGTATCTCGGGTCTCCGGCAGCGATATCTGATCCCGTACGCTGAGACGGAGAGGACAGGCAATGTCCCCAAAGGGCAGGATCACCGCGGTCCTCGGGCCGACCAATACCGGCAAGACCCATTACGCGATCGAGAGGATGCTGGGCCACCGCACCGGCATCATCGGCCTGCCGCTGCGGCTGCTGGCGCGCGAGGTCTATGACCGAATCGTCGCCGCGCGCGGCCCCTCGGTGGTGGCCCTGGTCACCGGCGAAGAGCGCATCGTGCCGCCGCGGACGAAATACTGGGTCTGCACGGTCGAGGCCATGCCCGAGGGCATGGGGTGCGATTTCCTCGCCGTCGACGAGATCCAGCTCTGCGCCGATCCCGAGCGGGGCCATGTCTTCACCGACCGGCTGCTGCGGGCGCGGGGGCTGGTCGACACGATGTTCCTCGGCTCTCATTCCATGCGCGGCGTCATTGCCGACCTGCTGCCCGAGGCGCAGTTCATCCACCGCGAGCGGATGTCGCAGCTGACCTACGCGGGCGGCAAGAAGATCTCTCGCCTGCCGACGCGTTCGGCGGTGGTGGGGTTCTCGGTTGACAACATTTACGCCATGGCCGAGCTGATCCGCCGCCAGAAGGGCGGCGCGGCGGTGGTCATGGGCGCGCTTTCCCCCCGCACCCGCAACGCCCAGGTCGAGCTCTACCAGAACGGCGACGTGGATTTCCTGGTGGCCACCGATGCCATCGGCATGGGGCTGAACCTCGACGTGCGCCATGTGGCCTTCTCGGCCCTGTCGAAGTTCGACGGTCGCCGGATGAGAGAGCTTTTCCCGCATGAAATGGGGCAGATCGCGGGCCGGGCGGGGCGGGGCATGTCCGACGGCACCTTCGGCGTGACGGGCGAGGCGGGCAGCCTGCCGCCCGAACTGGCCGAGGCGATCATGGAGCATCGTTTCGCCCCGGTGCGCAAGCTGCAGTGGCGTAACCCCTCGCTGAACTTCGCGGGAATCGATCCGCTGATCGCCTCGCTGGAAGCCGCGCCCAACGACCAGCGCCTGATCCGCGCCCGCGAGGCCGACGACCTGATCGCGCTGAAAGGCATGTCCTCGGACGCCGAGGTACGGGCGCGGGCCAGCGACACGGCCTCGGTGCGGCTGCTCTGGGATGTCTGCCGGATCCCCGATTTCCGCGGCATCAGCCATGCCGAACACGCGGGCCTGCTGAGCCGGATCTACGGCTTCCTCCACGAAAGCGGGCGGGTGCCAGACGACTGGCTGGCCACCCAGGTGCGGCGCATCGACCGGACCGAGGGCGACATCGACGCGCTGTCGAAACGACTGGCCTTCATCCGCACTTGGACTTACGTCGCGCAGCGCAATGGCTGGGTGGACGACGAAAGTCATTGGCGCGACGCAACTCGCGCGGTAGAAGACCGCTTGTCGGATGCGCTGCACGCGCGCCTGACCCAGAGATTTGTGGACCGGCGTACCAGCGTGCTGATGCGGCGGCTCAAGCAGAAGGAGGCCCTCTTGGCCGAAGTGAGTGATACCGGCGAAGTGACCGTCGAAGGCGAATTCGTGGGCCGTCTGGAAGGATTCCGCTTCCGTCAGGACAAGGAAGCCGAAGGGCAGGAGGCCAAGACCCTCCGCCAGGCCAGCCTCCAGGCTCTGATCCCACATTTCAACCTGCGGGCGGATCGTTTCTACAACGCCCCGGATACCGAGATCGACTTTACCGAACAGGGTGGGTTGATGTGGGGTGACCAGGCGGTCGGCAAGCTGGCCGCAGGGTCCGAGCCGATGAAGCCGCAGGTCGTGGCCTTCGTCGACGAGGAAGCAGGGCCCGACGTTGCCCAGAAGGTGCAGCGCCGCCTGCAGCATTTCATCGACCGCAAGGTGGCCGCGCTCTTCGAGCCGCTGATGAACCTGCAGCGCGACGAGACGCTTTCCGGCCTGGCGCGGGGCTTCGGCTTCCGCATGGTCGAGAGCCTCGGCATCCTGCCGCGTGGCGAGGTTGCCGACGAGGTCAAGCAACTGGATCAGGAGGCCCGTGGCGTGCTGCGCAAGCACGGCATCCGCTTCGGCCAGTACACGATCTTCATGCCCCTGCTGCTGAAGCCTGCGCCGACCCGTCTGCGCCTGGTGCTCTGGTCGCTGGCCAGGGATCTGCAGGAATTCCCCGAGGCGCCGCCCCCCGGCCTGGTCACCGTGCCGGCCGAGAAGGACCTGCCGCAGGGCTATTTCGCCATGGCCGGTTACCGTGCCGCCGGCGAACGCGCCATCCGCATCGACATGCTGGAACGCCTGGCCGACATGTTGCGCAGCGAGGACAGCCGCGCGGGCTTCGAGGCCAAGGCCGACATGCTCTCGATCACCGGCATGACGCTGGAGCAGTTTGCCGACCTGATGCAGGGCCTTGGCTACAAGGCCGAGAAGGGCGAGCGGGCGAAGGTCAAGCCCGCGCCCGAAGCGCCCGCTGCGAAGGCCGAGGCGCCTGCCGCTGAAGCCGCGCCCGAGGGGGAAGCCGCCGCCGAGACAGCTGCCGAGCCGGCTGTCGAGGCCCAGGCAGAGCCCGCGGCGGATACCCCGTCGGAGGCTGCAGAGCCGGTGGCCGAAGCCCCGGCAGAAACCCCCGCCGAGGAGGCCGCCGAGACCGAGGGCGAGGCCGAACAGGAAGTGTTCTTCACCTTCACCTGGGCCGGCCGTGGGGCGCGTCAGAATCGCGATGGCCAGCGTGGCCGTCCCCGTGGCGGTGAGCGTGGCGAGCGCCCCCAGGGCGAGCGCCAGGGCCGTGGTGGACCCAAGGGCGACCGTCCGCGCGGCGATCGCAAGGGCGGCAAGCCCAAGGGCGACCGCAAGGGCGGCGGCAACAAGGCCAAGACCTTCGAGGCCGCTCCGCCGAAGAAGAAGGACCGGATCGACCCGGACAATCCCTTCGCCGCAGCGCTCATGGGCCTGAAGACCAAGGAGTGATCCTTGGAGCCCTCGGCCCGGATGCGCGTGGACAAATGGCTGTGGCAGGCGCGGTTCTTCAAGAGCCGCAGCCTCGCCGCCGCCTGCGTCACCGGCGGGCATCTGCGGGTGAACGGCAACCGCGCCGCCAAGGCCTCCCATTCGGTTGGCCCCGGCGATGTGCTGACCTTTCCGCAGGGGCGGCTGATCCGGGTGGTGAAGCTGGTCGCGCTCGGAACCCGGCGCGGCCCGGCGCCCGAGGCCCAGGCCCTCTACGAGGACCTTTCGCCGCCTGAAACCCAGGAGAAACCCGTTCCGCCTATTGCCCGGATCGAAGGCAATTCTCGCCCGACGAAGCGGGACCGCAGGAAACTCGATCTTGATCGGCCCTGAATGCTTCTCCCCGACTTGAATGATTACAAACAGTGGTCTAGCTAGGCCACTGATCGTACTTCGAGAGTAAGCCATGACCTACGTCGTCACCGACAATTGTATCGCCTGCAAGTACACCGACTGCGTCGAAGTCTGCCCGGTGGACTGTTTCTACGAAGGCGAGAACACCCTGGTGATCCATCCCGACGAATGCATCGACTGCGGCGTCTGTGAACCCGAATGCCCGGCCGATGCGATCCGCCCCGATACCGAGCCGGACATGGATCAATGGGTTGAATTCAACCGCAAATATGCGGAACTCTGGCCGGTGATCATCACCAAGAAGGACCCTCTGCCGACCGCCGAAGAGCGGGATGGCGAGACCGGCAAGCTGGAGAAGTACTTCTCCGAGGCGCCGGGCGAGGGCGGCTGACTCCCTCTCACGTTGCGTTGGCGCGTCAGCACCCTTCTTTTTCGGGTGATTCTGTGTTATACACCGTTTTTACACATGGAAAAGACCGCCCCTGCCAGAACCCCGGACGCTGCTGACCGTAGGTTCCCGATCTGAAGAGATGTAATCGCGCGTTTGGTGCCGCACGTCGGCGCCGGACGTTTTCGTGCCCTCTCGCGCGTGGGTATGTGAGGAAGAAGCTCTATGACCAAGACCAAGAAATCCGAGTTCCGCCCCAACGACTATGTTGTCTACCCGGCTCATGGCGTCGGCCAGATCGTCTCGATCGAAAGCCAGGAGATCGCGGGCATCCCGCTGGAACTCTTCGTCATCTCCTTCGAGAAGGACAAGATGACCCTGCGCGTTCCCACCAACAAGGCGACCGAGATCGGGATGCGCAGCCTCTCGACCCCCGACGTGGTGAGCCAGGCAATGAAGACCCTGAAGGGCAAGGCCAAGGTGAAGCGTGCCATGTGGTCGCGCCGTGCCCAGGAGTACGAACAGAAGATCAACTCCGGTGACCTGATCGCCATCGCCGAAGTGGTGCGCGACCTGCACCGCAGCGACGACCAGCGCGAGCAGTCCTATTCCGAGCGTCAGCTGTACGAAGCCGCGCTGGAGCGCCTGACCCGCGAAGTCGCCGCCGTCGCCGGCGGGGACGAGGTGGCCGCCGCCAAGCAGGTGGACGAGGTTCTGGTGAGCCGCGCCGCCTGATCCGGCCAACCGACCCGGCTTTGCCAGCCGCCCGATCAATGACAGGAGCCGTGCCCACCGGGTGCGGCTCCTTTTCATTCGGGTCAGTAGTGCCGGCCCGGCTCTCCCCTCAGGCCAGGGCCACGAACAGCACCGTGATCTCGGCCAGCTGCTGACCGGCGCCCAGGACGTCCCCGCTCTGGCCGCCGATCCTGGAGCTGGCAAGCCGCGCCAGCCCGAGGGTCACCAGCGCCACCGAAAGCACCGCCGCGCTGCCCTGCCAGCCAAGGCCGATGTAGAGGAATACCGCGCCGATGAGGGACGCCGCCAGCGCCGCGCCCATGGGCGGATAGCCCACCGACCTGGCCAGCCCGTCGGGGCGGGCGAAGGGCAGGGTGGCCATCAGCACCGGCATCACGGCGCGCGAGGCGACGGCGGCGGCGATCACCGCCCAGAGGCCGCCGGGCACCGCGAACAGGGTCGAAAGCGCCGTGAAGCGCGCCAGCAGCCCCAGCACCAGGGCGATGACCCCATAGGCGCCGACGCGGCTGTCCTTCATGATCTCAAGCCGTCGCGCGGAGGTGGTGCCGCCCCAGAAGCCATCCGCCACATCGGCCAGCCCGTCTTCGTGCAGCGCGCCCGTCAGCGCGATGCCCGTGCCGAGGCAGACCAGCGCCGCAGCGGTGGGCGGCAGCGAGAGACCGAGCGCCAGCAGCCCCGCGACGCAGGACAGCCCGCCCAGTACCAGCCCCGCCAGGGGATAGGCCCAGGCGGCCTCGGCGCCGCGGAACGTGTGATCGGGAAGGGGCAGGCGGCTGAGCAGCCCAAGGGCCGAAAGCAGGTCGTTCCACAGAAGGCGCGCATTCATCGGTTTGCTCCGCGTTTGCCAGCGGTTAGACAATGGGCACAGGCGAATTGCAATGGACCTCAGATGACCGAGACCCCGATCACCCCCGACCTTCTCCGCCGGAAACTGGCCGCCGCCCCAGGCCCCGATGCGGCGGCGCGCAGTGACGCCGAGGCACGCAACGGCGCGCTGACCAAGCCGCCGGGGGCGCTTGGCCGCCTTGAAGAGCTCGCGCTCTGGTACGCGGGCTGGCGCGGCGATGCGCGACCGCGGATCAGCGCGCCGCAGGTGGTGGTCTTCGCCGGCAACCACGGTGTGACGGCACGCGGCATCTCGGCCTTCCCGCCCGAGGTCACGGTACAGATGGTCGCCAACTTCGAGGCCGGGGGCGCGGCGGTGAACCAGCTGGCCCGCGCTGCCGGGGCGAAGATGGACGTGGTCGCGCTGGACCTCGACCGTCCCACCGCCGATTTCTGCGAGGCCCCGGCGATGAGCGAGGACGACCTCGCCGCCGCCCTGACCGCGGGCTGGAACGCGGTCGACGCCGATGCGGACCTGCTGGTGACCGGCGAGATGGGCATCGGCAACACGACCTCGGCGGCTGCCCTTGCCCTGGCCCTCTATGGCGGGGCAGCGACCGACTGGGCGGGGCGCGGAACCGGGCTGGACGAGGCCGGTGTGACCCACAAGGCCGAGGTGATCAGCCAGGCCGTCGCGCTGCATGTGCCGGCGACCGGCTTCGACGCGCTGCGCTGCCTTGGCGGGCGCGAACTGGCGGCCATGGCGGGCGCGATCGCACGGGCCCGCTGCGAGAGCATCCCGGTGATCCTTGACGGCTTCATCTGCTGCGCCGCCGCCGCCTGCCTGGCCGAGGAGGTGCCCGGCGCGCTGGATCACGCCGTGGCCGGCCACAGCAGTGCCGAGCAGGCCCACAAGGCCCTGCTGGCCCGTCTTGGCAAGGTGCCGCTGCTGGACCTGGGCCTGCGCCTGGGCGAGGGCTCGGGCGCGGCGCTGGCAATCCCGGTGCTGAAGGCGGCGCTGGAATGCCATTCCGGAATGGCCACCTTCGCCGAGGCCGGCGTCTCCGGGGGCTGAGCCCCCACGCATCACCAGGCTGAAAATACTCCCGCCGGAGGCACCCCCCAGGCTGCCCCCGGTCGGGCCCTCAGCCTGCCTCCTCCTCGTCGGCCAGTTGCGCCAGCAGGGCGGCCTCCAACCCCTTCTCCAGCTCCTTCGAACGGTCGATATAGGCCGTGTTGCGCCCGGCGGGGATCTTCGGATCCCACAGCTCGGCCAGCTCGCGGATGGCGTTGCGGTCATGGTGGAAGAAGATCCGCTCGGCCTCGGCGGCCTCGTAGTCGGTCAGGCCGATGTTCTCCAGCACGTAGCGCCCCGCCCTCAGCGAGCTGTCGAAGGTCTCGCGCACGATGTCGTCGGCCCCGGCCTGGTAAAGCTGATAGACATGGGTGCGGTCATAGGCGCGGGCGATGATGTGCAGGTCGGGCCGCTGCGCGCGCGCATAGGCCACGAGGCGCGTCACCGCGGCGTTGTCGTCCATGGCGGCGACCAGGACTCGGGCCTTGTCCAGCCCCGCCGCGTGCAGGATGTCGGGCCGGGTCGGATCGCCGAAATAGCCCTTGAAGCCGAAACGCCGCATCAGCTCGATGGTGTTCATGTTGTTGTCCAGCACCACGGTACGGAAGCCCGAGCTTTGCACCATGCGGTTGACGATCTGCCCGAAGCGCCCGATGCCGGCGATGATCACCGGGCCCTCGTCGGCGATCTCGTCCGGCTCCTGGGTCTCGCCGCCCTCGTCCATGCGCCGGGACAGGCGGTCGTAGAGGATGAAGAACAGCGGCGTCAGAAGCATGGTCAGCGTGACGGCCAGCAGCAGCTGCTCGGCCAGGGCGCCCTCCAGCGCATTGACCTGCTGCGAGAAGGAGATCAGCACGAAGCCGAATTCCCCCGCCTGCGCCAGCCCGAGGGTGAACAGCATCAGGTTGCGCCTGCGCATCCCGAAGAGGCGCCCGAGCGCCAGCAGGATCAGCCCCTTCAGCAGCATGGTGCCAAGGGCGATACCGAAGATCTTCAGCGGCGCCTCCAGCAGGATGCCGAAGTCGATGCCGGCGCCGACGGTGATGAAGAAGAGCCCCAGCAGGAGGCCCTTGAAGGGCTGGATGTCGCTTTCCAGCTCGTGACGGAATTCGCTGTTGGCCAGCACCACGCCTGCCAGGAAGGTGCCGAGCGCCGGCGAAAGGCCGACGAGGTTCATCAGAAAGGCGATGCCGATCACGATGGCCAGGGCAAAGGCGGTGTACATTTCGGGCAGATGCGCCGAGTGGATGAAGCGGAAGACCGGGCGGATCAGGTAGATCCCCATCAGGATCACCGCCGCCACTGCGCCCAGGGTCACCAGGGTCACCCCCCAGCCAGGCAGGCCGGCGACAAGGGAGAGGCTTTCCGCCGCATGGGCCCCTTCGGCGCCTTCCTCGGCGCTGATCGGATCATGGGCAAGGAACATCGGCAGCGAGAGCAGCGGCATCAGGGCGATCATCGGGATCACCGCGATATCCTGGGTCAGCAACACCGCGAAGGCCGAGCGACCCCCCTGGGTCTGCGTCAGCCCCTTCTCCGACAGGGTCTGCAGCACGATGGCGGTCGAGGACAGCGCCAGGATCATGCCGATGGCCAGGGCGGTCTGCCAGGGCAGGTCAAAGACCATCGCCGTGCCCGCCACCGCCAGCATGGTCAGCGTCACCTGCAATCCGCCCAGTCCCAGCAGCTTGTGGCGCATGTCCCAGAGGGCTTTCGGCTCCAGCTCCAGACCGATCAGGAACAGCATCATGACCACGCCGAACTCGGCGAAGTGCTGAAGATCGTGGGTTTCATGGCCCACGAGGTTCAGCGCCGGCCCGATCAGGATCCCTGCCGCCAGGTAGCCCAGCACCGAGCCGAGGCCAAGTCGGGCCGCGATCGGCACGGCGATCACGGCGGCACAGAGATAGATCGTTGCCTGGTACAGAAAGCCTTCCATTGCATCTCCTTGGCTGGATGGGGCGGGTCGGGGGATCCGGGGGGCGAACCGCCACGCGGGACTGCCCGGCGATGATAGTGAGGGCTGCACGGAAAGCGCAACAGGCCGCGGGTCGCAAGCTGGTGAAGTGCCAGGCTTCCGGGACCCCGGGCGATGGAACGGCCCGGCAGAGAGGCAGCCCCGGGGATGGCCCGGTCGGGCTTGCTACCCCAGCCTGGCAGGGGCCTCAGTTCGGCAGGGTCAGCAGGTGCGAGCGGTTGTTCTTCACGTAGCGCAGTTCCCCGTCACCGATGGCGGCCACCTGGCCACCGTCCAGACGGTCGCCGACCTCGACCTTGCGGATCCGTCCGTCGGCCAGCCGCACCAGCGCCTGCCGGGCGGAGGGTTCGCCGGACACGCCGATCAGGTTGAGCCGGTTCAGGTCGATGCCGTTCGACACCGTGGCCAGCCGCGCCACCGAGGGCTGCGAGGGACCGGGCGCGCTGACGGTGGGCGCGGGGATGACCAGTTCGGGCGGGCGGACCCCGGCGGCCTGGGCAGCGGCAACGAGGATCTCGAAATCCTCGGGCCGCGCACGGGGGCGCGAAGCGACACCCGCCGCAAGGTCGGGATCCGTGGGTTCGGGCTGCTCCGGAACCAGATCTGCGGGGCGGATGCGGGGCCGGATGGATCCCGCCGCGGCCAGGGTGACCTGTTCACCCGGGGCAAGTTCCGCCTCGGGGTCGTCGGAGGCCGGTGTCCCGGTGTCGGGGGACGCGGTGGCGGCATCGGGTGCCGGGGCCGTCGCTTCGGGCGCGGTCTGTTCCAGTGCCGAGAGTGCCAGGTCGACGACGCCCTGATCCTGTGCCCCTTCATTTCCCGGCGTTTGCGGCGGTGTGCTCTGCTCGGGCACTGCGGCCCTGTCAGAGGGCAGAAGGGTCGCCTCGGGCCGGGCTGGCGGGGTGACCGGCGGGGTCCCCAGGAAGGCGAGGTGGCCCTCGGGGGTCATCGCGCCGTCCGGCGTCGCGGCGACATAGCCGCGCGGGTCCAGCTCGAACTCCTGGTCGGGGGCGGGCGGGTTGGTGGGGCTCTGGAAGGTGGCAAGCGGGCGTTGACGCGCGGTGTCCGGCAGGCCGGTGACCGGAGCAGCACGGTCGGTAGGGGTCATCGCGGCGAGGTCGATGTCACCCAGTTGGGTGGGAAGCGGTGGCACGGGCGCCGCAGGCGCACGCTGCCAGATGCCGGTCGCCGCATAGCGTGCGGCCGCTTCGGCCGGGGTGGCCGGGGCGGGGCGGAGCTGCGCCGCGCCGCCGGAAGGCGCCGCCGTCGGCGCGGCCGGAGCGATGGCGGTCTCTGAGGAGGAGGGCCCGGTAGGCTGCCCGGCGCCGGTGTCGCCCGCTTCAGGGGAAGACGCTGATGACTGCAGCCGGGCGGGGGCGATCGCGGGAAGGTCGCTGCCCTGGTCCAGCGTGTCCGGCGCAGGCGGCAGGGAGGTCAGCGGGGCCTCCGCCTCGGCCGTGTCAGAGAGGGGGGGCGCGGCCGCCTCGGATCGTGTGGCAAGGTCGGTCAGATCCTCGTCGGTTCCGGTCAGCAGGCGATCCCGCGAGAGCAGGACCCAGGCGCCGGCCCCAAGGGCGGCCAGCACCAGCGCCAGCACCAGGATGCGACCGGCACCGCGGCGGGGCGCATTGCCGGCCTGTCCCGAGCGTTCGCCGAAGACGGTCATCTTTTCGGCCTCGCGGGCCCGGCGCTCGGCCAGGCTGTCCGCCTGAAGCGACGCGTTCGGCCTGGCCGGGGATGCGGTGGCAGGCGTCTCGGGCGCCGACGGTGGCACCCGGGGCGCGTCGGCGCCCTTTCGTGTCGCGGCAAGGGGCGCAGCGCCGACCGGCGGCGCTTCGGCGGAAGGAGCGGTGGCGCGATCAGCGGCGGGACCTGCTGCCGGGGCGCGGGGATCCTTCCGGGCAGGGGCCTGGTCGACCGAGATCTTCCGGCCGCTTGCGGGCAGTTCGGGCGGGATCGCCCTGCGCGGCTTGCGGCGCGCGCGCGACTCCGTCGCGGCGCTGTCCCGGTCCTCTGCGTTCTCCTTGCGGGGGCGCTTGTCGCTGCCCCGGCGGCGCTTTGCGCCACGGCCCTCTTCCGCCTCCACCGGACGGAGACTGTCGAGCGAGGCTTTCAGCGCCGCCTGCGCCCGGACATCTTCCAGGTCTTCATCCTGGCCACCGTCGGGGATCTGATCGGGATCCTGACGGGGCGCCTGACGGGGTTCCTGGCCGGCAATCGGGGCAGGCGAGTGAACCGGGGCGCGCACCGAGTGGAAAGTCCGAAGCCCATCCGGCTCCGTCCCGGGGATCTCTTCGTCCAGAAATCGCGGCAGCGGCTCGACGTCGAACAGGTCGCGACGGCTGCGGAAGTCGATCCGGGGCGCGTCCTCCTGCCCGGTCGTGGCGGGCGGTGTCCCCGGGGCACGCTCCGTCGTTCCGGCTGGCGCACCGTCGGCGTCATCGGCCGAGGTCTCGCGCGCCTGCGCTGCCGGAGCGGACGAATCTTCCGACTCGGTCCCGCTCTCGGCCTCGGTCTCGGTCTCGACCTCCGGTCCTGCAGCCCCCTCGCCGGTCGCGGGGTCCTGTTCCTCTGCGCTGTCCTGCCCGGCGGCGGGGCGCACGGCGGGAGCGTGCTGTTCGCCTTCCGCGGCTGCCGAGAGGGCCGTGTCGATGTCCTGCGGCAGGGCCGCGGCGGGCAGGGCGGCGTTGCCGATCACATGGATCGGCACCGCGTCCCGCTGAACCGTCTCGCCCGGCACAAGGGCCTCAGATGCGGCGGTCGGCCCGAAATAGGGTTCCCCGAGGAAGCCGCCTCCCTCGGGAACGGCGACGAAGGAGACCGGGTTGAAGCCGTGCTCCATGGCAAAAGCCTCGGCCTCTGCCAGGGTTTCGTCGGCGACGGCGGCGACATGGGTCGTGCTGCCAGAGACCGACCAGCAGAATTGCAGTTGCTCCAGGGCATAGGGCGTGGCGCCGTCGAGCTCGGCCAGCACGGTCTCGCGCCGCTCGGCCTCGGTCGCGGCACCGCCGTGGATCGACATGTACCGGATCTGGTCGTTGGGGATCACCAGCTTGCAGCGCAGGGGCCGGTCGTCGAAGGCCTCCCCCATGCGGCGCAACGCGGCCAGCTCTGCAGGCAGATCTTCGGCATCGAAGCGGACAGAGCCGATGCGTTCCCACCCGGGCGAGACCCGGTGCAGCAGCTCCAGGCCCTCCGGCAGGATATTCAGTGCGAAATTCGGTTTCATACGTTTCCGGACAACGATTGAAATCGGCCGATCGGTGTCGGCATACATGAAAAGCGGGGCGTGAGCGCCCGAGTTGCGCGGGACAGTACCGCAGAGCGCGGCGCAGGCAAAGGGGCGCGACGGAGGTTCGGCGGGATTCTGTCCGCCCGATCATGGCGGCGGGCGTCCTCCTTCAGCGCATCCAGAACCCGTGTCGCTTGATGCGGTTGCGGATCGCCTGTTCCCGCCGCGGCAGGTCGTCGCGGTCAAACAGCGCCCGCACCTTGGCCCCCCGGCCCTGGTAGACCATGCGCTTGATCGGCTCGTACTGTTTCAGGACCTTCTTCAGCCGGTTCGGGGCCGTGACTTCCTCCAGCACCTCGACCACGCGGTCGGACTCGCGGGCGTAGAGCAGGGGCAGCAGGCGATAATGGCAGGTGGTCCGTCCGTCCAGGAAGCCTTCGGGCAGGGTGTCGCGCCCGCCGCCGAAGGCATGGATCACCAGCGGAAGCGCCACCTGGTCGAGCCAGGGATCGAGGCTCTGGCAGACCAGTTCCGGCGGCGCGTCGTCGCGGATCTCCAGCGCATAGCGCAGGAAGCGGTCGGCGAAGGCCGAGGGGCTGCGGTGATAGAAGAACCCGGCGTTGAAATAAAGGTAATGGCGCCAGAACTCCGCAGGCCAAGCGGGGTCGAGAGAGCTTTCGAAATCCAGTCCGAAACGGTCATAGAGGCTGCGCCAGGTCTGCGTGTAGCCGGGACCGTAAAGCTCGATCTCGGGCCAGGTGCCTTCGCGCCGCAGCGAGGCCGAGGGGCGGTCGAAGTCGAAGGGCACCGTGCTCAGCTCGTCCAGCACCAGGGTGTCGGTGTCGAAGAAGACGAAGGGGCGGTCATCGGGCAGCGCGGCCAGGCATTCGATCTTGTTGCCATGGGGGTAGGCGGCGCCGAAATGGCGGCTTTCGAACGGCAGGATCTCGGCGTCGAGGTCGGCCAGGGCGGCGCGCACCTCCGGGCTGGAGGTCCGCGGGTCCTCGGGCCAGAGCGGCCCGGGCTGGGGTTCGGCGATGAAGAGACGGCCGTCAAAGCCCGGCGAGCGGGCGCGCAGGGAGGCGGCAAAGAGCAGCGCCTCGTACTGCAGCCGGCCCGCCTGTCCGACGATCACGATGTTGAAGCTGTCTGCCTGGCTCATGGCTCTGCTCTGCCGCATTCACGGGAACGAGGTCAAGCGGCGCGACGGCAGGAGGCGCCTCGGATCCGCGGCCGGCGCCCCGGTGCCCGCATCCGGGCAGCGGTCAGGCCAGCGGCCCGGCGCGGGCCCGCTCATCTGCGACGCTGCGCGCGACGGGCCAGTCCCCTCGGGACGCAACGCGAGGGTGCCTGCCCTCCGATAGAAGTTCGGGTGGTATCTTCGATGTGGGGGATGGTGGGCGACCCTGATCCACAATGCGAAAATTTAGCGTAGCAAAATTAGTAGCTTAAATGGCGGTGCGGGACACTTTTGAAAATTGCGGGACACCTAGGGGTCACCACTTGAGCTGCGCGATGGCCGCCATTCCGTCCTCGGCCAGCTTCCTACGCTGCGCGCCGCGGGTATAGATTTCGGAGGTCTTGGCCTGGGTGTGGGCCATCACCGCCATGATCTGGTGCTGGGTGCATCCGGCCTCGGCCATCATCTCGGCAGTGGCTTTCCGGATGCCATGAGAGGATCTGTCGGGCAGCCCGGCGTCATCGCACCATTTGCGGACCTGGTTGCGCAGGCTGTCGGGGCTTGCGTAGGGCGTGCCCCTGCTCGTCAGGATGTAGGCCTTGCCGATAACGTCCACGGAACGCGTCGCGCGAAAGAGCGGTGGCAGCATCGGAATCGAGACATAGGCAGAGCCCTTCTTGCGCGGTTGCCACTCCAGGTAGGTCTGGCCGTTGTGCAGCACCTCCTGACTGCGGCCGAGCCAGAGGGCGTCGCCGACACGGCAGGCTGTGAAGGCCTGCAGGGTCAGCCAGAGATAGGCCGTAGTGCCGATGGGATGCACCTTCTTGAAGGCCTCCAGATCGGCTGGTGTCCATGGCGTGGCGCCTCCGGTCTTGCGGCGATTGATCGGCGAAATCCCGGCTGCCGGGTTGTGGCCGATCTCGTCCCGCTCGATGGCCCACTGATAGACCGCGCGCACCGTCTTGATGAGGTTGTCGGCCGCGCCGGGGCGGTCGGCCCAGGCGTCGCGCACGGCGAGAAACGCCGAGGGCGGAGCGTTCATGTCGCATTCGCCATAGCGCGTGCCTTCCCGGTCGAGATGATCGCAGAGCCGGCGCAGCACGCTTCGGCGTTGTCTGAGCGTGGCATCCGACATCTGCCCGGCCTTCACCATCTTCTGCAGGTAGTCCAGATATCGGCCCATGAGCCAGTCGAGGGACCGGTCGATGGCCGTGGTCTTGTCGGGGTCCCATGTCTCGCCCGCTCGGGCGGCATGATAGTGCTGCAGGAAGTCAGGATGGCCAGGGGCGACCGGTATCGAGATCCGGGTCTTCTTGTCCCCCGCAACGCGCACTCTCCATCTCGCGGTGCCGTTTCGATGGGTCTCGCGCAGCAGGCCCGGCAGCTTTACGTGCATGGTCCCCTCCGTCATGCCCATTGTTTCGGACCCTTACTCTTGCTGGCGGACGTCATCGTGTCCAGCGCGACGGCGCCGTCCTCATAGTCGAGGCCGGTCGCGTAGGCGTCCAGGTCGTTCCGGTCATAGAGCCTCTTGGCGCCGATCTTGCGACGCGGCAGCTTCAGATCGCGCAGCATGGTTTCCGACACACCGAGGTAATGCGCTGCCTGGGGCGCCGGCATCAGTCTGGGGGCAAACTCGCGGGTGACGGGCATGTGGTTATCTTCGGCAGTCGGTTGCGTGGTGTCGTCGGGGGCGCACGGGCGGTTTTCGTTCCGGCCTCGGGCGGGGTCAGTCGATGACTTCCCATCCTCCGGTGTTCGGGTTGTAGGTCTCCTTGTTCTGCGGGATGTGAAAATAGACCGTCCGCCCGGTGACCTCGATCAGGTGACAGCTGGACCGGGACTTGTACTTGTGCGGGTCTAGGCCGGGCCAGCCGTAGAAATTGGCCTTCCACTGGTGGGCGCCGCCGGGCGCCAACTCCGTGCCCTCCGTCCCGAACTGCATCATCCCGACAGGGGGCGAGACCGACTTGTCATAGCCAAAGGACGCCCGGATGCCCTGGTCGAGGCCGAACTCGTCACGGAGCCAAGAGGTGCTGATGAAGAAGGTCAGGATCGGTGGAATGTTCTCGTGCCCGAAGTGCCGGGACACGGTGACCTTGATCGGCGGGACCCGGTTGGAAATCGGCAGCGCAGGGGCTGCCATCTGAAAGCGGGTGTCGTTCATCTCGGGTCCTTTCGGGGGTGTCTCATGCAGATCACGCATTGCGGGTGTCCTTGTTCATGCGGCGGATGGCGTCGCCCAGCACCGCCGCGGCGGCGCGGTAGAAGACCCGCACGGCGGGCTCGGTGGCCTCGTCGGCCATAAGCTCGGCACGTGCCTGGATGTCGGCGAGGTCGTTGGGGGTGGCGGTCTCTATCGTCATGCTGCGGCCTCCTGGCGGATCAGTTGCGGACAGTTCGCTCCGACCAGTGCGGCGGCCACGGGCGGGCAGACGGAGTTCCCGACGCAGCTGACCTGGGTCTTCTTGGCGAAGCTGGTCCAGGTCCAGTCGGGGCCGAGGCTCTCCCAGACGCCCTCGATGACGTAGTCGGCGGGGAAGCCCTGGGCGGTGAAGAGCTCGCGCGGGGTGAGCATGCGCATGCCGATGTCGGCGATGACGTAGCGGGTGCCGGCTAGCTCAAGCGTGACCAGGTCGCCGCCGTCCCAGGCGCCATGGGCGCGCAGGAAGCTGGCGACCTCGCGGGCGCGGGCCTCGTGGGCTGCGGTGAAGGGCGGCGCCTGGAGGGCGGCCTGCATGTGGGCCATGCGGTCCTTCACGGTGATCGTGTGGCAGGGCGCGTCGGTGCGGGCGCCGTCGCCTGTGCCGTAGTACTTGGCGAAGAAGGCCGCGACGGGTGTCTGGTGACTGCCGCTGGCGGCGACGGTCGAGAGCGGATCCCGGGCGTCGTGCCCGGCATGGGATTCCATGCGGGGGCCGCCGTTGTGCTGGGCCAGGAAGGCGGCGACGGTGGCATGCTTGGCGCCTCCGGCCACCACGGTCCCGAGGGGCCTGCCGAGATCCAGCGCGCGGGGCGACTGGCCGGGGCGCTCGCCGTAGCCGGTCTGGATCAGGGTCGGCAGCATCACGGCGTTCTGGTCCTTGGGGCTGGCGCAGACAGTGTGCAGCGGCAAGGTCGGCGCCCGGTTGCGGCCGCCCTGCTGGGCATAGGTCAGGACCGGCGCGACGACGGCGTGCTGGACGCCGGCGCCGGTGACGGTGCCGAGGGGATCGCTCAGCGGATACTCGCGGCGGCCGCCGCTGTCGCCATGGGCGATGCTGGCAAGGCAGGGTGCGACAAACGTCAGACCTGCGCCGCCCGCCGTGATGGTGTGAGCCGGGGCGGTCGCGGCCTGCCACGGCTTCTGGCTGTTCCTCATGGTCGCCAGAAGCGGCGCCAGCAGGGCGCTGTGGCCGCCTCTGGCCAGCACGGTCGGATGCGGGGCGCCGATCGCGCTGTCGCGGCGGGCGGTGCCCTTGAGCGACATGAGCGAGGGCGCCACGACAGCCTTCTCGCCGCGGCGGGCGGCGGTGATCGTGCGCAGGGGCTCGCGGAGATCCTCCAGCCGGGCGCCGTGGGTGAGGTTGACGACGAAGGGGCTCTCGGCCTGCAGCACGTAGCGGGCGACGCCGCGGGCGATGCGGGCGAGGGTGTTGTCTGCCAGCGGGCGCACGGCGCGCAGGCCGTGGGTCTCGCGGATCTGCGCCGCGCTGTCGAAGATCGAGGGGCAGGGGATCGACCAGTCGATGCACTCGGCGGCCGTGCGCCAGGGCGCCAGCTCACCGGCGATGACGCGCGGGTCGTCGGGCGCGCCATGGGTCGGCGCGGGCCAGACGATGGGCTGGCCGTCGAAGCGGATGATGACGAAGAGCCGCTTGCGGATCGTCGGGGCGCCGTAGTCGCAGGCGCGCAGCTCTCGTGTCTCCATCTTGCCGCCAAGCTTGCGGATGGCCTTGCACCACTTGGTGAAGGTTTCCCCTCGCCGGTCCGGGCAGGGCATTGGCCCGCGTGGAGTCTCGATCACCGGCCCCCAGGTCTTCCACTCCTCGACGTTCTCCATGATCACCACGTCGACCTGGCCGCCGCTCTGCTGGATGCGCTCGATCCAGCCGGGGATCACCCAGGCGAGATCGCGGATGTTGCGGGCCACCGGGGCGCCGCCCTTGGCCTTGGAGAAGTGGCGGCAGTCGGGGCTGAACCACATCAGCCCGATGTGGCGGCCGGCGAGGTGGTCCAGCGGATCGACGCGGTAGACATTCTCGCTGAGGTGCAGGGTCTCGGGGTGGTTCGCCGCGTGCAGGGCGAGCGCCTTCGGATTGTGGTTGATGGCGATGTCGGGGCCGCGGCCCAGGGCCATCTCGATGCCGGTCGAGGCGCCGCCACCGCCGGCAAAGCTGTCGACGATCAGCGGCGGGCCAAGCGGTGCCGGGCGGGTGTCCAGGGCGAGGTCGAGAAGATGTGCACCATCCATCAGAAGGCCTCCGGGGTACAGACAAGGGCGTGGTAGGCGGGCAGCAGGGCGAGGGTGGCGAGCAGGGTGCAGAGCACCATGGTGGCCAGCGCGGTGCCGTCCTGGGCCTGGCCGAACAGCCAGCCCGCGCCCGGCGCAGCGCCGGGAAGGTAGGGGCCGCAGGGGGCGAGCCGGCGCAGCAGGCGGGGCATGGGGGCGCAGTCCTGTGCCGTCCGCGCCGCGTCATGGGCCGCCAGGGTCATGGCCAGCACCAGCGCCAGCTGCACCAGGTGGCCACCCTGCGCCAGGGCGGCGGCCGAGAGCGCGGCGACGCTCGGGCAGGCGAGGACGGGGGCACAGAGAAGCCAGCGCATCAGCTCATCCCCAGGGCGTCTTTGTAGAGATCGAGCACGGCCTGTTCCTCGGCCAGGTCGTCGGGGTCGCGCTTGCGCAGGGCGATGAGCCGGCGCAGGACCTTCACGTCGTAGCCGCGGCCCTTGGCCTCGGCCATGACCTCCTTCTGCTGCTCCGCGATGTCGGCCTTCTCGGCCTCAAGGCGTTCGTAGCGTTCGACGAAGGCGCGCAGCTCACCGGCGGTGACGCGGTAGGCCTTGTCCCGGACCTCGCGGTCGGCCTCGGTTTCCTTCAGGCGCGGAGGCCGGCTCTCGTCTGTGCTCATGTCCTTCATCCCCGGGCCTCAGTCGCGCATGGGCATGAGAACCCAGAGCGCGTCTGGGTCCTCGGTGGCGATGCGGGCGGGATCGCCGCGCCCGGCGCAGGAGAGGGTGAAGGCCGGGGCGATGCGGGCCAGCTCGGAGAGCAGGCGCAGGCTGATCGTGACGGTCAGGCCGTCCTCGGTCGTGTGACCCTGCAGCGGCGCGGAGATCTCGTCGCCCTCGCCGGTGGCGAGTGACATGCGCCCGGCGCCGGGGTTGAGGCGCAGGGGCAGCGACTGTCCCGAGGTGGTGGCGCTGGCGATGGTGCGCAGCCGGGTCAGCGCGGCGGTGGAGAGATGGGCGGTCAGCTTGTCCGAGGGTGCGGGCACGACGCGGGTATAGTCGGGATAGGTGCCGTCGATGCTGCGGGTGATCAGCTGCAGCCCCTCGGTGCGCAGCACCAGGTGGCGGTCGCTGGCATGGATCTGCAGGGCGGCATTGCTGCTCTTGCGGGCCAGGGCCAGCAGCAGGTCCACGGCGCGGACCGGCAGGATGATCCCGGAGGGATCTTCACTGACCTCCGCGCGGAACTGCGCAGGCACCTCGCAGTCGATCACCGCCATCCGGTGGCCATCGGTCGAGACAGCGCGCAGGGTGCCGGCCTCGGGCTTGGCGGTCAGGTAGGTGCCGTTGAGATAGTAGCGCGTCTCCTCGCGGCTGATGCAGGAGCGGCCCAGGTCGAGCAGCCGCAGCGCCTGCGCGCCGGACAGGGTGAACTGAGATTCGGCGGTCAGCCAGCCCTGGTCGAGATCGTCGAAGGGGCGGGGAAAGTCCTCGGGCGGGATGGTGAGCTTGAGCGTGACCTCGATCTCTCCATCGGAGAGCCGCAGGCGGTCATGCTCCTCGCTCGCGAGATAGGTGAGTGCGACCGGCCCCCGCGCGGCGCGCAGGAAGCCCGCCAGGGCGCGGTGCGAGACGACGAGATCGGCGGCGCCGGTGGTCTGGGCATCCAGCTCCAGCGTCAGGGCCATGTCGGTGTCGGTGGCGTCCAGGGTGACCTTGCCCTCGGCAAAGCGGACGCGGACGCAAGCCTGCACCGGCACGAGGTTCCAGCGCAGGACCACGCGGCCCAGGTGGGCCGAGGCCTGGCGCAGCTCGGAGAGCGCGACGGTGGCGCTTGGCCCCGAGGTGGCGAGGGGCGCCGGCGCGGCGGCCTTGGGAAGCTGGTGCAACATGACAGGTCCTTTCCGGGAAAGCTGAAGGCGATGTGAAAGAGAGGCGGCAGGCTTAGAGCCCGGCGGGGAGGTCTTCGGCGATCACGTCGCGGGCCTTGCGGATCCAGGCGTCGATCGCCTGGTCCTCGGTGGCGCCGACAACGGGAATGCGGTGCAGATGCAGCACGGCATTGCCCGCAACAGGGCCATGGAAGATCCCGCCGCTCTCGATGGCGGCCGTAAAGATCACCTCGCGCCGGGCATCGCTCTTGAGGCCCTCAAGGCGCGCCAGCAGCTCGCGGATGGTCTCGCGGTCGATGAGCAGGGCGGTCATGGGCGCTCTCCAAGGAAGACCTCGGGCGCGACATGCTGCCGGGCCCTGTCCGAGGTGAGGTAGAGGGCGAAAGAGACAAGCGCGGCCCCGGCGGCGATCCAGAAGAGCCCGGCGGCGACAAGCTCGCCAAGCGGGCGCCGGGTGCGCTGCGTCGCCTGGTGGCGTTCTGACAGATGGTCGATCATGCGACGGGCTCCTCGGGCGTCGGCGCAGGCCGTGCCAGGTCTTCAGCGCGGGCGGCTTCCTCGGGCGTTGCGGCGCGGGTGGCACCGGTCTCGCTGTCGTAGGTGGCCCAGCCGGTCGCACCGGCAGCGCGATAGAAGCGCATGGTCTCGGGCTCGATCAGGGCGCGGCGACGGGTCATGCGGTGGCCCCGGCGAGCAGCACGAGCGCCGCCGTTGTCAGCGACCAGGCAATGAGGGCGAGGGCAAAGAGAACCGGGCTCATGCGCCGTCCTCCTCGACCAGGTGGCGGGCATCAGTCCGTTCGCGGCGACTGCGCAGACCCGCGGCCAGTGACCGCAGCCCGTCCTCGGGCGTGACCCCGGGGGCGAGGGCATGGTCCAACAGGGCGCTGTGCTCGGGGAGGGCACAGAGCTCGGCCAGCGCGGTGCGCAGCCGGTCGGCCTCCTTTTGCAGCGCGCCATGCGAGAGCAGCAGCGACAGCGCGCGCTCGAGGGTGACGGCCTCCGCCAGGGCGGTGTCGGCAAAGGCCCCGGCGGGCAGGGTGGCCGCGATCTCGCGGGCGCCTGCCAGCGGCACAAAGTCCTCAGGCCTGCTCATGCCACGCCCTCGGGGGTGGCTCGGCGGGCGATCAGCGCGCGGACCTTGCCGCGGCAGCGCTCGGTGATGTCGTGGATCTCGGCCATCTGCGCCGAGGCCGTGGCCGGTCCGGTCAGGTGCTGCGGCGCCAAGCGCGCCAGCCGCTCAGAGGTGATCGGCGTGCCGCGCTCGGCCTTCAAGGCGGCCCAGTGGGACCGCAGGCGGGCGCTTTCGGAAGGGGTCAGCATCAGGGCCTCCATCGGTTGTGATGGAGGAGATTAATGCCTGTCAGTAATATTGCTGTCAATGCCTCTCAGGCATAATGTGTGATGCAAACTGGCGTCTGTGTCGCTAGGCTGCCCTGGGATGGGGGAAGCGAAGAAGTAGGGATGAGGAGGACGTTGGATGGGACGTGCATTGACCAAAGAAGAGATGATCGTTGCTTTGCTTGCGCTGGAAGGGTGCGTTTCGCTCAGTTGTGGGGAGCGTCTACTCCGAGAAGTAAGAGGACCGCATCGCGCCGTGCGGGATCCGCTTTTCTTAGTGCTTCAAGATACTTGGCTTCGACTTCTGAGATGCTGAATAGATCGGTTAGCGGTACTTGAAGGGCTCTGGCGATCTTGATCGCCAGATCATGAGTATAGTTCCCGCCCTTCTCGATTTTAGAGATGGTGGCTTGGTTGCAGTCCACCATCTCCGCGAGTTCGGCTTGGGTGAGCTTCCGTTCTTGGCGTATGAGCTTCAGATTCTCCATGCCTTCATTATCGGGTGTCAGCTTTCGTGACACCATTCTGTCGTGGGCATATCCCGCCTCGAAATGCTTGACGGGAATATGAACGTCAGGCATATCCTGTTGGCTATGACTAAGCTGCATCAGTTCCTCCGGGCTAGAGAGATCACCCAAGCGGCGTTTGCTGCATCGGTTGGGCTCAATCAGGCTACAGTTTCAAAGATCTGCCGAGGGCAGATCGGGGTCAGTTTGGCTACGGCTGTGCTGATAGAACGTTACACTGATGGTGAGGTCCCGGCGGCTTCTTTGCTCCGGGTTCAGAACGCTTCTTCTCAGCTGCCGACGGAAGTGGCCGCAGGGTTTGAGGTTGGGTCGACCGGGCGAGGCGAGGCCGCATGACCTTTTATTCTGATCTCGTCATTGATTGTCCCGCGAAAACCCCCGAAGAGTTTCCCCATGCGTAAGGCGCGGCCTGCTTCGATCCAGTCGGCGGTGCAGACGGCCATGCGCGCGGCAGGTGGCCTGGAGGCCGTGGCCAATGATCTTGGTGTCGGCGTCTCGACGCTGTCGCATGGTACCGAGGTCTCGGAGCAACGCCCCGGCGGTCTCGGGGTGAACTACCTCGACCGGCTCAGCCGGATCGTGCCCGAGGCTGCCGTGCCGATCGCGGCGCACTTCGCGGCGCTCGGCGGCGGCACCTTCCATCCGCTCGGGCTGGAAGGCTCGACCGCCTCCGACATCCACCGGATCACGCGCGAGTTCTCGGACGTGCTGCAGCGCCATGCCGAGGCGCATTCGGCAGCGTCGGCGTCGCCCGATGACTACACCGTCAAGGAAGCCCAGGAGCAGCTCGTCGAACTGGACGAGATGGTCTCGGCCGCCATGCAGTTCCGCGCCACGCTGTTGCGCAAGGCGGAGGGGCAGCGATGACCCGGCTTTGCCAAGTCCCCTCCCGCCGACGGGCGGGTCTTCGACGCGGGGAGGGCGCTCGGGTAGGCGGCGCGCGCCCCGCGTCGAGCTTGAACCACTCACGGACCCCGGCACAGGCGCCGGACCGTGCAGAGCGCCGGCCATCGGGCAGGGCAGGGCGCTCCCTTGCGCGGGGAGCTGTCCTCCCGGCTCCCCGCGCTTTGAGACACCCCGGGCCGATCAAGGCCGCACCGCGGGACCGCGCGGTAGCCCGGGCGCTGGCGGTCCCATGCTGTCTGTCCCCGACTGGGCGCGCGTCCGTGGTGGCGCGCCCCGCTTTTTCCCTGGAGGCCACATGGACATCCTGACCGAGCAGGAGCGTCGCCTGATCGACGAGGCGCTGGAGCGGATCCCCGAGGAACAGCGCCGGGTGCCGCCCGGGGTCAGCGGGCTGGATCGGGACTATATCTGGGACCCGACGACGCAAACCCTCATCACTCGCAACGAGGCCTTCCGGGGCGGGCTGCGATCGTTGAAGCGCGGCCCCGTGCGCAGCCCGGCGGACCGGTTGAAGGACCGCGAGATCGCGCAGGACATCCGCGACGGGCTCTCCATCAGCGAGATCACCCTGCTGCGCCACACGGCGCGTGAGCGCATCCAGCGGATCGCCCGCGAGGACGGGCTGGAGATCGCGGCGCCGAAGCCGGTGCCCCCGCCCCGGCGGGGCAAGACGGCCTCGGGCAATGACGAGGCGATTACCCGCAAGATCCTCGCGTTGGTCGATGGTGAGCGTGGCCTGAGCGAGATCGCCCGGCTGGCGGGCTGCCACAAGGATGCGGTGCGCCTGCGCCGGGACCGGCTGGGGCTCGATATCCCGGCTGCCAAGCGGAAGACCGCGGCATGAGCCGGGCTCTATCCTTCCCTGTCCAGCTTGACTTCCCGACCGCCAGGGTGTCGAGAGGCGCCGCGCGTTGGTACCCCGACGCGCGGCCAGCCCGCCGTGCAGTCCCCAAAGGCACGGTCGGCCGGCGCGGCGGTGCTTGTCCCAACTTCGCCGTCGCGCCATCCGTGGGGGAGGCCATCCGATGCGCCCCCTGACCAGTGCCGGAGCCGCCCTGCGCGCCGTTGAGACCGATGACCTCGAGGTCTATCCGCTCTCCGGGCAGGACCGGCTCGACAGTCACTACTTCATCGCCTGGCACCATCGCCGCTGGCTGAACTCCGAGATGCGCCTGAAGGCCACCGAGGAATGCCGCGCGCTCTACTTCGACTTGATCTGCATCGCTCAGGAGCAGAACCCCATCGGGACCCTCCCGGCGGATACCGAGCAGCTGGCCAAGCTGCTCGGCGTCGATCAGGGCCGCCTGCAGCGCCTCTGCGAAGGCAGCTTCGGGCCGCTGCACAAGTGGCGCCCCTGCCTCTGCGATGACGTCGTGCGCCTCTATCACCCGATGGTGCTGGAGGTCGTCAGTGATGCCATCGCGCGCAAGCACGACAACCGGGCCCGCAACGAAGCGGGTAACGCCATGAAGCGGCGCCAGCGGCTGCGCAGCGCCGTCGCCGGCTACCATGTCGACCTGGCGGCCAATGACGCGGCCATCCTCTGGATGGATGAATGGCTCAATGAGCAGGGCTGCGGCTATCGCGGCTCCTCCTGGATCGAGCGCGCCATCGGCGCCTGGTCGGATCATCAACTGAACATGCACATGCGGGGCAGGCGAAGTCCGTCCTGAACTGTCCGGTGGACAGTGTCGGAACTGTCCACCGGACAGTCCGGACAGTGTCCTGGACACTTCCAGACTGTCCGCTCCGACAGGGACATGGACAGAAACATGAAAGAACACGGGACAGAGTGCGGACAAAGTCGCCGGGGTGCCTGTGGATAAGTCGGGTTTGGGCTGAGAAAGGGCAAGAGGATGCGGATCGAGCAGGATCAGGATCACGAGACGAAACGGGACCGGGTGCGCAGGCTGCTGCTGCACCCGCTGGAGGGGATCGGCTTCCGCTTCCCGAAGGCGGTGGAGGCCGAGGAGGGGCGCAAGCGCCTCGACCGGCTGGCGGACGAGCTGGCCTACATGAACGACGAGAACCTGCGGCGGCTCTTCGAAGCGATGCGCTCGAAGGGCGAGGGCCGGGCGCGGGACTTCTGGCCCAGCCATGCGGCCTTCGTGGCGCTGGCGCAGATCGCCCAGCCCCGCCCGCTGGAGGAGATGCCGGGGCTGGCCTCCTGGTTCGGCAGTGCCGCCGGCCGCGCCGCGCTCGCCGAGGGGCGTCTGGTCGAAGAATATCGCTGGTGGCTGTCGAAGCACCGCCCGCCGCTGAACCCGCATGAGCGCCGCATCGTCGCGGATCGGGCAGGGGCCGCCCAGTCGAAGGTCGCCCGGTTGCGCGAGCGGCTGGACCTGCGCCTGCCGGTCGATGCGGTGGACCGGGAATGGCTGCACGCCTACGAGGCCCACGAGGCCGCAGCCCACGAGCTGGTACGGCGAGGGCAAGCGCAGGGAGAGGCCGCATGACCATGGCGATCCGTCACCGTCCCCGCGGCCTGAGCAGCGCAGCGCCGCGCGAGGTCTCGATCCTGCAGCTGCTCGACTGGGCGTTCCAGAAGGAGAAGATCCGCATCGACTTCGACCAGGGCGCAAGCGAGCGCCCGCAAGGCGCCCTGAAGGGCTATGGCATGGAGCACATCCTGATGCGGCAGGCCGAACTCGGCTGCCGGGTGCAGGGCGGCGGCACCTCGGAGCCGCACCCCGACGCGGATGCCGTCGCCGATGCCCTGGCGCAGCTGCCCGAGAGTGTCGGCGGCCGCCGCATGGCGCTGGTCATCGCCGAGCTCTCCCGCGCCGGCGAGACCCTCGGCTGGGGCTCCGACCTCGCCCCGCAGGTGCGCCCGGTCGACTGGAAGCAGACCCGGCACGGCATGTTCGCCGTCACCGAGATCTGCGGCAAGGCGCGCTATCTCAGCCGCGGCAAGGTCCGAGAGGTGGATCTGCGCTGCTGCCCGATCACCATTGACAACCACCCCCGCGACCAGGCGCGGGCGCGACGGGACTACCTGCTGTGGTGGGACGCGCTGATGACCCTGCGCGACCATTTCCGCCTCTACGGCGGGCTGTCCGCGCACCAGGTGACCGAGGCCCTGCCGCCGATGAAACCCTGGCAGGGCAGGGCAGCGCGGGTGGCCTGAGGGCTCTAGTGTGGGTCAAGAAGAAAGGCCGGGGCATGTGCTCCGGCCTTTGACGTGTCTTGGAGCCGGCCTGAGCGGATCAGATCGCCAAGTCTTCCAGGCTCTTCCCGGCATCAAGCGCATCGCTGACCCACTGCGGCCGGCGACCGCGACCGCTCCAGGTCTGGGTCGGGTCCTCGGGGTTGCGGTACTTCGCGGGCAGTCTCGGCTTCTTGCTGCTGCCCGGCGCGACGAGGTCGGCCAGAGAGTAGCCAAGCTCTCCGGCCTTGGCCTCAAGGGCAGCGCGAGCTTCAGCCTTGCGGCGTTCGTCATACCCCTTGATTGCCTTGGCGAGGTCTTTCTCGAGCTGCTTCAGCTCGTCCAGGGACAGGGCGTTAAGATCCAGGTCGGGGAGCTGGGACATTCGCGGGCCTCTTTGTTCCGTTGTTGCACAGCCTAGAGTTGAGGGGCGGAAACGCAAGGGGTGAGAAAATAGACGTTGCCGATCTCCTGGCTGTACGACCGCAAAGCGCAGATAGCGGACACGCCAGCCGGGCTGACTCCAGCCGCACCTCTCGGCGCTTTCGGCCTTTAGCTAGGTTCCGCTTCATTGCGCCGCAGCTTCCCTGCACCGGTCATCCGTGCAATCGTGCTGCATGGTCTGGTGTGCCAAGGTCAGCAGTGCGGACAACTGCTGACATCCGCGTAATCGCGACCATAAATGAGATAGAGACCTGAATAAACCACGCGCCTGGATGATCGACATGTTTAAGCTGATCTACACTTCGACTTTTTTTATTCTTCTAGCGGTTTCGACGGCAGCGAATCCTTGGAAGGTGCAGGAAGGCTCGACCCTTTTGGATGGAACGGAAACGGCCACCTACGTCGCTGGTTATTTGTTCTCAGGCAAGGACTATGAGTTCACGTCGTCTCAGATAAATCTGAGGTGTGCGGACAAGGAACTTGTCATGAGCATCATTGGCGATAGCGATTTGCTGACTAAAGCTGAAGCACAGAACAACCCAACCGTAGAATTAATTATCAAGCTTGGGTCGGAATTGGCGTCGTTTAAAGCGACCATTGAAAATGTAGATTATGGCCGCGAGCGAGCGCGGGTACACAATGGGCCGGAATTGCTTGAGCTCTTGCGGCAACATGACGGAAGCTCGTCGCAGGTCCAGTTGCCAGTGGCAAGAACCGGAGTGCCCGAGGTTCGCAAGCTCTCGTTAGAGAATGTCGTTAAAACTACAGACTTGGCCCTCGCAACATGTGGTCCCTTAAAGGTTTGGGAAGTAACTGAGACTGCAGCTGTGAACCCACTGGAAGAGCCTACCGCATCGACTGACGAGCCACCGATGGATTTGGAAATCGCTGTGAGGGTAGGCATGGCACAAAAGCTCGTCGAGGAGCTGATGCGCAATCGAGATGTTACGTTTGAGCAAATTGCCGAGGCATTAAAGCCACTTGCGAATATGACCGCGGAGTAGATTCGCGGCTTGCAATTCAAGTCCGAAATGACTGCCGGATGATCGAGTTTCGCAACTCGGGCATTGCCCGTAAATCCGGTAACTTCCTCGACACAGGACTTTTCCACGCGGTCAGTTGGTCAGGTTGAACTCCCGGTTGGGGCTGTACCGGTCATGCGGTGCTGCAACGTAACGCAGTCACGTGCCCCAAGTGGGTAGTCGCTCATTGCCCATACCGGACCTTCATGGCACCGCGCAGTATAGTCCAGGGCACCAAGGTCAACTGTGCACAGGAAGCAGGCATGGCGCTCGACAGGGGCAGGCTTGGTACGGATGGCGCAACCGGCCCAGATCCGACCTACAGCAAAGGTTGCGATACTGCGCTGCAGCTTCCCCGAAGCGGACATCGAGGGCTTCGCGCAGCATCCTCGGCGGGAAAAGCGCTCACTGTCTCGGTGTCATCTGTTCCCAGTCTAGCTGACATCCCCCAGCGTGCGTCGTTGGTGTGTATAATGTGGGCCGATAGTCAGTTGGTCGCCGTCGAGTTCCGGATTAATCGTTGAGGTCGTGAAGATAATCTGGTGGTCAAGTTTCGCTGCTTCCGATGCTCTCACGATAATTTCTTGAAAGTTATGACTTCGCTTTTCTTCCATGCCCTTGTCCTCAACATTGTCCATGAGGAGGAAACGCGGATGGAGGAATTCCTCGTCTTGGGTCGCTGCGGCAAAGAGCGCCAAGATGACGGAGTTTTTAACGATCACATTGCTACTTTCCGCGAAGTTCAGATCGCCGTCAACGAGGATGGAGTTATCCCGGAAATTCACCTCCACCGAGTCCGCGTGCCGGAACTCGTCCTGTCGGTCGAGGTCTTGCCGCAAGAAGGCTTTCGCCTTTTCGGAGACGTTAGTCAGTGCGATCCGCCGCCTCAGCGCACTGGCGGCTTCAAGCGCCCTCTGGCGGTCTTTTTTCTTGTCGATCTCGGCCTGCATGGCCGACTTGCGCGTGCTCAGATCCTCAAGTTCGCCCGCGCGCTCACGAAGGCGCGAAAGTTGGGTTAGTTCTCTGTCGATCTGTCCCAGACGTTGATAGCGCTCGGCCACGAAGCTTTCGCGCGGGCCGTTACTGATCTCGTAGCGCACCGTGAATTCTGAGAGCTGTTCCCGATAGTCGGAGCGGACTCGCCGTAGTTCCTTTTTGGCATACGCCGTTCCGGCCTCCTTGTCGTCAAGTAGCTGACGCGACTCCCTGATTTGGATATCCAGGTCGAGCTTGATCTGGAGATATCGCGATCGCTCCTGCTCCGGATCGGTATCGCTGCCACAAAGAACGCAATGGTCGGGATCGCTCGTGCCGTTGAGCGGCGCAAGGCAGGCAGGGCAATGCGTGAATTCAATACTGCCGATGATCTCTGACGACCTTTGCGCTTTTGGCAACTTCTCCGAAAGTTCTTCAAGATGGGCGATGAAATTCGTTAGATCGTCCACTTCGAAATCATTGGTATGGATTTGTTGCTCAAGATCGGCGATGCGACCGCGAACCTTTCGGATATCGGCTGCCGCCCTTTTGCTCTCCGCCAGAAATCCCTTGACCTCCTCTTCATCGATCACCTCGTCAGCATTCTCGATCTCTGCGGAAAGGCGGCCGTATTCGGCTTCAAGCTCTCTGAGCCGGACATCGACGCCCTCAACCCGTGCCAATGCCTCATCCTCAGGTAGAGATTTGAGGAGCGCCTTGTATTGAGCATCGAGATCATCGAACTGTTTGTTCAGTTTCCGAAGTTCGAGCTCGATCTCGTAGGATTCGTAGCCGCGGATGCCGCAGACAAGATCACCGACCGCCTCTCTAATCTCGCCCGTGTCAAAGGACTCGTACCGGAAGAGAAACGAAGCCGGTGTCCGCTGGTCTGCATAAACGAGCCGAAGGAGCTGGTTCATCGTAATGTTGGCAGCGCCTTGGCTTTGCGCTTCGGGGATGCCGGACGCCCTGAACATAATCTGGGAGAAGCTTTCGTTACCGCCTGCTGTCCGCCGGATCGGATAGCTCTGCCAGCCATCGAGGCCCTGTGCTGCCGCTTCCTCAAAGGTCCCGAAGAAAACCATCGCCGGTGTCTGGGCCTTGCCGATGGCGCGCTTTACCGTGAGGACGCCGCTCGCCGTGCCGATCTCGGCTTGCACTTCATCACAGTTGGCAGCGACAGATTTCCAGTTATCGAACTCGCCGCCGAGGACGTAGAAAATGAAGTCCGCAATCGTCGATTTTCCCGAGCCGTTCTCACCGCGAATGATGTTCACACCCTTATGGAAACCCTGATCATAGACCGGATCGCCGCCTTGCATGACTCTCAGGCGCTTGATGTAGAACTGCGAATAGCTCATCTTACAAGCCTCCGAAGTCCGGTGCTCTGGCGGATTTCAGATATAGACCTTGTTTCTGGTGCATAACGCCTGACAAGAAACGCACCTATCTGCCGTTCGCTGTCGGAAAAGATCAGCAAGAACTCTTCCTGAAACAGTGTGCGCCCTTCCTCAGACGGCGCCACATTACCGCTTTCAAGCTGCGATAGTTCAATGAGCCCTTTGCTGGACAGGGTCCGGAAGGCCTGTCGCTGCACCTCGTCCATTTTCTGAAAGAGGATCTGCGCCGAAGGGTAGCTTACGAAGGCTTTCTCGGGGCGCGGCACGCCAAGCTTGCCAAATGCTTTTCGTACCTCCTGCGGCATATGCGTTTTGTGGAGAAGCGGCGCGTTTGCGAGGAAGAAGTCCATGATGAAGAGGCGCTCGGGCGACGGCAAGGTTTTGCCCTGCCACAAACCGAGAAGGCCGCCGAGCCTGCGCACGGCGTCATAAACATCGAGCTGCGGGAACCAAAGCCGTCCGGTCATGGCTTGTCCCACTGGATATGGCATTGCTCGGTCAGGTAGTAGAGCGCCTGAAGGATCGTGCTGTTTGTGAGCTTTCCGTTTTCGCTCGACGCGCAAAGCGGATCTATCACTTGCTCCTGCACAGCGGCCGCGATTTCAGTTTCTGGTGCGCCCGCACAGATTTTCGGACCGTAGACATGGGTCAGAAATCGCTGCTCGACGGCCGAAAGGATTGTGTCGTGAAGCGTTTTGGCCTCGGTGAACAGACCGAGCTTGTGGTACCTGCGCGCAAACCTGTTCTGGAGATTGTTCGCATTGGCGTATTCGTACTCGCGGCCGGCATCGATCAGCTTCTCTTGCAGGGTTCGTCGATCATCCTCTGAAGGCACCGAATAATCATCGGGACCCAAGCCACTATTGTGGTCATCATCGCTTGCGGCCGGGCAACCCGCCAACACTTTTTCGATGTGGCGGCGCACAGAAAGATAGGTCATCGCGTCTTTAGAGGCAGGTTTGCAGATTGCGACATGGTCGGCATCCACTGGAATAGGCCGCGTCTTCGTGCAACCAGGATCGGACGACTCTTCGGACACCACGAGGGCAGCATCTTTCGTTTTATATTTCTCGTAATAGGCGATTGTCGTGAGGCCCTTTTTGACGGCCAGGTCGCGATAGCCGTTATTCAGGTTTGAGAGAAATCCGGTGTCGTTGCTGAGTGCCTCGATAGAGGTCGAACTGACCCGTGGTATCAGCGCTTTCACGATGGCAGCGAGTGCTGCGCCCTTATGGGGCGTGGCGAAGAACACGACGAGCTTGAGCTGGTCGCCGAGCGCGTTCCAGTCCTCGTCCTGGGCTTCGCAGCAAGCCCTGAATACCTCCTTGGCAAGCAAGCCGCCAAGACTATGGCAGATGATGATGAGCGGACGCTTCCCCATACCGTGCGAAACCATGTACTCGGCGAGACTTGAAGCACGCTCGTGAAGGGTCATTTCCTTTTTGGCCCATTTCGCGAACACACTGGAGGGATACCCTGCTGTGTGAATGCATACTCCGGAAAGATCGTCCACGAGCCAGCACGGCCAAAAGGTACCGTCGGAGTTCGTCCATGTTTCCTTAGGGTCCCCCGTTAAGCCGTGAATGAAGACAATGTCGAGTACCGCAGCATCCTTGCGACCGCAAACGTTCTCGAACTGAAGGCCGTCGCTCATTCCAGACCCCTGAAACCGAACCAAAATTCAATCATTCTTGACGCTAAAGAAACTTGCCTGAAGCTTCAACCTCAGTCGGCCCATCGTTCAAAAGGCTTATCCTGACTGCCAAAAACCCACTCGACAACGAGCGTCCGGTTCCCGACTTTCGTACCGATTACCCCGGCGCTGATCCTAACACATGAGCTGAATGTCCGGTTTGCAGGAACGTTCGGCGTGCGTTCGCGCCCGCGGCGAATTGCGGCTCCCCGCCCTTCGTGTCCGCGCCTGGCGACATGCTGCACCAGGCAGGAATGTCGTGGAAGGGCTGGGACGGGCCATCCGCTGCAACTGGAATGAAAGGCCGCTTTGGGTTGTATGGCGTGGTTGGATCTATGGATTTGGGTCCGCAGCTCCATTCATGAAGCACATCAAAACTACTCTCTCGAGTCTACGCGCCTAAGCCCCTCACGGGCTTGTTGGCTATCAGGGGTGGCGACGTCCCTCGCTAGGCCAAGTGCGGTCAGAACCCTGATAAACCACCAGCCAGGGTCGAGCTGGCCGGGCTCTACCCCCAGCCGTGCAGAATGCGGAAAGGCATGATGGTTGCCATGCCAGTTTTCCCCGAATGTCAGCAGGCCGATGCCGGGAAGATTGAAGCCCTGGACCGGCAGTCCGTCGATAACCCAACCCTGATGGCCTCTTCGATGCGCGTAATGCCCTACCGCCCAGTGCCCGAAGAGCGAGACCGCAATTCTGAGGCTGATCCCCCAGAGCAGAAGGCCGATCCCGCCGATCAGCCAGAGGACAATCGCCAAGGGTATCTGCTGTAGCATCCACCAACGTTCCAGCCAGCGATAGAAGCGATCCTCGGAGATCTCCCTCTCGAAAACGAATTGCGGCGGAGAATCGAGTTTAAAGACACAATGAACCTGCCACCAGAAATCCCTCCAGAAGCCGGCGCCGTGAGATGGATGGGGTGGGCAGACATCCTGGCGCTGGTGCCAGTCCCGCATGTCATGCGCCCGCACCATGCCAAGAGGCCCGGCCATGCCGACCAGGACGCCCAGCCATACGAGGATCCGTTCCAGCCATGGTGGGACAACGAAGCTGCGGTGGATCAGCAATCGGTGCATCCCCACTGAATGCCCTGCGCATAGGGTCGCTGCCGAGAGAAGCAGGAAGACGGCGAGCCCCTGGACCGATGGCATGGCGAACAGGGCCAAGAGCCCCAGGATGGCGTGAGAGCTGAACCACAGAGATTTGACCGGGTCCCAGACTATCCGTCCGTCGACTGCCGAAACAGATGGATCGGCCCGCACGCGTTCGGTCGAGATCAAGGCCGCATTCATGACGTCCGCTCCCTTTCGATCAGCTATGGCGTCGAGCGTAGCCCGGATGTCGCCGGATTTGCCAAGGAAACGTGGGCCTCCAACACTGCGTCAGAACAAGCAGGTGTCTCTTGGGATGTCGCTGATGCCGATGTGCCCCCGGGGGGTATCTGAAAATCAGGGCAAAATGCTCCTGACCGGTGGGCTTACCGTCGTTTTCGTGCGCGGCTAATTGGAGAAAAAAGCCCACTTGGTGAGTGTTCAAGAGGGCAGGGCATTGGCCGTGAGACCGCCTGTCTGCACTGACCGCTGCGTCAGACGACCCTGAGGGCGATCTCGCTGGCGCCGCCGCCGGTCTTGGTCACCTCCAGCTGCACCGGGATGCGGTCCTTCATCGCCTGGACGTGGCTGATAACGCCGATGGTGCGGCCCTGGGCCTGCAGCCTCTCCAACGCGTCGATGGCCAGGTCGAGGGATTCCGCGTCCAGGCTGCCGAAGCCTTCGTCGATGAAGAGCGTCCCCGCCAGTGCGCCCCGGCTGCCCATGCCCGAGAGCGCCAGTGCGAGCGACAGCGAGACCAGGAAGCGCTCCCCGCCCGAGAGCAACCGGCTGGGTCGCGTGTCGCCCGCCATATCGCGGTCGGTCACATGCAGCGCCAGGTCCTGGTCGGCCACCGCCAGCTGGTAGCGCGGCTTCAGCTGGTCGAGGTGCAGGTTCGCGCGTTCCACCAGCATCGCCAGGGTGACGGCCTGGGCGATCTGGGCGAAGCGGTCGCCACGGGCGGAGCCGATGGCGTCGTTGATCGCCGCCCAGGTGTCGGCCACCTTGCGCGCCGCCTCGATCTCTGCCTCCAAACCCTTCAGCGCCTCACGCGCACGGGCGTCGGCCATGCGCCGTTCCGTCAGCGCGCCGAGGTCTTCGGACAGCGTGGTAGCCGTCGCGGCCAGCTCGTCCTTGTGGGTCCGCAGATCCTCGCGCGGCGTCTCGGGCAGCCCCTCGGCCTGCAGTGCGTCCCACTCCTGCCGGCGTTCGTCGCGGGCGCCCAGGGCGCTGGTGCGTTCCGTCTCGGCGGCCTGCAGCGCGGCTCGGCGGCTTTCTACCACATCGGCCTCTGTGGCATGCAATGCCTGAACCCGGTCGAGGTCCAGCCCGGTGGCGGCGCAGGCCTGGGCCAGGGCCTCGGCGGCGCTGTCCCGGCGGGCCGCCGCGCGGGTGAGAGCGGTCCGTGCGGTCTCCAGGCTGCCGGCGATCTGCGCCTGTCGGGCACGAACCTCTGCATGCTGTCGCTGCGCCTCGCTGGCCGCCGCCTGCGCGGCCTTGCGCGCCTCGTTGTGGCGGGTGCGGTGCGCACCGGTGGCCTCGCCCCCTAGCAGTGCCGCTCGCTCGGTGCGCAGGCTGTCCAGACTTGCCTTGCGGCTGTCCCGGGTCTCGGTCGCCTCGGTCACCCGGTTCGTGGCCGCGCGGGCGGCGCTGCGCGCTTCGGTCAGCTGGAGGAGCAGCGTGGTGCGGGCGGTTTCGGTCTCCTCGATCGTCTTCAGCAGGGCCGCAGCGCGGCGGGCGGTCTCGCGCAAGGCGTCGAGGGCGGGCTGGCCGTCGGCATCGAAGGCCTCGGGCGATAGGCCAAGGGCGGCGAGGGGATCGGCCAGCCGGGGCGCCAGGGTCGCGATTTCGCGCTCTGCGGTGTCGCAGTCACGGGCCAGGTCCTTCGCGCGCGCCTCGCTGTCAGCCAGGGCGGCGGTCAGCGCTGCCGCCTTGTCGGTCCGGGCGGTCAGCTGGTCCTGTGCCGTTTCGATCCCCTGTCCGAGGCGCTGATGGTTGCGCTCCAGAGCCGCCAGCCGGTCTCGGTCCTCCTCGAGGGCCGGGCGGCGGGCCCCCAGTCCCTCCAGAAGAACAGTGAAGGCTGTGTCGGCGGCGCGGGGGTCTGTCGGGAGATCCGGCAGGGCGCTGACCTCCAGCGCGGCGCATTGGCGGGCGTGGTCTTCCAGCCGCTCAGCGAGACGTGCGGCGAGGGCCGGGGCCTCGTTCTCCTCGCGGGCGATCGCGGCCACTGCCTCATCGTGTCGTGTGATTGCGTCACGCAGCGCTGTCTGCGCGGCGTCACGGGCCTCGGTTGCCGCCTGCATCTGCTGGCGCAGGTCGGCCGCGAGGCGTGACAAGGCGCTGTCGTCCTGCACCGGGTGCTCGGTCGCATGGCAGACCGGGCAGGGGCGGCCCGGCTCCAGGTGTTGGCGCAGGTGATCCGCCTCGGCGCTGACTGCGGCCTCGGCCGAGGCGACGGGGCGGGAGAGCGCATCGACATGGTGGCCCGCCGTCTTCAGCTCCTCCGCCAGGCGCTGGCGATCCGCTTCGGCCTGATCACGGGTCTCTAGGGTAGCGCGTTGCCGGGCCGCGCTCTCGGCGATCGCGCGGTCGGCCTCACGGACCTGGGCGGCGGCCTGGCGCAGGGCGCGCAGGTCGATGAGCTGCTGGCCCAGGGTCGCCAGAGCCGCCGAGGGGGCGGCGGCCTGCAGGCGCTGGCGTTCCGGTTGCAGGTCTGCCTGCTGCTGACGCAGGTCCGCCAGACGGGCGGTCAGCGCGGCGGCCTCGGCGTTGGCTTCATCCCGGGCCTGGGTCTGTGCCGCGGTGGCCTCCAGCAGCGTTGCGCGTTCCTGGTTCGCCTGGCGCAGACGGGTCGCTGCGGCGATGCGGGCCTCGAGCCGTTCCTCCAGCGCGCTCCAATCGTTGCGCAGAACCTCGTGGCCGGGGATCTGCGCCAGCGCGGCCCGCGCTTCGGCCCGCGCGTCGGCCAGACGCTGGTCCTCTGCCGCCAGCGCCGTCTGTTGCTCCTCGGAAGTTCCGGCTTCCACCTGGCGCCGGGTCAGTTCCTCCTCGGCGCGGGCCAGCTCCTCCGTGGCGGTGGTGATGCGGCTGTCGAGCTGCTCCGCCTTGGACCACTCCGGACCAAGGGCCTTGAACGCATCCTCGACTTGTTCGAGCTGCTCTTGTGCCGCGGTGGCGGCCTCCGCCAGCGCCTTAACGGTCTCGCCTTGCTCCCGCTCCGCTGCGGTCAGCTGTGCCTCGGCCTCGGTCGCCTCGCGCAACGCCGCTTGGGCGGCCTGATCCTCGCGCAGCTCGCCGCGCAGGGCCTGGGCGCGGTCCCAGTCGGCCAGCCAGGCCCTCTGGTCCGCGAGATCGGCAAGGGCCGCCTCCGCTGTGCTCACACGGGCCTCGGCGCGAGCGAGAGCAGTCTGGGCTCCCTCCTGTGCGGCGTAGCGCCCGAGGTCCGTTGTCACCTGGGCCAGTTCTGCCTCCGTCGCCGTCTTGCGGGCGCGCAGGGTCTCGGCCTCACTCTCCAGCGCGGCGCGGTCTTCTGGGCTCAGCAGTTGGTGCTCGCCGCGCCGGGTCTCGAGGGTCTGCAGCGCGGACTGGGCGCCTGTGTTGCGCTCGTAGATGCGGCGCGAGATGTCGCGGTAGATCTGCGTGCCGGTGACCTTCTCCAGGATCGCCGCCCGCTCGCCGGTCTGTGCCGACAGGAAGGCGTCGAAGTCGCCCTGGGCCAGCAGCACGGTGCGGCGGAACTCGTCATAGGTCAGGCCGGTCAGCTCGGTCACCCGGTCGTTCACGCGTGAAAGCTGGCTTTCCAGGACCTGGCCATCCGAGACGCGCAGCAGGCTGCGCTCGACCGCCTGCAGGCGCCCGTCGATGCGGTCCCGGGCCCGGCGGGCGGACCAGCCGGCGGTGTAGACCTCGCCGTCCGTGGCGCGGAAGGTGACCTCGGCCAGGCCCCGCGCTGCGCCCCGGCGCAGCACCATGCGCGCGTCGGTGGCGCGCAGGGCGGAGCCGTCGACATCCTCCACCGCCTCGCGCGTGCCGCTGCCCGACAGGCGCGGGCAATCGCCGTAGAGCGCCAGGCACATGGCATCCAGCAGGCTGGACTTGCCCGCGCCCGTCTCGCCGGTGATGGCGAAGAGACCGGCACTGGCCAGCGGTCCGTCGTCCAGGCGGATCTCGAAGGGTTTGGCGAGGCTGGCGATGTTCTCGCCCCGGATCGACAGGATCTGCATGGCTCAGACCTCCGCCAGGACATCGCGGAAGGCCGCGAGGTGGCGGTCCTCGGGGGCGAAGCCGTTCCTCGCCTCGAAGGCCCGGGCGAAGAGCTCCTCGGGGCTGGTCTCGCCCAGCGACGGCGCGGGGGCAGGGGGCTCGGCGCTGTCCTCCGCGGCCCGGTGGATGCGGATGCCGGCGGGGCGCACCGGGGCCTCGCGCAAGAGCGCCTCGGCTCGGCCCATCATCACTGAGGGCGCCTCCTCCGCCAGCAGCTCGACATAGACCAGCGGGCGCAGGTTCACGTCTTCGATCGGTGCGATCTCGGCCAGGGCTGTCTCCAGCTCGTCCAGGGTCAGGGTGCCCGAGGCGGGCAAGCGCAGTACCGGGGCGGGCAGGGGGATGGCGTGGTGGGCGGCGCTGATGTCGCAGCCGTCAATGTCGAGGATCGTGACCCCGTGGGTGTAGCGGATCTCGGAGGCTGAAAGCGGGAAGCAGGACCCGGAATAGCGCACCCGCCCGCCGTCCAGCGATTGCGGCCCGTGCAGGTGGCCAAGCGCGACATAGTCAATGCGGGGTGGATAGATATCGGGCGGGACCGCATGAGAGCCACCGATGAGGATCCGCCGCTCGGCGCCTTCGGCCTCCAGCCCGCCGGTGCAATGCAGGTGCCCCATGGCGAGCAAGGGGAGATCGCCGATCCGGGACAGGGCGGCCTCGGTCAGTTCGGCGTGGAAGCGGCGGGCGGCCTCGATCACAGTGTCCTCGCCCTGGTCACTGGCGAAGCTGAGGCCGGAGAGGTCGGCGGCGCGCAGGAAGGGGATGGCGAGCACATAGAGCGCGGGCGCGCCGTCGGGGCCGGGTACGGGGATCAGGTGGCGGTCGAGGTCGACAGCCCCGCCCGTGCGGTGCACGGTACCGATGGTGTGGATGTCGAGGCTGTCCAGCACGTCGCCCGGCGCCTCCAGCCGCAGGGCCGGATCGTGATTGCCCCCCGTGAGGATGACGCGCAGATCGGGCAGGCGGCTCTTCATCGCGGCCATGGTGCGGTAGAACAGCCGCTGGCTCTCGCCCGAGGGGTTGGTGGTGTCGAAGATGTCGCCGGCCACCAGCAGCAGGTCGATCTGTTCCTCGACCATCAGATCGGTCAGCGCTGCGAAGAAACGGGCATGTTCCGCCTCGCGGCTCCAGCCGTTCAGGGTCTGGCCGATGTGCCAGTCAGCGGTGTGCAGCGCGCGCATGTGGAGGATTCCTCAGATACCTCGGCAAAGTCTTTGGGCGGGAAATGGGGGCAAGCCTAGAATGGCCGGCCATTGAGCATCACGGTCATTAAGCTGCTGACGTCTCTATGCTTATGGTCAGGGTGACCTTGCTAAAGAAAGGGGACGGCGAGTAACAGTCGCGTCCTGATCGGGCTTGGCTTTCAGTCCTTTCTAAGGATTCGTTGTGTGTTTGTGTCATAGCGATACAGGTGCAACTGACCTTCCTCCAGTAGCTTGGCCGCTTTGCCGACCTGATCGGGCAGCACATAGAACCATTCCTTCGGGAAAACCTTCTTGCCGAACCGATCCAATACAAAGAGGTCGGCCCTTGCTGCTGCGAAGAAGCGATGCAGCAATTGCTCGACCTTACTGCGTGATAGGTTACGCAACTGGTAGGTTGCTACGATTTCGACAGGCGCGAGCAGAAATGTCGGGTCGTTCTTCGCATCTGCAATCCGACGAGAGACGTCTTGGCTGGTCACCCCAATCTTGTGCAAGATCATACGCTGCTCTCTGATCGAAGTATCTTCCGAGCGCGAGCGAGCGACGTAGATGGTTCCAGAGAGCTCCAATTGATCGCTTTCCCACTCCGGGTCCAGCGGACCAAGACCCACTTTTTGCACCATTCTTGCGGTCTTGTCTTCATTCAGGGACTTGCGGAAAGAGGACATGAGCGGGTCACTTTCCGTGCCATTGGAGAAGATGACACGGAGCCGGTAGTCTCGTGCGCCCCCGCGGGCTGTCATCTCTGACTTTTCGGCTACCATGGCGAGCAAGCCGTTCCGGATGAAAAAGTCCCCTTCGATCGGCTCGATCACAGACCATTTCCGTACCGGATTTGCCTGGCGCTCGCCAGTTTCCAAGCCACGCTGAACGGCCTCAAAACGGTCTCGGAACTGCTCGAAGTCCTGACAAGGCACGAAGTCAGCGCGATGATCCGGGACATGCCGCTCCGCAGATCGCGTGGTATGCTTGAGTTTGACCAATGATGCATCGACATCGAGATCGTCGAAGATGTCATCTAGGCTGGTAGGAATATCAGCTTCGACAGGAGCATCCCGCCACGAGCGCCGCGTGGGCGCGGCTTCTTCGCTCAACAATCCCAGACGGTCCACAGCCCGCATCGGGTCAGTAGGAGACAATTTCACGGTCTCCCAGATCGCTCCGAGGCGCATCTCGTCATGATCCATTGCCTCTGGATTAGGGAGGCGCGAATGGTTCTCGTAGAATGCTGTCACTTCGAGCAGGGCGGCAACTCCACGGTCCTGCGTGGAGCTACCGCTAGACGCCCGCGGTTTGACATCCAGCAGTCCGAACTCGTCGTTCTCTGCGAAGATATCTTCCAAGCTCGGTCGCGACATTACAGAGCTCCCTCACGCAAGCGCTTGGCTTTTTCGGCCTTAAGCCAGGCAAGTGCTTCTGCCATGCGCTTCTCAAGCGGGTTGGCGGAATGCACATTTGGTTCGCGCCCCTCGGTGGCACGAAACGCCTTGATGCGAGGCCAAAGCGTTCTGGCCTCGTCGCCGGTCATGTTCACGCGCAAGGCGACCATTGCCGACTGGACATGCGACAGCAGCTCGGAGTTCAGAGATTTCGACGCGACCTCGAAGCGCTCTTGGAAGGTGTTCACGCTGTCGATCAGCTCGATGTCGATGTCCCGGACGTTGATGAACTTCCGGACCATCTCCAGCAGGGTGTTTGGTGCGCTGGCGGGTTCGCTGTCATCGTCGTCGCTGCTCGACCTCGGAGGTGTGCCGCTTAGGGGCGATTGACCCTCGGCGAAGCCACGTTCTGCTTCCTTCCGCGCCAGCGTCAGGACGTTCATATGCGCCGCCAGATGCTGACGGACGGATTCCGCTTCCTGGGCATCCAGCGTTTCATAGCGCCTCTCGATGATATCGGTCAGGACCATCTGCGTAGCGACCTCAGGCGCCGTGTCTGGCGACAGCACGCGCCGGTCCATCTCCTGATAGGCTGTTGCCATCAGATCGTTCATGTCCTTCTCGCAAATCTCGCGCGAGCGGTCCGTGGGCGGCTCGACCAGCCCCTTGATGCCGATGGTTATATTGCCCTCGTCATCGGTGCCCATCGGTGCCCGCACATCGCCGTCTTCTCGACGGTAGAACTTGAAGTTCGGGGCCAGCACCTGCTCCATCAGCAGCGATCCGGAGATCGCCTTGAGCATGTCGTTCACGGCATCGGTCACAACGCCGGTTTCCACGCCGGGTTCGGCAACAAGGTTGGTGAACAACGCGCGGGGTTTTCCTGGTGCATCGCGGGTCGCGCGCCCGATGATCTGCACGATCTCGGTCAGGGACGACCGATAGCCGATGGTCAGCGCATGTTCACACCAGACCCAGTCGAACCCTTCCTTGGCCATCCCGAGCGCGATGATGATGTCGACCTTGGATCGGTCCGCCACATCATCGCGCTTACCGTCTGACCCCTTGATCTCGCGCGATAGCGCAGCCTTGACGATATCGCGCCCCGGCCCGTCATCTACCAGGTCCGCGACCTTCAGCAGCCCGCCATCCGGCTTTCTCACCAGATCGAATCCCGTCTCGGGATCGCGTCCCTCATGGGTGCCCAGCAGATCGATGATCTTGCCCACCTCGTTGAACTTGTCATCGAATGCCTCGGCCGACCCTCGATGCGGAATGTGGATGATCGTCTTTTGATCGGGGTTCAGCACGCCCGGCAGCCCATTGACGTAATTGCCCTTGTAGAACTCGTAATTGATCCCGAGCGCCTTGAGCCAGGCATAGCCCTCCAGCTGCTCGTAATAGCTGTAGGTGATCTTGGTGAAGCGGTCCTCGTCCTCGGGGCGCAGCACCGGATCGGCATCGCCACGGAAATAGCTGCCGGTCATCGCCATCACGTGGCACTGCGCTCGATTGATCAGGCTGCGAAGGATCACCCCCAGCCTGTTGTTGTCCGAGGCCGAGACATGGTGAAACTCGTCGATGGCGATGAAGCAGCTGTCAAACGCCTCGATCCCCTTGGTCTTGATCACCTCGTCAAAGCTGAAGCGGAAGGTGGCATGGGTGCAGACCAGAACCTTCGCATCGCTGTCCATGAACGCCTGGAAAGCCTTCACCTTCTGCTTGTCGGCATCGTCGCCGGTCAGGCAGAGGTTCCAGCGGTCATCGACCTCCCAATCTGCCTCGAAACCGTAGCTCGTTAGATCGGTCGAACGGAAGGACCCGCCGATCGAGGTCTCGGGCACACAGACGATCACCTTCTCAAGTCCCTGATGCCGCAGCTTGTCGAGCGCCACGAACATCAGCGCGCGGCTCTTGCCCGCCGCGGGCGGCGCCTTCAGCAGCAGGAACTGTGCAGCGCGGGCGTCATAGGTGCGGGCCTGCATCGGGCGCTGACCAAGGGCGTTCGTCGTCGCCTTGGAGGTGCCGTAGGTGACATTGACCATCTGAACCATCTGTCAGGCCCTCTTTTTCTTTGGCGCGGCCTCCAGCGATTTCACCTTGGCGGCATAGAGCTTGAAGAGCTTCTCCAGCCGTTCGGTGTCATTGCGGAAGGGGCGGCCGATATACATGCTTTCCAGCAGCTCGTCGTTTTCCCGATGCACGGCGCGAAGGTCGTCGGGCATTTTGTCGGGATCGTAGAGCTGGGCAATGGTCTTTGGGTAGTGGCTGTAGCGGCATTTCAGGATGCTGCGGGCCGAGGCCGAGAGGTCGGCTAGCTGGGCCTCGGTAAACTTCGGCACCGGGAAAGTGTTCCATCCGAGGGTGTTAGAGTAATTCGGGCGTGCTTGCAGTTTGCCGCAAACCGTCAAGATCCAACATCTATGTAGAGACGTGCTCAGAATCGAAAACGCCCAGATCGGTTGATCGTACAGCACATAATTCCGGTTCGATGATACAGTGTCAGCGCCCACGATAACCGGAGTCAAGAACGGACGGCGCTCCGAAGATACCGCCGGTACGACTATCGCGTCTTTAACTGCGATCATGTGTTCACGGAACTGATGTGATCTCGATGCCGCGCTCTGTGCCCCAGGGTCGGGGCTGTTTTCTCGCGTTTCTCGAACACGCTGAATCCGCTCGCGAACCTCCGGGATAGACATGGCCGCACCCAAATCTTGGTCATTGATGTGTAGGCACCACCGTTCCACACCTTTAACGAGCTCGTCAGCGCCCAGAAACTTCTTAATGAATACAGAGCTTTCTGGGCGCGCTCGGATCAGCTCATCTTTTTCAGTTGGTGAAAGGATCAAGTGTCCGCCGTCTATTGGCATGCAGCCCCGTGGCATTGCTGGGAGATTGAAGATGCTTCCCCGGTTGGCTGATTCAATAATCACGTCAGGCGTCGGAGTGATGTATGGGCTTATGTTTTCAACCGTCGACTTGGTGTCTCCGTCGAAAAGAAATTTCTCTTTGATGTGCCCGCACTGGAGGCCAACAATAACAACATCTACTGTTGCAGTGTTGCCTGCATTATTGCTCCATTTGAAGGGGCGGTGAGCAAAGAATATTTCAACGCCTTGCTGCAAAAGGTAAGGCCAAAGCATCGGGACTGATTGGCCCTGGCAAATGGCATTGGTAGCGACCAGTGCTGCTTTTCCGCCAAAACTCCGGATGTACTCGGCTGATTTCAAGTACCATGCCGATACATAGTCCAATGCCTTGTAGCGCTTTGTGTGAACTGAAAAGACGTCCCCCATCTCCAGCTTCTGCGCCTTAGACATGTCATTCGACCAGACGAAGGGGGGATTGCCTGCGATGAACACTTCCTCGCCTTCACCGGGGGGCGGACAGACCTCCTCCCAGTCGATGCGCAGGGAGTTCCCGGTGCGGATATGCGCCGCATCCTTCAGGGGCAGCGCGGCGGGGCGGCGTCCAAAGACCTCGGCAAAGCTGGCATTCGCCTGATACTCGGCGATGAACAGCGCCAGCTTGGCGGTCTCGGCGGCGAAATCCGCGATCTCGATCCCGTAGAAATGGCTGATCGGGATGGCCGAGAACATGGCCAGCGATCCGGGGCCGTTCAGCTCTTCCAGCCGCCGCAGGATGCGCGTCTCGCGCGCCCGCAGCTCGCGATAGGACACGACAAGGAAGTTGCCCGATCCGCAGGCCGGGTCGAACACGCGGATGCGCGACATCCGGTCCAGCACCTGTTGCAGCCCGCGGCCACGGTCCCATGCCTTGTGGATCTCGGCATCGAGGTCATCGAGGAACAGCGGCCCGATCACCTTCATGATGTTCGGCACCGAGGTGTAGTGCATCCCCAGTTCCGAACGCTGCTTGGGGTCCGCGACCGACTGGATCATCGAGCCGAAAATGTCGGGGTTGATCTCGCGCCAGTTCAGGTCGCAGGCCTCGCGCAGATAGCGGAAGGCCACGGCATCAAAGCGCGGCGCATCGATGGTGCCCGCAAAAAGCCCGCCATTGACGTATTCCAGCTCGCCCGTCCAGGCGGGCAGGCCCTCGCGCTTGGCCTTGAGCAGGTTCATCGCCTGGAAGGCGGCGACGATGGTTTCGCGCGCTTCCTCGCCCTTGTCGCCTGCATGGGTGAACAGCAGGCGCGAGAACTGGTTGTCGGGGAAGATGCCGACATCCTCGGCGAACATGCAGAAGATCAGCCGCATCATCAGCTGGTTCATCTCATGCCGACGCTCGTCGCTGCCCCAGTCGGGATTCGCCTTGGTCAGCGCGTCATAGAGGCGGGCCAGCTTGCCGGTCGCCTTGACGTCGACGGGGTTTTCTTCGACCGCGCGGTAACGCTCCTTGCCCGCAGCGGGCAGAAAGAAGCCGAAATTGTCGCCAAGCTCGTCGAAACGGCAGTGGAGCGTGTCGCCCGAGACCGGGTGCTCTGCCGAGATCATCTCGCCATCGGTGGCGATCAGGATCGCGGGCTTCGAGGTCTTGGTCTTCTTCGAGCTGCGCAGCTGGTCCAGAGTGACATCGGTCATGCCCGCCAGCGCGGGGGCGAAGTGGAACTTCTTGCCGAACAGCACGCCGCCGGGCAAGTCGGACTTATTGGTTGACCCGCTGCGCAGCTTGGAGATCGCCGCCTTGGCGCCGTCAGTCGCTGTGGCAAAAGCGAAGGGGAACTCGGTCGCGTCAAAAGGCTCGCGAGCAAGTTCCGCCAGAGCATCATAAATTTCGGTAGGATTCATCAAAGGCCTCGACGTCATTAACCAATGAGTAATCGAGGAACCCCGATAGCACTACCGCAAATGGTTGGGTCTGAAAGCAGATTGCGGCCCGACCCGGCGATCCTATGTTCTCAATTCAGCATCGCGCCGACTGACCTGGGGGTCTTTTGTGGGCTCCCTTCTCCACGGACATGCGGCCGCCTCCAGGTGAGTTTCCCATTCCTGGCAAGAAACAGGTGCCCTCTTACCCAATGCGCTTGGCGTCTACTGCCCGAGGTCGAGGCGGTGGTCTGGACGCGACCGGCCTTGCCGAGCGTCACAAGGGTCAGCTCCCTGGCAGGCACCTTCGCCCCGCCTTGCACAAATTTCTTGGCCGCGCCTTTGGATGTCAAAGATGGGGTCGGGGCCGCTAGGACGTCAGGCCGATTGTGAAGGGCTGAGATCGAAAGAAGCTTCGCTACCGATCGAATGGCGTCTTGAAGCGCTTCGCGTTCGCGTTCTCGTACCGTGTCGATTGGGATGGGGGCGTTGACAGTTTCAGCCGTGCGGATGCGCCCCTTGCGTCGCTCGGAGATTGCGTCATCCAGGAAACTACCGGGGGTATCCGTCAGCTGGACGTTACCATCTCGTTTGAAGAGCACTTCGGAGCCGGCATATAGGACCGTAAAATGCCCGCCTTCAGGCAGCTTGATTAGCTTCGCGGTGAAGACCCGCAGTCCGTCGTCGGTGTAGTCAATGATCGCGCCAGCCTTGCCGTCGGGGTAGCCTTTGGGTGCGGGACTATCTAGCTCCAGCCAAACTTCTGGAAATGGCAGCCTCATCTCGGCGATCGCGCGGTAGAACTCCTCTTCATTGAGCTGAAGAGCGTGCTCCTCCAGGAACTTCACCCCGGTGGGCTCGATGTAGAACGGGAATGAATCCAGGATCCGTTGGGCGACGTCATCAGAAAAAGTGCGATCGCCGTTCCATGTCAGGGGGCAAAAATCATCGTCGAGATTCTTGAGGATATGGTCCCTGAATTTCACCGCTCTGCCGAGTTTTTTCTTCACGTATTGCTCCTCACCCACACATGCATAGCGTCTGCACTCTACCAGTTGGCGTTATACAGGAGCGTAAGAAATCGCTTCTGGGGAAGCCAGGCCTGTTAGCTGAGGTGCTAGGCATACTGGCAATGCGAATACTGCTAGCGGCCTTCTAAAGGCGACCATCTTTTGATCCGTTATCGTGCTGCCCTCGGGGCAGTACTCAGCCGCCTCTATTGCGGGACACTCCACCGCTAACCCACTGAAATCACTAGGCCGCAAAACAGGCGGTGCGGGACACCTGCCCATTGATACCAAACGATAAAAGGGGAGTTTGGTGGGCGACCCTGGAATCGAACCAGGCATGGGTCTCCCCGGCGGAGTTACAGTCCGCTGCCGCACCTTGCAGCTCGTCGCCCGAATTGGTCCGGGGCGCTGCCCCGTCCAACCGTGAGCGGGTGATTACCGGGGCTGGCCGGGGGCGTCAACAGGAAATTCCGCCCCTTTTGCTTGCGATGTCACAGGGGGCAGCGTAGGAGGCCGAAACCCTGTAGAAGGGCCCCAAGGCAACGTCGGAATACCGTCCGTATCCCGTCGATGCACAACGTCAGACATGGACTTGCGCCCGCCCGGGCGTCGCGCCGCCGGAGAGTGAGATGAAGAAACCGCAGTGGGTGATCGACAAGGAAAAGGGCAAGCGGGCCGCGAACGCCGAGACCGTCTGGCTTTTCGGTCTGCACGCGGTGCGCGATGCGCTGATGAACCCGCGGCGCGAGAAACTGCGCCTGGTCGTCACCCGCAATGCGCTGGACAAGCTGGCGGATGCCGTTGCGGAAGCCGGGATCGAGCCCGAGATGAGCGACCCGCGCAGCTTCGCCGCGCCGCTCGACCCGCAGTCGGTGCACCAGGGCGCGGCGCTGGAGGTGAAATCACTCGACTGGGGCTCTCTGACCGATGTCGCCCTCGGCGAGGGCATGGGCGCGCCGCGCCTGGTGTTGCTCGACCGGGTGACCGATCCGCATAACGTCGGCGCCATCCTGCGCTCGGCCGAGGTTTTCGGGGCCCGCGCCGTGATCGCGCCGCGCCACCACGCGGCGCCCGAGACCGGTGCGCTGGCCAAGACCGCCTCGGGCGCGCTGGAGCGTCAGCCCTACCTGCGGGTGCGCAACCTGGCTGACACGATCCTGGAATTGCAGAAAATGGGCTATATCGTGCTTGGGCTGGCGGGCGAGGCCGAGCAGAGCATAGAGACCGCGCTGGAAGGTCGCCGGGACCGCCCCGTCGCCCTGGTGCTCGGGGCCGAGGGGCCGGGGCTGCGCGAGCGCACGCGAGAGGTTTGCGATGCCTTGGTTCGCATTGATTTTGCAAGCGATTTCGGCTCTCTCAACGTCTCCAACGCCGCCGCCGTGGCGCTCTACGCCGCGCGGGGCTGAGACCACGCCACGCCCGGCGCGCGCCATGTGGATCCCTCCCGCCGCAGCGGGGCTGGTGCCCACCGTTTTAGCAAGGCAACTTAAGGGATTGTTCACAATCTTATTACACGCTCTTCACGTCCGGTACGGCCACCTTACGTATCGTACAGAAGCAACGGCCTGGAACGCCGATGTTTCCTTTCACTGTCCCTCGTTCCGCACTGCGCCCAAGGTCCTCCTTGGGCGCTTTTTTATTGCGGTGCGGGGCTTTGCACTGGCGCGCGGGGCACCATCTCCTATCCTGACGGGCGGCGCGGGCGCGCCGCGACGCAGCAGGAGGACGACCCCATGGACCTGAGTGACACGACCATTCGCGGCATTTTGGAACGCACGAAGGTGATTGCTCTCGTGGGCTGGTCGCCCAAACCCGAAAGGCCCAGCCACCGCGTCGCGGAGCTGCTGGTGTCCAAGGGATACCGGGTGATTCCGGTCAATCCCGGGCAGGCGGGCACCGAGGCCCTGGGCGAAGTGGTGCGCGGCTCGCTGGCCGAGGTTGGCGCGGACTTCGGCCCGGCGGTCGACATGGTGGACATCTTCCGTGCCTCCGAGACCGCGCCCGGGGTCGTCGCCGAGGCGCTGGAGGCCCTGCCGGGGCTCAGGACGGTCTGGATGCAGCTCGGGGTGATCAGCGACGAGGCGCGCGAGATGGCCGAGGTGCGTGGCCTGGATGTGGTGATGGACCGCTGCCCGGCGATCGAGTTGGGACGGCTGGGGCTGTGACGCGCCGCCGGGGGGCAGGTGATGCGCGGGGCTGAGTTGGTCGGGCTGATCCTGCTGGTCTTCGCGGCGGTCACCAGCGTGGTGATCGGCGACACGGCGGGCAAGCTGATGACCTCCTCCGGCGTCGATCCCGTCCTGGTCGCCTGGAGCCGCTTTGCCCTGGCGGCGCTGGCGCTGCTGCCCTTCAGCGGGCTGCGCCGGGCCGAGCTCCCCGAACTGCTGCGCTGGCGCGTGGTTCTGCGCGCGGTCTTCATCGCCGCCGGGATCAGTTGCATCCTGACCGCGCTTCGGACCGAGCCGCTGGCCAATGTCTTCGGCGCCTTCTTCATCGGGCCGGTGGTGTCCTACCTGCTGGCGATCCTCTTTCTGAAGGAACGCCCGGCGCCGCTGCGCAGCCTGCTGCTGGCGGTCGGATTCGCGGGCGTGATGCTGGTGGTGAAACCCGGATTCGGCGCCACGGCAGGCATGGGTTTCGCCCTGGCGGCGGGGGGATTCTACGGCGCCTACCTGATGATGACGCGGCTCGTGGCCGGGGCCTACAGGCCGCGCTTCCTGCTGATCTCGCAGTTGCTGGTCGGTTCGGTGCTGCTGACGCCCTTCGGGCTGGGGGCAGACTGGCCGATGCTGACACCGGCACTGGCGGGGCTTCTGTCGGTCAGCGCGGCGGGCTCGGCCATCGGGAATTTCCTGCTGGTGACCGCGAACCGGCGTGCCGAGGCCAGCCTGATCGCGCCGCTGGTCTACAGTCAGCTTCTGTCGGCGATGGTGCTGGGCGGGCTGGTCTTCGGCGACTGGCCGGATGCCTGGGCGCTGGCCGGGCTGGTGCTGATCGCCGCCTCCGGTGTCGGCTCGCTGGTGGTCAGCCAGCGGCAGGCGCGGCTTAGTCCTTAGGGCGGGCGGCCTTCTCGGCGACGCCCGAGGTGCCTTCGCGCGCCTCCAGAACCGCCATGACGGCAGAAAGCGGCACGTCGCGCGCCGCCAGCATGACCAGCATGTGATAAAGCACGTCGGCGCATTCGCTGGCCAGTTTCTCGGGGTCGTTCTTCACCGCCTCGATGATCGCCTCGATGGCCTCTTCGCCGAATTTCTCGGCGCATTTCTCGGGGCCCTTGGCCAGCAGCTTGGCGGTCCAGGAGCTGTCGGGGTCGGCGCCGCGGCGGGCTTCGATGGTGGCAGAGAGGCGGGAGAGCGTATCGGTCATTGCAGCCTCGGTCATTGCAGTCGCATGGGGATGCCCGCGGCGGCCATGTGTTCCTTGGCCTCGCGGATGGTGTGATCGCCGAAGTGGAAGATCGAGGCGGCCAGCACAGCAGAGGCGCCGCCCTTGGTGACGCCTTCGACCAGGTGATCCAGCGTGCCGACGCCGCCCGAGGCGATCACCGGCACCGAGACCGCATCCGAAATGGCACGGGTCAGCGGCAGGTTGAAGCCGGCGCGGGTGCCGTCGCGGTCCATCGAGGTCAGCAGGATCTCTCCGGCGCCCTTGGCAGCGACCAGCCTGGCGAATTCCACCGCGTCGATGCCCGTGGGTTTGCGCCCGCCGTGGGTGAATATCTCCCACTTGCCGGGGGCCACGGTCTTGGCGTCGATGGCGCAGACGATGCACTGGCTGCCGAAGTGATCGGCGGCGCGGGCCAGCACGTCCGGGTCGGCCACGGCGGCGGAGTTGAACGAGACCTTGTCGGCCCCCGCCAGCAGCAGGTTGCGCACGTCCTGCACGCTGCGCACGCCCCCGCCCACGGTCAGCGGCACGTAGCAGTTTTCCGCGGTGCGGGTGACCACGTCGAACATGGTGCCCCGGTTCTCGTGGGTGGCGTGGATGTCGAGGAAGGTGATTTCGTCGGCGCCCGCCAGGTCATAGGCCTTCGCGGCATCCACCGGATCGCCCGCATCCCGCAGGCCGACGAAGTTGACGCCCTTGACCACGCGGCCATCGGCCACGTCGAGGCAGGGGATGATGCGGGTCTTCAGCATGGCTCTCTCCGGTGCGTCCCTGCGCGCTGTCTAGCGGTTCGGGGCGGCGGGGGGAAGGCGCTCAGGCCGCGTCGGACCTGTAGCGGGTGTAAAGCTCCAGCCCGAGGGCGGCGAGCAGGATCAGCGGCCCCATGGTCAGCGCCCCGACGACGCCCAGCAGGATGATCGGCGACAGGGAGGTCATCACCTGGCCGAAGACCGCGCTGCCGGCGCAGCTCGAGAAGCCCGCGTTCAGGGCGCCGGCGCAGATGTTGTCGGCCAGCACCGACAGGGCGAGGAGGGTGGCGAAGGTCAGCCCTCCGATCCGCAGCATCCAGTAGGCCAGCCGGTTATGGGCCATGCCGCCGAGGAAGAAGGCGGCAGTCGGCACCAGGATCAGCGCGGCGGCCAGGATTTCCTTTTGCATGTCAGTGGTCCTCGGGCGGGGTGGACTTGGGAAGGGCAAGCGCCAGCATCAGCCGGACGACACCCCAGAGCAAGGCGAAACCGCCCGAAACAGGCAGCACCAGCAACCCGCCCCAAGCGGCGAAGACGCCGGTGGAATAGGCGAAATTGGCCAGCTCGACCCCCAGGACGGGGCAGCTGTGGGCCGAGCCCTCGTCGATCTGGCAGCCAAGCGCCGAGAGGCCCAGCGTGACGGCAATGGCCAGCACCCAGCAGCCGAGCGGTGCCAGCACCAGCCATAGGGCGATGCGGTCGATCCGGCGGAGGGCGGCGCGGCGCTCCATCAGGCTTTCAGCACCGCAAGCGCCTCGGCCAGGTCGATGGCCCCATCGTAAAGCGCTCGGCCCGAGATCGCGCCGTTCAGCGGGGCGCCGCAGTTCTTCAGCGCCTGCAGGTCGGCGATGGAGGACACCCCGCCCGAGGCGATGACCGGGATCGAGACCGCATTGGCCAGGGCGGCGGTCGACTCGATATTCGGGCCCTGCATGGCGCCGTCACGGTTGATGTCGGTGTAGATGATGGCGGCCACGCCCGCGTCCTCGAAGCTGCGGGCAAGGTCGGTGACCTGCACGTCGGTCTCGGTGGCCCAGCCCTTCGTCGCGACGAAACCGTTGCGGGCATCAATGCCGACGGCGACCTGACCGGGGAAGGCGCGGGCCGCCTCGCGCACCAGGTCGGGGTTCTCGACCGCGACGGTGCCCAGGATGACGCGGGCCAGGCCCTTGGACAGCCACATCTCGATGGTGGCCATGTCGCGGATGCCGCCACCCAGCTGGGCCGGCACCTTGCAACGTTCCAGGATCGCCTCGACCGGGGCGGCGTTGACGGGGCTGCCCGCGAAGGCGCCGTTCAGATCGACCAGGTGCAACCACTCGCAGCCCGCCGCGACGAAGTCCATCGCCTGCGCGGCGGGGTCGTCGTTGAAGACCGTGGCCTTCTCCATGTCGCCCTTGAACAGGCGCACGGCCTGGCCGTCCTTCAGGTCGATGGCGGGATAGAGGATCATGGCGCGGGTCCTTCCAGAAAGGCGCTCCGGAGCGGCCCGGGGCTGTTGCTGCGGCTTTTGCACGGGGCGGGCATGGATTGCAATGCGCGGGCAAGTGGGGGTTCCCCTTACTTGCCGAACCGTGTCCCCGGCGCGCAATCTGGCGGCGTGGCGGGGCGACGGCACTGTCCCGGCAGATTTCATGACGTGGAGGGTACTCTCATGAAACTGACGACCTGGAATGCGGAATGGCTGGACAGTCACTGGGGCGTGGTCTCGGGGCTCTACGCGCCGGGGCAGGACCTGTTCCCCGAGGATGCGCCTTCGCTGGCCGAGGCGCAGGCGCGCATTGCTGCTGTCGGGCGGTTCATCGGGATGCTGGCGCCGGATATCCTGTTCCTCTGCGAGGCGCCGCGCGGGGCGGATCAGATGGCGGGCTTCGCCGCCGCCGCCGCGCCGGGTTATGATCTGGTGATGCGCCCGGCGGGCACGGATTACGAGATCGACGGGCGCCAGTGGATGTGGTTCCTCGTCCGCAAGGACATTGCCGACCTGATCCAGCCCGAGCTGGTGCCGGTCGAGACCTGGCGCGCCTTCTGTGCCGAAGCCTCGGACAGCATCCGCGCCGATGGCACCTGGAAGGTCTCGGCGCCGCGCCTGACCGATTTCGGCGACATCAGGGACGTGCCCGTGGCCGAGCGGCGCACCCATCGTTTCTACCGCGAACCGCAGGTGCTGCGCTACCAGTGGGGTGGCGCGCGGCACGAGGTGATCGGGGCGCACCTGAAGAGCAAGCACACCGGCATCAGCATCCCGAAGCGCCAGCCGGGCGAGGATCTGGATGCCTATATCGCCGCCTCCAAGACCGTGCAGCGATTCATGGCCGAGGCCCATGAGGCGCGGGTCAAGCTGAGTTCCGAGGCGCTGGTGATCCGCGCCTATATCGACCGCCGTTTCCAGCAGGAGGCCGATCCCTCGATCGTCGTGCTGGGCGATCTGAACGACGGTCCCGGCAAGGAGGTGATGGAACGCGAGTACCTGCTGCACGACCTGATCTCGAACCTGCAGGGCGAGGTCTTCTTTGCCCGCAAGTTCCTGAACCATGCTCTCTTCGACCAGCCCGACCACCTGCGCTGGACGGCGCAGTTCCGCGATGACCTCGACCCGGAGCGGCCCGAGCACATCCTGCTGGATCATATCCTGTTCACCCAGGCGCTGACCTCGGGCGGAACCTCGCCGCTGGTGGCGCGGGCGCGCTCGGGCTGGGTCGAGCACCTTGCCTTCGAAGAGGCCGAGGCGCTGCTGGGACGGGGGATGCTGAGCGATCACCGCCCGGTCAGCCTGCGGCTGGTGCCCCGCATTGGTTGACGCGCGCGTAACGCAGGGTCATCGGAGGCAGAGCTTGCACGGCAAAGCGGGGCGTGAGCAGGATGAGGGCGGAGGAGAACGATGGGAGGATCATCATGCTGAAACATCTCCGTGCCGGCCTTGCGCTGGCGCTGCTGGCCACCCCCGCCCTGGCCGCCGATCCGGTGGAAGGGGTCTGGAAGACCGAGGTCGACGACGGCGCCTATGCCCATGTGACCTTCGCCCCCTGCGGCGCTGCGCTCTGTGGCGTGATCAGCCGCACTTTCAACGCCACCGGCGAATACGAGAGCGAGAACAAGGGTAAGCCGATTGTCTGGGACATGCAGGCCGAGGGCGGCGGGACCTACCGCGATGGCCGGATCTGGCAGCCCTCGACCGACAAGGTCTATCGCTCGAAGATGGACCTTTCGGGGGATGTGCTGAAGGTGGCGGGCTGTGTCGGCCCGATCTGCAAGAAACAGACCTGGACTCGCGTGCGCTGAGCCACGACGGGGACGGCGGGGGCCCGGTCATCGGGGCCCCGCCCGGGCCGAGGCGTCGCGTGGCGGGGCGGAACCGGCAGGTTCCTGCCGGATTGCGGGCCGCCCGTGGAACCATTCTGCGTTTGGCAACGCTTTCCTTCTAGAGTTACCCCGGGAGAGGGGCCCAGCCCGTCCGGAGGGATGCCGGGGCGGGCGCCGGCACGGGCGATTGCGCGTATCGGTGGGCCGTGATCCCGGATCAACGCTCCAGAAGGAGATCGAGATGACAGAGCGCGTGAGAGGCCGGAGGGGCCTTCTGCCGCGGGCGAGGGTGGTCACGGCGCTGGCCGTGGCTGCAGCCAGCTGGATGGCCGGGCCGGGACTGGCGGCCGAAGCGGTGCTGGGCACCTGGGCGTCACCGCCGGATCGAAAGGGCCAGACGGGCTACGTGGTGATCCGCAACTGCGGTGCGGCCTATTGCGGGCGGCTGGAACGGGCTTTCAGCCCCCAGGGCGATCCGATTACCACCCGCGCCGTCGGCAAGATGCTGCTGCGCGACATGCAGCCGGTGAATGCCGGGGAATATCAGGGCCAGGTCTACGTGCCGCTGATCGACAAGGTGGTCGATGCCGAGGTCCTGGTCGAGGGTGACCAGCTCTCGGTGCGTGGCTGCGCCGGGATCATCTGCAACAGCCAGGTCTGGACCCGGGTCGAATAGGCGCCACAGGCACCTTTCCCCGGGGCACTTGCGTCCAGGACCTCTCGTACGGGCCCGAAGTGATCAGGCCGCTGGTCCATGCAGACGCCTGCGGGCTTGCACTGTCATCACCTGGCCTGACGTGGACAGCAATCCGTGCGGGTCCGGGCGGACCCTTGCAAGATGGGCCTGCACGCCCTGTCCCATCGGGCGTCAGACGCTTGGGGGCGGGGTGAACAGGCACGAGCAGCCCGGTTGTGCTCCGCCTTCGCCGGTAGGGCCCGATGGTGCCCTCAGGGAGCCCAGCTCAGGAAGTTGGCGATCATCCGCAGGCCGGTCTGCTGGCTTTTCTCCGGATGAAACTGCATCCCAAGCATGGTGTCGCGCCCGACCAGAGCCGTGACCGGCTGACCATAGTCGACATGGGCCACCAATTGCGCCGGATCGGCGACGGACATGTGGTAGGAGTGGACGAAATAGGCGTGCTGGCCGGTCTCGATCCCGGTCAGTACGGGGTGCGGGCGGTCGATCACCAGGTCATTCCAGCCCATGTGTGGCACCTTCAGCGCCGTATCGCCGGGCGTGATCCGGGTCACCTCCCCGTCGATCCAGCCAAGCCCTTCGGTTTCCTCGTATTCATGCCCGATCCGGGCCATCAGCTGCATCCCGACACAGATGCCGAGGAAGGGGCGCCCCCGCTGCTCGACCGCCTCGCGCAGGGCTTCCAGCAGAGAGCCCGCGCCGGCCCCCGCCAGGGCCGCCCGGCAGGCCGGAAAGGCACCGTCGCCCGGCAGCACGATACGGTCGGCGCGCGCCACGTCCTCCGGGCGGGAGGAGACGATCACCTCGCCCGCGCCGACCTCGCGCGCCATGCGCTGAAACGCCTTCTCGGCCGAGTGCAGATTGCCACTTTCATAGTCGATCAATACCGTCAGCATCAGGTCCCCCGTCTTCGGCCATCCTGTCTTCGGCTGCGGGCATGGCCCGAGATCCGGCGCGGGTCAAGGGGCGGTGAAGCGGTCGATGAACCCCAGGAATTGCTCCGGCTCGGGCAGGTCATCGGCGTAGCAGCGGCTGAGCGAGAGCATCGCGTAGCCGTGGCAGGCCGTCCAGACATGGGCCTCCAGCAGCCGCGGATCGGCGCCGGGCGGCGTCAGCGGGGCGCAGCACGCGGCGAGCACCGCGTAGGCGGCCCTCGCGGCCGTCGCCAGTTCCGGCGCCATGGTCTCGGCCCGGATCGAGAAGATCAGATCGTAGAGCGCCGGTTGCTGGCGGGCGAAACCGAGATATCCGAGACAGATCGCCCGCAGCCGCGCGCGCGGCCCGGTGACCCCGGCGGCAGCCTCCTCCATGGTGCGGCGGAAGCGGCGGAAGCCTTCGGCGGCAATGGCCGTGCGCAGCCCCTCGATCCCGGCGAAGTGATGGGCCGGCGCGGCATGTGACACTTTGGCCCGCGCCGCACACTTGCGCAGGCCGAGCCCGGCCAGGCCGCCTTCCTCCAGCAGTGCGATGCCGGCCTCGACCAGGTCGCGCCGCAGGTCGCGGGCCGGGGCTGGGGTCTTTTCCTGGGTCGTGGTGGCGGTCATGGAGAGAGGGTAGAGAGGGGGCTTGACAGTGTCAAGGCGACTCAGCTTTACACTGTCAAGGAGACGGCAAAGCGGAGAGAGAGCCATGTCCTTGTCGACCACCCCGACCCCCCGTCCGAACACCTGGAAGCGTCTGCGGAGCGGCATCCTGTGGGTCCTCTGCATTGCGATCGCACTGCTGTCGCTACGTTTCCTGGTCTTCGGCATCGCCGAGTCGATGGATGTCATGCTGGAGCATTCCCAGCTTCGTCCCTTCGCGACATATACCCATATCCTGCTGGCGCCGCTGGTGCTGACACTGCTGCCCTTCCAGTTCTGGTCCGGCCTGCGGACGCGGCGCCCGGCCTTGCACCGCGGAATCGGGCGCAGTTATGCACTGGGCATCCTGCTGAGCGGTACGGCGGGCCTGTGGCTGGCGGTGACGACCCCTGCCGGCCCGGTTGCCGGCTGGGGTTTCGGGCTGCTGGCGGTGCTCTGGTTGGGGGTGACCGCGCAGGCGGTGCGCTTCGCGCGACGCAGGGAAATCACCCGGCACCGACGCTGGATGATCCGCTCGGCAGCGCTGACTCTGGCAGCCGTCAGCCTGCGGTTGCAACTGCCGTTCCTGGCCTATGGCCTCGGCTTCGATCTTGGCTACACGCTGGTCGCCTGGAGCTGCTGGGTCCCCAACGTGGTGGTGGCGGAGCTGCTCCTGCTCCGCCCGATCCTGCAGCGCGCCTAGAGGGTGCCCTTGGTCGACGGGATGGCATCGCCCTTGCGCGGATCGCTTTCCACCGCGACGCGCAGGGCGCGGGCCACGGCCTTGAAAGCGGCCTCGGCGATGTGGTGGGCGTTCAGCCCGTGCAGCTTGTCCACGTGCAGGGTGATCCCGCCGTGGGTGCTGAACGCCTGGAAGAACTCGCGCACCAGTTCGGTGTCGAAGCTGCCGATCTTCTCGGTCGGGAAGTCGACGTTCCACACCAGGTAGGGCCGGCCCGAGAGGTCAAGGGCCGCGCGCAGCAGGCTGTCGTCCATCGCCAGGTGACAGTCGCCGTAGCGCCGGATGCCGCGCTTGTCGCCAAGCGCCTTGGTCAGGGCCTGGCCAAGGGCGATGCCCACGTCCTCGACGCTATGGTGGTCGTCGATGAAGGTGTCGCCCTTGCAGGTCACCGTGATGTCGATCAGCGAGTGGCGCGAAAGCTGGTCCAGCATGTGATCGAAGAAGCCCACGCCGGTGTCGCATTCGTACTGGCCGGTGCCATCAAGATCGATGACGACATGGATATCGGTCTCTGCGGTCGAGCGGGTCACTTGAGCGTTGCGCATGGAAGCCTCCGGGTTTGCGGGGGCTTATAGGCCGGGCGGGGTGCGCTTGGGAAGAGGGCAGCAACCTGCGGGCGGAGCGCCGCGCGCGGCCTGATGGAGCGAGGATCGGCCTGTCTGCCGCCAGGGGCCTGACTAGTTCATTCGGGGCGGCACCTCCGGATTGCGACCGGGCAGGGTGAAGGAGAGGGTCGTGCCGCGCGTCGTACCAGTGTCGGTGATCGCGATCGCACCGCCCAGCCGGGTGACGATACGGCGCGCGATCGCCAGCCCCATGCCCGACCCCTCGCACTGGTCGCGCGGACGCAGGGTACGCAGCATGTCGAAAACCGCCTCGTGAAAGCGGGGCGGTATGCCGGGGCCGTCATCGCTGAATTCGCAGCGTCGCATCGGCCCGCCTCCGGCCACCCTCAGGGAGAGCGCGCCCCGATCCGAGTCGTGGTGTTTCACCGCATTGGAGATCAGGCAGCACAGGAGCAGCACCAGCTCGTTCGCGGGACCGTGCAGCATTCCACCCCCCTCGACCGTCAGCGTGAAGCCGGACGGCAGCGGCGCGCGGACCAGGGCGCGCCCGATGAGGTCATCCAGCGCATGCTCGGCAGGGCTGTCGGCACAGCGCCCGATCCTGGAATAATCCCGCAAATCCAGTAGCATGCGGTCACATCGGCTGGCCTGGGCGACCAGCATGTCGATATGGCCGTCGACCGTGGCGGCGCGGTCGGCCGGCAGGGGACCCATGTCCTCACGGATCCAGTCGGGGAGGGTCTGGAAAGCGCGGAAAGCGGCGCGCAGATCGTGGGTGATGACATAGAGAAATTGCTCCAACTCCGCGTCGGCGGAGGCGGGGGGCTGGCCTTGGGGGGCGTCGGACAGGGGGGGCGCGTTCATCATGGCTCCATCAGGCGCCGGATGTACGAAGGTTCGGTTACCGAAACTCGCCCCTCTGCCGGAAAATGCCGAGAATTGTTCCCTAAATCGCGTGAAAAGAGAGGGAAGTCGATCGCGCAGATTAAGGAATTGGCAAGGCGGGGTGCGGAACTCTCTCCCCGGGACTGGATCCGGCGACAAGGAGGATGTGATGGAGGTGTTCAGGACAGAGCCCGGGGGCGTCCCCGCCGTCGCGCCCACGACGGGCGTTTTCGCGATCCCGCCCGAGCCGGAGCCGCCACTGATCAATGTGCTTGTGCTGGATGACAGCCGCTTCGATGCGATGCAGTTGCAGCGCGAATGTCGTTCGACGGATCTGCCGGTGCGGGTCACGATTGCCACGGGGATCGAGGACTTTCGCCAGATGCTTCAGGCGAGGCGCTACCATGTTGTCTTCATTGACTATCTCCTGCCTGATGGGGACGGACTGGCCGCGCAGGAGATCCTGCGCAGCGGCGAGAAGAACGGACAGTCTCCGGTGGTGATGATCAGCGGGGAAGCGCGGCACGACGTGGCGGTCGAAGCGATCCGCCGTGGTTGCATAGACTACAAGGCCAAGGCGGACCTGACGCGCGAGGCGCTCAAGGCACTGATCCTGCGGGCCCTGGAAGAGGGGAGCCGTATCGCGGAGCAGAGCCTTAACCGTGCGCTGGTGGTGCAGCGGGACGAGTTGGTCGCCGCCATGCGCGAAATCGTGCGCGAGGAGCTGAGCCGTGGCACGGGCCACCATGACCAGCTGGCCGAGACGTTGCGGATGCTGCGCTCTTTCGGCCTGGTACCCGAGGCGGGGGACACGAGCTGGGAGGACCTGCTGGAAGACCCGGCCACCCAATTCATTTTCCGGCGACACTGAAGCAAGGGCGGTTCGCGGGCAGGGGCAGCAGATCCAGGTGCCGACGGAGACAAACGAAGCACGTGGCCGATCCGGTCCAGTTTGTTCAGGTTTTCTCTTCCGCGAGGCTGCGCTGCGGCGCAGCACACAGCCGCAGTACCTGCAGGGCTGCGCCTCTGTTGCAGATGTGTCCCTGCGACTTTCACTGCCAACAAGACCGCTGACTGTTGGCGCGGCACACTGGCCGTTGCGGAGCTGTGCGGTCGGGTCCTGGTGTTCAGCTGGTCGCGCGGAGGGTCATTCCCTTGCCTGTGCGGCTCATGGGGCTTCCCGGGTTCTAGGCGCGCTATCGTCTGGGGCGTTCTGAAACCGGATCGACCACGCTGGCCAGAGGCGCCGGGTTGCCATGTTTGTCCGCAGGGTGGCAAGGAAAGTGACCTGGTCATCGGGGGCAGGCCGTCCGCGACGGGTTTCCTCCCCAACCGGGAGGCCGCAGCGGACCCATTGAGGCTGTCTTGATCGTGGGTTGGCCATGCGCCAGTCATCGCCCGGGGGCTGCCTGGCGCAGGAAGCGGATTTCAGGGGACACCCATCAATCCCACCTGAGCAGTGATGCCAGGGAGACGGCGACTCCGGCGGGACGGATGAAACTTCGGGAGATCGGGACGGCGCCGGTGGCTGTGTCGGCTCCGATGGAGAGGGGCCGGCCTGCCGTGAGGCGCGGCGGCCGTTTGGCAATGGTCCTGCAGCGGGCTGCAGCCGTCCGGACCGGGGACCCGGGCAGAGCTGGGTCAGAGGTAGCCCCGGGCGCGATAGGTTTCGAGGATCTCGGCGATGGCGCTGTCGTCGATCGGCTTTGTGAAGAAGTGTTCGACGATACCGCTGGCCTGCGAGCGTTCCACATCCCTCTCGTTGTCGGAAGAGGAGAAAAGGGCGACGATCTGGCCCGTTGACCGGGCCTCGTCGCGGCGGCGCTTCAGCTCTTCTATGGTCTCGAAACCGTTCAGTTCGGGCATGTTGATGTCGAGCAGGATCAGCTCCGGCAGGGAGGGCGTGGCGGCTTGCCGGCGGTCGTCCGAGAAGTAGCTGCGCAGGAATTCGGCACCGTCCGAGGCTTCGGCCACGGGGCTGAAATGCCCGCTCTTGGCGAGCCGGCGGCGCGCGATGTAGCGGTCCGACTCCACGTCGTCGACGATATAGGTCGGGATCATCATGAGGGTCTCCGAAGGGGAAGGGTGAGGGTGAAGCAGGTGCCGGCGGGCGAGCTGTCGAGCCGGATCGTGCCCCGCAGCCGGCGGACATGCTTCTGGACGAGGGTCAGCCCGAGGCCATGGCCGGAGCTTTTGCCAGAGCGGCGGAACATTTCGAAGACGCGGCCCTGGTCGGCCTCGGGGATGCCGATGCCGTTGTCGCTGACCTTGATCTGCAGGCTGGGGCCGAGGGTGCGCAGGCGCAGCTCGACCCAGGAGAAGTCCTTGTCGGGATCGCGGAAGCGACAGGCATTCGAGAGCAGGTTCTCGATCGCGGTCAGCAGGGTCTGACGTTCGGTGACCCAGGTTGCGGACCCCTCCGAGACGATGCAGAAGGCCGGTTTTGGGCTTGCATCCTCGCAGGTCAGGTCATCCCAGATCGCCGCGACGGCCTCGTCCAGATCGACGGGGACGGGCGCGACGGCTTCGCGTCCGGCGCGGGCGAGGGTCAGCACCTGCTCGACCTTGTGGATATTGCGCCGCGACGTCTTCAGCGCCTCGCTGATGTTGCGCGTGCACTCGGCGGTCTCGCCCTCGGCGAGGTCCTCGAGGCAGAGCTCGAGCAGGCCGGCGATGGTGGCCAGCGGCGCGCGCAGGTCGTGGCTGGCGGAATAGGCGAAGTGAGTCAGCTCCTCGTTGAGGGCGGAGAGATGGGCGTTGCGCTCTTCCAGCTCGCGTTCCTGCGCCATGATCTGCGTGAGATCGACCAGGGTGGCCATGATGCGCTGCCCGCCGACGCCGTCGATGGGGGTGAGGGCGATATGCACTGGGGTCTCGCGCCCGTCCAGGCCGACGACCCGCAGGTCGCGCCCCTCGGTCATGGCGCGGGGGCGGGGGGCGTTGACGTAGCTCTGCCGGTAGACGCCATGCTGGAGGCGATGCTCGGGCGGGACGAAGCTGTCGACATTGCGCCCGACGATGTCCGCAGAGATCCCGCCGAGCATCTCGCAGGCGGCGGAGTTGACCAGTTCTATGGTGCCGTCGGAGGCAATCATCACCATGGCGGTGGCGGCGGCATCCAGCGCCTCGCGGAGGCGCCGCTCGCCAAGGCGGCGCTCGGTGATGTCGACGACGGTGGTGAAGATCATCACCTGCCCGGCCAGGGGGATCGGCGCCAGGCCGATCTCGACCGGCACGAAGGAGCCGTCGGATCGCTGGCCATAGACCTCGCGGCCCTGACCCATCTCGCGCCGGATCGGGCGGCGGTGGAACGCCTCGCGCAGGGTCGGGTGACGGTGCTGCGAGGACAGCGGCACCAGCACCTCGACGCTTTGCCCGACGAGGGCACGGTCGGGGTAATGGAACATCCGGTCGAGCGCGGCATTCGTGACGACGATGGTTCCCGCGGAATCGACCAGAAGCGCCGGCACCGGCGACAGGGCGACGGCGACCCGGTAGCGCGCCAATTGCTCCTGCGGGGGCACCTCGGCACCTTCGGGCAGGGCGGCAGGAGAGGCCGCCGCCGGCGGAAAGGCCGGGGAGTCTTGTCCTGTCAGGGAGGCGCCGGGGGCATCGGTCATGGCTCACGTCTTCAGCATCGGGTCCAGTATCGGGTTCAGTATCGGGCGGGACGCTGCGGCGCCGCAGCCCGCAGGCAGAGCCGGCGCCGTGGCGGGACCGACGGGCATCCATGCCCACAGGAGGGCGGTACTGCGGACGCTCGTGCAGCTCTGGCCCCTCCCGGGGATCAGTGAGGTAACGATACGTTCCGAGAGCTTACCTTTGTCTTAAAACGCGGCAGGGGAGTCCGGCCGAGCGCGCCGGATTTTACCTTTCCCCGCCCTGTCCGGGTCAGGATGCAGAGATTTGTGCCGTGTCATGAAACGATAACAAATCCGATACATTTCCGTTTTGCTTCCACTCTAGCACCCCTGCAGGATCTGAGGGGTGACTACGTGCTTCGCATCACGCAACTGACCAAGAATTTCGGACGCAATACCGCCGTCGACGCGGCCAGCCTGCATATCGGTGCGCCGGCCATGATCGGCATCATCGGCCGCTCGGGCGCTGGCAAGTCGACCCTGCTGAGGATGCTGAACCGGCTCGAGGATGCGACCTCGGGCAGCATCCAGTTCAACGACCGCGAGATCAGCGGCCTGACCGGCGCCGACAAGCGGGCCTGGCAGGCCGACTGCGCGATGATCTTCCAGCAGTTCAACCTGGTGCCGCGCATGGACGTGGTCAGCAACGTGCTGCATGGCACGCTCAATCGCCGGTCGACCCTGGCGACGCTGTTCAACCTCTATCCGACAGCCGACATCCACCGCGCCATCGACATCCTCGACCGGCTGGGCATCGCGGAACACGCCCCCAAGCGGGCCGAGGCGCTCTCGGGCGGGCAACAGCAGCGCGTGGCCATCGCCCGCGCCCTGATGCAGGACCCCAAGATCATCCTGGCGGACGAGCCGATTGCCTCGCTCGACCCGATGAACGCCCAGGTGGTGATGGAGGCCCTGCGCCGCATCCACGAGGAAGACGGCCGCATGGTCATCGCCAACCTGCACACGCTGGATACCGCGCGGCGCTACTGCGACCGCGTCATCGGCATGCGCGCCGGGCGCATCGTCTTCGACGGCACGCCCGAACAGCTGACCACCGACATGGCGCGCGAGATCTACGGCGCCGATGCCAGTTTCTCGGAAGAGGCCACCTCGACCGAGATCGGCGCCCTCGACCGCTCTGCCAAGGCGGCGGCGGTGCCTGCCTGAACGACCCCGAATTTCATCTGTGTCGGGGCAGGACGCTCCGGGACATATTCAAGGAGCTGAAAAGATGAAAAAACTGATCGCGGCCGCCCTGGCCACCACTGCCCTGGTCTCTGCTGCCTCCGCGCAGGAGATCACCGAATTCCGTCTCGGCATCCTCGGCGGCGAAAACGCCCAGGACCGCATGACCTCGAACCAGTGCTTCGCCGACAAGATCGCCGAGGCCCTGGGCGTCGAGGTGAAGGTCTTCACCCCGGCTGACTACAACGGCGTGATGCAGGGCCTGCTGGGCGGCACCATCGACGCGGCCTGGATGGGCGCTTCCTCCTACGCCGGCACCTTCATCGCCGACCCGGAAGCGGTCGAGCCGGTGCTGGTCAAGCAGAACCTCGACGGCTCCATCGGCTACTACTCGATCGGCTTCGCCCGCGCCGACAGCGGCGTGACCTCGCTGGCCGACCTGGAAGGCAGGAAATTCGGCTTCGGCGACCCGAACTCGACCTCGGGCTACCTGATCCCCTCCGTCGAGATCGCGGAAGCCGGCTACGACATGACCCCCGGCGCCTACTTCGGTGACGTGGTCTTCACCGGCGGTCACGAGCAGACCATCGTCGCGGTCAACAACGGCGATGTCGACGCCGGCGTGACCTGGGCCGACGGCCTGGGCAACTGGGAAGACGGCTACAACTCGGGCGCGCTGCGCAAGGCCGTGGACGCGGGCCTGGTCGACATGAACGACATGGTGCAGATCTGGCAGTCGAACGTGATCCCCGAAGGTCCCTTCGTGCTGCGCAAGGCCCTGCCGCAGGACGTGAAGGACAAGGTCACCGAACTGACCGCGAACCTCTGGGAAGAGGATGCGGACTGCGCCTACGGTGTGGCCGCCGGTGACGCGAAGGACTTCATCCCGGTCACCCATGATGAGTACAAGTCGATCGTCGCGGCCCGCCTGTCGAAGATCAACTGATCGCAAGTGACTTCGGAGGGCCCGCCGCAGGCGCGGGCCCTCTTCCTGTTCCGGGAGCCCCCATGTCAGAGATGACCGCAGCGCACGCCCAGGGCGCGGCCACCGCCCAGATCCGCGAAAGCTACATGGCACAGACCCGCCGCAAGCGCCTTTACGGCACGATGATGCTGGTGGTCTTCGTGGCCTTGATGGCCAGCGGGTTCATGACCGCCGAGGCCCGCAATGCGGGTGGCTTCTGGGGAGGGCTGCACCAGATCGGCGATTTCCCGGCCGCCCTGCTCTCCGAGGCGGGCGAAAAGCTGTCCGAGCTGCCCGCCAACCTGGTGACCTATTTCCCGGCCCTGGTGGAGACGATCAACATCGCCGCCGTTTCGACCCTGATCGGCGGTGTCGGTGGCATCCTGCTGTCGATGCTGGCGACACGCGGGCTGGCGCTCTGGCCGCGGATGATCCCGGTCTGGCGGCGGCTGATGGACGTGATGCGGGCGGTGCCCGAGATCGTCATCGCCCTGGTGCTGATCTTCGTCCTCGGCGGCGGGCCGGTGCCGGCGATGATCGCCATCGCCTTCCATACCGTCGGCGCCCTGGGCAAGCTGTTTTCCGAGGTGAACGAGAACGCCTCGCTGAAGCCGGTCGAGGGGCTGGCCTCGGTCGGGGCGAACTGGTCGCAGCGGATGATCCTGGGGGTGATGCCCTCGGTGGCGCCGAACTACCTCAGCTACGCGCTGCTGCGCTTCGAGATCAACATTCGCGCCTCGGCCATCCTCGGCTTCGTCGGCGCGGGCGGCATCGGCTACGAGCTGAAGAACGCGATGGCCTGGGGGATCGGGCGCTACGACGAGGCCGCCGCGATCTTCCTGCTGCTTTTCGTCACCATCGTCGCCTTCGACCAGCTGGGAAGCCACCTGCGCGACCGGCTGACCCATGGCCGCAAGGAGGAGCTTCTGGCATGACCATGGCTGCAGATATCCGCACCGCCGATCTCAAGGCCGGGGCCGAACGCCTGTTCCGCACCAAGCGCCTGACCGCCATCGCCCTGCCGCTGCTGGTGCTGGCCTACCTGGCCTATGCCGCCGTCGCCTTCGACGTGCCGGGCCTGCTGGGCCGGGCCAACCTCGAGAACGGCGCCAGGCTGATCAGCGACACCTACAGCTACAAGACCCATGTCGAGCGCGACAACCGCAGCGGCGTGGTCAGCTACGCCATCGAGGGCGAGCGCAAGGGCGAATACCCCGAGGGCATGACCCCGCAGTGGGTCTCGGTCGCGGGTGGGGTGACCACGGTGCACCTGCCGATGGGCCACGAGGTGCGCTACTACGCGGATCACGTGGAGTACGACGTGCCGGACTATGGCACGATCCGGGCCACGCCGGGCAATGGCGGCGTCAATGCCAGCTTCCCGCCGGGGGATCTGCCGGATTACATCAGCGCCTCGAAGAACCGGGTCATGGTGACCACCGAGGCGGGCCGGGTGACGATCACCCGCAACCGTACCGAGGTCTTCCGCTATTCCTGGGGCTGGGAGCTTTTCTTCTTCACCCTCGACAGCCCCTATCATGGCCTGGCGCCGGGGGTCCTGTTGGGTCGGGCGCTGAACGGCGAGGCGGGCGCGATCTGGCATGATTTCTGGTACAACCCGATGTGGCATCACGCGGATGTCGCCTGGGCCCTGTTCGAGACCGTGCTGATGGCCTTCCTGGGCACCTTCGGTGCCGCCCTTGTCGCCCTGCCGCTGGCCTTCCTGGCGGCGCGCAACTTCACCCCGCTGATGCTGGTGCGCCAGTTGTTCCGGCGGATCTTCGATCTCTGCCGCGGGGTGGATGCGCTGATCTGGACCATCGTGCTGGCCCGCGCCTTCGGCCCCGGTCCGATGACCGGCGCCCTGGCGATCCTGCTGACCGACACCGGCAGCTTCGGCAAGATGTTCTCGGAGGCGCTGGAGAACGTCGACGAGAAGCAGATCGAGGGCATCCGCTCAACCGGGGCACGGCCGGTGCAACGCTATCGCTTCGGGGTGATCCCGCAGGTGACGCCGGTGCTGCTGAGCCAGGTGCTCTACTTCTTCGAGAGCAACACGCGCTCGGCCACGGTGATCGGGGCGATCACCGGCGGCGGCATCGGCCTGCTGCTGACCCAGGCGATGATCACCCAGAAGGACTGGGAGGAAGTGACCTACTACATCCTGCTGGTGGTGCTGATGGTCTTCGCCATGGATGCCTTTTCCAGCTGGCTGCGGCGCCGGCTGATCAAGGGCGACGCGGGCGGGCACTGACCGGAGCCCTGATCGCTGGGCCCTGTCATCGGGCTCCATCACTGGGCTCCCTCACTGGCCTTGATCGCTGGCCCTGACCGGCAAGCCGGTTCGGGCATTGAGCCCCGCGCCGGAACCACGCAAGACTTTGCCGGAGGCCCGCCGGGCCTCCGGTTTCACTTGAGGATCCCCATGGCACGACTGAGCGCAGAGACCCCCTTCCTTCACCCCGATGTCGAACTGACCGAGGCCCGGCTGGGCCGCTACGTCGAGATCGGCAAGGGCAGCCGCATCGCCTATTCCAGCTTCGACGATTATGCCTACTGCGACCGCTATGCGGATGTTGCAAACGCCTCTGTCGGGAAGTTTGCAAATATCGCCGCCTTCACCCGCATCGGCGCCACCGATCACCCGCTGGAGACGGCGGCCTGTCACCATTTCCTCTATCGCTCGTCCGACTACTGGGACGATGCAGAGGTGGACGAGGCTTTCTTCGAGCACCGCCGCGCGCGCCGGGCGGTGATCGGCCATGACACCTGGATCGGCAACGGCGCGATGATCAAGCCGGAGGTCACCCTTGGGGACGGTGCCGTGGTGGCCTCGGGCGCGGTGGTGACGAAGGATGTGGCCCCCTACACCATCGTCGCCGGCACGCCGGCCCGGGTGCTGCGCCTGCGCCAGCCCCCGGAGGTGGCCGAGCGGCTGATGGCACTGGCCTGGTGGGACTGGGATCACGCGGTGCTGCGCGACCGGCTGGACGACTTCCGCAAGCTGCCGGCGCTTGAATTCCTGGAGAAATACGAAGGGTAAGGGGCCGGCGGGGAACCCCGCCCGGACGTGCGCGCGCGGGGCGGAGTTTCATCCCCGTCGCCATCTGGCGACACGTAAACGGGAGGCGCGCGCTGCCCCCCGTCGCTCCTGTCGATTCGCCCGGCATATTTCGGGCAAGCTGCAAGAGGTGGCGCGTTCTGCCCTCAGCCGATGGCGCGCGCGGGGTGAACTCCCTGCCGGGACGACCCTATTCGGCGGCCATGGCGGCGGCGCGTTGCGGCCGCATGGCGAAACGATGCGCGGCCTCGCCGGCCAGGTGGGTGATGCGACCGCCGCAGATCGTCGCCTCGATGGCCCGGGTCTCTTCGTTGATCACCACCATGTCGGCGCGCAGCCCGGGATCGAGCCGGCCCCGGTCGGGCAGCCGCAGGATCTCGGCCGGGCGGGTCGAGATCATCTCCCAGGCGGCGGCGAGCGGCAGGATGCCCTGATCGCAGAGGGCGAAGGCGGCCTGGTGCAGCGCCGGGTAGTAGTAGTCCGACACCAGCGCATCGCAGAGCCCGGCGCGGATCAGTTCGCCCGCGGCGATATTGCCCGATTGCGAGCCGCCGCGCACCACGTTGGGCGCGCCCATCAGGATCGGATCGCCGACCGCGCGGGCCAGCGCCGCCGCCGAGCGGGCGGTGGGAAACTCGCAGATCTTGGCGCCGATCATCGAGAAGGTCTCGCGGGTCTCGCCGTCCGGGTCGTCGTGGCTGCCATAGGTCACGCCGAGCGCATCGAACTGCTCGGCCAGGCGACAGAGGAAGCGCGGCACCTCGCGGGCCTGGCGGCGCGCGTCCTGGACGATCTTCATGTGCTCCTGCGGCGACCGCCCGGCCTTCTTCGCCCAGACCATCAGGTCCTCCGGGCGCGAGGCCATCATCTGCACCGCCTCCTCGAGGTGGTTGTTGAAGACCACGTAGTCGACGCCGTGACGGCGGATCGCCTCGAGCAGCAGGGCCTCGGTCTCGACCGTGTGGGTCTCGCAGCGGATCTGCACCCGCAGGTCGGTCAGCGCGTGGTCGCGGCGATAGTGGCCCAGGGCCTCCAGCAGGTCGAGGGTGAACTCGGGCCCGCGCAGGCCGCCCTCCCAGGACCAGCTCTGCGCCAGCCAGGCGGTCGTCACGCCGTTGGCGGCGGCCTCGCGGTCGGTGGCGCGCAGACCGGTGGCGATCGGGAAGGGGGCGGAGGGACGCGGCGCGATATGGCGTTCGAAGGCATCGCCGTGCAGGTCGATGATTCCCGGCAGCACCAGGTAGCCGGAGAGGTCGACCTCGGGCAGCGGGCCGCGAGTGATCCGGCCCTCGGCAAAGGCGATGGAGCGGCTTTGCAGCGCGCCGTCACGAAGGATCTGTGCGCCGGTCAGGCGGAGATGGGGCATGGTCACTGGCATCGGTCTGCTCGAACTTTTGTCCGCTGTGGATAACCTCCGATTGTATCGTCAGCGTGACGACTTGCCGGAAATCGCGGGCCCGGACCGGGCCGGGACTGGGCCAGCGGTTTCAGTCGTCGGTGAGGGTGAGCGTGACGCGGTCGCCGGCGAACCAGGTGCGGCCGTATTCCAGCGGCAGCCCCTCGGGATCGACGTTCAGCGAGGTGGTGCGCAGGATCGGGTCGCCCTCGCGCAACTGCAGGTGCAGCGCCTGGTGGGCATTGGCCAGCTTCGCGGTCAGGCGGGTCCAGGCGCGGGTATAGTCGGGCACCCCGTTGTCGCGCAGCGCCAGGGTGATCGAGGACAACCGGTCGAGCGAGTCGGGCAGCCCCGGAATGCGCGACAGCGGGAAGATCGACCGATAGAGCGCCAGCGGCTGCTCATCTGCCAGCGACAGGCCCTCGGTGACGAAAACCTCTTCCCCGACAGGGACTTGCAGCAGCTCTGCCTCGTCCGCGGTGGCGGCGCGACGCTCTTTCGTCAGGGCGCGGCGGGTTGGCAGGCGGCCGGCGGCTCGGATGTTCTGGTGAAAGCGCACGCGGCGCCCGATGGGGTAGTCGGTCGGCGTCTGGGCGACGAAGACCCCGGCGCCGCGCCGGGCGTGGGTCAGCCCGCTTTCGGCCAGCGCCGCCAGCCCGCGCCGCACCGTGTGACGGTTGACGCCGAAGCGGGCGGAAAGCTCGGCCTCGGTCGGCAGGCGGTCGCCGGGGCGGTAGCGGCCCGTGGCGATGTCATTGGTCAGCGCATCGGCGATGGAGCGCCAGAGAGGGGTCTTGCGGGGGCCGGATCGGGGATCTGTCATCAAAATTTCATTCGGATGTTTGCGCGGATGGCTTGTGTCGGGAGGGCGGGTCGCGTAATGATTTGTCTAGTTGTATAGTAACCTAGACAAATCGGCAAGGTGTCTAATGGCGGATCAGCGGGAATTGACGGAAGCGGAGGCCGCCCGGCGCGGCTGGATGTCGCTGCTGGCGAAGGCGCCCGCAGCGCGGCTGGCGCAGCTCTGGGAGGCGCGGGGCGCTGCGCCCGGGTTCGACTGGCTGCGCGCACCCGAGGTGGGCGGCGTCATGGTACGCGGCCGGGCCGGGGGCACCGGGGCGGCCTTCAACCTGGGCGAGATGGTGGTGACGCGCTGTGCGCTGAAGCTGGCCGACGGCCGGGTCGGGCACGCCATGGTGCAGGGGCGCGACCGGAAGAAGGCCGAGATCGCGGCGCTGGTCGACGCGGGGATGCAGGGCGGCGAGGCCGACAGCCTGCGCGCCGACCTGCTGGCGGTGCTGGAGGCCGAGATGACCTCGGCCAAGGCCGCACGGGCCGCGAAGGCCGATCAGACGAAGGTGGATTTCTTCACCATGGTACGGGGAGAAGATTGATGGCGATGGCAAGCGAGGCCCTCTCGGGCGGTTTCAGCGATGCGCCTCGGCAGTCGGCGCGGGCCTTCCGCGCCGCGCTGGAAGTCATGGCGCGCCCCGGCGAGATGCAGGAACTGGCCGACCTGGCCGCGGCCCCCGCGCCGGTCAGCCCGGCGGCGGCGACCCTGCTGCTGGTGCTCTGCGACCCCGAGACCCCGGTGCATCTGGCGGGCGATCACGACCGTGCCGAGGTGCGTGACTGGATCACCTTCCACTGCGGTGCACCGCTGGTCGGGCCGGGCGAGGCGGTCTTTGCCCTCGGTACATGGCAGGCGCTTGGCGACCTCGGGGCCTATGGCCTCGGCACGGCAGAATACCCCGACCGCTCGGCGACGCTGATCGTCGAGGGGATGGGTGGGGTGCCTGTCACGCTGCGTGGCCCCGGCATCCGCGACAGCCGCGCGGCGGACCTGCCCGAGACGGCGGCCTTCCAGCGCAATGCGGCGCTGTTCCCGCTGGGGCTGGATTTCTATTTCTGCGATGGTGCGCGCCTCTGGGCGCTGCCGCGCACGACCAAGGTCACGGAAGCGGAGGCCGTCTGATGTATGTGGCTGTAAAGGGTGGCGAAAAGGCCATCGACAAGGCGCATGAATGGCTGGACGAGGCGCGGCGCGGCGATCCCGCGGTGGCCGAGCTGTCGGTGCCGCAGATCCGCGAGCAGCTGGCGCTGGCGGTGAACCGGGTGATGGCCGAGGGCTCTCTCTACGATCCCGACCTGGCGGCGCTGGCGATCAAGCAGGCGCGCGGCGACCTGATCGAAGCGATCTTCCTGATCCGCGCCTATCGCACCACGCTGCCGCGCTTCGGCTATTCGCTGCCCGTCGACACGGGCGCGATGGAATGCGACCGCCGGATCTCGGCCACCTTCAAGGATGTGCCGGGCGGGCAGGTGCTGGGGCCGACCTTCGACTACACGCACCGCCTGCTGGACTTCGCGCTGGAGGCCGAGGGCCTGGAGCGTCCCGCACCCGAGGCGGGGCAGGCGGAGCATCCCGAGATGCCGCGCGTGACCGAGTTCCTCAACAAGGAGGGCCTGATCCAGGACGAAGTGGCGCCGGCACCCGCCGAGGACCAGCCCGACGACCTGACCCGTCAGCCGCTGGAGCTGCCCGCCGCGCGGCCGCTGCGCCTGCAGGCGCTGACCCGGGGTGACGAGGGCTTTGTGCTGTCCATGGCCTATTCGACCCAGCGGGGCTACGCCAAGAACCACCCCTTCGTGGGCGAGCTGCGTATCGGCACGGTCGCGGTCGAGGCCGAGATCCCCGAGCTGGGCTTTGCCATCGAGGTCGGCGAGGTGGTGCTGACCGAATGCGAGACGGTGAACCAGTTCCTGGGCAGTAAATCCGAGCCGCCGCAGTTCACCCGGGGCTATGGCCTGGTCTTCGGCCAGACCGAGCGCAAGGCGATCTCGATGGCGCTGGTCGACCGGGCGCTGCGCTGGAAGGAGTTCGGCGAGGACGACAAGGGCGCGCCTGCGCAGGACGAGGAATTCGTCCTCTACCATTGCGACAACATCCAGGCGACGGGCTTCCTCGAGCATATCAAGCTGCCCCATTACGTCGACTTCCAGTCCGAGCTGGAGCTGGTGCGCAAGATCCGGCGCGAGGCGGATGAGGCGAAGATGCAGGAGGCGGCAGAATGAGCGGCAAGGGTGATTTCGCCCCCTGTGGGGGCGAAGCCTTCGGCGAGAGTATTTTTGGCCATCGAATGGGGGCTGAAGGGGGACGGCTTGCGGGAGGTTCGGCTTTCGGGAGAGTGTCAGCCCTTCGGCCTGCGGTGGCCCGGGGTCGGGCGGATCGCCCGGGCATGTACGCGGGTGCGCCTGCCGGGGCCGGAGTTCGGCAGGTCCTTCGCGCCGCCGAAGAACACGCGCCAGCCGGCGATGCCGAGGATCAGCGCCACGATCAGGGCCAGAAAGCCGAAGAAGGCGATGAAAACCATGTCCATGCGGGGGGCTCCTGTCATGTCTGAATACAACTTTGCCTATCTGGATGAGCAAACCAAGCGGATGATCCGGCGGGCGCTGCTGAAGGCGCTGGCGATCCCCGGCTACCAGGTGCCCTTCGCCAGCCGCGAGATGCCCATGCCCTATGGCTGGGGCACCGGCGGGGTGCAGATCTCGGCCGCCATCCTGGTGCCCGAGGATCGGTTCAAGGTGATCGACCAGGGCGCCGACGATACGACCAATGCCGTGTCCATCCGGCGCTTCTTCGAGAAGGTCGCCGAGGTGGAGACCACCGAGAAGACTGCCGAGGCCACCGTCATCCAGACCCGCCACCGCATCCCCGAGCGTGACCTGACCGAGGGCCAGGTGCTGGTCTACCAGGTGCCGATCCCCGAGCCGCTGCGCTTCCTCGAGCCCTCGGAGGTCGAGACGCGGAAGATGCATGCGCTGGAGGAATACGGGCTGATGCACGTCAAGCTCTACGAGGATATCGCCCGGCACGGCGAGATCGCGACCTCTTACGCCTATCCGGTGAAGGTGGAAGGGCGCTACGTGATGGATCCCAGCCCGATCCCGAAATTCGACAATCCGAAGCTGGAGATGGCCGGGATCCAGCTGTTCGGCGCCGGGCGGGAACAACGGATCTACGCGATCCCGCCCCACACCCAGGTGGTCAGCCTCGACTTCGAGGACTACCCCTTCCAGCGCATGAAGGCCCCGCAGTGCTGTGATCTCTGTGGCGCGGGCGAGAGCTATCTCGACGAGGTGATCACCGATGACGCGGGCGGTCGGATGTATGTCTGCTCGGACACCGACTTCTGCCGCGAGCGGCGCGAGGCGGGGCATGTCGGCGCCCTGGGCGTGGCGGAGGACGCGGCATGAGCGACCGAAACAATGCCCCTGCGATCGGACGGAGTGAGGGACGATGAAGGACATGAGCGATATCGGCACCGGGCCGCTGCTGCGGGTCGAGGGGCTGGCGAAGTTTTACGGCGCCCGGGTGGGTTGCGAGGGCGTGGCCTTCGATCTCTACCCTGGCGAGGTGATGGGCATCGTCGGCGAGAGCGGCTCGGGCAAGACGACACTGCTCAATTGCCTGGCGGGCCATCTGGCGCCGGACGAGGGGCAGGTGCTGTTCGACCGCGCGGGCCAGTTGGTCGACACGGTGACGATGAGCGAGCCCGAGCGGCGGATGCTGAGCCGGACCGACTGGGCCTTCGTGCATCAGCACGCCCATGAGGGGCTGCGGATGAACGTCAGCGCGGGCGGCAATGTGGGCGAGCGGCTGATGGGTCTGGGCGCCCGCCACTACGGCACTATCCGCGAACAGGCCGTCGACTGGCTGGGCCGGGTCGAAATTGCCGAGGATCGGGTCGATGATCGCCCGACCGCCTTTTCGGGCGGGATGCGTCAGCGGTTGCAGATCGCGCGCAACCTGGTGACCGGGCCGCGGCTGGTCTTCATGGACGAGCCGACCGGGGGCCTTGATGTCTCGGTCCAGGCGCGTCTGCTGGACCTGCTGCGCGGACTGGTGCGCGAGATGGGGCTGTCGGCGATCATCGTTACCCATGACCTGGCCGTGGTGCGCCTGCTGGCGGACCGGTTGATGGTGATGAAATCGGGGCAGGTGGTGGAAACCGGCCTGACCGATCAGGTGCTGGACGACCCGCAGCATGAGTATACGCAGCTGCTGGTCAGCTCGGTCTTGCAGGTGTGAGAGGCGTGGCGCGGCCGGGGGCTCTGCCCCCGGACCCCCTGAGTATTTGGAGCCATCGAATGAAACAGGAACAGGGCAGGACCATGATCTCGGTTCAGGACGTCAGCAAGACCTTCACCCTGCACAATCAGGGCGCGGCGGTGATCCCGGTGATGGAGGGCGCCTCTCTGCAGGTTGCTGCGGGCGAATGCGTGGCACTGGTCGGCGCCTCGGGCTCGGGTAAATCCACCCTGATGCGGATGATCTACGGCAACTACCTCTCGGCCTCGGGGCGGATCATGGTCGGGGACGTCGATGTCGCCAGCGCCGAACCGCGCGAAATCCTGCGGCTGCGGCGCGAGGTGCTGGGCTATGTCAGCCAGTTCCTGCGCGTGGTGCCCCGTGTCCCGACGCTGGACGTGGTGGCCGAGCCGCTGCTGGCGGTCGGGGTGGGCCCGGACGAGGCGCGGGAGCGCGCGGCGGATCTGCTGGGTCGGCTGAACATTCCCGAGCGGCTCTGGGGCCTTTCGCCCACCACCTTCTCGGGCGGTGAACAGCAGCGGGTGAACATCGCGCGCGGCTTTGCCCGGCAATATCCGGCGATGCTGCTGGACGAGCCGACCGCCAGCCTGGACGCCGCCAACCGCGAGCAGGTCATGCAGCTGATCGAGGAGGCCAAGGCGCGCGGCGCCGCCATCGTCGGCATTTTCCACGACGTCGAGGCCCGCGACCGGGTCTGTGACCGTGCCGTCGACGTGACCGGCTTCACACCGGCGAAGGTGGCCTGAGATGGCGCAGGTACCGGGCCTTCTGCTGGGCGTGGTCGGCCCCTCCGGGGTCGGCAAGGACACGGTGATGGAGGCCGTCGCGGCAGCGCGACCCGGCATCTCGTTGGTGCGGCGGGTGATCACCCGGCCCAGCGAAGCCGGCGGCGAGGACTTCGAGGGCACCAGCGAGGCGGATTTCATCGCCCGCGAGGCGGCGGGGGACTTCCTTCTGTCCTGGCGCGCGCATGGGTTGCACTACGGCGTGCCGCGCGGCGTCCTGGCAGAGCTGGCGGCGGGTCAGGACAAGCTGGTCAACCTCTCGCGCGCGGTGCTGCCCCTGGCGCAGGCCCGGGTGCCGGGCTTCACCTGCGTGCTGCTGAGCGCGCCGGTGCCGGTGCTGGCGGCCCGCCTGGCCGAGCGCGGCCGCGAGAGCGCGGCAGAGATCGAGCGGCGGCTGGCACGGGCGGGCTTTGCCCTGCCCGAGGGCATCACGCCGCATGAGGTGGACAACGCGGGCAAGCTCTCGGATACGGTCCGGGGGGTGCTGGACATTCTGGACGCGCAGCGCGACAGGCGCGCTGCGGCAATGATGGGACAGGTGGAATGAAGGACGAGACTGCGACGGGCGCCCGGCAGGGCGAGACGGTTCTGGCCAATGCGAAACTGGTGCTGCCGGGAGAGATCCGCGACGGCCACGTCGTGATCCGCGACGGGCAGATCGCCGAGGTGGGCAGCGGCGCCGTGCCGCGCGGCGCCGTTGATTGCGAGGGCGATTACCTCTCTCCCGGGCTGGTCGAATTGCACACCGACAACCTGGAGCGCCATATCACCCCGCGTCCGAAGACCCACTGGCCGCATCACGCGGCCATCGTCGCCCATGACGCCGAGCTTTGCGGCTGCGGCATCACCACGGTCTTCGACGCGATCCGCGTCGGCTCGATCGTCGAGGGGGCCAAGGCCGACTATCGCCGCTATGCCCGCCCCATGGCCGACGAGATCACGCTGATGCGCCGGGCCGGCGCGCTGAAGATCAGCCACAAGCTGCACCTGCGGGCCGAAACATGCTCTCAGACCCTGGTCGAGGAGCTGGATGAGTTCGGCCCCGAGGACAACGTCGGCATCGTCTCCCTGATGGATCACACGCCCGGGCAGCGCCAGTTCAGCGATATCGGCAAGTTCGAGGACTACGTGCGCGGCAAGAATGGTCTCTCGAAGGAGGGGTTCGGCGAGTATATCCAGTTCCTCTACGACCTGCACGACCGGCTGGGCGCGCAGCACGAGGCGGCGTCGGTCGCGGCGGCGGCGCGCTATGGCGCGGTGCTGGCCAGCCATGACGACACCACCCGTGCCCAGGTCGAGACCTCGGCCGGTCATGGCATCCGCCTGGCCGAATTCCCCACCACGGTCGAGGCGGCGCGGGCCTGCCATGACCATGGCATCAAGGTGATCATGGGGGCGCCGAACCTGGTGCGCGGCGGCTCGCACTCGGGCAATGTCAGTGCGCTGGAACTGGCGGACCTGGACCTGCTCGACATCATCAGCTCGGACTACGTGCCGGCGGCGCTGCTGCAGGCGGCGGTGCAACTGGGCGAGCACTGGGGCGACATGGCGCGCGGTCTCGCCACGGTCACGCTGGCCCCGGCGCGTGCGTCGGGCCTGGCCGATCGCGGTGCGCTAGAGGTCGGGCAGCGGGCCGACCTGATCCGCTTCGCCCGGCGCGGCAACGTGCCCGTGGTGCGGTCGGTCTTCGTCGAGGGCGAACGGGTCGGCTGAGCCCGCCCGGGGCACGAGTCTGTGCCCCGCAACTCCGGCGGGGGGAGCGCCATTTGCCCCACACTGGCGCTGCGGCTCGTTCCAGGGCCCTGCTGGTCCCGAGAGGGGCCCCGCCGGTCTCTCCGGTTCCGGTGACCGGCGCTGCGCCTGGCCTGCACCCAGGGTGACAGGCAAGATGATCCACAGCGCATATTGTTGATAAAGTGAAATCTATCCCTTTTATCCACAGGTGCGGCGCCGCTGCCTGCAGGGTTTGTGATAGCGCGGACGGGGCAGGGTGCCCCGGTCTACCGTCTTGTTGGTAGAGGAATTTTCTTGCGTGACCGGTCGCAGCCTTTAGGCTTCTGCCCCACGAACGGCCCACGAGGAGGGGCCGACAAGGGAGGAAATCATGAAGACACTTTTGACCGGTGCCGCCGCGGCGGCGCTGTGCCTTGGCGCAACCCAGCCGGCGGGCGCGGAGGAATGGAACGTCTCGCTCTGGGGCAAGGAACGCGCCTTTACCAGCCATGTCGAGAAACTGGCCGATGTGCTGGAGGAGACCACCAACGGGGAGTTCACGCTGAACATCTCCTACGGCGGCTTGTCTAAGAACACCGAGAACCTCGACGGGATCTCGATCGGCGCCTTCGAGATGGCGCAGTTCTGCGCCGGCTACCACCGCGACAAGAACCCCTCGATCACCGTTCTGGAACTGCCCTTCCTGGGCGTGAACACCCTGGAGGAGGAGATCGCCGTTTCCCAGGCGGTCTATAACCACCCGGCGGCAAAGGAAGATCTGGGCCGCTGGAATGCCATGCTGCTGATGCCCTCGCCGCTGCCCCAGTACAACCTGGTCGGCACCGGAGAGCCGCGCACCACGCTGGAAGACTTCGAGGGAATGCGCGTGCGCGCCACCGGCGGCATCGGCGAAGCCTTCCGCACCGTGGGTGCCGTGCCGACCTCGGTCACCTCGTCCGAAGCCTATGCGGCGCTGGACTCCGGCACCGTCGACACGGTTTCCTTCGCGCCCCATGCGCATCTCAGCTTCCGCACCATCGACATGGCGGACTGGTGGACCACCAACCTGAACCCGGGCACCGTCAACTGCCCCGTCGTGGTCAATACCGATGCCTACGAGATGCTCTCGGACGAGCATCGCGCGGCGCTGGAAGCCGCCATTCCGGTGGTGATGGAGCACTACCTGCAGGAATACGGCAAGATCTACGAGCAGTGGGACCAGGTGCTGACCGAGCGTGGTGTCGAGAAAGTCACCTTCTCGGAGGAGGACCTGGCGGCTTTCCGGGCCAAGGCAGCCGATCCGATCCGCGACAAGTGGATCGAGGAGATGACCGCCCAGGGCCTGCCCGCGCAGGAACTCTATGACGTGATGATGGACGCTCTGGCCAAGGCGCAGATGTAATCCATCACTTCAAGATCGCCCTGCAACTTATTGTCAGGGCGATCTTTTCAAGAATGAGAGGCGGATATGGCAGGGCATTCCTCAGTGCTGGCGGATGACAGCGCGCTCAGTCGGATTGACCGGGGACTATACGGGATCGAGCGGGTCATGGCGCTGCTCTCGGGTATCGCGGTGTTTTCACTCATGGTGCTGGCGGTGGTTTCCGTCGGCGGGCGCAATCTCTTCAACGCGCCCCTGCCGGGCTATGTTGACTGGATTCAACAACTGATGCCGCTGATCGCCTTCATGGGGATTTCCTTCACACAGCGTGACGGAGGCCACATCCGCATGGATATCCTCGTCGGACGGCTGAAGGGCCGGGCGCTCTGGAGCGCCGAACTGGTGACGACCTTCTTCATGCTGGTGCTGATGCTGCTGCTGATCTGGGGATCCTGGGCGCATTTCGAGCGCAGCTTCGATTTCGCGCGCCCGCTGTGGAGCCGTGACAGTTCGATCGACATTGCCCTGCCGCTCTGGCCGGCCAAGCTGCTGGCGCCGGTGGCCTTCAGCGTGCTGGCGCTGCGCCTGCTGCTGCAGCTCTGGGGCTACACACGGGCCCTGGCTACCGGCACGACGCATCCCGTCGCCGTGCCGCTGGTGCAATCGGCGGCGGAGCAGGCTGCGGAAGAGGCGGAAGCCGTCTCGGGCGGGAAGGAGTAATCCCTTGGAACCTATTGAAATCGGTATCGCCGTCTCGGGCTTCCTGCTGCTGATCGTGGTGCTGGGGATGCGGGTGGCCTTCGCCGCCGGCATCGCCGGGCTGGTCGGCCTCTTGTGGATCTTCTGGGCCAAGTTCGGTTACGATCCGGCGCGCTTCGGCAAGGCGCTGACCGTCGCGGTGAAGACCGCCGGCCAGGTGCCCCATTCCAAGGTTGCCAGCCAGTCGCTGAGCCTGATCCCCACCTTCATCCTGATCGGCTACCTGGCCTATTACGCGGGTCTGACGCGGGCCCTCTTCGAGGCTGCGAAACGCTGGGTCGGCTGGCTTCCGGGGGGGCTGGCGGTCTCGACCGTCTTCGCCACGGCGGGCTTCGCCGCCGTCTCCGGCGCCTCGGTCGCCACCTCGGCGGTCTTTGCCCGTATCGCCATCCCGGAGATGCTGAAACTGAACTATGACAAGAGGTTCGCGGCCGGAGTTGTTGCGGCCGGCGGTACCCTTGCCAGCCTCATCCCGCCCTCGGCGATCCTGGTGATCTACGCCATCATCGTCGAACAGGACGTGGGCAAGCTGCTGCTGGCGGGCTTCATCCCCGGCGCCTTCTCGGCGCTGGTCTACGGCGCGCTGATCGTTGGCATGGCGCTGGCCTGGCCACGGTTCGGCCCGCCGGTGAAGGGCTTCACCTGGCGCGAGCGCTTCGCCGCGATCCCGGCGGCCTTTCCGATCTTCTTCGTGATCTTCATCATCGTCTTCTTCATCTACAACCCCTTCGGCGGCGACCCCTGGGGCACGCCGACCGAGGGCGGCGCGCTCGGCGCCGCCGTGGTCTTCCTGATGGCGCTGCTGAACGGGCTGAAGTGGGGCCAGCTGAAGGAGGCGCTGATCGAGACCGCCAAGCTGACCGCGATGATCTTCACGATCATCTGGGGCGTGCTGATCTATGTGCGCTTCCTGGGCTTCGCGGATCTGCCTCGGGCCTTCTCGGGCTGGATCACCGGCCTGGACCAGGCGCCGATGATGACGCTGGTGATGATCCTGCTGGCCTATGCGGTGCTGGGGATGTTCATGGATGCGATCGGGATGCTGCTGCTGACCCTGCCGGTGGTCTACCCGGCGGTGATGGCGCTGAACGGCGGAGATCTGGTCTCGGCGGCCGACAGCACCTTCGGGATGTCTGGCCCCATGTGCGCGATCTGGTTCGGCATCCTGGTGGTCAAGATGGCCGAGTTCTGCCTGATCACGCCGCCCATAGGGCTGAACTGCTTCGTGGTGGCCGGCGTGCGGCCCGAGGTCTCGGTCCAGGACGTGTTCCGCGGCGTGGCGCCCTTCTTCGTTGCCGATGCGCTGACCATCGCCGGGCTGGTGGCCTTCCCGCAGATCGTGCTCTGGCTGCCGTCGCTGGCCTGAGGGCGCGGCATCTCGCCCGGTGCCGGGCGAGGCCTGCTCCGGCGTGCCAATATGAACAGGGAGAATGAGGGGGGGCGTTTCCCGCTCGCAAGGATCTGGGGGCGGGGGCTGGCCCCGCCTGCGCAGGTTTCAGCCGCGCAGGGGCAGGTCCGGCGCATCGCGCCATTCGCCCGGTCGCAGTCCGTCGAGACGCCAGGGGCCGATTGCGGCGCGGATCAGGCGCAGGCAGGGGTGACCGACATGGGCGCACATGCGGCGCACCTGGCGGTTACGGCCTTCGCGCAGTTCGATCGAGATCCAGGCATCGGGCACCGACTTGCGCACCCGGATCGGCGGGTCGCGCTGCCAGAGTCCCTCCGGGGCGTCGATCCGTTCGGCCCGCGCGGGGCGGGTAAGGCCGTCCTTCAGCGTCACGCCGCGGCGCAGGGCCTCCAGGGCGGCCTCGTCGGGCAGGCCCTCGACCTGGACCCAGTAGAGTTTGGCCAGCTTGTGCTTCGGGTCGGCGATGCGCGCCTGCAGGCGGCCGTCAGAGGTCAGCACCATCAGCCCCTCGCTGTCGCGGTCGAGTCGCCCGGCCGGATAGACCCCCTTCACCGGCACGAGATCCGAGAGGGTCGGGCGCGGGCTGCCCTCGGTTCCCTTGTCGGTGAACTGGGGCAGGGTGCCGAAGGGCTTGTTGAGGAGGAGCGTGCGGACCATGCCGCCTGCCTAGCCGCTGCCGGGGCGGAAATCCAGTGGCGGCGGGTGGCCCGGCCGCAGGCCCGGGCGCGGCGGGCGAGGCCCCTCGCGGGCCGAGGCGGGCGCGCGTCACCGGGTTCGTCACGGGGCGCCGTCACCGGTGCGACATTGGCGCGTCATGACCCTGTCATCCAGTCTCGCTAGGGCTTTCGCAGCTTGACCATGGATCGGGGGATACCATGACCGAACTTTCGCCGCTGCGCTTCGTGCTGCATTGCCTCGTGGCGCCCCGACGGGGCGGATATACCGAATGGCTGCTGTTGCGCTCGGGCCTGCTGCGCGGCTGAATCCGGCTCAGCCAGAGCGGCGGGCGGCGCTGCGTGCCGTGGTTCCGGGCGCCGTGGTCCCGGGATCGAGGTGCAGCCAGCCCAGCCCGCAACCTTCGTGGCTTCTTTCCGCACAGCAATCCAGCAGCCGCGCGCCGCGCCTGAGGGCGATCTCGGCACCCTCCAGCACCGCACAGCCTGCGGCCCGGGCGCGGTTGGACAGGGCGGTCGGCGGGGCGAAGGCGGCCATGTCCACCAGCCAGAGCGGCGGGGCAAGGTCGCTGATCTCCTGCGGCGCCATGTTGCTGCCCGGGGCGTGAACGATGCCGTCGATCCAACCCCGCGTCACGCCGGGCGCCGAGCGCGCGTGAAAGAGCCCCTCGGTCGAGGCCAGCAGGGTGCATCGCATCTCGGCGCATTCCTGCATCAGATTGGCCAGCGAGGCGGCGCGGCTCATGTCGGGATCGTGGAAGGTCAGGCGCCGGACACCCCGGGCCGCCAGCGCGATGGCCGCCGATTGCCCCTCGGGGCCGGCCCCGAGGATCAGCACATGCTCTGCCGGGCGTCCGGCGAGGAAGCTGCCGAGCGCCGAATGCAGCGCCCAGGTGCCCGCGTCACATCCCTGCAGGGGCTGGCGGTGGTTCAGGAAAATGGTGTCGTAGAGCCGCGCACGGTCGCCATCCGGCACGCTGTCGTGGATCATCTCGCTCAACTCGCCCAGCAGGGGGGCGGTGCAATGCAGGGTATCGAAGCCCGCGGCGCGCGCCTGGGCGATCAGGTCCGCCACCGCCCCGGGCCGGCGGGGATCGCCGACCTGGAAACGGCGCAGGCGCAGGGCCAGGCCGCGCTGCAACGCAGCGCCTTCCAGCGCCTCTGCCACCGGGACAAGCCGGCTTTCGGCCCCCGCCAGGCCAATTCGGATCGGCTGCAGGGGGGCGTGCACGTTTTCCGCAATCGCCATTTCTGTAACTACTGACACTCTTTCCACAACGCGATCAGACTAGCCTGCGCCCCGCAGGCTCAAATGAGACTTTCGGGGGGCTTGTCCGGTCGCGGCGATCGTGGCGCGGCCAAATGCCCGTCATCTCTGGGCTTTTCGGCCCGGAGCAGATGCCAAGGCGCGTCAGAATGTCCCGCCGGGCGCCGGCTGCGCGCGATCACGTTTGCGTGATGATCGCCGCGGGGCCGCCTGGGAACAGGCGTTCGCCAAAAACCAAAGGCAGCCCGGAGGGGCTGCCTTGTCGCTTTGTCTCGGCGCGGGCCAGGGTCTTTCGGACGGAGGCCGGGCTTGCGGCCTTGCTGGCTGACGGAGGCGACCGGAGTCGCGGTGGGATGTCCGTGGCTGGCTGGGAAGCGGGCTGGGTCCCGCCCGAAAGGCTTATTCCGCCGGGAAGGCGTTGGCGAACTTGCCGCACCAGTCGGTCGCCTGAACCACCGGCCAGAAGGCGCGGCTGTCGGCATCCATCTGGCTCACCGGCGGGTTGGCGCGGCACAGGCCGGCATCGGTGAGCTGGCTGGCGGAATTGGCTTTGTGGTCCTCGTAGAAGGCGCAAGAGCTGCAATGCGTGGACATGGGCTGATCCTGTCGAGCTGGCGTTTCACGGATGGCTGGCTGGCACGCGGCTGGCTTGCTGTCTTGAGAACGATATAGGGCGACCCTCTCGGTGGTGCAATAAAAAAGTTAATTAAAACAAATAGTTGAGTGATATCGTCGGGTGTTTTAAGTCAAGTGCTTTGCTCGGATTTCGCCTGTGGAAATCGCAGTGTTTCGCTCGGATAGCCGCCCGGCGGCGCGCAGCCGTTCCGGGAAAGCGCGTCGGATCAGTCGGTTGCGGGGCCTCAGGGGGCGTAATCGGCCGCCGGATCGGTGCTGAGCTTCTGGGCGAGCCGGGCGAGGGCCTCGACACCTTCACTGCAGGGCAGTTCGGCGATCCGCTCGATCGGCAGCCAGAGGGCTTCCAGCGCGTCGTCGGCGGCGCGGGGATCGGGGGCGTCGGCAGGCAGGTGGCAGAGCAGGGCGATCAGCACGTAGTGAAACAGCAGATCACCGGGCGAGTCGCCGGGCACGATCACGTCCTGGGCCCCCAGGACCGGGCCCGCCGAGAGCGCCCGCAGGCCGGTTTCCTCCTCCAGCTCTCGCAGGGCGGCCTGGGCGAGGGTCTCTCCGAGGTCCAGCTTGCCGCCGGGAAAGCCCCAGAGACCCGCATCTGGGGGATTGGCGCGACGGACAAGCAGCACCTCGCCCCCGCGCAGCGCGACGGAGAGGACGGCAGGACGGGGATGGGTCAGCATGGCGGGCTCCGGTCGGGTCGGGGTGACCCTAGCCAGATGGAGCGCGCTGCGGAACCCCGGCCCGCCGACATCTGGGCCGCGTCCCCTGGCCGGGTGACCGGATTGCGGCCGTTCGGCGGAGGGACGTCCGGCACTCAGTCCGGCATTCAGGGCGTGAGGCGGAGCAGCGCACCGTTGTCGCTGTCGGTCAGCACCATGACGGCACCGTCCCGGGCGACGGCCACGTCGCGCACCCGGCCCTGGCCCTGCAGGTAACGTGCCTCGCCGGTGACGCGGCCGTCTTCCAGCGTCAGCCGCACCAGCGCCTGCCCCGCCAGCCCGCCGATCAGCACCGAGCCGCGCCAGTCGGGGAACATCGCGCCGTCGTAGAAGGCCATGCCGGACGGGGCGATCACCGGATCCCAGTAGTAGACGGGTTGCTCCATCCCCGGCGCTTCCGTGCGGCCCTCGCCGATGGGACGGCCCGAGTAGTCCTCGCCGTAGGTGATCACCGGCCAGCCGTAGTTCAGGCCGGCCTCGGGGCGGTTCAGCTCGTCGCCGCCGCGCGGGCCGTGCTCGACCGTCCAGAGGCGGCCGTCGGGGGCCAGGGCGGCGCCCTGGATGTTGCGGTGTCCCAGCGACCAGAGTTCCGGCACGGCGCCCTCGGGGCGAGGATTGCCCTGCGCCGGGCCGCCCAGGGGGGCGATGCGCAGCACCTTGCCGAGGTGGGTCGAGGGGTCCTGCGCCAGCTGTCGCGGCTCGGGGTTGGAGCGCTCTCCGGTGGTGACGAAAAGCGCGCCGTCGCGGTCGAACACCAGCCGCGAGCCGTAATGCATGGTCGAGGCCCAGGCCGGGGTCTGGCGGAAGATCACCGCGACATCGGTCATCTGCGTGCCGTCCGCGGACAGGACCCCGGTGGCCACCGAGGTACCGTTGCGGCCGTCCTCGCGGGGTTCGGCGAAGCTCCACCACACGCGGCGGGTCTGGTCGAAGTCGCGGGCCACGGTGACATCCAGCAGGCCGCCCTGGCGGCGGGCATCGACCTCGGGCAGGCCACGGATCGGGGCCGAGACGATGCCGTCGCGCGACACCAGGCGCATCGCGCCGGGGCGTTCTGTCACCAGCCAGTCGCCCGAGGGCAATTCCTCCATGCCCCAGGGGTTGCGCAGCCCGCTGGCGATCACCTCGCGGGTCAGGGTGACGCCCCGGTCCACCACCGGGGCACGGGTCTGGCCGGGGAAGGCAGGGTTCTGATCCGGCGCATTGGGCGGTGCGGCGTTGAAGTCCTGCGACAGGGCAGGGCTGCTGAGCAGCAGGGCGGCGATGGCCGCCACCGCCGCGATGGCAGCGATACGGTCGGCGTGTTTCATGATGGCTCCGGTTGCGGGTCCCATGTTTCGTTTCCTCGCCTTCAGGTAGAGCGGTTTGCGCCATTGCCCATGCAGTGTGGCGCAACGCCGCCGGTGCACAAAGCAAAACGCCCGACGCGGGGCCGGGCGTTCGGTGAACTCTTCGTCAGAAGGGCGTGATCAGTCCGAGGTCGAGCCCTCGGCGTCGCGGCGATTGCGCATCCGCCCCTTGATCACCTTGCCGACGAAGATCGGCAGGATGAATCCGACGATGGCGACGGTCCACAGGCCGATGGACAGCGGGCTGTCGACCAGGGTCATGTAGTCGCCGTTCGAGATGGTCACGGCGCGGCGCAGGTTGTTCTCCATCGTGTTGCCGAGCAGGGTGCCGAGGATGATCGGCACCAGCGGCACGTCGAGCTTGCGCAGCAGCCAGCCGCCAACCCCGAAGGCGATCATCACCAGCAGATCGAAGGAGCTGCCCGAGATGCCGTAGATGCCGACGAAGCTGACCATGGCCACGATGGGCATCAGGATCCGCGGCGGCACCATCAGCACCCGGGTGAACAGGCCGACCAGGGGAATGTTCATCAGCAGCAGCATGATGTTGGCGATGAACAGCGCCGCGATCAGGCCCCAGACCACGTCGGGGTTGTTCTGGAACAGCAGCGGCCCGGGCGTGATGTTGAGCGACAGCAGCACCGCCAGCAGCACGGCGGTCGTGCCCGACCCCGGCACGCCGAGCGACAGCATCGGCACCAGCGCGCCACCGGCGGCGGCGTTGTTGCCGGCCTCGGGCGCCGCGACGCCGCGCGGGTCGCCGGTGCCGAAGGTGCCCTCCTTGTCGACCAGCTTCTTCTCCATGGAATAGGAGATGAACGAGCCCAGAGAGGCGCCGGCGCCGGGCAGGACGCCCGCCACGAAGCCCAGCACCGAGGTGCGCAGCATGGTCGGCGTGCAGTACTTCAGCATCGCCCAGGATGGGGTCAGGCGACCGACCTCGATCTTCTTGCTGTCCGCATCGGCTTCGCCATGGCGGTGTTCGAGGAAGATGAAGACCTCGGACAGGGCGAAGAGGCCGACGATGGCGACGAGGAAGTCGAGACCGTCATAGAGGTGCACCTCGCCGAAGGTCAGGCGCGGCACGCCGGTCTGCGTGTCGACGCCGACGACGGCCAGGCCGAGGCCCAGCATGGCGGCGAAGGCCGATTTCGCCTGGTTCGTCGAAGAGACGCCACCGAGGGTGGCGAAGGCCAGGGCGAAGAGGGCGAAGTATTCCGCCGGGCCGAACAGGAGCGCGAACTTGACCAGCTGCGGGGCCAGGAAGATCAGGCCCCAGGTGGCCAGGAAGGCGCCGACGAAAGAGGCCACGCCCGACAGCGACAGCGCCTCGCCCGCACGGCCCGCCTTGGCCATGGGATGCCCGTCGAGCACGGTCATCATGGCGGGCTCATCGCCCGGGATGCCCAGCAGGATCGAACTGATCCGCCCGCCGTACATCGCCCCGTAATAGACCGAGGTCAGCAGGATCAGCGAGGGCGTGGCGCCTAGCCCCAGGGTGAAGGCCAGCGGGATCAGGATGGCGACGCCGTTCGACGGCCCGAGGCCGGGCAGGGCGCCCATGATCGTGCCGAGGAAGCAGCCCAGCACAGCAAGGCCCAGGTTCTGCCAGGTCAGGGCGATCAGGAAGCCGTCGCCGAGGGAAGACATGAGGTCCATCGGGGTCTCCTTAGAAGCCGAGCGGGCCGCGGGCCAGCGAGAGCCCCAGCACGAGATGGAAGATGACGTAGATGCCGACCGAGGTGCAGACGCCGACCAGCAGCGATTGCAGCGGCCGGGTGCCGAGGCGCCAGGTCAGGTAGGCGGCGGCCAGCGCGGTGGCGATGACGAAACCCGCCTCGGGCAGGAACTGCGCGTAGAGGATCATGACCACGACCGCGGCGGCGATCTCGGCCAGGCGGCTCAACGGCGGCCAGACGGGGTTCTCGTCCGGGCGCAGGGCGATCACGATCGAGGACAGACCGAGGATGAAGGCGATGACCAGCGGGAAGGTCTTGGGTCCGACCTCGTCCGACAGGAAGCTTTCCTGGATCTGCAGGGTGGCCCAGGCATAGAACAGGGCAAGGAGAAGCCCGAAGGCTCCGAAGATACGGTCGCTCATTCTGACCTCCCGGAAAATGGACCGCGCGCGGCCGGCACAGGGCCGCCGCGCGCGGGAAGGGGTTTACTGGATGATGCCGATCTCGCGGGAGATATCCTGGATCTGCTGCACGGAGTCGGAGACGAATGCCTCGAACTCGGCGCCCTGCAGGTCCAGCGGGGCCAGGCCGTTGGCGGCCATGATCTCTTTCCACTCGGGCGAGGCATAGAGCTCGCCGATCATCGACACCCAGGCGTCATAGGCTTCGTCGCTCATGCCTTCCGGGGCGTAGAAACCGCGCCAGTTGGCGCCGATGGCGTCGACGCCCTGCTCCTTGGCGGTCGGGAAGGCCGAGAATTCGCCTTCCAGGCGCTCGGGCGCCAGCACGGCGATGACCTTGATGTCGCCGGAGTCGACAAAGCCCTTGGCCTCGGAGAGGTCACCGGTGAAGGCCTGAACCGAGCCGGCGAGCAGCTGGGTCACGGCTTCGCCGCCGCCGTCGAAGGCGATGTACTTGACGTTGCGCACTTCCTCGATGCCATAGGCGTTGGCCGCGATCAGGACCTTCAGGTGGTCCCAGCCACCGACCGCCGAACCACCGGCGACAGAGACCGAACGGGGGTCGTTCTTGATCATGTCCAGCAGCTCGGGCAGGGTCTCGATCTCGCTGTCGGCAGCGACGGCGATCACGCCGTAGTCGGCACCGATGGAGGCCAGCCAGCGGACCTGGTCCATGGTGTTGCCCGGGAAGGCGCCCTGGGCCAGGCGGGTGGCGGTGGCCGAGCTGGCCGCGACGATCAGGTCGTTGTCGTCACCGCGCTTGTTCACGACTTCCGCATAGGCCACGCCACCGCCGCCACCGGCGAGGTTGACGACCTGCATGGTCTTCGAGATCAGGCCGAGGTCCTGCAGCGACTTGCCCACCTGGCGGCAGGTGAAGTCCCAGCCACCACCGGGGTTGGCGGGGGCGATGCACTCGGGCTGTTCGGGGGCGAACTGGGCCGAAGCCGCAGTGGCGGTCAGGGCAAGACCCGCGACGGCCAGCGCCGTGCGAAGATGTTTGAATGCCATTAGATTTCCTCCTCATGGGCCGCGGGCCCTGCTGCCCGGCGACCGGTATCGCGTGATATAGCGGTTGAACCTGTCACCAAGCTGTCACAGGGTCGGGTCGCGACAGGGTCACGACAGGGCCACGCCAAGACCAGGCGCGGGCCCGCCCTGACGGTGGCGCGTCAGCCGCTAAGGAGGGGTAAATGCGGATTCTGCTGGTGGAGGATACTCAGGACCTGGCCGATGCCACCCTGTCCCGCCTGCGCGCCGGCGGCATGGCCTGCGACTATGCGATGACCCTGGCCGAGGCGCGCGATTGCCTGCGGGTGCAGGGCTACGACGTGGTCGTGCTGGACATCACGCTGCCGGATGGGTCGGGGGTCGACCTGCTGCGCGAGATGCGGGCCGCCGGGCAGAAGATGCCGGTGCTGATGCTGACGGCGCATTTCTCGGTCGACGACAAGCTCTCGGCCTTTTCCTTCGGGGCCGACGATTACCTGGTGAAACCCTTCGACCAGCGCGAGCTGGAGGCGCGGCTGCATGTCCTGGCCCGGCGCGAGGCCAGCGAGCGGGCGGGCGAGATCAGCCTCGGCGGCCTGGCCTATGACCCGGTGGCGGGGGTGGTGACGGCGCACGGACAGCGGCTGGACCTGACCCGGCGCGAACATGCGCTGCTGTCGATGCTGATGCGCGGACGCGGCCAGGTGCATTCCAAGGACCGGCTGCTGGAGGGGCTTTATTCCTTCGACGACACGGTGGTTGGGGTGAACGCGATCGAGCTCTACGTGGCGCGGCTGCGCAAGAAGATCGCCGGCTCGGGCGCGGTGATCCGCACGCTGAGGGGGCTGGGCTATGTCCTTGACGCAGAGGGCTGAGGCCCGCGGGCTCAGGCCCACGCTGTCGCTCTCGGCGCGGCTGGTGGCCGGGCTGGGGGCGCTGCTGCTGGTCGGTGGCGTGGTGCTGGCGCTGGCGGCCTTCGCCTATGGGCGTACCGCCGCGCGCGAAGCCTTCGACCGGCTGCTGGTCGGCGCCGCCAACGACATCGCCAGCACGGTGGCGATCCGGGACGGGCAGCCGGTGGTCGATCTGCCGGCCTCGGCCTTTCAATTGCTGGCCCTGGCGCCGGAAGACCGGGTGGCCTACCGGGTCAGCGGCCCCGGCGGCAGCCTGCTGACCGGCTATGACGATCTGCCCGAACCGCCCGGGACCGGCGGCGACCTGCGGTTCTACGATGCCGAGTTCCTCGGCGAGCCGGCGCGCTACATCCTGGTGTCGCGGCGCTTTGCCGAACGCAGCTTTTCGGGGCGGGTCGACGTGGTGGTCGGCCAGACCCTGCGGGCGCGCAACGACTTGGCGCGCGACATCACCGGCAAGGCGCTGGTGGTGCTGGCCATCGGCGGGCTGGCGGTGCTGGTGCTGGCGGTGCTGATCGTGCGCGGCGCGCTTGGCCCGCTGGGCCGGCTGGCGGCACGGCTGGAGGCGCGCGACCCCCAGGACCTGACCCCGCTCGACGGACGTGTCCCGCGCGAGGTGCTGCCGTTGGTGCTGGGCCTCAACGGCTTCATGGGCCGCCTGGAGCGCCAGTTCGGCACCATGCGGCGGTTGATCTCGGACACCGCGCACCAGCTGCGCAACCCCGTCGCCGCCCTGCGCGCCCAGGCCGATCTGGCGGGGCAGGAGCCGGACGCCGAGCGCCAGCGCGTGCTGGTCGGACGCATCCATGCCCGCACCAAGAGCCTCGGGCACCTGCTGGACCAGATGCTGTCCCGGGCCATGGTCGTGCATCGGGGCGATTCCGCCCGCCGCGCCCTGCTGGACCTGCGCGACATCGCACTGGAGGCGGTCGAGGCCGGGGACCCGGCGCTGATCTCGGGCAGCGGCGCGGTGGCGCTGGAAATCGGCGAGTATCCGGTCATGGTGCGCGGCGATGCGCTCTCGCTGACAGAGGCGGCGAAGAACCTGCTGTCCAACGCCCTGCAGCACGGCCGGGCGCCGGTAAGGCTGGGGGTCAGCGAGGCCGATGGACGGGCCTCGCTCTGGGTCGAGGACGCGGGGCCGGGACCGGCGGCGGAGGTGCGGGCGCAACTGGGCGAACGTTTCGTCTCGGGGGCGGCGCAGGGCAGCGGATTGGGCCTGTCGATCGCCGGGGCCGTGGCCGAAGCCTTCGGCGGGCGGCTGGAGATGAGCGGCAGCGTACCCTTCCGCATGGCGCTGGTGCTGGAGGTGGCGCAATGACGTGCGGCGAACCGCGACGGAGATCGCGACGGAGGGCGGCCTCGGGCGGTGCCATGTTGACCAGGGCCGCCTGGGGGGCGCGTGTCCTGCTGCTGCCGCTGGTGCTTGTGCTCTGGGGGCTGTGCCATGGAGTCGCGGCCGAAACCGCAGCGGCGCCCGAGGCGGTGCGTACCTTCGGCGCCGGGCGCGAAATGGTGCTGCGCACGACCACGGATATTGATGTCATGGCACCGGCGATCGCGCAGTTCCTCGAGGCCCGGCCCGGGCTGGCCATCCGATATGAGCAATGGGGCTCGAACAACCTCTATGATCTGACCGCCGCCGAATGCGCCGCCGGGACGGCCAGCGCCGGGCTGGTGATCAGCTCGGCGGTGCATCACCTGGTGAAGCTGGTCAATGACCGCTGCGCCGCGCCCTGGGCCTCGGACGCGGCCGCCGCGCTGCCCGACGCGCTCAGCTGGCGCAACGAGATCTGGGGCATCACCCGGGAGCCCGCCGTCATCGTCTACAACCGCGCCCTGGTGCCCGCCTCCGAGGTGCCGCGGTCGCGCTTCGACCTGCTGGACCTGCTGCGCCCCGAGCGGACGCCTTACGCCGGCAAGGTGGCTACCTACGACATCGAGGCGTCGGGCCTCGGCTTCCTCTTCGCCTTCATGGACAGCCAGGAGGCCAGCACCTTCGGCGCCCTGATGGAGGCCTTTGCCCGTACCGGCGCCGTGGCCACCTGCTGTTCCGCCGAGATCATCGAGGGGGTGCAGGAGGGGCGTTACTTGATGGCCTACAACGTGCTCGGGTCCTACGCGCAGACCCGGGCGGCGGAGGACCCCATGCTGGGGATCGTCGCGCCCTCGGACTACACGCTGGTTCTCAGCCGCGCGGCCATCCTGCCGGGGCCGGTGGCCGATGCCGAGGCGGGGGCGCTGCTGGACTACCTGCTGGGCCCGGAGGGGCAGCTGGTGCTGGCGCGCAACCGGCTGGTGGGGCTGGATCCGCTGGGCGCCGATCCCGACGGCGCCGAGGAAGCCGGCCGCCAGGTGCCCATCGGGCTGGGTCCGCCGATGCTGCTGGCCATGGACCGCGCCAAGGTGGCCCAGTTCACCGCACGCTGGCGTGATGCCTTCGGCCCCGGGCAGCCCTAGCTCTCTGTTGCTCTTTCCGCACTGAACGCGCAGAATGTTGCGTATCCGGCAGGGGAGAGCCGGCGCTTGGAGTGCTGGGGGAGCGCCAGATGAATCTACGCGGATTGCGCCTGTTCCGGGCGGTGGTGGCCACCGGCTCGCTGGCCGAGGCGGCGGAGCGGCTGAACCTCTCGGCCTCTGCGGCCAGCCGGTTGCTGTCGCAGCTGGAGGGGCAGTTGCAGATCGACCTCTTCTCGCGCGACCGGCGCAATCTTCAGCTGACCGAGGAGGGGGCGCTGTTCTACCAGCAGATCTCGAACACCCTCGACGGGCTGGAGGAAATCCCCCTGATCGCCCGTGACCTGCGCTCGCGCTCGCGCTCCTGGCTGTCGGTGGTGACGGCGGCGCCGATGGCGAACGGGCTGGTGGTGCCGACCATCGCCCGGCTGCGTCGCGAGGGGATTGAGCTGGAGTGCACCGTCCACGTCGAGAGCCGTTTCGAGATCGAGAGCAAGGTGGCGGCGCGGGGCTACAACATCGGACTGATCTCGCTGCCGGTCGAGAACGAGATCATTCCCATCGACATCATGCCGCTGCTGCGTTCGCGCCTCTCGGTGCTGATGCCCGAGGGGCATCGGCTGGCCGAGGTCGAGGAGGTGACGCTGGCGCAGCTGGCCGAGGAACCGCTGGTGACCCTGGCGACGGGACAACGCTGGCGCTACCGGCTGGAGGAGGTGATGGGCGAGGCCGGGCTGCGGCCGAAGATCGCCTTCGAGACCGGCTCGACCATGGTCACGGTCGAGATGGTGCGGCAGGGTCTGGGCCTGACACTGATCGACCCGGTGGTGCTGCCGCTCTCGGCGATGCAGGGGATGGTGATGCGGCCGATGGAGGGGGATCACTGGATCACCTATGCCAGCGTCCATGCCAAGGGGCCGCGCGCCGATCTCTCCGAGCTGTTCCTGGATGGCCTGGCCGCCCATGTCGAGGCGCGGCGGCGGGACGAGCCCGGGGTCGCCGGGCTCGTCTACCTGATCTAGCCGGCGATGGCGCGGGCCGTGTCGCGTGCCAGACCCGCCGCGTCGCGGGAAATCCGCGCGCTGTCGCCGCAGTAGGCGGCCGGGTCCAGGGCGGCGCGGATCTCGTCCTGGGACATATGCGCCTGCAGGTCGGGCGAGGCGGCCAGCGCCTCGGTCGGGCTGTCGCCTGGGCTGCGGTGGTCGAGGGCGTGGTGGATGATGTCATGGGCCGCCGAGCGCCCGGTCAGAGGCGCGAGGCGCATCATCAGCCCTTCGGTGGCGATCGCCCCGCCCGAGAGCGCGGCATTCTCGGCCATCTTCGCCGCCTTGACCTCGATCCGGCCCAGCAGGGCGTCGAAGCCCTCGGCCATCTCCCATGCCAGAGGCACGGCGCGATCCAGCAGCGTCGAGAGCATCTGGTTCTGCGCCGAGTCCCCTTCATGGCTGGAGCGGCCGGTTTCCATCGCCGGGCCGGCGAGACCGCGAAGTTCGCCCGTCTGGGCCAGCACCCGCACGACGTACTTGGGGTTCACCTTGTGCGGCATGGTGGACGAGCCGACGGTGCCCGCGTCCAGCCGCTCGGCGATCTCGCCGATCTCCTGGGTCATCAGCAGGTAGAGCTCTGCCGCGACCCGCTCCAGCGTCATCGCCAGCAGCGAAAGCTGGGTGATGTAGTCGGCAAAGAGGTCGTTGATCGCCCGGCCCGGCACCAGCAGCGTGCCCAGCCCCATGCGGGCGGCAAGGCGGCGGTTCAGCTCGGCCCCCTCGGGCCCGAAGGCATGCATGGCGCCGACCGCGCCGCCGAAGGGCAGCACGAAGAGGCGGCGCCCGCCGTCCGACAGGCGGTCCAGTGCGCGGGTCAGTTCCTCGATCCAGCCCGCCACCTTGAAGCCGTAGCTGATCGGCAGGGCGTGCTGGCGGTTGGTGCGGCCCGGCATCAGGGTCTCGGCATGGGTCTCGGCCATCTCGGCCAGCTTGAGCAGCGCCTGGCCCAGGGCCTTGCGGATCGCCCGGTCGGCCTCGCGGATCAGCAGGATGCGCCCGGTCTGCATGACGTTCTGGGTCGTCGCGCCCCAGTGGACATAGGCCCCGGCCTCGCCCGCCGCTGCAGAGAGCAGGCGGGTCAGCGACAGGATCGGCGCGTGGGTGATGCGGATATCGGCCTGCAGTTCCTCGATGCCGATGCGGGCGAGGCTGGCGGCCTCGCGGATGCCCGGCGCGGCCTCGGCGGGGATGATCCCCATTTCGGCCTGGGTCTCGGCCAGGGCGGCCTCGACATCCAGCCAGCTTTGCCAGAGCGTTTCGCGGGCAAAGAGCGTCGAGGGCGTCAGGGCGGGGGTCGAGAGCTTCACTGCACCGCCTCCATCTCTTGCGTGGCGCCGAAGCGCGGCGCGGCGGCCAGCAGGCGCGCGGTATAGTCGTTGGACGGGTTGCCCAGCACGTCGCGGGCGCTGCCTTCCTCGACCACCCGGCCCTGGTACATCACCGCGACGCGGTCGGCGGTTTCGTGCACCACGGCCATGTCATGCGTGATGATCAGACAGGTTAGCCCCATCTTCGCGCGCAGGTCGTCCAGCAGTTCGAGGATCTGCGCCTGCACCGAGACATCCAGCGCCGAGGTCGGCTCGTCGCAGATCAGCGCCTCGGGTTCGGTGATCAGGGCGCGGGCGATGGCGACGCGCTGGCGCTGGCCGCCGGAAAGCTGGCTGGGGTAGGCATGGATCAGGCGGTCGGGCAGACGCACCTTCTCCATCGCGTCCTTCACGGCGGCAAGGCGGCTGGCGCTGTCGCCCTCACCGCGCAGCACGAGGGGCCGGGCGATGATCTCGCTCAGCCGGCGGCGCGGATTGAGCGAGGTATAGGGATCCTGGAACACCGGCTGCACGAGGCTGGCGCGTTCGGCGCCGGGCAGGTCCAGCACCGGGCGGCCCAGCATCCGCACGTCACCCGCATCGGGCAGGTCGAGCCCCAGCAGGATGCGCGCCAGCGTCGACTTGCCCGAGCCGCTTTCACCGATCACCGCAAGTGTCTCGCCGCGCCGCAGCTCCAGCGAGACGTCATCCAGGGCGCGCACGGTCTTCTTCGGCCCGAACAGCCCCTTGCGCGAATGGAACTCGCGGCAGAGGTTGGTGGCCGAGATGACCTTTTCCACCTCGGGCGCGGCGGCCACCTGCGCGGGCACGCGGGCGGGCCCGTCGAGGCGCGGGATCGCGGCCAGCAGGGCCTTGGTGTAGTCGTGCTGCGGCCGGTAGAGGACATCCTGCGCGGTGCCCTGTTCGACCATCTCGCCCAGGTACATCACCGCCACGCGGTCGGTGCGTTCGGCCACCACGGCAAGGTCATGGCTGATCAGGATCAGCCCCATGCCCCGCTCGCGGCGCAGGTCGTCCAGCAGGTCGAGGATCTGCGCCTGCACCGTCACGTCCAGCGCCGTTGTCGGTTCGTCCGCGATCAGGAGTTCCGGGTCCAGCATCAGGGTCATGGCGATCATCACGCGCTGACGCTGGCCGCCGGACATCTGGTGCGGGAACTGGCTCATCCGGCCTTCGGGGTCGGGGATGCCGACGCGGTCCAGCAGGTCGATGGCCTTGCGGCGGGCCTCGGCCTCGCTCAGCAGGCCCCGGGCCACGGTGGCCTCGGTCATCTGCCGCCCGATGGTGTAGACCGGGTTCAGCGATGTCATCGGCTCCTGGAAGATCATGCCGATGCGGGGGCCGGGGATCTGGCGGGCGAAGGCGGGATCGCTGAGGTCGCGCAGCTCCTGGCCGTCGAAGCGCAGCGCCTTGGCCTCGCAGGTGGCGGACCGGGGCAGCAGGCGCATCAGCGCCAGCGCGGTCATCGACTTGCCCGAGCCGCTTTCGCCCACGATGCCAAGGCTTTCGCCGGGCTCAAGCGTCAGGGTCACGTCGCGCACCGCCTTCAGCGGGCCATTGGGCAGCGCCAAGGTGACGTCGAGGTTCTGGATATCAAGCAGGCTCATTCGTTGCGCCCTTCCGGAGAGGTGATGTCACGCAGGCCGTCGCCCATCAGGTTGGCGCCGATGACCAGCAGGAACAGGCAGATGCCGGGCAGGATCACCAGCCAGGGGCGGTAGAACATGGCCTGCTTGCCCTCGGCGATCATCAGACCCCAGGAGGGGGTCGGCGGCTGGATACCGACACCGAGGAAGCTGAGAGAGCTCTCGGCGAGGATCGCGATGCCCAGCTCGAAGGTGAAGATCACGATGATCGCCGAGGCGAGGTTGGGCAGGATCTCGTGCCAGATGATCTGGCGGGACGAGGCACCCGAGGCCTTGGCGGCGGCGACGAAATCGAGGTTGCGGATGCGCTGCGTGGCGGCGCGGGTGACCACCAGGTAGTAGGTCCAGTGCAGCACGCCGACGATGCCGATCACGACCCAGATCGAGGGGCCGATGATGAAGACCAGCGCCATGGCCAGCAGAAGGCCGGGCAGGGCAAGCTGGGCGGTCAGCAGGAAGCTGATGGCATGGTCGATCCAGCCGCCGAAGTAGCCCGCCATGACGCCGAGCGTGACACCGATCACCAGCCCGACCGAGGCGGCGCCGATGCCGATGGTGATCGACACGCGGGTGCCGTAGATCAGGCGCGCCAGGTAGTCGCGGCCGTTCTGGTCGGTGCCCAGGATGTGTTCCCATGTGCCGCCCTCGGACCAGACCGGGGGCAACATGCGGGTCGACAGCGACTGCACGTAAGGATCATGGGGCGCGATCAGCGGGGCGAAGATCGCCACCAGGACAATCAGCAGGATGATCGAGGCGCCGATCAGGAAGCCGGTGTGGCCGAACAGGCGCTTGCGGAAGATCTGGCCGGGGGTGAGGGGCGTGGTCTCGCTGTCCTCGACGGCCGTCAGGGTGATGTCTGTGGTGCTCATCCGATGCGGATCCTCGGGTCAAGCGCCGCATTCAGGATGTCGGCGAGCAGGTTCATGGCGACGAAGACGATGGCGAAGACGAAGATCAGCATCTGCACGGTGGGGATATCCATGCCGAGGATGCTTTCCAGCGCCAGCCGCCCCAGGCCGTTGATGGCGAAGATGCTTTCGGTGATGACCGAGCCTCCGAACTTCTGGCCCAGTTGCACCGCCAGCACCGAGATCACCGGCAGCAGGGCGTTGCGCATGGCGTGGCGGCGCAGCAGGGGCCAGCCGCGGAACCCCTTCGAGCGGGCGGTGCGGATGTAGTCGGCGCCCATCACCTCGATCAGGCCGGTGCGGGTCAGCCGCATCACGGCAGGCACCGAAGAGGCACCCAGCACGAAGGCCGGCAGCACGAAGTGCTTCCAGGTGCTGTCACCCGAGACCGGGAAGATCGGCATCATCACCCCGAAGAGGATGATCATGATCAGGCCCAGCCAGAAGTTCGGCACAGCCTGCGCCGAGACGGCGACGCCGAGGGCGAAGCGGTCGATCCAGGAATTCGGGTTCAGCGCGGCCAGCGCGCCCAGGGGCAGGGCGATGAGGATGGTGACGCTCAGGGCCGAGAGGGCCAGGGCGATGGTCTCGTCGGCGCGGTCGACAACCAGTTCGGCCACCGGCTTGTGCCAGTAGTAGCTTTCGCCGAAATCGCCCTGCAGCACGCCGCCGAGCCATTCGAAGTAGCGCACCGTCAGCGGCTGGTCGAGGCCGTAGCGGGCGCGGATCGCCTCGATCACCTCGGGGGTGGCGTCCTCGCCGGCGATGGCCTGGGCGGGGTCGCCGGCCACGTTCAGCAACAGGAAGGCCGCGAGGGAGACGGTGAAGGCCACGGCCAGGGCAAGGGCCCCCCGCAGCGCGATGTATCTGAGCATTCTGGGTCCTCCAAGGGGCAGGGGCCGGCGGTTCGGCCCCTGCCGCAGGTTACGCCGGTCGCCCGGCGCTCTGTCGTCTTATTTCCAGCTGGAATTCTGCAGACGGGGCAGGCCGTCGGGATCCAGCGGGAAGTCCAGCTCGGGCGAGACGAGGTAGTTCGCCGAGTAGGTGAAGAGCGGGGCCCAGAGGGCCTCGTCGGCGATCTTGCCGAGGGCGGAGGCGTAGATCGCCTTGCGCTCGGCCGGGTCGTTGGTCTGCTCGGCCGAGAGGATTTCCTCGGCCAGGGCCTCGTCGCCGGACATGTTGCGGTCGCTCGACATGTCGAAGTGGATCCGCGCGATGGCTGCCGTGTCGGCGGTGCCGCCAGAGCCCCAGGTGCCGATATAGGCGGGGATGTCGCGGGCGGCGCGGGCCTGGTTGAGGCTTTCCAGCTTGACGTAGCGCAGGTCCACGTCGATGCCGACGGCGGTCAGGTCAGCGGCGACGGCCTCGGCCACCGGCTTCTCGCGGTAGGCCCAGAGCGGCAGGGTGAACCCGTCGGCGTATCCGGCTTCGGCCAGCAGGGCCTTCGCCTTCTCGGGGTCGTACTCGTAGTTGGTGACCGAGGTGTCGCAGCCGAATTGCGCCGGATGGCAGGCGGTGTGGATCGCCTCGGCGGAGCCGCCGATGAGATACTGCGCCATCTCGGGCTTGTTCAGGGCGTGGTTGATCGCCTGGCGCACCTTGACGTTGGTCAGCGGGCCTTCCGGGTCGGTGTAGCCGTGGCTGTCCAGCACGATGAAGGCGACGCGCAGGTCGGGACCGGCCAGATGGGTGGCCATCGGCGTGGCGCCCAGGCTTTCGGCCAGGTCCAGCGGCACGTTGAACATCCAGTCGATGCCGCCCGACATCATTTCCGCCTGCTGGGTGCCGACATCGGGGATGTTGCGCACGACGATATGCTCGATGGCGGGCGCTTCGCCGAAGTAATCCGCGTTGCGCTCCAGCACCAGCTCGGTGCCGGGCTCGAAGGAGACGACCTTGTAGGGGCCGGTGGCGTTCAGGTTCTGCGCCATGGCATCGCGGTCGACCTCGCCGCCGGCGTCATAGGTGCCGTCCTTGCGGATCATGATCCGGGCGGCCATGTCGCGGATCACCAGCGGATAGACCGAGTTCAGGTGGAAGCGCACGGTGTTGGGGCCGGTGACCTCGGCGTTGTCCAGCCAGCGGCGCACGACGCCGGCGGCGTTGGATTCGCTGCGCTCGTCCTTGATCCAGTTGTAGGTATAGGCCACGTCGGCGGGGGTCAGGGCGCTGCCGTCGTGGAATTTCACGTCGTCGCGCAGGGTCACGTCCAGCGTGGTCTCGTCGATGAACTCATAGCCGGTCGCGATGGAGGGGTTCACCTCCTGCGTCTCGGGGTCGATGTCGAACAGGGTCGCATCGGTCAGCTGCGCCAGGATGATGTACTCGCGCTTGGTGGTGTAGTTGTAGTCGAGGTTCAGGATCTCCTCGGCCATGGCCGCCCGCAGCGTGTCGTCGGACGGACCCGCAAAGGCCGGGGTGATCGCGGTGGCGAGCGCAAGCGCGCTCGCTGCGCCGAGATGGCGCCAGCGTTGATGAAGCATGGTATCCTCCCTTGGATCGTGCCTCACCTTATGTGCGGGGCCGAGGCAACCAAAATTGCAAAGATCGGTAGTTTTGTTGCGTTTTACGCAAGCGCATACCGTGCAGATGCAGAAAGTGAAGCTTTGGCCCCAGAGGCTCGGCATCTTTCCACGCAGAAACAGGGCTTTTGTTGAGAACGGTTCTCAGAACGCTTGACTTACCCCAGAAGCGCGCTCTTAGTTGAGAATAACTCGCAACAAGGAGCTGCAAGAATGAAGATCGTGGCGAAATCACTGCTGGCGGGCACGGCCATGGCGCTGATGCTGGGGCAGGGGGCGCTGGCCGGGGACAAGCTGAAGGTGGTGACGACCTTCACCGTGCTGGCCGACATGGCCCAGCGGGTTGCCGGAGATGCTGCCGAGGTCGCCTCGATCACCAAGCCGGGGGCCGAGATCCACGGCTACCAGCCAACTCCGCGCGACATCGTGCGGGCGCAGGATGCCGACCTCGTGTTGTGGAACGGCCTGAACCTGGAGCTGTGGTTCGAGCAGTTCCTGGCCAACCTGCGCGACGTGCCCTCGGCGACCCTGTCCGAGGGCATCGACCCGATCCCGATCGCCCAGGGCGCCTACCAGGGGCAGCCCAATCCGCACGCCTGGATGGGGCTGGATAACGCGCTCATCTATATCGACAATATCGAAAAGGCGCTGAGCGCACAGGACCCGGACAATGCCGAGGTCTACGCTGCCAACGCCGCAGCCTATGCGGACGAGTTGAGCGCCACCCTGGAGCCCCTGCGCGACGAGATTGCGACGATCCCCGAGGCGCAACGCTGGCTGGTGACCTGCGAAGGCGCCTTCAGCTACCTGGCCCGCGATTTCGGCATGAAGGAGCTGTACCTCTGGCCGATGAACGCCGACCAGATGGGCACGCCGCAGCAGGTGCGCTCGGTCATCGACGGGGTGCGCGACAACGAGATACCCGTCGTCTTCTGCGAGAGCACCGTCAACACCGCCCCCGCCGAGCAGGTCGCGCGTGAGACAGGTGCCCATTACGGCGGCGTTCTCTACGTCGACAGCCTGTCGAAAGAGGGCGGCCCGGTGCCCTCCTATCTTGATCTGCTGCGGGTGACGGCGGAAACCATTGCAAATGGCCTCGAAGACGGTCTGAGGTAAGCGCGGCGCGGCCGCCTTGGGCGGCCCGTCGCAGGCCGTCCCGCCCCCTGATGGCGGAGCCGGCGGAAAGCGAATGAGATGAAAGACGAACAGCAAGCTCCGGTCACTGTCCCGGGCCAGCAAGAAGATCCCGAGGGCGGCATCTGCGCCCGGGACCTGACGGTCACCTATCGCAACGGCCACACCGCCCTGCGCCATGCCAGCTTCGAGATCCCGCGCGGCACCGTCACCGCGCTGGTCGGGGTCAACGGGGCCGGGAAATCCACCCTTTTCAAGGCGATCATGGGTTTCGTTCCGGTGGCGGGCGGGGAAATCCGCCTGCTGGGCATGACCGTGAAGGAGGCGCTGCGCCGGAACCTCGTCGCCTATGTGCCGCAGAGCGAGGACGTCGACTGGTCCTTCCCGGTGCTGGTCGAGGACGTGGTGATGATGGGGCGCTACGGCCACATGGGCTTCCTGCGGCGCGCCCGCGCTGCCGATCATGCGGCGGTCGAGCAGGCGCTGGCGCGGGTCAACATGCTGGACTTCCGCAAGCGTCAGATCGGCGAGCTGTCAGGGGGCCAGAAGAAACGGGTCTTCCTGGCCCGTGCCCTGGCGCAGGAGGGGCAGGTGATCCTGCTGGACGAGCCCTTCACCGGCGTCGACGTCAAGACCGAGGACCAGATCATCGCCCTGCTGCGCGAGTTGCGCGACGAGGGCCGGGTGATGCTGGTCTCGACGCACAACCTCGGCTCGGTGCCCGAATTCTGCGACCGCACCGTCCTGGTCAAGGGTACGGTGCTGGACTACGGCCCCACCGAAACCACCTTCACCCACGAGAACCTGGCCCGCGCCTTCGGCGGCGTGCTGCGCCACTTCACCCTCGGCGGGGCCGACCTGCATGACGACGAGGACGAGCGCCATGTCACCATCCTGACCGACGATGAACGCCCCTTCGTGCAATACGGCCAGCAGACCAAGGTGAAGGAGGGCGGGGAATGAGCCATCTGCTCGAACCCTTCTCCTACAGCTACATGATGAACGCCATGTGGGTCTCGGCCCTGGTCGGCGGCGTTTGCGCCTTCCTGTCCGCCTACCTGATGCTGAAGGGCTGGTCGCTGATCGGCGATGCGCTTTCGCACTCGGTCGTGCCCGGTGTGGCGGGGGCCTATATCCTGGGTCTGCCCTTCGCGCTTGGCGCCTTCCTGTCGGGCGGGCTGGCGGCGGCGGCGATGCTGTTCCTGTCGGACCGCTCGGGGTTGAAGGTCGACGTGATCATCGGGCTGATCTTCACCAGCTTCTTCGGGCTGGGGCTGTTCATGGCCTCGGTCAACCCGATCGCCGTGTCGATCCAGACCATCACCATGGGCAATATCCTGGCGATAACCCCGGAGGACACGCTGCAACTGGCGATCATCGGTTTCGTCTCGCTGGCGGTGCTGCTGCTGAAGTGGAAGGACCTGGTGGTGGTCTTCTTCGACGAAAGCCATGCCCGTTCCATCGGATTGCGCCCTGGGCTGCTGAAGGCGGTGTTCTTCGTGCTGCTCTCGGCCTCTGTGGTGGCGGCGATGCAGACCGTCGGTGCCTTCCTGGTGATCGCCATGGTTGTGACGCCGGGGGCCACGGCCTACCTGCTGTGCGACCGCTTCTCGCGGCTGATCATGACCTCGGTCGCCATCGGCACGCTGACCAGCTTTGCCGGCGCCTATCTCTCGTACTTCCTCGACGGGGCGACGGGCGGAGTGATCGTGATCCTGCAGACGCTGGTCTTCCTCGTCACCTTCGTGCTGGCGCCCAAGCACGGGATGCTGGCAGCCCGCCGCCGCGCCGCCGAGGCCCTGGCCGAGGAGATCGGGGCATGATCGACACCCTGCTGATGCCGCTGCAATTCCCCTTCATGCAGAACGCTTTCCTGATCGGCATGATCGTCGCCGTGCCGACGGGCCTGCTGTCATGCTTCCTCGTCCTCAAGGGCTGGGCGCTGATGGGAGATGCGATTTCCCACGCCATCCTGCCCGGCGTCGTGCTGGCCTATATCCTCGGCGCGCCGCTGATCCTGGGGGCCTTCCTGGCCGGGATGACCACCGCGCTGGCCACCGGCTACCTCTCCGAGAACAGCCGCGTGAAGCAGGACACCGTGATGGGCGTCGTCTTCTCGGGCATGTTCGGGCTGGGCATCGTGCTTTACACCTCGATCCATACCAACGTGCACCTCGATCACATCCTTTACGGCAACATGCTGGGGGTCGGCCCCGAGGATCTCTGGACGGCGGGGCTGATCGCGCTTGTGGTCTCGGGGGCGCTGCTGCTGAAATGGCGCGACCTCTTGCTGCACACCTTCGACCCGGCGCAGGCCAGGGCCTCGGGATTGCGGGTCGGGCTGTTGCACTACGGGCTGCTGACCGTGCTGTCGCTGACCATCGTCGCCACGCTCAGCGCCACAGGGCTGATCCTGGCGGTGGCGCTGCTGATCGCGCCGGGGGCCATCGCCTTCCTGCTGACGCGCAGCTTCGGGCGGATGCTGGCGCTGTCGGTGGCGGTCTGCATGGTCTCGATGCTGGCGGGCAGCTACGCGAGCTTCTGGCTCGACAGCGCCCCGGCGGCGACGGTGGTGCTGGTGCTGACGGCGATCTTCCTGGCTGCCTTCCTGTGGCGCAACCTGAGCACGCGGCGCGCCTCGCGCCGGCTGGGGACGGGCTAGCGCCCTTGCCCTGCCGTCGCCCTTCTGGCACTGCGGCAGACGACCCGCGGACCCGGGGAGGCCCCATGCTCATCGTCCAGCTTTCCGACCTGCACCTGCGCGACGACGGCGCCTATCCGCGCCATGATCCGGCCGAGGCGCTGGCGCGGGCCTTCGAGGGGATCGCCCGGATGCGGCCCGCCCCGGCGCTGATCCTGCTGACCGGCGACGTGATCGACCGCAGCGCCGCCGGCTACGGCCCCGCCTGTGCCTTGCTGCGCCAGGCGCCGGTGCCGCTGGTCGCGCTCAGCGGCAACCATGACCGCGCGGCAGAGTTCCGTGCCGCCCTCGGAGACCGTGCCGATTTCGCCGAGGGGCACCTCAGCTTCGCCCTGCCGCTTGACGGGCTGACCGTGATCGGGCTGGACAGCAACCGCGCCGGAGGGCTGCCCGGCGTCGATGCCGCGCGGCTCGACTGGCTGGCCGGGGTGCTGGAGGGCGCGCGCGGCAATGCGCTGCTGGCCCTGCATCACCCGCCCTTTGCCACCGGCATTCCGCGTCTCGACGGCACGCCCTTCGAAGGCGCCGAGGCGCTGGAGGCGCTTGTCCGGGGCAGCGCCGTCACCCGGGTCATCGCCGGGCATACGCACCGCGAGATCACCGCGACCTGGGCCGGGGTGACCGCCAGCACCGGCCCCGCCCTGGCCCATGGGCTTGCCCTGTCTCTGGTCGGGGGCGCCCCCCATGCCCACACCCCCGATGCGCCGGGGATGCACCTGCACCAGGTGCTGCCGGATGGGCGGCTTGTGACCCACCGGGTCGATCTGGACCTTCGGGGGGCGCCGGAGGGATTCGCCGCCACCCTGGGCGCGGAGGAGCTCGGGCGGTTGGTTTACTGACCGGGCCCGCGAGGCCCGCCGGGGCGCCGGCGTCGCATCTTCCGCGTGTGTCCTGATCTTCCGGCACGGATCATGCGTGTGTTATCGCGCGAAAGTCTTCGTTCGTCATGAAAGCTTCATGTCCCGGGCCTAAGGGCGCGGAGCCATGAAAATTTATCTGAAATGACAGCGATCTCTCCCGCCGCACTTTCCATCCGGGGATTGGGCATGGCCTATGGGGCCACGACCATCCTCGAGGGGATCGACCTGGATCTGCCGAAAGGGCAGGTTCTGGCCCTGCTCGGCGCGTCCGGGTCCGGCAAGACGACCCTGCTGCGGCTGGTCGCGGGCCTGTTGATGCCGGTCGCGGGGCAGGTGCAGATCGCCGGGCGCACCGTCGCCGATCCCGCGCAGGGCCTCGCCCTGCCACCCGAGAAGCGCGGCCTCGGCATGGTCTTCCAGGATTACGCGCTCTGGCCGCATCTCTCGGTCGCCCGCAATGTCGCCTTTCCGCTGGAGATGAGCCGCATCTCAGGCCCCGAGCGCGCCGCCCGCGTCACCCGGGCACTGGATCGCGTCGGCCTTGGCGCAATGGCCGACCGCCGCCCCTCGGATCTTTCCGGCGGACAGCAGCAGCGCGTCGCCATCGCCCGCGCCATCGTCGCCGAGCCGCCGCTGGTGTTGTTCGACGAGCCGCTCTCGAACCTCGACCGCGAGCTGCGCGAGACCATGGTCGACGAACTGGCCCAGCTGGTCGCCGAGCTGGAGCTTTCGGCGGTCTATGTCACCCATGATCACGCCGAGGCCCTGGCGCTGGCGCATCGGATTGCCGTCATGCGCGGCGGCGGGATCGAGCAGCTGGCTTCCCCGGCCGAACTGATCGACCAGCCCGCCAGCGCCGCCGTCGCCGACTTCCTGCGTCTCGGCACCCTGCTGCCGGCACGCCGCAGGGGCGGCGGCTGGGTGATCGAGGGCACCGATATCTCGCTGGGCCACGGCCCCGGAGCCGCCGAGGGCAGCGCCGCGCAGGTGCTGCTGCCCGAACGCGCCCTCGGCCTCGGACCCCGCGGCCCGGCGCGGCTTGAGGCCGTGGTGCGCGGCCAGCAGGTCCGCTCCACCGGCTTCGCGCTGACCCTGACCATCGCCGGCACCGACCAGGTGCTGCGCCTGCTCGCCCCGCATCCCGCCCGCCCGGGCGAGGCGGTCGCGCTTTCCTATTCACAAGACGCGCTTCGCTGGTTCCCCACGGGGACCTGAGGCGCCTTTCAACCAAGGGAGTTTCCCAGATGAAGACCCGTATCCTCGCCGCTCTCCTGGCCGTTGCCGCCGGCACCGCCCAGGCTGATGTCACCGTCTATTCCGCCGGTCCCGGCGGTCTGATCAACGCCCTCGCCGCCGGCTTCACCGAGGCCACCGGCACCAAGGTCGAGGTCTTCCAGGCCACCACCGGCAAGGTCATGGCGCGCCTCGAAGCCGAAGCCGCCAACCCGGTCGCCGATGTGGTGATCTCGGCCTCCTGGGGCACCGCGACGCAGTTCGCCGACGAGGGCCTGCTGCTGGACTACGACAGCCCGAACGCTGCCATGGTGCCCGACTTCCTGAAAATGCCCGGCGCCGTCGCGCAGGGTGTTTCGGGTCTGGTCATCGCCTGGAACCCCACCTCGGGCACGCCCAAGCCCTCCGACTGGGCCGATCTTGCCAAACCCGAGTACAAGGACCTCGTCACGCTGCCCGATCCTGCGGCGTCGGGCGGCACCTACACCATGGTCGAGGCAATGATTGCCAATGACATGACCGACGTGCTGCAGGGTCTGGCCGACAACGGTGCCGTCGTCGCCGGGGCCAATGCCGCCGCGCTGAACCCCGTGCTGCAGGGCGCCAAGGCCGCCGTGTTCGCCGGTGTCGACTACATCACCATGGGCAATGCCGCCAAGGGCGAGTCCATCGAGGCGATCTTCCCGCCCTCGGGCACCGTCATCGCGCCGCGCCCGATGATGATCCTGAAGTCGACCCGGAACGAGGCCGACGCCAAGGCCTTCTACGACTACGTCCTGTCGGACGAGGGTCAGGCGATGGTCGCCTCGGTCTACCTGATGCCGGCCCGTTCCGACGTGCCCGCCGACCGTCCGCTGATCGGCGACCTGAAGCTGCTGTCGGCCGAGGGCGCCCCCTCGCGCGATGAGGTCCTGGCGGCCTTCGCCGGCATCTTCAACTGATGTCCGGCAGGGCGGGCACAAGCGGCACCGACGGCAGCCGCAGCTTCCTGTGGATCTCGGCGGCGGGCCTTGGCCTGATCGTCGCGCTGCCCGCCCTGTTCGTCGTCCTCGTGGCGATCTTCCCGGGCGTGGGGAGCGGCTCTCTCGCCGCGCCCTTCGCCCATCTGATCGCCACGCTGGGCGATCCCGAGCTGCTGCTTCTGGGCCGCAACACGCTGGTGCTGGGCCTCGGCACCGTGGGCTTTGCCGCCCTGCTGGCGGTGCCGCTGGCGGCGCTGCGGGCGTTGTTCCGCGTGCCCGGCGCGCTGATCTGGGACCTGCTGATCCTCGTGCCGTTCATGATCCCGCCCTATATCGCGGCGCTGTCCTGGATCATGACGCTGCAACCGCGCGGCTATCTGCAACAGCTGACCGGGCTGCACCTCGGTCCCTTCCTGTTTTCGGTGCCCGGGATCATGTTCCTGATGGCGCTCAACACCTTCCCGGTGGTCTATTTCATCCTGTCGCGCACCTTCGAGACGGTCGGGGCGCGCTTCTCGGACGTGGGCCGGGTCTTCGGCGCCGGGCCCTGGCGGGCCTTCTGGCGCATCACCTTCCCGCTGGCGACGCCCGGAATCGCGGCCAGTCTGCTGCTGGTCTTCGCCATGACCATCGAGGAATACGGCACCCCGGCTGCCCTTGGCCGCCGCATCGGCTTTGAGGTGCTGGTGACGGGGATCGAGAACCGGGTCTCGGAATGGCCCATCGACCTGCCCGGCGCGGCGGGGCTGTCGCTGGTGCTGGTCACCATGGCGCTGGCAGCCTTCCTGGTGCAACGCTGGCTGCTGAACCGGCGCGATTTCCGCATCCTCTCGGGCAAGCCGCAGGCGATCGAGAAGCGGCCCCTCGGGATCTGGGCGGTGCCGGTGGTGGCGCTGTTCGCCTTCGTCGCGGCGCTGGCAACCGTGATCCCGGTACTGGCGATCCTCGGCTCGGCCCTGTCGCGGACGATCTCGGGCGGGCTTCGGCCTGCCAACATGGGGCTGCAGAACTTCGCAGCCCTGCTGGACAGCGGCAGCGAGGGGCTGACCGCGCTCGGCAACTCGCTGGGCCTCGGGATCAGCACGGCGCTGCTGGCGGGTCTGCTGGGGGCGATCACCGCCTATGCGGTGGTCAAGGGCCGCGGGCGGTTCCGGGTGGTGCTGGACGCGCTTTCCCTGACGCCAAATGCCATGCCGGGCGTCGTGGTGGCGGTCGGGATCATCCTGGTCTGGAACCAGCCCTGGCTGCCCGCGACGCCCTACAACACGCCGCTGATCCTGCTGCTGGCCTATTGCTGCATCCTGCTGCCGCAGCCGGTGCGCTATGCCAATGCCGCCCTGCAGCAGATCGGAGACAACCTGGAGGCCGCCGCCCGCGTCTCGGGCGCCAGCGCCAACCGCGCCTTCGCGCGCATCGTGCTGCCACTGATGGCGCCCAGCATCGTGACCTCGATGATCCTGGTCTTCGCCGTCGCCTCGCGTGAGCTGGTCGCCTCGCTGCTGGTCGCGCCCATCGGGTTCGAGACCATCGCCGTCTACATCTGGCGCCAGTTCGACCAGGGTTCCGTCGGGCTGGGCATGGCCATGGCGTTCTGCGCCATCCTGATCACCACGCTGATCCCGCTGCTGCTGATCGCCGTGCTGCGCCGGATTTCGAAGAACGCCAGCTTCAGCCTCAGCTGAGAGGTCAGGGGGCGGCGGCGGCCCCGGTCATCCGCAGGTCGCGGGCGAAGGCGCCCGGCGCGCAGCCCATGCGGCGGCGGAAGGCGGTGCTGAAGGCGCTGGCGGACTCGTAGCCGATGTCCTCCGCGATCCGGTCGAGCGGCCGGTCCCCCCGGCTGAGCGCGTCCCGGGCCAGGGCCATGCGCCAGCGGGCGAGGTATTCCATCGGCGGACAGCCCAGCACCTGCGAAAACCGTGCCGAGAAGGCCGAGCGCGACATGCCGGCCAGCTGCCCGAGGTGCGCAACGGTCCAGGTGCCCCGCACCTCGGCGTGCATCGCGCCGAGCGCCCGGGCCAGTCCGGGATCCTGCAGGCCGGCCAGCAGTCCGGGGGGCAGCTCCATCCGCGCAAGGCCGGGCCAGCGCAGGCATTCCAGCAGCAGCACCTCGAGGTAGCGGGCCAGCACGGCCTGCTGGCCAGGTCTCTCGTCGGCGCATTCCTCCATGATCACCCGGACAAGGCGCTCGATGCGCCCGGCCTGGGGATCGGTGGCGCGCACATGCACCATCTCGGGCAGCAGGGCGGTCAGCAGGGGCGCGTTGACGGGTTGCAGGCGGAAGGATCCTCCCAGCATCTCGAAATCCGCCGTCCCCTCGGCCTCGCCGTGCCGCAGCGCGGTGAAGGCGGGTTCGGTGGGGCGGCAGGGGGCGGCGGGGTCGCTCTGCATCCGAAAGGCGGGGGAGGCGGGCAGAAGCACGAAATCCCCCCGCTCCAGCACCACGGGGGCGCGGCCCTCCAGGGTCAGCCAGCAGCGCCCCGCCAGCACGATGGCAAAGCCCGGGGCGCCGTAGGGCGCATAGCGCACCCCCCAGGTGCCGCGCCCGGTGATCGACTTGGAGAAGACCGCCCCGGGCCGGAGCAGCTCGATGAGGTCGCAGAAAGGATCCATTCTGGACGATCCGTAATTTATAGGAGATCATCAATTATAGCGCGTATCTTAAGCTTGTCTATCTTGGAGGGACAGAACAGGAGTTCCCATGACAGACACCATCCTCATCACCGGCACCTCGTCCGGCTACGGCCGCGCCACGGCGCAACTTTTCCTCGACCACGGCTGGAACGTCATCGCCGCCATGCGGCGCCCGGATCCGGCAGTCTTCGCGCCCTCGCCACGCCTGAAGCTCGTCGCGATGGACGTGACGCGCCCCGAGAGCATCGACGAGGCCATCTCGGAAGGTCTCGACGCCTTCGGCGCCATCGACGTGCTGGTCAACAACGCCGGCATCGGCCTGGCCTCGGCGGTCGAGGTGACCCCGGACGCGACGATCCGCGAGGTCTTCGAAACCAACACCTTCGGCACCATGGCGACCTGCCGGGCGATCATTCCCCAGATGCGGCGGCAGGGCCGGGGGGTGATCATCAACGTCACCTCCAGCACCGGCTTCGGGCCGATGCCGCTGGTCGCCGTCTATGCCGCCAGCAAGACGGCGGTCGAAGGCTTCACCGAGTCGCTTTCATACGAGCTGCACGGGTTCGGCATCACCGCGCGGCTGGTCGAGCCGGGCCTCGCGCCGACGACCAACTTCGGCCAGAACGCGGGGACGCGGATGCAGGGGATGATCCCGCCGCACTACCAGGCCTATGCCGCGGCCTATTTCGCCCGGATGTCCGACTATCCGACGCCCTATTGCAGCGAGACCGAGGTCGCCGAGGCGGTGCTGGCCGCCGCCACCGACGAGGGGCGGCGGATCCGCTACCCGGCGGGGGCGGATTCGCGGATGCTGGCCGAATTGCGGCACGAGACCTCGGAAGCGCATTACCTGGCCCGGATGCGCGAGATGTTCGACCCGGCGACCTATGCCCCCGAAACGCTCGCCTGACGGCGCTGACCCCGAGCGGCGTCCGGGCGGCAGGCAGGTCCCGGGCAGGATGGCGATGACGTTCTCGCCCGCCGTATCAGCCTGACCGTCGAGACCTTGGGCACGATCACCACGCCGCTGTGAGGCCCGCCTGGCCGGATGCCCCCAATTCGGCCAGGCGGGCAGGCAAAAGGAAAGGCCGAAGCAGGGGCTTCGGCCTTGTCCGGTCTGTCGGCCGCCAGGAGGCGGCAATCAATCAGGCGCTGACGTCAGCGACCCCGGCCATCCGGCTTGCATCGAAGGCCGCGGTGCGCTGTGCCGAGGGGCGCGCCTCGCAGCGTTCGATCCAGGCCTTGATGGCGGGGTGATCGGGGGCGAAGGCCGGGAACCAGGTGAAGGGCGACACCAACAGCAGGTCGGCGGCGCTGAACTGGTCGCCCATCAGATAGGGCGACTTTTCCAGGGCTTCGACCAGCCGGCCCGCCATCTCCGGGGCGCCGCGGAAGGTTGCGTCGAGGATCGGATGCGACAGTTCCGCCGCGCCCATGACGATGACCGGCTCGACCACGTTGCCGTACCAGGCCAGCCAGCTGAGATAGCGCCCGCGCAGGGGATCGCCTGCAACAGGTCCCATGCCGGCCTCGGGGAAGAGGTCGGTCAGGTAGAGGATGATCGCGTTCGATTCCCAGATCTCCACCCCGTCGTGGACGAGCAGCGGCACCTTGCCCTCGGGATGCGGATTCGCGGGGTCGTGTCCTCCGGAGCCATCGACACGGGCGACATTCACGCTGCGGATGTCGACCTTGGACAGGGCGCCCAGCTCGTCGATCAGGCGGACGATGCGCGAGGCGCGCGTGTGAGGCGAATGGTAGAGGGTAAGCATCTTGGGCCTTTCGTATCTGGCTTTGTTCCCGGGGGCGGTATAGATCGGGCCTACTGTCAGTTTCCGTCAGGATGTCATGAGCCGCTCCGAACGCCTCTTCCGCTTGATGAATGCGCTGCGGGTCCTGCCCAAGCCGGTCACCGCCGCCCGCCTGGCGGAAGAGACCGAAGTGTCCGAGCGCACGCTCTATCGCGATATCGAAAGCCTGCGCGCAAGCGGGGCCCTGATCGAAGGCGCGCCCGGCCTTGGCTACACGCTGACCGAGGATTCCGCCCTGCCACCGCAGACCTTCGACCGGCTCGAGATGGAGGCGCTGGTGGTCGGCCTCAGCGACGTGCGCCAGAGGGGGGATGCGGCATTGGCCCGGGCGGCCGACACGGCGCTTGCCAAGATCGTGGCAACACTGCCCGAGCGACAGCAACGCCAGATCGTCCACGCGACCCACATGGTCTATCGCTACGAGAGCCCGGCAGAGCCGACCATGGACATTTCCGTCCTCCGTGCGGCCTGCTGGGACGAGCAGGCCCTCGATCTGCGCTACCAGGATGCCGTCGGCGCCATGACTGAGCGGCGCATCTATCCGCTGGCGATCGTCTATCTCGATCACGGGCTGGGGGTGCTGGCCTGGTGTTGCCTTCGCCGGGACTTTCGGAAGTTCCTGCTGTCACGGATGGCCGCCGTCACGCCCGCCGACGAGAGCTTCCGCCCCAATCGGGTCCGGCTGCTGCGGGAATATATCTCCCAGCTCTACGAATGAGGCGCTGCGCCCCCGGCTTGATGCCTGGACAGGGCCGCCGTTCCGTCGAGGGCCTGGAATCCGGGCCTGTCCCCACGGGCGGCCTGTATCCTTCGCCGCCGCAACGGCCCTGCACGCGCTCTTTCAGGGCGGTCTCTGCCCGGACGCGGTGCAGGTTTCCCTCTGCGCTCCGGCCCTTCTTCGCGGGCTTTCGGCACCTGTCCGATCACCGCGCTGCACATATTTCGATCACCGGCCGCCCGGCCGGGCGCTGATTTGCCCGGGCAGTTCGCCGGCCTGATGTCCAATATTGACTAATTGGTAAAAGATTGGGTTCCTAGTCATGAAACACGGGGGCCCGGGCATCACAGAGGGGACCCGGTCATGAAACATGGGGGATGTGCGATGCCTGTTGCGCTTACAACTAACTTCACCGGTCTTGAGTTCGTGAATCCGTTCGTCCTGGCTTCTGCGCCGCCGACGGAAAGCAAGCGCAAGATCCTCAGGGCCTTCGAGGCCGGATGGGGGGGCGTCGTCACCAAGACGATCGGTCTGCACCCGGTCGAGAACGTCGCCGGGCCGAAAACGATCTTCCAGAGGTCGAGCGAGGAAAAGCCCTACGTGTCGCGCACCAAGCGCCCCGATACCGTGTCGCATTCCTCGTGGAACTGGGAACTGATCTCGGACCAGCCGCTTGAGCAATGGCTTCCCGACCTGGAGGAGATCAAGAAGACTTATCCGGACCGGATGCTGATCGCCTCGATCATGGCCGGTGCCGGCGGCGAGGAAGAGATGAACAACTGGCGCAGGCTGGCCACCGCCTGTGTCGACGCGGGCTGTGACGCGCTGGAGCTGAACATGTCCTGTCCCCACATGGACCGCAAGGACATGGGCGCCCACATCGCCAATGACGAAGACATCATCCGCTCGATCCTGGCGGCGGTCACCAGCGTTGTCAGCGTGCCGATCTGGGTCAAGCTGACGCCTTCGACCTCTTCCCTCGTCGATGCGGCAGGGGCGGCCTACGCGGCGGGGGCGTCGGCGATTTCCCTTTGCAACACCTTCCCGTCGATGCCCCTGATGGACCCCGAAACCATGAAGTTCGAGGTCGAGGTGGACGGCTTCGTCACCTCGGGCGGGCAGGGCGGCCTGGCCATCCTGAACCAGGCCCTGCAGCGGGTGTCCGAGATCTCTCGGGCCTACCCGGACAAGGCGATTTCCGGCATCGGCGGCATCAAGGGGTTCCATGAAGCCTTCAACTTCGTCGTTCAGGGCGCCGGCAACCTGCAGGTCTGCACCGCGGCGATGGAGGAAAAGGGCAGCGGTGGCATCGGCGTGAAACTCATCGGCGAGCTGACCAGTGACCTCGCCGACTACCTCGAGCGCAAGGGCTTCGCCTCGCTGGAGGAGTTCCGGGGCATCGCGCGCGAAAGGATCGTCGAACATTCCCAGATCCGCCGGAAGAGCGACGCCTACAACGGGGGCTACCAGAAAACCGCCTAGGCGGCCTGACCCCGGGGTCGCCCTCCGTCCATGCCGGCCACTGGCCGGCGTGAAAAGGGAACATGCCCGCCGGCGTGCCATGTTGATGGAGCACCGGCGGGCGTCGTGTTTCGATGTCGGGGTCTGACATCTCACCCCAGCACGATGTCCATCCTCGCGCTGTGTGGTTGGTCAGAGCTCAACTCTGCCAGCAGTCGCGGATTGAACTGGCTATCGCCTGCCTGCGCCGGATCCCCCGGGAAGAACATCTGGGTGGTCAGAACCTCCCCGCCCGGACGCTGCACCTTGAGGTGAACATGGCGCGCCCGCCTGCCGTAGGGACCGGGCAGGACGGAGGTGAACAGCCAACGCCCCGCCGCGTCGCTATACTGGTGACCGCGCAGCAGGTTGCCCCGGTTGTCGTAGTCGCCCCCGGGATCGGCCTGCCAGATCTCGACGAGCGCGCCGGCGACGGGACGGCAGGCGGTGTCCAGAACGTAGCCACCGACCAGCAGGTCCTGCCCGGCAAAGCGCCCCTCCGTGATATCGGCCCGTTCCGGGCTGTCGGGGCTGAAGAAAGGCCCCTCGTTCGAGGAGGGTGTCGGTGCATGGTCCGAGCCGCAGGCCGGTGTCGGCTCCAGCGCGGTTTGCGCCCCGCCGGGCAGCGGTCGCCAGAGGGCCCAGGCGCCCGCCGCGCCGGCAGAGACCCCCAGGAGGGTGCGGCGGGACATCTTCCTGTCCCGCCGGTCGCGCGCGTCAGGCGCAGTTTCGTGAGTGGATCTGGTCATCAGAAGCCCTTCCCCTGCTCAGGCGTCGAACTGCGGAAACGGCAGCTGTCGCGGGGTGGTCCCGGTCAGCACCCTGACGGCATTGGCGATGGCAGGCGCCGCCATCGGCACCCCGATCTCGCCGCCCCCGCTGGGGGGATGGCCGGACTCCACAAGTCGCACCTCGATCTCGGGGACATCCTGGATGCGGATCGGTTCGTAGTCGTAGAAGTTGCTCTGGTCGATCTCGCCGCCGGTGAAGGTCGTGCGTTCGCGCAGCACCGATGACAGGCCGAAGAGCACGCCGCCCTCGACCTGGGCCCGGTATTGCTGGGGGTGGATGACGATGCCCGGATCAACGGCTGCCCAGAACCTGTGCACCCGCAACTGGCCGTCCTCGATCGAGACCTCTGCCACGCCGGTTGCAAGCGTCGCCTTGTAGCCGGCGAAGGCAAGTCCGTGGGCGCGGCCCTCGGGGGCATTGCCGAAGTCCGACATCTCGACCGCCGCGTCGAAGACCGCCAGCGCCCGTGGCGTCCCGCTCAGCAACTGACGGCGGAAGGTGACGGGATCCGACCCCGCCCGTTCGGCCAGCTCGTCCAGGAAGCATTCCCGCGCGAAGCAGTTCGGCGCCCAGCCGATGCCACGCCAGGCCGATACCCGCGACTGTCGCGGGACCAGGACGTGCTGGGCCGCGAAATCGGGAATGTCGTATTCGGCGCTTTCACTGCCTTCCATCACCAGCACGTCGCGGCGGGTCTCGGGGTTCCACCGGTCGGGAAAGGCGAATTCGAAGATCGAGGGCGCGGCGATCCGGTGGCGCAGGGCGGCGAGAGTGCCGTTTTCGTCAAGTCGGGCGTCCAGGCGCTGCACGGTGGCGGGGCGCAGCCAGCCGTTCTTCACGTCGTCCTCGCGGGTCCAGACAAGCTTCACCGGACGGCCGACAGCCTTCGACAGCAGCAGCGCGTCGCGCAGCAGGTCACGGGCGAAGACCGTGCGGCGGCCGAAACCACCCCCCATCTGCATGGCATGGTAGCGGATGCGGTCGGGCGAGGTGCCAAGGGTGCCGGCCGCGATCCCGATGGACACCGTCTGGCTCTGCGATCCCAGCCAGACCTCGGCCCCCAGCCCGTCCTCGTCCACCGAGGCGACGGCATTCAGCGGCTCCATCTGCGCGTGATAGACATGCTCGGTCAGGTAATGCGCGGTGATGACCTCCTCACCCTCCGCAAGCGCGCCCTCGGCATCGCCACGGGCCTCCCAGATGACGGGATCGGCGGCCATGTCGTCGGCGGCTTCGGCCAGGATGGAGAGCTCTCCGGCGCTGTCCGCGTTCCTGAAGGCGGAGTCGCTACTCCAGCTGACCTCCAGCGCGTCGCGCCCGGTGACCGCCGACCAGAAGCTGCGGGCGAGCACGGCGACGGCGTGGTCCATGACCACGACATCCTCCACGCCCGGCACGGCGCGTGTCGCGGCGTCGGAGATGATCGTGGGGGTCTCTCCCTCCACCGGCGCCAGCAACTGCACGGCATAAAACATCCCGGGCACCGTGACATCGATCGAGTAGAGCGGCGCGCCGACCGTCTTGCCGGGGGAGTCCAGGCGCTCGACATCGGTGCCCATGATGCGCCACTCGGCGCGCGGCTTCAGATCGTCCTCGGCGATCTGCGACACGGTGGTCACCGGCTCGGGCAATGCCGCAACCTCGCCATAGCGCATGGTGCGCCCCGAGCCGTCGTGGATCACCGCGCCCTCCCGGGTCGTGACCTCCCGGGGAGGGACCCCCCAATGCGCGGCGGCGGTCTGTACCAGGATCTGCCGCGCCTGGGCGCCGGCCTGGCGAAGGGCACTGTAATAGCCTTCAAGGGAGGAACTGCCGGCCGCGAAGAGATTGCCGCCAAAGCCCGGGTTGCCGTAGACCCCGTCCGGGTCGGAGTCGACCTGCCGGACAGAGACCGTGCTCCAGTCGGCATCCAGCTCTTCGGCGATGATCATCGGCAGCGAGGTGTTGACGCCCTGGCCCATCTCGGCCGCGCCGAACATGATTGTCATGCGATCATCGGCGGTGATCGTCACCCAGGCGGTGACGCGGCCGTCCGCGACCGCCTGCGCTTCGGCCCCGTCGGCAACCACGCCGAGGCCGCCGCCGCTGAGAAGCGCGAAGGAAAGCGCGCCAGATCCGCGAAGGAAGCCGCGACGCGAGGTGGTGATATCCTGCAAGGTCATGTCTCAGCCCTCCTGGGCAGCGCGTTCGATGGCACGAATGATGCGGGGATAGGTGCCGCAGCGGCAGAGGTTGGCCGACATCTCGTCGAGGATCTCCTGCCGGCTGGGGTTGGGCGTGCGGGCCAGCAGCGCGGCGGCGCGCATGATCTGCCCCGACTGGCAGTAGCCGCATTGCGGCACCTGCTCGGCGATCCAGGCGCGTTGGACGGCGTGATCGCCCTCCGGGTGAAGCCCTTCGATGGTGGTGATCCTGCCCTCACCGACATCACCGATACGGGTCTGGCAGGCGAACCTGGCCTCGCCGTCGATATGGACCGTGCAGGCGCCGCACATGCCGGCCCCGCAGCCGAAGCGCGTTCCGGTCAGCTGCAGCTCGTCCCGCAGGGCCCAGAGCAGTGGGGTTTCGGGGCTTGCGTCGATGTCGACCGACTGGCCGTTCACGTTGAGATTTATCATGGTGGCTCCCTGGGGTGCTATTTTCGAGGTGGCTGGCGCCCTCAGGCGCCTTCGAGAAACCGGATGATCGCTTCGCGTTGTGCCTGGTTGGAGATACGGACCCGCATTGTGGTTCCCGGAACCAGCTCGCCGGGGTTGCTCAGGAACTGGTCCAGGGTCTCGGCGTCCCAGGTCAGCCCGGAGTCGCTGAGGGCCCCGGAGTAGCGGACCCCGTCCAGGCTGGCGGCCTCGCGGCCGAGGATGCCTGCCAGGGACGGCCCTGCGCCTCTGCCGTCGGCGTCGAGGCTGTGGCAGGCCGCGCATCGCTGGCGAAACAGCCGTTCACCTTCTGCCTGCTGGGCCTGCGCCCCTTGCGGCGCGGCCATGGTCAGCAGCAGGGCGATGAGCGCCAGCGCGGGCCGGGACTTGGCGCTGCCCAAGCGCAGGGCGTCACCGGTCTCTGTCGGTGTACCGGGTACGATTGCTGGGTCCGTGCCCTCGGTGGAGCTGATCCCGGGGCCGATCAGATCGATGGCCCTTCGGCTGCGACTGAACGGGGGGGCGAGGGCAAGCCCATGGGGCGAGCGCGATTGTGCGGCGCGGCGGCCGATCTCGCCGGATCCGCCTGTGGCGAGTGCAATTCTCTGGTCTGTCATCTCTGCTTCCGGTGCCCTTTCTGCTGAGGATGCGGTGCAACGCTCAGACCCATCTGGGGACTGGAAATTGAGAAGATAAGTGATAGAATTCTTACATCATTAGTTAGAAAAACTTAGCAAAGATCCCGAATGCGACACTCTGATCTCGAATCCTTCCTGGCCGTGGCCCGTGCGGGAAGCTTCCGCGACGCTGCGAAGGAGCGGGGGGTGACGGGATCCGCCCTGAGCCAGGCCGTGCGCGGCCTGGAGGAGGATCTGCAGGTCCGGCTGTTCAACCGCACCACCCGCAGCGTGGCCCTGACCGAGGCTGGCAGCCTGCTGGCCAATCGGCTGGCCCCGGCCTACGACGAGATCCGTTCGGGGCTGGAAGAGGTCCGCTCGCTGACCGGGCAGCCCACGGGACGGGTGCGGGTGAATGCACCGGCGCCCGTGCTGGAATACCTCATCATGCCGCACCTGGTGCGCTTCATGACGACCTATCCCGATATCTCGCTCGAACTCATCGAGGATGCGCGCAATGTCGATATCGTCGCCGAAGGCTTCGATGTCGGCGTCCGGCTGGGGCTGGAAATGGCGAAGGACATGATCGCGGTCCCGATCGGTCCGGAACAGGATTATGCGATCGTTGCCAGCCCGGAGCTGCTCGACCGCCTCGGCGCTCCCCGGACGCCGCAGGACCTGACGCGCTATGACTGCATCCGTCACCGCTTCCCGAGCGGGACGATCTTTCCCTGGCGTTTCCACAGGGATGGCGAGGATATCGTGCTGGTGCCACAGGGGACGTTGACGGTGAACGATGCCCGGCACGCCGTGCGCGCGGCGCTCGGCGGGATCGGGCTGGCCCGGGTCGCCTTGCCCTTTGCCGCCGAGGCCCTCGCCGAGGGGCGTCTTGTGCGGGTGCTCGCCGACTGGTCACCCACGCTGCCGGCCTGGCACCTCTATTTTCCGAGCCGCCGGCATGTGCCGCCGGCGTTGCGGACCTTCATCGATTTCTTCCGTCAGGCGGCGGCCTGCGAGCGCGTGGGCTGAGCGTTCGCTGCGCCGGCGCCGCGACCTGGGCAGGGCGCCATCACGGCCCATTAATCTCCCTAATGGACCCAAGTAGAAATGGCGCGGTAGTCACGCGCCGGTCCGGTCTCTACCTCCGTCACGAACGCAATGGAGGCAAACATGACCAGGACATGTCTTATCACCGGATCCAGCCGTGGCCTCGGCCTTCAGCTGGTCCACGCTTTTCTCGAGGCCGGGTACAACGTGGTCGCGACCGCCCGGTCGCCCGGGAAACTGGCAGCCAAGCTGCCGCAGCGCGATGACCTGCGGGTCGTCGCCCTTGACGTCACCGATCCGCAGGGTGTCGAGGCCGCGGTGGACGAGGCCATCCGCGCCTTCGGTACCATCGACGTGCTGATCAACAGCGCCGGTCATGCGCAGCTCGGTTTCTTCGAGATGACACGGCAGGAGGCCATCCGGCAGGAATTCGAGGTCAATCTCTTCGGCCCGATGACCGTGACGCGGGCGGTGCTGCCCTGGATGCGTGCCCAGGGCAGCGGCCTTCTGGTGACCATCTCGTCGTCCAGCGGCCTGGTGTCGGCGCCGGGCGGCGCCGTCTACTCGTCGTCGAAATTCGCCCTCGAAGGGTGGATCGCGGGCCTGGCCGACGAGGTGGCGGGTTTCGGGATCCGGTCGATTGTGGTCAACCCCGGGATGATGCGCACCGACTTCCTCGATGCCAGTTCGGCCCGGCACGGCGACATCGAGATTGCCGACTACACGGAGGCCGCCTGCCAGTTCAGGGCCTTCATCGAGGGTGCCAACCACCAGCAGCCCGGCAATCCGACGGAGCTTGCCAGGCGCCTCGCCCGCCTGGCGGGAGAGGCCGAGCCGCCGAAACGGGTGCTCTTCGGTGAGGACGCGGAGGACGCCGTGCGCACCACCATCGCCGCGTTGAGCGCGGACCTGGCCTAGGACCAACCGGCCCCAGTTCAGTACCGCGCCCGAAACCGTGGGGAGAGGCCGGGACGGGACCCGGCGCGCCCCGGGTTCAGCCGCAGGATCCTTTGAGCCCCGTTCCTGGCCCCGCCCTGTCGGCACAGAAAAGGCAGGGTCGCGCGGATCGGCTGCATCGACCTCAGCAGGGCCACCTTCACCTGTCGCTCGATCTGCGCATCGGTCAACTCTTCCGCGGCGCCGGACAACCCGTAGCCGGCGGCGGCTTCGATCGCGTCGATCCTCCCGGTTTCTTCGAAGGCCATGGCAATCGCCTTGCGGATCGATTCCGGGTCGGTGAGGCTGAGGAGAAGCGACACCAGGGCGCCGTCAAACCGGCGCGCCAGGTCCGACAGCGCCTCCGTCCGGCGCACCGCCGCGAACACCCTGTCCCCACGCGCCGGGTCATCCATGGCGAATTCCTCGGCGCCGTGGCCGAATTCCCAGCGGTACGGCTGCCCGCTGGACAGCCGCTGCCGGATGCAGCGACGGGATTTCGGATCGTCGGGTGATCTCCTCTTTGGGCCTCGCGGCCTCAACGGGGGGCGGAGGACGGGCCGGGGAGGGCGCGCGCGCGGTCGGGGCCCGTGTCCAGGCCGATCTCCCGCAGCATTGCAAGGAAAAGGGTCATCGCGCGGGACGAATGATGCCGGCTTGGAAAGAAGGCATGGTACCCCGGGAAGGGCTCGCTCCAGTCCGCCAGAACCTCCTTCAGCCTGCCGTCGTCGAGGGCCGGTCGCGCCAGGTCCTCCAGGACATAGGCCAGCCCCATGCCCGAGACAGCGGCATCGACCAGCGCGTCGCCGTCGTTCAGCACCATGCCGGGCCCGGGCTTCATCGACAGGGCCCGGCCGTCCTTCTGGAAGTCCCAGCTTGTCAGCGTGCCCTCCGCGTTGCGGAACCCCAGGCAGCGGTGATCCGACAGCTCCTCGGGGCTGGCCGGTGCCCCGCGACTGTCGAGATAGGCCGGCGAGCCCACGATGACCGTCCTGAGGGGCGGGCCGACCCGCAGGGCGATCATGTCGAGGTCTAGCCGCTCCCGCAGGCGGATGCCGATGTCGAACCGCTCTGCGACGATGTCGACATGCCGGTCCTCGACACTCAGCTCCAGTTCGATGTCGGGGTAGAGCTGCATCAGCCGGGAAAGGGTCGGCCAGACGAGAGTGTCCGCCGCGTGCTTGCCGCAGGTCACCCGCAGGCGCCCGCGCGGCTCTGCGCTGAGGGCCTTCAGCGCGTCGATCTCCTCGCTCAGTTCCTCGATGGCGGGGGCCAGGACCTTCAGAAGGCGCTCGCCGGCGGGGGTTGGCGCCAGGCTGCGGGTCGTGCGTGACAGCAGCTGAAGCCCCAGATCCTCCTCCAGGCGTTTCAGCGTCTGGCTCAGGGCCGATTGCGTCAGCCCCAGCCTCCGGGCGGCCAGGGTGAAGCTCTGGTCCCTGGCGATTGCGTGGAAAGCGGCAAGGTCGGAGAGCAGTCGCGGGCGCATGGGGTCCACTTCGGATCTGTCGGCCCCGGGGCAGGGCGCAGTTGTTGGGCGGCGTGATCGAGGCCGGGCCGGCCCCCGATGGCTCTCGGTGCGCAGGTTCGGCCGGGCCCCGATTGACCGACTGGTCGGTCCGCGGTCCTGCCAGGGCGCTGCAGGCGACCGTGGCCGGTCTGGCGCAGCGGCGAACCGGTTCGGCCAGAATGCCTTCCGCCTGCGACACTGTCCATACGGGCCGACCAGGGTGCAGCGCGCGCATGTGGCCCATGTCCGGCGCGGCCCTTGCGGCGGCCCGGGGAGGCCCCGGGCTGCTCAGAGAACTAATGTATCGGACATCTTTCAAATTTGCGGTGCCGACGATGGGTTTCCTAGAAAGAAACGGCGGGTGAGGGACTGCGGGAGACCAAGGGCCGCCCTGGCCCGGCGTTTCTTCTCGCTGCGCCGGGCGGGGGAGCCGATCCCGGTCTGCGGCCCGACGAGAGGAGCGCCGCCTTCCTTGTCGTGACCGCCGCAAGGTGCAGGCAAACGCCCGCGCCGGCGGCGTGCGGCACCCGGTGCGCCAGGAGAGGGAGACAGGTCACCTTTCCCTTGTATCTGGCGTGGAACTTATACGTTTACAGGATCAATCATCATGCAAAACCCCACCATGCCCGATGCCGTGGCCGCGTCTGCGACGTCGCATGACGCCGCCTTGCGCGCCATCTTCCTGGAGGCACGCACCCATTTCGCATGGCAGGACCGCGCGGTCCCCGATGCGCTGCTGCGAGAGATCTGGGACGTCGCCCGCATGGGGCCGACCAGCACGAACGGCTCTCCCATGCGGGTCATCTTCGTCAAGTCGGATGCCGCCAGAGAGCGCCTGAAGCCCGGTATCAAGCCGGGCAACCTGGCCAAGACCATGGCGGCGCCAGTGACGGCGATCACGGCATTCGATCTTGATTTCTATGAGAATTTCGACCGACTGGCCCCCTATGCAACCGATCGCATCGCGGCCTATCGCGAAGACCCGGATCTGGCCTATCGCGCCGCGTTCCGCAATGCGACGCTGCAAGCCGCCTACTTCATGATCGTTGCCCGTGCCAAGGGCCTGGACTGCGGGCCGATGTCGGGTTTCCTGCATGACGTGGTGGATGAAACCTTCTTTGCCGGAACGAACCTGAAGTCGAATTTCCTCATCAACCTTGGCTACGGCGATCCCAGCGTCCTGTTCCCACGGCAATATCGCTTCGCCTTCGATGAAGCCTGCTCGGTCATCTAACTTATAACCTGCATCCGGTTTCATATTGGCCCTGATCCGGGGCCGCTGTCACAACGGATCAAACAGTTTCAGGAGGAGCACATGACCGCCAAGATAGACATGGGCGCGCTCAGCTTGCCCACGCACCAGGGCCAGTTCTACGGGGGCGGCTGGCACGCCTCGCTCGGGGGGGCGCTGACCGACTCGCTCAGCCCCTCGACCGCCGAGGCCGTCGGGAAATTCAGCATGGGCAGCGCCGCGGACGTGGATGCGGCCGTCTTCTCGGCCCGGGATGGCTTCCGCGTCTGGTCGGCGACGCCGCCGCTGGAGCGCGCCCGCATCATGCGCGAAGTGTCCGCAGTGATCACCAGGCACGGGCGCGAACTGGCGATGCTGGACGCCGCGGACGGCGGCAACCCCGTCGCCGAGATGTCGCGCGATGCGGCCAATGCCGCGGCACAGTGGCAGTTCTTCGCCGGGCTGGTGACCGAGATGAAGGGCGACACGATCCCGATGGGGCCGGATGTCGTCAACTTCTCGACCCGCGAGCCCTTCGGCGTGGTCGCGCGGATCGTTGCCTTCAACCACCCGTTCATGTTCACCGCCGCCAAGGCCGCCGCGCCGATCGCCGCCGGCAATGCGGTCATCATGAAGCCGCCGGAGCAGGCGCCGCTCTCGGCGCTGCGCCTGGCGGAGCTGATCGGCGGGCTGCTGCCCGATGGTGTCTTCAACGTGCTGACCGGCGGCGCCGAGGTCGGCCAGGCCCTGTCCACCCATGACGACATTTCGGTCGTGACCCTGATCGGCAGCGTTCCGACGGGGCGGGCGGTGATGAAATCGGCCTCGGACACCCTCAAGCCGGTGCTGCTGGAGCTGGGGGGCAAGAACGCCCTGATCGGCTTCCCGGATGCCGACCCCGAGGAGGTGGCCGAGGCGGTCGTCTCGGGCATGAACTTCATCTGGTGCGGCCAGTCCTGCGGCTCCACCAGCCGCGCCTTCCTGCACGAGGACATCCACGACGCGGTGCTCGAGAAGGTGGCCGAGAAGATCAAGCGCCACAAGCCGGGCCTTCCGACCGACGACAGGACCACCATGGGGGCGCTGATCAGCAAGGCGCAGTACGACAAGACACTGTCCTACATCGAGATCGCCAGGAGCGAGGGCGCAGAGCTTCTCTGCGGCGGCAAGCGTCCCGACGACCCGGCGCTGGACAAGGGCTATTTCGTCGAGCCGACGGTTTTCCACGGCGTGACGCAGCAGATGCGGATCGCCTCGGAAGAGGTCTTCGGTCCGGTGCTGTCGATCCTCAAGTGGCAGGACTGGGACAGCATGATCGAGGATGTGAACGCGGTCGAATACGGCCTGACCTGCTCGATCTGGACCAACGACCTCAACAAGGCGCACCGCACGGCAAGCCGCGCGAAGGCGGGGTTCATCTGGGTCAACGAGGTGTCGAAGCATTTCCTCGGCACCCCCTTCGGCGGTTTCAAGCAGTCGGGGATAGGCCGGGAGGAATGCCTGTCTGAACTGATGGCGTTCACGCAGGAGAAGAACATCCACATCCGGATGAAGTAGCCGGCAGCTCAAGGCCGGAACGCAAGGGAGGAGACTATCATGAAAACGAAACTGATCACGGTGGCCGCCGGTGCGGCGGCTGTTCTCGGGGCAGGGGCGGCGCAGGCCCAGACCTATCCCGAGAGCCCGATCTCGGTGGTGGTGGGGTATTCGGCCGGCGGCTTTGCCGACACCGTCACCCGCATCATCGCCGAGCAGATCAGCAAGACGCTGGGACAGCCCGTCGTGGTCGAGAACCAGCCCGGCGCGGCGAGCAACATCGCCGCGCTGACGGTGAGCCAGGCGGATGCCGACGGCTACACCATCCTTGCGACGACCACCTCGGTCGCGATCAACCAGACGCTCTATGGCGCGCTCGAATATGGCATGGACGACCTGACGGCTGTCGCGGTTCCGGTCGCGGCGCCCGAGGTGTTGGCGGTGCACCCGGATTTCCCGGCGCAGTCGCTTGAGGCGTTCCTCGACTATGCCAGGGAAAACACGGTGACCTATGCGACGGCCGGTGTCGGATCCGGCTCGCATATCGCGGCGGGGTACTTCTTTTCGGAACTGGCGGGCGTGCGGGCGATCCACGTCCCCTTCGGCGGCGGCGCCCCGGCGGTCGGTGCGGTGCTCGGTCAGCAGGTCGGGGCGACGGCGATCACCATCCCGGGCATCGCCTCGCAGTTCCAGGCCGGGGGCCTGAACTGCGTGGCGGTCGCGGCCCCGCAGCCGAGCGCCATCGCGCCCGATTGCCCCACCTATTCGGCCTCGGGTTTCGAGGACTTCGTGGCCCAGAGCTGGGTCGGCTTCTTCGTGCCAGCCGGCACCGATGCCGAGATCGTCGCGCTGCTGAACACCGCCGTGAACGAGGCGATTGCCGATCCCGCCGTCGCCGAGCGGCTCGAAGGTCTGGGCAATGCGATCCAGACCCTCGATCCGGAACAGACCACCGCCTTCGTTTCTGACGAGGTGGCGTCCTGGGGCGAACGGGTCGAGGCGCTCGGCCTGCGGATCGACTGATCCGGCACGACATCGGTTCCGGGCGGCCGGTCGGCGGCCCGGTCCGTTTCGCAATGGGAGGATGTTGCATGATCACACGCCATTTCGAACCCCGGCAGCTCATTGCCAGTGCGGCGCTTTGCGCCACGGGTGGGGCCGCCGCCTACCTGGGCATGTACCGCTACGGGCTGGGAGAGCTCTTTCATCTCGGGGCCGGCGCATTTCCGTTCCTGCTGGGGCTTCTGCTGGTCGCCCTGGGCCTGCTCAACCTGATCAGCGCCTTCGATCCGCCCCCGGCGCCGACGCGCCACCAGTGGTTCGGGGCGCTGGCCGTCTTCGCCTCCATCGCGGTCTTTGCCCTGTCGCTGGAAACGCTTGGCCTGGTTCCGGCGGTGATCCTGCTGACCCTGACGTCCCGCCTGGCCGAACCTCCGTTCGAACCGGTGGGGACCCTGACGCTGGCCGCCGGGCTTTCCGTCCTCGCCTATATCGTATTCGTCTTCGGGCTGCGGATGCCGCTCGAAGCCTTCAACTGGCCCTGACATGCTCGATATCTTCTCCAATGCCGCGCTCGGACTGAGCGTCGCGGTCTCTCCCGAGAACCTGCTGTTCTGCTTCATCGGCGTGCTGCTCGGCACCCTGGTGGGCACGCTGCCCGGAATCGGCGCCCTGGCGGGCGTGTCGCTTCTGCTGCCCGTCACCTTCTACGTCGAGCCGACGACCGCGCTGGTGATGCTGGCGGGGATCTACTACGGCGTGACCTATGGCGGCTCCACCGCCGCGATCCTGCTGAACCTGCCGGGGTCCTCCGCCGCAGCGGTGACCTGTCTCGACGGCTACCCGATGGCGCGCCAGGGACGGGCCGGCGTGGCCCTCTTCATGACCACGATCGCCTCTTTCGTCGGCGGCACCTTCGCCATCATCCTGCTGATGATCTGCACCCCGCTGCTGGCGCGTGTCGGCCTGAATTTCGGCCCCGCCGAATATGCCTCGCTGGTGGTGCTGGGCCTGATCGCGGCCTCGACGATTTCCTCGGGTTCGCCGGTACGCGGAATCGCGATGGTGGTGCTGGGCCTGCTGATCGGCACCGCCGGATCCGATTTCGAAACCGGCCGCCTGCGCTTCACCTTCGGCCACCTCGAGATCGCCGACGGCATCAGTTTCGTCGCCATCGCCATGGGGCTGTTCGGGGTGGCGGAGCTGCTCAACAACATCGGCTCCGGCGCGCGCACGACGACGGTGTCCAGGGCCGACTACAGCTGGAGCAAGCTCTACCCGACGCGCCAGGACTGGCGCGACTCCTGGGGGCCCATGGGACGGGGGTCGGTGCTGGGCGCGGCCTTCGGCATCCTGCCGGGCACTGGCGCCTCCATCGCCTCCTTCATCGCCTATGCCTTCGAAAAGCGGTGGTCCCGGACCCCGGGCCGCTTTGGCAACGGGGCGATCGAGGGCATCGTCGCGCCGGAATCGGCCAACAATGCCGCCGCCCAGGCCGGGTTCATCCCGACACTCAGCCTCGGAATACCGGGCGATGCGGTGATGGCGCTGATGCTCGGTGCGCTGATCATCCACGGCATCACCCCGGGGCCGCAGGTGGTCACCAGCCACCCCGAGCTGTTCTGGGGCCTGGTGATGAGCTTCTGGATCGGCAACATTTTCCTGGTGTTCCTGCACCTGCCGCTGATCGGGGTCTGGGTGCGCATCCTGCTGGTGCCTTACAAGTATCTCTATCCGTCGATGCTGTTCTTCATCTGCATCGGGGTCTATTCGGTGAGCAATTCCTCGTTCGACATCCTGCTCGTGCTGCTCTTCGGGGTACTGGGCTTCGCGATGCTGAAACTTGATCTGCCGGCCGCACCGCTGCTGCTCGGCGTGGTGCTGAGCCCGATCCTGGAGAACAACCTGCGGCGGGCGATGCTGATTTCCGGGGGCGACCCGCTCACCTTCGTTGAGCGTCCGATCAGCGCCGGGTTCCTTCTCGCGGCGGTTGTGGTGCTGGTGTTCAGCCTCAACCTGTTCAAGCGTGGCAAGGGATCGCAGCAGGCGGTACCGGCCGATCCGGACTGAACCGGGCCGGCGTGCGAACAAGCGAGGAGGCACGGCATGAAAACAACGGATCTGCCCAACCTGCGACACCTGCGCGCGGTCGCGCTGGTGGCCCGCTACCACAGTGTGAACGGCGCCGCGGACATGTTGCGCCTCTCCCAGCCTGCCGTCAGCCTCGCGATCCGCCAGGTCGAGGAGCGGTGCGGCTCGACCCTGTTCAACCGCTACAAGACCGGCACCTATCCGACCCCCGCCGCCGAGGCGCTGGTCAACCGGATCGACCGCTGCTTCAACGAACTGGGGCGCGGCATCGTGGGCCGGGGCGAGGCGCGGGAGGATACGGCCGATCTCAAGTATCGCCTGTCCTTCGCCCAGATCGCCACCGTCGCCGCGCTGTTCGACCTGCTCGACTGGCCTGCGGCGGCTGCCCAGCTGGAGATCAGCCCGCAATCGGTCAAGCGCACCCTGCGCTCGCTCGAACTTCTGCTGGGCAGCGCGATCCTGATGTCCTTGCCCTCGGGCGTGGTCTTCACCGACCAGGGCAAACGGGTCGCGCGGGCGGCGAAGCTGGCGATCCGGGAAATCCAGATCGGCATGGAGGAGGTCGCCCAGATCCGGGGCGAGTTCTCGGGCACCCTGCGCATCGGGGCGATGCCGTTGCCACGTGCGCAGATGGTGCCCGAGGCGCTGACCCGGCTGATAGACATCTATCCTGCCCTGCACATCCACGTCCGGGAGGGATCCCACGAATACCTGCTGGACCTGCTGCGCAACGGCGATATCGACATGATGGTCGGCGCCCTGCGCGGCACCGAGTCGGTGCCGGAAATTTCGGAGACGCTGCTGATGCGGTGCCACCTGTCGGTGATCGCCCGTGAAGGCCATCCCCTGCAGGGCAAGAGCGATCTGACCCTGGCCGACACCAGCGCCTGCCAGTGGATCGTCAACACGCCCGGTTCACCCAGCCGGACGCTGTTCGACGAGGCGTTCACCACCCGCGGATTGCCCTTGCCCGAAAGGCTGCTGGAGATCGGCACGCTCGGGGTGATCCGCGGCCTGCTGATGCGGGGCGATCAGCTGACGATGCTGTCCCGCCACCAGGTGCAGTTCGAGGAAGAGGTCGGCAAGCTTGCCGTGCTGGATATCGACCTGCCCGAGACCGAACGCCCGATCGGGGTCAGCACGCGCATCGGCTGGCAGCCGAGCCGCCCGCAATCCGAATTCATGCGCCAGCTCGAGCTTGCCTGCGCCGCGGCGCCCGAGCACGACACCAATGCGCTCAGACTTGTCCACTCTTCAGGAGCGACCTCCACATGACCGACCTCTCCGCCCCGGACGTCCGGGACGATCTCGTCACGGCCAGCCACATCCTGGTCCAGAAGAACATCCTCGATGGTTTCGGACATGTCAGCGCCCGGGACCCCGACAATCCCGACACCTTCCTGCTGTCCCGCAACCTGGCCCCGGGGCTGGTGCAGCGCGAGGACATCATGCGGCTGGACTTCGACGGCAACGATGTCGAGGACTCGGGACGCCGGTCGTTCCTCGAGCGGTTCATCCATGCCTCGATCTATCGGCACCGGCCCGACGTGAATGCGGTGGTGCATTCCCACACCGCCAGCGTGCTGCCCTTCTCGATCACCAAGGCGGCGACGCTTGAGCCGGTGATGCACATGAGCGGTTTCCTGGGGCCGGAGATTCCTGTCTACGAAGTGCGCGACCACGGTCACGAAGGCTGTGACATGCTGATCCGCAACAGCACGATGGGCGATGAGCTGGCGCGCTCGCTCGGCCAGGAGGCGGTGGTGCTGATGCGCGGTCACGGCATGACCGTCGTCGCCGCCGATGTGCGCCTGGCGGTGTTCCGCGCGATCTACACCGAGGTCAACGCCCGGGTGCAGGCGGCCGCCTCCTCGATGGGGGCCTATGTGGCGCTGACCCCGGAAGAGGCGCGCGCGGCGGATGAGACCAACTCGGGTCAGAACCGCCGCGCCTGGGCGCTCTGGGAAAAAGAGGTCGCGCGCGCGCCCTGACCCTGACAGGTCTCGGTCACGGCACCCGGTCAGCCGGGTGCCGCAGCCCGCGGGGCCTCGAACCGTGATCGCGAGCTTTGTGTCGTTCTCGCCGTGGCGCAACATTGCAGGAGCCCCGGGGCGCTGCCGGAACAGGTGGGCCTGGACCGTCTGTGCCGGAGCGCGCGGCTGCAGGATGGTCGGCCGGCCAACAGGTCCACACATTGTAATTGTACGCGAAACAAGACCTGCCCTTGCAAACGCGAACGCGCGGGCCTTCTTGGAACCGGTTATCCTCAGTCGCGGCAGGGATAGCCGCTGAAGGCGACGACGATGGCGCTCTTGGCCGCAATCACCGGGGACACGTTCAACGACCTGTTGCTCATGACCGTCTTGGCGCCGCTGGCGCTGCTGGCGCTGCTGGCCCTGAAGATGGGGCCCGGCGAGGTGCTTGCGCTGATGATCCTGGCCTTCGCGGTGCTCTCGGCGCTGGTGGGCAAATCACGGGTCAAGGGGGGGGGTCGCCGCCGCGTTGGGCCTGCTCTGCGCCACCCTGGGCAACGACCCCAAACATTTCACCCCGGCCTGATCTTCGGCATGTTCTATCCCTATGACGGCTTGCCGCTGGTTTCGGTGGCGATCTGGGCGCAGCCGGGGATCGGCTCGACCGCGGCGGCCTTCATGTCCTACGCGGCGACCAAGCGCACGTCGAAGGACCCGGAGAGCTTCGGCAAGGGCCACCTGCATGGCATCGCGGCGGCGGAAACGGCGAAGTCGGCGGTCGCGGGCGCGATCCTGATCCCCCTGCTGACGCTGGGCAGTCCCGGCAGTGTCGCAATGTGAATTTCCCGAGCGAGTTCGCGTCGGCGTTCCACGTCCATTCCCATCCGGTCATCTTGGAGGCACTGCATGGCGCGCTGCGGGCGCCGAGGCGAATATCATACGCCATGGGTCCCCCCATGGCGCACCGATCGCCAGTCGGGGGGCTTCCCGCCGATCCTGGGGCCCTGCGGGGCTCCGGGCCGGATTTCAGCGGGGCAAGCGCCGACAAGCTGCCTTTTCGTACCTGCATCGGCGTGGGCGGGCTGGCCCTTGCCGGGCGGCGAGGGTGGCGTGCCGGAACGTCATGACGGGGCGAACGCCTGACCAAGGGAAAAGGCTCCGCTGGCCGTGCTCCGCCCTCTTGCGCCGGCCCGGAAGGCCCGGCCGCTTATCCGAACGACACCCCCGTCAATCGGATCGCCTCGTCCCACAGGCGGGCGGCAACCTGCGGGTCCGCGGCCTGGTCGACGATCTTCGCCGCGACCGGATGACCACGGGTCTCACCCATGCGGTCGGGGCCGTAGTACCCTCCGGGCCGGGCCTCGGCCGAGGTGGCCGCATAGAGGCTCGGCAAGGCGCCTTGTGCGACGGGCTGGAACAGGAACGGCAGGTAAGTCCGCAAAAGGCTGCTGAAGTGCCAGCGGTTTGCGGAATTGGTGATGAGGTCGCTGCGCGAAACCCCGGGATGCGCGCCGATGCTCTTGACGCCCCAGCCATTCGCCTGGCTGCGTCGCTGCAATTCGAAAGCGAACAGCACGCAGGCCAGCTTCGATTGGCTGTAGTTGACCATGGGCTTGTAGGAACGCTCTGCATTGAGATTGGAAAAGTCGATGGCACCGGCGTTCGCGGCAATGCTCCCCAGGGTGACGACGCGCGGTTCGCGACCCAGGCGGAGCAAGGGCATCAGGCGCGCGGTCAGCGCGAAGTGGCCAAGGAAGTTGGTTCCGAATTGCAGCTCGAAGCCGTCTTTCGTCAGGCGCTTGTCCGGCGGGGCCATGACACCTGCGTTGTTGATCAGAAGATCCAGGCTGTCGCGTTCCGCGCGCAGCCTCTCGGCGAATGCCGCAACAGAGTCGAGGTCGGCGAGATCGACCTGTTCGAATGAAACATCTGCCTCGGGCGCTGCCGCACGGATGCGATCGACCGCAGCCCTGCCGCTGGTCGGGTTTCGACCGGACAGCAGGACCGTGGCGCCGGCCCCCGCCATCGCGACGGCAGTTTCATAGCCAATGCCGCCCGTCCCGGTGATCACCACCGAGCGGCCTTGCAGCGAGGGGAGGTCTTTGATCGTCCATCTGCTCATTTGCGCATCCTTGAAATGCAGGTAGATCCTGCGGCCCTTGTCCGACCTAGATGGACGCGGCACCGGAGCGGCGCATGCCTGAAGCGCGGGAAAATTTGCCTAATGCTACAAACCTCTGGTGTGGCGCGTGGTCTTTCGCCAGACTCGCCGGCACAGGCTGCAGGAGGGAAGTGGTGGTGAATGCCGAAGTCGTAGGTCGATTGTCCGAATATGTCGCGTCCGCCGGTGGGACCGACGCCTTTTCCCGCACACCGATGGACGGAGTTCTGGTGCTGTGCAGCACGCAGGCCACACTGCCTTTCAGGCAGATGTACAAGCCGTCCCTTTGCGTCGTGGTGCAGGGGGCGAAACAGATCGAGGTCGCGGACAAGGTCCTGGACTACGCGGCGGGCAGCGCCCTGGCCGTGAGCGTGGAGTTGCCGGCCTTCGGTTGCGTGACGAAGGCGAGCAAGTCGGAACCGTTCCTTGGGCTGACGATCGAGTTTGACGGCGACACGTTGCGGGGGGTTCTGGAGAAGCTGCCCGAGCCGCCGGTTGCCCGGCCACCCGGATCTGGCCTGTTTGTCGAAACACTCAGCGCCGGGGCGCGCGACTGCATCATCCGGCTGGTCCGACTTTTGACCACCCCCGAGGCGGTGCCCGTGCTCTATCCGGCAATCATCAGGGAGTTGTACTACTGGCTTCTGACGGGCCCGAACGGAGGAGAGCTTCGCAAGATGGTGCAGGTGGACAGCCATACCCGCCGGATCGCCGACTCCATTATCCACCTGCGCCGGGATTTCAAACGCCCGTTTCGGATCGATGAGCTGGCCGAGGTCGCCTGCATGAGCAAGTCGTCCTTTCATCAGCACTTCAAGACCCTGACGTCGATGACGCCGTTGCAGTACCAGAAGCAGCTGCGGCTGATCGAGGCCCGGCGGCTCATGGTGACGGAAGCGGCGACCGTCACCCGGGCCGCTCTTGAGGTCGGATACCAGAGCCCTTCGCAGTTCAGCCGGGAATACTCCCGGCAATTCGGCTGTTCGCCCAAGCGGGATGTGGCCGCTCTCAGACCTTTCGCGGAGCAACTGTCGCTCTGAGCCGAAGCCGGCAGCGAAAGGTCGAACCCCAGGTCCGCCACCACCGGTCAAGGATCCGCCTGATGGCCCACCTTCGAATGGACGTCCGAAAAAGCCCGAAGCAACCGGGGTTTGTGTCGACGGCCCGGGCAATCTGGGTGCCATGCAGGGAACCGGGGCGAGACGCAGTCAGACGCTCATCCGTCTGGAAGTCCCACATCGGTCGAGCCATGGCGTCTATCGGGGCGAGATGGCTCGCGTCGTTCCCGGCTGCTTGGCTATCTCAGATCCGGGGCCAGCAACTCGACGAAACGTTGTGCCGGTGGCGACAGGCTGCGGCCGCGGCGGCTGATGACGGCCATGGTGCGAGTGATCACCGGATCGACCAGCGGCACCACGACCACATCGGGATTGCGGATGGCCTGGGCCAGCCGGGCAGGGAAGGCGGCCATGCCCATGCCGCTGGCCACCATCCATTCCGCTGAATAGAGAAAACCGATTTCGCTGACGACATTCGGGGTGCCGCCCGCGGCGCGGATCGTCGCCTCGACCTGTTCGCGGACTCCGTAGTTGCGCCGTGCCAGGATCAGCGGTTCACCGTCCAGCGCGCGCCAGGCCACCTGGGGACGGCGGGCCAGCGGATGGGTTCGGTGGCAGACCAGATGCACCGGGTCATGGTGTAGAACACGATAGTCGAAATCGGCGCGGTCGGCGGGAGGTATGCCGATGCCGAAATCCACCTTCTCCTCGCGGATCAGGCTGAAGAACTGGTCGGGCGCGCAGTCGTTCATCTCAAGGTGAATGCGTGGATGCGCGGAGAGAAAGCGTTCGACGGTGCGTGGCAGCAGGGCGATGCCGGTGGCGGGTGTCGCGGCGACGCGCACCACCCCGCGCTCCAGTTCCTTCAGGTCAGTCATCACCGCGTCGATCGAGGCCACGTCCGACAGGATGCGGTTCACGATGCCGATGATCTGCTCCACCGCTTCGGTAGGGGTGACCCGGCGCGTCGTCCGGTCGAAGAGGCGTGTGCCCAGGGTCGCTTCGGCCTGGCTCAGCAGGACACTGGCCGCCGACTGGCTGACAGCCAGCGCCTCCGCTGCGGCCGAGATCTGGCCGGCGTCGTAGATCGCGCGGATCGCCTGCAATTGCCGAAGGGTCAGATGGGAGACGGTCATTCATAAAGTCCCTGCATGAATATCCCTGTAACATTCATCAAAAGGGACAATCGAACAATGTTAACCTGACCTCCCGGCGGAAGAGGAGCTGCCGGCAAGGGAGGATATCATGATCGGACGTTTTCTGGCCGCTGCTTGCGCGGTGGCCGCTACCATCGGTGTGGCCGCACCGGCTGAGGCACAGGGGCGCATCACGCTGGGCACCAACCCGCAGGGCACGCTTTACTACACCATCGGCGGCGGTATTGCCGCCTCGTTGCAGGAGAGCCTGCAAAGGCAGGTGACGGTCCAGCCGTTCACCGGATCCTCGGTCTACATCCCGCTGATTGACGCGGGCGAGGTGACGCTGGGGCTGAATTCCTCGATCGACGTGGGGGCGTGGTACCGGGGCGAATACGGCAATGACCCCTACACCGATATCCGCGTACTGGCCCGACTTTGGCCGCTGCGCCAGGCGCTGGTCGTGCGTGCGGACAGCGGCATGACCGAAGTCTCTGACCTGGCGGGCAAGAAGGTCATCACCGAGCTGTCGGCCCAGGCGGCCACGGGGCGTGTGAACACGGCCATTCTGCAGGCTGGCGGCCTGTCGCTGGATCAGGTCGAGGGTGTGACCGTCGCCGGCCTGAGCCAGGGGATGGAGGCTCTGACCGAGGGGGCGGTGGATGCGACCGGCGTGGCTGTGGGCATTCCGCTGACCCAGCAGGCGCACGCGACGATCCCGGGCGGCATCCGCTATCTGTCCATCACCGGCGAGGGCGCCACGACCGAGGCGATCAACGACCTGTTCAACGGCGTCTACCTGATGGAAGTCGCGCCGAACCCGCGCATGCCCGAGATCACCGATCCGGTCACCGTTTCGGCCTATGACGTCTACCTGACCGCCTCTGCCGATCTGTCGGATGAGGATGCGACGGCGATTCTGAGCGCGCTTTACGACGGGTTGCCGGGGCTCAAGGCCGACTACCCGCCGCTGGCCGCCGCCGCGCAGGACCTGATGGCCGCGCCCACCAACACGGTGCCCTACCACCCGGCCGCCGTCGCCTTCTTCACCGAGAAGGGGATCTGGTCCGAGGAAAACGCCGCCCGCGACGCTGCCCTGCAGTAAGCGCGGCGAAGGAGACCTGTCATGAGCAGTCGGATCGTCACCGCGCTTCTGCCGGTGCTGGGGATCGCTTGGATCCTCGATCTGCCCGGGCGCCTCGGCGCCGTGGTCATCACCGAGCAATACCTGGCCGTGGTGCTGGGGCTGGCGGTGCTGGCGGGCCTGGTGGCCAAGCCTCTTGCCGGGGGCTGGCGCTGGCCCGACCTGGCCTTTGCCCTGGCCGCCATGGGCGGCTGGCTCTGGCTGGCCTGGAACTACGAGGACTGGCTGCTGACGGCCCATCTGCGGGGGCCCGAGAAGTGGGTGCCCGCAGCCTTCGCCATCGCCGGCATGCTGGAGGCCACACGCCGTCACTGCGGCATGGTGCTGGCGGTGCTGGGGGTGGTCTTCATGGCCTATGGCTTCTGGGGCTGGCTGGCGCCGGGGCTCTTCGAGGGGGCCTACCTGAAACCCGCGCGCTACCTGCTTTACGTCTACAACGACAGCAACGGCGTGCCCGGACTGGTGCTGAACGTGGCCGCCAACCAGATCATGGGGTTCATCCTTTTCGGCGTGGTACTGACCGCCGTGGGTGGGTCGGACGCCATGACCCGGCTGGCGCTTTCGCTGATGGGGCACCGCCGGGGCGGGCCGGCCAAGGTGGCCATCCTGGCCTCGTCTCTCTTCGGCACGTTGTCGGGCTCGACCGTGGCCAATGTCATGTCGACCGGTGTGGTCACCATCCCGATGATGAAGAAGGCGGGCTTCCCGTCGCGCTATGCCGCCGCGATTGAGGCGGTGGCCTCCAACGGCGGGCAGATCGCGCCCCCGGTGATGGGCGCCACGGCCTTCGTCATCGCCGAGTTTCTTCAGGTGGGATACGGTGACGTGGTGATCGCGGCCTTCCTGCCCGCGTTCTTCTACTACTACCTGCTGTATCGCCAAGTTGATCGCTTCGCCGTCGCCCACGGGATCGAGGGCGAACCGCGCGAGAGCCTGCCGAGACCCGGCGCCGCCCTTCTGGGGGCCTGGCCGCTGCTGGCCCCGCTCGGTGTGCTGATCTGGTTCCTCTTCGTGCTCGGCTACGGGGCGGGCAAGGCGGCGCTCTATTCGGCGCTCGCGGCCCTGGCGCTAAACCTCATCCGCGCGCCGCGCCAGACGCTTTCGCTGCGTTTCCTCGCCGACCTTCTGGCGACCTCCGGGCGGACGCTGGTGCCAGTGATCCTGGTCAGCGCCGTGGCGGGCATCGTCATCGGCACGATCAACGTCACCGGCCTGGGCTTCGCGCTGACCCTGGCGCTTGGCAAGATCGCCGCCGCCGGAGGCCTGCTGTCGCTGCTCGCCGCCACCGCCGCCCTGGCCGTGATCCTGGGGGTGGGGATGCCCACTACCGGCGTCTACGTGGTGATCTCGGTGCTGCTGGCGCCCGCGTTGGTCAAGGCAGGCGTCGAACAGATGAGCGCGCATCTCTTCATCTTCTACTTCGGCCTGCTGTCGATGCTGACTCCCCCGGTGGCCATCGCCAGCTACTCGGCGGCCTCCATCGCCGGATCGGACATGTGGCAGACCGGTGTCACGGGGGTGAAGCTGGCGGTGACCGCCTACCTGCTGCCCTTCGTCTTCGCGCTGAACCCGGCGCTGGTCTGGCACGGCACATGGGAAGAGATCGCGGTCTCGGTCATCACCATCGCCGTGGCGGGCTTCCTGCTGGCCGAGGTGCTGGCCAACCGCCGCGCCTATGGCGGCGGTGCCCGGCGCCTGATGGTGGGCGCCCTGGCGCTCTGTATCGGCGGGCTGACCGCCGTGCTGCCCCCCGCAAGCCTGCCCGCGCTGATCGGCGCGCTGGCCTCCATCCCGGCTGCCTGGCTGCTGACCCGCTTCGCGGGCGGCGGGCAGGGGGCCACTTCCCGGATACCTGACGACAAGACACTTGAAGAAGGACGAACGACATGAGTGTGCGCTATCCCGAAATGCCTCCGCGCAACCCCAATCCACCCTACAAGCGGATCGCCACCGAAGAGGCCTGGCTGCCGCAGGAGATCAAGGATCTCTACATCAAGGGCCTCGATGACGGTTCCATCAGCGATCCGGGCTTCCAGAGCCTCTGGGGCTTCTTCGGCAAATCGAAGACCGAGAAGGCCCAGGCGCACAACCGCCGCATCACCTCGCTGGGAGAGGAGCGGCTGGCGGACATGGACGCAGCGGGCATCGACATGGCGGTGCTGGCGCTCTCCAGCCCCGGCGTGCAGGTCTTCGAGCCCGCGCAGGGCACCGCTCTGGCACGCATGGCCAATGACATGCTGGCCGAGGGCGTTGCCGCCCATCCCGACCGTTTTCTCGGGCTGGCGGCTTTCTCGCCGCTGGACATCGGCGAGGCCGAAAAAGAGCTGGAGCGCGGCGTGACCAAGCTGGGACTGCGCGGCGGCATCCTGAACTCGCACACCTTGGGCGTCTATCTGGATGACGAGAAATACTGGGGTCTCTTCGAGGCGGCCGAGGCGCTGGACGTGCCGATCTACCTGCACCCCAACACGCCTCCGGCCGACATGATCGACCCCTTCCTGCCGCGCTGCCTGGATGCCGCTGTCTACGGGTTCGCCTGCGAGACGGGCTTGCATGCCTTGCGGTTGGTGGTCTCGGGCCTCTTTGACCGGTTCCCCAAGCTGAACATCATCCTCGGCCACTGTGGCGAGGCGCTGCCCTACTGGCTCTACCGGATCGACTACATGCATGGGCATATCTCGAAGACCGGGCGCCATCCCAACGTGCAGCCGCTGAAACGGCGCGCCTGGGACTACCTGATAGACAACTTCTACTACACCTCCTCGGGTGTCGGCTGGGCCCCTCCGGTGAAGTTCGTGCAGGAGGTGATCGGCACCGACCGGATGATGTATGCCATGGATTACCCCTGGCAGTATGTGCCGGAAGAAGTCGGGGTCTTCGACCACATGGATGTGCCCGAGGCCGCCAAAAAGGCCTTCTACGAGGACGTGGCCCGAAAGGTCTTCAAGATTTGAACGAAGCTCTCCCGGCGCAATAAATCGCGCCGGGATCAACCTTTGGCCAGCAACGTCTTCAGAAAGTCATTGGCGCAAGCGATGAGATCTTCAGCTGCCCAGCTCAATGGCATCTCGGGGTTGAAGGCGAAACGCTCTGTCATAGCCGGCGCGATCGGCGTCTGCACCACTGGCAGGTGTGCGAAGTCGCGCGCCATCAACCCGTTCACGATGGTCAGCCCCAGCCCCACGGACATCACTGAAGGCGCCTCGTTCCGCACCGAGGGGCCTTGGCCTGCAGTCCGGAATGTCGCGCCGAGATCACGACTCGGCGCACGCATCCGTTCCAGAAGGAAGAGGTTCGCCGTTCAGGTCCTCCATTTTCACCCCGCCCTGCGGCGCGAGCCCATGTCTGTCAGGCAATACCTAGACGCGGAGCGCGGAGAAGGTCGGCGATGAACCGATAGTGACGACGAGCTCGACCCAGGTTGCCGTCTTGGACGCTGCGCCGCCGCGTTTCAGCTTTCAGCCCCTCCGCGACATTTGTGCAGGACGCGGCACGACGCCAGGCAACGACATGAAGGGCGGAGTCCGGCCATTCGCTGCGTTGTCCACAAACGACCGCAATGCTCAGCGAGGCGCGTCAATGGAAGCATGAGCACAACAGGTCCGCTCACGCAGAGCGAGAAACGGTTCGGGCACCTCACCCGAACCGTCATCCTGGTGCTTCAGAGCGCGTTGATCGCGCCGAGCATCCCTTCCGGCCAGGAGTCCGAGAGCGGGGAGTTCAGGTACATCTCCTGCGCATGATCCTGGAAAGCCTTCACGTCGGGGGTGTAGACCTTGAGGCCTTCGCCCTCGAAGAACTCCACCAACTCGGCTTCCTGGTCGAGGTATTGCTGGTCCGACCAGGCGGTCGCCTTGTCGGCGGCGGCTTGCAGGGTGTCCTGCTGCTCTGTCGTCAGGTCGTCCCAGACCATCGAGGACACCAGCAGCATGCCGAAGCCGACGTTGTGGCTGGTCATGACGATCTGGTCGGTCACCTCGTAGAACTTCATCTGCTTGTCGTTCGGCAGCGGGTTGTCCTGCCCGTCCACGACGCCCGATTGCAGCGCGGTGTACAGCTCGGTGTAGGGGATCGGCACCGGGTTCGCGCCCAGCGACTTGCCGAGGAACTGCCAGCTTTCGCCGCCCGGCATCCGCAGTTTCACGCCCGCCATGTCCTCGGGGGTCTTGATCTCCATGTCACCGCGCAGGTTCACCTGGCGCGTGCCGTAGTAGAAGGTGCCGAGGATCTCGACCCCGAGCTTCTCGCGGGCGATCTGCTTGAGCTGCTCACCGACTTCGCTGGCGAAGATCGCCTTGAGGTGCGGCTGGTCGCGGACCACGTAGGCGGCGCCCAGGATGTCGAACTCGGGCGCCTGCTGGGCGAGGTCCGAGGGCGGCAGGCCGGCCATCTGGATGTTGCCGCGCTGCAGGCCGACAAGCTCCGTCCCCTGCTTCATTAGCGTGGCGCCGAAATAGGGCTTGAAGTCGAAGGCGTCGCCGATTTCGGCGGCGAAGATCTCGGTCATCGCCTTGGACCGTGGCACTTCGGCCGGGTTCACGTCCGAAAAGATCAGCTCGATCTTGTCCTGGGCGGCGGCCCCCGCCGCCAGTCCGATGACCGTCGCCGCCGAGAGGGCGGCGGTGCGGAGATATGTGAGTTTCATGTCTTTCCTCCCAATTTCATTTCTTAGGGTCTTCAGGCGTCAAAGAGATATTCCGGGGCACCTTGGCCGACGCCTTCTATGGCCAGGACCGACCCGGCCAGAGGCTCTGCGGCCCGCTGGTCGGATGTGAGGAATTTCGTTGCGCTGGTGACGAAGAGCGTCCGCAGGTCCGGGCCTCCGAAGCAGAGGCAGGTCGGGTTGGTGACTGGCAGCGCGATCTCGCGGTCGATGCGCCCGTCGGGGGCGTAGCGGACCACCTTGCCGCCGCCGAAGAACGCCTGCCAGAGACAGCCGTCGGCATCCACGCAGGCCCCGTCCGGGCGATCGCCGGTTGCGCTGTAGTCGGCGAAGACCTCGCGGCTCTCGACCCGCTCACCGGCTGCGTCCAGCGTCAGGCGGTAGGTGATGTACCGGCGTGTGTCGGTGAAGTACATGTGCCGCCCGTCCGGGTCGAAGGCGATACCGTTCGCGACGATCACGTCGCCGAACAGCGCCTCCATCGTGCCGTCCGGATCGACCCGGTAAAGGCTGCCGCGCCCGTCCTTCAGGCCATTGTCCATCGTGCCGATCCACAGCCGCCCGTTGACATCGACGCGCCCGTCGTTGAGCCGCGTGTGGGGCATCGCCTCGCCCGGTGTCTCCGAAAGGGGCTCGGTCACGCCGGTGTCGGGGTCGAGGAGCAGGAGCGAGAGATCGCGGGCGACCATGTGCCGGCCGGAGCGCGTCAGCGCGAGGCTGCCGAGGTAGGTCCCGGGTTGTTCCAGCGCGCTGGTCTCTCCGCTCGCCGGATCGAGCCGCCACAGGGTCGGGCGCTCGATGTCGATCCACCATAGAACGCCCCGCGCCGCATCCCACAGCGGAGTCTCGCCGAGCTGGGCTTCCGCCTTCTGGACACAGTGGATTGTTGGTTCGCTCATCTCGTTACCCTCAGAACTTCGGCATGCCGGGCGCGGGCCGTAGCCGCCGCTGCGCCGCGGTCCGGAACGGGGCATTCGGCGCGCCGTAGCCGCTGTAGCCGTTCTCGCGCTGCACGATCTCGAAGAAGATCCCGTCACCAAAGGTTCGGGAATACATCTGGTAGAAGGCGCCCTCGGCATCCTGGTCATAGAGGATGTTCGCCCCGCGAAGCCGGTCCACGAATGCCGCCTCCAGCCCCAGCCGGGCGGAAAGGTCGTCGTAGTAGTTTTCGGGCACCGGCAGGCCTGAGAACCCGCTTTCCTTCAGCGCGGCGGCGGTGGCGAAGATGTCGTCGGTCGCGAAGGCCACGTGCTGCACCGAGGAGCCGAAGCTGTCGGCGATGAAGCGGCCCGCGAAGGTGCGGTGCGTCTCGGCGCCGTTCAGCGTCACCCGGAGCGCGCCGTCCGGCGACTCCAGCGCCTGCGACCGGACCAGCCCGCCCGGGTCCACCACGTCCACTGTCGCCAGTTTCTCGGTCTCGAAGAGCGAGATGTAGAAGAGTGACCAGGTCAGCATCTCCTCGTAGTTCATCGTCTGGGCGATATGGTCGATCCGGGTCAGCCCGCCGTCCGGTGCAGACTCGCCCTCGACCGGCGTGAACTCGATCTTCCAGACGTCGCTGAGATCGCTCTGACGGTCGATGAAATGCAGAAGCCCGCTGCCCACGCCGCGGATCGCCGGGATCTCCAACTCGCCCGGCCCGACCGCCTGACGGAAGGGCGTGGCCCCGAGCGCGGTGGCGCGCTCGACCGTAGCCTGGGCGCTTTCCACCGTCAGCCCGACGTCGCATATGTTCAGCCCGTGCGCGATATGGGCGGTATGCGCGAAGCCCTCGGGATCGGTGTTCACCACGATACGGATCTCGCCCTGTTGCCAGACCTCGACCTGCTTGGCGATATGCTTGCCCGCCGGCCGGAAGCCAAGCGATGAGAGCAGCCTGCGCAGCAACGCCGCCTCTTCCTCGTTCGCGGCAAACTCGATGAAGGCCACGCCCTCTGGCTTGATGCGAGGCGGGATATCGGGGACCTCGACCGCGATATCGGGCTCGGCGCGTTTCACCTGGTCCAGCAGGTAGACCAGCGACCGATGCCCATCGAGTGCGATGGCGCGGGGAGAGCCGCCCCGGAACTGGTCGTTGAATACCTCGAGGCTGAAGGGACCGTCATAGCCGGTGGCGGCCACGGCGCGGGTGAAGCGGGTCACGTCGAGGTCTCCCTCGCCCGGCATGTTGCGGAAGTGGCGCGACCAGTAGAGCAGGTCCATCTCGATCATCGGCGCGTCGGCGAGCTGGACGAAGAAGATCTTGTCGCCGGGGATCACGCGGATCGTGTCCGGATCGATCTTGCGGCCGAGCGTATGGAAGCTGTCGACGATCAGCCCGATGTTCGGGTGGTCCGCGCGGCGCACCACCTCCCAGGCGTCGCGGTGGTCCCGGACATGCTTGCCCCAGGCCAGCGCCTCATAGCCGACGCGGAGGCCGCGCCTTGCGGCCCGTTCTCCGAGGTCGCGAAAGTCCCCCGCCATCCGGTCGATGCCGCCGAGCGCCTTGGGATGCACCGAGGAGCAGACCAGCACGAGGTCGGTGCCGAGTTCCTGCATCAGGTCGAACTTGCGCTCCATCCGGTCGAAGGCGCGGGCGCGCTCCGGCTCCGGCAGTCCCTCGAAATCGCGGAACGGCTGGAAGAGCGAGATCTCCAGGCCGTGGTCCCGCACCATGGCGCCGACCTCGCGCGGGGGGGCGTCGAAGGTGATGAAATCCTGCTCGAAGATCTCGATCCCGTCGAACCCCGCCGCCGCGATGGCGGCGAGTTTCTCGCGAAGGTCCCCGGCGATGCAGACTGTGGCGATCGAGGTCTTCATCGGCTCACCCCTTGTAGCCCAGCAGACGCGGCAGCCAGAGCACGAAGTCCGGAACGAAGGTTATGATCGCCAGCGCCACGAAGAGCGCGAGCAGGAACGGCAGCAGGTCGCGCACGATCTTGCCGAGTGGTTCCTTGGTGATCGAGGACACGATGAAGAGCAGCAACCCGTAGGGCGGCGTGATCAGCCCCAGCATCGCGTTCACCACGCAGATCACCCCGAAATGCACCAGGTCGATGCCGAGCGCCTGTGCGGTCGGGAGGAAGATCGGCACGATGATCAGCAGGATCGCCCCGGATTCCAGGATGCAGCCAAGGAGCAGGAAGAGCACGTTGATCGCTATCAGGAAGCCGATCGGCGAGAGGTCGTACTGCCCGAGGAAGGCGGCGAGGGACTCCGGCACGTTCTCGCGCGTGACGACGTACTGGAAGGTCAGTGCTCCGGCGATCAGGATGCCCACCGTGGCGGTCGAGCGGACCGAGGAGAGCAGCGTCTCGTAGAACTGCCGCACGCTGACCGAGCGGTAGAAGACCACCGAGATCGCCAGCGCGTAGAAGGCGGCAACGGCGGCGGCCTCGGTCGGGGTCATCACCCCGCCGTAGATGCCGCCCAGCAGGATCACCGGCAGCAGCAGCGCCGGGATCGCGCGGAAGGTCACGCCGGGCATCGCCTTGAGCGGGATCACCTCGTCCACGTCGAAATTGCGGCGGTGCGCGATGATGAAGTTCATCACCATGAGCACCAGGCCCATCAGCAGCCCGGGCAGCATCCCGGCGGCGAAGAGGTAGCCGACCGACTGGTCCGAGACGAGGGCGTAGAGCACCATCGGGATCGAGGGCGGGATGATCGGACCGATCGTGGCCGAGGCTGCCGTGATCGCGGCGGCATAGGAGGCGGTGTATTTCCCGTCCTTGGTCATCATGTTGATGATGATCTTGCCCATGCCGACCGCGTCCGCGACCGCCGAGCCGGACATGCCCGAGAAGATCAGCGACGAGACCACGTTGACGTGCCCCAGCCCGCCCTTGAAGCGTCCCACGAGCGCCTGGCTGAAGCGCAGCAGGCGGTCGGCGAGAGAGCCGATGTTCATGATGTCGGCGGCGAGGATGAAGAGCGGGATCGCCAGCAACGTGTAGCTGTTGAAGAGCCCCTGGAGCAGCGTTTCTGCGGCGATCGAGGGGTCGAACCCGCGCATGGCGAGGTAGACGGTCGAGCCGCAGATCATGGCGAGGCCCATCGAGAGCCCGCCGAAGGCGAGGAACGCGATCAGCAGGATCGCGGCGGTGAACGGTTCAATCATAGTCGTGGGTTCCCGCCGATTGCGGCGTGTCGAAGGCAGGTCCGGAGCCGGTGATGCCGCGCCAGATGCTGATCCCGCAGCGGATGATCACCGAGATCATGAACGGCATGTAGATGGCGAAGACCCAGTCGAAGGGGATCTTCATGTAGGCGGTCTTTTCGATCGCCATGAACTGGACGTAGTCCCAGACCGGCGGGATCGACCAGATGAAGATGCCGGCGCAGATCGTGCCGGTGATGACGTCAAGCGCGCGCCGGGCCCAGCGGGGCAGGGCGGCATAGAGGATGTCGAGCCGGATCACGTCGGCTTCCCGGACGACGAATGCGTAGCCGAAGAGGATGCCCCAGAGCCAGGCGATGGAGACGAACTCCACTGTCCAGCCCAGCGGCAGGTTCAGCAGGTAGCGAAACACGATCTGGATCAGGAAGCTCACGAAGAGCGCCCCCAGGATCAGCGCGAGAAAGTTCTCCGCGCGCCGTGCGAGCCAATCGAAGGTGGATTTAAGGCGGTTCATTCTGCCCCCGCGTCGGTCAGGCGGGGACCCGGGTCAGTCCGGGTCCCCTGGTGCGTCAAAGCTCGTTGATCTTGTCGAGCAGCCCCTCGGGCCAGTCCTCGGAGAACTTCGAATTCTGGAAAACCTCGAGCACGTGATCCCGGAAAGCCGTCTTGTCGGGCTCATAGACACTCAGGCCCTCGCCCTTGAAGAATTCGACCAATTCGGCTTCCTGGTCGATCGTGTTGGCATCCAGCGCGTTCTGGAATTCGATGGAACACTCCTGGACCTTTGCCTGCTGCTCTTCGGTCAACGAGTCCCACTTCTGTTTCGAGATCGAGAAGACATTGGCCGAGATCAGGTGGCCGGTCAGGATGATTTGGTCCGTCACCTCGTAGAACTTCATCTGCTTGTCCGCCGGCAGCGGGTTGTCCTGCCCGTCGACGGCGCCGGTCTGCAGCGCGGTGTAGACCTCGGTGAAGGCGAGCGGCGTCGGGTTCGCGCCAAGTGCCTCGCCGACGAACTGCCAGCCCTCGCCGCCGGGCATCCGAAGCTTCACGCCCTCGAGATCGGCGGGTGTCATAACCTGCTTGTCGCCGCGGATGTTCACGTGGCGTGTGCCGATATAGGGCCAGGCCAGCACCTTGATGTTGGTGGCCTCTTCCATCTTGCCAACCAGGTCGTCCAGCACGTCGCCGTCATAGACCGCACGCATGTGGTCATAGTCACGGAACAGGTAGGCCGTGCCGAGGATCGAGGCCTCGGGCACCTGGTTGTAGAAGTCGAAGATCGCCAGCGCCCCCATGTCGAGGTTGCCGCGCTGCATCGCGGTCAGCTCGGTGCCCTGCTTGAAGAGGGTCGCGCCGAAGTAGGGCTTGAACTCGAACCCGTCGCCGAGGCAGGTCGAGAAGACCTCGCGCAGGATGGTCGACCGGCGGTCGGTTTCCTGCACCGTGTCGGAATAGATCAGTTCGACCTTCTCTTGCGCGCTGGCCGGTCCGGCGATCAGGCCGGACGCGAGCAGCGCGCCGCAGAGCGCCGAGGTCAGTGTGAGATGTTTCATGTGGGTCCTCCTCCCTGGTTATGCAAACGGGGCGCTGTCGCGTCCCGGGTCGAACGAACGGAATGCCTCCCACATCCGTTCGGTATCGGGTTCCAGCCCGGTGAAAAGCCGGAACGCCCGCGCCGCTTGGTAGAGCGCCATGCCCGAACCGGGCAGCACCCGGCAACCCAGGGCGCGCGCGGTACGCAGCAATTCCGTTTCCAGCGGGAAATAGACGATGTCGCCGACCCAGAGCTCGGGCCGCAGATCGGACGCCGCGACGGGCATGCCGGGGTGCTTGTCCATTCCCATCGGCGTCGCGTTGACCATCCCGTCGGCCGAGGCGATGGCCGCCGGGAGATCCGTCACCGCCTCAGCCCGCTCCGCCCCGTAGCGTTCGGCCAGGGTCGCAGTGAGGTCACGGGCCATCGCGTCCGAAAGGTCAGCCACCAACAGCGTGCCGACACCCGCGTCGAGCAGCGCATGGGCCACCGCCCCGCCGGCCCCGCCCGCGCCGACCAGCACCACCCGCCCGAGCGACGCCTCCGGCAGTCCCTGACGCAGGCTCTCGCCGAACCCCCAGTGATCAGTGTTGTGCCCGAACCGTTTGCCGTCCCGGAACACCACCGTGTTCACGGCGCCGACGTTTCGGGCGGCGTCGGACAGCACGTCGATCGCGGGGATCACCGTGCGCTTGAACGGATAGGTGACGTTGAGGCCGCTGAACCCCTCCGCCTCGAGCATGTCGAGGATCGCGCCAGCGTCCGCGGGCAGATCGCGCCGCTGAGAATCGATCAGGCGGTAATCGTAGGGAAGGCCGAGCGCCGCGGCCGCTGCCATGTGCATCCGCGGGGTCCGGGATGCGGCAATCCCCTGTCCCAACAGGCCGATACGCACCGGCGCATTGCAATCCACGGTCACTCGGGCTGACGCATCCTGCGGCACCTTGGGGCCTCCTCCAAAGCATCGCCCCTCCGACGATGCGGTCTTGACGGCAGAATGTTCCATGCGGTTAATTGTGTCAACCAATTGTTCGCGACGGTTCAAAATTCTGAAAGGCCGCGATATCGCCCCGTCCGGAAATGCGCTATCAAGCGCCTCCGAACCGGGTGACAGGGAGAAGACGATGGGCGAGGCAATGACGGGCGATGGCCCGGGCGAACCCCAGCGACGCGGCTGGAAGCAGGACCCGGACGCCGTGCGGAGCAACATCCTGCAGGTCGCGCGCGAGGTTTTCGCGGCGCAGGGGCTGTCAGGCGCCCGGATTGACGAGATCGCGGCCCGTACCCGTACATCGAAGCGGATGATCTACTACTATTTCGGCGACAAGCAGAACCTCTACCGCGCCGTCCTCGAAGATGCCTACAGCCGCATGCGCTACGGCGAGGATGCGCTCGAGCTCGGCGCTCTTGACCCGGTGGCGGCGCTCCGGCAACTGGCGGAATTCACCTTCGACCACCACCGCCACAACCCCGATTTCGTGCGCCTCGTGATGATCGAGAACGTGCACGAGGCCGGGCACATGTCGGGCTCGGACGCCATCGCGGGGCAGAACTCCTCGGTCATCCGGCTGCTCGAGGACATCTACCGGCGCGGTGTCGAGGACGGGTTCTTCCGCCGTGGCCTGACCGCGTTGGAGCTGCACTGGCACATCTCGGCGGTCTCGGTGTTCAACGTCTCGAACCGCGCGACGTTCTCGAAAATCTTCGGCGACGAGCTGTTCTCGGAACGCGGCCAGCACATGCTGCGCCGTCACGTCGGCGACATGATTCTGGGCCTGGTGATGAAGCCAGGTCTCTCCGCCGAAAGCGGAGTGCCACGACCAAGGGAGGAGGCACGCATGATCAACCCGGACATCTTCCGGTTCCTCGAAGTGTGGGAGGACAAGTGGTCCACCCTCGGGCCCGACGCAACGGCCGCCGACCGCCGCCTTCATTTCGAGGGCATCGCCCGGGAAATGCGCCTGCCGACACCGCCGGAGGTGGAGACAGACGAGGAACACTGGATCGACAGCGACGGCGGCCCGGTCCGCGTGCGCATCTTCCGGCATTCGGACGGCGGCACGCAGCCCGCGCTGATCTACATGCACGGCGGCGCCTGGATGCAGGGCAGCCCGGAAACCCATTGGGACATCACGGCCCGGATCGCGGCGTGGAACCGGCAGACCGTGATCTCGGTCGACTATGCGCTCGCCCCCGAACACCCATTTCCCGCCGCCTACCTGCAGGTGCTGGCGGTGACGAAATGGGCCCGGGGCGAGGCTGCGGCACTGGGGATCGACCCGGCGCGGATCGCCATCGGCGGCGACAGCGCCGGCGGCAACCTCGCCGCCGCCGTGGCCCTCACGTGCCGGGACGAGGGGGTGCCGCTCTACGCGCAGCTCCTGATCTACCCGGCCTGCGATTTCAACCGCAGCCGGCCTTCCTATGCCGAGAACGCCGAGGGCCCGCTGCTCAAGGTCGCGGGTATGGCCGCGACCAACGCGCTCTATTGCGCGGACGTCGATCAATTGCGAACCGACCCGCGCATCGCCCCTCTGGCCGCCGAAAGCCACGCCGGCCTGCCGCCGACCTACCTGGCGGTTGCGAAGTATGATCCGCTGCGCGACAGCGGCCTCGCCTACGCCGAGAAGCTGGCGGCAGACGGTGTGCCGGTCACGACGCATGGCGGCGACGGTCTGATACACGGCTACCTCCGGGCGATGGAATACTGCGCGGACAGCGAAGAACGTCTGCGCGACATGTGCGCCTGGTTGAAAGGGCTCTCCGCAGATTGAGGTTTCGAAAAGATCGGCGGGCCGGGCAAACCCCCGGGCCGCCCGCCAGAGGCTCCGGCGCTGCACCCGTCACGGGCGTTCGTGGTCGATCTTCGTTGACATGGGCGAGCATAGGGTCCTCGCGCTTTTGCCTCCGTGAAATCTCGATTGTGGGATGAAGGCGTTGGTGACTTTGGAGGGCGTTGGTGACTTTGGAGGGCCGGCTGATGTCGGGCAATCCGTCCTCTGTCGAGCAATGGGTTCAGTTCGACTGGGACTTCCATCACTCCACCGTCGCGGCCTGTGACATGCCGGCGCTGATGTCGACGCATTGGAATGTCTTCGACCGCTACCTGAGATATCATCTGCTGGCGCTCGATTTTCGAGGCAAGCCGGCGGCCGACGAGCACCGGAGACTGCGCGACCTGGTGGTCGCGCGCGAGTCCGATGCCGCGGTGGACTTGCTGACATCACACGTCCGCGCCGGGATGGAACATATCCTCGCCTCGGGAAAATTCGGCTGAGGTCAGGCGGCTGCGTCTTCGACCATTTCGCGCAGGATACGCACGGCGTGGCCATAGCCACGGGCTCCGGTGCCGGCCATTGCGGCGGTCGCGACAGGCGAGACAAGTGACTCGTGGTACATCTTCTCGGGTTTGTGCACGTTGGAGATGTGGAACTCGATCATGGGGTGAGGATACATCTTCAGGACGTCCATTGCCGCCATCGAGTAGAAGGTGAACGCCGCCGGATGGATCAGAGCGCGGAAGACTCGTCGATCGCGCCGTGAATCCAGTCGATCAGTTGCGCGTCCGAGTTCGTTTGTCGGAAGACGATCTCTTCGGGACCGGCGGCCTCCCGGCAGATTTCTTCGACTTCAGCCAGTGTCGTCTTGCCATAGATCTCGGGTTCCCGCTTGCCGAGGCGGTTCAGGTTCGGGCCGTTCAGGACACGGATTGGCTTAGACATGATCATCCCTTTGCGCGGCCTTCCGGAACGGCGCACTGCTGGGCCGCAGAGCGCGTGCCCCGGGACCGGCTCTTGATTGGGCGCCCGCCCGGCCGGGCCGGACGGGCCGGGTGTTCAGACAGCATTGATGCGATCCAGCATGCCGTCCGGCCAATCCCTGGACAGCTCGGAATTCAGGTACATGCCCTGCGCGCGCTGGCCGAATGCATCCACATCCGGTGTCGATATCTTGAGGCCCTCACTTTCGAAGAACGCTCCGAGCTCGGCTTCCTGGGCAAGGTGGTGTTCGGTGCTCCAAGCGATCGCCTCGTCGGCCGCCGCCTGGAATTCTTCCTGCTGGTCGGGGCTCATCGCATCCTAGGCTTGTTGCGAGATCACGAGAGGGTCATATGCCACGAGGTGCGACGTGCGCACGATCTGGTCCATCATCTCGTAGAACTTCATGTTCTCGACTTTGGGAAAAGGGTTGTCCTGTCCGTCGATCGCGCCGGTCTGGAGCCCAGTTTAGACCTCGGAATAGGCCATGGCGGTGGGGTTTGCGCCAAGGGCCCTGCCGAGGAACTGCCAGGCATCGCCACGGGGCATGCGAAGCTTGATGCCGGCGATATCCTCCGCCGTGTTCATGACCTTGTCGCCGCGGAGGCTGACCTGACGCGTGCCGAAATAGGTGGGTCCGAGGATGGGGATGCCCAGCTGGTCCTCGGCCATGGCCTTCATTTCAGCCCCGGCGTCGCTTTCGAAGAACGCCTTGAGGTGTTCCGCGTCACGGAAGAGATAGGCCGAGGTCAGGATGGAGAACGCCGGGATCTGTTTTGCGATGTCCTGAGGCGCGACCTTGCCCATGCTCAGGTTGCCACGCTGGATCGCCGTGATCTCTGTGCCCTGTTGAAACAGCGTGCCACCTTAGTAGAGCTGCATTTCGGCGACCGCCTCTTTGAATTTTTCCATCATTTCTGCCCGGATGTCCTGCTGCGAGAACACGGCCGAGAAAGACAGTTCGGTTTTGTCCTGCGCGATTGTCGCCCCCGCGACTCCGAGCATGAGCGCTGCACCGGCGATGCAGCTGAGCACGGTCCTGCGTCTGATCATGTTATCTCATCCCGTTTTATCATACGAAGCGGGATTCGTATGACGAATGGCACAATCTAATATGTTGTCGAGAGTGGGGCAGATTGTTTGCGCGGCAGCGGGGACGACCGGACCACTAGATGGGGTCAGCACATTTGAACGACGGCTTCGACCGTTCTCGCTTGTCCCTGTCGACCAGTCCAGAGTGCATTCGCTTTGCTTTGCGGTCTTTGAGGCGCGTTCTGACAGGAACGCTCAAACGCCCAGCCACCCTAGGCCGCGCTAAGCATGCCATTCCTCTGATGGCGGGCTCGTATCCTCCATTGCAGCGTTGCTGAGTGCGTCTCTACTATCGCAGGTGGCGCGGCCTGGCGCTGTCGAGAATTCGATCCGTAAGTAATAGAAAAGTAATGGTAAAGGGCAGTAGGATTGGCTTTGTACCCAGTGGGTCAGGGCCGTTGATCAGCGTGATCGCTGAGCTTTGCCATTGATTGCCTACTTGGGGGGAGTGCAGGTGTGCTGTACTTGCTCAAAGTCCTTCATTGGGGCCCAAAGGAACAGCAATGCAATCTTGGCACTCCGCCGAGTGAGGGTATCTAGCTGTCGGCCTGGCTCCGGGAGGTAGGGTGCTAGAGGCCCCAGGCCGGCCGAGCAATCGCGAAGATTGCTGACAGGTGAGAGAGATAATTTCCAACCGTTTGAGGCTTGCGGCCCTCCGAGATCTCATCTGCGAACTCAACGTATGTGTCGCTTGTGATCTCGGCCCAAGGTCGGGAAGAAAGATCGAACCCTTTTATCGTCTCCAGAACCTGTGCCTTGGTCTTGCCGACCGCAGGTCGACTTTCGCTCAGGTATCGGTCAATTGCATCGCCACGCGTCGCCTCAGGCGTGGTCGCGCGTTCGAGGCCGCCGGGTGCGGAGAGCTCTCTTTCCTCCTTTGCGATCCACTGCTTCGCCGCTTGCTCGCGATCGAAAGCTTGGGTGAAGGTGTGGCGCCTGTCATCTCGACGGATGACGACCGCTGCGCGATATGCTATCGAGCCGTTTCCTCGGCGCCTTTCGGTGATGCTTCCCATGTGGTGTACACCATGAGCTAATCCCGTACACCATTTGGTGTACAGGAGGCGAAAAATGGCGCGCAGCAGGGAACAATGATGCTCAATCGTATGCTGGCGAAGGTCTCGTAAGTGGCTGAAGAAGAGAAGAACATAGATCTTTCAGTGGCCTCCCGCCTGTCCGTGGCGCCCATGATGGATTGGACGGGTTGATCGTAAATAATGCTTTGAAAGCAATTTGTAAGCCGTGACTTGTCTGTACCAAGTACCAAATCCTCTTTAGATTTGGTCTGCGGCTACCCACCGATAGTGATTGCCGCAACGAACGCCTTGGCCTCTCGGCTCTGGTCGAAGATGCGCATGGGCAGATCGGCCTTGGGCATCCAGGCGCGACCGGTTTCCACGGCCAGGGACACCGGAACGGCGGGGAAGACGTTGATGAGAGCGTTTTCGCCATGGTGCGCCTTGATCCGATCAAACATGCCGCGAAGATGTCGTTTGTAGACCGATAGATCGTCTTGCCGCCTCATGATGTCGTTATGAGGGGTCTCCGCGGTAATCGACCAGATGGCGGCATGCTCTCCTAGGACAGAAAAGATCCTGCCGTCATCAATCGTGGCGCTCACACCCAGTTTCAGGGCGACGGGCAACTCCTTCGCACCGAAATGGTCTTGGGTTCGGAATGTGATAGCAGGTTGCTGTGACTGCCATTTCCAGGTCGCCGGTTCCCGATATTTTTGATGAACCGACACCGGCATGATGTCTCCGAGCAGGGTACCGAGTTCAATCAGAAGCGGCTGCGGTGCAAGCGCGAAGACGCTCAGCTGCTGGATTTCCCTCTGTTCGACCCGTTCCTTGACCTTGCGCGCGAACTGCCTGCGTAGGTGCTCGCTTTGCATGGCCCAAAAGGCCGGCTCCCCGTCACGCACCTCGGCGTTGAGCTCGATGTCGATCGTGCGTCTCTCCGCCGGATGCCGGTCAGGCGGCATGGCTGCGAATATCGCCTTGGTGGAGACAAGCGATTCGAGCTGTCCGATATTGGCGGCGAACCGCAGAACGTGTGCCGCGCGGTCGGCATCCATGTCCGTCACGATCTCGATCCGGCTCTCATGTTCCTGCTTCATCGCGATGAGCGTGGCCTCCGGGTAGTCGTCCACATGATCTACATCGATGAGCTTGTGATGGATCGGGCACATCAACATCAGGTTGCTGATGTCCTGTTTCAGCAAAGGGGACCTGACCTTGTCGCCACGCGGGCCGTTTTCGCTGTCGGCCACGATATGGGCGATGAAGCCGAACTTGCCGTCTTCCTTTCCGGCGATAAGGTCGCCGATCAGCAAGCGGTTGCAACCGGCGAATTCACACCGTCCGGCCGCGAGTGTCCAAAGGGAAATCTGCGTCGCCTTCGGGATATAGGAACTGGACAAGGGTCATCCTCCAAATTCAGGCCGCCCTTGGAATGGCGAACGATCTCATATTAGAACGGGTCGGGGTGGTTACCATCTTCATACTTGGCGGACAGTCGAATTCACCCGGGAGGGTCTTACCAATGACAAGGCCTCCGTCGCTTCATCTTGCCAGCATTCCGCATCAGGCGATGTTGACGATGAACTGGCCGCTGCGCGCCGCCAGCTTACCGTTCTTGACGATGAAACATTCAATACTGTGCTGACCGCGATAGAGTGTGCTCTCGGTATGGGTCAGCCCGCCCCGCACCGCTGAATCCAGGTTGAATCCGCCGCGTAGACAATCTGCCACCTCTGCTTCACGCCCGGTGTTCACTACCTGCCAATAAACCTTGAACCGGCCCGTCAGGGTCGTTTCGGCCTTGAAGTTCAGTGAGCTGTGCTTCGGCAATGCAGCGCCGCCACTGATGAAAGGCTGGGGACGAAACCCCTTCTGCGTGAATGTCGCGGTGTCGATGGAGACTCTGCCTTCCGGCTTATGGGGCCAGCGCGGTTTGCGCATATAGGCCGGCGCTAGGATAAGGTTGGCGGCGCGCACAAGCGGCGCTACGTATCCCGATTTCTGGACCGGATTGCGCCGCCCGAGGGCCCGATTGACCAGTGCCGTGCCCATGTGCTCGCTCAGGATGGTTCCCGCGACATCGGCGGTGGCGGCCCGGTGAGCGGACGCGAAATCGGCGCGGGCCTGCGCGAGCCATTCGTGAAATGCGTCCCGCCGCTCCGGATTTTTTTCCCATTTGTCCGCGAAGTTCTCCGCAGGGTCGGCCGGGTTCTCGACCCAGTCAACACCTTCGCGCTGCATGATGTACCTGTCCATGTTGCGGAGGATGGAAAAGAGTGCACCAGAGAGATCATCTTCTTGATTGTAAGCGTGGGCGGAAAGCGTCGTAATCAGGATCGAGATCGGTTTCTCGTCAGTTCGGTCGCTGAACATCATATCACGATGACGCTTGAGGATCTGGATGGTCCCTTGCAGAGGCGTGCGCACGCGGTAGGTTGGCACTTCCTCGACGCTGGCCCGCATCTTGTGGGCCTCGTTCAGGGCACGGGTTCGGAAGGCTTGGCCCATGCGATCCCTGAACCACAGAGCGTAGCCTTTCGGATTGCTGCGCGGCCAGTCTCCCGCAATCCGCTGGAAATCAGGGTGTTCATTATCCGTGATGGCGAGGGCGGTGGCCCCGAGACGGGCAAGGACCGGACCTGCTTCCCTGAGGTATCGCCTCTTCTCGGAATCCGGCACGGCCGGCAGAACGTCCATGTGAAACTGAGCACCGTCGGCGTAGACCAGCGTCCAGCACCGCCGACCGTCATCCGGCTTGCTCATGCCGTGGCGCTTTGCATAGGCCCTGATTTCGACGCCGACCCGCCGCTTGAGCTCCGCCTGGCTCAGGGAGGACTTCTCGTAGCCGAGACGGCAGACCATATCGATGTCGTAGTCTTCCTCGTCCGACGCGGGCTTGATCGCCGTCCCCAAGCGGAATGAGCCCTGCACATAAACGTCAGGATCGCTCTCCCGCACGGTTGACTCCGGCCTGTGCAACCACTCACCAAGCGACTTGTAGCTTCTCTCGGCCTGCTCGTAGCGGCCTGGCGGCACCTGCAGTTCCTCGACAAGGTCTTCGAGCAGATCGTCGAGGGGTCGGGTATTCGGCAGCGTGAACGCCATGCAAATGGCCTCCTTTTAATCAAAGCGACAAATGGTACACGAGATCCCGAGGGTCCTGCGGGGGTGTTTTTGTGGATGGCCGACAATCCTGGCTAGCTATCATCCGCAATCACGCGGAACTCCGCTCCCAGCGAAAAACAATCAGCCCGCGCTCCGAGAAGAAGAGCATCCAGTTGCTGCATGCGACGGACATCTGATCGGTTCATGTCACCATCATCCATCCTTCCTCGAATGCTGTTGAAAACGGAACGGCGCGCCCGCGGCTGGAACACAACCACAGTCGTTTTCATGTTTGAGCCCAACCCATCGAGCATGGCGAGTAACGCGCCTCGGTTTTCCTGCCTTTGACCATTATGCCAGACTGCGTTCTCAAGTACGCCGTCGGCGTTTGCCCCCAACTTCTCTCGCAGCAACCCGCGGTCGATGTGGCGGAGATTCTTGATCGCCTGACCGACGACAACCTCATAGTCGGACACGGACAGCCCGCGGTTGTTTTTGTCAGACCCGCTTCCTTTCACGTGGATCAATGTCAGTTCAGGCGGGTTACTCGCGTCGTCGATATGGATGAAATCGGCCGACTCCATGGCTCCGTCGTCGCACACGAGCCAGCCGGTCTGCGGACCTCGTTCCGCCAGATTTGGCCAGTGCCTTGCAACCATGCCAAAAAGGGATTTGTCTTCGGCATTGCCGGTGTTCTCAACCGCAAACCGTTTGCCGTCCAATGGCTTCTCTTGCCAAAAGTCAGTTTCATCGTGTGCCATCGAAACCCACTGCCAGTCGGAGAACCTGGCGTCTCTGAAGCGGGCTTCGTAGAAATGACCGCGCGAGTACGTATGGCCCGTGTCGAAATAGACCGTGAGGTTTCCTGGGTCCCGGCAGATCGTAAGAATTTCAGGATCCCGGTCATTGTTGTTGAAACCGTCCACCTGCCGAATTTTGAGTCGGATATCTGCGCCTGTGGATTGCTCGAAGTCGTAGGCCAGTCGCCCAAGCCTGTCTGTTGCCCAGTATACGTCAGCCTCAAAGTTTGCGCTTCCGGCGACGGCTGTGACCTCAAACCGAGCTGCATCGCCAAACTGCTGGAGCCATCGAAGTTCGCCCTCATCTGCCTCGCCGTCGCCATCGTGCACCTGTTCGGGTACAATGAACGCGAGGTCGTAGGGCTGCTCAATTCCATCTAGAGTAGAGATCGTCGAGGCGAGAATTGGGAGAGGTTTGTCCGGCCGCGCAGCATCGTTCATGCAGGTGGCCGCTCGGTCGAGAATGATGCCGATGGATCTGGTGAATTCGTTCCAGGACCGGGTGGGGCCAATCCAGATACGGCCTCCCGACGGGCTTGCACCGACGACCGCACCCGTCAAGTCGTCTGATAGCGACATCGTACTGCGGACCGAGCTGAAGTAATAGGTCTGGTCCCCAAGCGGATCGAGGGAGGTCTCCAATTCGAGTCCCGAGAGAATCTTAGAGTCAGGCTTGATTGCGGTTCGACGGTGTGTCCCGCTGAGCCAAAGCGTCCGAACCTCGCTCTCGACAAATGCCTTGTTGATCTGGCTCGAGCTGAGCCGCGTGATGCTCGCAAAGGGTCCGTCGGCGGCTCGTAAGACCTTCTTTGAAACCGAGCTTCGAAGGCCATTGTCGGAGAACAGTAAGGCGTACAGACTTCCGCGTCTGGCGACGATGATCAGCTGATTTAGTGTGTCTGTAATACCTTCACCAACGAACCAACTCGGAACTCTCTTTTCGACATAGTGCGCCAGGGCGATCGTCGTTCCCTCAACTTCGATCCAGGGGTCCAGAACAGTCGGAAATCTAGGCTTTTCCTTGCCTTTCTTCTCAGCATTTTCCTTGGCAAAATCGCGGATCGCAGTGAGCAAATCGCTCGGTCCAATCGCCTGTTCATTTTTTGCACGGTAAAGCGCAACAGACAGGTACGGTGTGCATTGATCGCTGGATATTGCCATTGGGATCTCTCAGCTTGCCGGTCTTGGGTGGATGACCAGTAGGGGTCTAATCAGTTTCTCCGCGCGCTCATGCCTCGATCTCAAATGATTTTGGTAAATTCTGCGGCTGGTAGGCTGGAAGGGTATTTTTCCGCTGGAATACCGACTCGTGGATAAGAGCATTTTCCGGAATCAAGCGCGGTTCGCAGTGCGGCAGATACAATCCGAACATGGCCTTGCGCGCCGGCCACTCTCGCAATTTCACCTCCTTGGGCAGCCACTCGAGGATGCGCCAGGCACCGGTTGCTGATTTATGCAGCTCTGCACCCGCGTAAGGTTCCACGTATTCATGCTCGCTCCCACGTCTCGCCCGCCCTTCTACAAGATGATTGAACATCGACGTATTTATGTTCAACCCATATGCCTTGGCGTGTTGGGTCATCCAACGGAGCGGAAACTTTGACAGCCCGCTTTGAGATTCGGGATACCCCCCACCGATGTCGGAATGGCAGCCCGCGAACCAAACCTGTCGACTGTCCTGCTTTTGAGGCTCCGACGTCGAAAAGCGGTTCGGCCTAAAATCTTGGTCATCTTTCCAGGGCCGCAAACGGAACATCCGGCGGGATTCATCGATAGCGATCGCTTGACGAAAGACTTCAACACTGGGGTTCTGCAGTGTGTAGGGCAACGTCTCCAGGCTAGGGATATAGAAGCGGTCTGGACGTGGCACGATGACCGATGCAACGGTATCCCATACGCCAAGAAATTTGATCGGCATCGTCCGCCCCCCTACGATTCTTCGGAAATGCCAAGCGACAGAAAGATCCTCCCCATCCATAGCGGCGCGCTTGTAGGCGGCAAATGCGTAGCCGACGTAATTCAGCTGATCCGGGCGCAGCAACCCAAGGAGATGAATGAAGCCGGCTAAGATGCGAACGCTGTAGGCGCCGCGGCTAAAGCCGAAAAGAAACACCTGGTCACCTTCACTGTAGTTCTGGGCCAAAAAGCGATACGCGCCTAGGACATCGTCGTCCAATCCATAGCCAGTGGCGAGGCCCAATATGCCTCTTGCGTTTTGGGTAAGTCGTCCCCACGTCTTTCGTTGTCCTAGCGTCCCGACGCCGGGGTCGTAGTACACAACTTGGTCGTCGTCCTTCTCAAGGGTTCGATACAGCTTGAGGACATTTGACATCTTGACGCCAATTTCATTACCCGTCCCGTCACAGCAAATGACAATGTTCTTCGGCATCAAATATCTCCTCTAGCTATGGATAGAGAACCTACCAACGAATGGGAAGGCTCCAACTCAATCGCGCATGACGAGCCGCGATCGCGGAGCTCCGTCAGACCAAAGAGGAGCAGACCGGGCCGGCTGGCGGTGAAAGATTAAGGGTTGGTGAGAGGTTCGGCGGCGCCTGTCATGAAGTGATCCGGATGACTGAAGCAGGTCTTCACAACACAAGGGCAGCGGAGGTTTTCTGACCCACTGTACTGTCGCTGGGTGCTGGACGAATTGTCAGACAATCGATCATATTCTCCGTGGTCCGTGCTCAAAATCGTTCGATCTCATGAACTTCGAACCAACCGTTACGAAGTGCGGAGGCGACGAGAGTATCGGGATCTTCGGAATAGGCGACTAGCGCCAAGCTTTTCTGCGCTCGTGTACAGGTGACGTAGAGGAGGCGCCGCGTGCGCGTGATGCCGCCTTCGGTGCCATCGGCAAGATGCTTGCGGTCAGTGCCCGACAGCGGTTTGGCTTCGAACAGCTTATCGTAAGAAAACAGAAAACCACGCGCGTCGCTATCGTCAAGAATTACCAATACGCGGTCGAATTCAAGGCCCTTTACGCCCTGATGGGTTCCGAAGGGACCACGATCGCTGACATATTCTGCGAAAGGGACCGTTTGGTGGTACGGTGTCTCAAGAAATGCCCGCCAAGCCTCCAGGCTCTCGGGAGATGCCTCCGCGACTGCCTCCTCCTCGTTCGACTCTGCATCTTCACTAGTTGGCTCAGGCGCGGCCGCATCGGCCTTCGGTTCATCAGCGACAAACGGCTGCAGGGCAGCAGGAATTTCGAACAGTCCATGTTCCGCCACGCATTGGAGAACGGTGAGAAAGGTTGCATCTGGGCTTTCGGTGTCGAGGCCCAGCAGCGCGTCTACACCTGCACGAATTGGCTGCAACGGATCGTCGGCTATCGACCTCTCAGCAATCGCTGATCGCTTCAGAAGGGGAGAAGTTGCGCGGAGGTGAGCCATGACCGCGAAGGCATTGTTCGCCTGTGCAGCCGCGACTAGCGGAGCGACGCGTTCGGTAAAAAGCCTTAGGCCCGCCATCTCTCCTGTCCGAAGCCCGGTCGATAGGCGCGAGTCCCGGTCAAGCGCCTGGAACATTTCAAGGAACCCGTACCTTGACGCCGCCATATGGTGTTCGAGCGTGAGCGCCTTCACTCCTGCTTGGTCCCGCCAATCAGGATCGCCGCAAAATTCAGCCATTCGCTCCTGAACCTGCCGCTCGAACGCCGGCTTGTCGGGCGTGCTGCTGGAGGCGACAAACAAGCGAACAAGCCCGACATCGCTATCTTCGCGGGCCACCTGGCTTTGATGATCAATCGGAGCGCGAAGCACATTGCCAAGCGCGATCACGCGCTGAGGTGATCTGTGGTTCAGTCGCTTTACGGGACGGGCCCAATCTTCCGGAACCAGGCGTTCCAGTTCCGGATGACCGTCGAGAAAAATCCTTTGCATCATATCCCCGAACAGGCCCACAGCAAACATGCCCTTGTTCGAAGCTGCGAGTGCGAAAAAGGCCTCGAGTAGGCCCTTGTTTGTGTCCTGACTCTCATCGATGAGCAGGAAGGGATACTTGTTGACGAGGACCGCCTGCATCGATGGTTTGTTTTCAATGAACGCCGCCGTGATCTTCAGGACCTCGGAATGGGACAGCGAGTCTTGGCCGAAATTGTCTCCGTTCGGATTGTAAGTGAACCGCCGGGGAGTTCTAAGCCATTCGAGACGCCGCGTAATAGAGGCAATTGCGCGTTCGCGATCCAGCGCCGCCTTGGTGCCGGCGCGCCCCCTTGCTTGCTTCTCGTGCAGTTCGGCCAGATCGACAGGGAGCGTCGCGAGCAGCCACGCCTGGATGTCGCTATGGTAGGTTCCAATATGCTTCCAGCAGAAACTGTGGATTGTCGAAATCGGAAACACGGGATCCTCACCTACGCGTTCAGCGATTTCATTGGCTGCTGCATTCGTATAGGTGATCACCGCGATCTTCTTACCGCTACGCCTGAAAGCTGTGCCGTGATCTTCGCGGAAAGCATCCAGTGCGTTCTTAAGCGAGCGCGTCTTCCCTGAGCCCGCTCCCGCGTACAGGAAGAAGCTCTGTGGATTGGCGGGGTTCAAGCAGTCTCGTATCTGGGCGTCAGCGCCATCATCGAAGTCCGCCGGCGCAGTCTCAATGTCCGCCATCTGCTTTACCCGTCTTGAGTTCGCTTTCCGCAATATCTTTGCTGACGGCCCGCTCGAACCATTTAAGTCCAGCCGCGATATAGCTCGGTGGTTCCAAGGCCGTGGGGTTCTCAATCATCAGACAATCGAGTGCGAATGCCGCTTTTTCAGCGGTCTTCAACAACTCGAACAGTTCATCCTCAAGATCATCGCCCGAAAGGCCTTGCGCAACGATGGATCTGACCTTGACCGACGTCACAGAGCCCTCGACATTTCCGATAGTGGCGAGGTTCTCCAAGATCAGGGCGTCCTCGAATGTTCGTGGAATGATGATGTCATCGCCCGGACCGAGGGACTTGATTTTCACCGGCTTCTGATAGGCGACGTAGAGCTCGTAGTCCTCTCCTTCGTCCGATACATGCCCTTCGGGCGCGAGCGCGACCAATTCGTCGATCAGCTTCTTCTTGGGATGCCATTCCTTGAGGACAGAGTTAGCGGTACGCTGCTCCTTGCCTTGTTCGGGGCGCGCCGACTTCCAGCGCGTTGCTTCCTTGCCATTCTTGTCTATGATCTTGACTGCCGCAGTAGCGTCGAGGTCGCCGATGATCAGGGTCGCGATTCCAAGAGCATCGATCAGATCCCGAAAACTGTGCACATGGCTGCCGCCGAGCTCAAGCAGCGTGACATATCGACGAGATAGTTCGGGGAAATGATGGCGAATGAAGTGCGGCACAAGGATGCGTTCGGCTTGGCCTTCCACAAATATGACCCCGTCCGCGAAAAACAGGTCGCAGTGCGTCGCCTTGAGGTACCGTTTTACGAAGCGCTTTGTGTCGTCGCCGTCACCAAAAATGTGAGAGAGGTTCGCGACCGTTGTGGTTGGCGTTTCTCCTTTGCTCGCAGCGGCTCGGCGCCGAAAATATCGCAGGCTCGCGAAATCGGCCTCGTGCGCAACATGGCTGGAATGGGTGCTGACGACGAGCTGGGTGCAGTAGCTTTCCTCGGCACCTAGATCGGGATGCTTTCTGAGAAGGTTGTAGGCTTTGTTGATGAAGACCTGCTGGACCTGGGCATGGAGATGGGCTTCAGGCTCCTCGACAAGCACCAAGTGGAGAGGTTGAATCTCGTGTGACACATCCACGCCTTCGAGGAGGCCAGCCTTTTCGACGCGCATCCACTCGTCGCGAAAACCCATCAGCATGAACACCATTGCGATCAGATTCTGATAACCGAGACCCGAATAGTCTTCAGGGAGTTTGAGGGTCTTGGTGCCATCACCGGAAGGATCCGCGACTTGATACTGTACGGAGGAGCCATGTTTCAGCCCATCCGTCGCGCGAAGGAGCGTGGAGAGTTTAAGCTTGGGGTTGTTCATCCCCGGATATCCAAGATCTTCTAACTCTTCAAATGCAGTCGCGAAGCCTGCCTCAAGTCTCGCGTCAAAGCTTCGTTCGGCGGCCTGTATTGCCCCGAGCGCCTCATAATCCTTGTCGGACGGGGTTTTGGATGGGTCGAGATGGCGATCGTAGTAGGAGCGCAACTGGTCGGACAAACGGCGCTTAAAACGACGGCTGGTTGCCTCGCCTTTGTCTTCTCCACCTTCGTTGCCGACCGCATCGGCGAAGTCACGCTGTGCCGCGATCTCGTCGATCTTTATCAGTTTCCTGAAAGGCGGCTGATCGAATGCAAGAGCACTGGCGGGCAGGGTTTGCGGTATAGCCAGACCGTTCTTGCCCGGTGGCGTGACCTCAGCCGGATCAAGCGGATAAGCCGAAAGTTCGATATGCGCTCGCAACCGCCGTTCGAGAAAGTCGGTTAGGTTGCGAGGCCACACCGCTATCTTGATCGCTTCTCCATTCGGGCCGGCAGTTGACGCATCCCGAGCAGCACTTCGCTGCGCGAGATATTCAGCCTTTAGCTTTTCCAAGTCTTTGGCATGATATTTTAGTCGAACGCCGAGCAATCCGCCGGACCAATCCAGCGTTGGCAAAATGTGAACGACGTGCTGAATCTCGCTAAGCGGCACGTCTAGCCAGACGTCCACCGAGGGAAGGAGCGCGTCAAAATCGACTGTCGCCTCGGCATCCGTCTCCCAGTCCTCACCCAACAGGTCAATCTTAGTCCAGTTGGCGATCGTCACGTCACGCAGTGCAAGGCGGTTCGGCGAAAGGAGAAAGATGCGTAGAGCGACCATCGCGGAAGTCTTGCCGCTATTGTGTAAGCGGCGTCTGCGGCCCACGTTGTAGATGAGCTCTGACGCTGCGAGGTGATA
>JAAFAB010000031.1 GCA_018222585.1 Paracoccaceae bacterium | reverse complement strand
CCGTGGAACTTCAAGCCGTCAAGCTGAACTACGGTGGGGCGCAGACGCCGCTTACGCTATTGTTGGCGCCGACCAAAATTGTTGTTTTTTGATCAAAATCTAGATGAGTGGATTTCAGTTTCCGAAAATTTGAGATCTCAATAAATTTGATCCGCATGATGCTGCCTCCTTATTTCAATGTAGCACCAGGAGGCTGATCTATCGACGGTATTTCGCGCCAAGCGGGCGCTTCTTTGCTTTGGATCGATTAGCAGCCATGGCCTGTTCGCACGCCAACGAACGTCCGTTTTGGTCGGCGGCAGGTCGGAGCCAGCCAGTCCAGCACCGGCCCTGAAGCCATCATCGCATCAGGCAGGACAGATGGCAGCTTTGTCCGCTGTCACCAATTACCCGATCGACATGTTGCCGCCAAGATCGAACGTCAGGTTCGACGAAATGAGATGTAGCATTGATCTCCAAGGTGATCGGTTGGGAAGGAGCCAAATGCGCCTGTAAGGTTATACATTGGGCGTATGGATGTGTTGATTGCTTTCCGTGCGGTTTGCGCGCTCGGCAATGGTTGCGCAACGTTCGATGAGGTCGTCAAAGCGCTCAGCGTCTTCAAGCAGGAGGCCGTCGTCGACCATATGCTCGTAGTCGGCCGCGAGCGCGGTCCGAGCCTCTCCGTTTGGGACCAGTTGCAGATTGCCATGAACCGCGGCTTCATAGTCCACGGGCGTTCCGTCGGCCGACTTCTCCGGAAAGAACATGCGCTTGTGCCGCGCCACTGCAGAGGCGAGGGGGCGGTCCAAAATAGCCACATCCGCGATGCCTGCATCGTCGAGGCGTACCAGGTCATGCCAATGGCGCGCGAAGCGCTCCCCGCGGAGCCGTCCCTGTACGCAGAAGACATGGATCGCCGTGGCCTTCTCCCAAAAGGTTCGTTCGGCATGCATCACGCGCGGTGTCGCGGTCGGAAAGGTCACGCCCTCGATCAGCCTGTTCGCGTCGCAGGCGACGTCACGCAGGCTCGCCGGTTCGCCCGTCGACCTCGCGCCGAATTCCAGCATCACGCTAGGGGCGACATAACCGGAGCCAGAAGAGGCGGCCTCGTAATCGATGAAAAGCTTGTCGCCATCTGCCCGCGTCGAGGCTGACAGCCCTTGCGCTGCAATGGCGTCCTGGATCAAGGGCTGTGTTGTTTCGACGACCCATTTCGGCAATCGATTTCGGACCGCTTTCGACCAGCGCTTTTCCTCACTGCGTGTGGTTGGCAGGGCTTCGGCGCGTGCGCCCACCATATCGGGCGCAATTGCTCGAATGTCATAGGTCAGATCAACATCTTCGGAGAAGCGCTGGATCACGTCATAGGCTTTGGAAAGGGATGTTCCGCCCTTGAAGACGAGGTGCTCACCGAGCTTGGATCTGAAGAGGGTCTGAAGGGCCCAGACAACCCAGACATCCTTTTCGAGCAGGTGCGCGGGCCGCCCGGAGCGATCTGCAGAAACGGCCAGGGCTTCCTTGCGGTCTTCAGACGACAAAGACAGGAAGGGCTCAGACATGCGCCGCCTTTCCGACACTGCGTGCAAGCCAGGTCGGGAACTGCGGTGCAGCGGTTACCAATTCGTCAAAGGCCGCTGCGGGCAGTTTCTGCTTCAGCGATCTGAGCGCGGCTTCCGCCTGTTCCGGTCCGAGCCAGGCCAGGGCGCGAACAGCACTGCCTGCCGGCCTCTTCCCTAGGGCAAGCTGCCATCGGGGGGCGTGGCGCAGTTCGACGAGTTGTTTGCCCAATGATAGCGTGCGGCTGCGACCCGAGGTCAGGTACACGGATCGAACAGGCACTTGCGTGGTCAGGCCGAGTGCATTCGCTTCGGCGGCGCCGGTTGGAACGATGACTTCGCCACGTTGCGCCGCGAGGGCCTCGACGGCCTGTTCTACGGACGGCGCGCGCGTTCCAAACCGGCTTTTGATCGGTCGCAGGTAAACTCCGCGCCCGGCACGGATCAGCTCGCCGCGCTCGGCAAGTCGCGACAAGGCCTGGTCCACACCGGCACGGCTGCCGAGGTGCAGCAGGCCCTTTGCGGCAATTGGCGCTCCTTCCGGAAGTCCCTCTGCATGGGTCAATATCTGTTCTGCAAGGTGCTGCATGATCGTTCTCCTGTCAGAAATATACGCAGTTTTCTGACAGAATTCAATCCGTGCTATTGAGCGAGCTGAGGAGGGTGGTGGCTTCGCGCCAAGGGTATCAGCCTCGCCTTCGGCGAGTTTCAAAGGGGAACATGCCTACCGAAGGCCCTGCAGTTGCAGGCATTCCTTGACGGCTGCAGCCCGCCTCTTGTCGAGGTATTCGGCCAGATCGTCGATATGGACGCCTTTGGCGCATTTCTGCGACGCTTCCATGCGGACGAGGGGGAGGGCGATGGAACCGGCCGAGACTTTGCGGATGAACTTGTCAGTACTCAGACCGAAAAAATCCCTGGCGACATCCTCCGCAGGAATGATCGGTCGCCCGGAATACATTGCTATCAAGAGAAACGCCGTGTTCATGATCCCGGAGTGAAGCACGATGGCATAGTTGGGAGAAGGGCGCGCAGCGGGTTGGCGGGGAAGCGGATAGCATGGCGCGCAAATCGGACGGGAGCGTTGGATCCGGGAGACTGTCTGCAGCATGTGAAGGGGTAGGGAACCCGTGCCTGGGTGGTCGTGCATAAGGCGTACTTCGGGTCGCAAACATCCTCGGGTGATCGAATGCGAGCACCTTCGGTGCATTCGGCATGAAGTCTTTCACGCCTTTGGACCCTTCGACATCAGTTGCTCCAGGGTCGGCGGTGGATCCGTGTCGTTTTGGATCAGTGTCTGGGACCAAAGGATCGAGGTTTCGTAAAAACTTCGACACACCGTCTCACCGTCTTGGTCGAACCAGTGTGTTGCCTCCGGCAGAAGCTCAAATGGCAAGGGGTGGTGCGCGAACGGATTGTGAAAAACCTCGATTTCAGCCGACCACGGCTCACTCCCTATCGGCCAAAGGTTGCGATATTCATCGCTGGTCACATCCAGGCAGAAAGGGATGCCCCTGAGAGCGCCCGGCGTCCTGTCAAAGAAGTTGCCAATCCGCATGTATCGCAGTCCACTCGGTGCGCCCTGACCCGATACCGCAACGCGGTTGAGCTTGGCCATCGAACACGCGTTCGAAAAGATTACTGCGGAGAGCTCGGCGTGGCCCGCATCGGCAAACAGGCCGGCGGGAAATCTTGCCTTGCCCTTGAGGTGGGATGCCTTCGTCGGACGCGCATGCATGCGCCCGTCGATTTCAACCTCTTCTGCGCCCTCGCCATAAAGATATCCGATCAGTCCTTCCCGGCTCCAGATCATTGATGCCGGTGCCTGAAAGTCCGCAATCGCCAGGGCGAAGGGCTGACCCTTTACATGCGGCAATTGATCGTAATTGCGAGCAAGCTTGTTGCCGATCGTTTTGGCAAAGCGCAAAGCTCCGGCGCCGAAAAACGCCTCTTCCCGGTCGGCTGGCAAGGCGCTCGGAGGCGCGTTCACATGGTTGTAAGGATCTGCCGGATTGGCCGTCACGGCTTCCACCCATGCCGAACCGCCATGCCTGTTCTCGATGCGGAAATCCGGGGACTCATATGGTTGGGTCACGAGCAATCCCTGCTCGCGAAACGTCGCCAGCAACTGCGCCTCCCACAACCGCGTGTGAAAGTTATTCGTCTGGCAATCACCTGCCCAGTTTCGATCTGGCTTTGGAAGCGCGAGATAGAGCTGGTTGAGCGTCCATGCCGCGGGGTGATGGGACGGCAGCGTCAACGTTGCGAACACTTCGCTCGCCGTCCTCCCTTCCAGATCATAAAGCGCGGGCCGCTGCATGACGCCGGGTGGAACAGGTTCCGGAGACTCTCCGTCTTTCAGGAGAGGCGTCAACTGGGCGAGGGCTTCCTTTTCAGTGGCATAGCCTTCACGCTCGGCCGTCAACGTCCAGACTCGGTCGGTTCGCCGCCGCATGACCAGCACCCCAAAGGAGCGATCGTTCAGATCGTGCCTGAGAATGCCGCATGAGAGACCGTCTTCGCTTAGCCATGCGCCGACAGGGGGCCGGTTTCCGAACCCATGCCCCTTGGGGAGGGACAGCGCATAAATGCTGAATTCCCATTGCGGTAGCGCTCTCAAAACTTCGTTCCGTCAACTCAATTGGGGTACGCCGATTGAGCGTTTCAAGCCTGCTCCCACGACGTCCAGAGATATCCAGTTCTAGTCTTTAAAACCCCCGGTGAATAGCCGGGAGGGGAAAGCCTTCCCCCTGGTCGGCACTGGCGTTGCCGACGCACCCCCATCAGCGGGGAGACCCCGCAACGCCCCCTGAGAGTGAAAGTGCGGGCGGGTTTTCCGTGACGGGTTGAGGGCTGGAGGAGAGGCCTCCGGCGCCCGTCGCGGAGATCATCCCGATGGCCAGAGAGCATCGCGCGGCCCGCAAGAGCGGTCCGCGCACGAACCTTTATGACGACATCACCGACAAGATCATCGCCGAACTGGAGGACGGCCGGCTGCCCTGGATTCAGCCCTGGGGAACGGCGGCGGCGGAGGCGCCGCTCACCATGCCGCGCAACGCCAGCACAGGTCGGCAATACTCCGGGATCAATGTCCTGATCCTCTGGGGCGCGGTCATCCAGCAGGGCTATCCAACCCAGCACTGGCTGACGTTCCGCCAGGCGTTGTCGCTTGGCGGCAATGTCCGCAAGGGCGAGCGGGGCACGACCGTCGTCTATGCCGACCGTTTCACGCCTGAAGACGAGAAGCGCCGTGCTCGGGAGACTGGGGAAGCCGCCAACAGCATCCCGTTCCTGAAGCGCTTTACCGTGTTCAATGCGGCGCAATGCGAGGGGCTGCCCGACGACATCGCCGTCGAGGCACCGCCACCGCCGCCCGGGCTGATCGAGCCGCGGGTCGAGGCATTGATCGCGGCGACCGGTATCGACTTGCGGATCGGCGGCAACCGCGCCTTTTATGTTCCCTCGCAGGATTATGTGCAGGTGCCGCCTCCGCAGGCGTATTTCGAGCCGATCAACTGGCACCGCACGGCGCTGCATGAGATGGGGCACGCCACGGGGCACAGCTCCCGACTGTCTCGGGATCTCTCAGGCGGTTTCGGCACGAAGAAATATGCCTTCGAGGAACTGATCGCCGAGATTTCGAGTGCGTTCTGTTGCGCGTCTCTCGGTATCATCCCGACTGTCCGTCATGCCGATTACGTCGGTTCGTGGCTGGAGGTGATGCGCGAAAATTCCCGCGCCATCGTCCGTGCCGCCTCGCAGGCCAGCAAGGCGGCCGACTGGCTGCTCGCCCATCTGCCGGAGAATGGCAGCGCCGCCGCAGAGCAAACCTCGACCGACGGGAGGGCTGCGGCATGATCCTCCTGACGGCGTCACAACGCGCGCAGCTTTTGGCCAATGGTTGCCAGGCTGATACCGACCACATTCCGGTCGTGAAGTTCTTCAATCCCTTCGGCGCCGGTGTCTGGCTCGCGACCGAGCTCGACGAGGACGGCGACATCATGTTTGGCCTGGCCGACATTGGCTACCCGGAGCTTGGCTCCTGGAGCCTCAACGAACTGCGCTCCATTCGGCTGCCCTTCGGCATGGGTATCGAGCGGGATCTGCTGTTCACGGGCGATTTTCCGATCTCGGTCTGGGCCAAGGCCGCCCGCGAAACCGGCAGCATTCGCGATGCCGAGCGCCTGCTTTATCGCTCGGGCCGCCTGTCAGGTGGGACACGACCCGACACGGAGCCTCCGCGTTCCTGAGGGGTTCTGCAGCTTCGGCGCTGCTCTCTTCGCAGGAAGAGGGCGGCGCTCCTCCTCGTGACGCGGTGAAAGCTCGGCGCCCGGCCGACTGCCCGTTGGAGGACAGGACCATGACACGAAAGATGAGAACACCCGCCGTCGAACCGCAGAGACTCCGCTTCTCTGCCCAGGAGCAGGCCGTAGTCTATGAGGCCCGGCAGATCCTGCTGCGTCACCTCAACCAGAACCCTGTCCTGACGTCCTGGCAGGCGGTGCTCGACTATTGCGCGCTCACCATCAGGGGCGATGTGGAGCGCTTCCATGTCCTCTATCTCGACCGGAGGAACCGGCTGATCTCCGAAGAATGCCTCGCCGTCGGCACCGTCGATCATGTCCCGGTCTATCCCCGGGAGATGCTGCGGTGCTGCCTGGCGCTCAATGCCTCGGCGCTGATCATCGTCCACAATCATCCGGCCGGTGATCCCGAGCCGTCGTCCGCCGATCTCGCGATGACGAAAGAAATCGGGAAGGCCTGTGCGTCTCTGGGGGTAGTGCTGCACGACCACATCATCACCGGTGCTGGCCGGGAGACCAGCCTGCGTGCCCGCGGCGAGCTCTGATGGGTCTGCGCGTTCATCCGCGGCTCGGCCGTGAGAGGGAAAGGAGGGTGGGGGTTTCGTGACGGGCTGGTTGCCGGAGAGAGAGGCTCCCCGGCGTCCGTCATGGAGACACTGACATGGCCACTGCCACGCAGAAAATCACCCTGTCGTCCTCGCGCGACATCCCCTTCAACAAGCTGGTGCTCAGCCAGTCCAACGTCCGGCGGGTGAAGGCCGGCATCTCGGTCGAGGAACTGGCCGGGTCCATCGCCCGCCGCGGGCTGATCCAGTCCCTGCATGTCCGACCCGAGCTCGATGCGAAGGGGCAGGAAACCGGCCTCTTCGAGGTGCCGGCTGGCGGCCGCCGCTATCGTGCGCTGGAACTGCTGGTCAAACAGAAGCGCCTCAACAAGACCACGCCGGTGCCCTGCATCGTTTCGGATGCCAGCGACGACATCCTGATCGACGAGGTCTCGCTTGCCGAGAATATCGAGCGCGCGCCGCTGCATCCGCTCGACCAGTTCCGCGCCTTCCAGGTGCTGCGCGACAAGGGCATGAGCGAGGAGGAGATCGCCGCGGCCTTTTTCGTTGACAGCAAGGTGGTGAAGCAGCGCCTGCGCCTGGTCTCGGTCTCGCCCGTGCTGCTCGAAGTCTATGCCGAGGACGGAATGACGCTGGAACAGCTCATGGCCTTCACGATCTCCGAGGATCACGTCCGGCAGGAACAGGTCTGGGAGGCGATCAAGGATGGCTGGCAGAAAGAGCCATATACCATCCGTCGTATGCTGACCGAGACCACCGTCCGGGCCTCCGACAAGCGGGCGCTCTTCGTCGGCATCGAGGCTTACGAGGCGGCCGGCGGCTATGTGCTGCGCGATCTCTTCCAGCGGGACGATGGCGGCTGGCTCCAGGACCCGGTGCTGCTCGACCGGCTGGCGGGCGAGAAGCTGAAGGCCGAGGCGGAGACCATCGCCGCCGAGGGCTGGAAGTGGATCGAGGTCGCCGTGGACTTCCCCTATGGCCATACCAGTGGCATGCGCCGTCTGGCCGGCACCACCATCGACCTGACCGACGAGGAGCGTGCCGAGCGTGAGAAGCTGCGGGACGAGTTCGACGCGCTGGAAGCGGAATATGCCGAGGCCAGCGAACTCCCCGACGAGGTGGACGCGCGCCTCGGCGAGATCGAGGAAACGCTGGATGCCCTGGAATCCCGGCCAATGGTCTATGACGCCGACCAGATGGCTCGCGCCGGTGTCTTCGTCAGTATCCGCCATGACGGCCAGCTCGCCGTCGAGCGCGGCTATGTCCGTACCGACGACGAGACGGTGGAGGGTCAGGAAGGGCAGGGTACCGATGGTTGTGCTCCCGAGGGCGGCGAGTCTGGTGGTAAGAAGCGCGCTGTCATCACGGTGGGCGGTACGGCGACCGAACCCGAGGAGGACGAAGAGCTTGAGACCATCCGGCCTCTGCCCGATCGCCTCGTCAGCGAGCTGACCGCACATCGCACGCTGGCGCTCCGCGATGCCGTGGCAACGAACCCGCATATCGCGATGACGGCGCTGCTGCATCGACTGGTCACCGATTGCTTCCTGCCGCATTCCCCCAAGGGCTGCCTCGAGGCTCATGTCCGGGAGGTTCACTTCCCGGCGCAGGCCGACGACCTCGCCGAAAGCGTCTCGGCGCGCGCCATCGCCGAGCGGCACGAACGCTGGGGTGATCATATCCCGGCTGACGATGCGGCGCTCTGGGACTGGCTGGTCGATCAGGACGACGACACCCGCATGGAGTTGCTCGCCCATTGCGTTAGCTTCGGCGTCAACGCCCAGCACGAGAAGCCCAACCCCTATGGCGGCATGGGCGTCAGCCAGCACGGGCTCGACGTGCGCCTGTCCCAGGCCGACCGGCTGGCGCGGGCAGCTGGCCTCGACATGGTGGCGGTGGGGTGGCGGCCGACCGTCGGCAACTATCTCGGTCGCGTGACCAAGCCCCGGATCATCGAGGCGGTGCGCGAGGGCGCTGACGAGCGGGCCGCCCAGCTCATCGACCACCTCAAGAAGGGCGATATGGCCAAAGAGGCCGAGCGGCTACTGGCAGAAACCGGCTGGTTGCCGGCGCCACTGCGCATGGTGGATCGCGATGCCGATATCGCGGTGGATGCCGGGGTCGACATGGAGGCGGACGATTTGCCTGAATTCCTTGCCGGCGATGGCGAGGATGAAGACGCCACGGAGGACGAAGAGCAGTCGATGGTCGCCGCCGAATGATGCTCAGGCGGGGTGGCCTTCGCTGCCCCACCTCATCCCTTCCGTTTCCGCAACTTGCCCGGTCCTCGTGACCGGGCTTTTCTTTGGAAAAATCCGATGTCCGCAGATATCGATATCGACCAGATCTTTTGCAAGGACAGCGCCAACCCGCCTTCGGAACGGACGCTGCCATGGGAGGAAACCTGCGACGGCATCACGGTGGTGGTGGAGCCGAAGCCGCATTGGGCGGACGACATGCGCGCCTTCCGTCTCGAAGCCCGCGAATATTGCCGCTACGCCGATTGGACCGCGAACGGCGGTCATGCTCGGTTCTACAGTCATATCGACACCAGCGGTGATGACGTGATGATGAGCGCGCGCGCCATGATCGCCCGCGAGATTGCCGATGGGCTCTGGGACTGAAGGCCCGATCACGTCTGACGGTTGCCGCCACCGTGGACCTGTCATCGGCCTGTATGGCTTCAGTTCCAGCTTCACCACGGTGCCGCTCATTATGTTCGGCATCGGTGTCCGCCCCCGTCCTCGACCACATTCCTGATGGCAGCGTGGCGGCAAGGCTGGCCGGGCGAAGCATCTGCAAGGGGGGATCCGGCGCCTGTCGGATGCAAAACACCACCCCCGCTTCCATTCGCTAACCTTGGTCTGGTCCGTCTCTTTGACATTCAACCCCGGAGGGGTCGGCTTACGCAAACGTGCCGCCCTCGGGGATTCGGAAAAAGTCCGAACGCCGAGGGTGAGTGCAGATCCGGTCAGACACGTCGGGCGCCTGTCGCGCGGGGGATGGTCCCCCGCCTCCAGTGACAGGAGCCAATCCCGATGTCCTATGCAGATGCAACCGCTTTCGCCGCCAGCCTCGCCACCACGCTGATGGTCGTAATCGTCGTGTTCCAGGCCGGGGACGGAACCCACGGCGCCATGCCCGCCGACGAGTTCGACGGCGATGAGGACATGGTGAAGCTGGAACTGGATCCATGGGAGTAAGGCGCGAAAGCGCCTCACCCCAAACGGCCCGAGCGCGGAGACCCGCGCTTCGGGCCTTCAGTGCCTCACGATGGTCCCCCATCGTCGGCAGCGGAACCGGGAACAAGCCCGGTCAGAGAGGAAGAGTGCGGGCCTTTCGGCCGTGACGGGTTGAGGGCTGGAGAGAGAGGCTCACCGGCGCCCGTCATGGAGTGATCCCGATGATCTTTGCCCGTTCCGAAACATTCCGCTCTATCGGCCAGACTCTGGCGGACGAAGTTCTGCCCGCGCTTTATCGGTCGCAAAAGCTGCCGCTGCGCATCTCTTGCCTCGGCGTCGCCAGCTATGACGCAAGTGACGCGGCGAATAGCTTTGACCGCGTGATCCCACTTGGGGAATTCCCGTCGCCGGGGGAGGTCATCCAGGCCGCAGCCTTGCGCCTGTCGCGCGGTGATATTTGCACGGGGCCGAATAGCTTTCCATATTTCCAGCCGCGCATCATGCTCATTCAGGACCGCGATCAGCGCCTGGTCCTCGCCGGCGAAATCCGCGCCGGCATTATCCTCTGGCAGCAGCCGGTCGCCTCCGATGCCGAGGCACGCAGGATTGTGACCGAGGCCAGCCGACTGCGCGGTATGGCATTCCGAGCCTCGGAGCCCGGGGATGCGATACGGCTGCGTTACCGCGCCGCCATGCTGGAGGCCCGGCTGGTCGATCCGCTCTGGAGAGCGACCGCCGCCGAATTGCTCCGACTGCCACGGGCGGCGTGACCTTGCTCGCCTTCCCAACCTCTCCGCCCGGTCCCGCACCGGGCTTTTTCCGTTTCAGGAGTCTGACATGGCCGACTATTTCACCCATTTCTCCTGCCTGCTCGATGTGGGCACCCCCGAGCAGGCCGTCCGCGCGCTCGATCTCTACAATGCGCTCTCGGCTGAGAATGCCGCTGGGGATCCGCCTTCGGACGGGTTTCTGCTTTCCATTCAACCCGAGCATGGCGGAACCCAGCTCTGGATGCGCGATGATGGCACCGGCGATCCTGAGCATGTCGTCCAATTCGTCAAACGCTGCGCGAAGGAGTTCGGGCTGACCGGCCTTTGGGGGATGCAATACGCCAATACCTGCTCGAAGCCGCGTGTGGACGGGTTCGGTGGAGGCGCCCATGTGCTCGATCTCGCCACCGGAGAGACTGTGGACTGGTTCTACACGGACGGCTGGCTTGCCATCGTGCTGGACGGAGGCGATCCCTATGCCTGATATTATCGAAACCACCGTCTATCGCCTCAACGAGTTGTCCGGGGACGCGAAGGACGAAGCCCGTGCCTGGTATCGCGAAGGTGGCTTCGACGATGACTGGTACGATGTGGTCTATGAGGATTTCCAGCGTATTGCCGAAATCCTAGGGCTGAACCTCAAGACCCGAACCGTCCGGTTAATGGGCGGCGGCACACGGCAGGAACCCTGCATCTGGTTCCGGGGCTTCTGGAGCCAGGGGGACGGCGCGTGCTTCGAAACTTTCTATGCCTACCGCAAGGGCGCCCCGCGCCGCATCAGAGAATACGCGCCGCAGGACTCCGAGCTGCACCGCATCGCCGATACCCTGCAGGCGGTGCAGCGGCGTAATTTCTACCAGCTTCGCGCCGAAGCCACCCATCGCGGCCGTTATTATCACGAATACTGCATGGCGATCTCGGTGGAACGAGACAGCCCGACCGGACACGACTTGACCGCCGACGCCGAGGAGGTGGTTATCGAGGCGTTGCGCGATCTGGCCCGCTGGCTCTATTGCCAGCTCGAGCGCGAGTTTGAATACCTGTCGTCGGATGACGTCATCGATGAGACCATCATCGCCAACGGTTACACCTTCACTGAAGCCGGTCGCCGCTTCGGATGATTCCAGGAAGACACTGACAAGCGCCCCGCCGTCCGGTCGGGGCGCTTTTTTCATGCTGCGCTTCGAGAGTCAGAGGTGGGCCGGAAGGGGTTTAGTCCGGGCGGTCGAGAGAGAGCGCCGTCCGGGCTTGTCCTTCCCGCTCTCCTGAGGTTTTCAACATGAACTTGGTTTCCCCCGTGGCCGATCCGGTCACGCCGCTGGCGGCTGCGCCAGCGATCCTGGCTGCGGCCAATCATCTGCTCCCCCATCTCGAACGCGGTCAGCGCGTCGATGCCGTGACATTGCGCGGTGCGATGGAAACGGCCTTCGGCGCGTCGGACGCTACCGGCGTCTGGGACTGGAAGCTCGCCTATGAGGCTTGCGAGGTCGCCACCGTTCTGTTCCTGCGCAAATACGGAAAGGCCCTTTTCCGCAAAGCCGGTTCTCCGGTTTCCCGGCTCGATGCTCTGACGAAGATCGCGGGGTTGTTGCCGACGCAGACCCGCCGCTCCGAGGAAAGCCAGAGCTTCCAGCAGTTCAGCACACCTCTGCCTCTCGGCCTTGCCGCCCTGACCGCGGCCGCGATCACGCCTGACGATTTGGTGCTGGAGCCTTCGGCCGGCACCGGCCTGATGGCGATCCTGGCGCAGACTGCCGGCGGCTCGCTGATCCTCAACGAGTTTGCCGAGACCCGCGCCGATCTTCTCTCGTCCCTCTTTCCGGCCTTTCCCGTCACCCGGTTTGACGCCGCCCAGATCGACGATCATCTGGTCTCGGAGACCGTGCCGTCGGTAGTGCTGATGAACCCGCCTTTCTCGGTCCTGGCCAATGTCGAGGGGCGGATGGCGGATGCTGCCCTTCGTCATGTTGCCTCGGCGCTGGCCCGGCTTGCTCCTGGCGGACGGCTGGTCACGATCGCCGGGGCCAATTTCAGCCCGGAAGCACCGGCCTGGCGCGACGCCTTCATGCGCCTGCAGGATCGCGGGCGCGTGGTCTTCACTGCGGCGATTGATGGCGCGGTCTTTGCGAAGCACGGTACCAGCATCGATACGCGGCTGACCGTCATCGACAAGCTGCCTGCCGACGATCCGTCCTTTTTCCCGGCATCAAAGGGCACCGCACCGGATGTCGCCACGCTGCTCGGCTGGATCAAAAGCCAGGTTCCGCCGCGCTTGCCGGTCTCGCTGCCGAAGGTCGCTTCTCCCATGCCGGCGGCTGCCCCGAAGACCGTGCGCGGTTATCTCGCTCGCGCCATAGCGTCCCGACCCGCCGCCGCACCAGCGTCCGATCCCGAGGGGGTGGAGCTCGAGTATGAGACCGTGGACTGGGCGCCGCCCGAAGGCGCGCGCTTGTCGGACGCGATCTATGAGGAATATGCGCTGCAATCGCTGCGTATTCCCGGCGCACAGCCGCATCCGACCAGGCTGGTACAGTCTGCCGCCATGGCCTCGGTCGCACCGCCGAAGCCGTCCTACCGGCCCATGCTGCCCGCCGACATCTGTACCCGCCTGTCGGACGCGCAGTTGGAGACGGTGATCTATGCAGGGGAAGCCCATGCCGATCACCTCGCCGGCGCATGGACCGTGGACGAACATTTCGACAACGTGCGCGCCGCCGCCGAGGATGCCGCCGGAGCTGTCCGCTTCCGCCGGGGCTTCATGCTCGGTGACGGCACCGGCGCCGGCAAGGGCCGTCAGTCGGCCGGGATCATCCTCGACAACTGGCTGCGTGGCCGCCGCAAGGCGGTCTGGATCAGCAAGTCCGACAAGCTGATCGAGGATGCGCAGCGCGACTGGTCGGCGCTCGGCATGGAACGCCTGCTGGTAACGCCACTCTCGCGCTTCTCTCAAGGGGCAAAGATCACGCTGTCGGAAGGCATCCTGTTTACCACCTATGCCACGCTGCGCTCCGACGACCGGGGCGAGAAGGTTTCGCGCGTCAAGCAGATCGTCGAATGGTTGGGCACCGATTTCGATGGGGTCATCATCTTCGACGAGAGCCATGCGATGCAGAATGCCGGTGGCGGCAAGGGAGACCGCGGCGATATCGCCGCCAGCCAGCAGGGACGCGCAGGCCTGCGGCTCCAGCATGCCCTGCCGGATGCGCGCGTGGTCTATATCTCGGCAACCGGGGCCACGACAGTCCACAACCTCGCCTATGCCCAGCGGCTCGGTCTCTGGGGTGGCGAGGATTTTCCGTTCCAGACCCGCGCCGAGTTCGTCGAGGCGATCGAGGCCGGCGGCGTGGCAGCCATGGAGGTGCTCGCCCGCGATTTGCGTTCTCTCGGCCTCTATACCGCGCGCTCGCTCTCCTACGACGGCGTCGAATACGAACTGGTCGAGCACAAGCTCACCGAAGAGCAGCGCCGCATCTATGACGCTTACGCGGCCGCATTCGCCGTGATCCATGGAAACCTGGCCGCGGCGATGGAGGCGGCCAACATCACCGGCAGTGAAGGCACGCTAAACCGGCAGGCCAAATCCGCAGCGCGGTCGGCCTTCGAGAGCACCAAGCAGCGCTTCTTCGGGCATCTGCTGACCTCGATGAAAACCCCGACGCTGATCCGTTCGATCGAAGCCGATCTGGCGGCGGGCCATGCGGCCGTCATCCAGATCGTCTCGACCGGCGAGGCGCTGATGGAACGGCGACTAGCCGAGATACCCACCGACGAATGGAACGACATTTCCGTCGATGTCACGCCGAGGGAATATGTCGGCTCGTACCTGCAGCATTCCTTCCCGGTGCAACTCTACGAACCCTTCACCGACAGCGAAGGCAACCTCTCCTCGCGACCCGCGTTCCGGGACGGCCAACCGGTCGAGAGCCGCGAAGCCGTGGCGCGGCGCGACGAGATGCTCGAACAGCTCGGCTCGCTTCCGCCTGTCCCGGGCGCGCTCGACCAGATCGTTCAGCGCTTCGGCACCGATCTGGTGGCGGAGGTCACGGGGCGGTCCCGCCGCATCGTGCGCAAGGGCGATGGCGCATCGGCCCGCCTGGCCGTCGAGAACCGCGCGCCCTCCGCGAACCTTGCCGAGACTTCGGCCTTCATGGATGACCAGAAGCGCATCCTCATCTTCTCTGATGCCGGGGGCACGGGGCGCAGCTATCACGCGGACCTCTCGGTGCGGAACCAGCGCCTGCGGGTGCACTACCTGCTGGAGCCGGGCTGGAAGGCCGATGCCGCCATTCAGGGGCTCGGGCGCACCAACCGCACCAATCAGGCGCAACCGCCGCTCTTCCGGCCCATCGCCACGGATGTGAAGGCCGAGAAGCGGTTCCTCAGCACGATCGCCCGTCGTCTCGACACGCTGGGTGCGATCACGCGCGGGCAGCGCCAGACCGGCGGCCAAGGCCTGTTCCGGCCCGAGGACAATCTGGAATCCGCCTATGCTCGCGATGCGTTGCGCCAGCTCTATTTGGCTGTAGTGCGCGGCAAGGTCGAGGGCTGCTCGCTTGAACGGTTTGAGTCCGCCACCGGCCTGAATCTGATGGACGCGAACGGCATCAAGGACGACCTGCCGCCGATCACCACCTTCCTGAACCGTCTTCTAGCGCTGACCATCGAGTTGCAGGGCGTCCTGTTCTCGGCCTTCGAGCAGCTTCTGCAGGCCCGGATCAACGGGGCAATTGCATCCGGCACCTATGACATGGGGCTGGAGACGCTGCGTGCCGAAAGCTTCATCGTCACCGACCGACAGGTGATCCACACCCATCCGGGAACCGGTGCGGAAACCCGGCTCCTGACTCTGACCGAGCGCAAGCGCAATCAGCCCATCACGCTGGATGCGGCCTTGGCTGAACAGGATGATCCCCGCGCAAGATTGCTCATCAACGAGCGATCCGGACGGGCTGCTGTGCTGGTCCCGACCACCAGCGTCATGCTGGATGATGGTGAGATCGAAGGGCGCGTGCGGCTGATCCGGCCGATGGAGGCGATGAACATGCCGGTGCGGGCGATGGGCGAGACCCACTGGGTCGAGGCCGAGCGCGCTGCCTTCGCCTCAGCATGGCAGGCCGAGTTGTACGAAGTGCCGGAGTTCACCGACAGCATCCTGCACATGGTGACCGGGCTCCTGCTGCCGATCTGGAAGCGCCTGCCGCAGGAGACCTCCCGGGTCTACCGGCTTCAGACCGATGAGGGCGAACGCGTCATCGGCCGTCGTGTCTCACCCGCTTGGGCGGCCAATGCCGCCGCTAGCGGGGTTGCGACCAGCATCACCCCGGGCGAGGCCTATGCCGCGCTGATCGCGGGGCGCACGATCCTTGACCTCGCCGAGGGGCTGCAGCTGCGACGCTCGCGTGTCATGGGCGCGAACCGGATCGAACTGACCGGCTTCACCGATACCATGCGCGAGCGCCTGCGAACCTATGGTCTCTTCAGCGAGATCATTTCCTGGAAGCTCCGCTTCTTCGTTCCGGTCGGGGAAGCCGGGCCGGAGATCATCGGCAGACTGCTCGACCGCTTCCCGGTCGAGCGCATTTCCGAGCGGGAGGCCGCGTGATGGCACGCCTCAACGCTTCCGAACTGGCGCAGCGTCTCGGCCGAGAAGCCGAGGCGGTATGCCGCCACTATCTCTCGAATGGGCGCAAACAGGGCAATTACTGGCAGGTCGGCGATGTGCAGAACAGTCCCGGCCGCTCCATGTTCGTTCGCCTGACCGGGCCGGAATCGGGCAAGGGCGCGGCCGGCAAATGGACCGATGCGCAGAGCGGGGAACATGGCGATCTGCTCGACGTGATCGGCGAAAGCCTCGGCCTCATCGATTTCGCGGATGTCGCCGAAGAAGCCCGCCGCTTCCTAAGCCTGCCGCATCCCGAACTGGAGCCAAAGTCCCACCGATCCCGAACATCGCCAGCACCATCCGGATCGTCCGAAGCGGCCCGTCGCCTCTGGCGAATGACGCAGCCGCTCGCCGGCAGTCTCGCAGAGACGTACTTACGGCAACGCGGCATTGCGGATTTACGCGGAAGAGCAAATCTGCGCTTCCATCCGACCTGCTACTGGCGGCCGGAAGGCGACGGTCCAACCGAAACCTGGCCCGCCATGATCGCCGCCGTCACCGACCTCGGCGGCAGGATCACTGGTGCGCATCGCACCTGGCTCCAACGTGACGGCTCCGGGAAAGCGCCGGTCGATCCGCCGAGAAAGGCGATGGGAGAGCTGCTCGGAAACGCCGTCCGGCTTGGCGAGGCACAGGATGTGATGGCGGCAGGCGAGGGGATAGAAACCATTCTCTCGCTGCGCCAGGCATTGCCGATCATGCCGATGGTCTCCGCACTCTCGGCCGGACATCTCGCTG
>JAAFAB010000030.1 GCA_018222585.1 Paracoccaceae bacterium | reverse complement strand
CAGCACCACCTTCTGCTGGTTGCCGCCCGAGAGGTTCATCACCTTCTGGAAGACGGAAGGCGTGCGGATGTTCATCGCCTGCCGGTATTCCTCCGAGACGCGGGTTTCCTCGCCCTCGTTGATGACGCCGGATTTCGACACGCCGGGCAGGTTGGCCAGGGTGACATTCTTCTGGATCGTCTCTTCGAGGATCAGGCCGAGGGACTTGCGGTCCTCGGTCACATAGGCCAGCCCGGCGCCGATGGACTTGCCGACGGTCGAGACATCGACCGGCGCCCCGTGCATCTTCACCTGGCCCGAGATGTTCTTGCCGTAGCTCTTGCCGAAGATCGACATGACAAGCTCGGTCCGGCCGGCGCCCATCAGGCCCGCGATGCCGACGACCTCGCCGGCGCGCACGTTGAACGAGGCGTTCTTGATCACCTGCCGGTCGGCATGTTCGGGGTGCCAGACGTTCCAGCCCTCGACCTCCATCAGCATCTCGCCCGCGCGATGCGGACGCGGCGGATAGCGGTCCGAGAGGTCGCGGCCCACCATGTCGCGCACGATGCGGTCCTCGGTGATCTCCTCGCGGTGCGCATCCATGGTCGAGACGGTCGAGCCGTCGCGGATCACGGTCACGCTGTCGGCCACACGGCGGACCTCGTTCAGCTTGTGGGAGATGATGATCTGGGTGACGCCCTGGGCCTTCAGTTCAAGCATCAGGTCCAGAAGGGCCTGGCTGTCATGCTCCGAAAGGGCCGCGGTCGGCTCGTCCAGGATCAGCAGTTTCACGTCCTTGGAGAGCGCCTTGGCGATCTCGACCAGCTGCTGCTTGCCGACGCCGAGGGAGTCGATCAGCGTGCCGGGGTTCTCGGCCAGGCCGACCTTCTTCAGCAGGTCCTCGGTCAGGCGGAAGGTCTCGCGCCAGTCCATCACGCCGTTCTTGGCGCGCTCGTTCCCGAGGAAGATGTTCTCGGCAATGGACAGCAGGGGCACCAGGGCAAGTTCCTGGTGGATGATGATGATGCCCAGCTCTTCGCTGTCGTTGATGCCGGCGAATTGCGCCAGCTTGCCGTCGTAATGGATTTCACCGTCATAGGTGCCAGCGGGGTAGACGCCGGAGAGCACTTTCATCAGCGTGGATTTCCCGGCGCCGTTCTCGCCGCAAATGGCGTGGATTTCACCCTCGGCCACCGTCAGATTGACGTTGTCGAGGGCCTTCACGCCGGGGAATTCCTTGGTGATGGAGCGCATTTCAAGCAAAGAAGTCATGGCTTTGCCTTCTGCAGTCTGGGGGGAGATCCGTCCGTGGAGGACCGGACGGATCCTGAGCTGCCGGCCCGGGGACCGGCAGCAGTCGGGCGGGGGTCTGACCCGGCCTTATTCGAACTCGGACGCGGGGTGATAGCCGCTGTCGACGACGATTTCCTTCCAGTTGGAGCTGTCCACCAGGACCGGCTCCAGCAGGTAGGAGGGGACGACCTTGACGCCGTTGTCATAGGTCTCGGTGTCGTTGATCTCGGGCTCGGTGCCCTCGACCAGCGCTTCCACCATGTCGACCGCAACGCCGGCCAGCTCACGGGTGTCCTTGAAGACGGTCGAGTACTGCTCGCCCGCGATGATCGACTTCACGGAGGGCAGTTCGGCGTCCTGGCCGGTGACGATCGGCATCTTCATGTCGCCCGAGCCGTAGCCGACGCCCTTCAGCGAGCTGAGGATGCCGATGGAAAGGCCGTCGTAGGGCGAAAGCACGCCGTGGACCTGTTCGTCGGTGTAGTAGGCCGACAGCAGGTTATCCATGCGCGACTGGGCCACCGCGCCATCCCAGCGAAGGGTGCCGACGGTGTCCATGCCGGTCTGGCCCGAGACGATGTTGATGGTGCCGTCGTCGATCAGCGGCTGCAGGACGGACATGGCGCCGTTGTAGAAGAAGTAGGCGTTGTTGTCGTCCGGCGAGCCACCGAAGAGCTCGACGTTGTAGGGGCCGTCGCCGAAGCGTTCCTTCAAACCGTCCACCAGCGAGCTGGCCTGCTGCACGCCGACCTGGAAGTTGTCGAAGGTGGCGTAGTAGCTGACATATTCGCTGTCACGGATCAGGCGGTCATAGGAAATGACCGGGATATCCGCATAGTAGGCGTTCTCCAGCGCGTTCGACAGGGTGGTGCCGTCGATGGCCGCGATCACCAGCACGTCCACGCCGCGGGTGATCATGTTCTCGATCTGCGCGACCTGGTTCGGGATGTCGTCTTCCGCGTATTGCAGGATGGTTTCGTAGCCAGCTTCCTGCAGCTGTTCCTGCATCGAGTTGCCGTCCGAGATCCAGCGGGCCGAGGACTTGGTCGGCATGGCGATGCCGATCAGGCCGTCGGCATAGGCGCCGGTTGCGAACACGAGAGCGGCGGCCGTGCTGGCCGCGAGAGTCTTGAGCGTCATGAGCTCCTCCACATGTGCGGCCGATGCGCCGGTGCGATGCCGGGGGCCGCGTTTATCGGTTTGGTCTCCTCAACCGCGCCTTGGTTAGCCCTAACATATCATATCTGTAAAATTCTATTTGTGCAGATTTCCATATCAATGATGGTATGGACCATGCTAAGCCGCCGCCATGGACCTTACAAAACGTCTCAAGCCGATGCATTTTCGTCTCGTGGACGAGATCGCCCGCCGCCAGAAGCTGCAACTTGCGGCTGAGGCGCTGGCGATGTCACAACCTGCGGCAAGCCGGATGCTGGCCGATATCGAGGCCGAGCTGGGCGCGGCGCTGTTCATTCGTCACCCCCGCTGGATGGAGCCGACCCCGGTGGGAGAGACCTTCCTGCGCCACATCCGGGTGATTCTCTGGGAACTCGAGACACTGCAAACCGAGGTCGGCAATATCGCCGAGGGCCAGGCGGGCGAGATCCGCGTCGGCGCGGTTACCGGGCCGGCCATGGGCTTCCTGATGCCCGCGCTGCGCCAGGTGAAGGCCGAAAGCCCCGACATCGAGGCGACCATCGAGGTCGGCCCCTCGGTGCAGTTGGTGCGGGGCCTGCGCGAAGGCCGGTTCGACTTCATCATCGCCCGGCTGATGCCGGACCAGGACAGTCACGAGTTTCACGTCTATCCGGCGCGCTCCGAGAACGTGGCGCTGATGGTACGCGACAGCCACCCGCTGGCCAGCCGCCGCCAGCTGCCGCTTGAAGCCGTGACGGGCTACGAATGGCTGATGCAGGAGCGCGGCTCTCCGATCCGCCAGGCGGTGGAGGCGGCCTTCCTGCAGTCGGGCACCGCGGTGCCGGGCAATATCACCAACTCCTCGTCTCTGCTGGTGGTGCTCTCGCTCCTGGCCCATTCCGACGTGATTGCCCCGCAATCCCGCGAAGTGGCCGAGATCCTTACCGGAGAGAGCCTGGGCGCGAAGCTCGTGGCGCTCGATATGGCCGAGCGGATCACCGTCTCGCCCTACTTCATCCTTGCCAACCGCGGCCAGCAATTGCCTCGCGCCACCGAGCGGGTCCTGGAAGAGGTGCTGCGGCGGCTCTAGGGGGGCGCTCCCTGCGGGAGCGCAGGCCTCCGGCGGGAGTATTTTCAGCCTGGTGATGATGCGGGCCGATGCCCGGAAGGGCGCCCTCCGTTCCCGTCAGGAGCGTGCCACGCCCGCAATGGCGGAAGGAGGGAGCCTTTCCGGGTCCTGTCCCGCATCATCACCAGGCTGAAAGTACTCCGGGGGACTCCGCACAGCGGAGGGGGGCGGAGCCCCCTCAGGCCTGCTGGGTCGCCGCGACGGCGCGTTTCCAGGCACCATAGAGCCGGTTGCGCTCGGCGGCGTCCATCTGCGGCGCAAAACTGCGCTCCAGCGCCCAGCTTTCGGCGAAGCCTTCCGCATCGGGGTAGAGGCCGGCGCGGTGACCGGCCAGCCAGGCGACGCCGAGGGCGGTGGTCTCCAGCATCTCGGGACGGTCGACCGGCGCGCCCAGGATGTCCGAGAGGAACTGCATCGCCCAGTCCGAGGCGCTCATGCCGCCGTCGACGCGCAGGGTGGCGGCGCCTTCGGTCTGCCAGTCGGCCTGCATGGCCTCCAGCAGGTCGCGGGTCTGGTAGCCCACCGATTGCAGGGCCGCGCGGGCGAATTCGGCGGGGCCCGAATTGCGGGTCAGCCCGAAGACCGCGCCGCGGCACTCGGCGTTCCAGTAGGGTGCACCGAGGCCGGTGAAGGCGGGCACCAGGATCAGCTCCTGCCCCGGGTCGGCGCTTTCGGCCAGCGGTTGCGTCTCGGAGGCCGTGCGGATGATCTTCAACCCGTCGCGCAGCCATTGCACAACCGCGCCCGCGATGAAGATCGAGCCCTCCAGCGCGTAGGTCGTCCTGCCATCCAGCTGATAGGCAATCGTCGTCAGCAGCCGGTGGGACGAGCGGACGGGTGTGTCGCCGGTGTTCAGCAGGGCAAAGCAGCCGGTGCCATAGGTCGATTTCATCATCCCGGGCCGGAAGCAGGTCTGGCCGAGGGTGGCGGCCTGCTGGTCGCCCGCCACGCCGAGGATCGGGATCGGGTGGCCGAAGAGATCGGGCCGCGTCATGCCGAAATCCGAGGCGCAGTCGCGCACCTCGGGCAGGATCTGCATGGGGATGTCCAGCAGGGCGCAGATCTCTTCGGACCATGTCCCTTCGTGGATGTCGTAAAGCAGCGTGCGGGCGGCATTGGTGGCGTCGGTGACATGGGTCTTGCCGCCGGTCATGCGCCAGATCAGGTAGCTGTCGACCGTGCCGAACAGGACCCGGCCCGCCTCCGCGCCCTCTCGGGCGCCCTCGACGTTGTCCAGCAGCCATTTCACCTTGGTGCCCGAGAAATAGGGATCGAGCAGCAGGCCGGTGATCTCGGAGACCCGCTCTTCATGGCCAGCCTCGCGCAGGTCATGGCACAGCGCCGAGGTGCGACGGTCCTGCCAGACGATGGCGTTGTGCAGCGGCTTGCCGGTCTCGCGGTCCCAGAGCAGCGCGGTCTCGCGCTGGTTGGTGATGCCGATCCCGGCGATATCCTCCGGCCCCAGCCCCGCCTTCTCGATCGCGGAGCGGCAGGTGGCGGCGGTGGAGGCCCAGAGATCCTGCGGATCATGTTCCACCCAGCCCGAGTGCGGGTAGTGCTGGGGGAATTCTTCCTGCGCCGAGGTGACGGGGCGCAGGTCGGGGCCGAAAAGGATCGCGCGGGTCGAGGTGGTGCCCTGGTCGATGGCCAGAATGTGTTTCATGTCGCTCCTCCCAAAGCTGTCTCAGGTTCCGGTCATGTAGGCGTCGAGCGCGGCGATCTGGGCAGCGTCCATGCGCAGGCCCAGCTTGGTGCGGCGCCAGACCACGTCCTCGGCCCGGGTGGCATATTCGCGGTCCATCAGGAAGCGCACCTCGGCCTCGGTCAGCCCGGCGCCGAAGTCGCGGCCGAGGTCCTCTGCCGTCTTCGCCGCGCCCAGCAGGTCGTGGCATTCGGTGCCGTAGTGGCGGAACAGGCGTTCGGCCTGGCGCGGGTCCAGGAAGGGATAGTCGAGCAGCAGCTGGCCGATGCGCGTGTCGGTCTCTGCCACCGGGAAATCGCCGCCGGGCAGGGGTTTGCCGGCGGTCCAGGCCGCGCGGATCATCGGGAAGAGGGGGGCCAGCTTCTCCATCGCGTGTTCCGCGAGGCGGCGATAGGTGGTGATCTTGCCGCCGAAGACCGAGAGCAGCGGTGGGCCACTCTCTTCCAGCCGCAGCACGTAGTCGCGGGTGGCGGCGGAGGCTGACGATGCCCCGTCATCATAGAGCGGGCGGACTCCGGAATAGGTCCAGACGACATCCGCTGGCGTCACGGGGGTCTCGAAGTAGCCGGAGGCGAAATCGCAGAGGTAGGCGATTTCCTCGTCGGTGATTTCGGGTTTCTGGTCGGCGTCGGGGTGGTCGACGTCCGTCGTGCCGATCAGGGTGAAATCCTGCTCGTAGGGGATCGAGAAGATGATCCGCCCGTCAGACCCTTGGAAGAAATAGCATTTGTCGTGATCGTAGAGGCGTTTCGTCACGATGTGAGAGCCGCGCACCAGGCGGATGCCGGCCTGCGAGTTTCGGCCCAGGGTGCCGTTCAGCATCTCGGCGACCCAGGGGCCGGCGGCATTGACCAGCGCCTTGGTGCGGATCTGTCGGGTGTCGCCGGTCACGCCGTCTTCCAGCGTGACGGACCATTCGGAACCCTCCGGCGTGGCCGCGATCACCTTGGTGCGGGGCAGGATCTCGGCCCCCCAGCGGGCCGCGTCGCGGGCGTTCAGCACCGTCAGTCGGGCATCCTGCACCCAGCAGTCGGAATATTCGAAGGCGCGGTGCAGTTCCGCCTTCAGCGGCGCGCCCTCACGGGTGCCGTCGAGCGACAGGGACCGGGTGCCGGGCAGGATCTCGCGCCCTCCGAGGGTGTCGTAGAGGAAGAGGCCGAGTCGGATCAGCCAGGCGGGGCGGCGGCCCTTCATCCAGGGCATGACGATGTTCAGCAGCCGCGAGGTGGGGGTGGCGTTCTCGAAGCGCATTTCAGGGTGCAGGGGCAGCACGAAGCGCATCGGCCAGGAGATATGCGGCATGGCCTTCAGCAGCCGCTCACGTTCGATCAGCGATTCGCGCACCAGCCGGAATTCAAAGTATTCGAGATAGCGCAGGCCGCCGTGGAACAGCTTGGTCGAGGCCGAGGAGGTGGCCCCGGCAAGGTCGCCCATCTCGGCCAGGCCGACGCGGAGACCGCGCCCGGCGGCGTCGCGGGCGATGCCGCAGCCATTGATGCCGCCGCCGATGATGAAGAGGTCGAAGCCAGTACGGGGAGGGCCGTCTTGCCGGGTCATGTGGGATCTCGCTTGCTGCCGCCACAGGGGTCGGCGGCAGATGACAACGCGGGCGCGCGGATGTCAAAGCGAAGCGGGCGCCTCAGGCGAAGGCGGTCAGAAGCTGCGGCAATTCGGCGAAATTGCTGAAGGCGGCGCGGCACGAGAGGCCGCCCTTGCCCTTGCGATACCCTTCGGTGAACAGCAGGAAGGGCACATCGGCGCGCAGGGCGGTTTCCGCGTCGGTCTCGCTGTCGCCGACGTAGACCTTGGGCCCGTCCGGGCCGAGCTGGTCGAAGGTGGCCCGCAGCGGCGCCGGATCGGGCTTGCGGCACGCCAGCGTGTCGCCACCGACGATGGCGGCGAAGGGGGCCTCCATGTCGAGATGGCGCAGCACGGCGCGGGCCGGGGCCACGGGCTTGTTGGTGCACAGGCCCAGCTGGTGCCCCTCGGCGGCAAGCTGGCGCAGCATCTCGGCGGCACCGGGGTAGGGGCAGGTCAGTTCGACGGCACCCTCGTAGAGCGCGAGGAAACGGGTCAGCAGCCCGTCGCGCAGGCTGGGGTCCAGTTCGCGGCTGGCGATCATCCGGTCGACGAAAACGGCGACGCCTTCGCCCATGAAGCGCCGGGTTTCGGGCAGCGAGAGGGGGCGGGCGCCGGTCCCGGCAAGCAGCGTGTTGGCAATGCCCTGCACGTCGGGCGCGCTGTCGATCAGCGTGCCGTCCAGGTCGAAAACGATACGGGCCATGAGCCTCTCCCCCAGAACAACAGGACGGGGCGATCGCGGCCACGTCCCTTCCTCCCTAGGCGGCGGGGCGGGGGAGGGAAACCGGGAAAACGACCCGGCCGGGGTATGGAGACGCGGCCCTGCCCAAAGCTTCGGCAGAAGCGCCGTGGTGCGGCGGGGTTCCGCCGTGGCGTGGTCGGCGGCCCTCCGTCGGGTGCGGGTCGCGGTCAGAGGGCGTCGGCGGTTTCGCGTTCGCAGAGGATGGCCGATTGCACTTCTTTCAGGAAGGCGCGCGGCGGGGCGCCGAGGCTGTGCACCCCGGGGCTGTAAGAGGTCATGCCGGGAAACAGCAGGTCCAGCGACCGGGCCGAGAAGGCATGGATATGGCCGTTGCGCGGCCCGAGCCACCAGAAGTCATGTTCGCGCGCTTCCGGCAGCAGCAGGGTGGTCAGCACCACGTCGGCGCCCTCGCGCGCCAGGCGCGAGATGATCGCGGCGGGCTGCCAGGGATCGGGGACATGCTCCAGCACTTCGGTGCAGAGCACCAGGTCGAAGCTGCCCGCCGCCGGTTCCCTGTCATCCGTCATCGGGTCGTAGCCATGGGCATCGAATCCCGCGTCGCGCAGCAGGCGCGGCACGATGCCAGAGCCCGAACCGTAGTCGAGCACCCGGATCCCGGGGCGGTAGTGGTTGACCACCGCCGCCGCCAGCGCGGTCGGCCGCCGCAGCACGTAGCCCGGGTCATACAGGTGGTAGGTCTCGTTGTAGATCCGGTCCCGGAAGGTCCCGTCGGTCCAATCGTCGAAATAGGCGGTGGAGACATGCCCGCAGTGACCACATTCGGCATAGGTCACCTCTCCGCGCGGCAAGTCGGGCGAGGGGACGCCGAAGCGGACCCCGCAGGAGTAATTGTCGCTGCGCCGCAGGATCGGTGTCATGCCGTTCTGGCAAATGGGGCAGGTGGGCGACATCCCGGTATCCACTTCTCTTCAAATGATATTCTTCATCGTACGTAGGTTCCCCCGCTTGTCCAGAGGCCCCTCCGGTGGCGCAGGGTTTGGGCGGAGCGGCGTGGCTTTGCTGCCGCGTCGTCGGCCAGGACGGGCCGACGGGTGAAAGGACAGGTCGACGGGTGACAGGACGGGCGCGGGAATGGGCCCGGGCAGGCCGCGGCACCCGGGACGTCATCGCACATGCGCCGGTCCCACCCCTTCAAACCCGCCGCTGCGCGCCAACCTGGTGGTTGACATGTTGAACTGACATGTTAAAGATGGAGGCATAATCTGGTCAACGGCGGAACGTGCCCGCGGTAGCGGCCAGAACGCCATGGGTCGCCATGACCCTTCGACGGACATGCAATGAAGAGGGACAGCCGATGCGCCTGGAAAACAAGACTGCGATCATCACCGGTGCCGGGTCCGGCATTGGCCGCGCGGCGGCGCTTGCCTTTGCGCGCGAAGGCGCCCGTGTCCTGATTGCCGACCTGAATGACCAGGCCGCCCGGGCCGTGGCGGAGGAGGTCTCTGCGCTTGGTGGTGCCGCGCTGCCGTGCCGCGCGGACGTCTCCGACGCGAGCGACATCGCCGCCATGGTCGAGGCCGCCATGACCGCCTGGGGGCGCATCGACATCCTGGTCAACAATGCGGGCTACGGGATCGGCGGCACAGTGGTGGAAACGGAGGAAGAGGACTGGAACCGCCTGATGGCGACCAATGTCACCGGCGTCTTCCTGGGCTGCAAGGCCGTGATCCCCGTGATGCAGGCACAGGGCGGCGGGTCCATCATCAACACGGCTTCGGCGGTCTCGGTGGTCGGGATCTACAACCGCGCCGCCTATGTCGCATCGAAAGGCGCCGTTGCCGCGCTGACCCGCGCCATGGCGCTGGACCATGCCGACGACAACATCCGGGTGAACTGCGTCGGGGCCGGCACGGTGGAATCCCCCTACTACGACAAGCTTTTCGCCGAGAGCCCGGATGCCGCCGCCCTGCGCGCGCAGCTGGAGGGGCGGCAACTGGCGAACCGGCTCGGCAAGCCCGAGGAGATCGCCGCGGCGATGCTGTTCCTTGCCAGTGACGAGGCCTCCTTCTGCACCGGCTCGACGCTGTTTGCCGATGGCGGCTGGACGGCGCGCTGAGCCGAAGGAAGGAGACGAAGGATGGAATTCACCGATGCTGTCGACCAGACGATGCATGATCTTGCCAGCGCCTGCGTGGCCTGCGGCAAATGCTTCAGCGTCTGCCCGATGACCGATGCCATCGGCATTGGCGACGCTGATCCGCAGGCCGTCACGAAGGGGGCTGTCGATCTTCTGGCGGGCGGTGAAGGCACCCCCGAGGCGCGGCTCTGGGCTCATGCCTGTTCCAGCAGCGGGCTGTGCAGCGACGTATGCGACTACGGCATTGATCCCAAGATGCTGGTGCGGTTTGCCAACTACGGGCAGGTGCGCCGTGCCGCCGGGCCCGCAGTGCGCCGCAACGCGATGACATCGTTCCGGGCGATGGCCAAGACCGTGCGCGTGGTGTCGCGCCTGCAGTTGCCGCAGGACACGATCGACCGGCTGCAGCCGCCGCGTGCCGAAGAGGCCCCCCCGGGCGGGACCGACGTTGTTCTGTACACCGGCTGCAATATCCACAAGACACCGCATATCCTGGTGCTCTGCCTCGACGTGCTGGAGCGGATGGGAACCTCCTATACCGTGATCGGCGGGCCCTCGGCCTGCTGCGGCATCAACCAGTTCCGTGCCGGCGATGGCGAGACCTCGGGGCGGGCGGGGCTGAGCACCCTGTCGCAGATCAAGGACGTTCAGGCCGGGGCGAACCTGTCCTGGTGCCCGAGCTGCCAGTCGCAGTTCGACGAGATCCTGCTGCCCAACTACCAGCGCATGACGCAGGATGACAGCTTCGCCCTGCTGCCGTTCTTCGAATACCTCGAACAGAACCTGGACCGGCTGCGGCCGCACCTTGCCAAGCCGGTGAACAAGGTCGTCGCGCTGAACGAGCGTCCGGGGCTGCCCGGCGTCACCCGCGCGGTCAAGGCCATCCTCTCCGCCATTCCCGGCGTCGAACTGGTCGAGCTCGACGTGCCCCGCGTCGGCTTGATGTCGAATTACCTGACGGTCACGCCACGTTTCAAGGATGAGCTGCGCGAGCAGGAATTCCGGGCGGCGGCAGCGGCGGGGGTGACGACCCTGGCGACGGTGTTCCACGCCTGCCACCGCGAGCTGTGCCACTTCGAGGGCGATGTCAGTTTCGAGATCATCAACGTGATGGAGATCATCGGGGAGAGCATGGGGCTGCAGGCGGACGACATCTACAAGCGGCTGAAGATGATGCCCGACATCGAACGGATGGTCGATGAATGCGCCGGGCTCATCGAGGCGAACGGGCTCGACCGAGACGAGGTCCGCGACATTCTGCTGGCCGACCAGCTGGCGGCAAAGCCCGTCCAGGGCGCCGTGATCGAAAACGCCTGATCACCACAGGAGATGAAAATGACCGTGATTACATTCGCTGGCCCTTCGGGCAAGCGGCAGGAGTTCGTGACCGAAGAGACCACCACCGCGATGACCGTCGCGAGGCTGAACGGCGTGTCCGGCATCGAGGCCGAATGCGGCGGATCGCTCTCCTGCGCCACCTGTCATGTCTACGTCGCCGAAAGCGATGTCCACAAGCTGCCGCCGGCATCGGAAGATGAGCTGGAGATGCTGGAGCTTGTCGCCGCCGAACGCCGCCCGACCAGCCGCCTGTGCTGCCAGATCGTCCTGGGGGACAACGTGGACAGTCTTGTCCTCGAACTGCCGGAGACACAGTTCTGATGCCCGGCGACCGGATCGGGGGCGCCCCGGACAGCGTGGTGATCCTGGGGGCCGGGCACGCGGGGAGCCAGCTGGCCGTCGCGCTGCGGGACAAGGGTTTCACCGGCGGCATCACCCTGGTGAACGGCGAGGCGGAGGCCCCCTATCAGCGTCCCCCCCTTTCCAAGGCCTACATGGCAAACGGCCAGGGGGATGCGCTCTGGTTCCTCAAGCCGGAGAGCTATGTGGCGAAGGACATTCGCCTGGTTGCCGGCCCGGCAATCTCGGTCGATCGCGCGGACAGGTCGGTGACCCTCGCCGATGGCACGTCGGTTGGCTACGGCCATCTGGTCTTTGCCACCGGGACCAGGAACCGCCCGCTGCCCGGTCCCTGGGCCGACAGGGGTGTCCGCACGTTGAAGACGCTCCGGGACGCCACGGCGCTGCGCGCCATGCTGGACCAGACCCGGTCCCTCGCCATCATCGGAGGTGGTTTCATCGGGCTGGAACTGGCGGCCTATGCAAACCGCCGGGGCATCGACGTGGATATCGTCGAACGGGGCCCCCGGCTGATGGCCCGAGCCGTGTCCGAGCCGATCTCGGAGCACTTTCTCGCGCAACACCGTGCTGCCGGGATCAGGGTTCACCTCGATACGGGAGTGGCTTCGCTCGACCGGGTGGGCCGCCTGACACGCCTCACGCTGGACGGTGACAGCCATGTCGAGGCCGATCTCGTCATCGCGGCGATCGGGGTGACCGCCGAAACCTCCCTTGCGCAGGCGGCGGGGCTTGCTGTCGAAGACGGCATCCTCGTGGACGAGCAGTTGCGCACGGAAGATCCCGCGATTTCAGCCATCGGGGACTGTGCCCGCTTCCCGTCGGCCCATGCCGACGCCCCGCTGCGGCTTGAATCCGTACAGAACGCCAATGACCATGCGCGCCTCGTTGCCGGGCGGCTGACAGGCACCCCGGCGACCTACGATGCCTTGCCGTGGTTCTGGAGCGATCAGGGCGCCGACAAGCTGCAGATCGCCGGCCTGCCGGGTGCTGCGGATCGCAGGGTGCGTCGGGGCACGGCGGAGAGCGGCCGCTTTACCGTCTTCAGCTTCCGCGACGGCCGCCTTTTCGCGGCGGAATCCGTCAACATGCCTGCGGATCACATGGTGGCGCGGCGGCTGATCGCCTCCGGGGGCATCGTCGATGCGGATGCGCTGGCGACCCCGGAAAACGCGCTCAAGACCTTCCTCCAGCACAGACAGGATGCCTGACATGACCAGTTTCGAAGGGGTATTCCCCTACATCGTTTCGCCGCTCAATGCCGACGGATCGGTCCGCCGCGAGGTGCTGAGCAGGCTCTGCGACGATCTGATCCACAAGGGGGTGCATGGTCTTGCGGCCCTGGGGTCGACCGGAGAGTTTGCCTATCTCGACCGCGAACAGCGCCTGAGCGTGGTCGAGACCGTCGTCGCCGCCGCCCGCAAGCGCGTGCCGGTCATCGCCGGCGTCTCCTCGACGACGACGGCGGATGCGGTCGCCCAGGCCCGGGCCTGCGAGGCCCTCGGCGTCGATGGGATCATTGCCGTGATCGAGTCCTACTTTCCGCTCTCGGAGGCCGAGGTGGAAAGCTATTTCCTCGCGATCGCCGATGCCGTCTCGGTCCCCGTGGTGATCTACACGAACCCCAATTTCCAGCGCACCGACCTGTCGCTGGACCTGATCGAGAGGCTCAGCGCCCACGACAGGATCCGGTATATCAAGGACGCCTCCTCCAACACCGGGCGGCTGCTGTCGATCCTCGTACGCTGCAAGGGTCGGATCGACGTCTTCGCGGCCTCGTCGCACATTCCCACATCCGTGATGATGATCGGGGGGAGCGGCTGGATGGCCGGCCCCGCCTGCCTGGTGCCGGAGCAGTGCGTCGCGCTCTACGAGCTTGCCAAACGCGGCGCGTGGCAGGAGGCGATGCAGCTGCAACGCAGGCTCTGGGCGCTGAACGAGGCCTTCAATCGCGACAACCTGGCGGCCTGCGTCAAGGCGGGCCTGTCTCTGCAGGGCTACGACGTCGGCGATCCCCTCGCGCCGCAATCCCCGCTGACCGCCGACAGGCGCGCGGCCCTCGCCGCCACGCTGGCCGACCTCGACGGCTGACCCTTCCATCCCCCCTCTCACACTGGAGCTCAGACATGCAAGATGCAGATACGCCGAACCGCCGCCTGACAGAGGCGGAGATCGAGACCTTCTGGACCGATGGCGTCCTCTTCCTCAAGGATTTCTATTCAACGAAGTGGGTCGATGTCCTGCGCCGCGGCCTGAACGAGGTTTGCGGGATCGACGAGGACGGCGCCCAGCCGGAAAAGCCGGTGTTTCGCAGCGATGCCTATACATGGCACGCCAACGATCACCTGCGCGACTTCTCGCTGTTTTCACCGACCGCCGAGATCGTGCAGCAGGTGCTGCGCTCTGACAGAGTGAATTTCTTCTGCGACCAGGTGTTCGTCAAACAGGCCTACAACGCCGAGCGGACGCCCTGGCATCACGATTTCACCTTCTTCCCGCTGGCGGGCAACCAGATCGCATCGGTCTGGACCTCGGTCGATCCGGTGCGCAGCGACGAATCCGCCCTGGAATTCGTGCTGGGCTCCCATCTCTGGCCGCAGCGGTTCCGGCCGCTTGGCGTCGGCGGAGTGGTGAAATCCGTCGCGCAGATGGAGGAGACGCCGGATTTCAGCGCCCCCGGTGCCGACTACCGGATTGCGAGCTGGGACATGCAGCCCGGCGATGCGGTGATCTTCCATGCGCTGACGCTGCATGGCTCGCAGGGGCGCCCGGCGGGACGCCTCAACCGGCGGGCCATCGCGACACGCTGGTGCGGCGATGACGCGCGGTACGCTCCGACCGGCAAAGAGCTTCAGGTCGCCTGGGATCATGGGCTGGCACCCGGCGACCCGATTGGCGGACCTGTGTTCCCCGAACTGCGCCCCCGGATCGACGAGGCCGCCCTGGCGCAACGCATGAAGGGTCCGGTGATGCCGCGCCCCGAGATCGTCGCCGCGAACAAGGCTCTCGCGGAACGCTTCGAAAAGGTCCGCGTCTAACCGCTCTCCCGTCCGGATTTCCGAAATGACATTACCCACCCGTTCGGGAGCTCTCCCGAACGGCTCCTCCCCGACATGCCAATAACCGCAGCCCGATGAAGCAATGCCGCGCATCGCTTCCGACCCGTTGACGGAGACAAAATCAGTGTCGGTTTCCCGCAACCTCCCTCCAACAGGAACTCTTCAATGAATACGATAAACCGAAGCCTCGTCCGCGTGTTCGAGCGATACATGCCCGACCCGCTGATCCTGGCCGCGATCCTGTCCCTGCTGATCTTCGCCAGCGGCATGATCTTTCAGGCGCAGTCGCCCGCACAGATGGCGCAAAGCTGGTACGGGGGGTTCTTCAACCTTCACGCCTTCGCCATGCAGATGACGCTGACCCTTGTCGCCGGCTATGCGGTCGCGCGCAGCCCCGCATTCGGCTGGCTGGTCGAGCGCATCGCGCGGCTTGCCACCTCCCCGATCCGGGCCGTCGTGCTGGTGACGGCCTGCAGCCTCGTTGCGAACTGGGTGAACTGGGGCGTCGGCCTGGTGCTGGGCGCCGTGCTTGCGCGTGAACTGGTGATCCGGGTCAGGAACGTCGACTATCGGCTGCTGGTGGCCGGGGCCTACGCGGGCTTCATGGTCTGGCACGGTGGCCTGTCCGGCGCCGCCACGCTGATCATGGCGACCGAGGACAACGTCTTCCAGGCCGCCGCGGGCGGGCTCATCCCGGTGAGCGCGACGATCTTCTCGCCGCTGAACCTGACCCTGAGCGTGGCTGTCGCGGCGGTCTTGCTGGCGACGGTCGCATGGGCCGCGCGAGGCGTCTCGAGCCCGGTCACCGTCGCGGAAGCCGAGACGGCCGCACCGCAGGAGGAAGACCACGCCCCGTTGCCGTCCGTAAGGTTGGAACGGAGCCGCCTGCTGGGCCTCCTGGTCGCGGCTCTCGGTCTGGGCACGCTGGCCTGGGTCTCCTACAGCGGAGGCGGGTTGAACCTGAACACGGTGATCTTCGCCCTCATCTTCATCGGGATCCTGCTTCACGGCTCGATGGGGGAATACCTGCGTGTCGTTACCGAAGGCACGCGAAACGCGACCGGCGTGATCATCCAGTTTCCGTTTTACGCGGGGATCATGGGCATGATGGCCAGTTCCGGCCTGTCGAGCGCCATTGCCACCTATTTCACCAGCATTTCAACCGAGGCGACGCTGCCGCTGATGACATTCCTGTCCGCCGGGCTGCTGAACTTCTTCGTGCCCTCGGGGGGCGGGCAGTGGGCGATCCAAGGCCCCATCGTCATCGAGGCGGCGCAGGGTCTGGGCGCCTCCCTGCCCAAGGCCATCGTCGCCTTCGCATGGGGTGACGCATGGACGAACCTTCTGCAGCCGTTCTGGGCTCTGCCGGCCCTTGCCATCGCCGGGCTCGGCGCGCGTGACATCATGGGGTTCTGCGCCCTCTTCCTGGTCACGACCGGCACGACAATCGGGCTGATCCTGTACCTCGGCGGCGCCTGACGGAACAGCGGGCGCCCGGCAAAGACCGGGCGTCCGTCGCACCTTGACCGGTTAAACTGCCATGTTAAGTCTTGGGCCCGTCAGCCCGTTACAAAGAGAAGACCATGACAGAACCCTCGGAGAAATCGCCGAACAGGGGGGCCTCGGCCGTCGAACTTGCATATGACGGGATCATCGGCCTCGTTCTGACCGGTCGGCTGCGGCCGGGGGAACGCACGTCGGTCTATCTTCTCACCGATGTGCTGGGGATCGGCCGGACACCCGTCCGCGAGGCGATCAATCGCCTGCAGTCCGAGGGATTCCTTTCGGTCTCAGGTCGTAGCGGTACGATCGTGAACCCGATAGATGCAGATCGTGCCCGCCAGATCCTCGCCCTCAGGCGCTGCCTGGAGTGTTTTGCCGCCGACTATGCGGTCGCCAACATGACCGAGGAAGCCCTTGCCCGGATCAGCCAGGCCGCCGAGAGCCTGTTTGCCGCCGGAACCACTGCCGCATTCGTCCGGGCCAATACCGATTTTCACTCGGGGATCGTGTCTCTTGCGGGGAACCCGACGCTGGACCGCTTCTATGCGCAGCTGCAAATTCAACTGACCGTCGCCGTCTACCTGGCCGGACGCGGAGAGAACGAAGCCGCCGAAAGCCTGCGCAAGCAGGAGCACAATGCGATCCTGACCGCATTGCGCGCCGGCGACACCGAGGCATTGAAGCGCGCGATCAACGCGCACATCGACACCACCGAACGAGCGATCCTGAGCCAGGTTGGCGACTGACACGGGCCCCTGCCTTCGGCCGTGGTCAGCTGGGCTGATCCGTGGATCATGCCATCGGCCTCAGAATCCTGCTTCCCCGGCGCCAAGGTCAGCGCCATGTCCACGGGCTGCCCGCTCTCCCTCGCTCGTTGAGGCGCGCCATGCGACAGGGTGAGCGGGGGAATCATCCCGTGACCGGCCGTACCGAAATCCGGCGCGCGTCCGGGGCGGCAATGGGCGTGGGTCTTGTCCGGCCGAGACGCAGGCGGGCCCCGGAAGGCGCCGTTAGGCATCGCATTTTCAGGAAAATGGCCGGTATTTTCAGGGAAGTGGCTGGGGTGGTAGGATTCGAACCTACGGTACGCGGTACCAAAAACCGTTGCCT
>JAAFAB010000029.1 GCA_018222585.1 Paracoccaceae bacterium | reverse complement strand
TGTAGGCTGGCCAGTTCCTGGTCTTGTAGGTCGGGGGTATGGGTCTGCTCATGCATCCCAGCTACCACCCTGGATTCGCGAGATGAATCCCTCACGCGATTTGTGCAACAGAGCCGGATCGACGCGGAACTCATTGCGCGGTTCATGGCATTCCGGCCCGATACAGGGCGCACCCTTCCGCATGGAAAGATACGCCTTCTCAGAGCCTTGACGTCCAAGCGTGGTCAGTTGGTTGAAACACGCAAACGGCTGCTGGCGCAGATCAAGGCGCATGGAAAGCTGGGATCGGCGGGTCTGTTCGAAGCCATGGATGCCGAGTTGAAAGACCTTCTTGATCGTCAGATTGCAGCGATTGAGGCCCGGATCGAGCAGACCATGGTCTCAGATGCTGAATTGGCTGCGACCGCCGCCATTCTGCGTTCCGTACCCGGGATCGGCCCCATCACCAGCGCGATGTTGATCGCTGAAATGCCCGAGCTTGGCCAACTTTCGGCGGAACAGGCCGCAGCTCTCACCGGCCTCGCACCCATCGCACATGACAGCGGCGCTATGCGTGGCAAACGCGCGATCGGTGGCGGCCGGCGTTTGCTAAGACATGTCATGTTCCAGGCCGCTCTCGTCGCAAGTCACCACAACCCAGTCCTGAAGGCTTTCGCCGACCGACTGCGCGCCGCCGGCAAACCACACAAGGTTGTCATCACAGCCGTCGCCCGCAAGCTCGTCACAATCGCCAACGCGCTATGCAAATCCCGCCAGAAATGGGCTGCTCAGCCTGCCTGAGAAATACAGTTGCTAGGCCGTCACTGTCACAGCGGGTAGTGGATCGGGCCATCCTGCATGGTGATCCAGCGCAACTCGGTGAACTCGTTTAGGCCCTGGGTGCCACCAAAGCGCCCATAGCCCGAGTCCTTCACGCCCCCGAAAGGCATCTGTGCTTCGTCGTGCACGGTCGGACCATTCACGTGGCAAATGCCACTTTCGATCCGTTTGGCAACCGACAGTGCGCGGGCCTGATCCTTGCCGAAAACGGCGGCAGAAAGGCCCAGTTCGCTTTCGTTGGCCACGCTTACCGCCTCGTCCACCGTGGCGACACGGATGATCGAAACCACCGGGCCAAAGCTTTCCTCGGCATAGAGCCGCATCGAGGAGGTAACCCCATCTACGGCTGTGGCATCAAGCATGGTACCGCTGCCTCCACCGCCAGCAATCAGCCGTGCGCCCTTGGAGAGCGCATCCTCGATCAGCGCCTTCACCCGGTTGGCGGCCTCGGTATTGACCAGCGAGCCGAGCGGCTGTACCGCCTCCCGCGGGTCACCGGCGGTCAGCGTGGCGACCTTCGAGCCGAAAGCCTCGACGAAACGGTCGGCGATCTCGTCCATGACGATGATGCGCTCGGTCGACATGCAGATCTGGCCCTGGTTCATGTAGGCACCGAAAGCGGCGGCCGAGACGGTGGCCTCGATATCCGCATCATCCAGCACGATCAGGGGCGCCTTGCCACCGAGTTCGAGCAGCGCGGGCTTGAGGTGACGCGCGGCGGTCTCGGCAATGATCCGGCCGACGCGGGTCGAGCCGGTGAAGTTGATCCGGCGCACGGCGGGCTGGGCGATCAGCGTCTCGACGATCTTCGGCGCATCCTCGGGCGCGTTGGAGACCGCGTTCAGCACGCCTTCGGGCATGCCGGCGCCAGCGATGGCTTCCAGCATAAGCGCGTGGACCCGGGGGCAGAGCTCGGAGGTCTTCATCACCACTGTGTTGCCGCAGGCCAGCGGCGTCGCGATGGCGCGGGTGCCCAGGATCACCGGCGCGTTCCAGGGCGCGATGGACAGCACCACGCCCACGGGCTGGCGCACCGCCATGGCGGTGGAGCCGGGCCGGTTGCTGGGGATGATCTCGCCCTTGATCTGGGTGGTGAGGCCGGCGGCCTCGACCAGCATCTCGGAGGCCAGGTGCACGTTGAACCCGGCCCAGGCCTCGGTGGCGCCGATCTCGTCCTGCATGGCGCGGATGATCTCGGGACCCGCTTCGCGCAGGCGTTCCGCCGCCTTCAGCAGGTAGCCGCGCCGCTCTGCGGGCGAGGTGGCGGACCAGGCCGGGAAGGCCGCCGCCGCCGCATCCACCGCGGCCATGGCATCATCGGTGGTCGCCGCCGCGGCCGAGGTCACGGCCTCGCCGGTCACCGGGTTGGCGCGCTCGAAGCGGGCGCCGTTGGAGGCGGGCTTGTGCGCGCCGCCGATATAGAGGTCGATCTGATCCATGTCCTTGATCCTCTTTACTTAATTGATCTCGGCGGTGGTGCCGCCAAGGAAGGCATGTTGCACGGCGGGGTCCTCGGCAAGCTGATCGGCGGGCCCCTGGCCGACGATGCGCCCTGCTTCCAGCAAGTAGCCCCGGTCGGCCAGTTTCAAACTCTCGCGGACGTTCTGTTCGACCAACAGGATCGACAGCCCGGTCTGGCGGATGCGCCCCAGGACCTCGAAGAGTTCCTTGGTGACGATGGGCGCGAGGCCAAGCGAGGGTTCGTCCAGCAGCAGGTAATCGGGGTTCGACATCAGCGCGCGGGCGATGGCGACCATCTGCTGCTCGCCCCCCGACATGGTGCCGGCGATCTGACGCCGCCGTTCCGCAAGCTTGGGGAACAGGTCAAAGACCTGATCCCGCTGCGCGGCCTCGCCCTTGCGGGCGCGGGCGGGGTTGGCGCCCAGCACAAGGTTCTCCTCGACCGAAAGGCGCGGGAAGATCCCCCGCCCCTCGGGCACCAGCGCCACGCCCTCGGTGAGGATGCGATGCGCCGGCAGGCTGCTGAGCACCGCATGGCCCAGGGTCACCTCGCCGCTTTCCTTGCGCACCAGCCCGCCGACCGCCTTCAGAAGCGAGGACTTCCCCGCCCCGTTGGCGCCCAGCAGGGCCACGCATTCCCCCGCGCCCACGGTCACCGTCACGCCATCCAGTGCCAGGTGCTTGCCGTAGCGGATTGTCAGGCTGTCCAGTTTAAGCATCGCCGCCTCCCAGGTAGGCCGAAATCACCTCGGATTGATCCAGGACCTCGCCCGTAGGGCCATCAGCGATCTTGCTGCCACTGGCCATGACCACGCAGCGCGGGCAGAGGGCGCGCACGGCATCCATGATGTGTTCGACCAGCAGGATGGTCAGGCCCTCGGCCTCGAGCTGACGGATCAGGGCGATGCCCTCCTGCAGCTCGGTCGGGTTCAGTCCTGCCAGCCATTCGTCCAGCAGCAGCAGGCGCGGACGGGCGGCCAGCGCCCGGGCCAGTTCCAGCCGCTTCTGGTCGATATAGGTCAGGTCCCCCGCCAGCTTGCCGGGAGAGACCTTGAGACCAACGCGCTCGAGGCTTTCCTCGGCGCGGGCCTCGGCCTCGCGCCCCCACAGCGCCTCGCGCCCGAAGGCGGCGGGGACCATGACGTTTTCCAGGATCGACAGCGAGGGCAGCACGCGCACCAGCTGGAAGGTCCGGGCCACGCCGGCCTTGGCGATCACATCGGGGCGCTTGCCGCCGATGGCCACGCCGTCGAAGAGGATCTCGCCCGAGGTCGGCTTCAGCGCCCCCGAGACGAGGTTCATCAGCGTCGTCTTGCCCGAGCCGTTCGGCCCCAGCAGACCCACGACCTCGCCCTCGTTCATCGAGAAGCTCAGACCATCGACCGCGCGCACGCCGCCGAAATGTTTCGCCGCTTCGCGGATTTCCAGCATCATGCCGCGGCCTCCTTTTTCTTGCGCAGCTTCTGCATCGCGGCCAGCACGCCGTCAGGCAGCAGGAAGACCACGCCGATGAACAGCAGCCCCAGGATGATCGAGAAGTGATCCGGGAACCGCGCCGAGAGCCATTCGAACAGCAGGAACAGCGGCACCGCGCCAAGGACCGGGCCCCAGCGATGCGTCGCGCCGCCCAGAAGCGCCATGATCACGGTCAGGAAGCTGACCTGCGGATTGAAGACGATGCCCGGCTCGACGTAGACCCAGCGGGGCGACTGGATGGCGCCGACGAGGGTGATCAGGACCGAGGAGAGCACGAAGAGGATCAGCTTGGTGCGCGCCAGGTTGATGCCCGCGTGGGCGGCCACGGTCTCGTCATCGCCGATGACCTTCAGGGCCAGGCCGATGCGGCTCCGGTGGATCCAGCCGGTGATCAACACGACCACGGCGGCCAGCGACAGCAGCTGCCACAGCACGTGGCGCGGCTCCAGATCGAGGAAGATGTAGCGGCCCAGCGTGCCCGAGACGGAAACCTCGAACCAGGTGATCAGCTGGCGGATCAGCTCGGCCAGGCCGAAGCTGAAGATGACGAAGTAGATGCCCGCAAGGCGTAAGGTAGACAGGCCGACCACCAGCGCCAGCACGCCGCCGATCACGGCGGCCGAGGCCAGCACCAGCGGCCAGGGCAGCGCGTCCGAGAGCACGGCGACGGTGTAGGCGCCGGTGCCGTAGAAGGCGACCGTGGCCAGAGAGATATAGCGCGTCGGGCCCGAGAACATCGCCCAGGCCGAGGCCAAGATGGTGTAGCTGACGGCACCGATCAGCAGGCCGATGCCATAGGCGTCTAGGATGTAGGGGCCGCAGGCCACAAGGGCGAGGGCGGCGAGCGCGATCAGGCTTCCGATCATTTGGCACCTCCGAACAGGCCCTGCGGGCGCCACAGAAGGATGACAAGGAACAACCCGTAGGTCGCGGCCAGCGTCAGGCCGGGGTCGATGTAGACGGACACGAAGGTCTCGATCAGGCCCAGCAGAAGGCCCGCGATCAGCGCGCCCAGCAGGTTGCCGACGCCGCCCATGATGACGATCACAAGGGCTTTCATGGTGTAGATCACGCCCATGGTGGCGCTGAAGGTCTGGTACATGGACAGCACCACGCCGCCTGCCACGGCCAGCGCGCCGCCCAGGGCGAAGCCTGCACGGGCCACGCGGTTGACCTCGATCCCGACGAGGGGGGCCGAGCCGGGGCTGAGCGCCACGGCACGCAGGGCAAGGCCCCAGCGGCTGTGGGTCAGCGCAAGGTACAGGCCGCCGCCGATCAGCACCGACAGGCCGAAGGCGATCAGGCGGTTCAGCGCGACCTGCGTGCCCAGCACGTTCACGCCCTGACCCAGGAAGGAATAGCTTTGGAAGTTGCCGCCGAAGAGCACCAGCAGCACCCCCTGCACGACGAACAGCAGACCGAAGGTGGCGAGGATCGAATCGACCTCAAGCCGCCCGGTATCGCCCGAGCGCGCCACCAGCGGGCGCATCATCACCTGGTAGATCCCCCAGCTGATGGCCCAGCCGGCAGGCACCAGCAGGACCAGGGACAGAAGCGGGCTCAGCCCCGCCACGTTGAACAGAAGCATGGCCGCGAAGGAGGCGCCGATCATCACTTCGCCATAGGCGAGGTTCATGATCCGCGCGATCCCGTATTGCAGGGACAGGCCCATCGCGATCAGCGCGTAAGAGCCTCCCAGCACGAGGCCGAAGACAAGGGTGGAAAGAAGCAAGGTGATCTCCAGTGAAAAAGCGAGGCCGGCAGGCATGGTGCCGCAACCCGGCCCCGCAGTCTGGCCGCCGGTGCAATCGGGGACACCGCGGCGCTGGTACTGTCCCCCGCCCGGGCGGGCGGGGGAGGGTCATGGGTGTGGGGTCAGTCCCAGGCGGGCTTCGGGACCACGGGATCGCTGGCGCCGTCGCGGTCCGCGGGGGCCACGGCGACGAACTGGCCGTCCTGCCACTGGCCGGTCAGCCAGAGGTCGCGCAGCTGGTTGTCCTGCAGCGTCACCTCGCCGATCACCGTGTCGAAGGTGCCGTTGGCGATCTCTTCGGCGACGGCGGCGTGGTCCAGGCCGACACGGGCGATGGCCTGCTCAAGCACTTCCAGCGTGGTGTAGGTGATGGCGCTGGCCCAGCTGTCGGGCAGCTTGCCGGTCATTTCCTGGTGCGCGGCGAAGTATTCCTGGATCGCCGGGCTGGCGGCATCGACACCACCGACCGACATCACGCCCTCTTCGATCCCGCCGGTCACGTTCGGGTAGATCGGGAAGGCCCCGCCGACGCCGACATAGAAGACTTTCGGGTTGAATCCCGCGGTCTGGGCTTCCTTGGTCAGGCCGAAGCTTTCGGGCGGGTAGGAGAAGGCGATGAAGGTATCCGCACCGCTGCCCGCCGCTCCGCTGATCATCGTTGCGAAGTCCGAGGTGCCGGCGGGGTAGGTGGTGTCGACGACGAGGTCGAAGCCCGCCTCCTCCAGCGCCGGACGGGCGGCATCGATCAGGTCGATCCCGAAGCCGTCAGCGACCGAGACCGCGGCGACCTTGTCGTTGATCTGCCCCTTCTCCTTCAGATCGCCCAGCAGGCTGGCCAGGGCATCTCCGTAGTCATGACCACCGCCGAGGAACCAGAAGCTGCGGTCCCAGCGCTTGGCAAGAGCGGGCGCCATGTCGGTGACGGCGGTCGCGGCCAGCTGCGGATAGCCGAAGCGATCCATCAGCGGCGCGATGGCCAGGTTGAAGCCGGTGCCCCAAGGCGGCAGGATGAAATCGACCTTGTCCTGGGTCGCCAGGCGCTCGATGGCGCGGACGGCATCCTCGGCGCTGGAACGGTCGTCGTATTCCACCACCTCGATCATGGCGCGCGAGCCGTCAGGCAGCAGCAGGCCGCCCTTCTCGTTCACCTGGTGGACCCAGAGTTCATAGTTGGGGATCGTGCTGATCCCGGCGCCGCCCGCATTGGGGCCGGACTTGGACACGGCGTAGCCGATGGTGACCGTCTCGGCCGCGAAGGCGGCGGACGGCAGGGCCAGGCCGATGGCCATGGCGGAGACGTAGCAGGACAGCGCCCTGCGCGTGACATTTTTCATGGTGTTCCTCCCGTAGTCCTCCCCTGGGACCGCCTCCTTTGCGACCGTTCAGGGATGGGATCAGAGACTACCAGTGGCTAAGATCGATAAAATGCACTAATGATGTCTATTATTGCACTTGTGAGGGAAAATGGAGCCGAAACCGCCGCATCGCACCAAACAGGGTATGCCCTTGGGCAACCGCCTGTTCGAAGCGCGGCTGCTTCGGTCGTCACTTCAGCCCTCCGAGGTGCGTCTGGATGAGGAGATGTCCCACCTGCTGATTCTGGTGGCCGGCCGGGTACAGCTGGACGGTGTCCAAGACCACGATCTGGCCGCCGACTCTCCACGGCTGTTGTGGCTGCCCCCCGGCAGCGCGCCCTGCCTGAAACTTTCCGCCGGGGCACGCGGCGCGCTGCTGCGTCTCGGTCCCGTCACCTTGGCCCGCGCCCTGCCGACCGGCACGATGCACACCCGGCTGCGCGGATTGCTCGGCCAATTGCGCCTGCTCCCCCTTGCCCCGGAGGCACGCGACGAAATGCTACGGCACATGGAGGCCATCGCCGAGGAAAGCCGCAGTCCGCGGGGAGGAACCGAAGTGATCGTGGAAAGTCTGGTATCCGTTCTGCTGGTCCAGCTCTGGCGCGCCGCCGAAGCTGGCGGACATACCAGCGGGTTGGCCCCAAGATCGCTTCTGGATCGTTTCGTGCTTCTCGTCGCCCGCCATGGACGCGAGCACTGGTCTGTGAGCGACTACGCCGCCGCCCTCGACATCTCGCGCGATCGGCTTGGCACCCTGGTGCGCCAGGCCACGGGGCTGTCGCCCCAAGGCTATCTGCATCGCGAAGTCCTGGCCGATGCACGCGATTTGCTCATCAACTCGACGCTGCAAATCTCTGAGGTGGCCTTCCGACTGGGTTTTCAGGACCCGGCCTATTTCAACCGTTTCTTCACCCGTCAGGAAGGACTGTCCCCCGGACGCTTCCGCCGCGCGGCGCGCGCGCGGCAGCGCGAGGGCACCACGAACTTCGCGGCTTGGCCCTAGGTGTTCAGTCCCGGCATCTGGTGGATCGGGTTCAAGATGAATCGTTCCGGCTCTGAAGTCCAGATCTTGCAGATGTATTCGTAGGGTGTGAGCCCGTTGAGGGCCTTGAGCCAGCGCGCGAAGTTGTATGATGCTGCGATGAAGTCCGAGAGGTGCGTTCTCAGCTGATCATGGCTGTCGTAGTGGAAGCGTTTGACGGTGGCCTCCTTGATCGTGCGGTTCATTCGCTCGACCTGCCCGTTGGTCCAGTGATGGTTGGGTTTGGTCAGCCGGTGCTCAATCCCATTGGCCTCACAGATCATGTCGAAACGCATGGGCCGGGAATAAGCAGTGTTCCGGTTCGGAGGCCGATCAGCGAACTGAATGCCGCTGTCAGTGAGGACGGTGCGGATCTGATATGGCACGGATTCGAGCATGTGTTGCAGGAACTCCCAAGCCGTCTTCCTGTCGGCTTTCTCGACGAGCTGGGTCACGGCAAACTTGCTCGTGCGGTCGATGCCAACGAACAGGAAGAGCTTTCCTTCAGCAGTTTGCACTTCGGCAATGTCTATGTGGAAGAAGCCGATCGGATAGCGTTTGAACTTCGACCTCCTCGGTTTGTCGCCCTCGACGTCAGGCAGGCGGGAGATGCCATGCCGCTGCAGACAACGGTGCAGCGCCGAAACGCGACGATGGCCGCCTCCTCATCTTCCGTGAGGACCGTCGAACGTGGCTCCTTTGGGTCGGTCTTGAGATCTTCGACCGTCTGCCGTTTACGCCACTTCGCAACCGTCTTCGGATTGATCCCCAGCTCCCGGCTCAGCGTCGCGAGCGAAGCTTGCGATCGCTGTATTGCTGCTCTGACTGCGTGCGTGGTCGTGGCGCTTCCGTGACGAACTTGTCCCATAGGGCATCCTTCCATTCCTTCGAAAGAATCACACCATCAAACTATGGGATCAAACACCCGTAGGGCGCGCCGATCTTGGTCACCGAGGCCGCGGGCGGCGTCGGCTCCGTCGCCACGGCGCTGCTGGCCCGCCTGGGCTATTCCGTCACCGCCGTGACGGGGCGCCCGAAAACCCATAACTACCTGTCAAAGCTGGGCGCCACCGATTTCGTCGACCTGGCCGAGCTGTCGGAGCAGGGCAAGCCGCTGCAACCCGAACGCTGGGGGGGCGCGGTGGATGTCGCCGGCGGTCATACCCTGGCCAACGTGCTGGCGCAGACCTGCTACGGCGGTGCCGTCGCCGCCTGCGGCCTGGCCGAAGGCCCCTCCCTGCCCGGCACCGTGATGCCGCACATCCTGCGCTCCGTCGCCTTGCTGGGCGTCGATTCCGTCATGGCGCCGAAGCCGAAGCGGAAGGCCGCCTGGGACCTGCTGAACGAGAAGCTGGACCGCGATCTGCTGTCGACCATGTACACGGTCCACGGTTTTGACGAGCTGCCGGATCTGGCGGAGAAGCTGATGGCGAACCAGATCCAGGGCCGCGTCGTCGTCACCGTCTGATCGGCGCGCCCCCGGCCCTTTACAGGGCTCTGAAACGACAGATCCCCGGACCCGCCCCGCGCAGGTCCGGGGATTTTCTTTTGGCCCAAGGGGTTACGTGACCCCCGCTGCCCCATCACATGAAGAAGACCACGGTCCGCCCCCTGCCCCGCGTGCTCCGGCCACCGCCGGACCGCCCGGCCCGCCTGCGGCGGCTCACTCCTCGCCGTCCGCCTCGGGGGTCCCGCCCTCGCGGGCATCGCGATAGCCGCGCCGGGTCTTGGTGGCGGCCAGCTTCATCAGGGCGGTGACGGCCTCGCCCTCATCGGCGTGGCGCATGGTCATGGACTGTCCGCGAAATCCGATCCGTTCCCATTCCCGCACCAGGGTCACGCCCCCGAACAGGTCCGGCTGCAGGCAGATCCGGTAGAACTGACGCATGTTCATCTCCCCGTCGATCCGGGTCAGATCGACGCTGGTCGGGAAGACGTCCAGTTGGTCAGGCTGATCGCTCATTTCTGAGTTTCGCTTCATCAAGGTTCCGGCGCACAGGTCCTGAACGACGGCCGACGCCTGAACCCGATGCGTTTGGACCTAGGTGATGGAGGCCGGCCCGACAAACTACAAGGCTTGAAAAGGGCATCCGGCGCTACCTATCCGGCACCTGCAGGTCGAACGCGTCGCGAAGGAGAGGTGCGCCTACCACGCCGCTCGGCGCCACCGCAACACAGAACCATGCGACCGGAGCTTGATGCAAGCTGAAGACCAAGCAGGGCAAAGTGGGTATACAGTAGCGAGCCCGGGCCGCGGGGTGAGGTCTGGACGGGCGAGGTCAGATGTTGCGGCACCCGCGGGGGCCCGGACACGGAGCAAGAGGGACGATGAGGGATCTAACTTTCAGAACGGCACAGCAGGGCGACGTTGCGGATCTTGCGATCCTTGCGGATATGGCGACACGAGGGCTGATGTCTCATCTCTGGGGACTGGCTGCCGCTCCGGGGCAATCGGCCTTCGAGGTGGGGCGAACGGCCCTCCTTACTCAGTCCGATCACTATATCTATTATCGCAACTGGCGTATCGTCGAGGTCGGCGGCGCGGTGGCCGGGGCCCTTAACTGCTACGTCATTCCCGAGGCCAGCGCTGCATCGACAGACGCGCCAGAGGCTCTGAGGCCGCTGGATGAGCTGAAAGCACTTATTCCGGGCTGCTACTACATCGCCATGGTGGCACTGTATCCCACGGCCCAGGGCCAGGGCCTTGGGAAGATCGTGCTGGAAGAGGCTGCCGCTTCGGCGAGGGCGGCAGGCTGTTCGGAAATGGCTTTACTGGTCGGCAGCGCAAACACGCGTGCCCACAATCTTTACCAAGCCTTCGGATTCTCCGACCTCGCGACGCGCCCTTTTGTGCCCTTCCCTGGGTCCGACTTGCCGGGCGATTGGATCCTTATGCACAAGTCGCTGTCATGATGGGACGTGTTGCACTGCGCGCGCGCGGCAATGGTATGCTTGGCGTTCGTCTAGGGCGGTTCCATTGGAGCCGCCTTGGAGCTGCGGCAAGGGTAGCTCGTGAAAAATCAGTGGATTAGCTTACGTCCTGGTGACCGCTCATCCATCGCTCTGCCCCCTTCCAGGAAGAGGGCAGAGCGTCTTTCAGCACAGGATACTGGCCGTGGCCAGCCACTTCGGTCTGCTCAGCTGGCCGTCTCGGTTGGGGCGGCGCAGAGCTCTGTCACAATGCCGTCAAGGAAGGCGATGCAGGCGTCGAGCTGATCGAGGGCCACGAATTCATTCGGCTTGTGCGCCTGCTCGATCGAGCCGGGCCCGACGATCACCGAAGGAATGCCGCCGATCAGTTCGAAGATGCCGCCCTCGGAGCCGTAGGAGACCTTGCCGCCCCAGGCCTCGGGCATCTGCCGGGCATAGCGGGTAAAGCCCGTGGTGTTGCGCGCCTCTCCCATCGGCGGGTAGGAGAAGATCCGTTCGAAGGTGATGCCGGTTCCGGCGGTCTTGGCGGCCATCTCCGCACTGACCTCGGTCTCGATCCGGGCCAGCAGTTCTGCCATGTCGGCTTCCGCGTCCATCCCGGCGATCGAGCGCAACTCGAAGGTAAAGCTGCAACTGTCCGGCGTGACGTTGGTCGCCACGCCCCCGTTGATCATCGTGGCCAGCATGGTCGCATGTGGCACGGTGAAATCGTGGTCGAACGGCCCTTCGCTCTCATAACGCTTGCCACGCTCCGCGATCATCGCGATCGCGCGCGAGGCATACTCGACGGCGTTGACATGCTCCGGCGCGAAGGAGGAATGCCCCGAGGTGCCGATCACATGGGCGCGCATGGCGATCTTGCCCTTCTGCCCCGTTACCAGCTGCATCATCGACGGCTCGCCGATGATGGCGAACTCGGGCGGTACCGGCAGCGCGGCCAGATGCCGGGCAATGGCCGGCGCGCCGAGGCAGCCGACCTCTTCGTCATGGGAAAAACAGAGATAGACGGGACGGGCGAGGGGGGCTTGCGCCAGCTGCGGGGTCACCGCCATGACGCAGGCGGCAAAGCCCTTCATGTCGCAGGCGCCGCGACCGAAGAGCTTGCCGTCACCGATCTCGGCGGTGAAGGGATCGCTCTGCCATTCCGGCTCGTCCGCGGGGACCACGTCGGTATGGCCCGACCAGACCACGCCCGCGACCCCCTCCGGCCCGAAGGCCGCGATGAGGTTGGCCTTGGTGCCGGTCTCGTCAGGCAGGATGGTGATCCGCGCGCCGAGACCGCGGAAATACTCGGCCATGTGGTCGATCAGGGCACGGTTGCTGTTCCGGGACACCGTGTCGAAGCGGATCAACTCCGAGAGATGCTGCACGGCGCTGGCCTGCCGGTCGGAGGCGGCGGGCTGGATCTCGCTCTGCAGGGTCATTGTTCAACTCGTCTTTCTGTTTTGAATTTCTGAACTTCGCGGCGCACCGTGATGAACAGAACGAACGCGATGAGCGCGGCAAACACCCAGGTGATAGGCGAGGAGAGCAGCACCGCCGGCTCGCCGCGCGAAATCGCCAGCGCGCGGCGAAGGTTCTCTTCCAGCATGGGACCAAGGATGAAGGCGATGAGGAAGGGCGCCGCCGGGATGTTCAGCAGGAACATGATGAAGCCCACCACACCCATCACCAGCAGCACGGCCACGTCGAAGGGGCTTGAGGCGATCGAGTAGATGCCGAACACGCACAGCAGCAGCACAAGCGGCGTCAGCAGGGTCTGCGGGATATGCGAGACCTTGGCGAACATGCGCATGGTGATCTTGCCGGCGAAGAACAGCAGCACCGAGGACACCAGCATGCCGATCAGCAGCATGTAGACTTCGTGGATGTTGGTCTGGAACAGCAACGGTCCGGGCGTCAGGCCCTGGATCATGAAGGCGCCGAGCATCACCCCGGTGATCACGTCGCCGGGCACGCCAAGGGCAAGAAGCGGGATCATGGTGGCGCCACAGGCGCCGTTATTGGCGGATTCCGAGGCGGCAATACCCTCAAGCTCGCCCTTGCCGAAGTTGGCGCCTTTCTTGGAACTGCGCTGCGCCTCGCCGTAAGAGAAGAAGGCCGCCGAGGACGGGCCGATGCCGGGAATGGCGCCCAGCACCGAGCCGATCACCGAACCCTTGAGGATGGTCTTGAGCGAGCCCATGAACTCTGCGCGGGTCACATGCTGCGCGCCCAGCGTGGCTGCCTCTTCCTGCTTGGTGGCGCGCATCACCACAAGCTTGATCAGCTCGGGCAGGGCAAAGAGGCCGATGAGCACCGGCGCGATCGACAGGCCGGCCTGCATGTCCGGTGTGAAGGCGAAGCGGAACGAGCCATACATGTCCTCGCCCACGGTCGCCAGCAGCAGACCCAGTGCCGCCGAGACCAGGCCCATCAGCAGCGAACTGCCCGAGACACCGGCCACGGTGGTCAGCGCGAAGAGCATCAGCATGAAGAATTCCGGCGGGCCGATGCGCAGCGCCAGAACGGCGAGCGGCGCGGCGAAGAAGATCAGCGACAGGTTCGAGATGAAATCGCCCGTGACCGAGGAATAGAGCGCCATGTTCAGCGCCTTGCCGGCCTTGCCCTGCTGCGCCAGCGGGTAGCCGTCCAGCGCGGTGCAGGCGGCCGAGGCGGTGCCGGGGGTCTTGATCAGGATCGCAGAGACCGAGCCGCCATAGGTCGACCCCTTGTAGAGCGCGACCAGCAGCAGGATCGAGGGCACCGGGTCCATGTAGAAGGTGAAGGGCAGCGCTAGGGTGACGGCCATGGTGCCGGTCATCCCGGGGATGGCGCCGACGATGACACCGCCCCAGATCCCTGCGACCATGATCAGCAGGTTCTGCAGCGTCGCCACGGCAACCAGCGCGGAGAGAATTTCTTGAAGCATGGAGACCTCCGATCAGAAGCCGAAGGGCTTTGTCAGCGCGCCCTTGGGAAACTGCGTGCCAAGCGCGGAATGGAAGAAAAGCTGCAACAGGATCGGCGCGCCGAAGGCGATCAGGGCGATCCAGATCCGGTGGCCGCGTTCCCCTGTCATCAACACGATGCAAAGCGTGAGCAGCATCATGGAGACCAGGAAGCCAAGAACCGGAATGGCCACCAGGAACAGTACGAAGGCCAGCATCAGCCCGGCGAAGCGGCCTGCCATGCGGGCGCGGCTGCTGCCATCGGTCTCCAGCGGCGCCTCATCAGCCTGGGGCCGGAAAAGAGCCAAAAGCAGCGCCAGCATTCCAAGCACTATCCCCGCAAGCGAGACGGTGCGCGGCCACATGTCCGGCGGCGGGGCGAAGCCGGGAATGAAGGCCGGGCGCGGCACGTAGGCCGGAACAAGGATGAAGGCGGTCAGCGCAAAGAAGGCGACAATGATCAGCCCCCGCAGGACGGGTTTGGGCATGCGACACTCCGGGAAAGGGGGCCCCGTCGGCGCGGGGCGGGTCGGTGGCGCGGCCCCGTTCGGATGGGGCCGCGCAGATCGCTCGTCAGGTCAGCCGGGCCGCGGCGTGGCCCGGGGCACTTAGTTCGGCAGGTAGCCGAAATCCTTCGCCAGACCGTGGAACAGCTCGTACTGGCTCTGAGCGTAGTCGCTCATGTCGACGTCGCCAATGGTCGAGATGGACCCACGGTTCGCTGCAAGCTCCAGCCATTTCTCGTCGGTGGCAACCTCGGCCAGCACATCCTGCCACTTGGCGGTCACCTCTTCAGGGAGGTCCTTGGGGCCGTAGAGCGCGCTCCAGCCGGCGATCTGGCCGGCCTTCTCGTAGCCGAGCTCGGCCGCGGTCGCGACATCGGGCAGGGTGTCCATGCGCTTGGGCGCGAAGACCATCAGCGCCTTCAGGTCACCGCTTTCGATATGCGGCATCAATGAGCCCGCCGCCATGGCGACGAAATCCACGTGGCCGCCGAGCAGAGCGGTGGCCAGCGCGCCGCCGCCCTTGTAGGGCACCAGCGTCGCGGCGGTGAGCGGGTCGAGGTCGTTGTCAGCCAGCAGCGCCTGGGTGGTGAAGCCGTCGATCGCCGTGGCGCCCGAGGCGGCATAGGTCATCCGGCCTTCGCTTTCAGCGACCGCCGTCACCAGGTCTTCGACGCTGTCATAGGGCGCATCGGCGCGCACGGCGAGGATCATCGGCGTGGCTTCCAGCGCACCGAGGAAGCTGTAGGCGTCCCATGCGACAGCGTTGTCGGGGGTCACGGCGGGCGACAGCGCCATGCCGACTCGGGCCAGCAGCAGGGTGTAGCCGTCCGGATCCGCTTCCGAAACCGAGCGGGCACCGTTCATGCCACCGGCACCGGGCTTGTTCATCACAGTGACGGGCTGGCCCAGGAAGGGCTGTGCGGTTTCCGCCAGCGCGCGGCCGGCCAGATCCGAGGCGCCGCCGGGGCCGTAGGGAACGACGAGGGTCACCGCCTGGTCGGGATAGGTCTGGGCCGCGGCGGGCCCGGTTGCAGCGATCACGGCCAGGGCGATCGTTCCGAGAATCTTCTTCATGTTTGCCTCTCATCTACTCCGGCAGAACCGGTCTGTTGGATGGCCCGCAGCATTCACAGTATGCGAAGATTGACAACAGACTACATTCATTTGCATAAAATGCATACTGAGGGAGGTGCTCATGTTCAAGATCAGCGAATTGGAGGCTTTTGACGCCTACATGCGGCTCGGCGGCGTCAAAATGGCTGCGGAAGACCTGGATGTCAGCCAGCCGATGATCAGCCGCCTGCTCTCGGCGCTGGAGGAAAAAACCGGCTTCGACCTGTTCCTGCGCAAACGCAATCGCCTGGCCCCGACGCCGGAAGCCTTTCGCTTCCACCAGTCCGTGGTGCGCCAACTCGCCGGGTGGCGCAGCCTTGAACAGGAAGCGCTGGCCATCGCGAACGGGCAGGTCGGGCATCTGGTCATCGCCGCACAGCCGATCTTCTGCGACACCTTCCTGCTCGATGCGCTGGAAAACTTCCGCGAAACCCATCCACAGGCGACGGTGCAGATCGTCGATGTCGGCATCGCCGAACTGCTGCGCATGATCAACGAACAGCGCTGCGACCTGGCCTTCGGCATCACGCTGAACGCCGAGGCCTTCGGCGGGGATGCCCGTGTGCTCGCCCATTGCACCGCTCGCTGCATCCTGCCCGCCGGGCATCCGCTTGGCGATGTTGAGGAAATTCCGCTGCCGCGTTTACGCAAGGAATGGTTCATAGACCTTGCGGAAGGCAGCCCGTTGCGGCAGCGCGTCGATCACATGATGGAGACAATCAATGTCGACCGCACCATCGCCGCCGAGCTTCGGACCCTGCATGGCGTGGTGCGCCTGGTCGAACGCGGCGCCGGTGTCGCGATCGTCGATCCCGTTGCAACTCAGCTGCTCACTCCAGAAAAAACTACCTCGCACAGGCTGCTGCCGGCGATCACATGGGACATTGCGCAATTCGTGCCGCGCGACCGGCCCCTCAGCGCCATGGGGCTGGCCTTCGCCGATGCGGTTTCCTCCGAGATCGACCGGCTCAAGCGGTCCGGTGTGGTGAGCTGAGGCCAAGGCTATGCGAATTCAGGGTTCTTGAATAAGCTTGAATAACCCTGCGTTTCTTTCGATTTGGGTCATGTTGACAAATGGCGGAACCAAAGGCGGACAGACGTGATGTCGACGAACCCCAGGAAGCTCTCAGCCGTCTTATCGTAGCGTGTTGCGACGCGCCTGGCATTCTTGAGCTTGTTGAAGCACCGCTCGACCAGGTTGCGCAGGCGATAGAGCGAACGGTCCACGCCGATGCGTTTCTTCAGGGATTTGCGCATCGGGATGACCGACAGCACATCGCGCTTTTCCATTTTCGCCCTGATGCTGTCAGCGTCATATCCGCGATCCGCCAGCAGCACGCTGGGACTGGGCAGGTTGGCGGCCATGACCAGATCGAAACCGAGATAGTCGGATGTCTGGCCCGGCGTGATCTCCGTCCTCATGGGCGGACCATGCGCGTTGAAAAGGAGGTGGATCTTGGTCGTGAAACCACCCCTTGAGCTCCAGAAACCCTGTCGCGGAGTCCCCCTTTAGCGCTCGCTGCCTCCCTCTCGGGACATTGCATTCGCAATGCCCTGCCGGGCAGTGGATGACGGGCCCGGATCACGGTGCTGTCGATCATTTGAAGGGCGTCTGGCGCTACCCTGCTTTGGTTCAGGGCGTCCATGATCTCCTCCCAGAGCCCCGCCAGCGTCCAGCACCGGAACCGGCGGTAGACGCTCGACCACTTGCCAAACTCTTCCGGCAGATCGCGCCATGGCGCGCCGGTCCGGGCAATCCAGAAAATCCCATCAAGAACACGGCGGTGGTTGGCGGGTTTGCGTGCGTTCGGGGCGCGAGCTTTCAAGATGAACCGCTCAAAGAACGCCCATTCCTCGTCCGACATAAAGTCTCGAACCGAGCTGGTCTCCATCGCAGATACCAGTTTGCATCATGCTCAAAGCCCGATGTGAATCCCTTCTGTCAACACGACCTAATAGCGTGCTATCCGGCGTCCTCTGGTCGCGCCGCAAGCGCGTCGGCGATAGACAGACGTTGTTCCTTTCGCCAGGACAGGCCACGAAGCGTCACCTCATGCGGCGGCCCGCTGCGCGCCAAACGCTCGTACAACTCACGCCCGGTCGCAAACTTCGATGACTGTTTTTCGTCTTCATTCATCCGTGGAGTGTAACATGTTCTTTCGTGTCGCGGAAGCTGTGCAGCAGTCAGCGTGATGTCAAGACGCATTGACGCATAAACGACGCATAATGCCTCAGTATGCTGTTTTTATGTATCTTGCCAGTTGCTTATGTCAGCAACGTAGCAATATTTTATCGTCTCCGGTATATTGAAGCAGGAACTGCCGCGTTTCAGCGGTATTTATCGGAACGACAAACGGCGCATGAAATACTTGGTTCTCGCAGACTGGCACTACGACCACTGGAAGAAAGCTGACCGCGATCCGTTTGCTGACGTCGAGCGCGAAATATCTGAACTGGATCTACTGATCCTTGCCGGCGACATCAGCAACAAACCGCGGGTCCGCTGGAAAAATGCTTTCGCGGAAATCTCTCGCTTGCTGCCGCCGGATCGGATCCATGTTCTTCCTGGGAACCACGACTATTATCAGCATGTTTTCGACGGCGATGAACGACTATCGGAGATCGCCGCGGCAGCGGGGGTGCGCTACGCGAACATGGCCGACATCCGGATTGGCGATACGCGACTGCTCTGCGCGACCCTCTGGACCGATTTCGAGATTGGGCCAGGGCGGATGATCAACGAAGAACATATCCCGCGCCGGATGAATGACTACAAGCTGATCCGCGTCGCGAGCCACGGATACCGAAAGCTGCGTCCTCGAGACGTCATCCAGCGCCATCTTTCGCACCGCACCTGGCTCGACACACAGCTAGCACGACCCTTCCCCGGCAGCACGAACGTGGTCACGCATCATGCACCGCACCCGGATGTGCTTCTCGATTACAGCGAAGATCTCGAGGCGGCATACGCCAGCGACCTGTCCGGTATTATCGCGCGGCACGCACCCGAGGCATGGCTCTTCGGTCACAGCCATGATGCTTGCAGCCTCACCGTCGGACCGACTCTCCTGAAAAATGTCTCCCTGGGGTATCCCGACGATGTCGCGGATCCCGCCGGGCGCATCCGCTCTCTTATACGAGAGACTGAAACGGTATCAGATACAGTATGAAACCTTGTCCCGACGACATCGAGCTCGATCATCGTGGTCCATGGATCGTTGCTTGGCGCGGTGTCGTTGCACGCATCCCCGACGCCGACATGCAAGAATGCAACCGAGTAGCCGGTCGATGCTTTCGAGAGCAAGAGCGAGACGATGCATTGTTCGACGAGGCCCGGCGCGTCGCTGGCGTGCGAGCGATCGAGCGACGCCTGGCCGAGTTGTCTGACCGCGACCGTCTCACAATCTTGAAGCGCGACAGAGACTGACCGCATATATTCTCCACCCGATCAGCACCGTTGATCTCCAGCCATAGAAATTTAGGGGTGATCCTCCCGCGTTTGAGGAGGTTGACGCAACTGTAATTTACCATGATGCGCGTTCCAGAAACGCACAGGTTTGCGGGGATTTTTCAGATTTCGCAAAACGGTCCGCGAACATATCGCCGATGTATGTTCGGGGGCCTTTGTGCGCCGGGAGAGAAAACCGACACGTCTGCGGGGATTCGCACATCGCACTGTGCTGGCGGGGCCACTTCGACTGCCAAACCCGGCGCCGGCGGCGGACTTTGTGTAAGCGCCTTGCTGTGGCCCTACGCGGCCAGGCTTGACGCGGGCGCGAAGTTCCAAGGCATGAGTTCGTCGATGCGGCTCTTTGGGTGCCCGTCGAGCAAGGCGCGCAGGGTCTTTGCGAGGTAGCGGACCGGATCGACGTCGCTCATCTTGCAGTTGGCGATGAGGCTGGCGAGCATGGCCCAGTTTTCCGCCCCGACCTCGTGCCCGGCAAAAAGAGAGCGTTCTTCCGCGTCAGCGCGATCTTCCGTAAGCGGCGTCTGCGGCCCACGTTGTAGATGAGCTCTGACGCTGCGAGGTGATACCCATCTCATGATGGGGAGTGCGTTTCGCAATGTGCGCGACAAATTCGTTTCTCAGTAACCGCCCGATTGAGGCCGCCTGCCTGACGGCGGGGTTCCGAGCTAAGACACG
>JAAFAB010000063.1 GCA_018222585.1 Paracoccaceae bacterium | reverse complement strand
CGGCCCCTCGGGCTGCGGCAAGTCCACGCTGCTGCGGATGATCGCCGGGCTGGAAAAGATCACCGGCGGCGACCTGGAAATCGACGGCCAGCGGATGAACGACGTGCCCCCGGCGCAGCGTGGCATTGCCATGGTGTTCCAGAGCTACGCGCTCTACCCGCACATGACCGTGCGCGACAACATGGCCTTTGCCCTCAAGCTGGCGAAGAAGTCCAAGGAGGAGATCGCCGAGGCGGTGGACGAGGCGGCGCGCAAGCTGCAGCTGACCGACTACCTCGACCGCCTGCCCAAGGCGCTGTCGGGCGGGCAGCGTCAGCGGGTGGCGATCGGCCGCTCCATCGTGCGCGATCCGAAGATCTATCTTTTCGACGAGCCGCTCTCGAACCTGGATGCCGCCCTGCGCGTCGCCACCCGGATCGAGATCGCCCGCCTGAAGGAGGAAATGCCCGACCGCACGATGATCTACGTCACCCACGACCAGGTCGAGGCGATGACCCTGGCGGACCGGATCGTGGTGCTGGCCAACAAGGGCATCGCCCAGGTCGGCAGCCCGCTGGAGCTGTACGAGAAGCCCCAGAACGAGATGGTGGCGACCTTCATCGGTTCTCCGGCGATGAACCTGCTGCCGGGCAGGATCACCGGCACCGGCGCGCAGACCGAGGTCACCCTGGATGACGGCGGCAAGGCTGTCAGCAACGTGGCCACCGAGACCGGCGACATGGGGAAACAGGTCAACATCGGCGTCCGCCCCGAGCACCTGGAAGCCACCGATGGCGAGGGACTGTTCACCGGCCGGGTCGACATCACCGAGGCGCTCGGCGAGGTCACGCTGCTCTATTTCGAGACCGTCGGCACCGACCCGGCGCTGATCGCCAAGCTGCCGGGCGTCCACAAGGACCGTCGCGGCCAGCAGGTGACCATGACCGCCGCACCTGAGCATGTGCATCTCTTCCACGAGGGCCAGTCGCTGCTCTATCGCTGAGCGCGCGCCTCTTGGACAGAATGAAAGCCCCGCCCCTCCGGCGGGGCTTTTTCATGTCTTGCGAAGAGCGTTCCCGACAGCAAGCCCGACGCCGAAACGACATGTCTACAGGGCCTTGGCACCTGAACCCTGGAGACGGTATCGCCTCGGTGTCGCATCGGTGTCCCGCACCGGCCCGGGTCGGGGGTGACGCGGCAAACGGCGATTTCGGCCCCTGCGGGGCCGAAGCCTCCGGCGGGAGTATTTGAGGCCATCGAATAGATACAAGGGGCCTTATTCCATTCGATGGCTGAAAATACTCCGGGGGACTCTCCGCAGGAGATGGGGGCAGAGCCCCCTCCACCCCGGCCAATGAAAAACCCCCGCCGGAGGGGCGCTCCGGCGGGGGCATGATCTGCAAGCGTCAGGCGCTTCAGCCGATGATGGCGTTCAGTGTCGCCGAGGGGCGCATCACCGCTGCGGTCTTGGCCGCGTCGCCGTGGTAGTAGCCGCCGAGGTCGGCAGCGGCGCCTTGTGCGGCGGCCAGCTCTCCGGTGATCTCGGCTTCCTTCTCGGCCAGCTGGGCCGCGATGGGGGCGAAGTGACCGGCCAGCTCGGCGTCCTCGGACTGGGCGGCCAGGGCTTCGGCCCAGTAGCGCGCGAACCAGTAGTGGCTGTCGCGGTTGTCGGGCTCAC
>JAAFAB010000062.1 GCA_018222585.1 Paracoccaceae bacterium | reverse complement strand
CGCGGCGCGGTTCGACCCGGGCGGCGGCATTGGCGTTTTCGATACGTCCGGTCGGCGTGCCCGCCGCCGCTCCGCCATGCGCCACAGTCCAGACTGGCGGCGTGTGCAAGGGCCGAGGGCGTTCCTCGGCAGCCGAGGCGGGCGGAGAGGGCAGCGGCGGCACGGACTCGTCGTAGCTGAATTCCGGCACCGGGTTTCTGGCACATCCCGCCAGTACGGATGCGGATAGTAGCAAGGCCACCAACACCGGCGTCCTGACGCCCGGAGACCTGGTTGCATGAAGATGCTGTTCAGTCATTGGCTCATCTCCCGCGACCAGGAGATCGCATTGACATAGATTCCGAGGGGGTTGGCGCGCAGGCGCTCGGCGCTGCGCGGGGTCTGGATCACGACGGTCAGGATCGCGGTCCAGCGCTCGGTCGTGGAAAGCTGGCCGTTCTCGTAGTGGCGTTCGGTCCAGGCGACGCGGAACGATCCCGGTGAGGCCCGGATAACGGAGGACACCTCGACGGCGATCTGTTGACGGCCGACGCGGGTGAACGGGTCGTTGGCGCGGGCGAAGTCGTTCAGCGCGGCCGCGCCACGGTCCGTGGTGAACTCATAGGCGCGCAACCAGTTCTGCCGCACGATAATCGGATCGGCGGGGATCGACCGGACCTGTTCGATGAAACGACCCAAATGGAAGGCGATCTGCGGATCGGTCGGCTCGTAATCGGCCGAGGCTGGCGCGACAGCCTGGGCCTCGCCGAGCGCGTCGACCTGAACGACCCAGGGCACGACGGTGCCGCGTGCGGATTGCCAGACCAGGGCACCAGCAAATCCCGCCGCGAGGATCAGGCTGCCGAAGGCCATGTAGCGCCAGTTGCGAGCCTGGACGCGGGCGGTGCCGATACGCTCGTCCCAGACCTGCGCAGCCCTCTGGTAAGGCGTCTCTGGTTGAGGTGTCTTGCCATAATGCGTGGCGGAACGCCTGAAGAGGTTCATGAGCGATCCCTTTCGGAGAGATTGACGGAGGAGCCCGAGCCATGGCTGTCACCCGACCGGACGGCGTGGGCGGCAGCGCGCACGCCATGGCTCACGGCCTGGCTATGGCGCATGCGCTTCGCCCAGGCTGGCGGGCCATCGGAGGCGGACAGGCCGGAAGAAGGCTCGGGCGCCGCACCGCCGACCGTGCCCATCGAGGTGGTTCCGCCCGTCGCCGCAACACCGCCCTTGACGCCCTCGGCGTAGCTGGAGTGGATGCCGCCAGCCGCGCGAGAGGAGGCCTTCTTGAGCGGTGATGCCGCGGCAGCGGCCCCGGCGCGCGCTACACCAGCCATCCCGCCAGCGAGACCACCTCCGCCCATCGAGCCGAGCGTGTAGGCGCTCGAGGCAGCGCCCGCCGCGGTGGCACCGCCGCGTGCGAGGGCGGCACCACCGGAGAGTGCAGCCCCGGCACCGCGTGCCGCCAGCATGCTCGCCCCTCCGGCCCCGATCGCAGCACCACCAACGGCAAGGCCGGTGCCTATGGCCGCCCCCGCGCTGAGTTGCGGCCCGCCGGACACCAGACCCGAGGCGATGCCGGGACCGAATATACCGAGACCCAGCAGAGACAGGGCGGCCAGCACAATCGCCATGGCGTCATCGATGGTCGGCGTCACGCCGCCGAAGCCAGCGGTGAACTGGCCGAAGAGCGTCGATCCGATCCCGATGATCACGGCGAGGACGAGAACCTTGATACCGGACGAGATGACGTTACCCAGCACGCGCTCGGCCATGAAGGCGGTCTTGCCGAAGAGGCCGAAGGGGATCA
>JAAFAB010000028.1 GCA_018222585.1 Paracoccaceae bacterium | reverse complement strand
TCGTGCCGATGTTGCAGTGCGGTTTGCCGCGCTCAAACTTTTCCTTACCCATGGTAAGTCTCCTTGTTCGTTCTGGCGGTGCGTGAAGTCACGCACCCTACAATTGGGTAGGGTGCGGGGTTGCCCCCGCACCGCTGCTTATGCGTATTTCGCCTGGATCTCGTCCGAGATGTTCTGCGGAACCGGGTCGTAGTGGTCGAACTGCATCGTGAACTGCGCACGGCCCGAAGACATGGAGCGCAGGTTGTTGATGTAGCCGAACATGTTGGCCAGCGGCACGAAGGCGTCGATGGCAACCGCGTTGCCGCGGGGCTCCTGGCCGGAAACCTGGCCACGACGGGAGGTCAGGTCGCCGATGATGCTGCCGGTGTATTCTTCCGGGGTGATCACTTCGACCTTCATCATCGGCTCCAGCAGCTTGGCGCCGGCCTTCTTCATGCCTTCACGCATGCACATGCGCGAGGCGATCTCGAAGGCGAGAACCGAGGAGTCGACGTCGTGGTACTTGCCGTCGATCAGCGCGACCTTGAAGTCGATGACCGGGAAGCCTGCCAGCGGACCGGAGTCCATGACCGAGTTGATGCCCTTCTCGACGCCGGGGATGTATTCCTTCGGCACCGAACCACCCACGATGCGGGATTCGAAGGAGTAGCCTTCGCCCGGCTCGGTGGGGGAGATGACGAGCTTCACTTCACCGAACTGACCCGAACCACCCGACTGCTTCTTGTGGGTGTAGGTGTGCTCTACCTCGTGGGAGATGGTCTCACGATAGGCCACCTGCGGGGCACCGATGTTGGCCTCGACCTTGAATTCGCGCTTCAGGCGGTCGACCAGGATGTCCAGGTGAAGTTCGCCCATGCCCTTCATGATGGTCTGACCGGACTCGATGTCGGTCTCGACGCGGAAGGAGGGGTCTTCGGCTGCCAGACGCTGCAGGCCGGCCGACATCTTTTCCTGGTCGTTCTTGGTCTTCGGCTCGATGGCGATCTCGATCACCGGATCGGGGAAGGTCATCGTTTCGAGAACGACGGGGGCGTTCTGGGCGCAGAGGGTATCACCGGTGGTGGTCTCTTTCAGACCGGCCAGCGCGATGATGTCGCCTGCGAAGGCCTCTTCGATCTCTTCACGATCGTTCGAGTGCATCATCATCATACGACCGACGCGCTCTTTCTTGCCCTTGGTCGAGTTCAGGATCGAATCGCCCTTCTTCATCACGCCGGAGTAGATCCGGGTGAAGGTCAGGGAGCCCACGAAGGGGTCGTTCATGATCTTGAACGCCAGGCCGGCGAAGGGCGCCGCGTCATCGGCCCTGCGGGCGATGTTGCGCTCTTCGGTCTCGTCGTCCGGCGAGAAGCCCATGTAGGCGGGGACATCGAGGGGACCGGGCAGGAAGTCGATCACGGCGTTCAGCAGGGGCTGCACGCCCTTGTTCTTGAACGCGGAACCGCCGAGGACCGGAACGAAGGACAGCGACAGCGTGCCCTTGCGGATCAGCTTGCGCAGGGTCGGAACGTCGGGCTCTTCGCCTTCGAGGTACGCTTCCATGGCCGCGTCGTCCATTTCGACGGCGTTCTCGATCATGTTGGCGCGCCACTCTTCGGCGAGATCCTTCAGTTCGTCACGGATCGGTTGACGGACCCAGCCAGCGCCGAGGTCGTCGCCCTTCCAGACCCACTCTTCCATGGTGATCAGGTCGATGGTGCCTTCCAGCTGATCCTCGGCACCGATCGGCATGCCGACGGGAACGGGGGTCGCACCGGTGCGGTCCTTGATCATCTTCACGCAGTTGAAGAAGTCGGCGCCGATCTTGTCCATCTTGTTGACGAAGACGATGCGCGGAACCTTGTAGCGGTCGGCCTGGCGCCAGACGGTCTCGGTCTGGGGCTCGACGCCGGCGTTGCCGTCCAGGAGGCAGACAGCACCGTCGAGAACCGCCAGCGAACGCTCGACTTCGATGGTGAAGTCGACGTGGCCGGGGGTGTCGATGATGTTGAAGCGGAACTTCGTGTCGGACGTGCCATCCGCGGTGGGATCTTCCTGCCACTGCCAGAAGGTCGTGGTCGCAGCGGACGTGATGGTGATCCCGCGCTCCTGCTCCTGCTCCATCCAGTCCATCGTGGCGGCGCCATCGTGGACTTCGCCGATCTTGTGGGAGCGGCCGGTGTAGTAGAGGATACGCTCGGTCGTGGTGGTCTTGCCGGCATCGATGTGGGCCATGATGCCGAAGTTACGATACCGTTCGAGCGGATAGTCGCGTGCCATGGTAAGTCTGCCTTCCTGAGGGTTTACCAGCGGTAATGGCTGAACGCTTTGTTCGCGTCGGCCATCTTGTGGGTGTCTTCGCGCTTCTTCACGGCGGAACCGCGAGAGTTGACGGCGTCCAGGAGTTCGCCGGCGAGGCGCTCTTCCATGGTGTTTTCGTTGCGCGAACGCGACGCGGTGATCAGCCAGCGGATCGCCAGGGCTTCACGACGCTCCGGGCGCACTTCGACGGGCACCTGGTAGGTGGCACCACCGACGCGGCGCGAACGCACTTCGACGGAGGGTTTGATGTTGTCCAGGGCCTCGTGGAAGATCTCGACGGGGGCGCGCTTGACCTTGGCTTCGATGCGGTCGAGGGCGTTGTAGACGATCTTCTCGGCGGCGGATTTCTTGCCGTCGATCATGAGGTTGTTCATGAACTTGGTCAGGACGCGATCGCCATACTTGGCGTCGGGCAGGATTTCGCGCTTCTCGGCAGCGTGACGACGGGACATCTGTTGATCCTCTTACTTCGGACGCTTCGCGCCGTACTTGGAGCGACGCTGTTTACGGTCTTTGACGCCATGGGTATCCAGCACACCGCGCAGGATGTGGTAGCGAACGCCCGGAAGGTCTTTCACCCGGCCGCCACGGATCAGGACGACGGAGTGTTCCTGAAGGTTGTGGGATTCACCGGGGATGTAGGAGATGACCTCGTAGCCGTTGGTCAGGCGCACCTTGGCGACCTTCCGCATAGCGGAGTTCGGCTTCTTCGGGGTCGTGGTGTACACGCGGGTGCAGACGCCACGCTTCTGCGGGCACTGCTCCAGGTGCTGGGACTTCGAGCGTTTCACTTTCGGCTGCCGCGGCTTGCGGATCAGCTGCTGGATCGTAGGCATAGGGTTATTTTCCCATCTCTAACACATGTGCTGCATGAGGGGCCGTGTCCCCATGCGGTTGTTTACGTGATCCTCGACGCGTCCGCCGGGACCGGGTGATCTTTTCCCGCCGAGGCGGAAATGCTTTTCCGGGGATCGGCCCCGGCCTCTCGTCGGGCGCTCGGCCCTGGTCAGGGGCGATGTGCGCGCAACGTAAAAAACCGCATCCGACCCCACGTACACGGGGATCGACGCGGTGGGTTTTCCAGAGGATCGGGGTGTTGGCCCGGATCTTGACCACGTTAATCTGGAAGGCAAAGGGGCGGCCCCCTCGCCTGATTGCTGGCGCGTATAGGGGGAGTCGGGGGGGTTGTCAACAATGGGTGAAGCGGCAGAGCCTGCGCTTCGGGTCCCCGCGGCCTTGCTGAACTGGGCTTTCGGGAAGGGGGCTCTGCCCCCCGTCAGCCTCGCGGCCGTCTCCCCCGCAGTATTTCCAGCCCTCGGATGGAGAAAGGGCCGGTGTGCCCCCGGCGAGGGTTCAGCTTTCGTTGAGGGCGGCCCAGCTCCGGCGCAGCGTGGCGGCGTCGAGGCCGAAGCGGGATCGCAACAGCGCGTCCGGGGTTTCCGCCTCTGCGCCACCGCGTTGGAGGCCCGGCAGGCGGCGCGCCAGACGGCTGTCGCTGCTGGCATGGCTGCCACGCAGGAACATCACCGGTTCGGGCAGGGTCAGCGCGGGCATCCGCGACCACAGCCTGCGGTGGTTGTAGTCCTGGATCGAGCGGGTCGAGCGCGGCGCGAAGAAGACCACCAGCCCGGGCGCCCAGAAGTCGGCCTGAACGGCGGTCAGTTCGATCCCCCCTGCCCCGGCCTGCACCGCGAGACCACCGTTGAAATCCAGCGCGGCGCGCTTGCGCAGGCGCCAGAGCGGCCGCAGGTGTGCGAAGTTGGCCCGCGCCCCGGCGATGAAGTCCCGGGCCAGCCCGTCGTCGTCATCGAGGGTGAATTCGCCGACAGCCCGCGCCTCGGGATCGCGGGCCGCGTGCATCGCCTCGCGACAGACCGTGGTATGCGGCTGGCCCTCCGGCAGGGCGACCGGGCGGATCTGCGGCACCCCGGCCACGGCCCGCAGCAGGCGCGCCGCCCAGGGCTCCGGCAGGCCCTCTCCGTAGATCAGCACCAGGGTGAAATCGCGATCGCTCTGCGCCGCGAGGGTCGGCAGGCAGAGGTTTTCGAAGAACCAGAAGCGCGTGGCCAGCCGGGCGGGATCGTAGAGCCGTGCGGCATTGGACGCCAGGTCCGGGCCTGCTTGGTCGAACCCGTCGCCCCCCGTCGGATAGGAGAAGCGGCAGAGGCCGAGCATCTGGATGTGGCTCATGGTCGGGTCGAGACCTCCGGCAGTTCCTCGGGCGCGCCGGGCGTGACGCCCAGCTTGTGCTCACGGTAGAGCATGAACAGCCCCGAGGCCACGACGATCGCGGCGCCGATCAGCGTCAGCGGCTCCGGCCATTCGCCGAAGAACACCAGGCCCAGCACGAGGGCAAAGAGCAGCGAGGTGTAGCGGAAGGGCGAGACGAAGGAGATTTCCCCCATCCGCATCGCCTGGATGATCGAGACATAGGAGGTCAGCACAAGCGCCGCCGCCGCCACGGTCAGCCAGAGGGTCCAGCCCGGCATCGGCACCCAGGGCGTCCCCAGCCCGATGGCCACATAGGTCAGCATCACCATTGTCGAGGTGATGAAGGTCACCGTCATCGACGAGACCTCGGGCGAGAGTCGTCGCGTCGTCAGGTCCCGCAGCGTGATGAAGAGCACCGATATCAGCACGTAGATCGAATAGATGTCGAAGCCCTCGGTCCCCGGGCGCAGGATCAGCAGCACGCCGACAAAGCCGACGAGGATGGCCGAGATCCGCCGCCAGCCGACGCTTTCGCCGAGGAAGAGCGCGGCGGCAAGGGTGACCACGAAGGGCGCCGACTGCAGGATCGCCACCAGGTTGGCGAAGGGCATGTGCACCAGCGCCTCGAGGTAGAAATAGGCCGCCCCCGCCTCTCCGACGCCGCGCAGCAGGATCAGGATCCAGTCGCGCCGCGCGATGGCGAAGGCCCCCTGGGTCCGGCTGAGCACGAAGGCCAGGGCGGTCGAGGTGATGGCATTGCGCAGCACGATGATCTGGGCCAGCGGAATGGTCATGGCCACTGCCTTGATCGCCGTGTCGTTGAACGACAGCAGCGCCAGGGAGCCCATCATCAGCAGCGCAGCCTTGAAATTGTCGGTCATCCTCTCGCCTCACCACGCACTTGTTTGACGACCAATGACGCGGGGTGCCCGGAAAAGCAATCGCCGCGACACGGCCCACGCGGCGGGGGGCCGGAAACGCAAGAGGCCCCCGCAAGGGAGGCCTCCGCAAGTTTTCATGTCACGGGCAGGAGCCGCGTGGATCAGAGATCGCTTTCCGGCGTCTGGACCAGGTCCGCATCGCTCTCTGCCACCGGAGCGGCGAGGGCAGCGGCCTGTTCGGCCTCTTCGCGGCGGGCTTCCAGCACGACGTTGTCGCGGGAACCGGCAATGCTGCGCACGCGCTGCGTCGCGCCACCCGTCCCGGCCGGGATCAGGCGACCCACGATGACGTTCTCCTTCAGGCCGACCAGCTTGTCGCGCTTGCCCTGGACCGAAGCCTCGGTGAGCACGCGGGTGGTCTCCTGGAAGGAGGCGGCCGAGATGAACGAGCGGGTCTGCAGCGAAGCCTTGGTGATCCCGAGAAGGATCGGCTGGCCCGAAGCGGGGCGCAGGCCCTTGGCTTCGGCTTTCGCATTGGCCTCGTCGAACTCGACCTTGTCGACATGTTCGCCCTTCAGCAGGGTGGTCTGGCCGGAGTCCAGGATCTCCCACTTCTGCAGCATCTGGCGAACGATGACCTCGACGTGCTTGTCGTTGATCTTCACGCCCTGCAGTCGGTAGACGTCCTGCACCTCGTCGATCATGTAGTTCGCCAGCGCTTCGACACCCATGATGGCAAGGATGTCATGCGGCGCCGGGTTGCCGTCCATGATGTAGTCGCCCTTCTGAACGAAGTCGCCTTCCGTGACGGGGATGTGCTTGCCCTTGGGCACCATGTATTCCACTGGCTCCAGGCTTTCATCCGCCGGCTCGATGGTGATGCGGCGCTTGTTCTTGTAGTCGCGACCGAAGCGGACGTAGCCGTCGATCTCGGCGATGATGGCGTGGTCCTTCGGACGACGCGCCTCGAAGAGTTCGGCCACACGCGGCAGACCACCGGTGATGTCCTTCGTCTTCGCACCTTCGCGCGGGATACGGGCGACAACGTCACCTGCCCTGACCTCCTGACCGTCTTCGACCGAGAGGATCGCATCGACGGACATCGGGTAGCTGACCGGGTTGCCCGCATCGTTGCGGACCGGCTCGCCTTCCTCGTTGACCACGAAGATCTCGGGCTTCAGCTCGTTGCCTTTCGGCGCGGTGCGCCAGTCGGTCACGATCTTCTGGGTCATGCCGGTGGCATCGTCGGTCTCGTCCCGCACGGAGATACCCGTGATCAGGTCGGTCAGACGGGCCTTGCCGGCCTTCTCGGCGATGATCGGCAGGGTATAGGGATCCCATTCGAACAGCTTGTCGCCGCGGGCGATCTTCTGGCCTTCCTTGACGAACAGCTTGGTGCCGTAGCCCAGCTTGTGGCTGGAACGCTCCTCGCCGTGCTCGTCCATGATCCGCAGCTTCATGTTCCGGCCCATGACGAGGGTCTCGCCATTGGCGTTGTCCAGAACCTGCGTGTGCTCGAACTCGATCACACCGTCGGTCGAGGCTTCGAGGAAGGACTGCTGACCACCCTGCGCCACGCCGCCGATGTGGAAGGTCCGCATCGTCAGCTGGGTGCCGGGTTCACCGATCGACTGGGCGGCGATGATGCCGACCGCTTCGCCGATGTTCACCTGGGTACCGCGCGCAAGGTCACGACCGTAGCAGGCGGCACAGACGCCGTCGTCGGCTTCACAGGTCAGCGGCGAGCGGATGCGCATCGACTGCACGCTGGCGTCCTCGATGATGTCCGCCATGCGCTCGTCGATGAGCTGGCCCTGCTTGACGAGGATCTCGTCGGTGCCGGGACGCAGCACGTCATCCGCGGCCACACGGCCCAGGATGCGCTCGCCGATGGTGGCGACGATCTCGCCGTCGTTGACCGCGTTGCCGACGGTGATCGCGCGGTCGGTGCCGCAATCGGGCTCGCGCACGATGCAGTCCTGGGCCACGTCGACCAGACGACGGGTCAGGTACCCCGAGTTCGCCGTCTTCAGGGCGGTATCCGACAGACCCTTACGGGCGCCGTGGGTCGAGTTGAAGTACTCGAGCACGGTCAGACCTTCCTTGAAGTTCGAGATGATCGGCGTCTCGATGATGTCGCCGTTCGGCTTCGCCATCAGGCCGCGCATCCCGCCCAGCTGTTTCATCTGGGTGACCGAGCCACGGGCACCGGAGTGAGCCATCATGTAGACCGAGTTGATCTCGCCCTCGGCGCCATCAGCCGTCCGCGGAACGGAGGAGATGGTGGTCATCATGGCTTCGGTGACCTTGTCGTTGCACTTCGACCAGGCGTCGACAACCTTGTTGTACTTCTCGCCCTGGGTGATCAGGCCGTCCATGTACTGCTGTTCGAAGTCCTTCACCTGCTCGCGCGTCTCGTCGACGATCTCCCACTTGTTGTCGGGGATCACCATGTCGGCCTTGCCGAACGAGATGCCGGCCTTGAAAGCCTCCTTGAAGCCCATCGACATGATCTGGTCACAGAAGATGACCGACTCCTTCTGACCGCAGTAGCGGTAGACGGTGTCGATGACGCGCTGAACGTCCTTCTTCCGCAGCAACTGGTTGACCAGCTCGAACGGTGCCTTGGCGTTCATCGGCAGCAGGGCGCCAAGACGCACGCGACCGGGGGTGGTCTCGTAGCGCTTGTAAACCTCGTTGCCTTCCTCGTCGATCTGCATGATCCGCGCGGTGATCTTGGCGTGCAAATGCACTTCACCGGTGTCCAGGGCGTACTGAACTTCGTCGATCGAGGAGAAGACCATGCCCTCACCCTTCATGCCTTCGCGGGCAATCGAAGTGTAGTAGAGGCCAAGGATCATATCCTGCGAGGGAACGATGATCGGCGCGCCGTTGGCGGGCGACAGGACGTTGTTGGTCGACATCATCAGCACGCGCGCTTCCAGCTGGGCTTCCAGCGAGAGCGGGACGTGAACGGCCATCTGGTCACCGTCGAAGTCGGCGTTGAACGCCGAGCAGACGAGCGGGTGCAGCTGGATCGCCTTGCCTTCGATCAGCGTGGGTTCGAAGGCCTGGATGCCCAGACGGTGCAGCGTCGGCGCACGGTTCAGCAGAACCGGGTGCTCGCGGATGACCTCGTCGAGAATGTCCCAGACTTCGGGGCGCTCTTTCTCGACCAGCTTCTTCGCCTGCTTCACGGTGGAGCTGAGGCCCTTGGCCTCGAGCCGCGAGTAGATGAAGGGCTTGAAGAGCTCGAGCGCCATCTTCTTCGGCAGGCCGCACTGGTGCAGCTTCAGCTCGGGGCCAGTCACGATGACCGAACGGCCCGAGAAGTCGACGCGCTTGCCCAGAAGGTTCTGACGGAAACGACCGTGCTTGCCTTTCAGCATGTCCGACAGCGACTTCAGCGGGCGCTTGTTGGCACCGGTGATGACGCGGCCACGACGGCCGTTGTCGAACAGGGCGTCGACGGATTCCTGCAGCATACGCTTTTCGTTACGCACGATGATGTCGGGCGCACGCAGGTCGATCAGACGCTTCAGACGGTTGTTCCGGTTGATCACGCGGCGGTACAGGTCATTCAGGTCGGAGGTCGCGAAGCGGCCACCGTCCAGCGGCACCAGCGGACGCAGTTCCGGCGGAATGACCGGGATCACGGTCATGATCATCCACTCGGGACGGTTGCCCGACTCGAGGAAGGATTCGACGACCTTCAGGCGCTTGATGATCTTCTTCGGCTTCAGCTCGCCGGTGGCCTCTGCCAGGTCGGCGCGCAGCTGCTCGGCTTCGGACTCCAGGTCGATCTGGGCCAGCATGTCGCGGATGGCCTCGGCACCGATGTTCGCCGTGAAGGCGTCCATGCCGTAGGTGTCCTGGGCGTCCATGTACTCTTCCTCGGTCATCATCTGACCGTAGGTGAGATCCGTCAGACCGGGTTCGATCACGACGTAGTTCTCGAAGTAGAGCACGCGTTCCAGGTCACGCAGGGTCATGTCCAGCATCAGGCCGATGCGCGAGGGCAGCGACTTGAGGAACCAGATATGCGCGACCGGCGCGGCCAGTTCGATGTGACCCATGCGCTCGCGGCGGACCTTCTGCAGCGTGACCTCAACGCCGCATTTCTCGCAGACGACGCCGCGATACTTCATCCGCTTGTACTTGCCGCAGAGGCACTCGTAGTCCTTGATCGGCCCGAAGATACGGGCGCAGAACAGGCCGTCGCGCTCGGGCTTGTAGGTCCGGTAGTTGATGGTTTCCGGCTTCTTGATCTCGCCGTAGGACCACGAAAGAATCCGCTCCGGCGAGGCCAGCGAGACCTTGATCTCGTCAAAGGCCTTCGGCGGCGTGAGCGGGTTGAACGGATTGTTCGTCAGTTCCTGGTTCATGTCTTTTTCCTCATAGAGGGAGCATTGGAGAGAAGAGCGGCGGAGGATGGTGGGTTGGCACCCACCCTACGCACCTGGCGTAGGGTGGATGAAATCCACCATGCGGATCCGCTTATTCCTCGTCCTCCGCATCCAGGAGTTCCATGTTCAGGCCGAGGCCGCGGACTTCTTTCACCAGAACGTTGAAGCTCTCGGGAACGCCCGCTTCGTAGTTGTCCTCGCCCTTGACGATGCTTTCGTAGACCTTGGTCCGGCCGGCCACGTCGTCCGACTTCACCGTCAGCATTTCCTGCAGGGTGTAGGCGGCGCCGTAGGCTTCCAGGGCCCAGACCTCCATCTCCCCGAAACGCTGACCGCCGAACTGCGCCTTACCACCGAGCGGCTGCTGGGTGACCAGCGAGTACGGGCCGGTGGAACGGGCGTGGATCTTGTCGTCGACCAGGTGGTGCAGCTTCAGCAGGTACTTGAAGCCAACGGTCACCTTGCGCGAGAACTGCTCGCCGGTGCGGCCGTCGAAGAGCACGGACTGGCCGCTCTCGTCGAAGCCCGCGCGCTGCAGGCGCTCGTTGATGTCGGCTTCCTTGGCACCGTCGAAGACCGGGGTCGCGATCGGCACACCGCCGGTCACATTGCCGGCAGCCTCGACCAGCTGCGCTTCGCTCATGCCTTCGATGCCTTCTTCGTAGACATCGTCGCCATAGGCCAGGCGCATCGCCTCGCGCACCGGGGTCAGGTCACCGCTGCGGCGGTATTCCTGCAGCGCCTCGTCCACCTTCAGGCCCAGAGCACGGCAGGCCCAGCCGGTGTGGGTTTCGAGGATCTGACCGACGTTCATCCGCGAGGGCACGCCGAGCGGGTTCAGACAGAAGTCGACGGGGGTACCGTCTGCCAGGAACGGCATGTCTTCCATCGGAACAACGCGCGAGACAACACCCTTGTTGCCGTGACGGCCGGCCATCTTGTCGCCCGGCTGAAGCTTGCGCTTCACGGCGATGAAGACCTTGACCATCTTCATGACACCCGGCGGCAGGTCGTCGCCACGGCGGACCTTCTCGACCTTGTCCTCGAAACGGGCATCCAGGGCGCGCTTCTGCACCTCGTACTGCTCGTTCAGGGCCTCGACGATCTGGGCTTCCTTGTCGTCTTCCAGCGCCAGCTGCCACCACTGACCCCGGGACAGTTGGCCCAGCAGGTCCTCGGTGATCTCGGAACCGGCCTTGACGCCCTTCGGACCCTTCACCGCGGTCTTGCCGAGGATCATGTCCCTCAGACGCGCGTAGATGTTGCGGTCGAGGATCGCCAGCTCGTCGTCACGGTCACGCGACAGACGTTCGACTTCCTCACGCTCGATCTGCAGCGCACGTTCGTCCTTCTCGACGCCGTGGCGGTTGAAGACGCGAACCTCGACAACCGTACCGTAGTCGCCCGGCTTCACGCGCAGCGAGGTGTCGCGCACGTCGGAAGCCTTCTCGCCGAAGATGGCGCGCAACAGCTTCTCTTCCGGGGTCATCGGGCTTTCGCCCTTCGGAGTGATCTTGCCGACCAGGATGTCGCCCGGCTCCACATCGGCACCGATGTAGACGATGCCCGCCTCGTCGAGGTTGCGCAGGGCTTCCTCGCCGACGTTGGGGATATCACGGGTGATCTCTTCCGGCCCGAGCTTGGTGTCACGGGCGGCGACTTCGAATTCCTCGATGTGGATCGAGGTGAAGACGTCGTCACGCGCGATGCGCTCGGAGATCAGGATCGAGTCCTCGTAGTTGTAGCCATTCCAGGGCATGAAGGCGACGACGATGTTCTTGCCGAGGGCCAGTTCGCCCATGTCGGTCGAAGGACCATCGGCGATCACTTCGCCCTTCACCACGGTGTCGCCCACCTTCACCAGCGGACGCTGGTTGATGGCGGTGTTCTGGTTCGACCGCTGGAACTTGCGCATCCGGTAGATGTCGACGCCGGCATCGCCCAGCTCAAGATCCTCGGTTGCCCGGATCACGATACGCTGTGCATCGACCTGGTCGATGATGCCAGCCCGCTTGGCCTGGATGGCCGCGCCGGAGTCGATGGCGACCTTGCCTTCGATGCCGGTGCCGACCACGGGGGCCTCGGCACGCAGAAGCGGAACCGCCTGACGCTGCATGTTCGCCCCCATCAGGGCGCGGTTGGCGTCGTCGTTTTCCAGGTAGGGGATCAGCGAGGCACCGACAGAGACCAGCTGCTTCGGCGAGACGTCGATCAGGTCGACGTTCTCGGTCGGGGTCAGCGTGTATTCACCGGCCTGACGGGTGTTGACCATCTCGTTGGTGAAACGGCCCTCGTCGTCCAGCGATGCGTTGGCCTGGGCCACCACGTGACGCTGTTCCTCGGTCGCGGACATGTAGTGCACCTCGTCGGTGACCTGCTTGTCCTTGACGGTCCGGTAGGGGGTCTCGATGAAACCGTACTTGTTCACGCGGGCATAGGTCGCCAGCGAGTTGATCAGGCCGATGTTCGGACCTTCCGGCGTTTCGATCGGGCACATGCGGCCGTAGTGCGTGGCGTGAACGTCGCGCACTTCGAAGCCGGCGCGTTCGCGGGTCAGACCGCCCGGTCCAAGCGCCGACAGACGACGCTTGTGCGTCACTTCGGACAGCGGGTTCGTCTGGTCCATGAACTGCGACAGCTGCGACGAGCCGAAGAATTCGCGGACGGCAGCCGCCGCCGGCTTGGCGTTGATCAGGTCCTGCGGCATCACCGTGTCGATCTCGACCGAGGACATGCGTTCCTTGATCGCGCGCTCCATGCGCAGCAGGCCGACGCGGTACTGGTTTTCCATCAGCTCGCCGACCGACCGCACACGACGGTTGCCGAGGTGGTCGATGTCGTCGATGTCGCCACGGCCATCACGCAGGTCCACCAGGGCCTTGATGCACTTGACGATATCTTCGCGATCGAGGGTCCGCTGGGTGTCGGGCTTCTCGAGCGCCAGGCGCATGTTCATCTTCACGCGACCCACGGCCGAGAGGTCGTAGCGTTCGCTGTCGAAGAACAGGGTGTCGAACAGGGCCGAGGCGGCGTCGACGGTCGGCGGCTCACCCGGGCGCATGACGCGGTAGATGTCCATGAGCGCGGTGTCGCGGCCCATGTTCTTGTCCGCCGCCATGGTGTTGCGCATGTAGGGACCGACGTTGATGTTGTCGATGTCCAGCACGGGGATCTCGGTGAACCCGGCGTCCAGCAGCTCCTTCAGGGTGCCGCCGATCATCTCGCCGTCCTTGTCGTATTCGACGGTCAGCTCGTCACCGGCTTCCACGTAGATGGCGCCGTTGTCCTCGTTGATCAGGTCGCGGGCCACGTACTTGCCGACGATGCGGTCGAAGGGCACCAGCAGGCTGGAAACGGTGCCTTCGTCGATCAGCTTCTTCACGGCGCGGGGCGTGACCTTCTTGCCGGCCTCGGCGATGATCTCGCCGGAGTCCGCGTCGACCAGATCATAGGTCGGACGGGTGCCGCGCACGCGCTCGGGGAAGAACTTGGTCACCCAGCCCTGGCCACGACGGTAGGTGTAATCCACCGTGTTGTAATAGGCGTCCATGATCGCTTCCTGATCCAGGCCGAGGGCATAGAGCAGGGTGGTCACCGGCAGCTTGCGGCGACGGTCGATGCGGGCGAAAACGATGTCCTTGGCGTCGAACTCGAAGTCCAGCCAGGAGCCGCGATAGGGAATGATGCGGCAGGCGAACAGCAGCTTGCCCGAGCTGTGGGTCTTGCCCTTGTCGTGATCGAAGAACACGCCGGGCGAGCGGTGCATCTGGGACACGATGACACGCTCGGTGCCGTTGACGATGAAGGTGCCGTTCGGGGTCATCAGGGGCATGTCGCCCATGAAGACGTCCTGTTCCTTGATGTCCTTGACCGACTTGGCCCCGGTGTCCTCGTCGATATCGAAGACGATCAGGCGCAGGGTGACCTTCAGCGGCGCGCTGTAGGTCATGTCGCGCTGCATGCACTCTTCGACGTCGTACTTGGGCTTCTCAAGCTCGTACTTGACGAACTCCAGCACCGCGGTCTCGTTGAAATCCTTGATCGGGAAGACCGACTGGAACACGCCCTTGATGCCCTCGCCGTCGGCGGGATCGGGTTGGTCACCGGATTTCAGGAACAGTTCGTAGGAGCTTTTCTGAACCTCGATAAGGTTCGGCATTTCCAGGACTTCGCGAATCTTGCCGTAGTATTTGCGAAGACGTTTCTGACCAAGATAGGTCTGAGCCATGACGGACGTCACCTTTCGTTTCTCATCCGGCCGCAGGTACCGTCGGGGCCTCCCGGTACTGCGCCCTTCGAAACAGGGGGTTCTGATCAATGCCTGACCACCTGCCCAATGGTGGCCTCCCGATCGGCGAACCTCGCCTTGGAGAGGGCTCTTGATTGCGAGCCCTCGCCGAGATGGGGTTCAGACGGCGATAGCCGGACGCGGGAAGCCCGCATCCAGCCTGTGATGCCTTCAGTTCCGGCCCTCTGCCGTGCGAGCAGAGCGCCCCGTGTCGTCCTGAGAGTTGACCCTGTAATCCCGTCCCGATGATGGCTTCCGGCGCCTGTCGGGGGCGAGGCCCCTCCGCTCCGGTCGCTTCCTGCGAAAGACGAATGGGATGGGGTCGGGAACACCTCGCGGGAATGCAACAACGGCCAGACCCGAATCGTACGGGCCCAGCGGAACCTTGCAAATAGGACACCTTGGCCCCCGGCGCAATGGGGGACCCGGAAAGGTGTGAAGATTCCGGTAACGGATCGACCCGCAGATACCCGGATCCATCGCCCCGCAGCAGCGGCCCGGGACGCAAAACGGGCGCCCCGAGGGACGCCCGTTTCGTATCCGACGGCCCGCAGATGCGGACCGAAAGCCAATTACTTGACTTCGACCTCGGCGCCAGCTGCTTCCAGCTTGCCCTTGATCTCTTCGGCTTCGTCCTTGGACACGCCTTCCTTGACGGCCTTGCCGCCGGCTTCCACCAGTTCCTTGGCTTCTTTCAGGCCCAGGCCGGTGATGCCGCGGACTTCCTTGATCACGTTGATCTTGGAGGCGCCGGCCGACTTCAGGATGACGTCGAACTCGGTCTTCTCTTCTTCGGCTGCAGCTGCGTCGCCGCCTGCCGGGCCGGCCATCATGACGGCGCCGCCAGCGGCGGGCTCGATGCCGTACTCATCCTTCAGGATGGTTTTCAGTTCTTGTGCTTCCAGCAGGGTCAGACCAACGATCTCTTCTGCCAGTTTCTTCAGATCAGCCATTTGACTTCTTTCCGTATCTCTAGATGTGTTCCAACGTGCGGGAGATATTCCCTACGCCGGTTCTCATGTTGCTTACGCCGCCTCGCCACGCTCTTCGATCGTGGAGAGGATGGAGGCGATGTTGGAAGCAGGCGCGCCAATCGCACCGGCGATGTTGGAAGCGGGTGCGCCAATGCAGCCGACGATGGAAGCGATGAGCTCCTCGCGGGACGGCATTTTCGACACGGCTTCGACACCGGCACGGTCCAGGGCGTTCTCACCCATTGCACCGCCAAGGATTTCGAACTTCTTGTTCTCCTTGGCGAAGTCCTCGGCCACCTTCGCAGCTGCGACGGGGTCCTCGGAATAGGTCAGAACGGTCATGCCCGAAAGGAATTCGGCAATGCTTTCGCAGGGCTTGCCTTCCAGGGCGATCTTGGCGAGCCTGTTCTTGGCGACGCGGACACTGGCATCGGCCTCACGGGCCTTTGCGCGCAGCGACTGCATCTCAGCAACCGTGAGACCGGTGTAGTGGGCAACCACCACAACGCCAGAGCTTTCGAAGATCTGGCCGAGTTCCTCGACCACTTTCTCTTTCTGGGCTCTATCCACAGTTTCACTCCAATCAGGGAGGTGTGACCCTCCGGCTCAGTTCTGCCGGTACTAACGTCCCGGCAAGCGGGTCCGTAACGGGTCCGTCCAAGGTCGCCCCGGGGAGCCGCATGCGTCGCGGGCCCGAAGAAATCTGGTTCTTTCCCGTCTCGGGCAGGAATTATGAAGGACATATGCCCCTCACCCACCGTCTCGGACGAATCGCCGGGGGCTCCGAATCCCGGAACCCCTGACGGGCGTGCTTCTAGGGTGTTTGTCCGGCGATGTGAAGGGCGAAAATGCCCGCCCCGGCAGGCCCGGGCAATCACCTCTCCCCAGGGGCCTCGCCGCTGGACCTCGCGGGCATCGGCCATATACTCGGCCCTGTCTCCAAGACCCTCTCGCCGAGACCCCGTCAGCAGCCCCGACCAGCAAGGACAGCCAGATGAGCAAGAGCAAGCCCGCCCGTTCGGCCCGCCCCACGGATATCGCGGGGCTGCGCGCCCGGCTGGGCCGTGCCCGCGCCAAGGGGATGCCGAAGGCGCTGGAGGAGCGCGGCCGCCGCATTCTGGACGCCTGGCTCGCCACCGCCGACAGCCAGGGCCAGCCCTTCGCCGCGATCCGCGCCGAACTGGCCTCGGGCGAGGCGGCGCGCAAACTGGCCGCGATGACCGGAGAGCAGATCCGCGCCAGCCAGCCCGACGAATTGCGCAACGCCGCCTGCGCCTCGGGCTGCGCCTTCTGCTGCATCCTGCTGGAAGGCGATGGCGGCCTGATCACCGAGGCCGAGGCACGCCAGGTTCACGCCGCGCTCTCGCCGCTCGCCGGGCAGCCCGATGGTCGGGCCTGGAATGCCCATGCCTGCGCCGCGCTGGACCCCGACACGCGCATGTGCCGGATCTACGACGACCGCCCGACCGTCTGCCGCTCCTTCCTGTCGGTCTCGGTCGAGGCCTGCATGGAAAACGCCGAGGGCGGCGACGCCGACGGCTCGGGGATGCTGGGCAATCATCTCGATTACCTGTCGATCCTCGCCCTGTCGCGGGATGTGATGAAGGGCACCGCCCTGGTCACCACCTACGGGCTGGAAGAGCTGACCCGCGTGACGGTCGAGGGTGCAGACCTCGCCACCGCCCTGAAGGCCGCGCGCCACCCGACATCCGAGCTGGAGCACAGCTGCGCCGATATCGGGAATTCGCCGTCCTGAGGATCGGGCCACGGCCCAACGAAAAACGCCGGACCCAAGGCCCGGCGTTTCTGCATGTCGGCTCCGAAGCGGGCCCGAACGGCCACCCCCGGGACAGATGTCAGCCGTCGTTCCTGTCGACGCCACCCGTCAGCGTCATTCCAATGTAGGCGTGTCAGTCGAGTCCAAGTTGATCACGACGGGCCCTTGGTCTGCCACGATCACGTCGGGCGACGGGGGCAAGGTGCCACCATAGGACAGTGTAACGAACAGAGCCAGGTTCGGCAGATCGTTGACAATCGTCGAGACATTGTTCACGCGGACGGTTCCGGTGGCATCACGGGTGACGGTCACCTGTCGGCCTGCGACGGTCGCGGTGGTCGCGCCGCTTGCGGGGACACTCGCGGCGACCGTGCTGACGGTGCTGGTCGTGTTGACCACCGCGGTGGTGCTCGCCGAGCTGGACGCGGTCGTGGTCCCCGGATCGGGAGAGCCGCCGGGGGTGATGCTGCCGCCCGCGAGCAGAGGCGCCGCGCTCAGGCTGAGCAGTGCCGAGACTGCCAGGCCCTTGATCATAGAATTGGTCATCACTTAACCTCCAAAGACGTTGTTGATGCTGTAGCTGACAGAAAGGATGTTCTGCTTGCGCTCCATGTTGTCGGTGATGTCGTTGACGCCGAGGCTCACGTTGAGCCCGTCGACACCCGGCACCTTGACGCCGATGCCGGCGTTGAGCTGGTTCTCGGTGCCCGAGATCGCGACACCCAGGTACTTGGTGACGCCGATGCCGACACCGGCGAAGAAGCCTTCCTCGGTGCTCGAGCTGCCGGGGGTCACCAGGACCGCGTCGGAGCCGTAGCCGACGGTCCACATGAGCGGGTGGATCAGGGTCGGGCCTTCCAGCTGGGTCAGCCCCGACAGGGTCACGTTCCAGCGCGTGTCACCCTGCTTCGCATCGCCCCAGGGCGCGAGGTTCGAGGCACCGACCGACGCGAAGACCACGTGGTTGGGTTGCAGCGACACGGCGCGCCCCAGCTTGAGGCCCAGGCCACCGGAATCGCCCAGGGGATCGGTCCCGGTGATGTTCACGTCGACCTGGACGCCGACGGCATCGATCGGGTTGCCGAAGCCGGCGCCGAAGGCCAGCGACCCGTCCATGTCGTTGCCCGCGACCCCGCCACGCGGATCGGACAGGCTGCCGGACACGTACATGTTGCCGTTCGGCAGAATGAATGCTGAGTCTGCACCAAACATCGTCACATTGGCGGACTCCGCGTCGGGTCCCGCCGCGATTGCGGCGCCGGAGGCGACGCCGAGGGTCATTGCGCTAGCCGCGGCAATCACCCCGAGATTCTTCAATCTTTCCCACATTGGCCGATGTGTCCTCTTAAAAAGAATTGGTTCAAAGCCGCTAGACCGGCATCGCCACCCGCAGTGAATCCCGTCACCAACTGGCGGGCAACTTGTTTCTTAATGAAACACTACTGAGACGTGCAAACTATGTCAGATTGGCATCGCCTTTGGCGACATTCGGCGAACTTACGCCGCATGACAGCTTCGATTTTTCTGCACTTGCATACAAAAGGGGCGGATCGCTGACGATCCGCCCCTGCGAGAATCCACTGGAAGTGAATCAGTTTCCGGTTGCGCTGTCGATCGAGACCGAGACGCCCGGGCCCATGGAAGAGGACAGCGAGACCTTCTTCATGTAGGCGCCCTTGGCACCGGTCGGCTTGGCCTTGGAGACGGCATCCACGAAGGCGCGGATGTTCTCGACCAGCTTCGCATCGTCGAACGAGGCCTTGCCGACGCCTGCGTGCACCACACCGGCCTTCTCGGCCTTGAACTGCACTTCGCCGCCCTTGGCTGCTTCCACGGCCGACTTCACGTCCATGGTCACGGTGCCGACCTTGGGGTTCGGCATCAGGTTGCGCGGGCCCAGGATCTTGCCCAGACGGCCGACGATCGGCATCATGTCCGGGGTCGCGATGCAACGGTCGAACTCGATGGTGCCGCCCTGGATGGTTTCCATCAGGTCCTCGGCGCCGACGATGTCCGCACCGGCAGCCTGGGCTTCCTCGGCCTTGGCGCCACGGGCGAAGACGGCGACGCGCACATCCTTGCCGGTGCCGTTCGGCAGGCCGACGACACCCCGGACCATCTGGTCGGCGTGACGCGGGTCGACGCCCAGGTTCATGGCGATCTCGACGGTCTCGTCGAACTTGGCGTTGGCGTTGGCCTTGATCAGGGCCACGGCCTCTTCGACGGTGATGTCTTCCTTGCCGGCGAAGGCTTCGCGAGCGGCGCGGGTACGTTTACCGAACTTTGCCATCTTACTTCACCTCGATGCCCATGGAGCGGGCGGAGCCCAGGATGATCTGCATTGCGCCTTCGACGTCGTTGGCGTTCAGATCCTTCATCTTCGCTTCGGCGATCTCTTTCACCTGAGCGACGGTCACCTGACCAGCCACGGCCTTGCCGGGGGTCTGCGAGCCGGATTTCAGCTTGGCGGCCTTCTTCAGGTAGTAAGACGCGGGGGGCGTCTTGATGTCCATGGTGAAGGACTTGTCCTGATAGTAGGTGATCACGGTCGGGCACGGCGCACCGGGCTCCATGTCCTGCGTCTTGGCGTTGAACGCCTTGCAGAATTCCATGATGTTGATGCCGCGCTGACCCAGTGCGGGGCCGACGGGCGGGGAGGGGTTTGCCTGACCGGCAGGCACCTGCAGCTTGAGGCTGCCGACGAGTTTCTTGGCCATTGGCCTTCTCCTTGTTCATCGCGCAGAAAATGGGATCGCTCCCACCCTACGCCTGACCCTCAGGGCGCGCCCTTCGGATCGGTTCCGCGTGGTCAGGTCCGACGGTCGCGACCGCCTCGCCTCCCACGTATGAACGGGCGTTAACCCGCTAGGTGGGTCGCCCCACCATCCCACAGGTCAGCCTTGCTTGCTGACCTGCGTGAATTCCAGCTCGACCGGGGTTTCCCGGCCGAAGATCGAGACCGAGACCTTGAGGCGCTGATTGTCCTCGTCGACCTCTTCGATCATGCCGTCGAAGTCCTCGAACGGCCCGTCGTTGACCTTCACCCGTTCGCCGATCTCGAAGGAGATCAGGGTCCGCGGGGCTTCCTCGCCCTCCTGGACACGGTTCAGGATCTGGTTCACCTCGGCATCGCGCATCGGCATCGGGCGGCCCTGCGGGCCGAGGAACCCGGTGACCCGGTTGATCGAGTTCACCAGATGATAGCCCTCGTCGGACATCTCCATGTGGACCAGCACATAGCCCGGCATGAAGCGGCGTTCGGTCGAAACCTTCTTGCCGCGGCGCACCTCGATCACCTCTTCGGTCGGAACGAGGACTTCATCGATCTGGTCCTCAAGCCCCTTTTCCTCGACGCTCTGCCGGATCTGCTCGGCGATCTTCTTCTCGAAGTTCGAGAGGACCGAGACCGAGTACCACCGCTTTGCCATGTCGCAACGACCCTTCCATCGCCGGCCACCAGGGGCCGAAATACATTCACTTTTTCCCGGGCCGCGCCGTCATCCGGCGCATGGCCCTTCCGAATAGAAAATCGGCGCGAGACTCGAATCGCCGCGCGCCAGACCTGGGAATGGGCCGTGGGTTACAGCGTGACGCCGAAAAGCGCAAGCCTGCCGGGACGTTCCGCCCCGCAGCCCTGCCCGATGTTCAGCCGAAGAAGCCCAGAAGGCCGGTCAGCCCCGAGCGGATCAGCAGGTCCACCAGGGCGAAGAACACCGAGGTGATCGCGGCCATGACGAAGACCATCACCGTGGTCAGCAGCACTTCGCGGCGCGTGGGCCAGGCGACCTTGCCGATCTCGGCGCGGGTCTGCTGGATGAATTGCAGCGGGTTGGCCATTGCGGGCTCCTCAGCGGTCGATACGTGGGCCCCGCGCAGCGCGCCGGGCATCATCCGGTGCAGATACGGAAAACCGGCCTGCTGTTCAAGGTGCAAAGGCGCGCGGCCCCGGGCACGCGGCTGCGGGGCGCGATCTGCCGCAGCGGTGGCGTGGCTTCATATCTGGCGGGGAATGTCGGACTTGGCAGGGGCAGCAGGGTTCGAACCCGCGACCTACGGTTTTGGAGACCGTCGCTCTACCAGCTGAGCTATACCCCTAGTCCGTCGCTGTCGTCTAATGCAGGGCGCGGGGGGGATCAAGGGGCGATCTGACGGCGGCGAGGAAAATCGCGGCCCGGTCCGTCTTTCCGGTAGGGCGCGCGCCCGGGACCACCGTCGCAAGGGGCGCCGCCTGCCCTTCCGCTGCCGCGGACGCTGGCGACCAGGGACGAGAAGTCACCCGGCGCCTAGCCTGCCTGCAGCGCCCGGTATCGCGTCAGCATCAGCGCGGCGAACTCGGGACTCTTGTGCACCGGGTCCTCCTCGCTGCCCGGTCCGGTGGCGGCAAAGCGCGGGTCGGTCCAGCAGCCCTCGACGATGGTCTCCTCGGGCTGGTGCAGCAGGGTGATTCCATCCGCCGCCGCCTCGGCGTCCAGCCAGCCCAGCACTTCGGCGCGCTCGCCGGCGCTGGCGCCCTCGGCCTCGGGCCAGGTCTTCTCGGGCAGACCGACGCCCAGCGTCAGCAGCGGCGCCGGCGCAAAGGTGACCGAGACGCCGGGATTTGTCCGGGCGAACTGCTGGGCGATGCGGTAGCTCTTGCGGCCCTCCAGGAAGCGGCGCACCACCCGGTGCCGCACCGCCGCCGAGAGGTGCCCACCCTGGCGCAGGGTGGCCAGCATGGGCGGCAGGAAGTCGGCGATCCGCAGCCGGGCGCCGTAGAAGAGATAGGCCGCGAAGGCGTCGCCGCGCAGCACCTCGCGGCCAAGGCCGTTGATCATCGCCACCATCTCGGCGGCATCCTTGCGCGGCAGCACGGTATTGTCCTGGAACTCGAACTGGCGGAAAGCCGGACCATAGGCCCCCCAGAACTCCAGATGGTCGGTCACGTAGGGCAGCAGCCCCGCGTCCAGCGCCTGCTTGACCGAAGCGATATGGCTGTCCCCGAAGATGCAGAGCGAGGGCAGCGGCGCGGCAGAGACCTGTTCAGCGGGCGAAGGCATTGAGCATCTCCTCCTCGCATTTCACCTCTGTCGCGGCGCGGCTCCGTCCCCCCTGCCCCTTCCGCGCTTTCGGAAATTTCGGCGGACCGAATGCGGCCTCCTGGTCGGCGAAGAAGTGGCGCATCACGACCTCGACACCCTCCGGCACAACCTGGCGCTGGTTCGGGGCGTAGAACATGCCGCGAAAGACGGGGTGCGTGATGATCTCGTAGCTGGGGAAGTAGTCGACATGGGCGTGATCCTCGACCAGCTCGGCGGCCACGGCGCGCAGGGTCGACTTGGAGCGGGTGGTGGCGGTGAGGACATGTTCGCCCGAGGCCGTCGCGGTCAGCGGCACCGGGCTGACCGTCAGCAGGACTTTCAGATCGGGGTTCTTCGCCGCAAGCAGCGCCAGCACCGCCTCCATGTCCGCCAGGATCGCCGCGTGGCGATGGTTGCGGAAGACGTGGCGGTCCGGATCGAACTGCCCGGCCAGGGTGCCGGGGCAGAGCGCATATTCCAGCCCGGTTTCGACATCGGCCCAGCTTTCGGTCAGGCCGAGGGTGAAGACGAAGACCCCCGCCGTCTCGACCGCGCGGCGGATCGCCACCAGGGTCGCGGCGCGCGAGGCGCGGGCCTCCTCGATGCTCTCGAAGCCGCCGGGCTCGATCGCCGGGCGCAGGGGATCGTAGACGCGGCCCGCCTCGCTCCACCACTCGTCAGGCAGCGCCATCTCGCCATAGGCCATGCGCAGCCACTGCAGCAGGGCGCGGGCGGTGTAGATGTTGCCGGTGCGGAAGGAGAAGATACCGTAGTTGAAGTCCGCCGCCGCCTCCTCGAAGAGCCAGGCCGGCGCCGGTTCTGCATCGAACCACTGGAACCCCCGCGCCGCCAGGGCGCGCCCGATATGCTGCGCGAAGCAGGAGCCGGCGGTGATGATCGGCACGCCGGGGGCGACCTGCAGCTTCGCCTGCCAGAGGCCGGCGATCTGCAGCGGGTTCAACTCGGCCACGCCGGTCTTCCAGAAGGCCCGGGGGGGAAGGGATTGATAGGGATGCGACACGGTGCGGCCTCCTGCTGCCTCGGGCACTGTCGCCAGCATACCCCCTGAATTGAGGCCCCGCGCGGTCAATTCGACGGTATTCGCGGGGAATTTCGCGCGCCCGCCCCCTGCCGGGCCATCCCTGCCGCTACATCCAGCGCAAACGGTGCAGGATCCAGCCCTGTCCAAGGAAGATCAGCGCCATCACGCCCGAGAAGACCCAGAAGGCATTCGGCCCGTCCGCGCCCGGAATGCCGCCGACATTGATGCCGAAGAGCCCGGTGAAGAAGGTCAGCGGCAGGAAGACCGCCGAGAGAATCGACAGCGTGTACATGTGCCGGTTCAGCCGTTCGCTGAGCGAGCCGGTCAGCTCGTCGCGCAACACGCCGAGATTGTCGCGCAGTTCGTCCACGTTCTCGGCCATGCGGATCAGCCGTTCGGCGGCCTCCTGGATCTCGCGCAGATCGCGCGGTTCCAGAAGCGGATGTTCCAGCCGCGCCAGGCGCAGCATCGCCTCGCGCTGCGGCGGCAGATGGCGGCGCAGCTCGACCACCGAGAGGCGCAGCGCAACGATGCGGCGGCGCAGCGCGGGGTCGGGATCCTGGATCACCCGGGGTTCCAGCCCGTCGACCTCTCCGTCGAGCTCGGTGACGAAAGGTTGCAGCATGTCGGTCAGCCCGTCGGCCAGCCGGGCGATGAAGGCGCCTGCCGTGGTCGGGCCATTGCCCCGCTCGATCTCGCGGGCGATCTCGTCCAGCACCGCGACCCGCTGGCGCGCGAGGGTGATGATGCGATGACCATCGGCCCAGATGCGCACCCCGATCATGTCCTCGCGGTCCCGGTTGGGGTTCAGGTTGAGGGCGCGGAAATTCAGCAGCAGACCGTCGCCGACCGGGGTGGCGCGGGGCCGGGTCTCGGGCTGGGTCAGCGCCTCGATCACCGTCTCGTCCAGGTAGGAGAGCCGCCCGGCCACCCAGTCGCGGGTGCCGGAATGGGCCGCGTCCAGATGCGCCCAGGCCAGGCTGTCCTCGCGCAGCGTGTCGGGAATCGCCTCACCCTGCAGGCGCTGGCCGCGCAGGGGGCCCGAAAGGGCATAGGCGAAGGTCACGGGTGCGGTCATGAGGGCCAAGGATAGCCCCGGCGCGGCAAAGGTCCAGAGGCCGCGAACGGAAAACGGCGGCCCCGAGGGGCCGCCGTCTCGATCGGTTGCTGTCGCATGGCGGGGGATCTCCCGCTTCCGCCCTGAGGGCGAAACCCGACTTACTTCAGGATCTTGGAGACGACGCCCGACCCGACGGTACGGCCGCCTTCACG
>JAAFAB010000061.1 GCA_018222585.1 Paracoccaceae bacterium | reverse complement strand
CAGGTGCCTCAGGACGAACCAATCGGCACGGTGACGGCTGATGGCGCTTACGATACCCGCCGCTGTCACACCGCCGTCCTCGAACGCGAGGCCGTCCCGATCATTCCGATCCGCAAGAACGGCAGGCCCTGGAAGGACGACGGTCCGGCGGCCAGAGTCCGAAACGAGATCCTGCGCGCCACGCGTCACTACGGCAGGGCGTTCTGGAAGCGCTGGACGGGCTACCATATCCGAAGTCGCATCGAGGCGAAGATGCGGTGTTTCAAAGCTTTCGGCGAAAGGATCGCTGCAAGAGACCCAGACCGCCAAACCGCCGAAGTTCAAATCCGCATCGCCCTCATGAACCGCTTCAACGCCCTCGGCACCGCCGAGATCGTCCGCATCGCCTGACGGCAGCGGGGAAAGGGGTAGTCACGCCTCAGGCCGGGGTAGTGCAACAACGCCCATCGCCTGCGACGTCGAGTATCTCACTTTTAGGTGTGGTGGTCGGTGTGAATGGCATGGTTGTCCTGACGCTCGGCGTGAGCTTTGTCGTGACGACCACTCAAACGGTCGTCCACGGGCGCAAGCTTCTACTATATCTTCACGCCGCCGAGGACGATAACATCTTGCTTTTGAAAGATTTAGCAGGATTGACCGCCGAATTGAACGCCGCTCCCTTTGCGCTATTTTTCAGTCATCAGGATCAAGAAATGAGGGTTCCGGAGAGACTCACAGAAGTGCTTGCCCATAGGCTTGATGACGCGGAGACAGACTGGGCACATCTAGCCCGGGCACTGCCTTATTTCCGGCAATATTCCGGACCCGACGTCTCATCAAAGCTGCAGGAATGGCTCAGGGATTTCTCCGCCCGCCATATGCCGTGATCCGACAGTATAAGAGCAGATTATCCGCGCTGCCAAAACCTCATTTTCCCGCAAGCCTCGATGAAATCCGCACAGTCGTCCTTGCCCTCGAGTCGGAATACGCCTTCGTCAAAATCGTCAACCCCTGCCGCATGAAACAGCTTCTCGGCCTCGCCGGTGAGCGCGATGAACTTCGCATGCGCGAACGCGTCGGCGGCAAATCCCTTGGCCGGATGCATGGTTGCCAGCTTTTTTACCCCGTCTGCCGGTGCCATCACAGCGACAGCATCGTAGAGCACGGACGGCCCGCCATCTATTTTCTGATCCGCCGACACGCTTTTACCGTCGGACGTCTTGATGCCGCCGATCGTGGGGGCGATGATTTCCACCATGCCGCCCACGTCTTTCACCGCCTGTTGCAATGAGGCGAGCAGGCCCCCATCGATACCGTCGGTTACAAGGATGCCAAGTTTCCGACCCTTGAAGCTATCCGGTCCGTTCTTGAGGATCGACAGCGCATCCGATGGCTTGAGCCCTTCAACCATATCGCGCCGCGGCGCATCCGGTTCCGGCATTTCGTCAAAACCCAGCCCATCCGAGACAGTCTGAGCAAGATCCGTATCGATATTTGGCAAGTGGGCTACGACACGCTTGCGGATATCCAGCACCTCGCATTTCGACAGTTCGAAGATGAGCGCGTCGGCAATGTGGCCCTGCTCCACCTCTGTCTGGCTTTGATAGAACTGGCGGGCCTGACTGTAATGGTCCGCGAACAGCTCCGTACGAACCTTCCGTTTCTCGCCCTCAATCGCTTCGGGATAGGTGGTGAACCCGCCTTCCGCATCTGCCCGCGGGCCGCCATCCTTCCAGCTGTTGGGCTCATAATTGGCGCGCCCAGCCGGGTTGTACATCGCCATGTGTCCGTGAGAACGGCGGTGAGAGAGTCGACCACGGTAGCGGCGGGATGAGCCCGCTGCGGGCGGCGTAAAAGTCGTCC
>JAAFAB010000027.1 GCA_018222585.1 Paracoccaceae bacterium | reverse complement strand
TCAAACCGTGGCGAAAGGAAAAGCGTCCTTCAAGGCCGACTTCTTCATCAGCCTGTTAGTGGATGTTGGATGACTACTCTTCCTGGAGGAGCTCAATTCACATGGGGACGTCCAATTCGGTACGTTTGAAAATTTCTTTGCTTTCAAATTCTGTGGTCGGGCTCCGTGGCGGCGTCGACGATCGCCAGAACCTTGAAGGGGTCAAAGCCGATGGCGCGGGCGAGAACGACCAGTTCGACGACGTCGACCCGGCGCTGGCCGCTTTCAATTCGCGCCACGAGGGATTGATGGCACTTGAGCTTGATCGCCAAGTCCTCCTGACCGAGGCCCGCCTTGATGCGGGCGTCGACCAATGCTTGGCAGAGTGCCATCTGTCCCGTGCTTCTGATTGTTTTTGCCACGCGTCACATACCTTTTGTGACGTCGCTAGCGGATGAAATCTGTTATCTAAAAAGTAGATATTTGAGGGTGTTATCGGCGTCTGGTTTCCATGGGCTGCAAGTCTGATGCTCCCGAGGCTGCCCATCAATCCCCTACCAATTGCAGAAATCGGCCATAGTCCTCGCTGACTTCGCGCGCTTCCTCGAAAGCGCGGGCGCGTTCGCTGTCGAGGCAACGGAAGTAGCTCTGGATATCCTGGATGTAGTCTTCGAAATCGCCACGGATGATGTCCGCATAGTCCCGCGCCGCCTGCGAATCGCTTGGCAGGAAAGGACGGGCCGGGGCGAAGCAGGATTCCGCCAAAACCGGCCCGGGAACGCAGATTAGAAGGACTATAGCTTGCAATTGGAGTAGGCATGTCAACCTTGGGTTTCTCAAACCTGTTATCTCCTTGATCGCAGACACTGGCCGTGACTAGTGTTTGCGCAACCAAACTACAGCTAAAGCACGATATTACATCTTGCGGTTGATAGTATACTATCGTAACTCTGGGCTTCAAGTGGGAATGCCTAGGGTCGCGCCATTGGAGAAAGCGTGAGCCGGGCCATGAACTGGGACATCGAAGCACCAAATGTGGTTACGGAAGCCAGGTTCCGCGAGCTCGTGGAAAGCGGCTATAGCGCAGAAATCCTGTGCCAGGAGTCAGCACACAAGAAGGGCCCCAGCTATTACGGGGTCTGGATCATGCGCGTCGTGTCGGACGAGGGTGTCGAAAAGCTTCTCGTCACTGCCCGCACCCGAACGACCTACAACGACATCAAGATCCGCGAGTTCAAGACCGTCTCCGGCGTGGTGTCTTTCTTTCTGGGTCTCGGCTTTGCGCATGTCGACCTACCCCTCGTCGCAGGCACAAGCCGGAGCCACAAGCTCTCCCCAGCCGACAAAACTGCCTCGACCAAGACCCCGTCAGACAAGAGCGCTGACAGCTAACCTCCTCTGGCTGCTGGCCACACCGGCCACGGCGCAGATGGTGCTGGTGATGGAGAGCGACGGCTCTCTTACCCCGTCCCGCTCACAAGACAGCTTCGCGCGCCATTACCAGGATGGGATTGCCATGGGTCCGGGAACCCGGGCCTTGGCGATCCTTGGGACAGGGGATGCTTCGGGAGGTCCTGACACTGATCAGTCTGCAGGGTTCAAACGCTCCCCCGCCCGGCCAAGCCCCGAGGTGCTGGCGGCGATCGAAGCGACGGGGCTGCGCTATGCCAGCCATCCCGGTCTGCGCCGCGCGGCGCTTTCCGTCACTGACTGGCTCAGTCTCTACCGGGCAAACATCGAGGTTGAAAGTGCCTACCGGCAGGAGGCTGTCTCGACCGCAGGGGCGATTGGTCTCGGACAGCTCATGCCCGGGACCGCAGAGGAGCTTGGCGTCGACCCGAACGATCCCATCGAGAACCTTGATGGCTCAGCCCGCTACCTCGTCTTGATGCTGCGCGAATTCGGCAACCCGCAGCTGGCACTGGCCGCCTACAACGCCGGGCCGGACGCTGTGCGCCAATACGGTGGCATCCCCCCCTACCCGGAAACCCAGAACCACGTGGCCCGCGTCATGGCTGTCGTGGCCCGATTGGAAGGATCGAATTCATGAAACAGATTTCAAACCTCTTTGTCGCCTCGCTGGCGCTATTCCTGCTGATTGCCGAACCCGCCCTCGCCCAGAGCATTGATCTCTCCCCGATCCAAAGCTTGTTGCAGGGCATTGTCGATGCGCTGACCGGCCCACTTGGCGTTGTCATCGCGACGCTTGCCGTTCTCGGGGTCTTTCTCAGCTGGTTCTTCAACATCATCGATCTGCGCCAAGCCCTCTGGGTTCTCGTGGGCATCGCTGGTGTTGCCGCCGCCCCCACCATCGTTGCCGCGGTCTTTGCCGGTGGCTGAGCGCGCGCCTCTCTTTCTCGGCCTCGTGCGCCCGCCGAAGCTTCTGGGCCTGCCCATCATGTACGCGATGGTCTGGCTCTTCGGTTCGGTGCTCTTGTTCGTCTGGGTCCAGCACATCGCGGTATTGGGTGTCGCCGCCCTTCTTTATCCGGTGCTGTGGAAGGCCGCAGATTGGGACCCGCGTTTCATCGACGTGATGATGACGGCCCTGCAGGAGACACCGCCCACGCGTAATAGGTCCATTCATGGCGGGGACAGCTATGCCCCGTGATGACGCCCGTGATGCTGCGCTCGATGCCCGCACGATGACGCCGGAATGGTATGCGCGCGAGATACGCCTTGCGCATATGCTGCCCTATGTCAGCCTCGTCGATGACCAGACCGTGCGGACCCGGGTCAACGAGCTCTTCCGCTGCATCCGGCTCGAGGGGATCAACAGCTACACGACGGACGATGCCTATCTCGACAAGGTGACGGCGCTCTTTGCCCGCATCGTCGCGCAGCTTGGGCCGGAATTCAGCTATTACGTCCACAAGGTCTCCAAGGCCATCACACCGGATCTCGACCCGATCCGTGAGGACAGCTTCGCGGGAGAGGTCGACCGCCGCTGGCGCGCGAAACTCGCGACCAGCGGGCTGCGCGACAAGACCCTGACGCTCACCGTCATTCACCGCCCGCCCCCGAAAAGCCTCCTGCCGTTCCTCAGCCGCAGCGCGCCGGACCGCCTGAGAGAAGAGACCCGCAAACGCCTGCAGCGACTGGGCGAGGCCGTGAACGTCTTCCTCTCGGGGCTTACCGAGCTCAAGCCACGCCTGCTGTCAGCCGGATCGGGAGAGTTGGTGGGATTTTTGGGCGCGCTCAACACGGGCACCGAGCTGCCGCTCTACCCTGCAAACACCTACGGCTTTTTGTCCGTCAACGTCGCCAATACCCGCGTGACGTTTCACGGAGACCATTTCGAGCTTTCCGAGGGCGTCGTGGGCCACCGCTACGGCAAGAGCTTCACCATCGGAGAATACTCGGAAGGCACCTCCTGCACCATGTTCGACATGCTGAACCTGCCGGTCGACATGATCGTGACGCACTCCTTCACGCCGATCAATTCGAACCTCATGGCGGGCCGCATCAAGCGGCAAAAGCGCCAGATGCAGGCCAGCCAGGACGCAGCCCTCTCGCTCCTGGAAGCCCTCGACATCGCCGCCGATGATCTCGAGGCCAAGCGCCAAAGCTTCGGCGAGCATCACATGGTCGTGACCATCTTTTGCGACACGCTCGAAGAACTGCAAACCCTCAGCGCCGAGATCGTGAATGCCGCCGCAACCGAAGGCGTGAAGATGATTGGCGAGCGGGTCGCCGCCAAGGCGCATTACCTCAGCCAGCATCCCGGCAACCAGCCCAAGCGCGTGCGCGCCAGCGCTGTGACCAATCGCAACTTCGCGGATTTCGCGGCGTTTCATCGGACCCAGCTTGGCAAGCCTGCGGAGAAAACCCCCTGGGGCAAGGTCATCACCTATCTGCCAACGCCCGAGCAGAGCGCCTACCGGTTTTCCTATCACGAGCAAGGCAGCCCCGACAAAGAACCAACCAGCGGGCATACACTGATCATGGGGCGGCCCGGGTCGGGCAAATCGGTGCTGTCGGCCTTCCTGATGACGCAAGCCCGTCGAGCAGGGGCGCGGATCTTCGTCTTCGATTACCGTCTCGGTATGGAGATGGCGGTCCGCGCCAATGGCGGGCGCTATGCGTCCCTGAAAGCTGGGCAGCCCACGGGACTCAATCCGCTCTGGACCGAAACCGATGCGCGCGGCACTGCATGGCTCTCGGACTGGCTCGCCACGCTTCTGTATCGCGCCGACAAACCGCTCACACCTGCCCAGACCAACCGCATCCAAGAAGTCGTGCGCCAGAACGCTCAGGCTACGAACCCCGCCTTGCGCAACTGGCGGGATTTCGCATCGCTGTTTGTGTCGACCGACGATGGCGGCGATCTGCACCAGCGATTGCTCGAGTGGACCGAGGAGGGTCGCTACGGCTGGATCTTCGGGATGACTCTGGAAGACACGTTCTCGCTCAAAGGCGATGTAGTCGGTTTCGATCTCACCGGCATTCTCGACAGCGAGGCCGACAAGGAGCGGATGGCGGTCCTCTCCTATCTCTTCCGCCGGGTCGAACGCGAGATCGAGGATCGCCGCCCCACCATCATCGTGATCGACGAGGCCTGGAAGGCGCTCGACAACGCGTATTTCGCCGAGCGGCTCTCGAACTGGCTGGTCACCGCGCGCAAGCAGAACACCGTCGCGGTGATGATGACGCAATACGCGAGCCAATTGGAGCGCACGCGGACCGGCAAGACCATCGTCGAGGCCGTGCCCACGCAAATCCTGCTCCCGAACATCCGCGCCCATGCCGCCGATTACGCGATGCTGAACCTCTATGAGAAGGAGCTGGACGTGCTTCTCAACACCGGCAGCGACAGCCGTCTCGCCCTCATCCGTGACGACCAGGGCTCCATCGTCGTCGATGCCGATCTGAGCGCCCTTGGGCCCAATCTCACGATCCTTGGCGGCATGGAAAAGGGCGAAGCGCTTGTCGGCACCGATTACCGCGACCGCCCAGATTTTTGGAGGCTTTCATGATCCGTATTCTTATCGCTTTGGCTGCGCTCGGCGCGCTGGCCTCCTGCACCCAGTATCGGGAGCCGCAGGCCAATTGCTTTTCCTTTCTCGCCTCGACGGCAGCGACAGCCCAGGATTGCCACTTCGCACCGCTCGGCGCGCCGGAGGGCGACGTTGAAGTCTAGCCTGCCTCATATCCTCGCGTTTTGCCTGCTGCCCGGTCTCGCCTTGTCTCAAGGCGTGCCGACCAATGACAGTGGGCTGACAGCGCGTGACATCGTCGAGACCGGCGATCGCGAGGCAGACTTGGCTGTTCAAGCCGACAAACTTGCAGTGCGCGAACTCATCGCCGAGATCGAACGGGAGCAGCTGGAAACCCTCCGACGCATCCTCGATGCCCAGACCAGCTTCGGCGGTCAGGGCTTGCCGGCTATGGTCTCGGGACTGGAAAGCGGCAGCGGCGATCCCGACCGCGCCGTGGAAGCCGTCTATGGCACGGGCGAGATCGACCCCAATCCCGGCGGTGCGCAGATGTTCGGGGATGCTGCGGAAAACATCGAGCAGCTCATCATCCGCGTTGCCCACGAGACCAGCGGCTTTGCGGGTGTTGGACGCGCAGGGCTCTCCCCCGTCCAATGGCGCGCGTTGCTGCAAGCCCTCATCTGGCAGGAAAGCCGGTTTACGATTGGGGCACGGTCTCCCGTTGGCGCTTATGGCCTCACCCAGATCATGCCTGGCACCGCCAGCGATCTCGGCATCAACCCGGAATATTACGACAGCCCCTATCTGCAGGTGCATGGCGGCGCGCGCTATCTCGCGACCCAGCTCAACACATTCGATGGCAACATCATCAACGCCCTCGCGGCCTATAACGCCGGACCCGGCCGGGTTTTCGAGTATGGCGGCGTCCCACCCTTCCGCGAGACCCAGCACTACGTCCAGGTCATCCCTGAACGCTACAATCTCTATCTGAGCCGTATCGGCGGGATCGACGCGCTCGGCACGATCGATCCGGTGTTATTGGCCAATGCCAATCTCTCGCTCACGGGTCATGGCGCGGCCTTTTATGGCAGCAACTCGCCCGCCGCGATCCGCCAGGCCGCGCTGCGCATTTCCGACATCGTCACGCGGATTTCCGAGACTGAGGACGTGCAAGAGAGCATGGCGCTCAACACTTATGCCCGCGCCGAACTCGTGCGTCTCGTGGCAGCCCGCATCCGGCTACAGGCGGCGCGCACCCGCGTTCTCTCCGCCGACGAGCTGGCCCAAGCCAGCGCCCGCATGGCCGAGGGCGCGTTCATGGAATTCACGATCAGGGAGATTGAATGATGGGACATTTGCTCATGAGAACGGCCTTGGCCACGACACTTGGGTTTGGCCTGCATCTCGGCACCCCGTCCCCCGCCCTGGCGCAAGGCGTGCCCGTCGTCGATACCCAGAACATCGCACAAAACATCCAGCAGCTCCGGCAGATGATCGAGGACGAGATCCTGCAGAATGAGCAGCTGACGCAGCTCCGCGAACAGCTTGCCACACTCACGGATCAACTCGCGGAGCTGCAAAGAACCTATGAAGCGCTCACCCGACTTGCCGAGCTTCCCGAAATCATCCGGACGGAAATGGAAGACGAGTTGAACGGTCTGCTCGACCAAGAGTTCGGGGACATCCTCGCCACGATTGAGGCGATCAAGACTGGGGATTTCTCGGGCCTCTCGGGCTCCGGCGCAGGCGAAATCGAAACCCAGATGGACCGGGTGCTGGCCGATCTCGGCTTCGATGAAGACACGCTCTCGGAATTGGCCACCAGCGGCAATCCCGGGGCCAATCGCGTAGCCACGCAAGCCACGACTGGCGCCCTCGTCTCGGCCGCTGCCCAGAACAGCTACGAGGGCGCGGGCCAATCGCTGGAACGCGTCGACCGGCTGGTCGGGCTGATCGATGACATGGACGAACTGAAGGAAAGTATCGACCTCAACACGCGGGTGACGGCGGAGCTGGCAATTGCCCTCGTCGCCATGTGGCAGCTTGAGGCCGTGCAAACCGTGGGTGACGGCACAGGCGGCGTGATTGATGCCGCCACAATCGCCGAAGAACAGCGCTTCATGGATTTCACCTTGCCCGAGTTGCGTGCGGATTGAGTTGAGGGTGTGACGCGTGGCGAGTGAACAAGAGATCATCGAAGAGGAACTGGTTTACGGGGCGCTTCGACGGGAGCGGCTCTGGCAGCGCCTTGGGCTCATCGGGCTTATCTTCGGCATTCTCGGATGCCTGAGTGCGGCAGCTGTTGCGATCCTCGATGTCGACCCGCCGCCTGTGGTTGTGCCCTATGATCCCGCCACTGGCTTTGCCCTGCCCGAGGCTTCGGTGGGCGCAACTTCGGTCACAGCCAACCAGGCGGTCATCGAGGCGGAGGTCTTCCGCTATGTGACCGACCGGGAGGTCTATAACCAGCTCGACAACGATCTGCGCATCCGCAACGTCCTGCGCCGCTCGGACGGAGCTGCCGAGAGCGGGCTGCGCCAGATCTGGAACAGCGCCAACGAGAACTACCCGCCCACGGTCTATGGCCCGAATGCCCGGCTCGATGTGGAGATCCTCAGCATCAATCGCATCGGCAACAACCGCGCCACCGTGCGCCTGCGCAAGCGCCTGACCTCCATCAATGGCGTTCAGACCGGGCTTTTCACCGCCACGCTTCTCTTCGAGTTCCGCCCCGAGACCCGCCGCTCCATCGATGAGGTCTGGACCAATCCCTTCGGCTTCACCGTGCTCGAATATTCCATCCGCTCCGACAGATTGGAGAATTGAATTTGTTCCCAGTTCGACTTTTCTTATTGCTGATTGCCCTATTGCCCGGCCTCGCCTTCGCGGAAGCCATCCCGCGCGGCGGTCCCAATGACAACCGCGTGCGGTTGGCCACCTACCAGGAAGGTCAGGTCTACCGCCTCAGTGTGTCGCTCACCCATGTGACCACGGTCGAGTTCGGGGAAGGTGAGAGCATCCGCTCGATCATCGCAGGGGACACAGAGGGCTTCGAGATCGATGGCGTGCCGGGCGGGCAAGCCTTCGCGATCAAGCCCGTCGCGCGCGGTGTCCATACCAACGTGACCGTCTACACGAACAGGCGAAGCTACTATTTCAACGTCCAGGAGGTCCGCAGCCCGACCTTCTACGTGGTGCAGTTCCGCTATCCGGAGGACGATGCGCGCCCGACCCGGGCCATCGCGGCCCAAGCGCCGAACTACAACTACGGTGCCAGCGCACGGACCGAGTTCACCCCGACCCGCGTCTGGGATGACGGGACGTTCACGTATTTCGAGTTCCCGCGGAACGCGCCGGTGCCCGCGATCTTCCGTTACGCCAATGGCCGTGAGCGGACGGTCAACACGCAGACCACCGAGGACGGCGTGATCCGGGTTTCCGGGGTGAACGGGCAATGGGTTCTACGGATCGGTGACGAGGTGGTCTGCATCGAAGCCACACCACCTACGGGGGTGCGATCATGAGCGACGCCGGAAACGCTGACCTCGAAAAGCGCCTTGCCGCCCTTGAGCAAGGCAAAGGCTCCGGGTCGCGCCCTGCCCCACGGCGCTCACCGCTGCTCGCTTTGGTCGTTGTCCTCGCGATCGGGGCGGGTGGTTCACTGCTCTATCTGATGTCCCAACCCGAGGAAGAAGAAGCCCTGCCTACGGCCACGCCGGACGTGTTCCAAAACGAAGGCGACGGGTTTGGTGCCATCGAAACCCTCCCTCCACCCGAGCCCGAAGTGGTTCTGGTCGCGCCCGAGCCCGTCGAGCCCAATGCCGAGCTTCTGGCGCAGCTCGCCGCCCTTCAGGCCCAGATCGAGGAGTTGCGCAACGCGCCCGAACCCGTCGTCGAGGAAGACACGGCTGCCGCCGAAGCCATCGATGCGCTGACCGCCCAGATCGCGGCGCTACAAGCGGCGTCAGAAGCCGCGCAGCAGCAGTTCCGAGACGAGCTCACGGCGCGCGATCGCGAGCTGGAACAACTCCGCATGGACCTCGAACTCGCGCAGCTCGAGGCCAACCGCCCTGCCCCCGCGCCTCTGGGGCCATCTGAGGACGAGTTGCGGGCGCGGGAAGAGGAGCGACTGCGCCGCGAAGAGGAAGCAAGACGGCTCGCGGAACTCGAGCGTCGCGCGGCCGAAGAACGTGCGTTTCAGGAGCGCCGCATCACCTCGCCCACCATCGCCTTTGGCGGCACCTCAGGCGCAAATGAAACCGCGCTGACCGAGCGGACCTTTGGGGAAGTGACGGATTTTGTGCTGAACGGCGCGCTGCCCACTTCTATGACGCAAGCCGAGGTCATCGCCAATCCGTCCAACACCATCATTCAGGGCACGATGATCCAGGCCATCATGGAAACCGCCCTCGACAGTTCCCTGCCCGGCCAGACCCGGGCCGTCGTCTCAGAAGATGTATACAGCTTCGATGGCTCCCGCCTTCTGATCCCGCGCGGGTCCCGCCTGATTGGGCGCTATCGTTCGGGGGTCGATATCGCGCAGCGCCGCGTCACGATCGCCTGGGACCGGATCATCCTGCCCGCGGGCCAGACCGTCCAGATCAGCTCTTTCGGGGGCGATGAACTTGGCCGTTCGGGTGTTACCGGCTTTGTGGACACGCACTTTGCCGAGCGTTTCGGGTCGGCCGCCCTGATCTCGCTGATTTCCGCGGCACCAAGTGCCGCCGCCTCCGAGGTCCAGGATGAAACTGCCGCCGACGTTCTCGAAGACGTTGGCGATGATCTGGCAGATGCGACGGACAGCGTCATCGGCGATTACCTCTCCATCGGCCCCGTCATCTATGTCGACCAGGGCGCCCGCGTCACGGTCATGGTCGACCGCGATCTGGAGGATATTCTGAGCCCATGTCGCTGAGCTATCTCGAAACCTCGCTTGACCGGATCGACGCCGCCGCCCGCGACGATGTCATCGAGATCTGCATCAACCCCGACGGGACCTGCTGGGGAGAATTCCAGGGCGATCACTTCATGCGCGCGCTGGATCAAAGGCTGACGGGCGTTCAGGTCAGGGACCTCGGCAACCAGATCGCCTCCTCTGCCAATACCACGATGAGCAAGGACCGCCCCATCGTCTCGGTCTCGATCACCTACAAGGGACGCCCGATCCGCGCACAGGTCATCACCCCGCCCGCCGTGCTCTCGGCCATGTCGATCAGCCTGCGGTTCTTCTCAAGCCTGCCACTCGATGGGATCGCGCTCGATTTCCTCTATGGCAAAGAACGCAAACTCGAGGAACTGCGCCTCGAAAAAAAGCGCGCCTTGCGCGCAGTGGTGGCCGCGGGTTTGATCGATGATGCGCTGGCCTTCTGCGTCGAGAACAAACTCAATATGATCGTCTCGGGTGGCACCTCCACCGGCAAGACCGTAGCCGCGCGCAAGATACTCTCTCACGTACCGGCCGAGGAACGCATCGTGACCATCGAAGAAGCCGCCGAGCTTCTGCCGCCCCAGCCAAATGCCGTGACCCTCATCGCCAATCGCGACGCAGAATTCCAGACCGCCGATGTGCTTCTCACCGCCACGCTGCGCATGCGCCCCGACCGGATCATCCTGGGCGAGGTGCGCGGCAAGGAGGCCATGACCTTTCTGGAAGCCATCAACACCGGCCATGGCGGCTCGATGACCACGCTGCATGCCGAAACCCCCCAACTTGCCGTGCAGCGCCTCGCGATCGCAGCACTAAAGACCGAGATCCCGATGACCTATGCCGACATGATCCAGTACATCGAGAATTCCATCGACGTGATCATCCAGGCCGGTCGCCATGACGGCAAACGCGGCATCACCGAATTCTACCTCCCCGGCGCAACTGAGATTGGAATTTCCCCATGAAGACCTTTGAATACGATATCCTGTCCTTTCCCATGACCCGAAAAACCAGCCTTGCCGACATGCAGGCCAGCCTGAATGCCAAAGGTGCGGAAGGCTGGGAGGTGGTGTCGATCAGCTCCTCGGAATTCGCCAATGTGGGACACACGGTCTTCCTGAAGCGTGAGACCACACCCGCCGGAGCCACGGCATGAGGCAGGCGGGCTGTACCCTCGTATTGACTGCGCTGGTCTTGGGCCTGACGTTGGCACCCGCCTTCGCTGAGCGCGATCTCGTGCCGACCCTCGATCGCAGCTTTGACGTCTGTCCGGACCGGCCCGCTGAACCCTTGTGGATGCAGGAGATCCCCCTGCGCCAAGCCTATCAGCGGGTTCTGGTTCAGGACATCTATCGCGCCCAGAATCTCGAGCGGGTCGTCGAGATCGGCAACTGCGACTGCGCGACCCGGTTCCCCTCTTGGGACGCAGCCGAAGCGGTGTTTCGTGAGCGCCACGCGAGCGACGAACGATGGGAAATGCTGCAAGCCTCGGACGCCTACAACCGCCGCGCCAACGCCGCCCGTCCGGAAGCCCAGACCATCTGCGACGTCGCGGGCAATTGGTAAGGAAGCCCCGCGATGAGCGTCGTCACCTATTTCGTTGAAACCTCCCAAGCCTATCTCGACACCGCCGCTGAGACCCAGTTTGGTGCGGTTGCGGCAACAGTCGGCACGCTCCTCGTTTTGGGGACAACGCTGGTGGTGATCCTCGTTGGCATCAACATGATCTATCAATATCGGGCCATGGATGGGCACACAGCCTTCTGGCTCGCGGTCAAGATCGGGCTTATCGGGATATTCGCGACCAATTGGATGCAGTTCAACGCCTTCTCGTCTGCCATTCTCTATGGGATTGACAGTATCGCGGGCGCGCTTGTCGCTTCGGTCGGGGGCGGCAGCCCCGGACCCTCCGGCACGTTCGCAGAAGAGTTCGACCGGCTGATCGCGGAACTGGGCGACTATCTGAACGCTGCCGGATCCGAGCTGAACTGGATGGCCGGCGCCATGCTCGACATCGTCGGTGTTCTTCTGCTCTCGATCCTCGGCGGACTGGCCGCCTTCATCCTCGTGGCCTCCCGACTGATGATCGCGCTTCTGATCGGGATCGCCCCGGTGATGATTTTCCTGACCCTCTTCGAGGTCACCAAGGATTATTTCGCTCGCTGGTTATCCGCGCTGGTTTCCTTTGCGCTCTACCCCATCGTCGTGGCCGGCGTGTTCGCCACGATCACTGGGGTTTCATCAGCCTTGATCGGTGAGCTTGGCGACCCGGAAGGGGCCTCCAATATCGGCGCGCTCATCCCCTTCTTCATGATGGTGCTCATGGCCAAAGGGTTCATAATCGCAACACCCTTTATCGTCCGCGCGATCTCCGGCAACATCATGATGCCCGCCCTCTCCGGAGGTCTCGGCGGCGGCTACAGCTTCGCTCGCGCAGCGATGGGCAGCCAGCAAGCCTACAACCGCTATCTGATCGGCGGTGCAAGCGGCGCAGAATACGCAGCCCTCAGGGCGCGGCAGTTCTTTGGCGTGCAGCAGTTTCCCGTGAGGCAAGGCATGGGGCAGACGAGTTCCGCAGGCGGCACAGGGTCCGCAGACTCTGGGTCAAAAATGCTGGCGCAGCTGGCGAGACTGGGACGGCTTGGGCGACGGTGACGGCCTATGGCGGTCACTCGCGACCAGTTCTTCGAACGTCTGACTTTCAATGTTTTTCCGTGTTTAGAGCCCTCACAAACAATTTCGACCTTAAACCCCGTCGAGGTTTGGCCACTCCTCAGGAACCAACGCTGGGGGTTTGGTCCACGGTTCTTCGACCAACGCGTCCTGAAACCACTGATCACGGAGGTTGGCGTGCTCGGTGACGATCAGCTGAAAGCCGGGTACGTCATCCTGCGTATATTTCAACAGCAGCTCGAACAATCGACGAACCGCGTTTAGATCCGCATCAGCCTCTGTTTTCTGGAAAGAGCCGTCGGCCTCCTTGTAGATTTTCTCAGACGGGAAGTAGACTTGGGTTGGCTGATCGATCAACAGGAAGCGCGGGATTGGGCGATTATTTTGCGCAGCGAATAGGTGCAGCGCGAGTAATGCAGAAAGGTGATAGGCTAGATGGTTTTCGCCGCCTCCTGTGCGACTCATAGGGACCGGACGCTCAGGCCGATCGAAGATGATCGTCAACTGTGGTAGGTTGAGCCGCGCCGGGAAGTCTTGGAATTCTGCCTCAAATTTCCGGATGAACCGCGTGACTTGCGCAGAGATGTTGTTGAGAATTGAGGCTAGGCGCTCGTCGCTATCGTCGGTGCCGATTTCCTCCTCCAGTTGCGTCACCCTGTTGATAAGACGGCGATTCTCCAATTCAAGTCTGGCAAGTTCTTCGTTCGGAGGGAGCGTTTCCAAGAAGTGGCTGATACGGCCTACGACGCGCGCGGCAGCATTGTTGCGACTTCCCATTTGGGCAATGATCTCATTAGCTGCGATCGCAGCGGACAGCTCAGTTTCTTTCTGTCTGACTTCTGCTGCGATGTCGTCCGCCTGAGCAGTCAATTCAGCCAAGTAGGCTTCGAGCTTGGGGCGCTGGCCGGTGGCAACACGTAATTCCTTATCTAGCGTTTCAAGCTCGTTTAGCAGGACGGCAGCAAGCGGGGAGTCGAGTGCTAGGTTCCGTTCGCTGAATGGCCATTGCCATTCGCCGCTATCGGGATTGTTTGGCAGTGCCTTGATCGAAGTGAGACGATCTATTTGTTCAGCGGCCTCGTTTTCGTAGCCGCCCGCCCTCTTGGCGAACTGACGCGCCGAATCAATTCTTGCCTGAGTGTCTCGCCGGTCTTGACGCAGTTGAGCCAACTCTTCTTCCAACAGGGAAATCCGGCTACCGTCGTCGTCAGGCACCTTTTCAGGTTTCCAAGAAAGCACAGATCTCAATGCTTCAATGATTGCTTCTGCATTTTGATTTTCATCGGCGCTTCCGATCACCCCAACCGCCGTCGCTTCCGAGTGCAGACCGATTGCCTGCTCGTGCGACGTGTCGACTGCATTGCGCGCCTGCTCTAGCTTTTTGTTGCTAATTCTCAGATCCCGTTTCGCAATCCGTAGCTTTGACTCCCATTCGAAGCGGTCGTGAGAGGAGACGCCAAGCAGAATTGGCAGGGTATCGCGTATTGCCTGCGGCTGGAATTGTTCGTTCTGGCGGTAGAAAAGTTGGTCCTTGTTAGCGATCAGTCCTTGCTTTTGAAACAGGTAGTAAAACGTGTGCTTTACGTTGGCGTCGTAGCTGGCGCGGCTGTGTTCACTCGCAACTTCGGTGCGATTTTCTGGAATTCCAAGCAGCCGCGACAGGAGTTCGACGATACTATCGTCGTCAGTGTTGATCGACAGATCTTCGAACACAGGAATTGGCAACTGGTTGCCCCTACGCAGCATTGCAGTGCTGCAACTCGCACCACCTCGAGACGGTGTTGGCTTCGCAACCAAAACCTGCTCTTTTTCAAATTGGTAGATCACAGCGAACCATGCCACCTTGTCGCGGATTATTCCTTCTGGAACGTTAAAAGTAGATCGTCCCATACAGTATTCGATAATCTCTGAGAGTGCGGACTTGCCAGTAGAAGAGCGGCCGGTAATGACGTTAAGCCCGTCAACCTTGAATTGCAGGTCGCGGCGTTGGCCGTTAGGGCTATAAATGTGAATGGATCGAATCTTCATGGGCGAATTCCGAATGTTGCATAAATTGTTGACCGGTCTGCAATGCGAGCAAATTCTCTACCAACTATCCGCGCGACTTTGTGGCAATCAACAGTTTCATCCGTTCCAGTAACGGTCTTGCGCACCTTCTTGGGCACGGTTTGGATGCGGCCGCTATCTGAGACTGTGATACAGCCCCTTTCCATAAGGAGACCAAATCCCTCGAAAGCATAGGGTAACATCTCTGAGACTCGATCGCCGAAGCCCACCATCAGTTGCTGGTTATTCTCCGTCGTCTTAAGCAGGTAGCTGCGTGGATTACTGACAATTACCTGGCGCGAGTCCTTGTGTAAGCAGAGCGGCAGAACGAGTAATGATAGTGAAAAAGGCATGCCTCGCTCATCTATGTCTTCATATCCGTTCAACGAGCGGAACAAGACCAAGCCGCAAAATGCCGGGTTGAATAGATTACGAATCTCGAACGGGCGTTGGTCCCATCGTTTCATGAGGCCACCCCCAACACTTTGCATACTCGTTCAATAAACCGTGGGTGCCAATAAACTCTAGGTTCAGGCGTGGTATCCGCGAGAATATGAAAGCTGCCTCGGACGACATAGGGTTCCGTCACGCGCGCGCGAATTCGAAGGGACTCGATCTTCCCGGTTTCAAATTCTGCCCAGTTGTAGAGAGTGGCTCCGGCTTCGCGCAACGCATCCTCGGCGCTGTCGTCCGTGAGCTTCTCGAAAACCACATCCCTGTAGCGGCTCCATTCCTCTGCGAGACGGTCCTCGTATTCCTCAATCTCTCCCGACACGATTAGGTTTTCGCGCGCCCAAGCCGATCGCTGCTCGAACGCTCTGTAGTAATCTAGGATCGCACTCCTGATACGGTTGGAAGAGATGCCTATCTCGTACATTTGTTTAACGAAAAGGCGCGGATCGGCATCGGTGTCAATCTCGGTGGCGGGCACCTTCCCGCGGAAGGTGATTGGCAGATTATCTGTTTTGTATTCCTCGGTGATATTGGAAAGCTTATCCGAGACTTCGTGGCCGAAAATGCCTTCTGGCCTGACGCCAGTCAACTGCTTGATCACAGCATCGGTCCACCAACCTTCCAGCCGTTCTAAGACGAACTGGCGGTGTTCGCGTCTTATGCTTCGCATGTGCTTTTCCCGGATGATGGCCGGGATGTCACTGATGCGCGGATTCCCATCGAGGATCAGGATGCGCTCGAGAAAGTCTTGCTTCGCTGAATCGCTTAATTCGTTAAACGCAGCTGCAATCGGAGTGATGAGTTTTGACTTTGATCTAGATAGCGCGGCGGTGGCCAGTTCGGCCAGTGTTGCTTCATTACTGGAAGAGGTGGCCTGTTCCGGGAGGAAGCGAGCAAGAAATGAATCAGTTGACACGGTGCCGGTGGTAAAAAGGAAGAACTGCAGATTTGATGCAGCAAGGCCATCCCGCTTGTATCGCACCAGCCAAATGTTGACTGATTTCCAGAAATCAGTCGACAGGTCTGTCAGTTTATCGCCAATCGCCTTGTGCTTTAGCGAAGCTAAGGACTTACCGCCTTCGGTGTCAATGAAATCGAGATCGTCGTCTTTTTCAATGAAGACTGCCGCATCTTCCGGAAGCTGAAGCAGTCGAAGCAACGCAAGGCGACTTTGGTAAATATATCCAAGGCCCTGCTCGCCTGCTGAGAACTTATCAGTTTCTTTTTCGACCATAGTTCTCCCGCCCAGTCAGATTATCCAATTGGCCGGTAGCGACCTCTGATCCGGAAACCACCGTATGGCACACTTGCTGATTTCACACATTGGCGCAAGGCACCGCGAACTTCCGCTTCCGGCCCTGTTCAACAGACATACCATCCTCGTTAGACTATCGAGCAACCAGCTTATCGCTATCCCCCTCCTGCAGCATCGCTTCCATTTCATCCAATCCATCGACAGCAGAGCGCATCTGCGCCTCATCATCCACGCCCACGGTCTCGGCATCTGCAACTTGGCCCCCAAAATCCATTTCCATCTGTCGCTGTTCCTCAGCGATAACGGCTTGAACGACAGGCGCAGTCTTCTTTGGGGCGACATCAGTTTGCCCTGACGATTGGCCATCAGCAGCCTGGCGTGCGGCCTCGACGTCGGCTTCTGTTCCCCCTGGCCCATCCGACGGCGGCGTCATCGGCATGGCGCGCACGCTCAGCGGCAGCGTTCCCTGCGGCCCCCCTCCCCCAGGCTCCGGAAACGGCAACTCCCCCGTCTGCGCCCCGTGGATTGCCTTGAACAACCGATCGTCAAAATATTGGATCCGTTTGGCCCGGACCGGCATTTGCGCGTCGATGACCATGACGATCTCGTCGAGCGGCAGGCGGCGCGCCTCGTCTTCAGGGAGCAAGGAGCTTTCTTCGGTCCGGGTCGACTGGCTGCGCCCTTCAAAGGGGTTCTTGCCGATGGACTGGGAGCGCGTGATGACGGTCTTCGTGGTCTTGCCGACCGCCTTGCTCAACTCCTCAACTGTCTTTTCATCGGAGGGCGTCAGATAGAGCTTCACGCCCGCGTTGCCCTGCAGAGCGCGGCGGGTGTTTTCGCCGTAAATTTCATCGAGGGCGGGGATGGTTTGGGTGACCACGGCCAGGTGACCACGATAGGTCCGCAGGGTCTCGATGCTCTCGACCACGATGGGCATCTTGCCGAGGCGATTGAACTCGTCGAGCATGATCATCACGGGCCAGGGCTCGTCGGGGCCAGGATCCTTTTCCTGCATGGCGGAGAGGAGATCGGAGAAGAAGAGCCGGATCAGCGGCGCCAGCGGCTTCACCATCAGCGGCTGGACGACGAGATAGACCGAAAAGGGCTTCTTGCGGATCGTCCGGAAATCAAAGTCCGAGACTTCCGTCGCCTCGTCGATGGCCGGGTTCTGCCATTGATCGAGCCCCGAGGTCATCAGGAGCGAGACGTAAGACGTCAGCGTGTCATTGTTGGTAGACGCCAACCGCGTGAATATCAGCTTGGCGGCCCGGTTCTCCACCTCGTGGCCGCGCGCGAAATACTCCTTCTGCTTGTTCCCGCCCGAGGCGGCGATGCGGTAGATCTCGCCCAAGGTCGGGCGCTTGCGCTGGAACGCCAGAAGCCCCGCCGCCACGAAGAGATCGATCCCGCCTTTCAGCAGCCCCTGCACCCGGTCATTGTCGCTCTGCAGAAAGAGCGTCGCGAGGAGCTGCAATTCCATTTGCTGGCGCGCGGGATCTTTCAGTTGATAGATGCGCAGGAGCGGGTTGTAGCGATGCGTGCGCTTGCCCTCCCAATCGGTGGGGGCAAAGCGATAGACCTTGTCGCCTTGGGCGGCGCGGTGCCGGGCCGTTGCCTCGAAACACTCGCCCTTCACATCGAGCGTCACGGCGGAGCCTTGCCAGGTCAGCAGGTTCGGAATGACAAAGCCCGTGGTCTTGCCGCGGCCCGTGGGGGCCACGATCAGCGCATGGGGGAAGACCTTGGAGCAGATGTAGTTGGCGCGGGAGCCCGGCGGCCCCAGCTTGCCGAGGATGAAGCCTGTGCCCGGCGCCCCGAAGAACCCATTGGCCTTCATCTCGCGCGCGGTCTGCCAATGGGTCTGGCCAAACCGTGTCAGGGCGGACCCCGAGAGGGCGAGGCTCAGCATCAGGCCGGCGGCGGCGAAGCTGCCGATGATCAGGTGAATAAGTTGCGCGTCCTCCGGGCGGCGATCGAGGATCGCCATGTAGTTCTGCGCGATATAGGCAAAGTCGATCTCGGCCCCGAACCCGAGATCCTGGTAGGTCAGCACCGCCGAGGCGATCGTATAGCCCATGGCCCCGGTCACCAGCGTTACCAGCAAGACCCCTGTTGCGATCCGCGCTTTTCCCATGGCGGCGCTCAATGGACCTGGCCCCGCTCGGTCTCGCCATCCACGTCTGTCGCGCGGTGTTTTTCATATTCGGTATCGGCAAGATCATCGACCACCTGGCGCAGGGCTTCCGTGTTGGCCGTCGCTGCATCGGATTGCAGGTAGACCTTGGCGACATAGAGCCGGTCGAGGCGGTCCTCGAGAACCTTGTCCAGCGCATCGGCATCGCCGGATGTGAGCCGGTCGCGTTGGCGAACGTCCAGCACCCGCGCGATCTCGTCGCGAAATGCGTCCCGCTCCGCCTCGGTCTCGAAGGGCGCGGACAACTCCCCCGCCCGCTCATGGTCCAGGACACGCGCAATCTCGTCTGCGAGGCGGTCGGTACGGTCAGACTGCGGCGCAGTTTCATCGCGGGTCGCTAGACGTTCGTCACGCGTGCCAACCGCAAGCCCCTCGCGCATCTCGGTTTCGCGGCGGACCTGATTGATGGCCTCCGTGTCGCGTATCTCGACGACGGCCGCGTAGGTCGCGCCAAGCCCGCGGGCGAGGTGGGACGGCATGTCCGGATAGCGCGCGCGCAAGTCATCCGTGACAGCATCTGCAACGGGCGTGCGGAGGTCGCGTCCCTCCATGATCCGGTCGACTTCGCGGGTGATCTCGCTGGCGCGGGCCGCGTCGGTGATGGTCTCCCTGTAGGGCTCAGACCGGTCGATCACATCGCCAGGGCGTGCGAGCAGGTCCGGGTGTGCCTCGAGATACGCGCGCTGCTCGGTCTCGATCCGGCGCTCCGCCCGGGAGACAACCTCCCAGTCCCGGTCCTCGATCTGCTGCGCTGTTAGGCCGTCTGCGCGCATCTCCTGACGGATTGCCCCTTCCATCTCTCGGACTGCGTCCCGGTGATAATGGAACCGCTCGCTGACCGCTTCGGCTTCCACGACGCCGTCCCGGCGCAGCACGTTCTCCCGTTCCAGAAGCGTGCCGAGCGCGACATGCACGTCATTCAGGATGTCGCGCGCCTGTTCCAGATCGGCGCGGCGTTCAAGGTTCAGATCGCGTGCCTCGGCCACCTGGGAGAGATCATCTGCGATCCATTGATGCTCCAGCGCGGCGCTCGAGGCCCCGGTCTCGATCCGGGCCACCACTTCCGATGTGCTGATCCCCGTGCCCCGTAGTGCTACGTCAATGCGCGATCTCAGGTCGGGCTCGGCCAGTCGCTCGCGCTGGTTGGTGTCGATATTGGCCTCGGAATAGATCCCGCCCTCCGAGGGGGTCTCTGACAGCGTGGATGATCGCAGCCCCAAGGGCTGCATGTGCTGGACCTGCGTCTGGATCTCGATGAGGCGTTTTTCCAGCACGGGACGTTCCGCGTCAGACTTCTCGGCGATCATGCCCTGCACCCGCGCGAGCTTCTCCGCATAGAGGCTTCTGAGATCCTCGAAGCTTTGATCCTCGGCCATATATACATCTCCTGTTCGGTCCACCTGCCCGCAGCGCGCCAGCACCTCGCCCGCGCGGAAGAGCGCAGCGGCGATGTCTTCCCGGGCCTCCCGGGAGGCCTCTGCGGCAAGCGAATGGTAGACGGTTCTGGTGTTGGCGATCTCCGCCAGCGTCCGGGTCAGGTCCTGCCCCACGCGTTCCCGCTCGCGGGGTGCGCGCCCCTCTTCTTTCGCCGCATAGACCTCGCTTGTGCGGGCCGGGTAATGCACGACGCCGCGATCGACCCGGCGCGTGGCTTCCAGCCGCACGCCGTACTTCTCCGCCTCCTCGACCATGGCGAGGCGAAAATCATCATAGTTGAAGCGATGGTTGCGCCCAAGAAAGAAGAACTCGCCTTCCTGCGAGCGGCGGTTCAGCACCAGATGCGCATGGGGGTGATCGCGGTCCTCATGCACCGCGATGATGTAGTCGAAATGCCCCGCGTCGGTCTGGAAGAACCGCTCCGCCAGATCCGTTGCGATGTCGCGCACATCCTCCCCGCGCGTGCCGATGGGGAAGGACATGAGCATGTGGGTGGTCTGGCCCAGCTTGGGCTTGAAGCCCGCATCCCACCGCTTGGCAAAGCGCTCGGTGAGGTCCTTGATGTCGCCCGCCTCGAGCTTCGTCTTGCCATCCAGGAACCCGCTGGAGTCGACGATATGCGTGGACTTGGTGGTGAGGTACTCGAGCTGGTTTGCGAGCTGCGATTTGGTATGCGTGCCGCCGCCCCGGATCGCCTTGAAGACCGCCGGCCGGTGCCCTGCTGCTGCGCGCGTAAGCTGGGTCTGCTTGGCCACATGCAGACCTTGCATCGAGCCCCGGACGCGGCTCCAGCCATCCCGGAAGACCTCGCCCGTGACGGCATGGACGGCATCATTCAGCCGCATGGGCAAACTCCCTCAGCGCGGCCGTGGCCTGCAGCTGCATCGCGTCTCGACGGCGGCGCAGGAGCAGGTCGATCTCGTCAGCAGAATCCAGGATGAACCGCGCCAACCCGCGCATCTGCGCAAGGCGCAATTCGGTGAACTCGGCACGCGTGCCCCCCGCGGCCCCCTGCCCCATCCGGTTGGCCCGCGTCATCTGCTTGGCGATCTGCGCGACCCCATTGCCGACCTCGTGCAGTGAAGCGCGGTAGCGCGCCATCTCTGCCGCCATCTGCGCGTCCGGAACGAACACCCCGCCCGCCGCCTGAATGAGCCGCCGCAGCCCCTCGGCCCGGCTCTCGATCCCCGCCTTCGCCAACACCGCGTCGAGGGCTTCAAGCTCCGCGGCCGTCACCTTCACACTGACGGCGGAAACCGGGATGGCAGCATCGGTCTGGCGCTCGGCATCGGCTTTCAAGACGTAGCGCACGGCCCGCGATGTGACCTCGAAACGCTCGGCCAGCTCGGCCGTCGACACACCCTCCGCGGCCTCGCGGACGATCTGCATCTTCTCGATCTCTGTCAGGCGTTTTGATCGGGACATGCGGAAGAAAGACCCCCTATTTCCTGCCACCTTCCACCAAGGCTGACCCTACCTTACGATAATATACCTATCTGTCAATTGTATACTTACGTTGCATTCAGTCTCAGGCAGCCTTGGTGTCCGCTTCCCCCGCGACCCGCAGGGGCGCGGGCCTGCCCCCTCACCATCAAGAACCCCATCCGTCCAATGGGCCCCCTTCCCCAGCACCGCCCGAGGGCCTGGCCGAACACGCATGTGTTCGGACGGAACCGCGGACGGGCGCAAACCCCACCGACAGGGCGGACAGGCAGGGTCAAGGAGGGCCAGATTTGGGTCCCCAAATCTCTGCCGCAAAAACCGGGAGGCCCTGGCCGACAGGTTTTTGTGGATGGCCCCCTTGAGGCTGACTGGCCGGTCTGTCGCGGCCTGACCCTTCCGGGCGGAGTGCGTCCGTTGAACGCGCAGGGACCGGCATCCCTGGAACGGGGATCGGGCCGCCCCAAGATCCTGCTAGGGCGGCCCATCCTCGTCAGAGGATTTAGTCCTGGGGATCTTTCGCGCTCGGTGGGAACATCACCAGCTCCGAGACCGCGACCGGGAAGTCGAGCTTGAGGCTGAAGAACTCCGATCCATCCCCGTTGCGGGTGTTGCGGAACATCGCACCCACGCGCTGAAAACGGGTGCGCTCCTGGCCATCGGTGTCGGTGAACTTGACGGGGACGGTGGCGACGTAGTGGTTGGTCATTTGGGTTACTCCTTGTTGCGATGGGGATCTGCCAGCACGGGGGCAAGAGGCCCGGTCGCAAGCGCAAATGCGGAGGGTCCGCGGCTCCGCCGTGGAAGCCATATTTGTGCTTGCCGAAGCGTGAGCTGAGGGCACGGACGGGCCGACCCCGTGCGATCCACATCTATGAGCAAAAAGGGGTGATCCGGATGATCTTTGCCATCACGCAGCCGCCACCTTCCCCGTCCGCGTCCCGCCAAGCCTGGCCGGGGAGCTGACGGAGCCCGCCCGCGTGGATGCGATGTTCCGAAACACGCCCCGAGGGACGTGCAGGGCTTCAGCCTCATGTGCGACGTCTCGACCCCTCGGTCTTGCGCTGCTGACGATGTGCGAGGTGCGCACCATCCCCAGCCCGTACCGATGCGGATGGGCCGCACGCTGACGGACCGGGTAGAGGGATGACGGTGCTGGACGCCGTGAGCTGCCGATCACGCGTAACCGACCGCACGCGCCATGAGACATGACGAAAGGGCCGCGCCAAGCGCGACCCCCTCTCTTCAATCCTGCGCAGTCTTCTTCGCCGGGTCAGCAACCCGCATGACCGTCAGGCCTTTCGCTTCCGCCTTCTGCCCGAGGTTCAGAGCGACCCCGTTGCCGCCGAAGAGAACAACCCCCGTCGCCGCGAACTTGTCGTCCAGCATTTCGTCGTTGCACTTGAACGGTGCCGCCCGCCCGTGCGCGGACCAGCGCGGATCGAAGCGCGCCTGCGCGATCCCGCGTGCCCGGGCCCACCGGGCCGCAATCATCTCCGCCCCGTGCTTGCCACCTTTGTGGCAGAGGAATATCTCCTGATTGCGGTTCTGCTTGATCCGTTCGCGAACCTTGTCGAGCGTGTTGAAGATCACATCGACATCGGTCCAGTCGGTGGCGCCCGAGACGATCAGGGGAACCCCCTCGACTTTCGACTTCTCGGCGGTTTCGCGGTCGTGCTGCTCGAGGAGCTGCCGCGCCTCGAAGACAGCCCCGGTCTCCTGCGCCCTGACGCTTGCGCGCGACCCGGCTGCCGGGATGAAGGCGTGACCCGTCTCGATCTCGTAGCATTCCGCCGCCGCCTCGCTCATCACCTCGATGGCGCCGACAATCTCGCGCAACTGCACAAAGCGCGCCTGCGCCTCTTCGAGCGCGGTCTCGGCGATCTCCGATCCGTCGTGGGCTTTTGCCAGCGCGCCGATCTTGTCGGCGGTGCGGTCGACCTCTTTACCAAGCGCCACCTTGCGGCGCTGCAGGATCGTCGCGAGCCCATGGGCCAGCGGTTCGATTTCTGCTTCAAGCCCGGTCCCGCGCAGCTGCCCGAGCAAGGTCTCGAAGCTCTCGCGGATGATGCGGTCGGTCAGGATGTGATCCTCCGGGATCGGCAGCTGTGCGTCCTTCTCGGTCAGCCCGAAAAGCTCGATGGTCTCGTAGGTGTTTGCGGTGTCGTAAGCCATGTCTGGTCTCCAGTGTTCGGTTCCTAGGCCACCACGTGAGTGTGGGGGCATGGCCGAATGCCTGGTTTCCGAATCTGCCCGGGTCAGGGACGGCGCAGCCGCCGGCTTGCCGGGCGCAAAAGTTTTCCGAGCGCGGCATCCGACACATGCGCGCGCTCACGCACGGGACCGCCCCAAGCCACTGGCGCCGTCCTCGCCGAAAAGTTTTGCGATCCTTGACGCGGGCTGATTTGGGGGCCATCCGGAGGATATGCTTCCGCACTCATGTGTGTGTGTTTTGACGGTAGGTTTGCCCGACCCGAGCAGGCAAACGGCCCGACCGGACGCGGGAGACGGATGGAGCGGCGGGATCGTTTTGGCCTCGGGCCAAAACAGACCGGAGCGCAATCCGGCGGAGCGGCCGAGGAGGGACGTGCTCGCGAGGCGGGCAAACCGGGATGCCGGGTGCAACGCCGCGGTGAGGCCGCATGGCCGAATGCGCGACGGACCGAAGGGCCGTTCTCCCCTGCGACACGCGAAGCCGAGCAGGGGAGGCCGACAGGCTTAGCCCAAGGTTGATGTGCTGGCGACCACGCTGACGACTATACGGATTACTTGTCCAAGCATTCGACGTGATGGGCGGAAAGCCGCGTGTCGGTGCTGTGGCAAGCCAGACGCAGCGACGCCAAGAAAGCGGTCGTCATGCAGGCTGGAGCGAAGTATATCGCGTAGGAAGATCTAATGCAGCACATCTTGCCGGAATCCTGGCCGCCCCATCACCGGCAGCATAAACCGCACGCTTGACAGTCGGAACATCAGGAAATCTGTCGCTCTATTTCCGAACCAACGCCCAGGAAGTCCTTCACTACATGATGCCCAGCACTTTCCACTAAAGATCTTGCTATGCTAGGCAACTCATCTATGGCCCGCCGAACATCGTCCATTTCGATCCAAGTTGCGGTTTCTGGAGCGTCCAGACGAAGGACCTGATCTTTCCCGACCAACAGATATGCTTGGCCCAGGGCGTTGTGCGACTGGGATCGCATCGCAGCAGCGTAGAACCCAGAGGCCCAGAATAGACGGCCACCAAATTGCAGGCGGCGGCTTACCCTGAACCTAGTTTGACCGGTGCCTAAACTCACGATCCGGACCTGACGCCGTTGAATGTCAAAACACGAAAGCGCATCGACGAGCGCGACCATGACGGGGTTGTTGGCCCAAACCCCCCCATCGATGAATGTATATCCATCGCGTTTGATCGCCGAAAAAAACGTCGGCGCGGCGGCAGTCGACACCCCGACGTCGACCAACTTCTCATACTGGTCTCGCTTGTAATCCGGATGATGCGGAGTCTTGAAAATATAGGGCTCGCCGTAGCGGCCTTCAAAAGCGGGGATGCAAAGCGGCACCTTCGATGAACCCAGCAAGTTGGTCTGAAAAATACGGCGAAGCTCATGTTCCAGTGCCGTTCTGTTGTACCCATACATAGCCAGCTGCCGAAGGCTCCGAAGCCATTTGGTTAAACGATTGCCTTGTGGAAAAATCATGTCACCGCGCTCAATATAGACTTGGGAGATCTCCTGTGCGGACATCCCTTGACCTAAGCCAAGAGCGATGATGCCGCCGGTCGAAGTACCTGCTATAAGGTCGAAATGTTGACCAATCGGTTCGCCACCAAGGTACCTTTTCTCAATCTCGGCGAGCACCAAAGTTGGCAGCAGACCAAGGATGCCGCCGCCGTCAATCGACAGAATTTTGAATGGCTTGTTGGCTGGCCAAGGCTGAGCAATACGCTGAGTTTGCTTGGTTCCATCCGAGCGACGCGGAACCGTATGATCATAGTCGTTGTCACGCGGCATCTTTCGAGTCCCCTTCAGTCATATGTCTTCCCCCGCCATGCCACCTGCCAGTGGCTTCCCAGAGTTCGTAACACGCCAGCCATCTTGCGGCCCACGGGACGGTGGTTTTGGCAATCGACAGCGATGGGCTCCACTCGTTGGCCATCGGGTCGAACAAGCAAAGCGGGGAAAGGCGGTAATCTGGTGCCTCGAAGTAGACATGGGGCAGCGGTGCCTCGTCGTCAGCGTCGAAATTCAGGACTAACAGGCTGATGAAGAAGTCGGCCTTGAAGGACGCTTTTCCTTTCGCCACGGTTTGA
>JAAFAB010000060.1 GCA_018222585.1 Paracoccaceae bacterium | reverse complement strand
GGCCCAGCCCTTTGCAGTAAATGATGCAGCCGCCGATCATTCGGCGGCTGCTCACTCTTTCACCCGAAGAACTCGCTGAGGCGCATCTTCCCACGGGCGATTCCGAGCTTCATTGCAGGCGTTTCTTTCGTCTTCGATGAACCGATCCAGTTGTGGGCGAAGCGGTAGATCTCGACCACCTTCACCATCGTTTCAGGGTTGTAGAGATAGTGCCTGTCCCAGGCCCGTCCGTTGCCGCTGGGTGTATGCGCCGGTCGGGCAGCAAAACGGATGTTGGACCGCACTTTGTGGAAGTAAGCATCGACGCTGCGCAGCGTTGCGAGGCGCATCAATCTTGCACGCCGATCTGGCTCCATATCTACTCGGTCGGTGAGAATCCGGATGCGCCTGTGGGGTTCGCTTTTTGTGTGGAACGGCCAAGCGAATGGCGCGCCGAGAAGATGATCCTGCAACATCCCCTCGATAGCGACATCCGTCAGTTCGAGTTGGTCGCGCAACTTCAGTGAGGGCCATTGCGATCGGGCGATTCCAGTCGCAAGTTCCAAGGAAGCCTTTCCGTCGCCAACGAGCATGTTTCTCTGGTCATTGGACTGATGTTTATCGAACTGGACGACGATGACATCCGCGGAAGCTTCCTTGATGCGCTTCGCAAAGGCCGCGACAAAGGACAGTGCCAGCCCGGAGTCGGCGTCCAGGACGAAGACGAACCGCTCATCGCCTTTGCCAAGGAAATGGCGGAGGAGGAAGGCGTGAGCCAGCTGCATCACGTCTTGCCGCAGTAGCGAGCCGCGGTGAGGGAGTTGGAGGTCCACGTCTACGTCAGGCGCCTCGGACGGGTGGATCTGGACGCCTTGAGTGATCTTGTCGAGATAGGTCTTGAACTCGGTTTCCGACCAGACCCGCGCCTGTCTCCGGAACGCTCGTGGCAGCCCAAAGTCGCCTGCGGCCGTCATTGCAGCCTCGATATCCGGCAGGTCGATAGCGGGATCGAGCCCGAGGTGCGCTGCCATGATGTATCCGGTGTTGGCGTGTGCCGTGCAGAGATGCTGAACGGCGATCTGGGCCCGGGTCTTTTTGTTCGGCCAGTTGAGGTGCAACGTCTGGGAGTCCGTCGCGAAGCGCCGCCCCACCTTTTCCCAGTTCACACTCTGGAAGGCCCCCTCGCGGCGCGCCGTGTGATCCACGACGCGATCGTAGATGAAGTCGATCTTGCGATACACGTCGCGCGGGCAGAGACCGGTGAAGTCGCTGATCTTCGAGATCGGCATCCCATTCGTGATCATCCAGAGCACGTCCCGGTTCGCATTGCTGCGATGCTGCCGCCTGATCCGAGAACCGAGCGAAAACGATGTCAGGCAAGCCTTGCACTTCCATCGTTGCGCGCCCTTGGCCGTGCGGCCAGACTTTCGATACAGGTCCGGATGCTGCGATAGGGGTTTGTCTCGGTTCTCGCAGGTTTCCCCAGGGCAGCAATCGCGCGGACGCTCTTCCTGGAACCGCCTGCGAAGCCGACGATACTCATCGACAACGGCGCTGTTGTTCTTAATGATGGAAGACTGTCCGCAGGCGCCGCAGGTGAAGGTCTTTTCATCGCCAGAGCCGATGACCTTTCCTCGCGGGTAGTTCGGTTTGACATTTCCCTTCGGACGGCCTTGTCTCTTGAAGGGGTCGGGAGGTTCCGCGAACAGATCGCATTGCGGATTCCGGCAGAAGTTTACGTCGATCCCGTGCTTCGGGAACGGCAGCCTGCGTTGGGACGCTGGCGGAGAAATAATCGCGGGTGCGAGCACGAATCCTCCCTCGGAAAATACCACATGTGGTGGCTATCGAGGGAAAGGTTGGCCAAAATCTGGCCAACCATAGTTTTTTCCGAATTTTCTGCACCATTTACTGCAAAGGGCTGG
>JAAFAB010000001.1:284197-917872 GCA_018222585.1 Paracoccaceae bacterium | reverse complement strand
GCTATCCGAACCCCGGGGAGGCCAATGCCGGGCCGGCGGGGCTCTATGCCAACCTGACGCCAGAGCAGGTCACGCAATGGACCGCCCTGTCCAAGATCCCTGAGCTTGGCATCACCATCCTCGGTCAGACGCCCTACGTGGGCCTTGGCACGGGGGATGCGCTCTACGCCATGGTCGAGGCGGACGCAGACGCATGGGCGCTCTGGCTGGCCGTGGCGGAGGTTCCCGAGGCCGAGACGGAAGACGAGGAAGGCAACCCCGTGACCATCCCGTCCTACGTGGCCCGCCCGAAGGTGCAGTAAGGAGACCAGAACATGCCTGAGATCGACGAAATCACCCCCGAGTTCGACAGCGATGACATGGGCAGCGAAGACCTGCTGGTCATCTTCAGCGCCTCGGCCGATGCCGGCGGCCGCGTGCCGGTGTCCGAGTTCATCGCGGGCAACAGCATCGCGGTGAACGGTGGCAACCATGACTTCGGCACCAGCACGATCACCGACCTGACCTCCAACACTGCGATCATCGCCAACCTGGTCTTCGCCTCCAACAAGAAGATCACCAACATGCTGACGGGCGACGTGTCGGTCGAGTTCGCGGCGACGGCCTCGGACGCCAGTCAGACGGTGGCCGTGACCTTCACCGGGGCGGCCGTCTCGATGCTGCTGATTGCCGACTTCATCGAGGCCCTGCCGGATGGGCTGGTGCTGCAGGGCGCTTGGATCTCGGGCGCCAACGCGGTGAGCTTCAAGGTCTACAACGCGACGGGCAGCGAGATCGCGGGGGCCACCTATTCGGCCCGGGTGGCGGCGTTCTCGACCGGCACGCACGTCCCCTGATCCGATATCGGAAACCCGATAGCGATAGAGCCCCGACCATCAGGCCGGGGCTTTTGCATTTTCAGGGGTCGAAATATGCATGGTGTTATGCATTCGCCGTTGGAGATGCCACCTTGCCGCGCAGAATATGGGTCAAGTGTGCCTGCGGGCACGAGGCCGACTTCGAGATCTCCGAGTACGTGAAAACCAGCCGGGAGTTTCTGTTCCCCCGGCTGGTCTGCAAGCGGTGCGGTCAGCGCGGCGCAGCGGTGGACATGATCGTCTATTGGGATGCCGGGCCGGGCGGCTGGACCCGATCCAGGTGAGGGGCGCTTAGGGTGTGTCTTCGACCGGCTCGGTGCAGCCTTCACAGGCGCGGCCGTCTTCGGTCAGGATCAGGGCGTCCTCGCTCAGCAGGTGTTCCGACCCGCAGAACTCGCAGCGCTCGATCTCGTCGTCCAGCCACGCTTCCCGCAGGGCGCTGAGCTGCTTCAGGATCTGGCCGGTCTCCATGAAAGGGCCGTTCATCGCCTCAACCAGCTGCTCGATCTCGCGGACCTGGTTGTGCAGTTCGATCTTCTCGTCTCGGTCAAGCATCCGAGCCTCCTGTCAGAATGGGATTTCCGCCTCTGGGGGGCGAATGTCGATGTGGCGCACGTCGTCTTTCACGAATCCGTCGACTGCCATCATCACGAAGAAAGGGGTGCCGGGGTTCTCGCGGGCCAGGCGCTTGGCCTCTCTCTCCGCGATCTCTCGGCTGGGGTGGCGGACGCTCGTTGGGCCGTCGCCTTTCACCATATAGAACTTCTCTTGCATCTGGGCCTCCATAAGGTTGGGATTTCTCTGCCCCGGGCGCGCAGGACGGCGCCAAGGGCTGTGATTGTTTCGATCTCTCGACACAACTAGGTCCCGTATCTGTCTGGAGTTATGAGATTTTCAGCCTGAGCCTTTGACTACGAATCAAGGGGTCGGGGGTTCGAATCCTCCCCGGTGCGCCACTTTCTCCATCAAGCTTTGATAACATTGGGTAAATCACCCAAGTTGGATCTTTGCCTCGGCTGAGTTGGAACTTTCCGTTCCCGATACGATCTTCTGAAGGTCCGCGCTCTTGCTGTAGCGCGCGGCCTCGCTTTGCGTTTCGTGTCCAAGAATCGCCATGCGCTGCTCGGGCGTGGCGCCGTTCTCCTTGAAGACCGAGGCGCGGTGTTTTCTGATGCCGTGCGCGCTCAGCCCCGCGAGGCCCGCGTCGGTGCAGGCGCGGCTGAACCATTGAGCGGCGCTCTTGTGTGAGCGCGGTGCACCTTGCCGGGTCGTGAGGAATGTCATGTGCCTCGGCGCCGCCTCCAGGCACCACGCGAGATGATCGTCCGCCTCGTACCAGGTGGGCCCCGGTACCGTGAACGGGCACACAGCTTCGCTGCCCGACTTCTTGCGGCGATAGTGAAGCCATCCGTCCTGGATCATAGCTGGCCCGAGGCGGCAGGCATCGCCGATGCTGGCGCAGGTCCGGTGCATTAGTTCGAACGCCAGGCGTTGCTGGCTGTGATGTGGCCAGTGCGCCCGGAAGGTGGCGACGTCGTCTCTTGTCCAGGCAAGATGGCCTCCGGTCTCTACTGTCGCGCGCTTCCGCACGTCCCGAGAAGGGTCGGTATCGATCAGGCCGACGTCCACACTCCACCTGCCGAACGCCCGCCAGACCTTCAGTCTGTTGTTGGCGGGGTGCGGTTGGAGACGTGCGAGGTCCTGCCGGATGTGCCTGGGGAGGAGATCTGCCAGCGTCCCGCGGCCATAGCGCTCCTCCATGTCCTCGATCATTCTGCGCCAGACGCCCCTGGTAGAGGGCGCGAGACCGAGAAAATGCTCGGAGGCCATATAGGCGCGCAGGCCAGCCCCGATCGATCCCGTGCGGTGATGGACGTGCGGAGGGGGCATTCTCTGGTCGTGAGCGCTGAGCAGTGAACTATAGGCAGAGTGCCATTCCGGATGGTCAGCGGGGAGGTCGGGCAGTGGCATCCCTTTCTTGCCCTTTGGTCGGAAGTAGAAACGTGGGTTCCCGCTTGGAAACGTGCCCGACCTGTTGAGGTGCTTCAACCTGACGCCTCCCCGAACAATCCGTCGCATGAATTCACCTCCTGCTCTCCGGAGCTTAGGTGCGGCCCCGGGGCCGTGGCAAGGATCCGCACTGACCCGTCTCTCAGAACTTCGACTGCGCCGATAGGCGGCGCGCGCCCCGCGTCGAGCTTTGACCACTCACGGACCCCGGCACAGGCGCTGGACCGTGCCGAGCGCCGGCCATCGGGCAGGGCAGGGCGCTCTCTTGCGCGGGGAGCCCTCCTCCCGGCTCCCCGCGCTTCGAAACAACCCGGGCCGATCAAGGCCGCACCGCGGGACCGCGCGGTGGCTCGGGGGCTGGCGGTCCCATGCTGTCTGCCTCTGACTGGGGGCGCGTTGCGTGCGGCGCGCCCCGCTTTTCCAGAGGTGGGGGAATGAGCTTTGTCGCGTCCACTGCCGTCATGCAGCGCCGGGTCGAGGCGCCGGACAGCCTTGATGATTACCCCACGCCGCCCTGGGCGACCCGGGCACTCTGTGAAGTGCTGGAAAGCGAAGGTCATGACCTGGCGCAGCTCTCGACCTGGGAACCCTGCTGCAACCGGGGCCACATGGCCCGGCCCCTGGCTGAGGCCTTCGGTTCGGTCTTCACCTCGGACGTGATGGACTATGGCTGGGACGGTCAGCAGGCGGTCGCCGACTTCCTGATCGACTGGGCGCAGGAGGCGCCCGAGGTGGACTTCGTCACCACCAATCCGCCGTTCCGCCTGGCCGCCGAGGTCATTGCCCGCGGTCTGGAACGCGCGCGGATCGGCGTGGCGGTCTTCGTCCGCACCGCCTTCGTCGAGGGCGTCAGCCGATACGAGACGCTGTTCCGCGACCACCCGGAGGCGCTGGTGCTGCCCTTCGTCGAGCGTGTCGTGCTCTGGCGTGGCGTGCTGCTGGACCCGGAGGTGCCGGTCTGGCGCGAGGGGCCGGACGGGGCCGGGCGGCTGGAGCGCCCGACCAGCGCGACCTCCTATTGCTGGCTGGTCTGGCTGAAGGATCGCCCGGGCCCGACGCTGCTGCGCCGGATCCCGCCCTGCCGCCTGCGCCTCACCCGACCCGGAGACTATCCGCCGCTCCCCACGCATCTGCGCGCGCCCGCGGCGGACGTACCCGGCCTGCCGCTGACCCATGAAGACGAGACAAAGGAGGCCGCCGCATGGACATCCTGACAGAGCAGGAGCGTCGCCTGATTGACGAGGCCTTGGAGCGGATCCCCGAAGAACAGCGCCGGGTGCCGCCCGGGGTCAGCGGGCTGGATCGGGACTATGTCTGGGATCCGACGACACAGACGCTCATCACCCGCAACGAGGCCTTTCGGGGTGGGCTGCGGTCGATGAAGCGCGGCCCTGTGCGCAGCCCGGCGGACCGGCTGAAGGACCGCGAGATCGCGCAGGACATCCGTGACGGGCTCTCCATCAGCGATATCTCCCTGCTGCGCCACACCGCCCGCGAGCGCATCCTGCGGGTGGCGCGCGAGGACGGGCTGGAGATCGCGGCGCCGAAGCCGGTGGCCCCGCCCCGGCGGGGCAAGACGGCCTCGGGCAATGACGAGGCGATCACGCGGAAGATTCTGGCGCTGGTCGACGGTGAGCGCGGGTTGAGCGAGATCGCGCGCCTTGCGGGCTGCCACAAGGACGCCGTGCGCCTGCGTCGCGACCGGCTGGGGCTCAATATCCCCGCCGCCAAGCGGAGGAGCGCGGCATGAGCCCGGCGCGGTCCGTCCCTGACCTGCTTGACTTCCCGGCCCCCAGGGTCTCGAGAGGCGCCGCGCGTTCGTACTCCGACGCGCGGCCAGCCCGTCGTGCAGTCCCCAAAGGCACGGCAGTCCGGCGCGGCGGTGCATGTCCCACCTTCGCCGTCGCGCCAAGCGCCTCGACCGGCTGGCGGACGAGCTCGGCTACATGAACGACGAGAACCTGCGGCGGCTCTTCGAAGCGATGCGCACCAAGGGCGAGGGCCGGGCGCGGGACTTCTGGCCGAGCCATGCGGCCTTTGTCGCCCTGGCGCAGATCGCCCAGCCCCGCCCGTTGGAGGAGATGCAGGGGCTCGCCTCCTGGTTCGGCAGCGCCGCCGGCCGCGCCGCGCTCGCCGAAGGGCGCCTGGTCGAGGAATACCGCTGGTGGCTCGGCAAGCACCGCCCGCCGCTGAACCCCCACGAGCGCCGCATCGTCGCGGATCGGGCAGGGGTCGCGCAGTCGAAGGTCGCCCGGTTGCGCGAGCGCCTCGGCCTGCGCCTGCCGGTGGATGCGGCGGACCGGGAATGGCTCTACGGCTACGAGAGCCACGAGGCCGCCGCGCGCGAACTGGTGCGGCGAGGGCAGGCGCAGGGGGAGGCTGCATGACCATGGCGATCCGTCACCGCCCCCGCGGTCTGAGCAGCGCTTCCCCGCGCGAGGTCAGCATCCTGCAGCTCCTCGACTGGGCGTTCCAGAAGGAAAAGATCCGCATCGACTTCGACCAGGGCGCCAGCGAGCGCCCGCAAGGTGCGCTGAAGGGCTACGGCATGGAGCACATCCTGATGCGCCAGGCCGAACTTGGCTGCCGTGTCCAGGGCGGCGGCACCTCCGAGCCGCACCCCGACGCCGATGCGGTGGCCGATGCCCTGGCGCAGCTGCCCGAGAGCGTCGGCGGCCGCCGCATGGCGCTGGTCATCGCGGAACTCTCCCGCGCCGGCGAGACCCTCGGCTGGGGCTCCGACCTCGCCCCACAGGTGCGCCCGGTCGACTGGAAGCAGACGAAGCACGGGATGTTCGCCGTCACGGAAACCTGCGGCACCGCGCGCTACCTGAGCCGCGGCAAGATCCGCGAGGTGGATCTGCGCTGCTGCCCGGTGACGATCGACAACCACCCGCGCGACCAGGCGCGCGCCCGGCGGGACTACCTGCTCTGGTGGGATGCGCTGAAGACCTTGCGCGATACCTTCCGCGTCTACGGAGGGCTGACCGCGCACCAGGTGACGGAGGCGCTGCCGCCGATGAAGCCCTGGCAGGGCAGGGCGGCGCGGGCGGCCTGAGGGGAGCAAGGTAGGGCAAAGAGAAAGGCCGGGGCAGATGCTCCGGCCTTTGGCGTGTCCCTTAACGGCTTTGGAAAGGTCAGATCGCGAAGTCTTCCAGGTTCTTTCCGGCATCAAGTGCATCGCTGACCCATTGTGGCCGGCGACCGCGACCGCTCCAGGTCTGGGTCGGGTCCTCGGGGTTGCGGTAGTTCGCCGGCAGTCTCGGCTTCTTGCTCCTGCCTGGCGCGACGAGGTCGGTCAGAGAGTAGCCAAGCTCTCCGGCCTTGGCCTCAAGGGCAGCGCGAGCCTCAGCCTTGCGACGTTCGTCATATCCCTTGATTGCCTTGGCGAGGTCTTTCTCGAGCTGCTTCAGCTCGTCCAGGGATAGGGCTTTGAGATCCAGGTCGGGGAGCTGGGACATTCACGGGTCTCTTTGATCTGTTGCTGCACAGCCTAGAGTTGAGGGGCGGAAACACAAGAGGTGAGAAAGCGGACGTTGCCGATCTGCCGGCTGTAGGACCGCAAAGCGCAGGAATAGCGGACATGGCGCTCGACAGGCGCAGGCTTGGTACGGCGGACTTCAACGGCCCAAACCGGTCGCCTATCCACTGCGCGGCGAAAATCTGCCTCGGGTGCCGGCACGGCGAACTGCGAGAGCGTTCGGCCCGAATGTCACGCCGTTCAGGACGATCGGACAAGCCCGTGCAACCGACGGCCGAGAGGCGCGCCTGGATCGGCGAGGTCGAAGACGATCGTGAGGTGGTTCCGGTTGGACTCAATCCGCAGTTCCGTCGCCTGCCCGTCCCGGTCGAGCATCGCGTTTAGTGCGATGGCCTGGTTATGGAACGGGGCGGTCTCTTCTTCGCCGCGGGTGATGATCCGCTGCGGGCCCGTCTGGTGCCGCGCGAGCAAAGGTGACCAGGCTTTCGCCTCCTCCTCGGTCATCTTGGCCTCATCTTTCAGGAACGACCCGGGAATCCCGGAGAGATCGTAGATTCCGCTGGCCAGCAACATACCGCGCAGTTGCGGGAGGTCCGGCAGGCCCGTGTCGCCCGGCGCCTCGGAGGCGAGCAGCGAGGCGAGATGCGCGCCTGCGGAATGGCCGCTCACGGTGAAGCGGGCCGGGTCGGCGCCGATCCCGGGCGCCATTCCGACGAGGTGCCGCGCGGCATTTCGGACCTGCGCAACAATCTCTGCCAGCCGTGTGCCGGGCATCAGGTCATAGCTGACCAGCGCCGCGATCCCGCCCGCCGCGATCACCGGGGCCGCCACGAGGGTATGCGCCTCCTTGCTGCCCGCCCGCCAGTAGCCGCCGTGGATGAACATGTGCAGCGGCGCGCCGGGGGCCGGGTCGGGCGGAAAGACGAGGTCGAAGCCCTGCCGATCGGTCGGGCCGTATTTCACGTTCCGCTCGACGCGCACGGTGTCGGCGAAGGCGCGGCTCCGCGCCTCCGTCTCAGCCATGATCGCGTCGAAATCGGGGATGAAGTCCCGGTTGCGGTAGAGGTCGCGCTCCGACATCGTCGTCCTTTCCCGCCGTCAGAACTCGACGGCGAAGTACTTGGTCTCCATGAACTCGAGGATGCCGGTGACACCGCCCTCGCGTCCAAGCCCGCTCTGTTTCGCGCCGCCGAACGGGGCGGCCGGGTCCGACATCAGACCGCGGTTGATGCCGACCATGCCCGTCTCGATGCCCCTGCCAACGCGCATCGCCCGCATGATGTCCCGCGAATAGACATAGGCCGCAAGACCGTACTCGGTGTCATTGGCGAGGCGGATCGCCTCTTCCTCGGTCTCGAAGCGGTAGATCGCGGCGACGGGGCCGAAGATCTCCTCGTGCGCCAGCGCGGCGTCGGTCGGGACGTTCTCCAGCACGGTCGGCGGATAGTAGTAGCCGCTGCCGTCCACCGGCGCGCCGCCGGTGGTGGCCCGTGCCCCACGCTCTTTCGCCTCCGACACCAGCCGGTCGATCTTGTCCACCGCCTTGGTGGTGATCATCGGGCCACACTGGGTCTCGGGATCGTAGCCAGCCCCCAGCTTCAGTGCAGTCATTCGCTGCGTCAGCCCTTCGACGAAGGCGTCATGGATGCCCGCCTGCACGTAGAAGCGGTTCGCCGCGGTGCACGCCTCACCTCCGTTGCGCATCTTGGCGACCATGGCGCCGTCCAGCGCGGCGGAAAGGTCGGCGTCATCGAAGACCACGAAGGGCGCGTTGCCGCCAAGCTCCATCGAGCAGTTGACCACGGACTTCGCTGCCTCGGCCAGCAGGATGCGCCCCACGCCGGTTGAGCCGGTGAACGACAGTTTCCGCACCCGGGGGTCGGCCAACATCGCCGCCGTCACCGGCCCGGGGTTGGAGGTCGTTAGCACGTTCACCACCCCGGGCGGCACGCCGGCCTCTGCGCCGAGCCGCGCCATGGCATAGGCGGTGAGCGGGGTTTCCGATGCGGGCTTGAGGATCACCGTGCAACCCGCGGCCAATGCCGGGCCGATCTTACGCGTGGCCATCGCCGCCGGGAAGTTCCACGGCGTGATGAGGACGGCAATGCCGATCGGCTCGTGATCCACGAGGATGTTGTGCGCGCCCGAGGGCGTGTGGCGGAATTCGCCGCCGATCCGCGTCGCCTCCTCGGCGTACCAGCGGAAGAACTCGGCCGCATAGGTGACCTCGCCGCGGGCGTCGGCCAGCGCTTTGCCGTTTTCGAGGCTGATCAGCAATGCCAGTTCTTCCGCATGCTCGATCATCAGGGTGAACCAGCGGCGCAGGATCTCGGACCGTTGGCGGGGGGACGTGCGGCGCCAGTCGGCCGCGGCAGCCTCGGCGGCGTCCACCGCCCGCATCGCATCCTCGATCGAGGCGTCGGGCACCTCGGCCAGGGTGTTGCCGGTCGAGGGGTCGGTCACGGGAATGCCGGTGCCCGCCTCCCATGTGCCGCCGATGTAGAGACCTTCGGCGTGCAGCGAGGGGTCAGCGTAGCCGGTGAAGGCGGTATCGAGTGTCATGCTTTGGTCTCCTTCAATTGGTTTCGAGCACGGCGAGTTCGCCGTGGAAGGCTGCGCCGACGAGCCGCCGCATGTCCTCGGGCGCCAGCGGACGCGGGTTGTTCTGGATCAGGCGGGCGATCCCGCAGGATTGTTCGGCCACCCAGTCAAGCCTGTCCTCGGCCAGGCCGAGATCGCGCAGGGTGCGCGGAATGCCGATGCGGCCGAAGAGCGCCGCGATGGCCGGAATCACCTCCGCGCCGGTCCTGAGGCCGATCACGCCCGCGATCTGATCCAGTTCCGCGTGGATGTCGGGCGCGTTCCAGGCCATAACGTAGGGCATCAGGCAGGCCACGCCCGCGCCGTGCGCGCTGTGGGTCAGGGCGCCCACCGGGTACTGGATCGCATGCGCGGCCGCGGTGCCCGCGACCCCGAAGGCGAGCCCGGCGGTCGTCGCTCCCATCATGACCATTGCGCGGGCGCCGGCATCGCCGCCGTCGGTGCAGGCCGCTTCGAGCCCCTCCCAGAGCAGGCTGATCGCGGTCAGGGCGAAATGGTCCGACATCGCGTTCTTGCCGACGAAGACCCGTTCCTGCGAGAGCCCGGGCTCGGGCGGTCGGCGGATGGCGGTGAAGGCCTCGATCGCATGAGTCAAGGCATCGGCCCCCGCGATGGCGGTCAGCGAGGCCGGGCAGGTCAGCGTCAGGTCGGGGTCGCAGATCGAGACCGTGGGGATGATGTGGGGCGATGAGATGCCGACCTTGAGCTGCCGTTCGCTGTCCGACAGCACCGCAACAGGCGTCACCTCGGAGCCGGTGCCCGCTGTCGTCGGCACCGCGATCAGCGGCATGACAGGGCCGGGGACCATGAACTCTCCGTAGTAATCCTGGGGCCGGCCGCCATGGGTCAGCAGGATTGCCACGCATTTTGCCATGTCCAGGCAGGAGCCGCCGCCAACGCCGATCACCAGGTCGGGCGCGAAGTCCCGCGCCGCCTCGGCGCTGGCGATGGCGGTCTCGACGGGCACGTCGGGCAGGGTCGACCCATCCACCCGGACCGACAGCCCCGCGGCTTCGAGCTGCGCGACCATGGACCGGAAGTCCGGGTCCCCCGCCAAACGCGCGTCGGTCACCAACAGGGCCCGCTTGCCCAGTTTCGCGGCGACCTTGTCAAGGGCGTCACGCTGCCCGCTGCCGAAAATCAGTTCTCGCGGGGCTCTGATCGTGCCGAATAGGGTCATCTCGTCTCCTGTCATTTATGCCTGGCCCTCCGCGAGGGCCCTTATTTCGTCGTAGAGCGCGCCGGGCAGCTCGATGCCTTCGCAGAGCGCCTGCGCCCGCCGCGCCCGCATCCCGTCACCGGGCACGGCCACCGGTCGGGCCGGGTCCGCGGGCCGCGAGGCACGCAGGCGGTCGAGGTATGCGGCCAATCCTGCCGCACTGCCCTCCCCCGCGGCGGGATCGATCAGGATCAGGATGTCGCCCTTGTTCGCGATCTCGGTCGCGTCGAGTGTGCCGCCCACTTCGGGCGCGAAGGAGGACCCAGCCAAGGCGGCGACGAGCAGCTCCACGGCGAGGCCGAGGCCGTAGCCCTTCGCCCCGCCGAAGGGGGCGATGGCCCCGGCCTTCGCCGCCTCGGGATCGGTGGTGCGCCGGCCCTCGGCATCGACGGCCCAATCCTCGGGGATGGGGGTGCCGGTCAGCGCGTGGTGATGGATCTTGCCCATCGAGACGCGGCTGGTCGCGAGGTCGAGGATGTAGGGCTCGGCCCCGGTCGGGATGCCAATGGCGATCGGGTTCGTCCCCAGCATCGCCTCGGTCCCACCGTAGGGATGCACCAGCGCCTCGCTGGTGGTCAGCACGATGCCGATCAGGTTCCGCGCGGCCGCGGCCTCGGCGTAATAGGCCAGCATCCCGATATGGTTGGCGTTCCGGATCGCGGCGAGGGTGAGTCCATGCACGGGCGTCAGAGCGGCCAGACGTTCCAGCGCCCGCATCATGACAACCGGGCCGAGGCCCTCGCCCCCGTCCACCGTGAAGACGGCAGGCCGGGTTTCGCGGACCACCCCAGAAGCCAAGGGATCGGCAAGCCCCGCCCGCAACCGCGCGACGAGTCGGGGCAGCCGTTGCACCCCGTGAGATGGCAGTCCTCGCAGCTCGGCCTCGACCAGGAGGTCCGCCTGAAGCTCTGCGCCAGCCTGCGGAACGTTCTGCAAAAGCAGGGCTTTTTCCACGATCCCCCGAAGATGCCCGGCCGAAACCAACAAGCGCCAACCCTCCTCTGATCAGATCCTATATGATATTGTATTTGACATACGACATCCTATCAGTGTTAACTTCGGCCTTGTCAAGAATGCTGAACCGGGGGAGGCACGCATGGCTGTATCGACGGATCGCGACCAGAAGGGTGGGTTCGTGCGGCCTTCGAGCATTGCCGAAAGCGTGCACGAACGAATCTACGAGCGGATCATGTCGCTCGAGATCCCGCCCGGCGCCCGCATTCCCATCGACGGGCTGGCGCGCGAGCTGAACGTGTCGCAGACCCCAGTGCGCGAAGCCCTCACCCGGCTCGAGCGCGAGGGCCTCGTGCGCAAGGCGCACCTGATCGGCTACTCCGCCTCGCCGCAGCTCACGCACAAGGAATTCGACGATCTCTACAAGTTCCGGCTGATGCTCGAACCCGAGAGCGCCCGGCAGGCCTGCCTGAAGCTCACATCCGAGACGCTCGCACGGATCGAGGCTGCCGCCGCCGACATGGAGAAGGGCGAGCAGCCCGTCGACCGCAACAGCCGCTACTCCCGCTTTGCCCGGGCGGACGCGCATTTCCACGACGAGATCCTGCGCGCGGCCGACAACGCCTTCGTGCGGCAGGCGCTCAACGATCAGCATATTCACCTGCACATCTTCCGCCTGATGTTCCACAGCCGCGTCACGCAGGAGGCGCTCGAGGAACACGAACGCCTTCTGGCGGCCTTCCGGGCGGGCGACGCAGACGGAGCATATTCGGCGATGCACGATCACATCGCACGGTCGCGCGACCGGTTGGTGGCGGCCTTCGAATGAGCATGCAGGCGAGCGATACCACGGGTGCCCGGACGGCCCCCGGGCCGGTGCTTCGGGCAGATACGCTGTCGAAGGCTTATGGTCCGATCACGGTGCTCACCGATGTGACGCTCGACATCAACGCGGGCGAGGTCCATGCCATTATCGGGGAGAACGGGGCCGGCAAGTCCACCCTGATGCGGCTCCTCTCCGGTCACGCGGAACCGACTGGCGGCACTTTGGCGATGGCCGGCACTCCGGTCGCCTTCTTCGATGCCGTCCAGGCCGAGGATGCCGGGATCGTCCTGGTGCACCAGGAGATCCTGCTGGCGCCCGATCTTACCGTGGCGCAGAACCTCTTCCTCGGCCGCGAACTCTCCCGCTTCTTCGCGGTGGACGACAAGCAGATGAACCGGCGCACTGCCGAGGTCCTGGCGCGGGTCGGCTCGACCGCGCGGCCCTGGACCGTCGTGGGCGAGTTGCCGCTGGCGCAGCGCCAGCTGGTGCAGATCGCCCGCGCCCTGCTCGACGACCGCAAGGTCATCATCCTCGACGAACCGACCGCGATGCTCGCCAACGACGAGGTCGACGCCCTGCTCGACATCGTCCGGAACCTGCGCGCACAAGGGGTGGCCGTCCTCTACATCTCGCACCGGCTGGAAGAGGTCGAGGCGTTGGCCGACCGCGTCACCGTCCTGCGCGACGGCAAGATGATTGGCACTTGGCCCGCCGAGACCCTCGACCAGCGCCAGATGGCGGAACTGATGGTGGGACGCGAGCTGTCCATGCTCTACCCGCCGAAACGCGAGCCGGCGACCGCCGAGCCCGTTCTGGTGGTCGAGGAGCTTTCTGTCGACCATGGCAAGATCACAGGCTCCTTCAGCGTACGGCCCGGCGAGGTGCTGGGCATCGGCGGAATGATCGGAGCGGGCCGCACCGAGCTGATCGAGGGTCTGATGGGCTTGCGCCCCTCGCAGGCCGGCGCGATCCGGGTGGGCGGCACGGCGGTGACGAAGCCAGACGTCAAGGCGCTGATGGCTGCAGGCCTCGTCTACCTGACCGAGGACCGCAAGGGGAAAGGCCTCCTGCTGAACGAAGGGCTTGGTCCGAACCTGATCCTTCAGGCGATGGACATGATCAATCCGCGCCTCCGTCTCGACCGGAAAAAGGAAACCGAAGCCGTCAAGTCGGCGGTGCAGGACTACGACATCCGCGTCCGCACACTCTCGATCGAGGCCGGCAAGCTGTCCGGCGGCAACCAGCAGAAGCTGCTTCTGGCCAAGGTGATGCAGGCCGACCCGTCGGTGGTGATCATCGACGAGCCGACGCGCGGCATCGACATTGGCAACAAGAGCCAGATCTACCGCTTCATCGACGATCTCGTCCGGGCCGGGAAGGCCTGCGTCGTGATCTCGTCGGAACTGCCCGAACTCGTCGGCCTGTCCGACCGCGTGCTGGTGATGCGCGCGGGGCGCTTCGTCGCCGAGCTGACGGGCGATGACATCACCGAGCAGAACGTCGTCTACGCCGCCGCGAGCAGCGGCAAGGACACCGAGGGGAGGAAACGCGCATGAGCAGCGCCGAGATCGCAACGCTACCCGAGAGCGAAGGCTTCAAGATCCGCTGGGGCGACCTCGCCCCGTTCATCGCCCTTGGGGTGATCATCCTGCTGGGCACGATGATCAACTCCAACTTCATGTCGGCGAACAACATCCTGAACGTGATCACGCGGAGCGCCTTCATCGCGATCATCGGCGTCGGTGCCACCTTCGTCATCGCGACCGGGGGGCTCGACCTCTCGATCGGCTCCATGCTGGCCTTCGTCGTCGGCATCATGGTCATGGCGATGAACGCGCTGGCGCCCTCGCTCGGACCCTGGGCAATCCCGATCGGCGCACTGGTCGCGCTGGTGGTGGGCTCGCTTTGCGGGTTGATGAACGGGCTGATCATCACCGTGGGGCGCATAGAACCCTTCATCGTCACGCTCGGCACCATGGGCATCTTCCGGGCGCTGATCACCTATATGACCGACGGCGGCTCGCTCTCGATCGACCGCAGCCTGCGCAACGCCTACCGGCCGGTCTATTTCGGCGACTTCCTGGGCGTGCCCTACCCCGTCATCATCACGCTGGTCATCGCGCTGCTTGGCGCCTTCATCCTCTACCGCACGAAATACGGCCGCCGGGTCACCGCCGTCGGGTCGAACGCCGATGTCGCCCGGTTCTCGGGCGTGCATGTCGGCCGGGTGAGGACCATGGCCTTCGTGATCCAGGGCTTCTGCGTCGCCGTGGCCGCGATCTGCTACGTGCCGCGACTCGGCGCCGCCACGCCGACCACCGGTCAGCTCTGGGAGCTGCAGGTCATCACCGCCGTCGTCATCGGCGGCACGCTGCTCCGCGGCGGCAAGGCCCATATCTGGGGCACCGTCGCCGGCGCACTCATTCTCGAGGTCATCGCCAACGTCATGGTCCTGTCGGACATGGTGTCGGAATACCTCGTGGCCGCGGTCCAGGGGGCGATCATCATCATCGCAATGCTGGCTCACCGCTTCACAAGCCCCCGCTGAACGGGCGGGGCACAACGGACCCAATGGAGGAGGGAACCATGAAACTCAGGACGAAAGGCGCGGCGCTGCTGTCAGCCGCGGTCGTGGCGGGGGCGCTGACCGGCGCGGCCGCCCAGGCCCAGGACAAGGAATTCACCCTCGCGGTGTCGATCCCCGCCGCGACCCACGGCTGGACCGGCGGCGTGGTCTATCACGCGCAGGAAGCCGAGAAGCAGATCGAGGCCGCCTATCCGAATATCGACGTGATCGTCTCGACGGCGTCCTCGGCCACGGCACAGGTCTCCTCGCTCGAGGACCTCTCGGCCACCAACGAGCTCGACGCGCTGGTGATCCTGCCCTTCACCTCGGAAGAGCTGACAGGGCCGGTGGAACAGGTCGCCTCGAACGGCACGTTCATCACGGTGGTCGACCGCGGCTTGTCCGACCCGTCGATCCAGGACCTCTACGTCGCGGGCGACAACATCGCCGTCGGCGCGAACACCGCCAAGTGGCTGGTGGACAAGCTGGGCGGCGAGGGCGAGATCGTCGTGCTGCGCGGCATTCCGACCGTGATCGACGACGAGCGTATCAAGGGCTTCCAGGACGTCATCGACCAGTCCGACATCAAGATCCTCGACATCCAGTACGCCAACTGGAACCAGGACGAGGCCTTCACCCTGATGCAGGACTACCTCGGCAAGTACCCGAACATCGACGCGGTCTGGGCGAACGACGACGACATGCTGCTCGGCGTGATCGAGGCGGTCGACCAAGCGGGGCGCGAGGACGTGCAATACATGCTCGGCGGCAACGGCATGAAGCAGGTGATCGAGATGGTGAAGGCGGGCGACGAGCGCACGCCGATCTCGACCCCCTACCCGCCGTCGATGATCGCCTCGGCGATGTACATGACCGCGGCCCAGTTCGCCGGTCAGGCGCCGATGCGTGGCTCGTTCAAGCTGGACGCCCCGCTGATCACGCCCGAGAACGCGGACCAGTTCTACTTCCCGGACAGCCCGTTCTGATGACCCCAATCCCGCCCGGCCCCCCGGCCGGGCGGACCACCCAAGTTCCAGGAGGCTCCGATGAGCGGCAAGAAAATCCTCATGCTTTGCGGTGAATTCACCGAGGAATACGAAATCTACGTCTACCAGCAGGGCATGGAGGCCGTCGGCCACACGGTCCACGTTGTCTGCCCCGACAAGAACGCGGGCGACATGATCGCCACCTCGCTGCACGACTTCGAGGGCCACCAGACCTATACCGAGAAGCCCGGCCACAACGCCGAGATCAACAAGACCTTCTCGGAAGCCGAAGCCGAACTCGACAGCTACGACGCGGTCTACGCGGCGGGCGGACGGGGCCCGGAGTACATCCGAACGGATCCCCGCATCCAGGCGATGGTCAAGCATTTCCACGATGCCGGGAAACCGATCTTCACCATCTGCCACGGCGTGCAGATCCTGATGGCGGTGCCGGGCGTGCTCAAGGGCAGGACGGTCGCCGGTCTCGGCGCCTGCGCGCCCGAGGTGGTGGCGGTCGGCGGCACCTATTACGACGCCGACCCGAAAGAGGCCTATGTCGACGGCACCATGGTCTCGGCCAAAGGCTGGACCGCACTGGCCGCCTTCATGCGGGAGTGCCTCAAGGTGCTCGGAACGGAAATCCGCCACACTTGATCCCGGCCAAATGAACAGTGACGGAGGCCGCGACAAGCGGCCTCCGTTCCCAGTTGTGGCCCGGGCGTGCACGTGGACAGAACGGACGTTCGTTTCGTCCGCGGCGAAAGCCCTCTTCCCGCCCTTTCTGCACGCGCCTAGCTACATGCTGCGCCTGGCACGGATGTCTTGGACGGGCTGGGTCCGGCCGTTCGCTGCGCCTGGCGCGGACGGCAGCTATGGGCGATAGCTGGTGCCAGACCTACCCCCGGGGGGGTATCTGAAAATCAGGGCAAAATGCTCCTGACCTGTGGGCTTACCGTCGTTTTCGTGCTCGGCTAATTGGAGAAAAAAGCCCACACTAATGAGAGGTTTTGGAGTGATTTGAGCGCCTAAACCGTTAGATTCCGTCCCTCGACGGGCTCAGGTGAGCTAAAGCCGCAGCAGAACGCATAGGTCGAGCGCTACAACCGGACGGTCCGGCATGAATGGCTGGACTTCAATGTCTTCGAGAGCATCGTGGAAGTGCAGCAGACTGCCACCGAGTGGCTTTGGTCCTGCAACAACGAGCGCCGCCACATGGGCAATAACAGGATCACGCCTGTCCAGAAACTGAGAATGGCCGCTTAAACTCCACGACGAAGCCCCCTTTAAAACGGCGTGATTACCCCTCGACTCGAGCCGTGAACTGTCAATCGAAACGACCGCGTTCACGAAACCAGTTTGTGGGATCTGATCTCAAGCGCAAAATCGCCTGACGGACGGAGACCCGTTACCGAAGTCCAGAGCCTGACTTCGCGTCCGATTTACCGCAGGGACGCGGCAGGGAAGAACGAAGAAGGCCGGACCTTCGCAAGAAGAGCCGGCCTTCGAAAGCCTGGGGTGCCGTGATGTTTGCGCTCAGTCCAGTTCTGCCGCGCGGGTTGCGGCGATCTTGTTCAGGGCCTCGAGGATCTGGGCTGGGTCGCCGGCCGCATAGGCTGCGCTAAGGGCTTCGATCTCCTGTTTGAGGGTGGCAAAGCTTTGTTTGACCTCGGCGAACATCAGGGGCATGCGCTCGTGGCGGTCGACGAAGGCGTCGATAGTCGTCGCCAGCAGGTAGAAGGCGGCGGCATGGTCGGGGATCTCGGCGGCCTTTTGCCACGACATCTGCGAAGCTGCCCGGTAGGCGTGGATACCGTTGCCCTGTTCGGCGAGCGTCTCCAGAAGCGGGGTGAACATAGGTGTCTCCTTTCGGAACGGGACGTGAAGGGTCAGAAGGAAAGACTGCCGGCGCCGCCATGGGCGGCCGACCAGTCGAGAGGTGCGTCGATGAAGGCCCGCAGCGCATCCAGCGCCGGGCGGGGGAAGCTGTCGCGGGTCTCGGCCTCGGTCAAGATGTCGCCCCAGTTGGCCAGGGCGTGCAGGCGCAGGCCGTGCTGGTCCAACGCGACACGGGTCTCGGGGAAGATGTCGTAGTGGAACAGCATCAGCACGTCCGACACCTTCAGCCCGGCTTCGCGCAGGGCCTGGCAGAAACGGATCTTCGAGGCGCCGTCGGTGGTCAGATCCTCGATCAGCAGGACCCGCTGGCCGGAAGTCGAGACGCCCTCAATCCGAGCCGCCGGGCCGAAGCCCTGGGCGCGCTTGCGCACGTATTGCATCGGCAGGCCGGCCAGGGCCGCGATCCAGGCGGCGAAGGGGATGCCGGCCGTTTCGGCGCCGGCGACAGCATCGATGCGGTCGCGCCCGATCTCGGAATCCAGGATCTCGGTCGCGAAGCCCATCATCATCTCGCGCAGCGCGGGGTAAGAGATTACCTTGCGGACATTGATGTAGACCGGGCTGGCCACGCCGGAGGACAGGATGAAGGGCCGCTGGCCCGCGCATTCCACGGCGCCGATGTCCAGCAGCGCCCGCGCGGTGCGGCGCGCAAAATCTTTGCGGGTGTCGGGCGAGAGCTGCACTGGCAGGGCTTCCTTCATTCTTCCGCCTCCAGATAGGCGGAAAGGATCGCTGTGCCTACGAGGAAATCGCCGATTTCCATCGCTTCGTCGGGATTGTGGCTGCCATTGCGGTTTCGCACGAAGACCATACCGGCAGGAATGCCCGCTTGGGCGAAGATCGCCGCGTCATGGCCGCCGCCCGAGGGCATGGTGAAGGGCTCGTCCGTCACCCGGGCCATGGCGGTCTCCAGCCCGACTATGACGGTGGGGTCCATAAGGGCAGGGGCCACGGCCACCTCGGCGCCGGTGTCGAAACGCACGCCACGGCTGCGGCCGATGTCGTCCATCTGCTCGCGCAGGTATGCGCGCATCTGGTCGAGGATCGCCGCATCCTGCGAGCGGATGTCGAGCGAGAAGCCCAGCTCGTCCGGGATGCGCGAGATCGCGTGCGAGGCCGGGTCGGTGCCCACGATGCCTGAGGTCAGCACCAGGTCGCGCCCGGTCCGCAGCAGGTGGTTCCAGGTGTCGTCCAGCCGGTGCATCAGTTCGGCAAAGGCCAGCACCGGGTCGTGGCGGTAGGCGCGGGGCACGGCGCCGGAGTGCCCGGCCTCGCCGATGCAGCGCACCAGCCGGTGGCGGAAGTTGCCCCGGATGCCCGAGACGACGGCGGCGGGCAGGCCCCGTTCGACAAGCAGCGGGCCCTGTTCGATGTGCAGTTCCAGGTAGCCTTCGATCTTCGACAGGTCGCATATCGGGGTCCGCGCGGCCAGCGGCGCCGTGTCGATGCCCAGGCCGTCCAGGTGATCACGCAGCGAGCGGCCATCGCCCTTGTGGGCCGCGGTAAGTTCCGCGTTGGGCAATTGCCCGGTCAGCATCTTGGAGCCTAGGTAACAGGCGCCGAACCAGGCGCTTTCCTCGCCGCGCATGGCCAGGCATTTGACCGGGCGCCGGAAGGAACGGCCGCTGCGCGCGGCGCGGATCAAAACGATCAGCCCCGCCACGACGCCCGCCAGGCCATCGTAGTTGCCGCCCATGGGCACGCTGTCGACATGGCTGCCGATCAGCACCCAGCTTTCCGCCTGCGCATCCTTGGGCAGGCAGAACAGCAGGTTGCGGCCTGCGTCTTCTTCGACGTGCAGGCCCTCGGTGCGGCCGAAATCGGCCAGCCAGTCCAGCGTCCGCGTCTCGATGTCCGAAAAGGCAGGGCGGCTGACGCCCGCGGTGTCGGGCGAGAGGGCGCGAATGCCGTCGAAGACCTGTGCCGCCAGGGCGCCCATGGCCGCATCGTCGTGGCTCTTGAGGGATTGCAGCATCATGCGGCCTCTCCGCCCGGGATCTGCACCGAGCCGATGATCTCGCCGAGCGAGGTGACGCCCTGCTCCTGCATCCAGTCCGAGAGTTCGGCGATCAGCCGGGCCATGACGGTGGGCGACCGGAAGGTGGCGGTGCCGACCTGCACGGCGGCGGCGCCGGCGATGAGGAATTCTAGCACGTCGTCCAGCGTGGCGATGCCGCCGCAGCCGATCACCGGCACGCGGCAGGCGTGGGCGCATTGGTACGTCATGCGCAACGCTATGGGCTTCACCGCGGGGCCGGACATGCCGCCCATGACGTTGCCCAACCTGGGCTGCCGCGTTCGCACGTCGATGGACATGCCAAGCGCAGTGTTCGCGGTGACGATTGCATCGGCGCCCTCGGCTTCGGCGGCCATGGCCACGGCGACCGGCTCTCCGGTGTTGGGCGTCAGCTTGGCCCAGAGCGGCAGGTCCGTCTCGGCCCGCAGGCGGCGCATCACTTCGGCGGTGGTGTCGGGACGCATCGCGAAGGCGTTGCCGTCTGCCTCGATGTTCGGGCAGGAAATATTGGCCTCGATCGCCGCCACGCCGGGCAGCGAGACCTCGGCGGCGAGGCGGGCGAACTCATCCATCGAGTGGGCCGAGATCGAGACCACTAGCGGCGCCTTGTAGGCGGACCAATAGGGCAGCATCCGGTCGCGGAAATCGTCGATCCCCTTGGACGGGATGCCGATGGCGTTCAGCATGCCGCCCTGCAGGTCGCAGACCCGCGGCGTCGGGTTGCCGGCACGCTTGCCGTGCATGATTGTCTTCAGCACATGGGCGCCCAGCACATCCAGGTCGAAGACGTCCGATAGATCTTCGGAGAAAGTGCCGGAGGCGGGCATGATCGGGTTGGCGAAGGTCAGCTCGCCGACTTTGACGGAGAGGTCGGGGGGGCTCATGCGATGGCCTCCGAGATGGAAAAGACGGGACCTTCGCGGCAGACACGGCGGTGGACGACCTCGTTGCCTTCGCGGAACGGGCGGACGCAGGCCTGGCACATGCCCAGGCCGCAGGCCATCTGCTGCTCCATGGCGATTTCGCCGGGGATGCCATGCTTCTGGCCCAGGCCCTGCAGCATGGTCAGAAGGCGGCGGGAGCCGCAGGTGTAGAAGGCATCGACCCTGCCTGCGGCGATGCGCGCCTCAATCAGGGCTTCCAGAGCCGGCACCTCGGACGAGCCGTCCTCGTCATGCACCACGATGACCTCGGCGCCGTAGCTGCGGAAGAGGTCGACCGACATGGCTAGTTCCGGGCTGCGGGCCGAGCAGATCGCGGTCAGGCTGCGGCCCTGTTGCTGTGCCATCCGGGCTAGAGGCGCCAGGGTGGCCAAGCCCACGCCGCGCGCCACCAGCATCAGGTTCTGCCAGGCGTCGGGCATGGTGAAACCCTGGCCCAGCGGGCCCAGCACGTTCAGCGTGTCGCCAGCGCGCAAGGTGGCCAGGCCACGGGTGCCGGCGCCTGCGATCTTGTAGAGGAACTGCAACTGCCCTGCGTGGGCGTCATAGCCGTAGATCGACATCGGGCGGCGCAGGAAGGGGTGCTCGCCCTCGGGCACTGGGCAGAGCAGCTGGAAAAACTGACCCGGGGCGCAGTCCAGCACCTCGGCCGGGGCGTCCAGGGTCAGCAAGCGGTACTCGCCGTTGACCGGCATGTTCGAGAGCACGATGGCCCGGGCCTCGGCGCAGCGTGCGGTGACACCGGGCGAGGGGGGGACGGACAGGATCGAAGGGATGAGGGTCATGAGAGGACCTTTCGGGGAAGTGCGCGGATCAGCCGTAGATCAGGCGCGGCACGAAGAGGGAGATCTGCGGGATGTAGGTGATCAGCAGCAGCACGATCACGTTGACCAGCACGAAGGGCCAGACGCCGCGGATGATGTCGGCCACCGGTTTGCCCAGGGTCGAGGAGGCGACGAAGATGTCCAACCCGAAGGGTGGGGTGATCATGCCCAGGCAGACGTTGAAGGTGACCAGCATCCCGAAGTGCACCGGGTCGATGCCGAAACTCTGCGCCACGGGGTAGAGCGGCGGCACGAGGACCAGCAGGGTCGAGTTCGGGTCGATGAACATGCCGGCGATGAAGAAGCAGATGTTCACCGCGATCAGGAAGCCGATGCGGCCGGCGTCGGCGCTGTCCAGCAGCCCCAGGATCGCCGTCGGTACCTGCGCCAGCGTCACGAAGAACGAGATCAGACCGCCCATGGCCAGCAACACGAAGATGATCGCGGTGTTGATCGCGCTGTCTTCGGTGATCTTGACCAGGGCGCCCCAGTTCAGGCTGCGGAAGACCAGGGTCTCGACCAGAATGGCATAGACCACGCTGACGGCGGCGGCCTCGGTGGGGGTGATCACGCCCGAGTAGATGCCGCCCAGAATGATCACCGGCATGCCAAGCGCCCATTTCGCGTTCCACATGGCGCGCAGGCGGGCGCCCCAGGGCAGGCGGTCGCTGTGGCTGACGTTGTCGCGGCGGGCCTGGATCTCGACGAAGATGGCGAAGGCCACGCCCAGAACGATGCCCACACCCAGCCCCGCAGCGAACAGCTGCGAGATCGAGGTGCCGGTGATCCAGCCATAGACGATCAGCGTGATCGAGGGCGGGATCAGCAGCGCGGTTTCGGCAGAGGAGACGAGAAGGCCCAGCGAGAACTTCTCGGAATACCCGGCCTTCCGCATCTCGGGATAGACCATGCGGCCCATGGCGGCGACGGTGGCTGGGGCCGAGCCGGAGACGGCGCCAAAGGCCATCGAGCCGCCGACCACCACGTGGCCGATGCCGCCGCGGCTGTGACCGACCAGCGCGGTCACCACGCCCACTAGCTGGCGGGCGATCTGGCCCGACCCCATGAGGTTGGCCGCGAAGATGAAGAAGGGGATGGCCAGCAGGGTCGAATGGTCGATCCCGCCGACGATCTTCTGCACCACCGCCGCATCGGGCAGACGGCCGTAGAAGGCTTCCTTGTAAGCCAGCGCGGGCAGGCCCAGCACCAGGAACATTTCGAAGCCGGCGACGAGCAGCAGCACGGCAAGAAGGAGGATGAGGGCGAGGATCATTCTGCCGGCTCCTGTGCGTTGAAGCGGTTGATGATGCCGAACAGGCTAAGGCCATAGCGCAGAGCAAGCAGCAGGAAGCCCACGACAGGGGCGAGGTAGATGTAGCCCATGGGCACGCCCAGCGTGGGCGAGGCCTGGCCGGACTTCAGGACGAATTGCACCAGGCCGAACGCCAGCCAGGCCACGTAGAGGCCGAAGAGCAGGCCGCAAAGATCGATCAGCTTGCAGACCGCGCGGATGGCGCCGGCCGGCAGCCGTTCGCGCAGATTGGTGATGCCGACGTGCTTGCCGCGTTCAAGCGCCAGGCCCAGGGCCAGGAAGACGAGGAAGAGGTTCATCATCCGCACCGCTTCCTCGACCCAGGCGAAGCGCGAGGCGAAGGTGCCTCCGATTTCGCGGGTGACGACGGAGCTGGTATAGAGAACCACCATTGCAAGGAAGAGAGCCACCAGAAGGCTGCGCTCGATCGTCCTCAGCAGGGTCAGGAATTTCATGGGATGTGCCTCGCGCAGTCGGGGCGGGCCACCTGCAGCAGGGGCCGGAAGGGGGAGGGCCCGCCGCGAAAGACGGGCCCGGGGAGAGAAGCCGTGGGAACGGCTTACTGAAGCGCCTCGTAGGCTTCTTCATAAGTGGCCAGCAGGGCTTTGCCGGTGTCGCCGGCCTTGGCGACATAGGCCTCGGAGGACGGGCCGAAGGTGGCTTCGCGCAGAGCGGCGCGCTCTTCCTCACCGGCGACGCGGACGTTGGTGCCGGCGGCCTCGATGGTTTCCAGCGCTTCTTCCACGGCGGCGGCCTTGTGGGCGGTCAGCTCGGGGATGACTTCGTGGAAGGCGGTGGTGATCACCTCCTGGTACTCGGCCGGCAGGCTGTCCCACCACATCGGGTTGAACAGCACGACATCTTCCATGGCGCCGTGATCAGAGACCACGAGGTACTCCTGCACCTCGTAGAACTTCATGTTCATGATGGTATCCAGCGGGTTCTCTTCCCCGTCCACGACGCCGGTCTGCAGCGAGGTGTAGAGCTCGCCGAAGGGCAGGGCGATGGCCGAGGCCCCAAGGGCGTTGAACTGTTCGATCAGGATCGAGCTGTCCATGACGCGGAACTTCTGGTCGGCGAAGTCGGCCAGGCTGTCGAGCGGCTTGTTCGAAGTGAACTGCTTCTTGCCGTTGGGCCAGAGCGTCACGGCGAACATGCCCTTGTCCGAGAAGGTGTCCAACAGCGCCTGGCCGAAGGGCCCGTCGCGCAGTTCCTGCGCCTTGGCGTCGTCTTCGGGCAGCAGGTAGGGGATGTCCATGATCGACACGGCCGGGTTGAAGCCGCCCAGGAAGGCGGCGGGGGCCACGGTGCCCTCGATGGTGCCCAGCTGGACGCCTTCGTTCATCTGGCGCTGGTTGCCCAGCTGGCCCTGCGGGAAGATCTGGAACTCGACCTCGCCGTCGGTGCGCTCTTTCACCAGTTCGGCGACCTTCTCAAGCGTCACGTTGCGGCTTTGCGCCGGGCTTTCGAGGTGACCGATTTTGGCGACGTATTCCTGCGCCTGCGCGCCGGAGGCCAGAACCAGGCCCAGTGCTGTCAGTCCGGAGAGGACGGTGGTTTTGCGGAACATCTGTGACTCCCTGTCATGCTCATCTTGTTTGATGCCTGAAGGATCACGATGGTGGCGCAGGGGGTCAATGGAAAAATCTAAAAAATGAGACGGCAGAGAAAATTTATCGGATGGTCAGCTTTAGGCCGTCTAGTTTTTGAGCGGAGGGGGTGACGGCCGCTTAGTGAATCCCGTGCCTTTCGATCAGCGCATCGACGTGGTCGGCAGCCTCGCGACCCTTGAGCGAGCTGGCCCAGAGGCGTTGGGTGATCCCTTCGTGCAGCTTCAGCGCCTCGGGGGCCGAGGTAATCAGGCCGACACCGATCCGGATGTTGGGGTTATGGCCCAGCCGGAAGGGCGAAATGGTCAGAGTCGATTCGCTGCCCTTGCGCACGATCTGGAAGGAGGTCGCGGGAATCGGCTCGCGCGCGACGCCAACCTGGATTCCGATGAGCGGTTCACGCAGCATCGCTGAGATATGCTGTGCTTCGCGCAGGGCCATGCGGCGGCGGGTGTCCAGCGTCGCGGGCGGCAGCTCGCTGCGGCCGATCAGGCCCTCGCGCAGGAAGCGTTCGATGTCCGCGTCCGAGATGATCGAGGCCAGGTGCGGCCGGCGCTGATTGAAGCGAGTCTTTCTTTTCTTCAGGATATCAAGAATCTGATCGACATCCTTCCCCTGGTCGGCGGTGGTTGATTCGCGCATTACGTCTGCCAGCACGGCGTCATAGCCACCCGTGGTGACCAAGTAGGAGATCGGGCTGAAGAGGCCGATGATCTGCTCGCTATCCTCTTCGATCTGGCGCATCCGCTCGAAGAAGCTGACGGCGTTGTCGACATATTCGATGCCCACGCCCAGCAGGGAGGGCAGGGAAACCTGCAGCTCGTCCGCGATGGCGGTCAGCATCTCGATCTTGGCGATTTCGCCTTTTTCGGCGCGGTAGAGTGCTGCGCGAGAGATGCCGAGGCGGGCGGCCAGATCCTCTGGCGACAGGGCGCGGCCTAGCCTGTGGGCGCGCAACCGGGCGCCCAGCTCGACGAAATTCACCTTGTTTGCCTGCGTCACGGGCTGCCCCCCTACGGATCTTTTTGACGGTCCTTGTGGCTGGCGGCGCAATGCGCCCGGCCATGGTTCGTCTCGGAAATGATCCAATCACGAGATGTAAGCCCCTGCAATCCTAGCTGGATTCTACGATTCCCCAAAGTTTGCGAGGAATTTTTGGTTTTCAGGCGAAGTGACTAGACGCCAATCAGGTGCATTTTTTAGATTTTCCACACTGAGCGCCCCTTTTATGGGCGGATTCTCTCATTTTTGATGAGAACATGCTACGCAGTCTAAAAAATGAGAGTTGGCACTTGAACCTCGCGCCGCCTGTCGCCCAGAATTGGGGCCAAACTAGTATGCGAAGAAGAGGACACCCCTCGTGATCAGTGTTTCCGGCCTGACGAAGCGGTTCGAAATGGACGGCGGTGCCTCCGTCCTGGCCCTGTCGCCCGTCACCCACCACATCCCCGAAGGTGCCTTTGTGTCGATCGTCGGGCCCTCTGGCTGCGGAAAGTCGACCTTCCTGCGCCTGGTGGCCGGCCTCGAGGAGGCCTCGGACGGTACGATCACGCTGGACACCGGCGCTACCCGCCGGCCCGTGGGCTTCGTCTTCCAGGACGCGGTGCTACTGCCGTGGAAAACGGTGCGCGACAATATCCGCTTCCCGCTGGATACCGCGGGCGCGAAGAAGTCCGAAGGTAACAAGCGCGTGCAGGAGCTGATCGACTTGGTTGGCCTGACCGGCTTTGAAGATGCTCTGCCCAAGCAGCTGTCGGGCGGCATGCGTCAGCGCGCTGCCATTGCCCGAGCCCTCGCCGACGATCCGCCGATCCTGCTGATGGACGAACCCTTCTCGGCCGTTGACCTGCTCACCCGAGAGACGCTGAACGACGAGTTGCTCAAGATATGGAAGGCCACCGGCAAGACGATCCTGCTGGTCACCCACTCGGTCGAGGAGGCCGCCTACCTAGGGTCCGACATCATGGTGATGTCGCCGCGTCCGGGGCGGCTGAAGAAGACCTATTCGGTCGATCTTCCCTATCCGCGCACGCCTGAAACCAAGGCGCTGCCCGGCTATCATGCCCTGGTCTCGGACCTGCGCAGCGACCTGCGGGAAACCGAGTGATGCCGCGTCAGATCCGTTCCTTCATCGAATACGGTGCCGCGCTGGCGCTTTTGCTGGTGGCCTGGTGGTACGCCAGCGGGCCGATGGGGATGCCCAAGTACCTGCTGCCCTCGCCGCAGGCGACCTTCTCGACGCTGTGGAAGATGATGGTCGACGGCAGCCTCTGGCCGCACCTGTGGTTCACCGTGCACAACATCGTCATGGGTCTGGCCATCGGCGCCGTCGCGGGCATTGCGCTGGCCTATGTACTGTACAAGCTGCCGCGCCTGTCGACCCTGCTGGACGGACCGCTGGTGGTGCTGCAGACCGCGCCGAAGATCGCGCTGGCGCCGTTGTTCGTCGTCTGGTTCGGCCTGGGGCTGGCCGCCAAGCTGGTGCTGATCTTCTCGCTGGTTTTCTTCCCGGTGCTGATCGGCGCGCTGGCGGGCTTCCGCGGCATCGATTCCCGTATGCATGACCTGGCCGTGCTGCTGAAGCTGCGCCCCCTGCAGCGCTTCTGGCAGATCGACATGCCGGCCGCCCTGCCAGGCATCTTCGTGGGCCTGAAGATCGGTGCCGTGCAGGCGCTGGTGGGCGCGGTGCTGGCCGAGTGGATCTCGGGCTCCGATGGGTTGGGCTATCTGATGACCTACGCCGGGGCCACCTACAAGACGCCGCTGCTGTTTGCCGCCGTGCTGCTGACCTCGCTGTTGGGCATCGCCCTGCATGCCGGGCTGACCGCCATCGAATCCCGCGTTCTGGCCTGGAAGGTGCAGGATGGCCGCTGAGAAACCTACAGCCCGCTTCCCTTTCACCGGGGGGCGCCCGCCGCATCTGCCCTGCGGTCCCGGCGATGTCGCCCGCGACGTGCTGGTGCCGGGCGATCCCGACCGCGTGGCCCTGCTGAAGGACATGCTGGAGGACGTGCAGGACTTCGGTCGCAAGCGCGAGTTCGCCCTGATCACTGGGCGCTACCAGGGGCATCCGCTGACCATCTGTTCCAGCGGCATCGGCGGCCCTTCGGCCGAGATCGCCCTGGTCGAGCTGAAGCACCTGGGGGCCGAACGGGTCGTGCGCATCGGCGGCATGTCCGCCCTGGTGCCCGAGATCGGCGTTGGCAACTACCTTGTCCCCGACCGTGCCATCGGCAACACCGGCGTCGGCGCTCTCTATGCCGCGCAGGGCTATGAGGCCCTGGCCGATCCGGCGCTCCTGGCCGGCCTGCGCGCCGCCGCGGCCGAGCTGGGGCATGTGACGCATACCGGCACCATCGCCTCGACCGACAGCTATTATCTTGGCCAAGACCGACCCCTGCCGGACGGCACCGAGGGCGCCTTCCTTGACGGCTTTCTCAAGCAGGGGGCCGTCGGCTGCGAGATGGAGGCCCAGGTCATCCTCTCTGTCGGCCGGGCGCTTGGCCTGCAGGCGGCCTGCCTGATCGGTGCGCATGGCAATCGTGCCACGGACGACTGGCTGGTCGACTACGAACCCACGCAGAGGGGCCTACTGACCATCGCCGGTCGCGCCCTGGCTGCCCTGAAATAAACCCGCAACCACAAGAAGACCCAACAGGAGAACCTCCCCATGACCCACGTCTTCAAGACCACTGTCGCCGCCCTGGCGATGCTTGCCGCCGCCCCGGCCGCCTTCGCTACCGACAAGGTGACGATGCAGATCGACGGCGCCGCAGTGCCCTTCTACTCGCCGCTCTACGCCGGTGTCGAAAACGGCTTCTTTGCCGATCAGGACATCGAGGTCGAGTTCATCTATGCCGGTGCGTCCGACATCCTGACCAACATTGCTGCCGGCAACGTGCAGTTCGGCTTCCCCAACGGTGACGCCGTCGTCGCGGCTGCGGCCAACGGCCTGCCCGTCAAGGTCGTGCACACCACCTACCAGCGCGGTATCGGCGCGCTGTTGGCCAAGGAAGCCACCAACATCTCCACCTATGCAGATCTGAAGGGTAAGACCGTTGCCGTCACCTCGCTGGGGTCGCCCAACTACCTGCAGCTGCAGGTTGGCCTGCAGAAGGCCGGTCTGACCATGGACGACATCAAGCTGGAAGTCGTCTCCACCGGTGCCATCGTGCAGGCGCTGCAAAGCGACCAGGTCGACGCCATCGTCTTCTCGGAACTGCGCAAGTACAATCTGGAAGCCGCCGGTGAAGACGTCACGATGATCCTGTCGAACGACTTCTTGCCCTCCTTCGGCAATGTCGTCGTCACCTCCGACAAGCTTTTGGCCTCGGACCCCGACCTGGTGAAGCGCTTCACCAACGCCGTCACCGCCTCCTACGAGTGGGTGATCGACGGCCACGTGGAAGACGCGTTGGACATCTCCTTCGAGAAGTACACCCCGACCTGGTCCGACCAGAAAGAGCTGCTGACCACTGCGTTCGAGAACTCCTTCGTGGCCTCCGTCTGGCAGAGCGATCTGACCAAGGAAAAGGGCCTGGGCGCGGCGGACTTCGACGCCTGGCAGGCCAACGCGGATACGCTGGCTGAATACGGCGTGATCGACAGCGCGCCCAAGGCCACCGATTTCGTGGTCGATCCCTCGACCATCGGTGAATAAGCCATGCTGAAACGCGGGATTGCAGGCCTTTTTCTCATCCTCGCCCTCTGGGGCGGGGGCGTGTTCCTCTTCGACGTGCCGGAGTACCTCTTGCCGGGGCCCGGAACCGTCTTTGACCGTCTTGGCTTCCTTTATGCCAATGCCGGCCTGCTGGGGCACGTCCAGGTCACGCTGGTCGAGATCTTTTGGGGCTTCGTCTTCGGCCTGCTGGCCGGGGTGGTCTGCGCGGTCATCTTCGCGCGGATCCCCGTGACGGAGCGGCTTGCGACCCCGCTCATCCTGCTTTTGCAGACGGCGCCGAAAATCGCCATTGCACCCCTGCTCCTGCTTTGGCTGGGGCTGGGGCCGGCACCGAAGATCGTGCTGATCGCCATCGTCACCTTCTTCCCGGTGATGACGGGGATGCTGTCGGGCCTGCGCTTCGTCAACAAGTCCTTCCTGGACCTGGCGCAGGTGCTGAAGCTGACCGCCTGGCAGCGCTTCGTGCATATCGAGCTGCCGGCCTCGCTGCCGACGCTCTTTGCCGGCGCCACCGTGGCCACGACCTTGGCCATGACAGCGGCGGTGATCGGTGAGCTCATGGGCTCCAACGAGGGCATGGGTTACCTGCTGTCGATGGGGCAGGAGAACGCGGATACGGCGACGGTGATCGGTATGGTCCTGCTCTTGTCGCTGACCGGCTGGCTTTTCTACGAGGTGGCCGAGTATCTGCGGCGGCGCATGGAGGCACGGTTCTCGGATGTCTGAGGCGCGTCGCGCGTTTATCTGCGTGCTGGATTCCGTCGGCATCGGGGGCGCCCCCGATGCCCATTCCTTTTTCAACGACGGGGTGCCGGATGTCGGCGCCAATACCTTGCTGCACATCGCCCAGGCCTGTGCGGCGGGGCGTTGTGACGACCGGGGCCGCGTGGGCCCGCTGCATCTGCCCAACATGGATTGCCTGGGGTTGGATGCCGCGCTGCGCCTGGCCTCTGGAGAAGGCGCTCCCGAGGCCTCTGCGCCCTGTACTGCGGCCAGCTGGGCCGTGCTGCAATCTGCCTCCGCCGGCAAGGACACCCAGACCGGCCATTGGGAGCTGGCGGGCCACCGGCTGGACCGCGACTGGCACTACTTCCCGCGCCAGGCGCCGGCTTTCCCCGAAGAGGCCATGGCGGCGCTGATCGCTGCCGGCGATCTGCCGGGCACGCTGGCCAATTGCCACGGCTCCGGTTCTGACCTTCTGACGCGCTTCGGGGCCCGGCACATGGAGAGCGGCCAGCCGATCCTCTACACCTCCGCCGACAGCGTGGTGCAGATCGCGGCCCATGAAGATACTTTCGGGCTGGAACGTTTGCTGGCGCTTTGCGAGGTCGCGGCAGAGATCTTCCATCCGATGAACATTGGCCGGATCATCGCGCGCCCCTTCGTCGGCACGCCCGCGACTGGCTTCACCCGCACGGCGAACCGCCACGATTATGCCATTGCGCCGGATGGGCCCACGCTTTGCGATCGGGTGCAGGGACTGGGTGGCAAGGTGCATGGGATCGGCAAGATCGGTGACATCTTTGCGGGGCGGGGCATCGATCGCGTCCTGAAGGCGCCTGACGACATGGGGTTGTTCGACCGCCTGCTGGAAACCACGGACCAGGCCGCGCCAGGCGACCTAGTCTTCGCGAATTTCGTCGAGTTCGATAGCCTCTATGGTCACCGCCGTGACCTTTCTGGCTACGCCATGGCGCTGGAGCGCTTCGATGCCCGCCTGCCGGAGCTTCTTTCGCGACTGGCGCCCGACGATGTGCTGCTGCTGACGGCGGATCATGGGAATGATCCATCCTGGGTCGGTACGGATCACACCCGCGAACGGGTGCCTTTATTGGCCCGCGGCGTGAGGTTGGCGCCGGACGTGCGCCCCTTCACCGACCTGGCTGAGATCGTACTGGGCCACCTTCGGGAACGTCAGGTGACCACCCGAGTCCCTTGTGTTGATGGCTCCCGCATAGCAAGTCGCAAATGATTTCGTGTGTCTTTCGGGAAGCGATCGTTTGTCCGGCCTTCCATTGATGGATCATCGTCGGATGCACCCCGAACCGGCTTGCCAGCTCGGCGGCCGTCTCCTCGTCTTTGAGGGCTTCCAGCGCGACCTTCGCGTTGAACTCAGGCGCGTGCGGCTTCCGTTTCGACATCTCTGATCTTCTTCTCTTCTAAGATCAGCAGACTGCAAATCGTAGCCTATGTCAGTGTCCGAATTTCGGGGGGATAGATCACTCCATTCGCCGCCTCGGTCTTTGCCTCGACTGCCATCTCAATGATGCGCTCGGCGGCATAGGCCAGCATCTCGCGCACGAGATCGCCATCGGCGCGCTGTTCAATCAGGAGCAAGCACCACCGATTCTTTCTTCGGGCATCGTCTTCTCCGTATTGGTGTCGAGTGTCGCAACCCGAACCTTTCCCGAAGAACGGCGGTGACCACCAGCGTCACCCGCGGCCGCGCGCTGCGCTACGCCGAAGGCTTCGCGCGTGGCCTCCTACACCAAGCGATGGGACACTATCCGGTCGCGTCTTCGAACGTATATGTGAGTGAGGTCGCTTCCCGAGGCCCGAACGTATTGGAACGTAGGTCGTAAAGCCTTGAATACTATAGGTGCGCATTCTTGGAAATCTGACTGATAAGTAATTGTAGTTCAAGGAAACCGCGTTGTTCTCCCCGGTGCGCCATCTCACTTTTTCCAGCACAAATCATCCCTAACGTCTTGAACGGAAAGGCGATTTTAGGGGTTCGAACACCATTTTCCCGGCAATACAAAACTGGCTCCTGAAACGCCAATCTGAGCACGGTTCTCTTCACGGACAGAGACCCCTTTTCCCAGATATTCCAAGGCTTTGAGAGGAACCGGAAGGCGAGTTCGAACAACTCCTCCTGGGTATGCTGCGGTTTGCTGATCGCCGCTGCTTGTTCCGCCAGGACAATCTTCTTACGTTCCAGCTCATTGATCTTGGTTTCATAGGTGCGGATCACTGTGGCGTTTTCGGCCTCCAGGATTCTTTCCAGTAGCACTTCGATCTTCTTCTCGACTGCGCGCAAGTCGGCCTGGGAGGCACGGGCGTTCAGCTCTGCCTGCGTCAGACGGATATTCCAGGCGTCCAGGAACATGGCCTTTGCGACCTCGAAGAGCCCTTTGGCGGGTTGCAGCTCTTTGAGGAGAGATTCGAAGTCCCCTTCCAACTGATCGCGCTTGATGGATTTGCGGTAGCTCACGCAGTCTCTGGTCTTGCACAGATAATACGGGTGCTTCTTGCCGGTCTTGCTTTTGGACCAACAGGAGGTCAGAGGCTTGCCGATCTGGCAGCCCTCATTCGGCGGGCGGGACGGCTCTACCGGGCGGTGCGGCCCCGGCGCAGCGATGCCTCCGCCCGCTGGCTGACGCCCAGGCTGGCCCGTAAAGCCGGGCTGGGACGCTCCAAGGGGCTCTTCCTCGGCATTTTGGAAGGCCAGCCGCTCTTCATCGAAACCTGCGTGCATGGACTGCTCTGTTCGCCTTCGCGCAAGGGAAAGACCACCGGCTTCGTGATGGGCGCGCTCTGCCATGATATCGGCACCTCGCGCATCGTGGCGGATATGAAGGGCGAGCTTGCGGTGCAAACTCAAGGCTTGATCGAAGCGGGGCACGGCCAGCGCGTCATCATCCTGAACCCGGCCCATAAGTTCGGGCTCGGCAATGCCGCCTATAACCCGCTGCAACTCATCACGGATGATCTGGCCTTGGCGCCGGAGGATGCGCTCTCGGATGCATGGTCTCTTGCCTTCCAGCTTGTGCCCACGCCGCCCGGCGGCGAGCGCGATCCGTTCTGGCCAAACGGCACGCGCAAGCTGATCGTCTTTGGGGTTGTGGCCCTTTGCGCCCTGCGGGACGAGGTGGAGGCCAATCTGCCGCGCGCCTTCACGGTGCTGGGCGATGATGAGGCTCTGGATGCGTTGCTGGAAGCCGCGCGCCAGAGCGCTGTGCTTGGCGGCGAACTCGCAAACCTGGCTGCGAACATCATGGCGACCTCCAGCGCCAATGAAAAACACTTCGAATCCTTCCGTGAAGGGGCCGTGCAGGCGCTGGTGGCATTCGGCCCCAGCGGGCGGCTGGCCCCCAGCATGTGCGATTGCAATTTTAGGTTCGCGGACCTTAAGCACGAACGGATCACGCTATTCCTGGTCTGCGATTACTCCCGGATGGATGTCTTCGCGCCCTGGCTGGGCCTGCTGATCTGGGCGGCGCTGAAAGAGCTGGTGCGCAGCGACAATGCTACGCCGGTGCAGTTTCTGCTCGATGAGTTCACCAACTACCGCCTGGCGGGGCTGAAGCCCTGAGCGCTGTTTCAATTTCCACGTGGCAGGTGGAGGTGAGTTGCGATGATGGGATCGCGACAGCAAGCGCAGAGCGCTCTGTTCTACGAGTTCTCGATCGAGACCCATGTCCCGGCCGGCCACATGCTCCGGGCGGTGGACCGGTTTGTCGATCTGGCCGGTATCCGGCAGCATCTGGCCCCGTTCTACAGCTCCACCGGGCGACCGTCGGTTGATCCCGAACTGATGATCCGGATGCTGCTTGTTGGCTACATCATGGGTCTCCGTTCGGAATGTCGGCTGTGCGAAGAGGTTCCTCTCAACCTCGCCTACCGCTGGTTCTGCCGCCTCGATCTGACCGCCCCGGTGCCGGACCACTCGACCTTCTCCAAGAACCGACATGGCCGTTTCAGAGACAGCAATCTGCTGCGCCATCTGTTCGAAACGGTGGTTGCCCGCTGCATCGCGGAGGGACTGGCAAGCGGCCAGCGCTTTGCGGCAGACGCCAGCATCATTCAAGCGGACGCGAACCGGCAGAACTCAACGCCCAGGGCGGATTGGCAGCCGGACAAGATCGATCCCGAGGAGGAGGTGCCGAGGGCGGTCAGGGAATACCTGGCCACGCTCGATGATGCGGCGTTCGGCGCGGCAAGCCCGGTCGAGCCGAAGTTCACCTCGCATTCCGATCCCGCGTCACAATGGACCGGGGCACGGGGTGGACCAGCCTATTTTGCATATTCCACCAACTCCTTGATCGATACCGACAACGGCGTGATCCTTGACGTCGAGGCCTCCCGTTCGATCCGCCAGGCCGAAGTCGGGTCGGTGCGCACCATGATCGATCGTGTGAGCGATACCTTCGCTCTAAAACCGGAATGCCTGATCGCCGATACTGCCTACGGCACGGGCGAGATGCTGGACTGGCTGGATCGCCAGCGCGGGATCGCGCCTCATATCCCGGTGTTTGACAATTCGACTCGCCGGGATGGAACATTCGAACGCACCGACTTCACCTATGACGCCGAGCAGGACACCTACACCTGTCCGGCCGGCAAGGAGTTGAAACAGAACCGTCGGGCCTTCACGACGGCCAGAGAGCAGAAGCCGGACGAGCATGGGATGCTGCGCTACCGGGCCAGCAAGGCCGACTGCGATGTCTGCGAACTGAAAGCACGCTGCTGCCCGAAGGCGCCTGCGCGCAAGGTGCTCCGGTCGATCTACGAGCCATCCCGCGATCGGGCCCGTGCGATCGCTCAGACCACGGAATACGCGATCTCCTGCAAACTGAGGAAGAAGGTCGAGATGCTGTTCGCCCATCTGAAGCGGATCCTGGGGCTGAACCGTCTTCGATTGCGGGGCCCTCTCGGCGCGCGCGACGAATTCCACCTCGCAGCCACCGCCCAGAACCTCCGGAAGCTCGCAAAGCTCCTGCCGCCACCACAAATCGCCTGCTGAAGAGAGGCCGGCCGACGTGCGCTCAATCTCGGGGCACGCCCACAGCGGCTACTGGGGCGAGTTTTTCAACGGAATAGGCCCAAAGTAGACATTCACCGGACCTTGCCGCGCCGCAATGCAGCTTTCGGATTCCTGCCGTTCATTCTCTTGCAGAATTTTCCATGGGCGGATGACGGTAGTGCGGACAAACCTGCCATCTTGTTCACGTTTTCGAACTCGTTTATGAGCTGCCAAGGCGAGCCTTTGCATAAATAGTAACAAATTAGGGATCAGAGCAAGAGTTCCGAATGTCGCTGATTGTGCGAACAACGAATTTTGCCGGAATGACCGCTCATATGCTCCCAAACACGTACGCTATCTCGCTAAACGCTGACACTACAGAAATGGGAACATTTTGTCTTCCGCTGACTACACAAAGACAGTCTACAGGGCTGAAATAGACGGTCTAAGGGCCTTTGCTGTTCTTTCGGTTGTTTTGTATCACGCATTTCCCGACCTCTTGATGGGTGGATTTATCGGGGTTGATGTCTTTTTCGTTATCAGCGGGTATCTAATTACTTCCCACATTTTCTCGGAACTGGATGGGGGAACGCTTTCTTTTAGCAAATTCTTTGGCAGACGCATCCGGCGGATTTTTCCGACCCTCATTCTCGTGATGGTCAGTTCTCTCACCTTCGGATGGTTAGCCCTGTTGTCAGAAGAGTTCCAGCAACTTGGAAAACATGTCGCCAGTGGTGCGGCCTTCACCGTCAATTTCATACTCGTGGGCGAAAGTGGATATTTTGACACCTCTACAGATACGAAGCCCATGCTTCATTTGTGGAGCCTGGCCGTTGAAGAGCAGTTTTATATCGTCTGGCCATTCGCTCTGTGGCTGGCTTGGGGGCAGCGCTTCAACCTCATGTGGATCACACTATTGGTTGCATTGGCGTCGTTTTATTTCAACTTGCGCTTCGTGACGACGAAACCGACCGAAGTCTTCTTCTGGCCTTTCGGCCGTTTCTGGGAACTGTTGAGCGGTAGCGCGCTTGCCTGGACGATGCACTATAAACGGGACGCAGTAGACAAAACCAAGGCGTTCGCCGACACATTCATCAGTCGGATGGTCCCCTTGGGTATCGCGCAGGGAAAGACGAGCTTAGCTGAAAATGCCATGGCCTTCGGCGGGCTTTGCCTCCTGATCTACGGTTTTGTCGAGATAACCTCAGACAGGCCGTATCCTTCAATCTCGGCCCTTGTTCCGGTTAGCGGTGCCATTCTTATCATCGCAGCAGGAGCAACCGCGTGGTCCAATCGGATTTTCATGATGAACCCGGTTGCGATCTGGTTTGGTTTGATCAGCTATCCGCTTTATCTATGGCACTGGCCCATTCTATCGTTTCTCCAGATTGTTAAAGGCGAGGTCCCGCATCGGGATGCCCGAAGCGCTGCGATCGTTTTGGCGACAATTCTTGCCTGGCTAACGGTCAGGTTTGTCGAGCGGCCCCTGAGATTTGGTCATCGGAACGCGCGCCTGAAGATCGGCGGTTTGATCGGCGCGATGATTTGCGTCGGTTTGGCGGGGTTGGTGATAAGCCGTACGGATTTTTCGGGGTCGCATAGGGCCCAAGACCTGCTCATCAAACGGCCGGATGCCGAAAACATGTATGGTCCATCTGATAAATGGTATCGGGGGCAAGATGGGTGGCTCTTTTTGGGCAATGAATACGACAATGCAGTTGCGAAGCTAAAGCTCGCATCGTCGCCCCCTGCGGAGGACATTTCGCGCGAAGCAAGGCTCTTCGCGGATCTGGCTTTAGCCGCAGAGAAGGCAAACACTTCGATTGCCTTGCTGATTGGGCCCAACAAATCGACGATCTATCCGGAGTTTCTGCCCGATGAGATCGAGCCTTCAAAGGCGCGCTACGTAACCTATTTCACCGAACGATTGGACACGGTTCCGAATCTGACTGTTATTGATCCGTTCGAAGACTTGCTGCGTGCTAAAGAAAGCTCCGGTTTGTTGTACTACAGAACAGATACGCACTGGAACTTTAAGGGAGCGTTTCTTGCCTTCTCAGTTTTGGCAAGGTGCATGGGTTGGGACGTTCCTGAAGTGTCATTTGAAGCCGGGGACCGGCACTGGGGTGATTTGATAGCAATCTCCCAGCTTGACGACTTTCCGGTTGACCTAGGCGATAATTGGCTAATCGAATGGGGCAGGGATCCGGACTTGGAAATCAAGCCTCTTCCGAGTCTCCCGAAAACCTCCTTCGGCCGCGCTGAGGTCATGATGAACAAGGCACCACTGTCTGAGCAGACTGTATGGGTTATGGGTGATTCCTTCACAGGTAATCTGGCACCCTACATCAACGCTACCTTTAAGGAGGTCCATTATCTTGGGCACTGGGAGTCAAAACTTCGAACGCTCCCAGAAGAACTTACTAATTCAGAAGAAAAACCAGACTTAATCATCGTGGTCCGCGTGGAACGGTCGTTTTGAGTTGAGACGATGAATGCCCATATGTTCCCGGCTGGGCTTCCAAGTCTGGAACTACGTTTCAGTTAGACGCTCGATTTCAAGTCGTTCTGAACGTCTGCTTTTCACTTGCTCGGTAAGCAATTCTCGCACCTGCGGAGAACGTCTGCTTCCCGCCCTTCGTGCCGCGCCAGGCAGGAATGTCACGGAAGGGCTGGGATCGGACGCCTGATGCCGAAGGCAGCTATGGGGTTCGGCGGTTGCCAGGCCCATCCCCGGGGGGATCTGAAAATCAGGGCAAAAATGCTCCTGACCGGTGGGCTTACCGTCGGTTTCGTGTGCGGCTAATTGGAGAAAAAAGCCCACTTGGTAGGAGTGACCTGTCAGCGATAAGGCAACTCAGGGCCTTTGCGGAGATAGGTGGCGGCCCGAGAGGGGCCACCACCGCCTTTTCAGGAGAGCGCGCGGCGGAAGCCAGGGCTGAGGCGCAGCAAGGTGCGGTCCAGCAGCAGGATCGTCAGGATCGCCGCGCCGGCCATGGGGAAGGCGAGCCCCAGCACCAGGACCAGCAGAGCTGCGCCCTTCCAGAACGGCAGGTCACGCGGCTTCGGCGGCGCGGCCAGGCGCCCTGCGCCTGCAGGCCTGCGCTTCCACCACATGACGAAGCCCGACACCGAAACCAGGATCACCGACAGGCAGAAGAGCGTGTTGAGCGCCAGGTTCCAAAGGCCCATGTCACCCTCGTGGAAGGCGATGCCCCAGGCCATGGCCTTTGCATAGGCCGAGTAGTCTTCGTACCGGATATCAGCCAGCACCTTGCCGGTGTAGCGGTCGATGTGCAGCGTGCGGTCGGCCGCCGGGTTGGGTCCGTCGTTCGACATGCTGTCGTGGCTGATGCTCCAGACCCCGGAATCGCCGGCCGGAAAGTTGAGCTGGAAGCGACCGACAAAACCCAGCTGGCGGGCGAAGCCAACGACACTGTCCAGATCGACCGGGCCTGTTATGGCGGCCTCTCCGGCGAGCGAGCCGGACGCGGGAAGCGGCGTCTGCTCGAGCGTCCAGGCGACATCCTGGGTGCCCGCATGGTTCATGTCGGCATGGGTCGCATCCGAGAGCGGTGCACCCCACTTGTCAGCAGGAAAGGTGTTCCAGGCCTGCACCATCTTGGTGCCCCAGATCCCGGCCCAGCTGAGGCCCGAAAGCAGGAAGAGGACCAGCAGGATGGAGATCCAGAAGCCGAGGACCGCATGGATCGACTTCCAGAGCGCGCGGCCCCTGCGCGACAGCGACGGCACCAGGACCTGCCGCCAGCCCTGGCCGTTGCGCGGCCAATGCAGGTAGAGACCCGAGGCGATCAGCACCAGTCCCAGGCTTGCGGCGATCTCGATCATCCGATCCCCGAAGTCGCCCAGCAGGAGCGTGCCGTGGATGTCGTTGGCAAGGTCGTAGAGACCCGCGCGCCAGGGAAAACTGCGCAGGACCTCGCCCGTGTAGGGATCGACCGCGATGCCGGTGCGCCCGTCCGCGTGATCTACCGCAAAAACCGCCGCTCGGTCCGCCGCCAGAGGCTCCTGGTAGAGCGTGGCGGTGCCGCCGGGCAGGGCGTTCTCGGCGGCCTGCTGCAGGGTGCTTACGGGCAGGGTGTCACGGCCTGGCGTCACCGCCAGCCGTTCGGCGCCGATCCCGGCGCCCCAGGAAATCCACAGCATGATCAGGCCGGTGACGGCCAGCATGATCAGGAAGGGAATGACGTAGAGCCCGGCATAGAAGTGCCAGCGCCAGGCGATGAAGTGGTACTTGTTCGCAGCCGTTGCGGCCGCCGGAGCCGCGGCTCCGTGGGTAGCGTCAGTCATGATGTCCTCGCAGGGGATCTGAGTATTCGTGAAGGGAAGGCTCAGATCCGTGCCGGAGGTCCGGTTGCGGGAGGCAGGCCCGTGGCGCGGGCAGCGATCAGGATGACGGGGGCGGTAACCGGAGAGAGGGGCAGGGCACGCGCTTCGGGGCGGGGCAGGCGCAGGTCGGGGGCGAGGTCGGCGGCCATGTGGGCGAAGGACCAACTGCACTTTCCGGCAGCGCCGGCCGGGCTGTCCTGATCCTCCAGCGGCTGACCGGTCTCGGGATCGACCAGCACTTCGCGGATCTCGTCGCCGGTACAGATCACCAGTCGGACACCCTCACTGGTCTTGACCGGCATCACGCCGCCCGAGACGAAGGACAACAGGAAGAAGGGCGCGCAAAGCACCCAGACCGTGATGGCCCTCCATTGTCCTGCGGATCGTCTCATGGACGCTAGCGCTAGTGGCTGTCGATACGGTCCGCAACGGTCATTCGCGCCCGGCTCGCTGATACCTTTTGCCGCGCGGTCAGGCGGCGCAGTAGGCGGCGCATTCTGCAGCACGCGCAACCTCGATCCGTCGGGCGCGCAGCCGTGCGTGCAGCCAGGGGTCGTGGCTGGCCACAACCAGCGCCATGCCCTCGGCCAAGAGCCCGGCCAGTCGGTCGCCGATCCGGGCGCGTGACAGGGTGTGGAGGGCGCTGGTCGGTTCATCCGCGATCAGCACCGCCGGGCGCGCGGCGATGGCCCGCGCGATGGCGACGCGCAGGCACTGGCCAAGCGACATCTCAGAGGGCCGGGCCTCGGGGTCGATGGCGGCAAGACCGACACGGGCCAGCAACTCGGCGGCAAGCTCTTTCTGCTGTTGCCGGCTCATCCTGCGCTGCGCCCGCGCCGGCTCCGCGACCGACCGCCAGACGGGCCAAAGCGCATCAAGGCTGGCGGCAGGGTTCTGGAAGACCGGCATGATGGCGCCCGGTCGCGCCAGTGCCGGGGCGCGCTCGATCCCGCCGCGGTCCGGGCGTTCCAGTCCTGCCAGCATCTTCAGCACGGTGGATTGGGACGCGGATGTCCTGTGCGCCGACATCGCGCATCTCATCCAGCGCCGCCAGCAGACCGGGCCCGGCCTCTTCAAGGCGGATCAGCCGATGTGGCAGCCTGGGGGCGCCAGCGCAGATGGACTGAAGCCGCCGCAGTGCCCCGGCACTGAGATTCGGAGCTGAACAGGCGAACAGCACTCGCCGCGCCCGGCTTTCCGCCGGGGCACGTTCCTGCACCGTGGTTCCATGATTTCGGCTAGATGCCTGATCGTCGATATCCGTCATCGCGCCCTCCGCGCAGATGCGGAGCGGGCAGAATACCGGAGCTGTCTGGCGGCAATGGCCGTCTGGTCATGATCCAGTCTCCTGCCAGGACACCCCGCCCGGGTTGGGTGAAAAACATGATGGCAGGTCTCCTGAATTGCGGGTCTCGGCTTCCCCGAACCTTCCCGGGCATCTGGCCCATTGGTTCTCTTCGGGGTCGCTTGCCGCCTACAGTTGCGGGGGCAGTCGCGGAATTGGCGCCTGAGTGGCACCGCACCGCATTCCCTTTTGATCCCAGCGACCTTCAGGCCGTCGGGAGCCATCCAGTGTTATCGAGTATCGCGATACATCACGGTCAAGGCCGCTTGGTTACGGCGCCGTCACACAGGGGCCGCCCGCTGAGAGGTCGCACGTTCCCTGGCAGGAGGATGCGATCCGCGCGCCTGGCGCAGCGCGACGGATCATCGCTGTCGCCGTGTGGGCTCCAGCGCCGCCAGGGCGGCCCGTCGAGGCAGCAGGGGTCGGGCCAGGAAGAAGACCGGGCTAAAGGGCAGGCCGAAGATCAGCAGGTCGGCCCAGGCCAGCGCCAGATATCAGAGTGATGCCGCTACGCGGCGTGCGGACGTGGGCCAGAAGTATCCATGCCTGCGGAACCTTGCGCTTCCGGGCCAGACCTGCCGTTTGACGTGCAGCCCGTCGCAGCATCGCAGCTTCCCCGAAACCGTCATCGGCGGCTTGTGGGCACACGCCCTGGGAGTGCGAGGTGCGCCTACCAGGGCGTTGAACCATTCGGCTCCACGAAGCGACCACTGACATCTGTCTTGAGAGCGTATTCGAAGGGTAGCCGCGCGCCTTCTTCCGCCGTCATCTCACCGTGGCCGGTGAGGTCGGTCCTGACGAAACCGGGGCTGACCGAATTCACTTTGATACCCTCGCTCTTCAACTCTTCATGCAGCTGTATCGTAAGCATGTTCAGCGCCGCCTTGGAGGCGTTGTATCCGATATAGCGCTGCGTGTAGTAGGGCGCACCGGGATCCGCATTCTCGGTCAGAGAGCCCAACGAGCTCGACAGGTTCACGATGCGGGCCTCCGGCGCGGCGCGCAGCAGGGGCAGCATGGCCTGGGTCACCGCCAGCGCGCCGATGAAGTTGACCTCCATCACCCGCCGCACCGCATCAAGAGAGGCCTTGCCGGGTGCGGCATCGCCGAAATCAAAGATGCCGGCGTTGTTGACGAGGATGTCCAACCGGCCGAACCGGCTCTTGATTGCCGCAGCGGCGGCAGCAATGGATGCGGCGTCATCAAGGTCCAGATGAAGGCTTTCGGCGCTGAACCCCTCATCCGCCAATGTTGCCGCAGCGGCGTTCCCCCGCTCCTTGTTGCGGCTTCCGATCAGGACATGGACGCCCGCATCAGCCAGTTTTCGAGCCGTTTCGAAGCCAATTCCCTTGTTGCCGCCAGTCACGAGTGCGATGCGAGCCTGGGTCATAAGTCTTTCCTTTCGTTGTGGTAAATTAGATATATGAATAAAACATCAGGTTTTGGATTCGCATATGCCGACGACCTCACCAAACAAGCTCAAGCCCCGGAAAACGCCGACACAATCCAGATCACGGGTGACCGTGGACGCGATTTTCGAAGCGACGATTCAGGTTTTGCTGAAGCAGGGCATGGCAGGCCTCACGACCAGTTCGGTCGCAGAGCGCGCCGGTGTCTCAGTGGGCACCATGTATCAGTATTTTCCGAACAAGCAGGCGCTCGTCTATGCGTTGAACGAGCGGTTTCTCACCAGGTTGGCGGAGAACGTGGAGGATACCTGCGCCCTCGCGGCGGGGCGTCCGGCCTCCGTGGCGGCCGAGGCCCTGATCGACACCTATTGGTCCGTGAAGACCGAACGGATGGAATTGACCCACGCACTCTATCGCTCCGTGGCGGAACTGGACAACGAGGCGCTTGTGCATGACTTCGCCGCGCGTGTGGACAGGGCGACCAGGGGAATGTTTCGCGAGTCTCCGGATCTGCACGCGGAAGACGTTGACCGGATCAACCTGTCTCTGACGACGGTGATCTATGGCACGGTCCGCAATGCCTTCGAGCGCGGGCTGGATCAGGAGAACATCTCGGCACTGAAGTCCGAACTCAAGGCCATGTGCCGCGCCTACCTGGCGTCTGCAGCGAAATGAGCGGATGTCCGAGGTCTGATCGACTTCGGGCGAGAAGCGGTCAAGCGGCGCTCCGGCGCGCTGCCTGACTGGCCTGACGAAGCAACATGGCACTCCCGGCCCACAGTTGACCTTTGAGACAAGAGCAGCGAATGGCCGTTTACAGCCCGAAGCAGACTTCATCGTCATTCGCGGCGGACACGTGGAACCCAGGAGAACTGAAAGGACCGAGCAAGACATCTTCACTTGGCACTGCCTCGCCAAAACTCCTTGAATTTAAACTTTCCATATATCTTCCCGCGCCAACTCCGAGATGCGACGAGTGTTTTCTCGGATCACTTCTTCAGTCAATTCATCAACTCCTTCAAACAGTTCGGGCAGCTTGTAGCCCCTGCTTTTCAAGATGCTCTTCTTCTCCTTGAAGCTATTCGTGGAAAGCATCCCATTTGTTTTCTGATCAACGAGAATAAGATTTCCGATTTGCCCCAGAATCATGTGATCTTCATCTGACTTGGAGCTAGATTGAGGAAGGAGGTGCTCGATCGTGAGGTCGTCAGTTTCCCCAATGAATGGCTGACTCTCAAAAATCGCCACCTTTCTAAGTATATATTGAACGAGTGCCTTTTGCGACGAGTGCTTGTTCGTAAATACTATCTGCTCAAATCCAACATCAAACTCTGTTCCTGAAACTTCACGCTCTTGTAGCTTTGAGACAAGATCAGATATTATATTCGCAGCGTCGCCGCTATTGCCGCAATCAAATATCTGACGCCCAAACGACGAGTACATTCCTGAAATTCCGCCGGAGGAGCGAGAGGAGGTGACCGCATTAAACGCGAAGTGGAATTTCTCTATGTTCGAAAGCGCATTTCTCAGCGTTCTGTACTTAATTACGTTGTCTCGGTAGGCGCGAACCAAAGAGAGAATGCCCGGCGCCGGCTGAACAACTTTGAAGGTCCGAAGTGCTTTTAGTGACCTCGCCACCTCTTTTTCGGATTTGGACCAGAGGTATTCCGTGTCAAAGATAGATCGCCACTGCTCAGAATCAGACACGAAACGGTCAAGGTGAGATTTTGCATTCTTCTTACTGACACGATCCTTGACTTTCTGGAAGACTTTGGCCTTCGTGACAAAGTCGTAACGAGACTGCCAAGAATGAACTATGAATGTATCAGGGTCCAGCTGCACTGGAGAGCTTTTGATTGTGTCATGAACTTTCGACCACTTTTCTTTGACTTGATCAACTTCGCTAGCTGCACGAATGAGCTTGGCGAAATGGTTCCTGAGCAGGTCTGCCAGAGCTAAATCTTTGCCGCGCGTGTTCAGGGTTTCAAAAATCAGGTATGCATCATCTTCGCTGTCCAGCGTAACAAGTATCAAGTTGAGGTCAAAAACAGTATCGCGCAGCTTAGAAAGCCACGAAATTGCATCACTTTGATTGTCATCTGCTGCTTGCTCTTTGTTTTCGAGATACTCGGCCAACCCCTTAGATATATTTGACTTGAATATTTCGTAGGCCCTTTGGATGGCCTCCTCTTCTCTTCCAATGCTGAATGGAACCTCAGCCGCGTCGCTTTTCAAAACCTCCTCTTGAAGAAATGGAAAGGAAGACTCGGTCTTGAGAACATAAACTGTCTTGTTTTCCCTATCCTTTTGCTCAATATAGGCTTGCAAACCTTCAGCCAAATCAGCGCGGCCAATGTCTTTGAACGCCTCGCGAATTGCACAAAGCAGAATCGTAATGGTGGTTAGGCGCTGCTGTCCATCGACAACGGCTAAAGTTGAGCGCTCGACCTTATAAACAACCATAGCCCCAATAAAATACGGCTCGGTCATATTCTCAATAACATCAGACCAGAAGGCTGTAACATGATCTGGCTCCCAAGAATATTCCCTCTGAAACCTCGGAATAAGGAATATATTCCCCTTTAGCAGCTCATCAATTCTTTTATCCTGGGATTCAATTTTCATTTCCGGCCGCCTTGCTTTTCCGTTAGACGCTATTCTAGCGGCGAGTCTTAGTGTTCGCAACGTTTGGCCGCAACCATCAGTATATTCAATCAAGGCAGGACTATCGCAGCCAGCAGAAGGCCGGTCACTGCCATGGCAGCCACGCTCGGGCTCAGTAATTTGTAGAGGCAGTTCACTGCGCATCGCTGCCGTTCGTCCAGCGCGCCGCAAGTGGCGGTTCCCCACCCTTCGTGTCGGTGCCTGGCGTCATGCTGTGTCTTGCACAAATGTCGCGAAAGAGTTGGAGATCGGTGATTTCCTGCTTGCTATGCAGTAGCTGTCCACACCGCAATCTTGATTGCGGCCGCTCTAAATTTTCCGAGATGGCACGAGCAGCCATCGTCTGACGAAGGTGAGACTTTGGTCCGGTTGAGGTCGATCGAACCGTCGAGAGAATGATCGGCGGGACGATCTACTGCAGTCCCGGACGTCGCCCTGCCAGTTCCCCCTTCCGTCCACCTTACTGCATGGTAATCACGGTGCATGGACATCGTCATTATCACCACGATCATTGCGTCGCTCTTCCTTCTGATCGGCGCCGCCGAGCCGCTAGCGGCGCGCCTCCGGCTGCCGTACAGCGTGATCCTCGCTATGCTGGGGATCCTGATCGGGGCGGGGGCGATCTTTTTCCTTCAGACCGATCTGACAGATGCCCTCAACCCGGCCGCCGAGGCGATCCTTGGCCTGCCGATCCGGTCCAACGTCTTCCTCTACGTGTTCCTGCCAACGCTGCTATTCCAAGCGACTCTGGGAATGAATCTAGGCCGCATGTTGGACGATTGGGTGCCGATCCTGCTGCTGGCGGTGGTAGCTGTGGTGGTGGCCACGGTCAGTGTCGGCTATGCGCTCTCCTGGGCCAGTGCCCTTCCGCTGACCGCCTGCCTGCTCATCGGGGCGATCGTATCGACCACCGACCCTTCAGCGGTAGTCTCGATCTTCCGCTCTATCTCGGCGCCCCGCCGGCTGGCGCGTATCATCGAGGGCGAGAGCCTGTTGAATGACGCCGCCGCCATTTCGCTCTTTGGCCTTTTCATGGGCTTTGTGATGCTTGGCGTGCCGGACCCGGACCTTGGCGAGGCGCTCGCACGTTTCCCCTGGCTGATCATCGGTGGCGCCTTCACCGGCTGGTTGCTGGCCCGGAGTGCGGTTGGGATCATGGCGCTGTTCAGCCGCTTCGAGTTGGCGCAGCTCTCGGTCTCGATCGCGCTGCCCTACCTCGCCTACATTGGGGCAGAGCAGGTTGCAGGCGCCTCAGGCGTGATCGCGGTCGTGGTAGCGGGGCTGATTCTGAACCTGACGGCGCCGGGACGCCTGCCTCCCCAGAGCTGGACGAACCTGCGCGAACTCTGGGACGTGCTGGCGCATTGGGCCGGGTCACTGATCTTCATTCTGGCCGCTCTGCTGATCCCCCGTCTGCTCGAGGAGATCAGGATCACGGATTTTGTGCTGGTTGGCGTGGTGGTCGTTGCCGCCATAGTGGCGCGCGTGGTGATCCTTTTCGGGCTCCTGCCGCTCCTGTCGACGATCAAGCTGTCTCCGGTCGTGGAGCGCCCATACCGGGTGGCGATCCTCTGGGGCGGGTTGCGGGGCGCGGTGACGCTCGCCCTGGCGCTTGCGGTAACGGAAAGCGCCCGCGTGCCGGACGGGATCCAACGGGTGGTCGGCATTCTGGCCACCGGCTTCACGCTCTTCACGCTGGTGGTGCAGGGGACCACGCTCAGGGCAGTCATTTCGTGGCTAGGACTTGACCGGCTTTCGCCGATCGACGAGGCGCTGTCCCGGCAGGTCGTCGCCGTCGCGCTCCAGACAGTGCGCGAGGACGTGGCGCGGACCACCGACAATTACGATCTGAGCCACGAGATCGTCCGGTCCGAGGCGAAGCGCTTCGGCGAGCGGCTGGACCAGGCGGTGAAGCAGGCCGAGGCAAGCGCAGATATCCTCGATCGCGACAGGATCACGCTGGGCCTGATCGCGCTGGCCGGTCACGAACGGGACGTGATCCTGTCCCGGGTGCGCGAGCGCACGATTTCGGCGCGGATGGCGGAGCAGGTCCTGTCGACCGCGGAAAGCCTGATCGAAGGCGCCCGCACCCAGGGCCGCAACGGTTACCAGCGTGCGGCACGCCGCAGCGTCGCCTATGGCCGGCCTTTCCGGGTGGGACTGCGGCTGCATGGCTGGTTCGGCCTTGCCGGGCCGCTGGCGCGGATGACCGCGGACCGGTTCGAGCTGCTGCTGTCGCAGCGCCTCATCCTGCGTGATCTGGGGCCGTTCATCGACAGGCGCATCCGGCGGATTCACGGCCGCCGGGTGGCCGACCTGCTGCAGGAACTGCTGTCGCGCCGGATCGAAGCGGTGGAGACCGCGCTGGAAGGCCTGCGCCTGCAATACCCGGGCTATGCGGAGGAGCTGGAGCGCCGCTTCATCCGACGCACGGCCTTGCGCCTCGAGGAACGCGAATATGTTGCGATGCGGGAGGACGGTCTGATCGGGGCAGAAGTTCACACCGCCCTGATGCAGGACCTCAACGCGCGGCGCGCGGCGGTCGAGAGACGCCCGGATCTTGACGTCAGGCTACAACGGGTGGCGCTGGTCCGCCAGTTCCCGCTGTTCGCGGATCTCGACGAGGCGGCGCTGAAGCGACTTGGGCGCGCGCTTACCACTTGGTATGTCGACGCGGGGGAGGTGATCATCCGGAAGGACAGCCCTGCCCGAAGCGTCGCTTTCATTGCCTCGGGCGCGGTGGAACTCACGGCCGCAGGCCAGACATGGCGCCTCGGTCGGGGTGAAATGTTCGGGCAAATGGCACTTCTGAGCAGTCGCTCGCGCCGCGCCGAGGTGCGGGCGATTGCTCCCACTACGCTGCTGGTGCTCGACGATGAGAGGTTCCGCCGACTGCTCGAGCGCAGTGACACCCTGCGCCAAGCTGTCCGTGACAGTGTCAACGCGCGTGGAATCGACCCCTCGGCTTTGCTGCCGGAAACCGGGGGCACCACTTGATCCGGCGGACGGAGCAGTCTGTTGCATCGGATGCCTCGGCAGCGACGGAGGGGTTGGGCGCTTGAATTTTGGAGCCCAGTTCCCGTTAGTTGGGAAGACCACCTGAAAGTTGGAGGGAGGCATGATGGACATGGCCGCCACCATCAAGGAGTTCATCATCTTCTTCGTGGTGATCAATCCGCTTGGAGCGATACCTGTCTTCATGCTTGCCACCAATGAGATGCCACGCGTCGAGCGCAACCGCCATGCGGTGAGGACAGTCGTACTATCCGGAGTGGTGCTCGTCGCTTGCTATGGTGTGGGGAAGCCGGTTCTCCAGCCCTTGAACCTGAATGCCGGGGCGTTCCCGCTTGCCGGCGGCGTGATCCTTCTTCTCGTCTCGCTGAGCATGATCTTTAACGGCTTGCAGGTTCGGCGCCGGACGTCCGCGACGGGATCGGATTGGTGGATGCAACCGGGCATCCCGTTCTCCGCGGCCACTATGGCGACGCCTGCGGCGATCACTGTGATTCTAATCCTGGCGGATAACCATGGTAGATCGTGGTTCGACGACTGTATCACTATGGTCATCATGGCGCTCGTGCTCTGCCTGACGTTCACGGCGCTGATTGCGGCTGAGCCCATCCAGCGGTGTTTGGGGCTCGCGGCCGGTAAAGCTGCGAGGATTGTACTAGGCATGGTGCTGGCGGTGATCGCCTTGGACAGGTTGCTGGACGGCTACCACAGTCTCGCACTTTCCTGAGCGATGTCGCAGTATGGAAACGCTGGAGTTGATGGCGATTGCTTCAGTGCCGCATACTCGGTTTGGCCTGCTGCCGATTTCGTGAAAGCCGAGCGCCTCTGGCCTCACCCGACTGCGCTGCGCCTTGGTCGTCACTCAAGCGCCACATACCTCAATGGAGCGCGGTCCCCTCGCTCGAGGTTGTCGAACATTCGCGGCGACACGGCTTGAGCGGGACGCTCCTTGTCGTGTCGTGATGAATGTCATGTACCCGGAGGGCGACCTGCATGTGGGCCATGGCTGCCGTGCTGAGAAGCGGACCGTCGCGACGTGGCGCTGGAGGGGCGGCCCTGCGCAGGTAGCGGACCGAGACACTTGACGAGTGCGCAGCACATAAGGGACACCTCCTGCACCACGTCAGCGAACGGGATCACGGCGCAGGCCGCGAAACACTTGGATGCGAGAAGAGGACCGGCAGCATGGTGCAGGACCGTGACCAGAGCCGGGGAGCTTTGAACCAATGGTCATAGAGCTATGATTCCGGCCTGGAAGCTGAAGCGGGAGCTGCGCCGCCCGTTTATCCGGCTTGCCAAGTCGGCCATGCTGCCAACAGGGTATCTGAACACGTGGGTTCATGACCGGCACCGCACACGTCTCGTGACCAGGTCAGAAGGGGCGATCCCGGCTCTGCAGGATCTTGCGATCCTCCTGATCTACCAGCCGAACGGCATCCTTCCCTCGACCTACCAGCAACTCGATTTCTTCGTCTCGCAAGGCGTTGCGCCGATCGTCGTGGTGAACCACCCGCTCGCGGAGCGTGAGCTGTCTCGCCTTCTGGAAGGCGCCCACCTGGTCATCCGCCGCCCGAACACCGGCTATGACTTCGGCGGCTACCGGGAAGGCATCCAGACCATCCGAGAACGTGGCTACGACCCGGAGAACCTGTTCATCCTGAACGATTCCATCTGGTTCCCTGTTCGGCCCGATTGCACATTCCTGGATCAAGCGCGCGCCGCTTCGGCCGACGTCTACGGCATCTTCTTCAACGACAAGGCCCGGCGCGACGCCCACCATCATCTGCAAAGCTATTTCTATCGCGTGTCCGGGCGGGTCCTTCGCGACCAGCGCTTTCACCGGATATGGGACCGGATGGCCCTGCATGACAACAAGGATCTGGTGATCCGCCAGCATGAGATTCGACTGACGGACCGCCTCAGGCAGGCGGGTTTTTCGATTGGGGCCTACCTGAGCCCGACCGATCTGCTGCGAGCCGCCATGGCGCTTTCAGTGCAGGAAAAGCGGCACCTGGTCGCCTACCAGGCGCGGCATGACATCCGCACACGCCAGTCCTTCCAGGCCCTGGACACCTCCGGCCTGTCCGACGCCGCGTTCGAGGCAGAAGCGGACTTGCTCCTGGCCGCGACGAAGCTGTCCTACTACTTCATCTCAAGTCACCCGTACCTTCAACTGAGAGACCTGCGCTCCCCCGTCATAAAGAAGCAGCGCACCAGCGAGTGCGTTGCCCAGCGCAGGGAAATCCTTCGTCTTGGCATGGATCGCGCGCTGCTTCCGGTCGTGGGCCGCGAGATTCGCATGTGGGATGATGCCCAAGACGCCGAAAGCGCGGGCGCGGCGGTCGAACCGGGCGGACGGCCCGCAGTCGAACCTGCCCCCCAGGGGCTGACCTTGTGATGGTTGCGCGCAGGCCAGCCCTGCCGCGGGAGTTTTCTTTTGCCCGACCCCTTCAACAGGCGCCGTCCCGCCGGACCGCAGACAGCGACAGGAACTCAGCATGACCCCGATAGTGATCAACATTGACGTTGAGCCTGTGCAACGCGTCGTGCGCGGTCAGACCCCCGACTGGGACGGTTTCGAAGAGCTCATCGCCCTCATGATGGAACGCCGCCCACGACTGGAAGATGCCAGCGGCGCGCCGGTTGCGTTCAACTGGAACCTGCGGATGGATCCACAGATCGAAGTGGGATACGGGCGCGCCGACTGGGTGTTTCACAGGTATGGCCGTGAGATCCAGCGCCTTCTGGAGGCCGGCGACACGCTGGGCCTTCACATTCACACCTGGCGCCCGGTGCGCAGGTTCTTCCGCAACACCTGGCTTGCCGAATTCGACGATGTCGATTGGATCTCGCACTGTGTCCAACTGTCGTTCGACACCTTTCGCGCGAACCTTGATCGTACGCCGACCTCGATGTCCTTCGGTGACAACTTCATGCACAGCTGCGCCATTCCCATCATGGAAGAAAACGGTGTGCGCGCCGACATGTCGATGTCTCCGGGCCGACCGCCGGTCGGCCCCAATGCCAAGGGCGAACTGGCCAACGGGGTCACACCCGACTATCGCCAGACCCCGCGCCATCCGTTCAAACCCTCTGCGGCAGATTTCACCCGCCCGGGTCCCAGCAACTACGGCTTCTGGGAGATTCCGATCACGAGCGGCATTGTCGGCAAGACCCGCAAGGGTGATGACCATTGGAGCAAGCTGTTGTTCGGCATCCGTCCAGAATGGATCGAGACCCTGATCACCGGCGCATTGGAGGCCGCGGCCCCGGTGATTGCAGGGGATTGCAGGACAGATGTCCTCACCAATGAAAAGAACCGCGAGCGGTTCATCTGGTCCATGGACTATCTCGAGAAAATGGCCCGCACCCATGACCTGCGCTTTTCCAGGCTGGATCACATCTGCGACCAACTGGACAGCGGCGCGCTGGAGAGCGGGCGTTGAGCCAGGTTCAGCACACATGACCGTGGCCGGTCACTACCCCGGCCTCCGCTGAAGGAATTTGAGCATGAGCAACCTCTTCTCGCTCACAGAAGCTGAGATGGAGCCGCGTAGAATGCTGCGCCCAGGTCGACCGGCCGCCAAAAGCTGGGAGTGAGCCTGCGCCACGTGCTCCATGAAGGTCAGATCTCGCGCGCGGACTTTCCGTGGGGGGATCTGAAAGTCAGGGCAAAATGCTCCTGACCGGTGGGCCTACCGTCGTTTTCGTGCTCGGCCAACTGGATAAGAAAGCCCACCCCAAGCTTTGAGGAAGTGCGCAGAGAGACCGGCTTTCAGTGTGAGATCGTGACAGCCGGTAGGCGAGCGTGAACCCGGCAACGCTGGCTGGCGCCATACGCCGCCCGGTGTCCAGCCGAGACTTGCTCCTGCTCCACGCGCCCGCGACAATGCGCGCCATGGAAGCCCTCGCCGCTGGCATGGAGGCTTCAGCCAGTCTGAAGACACGGGCCGGGCAGGCTGCCGTGCCGAAACAGTCACAAGGGAGGGCAGATGCCCAGGGCACTCGTACTCGGCGGATACGGACTGATCGGCTCGGCCTGCATGCGGGCCCTGGCTGGGGCTGGTTTCTCGGTCACGGGACTGGGGCGCTCGAGGAAGGCGGCGATGATCGCCGACCCGGAGGCTGATTGGATCCTGTGCGATATCTCTGCGACTTCGGTCGAGGACTGGCGCAGCCTTCTTTCGGGCGTGGATGTGGTGGTCAATGCCTCGGGCGCCCTGCAGGATGGCGCGCGGGATGACCTGGAGGCGATCCATGTGCAGACCATGGCCCGCCTGGTCGAAGCCAGCGAGGAGCTGCCGCTGCGGATCGTCCAGATCTCGGCAGCGGGGGTCTCGGAGGAGGCTTCGACCGCCTTCTTCAGGACCAAGGCGCGGGGCGATGCGATCCTGCAGGACAGCGCGGCGGACTGGGTGATCCTGCGTCCGACGCTGGTGCTCTCTCCCCAGGCCTATGGCGGCACCGCGCTTCTGCGCGCCGGGGCGGCGCTGCCGCTGGTGCTGCCGCAGATCCTGCCCGAGGCGCAGGTGCAGACGGTGCATGTCGATGACGTGGCCGCTGCCGTGGTCGCGGCGGCGCGCGGGGACATCCCCGCCGGCACAATTGCCGACCTGACCGAGGCGGAGGCGCGCAGCTTCCCCGATCTCCTTGCGCAGGTGCGCCGCTGGCAGGGCTGGGCGCCGCCGCGCTTCCGCTCGAAGGTGCCCGGGTTCATGCTCCGCTGGCTTGGCAGGGGGGCGGACGTGCTCGGTCATCTCGGCTGGCGCTCGCCGCTGAGGACCACCGCGCTGCAGGCGCTGTCAGATGGCATTCGGGGGGATCCGACCACATGGGCGCAGGCGGGCGGCACAGCTTGCCGAAGCCTGGAGCAATCGCTGGCGCAGCTGCCCTCGACCCGGCAGGAGAGGCTCTTCGCCCGCGCCTTCCTGCTTTTGCCCATGGCAATCGGGGTGCTGTCGCTGTTCTGGTGCCTTTCGGGGCTGATCACGCTGCTGGAGCCCGGCCGCGCCATGGCGGTGCTGACCGACCGTGCGGTGCCGGGCTGGATCGCCCTGCCGGTCTCCACTGGCGGCGCGGTGGCGGATATCGCCCTTGGGGTGGCGATCCTCTGGCGGCCCTGGGTGATCCGCGCGGCGCTCGGGATGTTGGGGCTGTCGCTGGTCTACCTGATCGGCAGCCTGGTCGTGGCCGCCGACCTCTGGGCAGATCCGCTGGGGCCGATGGTGAAGGTCCTGCCAGGTCTGGCGCTGGCCGGGCTTGTCGCCGGCCTCATGGAGGAAAGATGACCTACGAGATCCTCCTCTTCCTGCACGTGATCGGCGCCACCGTTCTGCTGGGCACCGGGGCGGGGATCGCCTTCTTCATGGTGGTCTCGCACCGCAGCGGTGACGCGCGGCTGGTTGCCCATGTCGCGGGGATCGTCGTTCTGGCGGATACGCTATTCACCGCGACGGCGGCGGTGCTGCAACCGGTCACCGGCTACCTGCTGGCGCGAGAGGTCGGCTGGCCGCTGTTGCAGGGCTGGGTGGCCTTGTCGCTGGCGCTCTACGTCTTCACCGGCCTGTTCTGGCTGCCGGTGGTCTGGATGCAGATCCGGATGCGCGACCTGGCGCGTCAGGCCGCGGAGGAGGGCACGCCGCTGCCCGCGCAGTATCACCGGCTGTTTCGCTGGTGGTTCGCCTTCGGCTTTCCGGCCTTCGCGGCGGTGCTGGGGATCGTCTGGCTGATGCTGACCAAGCCGGTGGTGGGGTGAAAAGGGAATGCGGGATGTCCGCTTTGCAAAGGGAAGCGGTCATTCCGCGCATCACCCGGGCCTGACCGGACAGCGCAGGAAGCTGGCCTGGCCAGGGTGAGAGGCCCGCAGACGCGAACGGCCCACAGTTGCCATTCAGTCCCTGGCCGATCGCCGCGGCGCAGCTTCATCAGACCGGCTGCTCGTCCATCACGCAGCATTTTTGGAGGATGAAGGTCGGCATTGCGGGACGAAGCGGACCGTCATTTCTTGGTCTTGCGTCCGCCTACCGACGGCGCTCACGTTCCTGCAGGGCCCTGGAAAACTGCCTCAACGTTGTTGCCGGCGGGGTCTATGACGAAAGCGGCATAGTAGGCTTCATGATACTTCGGTCGTATGTCCGGAGCGCCGTTGTCCGTTCCACCAGCGGCCTGGGCGGCGGCGTGAAAGGCATCCACCTCTTCGCGGCTATTGGCGCGAACGGCCATGTGAACCGGAGTGGGCTCTGGTCCCCGCACTGCGCCAATGAAGAGATCGACGCCCTGGCGCCCAAAGCCCGCCACACCACCTTCGGCGCGCTCGACATAGAACTTCTTGTCTATTCCCAGAGGCGCGAGGGCGGCTTCGTAGAACCGCTGCGTTTCTTCCAGACGGGTCGTCTTGAGGCTGACGTGATCGAAGATGCTCATTCGTGTGACCTTTCATTGAATGTCTTGGTTGCCTGCAGGCGTGTGTCAGACGGTCGGAAGCATTCCCCCGTCGAGGCGAAGGTTCGAGCCTGTGATATAAGAGGCCCGTGGACTGGCAAGGAAGGCAACGGCATCCGCAATCTCTTCCAACGCGCCAACCCGCCCGATCGGAACGCTCGCGAAAAGTGGAAGGACCTCTGCTTCCACCTCTTCCCATGAGGCTTCCGGCACAACGCCCCTTTGCTGCGCGACCTCACGGAACTTGCGTTCCAGTTTCTCGCTGCGGATCGTGCCGGGAGACACCGTGTTCACTGTCACCCCCTCGGCCGCAGCAGCCTTGGCCATGGACGCGGACATCGCCAGCATCGCGGCCTTGGCGGCCGAATAGTCAGGGTTGCCTGCGGGGGGCATCATCGCGGCCAGGCTGGAGATGTTGATGATCCGTCCCCACCCGGTATGGCGCATCTGCGGCAGGACTGCCTTCGACATACGCATGGCCGCCAGCACGTTGGCATCATAGGTCGATGCCCATGCGCCAGCTTCTGTCGTGCTCCAGTCCGAGCCGCCACCTGAGCCGCCCGCGTTGTTGACGAGGATATCGACATCTCCGACGGCGCGCACGTCGTTCAACAGCGCATCGACCTCCGTTTCGTCTGTCAGATCCCCAGTCACGACATGGGCCGTCCCGCCGTCGAGCTGGATTTGCCGCACCACGGCAGTGGCCTGTTCCCGGTTGCGCCCGTGGACCATCACCACCGCGCCTTCGCGTGCCAGCCCGCGTGCGATACCGGCGCCGATGCCCTTGCTGCTTCCGGTCACAAGGGCAATCTTGCCGTCGAGATGTAGATTCATGGTCGGGCTCCCTTTATGGTGACGCCGTGATTTAGGAGCGAGTTGATGGACCCCGCAAGAACGCACAAAAAGGTGCCTGTGGCCGAGCTCGACCGGAGTGCCTGCCTTGGACCGGATGGCGCGGTCGCTCAGGTCACCCGGTGCCTGAAGATGATCAGCGGGCGATGGAAACTGCCTATCCTGTTCCGACTTTATTCCGACGGGCTGCAGCGCAGCTCCCTGCTACTGCGCGACATCCCCGACGTTTCGCAGAAGATGCTGACCCAACATCTGCGCGAGCTTGAGGCTGACGGGCTGATCTGGAGGAAGGATTTCGGTGAAAAGCCACCTCGGGTGGAGTATCGCCTGACTGACCGCGGCGAAGCACTGATGCCAGTGCTGCTTGCTGCACGCCAGTTTTCGGAGGATCACGATCGAGTTGCCTGTTAGGTTGGCGTGATCGCTCGCGCTGATCGAAAGTCGTCTGGGCTCCCATGGATCAACGCTGCTCTGCGAGGGGTACCTGACAATGTCAGCATCGGGCTCGAAGCGGTCATGCGGCGACGCAGCGGGTCGAGCGCCTTGTAGACAGCAGCGGTCGGCACTCTCGGCCCAAAGCCGACCGTCAACGAGGTAGCCAACGCCGCGGTGCAGCTTCTTCAAACCGGTGATCCGCGACCTCGTGCAGCATGTGCTGAGAGGCCAAGGTCGGCAGTGCGGACTTTGCTGCCTTTCGCGACGATTGTTCGTAGGTCTGCATTCGGGGCAGGACCGAGCATGCACAGCGCCCATCATGGACGCCTTGCTCAAGCCGAGCCGGGCCCTGAGCTCGCCGCGAGACCGAGCGCGATGCGGGGGCGTGGAGGGTCAGCCATGTCCGTAACGTCGTCGGCACGGATTCTGGCAGGATCTCTCCGTTGACGCGCCCAGTCCCAGCATTGCGGCGGCGGCGCTCGCCCGTGCGCCACGCGCCCCCGTTCCCGCCGCGCCCGCCAGAGCGACCCAATTAGTCCCAGAAATGCGGATCCCGCCACGACCGGTATCGTCCGCGCGATGACTCTTCAGTTCGCGGCAAACCATGCGAGGGCCGCCTCCGGCGGCAAACTCGTCCAGTAGCCGCCGGAGGCGAAGCCGTTTCAGTGCATCATGCCGATGAACGCGGCCGATCCGAGGGCCGCAGATAGGAGAAAACGGCTCTCATGCCGTGGCCTTTCCGGACCGGACACGCCGCGCGCGCATCGCCAGTCCGGCCTTCATGTTCAGCGAAAGCAGGGTGATGTTCAGTGCGCCGGCGGCCAGTTCGACGATCTGCACGGTGGCAAACGCCGCGTCAAAAAGCCCGGCTCGTGCCCGCAGGCCCAGAAACACTGCCGCGGGGACCAGGATGAGCAGGCCGTTGGCGGCGGTGATGATGGTCCGTCGGCGCTTGGCGCGGATGACGGGCGCCTTGGACCGCCCCGCGAGGCGCGCGCCGGTTGCACCTGCGGCCATCATGGCGATCACGAGCACCGGGAGCGCATAGAGGATCGCTGTCCGAACGGCCACGACGCCCGGCGTGGTGAGGACGAGATCGGCCGTCAGCGCTGAAACCCAGAAGGTTGCGATTGTGAGAAGGGCCGCGGCCCCGGAAATGCCGTGTAGCGCGACGAGAGTGGTGCGGGACATGCTGACCTCCATTTGAATAGCAAGCTATGCTATGAGATAGATATGGACAGCATGCTATGCAAGGTCTATTCGCCTAGCATGACCACCGACAGTTTCGATCGTGCTCGCTCCGCGGGCTATCTCGCCAACCATATGGCCCGGCTCTTTGCGCAGCGCCTGCATGAGCGCATCCGTCCGCTGGGTCTTGCGCCCGCGCAGTTCATGGCGTTGCTCGCGCTGTGGGAGGAGGACGGCCTGACGCAGCGCGACCTGTTCGAGCGTCTCGATGTCGAGCAGGCGACCATGGCCAACACTCTCGCGAGGATGGAGCGGGACGGGCTTATCGAACGCCGGGTGCACGCGGCGGACGCAAGGGCGAAGACAATTCACCTTACGGCCAAGGCACGCGACCTGCGCGGCCCGGCGCAGGCCGCCGCTCGAGACGTCAATGCGATGGCCCTTGGTCACTTGAACGGCGACGACCTCGATTGCCTCGTGTCCACCATGCGCAGTGCGATCGAGAGGCTGAAGGCAGGAGAAGCGGGTTAGCGCAGGGGCTCAAGAAATGGCGACGGGGCGCCGCGACCGCCTCAAGCGCCCCGCCCCCGAATAAGGGACTGTTGCATGGTCGCCGACCGGTTAGGACCTGAAGCATGTGGGTATTGTTCGCTTGCTCCGAAGCGGCCATTCAGCAGCGGTGCCGCATCGGTCAAAACGGGCTCCAAGCCGACCTTCGCCGCGGATCGGTGCTATGATGGGTCGTTGGCTTAATGCCGATGAGGTGGCGGGCGGGGTGGATCGGAGGATCCGTTATGTCTACTGCAAATCTACCAGCCATCCGCGCCCGCCGCCCCGCCTGGCATAAGGGGAGGATCGTCGGCCAGAAGCGCCCACTCCAACCGAAGCACGTCTGGGCGATCCGCGTCCGCCTTGAGATCGCGGAACGGACTCGCGAGCTGGCGCTCTTCAACCTCGCCATCGACAGCAAGTTGCGTGGCTGCGACCTGGTGCGCCTCAAGGTCGCTGACATCTACGCGGCAGGGCAGGTCAAGCACCGCGCTGCGATCCTTCAGAGCAAGACACGCAGGCCGGTCAGTTTCGAGATCACCGAAGGAACCCGGAAAGCAATCGGAGCATGGCTTGAAGCGCCGCTTATGATTGGATCGGAACATCTTTGGCCCGGACGGTTCCATGAGCGACTGCACATCTCGACGCGGCAGTATGCTCGCCTTGTCCGGGACTGGGTCACATCCATCGGCCTTGAGCCGAGCGCATATGGTACCCATTCGATGCGGCGCACGAAGGTCGCGCAAATATACCGAAAGACCGGCAACCTGCGGGCAGTGCAACTCCTCCTTGGCCACACGAAGATGGACAGCACGGTGCGCTACCTCGGCGTCGAGCTCGAAGATGCCCTTGCGATTGCCGAAGCGGTGGAAATCTGAACCGGACGGGCCGGCTGTCGCAGCCGACCCTTCGCGGACCTTCAACATTGTCGCGGGCAAGGTCTGCTATGTAGTGCGGCGAGCCACGCAGCCCCATTGTTCGAAGAACTTCGAAATTTCTATTGACCGCCCCATGAACGACATCTAACTTATTTCCATGAGAATCGAAATAGCATCTCGTCAACTTGAGGCACTCGGTAATGAAACGCGTCTCGGGATCTACCGGACACTGGTCCGTGCTGGCACGGGAGGCCTGTCCGTCGGTCAGATCCAGGATCGCGTTGGTCTTCCGGCCTCCACCCTGTCGCACCACCTCAAGCGGCTTGTCGATCAGGGTCTCGTCCGGCAGGAGCGATCCGGGACAAGCCTGATTTGTCACGCCGAATACCCGGCAATGAGCGCATTGATCGGCTTTCTCTCGGATGAATGCTGTGTCGATGCATGTGGAGCCAAAACCAGCCGACCTGAAGTGTTGCCGGCTGAGGACTGAGTTTTGCCAACTATTTCCATGATCCCGGAAGGATGGAATGATGTCTGATCTCAATAAACTGCCCGTCGCGGTGATCGGCGCCGGCCCAGTAGGGCTCGCCGCAGCCGCCCACCTTCTGTCGCGTGGGATGGTTCCGCTGGTCTTCGAGCGTGGGGCGACCATCGGGTCGACTGTCGCGGAATGGGCCCATGTGCGTGTCTTCTCGCCCTGGGAATACAACGTCGACAGCGCCGCACGTCGCCTTCTCGAGGCAAGCGGATGGACCATGCCTGATCCAGAGCACCTGCCCACCGGGGGCGAATTGATCGCGGACTACCTCGCGCCTCTCGCCGCACATCCCGACGTCGCCCCGCACCTGCGTCTCGGCGCGAACGTCACGGGGGTCACCCGCCAGGGCCATTCCAAGCTTTCCAGCTCCGGACGGGACGAGGCGCCATTCATCGTGCTCTGGACTGATGCGTCGGGCAGCCGGAACCGCACGATGGCACGCGCCGTCATCGACGCGTCCGGCACATGGGTCAGGCCGAATCCGATCGGGATCGACGGACTGGCGGTCGAAGGTGAGATCGAGGCCAGGGATCGCATTGCCTACGGCATCCCGGATGTCCTCGGGGCGGCCCGATCCGACTATGCCGGTCGGCACACCTTGGTGATCGGTGCCGGACATTCCGCGATCAACGCGGCGCTTGACCTGATGGACCTTCAGGATCAGGCGCCAGGCACCCGCATCACCTGGGGGACGCGTTCCGGTGGCATCGAGCGGATTCTTGGCGGCGGACTGGCGGACGAACTACCGGGGCGCGGTCGGCTGGGTCTCCGCGCGGCAGAGGCCGTCCGGTCCGGGCGTGTGACGTTCCGATCGCCTTTCGTGGTCGATGCAATCCTGCGTTCAGGCGACACTCTCAGGGTCTCAGGGACCGAAAACGACCGACCTGTGCGCTTTGAAGCCGATCGAATCGTCGTCGCCACCGGCTTCCGCCCCGACCTGTCGATCCTGTCCGAACTGCGTCTATCGCTCGATCCCGTGGTCGAGGCCACACCTGCGCTCGCACCGTTGATCGACCCCAACCTGCATTCCTGCGGGACGGTGCGGCCACATGGAGTGGTCGAACTGACCCAGCCCGAGAAGGACTTCTATATCGTCGGTATGAAGTCCTACGGTCGCGCGCCGACTTTCCTGATGACCACCGGCTACGAACAGGTCCGATCTGTCGTTGCCGAACTGGCTGGCGATCCCGTTGCGGCTCGCGAAGTCCGGCTCAAGCTGCCGGAGACCGGCGTCTGCAAAGTGTCCACTGGCCCGTCAGCCTCGGCTTGCTGCGCGCCAACTCCTGCGGAAAATGGATGCTGTGGCGGGGCGCCGAAGGCAGACGCCTCCGCGTGCTGTGCCGACGATGAGAGCGCGAAGGCCGAAGGCAAGTCCGGCTGCGGGTGCGGCACGGAAAACGCGTCCGAGCTGACAGCATGACCGGTGTCGCCCGGATAAGAACGGTTTCGGCCCTCGGCGTGATCCAGATCTTCGCCTGGGGAACCAGCTTCTACCTGATCGCAGTTCTGGCTGGTCCGATCGCAGCCGAAACAGGCTGGTCACGGACCATCGTCTCGAGCGGGGTCTCTGTTGGCCTTCTGGTCTCCGGCCCGTCTGCGATCTTCGTCGGCAAGTTGATCGAAGCGCACGGCGGGCGACCTGTGCTCGCCGCGGGAATGGTGTTGCTGTCCTGCGGGCTGGCACTACTCGGGCTTTCTCGCAGCCTTCCGGCCTACTACCTCGCCTGGGCCGTGATGGGGGGAGGTATGGCTTGCGGTCTCTATGATGCCGCGTTCTCGACCCTCGGCCGGATCTTCGGCCAAGATGCCCGCTCCGCGATCACTCAACTGACCCTCTGGGGCGGGTTCGCGAGCACCGTCTGCTGGCCCGTCTCGGCCTGGCTGGTCGAGAGTGTGGGTTGGCGCTCCGCCTGCTTCGCCTACGCGGGATTCCATCTGGCCGTCACCCTGCCGCTGGCACTTGCCGCGCTCCCGCGCGCGGTCAGGCCAATGACCAGTGGGCCGAGGGAACAGATGCCGATTGCAGACCCGGTTCCCGTGACCGACTTGCGCTTCATCTGCCTTGCAACGGCCGGGGTAGTGCTCGCGATGCTCTCGACGATCTGGTCGGTGCACTTCCTGTCGCTGCTCACCGCCTCGGGCTACACGATCGCCGCGGCGATCGGCATCGGCACCCTCATCGGGCCCGCGCAGGTCGGAGCGCGGGTTCTGGAGATGATGGGGCGCGGGAGGCATCATCCGGTCTGGACGATGCTGGCTGCCACGACTGCCGTCTTCTCAGGTTTCCTCGGTCTTCTCCTTGGCATGCCTGCCGCCATCGCCATGATCGCCTATGGGGCCGGCAACGGGCTCTGGTCGATTGCCCGAGGTGCATTGCCGTTGTCAGTTTTCGGCTCGGAAGGCTACGCACGCACCATGGGGCGCCTTGCGACGCCGATGCTGATCTCATCCGCCGCTGCCCCATCCGTCGGTGCATGGATGATTGACGTGCTGGGTGCCGAGACGATGCTTGGGGTCATGGCGACGGTCGCGATCGTGCCTCTGGCCTTGGCGCTGGCGCTCCATCGACTGAGAGGACAGGTCGCCCCCGTATGACCTACATCAGACGGTTTTCAGGTTCATCCGCGCCGACAGTTCGGCATGGCACTCCTTTCGCTCGGAATATCGGTCGATCATGTGATCGCGAATGTCCCGGGTGAGAAGAGTGAACTTCATCAGCCCGGGCATTGTTGCCTGTTTCTGAGAGTCGCTTTCGTTTCCGTCATTGGTGAGTGCCGCAGCGAACGACCTGTGTGGATGGCTCCCGCATAGCAAGTCGTGAATGATCTCGTGTACCTTTTCAGAAGCGGTCTTGTGTCCGGCCTGTTTGCGCGGTTCACACCGCTGGCCCTGCCTCTCGTGCGTGTGAACATGCACCGCCGGGCAGTGGATGGGATCCGCAGATCAGGTTCCTATCTGCTTCGCGGGCAATTGCGCCCGGGACATTCGGCGGAGCGTCCTGATCGTTGTGGCTGAAGGGTACACCGTCACATCGTCGGTCTTGCTATCTCGCTGTTTCTGCATGTCTCAGGCTGTATGCGGCCGGTAGGGTTCGTTCCGGGTCAGCACCGCCCACATGATCCGCGCCGTCCGCTGCCTGGCAGGGTATGCCATAGGCATGCCCCGAGAAGGTTGTTCGCCATGGCGACCGTCGCGAGCCGGGCCAGCTTCTCCGCAACAGCTTCGCTAGCCAGGGATCGGCACGCTCCGGATGATTGGTGACCTGCCGCACACGTGGTGTCATGCCGACAACGATAAGCTGGCGCAGATACCGATCGCCCATCCGTCGCCCGGCAAGGCATTGCGGCACGCAATGTCCCGAGAGGGGTGGTGATCTTCCCCAAGCGCGCCTTGCCACCGCTGGAGTGGTTGCGTGGTGTCAGACCAAGCCACGCCGCAAAGTCCCGGCCACTCTTGAACTGGTGGCCCGACCCGATCGTGGCGGCCACGGCCGAGGCGGTCACCGGTCCTACAGTGTTTGCACCAAGCTGGATGGATTGCGCAAAATCCGTACCCGTGGCTTGCATGGTGCTGGTGTCACCGCTGCGGGACAGGGTGGCGAGGTCGGCATTCGTGACGACCAAATCGCTCAACGCCAACCCGGTCACAGTCTCGTCAAAGGTGATTGTCCCCGTGTAGGGCTTCCCCGGAAAACCGGGCGTTGCCTCAAGCGCCGGTGTCGATGTCCGTTCCCTGCGCTTGGCGGTCGGTCTCGGGCGACAGCGCGCAGTCCGGAAAGCTTGCGCTCCGACCCTCTTGTGCGACGCGCCGATATGCCTCGGGAAGGGCGCTATTCCTTGGTCAGCTTGCGGCCAATCCCGGCAAGCGTGCCAACACCGCAGGCGCCGATCCACGACGAGGCCACCGGTGCGGCTCCGGCCAGCAGAGAGGCCCTATCCGGTGATCTGGATCGTACATAGCCCTGAGTTTCAAAGTTCTGCAGGACCGGGATTGCTGCAACCTAAATGCCAATGATCGCAACATCCCAGGCGGGCTCACAGCCGGCCGTTGTGAACGGGCCATGGGCCCCGTCTGCGGCAGCTCCTTTGCTCCCACGGCCGCCGTGCACACCCTTCGGCGCTGGAATGCACTGCATGGCTGGATCGTTCATGCGTCTTGCCCCCGTCAATTCGGCCTCTCGTCGAAGGCAGGATGTGCAGAATTCACGGTACGGGAGTGATTGGCGATGTGATCTCCCGCATTGCATCTGGCGGCAGAGACCCGGTCGTGAAGCAGAAGCGTAGGTGGCGGGTTTGCAGCGATCGACGCTTGTTTCCAGTTGTCCCGAGCCACCGGCGACACAGATCCCACCCCAGGAGGAGGCCGCACAGCCGCCCCAAGTCTGACGGAATGGAGGATCCCCATGCTGAATGCCGTGTCGCGCCCGCTGGTGCGCCTGGTCGAGCGCTGGTTGCCCGACCCCTATATCTTTGTCGTCATCCTGACCCTGATCGTCATGGTCGCCGCCATGGTCTTCGAGCAACAGAGCCCCGTCGCCGTGGTCGGGATGTGGGGCGGCGGCTTCTGGGGGCTGCTGGCCTTTGCCATGCAAATGTTGCTGGTGCTTGTCACCGGCTTCATGATGGCCTCCACGCCCCTGGTGAAGGGGGGCCTGCAGAAACTGGCCGGACTCGCCAGTTCGCCGGGTGCGGCGATCCTGCTGGTCACCTACACCGCCCTGGCGGCGAGCTGGCTCAACTGGGGCTTCGGCCTGGTCGTCGGCGCGCTCTTCGCCAAGGAGGTCGCGCGCAAGGTGAAGGTCGACTACCGGCTGCTGGTGGCCTCCGCCTACTCCGGCTTCATCGTCTGGCATGGCGGGCTGGCCGGCTCCGTGCCGCTGGCCATCGCCACCGAAGGGCACCCCTTCGAGAACATGATCGGCGTCATCGGCACCGACCAGACGATCTTCTCCTTCTTCAACCTGGCGATCGTGCTGTGCCTCTTCATCGTCGTGCCGCTGCTGAACCGCATGATGCTGCCGAAGCCGGATGAAAGCGTCTACGTCGATCCCGAGCTGTTGACCGAGCCCGAGCCCCCGGTGGCGAAGGGCGACACCCCGGCCGAGCGGCTGGAGGGGAGCCGGATCCTGACCTGGCTCATCGGCCTCTCGGGCCTGGCCTTCCTCTTCGACTATTTCGTCAACGGCGGGACGCTGACGCTCAATATCGTCAACTTCCTGTTCCTCTTCGTGGCGATCATTCTGCACGGCACTCCGCGCAACCTGCTGGCCAGCCTGAACGACGGCATCAAGGGCGGCGCCGGGATCGTGATCCAGTTCCCATTCTACGCCGGCATCATGGCGATCATGGTGGAGTCCGGGCTGGCCGAGTCGATCTCCTCGGGCATGGTCTCGCTGGCATCCGAGGCGACCTTGCCCCTCTGGTCCTTCCTCAGCGCCGGCGTGGTGAACTTCTTCGTGCCCTCGGGTGGCGGACAGTGGGCGGTGCAGGCCCCGGTGATCCTGCCTGCGGCGGCGGAGCTTGGCGTCGATCCGGCCCGCGCGGCGATGGCCGTGGCCTGGGGGGATGCCTGGACCAACATGGTTCAGCCGTTCTGGGCGCTGCCGATCCTCGGGATCGCGGGCCTGAAGGCGAAAGACATCATGGGCTTCTGCACCCTGCACCTGGTCCTGAGCGGGATCGTGATCTCGCTCGGCCTGACCTTCCTGTAGGCCCGAGGCGTGAATTTCACCTGAAGGGGTCCGGGCCGAATGTGGACCACGCCGCTACTTCGCGTGGTTCACATTCATCTCTGGTTCTCTTTCAAAACTTAATTGTCAGCCTGCACTGCCATCCCTGCCGGGCCTGCCAAGAGCCGTCTGTTCCCGATGAAATCAAAGGTGACATGGCCTCCTCTGGACCATGGTACTTCACAGGAGGTCGATGGGTTCGATGGCAAGTGGATCACGGTTGCCCAGGGTTGCGTTTCATTTGCCGTTCTATGGACGCCTCCAAGGCGCGCCCTCTTGAGCGCGAGGCAAAAGGCGGGAACGCCCGTTGTCGCCAGACACTGTTGGAAAACGTCAGCCACTGCCCAGCATCCGCCCTTCGTGTCGGCGCTTGGCGTCATGCCGCGGTTCGCTGCGCGTGGGAGACAGGTCCCTTGGGCCTTATGTGCGGGTACGGCGACCGTTGCCGCCCTCATTGGAAAGGGGCGCCGTTTGCAGGCGCCCCTTTCCGGGTTATTCGACCGGCACCGCCTGTAGCTCCGGCTCGTCGTGGTGATGATGTTCGCGCACCGGGCGCATCATCAGGTTGGCGAGGAAGCCCACCACCAGCAGCGCCGCCATGCAGTACATCGTCGTGTTGTACAGCGACGGCGTCGGGTCGATGGTGCCCTCGGGCGCGATCTCCATCAGCTTGGCGATGGTCACGGTCTTGGCCGCGACCAGCTGGTCGAGTTGCGCAAGCGGCGCGCCGAACTTGTCGGCAAAGGCCGCCGCATCGACGCGCGAGGCGAGGTTGGCAATCGCGCTGTCCACCGACATCTGCCGCAGCGAGGTGATGGCGAGCGGGCCAAGCACCCCGGCGGTGGACCAGGCGGTCAGCAGCCGCCCGTGAATGCCGCCCACGTGCATCGTGCCGAACATGTCCGCGAGGTAGGCCGGAATGGTGGCAAAGCCGCCGCCATACATCGAGAAGATGATCATCGTCGCGGCGTAGAAGCCGATCAGGTAGATCACCGCCGGGTTCGTCGCCACGGCCGAGGCGAAGAACGGGATGGACAGGTACAGCGCCGTGCCGAGCACGAAGAAGCACATGTAGGTCGCCTTGCGGCCGATATAGTCCGAGGTCGAGGCCCAGAAGAAACGCCCCACCATGTTGAAGACCGAAATCATCATCACGTAGGTCGAGGCAAAGGCGGCGGTCACGACCAGCGGCAGGACCGATCCGAAGATGTCGCTCATCATCGTCTTGGCCACGCCGATCACGCCGATGCCCGCGGTCACGTTGAAGCAGAGCATGATCCACAGCTGCCAGAACTGCGGCGTCTTCAGCGCCTGGTCGATATGGACGTTGTTCTGGCTGACCATGCCGGAGGCCACGGGTTTCGGGGTCCAGCCTGCCGGCTTCCAGCCCTCGGCCGGGACGCGGTACTGGAAGGACGCGAGGATCATCACCACGAAGTAGACGATGCCCAGCGTCAGGAAGGTCTGCGCCGCGCCGGTGTTGCCGGTGCCCACGACGTAGACCCCCGCGTCGCCGCCGAATGTGGCGGCCTGGTTGGCGGTCGCGACCACCACCTCGACCTTGCCCGCAGCGGTCTCGGCGAACAGGCGGCCACCCTCGACGACCGTGGCGACGGCGTCCTGCGCCCCGAGGAAGTCGGGCGCCTTCTGGAACATGTCCAGCAGCCAGCCCTTGACCGGCGCCGCGATCATCGCGCCCCCGCCGAAGCCCATGATGGCCATGCCCGTCGCCATGCCGCGACGGTCCGGGAACCAGCGTAGCAGCGTCGAGACCGGCGAGACATAGCCGAGGCCAAGCCCGCAGCCGCCGAGCACGCCGTAGCCGAGATACACGAGCCAGAGCTGGTGCGAGGAGATGCCGAAGGAGCCGATGATGAACCCGCCGCCCCAGAGAAAGGCCGCGACCACGCCGACCATGCGCGGGCCGACCTCTTCGAGCCACTTCCCGGCGAAGGCTGCCGCAAGGCCGAGGAAGACAATGGCGACCGAGAAGATCCAGACGACAGAGCCCAGGCTCCAGTCATCGGCGCTCGACGCCGCGACGCCCAGCTCGCGGGTCAGGGCCGGGTTGAAGACCGACCACGCATAGACCGAGCCGATGCAGAGGTGAATGGCGATGGATGCGGGCGGGACCCGCCAGCGGTTGAATCCGGGTTCGGCGACGATGTGGCTCTTGTGCAAGAACCCTAGCGCGCCGGAAGCGACGTTGCTCATGGTTTTCCTCCCTTGGCTATGTCTGCGCCCCCCTCCCAAGGGTACGCATGGACCACATGCCGTGGCATGTGAGCAGCAGGAGAGCCCGGATGCCCCTTGTGTCGTCAAGTCATTTTTATTAATTAAAACAGTATGTTGGGGCCGATATGTCCCGGAATCTGCGGGGTGATTGAGGAACTCGCAACCTTCTGTCCGCTGCGGGAGGCCTTACGGCCGATTAATGAGACATTTTGTCCTGCTGCGCGCTCGGGTGAAAATCTTCGGACTGCAGGACGACGCGAAAGCAGCTGCCTCGTCCCGGTTCCGACGTCACCGAGATCTCTCCGCCCGCGCGACTCACGATCTGACGGCAGATCGACAGGCCGAGGCCGGTCCCTATGGCCTGCTTGGTGGTAAAGAACGGGTCGAAGATGCGGGGCAGCATCTCGGCGTCGATGCCCTCGCCGGTATCCCGGACCGTGAGAATGACGGTGTCTCCCACATCTTCGGTCGCAATGGTCAGGGTGCCGCCGTCGGGCATGGCATGAACCGCATTCAGGATCAGGTTGACGACGACTTGCTGCAGCTCTGTTCGCGACATGCGCGCCCGTGACCAGGCGTCCGTTTCGACAAGGCAGGTGATCTCCGCCATCTCGACCTGATGTCGGACCAGCAGCAGGCAATCGCGGACGACCTCCGAGGCATGGGCAAGGGGGGCCGCGTCGGCGTAATCCTCGGGCCGTGCGAAGCGCAGAAGTTTCGAGACGATCACCCCGATACGATGGACCTGATCGTCGATGAGACGAAACTCCTCCACGGCCGGCCCCGCCGCCGGGCCGAGGTTGCTGCGTGCGAGGTCGAGATTGCCCTGGATCACGGCCACCGGGTTGTTGATCTCATGCGCGACCGAGGCGGTGATCTCGCCGATGGCCGCCAGCTTCTCCGAGAGGATCAGCCGTTCCGTGGCCTGCTCCAGAGAGGCATGGGCGCTGCGCAGCTCGCGGGTGCGGTCCTCGACCCGGGCCTCCAGCGTGGCGGCCCAGTGGCGCAACTCGCCCTCACGGGCCTCCAGCCGGTCCAGCAAGCCATCCAGATGTCGGGCCACGTCGGCGATCTCGCCGTCCTCCTCAAGCGCGTTGCGCGCACTCATGTCGCCGCCGTCAACCTTGTTGATGGTGCGCCGCATCGCCTCCAGTGGGCGGAAGATATGACCGGCCCAGCGGAGGAATACCGGAACGGAGACAAGCGTTATCACCAGGAAGGCGCCTGTCAGGACGATAACCGAATTGCGCTTCGCGGTGGCGAAGGGGGCTTCGGTGAACCCGACATAGAGCATCCCGATCGGTTCGTTGAAGCTGTCGAGGATCGGCTCGTAGGCCGAGATGTACCAGTCGTTCACCACGAAGGCCCGGCCGAGCCAGGATTCCCCGCCTTCCAGCACCTGCGTCTTCACCTCGGCGGACACCCGTGTCCCGAGGGCGCGGCGGTCTTCGAACAGCCGCACGTTGGTCGAGATGCGCACGTCATCGAGGAAGAGCGTCGCGGTTCCCTGGCTGGCATCGGGCAGGCTTTGCGGGCGGTAGACCAGCGCGTTGATCGTGTCGATGAACGACAGGTTGCGGTTCAACAGCTGCACGCCGACCAGCGCCGCTTGCGTCCCGTCCGGCAGCGTCACTGGCGCAGCGGACTGCACGACCATCCCGCGCGTCTCCAAGGTGCGCTCGGTCGGTGCGGCGCCGCGCGTCCGGATCAGTGGGATCTCCGCGCGGGCGGCCAGATCGGGCGAAAGGCCGCGCAGGTCCTCTGCGGTGAAGACGTCGATGGCGCTGTGCCGACGCCCCTGCAGCGCAGCGGCGACAACCGGCCACCGTGCATCCGTCGAGACATGCAGCACATCGAGACCCAGGCGCGCTCGCTCGCCCTCGAGGAACGCCGCCAGGTCATCGTCCTGCGCCTCGCGGAAATCCACGGATCGCGCCACCGCCGCGATACGCTCTCCATTGGTTTTCACGAGCTGGCCCAGATACTGATCGGCGATCGTCAGATCGCCCGTGACCTTGTTCACCAGAATGGCATCCACCTTGCCGGACCAGCGCGCCACCGTGGTGCCCAGCAGGATCGGTAGCAGGACGAGCATCGGCAGCAGCGCGATGACCAGAAGACGGACACGGACGGAGAGCAGGCCGCGCGGCAGCCACGGGCGCACCACCTAAAGGCCCCAGGCGGTGCATTTGCGGTCGATGGTCTTGCGCGAGATGCCAAGCCGCCGAGCGGCCTCGGACCGGTTGCCGTTCAGTGCCTCGAGCGCGCGCAGGATTTCCCGTTTCTCGGTCTCGTCGAGCGGAGCGATGTCGCCGGCTCCGGACGGCTTGCCCAGGATCTCGACAGGCCAGCGCCCGAAGATGAGGGCGCGTTCGGTGAAATTGCGCAGCTCGCGGATGTTGCCGGGCCAGTCATGTCGCAGAAGCGCCGTGCGAGCGGCGGCGGTCATCTCGACCTGAGGCAGGCCCATCGACGCGCTCATCTCGTCATGGAACAGGGTAGCGAGGTCCAGGACATCGGTACCGCGGTCCTTCAAGGGGGGCATCGCCACGTCGACCACGCCGAGCCGGAACATCAGATCCTCGCGGAAGCGCCCGGCGTCGACTGCCTCACGCAGAGGGGTTGTCGTGGCCGCGATGAAGCGCAGATCCAGTTGCACGGCGCGCCCGGTGCCGATGGGCCGGATCACGCCGTCCTCCATCACGCGCAGCAGAGCCGTCTGCGCCGCGGGGGCCAGGTTCGTGATGTCGTCGAGGAAGACCGTGCCGCCCGACGCCTGCGCCAGAAGCCCTTCGCGCGCGGCATGGGCGCCGGGAAAGGCCCCGGAGCCGTGGCCGAACAGTTCGAATTCGATCATCTCGGGGGGGATCGCACCGCATTGGATCGACAGGAACGGCGCATTGCCGCGCCCGGACCGGGCGTGCAGATGGCGCGCCGCCACCTCCTTGCCGGATCCTGACGGCCCGTTGATCAGCACCGGGGTGTTCAGGCTGGCGACTCGTCTGAGCAACTGCCGGACCGTGGAAATCGCGTCGGATCGTCCGATCAGATCGCTCCGCCGGGCCCCTGAGGCAAAGGTTTCCAGCTCTCGGCGCAGCAGGGAATTCTCGCGTTGCAGCCGGGATCTCTCGAGGCATTTGCGCAGGGCGGCCAGCACCTGACTGGACCGGAACGGCTTCAGCAGCAGATCGGTCGCCCCCGCGCGCATCCCGTCGATGGCCGTCTGAAGGTCGGCATAGGCGGTAATCAGGATCGTGTCGGTGAACCCGCCGCGGTCGCGCTGATCCTGCAACCAGTCCAGGCCTCTCTGCCCCGGCATGATGTTGTCGAGCAGCATCACATCGTATTGTCCGGCGGCCAGGAGGGCCTCTGCGGATCGCGCATCGGTCGCGGCCTCGACGCCACGGCACAGCGGCTCCAGCGTCTTCACGAGAAAATGCCGCATCCCCGGTTCATCATCGACCACGAGAATGCGCGCGCCTGAAAGCGGATCGTCTTCGAGATCCGGCAGCATCACCATCATGTCCTCCCCCCTCTCGTCCCTGCGGAACGCGTCGAGCTGGCGGCCAATGGTCGTCTCCCGCCCGTCCCTGGAGACTTGCATCGGGAAAAGGCCAAGTGCCTGGCTCGAAGTGCCCGCATACTGCGAACGAAAGGACGCCGATTTCAAGATCGGGCGTATTTGAGCGTCTTGGACGGCCCCGCCGCATGGTCCGAGTTTGTGACAGGCGGTTCGGCCAGCGATTGCGACGTGTCGCCAGCGCAAGCTGGTTCAAGTGACGGCCATGTGTTGGATGCAGCCGAAGGGCGCACTTGGCGCGGCCGCCTGCTTCGGGCTGGCATGGATCGGTCGCCACAGCCGGCTCGAATAGCCACAATCGCCTATCCTTGTGGGAACGCGGCTGCCAATTCTTTGACCTTTAACAGGCTAATTTCTTATGACTTTTGGGGGTATCCGTTGATGCCTGGATGTTCGGTGACGCTTTCCCCGGCGCGCCACAAAACTCGATAGCTTGCCGGCTGGATCACCCGGGTCACGACCAGGTCTTGCGTCGAGGTTGCGCCCCGAGTTGCGCAAGACATTCGGCGATGGCCCGTTGCGGCCCGCGACTTGAACCGGTGATCAGGGCCACTTTTCCGCTCAGGTCCGTCCTTGTGAACCTCCGGGGGCGGGGGGTGAAGCGCCCAGAGCCGCATTCCGCCAGACACCTATATCCGCTGTCCTGCGAGGTCCCCTGCGATGCAGGATCATCCCGGCCTGGTGGAGCATGTCGTCGCGGAAATCGCCGTCGGCGACACATCCGGTGTCGTCGCGATTGTCGATGTCGTTGACGACATGGCTGCCCTCACAGGCCCGCTCGCGTGCACGGCGCGCCTCAACCTAGCGGCCGTCGGGCCGCAATTCGCGGCGGACATGACCGTCTGCGGTGTCCCGGAGCCCGACTTAGGGGTGCGACGCCGTCGGATCGGTCATTGCTCCGCCCCGCCGGCATCGAAGTACCCTGCGATGTCTTCGGGCTCGACAATCCAAGCATAGTTCAGTTCCTGCCGGATCTTCCACGCGCCATCGACGCAAGCCCAACCAAGCTGGGAACGGGCGTCGAAGGCGATCGTTTCGCCGTCCAGAAACTCGACCCGTCCGACGAAGCCCTGTGCCGTCGCCGCCACATCGTCCGAGACCAGGGAGTCGCCCTCGTCGGTCATCGCGTGCAGGATCGACCGGGCGCCGTTCTGCAGGTCTTCCCAGTTCGCGCCGTAGACGCCCGCATCATCGAAGAGTTGGGACTCGCCCGGCGCGAAATTGTCGTAGAAAACGCCTTCGGGACTCTCCAGATCGTACCAGCGCGCCATCTTGTCCTCAAAGATGAAGTCGGGATCGCCCTCGCGGCGCTCCCAGCCGTCCATGATCCAGGCCTGATGGAGCTCTTGCGGAGCGTCGGAACCCGTCTGCGGGCAATCTTGCGCCACGGCCGGCGCCGCCAGGAGCAGCAGGGTCGCGGTCAGGGGGGCAAGTCTCATTGTGGTTGTCCTTTCGTTTCGGTGGGTCAAAGATGGACGAGGACGGCGGGTACCTGTAGGCGTCGAAACATCGACATGGTGGTAAGCATCCCTGGACAATGGCCATTGATCTGAACCTTCTTCCCGTGTTCCTCGCCGTGGCGGAGGAGCCGAACTTTCGCGCCGCCGCCGATCGCCTTGGCGTCACCCGCTCGGCGGTGAGCCAGGGGATGCGGCGCCTCGAAGACGCGGTCGGGACGGTGCTGGTCACGCGCACGACACGCTCGGTGCATCTGACCGAGGCCGGGGAACGTCTTCTCGACGCCCTGGGCGGTCCCGTGTCTGAGATCGTGACGGCGCTGGAGGCGGCGGTCGGCGACAGCGCCCCGCGCGGGCATCTGAAGATCGCTGTCACCTCGATCGCCGAGCGGTTCCTGTCCGGAGAAATGATCGCGGACTTCGCCGCCGCGCATCCCGACATTACGATCGACGTCACCGTGACGGATGCAGAGTTCGATATCGTCGCGGCGGGCTTCGATGCCGGGATCAGGCTCGGCGAGGTGATTGAGCAGGACATGATCGCCGTCCCGCTCGGAGGGGAGCAGCGCGAAGCCGTCGTGGCCGCCCCGTCCTATGTGGAGGCCCATGGTGCGCCGTCGCATCCGCGCGAGCTGGCGAGCCACCGCTGCATAGGCTGGCGGCCCTCGCCGCACGTTCCGCCCTGTCGCTGGGACTTCGTGGAGAACGGGGTGCCGTTCTCGGTCGCGGTCCAGTCGCAGATCACGACCAATGACCTGCGCCTCATGCTCAGGGCGACCTTGGTGGGGAGCGGCATCACCTTCGCGACCGAGGAAACGTTCCGCCCCTATATCGAGGACGGTCGGCTGGTGTCGCTGCTCGAGGATTTCTTGCCGCCTTTCCCGGGCTTCAGGCTCTACTTTCCCCAACGTCGAAACATGGCGCCGAAACTCCGCGCGCTCGTCGACCATGTCAGGCAATGGCGCGCGTGAGACGTCCCGAAATGCGGCGGAGACCGCGATAGGCCGTCGGCGAAGGACCGGCCCGGCCTGCGCACGGGCTGTCCGACCTCCCGCCGCGATCTGATCGCCAAGGCCGGGGACCATGGCGAGAGATTTAGCCTTCGGCACGTCACCATGCTGCGGGAGTACCTCGCCCGGCTGAGCGCACCGGGCAGGCCGGTTCCGTCAACCGATCCGCGCCCCGAACCCGAGATAGGCCGCGAGGCCGGCCATCATCGTGACGGGCACGCTTCGAAATATGCAGACGACAGTTGCTGCGTGAGGTGGGCGGCTGGACCTCCGAGGGCGGGATTCGCGTCGAGGAAGACATCGTGGACGGTCTCGACCAGGCGCCCGAGGTGCCGCGCCGGGTGCGGAACGGCGGCACCCGCGGCAAGGCATGGTCTTCGTCCTGCATAGCCAGTGGCTCGAGCCGCAGTCGGCGGGCTGCAACATCGGCCACATGTCCTTGGTGACGGCGGAGGGCTTCGAGACCCTCTCCCGCCATACCCCTCTCGAGACGCATCGGATCCCGGCATGAAGGATCAACTGGAGCCCCCGAGCATGAAAAGTCGCGCCTTCGATTTCGCTGAGCTGACCCCGAAGGAGCGCTACAAGCTGCTGATCATCACGGTCTCCGAGGACGGCACGCCGAACGCCGGCTCGTTCAGCTTCTTCAACATCCTCACCCATGATCCCGCGATCATGGCGGTGGGGATCGAACAAAAGCCCGATGGCACCCCCAAGGACACCGCCGCCAATATCCTGACGACGAGGGACGTCACCGTGCACATTTCGGATCAGGCGCTGGTCGACGGGATGGAGACCTGTTCGATCAGATTCCCGGCCGATGTGGACGGGCTGGCGGTGGCGGGGCTGGAGACGCCGCCGGGCGACACCGTCCGCCGCCCGCGCATCCTCGCGGCGCCCGCGGCCTTCGAATGCCACCTGACGCAGACCGTCCCGGTCAGCCCCGCGCGTACCATCGTGCTGCGCCAGGTCAGGCGGATGCTCGTGCGCGAGACGCTGGTGGACGCCGAATTCCTCCACGTCGACCAGCTCGGCATCGACGCGGTCGGTCGTCTTGGCGGATATCTCCACGCGCGGCAACTCGACCAGTTCGAACGTGTCCCCCCGACGGCCGAGCAGTTCATGGCGGGGATGAAAGTCGATTGAATGTGACAGGCGCCGGCACTGGCCGGCGCCTGTCGTTGCCTTCTTGGTCGCCGGATCCCGAAAACCTGGTTGCGGCGGGGCTGCCACCTCCATAAAGTGTAATGAAATAACATAACGATTCGTGAATGGAGACCAGGATGCCCGCAAAGGATACACGCCTGCCTGTCACGGTCCTGTCGGGCTTCCTCGGAGCCGGCAAGACCACGCTTCTCAACGACGTCCTCAACAATCGCGATGGCCGTCGCGTGGCGGTGATCGTCAACGACATGTCCGAGGTGAACATCGACGCCGATCTGGTGCGCGACGGTGGGGCCGATCTGAGTCAGACCGAGGAAAAGCTGGTGGAAATGACCAACGGCTGCATTTGCTGCACGCTCCGCGACGACCTGCTGGTCGAGGTGCGCCGGCTGGCGGAAGAGGGCCGTTTCGACTACCTGCTGATCGAGAGCACCGGCATCTCGGAGCCGCTGCCGGTGGCCGCGACCTTCGATTTCCGTGACGAGCATGGCGCGAGCCTGTCCGACCTGGCGCGTCTCGACACGATGGTGACAGTGGTCGACACGGTGAACCTGCTGAACGACTATTCCAGCCATGATTTCATCCGCGATCGGGGAGAAAGCCTGGGAGACGAGGACGAGCGCACCCTGGTCGATCTTCTCGTGGACCAGATCGAATTCGCCGACGTCGTGGTGTTGAACAAGGTGTCGGACGCGGGCCCCGACAAGCTGGACGCCGCGCGCAAGATCATCACCTCGCTCAACCCCGACGCGCTGATCATTGAGGCCGATCGCAGCAAGGTGCCAGCCGATCGCATCATGGGCACCGGGCTCTTTGATTTCGACAAGGCGCATCTGCATCCGATGTGGGCGAAGGAGCTTTATGGCTTTGCCGATCACGTCCCTGAGACCGAGGAATATGGCGTGTCCTCCTTCGTCTACCGTGCCCGACGACCGTTCCATCCACAAAGGATCCACGATCTGCTGAACGGCCCCCTGCCGGGTGTGATCCGCGCAAAGGGCCATTTCTGGATCGCCACGCGGCCCGACTGGCTTGCAGAGTTCTCGCTGGCAGGCGCGCTGAGCAGCGTCACGCCGATGGGGATGTGGTGGGCGACGGTGCCCCGGGAGCGCTGGCCCGATCATCCGCAGGCGCTGGCCTACCTCGAGAAGCACTGGCTGGAGCCCTATGGCGACCGTCGCCAGGAACTTGTCTTCATCGGTGCGAGCATGGACAAGGCGGCCCTCACCGCTACGCTTGATGCCGCTCTGATCGGCGCTGAAGCCAGCTTCGTGCCGCACCAATGGGAAGACCTGCCGGATCCGTTCCCCGGCTGGCGGCGCGCGCCGGAAGCGGCGTGAGGCGACGCGCAACAGGTGTGACCAAGACATCTCGCGACGACGAGGGGCAGGTCGGACGGGTCGTGCCAGGCGCCGCTGTCACGCTGGCAGCCGCCTTCTCGACAATGGTGTCTAGCGGCGTCTGGCGGCTTCTGGAGGAAAGGCCATCTCTCCAGATGTCCTGTCAGGCTTTGGTTCAGGATGACGGAGCCTTGCGGCTTGCCCTGCAATCCGTTGCTCCATCAATACCAAGTTGACGGCCTCGGCGCGCCACGTCTCGCCCGGGATCCAGTTGAGAGGGGCCGGCGTGCGCATCGGCGGGCAGCATGTCGCGGCGCGTTTCCCGCGATCATTGTCTGTCGTTCGCACCGCCCCGTGCGACGGCGTTCCTTTCGGGGGCGCGTGCCGCGTCAGCAGGGGGCGGACCCCGGGGGCTGGAGTTTGGCGTGCGCGACGCCTATGACGGGGTGAATTGTCAATTTGGTGGATAACTTCATGACCCGGACCATACTCGCCTTCGGAGACAGTCTTACCTGGGGAACCAATCCCGTCGAGGGCGGACGCCATCGCTACGAGGATCGCTGGCCCACGGTCCTGGAGCAGGGCCTTGGCGCGGGTCACCGGGTGATCCCCGAGGGCCTCGGCGGGCGCACGACAGCCACCGATGACCTGACGGCGGCCTTCGACCGCAACGGGGCGCGGGCGCTGCCGATGATGCTGGCCAGCCACTCACCGCTGGATCTGATCGTGATCATGCTCGGGGCCAATGACCTCAAGGCACAGTTCTGCCCCACGATCCACGGGGCGGTCGCGGGGATGGGGCGCCTTGTCGAGATCGTGGAGAGCTTTCCCTACGCCTGGGGAATGACCGCGCCGAAGATCCTCATCGTCTCGCCGCCCCATTTCGTCGCGAAGGCCAATGGCGAAGGGCCGCAGTCGGGCCGCCGGATCGAGGAGGGCCGCAAGCTGGCGGGCGCCTATGCCGAGCTTGCCGGCGCGCGGGGCTGTGGCTTCTTCGATGTCGCGCCCCATGCAAGGGCAAGCTCCGTCGATGGTGTGCATCTGGATGCGGCCAACACCCGCGCGCTTGGCGCTGCGCTGGTCGCTCCGGTCCGCGAGATGCTGGGCTGATCGGTGGGGCGTGTTGCGGTGTCCTGAGGGGTCAGTTATGTTTTCGGACAAATTAACAAATTCCCGGTGGTCCTCCCGACGTGTCCCAGAATGCCAGCTCCGACGCTCATCCCCTTGTCGCGCCGCTGCGCAAACGCCGGCTGGCGGACGAGGTCTATGCCCAGATCCTCCTGCAACTCTCGACGGGGCGCTACGCCGTCGGTGAGCGCCTGCCGACAGAGAAGGAGCTGGCGGCCATGTACGACGTCTCGCGCCCCGTGGTGCGCGAGGCGTTGCAGCACCTGCAGACCGACGGGCTGATCGACGCGCGGCGCGGTTCCGGCACTTTCGTGCTGCGCCTGCCGCCGCACGAGATGGCGCATTACACCGACGATGCGCGGATCGCCCAGTACATGCGCGCCTACGAGGTCCGTCACTGCCTGGAATCCGAGGCTGCCCGCCTGGCGGCCCTGCGCATCAACCAGTCCCGTCTGCGCCGCCTGCAGCAGGCGTTGCAGCGGATGGAAGACACCATGGAGCAGGGGCAGGATTCGCTGGAAGCCGACTTTGAGTTCCACCTCGAAATCGCGCGGGCCTCTGACAACGACCTGTTCGAAAAACAGCTGATGCTGCTGAAGCCCGACATGGTGGGAACGATGCGCATCGCCTCCTCGATCACGGTCACCCGACCCGAGGCCCGCAAGCGCCGGGTCATCCAGGAGCACCGCGACATCTTCGAGGCGATCAGTGTCGGTGATTCCGAACTGGCGCGTCTCTACATGCGCTACCACCTGGTCAGCGTGCGCCACCGGATCATTGATCAGGACAGCTAAGTTTCCCTTTTGCGCTCTCCACTCTTGCTCGGGAGAGGGCTTTAAACCCTTGTGTTCAAGGGATTTGTCCTCAGCCTGTGGGCTGTCTTTGTCTCTATTTGACAAATATAAGATAAAATAATTGACATATTTGAGGCGTGCGGACACCTTGCGCGGCAAGATCCGGCGCCGGCTGTGCGCCGGTCGGGGCGGGTCCGGCGTGGCGTCGGGCGGCCCTTCTGTCGAACAGCGGAGTTTCCCATGAAGATCACGTCCATCACCCTCGTCCCGATCCAGACGCATCGGCGCACCGGCTCGATCAGCTCTCACCTGATCCTGCAGATGCACACGGATGAAGGGGTGACGGGGCTGGGAGAGATCTCGGACCTGGATTGCTACCGGATGTACATGCCCGACGTCGAGGCCGTGCGCGTCGGGATCGAGAAGATCGTGCTGGGGCGCGACCCCTTCGCGGTGCAGGCGATGCACAACGAGATGGCGAAGTTCCTGCACAACTACTTCCTGTCGGCGCCCAGCTACCCGCCCTTCACCCCGGCGTCCCAGATCGCGGCGGGGATCGACATGGCCTGCTTCGACATCATGGGCAAGGCGCTGGACACGCCTGTCCATACCTTCCTGGGTGGCCAGGTGCGCGATGCGATCGACATCTGCTATCCGCTCTTCCAGGTGAAGGCTGAAGCGGATTACGAGCGTAACCTCGGCTATATCCGGGAGCTTCTGGATCAGGGGATATCGCGCTTCCGCTACTACGTCGGCGTGGATTTCAAGAAGGACGAGGCCTTCCTGGCCGCCCTGCGGGACCGCTTCGGCGACCGGGTGATGCTGAAGGCGCTGGACTTCCAGGCGCGGCACTACTGGAAGGACACGCTGCGCGCCTATGACCGGCTGAAGCAGTTCGGTTTCGAGGTGATCGAAAGCCCCAGCTGGCGCGAGGATTTCGCCGGCATGGCCGAACTGCGCCGCCGGGTCGAGGCGGATATCTCCGAGCATTGCTCGTCGGCCTCGCAGGCCATGGCGATGATCCGTGCCGATGCGGTGGACATCTTCAACGTGACGGTGAACTCGGGCGGGCTGCTGCAGGTGAAGAAGCTGGTCGCCCTGGCCGAGCTGGCCGGTATCCGCACCCTGATCGGCACCACCCAGGAACTGAGCATCGGCACCGCCGCCCATGCCCACCTGGGGGCCTCGATGGCCGAGATCGCGACGGCCTCCGACCCGGTCGGGCCGCTGCTTTATGCCGAGGACGTGGTGAGGGAAAAGGTCCAGATTCGTGACAACCAGATCGCCGTGCCGACCGGCCCGGGCCTGGGTGTCGAGCTGGACGAGGAGAAGCTGGAAGCCCTGCGGGCGCCGCTGGTCGAATGGGACCGCGCCGCCCATGGCGCGGGCTATGTCTCGGACTGATCCGGGGATGAGGCGTGCGGCGCATGGCGGCGCGTCTCGCCCAGGAAGACGCGCCGCCGCGCATCCTCGATGTGGCGGCGCATCAGCGTGCGGGCGCCCTCGGCGTCGCGCGCGCTGATCCGGCCGAGGATGTCGCGGTGCTCTGCCGCCATGGTCGCCAGACGCTCTTCCCGTGCCCGGTGCGGCAGGGTGATCGCGATGGTCACCCCGGTGCGGATCGCCGGCAATACGGCGGAAATCGACTGGATGTAGTGGGGGTTGTCGGTCGCGCGCGCCAGCGCGAGGTGAAAGGCGGTGTCCTCTTCCATGCCGATGACCGAGGGGTCGTATATGCCCCGCTCGGCCGCCTGGCAGGCGGCCTCCATGGCCGAAAGATCGTCACTGGTGGCGCGGCTGGCGGCAAGGAAAGCGGCCTCGCCCTCAAGCCCCGTTCGGTATTCGTAGCAGGCGAGCGTCTCGGCGATGGCGCCCGCATCGACGTGATCGAGCACGGTCCGGCTGGGTGGGTTGATCACCCGGGTGCCCGCGCCCTGCCGGGATTCCACGATGCCGTCGAGGCGCAGCCGTTGAAGAGCCTGACGCAGGGCCGGTCGGGGTACCTCCAGCAGCCGTGCCAGCTCGGCCTCGGGCGGCAGGCGGGTGCCGGCGCCCCACTCCCCCGCCGTAATGCGATGGTAGATCCGCTGGTAGGCGGTATCGCGCGGGGTGCGCCCGAGGGCGGCCGGGGCAGGGGCGGTGTTCTCCGGGCTGGCGGTCATCAGGCTCCCCGTGATTCGATTTGACGTCAGTTTGTACAGTTAACTGCTTTTTCCCGTTCTGAGCCAGCCTGCGCGGCGCTCTCGCTGCTCCGGCAGGTAGGAATTATCTTTCTGTAATGAAATGAAAGTTTGCAAATCTGGGCAGTGTCACAGGTTTGATGTTGACCTTTTCGCGGTTTAAAAAGTAATCAATATTTACAACATTTGTCACCGTCCCGGGGGAGGCCCGACGGTGCGAAGGGCCGCCCGAGGCGGCCGAACACCGGTTACTGGAGGAGAGAACCGTGCCCAAACTTCTGTCGAAAATCCTGCTTGCCAGCACCCTGCTGGCCCCTGTCGCCGCCCTGGCCGAGGTGGACTACCCGGTCGATACCGTCCGTGTCTTCGTGCCCGCCAAGCCCGGCGGCGGCACCGACGCCGGCGCCCGTCTCTTCGCCGAGTTCTTCGAGAAGCACTCGGACGCCACCGTGGCGATCGTGAACCAGCCCGGCGGCGGCGGCGTGATCGCGGCGCAGTCCGTGGCACGCGGCGCCGAGGACGGTTCGGTCCTGCTGTTCTTCCATGCCGCCCTGCATACGGCCAACCTGTTCGGCCAGTCGCCCTTCGCCTGGAACTCCTTCACGCCGCTGGCCACCACCTCGGCGGTGAACGAAGTCTACGCGGTGCGGGCGGACGCACCCTATGCCAACATGGAAGAGTTCATCGCCTACGCCAAGGCGCACCCGGGTGAGCTGAGCGTCGGCTCGCAGCTGGGGGGCACCACCCAGGTCAAGGGCGAGGCGATCAACGCGGCCACCGGTGGCAGCCTGCGCATCGTCGATGCCGGCACCGAGGCCGACCGCACCACCGCCCTGCTGGGCGAGCAGGTCGACGTGATCTCGATGAGCGTCGCCAATGCCAAGCAATACGCCGAGGACGGCCAGATGAACGTGCTGGCGGTGCTCAACTCCGAGCCCGATCCGGCGGCGCCGGAGTTCCCGACCACCGCCGACGTCGGCATGGACTTCTCGCTGCCGCTGACCATGACGGTCTACGGCCCCGAGGGTGTCGACGCCTCGGTGAGCGAAGCCTTCGAGGCCATTGTGGCCGAGATCGCCGCTGACCCGACCTACGCCGAGCGCCTCGCCAGCCAGGCCCAGGTGCCGGCGCTGCGCGGCCCGGCGGATGCGGCCGTGTTCCTGGAAGCAGAGAACAAGACCATCGCCGGCCTGCTGGCCGAGTAAGACCCCTGTCCGCCGCGCGGGGGGACCTGCGCGGCGGATGTCTCAGCATGAGGGCAAGATGACCACGGACCGTATCATCGGCGTCATCTGCATGGGGCTCGGGCTGGCAATGCTGGTCGGCGCCCTGCAGATCCAACAGAATTTTCCCGGCACGGGGGATCCCGGCCCGCAACTGGTGCCGCTCATCCTGAGCGGCCTTCTGGTGCTCCTGGGCCTGTCCCTGGCGCTGCGCCGTCCGGCAGGGAAGGGCCTCAGCGCAGAGACCCGCGATGCCGTCGAGGCCGCGACCGAGGCCCAGTCGTCGCAGGTTGGCACCCTGGCACCGCCCAGCCTGCCGCGACGCATCGGCATCGGGGTTGCCTTCCTTGCCTTCCTGGCCCTGTTCACACCGCTTGGCTTCTCGCTGTCCGCGACCCTGTTCCTGGCCGCCAGCATGAGCCTGATGGACCGGCTGACCCCGCGCCGCGTGTTGACCCGCACCGCCGTCGCGCTGGTCGTCGTGGTGGTGCTGGGGCTGATCATGACACATCTGCTGGACCTGGCCGTGCCCGGCGTCTGGTTCGCCTGAAGCTGAAGGAGAGACATCATGTTCGATCTCGTCCTCGCGAGCCTCGTGCACCTCATCGAACCCAGGATCCTGATGCTCATGCTGCTTGGCGTGACCGTCGGCCTGATCTTCGGCGCCTTGCCGGGGCTGAGCGCCACCATGGCCATTGCCCTGCTGCTGCCGGTGACCTTCGCCATGCAGCCCGACACCGGCATCGCCATGCTGATCGCGACCTATATCGGGGGCGTCTCGGGCGGGCTGGTGGCGGCGACGCTGCTGCGCATTCCCGGCACGCCCAGCTCGATCGCCACGACCTTCGACGGCTACCCGCTGGCCCGCCAGGGGCAGGCGATCAAGGCGCTGGCCACGGGCATGGTCGCCAGCGCGGTCGGCAGCCTGCTCGGCATGGCTGTCCTGGTGGCCTTCGCCCCGATCATTGCCCGCTTCGCCATCGACTTCGGTGCGGCGGAATATACCGCCCTGACCGTCGCGGCGCTGGTCCTCGTGGTCGTGCTCTCCGAGGCCGACCTGACCAAGGGGCTGATTGCCGCGGTGCTCGGCCTTGGCCTGTCGACCATCGGTTTCGCCCCCATCGGGTCGGCGCAACGCTTCACCTTCGGCAATATCGACCTGCTGTCGGGCATCGGTATCGTGCCTTTCATGGTCGGCCTCTTCGCCGTGGCGCAGCTGATCCGCGAAATCACCGAGCCGACGTTCCAGATCAAGGACAAGCTGGACCTCCGCGGCAAGGGGGTGCGGCTGGCCGAATTCCTCGGCAACGGCTTCAACATGATCCGGTCCTCGGCCATCGGCGTCGGGATCGGCGTGCTGCCGGGCATCGGTGGCTCGGCCGCCAACCTGGTGGCCTACGGCGCGGCCCGCTCGGCCTCGCGCAAGCCGGAAGAGTTCGGCAAGGGAAGCGTCGAGGGCATCTACGCCGCCGAATCCTCCAACAACGCCTCGGTCGGGGGGGCGCTGCTGCCGCTGCTGACCCTGGGTATTCCCGGGGACGGGGTGACCGCGATCCTGATCGGCGGCTTTACCATCCATGGCATCCAGCCCGGCCCGTTGCTCTACAAGTCCGAGCCGGGGCTGATCGCCACCATCTACGCCGCCTTCCTGCTGGCCACCTTCACCCTGCTGCTGGTGCAGCTGCTGACGATCCGCATGTTCCCGCGCGTGCTGCTGATCCCGCGTCACTTCCTGGTGCCGGGCCTGGCCCTGCTGATGGTGGTGGGCGTCTACGTCGGCGAATACCGCACCTTCGACCTGTGGGTGATGCTGGGCTTCGGGGTCTTCGGCTACCTGCTGGAACGCTTCGGCTTCCCCCTGGGCCCGCTGGTGCTGGGCTTCGTGCTGGGCACGATCTTCGAGACCAACTTCCGCCGCGCGCTGATGTACTCCAACGGCGACTGGACGACCTTCCTGACCCGTCCGGTCTCGGGCGCGTTGCTCGGGGTGGCCTTCCTGCTGCTCTGCTTCTCGCTCTGGCGCATCCTCGCCAAGCGGCGGCAGACCCGCTCCCCCGCCTGAGCGCTTCCCCGAGCGACCGGGCCGGGCCTTCGGGTCCGGCCTTCCTTCCCCCCCCTCCCGCCAAGACAGCCGAGGATACCCCATGACAGACGAGCGTCTGAAACCCTCCGAACTCCGCTCGGCGCGCTGGTTCGCCCCCGATGACCTGCGCAGCTTCGGCCACCGGTCGCGCATGATGCAGCTGGGTTATTCCGAGGAAGAGTACCGCGACAAGCCGATCATCGGCATCCTCAACACCTGGTCCGGCCTCAACACCTGCCACAGCCACTTCCCCGAGCGCGTGCAGGACGTGAAGCGCGGCGTCGCCCAGGCCGGTGGCCTGCCGGTCGAATTGCCCGCGATCTCGGTCGACGAGAGCTTCAACAAGCCGACCTCGATGCTCTACCGCAACCTGCTGGCGATGGAGACCGAGGAGAACATCCGCGCCCACCCCCTCGACGGGGTCGTCCTGATGGGCGGCTGCGACAAGTCCACGCCGGGGCTGGTGATGGGGGCGATCTCGGCAGGCGTGCCGATGATCTACCTGCCCGCCGGCCCGATGCTGCGCGGGCACTACGCGGGGCGCATCCTCGGCTCCGGCTCGGATGCCTGGAAATACTGGGACGAGCGCCGCGCCGGCAATATCTCGGACGAGGAATGGCTGGGCGTGCAGGGCGGCATCGCGCGCTCGGCCGGGGTCTGCATGACCATGGGCACGGCCTCGACCATGACCGCGATCGCCGACGCCATGGGGCTGACCCTGCCGGGCGCCTCGTCGATCCCGGCGGTGGATTCAGGGCATATGCGCATGTCGAATGCCTGCGGGCGGCGCATCGTCGACATGGTCTGGGAAAAGCTGACCCCGGACCGGATCGTCACCCGGGCCTCGGTGCGCAATGCCGCCATCGTCGCCATGGCGACGGGCTGTTCGACCAATGCCGTCGTCCACCTGATCGCCATGGCGCGGCGGGCGGGCGTGAACCTGACGCTGGACGACCTCGACGCGCTCGGTCGCGACACCCCGCTGCTGGCCAATGTCCGCCCCTCGGGCAAAGACTACCTGATGGAAGACTTCTTCTACGCCGGCGGCTTGCGGGCGATGATGAAGCAGATCGAGGACCGGCTGGATACCTCCTGCCTGACCGTCACCGGCCAGAGCCTCGGCGAGAACCTGGAGGGCGCGCAGGTCTACAATGATGACGTGATCCGCCCGCTGTCGAACCCGGTCTACCGCGAAGGCTCGCTGGCGGTGCTGCGCGGCAACCTCTGCCCCGACGGTGCGGTGATCAAGCCCGCCGCCTGCGATCCGAAATACCACTTCCACGAAGGCCCGGCGCTGGTCTTCGACAGCTACCCCGAGATGAAGAAGGCCGTGGACGACGAGACGCTGGAGGTCACCCCCGACACGGTGATGGTCCTGCGCAACGCCGGGCCCCAGGGCGGGCCGGGCTTCCCCGAATGGGGGATGCTGCCGATCCCCAAGGCGCTGGTGAAGCAGGGGCACCGCGACATGCTGCGGATCTCGGATGCGCGGATGTCGGGCACCTCCTACGGCGCCTGCGTGCTGCATGTGGCACCGGAAAGCTACGTCGGCGGGCCGCTGGCCCTGCTGCAGACCGGGGACATCGTGCGCATGGACCTGGAAAACCGCCGCCTCGACATGCTGGTTGACGACGAGGAACTGGCACGCCGGCGGGCCGCCTGGACCCCGCCCGCACCGCGCTACGAACGCGGCTACGGCTACATGTTCTCGCGCCATGTCAGCCAGGCCGACAAGGGCTGCGACTTCGACTACCTGCAGGCCGATTTCGGTCGCGCCGCGGGTGAACCCGACATTTTCTGAAGGACGGACACCACATGACCCACGATCTGAACACCGCGCTGACCGGCATTTCCGGCATCCTCGTCACCCCCTATGACGAGGCCGGAGAGATCGCGCCGCAGAAGCTGGCCCCGATCCTCGACCGGGCCCTCGGCGCCGGGCTGCACATGCCGGTGGTCAACGGCAATACCGGTGAATTCTACGCCCTGACCACCGAAGAGGCCTGCACCATGGCCCGCGAGGTGGTGGCGCTGGTCGACGGGCGTGCGCCGGTGCTGGCGGGTGTCGGGCGCGGTATCCGCGATGCCTGCCGCCTGGCCGAGGTCTCGGCCGATGCCGGGGCCACCGCGCTGATGATCCACCAGCCGCCGGATCCCTTCGTCAGCCCCCGCGGCACGGTCGACTACCTGCAGCAGGTCTCGCGCGCCTCGGGCGGGCTGCCGATGATGGTCTACCTGCGCAACGATGCCATCGGCACCGACAACATCCGCGCGCTCTGCGATGTCGAGGGCGTGCGCGGCGTCAAATGGGCCACCCCCAACCCGCTGAAGCTGGCCGAAGCCAAGGCGGCCTGTGATCCCTCGATCGTCTGGGTCGGCGGCCTGGCCGAGGTCTGGGCCCCGGTCTTCTACGCTGTCGGCGCGCGCGGCTTCACCTCGGGGCTGATCAACATCTGGCCCGAACGCTCGCTGGCGATCCACGCCGCGCTCGAGGCGGGCGACTACGCCACCGCCAATGCGCTGATCGCCGAGATGCGCCCGTTCGAGGATATCCGCGCCGAAGAGCTGAACGGCACCAACGTGACCGGCGTCAAGGCCGCGCTGCAGGCCACCGGCCTCGACTGCGGCGGCACCCGGGCGCCCTCGGCCTGGCCGCTGACCGAAGCGCAGCAGGGCAAGATGAGCCGCTTCCTGGAAACCAACGGCCTGGTCTGAGGCGCGCGCCCGACCGGCAGAGGAACAGAACATGTCAGAAACCACCTTCTCCCCTCATGGCGCACATCTCGTGGCCGGTGACTGGGTCCAGACCAAGGCCCGTTTCGCGAACGAGCCGGTAAACGGTCCGGCGCAGCACTTCTCGGTCGGTACCGTCGACCTGGTGGATCGCGCCTGCGAGGCTGCCGAAGAGGCCTTCGCGGAGTATGCCGCCAGCGACCGGGAAACCCGCGCCGTCTTCCTCGAGACCATCGCCAGCGAGATCGAGGCGCGCGGCGCCCAGGTCACGCAGATCGGCACCGCCGAGACCGGCCTGCCCGCCGCCCGCCTGGAGGGCGAGCGGGGCCGCACCACCGGGCAGCTGCGCCTCTTTGCCTCCCATATCCGCGCCGGGGCCTATCTGGACCTGCGCCACGACGACGCCCAGCCCGGGCGCGCGCCCGCGCCGCGCCCCGACCTGCGCATGATGCAGCGGCCCATCGGGCCGGTGGCGGTCTTCGGCGCCTCGAACTTCCCGCTGGCCTTCTCGACCGCTGGCGGCGACACCGCCGCCGCGCTGGCCGCCGGTTGTCCGGTGGTGGTCAAGGGCCACTCGGCCCATCCCGGCACCGGTGAGATCGTCGCCGAGGCCATCCATGCCGCCATCGCCCGTACGGGTTTTCACCCAGGGGTCTTCTCGCTGATCCAGGGCGGCAAGCGTGATGTCGGCACCGCGCTGGTGCAGCACCCGCGGATCAAGGCCGTGGGCTTCACCGGATCGCTCGGGGGCGGCCGGGCGTTGTTCGACCTCTGTGCCGCGCGCCCCGAGCCGATCCCCTTCTTCGGCGAGCTGGGCTCGGTGAACCCGATGTTCGTGCTGCCCGGCGCCGCTGCGGCCCGCTCCGGGGACCTGGGCAAGGGCTGGGCCGGATCGCTGTCGATGGGGGCGGGGCAGTTCTGCACCAACCCGGGCATCGCCGTGGTCGAGGCCGGTGAGGCCGCCGAAGCCTTCGCCCGCACGGCTGCCGAGGCCCTTTCGGCCACCGGCGCGCAGCCGATGCTGACCGCCGGGATCGCCCGGGCCTATGCCGAGGGCGCGGCGCATGTGGCACAGGCCTCCGGCGTCGAAGCCCTGGTGTCGACCCGGCCCGAGGGGCGCGAGGCGCGGCCCTTCCTGTTCCGTGTCGCTGCCGCCGACTGGCTGGCCAACCAGACCCTGCGCGAAGAGGTCTTCGGCCCGCTCGGCGTGATCGTCACCGTTCGGGATGCGGAGGAGATGCTGGCGGTGGCGCGGGCCTTCCCGGGTCAGCTGACCGCGACCCTGCAAATGGAAGACAGCGACGCCCCCTTGGCGCGGCGCCTGCTGCCGGTGCTGGAGAGGATGGCGGGCCGGATCCTGGCCAACGGCTTCCCCACGGGGGTCGAGGTCTGCGACAGCATGGTGCATGGCGGGCCCTATCCGGCCTCGACGAACTTCGGCGCGACTTCGGTCGGCACCCTGTCGATCCGCCGTTTCCTGCGCCCGGTCTGCTACCAGGACCTGCCGGCCTTGGTCCGGCCCGACGATCTGGGCTGACGCAGGTCAGCCGCTGCGAAAGACAGAGGCCGCCCCCTGACCTGATCAGGGGGCGGCCTTTTTGTCGGGGCCCGTCTGCCCCCGGCGCTTTGCGCACGGGGGCAGGGATCAGCTCTTCCGGCCACCGCAGTTTGCAGGAACCCGCCGGCCCCCTTTGCCGCGCAACCTCAAGCGGGCAGGGCAAGACCGGGCGCCGCGCTGGACAGCGCCTGCGTATAGGGATGCGCCGGGGCCTCCAGCACCTGCGCCGCCAGGCCTTCCTCGACGATCTCGCCCGACTGCATGACGATGATCCGGTCGGCCACCTGGGCCACCGCACCAAGGTCGTGGGAGATGAACAGGCAGCCGAACCCATGCGACAGCTGGAGCCTGCGGAAAAGCTGCAGCACCTGCTGCTGCACCGTCATGTCCAGCGCCGAGACCGGCTCGTCCGCGACGATGAAGGCGGGGTTGCGCACCACGGCGCGGGCAATGGCGACGCGTTGCCGCTGCCCGCCCGAGAGGGCATGAGGGTAGCGGTCCCCCAGCCCGGCCAGCCCGACCTCATCGAGGATCTCCTCGGCCTTCGTGACACGCGCGGCGCGACCCAGGCCGTCGTGGCGGAGGGGCTCGGCGACGATGCTGCGCACCGTCTGGCGCGGGTCCAGAGAGCTGAAGGGATCCTGGAAGACCAGTTGGCAGTTCAGCCGGAAATCGCGCGCGGCCTTGCCCTTGGTCCCGGGACCCAGGGGGCGGTCACGGAACCGAACCTCTCCGCCCGAATGGGGCACGAGGCCCAGCATCGCGCGGCCCAGCGTCGTCTTGCCAGAGCCCGAACCGCCGACCAGGGCCACCACCTCGCCCGGGCGCACCTCGAGCGAGACGCCCTTCACCGCATGGACCTTCGGCGCATTGGCGCTGAGACCGCGCCCGTGGCCGCCGAAGGTCACTTCCAGCCCGCGCGCGGCGATGATCGGCGCGCCGGGCGGCGGGGGCGTCCGTTCGGTGTCGCGTCGCGGAAGGGCGTCGATCAGCTTGCGGGTATAGGCTTCGCGCGGCGCCGTCAGCACGTCGCGTGCGGTGCCGGTTTCGACCAGCCGGCCGCGCTCCATGACCACGGCGCGGGCGGCATATTGCGCCACCAGCCCGAGGTTGTGGGTGATCAGCATCACGGCGGTGCCCATGTCGCGGGTCAGCTCGACCATCAGCTGCAGCACCTCGCGCTGCGCCAGGTTGTCGAGCGCCGTCGTCGGCTCGTCGGCGATCAGCAGCTTCGGCTTCAGCAGCATGACCGAGGCCAGCATGATCCGCTGCCGCATCCCGCCCGAGAACTGGTGCGGGAAGGCCGACAGGCAGCCCCGGGGATCGCGGATCTGCACCCGCTCCAGCATCCGGATGGCCAGGTCTTCGGCCTCGGCGACCCCGAGGCGGCGATGCAGGCGCAGGGCCTCGGTCAGCTGGGCACCGATGGACATCGCCGGGTTGAGCGAGACCATGGGCTCCTGGAAGACCATGCCGATCTCGGCACCGCGCAGCCGGCGCATCTCGTCGCTGCCGGCGCGGGTCAGGTCGCGGCCCCGGAACAGGATGTCGCCCCCCGTCACCCGCAGGCCGCGCGGCAGCAGGCCCATGGCGGCGCGGGCGCTCATGGTCTTGCCGCTGCCGCTCTCGCCGACCACGGCGACGATCTCTCCCGCTTCGATGTCGAACGAGATGTCGCGGATGATCTCATGGGCGGGGCGGCGCAGCCCGCCGGCGGCGGTGATGGTCAGGTCGCGCACTTCCAGCAGTTTGCTCATCAGGTGTTCTCCGTCCGCGGGTCGAAGCGGTCGCGCAGGCCGTCGCCCAGCAGGATGACGCCCAGCAGGGTGGCCGAGATGCAGAGGCCTGGGAAGATGCCCAGCCAGACGGCCCGGTCGATGTGATCGCGCGCGGTCGAGAGCATGTTGCCCCAGGTCGGTTGCGGCGGCGGTACCCCGAGGCCGAGGAAGGACAGCCCGCTTTCCGCCAGGATCACCCAGCCGAACATCGAGGTCGCGAGCACGGTGATCGGGGCGATGCAGTTGGGCAGGACATGGCGCAGCATGGTGGCCCATTCGCTGTTGCCGATCACGTGGCTGGCCTCGATGAACTCGCGTTCGCGCAGCGACATCACGGTGCCGCGCACGATACGCAGCATCGAAGGCGTGTAGGCGATGCCGAGCGCCAGGACGATGCCGTAGACATTCGGGCCCATGACCACCAGCAGAGCCAGCGCCAGCAGGGTGCCGGGAAAGGCCAGGACCGCGTCGCTGATCACCATCAGGATCCGGTCGAGGGTGCCGCCCACGTAGCCCGAGAACAACCCGAGCAGGGTGCCGAAGAGCGTCGCGAATCCGACGGTGAAGGCGGCGACGGTCAGGCTCTGGGTGGCGCCGGACATCAGCCGGGACAGCACGTCGCGGCCGAATTCGTCGGTGCCCAGCAGATGCGCTCCGCCCGGGGGCAGGAAACGCGCGCGCAGGTCCAGCGCCAGCGGGTCGAAGGGGGTCCAGACCGTCGCGGTCAGGGCCATCACGAGGATCACCAGCAGCAGCGCGGCGCCGATGAGGAAGTTCAGCCGTCCCTTCATCGTGCGGTCACCCGCGGGTCGAAGAGCGGATAGCAGAGATCGACGATCAGGTTGACGATGACGTAGATGACGGCCGTGAACAACAGGCAGCCTTGGATCACGGGATAATCCCTCTGGAAGATGGACTCGACCATCAGCCGACCGAGACCGGGGATGGTGAAGACGGTTTCAAGCACCGCGATGCCGCCGAGCAGCCCGCCCAGCACGAGGCCGATCATGGTCCAGGTCGGGGCGAAGGCATTGGGCAGGACGTGGCGCAGCAGGACGCGGCGTTCGCTGAGGCCCTTGGCGCGGGCGTGGGTGACATATTCCAGCCGCAGCACCTCGATGGCCGAGGCGCGCATCATCCGGGTCAGCACGCCCATCTCGACCAGGGTCAGGGTGGCGACGGGCATCACCACATAGGCGAGGGCGGCGCCGAAATCGGTGCTGAAGGGGACGAAGCCCACCACCGGCAGCCAGCCGAGGGTCAGGCCGAAGGTCAGCAGGAACATCAGGCCCAGCCAGAAGCTGGGCACCGACATCAGCAGGGTGGCCAGAACGACCACGGTCAGGTCGGTGGCCCGGTTCTGCTTCCAGGCCGCCAGCATCCCGAGCGGCACCGCGATCAGGATCGCCAGGGTCACCGCCGTCAGCACGATGACCGCGCTGACCTGGAAGCGGTCCAGCAGCAGCTGGGCCACGGGCTGACCATTGGTGATCGAATATCCGAGATCCCCTTGCAGAACGTCCCCCAGCCAGGTGAGGAACTGCGCGGGGATCGAGTGGTCGAGACCCAGCCGCGCCCGAAGCGCGGCCAGGTCCTCGACGCTGGCCTGGTCTCCCAGGATCAGCTGGGCCGGATCGCCGGGCACCAGCCTCACCAGGAAGAACACCATGATGGCGACCAGAAGCAGCGTCGGCAGCGTCCAGAGCAGACGCCGGAAGATGTAGGCTATCAGGGACTTCACGCTGACCTCATGCCTCGTCGAGGGATACGCCCCAGGCGCGGGGAGAGCCGACCGACCAGCTGGCATAGCCCTCTGCGGCGGCACGCGACGCGCTGATCCGGTTGCCCGAGTAGAGCGGGATCATCGGCACATCGGCCTGGAACATCTCCTCGAGCTGATCAAAGAGCTGCTGGCGCTGCGCCGGGTCACTTTCGATCATCGAGCGCTTGAGCACCTCGCGGGCCTTGGGGTTGTCCCAGACCTTGCGCGGCTGCTCGGCCTTGTCGCCGCTGATCATGTCGTAGGACAGCGCCGGATCGAGGCGGGCCGAGAAGGTGAAGGCCATGGCCTGATAGTTGCCCGAGGAGTAGCGGTCGAGCAGGGTCGCCCAGTCCAGCACCTCGACCTCGACCGTGATCCCGGCCTCGGCCAGCATGGCCTGCGCCATCACCGCCATGTCGAAGAGCTGCGGATAGTGCTGCGTCGCCAGCAACACGATGGGGGTGCCGTCGTAGCCGGCTTCGGCGGCAAGGTCCCGCGCCCTGGCGACATCGCGCTGGAAGGGCGTCGCCATGATCTCGCTGAAGTAGGGGCTGCCCGGCGGAACGACCGACTGGTTCGCCTCGGCCAGACCCTCGGTCAGGATGTCGACGATCTGCGGCGCGTCGAGGGCCAGCTTCAGCGCCTGGCGCATCCGCAGGTCGCCGATCACCGGGTCCGTGGTCTGCAGCAGGAAGCCACCGACGCCGAAGCCGGGCACGTTGTCGGTGGTGATCTCGGGGTTGCTCTGGAACCCGGCGTAATCGGCGGTGGCGACATCGGGCATGATGTCGATATCCCCCGACAGCAGCGCCGCGCGGGCCGAGCTGTCCTCGGGGATGATCAGGTAGCGCACGGTTTCGACCAGCGGGGTCTTGTCGCCGACCAGCCCGGTGCGCGGAGTGTCCAGCGCGGCGTAGTCATCGAAGCGGGTCAGCTCCAGGTACTGCCCGCGTTCCCACTGGGACAGCATGAAAGGCCCGGTGCCGACCGGCTCGCTCCAGCTGCCATCGGCGGCAAGCGAGTCGGGGTGGTAGATGCCGGTCTGGCCGCAATCCGTCCGCGCCAGGTTGGTCAGGAACAGCGCATTGGGCGTGTCGAGGGTGAAGATCACCGTGCGGGCGTCCCCGGCCTCGGCGGTGACGGTCAGGCCGCGCTCGCCGTTGTAGTCACGGGCGCCACGCCAGCCGGTTTCGGGATCCATGTAGCGGCTCCAGCACCAGACCACCTCGGCCGAGGTCAGCGGCGCGCCGTTGTGGAAGGTCACCCCTTCGCGCAGGGTGAAGGTATAGGTGCGCCCATCCTCCGAGATCTCCCAGCTTTCGGCCAGCATCGGGCCGACGCTGGCATCGTCGCGGTAGCCGACCAGACCTTCGACCACATGGCTCATGATGAAGTCGGTATTGGCATCGCGGTTGACCCCCGGGTCGGTCGAGCGGATGTCGGCGTTGAGCCGCATTCGCAGCGGCCGGGTGCCCTGGGCCAGGGCCGCCAGCGGGCCACCAAGGGCCGAGACCCCAAGCGCGAAGGCCGGGACCTGGGTAAGGAAGCTGCGTCTTTTCATCGTGTCTCTCCTGTTGGATAGGACCGTTTCGGCCTCTGGTTCAGACCTGCGGGCAGTCGCGCCGGGGCAGGTCGTAGGTCTGGAAACTGCGGTTGAGGGCGGGCAGGATGGCCACCTCCATGCGTCCGGCGGCCGGCTGCATGACGATCATCGCCACGGTGGCGGACTGGTTGTTGGACAGGCTGCGGCGCGGCGGACGGCAGACCGACCAGGGCGACTGGAAGTCATCGAAGAGCGCCGCCTTCACGTCCTCGACCCCAAGGCCGCCGTTCCGCACCCGGGCCTCGGCCAGCAGGGCCTTCACCCGCAGGTCGCGATAGAGCGAGTCCGGCATGTTGGCGATGCCGCGATCCTCGACACGCACCTGGGCGGCGGGGCTGGTGAAGTGGTTCGCATGGACCATCACCCCCGCTTCGGCGGTGATCGGGAAGGTCTCGTCCGGGACGCATTCGAAGTTCAGCGCCACGCCGTCGGCATGGGCCAGCATGATGTTGTTCGAGGCGCTCTTGCGGGTGCCGTGGACGATCCCGATCGCCTGGGCCAGGTGCTGCTGTTCCAGCGCCCGCCGCCGGACCACCGCCAGCGGCGTGCCGGGGGTCCGGTAATCGCGCTCGCTTTCCAGGTAGTTGCCGGTGATCGAGATGCCCGCCGTGTTGAAGCCGGCCCGGGCCAGGCCCCCGGCCTCGGTGAAGGTCAGGATATCGGGGCCGTCGTCGCGCAGGATGCGCAGCACCACTGCCGTCTCGGCGCATTCGGTTTTCCAGTCCCAGTCCTGGGCATGGATCAGCGCCCCGCCGGTGGTCGCCGACGGCTCGACCATGACGCCGGTGCAGCCGTCGGGCTCGATGAAGTCGGGCAGGCCCTTCTGGCGGCGGCGGGCGATCTTCAGCACCTCGGTACGCGCGTTCAGCAGCATGATCGAGTGGACATCCACACCGGCGCCCTCGGCGATCCCGGCCATCTCGTCCAGCAGGTCATCGGCCTCGGGGCGCAGGTTCTCGGCGAAATGCGAGGTGATGCGGCGCACCGCTCCGGCGTCGAGGTTGTTGGCCTCCAGTTGCTCGGTATAGTGCTCGATGCCGCGCCGGATCCGGGCGGCGGCCTGCTCGCCGTACTGGCGGCCACGCTCACGCGGGGGGCCGGACACTTCGACGAGGGGGCAATCGGGAATGGACTGCGCGTAGCGGGAGGAAAGGTCAGAGTCCTGGGTCAAGTCGTCTTCTTCTCGTGCATGGTCGCTGCGGGGCTGTGCAGATCGACCAGATTCTGTATTTTGTAAAACAAAACACAATATGAAGAAATGGCAACCGAAAATATGACCGACAGCATCACACCGCTGCAGCGTGCCCTTGCCGACCGCATTGTCGGCCTGGTGCATAGTGAGGGACTTCAGGCAGGTACGCGGCTGAAAGAGGCCCGGATCGCCGAGACGCTGGGGGTCTCGCGCAGCCCGGTGCGGGCCGCCATGGAGATCCTGCGCCGCGAGGGCGTCGTCACCCACGAGCCGAATCGCGGCATGATCCTGGCCGTGGTGCCCGCGCTGCCGGAAGCCGACCAGCCCGAGGCGGCCGGCGGCGCCTCGGCGCTGGACCGGATGCTGGTGCAGATCGCCCGGCTGCGCCATGAACAGCAGATCGGTGACCAGTTCACCGAGGCGGAACTGATGCGCCTGCTGGAGGTCGAGCGCCCGGTATTGCGCGAAGCCCTGGCGCGGATCGAGGACCTTGGCACCATCAGCCGGCGCAGCGGCTACGGCTGGCAATTCACCCAAGGCTTGCGGGATTCCAGTGCAAAGGCAGAGAGTTACCGCTTTCGCCTGCTGATCGAACCCGCCGCGATCATGGAGCCCGGCTTCGCGCTGGATCCCGAGTGGATCACCCAGATGCAGCGAGAGCACGAGGCGATGATGACGGCCACATGGCAGGAGTCGACCAGCATCGCGCTCTTCGAGATGAACGCCCGCTTCCACTACGGGATCTGCGCCGGCTCCGGCAATCGCTACATCACCGAGGCCATGGCGCGTCAGAACCAGTTGCGGCGGCTCTACAATTACAACTGGCGCCTTGGCGAGGGCCGGGTGCGGGTGACCTGCCAGGAGCACCTTGAAATCCTCGCGCGGCTGGCGGCTGGCGATCTCGAGATGGCGGCGCTGCTGCTGAAACGACACCTGGACGGCGCGCGGGACGCGAAAGTCAGCCTGGAATAAATTGACTTTTGTATGTCAAAGTGCAGTTTTGGGGCAATCTGCAACCAACCGATTGTCCAGGATGTCCAACCAGCACCCCATCTGGCGTCACGCCGACCGAAATGCCCCCGTCTTCACTGACCTTGCCGACCGTATATGGGACAGCCCCGAACTGAATTTTGAGGAACGCCGCGCCGCCGCGCTGCATGCGACCACTCTTGAGGAGGCGGACTTTGCCGTCACCCGGGGCATCGCCGGGATGCCGACCGCGCTGATGGCCGAGGCCGGAGAGGACGGCCCGGTGATCGCCATCCTCGGCGAGTACGACGCGCTGCCCGGCCTCTCTCAGGTCGCCGGGCGGACCGAGCCGGCGCCACTGCAGGCGGGGGGCCATGGCCACGGCTGCGGCCACAACCTCCTGGGCGCTGCCTCGGCCCTTGCGGCGGTGGCTGTGCGCGACTGGCTGGCCGAGACCGGAACGCCGGGGCGGGTGCGCTACTACGGCTGTCCGGCGGAAGAGGGGGGCTCGTCCAAGGGGTTCATGGTGCGCGCCGGTGTGTTCGAGGATGTCGACGCCGCGATCTGCTGGCATCCGGCGGCCTTCACCGGGGTCAATACCCCCTATTCGCTGGCCTGCGCCGAGCTGGAGTTCACCTTTTCGGGCCGGGCCTCCCACGCCGCCGCGACGCCTGAGCTGGGGCGCAGTGCGCTGGACGCGATGGAGCTGATGCACATCGGGGTCAACTACCTGCGCGAGCACATGCCGCGCAGCGCCCGTATCCACTACGCGGTGATCGACGGCGGTGGCCCGGCGCCGAACGTGGTGCAGTCGCGCGCGGTGTCGCGTCAGCTGGTGCGGGCCGAAACGCTGGACGAGCTCTGGCCGCTGGTCGAGCGGGTGCGCGATATCGCCCGGGGGGCGGCGTTGATGACCGGCACCACCGTCTCGGCGCAGCAGGTGGCGGGGGATGCCAACCTGGTCGGCAACCTGCCACTGGAGGAAGCCTTCTTCAAGATCCTCTCGGATCTCGGCGGGGTGCCCTTCGACGCACAGGATCATGCCACCGCTGCCGGTTTCGTGAAGAGCTGCGCGCCCGAGGACATCGCTGCCGCCTGGACCCGCTTCGGGCTGGCGCCGGATCCGCAGCTGGCCCTCTACGACGGGGTCTATCCCCTTGGGTCCGGTGGCAGGCAGAGCGTCGGCTCGACCGATGTCGGCACGGTCAGCTGGGTGGTGCCCACGGTGCAGGCGCGGGTTGCGACCTATGCCATCGGTACGCCGGGACATTCCTGGCAGCTGGTGGCCCAGGGCAAGCTGCCCGCCGCGCACAAGGGCATGGTCCACGCCGCCAAGGCCATGGGCGTGCTGGCGGCCCGGCTGCTGTCGGACGAGGCGCTGCTGTCGCGCGCGCAGGCCGCCCATACGGCGTTCCGTGCAGACCATCCGTTCCGCAACCCGATCTCGGACGAGGTCGAACTGCCCCGCATGGAGGCCGCGGAATGAATGCGCCCGGGCAGGGTGGCCGGGCGGTGACGCGATGAGGGCCCGGTTCACGACGGATCCCGGGACCGGCGCCCGGATGGTCGATCTGCCTGCTTCGGCGGGCGAGGTGCTGCCACGGCTGCCCCATGTGCTGCGCCTGCTGCTGGAGACGGTGCTGCGCACCGCCACCCCGGAGGAGGCCGCCGAGCCCGCTGCCGCCATCGCCGCCTGGCCCGCCCGGGGCCGGGGAGAGGGGGTGATTCCGGTGCGTCCGGGGCGGGTGATGATGCATGACACCACCTGCGGCCCGGCGCTGGTCGATATCGCGGCGATGCGCGATGCGCTGGCCGAGGCCGGGGCGGATCCTTCTGCGCTCAATCCGGTGCTGCCGGTGGATGTCTCGACCGATCACTCGCTGGCGGTCGATGTCCATGCCCGTCCGGGCGCCCGGCTGGCCAACCTGCGGGCAGAGTATGACCGCAACGGCGAGCGCTATGGCTTCATGAAATGGGCCACCGGGGCCCTGCGCGGCTTTCGCGTGCACCCCCCGGGGACCGGGATCATGCACACGCTCAACCTCGAGAGGCTGGCCGAGGTGGTCAGCCTGCGGGACGGCTGGCTCTGCCCGGACGTGATGATCGGCACCGACAGCCATACGCCGATGGTCAACGGCATCGGGGTGCTGGCCTGGGGCGTCGGAGGGATCGAGGCCGAGTCGGTGTTGTTCGGCCTGCCGGTCACCCTGCGCCTGCCCGAGGTGATCGGGGTGCGGCTGACCGGCCGGCTGGGGCCGGGGGTCCTGTCGACCGACCTGGCGCTGAGCGTCACCGAGAGACTGCGCCGCTTCGGCATGGAGGGCCGGTTTGCCGAGTTCTTCGGTCCCGGCGTGGCCACGCTCTCGGCCGGGGACAGGGCGGTGGTGGCCAACATGACGCCCGAGTTCGGCGGCGCCACCGGCTTCTTCCCGGTCGATGGCGCGGTTCTGGACTACCTGCGCCAGACCGGGCGCAACGAGGATCACCTGGCCCGTGTCGAGGGCTATTGCCGGCGCCAGGGCCTGTGGTTCGATCCCGGGGCCTCTCCGCGTTTCACCGAGGTGATCGAGATCCCCCTGGACGAAATCGAAAGCAGCCTTGCCGGGCCGTCCCGGCCGCAGGACCGCATCCGCGCCGGGGCCACCCGGCAGGCGCTGGCACTTGCCGATCCGCCGCCACGGCAGGGTGCCGAGCCGCCGGAGGGTGCGGCGCGGGTCATGCCCCGGGCGCCGGTGGCCATCGCCGCGATCACCAGTTGCACCAATACCACCGATCCGCGCCTGCTGATCGCCGCCGGCCTGGTGGCCCGCAACGCGCGGCGGCGGGGGCTGGTGCCGCCCTCCTGGGTCAAGACCTCCCTCGCGCCGGGGTCCCCCGGGGCCGAGAGGATGCTGCGCCGCGCGGGTCTGCTGGAGGACCTCGAGGCCCTCGGCTTCGGTGTCGTCGGCATCGGTTGCACCAGCTGCATCGGCAACTCGGGGCCCCTGGCGCCGGCGATGCAGGCGGCGCTGCAGGAAGACCCGGGGCTGCGGCCGGTGGCGGTGATCTCGGGCAATCGCAACTTTCCGCGCCGGGTGCATGGCGCGATCGGGGATGCCTTCCTCGGCTCTCCGCCGCTGGTGGTGGCCTTCGCGCTGGCCGGGGACGCGGCCTGCGACATCGAGGCCGATCCGCTTGCGCCGGGCGTGCGGCTGGCCGACCTCTGGCCCGAGGGGGCCGAGGTCGACCGGCTGCTGGCGCAGGTGCGGGACCCCGCCGAAACGGCCCGTGCCTATGCCGAGGCCGAAGCCGATCCGGCCTGGCAGGCCCTGGGCGCTCCGACCGGAGACAGGTATCCCTGGGACCCCCGGTCGACCTACATCCGCCGTCCGCCCTTCGTCGCCCTCGGCGTGGGCAATCGCCTGGGGCGCTATCGCGCCGCGCCGCTGGCGGTCTTCGGCGACGACATCACCACCGACCATATCTCTCCCGCCGGGGCGATTCCGGCAGAGGGGGCTGCGGGCCGCTACCTGCTGGCCCGGGGCGCCACGGCCGGGGCGCTGAATGTCTTCTCGTCCCGCCGGGGCAACTGGGAAGTCATGCTGCGTGGGCTCTTCACCAACCCCTCCGCGGTGAACCGGCTGGCGCCGGACCTGCCGCCCGGTTGGGCGCCGGATCCGCAGGGGCGGGCGCTGCCGCTCTGGCAGGCGGCAAGGGCCTTCACCGAGGCGGAGGTGCCGCTGGTCCTCGTTGCCGGGGCGCGCTACGGCATGGGATCCTCGCGGGACTGGGCGGCGAAGGGCGTGGCCCTGCTGGGCGTCCGTGCGGTGCTGGCCGGCAGCTTCGAGCGCATCCACCGCAGCAACCTGATCGGCATGGGGATCCTGCCGCTGCGCCTGCCGGCGGACCTGGGACCGGAGGCGCTGGCGCTGGTTCCGGGCGACCGGCTGCTGATCGACGCGCCGGCGGACCGGATCGGGGTCGACGCCCCGGTCGCGGTCCGGCTGGACAGGGCGGAGGGGGATGGGCCGGGCTTCACCGCCACGGCGGCCATCGAAACCGAGGATGAACTGCGGACGCTGGTGGCCGGGGGCATGTTCCCGCGTTTGCTGGGCGCCTTGACCGGCGCGACCGGGGCCTCGGCCTAGGAGGTCGCCGGGGGGAGCCCGTCACGGCATCGCCCCGGCTGTCTGCTCAGCCGCGCTCGGCCGGGCTGTCCGGGTTGGCCCGGGCGGCGGCAAAGGGCAGCACCGCGACGATCAGGAAGACCCGCAGCACATGGTGCGCGGCGACCATGGCCGGGTCGATGGCCAGCGCCAGGGCGACCACGCCCAACTCGGGGGCTCCGCCGGGCAGGTAGGCCAGGAAGATCGGCGCGACGGGCGCGTCGATCAGCGGCGCCACCGCGTAGGCGGCACCAAGCGAGCCGAGCGCCAGCGCGATGCCGACCGCGGCGGCGATGCCGCCATCGCGGGCGATCTGGCGCAGGGTGTAGCTGGCAAAACGCGCCCCGACCGAACCGCCGATGACGATCTGCGCCGCGGCCGACAGCAGCGGCGGGACATGCACCGTCAGCACGCCGGTCATATGCAGGGCCGCCGAGACGAAGAGCGGGATCAGCAGCTGCGCCGAGGGGAACCTGAACCTTTGCCCCAGCCACCAGCAGCCGACCGCGACCAGCGCCATGGCGCCGTGGCGCAGCGGGTCCAGCGGCTCGGCCTCGGCGAAGCTGGCGCGGTTGGCCTCGGCCATGTCGATGCCCGAGATCATCTGGATCAGGATCGGCGCGGTGATCAGCAGCACCACGATCCGCGCGGTATGACAGAGCACGACGCGGTTGACCTCGGTCCGGTACTCCTCGGCCAGCATCGAGACCACCGACAGCCCACCGGGCATGGCCGCGAAGAGGGCCGTCATCCGGTCCATCCGGCCCCAGCGTTTGAACACCCAATAGGCGCCGAGACAGAACACCAGCGACAGCAGGCACATGGCGATCAGGCTGGGGATCCAGCTTTGGGCGCGGACGACGACGTCATGGGTGAAGCCGGTGCCCAGCATGGTGCCGATGGCGATCATGCCGTAGCCGCGCCAGGTCTGCGGCAGCTTCGGCTGGAAGCTGGTCGCCTGGGCCAGCAGCGCATTGGCGAACATCGACCCCAGCACCCAGGGCAGAGGCAGGTTGAGGAAGAAGAACAGGCATCCGCCCCCGGCGCCGACGGCCAGTGTCATCAGGCCGCGCAACGCCGGGGAGGAGATCGTCATGGGCATCCGGTCAGACCTCTGTGGCGCGGCGGCGGCGCATGGCCTTCAGCAGCGGGGCGCCGATCAGGACCAGCAGCATCACCGCGAAGAGGATCAGGGCAATCGGACGCTCCAGCATGTAGCGCAGCGGGTTGCCGCCCGAGATCTGCATGGTGCGCACCAGTTCGCCTTCCATCATGCGGCCCAGCAGTAGGCCGATCACGGTGGCCGCCACCGGGTAGTTGTTGCGGCGCATCAGCCAGCCGAGGGCGGCAAAGCCCGCCACGGTCAGCGGTCCGGCGATGGTGCCGGTGATGCCGTAGCCTCCCCAGGCGCACATCGCAAGGACCGAGGGCACCAGGTAGGACAGCGGCACCCGTACCACCAGCCCGAGCAGGCGCAGCGACAGCAGGCCCAGCACCGCCAGCAGTGCCACCTGGCCGAGGTTGCCCAGGATGATCGAGTAGACGATGTCGGTCTGGTTGCGGATGAAGCTGGGCCCGCCGATGATGTTGTGGAACGAGAAGGCCGCCAGCAGCACCGCCGTCGCCGCGCCACCCGGGATGCCGAGCGCCAGCAGCGCCGTCATCGAGCCGCCCTCGGAGGAGGAGTTGGCGCTTTCCGCCGCCACCACGCCCTCGGGTGCGCCCTTGCCGAAGCGTTCTGGGGTCTTCGAGGTCCGCTTTGCCTCGCCGTAGGACACCAGGTTCGCAACCGAGGAGCCGACGCCCGGGATCGCCCCGATCACCGCCCCGAGAAGCGAGCCGCGCACCAGCACCCCGGGGTACTTGAAGGTCTCGCTCGCGCCCTTCAGGATCCGCCCGAAGGAGATGTCGCGCTGGTCCTCGTTGCGCACCAGGTAGGTGCCGCCGCGCAGGCGCAGCAGTTCCGAGGCGGCGAAGATCCCGATCATCGCCGGCACCACCGGCAGGCCGTCGATCAGGTAGGGCATCCCCACCGAGGTCCGCATGACGCCGGTCGTCGACATGCCGATCTGGCTCAGCATCAGGCCGAAGAACCCGGCCAGCAGGCCCTTGGACAGGGCGCTGTCGTTCAGCGTGGCGATCAGCGTCAGCCCCCAGAGCACGACGACGACCATCTCCAGCGGGCCGATCTTCAGCACGAAGGCGGCCAGCGGCTGGATCAGCAGCATCAGCAGCATGTAGCCGACGAAGGCACCGACGACCGAAGCCGCCAGGCCGAGGCCGAGCGCCTCGTTGTGCTTGCCCTGGCGCGCCATCGGGTAGCCGTCGAAGGCCGTGGCGATGGAGGAGGACGAGCCGGGGATGTTCATCAGGATCGCCGTCACCCCGCCGCCATAGGCGCCGCCGGTGAAGATCGAGGTCAGGAACAGCATGGCCTGCAGGAAGTCCATGCCGAAGGTCACCGGCAGGAAGACCGCCATGGCCATCGAGATCTGTAGACCCGGGATCGAACCGAAGACCAGCCCGATCAGCAGCCCGGGAATGACCCAGAGCCAGGGGGTGAAGCTGGAGAACAGCAGGTCAAGCGCCTGCGAGAGGGCGAATTGGTCGATCATCTCAGAGCACCAGCGTCAGCATGGGGTAGGGGAAGAGGCTGCCGAAGCCGTAGACCAGCAGCGCGGTGAAGGCCGCGGCGAAGAGGGGTGGTTGCCACCAGCCCTTGCCGCCGCTCATCACCACCCCGGCCCAGACGAAGAGGAAGGTGGCCAGGTCGAAACCGATGTGGGTCAGCGCGTAGCAGAAGGCTGCGAAACCGGCGAGCAGCAGCATGTCGCCCCAGATGCCGGGGTCGCTGGTCTCCTCGGTATCGTCGTCCTCGGCGGGCGCGGGGGCGGGCTTGACCAGGGTTGCTACGATCAGCACCACCGACAGCAGCGCGATGGCCGCCGCCACCGGGGCGACGACAATCAGGTTGTCCATGCTGGCCCGGGCGCTGACCGCGCTCCAGGTGATGAAGCCGGATATGGCCAGGATGATGCCGATCAGCGCGGCATGAGTGGCGTGGAGCTTGCCTGTCACCTCGTGACCTCCCCTAGAAATGGCTGAAGACGAAAAGGGCCGCCCTGTCCCGGCCCCGCGACGGGCGGGGCAGGCGGCCCGGATCCCGGACGCGGGCGCTGTCGCGCCCGCGCCGCCGGATCTCGCGGATCCTCACTCGCCTGCGAAGCGCTTGAGGATCTCGAAGTTGGACATGATGATATCGGTGGTCTTCTGCGGGCCAAGCCATTCGGCGCCCATGTCCTGCGCTTCCAGCGAGGCGGTGAACTCCTCGTCCATCATCACGTTGTGGTAGGCGTCGACGAGTTCCTGGAAGGCTTCGGGGTGCTTTTCTTTGAAGGTCGCATGGGCGGCCAGGCCGCGCATGGAGCCGGCAAGGGTCACCACCGGCTCGTGGCCCGAGGCTTCCAGCGCCTCGTCCAGGGTCGGGGCGTCCCAGTCGGCCGAACGCTCGTCCGCGGCATAGGCCAGCGGGCGGACGTATTCGGCGATCGACAGGGTGCCGTCGGCGGCCAGCACGGTCATGTCGACCTGGCCACCGGCCACTGCGGTACGGGCCGCGCCGCCGGATTCGTAGGTCACCACGTTGACCGCGTCATCGGTCAGGCCGAAGGCTTCCAGCGCCAGGCTGAGGTTGATCGCGCCCGACGAGTTCGGCACCACCGAGACGCTCAGCTGGCCGGGGTTTTCCTTGGCCGCGGCCATGAAGTCAGCCAGCGACTCGTAGGGGGTTTCGGCATTGACGGCGAAGATGTCGAAGTCGTTCCACTGGCCGTTGATGAAGGCGAAGTCCTCGAGCGTGTAATCCGCGTCGTAGTTCAGGATCGCGTTCGAGATGTAGGGGTGGATCGAGGTCGCCAGGAAGTAGCTGCCATCGTCGGGCATGTTCATGAAGTAGGTGTGGCCGACGTGGCCGCCACCGCCCTGCTGGTTCACCACGGTGATCGGGGTGTCCAGCTCTTCCTGCAGGCGCTGCGCCAGGGCGCGCGCGGTCCGGTCGGCCGAGCCGCCCGGCCCGAGGGCCACGACGAAGGTGATCTGGCGCGGCGGCCAGTTCTCGGCGGCCGAAACGGCCAGCGGCGAAACGGCGGCGGTCAGCGCGGCGGCCAGGGTTGCGGCCGAAAAGGCGCGTTTGGTGAGATTCATTGAGTCCTCCCCTCATGTCTCAGGTCCAGTCGCAGCTCATCATTGTACGACAATCTGCTTGACGCTTGAGACTTACGCCTGCCGCATATTTACTGTCAAGTCAGCAAATATCGTTGACAATGCCCTTTCAAATTTGGTTCTTCTGCCAGCGAGTCCTGTGTATTGCATGTAAGTGTCAGCGCATAGAGCAGGTTGGAGGGCAGTATATTGTCAACAAAATTGGATGAGTCTCGGGGAGTTGCCGCAGAGCGGGTCGCCCTGGCGCTGCAGGAGGAAATCCTCTCGGGCAACCTGGCTCCGGGCACGCGCCTGGGCGAGGTGGCCCTGGCCGAGCGCTATGACGTCAGCCGCGGGCCGGTACGCTCGGCGCTCAACCAGCTGGCCGAGTCGGGGATCGTGTCGATCGTGCCGAACAGCGGCGCGCGGGTGCGCGAGCTGGGCCGCGACGATGCCCGCGCCCTCTACGAGGTGCGCGCCGCGCTGGAGGCCGAGGCCGCCCGGCTGGCCGCCGGCCATGCGGATGCGGCCACCGGCGACGTGCTGGGGCAGCTCTTGGGTCAGCACGCGGACGAGGTTTCGGCCCATCCCCAGGGCGCCTACCTGCAGGGGCCGGGGGATCGCGACTTCCACATGGTCATCGCGCGGATGTCGGGCAATCCGATCATCCTGCGGTATCTCACCCGAGAGCTTTATCCGCAGTTGTCGCTGCTGCGGGTGAAGCACCGCAATGTCACCGGGCGCGGTAAGGCCGCCCTGCTCGAACACCGCCGCATCGCCGAGGCCATCGCCTGCGGTGACAGCGAGGTCGCGGCGCTGCTGATGCGCCGTCATATCCGGGCAAGCTGGGATGCACTTGAGGCGCAGCTTGCCGCCACCCCCGAGGAGCAACAGTCGTGAGTCAACTCGCCGTTCCCGCCGCCTTCATCCGTGGCGGCACCTCCAAGGCCCTCGTGCTGCATCGTCGTGATCTGCCCGAGGACGAGACCCTCTGGTCGGCGCTCTTTGCCGCCATGCTCGGCTCTCCCGATCCGAACCAGCGGCAGCTGAACGGCATGGGCGGGGGCATCTCCTCGCTGTCGAAGATCTGCATCATCGGCCCGTCGACGCGGCACGACGCGGATATCGACTATACCTTCGCCCAGGTCGGGGTGATCGACGACAGCGTCGATTTCTCGGGCAACTGCGGCAACATGAGCTCGGCCATGGGGCCCTTCGCCTATGACGAGGGGCTGGTCGCGGGCCCGCGCGACGGCGAGGCCGTGGTGCGCATCCACAATACCAACTCCGGCAAGGTGATCGCCGCGACCTTCCCCGTCTCGGGTGGTGTGGCCGAGGTCGAGGGCGACCTGCAGATCCCCGGTGTCGAGGGCACCGGCGCGCCGGTGGCGCTGGATTTCCTCGACCCGACAGACACCACCGGCCATGGCGCTCTGCCGACCGGGCTGGCGGCCAGCCGGCTGACCCTGTCGACCGGCGAGGAGGTCGAGGTGACGATGATCGACGCCGCCGTGCCGGCGGTCTTCGTCGAGGCGGCCCAGGTCGGCGGGGATACCCGTAGCCACCCGGCCGACATCGACGCCGACCGCGCCCTGATGGCGCGGCTGGAAGACATCCGCTGTCAGGCCTCCGTGGCCATGGGGCTTACCCCGGATCTGGAGGCCGCGGCGGCGCGGATCGCCACGCCGAAGGTCGCCATGGTGGGGCGCCCGCAGTCCTGCCGGGATCTCTCCGGCGCGACCCATGCGCCGGACAGCCACGACCTGCAGATCCGCATGATCTCGGCCGGACAGGCGCACCGGGCGGTGCCGGTGACCGGCGCGCTGGCGCTGGCCTGCGCTGCCGCCGTCGACGGCTCTGTCGTGCAGCGCCAGATCGCGGCAGGCCGCGATCCGCAGACCCTGCGCATCGGCACGCCCTCGGGCATCGTCTCGGTCGGCGCCTCCCGCGACCTGTCCACCGGAGACATCACCGCCGCGCGGATCCTGCGCACGCAGCGCCGCCTGATGGACGGCCGCGTCCATGTCCCGCGCCGCACCCTTTCCAAGACCACAGAAGAATGAACGAGGCACCCCAATGCTGAATCACGAAGTCAACAAACGGTTCAAGGATCGCATCGCAAGCGGTGGCGCCCTGCTGCTGCCCGGCGCCGCCAACGCCCTTGCCGCGCGGGTGATCGAGGACCTGGGCTTCGAGGCGGTCTACCTCTCGGGGGCGGGGCTGACGAACACCTACCTCGGGATGCCAGACCTTGCCTTCATCTCGCTGCCCGAGATCGCCCAGCACACGGCGACCATCCGCGATGCCACCGACCTGCCGATCGTGGTCGATGCCGACAACGGTTTCGGCAACGCGCTGAACGTGCGTCACACCATCCGCACGCTGGAGCGCGCCGGGGCCTCGGCGATCCAGCTCGAGGACCAGAAGACGCCCAAGCGCTGCGGCCACTTCTCGGGCAAGGAGGTCGTCTCGCTGGAGGAGGCCCGCTCGCGGATCAAGGCCGCCGTGGATGCCCGCCAGGACGAGAACACGATGATCGTCGCCCGCACAGATGCCGCCGCCACCGACGGCCTGTCCGAGGCGCTGGACCGTGCCGCGGCCTTCATCGAGGACGGTGCCGACATCACCTTCGTCGAGGCGCCGCAGACGGTCGAGGACCTGCGCGCCATCCCCGCCGCGCTGCAGGGTACGCCGCAGCTGGTCAACCTGGTGGTGGGTGGCAAGACCCCGATCCTCTCGGTCGACGAGTTCACCGGAATGGGTTTCTCGTTGGTGCTCTATGCCAATGTCGCGCTGCAATCGGCGCTGTTCGGCATGCAGACCGCGCTGACCCAGCTGAAGGAGCAGGGCCAGATGGACGAGGACGGCCCGCTGGCCGGCTTCATGGAGCGTCAGCGGGTGGTCCGCAAGGACCTGTTCGACGAGCTGGACAAGCGCTACGCCTACTGAGGCGGATCCCTGCGGTGGAGTACCGGGACTGAGTACCGTGGCGGCCCTTGCGGGGGCCGCCGTCTCTCATTCCAGCGCCCGCAGGTCCAGCGGGCGGTTCTCGATCAGGGCTTCCATGGCGAAGAAGCCGGTTACCGCGGCCAGGTCGAAATTGGTGATCAGGCGCTGGTAGAAGCTGTCGTAATGGGCGACGCCCCGGGTCACCACCCGCGCCAGGTAATCCCAGTCTCCGCCGATGCGGTAGAAGTCGCGCACCTCGGGCAGGGCCTCGACATGCTTTCGGAAGCTGTCGGCCCAGTCCTTCGAATGGTGCCGGGTGCGCATCATCACGAAGACGGTCAGGTCGTAGCCCAGTTCCGCCAGGTTGATCTCGGTTCGGGTGCCGACGATCAGCCCGTCCGTGCCGAGGCGCTTCAGGCGCCGCCAGCAGGCATTCTGCGACAGGCCCGCGCGCTCGGCCAGATCGCGTTGCGACAGAGAGCCATCCTTTTGCAGAATGCTCAGAATCTTGAGGTCAATACTGTCAACTTTCGCCAATCTTTCGTTCTCCTGACCCAATCTGCGGCGAAAATCGCATGAACTTGGTGAGGTATCAATGGTCAGGTCGCGCTAGGCTGCGCCCTGACCCCCCTTTTCCCGACAGGTGCCTCGATGACTGCCCGCGATTCCTCCGTCTTCTCCGAATTCCTCGCCGGATTGCAGGCGGCGGGCCCGGAGGGTCTGCGCGCCGGGCTGATCGGCAAGGACGCCCTGGCCGAGGGGCCTTTCGGGCCGCACCCGATGGTCTATGCCGATTACGTCGCCTCGGGCCGCGCGCTGCGCCAGGTCGAGGGGTTCGTGATGGAGAAGGTGCTGCCCTACTACGCCAATTCCCATACCGAAGCCTCGTTCTGCGGGGGCGCGATGACCCGGATGCGGCGCGAGGCGCGGCAAGTGATCGCGCGGGCCTGCGGGGCGGGCCCGGAACACGCGGTGATCTTCGCCGGCTCGGGCGCCACGGCTGGGCTGAACCGGCTGGTTTCCCTGTTCGGCGCCGACACGGGCCGGGTGCGGGTGCTGATCGGCCCCTATGAGCATCATTCGAATATCCTGCCCTGGCGTGAAAGCGGTGCCGAGGTGGTCGAACTGCCCGAGGCACCCGGTGGCGGCATCGACACCGACGCCCTGCAACAGGCGCTGGCAGAGAGCGCCGGGTTTGACCGGGTGATCTGTTCCTTCTCGGCCATGTCCAATGTCACCGGCATCATCGCCGATGTCGCCGGGGTGACGCGGATCGCCAAGCGGGCCGGCGCGCGGGTGATCTGGGATTACGCGGGCGGGGCGCCCTATCTGCCGGTCGCCATGCAACCGGCGCCCGGGGTCGAGATCGACGCGATCTGCGTCTCTCCGCACAAGTTCATCGGCGGCCCCGGGGCCTCGGGCCTGCTGCTGCTGCGCCGCGACGCGGTGGTGCGGCAGGCACCGACCTGGCCCGGCGGCGGCACCGTCCGCTTCGTCTCGCCCGAGGGGCAGGACTACAGCGGCAGCCTTGAGGCGCGCGAGGAGGCGGGCACGCCCAATGTCGTCGGCGATATCCGCGCCGCGCTGGTCTTCCTGGTCAAGGAAGCCATCGGGCTGGACCACCTGCAGACCCGCAACGCCGCGCTGACCGCCCGGGCCTTCCGCGCCTGGGGCAACTGCCCGCAGATCGACCTGTTGGGGCAGGGCGAAGCGCCACGGGTGCCGGTCTTCTCGTTCCGGATCCGCGACGGGCAGGGCGGTTTCGTCCACCAGCAGCTGATCACCCGGATGCTGAGCGACCTGCACGGCATCCAGGCGCGCGGCGGCTGCGCCTGCGCCGGGCCCTACGTGCACCGCCTGCTGGGCATCGACGCCGAGACCTCCGAGCGGCTGCGCGCCGCGATCCTGGCGGGCGACGAGGTGCAGAAACCTGGCTTCACCCGGCTCAACCTGTCGGTTCTGATGGAGGACGAGACGGTCGATTTCATCCTCGACGCAGTCCGTGCGCTGGCGCAGAACGCACCCGCACTTGCCCCGCGCTACGAGGTCGACGCGGCCCATGCCATTTTCGTGCCGCGTGTGGCATAATGGGCATAGGTATCTTGCACAGGCTCCGAGGACATGAGACAAGCCGTGCCCGCAACCGGGCCAGAATATCGGAAGCTCGGACCCGCCGGAGATCATCTGCGCGCTGATATGGAGATTGACGGATCATCTGATCTGCAGATCCTCTCGCGTCTGCGATCCGGTGGCGTTGTTTCCGCGCTGGCTGCGTGCTTCGATGCCCGGGCTCGTGCCGCCCGCCCCTGCCGGATCGGGGCGGCATGGCCAATCACAAAGACCGAACAACCCACAGGGATCCTCCCATGATTTCCATCACAGACATCACCCGCCAAGGCGCGCGCGGGCGTTCCGCCCTCGTGGCGCTGACCGCCTCTTCCGTGCTTGCCCTGTCCTCTGCCGCCGCCCTGGCGCAGGACTTCGACCCGCAAGCGGTCATCAATATCGGGTCGCTCTACGAGCCGCAGAACCTGGACAACACCCAGGGCGCGGGCCAGGGCATCAACGAAGCCTTCAACGGCAATGTCTACGAAGGTCTCTTCGTGCTGACCGACGCCGGCGAGGTCGAGCCGAAGCTGGTCGACAGCTACAAGATCAGCGAAGACGGGCTGACCTACACCTTCACCCTGAAGGAGGGCGTCACCTTCCACTCGGGCGAGCCGCTGACCGCCGCTGACGTGAAAAGCTCGATCGAGCGCGTCACCGCAGAGAATTCCGCCAGCTCGCGCAAGCGCACCCTGGCGGTGATCGCGGGCATCGAGACGCCGGACGAGCAGACCGTCGTGGTGACCCTCTCGGCGCCGTCGATCTCGCTGCCCTACAACCTGTCCTACGTCTGGATCGTCAATGACGCGGCGGGCGACATCAGCTCGGGCGAAGATGGCACCGGCCCCTACACCCTGCAGGAATGGCGTCGCGGCTCGGCGCTGGCGATGGTGCCCTTCGACGGCTATTGGGGCGAAGAGCCCACCAACGGCGGCGTGATGTTCCAGTATTTCACCGATGCCACGGCGCAGAACAACGCGCTGCTGACCGGTGCCGTCGACATCATCACTTCTGTGCAGAGCCCCGATGCCCTGTCGCTGTTCACCGACAACCCGGACTTCACGGTCTCCGAAGGCGCCTCGACCACGAAGGAGCTGATGGCCTACAACGACCGCGTCGCGCCCTTCGACAATGCCATCGTGCGCTCGGCCCTGGCCCGCGCCGTGGACAACGAGAAGCTGCTGCAGGCGATCTGGGGCGACTACGGCACCCTCATCGGGTCCTTCGTGCCGCCGACCGATCCCTGGTACGAGGACCTGACCGGCGTCAACGCCTACGATCCCGAAAGCGCCCAGCAGATGCTGGCCGAAGCGGGCTATGCGGACGGGTTCTCGTTCACCCTGGACACGCCGGACTATGATCCGCATCCGGTGGTGGCGCAGTTCCTGCAGAACGAGCTGGCCAAGGTCGGTGTCGAGGTGAAGATCAACATCATCACCGCAAACGAATGGTACACCAAGATCTACAAGGCGCATGACTTCGATGCGACCCTGCAGGAGCACGTGAACCACCGCGACATCGTCTTCTACGGCAACCCGGACTTCTACTGGGGCTACGACAACCCCGAAGTCACCCGCCTGATCACCGAGTCCGAGAACGTCGCCTCGATGGACGAGCAGACCGAGATGCTGGCCAAAGCCAACCGGATCATCGCCGAGGATGCCGCAAGCATGTGGCTCTACCTCTATCCGCAGATCGTCGTCTCGACCTCGAATGTCTCGGGCTATCCGCTGAACGGTCTGAACTCGCAGTTCTTCGTCTCGGACATCAAGAAGGCCGACTGAGGCCACTGACCGGGGGCCGGGCGGAGACGTCCGGCCCCTCTCTTCGCGCATACGGGATCCCCAATGCTGAGATACATGGCACGGCGGCTGGTCATTCTGCTGCTGTCTCTCTTCGTCGCGGCCATCGTGCTTTTCGTGCTGCTGCGCCTCCTGCCGGGCGATCCGGCCAATGCTCTCGTGGGGGTCGGTGCCACGCCCGAACAGATTGCGGCGGCTCAGGCGCAGATCGGCTCCGACCAGCCGCTGGCAGCGCAATTCGTCACCTACCTGGGCGATCTGGCGCGCTTCGATCTCGGCAAGTCCTTCGTCTCCCGCGCGCCGGTGCTCGAGGAAATCTCGCGCCGCCTTTCCGTTACCCTGCCGCTGACCCTGTCGGCCTTCCTGCTGTCGATGCTGATCGCCATTCCGCTTGGCATCCTGGCGGCGGTCAAGTCGGACCGCTGGTACGGCCTGCTGCTGTCCGTCGTCTCGCAGGTCGGCATCGCCGTGCCGGTCTTCTGGCTGGGGGTGCTGCTGGTCTATGTCTTCGCGCTGAACCTGCGCCTGCTTCCCTCGGGCGGCTTCCCGCTGCGCGGCTACGGGGACCCGGCCCGGGCCGTGACCTCGATGGTGCTGCCGGTGCTGACCATCGCCCTGATCATGTCGGCCTCGCTGATGCGCTACGTGCGCGCGGCGACGCTTGAAGTGCTGGGCTCGGACTTCCTGCGCACCGCGCGCGCGCTCGGCGAAAGCCGCACCGGCGCGCTGATGCGCCACGGGCTGCGCAATGCCGCGGTGCCGGTGATCTCGGTCCTGGGGATCGAGCTGTCGACCACCTTCCTCGGCGCCGTGGTGGTGGAACAGGTCTTCTCGCTGCCCGGCATGGGCTCGATGCTGCTGCTGGGGATCCAGCAGCGCGACTACCCGAATATCCAGGGCGTGCTGATCATCTCGACCCTGCTGGTGCTGCTGACCGGCTTCCTCGCCGACCTGCTGCAACGGGTCCTCGACCCGCGCCTGCGCAAGGAGGCCCGCCGATGAGTACCGTTCAGACCGCCCGCCCCATGGGCAAGGGCCGCCGGAGCCGCGGCAATGCGACCTACTGGCTGGGCCTCGTGCTGGTCGGGGTGATCGTGCTGGCCGGCCTCGTCTCCTTCGTCTGGACGCCCTATGCGCTGTCGGACATGGTCGGCGGGCGGCTTGAGGCGCCGAGCCTGCAGCACTGGGCCGGCACCGACCGGCTGGGCCGCGACCTGTTCACCCAGCTGATGATCGGGGCGCGGATCGCGCTGATCGTCGGCTGCGGCGCGGTGGGGATCGGCGCGGCGATCGGCGTGACCACCGGCCTGCTGGCCGCCTTCGCGACCCGCTTCCTCGATGATGCGCTGGCGGCGGTCTTCGACATCCTCATCGCCTTCCCGACCCTGCTGATCGCCATGCTGGTGGTCGCGGCGCGGGAAGAGGCCAGCCTGGGCACCGCGATCCTGGCGCTTGGCATCGGGTTGTCGCCCATCGTCGGGCGGATCACCCGGATCCTGACCAAGCAGGTGCTGGGGCAGGACTACATCACCGCCGCGCGGGTCTCGGGCACCTCCTGGGGGGCCATCGTCTTCTGGCATATCCTGCCCAATATCGCCCCCTTCCTCGGGGTGAACCTGGCGCTGCAGTTCGGGCTGGCGGTCATGGCCGAGGCCTCTCTGTCCTACCTCGGGCTCGGCGCGCCGCCGCCCAATGCCTCCTGGGGCCGGATGCTGCAAGAGGCGCAGGGCACCGTCTACACCGCGCCCTGGGGCGCGTTCCTGCCGGGCCTGGCGCTGTTCGCGCTGGTGATCGGGATCAACCTGCTGGCGGACGGTCTGCGCGACCGTTTCGACCCGACGAAGGGGGCCGCGTGATGAGCGATCTGCTGACCGTCCGCGACCTGCGGCTGTCGACCCCCGACACGGTGCTGGTGCAGGACCTGTCGTTTTCCATCGCCGCCGGCGAACGCTTCGGCCTGATCGGCGAGAGCGGCTCGGGCAAGTCGCTGACCTCGCTTGCGGTGACCGGGCTGCTGGCGCCGGGTCTGCGCGCCGAGGGCTCGGTCGAGCTGGCCGGCACCCAGGTCATCGGCGCGCCCGAGCGGCGCCTGGTGGGGCTGCGCGGCAACGCCGTGGCCACCGTCTTCCAGGAGCCGCTGACGGCGCTTGATCCGCTGATGCCGCTTGGCCGCCAGATCGCCGGGCCGGTGCGCCGTCGCCTGAAGCGCGAGGGCGCAGAAACCTCGCGCGCCGCTGTCCGGGACGAGGTCATGGCGCTGCTGGAACAGGTCCGCCTGCCGGATCCGGTGCGTCTGATCGGGGCCTATCCGCACGAGGTCTCGGGAGGGCAGCGCCAGCGCGTCGCCATCGCCATGGCGCTGGCCTGCCGTCCGCGTCTGCTGATCGCGGACGAGCCGACGACCGCGCTGGATGTCACCACCCAGGCCGAGATCGTCCGCCTGATCACCTCCCTGGTCGACGAGCTGGGCATCGCGCTGCTGTTCATCAGCCACGATCTTGCCGTGGTCGGCCAGGTGGCCGAGCGGGTCATGGTCATGCGCCATGGCCGCGCCGTGGAAAGCGGCCCGGCGCTGCAGGTGCTGACGCAGCCGCAGGACGACTACACCCGTAATCTCGTCGCCGCCGCCCGGCGCTTCGACGCCGCGCTGGAGGGGCAGGGATGAGCCTGATGACGGTCGAAAACGTCGGTTTCTCCTACGGGGCCGGACGCAAGGTGCTGGAAGATATCTCTTTCAGCGTGCCGAAGGGCGCCAATGTCGGGCTGGTCGGCGAAAGCGGTTCTGGCAAGTCGACGCTGCTGCGTCTGTTGCTGGGGCTGGACAGCCCGCAATCCGGGCGCATCCTGTTCGACGGCGCGCCGCTCGAGGCCCGCGACCGCGCCTATATGCGCGGCTATCGCAAGCGGGTGCAGGCGGTGTTCCAGGATCCCTATTCCTCGCTCAACCCCGCGCATCGCATCCGCCGCATCGTGACCGAGCCGCTGCGCTCGCTGAAGGTGCCCGGCGATCATCTGGCGATGGCGCGCGAGGCGATCGCCAGCGTCGGGCTGACCGAGGACACGCTTGAGCGCTTCCCGCACCAGTTCTCGGGCGGGCAGCGCCAGCGCATCGCCATCGCCCGCGCCATCGTCGCCCGCCCCGAGCTGGTGCTGGCGGACGAGGCGGTCAGCGCGCTGGATCTGTCGACCCGTGTGCGCGTGGTGGACCTGTTCCGCGAGATTTCCGAGCGGATGACGATGATCTTCGTCTCGCACGACATGGGCGTCGTCGCGGCGCTCTGCGATCAGCTGGTCGTGCTGGACCGCGGCCGCATCGTCGAGGCCGGAGAGACCGCCGCCATCCTGCGCGACCCGCAGCATTCCTACACCAAAAGCCTTCTGGCCAGCATCCCGCGGATGCCGGAAGGCGCCTGACCGAAGGACAGATCACATGAATGTTTCCCCCGAATTTGCCGCCGCACACGAGGCATGGTTCCAGACCAGGATGGAGAAGCTGACCGCCGAAAACGGCTGGCTGAACCTGCTGGGCCGCTGGTGGATCATCCCCGGCACCCGCAGCATCGGCAGCGGCGCCGGCAACGACATCCGGCTGCCCCTCGGCCCCGAGGTGCTGGGCAGCCTGACGCTGAACGCCGACGACACCGGCAGCTTCACCCCCGAGGGCGGCGAGACCATCGCCCTGGACCGCGCCGCCGGCACCTTCGCCTGGCGCGCCGACCGCTTCCTGCTGGAGATCACCGCGCTGAACGACTGGCGCGCCCTGCGCATCCGCGATGCCCAGTCCGACGCGGCGGACCACCTCAAGCCCATCGAGTTCTTCCCGCTGGACCCGGCGCTACGCATCACCGCCCGCTGGGAAAAGCTGCCCGAGCCGATGGAGCTGGTGCTGGACACCATCATCGGCGCGCCGACCTATGTGCCCGTCACCCATGTGGCGAAGTTCGAGTTCGCCGGCCGCCAGATGGCCATGCTGCCGACCTACGGCACCGCCGACCGGCCACAGTTCGTCTTCCGCGACCTGACCTCGATGGAAGATGCCTACAGCCACATGCGCTTCGTCTTCGGCGAGGAGGTGACCCAGGACAGTGTGGTCATCGACTTCAACCGCGCCACCAACCCGCCCTGCGCCTTCACCAGCCACGCGGTTTGCCCTCTGCCCCCGCGCGAAAACCTCTTCGGGGTGCGTATCGAGGCCGGTGAAAAGCGCCTCTGACCCCCGGCGCGCGGCACCGAAAAAGGGCCGGAGGTGGATCTCACCTCCGGCCCTTTCCATGTCTTGCGGCGCGGCTTACTCGGCCAGCTTGGCCTGGGCGGCGGCATTGCCCAGCTCGGCGGCCTCGCTCAGCAGGGCCTTGGCGCGCTCGGGCTCGTCCTCGGCGATCATTTCCGAAAGCGAGACCATGGCGAAACTGTTCTTCTGCGCCACGGATTGCTCCAGCAGGGTCTTCGCGTCGGTCAGGCTTTTGGTCACGCCGCGACCGTCGCGGTACATCTCGCCGAGGCGCAGCAGCGCCCAGGCGTTGTTCTGTTCGGCGGCGCGCTCAAGGTAGAACTTCGCGCGGGTCAGGTCCTGTGCGATGACATCGCCCTGCAGGTAGGCGTCGCCCAGCTGGTAGTTGGCCCAGATGTTGCCCTGCGACCCGGCGGCATCCAGCAGTTCGACCGCGCGGCTCGGCAGCGGGTCGATGCCGTCGCCGGTCAGCAACATGCCGCCCAGCTTGTACTGCGCCCAGGCGTTGCCCTGGTCGGCGGCATCGCCGTAGAGCTCGGCGGCACGGGCACGGTCCTGCTCGGTGCCCTGGCCCTCGTAGTACATTTCCGCGGCCTTGTACTGGCCCCAGACGGAACCGGCCTCGGCAGCGGAGACGTAGAGCTCGAGGGCTTCGGAAAGCTTGGCGGGATCGCCGCTTTCGACAAGGGCGTCGCCGCGGGCGATGGCCGCGACGGGGCCGGTCTGCGCCATGGCCGCCGACAGCGGGGCGACGGCGAGGGCGAGCGACAGAAGTGCTGATCTGATGGGATGTGTCATCGGTCCTCCTCGGACGACAGGGGGCGGGGGGCAGAGGGCGCGAGTTGCGCCGGGAAGTCCCGCGGGTAGAGGCGACCGGCGCCCGTGGGGGCGCGCAGGCCGGTTTCGGGCTGCGCGGCGATGGCCTGGGGCAGCGCCTCGGTGGTGACGGCAGGGGCGGGGCGACGGCGGCGGCGGAACGGGCTTGCCACGCCGCGCAGGATCTGACCGATCCGCAGGCCGAGGTCGGCGAAGCCGTCGCGCAGCCCGACGAAGCGGACCAGCCCGTAGCTGTAGAGCACGATGTTGATCAGCGGGATCGCCACGCCGAGGGTCTTCTCGGTGTGAATGCCGATGGCCACGTAGAAGGTCATCAGCGCCAGGATCGCCAGGTTGAACAGGAAGGCATAGGGCGGGATGAAGGTGCGCGACGCCAGCTTGGGCGTGCGGGTGAAGCTGCGGCGCTTGCCGCCCGCCATCTGCCAGATCGAGGCGAGGATCCCCGCCAGGTTCACCGGCAGCAGCATCAGGTTCAGCGCGCAGACCCCGAAGAGATCCCACCACTGATAGCCCATGCGGCGCAGGTCCAGCATGTAGAGCACGAAGTAGGGCGTCATGAACAGCGGTGCCCAGAACAGCGGGTGCGGTTGGTCCACGGCCATCAGCATCAGCGCCAGGATCCCGATATTGCCGATCAGCGGCGACAGCAGGTAGTGCGAGCGCACCAGAAGCATCGGCAGGGCACGCAGCATACCGCCGCGTTTCCAGGTGCTGCGCAGCAGGTCGAAGAACAGGATCAGCCCGCCGTTCGCCCATCTCTTGCGCTGGATCGCCAGGGCGCCGAAATCGGCCGGCGTGGCGCTGTAGGCCATGGGCGCGAAGTGGTTGTGGACGTGCCAGCCCCGGTCCTGCAGGTCGATGGTCGAGCCGGTATCCTCGATCACCGTCTTGTCCTGCACGTAGACCTTGACCTCGTGGCCCTCTTCCTGGCGCCGCTGCAGGATGTCCTGCAGCGCCCGGGTGCGGATCACCGCATTGGCGCCGACCCAGTAGGCGGCATCGTAGTGGCTGGATCCCTGGTGGATCAGGTACTGGATATCCGTGGTCGCCCCGGCGATCCGCTCGACCGGAGAGGGGCCCTCGGGGAAGGTCAGGTAGGGGGTCTGGGCGACGGCGGCGGCGGGGCGGGACTCCAGCTCGCCGACCAGGGTCAGCATGTAGTCGGCCACGATGACGCTGTCGGCGTCGAGGGTCAGCACATAATCGGTCTGGGCAATGGCAAGATCGGGCTCGGCCCCGGTTGCCGGCACGAGGGTCCGGCTGCCGTCGCGGATCTCGATATCCCAGTCGTCGCCCATCAGGCCGAGGTAGGCGTTGAGGTTCATCGCCTTGTTGGGCCCATGCGAGAGATTGGCGTAGATCTTGCGCTGGAAGCTCTCGATCTCGCCGGTCAGCTGGCAGGCCAGCCGGTCGCGCTCCAGCGCCGGGTCCCAGTTCTGGGCGCGGCTCAAGCGCTGCGCCTCGCTGCGGTAGCGCCGGGCCAGGGAGAGCACCACGCGCTCGACGACGAAGCTGTCGACATGGGCGAACGAGGAATCGCCCTCGGCGCGCAGCCGCTCGGCGATGCCGTCCAGCCAGGCGGCAAGAGCCTCATAGGCGGGGGCGAAGCGGGCGGCGGTGGCCGGGCCGGAGAGGGCCGCGTCGCGCATGGCGCGACCCTCGGCCAGCCAGTCCCGCACGTCGGCGATGGCGCCCATGGTCTCGTCCAGCGCGGCGGCATTGCCGGGCGCGTCGTCGACCAGCACCACGATCCGCTTGTTGCGATAGCTGGCAAGGGCGGCGGACAGCACCGTCCCGATCACCACCCGGCGGCTTTCCTGGTAGGAGGGGATGAGCACCGCGACCGAAGGCGCCCCGGCGCGCAGCAGCGCCGGATCGCAGTCGGTGAGGGCCCCGGCCCGGGGCCGGCGCGCGGCCCCCAGGCGGATCACCTGATAGCAGAGGGCGCAGTAGAACAGCCCCCCGATCAGCAGCACGAAGGGCAGCATCTGCCAGCCATGCAGGTAGAGCGCGTTTGCCGCGAAACCGGCGAAGGTCAGGAACAGCAGCGAGGACAGGCCGACCGACAGGCCGACCAGCCACAACTCGCCCCTGTCCAGCCCGTCCGACCGGCGTGCGCGACGGCTGCCACCGCCGGACGCTTTCGCGACCGGCGGTCGAGCCGTCTCGGCTTGTGACCAGGAAACCATCAGAAGGTCTTGCGCATCTTGAGGCTGGCGACGTGCTCTTGCGAGTGGCTGTCGAAATTGAGGTTGTACTGCGCTTCGGCCGACCAGCCGCCGGCGTTGAAGGCGGTGAAGCCGGCGGCGAGGCTCCAGATCTGGCCGTCATCGCTGTTGGTGGTCGAGAAGCCGGTCACCCCGGTGCCGTCCGAGGCCAGGGTCGCGGTCAGCGGCAGGTCGCTGTCCGAGAAGACCGTGGTCCCGATCCGGGCGAAGGTGCGCATCACGCTGCCATCCGCGTCGCGGCGGGTGGTGCCGAACTCCAGCGAGGGCGACAGGCTGTAGACCACCTGGTCGGTGGACTCGACGCTCAGCGCCGCGCTGCCGCCGGTTTCGGTGAAGGCATCCGACCGCACCAGGGTGGTGTCGAGGTCGACCCGGGGCTTGATGAAGAAGCTGTCGCTTCCGAAGACATAGGAGCCGCGCAGTTTCAGGTTCACCGCCGAAACGCCGAAGTTCCCGGTCAGCGTCTGGGTCGAGCCGCCGACGGTCGCGAAGCGGGTCGTGTCGCGGTCGCCCCAGTTGCCGGTCAGAGCCGCCGAGAAGGCATAGGGGCCGGGGGCGTACTTCAGCGAGGCACCAGCGTGGAACGTGGTCCCGTGCGAGCTGTCGCCATTGGGGTTGCTGGTGCTCGAGCCCGAGAAGCCGAAGCCGAAGCCACCGCGCCAGTCGCCCTTCAGCGCCCGCTGCATCCCGGTGGTGTACATGGTGGTGACCGTGGTCGCCTCGCCACCGCCCGCGCTGTCCTGGCTGTAGTTGCTGTAGGTCAGCTTGGTCCAGTCACAGCTGCCTTCCGCCACTTCCGCGTAGAGGCCCGAGGGGACCGAGCAGCTCATCAGGTTGTCGGTGAAGTTCAGGGTGTTCAGGTAGCCGGCGTCCAGCGCATCGACATAGGGGGTCGGGGCCAGGTCGTCGTAGGCCGCCTGGGCGCCTTCCAGATCGCCGCTGTTCAGCACCAGCGCGCCCAGTTCGCCCAGGCCGTCGCCGCCCGCGGCCATGGCCCGCTGCAGGTAGTCCGCGATGGTGCCCGCGGTGCCGGTCAGGCCCTCGGGGGCGAAGTTCAGCTCAGAGATGGTGACCTGCACGTCGTCGCCGTCATTGATCGTCTCGATCGAGGCGGTGACGAAGGGATTGTCGCTGAGCGACAGGTCCTGCAGCGTCACGCCCTCTCCGGTCGAGATGAAGACGTAGCTTTGCGGCGTTGCGCTGGCAGTGACGAAGTTCAGCGTCACCGCGCCTTCCAGCGAGGCCACGCCGGAGACCTCGATCAGGTCGTTGGTGTCGACCTCGGCGCCCATGTCGAGATCCAGCAGCAGGGTGCTGGTCGCGGTGGTTTCGAGGTTGCCGGTCAGGGCGGTGGTCATCACCGTGCCCTTGCCGCCGGGCGACAGGGTGCCTTCGACGGTGACCGTGTTGCCGGTGCCGAGGTTGAGGATGGTGCCGCTTTCCAGCAGCGACCCCTCGTAGTTGTTGAAGTCGTTGGCCCAGGGACCCAGCACCACGTTGCCGCTGATCGTGCCGTAGTTCTCGACCAGGACGTCGTTGTCCTCGGCCAGGATGGCGTATTCGTCCACGCCGCCGGCGTTGTTGATCGTGCCGTGATTGGTCACGGTGTTCTGCAGGCCGGTGTCGAAGAAGACACCCGCGAAGCCCTCGCCGCCGGTGACGGTGGCGCCTTCGCCGATATTGGCCGAGAGATTGCCGAAGCCGGCCAGGCTCATGCCGTTCTCGGCGGCGCTGACGCTGCTGCCCTCGGTGAGGGTGGTGGTCGCATTGCCGGTCGCCGAGCCGGCCACCAGGCCGTTGCCGCCGGCGATCATCTCGCCGGTATAGGTCACGCCGACCTCGCCCGAGCCCTCGTTGATCGCCGAGGCGCCATCGCCGCCCACGTCGATATCGCCGTCGACGGTGACCCAGACCTGCCCGTTGGACGAGCTTGCCAGGACGCCGGCGCCATCGGCATCGATATTGCCGGTCATCTCGACCGTAACGGTCTCGCCGCTCTCGTTGCCCGCCTGGATGCCGGTGCCACCGCTGTCGATGTTGCCGTTGCTCATCCGCACGACGACATTGCCGGTCGAGGAGAGGGCGGCGATGCCGCGCTCATGCGACAGGATATCGCCTTCCTTGCTGACGTAGACCGTGCCGTCGCCCTCGTTCTGGGCAAGGATGCCGTCGCCGTAGGCTTCCAGGTAGCCGTTCTGCTTCACGTTCACGTCGCCGTTGGCGCTGTAGGCGTGGATGCCGGTATTGCCCGCGTCCAGCGTGCCGGTCTGCTCGACGGTGACGGTTGCGTCCGCCTGGCTTTCGGCGTGGATCCCGTAGGAGCCGCTGTCGATATCGCCGGTGACCTTGACGGTGACCGGGGCGACGGGGCTGTGTGCCTCGACGCCGACACCGCCGGCGATGATGTTGCCGCTGTGCTCGACCGAGACGGTGTTGCTGGTGTTCGCCGAGCCGCTGGAGATGTAGATGCCGCCCATCTCGGCGTCGATCAGGCCGTTGGTCTGGGTCGAGACCGCGCCCTGGGCCGTGGTGATGTGGACGCCGTTGCCCCCGGTCGAGGTGATGTCGCCGGTCCAGTTCAGGCTGGCGGTGGCGCTGCCCTCGGTTTCCAGGTGGAAGGCGTCGAGCGCGCCGCTGACCGCGCCGGTGCCGGAAGCGGTGGCCGGGCCGTTGGCCGAGTAGATGTAGACGCCGTAGCCGGTGCCGCCGGTGATGTCGCCGCTCCAGCCAAGCGCCGCCGTCTGCGAGCCGGTGTTGGAGATGCTGACACCGTCGGTGCCGCCCATGATGGTGCCCGAACCGTTCAGGTTGGTGGCGCCGCTGGAGGAGAAGACATAGACGCCGCGACCCGAGGTCGAGGTGATGTCACCGTTCCAGGTCACCGTCGCAGTGGTGCCGGCGGTGTTGCTGGCGGTGATCGCGTCGAGCTCGGTCATCACCGTGCCGCTGCCGTTGACCGACGCGCCGCCGGAGCTGGACAGGGCCACCAGGCCGCGGCCGGTGGTCGAGGTCACGTCGCCGGTCCAGATCACGTTGGCGTCGCCGCCGATGGCATTGGCGGTCAGCGCGTCGGTATGGGTCTGCACGGTGCCGCTGCCCTGCACGGTGGCGGCGCCGCCGACGGTCTCGACCAGCACGCCGAAGCTGAGCTGAGAGGTGATGTCGCCGGTCCATTTCAGCGAGGCGGGCTGGCTGGTGTTCTCGGTCAGGACGTGGAAGGCGAAGTCGCCGGCATTGACGGTGCCGCTGCCCTCGATATCCGCGCCGCCATTGGCGGAGTAGACGCGGGCGCCGAAGCCGGTGGTGGCGGTGATGTCGCCTTCCCAGCCCAGCCAGGCGTCTTCCTCTTCGCCACGGGCGTCCAGGTCGAAGCCGTTGACCTCGGCCATGACGGTGCCCGAGCCGGTGACGCTGACACCGCCGTCATCGGCGTTCAGCAGCACCGCGCTGCCGCCGTGCGAGGTGATGTCGCCGGTCCAGTTGAAGCTCGTGTCGGCCCCGGCCCCGCGCGAATCGAGGGTGACCGCGTCCTGCTGGGAGACGATGGCGCCCGACCCGGCCGCCGAGGCGACGCCGTTGTCGGCCTTCAGGTCGATGCCCCGGCCCTCGGTCGAGGTGATGTTGCCTTCCCAGTTCAGCGCCGCGCCGCCGAGGCGGGGATTGGTCGAGATCGCATCGAGGGTCGAGGTGACGTTGCCCGCGCCCTCGATCACTGCCTCACCCTGGTCGGCGTAGGCATGGATGCCGCGCCCGCCCGTGGCGGTGATGTCGCCCTCGTGGTTGATGTAGACGTCGCCGTCCTTGCTGCCCACCAGGATGCCGTCAGCGCCATTGGTGGTGATGGCGAATTCGCCGGTGTTGCTCAGCAGCGTGACATTTGTGGTCTCGGTCTCGTAGGCGATGCCTGCGGTGCCGTCGGCGGGCGCGATGCCCTGGGTCAGGTCGTTGACCTCGAGGGTGACGAAGGGATCGGTGACGGCGAGACCGGCGGACTGGTCGCCGGTGCAGGTCGCCGTCATGTCCGCGACCTCGCAGCCGGGGGCCGGGGCGGTTGGCGGATCGATCGGATCGATCGGGGTGGCCAGGGCGGCGGTGGATACCAGCATCGTGGTTCCGAGAAGCAGCGTGATGCCCGTCAAGCCACTTTTGTTGGCCGCGCGCAGCCGCGCGCTGACCTGAGAAGTCGTCCCAGCCATGATAGTCCCTCTAAATGTCTGTCCCCGGATTCCGCCTTGAAATTGGTGGCGGCCATCTTGCGCTCAATAAGCACGATCGAGCGCCGTATGGTCAATTCATTAACATGGGCATACGCGCAATATCGGACTTGCTGTTGCAAAGAGGTCCTCTGCCTTGGTTTTGCCTGAGTTCGCGCGGCATCGGCAATCCCGGGCGGGTGCCGGAATGCCCGGGACAACCAATTGGAAAAGCCCATATCCAGCGCCCGGAATGGGCGCGGACCACCGAGGCCAGGTCTACATGCCTACGCGTCGCAATAGCCGGTCGGTGCCGAGATTCAGCACCAGTGTCATCGCGACGATCAGCACCAGGGCGGCGAACATCAGATCGATCTTCATCCGCGCATTGGCCATCAGCATCAGGTAACCCAATCCCTGCGAGGCGCCGACCCATTCTCCGATCACCGCGCCGGTCGGCGCATAGGTGACGGCGATGCGCAGCGCCGCGCCGAGGTGGGGCAGGGCATGGGGCAGGCGCAGCCAGAGCAGGGTGCGCAGGGGCGAGGCGCCGCTGATCCGGGCGAGGTCCAGCACGGCGGGCGGGGTCGCCGCCAGCCCGTCGCGCAGGCCCGAGGCGACGGGGAAGAAGACCAGCAGCACCGTCATCGCCACCTTCGGCCCCGGCCCGTAGCCCATCCACAGCGTCAGCACCGGCGCCAGCACGAAGACCGGCAGCGCCTGCGAGGCGACCAGCCCCGGCCCGGCCAGCCGTCCGAGTCGCGGCGAGAGCGTCATCGCCACCGCCACCGCAGCCCCCAGCACCAGGCCCAGGGCGAGCCCGGCCAGCGTCTCCGAGAGCGTCACCAGCAGGTTGGGCCAGAGCACCCCCGCCTCGGTCACGAGCGTCACCGCCACGTCCTGCGGGGCGGGCAGGATATAGGGCGGGACAAGGCCCGACAGGCTGAAAGCGCCCCAGGCGAGAAGGGGCAGCAGCAGGGGCAGAAGGCGGCTCATGCGACCTCCGCCAAGCGGGCCAGCAAACGGGCGGCGCAAAGCGCCAGTTCGGGGTCGTCCGGGGCGCGGGGATGGGGCGGGGCGAGGGGAGGCAGATCGTGCAGGGCGCGCTCCTTCAGCAGCAGGACCCGGTCGCCGAGGCGCAGCGCCTCGGCGGGATCATGGGTGACCATCATCACCCGGCGGCCCTGCAACCGCGCATGGGCCAGCGCCTGCATCCCCGCCCGGGTGGCCGGGTCCAGCGCCGAGAAGGGCTCATCCAGCAGCACCAGCGGCGCGGCGTCGAAGAGCACCCGCGCCAGGGCCACCCGCTGCCGCTGCCCGCCCGAGAGCACCTCCGGCCGCTCCCGACCGCGCCCGGCAAGGCCGACCGCCGCCAGCATCGCCTCGGCGCGGGCCGGGTCGGGCCGGGCGCCGCGCAGCCTGGCGGCCAGTTGAACGTTTGCGGCAAGGCTCAGCCGATCCTGCAACAGGTCCTGCTGGGCCAGCCAGCCGATGCGCGCCGGCGCGACACGCCGCCCCTCCAGCCGGGCGCCCGCGGGCAGTCCGGCCAGCAGGCGCAGCAGCGTCGACTTGCCCGCGCCCGACGGGCCCAGCAGGCAGGTCCAGCCAAGCGGCAGCTCCAGGTCCAGGTCGCGGACCAGCTCCTGCCCCTCCAGCAGGACACGGCCCTGCAGGCCCGCCACCCTCATCGCGCGGCCAGGGCGATCTCCGACACCTTGGGCGCGGCCCCGATCAGGCCCATCTCGACCATGTAGGTGCCGAAGTCCGCGTAGCGGCTGCGGTCCAGCGCCGCCGGATCGGTGGCGAAATGCGGATAGCTGTCGTCCCAGGCCAGCCGGTTCAGCGCATCGTCCACCTCTGCGGAATAGCCCGAGAAATCGGCCCAGCCCGCTTCCGGGGCCGCGGCGATCTCGCGCGCGGCGCGCCCGGTTGCCTCCAGGAAGGCGGCGATGCGCGGATCCTCGGCGGACTCGCTGGCGGCAAGGTAGATCAGCTCGTCATAGGCCGGCACGCCGTTCTCTTCCGGCAGGAAGCAATGCCCCTCGCGGCCCACGCCGGTCATCTGGTGCAGTTCGAAATTGCGGAAGGCGCCCGAGACCGCATCCACCTGGTCCGAGACCAGCGCCGGGGTCAGCGAGAAGTTGACGTTGATCTGGGTCACCTCCGAGGGCTCGACCCCGTTGTGACGCAGCATCCGGTGCAGCAGGGCCTCCTCAATCCCCGCGACCGAGAAGCCGACGCGGCGGCCGGCCATGTCGGCAAGGCTCTGCACCGGCCCGTCCGCATCCACCATGACGCAATAGAGCGGGCTGTCGATCAGCGTGCCGACCCGCTTCACCGGCAGCCCTGCATCGTGCTGCAGGTAGAGCTGGGGTTGGTAGCTGACCGCCAGGTCGACCTCTCCGGCGGCGACCATCTTGGGCGGATCGGCGGGATCGGCGGGGGCGATGATCTGCACCTCCAACCCGGCCTCGGCGAAATAGCCGCGTTGCTCGGCGACGATGATCGGGCCGTGGTCGGGGTTCACGAACCAGTCCAGCATGACCGAGAAGGGCTCGGCTGCGACGGGCAGCGGCAGAAGGGCGATGAGGGCAGTCAGGGTCTTGCGCATTGCTCAGCTCCTATGGGCGAAGAAATGGTCGGTGGGGCCGTGGCCCCGCCCGACCGAGAGGTGACGGGCGCCCGCGATGGCGCCGGTGATGTAGTGCTTGGCCCGGGCAGTGGCCTCGGGCAGGGGCAGGCCCTGGGCCAGCTGGGTGGCCAGCGCCGAGGACAGCGTGCAGCCGGTGCCATGGGCGGCGGGTCCGGCGATGCGTGGCGCTTCGATCCAGCTTTCGCCCGTCTCGGTGACCAGCAGGTCGGGGCTGTCACCGCCCGCGAGGTGGCCGCCCTTCAACAGCACCGCCCGGGCCCCAAGCGCGCGCAGGGCGTGGGCCTGTTCCTGCATCCCGGCACGGCTGGATGCCTCGGGCGCGCCCAGCAGGTCGGCGGCCTCGGGCAGGTTGGGGGTGATAACGCTGGCCAGCGGCAGCAACTCGGGCAGGGCGGCGACGGCCTCGGCGGCCAGCAACCGGTCGCCGGATTTCGCCACCATGACAGGATCGAGCACCACGGGCAGGTTCCGCCCGGAGAGGACCTCGGCGACGCAGCGGATGATGCCGGCGCTGCCCAGCATCCCGATTTTCACCGCCTGCACCTCGATATCCTCGAAGATCGCGTCCAGCTGGGCGCGGATGAAATCGGGCTCGACCAGCTGCGCGGCGTGTACCCCTTGGGTGTTCTGCGCCGTCAGCGCCGTCAGCACGGCCATGGCATAGCCGCCATTGGCCGAGATCGCCTTGAGATCGGCCTGTATCCCCGCCCCGCCCGAAGGGTCGGAACCGGCAATGGAAAGGACGTTGGGGATCATCGCTGCCTCCAGCTTTCGACGAGGGCGCGGGTCGCGGCCTCGGGGTCGGCGGCGGCCGAGATGGCGCTGACCACCGCGATGCCGGCGCAGCCCGCCATGCGCACGGGCACCGTGTCGGCGGCCTTCAGCCCGCCGATGGCCACCACCGGCACCGGCGCGGCGCGGGTGATCTCGGCCAGACCGGCAAAGCCGATGGGGGCGGCGTGGTCGGGCTTGGTCGCCGTGGCGCGCACCGGGCCGACGCCGATGTGATCGACGCCCGGCGGCAGGGCAGGCAGATGCGCCAGCGCCTCGACCGAGACGCCAAGCATCTGCCCGGGCGCCAGTGCCGCCAGCGCCTCGGCGGCATCGCCGTCGCCCTGTCCGATGTGCAGCCCGTCAGCCCCGACGGCCAGCGTCACCTCCAGCCGGTCGTTGATCACCAGCGGCACGCCCGCCGCGCGCAGATCCGGCAGGACGCGCCGGGCGAGGGCGGTCAGCTCGGCATCCGTGGCGTGCTTGTCGCGCAGCTGGATCATCGCCGCGCCGCCGCGCATCGCCGCCAGCACCAGAGCCGCATCGGCGCCGTCCGGGGTGACGAAGTAGACCCCCGGGATCAGCCGTGAGGTGACCCGGGTGTTCATGCCGCGCGGACCCGGGCGCGCTCCGTGAGCTGCGCCGCGTCGATCTGGGCCAGCGCATCGACGAAGCGCATGGCGAAGCTGCCGGGGCCCTCGGCACCCTCGGCGGCGATCTCTCCGGCCAGCCCGTAGTAGGCCAGCGCCGCGACGGTGCCCTGCAGCCGGTCTCCGCTGGCCGCGAAGGCGCCCACCACGCCGCCAAGGGCGCAGCCGAGCGCGGTGACCTTCGGCATCAGCGCATCGCCATTGGCGACCCGGTAGTGGGTGGCGCCGTCGGTGATGAAGTCCTCGGGGCCGGTCACCGCCACCACGGCGCCGCTCTGGCGGGCCAGTTCGATGGCCGGCTCGATGGCAGCGTCCACGCCGTGAACCGCATCGGCGCCCTTGCCCTTGGCGGTGATGCCTGCGCCGATGCCAGCCAGGGCGATCACCTCGGATGCATTGCCCTTGATGATCGGGGGCGAGAGCTTCAGCAGCGCGGTCGAGGCGCTGTTGCGGAAGGCGGTGGCGCCGACCGCGACCGGGTCCAGCACCCAGGGGATGCCGCGCTCGCCCGCCACCCTGGCCGAAGCCTCCATCGCCCGCAGCCAGGGCTGCGAGAGGGTGCCGATGTTGATCGCCAGCGCGCTGGTGATGCCGGTGAACTCGGCAGCCTCGTCCTCGGCAGGAACCATGGCGGGCGAGGCACCGCTGGCCAGCAGCACGTTGGCCATGATGTTCATCGAGACGTAATTCGTCATGCAGTGCACCAGCGGTGCAGTGTCGCGCATGGCGGTGAGAGGGGTTCCCCAATCGGTCATTCCGGGCTCCTTGGGGCGCGGAAGGACGGAGGTCCCCTGCGGCGGCAGGCCCCGTGACAGGGCCTCGTGACAGGAGGGGTCCGCGACTTCCTACGCCAGCATGATCTGGTTCAGGTTCAAAGGGTGCTTCTCAGCCCGCATCGCGGACGCCCCTGTCGGATGGCCTAGGGTTAACGCGTGCCCGGGGCGGATGTCCAGAGGGCTTCTCGCGGCCCTGCGCGGAACGCGAAAACCCCCGGCGCGAGAGGCGCCGGGGGCGGGGTCTGGCTCTGGTCCTGCCGCAGTCCGTCTGCGGCTCGGGGCGCTGTCAGCCCAGCACGTCCTTCACCGAGTCGGCCAGCTTGCCGGCGATTTCCTCGGCCTCTGCCTCGGTCAGGCAGAAGGGCGGGGCGAAGCCCAGGATATCCCCCTGCGGCATGGCGCGGCTGATCACGCCCCGGCCCAGCAGGGCGGCGTTGACGGCGGCACCAACCCCGCGCTTGGGGTCGAAGAAGCTGCGGCCCTCACGCTCCTCGACGAACTCCACGGCGCAGAGCAGGCCCTGGCCCCGGATGTCGCCGACATTGGGGTGATCGCCCAGGGCGTCCTTCAGCGCCGCCTTCAGGTGGGCGCCGACCTTGCCGGCGTTCTCGACCAGCCCCAGCTCGTCGATCAGCTTCAGGTTGGCGACACCCGCCGCCGCCCCGATGGGGTGGGCCGAGTAGGTCCAGCCGTGGCCGATCGGGCCGTTCTCGTCGGTGCCCTGCTCCAGCACCTTCCACATCTTGTCACCCACGATGGAGCCCGACAGAGGCGCATAGGCCGAGGTCAGCCCCTTGGCGATGGTGATCAGGTCAGGCCGCATCCCGTAGTGGTCAGAGCCGAACATCGAGCCGAGGCGCCCGAAGCCGGTCACAACCTCGTCGGCGATCAGCAGGATATCGTGGCGGTCCAGCACCTCCTGGATCGCGGGCCAGTAGCCTTCGGGCGGGGGCACGAGGCCTCCGGTGCCAAGCGCCGGTTCGCCGATGAAGGCGGCGATGGTATCTGCGCCTTCGCGGTCGATCAGCTCTTCCAGCGAGGCGACGCACTGGGCGACGAACTCGGCCTCGGACTGGCCCAGGTCCTTGCGGCGGAAGTAGTAGGGCGCATCGGTGTGCAGCACGCGATCCAGCGGCAGGTCGAACTTCTTCTGGAAGGCTTCCAGCCCGGTGAGCGAGCCGGTCATCAGCCCCGAGCCGTGATAGCCGCGCCAGCGCGAAATGATCTTCTTCTTCTCGGGCAGGCCACGGATGTTGTTGTAGTACCAGACCAGCTTGACGTTGGTCTCGTTCGCATCCGAGCCGCCGAGGCCGAAATAGACTTTGGACATGCCCGCGGGCGCACGGTCGAGGATCATCTTCGACAGGGTGATCGAGGCCTCGGTGCCGTGCCCCACGTAGGCGTGGTAATAGGCCAGCTCGCGCGCCTGGGCGGCGATGGCCTCGGCGATCTCGGGGCGGCCATAGCCGACGTTCACGCAGTAGAGACCGGCGAAGGCATCCAGCAGGCGGTTGCCCGCGCTGTCCTCGATATGGCAGCCCGAGCCGCCGGTGACGACGCGCTGCGCCAGGTTGCCCCGGGCGAATTCCGCCAGGTGGGTGGAGGGGTGGAAGAAGTTCTCGCGGTCCCAGTCTTCAAGTTGCGTGTTCTTCAGCATGTCGTCCTCTTTCTTCTGAATTCTGCTTTTGCCGGCGGGGTAGGGCCCAGCTTCAGGCCCAGTCGCGGCAGACGTATTTGACCTCGGTGAAGGCTTCGAGGCCCTGGCGGGCGCCTTCGCGGCCGACACCGGATTGCTTCATGCCGCCGAAGGGGATCGGCGCGCCGGTGACCTTGGTGCGGTTGACGGCGACCATGCCGAACTCCAGCCCGCGCGACAGGCGGTAGATGCGGCGCGGATCCAGCGTGTGCAGGTAGGCGACGAGGCCGTATTCGGTGGCATTGGCGCGGGAGAGCGCCTCGTCCTCGGTATCGAAGGGGGCGATGGCGGCGACGGGGCCGAAGGTCTCTTCCGACATGATCAGCGCCTCGGCGGGCACGTCGGCCAGCACCGTCGGCTGGTAGAAGAGCGGCCCCAGATCGTCGCGCTTGCCGCCGGTCAGCAGCGTCGCGCCCTTGGCGACCGCATCGGCCACCTGGCTTTCCTGTTTGGCCACGGCGCCCTCGTTCATCAGCGGACCGATGTCGGGATCCTCCATCCCGGTGCCGAGGGTCAGCGCCTGCGTCGCCTCGGTGAAGCGGCGGCAGAATTCCTCGTAGACCGGGCGTTCGACCAGGAAGCGGTTGGCACCCAGGCAGTCCTGCCCGGAGGTGGCGAACTTGGCCTTGATCGCCTCGGACACGGCGCGCTCCATGTCGGCATCGGCGAAGACGATGAAGGGCGCGTGGCCGCCAAGCTCAAGCACCAGCCGTTTCACCGTCTCGGCGGACCGGCGGTAGAGCAGCCGCCCGACCTCTGTCGAACCGGTGAAGGACAGCGCCCGGATGCGCTTGTCTTCCATCCAGCGCCCGACGATCACCGGGGCCTTGCCGGTCACGACGTTGAAGACACCATCAGGCAGGCCCGCCTGCTGGGCCAGCTCGGCCAGCGCCAGCGCCGACAGCGGCGTTTCGGCGGAGGGGTGCACGACCACGGTGCAGCCCGCCGCCAGCGCGGCGGCGGCCTTGCGGGTCACCATGGCCGAAGGGAAGTTCCACGGCGTGACAAGGGCCGCGACGCCGAGCGGTTCGCGCCAGATCTCGACCTCGGCATCGGGCAGGTGGCTGGTGACACCCTCGATATTGGGGCGCTTGGTCTCTTCGGCGTAGAACTCGATGAAGCCGGCGCCATAGTCGATTTCCCCGCGCGCCTCGGAGAGGGGCTTGCCCTGTTCCAGTACCATGATCCGGGCCAGTTCCTCCTTGTGGGCCAGCACCAGGTCGTGCCAGCGGCGCAGGATGCGGGCGCGGTCCTGCGGCAGGGTGGCGGCCCAGGCGGGGAAGGCCGCCGAGGCGGCATCGACGGCGCTGGCGGCCTGATCGGCACCGAGGCTTGCGACCTGGCACAGGGTCTGGCCATCGGCGGGATTGGTGACGGCAAAGGTGGCGCCGTCGTCGGCCTCGACCCACTGGCCGCCGATATGGGACCGGCGATGGATCAGCAGGCTTTCGGCGATGGTGCCGGAGATGTCCGAGATATGCATGTGCGGGCTCCCTTCTGTTCGAGGGAAGCATCGCAGCTTCGCACGGCAGGTAAGACCGAACTGCGCCGCCGCCACGGACCAAACGGGCTGTGGGCAGCGGTGGCACGGTCCGTTTGGGCTGTCAGCCCCGCTCCTAGGGATCTCCGAAGAGCAGGTCCAGCGGCGGCAGCCCGGGGCCCTTCACCGGCTTGGTCACGATATAGGTGAAATAGCGCGCCAGCCCGATGCGGGCTTCCAGCATGTGATCGATCAGCGCCTGATAGCTCTCGATATCGCGGGTGACGATCTGCAGCAGGTAGTCGAAACCACCGCCAAGGGCCCAGCAGGCCACGACTTCTTCCAGGCCCTGCACCGCCTGCTCGAATCCCTGGAACGAGGCGGCCTTGTGCTCCCCCAGCTCGGCGGCGACGAAGACGGTCACCGAGGGGCCCAGTTTGCGCAGGTTCAGCCGCGCGCCGTAGCCCTCGATCAGCCCGGCCTTTTCCAGCCGTTTCAGCCGTGTCCAGGTCGGCGAGGGTGACAGGCCGATCAGCTCGGCAAGCTCGACCTTGGTGATCCGTCCATGGGTGGCCACGGCCTTCAGGATGGCAAGATCACGCGCGTCCAGTGCAGTCATCGCTGTGGGGTCCGGGGGTTGGGGGCAGGGCGGTTCATCTTCCATCGCACAGCGGCGCAAGGGTTTGAAGCAGAAACCGAAACGCCCCGGCGCCTTGGTGGGCTGTCTGCGGCGTGCTGCCTGCGTCATTCTTGACGATTTTGCTAGGGTTTGCTACTCCGCACCCGACGGCCCGCCCCGGCGCACCCCGGACCCGACAGAAAGGCTCCCCCATGACCCTCTCCCCTGACCCGCAGAGCTTTTCCATGGATGCGCTGATCACCTGTGTCGACGGTCCCGCGACCTTCGCCGCCCTGCGCGCCCGCAGCCTGGAATACGGCGAGGTGCAGGAGGACCGTCCGGGCCGTTTCGCCTGCACGACCTCGGTGGGCCTCGTCGACCTGCGCCAGGACGAGCGCGGCCTGGTGCTGGGGGTGCGGGCGCGCGATGCGGGCACGCTGCAGATGATGCGCGACACGGTCTTTTACCTGACCGAAGAACTGGAAGGCGTCAGCGGTGTCGCCTGGGCAGGAGAGGAGGCTGGGTGCGCGACGGATACCCCCGCGCTGCCCGCCAACTTCCGCCTTGTCACGGTGACCGGCGCCTGGCGGATCAACCGCGATTTCATCCGGTTGCGCGTCAGCGGCGAGACCCTTGCCCCCTTTGCCGAGACCGGGATGCACTTCCGTCTGGCCATTCCCGCGCCGGGACGTACTCCGGTCTGGCCCTGCGTCTCGCCCGAGGGCCGCACCCGCTGGCCCGAGGGCGAAGACAAGCTGCACACCCCCGCCTATACCATCGTCGCGGTCTCGCCCGAAGAGGGCTGGATCGAGTTCGACGTCTACACCCATGGCCGCGGCCCGACCTGCGCCTGGGCCGAGGGCCTGCTGGCCGGCACCGAGCCGCGCAGTCTTGTCGGCCTTTCCGGCCCCGGCGGCGGCTGGTTCCCGGATACGGACGACCTGCTGATCGGTGGCGACGAGACCGCCCTGCCGGCCATCCTGCGCATCCTCACCCACCATGAAGGCCGCGCCCGCGCGGTGATCGAACTGGCCGACGAGGCCGCCAAGGAGGCGATTCCCGAGGATATCCGCCCGCTGGTCGAAGTGCTCTGCCGTGACGCCGGCGGCTCGGCCGCCGACTGGCTGGAGGCGCGGGTGGATCAGCACGGCACTCCCGGCTTCCTCTGGTTCGCGGGCGAGACCACGGCGGCGCAGCGCCTGCGTGCGCGGATGCGCGAGGACTGGAAGCTGCCGCGCGGCGCGCATTACCTCTCGGCCTACTGGACCGATACGTCGACGGCCTAGGCCCCGACCCCCGCCGCCAGCCCGATCCCGGCCAGCATCCCGTGCCGCCCGAGCGGCAGCATCATCGGTCGCCCCGAGACCGGGTCGGCGATGATCCGGCTCTTCAGCCCGAAGACCTCTTCCACGTTGCTTTCGGTCAGCACCTCTTCGGCGCTGCCCTCGGCATGAAGGCGCCCGTCGCGCAGGGCGACCAGCCGGTCGGCGTAGCGCGCCGCAAGGTTGAGGTCGTGCAGCACCATCACGACGGTCGTGCCCCGGTTGCGGTTGAGGTCGCAGAGCAGGTCCAGCACCTCGACCTGGTGCGCGATATCAAGATAGGTCGTCGGTTCGTCCAGCAGCAGGATGTCGGTCTCCTGGGCCAGCGCCATGGCGATCCAGACCCGCTGGCGCTGCCCGCCGGACAGCTCGTCAACGGCGCGGTCGGCCAGGGCCTCGGTGCCGGTGGCCTCCAGCGCGCGGGCCAGGGCGGTCTCGTCCTCGGGGCGCCAGCGGGCGAAGAGGCCCTGGTGCGGATGCCGCCCCCGGCTGACCAGATCGGCAACGGTGATGCCTTCGGGCGCGACGGGTGATTGCGGCAGCAGACCGACGCGGCGGGCCAGGGCGCGCGGCGCGATGCGGTGGATCGAGGTGCCATCCAGCCGCACCTCGCCCGCCTCGGGGCGCAGCAGCCGCGTCATGCAGCGCAACAGGGTGGACTTGCCGCAGGCATTGGCGCCGACGATGGCGGTGATCTGCCCGGGCACGATGCTCAGGTCGATGCCGTGCAGGATCCGCCGGTCTCCGTAGCCGGCGACGAGGCCTTGGGTTTGCAGTGTCATGCCAGTCCTCCGCCGGTGCGGTTCACCCGGGTGATCAGGTAGATGAGATAGGGCGCGCCCAGCACGCCGGTGACGACGCCGACCGGGTAGCGCGCGGGCAGCAGGAACTGGCCCGCGTAGTCGCCCAGCACGACCAGCAGCGCGCCGACCAGCGCCGCCGGCAGCAGCACGGGCCGCCCGGGGGCGCAGATCCGCGCCGCGATCGGCCCCGCCAGGAAGGCGACGAAAGAGATCGGCCCGGTGAGTGCCGTGGCGGTCGAGATCAGCCCGACCGCGCCCAGCGTCACCAGAAGTCGCACCCGCCCCAGCCGGACGCCGAGCGCGGCGGCGGCATCGTCGCCAAGCCGCATGGCCTCGAGGTCGCGGCTGCGGCTCAGCAGCAGCGCGCCGAAGGCCAGCAGCGCCAGCAGCAGCGGCAGGGCCTGGGCCAGCTGTGCGCCGTTGACGCTGCCGGTCAGCCATCGCATCGCCTCCTGCAGCGACCAGGCGGGGGCCTTCAGCAGGATATAGGCGGTGGCGCTCTGCAGCATGGCCGAGAGGCCGATGCCGACAAGGATCAGCCGTGCGCCCGCTACGCCGCCGCGCCAGGACAGCAGGTAGACCAGCGCCGCGACACCGAGGCCCGCGGCGACCGCCAGCAGCTGCACCGGCACCCCGCCGAGGCCCAGCACGACGATGCCGAAGACCGCCGCCGTCGCCGCGCCCGAGGTGATGCCGATGATGTCGGGGCTGGCCAGAGGGTTGCGCAGCAGGGTCTGCACGCTGGCCCCGCCCAGCCCGAAGGCCATCCCCGCCATTGCCGCCAGCAGCAGCCGGGGCAGCCGCAGGGTGCCGACGGTGAAACTGGCGCCGGGCACGGACTGACCGGCCAGCACCCGCAGCACATCCGCAGGCGGCGTGACGCTCTGCCCGAGGCAGAGCGTCAGCGCCGCGGCAGCGAGCAGCAGCAGGCTGAGCAGGGTCAGCAAGCGGCGGTGGTGGCGCAGGCCGGCGCTGCGGCTGGCGGCAAGCCGGGCGGAAAGGGGCGGGGCGGAAAGGGGGCTCATAGCTCTCGGATCCGGCGCTGGCGGATGATCCAGATGAAGAAAGGTGCGCCGAGGAAGGCGGTGACGATGCCGACATCCAGCTCTGCCGGACGGGCGAGGAGGCGGCCCAGCACATCGGCGAGCAGCAGCAGGATCGCCCCGCTCAGCGCCGAGAAGGGCAATTGCCAGCGGTGGTCGACCCCGGCCAGCACCCGGCAGAGGTGCGGCACCACCAGCCCGACGAAACCGATGGGCCCGCAGATCGCCGTGGTCGCGCCGCACAGCAGGATGGCGCCAAGCGCCGCGATGGCGCGCGCCCGGGCCACCCGGCCGCCCAGCCCCGCCGCCGCCTCGTCCCCGAGCGCCAGCATGTTGAGGTTCTTCGCCGAGCCGAACGCGATCAGCATCCCCAGCCCGAGGAAGGGCAGGGCGGGGGTGATGCCCGCGAAGGTGGCGCCGCCGACGCCGCCGACCTCCCAGGCTTTCGCGCCGCCCGCGATGTCGGCACGGGGCAGCAGCACGGCCATGGTCAGCGACGAGACCGCGATCGAGGTCGCCGCCCCGGCCAGTGCCAGCTTCAGCGGCGTCGCTCCGCCCCGGCCCATCGAGCCGACGGCATAGACGAAACAGGCCGCCACCCCGGCGCCCGCGATGGCCGTCCAGAGGAAGGCTGGTGTGCCCGACATGCCAAACCAGGCGATGCCGATGACCACCGCCAGCGAGGCCCCGGCGTTGACGCCGAGGATGCCGGGATCAGCCAGAGGATTGCGGGTGATGCCCTGCATCACCGCACCCGACAGGCCCAGCGAGGCCCCGGCCAGCGCCGCCAGCAGGCTGCGCGGCACCCGCGCGGCGACGGCGGCCTGGCCGATGGTCTCGAGCTGCCCGCCGACCCCGGCGCGGATCTCGGCCCAGCCCACGTCGCGCGTCCCGAAGGAGACCGACAGCACCAGCGCGCCCGCCAGCGCCACCAGCAGCAGGCAGAGCCAGAGCAGGCGCAGCCGCTCGCTGCGGCGCCGGGCAGAGAGGGGACGGGCGGCAGCACTCATTCGGACTTGCGCGCCGCCTCGGCCAGCAGGTCGACGTAGTCTTCCAGCACCCATGAGATCGACAGCGGCGTCGGATTGGCCGCCGTGCCGAGCGGGTCGTTGGACAGCAGCACCACCGCGCCATTGGCCACGGCCGGCATCCGCGAGGTCAGCGGATCGGCCTGCAGCTTGGCGATCAGATCGGCGCCGCCATAGGTCACCAGGATATCCACGTCGTCGAAGGCGTCGATCCGTTCGGCGCTGATCTCTCCGGCGTACTGGCCGGGGGTGGAGGCCTCGCGGACGCTGCGGGGCATCTCCAGCCCGAGGTCGTGGAAGAATTTCACCCGCGTGTCATTGGCAGTGTAGAAGCGCACCACGCTCAGGTCGCGGCTGTCCAGATGGGTGATGAACATCGCCGTCTTGCCCGCCAGCTCGGGGTGGGCGGCGGTGACCTCGGCGATCTCGGCCTCGATGCGGGCGATCAGCGCCTCGCCCTCGGTGGCCATGTTCATGCCCGCGCTGTCCAGCCGGATCATCTGCCGCCAGTCGGTCGACCAGGGCGCCTCGGCATAGGGCACGGTGGGGGCGATCATCGACAGGGTCTCGTAGTCCTGCCGGCTGAGGCCCGAGTAGGCGCCCAGGATCACGTCCGGTGCGGCGCTCGCCACCGCCTCGAAGTCGATGCCGTCGCCTTCGTCGAACAGCGGCGGTGCCTCGGCGCCCAGCTCTGCCAGCCGCTCGGCGACCCAGGGCAACAGCCCGTCGCCATCATCATCGCCGAAATTCGCCCGGGCAAAGCCAACGGGCACCACGCCGAGGGCCAGCGGTACCTCGTGGTTGGCCCAGGCCACGGTCGCCACGCGCTGCGGTGCGTCCGGGATGGCCGTGGTGCCGAAGGCATGGGCGACCTCGCCGGCAGAGAGGGGCAGGGGCAGCAGCGGTGCGGCCAGCAGGCCAAGAAGCAGGGGGCGGCGACAGAGGGGCATGGAGGATCTCCCGAAGGGGTGAATGCGGCGCCGGGGTTCCATGGCAACCCCCGCCCGTCAAGCGCGCGGAGGCCCCCGAAGCGACCCCGAAACGGGCATAGACCAAATTTCCCGCAGTTTCCGACAAAAAAAGTAGGATTAGACAATACGGGGGATCGCGGAGGGGGTAGAGGCCAAGCGGACTCGGGACGGGTCGACCCCGGGCGGAGCGCCCGGCAGGCGGCATCCTCCCGGCCAGCCAGCGGCGGATCGCGATGCTCCGCCAGCCCGCCGGACACCGAGACGCAACAAGAAAAACAAAGTTGGGACACGCATCATGATGCAGATCACCCCCCGAGATTCCCTTGGCCGAGATTCCGTTGGCCGAGATTTCATGGGCCGAGAATCCATTGGCCGACGGCCTGCTGCCCCGATCCCGGCGCGCGGCCTGAAGGCCCTCCTGCTGGGCGGCACCGCGGCCCTGGCCCTCGCCCCCGGCGCCCTGCGCGCGCAGGAGGATCAGACGGTCACCCTGGCGCCGATTACCGTCGAGGGCACCGAGGATGACCAGACCACCATCGTTGCCACCGAGACCTCGGCGGGCAGCGGCATGGCAACCGATATCCTGGACACGCCGGCCAGTGTCTCGGTCATCACCGCCGCCGAGATCCGCGCCCGTGGCGCCACGGATGTCGAGCAGGTGCTGCAGTATTCGCCCGGCGTGGTCACCGACTTCTACGGCTCGGACGACCGGTTCGACTTCTTCCGTATCCGTGGCTTCGATGCCAACAGCTATCGCGACGGGTTGTCGCTCGGCTCGGCCTTCGGCGGGGTGCGGGAAGAGACCTATGCCTATGAGCGCGTCGAGGTGGTGAGGGGCGCCAATTCGACCACCTTCGGGGTGTCCGATCCCGGCGGCTCGGTCAACTTCGTCAGCAAGCTGCCCAAACAGAGCCGCTACGGCGAGGCCTATGCCACCGTCGGCTCCTTCGACAAGAAAGAGGTCGGTTTCGACTTCGGGGACGACATCGGCGAGGCGGGCACCCTGTCGTGGCGCGTCACCGGCCTGCTGCGCGACGCGGAAAAGGAATACGACCACTCGCGCGATGACGAGACCTTCCTGATGGCCGGCCTGACCTGGCGACCGACTGACCTGACCTCGCTCAGCCTGGTGATCGACCACCTGGACAAGGACGGTGTGCCCGGCAGCGGTGGCCATCCGGTCGGCACCGATTTCGACCGCTCGGTGTTCTTCGGCGAACCCGATTTCAACTATCGCGGCACCGATCGCGACACGCTGACACTGCTCTTCGATCACGATTTCGGCGGCGGCCTGACCTTCGGTGCCTCGGCCCGCTATTCCGACATCGCCACGGACTTCGGCTATGTCTACGTCGGCGGCACCAGCGGCGGCACCACCGCCACGCGTTCCTACTATGCCAACGACTCGCAGGGGACCGACTTCGTCGCGGATGCACATCTGCAATACGACACCGCCTTCGGTGGCGTGGAAAGCCGGACGCTGGGCGGGATCGAGGTCAGCCGGACCGAGCAGACCAGCACCAGCTGGTTCACCGGGGCAGATCCGATCGACTGGACCAACCCGGTCTACAGCGGTGGCATCGACCTCGGCAGCCTCGCGCCCTATGCCGCCAGCCGGACCGAGGACGAGGGCAGCGCGCTCTACCTGCAGCAGGAACTGACCTTCGCCGGGCGCTGGATCGTCACCGCCGGGCTGCGCCACGACTGGCTGGACGTCGAGCGCACCAACCTGCTGACCAGCGCCACCTCCTCGGCCAGCTACTCCGAGGACACCGCCCGGCTGGGGGTCACCTACAAGGTCAGCCCGGATCTGTCGGTCTACGGCTCCTACGCGGAATCGGTGGTGCCGGCCTCGATCGGGCTGGACCCCGAGCGCGGCGAGCAACTGGAACTGGGTGTGAAGTATCGCCCCGTGGGCACAAACGCCCTGTTCAGCGCGGCGCTCTACGATCTCAGCAAGACCAACATCACCCGCACCAACCCGGCGACCCTGCAGGACGAGACCATCGGTGAGGTGCGCGTGCGCGGCCTTGATCTGGAAGCGCGGGTCGAGATGACCGACCGCCTGGCCCTGACCGCCGGCTACTCCTGGCTCGACTCCGAGATCGTCGAGAACGGCACCAGCGGCAACGAGGGCAACCAGCTGGCCTTCGTGCCGGAACACATGGCCTCGCTCTGGCTGAACTACGACCTGCCGGGTGCGGGGGCGCGGGGCGACATGACCCTGGGCCTCGGCGCGCGCTACACCGGATCCTACAACTTCGACGACGCCAACACGATGTCGACCAAGGCGGCGGTGATCTATGACGCCTCGCTCAGCTACCAGGTCTCGCAGGCGACCGAGTTCAGCCTCAGCGTGACCAACCTGACGGACGAGAAGCATGTGGCCTACGGTGGCTTCGGCGCGGATTTCTACAATCCCGGCCGGGCGATCAGCGCCACCCTGCGCCGCACCTGGTAAACCCTCCGGTCCGGCCCTCCGGGGCCGGGCCTATCCCGCCGCCGCCTACCCTGCCGCCGCCTACCCCGCCGTCGCCTGCCGCGCGCGGCGCCAGGCGGCGGGGGTCTCGCCGGCGACCTGTCGGAAGACCTTGGTCAGATGTGCCTGGTCCGAGAATCCCAGCCGCGAGGCGATCTCGGCGACGCTCAGCGGGCTTTCCGCCAGCAGCGACTTGGCCAGGTCGATTCGCCGGTTGAGCTGCCATTGCATCGGGGTCGTGCCCTCCGTGCTCTTGAACACATGGGCGAACCAGCTTTCCGACAATCCCACCGCCTCGGCCATCTCGGCCACGGTCAGCCGCCGCCCGCCCCGGGCGTCGAAAGCGGCCTGCAACCGGCGCATCTGGGCGGCGGTCAGCCGTCCCTCGGCACGCTCTGGCTCGGGCTCTCCGAGATCCAGCAGCCCGGTGACGATACTGCCGACGAGGCTTTCGGCATAGAGCCCGGGCTTGCGCGGCTCCGTCACCTCCTCGACCAGCAGGGTCGCCAGCATCTCCATCGCCCGGGTCTCCTGCAGCTCGACCGGGCGGGCGATGGCGGCGCGCGCCGCAGAGGTGCCAAGGGCGGGGCTGAGGAACTTCAGCAGCCGGTCCTCGTGCAGGTGCAGGTCGACATGCGAGAAGCGGTGCGGAGAGGTGAACTGCGTCCACATCGGCACTCCGGCTGGCACGTAGATCGCCCGCGCCATGGGGCGCCAGGCGCCGGGGCTGGTCCCCTCACGCTCGGTCATGCGGATATGCGGGGCGACATCGTTGAAGAAGAACAGGATACGCGGATCGGCAGAGCGATAGTAGCCCTGCGCCCCGGCGTGGGCCTCGGCCTGCCAGAAGACGCCCATGAGGCCATCCAGCACCCGCCACTTCACGGGCGCGGTCGGGCGGATGCCCTCCGTACGGCTGGTCAGGGCGTGCTGATAGGTCATGCGGGCGCTGCTCCGTCGCGGAAGGCCACCGGTGGGGATGGGAGGGCGCTGGCGGGGGGCGACGGCCTCGGGGCCGGCCTCGCGGCTTGCGGGAACTGGTGCCATCAAAGCAAGTGCCGCCGGAATGTGCAAGCCGCTCTCCGCCTGTTCCCCCTTGCCCTCGTCCCGACATCGTCGCGGGTGACAATTCCATTCGCAACTGCATTTTCCGTTGTCTGACGAATGGGCCTGTGGAACCATCGCTTCGGGGACGGGGGACACGGAATGACATATCCGGATTACGAGACGATCAAGTCGACAATGTTCGACCCGGATCAACTGCGCGCCAATTTCGAGCTGCTGGTCGACGAACGCTATCAGGCCACCGAGGCGCAGGTCGAAACGGCCCTGGCGCTGCGCAATGAGCGGGCGCGGCTCTACCCTTGGACCAGCCAGCGGGCCGAGGACCTGCCACGCCTCGTGGAAACTCTGCGCAAGCACCGTCCCGAATACCCGCCCGAGGATGCGCGTATCTGGTGCAAACCATTGATATTATACGGAGAAGGCGCCAGACTTTGTCATGTCGACTGGACCGAGAAGATCCCGGATGCCACTCCCGAGACCGCGCTGCGCGTGGTCCTCACGGCGCGCGAGGTCCAGGTGCTCGATGGCAAATCCCTACCCATTCATCGCCTCAACGAAACCGAGCTTTCCGGGTTTTCGGCAACAGGCGCGCGCGAGGAATACATTTCTTTCTTCTGCAATCACGTCTTTGGTGATGATGGCGGATTTCATACGCTGGAATACGGGGTCGAGGAGGAATTGCCCGAGGGGCCGATATTGACCGCGCTGGATGAGGAGTTGCGCCTGCGTCCGTCCAATGCACCCGCAAAGGAGCAGCCCTATCGTTTCGCCTTTCCGATCACCCGCATCACCGGAGAGGGGCAAGAGGCACCGCTGCACCTGGCGACGGTGGCCTATGGCAACCAGATCTTCCGCTCCTGTTTCGAGGTCGATGAGGGCGGCACGATCAACATGAAGGAGGACGCGCATCTGCCGTCTCTCTGTTTGCGCCCGCTGGCGCATTTCTGGCAACCGAAGGCATGACGATGGTTCAGGAACTGCTCAACCGTGACTTCGAGAAGGCGGTGCGCGAGACCGGGCGCGGCCCGCTGGTGCCCGTCCGGGTGATCGGCCCGGTCGATCTCGCCGGAATGGTCTTCGACCGGCCGGTCTCGTTTTCCAAGATCACCTTTACCCAGTCGCTCGGCCTGCAGGGGGCCAGCTTTCGCGCCGGGGTCACCTTCGAGGACTGTACCTTCGAAGGCGGGCTGAGTGCCTCTGGCATGACCTCGGGCAGCCGGGTCAGGATCTACAAGTGTCAGTTCAGGAAGGGCGATTTCCCCACCGACCGGGCGCTGGTGCTGGAGGATGCGCGCCTTTCGGGCAGCCTTGAAATCGACCGTGTCGAGGGCTGCGGCCTGATCCGCGCCAACAGTATGCATGTCGATGGCGATTGCCGTCTCGACAGGATCACCATGGAGGACCCGAGCGGCCCCGTAATCGAGCGCGATAAGCTGGCGATCACCCTTTCGAAACTGGTCTGCGGCGGCGACGTGACCCTCGGCACCGGCATCGGCAGGGCCGGGAACAGCCCCTGGGGAGCGGCGATGCTCAGCCAGGTCGTCGCCAGGGGGCTGGTGCTGGTGGAAAAGATCGAGGCCCGCGGCAGCGTTGCCCTGTCCAACATGCAGGTGACCCGGTTCAGCCTGGCCAATTCCAGCATCAACGGCTCGCTTTACGTGGGGCCATGTCACTTCGGCCCGAAGCTGGATGAGGCGCCCCTGCCGGAGGAGACGCCCCCGTCGGAGGAGACGCCACCGTCGGAGGAGACGCGCACCAGCCAGCTTGATTTCTCCAAGCTGATGGTGCGAGGGGGGATCACCTTCGAGGCCACCCGGGTGACGGGCCAAAGGCCGAAGATCTGCGAGGCGCTGTCGGTGACCCTGGTCAACGGTGAGCTCTCGCTGGATGACTGCGATTGCGCGGGGGACGTGATCCTGGACGATCTTTACGTGATCGGCCCCGGGGGTGACGCCTGGCGGGACTACCTGGCACGGTTCCTCGACGGCGACCCGAAAGCCGGGGAGGTCCCGCAACCGCCGACCGAGAGCTACATCTCCGAGGCCGCCCTGTCGGCAAACAGGTTGAGCTGCGCCTTCCTGACGCTCGGTAGCAGTTCGGTGGTGGGGTCGCTCTCATTGGTCATGGCCGAGATCAAGGGCATATTCCGCGCATATCGGAACATTCCGGACATCCCGGCGGACCAGCGGCCGCACTGGGTGGCCGCGCTTGGCGCGCTGCCCGACATCGCGGGGGACCTGCACCTGGACGGGGCGCAGATCCGGGCGCAGCTGGCCTTGGGCTGCAATTCCAACTGTGCGGGCCACGCGGCGTTTCGCCTGAACGGGCTGCTTGGCGCCAATGGCGCACAGCTGGGATCCGTGCTCGTCTACGGCGACTGGCAGAGTCCGGCCTACCTCGGTGCGCTCGATTTCATCGACAGCACCATCTCTTCCTACATGCGGGTCATCGGAACCCGGATCGGACAGGCGCGGGCGCATTCCCGGCCCTACCTGCCGACCTGGTTCGGCTGCCGGATCGAATCCTGCAGCTTCGGCAATAGCCTCGCCTTCTGGCGTCCCTCCGTGCGCGACGGAAACGAAGGTCCGGACGGTCTCGAGGAGGAAGTTACCGCCTGGAACGGCAAATGCGTCGCCACCGAGGTGCATGGCCAGTTCATCCTGCGCAACTGCCGGGTGGTCAACGATCTCGACCTGACCCGCCTGCGCGTCTCCCCCCTGGAGGTGCAGGGCGAGACGGGCACCGAGAAGGTCGAGGGCGGCATCCTGCTGGACGAGACCGAGGTGCGCGGCGACCTGCTCTTTACCTCGCCGCAACGGATGGCGGGGGATCCCTCCGTCTCTGTCTTCGTGCGCCGCGCGGCTCAGGACTGGCTGCGGCGTGAGGCGGAACAGGTCCTGCAGGAGACGGCCGAAGGGGAGGGCAGTCTCGGCCATCTGGCGAGGGAGGACGCCCGCGCGCGGGCGGGCTTCCTGCAGATGCGGCGCCTCCAGGTGACCGGCGACCTCGATCTGAGCGGCCTGCAGATCGACGGAACGCTCTCGGACGACAATCCGATGGCCCCCCAGGGGCATGTGCTGGCCGAGCGGCTGCAGGTCGGATCCGAGCTGCTGACCATCGCCGAGTTCGAGGGCCGCGGCATCCCCGCCTCGCAGAGCTACCTCGAGGTCGCGGGGGCGCTGCGGCTCAACGATGCCCGGATCTCCGAGGCAGTGCTGTCGCGGCGCAGCTTCCCGGGCGAAGGCTGCGAACTGCCCGAGGGGGTGGGGCGGCCGGGATACCTGGGGCGGTCCCTGCGTCACCTGCGCCGCGCGGCCCGGCTGACGGTGCCGCCCGAGACACACGGGCTGGGCACGGCAGAGCGGCAGGGCATCGACCTGGAGGATGCCGAGATCGGGCACCTGACGGTGATGCGCGATCCCGCCTGCACCGACATCAGCGCCGGCTTCCCGGTGCCGGTGAACCTCGGCGGGCTGCAGTGCCAGAGCTGGACATTCGACACCGGCCAGTCCGACGATGGCCCGGGCGAGGAAAAGGCGCTGGCCGAGAACTACATCCTCTTCCTCAACAACGACGAGACCTTCCACTGGGACATCTACGAAAGCGTCTTCGACAAGCTGCGCAACGAGGGGCGCAGCGCCGCCGCTGCCCGGGTCTACCGGCGGGGCAATGACCGCGCCCACGACGAGAAGATGCAGCACCGTCCCAGCTTCGGCGACGACTTCCGCCAATGGCGCCTGGACTGGCAGGCCCGCAGCGCCGATCACGGGTTGCACGCCCGGGTCTGGCATTTCGCCGAGCGGTTGCTGCGCGGCTTTCTCGTGCGCCTCCTCGACCTGGCGATCACGCTCTGGCACCTGCTGCTCCATGCCTTCTTCCGCTTCGCGCTGGAAAACGGCCTCTCGCCGCGCCGGCTGGGCTGGGTGATCGCCCTGCTGATGCTCTTCTCCTGGAGTACCGTCGGCGCCTACCGCGGGCACTACGAGATGGCGCCGGCGGCGCGCACCCTCCTTGCCCTCTCACAGGAGGAGGGGACCACGGAGTTCGCCCGGGGCATCGGCTATTCGCTGGACAGCCCGCAGACCCTTCTGCCCAGCGAGGACGACTGGTCGCCCTGGGCCGGCGTCTGGCTGACCGCACGCCACCACATCCCGCTGATCGGCCTCGCCGCGCGCGAGGACTTCGAGCCGACGGATGACATCGTGCTGTGGCCGGCGATCTTCGCCGTCACCCCCGAGGACTGGTTCCTCATCATGTCGTTGCTGAACTGGTTGCTCTGGCCGATTTTCCTGACCTTCCTTCTGAAGCGGTCGTTCCGCGAGAGCTGAGCTCTCCCGTCGCCCCGGTCAACTGGCGCGGGGCGGCGCCGAGCGTCCGGCGGAAGGCGGCGATGAAGGCCGAGGCCGATCCGTAGCCGAGGGCGGCGGCCACCGCGCCGCTGCTCTCGCCGCGTTCCAGCCGTTCCAGCGCCACCAGCATCCGCTGCCGGGTGCGCCACTGGCGAAAGCTCAGCCCCGTCTCGGCGCGGAACAGCCGGGCCAGGGTGCGCTCGCTGGTGCCGGCCTCCTCGGCCAGCTCGGGCAGGCCGCGCAGCTCGCCCAGGTGGCGGTTCAGGTGCGTGGTCACCTTCACCAGCCGCGCATCGCGGCCTCCGGGAAGGCCCAGGTCGCCGGTCTCCAGCCGGGCGATTTCGTCGACAAGCACCAGTGACAGCCGCCGCGAGGGCGCGCCGGCATCGCCCATGGCCCCGGCTTCGGACAGCCGCACGGCCAGTTCGCGCAGCAGCGGCGTGATGCGCAGCACCCGGGGCGCGGTCTCGGGGCGGGCACGGGCGGCGCAGGTGGGATCGACGAAGATGTTGCAGGTGACGATATCGGTCTCGCTGCGGATCGAATGGCGCTGACCGCCAGGGACCCAGACCGCATGACTGGGCGGCACGATCCAGGTGTCATGCCCGACCTCCAGCCGCATCACCCCCGACAGGGTCAGGGCCAGCTGGGCCCGGGGATGGGCATGGGGCGCCACCCGACGCCCGGCGCGGATCAGGTGGCCATGGGCGGTGGCCGGGCGCTGGCGGTCGCGAAGGTCGCCCGCGCTGCCGGCAGTCCGAAATGGCTGAAACTCTATATCTTCTGTCATGATGTATAGATAGCGAAAGGTCGCCGCCCGGTCTAGAAAGGCCCCGTGCCAGTGAGATGCGCCAGGTGAGGCGCCATGCCGGGCGCCCCGAGGCGCCAAGTCAGGGGGCAGGACATGCGCTTCGCCAAGGAAATTCTGGTCGGTCTCGTCGCCCTCGTGGCGGCTCTGCTGCTGGCCTTCGGTGCGCCGGGCCTGGACCCGCTGCAGGCGCGCACCCTGGCGGTGGTGCTGGTGACGCTCAGCCTCTGGGGCACCGGGCTGGTGCCGGGCTATGTGGCCAGCCTTCTCTTCCTCACCGTGGTGGTGATCAGCGGCCTCGCCACCCCCGCCGAGACCTTCTCGGGTTTCTCGTCGCAGGCCATGTGGCTGGTGGTCTCGGGCTTCATCATCGGCGAGGCGATCCGCAGTTCGGGCCTGGGCGGGCGGCTGGCCGGGGCGCTCGGGCCGCGCCTGAGCCGCAGCTACACCGGGCTGCTCTTCGGGCTGATGGCGATCTGCATGGTGCTCAGCTTCCTCATGCCCTCCTCGGTGGGGCGGGCGGTGGTCATGGTGCCTGTCGGCATGGCACTGGCCGACCGCCTGGGCTTCGCCAGCGGTTCGAACGGACGTATCGGCATCGCGCTGACCATCGCCTTCTGCACCAACATGCCCGGCTTCGCGGTGCTGCCGGGCAATATCCCCAACCTGGTGCTGGCGGGTACGGCGGAACGGCTCTACGGGGTCAAACTTTCCTATGCCAGCTACCTGGCGCTGCACTACCCGGTGCTGGGGCTGGTCAAGACGCCGATCATCGTGCTGCTGGTGCGCCACTTCTTCCCCGCCCGCATCGACCCGGCGGCGGCCGCCCTGGACGCCCCGCTGCCCGAGGTCGAGGGCAGCGGCAGCCAGCCCTGGTTGCTGGCGCTGCTGCTGGCGACCCTGGCCCTGTGGTTCACAGATACCTGGCATGGCATCAGCCCGGCCTGGATCGGCATGGCCGCCTCGGTGGTTATCCTGATGCCGCGCATCGGCTTCCTGGAGGGACAGGACTTCAAGCGCTCGGTCGATTTCGCCACCCTGCTCTTCATCGCCGGGGCGCTCGGTCTCGGCGTGGTGGTGAACCAGAGCGGGCTGGGCGCCGTCATGGCCCATGGGCTCACCTCGCTGCTGCCGCTGGCGCCGGGGCAGGACTTTGCCAGCTTCGCCTCGCTGGTCTGGCTCAGCGCGGTCACCGGGATCTTCACCACGATCTCGGGCCTGCCCGCGGTGCTGACCGTGCTGGCCGAGGAACTGAGCGACCTGACCGGCCTGCCGCTGGACGCGGTGATCATGACCCAGGTGATCGGCTTCTCGACGATCTTCTTCCCCTACCAGGCGGCACCGCTGCTGGTCGCCATGGGGCTTTCGGGCGAAAGCCCGCGCCCGCTGATGCGAATCTGCCTGGCGCTGGCGGCGGTCAGCCTGCTGGTGCTGATGCCGCTCTGCTATCTCTGGTGGCGGCTGCTCGGCTGGCTCTGAACGGTCAGAGCCGGTTGACCCCCGGCCGCCCATTGAGCACCGCGAAGCTCTGGGCGACGCGGGCCGTGGCGGCGGGGTCCCTGCGGTCGCTGACGGCGATGAAATCCACCTGTGCCTGGCCCCGTCCCAGCTCTGCCATGGCGTAGCCGTGCTGACCGCCGCTGGCGAATTTCAGATGCGGGTTCTCGGCTGCCACCGTGGCCATGGCGCGCGCTGATGGCGGGTTCGAGGTGATCGAGCCGGTGACGAATTCCGTCGCCAGCACCGGTGCGTCCGGGGCGGCGAAATCGCGTTTCACCTCCGCTGCATAGAAGGCGTGCAGATCGCCGCCGATGACCAGCGGATTGGCCAGCCCCGCGCGCTGGACCGAGTCCAGCAGCCGCCCTCGCGCGGCCCGGTAGCCATCCCAGGTGTCGCCGCTGTAGCGGGTGGCAGAGCCGGCCTCCAGATCGCGCTCGGACAGCAGGGTCTGCTGGGCAATGACGCTCCAGCGGGCGTGCGACTGCTGCAGGCTGCGGTCCAGCCAGGCTTCCTGTTCCGCACCCAGGTAGCTGCGCCCGGCGCCGCCGGCCTGCGGCGGCGTTCTGTACTGGCGGCTGTCCAGCAGGGTGATGTCCAGCAGGGTGCCGAACCGGTGCTGACCATGGATGCGGAAGCGGGCGAAGTCGCCACCCGCGTGGGGCGGCACCGGCATGTGTTCATAGCACGCCTGGTAGGCGGCGGCGCGCTGGCGCAGGAAGCCGGGTCCGTCGGTGACGCCGGGGGCCTCCTCGCCATGGTAGTTGTTGATCACCTCGTGATCGTCCCAGATCACCAGCCAGGGCGCGGCGGCATGGGCCGCCTGCAGGTCGGGATCGGACTTGTAGAGCGCGTAGCGGTCGCGGTACTCGCGCAGGGTCGTGGGGTTGCCGGTGCCGTGGCTGCGCACATGCCCCGCGCCGTAGCTCATTTCATAGATGTAGTCGCCGAGGTGGACGATCAGATCGGGGTCGCGCTGCGCCATGTCGCGCAGGGCGGCGTAGTAGCCCTGTTCGTATTGCTGGCAGGCGGCGAAGGCGAAGCGGAAGCGCCCGGGATCGACGTCCCCGGCGGGCGCGGTCCGGGTGCGCCCGGTGGGGCTGAGCGCCTCGCCGGCGCGGAAACGGTAGAAATACCAGCGGTCGGGCCGCAGCCCGGTGACGGCGACATGGGCCGAATGGGCGAAGGCTTCGACCGCGCGCACGACACCCTGGCGGACGACGCGGCCAAAGCCCTCGTCCTCGGCGACCTCCCAGAGCAGATCCATCGGCGGCAGGGGCGCGGCCTGCACGACGGCGAAGGGATTGGCAGGGGCGGGCGGCTCGGGGAAGGTCAGCCGGGTCCAGAGCACCACGCCCTCGGGCGTCGGACAGCCCGAGGCGACACCGAGGGTGAAGGGGTCATGCGTGAAGCGGGCGGCACGGACCCCGGCAAGACCGGGCCAGAGCGCGGCGGCGGCAAGGCCCGAGGCAAGCAGGCGGCGGCGGGGAAGGGACGGCATGGGGGCTCCGGATCGGGTGGAGACCCCCGGCTACACCAGTCCCGTGACGGTTTCCTGACAGGTCAGCCGACCAGAGCGGCGTCGCGGGCGACGATGCAGGCGGCGCGATCCGGCGCGGCCGACGGCCAGCAGACCACCCGGGGCAGGCGCAGCTGGTCCGGCGCCAGGCCCTTCAGCGTCGACACCCGTGCCTCCGACACCAGCGAGAGCCGGGCGATCAGCGCCTCGGCGATCTCGTCAGGCAGGGGGCAGAGCAGGAAAATCACCTCGGGGTCGATCAGCGCCGCGATGGCCTGCAGCGCCGGAGAGAGCTGCGCGGCGGCCCGGTCCAGCCAGTCCAGTCCGGCCTGGTACAGGGCAGGGGGAAGCCGGGGCAGGTCCTGCCAGTCGCTGAGCCCGAAAGCGGCGCGGATTTGGGTTTCGGTCGGGCGATCCGGCCCGCGCGGGATCAGCCCGCCAACCGCGCCCGCATTGCCCCAGGCGCCGCGCACCATCTGGCCGTCGACCATCTGGCCGCCGCCGATCCCCGAAGAGAGGTGGACGAAGAAGGCGTTCCCCGGCAGCTCTCCCAGGCTGTCGCGTACGCAGAGCGCCAGGGCGCGGCTGTCATTCTCCAGCACCACGGGCAGGCCGGTGATCTCGGTGACGCGCGCGTGCAGGTCAAAGCCCGCCCAGGCCGAGATGCCGCCGCGCGCCGCCACCCTGCGCCCCGGCTCCAGCATGTAGCCCTGCGCGGCGATCCCCGCGCCGAGGCAATCGGCACCAGCGGGCAGCGCATCGCGCGCTTCGTCCAGCATCCTCTCCAGGCCGGCCAGCGCCGCGTCCGGGGCGCCGAAATCTCCCTCTTCCCGACGGCGATAGAGCTGCGTCCCGGCGAGATCGCGCAGGCAGACCGCGACCTCGAACTGGGCGACGCTGATCCCCAGCAGGCAGAGCCGCCCGGGGTTCAGCCGCAACTCGCGCGCCGGCTGGCCGCGTTCACCGATGCGGATCGGGATTTCGCGGAGGACCTCGCCGTCGCGCAGGGGGGCGATCGCGCGCATGATGGTCTGGGCCGACAGGCCGGTTTCGGCAATCAGCCCGGCGCGTTTCTGGGGGCCGCCAAGGGCGAGGCGACGCAACAGGTCTTTCTGAATGGCAGTGAGCGGTAATGCGAAACTCGGAAACATCCCACTTCCTAGCCCGTGGGGTGACGCAGCGGAAGCCCTGCCGCCGCCCGAACCTGGCAGAGGCGCCTTTGCGCGAAAATACTGTGCAACAAGCTTTGGACAGGGGATGGCGAGGGGGGGGGCAGAGGGCGACCTTGCCGCCCTCTGCCAGGGACCCGGCAGGGCCGTGCCCCGGGCAGCCGGGGCGGCCGCCCTCAGACCTTGCCTTTCCAGGGCACCAGGAAACGTTCGGACAGGCGCATCAGGATGTCGATGCCGTAGCCGATGATGCCGATCAGGATGATCCCCATCAGCACGATATCGGTCAGCTGGAACTTCGAGGCGGCGATGATCATCATGCCGGCGCCCTTCTGCGCCGCGACCAGCTCCGCCGCGACGACGGTGCCCCAGCAGACGCCCATGGCCACCCGCGCACCGGTGAAGATCTCGGGCAGCGAATTGGGCAGGATCACATGCATCAGCACCTGACGTTTCGAGGCCCCCAGCGAATAGGCCGCATGGACCTTCGAGATGTTGACGCCCGAAACGCCTGCCCGCGCCGCGATGGTCATCACCCAGAGCGCGGCGAGGAACAGCAGGACGATCTTGCCGGTCTCCCAGATGCCGAACCAGATGATCACCAGCGGGATCAGGGCCAGCGGCGGCACCGGGCGCATGAATTCGACGATGGGGTCGAACCAGCCCCGAAACCAGCCCGACAGGCCCATGGCGTATCCCAGCGGGATGCCGACGATGGAGCCCAGGAAGAAGCCCGCCAGCACCCGCATCAGGGACGAGCCGAGATGCTGCCACAGTGTATAGTTCTGGTAGCCCTCCGTGGCGATCTCCCGGAAGCGGCTCAGCACGTCCTCGGGCGGCGGCATCCAGATCGGCTCCATCTGGAGCCCCTTGGCGGGCTGGAAGTTGAGCGAGCCCTTGGGCGTCATCGTCACCTCGCCATCGGCGACCTTCACGGTCTGCCCCGGCGCAATCGGCTGGCCGTCGACCGCCGTCACGGTCAGATCCTCGCCCACATCGTTGCCGGTGACCTTCAGCAGGGTCGAGCGCCAGGCCCCGACCGTATCGACATCGTTCATCGCCATGCCCTCGCCGGGGGCAATCTCGGGATCCTCGGCGTCCTCGCCGACGGGATGGACGCGCACCGTCACAAGCCCCTCGTCGCTGGCGCCCGAGGCATCCTGCACGGTGTAGCTGAACGCCGCATCGCCGGTGAAGGGGCCGGGGACGTGGAAGGGCACCCATTTCGATCCGGTGAAGGCGCCCCAGATCAGGAAGATCACCAGCACCGAGAGGAACGAGGCGGCACGGTCGGGGCGGATCGCGCTCTCGTCCCCGAAGGTGACGGTCTTGAGCGAGGTGAAATCGCGGTTCGGCCGGCCCAGCCACTTGGCCAGGCGGACGATGAAATAGCCTGCGGTGAACAGCGCCACGTAGGCCAGAAGAACGATCAGCCCGGTCATGCGGCATCCTCCGAGCGGCCCATGATTTCCTCTTCCATTTCCCAGATCATCGACAGGATTTCGTCGCGGGTTTCGGCGAAGCCCTCGCTCTTCTTCACTTCGCGCAGGTCGGCGTTGACGCCGCGCTCGGCGAAGGGCAGGCGGTATTCCTTGTGGATGCGGCCCGGCCGCGGCGCCATGACGATCAGCCGCTCACCGAGCAGCAGGGCCTCCTCGACCGAGTGGGTGATCAGGATCACGGTCTTGCCGGTCTCCTTCCACAGCTTCAGCACCAGCCCCTGCATCTTCTCGCGCGTCAGCGCATCCAGCGCGCCGAGGGGTTCATCCATCAGGATCACGTCCGGCTCGTTCGCCAGGCAGCGGGCCAGGGCGACGCGCTGCTGCATCCCGCCCGACAGTTCGTAGACGGCCTTGTCCTTGAAGTCCTGCAGCCCGACGACGCCCAGCAGGTGATCGGTGATCCGGTCCCGCTCGACCTTCGCCATGCCTTTCATGCGCGGCCCGAACTCGACGTTCTTGCGCACCGACATCCATTCGAACAGGGCGCCCTTCTGGAACACCATGCCGCGTTCCGGCCCGGGGCCCGCGACGGCGGTGGAGTCCAGCTTCACCGCGCCCTCGGTCGGCGCCAGGAACCCGGCCACGATGTTCAGCAGCGTGGTCTTGCCGCAGCCCGACGGGCCCAGGATCGAGACCATCTCGCCGGTCCTGATGTCCATCGACACGTTCTTCAGCGCCTGCACCGAACTTCCGTTGGGCAGGTCGAAGCGCATCGAGATATTCTCTATGTGGAGGCCGTCCATGCCGGGCACTTTCCCTTCTGGTGATTGGGCCCCTCTGGCGGGGCCTTCTGTCGTGGCGGGGGAAGGCGCGGGCGCCTCCCCCCTTTTGGGCTCACATGCCGTCGACGGCTTCGAGGAAGCTGGCGTCGACATTGGCTTCGTAGCTGTCCAGCGAGGTCGGGATCGACCCGGCGTCCTTGAACACCTGCGCCACGCCCAGCATGAATTCCTGGATGCCGCCGCCCATCCACTTTTCGGTCATCTGTTCCTCGACCGAGGGGAACTCGAAGGTGGCTAGGGTCTCGGCGGTTGCCTCGACATCCATGCCGGCGTCCTTGGCGATGACTTCCAGCATCTCGTCCTTCATCTCGCCTGCGGCCCACATGGCGTTGGCCTCGGCGGTGACGGCCAGGAACTTGGTCAGCACGTCGCCGGATTCGGCCGCGAAATCGGCGGTGGTCGAGGTCACGTCGAAGACCAGGATGCCCAGCTCTTCCTTCTCGGGGCCGGTCAGCAGCACGTTGCCGTGCTCCTTCATGCGGCGAAGCGCGCCACCCCAGCCGCAAACCATGTCCAGGGACCCCTGCGCGAAGGCGGCGGCGCCATCGGCGGGGGCCATGTCGACGATGTCCATCGTGGTGATGTCGACGCCGAAGTGGTCCATCTGCTTGAGGAAGCCATAGTGCGCGGCGGTGCCGATCGGCACGCCGACGCGCTTGCCTTCCAGCTCCATCGCGCTGTCCTTGTCGATCTCCAGCGCCTCGGCGACGACGCAGTTGTCGTTCTCGGCGTAGCTGACCGCGATATCGGCGGCGACCAGGTTCTGACCGGCCGAGGCGGCGACGACGAAGGGCGGCACGCCCTGGCTGACCGAGATCTGCACATCGCCCGAGGCCATGGCCGCCGACATCGCTGTGCCGGCATCGAAGGACACCCAGTTGACGGTCATGCCGAGCGCCTCGTCGTACATGCCGGTGGCCTTGGCATATTCGAAGGGCATCGGCCATTCGAGGAAATAGCCCACGGTGATCTCTTCCTGGGCAAAGGCGGCATTGGCACCCAGCAGGGCGCCGAGGAAGGCCGCGCCGGACAGCAGCTTGTTGGTCTTCATGATCTTGTCCTTCTCCATGTTGCTACGATTTCCGGCCTTGTTCGGCGCCAGTCGCAGGCGGTCGGCCGGTCCATCGGGGTCAGCGTTACGGCCCCGTCGGCAGGGGGCAATCGCCGAGGTAAACTGGCATCACGGCAATGGGGTAACTGGCCCTATCGCGCGACGCTTTTCCGTGCATTCCATCTGGGCAAGCCTGCCGCGCCGCAGCATCGCGCGGCGTTTCCTCCTCCTCGTCGCCCAAGGATATCGCCATGACCCTCGACCTGACCCGCCCCGATCACTCTGCCGCCGTGGCTGCCGACCGGGCCCATGTCTGGCACCATCTGACCCAGCACAAGAGCCATGAAAACAAGGATCCGCGCCTCTACGTGAAGGGACGGGGGCTGCGGGTCTGGGATGCCACCGGGCGGGGCTATCTCGACGGGGTGTCGGGCGGGGTCTGGACGGTGAATGTCGGCTATGGGCGCACCCGCATCGCACAGGCCGTGGCCGAGGCGCTGTCAGAGATGAATTTCTATGCACAGACCGCCGGATCGCTGCCCGGGGCGCGCTTCGCCGAGCGGCTGGTGGCCAGGATGCCGGGCCTGTCGCGGGTCTACTACGGCAGCTCCGGCACCGAGGTGAACGAGAAGGCCTGGAAGATGATCCGCCAGATCGCGGTGCAGCGGCACGGCGGGCGCAAGAGCAAGATCCTGTTCCGGGAACGTGACTACCACGGCGCCTCGATCACCGCGCTCTCGGCCTGCGGGCAGGGGCAGCGGGTGCGCGACTACGGCCCCTTCACCCCCGGTTTCGTCGAGGTGCCCCATTGCCTGGAATACCGCGCCCAGTGGGCCGGGGACGACTACGCGGCGAGCTATGGCGAACGCGCCGCCGATGCCATCGAAGAGGTCATCCTGCGTGAGGGTCCCGACACCGTCGGCGCGCTGTGCCTGGAGCCGATCACCGCAGGCGGCGGCGTGATCACCCCGCCCGAGGGCTACTGGCAGCGTGTCCAGCAGATCTGCCAGAAATACGACATCCTGCTGCACCTGGACGAGGTGGTCTGTGGGTTGGGCCGCACCGGCTCCTGGTTCGGCTACCAGCACTACGGGCTGAAACCCGATTTCGTCACCATGGCCAAGGGCGTCGCCTCGGGCTATGCGGCGGTGGCCTGCCTGGTGACGACGGAAGAGGTCTTTGACGCCTTCAAGGAGGCCCCCGAGGACGAGATGAGCCACTTCCGCGATATCTCGACCTATGCCGGCTGCACTGCCGGCCCGGCGGCGGCGCTGGAAAACATGGCGATCATCGAGGAGGAGGACCTGCTGGCCAATACGCAGACCATGGGCGCCCGGCTGATGGAGAACCTGCGCGATCTGCAACAGCGCCATGCGGTGATCGGCGACGTGCGCGGCAAGGGGCTGTTCTGCGGTGCCGAGCTGGTCGCCGACCGCGCCAGCCGGGAACCGCTGCCCGAGCCGCTGGTGCAGCAGGTCATCGCCGAATGCCAGGCCCGCGGGGTGCTGATCGGCAGCACGGCGCGGGCGTTGAAGGGGTTCAACAACACCCTCTGCCTGGCCCCCGCGCTCTGTGTCTCCGCCGAGGAGATCGACCAGATCACGGGCACTCTGGACGCCGCGCTCGGCGCGGTGCTGGGCTAGCCCTTTCCTGTGGCGCGGCCCCCGTCTAATCTGGGGGCCGCATCCCGAAGGCGCCCCAGACCGGCATGAGCATCCCGACCGAGACCCTCTTCCTCGACCCCGACAGCACCCGCACCCTGCAACAGCAGATCCAGGGGCTCGTCGCGGATTCGATCCTGTCGGGCCGCTTCCAGGCGGGCGAGAAGATGCCCTCGACCCGGGCCTTCGCCAAGCACCTGAAGGTGGCGCGGATCACCGTGTCGCTGGCTTATAACGAACTGGTGGCGAACGGATATCTGATCTCGCGCGATCGCTCGGGCTATTTCGTCGCCGACACCGCCCCGCGCCTGCCGCAGTTCCGCCCTCCGCCGCCCGACCCCGAGGACGCGGTGGACTGGGACAGCGTCATCGCCAACCCCTTCGCGCCACCGTCCGAGCTGGTCCGCCCCTCGGACTGGCGCACCTACGACTATCCCTTCATCTACGGCCAGAGCGACCCGCGCCTGTTCGATCACCAGAACTGGCGGCTCTGCGCGCTGAATGCCCTCGGCCGCAAGGACTTCGAGTCGCTGACGACGGACTACTACGAGCGCGACGACCCGGTGCTGATCGAATACCTGCGCCGCCAGCTGCTGCCCCGGCGCGGCATCTCGGCCAGACCCGAGGAGGTGCTGCTGACCATGGGCGCGCAGAACGCGCTGTGGATCGCCACCCAGCTGCTGCTCTCGCCCGAGAAGACGGCGGTGATGGAGAACCCCGGCTATGCCGGCTTGCGCGACCTGCTGCGCCAGGTCGGGTGCCGCACGGTCTTTGCCGATGTCGACCAGGACGGGCTGCCGCCCCAGGCCATCCCCGAGGGCGCCGACGTGGTCTGCACCACGGCCAGCCACCATTGCCCGACCAGCGTCACCATGCCGATGGCGCGTCGCCGCGAACTGCTGCGCCGGGCGCGGGACGAGAATTTCATCATCCTGGAAGACGACTACGAGTTCGAGCTGCCCAGCCTGCGTGCCCCGACGCCTGCCCTGAAGGCGCAGGATCGCACCGGCTGCGTGATCTACATCGGCTCGTTCTCCAAGACGCTGTTTCCGGGGCTGCGCATGGGCTACCTCGTCGCGCCTGAGCCCTTCATCCGCCAGGCCCGGTCCCTGCGCGCCTACGTCATGCGCCATCCGCCCGGCCATGTGCAGCGCAACATGGCCTATTTCCTGTCGCTGGGGCATTTCGATGCCCAGCTGACCCGCATGGGCGATGCCTTCGCCCGCCGCCGCGCGGTGATGGAAAAGGCCATCGCGGAAACGGGGCTGGAGCTGGCAACGCCCGGCCTCTCGGGCGGATCCTCGTTCTGGATGCGCGCGCCCGAGGGTGTCAGCACCACCGCCCTTGCCATGCGCCTGCGCGAGGATTCGGTGCTGATCGAGCCGGGACAGGCGTTCTTCAATCCCGAAGAGCCCAACCACAATTTCTACCGCCTCGCCTATTCCTCGATCGCCAGCAACCGGATTGCGCAGGGGGTCGAACTGATCGCCCGCGCCACCGAGGAGATGGCGCGGGCCTAGGTTATCCGGTGCGGCTCAGCTGGCCAACATGCGGCGGATCTTGTCGATCACCCGCGCATAGTCCTCCTGGTAGCCGATCGGTTCGAAGAACCGGCCCCTGTCGTCGAACAGCAGCACCGAGGCCGAGTGGTCCATGGTGTAGTCGCTATCCTCCAGCGGCACCCGCCGGGCATAGACGCGGAAGGCCTTGATCGCCTTGTCGATCTCGGCGCGCGACCCCGAGACCCCGCTGACCCCCGGCGCCCAGGAGACGTAATCGCGCAGCGTGTCGACATCGTCGCGCTCAGGGTCGACGGTGACGAAATAGACCCGCAGCTGGTCGGCCTCGCCCAGCTCTTCCTGCCAGGTGGCGATGTCGCCCAGGGTGGTGGGGCAGACCTCGGGGCAATGGGTGAAGCCGAAGAAGACGGCGGTCGGTTCACCGCGCAGGCTGTCCTCGGTGAAGGTCTCGCCGCTGGTGGTGACAAGCTCGTAGTCGCCCCGGCCGAGATCGTCGGCAAGGGTGCGGTTCAGCATCGGCTGGATCAGTTTGATCCCCGCGAAGGCCAGCACGGCAAGCGCCGCAAGGATCCACAGGGCGAGGGTCAGACCCTTTCTGCTCATCTTGGGAAACTCCTTTGGTTGAGGGCCCCGCCGCGGAGCGGCGGGGCGGACAGGTCAGTGCTTCATCGCGCCATGGTCATGGGCGCCCTTGGCATTGGGCGCCCCGATGGGCAGCGGCAGGGTGACGCTGCCGGCATGTTCGAAGGTCAGGGTGACATCGACGCTCTCGCCCTCGACCAGCGGCTGCTGCAGCTTCATGAACATCAGGTGATAGCTGCCGGGCTTCAGCTCGACGCTCTCGCCCGCCGGAATCACCAGGCCGTCGTCAAGCGCGCGCATCCGCATCACCTCGCCCTCCATGGCCATCTCGTGAATCTCGCCCTTCTCGGCCACCGGGGTCTCGACGCTGATCAGCCGGTCATCCGTGCTGCCGGTGTTGGTCACCGTCAGGAAGCCGCCGCCGACGGGCGCATTGGGCAGGGTGGCGCGGGAATAGCCGCCCGAGAGGGTCAGATCCCCCAGCGTCACCTCATGCGTCATCGGGTGATCGCCGCCGGCCATCTCCGAATGGTCCATGCCCGAATGATCCTTGGCGGCGTGATCCGTCCCGTGACCCCCGTGCCCGGAGCTGTCACCGGCGACCAGCACCAGCTTCGGTGCCGGATTCGGCACCTGTCCGCCCGAGGTGTCGGTCCAGTCGGCCACCCCGTTGGCGCATTCCTGGATCGCCGGGAAATAGAGCGTGCTGCCCGCCTCGGCATTGGCGAAACTGCCGCGCACGGTGAATTCGTCGTACCAGCCGTCTTCCAGGTGGCCGCCGCTCCAGACCACTTCGCGCACGCCCTCGGTCATCTCGGTGCCGTGGTTCATGTAGGGCATCGCATAGGCGCCGGTGGTGGTCGACAGTGTCCAGCCGGCCTTGGGCATCGGCTTCACGGCGTAGAAGCCTTCGGGGATCGTCAGGCGCACGGTCTCGGTGGCTTCGCCGTCGCAGCCATGGGGCACGCGCAGGGTGATCTTGGTGGTTTCGCCGAGGCGCGCCTCGCGCTGTTCCAGCGTGGAATGGGCCAGGGCGGCGCCCGCCAGCGCCCCCGTCAGCGCGGTGCCGAGGGCGAGGGTCGAAAGGATATGTTTCATCATGTGTCTGTCTCTGTTCCGCGCAGGGGCCGTGCCACGTCTGCGCATGGTGTCCTTGCGCCCCACAGGGGCGCGGTCGAAGGGCCCGCAGGCCGCTTGTCAGACGAGGAACAAAGGGGGCGCCCTTGGCGCATGGGCCCGCCGCGCCGGCTGCGGGACCAGCTGCTGCGGTCCGGGCGGGGCCACAGACTGCGCGAAGACCAGGCGCGAGACCGCCGGGTCGATGGCAATCCCGGGGGCGCGGGGCAGGGCGTGACAGAAGGGACAGTGATGGGTGACATGACGCTCGTCGCCCGACAGACAGAGAGATCCCGGCGCCGGTTCCAGCGCCAGCACGCTCTGCGCCCGGGCCATCTCGTCCGCCGAGGGGGCCATGTGGGCTGCCGACAGCAATCCGCCCCAGGCCAGGACCAGGGTCAGCAGCAGGACCGAAAGGAGGCGGCGCGGCGCGATGCTCATGCCGTCTTCTACCTTGGTGCGACCGTCCAGGAAAGCCCCTGCCCTGGGCTGCCACCTTCTGCCGCAGGACCTGCCGCCGGTCGGCGCGGGTGGGGCCTATCCATTCGGATAGGAGGACTACCCTTCGGCGCGGGCGCTGACACCAATGCGTGACTTAAGGCGGTGGCAATTTACGGTCTATACAAGGGCTATCGAGCGACGGCCCGGCCCCTTCGTCCCCCTTGACGGGATCGGGTCCGCCGCTCGGCGACTGCCAGGCGGTCAGGCCCTGATGGGCCGGCCCCTGTGCAGACCGCCTCAGATCATGGAGCCGGGTCGGCGCAGCTGACACACACACCAAAAGCCCCGCCCCGGCTCCACGGGACCCCGGGCATAGATCCGCGTACCCACAACGCAGCCCGGGATACCGGACCGGCGGCGTCCCTCCGTCGGTCCGGACCCCGTGGCCGCCGTCGCCTCTCTTGCCCTCCGCCCCCGATCCCATCCCATGTTGGCCCGTCCCGTGTTGGCCCTCGTCGTCCAGGTCCGCCCCAGACCTCGCCCCGGACCCCGGCCCGGCGGGTCCCCAACCCAGGTTTCCAATTCCCGGGCGATGCTCTAGCTTGTTGCGACAGCGGAGCAGGCACCGCACCCGGCAGGGATCGCGGGCCCAGGGTTCAGGGAGGCCGCCATGGAGATGAGTGACAGCCGCGTGATCGCGGCGGACAAGGCAACGGTATTCGCCGCGCTGCTTTCGCCCGAGGTGCTGCAGGAATGCGTCCCCGGTGCGCAGGACGTGTCGGGCACCCCCGAAGAGGGGTTCGACGCGACGGTGGTGCAGAAGGTCGGCCCGGTGAAAGCCACCTTCAAGGGCCAGGTCACGATCAGCGAGATCACCGAAGGCGAGGCGCTGACCCTCACCGGGGAAGGCAAGGGCGGCGCCGCCGGCTTCGCCAAGGGCGAGGCCAAGGTGACCCTGAGCGAGGTCGAGGGCGGCACCCGGCTGTCCTACGAGGTGCAGGCCAAGGTCGGCGGCAAGCTGGCACAGCTCGGCTCGCGCGTCATCGACGGCTTCGCCAAGAAGATGGCCGACCAGTTCTTCACCCGCTTCCAGGAGGTGCTGGAAGGCCCCGCCGAGGATGCGGAAGGGGGCAAGGCGGCCTCGGAGGCCGAGAAGAAGGGCTGGCTGAGCCGCCTTCGCGGCAGCTGAGACGCCCCTCCGCGTCGCTGGCAGTGGCGCGACACCAGTTTTTCGCCTTTTCGTGCGTTGATGCGGAAATGCGTACACGGATGTGTGAGTGGGCACAGTGAAAGCGCCGCCGCTCTCACCTATCTGTCTGACCTGCGCGGCGGGGACGCCCCGGATCCCCCCCCTGGGGACCCCTGCCGCCATCCGGGCCATTCCGGGCCCAGACAACCTCACCTCCAGGGAGAACCACATGTCCGCGATCCTGAAGATCCGCGACCTCCGGAAGGTCTACGAGGGCGGCTTCGAGGCGCTGAAAGGCGTCACCCTCGATATCGAGGAGGGAGAGATCCTTGCCCTTCTCGGCCCCAACGGAGCCGGCAAGACAACCCTGATCTCGACGCTGTGCGGGATCACCGAGCCCACTTCGGGCACCGCCACCGTCGGTGGCTACGACATCAAGACCCAGTACCGCCAGGCCCGCGGCATGATCGGACTGGTGCCGCAGGAAATCAACCTCGAGCCCTTCTCCTACGTGGGCGCCAACCTGCACTTCTCGCGCGGGCTGTTCGGCAAGCCGCGGGACGACGCGAAGGTCGAGGACGTGCTGCGCAAGCTGGCGCTCTGGGACAAGCGCGCCAGCCGGGTGCGCGAGCTTTCCGGCGGCATGAAGCGGCGCGTGCTGATCGGCAAGGCGCTGGCCCATGAACCCAAGGTGCTGTTCCTCGACGAACCGACCGCCGGTGTCGACGTGGCCCTGCGCAAGGAGATGTGGGACGTGGTGGCCGACCTGAAGGCCGCCGGCGTCACCATCATCCTGACGACCCACTACATCGAGGAAGCCGAGGCCATGGCCGACCGTGTCGCGGTCATCCGCGATGGCGAGATCCTGATGGTCGAACGCACCGCCGACCTGATGCAGCGCCTCGGGCGCAAGGATCTGACGATCGAGCTGCGCGAGCCGCTCACCGCGATCCCCGAACCGCTGTCGGGCTACGACCTCTGCCTTGGCGAGGATGGTCTGTCGTTGACCTACAGCTACGATACCCAGGCCGACCGCACCGGCATCGCCGGGCTGATGTCCGCGCTCAGCGAGGCGGGCATCGTGCTGAAGGACCTGCACACCCGGCAGAGCTCTCTGGAAGAGATCTTCGTCGGACTGGTCGAAGAGAAAGGAGCCCCGGCATGAACCTGCGCGCCGTCCAGGCCATCTACGTCAACGAGATGTCGCGGTTCTTCCGCACCATCGGCCAGAGCTTCATCTCGCCGGTGATCTCGACCTCTCTTTACTTCGTCGTTTTCGGCGCCGCCATCGGGTCGCGCATCGAGACGGTCGAAGGGGTCTCTTACGGGGCCTTCATCGTGCCGGGGCTGATCATGCTCTCGGTGATCATGCAGTCGATCTCCAACGCAAGCTTCGGGATGTACTTCCCCAAGTTCGTCGGCACGGTGTTCGAGCTGCTCTCGGCGCCGGTCAACTTCCTGGAGATCGTGCTGGGCTTCGTCGGCGCGGCAGCGACCAAGGCGCTGTTCATCGGGGTGGTGATCCTCGGCACGGCGGCGGTCTTCGTCGACCTGTCGATCCTGCACCCGCTGGCGATGGTGGCCTTCCTGGTGCTGACCTGCCTGGCGTTCTCGCTGATGGGCTTCATCATCGGCATCTGGGCGAAGAATTTCGAACAGCTGCAGCTGGTGCCGCTGCTGATCGTCACGCCGCTGGTCTTCCTCGGCGGCTCGTTCTACTCGACCTCGATGCTGCCGCCGGTCTGGCAGACGGTGACCCACTTCAACCCGGTGTTCTACCTGATCTCGGGCTTCCGCTGGGCCTTCTTCGGGGTGGCCGATGTCGCCGTCGGCTGGAGCCTGCTGGCCATCGCCGCCTTCTTCGCCATCTGCCTGACCATCGTCTGGCAGATCTTCCGCACCGGCTGGCGCCTGCGGGACTGAGGGGAGGGGGGCTCTGCCCCCCGCCTGCGGCTCCCCCCGAAGTATTTCTGGCCTGGTGATGAGCATGGGGCGTCCTTCCGGGGCGCCCTTTGCTTTTGGTGGAAAGCGGCCAACTCCCCTTGGCAAAAGTGGGCCGCCTCCCCGGCGGGGGCGGCCCTGTTCATCATCGGGCTGGAAATACTCCCGCCGGAGGCGACGTCAGGAACTGGCGTGGAAGTGGTCGTAGATGGTTTCCGCAAGGCTGTCCGAGATGCCGTCGACCGCCTTCAGGTCCTGCAGGCCCGCACGGCTGACCGCCTTGGCCGAGCCGAAATGCGCCAGCAGGGCACGCTTGCGGGTGGCGCCGACGCCGGGCACCTCGTCCAGCGGATTGGCCATGTTGGACTTGGCGCGTTTGGCCCGGTGGGTGCCGATGGCGAAACGGTGCGCCTCGTCGCGCATCCGCTGCACGAAGTAGAGCACGGGGTCGTTCATCCTGAGGGCGAAGGGGCGCTGGCCGGGGCGGTGGAATTCCTCCTTGCCGTGATCGCGGTCGACGCCCTTGGCGACGCCGACCATGGGCAGGTCGGGCACCCCCATCTCGTCGAGGATCTGCTGCACCGCGCTGACCTGGCCGGCGCCGCCGTCGATCAGCAGCAGGTCGGGCCACATGCCGTTCTGGCGGTCGGGGTCCTCTTTCAGCAGGCGCTTCAGGCGGCGGGTCAGCACCTCCTTCATCATGCCGAAGTCGTCGCCCGGTACCAGGTCGTCGCCCTTGATGTTGAACTTGCGGTATTGCGATTTCAGGAAACCCTCGGGCCCGGCGACGATCATGCCGCCGACCGCATTGGTGCCCTGGATATGCGAGTTGTCGTAGACCTCGACGCGCTCGGGCACCTTCTCCAGCCCGAAAGCCTCGGCCAGGCCCTTCAGCAGCTTCGCCTGGGTAGCGCTTTCGGCCATGCGGCGCCCGAGGCTTTCCTTGGCGTTGCGCGCGGCAGAGGCGATCAGCTCGGCCTTCTCGCCGCGCTGGGGGACCAGCAGCTCGACCTTGCGGCCGGCCTTCTCGGAGAGCGCCTCGTGCATGAGGTCCGCGTTTTCGATACCGTGCGACAGCAGGATCTGCCGGGGCGGCTCCTTGCCGTCGTAGAACTGGCCCAGGAAGGCTTCCAGCACCTCCGCTTCCGAGACATCGACCCCGGCACGGGGGTAGAAATCCTGGTTGCCCCAGTTCTGGTTGGCGCGGATGAAGAAGACCTGGACGCAGGCCTGGCCGCCCTCCATGTGCAGCGCCACGATATCCGCCTCGGCGGTGGAACGCGGGTTGATGCCCTGGGTGCTCTGCACCTGGGTCAGCGCCTTGATCCGGTCGCGCAGGGCGGCGGCGCGCTCGAATTCCATCTCGTCGCTGGCCCGCTGCATCTCGGCGGCCAGTTTTTCCTGCACATCGGTGGAGCGGCCCTGCAGGAAGCGTTCGGCATCGGCCACCGTGCCGGCGTAATCCTCTTCCGAGATATAGCCGACGCAGGGCGCGCTGCAGCGCTTGATCTGGTACAGAAGGCAGGGCCGCGAGCGGCCTTCGAACATGCTGTCGGTGCAGTTGCGCAGCAGGAAGACCTTCTGAAGCTGGTTCAGCGTGCGGTTCACCGCACCGGCGCTGGCGAAGGGGCCGTAGTAGGCGCCCTTCGACTTGCGCGCGCCGCGATGCTTGCGGATCTGCGGGAAGGCATGGTCCTTGGCGACCAGGATATCGGGGAAGCTCTTGTCGTCGCGCAGCAGCACGTTGTAGCGCGGTTTCAGCTGCTTGATCAGGTTCTGTTCCAGCAGCAGCGCCTCGGTTTCCGTGCGCGTGGTCAGGAACATCATCCGCGCGGTCTCGCGGATCATCCGGGCGATGCGGCCGCTGTGACCGGCCGGGCGGGCATAGTTTGAAACGCGCGCCTTCAGGTTGCGCGCCTTGCCGACATAGAGCACGCGGCTCTCGTCATCCAGCATCCGGTAGACGCCCGGAGAGCTGTCCAGAAGCGGCAGGTAGGACTGGATCAGCGCGTGGCCCGTCAGGGCCTTTTCGCCCTTCTGTCCGCTCTCCTCCATGTCATTCCCCTGGGTCATGCGATTCCGTTTCGATTCTCACTCTGGCTGCAAATTTCCGGCCCGGCCTACAAGAGAAAAGCTGTCCCCGCTTTCTGTGGATAACTCCGGGGATAGGATTTTGACACATGGAAAAAACCCTTGTTTCGTGGGCCCTTCCTTGACCTGGTGAATTTTTAGGCGGTTTTTCAAGGTGCTGTTTTCAAATGATAAAATTAATTCACAAGAACAACCGTCTGAAAACATTAATCTTTTGGTAACGACTTTGTAACCGGCTCATGACAGGTGCAAAACTTCCGCCGGAAAGCGCTATTCGACCCCCTGGACGTCCGGTGTCTGCCAGGCCAGGTGCTGTCCGCCGTCGGTGCACAGAAGCTGCCCCGTGACCCCGTGCGCGCCGAGGAAGTAGCGCAGCGCGCCGCAGATATCCTCGGGGTTCGAGCCGCGTTCCAGCACCGTGTTGTGGCGTTGCAGGTCGAAGTGTTCGCGGCTCTGGCGGGCGCCCTGCAGGGTCGGGCCGGGGCCGATCGCATTCACACGCACCGCGGGAGCCAGGGCGCGGGCAGAAGTCTGGGTGAAGGCCCAGAGACCCATCTTCGAGATCGTGTAGGAGAGGAATTCCGGCGTCAGCTTGTGCACCCGCTGGTCGAGCATCTGGATCACCAGCGCCTGGGCCTGGGGTTCGCCCATGGCATCGCTCAGCGGGGCAGGGGCCTGTTCGGCGAAAAGCTGGGTCAGCAGGACGGGCGCGCGCAGGTTGGCCTCCATGTGGCGGTCCCAGCTGGCGCGGTCGGCGGTGCGGATGTTGTCGTAGTCGAAGACGGAGGCATTGTTGACCAGGCAGCTGAGCGGACCGCCGAGGGCCTCGGCCGCCTGGTCGATCAGCGGCGCCACCTCGGCCTCGTCGGTCAGATCGGCCTGAAGGGTCACCGCCTTGCGGCCCAGGGCGCGGATCTGCCCGGCGACTTCCTCGGCCGCCTCGGCGGAGCCGTTGTAGTGTACCGCGACGTCGTGGCCGTCCTCTGCCAGGGTCAGGGCCATGGCCCGGCCCAGGCGTTTGGCGGCTCCGGTGACAAGCGCCCTCCTGGCGGCGGCTTCGGTCATACTTCTCTTCCTCTCAGCTGAGCACGATCACGACATAGAGGATGTATAGCGCGGAAAGCGCGATACCCCAGAGCCGGTTGATGTCGCGGCGCAGAAAGACGAAGGGAATCAGCAACAAGGAGGCGCCCAGCATGACCGCCAGGTCGAAGGTCAGTTCGGGCAGGTCGACGGGGATGGTCTTGAACAGCGAGGTGATGCCGATGATCGCCAGCAGGTTGAACAGGTTCGACCCGATCACGTTGCCAAGCGCCACGTCGGCCTGCCGGCGCAGCGCCGCCATGACGGTCGTCGCCAGCTCGGGCAGCGAGGTGCCGAGGGCGACCAGCGTCAGGCCAATGACGGTCTCGCTGACGCCGTAGTCCCGGGCGATCTCCGAGGCAGCGTCAACCAGCAGCGAGGCGCCGAAGGGCAGGCCGATCAGGCCCAGCACGAGGTAGAGCGCCACCTTCCACCAGGGCATCTGCGGGTCGGCGCCCTCGACCTCTTCTTCCTCCGCCTCGGCGGCCTTGCCATCGCGGCGGTGCGACAGGGCCTCGCGGCCCTGGTCCAGCAGGATCAGCGCCAGCACCGACAGAAGCACCACCCCGGCGAGCAGGTCGAACTGGCCGCGCAGGGCCAGCAGGATGAACAGCAGCGTCGCCCCGATCATGGTGACGAAACTCTTGCGGGTGTCGCAGTGGCTGGTGTGCATCCGGGCCAGGATCGCCGGGATGCCAAGCACCAGCAGGATGTTCGCGGTGTTCGATCCGACCACGTTGCCAAGTGCCAGGCCCGGCTTGTCCTGCGCCGCCGCCTTGAGCGAGATCAGCAGCTCCGGCGCCGAGGTGCCGAAGGCGACGATGGTCAGGCTGACCAGCAGGGCCGGGATGCCGACGCGCAGCGCCAGGTTGACGGCGCCGCGCACCAGCATGTCACCGGCCAGCAGCAGGATGACGAGGCCAAGCACGACCATGAGCCAGACGAGCATCTGCGATTTAACTCCTGTTCTTGCGAGAGGGGGCGGAGGTGCAGGGGCAGGGCCCCGTGCCGATCCGGTGGCGTCCGCATTTCGGACATTTGCCGCGCAGGCGCGCGGTCGGGGGGCGCCCGGGCAGCCGCAGCTTGCCGACCATGGCCAGCAGGGCCATGGCGGCCAGGAAAAGGATGACGATCTTCAGGATCATGGCCTGGAAAGGCGCCCGCCCGGCAGGCTCACAGCCCGAAACGGGCATAGGCGGCCCGCTCCTCGATCATCGCCAGCGGCTCGCCCAGCACGGACATGCCGATGCGCTGCAGCAGGCCGCGCTTGCGCCCGCCGTAGCGGCGCAGCTTCACGTCCTTGCCGTAACGCTCCTTGAGGACCGGCACCAGGTGGCCGATGCCGTCGGCCAGGCCGACCTCGACCGCGCTGCGTCCCAGCCAGACCTTGCCCGAGAACAGCTCGGGGTCCGATTTCAGCTTCTCGCCGCGCCGCGCCTTGACCTGGGCGATGAAATTGCCGTGGATCTCCTCCAGCAACTCTTTCAGCCGCGCCACGTCCTCTTCCTTCTCGGGCTGGAAGGGGTCGAGCATACTCTTGCTTTCGCCGGCGGTGTAGACGCGCCGCTCGATTCCCTGGCGGGCCAGGAAGACATGGGCGCCGAAGCTCGACGAGATGACGCCGATGGAGCCCAGGACCGAGCTTTCGTCGGCCAGGATCTCGTCCGCGGCACAGGCCAGCCAGTAGCCACCCGAGGCCGCGACATCCTCGATGAAGGCCAGCACGGGGATCTTCTTTTCCTCCGCCAGTCGGCGGATCTGGGCGGCGATCAGCGCGCTCTGCACCGGCGAGCCGCCGGGAGAGTTGATCGACAGCGCCACGGCGGCGGGCTTGCCGCGCCGGAAGGCACGGTCGATGGTCTGCGCCAGGGCCTCCTCGCTCAACGGGCCGCGGGGGCCGGAAGCGATCATGCCGCTCAGCCTGATGACCGCGACGGTGGGGCCGCGTTTCCTGAAGGGTGTCCTAATAGCCATGTTCGGGATGTAAGGCGCGCCCGTGTCGCAGGCAAGGCGAGGCGGATGCAAAATCGCCCTTGCCGGAGGTGCGGGCGCGATGCCGGGACCGGCGCGACATCCGATGTCGGCGGGCGGAGCCGGCATCGCCACCTTGGCGGTGGCGTGCCGATCTGGACTGCGGGCCGGGACCCGCCGGGTTGCGGGGTGCTCGGGAAGACGCTTCCCGCCCTCGGGAAATGCAATCGCGCTTTCCCATGCGGTCAACTCAGGCTAGGAGAGGGGCCATGCAAATGACCTGGCCGAACCTCCTGACCATCCTGCGCCTGCTGGCCTCTCCGGGCCTGGCGCTCTGCTTCCTCTGCCTGCCGCGTCCCGCCGCCGATGCGGTCGCCCTGGCCATCTTCGTGCTGGCCTCGCTGACCGATTACGTCGACGGCCAGCTGGCCCGCGCCTGGAACCAGGTGTCCCGCCTGGGCGCCATGCTGGACCCCATCGCCGACAAGGCGATGGTGGTCATCGCACTGATGGTGCTGGCGCATGTCTCCTCGCTGTCCCAGCTGCTTGTGCTGCCCGCTGCGCTGATCCTCTTCCGCGAGGTCTTCGTCTCGGGGCTGCGCGAGTACCTCGGTGACACGGCGGGGCTGCTGAAGGTGACCAGGCTGGCCAAGTGGAAGACCACGGCGCAGATGGTGGCCATCGCGGTGCTGCTGGTGCAGGGGCTGGCGGAACAGTACCTGGGCGAGGCGCTCTTCGGTCTCGACAATGGAATGGTCGAGGGTATGCTGAGCGGCGAACTTGCGGACGAGGCGGGGCTGCGCGGGCTGTTCCTGGTCAACGACCTGGCCGGCTGGATCGGACTGGCGCTGATCTGGATCGCCGCCGCGCTGACCGTGGTGACCGGGGCGGACTACTTCCTGAAGGCTCTTCCCCACCTGCGTGACGACGACTCCGCCACCTGACCGCGAACCCTGTGCAACTGCCGGGAGGCCCCATGCAGATCCTCTATTTCGCCTGGATCCGGGAACGGATCGGCCTGCCCAAGGAGCAGGTCCAGACCGCCGCGACCACGGTGCAGGAGCTGGTCGCCGAGCTGGCTGCGCGGGAAGAGCGCTATGCCCTTGCCTTTTCCGATCTTTCCGCCGTCCGGGTGGCGCTCGATCAGGAGCTGTCCGAGATGGACGCGCCGCTTGCGGGGGTGCGCGAGGTGGCCTTCTTCCCGCCGATGACGGGGGGCTGAGCAATGTCTGTCGCCGACATCCGCGTCCAGTCCGCCGCCTTCGATCCGGGGGCCGAGCTGTCGGCCTTCATGCCGCTTGCAGCCCGCGCCGGTTGCGGCGCGGTGGTCAGCTTCACCGGCCTGGTGCGCGACCTGGCGGGGGGGCTCTCCTCGATGGAGATAGAGCACTACCCGGGCATGACCGAGAAAGCGTTGGCCGGAATCGCCGCCGAGGCCGCGACCCGCTGGGACCTCGGCCCGGTGCTGGTCCTGCACCGCTACGGGCCGCTTGGCGCAGAAGAGCCGATCATGATGGTCGCCACCGCCGCACGCCACCGCCGCGCCGCCTTCGAATCGGCGGATTTCCTGATGGATTACCTGAAGAGCCGCGCGCCCTTCTGGAAGAAGGAAAGCACCGACGCGGGCGCGACCTGGGTCGCGGCGAAGGACGAGGACGAGGACGCCCTGTCGCGCTGGCGCTGAGCGGCATCTTCGCTGGTGGGGTTATGCCGGGGTTGCGCCCCCTGTCGGCCGGCGCGCTGCGGAGAGCCTGTTGAACGGCCTTCCTGGGGTGCGGGGGCGGGAACCCGGTTCATTCCACGCGGCGGTTCCGCTTTCCACGCGGGCCGGCGTCAGCCGGCTTGGTGCGTGCGTTCGATGTAGGTGCGCAGTTCCTCGGCCTCGTGCCGGGCCTCGCGCAGGCCCTCCATCGCCGCCGAGAGCTCGGCCTCGGTCTGCGACAGCTGGTTGGTCAGTTCGGCCTCGCGCTGCTGCAGGTAGGTGATCGCCTGGTCGCGGGTCTCTTCGGCCTCGTGCAACTCCTGGGCCATGCGCTCCAGTTCGCCGACATCGGCGGTGGACACCCGGGTGAAACGGTGGATCAGCCAGTAGGCGAACCAGCCCAGGCAGAAGGCGACGAAGAGAATGATCGCCGTGGCAATGATGAATTCGGTCCTGTTCACCCGTCCGTCCCCGTTTGCGGCCTCATGTCCCGTTCCATGTCACGGCTGGCCGCGCCAGTCCAGCAGGTGCCCGCATCAATTTACCCGCGGAGGCCGCGTCATTCGGCGGGCGCCTCCGTGGCGGGCGCCTCCTCGACAGGCGTTTCCGCGGCAGGTGCATCGTCGCTGAGCGCGATCGCCTCGGCGATGGCGCGGGCGCTTTCCAGCACGCCGGCCGTGGCCTGGGCCGACCCGGTGTCGCCCTCTGCGGCCTCCACCTGTCCGGCGTCCGAATCTGCATCCCCTTCGGCGGCAGGCGCATCATCGGATGAGGCCCCGGTCTCTTCCCCGGAAAGGTCGTCCGACTCGGCCATCTCATCGCTCTCTGCCTCGGTCCCCTCGTCACCGCTGCCGAGCTCCTCGCCGGCATCCGTACCTGCATCCGTGTCGGTGTCCATGTCCGCTTCGGGCGTCTCCGCGGCCTCACGGGTCGCGGTCTCCTCTCCCGCCCCTGCCGCGGCCTCCGCCTCCTCGTCGGGGGCGCTGGCGTCGATCAGGCTGAACTCGATGCGGCGGTTGGCCTCGCGGCCTTCTTCGGTGCCGTTGTCGGCGATCGGCTGGCTTTCCCCGTAGCCCTGGGCCACGAAGGTACGGGTCAGGACCCGGCGCAGGCGCAGCTCGTTGAGGATCGCCTGGGCGCGCTGCTGCGACAGGTTGAGGTTCATCTCTTCCCGGCCCTGGCTGTCGGTATGACCGGCGATTTCCAGCGGCAGGTCGGGGCACTCCTTCAGCACCTCGGCCATCTGGTCGAGCAGCGCCAGGCTGTCGGAGGCGACATTGGTCGAGCCGGGTTCGAAATTGATCTTGGCGCCGTCGCCCTGCAGGGCACGCAGGTTCGCAAGGCACTCCTCTGGCGTCGGGATCGAGGCGATCGGATCCAGTTTCTCCTGGTATGTCACGTCGATGGCATAGGTCTCGGCATTGCCCAGCTTTTCGCCCAGCAGGCGGGCGATCCGGTCCGAGGCCTCCATGTCGCCGGTGTTCCCACGCACCGCGATCTCGTCCGGGGTGACGGTGACCGAGCCGTTGGAAAGCTGCGAGAGCGCGTCGAGCGCGGTCAGCACGCGCAGCGGCCAGGTCTCGGGCAGCATGTCGTCCAGGCGGGCGGCAGAATAGATCTTGTCGCTGCCGAATCGGGCGCGGGCGAGGCTTTCGACCGCGTTGCGGGTCAGCTCGTCGCCCAGGCGGCCCCGGATCTGCAGCAGGCCCTCGGGGCTGAGGGTGGCCAGGAACTCGGGCGGGCCTTCGGGTTCGGCATCGGGCGTTTCGGGCAGCACGGCGTGCAGGGCGTAGACCTCGGGCAGGGCGTTTTCCAGCGTGCCCACCACGTCGTCGAACAGTGCCGGGTCGGTGCCCTCGGCGGCAATCAGGCTGATGTCGGCATCCGAGAAGCTGACGGTTCCGGCGCCCAGCTGTCCCAGGGCGCGGATGGCCCGGGCGCTGGCGTCGGACCAGTCCGACGAGGGCACGCCGAGGCCGATCAGGCAGCCGGCATTCTGCGCCACGCCCAGCTCGCGCGCCGCGTCGAGGATCTTCTTGCGCGCCGCTTCGGTGTCGGCGGTGCAGGCGTCGAAGCGGGCGCCCTCGTCGTCCAGCACGAAGCGCAGCGTATAGGGGGCGACGATGGGCCGGGGCGCCGAGATATCCAGACTGAGGGCAATCCCGGTGCCCGCGCGGCGGGTCAGCTCGGATTGCAGCTGCCGCTTTTCATCGCTGCTCTGGCTCATCGCGGTGATCGAGACCGCATTGGCCGACAGCGAGATCTTCGACTGCGGCAGCAGGCGCAGGGCGTCCAGCGCGTAATCCACGGTGTCGCCCCAGCCTTCGGGGACGGGATAGTCTGCGGTCTGCAGCAGGTCCGAGACATCCTCGACGCCGCGCAGCCGCTCGGCACGTTCGACCAGGTCGTCGCGGTCGAACTGCATCGGGATCAGGCCGATCAGCGACAGCTCGGGGCCGTTGCGCAGGATCTCGACCGAGAAACGCGGCGGGGCGATGCCGCTGCGCGATTGCACTTCCATGCTGTCGATGACGCGCGAGGCGTCGACTACGGTGCTGGCCACCGACTTGGCCGAGAAGCGCCGCGCCTCGGTGGGGGCCACGCCTGTCAGCACCACCTGCAGCCCGTCCGCCTCGACCTCGGCCCAGCCCAGGTCGCTGTCGTCAAGCGCCTGGCGCACGGTGATTTCCGAATTGGCCTCGATCTTGCTGACCGCGAAACCCGCCGCAACGAGGCTCCCGGCGGCGGCAGCCAGGAACGAGCCGGCGAGGATGGCGAGAACAGAGAGGCGCATGGGAATTCTTGGGTCGTTTCGGTTGCTGAAATCTGTAGACGGGCGGGTCTTTCTTGGCAATCAGAGCAGAATTGCGGCGGCGAAAAACGGCAAGGGCAGCAGCCCGGCATCGCGATTGGAACGGAAAAGCATCAGCAGCCCGTCCATGTCGGTGTCATCATAGCGCCTGAGTTGCCACAGCATGTGCCAGCCCATTGCCCAGGGCCCGAGCAGCGCCAGCACAAGCCCCGCCGGGTTGCCCTGTGGCATCACCGCGCCGATCACCGCGAGACCCATCAACGAGACGCAGGCGACGAGGAAGCGGGCCAGCCAGGCGGGTGTGCGCTCCATGAACAGGCGGGCGGTGGACTTGACGCCGATCAGCGCGTCGTCCTCCTTGTCCTGGTGGGCGTAGATCGTGTCGTAGAACAGCGTCCAGCAGATCCCCGCGACATAGAGCACGACCGGCGGCCAGGAGAGGCTGCCGGAATGCGCCGCCCAGGCCAGCAGGGCACCCCAGTTGAAGGCCAGGCCCAGGAAGATCTGCGGCCACCAGGTGAAGCGCTTGGCAAAGGGGTAGATGCAGACCGGGGCCAGGGAAATCACCCCCAGCAGGATCGCCATCGGCGGGAAGGTCAGCAGGATCGCCAGGGCCACCAGCGATTGCAGCGCCATCCAGGCCAGCGCCTGTTTCACGCTGACCGCGCCCGAGGGGATCGGCCGCGACCGGGTCCGCGCCACCGAGCCGTCGATATGACGGTCGGTGATGTCGTTCCAGGTGCAGCCCGCGCCGCGCATCAGGAAGGCGCCCAGCCCGCAGGCCACGAAGATCCACAGGTCACGCCAGCCCGGGTCACCCCCGGCGGCGATCGACAGGAACAGACCCCACCAGCAGGGCAGCAGCAGCAACCAGGTGCCGATCGGACGGTCGGCGCGGCTGAGGCGCAGGTAGGGCCGGGACCAGACGGGGGCGATCTCGTCGACCCAGTTGCCTTTCACCGCGTCCGAAACCTGGCCCGCCTGGGTGGCTTTGCCAAGGTCTTGCTCTGGCGTCGTCGGTCCGCTGGTCATATGTAGGCCCCATGGATATGGCGAAGATCAGGCTCTGTGTAGAGCACCCGTTGGGGGAAGGGCAAACCGTTCCACTGGAACGTGATCAGGCGCATTACCTCTTCGGAGTGATGCGGCTGGCCGAGGGCGCCCTGGTGGCCCTGTTCAACGGACGTGACGGCGAATGGCAGGCCGAGGTGACCAGTGCCGGCAAGCGGGGCGGGGAACTGACCTGCCGCCGTCTTTCGGCGGAGCAGGGTGTGCCCCCGGATCTCTGGCTGCTCTTCGCGCCGATCAAGAAGGCGCGCACCGATTTCATCGTCGAGAAGGCGGCCGAGATCGGCGTGGCGCGCATCTGCCCGGTGCAGACCGAGTTCACCAATGCCGAGCGTATCCGCCGCGACCGCGCCCAGGCCCATGCCGTCGAGGCCGCCGAGCAATGCGGCAGCACCTATGTGCCCGAGGTCGACGACCTGGCCCGGCTGGACCGGCTGCTGGCCGACTGGCCCGCGGACCGCCAGCTGATGTTCTGCGACGAGGCTTTTGCCGATGCCTCCTACGGCACGCCGGACGGCGCGCCGCGCAGGCTGTCCGAGGCGCCGAAAGGCCCCTGGGCGGTGCTGATCGGCCCCGAGGGCGGCTTCTCGGTGGCCGAGCGCAAGCGGCTGCACGACCACCCGAACGCCTGGCCGGTGCAGCTTGGCCCCCGCATCCTGCGCGCCGACACGGCGGCGGTGGCGGCGCTGACGCTCTGGCACGCGACTCTGGGGGACTGGACATGATCCGCGAGGCCGCGCCCTCGGACATCCCCGCCATGGAGGCCTTCCTGGCGCGCCACCCCGAGACCTCGATGTTCCTGCGCAGCAACCTTGCCGCCGAGGGCGTCGGGCTGACCGAACATCCCTATTCCGGCGATTACCTGATCTGGCCCGCCGAGGGCGATATCCGCGCCGTCTTCGGCATTTCCGGGCGCGGCTTCCTGATGCTGCAATGCCCCGGCGCCGAGCCCGAGGCGCTGCAGGCCGCCGCCGCGCATTTCGCCGGGCGGCGGATGCGGGGGCTGACCGGCGAGGCCGATCAGGCGGGTGCCTACCTGCAGGCGCTCGGGCTGGCGGGTGAGATCAGCCGCAACGAGGTCGAGCCGCTCTATCGTCTCGACCTGTCCGACCTGCCGGCGATGCCCGGCACCACCCGCGCGCCGCAGCCGGGCGACGAGGTGCTGCTGACGCGCTGGTTCCTCGACTACATCACCGACACCGGGCTGGCCCCCGCCGATCCCGCCGAGGCGCTGGACGAGGCCGAGCGGCGCGCGCGCGACGCCGTGGCGGGCTACCCCTGCCGCCTGATGATCGAAGAGGGCGGCCGGCCGGTGGCCATGGCGGCGCTGAATTCGCAGGTGGCGGATGTGGTGCAGGTCGGCGGGGTCTTCGTGCCGCGCGAGGCGCGCAATCGCGGGCTGGGGCGGCAGGTGACGGCGCTGGTGCTGGCCCATGCGCGCGACGCGGGCGCCCGCATGGCGCTGCTGTTCGCCGCCAGCCCGACGGCGGCACGGGCCTACGAGGCCATCGGCTTTCAGCGCATCGGCAGCTACCGGGTGGCGATGCCCGACCGGGTGCTGACCATTCCCGGCGGGGTCGCGGCATGATCCGCCCCGAGGTCCGCAGTGCGCTGCTGCGCTGGCGCGAGGCCCTGCTGGGCGCCGTCGTGCTGGGACTTGGCCTCTGGGGTGTTGTGGGCACCTATGGTTACATCCCCTGGCTGGCCGGGGTGCTGGCGCTGATCGGCGCCGCGCTGGTGCTGGCAGGTGTGCAACGGGCCCACTTCCGCAACGCGGCGGGCGGCATCGGCGTGGTGAAGATCGACGAGGGGCAGATCGCCTACTTCGGCCCCTTCACCGGCGGAGTCGTGGCACTGACTGAAATTTCCCGCCTGTCGCTGGATCCCGGCACCCGGCCGCCCTCATGGCGGCTGGTGCAACTGGGCCAGCCCGACCTGCTGATTCCGCTGGATGCCGAGGGCGCCGATGCGCTCTTTGACATCTTCGCCGCGCTGCCCGGGCTGCGCACCCACAAACTGGTCAGCGAGGTGCAGCGCGCCACCCGGGCCGAGACGCCTCACCCTGTCGTGATCTGGGATCGTGCCCGGTTGCGGCTGCATTGACACCCGGCTGAAATCCGCTCAGACCTAACCCCTCCCGCCCGCTGCCGGGCGCCCCAGAGACCCCGACGGAGTACCCTTCCATGTCCATTCCTCAATCGGGCGGCGGCCCCATCGAGCGGCACGAGCAGCTGGCGGAATACCTTGCCGAGGGCTGCAAGCCCCGCGAAGACTGGCGTATCGGCACCGAGCACGAGAAATTCGGCTACTGCAAGGACAGCCTCAAGCCGCTGCCCTACGAGGGCGAACGCTCGATCCATGCGGTCCTGTCGGGCCTGCGCGACCGCTATGGCTGGGCGCCGGTGGAAGAGGGCGGCAAGCTGATCGGCCTGACCAAGGACGGCGCCAATGTCAGCCTTGAACCCGGCGGCGCGCTGGAGCTGTCGGGCGCCCCGCTGGAGACCATCCACCAGACCTGTGACGAGGTGAACGAGCACCTGAAAGAGGTGAAGAGCATCGCCGACGAGATCGGCGTCGGCTTCATCGGCCTCGGCGCCGCGCCGACCTGGAAGCATGAGGAAATGCCCCTCATGCCCAAGGGCCGCTACAAGCTGATGGATGCCTACATGGGCCGCGTCGGCACCACCGGCACCACGATGATGCGCCGCACCTGCACCGTGCAGGTGAACCTCGACTTCGGCTCCGAGTCGGACATGGTGCAGAAGATGCGCGTGGCCCTGGCGTTGCAGCCCGTCGCGACGGCGCTCTTCGCCAATTCGCCTTTCTTCGAGAACAAGCCCAACGGGATGAAATCCTATCGCTCCTGGGTGTGGCGCAACCTCGACGCGGCGCGCACCGGGATGCTGCCCTTCGTCTTCGACGAGGGCTTCGGCTTCGAAGCCTGGGCCGAATATGCGCTGGATGTGCCGATGTACTTCGTCTACCGCGACGGCAAGTACATCGACGCCCTGGGCCAGAGCTTCCGCGACTTCCTGAAGGGCGAGCTGCCCGCGCTGCCGGGCGAGAAGCCGACGCTGTCGGACTGGGCCGACCACCTGACCACTGCCTTCCCCGAAGCGCGGCTGAAGAAGTTCATCGAGATGCGCGGCGCCGATGGCGGCCCCTGGCGCCGCCTCTGCGCGCTGCCCGCCTTCTGGGTCGGGCTGATGTACGACCAGGGGGCGCTGGATGCCGCCTGGGATCTGGTCAAGGGCTGGACCGCGCCGCAACGCGAGGCGCTGCGCGTCGCCGCGGCCGATCAGGGGTTGCAGGCCAAGGTCGACGGCATCGAGATGCACGACCTGGCCCGTCAGGTGGTCGAGATCGCCGAGGCCGGCCTCAAGGCCCGGGCCCGTCCCGGCGCCGGTGGCCTGATCCCCGACGAGACGCATTTCCTCAACGCCCTGAAGGAAAGCGTCGAAAGCGGGCTTGTGCCATCGGACGAGCTGCTGGAAAGATACCAGGGCGAATGGGGAGGGGACATCTCCCGCATCTTCGCCGACTACAGCTACTGATCCCGGCGTGGCTCTCGTTCCGCCCCGGGGCGGAACGGAGGGATAATGCGACATTTCATGATCCGGGCCTTTGAAAGCCTGATCCTGCTGATTTGCGGGCTGTCGGCGATTGCCGTCTGCATCGTCGCGGTGGGGATGGTGGTCAGCGGGCAGGTGCTGCCGGGGCTCGATCAACTGGGGCTGGCCGGAGCGCCTGCACTGGATCTCTCGAACCCCGACGCGGTGCTGGAGGCGCTGGAGAACGGCCCGCCGCAGGCCGCGCCCTTGCAAGTCTGGCTCAGCGCCGGTCTGTTCGTGCTGTCGGGATTTGCCGGGATCATCCTGTTCGGGGGTGGTGCGCTGACGCTGACGGGGATCTACCGCAAGATGGCGCGGCTGGTCGACCTGGTCGATGCCACGCCGGTGACCTAGGGGCGGGCTCTCAGCCCTTGCCGCCGATGCGGGGCTCTTCGCCCTTCAGCAGGCGGCGGATGTTGGCGGCATGGCGGATGAAGATCAGCCCCGCCAGGGCCACGGCCCAGAGGATCGCCTGCGGTCTGTCCAGCGCCCAGAGCCACAGCGGCGTTGCCGCCGCCGCCGTCAGCGCCGAGAGCGAGGAGATGCGGAAGACCGCCGCCATCAGCGCCCAGGTGGCACAGGCCGCGAGGCCGATCGGGAACGAGAAGGCCAGCAGCGTGCCGAGGAAGGTCGCCACGCCCTTGCCACCCCGGAAGCCCAGCCAGACCGGGAAGCAATGGCCGAGGAAGGCCGCGAAACCGGCCAGCTGCACGGCGTCCTCACCGGCCAGCGCGCGGGCGATCAGCACCGCCGCCGCGCCCTTGCCGCTGTCCAGGATCAGGGTCAGGAAGGCGGCCAGCTTGTTGCCGGTGCGCAGCACGTTGGTCGCCCCGATATTGCCCGACCCGATCTGGCGCAGGTCACCCAGCCCGAAGGCGCGGGCAATGACGATGCCGAAGGGCACCGAGCCCAGCAAGTAGCCGAGCCCGCCCGCCAGCAGCAGGGTCTGGGTGGAAGAGGTAATCTCAGGCAGCATCGAGGGGCGCTCCGTGAACCTGTTGGCCGCCGACGAAGGTGGCGCGGACGCGGCCCTGCATCCGGGCGCTGTCGAAGGGGGTGTTCTTGGACTTGGACAGCAGCTTGAAGCGGTCCAGCACGAAGGGGGCGTGGGGGTCGAAAAGCACGAGGTCGGCAGGCGCGCCGACCGCGAGGCGGCCGGTTTCCAGCCCGAGGCGCTTCGAGGGGTTCAGCGACAGCGCGCGGAACAGCACCGGCAGGGTCAGGTCGCCCGCATGGACCAGCCGCATCGCCGCCGGAAGCAGGGTCTCAAGTCCCACGGCGCCCGAGGCGGCCTCTTCGAAGGGCAGGCGCTTGCTTTCCTCGTCCTGCGGCGTGTGCATCGAGCTGATGATGTCGATCAGCCCGGAGGCCACGGCTTCGACGACCGCCTGGCGGTCCTCCTCTGCGCGCAGGGGCGGCTTGACCTTGAAGAAGGTGCGGTAGTCCGAGACGTCGTATTCATTCAGCGTCAGGTGGTGGATCGAGACCCCGGCGGTCACGTCCAGCCCGTTCTTCTTGGCCCGCTCCAGCGCGGGCAGGGCGCGGGCGGTGGTCACCTGGTCGAAGTGATAGCGCGCGCCGGTCATCTCCAGCAGCGAGACATCGCGGTCGATCCCCATCCGCTCGGCCATGGGCGAGACCGCCGACAGCCCCTTCAGCGCGGCGAACTTGCCAGAGGTGGCACAGGCGCCCTTGCTCAGGCCGGGTTCCTGGATGTGGCCCAGCACCAGCGCGCCGCGGGCCTTGGCATAGGTCAGGGCGCGTTGCAGGACCTTGGTGTCGGTGACGACGCGGTCGCAATCGGTGAAGGCCACGGCACCGGCATCCATCAGGAAACCGATCTCGGTCATCTCGCGACCCTCGCGGGCCTTGGTCAGCGCGGCCATGGGCAGCACGCGGACCGGCGCGTCCTCGCGGGCGCGGCGGGTGACGAATTCCAGCGTCTCGGGGTTGTCGATCGAGGGATTGGTATCGGGACGGGTGACGATGGTGGTCACCCCTCCCGCCGCCGCCGAGCGCCCGGCGGTGCCGAAGCTTTCCTTGTGCCGCTCGCCCGGCTCGCAGACCTTGACGCCGATATCGACGATGCCGGGGGCAAGGCAGAGGCCGCCGCAGTCGATCACGCTGTCCGCCCTGGCCCTTTCAGCCTCGGTGCCGATGGCGAGGATGCGCCCGTCGCCGATCAGCAGGCTTCCCGGCGCCTCCGTCCCGGCCTCGGGGTCGATGAGGATGGCATTGGTCAGAAGCGTGGTGGTCATCGGCGGGCCTTGCTGCTCGGGTCGTCAGGGAGAGGCGCGGGCGCGGGGGCGTCGTGCCGGTCTCTGCCGCCCGCTATAAAGCAAGCGCGCGCAGGGCGGTAGGCGGGAAATGGTGGTGTGGCTCAGAGCAGCGAGAGCGCCAGCCAGAACAGCGCACCCAGCAGGGCCATGGCGGCGACGATCAGCGCGATCTGCCAGGGGCGCGACAGGCGCAGGCCCGTGGGCAGGGGGCCAGGCACGGGGGGTAGGGTGCCCGTTGCCGCCCGGGCCGAGAGGGGGGCAAGGCCGATCGGGGTATAGGTGGTCCCGTAGCGCCCGATCAGGGTGAGGCCCCGGGGCAGGGGCAGCACCCGGTCCTCCAGCCCCGCGACGCGGCCGCGCAGGACCACCACCGGGGCGGTCAGCGCCTCCAGCCGGTCACGGTCTTCGGCGATGCGCGCCGCGTCCAGCCCCAGCCCCTCGATCAGGTAGCCGGAAAGGCCGATACCCTCGAGATCGGCGGGATTGATCAGCTCGACTTCGCCTTCATGCTCGGGCGAGAGGCCGAGAATGCCGGCCAGTGTCTGCCCGGCATGGCCGTTCAGCCGTTTCGGGGCCAGCAGGGGCGCCATCTTCGGCGCCTCCGGGTCGACGGCCAGCACGAAGACCGCCTCGCGGTCGGTCGGGCCGAGGGTCAGCACCTCGGCGCTGGCGGGAATCACGGGGTCTGGCTGGGGCATGGCGGGCCTCTCGTTGCGGGCGTCCTAGGCGGTGCGTGCGCCCCGGACCTGTTCGATCAGGGCGAAGACCTTTTGCCCGTCCTCTATCCGTTCAAACCCGATACGGCGGGTTCGGGTTCCGCGTTTCATGCGCACCTCCTCTTCGGCGAAGTGGACCGAGGGGGGCGGGCCGGGGTCGTAGCTGACCCTTGACCCAGGGGTCAGGCGGTAGCTGTCCAGCGTCCGGGCGCCCAGCAGGGTACGGCGTGCGATGAAGGCACGGCGGTCGGTCAGCGTGTACCAGGTGTAGCGTCGGCGCAGCGGATCGAGGACCGGCTTGCCGATTGCGATGCCGACCCCGACGGTGAAATGCAGCAGGCCGAACATCCAGAAAAAGCCGCCGGCCTGCGCGGCCATGATCATCCAGAACAGCGCGAAGCCCGAGAAGAACAGCCCGAAAAGCAGCTGGAACGGGTTGATCCGGCGCAGGCTCATCCGCCCGTCGGGCCGGCCCTGCCAGAGGATCGCCTCTCCGGGCTCCAGCAAGCCTTCCCAGCCCGCCGGTATGGTGCCCGGTCTGGTGATGTCCGGTCTGTCGGTGTCCTTCATCCTGCCCCCCTCTTTCGTTGCGGCACTGCCGTCGCGGAGGATCATCCGCAATGCGCCGCGTTCAGGGAAGATGGCGGAAAGCCCAAGGCCCGCGCAAGGGGGCGCCGCCCTATCGCGTCCGCAATGCAGGCCCCGTCACGGGACGAGGTCGGGCGGCAGGATCAGGCGGCGGCCTCGGCGCGGCGGGCGCGCAGGTTCTGCGCCAGCAGGTCCATCGCCGCCATGCGCACCGCCACGCCCATCTCGACCTGGTCGCGGATGACGCTGCGGTTGATGTCGTCGGCGATGGTGCCGTCGATCTCGACGCCGCGGTTCATCGGGCCGGGGTGCATGACGATGGCATCGGGGGCGGCATGGGCCAACTTCTCGGCATCCAGCCCGTAGCGGTGGTAATATTCGCGCTCGGAGGGAATGAAGCCGCCGTCCATGCGCTCCTTCTGGAGGCGCAGCATCATCACCACGTCGACGTCCTTCAGGCCCTCTTCCATCGAGTCGTAGACCTCGCAGCCCAGCTCGGCGAAGGCGCCGGGCACCAGGGTCGGCGGGCCGACCAGGCGGATGCGGTTTTCCATCTTGTGCAGCAGCAGCAGGTTCGAGCGCGCCACGCGGCTGTGCGCGATGTCGCCGCAGATGGCGATGTTCAGCCGGTGCAGGCGGCCCTTGGCGCGGCGGATGGTCAGCGCGTCCAGCAGCGCCTGTGTCGGGTGCTCGTGCCGCCCGTCACCGGCGTTGAGCACGGCACAGTTCACCTTCTGCGCCAGCAGGTCGACGGCGCCCGAGTTCGGGTGCCGCACCACCAGCAGGTCGGGGTGCATGGCGTTCAGCGTCAGCGCGGTGTCGATCAGCGTCTCGCCTTTCTTCACCGAACTCGCCTGCATCGCCATGTTCATCACGTCCGCGCCAAGGCGCTTGCCCGCCAGCTCGAAGCTGGCCTGGGTGCGGGTGGAGTTCTCGAAGAACATGTTGATCTGGGTCAGACCGGCCAGCGCGTCGGAATGCTTGTCGGCCGAGCGGTTGAGAGCGACGTAGTCCTCGGCCAGGTCCAGCAGGGTGGTGATCTCGTCCGGCGCCAGGCGTTCGATGCCGAGAAGGTGGTGCTGCCTGAAGCTCATGAGGGTCTCCTGCCGTCCGGTGCTGGCTGCTTATAGGCCGCCGCGGCCATCGGCGGCAATGCCCCGCGCGCCTGTCGCACCGGGCGCAGCGGCGGCGCTTTCCTGTGCCGGGGCGGCGGGATAGGGTGGCGCCCATGGAATCGTCGCAGCCGCAAGAGATCGACTGGCATCTGGCCCGCGCCCTGCTGGAATGGCAGGTCGAGATGGGCGTGGACGAGTGTATCTCGGACAGCCCGGTGGATCGCTTCGACCTGCCCGTGGAGGCACCGAAGGCCCGTCGCAGCCAGCCCGAGGCCCCGGTGGTCCGCCAGGAGATCGACGCGGCCGAGGTTGCCCGGCAGGCGGCTCAGGGGGCCACCAGCCTGGAGGCCCTGCGCGAGGCCATGGCGGGCTACGAGCATTGCGACCTGAAGCGCGGCGCGCGCAATCTCGTGTTCTCGGACGGCAATCCGAAGGCGCGGGTGATGATCCTCGGCGAGGCGCCGGGCCGTGACGAGGATCAGCAGGGCAGGCCCTTCGTCGGTCGCGCCGGGCAGTTGCTGGACCGGATGCTGGGGGCCATCGGCCTGGCGCGCGGCGCCGAAGAGCCCGAGGAAGCCGTCTACATCACCAACGTGCTGCCCTGGCGACCGCCGCAGAACCGCGACCCGAAGCCGGAAGAGATCGCGATGATGCTGCCCTTCGTGCAGCGGCACGTGGCGCTGGTGCAGCCGCAGGTCCTTGTCCTGATGGGCAATATCGCCTGCCAGGCGGCGCTGAACCGGCGCGGCATCCTGAAGCTGCGCGGCAGCTGGGCGCAGGCTTTCGGCCTGCCGGCCCTGCCGATGACCCATCCGGCCTACCTGCTGCGCCAGCCCCAGGCCAAGCGCGAAGCATGGTCGGACCTGCTTTCTCTCAAGGCGAAGCTGGAGGATCTCTGAATGCCGATCGAGCTTGTCGTGCTGCTGACCTTCATCCCCGCCTCGCTGGCGCTGAACCTGACGCCGGGAGCGGACATGATGTTCTGCGCCGGGCAGGGGCTGCGGGCCGGACCGGGGGCCGCGTGGCGGGCCAGTGGCGGCGTGGCCCTCGGCGGGCTGATCCATGCCACCATCGCCGGGCTTGGGGTTGGCGGGCTGGTCGCCGCCCATCCCGGCGCGCTGGAGGCGATCCGCTGGATCGGCGCCGGCTACCTGCTGTGGATGGCCTGGCAGATCCTGCGCGCCGAGGCCGCGGGGCCGGATCTGCGCCCGGCGCGCCCCTTCCGCGACGGGCTGCTGGTCAATCTGACCAACCCCAAGGTGATCCTCTTCATCCTGGCCTTCGTGCCGCAGTTCGTCGATGCCACCGCGCCGCTGCTGCCGCAGTTCCTGATCTTCGGCGCCGTGCTTTCGGCGGGCGGCTTCGTGGTCAACGGGCTTGCCGGGGCGCTGGCCGGGCTGGCGCAGGCCCGTCTCGCCGGCGGCGGGGCCTGGCTGCGCCGTGCCTCGGCAGGGATATTCACCCTTCTGGCCCTGCGCCTCGTTCTGGGCGAAAGGAGCTGACATGGCCGCCGCAGACCGCCCCTTCATTCCCGTGCGCATCGCCGTGCTGACCGTTTCCGACAGCCGTTCGCTGGCCGAGGACCGCTCGGGTGACACGCTGGTCGCGCGGATCGAGGCGGCGGGCCACCAGCTTGTCCGGCGCGAGATCCTGCCCGATGAGCGGTCCCTGATCCGCGACCAGCTGGCCGCCTGGGTGGCGGATCAGGAGGTCGACGTGGTGATCTCGACCGGCGGCACCGGGCTGACGGGCCGCGACGTGACGGTCGAGGCGCACCGCGATGTCTACGAGAAGGAGATCGACGCCTTCTCGACCGTCTTCACCATCGTCTCGATGCAGAAGATCGGCACCTCGGCGGTGCAGAGCCGCGCCACCGGCGGCGTTGCGGGTGGCACCTACCTCTTCGCGCTGCCCGGCAGCCCGGGGGCCTGCCGCGATGCCTGGGACGAGATCCTGGTCAAGCAGCTCGACTACCGGCACATGCCCTGCAATTTCGTTGAAATAATGCCCCGGCTGGACGAACATTTGCGACGGAAAGCCTGAAATCTGGCGTATCAGCTCGTAACGGCCTTGTTTCTTGGCATGTTAATGTAGTTCGGGAAAACTCCCGCCAGCCAGGTATTGAACGGACCACACGCCATGCGCTTTCTCACCCGCAGCCTCATGGGGCTGTTCCTGCTTTCCGTGACGCTGGGCTTGCTGGCCTATGCCGGCAGCCTGGTCCGCGATGCGGTCGAGGTCCGGATGAGCCGGGAACCCTTCATGCCGCGCGGGCGCGAGCGGGAATTCGCGGTCAACGTGGTCACCGCCCGGGCCGAGACGATCTCGCCCGTGCTGTCGGTCTTCGGCGAGGTGCAGAGCCGCCGCACGCTGGAGCTGCGTGCCGCCGCCTCCGGTCCGGTGATCGAACTGGCGCCGGAATTCGTCGAGGGCGGGCAGGTGCAGGCCGGGCAGGTGCTGCTGCGCATCGACCCGGCCGAGGCCGAGGCGGCGCGGGATCGCGCCCGCGCCGATCTGGCCGATGCCGAGGCAGAGGCGCGCGACGCCGGGCGCGCCATCGAGATCGCCCGCGACACGCTGGCCGCCGCGCAGGAGCAGGCCCAGCTTCGCGCCCGTGCCCTGGAACGGCAGAATACCCTGATGGATCGCGGTGTCGGCTCTGCCGCGGCGCAGGAAGAGGCCGAGCTTTCGGCCTCTTCGGCGCGCCAGTCGGTGCTTTCGGCGCGCAATGCCGAGGCCACGGCACAGGCCCGGATCGACAGCGCCGCCACGGCGCTTGACCGCGCCCGCATCGCCATGACCGAGGCCGAGCGGGACCTGCAGGACACGGTGCTGCGCGCCGCCTTCGACGGCACCCTCTCGGGGGTGACGCTGGTCGAAGGGCGGCTGGTCTCGGCGAACGAGGTGCTGGCCCAGCTGATCGACCCGGAGGCGCTGGAAGTGGCCTTCCGTGTCTCGACCCCGCAATATGCCCGGCTGCTCGACGATGAGGGGCAGTTGCAGACCCTGCCGGTCGAGGTGGTGCTTGAGGTCTTCGGCACGACGCTCTCCGCCGAGGGGCGCATCAGCCGCGACAGCGCGGCAGTGGTCGAGGGCCAGACCGGCCGGGTGATCCTGGCCGAGCTGGGTGCGGCGCGGGGCCTGAAGCCGGGCGACTTCATCACCGTGCGGGTGCAGGAAAACCCGCTGCCCGGGCTGATCCGCCTGCCTGCTACGGCGCTGGCGGCGGATGAGACCGTGCTGGCGATCACCGCCGACAGCCGGCTGGAGGAGCTTCCCGCGCCGCTGGTGCGCCGGCAGGGGGACGACGTTCTGGTGCGTGCCGAGGCCCTGGAAGGGCGCGAGGTGGTGGCGCAGCGGACACCGCTGCTCGGGGCGGGGATCTTGGTGCGCCCGATGCGCCCTGAGTCCCCGCAGGCGGATCAGCAGGCGGCCCGGCAAGCGGAGGAAGGGCCGCAGCAGGCGCCCGTCGCCGAGGCCGAGATGATCGCCCTGACCCCCGAACGCCGCGCCGAGCTGGTCGAACTGGTGCGCGCCAACGACCGGATGCCGGAAGAGATGCGCAGCCGCGTGCTGAGCCAGCTCGAACAGCCCGAGGTGCCCGCCCGGATGATCGAGCGGATCGAGAACCGGCGCGGAGGCTGACCCGATGATGCGTGCCGCCCCCGGCCCGGCGAAGGGCATCCTCAGCTATTTCACCCGCCACAGGACGGCGGCCAACCTGCTGCTGGTGCTGATGCTGGCGGCGGGCATCGCGGCCCTGCCGCGGATGCGGGCGCAGTATTTCCCCGATATCGTGGTCGATGACATCCGGGTCTCGGTCGCCTGGGACGGGGCGGGGGCCGAGGATGTCGACCGCGCCATCGTCCAGCTGATCGACCCGGCGCTGATCGCGGTCGAGGGGGTGATGGCCAGCGAGAGTCGCTCGACCGAGGGGCGGGCGCGGATCGAGCTGGAATTCGAGCCCGGCTGGGACATGTCCCGCGCCGCCGAGGACGTGCAGGCGGCGCTCGATGCGGTCTCCTCGTTGCCGGAGGAGGCGGATGATCCGGTGATCAGCCGCTCGGGCTGGTGGGATACGGTGACCGACGTGGTGATCACCGGCCCCGTGGGGACCGACCAGATCGCCCGCTTCGCCGATGAATTCGTCACCCGGCTGTTTGCCGAGGGCGTCACCCGCACCACCATCCGCGGCCTCGCCGCGCCGCGTATCGTGGTCGAGGTGCCCTCGCTGAACCTGATCACCCACGACGTGACCATGGCCGAGATCGCCTCGGTCATCGGCGCCGAGGTCGACGCCAGCCCCGCCGGCGACGTCACCGGCGCCAACGCCCGGATCCGCGCCGGCAGCGGCAAGCGCTCGGCCAGCGAGATCGAGGCGCTGGTGCTGCGCTCGAACCCCGACGGGTCAACCCTGACCGTGGGGGACATTGCGCGCATCCGGGTCGAGGGCGTGGACAGGGAACGGGGCTACTTCGTGGGCGACAACCCGGCGATCTCGATCAATGTCTCGCGCAGCGAGATGGGCGATGCCATCGACATCCAGCAGCGGGTCGAGAAGGTCGCGGCGGAGATGGAGGCGACCCTGCCCGAGGGCAGCTCGATCGACCTGATCCGCACCCGGGCCGAGCAGATCTCGGGCCGCCTCGACATCCTGGTCGAGAACGGGCTGATGGGTCTGGGGCTGGTGCTGGCGCTGCTGTTCCTCTTCCTCAACGCTCGCTCGGCGATCTGGGTGGCCGCGGGGATCCCGGTGGCCATGCTTACCGCCATCGCGCTGATGTATGTCTCGGGTCTGACGCTGAACATGATCTCGCTCTTCGCGCTGATCATCACCTTGGGCATCGTCGTGGATGACGCCATCGTGGTGGCCGAATATGCCGATGCCCAGGTCCGGCGCAGCGGCGAAGGGCCGGTCGAGGCCGCCGAGACCGCAGCGCGCCGCATGGCGATGCCGGTCTTTTCGGCAACGCTGACCACGGTGATCGCCTTCTTCGGCCTGACGGTGATCGAGGGGCGCTTCGGCCAGATGATCGCCGACATCCCCTTCACCGTCATCGTGGTGCTTCTGGCCTCGCTGGTGGAATGCTTCCTGATCCTGCCCAACCACATGTCCCACGCCCTTGCCCACTCGGGCGAACAGAAGTGGTATGACATGCCCTCGCGGATGGTGAACCGGGGCTTTGGCTGGGGCCGGGACCGGCTGTTCCGCCCGCTGATGGCGCTGGTCATCCGCGCCCGCTACCCGGTGCTGGCCCTGGTGGTGGTGATCTTCGCCAGCCAGGTGTCGAACTTCATCCGCGGCGACCTGCAATGGCGCTTTTTCAGCTCGCCGGAGCGCGGCACGATCACCGGCAACTTCATGATGGCCCCGGGCGCGGACCGGGCCGATTCCATCGCCATGATGCGCGAACTGCAGCGCGCCACGAATGCCGTCGCCGCCCGGCTGGAGGCCGAGCACGGGACCAATCCGCTCGACTATGTCATCGCCGAGATCGGCGGCAACTCGGGGCGCGACCTGGCCGGGGCCGACAGCAAGGAACCGGACCAGCTGGGCGCCATCACCATCGAGCTGATCGAACCCGATTTCCGCCCCTATTCCAGCAACGCCTTCGTCGCCGCCCTGCAGGAGGAGGTGCGCCCGCATCCGCTCTCCGAGGTGGTCTCGTTCCGGGGCTGGGGGTCAGGCCCCGGGGGGGATTCGCTGAACGTGCAGTTCTACGGTGCCGATGCGGATGTCCTGAAGGACGCGTCGATGGCGCTGCAGCAGGCAGTGACGCGCTATCCCGAGGTCTCGGCGGTGGAGGACAACCTGTCCTACGACAAGGAGGAGATGATCCTCGAACTGACGCCGCAGGGCCAGGCCCTCGGCTTCACCGTCGACGACCTGGGCCGGGTGCTGCGCAACCGGCTGAACGGGATCGAGGCGGCGACCTACCCGGTCGGCCCGCGCTCGGCGGCGATCCGGGTCGAGCTGCCCGAGGCGGAGCTGTCGGCGGACTTTCTCGAACGGATGATGCTGCGCAGCCCGGACGGGGTCTACGTGCCGCTGGCCGATATCGTCCGGGTCGAGCGGCGGTCGGGCTTCTCGACGGTGCGGCGCGAGAACGGGCTGCGGGTGCTGACCGTCTCGGGCGAGATTGCCGACGACGACCCGGCCCGCGCCGCCGAGATCCGGCGAGCGCTGGAAACCGAGATCCTGCCGCGCATCGCCGCCGAGCAGCAGGTCGATTTCCGCCTCGGCGGTCTCTCCGAGCAGGAGGACCGTTTCATGTCGGATGCGCTTTTCGGCTTCATGGCGGTGATGGCGGGGATCTACCTGGTGCTGTCCTGGGTCTTTGCCAGCTGGACCCGGCCGCTGGTGGTCATGGCGATCATTCCCTTTGGCCTGGTCGGCACCTTCTTCGGCCATGTGCTGTGGGAAGTGCCGCTGTCGATGTTCACCGTGGTCGGCCTGCTGGGCATGACCGGGATCATCATCAACGATTCCATCGTCCTGGTCTCGACCGTCGACGAATATGCGCAGACACGCGGGTTGCGCCCGGCGATCATCGACGGCGCGGCCGACCGGCTGCGGCCGGTGATGCTGACCACCATGACCACGGTGCTGGGCCTGGCGCCGCTGCTCTACGAGAAGTCCAGCCAGGCGCAGTTCCTGATGCCGACGGTGGTCACGCTGGTCTATGGCCTGGGCTTCGGCATGGTGCTGGTGCTGCTGGTGGTGCCGGCGCTGCTGGCCATGCAGGAGGACGTCGCGCGGATGCGCCGCGGGCTGCGCCGGGCGCTCGGCGACCGCCGGGCCGGTCCGCTGCGCGGCGTGATGCTGGCGGGGCTGGGGCTGATGCTGGGCTGGTTCGCGGCGACCATGGGCCGGGTGATCTGGTCCGGCGCGCTTCCGGCGGCCCTCGACGGGCTGCTGCCGCTGCCACCGCTGGCGGCATCACTGCTGCTCTTCCTGTCGGGATCGGCGGGGCTGGTGCTGGTTCTGTTCATCGGCGCGGCGCTGGTCCTGGCGGGCCGCCGCCGTCGCGCGGCTTGAGTCGGCTCAGCCGGCCTCGCAGCCGTCGATTTCCACCGCGTAGCTCTGGCCCAGGACGGTGATCTTCAGGGCCGAGCGGTCGAGGTGGATGGCGCCCGACATCGGGGCATGGATCAGCGCCTTGGCGATCAGCGTGTCGCCCTCGCGCCGGGTCACCGCATCCGCGACCATCAGCTCGGGCCAGGGCGTTTCGATCACCGCCACTTCGCGCCCGCCGGCCGAGGGCATCTGCAGCCGGGCCTCTATGCGCATCCCCTTGGGATCGGGCGAGACATGGCAGGTGGCCCGGCTGACCCGGCCCTCGTCCTCGGTATAGGGGCGCCCGGCCAGGGCGGCGGCGACGCGGGCGTCGCGCTGTCCCGCCCCGGCGGGCAGCTCGGCCGAGATCTCGAGTTCGAGCGGGACACAGACGTTCTTGCACACGCCGAGGAAGACACGGCCCGCGAGGTGCACCGGCGCGCCGGGGCGCTCGGCGGCGATGCGCAGCGGCAGGATCACCCGGTCGTGGTAGCCGTAGGAGCGCAGGCCGCCCTGGTCGAAGACGGCGGGGCTGGGCCAGACGATTTCGACCCCGGCCAGGTTGTCCGAGGCGCTCCAGTCGAAGACCGGCGGGATGCCGGCGCTGCCGGGCAGGCGCCAGTAGGTCTTCCAGCCCTCTTCCAGCACCAGTTCCAGCCCGGCGACCTGCCGCCCGTCGGCCTCGCGCCAGCCGGGCAGCACCCGGGCCGAAACGACATCCTCGTAGGGGTTGGCGGACAGCGGTGCGGGCGCCGCCAGGAGCAGGGACAGGAGCACGAAGGGAAGGCTGAAGCGGGATGCGATCATGGCGAAGACATGCCCCCTGGCCGGCGAAAAGCCAACTCACAAGTCAGCGAAAGACGCTTTACCGGGCCAGCCTGCGTTTCTCATCCACGTCTTTTCGGTTGCAAATGACGCGAGCGAGCGTCAAGGATGGTTAACAGGTGGGGTTTGGTACGGGTCTTTAGGGGCAGGAAAATTGCCGAGACAGTTCAATCTCACCGGCAGGGTCCTCATCGCCATGCCGGGACTGGCCGACGAACGCTTTGCCCATGGGGTGATCGTCGTATGCGCCCATTCGGTAGACGGTGCAATGGGCATTGTCGTCAACAAGCCGGCGGACCATGTCACCATGCCGTCGCTCTTTCGCCAGCTCGCGATCCCCTGTCATGTGCCCCTGCGCCCGGCGCCGGTCTATGCCGGTGGCCCGGTGGACATGGAGCGCGGTTTCGTCCTGCACACCCCCGACTACGACGCTGCCGTGGCGACCTTGAAGATCGGTTCGGATTTCTCGATGACCGCGTCGCTGGACGTGCTTGAAGACATGGCCGCTGGACGGGGCCCGGAGATGGCGCTGCTGGCCCTCGGCTATTGTGGCTGGGCGCCGGGTCAGCTGGAAACCGAAATCACCGACAATGGCTGGCTGGTCGGAGACGTGACCCCGGGGCTGGTCTTCTCGACCGAGGACGAGCGCAAATGGGACATGGCCATGGCCGCCCAGGGCATCGACCCGCTGACCCTTTCGGCGACCTCCGGGCGCGCCTGATCCGCACGGGCTAGTCCCGGGGCGCTGCCGCCCGGCGCAGCCGGTCGTTGATTGCGCGCCCCATGCCGGTCTCGGGGATCGGCGAGACCGCGATCCGCGTCACCCCTTCCCGATCCATCCGGTGCAGCAGGGCGAAGAGCCGCGCCGCCGCCTCGCGCAGGTCCCCGCTGGGAGAGAGGTTGTGCGCCGCCGCGACGGGACCGAAGCCCAGCAGGGTCTCGCCCGGTTCAGCGGTTTCGGCGTTCAGCCGGACGCTGCCCCGGGGCGCGTAGTGGGACAGCATCTGTCCCGGCGCCTCGATCCCCGCGTCGCCCGCCGGGGCCGACAGGGTCAGCCCGGTGGCCGCCAGCACCTCTTCCGCGCCGATGCCGCCGGGGCGCAGCAGGCGCACCTCTCCGCCCTCCGAGACCGCAAGGATGGTCGATTCGACACCGACCGTGCAGGCTCCGCCGTCGATCAGCGCGGCGATGCGGCCTTCCAGGCCCGCCAGCACATGCGCCGGCTCGGTCGGGCTGATGCGGCCCGAGGGGTTGGCCGAGGGGGCGGCCAGCGGGCGCCCGACCTCGGTGATCAGCGCGCGGGCGACCGGGTGGGCCGGCATCCGCAGCGCCAGTGTCGGCAGCCCCGCCGTGACCCCTACGGCGACTGTCGCCTCTGCGCGGCGCGGCAGCACCAGGGTCAGCGGGCCGGGCCAGAAGGCGCGCGCCAGGGCCACCGCCTCGGGCGGGAAATGCACCAGCGCCTCGGCCATTGCCATGTCGGCCACATGGGCGATCAGCGGATTGAAAGAGGGGCGGCCCTTGGCGGCATAGATCGCCGCGACCGCCGCGTCGGAGGTGGCATCGCCCGCCAGCCCGTAAACCGTTTCCGTCGGCATGGCGACCAGCGCACCGGCGCGCAGCAGTTCCGCCGCCTCGGCCAGGGATGCCGCGTCACTGCCCAATGTCCTGGTGCTGACCATATGCCTCTGCCCCGTTGCGGCCGCCCGGGGCGGACCCCGGGAATTCGTGACGCCGCGTTTGGCTTTGATGAACCCGACCCGGCGGTTACCTTTGCAACCCGGGCCCGGCTGTCCTACAGCCGGTGTCGCAGCTTGCCAAGCGGCCGAGGGAGGACCACTCATGCCATTTCGCGCACCCCTGGAAGATTTTCGCTTCCTCTTCGACCATGTCGTCGGTTTCGGCGAGATCGCCGCGACCGAGCGTTTCGCCGAGGCGTCGCCCGATACGGTCGAGGCGATCCTGTCGGAACTGGGCAAGCTGACCGAAGAGGTCTGGGCGCCCCTGAACCGCAACGGCGACCTGGATCCGGCGCGGGTCGAGAATGGCGTCGTGCGCACCTCGAAGGGCTTTGCCGAGGGCTTCCGGGCGCTGGCCGAAGGCGGCTGGCTGGGCCTGTCCGCTGGTGAGGAGCACGGCGGCATGGGCCTGCCGCTGACCCTGACAGCGGCGATGAACGACATGCTTTCGGCCTCCTGCCTGTCGCTGGGTCTGAACCCGCTGCTGACCCAGGGCCAGGTCGAGGCGCTGGAGCATCACGCCAGCGATGCGTTGAAAGAACTCTACCTGCCGAAGCTGATTTCCGGCGAATGGACCGGCACGATGAACCTGACGGAACCCGCCGCGGGCTCAGACGTCGGCGCGCTGCGCAGCCGGGCCGAGCCGAACGGGGATGGCACCTACGCGATTTCGGGTCAGAAGATCTTCATCTCCTGGGGCGATCACGATTTCGGCGGCAATGTCTGCCACCTGGTGCTGGCGCGGCTTCCCGACGGGGCGCCGGGCACCAAGGGGATCAGCCTGTTCATGGTGCCGAAGTACCTGCCGAACGAGGATGGCTCTCTGGGTGAGGCGAACAGCCTGCGGGTGGTCAGCCTGGAACACAAGATGGGTCTGCACGGCAGCCCGACCGCGGTGATGGAATACGACGGTGCGACCGGCTGGCTCGTGGGGCAGGAGCACAAGGGCATGGCGGCGATGTTCACCATGATGAACAACGCCCGGCTCGGTGTCGGCATCCAGGGCATCGGCGCCGCCGAGGGGGCCTACCAGAAGGCGCTGGAGTTCTCGCTGGAGCGCAGGCAGGGCCGCACTCCGACCGAAGGGCAGGGCGGTACGGGCACCATCGTCGACCATGCCGATGTGCGCCGGATGCTGGCCACCATGCGCGCAGATATCTTCACCGCCCGGGCTATCGCGCTGTCCTGTGCCGTGGCGCTGGACATGCAGCAGGCGACGGGAGAGGCCGCCTGGGACGCCCGCGCCGCCTTCCTGACCCCGATCGCCAAGGCTTTCGGCACCGAGGCCGGGATGCGCGTCAGCGAGCTGGGCGTGCAGGTGCACGGCGGCATGGGCTTCATCGAGGAGACCGGCGCGGCGCAGTATTACCGCGATGTCCGCGTCACCGCGATCTATGAGGGCACCAACGGCATTCAGGCCATGGACCTGGTGGCGCGCAAGATGATGGACAAGGGCGAGGCGGCCTTTGCCCTCATCGACGAGATGCAGGGCTTTGCCGAGGGCCTGCGCAGCGACAGTCCGGCGCTGGCCGAACCGCTCTGGCAGGCGGTCGAGACCCTGCGCGAGGCGACCGAGTGGATGCTGGCCCAGGGCGAGCTGAACGAACGTTTCGCGGGCTCGGTGCCCTACCTGATGGGCTTTGCCCGGGTGCTGGGCGGCTACTTCCACCTCAAGGCCGCGCAGGCCGAAGGGGCCGAGGGCGCCCGCGCCCGCCTGGCCGAGTTCTACATCCGCCGCCTGCTGCCTGAACACGTCGGCCTGCTGGCCCATGCCACCGTGGGCAGCGCCGATCTCTATGCCCTCAGCGTCGAGGATCTTTCCGCGTGACACATCAGGCCGCCATCCGCTTTCCCTGGGAAGATGCTCCGGCCCCGGGGGAGGCGGTGGAGATCGCCGCGGGCGTGCTCTGGATCCGTATGCCCCTGCCGATGGCGCTGAACCACGTGAACCTCTATGCGCTGGATGATGGCGAGGGCTGGACCCTCGTCGACACCGGGGTTCACAGCGCGCAGGCCGTCACCCTCTGGGAGGCATTGCTGGCCGGGCCGCTGGCGGGCAAGCCGGTGACCCGGGTCCTCAGCACCCATCACCACCCCGACCATATTGGCATGACAGGCTGGTTCATGCAGCGCGGCGCCGCGCACCTGACCTCTCGTACCGCCTTCCTGATGGGGCGGATGCTGCTGCTGGATGTCGAGGAGACCCCCAGCCCGGAGACCCGTACCTTCTGGAAGCGCGCCGGCATGGATGACCGGACGATGTCCCGGCGCAGCGCGGCGCGGCCCTTCAACTTCGCCGATATCGTCCACCCGCTGCCCACGGGCTACACCCGCCTTCAGGAGGGCGAGGTGCTGCGCGCCGGCGGCCGCGACTGGGATATCCGCATGGGCCAGGGCCATGCGCCCGAACATGTCACCCTCTGGTCGCGAGACGACAACCTGGTGATCGGCGGCGACCAGCTGCTTTCGTCCATCAGCCCCAACATCGGCGTCCATCCGACCGAGCCCGAGGCCGACCCGCTGGGCGAGTTCCTGGAGGTCAGCCGCACCCTGCTGGACCATGCCCGCGACGACCAGCTGGTGCTCTGCGGCCACAAGCTGCCCTATACCGGCCTGCCGGTGCGGCTGCGCCAGATGATCGACAACCATGTCTCGGGGCTGGAGCGGCTGAAGGTCTTCCTGGCCATGCCGCGCACCGCCGTCGACTGTTTCCCGAAGCTCTTCATGCGCAAGATCGATGACGGAAATTACGGGCTGGCCATGGCCGAAGCCGTCGCGCACCTTAACTATCTGTACCAGAGAGGTGAGATCACCCGGCAGGCGCGCAAGGATGGCGCCTGGCTGTGGCAGAGCGGAAGGTAGGCCCGGATGAACAACGACAGGCTGATCGCGACCAGCGCCGAGGCGGTGGAGGATTCCATCCTGCCCTGCCGCCACGAGGCCCGGGCCGACGGCGGCGCCACCGTGGCCCTGCCGGAAAATGTCATCGACAAGCCGATGAAGTCCAAGAGCCCCGCCGCCTGGGCCTATGAGCGGCTGATCCTCTACATCCAGCAGTTCGAGGAGAGCCTCGACGCCGATCACGAGGTGGGCATGGGCTTCGCCGGGGGCGACGCGGGCGTGCTGCGGATCGAGGGCATGGGCTATTTCGACCCCGATATCGTCACCTTCTCCGGTCGCGATTCCTCGGGCGCGCGGATGCAGTTGGTACAGCATGTCAGCCAGCTGTCGGTGGTCCTGCGGGCGACGCCGAAAGAGCCCGCACATGCCGAGCCCGCGCGCATCGGCTTCCGCCTGCGGGCGGACCTGGAAAAGACTGGCACCTGAGCCGCGCAGGGGCGTGGCCCAAGTGCCGCAGGGCCACCCGAAAGAGGTGACAGCCCCTGCGGATTGCAGTATTCGAACCCGAGGAAACCGACCACCGGAAGGACTGAACGATGGCCGAACACAAGCATGGCAGCATGAACACCGAAACGCAGGAGAAGACCTTCGAGGGCTTCATCAAGGCGTCGACCTGGGTGGCAGGTCTGTCGATCGGCGTGCTGATCTTCCTCGCCCTGTTCAACAGCTGATCCATCGCCCGACCCGGGTGTCGGCCGCGCCTGCGGGCGGGCTGCCCCGGGGCGTGCGCTGCGACTGCGGAGAGTCTCATGAAACGTCTGCTTCTTGCCCTCGCCGCGATTGCCACGCTGGCGGGCTGTGGTGCCCGCAATGCCGATTACGAGCAGCCCGCGCCGGACGTGGCGCGCGGCAGCTACGTGCACGGCGGGCCGCCTTCGCTGACCCTGATCACCATCCGCACCAACGACAGCGGCAAGGGATCGCACACCGCGCTGATGATCAACGCCGAAGAGCGGGTGATCTTCGACCCGGCCGGGTCGTTCCGCCATGCGCAGATTCGCCGCGAGGGCGATGTGCTGGTGGGAATCAGCCCGATCTTCTGGGAAGGCTTCCGCTCGATGCACGCGCGCGCCACCCATCGGGTCGAAACCCAGACCGTGATCGTCTCGCCCGAGGTTGCCTCGCAGGCGCTGGCGCTGGCCTACCGCAGCGGCGCGGCCCCGTCCGCCTATTGCGCCCGAAACACCTCGTCGCTGCTGAAGCAGTTGCCGGGCTTCGAGGGGCTGCGCAGCACCTGGTTCCCGACCCAGCTCGAAGAGAGCTTCATCGAGGTGACCGGGGCCGAAACCACCATCTACTACGAAGATTATACCCCGCCGGGCGGGCTGCCTGCCAACGGCGTGCTGGGCGTCGACCGGACGACGGTGCCCCGGGTCGAGAGCTGAGCCGGGCGGCTCAGCCGACCAGCCAGAGCATCAGGTAGAGCACCGTCAGCCCGCCGAGGATCGCCAGCAGCGTGCGGCGCAGGAAGACGCCGATGGCCAGGGTGACCAGGGCGGCGGTCATCCGCGCCGGGTCCATGTCGCCACCCGTCGCCGCGGGCCAGACAACCAGCGGCGCGACCAGCGCCGGCAGCACCGCGACGGGGGTGTAGCGCAGATGGCGCAGCAGCCATTCCGGCATCTGCCGGTTGCCGACCAGCCCGAGGAATGCGAAGCGCAGCAGGAAGCTGCCAAGGCCAAGCCCGACGATGACGATCCACAGGTCGACGCGGTCGATGGACTGGGGGAGGGTCTCGGGTGTCACTTGCGCGCCTCCATGCGTTTCTCGATGGCCGCGCCGGTCACCATGCCGGCAAGGGCCGCGATCAGCAGGCCCAGGTTGTAGGGCAGCCCGGCGAAGATCAGCGCCAGCACGATGGCGACCACGGCCGCCGACATCTGCGCCAGGGTCATCAGCATCGGCGCCACCATGGCGATGAAGGTGATCGGCAGGGCGAAATCCAGCGCCAGCGCGGGCGGAATGGTCGAGCCGACCAGCGCCCCGACCACGGTCATTGCGTACCACAGCGGGCAGATCGGCAGGATCACCCCGAAGAAATAGGCCAGCCTCTGCGAGACCGTCCATTCGGGCCGCTTGGCGAAGGTGACGATCGAGACGGCATAGCTCTGGTCGACGAGGAAATAGGCGGCCAGCGCCCTCTTCCACAGCGGTGCCTCGCCCAGGTAGGGCGTCAGGGAAGCCGAGTACATGGCCATCCGCAGGTTGACCGCGAGGGCCGAGACAAGTGCCACGATGACCGGGGCCCCGTCGCGCAGCAGCTGCAGCGAGGCGAATTGCGACGCGCCCGCGATCACGGCGACAGAGTAGATCAGCGCCTCGTAGACCTTCAGCCCGGCCTCGGTCGCGACGACGCCGAACAGCATGGCGAAGGGCGCCACGACCAGGAGGAAGGGGGCGCCGTCACGCGCGCCCTGCAGGAAGACGGGGCGGGTGCTGGTATCAGCGGAAGGCTCTGCGTAGGATGTCATGACGCATCTGCTAGCCTGCGCCCGGTCGAGAGGCAATCCGAGATCCATGCACAACCGCCTTTCCTCAATTGCCCTGAGTCGAGGGCCTGAAGATTGATCCTTCCGGGCATGATCCTGGCGGGTGGCCTGTCTCGCCGGATGGAGGGCGCCGAGAAGGCCCTGCTGCCGCTGGCCGGTCGTCCCCTGCTGTCGCATGTGACCGGGCGCGTCGCGCCACAGCTCTCGGACCTGGCGCTGAACGCGAACGGGGACCCGGCCCGCTTCGCCCGGTTCGGGCTGGAGGTGGTGGCCGACCCGATGCCCGGTCATCCCGGGCCGCTTGCCGGGGTGCTGGCGGCGATGCTCTGGGCCGAGGGTCTGGGGGCCGAGCGGGTGTTCACCCTGTCCGCCGACACGCCCTTCCTGCCCGGTGATTTCGTGCCCCGCCTGCTGCTGGCGGCCGAAGAGGGCACTGGCCCGGTGCTGGCCGCCAGCCGCGATGCGGGCGGCGTGCTGCGGGCGCATCCGACCTGCGGGCTGTGGCCCGTGGCGCCCCACGCCGAGCTGCGTGCCTGGCTGGAGAGCGGGGAACGCAAGATGATGCTCTGGGCCGAGGGACAGGGGGCGCGGCTGGCCGAATTTCCCGCCAGCAGCCTCGATCCCTTCTTCAACGTCAATACGCCCGAAGACCTCGCCCGGGCCGAGGCGCTGCTTGGCTGATTACTCGGTGCGCAGGCCGGTCTCGACCAGCATGTCCTGGCGCTTGGCCTCGTAGTAGTAGCCGCGGGCGTACCAGCTTACCGCCGTCGGCTCGTCGCCGTCCGACAGCAGCCAGGCGCCGCGCAGGTACTTCACCGCGTATTTCAGGTTGGTTTCCGCATCCAGCAGATCCGGCGCACTGCCCTGGAAGCCCATCGAGCGGGCGGTGGCGGGCAGGATCTGCATCAGCCCGTAGTAGGGCCCGTTGCGGGCCTCGGGCTGGTGGGTGCTTTCGCGGATCACGACCCGCTGGACCAGGGTCACCGGGACCTCGTATTCGGCCGCGTATTTCTCGATCAGCTGCCGCAGCTCGGGCGTCTCGTTGGGGTAGAGCGGCGAGGCATCGCGGAAGGCGAGCATCTCGGGCTCGGGCTGCGGCGCCGCACAGGCGGCGGCAAGGGGCAGAAGGAGGACGAAGGCGAAACGGGTCAGGAAACGCATACCGGGGGCTCTGGGTAATTTCGGACCCCTTGGCCTTAAGACAGGATTTACCAATCGCAAACAGCGCAGTTCCGCCATGGGCGGGAAGGTGCCGAAATGCCTTGTTTTGCTAGGTCAGAATCGTGTCGCAGATCCACCAGTCGGGATGCGCCGCGGCCAGCATCCGTGCGGCGGCGCGCGCCGCCTCGCGGGTTGGGAAGAGCGCGACACAGGTGGCGCCCGATCCCGACATCCGGCTGAACAGGCAGAGCGGCAGGCTGGTCAGCGCGCTCAGCACGGCGCCGATGGCGGGCTCCAGCGCCATGGCGGGGGCTTCGAGATCATTGCGCAGGCCCGCAAGGTAGAGCGCCGCCTCTTCGGGGGTAGCCAGCGGGGCAGGCAGGGTGCCAATGCCGGGATTGTCGCGCTTTTCCAGCCGCTTGAAGACGGTGGGCGTGGCGACGGGGCGGCCCGGGTTGACCAGCAGTGCGGGCAGGGGCGGCAGGATCGGCGCGGGCGAGACCTGTTCCCCCACGCCCTGCATCCGGGCGGCGCGCGGGGTCAGGCAGACAGGCAGATCGGCGCCCAGCACCTCCGTGCCCTCTGGGATCGGGGCGCCCAGCTCAGCCAGCGCGCGCAGCACCGCCGCCGCATCGGAGGAGCCGCCGCCGATGCCCGCCTCGCTGGGCAGATGCTTCTCCAGATGGATGGCGCAAGGCTGCCCGGCCAGCCGCGCGGCGCGCAGGCAGAGGTTGGTTTCGCCGCTCGGCACCCCGGCGCTGCGGGGTCCGTCGACACTCATCGAATAGTCATCCGTGAGCGTGACCGAGACCCGGTCACCCCGATCCGCGAAGACCACCAGCGAATCGAGCAGGTGATAGCCGTCCTCGCGCCGGCCCGTCACATGCAGGGCAAGGTTGACCTTCGCAGGGGCCAGCAGTCCCTGCACCGTTGCGTTCGTCATCTGGGGGTCTCCGGATCAGCCGCCGTCGCGGGCGACCTGTTCGGTGCTCTTCCGCTCGTCCGCCAGCACGGCGTCCAACCCGACCTGCAGCTTGCGACGGATTCGCGCCGCCTCGGCCTCTTCGGGATCGAAGGACAGGGCACGGGTCCACTGGAATTGCGCTTCGCGGTGGCGGCCGACCATCCAGTAGGCATCGCCGAGGTGGTCGTTGACCACCGGATCGACCGGCATCAGCGCGGCGGCGCGTTCCATGTGGACGACAGATTCGTCGAAGCGATCAAGCTGGAACAGGGCCCAGCCCAGGCTGTCGACGATATAACCCGAGCCCTGGTCGATCGACACGGCCTTCTCGATCATCGCCAGCGCCTCGTCGAGATCCTCGCGTTTCTCGACCATGGAATAGCCGAAGTAGTTCAGCAAGTTGGGCTGATCTGGATTGATCTCCAGCGCGGCGCGGAAATCTGCCTTGGCCTCGGGCCAGTTGCCGAGGCGTTCCTGGCTCATGCCGCGGGCGTAGTAGACGAACCATTTCGACGGGTCATCCCCGCTGTAGAGATCGAGGGCCGCGTCGTAGGCCTGCACGGCCTCCAGGTGCTTGCCCTGCCAGCGGTAGTGATCGCCGCGCGACGCCTGCACCTTTGGCAGGGTCGGATAGACCTCGGCCAGCTGATCCAGGACCTCCAGCGCGGCATCGGGCCGGCCTGCCTTGCGCAGGGCGGCGGCGCGGCCCAGTTCGGCCAGGTAGAAGGCGGCATCCTCGCGCGGGACCTTGCGATAGGCGCGGGTGGCCAGTTCGGGGCGGTCCAGGTCCTCCAGCAGTTCGCCGGTCAGCAGGATCGCGTCGACGTGGTCGGGGCGCAGCGCGGTGGCCATCCGGGCATAGAGCAGCGTGTAGGCTTCGCTGGCTTCCTGTTCCAGCGCGGCGGCGACCGAGTAGAAGACCTCGGCGACGCCGTCCCGGACCGAACGGACATGGGTATAGGGCAGGGTCTCTCCGGCGGCGAGGCGGGCGCGCAACTGCTGCACCTCAATCCCGGGATCCGAGCCGAAGACATTGTCGATCAGGGTCAGCGCTTCGGTGTTGCGATCCAGCTGCGACAGCGCCTCGGCGCGCGACAGGATGGCGCGGCGGGTCATCTGCACCGGCCGGTCGCCGTCGGCAACATAGAGCGCCTCCGCCCCCTCGAAATCGCCGACATAGGCCAGTGCCAGCGCCTTGTGATAGCGGGCGAAACGCGCCAGCCCCGGCTCTTCGCCGACCGCGTCGAAACGGGCCAGCGCGGCGCTCATGTCGCCCTGGCCCAGCAGGACCCAGGCCGAAAGCAACCCGTCGACCAGCGGCCCGATGCCGCGGTTCTCGGCCAGCCGGGTCTGCACGGCGGTGAAATCCTCGCGCGTCAACTCGTCCGCCAGCAGGGCCATGTGGGCGACCTGGCTGTCGATGCCCAGCTCTTCCAGGCGGCGTGCGGCGCTTACGGCGCTGTCCACCGCGCCGGCCGAGACCTGCGCCATGATCAGCCCGTCCAGCAGCCGAGGTTCCCGGGGCGCATTGCCGAGGGCGCGCATGTAGTAATGCACGGCAGCGTCGTAGTCATTGGTCAGCCGGGCCAGCCGTGCGGCAAGGTAATTGCCGGCAAGTTCCGCCGACAGGGCCGGCAGCGGCATCAGCGTGGCAAGTGCCAGGGCAGATATCTGGACCAGCTTCTTGGCATTCATCCCGGGGACCTCGTTTGTTCTCGTCGGGACAGGTTAAGGGGCGAAAGTTGTCAAAGCAATGAGGGGCGCCCCATGGACGCCCCCCGCTCGCGGAAAAGTTCCCGCGCAGTTTACATATTGGGATAGTTCGGCCCGTCGCCACCCTGCGGCGTGGTCCAGTTGATGTTCTGGGTCGGGTCCTTGATATCGCAGGTCTTGCAGTGGACGCAGTTCTGGAAGTTGATCTGGAACCGCTTGTCCGCACCTTCGCCGACATATTCGTAGACGCCGGCCGGGCAGTAGCGCGCCGCCGGGCCGTCATAGGTCGGCAGGTTGACCTTCAGCGGGATCTCGGGGTCGGCCAGCTTCAGGTGGCAGGGCTGGCTTTCCTCGTGGTTGGTCGCCGCGAAGGACACGTTGGTCAGCCGGTCGAAACTGATCTTGCCGTCGGGCCTGGGGTAGTCGATCACCTTGTGCTTGGCCGCCGGCTCGGTCGCCTCGGCGTCGGTCTTGCCGTGGCCGAGGGTGCCCAGCAGGGAGAAGCCGAAGGTATTGGTCCACATGTCGAAGCCACCAAGCGCCAGCGAGGCGGTCAGGCCGTACTTCGACCACAGGGGCTTCACGTTGCGGACCTTCTTCAGGTCCTTGCCGATGGCGCCCTTGCGCACCTCGGCCTCGTAGTCGGTCAGCTCGTCGCCCGAACGTCCCGCCTGCAGCGCGGCATAGGCCGCTTCCGCCGCCGCCTTGCCCGAGAGCATGGCGTTGTGGTTGCCCTTGATGCGCGGCACGTTGACCATGCCGACCGAGCAGCCCAGCAGGGCCGCGCCGGGGACGGTCATCTTGGGCATGGACTGGTAACCGCCCTCGGAAATCGCACGGGCGCCATAGGCCACGCGCTTGCCGCCTTCCAGCAGGTCCTTGACCATCGGGTGATGCTTGAAGCGCTGGAATTCCATGTAGGGATAGAGGTGCGGGTTCTTGTAATTCAGGTGCACCACGAAGCCGACGTAAACCTGGTTGTTTTCCAGATGGTAGATGAACGACCCGCCCCCGGCGTTGGAGTTCAGCGGCCAGCCCATGGTATGCGTGACCGAGCCCTCGCGGTGCTTGGCCGGGTCGATCTCCCAGATCTCCTTCATGCCAAGGCCGAACTTCTGCGGCTCATGGCCCTTGGACAGCGCGTACTTGCCGATCAGCTCTTTCGCGAGGCTGCCGCGCACGCCCTCGGCGATGAAGACATATTTGCCGTGCAGCTCCATGCCGGGTTCGTAGCCGGGCCCTTCCGAGCCATCGGCCTCGCGGCCGAATTCACCGGCGACGACGCCCTTCACCACGTCGCCCTCGTAGATCAGCTGAGAGCAGGACATGCCGGGGAAGACCTCGACGCCCAGCTCTTCGGCCTGTTCGGCCATCCAGCGGCAGACATTGCCCATCGAGACGATGTAATTGCCGTGGTTGTTCATCAGCGGCGGCATGGGGAAATTGGGCACGCGGATCTCGCCCGACTCGCCCAGCAGGTAGAAGTTGTCGTCCTTGACGGGCGTGTTCAGCGGCGCGCCCTTGGCCTTCCAGTCGGGGATCAGCGCATCGAGGCCGCAGGGATCGAGGACGGCGCCGGACAGGATATGCGCGCCCACTTCCGAGCCCTTCTCGAGCAACACGACCTCGAGGTCGGCATCGAGCTGTTTCAGGCGGATGGCGGCAGACAGACCGGCGGGGCCCGCCCCGACGATGACCACGTCGTATTCCATCTTCTCGCGTTGCGTCTCGGACATGTTGGCTTCCCCGTCGGCGTGGCTAGGCAATTTTGTTTCGCATCGATATCGCTTCGCACCCCGCAGGGTCAATTGCAACGATGCGTCAGACTTTCGCCCGGCGGCGCCGTGTCTTTTCAGCTTTGACCCGGGCTGTCGCCCAACAGATAGCGCGGCCCGCTGCCGGCGGCACCCGCCCGGTCGCCGGGATTGTAGAGCGTGCAGTGCTCCAGCGAGAGACAGCCGCAGCCGATGCAGCTGTCCAGATCGTCGCGCAGCTTCTGCAACTGGGTGATGCGCCGGTCGAGATCTTTGCGATAGCCTTCGGAAAGGCGCCGCCAGTCCGCCGCGGTCGGGGTGCGCCCCTTCGGAAGGCGGCACAGCTGGGTGCGGATCTCGGCGATCGAGGCGCCGAGCCCTTGGGCAATCATGATGAAGGAGAGACGCCGGATGTCGGCCCTTTCGAAGCGCCGCTGGCCCGCGTCGTTGCGCCAGGGGGCGATCAGCCGCTCGGATTCGTAGTAGCGGATCGCCGAGACGGCGAGACCGGTGCGTGCGGCAATCTGGCCGATGGTCAGGCCGTCCCGCCGAAGGGGTCTTCGCAAGGGTTTGGTTTCAGGCATTTCTTTCTCCTTGCTCTCAAGTGTGCTTGAGGTCGGAAGATCACGCAACACAAACATTCCTGGAAGGATGAGGGCAATGATCCGTCTGGAACACGCGAATATCACCGTGAACGATCCCGAGGCCACGGCGGCCTGGCTCTGTGATGTCTTCGGCTGGAAGATCCGCTGGCAGGGGGCCGGGATGCAGACCGGCCGTACCGTCCATGTCGGCGGAGACGAGAGCTACGTGGCGCTGTTCACTTTCGGCGGCCAGAACGCTCCGCGCGCCGCGCGCTACCGGACGCAGGGCAGCCTGAACCATCTCGCGGTCTTCACCGAGGAGGATATCGGCGCTGTCCAGACCCGGGTCGAGAAGGCCGGTTTCGAGCCGATCAACCACGGCGATTACGCGCCGGGGCGGCGGTTCTACTTTCTGGACGATGACGGGATCGAGTGGGAGGTCGCCTCTCACCAGCACTGAGGGGCGCCGCCTCGGCAGGCGCAAACCGCTTGCAATGACCCGCGTCTTTGGGTCAGGTATCTGGACCGATAAGAACAGACGAAAGGGGCCCGGGCGGCCCCTTTCTCCGTGCCTGAGGAGGGCCCGATGGAAAAAGTACCGATGACCCGAGCCGGCTTTCAGAAGCTGGAGTCCGAGCTCAAGCAGCTCAAGTCCGTCGAACGTCCCGAAATCATCCGGGCAATCGCCGAAGCGCGTGAGCACGGGGACCTGTCGGAAAATGCCGAGTACCACTCTGCCCGCGAGAAACAGAGTTTCATCGAGGGCCGGATCAAGGAGCTTGAGGGCCTCATCGGCCTTGCCGATGTGATCGACCCCCGCACGCTGTCCGGTTCGATCAAGTTCGGCGCCAAGGTGACCCTGGTCGACGAGGATACCGACGAGGAAAAGACCTGGCAGATCGTCGGTGAACAGGAAGCCAACATCGAGGCTGGCCTGTTGAACGTCAAATCCCCGATCGCGCGCGCGCTGATCGGCAAGGAGGAAGGCGACTCCGTCGAGGTGCGCACCCCCGGTGGTGAAAAGTCTTACGAAGTTCTCAAAATCGTTTACGAATAAGCTGAAGCGATGAAGCGCGGGACCGCCGCGCCGACCAAAGGCACGTGAACTTGGGCAGCAGGACGACAGGAGGCGGCCCCGTCGAGGCGGGGTCCCGCGAGGGGGAAAGACCGCGTTTCGCGCGGACCCACCCGCTGAACAACGCCCCGCAGGGACCGATCTCGATCCCGGCGGGCGAGGCCCGGCTGGCCTACCGGCTGGACGGGTTCGAGGCCAGTGAGCGGAGCCCGTCCTCGGGACGGATGCGACGCGGTTCAAGCAAGGTGCAGAACGCGGCAATGAGTGACAGCCAGCAGAGCAGACCGACCCTGGTAGGGGCCTATGACAGCGCCGGTGCCCCCGGCATGACCGCCGCCGAGGCGATCGCGCTGATCCTCAGCCTGTTCTGGCTGCTCGGCGCGGCGGTGTATTTCGTCTTTCTCTATGACGGATCGGACGCCGGGGCCGACAGCTCTCTGCGGCTGGTGCTGACCGTCTTTGCCGTGCTGATGCCGGTGGTGCTGGTCTGGGTGGCGGCCATGGCCGCGCGCTCGGCCCGGGTGATGCGCGAGGAAAGCGCCCGGCTGCGCACCGCCATCGACGCCATCCGCCAAGCCTACGTGAACCAGAACCAGAAGGGCGGCGACAGCACCATCGCGCGCAAGCTGGACGAGATCGCCGTCGCGCAGCGCAAGACCGAGACGGCGCTGCTGACCTTCACCTCGATCCGCGAGCATTCGGTGGCGCAGGAGCCGCGCCCGGTCGCCCCGGCACCCGCCCCCCGGGCCGAGGACGAGGGCCAGGAGGCGTTGCCGCTGGAGACCCCGCCCGAGGCTCGCGCCGCGCCGCTGAGCCGCGAGGACTTCATCCGCGCGCTGAACTTCCCCGAAACCGCCGAGGACGAAGAGGGCTTTGCAGCCCTGCGCAAGGCGCTGAAGGACCGGCAGACGGCGCTGCTGATCCAGGCGGCACAGGACGTGCTGACGCTGCTCAGCCAGGACGGCATCTACATGGACGACCTGCGCCCCGACCTGGCACGTTCCGAGATCTGGCGCCGCTTCGCCTCCGGCGAGCGGGGGCGCCAGGTGGCTGCGCTCGGCGGGATACGCGACCGGTCCTCCCTGGCGCTGGCGGCGGGCCGGATGAAGCAGGATCCGATCTTCCGCGATGCTGGGCACCATTTCCTGCGGCGGTTCGACAAGATGCTGGTGGAGTTCGAGAAGATCGCCTCGGACCAGGAAATCCAGGACCTCTCGGAGACCCGCACGGCGCGGGCCTTCATGCTGCTGGGACGGGTCGCCGGGATCTTCGACTGACCCCGGCGCCAGCTACGGCAAAAGCCCTGGGGCCTCAGTTCAGGCGGGCGACCACGTAGGCGGCCAGGTCCGACAGCAGGTTGCTGATCTCGCTCTCGGGCAGGGCCTTCAGCGCCTCGCGGGCCTTCGCGGACCAGTCGAGCGCCGTCTGGCGTGTGCTCTCCAGCGTGCCGTGCTTTTCGAACAGCGCGAGGGCCTGATCCAGGTCGCCCTCGTCCTGCTTGCCGCGCGCGATGGTGCGGCGCCAGAAATCGCGCTCTTCCTCGTCGGCGGCGGCAATGGCGCGGATCACCGGCAGCGTCAGTTTGCGCTCGCGGAAATCGTCGCCGATGTTCTTGCCGGTCTGGCCGCTGTCGCCCTGGTAGTCCAGCAGGTCGTCGGCCATCTGGAAGGCAATGCCAAGCGCGTCGCCATAGGCGAACAGCGCCTTCACATGCTCTTCGGGGGCCCCGGCCAGCACGGCGCCCGACTCGGTCGCGGCCGAGAACAGCGCGGCGGTCTTGCCGCGCACGATGGTGATATAGGTCTCTTCCGTGGTCGCCAGGTCCTGCGCTGCGGAGAGCTGCAGCACCTCGCCCTCGGCGATGGTGGTCGCGGCGGAGGACAGGATGTCGAGGACGCGCAGGTTGCCCGGCTCGACCATCATCTGAAACGCGCGGGCAAAGAGGTAGTCGCCGACCAGCACCGAAGACTGGTTGTCCCAAAGCAGGTTGGCCGTGGGACGCCCGCGCCGTTGCTGGCTTTCGTCGACCACGTCGTCGTGCAGCAGGGTGGCTGTGTGGATGAATTCAACCGTGGCGGCCAGGTGGACGTGGTAGGGGCCCTGGTAACCGCAGAGCTTCGCCGCCGCGAGGGTCAGCATCGGGCGCAGGCGCTTGCCGCCGGCGTCGACCAGATGCGCGGTGACCTGCGGAATGCGCGGCGCATGGCGGCTTTCCATCCGCGCGCGGATCAGCTGGCCGGTGGCCTCAAGCTCTGGCTGCAGCAGCTTTGCCAGGGCGTCATGCGGTTTGGCTGTGACCTGGTCCAACCCGGCTCTCCCCTCTGTCTGGGCCGGGCGGTGCCGGCCGAAGGATCTGGAAATCCCGGCGGTGCTCGGCTAGTGCTGAACTCATGAGAGAACTTCTGCGCAGTACCGATCCCACCCGCCTGGCCTTTGCCAAGGCCCTGCTTCAGGGGGAGGATATAGACTGCTTTGAAATGGACGTAAACATGAGCGTTCTGGAAGGGTCTATCGGAATCTTTCCCCGTCGGCTGATGGTTCTGGATGACGATTTCGAGGCGGCGGAAGAGGTTATGCGCGACAACGGGCTGTCGGAGGGCGCGTGAGCGGCGCCGGCGAGGCCCTGAGCGCCGACAGGTTCCTCGGCGGCAGGCTGATCCTGCAGCAACCCCTGAAAGGCTATCGCGCCGGGGTCGATCCGGTGCTTCTGGCCGCCTCGGTGCAGGCCCGGCCGGGCGAGAGCCTGCTGGATCTGGGCTGCGGCGCAGGGGCGGCGGCGCTCTGTGCGGGGCGCCGGTTGTCGGGGCTTGTGCTGCACGGGCTGGAACGCCAGCCCGTCTACGCGGCGCTGGCGCGGCGCAATGCATCCGGCAACGGGCTGGAGATGCAGGTGCACGAAGGTGACCTGGCCGCGATGCCCGAGGCACTGCGGCAGGCGCAGTTCGACCATGTGATCGCCAACCCTCCCTACTTTCGCCGCGATGCCTCGACCCGCGCGGTCGAGCCGGGGCGCGAGGGCGCCCTGGGCGAGGAGACCCCGCTGGCGACCTGGGTCGAGGCGGCGGCGAAGCGGTGCAAGCCCGGCGGCACCGTGACCTTCATTCACCGGGCCGAGCGGCTGCCGGAGCTGATGACGGCCTTCGCGGCGCGGCTTGGATCGCTGGAACTTAAGCCGCTGCTGCCGCGACAGGGGCGCGAAAGCCAACTGGTCCTGCTGCGTGGGCGCAAGAACGGGCGGGCGGCCTTCCGACTGCACGCCGGACTGCTGCTGCACGCTGCCGCCGCCCATGATGGCGACCGCGAGGACTACACGCCTGAGGCGAGTCGCATCCTGCGCGACTCGGCGCCGCTTCTCTTCGGGTGACAGGCTGGTAAACATGTGATCGAGGCCCGTGATCTCGGCGGATTTGCGCGTGTTTCGGCTCTGAAACGACCGGAATCCTGTGCGTATTTACGCTTGGGAAACCTCTACCTCCGCAATCTCTTTCGACGAACGTGACAGAAATGCGAAAGTGTGCTGCACTGAAGGCACCGCAACCAGAGAGGAGTCCCCCAAGATGAGCTTGTCTTCCCACGTCGAAGAACTGAAGAAGAAACACGCCTCGCTCTCGGCGGCCGTGGACGAGGCGCAGCGCGCGCCCGGCGTCTCCGACCTCGAGATTACCTCGCTGAAAAAGCAGAAACTGCGCCTCAAGGAAGAGATCAACCGGCTGGCCGGCGCCCACTGATCGCCGTGCCCCGGAGCACATGATCTGACCCCGCCAGCGCCGGGCGGTCCGGACGGCGCACCTCCAGAATGGGACATCCCCGAAGACCCCTTCGGGCTGGGACGGGCGACAGAGAGGATGACTGTCGCCCGTCTTTCGTTGCGTCAACGTGGTGTTGCGCCCCTCATCCGGTGGATTTGGCCGGTTCGGCAGGCCCGGGATCTGTGGCCCGAACATGCGAAACGCCGGGGACATCCCCGGCGTCGCCTCCGCATGACGCGGACATCACACGAAGAACTGACCGCCGTTGGCCGAGATCGTCGAGCCGTTGAGGAAGGTCGCGTCCTCTCCGGCGAGGAAGAGCACGCAGCGGGCGATCTCCTCCGGCTCGCCCAGGCGGCCGGTCGGGATCTGCGCCACGATGGCATCGCGCACCTTCTCGGGCACCGCCATGACCATCTCGGTCGCGATGTAGCCCGGGCAGATGGCGTTGGCGGTGATGCCGTAGCGCGCGCCCTCCTGGGCCAGGCTCTTGACGATGCCGAGGTCGCCGGCCTTGGTGGCGGCATAGTTGACCTGGGCGAATTGCCCCTTCTGCCCGTTGATCGACGAGATCACGATGACCCGGCCGAACTTGCGTTCACGCATACCGGGCCAGAGCGGATGGACGGTGTTGAAAACGCCGGTCAGGTTGGTGCCGATCACCTCGTTCCACTGCTCGGGCGTCATCTTGTGGAAGGGCGCGTCGCGGGTGATGCCGGCATTGGCGACCACGGTGTCGATCGGACCCAGGTCGGCCTCGACCTTCTCGATCCCCGCCTTGCTCTCCTCGTAGGAGGCGACATTCCACTTGTAGGTGTGAATGCCGGTCTCTGCGGTGAAGGCCGCCGCGGCCTCCTCGTTGCCGGCGAAAGTCGCGGCCACCTGGTAGCCCGCCTCCTTCAGCGCCTTCGAAATCGCCGCACCGATGCCCCGGGTGCCCCCCGTGACCAAAGCCGTTCGAGCCATGTCTTACCTCCCACTATTGCTCCGCAACCTTGTTACCTTTTTGCTGGCTTTGGAGCAATAATCGTTCCTGATGAAAATTTCCTGAACTTGACGCCACTTGGCGTCAACTCGTTATAACCCGCTGACAGAAAAATGAAAGGCGCCCGAAGGCGCCTTTCAATCCGTTCAGGGGCGTTCGACGCACATCGCGACACCCATGCCGCCCCCGATGCAGAGCGTGGCAAGGCCCTTCTTCGCCCCCCGCCGCTTCATCTCGAACAGCAGGGTGTTCAGCACCCGGCAGCCCGAGGCGCCGATCGGGTGACCGATGGCGATGGCGCCACCGTTGACGTTCACGATCGAGGGATCCCAGCCCATGTCCTTGTTGACCGCGCAGGCCTGCGCGGCGAAAGCCTCGTTCGCCTCGACCAGGTCGAGGTCGGTGGCCTTCCAGCCTGCCTTGTCCAGCGCCTTCTTCGAGGCATGGATCGGGCCGACGCCCATGATCGAGGGGTCGAGCCCGGCGGTGGCATAGGAGACGATGCGCGCCAGCGGTTCGATACCGCGCTTCTCGGCTTCCTCGGCGCTCATCAGCAGGACCCCGGCGGCGCCGTCGTTGATGCCCGAGGCATTGGCCGCAGTGACCGAGCCGTCCTTGGTGAAGGCGGGGCGCAGCTTCTGCATGGCCTCCAGCGTGGCGCCGTGGCGGATGTATTCGTCCTGGTCGACGACAATCTCGCCCTTGCGGGTCTTGACGGTGAAGGGAACGATCTCATCCGCGAACTTGCCGGCCTTCTGCGCGGCCTCGGCCTTGTTCTGGCTGGCGACGGCGAATTCGTCCTGCTGCTCGCGAGAGATCTGCCACTGGTTCGCGACATTCTCGGCGGTCTGGCCCATGTGGTAGCCGTTGAAAGCATCCCAGAGGCCGTCGCGGATCATCGAGTCGATGTAGGAGACATCGCCCATCTTGTGCCCCGCGCGCAGGTGCGCGACATGGGGGGCGAGGGACATGTTTTCCTGCCCGCCGGCGGCCACGATCCCGGCATCGCCGAGCAGGATGTGCTGGGCGCCAAGCGCCACGGCGCGCAGGCCCGAGCCACACACCTGGTTGATGCTCCAGGCGGCGGATTCAACCGGCAGTCCGGCGTTGACATGGGCCTGGCGGGCCGGGTTCTGGCCCTGACCCGCAGTCAGGACCTGGCCCAGGATGGTTTCGGAAACCTCGGATTTGTCAATCCCTGCGCGGGCGACGATCTCGGCCAGGACCGCGGCGCCCAGGTCGTGGGCGGGCGTGCTGGCGAAAGAGCCGAGGAAGGATCCGACGGGTGTACGGGCCGCGGATGCGATTACGACATTGGTCATTTAGGTTCCTCCACCTGGCGAGGCATCTATCGCCCCTTGGCGTCTGGATAACGCGAATGACCTAGCGTCTCAACAGTGCTGCGCGTGGCGCGGCGTCACGGGTGGCGAGCCCCTGCCGGTTGCCTAGCTTTCGTCCCGGTGCCAGGGGGGGTGGATCGTCGGTGCGCCGTAGTAGTAGCCCTGAAGGTATTCCACCCCGTTGGCTTCCAGCCAGGTCGCATCTTCCTCGGTCTCGACCGCCTCGGCGACGGTGAACATGTCAAGCTGGTCGGCGATCACCAGCAGCGCCTGGGTCAGCACCTGGTTGTCCGGGTTGCGGGCGATGCCGCGGGTGAACAGCGCGTCCAGCTTCAGGATGTCGAAGTAGAAGTCCCGGAGGTGGCGGAAGGAGGTATGGCCCGAGCCGAAATCGTCGAGCGCGAAGCAGACGCCGCGGGCCTGGATATCGCGCATGAAGCAGGTGACCAACTCGGGGATGACCATGGCGGAATGTTCGGTGATCTCCAGGATCAGCCTCTCGCCCAGGGTCGGGTCGCGGTCCAGCCCGCGGGTCAGCACCTGCATCCAGCGCGGATAGCCGATGGAGCGCGCCGACATGTTGATCGAGATCCGCAGGTCCTGTTGGTCCTCGAGGGTTTGCAACCCCATCTCCAGCGCCGCGCAATCGACGATGCGGCCCAGTTCGGTGCTTTCCACGGCGGGGATGAAATCGGCCGCCGGGATGATCCGCCCGGCCGGATCGTAGACGCGGATCAGCCCCTCGTGAAAGGCGACCTGGCCGCTGCCCGCGCGCAGCACCGGCTGGTAGGCGAGGGCGACCTCCTCGGCCTCCAGCGCGCGGGCGACCATCGCGATCGTCCCGGAATCGCGCGAGGTGACCGCCCAGGTCAGCGGATCTTCCATCCCCGGTGGCAGATCCTGCCATTTCACCTTGCCTCTGACCATGGCATCCTGCCTCCTGACCGGGCCGTTGTGCAGCCTGCAGATCAAGAAGGGGTTAAGCCGTGAATTTTCCAGATCCTCTCCGGTGCCCCTGGGCCGGATCCGAACCGATCTACCGCGCCTACCATGACGAGGAATGGGGCGTGCCCGAGCGCGACAGCCGCGCGCTGTGGGAAAAGCTGGTGCTGGACGGCTTCCAGGCCGGGCTGAGCTGGATCACCATATTGAAGAAGCGGGACAATTTCCGTGCGGCCTTCGACGGGTTCGATCCTCATGCGGTGGCCGGCTGGGGGCCTGAGAGGGTCGAGGCGCTGCTGCAGGACCCGGGTATCATCCGCCATCGCGGCAAGATCGAGGCCACCATCGGCAACGCCCGCGCCTGGGCCGAGATCGAGGCGCGCGAGGGGTTCGATCAATTCCTCTGGAAATATGTCGACGGCGTCGCCCTGCAGCCGCGCTATGCCACCCAGTCCGAGGTGCCGCCAAGCACCAAGCTCTCCGAGCAGGTCTCGAAGGATCTCAAGCGCGCCGGGTTCCGGTTTGTCGGGCCGACCATCGTCTACGCCTTCATGGAAGCCTGCGGCCTGGTCAACGACCATATCACCAGCTGCCATTGCCACGACAGGGTGGCGGCGCTGAAGGGCGCCTGACCGCGCCACGCGCTCCGGTGCGGCAATGTCGTGCCGGGGCCGTTGCCCGTCGCATCGGCCCTTCTCAAAGCGAGTATCGCTCAATATAATGAGCGCAGCGAGGCGAAGGTATCGGGCGAATCCGGTGCGCGCCCCTTTCTTTCTTCCGGCCAGCCTGCTGGCCCCAAACCTGACAGGGATCCCCCATGAACGAGATTTCGAACTCTCTGGTCGCGGCCGACATCGCCCATTCGATGCACCCCTATACCAACATGCGCGCCCATGAGGCCCAGGGGCCGATGATCATCGCCCGGGGCGAGGGGGTCCATGTCTACGACGACAAGGGCAAGGAATACATCGAGGGCATGGCCGGCCTGTGGTCCGTCGCCGTGGGCTTCTCGGAGTCCCGCCTGAAGGACGCCGCGATGAAGCAGATGGAGGCGCTGCCCTACTATCATACCTTCGCCCACAAGGCGCATGAGCCCTCGATCCGCCTGGCCGAGAAGCTGGCCGAGATGACCCCGGGCGATCTGAACCACTGCTTCTTCACCAACTCGGGCTCCGAGGCCAATGACACCGTGGTCAAGATGGTCTGGTTCATGAACAACGCCCTCGGCCGCCCGGAGAAGAAGAAGTTCATCGCCCGCAACAAGGGGTATCACGGCATCACCGTGGCCTCGGGCTCGCTCACCGGGCTGCCGGGCAACCACCGCGATTTCGACCTGCCGGCGATCCCGGTCAGCCATGTCACCACGCCGCACTTCTGGCGTTTCGCCGAAGCGGGCGAGAGCGAGGCCGATTTCTGCGCCCGCCTGCTGAAGGAGATCGAGGACACCATCCTGGCCGAGGGCCCCGAGACCGTGGCCGCCTTCATCGGCGAGCCCGTGATGGGCGCCGGGGGCGTCATGGTGCCGCCCGCGGGCTATTGGGAAGGCGTCGCGGCGATCTGCAAGAAGCATGACGTGCTGCTGGTCGCCGATGAGGTGATCTGTGGATTCGGGCGGTGCGGCACCACCTTCGCCTGCGAGAAATTCGGCTTCCAGCCGGACATCCTGGTGCTGTCGAAGCAGATTTCCTCCTCCTACATGCCGCTGGCGGCGGTCATGGTCTCGGATGCGGTCTATGGCGCCATCGCCGACAATTCGGCCCGGCTGGGCACCTTCGGTCATGGCTACACCGGCTCGGGCCATCCTGTTGCCACAGCCGTCGGCCTGGAAAACCTGAAGATCATCGAGGAGAAGGGCCTGGTGGCCAATGCGGCGGCGCTGGAGGCGGCGTTCATCGACGGTCTGCACGCGGCCTTCGATGATCACCCGCTGGTCGGCGAGGTGCGCGGCATCGGCCTGATCGCGGGGATCGAACTGGTCGCCGACAAGACCCCGGGCAGCGCCTTCGATCCGGCGGCCAAGGTGGGCGCGAAATGCGCCGACTTCTGCGCCGGCGAGGGGCTGATCAGCCGCGCGGTGGGCGACACCATGGCGCTCTGCCCGCCGCTGATCGTCACCGAGGCCGATATCGCCCGCATCATCGAGCGGATGGGCCGTGCCCTGGATCTGACGCTGGAATGGGCGCGGGCCGAAGAGCTGATGTAAGCCCGTCTTGCGCTGAGAACTCGGATCGCGTCGCCCCATGGGCGGCGCGATTTCACGTTTCGAGGCCGGGATTGAGCCGGAGATAGGGCCGGGACAGGCCGGGGTCGGGGTCCGAGGTTGAGGGCGGGCCCGCGCCCGCCGCAGCGCGGCATCCGGGCGGGAATGATCGGCGCTTTTCCGCCTGAGCCAGGGGCGGTGCCGCGAAATCCCTCTGGCGTGGGGTGGGGGAGAGGCGATAAATTGCCGAGCTGCAAGTTCCTCCCCTCAAAGGGTTAATTCGGGTTGCCCGCCCTGTACGCCCAGTTTTTTCTACATGCCGCACCAACCGCTCCCGCCCGTGGATTGAACCATCGGCGGGTTTTCCGCGTTGCCGCATGGGGCCACTTGGCAAAGCTCTGCCGGGCCCGGCCTGTGCCATTGCCTGTGCCGCTCAGCGGCTCAGGATCAGGTGAGGACGCCGTGCCCCTGCCGGGCGCGTTTCACAAGGGACCAAGAATGCTGCCAGACCGACCGACCGACCGCCGAAAACCTGACGCCCGATATCCTGCTCCGACTGCTGCCCGCCTCCGTGCCCGTGCCGAAGACCCCTCTCGCCGCCGTCTGCTGGCGCTGATGGCGGGCTCCTCGGCGCTGGCCATCGCCCTGCCGCGCGGGCTGCGCGCTCAGGAGGGCGCTGAGGACACGGGGAACACCGGGGACACGGCGGGCACCCCCTTCAGCTTCGAGGCGCTGGTCGAGACGATGCGCGCCCGCGCAGGCGAACCCTTTGAGGCACCCCAGAAGGCCGAAGGCTTCTTCAGCGACCTGGACTACGACGGCTACCAGCGCATCCGCTTCAATACCGATCAAGCCCGCTGGAAAGACGACGGGGGGCGGTTCCGGGTCAATGCCTTCCACCTGGGCTGGCTCTTCGACGAGCCGGTGGCGCTGTACGAGGTGCGCGAGGGGCAGGCCCACCAGATGCGCTTCTCGACCGAGGATTTCCGCTATTTCGACCCGCCAGGTGTCGAGGTGCCCGAGCGCACGGAGATGCCGGGGGTCGCGGGCTTCCGGCTGAATGCGCCGCTGAACGACGCGGGGCGCTATGACGAGGTGGTCAGCTTCCTCGGCGCCTCGTATTTTCGGGCGCTGGGCGTGGGCAACCGCTATGGCCTCTCGGCGCGCGGGCTGGCGGTGAACACTGGCCTGCCGGGGGGCGAGGAGTTCCCGCGCTTCGAAGCCTTCTGGCTGGAGCGTCCCGCCGAGGGCGCCAATACCGCCGTGATCTGCGCAGCGCTGAGCAGCAAGAGCGTCACCGGCGCTTACCGCATGACCGTGCGCCCGGGCGATCCGACGCGGATCGGGGTCGAGGCGCATCTGTTCCTGCGCGAGGACGTGGGCCAGCTGGGCATCGCGCCGCTGACCTCGATGTTCCTCTACGGGCCACAGGACCAGGGACATTACGACGACTACCGCCCGGCCGTGCATGACAGCGAAGGGCTCTACGTCGAGACCGACCGCCAGCGCATCTGGCGACCGCTGAAGAACCCCGGCAAGCTTGCCAATTCCTATTTCGGGATCGACGGGCCGCGCGCCTTCGGCCTCGTGCAGCGCACCCGCGGCTTTGACGCCTACCTCGATGCGGAAGCACGCTACGACCTGCGCCCCTCGCTGGTGATCCGCCCGCGCGGCGACTGGGGCCGGGGCCGGCTGCGGCTGGTCGAAATCCCGACCGAGCGCGAGATCAACGACAATATCGTCGCCTTCTGGGTTCCCGAGACCGGTTTCGCCGCCGGGCAGGAGTTGAGCTTTGCCTATGACATGGACTGGGGCACGGGCCCGGGCGAGGCGCAGACGCTGGCCGGGAACGAGCTTGCCGCAGTGCGGCGGAGTCTTGCCGGTCATGGCGGCAATGCGGGGGCCGATCCGGCGAAGGACCGCCGAAAGTTCGTGATCGATTTCGAAGGTGGCCGGTTGGGGGAACTTCCCGCTGGGGCAGCGGTTACCCCCACCGTGACCGCCAGCGGTGGCGAGGTGCTGGAAGCCGTCCTCTCGCCCATCGAGGGGACCCGCAGCTGGCGACTGGTCACGGAGGTCTCGGCCAATGGTGACGAGATCGTGGAGATGATGGCGCATCTAGAGGGCTACGGCCAGGTGCTGTCCGAAACATGGGCCTATCAGTGGATGGGTCCCGAAAATGATTGAGAGAGGCATGACCCAGCATTCTCAGAGTGAATTTCAAGGTCCGCAGATCACCCCCGCAACCCCGGAGATGACCGGCCAGGCCGGCAGTCGGGCCCATGCCCGCGCCGCTGGCTGGGCGCCCGAGGAAGAGGCTCCGGCGCATTGGGCGCCGCCCGAGGCCCCTCTGGCGATGCCGCGCCAGCAGCTTGAGCGGGACCGCCCGGCACGGCGCCACCTGGGCCTGTTCGCCGCCTTCCGCCAGACGGCGGCCTGAGTGCCATGAGCGGATCTGAGGGGGGCGGGACCCCGGTTCTTCTGCGCGCTCTGGCGCTGGGCTTTGCCGGCACCGCGGCGCTGATCGCCACCGGTTTCATGGCCGAGGCGGCGCTGGCCGATGGCTTCGGCTGGCTCGATATCCTGCGCAGCCTGCTGGTCTGTGTCACGACGGCCTGGTTGGCCTGGGGCGTGGCGCAGGCGCTGGTCGGGCTGCCGCCGCGCCTGCGGCTGCTGCGACGGGACGAGGCCGACCACCCCTCGGGTGGCACGGTCACCGAGTCGGCGCCGGGTCCTGCCATGATGGCGGCTGGCGCCTTTGCCTTGCCCGAGGATGCCCGGGCGGCGCGCCAGCGCCCGGACCTGGTGCTGCTGGTCCCGATCTGCAACGAGGATCCGGTGGCCACCTTCGCCCGCATCGCCGCCATGGACCTCTCGATGGCCCGCGCCGGTGTCGAGGCCGATATCGCCGTGCTGTCCGACACCCGTGACCCCGCCGCCGCCCAGGCCGAGACCCGCGCCTTCGCCCGGCTGGTGCAGGAAACCGGCGGGCAGGAGCGCATCTTCTACCGTCGCCGCGAGGACAACCGGGGCCGCAAGGCCGGCAACGTCGAGGATTTCATCCGCCGCTCGGGCGGCAACTGGGACTACGCGCTGGTGCTGGATGCCGACAGCCTGATGGAGGGCCAGGCGATCCGCGCCATGGTCGAGAGGATGCGCGCCGAGCCTGACCTCGGCCTGCTGCAGACCCTGCCGCAGCTGCATTCGGCGCGCTCGGTCTTCGGGCGGGCGCTGCAGTTCTCGGCCAGCTTCTTCTCTCCGGTCTTCGCGCGCGGACTGGCGCGTCTGCAGGGCCGGACGGGCCCGTTCTGGGGCCATAACGCGATGATCCGCATCCGCGCCTTCGCCGAAAGCTGCGCGCTGCCGCCGCTGTCGGGGCGTCCGCCCTTTGGCGGCGACATCCTCAGCCATGACTATGTCGAGGCCGCCCTGCTGGCCCGCGCCGGCTGGCGGGTGACCCTGGACGAGACGCTGCCAGGTTCCTACGAGGAAGGCCCCGACAACCTTCTGTCCTTCGCCCGCCGGGATCGGCGCTGGTGCCAGGGCAACCTGCAGCACATGCGCCTGCTGACCGCGCCGGGGCTGAAGGGCTGGAGCCGCTTCACCTTCCTGCAAGGGATTTTCAGCTACCTTGTTTCGCTGGTCTGGGGCCTCTTCCTGATCGCTTCGGTGGCGGCAGCCGTCTGGGCGCCGGCGCCGGACTATTTCCCCGAGCCGCACCAGCTGTTCCCCTCGTTCCCCGATGACCGTACCCGTCAGATCCTGGCGCTGGGTCTTGGCATCCTCGGCCTGCTGGTGCTGCCCAAGGCAGCGATCCTGACCGGCGGGCTGATCTCGGGACGGGCTGGCCGTGGCTTTGGCGGCTGGCGCGCCGCGCCGTCGGTACTGGCCGAGTTGCTGCTCTCTTCGATCCTGGCGCCGCTGCTGCTGGCCTACCAGAGCAAGGCGGTGATCCAGGTGCTGTCCGGCGCCGACGGCGGCTGGCCCGCCAACCAGCGCGGCGAAGGTCGCCTGACCCTGGGTGACAGTCTGGCCGCGGGCGGTTGGATCAGCCTGATCGGCGCCGCCGGTCTGGGCGTCGTGGCGTGGATCGCGCCACAGCTCAGCCTGTGGCTGCTGCCGGTCTGCGGCCCGATGCTGCTGGCGCCGGTGCTGATCTGGGCCAGCTCGCAACCCCTTGAAGGCTGGCTGTTCCGCACCCCCGAGGAAAGCAGTCCGCCGCCGGTCGTCGCCCTCTGGCGGGTGATCCATGCACGCTGGACCGGCGCCGCTTCGGAGGGTCTTCAGGACCTGCCCGCCGCCAACGCACTGCCCGCCGAGTGACCGGCCCGGGGCCGGGGGAGTTTACTTCCCCCGGCCCCGCCGCCAGTCTGCGCCCGAGAGTCGGAATGACCCGGGCAGAGGTTTGGTGATGAGTGACATGGCAGGCGGTGGCGCGGGGATCGATTCGGGTATCGACTGGGCGGATGCCTTCGACAACATGGGCCATGTGCCCGGCGCCGCCGAGATGCTGCGCCAGGGGGCAGAGGACGCACGGGCCTTCCGCGAGGCGGCCTCGAATGCCTCCTTTGACCTGGCCTATGGGCGGGGGCCGCGTACCCTGCTGGATCTCTTCCTGCCCATGGGGCAGCCGCGCGGGCTGGCGGTCTTCCTGCATGGTGGCTACTGGCAGCGGCTGTCCAAGGACGACTGGTCGCATGTGGCCGCCGGCGCCCTGGCGCGCGGGTGGGCCATGGCGATTCCCTCCTACACCCTGGCGCCTCAGGCACGGATTTCGCAGATGACGCGCGAGATGGCGCAGGCGGTGACCTTCGCCGCCGCGCGGGTGCCCGGGCCGCTGCGCATCGCCGGGCATTCGGCGGGTGGTCATCTGGCACTGCGCATGGCCTGCGCGGGCGGGCCGCTGGACCCCGCGGTAGCGGCAAGGCTGGAGCATGTGGTCTCGATCTCGGGCCTGCATGACCTGCGCCCGCTGCGCCTCAGCCCGATGAACGCGGTGCTGGGTCTGGACGCCGACGAGGCCCGCGCCGAAAGTCCGGCCCTGGCGGCACCCCTGCCAGGCGTGGCGGTGACGGTCTGGGTCGGCGGCGCCGAGCGGCCCGAGTTCCTGCGCCAGGCGGGGCTGATGGCCGAGGCCTGGGAGGGGCGCGCCGCCGCTCTGACCCGGGTGATCGAGAACCGCCGCAACCACTTCGACGTGGTCGAGGGGCTGGCCGCCCCGGCCTCGCCGCTGGTCGAGGCTTTCCTCGGCTAGCCGCGCGACGCGCCCCGGATCGGCAAGGTTTTGCCTTGCAAGCGGGGCCATTGCCCGGTTTGATCTGCCCCGACAGATGAGAGGCCCCGCAGGGCCTCCGCCAACGGGGAGACAGAGATGAACCGCACCAAGCTGACCGCAGCCCTGATGCTGAGCGCCGCCATGGCGCCCGCCGCCCATGCCGAGACCCTGAAGATCGGTATCCTGACCACCACCTCCGGCCCGCCCGCCGTGCTGGGCGAGCACGCCCGCGACGGTGCCCTGCTGGCCGCCGAGCAACTGGGCAAGGTCGGCGGCATGGAGACCGAGATCATCGTCGTCGACGCGGAAGGCAAGCCCGACGTGGCCGCCCAGAAGGCCCGCGAGCTGGTCGAGCGGGACGGCGTGCAATTCGTCATCGGCCCGATCTTCTCGAACGTCATGGGTGCCATTGCGGGCCCCGTCACCGAAAGCGCCTTCCTGCTGAGCCCGAACGCCGGCCCCTCGGTCTTCGCCGGTGAGAACTGCCACCCGAACCTCTTCGGCGTGGCCTACCAGAATGACCAGATGCCGACCGTGCTTGCCAAGCACATGAACGACACCGGCGTGTCGGATGCCTTCATTCTGGCGCCGAACTACCAGGCCGGGCAGGACAGCCTGAACGGCTTCAAATCGGTCTTCGAAGGCACCGTGACCTCCGAGCTCTATGTGCCGCTGGGCCAGCTCGACTATTCTGCCGAACTGGCGCAGATCGCGGCGCTGCAGCCCTCGGCCGTCTATGCCTTCCTGCCGGGCGGCATGGGTGTCAACTTCGTCAAGCAGTACGACCAGGCGGGTCTAAAGGGCATCCCGCTGATGACCGCCTTCACCGTCGACGAGACCACCCTGCCGGCGGAACAGGACGCCGCGGTGGGGATGCTGTCGGGCACCAACTGGTCGCCCTCGCTGGATGTGCCTGCCTCGCTGGCCTTCGTGGAGGCTTTTGAAGCCAAGTACGACTACGTCCCCGCGCTCTATGCTGCCGGTGGCTACGATTCGATGATGCTGATCGACAGTGCCGTGAAGGCCGTAGGCAACGTGACCGACATGGACGCCCTGCGCAGCGCGCTGGAAGCGGCGGACTTCTCGTCGGTCCGTGGCGAGTTCAGCTTCTCGTCCAACCACTTCCCGGTGCAGAACTTCTACCTGGCCGAGGCGGTGAAGCGCGAGGACGGCAAATACGCCACCCAGATCGTCGAAACCGTCTACGAGGATTATGCCGACGCCTACGTCGACCAGTGCAAGATGTAAGCATCCCTGACGGGGTGCAGGCGGGGCCGGGTCTGACCCGGCCCCTTCGCTTTCGGAGACGGCCGTGACCAATCTCTTCCTGCTGCAGCTTCTCAATGGCGCGCAGTTCGGCATCCTGCTGTTCCTCGTCGCCGCCGGGCTGACGCTGGTCTTCGGGATCATGGATTTCATCAACCTGGCGCATGGGGTGCTCTACATGGTGGGGGCCTACCTGATGGCCACCTTCGCCGGGCTGACGGGCAGTTTCTGGCTGGGCCTTTTGCTGGCCATGCCCGCCACGCTGGTCTTCGGGCTGGTGCTGGAATTCCTCGTCTTCCGAAGGCTTTACGACAGATCCCACCTCGATCAGGTGCTGGCTACCTTCGGGTTGATCCTGATGCTCAGCGAAGGCGTGCGCATCCTCTGGGGCTCGGCCCCGCTGAACGTCGACATGCCGGCGCTGCTGTCGGGGTCCGTGCCGCTGGCCGGGCCGCTGAAATACCCGGTCTACCGGATCGCCGTCATCGCCGCGGGGCTGGCCAGTGCGGTGGGGCTCTGGGCGCTGATCAATCACACCCGCGCCGGGATGCTGTTGCGCGCGGGCGCCAGCAACCGGCCCATGGTGGCGGCGCTGGGTGTCGATATCTCGCGGCTGTTCATGCTGGTCTTCGCCTTCGGGGCGATGCTGGCGGGCTTTGCCGGCGCCATCGTGGCACCGATTCTCTCGGTCGATCCCGGCATGGGAGAGAGCATCCTGATCCTGACCTTCGTCGTGATCGTCATCGGCGGCGTCGGCTCCATCCGGGGTGCTTTCCTGGCGGCGATCCTAGTGGGCGTGGTCGATACCGTGGGCCGAACCTTCGGGCCGATCTGGCTGCGCATGGTGATGGATCCTTCGGCCGCCGCGCAGACGGGGCGGATGCTGGCACCGATGCTGGTCTACCTGCTGATGGCGGCCGTGCTGTTCTGGTCGCCCACGGGGCTGTTCGGACGGAAGGGCGCGAAATGAGCGCGCTTGCCCCCCGCCTGAAAGCCGCGCTGGCGCTGTTCGTGCTGATGGCGCTGGTGCCGCCCTTGGTCACGGCCCTGGGCGATCCCTTCCTGACCGTGGTTGCCAACCGGATGCTGGTCTTCGCCATTGCCGCGCTGTCGCTGGACCTGATCCTGGGCTATGGCGCCATGGTCAGCTTCGGCCATGCGGCCTACCTCGGCTTCGGCGCCTATGCGGTGGCGCTGGGCGCCCGCTGGGGCGTGTCGGACCTGCTGGCGCAGATCCTGCTGGGCATGGCAATGTCGGCAGGCTTCGCGCTGGTTACCGGCGCGATCAGCCTGCGCACGAAGGGCGTCTACTTCATCATGATCACGCTGGCCTTCGCCCAGATGGCCTACTTTTTCTTCGTCGCCCAAAGCTCTCTTGGCGGTGACGACGGGGTGGCACTGCAGGCGCGCTCGTCCCTGCTGGGGGTGTCGCTTGAGGGCGACCTGGCGCTTTACTACGTCACGCTTGGCGCGCTGGTGGCGATCTATGCGGGGCTTTACCGGCTGACGGGATCGCGCTTCGGGCGGGTGCTGAAGGGCACCCGCGAGAACGCGCTGAGGATGCAGGCCATGGGCTACCGGCCCTTCCCCTACCAGCTTATCGCCTACGTGATCGCCGCCTGCCTGTGTTCCGTCGCGGGCGTGCTGCTGGCGAACCTGACCGAATATGTCTCGCCCGCCTACATGGGCTGGCACCGCTCGGGAGAGTTGATCGTCATGCTGGTCTTCGGCGGCATCGGCACGCTGACCGGCGCCGTTGCCGGCGCGCTGGTGGCGGTCGGGCTGGAAGAGGTGCTGGCCATCTTCTCGGACCACTGGCGGCTTGGTTTCGGGCTGGTGCTGGTGCTGGTCGTGCTGTTCTCGCCCGACGGTCTGACCGGGCTGGCGAAACGTCTGGGGATCGGAGGGTCGAAGGATGTCTGAGCTGCTGGAAATCCGCGATCTGCGCAAGAGCTTCGGCGCGCTGGCCGTGACGGACGGTGTGTCCCTGTCCGTCGCCGAGGGGGAGTTGCACGCCGTGATCGGCCCAAATGGCGCAGGAAAGACCACGCTGATCGCCCAGCTTTCGGGTCAGCTTTCGCCCGACAGCGGGCTGGTGCTTTATGACGGAGAGGACATCACCCATCTGGACATGGCGACCCGGGTGCGGCGGGGACTGGCGCGCAGCTTCCAGATCACCGCGCTGCTGCCCGGTATGAGCGTGCTGGAAAACGTCGCGCTGGCGGTGCAGGCGCGCTCGGGCAGCTCGTTCCGGTTCTGGCGCGATGCGGGGGACGAAGAGATCACCAATGCCCAGGCCCGCGTCGCGCTTGAGGAGGTCGGCCTGGCCGATCGTGCCTCGGTCCTCGCCTCGGCGTTGTCCCATGGCGAGCAGCGCCAGTTGGAGCTTGCCGTGGCCCTGGCCACCAAGCCCCGCCTGCTGCTGCTGGACGAGCCGCTGGCCGGCACCGGCGGGCAGGAGGCAGAGCGGCTGATCGCCCTGATGCAGCGGCTGAAGTCTCGGCTGACCATCGTGCTGATCGAACATGACATGGATGCGGTCTTCCAACTGGCCGACCGGGTCTCGGTGCTGGTTTACGGGGCCATTGCGGCCACCGGCAGCCCCGAGGCGGTGCGCGCCGATCCGGCCGTGCGGGCGGCCTACCTGGGGGAGGGCGCGTGATGCTGAAGATCGAGGCGCTGGAAGCCGGGTACGGCGCGGCACAGGTGCTGTTCGGTGTCGATCTTGCGGTCGGCGCCGGAGAGGTCGTCACCCTGATGGGGCGCAACGGCATGGGCAAGACCACGACGGTCTCGACGCTGTTCGGTCTTCTGCCCGTGCGGGGGGGCCGGATCGAGATCGCGGGACGCGACATGACCCGCGCCGGGGCCCATGCCCGGGCCCGCGCCGGTCTGGGCCTGGTGCCCGAGGGACGGCAGGTCTTCCCGAACCTCAGCGTGGAAGAGAACCTGGTGGCCACCGCCCGGCGCGGCGGTCCCTGGTCGCTTCAGGCGATCTGGTCGCTGTTCCCGCGCCTGGAGGAGCGGCGGCGCAACATGGGCGACCAGCTTTCGGGTGGTGAGCAGCAGATGCTGGCCGTGGGTCGGGCGCTGATGACCAACCCGCAGCTGGTGGTGCTGGACGAGGCGACCGAGGGGCTGGCGCCGCTGATCCGCGAAGAGATCTGGTCCTGTCTTCGCCGCATCCGCGACGAGGGCGCCTCGATCCTTGTGATCGACAAGAACGCCGACGCGCTGAGCCGGTTCGCGGACCGCCACTACGTGCTGGAGAAGGGTCAGGTGGCCTGGAGCGGCAGCAATGCCGACCTTCTGGCCGACAAGGGCCGCGTGAAGGAGAGCTATCTGCATGTGTGAGCGCCGATCCGGGCGCAGCCTGGCAAACTCGCCGGGGAGAGTTTGAGGCGGTGAGCGTCTATCCCGAAGGGCAAACTCTCCGGGGAAGAGTTTGAGGCGCGAACGGGCGGAGCCCCGGCGGGCGGGCCGGGTGGCTCTTCCGGGGACACCCCTCCTGCCGGCGGCCTGAGACGGCTGTTCCCCGCTTGCACCTGCCCGCTGCCCGGCGCACTCTCTGGCCGGACCACGCGAAAGGACGACCCATGACCACGCCGCTCATCATTCAGATCCGCTGCACCCCGGGACAGACTTACGAGGTCGCCAATGCGATCCTCCTGCGCGAGTTCCATTCCGAACTCTACTCGACCTCCGGGGATTTCGACCTCCTGTTGAAGGTCTATCCGCCGGAAGGCAGCGATATCGGCCTGTTCGTCGATGAGTGCTTCAAGGGCATCGAGGGGATCGAGCGGACCCTGACCACGCTGACCTTCAAGGCGTTCTGAGGTCGTCGCGCCCCTGTCAAAGCGACCGGGCGACCGAAGGGCCGGGCGGCGGTTGTGGCGTGGACCGGGGTGGCGGGAGCAGGGGGATGCAATCCCCCCGGTCAGGCTGCGACCCAGTCCAGCCGCTCCAGGTTGTCGCGGAAGGCAAAGCGCACCAGATGGGACTCGATGATGTGCTTGGCGCGCTCCAGCCCCTCGGCGTCGGGCGCTGTCACCTGCATGTGAAGCCCCTGCGCATCGGCACGCAGGGTGGCGGGGCCGGTCGGCAGGGCGGCGCGACCGTCGCTTTCGTCGTATTCGACGTCGATCTTGTGGGCAAAGTGCTTGAGAAGCTGTTGCATGTATTTCGAACCGTTGCCGGTTTCGAAGGTGCTTCGGGCTGCGAGCATGGTGGCATCTTTCTCTGATTCTTTCACTAAGGTATGTTCTTGACCGGGCCGGGACAACCGGATAGCCCGAGGAGTGACGCCGCCAGCCAGCCCGTCCGGGCGCGCCACCGGAGATTTCCCGCGACCCGGAGACCCCTGATGCGCCTGTTCCGCCCCGCCCTTGGCCGCGCCCTGCGCCCCGTGATGCTGGCCGCTACAGTGCTTCTGGCGCTGCCCGCTGCGGCAGAGCCTGTCACGTTGCAGACCGCCGCCGGCCCGCTGGATCTTCCGGCCGCGCCGCGGACCATCATCGCCTACGAGATCGCCGCCGTGGACACGCTGGCCGCCCTCGGCCATCCGCCCGCCGGCGTGCCGGATCCGCTCTTCGTGGCCAGTATCGCCGCGCAGGTGACCGATGCCGTGCCCGTGGGCACCCTCTTCGAGCCGGAATTCGAGGCCGTCGCCGCCATGCAGCCCGACCTGATCCTGGTCGGCGCCCGCTCGCTGAAGCAGAAGGAGGCGCTGGAAGGCATCGCCCCCGTCGCCGACATGACCGTCGGCCCGCAGGCGATCACCGACGGGCTGGCGCAGATCACTGCCTTCGGTGACCTGCTGGACGAACAGGAGAAGGCGGCCGAGCTGACCGCCGAGATCGAGGCCAAGCTGGCCGCCGCCCGCGATGCCGTTGCGGCCCGTGGCGGCAAGGCGCTGATCGTGCTGACCAACGGCCCGAAGGTCTCGACCTACGGCGCGGGCTCGCGCTTTGGCTGGCTTCACACGGCGCTTGACTGGCCCGAGGCGGCGGAGGGCATCGAAGCCTCGACCCATGGCGAGGCGGTCTCGTTCGAGTTCATCGCCGACGTGGATCCCGACACGCTGATCGTGATCGACCGGGGCACCGCGGTGAACCCCGAGGCGCAAAGCGGCCGGGCCACGCTGGACAACGAGCTGGTGCGCGGCACCAAGGCCTGGGCCGAGGGCCGCGTGCTCTTCCTGTCGGCCCCCGAGATCTACATCAGCAGCGGCGGCGCGACCTCGATCATGACCGTGCTGGACGAAATCACCGCGGGCCTGACGGAGTAAGTCCCCTGAAACGCCCTGCGATCCCGCTCTATCTTGCGGCCCTGGCAGTGCTGGGGCCGCTTGCCGTTCTGTCGCTGTTCATCGGCGCCGTGCCGGTGACGCTTGGCGATGTCCTGCATGATCCCGAGGGGCAGCGACTGCTGCTGGTCAGCCGCATCCCGCGCACCCTGGCGGCGATCCTGGCGGGGGCGGCGCTGGCGGTCTCGGGGCAGATCATGCAGATCCTTGCCCGCAACCGCTTCGTCGAGCCGATAAGCGCCGGCGCCGGCCAGTCGGCGGCCATGGGCGTGCTGATCGCCACGCTGCTGTTCCCGGCCACCGCCATCTGGGCGAAGATGTCGATCGCCGCGCTGACCACGCTGATCGGTTCGGTCGGGCTGCTGATGATCCTGCGCCCGCTGCCGCCGACCCAGCCGCTGCTGGTGCCGCTGGTGGCGCTGATCTACGGCGGGCTGATCGAGGGGCTGGTCACCTTCTTTGCCTTCCAGACCGACATGCTGCAATTCGTCGGCACCTGGCTGACCGGAGAGCTGTCCGGCGTTCTTGCGGGGCGCTACGAATTGCTCTGGCTGGCCGGGCTGGCCGCCGCCGCCTGCTGGCTGATCGCCGACCGGCTGACGGTGATGAGCCTCGGCGAGGACGCGGCGCGGGGGCTGGGGCTGAATACCAAGGTGGTGACCGGGGCCGGGCTGGTGGCGGTCTCGATCACCACGGCGATGGTCGTCGTCACCCTCGGCGCCATTCCCTTCGTCGGGCTGATCGTGCCCAATATCGTCGCCCGCCGCATGGGCGACAACCTGCGCCGGGCGATCCCGGTCACCGCCCTGTCCGGCGCCCTGCTGGTACTGGCCGCCGATATCCTGGGCCGGGTGCTGCGCGCCCCCTACGAGATCCCGGTCTCGACCCTGGTCGGCGTGGCCGGGGCGGCGATCTTCCTGGTCCTGCTCTACCGGGAGCGGTCGCATGGCTAGGCGTCTGATCTGGCTGGCGCTGGCCCTCGCGCTGGCCTGCCTGCTCTACATGACCGTCAACGCACGCGGTTCCTGGAGCTTCCTGCTGCCCTTCCGGGGCCAGAAGCTGGCGGCGCTGGTGCTGGTCGGGGCCAGCCTGTCGGTGGCGACGGTGCTGTTCCAGACGATCACCGAGAACCGCATCCTGACGCCCTCGATCATCGGCTTCGACCAGCTCTTCATCATGATCCAGACGGTGCTGGTCTTCGCCCTCGGCTCGGCCGACTATGTCGGGCTGCCTGCGCTACTGCTGTTCCTGCTGAACGTCGGGCTGATGTCGGTGCTGGGGCTGGTGCTGTTCACCCTGCTGCGCCGGGGCGCGCGCGGAGAGATGATGCGGCTGGTCCTCACCGGCATCATCTTCGGGGTCTTCCTGCGCTCTGCCACCGGCTTCGTCCAGCGGCTGATCGACCCGTCCGAGTTCTCGGTGGTGGTGACCGTCACCTATGCCCGGTTCAACACCGTCGACGGGGTGCTGCTGGCACTGACCACGGCTGTCACGCTGCCCGCTCTCTGGGCGGCCTGGCGGATGCGCGCACGGCTGGACGTGCTGGGTCTGGGTGACGAGATCGCCCTGGGACTGGGCGAGCCGCCGCGCCGGGGCCAGTCCATCGCGCTGGTGCTTATCTGCGTGCTGGTCGCCTCGGCCACGGCGCTGGTCGGGCCGATGGCGGCCTTCTTCGGGCTGATCGTCAGCGCGCTGGCCCATGTCATCACGCCCACGGAACGCCATGCCATCCTGCTGCCCTCGGCGGCGCTGACCGGTGCCGTGGTGCTGGTCGCCGGTCAGACCCTGCTGGAGCGCGTCATGGGCCTGTCCACCCCCATCTCGGTGGTGGTCGAGGCGGTCGGCGGGGCGCTCTTCCTCTTCCTCCTGCTGAAACGGAGACGCGCATGATCCGCATCCGCAATGTCTCTCACCACATCGGCCCGGCGCCGATCCTGCATGATATCTCGCTGGACATCCCCAAGGGCGGCATAACGGCGCTGATCGGGCCGAACGGGGCGGGCAAGTCGACGCTGCTGTCGCTGATCGCCCGGCTGGCCGTGCTGCGCCAGGGTGAGATCCACATCGACGCGATGAAGATCGGCGAGGTCAGCGACCGCGAGCTGGCCCGCCACCTGGCGATCATGGCGCAGAGCACCCATGTCTCGGCCCGGCTGCGGGTCGAGGAGCTGGTCGGCTTCGGCCGCTATCCCTGGCACCGGGGCCGCCCCGGTCCGGGCGACCGCGCCATCGTCGAAAGCGCCATCGAGCGCTTCGGCCTCGGCCCCATGCGGCACCGCTTCCTCGACGAGATCTCGGGCGGGCAGCGCCAGCGCGCCTTCGTCGCCATGGCCTTCGCCCAGGACACCGACTACCTGCTGCTGGACGAGCCGCTGAACAATCTCGACATCGCCGGGGCGCGCAGCCTGATGCGGCTGCTGCGCCAGATGGCGGACGAGGACGGCAAGACCGTCGTCATCGTGCTGCACGACATCAATTACGCCGCCCGGTTCGCCGATCGCATCGTCGCCCTGCACGAGGGGCGGGTGGCCGCCAATGGCGCAGCGCGCGAGGTGGTCACCGATGCCCTGCTGCGCGACGTTTTCGGCACCGATGCCAAGGTGTCCCTGCACGATGGTCATCCGGTGGTGCTGGTCTGAGCAACCGGGGTCCGGGGCGGCGGCATTGCGGCGCCGGTCGCGGAAATAATGTTGACTGTTATACTCGGTTATCCTAAGCCCGCCCCATGATACCGGCACAGCCTGCGGGACCGCGAATGCGGCGCCCGGTGCCAACCGGATTTACGGCGCGCGCTCCGGGGTTCCGGGTTCTCAGTCCCCGCCCCCCCCGGGGTGCGCGACAGGTCCCGGGACCGGGGCGGCAGGAACGGGCGCGGCGCCGGGGCGGGATGACCCGGGGACGGCGGATAGGAGTTACGGAATGGCTAATCGGCAGACAGGGCAGAGGCTGCTCCCTGCACTCGTTCTGGGCGTGATGATGAGCGGCGCCGCGCTGGCCCAGGAGGCCGCGCCACAGCCCGCCAGCCCCGAGGTCCCTGCGCCGCAGATGACCGCGCCGTCGGGCGAGGAGGCGGGCGGCATCGCCCTGCCGGGCACCGATGCCGCGCCGGAGATTGCCGAGGGCCCCGCGCCGACCGGGGGCGAAGCGGCGGAAACGACCGGAGAGGAAGCGACGGGCGCGGACACCGCTGGCGGCCCGGATGCCGCGGCGACCTCGGCCGGCCCCGAACTGTCGGAAGAGGCGGTTCCCGAGCAGTCGGCCCCCGCGATGGCCCCCGAGGCGGAACAGGTGCCGCTGGCCCCGCTGCCGGAGGCCGCGCCGGCCCCGCGCGAGGGCCTGGCCGGTGCCTATGACCGGGCGACGGACTTCCTGGTCAACGGCGGCCCGGCGATCTGGGCGATTGCGGCGCTGTCGGTGGTGACCGTGGCGCTGATCCTGTGGAAAGTCTGGCGGCTGGTGCTGGCCGGCGCCTGGTCGCGCCGCATGTCGCGCCGCGCCGTCGGGGCCTGGGAAAGCGGCGAGGCCGGGGTGGCGCTGTCGATGATCGAGGGCCGCAAGGGCCTGCGCTCTCGCCTGACCCGCGCCGCGATGCAGGCCCGCCTGTCGATGTCCGACGACGTGGCCCGCGAGGAAACCAGCCGCGTGGCCCGTGGCCTGCTGGCCTCGCAGGGGAGTGCGCTCAGGGCGCTGGAACTGATCTCGACCATCGCGCCGCTGCTCGGCCTGCTGGGCACGGTGATGGGCATGATCTCGGCCTTCCAGGCGCTGCAGGAGGCCGGCTCGAACGCCGATCCCTCGATGCTGGCGGGCGGCATCTGGGAAGCCCTGCTGACCACTGCCGCGGGCATGGCCGTGGCGATACCGGCTTCGGCGGCACTGACCTGGTTCGAGGCGGTGCTGGACAACCTGCGGACCGACCTCGAGGACCTTTCGGCACGTATCTTCGTGGCCGATCTGCCCGGCGACGGCATGGGGGCCCATGTCACCAAGCTGGCAGCGCAGTAGGCTTTCGGCGCCCCATGTCCTTCCTTGACGATACCCCGCGTCCGCGCCGCAAGCCGTCGCTCACGCCGATGATCGACGTTGTCTTCCTGCTGCTGGTCTTCTTCATGCTGGCCTCGCGCTTCGGCATAGACGAGGTGCTGCCGCTGCCGCTGGCCTCGCAGGGGGGCGGGGGCTACCAGGGCGCGCCGCGCCTGGTCGACGTGCTGCCCGGCGGGCTGCAGTTGAACGGGGTCGAGACGACCCCCGAGGCGCTGTTGCCGGCCCTGGCCGAGTTGGCCGCCAGCCCCGCCGACACGGTGATCCTGCGCGGCCAGGAGGGCGCCGCCCTGCAACGGATCGTCGATGTCGCCGCAGCGCTGCGCGCTGCCGGACATACCAATATCGTGCTGGTGGAGTGACATGGCCCGCACCGCGAAACAGATGAACTTCCTGCCCCCGGCCCGCCGGCCCCGGGCGGAATCCATCGTGCCGATGATCAACGTGGTCTTCCTGCTGCTGATCTTCTTCCTGATGACCTCGCGGCTGGCCCCGCCCGAACCCTTCGCGGTCGAGCCTCCGACGGCGTCCGAGGGCGCCGAGGCCGTCGAGACGCCGGTGCTTTTCCTTTCACCCGAGGGCGAGGCGGGCTTTCGCGAGGCGCGCGGCGAGGCGGCCATCGCCGCCTTCGTCGCCGAGGTCCAGGCCCAGGGCTCGGAGGAGGCGCCGCAACTGCGCGCCGATGCCGCCGTCGAGGCTGCCGTGGTGGCGCGCACGCTGAAGGCGCTGACCGGGGCCGGGCTGTCGAAGGTCGCCCTGGTGGTGGCGCCGCAATGAGGCGCGCGGCGGAAATCCTGGCCTTCACCGGCCTTGCCCTGATGCTGCACCTGCTGCTGGCGGTGCGCGTGCCGGCCACCGGCGCGCAGTCCGGCGGGGTGGGGGGCGAGTCGCTCGTCAGCCTGCAGGGCGCGCCGGAGGGCATGGAGGAGCTGGTTCGGGCCTGGGAAACCCCGCCCGAGGCCGAGGTGGATCCCGAGGCCCCCGAACCGGTGGAGCCCGAGCCGGTCGCGCCCGTCACCCGCCCCGAGGCCGAGGCGACCCCGCCGCCAGTGCTGCCGCAGCTCGACGTGGCCGAGGCCAGCCCCGACACCATCACCGTGCCGAAGTTCGACCTGGAGGTGCCGCCGCCGCCGCGCGCCCCCGAGGAGCTGCCCCAGGACATGCCCGAACTGGCCGCCCAGCCCGAGCCGCAGCCGGCCGATCAACAGCCGGAGCAGGTGGTGGAGGAAAGCCCGCAGGCGGCCCCGCTGGCCAGCCTGCGCCCGATGCAGCGCCCCGAGACCGTCGCACCGCGCGTCGATGCGGCCCCGCCGCCGCCCCCGGCGCCGGAGCCCGAGCCGGCACCGGAACCGGCCCCCGAGGCGCGCCCCGCGGACCGCACGCAGCAGGCCCGTCAGGGCGGCAACGGCGGCGTCACGCAGCGCGCCGCCGGGTCCGGCGGATCGTCGCAGGCTGGCAATGCGGGCACCAATCGCGTCGCCGCCGGTGGTGGCCAGCAGCAGGCCAAGCTGCAAGCGGTCTGGGGCGCGCAGATCCGCTCTCGCATCGAGCGGCGCAAGCGCTTTCCGGGGGCGATGCGCGGCCGCTCCGGCCGGGTGGTGGTGCGCCTGACCGTGGGCCGGGACGGCACGATTCTCGGCGCCTCTGTGGCGCGGTCCTCGGGGCAGCCGGCTTTCGACCAGGCGGCGATCCAGGCGGTGCAGCGGGCCGGGCGCGTTCCGGCTGCGCCGGACGGTCTGGGCGCGGCCAGCTATTCCTTCAACCTGCCGATGGATTTCTCCTGAAGCCGGGGCGCCGCGCCCGGGCGCCCTTGCCTCTGGGCGAAACGGTCCCCGCGGCCCTTAAAATGGGCATTTGCCCCCTCCTGCCGCAGGCCAGCCCGGTGGGCGGACGGTTTTTCCTGTAAGGGAAGGGCTTTGCACCGGCGCCGCCTCTTCAGCCGGTGGTATCTGTCCCCAGGCTGTCCACAACAAATTGGGGTTGTCCCCAAGATTTGCCTTTACAGGTCCTTAAACGGCGCCCACCATATCTTGTAAGGAACGGCGGAAATCGCCCCGTTTCTAGAGCAGGCACCTAGCGCTTGGGGCGCTGCCAGCCCCCTCCGCTAACCCAAATGAGGTGGCGTCATGGCATTGTCCGAAACCTTCATCTCCGAAGAACTGCATCCCATCGACATCGTCGAAACTCTGGCCGAGCACCATGAGTGGGATTTCGACCGTATCGCCGAGGACCAGATCGCCATGGCGGTCGAAGGGCAGTGGCGCACCTATTCGGTGACCCTGGCCTGGTCGGCCTACGACGAGACCCTGCGCCTTATCTGCACCTTCGAGATGGAGCCCCCGGCCGAGACCCTGCCGGGCCTCTACGAGCTGCTGAACCACGTCAATGACCAGTGCTGGGCCGGCGCCTTCACCTTCTGGGCCGAGCAGCAGCTGATGGTCTACCGCTACGGCCTGGTGCTGAGCGGCGAACAGATCGCCTCGCCCGAGCAGATCTCGACGCTGATCTCTGCCGCCGTGCTGTCGGCGGAACGCTACTACCCGGCCTTCCAGCTGAATGTCTGGGGCGGGCGCTCTCCGCGCGCCGCGCTGGAGGTCGCCATTGCAGAGGCCTACGGGCGGGCGTAAAACTGGCCCCCGACGTCTGTTGAGCGAAGGGGGGAAACATGTCTCTGGACAAGGTGGCCGAAAAGGGCCTGGTGCTGCTTGGATGCGGCAAGATGGGCTCGGCGATGCTGGCGGGCTGGCTGAAACGCGGGCTGCCGGCCGCCTCGGTCTGGGTGCTGGACCCGAAGCCCTCGGACTGGCTGATGGCGACCGGGGTGCATGTGAACGAGGGCTTGCCCGAGGCGCCGGCCGTGGCGTTGATCGCGGTGAAGCCGCAGATGATGGGCGACGCGCTGCCCGGTCTGCAGGCGCTCGGCAATTCCGGCACGCTGTTCCTCTCGGTCGCGGCGGGCACGCCGATCGCGGCCTTCGAAGCCGCCTTCGGCGGCGAAAGCCCGGTGATCCGCGCCATGCCCAACACCCCCGCCGCCGTCGGGCGCGGGATCACCGCGATCATCGGCAATGCCCATGCGGGCAGCGGCGCGCTGGATCTCGCCGAAGAGCTTCTGTCGGCGGTCGGCCAGGTGGTGCGGCTTGAGAACGAGGGCCAGATCGACGCCGTCACCGGTGTCTCGGGCTCGGGCCCCGCCTATGTCTTCCACCTGATCGAGACGCTGGCGGCGGCGGGCGAGGCCCAGGGCCTTGCGCCCGGGCTGGCGATGCAGCTGGCCAAGGCCACCGTGGCCGGCGCCGGTGCCCTGGCCGAAGAGGCCGAAGAGGATCCGGCGCAGCTGCGGGTCAACGTCACCAGCCCGAACGGCACCACGCAAGCGGCGCTGGAGGTGCTGATGGACCCGGAAACCGGCTTCCCGCCGCTGCTGAAGCGCGCCGTCAAGGCTGCCGCCGACCGGGGCCGGGAGCTGGCCAATGGCTGAGGAGATCACTTTCGACGACTTCCTGAAGGTCGATATCCGCGCGGGCAGGGTCCTGCGCGCCGAGCCCTTCCCCGAGGCGCGCAAGCCGGCGATCAAGCTGTGGATCGATTTCGGCCCCGAGATCGGCGAGAAGAAGACCTCGGCCCAGATCACGGCGCATTACACGCCCGAAAGCCTGGTCGGCAGGATGGTGATGGCGGTGGTGAACTTCCCGCCGCGCCAGATCGGCCCCTTCATGTCCGAGGTCCTGACACTGGGCGTTTCGGACGCGGCGGGGGGGATCGTGCTGATCGCGCCCGACCAGGATGTCACCCCCGGCCAGAGACTGCACTAAGATGAAGTGGATGCACTGAGATGAAGCGGATCCTGCTTTCCCGCCCCATGCCGCCCGCGACGATCGCGGCGGCTTGCGAACTGTTCGAGGTCGAGATCCGCGACAGCACCCGCCCGATGAGTGCCGCCGAGATCCGCTCGGGTCTGGCGGTCTACGACGGGATGATGGTCACCCTGGGTGACCAGGTCAGCGCCGAAGTGCTGCAGGATTTCGGCCGCCCGCGCTGCAAGATCCTGGCCAACTTCGGGGTGGGCTACAATCACATCGACGCCGCGGCCTGCCGCAACCACGGGGTGACGGTGACCAATACGCCCGGCGCGGTGACCGATGCCACGGCGGATGTGGCGATGACGCTGATCCTGATGGCCTGCCGCCGCGCCGGCGAGGCCGAGCGGCTGGTGCGCGCCGGCCAGTGGGAGGGCTGGCATCCGACGCAGATGCTGGGCCTGCACGTCACCGGGCGCAAGCTGGGAGTCATCGGCATGGGCCGCATCGGTCAGGCCGTGGCGCGGCGCTGCCATTTCGGCTTCGGCATGGAGGTCGGCTATTTCAACCGCTCCGAGAAGGAGACCGAGTTTCCCGCCACCCGTCACGGGACGTTGGAGGAACTCGCCGCCTGGGCCGACATCCTGGTCGTCGCGACGCCGGCCAGCGCCGAGACGCACCACCTTGTCGGCGCGCCGGTCTTCGAGGCGATGCAGGATCACGGCGTGCTGGTCAACATCGCGCGCGGGGACATTCTCGACGAGGCGGCGCTGATCTCGGCGCTGCAGGCGGGGCAACTGGGCGCCGTGGGTCTGGATGTCTACGAGAACGAGCCGCAGGTGCCCGAGGCGCTGCTGGCGCTGGACAACGCCGTGCTGTTGCCGCACCTGGGCACCGCCTGCCTGGACGTGCGCGAGGACATGGGCGCCATGGCGGTCGAGAACCTGCGCGCCTTCTTCGCCGGAGAGGACTGCCCCAACAAGGTGAACTGAGGCGCGGCCCTTGCACCGAAAGCTTGCCGGGGAGACCCGGGAGGGAGGGGGGCCAGGCCCCCCTTTCTCGTGCCGCCGGGCCGCTACTGCGCCTCCAGCGAGCGCGAGAGCGCGTCGAAGATGAAGGCGCCGGGCACCCGCAGCTCGGGCGGCTCGGCCTCGGCGCGGGCATAGAGTTCGACCATACCGATATAGCGCTGGTGGCCCAGGGGGTCAGCCTGCACCGAGGAGATGTCGATGATCTGGACGCCGGCGCGCCGTGCCGCCGCGCCGACCATGGGCGAGGCTGCGGGCACCGCGCCGAGCCGGGGCCGACCGCCTGCGAGGCGCGAGGACAGCCCGAGGGCGCGGTCGCCCTGCGAGGTCAGCACCAGGATCGGGCGGGGCAGGGGGCCGAGGGTCTCGAGCTGGCTGGCGAAGACGAAGAGGTCGATATCGGGCGCCGCCAGCACCACGTCGAGCTGCGCCAGCACCTGCGCCTGTCCGGCAAGCTTCAGGTCCCGCAGGGTCTCGACCACCAGGAAGCCGCCCATCGAATGCCCGAAGACCACCAGCGGCCTGTTTCCCGCGGTCAGCCCGGTCACCAGATCGCGCAGGGCATTGCGTGAGAACAGCGCCGCCTGCCGGTCGGATTCATAATCCAGCGCCTTGCCCCGGGAGGGCCAGGAGAAGAGCACCGGCGCCACGCGCTCATGGGCCTCGGCCGAGATCTGCGCCAGCCGGAACAGGGCTTCCTGGAAGCTGGTGTTGTAGCCGTGGACATAGAGCGCCAGGTCGCGCTGCGGCCCGCCCGCGCCGCGGGTTTCGGCGAGGAAGGCGGCGCGGTCCAGCACGCCGGAGGCGGTGACCAGGTAATCGGTCTCGGGGTCGGGTGTGGCGCCGGGATAGGTGATGCGCCCCTGCGCGCGCCCGGGCGGCACCGAAATGTCGTAGTAGCGGTAGCTGGTGGCGAAGGCGGGCTGGCCCTCGAAGCCTGCAGCGAGGGCGCGGTTGGTGGCGGCGTAGATGCGGATCACCTGCGCGTCTTCCGCCGCCGAAGACAGGGCGCCGGGATGCGGGGTCAGCACCTCGGGACCCGGGCGGGCGGTGCAGGCGGCCAGCAGCAGAAGCAGGCAGGGCAGCAGCAGGGCGCGGAACAGGGGCGGCATCGGGGTCTCCGGCTGGCTCGACCCTTGCTAGGCCGCAGCGGCCGAGCGGGTCAATGGCGCGATGCGGCGAGGGTGCGCCTTGCCCATGCCGGGCGGCGGGGCGCCGCCAAGGGGGGAGGGGCGCCCCGGGTTTGGGATCAGGTGGGGGTATCGCCCATCTCGTCGCGCCAGTGGCGGCGGCAGAGCGAGACATAAGTCTCGTTCCCGCCGATCTGGATCTGGGCGCCTTCCTGGGCCGCACGGCCATCGGCTCCGCGCCGCACCACCATGGTCGCCTTCTTGCCGCAATGGCAGATGGTGCGCACCTCGCGCATCTCGTCGGCCAGGGCCAGCAGGGCGGCGGAGCCGGGGAAGAGCTCGCCCCGGAAGTCGACGCGCAGCCCGTAGCACATCACCGGCAGACGCAGGTCGTCGACGACCCGGGCCAGCTGCCAGACCTGGTCCTTGGTCAGGAACTGGGCCTCGTCGACAAAGATGCAGGCGAAGGGGGCCGTGGCATGGCGGTCGCGGATCTTGGCGAAAAGGTCGTCGCCCTCGGTGAAAGTATCGGCGTCGGCGCCGATCCCGATGCGGGAGCCGATCCGCCCCTCGCCGGCGCGCCTGTCGAACTGCGCCGTCAGAAGGTAGGTGTCCATGCCGCGTTCGCGGTAGTTGTGCGACGCCTGCAGCAGGATCGTCGACTTGCCCGCGTTCATGGTGGAGTAATGGAAATAGAGCTTGGCCATGGCGGTAGATAGGCCGGGTCGGGGGCGGGGGGCAAGATGGCTTTGCCGGGCGCCTGCGGGTGTCTCAGCTGTCTTCGTCGCGGTCGCGCAGGTGGCTGGACGAGACCGGGAAGGGCGGCAGCCAGGCGGCGCGGCGCAGGGTCCAGACCTCGTAGTCCGGGGGCAGGGCGTCGGGATTGTCGAGCACGCCGAGATGGACCTCGATCTCGTCGCCGCTGCGGGCGAAGACGGACGAGCCGCAGGTCGGGCAGAAGTGGCGTCCCCGGTAGCTGCGGGTCTCGCCCGCGACGGCGACGCGGTCCTCGGGGAAGATGGCGGCGCCGTAGAAAACCGCGCCGTGGTGTCGGCGGCAGTCGCGGCAGTGGCAGATGCCGATGCGCAGGGGGGCGCCTTCGGCCCGCAGGGTGACGGCGCCACAGAGGCAGCTTCCGGTGTGATGGTCCATCGGGGGATCCTTTCCGCGCAGGGCAGAGCGGCAATCTGGTGAGGCCCCTCTAGCAGGCCAGCCGGATCATGTCAGGGGCGGAGGGTGGGGTGCACCCACCCTCCGCCCCTGTCGGCAGTCTGCCCGCCGGGTCAGAGCCGTGCGGCCCGGATCAGCCCGGATCAGAACGTGATCACCTCGTGCTCCCCTACGTCCGGGGTATGGTCGCTGTCGAGGTTGGCACGGGTGATCTCGTAGAGGAACTTGGCGCCCCCCTCGGTCAGCCAGACCTCGGCCCTGGCGGGCACGAAGCGCAGCAGACGGACGGAGGGATCTTCGCGCCCCTCGTCGAACCAGGCGCCGGCGACGCGCGACCACAGGTCATCCAGCGTGGCCGGGTCGGTCACGGCCTGCAGCTGACCCGAGATATCGGCGTAGAGCTTGGCGCCCTGGTCGGCGACGAGGAAATGGCTCTCGCGCTTTTCGATGGCGGCCTGATGCGCTGCGGTGCCCTCGGCGGTGATGAACCACAGCACGCCCTCATCGGCGTCGGCATAGTGGCTCATCGGGATGTGGGTCCCGGGGTCGGTCATCAGCATCCCGGCGGTGACATCGCCGAGACGGTCAAAGAGGCGTTTGGCGGTATCGCTGGTGAGGTCCTTCATGGCGCTCTCCTTTCGGTTGGGATTTGCAGACCCAACGATGGCGGCGGAGGGATGTTCCGCCCTCCCCGCCGGGCGCCCCGCCCGCAGGCGGTTTCCGGCCGTGCCGCCGCGTGGGTGGGTGCAACCCACCGTCGCTTTCGGGAGAGGGCTGCGGAATGCGAAACGCGCGAGGCTTTCACCCCGCGCGTTCGATTCAGATCAGCGCCAGCGCCCCCGGGCGCAGGCCGTTGCTCACTCCTGCAGCGCCGTGACGGTGATCTCGCCCTCGGCGCGCGACTTCATCGCCTGCGCCGCCGCCTTGGCACCCGCCGCGGTGGTGAAGTAGGGGATCTTGTCGTAAAGCGCGACCGAGCGGATCTGCCGGCTGTCGGCCACCGATTGCGCGCCCTCGGTGGTGTTCAGCACCAGGGCGATCTCGCCGTCCTTCAGCAGGTCGACCACGTTGGGCCGGCCCTCGTAGACCTTGTTGACCGTCTTGCAGGCGATGCCGGCGGCGGTCAGCCAGGCCTCGGTGCCACGGGTGGCGACCAGGGTGAAGCCCAGATCGACCAGGGTGCGTGCGGCCTCCAGCATCTCGTCTTCCTTGTCCGCGTCGCGGATCGAGATGAAGACCTGGCCCTCGGTCGGCAGATGCGTCCCGGCACCCATCTGGGCCTTCAGGAAGGCGCGGGCAAAGCTGCGGTCATAGCCCATGACCTCGCCGGTCGAGCGCATTTCGGGCCCGAGCAGCGTGTCGACGCCCGGGAAACGAGCGAAGGGCAGCACGGCCTCCTTGACGGCGAAGCCCTCGATCTGGGGATCGACCAGGTCGAAGGTCGCCAGCTTCTCGCCGGCCATGACCCGCGCCGCGATCGAGGCGATCGGGCTCTTCACCGCCTTGGCCACGAAGGGCACGGTACGCGAGGCACGGGGGTTCACCTCGATCAGGTAGATCACGTCGGCGCCATCCTCGCGCTTGACCGCGAACTGCACGTTCATCAGGCCGACCACGCCCAGCTCCAGCGCCAGGGCACGGGACTGGCGCTTCAGCTCGGCGATGACCTCGGCCGACAGCGAATGCGGCGGCAGCGAGCAGGCCGAGTCGCCCGAGTGGACGCCGGCCTCTTCGATGTGCTGCATGATGCCGGCGACATGCACGTCCTCGCCGTCGCAGAGCGCATCGACGTCGACCTCGACCGCGCCGGACAGGTAGCTGTCCAGCAGCACCGGGCTGTCGCCCGAGACGACCACGGCGTCACGGATATAGCGCTTCAGGCCCTCCATCTCGCGCACGATCTCCATGGCGCGACCGCCAAGGACGTAGGAGGGGCGGATCACAAGCGGGAAGCCGATGCTTTCCGCGATCTCCAGCGCCTCGGCGTCGCTGTGCGCGATGCCGTTGCGGGGCTGTTTCAGCCCGAGGCGGTTGACGAGGTCCTGGAACCGCTCGCGGTCCTCGGCCAGGTCGATGGCGTCGGGGGTGGTGCCGAGGATCGGGATACCGGCCTCTTCCAGCGCATTGGCCAGCTTCAGCGGCGTCTGGCCGCCGAACTGCACGATCACGCCATGCAGGGTTCCGTTGGACTGCTCGACGCGCAGGATTTCCATCACGTGCTCGAAGGTCAGCGGCTCGAAGTAGAGGCGATCCGAGGTGTCGTAGTCGGTCGAGACGGTCTCGGGGTTGCAGTTGACCATGATGGTTTCATAGCCCGCGTCGGTCAGGCTGAAGCAGGCATGGCAGCAGCAATAGTCGAACTCGATCCCCTGGCCGATCCGGTTCGGACCGCCACCCAGGATGACAACCTTCTTGCGGTCGCTGGGCCGCGCCTCGTCCTCGACCTCGCCCATCATGGGCTCTTCGTAGGTCGAGTACATGTAGGGGGTCTGGGCCTCGAACTCGGCGGCGCAGGTGTCGATGCGCTTGAAGACGGCGGTGACGCCCAGGTTGTGCCGCGCGCGGCGCACCTGGTCCTCGTCCCGGGCCGAGAGCCTGGCCAGGCGGGCATCCGAGAAGCCCAGCATCTTCAGGCGGCGCAGACCTTCCTCGGTCAGCGGCAGGCCGTTCATCTTCACTTCGGCCTCGGCGCGGATGATCTCGCGGATGCGGGCCAGGAACCAGGGGTCGAAGGACGTGACGGCCTGGATCTCGTCATCGGTCAGGCCAAAGCGCATGGCCTGGGCGATGACGCGGATCCGGTCCGGGGTCTGGCGCGACAGCGCCTTGACCACGGCGGCGCGGTCGATCTCGGATGCCGAGCCATCGGCGTCCACGCCCTCGATCTCGATCTCGTCGAGGCCGGTCAGCCCGGTCTCCATCGAGGCCAGGGCCTTCTGCAGAGATTCGTGGAAGGTGCGGCCAATGGCCATGACCTCGCCCACCGACTTCATGGCGGTGGTCAGCAGGGGTTCGGAGCCGGGGAACTTCTCGAAGGCGAAGCGCGGGATCTTGGTGACGACATAGTCGATGGTCGGCTCGAACGACGCGGGCGTCACCTTGGTGATGTCGTTGTCCAGCTCGTCCAGGGTGTAGCCGACGGCCAGCTTGGCGGCGATCTTGGCAATCGGGAAGCCGGTGGCCTTGGACGCCAGCGCGGAAGAGCGGGACACGCGCGGGTTCATCTCGATCACGACCATGCGGCCGTCCTCGGGGTTGATCGCCCATTGCACGTTCGAGCCGCCGGTTTCCACGCCGATCTCGCGCAGCACGGCAATCGAGGCCGAGCGCATGGCCTGGTATTCCTTGTCGGTCAGCGTCAGCGCGGGGGCGACGGTGATCGAATCGCCGGTATGCACGCCCATCGGATCGACGTTCTCGATCGAGCAGACGATGATCGCGTTGTCCGCCTTGTCGCGCACGACCTCCATCTCGAATTCCTTCCAGCCGAGGAGGGATTCGTCGACGAGGATCTGGCCGACCGGAGAGGCTTCCATGCCCGAGCGGCAGTAGTACTCGTAGTCATCGCGGTTGTAGGCCACGCCACCGCCGGTACCGCCCAGGGTGAAGGCGGGGCGGATGATCGCGGGCAGGCCGATATGCTCCAGCGCCTCCATGGCGTCCTTCATGCCGACGGCGATGTCGCGCTTGCCGTTCGCCAGCTTGGGAGAGCTGACGATGGTCGCCTTGGGGTTTTCCAGGCCGATCCGGTCCATGGCCTCGCGGAACAGGGCGCGGTCCTCGGCCATCTCGATGGCGGCGCGGTTGGCGCCGATCAGTTCGACGTTGAACTTTTCCAGCACGCCCTGGTCATCCAGCGCCAGCGCGGTGTTCAGGCCGGTCTGGCCGCCCATGGTCGGCAACAGCGCGTCGGGGCGCTCCTTCTCGATGATCTTGGCGACCACCTCGGGGGTGATCGGCTCGATGTAGGTGGCATCGGCCATGTCCGGGTCGGTCATGATCGTGGCGGGGTTCGAGTTTACCAGGATCACCCGGTAGCCCTCTTCGCGCAGCGCCTTGCAGGCCTGGGCACCCGAGTAGTCGAACTCGCAGGCCTGTCCGATGATGATGGGCCCCGCGCCGATGATCATGATGGAGTTGATATCGGTTCTCTTCGGCATTTTCAGGGACCTCGTGACAGCGCGCTTCAGGACATATCGGTGCAGGCAGGGCGGGCGCGTAGCCCGGCGCAAAATTGTCTGCGTTATAGTCAGCGCGCGAAGGGGTTCAACCCCTGATCCGCTGCCCGGAGCGGAAAGGCCGGCGGCGGGAGGGGGCGGAGAGGGCTGCCTGTACGGTGCGGGTGCCCGCGCGCAGGCCCCGGGGACAGGGCGCAGCGCGCGCCCTGCCTGTCACTCGGCTGCGGATTGCCGCAACGCGCCCTGGGCCTCGTCGCGGTAGAGATAGTCTCTCGTCAGCGGTACCGCCTGCTGGTCACGCGAGAGCTGGAACTGGAAGACCACCTGGTCGTTCATCCGGAAGGTCATTTCGGACGCGATCAGGTACAGCCGCCACATCCGCACGAAACGGTCGTCGTAAAGCGCGCGCGCCTTGTCGACATTGGCCATGAAGCGGTCATGCCAGTGTTTCAGCGTCTCGGCGTAGTGCAGGCGCCAGACCTCTACGTCGCAGGTCACCAGGTGCTCTTTCTCGATAGCCGCGCTGGCCTCCGAGAGGGCGGGGACATAGCCGCCGGGGAAGATGTACTTGGTGATGAAGGCCGCCGTGGCGCCCGGCGGATCGCTGCGACCGATGGTGTGGATCAGCGCCACCCCCTCGGGGGCGAGGAACTTGCGGACGTGGCGGAAATATTCGCGGTAATGAGGCACGCCAACATGTTCGAACATCCCGACCGAGACGATGCGGTCGAAGGTCTCGTCGACATGGCGGTAATCCTGCAGGCGGAACTCGACCTTGTCTTCCAGCCCCGCGTCCTTCGCGCGCCGCACGGCGATGGCGTGCTGTTCCCTCGACAGGGTGACGCCGACGACACGGACGCCGTAATCCTTCGCCAGGGTCAGCGCCATGCCGCCCCAGCCACAGCCGATGTCCAGCACCCTCATGCCCGGCTGCAGCCGCAGCTTGCCTGCGATATGGTGCTTCTTGGCCAGTTGCGCCTCTTCCAGCGTCATGTCGGGACGCGCGAAATAGGCACAGGAATACTGGCGGTCCTCGTCGAGGAAGAGATCATAGAGTTCGCCCGACAGATCGTAGTGATGGGCCACGTTCTCCTGCGCCTTGCCGACCGGGTTGAACTGGGCCAGCCGCCGCATGATGCGCCGGGAGGAGGAGACCGCCCGCTGCACCTGCCCGCGCCGCGCCCCTTCCGAGCGCAGGTTGACCATGGCCAGGGTGATGATGCCATAAAGGTCGTCTCCGGCCAGCTCGATGTCGCCGTTCATGTAGCCCTCGCAGAAGGCCAGCTCGATGTCGGTGATCATCTTGCGCGCCAGGTCGGGATCCTTCAGCCGCACGCCGACGTCCGGTCCGCCCGGCCCGCCGCCGAAGGTCCGTTCGGTGCCATCGGCGAAGGTCACCGTCAGTCGCCCTTTCCGGATCGCCCGGTCCAGGAATGAAATAAGCAAGGAATCCCACATGTCGCATCTCCCTCGAAGGGGCCTCATCGTCGCGCAGGTCGGGGGGAGGCCGCGGCGTCCGGGCGTCGGTCCCGGCTCTGCGCAGGAGCAGTCTGGCAGAGAAGGGTGATACATGTAAATCGCATGTATGCCCCCGTGATGTTCATGACTGCACAAGTATATTGTCCGGAACCGCGCAAGCGGCCTGCACTGCACGGAATTTGGGCGCCCACAGGGGCCGCGGGCAACGATGCCCCCGGCAACCGTCCCGCCGTGGGACTGCGCCGGGGGCAGCATCGGCCCTGCCTGGCAGCAGACGCCCTGCCTGGTTCGGGCGGATGGATTTCGCCCCGCGCGGGATGCCCCGGCGACGGAGAGCGGCCCGTGTCGCCCATCCCGGCCCTGTGCGACTTGACTTTCGCGCCGCTTCCGTGTGAACCGGCGCAGGTTGAGGACCGGCCCCTCCGGCCCGGCCAGCCCGCGCGAGACGAAAGAGGACAGAGCCATGCATTCCTACCGCAGCCACACCTGCGCCGACCTGACCAAGGCCAACGTGGGCGATACGGTCCGCCTCTCCGGCTGGGTGCACCGGGTGCGCGATCATGGCGGCATCCTGTTCATCGACCTGCGTGACCACTATGGTACCACGCAGGTGCTCTGCGATCCCGACAGCCCGGTCTTCGCCGAGGTCGAGAAGGTACGCAGCGAATGGTGCATCCGCATCGACGGCACCGTGAAGGCCCGCGACCCCGAGCTGGTGAACCCCAAGCTGCCGACGGGCGAGATCGAGGTCTTCGTGCGCGACATCGAGGTGCTGGGCGCCGCGAAGGAACTGCCGCTGATGGTCTTCGGCGATCAGGAATACCCCGAGGAAACCCGCCTGCGCTATCGCTACCTCGACCTGCGTCGCGAGGCGATGCAGAAGAACATGACCCTGCGGTCCGACGTGGTCAGCTCGATCCGCAAGCGCATGTGGGACAAGGGCTTCCGCGAATACCAGACGCCGATCATCACCGCCTCGTCCCCCGAGGGCGCGCGCGACTTCCTGGTGCCCTCGCGTCTGCACCCCGGCAAGTTCTACGCCCTGCCGCAGGCCCCGCAGCAGTTCAAGCAGCTGCTGATGGTCTCGGGCTTTGACAAGTATTTCCAGATCGCGCCCTGCTTCCGCGACGAGGACCCGCGCGCCGACCGTTCGCCCACCGACTTCTACCAGCTGGACATGGAGATGAGCTTCGTCACCCAGCAGGACGTTTTCGACACGATCTCGCCCGTGCTGGCGGGGATCTTCGAGGAATTCGGCGGCGGCAAGAAGGTCGACGCGGCGGCCGACTGGCCGCAGATCAGCTACGCCGATGCAGCGCTGAAATACGGCTCGGACAAGCCCGACCTCAGGAACCCGATCGAGATGCAGGTGGTCTCCGAACACTTCGCCGGCTCGGGCTTCGCGATCTTCGCCAAGCTGCTGGAGCAGGACGGCACCGAGATCCGCGCCATTCCCGCGCCCACGGGCGGCTCGCGCAAGTTCTGCGACCGCATGAACGCCTTCGCCCAGAAGGAAGGTCTGCCCGGCATGGGCTACATCTTCTGGCGTGATGGTGCCGACGGCATGGAAGCCGCCGGCCCGCTAGCCAAGAACATCGGCCCCGAGCGCACCGAGGCGATCCGCCAGCAGCTGGGTCTGGGTGTCGGCGACGCGGCCTTCTTCCTGGGCGGCAAGCCCAAGAGCTTCGAGGCCGTCGCCGGTCGCGCGCGCAACGTCATCGGCGAAGAGCTGGGCCTGACCGACAAGGACCGTTTCGCCTTTGCCTGGATCGTCGACTTCCCGATCTACGAGAAGGACGAGGAAACCGGCAAGCTGGACTTCGAGCACAACCCCTTCTCGATGCCCCAGGGGGGCATGGAGGCGCTGCAGGGCGACCCGCTGGAGGTCAAGGGCTTCCAGTATGACCTCGCCTGCAACGGCTACGAGCTGGTCTCGGGCGCGATCCGGAACCACAAGCCCGAGATCATGTTCAAGGCCTTCGAACTGGCCGGCTACGGCGAAGAGGAAGTGATCAAGCGCTTCGGTGGCATGGTCAACGCCTTCCAGTACGGCGCCCCTCCGCACGGTGGCTGCGCCGCCGGGATCGACCGCATCGTCATGCTGCTGGCCGAGGAACAGAACATCCGCGAGGTGATCCTGTTCCCGATGAACCAGCGCGCCGAGGACCTGATGATGTCCGCCCCCTCCGAGCCGCTGCCCGAGCAGCTGATGGAGCTGAACCTGCGCGTGATCCCGCAGGACTGAGCGCCCGCGGACAGAGTTGCGAAAGGCCCCCGGAGCGATCCGGGGGCCTTTGACGTTTCGGCGGGCGCCGCTCTTTCCAAGTGGCGGGCTTTTGCCTATCGTCCCCGGCGGAAACCGACCGGGACAAGGATAGCAGGAATGAGCCAGGACCGCCCCGTGGGCCCGCTGGTCGAGAACTGGCAGGTGCCGCCCGCGCCGCCGCGAGAGCTGGTGCTGGAGGGCCGCCAGGTGCGCCTGGTGCCGCTCAGGGCCGAGGCCCATGCGGCGCTGCTGTTCACCGCCTATGGCACCCTGGATTGGCTGTGGGACTACATGCCCGTCGGCCCCTTCCACTCGGCCCCGCAATACCACCGCTGGGTGCGCTCGGTCGAAGAGGGCCCGGCGGTCTTCCTGGCCATCGAGGACCGCCAGAAGGGGGTGGTGGGCGTGGCCTCCTACCTCAACATCGCACCCGAAAGCGGATCGGTCGAGGTCGGCAACATCGCCTTTGCCCCCGCGCTGCAGGGCACGGTCGCGGCAACCGAGGCCATGGTGCTGATGATGAACTGGGCCTTCGAGGCCGGGTATCGGCGCTACGAATGGAAGTGCAACGCGCTGAACATGCCGTCGCGCCGCGCGGCGCAGCGGCTTGGCTTCAGCTACGAGGGCGTTTTCCGGCAGCACATGGTGGTGAAGGGGCGCAACCGCGATACCGCCTGGTTCGCCATCACCGATGGCGACTGGTCGGCCCTGAAGGAAGCCTATGCGGTCTGGCTGAACCCGGCCAACTTCGATGAGAACGGCCAGCAGCGAGAGCGGCTGTCGGATCTGACCCGGCTTGTGCGGGTCAGCTCGGACCCCGAGTTGTAGTTACAGCACCATATCCGAGGCGGCCCAGTCCCAGTAGAGCGCGCGCACGCGGGCCGATATCGGGCCGACCGGATAGGTGGTGTCCTCGAAGGCGGTGACGGGGGTGACCTTGTTGAGGTTGCCGGACAGGAAGACCTCGTCTGCCTGCTCGAAATCGGCATAGGTCATCACCGTTTCATGCACGCGCACGCCATCGGCGCGCAGGTTGGCGATGTGGCGGGCGCGGGTGATGCCCGACAGGAAGGTACCGTTCGGGATGGGTGTGAAGACCTCTCCGTCCTTCACGGCAAAGACATTGGCTGTGGCGCTTTCGGCGACATTGCCCATGGCATCGCAGGCCAGCGCATTGCCGAAGCCGCGTGACCGCGCCTCTGCCAGCATCCGGCCGTTGTTGGGGTAAAGCGCGCCGGCCTTGGCGTTGGTCACCGCGCAGTCCAGCGTCGGGCGGCGGAAACGGGTCTTGCAGAGGGTGGTGGCCGCTTCGGGTGCGGCCATCGGGATTTCCTCCAGCGCCAGGCAGAAGCCCGTGCCCAGGCCATAGCCCGGCTGTACCACGGTCTCGTTGCCCATCAGGGCCCAGTACATCGGACGGATGTAGACGGCAGCGCCCTTGTCGAAGCGGGTCAGCCCGTCGCGGGTCATGGCGATCATCTCGTCGACGCCGATGGTCGGCTCGATCATCATCGCCTTGGCCGAGCGGTTGACCCGTTCCAGGTGCGGACGCAGGTCGGGCATCTTGCCGTCGAACATCCGCGCCCCGTCGAAGACGGTCGAGCCCAGCCAGGCGCCGTGATCCCCGGCCTTCATCACCGCCAGGTCGCCCTGGTGCCAAGTGCCGTCGAAATAGGTGTGGATCTGGCCGGTCATCTCGCTGTCTCCTCCGCTTGCTGTCACCGGGATAGGCCATCGGCGCGGGCGAGGGAAGGCGGCAATTCCCCGGCCCTGGGGCCGGGGAGAGGATGCTGAAAAGGATCTTGGGGAAAGTCGGGCCCCTCGGCTTCGGGGGGGTGAACCCGAGCGGGCCTTTGTCTTCACCGCGAAGATGACGCGTTATTGCGAAACCTTGGTGAAGGCGCGGTCACCGTGTGGTGACATTTCTCCCCGGGCGATCACTTTTCCGCCTCGGCGAGCAGCGCCTCGAGGTCGAGGGGCGCGTTGTGCATGGCCAGGGTGCCGTCAGGCTGGCGGGGCCAGTCGGCCTCGGGCTTGTCCCAGTAAAGCTCGACACCGTTGTCGTCCGGGTCACGCAGGTAGAGCGCTTCGCTGACACCATGGTCGGCGGCGCCGTCCAGGCTCAGCCCGGCCTCGCGCACCCGGCGCAGCGCATCGCCGAGGGCGGCGCGGGTCGGGTAGAGGAAGGCCGTGTGGTAAAGCCCGGTGTGACCGGCGGGCGGCGGGGTGGCGCCCTTGCTCTCCCAGGTGTTCAGGCCGATGTGATGGTGGTAGCCCCCTGCTGCCAGGAAGGCGGCCGCGGGTCCGTACTGCTGGGTCACCTGGAAGCCGAGGACACCGGAATAGAAGTCGATGGCGCGGGCGAGGTCGGACACCTTCAGGTGCACATGCCCGATCCGCGTGGCGGGATGGACGGGGGTGGTCATTGCATCTCTCCTTGCGTGTTGAGCCAAAGCTAGGAGAGTTTGTCAGCTCACACCAGATGTGTCCGGGCACCGGTCATGTGCGAAAATGCAAGGGGCGCCCGAAGGCGCCCCTGGGTTTCAGCGATCTTCGCGCAGACCGGAAGCCGGTCACGAGCGGATCATGCCGACAATCTCGTAGGTCTTCTTCAGGACCGGCTCGGCGATTTCGCGGGCCTTCTCGGCGCCCCTGCCGATGATCGCGTCGATCTCGTCCGGAGTTTCCATCAGGCGCGCCATCTCGGTCGAGATCGGGGCCAGGTGGGCCACGGCGATATCGGCGAGCATCGGCTTGAACTCCGAGAACTGCTTGCCGCCCACTTCGGCCAGCACCGCGTCCACGTCCATGCCGGACAGGGCGGCGTAGATGTTGACCAGGTTGCGCGCCTCGGGGCGATCCTCCAGGCCCTTGGCCTCGGAGGGCAGGGCCTCGGGGTCGGTGCGGGCCTTGCGGATCTTGTTCGCGATGGTGTCGGCGTCATCGGTCAGGTTGATGCGGGCCATGTCGGACGGGTCGGACTTGGACATCTTCTTGGAACCGTCGCGCAGCGACATGACACGGGTCGCCGCGCCCTCGATCACCGGCTCGGTGACGGGGAAGAAATCGACGCCGTAGTCATTGTTGAACTTGATCGCGATGTCGCGGGTCAGCTCGATATGCTGCTTCTGGTCCTCGCCCACGGGCACGTGGGTGGCGTGGTAGACCAGGATGTCGGCGGCCATCAGCGAGGGATAGGCGAAGAGGCCCAGCGAGGCGTTCTGCTGGTTCTTGCCCGCCTTGTCCTTCCATTGGGTCATCCGCTGCATCCAGCCCATGCGGGCGACGCAGTTGAAGATCCAGGCGAGCTGCGTGTGCTCGGGCACCTGGGACTGGTTGAACAGGATCGCCTTCGCCGGGTCGAGGCCCGAGGCGATGTAGCCGGCGGCCAGCTCGCGGGTCTGGCGGCGCAGCGCCTCGGGATCCTGCCAGACGGTGATCGCATGCAGGTCGACCATGCAGAAGATCGTCTCGAAGCCCTCGTTCAGCCCGCGCTCTTGCCAGTCCACGAAACGACGCATGGCGCCGAGATAGTTGCCCAGGGTCAGCCCACCCGAGGGCTGGATCCCCGAGAACACCCGGGGCTGGAATTTCGTGGTCTGGTTCGCGCTTGCGTCGGACATCTCCGCACTCCTGTCAGCGGCCACTGGTAAATGTGCCTGCGCTGGCTTACCCATGCCCCGAAAGGGCGTCAACCGCACAGCGGGACGGCCACGAGGAGAGGAACGGCCAGGCATGTACGACGACAACAACCCCAGCGAAGCCCCCGTCAACCCGGTCGCCCCGGTGATCGTGCTGATCTTCATCGTGATGATCGGGATCGAGGGGATCTTTTCGCTTGGCAGCTCGGGGCTGATCGGCGGCGCGCAGGCGGTCGGCTGGCGGCTCGGGGCGCTGAACGACTACGCCTTCTCCTCGGCCTTCCTCGACTACATGCTGCAGACCGGGGACCTCTCGCCGCGCTACGCGATGCGGCTGGTCACCTATTCCTTCGTCCATGCCAGCTTCCAGTCGGCGCTGATCGGCGGGGTGATGTTCCTGGCGCTTGGCAAGTTCGTCGGCGAGGCGATGAAGGCGCCGGGGCTGATCGCGCTCTTCCTGCTGACCACCTTCGGCGCGGCGCTGGTCTTCGGCCTCGTGGCGCCGGAAGGGGACTGGCTGATGGGGGCCTTCCCGGCCACCTACGGCATGATCGGCGCCTACAGCTATATCCTGTGGATCTACTACCGCGCCGTCGGTCAGAACCAGATCGCGGCCTTCCGGCTGATCGGCATCCTGATGGCGCTGCAACTTCTGTTCGGGCTGTTCTTCCAGACCGGCCTCAGCTGGGTGGCCGAGCTGGCGGCCTTCGTGATCGGCTTCGCCCTGGCCCCCCTGCTGCTGCCGGGAGGCTTCGCCCGCCTGCGCGACAAGCTGCGTCAGCGGCAGCGATAGGGACAGGCGGAACCCGCGCCTAGAACATCTCGGCCGGCAGCAGCGGGAAAAGCCGCGCGAACCGCCGGTTGCGGGCCTCGGGCCAGGGCAGCAGGTAGGTCTCCCGCTCTTCCGGCGCCCGTCCGGCCTCGTCGCGCGCCAGCTGGGTCCAGGACTCGGCCGAGCAGGGATCGATCCGGGCAAGGGCGCCGCGCAGCCAGCTGGCCATCAGCCTGTCGCGGGCCTGTCGGATCTGCTCGCGGTCCTGGAACTGCAGCGAGGCTTCGGTATCCCATCGCATCGAGCGGCCGTTGAGATTGGCCGAGCCGATGATGCCGACCCGGTCGTCGACCAGTGTCACCTTGGAATGCAGGTAGACCACCGGCGCGCCGTGGATCGGCTTGGGGGTGTTCGGCGAGGCCGGGCGGGGCTGGGCCGGGGCCAGCACCGCCAGCCGCTTGCCGAAGGCGGCGCGCAGGTGATTGAGACAGCGCAATTGAAGCGCCTGCTCGTGGCGCGCATCGACCGAGGTGGCGCCGTCGAAGATCACCCGCTCGGGCTCGGAGGGCAGGATCAGGATGCAGTTCAGATCGGGCCGGGCCTCGGCGCGGCGGGCAAGGGCGCGGGCCAGCGGCATGTGGCGGAAGAACTGGGTTTCCACGTAGACCAGCCGCTCGGCGGTTTCGAAGGCGGCGAGGTAGGCCTCCTCGTGCTCGGTCACCTGGGGGCGGGGACCGAGGCGCAGCGGTCCCTTCGCGGCGATGGAGAGCGTGCGCAGCAGGCGCGGGCCAGCCGCGGAGCGACGGTTGGCGGGCAGCGGACCATGGGCGCTTTCGGCGGCGGGCTCGGCGCCGAAGGAGGTGGCTCCGGCGGCTATCGCGCGTTGCCAGCAGTCGGCGAAATGGCGGCGCAGCTGACGGCAGACACCCCCGGTGACGGCGGTCGAGACGTCGTGCCAGGTCTCCTCGGCCCGGCGGTCGTGATCCTCGTCATCCCAGCGACGCTCGTCGATGTCGATGCCGCCGATCACCGCGCGCCGCCCGTCGGCGACGGCGAATTTCTGGTGCAGCGTGGCCGGGCGCAGCCGGTGCACCCCCTGCAGGGCGCGCAGTTGCGGCGGGGTCAGCCGGTCCGGGGACCAGCGTTGCAGCTCTTCGAGCGCATGTGCGATCTGGGCCTTGAAGACCCGGTTCCAGACCGGCGCCGAGCGCGCCTCATGGGCGGCGACCAGGACTTCGGCACCATGGAAGTCGGGCCCGTCACCCTCCTTCGCGGACTTCAGCAGCGCCTGCCCGAAGCCCTGGCCGCTGTCCCAGGCGGCGCGGTGCAGCTCGGGCGTGAAGACCGGATCGAAATCCGAGATCAGCAGCCGCACCTTCACACCGCGCGAGGCGACGCGGGCGATCAGCTCGGCCCAGGTGCTCAGCCCAAGCTCCTCCGCCGCCAGGCTGTGCAGCCGGGTGCGCGGATCGAAGATGCGGAAGGTCATGAGAACCTCTTGCCTCGCTTCGAGGCAGAGCGTTTCCAGGGCCGGATACATCTCGGCCGCAGTGACCAGCAGCGACAGCTGAGGGGCAAGATCCTTGTCTTTGGGCATTGGCTCCTCAGTGCGTCAGGGTTACCAGAGCGAACGCGACGCGGAGCGGTCAGGTTCCCCGGTTCCGACGCAGGATCGCGCCGGTGAAGTCGGAGAGCCGGAAGGCGCCGATCAGCGGCCCGGCGGTGAAATAGGTCACCGCGCCACCGCAGACCAGCAGCGCCAGGGCGAGGTAGCGGACGTAATCCGCCGCCAGCCAGGGCGCCAGCAGCAGCCGACCCGCCCAGAGCACGGCGCCCATGATCAGCGAGGCAGCCAGGATACGCGGCGCGCGGCTGCGGAAGCGGGCGTCGAAGCGGGCGACATCGCCCATGTGGCCGGCGCCGAGGTGCAGCGCGGCCAGCATGACCCAGCCGGCCAGGGTGGTGGCCAGGGCGCAGGCGATCCAGCCGATCAGCGGCGCCAGGCCGATGGCGATCGCGGCGTTGGCGACCATGGCCAGCAGGGCGTAGTTGAAGGGCCGCCGGGTGTCCTCACGCGCGAAGTAGAGCGGTTGCAGCACCTTCTGCAGCACGAAGGCGGGCAGGCCCAGCCCGTAGACCGCCACCGCCAGCGCGATGGCGGCGCTGTCCTCGGGGCGGGCCGCGCCCCGTTCGAACAGGACCGAGACGATGGGCAGCGGGATCACCACCAGCGCCACGGCACAGGGCAGGGTGAGGGCCAGCGCCAGCTCTCCCGCGCGGGACAGGGCATTGCGCGAGCCTGCCGTGTCCCCGGCCTTCAGCCGGCGCGAGAGGTCGGGCAGCAGCACGATGCCGATGGCGATGCCGACCACGCCGAGGGGCAGCTGGTAGAGCCGGTCGGCGGTGAACAGCCAGCCGACGGCGCGGTCGAAGTAGCTGGCGACCTGCTGGCCGACCAGCAGGTTCACCTGCACCACGCCCCCCGCCAGGGCGGCGGGGATGGCGACGCGGATCAGCCGCTTCAGGTCCGGTGTCAGCCGGGGCCGGGCCGGGCGAATGGCGAAGCCCGCGCGGGCGGCGGCGTTCCAGAGCAGGGCCAGCTGTGCGACGCCGGCCACCGGCACCGCCCAGATCAGCGCCATCCCCAGGTCCAGCCCCAGGGGGCGGGCCAGCAGCATGGTGCCGACCAGCAGCACGTTCAGCAACACCGGCGCGGCGGCGGCGGCGGCGAAGCGCCCGGTGGCGTTCAGCACGCCGGACAGCAGCGCCGCAAGCGAGATGAACAGGATGTAGGGGAAGGCGATGCGCCCGTAGGTCACCGCCAGGGGAAACTGCTCGTCCCCGGCAAAGCCCGAGGCCAGCGCCAGGATCAGCCAGGGCATCGCGGCCTGGGCCAGCAGCGTCAGCACGATCAGCACCGAGGCGAGACCGGCGAAGGCTTCGTTCATGAAACGCTGCGGGTTGTCTCCGGCCTCCAGCTTCTTCGAGAAGATCGGCACGAAGGCCATGTTGAAGGCCCCTTCGGCGAAGAAGCGGCGGAACATGTTGGGCAGCCGGAAGGCGACGATGAAAGCCTCGTAGACCGGTCCGGTGCCGAGGGCGGCCAGCAGGATGATGTCCCGCGCCAGCCCCAGCACCCGGCTGAGCATGGTCCAGAGCCCGACAGTGAAGATGCCGGAGACCAGACGGATGGGGTTCAAGAGCGTGCCCTTTCCTGACCGGCCGCGATGGCCTCGCGCAGCTTGGCCTCAAGGGCCTTCTGCTTGGAGTCCGAGAAGAGTTTCAGCCCGAACATGTCCTTGACGTAGAAGGTGTCCACCACCTGCTCCCCATATGTCGCGATGACGGCCGAACTGATCTGCACGTTGGCGGCCGCAAGGGTGCGGGTCAGGTCGTGCAGCAGGCCGGGGCGGTCGCGGGTATCGACTTCGATGATGGTGTAGATCTCGGAGCCCTCGTTGTCGAAGGCCACGGATGTCGAGACCTTGAAGGCGCGTTCGCGCTTCTTGATCCGGTCGCGGTCCTGCATGGCTTCGCGGGTCACGACCTCGCCGCGCAGGATCTTGTGGATCATCTGGGTCAGGCGGGGCAGGCGCGATGCCTCGTAGGGCGCGCCCTCGGCGTCCTGTACCCAGAAGGCCGCCGTGGCGTAGCCGTCGACGGTGGTATAGGTGCGTGCATCGACCACGTTGGCCCCGACCAGGGCCAGGGCGCCCGAGAGCCGGGCGAAGATGCCCGGGTGGTCGGCCATGGCGAACAGCGCACGGGTGGCGTCGTGATCGTCATCGGCCTTCAGGTCGATGCGGATCTCGTCCACCGGCAGGCCGCCGCGCAGCATCCCGGCGAAGGCCGCCTGGGTCGAGACATGCAGCCCCTGCCAGTAGGGCGGGTAATGGCGGGCCAGTTCGCGCTCGATGTCCTCCGGGCTCCAGCCGGTCAGCCGCTCGGCCAGCATCCGCTGCGCTTCCTGGCCCCGGTGGGTGCGGTTCAGCTCTTCCAGCCCGGTTTCCAGCGCCTTGCGGGTCTGGTGGTAGAGGGTCCGCAGCAGCTGCGCCTTCCAGTTGTTCCAGGTGCCGGGACCGACGCCTCGGATATCGCAGACGGTCAGCACGCAGAGCAGGTCCAGCCGGTCGCGGGTGCGCACCGCCTTGGCGAAGTCACGCACCGTGCGCGGGTCGGCGATGTCGCGCTTCTGCGCCATGTCCGACATCAGCAGGTGATAGCGCACCAGCCATTCCACCGTGTCGCATTCTTCGGGCGTCAGGCCGAGGCGCGGCGCCACCTTGCGGGCGATCTTGGCGCCGAGCACCGCGTGCTCTTCCTCGCGCCCCTTGCCGATGTCGTGCAGCAGCAGCGCCACGTAGAGCACCCGGCGGTTGACCCCCTCGGCCAGGATCGTCGAGGCGACGGGCAGCTCTTCCTGCAGGTCGCCATGTTCGATGGCGGCGAGGTTCGAGATGCATTGGATGGTGTGCTCGTCCACCGTGTAGTGGTGGTACATGTTGAACTGCATCATCGCCACGATGGGCTCGAACTCGGGGATGAAGGCGGCCAGCAGGCCCAGCTCGTTCATCCGGCGCAGGGCGCGTTCGGGGTTGCCGTGCTTCAGCAGCGTCCCGAGGAAGATCTTCGCCGCTTCCGGGTCCTCGCGCATCGGATCGTCGATCTTGTCGAGGTTGGCGTGCACCATGCGCATCGCATCCGGGTGCAGCAGCATCCCGGTACGCAGGCCCTCGTCGAAGACCCGCAGCATGTTCAGTTTGTCCCTGAGGAAACTCTCCTCGTCCGAGACGGCAAGCCGGCCGTGCACGACCTCGTAGGGGGCGCCGATCTTGGGGCGCCGGCGGAAGACCCGCTCCAGCATGGCGTCGCCCTTGACGTTCTCGGCCTCCAGCTGGGTCAGGAAGATGCGGGTCAGCTCGCCGACGGCATTGGCCTGGCGGAAATAGGCCTGCATGAAATGCTCGACCCCGCGGCGCCCGCCGCGGTCCTTGTAGCCCATGCGCTCGGCCACCTGGACCTGCATGTCGAAGGTCAGCTGATCCTGCGGGCGGCCCGCCAGCAGGTGCAGGTGGCAGCGCACCGCCCAGAGGAAATCCTCCGCCTTCTGGAAGGTCGCGTATTCGTCGCGGGTGAACAGCCCGAGACGCACCAACTCGCCGACCGACTGCACGCCATGGACGTACTTGCCGATCCAGTAGAGCGATTGCAGGTCGCGCAGCCCGCCCTTGCCTTCCTTGACGTTGGGCTCGACCACGTAGCGCTGGCCGCCCTGCTTCTGGTGGCGGGTGTAGCGTTCCTCCAGCTTTGCCTCGATGAACTCCTTCTCGGTGCCCTTGAAGAGGTCCGACCACAGCCTGTCGTTCAGTTGGTCGACCAGCGGCGCGTCGCCGGCCAGGAAACGGGTTTCCATCAGCGCGGTGCGGATCGTGTAGTCCTCGCCGCCCAGTTTCAGGCATTCGCGGATGGTGCGGCTGGAGTGGCCGACCTTCAGGTGCAGGTCCCAGAGCAGGTAGAGCATGGCCTCGATCAGGGCTTCCAGCCCGGGGGTCATCGCCTTGCGGGTCAGGAACAGCAGGTCGACATCGGAAAAGGGCGCCATTTCGCCACGCCCGTAGCCCCCGACGGCGCAGACGGCGAAATCGCCAAGCTGGGCGGTGGTGTCGGCGGGCAGGCCGGCCGTGGCCTGTTCCAGCACCTCGCGCAGGAGGCAGTCGGTCAGCCAGGTATAGGCGCGGGTGGTCTTGCGGGCGGCGAAGGGATCGGCGGAAAGCCCCTCGGCGATGGCCGCAGCGCCGCTGTTGCGGGCCTCGTTCAGCCGGGCAACGACACGGGTACGGGCGCTTGCAGCATCGGGGGTGGTGGCGCGGATCTCCTCCAGCTCGCGGGCGAGGGCGTGCGGGTCCAGAATCTCGTCAGCCGGACGAATGAGGTCGTCCGGCAGGCTCAGCGTCTTGTCCATGAGGCATCCATTCGGGTGCGGCATCCGCACCGCCCCCGGTCAGGGGCGGGCGGTGGTTGGTGCGGGGCGGATCAGAAACCGGCCCCGGCGAAGCTGCGCGGTGCCGGGTCGATCACGACGACCTGGCGGTCGCGGATGGTGGCCACGGCGAGACCGCGTTCATTGGTGCCGTCGGGCAGCAGGCGGAAGACACCGCCGACACCCTGGAAGCCCGAGCCCTGGGTCAGCCCCGAGGTCGACAGCGCATCGGACCGGCCCTGGCGTACCAGCGCGCCGATGGCGGCGATGCCATCGAAGGCCAGCCCGCCGATCGGGTGCGGCGCGGCGCCGTAAGCGGCGGTATAGCGGGCGTTGAACTGCGCCGTCAGGCCCGGGTCGGGCAGGGCGAACCAGCCGCCCTGGACGCCGGGCAGGTCCAGCGTCTGCGGCGGGATGTCCCAGCGGGTCAGCCCGATGTACTGGATCGCGTCGGATCCCAGTCCGTTTTCCGGCAGCATCTGGGTGAACAGCGGCAGGGCGCCGGCGGTATTGGCGGTCAGGAAGATCGCATCGGCGCCCCCGGCCTCGGTGCCGCCTCCGGCGGCCTCGCGCACGGCGGGCAGCGCATTGAGCACGCCCTGCTGCGAGAACTCGTAAGGCACGGTGCCGATGACCGAGGCGCGGTTGCGCAGGGCAGCGGTCTGCACGGCGCTGGCCCCGGCCTGGCCTTCGGGGGTCTGGCCATGCACCAGCACGATGCGGCCCTTGCCTTGGCCGACCGCGTAGCGGGTCAGCCGGTCGGCGGTGTTCTGGAAGGTCGGCCCGAGGACGAAGACGTTGCCGCCGGCGATCTCGGGGTTGTTGGAGAAGGCGAGGACATTGACGCCGCGCCCGGCGGCGACGCGCCCGGCGGCATTGGCATTGGCGGCATAGACCGGGCCGAGGATGACCTTGGCGCCGTCATTGATGGCCTGCGAGGTGACCGCCGCGGTGACTTCGGCGCTGCCCTGGGTGTCATAGACCCGCAGGTCGATCTGGGCGCCATTCAGTTCGGAGGCGGCGAGGCGGGCGGCGTTTTCCAGGCTGGCCGCCAGGATCGCATCCCCCGACTTGCCCGAGCCCTTGGGCACCAGCAGCGCGACGGGCACGGGTTGAGAGGTGTTGATGCTGGGGCCGCTGCTGCCGCCCATCGACACCGGCTGGCAGGCGCTGGCCAATGCCAGGGCCGGCAGGGTCAGCACCAGGGCGCGGCGGCTGCGGCGCGGGGTGCGGGGGGAAGGGGTATGGGCCTGGTCCCGGCCGGTCAGTGCCTTGCGGGCGGCGCTCAAAAGAGCGAACATGGGGATCTCCTCGGGTCCGTCGGCCCCGTGCGGCCCCTTGGGGCCGAGCGCGGCGTGAAAGTCTTACGCCCAAATAATAAAGCTATCGTTCAAAGGGTCCAGTGATGAATGCCGAAAGCGCGAAACTGGCGGCGGGTCTCTACCTCGTGGCCGTCCCCATCGGCACGGCGCGGGACATCACCCTGCGCGCGCTGGACATCCTGGCGTCGGCGGATGTGCTGGCGGCGGAGGACACGCGTTCGCTGCGCCGTCTGATGGAGATCCACGGGATTGCCCTCGGCGACCGGCCGCTGCTGGCCTACCACGACCACTCGGGCCAGAAGATCCGCGGCCGGCTGATGGCCGAAGTGGCGGCTGGGAAATCCGTGGCCTACGCATCCGAGGCCGGCACGCCGCTGATCGCGGACCCGGGCTATGACCTGGCGCAGCAGATGCGTGACGAGGGGCTGGCGATCACCGCCGCGCCGGGGCCCTCGGCGGTGATCACCGCGCTGTCGATCGCCGGCTTGCCGACCGACCGCTTCCTCTTTGCCGGCTTCCTCCCCTCGGCGGCCGGGGCCCGCAAGAGCGCCCTGATGGACCTGCGCGAGACGCGCGCCACGCTGGCCTTCTACGAATCTCCCAACCGGATCGCGGCGATGCTGGGCGACGCGGCCGAAGTTCTCGGGCCCGACCGCCGAGGGGCGCTCTGCCGGGAACTGACCAAGCGCTTCGAAGAGGTGCGGCGCGGCACCCTCGCCGAACTGGCCGCCGGCTGCGAAACCGATCCGCCGCGCGGCGAGATCGTGCTGCTGGTGGATCGCGGGGATTCCGAGAATATTAGCGAATCTGATCTAGAAGGATCGCTGAGCGCGGCACTGGAACGGCTGTCGGTGCGGGATGCGGCGGATGAGGTCGCGGCCCGCTTCGATCTGCCGAGGCGCAAGGTCTACCAGATGGCGCTGAAACTGACGAAGGGCTGAAAGGGGCGCAGATGGCCGAGGTACTGGAATTCCGCAACCCGCGTGTCGACCGCGGCCGCTGTGCCTACCTGTCCGGGCTCGCCGCCGAGGAGACGGTCGTGCGCCACTATGATCGCCTTGGCGCGGAGGTGATGCACTGCCGTTTTCGCGGTGCCGGTGCCGAGATCGACCTGATCTTCCGCGAGGGCGCCACGCTGGTCTTCGTCGAGGTGAAGGCCGCGCCGACCTTCGATCAGGCCGCCCACCGGGTGCGGTGGTCGCAGCTGCATCGCATCATGCGTGCCGCCGAAGCCTATGCAGCGCAACAGGGTGGCCTTCCGCCGCCGATGCGCATCGACGTGGCGTTGGTGGACGGGCAGGGCATGGTGCAGATCCTCGAAAACGTGAGCATGGCCGCCTGAGCAGCCATTGCAGAGGGCGCCGGGATCGGTCATCACCGAGCGGTGAGATCAGCCGGAGGCCTCCCAGATGAAGATCGCGTTCCAGATGGACCCTATCGGTGCCGTCGATATCAATGCCGACAGCACGTTCCGCCTTGCCGAGGAAGCACAGGCGCGCGGACATGAGCTGTTCTACTACCCGCCGGAGAACCTTTCCTTCCAGGAAGGCCGCATCATGGCACGCGGGCACCGGATGCAGGTTCAGCGTGTCGCCGGGGATCCGGCGGTGCTGGGGCCCGAGGACGAGGTGGACCTGGCCGAGTACGACGTGGTCTGGTTGCGCCAGGATCCACCCTTCGACATGTTCTACATCACCACCACACATCTGCTGGAACGGATCCATCCGAAGACGCTGGTGGTGAACGATCCCTTCTGGGTGCGCAATTCGCCCGAGAAGCTGCTGGTTCTGAACTTCCCGCAACTGACCCCTCCGACCACCGTGGCCCGCGATCTGGCGACCATCCGTGCCTTCAAGGAGAAGCACGGCGATATCATCCTCAAGCCCCTTTACGGCAACGGCGGCGCCGGGGTGTTCCGCCTGACGCAGGATGACCGCAACCTGTCCTCCCTATTCGAGCTGTTCACCGGCTTCTCGCGCGAGCCGCTGATCGTGCAGAAGTATCTGCCCGCCGTGACCAAGGGCGACAAGCGGGTGATCCTGGTCGACGGCGAGCCCGTCGGTGCGATCAACCGCGTGCCTGCTGCCGGCGAGACCCGCTCGAACATGCATGTCGGCGGACGCCCCGAGAAGGTCGGCCTGACCGAACGCGACCTCGAGATCTGCGCCGCCATCGGACCGGTGCTGAAGGAAAAGGGCCAGGTCTTCGTCGGTATCGACGTCATCGGCTACTGGCTGACCGAGATCAACGTGACCTCCCCGACGGGTATCCAGGAGCTGGAGCGCTTCGACGGCGTGAACATCGCCGAGAAGATCTGGCAGGCGATCGAAGCCAGACGCGCCTGAGCCGGGGTTCGGTTGCCCTGTCCCGGCCATACGGTTGCTGGACAGGGCGCGCGCTCTGCCGACGAGTGCCGTCTTGCACCAGCGGCCGGTTCGCGGCCAAATGCCGGAGCCTTTCACCGCGGGCGCAGTCGCTCGGGCCTGCGGGGGGTCCTGACATCTCGTGATCGACAATGCGTTGATATGAGTCGGATCACCCGACGCTTCCCTTCCATGCACCCGATGCACGGATGGCCGGGCACGTCGGACAGGTCTCGCGGGGCGGCGCAGTTGGGGACCATCGGCAGGTCTGGCGAACTGTGTCCCTTGTGACCTGTGCGAGGCCCCTTCGGTCGGGCAGGGCCAGATGCCGGGGCCGACGCAGGGCCGGGGCAGGTCGGCGTGGCCCTCGCGAATGGCGCCCCGGCCTTCTCAGCGTGCCGGCCACGTGAGCGTCCCGCAGGGCGCAGCTACCCCGCCAGGCCGGGAACGCGATAGGCCAGGGCCTCGGCGATATGGGGGCGGTGAATCGTCTCGGCGCCTTCGAGGTCGGCGATCGTGCGCGCCACGCGCAGAACCCGGTGATAGCCCCGCGCGGAGAGGCCAAATCGCTCGGCGGCGCGCAGCAGCAGGTCGCGCCCCTCTGCATCCGGTGCGGCGAAGCGATCCAGCAACGCGCCGGCAAGATCGGCGTTCAGCAAGGCTGACCCTGCCTCGGCGTGGCGCCGGGCCTGGCGCCCCCGTGCCCGGGAGACCCGGTCGCGCACCACTTCCGAATGATCCCCCGTAGGCGGCAGGTCCAGCTCGTAGACCGGCATCTCGGGCACCTCGAAGCGCAGGTCGAAACGGTCCATCAGCGGGCCGGAGACCTTGCCCATGTATTTCTCCGAACACTTCGGCGCCTGGGAACAGGCGCGCTCGGGATTGGCGAGGTAGCCGCAGCGGCAGGGGTTGGCGGCGGCGACCAGCAGCACCCGGCAGGGGTAACGCACATGGGCCGCCGCGCGCGAGACGGTGACCTCGCCGCTTTCCATCGGCTGACGCAGGGTGTCGAGCACCGCCGGGGCGAATTCCGGCATCTCGTCGAGGAAGAGCACGCCATTATGGGCCAGTGAGATCTCGCCCGGCTGGGCGCCGCGTCCGCCGCCGATGATCGCGGCGGTCGAGGCCGTGTGATGCGGCTCCATGAAGGGGGGGGCGCTGGAGATGGCCCCGTCGAGCAGCCCGGCGAGGGAATGCAGGATCGAGGTCTCCAGCGCCTCGCGCGGGTCGAGATCGGGCAGGATGCCGGGCAGACGCCTGGCCAGCATGGATTTTCCGGCGCCGGGTGGCCCGATCATCAGCAGGTGATGGCGCCCGGCGGCGGCGATCTCGAGGGCGCGCTTGGCCTTTTCCTGGCCACGCACGTCGCGCAGGTCGGGGGTGTCGCGGTTGCGCCGGACGGCGCCGGCCTCGGCCTCGGGCAGGGGAGTCTGGCCGGTGAGGTGGCGCACCAGGTCGGCCAGAGAGGCGGCGCCAATGACGCGGGTCGCGGCGCTCCAGGCGGCTTCGGGGGCGGAGCCGGCGGCGCAGAGCAGCCCGCGCTCCTCGCCGGCGGCGGCCATGGCGGCGGGCAGGGCGCCGGCGACCGGGATGATCTTGCCGTCGAGCGAAAGCTCCCCGAGTGAGGAATGCTCTTCGGCCACCTCGGGCGGGATCACCTTCAGCGCCGCCAGGATCGCCAGGGCGATCGGCAGGTCGTAGTGACTGCCCGCCTTGGGCATGTCGGCGGGCGAGAGGTTGATGGTGATCCGCTGTGCGGGCAGGGCGATGCGCATGGCCGAAAGCGCGGCCCGCACCCGTTCGCGCGCTTCCGAGACCGCCTTGTCGGGCAGGCCGACGATGGAGAACCCCGGCACCCCGGGCGAGAGCGCGCATTGCACCTCGACCGGCGCGGCCTCGGCGCCGTGGAAGGCGACGGTATAGGTTCTCAGAACCATGGACTCCCCCTGTGGTTAGCCCATGGTTAAGAGCGGAGCCCTTAGGACTTCGTTAACGCCGGCCGGCGCGATGTCCTTCAGCGGTCCAGCAGGGCCATGACGGCGGGCCAGGCTTCGGCGTCGTTCACCGTCTTGTCGCGACAGGTCGCGTTGCAGAAACCGACCGTGGTGCCGTCGATCTCGGCCAGGTCGGTGACGGGCTGGCCCGAGAACGGGCAGGCGGCGTTGACCGGGGTGCCCTGGCTCACGGCGCGGGCGGGCAGGGGCGCGGGACCGGGCCAGGCGCCGCGCGGCAGATCCTTGGCGTAGGGATCCTGGGCGAAGGTTTCGGTCAGCGCCAGGGCGCGCCAGCGGCGGATCGCGGGATGGGCAAGCATGGCGCGCGTGTAGGCCGCGAGCCGGGGCGAGACGGGCAGGCCGTAGCCCGCGATACGCATGGCGACCGGGGCGTAGAAGCAGTCGGCCAGCGACCAGTCGCCGAAGATCCACGGTCCCTCGGCGCTGCGCTGCGTTTCGGCGTAGGCAAAGAGTTGGTCGAGACGGGCGAGATCGGCGGCAACCGCGTCGGAGACCTCGAAACCCTGGTATTGGCACAGCAGTTGCATCGGGCAGGCGCTGCGCAGGGCGGCGAAACCGGCGTGCATCTCCGAGACCAGCCAGCGCGCGGCCATGCGCGCGCCGGGATCGGCGGGCCAGAGACTGGCCTCGGGGAAATAGGCCGCCAGGTGCTCGGCCATGGCGAGGGTTTCGCCCAGCACATGCCCCTCGGGAGAGCGCAGCACCGGCACCAGGCGGGCGGGGGCAAGGCCATGACCGGCCAGTTCGGCCTGCAGATCGCCGCCATAGAGGTCGACCATATGGGTCTTGACCGGAAGGTCGAATGTCTCGAACATCAGCCAGCCCCGCAGGGACCAGCTGGAATAGGTGCGCGCCGCGATGAAAAGCGCGTGGGGGTGGCCTTGGGGCATCTGACTCTCCGCTGTTGTGGCGGCAGGATAGCCTGCACAATTCATCACAAAAAATGATATTTTGATCGCGAATCCATCACGGAAAGTGATTGATTGGTGCCGCCGAGACCCCTGTTTCCTGCCATGTCAGGAGCGTGACCGACAACGGGTCAACCCGCTGGGCCAGCACCTCGCGCGGCGGGCAAGCCCGGTGACGGGCGATCTGACCGAGGATCACGGCGAAATGGCAGACGACGATCAGGTCCCCGCCTGGCGCCATAAGCCTGTCCAGCGCCGCCGAGCAGCGCCTTTCCATGTCATTCCAGCTTTCGCCCCCGGGGGGGCAGGCAACGCCGGGGTCGGTCCAGAAGGCCCGGGAAATCTCGGGGTCGCGGGCGTCTATCTCGTTCGCGGTCAGGCCCTCCCAGCTGCCGAAATGCAACTCCCGCAGGGCGGGTTCGTCCGGCAGGCGCCGGCGGCCGGGCGTGGCGAGAGCATCGGCGGTGGCGCGCGTGCGCGAGAGGTCGGAGGAGACCAGCCGGGCCTCGGCCGGTAACCAGGCCGAGAGCCGCGAGATCGTCTCCCGATCCGAGAGATCGGCGGGCAGGTCGGTCCAGCCGGTCATGGTCTTCGCGTGGGTCGGGCCGTGGCGGACCAGGAAAAGGCGGCTCATGGCCGGGTCTTCAGCAGGTCGGCGCCTTTCAGCACATTGGGCAGGCCGGCCACCACCTGCACCACGCAATCGGCCTGCCGCGCCAGCGCGATGTTCAGCCGCCCCTGCGCCTCGCGGAAGCGGCGGGTGAGGGGATCGGCCGGCACGATGCCCTGGCCGACCTCGTTGGTGACCGTCACCACCGGGGCGGGATGGCTGGCGAGCGCGGCCAGCAGATCGGCCTGCGCCCGGGCCAGGTCACGGTCCGCGAAGAGGTGGTTGGACAGCCACATCGTCGCGCAGTCAAACAGCACCGGCAGATCGCCGCCGAGCGCGGGCGCAAGATCGAGCGGAGCCTCGACCACCTGCCAGCCGCTGCCGCGCCTTTCCCGGTGCAACGCGATTTTCCGTTCCATCTCAGTGTCATGCGCCTCGGCGCTGGCGAGGTAGAGGCGTTCGGGGCCGAAACCGCAAACCAGATCCTCGGCATATTCCGACTTGCCGGAGGCCGCGCCGCCGATGACCAGGATGCTTTTGCCGGACATTTTTCCCCCTGAAATGGAACCGAACCGCCCTACCGCGCGTATATCCCCCAATAGCGACAAGTCAAAGCTTGGCCGGGAACGGGGGCGACCCCGGCACATCAGGGTGACGGACCCGGCCAGGCGCAGACAGCAGGGGATCACCATGGCTCAGACCGAAATGACGACCAGCTCGCTCTCGCGGACCGCGATGAAGGCGGAACTTCTCGATGCCGAAACCGAGCTGGAACTGGCCTATGCCTGGCGTGACCAGCGCGATACCGCCGCGTTGCACAGGCTGGTGACCGCCTACATGCGGCTGGCGATTTCGATGGCGTCGAAATACCGCCGCTACGGCGCCCCGGTGAACGAGTTGATCCAGGAGGCCGGGCTGGGCCTGATGAAGGCCGCCGACAAGTTCGATCCCGACCGCGGCGTGCGGTTCTCGACCTACGCGGTGTGGTGGATCAAGGCGTCCATCCAGGAATACGTGATGCGCAACTGGTCGATGGTGCGCACCGGTTCGACCTCGTCGCAGAAATCCCTGTTCTTCAACATGCGTCGGGTGCAGGCCCGGCTTGAGCGCGAGGCGATGGCCCAGGGCGTCGAGCTGGACGGCCACCAGCTGCGCCAGCTGATTGCCACCGAGGTCGGCGTGCCGCTGCGCGATGTCGAGATGATGGAGGGGCGGCTTTCGGGGTCCGACTTCTCGCTGAACGCGACGCAGAGCAGCGATGAAGAGGGGCGCGAGTGGATCGAGACCCTGGTCGATCAGGGCGCGGATACCGAGGAGCTGGTGGCCGAGAGCCATGATCGTTCCGCGCTGCGCCGCTGGCTGGCCGGCGCCATGGCCGAGCTGAACGACCGCGAGCGGCTGATCGTGTCCGAGCGCAAGCTGCGCGACACCCCGCGCACTCTGGAAAGCCTCGGCAAGGAGCTGGGCCTGTCCAAGGAGCGCGTGCGCCAGCTCGAAGCGGCGGCCTTCACCAAGATGCGCCGCAAGCTGGACGGCGAGACGGCCGAGGCGCGGGCGCTGCTGCACTGAAGCGCCACCCGACGGAACGACGAAAGGGGGCGGGCCAACGGGCTACGCCCCTTTTTCATGCGCGCGTCTTGTGACGCCCGGCGCTGCTTGTGCCTGCCGCGCCCGCGTTCTACCTTGCCGCAAAGGGCCGCGATGCGGCAGGTTTCTGCGACCGCAATGCGGCAGGGGGCGACGCGATGATGCTGGCAGGCAAGCGCATTCTTCTGATCATCTCGGGCGGGATCGCCGCCTTCAAGACCCCGGCGCTGATCCGGCTGCTGCGCGCCGAGGGCGCCGCCGTGACCCCGGTGATGACCGCCGCCGCGGCTGAGTTCGTCACTCCCCTGACCCTTTCGGCGCTGGCCGGGGAAAAGGTCTACCGAGAGCTTTTCGACCTGACCGACGAGGCCGAGATGGGCCACATCGAGCTGTCCCGCTCCGCCGACCTGATCGTCGTCGCCCCGGCCACGGCCAACCTGATGGCCAAGATGGCGCAGGGGCTGGCCGACGACCTGGCCTCGACCCTGCTGCTGGCAACCGACACGCCGGTGCTGATCGCGCCGGCGATGAACGTGCGGATGTGGGATCATCCCGCGACGCAGCGCAACTTGGCGGTGCTGAAAGGTGATGGCGTGTCGATCGTCGGCCCTGACGAGGGCGACATGGCCTGTGGCGAATACGGCCCCGGGCGCATGTCCGAACCCTTTGCCATCGTCGATGCGGTGCGCGCCGCGCTGGCCTCGGGCCCGCTGTCTGGCCGCCGCATCGTGGTGACCTCTGGCCCCACGCATGAACCCATCGACCCGGTGCGCTACATCGCCAACCGGTCGTCCGGGGCGCAGGGCACGGCGATTGCCCGCGCGCTTGCGGCCCTTGGCGCCGAGGTGGTCTTTGTCACCGGGCCGGCCGATGTGCCTCCGCCCGAGGGCGTCGAGGTGGTGAAGGTGCAGACCGCGCGCGAAATGCAGCAGGCGGTCGCTGCCGCGCTGCCCGCCGATGCCGCCGTGTTTGCCGCCGCCGTGGCCGACTGGCGGGTCGCCTCGGAAAGCGGCTCGAAGATCAAGAAGCAGCCCGGGCGTGCCCTGCCGGTGCTGGAGTTCGCCGAGAACCCCGACATCCTTGCCGGGGTCTCGCAGCTGACCGAGGGCCGCCCCGGCCTCGTGGTGGGTTTTGCCGCCGAGACCGACGATGTGCTGGCCCATGCCACCGCCAAGCGCGCCCGCAAGGGCTGTGACTGGATCCTGGCCAATGACGTCAGCCCTGCGACCGGCATCATGGGCGGGACCGAGAACGCGGTGGTGCTGATCTCGGACGCGGGCGCCGAGGAATGGCCGCGCATGGGCAAGGACGACGTGGCCCGCAGGCTGGCCGCGAAGATCGCCGAGGCACTGGCGGGCTGAGCCGTCCGAAATCGTTTATTCAGAACAGGTTGAAGATGCAAACACTGGCAATCCGGATCATGTGGGACGAGGGCGCGGATACCTCCCTTGGCCTGCCGCGCTACGAGACCGAGGGCGCGGCAGGCGCCGACCTGCGCGCCAACCTGCCCGACCGGGGCGAGATCGCGCTTGAACCCGGTGACCGCGCGCTGGTGCCCACGGGCCTCAGGCTGGCGATCCCTGCGGGCTACGAGGTGCAGCTGCGGCCGCGTTCCGGCCTGGCGCTGAAGCATGGGATCACCCTGCCGAACAGCCCCGGCACCATCGACAGCGACTATCGCGGCCCCCTCGGGGTGATCCTGCTCAACGCGGGTGCCGAGACCTTCGTGATCTCTCACGGAGAGCGCATCGCGCAGATGCTGGTGGCGCCGGTGCTCCAGGCGCGCTTTGACCTTGTCGAGGAGCTGGACGAGACCGCGCGCGGAGGGGGCGGCTTCGGCTCCACCGGGAGGGGCTGAGCGTGGGGTGGTTGCTGTTTCTAGCTCTGCTGATCTGGTTGGCGGGCGGCTGGCTGGAGGTCTCGCGGCGCAGACGCGGCGTGGTGCTGGTGGCGCTCTGGGCGCTGGTCACCGGCGCGCTGGCGCTGCTGCCACCGGAGCATGTGCTGGCGACGGCCTGGGGTCCGCTTTCGGCCTGGCTGATCCTGGGGGGCGTGGTGCTGTTGGTGCTGGGCTACATGCGCGGGCTGGCGCTGTTGAAATCCCGTGTCCGGGAAGAGCCCGCCCCCGACGGCCCGCGACCGCTGTTCTCCGACGCCGAGTTGGAACGCTACGCCCGTCATATCGTGCTGCGCGAACTCGGCGGACCGGGGCAGAAGAAGCTGAAGGAAGCCCGGGTGCTGGTCATCGGCGCCGGGGGGCTTGGCGCGCCCGCGCTGCTCTACCTGGCGGCTGCCGGGGTGGGGCGCATCGGTGTTGTCGATGATGACGAGGTGTCGGTTTCCAACCTGCAGCGGCAGGTGGTGCATGGCGACGCGGACGTGGGCGATGCCAAGGTCCTTTCCGCCGCCCGCCATCTGAAGGCGCTGAACCCCCACGTCGAGATCCGCCCCTACAAGCGTCGTTTCGACGACACCATCGCGGACGAGCTGCTGGCCGAGTACGACCTGATCCTCGATGGATCGGACAATTTCGACACCCGCTACCTGTCGAACCGCACCGCCGTGGCGGCGGGCAAGCCCCTGGTCTCGGGGGCGCTGTCGCAGTGGGAGGGCCAGCTTTCGGTCTTTCATCCCGCGTCAGGGACCCCGTGCTATGCCTGCATCTTCCCCGAGGCCCCGGCCGAGGGTCTGGCGCCCTCCTGCGCCGAGGCGGGGGTGGTGGCGCCGCTGCCCGGGGTGGTCGGCGCGATGATGGCCGCCGAGACGGTGAAGCTGATCACCGGCGCGGGTGCGGCCCTGCGCGGCGAGATGATGATTTACGACGCCCTCTGGGGCGAAACGCGGAAAATCGCGCTGAAACGGCGGCCCGGCTGCCCCGTCTGCGGCGCAACTGAAAAGGTGACACAATGACCAACCCGCTGCTGACGACCTGGGACACGCCCTTCGGCCTGCCGCCCTTCGACAAGATCTCGGACGAGGATTTCGCCCCGGCGCTGGACGCGGCGCTGGCCGCCCACGAGGTCGAGATCGCCGATATCGCCGACAATGCCGATGCGCCCAGCTTCGACAACACGATCCTGGCGCTCGAGGCCTCGGGCGAGGGGCTGGAAAAGGTGCTGGCACCCTTCTTTGCCCTCGCCGGTGCCGACAGCACGCCTGCGCGCGAGGCGCTGCAACGGCAATTCTCGCCCAAGCTGGCGGCGCATTTCTCGGATATCCACGCCAACCGCGACCTCTTCGCCCGTATCGCCATGCTCTGGGAGAGCCGCGACGAGCTGGGCCTCGATGCCGATCAGGCGCGGCTTCTCTACCTCGTCCACCGCAGCTTCGTGCGCGCCGGCGCCGCGCTGACCGGCGACAAGGCGAAGCGGATGAAAGAGATCATGGGGCGGCTGGCCGAACTGGGCACCGCCTTCACCCAGAACCTGCTGGCGGATGAGCGCAGCTGGACCATGCAGCTCTCCGAGGCCGACCTGGCGCCGCTGCCCGGGTTCCTCGCCAGTGGCGCCCGTGCCGCCGGGGAAGAGCGCGATCTGCCTGGTCCGGTGGTCACGCTGTCCCGCTCGCTGATCGTGCCCTTCCTGCAGTTCTCGCCCGACCGCGCCCTGCGCCAGAGGGCCTTCGAGGCCTGGACCGCGCGCGGAGCCAATGGTGGAGAGACCGACAACCGCGCCATCGTCGCTGAGATCCTGAAGCTGCGCGAGGAGCGCGCGGCCCTGCTGGGCTATGGCAATTTCGCCGAGTTCAAGCTGGAGACCGAGATGGCCGGCACCCCCGCCCGGGTGCGCGATCTGCTGATGCAGGTCTGGCAACCGGCCCGCGCGGCCGCCCTGTCGGACCAGGCCGAGATGGAAGCGATGTTGCAGGCAGATGGCGAGGCGCTGCCCTTCCAGCCCTGGGACTGGCGCTACTACGCCGAGAAGCGCCGCAAGGCCCTGCACGACATCGACGAGACCGCTCTGAAGCCCTACCTGCAGCTCGACCGGATGATCGAGGCGGCGTTCGATTGTGCCAACCGGCTGTTCGGGCTGGAATTTTCCGAGGTCACGCTGCCCGGATACCACCCCGATTGCCGCCACTTCGAGGTGACGCGGAAAGGTGAGCACGTTGCGCTGTTCATCGGGGATTACTTCGCCCGCGCTTCCAAGCGTTCCGGCGCATGGTGCTCGGCGATCCGGGCCCAGGCGAAACTGCCGCGCGAACAGGCGCCGATCGTGGTCAATGTCTGCAACTTCACCAAGCCCGCCAGGGGCGAGGCGGCGCTGCTGTCCTACGATGATGCGCGCACCCTGTTCCACGAGTTCGGCCATGCGCTGCACCAGATGCTGTCGGACGTGACCTACGAGCGGGTCTCGGGTACCTCGGTCAGCCGCGATTTCGTCGAGCTGCCGAGCCAACTCTACGAGCACTGGCTGGAGGTGCCGGAGGTGCTGCAGAGCTTCGCCACCCATGTCGAGACCGGTGAGGCCATGCCGCAGGAGATGCTGGACAAGGTGCTGGGCGCCGCCACCTTCGACATGGGCTTTGCCACGGTCGAATATATCGCCTCGGCGCTGGTGGATCTTGAGTTCCACGATGGCGCGGCGCCCGCCGATCCGATGCAGAAGCAGCAGGAGGTGCTGGACGCCCTCGGGATGCCGCAGGCCATCGTGATGCGCCACGCCACGCCGCAGTTCGCGCATGTCTTCTCGGGCGATGGCTATTCCTCCGGCTACTACAGCTACATGTGGTCCGAGGTCATGGATGCCGACGCCTTCGAAGCCTTCGAGGAAGCGGGCGGCGCCTTCGATCCGGCCATGGCGAAATCGCTGGAAGAGAACATCCTGTCCAAGGGCGGCTCGGTCGAGGCGGATGAACTTTACACCCGCTTCCGCGGTCGGATGCCCGGACCGGAAGCGCTGCTGAAGGGGCGCGGTCTGGCGGCCGAGTAGGTCGCTTTCGGTCGCAACGTCGCTCTGAGACGTAGAGGGAGGCGGGGGCTCCGCCCCCCGTCGCCGGAGGTGACAGGTAGAATGGGGCGGGGGCTCTGTCCCCCCGTGGCCGGAGGCGACAGGTAAAAGGAGGCGGGGGCTCCGCCCCCGCACCCCCGGAGTATTTCCAGCCTCAGAATGGGCAGGACGCGGGCGTGATGGCCGCGGAGGGTGGTCTTCGTGTTGGCAGGGCCGGGGGCCTGTCGCGAACCATCTTGACAGTTTTCCGCGCCGGGCCTAGCGGCAGAGCGCTGCGCAGCTCAGGCGCAGTGACGTCCCGCGCTGCGGATTTCTGATCAAGCGGGCTCACCGAAAGTACGACACATGGTTGCAAAGCCATTCACATCGGGCAATCCGCTGGCGGATCGCCGGGCCTGCTATGCGGCCACCATGGCCGACACGGGCGACATTGCCGCGGCCATCGAAGTCCTTGCCTCTGCCCTGGAGATCACCCCCGACTGGGCTGCCGGCTGGTTCCGCCTGGGCGAGTATCATGAGCAGGCGAACGCGCCCGAGGAGGCCGCGACGGCCTGGCGGCGCGCGGTTGCGCTGGACCCCGGCGACCCTTTCGGCGCCGGGCTCAAGCTGGACCTGCAGCGGCAGGTGCCGGTGGCCGAGATGATGCCGGCAGCGTTTGTCGAGCTGCTCTTTGATCAATATGCGCCGCGCTTCGAGACCTCCCTGGTCGGGCAACTGTCCTACCGGGGGCCGCAACTGCTGGCTGCGGCCCTGCGCGAGACGGGCCTGCTACGGGCGCGGCGGGCGCTGGACCTGGGCTGCGGCACCGGGTTGATGGGACAGGAACTGCGGCCGGTCTGCGACTGGCTGGGCGGCTACGACATCTCGGCGGGAATGCTGGGCGAGGCGCGTGCCAAGGGCCTGTATGATCTGCTGCAGAAGCAGGACCTGGGGCAACTCGCCCCCGTTGCGCCGGGCTATGACCTGATCGCGGCGGCGGATGTCTTCAACTACATCGGGGCGCTGGAGCGGATCATCGGCTGGTGTGCCGGGGCCCTGCTGCCCGGGGGGCGGCTGGCCTTCACCATGGAGGCGGGCCTCCGCTCGGTCGAGCTGCGCCGCAGCCGGCGCTTTGCCCATGCGCCCGCCTATGTCGCCGAGGTGCTTGGCCACGCCGGGTTCCAGGCAATCACCATGACGGACTGCGTACTGCGCAAGGACCGGGGGCAGGACGTGCCGGCTTTCTGCGTCGTGGCGACCCTGGACCGGGCCGCCCCGGCCAGGGACCTGAACGGAGAGGCCCAGGTCCCGGCGTGAGCCGGGGCCTTTTCCTTTACCGGACCTCATATCCCGGCGTGAGCCGGGGCCTTCTGCCAGCGCTCATGTCCCGGCCTGAGCCGGCATCTCAACTGGACACCTGTTCCCGCAGGATCGCCCCGGTCAGCGAGATCATCAGGTAGACCCCCGACAGCACGAGGAAGACCAGGATGGTGTTCTCGAAGGCGCGGGGATAGCTGGGATCCTCGGGGGCAACGGGGCGGACCGAGGTCGTCAGGTACCGCACCTGGCGGTTGGCCTCCAGCTCGGTCTGCTTCTCGTTCTGCAGGGCGGATTGCAGGAACAGGTCGGCGGTGGCCAGGTCGGCCTGCGCCATCTGCACCTGCGCCGTATCGGCGGCCAGCGACAGGCCGTCGCTGCGCGCTTCGGTCATGCGGGCGTTGAGACGGCTCAGCAACTCGTCCAGGCGGGCGATGTCGGCCTGCACGCCGTCCACCCGCGCCTGGTTGGGCCGGGCGTTGTCCATCAGCGCCGCCAGCTGCAGCTCCTTTTCCTGCAGCTGAAGCTCGTAGGTCGAGATCTGCGTGCGCAGCGTACCGATCACCGCCTCCGGGTCGACCACCGTGCCTTCCTGCAGCGTGACCAGGCGTTCCTGCGCTTCGCGCCGTTCTTCCTTGGCCTGCTCCAGGCTTTCGCGGGCCGACTTCATCGCGTCGTCGCGCTTGCGGCGCGACAGTTCGTCGACGCGTTCCTCGGCATAGGCGATCAGCTGGGTCGAGAACTGGGCGGCGACGGCCGGATCGGCGGCGGCGACCTCCATTTTGATCACGCCCTCGGTGGGGTCATAGCCGATCTTCACGTATTTCTTGTAGATCTTGTAGGTCGCCTCGGTCGAGGCGGCTTCGGGCAGGCGCTGGATCGGGTCGATGCCTTGCTGCGAGAAATGCGCGGCGAAGCCGGTGTCGGCATCCAGCCGCACCATGGCGTCCTTGGACTGCAGGTAGCTCTGCACCGCGATGCTATCCTGGTTGGTGGCGAACTGGGTGCCCGAGAGCAGCCCGCCGAGGGGCGAGCCGGTGGTGGCATCGGCCTGCAGAATCAGGAATTCCGAGGTCGCGGCGTACATTGGTGTCGCGACGCGGTAGTAGTAGTATCCCGCCAGCATGGTCGGCAGCATGACGAAGAAGGCCAGCCGCACCAGCAGTTGCAGCGAGCGGCGGCGCCGGCGGCGGGCGATGTCGCGCTGGATCTCCATGATCTCGCGCTGGCGCCGTTCCGAGGGCGCGATGCCGCGCGGACCGACCTCGGTCGAGGGCAGCTTGGTGCCACCCGCAGGGACGGTCTGGGGCAGTTGCACCCGGCCGCCGCCCGCGCCACCGTCCATGCTATCGTCCTCGTTGCCCGGGGCAGGCTTCTGCACGTTCTCGGGCCGCACCTCCAGCATGTTGGCGCGTTTGAAGGGATCGACCCCACGGTCGCGCAGCAGCCGCACCGCGTCGAAGTCGGAGGTTGGCGCCAACCCGTGCTTCTGCGCCACCCGCCGGGCCATGCGCAGCTGGCGGCCGGTCAGACCCTCCTTGCGGATGGCGTCGAGGTCACTGCGGCCAGCGGGTGCAGCGGGGGGCAGCTGCTGGCCTGGCGTGGCCGCGGGCTGCGCGGAATGTCGGGGAGGCTGCTGTGCTGTCGAAGGACCTGTCGCCGCCGGACGTACGGGCGCCGGTTGTGCTGCGGGTCGGGGCCGGGGGTCCTCATCCTGCGGGGCCGCGGTCGCGCCCTGTTGGGGGGCCGCGACCGGGCGGCGGGTCGGATGGGCACCCTCGGGACCTGCGGCCTGCAAACGGTGTTCGGCTTCGGCCCGTGACAGGGCGCGGCGTTCGGCCAGGCTCTGCGGACGGGCCGGGGTGGATTCATCCGGGGCGGTCCCGGTTGGCACGGGGCGCGGCGTGGCAATCGCCTGGGGCGCCGGACGGCGCGGGCGCACCGGCTCGACCGGGTCACCCAGATGAAGCGGGGCCGCGTCCTGCGAGGCCCGGGCCAGCTCCGGGGCCTCTTCGGGCCCTTCGTCCAGGTGCGCATCGCCGGAATAGGCATCGCCCAGGCCGGGGCTGCGCCGGATGCGGAATTTTCTAGCCTTGGGTTTCGTAGTCATAGAGCTCTTTCGCTTCTTCCAAGGTGTCGAACATATGCAGCTTGCCGTCGCGCAGCACGGCGGCCTCGCGGGCGAATTTCTCCAGCGTCTTGGGCTGGTGCGAAACGATGATCACCGTCGTCGTCTCCAGCCGTTCGCGCAGGATGTCCCCGGCCTTGCGGTTGAACTCCACGTCGGTCGAATTGGGCATCCCCTCGTCGATCAGGTAGATGTCGAAGTCCAGGGCCAGCAGCAGGGCGAAGCTGAACCGCGCCCGCATCCCCGAGGAATAGGTGCCGAGCGGCTGGTCGAAATATTCCCCCAGCCCGCAAAGCCAGCGGCAGAAGGCTTCGACATAGTCGGGGTCCAGCCCGTAAAGGCGGGCGATATAGCGCGAGTTCTCCATCGCGGAGTGCTTCTTGACCACGCCCCCCATGAACCCCAGCGGGAAGGAGACGTTGCAGCTGCGCCGGATCTCGCCCTCGTCCGGTTTCTCCAGCCCGGCCATCATGTTGATCAGAGTCGTCTTGCCGGTGCCGTTCGGGGCCAGGATGCCCAGGGACCGGCCAAGCTCCACCCGGAAGGAGACCTTCTCAAGGATCACCTTGTGCTGGCTGCCCGTCCAGAAGGACTTGCTGACATTGTCGAATTCGAGCATGTGCGCTCCGGCTGAATCTACCCGATGGTTCCGAACTTGGTTAAGCGGCTTTGGTTAACAGACCATCTGCCGTGCAGTATGTCGGATTTGCAAAAGCCATGCCAAGGGAAGCGGGCGAAAATGTGACCCGGAAAGGGTATTCCGGCGCGTCGCCGGGGGGCGAAGGCGCCGGTTCGGGGCTCAGATCCCGACCTTGCGGACCCGGCAGAGCTTGCCGGCCAGCAGTGAGATCGCCGCCGCCGCGAAGCTGAACAGCGCGCCCATCTTCGCCGCATCCTGCACCGGCCCGTCCGGGAAGGCGACCGAGGCGATGAACAGCGAGACGGTGAAGCCGATGGCGGCGACGCAGCCGACCACCAGCAGGTCGGTGCCGCGCATCCCTTCCGGCAGGCCGAGACGCAGCACCCGCGCCCCGAAGGTGCCGAACAGCAGGATCCCGAGGGGCTTGCCGAGCAGCAGCCCGGCCAGCACCAGCCAGGTGGGTTCCGAGATCGCCGAGAACTCGACCCCCGCGTTCATCAGCCCGAAGAAGAACAGGATGATCTCGACCGGGTGTTTCAGCGCGTGTTCGATGCGGTTCAGCAGGTCGGTCAGATATTCCTCGGCGGCGCTGAAGATCCCGAAGGCGCGGTCGGCGTGGGGGATGGCGGGCACGATGGGCAGCAGGCCGAGCGCCGGGTGGATGCCGGCGCGCATGAAGCCGTACCAGCTGATGCAGCCGGCCAGCAGGTAGGGCCAGAACGACAGCCTTTCGCGCACCCAGGTGGAGTTCGGGCGCAGCTGGTTGTGCCGGTCCAGGCGCCGGGGCAGGGCGTTGAACAGGACGAAGACGGTCAGCGCCGCCGCGAGCGAGAGCAGCAGCCACTCCGGCGCCAGCTCGCCCGAGGGGTAGAAGACCGCCAGGATGATCAGCCCCGCCGCGTCGTCGGCGATGGCCAGCAGCAGCAGGAAGCGCACCGCCGGATGCCCGGCGCCAAAGACCAGGCGGCCGACGAGGTAGGAAAAGGCGATGTCCGTGGCGGTCGGGATCGCCCAGCCGTTCTTCACCGCGTCGAAGGTCTCGGACCCGAAGACCAGCGCCAGCCCGAGGTAGATCGCCACCGGCCCGGCCATGCCGCCGGCCGTGGCAAAAAGCGGTGTCGCCGCCTTGCGTCCGCGCAGCGAGCCCTCCTGCAAGATCACCGCCTCCCAGACCTCCTTGGCGGCGATGGCGAAGAAGAAGGCCATCAGCATGTCGTTGATCAGGTAGTGCAGCGACAGCTCGCGATAGGCGACCGTCCCGTCTTCGGCCAGCTGGGCTTGGCCGACGGGGGCGTGATCCCAGAGTACCCAGTGAATGACGTGATGATAGCTCTCGGCATCCAGGTTGGCCCAGATCAGCGCGGTCAGGGCGCCGAGGATCAGCAGCAGCGAGTAGTTGGTGACGAAGTTCCAGACCCGGTGCAGCATGACGCCGGCCTGTCGGGCGGGGTGCCTTGTGGCGGGCCTGGCGGCTGCGCCGGGAGTCTCTGGGTCACGCTGTTGCTGGGGGGTCTCTTCCACCGGAACGGTCCTTGCTTGCGCCGCCCGTTCTGGCGGGGGCGGCCATGGGTCTGGCGGCCCTGGGCTCCGTCTCCGGCTGGCGGGGGCGGGCGGGCAGGGTCAGCGGAAGGCTAACCCTGCCACGCCGGGATGCAAGGGCTTATGCCACCGCCGACCAGGCCAAACCGGCGAGGATGGCGCCGAGGATGGCGATCCCGAGGTAGGCAGCGAAGACCCGGGGCTTCACCAGCGCCCAGACCGCCACCGCGGCGGGGATGCAGCTGACACCCCCCGCCACGACGAAGGACATGGCGGCACCCGGTGCCATGCCCTGCGCCAGCAGCGCATCGACCAGCGGCACGGCGGCATAGCCGTTGAGATAGGCGGGCGCGCCGACCAGGGCCCCCAGCAGGATCGGCACCGGGCCGCTGCCGCCCAGCACTCCGGCAATCCACTCGGCAGGAACATGGCGCAGCATCACCGCCTCCAGCAGGTAGGCCAGCAGCAGCCACTTGGTCAGGAAGACGAGGTTCTCGCGCGCGGTGGTGGTGAAGGTCTCGCGCCGTGGCGCCTCGGTCCAGAACCGCCAGGCCGGCTTGCCCCGGAACGGTGCCTGCACGCCGCAGCAGCTGCCCACCCGGGGCCGTGCGCGCAACGGATCGGCAAAGACCGGCGAGCCCTTGAACAGCGCGACGAGGGTGCCGCCCAGCAGGCCCAGCCCGATGGCCGACAGCGCCTTGCCGATGGCAAAGTCCAGTCCCAGCGTCCCCGCGGTGATCGAGAACATCGCCGGATCCATCAGCGGCGAGGCCAGCCAGAAGGCCATCACCGCCGAGAGCGGCGCGCCGACCGCCAGCAGGGCGGCGATGAAGGGGATCACCTCGCAGGAACAGAAGGGCGAGAGCCCGCCCAGCAGGGCCGCCATGACGATCATCCGCGTCTCGCGGCCCTCGAAGGCCCGGGCCAGCAGGGTCTCGGCCCCGGTGGCCTTCAGGTAGGCGACGGCGAAGACGGCGAAGGCGATGAAGGGCAGCGTATGAAGGTAGGAACGGCCAGTCATCCGGCTGGCCTCGGCCAGGTAGCCCGGATCCAGCAGGGCAATGGCCAGCCAGATCAGCGCCAGCGACACCCAGGCGGGATCGAGGCGGGCCGCCAGCAGGCGGGTGCGGTTCAGTAGCATTTCAGTCATCGCAGATCACTCCACAGGAGGTGGTGGCATCGGCACAGCAGTTCGCCAGCAGGAAGTCCGACAGGGCGGCCAGGTCCTCGTAGGCGACGGCGGCGCAGAGGATGGAGCGGCCCTGCCGCTCCTGCCGCACCAGCCCGGCCTGGCTGAGGATCTTCAGGTGATGGGTCAGGGTCGAGCCGGTGACGCCCGAGCGTTCCCCCAGTTCGCCGATCCTGAGCCCCTCGCGTCCGGCGCGGACCAGGCAGCGCAGCACGATAAGGCGCTGTTCGCTGCCGAGCGCGGCAAAGGTGGAAGCGGCCACTTCGAGGCTGAGGCCGGGCGAGACGGAGGGGGTGGCTGATTGTTTCATGATTATCGAAATAAACCGACTCGCGCGCCTCTGTCGAGTCATTTCGATACTTATCGAAATATTTCCATTTGCACCCCGCCGTGCCAGCCCCCAGATAAGGCAGGTGCAAGAGCTTCTTTCCGATATCCGCGCCTGCCGCCTCTGCGCCACAGGCTTCGCTGCGACTCGCACCCGGCACAGGCCCGCGCCGGTGGTCTGGCTGGACCCACGCGCCCGTATCCTGATCGCGGGCCAGGCGCCGGGGTTGCAGGCGCATGAGAAACAGCGCCCCTTCGACGACCGCTCCGGCGACCGGCTGCGCGACTGGATGGGCGTTTCACGGGACCAGTTCTATGACCTCGCCAACTTCGCCTTCCTGCCTGCCGCCTTCTGCTTTCCGGGCTATGACGCGAAGGGGGCGGACCTGCCTCCACCGAAGCTCTGCGCGCAGACATGGCACGAGGCGGTCCTGAAGGGCCTCCCCGCGCTGCGCCTGCGCCTGATGATCGGCGCCTATTCGCAGCGTTTCCACATGGGCACCCGCACCTCGATGACCGAGACCGTTGCGCGCTGGCGTGAGGCCGCGCCGGGCGTGATCCCCTTGCCTCATCCCTCATGGCGCAATACGGCATGGCTGAAGCGCAACCCATGGTTCGAGACCGAGCTGCTGCCGGTCCTGCGCCAGCAGGTACGAAAGGCCCTCTCAGAAGGGAACGACATATGAGCGAAGAGACCCCCCTCGACCGCGCCCATGCGGCCATGGAAGCGGCGCCCGCCGACGACAACGCGCGCCTGCGCTTCTACGAGCGGCTTGCCGACAGCGAGCTGTTCCTGCTGCTGGCCGGGGAGGCCGAGGGCGAGGCCGCCGCGCCAGAGCTCTTCCCGGTCGAGGATGTGAGCTTCGTGCTGGTCTTCGACCGCGAGGAACGGTTGTCTGCCTTCACCGCCCGGCCCTCGCCCTATGCGGCGATGTCGGGCCGCGCCATCGTGGAGCAGCTCGCGGGGCAGGGCGTCGGCCTGGCGGTGAACCTCGAAACCTCTTCGGCCATCCTGATCCCCCCCGAGGCGGTCGCCTGGCTGGCCGAGACCATCGCGCATCAGCCCTCGGAGATCGAAGCGCAGATCGAGGCTTTCCACCCGCCCGCCGGCCTGCCCGAGGTGCTGATCACCGCGCTGGACCAGAAGCTGGCCACGGCCCGCGGCCTTGCCGACTGCGCCTTCCTTGCGGGCACCGAGGACGAGGCCGGGCGGCGCTCGCACATGCTGGCCTTCATCGACGCGATCCCCGGTGCCGAGCCCTCCCTGGCCCGCGCGGCCTCCGAGGCGCTGACCTTCTCGGGTATCGAGGCGGGCGAGATGGACGTGGGTTTCTTCCGCGCTTCCGATGTCCATGCGGGGGCCCTGGCCCGCGTCGGGCTGCGCTTCGATCTGCCCAAGCCACCCGAGCCGCAGGAACTGACCAGGGCCGCGCCCGGCAGCGATCCCGGCAAACCGCCGATCCTGCGATAAGGGGGGGAGGGGGCGCTGCCCCCTCTTGAGCCCTGCGGGCCCAATTCACCCCCGGAGTTCTTTCAGCCTGGTGATGAGCAAGGGGGCGTGACGGGAGGGCGGCCTCCTTTGCCGTGAAGGGCGTGGCACGCGCGAAGTGGGAAAGTAGGTCGCTTTTCCGGGGATGACCTTTCTGCTCATCACCAGGCTGAAAATACTCTCTGCCGGAGGCATGGCGCGAAAGCGCCATATCGGCGGGCTGCCCTTGACGCCAGGGGGCTGCCGCTCCACCTTCCGCCAGACCCCCGAGGGGGCCCATCAGAGGACAGAGACTTGACCAGAGCCGCCCCCCCGTTTTCCCGTTACGAATGGATGATCGCCTGGCGCTACATGCGGGCGCGGCGGGCCGAGGGCGGGGTCTCGGTGATGACCTGGATCTCACTGGTCGGGATCTCGCTGGCGGTCTTCGCGCTGATCGCCACGCTTTCAGTCAGGGCGGGCTTCCGGGCGGAGTTCGTCGATACGATCCTGGGCGCCAATGCCCATGTGACGGTGTTCAACTCGGCCGAGGCCGAGGCCAACGGCACCCTGTCGCGCGCCATGCCCGACTACGCCGTGCGGGCAGCGCGGATTGCCGGGGTCGAGGGTGTGACCCGCGCCGCGCCGCTGATCAAGTCGCAGTTGATGGCCAATGCCAACGGCAGCAACGCCGGGGTCGAGGTCTTCGGCATTGCCGCCGAGGATCTGGCGGCCATTCCCCGCATCGCCGCGCCGCAGGAGGCCCAGGGCGATCTGGGGCGCTTTGACGAGGGTGTGGCCATCGGCTCGGGCGTGGCGCGTGAGCTGGGGGTTGTCGCCGGGGACAAGATCAAGCTGATCTCGCCCGAGGGGGTGAAGACCGCTTTCGGCACCTCTCCGCGCGTCAAGACCTACGAGGTCACCTATATCTTCACCGCGGGGCGCTACGACATCGACCGCACGCGGCTCTACATGCCCTTCGCCGAGGCCCAGAGCTTCTTCAACCGCGAGGGGGTGGCCGACGAGATCGAGGTCATGGTCGAGGACCCTGACGATGTCGAGAAATATGCCCTGCCGATCCTCATGGTGGCGGGCGACCGGGCGCTGATCTGGACCTGGCGCGATGCTTCGGGCGCCTTCCTGCGGGCGCTGACCGTCGAGGACAACGTGATGTTCATCATCATGTCGATCCTGGTGCTGATCGCCTCGCTCAACATCACTTCGGGCCTTGTCATGCTGGTCAAGAACAAGGGCCGCGACATCGGCATCCTGCGCACCATGGGGCTGACCGAGGGCGCGGTGCTGCGGGTCTTCTTCATCTGCGGCGCCTTCACCGGCATCATCGGCACCGCCGTCGGGCTGGTGCTGGGGGTGCTGTTTTCGCTCTATATCGATCCGATCTTCAGCCTGGTGAACTACCTCGCCGGGGGCGGCGTCTGGGATCCCTCGATCCGAGGCATCTACCAGATTCCGGCCAAGCTGCAGGCGGGCGACGTGATCTCCTCGGTCGCGCTGTCGCTGCTGCTGTCCTTCGGCGTCACGATCTTTCCGGCCCGCCGCGCGGCGCGGCTGAACCCGGTGGAGGCCCTGCGTTATGAGTGATCCCGTGCTGCGTCTTGACGCCCTGGTGAAGACCTACAACGCCGGGCAGCCGAACGAGATCACCGTGCTGCGCGAAGCCTCGCTGGAGATCGCGCCCGGAGAGGTCGTCGCCATGGTCGCGCCCTCGGGCTCGGGCAAGTCGACGCTGCTGCATATCGCCGGGCTGCTCGATGCGCCCGACAGCGGCGCCGTGGCGATCAACGGCACCGAGGTCACCGGCCTGTCGGACCGCCGCCGCACCGCGATCCGGCGCGACGAAGTGGGGTTCGTCTACCAGTTCCACCACCTGTTGCCCGAGTTCACCGCCGCCGAGAACATCGCCCTGCCGCAGCTGGCCGCGGGGGCCTCGCGCAGCACGGCCATGGCGCGGGCGGCGGAACTGCTGGAGCGTGTCGGGCTGACCGAACGGGCCGAGCATCGCCCGGCCGAGCTCTCGGGGGGCGAACAGCAGCGGGTGGCCTTCTGCCGGGCGCTGGCCAATGGGCCTTCGCTGCTGCTGGCGGATGAGCCGACGGGCAACCTCGATCCCGCCACCTCGGACCGGGTCTTCGATGCGCTGATGGCGCTGGTGCGCGAGACGGGCATGTCGGCGCTGATCGCCACCCACAACCTTGAGCTGGCGGCGCGGATGGATCGGGTTCTGAGGATGGAGGACGGTCGGCTGGTGGCCGGATAGCCGCGCCGGGCGCGGCCTGCCTTCGGCGAGAGTATTTTCAGCCTGGTGATGAGCAAGGGCGCGTCCGGCTGCGGGCGCGCCCTTGCTCATCAGGTTCGTGTCCTCGGGGGATCGGCGGTCAGTTGTTCAGCAGGTCCGAGACGATGCCGATGGCGGCGGCCACCGTGGCGGTGTCGCGCATGACCCGGTAGACCTCGTTGTCGTAGCGGACATAGCGATAGCCATCGCCTGGGTATTGCAGCCCGTAGCGGTCGTAGTCGCGGATCACCATGTAGCCCTCGGGCAGGCGGTCGCCCGGGGCGTAGTAATAGCGATGCATCTTCTTCTGGTGGCCGGGCGGGACATGGCCGACACCCCAGCCCTTGCCGTTGTTGTGCCCGTTGCCGGGGGTCGCGTAGGCGGCCCCCGAAAGGGCGGTGACGGCGGTGAGCGTGGCGAAGAGGATCTGTTTCATGGCTGGCTCCTGTTTAGGGGGAGCAACGCCGGCAGTGGACGGTTGGTTTCAGACGTCGCGGGGATGGGCGGCGGGCTGCCGGTCGGGGTCGTTGGAGGCCAGGCGTGCGGGCATGGTTGCGGGGGGCGCTTCGCCCATCCCGGCGGGCAGCAGCAGTGGACCCGCCGGCGACAGCGGACAGGGGCGCCGCCCATGGCCGGTCAGCCAGCGGCGCAGCGAGTGTCCAACAGACTTGCGCACCTTGAACTTCCGCTCCGGCGCTTCCTCTTCGTGGCGCATACAGGAGGCGAAGAGCGGCAGACCCGCCAAGGCCCAGGCCGGCGGCAGCTCTGCCCGGGGAACCCCGGCCAGCACGTTGCTCTGGATCGAGACGGCGGGCCAGAGGTGTTGCTGTCGCAGCGGGCAGATCGCCGGGTCGAGGAACAGGTATTCGTCCACCGCCAGGCTGATCTCGGCCATGCCGCGCAATTCCTCCAGCAGGCGCCCGGCGGCCTGTCTGTGCAGCATGTAGGCGCCGGCGGCGATGGTACGCCCGAGAAGCCTGTGCAGGGCAAATCCGGCCGCCTCGCCCCGTCCCCGGACATCGGGCCTGAGGCGGATACGTGGAGAGGTATTGCCAAGGGTCTCCATACGGACCAGCTCGGCATCAGAGGCGCGGGCCGCGAAGCGGATTCCCTCTGCGGCATCCCGGGCGAGAATCGCATCGTCTTCCAGCACCAGGCCCCAGTGGGCCGACCCCGTCGCGATCTGCTGCCAGGCTCCGGCGTGGCTGAGGAAACAGGCCCGTTCGAGCGGCCGCAGCCGCGCACCGAACCGAAGTCCGAGCGCGGCAGAGGCCAGGTGCACCTGCTGCGGGGTGCAGGCGGGCTGACGCCGGTGCGCCACTTCGAGGCGCTCCAGGGAGGTGGCCATATGGGCCAGCCTGTCCCGGGCGCGGTCGAGATTGATCACATGGGCCAGCACCCCCTGGCTGTCAGACATCCAGTTCTTCCACGAAGCGGGCGTTCTCCTGGATGTACTGGAAACGCAGCTCGGGCTTCTTTCCCATCAGGCGCTCGACAAGGTCGCCGGTTTCGCCCGGCTCGTCCTCGTCGATGGTCACCCGGATCAGCTTGCGCGTCGTGGGGTCCATGGTGGTCGATTTCAGATCCTTGGCGTCCATTTCACCAAGGCCCTTGAAGCGGCTGACGTCGATCTTGCCGCGCCCGCCCAGGCCCTTCTCCAGCCACATGTCACGCTCTTCCTCCGTCTGGGCGTAGACATGGGTGGCGCCCTGGGTCAGGCGGAACAGCGGCGGGCAGGCCAGGTAGAGGTGGCCGTGGTCGATCATCGGACGCATCTGGGTGAAGAAGAAGGTCATCAGCAGGCTGGCGATATGGGCGCCGTCGACATCCGCATCGGTCATGATGATGACCTTGTCATAGCGCAGGTCGTCGACGTTGAACTTGGTGCCCAGGCCCACGCCGAGCGCCTGGCACATGTCGGCGATCTCCTGGTTGGCGCCGATCTTGTTGGAGGCCGCGCCCAGCACGTTCAGGATCTTGCCGCGCAGGGGCAGCAGGGCCTGGGTCTTGCGGTTGCGCGCCATCTTGGCCGAGCCACCGGCCGAGTCGCCCTCGACCAGGAACAGCTCGGTGCCCTCGCGGTTGGTGTTGGAGCAATCGGCCAGCTTGCCGGGCAGGCGCAGGCGCTTGGTCGCGGTCTTGCGCTGTGTCTCCTTCTCCTGCTTGCGACGCAGGCGTTCGTCGGCGCGCAGGATCAGGAAGTCGAGGATGGCCCCGGCGGATTTGCTGTCGGAGGCCAGCCAGTTGTCGAAGTGGTCGCGCACGGCGTTCTCGACCAGCTTGGCGGCGGCGGTGGTGGCCAGGCGGTCCTTGGTCTGGCCGACGAACTCGGGCTCGCGGATGAAGCAGGAGACCAGCGCGCAGCCCCCCGTGACCAGGTCGTCGCGGGTGATGTTGGCGGCCTTCTTGTTGTTGACCAGCTCGCCATAGGCGCGGATGCCCTTGAGGATGGCAGCCCAGAAACCGGCCTCGTGGGTGCCGCCCTCGGGGGTGGGGACGGTGTTACAGTAGGACTGGATGAAGCCGTCGCGCGAGGGGGTCCAGTTGATCGCCCATTCGACGCGGCCCGGCTCTCCGAAACGCTCCATGAAGTCGACGCGGCCGCCGAAGGGGGCGTCGGCATAGGTCGAGGAGCCTTCCAAGGTCTCGCGCAGGTAATCGGACAGGCCGCCGGGGAAGTGGAAGCTGGCTTCGGTCGGCGTCACGCCGTCGTCGATGGCGGATTTCCAGCGGATCTCGACACCCGAGAACAGGTAGGCCTTCGACCGGATCGACTTGAACAGTCGCGCGGGCTTGAAGCGATGAGAGCCGAAGATCTGTTCATCCGGGTGGAAGGTGGTGGTGGTGCCGCGCCGGTTGGGGGCGGCGCCGATTTCCTCGACCGGGCCAAGCGGGATGCCGCGCGAGAAGCGCTGTTCCACCAGCTTGCGGTCCCGCGCCACCTGCACGACCATCGAATCCGACAGCGCATTGACCACCGAGGCGCCCACCCCGTGCAGGCCGCCCGAGGTTTCATAGGCCTTGCCGCTGAACTTGCCGCCCGCGTGCAGGGTACACAGGATCACCTCCAGCGCCGATTTGCCGGGGAACTTGGGGTGTGGATCGAAGGGCATCCCGCGCCCGTTGTCGCGCACGGTCAGCGAGTAATCCTCGTGCAGCTCGACCTCGATGCGGTTGGCGTGACCGGCCACCGCCTCGTCCATCGAGTTGTCGAGGATCTCGGCCACCATGTGATGCAGGGCGCGCTCGTCCGTGCCGCCGATGTACATGCCGGGGCGCTTGCGGACAGGCTCCAGCCCCTCGAGCACCTCGATCGAGGAGGCGTCATAGGTCTGCGCCTCGGCGCCCTTCAGAAGATCGTCGGCCATCTGGTGTTCCCGGCTGCTCGTGTTGTTCTTGATCGCGCCATTATGTCAGTGCGGGGGGGCGGCGAAAAGGGGCCGTGGGTCCCTGCGATGGCGAGCCTTGCCGAAAATCGGTCCGACCCCTAAGGGAGAGGGATGAATAGTCCCCTTCCATACGGGCGCCACCTGCGCCAGGTGTTGGTGCTGGGCCTGCCGCTGGCGGGCAGCCAACTGGCGCAGAACGCCCTGACGCTGATCGATGCGGCCATGCTGGGCTGGTACGACCCGACCACCCTTGCGGCCGAGACCCTGGCCGCGGGCCTCTTCATCGTGCTCTTCTTGGCGGCCAGTGGATTCGCCATCGGTCTGTCGCCCCTCGTCGCAGGGGCCGAGGCCCGGGGCGACACCACCCAGGCGCGGCGGCTGACCCGCATGGCGCTGTGGCTGGCGCTTGGCGGCGGGGTGCTGGCGATGCCGGTGCTGCTCTCTGCCGAAGCGATCTTCCTCGCCACCGGCCAGACGCCCGAGATCGCGGCGCTGGCGGGGGATTACCTCGATATCCTTTCCTGGGGCATCTTCCCGGCACTCGGCGCCATGGTGCTGAAAAGCTATCTCGCCGCGCTGGAACGCACGCGGGTCGTGCTGGTCGTCATGCTGGTGGCGCTGGTGGTCAATGCCATTGCCAACTACGCGCTGATCTTCGGCGCCTGGGGCTTTCCCGAGCTGGGTATCCGTGGCGCGGCGATCTCTTCCGTGCTGATGCATCTGGCGACGCTGCTGTTCCTTGTCGGCTACGTGCAGCGGGTGCTGCCCGAACAGGCGCTGTTCCAACGCCTCTGGCGGCCAGACCCGGAAAGCATCGCCCGGGTCTTCCATCTCGGCTGGCCGATCGGGCTGACCCTGGTGGCCGAGGTCGGCCTCTTCGCCGCTTCCTCGATCCTGATGGGCCGGCTGGGGGAAACCGCGCTGACCGCCCACGGGATCGCGCTGCAGATCACCTCGCTGATCTTCATGATCCACCTCGGCTTCAGCCAGGCGGCGACGATCCGCGCCGGGCGGGCCCATGGCCGGGGAGAGATGGACGACATGGTGCGCGGCGCCCATGTGGCCATCGCGCTGTCGCTGCTGACGGTGATCGTGTCGAGCATCCTCTTCGTGGCGGTGCCCGAGCTGCTGGTCGGCCCCTTCCTGGACCCGGACGCCGAAGCGCGGGACGAGATCGTCGCCGTGGTGCGCGGCTTGCTGATCGCGGCGGCGGTGTTCCAGCTGGTCGATGCCATGCAGGTCATGGCGCTTGGACTGCTGCGCGGCTTGCAGGACACGCGCTGGCCGATGATCTTCGCCGGGGTCAGCTACTGGATCGTCGGCGTGCCCGCCGCCTGGCTGCTGGGTCTCAAGCTGGGGCTGGGCGGGGTCGGCGTCTGGCTGGGCCTCGCCGCCGGGCTGACGCTTGCGGCGCTGACCATGATGACCCGCCTCTGGCGCACCGTCATCCCGCAGGCCCGCGCCGCGCAGGAGAAATAGGCCCGGGCGCCGGGCAGATTCGTCCTGCGCATCTCTGGCCGCCCCGCAGCGGCGAGGTCACCCCTCGCTGCGCTCCTTCATCAGGCGGTCCGCCCGCTTGCGCACCAGGACCTGCCTGAGGTCGTGCATGGCCATCAGCAGCGTGTCGGTGACGGCCTCCAGCGACTCGTCGCTGGCCTTCGTCTGGGCCCAGTGGGCCGTCAGGTTCATGTGATCGACGGCGCGAAAGATGTCGTCAATCTCGCGCGCCGCCAGCACCTCGCGGCGTTCTTCCATCCAGGCACGGATCGCGGCCAGGTCCTCGGGGTTCAGCTCGCGCTCACCGTGGGGTTTCACCTCGCCGCTGCGGATGTTGACCACCGCGATCTGGTCCATTGCGATGCGCCGCTGGCGATCCTCCGAGGTGACCCGGAAGACCGCCGCGCCATTGTCGCGGATGCGGAAGAAATAGGGGGGCAGCTCGGTGCTCATGTCTGTCTCTTCCTTTCGCGGCGCGGGCTCAGGTCAGGCCCTTGCAGAAGGTCTGGATCCGGGTGCAGGCCTCGATCAGGTTGGCCTCGGAGGTGGCATAGGAGATGCGGAAGTTCGGGCTGAGCCCGAAGGCCGCGCCGAAGACCGCCGCCGTGCCGGTTTCCTCGAGCAGGGCCGTGGCGAAGGCTTCGTCCGTGTCGATCAGCGTGCCGCCGGCCGAGGTCTTGCCGATCAGCCCGGCGATCGAGGGGTAGACGTAGAAGGCGCCATCGGGCACCGGGCAGGTGATGCCCTCGACCGCGTTCAGCATCTCGACCACGATATCGCGCCGTTTCCTGAACAATTCGTTGTTGGGGGCGATGAAATCCTGCGTGCCCTCCAGCGCCTCGACCGCCGCCCACTGGCTGATCGAGCAGGGGTTCGAGGTCGACTGACTCTGCACCTTGCGCATGGCGCCGATCAGGTCCTTCGGGCCGGCCGCATAGCCGATCCGCCAGCCGGTCATGGCATAGGCCTTGGACACGCCGTTGACGGTCAGGGTGCGATCGTAGAGGCCGGGCTCGACCTCGGCGGGGGTGCAGAACTCGAAGCCGTCGTAGACCAGGTGTTCGTACATGTCGTCCGACAGGATGTGCACCTGGGGGTGGCGCATCAGCACATCGGTGATCGCCTTCAGCTCGGCCCGGGTGTAGCCCGCGCCGGTCGGGTTGGAGGGCGAGTTGAAGATCAGCCACTTGGTCTTGTCGGTGATCGCCGCCTCGAGCGCCTGCGGAGTGATCTTGAAGCCGTTTTCCAGCGGGCCCTCGACGACGACCGGGGTGCCGCCGGCCAGCAGCACCATGTCGGGGTAGGACACCCAGTAGGGGGCCGGGATGATCACCTCATCGCCGGGGTTCAGGGTGGCGACCAGAGCATTGTAGAGCACCTGCTTGCCGCCGGTCCCCACCGTGACCTGCGCCGGTTCGTAGCTGAGGCCGTTGTCGCGCTTCAGCTTGGCACAGATCGCCGACTTCAGCTCGGGGATGCCGTCGACCGCGGTGTACTTTGTCTTGCCGGCCTCGATGGCGGCGATGGCGGCGCGCTTGATGTTCTCGGGCGTGTCGAAGTCCGGTTCGCCCGCCGAGAGGCCGATGACGTCCTTGCCTGCCGCCTTCATCTCCAGCGTCTTGTTGGTCATCATGATCGTGGGAGAGGGCTTCACACGGGCCAGCGTGTCGGAAAGGAAGGCCATGGGGTCGGGCTCCGGTTTGTATTTCGCTGCCCTCCGTCTTAGGCTTGCCCTGCGTCCCCCGCAAGATTGAACGCCCCGGGGAGGGGCAGAGGGCGCAGCCTGGAAGGAGAACCGATGACCGCACCATCCGACGACTGGTATTCCGCCGAGAATGCAACCTTCGGCGACCGGGTCGAGGCCGCCCGCTCTGCCGCCGGCATGACCCAGGGGCAGCTTGCCAAGCGTCTCGGCATCAAGCTGGGCACCCTGCGCTCCTGGGAAGAGGATATCTCCGAGCCGCGCGCCAACAAGCTGCAGATGCTGGCCGGCCTTCTTGGGGTCTCGCTGACCTGGCTGCTTTCGGGGGAGGGCGACGGCGTTGCCCCGCCGGACGAGCAGGCCCCTGTCGATCCGGGCGTGCTGACCGCGCTGCAGGAAATGCGCGAGATCCGCAGCCAGATGGCTGGCATGGCGGACCGCCTGGCGCTATTGGAGAAGCGCCTGAGAACCGCCCTGAAGGAAAGCGCCACATGAGCGATGCCCGTCTCTCCGAATCCTACCCGCAAGGCGAACCGCGCGAGCACCGGCTGAAGCGGATGAAGATGCGCTCGATGCGGCGCGGGATCAAGGAGATGGACATCATCCTGATGCGCTTCGCCGAGACCGAGCTTGACGGGATGGATGCCGCCGGGCTCGACCTTTACGATGCTGTTCTCAGCCAGAACGACCAGGACCTCTACCAGTGGGTTTCGGGGCAGGCGGCGGCGCCTGCGGCGCTGGCGCCGATGATCGACCGTATCGCCGGACGCTGAGCCGGTCTGCGCGCGGGGCGACGGACACGGCGCGGAAGGTGGGATACCTCCCACCCTACGCGGCCTGGCACCGCCATGCCCCCCGGGGGGGGCATGGCGTAGGGTGGGTGAAACCCACCGTTGCCCCTGCGCACCTAGCGCCTGCGCAGTTCCATCCGCAGCACCAGCGCGTAACCCGTCGCCACCAGCACGGCGAGGGCGAACCAGGTCAGCGCATAGCCCAGATGCGCGTTGCGGAAGCTGACCACCGTGCGCCCGCCGCGCGGCCACGCATCCCCCTGCCGCTCGGCATCGACGAAATAGGGCGCTGCCCGGTCGAACCCCTTGGCGGCGGTAATCGAGCCCACGTCACGCCGGTACCAGGTCCCGCCCTCGGGGTCATTGGCGCGGGCAAACAGCCAGCGGTGGTCCTCGGACAGGCGCAGCAGCCCGGTGAGCGTGATCTCTCCCTCGGGGCGCAGGAAGCTTCCGGCGCGGCCCTCGGTCACGGGCACTACGCCGCGATTGACCAGCACCACGGTGCCGTCCTCGCGCGCCAGGGGGGTCAGCACCCAGTAGGCGGGGCCGTAGTCCGAGGGGGTGTAGATAAGGGTCTCGTCCTCGTGCAGGTAGTGCCCGGAGAGGCTGACGCGGGTGTACTCGTAGTCTTCGCGGGTCTGGGGCGCGGAGATCCCGGCCCAGGCCTCAGGCCCGGGGGCGGGAACGGGGACAGCGTGGATGCGGGCGTCGACCCGCGCGATCAGGTCCAGCTTCCAGGTCAGGCGCTGCACCTGCCAGACCCCGAGCGATGTGAAGCCCGCGAGGCCGACCACGGCGATCAGAGTGGCGATCATCAGGCGGGTCCAGCGTATCCTGGCTTGGCTCATGGGGGCACCTTTCGTCCCGTGGGATGCGCGACGGGGCCGGCGCTTGCACCCGGCCGCGTCGCTGAACGCGTGGCGGAGCCTCAGCCCTGCTGGCTCTGCAGGTTCATCATCTGCTCCATGTCGGGCATCGGCATCATGTTCTCGTTCATGTTGTGCATGACCCAGAGAGAGCCGGCCAGCACGATCACCAGGATGATCACCGAGAAGAGCGTCGCCACGAGGGTCCAGCCCTGCTCGGAGGATTTGCCGACGTGCAGGAAGTAGACCAGGTGGACGACGATCTGCACCGCGCCCATGCCCATGATCAGGCCGATGGTCAGGTTGCGGGGCAGGTCGACCTCTCCCATCACCAGACCGAAGGGCAGGATGGTGAGGATCGCGGCCATGGCGAAGCCGATCATCAGGCTGCCGAGGGTGCCGTGGCTACCGCCGGAATGTGCGTGCGAATGGTCGCTCATCAGATCAACCTCACGAGATAGACGAAGGAGAAGACCCCGATCCAGATCAGATCGAGGAAGTGCCAGAACATCGACAGCGTGCCGAGACGGCGCATGTTGGCCGCGTTCAGACCATGCATGCGCAGCTGCGCGGTCAGTGTGACCAGCCAGATGATCCCGCCCGTCACGTGCAGCCCGTGGGTGCCGACCAGCGCGAAGAAGGCCGACAGGAAGGCCGAGCGGTCGGGCCCCGCGCCGATGTGGATCAGGTGGGCGAACTCGTAGATCTCCATGCCGATGAAGCCCGCGCCCAGCAGGCCGGTGACGACCAGCCAGCCGGTCGTGGCGTCCAGCTTCTGCTTCTCGGCGGCCAGCATCGCCATGCCGAAGGTGATCGAGGAGACCAGCAGCAGGGCGGTTTCGATCGCCACGAAACCCGGTTCGAACAGGTCCTTCGGCTCGGGCCCGCCGGCAAAGCCGCCGCCGAGCACCGCGTAGGTGGCGAAGAGGGCCCCGAAGATGATGCAGTCGCTCATCAGGTAGATCCAGAACCCGATGTTGGTCGGGCTCTCGGGGTGGGCGTGGTGTGCGTCGGCCGCGCTCATGCCGAGGCTCCTTTCGCTTCGGTCGCCGCGACCTCATCCGGCTGGATGTAGTAATCGCGGTTGTAGTTGAAGGTATGGGCGATGCCGATGGCCAGCATCGCGACGAAGCAGAGGATGGCCAGCCACCAGATGTACCAGACCATCGCGAAGCCGAAGCCAAGCGCGAAGGCCGAGATCAGCACGCCGGTGGCGGTGTCCTTCGGCATGTGGATCGGCTGGTAATCGGTCGACCAGGTGAAGCCCTCTTCCTTCATCTTCCAGAACATGTCGCGGCCGGTGACCAGGATGTCCTGCGGGAAGTTGTACTTCTGCGGCGGCGACTGGTTGGCCCATTCCAGCGTGCGGGCATCCCAGGGGTCCCCGCCACAGGCCAGGCGCTTGCGGTCGCGGATCGAGACGTAGAAGCACATGAAGGTGGACAGGATTCCGAACAGGATCACCACGGCGCCCAGGGCGGCGACGATGAAATAGGGCTGCCAGCCCATGTCGGCGTAGGAGTTCATCCGCCGCGTCACCCCCATCAGGCCAAGCGCGTAGAGCGGCATGAAGGCCAGGTAGAAGCCCACGAACCAGCCCCAGAAGGCGCGCTTGCCCCAACGGTCATCCAGCTTGAAGCCGAAGGCCTTGGGCCACCAGTAGGTGACGGCGGCATAGACGCCGAAGACGACCCCGCCGATGATCACGTTGTGGAAGTGGGCGATCAGGAACAGCGTGTTGTGCAGCTGGAAGTCCACGGGCGGAACGGCCAGCAGGACGCCGGTCATGCCGCCGATGGTGAAGGTGACGAGGAAGCCGATGGTCCAGTACATCGGCAGCTCCAGCCGGACCTTGCCGCGGTACATGGTGAACAGCCAGTTGAAGATCTTCACCCCCGTCGGCACCGCGATGATCATCGTGGTGATGCCGAAGAAGGTGTTGACGTTGGCCCCCGATCCCATGGTGAAGAAGTGGTGCAGCCAGACCACGAAGGAGAGCACCATGATGCAGGCCGTGGCCCAGACCATCGTGGTGTAGCCGAACAGCGGCTTGCGCGAGAAGGTGGCGACGACCTCCGAGAAGACGCCGAAGATCGGGATGATGAGGATGTAGACCTCGGGGTGGCCCCAGATCCAGATCAGGTTGATGTACATCATCGCGTTGCCACCAAAGTCATTGGTGAAGAAGTGGAAACCCAGGTAGCGGTCCAGGGTCAGCAGCGCGAGGGTGGCGGTCAGCACCGGGAAGGCCGCGACGATCAGCACGTTGGTGATCAGCGAGGTCCAGGTGAAGATCGGCATCATCATCATCTTCATGCCGGGCGCGCGCATCTTCAGGATGGTGGCGATCAGGTTGATCCCCGACAGCGTGGTGCCCACGCCTGCAATCTGGAGCGCCCAGAGGTAGTAATCCATCCCCGGCCCGGTGCTGTAGGCGGCCCCCGACAGGGGCGGGAAGGCCAGCCAGCCGACCCGGGCGAACTCGCCGATGAACAGCGACAGGTTCACCAGCAGGGCCCCGGCCACCGTCATCCAGAAGGAGAAGTTGTTGAGGAAGGGGAAGGCCACGTCGCGGGCGCCGATCTGGGTCGGCATGACGTAGTTCATGATGCCGGTGACGAAGGGCATGGCGACGAAGAAGATCATGATCACGCCATGGGCGGTGAAGACCTGGTCGTAGTGATGCGGCGGCAGATAGCCCTCGGCGCCACCGGCGGCCAGGGCCTGTTGCAGGCGCATCATCAGCGCATCGGCGAAGCCGCGCACCATCATCACGAAGCCCAGCACCATGTACATGATGCCGATCTTCTTGTGATCGACCGAGATCACCCAGTTCCGCCACAGCGGCAGCCAGAGCCGGAAGCGGGTCATCAGCGCCAGCACGATCAGCCCGGCGAAGGCGACGCCCAGGAAGGTGCCGATCAGGATCGGCTCGTGGTAGGGGATCCAGTCCAGGGTCAGCCGTCCGAAGATCGGCGACCAGGTCTCTTGCGGTTGTAGGTGTTCGGTTGCCATCAGGATTTGGCCTCTGCAGCAAGGGGCGTCCGGCAGAGCTGGTCGGGATCTGCCAGGAAGGCCTCGTAGTAGTGTTTCGGTTCGGGCGCGGGCAGCGAGACGGGGTTGCCGAAGCCGTCGATCGCGCGGTGCCGGTCGTATTCGTAGAAGGGCACGTTGGGGATGCCCTGCAGCCCGCCGCCGCCCATCATGTCCATCATCATCATGTCGCCCATGCAGACGGTGTCGTCGTCCACGCAGAGCCCGACGATGCGGTCGAACAGCCCTTCGCTGACGCTGCCGTAGTAGCTGACCGGGGCGTCGATGCTGGGGGTTTCCAGCGCGAGGTAGGTCGCGGCGTCCAGCGCATCGCCCTCGGCCTTCACCTTGGCGACCCAGGCGTCGAAGGCTGCATCGTCCATGGCCAGGGCGTCGAAGGTCATCTGGCTGAAGCCGGGACCCGAGTAATGCGCCGAGCGCCCGGGATAGGTGCCCTCGCTGTCGGCGATCAGGTGCAGCTTGGTCTCCATGCCGGCCATGGAGTAGACCATGCCGCCGAGCGCCGGGATCGACAGGGTGTTCATCACCGTCGAGGAGGTCAGCGAGAAGTTCACCGGGCGGCCCGCCGGGATGGCCAGCTCGTTGACCGAGGCGATGCCCAGCTCGGGGTAGATGAACAGCCATTTCCAGTCGAGCGAGACCGCCTGCACCTCGATGGCCTCACCGGCTTCCAGGTGGTCCAGCGGGCGATAGGGGTCCAGTCGGTGCGTATAGACCCAGGTGAAGTAGCCGAGGCCCAGAATGATCAGGATCGGCACGCCCCAGACCACCAGTTCCAGCCTGGAGGAATGGGTGAAGGTCGGATCGTAATCCGACGTGTCCTCTCGGTCGGCGCGGTACTTCAGGGGAAAGTAGACCGCCATGAAGAGCACCGGCAGGATGACGATCAGCATCAGCAGGGTCGAGATGATCAGGAGGTTTCTCTCCTGGTGTGCGACCCAGCCGGAGGGGGAAAGCACATGGTACTGACAGCCGGAAAGCGCCAATGCGCCCGCCGCGGCCAGCAGGGGTTTTATCTTTCGGAGCAACGTCTTCGCCTCTTGGTCTTCCGGCGGTCAGAAGGAGGAGCGGCCGCCGGCCCGGAGTGGGAACATGGCCGGGCTACGCCTTGTTGCGCCGGACAACACCGGGGCGGATTGCCGCACTGCCGCAAAAAGGGCCGCTTTGTAACGTAAATTTGAGAGTGACCTATGGCGCGGCTTCACGGGAACGTCAGTGAAATGCCGGAATTCGCGATTGCGAGCCGCGTGGCACAGCCCTGGATTGCGCCGCGGCGCAGCGTCAGGGCCGCTATCGGGCCGCTGCGCGACTCACCCTTGCGACCGGGCAAGGGACCGGGCGCAGGGGGCAGGGCTTCGGAGGCTGGCAAGGTCAGGTGGGTTCGCACGCACCATGCCTGCGGAAGATGCACGAGGCGGGTCCAGAACGATGGCTGTCGCGGGAGAGATCCGAGGTTCCGGCAGTCTCAGTAGATATACCTGATCTGGTCGCTCCAGAAGCGTTCCACCCGGCGCAGCGCGGTGGTGATGTCGTCGAGACCGGAGAAATCCAGCACGCCGCGGCTTTCCAGCCCCTCCGCGTGACGCTCGAACAGGGTCGAGACGACATCGCGGATCTCGCGCCCCTTCTGGGTCAGGCGCACCCGCACCGAGCGGCGGTCGATCTCGCAGCGTTCATGGTGCATGTAGCCCATCTCGACCAGCTTTTTCAGGTTGTAGCTGACATTGCTGCCCTGGTAGTAGCCGCGCGACTTCAACTCGCCCGCCGTCACCTCGTTCTCGCCGATGTTGAACAGCAGCAGCGCCTGGACCGCGTTGATCTCCAGCACGCCGACGCGCTCGAACTCGTCCTTGATCACGTCCAGCAACAGCCGGTGCAGACGTTCGACCAGCGCCAGCGCCTCCAGGTAGCCCTGCATGAACTCCCTCGGCGCCACCCTCGGCCCGATCGCGTTCTGAATGCTCATCAACATCTCCGTCGCATCTGCTCGGGGAGAAAATCGGAGAAATTCCCAAAAATCCGGTTAATTCCAAATGGATAGACCGATCCGTGGTTAACGTAATCTCTCGCCGCGTTGCGGCAGGGGGCGCGACGGCCCCGGCGGCTCAAGCCCGGCGAGGGGAAGAATCGCCAGCTCTTTCAGAAGTTTGCGCACCATGGCCTCCTCGAAGTCGCGGAAGCCGAAGGCGCTTTCGACAAAAGCGTCGGGGCCGCGCAGCACATGGGCGCGGTAATAGGCCGAGAGCTCGGCGATGCGGTCGGCGCGCGCGATGACCAGCCCGTTGACGGTGATCCCCGGCAGATCCTGCTGGCGCGGCACGGGGCCGGTGTTGTGGCGCCCGTCGCCGGACAGGTCCAGGACCCGCCGCCAGCATTCCGGCTGCTGGGCCAGGGCCGTGGCGCCGAAGCGCAGCGCCGGGGCGATGGCGGTCGAGGGATCCATCGCCTGCCGCCGGGCGCCGCGCAGCCGCGCCTGCAGCGCCGCCAGCGCCGCGTCCGAGTCGATCTCGCTCCAGGGGGCCAGCACGCGCTGGTCGTCGGGGCCGCTCCATTCGTATACCATCAGCCGTACCGGCGCGCCGGGCAGGGCGAACAGCGCTTCGCGCACCTGGGCGTTGTCCAGTGCCGCCGCCAGACCTTCCAGCTGCATCCGGTACTCGCCCGCATCGACCGAACCCGAGACATCGAGGCCGAGCGCCAGCGCCTCGCGGCATTGCTCGGCCAGCAGCGGGCCGCAGCTCAGCAGCGACAGCAGCGCCCCGAGGATCAGCCGCAGCATTCGGGCACCTCGCCACCGCGACCGAGCCGCATGTCGTTGAGTTCCCGGAACAGCTTCAGTGTCATGGCGCGGCGGAAGTCGGCGAACCCCTCGGCCACCTCGACGAAGGCACCGGGGCCGAAGGCCAGTTCCCCGGTATAGAAGGCAATCACCCCGGCGTCCGAGCCCGAGATCGCCAGCCCGTTCACCGTCACGCCGTCGAAGGGGAAATTCTCGTAGGCCAGGCCGGGGGCGAAGCCCTCGTTGTTGACCCCGTCGCCGGAGACGTCGATCACCTCGCGGTCGCAGGCGGGCGCCTCGCGCAGCAGTCCCGCGCCATAGCCGAGCGCATAGCCCGCGGCGGTGGGAAAGCCCTCGTGGCTGCGTTGGGCGGCGGCGATGCGGGCGACGGCGTGGTCGATGGCGCCGGGGCTGTCCAGCAGACGCCAGGGCAGGATCACCGCCTGCTGGTAGCGCCCGCTCCATTCGTAGGCCGCGAGGGCAACCGGGGCGCGGCCCTGCAACAGGGCACGGCGGATGTCGGGATCGTTCAGCGCCGCCGCCAGCCCGTCGCGCTGCAGCGCGTATTCGCGCCCGTCGACGGAGGCCGAGACATCCAGCGCCAGCAACAGCGCCAAGCGGCACTCCTGCGCCTGAGCCTGCGCCTGGGCCGGATGCGGCACCAGGGCGAGGGCCAGAAGCCCCGCCACCCGTGCCATCTTCCGGCCCGTGCGGATCACCTTACCAGTGCCCCGTGTTCTCCATCGAGGCCCAGGGCTCGGCCGGCTCCAGCGATCCGCCCTCCTGCAGCAGCTCGATCGAGATATTGTCGGGGCTGCGCACGAAGGCCATGTGGCCGTCCCGCGGCGGGCGGTTGATGGTCACGCCGGCGTCCATCAGCTTCTGGCACAGCTCGTAGATGTTTTCGACACGGTAGGCGAGGTGGCCGAAGTGGCGGCTGTCAGAGGGCAGGCCGTCGTCGCCGTCCCAGTTGTAGGTCAGTTCGACCGAGCACTCTTCCTGGCCTTCCGGGGCCATGAAGATCAGGCTGAAACGACCGCCCTCGTTGTCGATACGCCGGGTCTCCTTCAGGCCCAGCAGTTCGTAAAAGGCCATGGATTTCTCCAGGTCCTTGACCCGGACCATGGTGTGCAGATAGCGGAGTTTCATTGCGCGTTCCTTTCGAAAGTCCGCCCCGGGGCATCGCGGGGCGCTTGCGGTGGAAAGGTAGCAGAGGCACCGGCGTTGTCGATGCGAAAGCCTCAGAAGGCCGAGCGGACCGACAGCCCGATGCCGGTGCGCGTGGTCTCGTAGATGGCGATGTTCGAGGTGGTCCTGGCGGTCTCCAGCGTCACCACCGGGTTGAAGCCCATGTAGTCGAGATCGTGGAAGGTGAATTGCACTTCGGCGCGGAGCTCCTCGTCCTGGCGCCCGTCGAAGCTGTAGGGCGAGCTGTCGAAGTCCCGGCTGCGCGCCTCCAGCGTCAGCAGCGGATCGGCGCCCAGGGTCTGCCCCAGCCAGTCCGCCTTCGGTGCCAGCCGCGCCCCGAACCGCAGATCGCTGTAGTCGGCCGAGCTGAAATCCGAGCTGGAGCGCGTGTAGCTGCCATAGAGGCTGACCTGACCGCCGGTCCAGGCATGATCCCAGCCGAGCGAGAGCAGCCCCACGTCGGCCTCGGGCGCGGCGTCGCCCCGGCGCGCTTCGACCGAGACAGAGGTGGTCAGCCGGTTGCGTGGCGAGAGTGCGTGCTGCAGCCGGGCCTCGCCGCGCAGGAAGGCGCCGTAGGGATCGCCGCCGTACCAGTTCTGTCCGGCCCAGGCGGTCATCACCAACTCGTTGCCGGGGGCGCCGGTCAGCATCCGCTGGCCGAGACCCGCCGCCAGGCTGGTATAGGCATAGTCGCTGCCTTCGGCATCCGGCGCCGCGGCGCGGGCCGCGTCCGACAGCCGATAGGTACGGTGGCTGGCGCGCAACAGGATGTCGGTGGCCTCGGTTTCGGTCTGGGACAGGCGGTAGCGGGTATCGGCGCCGAAACTCAGCTCGACCCCGCTCAGCGCCCGGGCCTCGCCCGAGAGGGCGAATTCCCAGGGCAGCCCGTCGATGGTGAAGCGGTCGTGCACCGAGCCGTTGTTGATGTTGTCCGAGGGCGTCACCGCCAGGCTGAACTGGGTCGACCAGGGGTTGCGCAGGCGGACATACTTGAAGTCACGGATCGCACGGGCCCGGGTGGCGGGGCTGGGCGCGGCCTCGGCGGCGCGGCGCAGCCACAGCTGGGCGCGGGTGTGATGCCCGGCGCTGGCCAGCACCTGCGCCCGGATCAGCGCGGCGGCATAGCGTTCTTCTTCGGTTGCGGCGCAGCGCCAGGCGGCCGAGGCGGCCCGCCCGGCCTCGGCCTCGGCGCCAAGGGCGCGGGCCGATTGCGCCAGCAGCAACTGGGCGGCGAAATCGTCCGGATCCCGCGCCACCAGCGCCCGCGCCAGGTCACGCGTGGTGCCCAGGTCGCCCTTCTGCATACGGGTGACGGCAAGGGCGCGCATCTGCACCGGCGTCAGCTCGAAAAGCGCCTCCTCGGCACGGCCCGCTTCCGGTGCCGCCAGCAGCGCCAGCGCCAGCATCGCGGCGGGCCAGCCGCCACGGGCGGGGCGGGGCGGGACTGCGGCGGGGCGGCGCATCGGTTCAGCGATACAGGATGAAGCCGCCGGTTTCCTGCACGACCCGCCCGTCGACACGCGGATCATCCGAGGTCATGACGATGATGCCGACGATCTCGTCCGCATTCACCGTGTCCTTGTCGCCCTCGGACAGGATCGCGTAGTAGGTCCCGGTTTCGTAATCTTCGGCCACGCCTTCGTTCTGGGAATAGCTGACAACGCTGCCCGAGATCTCGCCGTTGCTGTCCGCGACGCCGGGTTCGACCACGAAGGTCAGTGTCGGCAGCGCAGTGGCGTCCAGCGCAGTGGTGATATCCGAGGTCACGTCGGTGCCGTCGGCCGCGTAGACCCGCCGGTTGGTGATCTCGCCCTTCACCCCCGCGCCCGTGTTGAAGTCCTCGAAGTCGATGTCCACGGTCATGTCGCCCTGCGAATACTCGATCCCGCTGGACCCTTCGAAGACGCGCAGCCCGCCGTATCCGCCGCTGTAGGTCGCCTGGCCGTTGGTCGGCAGGGTCACCGAGCCGTTGCGCTGGTAGATGAAGCCGCCGAAGCCATAGGGCACGTAGCCGCCCGAGCGGGCGATGGCGAACTCGGTGTTGCCGCTGGTGGATACGCCGTAGATCGCCCGGTGCAGAAGCTGGCTGATCGCGTTGCCGGTCTCCGTATCCTCGTAGGTGACCGCCCCCTCGTAGAGCGCGTAGCCGCCCAGGGAGCCAAAGGGCGCGACGACCCGGGTGTATTCGTTGTCCCCGTCGAAGGCGAGGCCATCGACGATGAAGGTGTCGCTGCCGGAATTGTAGCTGACGCCCGAGACATAGCCGCCGCCCTCGTCGTTCTGCGCCTCGCGGCGGAAGATCGAGTCGTCGGGGTCGGGAGAAGAGGTGCCGGGCGGCAGTTCGCGGTCGCTGTCGATCCCCGACCCGTCGTCGTCGCCACCGCCGGAATCATCCGTCGCTTCGTCGCCATCGAAGGGATTCGAAGAATTCCCGCACGCGCTGACAGCCAGGGCCGCCAGCAGCAGAAGGATCCAGGTCCTTGCCATGTCACTGCCTCATCTATGCTCGACCGGCCTCTCGCGGGCCGCGTTGCGGGAAGCGTCGGTGGAGGGGGGTGAAAAGTCAATCTTGAACGGACCTTACGGGGCGTTCTTCGCCCGGGTGCGGCGGAAATGCCCTACCGTATCTGGAGGTTCCGCTTCGCCCTGCCACAAGATACCCTTTGCGGAACCATTCCAGTGTAAAGGATTCGCCCGATGCCGCTCTCCTCTGACCAGCAGGCCGAAATCGATGCGCTGCGTGCCCAGGCGCAGCCCACCCTGCGGGCCACCGTGCCGGGGATGGAGGCGCATCTCTACAGGGCCTACCCGGTGCTCGACCACGGTTTCGTGCGGGTGGTCGACTACATGGGCGACGATGCGGCCATCTGCCAAGCGGCGCGGGTCAGCTACGGGCGCGGCACCAAGTCGGTGCAGAACGACGAGGGGCTGATCCGGTACCTGATGCGCCACTGGCACAGCACCCCCTTCGAGATGTGCGAGCTGAAGCTGCACGTGAAGCTGCCGGTCTTCGTCGCCCGCCAGTGGATCCGCCACCGCACCGCCAACGTCAACGAGTACTCGGCCCGCTACTCGATCCTCGACCGCGAGTTCTACATTCCCGCGCCCGAGCACCTTGCGGCGCAATCGGTGGTCAACAACCAGGGCCGGGGCGAGGCGCTGGAGGGCGACGAGGCCGCCCGTGTGCTGGAATACCTCAAGGCGGATTCGGCCCGTGCCTATGACCATTATGCCGAGATGATCAGCCAGGAGGACGGCCAGCAGGGACTCGCGCGCGAGCTGGCGCGGATGAACCTGCCCGCCAACATCTACACGCAATGGTATTGGAAGGTGGACCTGCACAACCTCCTGCATTTCCTCCGCCTGCGCGCCGACGCCCATGCGCAATACGAGATCCGCGTCTATGCCGAGGAGATCTGCAAGCTGGTCGCCGACTGGGTCCCCTTCGCCTACAGGGCCTTCGAGGATTACCGCCTGGGCGCGGTGACGATGTCGGCGCAGATGGTGGACTGTCTGCGGAGGATGATCGCCGGGGAAGAGGTGACCGAAGAGAATTGCGGCATGAGCAAGCGGGAATGGCGGGAGTTTATGGGGGTTGTCGGGTGACCAGATTGGTGCCGGAAGGAGCGGATGATCCACGCCTTTCGGCGCTCTTGCGGAACGCAAGTCGGGAAACTTCCAAACTTACATTATTCGATGATATTTCAAGTGGCCCTGCAAGATACACGTCGGCTAAGGCGTTACTTGAGGCCGCCAATAGGCTAGAAAGTGACACTCCACTCCGCGTAGATGTTTCTATTGGTCGCCGTGGGGTAATTGAGGAAGAAGTTCGCGATATCTTGCTCCCTGGTCTCAAAGGCCGTGAGCTAGAGACGCTTCAGATAGTCGCAAGGGGCGGGTATTCCGAGCTCGCCCTGAACTCTCAAGAAATTAGCGGGTTGAGGTTTATTGAAGGCGGGCTCCGAGTGCGCGATAGCGTGCTTAGAGACTTGTCGGTTGGCACATTGACGCTAGACGGGTTTGGCACAGTACGGTTTGAGAATTGTGTGATTGGCCGCTTGATAATCTCAGGTGACGGAAACCCGGATATTGTCATTCGCGGAGGTCGGATCCTCATGATTGAGGTCGAAGAAGAGCCGCTCATCCGAAGTCTCGAAGTATCTGGCGTGCATTTCTCCAAGCGACCTATGAAGTCACAGTCGTCAAAGAAAGACTGGCCAGTTTGGCTTCGGATGGATGCGGTTGCCTTCCGACGCTTGCACCGTTGGGCACAAGAGAAAGAGGACGCCAAGCTTGCGCATCAAATGCGCGGGCATCAGCTTTCAGTAGATTACTACAAGGCAGATTGGCCGGAGCGAATATTCCTGAAACTCTGGTGGCTCTTTGGGAACTACGGCCTCAGCCTGTGGCGCCCGTTACTCTGGCTGCTCCTGTCCTTCGCGGTTTTCCTGAACCTGCTGCTCTGCTTTGGCTCTGTACCCGGCATTGACCCGACTCCGGTTGCGAGCGGCGTGCCAGCCGGAAGCGCGGCGGATGGCTGGCGAAACGTGCTTTTTGGCGATGATATGCGCGCCCAGTTCTCGCGCGCCGTGGTTGGCGCGACCGAGAGCATCTTCTCTCCGGTGAATGTCTTTTCGACCCGAAAGCTTGTGGTGCCGACAGAGCCCTGGGTCGCGGTCGTCCAGTTCTTCTACAGCTACCTATGCCTCGGCCTCATCTTCCTATTCGGTTTCTCGGTCCGTCGCCGATTCAAGATATGAGGTCGCAGGAGCGGCAATTCCAATTCTCAAGCCCGGTAGAGCTTTAGACGGCTCAGACTGGTCTCGCTCTCACTCCTCCCCCCGCCAGGCGGTGGATTGCCATCCACCCTACGCCCTCGATTGTTGGCTTCTCTCCCCAGCACCCATATGGCGGGGTTCAGCCCGCCGACCGCCGGCCCGCGATATCATTGCGGCCCCGCACCTCGCTCCGCCACCCCCAGGGCAGGTGCCAACCCACCATGCCCCCGGTCAGGCGCGGGTCCTGCCGGTAGCAGGAAATCCGGCCATGCCCTGAGCCGGCCCCCTCCCAAACTGATCCGTCCCGCCCCGGGCTGCGTATCCCTGCTGACCACTCGGGAAATCGTCACATGCAAATGCTCACCCTCTACCTGATCACCGCGCTGATCTTCCTCGGCCTCGATGCCCTGATGCTGAAGACCGTCATGCGGCCGCTCTTTGAAACCCGCCTCGGCGACCAGCTGCTCGCCGACCCGCGCCTCGGGGTGGCGGCGGTCTTCTACCTCTTCTACGTCGGGGCGCTGCTCTGGTTCGTCTCGGTGCCGGCGCTGGAAGACGACCGTCCGCTGAAGGCGCTGCTGAGCGGTGCGCTGCTCGGCGCCATGGCCTACGGCACCTACGAATTCACCAGCTATGCCGTGATGCGCGACTGGTCGCCCACCATGGTGGCCGTGGATCTGACCTGGGGCACCGTGCTGACCGGGGTCTCGGCCTGGGCCGGTGTCGCGGCCACCCGGGCGATCTTCCCGGCCGCCGGTTGACGCGGCGCGATTGCGGGAGCGCGACGGAACGGGCGCGATCCGTGAGGGGCGATGCGAAATCCGTTCTCTCGGCGCGCGGAGCCTGCTAACCTCGGGGAAAGCCAATGCCTTTCACCAGAGGATTTCACATGCCCCGTCTCGCCGCCGTCCTGCTGCTCGCCGCCGCGCCCCTGGTCGCCCCCCTCGCGGGTGCGGCACAGGGTCTGGTCGTCAACGACATCTACCAGGGCCACGACGTGCCCAACTACGGCGGCGTCAGCTACTACGACAGCCCGGCGATCACCCCCTATGCCTCCGGGGTCAACTACTGCCCGGCGGGCCTGCAACCGGTGGAACTGGGCGGAGAGATCTCCTGTGGCGTGCCCAATGTCGCCACCGGCGACTGGAACCGCCATCTGCGCGGCCAGTCCGGTGCCTACGGCGGCGGCATGAGCTACTACGGCTCCAAGTCGCCCTACTGACTTGCCTGCGCCGGGCCCGGCGCGCGCCGCCCCGGGCCATGGTTTTCTGTCGAGCATCCGTCATGAATCTGTTACACTCCCGCAAAGGAGAGAGCAGATCATGCGCCTTCATCCCCATAGTTGGCGGCGTCTTCGCCCGACAGCCTGCCTTACGGTCCCCGTGGCGGCCTGCCTGACAGCGTTGCTGGCCGTGCCCGGCTCGCCGGCCCTGGCCGCCTCGCCGATCGCCGAGATCCTCTGCGACAGCACCCCGCGCCTGCAGACCCGCCTGAAGACGGTGATGCAGTCCGAACGGGACGGGATGGGCCTGCGCGGCCCGGAACAGGTGATGGAGCTCTGGACCTCGCCGCGCGGCGACTGGACCATGGTCGTGACCTACGCCACCGGGCGGTCCTGCATCGTCGCAATGGGAGAGGACTGGCAGGGACGCCTGAACGAGACCCTCGGCGGCGACCTGGACGAGCGCGCGGGGGCGCAGGATCCGACGTGAACCCCCGACCGTCTGCTGGGGGGATTCACTGCTGTTGGGTGTCCCTCCTGACCGCTGTGGTCAGAGCAGTTTGAGATCGCCCGCCATCTTGCGGCCGTCACGTCCCTCGGTCAGCTCGTAGCCGACCTTCTGGTTGTCCGCCAGGCCGGTCAGCCCCGAGCGTTCCACTGCTGAAATGTGTACGAATACGTCTTTCCCGCCCTCTTCGGGTTCGATGAAGCCGTAGCCTTTGGTCGTGTTGAACCATTTGACGGTGCCTACAGGCATGCCGTATCTCCCTTTTGCCGTTCCGTCCCGGAGGTCCCCGGGGGTCTTTCAATGACGGCACTCAATCCCACTTTCCCCGGGATCCGGTACCTTGCCACATGGTCAGGATTGCATTCGTTTTGTAAAAAGCAAGCAAAACGAGGGTTGGTGCCGAAAACGGCCCCCTATTTACCTGAATTAGACGAAAGGGACGGCGATGAAGCTTTACGGACTGAAGACCTGCGATACCTGCCGCAAGGCGGCGAAGGCGCTGCCGGGGGCCGAGCTGGTGGATATCCGCGCCGAACCGCTCTCCGATGCCCTTCTGGACAAGGCGCTGGCGGCTTTCGGGCCGGCGCTGGTGAACAACCGGTCGACCACCTGGCGGAGCCTGGACGAGGCCGAGCGCGCCCGCCCGGCGCGCGATCTGTTGCGCGATCACCCCGCCCTGATGAAGCGCCCTCTTATCGTGGCGGGCGAGGATCTCTATCTAGGGTGGACGAAGGACGTTCAGCAGGCGCTCGGGGCATGACCGGCGCCTGACAGCGGAACGATCCGACGCCGGACGACTCCGGCACCGGAAAGGAAGGAGACGCCCTTGCGCAACGCGGCATTGATCCTGGGGTTGATCGGTGGCCTGATGGCCCTGGTCGTGGGTTTCGCGGGCTATGGCTATACCGAGGCGATCCGCGCCTATGGCGAGGTCGACGGCCTGTTCCGCCAGGTCGCCAATGTCGAGGCGCTGCGCACGGCGGCGCTGCTCTCGCCCATTCTGGCCATTGCCGGGGCCGGCATGGCGCGGGCCCGGGCGCTTTGGGGCGGGGCGCTGATGCTGGGCTCGGCCGGTGTCTTCTACATGGGCTTCGGGGTCACGGTCTTCACCCTCTTCCCCATGGCCTTCATCGCGATTGCTGGCCTTCTGGCGCTTGCCGCAGGCCGCCCGGACGAGCCGGTGCGCCACTTCTGAACACCAGCCGGTCCAGCGACAGGGCGCCCGCGCCCTGAACCGCGAGAACCAGCAGCGTGAAGACCCAGAAGGCGCGCTGATCCAGGATTACCCCGTCCGGCATCCGGTCGAACCAGGCGCCGAGGGTGGCGGCGTGCTCGAGTCCGCCGTGACCATAGAGGTCGGTCAGGCTCTGCACCGCGATGAAGCCCACCATGCCAAGCGCCGCCAGCCGGGTCAGCAGGCCCAGCACGATCAGCGCGGGCAGGGCGAACTCGGCCCAGGTGCCGGCGGTGACCACGGCCCAGTGGAAGACACCCAGTTTCGACGTGTCGTAGCCCGCCGCCTCGAAGACCCTCGGGAAGATCTGCGCATAGGCGCCGACCGAGGGGTGGAAGAGCCCCGCCACGCCATCGCCAAGCTTGGTCATCGCCGAGGCCCAGAAGTAGGGCAGCAGCACGGCGGCGAAGGTGAAGCGGGCCAGCAGGGGCAGCAGCGGGGCCAGGTGGTCCAGAACACGGGCCAGCGGGGCGGTCGGATCGGTCATGACGGGATCTCCAGCGACATCAGGGCGCCGCTTTGCAGCAGCAGGCCGAGGATCGCGGCCAGATCTGCGCCGGGGGCCTCCGCGAGGGCGGCCTCCGACGCCATTTCGGCGCTTTGTCCCTGGCCGAGGGCCTCAAGGAAGCCCGCACCACCGGCGGGCAGAAGATACGGCCGGGGGTCGTAGCCCGGTCGCGTGATCAGGATGTCCTGCGCCACCGGCTGCGGCGGCGGGCCGTCGTGATGCGCCAGTTGCCAGATCTGCCACAACGGCCAGTCCGAGCGCAGGATCCGCACCGGCGGCGCCAGCCGCAGGCGGGCACGGCCAAGGTCCTCGGGCGGCAGCGCCGACAGCCGCGCCGGGTCCAGCGGCGTGGCATCGGCGGCGTGGTAGCTTGCGCGCAGGCAGAGATCCAGCCGCGCCACGTCGGGCAGGTAACCCAGGTGGGCCAACGGCGCGAAGCCCTTCAGGAAGCCGGGCAGCGCCGCGCCATAGCGGAACATCAGCGGAGAGCTGGGCGGATGCGCCCGCAGGAAGGGCGCCGCGACTCCGCGCAGGTTCTCGTCCCCCAGCAGGGCGCGCAGGGTCGGGAAACCCTCCAGCACGGCCTCGGTCAGCCCGACGGCGACATTGTTGCGATAGACCGAAAAGCGCCGCCCGGCAGGGCCGCCCCGGCCATCGCCCAACCCTTCGGGTACCGGCGCCTCGGGGCGGAGCATGGCCGCGCGGAAATCGAGCTGGGTCAGCACAGGGCTCATGCCGGTGCCCTCTGCAGGGCTGCCTCGGCGCGGCTGGCTTCGGCGGCCAGCACCGGCCAGTCAGGCACGTCGTTGTCCCATTCGATCAGCACCGGCTTCGGCCCGGAGAGCGCCAGCAGGTGATCCAGCAGCGCCCAGACCGGGTCTGCGACTTCGCGGCCATGGCTGTCGATCAGCAGCGGGCGGCCCGCGTCATCCTCGTCCTCGTCATGGCCACCGAGGTGGATCTCTCCGATCTGCGCCAGCGGGAAGTCCCGCACGTAGGCGCGCGGATCCAGACCGAGGTTCACTGCCGAGACGAAGACGTTGTTCACATCCAGCAGCAGCCCGCAGCCGGTGCGCCGGGCGACCTCGCGCAGGAAATCCGTCTCGGCCATCTCGCTCTCGTCGAAGGACAGGTAGGAGGAGGGGTTTTCCAGCAGCATCGGGCGGCCAAGCGCCTCCTGCACCTGGTCGACATGATCGGCGACCCGCGTCAGGGTGGCGGCGGTATAGGGCAGGGGCAGCAGGTCGTTGAAATAGGCGCTGTCGTGGGTCGACCAGGCCAGGTGCTCCGAGAAACTGGCCGGGTCCAGCCAGTCGCAGAGGTGGCGCAGCCGGGCCAGGTGGTCGCGGTCCAGCGCGCCTTCGCCCCCGATGGACAGGCCGACGCCATGGACCGAGACCGGGAAACGCTCGGCCAGGTGGCGCAGCATGGCGATCGGGCGGCCGCCCTCGCCCATGTAGTTCTCGGCGTGGACTTCCAGCCAGCCGACGGGGGCGGGCTCCTGCAGGATTGCAGCGTAGTGCTGGGCCTTGAAGCCGACGCCGGGCAGGGCGGGCAGGCGCGAGGGGCTCTGGTCGAACATCAATTCTCTCCGCTTCGGGGGACTTGCGAAAACCGCGTGGGGTTTGCGGAAACCTCCCGGGACGGGGCGCGCCCCGGGAAGGCCCGGGGCGCTCCGGCAGGGCCTCAGCCCTCCATCGGCAGATCGCGGTCCAGGGCTTCCAGCGATCCCATGCGCGGGGTGCCGTCGGCCATGGCGGGCAGCTCGATCATGGCGCATTTGCCCGCGTCCACGAGGGTCCAGGCATTGCCCTGGTAATCGACCTTCGAGGTGCCGGCGCAGGTGGTGCCGGGGCCGGCTGCGCAGTCGTTCTCGCCGGCCATGGACACGCCAAAGCACTTCTCCTGGGCCATGTCGTCCGCGGTGGCGGTGGTGGCATGGGCGGCGAGGGCGGTTGCGAAGGCACCGGCGATGGCGGCGGACTTGAGGATGGTGGACATGGGTCTCTCCCTTGCATGTTCCGATCGGTACGCCGTCGTGGCGTCCGTGCCTTGCCATTCGCGGCGCCGGGCGGCTCCGTTACAGGGCTCACGAACGAGTGAAGAGATTGCGGAAAAATGCACGCTGCCTGTAACGTTTGCCAGACCGCCCGCGAAGGGAGAGGGGAATGAACGACCGTAACGCGCTCTGGGGGGATCTTCTGCGCCGGGGCAACTCCGGCGACCGGGCAGCCTATGCGCGTTTCCTGACCGAGACCCTGCCGGTGCTGCGCAACATCGCGCGGGCCCGGATGGCCGGCGGCACCGCCGAAGAGGTCGAGGACGTGGTGCAGGAGGCGCTGATGGCGATCCATGCCAAGCGCCATACCTGGCGCGAGGGGGAGCCGGTCACCCCCTGGCTCTATGCCATCGCGCGCTACAAATGCGCTGATGCGGCGCGGCGGCGGCGGGCGCGAGGGGGCGGCTCGGGGGCCGAGGTGCCCATCGAGGACCTCGCCGAGGTGCTGCCCGACGAGGCGCTTGGCGAGGTGACGGCGGCCCGCGACCTGACCCGGCTGCTGCAGCGGCTCGACCCCCGCGCGGCGGAGATCGTCCGCGCCCTCGGGGTCGAGGGCGAAAGCGCTGCCGAGGTCGGGGCCCGCCACGGCATGACCGAGGGCGCGGTGCGGGTGGCCTATCACCGCGCCATGCGGCAATTGAAGGCGCTGGCGGGAGAAGCTGGCGCGCACGCGGCGGAGGGAGATCCCCCCGACGCGACGATGGCGCGGGACAGGACGGGACACAGGACGGCGGGACACAAGACGACGGGGCAGGAAAGGGACGACCAAGAGGCGGTAACGACAGTAGGACGACGACGATGAAGACCGAAGACCTGATTTCCGCGCTGGCGGCAGATCCCGCCGCCCCCCGCCCGCCCCGGGTCGAGACCCGGCTGCCGGGGTTCCTCGGGCTGGGCGTGCTGGTGACGGCGCTGGCCTTCGCGCTGGTGCTCGGCCCGCGGCCCGATCTGGCGGCGGCGCTGGCCCGGCCCGTGGTGCTGGCCAAGACCCTGCTGCCGCTGCTGCTGGCCGCGCTGGCCCTGCCGCTGGTGTTGCGTGATGCCCGTCCGGGCGCGCGCTACGGCCTGCCGGGGGCGCTGATCTGGGCCGTGCCGCTGGCCGTGGCGGGCCTGTTCCTGCTGGCCTTCCTCACCGAGCTTCCCGGCGATCGCCTGCGCCTCTTCCTCGGGCATTCGATTCCGGTCTGCCTGCCGGCGATCACCCTGCTGTCCCTGCCCATGCTGGCCGGGCTGCTGGTGGCACTGCGGCGCGGGGCCCCGGTCCGCCCGGCCCGCTGCGGGGCGCTTGCCGGGCTGGTCGCGGCCGGGCTGGCGACGGCGATCTATTCGACCTTCTGCATCGAGGACAGCCCGCTGTTCTACGCCGTCTGGTATTCGGCCGGGATCATGATCGCCACCGGCCTCGGGGCGCTGGCCGGGCGGCAGCTGCTGCGCTGGTAGGGGCCCCCGCCGCGGGCAGGGGGCCCCTCTGCGGAACCCCGAACACCATTCCCGCCAAGGAAAAGGGCGCCCCGAGGGGCGCCCTTCGCTGTCTGTCCGTGGCAGCCTTACAGCTGATCCGGCGCCATGGCCTCGCGGGCCAGTTGCGCGACGATCTCGTCCAGCGTCTGCGTCTTGGTCTGCTTCTCGCCGAGGCGGCGGGTGGAGACGGTGCGTTCCTCGACCTCCTTCATGCCGCAGGCGAGGATGTAGGGGACCTTGCCGACGGAATGCTCGCGGACCTTGTAGTTGATCTTCTCGTTGCGCAGGTCGGCCTCGGCACGCACGCCACGGGCGCGCAGCGCCTCGACCACCTCAAGACAATAGTCATCCGCATCCGAGACGATGGCCGCGACCACCACCTGACGCGGGGCCAGCCAGATCGGCAGCTTGCCCTCCGAGTTCTCGATCAGGATGCCGATGAAGCGTTCAAAAGAGCCCAGCACGGCGCGGTGCAGCATGATCGGCATGTGCTTCTCGCCATCCTGGCCGATGTAGCTGGCGCCCAGACGCTCGGGCAGGTTCGGGTCGACCTGCAGCGTGCCGCACTGCCATTCCCGGCCGATGGCATCGGTCAGGGTGAACTCCAGCTTCGGACCATAGAAGGCACCTTCGCCCTCCTGGATCTCGTAATCGTAGCCGGCGGCCTTGCAGGCATTGCCAAGCGCGGCCTCGACGCGATCCCAGCTTTCCTCGGTGCCGACGCGCTTCTCGGGGCGGGTCGACAGCTTGATCGTCCAGCCCTCGAAGCCCAGGTCGGCGTAGATTTCGGCGAGGAAGGCGATGAAGGTCTTGGTCTCGGCCTCGATCTGCGCTTCGGTGCAGAAGATATGCGCGTCATCCTGGGTGAAGCCACGCACCCGCATGATGCCATGCAGCGCGCCCGAGGGTTCGTAGCGGTTGCAGCTGCCGAATTCGGCCATGCGCAGCGGCAGGTCGCGGTAGGACTTCAGGCCGCGGTTGAACACCTGCACGTGGCAGGGGCAGTTCATCGGCTTCAGCGCGTTGATGGTCTTCTCGCGCGCATGGTCCTCGTCCACTTCGACGATGAACATGTTTTCCTGGTAGTTGCCCCAGTGGCCCGAGGCCTCCCACAGCTTGCGGTTCACCACCTGCGGCGTGTTGACCTCGACATAGCCCCCCTGGCGCTGCTTGCGGCGCATGTAGTCCTGCAGCTGGGTGTAGATGGTCCAGCCGTTCGGATGCCAGAAGACCTGACCCGGAGCCTCTTCCTGCATGTGGAACAGCTCCATCTCGCGGCCCAGCTTGCGGTGGTCACGCTTGGCGGCCTCTTCCAGCATGGTGAGGTGGGCCTTCAGCTTTTCCTTGCCGGTGAAGGCGACGCCGTAGATCCGTTGGAGCATCGGGCGCGAGCTGTCGCCACGCCAGTAGGCACCGGCGACTGACATCAGCTTGAAGGCATCAGCGGGGACCTGGCCGGTGTGCTGCAGGTGCGGACCCCGGCAGAGGTCCTGCCAGTCGCCATGCCAGTACATGCGCAGCGGCTCGTCACCGGGGATGCTCTCGATCAGCTCTACCTTGTAGGGTTCGCCACGGTCCTCATAGTACTTGATCGCCACGTCACGGTCCCAGACCTCGGTACGGACGGGATCGCGAAGGTTGATGATTTCCTTCATCTTCTTCTCGATCTCGCCCAGGTCTTCCGGGGTGAAGGGCTCGGCGCGGTCGAAGTCGTAGTACCAGCCGTCCTTGATGACCGGGCCGATGGTGACCTTCACGTCGGGCCAGATCTCCTGCACGGCGCGGGCCATGATATGCGCGAGGTCGTGGCGCACCAACTCGTTGGCCTGCACCTCGTCCTTCATCGTGTGGATGGCGATGCTGGCGTTGGCCTCGATCGGCCACTGCAGATCCCAGTGCTGGCCGTTGACGGTGGCAGAGATGGCCTTCTTGGCCAGCGAGGTGGAAATGCCGGCAGCGACCTCGGCAGGGGTCACCCCTGCATCATAGTCGCGCGCATTGCCATCGGGAAAGGTGAGGGAGATCTGGGACATGCAAGTCCTCCTCGTCAGTTTGGCGCCCACGGAACGCCCGGTTGCGGGTTATGGTGCCGACCTTGTGACGCGGCGCGCAGGCGGGGTCAAGACCGGTCGGGGCAGGGATGGGAAAGCGGTGAACCGGATGCCGTTCTGCCACGTTGGGTTCCCGACCAGCAGAAGGGCCAGTCATGACCGAACAAGAGCTATTCGCGCAGATCTCCGGGGCAGAGGACGAGGCGCCGGATCGGCGCGAGGGCCGCAACGGGCTGCGAGAGATCGCGGCCCTGTCGATGACCAAGATCAGCGACGGGCTGATCGACCCCAAGCTGGTGCTCTCGTGGTTGCTGAACGCGCTTGGCGCGCCGGCCGCCTTCGTCACAGCGCTTGTCCCGATCCGCGAGGCCGGGGCGCTGCTGCCGCAGATCCTGCTGGCCGCGAAGCTGGAGACCCTGGCGCGGCGCAAGTGGATGTGGGCGACGGGCGCGGCGCTGCAGGGCCTGGCCGCGCTGGTCATCGCCGCCTCGGGGCTGCTGCTTGAGGGCTGGATGGCGGGGCTTGCGATCTGTGCCGCGCTGGCGGTGCTGGCGCTGGCGCGGGCCGCCTGTTCGGTCTCGTTCAAGGAGGTGCAGGGCAAGACCATTGCCAAGACACGTCGCGGGGCGGTCACCGGCACCGCCTCGTCGCTGGCCTCGGTCGCGGTGGTCACCTTCGCGCTGCTGCTGCTCTCGGGTCTGTTGCAGGATCGGGGCGCGGTAGTGGTCGCCGTGGCGCTGGCGGGCGTGCTCTGGCTGGTGGCCGGGGCGCTGTTCTCTACCCTGAAGGAGCCGGTGAGCGAGGCCGAAGAGACCTCCGGCCTGCCGCCCCTGCGTGCCACCCTGCGCGAGGACGCCGACCTGCGCCGCTTCATCGCCGTGCGCGGGCTGCTGGTGCCGACGGCGCTGGCGCCGCCCTATATCGTGCTGCTCTCGCAACAGGGCGGCGAGGGGCTGCTGGGACAGCTCGGGGCGCTGCTGCTGGCCTCGGCGCTGGCCTCTTTCCTGTCTTCCTATGTCTGGGGCCGGCTGGCCGACCGCTCGTCGCGCCGGGTGCTTTCGGCGGCGGGCTTTGCCGGGGCGGCGGCCATGGCGCTGATGCTGGGGCTGCTCTGGGCAGGGCTGGCGCAGGCCGTCTGGGCCGGACCGGCGGTGCTGTTCCTGCTGATGGTGGCCTATCATGGCGTGCGGCAGGCGCGGTCGACCTACCTGGTGGACCTCGCCCCCGAGGACGCCCGGGGCCGCTATGCCGCAGTGGCCAACACGATGATCGGCTCGATCCTGTTGCTTGCCGGGCTGTTCGGCGGGGCGGTCTCGACCCTCTCGGCGGCCTGGGCACTGGCGGGCTTCGCGGCGGTCTCGGCCCTCGGCGGGGCGCTGGCGCTGACCCTGCGGGAGGTCGAGCGTGGCTGATATTGCCCTCGGCTGCGGCCCATGCCAATCATTCCCCCGAAACGAGGGGAGCCCCAGATGACCGAAGCGCGCCGCATCGCCATGCCGCAGGGCCGCACGCTGGCCTATCACCTGAGCGACGGGGCGGCAGATCGCCCCACCGTGGCCTTCCTCGGCGGCTTCAATTCGGACATGGGCGGCACCAAGGCGGTGTTCCTGGAAGAGTGGTGCGCGGCGCAGGGCCTCGCATTCCTGCGCTTTGACTACTCGGGGCACGGCGAAAGCTCCGAAGCCTTCACCGACGGTTGCATCGGCGACTGGGCCGAGGATGCCGAGTTCATCCTGTCCGAGGTCACCTCGGGCCCGCTGATCCTGGTCGGGTCCTCCATGGGCGGCTGGATCTCGCTGCTGATGAGCCGCCGGATGCCCGAGCGTATCGCCGGGCTGGTCACCATCGCCGCCGCGCCGGACTTCACCGAAGACAGCATGTGGGCCGGTTTCACCGAGGCACAGCGGCTGGCGCTGGAGATGGTCGAACAGGTCGCCCTGCCGTCGGACTACGGCGAACCCTACGTGATCACCAAGCGGCTGATCGAGGACGGGCGCAACCACCTGCTGCTGCGTGACCCGGTGCCGCTGCCCTTCCCGGTGCGCTTCCTGCACGGCACGGCGGATGCCGACGTGGATCTGTCGGTCGCCCTGCGGCTGATGGAGCGCGCCACCGGCGAGGACATCCACCTGCGCCTGGTGAAGGGCGCCGACCACCGTTTCTCGACGCCGGACTGCCTGGCGCTGATCGGCGTGGCCATCGAGGAGGTGCTGGCCGCCCTCTAGGGCTCAGCGGGCCTTTTCGGGAATGGCCTGCTGGGCGATGCCGGCGAATAGCAGGTAGAGGCTCACCAGGATCAGCAGGGTCACCGACCAGTCGGGCATGACGAAGTTGCGCAGCGTGCCGAACAGGGCCAGCCCGACCCAGAGCGCCGCCATCGGCAGCGTCAGCGCACGCCAGCGTTTCGTGCGCACCGGGTGGATGAACTTCAGCGGCAGGAACATCGCGGCGGTCAGCACCAGGATGATGCCGACCATGATGATCCAGTGCGGCTCGGTGGCGAAGAAGACCAGCACCACCATGTTCCAGCAGCCCGGGAAGCCCCAGAAGCTGTTGTCATCGGTCTTCATCCGCGTGTCGGCGAAGTAGACCGAGCTGGCAAAGGCGATCAGCAGCACGCCGAACCAGCCCGTCCAGCCCGGCAGCAGGCCGCTCTGATAGAGGGCGAAGGCCGGGATGAAGACATAGGTCAGGAAGTCGATGATCAGGTCCAGCAGCACCCCGTCGATCTGGGCGGCATGGGTCTTGACGTCGTAGCGCCGCGCCAGTGGGCCATCCAGGCCGTCCACGGCGAAGGCCACCACCAGCCAGAGATACATGGTTTCCCAGGCGGAATTGGCGGCGGCGATGATCGCCAGCATGGAAAAGACCGCGCCAGTGGCGGTCAGGAGGTGGACGGAGACGGCGCGGGCGCGGAGGGATGTCATCATGGGGAAGGCTAGCCACAATTTTGCCGCGCAGACAAGCAAATGCCGCCCCGGCAGAGCAGGAAAGGCGGTCAGCCGCGGGGGTGGGCGCGGCGATAGACCTCCATCAGGCGGGCGCTGTCGACGGCGGTGTAGGCCTGCGTCGTGGACAGGCTGGCATGCCCCAGAAGTTCCTGGATGGCGCGCAGGTCTCCGCCGGCGTTCAGCAGGTGGGTGGCGAAGCTGTGGCGCATCGCGTGCGGGGTCGCGGTGGCCGGCAGGCCCATCCGGGCGCGCACCTGCGCCATCGCCTTGCGGATCGTCTGGGGCGGCAGCGGACCGCCCCGGATGCCCCGGAACAGCGGCAGATCGGCCTCCATCGGCCAGGGACAGAGCGCGGCGTAATGCTCCACGCTCTCCCGGGCCGGGGCGATCAGGGGCACCACGCGCTCCTTGCCGCCCTTGCCGCGGATGCGCAGGCTGGGTCCCAGCGGCAGGTCGGCGCCGGACAGGCCCAGGGCCTCGGAAATCCGCAGCCCGCACCCATAGAGCAGCGTCACCACTGCCACGTCCCGGGCGGCGACCCAGTCGCGCGGATCCTGCTGGCCCAGTTCCTGCAGCATCTGCGCCGCATCGGGTTCGGACAGCGGACGCGGCAACTTGCGCTGGTAGCGGGGCGAGCGGGCCGAGAGCACCGGCGTCGCATCGAAGCCTTCGCGTTCGGCCAGCCAGCGATAGAAGCCCTTCACCGCCGAGAGCTTGCGCGCCAGGCTGCGTGCGCCGCAGCCGCCGGCGCGCACATGGGCCATCCAGGCCCGCATGTCGCTCAGCGAAACCTCCTTCAGCGGGCCCAGCCCCTGCGGGCCGCCCTTGTGCAGGCTCATGAAGGACAGGAACTCGGCGACATCGCCGCGATAGGCTTCGATGGTGTTGTCCGCGCGGTCGCGCAACGCCGCCTGCATCTCCAGCCAGTCCGCCAGCGCATCCCGCGCGGCGGCCGAGATCGCCAGCCCGCCGTCCTTGCGCGCAGGCCCGCTCATGCCAGCCAGCGGCGCATGGTCCTTTCGAACACGCCTGCGAAGAAGGCCAGCAGATCGGTGCCCTGCTGCGGGGTGAACTGGTGCGGATCCTCCGACCCCATCAGCAACATGCCGGGCAGCCGCCCGGGGCCGAAGTCCAGCCGCAGGCAGGCCTCGGACAGGGTATACCCGGCCTTCTCACCGTAAAGCTCGACCGGCCCGGCCTCGATCTGGCGCAGCACAACCTGACGCGCCGGAGAGCCCCGGTGACCATCCATGTAGGCGCTGATGTGACCCGGCTCGACCACCCGCAGCACGCCGCCGAGGCGCAAGACCGCCGGATCGTCCCCCGCCTCGTTGGATTCCAGCACCAGGTGCATGGAATCAACCCCGAGGATATCGCTGACCTCGCCGCCGAGATCACGCAGGAAGGTCTCGAACTCCTGGGCGTCCAGCATCCGCAGCAGGGCGCGATGGATCTGGTTGGTGCCGGCGAGGTTCTCGTAGGCGGCGGCGATGACGCTGCGGTGGGTGTCTTCCAGCCGGTCCAGGCGGGCTTCGAGCCGCTCCATGGCGATGCCGCGCAGGTCGACGATATTGCCGCCCATCGACTTCTCGTTCGCGGCCACCAGGGCCTGCATCATGTCGCGGTCATCAAGGATGAAGTCGGGCCGTGCCAGCACATGCTCACGCAGTTTGCGGTCCAGCTCGGGCTTGCCGTTAGGGGTGTTCATGCCTGCCTCGGATCGGTTCTTATTGTCGGGACGGTATCAGAATCCGCCGCCTTTTTCGCGCCTTTTCACCCCCGAGGTCCAGAGTGGAAGCGGCTGCGGCACAGACTTTGGTGCAAGTCCCGGAAAGAAGAAAGCGGAGGGGGTTTCCCTCCGCTTCCGTACCGTCCCGGGGATGGTCTTACAGGATCTTGATTCCCGCATCCTTGATGTCGGCCAGGAAGGCCGCCAGGCCCTTGTCGGTCAGGGGATGGCTGGCCAGGGACTTGATCACCGAGGGCGGGGCGGTGATCACGTCGGCACCAATCCGCGCAGACTCGGCGACATGGTTCGCGGTGCGGATCGAGGCGGCCAGGATCTGAGTCTCGAATCCGTAGTTGTCGTAGACGGTGCGGATGTCCTCGATCAGCTGCATCCCGTCCAGGTTGATGTCATCGAGGCGCCCGATGAAGGGGCTGATGAACGTCGCGCCCGCCTTGGCCGCCAGCAGCGCCTGGTTGGCACTGAAGCAGAGCGTCACGTTGACCATGTTGCCCTCGTCCGAAAGCACCTTGCAGGCTTTCAGACCGTCCCAGGTCAGCGGCACCTTGACGGCGATATTGTCGGCGATCTTGGCCAGCTTGCGGCCTTCGGCGATCATCTGCTCGGCCTCGGTGGCGGTGACTTCCGCCGAGACGGGGCCTTCGACCAGGTCACAGATCTCCTTGGTCACTTCCAGGATATCGCGGCCGGACTTCTTGATCAGCGAGGGGTTGGTGGTGACGCCATCCACCATGCCGAGGTCATTCAACTCGGCAATGGCGGGGACATCGGCGGTATCGACAAAGAACTTCATGGCTCTGGCTTTCCGGGGTTGGTCCGAGGTTGGATTGTGTCGCCCCGCGTTTACCCGATAGAGTGCACTGCCGAAACCCCTGACACGCGAGCGCGTCCGCTTGGCCGATCCCGACCCCCCCTTTCCCGGCTCGCTTTTCGACGAGACCCCCGCCTATCACTACGCCCCCGCCGATTACGCGGCGGGCGAACTGGTCTCGGTGCTGACGACTCAGCCGCTGGACCGCCCGCTCGACTACCTCGCACCCGAAGGCGGGGTGGCGGATGGCGCCTTCGTCCTGGTGCCCCTCGGTCCCCGGCAGGTGCTGGGCGTGGTCTGGGGCAGGGGGATCGGCGGCTTCGACCTGAAGAAGGCGCGCCGTATCCAGGCGGTGCTGCCGGTGCCGCCGATGCGCGAGGAGATGCGCGATTTCCTGACCAGGGCCGGCGACTACACCCTGACCCCGATGCCCGCCATGCTGCGCCTGGCGACCCGGGCGCCGGGGTTGACCAACCCGCCCTCGATGCAGAAGGTCTACCGGCTGGGGGACCGCGATCCCGACCGGATGACCGATGCCCGGGGCCGCGTGCTGGCGGTGCTGGAGGAATTCGGCGGCCTCGCCTTCACCCTGAAGGAGCTGTCGGATGCCGCCGGAGTCACCTCCTCCGTCATCAAGGGGCTGGTGAAGCAGGGTGCGGTCCTCGAGGAAAACACCCCCCGCGACCTGCCCTTCCCGCGCCTTGACCCCGACCTGCCGGGCAAGGACCTCTCCGAGGCCCAGAAGGCCGCCGCCGAGACCCTGCGCGAGGGGATCGCTTCGGGCCGCTACGGCACCACCCTGCTGCGTGGCATCACCGGCTCGGGCAAGACCGAGGTCTACCTGGAAGCCGTCGCCGCCTGCCTCGCCCGGGGCCGTCAGGCCATGGTCCTGCTGCCCGAGATCGCCCTGTCTGCCGAATTCCTGACCCGGGTCGAGAAACGTTTCGGCGCGCGGCCCGCCGAATGGCACTCGGGCGTGACCATGACCGAGCGCCGGCGCACCTGGAAGATGGTCGCCGAGGGCGGCGCGCAGCTGGTCGTCGGCGCCCGTTCGGCGCTGTTCCTGCCCTACCGCGACCTTGGCCTGATCGTGGTGGATGAGGAACACGACAGTTCCTACAAGCAGGAGGACGGCGTCCTCTACAACGCCCGCGACATGGCGGTGCTGCGCGCCTCGCTGGCCAGCGCCCAGGTGGTGCTGGCCTCGGCCACGCCCTCGCTGGAAAGCTGGGTCAACGCCAGTGCCGGCAAGTACCGCCGTCTCGACCTGAAGTCCCGTTTCGGCTCTGCCGCCCTGCCGGAAATGCGCGCCATCGACATGCGGGCCGAGGAGGTGCCGAAGGGCCGCTGGATCTCCCCCCGCCTGCAATCCGAGGTGCTGAAACGCGTCGAGGCGGGCGAACAGGCGCTGCTGTTCCTGAACCGGCGCGGCTATGCGCCCGTCACCCTCTGCCGGGCCTGCGGCGACCAGATCGAATGCCCGCAATGTGACGCCCGCATGGTCGAACACCGCTTCCAGAAGCGCCTGATGTGCCACCAGTGCGGCGAGACCATGCCGATCCCCGACACCTGCCCCAAGTGCGAGGCGACAGGCACCCTCGCCGCCGTCGGCCCCGGCGTCGAACGCCTGACCGAGGAAGCCACGGCGCTCTTTCCCGAGGCCCGCATCGCCACGCTCAGCTCGGACCTCTTCGCCTCGGCCCGCGCCCTGAAGCAGGCGGTCGAGACCATTGCCACGGGCGGTGCCGACATCATCGTCGGCACCCAGCTGGTGGCCAAGGGGCACAACTTCCCGCTGCTGACACTGGTGGGGGTGATCGACGCCGACCTCGGCCTGCACGGCTCCGACATGCGGGCGGCGGAAAAGACCTTCCAGCTGATGCGCCAGGTCGCGGGCCGGGCAGGGCGCGCCGAAAGGCCCGGCGAGGCGCTGATGCAGACCTACCAGCCCGAGCACCCGGTGATCCGCGCCATCCTCTCGGGCGACGAAGAGGATTTCTGGAACGCCGAGGCCGAGAGCCGTTCGCAGGCCGGAATGCCTCCCTTCGGGCGCATGGCGGGGATCATCCTCTCCTCGGAACGCCCGGAAGAAGCCTTCGAGGCCGGCACCCTGCTGGCCCGCCACGACGGGCCGATCCGTCAGGCCGGCGCGGTGGTCTACGGCCCGGCCCCCGCGCCGATCGCTCGCATCCGCGGCTGGCACCGGGTGCGGATGCTGGTCAAGGCGCCGAAGGGTGTGGCCCTGCAACGGGCGGTCTCGGACTGGATCGCCGGGGTGCGGCTGCCGAAGACCCTGCGCCTGTCGGTCGATATCGACCCGCAAAGCTTTTACTGAACCCCGCTTCCGCCTGGTCCGACCCCCCTCGATCATCACCAGGCTGAAAATACTCCGGGGGAATTGGGCCCGCAGGGCGCAAGGGGGCAGAGCCCCCCTCCCGACCCGCGAAATCCGCACATCCCGCTGCGCAAGTCCCGCGCAATCATTTTTCTGGGAGTTTAAGGTGACCGGGAGTAAAGGACATCGCATGAAAACGACGACTCCCCTCGCCGAAGCGCAGACCCTGCCCTTCTGGCGCCGCCCGCTGGCCCTGCTCTTCGTCATGGCGGCGGCGATGCCGATCTCCTTCGCCACCTGGTCGGCCCTGCTGAACAACTTCGTCATCGAGGCGGCAGAGTTCAACGGCTCCGACATCGGCTGGCTGCACACGGTGCGCGAGATCCCCGGCTTCCTGTCGATCGGGGTGATCCTGGTGCTGCTGATCGTGCGCGAACAGACCCTGGCGCTGACATCGCTGTTGCTGCTCGGCGTTTCCACGGCGCTGACGGCCTATTTTCCCAGCCTCGGCGGGATCCTCGTCATCACCTTCCTCAGCTCTGTGGGCTTCCACTACTACGAGGCCGTCAACCAGTCGCTGCAACTGCAATGGCTGACCAAGGAGGAGGCCCCCCGGGTGCTGGGCAAGCTGCTGGCCACCGGCTCGGCGGCGACTCTGGTCAGCTACGGGCTGATCCTGCTGCTCTGGGATCCGCTGGGGCTGACCTACAACATGGTCTACATGGCCGCCGGTGCCGCCACCGTGGCGCTGGTCGCCTTCGCCCGCTTCGCCTATCCGCAGTTCGAGGCGCCGAACCCGCAGCGCAAGACCTTCGTGCTGCGCCGCCGGTACTGGCTCTACTACCTGATGCAGTTCATGGCCGGGGCACGGCGGCAGATCTTCGTCGTCTTCGCCGGCTTCATGATGGTCGAGCGCTTCGGCTTCGACGTGCACGAGGTCACCTCGCTGTTCCTGATCACCCTCGTGTCCAACATGATCCTCGCCCCGGTGCTGGGCCGCGCCGTCGGCCATTTCGGCGAGCGTCGGGTGCTGCTGGTCGAATATGCCTCGCTGGCGGTGATCTTCCTGATGTACGGCGGGATCTACTACTTCTCCTGGGGGCTGGTGCTGGCGGCGGTGCTCTATGTCATCGACAACATCTTTTTCGCCCTGGCGCTGGCGTTGAAGACCTATTTCCAGAAGATCGCCGATCCGGGCGACATCGCCCCGACCGCGGCCGTGGCCTTCACCATCAACCATATCGCGGCGGTCTTCCTGCCCGCCTCGCTCGGCTACCTCTGGCTGGTGGCCCCCGGTGCGGTCTTCTTCCTCGCTGCCGGCATGGCGGCCTGCTCCTTCCTCTTCGCGCTGATGATCCCGCGCCACCCGGAGCCGGGCCACGAGACCATCTTTGCCCGCGGCAAGCTACCCGAAGCGGCAGAGTGAGGCGCCCGCGCCGCGCCGCCCCCGCTTGACGGGGGCGCGGGCAGGCTCTACGCCCGCGCCAAACCGCTAGCGAGGATACCATGGCCACCTGGACCGCCCTGACCACCCTGACCAGCAAGGCCGACGCCGAGGCGCTCGGCACTGCGATGGAAAACCTCGTGCCCGAGGCCACCGGCATCGGCGTCTTCGAGGTCGAGGACGACTCGGGCCTGTGGGAGGTCGGCGGCTACTTCGAGGAAAAGCCCGATATCGCGGGCCTCGAACTGCTGGCCAAGATCAACGGCGCCAAGCCCTTTGCCGTCTCCGAACTGCCGGAAACCGACTGGGTCGCCCATGTGAAGCGCGAGCTGGCGCCGGTCGAGGCCGGCCGCTTCTTCGTCTACGGCTCGCATGATGCGGACAAGGTGCCGACCGAACCGGCGAAGATCCCGCTGCTGATCGAGGCCGCCATGGCCTTCGGCACCGGCCACCACGGTACCACGCTGGGCTGCCTGCGCGCGCTCGACCGTCTCGACACCGAGGGTTTCTCGACCGACCGCACCGCCGATATCGGCTGCGGCACCGCCGTGCTGGCCATGGCCGCCGCGCGGATATGGCCGGGCACCCCGGTGGCGGGCGATATCGACCCGGTCGCCGTCGAGGTCGCCGAGGCGAACATGCGCGCCAACGGCATGGCCGGCCGTGTCACCTGCGTCGAGGCCGCCGGCTTCGGCAACCCGGCGCTGGAAGCCGGGGCCCCCTATGGCCTGGTCTTCGCCAATATCCTGATGGGGCCGCTGATCTCGCTGGCGCCCGATATCGCGGGCCACCTCGAAGCGGGCGGCTACGCGATCCTGTCCGGCTTGCTCAACGAACAGGCCCCGGCCGTTCAGGAAGCCTACGAAGCCGAGGGCTTCGCCCTGCACCATGCCGAGCAGATCCGCGAGTGGACCACCCTGACCCTGCGCAAGGTCTGACCCTTTTCGGCCCCATTGACGCCCGAATCCCCCGTTAACCCCGTCAAACGGTCATCGTGACCGGACCCGGGGGCAAGGTGCGAGGGGATATCATGACGCAGACCATTCAGGACTTCGACGACCGGCTGCGCCGGATCGAGGGCAACCGGCCGGACCGGCCGCGCGGGCAGGTGATGCGCTTCGAGGTGGACGATTACGGCAATGTGCGCCGACGCCGCCCGGCGGCGCGACGCGCCCCGCTCTGGCGCCTGCTGCGCCCGCTCTGCTTCGTGGCGCTGGCGCTCTACCTGTTCAAGGTCGTGGCCTTCGCCACCCTGGGCGAATCCGAGTTCCAGTTGCGCAGCGAGGCGCTGGCCGAGGGCTCGGCCCTGGAACGTCAGATCGCGGTGCTGATGCAGCCCGATCCGCTGACCGAACGGCTGGCCGCCGCGCTGCACCCGCTGCTGCGGACTCTCTGATACACCCATCACGGGTGCAGATGATGCCGCGTGCCGGCCACGCGTCCGACATGCGCGGACCGGCAGCGACCGGGTACCTGACAACAGAAAACCCTGGCAACAGAAAGCCGCCGCGGATCGCTCCGCGGCGGCTCTGTCTTTCTACCCCGAAAGCGGCGGCCCGAGGGGCCGCGACGGGGTTCAGAAGCTGGCTACGTCGTCGATGTCGCCGCGCACCAGGCCGATGTCGTTCAGCTCACGGTCGGTCAGGCGGGACAGGGCCTTGCGGGTCACGCGCGCGTCGTTCCAGTTGATGACGGCGGCGACCAGGTGGTGCACGGCCGAAGCGATCGGCAGGGCGAAGGAGGTCGAGGCGGCGTTGCGCGAAATATGGGTCATGGTCAGATCCTTTCGGGGGAGGGGGCCGTGTGGCCCGGGGTGTTTCTGACCCTGCAGCTAGAGTTTTCTTTTCGCCCAAACAATCGGCATTTCTGCATGAGAAACATGCAATTTCTGCATGTCTCGCGAAACATCAGGAATCTTTCTCAGGTTGTATGAATTTTCGTGACAAGGGCGTCGCCATGTGATCGCGGAGTGTCGGATTCGCGCCTTGGTGACGCTCGGCGCGCGCCTTTCAGTGGCCCGGATCGGCCCTTGGCGGATGTTCCCCTTTCGTGCTAGTCATGAAAAAACTCCGGAAAATCCCGGGAAGATGTGGCGGAAAGGGCAGATTGATGCGGATTCTCGGGATCGACCCCGGGTTGCAGAACCTTGGCTGGGGCGTGATTCGCGTCGATGGCAGCCGGATCTCGCACCTGGGCAACGGCGTTTGCCATGGCAGCGGCACCGCACTGGCGCAGCGTCTGCTGGCGCTGCATGACCAGCTCTGCGCCGTTTTCGAAGAGTACAAGCCCGATGCCGCCGCCGTCGAACATGTCTTCGTCAACCGCGACGGGGCGGGGACGCTGAAGCTGGGGCAGGCGCGCGGCGTGGCCCTGCTGGTGCCGGCCCGCTTCGGGCTGGAGGTGGGCGAATATGCCCCCAACCAGATCAAGAAGACCGTGGTCGGCGTCGGCCATGCGGACAAGAAGCAGATTCAGCACATGGTGAGGATGCAGCTGCCCGGCGTGACCTTCGCCGGACCGGACTCTGCCGATGCACTGGCCGTGGCGATCTGCCATGCACGTCATGCGGGCTCCAACCTCGCGCAACTTCTGAAGGCACAGGCATGATCGGCAAGATTTCCGGACGGATCGACTTCAAGGGGCTGGATCACGTGCTGATCGACGTCCGCGGCGTCGGCTACATCGTCTACTGCTCGGACCGCACGCTGGCCACGCTGCCCGGCCCGGGCGAGGCGGTGGCGCTCTATACCGATCTGGTGGTGCGCGAGGACCTGCTGCAGCTCTTCGGCTTCCCGACGATGGTGGAAAAGGAGTGGCACCGGCTGCTGACCTCGGTGCAGGGGGTGGGGGCCAAGGCGTCGCTGGCGATCCTCGGGGCGCTTGGTCCCGACGGGGTGGGCCGCGCCATCGCGCTCGGCGACTGGAACGCGGTGAAGGCCGCCAAGGGCGTCGGCCCGAAGATCGCGCAGCGCGTGGTGGCCGAGCTGAAGGACAAGGCCCCTGCGGTCATGGCCATGGGGGGTGGCGCCGCCACGCCCGATCCGCTGCCCGATGAGCCGGTGATCGAGACGCCCGCGCCGAAGAGAACCGCACCAAAGGCGCCGCCCAGGCCGGCCGCCAATGTGCAGGGGGATGCGCTTTCGGCGCTCGCGAACCTCGGGTATCAGCCCTCCGAGGCGGCCTCGGCCGTGGCTCAGGCGCTGACCGATGATCCCGAGCTGGACATGTCCGGCCTGATCCGCGCCGCGCTGCGCCTGTTGGCGCCCAAGGAATGAGCCGCGCTTGCGGCCCGGCCCTGTGGGGCGATAGGACAGAGACATGAGCGAACCCGATCCCACCCTGCGCCCGGCGCCGCTGCCCGAGGATGCCGCCGCCGATACCCGCGCGCTGCGCCCGCAGGAGCTGGACGCCTTCATCGGCCAGGCCGAGGCGCGGGCCAACCTGAAGGTCTTCATCCAGTCCGCCCGCCAGCGTGGCGAGGCGATGGACCACACGCTGTTTCATGGCCCGCCCGGTCTCGGCAAGACCACGCTGGCGCAGATCATGGCGCGCGAGCTGGGGGTGAACTTTCGCATGACCTCTGGCCCGGTGCTGGCCAAGGCGGGCGATCTGGCGGCGATCCTGACCAACCTCGAAGCCCGCGACGTGCTGTTCATCGACGAGATCCACCGGATGAACCCGGCGGTCGAGGAAGTGCTCTATCCGGCGATGGAGGACTTCGAGCTGGACTTGGTGATCGGCGAAGGCCCCGCCGCCCGGACGGTGCGGATCGAGTTGCAGCCCTTCACGCTGGTCGGCGCGACCACCCGGCTTGGCCTGCTGACCACCCCGCTGCGCGACCGTTTCGGCATTCCCACCCGCCTGCAGTTCTATACCATTGAAGAACTTGATGAAATCGTCACCCGCAATGCCCGCCTGCTGGGCGCGCCTGCCGATCCGGCGGGCTCGCTGGAAATCGCGCGCCGCGCCCGTGGCACGCCCCGGATCGCCGGACGCCTGCTGCGCCGGGTCGTGGATTTCGCCGTGGTCGAGGGCGACGGCACGATCACCAGGGCTCTGGCCGACCGGGCGCTGACCCGTCTGGGTGTCGATGAACTGGGCCTTGATGGTGCCGACCGGCGATACCTGCGGATGATCGGCGAAGGTTACGGGGGCGGCCCCGTCGGGATCGAGACCCTGGCCGCCGCGCTCTCGGAAAGCCGCGATGCGCTGGAAGAGGTGATCGAGCCCTACCTGTTGCAACAGGCTCTGGTTCAGCGTACCCCCCGCGGCCGAATGCTGGCGCCCCGCGCCTGGGGACATCTTGGCCTTGCCGCGCCGTCGAAGGCGCCGGCGGGCCCGGATCTCTTCGGCAAGTAGGGGCGGAAAGGAGACGCAATGGCAAATCTCGCGCCCGGACCGGAAGAGGTCGAGGCCCTGTTCAGCGACGCCGAAGGGGCGTTCCGCTTCGCCCGCTGGTCCCGCCCCATCGTTCCGGTGATCTTCGGCGCCGCCGAGGAAAGCCTGCCGCCCCTCAAGGGCGCCATGGAGGCCGTGGTCCTCGCCTCCGGGCACAAGATGGCCGAGAACGACCCCGAGTTCGGCGCCAACCTGATGTTCTTCTTCATGCAGGAGTGGCAGGAGCTGGCCGAGGTGAAGGACATGGACCAGCTGGTGCCGGGCCTGGATACCCTGCTGCCGCGGCTGCAGGCCGAGGGGGCGGACCAGTACCGGTTCTTTCGTTTCGCCGAGGACAACGCGATCAAGGCGGGCTTTGTCTTCCTGCGCATGAAGGGTGCCCTGGCGAAGATGCCGGCGGCGGAACTGGGCATGGAGCAGATGCTGAAATCGGCGCTGCTCTGGGGGCCGTCGGCCTTCGCCGGACGCTCGGCCCTGGCGCGGGCCGAGGGGCGGGGGCCGGCGATGCTGCGCCCCGATCTCGCCTCGGTTCTGCGTGCGGCCTACGACCCTGTTCTGCCCGCCTTTTCAGACGATGCCACCCTGGCCCTGCGGTTGTCGGCCCGGGCGGGGCAGGTGTTCAACTAGGACAGGGGCCTGGCCCCGCGCCCCTCTTGGCCCCGACATGTTCGGGCGGGCTGGAACCGGGTGCGGCGCGCGAAGGAGATAGGAATGCACAGTTTCGCACTGCGGGTCTACTACGAGGACACCGACCTGGCGGGCATCGTCTATTACGCCAATTACCTGCGCTTCATCGAACGGGCGCGCAGCGAATGGGTGCGCGAGCTGGGGATCGACCAGCGGCGGATGAAGGAAGAGACCGGCGCGGTCTTCGCCGTGCGCCGTGTCGAGGCCGATTACCTGCGCCCGGCGCGGTTCGATGACCAGCTCGAGGTCGCCACCTCGGTCACCCGGGTCACGCCTGCGCGGCTGGAGCTGGAACAGGTGGTCCTGCGCGGCGCCGAGCGGCTGTTCCAGGCCCGGGTCACGCTGGTCGCGCTGGACGGGCAGGGCACGGCAATGCGGCTTCCGGCGGTTATCCGCCAATTGCCTGTGGGGTAACCGGCGGCTCTGCCCCGCGCTCACGCCACGCAAAAGCCTTTGTCATTGGCGTTTGGCGGGGATCTGCGCTAAGTTCGCCCTCGAATGGTCGCGACAGACGGCCCTCTTGAGAACGAGAGCACAGAGCAGACAATGGATACCTCCACCCTCGCGACCGCGCAGGAGATCGATTTCTCCATGCTGGGCCTCTTTGCCCAGGCCACCCTGACCGTCAAGATCGTCATGCTGTTGCTGATCCTGGCCTCCTTCTGGTCCTGGTCGATCACCATCCAGAAGGTGCTGGCCTATCGCGCCGCCCGCCGCGAGGCCGCGCGCTTCGACCGCTCCTTCTGGTCCGGCGAGCCGCTGGACGAGCTTTACGACGAGATCGGCCCCGACCCCTCGGGCCGCAGCGAACGGATCTTCGCGGCCGGCATGACCGAATGGCGGCGCAGCTATCGCGGTGACGGCCAGATGATCGCCGGCGCCCAGGCGCGCATCGACCGCTCGATGGATGTCGCCATCGCCAAGGAGGCCGAGAGCCTGCAATCGGGCCTGCCGGTGCTGGCCACCGTCGGCTCCACCGCGCCCTTCGTCGGCCTGTTCGGCACGGTCTGGGGCATCATGCACGCCTTCATCGGCATCGCCGAAAGCCAGAACACCAACCTGGCCGTCGTTGCGCCGGGCATTGCCGAGGCGCTGCTGGCCACCGCGCTTGGCCTGCTGGCCGCCATCCCGGCGGTGATCTTCTACAACAAGCTGTCCTCGGATGCGGATCGGCTGGTCGGCGGATACGAAGCCTTCGCCGACGAGTTCGCCACCATCCTCGGCCGCCAGCTGGAGGCCTGAGCCATGGGTGCCGGTGTCATCGGAAAGGGCGGCGGCGGGGGCCGCAGGGGGCGGCGTCACGGCGGCCGCGCACGGCCCATGTCCGAGATCAACGTGACCCCCTTCGTCGACGTCATGCTGGTGCTGCTGATCATCTTCATGGTCGCCGCGCCGCTGATGGTCGTCGGCGTCCCGGTCCAGCTGCCCAAGACCCAGGCCACGGCCCTGCCGACCGAGGCAGAGGAGCCGCTGACCGTGACCCTCACCGCCGAGGGCGTGATCCTGATCCAGACCACCGAAACCGCGCCGGCCGAACTGGTCGACAAGCTGCGCGCCATTGCCGCCGAGCGCGACTCGACCCGGATCTACCTGCGCGCGGACGGAGCGGTCTCCTATGACCAGGTGATGCAGGTCATGGGCGCGCTGAACCGCGGTGGCTTCTCCGATATCGGCCTGGTGACCGACACGGTCGACCCCGCCGGGGAGGCCGGCTAGGCCGGGCCCATGCACGCAGGTCATGTCATATCCGGGACAGCGCATGTCGGGCTGATTGCCTGGCTGTTCCTTGGCGGGCTGTTCGCCCCCGACCCCGAGCAGGCGCAGGTCAGCCCGGTGACGCTGATCACCTCCGAGGAATTCGCCGAACTGCAGCAGGCCAGCCAGTCGCCTGCGGCCGAGGTCGAGACCGCGCAACCCGAGGCCCCCACGCCCGAGCCCGAGGCGCCCGCGCCGCCGGAGCCCGAAGCCCCCGCCCCGGAACCGCAGCCGGAGCCGCAGCCTGAACCGGCGCCTGCACCGGAACCGGCCCCCGAACCCGTGCCCGAACCCGAGCCCCTGCCGCCCGTGACGGGCGCCGAGGAGGCACCGCAGGTGCCCCCCGCGCCGGAACAGGTGCAGGGCCCGGACCGTCCCGACCTGCCGCCCAGCCCCGAGGAGGCGCCCCGCGTCGCGCCCGAGCCGGTCCAGCGGCCCGAGGAAGACGTGGCCGTGGATGTCGAAACCCGCCCCGAGGTCGTGCCCTCGGACGAGCCCGCCGAGGTGCAGCAGGAAGAACAGCCGCCCGCCGCGCCCGAGGAAAGCACCACCGAGATCGTGACCGAGGCCGACCGGCCCTCGGGGGCGCCGACCTCTTCCGTGCGTCCCAAGACCCGCCCGCAGCGTGTCGCCGAGGCGCCGGAGCCGGAGGCCCCCGAAGAGCCCCGCCAGCAGGCCGCGCAACAGCCCGACCCTGAGCCCGAGCCGCAGCAGAACAACGATGCCATCGACCAGGCGCTTTCCGAAGCGCTCGGCGGCGGTGAACCTGCCGAAACGCCCCGTCCCGCCGGCCCGCCGCTCTCGGCGAGCGAGCGCGAGGGGCTGCGGCTGGCGGTGCAGAACTGCTGGGTGGTCGATCCCGGATCACCGGCCGCGCAGGTTGTGGTGACCCTGGCCTTTTCGCTCGACCGTGACGGACAGGTGCAGCAGTCTACATTGGAAATGGTCAGCGCGCGCGGCGGCGATGCCTCGGCCCAGCGGTCGGCCTTCGACGCGGCGCGGCGGGCGGTCCTGCGCTGCAGCGCACAACTCGGCGGCTTCAGGCTGCCGCAGGAGAAATACGATCAGTGGCGCGACATCGAAATGACATTCAACCCGGAGAACATGCGGAACCTGTGATGAGACATCTTGCCCTTCCCATTCTGCCCGCCCTCTGCGTGGCGCTTGCCGGCCTCCTGGCCCCGGCCACGCCCGCCGTCGCGCAATCCGGGCCCCTGCGCATCGAGATCACCGAAGGGGTGATCGAGCCGATGCCCATTGCGGTCCCCAACTTCGTGCCCGAGGGCGGCGAGGCCGGGCAGCTGGCCAGCCAGATCAGCCGCGTGGTGGTGGATGACCTCGTCGGCACCGGCCTGTTCCGCGAGATCCCGCCCTCGGCCCATATCGGTGCGATCACCTCTTTCGCCAGCCCGGTGCAGTATGCCGACTGGAAGGCGATCAACGCCGATGCGCTGATCACCGGCGCCGTGTCGGTGCAGGGCGGCCAGGTCAACGTGAAGTTCCGCCTGCATGACGTCTTCGCCGGTCAGGAAATGGGCGCGGGCCTGCAGTTCACCGGCACCGAAGCCGGCTGGCGCCGCATGGCCCACAAGGTCGCCGACGCGGTCTATTCCCGCATCACCGGCGAGGATCCCTATTTCGACAGCCGCACCGTCTTCGTCGCCGAGGACGGCCCCAAGGACGCCCGCCGCAAGCGGCTGGCGATCATGGACTACGACGGCGCCAATGTGCAGTACCTCACCGACAGCGCCTCGATCGTGCTGGCGCCGCGCTTCTCGCCGACCGGCGACCGGGTGCTCTACACCAGCTACGAGACCGGGCGGCCGCAGATCTACGTCCTCGACGTGGCCTCTGTCGGGCGCCGGGTGCTGGAAACCGGGCAGGGCGACATGGCCTTTTCGCCGCGCTTCGCGCCGGATGGCCGCACCGTGATCTATTCGCTGACCCAGGGCGCCAACACGGATATCTACCGGATGGACCTGGCCACCGGCCAGAGCGTGCGGCTGACCGATGCCGCCTCGATCGAGACTGCGCCCAGCTTCTCGCCCGATGGGTCGCGCATCGTCTTCGAAAGCGACCGGTCCGGGACGCAACAGCTGTACATCATGCCGGCGACCGGTGGCGAGGCGCAGCGGATCTCCTTCGGAGAAGGGCGCTACGGCACGCCGGTCTGGTCGCCGCGCGGCGACCTGGTGGCCTTCACCAAGCAGTCCAAGGGCCGGTTCCACATCGGGGTGATGCGCACCGACGGCTCTGGCGAGCGGCTGCTGACCGCCTCCTTCCTCGATGAAGGGCCGAGCTGGTCGCCCAATGGGCGCGTGATCATGTTCGCCCGCGAGACCCAGGGCGAGCAGGGGGCCTCGTCGCTTTACACCGTGGATATCACCGGGCGGAACCTGAAGCGGGTCGCCACGCCCTCCGGCGCCTCCGACCCCGCCTGGGGGCCGCTGCAATGAGGGCACGGCGCGCCGCTCTCGCAGGGCTGCGCGCCGGCACCGAGCCTGAACCCGAGACTGGGCGGCGCTTGCCCGGCGCAATCCGGATACTATAGATTAAAACCAACATATGAGGCCTTCCGCATGACCTACCTGGCAAAAGCCATCCTTCTTTCCGCCACCCTCGGACTGGGCCTGGCGGGCTGCAGCTCGATGAGCCCGAACCGTTTCGACAACGTGACCAACCTGAACGGCGCGGCTGGCGCCGGCAGCGGGACGGCCTCGGATCCGGCCTCGCCGGCCTATTTCCAGCAAAGCGTCGGGGACCGCGTTCTCTTCGCCGTCGACCAGTCGACGCTGAGCCCCGAAGCCCGGCTGACCCTGGACCAGCAAGCCCGCTGGCTGCTGGCCAACGGCGACTACCAGGCCCGTATCGAGGGCCATGCGGACGAGCAGGGCACCCGCGAGTACAACCTGGCCCTTGGCGCGCGCCGCGCCAATTCGGTCAAGGAATACCTGCTGACCCAAGGCGTGCCGGATTACCGGCTGAGCACGATCAGCTACGGCAAGGAACGCCCGATCGAGATCTGCTCGGAAGAAGCCTGCTACGCCAAGAACCGCCGCGCGGTGACCGTGCTGCAGGCAGGCGCCGGACTTTGACCCGTCGCCGGGGGCCGGCCCGTGCCGGCGCCCGGCGCCATGGAACCACGTCGGGGGCCGGGACAGCGTCCGGCGCGAGGATGCAGGCGCCCATGCGTGCCTGAAGCGGTGCAGGGGCCGCAGAGAAGGGAGACGCGAATGCGATTTCTGATGACCTCCGGGGGCCGCCGGCCGCACCGGATCACCCGTCGGCTTGCCGCGGGCTGCGGTCTTGCGGTGCTGGTCCTGCTGGCACCGCTCGATCCCGGGGCCTTCGCCCAGGATCGCGCCGCCACGCTGGCAGATATCCGCCAGCAGCTCACCGTGCTCAACGTCGAGATCCAGGGCCTGAAGCGCGAGCTTTCGACCACCGGCGCCCCGTCCGAGCTGTCGACCGGCGGCAGCCAGCTGGACCGGCTGAACGCCATCGAGGCCGAGATGCGCCGCCTGACCGCGCGCACCGAAGAGCTGGAGCATCGCGTCGACCGGGTCGTGACCGACGGCACCAACCGCATTGGCGACCTGGAGTTCCGCCTGGTCGAGCTTGAGGGCGGGGATCTGTCCCAGCTTGGCGAAACCAGCACGCTGGGCGGTGGCGCCCTTCCGCAGGCGGGCAACGAGGTTGCCTCGGCGCCCCTGGCTCCTGCCGATCCCGGCACTGCGCCGCAGCTGGCGGTCAGCGAAGAGGCCGATTTCCAGGCCGCCGCCGACAAGCTGGCGCAGGGCGACTATGCTGGCGCGCTGACCGGCTACGAGACCTTCAAGGCGACCTATCCCGGCAGCCCGCTGTCGGCCGGCGCCGATCTGGGCCGGGGCCGTGCGCTGGAAGGGCAGGGCGACACCAAGACCGCCGCCCGCGCCTATCTCGACGCCTTCTCCGCTGCGCCCAAGGGCGACACCGCGCCCGAGTCGCTCTACCGGCTGGGCGTTCTGCTGGGCCAGCTCGGCCAGCAGCCCGAGTCCTGCGTGACGCTCGGCGAAGTGGGCAGCCGCTTCCCGGGATCCAGCTGGGCCGGCGAAGCCGCGCAGGCCCGTATCAGCCAGGGATGCAGCTGACCACCAGACCGCGATGACCCACTCCTCCTCCCTTCTGAAAGAGATCGTGGCAGGCCATTTCCTGCCCGGCCCGGCCGAGGAAATTGGTCTGGCGGTCTCCGGCGGGGGGGATTCCCTCGCGCTGCTCTACCTGATGGCCGAGATCGTGACGGGCAGCGACCTGACCCTGCGCGCGGTCACCGTGGACCACGGGCTGCGCCCAGAGGCGGCCGAGGAAGCCGCCATGGTGGGCCGCGTCGCCGCTGCGCTCGGGGTCCCGCACGAGGTGCTCCGCTGGGAGGGCTGGCAGGGCGAGGGTAACCTGCAGGACCAGGCCCGTCGGGCCCGCTACGACCTGCTTTGCGCCTGGGCGCGCGGCCATGGCATCCGCCAGGTGGCGCTTGGCCATACCGCCGATGACCAGGCCGAGACCTTCCTGATGCGCCTGTCGCGCGCCTCGGGCGTCGACGGGCTGTCGGGCATGGCGGTGCGCCGCCGCATCGGTCCGGTGACCCTGGTGCGCCCGCTGCTGGAAGCGCGCCGGACCAGCCTGCGCGCCTACCTGACCGCCCGCGGAGCGACATGGATCGACGACCCTTCGAACGAGGACACCCGCTTTGAAAGGGTGCGGGCCCGACAGGCGCTGGCCGCGCTGGCGCCCCTCGGGCTGACCACCCAGGCGATCGCCGACACCGCCAAGAACCTCGCTTCGGTCCGTGCCACGCTGGGTTGGTACGCTTTTTCCGAGTCGCAGCGCCTTGTCTCCTCCGAGGCCGGCGATCTTGTCCTGTCGCGCTCGGGGTTTCGCGTTCTGCAGCCCGAGATCGCCCGCCGAATCCTCTCGCAGGCGCTGGTCTGGGTCTCGGGCAGCGACTATCCGCCGCGTCGTCGCACCCTGGCTCTGGCGCAGGAGGCGGTGCGTTCGGGCACCGGCATGTCCCTGCATGGCTGCCTGGTCACCGTGACTCCGCGGGACGTGCGTATCAGCCGTGAATTTTCCGCCGTGCAGTCCACCCGTTGCGGTCCTTCCGAGCTTTGGGACCGGCGCTGGCGCCTGCGGGCGCCGGGGGGCGGGGCCCTTGCCGAGGCTGGCTGCGAGATCCGCGCCCTGGGCGAAGATGGCCTGGCGCAATGCGAGGACTGGCGTGCCGGCGGGCTGCCCTACCGTTCCCTGCTGGGCTATCCTTCGGTCTGGCTGGGTGATAGACTGGTCTCTGCGCCCCATGCGGGTTTCGGACGCGGATGGGCGGCCGAGCTGACCCGCGACGAGGATGCCTTTCACGCCGCCCTGCTCGCGCATTGAACCGGCGGCGATCAAGCTTATTTAATCCCAGACGCCCTTATGCTAGGCGCATGACGAGTAAGATCTAGGGGAGACCTTTCGTGGGCACCGCAAAAAACCTCGCCTTCTGGGCTGTGCTGCTGCTGCTGATCGTGGCGCTGTTCAACCTGTTCGGCGGTTCCAACTCGGCTCTGCAGAGCCAGTCCCGGCCCTATTCGCAATTCGTGCAGGAGGTCGATGACGGCTTCGTCACCTCGGTTACCCTGGATGGCGAAAAGGTTCTCTATCGCGGTGCGGACGGCAAGGACTATGTGACGATCAAGCCCGAGGACGCCGAGATCACCGGCCAGCTGATCGCCGACAACATCCCGGTGACCGCCAAGAGCCAGGAAGAAAACGGCTTCCAGGCCTTCATCATATCGCTGCTGCCGATCCTGCTTCTGATCGGCGTGTGGATCTATTTCATGAACCGGATGCAGGGCGGCGGGAAAGGCGGGGCCATGGGCTTTGGCAAGTCCCGTGCCAAGCTGCTGACGGAAAAGCAGGGCCGTGTCACCTTCGACGATGTCGCAGGTATCGACGAGGCCAAGGAAGAGCTGGAAGAGATTGTCGAATTTCTGCGCAACCCGCAGAAGTTCAGCCGCCTCGGCGGCAAGATCCCCAAGGGTGCGCTGCTGGTCGGCCCTCCGGGCACCGGCAAGACGCTGCTGGCCCGCGCCATCGCAGGCGAGGCCGGTGTGCCCTTCTTCACCATCTCGGGGTCTGACTTCGTCGAGATGTTCGTCGGTGTCGGCGCCTCGCGCGTGCGCGACATGTTCGAACAGGCGAAGAAAAACGCCCCCTGCATCGTCTTCATCGACGAGATCGACGCCGTCGGTCGCCATCGTGGCGCCGGCTATGGCGGCGGCAACGACGAGCGCGAGCAGACGCTCAACCAGCTGCTTGTCGAGATGGACGGTTTCGAGGCCAACGAAGGTGTCATCATTGTCGCCGCCACCAACCGTCGCGACGTGCTGGACCCCGCGCTGCTGCGTCCGGGCCGCTTCGACCGTCAGGTCACCGTGCCGAACCCCGACGTGAAGGGCCGCGAAAAGATCCTCGGCGTCCATGCCGGCAAGACCCCGCTGGGCCCCGATGTCGACCTGCGCATCATCGCGCGCGGCTCCCCGGGCTTCTCGGGTGCCGATCTGGCCAACCTGGTGAACGAGGCCGCGTTGATGGCCGCCCGCGTCGGCCGCCGCTTCGTGACCATGGTCGATTTCGAAAACGCCAAGGACAAGATCATGATGGGCGCCGAGCGCCGTTCGATGGTGATGACCCCGGCGCAGAAGGAAATGACCGCCTACCACGAGGCCGGCCACGCCGTCGTCGGCATGACGCTGCCGAAATGCGATCCGGTCTACAAGGCGACGATCATTCCCCGTGGTCAGGCCCTCGGCATGGTGATGTCGCTGCCCGAGATGGACCAGCTGAACTACTTCAAGGACGAGCTGGAACAGAAGATCGCCATGACCATGGCCGGCAAGGCCGCCGAGATCATCAAGTACGGCGAGGGCACCGTCTCGAACGGGCCGTCGGGCGACATCATGCAGGCCAGCAACCTGGCCCGCGCGATGGTGATGAGATGGGGCATGTCCGACAAGGTCGGCAACATCGACTACCAGGAGGCGGCGGAAGCCTTCCGTGGTGGTGGCGGTGCCGGTGGCTTCTCTATCTCGGCCCATACCAAGGAGTTGATCGAGCAGGAAGTGAAGCGGATCATTGACGAAGGTTATGAGCACGCCCACAAGATCCTGACCGAACGTCACGAGGAATGGGAACGGCTGGCCCAGGGCCTGCTGGAGTACGAGACCCTGACCGGCGCCGAGATCGAGCGTGTCATCCGGGGCGAGCCGCCCCATGCGGACGAGGACGAGGGCGACAAGCCCGATGCCGGCTCGGCCCCCTCGGTCGCCGCAATCCCGAAGACCAAGCCCAAGCCGAAGCCCGGCGGGCTGGAGCCCGAACCCTCGGCCTGATCGCCGGGAACCAGAGATGTGGAAGGCCGGAGCACTGCTCCGGCCTTTTTCTTTGCCGCCGGCCTGCTGCGGCCTACCGGCTCCACCCTGTCCCGGTCCGGCTCAAGCTCCGGCGCGCGCTTTCGACTTGCCCTTGCCCACGCGCGGGGCGAACCTGCGCCGAACCGGGCCCAGGCCCCCCCAGCCAGCAGGAGATCCATATGCCCGCCCTTGTCGCCACAAAGTTCACCGGCCGCATCACCTGGCTTGGCACTGTCCCGGACCGCGCGGCCGGGCTGCCCTCGCAGCCTGTCGAGAGGCTTGTGGCCCGTTTCGCCGGACCCGAGGGCGAGGATCATGGCGGGCTGACGCGGCCCTCCTGCTCGCGCGTGCTGACGCAATATCCCCGCAATACGGAGATCCGCAACGTGCGCCAGTTCTCGGTGATCTCGGCCGAGGAACTCGCGCAGATCGCCGGGGCCATGGGTCTGGAGGCGCTGGACCCCGCCCTGCTCGGGGCGACGATGGTGATCGAGGGCATCCCGGATTTCACCCATGTCCCGCCCTCGTCCCGGCTGCAGGCAGCGTCGGGTGCGACGCTGACCGTCGACATGGAGAACCAGCCCTGTCAGTTGCCCGCCCGGGAAATCGAGAAGGTGCAGCCCGGCCACGGCAAGCTGTTCAAGCCCTCGGCCAAGGGCAAGCGCGGTGTCACCGCCTGGGTCGAACGCGAAGGCAGCTTCAGCGTTGGCGAGGAGATCCGCCTGCACATTCCGGCGCAACCCGCGTGGGCGTACCTGGCCGAGGGGCTGGAGAGCGCAAAGACGTGACCTGCAAATAAGCCTGACCTGGAAAAAGAAAGACCCGGACACGATGGTCCGGGCCTTCCGAGGGAAAAGGGCCGGGCAACGCGGGGGACAGCGCGCGCCGGCGGGGGGGACGTCAGCCGAGCAGGGCGACGGCCAGCATGACCGTGGCGGCAAAGCTCGGGAAAACGACGAGGGCAGCGGATCTCATTTCTCTCTCCTTGGCAGCTATGGAGGCATCGTCCGTTATGGGGAATTAACGGCGTGTGAAGGCAAAAAGTTCCCGCAGTCTTTTCCACAAGTTTTATTTTCCTTCCAGTAGGGGATACCCGACCCTTGGGAAGTCCCGCCATGCGGGGTGCGCATGACGTGGCGCCGCGCGGGACATTTGGCAGCCTCCGCCGACCGCGCTAGGCTGTGTCGGCAATACAGCCCCGGAGACCCCCATGCCCCAGCCCTCTGATATCGAGATCGCCCGCGCCGCCGCCAAACGTCCGATCCTCGAGATCGCCGCCCGCCTCGATATCCCCGAGGCGGCGGTGCTGCCCTATGGCCGGGACAAGGCCAAGATCGACCGCGATTTCCTCGCCGGGCTGGGCGCGCCCCGCGGCAAGCTGGTGCTGGTCACCGCCGTCACGCCGACGCCCGCCGGCGAGGGCAAGACGACCACGACCGTCGGCCTCGGAGACGGGCTGGCGCGGATCGGGCAGAGGGTGGCGATCTGCCTGCGCGAGGCGTCGCTCGGCCCCTGCTTCGGGATGAAGGGCGGGGCAGCGGGCGGGGGCCATGCCCAGGTGGTGCCGATGGAAGAGATGAACCTGCATTTCACCGGCGATTTCCACGCCATCACCAGCGCCCACAACCTGCTGGCGGCGATGATCGACAACCATATCCACTGGGGTAACGCGCTGGACATCGACGCCCGCCGCGTCACCTGGCGGCGGGTGATGGACATGAACGACCGCGCCCTGCGCGACGTGGTGACGGCGCTTGGCGGGCCCGGCAATGGCTTCCCGCGCCAGTCCGGTTTCGACATCACCGTGGCCTCGGAGATCATGGCCATCCTCTGCCTGGCGACGGACCTCGCCGACCTGCAGGCGCGCCTCGGCCGGATCATCGTCGGCTACAGTCGCGACAAGGCGCCGGTCACCGCGCGCGACCTGAAGGCCGATGGCGCCATGGTGGTCCTGCTGCGCGAGGCGCTGCAGCCGAACCTGGTGCAGACGCTGGAGAACACCCCCGCCTTCGTCCACGGCGGCCCCTTTGCCAATATCGCCCATGGCTGCAACTCGGTCATCGCGACGCGCACCGCGCTGAGCCTTGCTGATATCGTGGTGACCGAGGCGGGTTTCGGTGCCGATCTCGGGGCCGAGAAGTTCCTCGACATCAAGTGCCGCAAGGCGGGACTGGCGCCCGATGCGGCGGTGCTGGTCGCCACAATCCGCTCGCTGAAGATGTCGGGCGGAGTGGCGCGGGCCGACCTCGGGGTCGAGGATGCCGAGGCGGTGACCCGGGGCTGCGCCAACCTTGGGCGGCACCTGGAGAACCTGCGGGGCTACGGCCTGCCGGTTCTGGTGGCGATCAACCGTTTCGACGGCGACAGCGAAGCCGAGCTGGCGGCGCTGCGGAGCTATGTCGAGGGGCAGGGGGCCGAGGTCTTCCTCTGCACCCACTGGGCCGAGGGCGGCGCGGGCACCGAGACGCTGGCCCGTCGCCTGGTCGAGGTGGTGCAGGCGGGCGAGGCTGACTTCGCCCCGCTCTACCCGGACGCCATGCCGCTGCTGGAGAAGATCGAGACTGTCGCCCGCCGCATCTACCGGGCCGAGGGCATCGACGTGGATGCGAAGATCCGCACCCAGCTGGCGGAGTGGGAGGCCGCGGGCTTTGGCCACCTGCCGGTCTGCATGGCCAAGACCCAGTACAGTTTCTCCGCGGACCCGTCGCTGCGCGGCGCTCCCGAGGGCTTCCGGGTGCCGATCCGCGAGGTCCGGCTGAGCGCCGGCGCGGGCTTCATCGTGGCGATCTGCGGTGAGATCATGACCATGCCGGGCCTGCCGCGCACCCCCGCCGCAGAGGGCATCGGGTTGAACAGTGAGGGCCAGATCGAAGGACTCTTCTAGGATACGAAGGCGTCTGGTTCAGGCATGGATTGTGGAATCCGGGCCCTGGCCCAGTCTCGGCTCAGCCTCCGCCCGGGCTGGCGACGGGAGTCACTTCTGCAACCTTTTGGCGTCGCAGGAGCTGCGTCTGGGCAACATCAGGAAGATCACCTATCCATCTGACAACGAATATCACTTTCAGGTCCGCGGGTTGAAACGAGCGACCGGGTGCCGTCCCTCGGATTCCCATAAAGGCACATTCCGCGGTCATTCGCCCCTCCCCGCCGGATGCTGCGCGCTTGTCTGGAAAGTGATATTGCCTGCCGGCGTCAGCGGGGCATGGGGATCACCCGGGCGGTCTCTCCGGTGAGCACGGCCCGGGCGTCGGGGGCCATCAGTGCGCGGAGTTCCCGCGCATCGCTGCGCAGCCCGCCGGTGTAAGTGCCGAAGGCGGGCAGGATCAGCCGCGCGGCGTCGTAGAGGAAGGCCGGCCGCCAGCGGCCGCGCAGGCCGGCCTTGGGGTGGTAGTGCCCGGAGACCTCGCCCCGCGCCGCCGTCTCCGCGATATGGCGAAAGGTGAGCGGGCCGAGAGCCAGCTCGGACAGATGCTCTCCGCCAAGATCGACGGGGCCGGGATCATGGTTGCCCTCGATCCAGATCCAGCGCCGCCCCGCTTGCAGGGTAGTGATCCAGAGACGGTCCTTCGGTGGCAGCGCGCGGGCCGCGGCATCGTCGTCGAAACTGTCGCCAAGGCAGACCACGGTCTCAGCCCCGGTCAGCTCCAGCGCTTCTTCGAGCCGGGCCAGGGTGTCCTGTGTCTCATAGGGGGGCAGGGGGGAGAGCGCCCGCCGCGCCATCCGCTCGGCCTTGCCAAGGTGCAGGTCCGAGACGCAAAGCAGACCTTGCGCGGGCCAGTAGAGCGCACCGGAGGGCAGGGCCAGCAGCTCGGCTCCGGCAAGGGTGAAGGCGTAACCGTCCATGGCAGGGGTCTTGCCAAGCGGCAGGGGCGAAGGCAAGGGGCGAGGGGGAAGGGGGCTCTGCCCCCCGCCGCCTGCGGCGTCTCCCCCCGGAGTACTTTCAGCCTGGTGATGATGCAGGGGTGCCAGTCCGGGTGGCCTACTTTCGCTGTGAGAGCTTGCACGCTCTCGATGGCAGAAGGAGGCTGCCCCTCTGTCGAACCCTGCATCATCACCAGGCTGAAAATACTCCCGCCGGAGGCATCGGCCGTCAGGCCGACCCTGAAACGGTTCAGGCCAGGCCAGCCTCCTGCATGAGGCGCTCGGCCTCGGCTTCCTCCAGGCGGGCGCGGCCCTCACCTTCCACCGGGACCTTGCCGACTTCGAGGAAGAGCGGCGCGGCCAGAGGGGTGACGCGGGACAGGGCGAGGTGGTCGATGCCGTTGATCCGGTCCAGCATCTCTTCGATGCGGCCGAAATCGACCAGGCCGCGCATCGCCTCTTCGCGGGTGACCTGCATCAGCAGGTGGTCGGGGTCGTAGCGGTGCAGGGTGTCGTAGAGGATGTCCGAGGAAAACGTCGCCTGCCGCCCGGACTTGCGGGCCTGGGGCGTCACCCGGTTGATCAGCCCGGCGATGGTGGCCGAGGCACGGAAGGTGCGTTTCATCACCGCGTTGCCGGCCAGCCAGCCCTCGAGCCCCTCGCGCAGGGCGGTGCGGTCGAAGAGCGGGCCTGGGTCGCTCACCGCGTCCAGCCCCCAGATCAGCGTGGCGTAGTCGGTGGCGACGAAGCCGAGGGGAGCGAGGCCCATCTCCTCCATCCGTTTGGTCAGCAGCAGGCCGAGGGTCTGCATGGCGTTGCGACCCGCAAAGCCATAGGCGACGAGGTGCTGGCGCCCGTCATGGGGGAAGCTTTCGACCAGCAGCCGGCCCGGCTGGGGCAGGCGCGAGACTTCGCGTTGCAGCGCCAGCCATTCGGCGGTGGCGGCGGGCAGCTCGGGCCAGCTGTCTTGCCGGAACATCCGCAGGATACGGTGCGACAACTGGGTCGAAGTGGCGAACTTGGTGCCCGAGAAAACGGCGACCTTCGGCTTGCGGCCGGGATCGCGGGAGACCTCGACGGTCAACTCGCGCAGGCCCTCGTAGCGCACGATGCGGCCGCCGATCAGGAAGGTGTCGCCGGGGGTGAGGCTGGCGGCGAAGCCCTCTTCGACCTCGCCGAGCGCCCGCCCGCCGCCGCGCTTCATCCGCACCTTCAGCGTGTCGCTGTCCTGGATCGTGCCGATGTTCATGCGGATCAGCTGGGCCGCGCGGGGATCGCGCAACTGCCACTGGCCGTCGGGGCGCTGCTTCAGGCGCTGCCACTGGTCGTAGCTGCGCAGGGCGTAGCCGCCGGTAGCAACGAAATCCAGGCAGGCGTCGTAGTCCGGACGGGTGAGGGCGGCGTAGGGGCCGGCCGAGGTGACCTCGGCAAAGAGCGCATCCGGGTCGATGGGCCCCGAGCAGGCGGCGATCAGGATCTGCTGGCAGAGCACGTCCCTGGGCCCCGGCCCGCGCGGGTCGCCGTCGAGGTCGTTGTCCTTCACCGCCTCCAGGGCGGCGACGCATTCCACCACCTCGAAGCGGTTGGCGGGCACCAGCAGCGCCTTCGAGGGCGCGCTGTAGCGGTGGTTCGCCCGCCCGATCCGCTGCACCAGCCGCTTGACGTTCTTCGGCGCGCCGACCTGGATCACCAGGTCCACGTCGCCCCAGTCGATCCCGAGGTCCAGCGAGCCGGTGCAGACCACGGCGCGCAGCCGCCCCTGCACCATGGCCTTTTCCACCCTCTCGCGCTGCTGACGGTCGAGGCTGCCGTGGTGGATGCCGATCGGCAGGCCCTCGTCGTTCGCCATCCAGAGGGTGTGGAAGAAGATCTCGGCCTGGGCGCGGGTGTTGTGGAAGATCAGCGTGATGCGGTGGCGGCGGATCTCGTCCAGCACCTCGGGGATGGCATAAGCGCCGCCGCCGCCGGACCAGGGCGGGGCGGCCTCGGTCTGCAGCATCGAGATGTCGGGCTCGGGGCCCGGGTCGGCCTGCAGGATGGTGCAGGGATCGGGGTGGCGGGCGAGGAAATGTGCCAGCGCGGGCGGGTCCTCGACTGTGGCCGAGAGGCCGACCCGGCGCAGCCCCGGGCAGAGCCGGTCGAGCCGCGCCAGCGCCAGCATCAGCTGATCCCCGCGCTTGCTTTCGGCCAGGGCGTGGATCTCATCGACCACCACCCGCTTCAGCCCGGCGAAGATGCGCGGCGCGTCCTCGTAGCTGAGCAGCAGGGCCAGGCTTTCCGGCGTGGTCAGCAGGATATGCGGCGGGTCGGCGCGCTGGCGGCGCTTGACCGTGTAGGAGGTGTCGCCCGTGCGGTCCTCGATGCGGATCGGCAGCGCCATCTCCTCGACCGGGGTCGAGAGGTTGCGGCGGATGTCGGCGGCGAGCGCCTTCAGCGGTGAGATATAGAGCGTATGAAGGCCCTTGTGGGCGCCATCGGCCAGTTCGACCAGCGTCGGCAGGAAGCCGGCCAGCGTCTTGCCGCCCCCGGTGGGCGCGATCAGCAGCAGCGCGGCCTCGTCCTTTCGCGCCAGCATCTCCTGCTGGTGCGGGTGGATCTGCCAGCCGCGCTTGGCGAACCAGTCGGGGAAGGGGGCGGGAAGAGTCATGCCATCAGAGATAGGCGCAGGCCCGGGGCTTGGCGAGGCTTGGCCGGGCGCTCAAATGTCCTGACCCATCCAGCAGGTGCCGGGGGCGGGGCCGGTCAGCGCCTCGGGCAGGGGGGCAAAGCCGCACCTGGACCAGAACGCCTGTCCGCCGGGATTGGCGAGGTTGACGCCCACGTGCAGCCCGCGCACGCCAGCGGCACGGGCTGCGGCGCACCAGCGTTCGAACAGGGCGCGGCCGATGCCGTGACCCTGCAGGCGGGGCAGGATATTCATGTGCATATGGGCGGGGTAGCGGACCACCACGCCCTCGGGCGCCGGTTTCGGCGCATGGAGGAAGGCGGCGCGGGCCTGCGGCGGCGTGCGATCCTCGGGCGCGATCCCGGTGGGGGCGGGGTAGAGGGCACGGCGGGCGGGCCACCACTCGGCTTCCAGCCGGGCCTCCCAGGCGCGGGTGTCGGGGGTGCCCGAGACATAGCCGGCGACACCCTGATCGTCCTCGGCGACGAAGACCAGGTCGGGTTGCAAGACGCCGTAGGGGGCCGAGTAGATCTCTCCCATCAGCCGTGGCGCATCGGCATAGAGCGCGCTGGCATCGCGACCGGCATCGCCGGTCTTGAGGCAGATCCGGTACAGAGCGTCGAGGTCGCGGGGGGCATAGGGGCGCAGCTGCGGCATGTCTTGATCCTCCTGTCATCCCGCAGGGGGACGGCAGGAGCTAGGAGGCCCGGGCCGGGAAGGTCAACCCTGATCCTCGCCCACCGTCTTCAGCTGGTCGCGCAGGGCCTCGATGGTTGAAGAGAACCGGGCCTGGTCCTTCTGGGCCGCTTCCTCGGACCAGGTCGAGAACCGGTCGAGCAGGGGGACAAAGCGCTCGACCTCCTCGCTGTCCCAATTCTTGATGTAGTCGCCGAGGATCATGAACTTCAGCGTCCGCACCGCCTCGACCGTCAGGCGGCCCTTGCCGGTCAGCTCGACGATGGTGCGGCGGGCGTCCTGCTGGCTGACACCACGCTTCAGGTAGCCCTGCCCGATCAGGTCCGAGACCAGCCGGGAGGCGCGCGAGGGGTCGATCGAGAGGCGGCAGGCGATGGTCGAGACCATGGTCTCTCCCTCTTCGGTGCCGAATTCGTTGATCGGGGCGCTGGTGGCCATGAGAACGTCGAGCTTGGACAGGTCGATATCCAGCTCCAGGCGTTCCAGGGCCATCTTGCCCAGCTCGCGGCGGCCGACTCGGCGGCGCCACTTCTGCAGCACGGCGTCGATGGCCAGCGCATGACGCGTGGCGCTCTCGGGGATGCCCGCTTCTGCCAGAAGTGCGGCCAGATCCTCTTCTCGAATGGCTATCGCTCTACCCTCCGTCCGGCCCATTTGCGTGCCGTTGACATGTATTTGTCGTGTGCATATATAGGTGTCGATCCAGTTTATCAAGGCGGGCAAGGCTCTGTCACCTGTTCCGGTGCGGCATCGCGAAGGCCCGTCATACAAGAGTCAGACATTCATGAGTACCCCTTCAGACGGCGCCGACGTGGCGCCGATTTCAGCAGCCGGCGAAAGCGCCGGCGCCCCGGACCCCGCCCTGCGCCGCGTCGTGATGATCACCGTGGCGCTGACGCTTTTCCTGGCCTCGACCGGGCAGAGCATCGTGGCCACCGCCCTGCCCGAGATCGTCAGCGATCTGGGGGGCTTGAGCTACATCACCTGGGTGGTCACCGCCTACCTGCTGGCCTCGACCATCGGCGCGCCGATCGCGGGCAAGCTGGGCGACATGTACGGCCGCAAGATCGTGCTGCAATGCGCCATCGGCATCTTCCTGGTCGGCGGCTGGGTTGCCGGAGCGGCCTGGAACATGCCGATGCTGGTGCTGGGCCGGGTCATCCAGGGCTTCGGGGGCGGGTCGTTGATCGTGGTCTCGATGGCCGTGGTCGCCGACCTGCTGCCCCCGCGTGAGCGGGCCAGGGCACAGGGGATGCTGTCGGGTGTCTTCGGCGTCTCGACCGTGCTGGGGCCGCTGGTCGGCGGCTTCCTGGTGCAGACGGTGGGCTGGCACTGGATCTTCTTCGTCAACATCCCCTTCGGCATCGCCGCCTTCGCCGTGCTGACCCGCACGCTGAAATCCCGCGACGATCACATGAAGCACAAGATGGATTACCTGGGCGCGGTGCTGCTGATGCTTCTGCTGTCCTCCATCGTGCTGGTGGCGACCCTGGGCGGCTCGACGCTGGCCTGGAGCTCGACCCCGATGCTGGCGCTGCTGGCGGTGGTTGTCCTGTCCCTGGCGGGCTTCATCTTCGCCGAGGCCCGGGCCGCCGAGCCGGTGCTGCCGCTGCCCCTGTTCCGCATCCGCAACTTCCTGGCCGCGAACGGGGTCAACCTGCTGATCGGCATGGCGATGTTCGGCACGATCTCGTTCATTCCGATGTTCCTGCAGGTGGTGAAGGGTGTGCCCCCGGCGGAAAGCGGCATCTACATGATCGCCATGATGGCGGGGCTGATCTCGCTCTCGTTCACCGCCGGGCGGGTGATGACCTACACGGGCCGCTACAAGTTCCTGCCGAATATCTCGACCGTGGTGTTGGGCGCGGCGCTGCTGGCGCTTTCGACCGTCGGGCCGGACACGCCGCTGTGGCAGATCACCCTGAACCTGTTCTTCGTCGGCGTCGGCATCGGGCCGACCATGTCGGTGGGCGTCGTCGCCATCCAGACCTCGGTGCCGCGTGAGCACCTCGGCGTGGGCACGGCCTCGGCCAACATGTTCCGCCTCACGGGCGGGTCGGTCGGCACCTCGATCTTCGGGGCAATCTTCAACCACGGGCTCGCGACCGAGGTGCAGCCGCTGCTGCCCCAGATCGAGCGGGCCTCGGACATCACCACGACGCTGGTCGCCTCGCTGGAGCCCGCCTTGCACGCCGAGGTGGTCCAGGGTTTCACCCTGGCGCTGCAACCGCTCTTCGTGGTGGGCGCCTGCGCGGCGGGGCTGGCGTGCCTGGCCTCGCTCTGCCTGAAGGAAAAACCCCTCGAGGGCGCACCTTCGGCGCCAGCCCGGTCGGGCCCGGGGCAGGTCGCTCCGGCCGAGTGATCCGCCGAGGCGAACCGAAACGAGAAACGCGCCCCCTGGGGCGCGTTTTCTTTTTGTCCTACCCCGGTTGGGTCAGCACGATGGCGCCGCGTTCGGTCGCGACGACGGTATGTTCGTATTGCACCACCGGCGCGGGGGGATCGGCATAGAGCGTCCAGCCGTCCTCGCCCTGGTCGGCCCAGATGCCGCCTGTCGACAGGAAGGGCTCAATGGTGAAGACGAGGCCCTTCTCGATGCGGCGGCGGTCATTGCGGGTGGGCCAGGTGGCGATCTCCTGCGGGTATTCGTGCAGCGAGGCGCCGACGCCGTGGCTGGCCAGGTTGCGGATCAGCGTGTAGCCGCGCGCCTCGGCAAAGCGGCCGATGGCATTGCCGATCCCGGCCAGCGGCTTGCCCGCCGCCACCTGGTTGATGCCGATCTGCATGGCGCGCCTGCCGTCCTTGCAAAGCCGGTCGAGCCGTGGCTTCACCGGCCCGACGCGGAAGGTGGCGCCGGTATCGGCGAAATAGCCGTCCTTCGAGGCCGAGACGTCGATGTTCACCAGATCGCCGGCGCGGATCACCCGGGTGCCGGGGATGCCATGGGCGATTTCCTCGTTGACGCTGATGCAGGTGGCGCCGGGGAAATCGTAGGTCGATTGAGGGGCCGAAATGGCGCCGGCGGCCTCCAGCATCTCGGCGCCCATGCGGTCAAGCTCGGCGGTGGTGATGCCGGGTTCCGCGGCGCGGCCCATGGCCTGCAGCACGTTGGCGACGATGCGGCCGATTTCCTTCAGGGCGGCCAGCTCGTCTTCCTGGGTGATGGTCATCGGGCGTCCTTCATCTGTTCTGCCGGCAAGCCTAGCCGAGCCGATGGCGGGACACTAGTGGATGATCTTCTCTTCCCGGACGAACATGTTGGCCCAGGCGCGGTCGATCAATTCGGGGCTCATCTGGTTGGGGATGCCTTCGAACTGGCAGATCGCGATCATCTGGTCGATCAGGAACACCGGCTGGTAGTTGGCGAAGACATTGCCGATGGTCGGGTACTTGTTCTTCAGCAGGTGGCGCAGGGCCTTTTCCGACAGCGGCATCTTCTTCTTCTTCGCGACAAGGGCGAAGATCTTCAGGAAGTTCTCCTGGCTGGGGCCGTCGATCTTGATCTTGTAGAAGATCCGCCGCAGCGCCGCCTGGTCGAAGATCTCGTTCGGGTGGAAGTTGGTCGAGAAGATGACGAGCGTGTCGAAGGGCACTTCGAACTTCTCGCCCGATTGCAGGGCCAGGATGTCCTTGCTTTCCTCCAGCGGTACGATCCAGCGGTTGATAAGCGCCTGCGGCGGCTCGGCCTGGCGGCCGAGGTCGTCGACGATGAAGACCCCGCCGGAGGCTTTCAGCTGCAGCGGCGCCTGGTAGGTGCGTGCGACGGCGTTGTACTTGAGGTCCAGCATGTCCAGCGACAGCTCGCCGCCGGTGATCACCGTGGGGCGCGCGCAGCAGACATAGCGGGTGTCGTAGCGGTTGGCGGCGCGGCGCAGCTGGGTCGGGTCGTCCTCCTGCTCTTCTGCGAGGGAATGCACGATGGGGTCGTAGACGGTGATCACCTGTCCCGAGTATTCCACCGCGCGCGGCACGTAGATCCGGTCGCCGAGCGCATCGCGGATCCCGTTGGAAATCGAGGATTTGCCGTTGCCCGGCGGGCCGTACATCAGGATCGACCTCCCCGACGAGATTGCCGGGCCGAGGTTGCCGATCAGGTCCGGTGGCAGGATCAGGTGGCCCATGGCCTGTTCCAGCCGGGCGCGGGTCAGCTGGATGTCCCGCACCGACTGCCGCGCGACCTGCTGGCGGTAGACCTCAAGCGGCACCGGCATGGCGCCGAAGTATTCCGACTGCGCCAGCGCATCCAGCGCCCGGGCGCGGCCGTTGTCTGTCAGTTGATAGCCCATCTCGCCGGAAGAGGAGGCGGACATGTTGCCGGTGGCCTCCAGCAGCAGCTGATCGCGGCAGAGATCGACAAGCTCCTGGGTGACCGCGACGGGCAGGCAGACCGCACGGGCCAGCTCGGTCACGGTCTCGGTGTTCTTGCGGAAAATGGTCTTGATGAGGATGTCGCGCATCATCACCACCGGCAGCCGCATCTCTTGCAGGGTGCGCGGGGCGGGGGGCGCCTGGACGCCGCTCTGGGGCTGCATGTTCATGATATACCTCCTCATTCGTCTTATACGCGAACGTATTCCGTAAACCCTGTTCCGTCAGTCAGAAAAGCGGTGCAAAGGCCAATTCCCCGCCCTAGAGTGCGGCAAAAATCGTGAGGGACGGATGAACAGGACAGAGACGGGCAGGTTCCTGGCCATCGTGACGGGCTTCCTGGCCCTGCAGGCATTGCTGATCGCGGTCCCGGGGGGCTTCTTCTTCGGCTTCCACGAGGTCGACATGATGCACCTTGCCAGCCTGGTGATGCTCGAGGTCGAGGGCCAAGTGGCGCATGTCGACTTCTCGACCCCGATCGGGGAGTGGAGCTTTGCGCCGATGGCCCTGCTGGTGCGGGCCGGGCTGGGCCTGGGCGCGGCGATGCTGTGGTCGCAATGGGCGCTGGCGGTGCTGATCGCCCCGGCCGTGGTCTGGATCTGCTGGAGCCGTTTCAGCTTCTGGCCCGCCGTCGCCGTGGCGCTGGTGGTGCTGACCCTGCCGGTGGCGCTGGTCTATGGCACCACGGACATCTTCCTGTCGCTGTCGATGCACTACAATCGCTGGGCCTGGGCGCTGGCCTTCCTGCTGGTGCCGGTGGCGCTGTTCCCGCCGTCACAGGGGCGCGCCGGAGACTGGGCCGATGCCGCGGTCATGGGGCTGCCCATGGCGCTGCTGGTGATGATGAAGCTGACCTATGCCGTCGCCCTGACCCCGGCCTGCATCCTGGGTCTTCTGCTGACCGGGCGCGGGCGGGTGCTGCTGCGGGGCATCCTGCTGGCGCTGGCCGTGCTGGGGGCGGTGACGGTCTGGCACGGGCCAGGTTACTGGCTGGGCTATCTCGATGACCTGCGCGCGGTCATGGCCTCGGACATCCGCAGCCGCCCCGGTGTCAGCTTCGGGCGCATCCTGCTGTCGCCCGCCTACACTCTGGGCACGCTGGCGGCCTTCGCAGCGGTGCTGTTGCTGCGCGCGATCCCGGGACGTGGCGCCAGCGGGCTGACTCTGCTGCTGTTCCTGCCGGGCTTTGCCTATATCGCCTACCAGAACTACGGCAACGACCCGATGTGGCTGGCGATCCTCGGCGTCACCCTGCTGGGCCTGCCCGGCCCCGAAGCCGATCCCGACCGCGAGCGGATCCTGCGTTCCATCGGCGGGGGCATGGTGCTGCTGGTCGGGCCGATCCTGCTGAACATGGGCTACAGCCCGCTGCGCCACGCCCTGCAGCCGCCCGAGCCCTATTTCCAGGTCCTGCCCGGCCATCCGGATTTTCAGGCGCTCGAGCGGCGCTCGGTCGCGGTGGCGGTGAAACGCGCCTGGGAAGGCAGCCCGACCGAAGAGGTCACCGCCCATGGCGCGCCGCTGCTGACCGAATTCGCCGGTGAACCGCTGCCCGACTGCGCGCTGGACAACGGCATCCTGCCCTATTTCCGCGCCATGTCCGACGCCATGGCCGACAGCCCGGCGCTGGCGGGCCGGATGCCCTTCGTCGCCGACAGCTTCTCGCCGCACTGGTTGTTCCTTGGGTGGGATCCGCTGCCGGGCGGCACACCCTGGTACTACTCCGGCCTGCCGGGGTACGAGAACGCCTCTCACCTGATGGTGCCGCGCTGCGTGGCCAACACCAAGGTGCGCAGCCTGGTGCTGTCGCAGGTCGATCCGGCGAAGCTGACGCTGGTCGAGGAAAACCCGCTCTACAAGCTTTACCAGATCGCGCGCTGACGCGTCAGCCGAGGATCGCCAGCAGCAGGTAGCCGGCGAGGGTGGCGCCCAGCGGGAAGCCCATTGGGAACTTGCGCTGCTGCTGCCAGCTCTGCCAGTGGGGCACGAGCCGGCGCAGCGGCGTTGCACGGGCCAGCCGGTGCGTGGCGAAGGCGGCCAGCAGCACGGCGCAGAACAGCAGCAACAGCCCCTGCAGGTCGGCGGGGTCGAGGAAAGGCGCGGCGGCGGCGAGGAACTTGGCGTCCCCCGCGCCCATCAAGCCGGCGGCATTGGCCAGCACCCCGGCCAGCAACACCACGACCAGCGTTGCGACGCGCCAGCCGTAGACATCCAGCGGATAGAGAAACGGCCCGAGCAGCAGGAACACCAGGGCCAGCGCCACCACGGCCTTGTTCGAGATCCGCATCGCCGAAAGGTCGGTCCAGGCAACATGGGCACAGAGCGGCAGCACGAAGGGCGCGAAGACCAGGGCCGTGCGGGCCGGCAGCGCGACCTCCGGCAGCAGCGCCAGGGTCATGGCCTCAGGCGCCTTCGAGCGCACGCAGAGAGCGCACGGCCTCTTCGAAGTGCTGCGGGTGGGTGTCGATGGCGTCGCGCAGCAGCGACTTGCCGGTCTCGATATCGCCCTGCTTCACTGCCGCCAGGGCCAGGGTCTGCAGAAGCTGGGCGCGTTCGATCTGGCTCATCTGCATGACGGGCAGGCTGTACTTGCGCTGCGCGCCCCGGGCCAGGATCATGTTGTTCTTGGCGGTGAACAGGGTCGGATCCTGCTGGATTGCCTCGGCAAACAGGGCCTCGGCATCAGCGAAATCACCGCGCGTCAGCTTGGAATATCCCCAGTTGTTCAGCACGCCCGAGGGCTTGGTGGTCAGCCCGGCGGCGATCTCGTAGAAGCTGTCCGCCTTGTCCCACTCGCGGTTGCTGTCGGCCACCATGGCTTCCAGCCGGTACCGCTTGTAGGTTTCGAAGGTCGGCGGGATCGAATCCAGTATCCCGTCCGCTGCCTGCCAGTCGCCCGAGCGGATCAGCGCATCGGCGTAGTCGACCCGGTCCTCGTTGGTGGCGGAGGGGCTTTCGGCCACGGTGCGCCAGACCGGCAGCGCCTCTGCGGGGCGCTTGGCGCGGATCAGCGATGTCGCCAGTCCCCGCTTCAGTTCCATGTTGTCGGGATTCTCGGCCGAGGTGCGCGCGAAGTACGAGACGGCCTCGTTCGGATCGCCCACGGTCAGCATGATGTCCGAGAGGTTGCTTTCCTCGATCACGTTGACGTTCTGGAAGGCCCGTTCGACCTCCTTGTCCGTCTTGTCGGCGCAGGCCGACAGCGCCATGAGCGCGACAAGGGACAGGCTCAGCCCGCGAAAGCCGCGGCGGGGCTTGGCATGGAAGGGGTGGCGCATCACGGCGTCCTTTGCACTGCTCGTCCTCAGCCAGGGTCCGTGGTGCGGATCTTGTAGACGCTTTGCCCGCTGCGCACGACCTGGAACTCTTGTTCTTGGTCTGCATCATACGGTCTTTCACCCAACATGGCGAGTGCCAAGCGCAGATTTGCCCGGATTGCGTCCGAGGCGCCATTGTCCAGCGCATAGGCGCGGCGCAGGACGGCGGCCCCTTCCGCCACCTCGCCCTTGCCGACCAGCACCAGCCCCAGATTGTTCCAGACCTCGGGCGGGGTGTCGGGCGCGCGCGCGGCGAGGCGCAACTGCTCTTCGGCCTGCCCGAGGCGGCCCAGTTGCAGGTTCGCGGTGCCGATGCCGGCGTAGATCTGCGGCGTCAGTCCCAGGTCCAGCGCGGCGCGGGTATAGGCGTCGATGGCCAGCTCGTATTCACCCGCCGCCAGCAGCCGGTCACCCACGAGCATGGGGTCGACGGCCTCGCCCCTGGGATCGAGCCCGGGCGCATAGGGCGAGGAGAGATCGACCTCGGACCCTGTGTTGCCACAGGCCGTCAGGCCCAGCAGGGCCGGAACGAGGAGAGCGGAAAGAAGCTGTCGTGCCATGCGGGCCTGTCGCTTGTCGCGGCCCGAAGCGCAAGGCGGGCGCGGGAGATTACTGGCCGAGGGCCTGGATATTGACGATGGAGGGGCCGACGAGAATGATCAAGAGCGGCGGCACGCAGAGCCCCATGGTGGCCAGGGTCATCTTGGTGGGCAGCTTGTTGGCGGCCTCTTCGGCGCGCATCACCCGCTTGTCGCGCATCTCGGCGGCATAGACCCGCAGCGCATCGGCGATCGAGGTGCCGAAGGTTGCCGACTGGATCAGCACCGTCACGAAGGAGGAGATATCCATCACGCCGCAGCGCTCGGCCATGTCCGAGAAGACGGCGGCCTTGTCCTTGCCGGCCTTGATCTCGTAGCTGACCATCTCGAACTCGTCGGCCAGATGCTCGTAGGAGGCGCGCAGCTCCTTGGCGACGCGGATGATGGCCTGGTCCAGAGACTGCCCGGCCTCGACGCAGACCAGAAGCATGTCCAGCGCGTCGGGAAAACCTTCCTCGATCTGCTTCTTGCGCTCTTCCAGTCGCTTGGTGACCCAGTATTTCGGCAGGTAGTAGCCAGCCCCGCCGGGGCCGAGGATGTACATCAGCGTCTTCTGGGTGTCGGGCTCGGTCTGGGCGATGAACAGGAAAAAGTAGGTCGTTCCCGCCAGCAGACCCAGCAGGCCAAGCGCGAACTGGGCGAAGTAGAAGTAGCGCACCGCGTCCTTGCCGCGATACCCCGCCTGCAGAAGCTTCAGCTTGATCGCCGAGTATTCCTCTTCGTTCTGCGGTTCGAGGAAGGTCGAGTAGCGTTCGAGGCGCTCGTTGGCCTGCTTGGCGCGCAGCACCTCGCGTGACTTGGCACCCTCCTTGGCCCGTTCGTTGTTGGCCTTCAGCTTATCCAGCGGGTCGTCTTCCTTCTTCAGGAAGAAGGGCACGGTGAGCAGGATCAGGAACAGCCCGAGGCCGCCCACGATATAGAGCGGGCCGGCGGGGCCGAACCTGTCGGTGATCATCTGCAGCAGTTCCTGCATCGTCTCTCTCCTCTTGCCCCGGGGGCGGTGCCTGCGCTCAGACCTGGATGTTCACCATGCGCCGCATGACGATGATGTTGGCCACCAGGAAGAGGGCCACCGCGATGCAGCAGGGAATGAAATAGGGGTGGTCCAGGACCTCGTCATAGTAGCCCGGATCGGACATCAGGATGCCGACCAGCGCCATCAGCGGGAAGCCCGACAGGAACTTGCCCGACCACTGCGCCTCGGCGGTGATCGCCTTGACCCGGCGGAACAGCTTGAAGCGGGCGCGGATCACAGTGGCGAGGCCGGCGAGGACCTCGGCCAGGTTGCCGCCCGACTGCTGCTGGATGGTCACGGCCACGGCGAGGAAGCGCAAATCCTGCAGCCCGATGCGTTCGGCCATGTCCTTCAGCGCCTCGCCCATCTCGCGGCCATAAGCGGCTTCATCCGCGACGATGCCGAACTCGGTCGCCAGCGGGTCCTGCACCTCCTTGGCGACGATCGAGATGGCCGAGCTGAACGGATGGCCCACCCTGAGCGAGCGCACCATCAGCTCGACCGCGTCAGGCAGCTGTTCCTCGATCAGGCCGATACGCTTCTTGGCCTTGTTGTTGACCCACATGTAGACCGCGCCGACCCCCATCACGACCGAGATCGCGGCGCGGATCGCCAGGCCGGTATCGGTGGCGATGGTCAGGCCGATGAAGGCAACGACCGACAGGCCCGCCATGATCCCCATCAGCTGCGGCGGCGAAAAGGCGATGGCCGCCTTCTGCGCCTTCTCGGCCAGCATGGAGTAGAGCGGGATTTCCCGCGAGGCCATGTGCAGTTCCATCTCCTTGCGGAGCTTTTCCAGCACTTCCTCGCGGTTCGAGCCCTTCTCGAGCATTTCGAGGCGGCGGTTCACCTTGCTGTTGAGGCTGATCGACTTGCCGAAGACCGTCAGGTAGATGCCTTCGATCAGGGCGAAGACGCCGGCGAAGATCAGCAGGTAGATGATGGGATCGGTGGCCATGGACATCATGACGGATCACTCCCGTGCCGGTTCGAAGATCTGCGGCGGCAGGTCGTAGCCCCACATCTTGAACCGTTCAGAATAATGGCTGCGCACGCCCGTGGCGGTGAAATGCCCGAGGATCTTGTTCTCGGGCGTCAGGCCGGTGCGCTGGAAACGGAAAATCTCCTGCATCGAGATCACATCGCCCTCCATCCCCGTCACCTCGGTGATCGAAGTCATCCGGCGCGAGCCGTCCTGCAGGCGGCTGGCCTGCACGATCAGGTGGACGGCGCTGGCGATCTGCGCGCGCATCGCCTTCAGCGGCATGTCGATGCCGGCCATGGCGATCATGTTCTCAAGACGCGAGATACCGTCGCGGGCCGAGTTGGCGTGGATCGTGGTCATCGAGCCGTCGTGGCCGGTGTTCATCGCCTGCAGCATGTCGATGACCTCTTCGCCACGGGTCTCGCCGACGATGATACGGTCGGGACGCATCCGCAGGGCGTTCTTCAGGCAGTCGCGTGGGGTGACCGCGCCCTTGCCCTCGACGTTGGGCGGGCGGCTCTCCATCCGGCCGACATGGGTTTGCTGCAGTTGCAGTTCCGCCGTGTCCTCGATGGTCAGGATGCGTTCGGAATTGTCGATGAAGGAGCTGAGCGCGTTCAGCGTTGTTGTCTTGCCCGAGCCCGTACCGCCCGAGACGATGACGTTCAGCCGGCAGGCCACGGCGGCCTGCAGGTAGGCGGCCATTTCCTCCGAGAAGGCGCCGAAGTTCACCAGGTCGTCGATGCCCAGCTTGTCCTTCTTGAACTTCCGGATCGACACCAGCGAGCCGTCCACCGCGATCGGTGGGACCATGGCGTTGAAACGCGACCCGTCGCGCAGGCGGGCATCGACATAGGGGTTGGATTCATCGACCCGCCGACCCACGGCCGAGACGATCTTGTCGATAATTCGGAAGAGGTGCTTCTCGTCCTTGAAGGTCACGTCGGAGAGGGTCAGCTTGCCCTCGCGTTCGACGAAGATCTGGTGCGGGCCGTTGACCAGGATGTCCGAGACCGTGTCGTCCTTCAGCAGGCTTTCCAGCGGGCCGAGGCCCTTCACCTCGTCGTAGAGTTCCTGGGACAGCAGCAACCGCTCCTCGCGGTTCAGCACGATGCCCTTTTCCTGCAGCACCTCGGCAGAGATCGCGTTGATCTCCATCCGCAGGTCGTTTTCCTGCGCGGTCTCCAGCGCGGCGAGGTTCAGGTTGTCCAGCAGCGCCCGGTGCAGTTCCAGCTTGATCTCCGACAGGCGTTCCTTGCGCTTGCGGTTGCGGTCGGCGGCCCCGACTTCCGCGGCGGAGGCGGCAGTGGGCTGGGGCTTGCGCATGACCCGGGGCGCTTCGGCACGGGGCGGAACGGGGGGCGTTGGAACGGGCTTCGGGGCAGGGGCGGCGGCGGGCTGTGCGGCGCTCCGGGCCGGCGAGGCCCCGGCGCTGCCGCCGTTCTTCGGGGCGGGGGCGACGGGGGTCGAGGCGTTGTCTTTCTTGTAGCGCGAAAACATCGGCGTTCCTTGCTTGTCAGGCCTGAGCAGCCTCTGCCGCGTAATCCAGTTCCAGCAGCGAATGCGCCAGTTTCTGGATCTCCTTGCGGAGCGGGTTCTTGGGGGCGGCCGAGCCAAGCGGCACGCCATGGTCGGCACCCTGGGTGACCTGTCGGCCGCCGTCGGGGAAATTCAGTTCGATGGCGATATCCAGCGTCTCGGCCAGGCGCTTGACCCGCTGGCGTGCGGTCAGGTCGGTGAACTTCGGCGCCCGGTTCATCGCGTAGCGCAGTTTCTCGACCGGCAGGTCCTCGGCCTGAAGGGCACGCTTCAGGCGCTGGATGTTCTGGGCCGAACGCATGTCCATCTCGATCATCGCGAAATAGACCTGCGCCTCGTTGAGGACCGTTTCCGTCCACTGGACGATGGTCTTCGGCATGTCGATGACGACGAAGTCGAAGTGCGAGCGCGCCATCTCGACGATCCGCTGGATGTCCTGCTGGGTCACCAGGTCCAGCGGCAGCATCTCGGAGGGCGCGGTCAGCACCGAGATCTGGTCCTCGTATCCCATCAGCGCCTGACGGAAGACCTCGGCGTCCATCGCCTCGGTGTCCGACAGCAGCTCGTAGACCGCTTCGCGGCGGGGCAGGTCCAGATAGGTGGCGACGGTGCCGTACTGCAGGTCCAGGTCCAGCAGGCAGACCTTGGGCGGCGGCGGCGCCTCGGCCTTGCGCTTGCCGCGCCGGGAGGGCCGGGGCGCACCCTGGGCCAGCTCGTAGGCGAGATTCACGGCCAGCGTCGTGGCGCCAGTTCCCCCGGCAAGGCCGTGGCAGACCAGCACGGCACCGTTGCGGTTGCCCTTGCCGCCGCCGGTGCGCGGGGCCATGTGGCGGTCTTGGTCAAGTTCGGGTTCGGGATCGGGTTGCTGGATGCGGCTGATGGCGGCGGCCAGCTCGTTCTCGGGCAGGGGGTAGGGGACGAATTCATCGGCGCCCTTGCGCAACAGCTGGTGCAGCGCGGCGGGGCTGACATCCTCGGCGATCAGGATCACCTTGATGCCCTGCGCCCGTGCCTGGGTGATCACCTCGCCCAGCAGGACGAGGTTTTCCTCGTCCTCGGCGTCGATGGCCATGGCGATGAATTCGAGGGTATCGGCTTCGGGCTGGTTGAAGAACATCAGGGCTTCGGCAAATCCGAGATCGCCCCACTTGTCCCCCATGGCCGCTTCCATGTCTTCGATCAGGAGCTCGAACCCGTCGGGCTCTCTCCGAATCGTGCACGCCACGATCGGGCTGGGATCAGCCTGTAAAGTCGCAGATGCCGTCATGGCTTCACTACCTCTCACTCCACTGCGGCCCGGTGGCCTGCCCGCCTTGTGGCGGGCAATTGTCCCTGGCGGCCCCGGGACGACTCATGTCTTCCGCAGTGATCCGGGGCCTAACCTGGGGGTCAACTTAGGCGACAATACGGCCAAAAAACCGAATTGTTGCGGATTCGTCGCCAGATACGACACGCTCTCAAAACAGTAAAATAAGGGACTTCGTACAGATTTGCACGCCCTGGTGGAAAACAGGCGCCTTCCCGACGCAATCACGCCCAAGTGCTGCCGGATCGGTGCTGTTCAGCACCAGGCCACGGGTCGCCGGAGGGTTACTCTCCGCCGCCGCCCGACTGCCCCAGGGTGCTGCCCCCCAGGGTTGAGGGCGACACGGCGCTTGCCACGTAGTCGCGATAGACGATAGCCGCGTAGCGGCCATCCAGCACGTTGGGGTGACGCTGCACGAACCCCGTCACCTCGGTCACCGTGCGGCGGTTCTCGCGCTCGGGGCCCTGGCTGTAGACGAGGGGCTGGGTCTCGCCGAAGGAGGCCACGGCTTCCAGCCGGTCACGGCCGATGCCCTGGGCCACGAGAAAGTTCACGGCGACCTGGGCGCGGCGCAGGCCGAGGCGCTTGTTGTAGGCGTCGCTGCCCACCAGGTCGGTGTGCCCGTAGACCCGGAAGCGGACTTCGGGGAACTGCCGGATCCAGCTGGCCTGACGGCTGAGGGTCGCCACGGCCTGCGCGTCCAGCGTCCACGAGTTGAAGGCGAAGTTGATGGTGGTCGGCACCTCGGAGGAGAAACGCCCGTTCAGGTTCTCGACGTAGGAGCGCCGGCCGGTCTGCACCAGCTGGTTATTCATCGTCGCATTGCCGAAGTCGCCGCGGTCGATCAGGGCGCCCGCCTCGCGGGTGAAGGGCGAATAGCCGTCGGTGGCGCAGGCCGAAAGGCCACCGAGCGCGCCGAGGGCCAGAAGGGCGGGAAGCTGTCTGAGCATCGGCGCGGTCACTCCATCACGTAGCCGTAGGAGCCGCTGAAATCCTGCCGGGCCACTTCGCCGGCCCCGCCTGCAAGACGGCTGCCCTGTTCCTTGGCGACATTGCCGAACAGGAAAAGATCCTTTTCGGACGGGGGTTTGATCCGGTCCGTCGGCAGGGCCAGCGCCTCGCCCCGGGTGGGGGAAACGAGATGCGCGGTGATGATGATCACCAATTCCGACTGTGATCGCTGGTATTCGGCGCTGCGGAACAGCGCACCCAGGATCGGCACGTCGCCAAGCCAGGGCAGCTGGCTGGAGGTGTCGGTGAAATCATCCTGCAGCAGGCCGGCGATGGCAAAGCTTTCGCCGTCGCGCATTTCGACCGTGGTCGAGGCTTCGCGGCGCGAGAAGGCGTCGATGCGGAAGCCGTCCAGCTCGAAGCCGTTGGAACTGTCGATGGCCGAGACCGAGGCGCTGAGCTCCAGGTTGATCACGTCGCCATCTACGACGCGGGGGATGAAGCCCAGTTCGACGCCAAAGGGCTTGAACTCGACGCTGACCGAAGAATTGTCCTGTGCCACCGGCACCGGGTATTCGCCGCCCGCGAGGAACTTGGCTTCCTGTCCCGAGAGGGCGGTCAGGTTGGGTTCGGCCAAGGTGCGCACGACCCCCTTGGATTCCAGCGCCTCCAGCAGCATCCCGACCTCGACCGACCCGACATCGAAGCCCAGCAGGAGGGCACCCGTGTTCGTGTTCGAGGCCGGCAGGCTGCCCGAGAGGATCGTGCCCTGGCCCGTGGTATTGGCGCCGCGCGTGGTGCCGCCCTCCAGTCCCAGGCCGCCCCCGAAGGCCGACCCGCTGAGCCCGAGAGAGGCCGAGAGCGACTTGGTGACCGACCGCTGCATCTCGGCGAATCGGACCTTCAGCATGACCTGCTGGGTGCCGCCGACCGACATCAGGTTCGACACGCGCCCTGGGGCATAGCGTTCGGCCAGGTCCATGGCGCGCTGCACCTTCTGGGCCGAGGACAGCACGCCGGAAAGAACGATGCCGTCATTGGCGGTGCGCACCTCGACGGGCTCGCCCGGCAGGATCTGCTTCAGGCGTGCCTTGAACTCGGTCACATCGGCCGAGACGATCACGTCGACATTGGTGATCAGCTGCCCGGCAGCGTCCAGCAGGGTCAGCGTGGTGGTGCCGGGGCTCTTGCCCAGCACGTAGATCGAGCGGTCCGACAGCGAGGAAATGTCGGCGATGGCCGGGTTGGCGATGGACAGTTCGGCGAAAGGCACGTCGCTTTCGACCACCACGGCGCGGTTCATCGAGACGTTGAGTTGCGAGGAGGCGGATTGATTCACCACGCGCAGCGTATCGGCCACGGCAGAGGCCGGCGGCTGGAACGCCAGCGCCGCGGCACCCAGCAGGGCAGCCTTGATAAAACGGTCGATTGTCATCGTGATCTGCCTCTCGGACCACTGCCCTTGTTCCGGATCTGTGCCCGGTCTTTTGCCCTATCCTGCGCCAGATCGGCTTTTCATGCAAGAATCAATGATTTCCACGGCAGAACGCATGTGGATAAAGCGCAACATCGGGGCGCGGGACATCAAAAGGGCGACCCCAGGAAGGGGCCGCCCCGCATCGGCTGGACGCGTCTCGTGCCGGTTGCCGTCAGTTGGCGGCCCTCAGTCGGCGCAGGGGATCGGGATCTCGACCACTTCCGAGCCGCGGCGGTTGCGGATGGTGCAGACCCGTTCGGCGGGCGACGGCCCGCGCTGCACGTCCTCGACCGGGGCGGGCTCGGCGACGGGGATGCCGAGCAGGCTGCGCTGGTCGACCTCGATGGCTTCGGCCACGGTGTCATCGCCATGCCCGACCAGGGACAGCGAGAGCCGGCCCGTGGACTGTGCCTGTGCCAGGGTCGCCACCTGCTGCGGGTTGACCGCCACGGTGACGGTCCGGGCGATGGTGGTGCCGGCGAGGTCGCTGTTGGCGCTCTGGTCGATGGCGATCAGTTCGACCCCGCTTTCGATCAGCTTGGTGAAGTCACCCATGATGCCGTCGACGCGGCCGGTCCAGTAGACATCGACCCGGTCGCCGGGGCGCAGGAAGCCCGACACGCCGGTGGCCACGTCAACCGAGATCGCGAAGGCGCGCATCCCGCGGGCCAGGCGGGCGGTCAGACCGGCCTCGACACCGGGATCGGTCACCTTGATGGTCAGCAGGGCTTCGCCCTTTTCCATGCCGCGCAGGACGTGGCGGGGGGCAAGATTGTTGTTCGGGAACAGGGTTTCGGACTTGGTAAAGACCCCCTGGGGCATCGCGTTGCGCGGCCAGTCGATCTGGCGGACGTCCTCGGGCAGGAGGGTTTCGCCGTAGGCGAGTTGACGGGCGGCGACGAAGACCGGCACGGTCTCGATCGCCGGGGCGCTCTGCTTCTGGGCGGCGGCGACGCGGCGCTGCCACTCCGCCTGATTTTGATTGAAGAGGTATGCTGCGCTCCCCGCAAGGGCGAGGCCCACAATCAGTACCAAACCGAACACGACACGCATGTGTTACCCTCTTGCCTGCTGCGCCGCCCGCTGCCCGACAGGGGAAGCGGAAGGCGCATGTTGTCCCATGACCGGACTTTCCCGCAGGAATGTGACCAAATCAGGGATTTGTCTGGTTGCTGGCGCGGCCCTTCAGTCGAAGGTCTTGTCGCTCATGTAGCCTGCGGTGCTCTCTCCGAGGGAGAGGGCGTTTTCCGCCATGGCCGAGTATATGAACATGCAGAGCGCGATCACCATGGCCACCAGGACGACCCAGTCGACCGTGACGGCCCCGTCGTCGCGACGCAGGAACCGGATCAGGGACTGAATTGTGTACCTTATTTTCATGCACAATGCCCTTTCCGTTGCCTTTGGGTCCGCAGGAGCATCTCCGCGTCCATATTGACGAAAGGCCGCGCCTTGGAAAGACGCGGCCTTCTGACAACAAAAGACAGAGTTGTCAGAAAACTTAGTTCGTGGTGTTGCCGTCGGTGACGGTCGCGTCGGACATCATCTGCGCGGTGTTCGAGGTCAGCTGGGACGCACCGCCGGAGATGGCGGTGTAGGCTGCGCCGCCCAGGGCAACGATGGCTGCGGTCAGCACGACCCAGTCAACGGTCACGGCGCCGGATTCGTTCTTGCGGAAGTTCTTGATGAAGTTGATCATGGTCTTGTCCCTCCAAAGGATCACAAAGGTTTCAACGTGGTTCGCTTCGACTTGTTTGGTGGCCCGTTGCTCTCTCTTGGGTCACCATCTCTGCGGCACGGGTTATTTATAGCCCTTGGATTCGGGCAGGATTTGGGCACCTTTGTAGCGAAAAAAGAGTTTGTTCACATTTGGGTGCGGACATGGGTCAACCTCTTGAAGCGAAACAATAAAAAATAATGATCCGTGGCGGAATTATTGTTTTTGGAGGACGGCTCGCGCGCGGAAACGGGCGGCAAAACTGGCGTCCGGGGGCCAAATCGGCGATTGTGACGTGCAAAAGATCCTTCCGGAGGCAGGGCAGATTCCGGTGACTCGCAGATGACTCGCATGTGCCAGTGGCGAATTCGGCAGGCTGTGGCCGGGCGTGTCCCGGTCGCGCTGCTGAGCGCGCTGGTTCTGCTGTTGCCCGCCACCGCCGGGGCCCAGGATCCGCCGCCGTTCCGCGACTTCACCTTCCGGACCGTGCGCCCGCCCGCGCCGGGCAGCGACCGGCGGATCACGGTGCAGATATCCCCCGGGGATGCGCCCGCGACACCGGCCCCCCCGGCGCCTGCTGCCGCGCCCGCCGTGGCGGCGCCCTCTGCGCCGGGGCGCTATGGCTGGTTCTGGCAAGCGATCTCTCCCGAAAGCGCCGACACCGGCCCCGGACGGCTGGAGCTGGCCTTGCGGGTGATGGCGGAGGCGCCGGCCGCGCAACAGGTGCCCGCACCGCGCCTGGGCGACCTGGTGCGCATCGCCCGCCAGCATCAAGCTTCGATCCTCATGCACTCGGTGGGCAGCGGGGTATCCCCGGCGCTGATCCTGGCGGTGATCGCGGTGGAATCGGCGGGGCGGTCAGAGGCCGTCAGCGGCGCCGGGGCCCAGGGGCTGATGCAACTCATGCCCGATACGGCGCAGAGATACGGTGTGGTCGACCCCTTCGATGCCGACCAGAGCATCGCCGGCGGCACCGCCTTCCTCGGCGCGCTGCTGGAGCGGTTCGAGGGCGATCCCATCCTGGCCCTGGCGGGCTACAACGCCGGAGAGACGCAGCTGGCGCTGCATGAGGGCGTCCCGGATTTCGCCGAAACCCGGGACTATGTGCCCAAGGTGCTGGCCGCCTTCGCCGTGGCGCGCGGCCTCTGCATCACGCCGCCCGAGCTGATCTCGGACGGCTGTGTCTTTCATCTGCCCTGAAACGGGCGTCGGGGCCCCGTTCAGAGGCCGGGCCCCCTAGAAGTCGGGACCCTTAGAGGATCGTCGCTTCGGTGGCGGCGCGCATCTCCTCCTCGGAGACGCCCTCGGCCAGTTCGACGATCTTCAGGCCGCCCTCGACCACGTCCAGCACGCCAAGGTTGGTGATGATGCGATTGACCACACCGGCGCCGGTCAGCGGCAGGGTGCAGGATTTCAGCACCTTGCTGTCGCCGTGCTTGTTCTGGTGGTCCATCACCACGATGACGCGGCCGACGCCCGCCACCAGGTCCATGGCGCCGCCCATGCCCTTCACCAGCTTGCCCGGGATCATCCAGTTCGCCAGATCGCCGTTCTCGGCCACTTCCATCGCGCCGAGGATCGCGGCGGCGATCTTGCCGCCCCGGATCATGCCGAAGCTTGTGGCGCTGTCGAAATACGAGGTCTTCGGCAGTTCGGTGATCGTCTGCTTGCCGGCATTGATCAGGTCCGGATCCTCTTCCCCCTCGTAGGGGAAGGGGCCCATGCCGAGCATCCCGTTTTCCGACTGCAGCGTGATGTCCTTGTCGCCGGTGTAGTTCGCCACCAGCGTCGGGATGCCGATCCCGAGGTTCACGTACATGCCGTCTTCCAGCTCCTCCGCCGCGCGGGCGGCCATCTGGTTGCGGTCCCACCCCTTGATGTCACTGACCTTGGTGTCACTGGGCATCGCTGTCCTCCTCTTTGACCTATGTTGCTTCGGTCACGCCGGACAGGTCCAGCGTGACCACGGTGCCCATGGCCCCCGTGTTCACGTTCAATGTGCCGTTCAGCTGCCGGATCAGCCCCGCGATGACCGATCCGCCGATCGACCGGCTGTCGGGCCATTCCACCCCCTCGGGCATCCCGGTTCCGTCATCCGACACGGTGATGCGCAGCGACTGCCCGGGCAGGGTGCGGACCGACAGGTCGATCCGCCCGGTCTCACGTCCCACGAAGGCGTGTTGCAGGGCATTGGTCAGGATCTCCGAGACGATCATGCCCAGGTGCACCGCCGTGTCCGAGCGCGCCTCGGCGTCTTCCACGTCGACATTCACCGTCACGCCGGCCCGTCCGTCCAGCGCCTGCGTCGCCGCTGCCAGGCGCGAGACATAGGCCCCGAGAGAGACGGTATCCATGTTGCGTTGCCGTTCGGGGTTCGACAGCTCCTGGTAGAGCACCTGCAGGCTCTCGATCCGCCGGGCCAGCTGGCCGAACTGGTCCCGCGCATCGCCCGCATCCCGGCCGTACATCCGCGTCAGCGAGATGATCATCGACAGGTGGTTCTTTACCCGATGCTGCACCTCGCGCATGGCGTGGCGCACCGCATTGGGCGACAGCAGGTCCTCGACCTCGGCAAGCGGTTTCTGCATCCCCAGGAAGAAGCGCAGCGCGCCATCGTCCGCACGGACCGGGGTCATCATCAGCCGGTTGACGAACTCCGAGCCGTCGGCGCGATAGTTCACCAGGTCGACAGTGCAGTCCTGCTCGTCGCGCAGCGCCTCGCGGAGGCGCTTCACGTCGTCGGGGTCGGTGTTCTCGCCCTGCAGGAAACGGCAGTTGCGGCCAATGGCCATGCCTGCCTTGTAGCCCGTGACCTCCTCGAAGGCACCGTTCACGTAGACGATGGGATTGTCCGGCAGGGCCGGGTCCGTCAGCACCATCGAGATGCGGGAGCCGCTGAGTGTCTCGAAGGCGTCTGCATGGCTGAGAGGCTGAAGGGTGGTCCGGTTCTCTGCGTCCATCGTCATCTGGTTCTTTCGGTGTCTTCGCGACGGCCCGGTCAGGCCGCCGGTCGCGTGGTGACTTTCTCGATCCGCTTCTCGTGGGTACCCTGGATCAGGCGGTGCACGTAGATGCCGGGAAGGTGGATGTGATCAGGATCCAGCTCGCCGGGTTCGACGATCTCCTCGACCTCCATCACGCAGACCTTGCCGCACATGGCGGCGGGCGGATTGAAGTTGCGTGCGGTCTTGCGGAAGATCGCATTGCCCGAGGTGTCGGCCTTCCAGGCCTTGACGATGGCGAGGTCGGCGAAGATGCCTTCTTCCATGATATAGGTCTCGCCGTGGAAGTCCTTGTGTTCCTTGCCCTCGGCGATCTGGGTGCCGACGCCGGTCCTGGTGTAGAAGCCCGGGATGCCCGCGCCACCGGCGCGCATCCGCTCGGCCAGGGTGCCCTGGGGGTTGAACTCCAGTTCCAGCTCGCCCGACAGATACTGGCGCATGAACTCGGCGTTCTCGCCGACGTAGGAGCTGATCATCTTCTTCACCTGCCGCGTCTGCAGCAGGATGCCGATGCCGAAATCGTCGACCCCCGCATTGTTCGAAGCGAAGGTCAGATCCTTCGTCCCGGCTTCCTTGATCGCCTGCAGCAGCAGCTCGGGAATACCGCAGAGACCGAAGCCCCCCGCGGCAATCAGCATACCGTCGGACAGCAGCCCGTCGAGCGCCTCCGCGGCAGAGCCGTATACCTTCTTCATGGACATCCTCCTCAGAATTCTCCCCCTGTCATGGCGTCCGGGACCGTCCCTGTCAAATCCCGGGGGCGGGGGTAGGGTTTCCACGATACGCGAAATTGCTGCGATGCGGCAAGAGAAGTTTGCGCTGCAGCATCATATGACCCGCACCTGGGCGCCCACCGGTGTGAGTGCAAAAAGCTCTTCGATGGCGAAGTTGTAGAGCCCGATGCAGCCGTCCGAGCTGGGCCGCCCGATCTTGCGCGTGTCATGGGTGCCGTGGATCAGATAGGCGGGCCAGGACAGGTACATGGCATGGGTGCCCAGCGGGTTGTCGGGGCCGGGCGGCATGTAGCGCAGTTCGGGGTTGCGCTCCTTCATCGAGGCGGTCGGCGTCCAGTCCGGTCCGACGCGCTTGCGCACGACCTCGGTATAGCCGCGCCTGGTCAGTTCCTCGGAGGCCGGCACCGAGGTCGGATAGATCCGGTAGTCGCTGCCGTCGGCGTTCCAGTAGTGCAGCGCCCGCGAGGTGGTGTCGCAGACGATCGACACCCGGTCGAGGCGCTCGAAGTGATCGCGCCAGTCCTGGCTGGCGAAGCTGGAGATGTTGCGCCGCGACGGGGGCAGGACCGGGGCGGGGATCAGTGGCGGCGGGCCGGCGGGTGCCTGCTGTGCCAATGCGGCCGCGGGCGCCAGGCCGGCGGCGCTGGCGGAGATGAGGAAAGTACGACGGGATACCGGGGGTCTGGGCAAGAGATCCGCTCCTTGGCTGCTTGGATGCAGGACAGGGGTCGGACGGATTGGCCCGGGGTGCCAATCACTTGTGATCAGGCAACCGTGAGGGAGGCGGCGGGGCCACAGTCGGGCCCCGCTGCGCGATCAGTCCCCCGAGCTGGCGGCCTTCTTGGCAGGTGCCTTCTTCTTCGCCGGGGCTTTCTTGGCGGCGGTCTTCGTGGCGGCCTTTTTCGGAGCGGCTTTCTTGGCCGGGGCCTTCTTCTTGGCCGCGACTTTCTTGCCGGACTTGGCGGCGCGCTCGGCGATCAGCTCCACCGCCCGTTCCATGCTCAGATCCTCGGGATCATCGGCATCGGCCAGGGTGGCGTTGATCTTCTCCCACTTCACGTAGGGCCCGTAGCGGCCCTCCATCAGCTGAACCGGACCGCCGGCCTCCGGGTGCTCGCCCAGCTCCTTCAGCACCTTGGCAGTGTTGCGGCCCTTGCGCGCGGCGACCTTCTCGGCCAGCAGCTGCACGGCGCGGTTCATGCCCACGGTCCAGACCTCGTCCAGCCCCTCCAGGTTGGCATTGGTGCCGCCCCGGTCCGAGGTCGTCTCGGCGTGTTTCAGGTAGGGACCGTAGCGCCCGATATTGGCCCAGACGTTCACCCCGTCCTCTGGGTGGGGCCCGATCAGGCGCGGCAGCGAGAGCAGGCGCACGGCCTCTTCCAGCGTCACGTCCTCGGGGGCCCATTCCTTCGGGACCGACTGGCGCGGCGGCTTCTTGTTGTCTTCCGTCAGCTCGCCGCGCTGGCAATAGGGGCCGAACCGGCCCTTCATGACATAGATCTTGTCCCCCTGGTCCTCGCCCAGAAGCTTGCCCTCGGGCGGAATGGCGCTGGCCTCTGCCTCGGGGTTGGGGGGGCCGAAGGGGCGGGTATAGCGGCATTCGGGGTAGTTCGAGCAGCCGATGAAGGCGCCGCCCGAGCGCGCGGTGCGCATCGACAGCCGCCCGGCGCCGCAGTTCGGGCACAGGCGCGGGTCGCTGCCGTCCTCGGTCGGCGGGAAGAGATGCGGCTCCAGCACCTCGTTGATCTTGTCGAGCACCTCGGTGATGCGCAGCTCGCTGGTCTCGGCGATGGCGGCCGAGAAGTCGCGCCAGAAGCGGCTCAGCACGTCCTTGTAATCGCGGTCCCCGGCGGAAACGTCGTCCAGTTCCTCTTCCAGGTCCGCCGTGAAATCGTATTCCACGTACTTCTTGAAGTAGTTGGACAGGAAGGCGATCACCAGACGGCCCTTGTCCTCGGGGATGAGGCGGTTCTTGTCCTTCACCACATAGCCGCGATCCTGGATCGTGGTCACGATCGAGGCATAGGTCGAGGGACGCCCGATGCCCAGTTCCTCCATGCGCTTGACCAGCGTCGCCTCGGTGTAGCGGGGCGGCGGCTGGGTGAAGTGCTGATCCGGCGTGATGGTCTTCTTCTCGGCCTTTTCGCCCTGGCTGATCTGGGGCAGGCGGTTGTCGTCGTCGCCCTCGACGTCGTCGCGGCCCTCTTCGTAGATCTTCAGGAAGCCGTCGAACAGCACCACCTGGCCGGTGGCACGCAGGCCCACCTGGGCGTCACGGCTGCCGATCTCGACCGTGGTGCGCTCCATCCGGGCGCCTTCCATCTGGCAGGCCAGGGTGCGCTTCCAGATCAGGTCGTAGAGCTTGCGCTGGTCGTCGGAGAGGCCAAGCGCGGCGGCGTCCTTGGTCATGTCCGTCGGGCGGATGCATTCGTGCGCTTCCTGGGCGTTCTTGGCCTTGTTCTTGTAGACCCGGGGGCTGGCGGGCACGTAGTTCTTGCCGAAGCGGTCGGCGATGGCCTCGCGGCAGGCGGTCACCGCCTCCGGCGCCATGTCGATGCCATCGGTCCGCATGTAGGTGATATGCCCGGCTTCGTAGAGGCGTTGTGCCGCATTCATCGTCTGCCGCGCGCCCATGCCGAACTTGCGGCTGGCTTCCTGCTGCAGGGTCGAGGTCATGAAGGGCGGAGAGGGATTGCGAGACGCCGGCTTGGCTTCGACCGAGGTCACGGTCAGGTCGCGCGAGGTGATCGCCTGCACCGCCATCTCGGCCTGGGTGGCGTTCTCGATCGAATACTTGTCCAGCTTGTCGCCGGCCAGCACGGTCAGGCGGGCCTCGTATTCCTGGCCGCGCGGGGTGGTCAGGATCACCTTGACCGACCAGTATTCGCGAGGGCGGAAGGCCTCGATCTCCATCTCGCGTTCGACGATCAGGCGCAGGCAGACCGATTGCACCCGGCCTGCCGACTTGGCCCCGGGCAGCTTGCGCCAGAGCACCGGCGACAGGTTGAAGCCCACCAGGTAGTCCAGCGCGCGGCGGGCGAGGTAGGCGTGCACGAGGTCGTTGTCGACCTGGCGGGGGGTCTTCATCGCCTCGGTGACGGCGGTCTTGGTGATCGCGTTGAACACCACGCGGCTGACCGGCGTGTCCTTCTTCAGCGCCTTGCGGTTCCGCAGCGCTTCCTCCAGGTGCCAGGAAATCGCCTCACCCTCGCGGTCGGGGTCGGTGGCGAGGATCAGCGCATTGTCGTCCTTCAGTGCGTCGGCGATGGCCTTGACGTGCTTCTTGCTGTCGCTGGCGATCTCCCAGAGCATCTCGAAATCCCGCTCGGGATCGACCGAACCATCCTTCGGCGGCAGGTCCCGGACGTGGCCGTAGGACGCGAGAACGGTATAGTCGGATCCCAGATACTTGTTGATTGTCTTGGCCTTGGCCGGGGATTCGACGACGACGACGGGCATACCGGTTCCTTTCGCTGGAGGGCGCGACTCTGAGAGCCGGCCTTGGCGGCGGAACATGTGGGGTCTGCAGGGGCATTGTCAATGGAGGCTTGCCCGACCCCGTGCCGCGGCGCGGCGTGCGCCGTCAGGATGCCCGCGAGATAAGCCCACCGGGCTGGCGTTCGATCCGCCCCTCCAGTTCGAGGTCGGTCAGGGCGGGGCTGATGTGGTGCGGCGCGGCGTCGATGTCGCGGATCAGCGCGTCTTCCGCCAGTGGCGCGGCGCCCAATCTGTCGAGGATCAGCTGGTGCAGGCGGGCCATGTCGCGCAGGACGCGCGCGGGCCGGGTGTCCTGCGTCACGGGTGACGGTGGAGCAGGCGCCGCCGCGCGCTCTTCCGGCGCGGGCAGCTCAAGCGCCTCCAGCACGTCGCGGGCGCCGCGCACGAGGGTCGCGCCGTCGCGCAGCAGCATGTTGCAGCCCGAGGCGCGCGGATCGAAGGGGTGGCCCGGCACCGCCAGCACGTCGCGGCCCTGGTCCAGCGCGTGCCGCGCGGTGATCAGCGTGCCCGACTTCGCCGCCGCCTCGACCACGATCACCGCCCGCGCCAGCCCCGAGATCAGCCGGTTGCGCAGCGGAAAATGGCGGGCCGTCGGGGTGACGCCCAGGGGCTGCTCCGAGATCCGCAGGCCCCGGCGCGCAATCTCTTCCGCCAGGGCGCGATTCTCGGGCGGATAGATCTGGTCGACCCCGCCGGCCATGACGGCAATCGTCCCGGTCTCCAGCGCCGCTTCATGGGCGGCGGTATCGATGCCCCGCGCCAGCCCCGAGATCACGACCTGTTCCGCGCGTCCCAGGTCCTGCGCCAGCGCGCGGGCCATGCGCAGGCCAAGCGAAGAGGCCCGGCGCGCGCCGACCATCGCGATCCCCGGCAGCGCCAGCAGCTCGACCCGGCCAAGCGCCCAGAGAAGGGGCGGCGGGTCGGTCAGGTCTTCCAGAGCGCGGGGGTAGCCATCATCGCCCCGGGCCAGAAGCCGCGCGCCAAGTGTCCGGCCCCGGGCCAGTTCCTGTGCGGCGACCTCGACGGGGCAGGGGGCATAGCGGTCCAGCCCGGCGGCGCGGGCGACCTCTGGCAGGGCGGCCAGCGCGGCGCTGGCGGATCCATGTTCGGAAAGCATGCGCCAGAAGGTGCTGGGACCGACGCGGCGCGAGCGCAAGAGACGAAGCCACGACAGTCGCTCATCTTCCGTGGTGGGTGGGAGTGGGGGGTGAGTGGAAGGATGTGTATCCACGACCATCGTGACTCCGCCTGCTTGCGGAATCATATGTAGCTGCGGGGTGGTTAATTAAGGGTGAAGGGGGGCGGGCCCCCTGCGAAGGTCGTAGGCTCTGGCCATCCGGGGCCCGCCGTGGCACCCCGAGGCAAAAGGAGATCGCCATGCAGATCCGCCCCGCCACCCTGGAAGACGCCCCCGCCATCAGCGCGATGCTGCAAGAACTGGTCGCCGCCGGCAAGCGGACCTCGCGCGCCGATGCGGATTTCGTACGGACACATTATATAACTGGCGGTCTGCTCTGCTCGGTCGCGGTCGAGGGGGATGGGATCCTCGGCCTGCAATCGCTGATGCGGGCCGAAGCGGGCAATCCCTATGACACGCCCGAGGGCTGGGGGATCATCGGCACCCATGTCTCGCCCCGCGCGGCGCGCAAGGGTGTGGGCCGGGGGCTGTTCGCCGCCAGCCTCGCCGCGGCAGAACAGGCCGGCCTGCCCGTGATCGAGGCCTATATCCAGCGTGGCAATGCCGCGGGACAGGGCTACTACGGGGCCATGGGCTTCACGGCGTGGCGCGAGGACGACACCGCCATCGCGCGCCGCTACGACCTGGCCTAGACCGTCGAGCCGCCGACGGTCAGCCCGCCGATCAGCACGGTCGGCTGGCCGACGCCCACGGGCACCCACTGGCCGTTCTTGCCGCAGTTGCCCATGCCCGGATCCAGCGCCATGTCGTTGCCAAGCGCGCGGATCTGCTTCATCGCCGCGGGCCCCGAGCCGATCAGTGTCGCGCCCTTCACCGGTGCCACCCGCCGGCCGTTCTTCACCAGGTAGGCCTCAGTGCAGTTGAAGACGAACTGGCCGTTGGTGATATCCACCTGCCCGCCCGAGAAGCCGACGGCGTGGATGCCGTCCCTCATCTCGCCGACCACCTCTTCGGGGGTCGCCTTGCCGCCCAGCATGTAGGTGTTGGTCATCCGGGGCATCGGCGCATGGGCATAGCTTTCGCGGCGGCCATTGCCCGTAGGCGCGACCCCCATCAGGCGGGCATTCTGGCGGTCCTGCATGTAGCCGACCAGCACCCCGTCCTCGATCAGCACGTTCTTGCCCGAAGGCGTGCCCTCGTCATCGACCGAGATCGAGCCGCGCCGGTCCGGGATCGTGCCATCGTCCAGCACCGTGACTCCCTTGGCCGCGACCTGCTGACCGATCAGCCCCGAGAAGGCCGAGGCATTCTTGCGGTTGAAATCGCCCTCCAGCCCGTGACCGACGGCCTCGTGCAGCATGACGCCGGGCCACCCCGGGCCTAGCACCACGTCCATCTGTCCGGCGGGGGCGGGGATGGCCTCGAGGTTCACCAGCGCGATGCGCAGCGCCTCGCGGGCCTTGGCCTGCCAGTCGGCGGGATCCAGCAGCCCGTCCAGCCCGATGCGCCCGCCGCCGCCGGCAGTGCCGGTCTGGCGCTGGCCGTCGCCCTCGACGATGACCGAGACATTGACGCGGGTCATGGGCCGGATGTCCGAGGTGATCTGCCCCTCGGGACGCAGGATGAAGACCTCCTGGCAGGAGGCGGCGATGGTGGCCGAGACCTGCACGACGCGGGGATCCAGATCCCGGCAGAAGGCGTCGATCTCGCGCAGCGTCTCGACCTTCACCGGGAAGGAATGGCCGGCAATCGGGTCGAGCGCCTCGTAAAGATGGCGGTTGGTGGCGCGCGGCGGCGGCGCCATGGTGCCGCCGCCATCGCCGACGGCCAGCCGGGCGGTGGCCACGGCGCGCTGCAGGGCGCTTTCGGAGATCTCGGTGGCATGGGCGTAGCCCGCGACTTCGCCGCGCACGGCGCGCAGGCCGAATCCCTCGGAGGCATCATAAGCGGCGTTGCGAATCCGTCCGTCGTCGAAGTGCAGCACCTCCGAGCGGCGGCGTTCAAGGAAAAGCTCTCCGTCGTCGGCGCCGGCCACCGCGTCGCGCAGCAGGGTCAGGGCGCGGTCCTGGTCGAGCATTTCCTCGAAGGGGCGGAACGGGGTCTCGGGGGCGCTGGCGGACATCTTCGGGCCTTTCCTGACAGGGCCGGCGCGGGAACCCTCCCGTCCGGCACGCGCTACTCTGGCGCCGCACCTTGGCCCCTGCGGAGCGGCGGTGCAAGCGGGCCACTGCGGTGGACTATTTTGATCGAGATCAAAAAAAGCGTCCCTTTGCCGCAAGAGCCATTATTGTCGTGACGGCAAGAATATGGTTTTAAGCAGCGACAGACAACGGGAGCGCCGCGGCCTTCGCGCGTTCCTCCCCGGTTGCAAGGCCGGACGGGGAGGGCAGGCCGGGACCGCGAGCGACACGCAACCGATCAGGGTGAACGATGCGACTGATGAAACCTTTCCTGGCCCTGACGGCCGCTTTCACCGCCATGCCCGCCTTCGCGCAGGAGCTGGAGACCATTGGCAAGCCCCACGCGGGCGGTATCGACTTCCAGTCGGCCTCGACCGAGTTGGCGCGCGACCTGCAGTGGCTGGACCACATGCTGCTCTACATCATCACGGCCATCGTGGTCCTGGTCTGCCTGCTGCTGCTGGTCTGCATCTTCCGCTTCAACAAGAAGTCCAACCCGACCCCGGCGAAGTTCACCCACAACTCGCCGCTGGAAGTCGCCTGGACCATCGTGCCTATCCTGATCCTGATGTTCATCGGTGCCTTCTCGCTGCCGACGCTGTTCAAGCAGCAGGTCATCCCCGATGGTGATGTCCACATCCAGGTGACCGGCTACCAGTGGTACTGGGGCTACGAATACACCGACCAGGAAGACCTGGCCTTCGAGGGCTTCCTGCTGCCGCGTGAAGAGCTGGCCGCGAACGGCTACAACGATGACGAATACCTGCTGGCCACCGACACCGCCGTCATCGTCCCGGTCAACAAGACCGTCGTGATGACCGTGACCGGCGCCGACGTGATCCACTCCTGGACCATTCCCGCCTTCGGCGTGAAGCAGGACGCCGTGCCGGGCCGCTTCGCCCAGCTGTGGTTCTCTGCCGAGCAGGAAGGCGTCTACTTCGGCCAGTGCTCCGAGCTCTGCGGCAAGGACCACGCCTACATGCCGATCACCGTCAAGGTGGTCAGCCAGGAAGTCTACGACGCCTGGGTTGCAGCCTGCGCGGAAGCCGGCCAGTTCGTGCCGCTGCGCGATCTGCCCGCCGCCTGAGGCAGCCGTGATCGCGGGCCCCGCGCGGGCCCGATCCGCAAGGCCGCCCTGCGCGGCATCCGAGCAATGACCGCCCCGCCCCGGATCTCCGGGGCGCGGGTCCCTTCCGAAGAGTGACCATTCATGACCGATGCAAGCATCACGACGCAAGCTGACGGGGGCGACGCCGAGTTCGGCGATTACATCGCCCTGCTGAAGCCGCGGGTCATGTCGCTGGTCGTCTTCACCGCGCTGGTCGGCCTGGTCGCCGCGCCCATGCCGGTGCATCCCTACATCGCCTTCTGCGCCATCCTGTTCATCGCCATCGGCGGCGGTGCCTCGGGCGCGCTGAACATGTGGTACGACAGCGACATCGACGCCGTGATGAAGCGCACCCGTGGCCGTCCGATCCCCTCGGGCCGGGTCGGCCGCGACGAGGCCCTGGCGCTTGGCCTGGCGCTGTCGGGCTTCTCCTGCGTCATGCTGGCCCTGGCGGCCAATGTCTTCGCGGGCCTGTTCCTGGCCTTCACCATCTTCTTCTACGCCGTGGTCTACACCATGTGGCTGAAGCGCTGGACGCCGCAGAACATCGTCATCGGCGGCGCGGCGGGGGCCTTCCCTCCGATGATCGGCTGGGCCGTGGCCACCGGCGGCGTCAGCATTGAATCGGTGCTGATGTTCCTGCTGGTCTTCATGTGGACCCCGCCGCACTTCTGGGCCCTGGCGCTGTTCATGCGTTCGGACTACGACGATGCGGGCGTGCCGATGCTGACCGTGACCCACGGCCGCCCCACCACCCGGCGTCACATCCTGGCCTATACCGTGCTTCTGGCTGCCGTGGCCTTCGGCACCGGGCTGACCTCGATCGGTGGCCCGGTCTACATGGCCGTTGCCCTGGTGCTGAACGCTCTCTTCGTGATCGGCGCGGTCCGCATCTGGCGCCGCGACGAGGTCATGGCAGAGGCCGACAACTACAAGGTCGAGCGCGGTTTCTTCAAGCTGTCGCTGATCTACACCTTCCTGCACTTCGCCGCGATCCTCGCCGAGGCGCTGCTGAAGCCCTACGGACTGGGAGGCTGGTAAGATGCCGCTGACCCGTGAACATGAGCTGCACCGCCGCCGCCGTGGCCTGAACACCGGCCTCGGCCTGGTGCTGGGCGCCTTCGTGGTGCTGGTTTTCCTGCTGACCTTCGTCAAGGTCACCAGCCAGAACCTCCAGTTCCCCGACAACGTGCCGGGCAGCTCTGCCGCCACAGCAGGGGAGGGCTGAGCATGGATCCGAAACAGAAGACCGTCCTGCAGACCGCCGGGGTGATCCTCACCATGGGGGCGCTGGCCTGGCTGGCCGTGCCGGCCTACAACTACTTCTGCGCGGTCACCGGTTTCGGTGGCGTGACGCAGGAAGCCGATGCCGGTTCCGACATCGTGCTGGACGAGACGATCAAGATCCGGTTCGACAGCGCCACCGACCGCAACATGCCGTGGGAATTCAAGCCCATGCAGCGCCAGGTCGAGCTGAAGATCGGCGAGACCGGCCTGGCCTTCTACGAGGCGACCAACCCGACCGATCGCCCGATCGCCGGGCAGGCCAGCTACAACGTGACGCCCTATGAGGCCGGTGGCTTCTTCACCAAGATCGACTGTTTCTGCTTCACCGAACAGGTGCTGGAGCCGGGCGAGACGGTGCAGATGCCCGTGACTTTCTACGTCGATCCCGAAATCGTCGAGGATCGCGACGCGAAGTATGTCCACACGATCACTCTGGGATATACCTTCTACGAAATCGACCTGCCCGAGAGCTACCGGGCGGCGGAAGAACAGGCCGCACTTCCTGCGGCCGATACCAACACGGACGTGAACTGAGGGCCTCTGGCCGGGGAACAGAACGATGGCACATGCAAAGAACCACGATTACCACATCCTGACACCGTCGGTGTACCCGTTCATCGCGGCGGTCGGCACCTTCATCATGCTCTTCGGGGCGGTGAAATGGATGCACGACAGCGGCCCCTGGCTGTTCCTGGCCGGCTTCCTGGTGATCATCTACACCATGTTCGGATGGTGGGCGGACACCGTGGCCGAGAACAAGGCGGGCGATCACACCCCCGTCGTGCGCATCGGCCTGCGCTACGGCTTCATCCTGTTCATCATGTCCGAGGTGATGTTCTTCTCGGCCTGGTTCTGGACCTTCTTCAAGCACGCGCTCTACCCGATGGGCCCGCAGAGCCCGGCGGTCGACGGCGTCTGGCCGCCGGCGGGGATCGAGACCTTCGACCCCTGGCACCTGCCGCTGATCAACACGCTTATCCTGCTCTGCTCGGGCGCGGCCTGCACCTGGGCGCACCACGCGCTCGTGCATGAGAACAACCGCAAGGACATCGTCAACGGCCTGCTGATCTCGGTCCTGCTGGGGGCGATCTTCACCGTCTTCCAGGCCTATGAATACAGCCACGCCGCCTTCGGCTTCTCGGGCAACATCTACGGCGCCACCTTCTTCATGGCGACCGGCTTCCACGGGATGCACGTGATCATCGGCACGATCTTCCTGCTGGTCTGCATGATCCGCGCCCAGGCGGGCCACTTCACCCCCGACAACCACGTCGGCTTCGAGGCCGCCGCCTGGTACTGGCACTTCGTCGACGTGGTCTGGCTGTTCCTCTTCGCCGCGATCTACATCTGGGGCCAGTAAGGCCCCGGCACGGGGGCGCGGGCAGGCCGAAGGTGGAGTGTATCCACCCCACTCCCGGCATCCCAGGCCGCGCGGAAGAGGAGGGTGTGTGACAACACACCTCTGGCACGAACCAAGGGCGCGGGGGCAGACCTCGCGCCTTTCGCAATTGAAAGGTCGCAGATGCGCGGAAAACTGATCGGGGCGCTGGTCCTTGGCCTGGGCGGGGTGGCGATCCTGCTGGCGCTGGCCAACTGGCAATTCCGGCGGCTGGAATGGAAGACCGGCGTGCTGGCGCGGATCGAGGCGCGCATCGCCGCCGATCCGGTGCCCCTGCCCGCAAGCCTCGATCCCGATGCCGACCGCTACCTGGCCGTGACCGTCACCGGCCGGTTCACCGGCACGCCTGTCCGCGTGCAATCGGCAATGGAGGGGCAGGGGGCCGGCTACCGCCTGGAACAGGCTTTCGAGGCCGGGGCCCGGCGCCTGATCGTCGAACGGGGCTTCGTGCCCCAGGCCGCCGCCATCCCGCCCGCGCCGGAGGGCGAGGTGACGATCACCGGCAACCTGCTCTGGCCCGACGAGGTGGACAGCTTCACCCCCGCGCCCGACCTCTCCACCGGCCTCTTCTACGCCCGCGACCTGCCCGCGCTGGCCGCCGAACTTGGCACCGAGCCGATGCTGGTCGTGCGCCGCGACGGCCCTGCGGGGGACGGGGCGCTGCTGCCCGCCCCGGTCGGCACCGCCGGAATCCCGAACGACCACCTGGAATATGCGATCACATGGCTCTCTCTGGCTGCCGTATGGCTGGTCATGTCCGCCTATCTGATTTATCGCATGCGCAAACAGGCAGAAGGCGAGACCACGTGAAATACGTATCGACCCGGGGCGCCGCCCCCGAGCTGAGCTTCGAAGACGCGATGCTGACCGGGCTGGCCCGGGACGGCGGCCTCTACGTGCCCGCCGAGATCCCGACGCTCAGCGCCGAGGAAATCCGCGACCTGAACGGCCTCTCCTACGAGGACACCGCCTTCCGCATCATGTGGCCCTTCCTGGGCGGCACCTTCACCGAGGACGAGTTCAAGGGCTGCATCGCCCGCGCCTACGAGGGCTTCGGCCATGCCGCCCGCGCGCCGCTGGTGCAACTGGAACCGAACCATTTCCTGCTGGAGCTGTTCCACGGCCCCACGCTGGCCTTCAAGGACTTCGCCATGCAGCTGATCGGTCAGCTGTTCCAGACGGCGCTGGCGAAGAACGGCCGCCGGGTGACCATTGTCGGCGCAACCTCGGGCGACACCGGCTCGGCCGCGATCGAGGCGTTCCGGGGCCTCGACAACGTGGATGTCTTCATCCTCTATCCGCATGGCCGCGTCAGCGAAGTGCAGCGCCGCCAGATGACCACGCCGGCGGACAGCAATGTCCATGCCATCGCGCTGGACGGCGACTTCGACGCCTGCCAGGCCCGCGTGAAGGACATGTTCAACGACTTCGAATTCCGCGACGAGGTGGGTCTTGCCGGGGTGAACTCGATCAACTGGGCGCGCGTACTGGCGCAGGTCGTCTACTACTTTACCTCCGCCGTCTCGCTCGGCGCGCCGGACCGCAAGGTCAGCTTCACCGTGCCGACGGGCAATTTCGGCGACATCTTCGCCGGCTACATCGCCCGCAAGATGGGCCTGCCCATCGACAAGCTGGTGGTGGCGACGAACCAGAACGACATCCTGCACCGCTGCCTGACCACGGGCGAATACAAGCCCGACGGCGTGGTGCCCTCGATCTCTCCGTCGATGGACATCCAGGTCAGTTCGAACTTCGAGCGGGTGATCTTCGACGCGCTCGACCGCGACGGCCCCGCCGTGGCGCAGCTGATGGACGAGCTCAAGGCCGGTGGCTTTACCCTGCCGCAGGGGGCGCTGTCGCACCTGCAGGAGCTGTTCACCTCGGGCCGCTGCACCGAAGACGAGACCCGCACCACCATCGCCGAGATGAAGACCCTGACCACCGAGCTGCTCTGCCCCCATTCCGCCGTGGCGGTGAAGGTCGCGCGCGAGATGCGCGACCCGGCGGTGCCCATGGTCAGCCTCGCTACCGCGCACCCGGCGAAATTCCCTGACGCGGTGGAAGAGGCCAGCGGCATACGCCCCGGCCTGCCGCCGCGCATGGCCGATCTCTTCGAGCGGGACGAGCGCGTGACGCGCCTCGCCGACGATCTCGGCGCCATCGAATACCTGATCCGTGAAAGGAGGGCGCAATGAGCGTCAACCTGACGACCCTGCCGAACGGCTTCCGCGTCGTGACCGAACATATGCCCGGGCTGCAATCGGCCTCGATCGGCATCTGGGTCGCCGCCGGCGGCCGCCATGAGCGGCCGGAACAGAACGGCATCGCCCATTTCCTCGAACACATGGCCTTCAAGGGCACCGAGACCCGCAGCGCGCTGCAGATCGCCGAGGTGATCGAGGATGTCGGCGGCTACATCAACGCCTATACCTCGCGCGAGGTGACGGCCTATTACGCCCGGGTGCTGCAGGCCGACGTGCCGCTGGCGCTGGACGTGATCGCCGATATCCTGCGCCGCTCGGTCTACGACCCTTCGGAAATCGAGATGGAGCGCGGGGTGATCCTTTCCGAGATCGGCCAGGCGCTGGATACTCCGGATGACGTGATCTTCGACTGGCTGCAGGAACGCGCCTACCCCGAGCAGCCGCTCGGCCGCACGATCCTCGGCCCCGAGGACCGCGTGCGCGCCTTCACCCGCGAGGACCTGGCGGGCTTCGTTGCCGAGCACTATGGCCCCGGCCAGATGATCCTGGCGGCCGCCGGTGCGGTGGATCACGACGAGATCGTGAAACAGGCCGAGGCGCTGTTTGGTGACATGCAGGCCCATGGCCAGCCCGATCTGGTGCCTGCCCGGTTCGTCGGCGGAGAGGTCCGCCAGGTCAAGACGCTGGAACAGGCCCATGTGACCTTCGGCTTCGAGAGCCCCGACTATCGCTCGCCCAGGGCCTATGCGGCGCAGATCTACGCGGCGGCGCTTGGTGGCGGCATGTCCTCGCGGCTGTTCCAGGAGCTGCGCGAGAAGCGCGGGCTCTGCTACACCGTCTTCGCCTCGGCCGGCGCCTATACCGACAGCGGCATGACGACGATCTACGCCGGGACCTCGGCGGACAAGGTGGCCGATCTCTCGGGGCTGATCCTCGACGAGATGTCGCGTGCTGCCGATGGCATTTCCACCGCCGAGATCGACCGCGCCCGGGCCCAGATGAAGGCCGGCCTGCTGATGGGGCTGGAAGGCGCGTCCTCGCGCGCCGAACGCCTGGCCCGCATGGTCGAGATCTGGGGCCGCGTGCCCGGCCTCGACGAGGTGGTGCAGCGTATCGACGCGGTCACCTCCGAGGATATCCGCAGCCATGCCGAGCAGATGGCCCGGCAGGCGCCCATGGCTCTGGCGCTCTATGGTCCGGTCGAGGGCGCGCCTGCCTTCGAAGGGCTTCAGGCCCGCCGCGCTGCCTGATGCTGAGGTCCCGGCGCAAGGTCGCGATCGACACGGAACGGATGGTCCTGCGCCCCCCGGTCCATGCCGATTTCCGCGCCTGGACCGAGCTGCGTGACGAAAGCCGCGCCTTCCTCACCCCTTGGGAGCCGACCTGGGCCAGCGACCACCTGACCCGGCGCAGCTTCACCAACCGGGTCTACTGGGCGCAGCGGTCGATCTCGGGGGGGACGGCGCTGCCGCTGTTCCTGGAGCGGCGCGGCGATGGCGCCCTGGTGGGGGCGATCACGCTGGACAACATCCGTCGCGGGCCCTCGCTGGCCGGCACCCTCGGCTACTGGATCGGGGAACGGTACAAACGCCAGGGCTACATGCGCGAGGCGATCCAGGGGGTCGTGCACCACGCCTTTCACCGCATGGACCTGAGCCGCATCGAGGCCGCCTGCCTGCCCGAGAACGCCCCCTCCCGCGCCCTGCTGGAAAGCTGCGGCTTCAAGTACGAGGGCGTGGCCCAGAGTTACCTCCAGATCAACGGGCGTTGGCGCACCCATGTGCTCTATGCGGCGCTGCGCATGGACCGGCGGGGCCGGACGGAAGCCGGGTAGGGGGCTGGATACGGGGGCAGAAGGAGGGGGCTGCCGCCCCCTCGGCTGCGCCTCACCCCCGCGAGTATTTTCAGCCTGGTGATGGGCAGGGGCGTCGCACCCTGTCATGCTTGCCGTGTGAGCGTATCCGCCCGTGAATTTGTCCCGGGCGAGACAGCGCGACCGGGGTGGGGCAGAGCGCCGCTCCCTCAAGAAGCCGACGTTCTGCGAGGGGTTGCCCGCACCTACGCTTCTGGGGCCGTTGACAGGCGACAGGCGACAGGCGACGGGGGGCGCTGCCGCTTTTGCGGGCAGTCTCTCCTCCCTGCCGCGGTCTCACGCTGGCGTGACCCCGAAGAGGGCGCCCGCCGTGCTAACTTCTCGGCAGGAGGACCGCCCATGTTGCGCCAGACTGCCGCCTGCCTCGTCGCCCTTTCGGCCCTCGCCCTGCCGGCCCGCGCCCAGGTGCCGGTCAGCCACTGCATCGCCATCGCCGACGCGACGCCGGGCGTGCAGTTTCTTCACAAGGCCGGGTTCCGCGATCCGCTGCCCGACTATACCGTGCGCATCAGCTACCTGACCCATTCGGCTTTCCTGATTCAGTCGCCCGGCGGCGTCGGCGCCATCACCGACTATCCCGGCCATGTCGGCAGCGCCGACTATCTACCCGACGTGGTGACCATGAATCACGCCCATTCCAGCCATTTCACCAATTTCCCCGACCCCGGTATCCCCCATGTCCTGCGCGGCTGGTCCGAGACCTACGGCGCCCCGGCCGATCACCTGATCGAGGTCGGCGACATGCTGGTGCGCAATGTCTCCACCGACATCCGCGCCGGGTCGGGCGGGGTCGAGGAGAACGGCAATTCGATCTTCGTCTTCGAGGTCGGCGGGCTCTGCATCGGCCATCTCGGCCACCTGCATCATGAACCCAATGACGAGCAATATGCCGCCATCGGACGGCTCGACGTGGTGATGGTGCCGGTGGATGGGGGCATGACTCTCGACACCGCCTCGATGGTGCGGGTGGTGGAGCGGATGAAGAGCTCGATCGTGCTGCCGATGCACTGGTTTTCCGGCGCCAGCCTGAACTGGTTCCTGAACGAGGTCAGCAGCGATTTCGACGTCCAGCTGCACGACACCCGCGAGATCGAGGTCTCGCTGCGCAGCCTGCCGGAGCGGCCGACCATCATGGTGCTGCGCCCGGAACCGCTGCGCGACTGACCGGCACCGCCGCGGTCGCAGGGCGATCTTTCCGGCGGAGATTGACCCGGGACGGGAGGCCGTGCAGCACTGGTGACATGGAAATCCTGCTGAACCCCTTTCGTGGCACGGGGCTGACCCACCCGGAGCTGGCCGATGTGCCGGCCCCCGCCGCCGATCCCGCCCGCGTGCTGGCCTTGCTGGCCCGCTGCCCCGAGGCGGCGGCGACGCCCCTTGTCGCGGCCCCCGGCCTGGCGCAGGCGGCGGGGGTCGGAGCGCTCTGGATCAAGGACGAGCGCGGGCGCATGGGGCTGGGCAGTTTCAAGGCGCTCGGCGCGGCCCATGTGATCGCCCGCGAGGCGGAGGAGGGGCTGGCGCGGGGGCGTACCTATGTCACCGCCAGCGCCGGCAACCATGGTCTCTCGGTGGCGGCGGGGGCGCGGGCTTTCGGGGCCAGGGCGCGGATCTACATCGCCGAGACCGTGCCCGAGAGCTTCGCCCGCACCCTGCGCGGCCATGGCGCCGAGGTGCGCCGGGAAGGTGCGGACTACGAGGCCAGCATGGCCGCCGCTGCCCGTGCCGCCGCGACCGAGGGGCTTGAGCTGATCTCGGACAGTTCCTGGCCCGGCTACCTGAAGCGTCCCCACCTGCTGATGGAGGGCTACCTGGCGCTGATGGCCGAGGTGGCCGGGCAGTTGGACGAAGCCCCGACACATGTCTTCCTGCAGGCCGGGGTCGGGGGTCTTGCGGGGGCGGCGGCGGCCTTCGTGCGCGCCCACTGGGGCGCCGCGCCGCGGATCGTCGTGGTCGAACCTGCCTTCGCCCCGGCCCTGGCCGGTTCCATTGCCGCCGGGGCGCCGGTGACGGCCAGCGGGCCGGTCTCGGTCATGGGGCGGCTGGATTGCAAGGCACCTTCGCTGATCGCGCTGAAGGGGCTGGCGCGGGATGCCGATGGCTTCCAGACGATCACCGAGGCGGAGGCGGCGCAGGGGGCGGCCAAGGCGGCGGGCGCCGGCTTGCCCACGACGCCCTCCGGGGCGGCGGGGCTGGCCGGCCTGCTGGCGCTGGCCGAACAGGGGGTGGCGCTGGATCTCGGTCCGGCCTCGCGGGTGCTGGTGATCCTCTCGGAACAGCCCGAGCCGCTGGAGTGAGCCGCGGATGAGCCAGTCCGCCCTTCCCGAAACCGAGTACCGCGACCGCCTGGCGCGGATCCAGACGGGGCTGGCAGCGGCGGGGGCGGGGGCGTTGCTGCTCAGCACCGATGCGGACCTGCGCTATGTTGCAGGCTTCCTGACCCGCTTCTGGGAGAGTCCGACCCGCCCCTGGTTCCTGCTGGTGCCCGCCCGGGGCGATCCGGTGGCGGTCATCCCCTCGATCGGGCAGGCGCTGATGGCCCGGACCTGGGTCCGCGACATCCGCTGCTGGCGGGCCCCCGACATGTCTGACGACGGCGTCAGCCTGCTGCTGCACACGATCTGCGACCTGCTGCCCGCTGGCGGTACGCTGGCCCTGCCGGAGGGGCTGGGGACCACCCTCAGGATGCCCTACGCGGACCAGCGCCGGCTCGAGGCCGGGTTGGCCGCGCAGGGGCGGCGGATCGGCGGTGACGGCCGGCTGCTGGAGCGTCTGCGCAGCGTCAAGTCGCCTGCCGAGATCACCCTTGTCCGGGCCACCTGCGCCTGCGCGGGACGGGCCTTTGCCCGGGTGCCCGAGATCGCCGCCGAAGGCGTGCCCCTCTCGCAGGTGTTCCGCGACTTCCAGGCGCTCTGCCTCGCAGAGGGCGCCGACTGGGTGCCCTATCTGGCCGGCGCGGCGGCGCCCGGGGGCTACGGCGACGTGATCTCTCCCGCCGATGACAGGCCGCTGGCGCGTGGCGACGTGCTGATGCTGGATACCGGGCTGATCCGCCAGGGCTATTTCTGTGACTTCGACCGCAACTTCAGCCTCGGGCCGCCCCTGCCCGAGGTCGCCCGTGCCCATGAGCGGCTGATCGAGGCCACTCAGGCCGCCTTCGCCCTGGCCCGTCCCGGTGCGCGGGTCTGCGACCTGTTTCACGCCATGGACCGGATCGTCACCGGCGGCGCGGGTGGCTCCGGGGCGGGGCGCCTCGGGCACGGGCTGGGCCTGCAGCTGACCGAGCAGCCCTCGCTGATCCCCGAGGACGAGACCGTGCTGGAACCGGGCATGGTGCTGACGCTGGAACCGGGGATCGACCTGGCGCCGGGGCGGATGCTGGTGCACGAGGAGAACATCGTCGTGCAGGCGGGGCACACGGAATGGTTGACCGGGCCCGCGGATGCGGCAATCCTCGAGCTATGAACGAAGTCTTTCCCTTCGCCCTCGACCCTGAGCGCAGGCCGCAGATCGGCCTCGTTGTCCTGAAAAGCGACGAGACCATCGAACGCGATTTCCGCGACCTGCTCCCCCGGGAGATCGAGCTGCTGGTCACCCGCGTGCCCGCGGGGGACGAGCTGACGCTCGAGAACCTGACGGAGATCCGCAACCACCTTTCACAGGCGGTGTCGCTGTTTCCCACCGGGGTCGACTTCGCCTCGCTGGCCTATGCCTGCACTTCCGGCTCCGCGACCCTCGGCATCGGTCAGGTCGAGAGGCTGCTGCGCGCCACCGCCACCACCCGCGCGGTGAGCAATCCTCTCAGCGCGCTGCTGGCCGCCTGCAAGGCGCTGCGGGTGCGCCGCCTGGGGATCCTGTCGCCCTATTCGCAGCCGGTCTCGGACAAGCTGGCCAGCTGCCTGGAAGGCTACGGGCTGCAGGTGCCGGTCTGCGGCAGCTTCGCCGTCCCGCATGAGGCCATGGTGGTGCGCATCGACGCCGGCTCGATCCTGTTCGGCGCGGCGGCGCTGGCGCGCAAGGCGCGGGTCGATGCGCTGTTCCTTTCCTGCACCAACCTGCGCACCCTCGGCCTGCTGGAGCGGATCGAGGCCCAGGTCGGCCTGCCGGTCCTGTCCTCGAACCAGGTGCTTGCCTGGCACATGATGCAGCAGGCCGGGGTGGTGCCGCAGGGGCCGGGGCGGCTGTTCGCCCTCAGCCCTTTCGCAGAGGCTTCCGCGTAAGCTCGGCCCGCAGCGCCTCGGCCAGGTCCTCGGGGCGGCGATCCTCGTCGATGGCCAGGCGACGCAGGCGGAAATGCACCCGCGCCATGTCCTGATAGTAGCTGGTATAGGCATAGTTCACCGCCGCCCCGGCGGCGGCCCCCAACACCGGCACGGTCTGCGCCGCCAGCTTCTGCCCGAGGGCGGCGGCGAGGCGCGGCGCGACGGAGGAGATCAGCGCCTGCATCGTGGTGCCGGTCAGGGTCAGCCGGGTGGCCAGGAAGGCGGCATCGGCGCCATCGTCCTCGGCCAGCGGCCCGGCAGCGGCAAAGACGCGGATCGAGTCGAACTGCACGTTGGCCTCGGCCGGATCAAAGCCCTCGTCGGCGGCAACGCCCTGGATGGCGCGCAGCAGCACGGTGGTGGTCACCGGCAGCTCGGCCATGGCCGAGGGCAGCCCGCCGAAACCACCTGCCGCACCAAGCGCCGCGGTCACTGCGCGGTTCAGCCAGTCCGGCTGGTCCTTCACCAGCCCGCGTGAGCCCTGGGCAGCCTTCATCGCCGCCGAGAGCGCCGCCTCGGTCGCCCGGTCCAGCCGCCCGCGCACACCTTCGGGCAGCCGTTCCAGCAGCCCCTCGGCGCGGGTGCCGAGCAGGGTCAGCACCTGCAGCCCGGGCCCTCCGGCACGCCGGTGCAGTTTCGCCAGGGCGGCGATCTCCTCGGCCAGCGCGGGGCTCAGTTCGATCTGGGGCGGTACGGGTCCTGTGTCCATGCTCTCCTCCGGTCTGGCATTGAGATGGGGGCAGGCAGGGCGAAAGGAAAGGGCTGGCGGCGGGATCTCCTGACCTCTGCCGGCGAGGTCTCCTGCGGACCGGCGGCGTGCTGTCAGCTTGCCCGGGTCACGTCTCCGGCCACGCCCTCCCAGGCGCCGGGGCGCAGCTCCAGCCCCAGTACGCGGTCGGGGTTGGTGGGGGGCGGCATGGTGATTCCGGTCAGCCTGGCAAAGCCGAAGCGGCTGTAATAGGGCGCATCGCCGACCAGCATGACCCGGCCCCAGCCCTCGTCCCGCGCCCGATGCAGCGAGGCGTTGATCAGCAGCCCACCCAGCCCCTCGCCCTGGTGCGTCGGGTGCACCGCGACCGGCCCCAGCAGAAGCGCCGGCTGCCCGCCCGTCAGCACCGGCCAGTATCGGATGGCCCCGGCGATGGTCCCCTCGCGGTCGCGCGCGGTCAGGCACAACTCGGGCACCGGGGGCACCCCGTCGCGCAGCCGGTAGGAACTGAGGGCGGTCCGCCCGGGCGCGAAACAGAGGTCATAGAGGGCTTCCACCTCCCACCAGTCTTCCGTCGTCTCGGGCAAGAGAGTGAACATCGGCCGCGTCTCGTCCTTTTCGGGTGGCATTCGCCCTACCACGGGATAGGGTCCGCAGCAAACCGATGCAGACCAAGGAGAACGCGATGTTCTACGAGCCCGAGGCCGGCCACCCCCTGCCGCACAACCCCTTCAAGGCGATCGTGGCGCCGCGCCCGATCGGCTGGATCTCGACCCGGGGCGCCATGGGCGACAACCTTGCTCCCTATTCCTTTTTCAACGCCGTTTCCGACAGCCCGATGCAGGTGATGTTCGCCTCGACCGGCGCCAAGCCTGACCGCGACGGCGGCAAGGACAGCGTCGCCCAGATTCGCGAAACCGGAGTCTTCTGCTGCAATCTCGTGTCCTACGCGCTGCGCGACGCGATGAATGCCTCCTCTGCCGCGCTGGCCGCCGGAGAGGATGAATTCGCCGCCGCCGGATTGGAGAAGGCCGAGTGCCGCACCATCGACTGCCCCCGCGTCGCGGCCACCCCGGCGGCGCTGGAATGCAAGGTGACCGAGATCATCGCCCTGAAGGGCGCCCATAACACCATGGTCCTCGGCGAGGTCACCGGCGTGCATATCGACGATACCTATCTTGTCGACGGCCATTTCGACGTGACCCGGGCCGAAAGCCTCTCGCGCCTCGGTTACCGCGACTACGCGGCGGTGCGCGAGGTCTTCTCGCTGAAGCGCCCGGGCCAGAGCTAAGGTTGCGCCCGCGCCCAGAGCTGAGGTCGCGCCCGCGGCGCCCGGGCCAGGGCTAAAGGGCGGCGTCCTCGGCCAGCAGGGTCTCGATCAGGGCCTGCGCCTTCCGCGCATCGCGCTGGTTGCCATCCTGACCGGCCAGAACCTTGGCGGCCTTCCAGAAGCTCCAGCCCCGTGCCCTTGCCCAGGTTGCGGCATCCAGTTCCAGCCCGGCCCGGAAGGCGGTGCGGGCATCGCCGTCGAAATGGCTCCAGCACATCGCCAGGTCACAGGCCGGATCGCCCAGGGCGAGGTTGCCCCAGTCGATCACCGCCACCAGCCGCCCGTCGCGAGCCAGCATGTTCTCGGGCGTCAGGTCGCCATGCACGAAGACCGGAGGCCGATCTCGGCGCGCGGTGAGTGCCCGCTGCCACAGCGCGCCCCCGGCGTCCGTGTCGATACGGCCCTTCAACGCCCGAAGCGCGGCCCGGGTCTCGCCATCATAGACCGCCAGGTCGCCGCCCCGGTGGAAATTCACCGCGCCGGGCAACGGCGGCGGCAGCCCAACGGGCGGGCGGACCGCATGAAGCCGGCGCAGGAACCGGACCAGATCCCGGGCCAGCCGCAGCGCATCGGGCGCGGTTTGCGCTGTGACGGGCGCGCCCTCGATCCATTCGGTGATCAGCCAGGGCCAGAGGTAGCCCCGCCCCTTGGTGCCCAGGGCCACCACCTCGGGGATCTCCACGTCCAGTTGTGGCGCCAGCCATGGCAACCAGCGCCGTTCCCGCTCGGGCAGATCGGCATAGCGGCGGGCGGTGGGAAAGCGCAGCACCTTGGTCTCGCCCAGCCGGAAGGCACGATTGGTCCAGCCGCCGGGCAGCAGCGGGCGCAGCGGCTCGTGCCGCCACTCGGGAAACTGTTCGGCCAGCAGGGCGGCGACAAATGCCACCGGCAGGTCGATCCGCCCGTCCTTGTCGGCGATGAACTCCATGGCAGCCTCCTGCCGCCAGCATGTCACATCCCGATGACAGCGCCGCACCGGCTGACCCCCTGGCGCCAACCCCGCCACGAGGTGTGGCGCGCAAGTCCCATCACCAGGCTGAAAATACTTCGGGGGGAGCGCGGCACGCGCGGGGGGCGGAGCCCCCTCCGGCCTCCATTGCGGCTCTCCGGCGGTGGCGGCATCATCCCCAGGACGCCGTCCCCAAATGAAAAGGGCCGGAGCGATGCCTCGCCCCGGCCCCGATCCGTCAGCCGGGCGCTGTCAGTGCCCGCCGAGGATCCCGGTGCGGACGTTGTAGTCCACCGCGACCTCGTATTCCGGGTCATCCGAGCTGTCGATCATCAGATGCCCGGCCTTCTTCAGCAGGCGGTGGCAGTCGCGGCTGAGATGGCGCAGCTGGATGGTCTTGCCCTCGGCCTCGTACTTGGCGGCCACGGCCTCGATGGCCTGCAGCGCCGACTGGTCGACCACGCGAGAGCCCTCGAAGTCGACGATCACCAGCGCCGGGTCCGACTCGGGCCGGAACAGCTCGATGAAGCCGTCGGTCGAGCCGAAGAACAGCGGGCCGTTGATCTTGTAGACCTTGGCACCCTCGGGGGTCTCGTGGGTCGTGGCGTGGATCCGGCGGGCGTTGTTCCAGGCATAGGCCAGGGCCGAGACGATGACCCCCGCCACCACGGCGGTGGCGAGGTCGGTCATCACCGTGACCACGGTCACCAGAACGATGACCACCGCGTCGGTGGTGGGCACGCGGGTCAGGATCTTGAAGCTGTTCCAGGCGAAGGTGCCGATCACCACCATGAACATCACCCCGACCAGCGCCGCCAGGGGGATCTGCTCGATCAGCGGCGCGGCGAAGAGGATGAAGATCAGCAGGAAGAGCGCGGCGACGATCCCGGCGATACGGGTGCGGCCGCCGGATTTCACGTTGATCATCGACTGGCCGATCATCGCGCAGCCACCCATGCCGCCGAAGAAGCCGGTGATGATGTTGGCGGTGCCCTGAGCCACGCATTCCTGGCTGGCGCCCCCCTTCTGGCCGGTCATCTCGCCGACCAGGTTCAGGGTCAGCAGGCTTTCGATCAAGCCGACGGCGGCCATGATGATGGCATAGGGCAGGATGATCTGGAAGGTCTCCCAGGTCAGCGGAACCATGGGGATATGGAAGGGCGGCAGCGAGCCCTCGATGCCCGCCATGTCACCCACACGCGGCACGTCGAGGCCGAAGGCGATGACGATCACGGCGGTGATCAGGATGCCGGCCAGCGGCGCGGGGATCAGCTTGGTGAGGCGCGGGATGAAGTGGATCACCGCCATGGTCAGCGCCACCAGGCCCAGCATCAGCATCAGCGGCCCGCCTGAAAGCCATTCGCCGCCCGTGGCACCATGGCCTCCGGCCTCGGCGGTGCCGGGCACCTTGAACTGCGTCAGCTGCGCCAGGAAGATCACGATGGCCAGGCCATTGACGAAGCCCAGCATGACCGGATGCGGCACCAGCCGGATGAACTTGCCCCATCTCATGATGCCGACGACCACCTGGATCAGGCCCATCAGGACCACGGCGGCGAAGAGATATTCGACACCATGTGTCATCACCAGGCTGACGATGACCACCGCGATCGCGCCCGTCGCGCCCGAGATCATGCCGGGGCGGCCGCCCAGCACGGCGGTGACCAGCCCGATGATGAAGGCGGCATAGAGGCCGACCAGTGGGTTGACGTTGGCAACGAAGGCGAAGGCCACCGCCTCGGGCACCAGCGCCAGGGCGACGGTCAGGCCCGAGAGGACCTCGATCCGCAGCCGGTCGGGCGAGAGGGCGTCGCTGGTCGTCGGAGCGAGGCGGAGGTCGGGCAGAGTGATGCGGCCTGCGAAGGCCGACAGGATGGCTTTGCGCATGTCTCGTCCTGTGTGGGATGGGTGTTTGGCGCCTCCGATAGCGGGTTTGCTGCCATGCGGCAAGCTTGGGGCACCGAAAAGGCGGGCAATCCGCCCCGAGTGATCGGGTCCGCTTGCGGCGCGGGCGGGGCAGGGGCATCCTCGGGCCCGTATCGACCCCTTATCGAAGAGGAGGCCAGGCATGGCAGCGGTGAAACTCGGCGTGATCGGCGGCTCGGGCGTCTACGGGATCGAGGGGCTGGCGGACGCGCGCTGGCAGCGCGTCGACACGCCCTGGGGCGAGCCCTCGGACGAGATCCTGACCGGACGGCTCGGCGCCACCGAACTCGCCTTCCTGCCCCGCCACGGGCGCGGCCATGTGCACAGCCCCTCGGAGGTGCCCTATCGCGCCAATATCGACGCGCTGAAGCAGCTCGGGGTGCGCCACGTCCTGTCGGTCTCGGCCTGCGGCTCGTTCCGTGAGGAGATGGCGCCGGGGGATTTCGTGCTGGTCGACCAGTTCATCGACCGCACCCTGCGCGGCGGCAAGAGCTTCTTTGCCACGGGCTGCGTTGCCCATGTCTCGCTGGCGCATCCGGTCTGCGCCGATCTGGCGGCGCTGGCCGCCGAGGCGGCGCGAACGACGGGCGTTCGGGTGCACGAGGGCGGCACCTACCTGGCGATGGAGGGGCCGCAGTTCTCGACCCTGGCCGAAAGCCGCATGTACCGCGACCACTGGGGCGCCGACGTGATCGGGATGACCAACATGCCCGAGGCCAAGCTGGCCCGCGAGGCGGAACTGCATTATGCCTCGCTGGCCATGGTCACCGATTACGACAGCTGGCACCCCGATCACGGCGAGGTCGACGTGACCGCCATCCGCAAGGTGCTGGCCGCCAATGGCGCCAATGCCCGTGCGACGGTGGCGGCGCTGGCCGAAAGTCTGGGCGGCGCGGAGGGCTGCGCCACCGGCTGCGAGCGGGCGCTGGAACACGCGATCCTCACCGCGCCGGGCCATCGCGATCCGGCGCTGGTGGCGCGGCTTGCCACTGTCGCCGGGCGGGTGCTGGGCTGAGCGGTCTCGCGGGGCGGGGCGAAGGTGGGTTGTCATCCACCTACGCTCGCCGCGACCGCGGGGAAGGTGATCCCGCCCTTGCCCGATTGTCGCGCCGCCGGCCCGCAACGCCGCCCGCTTCGGGCTACCCGGACCCCGCGACCCTTGCGCCCCTTGCCCGGCTCGGGCATCACCGACGCGGTCGCCTGCCAGCCAAGGAGAACCCGATGAAGACCGTGAAGGATTACATCCGCACCATCCCGGACTTTCCCCACGAGGGAATCCTGTTCCGCGATGTCACCACCCTCTTCGCCGATCCGCGCGGGCTGCGGCTGGCGGTGGACCAGATGCTGCACCCCTATGCGGGCCGCCCGATCGACAAGGTCGTCGGCCTGGAAGCGCGCGGCTTCATCCTCGGCGGCGCCATCGCGCACCAGCTGGGCCTGGGCTTCGTGCCCGTGCGCAAGAAGGGCAAGCTGCCGGGGCCGACCATCGGCGAAAGCTACACTCTGGAATACGGCCAGGCCGAGGTCGAAATCCACGACGACGCCATCGCCCCGGGCGAGAAGGTCCTGCTGGTTGATGACCTGCTGGCCACCGGCGGCACCGCCGAGGCCGGAATCCGGCTGATCGAACGGCTGGGCGGAGAGATCGCCTCCTGCGCCTTCCTTGTCGACCTGCCCGAGCTGGGCGGTCGCAGCAAGCTGGAGGGCCTCGGCATGGAGGTCTTCACCCTCTGCGCCTTCGAGGGCCTCTGACCGGTCCTTCCCCAGAAACGCCACCCGCTGCACCTGCCCGGAGACCTGACGGGACGGCGGGCGGTCGGTCCCGCCGGCTTGGCGGGGCGGGGCGGAGCAGGTCAGCCCTCCGCCAACGCCCCCTGAAGCGCCTGCGCGCGCCGGCGCAGATCGTCGAGGCCCCGCCCGGGCGCATAGAGCGATCCGCCGATGCCGAAGCCGGCCGCCCCGGCCGCGTGCCAGGCGGCCATGGTGTCGGGCGCGATACCGCCCACTGGGATCACCGGCGTGCCCGCCGGCAGTACCGCCCGCCATGCCTTCAGCACCGCCGGAGAGGCGGCCTCTGCCGGGAACAGCTTCAGCCCGTGGGCCCCGGCGGAGAGCGCCGCGAAAGCCTCGGTCGGGGTTGCCGCGCCGGGCAGGCAGATGGCCCCCGCCGCCACGCCCGCCGCGATCACCGAAGCGTCGGTGTTGGGAGAGACGACGATCCGCCCGCCCGCCGCCACGCAGGCCCGCGCCTCTTCCGGGCGCAGCACGGTGCCGGCGCCGATCAGCATCTCGTCGCCCCATTCGCGGGCGATGCGGGTGATGCTCTCCAGCGCGCGGGGTGAGTTCAGCGGCACCTCGAGGCAGCGAAAGCCCGCCTCGGCGAGCACTTCGGCGACGGGCAGGGCCTCGTCGGGGGTGAGGCCGCGCAGGATGGCGATCAGGGGATTGCGGGACAGCCAGTCGGTGAGGGTCATTCAGGGGGTCCTTTTGCGGGGAAGGGGGGCCAGCAGCACCGCGCCGGCGCCGACCACCAGGGCGATGCCGGCCCAGGTGGCGCGGTCGGGGACATGCGCCCAGAGCAGCGCGTCGAAGAGCAGCGACCACAGGATGCTGGAATAGCGCAGCGGCGCGATCCGGGCGACGGGGGCGCGGCGGAAGGCGGTGATGATCAGCGTGTTGGCCCCGAGGAACCCCGCCACCGCCAGCAGCAGCAGGCCAAGGTCGGGGGCCGAGGGGCGCATCAGCCCGCCGCCCGCCGTCAGCAGCGCGCCGAGCAGGATCAGCAGGGTCGAGAGGGTGACGGATTTCACCATGTCGGTGCCGGGGCGCAGGCGGCGGGTCACCAGGTCGCGCGCCGCATAGGCAAAGACCGAGACCAGGGCCAGCACCAGCCCACGCGGTGAGGCGTCCAGCCCCGGAGCAGAGATGATCAGGATGCCGACCAACCCCAACCCGAGGGCGACCAGCACCCGGGGGCCGAGCGGCTCTCGCAGGATCAGCGCCGCCAGTGCCACGCTGACCAGCGGCACCGTGGCATGGATCGCCGCCAGCAGGCCGAGGGGCAGTTCGAAGACCGCCAGGGCGAAGGTCAGCCCCGCCAGCCCGTCCAGTCCGGCCCGCAGCGCACCCGAGGGCGACAGGGGGCCACCCGCGCCGCGCCGCCAGCGCCAGGCGATCAGGGCCGAAAGCAGCGCCAGTGCGATCAGCGCCCTGAGGGTGATCGCGGGCCCGGCAGGCAGGCTCATCCCCTTCAGGCAGGCGCTGGAGGCGACGCCGCAGAACAGCGCCAGCAGCGCCGGGCCGATATCGCTGGTGGCGGAACTGCGGAAGGTCATGATGAGACGATCTCGATCCAGTTGCCTGCGGGGTCGCGCAGGAAGAAGAACAGCACGCCCGAGGCGCCGCGCCGGGGCGGGGCGTCGGGTGGCAGGCCCGCAGCCTCAAGCGCGCCATGGGCCGCCTGCGCATCGGGCACCCGCAGGGCGACATGGGCGGGCACCGGCGCGGGCTGCGGCGGGACCGCGCCTTCGATCAGTTCGATCTTGCAGGCGCCCAGCTCCATCTGTTGCAGGCCCGGCTTGGCGAAGCCCGGCGTGAAGCCGAGCCGCGCGTAGAAGGCCCGCCCCGCCGCGAGGTCGGGGCAGGGCAGGGCGACGTGATCCAGCGCGGCGTCCGGAAGCAGGCTCATGGGAGCAGAAGGCTCATGCGGGCAGCCGTTCGGGCCAGAGGCTGCGGGCGGCCATGATCTGACCGGCGCGGGTCGCGGCCTTGGCCTCGACCAGCCGGGTGGCGACGCCGAGGTGATCCAGCGCCTGCCCGTAGCGTTCCGCCAGGATGCCGGTGGCCAGCAGCAGCACCTCGCCGCCAGTCTGCGGTCGCGCCGCCAGCTCGTTGCCGATCAGCACGCCCGACAGGAAGGCCGAGGCCGAGGTCGGCGCCAGCCGCCCGTTCAGCACATCGGCGCGGGCGGCGAAGACCGCATGGGCCGCCGGGGTGGCGCACCCGTGATCGACGCCCGCCAGGAAGGCCTGTGGATCGTCTGCGTCGCCCTCGGCCAGGGCGCCGACAAGGCTCTGGCCGCGCAGCAGGGCGAAGAGCTCTCCGGTGACATGGGTCTGGAAGCCGGTCAGCCGTCCGCCCTCAAGCGCCGCCCACTTGGCATGGGTGCCGGGAATGCAGATCACCGCATCGCTGAGGCCAAGGGTCGCGGCGGCGCCGAAGATCTGCACCTCTTCGCCGCGCATCACATCCGCATGGCCGAGGGCATCGGTGCAGGTGGCACCGGGCAGGATGGCGGCGGGACGACCGGCGACGGTCAGCTTCACCGCCGCCGCGCCGACGGCCTGCATGTCGGCGGGGCAGGGGCAATAGGGGGCCTCGATCCAGCCGCCACGGGCGCCGATCATGCCCGACATCAGCACCGGGCTTTCGGGACTGGCTTCCAGCCAGGTGCCGCAGGCTTGGGTCAGCACGGCTTCGAAGGCGCCATCGGTCACGGATTTGAGACCCTGGTCGCTTTCCCGCGTGTCGCTGATTTGCCCGTCCGCCTCGATTCGCCAGGCGCGGAAGCGGCTGCTGCCCCAGTCTACGGCAATGAATTGCATAGGTTTTTCTCCATCCTTCGAAGGGTTTTGCGAAATTCGTTGACAGCATAGGCGCTGAATGTGATGGTTTCAAATATGAAAAGACAGTCTCAAATAAAGGGAATTAGATGAAAAGCAGTCTGGAAGGCGTCCTGCCGATCATCCCCACCCCCTATGCGGCGGACGGGTCCGTGGACATGCAGGCGCTGGCCGCCCTGGTCGATTTCGCGGTGGATGCGGGTGCGGCTGCGCTGGTCTATCCCGGCGTCGCCTCCGAGGACGTGCACCTCAGCCAGGAAGAGCGCGCGGCGGCCCTGAGCCGGGTGGTCGAGGTGACCGCGAAGCGCCTGCCGGTGCTGGCCGGCGTGAACTCTGCGGATCCTGCCGAGATGGTCGAGATCGCCCGCACCGTTGCTGGGCTGGGCGTCGACGGCGCCATGGCCATGGCGATCCCGGCCATGGGCGCGGACCACATCGCCTGGTTCACCCGCATCGCCGAGGCGCTGGACGGCGGTTTCATCGTGCTGCAGAATCTCTTCGCCCCGCGCGGCGCCGACCTTTCGGCGGCGCAGATGCTGGAACTGGCCGAGGCCGTGCCGGCGATCCGCTACGTCAAGGAAGAAGGCGTGCCCTCGGGCCCCAAGGTCAGCGAGCTGGTCGCCGGTGGCTCGGCGCATCTGGATGGCGTGATCGGCGGCGGCGGGGCGCGCTACCTCTTCGAGGAGCTGGAGCGCGGCGCCATCGCCACCATGCCGGCCATCGAACTGCTCGAACTTCACGTCGCCCTGATGGCGGCCTACAAGGCGGGCGACCGCGACCGCGCGCTGCGGCTCTACCGCGATACGCTGCCGCTGCTGCTGGTGCAGGCCCCTTACCGGATGCGGCTGACCAAGCTGATCCTGCAAAGCCGCGGCCTTGTCGCCACCGATATCGTGCGCGAGACCCTGCCCGAGATGGATGCCCCGCTGAAGGCGCTGGTGCTGGAGTACTACCGCGTCGCGATGGCCAACCTGGAGATGGCAGATGCATGAGAAGATCACCTCCGTCGAGGTCTTCCTCTTCGAGCGGCCCCGCGACACCGCCTATCTCGGCGAGCCGGGCACCGGAGAGGTGATGATCGGCGACCGCTATATCGTGCGCGGCTTCAATGGCACGGTCTATCCGCTGATCGACCGTTCGCTGGTGGTGCGGCTGCGCGATGCCTCGGGCCGCGAGGGCTGGGGCGAGACCTACGGGCTGATCGCGCCGGGCGCCGTGGCGGCGCTGATCCAGGACCTGTTCGCGCCCTATCTGATGCAGTTGGCGCCGATGCGCCCGGATCAGGCCTGGGACGCGCTCTATGCGCTGCAACGCAATCGTGGTTATTGGGGCGGCTACCTGGCCGATGCCCTGGCGGCGCTGGACATCGCGCTGTGGGATCTGTTTGCCCAGGCGGGTGGGCAGAGCCTGCAGGGGGCGCTTGGCCGTTCCGGGGCGGGGCAGCTTGCGGGCTATGTCTCGGGCCTGCCGGCGCCGGACCGCAGGGGCCGGATCGAGATGGCCGAGGCCTGGAAGGCGCGCGGCTTCGATGCGGTGAAGATCCCGATCAGCCATACCGAGGCCGGGGATGTCCCGGGAGAGGTTGCCGCCCTGCGCGCCGCGCTCGGGGCCGATCACCGCATCGCCGTGGACATGCATTGGGCCTATACCGCCGAAGAGGCCATCTCGCTTGGCGCCGCGCTGGAAGCCGACGCGCCCTGGTTCCTCGAAGCCCCCGTGGCCCCCGAGGACGTGGCGGCACAGGCGCAGGTGGCAGCTGGCATTTCCATGCCGCTGGCCCTTGGCGAGGAATGGCGCACCGACTGGGACTACCGGCCCCGCCTTGAGGCCCGCGCCTGTTCCATCGTCCAGCCCGAGATGGGGCACACCGGGATCACCCAGTTCACCCGCATCGCCCGCATGGCGCAGGGCGCGGGGGCCCAGATCATCCCCCATGCCACCATCGGCCTCGGCATCTTCGCCAGTGCCAGCCTGCGCGCCGCCCTCGCCGTCGGCGCCGACTGCCACGAGTTCCAGCATTCGATCTACACCCGCAATGCCGAACTGCTGGACGGGGCCGCCCCCTGCAAGGACGGCCATTTCCATATCGACGACACGCCGGGGATCGGCGTCCGGCCCAACCGGGCGGCCTTCGATCACTTGACCCCGCTTTGATTGACCAAGGATGTTAGGAGGAGGACCTATGAAACATCTGAAGAAGACGGCCACCGCTGCGGCGCTGGCCCTGACCACCGCCCTTACCGCGCTGCCGGCCTCGGCCGAGACCCTGACCTTCGTCAGCTGGATGAAGGGGGAACCGGGCTACGGCGACTGGTGGAACGAAGTCATCGCCAAGTTCGAGGAAGAGCACCCCGGCACCGACATCGAGATGACCAAGGTGGCGCGCAGTGAATATGCCGACACCATGTTCACCATGTTCGCCGGGGGCACCCCGCCGGATATCGTCCATCTCGCGGCCTTCGAATACCAGAGCTTCGCCGAAGAGGGCTGGATGGAAAACCTCGACCCCTGGATCGAGCGCGACGCGCTGGACCTCGAGGGCTGGGCCGGGCAGGGCACCTGCGAATGGAACGGCAACACCAACTGCATCATGCTGCTCTACACGGCCTATATCCTGGCCTATAACGAGAAGCTGCTGGCCGATGCCGGGATCGACGCGGTGCCGACCGACTGGGACAGCTTCCTTGCGGCGGCGCGTGCGGCCACCAAGGACACCGACGGCGACGGTCAGACCGACCAATACGGCGTCGGCGTTGCCAGCACCGGCGGCTCGAACATGATGCACGACATGCTGCACTTCGTCCTCGATGCGGGCGGCAACTGGACCGAGGACGGCAAGCCCGCCTTTGACAGCCCCGGCGTGATCGAGGGCCTGCGCCGCTTCAAGCAGCTCTACACCGAAGGGCTGACCCCCAAGGATGCCGAGGCCGGCGACATGCGTCAGCTGCTGGTCGAGGGCCGCATCGCCATGCGTCTCGACGGTCCCTGGATCTACAACGTGATGAAGGGCGCCGAAGAGGGGATCCGCGAGAACCTGAAGCTGGCCGAAAGCCCCTTCGATCCGCCGGTCGGCGGCACCTCGAACGTGATCGGGATGCCCTCGGACATCTCGGACGAGAAGAAGGAACTGGTCTGGGACTTCATCAAGACCGCCGCCTCGCAGGAGATGCAGCAGCGTTTCGCCACGCTCGGCTCGTCCCCGGCACCGATGCCCGGCCTCGACTACTCGGCCGAGATCGCGGCGGATCCCTACTTCGAGCTGTTCGCCAAGGCCAATGACGCCGCCGCCGCCGCAGGTGTCGACCGCCTGCCCAAGGGGCTGGAGCTTGAGTTCAACGAGGTCACCAAGCTTGTCTTCCGCGAAACCCAGCGGATGCTGATCAACGACCTCAGCCCGGAAGAAGCCGGCGCCAATATGCAGGCCGCTGTCGAACGCATCGTCGACTGAGCCTGAAGGACTCCGGCGGCCGGGCCTTGGCCCCGGCCGCCGATCAACGGGAGGACCACAGTGATTGATTTCTCGTCGCCACGGCACAGGTCGAAATTCGGCTACCTGCTGCTGGCCCCGGCCGTGCTTCTCATGGCGCTCATCATCATCTACCCGATCCTGCTTTCGGTCGATATCTCGCTGCAGGACGTGCGCATCGCCCGCGTCGGCGCGGACCGCGAGCCCTGGACCACCGAGAACTACAGCTGGCTGTTCAACTCGGGCGAGTTCTGGAACGCGGTCTGGGTGACGGCGAAGATGGTGCTGACCGTCGGCGGCATTTCCCTGATCATCGGCCTCGCCACGGCCCTGCTGGTCAACCAGCGCTTTCGCGGCCGCAGCCTGGCGCGCCTCTTCGTGGCGCTGCCCTGGGCCGTGCCCGAGGTCGTCGCCACGGTGATCTGGGCCTGGATGCTGGACAGCTCCTTTGGGGTGATCAACTGGCTGCTGCTGCGCGCGCACCTGATCTCTGAGCCGATCCAGTTCGCCTCCAACGCCACCGCCGCCTTCTTCGCCGTCTGCCTGGTGATGATCTGGAAGGGCTATCCGCTGATGTCGATCATGCTGCTGGCCGGGCTGCAATCCATCCCGGAAGAGCAGTACCAAGCCGCCCGGGTCGACGGCGCCAATGTCTGGAAACGCTTCATCTACGTCACCCTGCCGAACCTGGCGCCGGTGATCGGCGTCACCGCGGTGATGACGACCCTCTGGGTCTTCCGCGACTTCGCCATCATCTACGTGCTGACCCAGGGCGGGCCCATCGGAGGCACCACCACCCTGTCGATCCTGACCTTCGAACAGAGCTTCTCGTTCTTCAAGATGGGGCAGGGGGCCGCAGTCGGTGTCGTCACGATGATCATCTGTGCCGTGATCAGCCGCGCGCTGGTCGGCCGTTTCGCCAGTTCGGCGCACTAGGAGACCCCGATGCAGAAACGCTCATTCCTGGGAAGCTTCGGCCTCTATGGCACGGTCATCGTGGTCTGCGGGCTGCTGCTGTTCCCGATCTACTGGATGGTGCTGACGGCGCTGTCACCGCGCACGCAGCTGCGCAGCTACCCGCCCAAGTTCTGGCCCGAGGATCCGCAGTGGAACGTCTTTTCCGACCTGCTGGCGGCGCAGCCCTTCGGGCTTTGGATGTGGAACACCGTGCTGATCGCCGTGGCGACGATGATCCTGTCGCTGACCATCGGCGTGCTGGCCGCCTATGCCCTGTCGCGCCACCGGCTGCGCGGCGGGCAGGGGCTGGGGCTGTTCATCCTGACTTCCAAGATGCTGCCCGCGACCCTGCTGGTGATCCCGCTCTTTGCGATCTTCAAGTCGCTGGGTCTGGTCGGCTCGCTCTGGTCGGTGGTCATCGCCCAGTCGACGCTGATCGTGCCCTTCGCCACCTGGATGCTGAAAGGCTACTTCGACACCATCCCCGCCGAGCTGGAGCAGGCCGCCCTGGTCGACGGCTGCTCGCCGCTGGCGGCGCTGGTGCGGGTGGTGCTGCCGGTTGCGGCACCGGGGCTGGCGGCGACCTCGCTTTACGCCTTCGTCATCAGCTGGTCGGACTTCCTCTATGCCCGCACCTTCCTGACGACCTCGGAAAGCAAGTGGACGCTGAACGTCGGCATCGCCACGCTGAAGGGCGAATTCGTCACCGACTGGAACACCATCATGGCGGCCTCGCTGATGGCCGCGCTCCCGATCATCGGGGTCTATCTCTTCCTTGAACGCTATCTCGTGGGCGGCCTCTCGGCCGGCGCCGAGAAATAGAAGGGCCTTCAACGTGGCAAATATCCGTTTCAACAACGTGCAGAAATCCTACGGCCCCTTCGAGGCCATCCGCAATTTCGACCTCTCGGTCGAGGACGGCGACTTCTGCGTCTTCGTCGGGCCTTCGGGCTGCGGCAAGTCCACGGCGCTGAAGATGCTGGCCGGGCTCGAGGCCACCTCGGGCGGCACCATCGAGATCGGCGGCCGCGATGTCACCGACCTGGGTCCCGGCAAGCGCGACATCGCCATGGTGTTCCAGAACTACGCGCTTTACCCGCACATGACGGTGCGCGCCAACATCGGCTTCGGGCTGAAGATGCGCAACATGGACAAGGCGCAGATCAACGCCAAGGTCGAAGAGGCCGCCGCGATGCTCGAGCTGACCGACTACCTCGACCGCAGGCCCCGCGCCCTGTCGGGCGGGCAGCGCCAGCGGGTCGCCCTGGGCCGGGCCATCGTGCGCGAGCCCTCGGCCTTCCTGATGGACGAGCCGCTGTCGAACCTCGACGCCAAGCTGCGGGTGCAGACCCGGTCCGAAATCGTCAAGCTGCAGAAGCGCCTCGGCGTGACCACGATCTACGTCACCCATGACCAGGTCGAGGCGCTGACCATGGCCACCAAGATCGTCGTCATGCGCGGGGGGGTGATCCAGCAGATCGGCACCCCCGAGGCCCTGTTCGAGACCCCGGCCAATCTCTTCGTGGCGGGCTTCATCGGCTCTCCGGGGATGAACTTCTTCCGTGGCCCGGTCGAGGTCGAGAACGGCCGCGCGGTGACGCGCTTCGGCGACCAGAAGGTGACGCTGAACGTCGCGCCCGAAAAGCTGTCGGGCACTCACGCGATCTTCGGCATCCGCCCCGAGCACATGGTGGTCGGCGACACCACCATGCCTGGCGCGCCGGTGGCCCTGTCGCTGGTCGAAAGCCTCGGGACCGAGAAGATCCTGCATTTCCCCACCCCCAAGGGGCAGGCGCTTGAGGGCGATACGGGCATCGAAGGCAGCGACGATGCCGAGCGCGACGCCCAGACCATGCTGGCCCGGGTAATCGACGACCGCCGCTACCGTGACGGGGAAACCGTGCATGTCGCTTTGCCCGAGGGCAAAGTTCATGTATTCGATCCCGATAGCCACGCGGCGCTTTGAACGGGGGCGGTCTTGCCGGATTTTGACAATATCGCAAAGCGTTACCCCGGTGCCGGCACCCTGGTGAAAGGCATCCAGCTGGTCGAGCTGATCGCCGAGGCGGGCGAGCCCGTCGGCTCAGGCTTCCTGCTGGAGCGCACGAAGCTGCCCAAGGCCACGCTTTACCGCCTGCTGGGGGCGCTGGTCGAATTCGGTTACCTCAAGCATGACACCCGCGCCAAGGCCTACTCCCTCGGCAACCGGATGATCGAACTTGGGCGCAGCTCGCTCTCCAGTTTCGACCTGCGCTCGGCCGCCGAGCACGAGCTGACGCGGCTGGCGGCGCAGCTCAACCAGACCGTTTCGCTGACGGTGATGGAGGGGCAACAGATCATCTACGTCGACGTGCGCCGTCCTTCGAACCCGCTGGCGGTCAGCATCGAGGTCGGGCGCACGCTGCCGATGCCCGACAGCAGTTCGGGCCGGGCGATCATGGCCGCGATGCCCCCGCACGAGATGCAGGGCCTGCTGACCCGCTACGACGCCGAGGAACAGCACCGCATCCTGTCGGAAATCGCCATCAGCCGGGCGCGGGGTTATTCCATCGCCGAAAGCCGCTCGATCCCCGGGCTGATCGTGATCTCGGTCGAGGTCCATGGACCGCCGGGCATGGGGCGGGGCGCCATCGCGCTGACCGCCCATGAAAGCGCCCTCAGCCACGAACAGCGCCATATCGTCGGCCGCGACCTCATGGAGGCCGCCCGCCGCGTCATGGGCAATATCGGAACCGCCAGCGTGAGCATCTCTCCCAACCCCCGCCGCAACAGCCATATCGAGGAGGCGCTGGAATGCGTCCTGCCCGCGGGCGCCATCGTCGGCGAGGGCCCGGTCTGGGACGCCCGTCGCGACCGCCTGCTCTGGGTCGATATCGCGGCACCGGCAACGCACCGCTATGACCCGGCGCAGGGGCAGGGGGGCGACATCATGCGCCCGGCCAGCCGTCTGGTCTCGGGAGTGCTGCCTGCGACGGACGGCTCGCTGCTGGCCGTCACCCAGAACGGGATCGAGCTGCTGGACCCGGAAACGGGCCGCCTCTCGCCGGTCTACGATCCCGAGGCGCATCTGCCGTCGAACCGTTTCAACGATGCCAAGACCGACCGGCGCGGCCGGATCTGGGCCGGCAGCATGAGCCTTGATGCCTCGATGCCCTCGGGATCGCTCTACTGCTTCGACACCCTCGGCGCGGCGCGGGCCGTGGATGGCGGGTTCCAGGTCTCGAATGGCCTCGGCTGGAGCGCCGACGACAAGACCTTCTATTTCAACGACTCCGGCCTTGGCACCGTCTTTGCCTATGACTTCGACATCGAGGCGGGCAAGATCAGCAACCGGCGCGTCTTCCTGCAGTTCGACCCGAAGGACGGCAAGCCCGACGGCATGACCGTCGACGCCGAGGGCACGGTCTGGATCGCCCTTTGGGACGGCTGGCGGGTGGCAGGCTATCGCCCCGACGGCACCCTGCTGCGCGAGATCGACATGCCGGTGCCGCGCCCGACCTCCTGCTGCTTCGGCGGGCGGGATCTGAAGACGCTCTATATCACCACCGCCTCGATCCGCCTGCCGGCGGCGGTGCTGGAAGAGGCGCCGCTGTCGGGCGGCATCTTCGCCATCGACATGGAGGTGCCCGGCCAGCCCACCACCGAGGTGGCGCTATGAGCCCGACCTACCCCGAGTTTCGCGGCCGCCACGTGGTCGTCACCGGCGCGGCGGCGGGCATCGGCCTTGCCACCGCGCGGGCCTTTGCCGCACAGGGCGCCATCGTCACCGGGCTGGACCGCGATGCAGCGCCGGAGGGCGAGGGGATCGACAACCATCGCATCGACCTGACCGAGCTTGACCGTCTGCCGGCCCTGATCGAAGGCGCCGTGGCGGCGCATGGCCCGGTGCGGGCGCTGATCAACAATGCCGGTGTCGACCGCCGCATTCCCTTTGACGAGATGACGCCAGAGGTCTGGCGGCAGATGATGGCGCTGAACCTCGATCATGCGGTGACGCTGGCGGGGCTGGTGGCGCCCTCGATGGCCGGGGCGGGGGGCGGCGCGGTGGTCAGCCTGTCCTCGACCGCCTGGATGAAGCTGGCGCCCAACCTGACCGCCTATCACACCGCCAAGGCAGGGATCATCGGCATGACCAAGGGGCTGGCCCGTGACCTGGGCGCGCGCGGCATCCGCGCCAATGCCATCGCGCCGGGCCGGGTGATGACCGAGCGGGTCGAGGCGGGCATGGCCCCCGACTGGGTCGCCCAGACCCATGAGATCCAGTGCCTGAAGGACATGATCCGCCCCACCGATATCGCCGATTGCGCGCTCTGGCTCAGCTCGGACGCGGCGCGGATGCTCACCGGGCAGGTGATCGTCGTGGACGGCGGCGTGGTCTGAAACAGGACGCGCCCCCGCGAAGGGGGCGCGGTCCGAAGGGGCTCAGCCCTTGACCCCGGCCGAGATCATCACCGCCTCGGTCACCCGTTTCTGGAAGATCAGGTAGCCGATGATCACCGGCGCGGCGGCCAGAAGGGCCAGGGCCATGACCCGGGCGTAGGCGACGCCGAAGGCGTCGTTGACCTGGGTGATGCCGACCGGGATGGTCATCATGTCTTCGCTCGTCACCACGAGGAAGGGCCAGAAGAAGTTGTTCCAGGCGGTGATGAAGGTGATGATGGCAAGCGCCGCCGTGATACCCCAGTTCAGCGGCAGGTAGAGCTTGAACAGCAGGGTGAACTCTCCGCCGCCATCCAGCACCACGGCTTCGCGCATCTCTTTCGGGATGGCGTCGAAGAACTGCTTGTAGACGATGATCACCACCGGCACGACAAGCTGCGGCAGGATGATCCCCCACCAGGTGTTGACCAGGCCAAGGTCGTTCATCAGCACGAACTGCGCCACGTAGAGCGCCGGCACCGGCACCATGAAGCTGCCCACGACGACCAGGTACAGCAACCGGCGGCCCGGGAAGCGCAGTTGGGACAGGGCGTAGGCGCACATCATGCCGGTGACCAGCACGATCAGGGTGATGATCCCCGAGGTCCCGACCGAGTTCAGATACCACATCGGCAGCTTGGAATTGCCGAGGATCTCGCGGAACGCACCGAAGTTCAGTTCGTCCAGCAGCCAGCCCGCGTCCGAGACGTTGCGGTTCTCGCTGCGCAGGGAGGTAGTCAGCGCCCAGTAGAGCGGGAAGGTCCAGATCGCCGCGGCGATCAGCACGAGGCCGGTAAAGGCCAGGTTGCGGGCCTGCTTCAGGGTCATTTGCGGCCTCCGAGACGCAGCAGCTGGAATTGCAGTACCGACAGCACCACGATGAACAGGAACAGCACCATGGCGATGGCCGAGGCATAGCCGCCGTGGTTCAGCTGGAAGGCTTCCCGGTACATCTGCATCAGCACCACGTAGGAGCGGTTGAACGGGCCGCCGTTGGACAGCAGGTAGACCTGATCGAAGAGCTTCAGCTGCAGGATCAGCTGCAGCGTCAGCACCAGTGCGGTGACCGGCCAGAGCAGCGGCCAGGTGACGCGCCAGAAGCGTTGCCAGGGCGTCGCGCCGTCCAGCGAGGCCGCCTCGTAGAGGTCGGCGGGGATGTTGCGCAGCCCGGCGATCAGCAGCAGCACGTTGAAGCCATTGGTCCACCAGACGGTGACCACGGCGATCATCGGCATCACCCAGTAGGGGTTCTTGAACACCGGCACCGGCTTGCCGGTGATGGCGGCGATCACCGGCTGCAGGATGCCGAACTGGAAATCCAGCATCCAGGACCAGATCATCGTCACCACCGAGACCGGCAGCACGTAGGGCAGGAAGAACAGGGTCAGCACCAGCGCCTGCATCCGGCCCTTCAGCTTGCTCACCGCCAGGGCGATCAGCATGGCGATCACCGTTGTCGGGATCACCGTCAGCAGGACGAAATAGAAGTTGTTCCACAGCGAGGTATGAAACAGCCGGTCGCCGAGAAGCTTGGTGTAATTGGCCAGGCCCACCCAGTTCCCTTCCCCGATCAGCGGCGCGTCGGTGAAGCTCAGCGCGATGACGCTGTAGGTGGGGTACAGGAAGAAGGCGGTAAAGATGAACAGGAAGGGCGCGATCATCAGGAACGCCGCCCGGCGTTCGCGGCGCCTGCGCTTGGGTGTCAACATGGCGGCCTCCCCTCCGCTTGGGTCTTCAGGTGCCTGAGGGCCACGCGCAGCGCGGCCCCCGGGCGGTCTTGGTCAGTCCAGCAGCGATTGCAGCTGGTCCTTCATCTGCGCCGCAGCGTCTTCCGGGCTGAGGAAACCATGAACGGCAGGGGCGATCAGATTGTCCACCGCGTCATAGACGGGCGAGGCCACGCCGGCGATCTTCGAGCGCGGATCGAAGGCCGCGTTCTTCGCCAGCGAGGCATAGGTGGCATTGGGCTGCAGCTCGGCATAGGCCTCGCTGTCGACCGTGGGCACATAGGCGGGGATATGGCCCGCATCGGCCCAGGCCAGCGAATGCTCTTCCATCCAGCCGATGACCGTCATCACCGCGGCGCGGGTCTCGTCGGACATGTCGGGGTTGGCGGGCACGGCGAAGGCGTGGCTGTCGGCCCAGGTTGCGGGCTGGTCCAGCAGCTGCGGCACCTCGTTGGCGAACCAGTCGAAGCCGAGCGAGCCGTCTGCGGCGGAATCCTTGAAGGTCGGGACCTCCCAGACGCCGTTGATGTGCAGCACGGACTTGGCGCCAGAGAACAGCGCCACCGAGGCTTCGTAGGCGGCCTGTTCGGGGATCAGCCCCTCGGCACGCCAGTCGGCCATGATCTGAATGGCCCTGGCGGCCTTGTCCAGGTTGTCGCCGGCCAGCACTTCGCCATCGGTCAGCATCTCGCCGTCCTGCTGGCGCAGCAGGGTGTAGAACACCCGCCAGGTGCCGCCGCCGCCCTCGGTCTGGAAGCTCAGCGGATCGCTGAAACCTTCCTCCTTGGCCCAGGTCAGCAGAGCGGTCATGTCCTCGACCGAGTCGAGCCCGGTCAGGTTGCCGTCCGCGTCCAGCCAGTCGGTGCCTTCCAGCGCGGTGCGGTTGTAGTAGGCAACGATGGCGTGGATGTCGAAGGGCACGGCCATCAGCTGACCGTCATCCGTCGAGGCGGCGGTGACCGCGGCAGGGAAGAAGTCTTCCGTGCTCAGGCCCGCGGTTTCCAGGTCCGCAGCCGAGATCGGCGACAGCACGCCCTCTTCCAGCGCCAGCGGCAGGCGCGACAGGTGATAGGTCATGATGTCGGGGCCCTGGCCGACGGCGACCGAGGTGCGCACCTTGGTGTAGAAGGGCAGGCCCCATTCCAGCGTGGTGCCGCTGATCTGGATGTCGGGATGTTCGGCGTTGAATTCCTCGATCAGCGCTTTCATCCGCACACCGTCGCCGCCCGACAGGAAGTCCCACCACTCCACTTCGACCTGCGCCATGGCAGGGGCGGCCAGCCCCAGGGACAGGGCGGTGGCCGTGGCCAGTCTGGTCAATGTCTTCATCTCTTCTCTCCTCCTCCAAAAAATCGGCTGTCACCGAATACGCTTGTCCTCGCCGTCGAAGACGAAGATGCGGTCGGCTTCGGGCGTCACCACCTGGGTGGTGCCGTTCATGTCGTGCCGGGCGCCGGACTGCTGGAAGATCACCGGCTCGCCGCCCTCCAGCGTGCCATGCTGGTAGGACAGGCCGCCCAGTTCCTCGGCGACGTCCACCGTGACCCGCAGGCCCGGCCCCTCGCTCAGCGCCAGGTGCTCGGGGCGGATGCCCAGGCTGACCGCGCTGCCCTTGGCGGGCGGCTCGGTCAGGGCGATGTCGAAGCTGAGGTCGGGCTGCCCGTCCAGTCGCGCGGTGATCCCGCCGTCGTGGCGGGCGGTCACGGTCGCGGCGAAGAAGTTCATCGACGGAGAGCCGATGAACCCCGCCACGAAGCGGTTGACCGGATCGTCGTAGAGATCGAGCGGCGCGCCGGACTGCTGCACGTATCCGCCCTGAAGCACGAAGATCTTGTCCGCCAGGGTCATCGCCTCGACCTGGTCGTGGGTGACGTAGATCATCGTCGCGCCAAGCGCCTTGTGCAGGCGGGCCAGCTCCAGCCGCATCTGCACCCGCAGCTCGGCGTCGAGGTTCGACAGCGGCTCGTCGAACAGGAAGACCTCGGGCGCACGCACGATGGCGCGGCCGATGGCGACACGCTGACGCTGACCGCCGGACAGCTGCGCCGGCTTCTTGTCCAGGTGATCGGTCAGCTGCAGGATCGCCGCCGCGTCCTCGACCTTCTTGCGCACCTCGGCCTTCGGGCGCCGCGCCAGGCGCAGGCTGAAGGCCATGTTCTCGAACACCGAAAGATGCGGGTAAAGCGCGTAGGACTGGAACACCATGGCCACGCCGCGATCGGCCGGGTCCTCGTCGGTGACATCGCGGTCACCGATCAGGATCCGGCCCTCGGTGGTATCCTCCAGCCCGGCGACCATGCGCAGCAGTGTGGACTTGCCGCAGCCCGAGGGGCCGACGAAGACCGCGAACTCTCCGCGCCCGATGTCCATGTCCAGCCCCCGGATCACCTCCAGCGGCCCAAAGCTCTTGCGGACCTCGCGCAGATGAACGCCTGTCGTTGCCTCCATGGCGGTGTCTCCCCCCTTGTTCATGTCCTTCAGATCACTGCCTCCCCCGGCTCATCCGACCGACAGCCGGATCATCGAGTAGGAGAACGGCGGCAGCTCTCCCTTCAGTCCGCCGTCGACCACGCCCAGCTTGTCACCGGCGCGCGGCACGATGCGGAAGGGCTCGGCCTGGGTGTTGGCGGTGCGTGCATCGGCGGCATTGCCCCCCATCACCTGATGGTCGATGATCTTCAGATCCGCGAAGCCATGCAGGGACAGGTCGACCTCCATCGCCTCTTCCGGGCTGCGGTTGATGGCGAACAGCGTGATCGAGGCCCCGTCGGGTGCCAGCACGGCGGCCACATCGAGGTAGTTCACGTCCTGCGCCGCATCGGCGTCGTAGCGCGGGCCGTCGATGGCGACGTTCAGCGCCGTGCCGCGGCCATGCAGGCTGGCGAACTGATAGGGGTAGTAGATCGAGGTCGCCCAGGCGCTGCCGCCCTTGGTGGTGCGGATCGGCGCGATCACGTTCACCAGCTGCGCGATACAGGCGATCTTGACCCGGTCCGAGCGGCGGATGAATTCGTTCAGCAGCCCGCCGACGAAGATCGCATCCTCGAGATTGTAATCCTCTTCCAGCAGGGCGGGCGCCTCGGGCCAGTCCCAGCTTTTCCAGTTCTGACTGTCCTGCTTGCGGTTGTGATACCAGACGTTCCATTCGTCGAAGCAGATGTAGATGTCGTTCTTGGCCCGCTTCTTCGCCTTGACGTAATCGATGACCCCGCCGATGGACTGGATATAGCGCCCGGTTTCCTCGATTTTCGCGAAGTAGTTCAGGCTGTTGTGGCTGGAATTGCCGAAATACTTGTGCAGCGAGATGTAGTCGACGTTCTCGTAGCACTCTTCCAGCACCTGCCGTTCCCAGTCGGGATAGGTCGGCATCTCGTCGTTGGACGAGCCGCAGACCACCGTTTCGATACCGCCGCCGAAGGCCTTCACCGCCTTCGAGGTCTCATCCGCCAGGCGGCCATACTCCTTGGCCTCCATGTGGCCGATCTGCCAGGGGCCGTCCATCTCGTTGCCCAGGCACCACATCTTCACGCCGTAGGGGTCGGCAACGCCGTGGCTGCGGCGCAGGTCGCTCCAGTGGGTGCCAGAGGGGTGGTTGCAATACTCGACGAAATTGCGCGCCTCTTCGATGCCGCGGGTGCCCAGGTTGACGGCCAGCATCATCTCGATGTCGGCGTCCTTCGCCCATTGGGCGAATTCGTTGATGCCGACCTGGTTGGTCTCTTTCGAGCGCCAGGCGAGGTCCAGCCGCACCGGGCGGTCGGCCTGCGGGCCGATGCCGTCTTCCCACTTGTAGGCCGAGACGAAGTTGCCGCCGGGGTAACGGATCGCGGGGATCTTCAGCGCCCGGACCAGGTCCAGCACGTCCTCGCGGAAGCCATGGGCGTTGGCGGTCGGGTGATCGGGCTCGTAGATGCCGGTGTAGATCGCCCGGCCCATGTGCTCGATGAAGGCCGAATACAGCCGGTCGTCGATCTGCGCGACGGTGAAATCCCGATGGATTGAGGCGCGGCCCTTCATGTTCCCTCCCAGGTCCTTGCTTAGTCAGGGGGACCCTAGGGTGGGGAAGGGTTAACGGGCAATTTACTTCTCTGGCTATCGCGTTGACAGAAATGGTAATGCGCTGCCGGGGCTCAGGCAGGCGAGGCTGCCCGGCCCTTGCCCAGACGGTTTTGCACGAGGCGTAGCAGCCGGTTGGCGGCGGCGGGCATCACCCGATGGCGGGGGCAGAGAATGTGATAGGGCTCGATGGCAATGGGTCGAATCGTGTCCAGCAGCACCAGGTCGGCTTCGTAGGGCGGCGAGAACAGCAGGTCCGCGACCTCCTGGGTGATCACGGCGATGACATCGGACTGGCGCAGCAGCGACATGATGGCCACCACCGAGGCGGTCTTGATCAGGTTCGCCGGCATCTCGGTGCCCTCCTCGTGGAAGGCGATCTCCAGCGCATGACGTATGGGCGCGCCACGGTCCTGCACCGTCCACATCTGGTCGCGCAGGTCGGCCAGCGACAGCTGCCCGGCCCGGGCCAGCGGATGCCCGGCGCGCACCATCAGCAGGACCTCCTCGTCATGGGCCGGGTGAATGTCGAAGTCGCGGGCATAGTCATGCGGGCCGACACGCGACAGGGTGAAGTCGTATTCGCCGCGCTCCAGTCCGCGCATCAGCAGCGACGAGGAGGAGACATCGAGCGAGACATCGACCCCCGGCGCCAGTTCCTTCAGTTCCAGCACCGCCGGGATCACCACCGCCAGCGCCGCGCCGGTCACCGCCCCGACCCGGACCGAGCCGCCGGTGCCCTCGACGTGCTCCGAGAGGTCCTGCGCCATGCGGTCGATGTCATGGGCCAACTTGCGGGCATGGGCGACCAGTACCCGGCCCATGGGGGTGGCCAGCATTCCCTTGGGGGTGCGCTCGAAGATCTCCAGGCCGATGTTGTCCTCGATATCGGCCAGCATCCGCGAGGCGGCGGGGGCGGACATGCCGCATTGCTCGGCGGCCAGTCGCAGTTTGCCATGGCGGGCGATGGCAGCCAGCAGGCGCAGCTGCACCGGGCGCAGGGATCGCAGGTAGAGGGTCACGGGCGGCTCCTGAAGTCTTGGCGCAGCCTCGCCGGCAGGGCGGCGCGTGGCAAGCCCCGGGGGCCGGCTGTCAGCCTTCGGGGCGCAGTACCGCGCCGGGGTTCATGATGCCCATGGGGTCGAACAGCCGCTTGATGCCGCGCATCAGCTCCAGCTTCACCGGATCGCCGTAGCGCTCGAGGTCGGCGACCTTCAGGCGTCCGACGCCGTGTTCCGCCGAGAAGCTGCCACCGTAGTGTGCCACGAGGTCGTGGATCATCGCCATCACCGGCGCCTTGGCCGAGAGATGATCGGCCCGCGCCTCGCCCTCGGGGGGGAAGACGTTGTAATGCAGGTTGCCGTCGCCGAGGTGGCCGAAGCAATTGAGCCTGTAGGGCCCCATCCCGGCCAGCTTCGCCCGGCCCTCCTCGATGAACTCGGGCAGGGCCGAGAGCGGCAGCGATATATCATGCGAGGAGATCGCCCCGATGGCGCGGTTGGCTTCGGGGATCGCCTCGCGCAGCTGCCACAGCCCGCTCGCCTGGGCTTCGGACTGGGCGATGATCCCGTCGCTGACCAGCTCGGCCTCGAAGGCGGTCGAGAACAGCTGTTCCATCATCGCATCCGCATCGGCCTCGCCGAAGAGGCCGATCTCGATCAGCACCATCCAGTCGGGGGCCTGGTCGAAGGGGCGGCGGATATCGGGCAGGGTGGACTCGATGAACCTCAGGCCCATGCCCGAGATCAGCTCGAAGGCGGTGATCTGTTCGCCTGCATGGCTGCGCGCCAGCGACAAGAGGCGCAGCGCGGCGGCGGGGGAGGGGGTGACCAGCAGCGCCGTGGCGCGCCGCGTCGGGCGGGGGAACAGCTTCATGGCCGCGCCGGTGATCACGCCAAGGGTGCCCTCGGCGCCGATCATCAGGTCGCGCAGGTCATAGCCGGTGTTGTCCTTGCGCAGGCGCGTCAGCGTGTTCATCACCCGGCCATCCGGCAGGGCGACCTCCAGCCCCAGGCACAGCTCGCGCGTGGTGCCGTAGCGCAGCACGTTGGCGCCGCCCGCATTGGTCGAGAGGCTGCCGCCGATCCGCGCCGTGCCCTGCGCCCCGAAGCTGAGCGGGAAGAGGCGGTCGCACTCCGCCGCTGCCTGCTGGATCGCCTCGACCGGCACACCGGCATCGACGGTGATCACGTTCTCTTCCGGCAGGATCTGGCGGATGCGGGTCATCCGCTCCAGCGAGAGCACCAGCGGGGCGGGGCCCTCCGGCATCACTTGCCCGGCCACCAGACCGGTGCCGCCGCCATAGGGCACCACCGGCACGCGGGCCTCGTTCGCCATGGCCAGAACCCGGGCGACCTCTTCGGTGCTGCCCGGCGCCACCACCAGCCCGACCAGGCCGTGATAGCTGCCGCGCAGCTCGCGGCCATAGGGGGCCATGTCCTCGCGGAAAGCGGCAGGGGGCAGGATGTCACGCAGGCGGGTGGTCAGCGCGGCATCGACGGAATTCAGCTCGGTCATGCGTCAGCTCATGTTGCGCAGGTGGTCCAGCACGGCGCGGCGCACGCTCTGCTCGCCGGCCTCGGCGGCCTCCTCGATCACCTGGCGCACCGCGCCCAGGTCGACGCGCAGCAGCAGCGACTTCACCGGCCCGATCGAGGCCGGCCGCATCGACAGGGCGCGCAGGCCCATGGCGGCAAGGCAGACGGCCTCCAGCGGACGGCCCGCATCCTCGCCGCAGAAGGACAGCGGCGTGCCGGTCTCCTCGCAGCGCTCGACGATGCGCTGCAGGAAGGTCAGGAAAGAGACATTCAGCGTGTCGTAGCGCCGCCGCACCCGCTCGTTCTCGCGGTCGGCGGCGAAGAAGAACTGTTTCAGGTCGTTGCCGCCGATCGACACGAACTGCACTTCCTCGAAGAAGCGCCGTGGCGCAAAGGCCAGGCTGGGGGTCTCCAGCATGGCGCCGATCTCCAACTGCTCGGGCAGGGCATGGCCGAGGATCCGCTCGCGCTCCAGCGCCTTGTCCATCTCGGCCCGTGCGGCGCGGTATTCGTCGTATTGTGCCACGAAGGGGAACATCACCGTCAGCGGCCGCCCGTTGGCGGCGCGCAGCAGCGCCTGCAGCTGCATCCGCATGACGCCGGGCTTGTCGAGGCCGACCCGGATCGCCCGCCAGCCAAGCGCCGGGTTCGGCTCATCCGCCGGCTTCATGTAGCTCAGCACCTTGTCCGAGCCGATGTCGAGGGTGCGGAAAACCACCCGCTTGCCGCCCGCGCTGTCCAGCACCCGCGAGTAGATCGCCGACAGCTCCGAGCGGGTGGGCATCTTGTTGCGGATCAGGAACTGCAACTCGGTGCGGAACAGGCCGACGCCCTCGGCGCCAGAGCTTTCGAGGCTGGGCAGGTCGGCCATCAGCCCGGCGTTCATGGTCAGCGAGATGCGGGTGCCGCAATGGGTCACCGTCTCGGTGTCGCGGATCGAGGCGTAGCGTTCCTGGGCCTTGGCCTGCATGGCGATCTTGTCGCGGAAGGCGGTGACGATCGTGTCCTCGGGACGCAGATGCGCGACCCCCTGGTCGCCATCGACCATGATGTGATCGCCGTTCAGCGCCTCGTTGGTGATCTCGGGCGCGTTGATCACCAGCGGGATCGCCAGCGCCCGCGCCACCACCGCCGCATGGGACCCGACCGATCCCTGTTCCAGCACGATGCCGCGCAGGCTGCGACCGTAGTCCAGCAGCTCCGCAGGGCCGATGTTGCGCGCGACCAGGATCGGATCGGCGGGCATCTCGGCGCCGGTCTCCTTGCCCTGCCCGGTGAGGATGCGCAGCAGCCGGTTGCTGAGGTCGTCGAGATCGTGCAGCCGCTCGCGAAGGTACTGGTCCGAGGCCTGCGACAGGCGCTGCCGCGCCTGGGTCTGCTCCTTCTCGACCGCCGCCTCGGCGGACAACCCGCGCGAGATGTCCTCTTCCATGCGCCGCATCCAGCCCTTCGAATTGGCGAACATGCGGTAGGCTTCCAGCACCTGCAACTGCTCGGCATCGCCACTGGCGGCACCGGCAAGCATCTGGTCGACCGAGACGCGCAGCTGCTCCACCGCCTCGTTCAGGCGCTGGCTTTCGCGCACCGGGTCGTCGGCGATGGGATTGGTGATCACCACGCGCGGCTCGTGCAGCCAGACATGGCCCTCGGCGCTGCCCTCCTGCCCGGAGGTGCCGCGGAACAGGCGTGGCTTGGTATGACGGGCCGAGAGGGCCGCCTCGTCGCCGACGAAGGCGCCCAGTTCGGCCATCTCGGCCAGCACCATGGCCACCACTTCCAGCGCGTAGATCTCTTCGTCGGTGTACTTGCGGGCGTTCTTGGACTGCACGACCAGCACGCCGAGGGTCTCGCCCAGGCGCTGGATCGGCACCCCCGCGAAGGCCGAGTAGATCTCCTCCCCGGTCTCGGGCATGTAGCGGAAACCCTGCTCCTTCGGCGCGTCGGCGGTGTTGACGATCTTGCCGGCGCGGGCGACGCGGCCCACCAGGCCCTCGCCCAGGCGCATCCGGGTCTGGTGCACTGCCTCGGGCTTCAGGCCCTCGGTGGCGCACAGCTCCAGTGTCTCGGAATCGCGGAACAGGTAGACCGAGCAGACCTCGGTCGACATCGACTCGGCGATCAGCCGGGTAATCCGGTCAAGCCGTGCCTGCCCGTGCCCGTCCTGGGCCATGACTTCACGCAGACGGCCAAGCATCCTGCGGCTGTCGGTCTGGAATTCTTCGGCCATGCCCTGAAAGGTCCCTTCCCTGGGGTCGGGGCGAATAGATCACAGGCGGCGGGGAAGCTAAACACCTTTTAGGGTCGCACCTTCGGACCGGGCCGGCAGGCGGCGGCAGCAGTCCGCGCGCTCAGCGGTCCTCTGCCCGCCCGCCACAGGATCGGGCAGGCCCCGAACAGCGCCGGGCGCCTGCCCGGCGCGACCGGGGCGCCCCTTTGCCAGGGTCATCGCTCAAGAGGCGCGACTCTCCCCTTCGTCCGAGGGCTGAAAATACGTCCGCCGGTGGCCTCGGCCGCAAGGCCGACCCGGTGAGCACGCCGTCCTGCGTCCCGCGCGTCGCCCGGTAACCGGGGCGCCCGCTTCGGTCCGGGTGCCCGGCCCGCAAACTGACAAGGGCGGACCCGCAGGCCCGCCCTCTCGCACGCAATGGACGGCAGCCCGGAAGGGCCGCCACGGTCTCGGGACCTTCGACTCAGGCCCGTTCCAGCTCGAAGGCGTCATGCAGCGCCTGCACGGCCAGCTCCATGTACTTGCGCTCGATCAGCACCGAGATCTTGATCTCGGAGGTGGCGATGACCTTGATGTTGATGCCCTCGTCCGAGAGAACCTTGAACATCTTGGCCGCCACGCCCGACTGGCTGCGCATACCGATGCCGACGGCCGAGACCTTGCAGACCTCGGTGTCCACGGTCAGCTCGTCAAAGCCGATGGTGCCAGCCTCGCGGGCGTCGTTCAGCGCCTTTTCGGCCCGCTTCACCTGGTCGATGGGGCAGGAGAAGGTCATGTCGGTCACGCCCTCCTCGCTGACGTTCTGGATGATCATGTCGACGTTGACCCCCGCATCCGACAGCGGCCCGAAGATCGAGGCGGCGACGCCGGGCTTGTCGACGATGGTGACGAGGGTCATCTTCGCTTCTTCGCGCGAGGCGGCGATGCCATTGACAACGTTGGATTCCATGATGTCCTCCTCGGCACAGATCAGGGTGCCGGCTGTATCGGATTGTTCCTCGAAACTCGACAGAACGCGCAGTTTGACGTTGTAGCGCATGGCCAGCTCGACCGAGCGAGTCTGCAGCACCTTGGCGCCCAGAGAGGCCAGTTCCAGCATCTCCTCGAAGGCGATGCGGTCCAGCTTGCGGGCCTTGGGGCAGATCCGCGGATCGGTGGTATAGACCCCGTCCACGTCGGTGTAGATGTCGCAGCGTTCGGCACCGAAGGCGGCGGCGAAGGCGACGGCGGTGGTGTCGCTGCCCCCCCGGCCAAGCGTGGTGATCCGCCCCTCGGGGCTGATGCCCTGGAAACCCGCGACCACGGCCACCTTCATGCCCTCGGCGAACTTGGCCATGATGTTCTCGGGCGGGATCTCCTCGATCCGCGCCTGGCCATGGGCGGAATTGGTCTTCAGCGGCACCTGCCAGCCCTGCCAGGAGCGTGCGGGCACGTCCATTTCCTGCAGGGTCAGGGCCATCAGGCCGGCGGTGACGTTTTCGCCGGACGAGACGACGGCATCGTATTCGCGCGCGTCGTACATGGGAGAGGTCTCGCCGACCCAGCCGACCAGTTCGTTGGTCTTGCCGGACATGGCCGAGACGATGACGATCACGTCATAGCCCTTGGCCACCTCCACGCCGACCCTCTTGGCGGCGCGGCGGATGCGGTCGAGATTGGCGACGGAGGTCCCGCCGAATTTCATTACGAGAACAGGCATGACGGCCCTGGACCCCGTTCCTAGGACAAGTGTGCGCGTGGTTTACGCATGGTTTGAGCAGGGCGCAAGGCGGATTGACGCGCCCGAGCCCCGCTCTGATTGCACTCAGAAGGGGATGGGGGTGCCGTCGTAACTCTCGAAGCTGCCGGTGGTGGTGACCGAGAGGTGTTTCATCCGCGAGATCAGGCCGCTGGCCGAGGTCGGGGGATCGATATCGGCGCCTGCGCCGCCCATGTCGGTCTTCACCCAGCCCGGGTGATAGGCGGCGACCGCGATGCCCTCGCCGGCGAGGTCGGCGGCCAGGTTGCGGGCCAGGTTCACCGCTGCCGCCTTGGAGGCCCGGTAGATGTACGAGCCCCCCGGCGCCCGCTGCTGGCTGCCCATGGCCGAGGCGATCACCGCGATCTTGGCGCCCGTCGCCGCGCGCAGTTGCGGCAGCAGCGCCTGCACCGTCAGGAAGGGACCGGCCACGTTGACCTGCATCTGCCGGGTCCAGGTCGCGGCGGCGAACCCATCATCAAGTGCCTCGCCCTTGTCGAGGTAGACCCCGGCGTTGCAGATCAGCAGGTCGACGGGGCCCGCGACGGTGGCGGCGAAGGCAGCCAGCTGTGCCGGGTCCGTCACGTCGAGGGCATGAAGCCCGTCGCCGCCCCTGGTCGAAGTGCCGGTGACCTGCGCGCCCTGCGCCTCGTACTGGCGTTTCAGCTCTGCGCCGATGCCGCGGCTTGCCCCGGTGATCACGATATGCATGGGATGTCTCCTCTGTTGCGGCAGGATTAGCCAAGGGCCGGACGCGGGGCAAGCGGCGCGGGCTGCCTTCGGCCGCAGGGCACGACGCGACGGTGACCGGGAGGGGGCTCTGCCCCCGGCACCTCCGGCGCCTCCCCCGGAGTATTTTCGGCCATCGAATACAGGAAAAAGGTCCGGTCCCATTCTGAGGCCAGAAATACTCCCGCCGGAGGCGGCCCCGGGGTCAGTTGGCCTTGCGGCCGGGGGTGAAGGGCAGGGGCAGGACCGGGACGCCCTCTTCCAGCAGGGCGCGGGCCTCTTCCGGCTTCGCCTCGCCGTAGATCGGACGGTCGGGCTTGGCGCCTTCGTGGATCGCCCGGGCCTCGCGCACGAAGTTGCCGCCGACATAGGTGGCGTTCTCCTCGACCTTGCGGCGCAGTTCGGCCAGGGCCTCTTCGGCCTCGGAGCGGGGGGCGCTCAGCGGCCTTTCATTCGCAGGGGCTGCGGCGGCCTTGCGCGAGGGGCGTACGCGGGGCGCCATCAGGGCCTTCTCCACCTCGGTGCTGCCACAGACCGCGCAGGCCACGTGACCGGCGGCAAGGAGCTTGTCGAAAGCCTCGGAGGACTGGAACCAGCTGTCGAAGCCGTGGCCCCGGGCGCATTTGAGATCAAAGTGAATCATCGTGTCACGAAGAGTGTCTGATCCCGAAGAGATAGTCCCTGCCGCGCCATATGCAAGCGCGGGCTCAGAGACCGAGTGCGGCGGGATCGAACTCTTTCAGCAGGCGCGCCAGCTCGGGCTCCTGCACCTGCCGGGCGGCCTTCTTGCGCGAGAACCACTTGCGCTTGCGCTCTCCGGCCTCGGGGTACTCGGCCTTCAGCAGGGCGACGCGCACCGGGTAGACGATGCCGACACAGGGCATGTCCACGCCCGACTGCAACTGCTTGACATAGGGCACCAGCCCCAGGGGCGTCTCCGAGACGCGACCGATCACCCCGGCTTCCTCATAGGCTTCACGCAGGGCCGCCTGGCCGGGGCTGCGGTGCTTCATCGGCCAGCCTTTCGGCAGGATCCAGCGTTTCGTCCCGCGCGAGGTGATCAGCAGGATCTGCGGCTTGTCCTTGACCATGCGGTAGCAGAGCGCTGCAAATTGCGTCTGCACCGCGCCGTCCCCGAGGGCAGACGCGGCGGTCCCGGCAGGGCCGGGGACGGGAAGCCGGAAATGGATCTGGTCCTGCGATGTCACGGGGGCCGGTCTTGCTTCTGCTCCTGGGGTCCCTTGCCCCGGTGGTCCTGCCACCGGGGTCGGGATTCTGCTTCTACCCTCTGAGTATCAAGATTGGATGAAGGTTGCCCAGCCTGTACACAGGCAATTGGTCGCAATCGTGTCGGCCCCGCACAGGTCCGCCCGCGATTTCATCCCTCAGCGGTCACTCTCCTGCCAGCGCGGGTTGATCCAGGGGCGGGCGTTGTCCTTCGGCAGCGGCGTGCGGCCGAGGATGTGGTCGCTGGCCTTCTCGCCGACGAGGATCGAGGGCCCGTTGAGATTGCCGTTGGTGATGCGCGGGAAGATCGAACTGTCGGCGAGGCGCAGCCCCTCGACGCCGATCACCCGGCATTCGGGATCGACCACCGCCCCGGGATCGTCGGCGCGGCCCATGCGGGCGGTGCCGCAGGGGTGATAGGCGCTTTCGGCATGGTCGCGGATGTGCTGGTCCAGTTCCTCGTCGCTCTGCATGTGGCTGCCCGGCAGGATCTCCTTGCCGCGGTAGGGATCGAAGGCCGCCTGGCCGAAGATCTCGCGGGTCAGCCGGATGCAGTGGCGGAAGTCCTCCCAGTCGCTTTCCTTTGACATGTAGTTGAAGAAGATCCGTGGCGCCTCGCGCGGGTCGGCGGACTTCAGCGTCACCTCGCCCCGGCTTTCCGAGCGCATCGGCCCGACATGGGCCTGGAAGCCATGCCCTTCGGCGGCGGCCTTGCCGTCGTAGCGCACGGCGATCGGCAGGAAGTGGTACTGGATATCGGGGTATTCGACGCCGGGCTTCGAGCGCAGGAAGGCCGCGCTCTCGAACTGGTTCGAGGCGCCCAGGCCCTTCTTCGTCAGCAGCCATTGCGCCCCGGCGATGGCCTTGCCCCAGAGGTTCCAGTGCTTGTAGAGCGTGATCGGCTGGGTGCTGGCCTGCTGGATGTAGAGCTCCAGGTGGTCCTGCAGGTTCTGCCCGACGCCGGGGCGGTCGGCCACGACCTCGATGCCGTGCTCCTTGAGGTGCGCGGCAGGCCCCACGCCCGAGAGCATCAGCAACTTGGGCGAGTTGATCGAGGAGGCGGCGATGACCACCTCGCGCCGGGCCTTCACCACCTCGATCCTGCCGCCGCGCTCGATCTCGACGCCGGTGGCGCGACCGTTCTCGATCACCACCCGGCGGGCGAAGCAGCGGATAATTTCAAGGTTCGGGCGCTTCAGGGCGGGCTTCAGGTAGGCATTGGCGGTGGACCAGCGGCGGCCCTTCCAGACCGTCTGTTCCATCGGGCCGAAGCCTTCCTGTTTCTCGCCGTTGTAATCCGCCGTGGCCTCGAAACCGGCTTGTTTGCCGGCCTCGACAAAGGCGTGGAAGAGGGGATTTTCGCGGGGGCCGCGGCTGACATGCAGCGGGCCGTCGGTGCCGCGCCAGTCCGGGTCACCGCCGTGGCCCCCGTCATGCCAGCTTTCGGCGCGCTTGAAGTAGGGCAGCACGTCGGCATAGGACCAGCCCTGCGCCCCCTGTTCGTCCCAGTGATCGAAGTCGCGCGCATGGCCGCGCACGTAGACCATGCCGTTGATCGACGAGGACCCGCCCACGACCTTGCCGCGCGGCGTCACCAGCTGGCGCCCGCCCAGCCCCGGCTCGGGTTCCGACATGAAGCCCCAGTCGTAGCGCTTCATGTTCATCGGGTAGGACAGCGCGGCGGGCATCTGGATGAAGGGCCCGGCGTCGGTGCCGCCGAACTCCAGCACCAGCACCTTGTGCCTGCCGTCCTCGGAGAGGCGCGCGGCCATGACCGCCCCTGCCGAGCCCGAGCCGATGATGACGTAATCCGCTTCCATCAGCGCACCCTCAGAAGGCCGCAGCCACGTCGCCCATGGCAACGTAGACGGACTTGACCTGGCTGTAGTGCTCGATCGCGGCGCGCGCGTTCTCGCGGCCCACGCCCGACATCTTGACGCCGCCGAAGGGGGCTTCGACCGGGGTCAGGTTGTATTCGTTGATCCAGCAGGTGCCGGCCTGCAGCTGTGCCACGACGCGATGCGCGCGGGTGAAGTCCTTGGTGAAGAGACCGGCGGCAAGGCCGAACTCGGTGTCATTGGCGCGGGCCACGACTTCTTCTTCGCTGCCGAAGGTCAGGATCGACAGCACGGGGCCGAAGATCTCTTCCCGGGCGATGCGCATCTCGTCGGTGACATTGCCGAAGATGGTGGGCTCGATGTAGAACCCTCCGCCCTCGGGCGCCGTACCGCCAAGCAGCAGTTCGGCGCCTTCGGTCTTGCCGATCTCGATATACTCCAGAACCTTCCGGCGCTGCGTCTCGGTGATCATCGGGCCGATCTGGGTGTCGGGGTTCAGCGGGTCGCCGATGACGGCGGTGCGGGTGCGTTCCAGCAGGCGTTCGGTGAATTCATCCACGATGGCTTCATGCACGAAGACGCGGGTGCCGTTGGAGCAGATCTGCCCGGTCGAGTAGAAATTGCCGTTGATCGCCGCCGAGACGGCGTTCTCGATATCCGCATCCTCGAAGATGATCAGGGGGGATTTGCCGCCCAGCTCCATCGTGACATGGCGCATTCCCTCGGCGGCGGCGGCATAGACCTTGCGCCCCGTCGGCACCGAGCCGGTGAGCGAGACCTTCGCCACGCGCGGGTCGCTGACCATCGAGGCCGCCGCATCGCCATAGCCGTTGACCACGTTGAACAGGCCCGCTGGCGCGCCCGCCTCGATGAAGATCTCGGCCAGCTTCAGGGCACAGAGGGGGGTGACCTCGGAGGGCTTGAACACCATGGCATTGCCGCAGGCCAGCGCGGGGGCGGCCTTCCAGCAGGCGATCTGCGTGGGGTAGTTCCAGGCGCCGATGCCAAGGCAGACGCCCAGGGGCTCGCGGATCGTGTAGACGAAATCGCCGCCGAGCGGCACGGTCTCGCCGGTCAGGGTGGCGGTGAGTCCGCCGTAGTATTCCAGCGCCTCGGCGCCCGAGGTCGCATCGGCGACCAGGGTTTCCTGGATCGGCTTGCCGGTGTCGATGCTTTCCAGCTCCGACAGCTCCTCGTTGCGCTCGCGCAGGAGGGCAGCGACGCGGGATAGCACGCGGCCGCGGGCGACCGGGGCCAGGGCGGCCCATTCCTTCTGCGCGCGCAGGGCCGAGGCCAGGGCCTGCTCGACCACGGCGGGGGTGGCGGCGTGCAGTGTGGCAACCGTTTCGCCGGTCGCAGCATAGATACAGGCGATCTCGCGGCCTGCGGTATCCTCGACGTAGGCGCCGTCAATGAAGTGGCTGCCCTGGGGCTGGACGTTCTTCATGGTCATTCTCCGCGGGGATAGCGCTGGTTTTCCTCCAGCACGTTCAGGTCCATGTGGTTGCGCATGTAACGCTCCGAGGCTTTCTGCAGCGGCTCGAAGTCCCAGGGGAAATAGTCGCCGTTGCGCAGGGCCTCGTAGACGATCAGTCGCCGCGCCTGGCTTTCACGCACCTCGGCGTCGAAGTCAGACAGGGTCCAGTAGCCTTCGAACATCTTTGCAAATTGCTCTTCCACGCTTTGCAAAGCGGGGTCGCCGGCGCGGTTCACCAGCTCGGCAGGGTCCTCGGCAAGGTTGTAGAGCAACGGCGGATCCAGATCGCAGCGGATGTACTTCCAGTCGCCCATGCGCAGCCCGACGAGCGGCGCGTAGGAGGCTTCCGCGGCGTATTCCATCCGCACCGGCGTCTCGCGCACGCCGCCCTGGCCAAGGTGGACAAGGCTTTCGCCATCGGTCCAGGGGGCGATCTCGCCCAGCTCGATGCCCGCCAGGTCGGCCAGCGTCGGCGTCACGTCGATAGTCGAGACCGGCGTCTCCACCAGCCCCGGCTGCATCTGCGGCGCGGCGATCATCAGCGGCACACGCGCAGAGCCTTCGAAGAACGACATCTTGAACCACAGGCCCTTGTCGCCCAGCATGTCGCCGTGATCGCTGACGAAGAGCACGATGGTGTTCTCGGCCTGGCGGGTGTTTTCCAGCGCCTCCAGGATCTCGCCGATCTTGTCGTCGAGGTAGGAGATGTTGGCGAAATAGGCCCGGCGCGAGCGCTTCACGTTCTCTTCGGTGATGTCGAAGTTGCGCCAGTCGTTCGCGTCGAAGATCCGCTTCGAATGGTTGTCCAACTCGTCATAGGGCAGGGCAGGCGTGGCGGGCAGCAGGTGCTCGCAGTCCTCGTAGAGATCCCAGTATTTCTTGCGCGCGACATAGGGGTCATGGGGATGGGTGAAGCTGACGGTCATCATCCAGGGGCGATCATCCAGGCGGCGGCCCAGGTGGCGCACCTTGGCGGTGGCCTGGAAGGCGACCTCGTCGTCGTATTCCATCTGGTTGGAAATCTCGGCGACACCGGCGCCGGTGACCGAGCCCATGTTGTGATACCACCAGTCGATCCGCTCGCCGGGCTTGCGGTAATCCGGGGTCCAGCCGAAATCGGCGGGGTAGATGTCGGTGGTCAGGCGCTTCTCGAATCCGTGCAACTGGTCGGGGCCGACAAAGTGCATCTTGCCCGACAGGTAGGTCTGGTAACCGGCGCGGCGCAGGTGGTGGGCATAGGTGGGGATATCGCTGCCGAATTCGGCGGCGTTGTCATAGACCTTGGTGCGGCGCGGCAACTGGCCCGACATGTAGGCGGCGCGGCCCGGCGCGCAGAGCGGCGAACCGGTGTAGCTGTTGGCAAAGCGGGTAGACCGCGCCGCCAGTGCCTTCAGGTTCGGCGCGTGAAGCCAGTCGGCCGGGCCATCGGGGAACAGCGTCCCGTTCAGCTGGTCGACCATGAGAATCAGGATGTTGGGGCGCGATGCGCCGGGGGTTGCCGCGCGTTCAGTCACGGGCTGTCCTTTCGAGCCAGAGGGTCAGGTAGTCGGCGATGATCGCCTTGATGCTCTCACGCCCGGGCACCTGATCCTGCAGGGCCGAGCGGATGTAGAAGCCGTCGATAAGCGCGGCGATTCCCTGTGCGATCTCCATCGCGACGTCGTCAGGGAAGATTTTCCTTAGGTCGTGCAAAAGATTTGCCTGCAGCCTGCGGGCATAGATGTTGAGCAGGCGGCGGCTGTCGGCGGAATGCAGGGCGCGGACGTAGAAGTTCAGCCAGGCGGCCACGATCTCGCGCTCGAACTGGTTGGAATCGAAGGAAGAGTCGGTGATGACCTTGACCCTCTCAAGCGGCGTCTGCGCACGTTTCAGTCCCCCCAGGACCGTCTCGCCGTAGATTCGCATCACATGACGCATGGTCGCGAGAAAGATCTGTTCCTTTGATCCGAAGTAGTGATGCGCTAGAGCAGAGGACATGCCGGCCCGCTTCGCGATCTGGCTGACCGTCACGTCGAGGGTCCCGGCATGGCCGATCTCGGCAATGCAGGCTTCGATCAGCGCCTGTTTTCGCACCGGTTCCATACCGATCTTCGGCATCTCGCTTGTCCTCGCGTCTAGATGCTTTACTTTTCGAATTAGTTGCTTTTTGATTAACTCATCAATCAAGAAAAACACAACCCCAAGTCCAACGGAAGGAAACGATATGACCCGTTTCAACATGATGATGACCGCTGCTTCGGCACTGGCGCTCTCGACCGGCGTTGCAATGGCAGATTGCGGCGACGTCAGCTTCTCGGATGTCGGCTGGACCGACATCACCACCACCACCTCGGCCACCAAGCAGGTCCTCGAGGCCCTCGGCTACGACGTCGACGTCAAGGTCCTGTCGGTGCCGGTGACCTTCAAGTCGCTGGAAAGCGATGACGTGGACATCTTCCTGGGCAACTGGATGCCGGCCCAGAACGGCGCCATCAGCCCCTACCTCGAATCCGGCGAGATCGAGACCGTCGCGACCAACCTGGAGGGCACCAAGTACACGCTGGCCGTGCCCGCCTACACCTACGAGAAGGGCCTGCAGTCCTACGCCGACATTGCCAGCTTCCGCGACAGCCTGGACGAAAAGATCTACGGCATCGAGCCGGGCAACGAGGGCAACGCCTACCTCGTTTCGCTGGCCGACGAGAACAAGCATGGCCTGGAGGGCTTCGAGGTCGTCGAGAGCTCGGAGCAGGGGATGCTGTCCATGGTGCGCCGCGCCGTCGACGACGAGGAAGACATCGTCTTCCTGGGCTGGGAACCGCACCCGATGAACGCCAACTTCGACCTGAAGTACCTGCCCGGCGGCGAGGACTTCTTCGGCGGTGAAGGCGTGGTCAACACCGTGACCCGCAAGGGCTTTGTCGAAGAGTGCCCGAACCTGGGCACCTTCCTCGGCAACCTCGCGTTCACCCTGCCGATGGAAAACGAGATCATGGGCAAGATCCTCGACGACGGCGAGGATGCCGATGACGCCACGATGGAGTGGATGAAGGCCAACGGCGACGTGGTCATGTCCTGGCTGGAGGGTGTGACCACCGTCGATGGCGGTGACGGCGCGGCCGCGGTCAAGGAAGCCTTCGGCCTCTGATCCAGACATACGGCGGGCCCGGTCCAAGTGACCGGGCCTTTCCGTAAGGCCCCACTTTTCCGTAAAGGAGGTCCGCCTTGGATTGGCTGACAGACAACAAGATCCCCGTAGGGGACTGGGCCAGTGATTTCTTCGACTGGCTGAGGGACAATTTCGCGGGCATCGTCGATGTCCTTGCCGCTGGCGCCGAGAGCCTGATCGACGGGCTTCTCTGGTTGCTGCAGGAGCCGCCCGAGCTGGTGGTGATCCTCGCCTTCGTGGCCCTGACCTGGGTGCTGCAGCGCAGCTGGAAGACCTGCCTCTTCGTGGCGCTCGGCTTCCTGTTCATCCTCAACCAGGATTACTGGGAAGAGACCACCGAAAGCCTGACCTTGGTCATTTCGGCCTGCATCGTCTGCATGTCGATCGGGGTGCCCATCGGCATCGCCGCGGCGCACCGGCCGCGTCTCTACCAGTTCATGCAGCCGGTGCTGGACCTGATGCAGACGCTGCCCACCTTCGTCTACCTGATCCCGGCCATCGTCTTCTTCGGCATCGGCATGGTGCCGGGCCTGATCGCCACGGTGATCTTCGTCGTGCCGGCGCCGATCCGGCTGACCTACCTCGGGGTCTCCTCGACGCCGAAGCCGCTGCTGGAAGCCTCCCAGGCCTTCGGCGGCACCAAGTGGCAGACCCTGACCAAGGTGGAACTGCCCTACGCCCTGCCGCAGATCATGGCCGGTCTGAACCAGACCATCATGCTGTCGCTGTCCATGGTCGTCGTCGCCGCCCTGGTGGGCGCGGATGGCCTTGGCGTGCCGGTCGTGCGGGCGCTGAACCAGGTCAACACCTCGCTCGGCTTCGAGAGTGGTTTCGTCATCGTCGTGGTTGCCATCATCCTTGACCGGATGCTTCGGATCGGAGGCCGCAAATGAGCGAAGAACAGAAACGGGCCGCGGTCGAGTTCGACAATGTCTCGATCGTCTTCGGCGAGAGCCCGGGCAAGGCCCTGCCGCTGATGGACCAGGGCAAGGACCGCTCGGAGATCCAGAAGGCCACCGGGCAGGTGCTCGGCGTGCATGACTGCTCGCTCACCGTGCAAGAGGGCGAGATCCTCGTCCTGATGGGCCTTTCCGGTTCGGGCAAGTCGACCCTGCTGCGTGCGGTCAACGGGTTGAACCCGGTGGCCCGGGGCGAGGTGCGCGTCCATGCGAACGGCTGGAGCTGCTCGCCCACAAACTGCGGTCGGGACGATCTGATGCGTCTGCGCCGCGAGAGCGTGGCCATGGTCTTCCAGCAGTTCGGCCTGCTGCCCTGGCGCAACGTTCTGGACAACGTGGCCCTGGGGTTGGAGCTGTCGGGCATGTCGCGCGCCGAGCGCGACGAGAAGGCGCGCGCCCAGCTTGACCTGGTCGGTCTGACCGACTGGGCCGAGAACAAGGTGGGCGAGCTTTCGGGCGGGATGCAGCAGCGTGTCGGCCTGGCCCGTGCCTTTGCCACGGAAGCGCCGATCCTGCTGATGGACGAGCCTTTCTCGGCGCTCGATCCGCTGATCCGCACCCGGTTGCAGGACGAGCTTCTGGAGCTGCAGGAAAAGCTGAAGCGCACCATCATCTTCGTCAGTCACGACCTCGACGAGGCCTTCAAGCTGGGCAACCGGATCGCCATCATGGAAGGCGGGAGGATCGTGCAGTGCGGCTCTCCGCAAGAGATCATCGCCAACCCGGCGAATGACTACGTGGATGATTTCGTAACCCACATGAACCCGCTGAACGTGCTGCTTGCAGCGGATGTCATGTCGCCGAGGGCGGCCGGGGCCGAGGATACCCATGTCTCGCCGGAAACCCCGGTGGGCGAGGTGATCCGCGTGCTGAACGGAAGTGCCGACGTGGTCGGCGTGCGCAGCGAAGCGGGCGAAGCCCTGGGCTCGATCACCAACCAGGACATCATTTCGGCGCTGCACGCCAAGGCGCCCTCCTCGGGCAACTGAGGCGCAGCGGACACTGACGGCAAGCGGCCCGGCGACCTTGTCGCCGGGCCGTTCGCGTTCGGCGGCCGACCTGCGCAGGCGGCAGCCTGCGGGCCTCGCCGTGCCGCCCGACCAGTCCTGCCTGCCCCTGACGGCGTCCACCGGAGGCGTGCGTCCTTCCGGAGTCCAGGCCGTGCCGAAGCGCGGCGGGTGGATTCATCAGGGTGAGTGAACTGTAAATAATACACGTCTGAATTGAATCGTGCATACCAGCTGCAACACCGGCCACGCCATCCTCGGGGCGGTTCTGTGGAAATCCCCGCAGTCTATTGACTATCGCAAGGGGATCGTTCGAAAGCTCACAACAGTGACAGTTTCCCGTACTTCAGTGTTATTTGCAGGATTCAAGAGGACTACCAATGAAGCGTTCAGTTCCGGCCGCAGAAAAGGCTCAATTTAGCAATGCCTTGGCCATCGTGGGCATGGCCTGTCGCCTACCGGGCGGGAACGAGACGCCGGACGATTACTGGCAGTTCCTGCTGGATCGGAAGAGCGGAATTCGCGAAGTCCCCGAAGACCGCTGGAACGTCGACAACTTCTATAACGAGAACCCGGACGGCATTGCGACCGCGACGACGAAATGGGCCGGTTTCCTCGATGATATCCGCGGTTTCGATGCGAAATTCTTCGGAATTTCCCCGCGCGAAGCGGCGGCGATGGATCCCCAGCAACGGCTGCTGCTGCAATGCACCTACGAGGCGCTGCAGGATACGCAGCGCCCGGCGTCGGATTATGCGAAGGGAAAAACCGGCGTTTTCGTCGGCATTTCCCAATCCGATTATCGCACCATCCAGGAATTGCGCCCCACCAACCCAGAGAATTTCGCCGGTACGGGCTATGCGCTCTGCATCAATGCCAACCGGATCTCGCACCGCCTGAACCTGAAGGGGCCGTCCTACGCGGTCGATACCGCCTGTTCGTCCTCGCTGGTGGCGCTGAACCAGGCGGTGCAGAACCTGGCTTCGGGCGCCTGCGACGTGGCCGTGGTGGCCGGCGTCAACGTGCTGGCGCATCCCTCCTCCTTCATTGCCTTCTCGCGTGCGGGGATGCTGTCTTCGACGGGGCAGATCTCGACCTTCGACAATCGCGCCAACGGCTTCGTGCGCGGCGAGGCGGCGGGCGTGGTGGTGCTGAAGCCCTACCACAAGGCGCTTGAGGACGGGGATCGCATCCACGCCCTGATTCATGCCTCGGCCTGCAACCAGGACGGCTATACCTCGACGATCACGGCGCCGGCGCAGGACAGCCAGATCGCCATGCTGGAAGATCTCTTCACCCAGTCCGGCGTGGCCAAGGAAAGCATCGGCTACGTCGAGGCCCATGGCACCGGCACCCCCGTCGGCGATCCCATCGAAGCCGGTGCCATCGGCACCGTGATCGGACAACACAACGCCGAGCGCCCGGTGTGGATCGGCTCGGGCAAGGCCAACGTCGGCCATGCCGAGGCCGCCGCCGGGATCTCGGGCCTGATCAAGGCCGTGCTTGCGGTGCGCAACGGGATGGTGCCGCCGAACGTCAATTTCGACAAGCCGAACCCCAACATTCCCTTCGACGCGCTGAACCTGAAGGTCCCGACCGAGGCGCAGAGCTTCCCCGAGGCCGACGGCCTGCGCTATGCGGTGGTGAACTCCTTCGGTTTCGGTGGCACCAATGCCTCTGCGCTGATCTCCTCCGTTCCCGAACAGGCCGCCGTGCCGGTCGTCGCCGCGCCGCGCAAGGGGGCCGAGGACTTCCCCTATTTCTTCCCGCTCTCCGGTCCCAGCCAGGAGGCCATCCTGGCCAATGCCGCCGACCTGCTGGCGCTGCTGAAGGACGAGGGCAGCGCCCTGGCGCAGCTTTCGCTGGCCGAGCTTTCGGCGGCCCTCGGCAAGGATCGCGCCCATCTGACCTATCGCACCATGCTGCTGGCGCGCACCCGCGACGAACTGCTTGAGGCGCTGGCGCTGCTGGTCGAGAACGACGAGGAGAAGCTGTCGGAAGCGAAGACCATCGTCACCGGCCAGGCCCGTACCGAGACCTCGCTGTGCTTCGTCTTCGCCGGGCAGGGCAGCCAGTGGTGGGCCATGGGCCGTCAGTTCATGGAACATTCGCCGGTCTTCCGCGACGCGGTCGAAGCCTATGACGCGCATTTCAAGAAGGTTGCCGGCTGGTCGCTGGTGGACGAGCTGCTGGCCGACGAGGCCGCCTCTCGCATCGACGACACCGCCGTGACCCAGCCCGCGCTGTTCGCCATCCAGGCGGGTCTCGGCGCCCTATGGGAAAGCTTCGGCATCAAGCCCGACATGGTGGTGGGCCACTCGATCGGGGAAAGCGCGGCCTCCTACATCGCGGGCGGTCTGACGCTTGAGGGGGCGGCCAGCTTCCTCAGCAAGCGCGGCGTGGTACGTGACCAGCTGGGCCAGAAGGGCGCCATGGCCGCCGTCGGCCTCGCGCCCGAGGATATCGCGCCGCTGCTGCCGCCGAAGATCAACGTCGCCGCCGTCAACGGGCCGGGCTCGACCACGATCTCGGGCGATTACGACACGCTGCACGCCTTCGTGGAAGAGTTCCAGGAGACCCAGCCCGATACCTTCATCCGCATCCTGAAGGTCGATACCGCCTGGCATTCCTACCAGCTGGAAGCGGGCGAAGAGTGGTTCCGCCGCGAGGTGAAAGAGGTGTCCTGGCGGGTGCCGCATATCCCCTTCATCTCGACCGTGACCGGCAAGCCGGAAACGAAGTTCGACCTGGAATATGCCTGGCTGAACCTGCGCCGTCCGGTGATGTTCCAGCAGGGGATCGAGACCGCCCTGACCCTGGGCGCCACGACCTTCGTCGAGCTGGGGCCGCATTCGACCCTGATGGGGCCGACCAAGTCGACCGCGCTGGAAGCCGGTGCCAAGGTCGATGTCTTCCAGTCGTTGTCGCGCAAGGAAGCCGATTTCGACATCTTCGCCCGTACCGCCGCGCAGCTCTTCGTGTCGGGCTACGCGCTGGACTGGGACGCGCTGACTGGTGGCGCCGAGGCCCCGGTGGCCCTGCCGCGCAACCACTGGATGCAGGAAAGCCTGTGGCAGGACAGTGAAGAAAGCCGCCGTCAGCTCTACGGCGCGCGCCAGCATCCCTTCCTGGGCCGCAAGTCCGCCGATGCGGGCAATGCCTGGTGGATGGAACTCAACACCAAAGCCTGGCCCTTCCTGAAGGACCACCGGATGCAGTCCGAGACGCTCTTCCCGGGCGCCGGCTACCTGGAAACCCTCGTGGCCCTCGGCGTCGAGCTCTATGGCGACAAGCCGCTCGAACTCTCCGACACGATCCTGCACGAGGCGCTGTTCCTCGAAGAGGATCAGGACATGCTGCTGTCCCTGGCCTGGTCGCCGGACCGCAAGCGCGCCAAGCTGTTCTCGCGGCCGCGCGACAGCCGGGACGACTGGGTGCTGCGCTCGGAGGGCAAGCTGCGGGCGACCGATGTGCCCGCCCCCGCCGACCGCCCCTTCGATCCTGCCACAACCGCGCTGGAAGAGGTCGACGTGGCCCATGTCTACGACGTGGACGCCAGCCAGGGCTTCGTGAACTACGGTCCCGCTTTCCAGGTGATCGAACAGATCTGGGTGGGCGAGCATGAGGCCGTCGCCCGCATCAAGGCGCCCGCGGCGATCGCGGGGCAGACCGACATCTTCTATATCCACCCCTCGCTGATGGATGGCTGTCTTCAGATGTGCGACCCGCGCATCTCGCGCTCCAGCATCCGTACCCCGCGCAAGGCCGGCGATCCCGCCTACCTGCCCGTCGGGGCCCGCCGGCTGCGCTTCTACGGGCGCCTGCCGGACGAGGTGATGGCCCATGCGCATCGCGCCGAGAACCCGGTGACCGGCGAGATCGAGGCGCATTTCATCGTCACCGACATGGCGGGCCGCGTGCTCTTCCAGGCCGAGGGGCTGATGACCCAGGCGCTGCCGACCAAGGCCGCCACCGAGGACAGCGGCGAGATCGCCCCGAACTTCGTCGAACAGGGGCTTTCCGAGATCCGCGACGAACCGGCGCTGGTCGAGGAGGCGCTCGGCACCTGGCTGGTGCTGGCCGACACCGGGGCCGACGTGGCGCCGCTGGTCGCAGAGATGACCGCCCTTGGCGCCACCCCCGCCGTGCTGACCCGTGCCGAGCTTGGCGACGAGCTGGTGCAGGCGGTCGAGGACCAGTTCGGCGAGGCGCTGGAACAGGCGCAGGTGAAGGGCATCCTCTTCGCTGCCGCGCTCGGTGCCGCCGATGCCTCTGCCGAGGCCGCGTCCGCCGATCTCTACGCGCAGATCGAGCGCAACGTGATGGACCTGATCACCATCGGCGACCTGATGGACTTCCACCGCACCAACGAGGTGGCCCTGCCGCGCATCGCCGTGCTGACCTCGGGCGCCTATCCCGACCCGGTGAGCGGCGAAACAGGCCCTGCCGGGCTGACCCAGACGCCCGTTTCGGCGCTTGGCCGGGTGCTGGCCACCGAGACGCCGGAATACCATGTGCGGATGTTCGACCACGACGGCTCGGACTCCGCGCAGCTGGCCCTGCGCCTGCTGTCGGACACGCCCGAGACCGAAACGGTGATCCGCGAGGGCAAGACCTACGGCGCCCGGCTCTTCGCGCGCGATACCGCCGATTTCGAACCGAAGCTGGTCGAGGTGCCGGCGAGCGACGAAAGCGTGAACTTCCACGCCACCATGCGCGCCCCCGGCGTCATCGACGACCTCGGGCTGTGGGAACTGCCGCTGGAAGAACTGGCGGACGACGAGGTGCGGGTGCGTGTCTCTGCCGTCGGCATGAACTTCCGCGATGTCATGGCCGTCACCGGCCTGCTGCCGGAAGAGGCAGAGCCCGACCCCGCCTGGCAGCACCTGGGCCTGGAATTCGGCGCCGTGGTCCATGCGGTCGGCAAGAATGTCACCGGCCTGAAACCGGGTGACCGGGTCATGGGCATGGGCCGCCGCTGCCTGCAGCGCTTCATGGACGTGAACCCGCGCGCCCTGACCGTTCTGCCCGAGCACATCAGCCTGGAAGAAGCCGCCACGATCCCCTCGGCCTTCGCCACCGCCCATTACGCGCTGAACCGCGTCGGCCGGATGCGCAAGGGCGAGAAGGTTTTCATCCACGTCGCCACCGGCGGTGTCGGCATGGCCGGCATCCAGCTGTGCCAGGATGCGGGGACCGAGATCTTCGCCACCGCAGGCAGCCCCGCCAAGCGCGAGCTGCTGGCCGAGTTGGGCGCCAATCACATCATGGACAGCCGCAGCCTGAAGTTCGCCGACGATGTCGAGCGGATCACCTCGGGGCGTGGCGTGGACGTGCTGCTGAACTCGCTGCCCGGCGAATACATCACCAAGGGTCTGGACATCGTCGCGCCCTACGGCCGCTATCTGGAAATCGGCAAGGTCGACGTCTATGCCGACAGCGCCATCGGCATGAAGGCCCTGCGCAAGAACGTCTCGTTCTCCTGCCTCGACCTTGCCGCCATGGGCCAGGAACGCCCCGAGCTGCTGGCCGAGCTGATGCAGGAAGTGGTCGAGATGTTCGCCGAACGCCGCCTGAAGCCGCTGCCGGTGACCTCGTTCCCGATCAGCCAGATCGGCGATGCGGTCCGCTACATGTCGCAGGCGCGCCACGTCGGCAAGGTCGTGGTCTCGCTGGAGGAACCCAGCTTCAAGATCCGCCGTGACATCTCGCGCCCTGTCGCGCTGTCTGCCGATGCCTCCTACCTGATCACCGGCGGCACCAAGGGCTTCGGCCTGACCATCGCCGACTGGATGAGCCGCGCCGGCGCCGGCAAGCTGGTGCTGACCTCGCGCGGCGGCACCTTCCTGAAAGAGGACATGGACCGCGTGAAGGCGATGCAGGCGCGCGGCACCCTGGTCGAGGCGCTGGCGCTGGATGTCACCTCCGAGGCCGAGATGGAGGCCTTCATCGGCGCCGCTACCGCGGATGCCAGGCACCCGCTGCGCGGCGTGGTGCACGGCGCGGCGGTGATCAAGGACGGGTTCCTGAATCAGCTGACGCCGGAGGTGATCACCGAGGTGCTGCGGCCCAAGGTGCTGGGCGGCTGGATCCTGCACCGCGCCTTCGAGAAGGCGGGCGTTCAGCCCGACTTCCTGATCGGCTTCTCGTCCATCGCCGAGGTCATCGGCTCGGGCGGGCAGGGCAACTACGTCGCCGCCAACGCCTTCCTGACTGCGCTGGCCCGCTACCGCGACAGCCTTGGCCTGAACGGCACCGCGATCAACTGGGGCGCCATGGCTGAATCGGGATTCGTCGCCCGTTCGGACGGCATGGCCAGCTACCTGGAATCGGTCGGCCTGCATGGCCTGAGCGACGAGGAAACCGACATGGGCATGGAGATCGCCGTCTCCCGCGATCTGGCAGGCTTCTGCTACTCCAAGGCCGACTGGCCGCAGATCGCCCGGGCCAACACGGCGCTTGGCGGCAGCCCCCGCATGGCACCTCTGTTGCAGAAGGACGGCGGCGGCGGCGGCGAGGTCCGGGCACGCCTGATGGCGCTGACCGGAGACGAGCTGCGCGCCGAGGCCATCGAGTTCCTCAAGGACGAGGTCGCCAACGTGCTGAAGATCGACAAGGCGACGATCCAGTCCGACCGGCCGATGTCCGAGCTGGGGCTCGACTCGCTTTCGTCCTTCGAGCTGAAGATGCGCGTCGAGACGGCGCTTGATTTCACCATGCCGGTGTCGCGCTTCCTGGCAGCGCCCTCGATCGACGAATTCGCAACGATCCTCGAAGAGGAAATCGCCGCGATGGTCGAAGCCGAAGCCAATGCCGCGAACGCGGAAGAGGCCGGTGCCGAGGGCGAGGAGGCCGGCGAGGACACCCGGCGCGGCGTGCTCGGCTCGGACCGCCAGATGGGGCTGCTGCGCGCCTCGCTGGCGCCGATGAGCTCGGACGCGGGGCGGCTGTCGCTGTTCCACGTCGTCACCGCGCCGATTGCCACCGACCTGGCTGCGGCCTCCGGGGCCATGGCCGCGCTGGCTGACCGGCACGCGCTGCTGAAGCTGCGCCCCGAGGGCACGGGCGAGGCGCTGGCGCTGCAGCTCGACGGGGCCCCGCAGGTGCTGGAGACTCTGCCCGGGGTGCCCGACGTGGCCGCCGGTCAACTTGTCCTGCTGGGTGTCGATGCCGGTAAGGTCACGCTGATGCTGCACCAGGCGGTCGGTGACCTGGCCTCGGCCGAGTTGCTGCTGGCCGAGCTTGAGACGCTGCTGTCGGGTGGCACCCTGGCGCCGGCCTGTCCGGCGGCGGCGGTGACGGAGGCCCTGGCCGCCGCGCGCTACGACGAGGACAGCGCCGAGGGTCAGAACGACCGTGCCTTCTGGTGGTACGCGATGCGCGCCGGGGCCGCTCAGCTGCCCTTCGACCGGCGCGCGCGGGCCCTGCTGCCCGTCGGGCTGGGCCGGGACCGTGGCGCCTCCGTGGTCAGCCGCATCCCGCTTGCGACGCCGCAGAGCGAGCCGGCCCTGCTGCTCGGCTTCGCGCGGGCGCTGCGCGGTGCCACCGGCTCGACCGGCAACGTCCTGGTAACCCGGATCGAGGCGACCCGACAGCACCTGCCCGAGGGCGCGGCTGTCGGTCCCTTCGAGGTCGATCAGCCGGTGCTGGTGGAATGCGATCTGCCCGAGACCCTGGCGCTGGCCCGTCTGACCCGCACCCTCGCGGCGGCCCCCGGCCACAGCCGTTTTGGCAGCACGACGGCGGCCCGGGTCTTCGGCAAGCAGATCCGTGGCTGGAACGGGCATCCCTTCCAGGTCGCGGTGACGCGCGGCACCGGGGCGTCCTCCTCTGCGGTGGCCGGCTACGATCTGGTGCTGGAGATCGGCGAGGGCGAGCTGCGGCTGGTGCGCGACGCCGACGTGGTGACCGAAGCCCAGGCCGAGGCCATCGCCCGCGCGCTGACCCCCGCGACCGTGCCTGCCGCGTAAGCGCGGCCTGAACGACAAGCGCCCGCCCGGCCCTGCGCCGGACGGGGCACCCACCGGAGTGGGGAGGGCAGGCCCGTCCAGAAGGACGGGGAAAGACACGAAGGAAGAGACATGGCTGTGACGACCGCGGACCGCTACCCGCTCAGCCTGTGGCAACATCACCAGCTTCGACAGTTGACCGATCCGATCTGCACGCCTGTCAGCCTGCGGCCCTGGCTGCTGGCCTTTGCGACACAGATCCGGCCCCAGGCCGACCGGCGCCGCCTGGGCCGGGCGTTCCAGAAGCTTGTCCGTCGCCATGACACCCTGCGGCTGCGTTTCATCCGGGAGGACGGGCGCTGGCAGGGGGTGATGAACCCGATCAGCGATTACGACCTGGTCGAGATGGACCTGGGCGAGATCGCCGATGACGCGGCGTTTCAGGCCGAGGTGCAGCGGGTGGCGCGGCAGCCGATGGACATCCTGCAGGAGCGTCTGGTCGAACTGGTGCTGCTGAAATGCGGCTCTCGCGGCGACGTGGTGGTTTGGCGCATCCATCACGCGCTGACCGATGGCTACGGCATGGTCGTGCTGGCCGAGGATCTGTTCAAGTACATGCTGGGGATGCCGATCCTCAGCAACGCGGTCTCCCACATGGACTATCTGTCGCGCTGGCAGGGCCCCAAGGGCGCCGAGGCGGCGCGGGTCGAAGCCTACTGGCAGCGCATGGCCGCCGAGGCGCCGCCCGCCCCGGAGGTGGGCCGAAAGGCGCATGGGCTGCCGCCGCTGCACATGTCGGTCGGCTTCCGCGATACCCTCGGGATGAGCGCCTCGGTCACGCCCGACAGCGCCACCCGGCTGATGGAGGAGGCCGCACGGCGCGGCATCCTGCCGCAGAACCTGGTCTTCGGCGCCTTCCTCGAAAGCCTCTGCCGGATCTACGGCATGGACCGGATGATCTTCAGCTTCTTCCCCGCCCGGACCGAGCCCGCCCTGGCCAACTACTGCGGCGATCACACGCTGGATCCCTTCGTGATCTATCGCGCCGACCGTGGCGGAGACGCCTTCGAGAGGGCCGGGAGGCTGCATCACCAGGTGCTCGAGGCGATCGGCCATCTGCCCGCCAACTCGGCCCGCCGGGGCAGCAGACTGGAGCGTCAGATGATTGACGCCGGAGTATACCCCCGCCAATTTGCCACCTATTCCCCCCGGGCGACGCGGCGCGAGAAGACCTCGGCCTTCAAGCGCAGTTTCGAGGTCCGCCCGGGCGAGACGATGCGCTTCGGTGCGCATTCCTTTACCCCTCTCGCGATAGACCGGGAGGTGGACACCATCGACGAGTTGCAGGTTATCGGTATGGACGATCTTACATCATGCGCCTTCGGGCTTGGCTGGGACATCGACGCCTACGAGGCGGCAGAGATGGAGGCCCTCGCACAGGGCATCTGCGACCTGCTCGGGCTGGAGCTGACCGCGGCGCCGATCCTCTGATGGCGCGGCGCCCCGCGACGCGCATCCGCCCCGAGATCATGGTTCCCGCAGATCCCCGGGACTATGGCTATTCCCCCAACAGGCCCCGGCTCTGGCACGGGATGACCCTTGCGGCCTGGTGGCGGATGTCCCGCGGGCAATGGGTGAACCGGCATCACATCCGCCCGGGGCTTTTTGCCTCGGTCACGGCCCTGGCCCTGGGCAATTCGCTGATGGCCGGGCTGGGCCAGCTGGTGCATGGCCGTGCCCTGGCGCAGGTGCGGATCGCGCCCGATCCGGTCTTCGTGCTGGGCTTCTGGCGCTCGGGCACCACCTGGCTGCATCAGCTGCTGTCCAACGATCCGCGCTTCACCGCGCCGACCTCGTTGCAGGTCTTCATGCCGGAAAGCTTCCTGATGCTGGCGCCGGTGATGCGCCGGCTCGAACGGCTCTGGCTGCCCGAGCATCGCCCGATGGATGCGGTCTCTCTGGCGGCCGACACCTCGGAGGAGGACGAGGTGGCGCTGGCGGTTGCCGGGGCTGCCTCGATCATCCGGGCGCTGGCCTACGGCAACCTCGAGGACCCCAGGGTGACCTGGGATACCGACGCCCTGCCGCCAGAGGACCTTGAGCACTGGCGGCGCACCTGGATCCGCTTCCTGACCCGGGTGCAGTACCGTGCCCCGGGCAGGCAGCTGCTGCTGAAGTCGCCGGGCCATACCATGCGCATCGGCGAGGTGCTGCGCCAGTTCCCGCGGGCGAAGTTCGTCCATATCGTGCGCAACCCCTACGACCTGGCGGCCTCCTACCTGCATTCCTCCGAGGCGATGACGGCAACCCAAACCCTGCTGAAGGTCATGCCCGGCCCTGAGGAACAGCTGGACGGCGCGCTGCGGCTCCTGCCCGAGTTCCACGCTGCCTTCGAACGTCAGCGGGGATTGATTTCCGACGAGAATTACACATTGATCCGCTACGAGGATCTTCGCCGCGACACCCGGTCGGTGCTGCGCGGCGTCTATGACGATCTTGGGCTCGACAGTTTCGCCGCGCTTGAACCGGGACTGGATCGGATGATGGCGGCACGCCGTGGCTACAAGGCCGGCAAACCTGCCCTCGATCCGGCGCTGGCGGCGCGGATCGGGCATGAGTGGGACGAGTATTTCCGGCGGTATGGTTACCCCAAGAACCAGAATGACTGACAAGGCCCCATGACCAAATCCGATCAGGTCGCAGACTTCCTGCTGCGCCATCTCAAGAAGCTGAGCCTCCTCGTGGTGGTGCTCGTCCTTGCCCTTGCCGCGGGTATTCCGCGACTGAGCTTCTCGGCCGACAACACCTCTTTCTTCGGCAAGGACAACCAGGAAACACGCGACCTCGAGACGCTTTCGGATCTCTATACTGGCTCCAGCGGCTTCCTGATCATGATCAAGCCGCCCGAGGGCGAGATGTTCTCGACCCCGACGCTTGAGGCGCTGAAGGAGATGACGGCGGACGTCTGGCAGGCGCCTTTCGCGCTGCGGGTGGATTCTCCGGCGAACTTCAATCACAGCCGGACCGAGGGCGATGATATCCTGGTCGAGCCACTGCTGGACGAATACGCCGAGGTCACCCCCGAAGTGGCAGAGCGGTTCCGCGAGGTGGTCTCGACCAGCCCGGAACTGCGCAACCGCCTGGTGGCGGAAGACCTGAAAGCCTACGGCATTTCCCTCAACACCGTGTTGTCGGATGATTTCGAGGCCCGGCGGGACGAGTTGCTGACCTACCTCGACCAAGTGAAGAGCGACTGGGCCGATCGCTTCCCGGGCTACGAGGTCCGCATGACCGGCGACGTGCTGGGCGGGCTGACCCTGGCCGAGGCGGCGCAGCAGGACATCCTGACGCTGGTGCCGATCGCCTTCGTGCTGGTCATCGCCCTGCTGCTCTTCTTCCTGCGGGTGCCTCTGGCGGTCGGCGGGGCGGCGGTGGTCGTGCTGCTCGGCACCATCGCCACTTTCGGCTTCACCGGCTTCCTCGGCATCGAGCTGACCGCGGGCACGGCGATCTCCCCTATGGCGGTCATGGTGCTGACGGCGGCCTCCTGCATCCACCTGATCCTCAGCTGGTTCCGGGAACTGGACCGTTCGGATCGCGCCGCCGCGCTGCGGCACGCGGTCTCGGAGAACCTGGCACCGGTGCTGGTGACCACGCTGACCACCGCCATCGGGTTCCTCGGCCTCAACTTCGCCGAGGCGCCGCCGCTGCAGGACATGGGCAATATCGTCGCCTTCGGCCTGATCATCGGGATGATGGCGAACTTCACCATCCTGCCGCTGGCCCTGAGCGCCAGCCGCGCCCGTGGCGGGGATCGCCTGCCGCTGAAGGTCGCCATGATGCGGCGCCTCGCCGATCTCGCCATCCACTACAGGCGCGGCTGGATCTTCGGCTTCGTGGTGCTGATCGGGGTCTCGGTCTTCGGTGTCACGCGGATCGGCTACGACGACAGCCTGGTGCGCTACTTCGACAGCCGGTTCGAGTTCCGCCGCGACTCGGATGCGATCCAGCAGCACCTGACCGGCCTCGACAACCTGCAATTCTCCTTCACCGCGCCCGAGGGGGCCTCGGTCTTCGATCCCGACTTCCTGCGCGACATCGACCGTTTCACCCAGTGGATCGAGACCCAGGACCACGTCGTCGGTGTCAGCAGCCTGACCCAGATCCTCAAGCGGCTGAACATGTCGATGAACGATGATGATCCGGCCTTCGAGACCATCGCCGACAGCCGCGAGGCCAATGCCCAGCTGATGATGTTCTACGAGCTCTCGCTGCCCGTGGGGCTCGACCTGAACTCCTCGATCGACGTCGACCGCCAGAGCACGCGCGTGGTGGTGCTGATGCGGGCCGAGCACAGCAACGAGGTGCGCCAGCTCGGCGAGGCCGCCGAGGCCTGGATGGCCGAGAACACCCCGGCGACCCAGGCCCATGCCGCCGGCATCTCCTTCGGTTTCTCCAAGGTCTCCGAGCGGAACAACTCGCAGATGCTGGCCGGGCTGCTGCTGGTGCTGGCGCTGGTCTCGGTGATCATGATGGCCACCCTGCGCAGCTTCCGCATGGGGCTGATCAGCCTTGCCCCCAACCTGCTGCCGGCGATCTTCGCCTTCGGCCTCTGGGGGATCACCTTCCGCGATGTGAACCTCGGTTCAACAGTGGTCACAACCATGACATTCGGGATCGTGGTGGATGACACCGTCCACTTCCTGATGCACTATCTCGACGGGAGGAAGAAGGGGCGCGCCACCCTGGATGCCCTGCACGAGACCTTCCGCGTGGTCGGTTCGGCGGTAATCGTCACCTCGATCTGTCTCGCGGTCGGCTTCATGACCATGGCGACTTCGGGCTTCGCCATCAATCAGCACCTTGGCGCCCTGACGGCCATCGTGATCGGTTTCGCCCTGCTGGCCGATCTTCTCTTTCTTCCCGCACTGCTACTCAGCCTCGACAGGACCCGGAAATAATGTTGACCACCCTTATCGCCAGAACGGCCGCAATTGTCGCGGTGCTTGCCATCGGCCTCGGCGCCGCCTCGGCCGAGACCACCCAGGAAAAGGGCCTGCGCATCGCCCGCGAACTGGGGCAGGAGCCGGGGTTCCGCGACCAGGCCGCCGAGGGCGAGATGATCCTGACCACCCGCAACGGTCAGACCAGCACCCGGCGCTTCGAGGCCCGCTCCGTCGAGACCGGGCCGGACGAGGCCCGTTCGGTGCTGACCTTCCTCTGGCCCGGCGATATCCGCAATACCGCGCTGCTGACGCATTCGCACGCGGGCGGCCGTGACGACGACCAGTGGCTCTACCTGCCGGCCGTGTCGAAGGTTCGCCGCATCACCTCGTCGGGGCGGTCGGGCTCTTTCGTGGGCAGTGAATTCGCCTATGAGGACATGGTGGACCAGGATGTCGACAAGTACGATTTCAACTGGGTGCAGACGGCGCCCTGTCCCGGTGGCGGGACCTGCGACGTGATCGACCGTTTCCCGAAAGGCGCCTCGGCCTACAGCTTTGAACGGGTCTGGATCGACCAGGCGCGCCGCCTGATCCAGAAAGTCGAATACTATGACCGTAGGCAGTCGCATCTGAAGACCATGCTGGTCTCTGGCTACCGCCAGCACCAGGGCAAGTACTGGCGCGCCGCGAAGATGGAGATGAGCAATCATCTCACCGGCAAGGGCACCACGCTGACCTGGGACAACTTTCGATTCAACCAGGGCGTCAACCCGAATGACCTGACTGTCAATTCGCTGCGCAAGGGGCTCTGATCCCCGACCGCAGGATCTGCACGGGCCGGGTCACCAGATGTCCCGGTCCGTCGCCTTCACCCCCTCGCCGGGGGCGTCAGGCTTCCCTCTCCAGCCTGTATACAACTCCAGATTGAGGGATGTGGCTTTGCTGCATCGCCCGCTCCGTACACGGACGAATGGCCCCTTTTGTACGTGTCCGCGGGATAGGGGATGCTAAACATTCCGCAATCAGACACTGGAGTTATGAATGTCGATTCTCTCGGGGGGAAAATCTGCGGTCCTGTCCGCAGGCGCCATCTGCGCGGCACTGGTCGGTCAGGCCCAGGCGCAGGAAGCCAGCTTCAACGCCAGCGTTGCCTTCGGGGTGCGGTACTACTTCGAGGACGGTCTCTATGTCGACCAGTCCGAGGCGGGGCCGGAAGGGACGCTTGAGATCAATCTCAACGGCAGCCAGCCCCTCGGGCCGGGCCAGCTGAACTTCGACCTGGACGGGCTGGTTGAATCCACCAGCTCGCGCAACCTGTTCAACCCGGCCGAACTGAACTACTCGGCCAGCTTCGGCAGCTGGAGCCTGCTGGCCGGCTATCACACCGAGAACTGGGGCGTGGCGGAAAGCCGGTCGGTCATGAACGTCATGAACCCGACCAACAACGCCGACCCGATGATCGAGGATTCGCTGCTCGGCACGCCGATGGTGAACCTGAACTATTCGACCGGGATCGGCACCTTCAGCGCCTACGCCCTGCTCGGCTTCACCGAGCCGACCTATGCCGACGGCGACGGCGCCCGTTTCCGTTCGCCGCTGGAATGGGACCCCTCGCGCGCCGAGTACGAGGCGGACGAGGACGACCGCAAGGTCGACCTGGCCCTGCGCTACTCCGGCTTCTTCAACATCGGCGCCGGCTCGCTTGACCTGCAGGCCACCTACTTCAACGGCACCAGACGCGAAGCCGTCGGCCTGCCGGGCTGCGTGCGCTCCTTCGGCCCCGTGACCGAGGTGATCTGCGACCAGGCCAACCAGCTGATCCAGACCGCCTACGAGAACGGTCTGGACCTGGATCTGGACGGTCTGGACCCCGATACGACGATCATCGACGACATCCTCGACATGATCGACCCCGACCTGGCCGACGACCTTCTGGCGCTGCTCTCGAACCAGCCGGTGCTGGGCGTCGTTCCCTACTACCAGAAGGTCGAGCAGGTCGGTCTCTCGGGCGTCTATGCGCTGGAAGATCTGCAACTGCGCTTCGAGGCCTCTCATCACGAGACCTCGGCCGGAGATTACCTCTCGGCCGTTGTCGGCGGTGACTACACCTTCAACAACTTCTTCTCCGGCAAGGGGGATCTGACCGTCGCGGTGGAATACCTCTACGACGACCGCAGCCCGGTGCAGCCGCTGACGATCTTCGAGAACGATGTCTTCCTCGGCTTCAACTACCGGTTCAACAACACCAATGCGACCGAGCTGAAGTTGGGTGTCTTCCACGATATCGACAGTCAGGCGCGTCTCTATACCATGGGGCTCAGCACCCGTGTCAGCGATGCCACCAGCATCGAGATGAACGCCACCCATGTCGAAACCAATGGCTTCAACGATCCCCTGGCATTCATCGACAACGACAGCTTCCTGGAGCTGAAGTTCACCAGCTACTTCTGATCCGCGACCCGGATCCGAGACATGAGCCCCCCGGTCCGCGCCGGGGGGTTTTTCTTTGCCGGGATGCCCGGTCGGGATCCCGGTCCGCGCGCGTCAACCTTCAGGGGAGTTTGGTCGCCTTGCATCGCTCCCCTGAGGAGATCGTGGAAGGGCTGGGTGCGGCGCTGGCCAGGCCGCCGATCTCAACTGTCGTGAGAAATCCCTTGTACTCAATGCCTTGCACTGGCGTATCCAGTGATACAGGCCCATTCGCCACGGCAGTGACAGCTCCGCAGGAGGCACATCTCGGGTCGGTGCTGTCGGCTCACCGGATCGAATTTTCGACAGATGGCTTCGGTCCGGGGGGCAGATACCGGTGTGATTTGAGGTTCCGTTAAGGTCTCCGCTCCTAGGGTTGCGACGCCGCAAGCCCAGGAGTCCATGATGCATTTTCGTTCAGCCCTCTTTGCCGCCGCTCTGGCGGTCAGTCCCGCCGGTCTGCTGCAGGCCGGGCAGGGGGTGACCGACACCACGGTCACCTTCGCCCAGGTCGCCGCCATGGATGGCCCGGCCTCGGCGCTCGGTCTCGGCATGAAGACCGGGATCGAAGTCGCCTTCGCAGAGGCCAACGCTGCCGGTGGCGTCCATGGCCGTCAGGTCGCGCTGGACGCCTTCGACGACGGGTACGAGCCCGACCGCTCGGCGGCACATCTGCGTGACATCGTGCAGGCAGATGCCCATCTCGGGGTGATCGGGCCGGTCGGCACGCCGACCTCGGCGGCCAGCCAGCCGGTCGCGACCGAGGCCGGACTGCCCTTCATCGGCCCGTTCACCGGTGCCGGGTTCCTGCGCGATGCCAGCCTCGGCAACATCTACAACATCCGCGCCACCTACGCCGCGGAGACCGAAGCCTGGATCGCCCACCTTGTCGACGGGCTGGGCCTGTCGCAGATCGCGATCCTCTACCAGGATGACGGCTTTGGCCGTGTCGGCCTGGACGGGGCCACCGCGGCGCTGGAAAAGCGTGGTCTCGAACTGGTGTCCCAGGGAACCTACACCCGCAACACGGTCGCTGTGAAATCGGCGCTGCTGGAGATCCGCAAGGCGGAGCCGGAGGCGGTGGTGATCGTCGGCGCCTACAAGCCCGTGGCGGAATTCATCAAGCTTTCCAGGAAGCTGAAGTTCGACCCGCTCTTCGTCAACATCTCCTTCGTCGGCTCCGATGCCCTGGCCGGCGAGCTGGCAGAAGACGGCGAAGGGGTGATCATCAGCCAGGTGGTGCCCTTCCCCTGGGATGACAGCCTGCCCATGGTCGCGCGCTACCAGGCGGCGCTCGCGGCCCATTCCGACGCCGCTCCGGGTTTCGTCACGCTGGAAGGCTACATGGTTGGCCGGGTCGCCCTGGCCGCGCTTGAAGCGGCGGGAAAGGACCTGACCCGCGACGGCTACCTGAAGGCCCTGGCCGGTCTGCGCGACGTGGATCTGGATGGCGTGGTGCTGCACTTCGGCCCCGGTGACAATCAGGGCATGGATGACGTCTTCCTGACCAGGATCACGGCCGACGGCCGCTTCGAACCCATCACCATGGGGCAGGGCAGCTGACCCCCGGGGGTGCCCTCTCTTTCTGCGGAAGACCAGCGGAGCCAGCCAATGCTTTCAGTCCTGCGACGCCTGACCGGCGGGATCGGCACCAAGATCACCCTTATCCTGCTGGCCATCTCTCTGGCCGCAGGTGCGGGGGGTGTGGCCGCGCTCGTGGTCTTCGACCGGATCTCGGCAGACATGGACGAATTGACCGGTGACATGCTCGGACGGCTCCAGCGCAGTGCCGAGCTGATGCAGGCCGCGAACGAGGCGCGGGACGTGGTGACCCAGACCCTGCTGGTCAACTCGGAGGACGCATTGGTGCCGCAGCGGGTGGCGATCAGCCGGGCCGTTGGCGCCCTGGAACAGAGGGCGGTGCAGATGCCCCCCGAGACGCGGAAGGGGCTGGGCCAGACCATCGACGAAGTGCGTCACGCCCTGGAAACCCTTGCCGACAGTCGCGCCGAGGAATTTCGGCAGGAAAAGTCCATCGCGGGCCTGATCGCTCAGTTGCAGAGCCGGACCGAGACCCTGCAGGGCAAGTTGGCCGAACTGGCGGATGATGCCTATTTCAACCTCGTGATGGGGGGCGAGGAAACGATCTCGGTGGTCGATACCACCCTGTCCGATCTGGTGAACCGCGAATTCGCCGCGCTTCAGGCGGTGCTCGAGACCCGCGCCGATCTGAACCTTCTGACCGGAATGGCGCTGGCAGCCGGCAATGGGCAGCAGGCGGGCACCGCGTCGATCCTGCGGGACCTCGGCGATGGCGCGGCGGATCGGCTGGAAGCGCGGATGGCGGAGCTGGCCGGGAACGACAGCATTTCCCTTGATCCGGCAAGGCTGCAGTCGGCGCTTGATCTCTTCCGGCGCGCGGCGGCAGGCGGACGTGGCCTGAATGCGGCGCTGCGCGATGAAGTGCTCTCGGTTCGCCAGGTCACCGACGTCGAACTATCGACCGCCGTCGACGATCTCTATTTCGTGCTTGCCATCGCCGCCGAGGATGCGGCGAGCACCAATCGGGACACGATCCAGGGCTTGATGGATCGGGAATTCGGTTTCCTGATGCAGCTGCTGTCGCTCAACGCGGCGGTCAGCGCATTCAGCGCGGCGGCGATCGAGGTGGTCAGCGGGGACGATCCGCAGGCCGTTCAGGAGGACGCGGGCATCCTCACCGCGGCCGCGCAACGACTGCGGGACCTCCGCGACATCGGGGACGGCCAGGTGGCCGAGGAACTGGACGGGCTTGCGGAGCTGGCCGACCCGGACGATGGCCTCGTGGCAGCGCAGGTCGCGGTGCTTGACGCGCGCCGCGCGGCTGCCAGCGCCTCGGGCGCGGGCGTCGGGAAGGTGCTCGAAATCGCCGATCAGGCCAGCGCGCTCAGCGCGGCCAGCGAAGCCCAGATCCGTGAATTGGCCGGCGGCATTTCCGCAGACGTGGATGCGGCCTCGGCGCGGATGCACGAGGTTGCCGCGATCGGCGGGGCGGTCCTGTCCGTGGCCGCGCTCCTGACCTGGCTGCTGATCCTGCGCCCGCTTTCCGCGATCAGCGCGACGACCGAGCGTCTGGCCTCCGGAGACTTGCAGCCCGTTACCGGTTTCGAAGGCAAGTTCGGGGAAGTCGGGCGCATTGCCCGCGCTCTGTCGGTATTTCGTGACGGCCTTGTCGAACGGCAGGATGTGGCGCGGGCGGCCGAGGCCGAACGGGAGGCGCACCGCGCGGCGCAGGCGGCAGCGGTCGGGTCCCTTGCGCGGGCGCTGGAGCGGCTCTCCAGCGGCGATCTCACCGTCCGGATCGAAGGTGAGATGAGTGCCGGATACGAGAAATTGCGAAGCGATTTCAATCAGGCCGTCGAGACGCTTGAGGGCTCCATCAGCACGCTGTCGCACAGCGGCCAGTCAATCGCGGCGGCCAGCTCGGAGATCTCGAACGTCTCGCGCGACCTGGCCGCACGTTCGGAGCAGACGGCGGGGACCTTGGCACATACGGCGACGGCCGTCGACCGTCTGTCGTCGTCCATCAAGGCCACCGCGCGGGCCTCTGGCGAGGCGCGCGATGCGGTCGGCCATGCCAGCAAGCGTGCCGATGACAGCGTGGCCGAGGTGCATCGCACCATTCAGGCGATGGAGGAGATACGCGACTCGGCCCGAAAGATCGAGCAGATCATCGACCTGATCGAAGGGATCACCTTCCAGACCAACCTTCTGGCGCTCAATGCGGGCGTTGAGGCCGCCCGCGCGGGGGAGGCCGGGCGTGGTTTCGCCGTGGTCGCCTCGGAGGTGCGCGCCCTGGCACAGCGGTCGAAGGAGGCTGCGGACGAAATCACCAGCCTGGTCCAGGCCAGCCGTCGCCAGGTCGACAGCGGATTCGAGCGCGTGAACAACACCCGGGCCACCATCGACGAGATATCGGAACTCATCGTCAATGCGTCCGGCCTGATGTCGGGCATCTCGGATCAGGTTGTCGAGCAATCCTCGAGCCTGGCGGACATCAACAGCTCGATGTCGAGCCTGGATGAAGCAACGATGAAGAATACCGCGATGCTGGAGGAAGTTTCTTCTGCAAACGTGTCGCTGAACGAGGAAGCGCAGGGGATGTCGGTGGCAATCGGGCAATTCCGGCTGACAGCGAAGGGGCAGATGGTGCCGCCCGGCGAAGGCAGCCGAAGCAGCGCTGCCTAGGGCGCTGCGCCGTTCCAGATGCACCCGGTTTCGGCGACCGCCCTTGGGTGCTGTCGTCTGTTGAGGTTCCAGAGCTGTTGCGCGGCCGGACGCTCTGCGTTCGACCGGCTCGATGGCTCCGCATGGCTGGAGCCAGAAGCCTTCATGTCGGTCGCCGTGTCCCAGAGGACGGCCATAGTCGTCCCCAATGGAACGGCGCGCACCCGGCCGGGTGCATAGACCGGAGGGGCGAGAGGACCTCTAGGCGCCGGCGCCCAGCAAAGGGCAGGACGGTCAGGACCGGCCCGTATGGCTCGACCTCCTGCGTGCCGGTCCCATAGGCACATTCTTTTTGCGGGGCTATCCGGGCCATTCCGGGGGGACCCCGCCCAGATGTTCGGTCAGACTGCGCGCGGCATCCCGGACTTGCGCGCCGGCAGCCTCCAGCCGCTCGGGAGTCAGCCGGGCGGCCAGCCCGGAAATTGAGATGGCGCAGGCCGGCTCTCCGGTCGGGGACCAGACCACTGCAGCCACGCAGCGCAAACCCTGGATATGTTCCTCGTCATCCACGGCGTAACCCCGGCGGCGGATCTGGGCGATGTCCGTCAGCACCGCCTGCAGCGTGGTCAGGCTACGGGGGGTCATCGGCCGCAGGCCGGTCCGCTCGGCCAGGGCGGTGATCTCCGCATCGGGCCAGGTGGCCAGAAGAGACTTGCCCATCCCCGAGCAGAAGACCGGCGTATGTCCGCCGGGAGGAGAGATGGCGCGCACGATCTGGCGGCTTTCCACCTGGCTGACCGTGACCAGCCTGTCATTGTCGAGAATGCCGAGGTTCGCGGTCTCGTGTGTCTGGTCACGCAGCCGCTTCAGGTAGGGCAGGGCGGGCGCGATGAAGTTGCGCCGCCGGCCATAGGCCGTGCCCACGGTGAAGGCGGCGCGCCCGACATGCCAGGCCGATGTCTCTGGGTCGCACTGGGTGAAACCCTGCGATTCCAGCGTCGTAAGCAATCGGTGCGTGGTCGAGACCGCCAGCCCGGACTGGCGTGCCAGCTCGCTCACCCGCAGGCCCTCGTCATTGACGCCAAGAAGCGTCAGGAGGTCCAATGCCCGCTTCACTGACTTCACGCCCTCTGCGCCTGATCCCGACATGTATACCGACCTTCCGTCTAGGCTCTCTTTCCACAGAGTGGAAAACCCGGTTCAATTCTCTCTCAGGTTAGGCAAAACTAGTCTAGCCCTGAGTCCGAAAGAGATACGCAAACGGTGAATTGCAGTCCGAATCGGACTACTATGTATACACCATCGCGTATCCCGGACGCTCCCCGCGATACCGCAGGGGCGGCATGGAGGAGGAAAACATGCTGACGATCAACCGGCTGGATGTCGAGGAGGCGCGGTGCCTGATCGCAGGAGCGCGGACCCGGGCAGAGGAGATTGGCGTGCCGATGTGCATCGCCATCACCGACGAAAGCGGCAACCTGGTGGCTTTCGAGCGCATGGATGGCGGCAAGGTGACGTCGATCACCATCGCCATCGACAAGAGTTTCACCGCCGCCGGGGCGCGCAAGGCGACGGACGAATACGGCGCGGCCAGCCAACCGGGTGGTCCGGCCTGGGGCATCGGCTCGGCGATTTCGGGGCGGTTGATGGTGGTGGCGGGCGGTTTGCCGGTGGTGCGGGACGGGGAGGTCCTGGGCGGCATCGGCGTCAGCTCGGGCTCCCCGGCGCAGGACCGGGAGGTGGCCACGGCCGGATTGCAGCGGCTGACCGCCGCCTGGGATGCGGCCGGGGAGGGCCGCCTCAAGACGGGATAGGCCGAAGTCCCGGCGCGGTGACCGCTTCGCGCCGGGGATGATCGGCACGCCCTGACCCCGCTGCGGGGCCGGGCGGGCGGGACCGGAGACGGCCCGCAAGACATGGGGTGACGGGGGCAGAGGAGGCCCCCGCCCGTGAGCAGCGGAGAAAACAGGGAGGAAAAGATGAAAACACAATTCAAGATCAAGGGTATGGCGCTGGCCGCTTCGGCCATGGCGCTGGTGCTGGCGGGGCCTGCCTCGGCCGATGTGCTGGACCTGGAGGGCAAGACCGTCACGCTGGTGCACAATGCCTCGCCGGGCGGCGCCACGGGGCTGAGCGCGCAGGTGCTGGCCGACGCCTGGTCCAAGACCATGGCCGGCAACCCGACCGTGGTGGTGCAGTCGGTGGCCGGCGGTGCCCTGACCAAGGGCATTGATCACGTGATGGAAGCGCGGCCCAATGGCCTGACACTCGGCTACCTGGCCTGGCAGGGCACGACGCGGATCCTCGACCCGGAACCGCTTCAGATCCCCTTCGAGGACTTCGGCACCATCGCCGGCATCGGCGGTTCGAACTTCATCGTCCACACGCGCACCGACATCGGTGGTGGGCTTGAGGGGCGCGAAGACTTCGCCGATCTCGAAAGCCTCAAGGTCGGCGGCTACTCGCCCAAGATGACCCAGGGGATGCAGGTCGCGGCCGGGCTCGACCTGCTCGGCATCGACTGGAGCTATGTCTCGGGCATGTTCGGGGACGGTCCGCTCTATGCCGCCCTGCAGCGGGGCGAGATCGAGGCCTATCCGGCCACCACCACCCAGTATATCGCCGAGCTGGAAGACGGGCCGATCGCCGAGGGCACGACGATGGCGGTCTGGCAGATGGGCCCCTACCTCGAGGACGGCACGATGAAGCGCGACCCGGCGCTTGGCGACGTGCCGACGATCCTCGAGTATATCGAGGCTGCGACCGGCGCCGCGCCGGAAGGTCCGATGTGGGACGTGATCGACTTCCACGCCCGCGCGTCTGCGCCGGTGAACTGGATCGTCGTCGCCCCTCCGGGCACCCCGGAGGAGCACCTGCAGATGCTGCGCGAAAGCTTCGACGCGGCGGTCATGACCCCCGAATACCTGGAGGCCGCGACGAAGGTCTACGGCTCCGAGCCGAACATCGTCCATGCAGAGGGCATGTCGCAGATCATCTCCGAGGTGCAGAGCACGCCTGAAGAGATCAAGGACGCGATGCGCGGGCTGGTCGACCGGATGGAGCAGTAACGGGCCGGCGGGGCTTCGGCCCCGCCCCCTGCGTTCTTCTTCGGAACTGATCACGCCGGGGCCCGACGGGTCCCCGAACCTCCCGATTGCCAAGACCCCGCACGTCGTCGCGGGCCCCCGGGCCCGTCGCGTCGGCGGCAAGTTCACAGCGCAGAGGCATCATGTACGACTCATTCCTGGCGGGACTGTCCCTTGTCCTGTCCTTCCCAAGCTTCTTCTACCTGCTGGCCGGTATCGCCGTCGGCATCTGGCTGGGCATCGTGCCGGGCCTCGGCGGCGTCACCGGCATGGTCGTGCTGCTGCCGCTGACCTTCGGCATGGAGCCCGCTGCGGGCCTTGCCATGTTGCTGGGGCTCTTCGCCGTGGTCTCGACCTCGGACACGATCACTTCGGTGATGCTGGGCATCCCGGGCACCATCGCCAGCCAGGCGACGGTGATCGACGGCAATGCCATGGCCAAGCGGGGCCTGGCCCAGACGGCCTTCGGTGCCGCCTTCGCCAGTTCCGCCTTCGGCGGCGTGCTGGGCGGCTTCGCCATGGCGGCCTCGCTGCCCTTCGCGCTGTGGATCATCCTCGCCTTCGGCTCGCCCGAGTTCTTCCTGCTGTCGCTTCTGGGCCTGCTGATGGTCGGCGCGGTCAGCGGCAACGCGATCTCGAAGGGCCTTGGCGCCGCCGTGCTGGGTCTGATGCTCAGTCAGATCGGCTATCCGGTCGCCAGCTCGATGCCGCGCTACTACTTCGGAGAGCGCGCCCTGCTGGACGGCCTGCCGCTGGTGCCGGTGATCCTGGGCCTCTTCGGCCTGCCCGAGATGATGGACCTGGCCGCGCGCCGCACCGCCATCGCCCATATCAGCGACGAACGGGCCGAGGATGACGGCATCCTCAACGGCGTCCGTCAGGCCATCCGCAACCGCTGGCTGGTCATCCGCTGCTCCCTCATGGGGGTCTACGTCGGGATGCTGCCGGCCATCGGCTCTTCGGTGGTCGACTGGCTGGCCTATGGCCACGCGACCCAAAGCGCCAAGGACACATCTCAGTTCGGCAAGGGCGACGTGCGTGGCGTGATCGCGCCCGAGGCCGCCAACAACGCGGTGCTGGGCGGCTCGCTGATCCCGACTCTGGCCTTCGGGATTCCCGGCTCGGGCGCCATGGCGGTCCTGCTGGGCGCGCTGACGATCCACGGCTTCTCGCCGGGGCGCAACATGCTGTCGGACAACCTCGACGTGACCTTCTCGATGGTCTGGACGATCATCATCGCCAATATCATCGGCGCCGCCGCCCTGATGATCTGGGGCCGCCAGATCGCCCGCACCGCCTTCATCGACGGCAACTTCATCGTGCCTGCGGTGATCATGTTCATCTTCATGGGCTCCTGGGTCTGGGAGCCGGGCATGTTCACCTGGACCGTCCTGCTGGGGGTCGGCCTGCTGGGCTACGTGCTGAAAGCCGCCGGCTGGCCGCGCCCGCCCTTCATCCTGGGCTTCGTGCTGGGGCCGGTGCTGGAAAATGCCATGTCGATCACCTGGCAGAGCTACACCCCCTGGGAAGTGATCAGCCGCCCGACCGTGATCGGCCTGATCGTGGTTCTCAGCCTGGTCTTCTTCTTCGCGATCCGTTCGACCCGCAAGGGGATGAAGGACTTTTCGGTCGAAGACACGCGCGAGAGCCGGGCCAGCCTGCTGCTGTCCTCGGGGATCGCGGTCTGCCTGGTGGCGCTGTTTGCCTTCGCGATCTGGTGGGCGCTGGACTGGAAGCTGCTGGCCAAGATCTCGCCGATCTCGATCGCCGTGGCAGGGCTGGCGATCATGGCCTTCGTCCTGGTGCAGGACGCCTCGCGGCTGAGCGGGATCGGCCGGGCGCGCCGGAGCGGGGACATCGCCGCCGGGGGCACCTGGTCCGAGTTCCTCGCCGAGCATCGCCGCCAGATGGTCACCTTCCTGGCCATCGCCGCCATGGTCGCCGTGACCCCCTGGACCGGCACCTATGCCGCGATCATCGGCTTCGCTGCGCTCTATGCCGCGATCTGGGGCCGCTTCCGCTGGTGGGTGGTGGCGCTCTACGCGGCCGGGATCGGCCTGGTGCTCTACGCGCTCTACGACCGCGTCCTGCATACCCCCTTCGAACTTCCCTTCTTCATGTGATGATGCCCAGAGAGGAGACCCAGACATGCTGACAGAGCTTGAAAGGCCCGATGTGGCGGGCCCCTTTGCCGGGATCGGCGCGGTGGACTGCGACGTCCACCCGCGCAGCCCCGAGCAGGCCGACCTGCTGCCCTTCGTGGACAGCTACTGGAAGGACATGCTGCCCTACCGTGACATCGGGCATATGGAGCTGACCTCCTATCCCTTCTCCACCAAGCCCTTCCGGGCCGAGGGCGCAGACGGCGGCGTCGCCAGCCCCGAACGCCTGGCCGAGGCGCTGCTGGATCCGCTGGGGCTGTCGGCGGCGGTGCTGAACGTGGTGAACGGGGTGCAGGCGCTGTTCGATCCCTACCTGCAGACGGTGATGTGCCAGGCCACGAACCGCTGGCTGGCGGCCGAATGGCTGGACCGCGACCCGCGCCTGCGTGCCGCCCTGCTGGTCCCCTTCCGTCATGTCGAAGAGGCCGTGGCCGAGATCAGGCGCTATGCCGATGACAAGCGTTTCGTGCAGGTGCTGGCCATCTGCATGGGCGACGGCCTGCTGGGCCAGCGTCAGTACTGGCCGATCTACAAGGCGGCGTCGGAGGCCGGTTTCGCCCTGTCGATCCACCCGGGCAGCGCCTACCGCCACGCGCCGACCCAGGCCGGGTTCCTGTCCTACCTCGTCGAGGAACAGGTGACCTTCGCCCAGGGCTTTGCCAGCCAGACCGCCAGCCTGCTGTCGGAAGGCGTGCTGACCGAGTTCCCCGACATGAAGGTGGTGATGGCCGAAAGCGGGATCTCCTGGCTGTTCGGCCTGTCGTGGCGGATGGCGAAGGACTGGCGCGGCAGCCGGGTTGAAGTGCCCTGGCTGAAGGAAAGCCCCGAGGTGATCCTGCAACGCCAGCTGCGCTTCACCCTGCAGCCCTTCGACGCGCCCGAGGATCCCGATAGCCTGATGGCCGCAGTGGACTGCGTGGGCGGGCCCGAGATGCTGCTGTTCTCGTCAGATTTCCCGCACGACCAGGGGCCCTCGCCCCTCTGGCCCAAGGGCCTGCCCGCCGAACTCGCGCCTGGGATCTGCCGCGAGAACGTCCTTGCCACCTATCCCAGACTGGAGCTGTGACATGTCCGTGACCGAACTGGAAAAGACCGCCGAAAGTGATGCCCGCCTGGGCATCGTCGACTGCGACATCCACCCGGCGATGACGCAGAAGGGAGAGCTGGCCGCCTTCATGCCGCTGCGCTGGCGTGAACATGTGCGCGACTGGGGGATGCGCTCGGGCGGGCCGATGGTGGGGGCGCTGCAATTCCCCCGCATGGGCCACGGGATGCGCCAGGACAGCTATCCGCCGGATGGCGGGGCGCCGGCCTCGAACCTCGATTTCATGAAGATCCAGCTGCTCGACGAGCTCAACATCGAGTTCGGCCTGCTGCACGCCCTGAACGCCGGGCCCTCGCTGCACAACCTGGATCTCGGCGCCGCCGTCTGCGCGGCGATGAACGACTGGCAGATCGACAAGTGGCTGTCGAAGGAACCGCGCCTGAAGGGCGGGATCTCGATCGCCCAGGAAGATACCCAGGCATCGCTGAAGGAGATCGAGGAGCGGGCCAAGGATCCGCGCTTCGTCCAGATCGGCTTCGTGCCGCGCTCGATGGAGCCCGCCGGGCGCCGCCGCTACTGGCCGATCTACGAGATGGCCGAGGCGCTGGACCTGCCCATCGGGGTGCATTCGGCGGCCTCGGGTTTCCGCGCCAACTCGGGCGCGGGCTGGGCGTCTTTCTACGTCGAAGAGCACTATGGTTTCGCCCATACCGCCCAGACCATGCTGACCTCGATGATCTTCGAGGGCGTTTTCGAACGCTTCCCGAAGCTGAAGCTGGTGCTGGTCGAAGGCGGCTTCGCCTGGCTTGCGCCGCTGATGTGGCGGATGGACCGGGAGTGGGAGCGGATGCGCTCGGAGGTGCCGCATGTGACCCGCAAGCCGTCGGAGTACATCAAGAGCAACGTCTGGCTGACCACCCAACCCGTCGAGGAGCCGCCGAACGTCAAGCACATGACCCATCTGCTCGACTGGATCGGCTGGGAGAAGCTGATGTTCTCGACCGACTACCCCCACTGGGATTTCGACCACCCCGACCGGGCCTTCCGCGTCGGCATGTCCGAAGAGGCCAAGCGCGGCATCCTTCGTGACAATGCGGTCGGCGTCTACGGGCTGAATTGAAAGGACCACCATGGCCGACCACATCATCTGCAAGACCGACGAGATCGCCGAGGGCAAGGCCAGGCAGGTCCAGATCGGGGGCCGCGAGATCGCGGTCTTCAACCTGGGCCATCGCTTCGCGGCGATCACCAACCGCTGCCCGCACGAGGGGGCGGCGCTGTGCCATGGCAAGATCGCGGCCTTCGTCAGCGCCAACGGCCCCGGCGAATACCGGACCGAGGACGAGAAGATCATGGTGCGCTGCCCCTGGCACGGCTGGGAATTCGACCTGGAAACCGGGCGCAGCTACTGCGATCCGAACCGGGTGCGGGTCAAGACCTTCGACGTGCAGGTCAAGCCGGGCGAAACCCTGGCCGAGGGCCCCTACAAGATCGAGATCTTCGAGGTCCGCACGGAGGACGATTATGTCGTTCTCTCGATCTGAGGCGACGACCGCCCCCGCACGGGCGGTGCGGCTGCCGGCACTCCCCCTGTCGGGGGGGTGCCAGTGCGGGGCGGTGCGGCTGCGCGCCTCGCAGGCGCCGGTCACCTTCTACCTCTGCCATTGCACCCGCTGTCAGCGCCAGTCGGGCAGCGCCTTCGGAGAAAGCCTGATGTTTCGCGCCGAGGCGGTGGAGCTTTCGGGGCCGGTCTCGACGCTGACCCAGCAGGGGGGCTCTGGCAAGATGTCGGAACTGACCTTCTGCGCCGCCTGCGGCAGTCGCCTGACGCACCGGATGGAAGGGCGTGACACTCTGGTCGTGAAGTCCGGCACGCTGGACGATCCCTTCTGGCTGCGCCCGGCGGGGGAGATCTTCACCGCCACCCGTCAGCCCTGGCTGACGCCGGTCGAGGGGGCGCTGCAATACGAGGACGCACCGGACATGGCGGCGCTGCAAGCGCATTGGGCCGGGATGCTGGAGGACTGACGGGATGAGCGGAGTGATCGTGATCGGTGCCGGCCAGGCGGCTTCGGCGCTGGCGGCAAAGCTGCGCGCCGGGGGCTACGAGGCGCCGGTAACGCTGATCGGGGAGGAGCGCGATCCCCCCTACCAGCGCCCGCCGCTGTCCAAGGCTTACCTGCTGGGCGAGATGCCGCGAGACAGGCTCTACCTGCGGCCGGAAAGCTTCTATGCCGAGGCGGGGATCACCCTGCGCCTGGGCGCCCCGGTGACGCGGATCGACCCGCAGGCGCGGCGGGTGCACCTTGGGGAGGAGGCACTGCCCTTCGACCACCTGGTCCTTGCCACCGGTGCGCGGCCCCGGCGGCTGCCGGCGGCGATCGGCGGCGACCTGGCCGGGGTCTTCACCCTGCGTGGCATTGCCGACATCGAGGCGCTGGCGCCTCTGATGCGCCCCGGTGCGCGCCTGCTGGTGGTGGGCGGCGGCTACATCGGGCTGGAAGCGGCGGCGGTGGCTCGAAAGCTGGGCCTGGAGGTGACCCTGGTCGAACAATCCGCGCGTATCCTGCAACGGGTCGCCGCGCGTGAGACCTCGGACTGGTTCCGCGCCCTGCATCAGTCCCATGGGGTCGAGATTCGCGAGGGCGTCGGATTGGCCCGGCTGACCGGCGAGACTCGGGTCGAGGGGGCCGAGCTGAGCGATGGCACCAGGCTGCGGATCGACCTGGTGATCGCGGGCATCGGCGTCTCGCCCGAGAGCGGACTGGCCGACGCGGCGGGGATCGCCTGCGGCAACGGCATCGCCGTCGATGCGCAGGGCCGGACCTCGGCCCCCGGGATCTGGGCGGCGGGCGACTGCGCCGCCTTCCCCTGGCGGGGACGGCAACTGCGGCTGGAAAGCGTCCAGAACGCGATCGAACAGGCGGAATGCGTCGCCGCCAATATCATGGGCGCCGGCCGCGCCTATGACCCGCATCCCTGGTTCTGGTCCGACCAGTACGACGTCAAGCTGCAGATCGCCGGGCTGGGGCAGGGGCACGACCACGTCGTGACGCGCCCCGGAAAGAGGGCGGGCAGTGTCTCGCACTGGTATTTTGCCGGTCCGCGCCTGCTGGCCGTCGACGCGATGAACGACCCGCGCGCCTACATGGCGGGCAAGCGGATGCTGGAACAGGGGCGCAGCCCCGAGGCGACGGAGATCGCCGACCCCACCCAGGACCTGGCGGCGCTGATGCGCGCGCCGGCACGACAGACCGAGGAGAGCTGACTTGGCCAAGATCACCTATATCGACCCCCAGGGCGCGCGACACGAGATCGACCTCAGACCCGGCATGACGGTGATGGAGGGCGCCCGCGACAACGACGTGCCGGGCATCGTCGCCGAATGCGGCGGCGCCTGCGCCTGCTCGACCTGTCATGTCTACGTGGCCGAGGGCTGGGCCGATCGCCTGCCACCGATGGACCCGATGGAGGAGGACATGCTGGACTTCGCCCCCGGGGTCGAGCCGGGCCGCTCGCGGCTGTCCTGCCAGTTGACGGTTTCCGAGGCGCTGGACGGACTCGTGGTGGAGGTGCCACAGGAACAGGCCTGAGCGCGACTGAGGCGATGTCGCCCGCAGGAGAGTGTAGGCAGCCGCGAGGGTTTGCCCTAAACAGTGGGAATGACTTCGCAACGGATGGCTGCATGACCGGGCTTACTTCTCGCCTTCGACTTGTTCTACTGGCTCTTGCGGCACTGGCGATTCTGCCTGTCCCGGCTGCCCGCGCTCAGGAAGCGGGGACCGGGCTGGTCGTGCCGTGGTCCCCGAGCGCGGGGCTCTACGAGATTGATTCGGAAGGGGAATTGACCGGCTATTTGGCCGACCTGGCCCGCGCAGTCGCCGGGGAGGCTGGCCTGGCCATCCGCTTTGAGCAGAAGGACGGCATCGACGGCGACTTCCGTGCCCTCGCCACCGGCGAGGCCGACATGCTGGCTGGTGTCGTGCAGCTTCCCGCGCTTGGCGAACAGGTGGTCTACTCGGATCCGGTCGCGCGCCAGGGAACCTACCTCTTCATGCCCGTTGCAACCGCCGCGGAGGCCCCGCCCGAGACCCTGGAGGGGCTGCGCATCGGCACCATCGCCCAGGCGGCGGGGGCCGACGCGGCCTCGTTCGGCGGGGGCAACGAGGTCATCGCCTACCCCGGCCCGAGGGCGCTGTTCGGGGCGCTGCTGATCGGTGAGGTGGACGCCGCGGTGGCGCTTCAGAAGGCGGGGCTGGACACGCTTCAGGCGGCGCGGCTGGATCATCTGGTGCGCCTGGTCGGGGCGCCGCTGCAGGTGGTGTCCCATCATGTCGTCCTGCACGAGAGCCGGGCCGAGCTGATGCCGCGGATCAATGCCGCCATCGCCGCGCTGGAAGCTTCTGGCGAGATGGACCGCCTGCGCCTGAAATGGAACATGACCCGGCCCGACCCGGTGCCCGAGGTGCTGACGGTCGGCATCACCCACTTCCCGCCCTACCAGGTCGTGCGCCCGGACGGGTCGATCACCGGCTTCGGCGTCGAGACGCTGCGCGACCTGGCCGAGAGGGCAGGGCTGGAGCTGCGCCTCACCGTCATCAGCACCGAGGAATGGGGCCGTGGCCCGCGCAGCGGGGCCTATGACATCCTGCCGCCGATCTCCGTCGATGACGCCCGCCGCGAGCGGATGGATTTCTCGACCGCGATCCAGCAGTCGCCCTATTCGATCTTCACCCTGGCGGGACAGGCCGAAGGGATCGGTGGACTGGATGACCTTTCAGGTTATCGGATCGGCGTAGCGCGGCAGAACGTGGCCCGCGATATCGCGATGCAGCATGGTGGCCTCGACCTGCAGACCTTCGAACAGCCCGAGGCGTTGCTCTCCGGGTTGCTGGAGGGCGAGGTGGACGCCATCCTCTACCCCACCATGACGGTGCGGCGCATGGCCGAAAGCCGCGGCATCGCGGACCGGATCGAGGAGGTCACGCCGCCCTTCTTCATCACCGAACGGGCCATCGCCCTGCGGCGCGGCCTGGGGCAGGTGCGCGAACAGCTCAACGGCGTGATCCCCGGATATCTGAGTTCGGAGGACTACCAGGAGCTGCGCCGCCGCTGGCTGGAAGCGCCGGCCTTCTGGACCGCGGAGCGGCTGCGCCTGGCGCGTTACGGCGCAGCATTGCTGGTGGTGCTGATCGGTGGCGCTTTCCTGGTGCAGAACATCCGTGCCCGGCGCAGGGCCGAGGTGCTTTCGGCCCAGGCGCGCACGGTGAACAACCGCCTGGGGGCGATCCTGGATGCCACGCGCAGCGGGATCCTCGGGATGACGGCGGATGGCAATATCCAGTTCGCCAACCCCGGTGGCCGGACCATGCTGGGAGAGCTCGAACGCGAGGCCCCCTTCCCCTGGCCCGAGGCGGTGGCCTTCGTCGATCCGCAGACCCTCGTCGCCCTGCCGTCAGAGCGCAACCCGGTCCAGCGGGCCCTGGTCGGCGAGGTGCTGCGCGGCGAAACGGCCCTGTTGCGCCGCGAAGGGGCGATGTCGCCGCGCTACGTGCGGGTGTCCTCGGCCATCGTCTCGGCGCAGAAGGCCACCGATGTCTCCACGGTGGTGATCCTCGACGACGTGACCGAGCAGGAGAAGAACCGCCAGCAGATCGAACGCTCGTCCCGGCTGGACGCCCTTGGTCAGCTGACCGGCGGGGTGGCCCATGATTTCAACAACATCCTGGCGACGATCGAATACGCCGTGCAGCTGGTCAAGCCGGAGACCTCGAAGACCGCTCTGCCGTTCCTCGACACGGTGCAGACATCGGTGCGGCGTGGCGCCGAGCTGACGCAGCGCCTTCTGGCCTTCGCCAAGCGCCAGCCGGGGCTTGAAAGTTCGGTGCCGACCAGCCAGGTCCTGCACGATTTCGAGGACCTGACCGCGCCGGCCATCGAGAAGTCCATCGACCTGGTCTTCCTGCCCGACCCCGAGGACCCGTTTGTCTTCTGCGATGTCGGCCAGCTGGAAAACGCCCTGCTGAACCTGGTGCTGAACAGCCGTGACGCCATCGCCGCCTCGGGCATCGGCAGCCGGATTTCGGTTTCGGTGCGGGGCCTGTCCGAGATCGATCAGCATTCCTCGCTCTACCATCGGGACGGTGACGGGGCGGTGCGCCAGCGCTACGTGGAGTTCTCGGTGACCGACAACGGCCCCGGCATGACGGACGAGGTCAAGCGCCGGGCCACGGATCCCTTCTTTACCACCAAGGATCAGAACGCGGGTACCGGGCTGGGCCTGTCGATGGTCTACGGCTTCGTCGAACAGGCCCAGGGCGAGATGCGGATCTACTCCGAGCCGGGGCTGGGCACGACGGTACGGATGGTCCTGCCGCGGGGCACGGAGGACAACGCCCGCGAGACTCCGCTGGTGCGCGAGGTGGTGCCCGTGGGCAATGGCCAGCGCATCCTGATCGTCGAGGATGAGGAAAGCCTGCTCGACCTGGTGTCGGAGGTGGTGCGCGGTCTAAACTACCACGTCGAAACCGCCACCTCGGGTCGCGAGGCCCTGAAGATGATCGACGCCGGGCTGCCGCTGGACCTGCTGCTGACCGATGTCGTCATGCCGGGCGGGATCGGTGGCTTCGAACTGGCCGCGGCGCTGCGCGAACGGCTGCCCGAGATCCCGGTGATCTACATGACTGGATATTCCGGGTTGCTGGACAAGGACATGGGCAAGGTCGTGGCGCCGACGCTACAGAAACCCTGCGCCCCGGCGGAGCTGGGCGCGGCGCTGCAACGGGCGCTTGGCGGCTAGAACGGGCGGTGAAGGCCAGAGGGGCAGGAGAGGCCCCCGTCTGCCGCCGCCCCTCTCGCTGCCGTGTGGGGGCTGCCGGCCGGATCATTCCACGCCGTCGTTGCGCACTTGCGATGTCCCGGTCGGCCGGGCCGCCCGGTCCGCCGTCAGAAGGCCCGGGCGCGCAGCTCCTCCGCAGGGCCGGTGATCGGCGGCCCCGGCAGGTCGTCACGCAGGTATAGGCCGGTCATGTGACCGATGACGCGGTCGACCACGGCAGGACGCACATGCACGTTGTCCTCGCCGAAGGCCGAGAGCCCGAGGGAGCCGACCATCTCGTAGCTGGGGAAGTAGTCGACTTCGGGGAAATGGCGCGCCGCCTCCTCGGCGACGACCCGCAGGGTGGCCTTGGAATAGGCGTTGCGCAGAGTTGCGTCGCCACCCGCGAAGGTCACCTGAAGCGGCACCGGCGATACCGTCAGCAGCACCCGACGGGTGCTGTCGTCCACCAGCCGGTCGAGCAGCTCCAGCACCATCTCGCGACATTCGTCGATCTCGATCTGGCGGAAGCTGAACCGCTCCGGCTCGGCGTTGAGGATCTTTCGCGTCGGGGCCTCGTTCAGGTAGAGGCCCGCGATCCGGTCATACCAGCTTTCGATCAGGCCGAGAGTGACCACCACGGTCGACGCCGCGACGAGGCCCTCGGCATAGAGGCGGCGGATCTGGGCACGCCGTTCCAACGCACGGTCCTGCGCGACGGGGCGCGAGCCGGTGGCCAGCAGGCAGTCGATCACCTGCCCGCCATGGGGATAGAGACCGGCGCCGGTCTCTCCCCCGTCGATGTCGCGCAGGCATTGCAGCATGGTGCCGGGGTTGTACTGGTTCAGGATGCGGTTCGGCCGCCCCGGCGCCTCGGCCACGGGTGCGGCGAAACCGGCGGTCGGCACGTTCAGCCCGCGCGCCACCAGCGCATCCTCGACATTGCGGGCGAAGCACGAGCCGATGGTGAAGACGGTGTCGCCCGGGGTCAGGGTGAAGCCCGGGTGCACCTCGGGCAGCAGCATCTGCCCCGCATGGCGGCGGTCCTTGCGGTCGGGGAATCGCCGCGCGCCGTTGCGCAGGGTCTGCCCGAAAGCGGTGAGTCCGTCGATTTCCTGCATCGCCCCTCCTTCCTGCATGGCGCCTGTGGCGCTGCAGCGGTGACTTTCGGCGGGCAGGGTGGGGCCATGCAGGTTAATATCCGTTGAACCCCGAGGGATATTCAGCCTGCAAATGCGGCGTGGGGGACGCAATCGGCGAATGCGGTCTATCGCGCCGTTGCCGCCCGAAGATCTCTGTGGCACAACACTTGCCAAGAGGATTCTGAACGAACGAGTTTAGTTATGACCGACTACGCCGCCCGCCGCACGATGATGGTCGATGCGCAGGTTCGCCCCTCCGATGTCACGAAGTTCCCGATCATCGAGGCGATGCTCTCTGTTCCGCGCGAACTTTTCGTGCCGCAGGAGCGTCAGGAAGCCGCCTACCTGGGCGAGAACATTTCCCTCGGCGGGTCCCGCGTCCTGCTGGAGCCGCGCACCTTCGCCAAGATGCTCGACGCGCTCGATGTGCAGCCCGAGGACCTGGTGCTGGATCTGGGCGCGGCGCAGGGCTACTCCTCCGCCGTGCTGGCGCGCATGGCTGCCGCCGTGGTCGCGGTCGAGGAAGAGGCTGAACTGGCCTCGGACAGCCAGCAGGTGCTCAGCGACCTCGGCGCGGACAACGTCATCCTGCACGAGGCGACTCTGGCCGAGGGCGCGCCGGAACACGGCCCCTACGACGTTATTATCCTGGAAGGCGCGGTCGAGCACATGCCCGAGGCGATCACCGATCAGCTGAAGGATGGTGGCCGCATCGTCGCGCTGTTTGCCGAGGGTCACCTTGGTGTCGTGCGCATTGGCTACAAGATCGACGGACACGTGAACTGGCGTTTCGCCTTCAACGCCGGCGCCCCGGTCCTTCCGGGTTTCGAGCGGCACGCCGCCTTCACCCTGTAACGCCCCTCGGGGCCGGGCGACGGCGATCGAATGACAAGCGCCGGCGCGAGACCGGCAAGACGAGGATGACAGTATGAACGACCACGGGAAAACCCGCGCGCGCCGCAGTGTTGGCGCCAGGTTGAAGACCGTCCTGACCGGCGCCGTCTGCGCCGCTGCGGTCATGGCCTCTGCCGGTGCCGCTGGCGCCGAGACGATGGGACAGGCCCTGGCCGATGCCTATCGCAACAGTGGCCTGCTGGAACAGAACCGCCTGGTGCTGAAGGCGGCAGACGAAGATGCGGCGCAGGCCCTGGCCTCGCTGCGTCCGGTGCTGGCCTGGTCGACCTCGGCCACCCACGAATGGAGCGACACCACCGGTGTCACCTCCAACACCGCTGGCGCCGGCCTGTCGCTGAACTACACCCTGTTCGACTTCGGGGTCGGCAAGCTCTCGGTCGACGTGGCCAAGGAAAGCGTGCTGATCACCCGCCAACAGCTGCTGGCGATCGAGCAGCAGGTGCTGCTGCGCGCCGTCAGCGCCTACATGGAAGTGCGCCGTGCGCTGGAAACGGTGCAGCTGCGCCGCGCCAACGTCCGCCTTCTGGGGCAGGAGCTGCAGGCCGCACAGGACCGTTTCGACGTGGGCGAAGTGACCCGCACCGATGTCTCGCAGGCCGAAGCCGCCCAGGCTGCGGCCCGCAGCGGCCTGACCTCGGCGGAAGGCGCGCTGATCCAGGCCCAGCTGGAATACGAGGCCGCCATCGGCCACAAGCCCGGCAACCTGGCCCCTGCCGCCCGTCTCGGCTCGGTCCCCGGGCGGGTCTCGGAAGCGGTGAACATCGCGCTGCAGAACCATCCCAGCATGGATGTTGCCCGCCGCCAGGTCACCCTGGCCGAGCTGCGCGTGGCCCAGGCCGATGCGGCGATCAAGCCCGCGCTGGATCTCTCGGTCGGCTATTCGCTGCGCCGTGATCTCGACACGTCGGCGGATGTGCGCGGCGGCTCGGTGGGCCTGTCGATGTCCGGTCCGATCTATTCCGGTGGTGCCGTCGCCTCGGCCCGTCGCCAGGCGGTCCTGGGCCGCGACGCGCAGCTTGCCAATCTCCACGTGGTGACCTCGGATGTGCAGCTCTCGGTCGGCAACGCCTTCTCGGCGGTGCAGATCGCCCGGGCCGCCTCGGCCTCGGGCGCCGAACAGGTGCGCGCGGCGGAAGTTGCCTTCGAGGGTGTCCGCGAAGAGGCCAGCCTCGGCTCGCGCACCACGCTGGACGTGCTGACCCAGGAGCAGGACCTGCTCGACGCGCGCGTCTCCTACCTGTCTTCGCAGGTCGACGAAGTGCTGGCCCGCTACTCGCTGCTGGCCACCATGGGCCTGCTGACGGCGCAGAACCTTGGCCTGGCGGTCGAGATCTACGATCCGGCGGCCTATTACAACATGGTCAAGGACGCCCCCGCCGGCATCTCTGCCCAGGGCCGCAAACTGGATTCCGTTCTGCGCGCCATCGGCAAAGAGTAAAACCCTGCCTATCCATTGGCAAAAACTCCGCTCCGGGCTAGGCTCGGGGCGGGGCAGAACGGTACGAGCATATGAGTGATCCTGTAAGCAACGTCCAGATCGAGGATGTCCTGGCGTCGATTCGGCGCCTGGTCTCAGAGGAAGTCCGCGCCCAGACCCGGGGCGAGCCGGCCGGCAATGGGGCCGCTTCCGGGGCGCCGGCACGGAGCCAGGGCCTGTTTCGCTCTGCCCCCCAGGCCAGCGAGACGGATCCAGCAGAGCCCGTTGCCCCCAAGGCCGAGAAGCTGATCCTCGCCCCGCATCTGCGGGTTGCCACGGTCGACGGCGCCCCGGAGGCGGAAGCGCCGGAGGCCGAAGAGGCCACGCCGGTCCGCTACAGCCCCGAGGATTTCGCGCCGGATGCACCTGCGGAAGGATCTGCCGAGGATGTCGCCGATCCCGACGCCTACGAGGATGCCCCCTTCGCGGAGGTGCCCGAGAGCAGCGCGCAGGAGTTCGCCGAAGAGGCCGAGGTGTTCCACGCTTTCCCGGCGGAGCGCGACCAGACCGCCTGGACAGCCACGCCGGCGCAGGATGAGGCCGAAGAGGACCCCCGGGCCGAACATGACTTCGACGCCGTGCTGCGGGCACTGGATTTCGGACCCGCTGCGGATCTTGTGGAGGAGGACGAGGAAGCCGCCGAGACCTTCTCCCCCGACGAGGCCGATTTCACCGACTTCGGGGACGGCGCCGCCGAGGCGCTGGAGGCCGCGCGCCACTCCAGCTATGCCGAGGCCGAAGAAGACGCGCGCCTGGATGCCCTGGAGGCGGTTCTCAGCACCCTGGAGTTCGATCCTGAGCCGATGACCTCTGCCTATGGCCGTGGCCTGCGTGCCGAGATCGAGGACGCGGAGATCCTCGAGGATGGCGAAGCAAGCGCCGGGTTCGACAGGATTTTCCGCGATGCGGAGGCGGAGGATGACACCTCGGTGGTCGTCGATGCCGAAGAGGCGTCGCTGCCCGATCCCGAACCTGCGCCGGAGCCGGAGATCGAACCGCTGGAGGACCTGGCCCCCTTTGCCGACCTGCAGCCCGAGACCGCGCTGCCCGAAGACGAGACAGTGCCCGAGCACGAGGCTCTGGCTGAAGACGAGACGCTGGAAACGGGCGATCCCTTCGCCGGTGGAGCGGTGGAAGAGGATGACCCCTTCGCGCCCGAAGCCGGGGAGAGTGCCGATCCCGAGGGTCTTGCCCTGGACGAGCAGGTCCTGCGCGACATGGTGGCCGAGATCGTCCGGCAGGAGCTTCAGGGCGCCCTTGGCGAGCGGATCACCCGCAACGTCCGCAAGCTGGTCCGCCGCGAGATCCAGCGCGCCCTGCAGAGCCAGGATTACATCTGATCCCGCGCCGGGATCTCCTCGCTGAGGTCCCAGAGCAGATCGAGATCCAGATGGGTTTCCATGTGCTGCGCCAGCGCGTCCAGTGTCTGCTCGACCTGCGCTTCGTAGCCGGGGGTGGAGGGCGCGCCGAGCTCCGCCAGATAGGCGGCGCGGAAGGCGTCCGAACCGAAAAGGCCATGCAGATAGCAGCCACGCACCCGCCCGTCCGGCGAGGCCGCGCCCTCGGGGCGACCGTCCAGGTCCAGCCAGGCACGGGCGCAGTCGGGGCCGTCGCTGCGGCCGAGGTGGATCTCGTAGCCGCTGAGCGCCGCGCCGCTGGCCGGATGCACCGCCTGGCCGAGGCTGAGGCGCTTTTCCCTTGTCAGCTCGGTGCTTACATCGAGATGTCCCAGCCCGGGCTGCCGGCCCTGCCGGCCCTCGATGCCCTCGGGATCGGCGATCGTGCGGCCAAGCATCTGGTAGCCGCCGCAGAGCCCCAGCACATGACCGCCACGCCGGATATGGGCGGCCAGGTCGATGTCCCAGCCCTGGGCGCGGAAGGCCTCCAGGTCGGACAGGGTGGACTTGGAGCCGGGCAGCAGAACCAGCGTGGCATCACCGGGCAGGGCGCGGCCGGGGGGCACGATCTCGACCGTGACGCCGGGTTCGGCGGTCAGCGGATCGAGGTCGTCGAAATTGGCGATGCGGGGCAGGCGGGGCACGACGACCTTCACCCTGCCATCGCGCGCCGGGCCCGCACGGTCCAGGTCCATGATGTCCTCGGCGGGCAGTTTCCAGGCATCGGCGAACCAGGGCAGGGTGCCCAGCCCGGGCCAGCCACTGCGCGCCGCGATGGCGGCGAACCCCTCGTCGAAGAGGCTGGGATCCCCCCGGAACTTGTTGACCAGAAACGCCTTGATCCGTGCGCGGTCGGCGGGGGGCAGGATCTCGGCGGTGCCGATGAGCTGGGCGATGACGCCGCCCCGGTCGATGTCGCCCGCCAGGACCACCGGCACGCCGGCAGCTTCGGCAAAGCCCATGTTGGCGATGTCGCCACGGCGCAGGTTGATCTCGGCCGGGCTGCCGGCGCCTTCGACGATCACCAGATCGGCGCCGCGGGCGAGGCGGTGGAAACTGTCCAGCACCGGCACCATGAGCTGCGGCTTCAGCTTTGCGTAGTCGCGCGCCCGGGCGGTGGCAAAGCGTTGACCCTGCACGATGATCTGCGCGCCGGTGTCGGTCTCGGGCTTCAGCAGCACCGGGTTCATGTGAACCGAGGCCGGCAGGCCGCAGGCCAGCGCCTGCAGGGCCTGGGCGCGACCGATCTCGCCACCATCAGCGGTGACGGCGGCATTGTTGGACATGTTCTGCGGCTTGAAGGGCGCAACCCGCAGGCCACGTCGCCGGAACGCCCGGGCAAGTCCCGCCACCAGCATCGACTTGCCCACGTTCGAGCCCGTCCCCTGGATCATGATCGCCCGCGCCATGGTCTGCCCTCCAAACGAAAAACGCGCCCCTCATGGGGCGCGTCTTTACGCTGATTTTATCAGCAAATCAATGGATTAGGCAGCTTCTGCCTGCTCCGCAGCATGGCGACGTTCGCTTTCTTCGCGCGACAGGGCGACCGATGTGCGGATCCCCTTGGAGACGAACTCCATCAGGCCACCGACAACCCGTTCGCTGGGGTCGATACCGGCACAGGAGAGCACTTCGCGGCCATCCCGCGAGCGGGCCCAGCGTGCGATCTGCTCGGGACCGTTGCCGTATTTCTTGTCGTCGGCGATGGCGTCGTCGAGCGCGGCAAGCACCACGGCAGCAAACAGCTTACGTGCGCGATTGCCCTGTTCGTTATTGAAGGCGGTGCCATCAACGAAATCTTTCATGATCCGTCCTTGCTTATTGCTCTTGTGTTTCGGGCGTGCCGCCCCTTATGACCAAAAAGAGACGATTCGGATAGCGCAATCACGCATCCCTGCTATGCTTTGAAAGCATGGCTATGCCGCCTTTTTCCCGCGTCCTCCGAGCCACCGTCGAAAGCTTGTCACGGGCACGAGGGCCATATATAGGCTGCCCCTGAATTGGATCAACCAGCGCAGGCTATACCCGATGCCCAAGATCAACGGTAACGAAATCCGCCCCGGCTATGTCCTGGAACATAACGACGGTCTCTGGGCCGCCGTGAAGGTCGATCACGTCAAGCCCGGCAAGGGCGGCGCCTTTGCCCAGGTCGAGATGAAGAACCTCCGCAACGGTTCGAAGCTGAACGAACGCTTCCGCAGCGCCGACAAGGTCGAGCGCGTCCGCCTGGAACAGAAGGACATGCAGTTCCTTTACGAGACCGACGGGATGCTCGCCTTCATGGATGTCGAGACCTTCGACCAGGTCGAGCTGCCGGCCGACCTGTTGGGCGATCGCCGGCCTTTCCTGCAGGATGGCATGACCATCGTGGTGGAATTCTACGATGCCGAGGCACTGAACGCGACCGTGCCCCAGAAGGTGACGTGCAAGATCGTCGAGACCGAGCCGGTTGTGAAGGGCCAGACCGCGGCGAACTCGTTCAAGCCGGCGATCCTGGACAACGGCGTCAAGGTCATGGTGCCGCCCTTCGTCGGCCAGGACGAGGACATCGTCGTCAACACCGAGACCATGGAATATTCCGAGCGCGCCTGAGCCGCCGCAGCGGTGCCGGTGCCGTGACACCGGATTGCAGGAACTGACAGGAAAAGGGCCGTGCCACGGGGCGCGGCCCTTTTGCCGTCCGGGCAGGCGGAAAGGATTCGCTACGCTGCGTCCTGTCGCGGTCGGGGCCTATGTGGTCGGCGTGCGCTTGTTGGGACGCATATGACCCGTCTGCATGACTGGACGCGACAATGTTCCGCCGGGGTCGCGGTGAACGCTCCGAGGCTCGTAACCCCAGGGAGGGCCCGGTCCAGGGTTCTCTCCTGCTGGTCGACACACGTCGCGGCGACTGTTGCGTAAATTTCAGGCGATCATTTGTTGCTGAAAAGTGACAGTGGGCAGGGCCGCAGCGTGGGCAGCGGCGGAGGCACAGGGGCGCCCCCCCCTGGACCCGAAGCCCCCCAATCCGTTGATCGGGGGGCCTCCTGTTCCGTGTGGCGTTCAGGACCCCTCGGCGGGCAGGGGGGCGAGGCGGGCCTCTGCGGCGGTCATCCCCTCGGTTGCGCGATCAAAGCGCAGGTAGGCGATGCCGCGCCCCCCGGCCTGGGTGTAGAGCGTGCCTGCCGGTTTGCCCTCCGCCTCGATGGCGGTGCCCACGGGGGCGCTACCCTCGACCGAGACCAGGGCCAGGCCCTTGCGCAGTTCGGTCTTGTGCTTCATCCGCGCCGTCACCTCCTGGCCGACGTAGCAGCCCTTGCGGAAGTCGACGCCATGCAGCCGTTCGAAGCCCGCTTCCAGGATGAAGGTGTCGGGGGTCAGCTCGATCCCGGTCTCGGGGATGCAATGCGCGGTGCGGATCGCGTCCCAGTCGCTGCCGTCGTCGCCCGCCGCCTCGCCATAGAGGCGCCAGCCGAGCGCCGAATGGCGCGGGTCGGGGACAGCGCCCTCGGGGGCCGGGCCGGTGCCGCGCCGCAGCTGCAGCCCGCTGTCGGTGATCGTCACCGCCGAGCGCAGCTTGTACATGTTCAGCCGCTGTTGCAGCCCGTCGGCGAGGCTCTCGGCGACATCCAGCAGCACGTCCTCGCCATCGGCAATGAGCAGGAAGTCGGCAAGGTACTTGCCCTGCGGCGTCAGCAGCGCGGCGTAGACCGGTCCCTCGGAGAGGCGGCGCACGTCGTTGGTGACGAGGTTCTGGAGGAAATCAGCGGTATCGGCGCCGGAGAGGCGCAGGATCCTGCGGTGGGTTTCGCTCATCTGGGACTCCCGGATCTTGGTTCAGTCACATATAGCTTTCCCGGGGCGCGAGTGACAGGTCCCGGGCGCGGACCCGCGCAAAAAGGCCCGGAAGGAATGCAGCATGGCCGCAGCAGTATCGGTGATCGTGACGACGTTGAACGCGCAGCTGGACCTGCCGCGCCTGATGCCGCTGCTTTTCGAGGCGGTCCAGGAGGATCTGCTGCGCGAGTTGATCTTTGCCGACCTCGGCTCGACCGACGAGACATCGGCGATTGCCGAGGCGACGGGGGCCGAGATGGTGGCGGCGGGCCGCGATCCGCGCGCCGCCGGCGCGGCCAAGGCCCGGGGTGACTGGCTGCTGTTCCTCGATCAGCGGGATCTGCCCGAAACAGGCTGGACCCGGGCCGTGACAGATCACCTGCCACGCGGCGGGGCGGCGGTCTTTCGGCAGGGCTGGGCCTGCGATCTGATGGCGCGCTTCGGCATGCCCCGGGGGCGGGCGTTGCTGGTGCCGGCGCGGGACTTCCGGGCGGGCAGGACCGGGCGCCCCCGGCTTTTGCGGGCGCGCTGCCGGCGGGGCTGAGCAGCCCTAGCCGAAGAGCCGGAAGAAGGCGCGGCGGAAGAAGCCGGCATCCTCGTCGGCCATGGCCTCGCCCCGCTGACGGGTGCTGCGGCGCTGCGCATCCAGGGCCATGCGGTCGGCGGTGCGGCCATCGGTGCGGAATTGCAGGTCATGCAGGTGCGCGTAGACGCCGCCACGTTCCAGCAGCTCTTCGTGGGTGCCCTGGTCGACCGCGATGCCGCGATCCATCACCACGATCCGGTCGGCATTGCGCACGGTCGAGAGACGGTGTGCGATGACCAGCGTCGTGCGGCCCCGGGCCAGCTTGTCCAGCGCCTCCTGCACCACCGCCTCGGACTTGGCGTCGAGGGCCGAGGTCGCCTCGTCCAGCAGCAGGATCGGCGTGTCGCGCAGCAGGGCGCGGGCGATGGCAACGCGCTGGCGCTGTCCGCCCGACAGGTTCGAGCCGCGCGGCCCGACCTGGGTATCCAGGCCCCGGGGCAGGTTCTTCACGAAGTCCGAGACATGGGCCGCGTCGAGCACCTCCTGCAGGCGCGCATCCGAAACGTTGGTGCGGCCGAGCAGGATGTTCTCGCGCAGGGTCTCGTCGAACAGGGCGGCATCCTGGGAGACCACCGAGAAGAGGTTGCGCAGGTCTTCCAGCGCCATGGCGCCGACCGGCACGCCGCCGATCTCGATGCGGCCACCGGTCGGGTCGACGAGGCGGGTGAGCAGGTTGAAGACGGTGGACTTGCCCGCGCCCGAGGCGCCGACGAAGGCCGTGGTCTGGCCCGGCGCGGCCTCCAGCGTCAGCCCGTTCAGAACCGGAGTCTCGCCGTAGGACAGGCGCACGTCGTGCAGGGCGACGCCGGGCATTCCCTGCGGCGGCGCAACGGGATCGGGGGGCGAGACGAGTGTCGGTTGCGTCTCCATCAGCTCCTTGATCCGTTCCAGCGCGGCGGCGGCGACCTGCCAGGTGCCCGAAACCGAGCCGAGGCGGCGCAGCGGTTCGAAGGCGAAGCCGATGGCGGTGAAGAAGGACATGAACTGCCCCACGGTCTTCTCGCCCGAGATGATCTCGGCGCCGCCGAAGATCAGCACCCCGAGGAAGCCGACACCGGCCATGATGTCGATCATGCCGGGGATGGCGGCGGTGCCGAGGGTCGAACGGATCTCGGCGCGTACCAGGTCGTCGGTGAGCTGGCCGTACTGGCGGGCCTGGTACTCTTCGAGGCGGTTCAGCTTGACCGGGACGATGCCGTGGAAGATCTCGTCGAGCCGGGTGGCAAGACGGGCGCCGAGGTCGCGCGCCTCGCGCGAGCGGGCGCGCACGAAACGCTGCACGATCATCGAGGGGGCGACGAGGATCGGCGCCCCGATCAGCGCGACGAAGGTCCATTGCCAGTCAACCGAGACCGCCACGCCCATCAGGATCACCAGGGCGATCAGGTCACGCCCGGCGCCGGTGAGGATGGCCGACCAGACGCCGTTGACGGCGGCGACATCAGCCTGCACGCGCTGGATCAGGAAGCCCGGCGGGTGGGTCTGGTGGAAGGTGCCGTCCTGGCGCATGAGCACTGCCAGCAGGTCGCAACGCAGGTCGGCGGCGTTCAACTGGGCAATCCGCGCCAGCAGCGCCTTCTGCCCGATAGAAGCCAGAGCCCGGACGATGAAGATGCCGAGAATCGCGGCGCCGACCCAGCCGATCGCGCCGGTCTGGCCCTCGATGAAGACGGTATCGAACATCGGCTTCATCATCCAGCTGAGCGCCCCCAGCATCGACCCTTCCAGCGACATCAACAGGAAGGCGGCCAGCAGGGCCCAGCTGTGCTTGCGCAGGTAGCCCTTCCAGAGCCACTTGCCGAGGACCCGGCCCGGGACATGCGCCTCCTGGGCGGCCTGATCGGCCTGCGCAATGGGGGCCTCGGTGGACGGGGTCTCGGTGCGCGGGCTGCCAGTCTTCGGGGTGCCCTTCTTCTGGGCTCCCGTAGTCTGGCCTTGGGGCTTGCGGCCATCGGCCGATGCGGGGCGTCCCGTCTTGGGCGCCGCGGCCTCGCCGCCATCGGATGTCGCGGTCTGGCCCCTGCGCGTCGTCGCCGCGGAGGGAGACTGCGCGGCTGCGGTCTTCCTGCCCGGTGTCTTGCTCATCGCTGCCACCAGGGCAGGGCCTTGAAATCGGCCATGATCTGCTGAGGGTCGTATTCGGTGCGGACCCAGTCCTCGAACCCGATCGGTGCGGCGGCGGTGCGCGCCGCGTAGACGTCGAGGATGTAGTCGAGCACGCCGGTCTTGCTCTTGCGGATATGGATATACTTGGTGGACAGCATCTTGCGGGCCTCCTCCACGGGTCGTCCTTCCTGGCACATCAGGTAGATCGCCGAGGCGAAGCCTGCCCGGTCCGCGCCCGACTTGCAATGCATGACGAAGGGGCGGGGGATCCAGCGGAAGGTCTCGATCACCTTCAGGATCTCCTCGGCGGGGACGGCCCGGCGGGCGTGCAGGCTGCAATCGACCAGGGTCAGGCCCAGGGCCTCGCAGCTTTCCCGCTCGGTCAGGTAATGGGCCGCGCCGCCGGCGCCGCGCAGGTTGAGCACATGGGTGATGCCCATCTCCTTCATCCGCGCGAACCGCTTGTGGGTCGGGTGGTTCGAGCGCCAGACCCCCGGCGCGATCTCGAAGAAGTTGGTCCAGAAGGTCCGCAGGATCGCGTGGTCGAACCAGAGGTTGTAGATATGCGCCCGCCGCCGCTTCTCCGGGGTGGAGAGGTCGGTGTTGTAATGGTTGCGCAGGTCACGCTCCCATTGGCGGATCCTGTCGGTGAGTGTCATGCCGAGCCCTTGTTCCTGCATCCGGCACGATGACCGGCACTGTGCCCCCGGGAAAACCCGCCCCCATGTAGGCGAGGCGGGGCTGCGAGGCAAGCTTGGCGGGGCGTCACGGGGCGGCGGGTCGACGCAGGCGCCGGCGGGCGGGGTGGTCCGGGGGCCGATCTGCGGGCCGATCTGCGGGCCGGTGGCGCGAAGAGGGGGAGGCGCCGCGCGGGGTGCTCCTGCCTGCCCTCGCGGCGCTGGCGGGGGAAGGAACGATTCCGGTCGCGGGATGGATTGACCTTGCCCGGCGTGCCGCTAAAGCTTGGCGCGCGCCTCGTGACCACCGGAGATCTCCGGAGCCGGACGCCTCCTGTTCCAGTGAAAGGACCTGACATGAGCCTTGCCCATGGTCGCCCCTACCTTGCGATTCCCGGACCCTCGGTGATGCCCGATGCGGTGCTGCAGGCCATGCACCAGCCGGCGCCCAATATCTACGAGGGCGATATCGTCACCCTGGTCGAGGGCATCGTGCCCGACCTGAAGCGCGTGGCGAGGACCGAGGGCGAGGTGGCGATCTATATCGCCAACGGGCACGGCGCCTGGGAGGCCGCGCTGTCGAACCTCTTCAAGCCCGGCGACCGGGTGCTGATTCCCGCCACCGGCCGTTTCGCCCATGGCTGGGCCGACATGGCGGTCGGCCTGGGCATCGTGCCGCAGATCGTCGAGTTCGGGACCAAGTCCCCCATCGACGCCGCCCGCATCGAGGAGATCCTGGCCGCCGATACCGCCCATGAGATCAAGGCGGTGATGTTCAGTCACGTCGACACCGCCAGCTCGATCCGCAATGATCCGCGCCCGCTGCGCGCCGCGCTGGATGCCGCCGGGCACCCGGCGCTGCTGATGGCCGACTGCATCGCCTCGATGGCCTGCGACGAATTCCACATGGACGCCTGGGGCGTCGACGTGGCGATCACCGGCTCGCAGAAGGGGCTGATGGTGCCGCCGGGGCTGTCCTTCGTCTTCTTCAACGACCGCGCCAAGGAGTTGCGGGCGGCGAACCCGCGGGTCTCGCGCTACTGGGACTGGGTGCCGCGCACCGAGGCGCAGGCGGTCTACCAGTATTTCGGCGGCACCTCTCCGACGCACCACCTGTTCGGGCTGCGCGCCGCGCTGGACATGCTGCACGGCGAGGGGATGGAGCACGTCTGGGCCCGTCACGCCACGCTGGCCCGGGTGGTCTGGGCCGCCTGCGAACGCTGGTCCGAGGCAGGCGCGTTGAAGCTGAACCTTTCGGACCGCGGCCTGCGCAGCCATGCGGTGACGGCGCTCGGCGTGGGCGTGGGCAACGGCCAGAAGCTGCGCGCCTGGACCGCCGAGAACGCCGGGCTGACGCTTGGCCTCGGTCTTGGCATGGCGACGGAGGAGGACCCGAACGGCACCGGCTTCTTCCGCATCGGCCACATGGGGCATCTCAATGCCCACATGGTGCTGGGCGCGGTCGGAGTGATCGAGGCCGGGCTGCAGGCATTGCAGATCCCTCACGGCAAGGGCGCCCTGGAAAAGGCCGCCGAGGTGGTTGCCCAGCCCGAGGCCGTGGCCTTCTGAGGCGTTCCCGCGGGATCTGACCCCGTCAGATCGACGAAGAGGGGGCGGCGGGGTGACCCCCGCCCTACGCGAGCCGAGAGGGGCGGTTCCCTCGCCCGGCGGGATCAGCCGAGGCGGGCGAGGGCGCGGGGCAGGGCCTCTGCCAGCAGGGCCATCTCTCTTTCGGGGCCGCAGGAGATGCGGATGCAGCGGTCCTGCGGGGCGACGAAGGGCATCCGCACGAAGATCCCTTCCTCGGCCAGTGCCGCCACCAGCGCACGGGCGCGGTCTCCGTCGCCGCCACAGTCGATGGTGACGAAATTCGTCGCCGAGGGCAGGGGCGAGAGGCCGTTGTCGTGGGCGATGCGGGCGATCTCCGCGCGAGAGGCGGCGACGGCGTCCCGGACATGACCCAGCCAGTCCTGGTCCTGCAGGGCCGCCAGCGCACCGGCCTGGGCGGCGCGGTTCATGCCGAAATGGTTGCGCACCTTGTCGAAGGCGCGGATCAGCTCCTCGGGGCCGAGGGCGTAGCCGACGCGCGCACCGGCCATGCCGTAGCCCTTGGAGAAGGTCCGCATCCGGATCAGCCGGGGATCGTCCACCGGCAGCGGCACGGCGGCGTCCTCGGGGGCGAATTCGCCGTAGGCTTCGTCCAGCACCAGCAGGGTGCCGGAGGGCAGCGCCGCAAGCGCCTCGACGATCGCCGCGCCGGGCAGGTAGCTGCCCATCGGATTGTCGGGATTGGCGAAATAGACCAGCTTGGCATCAACCTCTGCGGCGCGGGCGATGAGGGCGGGCAGATCCTCGGCGTCATCGCGGTAGGGCACGGTTTCGATTCGGCCGCCGAAGCCCGCGACGTGGTAGTTGAAGGTCGGATAGGCCCCGGCAGAGGTGACGATCACGTCGCCTGGCGCCACGGTCAGGCGCACCAGGTCGCAGAGCAGCCCGTCGATGCCGCCGCCGATGACGATATTCGCCGCTTCGCATCCCCAGTGCGCGGCAAGGGCCGTGCGCAACTCGTGGCTGGCCGGGTCGCCGTATTGCCAGATGCCGCTGGCCGCGCCGGTCATCGCCACCAGGGCGCGGGGCGAGGGGCCGAAACCGTTCTCGTTGGCGCCGAGGCGGGCGGCGAAGGGCGCGCCTCGGCGGCGTTCAAGCTCTTCCGGGCCGGTGAAGGGCACGGTCGAGGGCAGGGATGCGGCAAGCGCAGTCAGGCGGGCATTGGTTTTCATGAGCGCGGAAGTAAGCCCCGGTTGCGGCGCGGTGCAAGAAAAATCGGCGGCGGCACGGGGGATGGGCAGGCGGCCGGGGTGGAGTGGCGTGGGGACGCCCCCGCTGCCGGTCCGCTGAAGCGAATGCAAGGCCCGCGCGGGTACGCAGGACGGGGCTTGCAGGACGGGGGCGCCGGACGGGGCTTGCAGGACGGGGGGGCGCAGGACAGGGCACGGCAGGGGCAGGTGGAGCGGGGCGGCAGCGTCCCGCCCATGGGCCCCTTGCGCAGTACGAGTACCGCCGCGACCTGCCCATCGGCCGCATGCTGGCGCGCGCCGATGGCGGCCCGGCGCTGGACCTGGGCAGCGCCCCCTCCTACGACGAGGCGCAGCGTGTGCTCTCGGCGCTCACCCTGGACTTTCGCATCAACGACACCGGGCTGGGGGACAACAAGGGCCGCGTCGAGGTCTGTATCCTCTACTGATCCCCGCCGTGCCGGTCCCTGCAGGCGGCCGTGACCGGCGGTCCGACCCCAACCGCCCGGCGCTCGGGACAGCCTGGCCGTGACGTTGCGTTGATGTCGCCCCGGCCCACTCGACACCTCGCGGGGCTGGGCCGATGATCCCCGCAGGGAACGAGGAGGATCAGCCGGATGGACCAGAACACCCTGAACTTTGGCGGTGAGAGCCCGCGCGTGCGCGTCGAGATCCGTGACCATGTGGCCCATGTGACCCTGGTGCGTGCCGGGAAGATGAACGCGGTCGATACCGACATGGCGCGCTCGATCATCGGCGCGGGCGAGGCGGTGGCGGACCGCAGCGACATCCGCGCCGTGGTGCTGTCGGGCGAGGGGCGGGCCTTTTGCGCCGGGCTGGACGTGGCTTCATTCACCGAGTTTGCCGGGACCGACCCTGAGGCGCGGGTGATGCCGCGCACCCATGGCGATGCGAACCTCTATCAACGGCTCTGCCTGGTTTGGCGCGATCTGCCGGTGCCAGTGATCGCGGCGCTGCACGGGGTCGCCTTTGGCGCCGGGTTGCAGCTGGCGCTGGCCGCGGATGTGCGCATCGCCCATCCCGGGACGCAACTGGCGATCATGGAGGCGAAGTGGGGCCTGGTGCCCGACATGGGCGGGATGGTTCTGCTGCCGCAGCTGCTGAGGTCGGACGTGCTGCGGCTGTTGACCTACACCGCGCGCCCGGTCGAGGCGGCGCGGGCGCAGACCTGGGGGCTGGTGACCGAGATTGCCGAGGACCCGCTGGCGGCGGCGCGGGAGCTGGCCTCCGAGATCGCGGGCAAGTCTCCCTCGGCGGTGCGGGCGGCGAAGGCCCTGATCGCCCTTGCAGAGAGTGGCGCCCCGGCTGATCAGGTCCTCTACGAGGAAAGCCTGGCGCAGACCGGGCTGATCGGCGGCAGGGACCAGCTGGAGGTGATCGCCGCCAACATGGCGGGGCGGGCCCCGACCTTCGACTGAGGTCCACTCGGGGGCAGGCTCCTTCCCCGCCCCGCGAGGAGGCGGGAAAAGAGCGGGGGGCGCGGCGCCCCCCATCCGCCTGCGGCGGAGAACCGGGGCAGAGGGCGCGAAAGAGTGTCAGCCGGCGGCGCGTTCCTCGGGGCGGAAGCCGATGCTGTCGGAGACCGAGAAACGCCCGGCCTCGGCCTTGCGGATCTTGCCCTCGCGCAGCAACTGCCCGAAGGCGCGCAGCCCATCCTCGCGGCTGAAACCCTCGGGTTGCAGCGACCTGACGCGGCTCATCAGCTGCGGGCGCGAGAACAACGGCTGGTGTTCCATGAAGGACATGTAGGAGGCGGCGGCCTCCAGAAGTTCGCCGAGGCTGCGCGCGCCGACGGCGGCGGCGTAGTCGGCGAAGCTTTCGTCCGGGGCGCTGGCCGAGGCGGCAGCCTGGGGCGCGCTGTCGTCGCGCCGGGCCAGGTCGGCGATGGAGACACGGCGCGGGCGCACGGGCCCCTGGGCCCTGCCGGTGACATCGATTCGCTGCTCGGCCACCAGCTTCAGCGGGGCCGGACGGGTGGGGACGCCCCGGCGGGCGGGCGCGTTGCTCTGGTGCGCGATGGCGGGGCGGCGGGGGCGCACCACCTGTGCGAGGTCCTCGCGGTAGGCGTCGGTGGTGTCCTCGCGCGGGGCGAAATCCGAGCCGGCGGCCTTCTCGGCTTTCTTGGCGGCGACGGCGGCGCGCAGATGCGCAAGGGCCGATCGGCGGCGAGTCGAGTCTTCCTGTTCGAAGTGATTGTCGGTTTCGCGCAGGATGCGGTCCATCTGGGCGCCGTGATCGGTGTCGCGCAGGCTGCGCGCGGCAAGACCCGCGCGGGCGGGCTGACCGGCGGACTCGCCCTGCGCCGGGCTCTGCGGCGCATCGGCCGTCGGGTCCTGCGGGTCGGTCTGCCCGGAGACCGGAGCAGCAGGTGCCGAATGGGCCTCGGCCTCGATGGCGGCCAGCTCACGCTGGAGGGCGTCCTCCTCCTCAGCGGAGAGGGAACTTGCGGGGCGGCCTTCTGCGGCCGCCTCCGGGGCCGCATCACCGGCCTCGCGTCGCTTGACCTTGATCACCCGCGCCATGGGCCGCAGGGGCTGGGGCAAAGGGGACTCCTGCGCGGCGGTGACGGGAAACTCGGCGGTGGTGTCGGGTGCGTCCGCCGCCGCGGAGCTGTGATCCTCGGCGACGGAGGCTGCGCCCGGATGATCGGACGAAGCCTGCTCCGAGGGAGCAGGATCGGCGGGGGCGGGATCCGGGGAGTCGCTCTCCGTGGCAGCGGGGCCCGTGAAGTCGGGACCGGCGGTGCCGTCGAGCACCGCGCGGGCCGCGGCACGGCGGCGGGCGACAACGTCGCGGATGCGCTGCAGCTTCAGCGCCACATCGGTGGGGGCGGGGCTGGCCGGGGGCAGGTCCTCGCCCTCCTCGGCCTCGGCCCGGGCGACGGCGATGGCCTCCTCGGCCTCGGCGATCGAATCCCAGCCTTCGCCGGTCGGAGTGAGATCGCTGTCGGATCCGACGTCGAGCGTGTCGTCGGACAGGTCGGTGGTTTCGGCATCGGACAGGGGCGCGGTGTCAGGCTGCCGGGCGTCGGCGGCAAGCGCGACCTCACCGGCGAGATCGGCGGCGGAAGGCTCGGAGATGTCGTCGAGGCTGCCGTCAGCCTCTGCCGCGATCTCGGGGGCATCAGCGTCTTGCGGGAATTCGGCCAGGGTCTCGGTTTGGGGCTCGGCTTGGGTTTCGGGCCGTGCTTCGGGCGCGTTGACGGAGATGTCTTCGGCGGTGGACGCCGGGGCGGGGGAGGACTCTGCAGGGGTCTCGGCGGCCTCGGGCGTGGCGGAGTGCTCTGCGGGCAGCGCCTCGGGGGCGGCAATCTCGACAAGGCCAGCCGTGGACGGCGAGGTGGGGGTCTCGATCTCGGGCAGGACGGGCGAGGGCCGGGCGGCCTGTTCGGTCATGGGCGCGGCATCCGCGCGTGCGGGCCTCGGGTCGAGCGTGTCGTCGGCGGCCAGCAGCGCGGCATCGCCCGCAGCGGCGAGGGCGGCGGCGATGCGGGGCGCGCGCATCGGGCGCGGCGGCATCTCGTCCTCCGCGACATCCTCTGCCTCGACCTCCGCGACAGGGGTCGGGTCTGCGGGGGCCGGGGTGGCAGGGGCAGGGGCGGCCTCGGGCTGCCGGGGGTCGGGCTGAACGGCTTCGGGCCGGGTCTCTTCCGGTTGCGGGTCAGGCTGGGCGCTGTCGGGCGAGAGGACGATATTGCCCTCTTCGGTGCGCGCCCGCACCCGGCGGGCCGAGTTGCGCTCAGCCAGGCGGGTCAGCATCTCGGCATCGGGGGTCGGGGGCTCTGCCCCGAAATAGCGGTCGTCGGCAGCGAGGTCGCGGAAGTACTCGGCAATCGCCTTCATGGTGTCGAAAGCGTCGTCGAATCCTTCGAGCGTACAGGAGAAGGTCCCGTAGGAAACTGTCAGGATCTTGTTCGACTCTACCACTTTACTTCTCGCTCGTTCTGGCGGTACGCACCGCTGCACGGAGGCTTTTCACCTGTGATGATTAACCGGATGGGTCACAACCCGCCCGAATCTAAGGTGCAGAAGGTCTCATTTTGTGACGATATTGTGGTATCTGTCCAATTCGAGCAAAAAGACAGCGGAAATCATGGGTTTCGAGACGGTTATCGAAAGCGCGGGCCCGGTGGCCCTGGTGGGCGGCGGCGCGGTGCCGGGGGCGGTCTCGGAGCGGATCCTGGCGCTGTGCGGGCCGGTGGTGGCCGCCGATGGCGGCGCCGAGACGCTGCTGCGGCGGGGACGGATGCCGGACGCGGTGATCGGTGACATGGACAGCCTTGGCGTCAGCTGGGCGCGGCGCCTGCCTGCCTCGGCGTTGCATCCGGTGGCCGAACAGGAAAGCACCGACTTCGAGAAATGCCTGACCCGGATCGAGGCGCCGCTGGTGATCGGAACCGGCTTCCTGGGGCCACGCGCCGATCACATGCTGGCGGCGCTTTCGGTGCTGGCACGCTTCCCCGACCGGCCCTGCCTGCTGGCCAGCGAGAGCGACCTGGCCTTCCTCTGCCCGCCCGAGCTGGCGCTGGAACGCCCGGTCGGCGAACGCTTCTCGCTGTTCCCGATGGGGCCGGTCACGGGACGGTCGCAGGGCCTGACCTGGCCGATCGACGGGCTGGACTTCGCCCCCGATGGGCGCATCGGCACCTCCAACCGGATCTCGGGGCCGCTGCGGATTCAGATGGAGGCCCCGGGGATGGTGGTCATATTGCCGGTGGCGGCGCTGGAGGATGTGGCTGCGGTGCTTGCCGGTTCGCCCGCGCGATGGAGCGCTCGCGCAGGATGATGTAGAGCCCGGCGCCGACGGTGACGAGGATGCCGGCCAGCGCCAGCCCGTCCGGAAAGTCGCGGAAGATCAGCCAGCCGATCAGGGTGGCGAAAGGGATTTCCAGGTACTGCATCGGCGCCAGGGTAGCCGAGGGCGCATAGCGGAGCGACCATGTCATCAGCAGGTGCCCGAAAGAGCCGATCAGTCCGATCCCGGCCAGCAGCACCCAGTTCTCGGCGGGTGGCAGCACCAGGGCGAAGCTGTCCCAGCCGGCGGCCCGTGCGACCAGCGCCACCGGCAGCAGCACCGCCATGGCCATGAAGCCCGAGGTCGCTTGCATGGAAATCGGGTCGATCTCCTTTGCGATCTGGCGGGTGACCAGCATGAAAAGCGAGAAGAACACCGCCACGCCGAGCGGCAGCAGGGCGGGCAGGCCGACCTCGGCGAAGGAGGGCTGGATGACCATCAGCGTGCCGATGAAGCCGACCGCGCAGGCGGCAAGGCGGCGGTGGCCGACCTCTTCCTTCAGCACCAGCCAGCCGAGCAGCAGCATCAGGAACGGCATGACGAAGGCGATGGCGATGGCATCGGCCAGCGGCAGGTAGCGCAGGGCCGAGAACATGAAACCGATGCCGGCGATATGGAAGAGCGTGCGGTAGAAGGTGAAGCGCGTCGCCCGCGCCGACATCCGCCAGCTGCGCCCGGAGGCGAGGACGATGGGCGTCAGGAAAATCGCCTGCATGGCAAAACGCGCGGTCAGCAGGGCGAAGACGGGCATCACCTCTCCCAGCAGCTTGGCGAGGGAATCGCCGAGCGGGGCCAGCAGGCAGAAGCCCATCATCAGGGTAATCCCCAGCAGGGGCTTGTCGTCGGAGGTCGCGCTGATGGTGGTCATGGCGCGACGCTAGGCGCGGGGAGGAGGCTTGTCCATGGGGATGGGGCCTTTTGCGCGGTGCAGGGTGGCGTGGGTCGGGCCGGCAGATGTACGACGGGCGCTGGCCTGGCGCCGCCGGGCTCAACCTCCGAAGGCTGCCGTTCAGGCGCTGTGCTTGGTGAGCGCAGCCCTCTGCAAAGGGCCTTGGTGGGCACATCGCACATCTGGCAGATGCTGCGAGGCCCCAGAAGGGTGTCGGGCGCAGATGCGCAAGGCGAGGTCTCGGGCAGGATGGTCCGGTCGGAGAGACTGGCCGCTGCCCGGCCCTGAAAGGGGGCACCGGAGGGGGGCGACGTGCCGGTCCGGGCATACGCCGGTTCTCCGCATGCGCAGGGGTGGGCGAGGGGCGCGGCGCTTGCCCGCTGTGGGTGAGCACCTTCTATTCCATGCTGATGATCTGTGAGCGCTCTGCGGTCGCCGTCCGGGGGTGTTGTCCGGCACCCCGGGACAAGACTGCTATCGCGGCCCTCGCGGGATCCATTTCATGCTGGCGCCCGTGGACAGCTCTCTGCTCCGGCATTTCGTGTGCTGTGCCTGCCGGCCCTCTCAGTTCTTCTTCGTGCCCTGTGCCTTCAGGGCGCCTGCGAGCGCCTGCTGCAACTGCCGCACCTTGCCTGTCAGATCCATCAGCTCGGCGGGGGCCATGCCGGAGCCGGCCAGCAGCGCCTCGCCCAGGCAATGGCTCTCCTGTTGCAGGGCCCGGCCCCTGTCGGTCAACGAGACCAGCACCCGCCGCTCGTCCTCGCGCTGGCGGACCCGGGTGACGAAGCCCTCCGCTTCCAGCCGCTTGACCAGGGGGGTGATGGTGCTGGGCTCCAGCGCCAGCCGTTCGGCCAGGGCGCCGATGGTGCGTCCGTCCTGCTCCCACAGGGTGAAGAGCACAAGATACTGCGGATAGGTGAGCCCCATTCGGTCGAGCATTGGCTTGTACACCCGCCCGACGGCCATCGAGGCGCCGTAGAGGGCAAAGCAGAGCTGGTTGTCGAGGGTCGGTTCATAGGTCATGGCGGGGTCTTATCACATCATTCGTTATCGCGACAAATAAATCTCTGGACTTGGTGGATGCGAGTCTCTATCTAGTCATTTGTCGCGATAAATACTATCGCAAACATCAAATCAAGGAGCATCCGATGACCGTCCAAGTTCTCTACAGCACGACCGCCACCGCCACGGGGGGCCGCACCGGCCACGCCGCCACCGCCGACGCGCGTCTCTCCGTCGATCTCTCGACCCCGAAGGAATTGGGCGGCGACGGCGGGGCGGGGACCAACCCCGAACAGCTCTTTGCCGCCGGGTACTCGGCCTGCTTCCTCGGGGCGCTGAAGGTTGCCGGCCAGCAGGCCAAGGTGAAGATCCCCGAGACCGCCGAGATCACCGCGACGGTGGGGATCGGCCCGCGCGCCGCAGGCGGCTTCGGCATCACCGCGGCCCTGGCCATCTCGCTGCCCGGCATCGACCGGGCCGAGGCCGAGGCGCTGATCGCGGCAGCGCACCAGATCTGCCCCTACTCGAACGCCACCCGCAACAACGTCGATGTCGAGCTGTCCCTCGTCTGAACCGGCAGGGCGGGGAAGGGCGCCGCGGCGCTCCGCCCCGCCTGCCGAAAGGAGCAAGCAATGACCCAAGCACTTCCCTCCGCCGCCCTGCGTCCGGCGAATTCCTGGCTGAAAGGGTACTACTTCACCCGCTTCCTGTTCTCTGCCCTCTGGGTTGGCCTGGCCTTCACCGTCGCCCCGGCCTCTGCCGGACTCTCGACGGTGATGCTGATCGTCTATCCTGCCTGGGATGCGCTGGCCAACCTCGTCGACGCCGCCCGCAATGGCGGCCTCAGGGCGAACCGGACGCAGGCGCTGAACCTCGGTGTGAGCACCCTCACGACCCTGGCCATCGCCCTGGCCCTGACCATGGGGCTGGCCACCGTGATCGCCGTCTTCGGGGTCTGGGCCGTGCTGTCGGGCCTGCTGCAACTGGCGACCGCCTTGCGGCGCTGGTCCAGATTCGGCGCGCAGTGGTCGATGATCCTCAGCGGTGCGCAGTCGGCCCTGGCTGGCGTGTTCTTCGTGCTCATGTCGCGCGGCGAGGTCACCTCCGATGCCATCGAAATCCTGGCTGGCTACGTGGCCTTCGGCGCGGTCTACTTCCTGATCTCGGCCCTCTGGCTGACGGTCGCCGACCTGCGCCGGAGCGAAAGCTGATCCCCGCCGCCCTCTGCTCCGCCGCCCTGACCTGCTCTCTCCGGGGGCGTCTTGACGCGGTGGGCGGAGGGCAGCAGGGCTGACCTTGCAGAGCGGTCGAATGCTCTGTCGTAGGCGTTACCGTCAACCAACGCGTCCAAAGTCGAGGGGGTCACAGCGGGGAAATCTCGGCATTCTCACGACTGGACGCCATTGTCATGTCTACGACCTTGCCGGGCTCTTCCGCCCTTTCTCCGTCTTCCGTCTCCACCCTCGCCGGTGTCGGCCCCGTTGCGCTGTCGGTCTTCCCGGGCTCGCTCGCGATCAGCGTGCCGCTGGGGGCGCTGGCGGTAGAGCTCGGGACGCGGCAGGGGGTCAGCGCGCTCATCGTCGGGGCGGTGATCGGGCTGCAATCCATCGCCACCCTGCTGACCCGCCATCGCTCGGGCACCCTCGCCGATCATCACGGCCCGCATCGCGCCATCCTGCTGGGCCTGCCGATCTCGGCCGTTTCGGGCCTGGCCTACCTGCTGCTGCCGCTGATCCGCCCGTCGACGGCGGGCCGCATCCTCAACGTCTCCAGCGGGATCGGATCGCTGACGCTGAATTCCGAACCCTCTTTCCCCTTCCGCCCCTACTTCGGCGCCACCTGCCCGGCGTCGAAGACCGCGCTCGACGCCAACACCCTCGCCCTGGCCGTCGAACTGGACGAGAGCGGTATCAAGGTGCGCGCCGCCAGCCCGGGCTTCACGGCCACGGCGATCAATGACTTCCAGGGAACCGACAGTGTCGAGGTCGGGGCGCGGCCGCTGGTCCTGGCGGCACTTGATGCCGACAGCCCGACCGGCAGTTTCACCGGTCCCGACGGTCCGCTGCCCTGGTAGCAACAGGGCGGGGCAGGGGGCAGCGTTTCCCCTTGCCTCGGCCATCTGCCCGGGCCGCGGCAGCGATGCAACGCTTGTCATGTGTCCGCGACCCGAAGGTCGAAGAAAGACTGTAAATCCAGCAATATTTCGCCATAATTGCCCCGATTGGTTCCAAAGTGGAAACTTGGGGCCGAAACCTGGCGGGACGGGAGCAAATGGCGCTAACCAAACTGGATTTCGACGGCAGCGGCCAGCCCGGCACCGTCCCTCGGACGCGTCCGCTGAAGCTGATCGTGCAGGTGCCCTGCTTCAACGAGGAGAAGACCCTGCCCGAGGTGTTGCGGGGTATCCCGCGACGGATTCCGGGCATCGGCTCGGTCGAGATCCAGGTGATCGACGACGGCTCGACCGATGCCACGGTCGAGACCGCCCGCCGGCACGGCGTCGAGCACATCCTTGTCCAGAAGGGCAACAAGGGGCTCGCCCGGGCCTTCCAGGCCGGCATCGACAATGCGCTGCGCCTCGGCGCGGACATCATCGTCAACACCGACGGCGATCACCAGTACAGCGGCGAGTCCATCCCCGACCTGGTGCGCCCGATCGCCGAGGGCCGGGCCGACATCGTGCTGGGGGATCGCAATCCGGGCGCGAACCGCGAGTTCTCGGCGGGCAAGCGGTTCATGCAGAGGATGGGCTCGGCCATGGTGCGGCGGCTGGCGGGGATAGATGCCCGTGACGCGGTGACGGGCTTCCGTGCCTATTCCCGCGAGGCGGCGTTGAAGATCAACGTCATGACCCGCTTCAGCTATACCATCGAGACGCTGATCCATGCCGGGAACCATGGCATGACCGTGCTTTCGGTGCCGGTAAGGACCAACCCGGCGACGCGCCCGTCGCGGCTGTTCCGCTCCAGCTTCCAGTTCGTTCGCAAGCAGGTGGTGACGATCCTGCGCAGCTGTTTCATGTACATGCCGCTCAGCTCTTTCCTCTGGCTGGGGCTGGTGATGATCGGTATCGGACTGTGGCCGGTGATCCGCTTCCTGCGGTTCTACATGATGGGCGACGGCGACGGTCATGTGCAGTCGCTTGTGCTGGGCAGCGCCTTCCTGCTGGCGGGCTATTTCACCGTCGTCATCGCCTTCCTGTCCGACACCATCGCCACCAACCGTCGCCTTGCGGAGGCCGTGCTGTCCAGGGTGCGGCAGCTGGAAACCCAGGTGGCCGAGGCCCTGCCGCCAACCTCGCCAAGCTCTTCGGAGGGGGACCGGGATGACCAGCCGGACTGAGCCCGCCGCCCGTGGCGGCCCCCTTGCCGACAGTACCCGGATCGCGCTTCTGACGGCGCTGACCGGCGCGCTTGTGCTGGGCCTGCTGGCCTTCCTGGTCGTGCCCGGCAGCGGCCCCGAGCAGTTCGGCAGCCGGATCTATGACGAAGCCTGGCTGGCCCTGCGCGCCGGAGAGATCGAGCTGCCCGCCCGCCTGCTGCGCTATGAAGGGCATTATGCGCCGGATGGCACGGGGTACATCTACCATGGCGCCGGGCCGCTGTTGCTGCGTGCCTTGCTGTCGCCCTTCGTGGACGTGACGCAGGTCTCTTTGGCGCCGCTGTCGCTGTGGGTCTGGGCGGTCGTCGGCTGTGCCTTCTATCACGCCGCCTTCCACGCCGCCCTGCGGGCCGATCCGGCGGGCGACGGAGTTTCGCGCCCTGCGGCGCTACTGCTTGGCCTCGGGACCTGGCTGGCCGGGCCGGGGCTGTTGCTGGTGGTCAATCACGCGCTCTACCAGGAGCCGATCGCCATGGCTTTCGGCCTGTCGGGCGGCGTGGTCTGGCTGTGGCACCGCCATTTCGTGCTGGGGCGCGGTGGCGCCTGGAGCTGCCTGCTGGGTCTTGGCCTGCTGGCGGCGCTCTGTCTGCAGGCGCGTCCCAACGTGGCGGTGGCACTCTACCTGGCGACCGGGCTGGCGGCGTTGCGGATGCTGTGGCAGTTGCGCCGGCAGGCCCTGCTGCCGGCCATCCTGGCGCTGGCGCTGCTGGCCGGCGGCATCGCGGGCTACACCGGCTACAATGCGCTGCGGTTCGGCGACGGTGGGGTCACCCATGGCAGTTTCGAGCCCTCACAGCTGCAATACGGGGCGATCTACTGGGGCCACGAGGACCTGCAGGGTGTCCGCGCGCAGACCTTCATCGAGCACGGGCGCTTCGATCCGGCGCGCATCCTGCCGAATGCCTTTCAGTATCTTCTCGGACCGCCGCAGGCGGTGACCCGGGGCCTGGCCCGGGCCGAGCAGGAGCTGTTTCGCGCGATGACCTTCGACCGGCTCGGCTATATCCGCATCGAGTGGCCCGATACGGGGATGCTCTTCCTCTGGTGTGGCTGGGTGGTGCTGGCCGCGCGGGGCCTGCGCGGCGCGCGACGCGGCGGTGCCGGCGCGGAGGGGCCGGGCCAGCGGTGGCCGCTGGCAGGGCTGGGCGCGGCCTTCGTCCTCTCGGCTCTGCTGACGCTCTCCTATGCGACGATCACCCTGCGCTATCATGTTGATCTCTGGCCCCTTCTGGCGGTACCGGCGCTGGCCGGACTGGCCGGAACGCGGGCAGGCACGGGCGACGCGCGCGCGGGTGGGCGCGGGCCGCTGCTGCTGGCCGGCGCCCTGGGGGGCCTGGTGACGCTGGTCACCGCGGCCGAGTATGCGGACAACTTCCGCACCCAGGTCGAGGGGTTCACGGCCCCCTGGGATCGGGGCTTCTGCGAAGAAATGGTGCAAGCGAAACAGATACCGGATACGGAGGGGCCGGCAGGCGCCGGGCGCCTGGCCTGGCTGTGCCGGGATCCGCGCACCGGCTGAAGAAATCGCGGTCACCGGAGACCTCGGTGCGGGCGGAAGGACGGGCGTAACGACGGGCGCAAGGAAAGGAACGGCAGGATGGGACGAAAGGTTTGGGCCAGGACGGTCTACGTCGGCCTTGTGCGCGGGGCCGGACGGGTGGCGCGGGCGCTCGGCGTGCTGGCCTTGCTGGACCGGCTGGCGCCGCATTCGCGCCGGGCGCACTGGCTGCGCTCTCTCTTCGCCATCCATGACCTTGAAGGGCTGGTCGCGCTGGATGTGCCGTGGTGGACCTATCGCGCCATCGACCGCGTGGACGCCTTTCTTGCCGAGCGTCCGGCGGCGCGGGTCTTCGAATACGGCTCGGGTGCCAGTACCGTCTGGCTGGCGCGCCGCGCCGCTTCGGTCACCACGATCGAGCATCACGCGGGGTGGGGCTACAAGATGCAGGGCCTGCTGGACCGCCTGCCAGGTCTCGGCCCGGTGCGTCTGCGCACCGTCCTGCCCGATGCCGACCGGGTGACGGACCCGCTCTACGTGTCCCAGAAGAAGCCGGAGCAGGGACAGAGCTTTCGCGCCTATGCCCGCGCCATCGAGCGCGAGGAAGGGCAGTTCGACCTGATCGTCATCGACGGCAGGGCGCGGGCCGCCTGTCTGGCCCATGCCCGCACGCGGCTGGCGCCGGGCGGGTTGATCGTCTTCGACAATTCCCATCGCTGCCGCTACCGCGAGGCCATCGAGAGTTGCGACCTCAGGGTCGAGCGGCTGCGCGGACTGACGCCCTCGCTGCCCTACCCGGACGAAACCACCCTGCTCAGCGCGCCCGGACCCGAGCACCGATGAGCCCGACGCGTCGCGGGCGGCTGCTGCGGCTGGCGGGGGGGCTGCTCCTTCTGGCCGCGCTCGGCTTCCTGGCCCGCACCCTGGTGGCGCAGTGGCATGAGGTCCGCGCGCTCTGGCCGGGGCCGCGCCTGCTGGTGCCTCTGCTCGGACTGGGGCTGGCCTATGGGGGGGCGCTCTTCCTGCTGGCAGAGAGCTGGCATCGCATTCTGCAGGCCCAGGTCCTGCAGACCGGAGCGAAGGTGCCGCGCCACCGCAGCTACCTTTCCCAGACCGCAACGCAGGTGGCGCGCTACCTGCCGGGAAACGTCGCGCATATCCTGGGCCGGGCGCTCTGGCTGCGTGGAAGCGGGCTGAGCGATGCGGCCCTGGCCCGTGCCACGGTGACCGAACTGCTGGTCACCCCGACCGGGGCGCTGCTGGCCCTGGCCCTGCTGGCGCCCCTGCTGCCTGCCGAGGTCATCGCGCCGCTGCCGCCTGCGCTGCGTCTTCTGCCCCTGTCGCTGGCGCTGGTGGCGCTGCTGCTGGCGCCCCGGGTCGGACCGTTCCGGAGCCTGGCGCGGCGACTGTGCCTCCCGCTGCTTCTCTCGGCGCTGTTCATGCTGGGCCTCGGCGCGGGTTTTGCCGTGGTCTGCGCCTTGCTGGGCCCGGTGCCCGTGGTCCCGGCGATGGTGGCGGGGCTGCTGGCCTGGATCATCGGCTATGCCACCCCGGGCGTGCCGGGCGGCCTCGGCCTGCGCGAGGCGGCGCTGGTGGCACTGCTTTCGGCCGCAGGTCAGGATCGCGATCTGGCGCTGCTGGCAAGCCTGCTGTTCCGCCTGGTGACCACGGTGGGAGAGCTGGCCATGTTCGCGGCCGGCTGGGGGCTGGCGCGACTGCTGCGCGCCGTGCCTGCCGAGCGGGCGGATCGACGCTGAAGACAGGGGCGCTCTGCGCTGCTGCACGTCCGCAATCCTGCCTTGGCGATTTCAGAGGCTTGCGCCTGCCCACGCGGCGCGGGAAAAGAGGGGTGGGCCGGCCCTCCTCCAAGTTCCCGGCTGCCCTCATCCTCAATACCCGCGGACCCCGGGGCCGCTGATCGGACATTGTGCCGGATCAGGTCCCGAAATGCCGCGCCCTTCGCGGGAGTTCCTGCCATGATCCGTCAACAGACGGTCGCCCATCCCATGCTGGTGACCCTGGCCCTGGCCCTTGGCGGTTTCGCCATCGGCGTGGCCGAATTTGCAACCATGTCCATCCTGCCCTTCTTCTCGGAAGACTTCGGCGTCTCCGAGGCCGTGGCGGGGCGGGCCATCTCCTCCTACGCGCTTGGCGTCTGCGTCGGCGCACCGCTGATCGCCCTGGGTGCCGCGCGGGTGTCGCGGCGCGGGCTGCTGGTGGTGCTGATGTCGCTCTATGCGCTGGCCAACGGCCTCTCCGCCGTCGCGCCCAGCTGGGAGATGTTCCTGGCCTCGCGCTTCGCCGCCGGTCTGCCCCATGGCGCCTTCTTCGGCGTCGCCGGCCTGATGGCCGCCTCGCTGGTCCCGCCCGAGCGGCGCGCCCGCGCCGTCGCCTCTGTGCTCACGGGCCTGACCGTGGCCAACGTGATCGGCGTGCCGTTGGCCAACCTCTTCGGCGCGCAACTCGGCTGGCGCTGGACCTTCGCCTTCGTGGTGCCGCTGGCGGCCTGCTGCGCCCTCCTCGTGCGTCTGCTGGCGCCGAAGCTGGAAGCCACTGCCGAGGCCAGCCCCCTGCGTGAGCTCTCGACCCTGAAGAGCCGCCAGATCTGGCTGACCCTCGCCGTCGGCGCCATCGGCACGGGGGGCATGTTCTGCATCTACTCCTACCTCGCCTCGGTGGTGATAGAATACGCCGGAGAGCCGAAGACCGTGGTGCCCGTCCTTCTGATGATCTTCGGCATCGGCATGACCTGCGGCCAGTTCATCTTCGGCTGGCTGGCGGACAAGAACCAGATCGGTGCCGCCGCCCTCGCACTGTCGGTGGCCGTGGTGATGATGCTGACCTTCTGGGCCGTGGCGGGCAATGTCTGGCTGATCGCGCCGGTGCTGCTGATCCTCGGCTGCTCGGGCGGCCTCAGCTCGGTGCTGCAGGCGCGGCTGATGACCCTGGCCGAGGAGGCACCGACACTTTCGGCGGCGCTGAACCACTCGGCCTTCAACTTTGCCAATGCCCTCGGGCCCATGCTGGGCGGCATGGCGCTGGCGGCCGGGGCGGGCTGGCCCTCGGTCGGTCTGGTCGGGGCCGGGCTGGCGCTGGCGGGCCTCGTGGTCCTGGGCATCACTGCGCTGGACGCCCAGCCCCGCGGTCGCGGACGTGGCCCCGGCATGGCGACCGGCTGACCCCGCTTCCGCTTGCAATCCCCGGCAGGTCGGAGGACATTCCCCCGACCTGCCGGACCTCCGGCGGACAAGCCCCGCCGGACCTCCGGCACAGCGACGGAGAAGATCATGCCCGAGCAAGGCGACCTGACCCCAGCGGACATCCTGACCCCGATCCTCACCGTCGAACGGATCGAGGAGAACTTCTACCGCGGCATCGCCACCCCGGGCGGGCGCGGGCGCAGCTTCGGCGGGCAGGTGATCGCCCAGGCGCTGATGGCCGCCACCCGAACCGTCGAGCCCGACCGCACCAGCCATTCCCTGCACGCCTATTTCCTGCGCCCCGGCATGGCCGTCGAGCCGGTGCTCTACCAGGTCGAGCGCGACATGGACGGGCGCAGCTTCTCGAACCGCCGCGTGGTGGCGATCCAGAACGGCAAGCCGATCCTCAACCTGACGGCCTCCTACCAGGTGCAGGGCGGGGGGCTGGCCCACGAGGAGCCTTTCCCCGAAAACATTCCCGACCCGGAGGATCTGCCGAACGAGCTGGACCTCGCCGAGGCCCATCCCGGCACGGTGCCCGAGGAAGTGCTGGCCTACCTGCGCCTGAACCGCCCGATCGAGGTGCGCCCGGTGACGCCCTCGCCGCCCTTCGACCTGACGGCGCGGCGGGGCTGGCAATACCGCTGGGTGCGCAGCCGTTATCCCCTCGGGGACGATCCGGTGCTGCATCGCGCGGCCCTGGCCTATACCTCGGACCTCGGTCTGATCCAGGGGGCGCTGACCGCCCATGGCCGCACCTGGCTGGAGGAGGGCGCCAAGGTCGCCTCGCTGGACCATGCGCTGTGGCTGCACGGCGAATTCCGCGTCGACGACTGGCTGCTTTACTGCATCGACAGCCCCTGGACCGGTCATGCGCGCGGCATGGCCCTGGGGCGGATCTACACCCGCGACCGCCGCCTCGTGGCCTCGGTCGCGCAGGAGGGGATGATGCGCTTCCCCGACGCCGGCTGAGCCTCAGCCGCCGAGGGGCAGGCGCTTCACCAGGTGGAAGCGCCCCGCCACGTCCTCGCCGCAGAGGCAGAGGCTGGCGAGGGTGAAGGGCGCGGGCAGGACCGGTGCGACGGCCGGGCGCAGCGCCGCCTCGACCTTCGGCGCGTCGATGGCCGAGAGCTTGCCGGTCAGCGTCAGGTGGAAGCGGAAGTCCTCCATCACGTAAGGATAGCCCCATTGCTGCAGGTGGGTTTCCTGCCGGGCGCTCAGCCCCGCCTTGCGGCGCCGGTCCAGCTCGCTCTGCGGGGCGGGGGCGCGATAGGCATCCAGCCCCTGCACGGTCTCAGAAGCGAGGGCCGCCAGCGCCGTCAGCTGCGCCTTGCTGCCGCGCGGGGTCAGGGCGATGAAGCTGCCGAGGCGGGTCAGGTGCAGACCGTCCAGCGTCACCGGCTCAAGCCGGGCCGCGAGGCGGTCTGCCGCCAGGGCCAGCCCCTCGGCTTCGTGCCCCTCGGCGAGGCGGAACGGGGGCTTCACCGTGCCATGAAAACCGTACTTGCGCGGCGTCGCCGTCAGCTCGGCCACCGGGCGGGGCAGGCCCTCGATCCCGGGGTGGGGGACCTCTGTCCCGTCCTGCACGTCCCAGCCCAGCCAGGCGGCACCGAAGCTGGCCAGCGGGCCCGGTTCGGGCAGGTAGTAAACGGCGTAGCGCGTGAAATCCGGCATGGTCTGGTCCTTTGTCCGTGGCACCCGTCATAACGCGATGTTGATGAAGAAGAAATGACGCCGGTTGCCGGGATCGCCCTGCGGGGTGTTAAGGCTGTGGGCGCAAATTCGGCACCTGCCCTTGCAGCCGTTCCTTGCCATCACTAAGACTCTGTTAGGCTTCGGTCGATAGGGATCGGGGATACCACAGAAGTGAGCATCAGGCAGGGCACGCAGATGAAAGATCCGGTAGAGTTTTACATGAACAATCTCGTGCCGATGGTGGTCGAACAGACCAGCCGGGGCGAACGCGCTTACGACATCTTCTCGCGCCTACTGAAAGAGCGCATCATCTTCCTGTCGGGGCCGGTGCATGACGGCATGTCGTCACTGATCGTGGCGCAGCTTCTGCACCTCGAGGCCGAGAACCCGTCGAAGGAAATCTCGATGTACATCAACAGCCCCGGTGGTGTCGTCACCTCGGGCCTGTCGATCTACGACACCATGCAGTACATCAAGCCGAAGGTCTCGACCCTGGTCGTCGGCCAGGCGGCCTCCATGGGCTCGCTGCTGCTGGCTGGCGGGGCCGCCGGAATGCGCTTTGCCCTGCCCAACTCGGAGGTGATGGTGCACCAGCCCTCCGGTGGCTACCAGGGCCAGGCGACGGACATCCTGATCCACGCCCGCCACACCGAGCGGCTGAAGGAGCGCCTGAACCGCATCTACGTCAAGCACACCGGCCAGGACTACGAGACCGTGGTCGATGCGCTGGAGCGGGACAATTTCATGAGCGCCCAGGAGGCGAAGGACTGGGGCCTGATCGACGAGATCGTCGACAGCCGCGATGCCAAGGAAGAAGGTGCCGAGTAATTCGGCCAGGACCGCATCCCGCCGGGCGGGATGCGGCACACGTTCAACTCGGGTGTTGTCGCTCCGCGGGTGCTGTCCTAGTCTGGCATCATCTGCAGGGACAATCCGGTGAACGTGTCAGGGCCCGCAGGGGCGAAAGGTAAGTAGATATGGCCACGAATTCGGGCGGAGACAGCAAGAACACGCTTTATTGCAGCTTCTGCGGCAAGAGCCAGCACGAGGTGCGCAAACTGATCGCGGGTCCGACCGTGTTCATCTGCGACGAATGTGTCGAGCTCTGCATGGACATCATCCGCGAGGAAACGAAGTCCACCGGGCTCAAATCCTCCGAGGGTGTGCCGACGCCGAAGGAAATCTGTGCGGTCCTGGATGACTATGTCATCGGCCAGGCGACGGCCAAGCGCGTCCTGTCGGTCGCCGTGCACAATCACTACAAGCGCCTCAACCACTCGGCCAAGGGTGGCGATATCGAGCTGGCGAAGTCCAACATCCTGCTGATCGGCCCGACCGGTTGCGGCAAGACGCTGCTGGCGCAGACGCTGGCGCGGATCCTGGATGTGCCCTTCACCATGGCCGATGCGACCACGCTGACCGAAGCCGGTTACGTGGGCGAGGACGTGGAAAACATCATCCTCAAGCTGCTGCAGTCCAGCGAATACAACGTCGAGAAGGCACAGCGCGGCATCGTCTACATCGACGAGGTCGACAAGATCACCCGCAAGTCGGAAAACCCCTCGATCACCCGCGACGTCTCGGGCGAGGGCGTGCAGCAGGCGCTGCTGAAGCTGATGGAAGGCACCGTGGCCAGCGTGCCGCCGCAAGGTGGACGCAAGCATCCGCAGCAGGAATTCCTGCAGGTGGACACCACGAACATCCTGTTCATCTGCGGTGGCGCCTTCGCCGGTCTTGACAAGATCATCGCGGCGCGCGGCAAGGGCTCGGCCATGGGCTTTGGTGCCGATGTCCGTGACAACGATGCCCGCGGCGTGGGCGAGATCTTCCAGGACCTCGAGCCCGAGGACCTGCTGAAGTTCGGCCTGATCCCGGAATTCGTCGGCCGTCTGCCGGTGCTGGCGACGCTGGAGGACCTCGACAGCGACGCGCTGGTCACCATCCTGACCGAGCCGAAGAATGCCCTGGTGAAACAGTACCAGCGCCTGTTCGAACTGGAAGACGTGGAACTGACCTTCACCGACGACGCCCTGAAGTCGATCGCCAAGCGGGCGATCGAACGCAAGACCGGCGCGCGGGGGCTGCGCTCGATCCTCGAGGACATCCTGCTGGATACCATGTTCGACCTGCCCGGCATGGACGACGTGACCGAGGTCGTGGTCAACGAGGAAGCCGTGACCGCCGATGCGGCACCGCTGATGATCTACTCGGAAGCCAAGTCGGAAGAAGCGACCGCGGGCTGATCCGCAGGCAGTGTCGAAAGAACCTGAAACAGGCCGGTGACCGCAAGGGCGCCGGCCTTTCTCTTGTCAGGGGCGCCCGGCCGCGCAGCGGGGCAGGGCGGTTGTGCGGGGCGCCTCTTGCCGCCGGGCCCGCGCACTCGCATCATCGCCGCAGTCAGCAGGAGCGGATGATGATCAGGCGTATTTCCTCGGGCGGCCCCTTCGAGGCCAGGATAGGCTATTGCCGGGCCGTGGTGGCCAACGGCTTTGTCCATGTGGCCGGCACCACCGGCGAGGGGCCGGATGTGCTCAGCCAGTGCCGTTCGGCGCTGGAGAAGATCGGCAAGGCGCTGGACGAGGCGGGCGCCGGGTTCGAGGATGCGGTGCGGGTGCACTACTACCTGCCCGATGCCGCTGAATTCGAAGCCTGTTGGCCCCTCCTGGCCGAGACCTTCGGGGCGAATCCCCCCGCGGCCACCATGCTGGAATGCGGGCTGATCACCCCCGCCTACCGCATCGAGATCGAGTTGACGGCGGTGCTGCCGCAGTAAGTCGTGACGAAACCGGGAAAATTCTAGGCGAGAGGTGGCTTGTCGGGACCTGTCGGGGCGCCGGGGACACTGGACCTCGGCCCCGGAATGCGCCATATCGGAAGGGATCAAGATCGGAGGCTTCCATGGGCATTCTGAACACGCTTCTGCGCGCCGTGACCTGGTGGAACGGCTCGACGCTGAACACCCAGCTCTATACCGCCCGCAAGGGGCAGAAGGTCGGCGAAGACAGCCAGGGCAACGTGTTTTACCAGACCGCCGGGGGCAAACGCCGCTGGGTCATGTACAACGGCGAGGCCGAGGCCTCGCGCATCGACCCCGACTGGCACGGCTGGCTGCATCACACCTTCGATGACCTGCCATCGAAGAAACCCCTGGTTCACAAGACCTGGGAAAAGCCCCACCACGAGAACCTGACCGGCACCGCGCTGGCCTATGCGCCCGCCGGGTCCATCCGCCGGCCCGAACCGGCCGCGCGTCAGGACTACGAGGCCTGGAGCCCCGAGTGACGCCATCGTCCCGGCGCCGCCAGAAGGAGGCCCCTCATGTCGGACCGTGCCATGCCTGAAAACCGCGCCGAGATTCTTGCCGGCGCGTTGGTGCTCGCCGTTGCGGCGGGGTTCCTCGCCTATGGCGCTCGCTTCGTCGATATCGGCGGCGCGGCCCGCGACAGCTATCCGCTGTCCGCCTCCTTCCGCTCTGCCGAGGGGATCTCGGTGGGCACCGATGTGCGCCTGGCCGGGGTGCGTGTCGGCACCGTGACGGGGCTTCAGCTTGATCCCGCCACCTTCCGCGCCCGCGCCGACTTCCTGCTGGACCCGGCGGTGCAGGTGCCCGATGACAGCCAGGTGGCGATTTCCTCGGAGGGACTGCTGGGCGGCAACTTCGTCGAGATCCTGCCGGGCGGATCGCCCTTCAACTACGAGTCGGGCGACGAGGTGCTGGATACCCAGGGCGCCGTCAGCCTGATCTCGCTGCTGCTGAAATTCGTCTCGGGGAGCGACAACTGATGCGCCGACTTGCCCTTCTGCCGTTGCTCCTGACCCTCGCCGTACCGGTTCATGCGCAGGAGAACGTAGGGCCTGGTACGGGCGCCCTGCTGCGCGGGCTCGACAAGATCAACGCCGAGACGCAGGACCTGGAACTGGCCACTGGCCAGCGGGGCCAGATCGGTTCCCTGACCGTCACGCTGGGCGCCTGCCGCTATCCGCTGGACAACCCCGCAGGCGATGCCTTCGCCTTCCTGACGATCCGCGACACGAGGGCCGAGAACCCCGAACAGCCGATCTTCGAAGGCTGGATGATGGCCTCGTCCCCGGCGCTGAACGCGCTGGACCATTTCCGCTACGACATCTGGGTGCTGAGCTGCGTGCTGCCCGAGGGCGCCGCACTGCCCCAGGATGCCCCGGTGGAAGCGCCCGAGGACGTGCCGCAGGATCCCGATCAGCCCGTCGACTGAGGGCTTGATTGCCGTGCGTCGTGGCGTGCCAGCAGGCCGCCGATCTCCTGCCTCTGGGTGGGACGGGTGAAATCCGCCGCCCCGCGCAGCGCCTCGGCCAGCTCGGCGTGATAGCGGGCGCGCGGGATCTCCATCGCCCCGAGCGAGGCCAGGTGCGGGGTCAGGAACTGCGTATCGAACAGCTGGTAGCCGCAGAGGGCCAGCCGGTCGACCAGCCAGGCAAGGGCGATCTTGGAGGCATTCCTGCGCCGCGAGAACATGCTTTCGCCGAAGAAGGCCCGCCCGAGCGCGACGCCGTAGACCCCGCCGACCAGCTGCCCGTCCTCTGACCAGACCTCGAGCGAATGGGCGTGCCCACGGTCATGCAGCGCATGGTAAAGCTCGGCGATCTCGTCATTGATCCAGGTCTCGTCGCGGTCGGCGCAGCCTTCCAGCACGCCGGTAAAGTCGCGGTCGGTGGTGACGCTGTAATCGCCCCGCTTCAGCGCCCGGCGCAGCGAGCGCGAGATATGGAAACCATCCAGCGGAAAGACACCCCGGCGACGGGGATCGACCCAGAACAGTTCTGGATCATCGCGGCTTTCGGCCATCGGGAAGATGCCGGACATGTAGGCCTGCAGCAGAAGCTCGGGCGTGATGCCGTCATCGGTGTCTTTCATGCCTGTCCTTCCAGCGAGGTTACATCCGGCTGGCGTCCGGGGTCAGGACGCACTTTCCCGCAGCCCGGGCGGGCTTGCAAGAGGTTGGCAGAAAAGGTGTGAAGATCGGGTTTCGCCCCACAGGGGAAGGGGCGGAGAGGGGCGCGGCCGTCCGGCGGCCGCGCCCCAATGGGTCAGGCTTTCGGGAAAGCCTCTTCCAGCCAGTTTTCCAGCCAGTGAATGTTGTAGTTGCCGTTGAGGATGTCTTCCTCTCCCAGCAGCATCTCGAACAGCGGCGTGGTGTTTTCCACCCCGTCGACGATCAGCTCGCCCAGGGCGCGGTCGAGGCGGGCCAGGGCCTCGCGGCGGTCGCGTCCATGGACGATCAGCTTGCCGATCAGGCTGTCGTAGTAGGGCGGGATCGAATAGCCGTCATAGAGCGCCGAATCCATCCGCACGCCAAGCCCGCCGGGGGCATGGAAGGCGGTGATCTTGCCGGGGCGCGGGGCGAAGCCCGGCACGGTTTCGGCGTTGATGCGGACCTCGATGGCATGGCCGTTGATCTGCAGGTCGTCCTGCTCGAAGGACAGCGGCAGGCCCTCGGCGACGCGGATCTGTTCGCGCACGAGGTCGACACCGAAGATCGCCTCGGTCACCGGGTGTTCGACCTGCAGGCGGGTGTTCATCTCGATGAAGTAGAACTCGCCGTTCTCGTAGAGGAATTCGATCGTGCCGGCGCCGGCGTAGTTGATCGCGGCCACGGCGTCGGCGCAGATCTTGCCGATGCGCGCGCGCTCTTCCTCGGTGATGCAGGGGCCGGGGGCCTCTTCCAGCACCTTCTGGTGACGGCGCTGCAGCGAGCAGTCGCGTTCGCCCAGGTGAACCGCCTTGCCCTTGCCGTCACCGAAGACCTGGATTTCGATGTGGCGCGGGGTGGTCAGGTACTTCTCGATGTAGACTTCGTCGTTGCCGAACGCGGCCTTGGCCTCGGAGCGCGCGGAATAGAAGGCGTTTTCCATGTCCTTGGCGGTATGGGCAACCTTCATGCCGCGGCCACCGCCACCGGCGGTCGCCTTGATGATCACCGGATAGCCCATCTCGGCGCCCAGCTTCTGCGCCGCTTCGAGCGTGGGCACACCGCCGTCCGAGCCGGGCACGCAGGGCACGCCGAGTTTCTTCATCGTGTCCTTGGCGGTGATCTTGTCGCCCATCACCCGGATGTGTTCGGCGCGGGGGCCGATGAAGGTGATGCCGTGGTCCTCGACGATCTGCACGAAGCCGGCGTTTTCCGACAGGAAACCGTAGCCCGGGTGGATCGCCTGGGCGCCGGTCACTTCGCAGGCGGCGATGATGGCGGGGATGGAAAGGTAGCTTTCGGCGCCCGGGGGCGGGCCGATGCAGACGCTTTCATCCGCCATGCGCACATGCATTGCATCGGCATCGGCGGTGGAATGCACGGCGACGGACTTGATGCCCATCTCGCGCGCGGCACGGATGACACGCAGCGCGATCTCGCCGCGGTTGGCTACCAGGATCTTGTCGAACATGGCGCCCTCACTCGATGATCATCAGCGGCGAGCCGTATTCCACGGCGGCCTTGTCCTCGACCAGGATGCGCTTCACGGTGCCGGATTTCGGGGCGGGGATATGGTTCATGGTCTTCATCGCCTCGACGATGAGCAGCGTATCCCCTTCCGAGACCTTGTCGCCGACCTTGACGAAGGCGGGGGCGGAGGGTTCGGGCTGCAGGTAGATCGTGCCGACCATGGGCGAGGTGACAGCGCCGGGGTGATCGGCGGGATCTTCCGAGGCGGCGGGCGCCGGAGCAGCGGCTGCGGGGGCAGCGGCGGGCGCGGCGGCCGCCGGGGCCGGCGCAGGGGCGGCGTAGTTCATCGCCGGGGCCTGGATGATCTCCTGCTTGCGGCTCACCCGGACCTCCAGCTGATCGTCCTTGCCATACTCGCGCTTCACCTCAAGCTCGGTCAGGTCGTTTTCGCGCAGCAGTTCTGCCAGGGCCTTGATGAAGGCAACGTCTGCATCATGCGTCTTTTCGGTCATTGTACCCTCGGTCGGATATGCCGGTCCCCATCCCGGAGGACCCTTGATTGCATCCTCTATAGAGATTGTCGGCCCGAGAGAAAAGCCGTGGAACGCATGGAGCGCACGCGGAGCCGTTCGGCGCGCGTGCCGGCGATGGACCGGCTGCGCAGGGGCGTCGGGCGACGGGGGCGCCATACGGCAAAAGCCGCCCCGGATGGGGCGGCTTCGCGGGCAGGGGCCGGGGCCCCTGCGCGATGCGGCGGCGATCAGGAGGCGCCGAGCATCACCGGTTCGTCTTCGCTCACCTCGTCGGCGGCTTCAGGGTCGAACTCGGCCATGGCTTCCAGCTGCTCCTTGGTGTAGCCCGCAGCCTTCAGCTTGGTCTCGTCCGAGGCGTCCCGCGCCAGGTCGGTCAGCGGCAGGGCCACGTCATGTTCGCCAAGGCCAAGGAAGCCACCGATGCCGACAACGGCCATTTCCTCGCCGTTGACCATCACGACATTGTCGACCTCACCGATCACTTCGCCGTCCTCGGCGGAGACTTCGTAGCCCACCAGGGCGCCGGCCGTCAGGGTCGCGGTGCTCATCGACTCGGCACCTTCCTCGACGTTTTCTGCCAGGTCATTGGCGGTGTCTTCGATGTACTCGCCGGTGGCATCGACACCGTCGGCGATTTCCTCACCCATGGTCTCGCCATCGTTGTCGAGATCGATGCCGGTGGAGTTCTCGGCTTCGACCTGGGCTTCGGCGCCCGACTGGTCCAGCTTCAGCTGGCTGTCAGCGGAGGTGTCGCTGCTCACGTCGGCCAGCACGGGGGTGGCTGCGATTGCGAGAGCGGCGGCAGTGGTCATCAGGGTCTTCATCGAGGTCATTTGTGATCTCCTTTTCGACTTTCCGTTTCCTGACCACACAACGGCGGCACCCCCCCGAAGTGTTCCGGAAAAAGTTTCGGGAACTTTTTCGGCCTGAGCAGCATGATTGCCATCGCCAGATGTGAAACGGCCCCGGAGCCTGCGCTCCGGGGCCGTTTCAGACCACGACTGACGGCGGGTCAGCCGCGGTTCATGCGGTTCTCGATCAGCTCGTCCACCACCGAGGGGTCGGCCAGCGTCGAGGTATCGCCAAGCGCGCCATAGTCGTTTTCGGCGATCTTGCGCAGGATGCGGCGCATGATCTTGCCCGAACGGGTCTTCGGCAGGCCGGGCGCCCACTGGATCAGGTCCGGCTTGGCGATCGGGCCGATCTCGGTGCGCACCCAGGTTTCCAGCTCCTTGCGCAGGGCGTCCGAAGGCTCGACGTCGTTCATCAGGGTGACATAGGCGTAGATGCCCTGGCCCTTGATGTCATGCGGGTAGCCCACTACGGCGGCCTCGGCGACCTTGGCATGGGCGACGAGGGCCGACTCGACCTCTGCTGTGCCCATCCGGTGACCCGAGACGTTGATCACGTCATCGACCCGGCCGGTGATCCAGTAGTAGCCATCTTCGTCGCGGCGGCAGCCGTCACCGGCGAAGTAATAGCCCTTGTAGTCGCTGAAATAGGTCTTCTCGAAGCGCTCGTGATCGCCCCAGACCGTGCGCATCTGGCCGGGCCAGCTGTCGGCGATGGCCAGCACGCCCTCGCACTTGGTTTCTTCGACCACGGTGCCGGCTGTCGGGTCCAGCACGACGGGCTGCACGCCGAAGAACGGCAGGGTGGCCGAGCCGGGCTTGGTCGGCGTGGCACCGGGCAGGGGGGTGATCATGTGGCCGCCGGTCTCGGTCTGCCACCAGGTGTCGACGATGGGCAGTTTGCCCTTGCCGATATTGTCGTTGTACCAGGTCCAGGCTTCGGGATTGATCGGCTCGCCCACGGTGCCCAGCACCTTGAGGGTGCTCAGGTCGTGGCCTTCGACGTAGCCCGTGCCCTGGCCCATCAGAGCGCGGATGGCGGTCGGGGCGGTGTAGAACTGGTTGACCTTGTGCTTCTCGATCACCTGCCAGAAGCGGCTGGCATCGGGCCAGGTCGGCACGCCCTCGAACATCAGCGTGGTGGCGCCGTTGGCCAGCGGGCCATAGAGGATATAGGTGTGCCCGGTGACCCAGCCCACATCCGCGCCGCACCAGAAGACATCGCCGTCGTGGTAGTCGAAAGTGATCTGCTGGGTCATCGCGGCATACAGAAGATAGCCGCCCGAGCTGTGCACGACGCCCTTCGGCTTGCCGGTCGAGCCCGAGGTATAGAGGATGAACAGCGGATCCTCGGCGCCCATGGGGCGGATCGGGCAATCCGGGGCCACTTGCTCCATCATCGCCTTCACGTCGACATCGCGGTCCTGGATCCAGGTGGTCTGGTCGCCGGTGTGCTTCACCACCAGGCACCGCACCTTGTCCGAGCAATGCAGCAGGGCGGCATCGGTGTTGGACTTCAGCGGCGTGCGACGGCCCCCGCGCGGGGCGCTGTCGGCGGTGATCACCACCTTGGCCTGGCAATCGTTGATCCGGTTGGCCAGGGCATCGGGCGAGAAGCCGGCGAAGACGACCGAGTGGATGGCGCCGATCCGCGCGCAGGCCAGCATGGCATAGGCGGCTTCGGGGATCATCGGAAGATAGATGATCACCCGGTCGCCGCGCATCACGCCCTGTGCCAGCAGCACGTTGGCGAAGCGGCAGACCTTCTCGTGCAACTCCGAGTAGCTGATGTGCTGTGCCGGGGTCTGCGGATCATCGGGTTCGAAGATGATCGCGGTCTGATCGCCCCGGGTCGACAGGTGGCGGTCGATGCAGTTGTGGGCGACGTTCAGCACGCCGTCCTCGAACCACTTGATCTTGACCTGGCCGAGGGTGAAGTCGGTGTCCTTCACCTTGGTGAACGGCTCGATCCAGTCGAGCCGCTGGCGCGCTTCCTCGCCCCAGAAGGTATCCGGGTCCTCGACGGACGCCTTGTACATCGCCTCGTAGCCGGCGGCATCCACATGGGCGCCTGCAACAATGGCCTCGGACGGCGGATAGGTCGTGTCTTTCATCACGGGCTCCTCCTCGCGTGAATTTACGCGTTAGTCATAAGTCCGTCGCCCGGGGGGCTGCAAGCAACTCGCCCGGACGACGGTGGCGGAACGGCGGGCAGGGATCAGATCGCCAGGTATTCGGCGCGCAGTTCCTCGTTGCCCAGCACCTCGGCGGCCGAACCGTCAAAGACGATCGAGCCGGTGTCGAGGATGACCGAACGGTCGGCCAGTTCCAGCGCACGCACCGCGTTCTGTTCCACGAGGATCGTGGTGATCCCCTGTTCCTTGATGATCCGCAGGGTCTTTTCGATCTCGTCGACGATGACCGGGGCGAGACCCTCGTAGGGTTCATCCAGCAGCAGCACCTTGATGTCCCGCGCCAGGGCCCGGGCGATGGCCAGCATCTGCTGTTCGCCGCCCGAGAGGGTCACGCCCTCCTGCTTGCGGCGCTCGCCGAGGCGGGGAAAGAGTTCGTAGAGACGTTCCAGAGACCAGCCGACGGGCGGGGCGATCTGGGCCAGTTGCAGGTTCTCCTCCACGGTCAGGCCGGGGATGATGCAGCGATCCTCGGGCACCAGGCCGATCCCGGCCTGCGCCGCCTGGTGGCTGGACATCTTGTGCAGCGGCTGGTGATCCAGCCAGATCTCGCCATGGGTCACCTGCGGGCTGTTCATCCGCGCGATGGAGCGCAGCGTCGAGGTCTTGCCCGCGCCGTTGCGGCCCAGAAGCGCCAGGATCTCGCCCTCATGGACGTTGAAGCTGATGTTCTGGACGATGTAGCTCTCGCCGTAATAGCTTTCCATGTTCCAGACCGAGAGGAAGGCCGGCGCCGTCTCGGCGTAGTTCTTGCCCTTCGAGAAATCGGGTTTCACGTTCATGTTCTATCCTTTCTCACTCATCTTGTCCGAAAACCGGTTCCCGCTCGCGGCTCTCTTGAACCATTGGCGTTCGCCGCTCTCTCGGGACGAGTGACGTGACTCCTTACGCCGCAGCCGTTTCACCGAGATAGGCTTCGCGCACCTTGGGGTGGCCCTTGATCTTCTCGGGCACGTCCTCGACCAGAGGGGTGCCCTGGGCCAGCACGGTGATCCGTTCGGCCAGCGAGAAGACCACATGCATGTCGTGCTCGATGATGACGATGGTGATGTCGCGCTTCTGCTTGATCTCCTTCAGCAGGTCGATCGTGTTGTTGGTGTCCGCCCGCGCCATGCCGGCGGTCGGTTCATCCAGCAGCAGCAGGCGGGGCTCCTGCGCAAGGCACATGGCGATCTCCAGCCGACGCTTGTCGCCGCGCGACATCGAGGCCGCGTGCATGTGCCGCTTCTCGGCCAGGTTCATGTCCTCCATCATCGCCTCGGCGCGGTCGCGGATCTCGGTCTCGCTTTCCACCGACTTGATGCCGTTCAGCTTGAACGCCCCGTCTCGCCTGGCGAAACAGGGGATCATCATGTTCTCCATCACCGTCAGGTCGCCGAAGATCTCCGGCGTCTGGAACACGCGCGAGATGCCCATCTGGTTGATCTCGTAGGGCGTGCGGCCCAGCACCGACTGGCCGTCGAACATGACGGACCCGGTGTCGGGGATCAGCTTGCCGACGAGGCAGTTCAGCAGCGTCGACTTGCCCGCCCCGTTCGGCCCAATGATCGCATGGACCGAGTTCTCGGCCACGGAGAGGTTCACGTCGCCGAGGGCCTGGAGGCCACCGAACCGCTTGCCGACATTCTTGACTTCGAGAATACCCATCGTCGCCTCCTATTCGGCCGGGGTGGATTGCGTGGCGGTCTTCTTGTCCGCCTGCTTCTTGCGGCTGAACAGGCGCCCTATCCGTTGCCCGCCCTCGACGAGGCCGCCGGGCAGGAAGGTCACGACCAGCATGAACAGCAGGCCCAGGGTCAGATGCCAGCCCGAGCCGACGAAATGCTCGGCGATCCAGATCAGGGCGTTCTCCAGCCCGTCGGGCAGGGCGTGGAACCAGCTGTGCAGGACACTCTCGTTGATCTTGCTGAAGATGTTCTCGAAGTACTTGATGAAGCCCGCGCCCAGCACCGGGCCGATCAGGGTGCCGGCCCCGCCGAGGATGGTCATCAGCACGACCTCACCTGAGGCGGTCCACTGCATCCGCTCGGCGCCCGCCAGCGGGTCCATCGAGGCCATGAGCCCGCCCGCCAGACCCGCGTACATGCCCGAGATCACGAAGGCGGCAAGGGTGTAGGGCCGGGTGTTGAGGCCGGTGTAGTTCATCCGCTGCTGGTTCGACTTCACGGCCCGCAGCATCATGCCGAAGGGCGAGCGGAAGATGCGGATCGAGATGTAGAAGGCCAGCAGCAGGATCACGCCGCACATGTAGTAGCCGTTGTTGAACTGAAACGACCAGCCGCCGAAGTACATGGTCGCGGTCTCGCGCATCTCCATGCCGAACAGGCTGGTGACGGGGATGCCGCCGGTCTCGGTCGCGGTCTGGCCGAGAATGCGGGGGTCCTCCAGCGTCAGTTGCAGCCCGGTCTCGCCGTTGGTGATCGGGGTCAGCACCGAATAGGCCAGGCGAAAGGACATCTCGGCGAAGGCCAGGGTGAGGATCGAGAAGTAGATCCCCGTCCGGCGCAGCGAGATGAAGCCGATCAGCAGGGCGAACAGCCCCGAGACCACCATCGCCAGCAGGATCGCCGGGATGACGTTCATGCTGAGCAGCTTGAACATCCACACGGCCGAGTAGCTGCCCACCCCCAGGAAGGCCGCATGGCCGAAGGAGAGGTAGCCGGTCAGGCCGAAGAGGATGTTGAAGCCGATGGCAAAGATCCCGAAGATCACGAAACGCTGCATCAGGTCCGGGTAGCCCGCGTTGAACTGCGCCATGGCGCTGTCCTGCGGGAAGGGGTTCAGGATGAAGGGCGCGAAGATCACCAGCACGGCGACAACGCCCAGGAGGGTTGCGTCTTTCTTGTTGAGACCCAGCATGTGGTTAGTCCTCCATCACGCCCTTGCGGCCCATGAGGCCACGCGGACGGGTCAGCAGAATGATGATGGCGGCGACGTAGATGATGATCTGGTCGATGCCGGGAAGGATGGATTTGATCTCGTTCATCGAGGCGAAGCTTTCGAGGATACCCAGCAGGAAGCCCGCCAGAACGGCGCCGGGCAGCGAGCCCATGCCGCCGACCACGACGACCACGAAGGAGAGCACCAGGAAGTCCATCCCCATGTGATAATTGGGCGAGTTGATCGGCGCGTACATGACGCCCGCAAGGCCCGCGACGGCGGCGGCCAGGCCGAACATGATGGTGAAGCGCTTGTCGATGTTGATGCCCAGCAGACCGACGGTCTCGCGGTCGGCCATGCCGGCGCGGACCACCATGCCGAAGGTGGTGAACTGCAGGAAGGCGAAGACGCCGCCAATGATCACCGCCGCGAAGGCGAAGTAGATCATCCGCCAGTAGGGGTAGATGATGGTGTTCGGATCAAAGCCCAGCATCGCGCCGAAGTCGAAGGAGCCGCGGAAGGCGTCGGGCGCGGGGGTCTGGATCGGGTTGGCGCCGTAGTAGTGCTTGATCAGCTCCTGCAGCACGATGGCCAGGCCGAAGGTCACAAGGATCTGGTCGGCATGGGGACGGCGATAGAAATGCTTGATCAGGCCACGCTCCATGATGAAGCCGATGGCGATCATGATCGGGATCGAGAACAGGATCGCCAGCGGCACCGACCAGTCGATGATGGCGTGCCCGAACTCTGGCCCGAACCAGTTCTCGACGTAGGGGGTCTTCACTTTCAGGGGGTTGCCCAGGAAGTCGGTACGGGTCGGGTCGACGGTCTCGACCGAGAGGTTGAGCAGCTTGTTCAGCGTCACGGCGCAGAAGGCGCCGATCATGAACAATGCGCCATGGGCGAAATTCACCACGCCGAGCGTGCCGAAGATCAGGGTCAGCCCGAGGGCGATCAGCGCATAGGCGCTCCCCTTGTCGAGGCCGTTGAGAATCTGGAGGATGATTGCGTCCATCGGTCCAACCTTGGCTTTCTGAGCGATCCCGCTCCTGGCGGTGGAGAGGGGGGAACGGGCCGCCCGGCATGGCGGGCAGCCCGGATAGAAGTGCGGTGCGAACAGGCCCGGGGGAGGGGGCGGCCGGGTCTGAAGGGGCGGGATCTTCCGATCATGCCCAGTCGGCGGCGTGCCGGACTCACGTCGGTTTCATGCCGGTGCCGGGCGGAGGCCCGACACCGACCTTGTCACCCTCTTCGCCTCACGCGCCCGGGTTGCAGGAGCCCAGGGCACCGCCCGCGAACATCGGGTGATCGGGCGCATAGGTGACCTGACCGACCGGGGTGACCTCGACCACTTCGAGAAGGTCGAACTCGGAGGTCGGGTTCTCTTTCCCGCGCACCACGAGCACATCCTTGAAGCACTGGTGGTCCTCGGCGCGGTAGAGGGTCGGGCCGTTGCCCATGCCGTCGAACTCGAAGCCCTCCAGGGCCTCGCCGACCGCGCAGGGGTTGAACGAACCGGCGCGGGCCACGGCATCCGCATAGAGCAGCGTCTGCACGTAGCAGGTATGGGCCGCCTGGGAGGGCGGGAAACCGTACTTGGTGCCGAAGCTCTTGACGAAGGCCTGGCTGCCCTCGTCCTGCAGCGACCAGTGCCAGTTGGTCGAGCCGAGGATGCCCTTGACGTTCTCACCGGCACCACGCGCCATCAGGCGCGAGAACAGCGGCACGACGATCTCGAAGTTCTTGCCGTTCACGACCTTCTCGCGCAGGCCGAACTGCACGGCGTTGGTCAGCGAGTTGACCATGTTGCCGCCGTAGTGGTTCAGGATCAGCACATCGGCGTCGGTCTGCAGGACCGGCGTGATGTAGGAGCTGAAGTCGGTCGCCGAAAGCGGGGTCTTGACGGCCTGGACGGTCTCCCAGCCGAGGGCCTCGGTGGCGGCCATGATCGACTCTTCCTGGGTCCAGCCCCAGGTGTAGTCGGCGGTCAGGTGATAGGCCTTGCGGTCGGTGCCGTAGGTCTTGGCCAGCACCGGTGCCAGCGCCGCGCCGGACATGTAGGCGTTGAAGAAGTGGCGGAAGCCGTTGGCCTTCTTGTCCTTGCCGGTGGTGTCGTTGGAGTGGGTCAGGCCGGCCATGAAGATCACGCCCGCCTCCTGGCAGAGGCTCTGCACCGCGACGGCCACGCCCGAGGACGAACCGCCAGTGATCATCACCGCGCCGTCCTTCTCGATCATCGACTTGGCCGAGGCACGGGCCGCGTCCGACTTGGTCTGGGTGTCGCCGGTCACGTATTCGACCTTCTTGCCCAGGATGCCGTTCCCTTCCAGCACCTTGGAGCTGAAGGTGTTCAGCATGCCGCCGTCGCCCTCGCCGTTCAGGTGCTCGACCGCCAGCATGTAGGCGCGCAGCTCGTCGGCGCCCTCGTCCGCGTAGGGGCCGGATTGCGGTACGTTGAAGCCCAGCGTCACGGTGCCGCCGGTCGGTTCGTTGGTGAATGCGTTGGCGCCCGAGGTGAAGATGGTGGGCAGCGCAAGCCCGGCGCCACCCACGGCACCGGTCTTCAACAGCCCGCGACGGGTCAGTTTGTTGGTCATGGATTACCTCCCTTGATCAGGTGCGGTCCGGACCTCCTCCGCCCGGCCACTTCACCGGCCCGGACGCGAAAGTCCCGGGCTACGGTGCAAGGCGATCATGGCAGAACATATGAAAACCTCGCAACAAGTCACTTTGAATGCTTGATTTTTTTGTAAATAAATCCACAATTGAGGCGGGAAAATTGTAAATAAATTCTTTTGCGGCGCAGAAGAACGTTGAAAGTGCAGGGAAAACCATGGCGCAGGCGGGCAGGGGCACGGTCCTGACGGGGACGCGGATCCGCGAAAGGCGGATGATGCTCGGGCTGCGCCAGGCCGAGCTGGCGAAGCGGGCGGGGATCTCGGCCTCCTACCTCAACCTGATCGAACACAACCGGCGCAGAATCGGCGGGAAGCTGCTGCTTTCGCTGGCCGAGGCGCTGAAGGTTGAACCTTCTGCGCTTTCGGAGGGGGCCGAGGCGGCGCTGCTGGCGCAGCTGCGCCAGGCGGCGGCGGACCGGCCCGAGGCCGGTGCGGATCTGGACCGGATCGAGGAGTTCACCGGCCGCTTTCCGGGCTGGGCGCGGCTGGTCGCGGCTCAGGGGCAGAGGTTGTCGACGCTGGAGCGCGCGGTCGAGGTGCTGAGCGACCGGCTGGCCCATGACCCGCACCTTGCGGCCTCGCTGCACGAGGTGCTTTCGACCGTCACCGCGATCCACGCGACCGCCGAGATCCTGGTCGGCGAGCCGGCGCTGGAACCCGAGTGGCGCGGCCGCTTTCATCGCAACATCCACGAGGACAGTGCGCGCCTGGCCGAGGGCGCGCGCCGCCTGGTCGAGGACCTGGGCGAGGCCGGAGAGACGGAGGCGGCCGGCTCTCCGCAGGAGGCGGTCGAGGGGTTCCTCGGGGCGCATGGGTTCCACTTCCCGACGCTGGAGACCGACCCGGAGGCGGTCTCGGCAGTGCTGGAGGAAGGGGCGGGGCAGCTCGGCTCGGGCGCGGCACGGCTGATCGCGGGGCGGGTGCTGGAACGCTATGCCGCGGATGCCGCGGCGGTGCCGCTGGAGGCGTTGCGCCGGGCGCTGCCCGAGGGCGGGGCGCTGGATCCGGTCTCGCTTGGCGCGCGCTTCGGCGTCGACGCGGGACGGATGATGCGCCGCCTGGCGATGCTGCCCGGCCCCATGCTGGCCGAGCGCGGCCTGCCGGCGCCGGGGCTTGTGGCCTGCGATGCCTCGGGCACGCTGATCTTCCGCAAGCCGCTGGACAGCTTCCCTCTGCCGCGTTTCGGGGCGGCCTGTCCGCTCTGGCCGCTGTTTCAGTCGCTGAGCCGGCCAATGATGCCCATGGCTCAGGTGATCCGGCTGGCGGGGCGGTCGGAGGGGGTTTTCCTGACCCATGCCATCGCCCAGCCGTCGGGGGCGCCGGTGGCGAACCGGGACCCCACCTTCGAGGCCCACATGCTGATCCAGCCGGGCCCGAGCGAGGCGCCAAGTGACCTGCCACGGGTCGGCGTGACCTGCCGCATCTGTCCCAAGGCCGGATGCCGGGGCCGACGCGAACCCTCGATCATGGCAGAGGCGCAGGGGTAGGGGAGGCGCAGTGGTAGGGGAGGGCCGGCGCCGACCTTGGGGCTCGCTCTTCCCCGCTGCCGGACAGACCGGGTGCTAGGCCTGGTCCCGGATCGCGTGTTGCGGTTGCCGGGCGGTGGCGGGCATCGTCGATGTCACCAGGGCGCCGCCGGTCCGGGTGCGCTTGACACGCCCGCCGCCGCAGGGATGCTGAAGTCCACTGCCCGCCTCTGCAAATTGCGAAGTGCAAACTGCAAAGTCGCAAAATCAACCCGCAAACTGCAGCTTGGCACTTTGCAAACTGGATGCCCGATGACTCTGGACCTGCTGATCTTCATTCCCGCCTGCTTTGCCTTGAACCTGGCGTTCGGACCCAACAACCTGATGGCCCTCACCAATGCGGCGCAGCGCGGGGCGGGCTTCGCCCTGCGCTCGGGGTTGGGGCGGATCCTGGCCTTCGTGCCGATGATCGCACTTGCCGGCCTTGGACTGGGGCTGTTGCTGCAGACGTCGGCCCTGCTCTTTACCCTGGTCAAGCTGGCGGGCGCAGCCTACCTGATCTTCCTCGGGGTCAAGTTGCTACGCGCCGGCCGACCCGCCTCGGTGGCGGCGGCGCCAACCCTGCGCCACGCTTTTCGCCGCGAGGTGATGGTGGCCCTGTCCAACCCCAAGGCGGTGCTGATCTTTGCGGCCTTCTTTCCGCAGTTTGTGGACCCGGCCCATTACACGCAGAGCTACGTGACGCTTGGGGCGCTGTTTCTCGGGCTCGAGCTCTGCGCCATCGGCGTCTATTCCTGCGCCGGCCATTTCGCTGCCCGTGCCGCCGGGCGCCACATGCCGGCGATCAACCGGGTCTCTGGCGGGGGGATGATCGTCTTCGGCCTGGCGCTGCTGTTCACCCGCCGCGCGGCGGAGTGAACCGGGCGCCACATGGCGGTACCTGCGATCGTCGCGCCCGGAAGGGGGGCTGCCGGACCAGAGGGACCGACCGCCGACGACCGCCGAGGCGGCAACAGGTGTGTTCGATTTCGGTGGGGCAGGGGCGCCGTGGAGAGGTGCCTTGGCCCCCGGTCCGGCGGTGAAGCGGGCGGGAGGCCCGCGCTGACCTGATCGTGACGATTGTCGCCTTGACCGGCGAAGCTGGTTTCCCGGGGGTGGGGGTGGCGACTGTGCGCCTGACGCTGGAGCGGCCGGAGGCAGCGCGGATGCGCTGGCCGGCGCAACGGGCCGGCTCCGCCCGCCGTCGACAGGGCGGCGCCGTCCCCGCCTGCCCCCGCCGAGCAATAGGGCTTGCCGTGTGCCTGGGCCCGCCGGGTGATAGGGCCTGCCGGGCGAACTTGGGCCGGAAAGTCTGCGGGCCGGCGTGTGGCGGCGTAGCGCTGCGGCGCATCTGGCGTCCTGGGGTGGCGGTGGCCCGGCACGGGGGCGATGTCCGCGTGCGGGCTCCGGGCGTGAGGCCCCGGCGTCGGGTGCCGGCAAATGGGCGCGGTGGTACGGACGCTGAGGGATCGACATCGGGATACAGGAGGCGGGAAAGCAGGCGTCGGGGGGGACCGCATCGTTGCGGTCACGCCATGAGGCCGGACCGGAACCATGGTGCTGCGAAGATCGCGCTTCCCAGCGGGGCGGTTCGCCTGCTATCACCTTCCGGCATTGCTCTGCAGGGAGGGGAGAACCTCATGGGCAAGTCCGTACTCGTCATCGAGGACGAACCCAACATCATCGAGGCAATATCCTTCATCCTGTCACGGGACGGCTGGCGCGTTGCCAGCCATTCCAACGGGGTGGATGCGGTTGCCGTCGTCGAGCATCGCAAGCCCGACCTGGTGATCCTGGATGTCATGCTGCCGGGGCGCTCGGGCTATGACATCCTGCGCGAACTGCGTGCCAAGGAAGGGACCGGGCAACTGCCGGTGCTGATGCTGACCGCGCGCGGCCAGACCAAGGACCGCGCCCTTGCCGAGGAGATCGGCGCCAGCCGCTTCATGTCCAAGCCCTTTTCCAATGCCGAGGTCCTGGAGGCGGTGAACGCGCTGATCGCCTCGTGAGGGGCGAGGGGCTGCCGCAAGGACCGGGGTGGGGCCTGAGGGTACCCGGGGCGCTGGTGGCGCTCTCCGGGGGTGGCTGCAGTCATGCCCGCGCCCGGGGGTCTGCGGTCCGCCCGTCTGCAGAACCGGTCCCGGCAGGCGGCAGCGTTGCCGAAAGTCCGCTTGTGTCGGCCAAGCACTCCGCTGACCTCGGTCAGCGCGGGGGCGGCCGTCGCCGCCAATGGGGCCGGGGCACGCGCGACAGGGGGCGTCGGGAGGTGGTCGGAGGAGGATGCACGGCCTCGCGGGTTCTGCCGCGCATGGTCTCGGTTAAAGGTCCTGGCCCGAAACCGCGACCAGCCGTGTCTGGGGTGTCGGCCCCGGTCCTGCGGCTGCGGGGGTGGGCTGTCGGGAGGGCCACGTTCAGGATTGCCACCTCCAGGAGAGCGGGCCCCCTTTGTGCCGGCATCGCCAGACCCTTGCCCCGGGCTGGGCAAGGGCAACCCGGACTGTAACCACAAACCACAAGGATCCCGATGAGTCCGCCAACCCGCCCGATCTTCCTGGAACGCCACGGCTACCGCCAACGTCGCCTGATCGACGCGGCGCGGCTGCTGCCGGTGCTGGGGGTGATCCTGCTGGCGGTGCCGATGCTCTGGCCGCAGGCGGATGTCGGCGCGGCGGGGCTGGGCGAGGGCGGCGCGGGCGACGGGCTGCCGACCTCGCGGGCGATCATCTACATCTTCGCGACCTGGGCCGCCCTGGCCCTGGTCTCGGCGTTGCTGGTCCGGGCGCTGCCCGCCGAGGCCGTGGACCGGCTGGACGGAGGAGGACCGCCGCTGTCTTCGGCGAAGGCAGGGCGTCTGGACGGCGGGATCGGGCCGGAGGTCGGGCCCGGGATCGAGGCCGAGGTCGGGGCGCGGCTCGGTGCGGGGGCGGACGCGGCTTCGGCAGTGGGCGACCCGGTGGGCGGTCCGACGAGGGGCGCGATCCCCTCTGCGGCCAACGCGGAGGACGGCCGTCATGACGCCGACGCAGGGGGCACACCTGCGACCGAGGAGCCGGACAGCCGCACGGGTCGTGCCGACCGTCCGGATGTCGCCAGACGCGCGCCCGATGACAGCTTCGGGGGGGCGGGCTGATGGCCTCGCTGAACCTGCTGGTCGGGGTCTGCCTGGCCTATGGCGCCTTTCTCTTTCTCGTTGCCTTCGGGGCCGAGCGTGCGGCCCTCCGGGGGCGGTCGGGGTGGCTGCGCTCTCCGGTGGTCTACACGCTGTCGCTGTCGATCTACTGCACCGCCTGGACCTTCTACGGTGCGGTCGGCTACGCGGCGCGCTCGGGGTTGGAGTACCTGACCATCTACATCGGCCCGACGCTGGTGATGATCGGCTGGTTCTGGGCGCTGAGGAAGATCGTCCGTATCGGGCGCAGCCAGCGCATCACCTCGGTCGCCGACCTGATCAGTTCGCGCTTCGGCAAGTCGAACCTGCTGGCGGTGGTGGTGACGCTGATCGCCGTGGTCGGTACGACCCCCTACATCGCGCTGCAGTTGCAGTCGGTGACGCAGAGCTTTGCCGTTTTCGCCGCCGCCGATGCCACCGCGCGCAGCAGCGGAGAGACCCAGACCACCGCGCTTTGGGTCGCCACCGGGCTGGCGGCCTTCACCGTGCTCTTCGGCACCCGCAACCTGGATGCGAACGAACGTCACCACGGCGTCGTCATGGCCATCGCGGTCGAGGCCGTGGTCAAGCTCTGCGCCCTGCTGGCGGTCGGCATCTACGTGGTCTGGGGCCTGGGCGGCGGCGTCGCCGAGACCCTGGCGCGCATTGATGCCTCGCCCCGGCTGGGGGAATGGCATGTCTCGGCCGGGCGCTGGTCGGGGCTGATCTTCCTCGCCGCCGCCGCCTTCCTCTGCCTGCCGCGCATGTTCCAGGTGCTTGTGGTCGAGAACGAGGACGAGCGCCACCTGCGCACCGCCTCCTGGGCCTTCCCGACCTATGTCATGCTGATGAGCCTCTTCGTCATGCCGATCGCCGTGGCCGGGCTGACCATGCTGCCGCGCGGTGCCAACCCCGACATGTTCGTGCTGACGCTGCCGCTGTCGCAGGGGCAGACGGGGCTGGCGGTGTTCTCCTTCATCGGCGGCTTCAGCTCGGCCACATCGATGGTGATCGTGGCCGCCATCGCTCTGTCGACCATGGTGTCGAACCACATCGTCATGCCGATCTGGCTGAAGCTGGAGCCGGGGCGCGGCGCCGTGGTCTCGGGCGATGTGCGCAACGTGGTGATCACGGCGCGGCGGATCTCCATCGTGGGGGTGCTGTTCCTCGGCTACCTCTATTACCGCCTGTCAGGCGGCGGCGCGGCGCTGGCGGCGATCGGGCTGATCTCGTTCTCGGGGGTGGCGCAGTTCCTGCCGGCGATGATCGGCGGCATCTTCTGGAGGGGCGCGGCGCGCAGCGGCGCAATGACCGGGCTGGCGGCTGGCTTCGCCATCTGGCTGTGGTGCCTGTTCCTGCCGTCCTTCGGCGAGGGCGTGGTGATCCCGGCCCATGTCATGCAGCACGGCCCCCTCGGTCTCAGCTGGCTGCGCCCCTATGCGCTGTTCGGGATCGAGGGGCTGGACCCGCTGGTGCATGGCGTCCTGTGGTCGATCCTGATCAACGCCGCGCTTTTCGTCACCATCTCGATCTTTTCCTTCCCCTCGCCGATGGAACGGCTGCAGGGCGCGCAGTTCGTCAACGTGTTCCAGCATTCCGCCAGCCCGCGCGGCTGGGAGGGCGGTACGGCGCAGAGCGAGGATCTGATGGTCATGGCGCAGCGTCTGCTGGGCGCGCGCGAGGCGCAGCTGCTGTTCCAGCGCGAGGCGGCGCGGCAGGGGGTGCAGGGCTACCTGCCCGAACCGACGGGGGAATTCCTGCAGGTGCTGGAGCGCGAGCTGTCGGGCTCGGTCGGGGCGGCGACCGCGCACGCCATGGTCGGCCAGATCGTCGGGCGCACCGCCGTGTCGGTCGAGGACCTGATGGCGGTGGCCGACGAGACGGCGCAGATCATGGAGTATTCCAGCCAGCTGGAAGCCAAGTCGACCGAGCTGACCCGCACCGCCCGCCAGCTGCGCCTGGCCAACGAGAAGCTGACGCAACTTTCGGTGCAAAAGGATGCTTTCCTCAGCCAGATCAGCCACGAGTTGCGCACGCCGATGACCTCGATCCGGTCGTTTTCCGAGATCCTGCGCGATGCCGGCGACTTGGGCGAGGGGCAGAAGGCGCGCTATGCCCAGGTGATCCACGACGAGGCGCTGCGGCTGACGCGGCTGCTGGATGACCTGCTGGATCTCTCGGTGCTGGAAAACGGGCAGGTGAACCTCAACCTGGCGCGGGTACGGCTGCGCGACGTCCTGGATCACGCGGTGGCGGCCAGCGGCGCCGACCGCGGCGAGATGGTGCTGCGGCGTACCCCGGCGCAGGAGGAGATCTGGCTGGAGACCGACAGCGACCGGCTGGCGCAGGTCTTCATCAACCTGATCGCCAATGCGCGCAAGTACTGCGATGCCGAGGTGCCCGAGCTGCGCATCGCCCTGCGCCGGGACGGCGACCTGACGATGGTGGATTTCATCGACAATGGTTCGGGGATCGAGACCGACCAGCAGGCGATGATCTTCGAGAAGTTCTTGCGGATCGGAGAGCAGAAGGCCGGCGGTGCCGGGCTGGGGCTGGCGATCTGCCGCGAGATCATGGCCCGGCTGGGCGGTGCGATTTCCTACCTGCCCGGGCAGGGGGGCGCCGCCTTCCGTGTCGTCCTGCCGCAGGAGCGTGCAATTGCCGCCAGATAGGGGGCGGTTAAAGCGTATGGTAACCATCTGACGCCTAGAACCGTGCAAGGAGTCCGCGAAGTGCGGTGGCGGTAACATGGCGATCAGTGAATCCAACGCGGTGCTGCGCAAGAAGGCGTCGGCGGCGCGCGAGACCTATCAGGCCCGGGCGATGTCCCCGGACAAGGCCCTGCGCCTCGCGCTGGCCAAGAGTGCGGATGAGCTTCTGGAGCTGCCGCTGGTGGTCCTCTCGTGCCGCTATGACGTCATGACTGCCGAGGACCTGACGGAACAGCTGTCGGATGAGGCTCTGCTGATCCTGCTGGACGGGGCGCAGCGGATCCCGGGCGCGCTGATGCTCGATCTCAACGCGACCTCGGCGCTGGTGGAGCAGAACACCATGGGTCGGGTCTCTCCGCTGGCGCCGGAGGTACGGGGGACGACCAGCACCGATGCCGCCCTGGTCGGTCCCTTGATCGACGACGTCTTCCTGCGCATCGCGATGATGCTGGAGGGCGACCGGGGCGCCGCCTGGATGGCCGGCTTCACCTTCGGCGTCAGGATCGAGAACGTGCGCCTGCTGTCGCTGGCGTTGGAAACGCCCGAGTTCCATGTCTTCCGACTGCATGTCGAATTCGGCAACGCGCGCCAGGGCGAGATGCTGATCGCGCTGCCCGACCGCAGCCACCTCCCCGAACTGGACGCCGAGGGCGAGGGCCAGGGCGGCGGGGCAACGGTGGGCGATGCGGTCATGGCCGCGCCGGCCACCATCGAGGCAGTCCTGAAACGGGTGACGATGCCTTTCGCGAAGATCCGCGGCCTGAAGGTGGGGGACGTGATCGAGATCCCGCGCGAGGCCCTGGAAAAGACCCGGCTGGAGACCCCGGGCGAGAACGGCCGCCCGACCTGCCTTGGCCGCGTCAGGCTTGGGCAGATGAACGGTTTCCGCGCGGTGCGCCTGACCATGGCCGAACTGGCCGAAGCCCGCGCCGCGGTGGAGGGTCCACGGGAGGGGGGGGTCGAAGCGGCGGGCGAGAACCGGCCTCCCCCCGGTGCCCTGGCGCTCGACGTCGGCGAGGATGCGCCGCAGGACGAGGCGCTGGACCAGGATCTGCCGGATCTGCCTGACTTGCCTGACCTTCCCGATCTTCCTGATTTGGGCGAAGGCGACAGCGGCTTTCCCGCCATGGGAGAGCTTCCCGACCTGCCCGATCTCTCTGACCTGCCAGAGCTGAGTTCTGATGCGGGTGAGGAGGATGAGGGCTTTCCGATGATGTCCATGGCCGATCTGCCGGATCTGCCCGACCTCGGGGACTGAGGCGACCCGCAGGGTGCGCCCACCGGGGTCATACCTGGCCTGAGACCATGCGCGGCGGGACCATGATGCCAGGGAAACGACAGGACGCTCCGCATCGGGCTTCCGCATTTGGTCAGGTCGGCTTCGAGGCACGCGGTGGGGGCAGCAGGCGCTAGCGTGGCGCCGACCGGGCGGACCGGGGCGATGTGGCGCAAGCGTCTGCCGGGCCCCTGCGGGGTGTCGGGCTGGGATGGGCGTCAAGTTTCCGCCGGCAGGGATCGAACGCCCCGGCCTGAGAGGCCGGGACGCCTGGGCCGGCGTTGCCCGGGGCTCAGCCCTTCAGCTGCTCCAGGCGCGGGCGCAGACCGGAGAGATCGTAGCCGGCGCGGGCGGTGGTGGCGAGGATCTCGTCAACGCCGAGCGCGCCCTCGCTGGCCTTGCCGAGCGACCAGATCACCGAGCAGCGGGTGCCGGAGGCGCAATAGGCCAGCACCGGGCCCTCGGCCTCGGCCAGCGACATCTGGCGCGCGATGTTCTCGGGGGTCATCGTGTCATGGGTCAGGGGCAGGACCGCGAAGTCCAGCCCGGCCGCGCGGGCCGCCTCTGCCATCTGGTCGGCATGGAGGTGCGGCGGGATCTCGGCATCCGGGCGGTTGCAGATGATCCGGGTGAAACCGGCGTCGCGGATCGCGGCCATGTCGGCCGGGTCGATCTGGGGCGAGACGGAATAGGTGGGGGTGAGCTGACGAATATCCATGCTCAAGTCCTACGGTCGGCGCGCGATGCTGTCCAGATGGCGCGTTGCCGGAACCTCTTCAGGCGAATGCCTGGCAGGCGAGGCAGCGGATCGGGCCCTTTCGGTGCCCGCCGTCCCGGCATCGGGGAAACCTGGGGGGGCGACCTTCGGCCACCCCTGGCGCATTTCGCTTTGGGCGCAGCCGCCGCTTTCGCTATAATTGCAGACAGGGACCCTTGTCGGAGGAGCGGGGCCCCGGACCACCCGAAAGACCGGACGACTGTCGCAGGCTGCTCTGCGTCGCAGCATCGTCCCAGAACCCCGGAGGAGTAATCCATGAATGCGATCACCACCGAGGAGCTGCACCGGAAGATGGCGGATGTGTCGGATCTGATTTCCGGCACCCGGCCCGGGTCGCGGCATCGCCATCTGCCGCAACTGCACGCGCTGGTAGGCGATTTTGCCCGCAAGGGCGTGGGCGTTCCGCCCCGGCTGCGTCAGCTGCAGGAAGACCTGACGAACGAGGCGATCGAGAGCCGTTTCGACAATATGCCGGTGTGACGGCTGCCGTGTATGCATGAGGCCCTCGCCGCGCCGGCGGGGGCCTTTTCCGTGCGCCGGCTCCCGGCCTGGCGTCCGGTCCAGATGCCGCAATGCGGCATCGCACCGGGAGGTCACCGGGCGAATCGTGGCGGGGCTCAGCCCAGCCAGATTCCGAAGATCACCAGCATCAGGCCGAAGACCGAGAGCAGCAAACCGCCGAGGTTGAAGGGCATTGCGCGGCTGATCGCCTGCCGCAGCGCCTCGTCCTGCAGCCCGGCGGCCCGTGCACGGGCGACCTTGACGATCGACCAGACCAGCAGCGCCAGCCCGACCAGTGAAACCGCGGCACCGCCCCAGATGATGAATTCCATGCCTGCCTCCTGATGATGCGCTCCGCGCCTAGCCCGCCCCGGCCGGCGTTGCAAGCTTCGGGCGTCGATTGGCCCCTTGCGGCGCGGCCCGGCCCCGGCTAGCAAGGGACCTCGCCCGCGCAGGCCAGAGGAGAAGCAGATGATGGAAGACGAAGACAACAAGGCCGTCGAGAACTACCGCGTCACCGCCGGTGAACTGCGCGCCTTCGTCGAACGCTACGAACGGCTGGAAGCCGAGAAGAAGGACATCGCGGACCAGCAGAAAGAGGTCATGGCCGAGGCCAAGGGCCGTGGCTACGACGTGAAGGTCCTGCGCAAGATCATCGCCCTGCGCAAGCGCGAACCCAACGACATCGCCGAAGAGGAAGCGGTCCTGGAGATGTACAAGGAGGCGCTCGGCATGAGCTGAGCGCGCCTCGGGCGCGTCGGCGTCCGAGAGCCCGCCCTGCGACGCGGCTGGCCGGGTTGCGCGCTGCCGGTGCCATGCGTGGCGGCGCGCCATGTCCGCGCCGGCGCTGCCCCCGGCTGTCGCCGCACAGCATCCTGCCCCGGAGGTGTGCCCCTCGGTCGACAGCCATCCGTGCCGCCTCGCGGCGCGGCCCCTGCGTCCGGCATCGTTGCGGGCCGGAAGAACGCCGGTACAGCCGCCGCTTCGCGCAGGGGCATCGCCCACTACGCTGTCTCAGCAAAGCTGCAAGTGCCGGCGACGTCTCGGTGGGCGGGTCGGTTGCAGAGGCGGCGGACGTGGCCGCCAGGGGCGTTCAGGGCGAGATCATCCGCACGCCGGGCATCTGGGCGATCTCGTCGAGATCGTCCTCGTAGAGCTCGGTCAGCAGGTCGACGGTCAGCGCGTCCCAGTCGGGGCCGACGAGTTCCGCCTCCATCGCCTCGTCAAGCGCGAACCTGTCGAGGAAGGCCGCTGCCGCCCGCCGCCGCTGGTCGCCGGTCAGATCCGGATGGTCGGCGAGATAGGCGGCAAAACGGGTCAGCCCCTCGGGCGACATGATGTCCTGGAGGATGTCGAATTCCCCAGCCATCTGCTCGTCCTCCGAGAGACCGCCCATGCAGCGCATCACCTCGCCCCAGATCAGCGGAACGTCCTCCTGGCACCAGAGTGTCAGGGCGATATCGGGCAGGGTGTGACGGATGCGGTCGATCAGCTCGGACCAGCGCAGGGTCAGCGGGTCGGTGCCGTCGAGGAAGGTCTCGAAATCGTCGTGCGGCGAGGCGGCGAAGACATCCGGCAGGTAGGTGACCGGGTTGCGGATCGCCAGGAAGAGCTCCAGCCGGTCGGGGGCGAAGAACTCGCGGAAGTCGGCCAGCTTGGACTCGGCCCGGGGGTAGAACTGCCCGCGCGAGACCGCCAGCTTTGGCACGCAGAAGAAATTCTCGTTCGACAGGATCAGCCGGCCGGGGTCGACGTGGTCGAGCGTGCGCTTGAGAAAGCGCGTGCGCGCGCCGGGATCGGGGGGCTGGTCCGAAAGAGCCTGGAGGGCGTCGCGCAGCAGGCGGCGATAGCGCGAGGGGCCGGGAACGGCGACATCGGCGGCATGGAGCAGGTCGACGTTGCGCAGCAGGCCCCGCACCAGGCGCTCCGCCTCCGTCCCGTGCACCCCTGCATGTAGAACCACTTCCATCGCGGCCTGCCTCGCGTCCCAACGGGAACTCTATACAGGCTGGTCTCTGGACAGGCAAAGCGGTTTCGGGCAACCAGAGCGGCAATGAGCCGTCAACAGACATCCCCCGGCCCAAGGGCCGCCCGCCACCGACAACGCCCGTCGCTCCGATCCTCGTCGATCCGGGTCCTGTCGCCCTGGTCCCTGGGGGCGCTGCTGATCGCCGCCGTGGTGCTGATGCCGATCCTGTCGGTGATCTGGACCGCCGCCTGGCCGGAAAACAACATCTGGCCGCATCTCGTCGCCACCACCCTGCCGCGCTACCTCGGCAACTCGCTGATCCTGATGGCCTCGGTGGGCGCGGTGACCGGCGTGGTGGGCAGCGGCGCGGCCTGGCTGGTGACCCGCTACCGCTTCCCGGCAAGCCGCTGGCTGGAGTACCTGCTGCTGCTGCCCTTGGCGATCCCGGCCTATGTCGGCGCCTATGCGCTGGTCGATTTCCTGGAATACTCGGGACCGGTGCAGGGGGGCCTGCGCCAGCTCTTCGGCTGGTCCAGCGCGCGTGACTACTGGTTCCCCGAGGTGCGCTCGATGGGGGCGGCGGTGCTGGTGCTCTCGGCCTCCCTCTATCCCTATGTCTACCTGCTGTCCCGCGCCGCCTTCCGCGAGCAGTCCGGCGGCGCAGAAGAGGTCGCCCGGTCGCTGGGTCGCGGCCCCTGGCGGCGGTTCTACAGCGTCGGCCTGCCGCTGGCCCGCCCCGCCATCGCCGCCGCCGTGGCCATCGTGATGATGGAGACGGTGAACGATTTCGGCACGGTGGACTACTTCGCCGTGCAGACGCTGACCACGGGGATCTTCTCGGTCTGGCTGCAAAGCTACAACGCCGGGGGCGCGGCGCAGATCGCCTGCGTGATCCTGGCGCTTGTCGTGGCGCTGGTGCTGCTGGAGCGCGGTTCGCGCCGCCGGCTGCGCTACTACAATCTTTCCAGTCGTCACCGCCCTGTCGAGCGTCTGCGCCTGCGCGGGCCTCGCGCCTGGGCGGCCTTCGCCGCCTGCGCGCTGCCCTTCGCCCTGGGCTTCCTGCTGCCGGGGGCGGTGATCCTGTCGCACGCCCTGCGGGTGCCGGAGGCCTGGGTCGACCCCGGCCTGCTGCGCGCCCTGCTGCATACGCTGACGGTCTGCGGCCTGGCCGCGGTGATCACCGTGCTGGCGGCGGTTTTCCTGGTCTACGGCGTGCGACTGTCCGGTGCCCGCCTGCCGCGCCTGCTGATGCCGGTCACCACCATCGGCTATGCGGCCCCCGGCGCGGTGCTGGCGGTCGGCATTCTGGTGCCCCTGGCGGGTCTCGACCACCGCCTCGCCGATGGTCTGGAAGCGCTGACCGGTCGCGACCCGGGCCTGTTGCTGACCGGCACCGGCTTCGCCCTGGTCCTGGCCTACTCGGTGCGCTTCTTCGCCATCGCCCAGGGCGCGGCGGACAGCGCCATGGGGCGCATCCCGCCCTCGCTGCCCATGGCGGCCCGATCGCTGGGCCGTAACCGGCGCGGGGTGTTGCGCGAGGTGCATTTCCCGCTGATCCGCGGCTCCCTCGCCTCGGCCCTGCTGCTGGTCTTCGTCGACGCGGTGAAGGAGTTGCCCGCGACCCTTCTGCTGCGTCCCTTCAACTACGAAACCCTTGCCACCCGGGTGCACGAGAAGGCCAGCCTGGAGCAGCTGGGAGAAGCCTCTCCGGCCGCCTTGATGGTGGTTGCCGTCGGCCTCGTCGCCGTCGCCCTTCTGGCCCGCGCCAACCGCTGAGCCCCCTCTTGATCCGCCGCGGCATTCCGCGTAAACGGCACTGAATGCCCCTATAGCTCAGCTGGTAGAGCAACTGATTTGTAATCAGTGGGTCCGCGGTTCGAGTCCGTGTGGGGGCACCATAACTCACTGAAAACAAAACAAATTTTCCGTATGCTTGTGTATGCGTCCGAACGTCCGAATTCGTCCGAGTCGGACGGTGTCCGCATTCGGATGCGATGTGTAGTCGCCTTCACTGGGCGCCGCGCGCTGCGGCGCCCAGCCGCTGCAGCGGTGACATCACCTGCGAATTCGGTGCGATCGACATGAGTGCCTCGAGACCATCGATGCTGACCCGAGCCCCCTGCATGTCGAGTCCTGCCTCGAGCCCAAGGAACTGGAACGGTTCGCCGCAGACCTCGCACTTGATCCGAACCTCGGCCATGAACCGGCCGGTGTCCTCAAGTCTCACTACCTTCACGCTGGCGCTGAAATTAGTATGCTTGCAAGCCATTGCTTCGTTCCTTACTCGCTCTCGCCTTCGTATCCGAAGGCGACGGTGTATTCGGCTGCCTCTGATAGCGTGTCAGCCAAGCGTTTATGTCCGTTTCCACGTTCGCGGACAGCTTGCTTACGTAGCCATTCCGAGGCTTTCCTTAGGTCACCGCGGGACGCGGCAGCGCGGCCGGAGCTTTCGCCCTCCCAGCCTGGAGGCATAAGAAATCCAGCGGCCGAGCGATGGCCTCCCCCACCGTAAGATGCCGCGATCTCCGAAACATCGAGGCCGCCGGCGCGCGACCGCAGCGAGAAGGCCCGCCCTTTCGGTCCGTCGACATAGGTAGCGGCAAAGGGTTCGCCGACCGCCATGGCGCCGGCGGTATCGGACGCTAGCGCGTATGGAGCTGCAGCGACCGGCACATCGTATCCACCGATGATTATGCGGCGCTGCGAGACATCCATCACCTGGCGCACCATCTTGTCGTGGGCGCGCAGGATTGCCTCACCTTCGGCCGCCACCCGGCCGATATCGGTATCAGCCTGCAGGCGGGCGTCCAGATCGTCCCAAGTGGACCAGGTCATTTCGTGGGAGGCGATCACCGCATTGATCTCGCGGGATTGGTCGATATTCCAGCGCCAGAGGTCCCGATCGGCAACGACCTCGACCAGGAACGGTCGCGGTCCGCCGCAGAAGTAATCCCAGGCCATTTGCGCACCACTGCGATCCATGTCGAACAGTGCCACAGGATTGCCGGCATTGGCGCGCTGCACCTCCCAGGTCTCTGCCGGTTTAGGCATCGCTGCCAGATCAGCTTGGGCGGTCTTGTGGTGATCGAGGACCAATATCGATCGGGCTTTCAGGGCCATGCGCTCAAGCACCGCCCACTTGTAGCTGAAATCCACGATGATGACGTCAGCGCCGAGGACACTTGGCGGCTCGCTTCCGTAGCCGGCCGGAACGAAAGTGACGCTGTTACCGAGCGCCATCCGAACACACCAGGCGGCGGTAAAGCCGTCCGCGCAGTTGGCGTGGTAGATGCAGATAGTCGTGGTCATGTGGGTCTCCTGGCAGGTGACTAGCTGGGCTTTGAAGGGGCGGCCGTCATCGCGGCCACGGTTTTCCGGTGGAACGCTTCGAGCTCGTCCACCCACTGCTGCATGAAGATGAGGTCGCCATCGGTCTCGCTTATCCCGTCGTCGAGACCGGCGGTCATCACGGCAAACAGTTCGGCCGCACCGGCAAAGAAGCAGATGCGCATCTCACGTAGCTGGTCAGGGCTGGCGCTTGGGTAGACCGAGGCAGTGAAAACCTTGAAACACTCGTCTATCAGCCTCCCTCGCCGCGCCATTTTGCGGATCCGGTCGCGGGTCATTTGGTCAATGCTGGGCATACTCGCTCCTAGGCTAGGGTTGGTCGGAATTGCAGGTCGGACAGGGCTGCCCGCGTTTGTTTGCAGAAATGGTCCAGGTGTCGGGGATCCATCCGGTATCGTGGCCGCATCGACTGCAGGTGAAGCGGATGCCCTTCGCGCCGCCTGGAAGATGCCCCGCATCTTCGACATGCATGCGGATGATGCGCCGGCGGGGTATGTCCTGGTCTGGAAAGAGATATGGCTGGCGGCGGCCCATCTAGAACACCAGCGCCCCGACCAGAATTCCGGCGCCAAAGATGCACCATCCGATGATCGCCAGCACGAAACCTGTGCCGTGCGGCGCCTCCCTGTTCTCTCTGGGCGCGTGATCTCGCATCTCTCTCCTCCAGTTCTACAAGGCCCGGGCCGGATCGCGTCGGCAGGGCGAGCAAAGACGGTTGCCAGGCCCGGAGCTGATGAAGCGATCCCGGCAACACAGGCAGACACGTTGCCGCTGCCGAGATTGCTTCTCGAGGCGCGTTGCGGCGCCGACGGCGGTGTACTCGCAGGAAAAATGAGGGCTGACGCGCTCGGCGCCGTTGAACACCGCCCAGCTTCTGCCGGATCCCCTCACGTCCAGGTGCAGCTCGTTGCTCACGCAGCTTCCTCCTGGTGCCTGGCTACCCGCCACTTCGGATGCAACATCACGTTCAGCTCGACCATGATCGCCCGGCAGACCCGCCGCATATGCAGGCTGTCGCTGCTGTCGGCGTGACGCTGGGCCTTGGCGCGGATCGCGTTGAGGCGGCGGATCTCTTTGGCTGAACGGTTCATGTCTCGTCCTCTTCTCGGCCGGGCCGGCGGATCGCGCCGATCGCGCGGCTCGAGGTCTCGAAGCTTGCCGGCATGTAGGTGGTCGTCAGCTGCGCGTTCTGCGCGGCCGTGTTGCCCAGGACGTCGCCCACGTCGCTTTTCGAGGCGCCGCCCTGGCGGGCCCAGACGGCGCCGGTGCGGCGCAGGTCGCGGAACTGGATGGTGGCGCAGCTGGCCAGCGTCTCGGCGGCGCGCTTGCGCAGCGCGGCCCAGTCCTTCTGGAACTCGTCGATCCGCCAGAGGCCATTGCGGCCGGGCAGCAGCAGGGCGTCGGGATCATTGGTCTCGCGGTGCCGGCGCTCGATCAGCGCCAGGTTCTCGGGATGGACGGGCAGGCCGCCCTCGGTGCCGCGCTTGGCGCGGGTGAAGATCCAGGCCCAGCCTTTGCGCTCGATGACGCGGTCGCCCTCGAGGGCGGACCAGGTGACCTGGCGAAACGCACCGACCCGGGCAGCCAGGACATCGGCCTGGCGCTGGCCCTGGAAGAGCGAGAGGCGCATGGCATCGGCCACGGCCCGGGCGCGCGGGGTGTCGAGATCCACGGCCGCGGCCTCGAGGGCGGCGAGCTCGTCGGTGGTCAGGATCCTGCTGCGCGGCGCCGGCACCTCGAGCCCGAGGCGCAGGCAGGGGTTGGAGTTGTGGGCGCGCCACTCGATCCGCTCGGCGTAGGACATGAGGATCGACATCATGGCGATCAGGCGCTTCGCCTGCGTCTGGCCGCGCTCGCGCTGCAGGCTCTTGCCCCAGCGATACATCACGCCGTGGGTCAGATCCCCGACCAGCTCGTCGCCCCATTTCTCCTCGATGACCTTCAGCCAGCCGCGGTAGCTGCGCTGCGTCGCGGGCTTGACCTGGTCGAGCTCGTCCTGGCGGTAGCCGGCAATCAGCGCCCCGACGGTGCGGTGGCCGCGGCGCGCCTCGTCCGGGCCGACGCCGTCGCGCTGCGCCCGCCGGGCCTTCTCGGCCTCGCGCCTGGCCTGGGTGACGGTCCAGCTCGGGCGGTCGACGTCGAGTTCGATCGAACAGAAGCCGAGATCCCGCTGCGGCGCGGTCGGTTCCCACCAGACCCGCCAGCTGCCATCCGCACGCTGGCGCTGGCGCAGGCCCGTGACCTTGTCGGTGATCGGTGGCTTGCGGGTCCGGCTCACTGGATGGTCTCCCGGGCGCCGGCCTTCTGGCGCACCTGAGCGATCCAGTTGTCGATCGCGCCGGGCAGGCCGCTGGTGCTGGAGGCGCGGAAGCCCAGCATGGAGAAGAAGACACCGGTGATGCCTTCGCTGATCTTCGCCGGCGCATCGCGACGGGTTTCCAGGGCGTGCTTGAGCTCCCGCAGCTCGTCGCGCTGCCGGCGGCGGCTGGCCTCGTAGTCGTCGAGATCGAAGGGCGTGAGCCCCGCGACCATGGCCTCGAGTTCGTCCGCGGCGCTCAGCACCAGCTGGCGGTGGGATCGGTCGGCAAAGTCCTTCATGCGCTTGCTGCCTTCTGCATGAGCCTGTCGGCCCTGGTCTTCGGGATGGGTGCCTGGTGCTGCTGATCCGTGGGGGCGAGGCCCTGGCGTTCGATCCAGGCGAAGATCGCGGTGCGGCGCCAGAGCAGCGGCCGCTTGGAGTGCGGCATCGGCGGGGGGAAATCGTGGTCTCGTTCCAGCCAGTCGCGCTTGGCATTGAAGCTGGGCAGGGACATCTGCAGCAGCTGCGCGACCTCGGCGGTCGGGATGAAGATCGGGGTGGCGTCTGTCATGGCGGAGCCTCCAGGCTGTCCAGGATTTCCGAAACCCGGCCGGCCAGCGGCAGCTGGACGGCGCGGGAGGCGACGCGGGCAAAGGTCATGTTGGTGCGGCTGGCGCCGGGCAGAGCGGCGAGGGCATCGGCCCAGCGGTCCGCCCAGGGCGTGTCTTCGAAGACGCGCACCAGGAAGGCGACGGACCGGCCAGAGGCGACGCAGAGCGCCGGCGTCTCCGGCCGGATCCGCAGGCCGCCATAGGCGAGCTGGCGGTTGGCGGCCTGTGCCTCCGCGCCGTCCCATCCCAAGGCGGCGCGGATCCAGTCGGCCAGGCAACGGGGCACGTCGCCGGCCGGGAAGTAGGGGTGCCCCAGCAGATGCGCGAGGCAGTCGGCCCCGGTCTCAACAGAGCGGTAGCCGTCGGTGACATTGATCCCGACCAGCTTCTGGCCCGGCTTCAGGCTGCGCCTGGCCATGCGCTCGGCCTCGGCGGCGCTGCCGGCGGGAATGGTGTAGTGACGGCATAGCTCTTCCGTCACGGTCGCGCGGTAGTGGCGCAGACCGTCCATCTTGGTCAGGGTTGTCATGGGGTCACTCCTGTGGGTGGAGCCTGTCGGAGATGCGCCTGCAGAAGTTCAGAAGCGCGGCCCGGCCTTCTTGGTCGAGCGCGTCGATCTGGTCGCAGAGGTCATCAAAATCGGCGGTGCCGGGTTGGGTTCTCTGGGCGAATTCCCCGAGGACGTAGGCGGCTTCCTCAATGTTGTCGGAGAGGGCCGATGCCAACTCGTGCCGCAGGACGCCAACGTTAAAGTAGAAGTCAGATGCCATTGCTCGTCACCTACGCTGCTGCCAGCAGCTCGCCATCGAGCGAGAGGCGGATCATCGGATACTTGAACCACTGGTCCGGCCCGCCGTTCTTGCGGAAGTGGACGATGCGATCCTCGTGCAGGCGCTCGACGTCGACGACGTGTTCGCCGGTGGCGTAGAGCCAGGAGCAAAGCCCGGCATCCTCGATCACGCCGGTTTCGAAGTTGACCGTCAGGCGGATCAGGTCCTGGCCCCGGTCTTCGAGTTCGATCTGGTAGGCCATGCTGACCTCTTCGGGATGTTGTCCCCGCGTGCGCCCTGCGCGGGGAGTGGGTGGGACCGGGCCGGTAATGTGGGGACTGACCGGGGGCGCCCCGCCGGGACCTCAGGCGTCCGCGAGGGACGCGCGATGCTGGTCGAGAAGGATGATGTTGCTGTCGCCGGTGATGGACCGGCAGGCCTCGCGGCGCAGGATCAGCTCGTCCAGGAGCGGGCCAATCGCGGCGAGCAGGGCTTCGGCCTCGACGGCCGTGGGGATGGTGCCGCGGGCGGCGGCATAGGCGCAATCGCGCAGGGTGCGCAGCTGCCGGTTGTCCACCGGCCCCGGCCGCGCAAGCGGGATGCTGTCGTGATGAGCCACAATGGCCTCCTGAGCTGTCTCTGCTCAGGAAGTTAGGAGTTGTGACCCGTGACCGTCAATACATAAAATGTGAAAACTACAAATTTTGTGATTTGGAGATGAAGTGGTTCGCCGCATCGCGCGGAGGGTTCGTCATCAAAATAAAGTACTCCAAATCCTTCTGTTGATGGATTTCGGCCTTCGCAAATACTTCCACCGCGAGTTGCAGAGCGAGTTCGTTTCGAATTGGGATGTAGTGCAGTACTTCTTGGAACATGAGTTCCCGCTTCACATCCGGTATCGCGCTCTGGTTGGCTGAAAGGTCGGCGATCAAGGAGTGTTCGGCGGTGCAAATGTACTCGAACCGCTCGCCACATGAGCGCATCGGGTGCAGCTTGTCGCGGGCTTGGCCTGTTGTCGCTTCCTGCGGCTCGGAGGGGGCGATGGCTTGGGCAGCAGGGGGGTGGTTGGAGTGTTTCCGCCGGGATATGATCTGGCTAGTCTTTAGTCCCGTTGCGATGGCTTGCGCTTTGGGGCTTATCGTAAGCAGTGAAACGAATTGAAGGATTACGGCAAGTCCTCCGGCGATCTCAGGTGTGAGCGTGCGGGATGCAGGTTCCCATAGTGGGGCGCAGACTAGAATAGGTAGGCCAATGAAGCTGCCGACATGCACCCAAGGATGCACCCTTTCTTCAAAGGCTTTTAGTTCGGCCCTCTCTTGCTGGGTCATCTCCTCCAAGATGCAATGACCTTTCCCCGTATAACCGTGTTAACCGTATCTACTACGTTGATTTCCCTATGCTCCGGATCGGTGCTGTCGGCTACCAGAACAGGTGCCTGGTATCGTCGAAGGGCGGTCTTGAAGCCCGAGCTGTTGCGGTGGCGGATCTCGGCAAGGACTGTGTCGCCGGACTTGCAGGTTTCGGAGCTATCGCGATCTACAATGATGAAGTCGCCAGGGATGTATCCTGAGAGCAGCATTGCGCCCGTTGTTACGGTCCAGATCTCCATGCCTTCCCCCATGCGCGCAAGAGTCTGGGCTGTGGCTTTGGCTTGAAGAATGTGGTGGTTGCTGCCGCTCAGTGGGAGGGCGTCGGCGTCCGCTTGGCTGTCCCTGATGCGCCTTGCGTGTTGCGGGGCTAGAAATGCTTCCTTCCGCACGGGCACCTGTTGGATGCCGTCTTCGCTTGCGACCAGGTCGCTGCGAGTGAGTGGGTCGTAGACGATGCCGGCATGGCGCAGAACTTCGTCTATCGGAACATTCAGGACCTCTGCGAACGCCTGAGCCCATTCGAGCGACATCTTCTGCCGGCCGGTGTAGATCCTAGAGACGACCGAGCGATCGCGCCCCATTTTGGCGGCGATCTCCTCGGCGGTTACTCCCGCCTTCTTCTGCTGTGTTTTGAACCATTTGTCATCCATCGTGACATCAAGTAAGTGCGCCTTGCTGCACATGCATGAGTGAAAAGCTCAAAATGTGTATTGCAATGCAAATTGTGCGTGCGCTAAGTCTGGTGTCATGAGTAACCACCTGACACCAGTGGCTGTAGCCGAACGCATCATCGGGCCGATCGAGAAGATCGCCCTGATATGCGGCTATTCCGACAAGACCGGCTACGGGTGGCGCCACTCGACCAGCCGCCGGCGCGAGGGCGACTTCCCCAGCATGGGCGTGGTGCGCAGCATCCTGGCCCATGCCAGCGCGCATGACCTGCCGCTTCGGCCCGAGTGGCTGATCTGGGGCGCCGATGCGGCCCTGGTCGAGGCTGCGATCGCCGCCCACCAGGGCGCGACCTCCGTGCCGCTGCTGCCTTCGGAGGTGGCCGCGCAATGAACCTCCCCCTGTCCGCCTGTTGTCCTCATCAGACTTCTGCCTCGGCGGACGGGATCACTGTCCCGGCGCGCATGCTCTCTTCTGCGCGCCGGGACCTTTTCCAATTCCCATCGGCTGCAGGGGCGATTGCCCCTCGGCCGGGCGCGGGACGGGTCAGATGCGGGCAAGGCCCGCGCCCGCGCCGAAACACCGCCGCCGAGCAGACCGCCTTTCCTTCGGGGCGGGGCGGCGGCCAGGGCGCGGCCGGGACCAGGGCGGCTCCCGGCTGCGCCCGTCCGGGGGCCGATCATGGTCGGCCGTGACGAAACCTTCCTGAAGACCCGCGCCTGGGTGGCCGGGATGCAGGCCCGCCACTCGCCCGAGGTGGACCAGCGGCTGCTGGAGGATCTGCGCTGCAGTGCCGAGGCGCTGGACGAGACCAGCACCCTGCGGGCGCTGATCCTGGATTTCCGCCAGGCGCTGCAGGTGGCGGGACGAGATGCGGCGCAACGCGCGGCGGCAGGGAAGGCCCTGACCGACGGCATTCATCATCTGACGCTGGCCGAGGTCGGCGAGAACGCAAGGAGGATCTCCGGTGACTGAGCGTATGACGATGTCCGACCAGATCGCGGTGAATGCCGCGCTGGCCCTGGTGCTGACCGTGGTTCCCGATGCGGGCCGCGAGCGCATGCACCTCGATATCCTCCGCCTCGAGGCGGCGCGGATGCGCGAGGGGCGGCCGCTGTTCGATCCCTTCCTCGCGGCCGCCAAGGAGCTGGTCGAGGCGGACAGCGGCGTCGGGCGCCGGCGGGGCGACTGGAGTTCGGCCATGTGGCGCATGAAGGACGCGCTGGTCCGGATCGTCGAATGGCGCCTGGGTGAGGCCCAGGAGGTCATGCGCAGCTCCACCCACACCCGGGAGGAAGCGGCATGAGCCTGGACGCGCTGAAGGCCGAGCTGAACCGTGAGATGATCGAGGCCCAGGCCCGCCAGCGGGCGGTCGACCTGGTCGAGACAGCCGCCGAGGCGGTGCGGGTCCTGGCTCTGCCGGTCGAGCTGCAGGTCATCGGCGGCGCGCTGGTGCTGCGGGTGACCGTGTTCGACCCCATGGTGGTTACATACGAGCTCGCCTCGGGTCCGACCATGGGCGACGCTCTGAGCCTGATGCAGGCCGAAACCCCACAGGCCGAGGTCCTGCAGGACGACGCGGTGCCTGTAGCCGATCCCGCACCGGAGCTGCACACCGGCCCCTGGACCGAAGACGAGGAGGCCGAGGCGCTCGAGCTTGATGCGCGTGGGGCCTCGCTCAAGGAAATCGCGGCCGCGCTGAACCGGCCCGCCGCCTCGCTGAACCTCAAGATGCGCCACCTTCGTCGCAAGGTCGAAGAGGAGATCGAGGACGACGACACGGCGCCGGATGCGGGGCAGGGCGATCGCCAGGAGGCGTGCGGCCACGCACCGGAAGGCACCGAAGCCCCTGCTGAAGCGGTGGCTGATTTCACGCCCGCTGCCCTGCCGAAGGATGCGCCGGTCGCGATGAAGCTGGTGCAAGCCCATCTGAACGCCGCCGGCTACCAGGCGCCCTGGACCCCCGAGCTCGACTACCAGCTGATCGCCGGCCTCACCGGTGGCCGCAAGCTGCCCGCAGTGGCAGGCGACCTGGGCCTGTCGCTCGAGGACTGCCGGCAACGTTTCGCCTTGCTCTGCCCCGAACCGGGCTTCGAGGCGCAATCCCGTCTGCTGAAGGTCCTGCAGCACAGGGCCGGCCAGACACAACCCGTGAAGGAGTAGGACATGGATTTCGGAGACGCGCTGCGCGCGCTGAAGGCAGGCGCCAAGGTCGCCCGGCAAGGCTGGAACGGCAAGGGGATGTATCTTTGGCTGCTGCCCGCAGCCACCATCAAGGCGGAATGGTGCCGTGAAGAGCACCTGAAAGCAGTCGCCGAAGCGAACGGTGGCGAGATCGAGGCCCTCGGCTCGATCCGCATGATGACCGCGGATCGCAAGATCCTGACGGGCTGGCTGGCCAGCCAGACCGACATGCTGGCCGAAGACTGGGTGGTGGTCGAGTAATGCCCGCTCCTCTCCGCCAGACCTACAGCCTCGACGAGATCAAGCACATGCTGATCGCGCAGCTGGAGGGCGTCGTCGCGCGCTATGCGCCGCCGGCGGAGGGGAGCCATCGCGCCCATGGCAAGTATTTCACCCTCAACCCCGGGCGGGCCGATCGCCGGGTGGGCAGCTTCTGCATCACCATGTCCGGGCCGAGCGCGGGGCGCTGGAACGACTATGCCGTGGGCGATGTGCCGGGGCAGGGCTTCGGCGACGTGATCGACCTGATCGCCCTTTCTCTCGGCTGCAGCAACACGGAAGCTCTGCGCGAGGCCCGGGCCTTCCTTGGCCTGCAGACGGCCAGCGCCGAGGATGTGGCGCGGCACCGGCAGGCCGCAGAGCGGGCCAAGCGCCTGCAGGCCGAGGCGGTCGCACGTGACCAGGAGAAGCGCGAGGGCCGCGCCCGGGCCGCCCGGGCCATCTGGCACAGCGGGCGCGCTCAGCTGCGCGACACCCCGGTGGATCGCTACCTGCGCGGCCGGGGGATCGACCTGTCACGCCTGGGCCGCCAGCCCGGCGTCCTGCGCTACGTCTCGCATTGCCGCTACTACCACGAGGATCCCGACACCGGGGAGATCTTCGAAGGTGACTATCCCGCCATGGTCGCGGCCGTGACGGACCGCCAGGGGAAGACGGTGGCCTGTCACCGCACCTGGCTGGCCATCGGCCCGAACGGCTGGGGCAAGGCCGCGGTGCCGGCGCCGAAGAAGGTGCTTGGCGACTATGCGGGCGCCTACATCCCGATCTGGAAGGGCAGGGGGCCACGCGGTGGCAAGCCGGCGGCCCTGCACCAGGCGGAGCCCGGGCAGCATGTCTACATCGCCGAAGGGATCGAGGACGCGCTTTCGGCCGTGCTGCTGCTCGAGGGCGAAGCGCGGGTGCTCGCGGCGATTTCGCTGTCGAACCTCGGCCGGATCCAGCTGCCCCCGACGGTCTCGAGGGTCACCCTCATTGCCGACCAGGACGAGAACACCGCTGCCCGTTCCGCGCTCGATCGCGCGATCGAGCTGCATCGCGCCGCCGGCCGGGAGGTCCGCCTGTGGCGGAACACCTGGGGCGGGAAGGATCTCAACGACGCGCTGCGCCAGGTCACCACCGGTGCGGACAAGGAGGAGCGAAGCGCATGAACTATCAGCTGAAGGATCGAAGCTTCCAGACCGGCGACGAATGGGTCGGCGCCCTGGCTGGCCGTCTACGGGTCGCCGCGGCGGCCGGCGAGGACGGAATGGTCTGCCTCAACACTATGATGTCGCCGGCGCAGGCGCGGCAGGCTGCCAGCCGGCTGGATCGAATGACCGCGGCCGAGGCCGAGGCGGTTGCCGCACGCGAGGCCTCCGATGCGCGCATGCGCGCGATGGCTGAGCCGGTGCGGCGCAGGACCGGCCTTGCGGCCCTGGCGGCCCGGTGGTGGCGATGATCCTGGTCATCACCTTCTGCGCGATCCTGGCCACCGGCGGTCAATGCGACCGCGTCGTCGAGTTCGGCGTTCTGTCCGAGAGCTGGAGCGCGGCACCCTGCACCGACTTCGTGCCCGCAGAGATCCGGCCCCGGCTGATCTCCTGCGAGAAATACGCCCGCAGCACGGGCGCGTGATCCCCGGCCGCCGGCGCGGAAGACGTCGAGGCCCCTGAAAGACAGAGGTGAGGCAGTGACCGATGAAGCGGACATGAGCTGGTTGAGCGACCCCCAGCCGGCGACCTATCGGCGGGACGACGAACGTTCCGCTGCAGCCCTGCGGCGTGGGCTTGAGGAGGCTCCGCCCGCGCCTGGCGCAGAGAAAGGACCGAAGGATGACGATGGAGATGGTCGGGGACAGCCGAAAGACGATGATCGAGGCCGTGGCCGGAAGCGCGTGGGCGGCAAGGCAGAAGCTGGCGATCGCGATGGATCGGGTGGCAAGGGCCGACCGCGTGGCTACATCTGGGACGGGTGTCCGGTCGTTCCTCTGGGGATCCACGGCGATCTTTCCTACTACCTGGACACCAAGGGCCAGCTGAGGGCTGTCGACAACCATTCCCAGGACAAGATCCGGCACATCTTCGGCGGCCGGATCGGCCTGCTGGCCACTCGCTACCCGCGCTACCACAAGAACAGCACCACGCCGGTCGCCGGCGCCTTCGACCAGGGCAGGATCGCCACCGACATGGTTGCGGCCTGTACCGAGCGGGGCGTCTGGTCACCTGTCGGCAAGGTGCGCGGCGCCGGCGCCTGGCTGGACGAGGACGGTCACCTGATCTTCCACGCCGGCGACGAGGTGCTGATCGCCGGCAAATGGGAGCCGCCTGGCGTCTACGGTGGTCATGTCTACCCGGCCTCGGACCCCGTGCCCCGTCCTGCGACGTCAGGCACGGCCGAGGCGGCGAGCGAGATCCTCGATGCGCTGCAGACCTGGAACTGGTCCCGGCCCGACATCGATCCGATGCTGACCCTCGGCGTGATCTGCGCGCAGCAGATCGGCGGGGCCCTGGACTGGCGGCCCGTGACCTGGGTGACCGGTGACCAGGCCACCGGCAAGTCCACCCTGCAGCGGCTGCTGCGCTACCTGCACGGTGGCGCCAGCGGGCTGCTGCAGGCATCAGACGCGACCGAGGCCGGCATCCGATCGGTCATCGGCTATTCCTCGATGCCCGTCGCCCTGGACGAGCTCGAGCCCGACGATGACCCGAAGAAGGGCAAGGCCGCGGCGATCATCCGCCTGGCGCGGATCGCGGCCAGCGGCGACCAGATCCTGCGCGGCTCGACCGATCAGAAGGGCTACCAGGGCAACGCCTACAGCTGCTTCCTGTTCTCCTCGATCCTGGTGCCCCCGCTGCCCCCACAGGACCGCTCTCGCCTCATCCTGCTGGATCTGAACCGGCTGCGCCCGGACGCGCCGAAGCCGAAGGATGATCCCCGACGCCTTAAGGCCCTCGGCGCCTCCCTGCGCGCCAGCCTGGTGGGCCGCTGGGATACCTGGACGAAGCGCCTCGACCTCTGGCGCGCCAGCCTTGCGGCCCATGGCCACGGCGGGCGCCAGGCGGACAACTACGGCACCGTCCTGGCGCTGGCCGACATGGCCCTGCACGAGGCGCTGCCGGCCGAGGAGGTCATGGCGAGCTGGTGCGCCAAGCTGGACGCACACCTGCGCGACGAGAGCGTCGATGTGGGCAGCAACGCCGAGGACATGCTGGTGCATCTGCTGTCTCAGCCGCTCGATGTGTGGCGACGCGGCCAGAAGCTGAACGTGGCCAGCTGGCTGGCCATGGCCGGCCGTCTCCCCCGTGCCCCGGAGCAGATCGGCGACGCCACCAGCGACAACGCCAACAACTTCCTGGCGCAGTTCGGGCTGCGGGTGAAGGGCCGGGATACCTCGGCCGAGCTTTGCATCGCGAACAAGCCGCTGTCGGGGCTCTGCGGGCTCTTCGAGGGCACGCCCTGGGCGGCCGGCGTCTGGGCCCAGGCGGCGCGGCGGGTGAAGGACGCCAAGAGCGCGAACATGACCTTCGCCCGGGTTCCCTCGCGCGGCTACGTCATCCCCTTCACCTCGATCCCGGGCCTGCTGAACGCCATGGATGAGACCGGCGGCACGTCGCAGGCCCCTGAGCGCCCCGAACCCCCTGACATGAGAGATTTCGTCTGAGCCATGCGCAACGTGACCAACACCATGAAATCGCGCGATCTTTTCCGCTGTACCCGGACCCGTTTCGGGGCCATAATTCACGCGCGGCGGGGCGCTCTGCGGACGGGTCAGGGGCTACGACGCTACGACGCTGAAAAATTGGGCGTCGTAGGGTATGTCGTAGGGTTTTATCCTTGCGCCGCAAGCACTTACCAGACGGCTACGACGCTACGACGCGAAAAGCGCTTCCTCACGTATGCATGCACACGCACGCGCGCGCACACGAGGAAATGTGTGTCGTACCGTCGTACTGTCGTAGATGATATCTATCTATCTGAAAAGAAAGAGATAACTGCTACGACAGCCCTACGACGCCGAAAGATGGAACGTCGTAGCCTCGGCCTGATCTCGATTAACCCACTGATTTTCAATAAAAAAGGGGGTTTCTATGGCCAAGCCTGATAACCAATGGCAGCTCGAGGCCCGGGAAATGGCCGAGCGGATCGAGCGCCAGCGCGACCAGGGCCTGCAGCTGGCCCTGCTGCCGGACGAGGAGCCGGAGCAGGACCAGGAAGCGCGGCAGGCCGGGCGCCCGAAGGGATCCAGGAACAAGGTCAGCAGCCAGATGCGCGACTGGCTGGCCGCGCGTGGCATGCGGATGCCCGAGGATGTCCTGGTGCAGATCGCCGGCCTCAACACCCGCGACGATGCGATCACGCTGGCCATGGCCCAGACCGAGCGGGTGCTGTCCTGGGCCTTCGACGGCGCGCACATCGGCAAGAAGTCAGCGCCGAGCCCGACGGCCTCGATGCGTCTCGAGGTCTTCCGCCAGCAGTACACGATGATCCTGCGCGCGGCCGAGGCGATGATGCCCTTCACCGCGCCGAAGGTGACGCCGGACGTCAGCGTCCAGCAGAACACCACCTTCATCATGCCGGCAGCGCCCTCGGCCCCGGCGGATCCTGGTGCCCAGGCACGGGATGTGACGCCTCAGGCGCCCCGGATCTCGGGTCGGATGATGCCCGCCAACGTCGCGCATGAAATGCAGCAGAAACAAGGGGTTAGCGTTTCTGGTTCCGAGAATTCGGACGCTGAAACTCGGACGGATGCGGAAAGTGAAGGAAAATCAGATGCTTAACGCCCGTCCGCAACTGATTGAAAATCAGCAGGCGCGCCGCCCTGGTGCCGCGGTGCCCGCGCCTGGTGCCCGCGCCGCCGCGACCCCCCGGGGGGGCCTTCTCGCGCGTTCCCTCAGGCCCCTCTGTGTGACCCCATACCTGATTTCGGCCCATGGGGAGGTTCGCCAATGAGCGCGACACTTGGGACGGTGGATCGGGGTCGGGGGGAGGCCTCTGGCTCGACACCCACGGGGGGCCGGGGGATCTCGGACGATCGTCTGGAGGCATTGCAGGGAAGCGATGCGAAAGAGGCAATCGAGAGCCTAGAGGGGGATTTCGCCTCTGGCAAGATGCCCGATATCGGCGCGGTCCAGTTCCCGGGCCCGATCGCCGAGCGCTTCTTCTGGTCGAACGATGACGTGATCGCCATCCAGGGCCCGGTGGGCTCGGGCAAGACGACGACGCTGATGAAGTCCCGCGCCAGGCGCGCGGTCGAGATGCCCCAGTCCACGATCGACGGGGTGCGCCGCTACAAGGTGCTGTTCATCCGCGAAACCTACCGTCAGCTGTGGTCCACCACGATCCCGTCCTACCTGGAGACCTTCCCGAAGGACCTCGGCACCTGGTCTGGCGGCCGTGGCGACCCGGTCACCCACGTCATCCGCTTCGAGGATGAGTATGGCCCGATCGAGTTCACCGCCGAGTTCATGGCCTTCGGCGATGACATCATCGCCAGCATGCGGGGCGTGCAGACCACCGACATCGTCCTGAACGAGCTCGACACGATGCCGGTCGAGATCCTGACCGTCGGGATCGGCCGGATCGACCGCTACCCGGGGCGCCAGCATTTCGAGGGTCTGCCGCCCGAGCTGCGCAGCTACGGGCAGATCGTGGGCGACATGAACGCGCCGGACGAGGACAACTGGGGCTTCACGGTCTTCCACGACGGCGAAGAGCGCAAGCGCATGGCCGATCTGCTCTCGGCCGAGCTGCCTGCCGGCGCCAAGCGGATCACGATCGAGTTCTGCAATCAGCCAGGCTACGGCGAGCCCGGCTGCGAGAACCTGCAGAACCTCTCGCCGAGCTACTACCCGCGCCAGATCGCCTCGATGCAGCTGGCAGGGCGGGGCGACATGGTCGATCGCCTGGTCCGCAACAAGATCGTCTACCTGCGGGTCGGGGAGCCGGTCTTCAAGCGCGAGTTCAGCCCCCGGGTCCATGTTTCGGACGTGCCGCTGGCGCTGATCCCGGGCTTGCCGCTGCGGGTTGGCCTGGACCAGGGCTTCAAGGGGGCGGCCGTCATCGCCCAGCTGACCGGGTTCTTCCGTTGGCGGATCCTGGGCGAGCTGCATTTCCCGTCCGAGCGCCTGATGGCCCGGACATTCGGGCAGCGCCTGCAGGAGCTGATCGAGGAGCGCTGGCCCGGTGCCCTCGTCGAGGCGGGCTGGGGCGACATGGCCGGCGAACATGGGTCCAGCCAGGCGGCGGACGAGAATGCGACCTGGAACCTGATGGTCAGCCAGGCCGCAGGCTTCCCGATCCGGCCGCAACGGCTGGGAACCAACCGGATCCAGCCCCGTCTCGAGGCCGTGCGCGCGGCGCTTGAGGCCCCGGTAGACGCCGGCGAGCCCGGTTTGCTCATCGACCCCTCATGCAAGTTCCTGCGGCGCGGCTTCCAGGCCCGGTACGTCTGGACGGACGAGGTCGATCGGAACGGCGACAAGCGGAAGGTGCCAGACAAGCGCCTGACCGAGGCGAACGTGATGGATGCGCTGCAGTACCTGCTGCTGTCCGAGCACCTCGCCGATGGATCCGCCCCCTACACGAAACGGGTGCCCGACGCCCGTCAGCACGGCCGCATGGGCCACAACGGCGGGCCCCGCATGTCGGAGAAGCGCGGCGGCCTGCAGACAGGATGGAACGTCCTCAACCCCTATGGAAGGCACTGAAATGGCACAAAACACCAAATCGAAGGCCGCAACCGCGGCCACGCCCGCCCTGGATACCTCGGCCCTGGCCGAGACGGCGGCGCGGATCGAGGCGCAGTCCGCGCAGGTCGGCCTCACGGACCTGCAGGCGCAGCTGCAGAACGAAAGCGGCCTGATGTTCGGCCGGGAGCGTGGCCGGGTGAAGGCGAAGATGCTCGGCGTCGAAGCGACCGGCAGCAGCAAGGACCAGGCACTGAAGAACTGGGCCAATGCGGCACGGCGCGCGGCCCTGCAGGCCGGAGCGGCCTGAGCATGATCGACCTGCGCCCCTTCCGGGAAGACGATGCCATGCAGGTCTTCCGCCACCTGGAGCCGATGGACCACATCGAGGCCGAACTGGTGCGTGGAGCCTCGGCCAGCCATCTGCGCCTCTTCGCGGACTGGTGCGCTGTCCAGGGGGCGCAGGTCGTTTCACTCGTGCTCTGCACTCGGCCGGGCCCGGCGGGAGTTCCCTTCGCAGTGCTGGGGCTGGGACACACCGGTCAGGCAGGGATTGCGCAGGCTGCACTGGTTGCGCGCGACCACCAGCGCTTCCGCCACAGTCTGGGGCAGGCCGCAGTGCTGATCCGCCGGCGTATGCCCGCCTTTTGCGCCGAGGCCGGCATTCGGCGCATCGAGGCGCGCTGCTGGGAGGGACATCCCTCGGCCGCGCGCTTCCTGACCCTCTGCGGTTTCCACCGCGAATGCCTGATGCCCGGCTTCGGCGGGTATGGGCACGTCGCCTTCGAACAATTTGCCTGGATCGCCTCACCCCCTGATCAGGAGACCTGACATGTGCATTTCCGCGCCGAAAGTTTCGGCTGCAAAACCCATCGTGGCTTCGGCGGACAACCGCGAGGCCAACCAGAGCGCCGACATCGAGGCCCGGCTGCGTCGCCGGCGTTCCGGTGCCGCAGCGAACGTTCTGACCAGCGCGGTGGGGATCCCCTCCACCGGGCAGTTGGGGCAGCCGGCATGAACAAGGCTGTCTTGAACCACCCGGCCGCCGAAGAGGCGATCCAGCGCTGGGGTGAGCTGAAATCGACCAGGGCCTTCCACGAGCCGGACTGGGAAGACATCGCGCGGCTGATCCGTCCGCAGCGTGGCGGCTTCTCGATGAGCCGGCCGGAGAACCGCGAGATGGAGAAACCGCTCTCCTCGGAGCCAATCATGGCGCAGTCCAGCTTTGCATCGGGGATCTACGCCTCGATCACCAACCCGGCCAATCGCTGGGCCGGGCTGGAAACGCCGGATCCCGAGTTCAATGCCTGGAAGCCGATGGCCGAATGGAATGACCTGGCAACCCGCCGCGTCCTGCAGAGCCTGGCGCCGACGGTATCGCCCTTCTACAGCGCGACCTTCCAGGCCTATTCCGACATCGCGGCCTTCGGGAACGCGGCGGGCTATGACGAGATTGACCTGGGCAAGCGCAAGTTCGTCGACGTGACCATGTCGCTGGCCGAGGTGGTGGTCGATATCGATGCCCATGGCAGGGTCAACGAGCTGGTGAGGAAGTTCACCCTCACCCCGCGCGGGGCCGTGCGCGAGTTCGGCCGCGATGCCTTGCCTGAGCGGGTGGTGGAGGCGGCTGCCAACCGCGACAGCGGCCGGATCACCTTCTACCGGCATATCCTGCCTAATGACGACTTCGTTCCGGGAAAGCTGGGCCATCGGGGCAAGCCCTTCCTGTCGATCACCGCCTGCGAGGAGGGCAGGGCGCTGGTCAAGGTCGGCGGCTATGGTGAAATGCCGGTCTACTTCCCGCGCTGGGATGTCGACAGCGGTCATACCTACGGCACGGGGCCGGGCTTCATCAGCCTGGCAAGCGCCCGGATGGTCCACCAGATGGAGGCCGCGACGATCCGGGCGGCGCAGTTCGCCGCAGATCCGGTGAAGCTTGCCCCCGATCGGGACGCGATCCCGCTCGATGGGGTGATCCGGCCCGGCGAGGTGCTCTACGGCGGCGTCAACATGCGTGGCCAGGAGCTGGTGCGCAACATGACCAGCAATCCCAACATCGGCCTGACGATGGAGGAGAAACGCGCCAAGGTGGAGGCCATCAAGGAAGCCTACCACTACGCGATCATGTCTCTGTCGGGCCGGACCGGGATCACCAGCGAGGAGAGCATGATCATGGAGGAGGCGCGCCTGCGCAACTGGGCGCCGCACGCCGACCGGATCATGGAGGAATACGGGGCGCGCAAGATCGAGCGGCGCTTCCGGATGCTCTGGCGCGCAGGTCAAATCCCACCGCCGCCGTCAGAGGCCCAGGGCATGCCGCTCCAGGTCCGATACCAGAGCCAGGCGACCATGGCGCTGCGGGCGCGTGAGGGACAGGCCATTCGGCAGTTCCTCAATGACCTCGCACCGCTCGCGCAGCTCGACAGCCGCTATGTCGATCGGGTCGATCCGGACGGGCTGACCGAGGCGCTGCATGATGCCAGTCCGACGTTGCCGGCGCGGATCCTGCGTTCCCGCGAGGAGGCGGATCAGATCGCCCAGGGACGCGCGCAGCAGCAGCAGCTGCAGCAGGCCATGCAGGCGGCCCAGACCGGCGGGGGCGTCGTGCGCGACCTGGCATCCGCCATGGGAGGGCAGGGCGGTGCCTGATCAGCTCGGCCCTTCCGGGAAAAACCTGTTTTCTGTCAAGGTGATGCCGTGTCGCGTCAGTTCCCTGCCCGGTTGGGCGGGGGCCTGAGAGGAGACATATGATGACCGACATTTCACAGGACATATTCGATCGTTCCGAGAGCATCGCCGAGGCCCTTTGGGTCGCGCGCAATCTGCATGGCGCCCTTCTGCACATGATGGACAGCGCGCAGGCCGAGCGCCGGGAAGATCTCGATGGGCCCATGCGGGCCGTCCTGGAAGCGTCGCGCGACTACTGCGGCCGGGCATCCGACTTGGCCGGCGAAATTGCCCGCTCCGCAAAGGATATCCCTGAATGACCTTCTCCCGAATGCAGATCCTGATGTTCCTTTTCCGGAACAACCGGCGTGCGGCGGCGGAGCGCGGCCGGCGATGGGCGCGTGCCTTCCATGCCGATCGGCGCCTGGCCCACGACCTGGTCGAGCTGTCGGGGCTGCTGGCCCTGCCGCCCGAGCGCCTGGCGAACGGCGTGGTGCAGCCCGACCCGATCGACCCGATCCGCATGGCCCAGGAGCGCGGCGAGCGCGCCATGGCCGTGAAACTGCTCGCCCTGATGGGCGTGTCGACCGAAGACCTCAACAACCTGATGATGGAGCCTCAAGATGAATATCTGGCTGATGAACGTGATTGACTTCCGCGCCCGCCTCGCGCTGGCGCCTGATGACGATGCAGCCGGCGGCGAGCCCCCGGCGGGAGGCGACGCATCGCCGCCGCCCGGTGGCGGGGAACCCGCCCCTGCCGGAGAAGGGGGCGAGGCCAAATGGTGGGAGGACAAGCGGTTCAACGATGATGAACGGCGCAACCTGACGGCCCTCGGGCTTACCACCGAGGATCCGCTCGAGGCGGTGCGGCGACTGAACGGTATGGAGATCTCGGCCAAGAAGCGCCTTGGCGTGTCTGCTGACCAGCTGCTGCAGAAGCCCAAGGAAGGGCAGGATGTCGCGGACTGGATGCGCCAGAACGGTGGCGTCTTCGGGATCCCTGAGGCGCCCGAGGGCTACGAGGTCAAGCGCCCGGAAAGCTGGCCGGAAGGGGCCGCCTGGAACGCTGATCTGGAAACCCAGGCCCGCAAGATCGCCCATGAAGAAGGGCTAAGCGGCAAGGCGCTCAGCCGGATGATCGAGCTCTACGCAGGCGAGGTAAGCCGGCTGGACCAGTCGGCGGGTGAGCAGCTCGCCCAGGCGAACCAGCAGATGATGGCGGACCTGGAAAGGGACTGGGGTGGCAACCTTCCGGCCAAGCTGACCCTGGCGAAACAGGCCGCTGCGGTGCTGGCCGAGAAGGCGGGGCTGTCCTCGGACGCCATGGGGGGCATCGCCCAGGCCCTGAAGCCGAAGACCGGTGATGCCGGCATCATCAAGCTCTTCGCAGCGATCGGCGACATGATGGGCGAGGACAGCATGGACGGCTTGGGCGCCGGCCGCGGTGCGCTCGAGCTCAGCACGACGCCGGCGGAAGCCCGGCAGAAGCTGGAGCAGCTGCAGTCGCCGGGTGGGGACTACTACGAGGCTGTCGCGAAGAAAGATCAGGCGGCGATCAAGCGGCTGCGGCCGGAGGTCGAACGGCTGACCAAGTTGGCCACTGGCTAGCAATCGATTGCAAGAGGACCCTGGGCATTCACCATGCCCAGGGTCAGGTTCCAGTTAGATGATGGAACGAGCGGCGAGCCTCGCGCCGGGGTAAAGACGCCCTTCAAGGACGTCGTTAACCACTCCCTGGCCGATCCCGAAGGCCGCGGCGATCTCGCACCGATAGAAGCCTTGAGACTTGAGTGAGAGTATCTGGAGGGCGTCCTCATAGGTGACGCTTTGTTGGGGGGTACCCATAAAATCAACCTTTCGTGGTTGGGGTGCCGCCTCCCGAACGCTTGACCCGATCAGGGGTGTCGTGCAAAACACAACATATTAGGAGTCAGATCTAGCGCCAGGAGACGGCAGTAGGTTTGAAGTTTGCCGACTTTGGCAAACATTGGACCGTGGGGCGTTCCAGCGCCCTGCGGTCATTTCTTGCTCATCAGCCCACCCGTAATAACCCACGAAAAGCGATTCGAAAAGCCACTGATAGAGTAGGCTAATCAAGTTGTGGGATTCACTGTCTTGCTATTCTGCAATGGCGTGCTTGCGTGGATGATGGTTCCTGAGTGCGTCGGCTTGGCAGTGGCTTCTCTCTAGATTTTGCTGTCTAAGACCGAAAAATAACATGTTATGGGGTGTGTTGAGATAGCACCCACGTCGGGTATGGCGCTGCTTTGGTGCGGCGTTTTGTGTGTCCATTTGGTCAACTTGTTGTTGACTGCCTGTTCGTGGTGTGCATAGGAATGACTTGACGGGTGACCCCTTTGCGGGTCCGTCTGACCCCGGACAATGCCGGGCGCCACAGGCGAGTGTTATCGCCAGGACGGGTCCGGTTCGCCGGGCGACCCCTCCGAAATCTCACCATCAAAGCTGATTTTTCGAGAGGGGCACGCATGTCCTACCGTCAGACCGTCGAGTCGCACCATCGCTTCACCTATCAGAACAACGTCCGCATGGTCGCGCAGCAGATGCAGAACCCGCTGCGCAACGCCGTCACCATCGTCCCGGCCTCGGGTGAGGCCCAGGACATGGCCGACCTGGTCGACAAGGTCGAGTACCAGGAAGGCGAGGACTACTCGCAGCGCAATCCCGAGAACGCGCCCAAGCGCATCCGCCGCTGGCTGGTCCGGCCGACCGTCATCCAGAGCGGCCAGCTGATCACCAAGGAAGAGAAGTTCGACCAGTCCCAGGATCCGACCTCGGTGCTGGTGTCGACGCACACGAAGGCGGTCGAACGCGGTGTCGCCGACCGGATCCTCGGCGTGCGCAAGAAGTCCGACGGCACCTACGAGGTCGCCGGGGGCGGGATCCTCGGTTCGGTGCATGAGGGCAAGACCCCGAGCAGCGCCAAGACCCTGCCGGTCGGCAACTATGTGGCTGTCGATCAGGGCGAAGATGCCGCCGCGGGCCTGACCCTGAACAAGATGCGCTTCGCCACCGAGGGCATGGAACTGGACGATTTCGGCCTCGAGGCCGATGACGAAGTCTGGGGCCTGATCACGCCGCGCCAGAAGACCGACCTGCTGAAGCTGGCCTTCGAGACCGGCAAGAACCTGAACCCCTTCGATGTCGACCAGATCCGGAACGGCAAGCCCGGTTCCCTGCTGGGGATCAACTGGCTCTTCACCAACCGGCTTCCCAAGGACAGCAACGGCTATCGCCTGATCCCGCTCTGGACCAAGGCGAACATCGTCTGCGGCATGTGGCAGGACGTCGAGGGCGATCTGTTCAACGACAGCTCGAAGCGCAACCTGCCGCAGTGCCTGGTCGACGCCTATCCGACCGCCGGCCGGGTCGAAGACCAGGGCGTGCGCGTCATCCGCTGCCTCGAGGCCTGATCGGCCGCGTCTGGTGGGCCGATCCTCGGCCCGCCTTTCCTTTCGAACATGACGATATGGAGGCCCAGACATGGCCGTAGTCATCGGAAAATCCGACCTCATCCACGACCCCCTCGTCGCCGGCAGCGTGCCGGCAGATCCGCAGCGTGCCCGCGGTCGCGTCATCGTGGCCATGGGCGCGGTTGCCAATCTCGCGACCGACAGCAACACGTCGAAGTATCACCTGGTCGACCTTCCGGCGCAGGCGATCCTGCTGCCGGCGACCTTCTTCGATGTCGAGAACGACGGCTTCGCGCAGATCGTCATCGGCACCGAGACCGATACCGACGCGCTGGTGGACCAGACCAAGGCGACCGGGAACATCGTGACCCCGATCACCCAGGGCGATGCCTTCCATGGCAAGCAGCTCTGGGAAGTGCTGGGGCTCGCCGAAGTGCCGGAAAGCGGGATGATCAGCCTCTGGAAGCATGCCGAGGCCGCCGCCACCGGCGCGGGCAACATGCCCTTCGCGATCCACTACCTGATGTCCTGATCTGCCACGGCGGTCGGCCTTGGGCTGATCGCCGTGCAGCACGTCTTCCGGAGGTCTTCACGTGACCACGCCGATCGCCACCTCGACCATTGCCCAGCAGGCTTTCCGCTTCATGGAGCTGTCGCCGCTGAGTTCCTTTGCGGATGACAGCCCGCAGGCGCAGGCGGCATCCGAGCAGTATCCCGAGGCGCTGCGCATCTGCCTCGAGGAAGAAGACTGGAGTTTCGCGCGCCGCCTGGTCTCGCTGCCGCCGATCGGGGCCCTGCCGGCAGGCCTTGCGGCGGACCCGACGCTGCCCGTGGTCTATCGGCTGCCGGGCGACCTGGTCCGGCTGAACTGGGTCGCCGACGAGGTGAGCTGGCGTCGGGATGAAGATCTACTTCGGACGGACACCACGGGCCAGTTGCTGATCCGCTACACGCGCCTGATCGACAACGAGAAGGCCCTGCCGGCCCTCTTCCGTACCGCGGTTTCCTACCAGCTGGCGATCCTGCTGGCCCCTCTCTATGTCGGCTCGCGGACCAAGCGCGCCGATCTCGCGGCCGAGGGGCTGGCCGCCCTCGAGCGCGCTGTCACCCATGACAACCGCAGCGCAAGCGCCCGCCGCTGGGATGGTCAGCCTGCCAGCGGCGACTGGGCCACGGGGGCGACGCGATGAGCCGTTCACGCCCGCCCCAGGTTGCCTTCTCCTCCGGCGAAATCTCCCCGCTGCTGCATGCCCGCAACGATTACCAGCGGTTCCAGACCGGCCTGCGCAGCTGCGTGGGCTATCTGCCGTTGCGCCAGGGCGGCGTGACCCGGGCGCCTGGAACGATCTTCCGGGGCTATTCCCGGAACAACGCCCTGGCCCGCTTCATCCCCTTCGAGTTTGCAGTGAACGATGCGCTGACCCTCGAGTTCACCGATGGGTATATGCGCGTCTGGCGCTACGGTGCCCTGGTGCAATCGGAAGGGACGCCCTTCGAGCTCGAGGTGCCCTATGACCAAGCGGCGATTGCCCGGCTGAGCTGGGTGCAATCCGCCGATGTGATCTACCTGGCCGACGGTGTCCTGCCGGTGCAGAAGCTGTCGCGCTTTGCCCTCGACAACTGGACGATCGAGCCGGCCAGTTTCACGACCGGCCCCTTCCGGGTGCAGAACCTGGACGAGGCCCTGACGATCCAGGCCAGCGCCGCAAGCGGTACGATCACCTTGACCGGCACTGGCGATATCTTCACGGCCGACTGGGTCGGGTCCCTGATCCGCCTTCTGCCCGACGGCTACGATGACATCCCTCTCTGGACGAGCAACACCGAGGTGGCTGTCGGGGATCTGATGCGCAACGCCGGCAACATCTACGAGGTTGCTGCCGGCACCGACACCGGCGCGGTGTCGCCGGTCCACGAGGATGGCACGGAACTCGTCGACAAGAACGAGGGCATCAAGTGGACCTATGTCAGCGATGGCACGGGGATCGTGCGCGTCACCGGCTACACCGACGCCAATTCGGTGACGGCCGAGGTTCTCAAGGTTCTGCCGCCGCCGGTGGTGACGGCGCCGACCTATCGCTGGTCGGAGGGTGCCTGGTCGCCGCGGCGGGGCTACCCGGCGCAGCTCGAGATCTACGACCAAAGTCTGGTTGCCGGGTTCACCCCCGAAGAACCGCGCACCGTCTGGTTTTCCACGCTGGGCGACTTTGCCGACTTCGAACCCTCGATCGAGGCCGACGGCAGCTTCGCCTACACCATTTCCGGATCGCGGTCCCTGAATGCCGGGCAATGGCTGATGAAAGCCAGGCGCGGTCTCTACATCGGCGCCCTGGGGGAGGTCATCCGGGGGTTCTCGAACACGACGGGTCAGCGGATTGGCCCGACGACCTTCGACACACAGATCGAGGCGACGGACGGCACCGCCCCGGTGAAGCCGATTGCGCCCTATACCTATCCGATCTTCGTGACCAAGGAAGCCAGCCGGGTGATGGAGATCCGCTATTCCCTCGAGGACGATGGCGGTCGCCCGCTGGAGCTGTCTCTGCCTTCCCAGCACCTGGGCTTTGAGGGCTTCCTCGACATGGTCTGGCAATCGGCACCGCAACGCCTGGCGTGGCTCAGGCGCGGCAACGGCGAACTGGCGGCCATGATCTACGATCCGGATCAGGACGTGCTGGGCTGGGCGCCCTGTCCTGTCGCCGGCGGCGAGGTCGAGACCATGGCAGTCACCACCGACGCCACGACCGGCAACGACATCCTCACCATGGTGGTGAAACGCGAAATCGATGGTCAGACCGTGCGGATGGTCGAGGAACAGGCCGTCACCTGGGGCGTGATCGCCGGCGACAGTCCGATGCACGAGGCCGTGCATTTCTTCGCCTCGGCGATCTTCGCACCAGAGGAGCCCACCGACAGTTTCTCGGTCCCTCACCTGGTCGGTGAGGACGTTTACGTCTGGACGGATGCCGGCGAGTACGGCCCGATCACCGTGCCGGCCGGCGGCGAGATCTCGATCGATGCCCCGGTCAGCCATGCCGTCGTCGGCCTGCTTGATGAGACACACGAGGTCATCACGCTGAACGTGACGATCCCGGCACCCGACGGCGATGCGCGCGGGCGAAAGCGGCGGCTGCATTCCCAGAACGGCGTGATGCTGCATCGGACTGCCGCCGGGCGCTTCCAGGTGATCGAGAAGGACTTCGGCCAGCCCGAGCGTGTTGGTCCCGCAGCTGACCTCGTGCCGCGCAGCGTTGCTGCGGATCTGACCCAGGCAGTGTCCGGGGTGGCCAGCCTGGATGCCGCCTCCGGTCATTGCGATGAGGTCTTCCTGCGGTTCAGCCCCTACGGCGGCGCCCCGATGACCATCCTGGGCTGGGTGGCTGATGCAGAGGAGGTCGGTGCCTGATGTGCGATTTCCTGATCACCCCCCTCGTGACAGCCCTGGGTGCCGGCGGCGCCGCAACGGCCGCCGGCAGCACGGCGGCCGCGGCGACATCCTTCGCCAGCACGATGCAGACCATCGGCTCGGTGCTGGCCATAGCCGGTCCTGTCGTCCAGGGGATGCAGGTGGCATCGGCGGCCAAGGCCAATGTCAAGCTGGTCGAGAACCAGAAACGGCACCAGGCGGCACTCGATGCGACCAAGGCCGAGCGCGAGCGCCGGCGCTTCCAGTCCCAGCTGGCTCAGCAGCGGGCCGAGCTGGCGTCGCGGGGGGTGCAACTGGACAGTGCGACGGCCGTGCTTCTCGGCCAGTCCGCAGCCGCCGAGATGTCCTTCAATGACCAGGCGATCCGTTCCGGCGCCCAGGCAACGCAGGCCGAGTTGTCGGCCGAGCAGGTGAACTATCGCGCCAAGGCGAGCCAGGCACTGCTGCGGGGCGGCCTCAGTGCCGCCGGCGCCTGGCTGGACCGCCCGGCCGACGAATGGGCGGAGTTGATGTCATGACCCTGACAGTCCCCATGGCAGGATCCGAAGCCGGGCGCGCTGCGCGCTTGCGCGTTGATGCACGACAGGATGGGCAGGCCCTCGGTGCCTTTGGCGAGAAGGTGCAGGGCATCTTTCAGCAGGTCGAACGCTTCGAGCTCGACAGCGAATTCGAGCGCGCCCAGGTCGATGCGACCCGCGATCTGAACAACCTGCGCCTGGAGGTCGAAGAGATCGCCGACCCGCGTGTCGCGGGGCAGACCTGGGACCAGCGCAGCGCCGCGATCCGGGAACGCTACCTGCAGGGGGACGGCACCTCGGCGGGCTTGAACCAGCGCAACCATGAACGTTTCGGGCTGGCCTTCGATCAGAGCGTGAACGCTCATGGCTTCAACCTCGGCAAGCGTTTCCTGGCTGACCGGATCGCGCAGCGCGAGGCGACCTCGATCCAGGCGATGCAGGAGTACACCCGCGCGGCAACCATGGGTGGCGGAGAAAGTGCTGCCGAGTGGTATGAGCGCGGCATCGCCGACATCCGCAATCGCGAAGCGGAAGGCATCATCGATCCCGACCAGGCCGAGCTGCAGATCATCCAGTTGGGTGAAGACATCTACGGTGCGATCGCGACCGAGGATCTGAACACGGATCCGGCGGCGTTTCTGCGCAAGACCGAAGAACAGGGTGCCTATCCCGGCCTCTCTGCACAGCGGATCGCAACCATGCGCGGGCAGGCCATGTCCGCCATCGAGCAAGGGGTCAAGTTCGGCGCCACGCAAGAGAAGAAGGAGACGGGTGATTTCCTGCAGGTGATCCGTGCCGAGGCCAAGAGCGGCAAGGATGTCCACTGGCAGGATCTGCTGTCGGATCCCCGCATCACGGGGCATGACGACTTTGCCAAGACCGAGGCGATCGTCCTCACGATGCAGGAACGGCCTGAGCTGGCAATGATGTCGGTCACGCAGCTGGATGCGGAAATCGCCAAGGAGCGCAGCACGGCCCCGGGCAACGAGCGCAGTGCGCGCCGGCTCGAGGCGATGCTCGAGATCCGTGACAGCAACCTCGATGGCTACGAAAAGGACCCGATCGCCCAGGCCGCGCTTGTGAAGCTGCCGGTGCCGGAGTTCGCGGTCGAGCTGGATCCGGCCGACCCGACAGCCTTTGCCCAGGGCGTGAGGGCGCGCCTGGCCTTTGCCGAGCAGATGAAGGCGGAGGGCTACGTGAGCGGGGCGCTTCGCCCATTCTCGGACAAGGAAGAAGACCAGTTGAAGCTTCTGGCCGACACGGACCAGGAGCCCGCCACCCGCGCCGCGCTCGCCCGGATCGCGGCGTCGGCCGTGGCCGAAGATGGCTCGACGCCGGTCCTGGACCTGCTCGACGATCCGGTCCTGTCGCATGTCGGTGGGCTGCTTGCAGCTGGCGGCCGCGAAAGCCTCGGGCAGGAAATTCTGCAGGGGCAGGCGGCGATAGACCTGGGCAACGCGCTGACACCTCCCGCCAGCGAGCGGCTGGAAGAGGCGCAGGCGGTTGTCGGCGATGTCCTGGTCGGCCTGCCCGGGGAAGAGGTCACCCAGCAGGAGATCAACCAGTCGATCGAGGCGCTCTTCGCACTGCGCATGAAGCCGACGGACCCGTCGGGCGAGATGAACTCGAAGGTCTATCGCCAGGCTGCGCATGAAGTCATGGGCGGCACCGGGAAGTACGACGGCCGAGACGCGCGGGGCGGGATCCAGGACTTCCGTGGCGCCGAGACAATCATCCCCATGGGCCTGAATGCGGATCAGCTCGACAACACCCTGCGCATGCTGGGGACGGACGGAGATGGCAGCAGCTATCTGGGCGCCTCGAGGTCCTTCACGCCCGAACGGTTCGAAGCGCATCTTCGTGACATTTCCGGCGGCGCGGTGCCGGTGGTCGACGGTAAGCCGATTTCCCGCGACGATCTGCTGGACGGGCGTGTGTCCTTCAAGGCCATCGGCGATGATGTCTACATCCTGCAGGTCGAGACCTCTACCGGGCTGAAGACCATCCAGGCCGACACCGGTGGAGATTACCAGCTGAGCCTGCGCCGCCTCAGCAGGGTGTTCGCACCATGACTTGGTTCGGGCGGCAAGGCGCAGAGGTCGCGCCGAACGATCCGCTGGTTGGAGGCTTGCCCAGCTGGACCGAGCGGGTCGAACTGCAGTACCGGATAGATCGCCGGACCACAGACAGTTTCGGCAAGCAGAAGGCCGAGTTCGAACACGACTTGCTGACGGAGATGCAGGAGGCGATCGGGCCCGACACGCCGATCCGCACCAGGACCCGTAGTAGCGACAAGCGGTTCCGCCTCGAGCGAGATCAGGCGGCAGCGAGGGTCGCCGAACTGCGCGGCTTCGAGCCTGCAACCTTCGACCGTCTGCCTGCCAGTGCGGAAGAGTTCGATGCCGAGGTCGAACGCCGACGGCGTGCCGAGTTCGAAGAGTTTATGGAGCTGCAGGGCAATGCCCCGGAGGGCGCCTGGTTCCCCGAACTCGTGGGCAGCCTCGGCGCAGGCGCCCGGGACGAGTATACGCTGCTGACCCTGCCCCTGGGCGGCTTCTCCGGGGCAGGCGCCAAGCTGGGCTTCGGCGCCCTGGCCGCGCGCACGGCCCTGTCCGAGGGGGCGGCCGGCGCCCTCGGCGAATACGTCAGCTTGCCTGATCAGCGCGAGGCGGCCCTGGACTTGGGGCTGCCCGCACCGGAGGCAGCGAAGCAGGTCGCGACGGCGGCCGCGCTCTCGGCCGGGCTGGGCGTTGCCGGCGCCGGTATCGCCCATGGCTTGACCCGTGGCGCGGACTACCTGCGCACCCGGGGCGAGGCGCGTGCTGAACAGCTTCGCCAGGATGACCGTGCCCTGGATCATATGGTCGGAGTGGAACAGGCTGCGGCGGAGCTGGCTGACCGGCGTATGGCAGCCGAGGCGGCGCGGCAGGAAGGGCAGGGGGTGGCCAATCCCGGTCAGCCGCTCGCCATGTCCGACTTCGATTTCTCACCAGCTGGCAATGCCTCGCCGCGCGACAACCGCATCGGATACGTGTTCGGCCGGCTTCTCGAGCGGGGCATGCAGCCCCATATCGCTGCGGGCTGGATCGGCAACTTCATGGCGGAAAGCGGTCCCGGTCTCGATCCCTTTGCCTTAGGGGACAATGGCAACGCGTTCGGCATCGCCCAATGGAATGGCCCCCGCAAGCGGGCGCTCGAGGCCTTTGCTCAGGCCCGGGGCAAACCCGCCTCGGATCTCGACACACAGATCGACTTCCTGTTCCACGAACTGGAAACCAGCGAAGCCGGTGCCTGGGCTCAGATCCAGGGCGCGAGGACCGCTGCCGAGGCTGCGGAGCTGGTCTCCACCAAGTTCGAACGCCCCGGCATTCCGGCATTGCCTAGGCGGCGCGGGCATGCGGTCGAGGTCATGAACCAGTATCAGGGCGGCGAGGTCCCGCGGTGGCGCGGCGCCTCCACCCCCGTGGGCGGGCAGGGCGCGGCCGCCGGCAGCGCCCCCACGACTTACCAGACCTCGCGGCCCTACACCCGATCGGGCGAGGTCAGCGTGGGCGACGGGATGCGGGTCGAGGTCGAGTACCAGGTGGTCGATCTGTCGACCCTGCGTCAGGCCAGCGGTGACCTGCAGCCGAGGGATCGAAGCCGGGCAACCAGCGACGCCTGGGTGGCCGAGACCGCGGCGAACCTTGATCCGGCCCGCCTGATGGATGGACCCGAAGCCGATCGGGGCGCCCCGCTGGTCGGCCCGGACAATGTCATCGAGAGCGGCAACGGCCGAGCCCGCGCCATCGAGCGGGCCTATGAGCTTGGGTACGATCGTGCCCAGGCCTACCGCCGGCAGATCGAGGCCCGCACCGGTCAGCCGATCCCGGAGGGCATCGAGCGGCCGGTGCTGATCGCCCGCCGCACCAGTGAGCTGGATCCGGACGCACGGCGCCGGCTGGTGGTCGAGGCCCAGGACAGCGGTGTCGCCCGGATGAACGCGACCGAGCGGGCGGGTATCGGTCAGCGGGCCCTGACCCACGACGCGCTGGAAGCCTACGACCCGAAGGCCGAGCTGGGGTCCGCCCGCAATCGCGACTTCGCCCGGGCCTTCATCGGGAATTTCCCTCGTTCCGAGCGGAATGCCTTCCTCTCGGCCGAGGGACGGATCAGCAGCGACGGCATCCGTCAGCTGCGCGATGCGCTCTTTGCTAGGGCGTTTCCGGATCCGGACATCCTCGCCCGCTATGTCGAGGCGGAGCGCGGAGAGCTGCGCAGCCTGATGGACGCAATGGCCGAGGCCGCGCCGGATCTGGCGCGGCTTCGCGCGGCGATCGACGCGGATGTGGTGGCCGCAGAGTTCGACATCACCCCTTTCGTCATCGATGCGGCCCGGCTGATCATGCTGGCGCGGGAGACCGCGGCCGAGACAGGTGCCGGCGTGGCCGGCGTCCTCGAGGACCTGCTGGCCGATGTGGATCTCTTCCTGGGGGATCGTGTCGCGCCGCTGACCCGGGCGCTGGTGCGCAAGTTCATGCCGGGAGGGCGGCAGGCCTCGAAGGGCGCCATCGCCGACTTCCTGACGCGCTATGCGCGTGAGGCGATGGTGATCGGCCGTACCGGGGGCGACCTGGTCGACCGGGCCACGCCAGCCGATGCGCTGCGCCGGATCGATCCTGACACCTTCGGGGATCTGGACGAACTGGGCGAACCTGCCCCGCGGGCCGCGCCGGTCGGAGACGCGCCAGATCTGCGGACGATGCCAGATGGGGCATACGACCAAGGTGCCGCCAGCCGTGAGGCCGCGGCCTCGGACTTGCAGGCGGAGCGAGATCTGCGCGATGTCGTCGCGGCGGCCGCGCGAGACGATGCCACAGGTGGAGCCGCGCTCTCGGAGCAGGACGTTGCGGATGCAGATCTCCGCGCCGAGATCGAGAGCTTCCGCCAGTCAGGCCTCGATCTCTCCTACGAGGATGCCAACGGCACCCGGATTTCCCTGCAACAGGTCCTGGATGATCTCGACGCCGACGAGGCCCTCGAACTCACCCTGGACGCCTGCCCGACCGGAAGGGGGCTCTGATGGCCAATATCCATGACTGCCTGCAGCGCGCCGTTGATGCAGGAGATCTCGACAAGACCCGGGCCGAAGACGCCGGAACCCAATTCGAACAGCTGCTGGCCCGGTATGAGACCACCATGCCTCGCCATGCAGCTGAAGCGGCCGCCGCTGCCGATCTGAAAGAGGCAACCAGGCAGGCGCGGCGGTCGCGCCATCACAAGGTGGTCAACCAGCTGCAGGCGCAACGGCGCCTGCACGACCTGATCACCACGTCGAAGGACCCGGCGCGTGCCCTGATCAACCTGCTGGAGTGGAGCGAGGGGAGCGGCTTCCAGGGGGAAAGCGTTCAGTCCTGGGCCAATGCCCTGGTGCGCGACGTGAATGCCGAGCTGAACGAGGTGTTGCGCGCCACGGGGCGCAACATGATCGGCAATAGCCGGGATCCTGTGCGGCTGCGGAAAATCATCCAGGAGCTGCACCTCGAGGACAGCGGCGATCCTGGTGCCAAGGCCATGGCCGAGGCGGTGCGGAAAGTGCAGAACCGCCTGCGCCGGATGTTCAATGCCCATGGCGGAGACATCAGAGAGCTGGCCGACTTCGGCGTCAGCCACAGCCATGACGTCGCCGCGCTTCGGCGTGTCGGCTTCGATGAATGGGCCGAGTACATCATGCCGCTGCTCGACTGGTCGCGGATCCGCAACCATGGCACCGGCAAGCCCTTCGCCGCTGCCGGCGGCACGCCCCGCCGCGCGGATGCCAATGCCTTCCTGTCCCAGATCTACGAGGGGATCGTGACCCGCGGCTGGAACGACAAGGATCCTTCGATGACCGTGGGGGGCAAGGCGCTCTACAACACCAGGGCCGAGCACCGCGAACTGCACTTCCGTGATGGCAGCGCCTGGATGGACTACAACGCCCGGTTCGGCACCTCGGACCCGTTCACGGCGATGATCGGCGGCCTGCATGGCATGGCCCGTGACATTGCCCAGATGCGGGTCCTGGGCCCGAACCCGAAAATGGGGCTCGAGTATGCGATCCAGGTTGCCAAGCGCCGCGCGGCCCTGGCGAAGGATGCGACGCTCGAGCAGAAGATGAACAAGGCGGGCGGCAAGGCGCAGACAATGTTGGCGCACTTCAGCGGCTCGGTGAACAATACCGATCACGAGGTAGCAGCACGCTTCCTCAGCAACACGCGCAAGGTGCTCACCTCGATCCAGCTTGGGGCGGCAACACTGTCTGCGGTAACGGACATCGTGACCATCCGAATGGGAGCACGGGCTAGCGGGCTGAACCCCAACAACGTCATGATGACTTCGTTGAAAATGCTCACTTCGTCGAGGCAGCGCGAAGTCGCAGCGCAACTCGGCTATGTCGCTGACACGCTGGCCGAAGCCGGCAGCTCCGCAGTCCGTTTCACGGGGGATGTCATCGCGGGCGAGTTCGCCGAACGGGTTTCTGGCTTCACTATGCGGGCTTCGGGCCTGGCCTTCTGGACCGACATGAACCGGAATGCCTTCAGGATGGAGTTCTCTGCGTACCTCGCGCAGAATGCTGATCGAGCCTATGATCAGATCGACGAGCCCTTGCGCAAGGCCTTCGAGGCACGCGGGATCACCATGTCGGATTGGGACCTCCTGCGCGCGCCGGCAGGTCTCTACACCGCCAGGAATGGTGCAAAATTCCTGTCCCCCCAGTACTGGCGTCACAATCAGAAGCGCCTCTCCCCTTCGATAGCTGAGGGCTTGTCCCTTCGGCTGAACATGCTCATCGAGGAGCATATGGAGATCGCCATCCCATCGGCGAGCCTGGAGGGAAGGGCGTTCTGGCTGGGAAACAGTACGCCGGGGACCTTCGGTGGCGAACTGCTGAGATCCAGCCTCATGTACAAGAGCTTCCCGCTTTCCTTCATGCTCGGTCAGTACCGCCGGTTCCTCGTGCAGCCGACCCCGTGGAACCGCTTGACCTACGCCGCAAAGATGGGCCTCGGCGTGACACTGATGGGCGGCATGGCGATCCAGCTGAAAGAGCTGGCCAAGGGGAATGACCCGCGTCCGATGGACGAAGCCAAGTTCTGGGGCGGCGCCATCATGCAGGGTGGTGGGCTTGGCATCTTCGGTGACTTCTTCGCCGCGACGGAAAGTCGTGTCGGTGGTGGCATCGCGGAAACGCTGGCCGGCCCCGTGGTGTCCTTCGGCGGCGACGTTGCCGGCCTTGTCGGCAACCCGATCCACCGCGCTATCAACGGGGACAGCTTCCTGCTGGGGCGCGATGTCGCGAATTTCGTCGGCTACAACACCCCGGTGTTTTCCAGCCTCTGGTACGCGCGCCTCGCCTACGGCCGTGCCGTCGCCGACCAGCTGCGCATCTTCCTCGATCCCGAAGCCGAGCGCCTCATGCGTCAGCAGGAGCGTCGCCAGCAGCGGGATTTCGGCACGGGCAGTTGGTGGCATCGCGGCCAGCTGCGGCCCGAGCGAGGGCCTGATTTCAGCAACATCGTCGGAGGCGAGCGATGACGACCGAACCTTTCTCCGAAGTCCCGAATTACACCGTCGCGGGCACGGGGCCCTATGCGATCCCGCATGAGTACACGAGTGGGGCCGTCAAGCCGGTCATCGAGGCCGTCGACGCGGATCCGGTTGCCCTGGACGAGGCGGATTACACGATCGATCCGGACAGCGGCGACGAGGGCAATCTCACGCTCAGCGCCAGCGCTGCCGCGACCTATGACGGCGCCCAGATCTATCTCTATCGCGAGACCAGCCTGCAGCAGGGCTGGGTGGGGCAGAGCGGGGCGCGCGAGAAGGGGTTGGAGCGCCAGCTCGACCTTCTTGCCCAGGGCGGTCAGGACGCCCTGGACGCCGCCGGCCGCTCGCTTCGGATCGCCCGCGGGAAGATCTCGCCGCTGAGCCCGGCAGATGGTCGCGTTCCCATCTGGAACGAGGAAAAGGGCGGGTTCGACAATGGCCCCTCGGCGACCGAAGTTGCTGCCGCCCAGAGCTACGCCGAAGAGGCGAAGGAGACGGCCGAGCAGTTCGGTGACATGGACACCGCGATCTCGGAAGCAGAGGATGCGCGGGACCGGTCCGAGAGCTGGGCCGAGGCGCCGGAGAATACCGAGGTCGAGGCGGGCAAGTACTCGGCGCTGCACCACGCCGCGAAGGCTGCAGCTGACGCGGGCGGTGCCCGGGCTGCCCTGGATGAGACCAAGATCGTCAAGGACTACATCGGCGGCGCGGTCTTCCCGGTGGGCGCGGTGGCGATCTTCCCGATCAACAATGTCCCCAGCACCTTCCTGCCCATGGACGGCCGGGCCGTCACATCGGAAACCCCCGACCTGCGCCAGGTCCTGGTCGACGCCGGCGCGCCCTGGGGCTCCGACGGCACAGGTAACCCCTTCCTTCCCGATACACGTGGGGAATTCATCCGCGGCTGGGACGACGGACGGGGCGTCGATGTCGGCCGGACCATCGGTTCCGATCAGGACGAAGCACTGAAGGCACACCACCACCGGCTGTGGTCTGCCGATGTGAGCTCTGGGACCGTTTACGGTTTCGGAGCTTCGGCGCCTGGCGTCGGTGGGGGCAACAACCTCGGGACGGGCGCCTTCTACGAGGACGGCTCCTCGGGTCACCAACTTGTCGAGGACACCGGCGGGACCGAGACCCGGCCGCGCAACATCGCCATGATCTACGCGATCAAGGCCTTCCATGCCCATGCCGACCTGACCGGAAAGCTCATCGACCCTGCAACGGTGGCGGAGACCACGCAGCTCAAGCTCGATGTCCAGGCTGCGCTGGCAGAGACCCAGCTGTCGAAAGAAGATGCGCAGGCCGCGCAGGCCTGGGCGGAAGCCGCGCGAGATGGCGCCGAGCTCGCGGCGGGTGTCGTGGCGCGCGCCACCAGTGTGGCCGGTCTCACTGCCCCCGGGACCCTCGCCGAGGGCGACAGTGGCCTCGTGTCGGGCAGCGGCAGCTCCGCCGTCGATGGGATCTACCAAGTTCAATCCGGTGCATGGGTCCGCGTCCTTGCCTTGGCCTTCGCCTCCGCGAGCCAGGGCGCCACGGCCGAAGCGTCTGCTCTGGCCCTGCGGGACCGGGCACGGACATCGGATTTCCTGCGCCTTCTGGCGGACCTGGGCCAGGTCGAGGCGCAGAAATACGCCGGCGAAAATCAGATCCCGCTCCTGGTTCTCAGGAACTCCGAGGGAGCAGACATCTCCCCGGTCTACTATGACCTGAAATCGAAGCGCCTTGTGGTCAATGCCATCGCACAAGCCCCCGTCGCGCTTGCCATCGGCAAGACCATCTCGGCCCTCGAAAAGCATGGCGACCAAGGCCCTGTGTCTCCGTTCCACGTTGACGCCGCCGGCACCATCGTCGAGGGCTGGGACAAGGCCCAGAACAAGCCCTATGTCGCTGGCGTCCATGACCAGCTCTGGACGGCCGGGCCCGTGTTCGGTGAATGGACCGGGCTGTTCGGCACCGGCCAGAGCTTCATGGCCGGCGCCTACGGCTTTGACGAACTGGGCGAGGTCGTCACGCAGGCGCCGCGCTATGCGAACCTGACCTTCGGCTCGGGTGAACGCTCCGCGCGGCCGGGCGGCGCGTTCGAAGGGGACGCCAATGGAAGCCCGGGCACCGCGACCACCATTCCGCTGATTGCCAGCGACACGGCATATGGCACGGAGCTGGATCATTTCGGCGAAAGCCAGGGGCCGATGCTCTGCGATCGTCTCTCCGAGATCTACGCGGAGGCCGGGATCGCACCCACGGAGCGGATCCTGTTCTGGGCGAATGCGGCCATCGGCGGCAACTCGATCGAGATGCTGCATTCGTCTGTCAAGAAGGCCTGGGCGCATGAGCAGCTGCAGGACTTCTGTACCCGGGCCGCTGCCGCCGGCAAGGCGCCGGTCATCCTGGCCAACGCCCATTCCCAGGGAGAGCAGGACATTGTCCTGGGCACGCCTCGTGCCGAGTGGAAGGCGGAGACTCTCCGCTATTTCCGCGAATGGGACGCCGCGGCCATGGCAGCGTCCGGCCAGGTGTTCCCGCCGGCGCATTTCGTCTGGCAGACCGATGCCGCGGGCGACGCCACCCTGATCACGACGGGCCAGCTGGAACTGGCGGAAGAGACCCCCTTGGTCTTCAATGTCAGCCCGAACTATCCCTTCCCGCGAACCTCGAACGCCAACACCCATCCGACCGCATACGGCTACCAATGGATGGGGGCCTACACCGCCCGGGCGATCGAGACCTGGAAGCGCACGCGTCGGGCGCCGCCCGTCTGCAAGCCGGTCGGTGCCGTCTATGACCCTGCCGCCAACGAGGTGCGCATCAGGTATGTCGTGCCGAAGCCTCCGCTGGTGCTGGACCAGGTCTCTCTTGGAACGATCGTCGACGAGGGGATCAGGGTGACCGATGACGGCGTTGCGGCCAGCCTGGGCGCCGTCTCGATCCTAGGCGACGATACCGTCGTGGTCCCGATCTCGGGGGGAGCGCTGACCGGAGAGATCTCCGTTCGCATCGGCTACGACCACGGAGGATCGGCCCTCGTGACCCCGCTCACCGCGACCTCGATCCGCGACAGCACCCCCGACGTCACTTGGATCCCTGCCTACGGCGCCGCCATGCCCATGTATCATTGGAGCATGGCGCGCGTCCTGACCCCCACCAGATTGGAGCGCTCCTGATGCCCAGCTACTTCTTCCGCAATGATATCGTCACCGACATCCCCGGCGCACTGGTCCTTGATCCGGCCGATGTCAGCCCGGTGTTCCCCTACACAAGCGATCCCGAGGAAAACGCCAGCGGCCATTGGCAGTTCGGCGTTGACGACAGCAGCCTTGTCGGCCTCACCGGGGGAAGCGCGACCCTGGAGTTGACCGCGGGCGACTATGTCTGGGGGGGCCGCTCGATTACCGTGCCGGATGGCGACAACTATGGCGTCCTGCTGAGCGCTGATGACAGCCTGGTTCAGACGCTCTGCGCCAATGTCCAGGTGCCGGCGGACGACAAGATGCGCCCGGTCTTCACGACCCGGGGCTCGAACAATGAAACGGTCGGCATGAGGGCTGGCTTCAACGGCGCCGACAACGACGTCGAATTCTACGACTCCACCTCGACCTCTGCGGCGTTGCTGACCGTGCCGCTGCCCGAGGGCGTGACGGCCGGGGACTGGATCTGTCTCATCTTGGCCGAGGACGGCACCAATGTCCGCATCAAGCTCGGCGAAAGCGCGGTTCAGACCGCGGCGCTGGACGCGCGTGTGGCGGCAAGTCGAAAGGTCGCCCTGGGGTGGCCCTACATCAATCCCCTGGCGTCGACCGATCTGAAGCGGGGCAACACCTACGACGAGGCGATCACCTTCAGCACGGCGCTCGACAGTGCCGCCATGGATGACCTCTACGCCAGGCGCGTCGAGGACGCACGGCTCAGAGGATTTATCTTGCGCTAATCGCGAAGCACCCACGGGCCGTGTTGTCAAACGGGCCCTATCGATGCGGCACCGATCAAGAAGAAGAGGGCCCTATGGCCGGCAAGCCAGAATTCACACCGACCATCTCCTTCGGGAACCTGGTGCAGATCGTCCTGATACTCCTTGGTGGGGCCGGCGCGTTCTACGCCATGCGGGCCCAGACGGAGACCAATGCGTCGGAGATCGCCCGAAGCGCCGTGGAACTGAAGGAGGCGCGTGCCGAACAGAACCGGCTCGAGGCGCGTGTACGCGCCTTGGAGAATGAACAGGCCAGGGCGGATGAAAGGTTCTCTTCAATCCTCGGGCTGCTTGCCCGTATCGACGCCCGGCTTGAACGCATCGAAAGCACTCCGAACGGGAGGTGAAAATGGCACTTGATCTGACACCGCAAGCGATCGCCCGGAGCATCGTCGCCCGGGAGGGGGGCTTCGTGAATGATCCCGATGATCCGGGCGGCGCGACCAATTTCGGCGTGACCATCCACACCATGCGCCAGCTCGGGCTCGACCTCGATCGCGACGGCGATGTGGACGTCGCCGATGTGCGGATGCTGACGCAGGACCATGCGATCGAGATCTTCCTTGACCACTATCTGCACCGGCCAAAGATCGACCAGCTCCCGGAGATGCTGATCGACACGGTGTTCGACATGAACGTCAACGCCGGCGCCAACTCGGTGAAGATCCTGCAGCGCGTCCTGCGCGAGTTCCGGGAGCAGGTGAGCGTGGACGGCGCTCTCGGCCCCCAGAGCATCGGTGCAGCGCATCGGGTCGCACAGTCGGCCGGTGGCTACCTGCGGGACGCCTACGGCATTGCCCGGCGGAATTACTACTTCAGCCTCGCCGACGGCCGCCCGGCCTCCCGGAAGTACTGCCGCACCCGCGCCGGCGGAAAGGGCGGCTGGATCCATCGGGCCGAAGAGTTCATCTCGCCGCGCTACCACATGAGCGCGGCCCAGTTCGCGGAAAGGGTTTCCAAATGGGACTGATGACCAGCTTCTTCACCATGCTCTTCGGGGGCAACCGGAACGTGCTGCGCGAGACGGCCGAGGTCTTCGTGCCGAACGCCGAGAGCACGGCGCAGCGTGCGGCGGACAATACCACCTCGGCCCGCTCAGCCTACGCGGCAGAACAGGTTCGCGGGGCCGGTGGTTGGTTCGGGAGCTTCGTCGATGCGCTGAACCGGCTTCCCCGGCCGCTGCTGGCGCTGGGGGTGATCGGGCTCCTGGTCGCCGCCATGGTGGATCCGATCTGGTATGCCGAGCGCATGCAGGGCCTGGCCCTGACCCCCGACGCCCTATGGCAGGCCCTGGGGGTGATCATGCTGTTCTTCTTCGGCGGTCGGATGCAGGTGAAGCACGGGGAGCTGAAGGCCCAGGTCGAAGCAATGCGGTCGGCCGTTCCCCAGGTGATCGAGAACGTGAAGGCGCTGCGTGCCCTGCGCCACGACAGCCCCGGCGTTGCGGCTACGGCAGGTGACGCAGAGCTGGAGTTGCGCGCCGTCGCGGCCGGTCCGGATCAGAACGCAGCGGTAGAAGACTGGCGGAAGCAAGCCTGAGAGCGCGTTCTGTAACCATTTGAAATCATTGCGTTCTATTTTCCGGATGCGTCTTGCTAACCCATTGATTTTATTAAGGTGGGCAGCGATTTGTAATCAGTGGGTCCGCGGTTCGAGTCCGTGTGGGGGCACCATAGCTCAAGGTAACACATAGGTTTCGCTTCAGCTTTTGGCATATCACGCAGAGAAGCTTCGAGTCACATTGCGCTAGATTGCCTGTGGCGGCCCCCGGAAGAGCTCACCCCCGCCAACGGCGCCATTGTTATCCACGAAATGTTGCCGCGATGGTCCGTTGTCCAGGGCGGCATCCGGCAATGAGAAAAAGAAGCTGGTGCCTTCGTCACGCCCCGGCTCGCACCAGATCCGGCCCCCGTGTCGGGTGACGATCTTGCGGCATGTCGCCAGCCCCAGGCCGGTCCCCTCGTAGCCTGTGTGCATGCGCTTGAAAGGCTCGAAGATCTTCTCTGAATACTCTGGAGAAATGCCGATTCCATTGTCTGAGACCGAGATCACGTGCAGCCCTTCCTCGCCTGTATGAGTGGCTATGCGCACAGTCGGCATATCAGCCTCGGAGAACTTCAGACCATTGGCGATGAGGTTCTGGAATAGCTGGGTTATTTGAGGGCCGTCACAAAAGGCCTGTGGCAGCATGCCGATCTCGACACGTGCATTTCGGGCTCGTATATCGGCTTGTAGGTTGTCCACGGCATCCTGTGCCAGCTCGGCGATCCGCATCACCTCGCGCGCCGGTTCCTTGCCCAGACGCAGGTGCTCCTCCAGCGTGGTCACCAGGGCATCCAGCCGGGAAACGGTCTTTACCATCTGGGCGAGATCCGCGCGCGCGTTCTCTGGCTGGCCCGTGTCAATCGACTCGGAGATCCATTCGCTCAGCATCTTGATGCTGCGCACCGGCCCCTTCACATCATGCGCCAGGATGTGGGCAAAGGACTTCAACTCTGCTCTCTGGTTGTCGAGCTGAAGCTGCATCCGCTGTGCGGCCACGGCATTTTCGGTCACCCTCCGAATGGACCTGGCAGAAATGTCGGCCTTGCCGATGTAATCGGCCACCCCGTTGCGAAAGGCCGCGGCCACGACGTCGTCCGTTCCCTCGCCCGTCGTCAGCACGATAGCGGCCCTGGGCCAGGCGCGTCTGATCTCCTCCATGGAGGAGAGGCTCTCACCTCCGGGCAGATTGTAGTCCAGCAGGACCAGATCGACCGGCAACTCGCCATGTGCTTCAACGGCCGGAGCGCGGTCGTCGGCCTCCAGCAACTGATAGCTCAGCCCGGACCGGCGCAGCGCACGGTCGATTGTGAAGCGGTCGCCCTCGTCATCGTCTATGAGGAGAATGGACAGCGCCTCTCCTTCGGGCCGGCTGCTATACATCGGAAACCTCCACCATTCTCCAATAGGCTTCTAGAGGAGAGACCAGCTTCAGGAAGTCATCGCCCGCCGTATCCTTGATGATGTAGCCGGCGACATTCTTGTCGTAGGCGCCATCGATATCGGCCTGGTCGCGCGATGTGCTCAACATGAACACGGTCAGGCGGCGCAACTCTGGATCGGCCCTCAGTTCCTTCAGGAACTCCTGGCCGTTCATCCGGGGCATGTTCAGGTCAAGCAGGATGACGAAGGGGGATGTCAGGCCGCGCCGCCCCTCTTCTCGCAACAGCGCCAGCCCATCACCGCCATCATGTGCCCGGATGATCGGGTTGGCGATGCGGGCCGTCTTGAAGGCGCGTTCCACGGCGAGGGCATCGCCGTCGTCATCGTCGATCAGCAGGACGTTGAGTGGTCTGGTTCTCATCGGGGTTTCAGTCATGCCGTACGTTTCCTTTGCGGTGCCGCGCCCGTTTCAAGCGGCAGGTGAACTGTGAAGAGGCATCCACGCCCTTCGGAGAACAGGTGAATGGTGCCGCCGGCGCAGATCACCGACTTTTCGACTATGGCGAGGCCCATGCCGCTGCCCTCGACCTGATCGCGTGGGCGCAGGGTCTGGAACAGGCCGAAGGCGCGTTCCTGAAGGTCTGCGGGAATACCCGGGCCGTCATCGCTGACCCGGAATGTGACGCCATCATCCGCATGTTCGGCCTCGATCCGCACCATGCCGGTGTCGCTGTCATGGTGCTTGATGCCATTGCCGATGAGGTTGAGCAGGATCTTGGTACTGGGCATCCTTGGCACGTGGATTGTGTCCAGTCCCGGCCCCTCGACGATCTCGAAACCTTCACGCAGATCCACCAGATCCCGGATTTCGTTCACGATCTCCTGCACGGTGACAGGTTCCTGATCCACCGACTGGCGTCCGATCCGGGAATGCTCCAGCAGATCGCTCAGCAACTTGTCCATGCGTGCGGTGCGGCTCTTCATCAGGGCAAGGGATCTCTGCGTGTCGCCTTCCAACCGCTCACCAACATCTTCCTCGATCCAGCGTGCGGCATTGGTGATCGCCCGAAGCGGCGCCTTCAGGTCGTGCGAGGCGATGTAGGCGAACTGGTCCAGTTCCGCGTTCGAGCGTTTCAGCGCCGCGACGGCCCGCCTCAGTTTCTCGGCCCGTGCCCTTTCATCTCTCACATCGTGTACCACGCCCAGATAGCGGGCCTGGCCGGAAACCTCGAACTGGCTGATCATGATTTCCACAGGCAGTTCGCGACCATCCGAATGAAGGCCCTGGATCACTCGGCTGGCGCCCATTCTTCGGGCCTCCTCGGGCGACATACTGGCCAGGAAGCCCCTGTGCCGTCCCCGGTCTCTCTCGGGGATCAGGATGTCCAGAGGCTGGCCCTGCAATCCCCCCGGAGCATAGCCGAACATCGTTTGCAGGGCCGGGTTCGCATTGGTAATGGCGCCCTTGGCATTCACTGTCAGCAGTCCTTCCGAGCAATTCTCCCAGACGGCCTGTGCGTGTTCCGCCCGGTCGATCAGCTGCCCGGCCAAACGTTCGAAATCCCGCGCGATGCTGCCGATTTCATCGTTCTTCACATAGTCTAGGCTGATCCGCGTCAAGGCACCATCGTGCTGACGGATCTGTTGCGAAAGCCTGCGAACGGGACGCAGCAACCGAGCGCTGATGAAGGTGCCCAGCCCGGCGGAAAGGGCAACGATCAGGACCGATATCAAGGCCGCTTCCCAAAACCGGCTTCGCAGCGGTGCAAAGAGGGAAGCGTGCGGTTGCATCGCCACGAATTCCAGGCGCTCAGGGCCCGTGCTCCGCTCAAGCGGCAAGGAAACGAACGCCTGCGCCAGCTCGCTGTTGAGCACGAACCCCGCGTCTTCATCGGGCCGCGCAATGTCTGTCCAGCCCTGCGCCTCCGGCCAAAGAAATTCAGGCTGCTCTGATTCAGCATTGAACAACATGTAGGCGCCACTGCTATCAACGGCTGCCAGTGTCATTTCGCCCGTCAGTTCGGTGACTATTCCGGTCAGCATCTCTTCTGCGAGGCCATTGAGAACCACTGCGGCTTCGACGCCGCCATCGGGGCCCTTTACTGGCAGGACATATCGCAGCATCGCGGTATGGGCCGGATCGATCTCTCCATTCTCACGGTTGAGAGTTATCTGCGAGAAGTAGCCGCGGTCCGTCGGCAGCCCTGCCATCAGGGGCGCCATGTATGGTTCTGTTCCCTTGCGCTGAAGTGCCTGGGGGGGAACTGACGATACCCCGCCTGGCCCCGAGTCGACCCGCGCCAGTTCACGGCCACCATCTGCGAGGCCGATCAGGCGCGCTTGCGCGTAGAGTGGCCGTGCGCTCAATACACCTTTGAGAACCTCCTCAAGCCAATAGCGACGGGTATTCAGGGTTTCTTCATCAGGGGGGGGGTACGCCATCCCGTCCCTGCAAGGTATCGAGCATTCGGCGCGTCTGTGTGGCCTGTGCACTCACCGTGGCAACTTCTGCCATATCACGAAGCTGATCCGTCACCTGAACAGCCGAGATCCTTGCCACGCTGGTCAGCCTCTGTTCTGCGGAAACGATCAGTTCCTGCCTGAAGGCCATCAGATGAGCCGCACCCAATAGCAGCGCGGTCAGCGAAGAAACTCCAGCCACGGAAATGACAATTCGTGCCGCGAAGGACATCGGCATTGAACGCTCCAACCTGCCTGCCGGCCGAGCGATTGCCCGGCCAGCCCGGCTTGATCTCACGACACTTGCCTGAAGATCGCGTTAAGAGCCGAATGCCCGGTCGATTGGGCTGTCCAGTTGTCACAAGATGGCGCGCCGACTGGCCGTGATTTGCCCCATTCCTGCCTCCGATACCAAGTGCGGCGAAGGTCATGGCAGGCGGTCATGGAACGGGAGCGGCGGGCCGCATCCGGCAAGACCGGTGGCACGGCCCCAAGGCTGTGGCCCCGGACCGTAGCGCAGAAGGAGCGCCGGCACCTCACACGGCGCCGGTCCCGTGCCCCAGGGCTCAGCCGAAAATGCGCTTGTACTCGTCCCCTGAGCGGCTCAGCGCCTTGGCGCGGGGGGTGCCCTTGCCGGGCAGCTCCAGTTCGGAGTTGTTGATCACCATGATATGCGCCTGGAGGACCGTGGCGGCGGCCTCGATCTCGCCTGCCTGCAGGTGGGTCAGGATCTGCTTGTGCTCGCCGAACGACTGCTTGCGGTAATCCCCGGTGCCCCCCTGCAGCCGCACCCGCAACGCCTCTATGGCCGAGGCGGTCAGGTCATAGGCCTGGGGCAGGTAGCTGTTGCCCGAGTTGATGATGAACGCCTGGTGAAATTCCATGTCGGCGGCCTCGTACCGGCGCCAGTCCCCGTCTCCGAGGGCGCTTTCCATGCGCGCAATGGTCGAGGCCAGGGTCTGCAGGACGGCGGCCCCGGCGGCCTGCATCGACAGCCGCATCCCGGAGGTTTCGAGGATGGCGCGGAAGCTGCTCATCTCGTGCACGTCCTCGCGACTCGGCGAGAATACATAGGTTCCCGCCTGCGGCACGATGGTCACCAGTCGCCGGTCGCGCAGTTCCAGGAAGGCGGTCCTCACCGGTGCCTTGCTCATCCCCAGGGCCTCGGCGATCTGCACCTCCGACAGGCGCTCTCCGAACGCCAGGTCGCCCGAGACGATGGCGTCCCGGATACGTGTGAAAGCGGTCTTGCTCAGCGACACTTCGGTCTCCTCCGGTCTGGTCCGGGACGGCAACAGGCGCCACCGGCGGCCGGGGGCTGAGCGCGGTTCTAGCGCCGCCCCCGGATCAAGTCCATTTAGACCACTTGACAGACAAATTGAAATACTAGAATTCTAGTTGTGCAAAGTTTGATTGAAGGACGCCCAGCAAATGAGCAGCTACCGTCTCCTGACGCCCGATGCCCAATACCCCGACGACGCGCTGATCGAGCGCGAGACGGCGGGCACGGATGTCCACTGGAGCATCTACCGCGAGCGGCAGCCGGATGCGGTGCCTGCCGAGGAATGGGCCCGCGCCGATGCGCTGGTGGTCTGGCACGAGATGCCGGTTGGCGCCGATGTCATCGAGCGGTTGGACCGCTGCAAGGTGATCGTCCGCGCCGGAGTGGGTTTCGACCACATCGACCTGGAGGCCGCCGCCGCCCGGGGTATCCCGGTCTGCAACACGCCCGACTACGGCACTAGTGAGGTCGCCGACCATGCCATTGCCATGATGCTGAACTTCAAGCGCGGCCTGTCCACCTACCACCGCGAGCTGATGACGTCGCCGCAACAGGGGTTCGATCATGCCCGGGCCCCGCTGACGGGACGGCTGCGCGGGCGCACGCTGGGCATCGTCGGCATGGGCCGGATCGGCACCGCGACGGCGCTGCGTGCCAAGGCTTTCGGGCTGAACGTGGTGGGCTATGATCCCCATGTCTCACGCGGGACCGAGATCGCCATCGGCATCGCCCGGGTCGAAAGCCTGGAAGAGCTGCTGGCCCAGAGCGATATCGTCAGCCTGCACTGCCCGCTGACGGACGAGACGCGCGGGATGATCAATGCCACCACGCTGCGGCAGATGAAGCCCGGGGCCATCGTGATCAACACCGCGCGCGGGGCGATCGTCGATATCCCGGACCTGCTGGAGGCCCTGCGGGGCGAGGTGATCGCGGGCGCCGGTCTGGACGTGCTGCCGGTCGAGCCGCCGGCACCGGACGACCCGATCTCGCTGGCCTACGCGGGCCAGGCCGATCCGCTGACCGGCGAGCGGCTGCTGCTGTCGCCTCATGCGGCCTGGTCGAGCCCGGAAAGCGTCGCCGATGCGCGTCGGCTGGCGGTCGAGACGGCCATGCTGCGGCTGCGCGAGGGGCGGATCCGCAACCTGGTGAACCAGCCGCGCGAAAGAATGGTCCCGGCAGCCGAATAGGCCCGGGACAGGAGGAGTACCCCGGGCAGAGGCCCGAGGGGACGGGTTGTGCCTCGCCACCAGGCGGGACAGCCGAACGAGCCAGAAGTTCTCAGGGAGGAGATAGAATGGCGAAGACGCTCAATATGACGATTGTTGCCGGTCTGATGTCGGCAACGGCGGGGATTTCGGCCCAGGCGCAGGAATTCTCGTTCACCTTCCAGTCGGTCGATCCGGCTGGGAACCCGAATTTCCAGATCCAGGACGAGTGGACCGACCGCGTCGGCGTGATGAGCGGGGGGCGGATCTCGATCGAACTGCTGCCCGTGGGCGCCGTGGTCGAGTACAACGAGACCCAGGACGCGGTCGGGGCGGGGATCCTCGACGGCCACATCACCGATGTCAGCTACTTCTCGGGCAAGGATCCGGCCTTCGGCCTGGCCGCCAACCCGATCGGGGCCTGGTCCTCGCCGGAGGAGATGTTCCGCTTCATGCGCTACGGCGGCGGCAACGAGCTGATGAACGCGCTGGAAGAGCCCTACAACCTGAAGTTCGTCGGCGCCACGACCACCGGCCTCGAAGGCTTCGTGTCCAAGCGTCCGCTGGACGGGGTGGATGACCTGAAGGGCCTGAAGGTGCGTGCGCCCGAAGGGCTGATCCAGCAGGTCTTCTCCGCCGCCGGCGCAGTGCCGGTGAACCTGCCCTATGCCGAGGTCTTCACCGCCCTCGACAAGGGGGTGATCGACGCGGCGGATTCCACCGTCTTCTCGACCAACCAGTCGCAGGGCCTGCACAAGGCGGGCAACCATCCGGTCTACCCCGGCTTCCACTCGATGCCGCTGGTCGAGGTCTCGATGAACCTCGATGCCTGGAACAGCCTGCCCGAGGACCTGCAGGAGATCATGACGGTCTCCGTGCGCGACCTGGCTGCCGACATGGTGGCGCAGCTCTCGATCAAGGACCTCGAGGCGGTGGCCGAGGCCAAGGCCAACCCGGACATCACGGTGCACAACTGGCCCGCCGAGGAGCGCGCGCGCTTCCGCACCATCGCCATGGGCCAGTGGGAGACCGTTGCCGCGCAGTCCGAGAACGCCCAGCAGGTCTATGACACGCTGACCGCCTATCTCGAACAGCAGGGCCTGCTGGACTGAGGCCGCTGCGGACGGGCTGCGGCAGCGCCGCCCGTCCGCTTCCCCTGGACTGAACCGGATGCAATCACATGGCGCAGCCTGACACTTCTGCCACGCCCTCGGGGACCGCCGCGCCCGAGGGTCTTCCCGATGCCGCGATCGCCCATCCCCGCACCCTGCCCGAAGCCGGGCGCCTCGGCTGGCTGGTCGACCGGGTCTCGGTGGTCTTCGCGGCGGGCATCATCCTGGCCATGGCGATCCTCGTGATGGAGGTGGTCATGCGCTATTTCTTCGGCGCCCCGACCACCTGGGCGCACGAGACCTCGACGACGCTCAGCGCCATCACCTTCGTCTTCGGCGGCCTGCTCTGCGTGGCGCGCAATTCCCACATCCGTGTCGTCCTGCTCTACGACCTGGTGCGGGGGCGGGCGATGCAGCTGCTGAATGCGCTGATCTCGCTGGCCTGCATGGGCTCCACCGGCTTCTTCGCCTGGGCGGCCTGGAAAATGGTGAAGAAGGCCACGATCCGCCCCTCGGGCGACTTCTACCTCGAATCCAGCGGCAGTGCCTGGAACTCGCCGGCTCCGGCGGTGATCAAGATCTTCCTGCTGCTGGTACTGATCGTCATGAGCTGTCAGTTCATGGTGCTCGCTTTCAATTACTTGCGGGCCGCCAGGGCCCATGGCCGGGCGGTTCGCTGATGGAATACCTGTCGTCTCTCTTTGATCTCTCCGGCCTCGGCATCGAGGCGGGCACGCTGGTGATGTTCGCCCTGCTCGTCTTCCTGCTGCTCACCGGGATGCCGCTGGCGCTGGTGACGCTGCTGGTGGCGCTGCTCTTCGCCCTTGGCTGGTTCGGCCCCATGGCGGTGCCGCTGATCACCAGCCGGGTCTATTCCTTCGTCTCGTCCTTCGTCTTCGTCTCGGTGCCGATGTTCGTGCTGATGGCGGCGATCCTGGACCGCTCGGGCATCGCTCGCGACCTCTTCGACGCGATGAAGCTGGTGGCCGGACGGGTGCGCGGCGGCGTCGCCGTCCAGACCATCTTCGTCGCCGTCATCCTGGCCGCGATGAGCGGCATCATCGGTGGCGAGATCGTCCTGCTGGGCCTCGTGGCGCTGCCGCAGATGCTGCGCCAGGGCTACGACCGGCGGCTTGCCATCGGCGTGGTCTGCGCCGGCGGGTCGCTGGGCACCATGGTGCCGCCCTCGATCGTGCTGATCATCTACGGGCTGACCGCCAATGTCTCGGTGGGGGAGCTGTTCACCGCCGCTTTCGTGCCGGGCTTCATGCTGGCGGCCTTCTACGTGGCCTACGTGCTGTTTCGCTCCTACACCGATCCGGCAGCGGCCCCCGCGCCCGAGACCGAGCGAATGCCGGCCGGCGACCAGCTGAAGCTGCTGCGCGGGCTGATCCTGCCGGTTCTGGTGGTGGTTTTCGTGCTGGGCTCGATCTACGGCGGTATCGCCTCGGTCACCGAAGCCTCGGCCGTCGGGGTTGCCGGGGTGATCCTGTCGACGATCCTGCGGCGGGAATTCAGCTTCTCGATGTTGCTCGACGCCGCGCTGCACACGCTGACCACCGTGGGCATGATCGTCTGGATCGGCATCGGTGCCAGCGCCCTTGTCGGGGTCTACAACCTGATGGGCGGGATCGACTTCATCTCGTCGCTGATCACCGGCGTGTCCGAGAACACCACGATCATCGTGCTGACCATGATGCTGATCCTCTTCGTGCTGGGCATGTTCCTGGACTGGGTGGGCATTGCCCTGCTGACCATGCCGATCTTCGTGCCGGTGATCCGTGACCTGGGGCTTGATCCGATCTGGTTCGGGGTGCTCTTCGCGATGAACATGCAAGTGTCCTTCCTGACACCGCCCTTCGGCCCTGCCGCCTTCTACCTGAAGAGCGTCACCCCGCCGGACATCACGCTGGGAGAGATCTTCCGCTCGCTGGTGCCCTTCATCTGCCTGCAGGTGCTGGCGGTGGGTCTGCTGATCGCCTTCCCGGGGATCGCCATGTACTGACAATCCCGGGGTGCCCCCGAGCGGGGCACCCGGCCCGAAGCCCTTGCGCAGGTCGCGGCTGTACGCGACCCGTCGAAAGCTGCACAAATCGGGCGTGACATGTCACTGGCCGGGCCGGGAGGGCCCGCCGCGACCAACCGAAACCCGCGAATTGGGGGAGAAAGATGAAACTTGTACGTTACGGAGAGGCGGGCGCCGAGCGCCCCGGCCTGATCGACGCCGAGGGCGCGCTGCGCGACCTGTCGGCCCATGTGGGCGATATCGACGGCAGCGTGCTGTCGCCCGAGGCGCTGGCCCGGCTGGCGGCACTGGATACGGCGGCGCTGCCGCTGGTGGAGGGCTCTCCCCGGATGGGCCCCTGCGTGGGCAATGTCGGCAAGCTGATCGGCATCGGCCTGAACTACTCGGACCACGCCGCCGAGGCCGGCATGGCGGTGCCGAGCGAACCCATCGTCTTCATGAAGGCGACCAGCGCGATCTGCGGCCCCGACGACGACGTCGAACTGCCTGCAGGCGCAGAGAAGGTCGACTGGGAGGTCGAACTGGCCTTCGTCATCGGCACCCGGGCCAAGAACGTCGCCAAGGCCGATGCCCTGTCCCATGTCGCCGGATACCTGATCGTCAACGATGTCTCCGAACGCGCCTGGCAGGCCGAGCGCCAGGGCCAGTGGACCAAGGGCAAGAGCCACGACACCTTCGCCCCCATGGGCCCCTGGCTGGTCACCTCGGACGAGGTCGGTGACCCGCATGACCTGGGTATGCGGCTGGATGTCGACGGGGTGCGGCGGCAGGACGGATCGACCCGCACGCTGATCTTCGGCATCGATCACCTGGTGAGCTACCTCAGCACCTTCATGACGCTGGAACCGGGCGACGTGGTGACCACCGGCACCCCGCCCGGCGTGGGGCTGGGCATGAAGCCGCAGGTCTTCCTGGAAGAGGGCCAGGTGATGCGGCTGGAAATCGACGGTCTCGGCGTGCAGCAGCAGACCTGCGTGCGAAAGGCCGCCTCGTGACGAGGCCGCTCGACAGCGGCACCTACGACTTCATTGTCGTGGGTGCCGGTTCCGCCGGCTGCGTGCTGGCCAACCGGCTCAGCGCGGATCCGGCGAACCGGGTCCTGCTGCTGGAGGCCGGCGGCAGCGACAACCGTTTCTGGGTCCATGTGCCCATGGGCTACCTCTACGCCATGGGCAACCCGCGCATGGACTGGTGTTTCCGCACCGAGGCCGAGGAGGGGTTGGGCGGGCGCGCCCTGAACTACCCGCGCGGCAAGATGCTGGGCGGCTGCTCGTCGATCAACGGCATGATCTACATGCGCGGCCAGGCGCGGGACTATGACCAGTGGCGCCAGATGGGCAATGAGGGCTGGGGCTGGGACGACGTGCTGCCCTACTTCCGCCGCTCCGAACGGCACTGGGGCCCCGAGGATGAGATCCACGGCACATCGGGCGAATTGCGGGTCGAGCAGCAGCGGTTGACCTGGCCGATCCTCGACGTGGTCGCAGAGGCCGCCGAGGAGATCGGCGTGCCGCCGACCGAGGATTTCAACGATGGTGACAACGAGGGCTCGGGCTACTTCCCGGTGAACCAGCGACGCGGCATCCGCTGGAACGCCCGCAAGGCGTTCCTCGAACCGGCGCGCCGACGACCCAACCTGCGCATCGAGACCGGCGCCCAGGTCGAACGGCTGGTGTTGGACGGGCGCCAGGTGACCGGTGTCGAATATACCGTGCGGGGCCGGCGCCGCCAGGCCCGCGCGGGGCGCGAGGTCGTGCTTTCGGCCGGCGCCATCGGCACGCCGCAGATCCTGGAGCTGTCCGGCATCGGCGATCCCGAGCGGCTTTCCGGGCACGGCATTGCCACCGCCCATGCGCTGCCCGGGGTGGGTGAGAACCTGCAGGATCACCTGCAGCTGCGCACCGTGTGGAAGATCACCGGCGCCCGTACGCTCAATGACCGCGTGGCCAGCCTGCCGGGCAAGGTCGGCATCGGTCTCGAGTATCTGCTGCGCCGGTCGGGTCCGATGTCCATGGCGCCCAGCCAGTTCGGCATCTTCTGCCGCTCGTCCGAGCGCGAGGCTTCGGCCAATATCGAGTTCCATGTGCAGCCCCTGTCGCTGGACAGCTTCGGGTCGCCGCTGCACCGCTACCCGGGCATGACCGTCTCGGTCTGCAACCTGCGGCCCGAGAGCCGGGGCAGTGTGCACCTGCGCAGCGCCGAGGCGGGCGATGCGCCCGAGATCCGGCCCCGCTACCTCAGTGCCGAGCAGGACCGCATCGTCGCCGTCGAGAGCCTGCGCACCGCCCGCGCCCTGATGCGGACCGTCGCCATGCGCCCCCATGATCCCAGGGAAGTGCTGCCCGGCGAGGCGCTGGAGAGCGAGGCGGACCTGGTGCGGGCCGCGGGCGAGATCGGCACCACGATTTTCCATCCCGTCGGTACCGCCCGAATGGGCCAGGACGAGATGGCGGTGGTCGACGCCGGGCTGCGGGTGCATGGCCTTGCCGGGCTGCGCATCGCGGATGCCTCGGTCATGCCCAGCATCGTCTCGGGCAATACCCATGCCCCGGTGACCATGATCGCCGAGAAGGCGGCGGAGATGATCCTGGCTGCACGCGCTGCATAGGATGGGACGCGCCCCCCCGCGCAACCGGCGGCGGGAGGGCGCGCCCGTCCGGGCGTCACAGCATCCGCGAGATGGTGCGTGCGGTGTCCAGCACCCTGTCGATGGTCGCCTCGTCGGGCGTCAGCTGCATCTCGTGTCCCGAGAGGTTCATCGCCGCGACGTAGCGCCCATGGCGCGACACCAGCGGGGCCGCGATCGACAGGGTGCCGGTCGCCAGGTGCGAGCTTTGCGCCACGTAGCCGCGCGCCCGGTCGGCCTTCAGCAGGGGACGCAGCGCCTCCAGCGAGCGCGGGGCGGCCTGGCTCATCCGCTCGAAGGGGTAGCCCTCGAAGAGCTGTTCCAGGCTGTCGTCCGGCAGGTCGCTGAGCAACAGCCGTCCCATGGTGGTCGAGAAGGCGGGCAGGCGGGTGCCGACGGGGATGTTGGAGACCATCGCCCGCTCCGACAGAGCGCGGTAGACATAGACGATTTCCGTGCCCTTCAGCACCGCGACATGCACCGTGAAGCCGGTGGCGTCGCGCAGCGCGTCGGCGGGCAGGCGCGCCACGTCGTAGACATCCAGCGAGGCGAGGTAGCGATAGCCGAGGTCCATGACCCGGGGCGCCAGCCGATAGCGGTTGTCGCTGCGGGTCAGGTAGCCTTCACGCTCCAGCGTCACCACGAAGCGATAGGCGGCGGAACTGGTGACCGAGATCGCCTCGGCGATTTCCGACAGGCTCATCTCGGCGTGGCGGTGATCGAAACATTCCAGGATGCTGAGGCCCCGCAGCAGGGAGTTGGAGCGGTAGTCGGGTTCCTTCGCCATCTGCTGGGGTATCTCCTCCTGGGGCGTCACGCGGTCAGCGCGTCTTTCGGTCGTCGAGGCGGCCGGCGATGCGGCGCATGGCGGCGGCATACTCCGCCAGGATCGCCTCTTCCTGCGGGTGGCTGCCAGACTGGACGACCTTGCGGCCCCGGACAACCACGTCGCCGACGTGGAAGCCGCGCCCGGAGAAGACGTGGAAGTCCAGGCAGGCTTCGGGATCGACCGGCAGCAGGGCCTCGGGTTCGGGGCTGGTCAGCTCGACGAAGCTGGCCATGCCGCCCGGCGCGATGGCGCCCTCGGGGCGGCCCGCCGCGCGGGCACCGCCCCGCGCCGCGCGGGTCCAGAGGTTTGCGGCGACATGGGGCTGGCCGGGGGAGGCCAGCACGTTGCGTTGGCGGTCGCGCAGGCGCTGGCTGTATTCCAGCTGCTGCAGTTCCTGCGCGGCGAAGGTGGCGATATTGCTGTCCGAACCGATGCCGAATTCGCCACCCTGCGCCAGGAAATCCGTGGCCGGGAAGATGCCGTCGCCCAGGTTGGCCTCGGTCATGGAACACAGGCCCACGGTGGCGCCCGAGCGGGCGATCTGGCCGACCTCGGCATCTGTCAGATGGGTGGCGTGGATCAGGCACCAGCGGTCATCGACCGGCGCGATGTCGAAGAGCTGTTCGACCGGGCGGCGGCCGTTCCAGGCCAGGGAATCCTCGATCTCCTTCACCTGCTCCGCGACATGGATATGCACCGGGCAGCCGGGCAGCATCTCGTCGCGCATCTGCATCAGGCGGGCGATCTCCTCGGGGGTGGCGGCGCGCAGGGAATGGGGGGCGATGCCCAGGACGTGACCAGCCTCGGCGGCGGGTGCACGCAGGCTGTCGAGCATGGCGTGATAGCCGTCCAGATCCTGAATGAAACGCCGTTGGCCCCCGGTCGGGGTTTCTCCGCCGAAATTGGAATGTGCGTAGAAAACAGGCAGGTGGGTCAGTTCCAGCCCTGTCGCCCGGGCCGCTTCGAAGATCGCCAGCGACAGTTCCTCGCGCCGGGCATAGGGCGTGCCGTCCAGGTCATTGTGGACGTAGTGGAATTCCACGATCCCGGTGTAGCCGCCCTTCAGCAGCGCCAGGTAGAGACGCGCGGCGATCGCCTGCATGTCCTCGGGCGAGAGGGTGAGGGCGAAGAAATACATGATGTCCCGCCAGGACCAGAAGCTGTCGACCGGGTTGCGGCGCACCTCCGAAAGGCCGGCCATCGCATATTGGAAGGCATGGCTGTGCAGGTCGGTGACGCCGGGCACGACGGGGTTCTCGTAGACCGGCAGGCCGGCCGGATTGCCATCCTCGATGGTCTCGCGGATCGTGCCGTCGGCGGCGAAATGCACCGAGAGGTTGCGTCGCCAGCCCTCGGGGGTCAGCGCAAGGCGGAAGTGGGCGCCGGTCAGCATGGGGGCGGTCATGTCAGGAAAGCTCCGCATCGGGGGTGAAGGAGGTCATGGCGGCGATCAGGCCCGCAAGGGCGACCTTCAGCTGGTCGGCGCGTTCGGGCAGGTAGGTCCAGGGGGACTCTTCCAGCATGTAGCAGTCCTGCGCGATCTCGATCTGCAGGACATGGACGCCGCGGGCGGGCTGGCCGTAGTGACGGGTGATGAAGCCGCCCTTGAAGCGGCCATTGCGCACGGCGCTGAACCGGCTGGCCTCGAGCGCCGCGAAAGCGGCATCCGACAGGGCAGGGGCGCAGCTGTCGCCCGAGTTTGTGCCGAGGTTCAGATCGGGCAGGCGGCCCTCGAAAAGGCGCGGTACGCGGCTGCGGATCGAATGGACATCCAGCATCAGGCAGAAACCGTGCAGGGCGCGGATCCGCTCGATTTCGGCAGCCAGCGCGGCGTGGTAGGGCGTCCAGTAGTCCTCGATCCGCGCGGCGCGCTCGGCCGCGTCGGGCTCCTGCCCGTCGCGATAGAGGGGGGTTCCGTCGAAATCGATGGTCGAGATCAGCCCGGTTGTATTGCCGGAATAGAGCGGCAGGTCATCGGCGGGGCGGTTCAGGTCGACCACGTAGCGCGACTGGCGCGCGGCCATCAGGCTGGCGCCCTCGGGCAGCACGTCGCGCGCGATGCGGTCCATGTGCCAGTCGGTATCGCAGAGGTCCAGTGCCTGTTCCGTAAGCGCGGCACGCAGGGAATCGGGAAGATCGGTGCCCGCATGGGGCACGTTCAGCAGCAGCGGAGAGCTGCCTTCCAGCTTGTAAAACAGAGGTGTTTCCATGGAGTTGCCTGCCTCGGAGGTCATCACGCGCCGCCTTTCATATTTGAAAACAAATATTGACATATAAAAATTCAGGGTCAAGATTTGATCATTCTCTCCGCGCGCCCCGGCGTATCCGGCGCTGTGGGGAGCCAACAGATCTAGGAGGATCAATGATGACCCTTTCCCGCCGCCACTTCCTTGGCACCTCCGCCGCAGCCGCCTCGCTGGCTGTCCTTGGCACCCCCGGCCTGGCCCAGGGCCGCACGTTCTTCGGCATCGCCACCGGCGGCACCGGCGGCACCTACTACCCGCTGGGCGGGATGCTGGCGCAGCTGATCTCCAACACCGCCGAGCTGACCGACACCAAGCTGTCGGCCACCGCCGAAACCGGCAATGCCTCGGTTGCCAACGCGCAGCTGCTGGGTCGTGGCGAGATCGAATCCGCCTTCGTCGCCGCCGACATCCTGGACGCCGCCTACCACGGCAAGGGCCAGTTCGAAGGCGAGCCGGTCGAGAACCTGCGCGCCATCGGCGCCCTCTACCCCGAGACCGTCCAGCTGGTCGTGCGTGCCGACAGCGGCATCGCCACCTTCGAGGACCTGAAGGGCAAGTCGGTTTCCTCGGGGTCGCCGGGCTCGGGCCAGTGGCAGCTGCTGGGTGACCTGCTGGAAGCCCATGGCATGACCCGCGAAGACATCAGCGAGGACTATTCCTCGTTCGCGCAGTCGGTCGACAAGATCAAGGACGGCAATCTCGACGCCTCGCTGATCACCGCTGGCCTGCCGACCTCGTCGGTCACCGACCTGGCCAATGGCCATGACATCGCCATCGTGCCGCTGAACGGCCCTGCGATCGCCAAGCTGCAGGAAACCCAGCCCTACTACGCCAACTCCAGCGTGCCCGCCGGCAGCTACAAGGGCATCGACGCCGACGTCGACACCCTGGCCGTGCGCGCCATCTGGGCGACCCATGCCGATGTCCCCGAGGACATCGTCTTTGCCGTGACCAAGGCGCTCTACGAGAACACCGAGACCCTGGGCAAGGTGCACCCGATGGGTCAGCGCATCTCGCTGGACACCGCGCTGGAAAGCGTCTCGATCCCGGTGCACCCCGGCGCCGAGGCCTACTACACCGAGAAGGGTGTTTCGAAGTAATGAGCCTGCGCGGATTTCTGCGCCAGGCGGGGGCGGCGGCATGTGCCGCCGCCCCTTTGCTTGCCATCGGCCTCGGAGCGGCGCAGGCAGCCTCAGGGGCGCCCTCGCTGTGCCTCAGCGAGACCCGGGGCACGCAGGCGCTGGTGAAGCGGGTGCCGCTTGGTCCTGACGCCACCTTCGCACTAAGCTTCATCCACTCCGTCTCGCGCACGCCGGTGACCGATCACTACCGCATCGAGGACGGTCGCATCCTGCAGACCAGCGAGGTCTTCATGGCCCATGGCGCCGGGTTGCCCTCGATCGCCAACGACATGGATGCGACGGGCTGGCGGCACGAGAATGGGCATTTCATTCTCGACCTGAACCGCTATACGGGCCCGATTCCGCTGCGCATCCAGGCGCAATTCAAGAACACGCTGCATGTTGCCGGAACCGAGCTGCCGCTGGCCAGCCTCGGACATTCCGCGCTTACCCTTGCCCCCTGTGACGAGGAGATCACCCAGTGACCCAGGACAGCCCGCCGAAGGCCGACAATCGCGGCCATACCGCCGCAGACGGCGACCATGAATTCACCGCAGACGAGGTCGAGGCGCTGGTGCGCGAATACGACTCGGAGTCGAATTTCCGCAACCTCGTCGGCCCGACCGCGATCTTCGTCACCATCGCCTCGGTGGTGCTGTCGCTGTTCCATGTCTACACGGCCGGTTTCGGCCTGCTGAACGAGGTGATGCACCGGACGATCCACCTGACCTTCGTCATGGGGCTGATCTTCCTGGTCTTCCCGCGCAAGCGCGCCAGGCCGACCCGCAAACTGTGGATCGAGTCCGGGATCTTCGCGGCCTTCTACCTCTACCTGCTGTGGTCGATCCTGCCCTCGCTGCCCGAGGGCGGCGTGCGCTACGTCTTCATCGCCGTGGTGCTGGTGCTGACCGGGCTGACCCTGCCGATCAACCGCCGCAACGCCGACCCGGAAAAGGTCGCCCTGCGGGACTGGATCTTCGCCGCCTGTGGCGCGGGCTTCTCGGCCTACCTGTCGATCTTCTTCCACTACATCTTCATCGAGAATGTCGGCAGCCCGCCGCAGCCGGTCTACATGATGGGCCTCATCGCCATCATGATGACGCTGGAAGCCACCCGCCGCACCATGGGCCCGACCCTGGCCTATATCGGCATCGGCTGCCTGCTCTACGCGCTGTTCGGGCCCTACCTGCCGGGCATCTTCGCGCATCGCGGCTACTCGATCTCGCGCATCATCAACCACCTCTTCATCGGCACGGAAGGCATCTACGGTGTCGCCGTCGGCGTCGTGGCGACCTACGTGTTCCACTTCGTCCTGTTCGGGATCCTGGCGCAAATGTCGGGCCTGGGGCAGCTGTTCATCGACCTTGCCACGATCATCGCCGGGCGCGCCTCGGGCGGCTCGGCCAAGGTCTCGGTCGTGTCCTCGGGCTTCTTCGGGATGATCTCGGGCTCGCCCATTGCCAACACGGTGACCACGGGCGCCTTCACCATTCCGCTGATGAAGAAATCGGGCTTCTCCGGGCGTTTCTCGGGCGCGGTCGAGGCCTCGGCCTCCTGCGGGGGGCAGATCACCCCGCCGATCATGGGCGCCTCGGCCTTCGTGATGACCGAGATGCTGGGCGTGCCCTACAACGAGCTGATCCTGATCGCCATCGTGCCGGCGGCCTTCCACTACATCGCCATCCTGCTGATGGTGCACCTGGAAGCCAAGAAGCTGGGCCTCACCGGCATGACGAAGGAGAACATCCCCCAGTTCGGCAAGGTGCTGGCGAAATCCTGGCACCTGTTCATTCCGCTGGGTGTCATGGTGGCGATGCTGCTGATGCAGTACACGCCCTTCCTCGCCGCCTTCTGGGGCATCATCCTGACCATCGTCTGCAGCTACGTGCCGCTGATCATGCGCCAGTTCGGCAATACCACGATGGACACCTCCACCGTGCTGACGCCGCCGCGCCTGGTGCGGGGCTTCGAGGACGGGGCCAAGTTCGCCCTGGCCATCGGCGCCGCCTGTGCCTGCGTCGGCTTCCTGCTGGGCATGACGACGCTGACCGGTCTGGGCTTCAAGTTCTCGGCCGCCGTGGTCGAGCTGGCGCACAGCCTGGCGACCTTCGTGACCTCCATCGACGTCACCGGCCTGTTGTCGGAAGAGGGCATGGCGCTGTTCTTCGGCCTGATCTTCGTCGCCATCGCCTGCATCATCATGGGCGCGGGCATCCCGACGACGCCGACCTACATCATCCTGGCCTCGATCGCCGCACCCGCGCTGACCGAGTTCGGGGTGCCGCTGATCGCCACGCACTTCTTCGTCTTCTACTTCGGGGTGCTGGCGGATGTGACGCCACCGGTGGCGCTGGCCGCCTATGCGGCGGCGGGACTGGCGCGGTCGGAGCCCATGACCACCGGCACGACGGCCTTCCGCCTGTCGATGGGCAAGGCGCTGGTGCCCTTCATGTTCATCTACGCGCCCAGCCTGCTGTTCGTCGAGTTCACCTGGCTGGAGTTCATCACCGCGCTGCTCTCGGGGCTGACCGGTGTGCTGGCGCTCTCGGCGGCCTATATCGGCTGGTTCCGCCGCCCGCTGGCGCTGTGGGAGAAGATCGTGCTGACCCTCGCGGGCCTCTTGCTGATCTCGACCAACTTCATCGCGATCACCATCGGGGCGCTGGTGGTGCTGGCGATCCTGTTGCGGCCCTCGGGCCCGGGCTCCAGCCCGGCCGCGGCCTGACGTGAAAAGGGCCGCCGCCCCGCGCCAGGCGGGGCGGCGGCCCATCCATTTCGACAGGGTCCCTTACTTGGCCAGGGCCAGACGCGCCGCGCGGCGGTCGGCCTGCACGTCGGGATCGGCATCCAGACCCGCCGCCAGAAGGCGCTGCGTGTAAAGCGCCTGCGGAGCGTCGAAGATCTGCGCGACGCTGCCCTGTTCGACGATCTCGCCCTTCTGCATCACCAGCACCCGGTCGGCGAAGTCGCGGACCACGGGCAGGTCATGGGCGATGAAGATGAAGGCCAGCCCTAGCTCGTCGCGCAGCTTGCCCAGCAGGTCGATCACCTGGGCTTGGATCGAGACATCCAGCGCCGAGACCGCCTCGTCGCAGATGATCAGCTCGGGTTCCAGCGCCAGGGCGCGGGCGATGGCGATGCGCTGGCGCTGCCCACCCGAGAACTGGTGCGGATGGCGCTCGGCATGTTCGGGGCGCAGGCCGACCTGCTCCAGCAGCTCGGCCACCCGGGCACGCCAGCGCGCCTTGGGCAGGATGCCGGGATGGATCGCCCAGGCTTCCGAGATGATCTGGAAGACCGACATATGCGGTGCCAGCGACTGGGTCGGGTCCTGGAACACCATCTGCAGCTGGCGGCGCAACGGCGCCATCTGGCGCGGCGACTTCTGCAACAGGTCCTCGCCCTTCCACAGCGCGCTGCCGCCCGTCGCCTCTTCGAGCCGCAACAGCAACCGTGCCACGGTCGACTTGCCTGACCCGCTTTCCCCGACCACCGCCAGCGTCTCCCCGGCGCGCAGGTCGAAATCGACGCCACGCAGGGCGCGGAAGGGGCCGTAGGATTTTTCCAGCCCGCGGACCTGAAGGATCGGGGCAGGGGCCTCGTCCGGCTGGCGCATCTCGCCCTTGCCGGGCGCAGCGGCCAGCAGCTTGCGCGTATAGGGGTGGCTGGCGCCATGGTAGAGATCGCGCGGCGTGCCCGTCTCGACCACCCGGCCGCCCTCCATCACCACGGCGCGGTCGGCGGCCTCGGCCACGACGCCGAGGTCATGGGTGATCAGCAGCAGGCCCATGCCGGTCTCTTCCTGCAGCTCTTCCAGCAGCGAGAGCACCTCGGCCTGCACCGTCACGTCCAGCGCCGTCGTCGGCTCGTCCGCGATCAGGATATCGGGTTTCAGCACCAGCGCCATGGCGATCATCAGCCGCTGCCGCTGACCGCCCGAGAACTGGTGCGGATACTTCGCCATCGCCGCCTCGGGGTCGGGAATGCCGACACGGGTCAGCAGCTGCAGGGTGCGGGCGCGGGCCTTGGCGCGGGGCAGGCCATGGGCCATGCCGGCCTCGGCGATCTGCCAGCCGACGGGATAGACCGGGTTCAGGTGGCTCAGCGGATCCTGGAAGATCATCGCGATGCGCCGGCCGTTGATGTCGCGCCGGGTCTCGGCGTCCAGCGTCAGCAGGTCGCGGCCCTCGAACAGGATCTGACCCGAGGTGATCTCGCCCGGCGGGCAGTCGATCAGGTTCATGATCGCCGAGGCCGAGACAGACTTGCCCGAGCCGCTTTCGCCGAGGATGGCCAGCGTCTCGCCCCGGTCGAGGTGCCAGGAGATGCCGTTGACCGCATTGACCATGCCGCGCGCCGTGTGGAAGCGCACCGAGAGGTCGCGGACTTCGAGAAGATGCTCAGTCATTGCGCTTGCCTCCAAGCTCCAGCCGCCAGCGTTGCGTCGGGTTCAGAGCGATGCGCATCCAGCTCGACAGCAGGTTGAGGGACATGGTGGTCAGGATGATCGCCAGGCCCGGCCAGAAGGCCAGCCACCAGGCCGACGTCAGGTATTGCCGCCCCTGGCTGACCATCAGGCCCCAGGTGATCTCTGGCGGCTGGATGCCGATGCCGAGGAAGGACAGCGCGCTTTCAGCCAGCATGACGAAGGCGAAATCCAGAGTGGCGATGGTCAGCAGGGTGGGCAGGATCACCGGCAGGATGTGACGGAAGATGATGCGCAGGGTCGAGGCGCCCATGACCTGTGCGGCCTGCACGAACATGCGTTCGCGCACCTCCAGCACCTCGGCGCGGGTGGTGCGCAGGTAGATCGGGATACGGGTGATCGCCAGCACCAGCACCAGGTTCCCGATCGAGGGCTCCAGCATGTAGAGCACGATCACCGCCAGCAGCAGCGAGGGGAAGGACATGATCACGTCGGCCAGCCGCATGATCACCTCGCCCGTGGTGCGGCCCGCATAGCCGGCGATCAGGCCCAGGGTGGCGCCGACGGCCATCGAGGCCGCCACGGCACCCGCCGCGATCACCAGGGTGTTCTGGGCCGCGACGATGATCCGCGCCAGCAGGGGCCGGCCCAGGGCGTCGCCGCCCAGCAGGTAGAGAAAGCCGCGCTCCAGCGTGAAGGGGGCGGCATTGCGGGCGCGCAGGTTCTGCTTCGAGGCGGCCCCGTCCAGCAGCGTCGGTCCGAACACCGCGAAGAGCAGCATCATGAGCAGGAAGAGCGCCGCCGCACAGGCCAGCTTGTCGGCCCAGAGCATCCGCGCGTAGCGGCGCAGCGCCCCGGGGGCCTTGGTGTCGTCGGTGGTGGGCGTGGCCATGGCTGTCTCGCTGGTTGTCGTGTCGGTCATCGCGGCGCCCCGTCAGGTGCGGATGCGGGGATCGAGCAGCGCATAGGCGATGTCGATCAGCAGGTTCATCAGGAAGATCGCCAGGGCGGTGACCATGATGGCGGCGAGGATGACGTTGAAGTCCCTTTGCAGGATGCTGTCGATCATCAGCTTTCCGACGCCGGGGAAGCCGAAGATGGTTTCGACCACCACCGCGCCGTTCAGCAGCGCGGCGGCCTGGTCGCCGATGACGGTGATCACCGGCAGCATGGCGTTGCGCAGGGTATGGACAAAGATCACCGGGCGGTTGCGCACCCCCTTGGCCCGCGCCGTCTTGACATAGGCCGAGCCGAGCGCGGTGATCATCGAGCCGCGCACAACCTGCAGGATCAACCCGAAGGGGCGGATGAACAGCACCGCGATCGGCAGCACCCAGTGCCAGACCGTGCCGGTGCCCGAGGTGGGCAGCCATCCCAGGGTGACCGAGAACAGCACGATGCCGACGATGGCAATCCAGAAGTCGGGCGCCGAGGCGCCGATCAGCGACAGACCCGAGGCCAGCCGGTCAAGCCAGCTGCCGACGTGGAAGGCCGCCAGCGAGCCGAGCGCGATGGCCGCGGCGCTGACCAGCGCCATGGTGATCAGCGCCAGTTGCAGCGTCCAGGTGAAGGAGTCCAGCACGACTTCCAAGGCGGGGCGTGCCTTGCGCAGGCTGTCGCCGAAGTCGAAGCAGACGAGGTCGGTGATGTAATGGGTGAACTGCACCAGCACCGGGTCGTTCAGCCCGTGGATCTCGCGGAAGTTGTCGCGCATCGCCTCGGAGGCATCGACGGGCAGGTAGAGCGCCGCCGGATCCCCGGTGAGGCGCGACAGGAAGAAGACGAGAACGATCAGCACCATGAGCGAGATGAAGCTCGAAACGGCGCGTTTTCCCAGCATGGACGACATGAGGCCTCCCCGGGGGCTGGCAGATAGGTGAAGGGCGCGCGACTCCGTGGCCGCGCGCCCTCAGTCTACTCACTTGAAGCCGATTTCCGACAGCTGAAGCGAGCTGTTGGTGGCGATGGTCGGGGTGAAGTCCACCCGTTCGCTGACCCGGGCATGGCCGACCATGTGGAACAGCAGCACATCGGCGACGACCTCGTCATGCAGGTAGGCGAAGAGCTCGGACCAGAGCGCGCTGCGCTCGTCGCCGGTGGCGGCGGTGGCCGCTTCGATCAGCTCGTCGACCTTGGGGTCGCTGAAGCCGGCCTGACGACCGTCGGAGTGGTACTTGAAGTACATCGAGAACACCGGATCGCCACGCGAGTTGTCGTGCTGCGCGCCGACCAGGATCGGACGATCCTCGACGTAGGGCTTCGAGTAATACTGCTCGTGCTCGGCCACTTCGACCATCTGCAGTTCGACGTTGAAACCGACATCCGAGAGCATCGCCTGGATCGCCTCGAAGACCTCGGTGGCGCCGGGGAAGTTGCCGGTGCGCCCGATCAGAGAGATCGTGGTGTCGACCGGCACGCCGTCGGCAGCGGCTTCGGCCAGCAGGTCACGGGCCTTCTCGGGGTCATAGGGCCATGCCTTCACGTCCGGGTTCCAGCCCAGGGTGGTCGGCGGGGTGATCGCGGTGGCGATCTGGGTGCCCTCGGCCAGGATGGTGCCGATGAAGGCTTCGCGGTCCAGCGCCAGGTTCAGCGCCTCGCGCACCCGCTTGTCCCCCAGCGGGGCGACATTCTGGTCGATCCGCAGGTAGGTGGTTTCCGAGTTCGGATAGGCGAAGTCCAGCGCCGGGTCGGTGGCGTCGGTGGCCGAGATCGAGGGCGCGATATCCGCCTCGCCGGTCTGCACCATGGCCGCGCGCACCGCCGCATCAGAGCGGAACAGGTAGGTGGCGCCACTGACCTCGGGCGCTTCGCCCCAGTAGTCATCCCGGCGGGTCAGCTTGATGTCCTGGCCGGGGTTCCATTCGGACAGGATGAAGGGGCCGGTGCCGATCGGATCGCGGGTGAACTCGATCGGCGTTTCCGAGGGCACGATGGTCAGCAGCGACATCAGCAGCGGCAGGATCGGCTGCGCCGGCTCGGTGGCGAAGTCGATGGTCTGGGCGTCGACCACGGTGGGCGTGATCTCGATACCCTCGTAGTAGCGCGAGATCTCGCAGGTGATCTGGTCGCTGCCGGCGCGTTCGAAGCTGTGCTTGACGTCCTCGGCGTCGAAGGCGGTGCCATCCGAGAAGGTCACGCCCTCGCGCAGGTGGAAGCGCCAGGTGCCCTCTCCGGTCATCTCCCAGCTTTCGGCCAGCCGGGGCATCAGGCCCTTGTCGCCGCGCACGTCCAGCTCGGTCAGCGTCTCGGAGATGTTCTGCAGCACGATCCGCCCGATGTTGGAGCGGGTCGCCATGCAGGGTTCGACCAGGTCAACCTCTTCCGCCAGCACGACGGTGACGTCGGTGTTCTCTTGTGCCATGGCCGGCGACAGCGTGGTGCTGGCCAGCAGAAGCCCGGCAAGGGCCGTGGTGTGTTTCATCGTGATCTTCCTCCCTGAAAATCCTGCAGCCTTGATCCTCGCCCGGTTGCGCGGCTGCGCACGCACCGACATGTCGCGACGGGCCATCTGCTCCGCGTTTTGGCGGAGGGGATGCCGGCGGGGTGTTCCGTTGCCTGGCATCGGTCTCCTCCCCTGGCCAGTTGCGGTGTGGGCATATTGGTAAAGTTGCAAAAGCTTGTCAAACCCGTTTGTGAGAGGAGTCCTGATGGCTGCACGAACAAATCGCTAAATATCTGCAAAATATTGGTAATTATTGTTTTGCCGGAATGGGTGCGGTGTGGGGTGCGCTTCAGTCAACTTGACAAGTTGTTTGCAAATGGGTTCTCTCGTCACGGAATCACACGAGGGAGGAGCGTCGTTGATGACACCGGAGGAGATCGCAGCCGGAATGGATGGGGTGCTGGGGCCATGGCCGGGCGGGCAGGGGGCCATCCTGCCCGCGCCGACGGTGCAGAACCACGCCGCCTTCCTGGCGCGCCTGCCCGATGGGGCGCTGGCCTGCGCCTGGTTCGGCGGCACGCTTGAAGGCAAGTCCGACATCTCGATCCACGCCTGCCTGCTGAACGAGGGCGCGACCCGCTGGGGCCCCGCTGCGCGGCTGACCGATGATCCCGCGCGTTCCGAGCAGAACCCGGTGCTGTTCACCGCCCCGGGTGGCACGCTCTGGCTGTTCAATACGGCCCAGCCGGCGGGCAACCAGGATGAATCGCGGGTCTTCATGCGCGAACTGCAGCGCGAAGGCGACCGGCTGGTCGCGGGGGAGGCGCGCGACACCGGTCTGCCGCCGGGCACCTTCGTGCGCGCCGCGCCGCTGCTGCGCGAGGATGGTGCCTGGATGTTGCCGCTCTTCCGCTGCAACCCGCGCCCCGGCATCCGCTGGACCGGCGCCTTCGACACTGCCGCCATGGCCGTCAGCACCGACGGCGGCGCCACCTGGGCGGTGGAAGATGTGCCGGACTCGCAGGGCTCGGTTCACATGTCGCCGGTGGCGCTTCAGGATGGCAGCCTGGCCGCCTTCTATCGCCGTCGTCAATCCGACTGGGTGCACCGCTCCGAAAGCCGCGACGGTGGCCGCAGCTGGAGCGCCCCGGCGCCCACCGACGTGCCGAACAACAACAGCTCGATCGGTGTCGCCACGCTGCCCGGTGGCTGGCTGGCCATGGTCTGCAATCCCGTCTCGGCGGCGCAGTCCGGAGCCCGCCGCGCCTCGCTCTACGATGAACTGGACGAGGGCGATGAGCGCCCCGAGGCGCAGGAGGGCTGTGGCCCGATCTGGGGTGTCGAGCGCGGCCCGCTGACGCTTTGCCTGTCGCGTGATGGCGGGCGCAGCTTCCCGGTCCGCCATGTGCTCGAGGACAGCCCGGGCACCTGCCTGTCCAACAACTCGCTCGATGGGCGCAACAAGGAGCTGTCCTATCCCGTCGTGCTGCCCCGCGCCGATGGCGGGCTGGATGTCGCCTACACGCTTTACCGGCGCGCCATCCGGCACCTGCGCCTGGATGCCGCCACCGTCACCGCGCTCTGCGCCTGAGATCGCCGCCCAAGAAGGAGACCGCCATGTCCGGCATGGATCGCCCCATCACCCTGCATCAGCCGCCGCGGTTGGAAATCGGCGCCGGCGCGTCCCGCAGCCTTGGCGCCTGGGCCGATGGCGCAGCCCGCCCGCTGGTCATCGTCAGCGGCCCGACCCGGCAATACGTCGAGCGCCTTGGCCTCTCCGGCGCCGTGCATGTCATCGACGATGTCCCGCCCGAACCCGATATCTCCGCCTTCGAGGCCGTGCTGGCCGCCGCGCGTGATCATCGCCCTGACCTGGTGGTCGGGCTCGGCGGCGGCTCGGTGCTGGACGTGGCCAAGCTGGTGGCGGCGCTCTGGGATGGCGAACAGGGGCTGGCGGATGTGGCCGGGCCGAACAGGGTCGCCGGGCGGCGCAGCCGGCTGGCGCAGGTCGCCACCACCGCCGGCACGGGGTCCGAGGCGGGGATCCGCGCGCTGGTCACCGATCCGGCGACCAAGGCCAAGGTGGCGGTGGAAAGCCCCTTCCTGCTGGCCGATATCGCCATCCTCGACCCCGAGCTGACCTATTCCGTGCCCGCTGCCGTCACTGCGGCGACAGGGATCGACGCCATGGCCCATTGCGTCGAGGCTTTCACCAACATTCGCGCCCATGACCTGATCGACGGCTATGCGCGCATGGGGATCTCGCTGGTCGGGCGTTACCTGCGCCGCGCGGTCGAGGATGGCACGGATACCGAGGCGCGTGCCGGCATGATGCTGGCCAGCTACTACGGCGGCCTCTGCCTTGGCCCGGTGAACACGGCGGCGGGCCATGCGCTGTCCTACCCGCTGGGGACCCGGCTGTCGCTGCCACACGGCCTGGCGAATGCCATCATCTTCCCGCATGTGCTGGCCTTCAACCAGCCGGTGCGGCCGGAGAAATCCGCCGAGGTGGCCGCCGCACTCGGCCTCACCGGGGCGGACAGCCAGGAGGGGCTGCAGCGCGCCGCCCATGCCTTTTGCGCCGATCTCGGTGTCGAGATGCGCCTCGCCGCCCATGGCGCGGAAGAGGCGGTGCTGGGGGAATGGGCCGCCGAGGCCCATGCGATCCGTCGACTGATGGACAACAACCCCCGCGACATGAGCGTCGAGGACGTACATGCCATCTACCGTGCCGCCCTCTAGGGTGGCACGGCGCTAGAGCGACAGGTCCAGCTGGCCGCCGCCGAAGAGCCGTTCCCGCGAGTGCAGGATGTGCTTGCGCATCACCTCGCGGGCTCGCTCGCTGTCGCGCTCCCGGATCGCGTCGTAGATTGCCTGGTGCTCGGCAAAGACCGCTTCCAGCGCGCGGGCGCCGTCGGACATCAGCGACTCTCCGTGCAGCTTCATGCCGACGTGGATGTGATCGCGCAGGGCCTTCAGGGTCTCTTCGTAATACTGGTTGTTCGAGGCGCGGGCGACGCCCTGGTGGAAGGCGAAATCCGCGTCCTCGCGGTGCAGGCGAGAGCCGGTGGCGTCCGACAGCAGGTGCAGCGCCTGCTCGATCTCGGCCAGGGCGGCATCGTTGCGACGCTGGGCGGCCAGGGCGGCGGCGTCGGTCTCGACCGTCAGGCGGAATTCATAGCATCGCTGGATGTCGGCGATGGTCTCGACCGGGGTGTAGCCAAGCGCCGGTTCGCGCTTCACTCGCACGAAGTTGCCGGCCCCCTGGCGGGAATAGATCAGCCCCTCTTCGCGCAGCTGCTCCAGCGCCAGCCGCAGCACTGGACGTGAGACGCCGAAGGTGACGGAGAGGTCCTTTTCCGCCGGCAGCTTCTCGTTCGGGGCATAGTCGCCGCGCATGATGCGACCACGCAGGGCCGAATAGACCTTGTCCGACAGCGAGGGCCGCGACCGCGTCGCGCCGCCGTCCTTCGCAGCTTCGGATTTCACCACGCTCATGCGCCTTCTCCTTCCCTCACGCCCCGTTCGGTTGCCGCCTCGGCCAGGACCTCCTGCAAGAGGCCGGGGTCACCGAAGCCGCCGGATTTCGTCACCAGTTGCAGCGGTCCCCAGGGGGCCGCGATGCGGCAGAGCGGCAGGCCCGGGCGAAACTCTGCCGTCACTTGTAGGCTGTCGGCGCGCATCTGGTCCAGTATGGCATGTGCCGTCTCGCCGCCGCAGATCATCAGGGCGCGGGGTTTCAGGGTGTCCAGCGCCCGCAGGGTGCCGGCGGCGAAGCGTCCGGCGGCCTCGGCGCCGGACAGCGCGCCGCCGCCGTCGCGGATCGACAGCACGCGGATCGCACCGGGGGGGATCTGCGGCACCGCGCCGTCTGGGGCGTCGAGCACCGGCGCCGTCAGCGCATCGAGTTGTGCCAGCGTCACCGGATCGCGCGAACCGCTGGCGATCATCAGCGGCAGGTCCAGCGCCGGCGGCGGGGCAGCGGTGATCCCGAGGTGCCGCGCCAGCGCCATCGCCAGCCCGCGCGCCCCGACCCAGAGCGGACGGCCCGTGGCACCCGCGACCGCCGCGTCGAGCTGCGCGGCGCTCTCGCTGTCGGGGCAGGTGACGGGGCAAGACGGAAGGTCGTCGAACAGCGGCGCGATCGGGATCGGCGTGGCGACGCCACTGCCCTGCAGGGCGCCGTCCCGCACGACGCGCCCCATGTCCGGGATGGCGGGGGAGATGATGAGTTCGGGCGCGCCCATGGCGTCGGCCAGCACGGCGGTCTCGGCCCCGGGGTGGCCCTTCAGGCGCGAGTCGACCTTCTTGATCACCACCGGGATGCGCGCCAGCGGGACGGCTGCCAGCGCCTCGGACACCCGGGCGCTGGCCTCGGCTTCGGCGATCTCACGGCTGGCGGTGCTGACGGCCAGCACGTCCGGGCGCTGCGCCAACGCCTCAGGCAGGGCGCCGGGATGGCGCGCGACGACGACCTTCGTGTCGGCACCTGCAAACGCCACCGCCGAGTCGAGCGCGCCTGTCAGATCGTCGGCAACAATGAAGACTTTCGGGGTGAAATCGTCCGTCAAAACCTGCCTCCCTAGCATGTTGTAAAAAGTATTACACATTCTCATGGGGCGCAAAAGGCAAATATATAAGTGATATAGGCGAAATTCTGGCGATATTCCCCGGACAAGTTGCAACCTATTTACCTATAGGTTAGATCTGGCCGGGACAGAGCGGGCAGGGAGGCCGTCATGAGCAAGCCAATCGTCATCACCATGGGCGACCCCTCGGGTGTCGGCGCCGAGGTCACCATGAAGGCGCTGGCCGACCGCGACGCGGATCTGCGCGCTTCGGCGGTGGTGATCGGGGACCGCGACACGCTCGAGCGTGCGGCAAGGGCCTGTGGTGTCACCTTGCCGCTGATCGAGCCGGGCGCCAATGGCGACGGCATCCGCGTCGATCATGTGCCGGTCGAGGGGTTGCCGGGGGCGTTCGGCGTGCTCAGCCCGGCCTGCGGCGAGGCCTCCTTCCGCTATATCGAACGCGCGGTGCAACGGGCGCAGGCGGGCGAGGCGTCCTGCATCGTCACTGCGCCGATCAACAAGGAGGCGCTGAACGCCGCCGGGCATCATTACGACGGGCACACCGGGATGCTGGCGCATCTGACCGGTTCGCGCTCGTCCTGGATGCTGCTGGCTTCGGAACGGCTGAACGTGGTCCATGTCTCGACCCATGTCTCGCTGCGCGAGGCCATCGGGCGCGCAACGGTCGAGCGGGTGCTGGAGACGATCCGTACCGGTGACCGCCACCTGCGCCGCATGGGGATGGACACTCCCCGCATCGCCGTGGCCGGCATCAACCCCCATTGCGGCGAGAACGGGCTGTTCGGCGACGAGGACACGCAGTTCCTGGCCCCCGCCGTGGCCGCTGCCCAGGCCGAGGGGATCAATGTCGCCGGGCCGATCTCGGCCGATACGGTCTATCATCGCGCCTACCAGGGCGCCTTCGACCTGGTGATCGCCCAGTATCACGACCAGGGCCATATCCCGATCAAGCTGGTGGCCTTCGACACCGCCGTCAATGTCTCGCTGGGGCTGCCGATCGACCGCTGCTCGGTCGACCATGGCACGGCCTTCGACATCGCGGGCACCGGCAAGGCCAATCACGTCAACATGCTGTCGGCGCTGGACTACGCCGCGAAGATGAGCGCCGCGGCGCGCTGAGGAGAGAGAGACCATGACCAGGGAAGCCTTCGTCGCACTTGTCACCTGTTTCAACGAGGACGAGACGATCAACTACGAGGCCACCCGTGCGCAGGTGCGCCGACAGGTGGCCGCGGGCAACAACATCATGTGCGCCGGGACCAACGGCGATTTCTCGGCCCTGACCTTCGACGAGAAGGTGCGCCTCTGCGGCGAGGTGGTGGAGGAGGTCGGCGGCGCGGCGAAGGTGATCGTCAACGCCGGGATGCCCGCCACCTACGAGACCGTCCTGCTGGCGCGCGCGTTCGATCGCCTCGGGGTCGATGGTATCGCGGTGATCACGCCCTTCTTCATCGCCTGCACCCAGGACGGGCTGATCCGTCATTTCATCTCGGTTGCCGATGCGGTGACCACGCCCGTCTACCTCTACGACATCCCCGCCCGCACCCAGAACCATATCGAGCCCGAAACCGCCCGCATTCTGGCAGGGCACGGCAATATCGCAGGCATCAAGGATTCCGGCGGGGCGTAGGAGACGCTGGAGGCCTACATGCAGGTTGGCCGCGATGTGGCGGGGTTCGATGTCTATTCGGGCCCCGATCACCTGGTGCACTGGTCCTTCCAGAATGGCGCCAAGGGGGCGATCTCGGGGCTGGGCAACGTGCTGCCCGATGTGCTGGCCGAGATCGTGCGCTGCTTCAACGCCGGGGACGAGGCTGGCGCGGCCCGCGCGCAGGAGACCTACACGGCCTTCCGCACCGACCTCTACAAGCTGGGTTTCCCCCCGGCGCTGGTGAAGCGGGCGCTCTGGCTGCGGGATCATTCGGTCGGCGCCTCGCGTCAGCCGGCACTGCTGCCCGACCCCGAACAGGACCGTGCCATCGACGAGATCCTGCGCCGCTACGGGCGCTGATCCGGCCGCCCGGGCGGAACGAAAAAGGCCCCGCGATGCAGCTGCATCGCGGGGCCTTCCCTTGCGCGCTAGGCGCGGATCAGTAGGGGCTGTCCTCGAAGTAGAAGTCCTCGGCGTTTTCCTGGGTGATCAGCTCGGAGGAGATGATGAAGTCGCCGGTCATCGGCGCACCCGAGGTCAGGCCCAGCACGGTCATCTCGATGGCGGTCGAGATCATTGCCGGCGGGTAGGTGACGTTGACCGGCACGGTCTCGTCGCCCTCGGCGATGCGGGCCACCATCTCCTTCATGCCGGCGCCGCCGACCACGAACATCTCGTCGATGCGGCCGGCCTGCTCGATGGCGGCCAGGGCGCCGACGGCCATGTCGTCATCGGCGGCCCAGACGGCGTCGATCTCGGGGAAGCGCGACAGCCAGTCCTGCATCAGGGTGAAGGCGGTGTCGCGGTTCCAGTTGCCGTGGTCCATGGCGACCACTTCGATGCCCGAGCCCTCGATGGCGCCTTCGAAGCCTTCGACACGCTCGTTGTCGACGGTCGAGGGGATGCCGCGCATGACGACGACCTTGGAGCCCTCGTCGAGGTTTTCGGCGAAGTATTCACCCGCCGTGCTGCCGAAGGAGGCGTTGTCGCCGGCGACATAGAGGTTCTGGATGCCTTCCTGTGCCAGGCCGCGGTCGACCACGGTGACCCAGGTGCCAGAGTCGGCGATGCGCTTGATCGGGCCGGTCAGCGGCTCGGATTCGAAGGGCAGGACGACCAGCGCGTCGATGCCGCGAGTGGCCATCATGTCTTCGAGGTCAGAGACCTGCGTGGCGCTGTCCGGGGTGGTGGCCAGGACGAAATCCAGGTCGGGATGGGCCTCTTCCAGCCGCGCGATGGTACGCTCGGCGTGGTAGTTCAGGGCGCCGGCCCAGCCGTGGGTCGCTGCCGGGATCGACACGCCGATGGTCTCGGCGGCGGCGGCACCGGTCAGCACGGTGGCAAGCGCGGTGGTTGCGATAAAGAGCTTGGTCATCTGATATCCTCCCGATGAGATGACGTGGATTTCCGGAACCGCCTCAGCGGTCGGTCCCGGTCTTGCGTTGCAGGACGACGGCGAGAATGATCACCGCGCCCTGGATGGCTCCGTTCAGGTAAGGGCTGACGAAGTCCGTGAGGTTCAGGATGTTGCCGATCAGGCTGAGGATCAGCACGCCGACGACGGTGCCCCAGACCCGGCCGAAACCGCCCTTGAGAAGGGTGCCGCCGATGATCACCGCGGCGATGGCCTCCAGTTCCCACAAGAGGCCGGTCGAGGCGGAGGCCGAGCCGAGGCGCGGCACGTACATGACCACCGCGAAGCCGACCAGCAGGCCGAGCAGCACATAGGTCGCCAGGCGCACCTTCAGCACGGCGATGGACGAATAGCGCGCGACCTTCTCGTTCGAGCCGATGGCGGCGCAGTGGCGGCCGAAGGCGGTGTGGCGCATGACCACTTCGCCGAGGATGGCGATCACCGCGAAGGCGATGATCGGCCAGGAGATCCCGGCGATGCCGCCGTAGTAGACCGGGCGGTAGAGCTCGCGCATCTCGAAGCCAAGCGACAGCGTACCGCCATCCGCCAGCCAGGTGATCAGCGAGCGGTAGATGCCCATGGTGCCGAGGGTGACGATGAAGGCCTCGATGCCGACACGGGTGATCAGAAGGCCGTTGATCAGCCCCGCGACCAGCCCCGCGACCAGCGCCAGCGCCACGCCGACCAGGATCACCGGCAGGCCGACGCCCCAGCTGTCGGTCAGCACGTTCATGGTCAGGATCGCCAGCCCGGCGACGAAGGCCGCCATGGACCCGACCGACAGGTCGAGCCCGCCCGCCGTGATGACGAAGGTCATGCCGACGGCGATGATGCCGATGAAGGCCGAGCGCGCCAGCACGTTGGTGATATTGGCGTAGCTCAGGAAGTTGGGGTTCAGCGCCACCCCGATCAGCACCAGCGCGATCAGGGCGACGATGGGCCCGATGACCTTCAGGTCGATGCTGCCGCCCCGGCGGCGGGTCTTTGTCTCTGCATGGGCCATGGTCACGCGGCCTCTCCCTCACTGTCCTTCAGTCCCATCGCCAGGCGGACGATGGCCCCCTCGTTGATTTCGTCTTGCGCCAGCTCTCCGACCACGCGGCCGGCGTGCATGACCAGCACGCGGCTGGCCAGGCCGATCAGCTCGGGCATCTCGGAGGAGATCACCACGATGGCGCGCCCCTCGGCGGCCAGATCGGCGATCAGCTGGTAGATCTGTTGCTTGGTGCCGATGTCGATGCCGCGTGTCGGCTCGTCGATCAGGATCACCTGCGGATCCGACAGCAGCGTCTTGGCCAGCAGCAGCTTCTGCTGGTTGCCGCCCGAGAGGTTGCCGACCGCCATGTTGCGCTCGGGCACCCGGATGGCGAAATCGGCAATCGCCTTGTCCAGCGCCGCCTCTTCCGCCTTGCGGTCGATCAGCACCCCGCCGAAGCGGTCCAGCAGCGGCAGCGTCAGGTTCTCGCGCAGGGTCTTTTCAAGCAGCAGGCCGGCACCCTTGCGGTCTTCTGTCAGGTAGGCCAGGCCCCGTGTCATCGCCACATGCGGCTCGGCGGCGGGCAGGTCCTTGCCCTCAAGGCGCACGGTGCCGCTGCGGGCGCGCAGCCCGGCAATCGCCTCGGCCAGCTCGGTCCGGCCCGAGCCGACAAGCCCGCCGATGCCCAGCACCTCGCCCCGCCGCAGCTTCAGCGAGGCGCCCTCGACCATGCCGGGGACCGAGAGGTTCTCGACTTCCAGCATCACCTCGGCGCGGGGCAGGGCCTTCGCCGGGTAGAGACCCGACAGCTCGCGCCCCACCATGGCTTCCGCCATCTCGTCCTCGGTGATTTCGGACACCTTGCTGTTGCGCACCATGGCGCCATCGCGCAGCACGGTGACGCGGTCGCAAATGCGCTTCACCTCGGACAGCTTGTGCGAGGTATAGAGCACGGCCACGCCCTCGTCGCGCAGCCGCTCGACCTGGCGGAACAGCACCTCGCAGTCGCGTTCGGTCAGCACCGCCGTGGGTTCATCCATGATCAGCACCTTCAGGTCCCGCGACAGGGCCTTGGCGATCTCGACCATCTGCTTGGATGGCACCGAAATATCAGAGACCCGGGCCGAGGGATCGACCGGGCAATCAAGCTGCGCCAGCAGCTCGGCGGTGCGGGCGCGCATGGCGGCATGGTCCAGCCGCCAGCCGCGCTTCAGCTCGCGCCCGAGGAAGACGTTCTGGTCGACACCCAGGTGCTCGGCCAGGTTGAATTCCTGGTGGATCATGATGATCCCGCGCGCTTCGGCCTCGTCGGAATGGGTAAAGCGGAGGGGCTGGCCCTGCCAGAGCACGTCACCGGCGGTCTGGTCGATATAGCCACCGAGGATCTTCATCGTCGTCGACTTGCCGGCGCCGTTCTCGCCGATCAGGGCGTGGATCTCGCCGGGGCGCAGCTCGAAGTCGACGCCGTGCAGCACCTCGATGGGGCCGAAGGACTTCGAGACGGATGAGAGCGAGAGGATGGGGTCAGCCATTCTGCGCCACCTCCGCAAGGTCGATCCAGGTATTGCCGGCGCGGGCCGAGCGGATGCAGCCCTCGATGAAGCAGAGCCCCTCGATGCCGTCGCGGATGCCGGGCAGCAGGGTAGGGGCCTCTTCGCCGCGCTGATGGGCGCGGATGGCGGCGGCGGCCTCGGCGTAGATATTGGCGAAGCCTTCCAGGTAGCCCTCGGGGTGGCCGGGCGGCACGCGGCTGCCCGCCATGGTGACGGCGCCCCGGCGCAGGGTTTGGCGCGGCTCGCCAAGCGGCGTGAACAGCAGCGTCTCGGGCTCGACATGGGACCATTCCAGCCCCGCCTTTTCGCCGTAGATCCGCAGCTTCAGCCCGTTCTCGGTGCCCGGCGCCACCTGGCTGCACCAAAGCGATCCCTTTGCGCCCGAGGCATAGCGCAGCAGCACCTGGGCGTTGTCATCCACCGCACGGCCCGGCACGAAGCTGGTCAGGTCGGCCAGCAGATGCGAGGGCAGCTCGGCGCTGACAAAACGCGCCAGCTGGAAGGCATGGGTGCCGATATCGCCGATGGCGCCACCGGCCCCGGCGCGGGCCGGATCGCCGCGCCACTCGGCCTGCTTGCTGTCTGAAGGTTCGGCCAGCCAGTCCTGCGCATATTCAACCTGTACCAGCCGCAGCTTGCCCAGATCGCCCCGCGCCACCATCTCGCGCGCCAGCCGCAACTGCGGGTAGGCCGAGTAGTTGTGCGTCAGCACGAAGAGCGCATCCGCAGCCTCGGCCACCCGGGCCAGCTCTTGCGCGTCGGCCAGGGTCGAGGTCATCGGCTTGTCGCAGATGACATGGATCCCGGCCTGCAGGAACGCCTTTGCGGCGGGGTAGTGCAGGTGGTTCGGGGTGCAGATCGCCACCGCCTCGATGCCATCGGGGCGGGCGGCTTCGGCGCGGGCCATCTCGGTGAAATCGTCGTAGGTGCGGTCCGGCGCGATCCTGGCCTCGGCGGCGCTTTCGGCATTGCGCGCAGGCGTCGAGGAGAGGGCGCCTGCGACCAGCGTGAAGGCATCATCGAGGCGCGCGGCGATGCGGTGAACGCCGCCGATCATCGCGCCCTTGCCGCCGCCGACCATGCCGAGGCGCAGAGGTTGGTGCAGGCTCATGACGGTTTCCGCATGTTCGGGCCCGGCACGTTCAGGCCCAGCATCTTCAGGTTGGCCGCGTCATCGGTCCCTGCCGAGGCGAAGTCGTCGAAGGCATGGGGGGTGACGCGGATGATGTGATCACGGGTGAAGGCGGCCCCTTCGCGGGCGCCGTCCTCGGGGTGCTTCAGGGCGCATTCCCATTCGACAACCGCCCAGCCGTCGAAATCCATCGCGGTCAGCTTGGCGAAGATGGCACCGAAATCGATCTGGCCGTCGCCGGGGCTGCGGAAGCGGCCCGCCCGGTCGACCCAGGACTGGAAGCCGCCGTAGACCCCCTGGCGTCCGGTCGGGCGGAACTCGGCGTCCTTGACGTGGAACATGCCGATGCGCTCGGCGTAGATGTCCAGATGGGCCAGGTAATCCAGCTGCTGCAGCAGGTAATGGCTGGGATCGTAGAGCATCATGGCGGCGGGGTGCTGGTCGACGCGGTCGAGGAACATCTCGAAGCTGGCGCCGTCGTGCAGGTCCTCGCCGGGGTGGATCTCGAAACAGATCTTCACGCCCTTGTCGGCGGCGTGATCGAGGATCGGGCGCCAGCGCTTCGCCAGCTCGTCGAAGGCCGCTTCGACCAGGCCCGCCGGGCGCTGCGGCCAGGGATAGAGATAGGGCCAGGCCAGCGCGCCCGAGAAGGCCGCCATGCGATCCAGCCCGAGGTTGGCCGAGGCGTCGATGGTCTTCATCACCTGATCCACGGCCCAGGCCTGCCGGGCAGCGGGGTTGCCGCGCAGCGCCTCGGGGGCGAAACCGTCGAAGGCCAGGTCGTAGGCGGGATGGACGGCGACCAGCTGGCCCTGGATATGGGCCGAAAGCTCGGTGATCTCGACGCCGCTTTCGGCGGCGGTGCCGCGCAGGGCGTCGCAGTAGTCACGGGAGGACGCAGCACGGTCGAGGTCCAGCATCGCTGCCTCGCCCGAAGGCACCTGCACGCCGAGGTAGCCGCAATCGGCAGCCCAGCGGGTGATCCCGGCGAAGCTGTCGAAGGGCGCGTCATCGCCGATGAATTGCGCCAGGAACAGCCCCGGGCCTTTCAGAGTCTTCATAGGTCCTCCCTTGGCCGGCCCTTCTGAAAGTGGCGAATGTAACCGGTTACATTTACGCTGGCACATATTGTAATCGGTTTCAATGACCCTTAGCGTGAATTGTCCAAAAGTTTTCTTCCCCCCAAGAGGTCCCCGTCCTTGAGCTCCCCCAGCCGTCCGCCGAAGATCCACGATGTCGCCAAGCGGGCGGGGGTTTCCGTGGCGACGGTCAGCCGGGTCTTTTCCAATCCCGACATCGTGTCGGAGAAGAGCCGCAAGGCGGTGGAAAAGGCTGTCGTTGAAACGGGTTACACGCTGAACGTGCTGGGCCGGAACCTGCGGCAGAGCCAGGTCGGCGCGGTGCTGGCGCTGGTGCCCAACCTCGCCAATCCCTTCTTCTCTGAGATCCTCGCGGGCATCTCGGAGGTGCTGCGCGACGCGGGGCTGAACCTGCTGGTGCTGGACACCCGGCAGGTCGACCGGGACTCTCCCACCCATGGGCTGCGCAACTACCTCAACCGCAGTCACGCCGATGGAATCATCGTGCTGGACGGCAGCCTAGATCCCGAGCTGTTCCGCAGCCCGGCCTGCCCGCCGGTGGTGCAGGCCTGTGAATGGAGCGAGGGCGTGCCTGGTGCCAAGGTTCTGGCCGACAATGCCGAGGGCGCGCGGCTGGCGGTGCAGCATCTGCTGGACCACGGCCACCGGCGCATCCTGCACCTGGCGGGACCGCGGCAGAATTCGCTCTCGGTCTCGCGCGCCGAGGGGGTCGGGGCGGCGCTGTCGGCCAAGGGGCTGGCACCGGTGGCGACGATCGAAGGGGCCTTCACCCTGCGCTCGGGGCGCGAGGCGGCGGCGGAGGTGATCGAGGCGGCGCCGACGGCGGTGTTCTGCGACAACGACGAGATGGCCATCGGCCTGATGGCGGGCCTGACCGAGGCCGGGCTGCAGGTGCCCGAGGACATCTCGCTGGTCGGTTTCGACAATATCGAGATGGCGGCCTATGCGCCGGTGCCGCTGACCACGGTGCGCCAGCGCCGCGCGGTGCTGGGGCAGGAGGCGGCGCGGCTGCTGCTGAGCCAGCGTGACGGAGAGCAGCCCGAGACCCGCGTGCTGCCGGTTGAGCTCTGCCTGCGCCGCAGCGTCCGCGCGATCTGAGCGATCCGCCGGACGCGCGCCCACCTGGTCCTGAGGCTTGCCTCGTTTGTCCTGTCAACTTATGAGCCGAAGGAAAGGCCCGTCGCCGGCTGTGCCCCGGGACGGCAAGGAGGAGTGGCACGATGACATCGGACCTGTTCGAAAGCCGGATGAAACAGGCGGCCGAGGCGCGCGGTCTCGCGCTGCGCCAGGTGGAGCTGCGCGACGGCCGTGACGGTCGCCAGCCCTGGCTGGAGATCGACCACCCCTCGGGCCGCTTCCAGTATCGTCGCGGCCATCTCGGGTTGGCCCAGGTTCTGCGCCCTGAGCGTCCGGGCCGTTCGATCAACCAACTGGCCGAGGCGATCTGCGACAGCCAGGGCGCCCTGCAGGCGCATCTGGCCGAGGCCGGGCTGCCGCACTGGCAGGGCTGGCTGGTGGACGAGGCCACCAGGGACGCGGTGATCAGCGCCATCCCCCGCGACGCCGGGATGCTGCGCCTGCGTCCCGAGACGACCCCCGGGCAGCAGCTGGAGCCCGGGCAGATCTGGCACGCCGATGCCCGCCGCCGGGCGCTGCTGCGCCAGGCCGGGCAGAGCCTGTTGTCGCAGTCGGGCGTGGTCTCGATCGAGGGCCGCGCGGCGGGGCGGGCGCTTTTCGTGCTGGCCACCCGCGAGAGGGCGCTGGCGGCGCAGTTCCGCAGCCCGCCGAGGGTGGTCGGGGATGGCTCACGCAGCCTGCTGACCCTGATCGCCAGCGCCAATGAACACCGTGCGACCGACCACCGGATCCGAGTCGACGAGGTGCTGCTGAAGGTGCTGGAGGGGCAGGGGCTGGCGCTCTCGGACCGTCCCGAAGCCGGGCGGCAGGTGGTGCTGGCGCGGAGCTATGACGCGACGCGCGGCTTCCATGCCGAGGGTCTTGGCAGCGCGCTTGATCCGGGGCTGGCCGAGCTGGCCTGCAAGGCGGTGCGCTCGGTGCCGGGTCTGCACCTGGCTGCCGTCGAGATCCTGATCCCCGAGGGTGCCGCGCCGCAGGCCGGGCCCGGTGTGCACCTGCGCAACCTTGTCAGCGCGCCCGAGCTGGAGCCCTTCGCGGATACCGACAGCGGCGCGGGCAGCACCGATCTGGCAGAGCAGATACTGGCGCTGCTGGACCGTCCGGAGATCGCGGCGATGGACCCCTGGGTCACCCATGCGCCCTCTTTCCTGGACGGGGCCGACCCGGCGCTGCGCGGGCTCGACGCCGAGGCCCGGGCCATGGCCTTTGACCTGGCGCGCGCCGGGCTGCCCTACCGCCTGCGGGACGTCGCCGGGGACGAGACGACCGAGGCACGCCGCCAGGTCGAATTCGACCTGGGCGGGCAGACCTATACGGCCAGCCACGGGGCGCGGCGCATCGTCACCGCCGATGGCGGTTCGGTGCATGTGAATACCGGCGCGACCCGCATCACCGGCAGCAAGTCCCGCACCAAGGCCAGCCTGGAGGCGGCAGGCATCGCCACGCCGCAGGGGCGCAGCTTCGCCCGTGACGCGGTCAGCGAAGCCATCGAATACGCCCGCCGCATGGGGCCGGGGCGTGGCGGCGCCGTCTGCATCAAGCCCGCCCGCGGCCATGCCGGTATCCTGGTCCACCCCGCCTGCCGCACCGAGAAGGAGATCCGCGCCGCCTGCGAGGCAATCGCCGCCCGCTTCGGCGAGATCATCGTCGAGGAGTCTCTGGCGGGCGAGGATGTCCGCTTCTTCTACGTCAAGCCGCGGGTCGTCGGCCTGTTGCGCGCGGTGCGCCCGCAGGTCGTCGGCAACGGGCGCGACAGCGTGCTGGCGCTGCTCGGGGACTTCAACGCCTCCATCGGGGTGACCGGGCGCCAGCGCGACCTGCGGCCCGGCGGCGCGCTGGTGGCGCACCTGCTGACCCAGGGCGTGACGCTGCAGACGGTGTTGGCGCCGGGCCAGACAGTGACCATCAGCCCGATCAGCAACGCCGCCGCGCCTCTTGAGGGCGGGCAGCGCATGGAGGATGTGCATCCCTCCTATCTCGACGCCGCGTGCCGCGCCTTCGAGGCGATCCCCGGGCTGCGCGTCGGCGCCATGGACACCATCCTGCGCGACCGCAGCCAGCCCGCCACGGCCGACAACTGGAAGGTGCTGGAGATCAACAGCTCGCCCGGCGTGCTGACTCATTTCCTGCCCACCTTCCCGGCCGAGGCGCAGCCCTTCACCCCGGCCTTCCTCGACCTGCTGCGCCGCGAGGGCGACCAGATCGCCGAAGAGGCCGAGGCCAGGCGCGCCGAGGACAGGATAGAGGAGGGCGACCGGCAGATCTTCGAGCAGATCAACGCCGCGCTGGCCGAGATCGAGACCTCGCCGGCCGAGGTCATCGCGGACCACCAGTATGATGCCCTGATGGAATTGCTGGATCACGCCGTTTCGGCCAATCCCTTCTACGCACAGCACCTTGCGCGGGTCTTCCGGGGTGACGACTTTTCGCCCGAGGGCTGGGCAGATCTGCCGCTTCTGGGGCGGGACGAGGTGCGCCTGCTCGGCCGGATGCTGCACAGCGAGAGCACACCCGAGGGCGGGCCGATCTCGACCGTGACGACCTCCGGCTCGTCCGGGTCGCCGCTGTCGATCCGCTGGAACCGCGTCGCCACGATCTCGACCCGGGCGGCGGTGCAGCGGATGTATGACTGGAACGGGCTGGACTTCTCGGCGCCCTATGCCGGGCTGCGCAGTTTCAAGCAGCCGGCGGCGAAGTTCCCCGGGATGCGCATGGCGCGCAGCTGGAATGACACCGACCCCGACGCGCCCTTCTATGCGCTTTCGGTCGAAACCCCCATCGAGAAGCAACTCGACTGGCTGGAGATGGTGCGCCCGCGCTACCTCAACACCTACCCCTCGCTGGCCGCCGAACTGGCGGAACTGGCACTGGCGCGCGGCTCGGACCTGCGGATCGAGGCGATCCTGACCGCGGGCGAGGTGTTGACGCCGCGCATCCGGGCGCTCTGTGCCGAAGGGCTGGGGGCGAAGGTCATCGACAGCTACGGCTGTCAGGAGCTGGGCAAGATCGCCCTGCAGTGCGAACATCCCGAGGGCGGGCTGCATATCGCCACCTCCAACGTGCTGGTCGAGGTGCTGGACGACGAGGGGCGGCAGGTCCGCCCGGGCGGCACGGGGCGGGTCGTTCTGACCAGTCTCTACAACTACGCCATGCCCTTCATCCGCTACGATATCGGCGATTACGCGACCCTGTCGGACAAGCCCTGTCCCTGTGGCCGCAACCAGCCGGTGCTGGCCCAGGTGCACGGGCGGCGGCGCAACCTCATCGCGCTGCCCGGCGGCGACCGGCGCTGGCTGCCGGGGCGCGTGCTGTCTGAACTGTCGCGGCTGGCCGACGCGCGTCACGCCCGACTCGTGCAGACTGCCGTGGACCATTGCGAACTGCGCTACGTGCCCGCCGGCGACACGCCGCAGGCCGATGACAGCCGACTCACCGCCTGCGCGGCAGAGCTCATCCACCCCGAAATGCGCGTCACATCCGTTGCGGTCAGGGAACTGGAGCGTGGCGCCTCCGGCAAATTGGAGGATGTAGTGGGACTTGAAAGCCACACATACGGGGGCGGGCGCCCGTTTGGCGGGCGAATTTCTTGAGATAGGCGGCCTGATCGGGAATTTTGAGACTCACTTTTTTGTGTTTGAGCCCTCGTGTTCCCGAAGTCAGGATACCCCCCAATGCCCATATCTCCCAAGACCCGCTGGCTGTTGCTGTCGACCTCCCTGGTCGGTGTGGCGTCCCTGACCGGCCCCGTTTCGGCCCAGATCGCTGAGGACCAGATCCAGGGCAATGTCAGCATTTTCGGCGGCGGCTACCAGGATATCGAATACAAGTACCTGACCGGCGCGCTGCTGCTGCCGACCGAGGGCGCCCTGTCGCTGCAGTTCGACGGCATGGTCGGCCAGATCGACGGCGACTCGGCCATGGGCCTGGGCGCCCAGATGTTCTGGGAGATCGGCGCCGACTACGATTTCGGCATCCTCGCCGATGCCTTCAAGACCGACGCGGGCGGCGGGATCGAACAGCAGCACCTCGCCATCTCGGGCGGCTACTACAGCGACGCCTTCAGCCTCTATGCGCTGATCGGCCAGCAGTACGAGCTGAACGAGGGCACCTTCGGGATGCTCTCGGCCAGCTACGTTCCGACCGATGATCTCAGCATCTCGCTCACCCACAGCTTCCAGCCCGACTCCGACGGCACCACCACCATCGGCATCGACAAGCGGTTCCTGGCCGGCAACTCCAGCATGTCGCTGTTTGCCAACGCCGGCTATGTCCACGACACCGACAGCTGGGATACCTCGGCTGGCGTGCGGATCTACTTCGGCGACACCCGTCGCGCGGAGGTCTCGCGGGGCAGCAACCGTTTTCGTGGCGCTGGCGGCGGGGTGCGGGGCTTGAGCACCACGCAGATGTTCCTCAGCATGGCCTCGAAGCAGGTCAAGAAGTACAACGACGAACAGGACATGGTCGAGTAAACCGACCGGCGCGCCGCCCCGGCGGCGCGCCGTCCAGTTGCGGGTCCGTCGGGACCCGGGTGCAGTCCAAGGCGGAAGGGGTCCGCCACACGGGGCCGCGGCACCTCACGTCATCTCACGATCGCTCCGCCCGGTTCCGCGCCTGTGCGGCCCAGCGGGTCAGAACGCTGCTGGCCGCGCCGTCGTGGTGCTGCGCGCAGGGCATCCTCCGGGCGGCGGCGGGCAGCCCGGCCTCGGCGCGCAGCAGGTCCACGTCGATGGGAAAGCGCGCGCTTTCGGGCAACTGGCCCAGGGCCTCTCCCGCCCGGCCCATGTCGGCGGCATAGTAGAGCGCCCCGATCCCCGCAATCATCATCGCCGCCACGCAAAGCGGGCAGGGCTCGCAGGAGCTGTAGAGCTCGCTGCCGCGCAGATCGACACTGCCGAGGCGACGGGCCGCATCGCGGATCGCCTCGGTCTCGCCATGCGAGGTCGGGTCATGGTTCGCGACCGAGCGGTTGATCCCCTCGCCGATGATCTGCCCGTCCTTGACGACGACGGCGCCGAAGGGCTCGGTGCCGGGGGTCGTCAGCGCGGTCTCGGAAATTTCGATGGCGCGCAGCAGGAAACGCTCTTCATACATCGGCGGCGGCCTCGGCGGCGAAACAGGCGACGCGGCGGTCGTGCACATGCGGCAGGCGCTGCGGGCGTTCGGCCTGGCACCGCCCGAAGGCCAGCGGGCAGCGCGGGTGGAAGCTGCACCCCGACGGCGGCGAGACGGGCGAGGGCACTTCGCCGCCCATGGGGGCGCGGTCGCGGCGCGGCGCTTCGAGGTCGGGGATCGTGTCCAGCAGCATCCGCGTGTAGGGATGCAGCGGCTTGGCGAAGAGATCGGCGGCAGGCTGAATCTCGACGATCCGGCCGAGGTACATCACCGCGATCACATCGGCCATGTGGCGCACCACCGACAGGTCGTGGCTGATGAAGAGATAGGTCAGCCCCATCTCCTTCTGCAGCCGTTTCATCAGGTTCAGCACCTGCGCCTGCACCGAGACATCCAGCGCCGAGGTCGGCTCGTCGCAGACCAGGAACTCGGGTTCGCCGGCCAGCGCCCGGGCGATCGAGATCCTCTGCCGCTGCCCGCCCGAGAACTCGTGCGGGAACTTCGACGCATCCGCCGGGGCCAGGCCGACGGTGCGCAGCAACTCGTCGACCCGGGCCTGAACCTGGGTGTCTGGGGTTTCCGGGAAGAGGGTGCGCAGCGGCTCGGCGACGATGCGCCCGACCCGCCAGCGCGGGTTGAGCGAGGCGAAGGGGTCCTGGAAAATCATCTGCATCCGGGCGGGATCGCCGTTGAAGCGGATCGCCCCGCCCGAGGGGGCGTGCAGCCCGGTGACCAGCTTGGCGATGGTGGACTTGCCGCAGCCGGATTCACCGACCAGCGCCAGAGTCTGCCCCGGCAGGATGTCGAAGTCGACGCCATCGACGGCGCGCAGGCTGCGGCGCGGCTTGCCTTCGAGCAGGCGGTTCAGCCAGGGCGCGGAGACGTCGAAACGACGCTCCAGCGCATCGACTTCGAGGATGGGACGGGGGCCGGTCATGCGGTTTCTCCTTCCAGCGCCAGCCAGCAGGCGGCGCCATTGCCCGAGGGATCATTGCCTGCGACGCGGGGCACCTCGCGGCGGCATTTCGGCCCGGCATGGGCACAGCGGGGATTGAAGGCGCAGCCCGTGGGGATCGCGCCGAGGCGGGGCATGGCGCCGGGGATCATCTGCAGTTCGTCGACCTCGCGGCGCAGCGAGGGGATAGAGCCCATGAGCCCCGAGGTATAGGGATGCTGCGGGCGGCGCACGACCTCGTCGACCGGGCCCAGCTCGGCCAGCCGGCCGGCGTACATGACGGCGACCCGGTCGGCGGTCTCGGCGATGACGCCCATGTCGTGCGTCACCAGCATCACCGCCGTGCCGCGGTCCCGGCAGAGCCGTTTCAGCAGCGCGGTGATCTGCGCCTGGATCGAAACATCCAGCGCCGTCGTCGGCTCGTCCGCGATGATCAGCTCGGGCTCCGCCGAGAGCGCCAGGGCGATGACGATGCGTTGCCGCATCCCGCCCGAGAACTGGTGCGGGTAGTTGTCGATACGCTCTTCTACCGCCGGGATGCCGACCTCCTTCATCAGCGCGATGGCGCGGGCACGGGCGGCGCCGCGCGAGAGGTCGCTGTGCAGGCGGATCGTCTCGACCAACTGGTCGCCGACGCGAAACAGCGGGTTCAGCGAGGTCAGCGGATCCTGGAAGATCGCCCCGATGCGCCGGCCCCGGATCGCCTGCATCTGCCGCTCGTCCAGGCTGTCGATACGGTCGCCGGACAGCCGGATCTCTCCGCCCGCGATGCGGCCCGGCGGTTCCAGTAGGCCCAGGATCGCCATGCCGGTCATCGACTTCCCGGCGCCGCTTTCGCCAACCACGCCGAGGATCTCGCCCCGCCCGATGCTCAGCGAGATGTCGTCGACGGCGGTCAGGATGCCGTGGCGGGTGGGGAACTCGACCCGCAGGTTGCGGACCTCGAGAACGGGATCACTCATGGTCTTGGCTCCTTGCGTAGGACGGGGGGAAGATTCGCGACAGCGGCTGATGCCCGGCGGTGCGGTCGGGGTATTTTGCGACCAGCCGGTCGAACTGGGCCTGGGCGCGGGCATGATCGGCGGCGTCGAAGCCGGGGATGCGGCGGTCCTGCATGACGCGCCGCCCGTCGATCCAGACATCGCGCACATCGCGCCCCGAGGCGGAGGTCATAAGCGTCTGCACCGGGTCCGGGGTCTGCAGGGTCTGCGACAGGTCGATCACGGCGATATCCGCCATGGCCCCCGCCGCCAGCCGCCCGAGGTCGGGCCGGTTCAGCGCCTCGGCCCCGCCGAGGGTCGCGGCCGCCAGCATCTCGCCCGAGCGCAGCGCCAGCGGACCGTCCGAGAGGCGCGCGGTCATCAGGCCGATCTGCATGTTCAGCAGCATGTCCGGCGGCCAGGTGTCGGTGCCCAGCCCGATGCGGATGCCACGCTCCCGCAGGGCCGGGAAGCTGCGCAGCATCCCGCCGTGGCGGGCCGAGACGAGGGGACAATGCACCAGCGTCGCGCCGTGCTCGGCGATGCGGTCGAAGTCCTGTTCGGTGGCATGGGTGCCATGGGGCAGAAGCCAGGTCGCACCAAGTGCGCCGATCCGGGCCAGCCAGTCGACGGGCGACGTGCCGTGCTGCTCCTGCACCAGCCGCAGCTCGACCGGGGACTGGCAGCAATGCTGTCGCACCGGCGCGCCCATCTCGGCCGCGATCGCGGCGGTGCGGCGCAGCAGGGGGGCGGTGCAGGTCTCGATCCGGTCGGGGGCGAACATGGCGCGGATACGGCCCTGGGCAGAGCCCTCGATCCGGGCGGCGAAGGCGGCGGCCTCTTCCAGCCCGCGCAGGCCTCGGGCCTCGTCAAAGACCGCGCGGATGGTGCCCTGGTCGTCGGTGACCTGCCCGCCGCTGCGATAGGCCGGGCCGAGGTAGACCCGCAGGCCCAACTCCTCGGCGGCGCGGGCGGCAGCCTCGAATTCGGGCACCGTCTCTCCCCACTCGCGGTAGAACAGCGAGGCGATCGGCAGCGCCGTCGTGATGCCGTTGCGGATCAGCTGGGCGAAGGCGAAACGCTTCTGAAAGGCCAGTTCCTCGGGGTCGTACATCTCGTAGGGGCCACGGGCGATGTAGCTTTCCGGCCAGACCCGCCCGGTCTTCCAGGCCGGGCCGTGATCGAAGCCGAGGATCGTTGTGTCGAGATCCGACAGCGCGTCAAGGTCCACGAACCCGGGGCAGAGCACGGCCTCGCCATAGTCGATGCGCCGGTCCACCGGTCCCTCGAAGCGGGTGCCCGAATGCAGGACGCGGTTGCCCTCGATCACCACGAGGCCGTTCTCGTGCAGCACATGGGCCCCGTCGCGGTGGCCGATCACCCACCGGGCGCTGAGCAGGGTGCGGGTCATCGGCGCGGCCTCCGGAGGCCGTGCCCTGTTTGGCGAAGATGCGACCTTGCGCCGACCATCAGGGTGCCTCGATCACGCAGGCGCCGTCGCGGGCGATGACGCGGCCGCCCTTCAGCGCCAGCTTGCGGGGGGCGTGAATGGCGACGGCCTCGGCCAGGGTCTCGCCCTCGACCAGCACGCAGTCGGCGGCACAGCCGATCTCCAGCCCGTAGCCCTCGATCCCGAGGATCGCGGCGCCGCCCCGGGTGCAGATCTCCAGCGCCAGCTCGACCTCGTCGTCGCGGCGCAGGTTGTTGCGCATCCCGATATGGGCGGCCTTTTCCAGCATGTCCGAATTGCCCCAGGGGCCCCAGGTGTCGCGGATCCCGTCGCAGCCGGCGCCGGTCAGGATGCCATGGGCCTTCAGCTCTTTCACCACCGGCACGGGGGCCGAGGCGGGGGCGGTGGTCAGGATGTGGATCCGGTTCTCGGCCAGCTTCCGGTGCAGGACCTCGACCTGGGCGCGATCCACGGCGCCAAGGCAGAAGGCATGGCTGATCGAGACCATGCCCTGCATCCCGAGCGCCTCTGTGCGGGCGATGATCTCTTCCATCGAGAACCAGCCGAGTGCATCGCGTTCGTGCAGGTGGATGTCGATGGGCTTGCCGTGTTTCGCGGCCAGCCCGAAGATGGTGTCGAGATGGCCCTTGGGGTCACGCTCCATGCCGCAGGGGTCGATCCCGCCGACCAGTTCGGCGCCCATGGCCAGGGCCTCGTCCATCAGCTCGGCGGTGCCGGGGCGGGTCATCTGGCCGGACTGCGGGAAGGCGACGATCTCGATGTCGATCATGCCCGCCAGCTTCTCGCGGGTTGCCATGACGCCCTCGATCCCGGCCAGCCCGTGATGGGTGTCCACATCGACGTGAGAGCGAATGTGCGTGCAGCCGTGCGACATGGCGAGGATCGCGTGCCGTTCGCTCTGCACCTGCGGGTCGAGGCCGAGAGAGACCTTCACCTCGCGCTCGTTGGTGATCTTGTCGATCAGGCGCGGCCCGACCTCGTTGCGATACCAGGGCAGGCCCAGCAGGGACTTGTCGAGGTGGGTATGCGCCTCGATCAGCCCGGGGATCAGGATGCGGCCGCCGCAGTCCACGACCTCGGCGCCGGGGGCGGCGGTCTCGGTGAAGAGGCCGTCGGTGATGTGCAGGTCGGTGGCGGGGCCGGCCAGGGGGCGGCAGTTCTTGAGGGTCAGGGTCGTCATCTTGGTCACCGGAGTTTGGGATTGAGCGCGTCGCGCAGCCAGTCGCCGATCATGTTGACCGACAGCACGATGAGGCAGAGCTGGATTGCCGGGAAGACGACGATCCACCAGAGCCCGGAAAAGAGGTACTGGTTGCCGACCCGGATCAGCGTGCCGAGGCTGGGCTGATCAGGCGGCATCCCGACCCCGAGGAAGGACAACGTGGCCTCGGACAGGATCGCCAGGCCGAAGTTCAGCGTTGCCGCCACCATGATCGGGGTCAGGCAGTTGGGCAGGATGTGATGCAGCATGATCCGCCAGGCCTTCACCCGGATCAGGCGCGCGGCCTGCACGTATTCCTTCTTGCGCTCGACCATGGCCGAGGCGCGGATGGTGCGGGCGTATTGTACCCAGGAGGGCACGGCGATGGCGACGATCAGGATCGGCGCGGCCAGCACCTCCTTCAGGCCCGTGGGCAAGGCGGCGCTGGCCATGGCCGAGATCAGGATGGCGATCAGGATGAAGGGCATCGACAGCAACACGTCGCCGACCCGCATGATCACGTTATCGATCCAGCCGCCGAAATAGCCCGCGATCAGCCCCAGGGTCAGGCCGACCGCAAGCGCCACCAGCACCGAGGCGAAGCCGATCACCAGGCTGATGCGCGAGCCGTAGAGGATCGCCGAGAGGATGTCGCGGCCCTGGGTATCGGTGCCCAGCAGGTAGGGGGCCTGGCCCTGGGGTGTCCAGATCGGCGGGATCTCGGCGTTCCACAACTCCAGCGCGGCCAGGTCATAGGGATCCTGTGGCGTGATCAGCGGCGCCAGCAGCGCGCTCAGCGCCACAAGGGCCAGCAGGCAGGCGGCGAAGATCGCCGAGGGGTGGCTGCGGAAGGAATGCCAGAGGTCCCCCCGGCGCAGTGCGGCAAGGCGCAGGCCGAGACGACGGTGTAGGGCGGGGCGGTCGGTGCGCATAGGGGAGATCTCAGCCATTGGCCCCTCCGGCCTTCGCTGTGTCGTCGCGCAGGCGCGGATCGACCCAGGCGTAGGCGATGTCTACGAGGGTGTTGAGGAGAACGAAAATGAAGGAGACCAGCATCAGGTAGGCCGCCATCACGGGGATATCGACGAAGGTCACGGCCTGGATGAACAGCAGGCCCATGCCGGGCCACTGGAAGACCGTTTCGGTCACCAGGGCGAAGGCGATCAGGTTGCCGATCTGCATCCCGGTCAAGGTGATCACCGGCATCAGGCAGTTGCGCAGGGCATGGACCCAGTGCAGGCGCGGGGCGGGCACGCCGCGGGCGCGGGCGAATTTGACGTAGTCGCTGCGCAGCACCTCCAGCATCTCGGCCCGCACCAGCCGCATCACCAGCGTGATCTGGAAGGTCGAGAGCGAGATCGCCGGCAGCACCAGCGCCTGCCGTCCCGAGGGCGTCAGCAGGCCCGTCGACCACCAGCCGATATCGACCGTCTCGCCGCGCCCGAAGGCGGGCAGCCAGCCAAGCGAGACCGAGAAGGCCAGGATCAGCATGATCCCGACGACGAAGCTGGGCAGCGAGACCCCGACGATGGAGCCCAGTTGCAGCAGGTTCGCCAGCCGCGAGTTGCGGTGCACCGCCGTGATCACCCCCAGCGGGATGCCGACCACCAGAGAGATTGCCGTGGCCACCAGCACCAGTTCGAAGGTGGCGGGGAAGCGGTCTCCGATCAGCACCATCACGTCCTGCTGGTTGCGGTAGGAGATGCCGAAATCCCCCTGCACGGCGTTGGTGACGAAACGCAGGTACTGGGTGGCGAAGCTGTCGTTCAGGCCCAGCCTCTCGCGCAGCTCGGCGCGGTCGGCCTGGGTGGCCTGTTCATTGACCATCATCTCGACCGGATCGCCGAAGAAGCGGAAGATCACGAAGGCCAGAAGCGCCACCGCCAGCATGACGAAGACCGCATTGGCGGTGCGCTTGATGAGAAAGGCGAGCATGGCTCTCTCCTGTTCGGTCCGGTCGGGCCGGTTCGCAGCAGGCCCGGGGGCCTGCTGCCTTTGATCGGCTCACCGGATCCGAAGATCCGGTGAGGGGCCCGCGGGGCCGTGATCCCCGCGGGCGGCGCGCCTCACTCGGCCACCTGGGCATACCAGAGGCGCGGCTTGTTGTCGGGGAAGAGCGGCATCTCGGTGACCTCACCGGTCACCGCCCAGGCCATCGGCTGCTGGTGCAGCGGGATCATGATGATCTCGTCCTTGACCATGCGCAGGGCCTGGTTTTCCAGGTCCAGCCGGGTCTCGGTGTCCAACTCGCTGCCCGCCGCGTCGATCAGCGCGTCAAGCTCGGGGTAGGACCAGCCGCCCCAGTTGAACACGCCCGAGTTGCCGACCTTGCTGTGGAAGATCTGCAGCAGCGGCGAATAGGCATCCAGCATCGGAAGGGTGGCCCAACCCAGGGTGTAGACATCGGTCTTGCCCTGCGTCCGTTTCGGCGTCTGCACCGCGCGCGGGGCCACGTCCAGCTTCGGCGACAGCCCGATACGCGACCACATGGCGGCGATGGCCTGGCAGAACTGTTCTTCGTTCACCAGCCCGTCCGAGAGGCAGTTGAATTCGAACTCCAGCCCCTCGGGCACGCCCGCCTCGGCCAGCAGCGCCTTGGCGGCCTCGGGATCTGCGCCGGGAACCGTATCCAGATCCTCCGAGTAACCCGGGATCGGCGGCGCGACGGTGGCGCCGGCGGTGCGGGACTTGCCGCGCATCACCTTCTGCTGGATCAGGTCCAGGTCGATGGCCCGGTAAAGCGCCTCGCGCGCCGCGCGCTCCTTGAAGGGATTCGGTTCGCCCGAGGCGAGGGTGTCGCGGAACGGGAAGCCGATCATCACCGTGCGCAGGTCGACGCCTTCCAGCACGTTGACGTCCGGCGAGGCTTCGAGACGCGGCAGATCCTGCACCGGCGCATCGTTGGTGAAATTGATCTCGCCCGACAGCAGGGCGGCGACGCGGGTCGCGGCCGAGGTCACCGGGGTCAACTCGATCCGGTCGATGTTGTGCTGCGGCACGTCCCACCAGTCGGGATTGACCACGAACACCGTCTTGGCGTCGGGCTGGCGGCTTTCGACACTGAAGGGGCCGGTGCCGTTGGCATTGTAGGTCGCATAGCCCTCGGTGCCCGAACCGATGTCGGTGGGCAGCAGCGAGTCATGTTCGACCATCCATTCGCGGTCGAAGATATGGATGTTGGTCAGGTCGTTGAGCAGCAGCGGATAGGTGCCGTTCAGCGTGATGTCGACGGTCATCGGGTCCACCACGGCCGAGCTGACATAGGCCGGCAGGTTGCCCTTCAGCGGCGAGGTCTCGTCGCTGACCCGCTCCAGCGAGGCGACCACGTCTTCGGCGGTGAAGGGGTTGCCGTTGTGGAAGGTCACGCCCTCGCGCAGGTGAAAGCGCCAGGTCACCTTGTCCTCGAGGATCTCCCAGCTGGCGGCCAGCGCGGGCTCGATCTTGAGGTCGGCGTTGTAGCGCACCAGCCCCTCGTAGACGTGGTTCAGCACGTTGATGGTGAAGCTGTCGCCATAGGAATAGGGGTCGAGAGAGCCGATGTCGCGGTTGGCCCCCCACTTCAGCACGGTCTCGGCCTGCGCCATGCCCGAGAGGGCCGTCAGCGCCGCCGAGGCAAGCAGGATCTTTCTGAAGGTCATGGTCTGGTTCCCTGTCGTTGATTGTATCTGAGAATCATCAAGATTGGATACGATGTGACCTGCATGGGGGATTGTTTTTCTCAAATCAAGCAAATTGTATCCAATTGACGGATATCAGTGGATACGCTATGCCGATGCAAACGAAACGGACAAACAGGGCGCGGACCAAGGGGACATGAGCGAAAAGACGACACTCACCGATGCTGTGCACACGCTGCTGCGCCGGGCGATCATCGAACAGGCCCTGAAGCCGGGGATGCGCCTGCCCGAGGATACGGTGGGCGACCAGTTCGGCGTCAGTCGGACCATCGTGCGGCACGCGCTGGTGCGGCTGGAAAACGAGGGCCTCGTCGTGACCCGGCGCAATCGCGGCGCCTTCGTCGCCGAGCCGACCCTGGAAGAGGCCAAGCAGATCTTCGAGGTCCGTCGCGCGCTGGAGGCCGAGGTGATCCGCATCCTGGCCGAGCGGATGCCCGAAAGCGGCTACGACCAGCTGCGCGCCCATGTGCGCAGCGAGGAAAGCGTGCGGGGCAAGGACGGGCCGGTCTCGATCCGCCTGGCGGGGGAATTCCACACGCTGCTGGCCGAGCTGACCGGCAACGCCGTGCTGGCCCGCTACGTCTCGGAGGTGGTGCTGCGCTGCTCGCTGATCATGGCGATGTATGCCAAGTCCCACTCCTCGGACTGCGCCGTGGACGAGCACCTGCAGATCATCGACGCCATCCGCGACGGCGACGTGGCGCGGGCGCGCGACATCATGGATCACCACCTGGGGGCCGTCGCCGACCGGGCCGAACTGGAAGAAAAGCCCGACAGCGTCTCGACGATCCTGTCCCGCTACGGAAAGGAGCTCGCCTCGTGAGCCATCATGCGCTGAACTTCGCGGAGTTGACCCCGCGCGAGGCTTACAAGGTGATGATCGGCACCATCGTGCCGCGCCCGATCGCCTGGGTGACCACCGTCTCGCCCGAGGGCGTGGTCAACGCCGCGCCCTATTCCTTCTTCGGCTGCCTGTCCGCCGATCCGCCCATCATTGCCCTTGGGGTCGAGAACAAGCCGGATCGCAGCTTCAAGGATACCGCCTGGAACATCCGCATGACGGAATGCTTCACGGTCAACATCGTCGACCGCGCCATGGTCGAGGCGATGTCGGTCACCGCCGCCGGTTTCGGCCCCGAGGTCGACGAGTTGGAGATGGCCGGCCTGACCGCGCTGCCCGGAGTCGAGATCGCCGCGCCGCGCATCGCCGAGGCGCCGGTGGCCTTCGAATGTCAGCGTTTCGTCGGCATCGAGGTCAGTTCGGCCCGCGAGATCATCCTCGGCCGCATCGTCATGGCCCATGTCCGCGAGGACGTGATCGATCTGACCACCTACTACTCGGATCACGAGAAGCTGGACGCCATCGGGCGCATGGGCGGCAACGGCTACGCGGGCACGCTCGATTACTTCGACCTGCCGACGCCTTCGGCGGAAGAGGTCCTGGCCAGCCGCAAGGCCCGCGCCTGATAGGATCGCCCCGGGGCCGGGCGCGTCTGTGCCCCGGCAGCCTGCCTCACCGGACGGCGCCACATGTCCGGGGCGTGGCGCCGGACGGCCGAAGCGCCCGGGTGGAGATCACCGCTTGCGGTCACGACCTTCCGCCACCGGGTCGCGGAGCCCCCCGAGGCCGATTGAGCCGGCGGGCGGTCGTTGCGAGGGGTTGCAGCCTTGGCGCGGATCCGGCGCCAAGGCATTGAGGGCCCCGGCTGCCTGTCCTTGCCGATCCGATCACCCCTCTGGCCAGGGGCGGCGCCGGGGGGCTGCAATGGGGGACCTGTCGGCGAACGCATTCCACGCGGCCTGTGAAAGGAAGGGCGAGGCCCGTGCCCCGCTGCCGCGCTTGGAACAGGTCCGGCGGCATCGCACCTCAGGGCTGCGCTTTCCCGACCGTGCCGGCCCGATGCTTCCGCCGGCCAAAGGGGAGGCGACGGGGCAGGCCGGGCGGTGCGGCCTGCCGCGCCCGTCCCGCACCGCCGGGGAGGGGCCACCCGGGCGGGGAGCGGATTGCCCATGCCAGAGCCTCGCGTCGCGGTGTCCTGCGCCGCATCGACCCTTCCGGCAGAGCCTGACAATCCCCGCGCCGGCGCCTATGGTGCGCGCATTCTCAGGCCACGGACCTCCCATGACAGATACACTCCTGCTGATCCTCGCCGCGCTCATCGTCGGCGCCGCCAAGGGCGGGCTGGCCTCGGCGGCCGCGATCGCCGTGCCGATGCTGGCGCTCTTCATGAACCCGATCAAGGCGGCGGCGATGCTGCTGCCGGTTTACATCGTCACCGACTGGGTCGGCGTCTGGCTGTTCCGCCGCAGCTTCTCGACCCGCAACCTGCTGATCCTCGTGCCCTCGATCCTGCTGGGCATCGCCATCGCCACCGTGATCACGCCCTACACCTCCGAGGGGGCGCTGCTGATCTTCACCGGGGCCATCGGTCTCTGGCACTGCCTGCGCTCCTGGCTGCGGCGCGGCGTGGCCGATCCCGCCCGGGCAGAGGTCGGCCCCGGCATCTTCTGGGGGACCCTGACCGGGATCGCCAGCTTCATCACCCATTCCGGGGCCCCGCCGGTGCAGGCCTACCTGTTGCCGCAGCGGCTGCCGAAACTCCAGTTCGCGGGCACCATCGCCATCGCCTTCGCCATCGGCAATATCGTGAAACTGCCCGCGTACTGGTCGCTCGGCCAGCTCGACGGGCTGAATTGGAGGCTGATCGCCGCCCTGGCGACGGCGGGGATCCTGGGGACCGTGCTGGGCCGTGCGCTCACCGCGCGGCTGTCCGAGGCGCTCTACATGAGGGTCATCCAGGGGATGCTCTTCCTGCTCTCGATCATCCTTCTGGTTCGCGGCGGAATGGACCTGGCGGCGGGGTGATCCACCGCCAGGGCGAAAACCTAACAAGTCGTTGCTTCTTGTGCTTTCCCGGCGGTCTTGCGGTGGAAAGTCATATCAATTGCCCCTGCCTTTCCTTTATCGGACAAATTTACCCTTTGAAAATCTGTCGGACAGCACCGGGTAGGGGGTGGATGCGCCCTGTGGATTTGATCAAACCCGGTTGACCCCCCATGGCATTGTCCTATCCTCCGCCCGCTGCCGCCCGGCACGGTCCGGCGGCCCGGCGCAAGGAGTGGCACGATGGAAATCCTGACGATCAACGACCGCCCCGGGCTCTATCCGGACAGCTACTATGCGGCCACGGCGCAGGCCCCCGATCCCGCCCCGCCCGCCGAGGGTGAGATCCGCGCCGATGTCTGTGTCGTCGGCGGCGGGTTCACCGGGCTCTCGGCGGCGCTGCACCTGCGCCGCGCCGGTTTCGACGTGGTGCTGCTGGAGGCCAGCCGCCTGGGCTTCGGCGCCTCGGGGCGCAACGGCGGACAGGTCGGCACCGGCCAGCGTCTCGAACAGCCCGAGCTGGAGGAACTCGTCGGCCTCGCCACCGCCCGCGAGCTCTGGCAACTGGGGCTGGACTCGGTCGACCTGGTACGCCGGCTGGCGGCAGAAAGCGGCGAGGACTGCCAGATCGTGCCCGGCATCCTGCACGCCGATCATCGCGCCCGTTTCGCGCCCGACACCCGCGCCTGGGTCGATCACATGCGGCAGACCTACGCCTACGAGGCGATCCGCTATCTCGACCGTGACCAGATCCGGGCCGAGGTCGGCTCGGCGGGCTACCACTCCGGCGCGCTGGACATGGGGGGGTTCCACCTGCACCCGCTGCGCTACGTTTTCGCCCTGGCCGACCTGGCCCGCCAGGCCGGGGTGCGTATCCACGAGATGTCCCGGATGCAGTCCTTCACCCCCGGCAGCCCGGTCCGCATCCGCACCGACATGGCCGAGGTGCGCGCCGATCACCTGCTGCTGGGCCTGAACGGCTACCACAACAACCTGGCGCCCGAGCTGGCGCGCCGGGTCATGCCGATCAACAACTTCATCGCCGTCACTGAACCCCTGGGGGAGGAGCGCGCCCGCAGCCTGATCGCCAATGACTACGCGGTCGGCGACAGCCGGTTCGTCATCAACTACTACCGTCTCAGCCGCGATCACCGGATGATCTTCGGCGGCGGCGAGAGCTATGGCTATCGTTTCCCCCGCGACCTGGCCGCGAAGGTGCGCGGCCCCATGCTGCAGGTCTTTCCGCAACTGAAGGATGCCCGCATCGATCATGCCTGGGGCGGCACCCTTGGCATCACCATGTCGCGCCTGCCCCATGTCGAGCGGCTGGCGGGCAACGTGCTCTCGGCCTCGGGCTTCTCGGGGCATGGGGTGGCCATGGGCAGCCTGGCCGGCAAGCTGATGGCCGAGGCGGTGGCGGGTCAGGCAGGCCGCTTCGACCTGATGGCCGACCTGCCGACCGCATCCTTCCCGGGCGGGCCCGCCCTGCGTAACCCGCTGCTGGTCGCCGCGATGCTCTGGTACGCATTGCGGGACCGGCTCTGAGCCTGTCCAGGGTGATTCGCCGTCGCTTTGCGGTGACAGGCGGCAGGGCTTGCGGCAAGGAAGATGCTGCGCCTGCGGCGACAGAATATTTTTGTTTTCTATTGTATTGCCGCCGGAGGCTGATGTTGCGGAGCGCGTCCGCCTCCGACTGGGCACGCGCTGCGCGCTGTCGTGAACGGCAAGTCATAAGACCTTGGAAGTGGGCCTGTTTTTCGCCCATCGGTTGAAATGGGGCGGGAATGTGACGTCGCTTGGCGCCAGAATCGCCCCGGCGGGGCCGCCGCCAGCCTGTCGGAATGCTGCAACTCGGCGCGGCGTTCGCCATCACGAGACTTGCCATACGGCTGCGAAGCTGCGTGATCTGGAGGCAATTCCAGAGGGGCAGTCCGCCGTAGAGCACCGCGTCGAAAGGCGTATCGAGGCGCCGCAGGGCAGGAATGAGAGGGAAAGACGATGACCAGAGCTGTCGCGCCGTGGAGGCGTCACGGAAACTTGCGTCGGGCCGGGGCCATGCTGGCCCTCGTGGCCGCTGTCGGCCTTGGCACCGCCAGCGGTGTCCGGGCGCAGACCCAGGTCAGCCTGTCCGAAGCGGCGCGGCTGATGCAGGCCAGCGAGCTGGACCTGCAGATGATCGAGCTGGAACAGCAGGTGGCGCAGGAGGTGGTGATCCAGGCCAAGGGCGAACGCCGCCCCCGGGTCCGCCTGTCGCTCAGCTACGTGCAGACCCAGCAGGAAATCGTCAACCAGGACAACACGACCTTCCAGGAGGGCAGCTCGACCTATCCGACGATGAACGTGGCCCTGGCGATCACCCAACCGATTTACGATGCGGTGCGCTTCAAGGCGCTGCCGCTGGCGCGCGCCGAGGAAGAGCTGGTCAAGGCCCAGGCCGTCGCCGCCCAGAACGAGCTGTCGCGCAATTTCGTCGCCGCCTTCCTGCGCGTCGCCTCGGCCCAGCTCCAGGTTGACGAGAGCGAGGCGATCCTGCGCGCCCGGACCCAGCTGGAGCGGGACATCGGCCTGCTGGTCGATGGCGGCCGCGCCGATGCCGATCGCCAGTACCGCGCCCAGGGTGATGTCTTCGCCGCCCGCGCCGACCGCGCCGAAGCCGAGATGGGCATCTCCGAGGCGCTGTTCGGGCTGCACCGGTTCACCGGCCCCGAGGTGGAGGGCGTGCGCTTCAACGCCAGTGCCGGCGTGGCGCAGTTCCGCAGCTTCCAGGACACCTTCAGCCCCGACCGCCTGGCGCAGATGAACCCCGACGTGCAGGTGGCCCAGGCCAGCCTCGTCGTGGCGCTGCGCCAGCTGGAAAGGGTGCGTGCCGCCTTCCGGCCGACCGCCAACCTGACGCTGGAAAGCGAATACGAGAAGACCGAGGGCTCTCTCTTCGGGGGCGGGTCGACCGTGACCTCGACCGAGCTGGGGCTCGACCTTGGCTGGTCGGTCTACGAGGGCGGCGTGCGCCGCTCGCAGAAGCGCGAGTCCGAGACCCGGGTGAAGATGGCCGAGCTGCGCCTCCAGCAGGCGCAGCAGCTGGCGGAACGGCGCTATCAGTCGCTGACCTCGGCCCTGCAGCGGGCCCTTGAGGCGGTTCAGGCCACCGCCAATGACCGCCGCGTCGCCGCCGAGCGCTACAACGCGGCTTTGGAACAGGTGGACGCCGGGCGCCAGACAAGCGAAGTTTTGCTGGAATCTCGCCTCAGGCGCGATACGATGACCCTGCGTTCGCAAGTGGCCCGTGTGCGGGCGATCCAGTTGCAGGCCGAGCTCTACGCGCTTTTCGGGGCGCTGGACCTCGATACCCTGTCGCAGGACTTCGCCGGGGCATGACACAGGATCCCCGCCGCCCCCAGGGCGGGCGGGGTCACGACTACCGGGGCGCGCGGAGGAGCGCGCCCGCATGAAAGGACGAACACGCAGATGACCAAGCAGCTGCTGATCTACGACAAGGTGGTCCCGGTGAACCGGCAGACCCACCGGGATCTCTCGGTGCGCCGCACCACCTCCTTTGCCTTCGCGCAGACGCTGAACTCGGTCCCGATCGTCGACGTGGAATTCGCCAAGGTGGCGCTGGAAGCCCCCATCGTCTTCGCCAAGACCGAGACCGGCCCGGTCTCGCTGGCGCTGATCGGGGTGGAAGAGGGCCGCTGCGCACTGGTCAACGACGAGGGCGCCTGGACCGGTCGCTACGTGCCGGCCTTCCTGCGCCGCTATCCCTTCGTGTTCTCGGCCCAGCAGGGCAACGACAAGCTGACGCTCTGCGTCGACGAAAGCTTCGAGGGGCTGAACACCGAGAACCGTGGCGAGCGCCTGTTCGATGCCGACGGCAAGGAAACCACCTACCTGTCGACCGTGCTGCGTTTCATCGAGGAATACCAGGCCACCTTCAACCGCACGCAGGCGTTCTGTGACCGCCTCGCCGAGCTGGACCTGCTGGAAGAAGCCCGCATCGACTACCGCCTGGGCGATGGCAAGACCGGCGGCATCACCGGCTTCTGGCGCGTCTCGAACGAGAAGCTGCGCGCGCTGCCCGACGACAAGATCGCCCAGCTGTTCCGCTCGGGCGACCTGGACCTGATCCAGCTGCACATGCTCTCGATGCACAATGCCGAACGCCTGATCGCACAGGCCCTTGGCGGTGCCCCGGCGCCGACCGCCTCGCCCGCCGAGGCGGAAGAGGCCGAGCCGGCCGAGATCTGACGACCGGCGCCCCGGCCCTTTCGGGGGACGGGCCGGGATACGCCGAAGCGCGTCGCAGGGCATGACCCGCGCCGCGACAGGGAAGAAGCCGGGCCCCGGGGCCCGGCTCTCGGCGTATCAATGCGCCGGTGGCATCCCAGGTGCTGCTGCGGCACCGGGCCAGAACGGTTTCGGGGGAGAGAGAAGATGAGCAAGATCTTCGACAGGACGGACAGACGGAACGCCACGCCGGTGGACGATCTGCTGCCGGTGCTCCGCCCCGGCTCCGCCCCCGCCACTCAGCCGACGCTTTCGGATTTCCTCGACGGGTTCACCCGCGGCATGTTCCGCCGCAAGCCGCGCGCGCGTCTGCCCCGCCGCCGCAGCGCCATCGACACGCTGGAGCCGCGCCTGCTGCTTTCGGCCGACCCGATCAACGCCGCCTTCGCCGTCGCCGGCGATGCCACGCTGCGGGTCGCCGAAGTCACCTACAATGCCGGCACCGAAGATGACCCCGACCACCAGAAGGAGCTGCGGGTGCAGCTGGTGCAGGGGATCAACGCTGACGACACCTCGGCCACGGTCATCGCCGAACGCCGCATCGTAGAGATCGACGGCGAGAACCGCGTCGTGGTCGGCGACTGGGATTCCGCGACCCAGAGCCTGATCACCGAGATCGACATCACCGCATCGGCCAGCGCCGACCACCTGGTGATCGACGAATCCGTCCTGTCGCTGGCGGGGGCGCTGAGCTTCGACATCGACCTTGGCGCGGGCGTCGACACGCTGACCGGCCCGGCCTCGCCCGAGGGCGTGATCTGGACGCTGAACGCGCTCAGCGGCTCGACTGCCTCGGGGCAGATCTCGGTCCTGGCGCCGACGGGCGACCTTGACGACCCGGATGCCAACGACACCTCCATCGACACCCCCGCCACCTACGAAGACGGCGCCCGCGACTACGCGATGACCTTCGCCGGGGTCGAGGACTTCGACCTCCGCGCCAACCGCGACGTGCTGGTCGACGACATCGGCGACGGCTCCGAGTGGAAGATCACCTGGGACACCTCGGGCACCCTGTTCGAGCGGTTCTCCTCCGGCACCGCCGTCAGCGCCGGTTCGGACAGCACCGTCTCGCGGGCCACCAGCCTGTCGATTTCGGGCGTCGATGCCTTCAAGGGCGATGGCAGCCACCTGAACCTGGCCTTCGAGAGCCGCTCCGCCGGCGAGGCGGGCGCGGATTTCAGCGCCGAGGGTGGCCAGCTCAGCCTCTACGATGCCGATGACACCGACCGCGATGCGGTGCGCTTCCTGCTGGATATCCGGGGCGTCACCGGCTTCACCGGCACCGGCGGCGCGGATTCCGTGCGTCTTGGGCAGGGCGTCTCGTTCAACCTCGGCGATGGCGACGACTCTGTCACCGGCACTGATGACCTGCTGCAATGGACCCTCGACGCGATCACCTCAGGGACCCGTCCCGAAGCGACGCTGAGCGTGTCCTACTTCGCGCTGCCCGACGATCCCGCCAGCGCCGACACGGCGCTCGACTGGGTCAGCCTCGGCACCAGTTCGACCGTCTGGGGCGCCGATGACCTGACCGGCGGCGATGCGGCGGACCGGCTGATCCTCGACTTCGCGGGCGACGTGAAGGCGGCGTTCTCGGGCGATGACACCGACAAGCCCGAGCTGACGATCACCTATGTCGGCGCCGGCGCGGCGCTTTCGGCACGGGGCGTGGAAGAGCTGGAGAGCGAGGCCACCGGCACCTCGACGCTGGATTACTCGGCCTGGGACAGCAATGTCTCGGTCGACTTCTCCGAGGGCACGGGCACCGGGCTTGACCGCCACGCAGGCTTCAACGCGGTCATCACGGGCGGCGGCGACGACCAGATCATTGCGGCCTCCGACACCGTTTCGATCCAGACCGGCGCTGGGGCGGACACCATCACCCTGACCCGCTTCTCGGTCGCCGCCTATATCGATGCGGGCGCGGGCGAAGACACGCTGAAGGGTGACACCAGCGCCCAGTCCGACGTCTACACGGTGGCCGAGAGCGACTTCGCCGAGGGCGAGGCGGTGCCCGATGACCTCGACCCCGACACCGCCGACATCCAGACCACCGACCCGCTGGGCAGCCACTTCCTGATTTCCAATGTCGACGGCGAAGGCGCCGACGGCACCTTCTCGCTGGAACTGAAGGCGGGCGGCACCCAGGGCACCAATGCCACCTTCGCCAATGTCGAGAACTTCGAAGGCCAGGGCAGCAGCGACGATCCGGACACCATCGAGTTCAACATCTCTCCGGCGCTGACCTGGTATGTCACCGATGTCTACGCGGGGGCGGTCGTCGTCTCGGGTGCGCTGACGCTGGGCTACAGCAACATCCAGCGCGGTTCGAACGCGGGCAGCTCGCGGCTGACGCTGACCTATGCGGGCGACGGCAACGACTACGGCGAATATACCGGCGACGTGATCACCGACCTGATGGAAGGCGCCGTGGCGGGCTTCCAGCAGTTCTCCGGCGCGGTCCATGTGCTGATTGGCTCGTCGAAGAACGACGCCCTGACCGGCGGCGAGGCGACAGAGGTCATCCGGGGCCTCTCGGGCGATGACCTGCTGGCCATCGGCGACATCGACTTCACCTCGGTCACTCCGACCATCGAGGGCGGGGCAGGCACCGACACCCTGGGCTATGGCTACGCAAGCCAGGACATCTTCGTGCTGGATGACGGCTTCCACCTGGTCAGCGCCGCCGGGGATCTGGCGGCCAGCTATACCGGCATCAGCGACGTGGTGTTGCTGGCCAAGGACGGGCTTGCGACCGGCATCACGCTGGATGCCAGCGCCTTCACCCTGGGCAGTGTCGCCCTGCGCGGCGGCGACGGGGCGGACAGCCTGATCGGCTCGGCCGGGGATGACAGCTTCCAGGCGTCGATGGGCGCGGATGCGATCACCGGCACCGACGGCACAGACCGCTATTACGCCATCGACGTGGCCGGCAACTGGACCGTGGTCGATGCCAGCGCCGACATCCATGTCACCAAGAACACCGGCGATACCGACACGCTGTCGGGTACCTTCGACCAGCTGACCCTCTCGGGCGACGAGAGCGACAACACCTTCGACGCCTCCGGCCTGACCCTCGCGGCCGTCTCGCTTCTGGGCAATGACGGCGATGACGTGCTGAAGGGCGGCAGCCAGGACGACACGCTGTCGGGCGGCGCGGGCGCCGACAGCTTCGACGGCGGCTCGGGCGATGACCTGCTGGTCGAGCAGGGGCTGCGCCAGTACATCCTGACCGACAGCGCGCTGATCCACGACCGGACCGGCGACACCGACTACACCCTCAGCCTCGACCTGCCCGAGAGCACGGCGACCGATGACTTCCTCCGCCTGACCCTGGTGCTGGCCGACGGCACCGAGCTGACCAGCGGTAAACTGTCCTTCCAGGCCACCGACGCCGATGTCATCCAGGCCCTGCGCGGCTTCCAGCAGTTCGATCCCGAAAGCGTCGAGATCACGATCTCGCGCAACGCCACCACCGGCGCGATCGAAGCCGTGGACATGGCCTTTACCTATTCCTACCAGGGCCGCGACCTGGGCCTGTCGCTGAAGGCGGCGGGCGAGGCGACGCCCGACGCGGGCAGTGCCACCGCCTTCACCGCCGAGACCACCGGCAGCGACATCACCGCCGGCACCCGCGAGGGCAGCCCGGAAACCGTCGCCAATATCGAGCGGGCCGAATTCGCCTTCGACACCTCGGTCGCGGGTTACGCGGATGTCTCGGGCTTCTCGGGCAGCGTCATGCTGACCGGCTCCAGCCTGAACGACGACGTCACCGTCGGGGCAGAGCACTCGGTCGACCTCGGCTCGGGCGACGATATCCTGACGGTCAAGGCGGCGGGGGATTACGACGCCACCAACGTGGTTCTGAAGGGCGGGGCGGGCTTCGACCGCATCATTGGCCTCGGCCAGACCAACCAGACGCTTGACGACGACTGGCTGTCCTTCAACGCGAATTCGGCTCAGAGCAGCCAGAAGGTCGCGCACCAGGAGTTCGAGGACTTCGTGCTGATCGGCACCACGGGGGCCGACACGCTGGATGCCTCGCGTCTTGGCGGGGCGGCGCTGACCACCGCGACCCTGCTGGCCGACCTGAACGGCGGCTTCGGCCTGCCGGTCCGGTATTCCGATGACGCGACAATCACTTACGAGGATGACAGCGGCGTCGAACATACCGTCGACACCGGCGAAACCTATTACGACCTGAAGATCATCCACCCCGACGGTACCATCGCATACCTCGATCTCGACGGGTCGGAAACGACGATGCAGGACGTGCTGGATGCCTTCAACGCGCTTGACGGCATCACCGCCTCGATCACCGGCGGCGCGCTGGTCATCACCTCGTCCAAGGGCAGCGGCACGCTCAGCTTCGAGGGGGTCGAGGTGACCTCCAACGACAGCACCGACAGCGCCAGTGGCACCGATACGGTCTGGGTCGACGACAGTATGCTCGAGGCGCTCGGCCTCTCCGATATCGCCTTCGCGGGCGAGACCGTCACCGCCGCGCTGGCCGGCGGCGCCAAGGTGCTGATCCAGGGCCTTGCGGGGGCGGACGACATCACCGGCTCTGCCGGCAACGACCTGATCATCGCCGGCGAGACCACGGCCGAGGGTGACACGGTCGACGGCGGGGCAGGGCGCGACCAGCTGATCCTGACCCGGCAGGGCTGGGCCTCGGGCCTGACGGTGGACGGCGACAGCGCCGCCTTCACCGTCAAGGACGGCGGCGCGAGCACCGTCCTGACCGCCTCCAACGTCGAGATCCTTGAACTGCGCGGCACCAGTGCCGACCAGACCATCGACGCGCAGGGCTTCTCGGGCGATCTGATCTACCGCTCGGGCGGCGGCGCGGACACGGTGAACAAGAGCCAGGGCGCCGACACGCTGATCCTGGAAGGCCAGGCCGATGGCGCCACGCTGGCGGTCAACTCGAACCAGGCGGCGACCAATGCGGCCAATACCTCGGACCTGATCTACTTCGACTTCACCGGCGCGATTCCGTCCGACATCATGGACGCGGTCAGCTACACGGCCAACGGCAGCGGTGTCACCGCCTTCGACGCGGTGATCGGCGCGGCCCCGGCCAAGCTGGAACAAAGCTGGCTGACCCGCTACGAGAGCACCGGCAGCTACGACATCACGGTCGAGAGCAACATCAGCTTCGGCGCCGGCACGCTGACCCTCGCCGCGGGCAGCATCATCATCGCCGCCGATGTCGTGCAGACCGGTGACAGCGACAGCCGGCTGGTCTTCGAAACGCTCAACTTCACCCAGCTGCGCGACACCACCATCAGCTCGACCGGAGATCTGATCTTCGTCGGGCGCGCCGAGGATCGCCGCTGGACCACCGGCTTCTGGCAGCCTTCCGAGAACACCATCAACTACCAGTTCGGCAAGGGCGACAATGTCACCGGATCGGACGATGGCGACACGGTGATCACGGCGCAGAACATCCGTATCGACCTGCGCGCGGGCAAGCTGCCGGCCAAGAACATCTCGACCGGCGACCCGGCCGACGAAGGCAGCTTCTGGAACAAGCTCGGCGATTTCGCCGAGGGCGTGGGCCAGGGCCTGATCGACGCGCTGGAAGACATGTCGCTGATCTCGGCGAACTCCAAGACCTATTCCTCGATCACACTCAATGCCTCCGAGCACACGGTCTTCCGCACCACCGGCACCGGCGACGATGGCAACCTGGTGATCCGCGTGGCGACCGAAGAGGTCACCAAGTCCAAGCCGATCGCGATCCTCGCGGCGCTCTCCTTCGGGCTGTCCGAGGTCTACCATGACGTCCAGATCAAGGGCGAACTGGACCTGACGGGCGATCTCGACATCCGCTCGTCGGTGGATGTGACCAATGACGTGATCGCCGAGTCGGGTGGGCTGATCGGCGTCGGCCTCGGCTTCGCGGTCTCCATCGCGCTGATCGAGAACAACGTCCTCGTCGATGCCGCCTCGGGCAGCCATATCCGGGGCGACCTGCGTGCCGAGGCCAACACGGTCGAGCGGATGCTGGTCACCGCCGGCGCCTCGACGGGCAATGACGGGCTCTTTGCCCTGGCCATCGGGGTGCAGGTCGGCACCAATACCACCACCTCGCGGGTCACCTCGGATGACCTGACGGTGGATGGCAACCTGATCGTCCAGGCGCAGAACTCGCTTGGCGCCGTGTCCAAGAAGCTGGGTTATATCGTGCCCTTCGGCGCCAGCCCGGGTGTGATGACCTCTGCCTCGGTCGGCTCGGTCGGCGGCGGCAACGTGGTGGACGACTTCCTGAAGGGCCTCAGCCCGGCCAGCGCGATCACCTCGGTCGCCACCGCCAAGACGGCGGCCTGGCTGCTGTCGGGCAATCCCAATGCCTTCTCGAAGTGGCTGGGGGGCAAGCTGTCGGGCTCTGACACGCCCTACAAGCCGAAGCTGCAGCTTGGCGGCGCCATCGGCGTCTTCGTCGACATCGACGATATCACCGCCGCGGTCGGCAACGAGGACGGCTCGGACTCGCTGCTGAAGATCGGGGGCTCGGTCGACATCTACGGGACCGCCTCGGTGCGCCCGACCATGGCCGCCTTCGCCTTCGCCTCGAACGAGGGCGAGGACGACGAGGGCAACGACCTCGAGTCCTCGGAATATGGCGCCACGCTGGCGGTCAACGTCGCGGTGATGAACATCACCGCCAATGCCGAGATCGAGAGCGGCACCATCCTGCGCGCCCAGGACACGGTGACGGTCAACGCGGCGTCGGAGAACTCCTTCGACCCGACCGCCACCTGGCTGACCACGCTGATCTCGCCGCTGATCGAGGCCTTCAGCGATCCCGATTACACCCCCGCCGACGGCGAGGTCGACATTTCCGCCGGGGATGTCGTCAAGGATGACGACGGCACCTATTACAAGGCCAAGACCACCAAGCTGAAGGTCGACCTGGCGACCGAGGATTTCGCCGGGGAGCCCGCCGACTGGGAAGCGGTCGATTGGTCAAGCTACGTGATCGGCTTCATCGGCGAACTGGCCACCTACCTCGACGACAACTTCGGGCTGGTGACCAAGCTCTTCAACATCTGGGAGCAGAGCTTCGCGCGGGGCGAGAAAGCCTCCATCGCGCTGGCGGGGCATTACCTCGACACCAATTACAACGCCTATGCCAGGGTGCATGACGGCGCCAAGGTGGTGATCACCACCGATGGCACGGACGCGGCGGCCGCCACCGATGGCGCCAGCCTCGACGTCAGCGCCAGCGCCACCGATCAGAACGTCATCGGCGTCGGCAATATCGCCCCCTTCGGGATGAACTACTCCAACCCCGCCAGCTACAAGGACAAGGGCTTTGGCGGCGCGATCAAGGCGCATTACAAGGGCGTCAAGGACAGCTTCAAGGAAAGCAAGGCGGTCCAGAACCCGTTCGGCGAGGGCGAGACTGAGACCGCCATCGGCGGCTCCATCGGCATCAATCTGGAACAGACCGGCGCCATTGCCGAGGTCGGGGACATCTGGCTGAAGGCCGATGACATGAACGTCACGGCGGGCACCCATCACCTTGGCGTTTCGGTCGTGGCGGCGGGCGGCAAGGGCGGCAAGCTGTCGATCAACGGCGCCTGGAACCACTATTCCATCGACACCACTGCGCGGGCCGAGATCGGCGCAGGCAGCACGATCACCCTGGCCGGCGACCTGACGGTCAACGCGACCGAGATCGTCTCTCTCTTCGCCTTCGCGGGCGGGGTCTCCGTGTCCGACGGCACCTCGGTCGGCCTCTCGGGCGTGACCGTGCTGTCGGATCGCACCGCACGGGCCCAGGTGGCCGGCGACGGCAGCGGCGGCACCTTCGACATCACCGGCAATGCCAGCTTCGATGCGGCCTCCAAGGGGGTGATCCTGCTGGGCGCCGTGGCGGCTGCCGTGGCCTCGGATCCGCCGCCGACCGATCAGGCGGACACCGGCGGCTCGACCGACACCAGCTCGCTGGCCAGCTCCAGCGGGTCGCTCTCGGGCATCGCCTCGTCCGGCGCCTCGGGGGCCTCGGCCTCCAGCAAGGGCGGCGTCGCGGTCTCCGGCTCGGCCACCGCACTGCAGGAAACCGTCAACATCCATGCCACGGTCTCGGACCTTGCCAGCTTCGAGGCGGGCGAGCTGAGCCTTTCGGCCAAGGACCAGGCCACCAAGGTGCTGATCGCGGGCGCGGGCGCGGTCTCGACCACCTCGTCCGGGCAATCCACCGTCGGTGTCTCGGGCGCCGTGACCGTTGTGAACAGCGAGAAGAACATCTCGTCGAAGATCACCACCGCCAGCAATGAATTCACCCTGACGCTGGACAAGCTGACGCTGAGCGCGCTGGACGAGTCCGGCTACTACCTCTTTGCCGCCGGGGTCGCCGTTGCGACCGGCAACCGGGGCACCGCCGTCACCGGCTCGCTGACCGTCGCGGTCAACCGGACCGAGATCGAGGCCGGCCTCTCGGGCACCTCCAGCCACCAGGTCACCCTGGCCGGCACACCCGAGGTCGAGATCACCGCCAAGAACACCGCCGACTGGATTTCCGTTGCGGGCGCAGCGGCTTACGGTGGCAAGACCGGCGTGGGCGTGGCGCTTGGCTTCTCCGTGGTGGAAAGCCTCGTGACGGCACTGGCCGAATACGTCGGCCATGCCACCGGCGTGTCGGCGGATGGCTTCACCCTCTCGGCGCTGAACGACATCGTTCTGGATACGGTGGCCTTCGGCATCGCCGGCTCGTCGGATTCCGCCGGCGGGGCGGGCGTGGGCATGGTGGCGCTGAACCACTATTCCTCGTCCACCGTGGCCGAGGTGACCAATTCGGACATCAAGATCGGCAATTCCGGCGGGCTGACCATCTCGGCGCTGGAAACCTCCTGGCTGGGGGTCGGCGCCGGTGGCGCGGCGCTTTCGGCGGGCAATGCGGCTGTCGGCATCGCGGTGGCGGTGAACATCGTCACCAGCGCCAAGAACGACGACGACGAGACGCGCGGCACCGAGGTGCTGATCTCTGGCTCGACCCTGACCACCGGCACCACGCCGATGGTGCTGCTGGCGGGCAACGACATGGACATGGTCGCCGTCGCGGTCGGCGCGGCGGTCTCGAAGAAGGTCGCCCTGGCAGGCAGCGCGGCGGCGAACCGCAGCTTCCTGGGCGCCAAGGTCTCGGTCGACGGGACCTCGACGCTGACGGCGGGCGGCACCCTGCGCGCCGAAGCCTATGACCAAGGCACCTATGTCGCCGTCGCTGGTGGCTTCGGCCTGGCGCTGACCGGCTCGGGCGGCGGGGCAGGGGGCGCGGGCATCGCGCTGAACCTGATCGACACGCCGCTGACGGTGAAGATCGACGGCGTGATCGACGCCACCGGGGCGACCAGCCTGATTGCCCGCTCCGAGCAGGGTCTGGTCACCGTGGCGCTTGGCGGCGCGGGGTCGGGCGGCATCTCGGTCGGCGGCTCGGTCGCCACCTCGACCCTGGCGGGCGATGTCAAGGTAGAGATCGCGTCCTCGGGCACCTGGACCGTGGGCGACCTGACCGCCACGGCCACCGACAGCAGCTATATCACCAACATTGCCGGCGCGGTCGGCATCTCGCTGGGCAATGGCGGGGTGGGCCTGGCCTTCGGCGTCATCGACAACCGCCGCTCGATCACCTCGAAGATCACCGGGGCGACCACCATCAATGCCTCGGGTCACATGACCGTGGCCGCCGGCGCCCGTGCGCCCGTGGGCGGAGGCGACGATTACGGCTTCCTCGACGATGCGGTGGCGGGGCTGGCCGATGATGTCTTCAGCCAGACCGATATCGACCGGGATGACCTGAAATCGCAGTCGGTGAACATCACCGCCGCCGTCGGCGGCTCGAAGATGGTCGGCGTCGGCTTCAACCTCGCTTCGACCTATATCGAGCGCGACATCACCGCCGCCATCGGCGACAGCGCGGTGATCAACCTGACCTCGTCCTCGACCGACGTTGCAGATGCGACCACCGGCCAGACCAAGGGCCTGCAGGTGACGGCGGATGACGCCAGCGGCATCGTTACCGTTTCCGTGGGTGCGGCGGCGGCCATCGGCATGGGCTCTGCGGTGGCCATCGCGGTGGCGGGCAGCGTGGCGCTGGCCGAGATCGACAGCGATGTCGAGGCCAGCATCGGCGCGGCGACGATCACCCTGGCCAACCAGGCCGACCTGGGCGTCACCGCCTCGAACGATGCGGGCATCACCTCTGTCGCCTTCGGCGCGGCAGCCGCCATCGGCGGCACCTCGGGCGCCGGCGCGGTCGGCTTCTCGGCGGCCTCGAACATCATCACCTCGGTCACCGGGGCGCGGCTTGGCGCCAATGTGACCGGCACGGGCGGTGCTTCGGGCACCAATAACCTCTTCCTCGATGTCGACAATTCCACCCGCATCACCTCGGTCTCGCTGGCCGCGGCGGTGGCGGGCACCACCGGGCCGGTCGGCTTTGCCGGTGGCGGCGCGGGCTCGGGCAACACGATCAAGGGCGCCACCTATGCGCTGGTCGACGGTGCAACCGTCTCGGGCGTCGACGACATGTCGCTGGACGCCTATTCGGACGCCGATATCACGGCGGTTGTCGTCGGCCTCGCGGTGGCCGTGGCCGCTGGCGGTGGCGCGGGTGGCGGTGTCGCCCTGGGCGTCGCCGTGGCGATCAACCAGACCGATGCGCCCGACAGTGCGGTCAGCGGCCTGCCCTCGGATCATGGTTTCATCGTCGCGGCGCGGGTCACCGACAGCATCCTGACGATGGATGGTGACTTCTCCCTCGCCGCAAAGAGCGAGATCGACATCGACGCCCATGTGGTCGCCGCCTCGGTGGCCGTGGCCGCAACCGGGGGCTTCGGCCTGGCCGGTGCAGGCGCCGGCGCAGGCGCTGCCAACCTCGGACAGGCCGAGGTGCTGGCAGAGGTTTCGGGCAGCACGAGCAGCCACAAGCTGGCGGCCGACAGCGTCTCGGTCACCGCGCTGAACCTTGCGGATATCTACTCGGGCGTCGGCTCGGCCGCCGTGGCGGTCTCGGTCGCGGGCGGCAGCGCCGTGGCGGTCTCGATCGCCGTGGCCGTGGCCCGCAACGAGATGGAGGCCGAGACCGTGGCCCGGATCACCGGGCTGACCGGCACCGGCCTTCTGGACGTGGAAAACACCCTCTCGGTCGAGGCCAAGACCAGCTCGGGCGGTCGCAAGCTCGAGATCGAGGCGATTGCCGTTTCGGCGTCGGTGTCGGTCGCGGGCTCCAGCGCGGTCGGCGTGGCCATCTCCGGGGCGGGGGCCTTCGCCTTCAACAAGATCACCGGATCGACCCTGGCCGAGATCACCGATGTCAACTCGGGCACGGCGGGCAGCCTGCTGGTCAGCGCCGTGAACGAGGCAGTGATCACCGCCTCGGTCGTCTCGGTCGCCGTGGCCATCGGCGTCGCGGGCAGCGGTGGCGGGCTTGGCGTCTCGATCGGGGCGACCCATGTGTCGAACCGCATCGGCACCTCGGACGATGCCTTCGACGTTACCGCGCGGATCCGCGACGCGGGCCTGTCGATGACCGGCGCCAGCACCATCAGCGCCACCAACAGCGCGACCATCACCGCGCTCGGCAATGCGAACTCGGTTGCCGTCGGCGTCGACAGCTTCGCCGCCGGTGCCGCCTCGGGCGCGGGCGCGGGGGTCGACAACGAGATCTACACCGCCACCGCAGTCGAGATCGAACGCACCGCCTCTTATGGCGATAGCTCGAAGTTCCTCGAGACCGAGACGCTGACCCTGATCGCCTCGGATACCTCCTCGGCCACCGCCACCGCCGTCGGCGCGGCGCTGGCGGCTGCCGTGGCCCCGATCGGAGTGGGGGTCGCGATCTCCATCGGCGCGGCCATCGCGCGCAACGACCTGCGCACCTCGGCGCAGATCCTGATCACCGACGACACGCTGACCGCGGCGCCGATGATCCAGGCCGGTGTCGACAGCGACGGCGAGGGCGCCGATACCGCCCAGGGCTGGATCGACGCCACCGTCACCAACGACGCCACCGCGAAAGCCTATTCGGTGGCGGCCTCCGTCGCCGCCGGCGGCGGCATCTTCGGCGGCCTTGCCCTGTCGGGCGCGGGTGCCAATTCCACCAATGAAATCAAGAACACCGCCGAGATCGTCATCAGCGACGCGCGGATCCGCACCAGCGGCACCAGCGACAGCGACGAGACCATTGGCGACATGAGCTTTGTCGCCACCTCGACCACCCGCTCGACCTCTGCCGTGACCTCGGCGGCGGTGGCCGCCAGCGCGGGCATCATCGCGGGCGCCGGCTCCATCGGCATCTCGATCTCCAACAGCCGGGTCGGTGGCGACAGCGAAGCCGACCGCAGCCATGTCACCCGCGTCTATGCCTCCGGCAGCTATCTCGACGCCTCCGACGACCTGACGCTTTCGGCCTCGGCCACGGAAGAGCATCACCTGCGCGTCGCCGCCGCCTCGGTGGCGCTGGCCGCCGGCGTCGGCGGTGCCGTCGCCGTCGCGGGCCTCGGCGTCAACGTCACCAACTACTCCACCGTGGAGGCCATCGCCGAGAACAGCCACCTTGCCGCCGGCGGCTCGATCACTGTGCAGACCGCCTCCAGCACCACCGTGGACGACACGGTGGACGGGGTGACCGGCAACACCATGGTCGGCACCGCCACCTCGGTGGGCGTCGCCGCTGTCTCGATCTCGGTCTCGCTGCTCAATGTCGATGTCGCAAACGCCTCGCGCGCCCAGATCAAGGGCAGCACGGGCAGCGGCACCATGGTCGAGGCCGGAGAGGACGTCACCGTCTTCGCCGATGCGACCTCGATCGCCAATGACCTGAACGGCGTCGGCGTGACCCTGGCGGGCGGCGGCTACTCCGTCGCGGGCGGGGGGCTGAACATCTTCCTCGACACCTCCAACGAGGTGCTGGCCGAGATCGACCTCGGCAGCGCCGACCGCGAAGTCGAGGCGCGCAGCGGCACGGTCACGGTCAAGGCGACCGAAACCGTCGAGATGTCCTCGAACATCGACAACGTCACCGTCGCGGCCTCGGCCATCGGGATCGCCGTCGGTGCGGCCGTGCTGGAAAGCCGCCATGGCTCCACCGTGCGCGCGGCGATCCGCAATGCCCGGGTGACCGCACAGGATATCTCGCTCTGGTCGCGGGCCGATCTCGACATCACCAAGGTCGGGGCCACCGGCGTCAGCGTCGGCGCCGTCGCGGCAGTGGTCAATGTCGGCACCGCCAAGGCCGAGGGCCAGGTGCAGGCGATCATCGACAATGCCAGCCTCGTGGCGGGCAACCAGATCAGCGCGCTCAGCTCCTACGACATGTACCTGCGGTCCTCCAACACCGGCGTGGCAGCGGGCCTCGGGGCGCTCGGCAGCTCCAACGCCATCGCCGAGGGCGGCACCGGCCACGATTACGACAGCCAGGTGCAGGTGATCAACGGCAGCACCCTGCAGGCCGAGACGGTCAGCCTGAAGGCCGAACTTCTCTCCGACATCTGGGCCACCACCACCGCCGGTGGCGGCGGCGGCTTCGTCGGCACCGGCGCGGTGACCACGGTCACCGACGAGGCCAGCGCCGACGTGCGCATCGACGACGGCACCAGCATCACCGCCGCGGCGGTCTCGATCGCGGCCCGTGCCGACCGCGAGGTCGACGGCGCCGCCGATGCCTATGCCCTGGCCGTGGCCTCGGGGTCCGGCGCGGTGCTGACGCTGACCTCGACCGGGGACGCCACAGTGCGCTTCACCCAGGGCACAGGCGCGGCGGACGAGCGCACGCTGATCATCGCCCGCTCGGTCCAGGTGCAGAGCTACAACAAGCTGTACAAGGAAGGCATCGTCGACAGCGGCGACGGCAAGAAGGTCGAGAACAACGTCACCACCGGCGCCGGAAACCTGGTGGGGGTCTCCTACCTCGGGACCTTTGCTAATATCGGCACCGAGGAAGACAAATCCGTCAGCCAGGTCGACCTGGGCAAGACCCGCATCGTCGGCGTGGGCTCCTATGCCGATCCGGGCTCGGTCACGCTGCGCGCGCTCTCCGACCACTCCGTCGCCGATGCCATCGAGGTCCATGCGGTCTCCGGCATAGCTGGCCTGGCCGTCGCCACCGGCACCCAGATCATCCGCGCCAAGACCGATGTCTCCATGGATGGCGCCTCGATCGAGAACTTCTCGGGCGAGGTCACCGTCGAGACCCGCGCCTACATGCGCAACACCGCCGATGCGGCGATCTTCCAGGCCGGCTACCTCTCGGCCAACCTCGGGATCAATGTCACCGCGAAGACCCTGTCGGACACGACGATCAACGTGACCGACTCGGTGATCCAGGCCAACCGCCTGGCGCTGACCGCGGGCAAGGCCAACGGCACCGTCAATTCCACCGTCTCGCGCACCGCCGCGAACGGCTCGCTGGTCTCGCTCGGCGTCTCGCTGGGGGTGGCGATGCAGACCAACACGACCGACCTGCACAGCGACGTGTCGATCTTGGGCACCTCGCAGCTGCTCTCTGCGGGCAACGTCTTCATCGAGGCCGAGGACGGCATCAGCAGCTTCGGCTACGACGGCCTGGTGCTGGTGCTGGCGATTCCGCCCTATGGCTACAACGTCGCCAACGAGGGCGACCAGTGCACCTCGAACACCGTCGAGATCGCCGAGACCGCGCGTATCCGCGCCGGGGTCAACTTCCAGTCCCACTATCTGATCTATGACGCCGCCGACTTCCAGGCGAAGCACCCTGACATGCTCTCGGGCGGCGACGCTGAGCGGGCGCTGACCAATGACGAGAAGACCGCGCTCGGGCTCGACCTGACACAGGATTACACCATCGGCTTCTGGGACAGCGCCGAGCTGTCCATGGATCTGTTCAATGGCGTCGTGGTGCAGCTGACCGCCGCCTCGATCGCTGCCGGGGCCACCGGCGCCAGCGGCGGCTACTACCGCTTCATCGGCGCCGAGAACGGCGGCGTCGTGGCGCTGAACATGAACACCGCCGATTACACCAACACCGCGCTGTGGCAGCGCATCTCTTCGCCCAGTGCGCAGCAGATCGACGCCGCCTACCAGAGCGATGCCGGTGGCTTCATGCGCGATGCGCTGGACGAGCAGATCATCGTCGTGCGTCCCACGGCGATCAACGCGCCCACGGTCTCGGTCGGCCGCCTGGCCACCCTGCTGGCCTCGCAGTACCAGAAGATCCAGCAGCTGATGCAGGAGTACGACACCAACGAGGAGGCCCTGGTCCGCTACCAAGCCCAGCTCGAGCAGATCGCGACCCAGATGCAGCAGCTCGGCCTGACCCCGCCCGACGAGAACAACGGCGTCGTCGAGGAGACGCTGGAAACGCTGTTCATCACCATCCCCGACATCACCGCCGCGCCGGGCTCGATCTTCATCGAGAGCGATGACGGCGCCTCGGCCTTCTCGGGGCTGACCAGCGGCGCCGACCCGGTGCTGAAGGCCCACAAGGATGTCGAGATCAAGGTCTACTCCAACATGATGCTGATGCATCGCGTGGGCGACGTGATCATCGACAACACCAAGGTGGCGCGCTACTCGGAATACACCGGCGATTACACGGAATTCTATCCGGGCAACATCTACGTCAACGACGCCAAGCTCACCGGCGCGGACGACGGTGCCGAGCCCGAGGCGACGATCACCATCTCGGTCGCGGCGATGAACCGCAACGACTATGACTATATCAAAGCCATCCAGACTTACTTCAACGCGCAGTTCGCCTCCGGCAACTTCGACCAGGAGCAGTCGGTTCCGGTGCTGCCGCCGGATCTCTATGTCCTCGGCTCGGTGGTCAACGAACTGGGCAATGTCACGCTGAACAACGACACCGCCGCGATCCGCATCACCGGCCAGATCAGCGGCGCCACGGTGAATATCTCTGCGGGCGGCGATTTCACCATCACGACCGACTGGTATCACGTCGGCTCGAACCCGCAGCTCTACAACGGGCTGTCGGGTTTCGTCGGCGGGGTCGAACCCGCGGGCAGCACCAAGGGCACGAAGGCCACCGACTACATCTCCGACGATCACAACGCCGACGTGCAGGCGGTGATCGAGGCCGCCATCGCCTCGACCGCGGCCAATTCCGCCGTGGTCGCCAACGGCATGATCTCGATCGTCGCCACCTATGTGAACGTCAACGGGCTGATCCAGTCCGGCGTCACCGAAGCCTCGATCACCATCGACGAGGACTTTGTCGCCCCGACCTACGACACCTCGCTGTCGGGCGAGGATGGTCAGGCCATCAATGGCGTCAGCTTCGGCGAGATCAACGGCACCGCGGTGCCGGTCACCGGCCGCTGGGATTCCGCCGAACAGGCCTTCATCCTCGACGACATGGTCTTCTCGGGCGGCAGGGTGGAAATCACCGGCAACGTCATCTCGACCGGCGGCGGCCGCATCGTCGTGGCCTCGGGCTATGCCAATGTCTCGATCCGCAACAACTCCAGCTACAAGCTGATCGTCAACGAGATCGACACCTCGACCGACCGCCAAGGGGTGATCCAGATCACCGACACCCTGCAGACCGGCGACCACGATCAGAGCGTGGCGCGGCGTACGACCTACACCGAAAGCGCCGGCAGCGTGACGCGCAGCGAAAGCTACGGCCTGATCTCGCGGGACAGCGAGGGCAACTTCCAGGGCGTCGAGTTCATCGAGATCGCCTCGCCCTCTTCGTCGGATACCGGCAGCTACCTGCCCGTCGACGGCACCTATTACATCTATTCCCAGGGCCAGCGGACGGTCGAGCAGACCATCGAAACCCGCTACGTCAAGACCTTCAACCTGTTCTTCAACTTCTCCGCCGGCAGCGGCACCCTGCTGTCCAAGAACACCGAAACGCTGGACGATGCGCCGCTGCTGGAAAGCCAGGCGCTGTCCAGCTACGATGACCTGATGGCGCTCGGCGGTTGGGCCTCGGGGGCCACCGGGGCTTCCTCGGGCGATTACCCGGACGTGCTGGTGCGCTTCCAGAACGTCGCCAATGTCGAGGTCGAACTGGTCTTCGACGACGTGGTGCGCGCACCCGATGGCACCTACTACAAGTACAACACTGCCGACACGCTGCAGATCGAACTGTCGGACCTCTTCGAGAGCGACAATTCCCTCAAGGCCGAATACGCCGATGCCTTCGAGGTCACCACGACCCCGACCTTCACCGAGAGCGACCGAGACAACGGCCAGTACCTGTCCAGCTTCAAGAACTTCGACGAGACCACCCGGCGCTGGACCGAGGGCGGCGGCTACATGAAGAAGAAGACCGTCTACAACGAGAAGACGACGGTCGAGGGCCTCAAGAAGTACTGGGATGTCGCGATCCTGGCGGACAAGCCGATCTCGATCGAATTCGCCAACCTGAATGCCACGCCCGAAGTGCGTATCGAAAGCGTCGGCGACGTGGTGATCGCCGGCGACATCAAGACCGCGCCCGAGGCGAAGGTCTTCCTCAACCCGCAGTTCGCGCTGCCCGGCGGGTCCGTCGGGGTCAACGGGGGCTCCGTCACCGCCGAGGACGGGGTGTCCGTCTCGGGCTACCTGCAGGCGATGGATACCGACGGGTCCGTCACCCTGACGCTGGTCAACTTCGTCACCTCCGACGCGCCCGCGTGGAGCGCCGGGGACAGCGAGGCGCCCGATGACGCCCGCGTGCTGGACATCCGCGCCACCGGCGACATCAAGATCACCGTCGGCTCGGACAGCAACGACCGGGGTGTCGCCAAGATCACCAACGTGATCTCGACCGGCGGCGACGTGGTGATCCGCGCGCCCCAGGGGATCTATGCCGCCTCCGGTTCCGTCATCGCTGGCGACCGGGTCGAGCTGCAATCCTCCTCGGGTCTGATCGGCACCGCCGCGCAGGCCGTGGGGATCGACACCGACCATACCGATACCGACGGCGGCTTCGCGGCCTCGGCCGGGCTTGGCATGAACATCACCGAGGTGACGGGCGATCTGCACCTTGTACAGCCGAAGTACATCCGCACCGACTTCATCCGCCCGGATGAGCTGGGCCCGATCTCGGTCGGCTCGCTGACCGGCGCGGTGCAGATCACCGCCGCCGCGGGCTCGATCTACGACTACAACTTCGAAACCGACGGCGCGATCACCGCCGCGCGTCTCGAAGCCTACAAGGACCGCCTCGGCCTGACCGACGGCAACCGCACGGTGATCGGCTTCCAGCTGGATGCCGCCCTGCGTGCCGACTATGCCGATTACGTCGAATACTGGACCAACATCCGCGATGACCTGGGCGAGGGGGCCGTCTCCTCGGACCTGACCGCGCTGTCGACCTATGACGATCTGGTGGCTTCTCTGGTCGCTTCGGATCCCGATATCGACATGGCCGAGGCCGAACAGATCGTCTTCGACACCTACAACGCCCTGCATCAGCAGTATTACGACAAGCCTTTCTTCGACAACGAACTCTACGCCAATTACTACGCGGTGATCTGGGTCGACGGCGAAACCGTCGAGTTGTCCGAGATGTCCAGCTTCAAGGCCGAGGTTGCCAGCCAGCTGGCGCAACTGGCCGGGGCGCAGATCAACGCCCGCTACGGCACCGTGCACCAGCTGCTGGCCAGCTATGCCACCGGCACCGACAGCGACCTGCGCGACTACGTCGAGCTGATCCACGGCACCGCCGCCAGCAAGACCGAGCTGACCGACCTGGCCAGCTTCCAGACCTACCTTGAAACCGAGGCCGGCGGCGCCGCCGCCTGGGCCCTGCTGAGCGCGACCGACCAGCAGACCGCCATCGACGCCGCCACGGCGCGCTTCGAGGACATCCACAATGCCGTCTGGTCCTTCGACCATGCGGTGCTGACCGGCTACATCGACTACGTCCGCGCCGCGACCACCTCCGAAGGGGTCAAGGACAGCGACGGGGCCTACCTCTCCGCCGCCGAGGACATGGCCGAGGGCGGCGCCGTCGGCAGCCGCGCCAGCGATTACGACGCGGCGATCCCGGGCTTCGACACCGCCGCCGAGAAGGCCGCCATCGAGGCCGAGCTGACCTTCCTCTACGAGGACCTGCACGAGGCCAACAAGGCGCGCGAGCAGAAGGGCACCTATGTCGAAAGCCTGTTCCTCGAAGGCTCGGCCCGCGAGGCGGCCATCGACGCGGCGCAAAGCCAGTACGGCACCATCGACAGCACGCTGTCCTCCGCCGTCGCGCTGGAGCTCTATCCGCTGCTCGAGATCAGCGCCGTCACCGGCGGGGCAGGGGCGGCGGCCGAGAACGCCAATATCATCGCCGAAGAGGTGATCCTGACCGCCTCCGGTTCGGCCGACGGGCAGGGGCAGATCGGCACGCTGACCGAACCCGTCCAGATCGACTTCACCCTGGATCTCGACAGCCTCTCGCCCGCCGAGAAGCTGGCCCAGGAGAGCCTGCGCCGCGCGCTGCAGGCCCAGGATATCGTCGACGTGGTCTATGACCTCTACATCCGCACTGGCGGCGACGCGACGCTGACCGCCCAGCCCGAACAGGGCGGCCTAGCGGCGGATAGCGGCAACTGGACCAAGCTGACGGTGATCTTCACCGACTACGACGCGGGTCAGACGCTGTCGGTTGCCGATGGCGAGGTGATCGCGGTCTGGAACTCCTGGCCGGTGGCGGGCGAAAGCGACCCGGCCCCGACCTATCGCCTGTTCCGCAACACCTCGGGCGGCACGGCCAGCGTCACCGTGCAGTCGGTGAACTGGGATGCACCGGGCGCCGGCTGGTCCGAGATCACCTCGACCAAGAGCTTCGCCGAGGATCCGGCCTTCGTGAATGTCTCCGACGGCGACATCATGGCCGACCTCTGGAGCGTCCAGCGCGTTTCTGCCCGGCCCTTCGCCGATGTGAACCTGCGGGCGCTCACCGCCTCGGCGGCGCTGCTGCTGACGATGAACTCTTCCGGCTTGGCCGGGATCGGCCACGACGGCCAGACCCTGAACGTCAAGGGCGCCAACGCGGGCGGCTTCCTGCGGATCGTCTCGACCGGCTCTCTCTACGACGTCGCTTCGGGCGGCTACGCGGCGACGGCCTCGGACTACGTCAGCCTTGTCGCGGATGGCTCCATCGGCACCTCGGACAGCTTCTTCCGGGTCAATATCACCGATGGCTCGACGCTGATGCTGCAGACGGGCCAGAACGCCTTCATCGAGCAGAAGGGCGGCGATCTGACCGTGACCCGCGCCCTGATCGGCGGCAGCCTGGACCTGAAGACCCCGGCCGACCTCAAGATCGGCGACATCGACGTGCTGGGCACCGCCAAGCTGACCGTCGGTGGCAACCTGACCGACGCCGCCGGAGACGATGCCGATCCCTCGCTGGATCTCAACGCCGTCACCGTCGAGCTGGACGTCACCGGCAACGTCGGCTCGTCCAGCAACCGGATCGAGATCGACCTGACTGGCGGCATCTTCGGCACCGTGGGCGGCAACCTCTACCTGTCGGACTATGACCAGTTCGAGCTGGAGGCGGGCGAGGACCTCGCCGTCACCGGCACCGCCGATATCGCCGTGCGGCAGGCCATTTCCGGCGCCGAAGACTCGACCCTGTCGGGCAATGTCATCGTGCTGGACAGCCGCTTCAGCTACATCGGCACCCAGGTGCTGCCCTTCGACCTGCTGATCACCGGCACCGGCGGGCACCTGAGCGCCGAGGCGGTGAACACCATCTGGATCACGTCGGCGGGCAACCTGCCGCTGATGCGCCTGACGTCGCAGGACCTCGTGACCCTCTCGGTCGCCGGGGCGATCACCAACGCCCGCTCGGATTCCGCCGCCAATATCGTGACCACCTACGCCCGCCTCCAGGCGGAGTCCGTCGGCACCGCGTCCAGCGCGCTTGTCACCGATGTGACCCGGCTGGCGCTGCAGACCACCTCGGGCGGCGCCTGGCTGCACGAGCTGAACGCCCTGCTGATCGACAGCGCCTATTTCGACGGCCTCGCCATCGACCTGGCCGGCACCGGGGTGATCACCTCGGCGGGCGCCATGACCCTGTCGAAGGAAGTCGATGCCACGGGCCAGAGCCTGACGCTGGGATCGGATGCGCAGCTGGAACTGACCGGCGCCGATGCCAAGGTCACCGCCGCGACGCTTGAGATCAACGCCGAAACCGCGCTGGTGCTGACCGGCGCGGCCAGCCTCTCGGCCTCCAACGCCACGCTGCGGGCGGGCGACAGCCTGTCCTTCAGCCTGGAAAGCGAGGTCACCGTGACCGGCCTGCTGGCCCTGGAAGGCGACGGCAGCCGTTTTGCCGGCGATGGCGAGGGTGCCACCATCGAAGCCTTCGGCACCTGGGACGCGGCGACCATCACGCTGACCACCTATGGTGACGAGGACAGCGTGCTGCTGCAACCGACCCGCATCGACGGCGATGTCACCGTCAAGCTGGGCGACGGCCAGGACCTGTTCACGCTGACCTCGCTCAACGCCCGTGATGCGGCCGACAGCTTCCTGATCGACGGCGAAGGCGCGGCGGATGAGTTCATCGTCAACCGCCCCGACGAGGCGCGCAGCTACGTGCTGGACTTCGTCGACAGTGGCGGCGAAAGCGACGGCGCCGACATCCTGACGATCAACGGCCGCGAGACCGCCGACACCGTCCTTGTGCGTGCCAATTTCGTCGCCCTGCTGAACACCGATGCCGAGGGCGCGATCACCGAAGATTTCGAGCGCATCAACTACACGCCCTCGATCAACGGCCGGATCCGCATCAACACGCTGGACGGCGACGACTTCATCGCCTCCGACGACACCGGCACCCTGTTCACCCTCGATGGCGGGGCAGGCGACGACATTTTCCAGATCGGCCAGCTCTTCGGCGCCGACCGCCAGGCGCCCCATGTCGCGATCGGTGACGAGATCACCACGGTGGAAACCACCCAGGGCTTCCTGACCCCGGGCAACAGCCAGGCCATGGTGATCTTCGGCGGCACCGGCCACGACACCTTCAACGTCTATTCCAACAAGGCCCTGACCAAGCTCTTCGGCGAAAGCGGCAACGATACCTTCGTGGTCCGCGCCTTCGTGCTGAAGGCCGACAGCTCGCTGACCGCAGGCGGCGGCGATACCGAGGTCTTCGGGGGCGACGGCGACGACAAGGTCCTGTACAACATCAACGCCCCGCTCTCGATCGACGGCGGCGCGGGGACCGATACCATCGTGGTGCTGGGCACCGAGGCCGACGACAGCTTCCTGATCACCGAGGGCGGCATCTATGGCGCGGGTCTCAACATCTCCTTCGCGGGGGTCGAGAAGGCCGAAGTGGACGGGCTGGAAGGCGACGACACCTTCTATGTCCTCTCCACTGCCGAGGGCATGGTGGTGACGGTGATCGGCGGCCTCGGCTCCGACACCATCTCGGTCGCGGGCGATGTCACCTCCGAGATCGTCAGCCAGGAGGTCGAGGGCACCTCCTCGGTCATCAACCACTCCGTCCTGTCGGCCGATCCGGCCTTCAACCAGATCTTCGTCGACGGCATCCGCCTCAACGTCGCCTCCGCCGAGAACGGGTTGTTCGAGGTCGATACCTCGGGCCTCGCCGTGCTGGACGAGGGCGGCAGCGAAGGCTTCTACATGATCCGCTTGACCGAAGCGGTCGCGGGCACGGTCTATCTCACCGTCTCCGCCGCGCGCGCCTCGACCGAGGACCGCGAGCTGACGGATATCGACCCGGCGCTCTCGGCCCTCGTGGCAACCAGCGCGGGCGGCGACTACGCCTCGGCCCAGGTGATCGAGTTCACCGAGGCAAACGAGTGGGTCAAGGTCTACGTCAAGGCACCCCAGGACGGCGCCGCCGAGGGCACCCGCGACGTGGTGATCAGCCATTCGGCCACCGGCGCGGGGCTCTCCTCGATCCCGAAGATCGCCAATGCCGAGGTCACCGTCTACGACGACGACAAGGCCATGGTGCTGGTCGAGGGCAACCCCTCGGCCATCGACGTGGTCGAAGGCGGCGCCAGCTACGCGCTGCAGATCCGCCTGTCGCGCCCGCCGGCACCGGGCGAGACGATCACCGTCACCCCGACCTTCGACGGCGGCGACCTGAACCTCGACATTTCCTCGGTCACCTTCACCGCCGCCGACTGGTCGGAGGTGAAGACCATCGTGGTCTCTGCCGCCGATGACAGCGCCGTCGAGAACACCGAACGTCACACGCTGTCGCTCGACGTCACCTCCACCGATCCCGCCTCGGACTTCCTAGATGTCGCCCCGGTCGAGATCGACGTCACCGTGACCGACAACGACAAAGGCTCGGTGATCATCAAGCAGACCAACGGCAGCACCATCGTCTCGGAAGGGGCGCCGGACACCTACACCATGGTGCTTTCGAAGCAGCCGACGGCGGATGTCATCGTGACGATCCTCTCCGATGGCCTCACCGTGGCGTCTTCCGACGATCCGGCCTTTGCCGATGGCAAGGTGACGTTCACCGCCGACAACTGGGACCAGCCGGTCACCATCACCCTCACCAAGGCCGACGTGCCGCCCGCCGAAGGACAGCCGACCATCGCCGTCACCGCGCAGGAGCAGGTGCTGACCGGCATTCGCGGCCCGCTCTATGTCTACGGCGGCATCGGGCCGGGCACCGACCGGGCGCTGGAACAGGGCCTGAAGCTGCCAACCGAAACGGACGAGCCCCTGCCCGAGGTCTCTTCGCCCGTCGACGAGGACACCAAGACCGACACGCTGCTGTTCTTCAACGCCGGGGCGCTCACCAACCAGAGCGGCACGCTGACCGAGACTCGCCTGACCGGCTTCGGCATGGTCGCCGATGACCTCATGCTGAACGAGGGCACCGTGGCGGCGCCCAGCTATGTCACCTATGCCGCCGGCATCACCTATGACGAGTTCGAGGTGATCGAACTGCTGCTCGGCAAGGGCAACGACACGCTGGCCATCGACAGCACTGCGGCAGGTGCGATCACCGCCGTGCATGGCGGCGGCGGCTCCGACAAGATCACCGTCACCGCGCCCGCCTCGGGCGAGGCCCTGGCAGGCGGCGAGGATCGCGTTCTGGCGATCTTCGGCGACACCACCCAGAGCGGCGACCGCTATTCCTCTTATGTCGGCACCACCGACGAGGGTGCCGAGGATACCAGCGGCCTCAACGGCACCGGCCGCGCCTTCCTGGCGGGGGGCGACGACAGCATCGACGCCTCGGCCGCCATGGGCACCGTCATCATCTACGGCGGCGTCGGCAACGACAGCATCACCGGCTCGAACTACGATGACCACCTGCTCGGCGGGTCGGGCAACGACACCATCACCGGGCTTTCGGGCCGGGATCACATCTACGGCGACAACGGTCTGAACATCGACCTGACCCTGCGCAACGACCTGCAGGACCAGCTGATTTCCGTGGTTGCCCACCAGGATACCGGGGCCGAGGGCTATGACGCCCAGACCGGCGACGCGCTGCTGGCGGCGGGCGACGACAGGATCACCTCGCTCGGCCAGTCGATCATCCTCGCCGACTTCGGCGTGATCGAGCAGCTCGACGGCGTCAACCGCGCCTTCGACACCCGCTCCATCGCCCGCGTCACCTCGGTGCGTGACGACGAGGGCGGCGCGGACGAGATCACCACCGGCTCGGGCGAGGACTGGATCATCGCGGGAGCGGGCGGCGACACGATCTCCTCCGGCACCGGGGCCGACGTGGTGCTGGGCGATGCGGGATCGCTGACGGTGCACGACGGCATCCTGCCCGCCGTGGCCGACAGCTCCGACAGCGCGCCCGAAGCCGGGGCGGCCGACCAGATCACACTCGGTGACGGGGTGAAATGGGTCATCGGCGGCCAGGGCGGCGACACGATCACCGGCGCCAACGGCGGCGGCGTCGTGCTGGGCGACAATGGCCGGATCGAGCAGACCGCGCTCGGCGCCTACGTTCGGATCGAGACCACAGACAGCACCATCGGCGGCGCCGATGACATCGACTTCGGCTCGGGCGACATGGTGGTCATGGGTGGCCGCGCCGGCGACTGGATCAAGCTGGGTACGGGCGATCATACCATCGCGGGCGATATCGCTGAACTCGACTTCACCGCAGGCGTGCAGACCGATTTCAACGCCTTGAACGACGAGCCGTCGGCGGGCGGCGATGACACGATTGACGCCGGAGACGGTCTCAACTGGGTGATCGGCGGCCAGGGAGCGGATGATATCGACCTCGGTCATGGCGGCGGCGTTGTCCTGGGCGACAACGGGCGCATCCAGCAGACCTCGGGGCTGGCGTTTACGCGGATCGAGACGACCAACTCGACGGTCGGCGGAGCGGACAGCATCGACGCGGGCTCGGGCGACATGGTCGTCATGGGCGGGCGTGATGGCGACTGGATCAAGCTGGGCGCGGGCGATCATACCATTGCGGGTGATATCGCGGAGCTGAACTTCACCGCTGGTGTCCAGACCGACTTCAACGGCCTGAACGACGAGCCGTCGGCGGGCGGCGATGACACGATTGACGCCGGAGACGGCCTCAACTGGGTGATCGGCGGCCAGGGCGGAGACGACATCGACCTCGGTCATGGCGGCGGTGTTGTCCTGGGCGACAACGGTCGGATCCAGCAGACCTCGGGGCTGGCGTTCACGCGGATCGAGACGACCAACTCGACCGTTGGCGGCGCGGACTCCATCGACGCCGGTTCGGGCGACATGATCGTCATGGGGGGCCGCGATGGTGACTGGATCAAGCTGGGCACGGGCGATCATACCATTGCGGGTGATATCGCGGAGCTGAACTTCACCGCAGGCGTGCAGACCGACTTCAACGCCCTGAACGATGACCCCTCGGTCGGCGGCGATGACTCCATCGTCGCTGGCGCGGGCCTCAACTGGGTGATCGGCGGCCAGGGGGCGGATGATATCGACCTCGGCCATGGCGGCGGGGTTGTCCTGGGCGACAACGGGCGCATCCAGCAGACCTCGGGGCTGGCGTTTACGCGGATCGAGACGACCAACTCGACGGTCGGCGGAGCGGACAGCATCGACGCGGGCTCGGGCGACATGGTCGTCATGGGGGGCCGCGATGGTGACTGGATCAAGCTGGGTGTGGGGGATCACACGATTGCCGGCGATATCGCCGAGCTGAATTTCTCCGCTGGTGTCCAGACCGACTTCAACGGCCTGAACGACGAGCCGTCGGTCGGCGGCGATGACTCCATCGACGCTGGCGCGGGCCTCAACTGGGTGATCGGCGGCCAGGGGGCGGATGATATCGACCTCGGCCATGGCGGCGGGGTTGTCCTGGGCGACAACGGGCGCATCCAGCAGACCTCGGGGCTGGCGTTTACGCGGATCGAGACGACCAACTCGACGGTCGGCGGAGCGGACAGCATCGACGCGGGCTCGGGCGACATGGTCGTCATGGG
>JAAFAB010000001.1:0-284165 GCA_018222585.1 Paracoccaceae bacterium | reverse complement strand
CGGGCGATCATACCATTGCGGGTGATATCGCGGAGCTGAACTTCACCGCTGGTGTCCAGACCGACTTCAACGGCCTGAACGACGAGCCGTCGGCGGGCGGCGATGACACGATTGACGCCGGAGACGGCCTCAACTGGGTGATCGGCGGCCAGGGCGGAGACGACATCGACCTCGGTCATGGCGGCGGTGTTGTCCTGGGCGACAACGGTCGGATCCAGCAGACCTCGGGGCTGGCGTTCACGCGGATCGAGACGACCAACTCGACCGTTGGCGGCGCGGACTCCATCGACGCCGGTTCGGGCGACATGATCGTCATGGGGGGCCGCGATGGTGACTGGATCAAGCTGGGCACGGGCGATCATACCATTGCGGGTGATATCGCGGAGCTGAACTTCACCGCAGGCGTGCAGACCGACTTCAACGCCCTGAACGATGACCCCTCGGTCGGCGGCGATGACTCCATCGACGCCGGAGACGGCCTCAACTGGGTGATCGGCGGCCAGGGCGGGGATGACATCGACCTCGGACATGGCGGCGGGGTTGTCCTCGGTGACAACGGGCGCATCCAGCAGACCTCCGGCCTGGCGTTCACGCGGATCGAGACGACCAACTCGACCGTTGGCGGCGCGGACAGCATCGACGCGGGTTCGGGCGACATGGTCGTCATGGGTGGCCGCGATGGTGACGAGATCCGGCTGGGCAATGGGGATCACTCGATTGCCGGCGACCTGGCGGAGCTTGATTTCACCAATGGCGTCCGGACCGATTTCAATGCGCTGACCAATACTCCGTCGGTCGGTGGGGATGACCTGATCGAGACCGGCGACGGGCTGAACTGGATCATCGGCGGCGAGGGCGGAGACGATGTGACCACCGGCGACGGCGGCGGCGTGGTGCTGGGTGACAGCGGGCGCATCCGGCAGGGCGACACCCTGGCCATGATCCGCGTCGAAAGCTTCGAGCACGCCCTCGGCGGGGCAGACGAGATCGACATGGGCTCTGGCGATGCGGTGGTCTTCGGGGGGCGTGACAGCGACACCATCCGGGTCGGCTCGGGCGATCACGTGATCGCGGGCGACTTCGCAGAACTCGATTACAGCAACGGCGCGCGCACCGACTTCAATGCGCTGAACGACCTGCCCTCGGCAGGGGCGGGCGATCTGATCGAGGCGGGCCAGGGCAACAACTGGGTCATCGCGGGCCAGGGCGCCGACACGGTCGCGCTTGGACCGGGCGGCGCCGTGGTGCTGGGCGACAACGGGCGTATCCGGGCGACCTCGGCCGGGGCGCTGAGCCGGGTCGAGACCGCCAACAGCGAAGTCGGCGGCAGCGACAGCATCACCGCTGGCGACGGCGACGTGGTGGCCTTCGGTGGCTTCGGCAACGATACCATCCGGACCGCAGGCGGGGATGACGTGATCGCCGGTGACATGGCGGAACTGGATTACGAGGACGGGGTGCGCAACATCTTCGCCAGCGTGATCGAGGAACCGGCCTTCGGCGGCGACGACCAGGTCTGGACCGGCGAGGGCGACGATTGGGTCCTGCTGGGCGAGGGCGACGACACCGTCACCTCGGAGGGCGGCCTCAACATCGCCATCGGCGATGCGGGCGTGATCCAGGCGGACACCACCGGCGCATTCTACCGCGCCGAGAACAACCAGTTTGCCACCGGCGGCGACGACGCCTTCTATGGCGGCACCGGGCGCGACATCCAGATCGGCGGCGCCGGGGCGGATTACCTCGACGGCGGCGCGGGCAATGACTTCATGGCCGGGGACGGCGGGCTGATCCATGTCGACCCGGTCGACAACACCTATGAGATCACCTTCGAATCCACCGAGATCGAGGTCGGCGGCCCCGACACGCTGATCGGCGGCGAAGGCCGTGACGTGATGCTGGGCGGGATTGGCAACGATACCTTCGACCTCAACATCGCCGAGGATATCGTGGCCGGCGAATTCGCCCGGGTGCGGATGCGTCCCGATCCGAATTCCTCCGAGCCGGACAAGGAGGTCGTGACCTCCTTCCTGACGCCTGCCGTGCGTGACATCGACCTGCTGGCGCAGATCACCATGGGGGTGAACTTCTCCTCCGGCAAGACCGAGGTCGAGGTGGTCTCGGGCAGCGATCCGGTCGGGACGGCGACGGCGGTGCCTTCGGTCAGTCAGATGCTGGCGGAGATGCGCGTCGACCTGGTGCTGTCGGAAGACGAGGTGGGCGAGGACGCCGACCTGGCCACCTTGCTGGCCAGCTTCGACACCCCGGACGAGGTCGTGCCCGGAATGACCGGATTCACCTACCTGCTGACCGAGGCGCCCCTGCTGGGGCAGGAGGTCGACGACCTGGAGGAAGAGGAGGCCCCGGCCGAGGACACCCCGCCCGAGACCGGGGCCGAGGCCCCGCCGCTGGAAGAGGCACGCACCTTCCCGGCGCCGGATGGCACCGATACGGCAATGGGCTGGGCTCTTGCGGCAGGGCAGAAGGTGGCCAATACTCCGGCCTCCGGGGCGCCTTCCTGGACCATCAAGGGCTGGCGGTTCGGCAAGGGTGGCGATGCTGCCTGAACGCACGCTGAAGACCTGACCGGATGACCATGACGGCCCCTCTGACCATGCCGCTCTTCGAGCGCGCGCTGCGGCGGCACCTGGCGGTGCTGCCGGGGCTCAAGGGCGTGCAGGCCTTCCTCGGCGAGGGGGGCGACTGGACCGAGGCGGCGCGGCTCGGCGATCTGCCGATGCAGGTGCACCGTCGCGTGCTGGCCGCCTTCGATCCCGATGCCGGGGGCGCGGTCGAGGCCATGGGCGAGGGGCAGGAGGGCTGGCTGGCGACCTACATGGTCGGCGGGCCGGGCCTGGATCTGGTGCTGATCCTGCGGCTGGCAGGCATCACGCCCGGAGAGCTTCAGACCACGCTCAACGCCATCGAGGCGCGCACCGGCTGGCTGCTGGTCGCCGCTCTGAAGGACCGTGCGGAGGCGGGCGAGTCCCGCGCCCTAGGCGGCGCCGTCGGGGCACAGGTGCTGATCGAGGCGGCGCGCGCCCGCAACCGCCGGGTGCTGGCCGACCAGTGGATCGCCCGGCTGGAGGGCGCCTTTCAGCCCGCGCTGACCGGCGTCTGCTGGGTCCGGGCCGAGACGCCGAAACTGGCCGCGATCTCGGGCGGGGGCGGGATCGAGCGGCCCTCGGACGCGCGCCAGGCGATCGAGGCGCTGGCCGGTCTGGCCCTGCGCCACCGCACCCCGATGCTGACCACCCCGGCCGAGGGTCTGCCGCCTGAAGGGCTGGACGAGGACCCGGGCCGCGAGGACCCGCTGACCGCCCGCCTGCTGGACGAGGCACAGCTGCTGGTCGAGCGCCTCGGCGGCGCGCGCGGGCTGATCCTGCCGGTCTGGCAGGGCGACAGGGCGGGCGCCGTGGTGGTGCTGATCTTCGCGGAGGGCGAGGGGCAGGGGCTGCGCGCCGAGGGGGCCGAAACGCTCTCGGGCCTGCTGGGCGAGGCGCTGACGATCCAGGCCCGCGCCCATCCCGCGCCGCTGCGCCGGCTGGGCAACTTCCTGGCCGGGCTGTTCATCACGCTCTTCGGCAAGACCGCCTGGAAGCTGAAGCTGGCGCTGCTGATCCTTGCCGGGGCCGCCGTGACGCTGGCCTTCGTGCCGGCCCGGATCGAACCCTCGTTCACCGCCCGCGTCGAGGCGCGCGAGCGGCAGGTGGTTTCGGCCCCCTTCGACGGTTTCCTGTCGCGCGCGCCCTTCCAGCTGGGCGACCGGGTGCAGGGCGGCGACCTGCTGGTCGCCATGGAGGACGCCGACCTGCGGTTGCGCCTCAACCAGATCCGCGCCCGCATTGCCGAGATCGAGAGCGAGGCCGCCACCGCCCGCGCGCAGCGCGACACCGCCCAGGTGCGCCTGCTGGAAGCGCAGCGCGAACAGGCCCAGGTCGACCTCGGGCTGACCGAACGCCAGCTTGACCTCGCCACCTTCGCCGCGCCCTCAGAGGCGGTGGTGGTCGGCGGCGACGCCTGGCGCCGGGTCGGCGACAGGGTCCGTCTGGGCGAGCCGCTGATGGAGCTGGCGACCTCGGGTGCCTTCCGCGTTCTGGCCTTTGTCGACGAGGACTGGATTTCCGACCTGCCCGTCGGCACCCCCGGCAGCCTGCTGCTGACTGCCTACCCGGATGCGCCCCTGCCGGTGACGCTGGCCGCCATGGGCGGGCGCCCCGAGCAACGCGAGGGCATCAACAGCTTCCCGGTCTGGCTGGATTTCGACGCGGCCCCGGCGCTGGACCTGCTGGACGGGATGCGCGGCGTGGCGCGGCTGGACCTTGGCGAGACCTCGGCGCTGAAGGCCTGGACGCGCGGCGCGGCGCGCTGGTTCCGCCGGACCCTCTGGCGCTGGAGCTAGGCCCATGGCCGGGCTGCGTCACCCCGACTGGCACCTCTTCGCCGAACGCCGCTTTCGCCGCCGCGCCGCCGTCAGCGCCTCGGCGCAGGTCTTCCGGGGCGAACCCTATATCGTGCTCTCTGACCGGATCACCGGCCAGCATGTCCGCCTGTCGGCGCGGGCGCAGGATCTGTGGCGGATGCTGGACGGGCGGCGCACGGCGCAGGCGCTCTGGGAAGAGATGATCCGCCGCCCCGCCACTGCGCCGACGCAGAGCGAGCTGGTCGACTGGCTGCTGCAACTCGTGTCCTCCGGCCTCGTGCTGTCGGACCACGACATCGACGCCGAAAGCCTGACCGAACGCGACACCCGCCGCCGGTCCCAGCAGATCGAGAGCCGCGCCGCCTCGCCGCTGTCGATCAAGGTCAAGCTTTTCGATCCCGAGCCGCTGGTGCGCGCGGTCTGGCCTTTCGTCGCCTGGCTCTTCACGCCCTTCGGCGGGGTGCTGGTGGCGGCCCTGTTGCTCAGCGGGCTGGTCCTTGGGCTGATGCACCTGCCAGAGCTGACCCAGGGCGCCGACCAGGCGCTGTTGTCGCAATCGCGGCTGATCGGCGTGGCGCTGACCTATCCGGTGATGAAATTCTTTCACGAGATGGCCCATTGCCTCGCGCTTTACCGTTTCGGCGGCAAGGTGCGCGAATGCGGGGTGATGTTCCTCGTCCTGTTCCCGGTGCCCTATGTCGAGGCCAGCGAGGCCAACGCCCTGCCGGACAAGCGCGCGCGGATGCTGGTCGGCGGGGCAGGGATCCTGGCCGAGCTGGTCATGGCCTCGCTGGCGCTGATCCTCTGGCTGTCGCTGGAACCGGGGCTGGAACGCGCGATCCTGTTCAACTTCATCCTGCTGGGTACGGTCTCGACCCTGCTGTTCAACGGCAATCCGCTGCTGAAGTTCGACGCCTACTACGTGCTGTCGGACTGGCTGGAACTGCCCAACCTCGCCTCCCGCGCCGGGGCCTTCCTGCAGGACCGCTTCCTGTGGCGGATCTGCGGGCTGCGCCCCGAGCTGGACGTCAGCCGCAGCGAGGCGCGGATCTTCGCGCTCTACGGCACCGGGGCGCTGGCCTACCGGATGCTGCTGACGCTGACCATCGCCTTCGTGGTGGCCAACTGGTTCTTCCTGCTGGGGCTGCTGCTGGCGGCCTGGGCGGTGGTGATGGGGCTGCTCTGGCCCCCCTACAAGACTTTGCGAAAGGGGTGGCGCATGGCCAGGTCCCAGAACCGTCAACGCCGCGCCGGGGTGCGCTTCCTGCTGTTCATCGCCGTGGTGGTCGGGCTGGCGGGCTTCGTGCCGCTGCCCTTCTCGGCCCGGGGCGAGGGGCAGGTGACCACACTGCCTGCCGCCCAGGTCACCGCCGCAACGACGGCCCGTGTCGCCGCCTTCCGCGTCGCCGATGGTGCGCAGGTCGCGGCGGGCGAGGAGATCCTGCGCCTCGAAGACCCCGAAGCGCTGGCCCGGCGCGAGGCGCTGACCCTCAGCCTGGCCTACCTCTCCGAGGCGCTGACCCGCGCCGGCCTTGCCCCCCTGGAACGCCAGCGCCTTGAGCGCGAGCATCAGATCACCGCCGAGGCGCTGGAGCGCGCCGAGGAACGGGTCACCGCCCTTTCGGTCACCGCGCCCCGCGCCGGGCGGTTGGCCTGGGACGGGGCGCGGGCGCCACTGGAAGGGGCCTTCCTGTTCCGGGGCGACCGGCTGGGCGAGGTGCAGGCGGGGGATGCGATCGAACTGCCGATGGCCTTCCCGGCCTCCTACTCGGGCCGGGCGCGCGACAGCCAGCGGGTCGGCCTGCTGTTCCCCGACGGGGCGCAGATGTCCCTGCCGGTGCTGCGCGACAGCGTGGTCGACAGCGGCGGGCAGGTGCCCGAGGCGCTGCTGGCCCCCGCCGGGGGGCCGTTGCCCGCCAGCCCGGGCGGCGAGGGCCGGGTGCTGATCGCCAGCTGGATCCTCTGGGCCCAGCCCGAGGGCGACCTGTCGGCGCGCGCCGGGATGCGCTTTGATGCCCGCGTCGATCTGGGGCAGGCGACGGCGGCGGAACAGCTGCTGTTCCACCTGCGCCGCCTCTTCGTCCGGGTGATCCGCCTGTGAGCGTTTCGCACCAGACCGGGACGGCGGCATGAGCCTGGCCGACACCGCCCCGCCGGGCCTGCGCGCCTGGCGCCGCTCTCGCCGCCATCCGGTGCGGCGCGAGCTGTCGCGCCTGGGCCGGGCGCGGCTGTTCTTCGACGACACCATCGGCTGGCGGCTGAGCCGGGGCAGGGGCGGGCTGGCCCCCGCCCGCCTGATCGCCGCCACACGCGAGGCCTGGGCGCTCTTGCAACCGCTCTCGGATGACGACCTCTCGGAGGTCAACGCCGCCCTGCACATCCGCGCCGAGGCGCTTCTGGCGCGCGAGGGGGCCGCCGTGCTGGCGCTGGTGCTGGAGGTCATCCGCCGCGAGACCGGCCTTTCGCTGCGCGACAACCAGATCGAATGCGCCCTGCGCCTGCTGGCCGGCGAATGCGTCGAGCTGCGCACCGGCGAGGGCAAGTCGCTGGCCGCCGCGCTGACGGCGCTGGCCGCCGCGCGGGTCGGCATCTTCACCCATGTGATCACCGTCAACGACTACCTCGCCGCCCGCGACCACGAGGGCATGGCCCCCATGGCCCGCCGCCTCGGGCTGACCTCGACCGTGGTGCTGCAGAAGCACACCGATGACGAGAAGCGCGCGGCCTACGACCACGACATCGTCTACGGCGCCAACAAGACCTTCGTCTTCGACGCCCTGCGCGATCTGCGCGAGGCGCGGCAGGGCAAGGCGGCGCATACCGCGCGCCAGATGGGGCGCAGCTTTGCCGTGGTGGACGAGGTTGACAGCGTGCTGATCGACGACGCCACCGTGCCGATGATCCTGTCAGAGCCGACCTCGGCGCCGCCCGCCGCCGACATCCGCCTGTTCACCGACCTGCTGGAGTTCGCCCGTAGGACGCGCCCGGGGCGCGAGCGCAGCAAGGACACCCGCGACAGCTGGCGTCTGACCGAGACCGGGATCTCGGCGCTTGCCGAACAGGCCCGCCACTGGCCCCACCCGGCGGCGCGGGACGACGGGCTGGTGACCCTGGCCGAGATGGCCCTGACCGCCCTGCACAACTTCCGCGACGGGGTGCACTACATCCTGCGCGAGGGCGAGGTGCTGATGATCGACCAGGCCACGGGCCGCCTGATGGAGGATCGCAAGTGGTCCTACGGGATGCAGCAGATGGTCGAGCTGAAAGAGGGCGTGACCCCCTCCGCCGAGGCGCGCACCGTCGGCCAGATCACGCAACAGAGCTTCTTCCGCTCGTATCGCCATCTGGCGGGCCTCACCGGCACTGCCCATGAATGCCGGGCCGAGTTCTGGTCGATCTACCGGCTGGCAGTGCGCCCGGTGAAGCCCCATGCGCCCTCTCGGCTGAAGGACCTCGGCCTGCGTATCCACCGCGATGCGCCGCGCAAGTGGCAGGCCATCGCCGCGCGGGCCGAAGAGGTGGCGCGGGACCGCTCGGTGCTGATCGGCCTCAACGACGTTGCCGAGGCCGAGGCCCTGCGTGCCACCTTCGCCGCGCGGGGGCGCGAGGTCGCCGTGCTGGATGCCCTGGCCGAGGCGCAGGAGGCCGAGCTGGTCGCCGAGGCCGGCCAGCCGGGCCGCATCACCATCGCCACCCACCTCGCCGGGCGCGGCACCGATATCGGCCTGGCCGAAAGCGTGCGGGCGGCGGGCGGGCTGCATGTGATCATCGCCTCGGTCATGGCCTCGGGGCGGCTGGAACGGCAGCTGTACGGACGCGCCGGGCGGCAGGGCGACCCGGGCAGCTACGAGCGCCAGATCGCGCTGACCGACCGGGGGCTGTCGGAAGGGGTGCCGGGGCTGACCCGGGTGCTCTGCATGGCGCTGCTGCGGCTCAGGCTGTTCCCGCGCCGGGCGCTGTCGCGGATGCAGGGCGCGCGCGATGGCCGGGCGCTCTCGCAGCGGCGGGCGACGCTGCTGCGCGAACAGGAACTGGCGCGCCAGCTTGGCATCCGCTAGGCTTTCGCCATGACACGCGCTCTCGCCCTTGGCCTTCTGGCCCTCGCCCCGCTTCCCGCCGCCGCCCAGGAGGGGCAGATGGTGCCGCAGCCGCTGACCTGCCTGCTGTCGCCGCTGCATGTCTCCGATGTCGGCTCGGAACGCACCGGCATCGTCACCGAGGTCCGCGCCGAACGTGCGGACCTGGTGCAGAAGGGCGATGTGCTGGTGCAACTCGATCGCGCCCTGGTCGAGGCCGACCTGGCGCTGGCGGCGATCACCATCGAGGACCTGACCGCGCGGCTGGAACGCCTCGACCGGCTGGGCCAGCGCAACCTCGTGTCCGGCGAAGAGCTGGAGAAGACCCGCACCGAGCTGCGCCTCGCCGTGGCCGAGAGGAACCGCGCCGAACTGGCGCTGGAGCGCACGCAGGTGCTGGCGCCCTTCACCGGCTACGTCGCCACGGTCGGCGTCGCGGTCGGCGAGCTGATCGGCACCGACCCCCTGCTGCGCCTGATCGACATCGACACCCTGCGCGCCGAGATGGTCTTTACCGACGCCTTCTACGGAGAGATCGCCGCAGGCGACGAGATCACCTTTGCCATTGACCTGACCGGCGGCACCGTCTCGGGGCAGGTGGTCGCCATCGATCCCTTCCTCGACGTGGCCTCGAACACCTTCTCAGTGCTGGCCGAGATCGACAATTCCGACCGGGCGTTGCCGGCGGGCATCTCCTGCCGGGTCACCGGCTGGCAGGGCGGGGCCGGCTGATCAGCTGACCATAGGGCTCAACGCGGCCTCGGCCTCGGCGGCGGTAATCTCGAAATAGAGCGTGGTGAACGGGCCCTTTTGCGCATCCTCGCCCCCGGCGACATGGATCAGGGGCGCGCGCGTCGCGCAGGCGGCGGCCTCGGCCAGCCGGGCCTGCTGGGTCAGCCCGGCCAGCATCGCCGTCACCCGCCCGGGCTTCAGCCGCGCCCGCCGCAGCGTCGTCAGCCAGGAGTTGCGCCCCGCGCCCTCGGTGCGGGTGAAGATGCAGCGCTCAGGGGTCAGCGGGCCGAGCGCCTGCTCGATCGCCAGCGGATCCAGGTCCAGCGACTGCAGGGCCTCGCGCAGCGGTGGCATGTAGACCTCACGCGGGGCGGCGACCACCGGCATGTAGCGGTCGATGCGGGTGCTGCCATCAGGCAGCGCCTTGAACCCGGCGTAAAGCGGCATGTCTCCTGGATCGCCCTGCCGCAGCCGCGCCACCAGCACCTCCCAGTATTGGGTGTAGAGCCGTACCGAGGCGCCGTCGCTGCGCAGCGCCAGCCCGAGCGCATCGGCCCCGGGGCGCGCCGCTTCCCAGGACTTTAGAAGGGTCTCGGGCAGCTCCATCTCCTGTGCCGCCTCGCGCAGCAGAGCGGCGGCGCCGGCGTCATGCTCGAGGAAGAACAGCACCCGGTCCTCGACCCCGCTCGCGGTCACCGAGAAGGAGCGTTCGCAGCCGTCGGCGGCGGCCACCAGCCGGGACAGCAGGGCGCGCGAGGGGCGGGCGGGGCGGCGAACAGGTGGCAGGTGCTGTGACATGCCCAAAATGTCACACAACCGCTGGCGATTTGCTACAGGATTTACCCGAAGACGCCGATCTGCGACAGTCTTGGCGGGGATGTCATGAGGGTGCCGGCTGCGGGCGCCGCAATGATATGTGGAGGGGCCATGTCGGTGACGTCTGGACTCGTGATGAAGGGGTTTGCCTTCGCCCTCGCCGGGGGTGCGTCGCTCGCGGCGCCACTGGTGCTGGCCGAAAGCGTCGATTTCCTCGATCCCCCAAGGGCTGCCGCGACCGCCGCGCCGGAAGTGGCCCGCGATGCCGCCCCCGAGATGGCCGAGGACTACACCCCGCAGGATACCCGCCCGCTGGCCCGCCTCGGCGCCCGCCTGGCCTACAACGACGCGCTCGGAACGGTGGTCGGCGCCACTGTCGCCTCGGACCGCCTGTTCAATGATCGCGGTCGGCTGCGCTTTGGCATCGAGGCCAGCGAGGACAGCCTGGCCTACGATCTCGACCTCTCGATGGATGCGGCGGGTGGCTCGCCGGTCTTCGGCCTCGGGATCTCGGCCGACCGCAGCGAGGCCAACGACCTCTTCGCCTTCGACAGCGAGAGCGTCCGCCTCACCCCGCGCCTGACCTGGGATCTCGGAGCCGGACGCAGCGTTGCCACCTACCTGTCGTTCTCGCGCGCTGAAATCTCGAATGTTTCGGCGACCACCTCGGCGCTGATCCGGGCCGATGAGGGCAGCCGCACCCGCACCGCCCTCGGCCTGCGTTATTCCTGGCTCGACCGCACCCCGGGGCAGAGCCGCCTCGGCCAGCGTCACGACCTGGTGCTGGAGCTGGGCCAGACCTCGGAAGACCACGACTTCCTGCTGCTGCAGGCCAAGTCCGCCGCCAGCTGGAGCTTCGCCGGCGATGCCGTGCGCCTGACGACCCGTTTCTCGGCGGGCACGCTCCACGCGCTTGGCGGCGAAAGCCATGTCGGTGACCGCTTCGTGCTGGGCCAGGCGTCGCTGCGCGGCTTCGCCTTCGGCGGCTACGGCCCGCGCGACATCGCGGTGGCGGATGAACCGGCCCTGGGGGGCAACAGTTTCGCCGTCGCCCGGGTCGACGCGCAGTTCCCCCACGCCTTCGGCGACGCGCCGGTGCTGCCGGGGGTCTTTCTCGATGTCGGCAGCCTCTGGGGGCTGGACAGCACCGCCGGCGGTATCGCCGGGGCCGATCCGGTCGACGACAGCGCCCGTCTGCGCGCTTCGGCCGGCGTGTCGATGGAGTTCGACACCGGCGTCGGCAAACTGCAGCTGAACGCCGCCGTGCCGCTGCAGAAAGAAGATTACGACGAGGTCGAGAACTTCTCGCTCTCCTTCCAGACCTCCTTCTGAGCCTGTGCCCCGTGCCAAGGCCAGTGCCGGGGGCGTACGGACAGCCGCCCGACGATCCGCCGCCCGGGGCCTGACGTGACAGGCGCATCCGCCCGGGACCGCGCCCGGCGCTTGCGGCCCGGTCATCGGGCGGGCATCTTCGGGCGATGAGCACCCCTGATCCCGCCCCCGATCCGCGCTTCCGAATCCGTCTCGACTATGGCGATGGCGTGGTGCTTGGTCCCGGCAAGGCCGAGCTTATGGAGGGCATCAGCCGCACCGGCTCCATCGCCGCCGCCGGCCGCGAGATGGGGATGAGCTACAAGCGCGCCTGGCAGCTGGTGGAGGCGCTGAACGCCATGTTTCGTGCGCCCCTCGTGATCTCCTCCCGGGGGGGTGCCAACGGCGGGGGCGCGGCGCTGACCGAGGAGGGGCAGCAGGTGCTTGCCGCCTACCGCGATCTGGAGGCTTCGGCGAAAAGCGCGTCTTTCCATGCCCTTGCGATGCTGCGAGACCTTCGTGGAAGCGATATGTCCGAAGAAAAATAACGCTTGGCCGCGATCGACTTCCCTGCGATATTCCCGGTGAAACATAACGCCAGAGGTTCGATGTTCCGCGCGCACCTGTTCCCCGCCTTTGTCTTGGCCCTCGCATGTCCCGCCGCTGCCGATGCGGAAGAGGTCACCCTCTTCGCCGCCGCCTCGCTGAAGACCGCGCTGGAGCAGATCGAGCCCGCCTTCGAGGCCGCGACGGGCGCCGACCTGCGGGTCTCGCTTGCCGGATCGTCGGCCCTGGCCCGCCAGATCCAGCAGGGCGCACCGGCGGATGTCTTCATTTCGGCCAATCCCGGCTGGATGGATGCGCTGGAAGGCGAGGGCCTGCTGGCCGCTGACACCCGTCGGGACCTGCTTGGCAATTCGATCGTGCTGGTCGCACCGCAGGGGCAGGGCGCCGAGGTCGACGTCTCCGCCAGCCTCGACCTGCCTGCGTTGCTCGGCGAAGGCCCTCTCGCCATGGCGCTGGTCGACGCGGTGCCGGCTGGCATTTACGGCAAGCAGGCGCTGACCTCCCTCGGCCTCTGGGAGGCCGTCGCGCCCGATGTCGCCCAGGCCGACAACGTCCGCGCGGCGCTGGCGCTGGTCGCCCTGGGTGAGGCCCCTCTCGGTATTGTCTATGGCACCGACGCCGCCGCCGAGCCGCGTGTCGAGGTCATCGCGACCTTCCCCGAAGACAGCCACGACCCGATCCGCTATCCCGTTGCCACGCTAGCGGAAAGTGAAAATCCTCTAGGGGCCGACCTGATCGATTTCCTCCGGGGTGACGAGGCCCGCGCGGTCTTCGAAGCCCAGGGCTTCACCTGGCTCGCCGACTGACATGGACTGGCTGGGCCCTGAGGAAATGGAGGCGCTGCGGCTCTCGCTGAGGGTGGCCTTCTGGGCCATGCTGGCCAGTCTGCCGCCCGGCCTTCTCTGCGCCTACGCGCTGGCACGCTGGCGCTTCCCGGGGCGGCAATTGCTCAACCTTCTCGTGCACTTGCCCCTCGTGCTGCCGCCCGTCGTCACGGGCTACCTGCTGCTGATCACCCTCGGCCGCCGTGCCCCCATCGGCGCCTTCCTGGACCGCTTCGGCGTGACCTTCGCCTTCCACTGGACCGGCGCCGCCCTGGCCGCTGCAATCATGGGCTTCCCGCTGCTGGTCCGCGCCATCCGCCTGTCGCTGGAAGCCGTTGATCCGAAGCTGGAAGAGGCCGCCGCCACCCTGGGCGCGCCGCCTGTCTGGCGCTTCCTGACCGTCACCCTGCCGCTGATCCTGCCGGGCCTTCTGGCCGGTGCGGTGCTGTCCTTCGCCAAGGCCATGGGGGAATTCGGCGCCACGATCACCTTCGTGTCGAACATACCCGGCGAGACCCGTACGCTGCCCTCGGCGATCTACGCCTTCCTGCAGGTCCCGGGTGGCGAGGCTTCGGCCCTGCGCCTTGTCGCGCTCTCGGTGGCCATCGCCCTTGCGGCGCTGGTCCTCTCCGAGGTTCTGGCGCAGCGCATCGCGCGCCGGGTGGGCGGCGGATGAGCCTCTCGGTCCGACTCTCCCATGCGTTCGAGGGTGCCTCCCTCGATCTGGCCTTCGAGGCGCCGCCGGGGCTGACGGCGCTCTTTGGCGCCTCGGGCGCCGGCAAGACCAGCGTCGTGCGCGCAGTTGCCGGGCTGCTCAGGCCCGACGCGGGCCGGATCACGCTGGAGGGCACGGTGCTGTTTGACAGCGACGCCCGCCGCAACCTGCCGCCGCATCGTCGCCGTATCGGTTATGTCTTTCAGGAGCCACGGCTTTTCCCCCATTTGTCGGTGCGGGGGAACCTCATCTATGGGCGCCGGTTCGCGCCGCGCGGGACCGATGACTTCGACCGGATCGTGACCCTTCTGGGGCTCTCCGCGCTGCTGTCACGTCGTCCCGGGGCGCTGTCGGGAGGCGAACAGCAGCGGGTCGCCATCGGCCGCGCCCTGTTGGCCCGCCCCCGCATCCTGCTGGCGGATGAACCGCTCTCGGCGCTCGACGCCGCCCGCAAGGAGGAGATCCTGCCCTGGCTCGAAAGGCTGCGCGACGAAGCTGGCCTGCCGATCCTCTATGTCAGCCATTCGGTGCAGGAGGTTGCGCGCCTGGCGACCACGGTGATCGAACTGGAGGCCGGTCGCATTGCCCGCTTTGGGCCGGCGGTTGAGGTCTTCTCGGACCCTGCCTTCGCCCCCTCCGGCTCCCGCGAGGCCGGGGCGCTGATCCTGGCCCGCATCTGCCGCCACCATGCCGACGGGCTGACCGAGCTGGATGCAGGGGGCGCGACGCTCTACCTGCCGGAGCTGCCGCAGCCCGTCGGAACAGAGCTGCGCCTGCGCCTGCCCGCCAGCGACGTGATCCTGTCGCGCCACAGGCCGGAGGGGCTCTCGGCGCTGAACATCGTTGCGGGCAAGGTGATCTCGATCCGCGAGGGCCATGGGCCGGGGGCACTGGTCGCCGTGGAGACCCGGGCCGGGCAGATCCTGGCCCGCCTGACCCGGCGCTCCGTCACTGCGCTGGAGCTGGCCGAGGGCACGGACTGCCATGCCATCCTCAAGACCCTTTCCATCGCACCGGGCAACGTCGGCAGCGGGTAGGGGGCTCTGCCCCCGTCCGCCACGGCGGACTCCCCCGGAGTATTTTCGGCCATCGAATGGAAACAGGGCCCCTCTTGTCCCATTCCGAGGCCATAAATACTCCCGCCGGAGGCGGATCCGCCAGCGCGCCCGGGCGCAACGCTGCCGCCCTGAGCGCCGCCCAGACTCTCTGACCGACCGCTGAAAATACTGCCGCCGGAGGCATCCGACCCCGCGAAAGAAAAAGGCCCCCGACATGTCTGCCGGAGGCCCCGAAAAGCGTCTCAAACGCGGGTCAGGCGTTCCAGGCCTTGTCCTCGCCCCTGAACTCGACGCGGGTTGGCAGGCCGATTGCATCGAGGATGGTGAAGAAGGGCTTCGGGTCCAGCTCTTCGACGTTTCTCATGGTCTTCGCGTCCCAGTCCCCATTGGCCACCAGCATCGCCGCGGCTACAGGCGGCACGCCCGCGGTGTAGGAGATGCCCTGGCTGCCCACTTCCTCGTAGGCTTCCTTGTGGTCGGCGACATTGTAGACGAAGACCTCGACGTCCTGACCGTCCTTCACACCCTTCACCAGGTCGCCGATGCAGGTCTTGCCGGTGTAGTCGGGCGCCAGCGAGGAGGGGTCGGGCAGGCAGGCCTTGACCACCTTCAGCGGGATCACCTCTTGCCCCTCGGCGGTGGTGACGGGTTGTTCGGAGAGCAGTCCGATGTTCTTCAGCACGGTGAAGACGTTGATGTAGTGCTCGCCGAAGCCCATCCAGAAGCGGACATCCGCGTTGGGGTAGTTGGCCGCCAGCGAATGCACCTCGTCATGGCCCGACTGGTAGGCGCGCTGCGTGCCCACGACCGGCAGGTCCCAGTCGCGGCCCGAGGCGAACATGGTCGTCTCCTTCCACTGCTGGTCTTCCCAGTAGTAGACCACGCCGGTGAATTCGCGGAAGTTGATCTCCGGGTCGAAGTTCGTGGCGAAGTACTTGCCGTGGGACCCGGCATTGATGTCGACGATGTCGATGGATTTGACCTCGTCCATGTAGGTGTCGATGGCGTAGCGGGCGAAGGCGTTGACCACGCCCGGGTCGAAGCCGGCGCCGAGGATTGCGGTCACGCCCTTCTCGGTGCAGAGATCGCGCTTCTTCCATTCGTAGTTGGCGTACCAGGGCGGGGTTTCGCAGATCTTGTCGGGCTCTTCGTGGATCGCCGTGTCGATGTAGGCCGCACCCGTTTCGATGCAGGCATCCAGCACCGACATGTTGACGAAGGCGGTGCCGACGTTGATGACGATCTGCACGTCCGTCTCGCGGATCAGCGCGGCGGTGGCGGCGACATCCAGCGCGTCCAGCGCATGCGCCTCGAAGACGCCTTCGACCTTCATCGCGTTCTTCATGCGCACTGTCTCAAGGATCGCGTCGCATTTCGATTTCGTCCGGCTGGCGATATGAAGATCACCAAGAACATCGTTGTTCTGGGCGCATTTATGCGCCACGACCTGGGCGACGCCGCCGGCGCCGATGATGAGGACATTGCGTTTCATCAGTTCGGGAAACCCCCTTTTGTTCAGGTTGGTCTCCGCCCCGACCCGGGCTTAGCCGAGGGCCGAGACGAAATCGTCGTAGTCGAAGTCGCGCACGAGGCGCTCGGAACCATCCAGCTCACGAATGGCGATCGCGGGCATCTTCACGCCGTTGAACCAGTTTTTCTTGACCATCGTGTAACCGGCGGCGTCCTGGATCGACAGGCGGTCGCCCGGTTTCACTGGCGCGGCAAAGCGGAATTCGCCGAAAATGTCCCCGGCGAGGCAGGATTTGCCGCAGACCATCCATTCCTGGTCACCCGCCTCGGCCATCTTGGCGCTTTCGCGGTAGATCAGCAGGTCCAGCATATGCGCCTCGATCGAGCTGTCGACGATCGCCAGGTTCTTGCCGTTGTAGAGCGTGTCCAGCACCGTCACCTCCAGCGTGGTCGACCTGGTGATCGCCGCCTCGCCGGGTTCCAGGTAGACCTGCACCTCATTCTCGCCGGCAAAGCGCTTCAGCCGTTCGGCCAGGCGCTCCAGCGGGTAACCCTCGCCGGTGAAGTGGATGCCGCCGCCGAGGCTGATCCACTCCATCCGGCGGATCAGGTGGCCGAACCGCTGTTCGATCATGCCCAGCATGGCGTCGAAACGGTCGAAATCGGCATTCTCGCAGTTGTTGTGGAACATGAAGCCGCTGATCATCTCGGCGACCGGCTCGATATCCTCGGGGGCATGTTCCCCGAGACGCGAGAAGGGCCGCGCCGGGTCGGCCAGGTCGAAGCCGCTGGTCGAGACGCCGGGGTTCACCCGCAGGCCCCGGGTATGACCCGCCGACTGCGCCTCGAAGCGCTGCAACTGCTGCGCGGTGTTGAAGATCACCTTGTCGGAATTGGCCAGCACCTCGTCGATCTCGTGATCGGCCCAGGCGACGGAATAGGCATGGGTTTCACCGGGGAACTTCTGCCGTCCCAGCTTCACCTCGTAGAGCGAGGACGAGGTGGTGCCGTCCATGTACTCGGACATGAAGTCGAAGACCCCCCAGGAGGCGAAGCATTTCAGCGCCAGCAGCGCCTTCGCGCCGGAGGTCTCGCGCAGGTGGGCGATCTTCTCCATGTTCGGCAGCAGGCGCGCCTTGTCGATCAGGTAGTAAGGGGTCTGCATGGGCTCTCTCCGGCAGGGCTGCGGGAAGGGGACAGGTAGGGCCGTGGCGGCAACGGGACAAGTGCGTTCTCGCGCCCGCCCTTTGGAGATTTTGCCCCGCAGGCGCAAGGGGTTTTGCGGAGCCACCAGGGTTAACGGTGGCGTAACGCCTTTCAGGATACACCCCTTGGCAAGCAGGGCAAACCGGGGGGCGGAATGGGCCGCGTTCTCTTCTTCGTGCATGTGCCGAAATGTGCCGGCATGTCGCTGACCAACGCGCTGGAACGCGCCCTGCCGCCCGAAGCGGTCTACCAGAGCACCTCGCTGATCGCCAACCTGCGCCGGGGGCGGCCGGATTTCCTCGAGGTGGCCGAGCCCGGCGCGCTGCGGGCGGTGATCGGCCATTGGCTGCATGAGGCGATGCTGCCCTACCTGAAGGGCGACCTGCTGTTCGCCACCTCGCTGCGCGAGCCGGTGGCGCGAATCCGCAGCCAGTATCGTTTCGACATGTCCCTGCGCGCCTCGGGCTGGCAGCCCGAAAGCCGCGCCGCCTTCCTGGCGCGCAATCGCAACGTGATCTGTTCCTTCCTGCTGGCGCCTTTCCCCTCGATCCGCCGCGCCCATGACACGGCGCTCGAGGGGGCGAAGGCGGTGTTGGCGGCGTTGGATCATGCCTTTGATATCACTGGGGCGAGCGAGGGGCAGGCGGCGCTGATGCGGGCCATCGGTATCGCTGCGCCCGAGCTGCGGGCCGAGAATGTCTCGGCCGGGCGCGGCCCCGACTGGCCGGGCGAGGCCGCAGAGCTACGCGCCGCCGCCGGGGACGACATCGCGCTCTATGAATGGTTTCGCGAGGGGGCTGCGCGGCAGGGGGCATCGGCCAACCCGGTCTTCGACCCGGCCGCCCACAGGCGCCTGGCCGCGTTGCGCCGGTCTGCCTATCAGCCCGAGGTCCTGGCGCATTACCTTGCGGGCAAGCTGGCGCGGGAATTGCAGGTCGAGACCCTGGATGCCGACCGGATGCAGGCCCGGCTGTTCCGCCGCCGGATCTATGCTGAAGCCCTGCACGAGGCTTTCATCGCGCTGCGCTAGGCCCGCATCCGCCGGTCCGCCCGCAGCATGTCGACGTGCAGGGCCGGCCCGTCGAGCCAGCCGAAGACATAGCCGTCCCCCAGCCCCGCCAGCTGCCGCTCCATCTGCGCGGCGTGGCGCGCGAAGGCTTCGGGCAGCAGATCGGGGCGGGCGGCGCGGTCGATTCCCGGGCCCCAGACCCGGCGCATGTAGGTCCAGAGTTCGGCCGCGCCGCGCAGGAAATCGCCGCGCAGGTCGTCGCGCAGGCCCGCGTGGCTCCAGGCGAGGGTGCTGAAGTAGGAGGTGACGACGGGCCCGAAATCGCTCCACCCCTCCGTCACCGCGCGGCGCAACACCAGGCGATACATCTCCAGCGAATAATGCGCCCGCTCGTCGCCTTGCCGGATGTCCTGGCCCGCGTGCTGGCGATAGAGGTAATGCACATCGTCGCGCGCCGGGATCAGCCCGGCATGGTAGCCGGTGACAAGCTGGAAGATCTGGTCGTCGAAGGCACGGATGTGGTCGGGAAACCAGATCGCCCGGGCGTCGAGGAAATCGCGCCGGTAGACCCGCCGCCAGATCGTCGGCTGGCCGGTGACCACCTCCGGCCAGGGAATGTCGAAGACCTCTGCCTTGCCGAAGGGGCGGCGGGGCAGGTGGGAGACGTCCTCGGGCGGGGCGGCGGGCAGCGGCCCATCCGGCCCGTCGCGGAAGGGTCGGAATCCGCCCTGCGCCATGGGCCGCCCCGAATAGCGCGCGATCTCCAGCACCTCGGGATAGAAGCCGGGCTCGACCATGTCGTCGGCGTCGATGAAGGCAAGATGTTCCGCGTCCGAGTGCATCCGCCCCCAGTTGCGCGCCGAAGCGCAGCCGCCGTTTTCCTTCTGTAGAAGATGGACTTGTGGGTGATCCGCAAAGGAGTCGCGCAGCGTGCTGGCGCTGCCGTCAGTCGAGCCGTCATCGACCACCAGCACCCGCAGGTCCGCCGGTGCGCCATCGAGGACCGAGCTGACGCAGTCGGCAATCGTGGCGGCGGAATTGTACATGGCGACCACCACGTCCAGCCCGCGCCGCCGCCCGCCCGGCGCGGTCTGCAACCGCCAGGGGGATCCGGCGAAGGGCAGGTGGACGCGGGTGTCGCCCCCGGCAAGCTGGCTGCGCGGTGGATCTGTCCAGGCTTCGCCCAGCAGGAAGCGGGGCAGGGCGCCGTCGAAGGCGGCCAGGATCGCGCTCTCATGCCCCGGCGCCGTCAGTTTCAGCAGGTCCGGCGCCCGCGCCACCAGGGCCTCGGGCGGCACGGCGGGCAGGGCCTCGGCTAGGCCGCCGCCCTGCCAGTGCGGGATGTCGGCCGAAAGGAAGGCCGGGCGCTTTCGACTGCGGATCAGCGGTGCCGCACCGCGGGCGCCGGGCACCACGGCCAGTCGCTCGGCGCTGACGCGCGCCCCGAGGTCCAGCCGCTCGATATTTGCGCGCAGGGCGGCGAAGGCGGCTGCCTCGGGCTCCAGGCAGGTGACGCGCCAGCCTGGAAAGGCCAGCGCGAAGGGCAGGGCGAAGGCGCCGAAGCCCGCGCCCAGGTCTATGGCGTGGCCGGTCGCGGGCAGGGGCCAGAGGGCCAGGGCCGGCTCGTAGATGTCGCGCAGGCGCCAGCGGCTGTCTTCCTCCAGGAAGCTGTCGCCGGTGGTCTCAAGCGCGACGTCCCGGCCAAAGGCGCGGAAGACGGGCAACGATGTCATGCGGGGTCTCCTTTGCGGGGCGCAGCCGGGCGTCCGACAGCAGCCCCTCCAGCCAGTCGCGATGCGTGTCGAAGTGCCCGAAGATCGGAGGCGGGCGGGGGGCGAGACGCCGGAACCGCGGATCCGCCAGCGCCAGCACCGCCAGCGCCCCGATGCGGAACTGCGCCCGGTGGGGATGGGAAAGCATCTCCTCGCACCATCGCATCAGCTTGGCCAGCGACAGCATCAGTGCGGTACGACATAGCGCGTCATCGGCTTCGGGAAGGGCGGCGAAACGGGTCAGAAGCAGCCGCGCCACGGCCAGGATATCAAAGCGCAGCAGGTCGCGGGCGGCGGTCAGCTGTCCGCTGCCCGGGCGCCGGTGGTAGGTGAAGCCCGGGTGCGGGCAAAGCGCGATGCGCTCCGCCCGGGCGACGGCGAGGGCGTGAAAGTAGAGGTCCTCGAAGAACTGGCCCGGCGGGAAGCCAAGCGGCGGATCCCTCAGCATCTTTCGGTGCAGCAGCTTGTTGGCCGATTGGGGTTCGGCCAGCAGTGCCAGCGCCTGGGCCTGCCGGAATCCGGGCTGGCCGCGCGTCGCCGTTTCGCCGCCCAGGTGCCCCTCAAGCGTGTCCAGTACGGGGCGGTCGTAGAAGGGCAGAAGCTGCCCGGTGTCCTCTGCCAGGTGACCCGGCCAGAGCAGCAGGTCCGGCGCCCCGCCGCGCAAGAGCCGCTCTGCCGCCGAGAAGGCCCAGGGCGGGCGGCTGTCATCGGCGTCGAGGAAGCAGACATACGCGCCCCGCGCGGCCGCGATGCCCCGGTTGCGCGCCGCCGAGAGACCGTCATTGGCCTGGCGCAGGATCCGCAGGCGCGGATCGCGGTAGCTCTCTGCCACGGTACGGGTGTCCAGGTCGGCACCATCGTCGACCAGCAGCAGTTCGATATCCCCGAAGTCCTGCGCCAGGAGGCTGTCGAGGCTCGTCCGCAGCAGCCTGCCCTCGCGGTGGAACGGCGTGATGCAGGTGATCCGCGTCACATGCGCCCCCGTCCTGTCGATCCCTGCTGCATCGCTGCGCCTCCTTCGCCGCATCTTCCCTTGGGATCGGCGAAGAAAGTTAAATTTCCGTTCGTCGCGACGTGCAGACGGGCCCCCTGTCCGAAAGTCGCATTCCGGTTCCAATCCCGAGGCGGGGGGCCGAAAGGTCGCAGGTGAGGCGGTAATCCCATGGATCAAAAGGAGTTTCTGCGCCCGAAACTCCCGCGGCAGTGGCGCGAAGGGCGGGGTTGGCGGCCCCGGGCGCTGCGGTCTCATCGTCTTAAACTGTTTCTTAAGCCCCCTCGGGATTTCCTCTGCATCGCGACGAGAGGTCGGCTCTGCCCCGGTTTTGCCGGGAGTTCGCATGATGCACGCCGGCCTCTGTGGATTTTCTGTGCCTGCAAGGCGTCCCCGGGACGGTTGCGGGCGGACAGGGGGAACGATGATCAGATTCGCCGGACGCGCCTGCCGATTGCCGATGGCACCGGATGTCGATGCCTTCGAGGCGTTGCTCTATGCCGGCCGCTCGGCGGTGACCGAGATCCCCGAGACGCGCTGGCGCCATGCGCCCTTCTTCCACCCCGTCCCCGGCACCCCCGGGCGCAGCTACAGTTTCGCCGCCGGAGTCATCGAGGGTATCGATCGCTTCGATCCGGCGGTCTTCGGCATCTCCCCACGCGAGGCGCTTTACATGGACCCGCAGCAGCGGTTGTTCCTGCAAGTGGTCTGGGAGGCGCTGGAGGACGCCTGCCTGAAGCCTTCCGAACTGGCGGGGCAGCAGATCGGGGTCTTCGCCGGCGCCTCGCTGATGGACTACGGCACCGGCCTGGCCCATGATCCCCAGACCGCCGACGGCTATGTCATGAGCGGCTCGTCCCTGGCGGTGATCGCCAACCGGGTCAGCCATGTCTTCGACTGGCACGGGCCCTCGATGACCGTCGATACGGCCTGTTCCTCCTCGCTCTTTGCGCTGCAGCAGGCGCAGCGCGCACTGGCCCGTGACGAAGTCGAGATCGCCGTAGTCGGGGCGACGAACGCGCTTCTGATCCCCAACCAGTTCATCGGGTTTGCCGCGGCGCGGATGCTCTCGCCCACGGGGCTCTGCCAGGCGTTCGGCGCCGGCGCGGACGGCTATGTGCGCGGCGAGGGGGCGGTGGCCTTCGTGCTGGTGAAGGATGCGCCGGGGCGGCGCCTGTCGCCGCGCCATCGCGGGCGCCTGCTGCATGTCGAGACCAACACCAGCGGGCGCACGGTGAATATCGCGCTGCCCTCCGAACCCGCCCAGGTCGCGCTGCTGGAAGGGGCCTATGCGCGGGCCGGGGTGGCGCCCGAGGACCTGGCCTTCGTCGAGGCCCATGGCACCGGCACCGCCGCCGGCGATCCGGTGGAGGCGGGGGCTCTTGGCCGCGCGCTCGGCCAGCGCCGGACGGCCCCGCTGCCGATCGGATCCGTCAAGAGCAACATCGGCCACCTGGAGCCGGCGGCCGGCAGCGCGGGTCTTCTCAAGGCATTGATTGCGCTCGAGAACAGGCGCCTTCCTCCCAGTCTGCACGCGGCGCGCCCGAACCCCGACATCCCCTTCGAGGCGCTCAACATCACCGTCGCCTCCGAGCCGCTGGAGCTGGGCAGCGCGACGCTGGCGGGGGTCAGTTCCTTCGGCTTCGGCGGGGCAAACGCTCATGCGGTGATCGCCGCCGACGGGGCGGATCCGCTGCCGGTGGTCCCCGCAGATGACAGCCCGCGTCCGCTGCTGCTGGCCTCGGCCCATTGCGCCGAGGCCCTGCGGGCCACGCTGACCGGGCAACTGGCGCGGGCGCATGGTGCCGACGGGGACCAGAACTGGCGCCTGCACGACGAGGCGCTGCACCTGCGCGACCTGCATCCGCGCCGCGCCGCCATCCTCTCCGCCGATCCGCAGCAGGCCCAGGCGGCCCGCGCCGCCTTTGAGGCCGGCAGGCCGCATCCCGCCCTGGAGACCGCCGAGACCCGGCTGCGCGAGGTGCCGCCGGTCTTCCTCTTCTCCGGCAACGGCGCGCAATACGCGGGAATGAGCCTTGCCGCCTACGAGGGCAGCGCGGCCTATCGTGCGGAATACGACCGGGTGGATGCCGCCTGGACCGCGCAGGCGGGCTGGTCGCTGGCGCAGAAGCTGCGCGATCCCGATCTGGCCGCGGAGTTGCGCCGCGCCCCGGTCTCGCAGCCGCTGCTCTTTGCCGACCAGGTCGCCACGGCGCGGGCGCTGATCGCCGGCGGCGTGCGTCCCGGCGCCGTCATGGGCCACAGCGCGGGCGAGGTCGCGGCGGCGCTGACCTGCGGCGCGCTGGATCTGGACCAGGCGGTGCGCCTGATCGCGGCCCGTGCCGCCACCCAGGAGGCGCTGGCCGGGCAGGGCACCATGGCCGCGCTGCAATGCGGTGCGGAGGAGGCGCGCGAGATCCTGCGCACCTATGGCGACCCCGAAATCGAGATCGCTGCCGAGAACAGCCCCCGTTCGGTCACCCTTGTCGGCCCGCGCCCGGCGCTGGAGGCCTTCACCCGCCACGCCCGCAAGGCGCTGCGCCTCGCCTGCGTGCCGATCCGTGTCGACTACCCCTTCCATTCGGCCGCGCAGGAGCGCCTGCGCGACGCGCTGTTCGACCGGCTCGGGGTGCTCGATCCGGCCGAGAACGGGATCCCCTTCGTGTCCTCCGTCACCGGGCGCCAGATGGCGGGCGGCGATCTCGACAGCTTCTACTGGTGGCGCAACATGCGCCAGCCGGTGCTGTTCCGGCAGGCCCTGCAGACGCTGGCCGAGGAGGGTCATGCGCTGTTCCTAGAGATCGGCCCGGACCCGGTGTTGACCGCCTATGCCCGCGATACGCTGAAGGCGCGCAGCGGAGAGCACCCTGTGCTGCCGGGGCTGACCCGCAAGGATCCGCCCGCGCCCGATCCTCTGCTGCGCCTGCAGGCCCGACTGCTGGTGCATGGTGCGGCGATGGATCTGACCGCCCTGGCGCCCCGCCCGCAGGGACCCGCGCGAGAGTTGGGTCACTATCCCTGGCAGCTGCAGAGTTTCGATGCCGGTCGGACTGAGGCCCTGCTGCGCAGCAGCGGCCGCTGCGGCTTCCATCCCCTGCTGGGGGTCGAAAGTGCCGCCGACGGCCATCTCTGGCTGAACGAGATGGACCCGGACCTGCAAGCGGTCTTCGCCGATCACCGGGTCGGCGGACAGGTGCTGCTGCCCGGCACCGCCCTCGCCGAGATGGCGCTGGCCGCCGCGCAGCGCGGGTCGGATGGCGGCCCGGTCAGCCTGCTCGACTTCGACATGATGGCGCCTTTGCCGCTGCCGCCGCGCAGTCTCTGCGAAACCAGGGTCGAACTGTCCCGTGCCGAGCTACGCATCCGCATCTCCTCGCGGCCGCGCTGGAGCCGGGAACCCTGGCGCCCCCACGCCGCAGGCCGCATGGGGACTACCGCGCCGCCTCCGGAACCTCTGCATGAGCGCCCACCCAACCCCGCCCGACAACCCGGCGACGGCCCGGCCCACCAGGTCTATCGCCAGGCGCGCGAGATCGGCCTCGACTACGGCCCCGGCTTCCGCAACCTCTCGCATTTCCGCCAGCCCGAGGCGGATCTGGTAGAGGTCATCCTGCGCGACAGCCGCCCCGGGGGATATCGCCCCGAAGACTACGCGCTCGATCCGGTCTCGGCCGATGCGGTGCTGCACGGGTTGATCGGCGTGCTCGAGAGCGGGCGCTATGCTGACCTGGGGCTTGGCTTCGTGCCGGTGCGCATCGCACGGCTCGACCTGCTGAAGCCCGGTGGCAAGGTGATGTCCGGGAGGATACGCCTGACCCGGCGTGGGGATCGCAGCCTGCGTGCCGGGATCACGCTCTTCGACGCGGCGGGCGAGATGCTGGCCCGTCTCTCCGGGGTCGAATTCCGCGCGCTGCGCCTGTTGCCGCCGGTGGAGTTCGACATCCACGCCTTCGGGATGGAAACGGTGCCTCTCACCGCGGCGGCGCCTGCGCCGATCCCCGCCGACGCCCTCTGGCCTACTCCCGAAGAGGACCCGCTGGAGGAACCGGCGCTGCTGCTCGATGCGCTCGCGCAGCGCATCGCGATGGATGCGCTTGCGGCGGCGGGGGCGCCGTCCGAGGGGCGCCTGGCCGAGGCGCTCTGGTCCCTGCTGGCGGGTGCCGGTGCCGCCTGCCGAGACGCGGACGGCTGGCGCCTGGCTGAAGGCCTGGACCTGCCCGAAGCCAGCGCCCTCATCGCCGGGATTTCCGCCGAATATCCGTCCCTTGGCGGTGAATGCGCGGCGCTGGCCCGGCTGCATGAAGGGCTCGCGGACTGGCTGACGGCAGGGCGGTGCCCCCCTGAGGAGGAGGTCTTTGGCCGGGCTGCCCTGGCCGCGCTCGGCGAGGGTTCCGAGATGCTTGCCCGCCGCGCCCGCGGGCTTGTCGCGCCGGTGATCGACGCCCTGTCACCGGGCCCGACGGGGGCACTGCCCCGGATCCTGGAACTTTGCGACGGGCCGCCGAAGCTCCTTCCGTTGCTGCGCCGGACCGGCTTGCGGGCAGAGCTCTGGGCGCTGGAGGAGGAGTGCCCTCACCCGGTGCCGCCAGCGGTCGCGGGCGGGATCGGACGGCTCTCCGCCGTGCATCTGGCCGGACAGGCGCCCTTCCACCTGGTGATCGGCTGCGGCAGCGCGCTGCGTCCGCTCATCTCCTCGACCAGGCTGGCCGCCCTGCGTCCGGCCCTGGCCACGGGCGGCGCGCTGCTGCTGGCCGAACAGGCGCAGCGCCCCCATGTCGCGCTGCTGCGCCTGCCGGGCGAGATGGCGCGGCGCAGTGATCCCGACAGTCCGCATCCGCCGCGCCTGCAGGGGCCCGAGGGCCTTGTCGAAGCCGCCCGTGCCGCCGGTCTCAGGGCGCCGCGCAGCGAGAGCCTCGCCGTTGCGGGTGGCACCTCGCTGCTGCTGGCCAGGCCGGAGGCGGACACCGCGCGCGGAGAGGACGGCGAACAGAGCGCTGCGGCGCTCTCCGACCCCTTGACGGGAGAGGTCGCTGCGGCGCTGGAGCATTGCGATCAGCAGGTGCTGACCTGTCTTGACGGCCCCCTGGGCGACGAGGGGCGCCTGCCACACTGCATTGTCGTTTCGCGTCCGGGGGCCGACCCGGAACAGCTGCGCCAGCATATCCTGTCGCTGACCACGCTCCTGAAGGAGGCCGAGGCGGCCGGGGGGAGGGCGTTCTGGCTGCTCTGTCCCGGCGGCGCCCAGGCGGCGGATCTTGCGCCGCCGGACCCGGCGCAGGCGGCGCTCTGGGCGCTGGCACGGACGGCCGCGAACGAATACCCGGGTTGCGCGTTGCGCCTGCTCGATCCCGGCAGCGCCTCGCCGACGGAGGCGGCGCGCTGGCTCGCTGGCCTGATGGCCTCCGCCCCGGATGAGACCGAACTGGTCCTGACGGCCGATGGCCCCCGCGCCCTGCGCGTGCGCCTCGGCGGCGACGGTCGGCCCGATCCGGCCCCGGCGCTGCGGCTGATGTCGGACCCGGCGGGCGGGCTCGACCGGCTGGCCTGGCGGCGTGCCGATCTGCCAGATCCCGGCCCCGGTGAACTGCGTGTCAGGGTCGAAGCCGTCGGGCTGAACTACCGCGATGTCATGTGGTCCATGGGCCTGCTGCCCGAGGAGGCGCTGGCGGGTGGTTTCGCCGGGCCGACCCTTGGCCTGGAATGCGCCGGACGGATCGAGGCCATCGGCCCCGGCGTCAGCGACCTGCAGCCCGGTCAGCGGGTGGTCAGCTTCGGCCCGTCCTGCCTCGCCAGTCACATGCTGGCGCGCGCCGACCACGTCGCGCCTCTGCCCGAGGGGCTGTCCTGCGAGGCGGCGGCGACCCTGCCGGTGGCCTTCTTCACCGCCTGGTATGCGCTGGAACATCTCGGACGGTTGCAGCCGGGCGAGGTGGTGCTGGTGCACGGCGGCGCGGGCGGCGTCGGCCTGGCGGCGATCCAGATCGCCCAGTGGCGCGGCGCCCGGGTCATCGCCACAGCTGGCACCGCGGTCAAGCGCGCCTACCTGCGCAGCCTCGGGGTGGCGGATGTCTTCTCTTCCCGCGATCTCGACTTCGCCGATCGCATCCCCAGGTTGACCGGTGGCGTCGACCTGGTGCTGAACGCCCTCGCCGGCGAGGCGATGGAGCGCAGCCTGGCGCTGCTGCGGCCCTTCGGTCGCTTCCTCGAACTCGGCAAGGTGGATTTCTACGCCAATACCGGCATCGGCCTGCGGCCGCTGCGCGAGAATGTCACCTATCACGGTGTCGATATCGACCGTCTGCTGGCCGGGCGCCCGGCGCTGGCGCGAAAGCTTTTCGGCGAGGTGATGCACCTGCTGGCCGAGGGCGCGCTGTCGCCCCTGCCGCTGCGCTGCTTCGAGGGAGAGATGGCAGGCGAGGCATTCCGCCTGATGCAGCGGTCGGGGCATATCGGCAAGGTGGTGATCCGCCCGCCCGCCGTGCCCGCAGCCGCCGGCCCCGAGGTGCCGCCGCTCTATCGCTGTGACGGAGAGAGCGTCTCGGTCATCGCGGGCGGTGGCAGCGGGCTGGGGCTGGAACTGGCCGACCGCCTGTCGCGCAACGGGGCGCGCAGGCTGGTGGTGCTGGGTCGCGCGAAGGGAGCCCCGGCGGCGCTGGAAGAGGCGATGGCGCGGGCCGCCGAGCGGGGCGGAGAGATCCGCTACCTGCGCTGCGACATCTCCCGGCGTACCGAGGTGGCCGAGGTCCTCGATGAGGTGCGCGCCTGGGGACCGATCTCGCTGGTGGTCAACAGCGCGATGGTGCTGAAGGACATGCGGCTGGCAGATCTGGACGCCGAGGTGCTGTCGCGGGTGATGGCGGCCAAGGTGGCCGGCACCGAGAACCTCGACCAGGAGACCCGGGGCGATTCCCTGCGCAATTTCATCGTCTTCACCTCGATGGCCACGCTGATCGGCAATCTCGGGCAGGGGGCCTATGTCGCCGCCAATGCCTGGGCCGAGGCGCTGGTGCGCCGTCGCCGCGCGGCGGGCCTGCCGGGGCTGGCCGTCGGCTGGGGGGCGATCAGCGATGCCGGCTACCTGACCCGCGACCGCGAGACGGCGCAGCTGCTGCGCCGCTTCGGCGGCGGCGTCGATTTCAGCGTTCGCCAGGCGCTGCGGGCGCTCGATCAGCTGATGGACCCGCGCCAGCAGGTGACCCGCGACCCGGTGATCTGGGTTTCGCCGATGTCCTGGGGCGCCCCGGCGCAGGGGCTGCGCCTGCTGCGCGGTCCGACCTATGGCGTGTTGCAGGCCCTCGGTCAGCAGCTCGGCGAGGCTGCCGAGGCCGATGACCTGCGCAAGGCCCTGGTGGCCCTGCCGGCGGAGGCCGCCGTCAAGCGCCTGACCGCCTTCCTCACCCGCGAGATTGCGCGCATCCTGCGGGTGCCCGAGGGCTCTCTCTCCGCCAGCCGCCCGGTGTCGGACTTCGGCGTCGACAGCCTGATGGGGGTCGAACTGGGACTGGCGGCGCAGCAGGCCCTGGGGGACGACATCCCGCTCATGGCGATCTCGGACGCCCAGAGCATCGCCGAGATCGCGGCGCGGCTGGTGGCCCATATCCGGGGTGAGTCCCGGGCTCATGCCCTGGCCGATCTCGCCGCCCAGCACATGCGGCCCATGCCGACCGCCACTGACACTGCGGGCGACAGCACGATGGAGGCCGCTGAATGAGGCAGGAACCGGCCCGCCGAGCCCTGGATCCCGCTGCGCGCCGGGCGGCCCTGGCCGCGGCCCGGCTGGCGTCCGCGGCAGGCGGCTCCGCCGCGATGCGGTCGCCGTTGGCGGCACCTTCCCCCGAGGGGGCTTCTCCGCCCGGCGCCGCGCAGACCGCGCGGCCGAAGGGGCTGGAGCGGCTCGAGAGTCTCCGCCAGGTGCAGATGCTCGACCGGGCCGGGGCGGCGCTCGGCCTTGCCACGCCCTATTTCCGCTTGCACGAAGGTCACGCCCGCGTCCGCAGCCGGATCGCCGGGCAGGAGGTGGCGAATTTCGCCTCCTACGACTACCTCGGCCTCAATGCCGATCCGCGTCCCCGCGCCGCCGCTCATGCGGCGCTTGACCGCTACGGCGTCTCGGCCTCGGGCAGCCGCATGGTCTCGGGCACGCGGCCCGTCCATCTGGCGCTGGAAGAGGCGCTGGCGCGGCACTATGGCTGCGAGGCGGCGCTGAGCTTCGTCAGCGGCCACGCCACCAACGTCAGCCTGATCGCCACGCTGATGGAAGAGCGTGACCTGGTGCTGTCGGATGCCTTCATCCACAACTCGGTCAGCACCGGCATGGCGCTGTCGCAGGCGGCGCGGCGCAGCTTTCCGCACAACGACCTGGCGGCGCTGGAGCGGATCCTGGAGAACGCCCGCCCGCTGCACCGCCATGTGCTGATCGTGGTCGAGGGGCTCTATTCCATGGACGGCGACCTGCCGGACCTGCCGCGCCTGCTGGCCCTGCGCGATCGCTATGACGCCTGGCTGCTGATCGACGAGGCCCATGCCCTCGGGCCGGTCGGCGCCACCGGCAAGGGTGTTTTCGAGCATTTCGGCATCGCCCCTTCCGAGGTCGACATCTGGATGGGCACCCTGTCGAAGACCCTCGCCTCGACAGGCGGATACGTGGCGGGCAGCGGTGCGCTGATCCGCCTCCTGTCGGAGCGTGCGCCGGGGCATGTCTTTTCCGTCGCCCTGCCGCCCTGCCTGGCCGCCTCTGCGCTGGAGGCGCTGCGCCTGCTCGGGGCAGAGCCCGAGCGCGCCCGCACCCTGCAGGCCAACGGGACGCATTTCCTGGCGCGCGCGGCGGAGCTGGGCTTCGATTGCGGCCAGGCCATCGGCGCCGGCGTCCTGCCGGTGATGGTGGGCGACAGCGCCCTGGCCTCCAAACTCTCCGAGCGGCTGCTGGAGGCGGGGGTGAACGTCGCCCCGGTCACCTTCCCGGGCGTGCCCATGGGCAGTGCGCGGCTGCGCTTCTTTCTCTCTTCCGATCACCGGCCGGAAGGTATCGACATGGCCCTTGCCGCCACCCGCGCCGCGCTGGACCGGCTGGCGGAGGAGGGTTTCACCGGGGTCGCGGGCCTCCTGGGGCAGGGGGGCTGAGATGGACGCGAGCCGCCCGCGCAGCGCGCCGAAGCGCATCCTGATCGTCGGCGCCGGGCTCTCCGGCGCGGTGCTGGCGCGCGAACTGGCCGAGGGCGGGCACGAGGTCACCGTGCAGGACGAACGGCGCCATGTCGCCGGCAATTGCCACACCGAGGAGGACCCGCGCAGCGGCATCATGGTCCATGCCTACGGCCCTCATATCTTCCACACCGCGGATGAAGAAGTCTGGGCCTATGTCAATCGCTTCGCCGAGATGATGCCCTTCCGCCACCGGGTGAAGGCCGTCGCCGGCGGACAGGTCTATTCCCTGCCGATCAACCTGCACACCATCAACCAGCTGTTCGGGCGCGTGATGTCCCCCGACGAGGCCCGCGCCTTCATCGCCTCCCAGTGCCAGCAGGACGGGGACAGCCCACAGAGCTTTGAGGACCAGGCCCTGCGCTGCGTCGGAGAAAGGATCTATGCCACCTTCCTGCGCGGCTACACGCGCAAGCAATGGGGTGTCGAACCGGCAGAGCTGCCGGCCTCGATCCTGAAGCGCCTGCCGCTGCGCTTCGACTACGACGACGGCTATTTCGACCATCCCCATCAGGCCATTCCGCGGCGGGGCTATACCGACATGGTGGCGGCGATCCTGGCGACGGACCGGGTGTCGCTGCGCCTCGGCGCGCCTTTCGAGGGGCGGGCGGAGGGCCATGACCACGTGATCTACACCGGCCCGCTGGATCGCTACTTCGGCCGCGATCTCGGCCCGCTCCGCTACCGGACGCTTGATTTCGAGCGGATCGAGGCCGACCTGGGCGATGTCCAGGGCACCGCCGTGGTCAATTACTGCGACGAGGATGTCCCCTTCACCCGTGTCACCGAACATCGCCACTTCGCCCCCTGGGCCGAGGCGGATCCGGACCGTAGCCTGTGCTTCCGCGAATACAGCCGCGACGCCGGACCCGGGGACACGCCCTATTATCCGCTGCGTCTGCTGAACGACCGCAAGCGGCTATCGCAGTATGTCGCGCGGGCGAAGGCCGAAGCGGGGGTGACCTTCGTCGGGCGTCTCGGGACCTATGCCTATCTCGACATGGACCGCGCCATCTCCCGGGCGCTGGAAACCGCGCGGGTGCTGGAAGACCACTGGGCGATGGAGGCGGCGGCTCCGGCCTTCGTGCATGAACCATGAACGTCGCCGGCATCTTTCCCAACGAACCGACCTACCGCCTGCAAGAGTTGCTGTTCCCGGCCGAGGGACGGCCCGAGGATCTCTACCTCACGGCCGAGCCGGCGGTGCGCCAGGCGGGCGGGCAGCTCTATTGCGCCGCCGGGACGCGGCTGGATTTCGGCACCTGGTTCAATGCGCTCTATCTCGGCTTCTGGCTGCCCCATTCGCGGGTCGAGGACCTGGCGCTGCGGCTGTCGCTGCGCGGTCACGCGCGGATTGCGGTCGAACTGCGGCGCGGCGACCGGCCGCCCCGCCTGCTGACCCTGCAGGAGATCGCGGGCGAGGGCGAGACCTTCGTCATGCCGCTGAAGGAGACCGGGGAAGAGGGGCACCTGGCGCTTGTCATCGACTGCCTCGGTCCTTGCCAGATCCTGCACGGCGCCTTCGTCACCGGGACCGAGCCCGACCCGGTGCGCCTCTCGGTCGGCATCTGCACCTTCAACCGCGAGGACAAGCTGGCGGTGACGCTGGCGGAATTGGCCGGCATCCGGCGCAGCCTGCCCGAGCTGGCCGAGGTCTTCCTGGTCAACCAGGGCGCGCCGTTCAGCGATCCGCGGGTTCGCGCCGAGGCGGAGCGGCTGGGGGCGCGGGTGATCCGGCAACCCAACCTGGGCGGGGCGGGGGGCTTTGCCCGGGGCCTGGCCGAGGCGCTGGACAGCCCCGCCGGGCTGACCCACCACCTGTTGATGGATGACGACATCGCGCTGGATGCGCGGATGCTGCGACGGCTGACCGATGCGATTTCCTTCACCGGCGCGGCGCGCGCGCTCGGCGGGGCCATGCTGGAGGCCGAGCGCCCGCGTGTCCTGCACGAAGCCGGCGCGCAGCTGCGCCCGGGCTGGCATGTGGTCTCCCGGGGGATGGGGCGCAACCTGGTGCGGCGGCGGGTACTGGCCCTCTTCGACCGGGTGCAGCCGGCGCATTACAACGGCTGGTGGTTCTGTGCCCTGCCGCTGGCGGCCGTGCGCCGCGCGGGGCTTCCGCTGCCGCTGTTCATCCGGGGCGATGACATCGAATACGGCTGCCGCCTGGGCACCATGGGCATCGAAAGCCTGCCCTTGCCCGGCTGTGGGGTCTGGCACGATGCCTTCGCCGCAAAGGCCCGGCCCTGGCTGACCTACTACGATTACCGCAACCTGCTGATCAACTCAGCCCTGTTGCCCGATGTCGCCCGACCACCCCGCCCGGTCGAGGTGCTGGGGGCGCTGGTCTCGCGCCTGCTCTGCCACCAGTACGGCATGGCCCGGGCGGTCGAGGCGGCGGTGAGGGACTATCTCGACGGCCCCGACGCCCTGCTGGGAGGCAATCCCCTGACGCATCACGCGGCGATCACGGCGCGTTTCTCGCAGGAGGACGGCCGCCCCGGACCGCCCGCCGCCCCGAGGCCCGGACCCCTGCCGGGGCTGCCCCCGGGGCTGTGGCGCCAGGTGCCCTATTTTGTTGCCCGCCTCCTGCGCCTGAGCCTCTCCCCTGGGCGGGCTGTCCCGGCGCCCGGCAGCCTCTCGCTCTACGAGATCAACCCGGCCACCGCCGGCCCCGGGCCCTACCTGAGGCGGCGCGACATGGAGGGGGGCGATTGCCTTTGCCTCACCCCCGACCGGCGGCAGCTGTGGGCCGGGGTGGCCCGGGCGCTCTGGCTCTGGCTGCTGTTCCTGCTGCGCCATCGCGCCGCCGCCCGGCAGTGGCGGGCCGGGACCGCGCGGCATGGCGCCCGCCGGGCCTGGAACCGGAGGTTCGCCGGATGAGGTCAGCCCGCCCGCAGTACCGCCGCGAAATCGCAGCGCCGACCGCTCCGGTACTCCTCGTACTCGGGGGTGCCGGGCAGGTCGGCCCAGCGACGGGCGTAGGCCCGCAGAGGCCGGGGCAGTCGCGCCATGGCCGCCTCGCGACGCGGGATGTCGGCCTGCAGCGCCGCGAAGGTGTGGCGGGCGATGTCGCGATAGCTCAGCAGCTGCAGCCCCAGCGGGGCGGCGGCGCTTTCCAGTGTCCGCCGCACCCGCGCATGGTCCCCCTGCCGGTAACCGCCCGAGATCGAGATCACGCCGCCCGGCGCCAGCTCGGGCGCGAAGCGTGCCAGGAAGGCGGCCAGGCCGATGTAGGTCGGTGTGCCGACCCCGGTCACCAGGTCGAAGGGGCCGGGCAGGCGCGCGCGGGGCGACAGGATCCGCGCCCCGGGCAGGTGTCGCCGTGCCAGGCGCCGCCCCGCCATCGCCCGTTCGGTGCCGCAGAGCTGTGCCCGGGGATAGAGTGCAGCCATGTACAGCAACCCCCCGCCCGGCCCGCAGCCCACGTCGAGCAGACGGCGCGGCGCCGGTGTGACCCCGGCCTCGGCCGGGTGACTGCGGGCGACGAGGTGATACATCATCGCCGCATGGGCTTCGGGCTCAAGCCTTTCCGGCAGGACGAGATCCCCGGCCAGCGGCAGATAGCCCGCGTTGAAGAACAGCTCGTGCCGCGCCGGGCCCAGCAGGTAGGCACCTTCGTATGAGACGAGATCCAGCAGGTGATATCCCAGCCGGGCCGGCGCGCTGCGCCGGTCGCCTTGGGCGCGCAGGAAATCGGGCATGGCGGCGGCTCTCCTCTCCGGCCCGGCCCCGGCGCGGGGAGGGCGGCTGATGTCATTCTTGCATCCCGTGTGCCGCCCGGCCAACGCCACCAAGGTGCTTTTCCTGCAAGGGCCGCCCTCGGATTTCGCACGTCGTCTCGGGGCCGAACTGCGCGCCCGCGGCGCCGAGGTCTGGCGGATCAACCTCTGCCTCGGCGACTGGCTGTTCTGGCGCGGTGCCGGCAGCTGTTCCTACCGCGGCAGCCTCGCGGCCTGGCCTGCCTGGCTGGAACGGTTCTGCAGGGCGCGCGGGATCACGGATATCCTCTACTTCGGCGACCGGATTCCCTATCATGTCGCCGCCCGCGAGGTGGGCGAGAGGCTGGGCCTCAACGTCACCTCCTACGAATATGGCTACCTGCGCCCCGACTGGATCGTCGCCGAGCCGGGCGGGCAGGGGGCCTATTCCCGTCTCACCTCTGATCCCCGGCGGCTGCGCGCCGCGGCCTGGGGCCTGCCCCGGCCAGACCTGGCGCGCTGTTTCGCTTTCCCGCCCGAGGCGGAGGCACGCGGGGACGTGCTCTACCATCTCTCCAACTACCTGTGCTGGATGCTTTACCCCGGATACCGGCGCGACCGCCGGCACAATCCGGTGGTGGAATATCTCTCCTACCTGCCGCGCCACCGGCGCGCGAGGCGCGGGGTGGGCGAGGCAAGGGCGCTGGCGCGACGCCTGCGCATCGGGGGAACCCCTTTCTTCCTGGTCGCGCTGCAGATGCAGGGGGATTACCAGATCCGCGCCAATTCCCCCTATCGCGACCAGCGCGCCTTCCTCGCCGAGGTGCTGGCCTCCTTCGCCCGCGCCGCGCCGTCGGGGGCCGAGCTGGTGGTCAAGCTGCATCCTCATGACAACGGACTGGTGCCCTGGCGGCGCTTCCTGGCCCGGCGGGCGCGGGCGCTCGGATTGGCGGGGCGGGTGCAGGTGCTGGATGGCGGTGCGCTGGAGGACTGGGCGTTGCGGGCGCGCGGGCTGGTGACGGTGAACTCCACCGCCGGGCTGATGGCGCTGGCGCGTCGCTGCCCGGTGCGGGTGGCGGGGGTCGCGGTCTACGACATGCCGGGGCTGACGCACCAGGGCGGGCTTGACGGCTTCTGGCGCGCGCCGGCGCCGCCGGATCCTGAGCTGCTGGCCGATGTGCTGCGGGTTTTCGCCGCCCATCTGCATGTGCGCGGCGACTTCTACGGCACCGAAGGGATGCGCAAAGCCGTCACCGCCCTCGCCGACCGCCTGCTGGAGCATGGCGCGCCGCCCGACATCTTCGATGACGCCCCGCCGCGCCTGGCCCGTGCCCGGGCGATCGGGGTGCCGGTACACGGGTGCGAACGGGGGGACAGGCCGGGGTATATGCAGGGGGCGGCACAAGCACCAATGCCGGAAGCAGTCGATGTCTAGGATCCGCGCCAGACCGACGCGCATCGCGATTGCCGGGGGCAGCCGGGGTATCGGCGCGGCCCTGGCGCAGGCCCTGGCCGGGCCGGGGGTGCATCTCTTTCTGGCCGCGCGTGAGTTGCCGGCGCTGGAGCGTACCGCCGGGGCGCTTCGCGCCGCGGGGGCGACGGTCGGGCTGCATCCTGCGGACCTCTGCGCGCCCGGCGCGGCGGCGGACTGGCTGGCGGCGGCCTCGACCCCGGCGCCGCCCGAGCTGATGATCATCGCCATGGGCCTCTTCGGTGGCCGCCCGGCGCCGGGCGCGCCGGTGCCCGAGGCCCTGTCGCGCCGCCTGATCGAGGTGAACCTCACCGCGACCATCGCCCTGGCCGAGGCGGCGGCCGAACGGATGCGCCCCGCCGGGCAGGGCACCATCCTGCTGCTCAGCTCGCTTGCCGCGCGCGATCCGCTGCCCGATGCGCGGGCCTACAGCGCCAGCAAGGCCGGGCTGTCCAGTTACGCGCACGCTCTCCGGGCGGACCTGGCGGGCACCGGTGTCTCGGTCCTGCTGGTCGAGCCGGGCCATGTCGCCACCCGCCAGGCGGCGCAGCATCGTGGCGCCCTGCCGATGCTGCTGCAGCCCGAGCAGGCCGCCCGCCGCATCCTGCGCGCCCATGACCGGGGCGCCAGCCACCTGGCCTTCCCGCGCCGCGCGACGCTGGCCCTCGGGCTGCTCAACCTGCTGCCCTGGCGGCTGCGGGCGGCGCTGCTGCGCGACCAGCGGTTCTGCGTCGACAACCCGCCGCTTGGCCCCGGGGAGGCGCCGCGCCGAAGATGCCGCGACTGATCCTGCATATCGGCACCCACAAGACCGGCACCACGGCGATCCAGGGCTGGCTCTCGGGGCATGGCGCGGCGCTTGCGGCGGCGGGCTGGCACTACGGCGCCACGGACCGGCCGCCGCACCCGGAGATCCCCAAGCACACCAGTCTCTACCGTGCCCTGGCCGAGGGCCGTTTCGAGGGGGAGTATTCCGCCATCCGCGCCGATCACGCCGCCTCGGGCCAGCCCGGTCTGATCCTCTCCGAAGAGGGGCTGTCGCTGCCCTGCTACCATGCCTTCGCCCCGCTGCGCCGCCTCGCGGAGGATTACGAGGTCACCGTCGTCGGTCTCTTCCGTCGCCAGGATCGGCTGATGGAAAGCCACTGGAACCAGCTCTGCAAACAGGGCCAGACCGGCCTCTCGCTGGCCGAGTTCTGCCGGCGCGACTGGCACCGCAAGCGGCGGGAATACGACCGTATCCTGGATTTCTGGGCCGATTTCGCCCGGGTCGAGGCCCGCGCCTACGACCCGGGCGCCGAGGGCGGCGCGGTGGCGCAGTTCCTGGCGGCGGCGGATCTGCCCTTCGCTTCGGGGCCGAAGCAGCTGGCCAACCTCTCGCCCTCGATGAACGTGGCGGCGCTCTCGGCGCTGCTCACCCGCCACCGGCTGCGCCGCCTCGTGCCCCTGGCCACCTGGGCCTTCCGCGGCGACCGGCGGTCCCATGGTCTTGGCCGGGTGCTGCGCGCCGAGATCCTGGCCGAGGTGGCGCCCGGCAATGCCCGCCTCGCGGATGTCTACGGGCTGCACTTCGACACCGCCGTGCCGCCAGAGGGAGAGGCGCCGCTGGACTGCCCCGACGTGGTGGCGCTGGCGCGCGCCCTGGTGCGGCGGATCGTCGCCTGATGCGACAGTTTGGACACAGAAACGCGAACGTGAACGCCCCCGGGCGTGCAAGCTGCGCAAAAGGATGGCATGTGCCGACAAAGCGCGCCAGCGACGGGCAATTTGTTTGACAGGCCGGGTCAATTGTTTGACGGGTCAACGAATTCGGCCTAGTGTCAGCCGCAACCCTTTCTAGCAGGTCACCCCGATGCCCAAGAGCCAACCCTATTGGCAGATGCCTGCCTTCCTGGATGAGACCGGCGGCCCCAACTACACGCTGATGGATCACGAGGAATACCTCACCTATCGCATCGGCATGTTGTCGGGGGAGTTCAACCGCAACATCTCCAAGTACAACGCGCGGCATTTCGACCTGACCCTGGCCGAGGGCCGCGTGCTGACCCGGCTGGTGGACAGCGAGCCGCTTTCCTACGGCGAGATCTGCGAGAAGCTGCTGCTGGACGGGGCGCAGATCAGCCGCGCCGCCGCCTCGCTGGTGGATCGCGGCTACATGCGCAAGGCGACCGATCCCAAGGACGCCCGCCGCGCCATCTTCGAACTGACCGAAGAGGGGCTGACGGTGGGCCGGGAGGTGCTGCGGGTGGGCCGGGCCCGTCAGCAGTACCTGCTGGAGAAGCTGACCCAGGCCGAGCGGCGCACCTTCTACCGCGCCCTTTCCAAGCTGATGGGTGTGATGGCCGATCTCAACGCCTCGGGCGAACTGCTGGGCGAGGCCGCCACCCGGGAACTGCTGGGCGAAACCGCCACCGAACGCCGGGCCGATTGACCCCGACCCGTCGCGGGCGTCGGGTGGATCCCGGCTGCTTGGGGCTTCCGGGCCCGGCTGGCTGGGCCGGAGCCGCGCCATCCGTCACGTACGACCGCTTGAAGCTGGCCCTGCGGTTTTCGTCCCGCAGGCGCGTCATCTCTCCATGGCCTCGCTGTCGCCAGAGAACGGGGCAGGGCGCCTCCTGTCCGGCCCGCCATGCGGCGCGGACAGCCGTCGAGACCTGACCCCGGTCAGGGCGCCATGTTCAGGGCTGCGGCGATCCACAGCACCCCGGTCAGGAAGCTGGCGGCGGTGCGGATGTGGTTCAGCCGTGCCCAGGCCCCGAGGTAGTGGCGCCAGAAGGCGCGCGCGCCGGGGCTTTCGGCGTCGAGCAACGCAAGGCGCTGGTTCATCGGCACGTTGCCCCGCCCGGTGACCACCATGACCCCGCCGAGGTAGACCAGCGCCGCCGCCACCAGCAGCGGTGCGCCGGGCAGGAGACCCGCCAGCCCCGCCAGGGCCAGCGCGACCGCGACCGGCCCCAGCCCGATCAGCAGAACCATGAAGAGCGAGCGGTAGACGGTGCGGTTCAATCCGCGCATCGCTGCCGCCCCGGCGTCTCCGGGGGCCTGCGCGAGGCCGCGCAGGATGAAATCCGAGAAGCCCAGGAAGACGCCCGAAACCAGAAGCGCCGCGACACCGGCGGCCAGGGTGACAAGCATGGTTCGCCCTCCTACTGGCTGAGGCCGACGGCGCGGCCGAGATAGCGCGCCTCGCTCAGCTCCCGGCCGAGAAACCTGGCGATGGCGGCGCGCGGGATGGTCAGCGCCAGGCCGCGGCGGCGCGGCGGCACGTCCTCCAGGTAGGGTGCTTCGGCGGGGCCCTCGATGAAGGCGGCAGGGCGCAGGATGGTCCAGTCGAGGCCCGAGGCGCGCACCATGTCCTCCTGCCGCTCATGGTCGCGGAAGACGGTACGCAGCAGACCGCCGAACATGATGCGCTTCCAGTAGAAGTTCAGGTTCGACCAGCTGTCGTGAGCGCCGAGGGTGGATTGCACGACCAGCCGCCGGATCCCGCGCGCCTGCATGGCGCGGATGATCGCCAGCGTGCCCTCCGAGCGGACCCGCGAGCGCAGGCTGCGCCCGGCGCCGAGCGTGATCACCACGGCCTGCTGGCCTTCCAGCGCCCGGGCGACGGCGGGCGGGTCCTGCACGTCACCGGCGACGAGGTGCAGCCGGGGGTGGCTCTGGTCGAGCGTCTCGGGATGGCGGGCGAAGGCGGTGACCTCGTGGCCACGGGCCAGCAGTTCGCCGACGGCGAGGCGGCCGATGGAACCGGTGGCGCCGAAGACGATGACGCGGGCGGGTGGGGTATGGGGCATGGGATGTCCTTTCGGGGGAATCTTGACACGGTGTAAAGTTGACATCGTGTCAAATGGCGATATCTTGACGCCATGTCAAGTGAGAATCCCACCCGCCGAAAGATCCTCGATACCGCCTGGAAACTGCTGGAGGCTGGCGGCCGTCCAACGCGCATGTCCGATTTCGCCCGCGCCGCCGGGATCTCGCGGCAGGCGCTTTACCTGCATTTCCCGAGCCGCGCTGAATTGCTGGTCGCGGTGACGCGCCATGTCGACCAGGTGAAGGATATCGATGCGCGGCTGGCCGAAAGCCGGGCGGCCGACAGCGGCGAGGCACGGCTGGCGGCCTTCGTAAGTGCCTGGGGCAACTACATTCCCGAGATTCGCGGCGTCTCTCGCGCGCTGCTGGCGATGCAGGAGGGCGACGCCGAGGCGCGCGCCGCCTGGGCCGGACGGATGGAAGCGGTGCGCCAGGGCTGCGCCGCCGCCGTCACCGCGCTGGCGCGGGACGGGCAGCTGGCCGAGGGGCTGTCGGAGAAGCGCGCGACGGACCTGCTCTGGGCGCTTCTGTCGGTCGAGACCTGGGTGCGGCTTTGCGAGACCTGCGGCTGGTCGCAACAGGATTACATCGCCGAAATGCAGCGCGCGGCGCGGCGGCTTCTGTTGGCCTAGCCGGCGCGGGCGAGGATCGCCGCCGAATCGCAGCCCCCCATGGCGCCGGTGATCCGGCCTGCCTCGCCCGCGAGCCGGGTGGCGGTGAAGGCATCGGCGACAGCCCCCGGCGCATGGCGGATCAGCAGCGCGCCCTGCAGCAGCAGCGCAAGCCGCTCGGCGAACCATCGCGCCTCGGCCTCGGGGGGCAGGGCAGGCCAGCGCGCCAGATGGGCCTTGAGCGCTGCGTCGTAGCGGGGGTCTGCGCCCGCGGCGGCCTGCAACTCGGCGCGCAGGGACTCGGCGGCCAACGGCTCCTTCGCCAGGGTGCGCAGGATGTCGAGGCAGATGACATTGCCCGAGCCCTCCCAGATCCCGTTCAGCGGCGCTTCGCGGTAGAGCAGCGGCAGGGGCGTGTCCTCGACGTAGCCCATGCCGCCGAGGGCCTCCATCGCCTCGTAGGTGACGAGAGGCGCTCGCTTGTTGGAATGGAACTTGGCCAGCGCCACCGCGATGCGGGCGAAGGCGCGGTCCTCGGGGGTGGTGCTGTCGAAGGCGCGGGCCACGCGCAGGCCCAGCACCAGCGCCGCTTCGACATCCAGCGCCAGGTCCGCCAGCACCGCCTGCATCAGCGGCTGGTCGATCAGGCGCCGCTGGAAGGCGCTGCGGTGGCGGGTCCAGTGAAGCGCCTCGCTGAGCGCGGCGCGCATCAGCCCGGCGGGGGCCATGGCGGTATCCAGCCGCGTGTGGTGGACCATTTCGATGATGGTGCGCACGCCGCGTCCCTCGTCGCCGATGCGCAGGGCCAGGGTGTTGTCGTATTCGATCTCGGAAGAGGCGTTGGCGCGGTTGCCCAGCTTGTCCTTCAACCGCTGGATCTGGATCGAATTGCGCGCGCTCTCAAGCCAGCGCGGGACGAGGAAGCAGGTCAGGCCCTCGGGGGCCTGCGCCAGGGTCAGGAAACCGTCCGACATCGGAGCGGAACAGAACCACTTGTGCCCGGTCAGCCGGTAGCGATCGCCGTCGCGTGCAGCCACCGTGGCATTGGTGCGCACGTCCGAGCCGCCCTGCTTTTCGGTCATCGCCATGCCGAGCGTGGCCGAGGTCTTGTCGCTCAGCGGCACACTGCGCGGGTCGTAGCTGCGCCCGGTCAGCTTCGGCACCCACTGCGCGGCAATCTCCGGCGCGGCCTGCAGGGCGGGCGGGGCGGCATAGGTCATGGTCAACGGGCAGCAGTGCCCGGGCTCGACCTGAGAGGCGAGGTAGACCATTGCCGCATGGGTGACATGGCCGCCCGCCGCGCCGTCCCAGGGCAGGGCGGCGTAGCCGGCTTCTGCCGAAAGCGCCATCATCCGGTGATAGGCCGGATGGAACTCGACCGCATCCAGCCGCCGCCCCGCGCGGTCGAACAGCTTCAGTTCGGGCGGGTGGTCGTTGGCGGCACGGCCCGCCTCGCGGATTTCGGTGGTCCCGAGGGTCGCGCCATAGGGGGCGAGCGCCTCGGCCCGGCCGCCCTCGCGCAAGATGGCCTCGCGCAGGACGGTGTCGGCGGCCCAGAGATCGCGGTCGCCCTCGGCGGGGGGCTGGTTGGTCACCTCGTGGGTGGCCAGATGGGCGCGGGACGGCAGGTCTGCCATGGCTCTCCTCCTCGGCTCTCCTCGCGGAAAAGCCTAGAGGCGCGGCGCCATGGCGCAAGTCTGCCGTTGCGGCGCGCGCGGGTCCTGCCCGCCCCCTGGTCCGCTACAGCCAGATCGGGTTCGACCAGGCGCGCTGGCCGGCGCGGTCGATCACCGTGACGCGGATCCAGGGCGAATTGGCGAAACGTCCAAGCGGCACCTCGGCGCGTGTCAGGCTATGCCCGTGCACCGCCACGGCGGCGGAGCCATGGCCCTGCACGATCACCGAGGCCACGGCAGAGCTTTCCACCCGCACCGCCTTGTCACCGACCTCGACGCCGCGCAGCTCGGGGCCCTGGGTCGCGTAGAAGGCACCGTCCTTCAGTGCCGCCAGCAGGGCCTCGGGGGTGTTCTGCTCGGCCTTGACCATGACCCAGCCGCCGAAGTGGTCCGGCTCGGTGAAATGGGCATCATCCGTGGCGATGAGCGACAGTCGGCGGCCCTCGCTCAGCAGCAGGTCGGCGATGGAGAACCCGTCGGCGCGGTCGCAGCCCGTGGCGCAGCCGTGGTTGTAGATCTCGACCGCATGGGCCGCCTCGATGCTGCGCGCATCCGCCAGCGTCAGGCCGGACCACTGGGGGTGGGCCACGGCGACGAAGGCCCCGGCGGCGACGGCGCGGGCGGCGATCTCGGGGCCGGTCTCCTGCCCGTCGACCGGGCGGAAGTGGGGGGCGTTGGCAGGGGCGAAATCGGCGGGCAGGCCGACGGCCAGGATATGCCACAGCTCGCCGTTCTGCATGGCGCCCGAGTGCAGCTCGGCGCCGAGGAGGGTGGTGAAGCCTTCGTCGCGGAAGGGCAGGGTATCGGCGATCGGATAGCCGTAGAGGCCGATGAAATGATCGGTCAGGGCGATGAAGTCATACCCTTCCGCCTTGTAGCGGCGGCAGACCTCGGCGGGCTCCAGCGCGCCGTCCGAGAGGTTGGAATGGGTGTGCAGGTTGCCGCGCCAGAAACGGCCGGGCCGGGTGAAGGCTGTCAGCGCCATCGGGATCTCCTCGTGTTCCGCCCCCTGCTACGGCATTCGGGCAATGCTTTCATGACGGGCTTGATTTCACCTGCCCCGCCCCGCAGAAGTACAGCCATGGCAGCCACGGACAAGCTCAATCACGCGCTCGCGCAGGGCGACTGGAAAGCCGCCGACGAGATCCTGTCGCGGATGGTGCGCCGGGCGCCGGGGGAGGCGTCGCTGCTCTACAATCTCGGCCGGGTGAAGATGGAGCGGGGCCAGTGGCCCGCCGCCCGCACCTGGCTGCGCAAGGCCATTGCGGCGGCGCCGGGGCACGCCCATGCCTGGTTCGAACTGGGCCGCACCGAGCTGCAGCTTGGCGACCTGGTGGCGGCGCAGCAGGGCTTCGCGAAGGCCATGGCGCTGGATCCTGCGGACGCTGACGCGCGCCTCAACCTCGCCCGTATCGCGCTGCGGCGCGGCGCCTTCGCCGAGGTGCGCGAAGCCCTGGCGCCGCTGGCCGGGCAGGGGGCCGAGATCGACGCCCTGCGCTACCGCGCGGCGGCAGAGCTGGGGCTGGCGGAAGCCGGGGAGGAGGCCTCTGCGCTATGGTCCCGTAAGGGGGCGCGGGCCGAGGCGCTGAAGGCGCTGACCCGGGTAGCGCGGGGGCGTTTGCCGCTGGACCTCTGAGGCGGTCGCTGCGCCCGGGACCGGGGGGCGGGCCGTAATTGATCCGGGCGTCGGTCGTGGCCGTATACGTCACATGCGCTTGCTTGTCCTTCTTTCCCTTCTCCTGCTCACCGCCTGTGGTCGCGGTGTGCCCGACGGCGCGCGGGTTGTCGTCGCAGGCGATTCCGTCATGGCCTGGAACCGCAGCGCCGGGGCCTCGGTGGCCGATGTGCTGTCTGCCCGGCTGGGCGCCCCGGTGGGGGATGTCTCTCTGCCGCTGGCCGAGATCATGGGCGGCGTCGGGCCGCTGAACATCCCCAACCAGTTGGACGGCGTCAGGGCCGAGTGGATCGTGCTGGATGGCGGCGCCAATGACCTGAGCACCGGCTGCGACTGCACCGACTGCGGCGCGGTGCTGGAGCGGCTGATTACGGAGGATGGCCGCCTTGGCGCGATCCCGGCGCTGGTGACGGAGCTGCGCGGCACGGGCGCGCGGGTGATCTGGGCGGATTACTACACCTCGCCGCGCTATGCGGGCACCGCCTGTGCCGACACCTACCGGCAGCTGGAGGACCGGTTGGGCCGGATGGCGGCCCGCGATCCGGGCGTGACGCTGGTCGACATGGACGATGTCTTCGATCCCGGGGATCTGAGCCTTTTCGCCGGGGACCGCCTGCATCCCTCGAAAAAAGGCTCGGAGCGGATCGCGGATCTGATCGCGCCCGAGATCTCCCTGGCGCGCTGACCCCGCCTAGCGCCGGTAACGCCTGCGGTAGACCCCGGCTTCGGTCCCCAACTCGTCCTGAATGTCCCGGTTCGCGGCGACCTGCGCCTCGCTCATCGCTTCGACCTCCAGCGCCGGCAGCTCTGCCGGGATGGGGATCACCTGCGCCACGGGGGTGCCTGCGGGCAGGGTGCCGGTGAAGTCGCGTTCCGTCCAGAGGGCCGGGAAGTGTACGTAGCCGTCGCGGAAGAGGTCGCAGTCGACCACGCCCGAGAGGGTGCGGAAGGGCAGTTCCTCGCGGTTCATCGGGTGGGTGAACAGCAGCGACCAGCCCGGCGGCACCTCCAGCGTCCAGAAGTTCATGAACTTGAGCACCGAGTTGACCGCCAGCTGCCACGGCGCGCCGGACGCCTGTTCCGGCACATGCACCCCGATGGGAGCGCGCGAGATCAGCGTGTCGGGCAGGGCGGGCATGTCCCAGTCCCAGCTCACCGCGCCGGCCTCGAAAAGCAGGTCGCAGGCCAGCGGGATCATCACGCCGAGGCCGAGCGCATCGAGGAAGGGCGGGCAGTGTTTCACCGTCCGCACCATGGCGCCGTCCAGCACCTCAGAGGCCGCCTCGGAGGGCATCTCGCGCAGCCAGTCGGGCAGGGCGCGCCGCGCCGGAACGGGTTTCGGCAGCAGCGGCTCCAGCGCGGGGTGGCAGCGCGCGGTGATCGTCGGGGTGCTCATGGAAAAGGGTTACTCTTCCTTTCCCTCGCGCCGCAACAGGAAGGTATGGGCCAGCGCGGCGGCCACGGTGATGGCGATGATGATCGTGCCGACGGCGTTGATCACCGGCGGGTGGCCGTTCGGGTTGCGGCCCATGGCGCCGATTTCGGTGGCAAGGGTGCAGGAGCCGCCCTTGGCGAACATCGTCGTGTTGTAGTTCTCCATCGAGGCCATGAAGGCGATCACCCCGGCCGAGATCAGAGCCGGCGCCAGGTAGGGCAGGGTGAGGCGGCGGAAGACCCGCCAGGGCGAGGCGCCGAGGTCCAGCGCCGCTTCCTCCAGCTCGATCGGCTGGCGTTGCAGGCGGGCCATCAGGATCAGCATCGGGTAGCCGGCGATGAAGGTCACCTGTGCCATGACGATGGTGAACAGCCCGGCGTTGATGCCCAGGCGGCCCCAGAAGACCAGCGCCGAGAGGCCCAGCACCACGCCCGGCGCCAGCATCGGCGACAGAAGCACCCACCACAGCACCCCGTTGGCCTTCGAGCGCCAGCGAGTCAGCAGCACCGCCCCCGCAAGGCCGAGCAGCAGCGCCAGCGGCACCACCATCGAGGCGACCTTGATCGAATTGCCGAAGCAGGAAACGAAACGGTCCCTGTCGAGCGCGCGCAGCACCGGATCGGCACGCAGCGCATCCTCGGGCATCCAGAAGAAGGCGTACCACTTGCCGGTGAAGCCGTTCCAGTCGGTCACCGAGGGCGGCGAGGCGTCGTTGAACGACGAGATGACCATCAGCAGCAGCGGGCCGAACATGAAGACCAGGAAGGCCCAGGTATAGGCGGTCAGCAGGCGATCAGATCTCATGCCCGGGCTCCTTGGGCTTTGGTGCTGCCGGGCAGATGGAGCGCGCGGCGGGCTCCGCCGGGCAGGAAAGGACGTGGATACAGGGCGCGTTCATCCATCACTGCACCCTCGCGAAGTCTTTCAGCCGGGTCCGCATGGCCCACATGAACAGCGCCACCAGGGCAAAGCAGATCAGCGTGTAGCCGAAGCTGTAGGCCGCGCCGACGTTAGAATTCTCGCTCTCGAAGAACTTGTTGTAGATCGTCTGGCTGAACCACTCGGCCTGCAACCCGCGCGAAATGATGCGCGGCACCGAAAAGGCCCCGGCAGACAGCATGAAGGTGGCGATGCAGCCGACCGCGATGCCGGGCTTGGAATGCGGGATGATCACCCGCCGGTGGACCCGCACGGCGCTGGCGCCCAGGTCCTTGGCTGCCTCGATCTGGTTCTTATCGAGCGTCGACATGACGTTGTAGATCGGGAAGACCATGAACAGCACGTAGGTGTAGACGATCACCAGGAAGATCGTGCCGGGGAAGCGCTTGAACTGGATCGGATCGCTGATCACCCCCGCCCAGCTCAGCACCGAGTTGATCAGGCCCTGGTTGTCGATGATCGTGGTCCAGGCATAGACCCGCATCAGTTCGACGATGGTGTAGGGGATGATCAGCCCGAGGAAGAGCCACAGCGCCTGTTTCGGCGGCGCGGCCAGGGCGACCTTGTAGGCGATCGGGTAGCACAGGACCAGCGCCAGCGCCGTGGCCATCAGCGCGAAGACGATGGTGCGGGTCAGGGTGACCAGGCCGATCCGCTCGTAGACCTGGCCGTCCTGCTCGTAGCGCAGCCCGACCAGGGACAGCAGGCGATTGCTCATCAGCCTGGCCTCTTCGGCCTTTGCTTCCTCTGACATCGGGATCAGGCGCGGCGCGGCGAGGGTCTCGAAGTTGTCCAGCGTATAGGGGAAGGCGCTGGCCTCTTCCTCCTGCAGGCGCTGGTAGAGCGCGCGGGCGACTTCGGCGATCTCTTCGGCCTGGGCGATCTGCTGATCCAGCGGCAGGCTGTCATCCACCGACAGCGACGGGGCGCCGTGCAGCGTGTCGAGGTATTCCGGTTCGGCGCCCGTATCGCGGACCAGCCGGGTGTGGGTCGTGGCGCGGTCGCATTGCAGGATGTAGGGGCGTGTCGCCTCGTCAGCGGTGGCATTGCCCATCGAGGGCACGGCCAGCCCGCCGGACCCGCTGCCACCGATGGAGGGCACCGCGAGGCCGCCACCCATCGAGGGCACGGCAAGGCCGCCGCTGCTGGCCGGGGCTTCCTCCTCGGCGGGCTGATAGGTGTCCAGGACCGAGACGCAGGTGCCGGCGTCCAGCATCACCCGCCGGGCGATGGAACTGTCGAGCTGGCGGGCCGGGGCGGTGACGGCGCGTTCCAGCATGGTCAGCTGGGGCAGGATGATCAGCATCAGCCCCCAGGCCAGGGCCGAGGCGAAGAACAGCGCCGTCAGCCCGCGCCCGTATCCGCGGATCAGGGATCTCATTGTGCTGCCAGCTCCCGTCCGGTGCGGGCCATCGGCCCCTCGGGCAGGACCAGCGCCGAGGCCGGATCAAAGCCCACACGGGCGCTAGCCATCTCGCCGCCGGGGGCGCCGTGGTTGGTCTGATGCACCACCAGATGCTGCCCGGCCTCGGTGACGAATTCATAGTTGATGAAGGCGCCTTCCAGATCGCGCCGGGTCAGACGGGCCTCGAAGGTGTTCTGGAATTCGCCAAAGCCCATCTGTTCGGGCCGCACGAAGAGGATCGCCTGATCCCCGACGGCCAACCCGCGCGGGTTGCGCGCCAGAAGCTGACCCGAGGCGGTGTCGATCCGCGCCATCTCGCCCTCGGTCGCGGCGATGCGCCCGGCAAAGCTGTTCACCTCGCCGACGAAGCTGGCGACGAACGCCGAGACGGGATCGGAGTAGATCTCGTCGCCTGAGCCCACCTGTTCGATCACGCCGGCGTTCATCACCGCGATGCGGTCGGACATGGTCAGGGCCTCGCCCTGGTCATGGGTGATGTAGATGAAAGTCACGCCGGTCTTGCGCTGGATCTCGCGCAGCTCGGCACGCATGTGCTGGCGCAGCTTCAGGTCCAGCGCCGAGAGCGGCTCGTCCAGCAGCAGCACGGCGGGCTCCACCGCGAGGGCGCGGGCGATGGCGACGCGCTGGCGCTGACCGCCGGACAGCTCGGAGGGAAGCTTTTCGCCCTGATCGCCAAGGGCCACCAGCTCCAGCAACTCCTGTGCCTTCTGGCGGCGGGCGGCCTTGCTGACGCCGCGCGCCTCCAGCCCGAAGGCGACGTTTTCCCAGACCGGCATCAGCGGGAACAGCGCGAGGTTCTGGAAGATCAGCGCGGTCGGGCGGGCGTTCGGCCCCTTGCCGCGCATGTCCGCGCCCCCGATCAGCACCTGCCCGTGCGAGGGATCGACGAAACCCGAAACGGTGCGCAGGATCGTCGTCTTGCCGCAGCCCGAGGGGCCGAGGATGGAAAAGAACTCGCCCGCGCGGATATGCAGATCCGTGGGCTGAACGGCGGTGAAACCGTTGGGATAGGTCACCTGCATCGCCTGCAGTTGCACGTCCTGGCCGCGCATGGTGGCGTCGCTCATTGCTGTCCCCGTTGTTGGCGACCCGCCAATCGGCGCGCCGCTGCGGGCCGTTGCCCGGCCCTGCTTCTATCCGATGGCCCCAAATACTGCCGCCGGAGGCTCCGACGCGGGCAGGGGGCGCTGACGACGAAAAAGGAGCGCCCGGCGAGCCGCCGGGCGCTCCCCGCAACGCGATCAGGCGTTGGTGATGATCTCGACCATCTCGTTCACGACCGGGGCGTAGAACGGGGTGTCGGACTGCCACCACCACATGTTGCCCAGCACCTCGGGGGTGTAGGTGTCGTTGAACTGGCGCTTGAACTCGTCGCTGGCGAAGTCGGCGGCGCCGGCCACGGCCGAGTTGTAGCCGGTGTTGTTGGCGAACATGCCGCCCACTTCCGGCTGCAGCATGAAGTTCATGAAGGCCACGGCCTGTTCCTGGTTCTCGGCACCACGCAGCATCCCGAAGCTGTCCAGCCAGGTGATGATGCCTTCCTTGGGCGCGCGGTAGACATAGTCCGGGTTCTCGCGGTTCAGCAGCAGGCCGGTGGTGTCCCAGGTCTGGCCGATGACGCAGCCGGCGTCCTTGAAGGCGGCGGTCGCCTCGGTGGCGTTGTTCCAGAAGGCGCCGAAATGGTCCTTGTTGGCGACCATGTACTCGACGATGGCGCCGAAGACGCGACGGGCGTCCTCCTCGGACTTGTAGACGTCGAGCATCCGGTTGCTCTCGATCTCGCCGGCGGCATCCAGGTAGAGGCCGACGCCGATCAGCGCGGACTTCTGGCGGAAGGCGGATTTGCCCTCGGTGCCCTCGGCGAAGAGGTGGCCGTAGGAGAGATCGGCATCCGACACAGGCAGGGCGGCGCGGTTCAGGGTGATGCCCTCGGTGCCCCAGTCGAAGGGCAGGGCAACCTGGTTGCCCATCTGCACACCACCCAGGGCCGCGCTGTCACGCAGGAAGGAGGGGATCACCGCATCCACGTTCACCGACTCGGGGATCGGCTGGAAGAAGTGTTCGCCCGAATCGTCCACGTAGTTGGCGACATTGGTGATCGAGGGGAAGATGACGTCGAAGCCCTTGCCGCCGTTGGCGCGCACGGTCGATTCGGCCTCGTCGTTGGAGCCGAAGGTGGTCAGGTCGAGGGTGATGCCGGTCTCGGCCTCGAATTTCTCGGCAATATTGGGCTGGATGTAGTCCTGCCAGGCGAAGACCTTGACGGTGCCCGAGGAGGCCAGCGCATCGGTGGCGCGCAGGATGGCCGGAGCGGCAACGGCGCCAGCGGTGAGCTGCAGCGCGGTACGGCGGGAAATGGTCATGTTGAACCCCTGTTGGTGGTGCGGATCTGATTGGCTATCGAACGTGGCCACCGGGAGCCCCCTCATCGCGACCGCGTTCGGACAGGGTCGCAGTAGTCTGCGAAGGACTCCGGCAGATGACACTTCTGTAACGGGCTCATGAAAGGCGATTATTGACCCGCCAGTCAAGTTTCTCATCCGCCCGAGGTCGCGCCCTGCGCCGGGGCCGGTGGCCGGATCCGGCCGGGAAAAGTATCTGACAGAAATAGTCGGATTGACAATCCTGATCGTATCAGTCAACTTTTCGACACCCGCCCCCGAGGGGCGCAGCCCAAATGGACACGACGAGAATGCAGCAGGACCTGCCCCGCTCCCGCCCTCCGCGCGCTCCCGGCGCCGAGGAGGTGCTGTTCCGCCCGGTTGAGCTTCTGGCGAAGCTCTTCGAAGGGCCGGAAGGCGGCAGCTTGGGGCTGGAGGCCCTGCTGGCACGGCTCGAATGGAAGGAAACGACGCGATGATGTCCGAAAAGATCGACCGTGAGACCGCTTTTCCCGCGATCCCGCAGCACAGCGCCCAGGAACTGACCCAGGGCGGCGCCACGGCGCATATCGTGCTGAACGATCAGGTCTATACCCTGCGCATCACCCGCGCCGGCAAGCTGATCCTCACCAAGTAGGCTGTGGGGGCCGCCCCTCCGGGGGCATCGAGCCCCCGAAGGGGCGCGGGGGCCTTGCCCCCGGGCGCCTCCTTGAGGGGCCGCGCCCCTAGCGCGACAGCCGTGCGGCGGCCCGGGCGATGACCAGTTCCTCGTTGGTCGGGATCACCAGCACCCGCACCCGGCTGAGCGCGGTCGAAATCACCGTCTCCCCCGCCGCATTGGCGCGCGGGTCCAGCTCGATCCCCAGCCAGTGCATCCCGCGGCAGATCCGCCCGCGGATCGCCGGTGCGTTCTCGCCGATGCCACCGGTGAAGACCAGCGCGTCCAGCCCCTCCAGCGCCGCCGCCAGCCCGCCCAGTTCACGTCGGGCGCGGAAGCAGAAGTAGTCGATCGCCTCCGCCGCATGGGGGCTGTCCGATCCCAGCAGCGCCCGCATGTCCGAGCCGATGCCCGACATGCCCTTCAGCCCGCTCTCCCTGTAGAGCAGGTCCGAGATCTGCGCCGGCGTCATCCCCTCCTGCTCCATCAGGTAGAGCAGCACCCCCGGATCGACCTGTCCCGAGCGCGTGCCCATGGGCAGCCCGTCCAGCGCCGAGAAGCCCATGGTCGAGGCCACCGACCGCCCCGCCGACAGCCCGCACATCGAGGCGCCATTGCCCAGATGTGCCACCACCACCCGGCCCTGGTGCAGCAGCGGCGCCATCTGCGCCAGCCGCCCGGCGATGTAATCGTAGGACAGACCGTGAAAGCCGTAGCGGCGCACGCCCTTCTCGTAGAACCGCCTGGGCAGGGCGAAGGTGTCGTTGACGAAGGGGTGGTGGCGGTGGAAGGCGGTGTCGAAACAACCGACCTGCTGCGCCTTCGGGAAGGCCGCCCGCGCGGCCGCCACGCCGGCCAGGTTGTGCGGCTGGTGCAGGGGGGCGAAAGGCACCAGCTCCTGCAGGTAGGACAGCGCCTGTTCGGTCAGCTCGACAGGTTCGGAATGATTGCGCCCGCCGTGCACGATGCGATGACCGACGGCGCGGATCTGAGCGCCGGGGTGGGCCTTCAGCAGCAGCTCCAGTGCCGCCTGCAGCGCCTCCTGATGGGTGGCGCCGCGTGTGCCGAGCGACATGTCGGCGATCACCGCGCCGCCGGCCTGCTTCAGGTGCATCTGGCCGGCCTCGCCGCCGATGCGTTCGACCAGCCCGGTGGCCAGCGCCATGGGCTCGGGCTCGGCGGTGAACAGGCCCAGTCTGAGCGAGGAGGACCCGGCGTTGAGGACCAGCAGGTGATCGCCCCCGCGCCCGGTCACGCGCTGATCCCCCGGATGCGGGCGTCATGCAGGGCGGCGACGGCGCAGGAAGCCAGCCGCGCCATGTCGTCATCGGCGCGCGAGTTGAGGATGATCGGCACCCGCGCTCCCAGCACCAGCCCGGCGCCTTCGGCGTGGGAAATGTAGGTCAGCTGCTTGGCCAGCATGTTGCCCGCATCGAGGTTGGGCACCACCAGCACCTCGGCCCGCCCCGCCACCGGGGAATTCAGGCCCTTGGTGCGGGCCGCCGAGAGATCGACGGCATTGTCCATGGCCAGCGGCCCGTCGACCAGCCCGCCGCGGATCTGGCCGCGCTCGGCCATCTTCGACAGCAGCGCGGCGTCCAGCGAAGAGGGGATGTCGGGGTTCACTGTCTCGACCGCCGAGAGCACGCCGACCTTGGGCTGCTCGATCCCCAGCGACAGCGCAAGGTCGATGCCGTTCTGCACGATATCCACCTTGGTCTTCAGGTCCGGCGCGATGTTGATCGCCGCGTCGGTGACCAGCAGCGGATGGGCGAGTCCCGGCACATCCATGACGAAGATATGGGTGAAGCGGCGCCCGGCGCGCAGACCCGTGGCCCTGTCGAGGGCGGGGCGCAACAGTTCGTCCGTGTGCAGATGGCCCTTCATCAGCGCCTGGGCCCGCCCCTCGTTGACCAGCGCCACGGCGCGCAGGGCCGCGTCGCGATGCGCGGGCAGGTCGATCACCTCGATGCCGTCAAGGCTTTCGCCCAGTTCGGCGGCGGTGGCGGCGATCTTCGCGCCATCGCCGACAAGGATCGGCTCGATCAGCGTGTGGCGGCGAGCCAGCAGGGCGCCGCCGAGGGAATTTGCCTCCTCGGGGCAGACCACGGCGGTCTTCAGGGCGGGCAGGGGCGCGGCGCGCTCGAGGATCGCCTCGAAATGACGGTGCCGCTGCAGGATCAGACCGGGCACGTCGGCGGCATTGCGGTGGATCTTGACCCTGGGCGCCTCGACCTCGGCCTCTCCCGAAAGCAGCAGGGTGTCGTCGGAGGCGCGGCGCAGCTCGGTGGCCAGGGTCACGCCCCGGGTCGCGGCCTCCTTGGCGGTGACGGTGACCCGCGCCAGAAGTTCCTCGCCGGCATGGGCCTGGGCATGGAAGCGGAAGCTCTGCGCCCGGTAGAGCGTGCCGGCGCCAGGCAGGATGTTTCCCAGGACCGCCGAGATGATGGCGCCGAGATAGAGCCCCGGCGCCACGGCCTCGTTCTGCCCGTCGCCATCGCCGTCGCGGTCATGGAGATGCAGCGGGTTGTGATTGCCCGAGACATTGGCGAAGACGATCAGGTCGTCCTGGGTGCATAGTCGCTTCAGCTCGGCGGTGGCGCCGATGGTCAGCTCGTCGAAGGTCCTGTTCTCGATCAGCATGGTCCTGTCCTTTTGGCGGCAAGCTGGCAGATTTCGGTGCAGAAACCGTGACATGGATCAAGTCGCCGGGAAAAGGCGGATCTGCGACAGCCTTTTGCGGCGCGGGGTTTCCGCCTGTGGAGCGGGCATCCGGGAGGCGGGGCGCCCGGCTGCGGAGCGGGCAGGGGGGCGCCGCCCCCGGTGCTCCTTGCGGAGCCCCTCCCCCCGGAGGTATTTTCGGCCCGGTGATGCATGGGGCGTGGTGCCCGGCGTGATCGGGGCGAGGGGGCCTCTTGCCGGGCATGAGCTGGCGGCGCAACCTGCGGCTCCCCGTCATGCGGGTCGCTTGAGGAGACGAGATGATCTCGAAACTGGAAATGCTGATCGCCCTGGCGCGGGAACAGCACTTCGGGCGGGCGGCGGAGAGCCTGGGCCTGACCCAGCCGACGCTGTCGACGGGGATCCGCCAGCTGGAGGATCAGCTGGGCGTCAAGCTGGTGCTGCGCGGTTCGCGCTTCGGCGGGCTGACGCCGGAGGGCCAGCGCGCGCTGACCTGGGCGCGTCAGATCGTCGGTGACGCGAGGCGCCTGCGTGAGGAGATGCGCTTTGCCCGCGAGGGGTTGGCGGGGCACCTGCGCCTCGCGGTGATTCCGACCGCGCTGACCTGGGCCTCGCGCCTCGCCTCGGTGTTCCGCGCCAGCCATCCCGGCGTCGCCTTCACCGTGCTCAGCCGCAACTCGGCCGAGATCCTGACCATGTTGGAGAACTTCGAGATCGACGCCGGGATTTCCTATCTCGATAATGAGCCGCTGGGACATGTCTCCACCGCGCCGCTCTACCGCGAGCGCTACGCGGCAGTCTGCGGCCCCGGGCATCCGCTGGCCGGCAAGGCGCGGCTCGACTGGGCGGATTTCGCCGGGCACCAGCTCTGTCTGCTCAGCCCCGACATGCAGAACCGCCGGATCATAAACCGCGCCTTCATGGAGGCCGGGGTCTCGCCCGAGGCGGGGCTGGAATCCAACTCGACCGTGGTGCTGGTCAGCCATGCCGAGCAGGCCGGGCTGGTGACCGTGCTGCCGGACGACCTGGCCGGCTTCCTGATCTCGGGGCGCGATCTGGTGGCGGTGCCCGTCGCGGCGGGCGTGGGACCGGCGGTCGGGCTGGTCGCGCCCTACCAGGCGCCCCATACCCCGGTGCTGCAGGCGCTGCTGGAGGCGGCGGAGAGCCTGGGATCCGGTCAGATTGATTGAAATCATCAATCGTTTGACGGAAATGCGATATTGAATTCGCATCGCGCGGGGGGCAAGAGGGCAGTAAAGCCAGCGAAGGGAGGAGTCTATGACTTCGCAGCCAAGCATCGCGCGGGATCTGCCGCAGGTCGCCGAGGCCGAGATCAGGCCGTTGATCGACAGGCATCTGTCGGCCGAGGGTCCGCTGCTGCCGATGCTGCACGAGATCCAGGCTGCCTTTGGTTTCGTGCCCGCCAATGCGGTGCCGCTGCTGGCCGAGGCGCTGAACCTGACCCGCGCCGAGGTCACCGGGGTGATTTCCTTCTACCATGATTTCCGCAAGGCCCCCGCTGGGCGCCATGTGCTGAAGATCTGCCGGGCCGAAGCCTGTCAGTCGATGGGCGCCGAGGCGCTGACGGCGCGGATGCTCTCGCTTCTGGGTCTCGAGGATCACGGCACCACGGCGGACAGCCGGGTGACGGTCGAGGCGGTCTATTGTCTTGGGCTGTGTGCCTGCGCGCCGGCTGCGATGCTGGACGGCCAACTGATCGGCCGGGCCTCTGTCGAGGGGCTGGAGAAGGCTCTGGAGGGCGCGGCATGAAGGTTTACCTGTCTCAGGACGCCGCCGCCAAGGCGCTTGGATCGGAGGCGGTGGCTGCCGCACTGAACGAGGCGCTTGGCGATACCCCGGTAACCCGCGTCGGCTCTCGTGGCATGGTCTGGCTGGAGCCGCTGCTGGAGATCGACCGGGGCCAGGGCCGCGAGGCCTGGGGCCCCGTGGCGCCCGGCGATATCCCGGCGATCCTGGCGGGCGACATCCCCAGCCTGGGCCTGACCGAGGAGATTCCCTTCCTTGCGAAACAGACCCGCCTGACCTTCCAGCGCTGCGGTGTCATCGACCCGCTGGACCTGGCGCAATACGAGGCCCATGGCGGGCTGGCCGGTCTGCGCCGCGCGCTAGGGCTGAGCGGCGAGCAGATGATCGACGAGATGAAAGCCTCCGGCCTGCGGGGTCGTGGTGGCGCGGGCTTCCCGACCGGCATCAAGTGGGACACCGTGCGGATGGCCCATGCGGATCAGAAGTACATCGTCTGCAATGCCGACGAGGGCGACAGCGGCACCTTCGCCGACCGCATGATCATGGAGGGCGATCCCTTCTGCCTGATCGAGGGCATGGCGATTGCCGGGCTCTGCACCGGCGCGACGCAGGGCTATGTCTACACCCGCTCGGAATACCCCGATGCCGTCGCCGTGATGCGCCGCGCCATCGAGCTGGCACGTGAGGCCGGGGTGCTGGGCGGCGACGTCCTGGGCTCGGGCCGCGCCTTCGACATGGAGGTCCGCGTCGGTGCGGGCGCCTATGTCTGCGGCGAGGAAACCAGCCTGCTGAACTCGCTGGAGGGCAAGCGTGGCGTGGTCCGTGCCAAGCCGCCGCTGCCCGCGCTGGAAGGCTTCCTGAGCCGTCCGACGGTGGTCAACAACGTGATTTCCCTCGCCACCGTGCCGGTGATCTTCGAGAAGGGTGCTGCGCATTACGCCGATTTCGGCCTTGGCCGGTCGCGCGGCACGATCCCGGTGCAGATCGCGGGCAACGTGAAGCACGGCGGGCTGTTCGAGACCGCTTTCGGCATGTCCCTTGGCGAATTGGTCGAGGAGATCGGCGGCGGCACGGCCTCGGGTCGTCCGGTGAAGGCGGTGCAGATCGGCGGGCCTCTGGGCGCCTATTTCGGACGCGAGAAGTTCGACACGCCCTTTGGCTACGAGGAATTCGACGGGCAGGGCGGGCTGATCGGCCATGCGGGTGTCGTGGTCTTCGACGACTCTGCCGACATGCTGGGCATGGCCCGTTTCGCCATGGAATTCTGCGCCGTCGAGAGCTGCGGCAAGTGTACCCCCTGCCGGATCGGCGCCGTGCGTGGCGTCGAGACGCTGGACCGGATCAAGGCCGGTGACGGCGCTGCGGTCGAGGTGCTGACCGACCTCTGCGAGGTGATGAAAGACGGCTCGCTCTGTGCGCTTGGCGGCTTCACGCCCTATCCGGTGCTTTCCGCGCTGGAAGCCTTCCCGGAGGAATTCGGCCAGGTGAAGGAGGCTGCGGAATGAGTGACACGGTGAAGGGTCCGGCCTCTTACTTTCCGTCGATCGAGGCCAAGTACGGCCAGTCGATCGCGCACTGGAAAGAGATAATCCGGCAGCATCGCGACAAGAAACACATGGAGATCGTGGCCGTCCTGAAGGCGGAGCACGGGCTTGGACATGGTCACGCCAATGCGCTGGTGGCGCATGAGCTGGCCGCATGGAAAGCGGAAGGGTAAGCCATGAAGGACTTCATCATTCCCAGCGACAAAACCTTCGGTGACAAGGACATGGGCACGCCCGCCAAGTCGGGCAAGCCGGTGCATCTGACCATCGACGGCGCCAGGGTGACCGTGCCGGCGGGCACCTCGGTGATGCGCGCGGCGGCCGAGGCGGGGCTCGATATCCCCAAGCTCTGCGCCAGCGACAACCTCGAGGCCTTCGGCTCCTGCCGCCTCTGCGTGGTCGAGATCGAGGGGCGGCGCGGGACGCCCGCCTCCTGTACCACGCCCGTGCATGAAGGCATGGTGGTGCGCACCCAGTCCGAGAAGCTGCAGCGGATGCGCAAGGGGGTGATGGAGCTCTATATCTCCGATCACCCGCTGGACTGCCTGACCTGCGCCGCCAATGGCGACTGCGAGCTGCAGGACATGGCCGGCGTCGTCGGCCTGCGCGAGGTGCGCTATGACGCGGCGCCCGAGAAGGCCAACCACTTTGCCACCCGCGATACCTCGGGCCAGCCCAACCCCGAATGGCTGCCGAAGGACGACAGCAATCCCTATTTCTCCTATGATCCCAGCAAGTGCATCGTCTGCAACCGCTGCGTCCGCGCCTGCGAAGAGGTTCAGGGCACCTTCGCGCTGACCATCGAGGGGCGCGGTTTCGACAGCCGGGTTTCGGTCGGGGCCGAGAACTTCCTGGAAAGCGATTGCGTCAGCTGCGGGGCCTGCGTGCAGGCCTGCCCGACCGCGACCCTGCAGGAAAAATCGGTAATCGAGATGGGCGTGCCGCAACGCTCGGTCGTCACCACCTGCGCCTATTGCGGTGTCGGCTGTTCCTTCAAGGCCGAGCTCAATGGTGACCAGCTGGTGCGCATGGTGCCCTGGAAGCACGGCAAGGCCAACCGTGGCCACTCCTGCGTCAAGGGGCGCTTTGCCTATGGCTATGCCGATCACCCCGACCGCATCCTGAAACCGATGATCCGCGAGCGGATCGGCGAGCCCTGGCAAGAGGTTTCCTGGGAAGAGGCGCTTGGCTTTGCCGCCAAGAAGATGCGCGGGATTCAAGAGGCGTACGGGCAGAAGTCCATCGGCGTCATCACCTCAAGCCGCTGCACCAACGAGGAAACCTACCTGGTGCAGAAGCTGGCGCGGGCCGTCTTTGGCAACAACAACACCGACACCTGCGCCCGGGTCTGCCATTCGCCCACGGGCTATGGCCTCGGCCAGACCTTCGGCACCTCGGCAGGCACCCAGGATTTCGACTCGGTCGAGAAGACCGACGTGATCGTCGTCATCGGCGCCAACCCCACCGATGCGCACCCGGTCTTCGGGTCCCGGATGAAGAAGCGGCTGCGCGAGGGCGCGAAGCTGATTGTCATCGACCCGCGCAAGATCGACCTGGTGAAATCCGCCCATATCGCCGCCGACCACCACCTGCAGCTGCGCCCCGGCACCAACGTGGCCGTTGTGTCGGCGCTGGCCCATGTGATCGTCACCGAGGGTCTGGCGGACGAAAGCTACATCCGCGCTCGTTGCGACTGGGACGAATACCTGGCCTATGCCGAATTCATCAGCGATGAGCGCCACTCGCCCGAGATGACCTTTGCCCTCACCGGCGTCGACCCCGAGGTGCTGCGCGCCGCCGCCCGCACCTTCGCCACCGGCGGCAACGGGGCCATCTACTATGGCCTCGGCGTCACCGAGCACAGCCAGGGCTCGACCACCGTCATGGGCATTGCCAACCTCGCCATGCTGACCGGCAATGTGGGCCGCGAGGGCGTTGGCGTGAACCCGCTGCGCGGTCAGAACAACGTGCAAGGGTCCTGCGACATGGGCTCCTTCCCGCATGAACTGCCGGGCTATCGCCACGTGAAGGGCGAAGAGGTCCGCTCGATCTTCGAGGCCGCCTGGGGTGTCCAGATCGACCCCGAGCCGGGTCTGCGCATCCCCAACATGCTGGACGCCGCCGTGGATGGCACTTTCAAGGGCCTCTATTGCCAGGGCGAGGATATCCTGCAGTCCGATCCCGACACCAAGCATGTCTCGGCCGGTCTGGCGGCGATGGAGTGTGTCATCGTCCATGACCTCTTCCTGAACGAGACGGCGAACTACGCCCATGTCTTCCTGCCCGGTTCGACCTTCCTGGAAAAGGACGGCACCTTCACCAACGCCGAGCGCCGCATCAACCGCGTGCGCGAGGTCATGGCGCCGAAGGCCGGCTATGCCGACTGGGAGGTCACGCAATTGCTGGCCAATGCCATGGGCGCCAACTGGCACTACACCCATCCCGCCCAGATCATGCAGGAAATCGCCCTGACGACGCCCTCCTTCGCGGGCGTGACCTATGATCTGCTGGAAGAGAAGGGCAGCGTGCAGTGGCCCTGCAACGAGGCCAACCCCGAGGGCACGCCGCTGATGCATGTGGACGGCTTCGTGCGCGGCAAGGGGCGGTTCATCGTCACCGAATACGTGGCGACCGAGGAAAAGACCGGGCCCCGCTTCCCGCTGCTGCTGACGACGGGTCGCATCCTGTCGCAATACAACGTCGGCGCGCAGACCCGGCGGACCGAGAACTCGACCTGGCACCAGGAAGACCTGCTGGAAATCCATCCCCACGACGCCGAGGTGCGCGGCGTGAAGGAAGGCGACTGGGTGCGCCTGGCCTCGCGCTCGGGCGAGACCTCGCTGCGCGCGAAGCTTTCGGAGCGGGTCAGTCCGGGTGTGGTCTACACGACCTTCCACCACCCGGATACGCAGGCCAACGTGATCACCACCGACTTCTCGGACTGGGCGACAAACTGCCCGGAATACAAGGTGACGGCGGTGCAGGTCGGGCTGTCGAACGGCCCCTCGGACTGGCAGGAGCGCTATGCGGCGCAGGCCGAGCAATCCCGCCGCATCCTGCCGGCGGCCGAGTGATGGCAAAGCCCGTCCGCAGCCTGCCGGGCCTCAGCTGGGGTGCCGAAGGCACGCGCGAGGTCTCGCGCGCGTTGCCCGAGGAATGGCCCGTGGCGCTGGTCTACGACGGCAGCACGCAGGCGGTGATGATGGCCTCGCCGCAGGATCTGAAGGATTTCGCGCTTGGCTTCTCGCTTTCCGAGGGGATCATCGGGAAACCCTCCGATATCAAGAGCCTGGAGGTTGTCGAGCACGGTGAGGGCACCGAGTGCCGCATGTGGCTGGCCGAGGATCGGGGCGAGGCCCTGACCGCGCGCCGTCGCGCCATGATGGGCCCCGTGGGCTGTGGTCTCTGCGGCATCGACTCGCTGGCCGAGGCCGCCCGCAGCGTGCCGCAGGTCGGCCCCGGTCCGCGCTTCACCTCGGCCGAGGTTGCAAGCGCCGCCGAGCTCCTGCGCGACCGACAGCCTCTGCACGACCGCACCCGTGCCGTCCATGCGGCGGGCTTCCTGCGGCCCGGAGAGGGCCTGCTGGCCGCGCGCGAGGACGTGGGGCGGCACAATGCGCTGGACAAGCTGATCGGCGCACTGGCGGGGCAGGGGGTGGACCCGGCCACTGGCGCTTTCGTGATGACCTCGCGGCTGTCGGTCGAACTGGTGCAGAAGGCCGCGCAGGTCGGCTGCACGGTGCTGATCGCCGTCTCGGCCCCGACGGCCCACGCGGTGCGCCTGGCCGAGGGCGCGGGCCTGACGCTGGCCGCCTTCGCCCGTGCGGGCGGTTTCGACATCTACGCCCACGCCGAGCGGATCGGGGAAGGAGAGACCCATGTCGCCTGAGAAACTGACCATGATGGCGAACCAGATCGCCGCCTTCTTCAAGACCCAGCCCGGCACGGATGGCGCCGAGAGACTGGCGGCGCATCTCAACGACTTCTGGGATCCCCGCATGCGGGCGCAGTTTTTCGCCCATCTGGAAGCGGGCGGCCAAGGGCTCGATCCGCTGGTGGTCGATGCGGCGCAATTCGTGCGGCGACCCGCGGAGGCCTGAGCGGGGCCGGTGCATTTCATGCACCCTACGGGCTTGGCTGCGCGCCGCGCGTCAGGGCGGGCTGCTTTCTCACGTCATGTGCAGGGTGCCTCCGGCGAGGGTATTTGGGGCCGTCGGATAGATGCAAGAGGCTCTTATATCTATTCGATGGCCTGAAATACTCCGGGGGAGCGCGGAACGCGTGGGGGCAGAGCCCCCTACGCCCTCTCCTTCAGCTCAACCGCATGAGGCGTAGCGCCTCGTAGATCGCCGCATGGATATTGCGCGAGGCGACCGCGTCGCCGATCCGCACCAGGTCGAACCCCGCCTCGGGCGCGCGTTGCGGGAAGGGGTAGCCCCTGGCGGCGACCATCACCTGTTGAGAAACCTCGCCGAGGTTGCGCGACAGGGGCTTCAGCTCGAAGTAAAGATCGTCCATCGGCAGGGTCCCGGCGTTGATCACCACCGCGTCGTAGAGCGCCTCTCGGGTTGCATCGGAGTAGTCGGTGCCGATCACCGCCTTCAGGCCGTTGCCCGCGCGTTCCAGCGCAGCCAGGCGGCGACCGACGGTGAAGGTCACGTCGCGCGCTTGCAGGGCGCGCATGTAGGGCACGAAATTCATCCCCAGCACCTCGGGCGAGATGCCGCGTTCAGGGTTCATCAGCTCGACTTCTGCGCCCGCGTTGGCCAGCACCTCCGCCGCCTGCACGCCGCCGTGATCGCCCGCCTCGTCGAAGACAAGTACCCGGCCCGAGGGCTTCGCCTCGCCCGAGATCACCTCCCATGGGGAGAGCGCCAGGGCGCCGCCGGGCACGACCTCGACCTGGGGCAGGCCGCCGGTGGCAATCACCACGAGGTCCGGCGAGAGGGCCAGCACCTCCTCGGCCTCGGCGAAGGTGTTGAACTGGAAGGCCACGCCCAATTCCTCGCATTGCTGCATCCGCCAGTCGATCACCCCGATCATCTCGGAGCGCCGCTGCGACTGGGCCAGCAGGCGGACCTGCCCGCCGGGCTGGTCGGCGGCCTCGAGCACCGTCACCCGATGGCCGCGCTCGGCGGCGACGCGCGCCGCCTCCAGCCCTCCGGGACCGGCGCCGACGACGACCACGTTGCGCGGCGTCTCGGTCTTCGCGATCTGGTGCGGCTGTTCCAGCTCGCGCCCCGTCGAGGCATTGTGGATGCAGAGCGCGCCGCCCGCCTGGTAGATCCGGTCGAGGCAGTAGGTGGCGCCGACGCAGGGGCGGATGCGGTCTTCCTGCCCGGCCATGATCTTGGCCACGATATGCGGGTCGGCGATATGGGCACGGGTCATGCCGACCATGTCCAGCTTGCCCTCGGCGACCGCATGGCGGGCGGTGGCGACGTCCGGGATGCGGGCGGCGTGGAAGGTGGGCAGACCCACCTCGGCGCGGATCTTGCCGGCGAAATCCAGGTGCGGTGCCGAAGTCATCCCCTGCACCGGAATCACGTCGGTCAGCCTCGGTTCGGTGTCGATGCGGCCTCGGATCACGTTGAGGAAATCGACCTGGCCCGTGGCCTTCAGGCGCTTTCCGATCTCGATGCCATCCGCTTCGGGGACCGAGCCCGGCACCAGGTCATCCGCCGTGTAGCGCAGGCCGACGATGAAATCGGGGCCGACGCGGTCACGGATCGCCTGCAGCACGTCGAGAGAGAACCTCATTCGGCTGTCCAGGGTCGCGGCGCCGTAGGGGCCGTCCAGAGCGTTCAGCTGCGGAGACCAGAAGGCATCCATCAGGTGCCCGTAGGCCTCCAGCTCGATCCCGTCGAGACCGGCGGCCTGCATCCGCTCGGCCGCATCGGCGTAGTCTGAAATGATGCGGGCGATGTCCCAGTCCTCGGCCACCTTGGGGAAGGCGCGGTGCGCGGGCTCGCGCGCCGGGCCGGGGGCCACGGCAGGCAGCCAGTCGCCCACGTCCCAACGGGTGCGCCAGCCCAGGTGCGTCAGTTGGATCATCACCGCGCAGCCATGGGCATGGCAGGCTTCGGCCAGCTCGGCCATCCAGGGGGTCACCTCGTCCTTCCACGCCAGGATGTTGCCGAAGGCCGCCGGGCTGTCGCGCGAGACCACGGCCGAGCCCGCCGTCATCACCATGCCGACACCGCCCTTGGCACGTTCCTCGTGGTAGGCGCGGTAACGTGCCTTGGGCAGGCCGTCCTCGGTATAGGCCGGTTCGTGCGCGGTGGTCATGATGCGATTCTTCAGCACCAGGTGCTTCAGCCGATAGGGCTGTAGAAGGGGGTCGCGAGAAGGGCGCTCGGGCATGTCCTGGCTCCGGGTTGCGGATGGGTCTGGTGGTCGGGCAGAGCGAAACACGCCGCCCAAAGACCTGCCAAGCCCCTCTGAACAGGCGATGTCGCGAAGGCCGAGCGCGATGTCGGATTCGGTTGGCCGCAGGCGAAGAAAGCCTGTCGCGGCCCCCGGCATGGCCTTCCGACACGGCAAGGACGGCGGCGAAAAGGCCCTGGAGATATCCGAACAAAATACTCGGGATTGACTTGGCAGAGTGATTTGGTCAGAAATGCCCCGACAGGAGATCGGATGACTCACCAACCCACCCAGATGCCTCGCCCTGCGCCCCTCGCGGCGAAGCGGCTGCCTGTGCGCCGGGGGCGGGGATGAGCGTGGAGCGCGGAGCCGAGCCGGTGGCGCGCATCACCGCGCTGCCCTTCCAGGAGGCGCTGCTGATCGGCGCGCTGCGGGCCCGCGCTGCGGACGCCGAGGCCCGGGCGCAGTTCTCTGCCGAGCTCGGGGACCTGATGGGCCCGCAGCGCGCCGCCGAGACCGAGGCGGCCCTGGAGGACTTTTTCGAGATCACCCTGCGCCACGTGCGCCGGCCGGTGATGCGGCACGGGCTGACCTGTTCCTGCGTCGGCGCCGACGAGGCGGTGCTGGCCCACCTGATGACGATTTCCACCAGCGGGGAGAGGGAGGACGCCATGCTGATGGCCTGCCTGCTGGTGCGGCCGGACATGGCGCCGGCCGTCGTCTCGCAGGCACGGACCCTTGGTCTGGTGCTGCTGCGTGGCGCTTCCGAGGCGGTACGACCGGCGCCCGCGGGCTCCTCCGCACCGCCACTCACCAGAACGCTCCATTGAGACCGACAGACGAATTGAAGGACAACCGATGACCAAATTGCTGAAAGCCGCCCTGGCCTCGACCGCGCTGATTTCCGCGCCCGCCCTGGCCGGTGCCGTCGAGAAAGCCGAGGTGCTGGGCACCTACGTCGATATCGCCGCCGCCGCCTATGGCGACAGCCTGACCACGGCCAAGGCCCTGCAGGCCGCGGTCGATGACCTGATCGCCAACCCCTCCGCCGAGGCGTTGGAAGCCGCCAAGGCCGCCTGGCTGGAGGCCCGCGTGCCCTACCAGCAGACCGAGGTCTACCGCTTCGGCAATGCCGTGGTGGACGACTGGGAAGGCAAGGTCAACGCCTGGCCGCTGGACGAGGGCCTGATCGACTACGTGGACGGCTCCTACGGCGGGGCCACCGATGAAAATGCTTACGCGGTGCTGAACGTCGTCGCCAACCCGACCTTCACCCTCTCGGGCGAAGAGATCGACGCCGCCGAGATCACGCCCGACCTGCTGGAGAACACCCTGCAGGAGGCCGACGAGGTCGAATCCAACGTCGCCACCGGCTACCACGCCATCGAATTCCTGCTCTGGGGCCAGGATCTGAACGGCACCGAGAAGGGCGCGGGCAGCCGCCCCTGGACCGACTATGCCACCGGCTATGACTGCACCAATGGCAACTGCGACCGTCGCGGCGCCTACCTGAAGGCGGCCACCGACCTGCTGGTCTCGGACCTGGAATGGATGGCGGGCCAGTGGGCCGAGGGCGGCGAGGCCCGCGAAGGGCTGCTGGCCGACGAGGACGCGGGCATCGTCGCCATGCTGACCGGCATGGGCAGCCTCTCCTACGGCGAACAGGCCGGCGAGCGGATGAAGCTGGGCGTGCTGCTGAACGATCCCGAGGAAGAGCACGACTGCTTCTCGGACAACACCCACAACAGCCATTACTACGACGGCCTGGGCGTGCATAACGTCTACTTCGGCTCCTACACCGGCGTCGATGGCACCGTGACCTCGGGCCCCTCGCTGTCCGATCTGGTCGCCGAGGCCGATCCTGAGGTCGATGCCACCCTGAAGGCCGATCTCTCGGACACGATGTTCAAGCTGGCCACGCTGAAGAGCGCCGCCGAGGCAGGCTTCTCCTACGACATGATGCTGGAGCGCGGAAACGAGAAGGGCGAGGCCCTGATCATGAATGCCGTCGACGCGCTGGTACAGCAGACCCGGGGCATCGAGCGCGCCGTCGCCGCCCTGGAACTGGACCAGATCGGCTTCGAAGGCTCCGACAGCCTCGACAATCCCGACGCTGTCTTCGAGTGATCCGAGGGGGCCAGCCCCCGCAATTGCAAGGCCGGGCGGCGGCAACGCCCCCCGGCACCCAGCGAACCGAAAGGCCCTTGCCATGATGGTCTGCCACTGCCAGTCGATCTCCGACCGCGACATCCGTGCCGCCGTGGACTGGATGCGCGCCTCGGACCCCGAGACGATCATCACGCCCGGAAAGATCTACCGCGCCCTCGGCAAGAAGGCCGAATGCGGCGGCTGTCTGCCGCTTTTCATGGACACCATGCGCGATTGCGATAGTTTCGAAGTACCTGAAATTCTGCGCGGCCTTCGCCGCGCCCCCGGAAAGGAGACTTCGGATGAAAGGCGACGCAAAGGTCATCGAGTACCTTAACGCAGCGCTTCGCAGCGAACTGACGGCCATCAACCAGTACTGGCTGCACTACCGGCTGCAGGATGACTGGGGCTATGGCAAGCTGGCCGCCAAGTCGCGCGCCGAAAGCATCGAGGAGATGCACCACGCCGACAAGCTGGTCGACCGGATCATTTTCCTGGAAGGCCACCCGAACATGCAGAAGCTGGACAGCCTGCGCATCGGCGAGAACATCAAGGAGACCCTGGAGGCCGACCTGGCCGCCGAACACGAGGCCCGCGCCCTCTACAAGGAAGCGCGCGAGTACTGCGAGAGCGTCGGCGACTACGTGACCAAGAACCTCTTCGAGGAGCTGATGGCGGACGAGGAAGGCCATATCGACTACCTCGAAACCCAGCTCGAACTGTTCGAGAGCCTGGGCGCCGAGAAATACGGCCTGCTCAATGCCAGCTCGGCCGACCAGGCCGAATGAGCGCCCGCTGACCGATTCAAAAGGGGCCTTCGGGGCCCCTTTCTCGTTGCCTGGCCGGGCACTGCCATTGAGATGGTTCTCCCCGCAGGCAGGAGGGCAGGGGGCTCTGCCCCCGTCTCCTGCGGAGACTCCCCCGGAGTATTTTCAGCCTGGTGATGGAATGGGCGCGGCGCCCTGCCCATCCCGAGGCCGAAACTACTGCCGCCGGAGGCGGACAAGCCCCGTGTCGGCGCGACGCCGGACCCATGGGCGGGACGCTTCGTCGCGGAGATCTGCAGGCTTTCCGATTGAATTGCTCAGGCAAGAGTGGCACTCCGGGGCCGGGTTCAAGGGGAGGTCATGCCGATGACCCTGTGGTCTGGTTTCCGAAACGTCGCCCTGTCCGCGCTGGCGGGGGTGAGTGTCGCGTCGCAGGGGCAGGCCGAGACCGCGCCGCTGCCCGCCCTGCTGTCCGAGCCGTTGCTGAACGTGCAGCCGCGCAGCCCCGAAGAGGCGGCCCGGGTCGCCTCGGTGATCGCGCCGACCAGCGATTTCAGCAAGCCCGAGCGGTTCGAGCAGAACCCGGGCGGCGCCACGACCACGCGGGCGCGCCTCGATGCGGATGCCTTCAGCCAGAGCTCGGAGAACCTCTCGTTCGAGGAGGAGATGACCTTCAAGCTGGGCAACGGGCTGTTCAAGAAGCTCTGGGTCAGCTCGCCCAGCTCGACCCGGGCCAGCGACGGGCTGGGGCCGCTCTACAATGCGCGCTCCTGCCAGCGCTGCCACCTGAAGGACGGGCGCGGCCATCCGCCCGAGGGACCCGAAGACGACGCGGTCTCGATGTTCCTGCGGGTCTCGGTGCCCGCCCATGACAGCGTGCCCATGTCCGATATCGAGGCTTTCCTGCTGTCGCTTGGCGATCCCATGGGCGAGGCCGCGCGGACCCGGCCGGACCCGGTCTACGGCGGCCAGATGCAGGACTTCGGCATTGCCGGGTTGCCGGCCGAATATCGTCTCGGCGTGACATGGACCGAGGAGGAGGTCGAGCTGGCCGGGGGCGAGACCGCCCGCCTGCGCCGGCCGGACTGGCGCGCCGAGGACCTTGGCTATGGTCCGCTGGCGCCGGGCGCCATGCTCAGCCCCCGGGTCGCGCCGCAGATGCTGGGGCTTGGCCTGCTGGAGGCGATCCCGGCTGCCGATCTGCTCTCCAGGGCCGATCCGGAAGATCTGGACGGCGACGGCGTTTCGGGGCGTGCGCAGCTGGTCTGGAGTTTCGAGCACGACCGCCCCGCCCTCGGTCGCTTCGGCTGGAAGGCCGGCGCGCCGACGGTGAAGGAACAATCCGCCGCCGCCTTCTCGGGCGATATCGGCATCTCGACGCCGCTGTTCAGCGACCCCTGGGGCGATTGCACCGAGGCCGAGGACGGTTGCCGCAGCGCCCCCCATGGCGATGGCGATGCGCGGGGCACCGAGATCGACGCCGAGGGTCTCGACCTCGTGACCTTCTATTCCCGCAACCTTGCCGTGCCCGAGCGTCGCGACGTCGGCGCGCCTGAGGTGCTGCGCGGCAAGGAGATGTTCTATACCGCCGGCTGCATCGCCTGCCACACGCCCAAGCATGTGACCCATCGACTGACCGACCCGGCGGCGCAGAGCTTCCAGCTGATCTGGCCCTATACGGACCTGCTGCTGCACGACATGGGCGAGGGGCTGGCCGATCACCGCCCCGAGGGCCGTGCCGATGGCTACGAGTGGAAAACGCCTCCGCTCTGGGGCATCGGCTTGACCCCGCAGGTCAACGGCCACAGTTACTACCTGCATGACGGCCGCGCGCGCTCGCTGCTGGAAGCCGTGCTCTGGCATGGGGGCGAGGCCGAGGCGGCCCGCCAGCAGGTCGTCGACATGGCGCCTACCGACCGCGCCGCCCTGATCGCCTTCCTGGAGAGCCTCTGATGCGCCTGCCTGCTTTCGTTTTCGCCTTGACCCTGCCCGTGATGCTGGCCTCTCAGGCCCATGCCGACCTGGACCGGGCGATTGCCAACCACGTTCTGCCGGGCACCGCCGGTTTCGCCGCCGCCGCGGGCAGCCTGGCGGCGACGGCGCAGGAGGACTGTCGGTCGGATCCGGAGATGCAGGCGGCCTATGACACGGCCTTCGATGCCTGGCTCGGCATTTCGCATCTGCGCTTCGGGCCGCTGGAGGTCGACGGGCGGGTCAATGCCATCGCCTTCTGGCCGGACAAGAAGGGGTTCACCCCGCGGATGCTGTCCGGCCTGATCGCCGGCGAGGACCCGATCGTCGATACCCCGGAGGAGTTCCACGAACTTTCGGTCGCCGCGCGGGGCTTCTTCGCCTTGGACATGCTGCTGTTCGACGACCAGTTCGCGGGCTACGATGCCGAAAGCTACAGCTGTCGCCTCGTGCAGGCGATCAGCACAGACCTCGCGCGGATGGGCAACGAGATCGACGCCGAGTGGCAGGGGGAGGCGGCGCCGCTGCTGCTGAGCGCCGGGGAGCCGGGCAACACCACCTACCTGTCGCGGGACGAGGCGGTGCGGGTGCTCTATACCGCGCTGCTGACCGGGCTGGAGTTCGACGCCGACCAGCGTCTCGGCCGTCCGCTTGGCACCTTCGAGCGCCCCCGCCCGGAACGTGCCGAGGCGCGCCGTTCGGGCCGGTCCCTGCGCAATGTCGAGGTTTCGCTGCGGGCGCTGGAACAGCTTGCGCGCGCCCTGATGGCGCCGGAAGGGATGCCGGTCACCGAGGCGGCCTTTGCGGATGCGCTGAGCCATGTCGCGGATCTGGACGACCCGGTCTTCGCCGGGGTCGAGGACCCTTCCGGGCGGCTCAAGGTCGAGATCGTGCAGCAGCGCATCCAGCTGGTGCGCCGCGCCGTCGAGGGCGAGATCGGCGCGCATTTCGGCCTGACCGCCGGGTTCAATTCCGCAGACGGAGACTGACATGACCACCCGCCGCGCCTTCCTCGCCGCCATGGCGGCTTCGGCCCTCACCCCACGGCTGAGCTGGGCCGATGCGGGATCCCCGGCCTTCCTGGCCTGCGCGAAGGAGCCTGACGGCCAACATGCGCTCTTTGGCATCGACATCATGGGCCATGACGTCTTCCGGGTGCCGTTGCCGGGCCGGGGCCATGCCGGGGCGGCCCATCCCGTCGCCCCCGAGGCGGTCGGTTTCGCCCGCCGCCCGGGCACTTTCGCGCTGGTCATCGACTGTGCCCGCGGTGAGGTGATGCACCGGCTGGAAAGCCCCGAGGGGCGGCACTTCATGGGCCATGGCACCTTCCTGCAGGGCGGCGACCTGCTGGCGACGCTGGAAAACGACTTCATCACGACCCGTGGCAAGATCGGTCTCTGGTCACGGGCCGAAGGCTATCGCCGCGTGGGCGAGATCGAGACCCATGGCACCGGACCCCACGAGGCGCTGCAGATGCAGGACGGCACGCTGGTCGTGGCCAATGGCGGCATCCAGACCGACCCCCGCGTCGGCGAGGGGCGGGACAAGCTGAACCTGCCGGTGATGCAGCCCTCGCTGGCCTACATCACCCCGGATGGCGACCTGCTGGAGCAGATTTTCCTGCCGAAGGTGTTGCATCTGAACTCGATCCGTCACCTGGCGATGACCTCGGACGAACTGGTCGGGTTTGCGATGCAATGGGAGGGCGACGTGATGGACGCGCCGCCGCTTCTGGGCCTGCACCGGCGCGGTTGGTCGGCGGCGAAGCTGGCCGAGGCGCCCCTGGGCGAACAACTGGCGATGAACGCCTATGCGGGCTCGGTCGCGCTGTCGGGTGACGGGCAGCATTTCGGCATCACCAGTCCGCGCGGCGGCCGTCTGCATCTCTTCGACCGCGAGGCGCGTTTCGTCGCCAGCCACCACCGCCCGGATATCTGCGGCCTGGCCGCTGGCCCCGAGGGCTTCCTTGCCACTGACGGGCTGGGCGGCGTCTGGCACGCCACCGCGACAGAGTTCCAGCCCTTCACCCGGGCCGAGCGCGCCTGGGACAACCACGTGGTGACCCTCTAGCCCGGCCTTGCGGAGGGGGGAGGGAGGCCCCACCTCATGAGCAGAGGCCATCGGGGAGGGAACCATGAGGCACGTCATCCTTTCAGTCCTGCTTCTGGGGCTGTCCTTCGGCTCGGTCGCGGCGGAACCGCTGTCGGGCTCTTTCAATGATACGTCCCGGGGCGGGCAGGGGCAGAACACTGCGCCCGCGGCGCCCCCGGCCCCGGCGCCGGTGCCGCTGCCCTACCGCATGGCGATCTGAGGGTCGCCCGGGGATCGGGCATCCGGTCGCCCGGCGGCGCCGGGATGCCGCGCGCGGGATTGCCGTGCCTTCCCCTCGGTTCTAGACTGGTCCCGTGACCCGCGCGCCGATGGCGTCGGCGCGATCAGAGCGGCGCACACCCGTGGCAGATCCACGGGCGCCTGTCCTGCACGCCCGGACGTTAAACCGGGCGGGCGGAGTCCGTCCGGTCTCTGGACAAGGAACGACCCCATGACGGACCACCTGAAGGACCTGGCAACCCAGCTCGATACCCGTGTCGACAGCTTCACCTGCCACAATGGCGAAAAGTCCCCGCTGCCCTTCTCTTCGCAGGAATACGAGCAGCGCCTGGCGCGGTTGCGCGGGATCATGGCGCAGATGGATGTGCCCGTGGTGCTGCTGACCTCGATGCATAACATCGCCTACTACTCGGGGTTTCTCTATTGCAGCTTCGGGCGGCCCTATGCCTGCGTCGTGACGCCCGACACCTGCACCACCGTCAGCGCCAATATCGACGCCGGGCAGCCCTGGCGGCGCAGCCATGGCGCGAATGTCATCTACACCGACTGGCAACGTGACAACTACTGGCGCGCGGTGAGGGACCTCGTGGGCGGCGCCCGGCGGATCGGGATCGAGGCGGATCACCTGACGCTGGCGCAGTCGGGAAAGCTGGCCGATTTCCTCGGTGCGCCCGAGGTGGTCGACATGGCCCCCGCGACGATGCAGGCCCGGATGGTGAAATCCGCCGAGGAGATCGCCCTGATCCGCGAGGGGGCACGCATCGCGGACCTGGGCGGAGAGGCCATCCGCGCCGCGATCCAAGAGGGTGCGCGCGAGATCGACATCGCCATGGCGGGGCGCGATGCCATGGAGGCCGAAATCGCCCGCGCCCACCCCGACAGCGAGCTGCGCGACACCTGGGTCTGGTTCCAGTCCGGCCTCAACACCGATGGCGCCCACAACCCGGTGACCACCCGCGCTCTGCGGCGGGGGGACATCCTGTCGCTGAACTGCTTCCCGATGATCTCGGGGTACTACACGGCGCTGGAGCGGACGCTGTTCCTTGGCGAACCAGATGCCGAGAGCCTGCGGATCTGGCAGGCCAACGTGGCGACGCATGAGCTGGGCCTGTCTCTGATCCGGCCGGGGATCTCCTGTGCCGAGATCTGCGCCGAGCTGAACCGCTTCCTGGCCGAGGAAGGTCTGCTGCGCTATCGCTCCTTCGGCTATGGCCACAGCTTCGGAGTGCTGTCGCATTACTACGGTCGCGAGGCAGGGCTGGAACTGCGCGAGGATATCGACACGGTGCTGGCGCCGGGGATGGTGGTCTCGATGGAGCCGATGCTCTGGCTGCCTGAAGGCACGCCCGGGGCCGGTGGCTACCGCGAGCATGACATCCTCGTCGTCGGCGAGGCGGGGGCCGAAAACATCACCGGCTTCCCCTATGGGCCAGAGGCCAACATCATCGGTTGAGGCGGCAGCAGAAGGAAGGTGGGTTGCCACCCACCCTACGGCCCCGGCGCGGTCTGCCCCTGAAGACCGGAAGGGGGGGCACGGGGAGGCGGCTCTCGGCGCCCATTGAACGGAGGGACGCGGCCGATTCCGGGCGGGCGCTTCGGCGCGTCCACGCGCGGTTTGGGCCTCCGACGGTGATCGGCGCCCTTCGTGGCAGAAGAGGTGGTCGCGGCCCCCGTGGCCAGGCCGTGCCGGGGACAGGGCGGGCCACGGGGGCCGCGGTGATCCACGTGGAAATTGCCGAGCGCCGTACCAGCTCATCGAAGGGGACGCCGTGACAGGGCGTCTCGTTCCCGCCGGGGGGGGGGGCGGCGAGGCGGGTCCTCGCGCGCGGCGTTGAGCGGTGTGCTGAACACCGCGCAGCGCGCGAGCGGCTTCGCCCGGGTCAGGGCAGTCCCGTTCACCCCCGTCGGTCCGGTCTATCGCGCAGACTGCCCTCAGCTCAGCCCGGGCCAGGAGATTTCGATCCGGAACCCCTCTCCCGTGGCGGGCAGGGACAGCCGGGCGCCATGGCGCGTCGCCACGGCCTGCACCAGCGCCAACCCCAGCCCGTGCCCGGGCACCTGGCGGTCTCGGGGGGCGCGGACGAAGAGGCGGGTGACCTCGGCACGGATCTCCTCGGGCAGGCCCGGGCCGGTGTCCTCGACGACCATCAGGTGACGGTCATCGGCGGGGGCGAGGGTCAGGGTGATCGCATCCCCCGGGGCACAGAACTTGATCGCATTGTCCAGCAGGTTGGTCAGCACCTGGGCGATCAGGTTGCGTTCGCCCAGCACCATGGCCGTCTCGGGCAGATGAGCGGCGAGGGTCATGCCCCGGTCCTCGGCCAGAGGCTGATAGAGCTCGCAGAGCTCGCCGGCCAGGGCCGCGAGGTCGACCGGCACGAGGCCGGGCCGGGCGCCGCCGGCGGCCTCGGCCGAGGAGATGTCGAGCAGGGCATTGAAGGTGCGGGTGGTGGCGTGGATTTCGGCCTCCAGCGCCGCCTTCTGGGGGCCGGGGGCCTCCAGCGTGCGGATCTTCTGCAGGATGCGGTTCAGCGGCGTGCGCAGCTCGTGGGCGATCAGGTCGGACAGGCGCTGCGTGGCGCGGTTCAGCGCCTCGATCCGGTCGAGCATGGCGTGGACATGGGTCTCGAGCAGGCCGAACTCGTCGCCCGGGCGATCCCCCGGCAGGCGGGCGGAGAGGTCGCCGCCGGCCACCCGGTCCGCCAGCCGGTTGATCCGTCCGATCCGCGCCAGCACCCAGCGGGAGGTCAGCCAGCCCGCCAGCAGCGCCAGAACCACCAGCCCGGCGGCCACCGGCAGGATCACCGCGCGCAGTCCCGCCAGGGTCACCTCGCGCGGGGTCTCGGCGCGGGCGGTGAGGAAGCGGAAACCGCCAGGCAGTTCGCGGGCGATGCCGCGATAGGCGATCTCGGTCCCGCCGGGGCCGAGGGGCAGCCGGTAGTCCAGAACGGGCGCCGGCTCGAAGCGGTCGCCCTCGGGCGTGATGCCGAGGGGCCAGCCGCCGATATTGCCGGCCAGCTTCACGCCGGCGCGATCCTGCAGCAGGTAGATCGCCTCGTCCGGCAGCATGGTCTGCGAGCGGAAGGCGACGGCCTGGCGCAGGGCCGGGATGCGGCGCTGCTGGTAGTTGGCGGCAAAGGCGTCGAGGTCGGTCTCCAGCAGTTCGGCCTGCCGCGCGGCAAGGGCGCGGGCGGTCAGCTGGTACTGCAGCCCCATGGCCGAGAGCGAGATCAGGATGATCCCCGCCGCGATGGCCAGGGTAACGCGCAGGCTGGCAGAGCGGCGCAGGGCTCTCATGGATCGGAGCGGGAGGGATCGAACACGTAGCCCTCGCCGCGCTCGGTGTGGATCACCGCCCGGCCGGCCGCCTGTTCCAGCTTGCGCCGCAGCCGGCCGACGTGGACATCGACGACATTGGTCTGGGGGTCGAAATGCAGGTTCCAGACGTTTTCCAGCAGCTGCATCCGGGTGACGATCTCGCCGGCATTGCGGGCGAAGTAGGAGATCAGCTCGAATTCCTTCGGGCTGACGGGTACATGCAGCGCGCCGACATGCACCGTGCGTGCCTTGATGCGGATCTCCAGCGCGCCGAAGGCGACGAGGTCACTGTCGGTCGCCGCCATGGCCGCCCGGCGCAGCAGGGCCCGCAGGCGGGCGCGCAGCTCGTCCGGGTCGAAGGGTTTCGCGAGGTAATCGTCGGCGCCCCTTTCCAGACCCTCGATCTTGTTCGCCGCCCGGCCAAGCGCCGAGACGATCAGGACCAGCGCCGTCGAGCCGGTGGCGCGCAGGCGGGCAATGGCCTCGATCCCGTCGCCACCGGGCAGCATCCGGTCGAAGACGATCACCGCATGGTCGCCGGTCGAGGCAGCGGCCAGGCCCGCCTCGTAGCTGTCGACCCGGGTCGGCAGGGCGCCGAGATCGCGGGCGGCTGCCGCGACGGCGCGGGCGGCGGCATCGTCGTCCTCGACGATCAGGATACGGGGGGCGGGGGGATTACTGGGCATGGGGTGTCCGGGGTCAGGGTGGTTCAGAAGGGGATGACGTCAGGGTCAAGCGCATTGCCGGTCACGGGTCGTTTCAGCGAGGGCTCGGCGGCGGGATCGAGAAGGATGTGCAGGCTGCGCCCCTCGCGGGAAAGGCGCAGCAGGACGGCGCCGTCGAGATGAGCCGGGTCGAGACGCGCGGCGGTGTCGCCGTTGACGGCCTCGATCCGGTCGCCCTCGGCGAGGCCGGCGGCGAAGGCGGCGCTGTCCGGCGCAACCCCGGTGACGCGCCGCCGGTCCTCCGAGAGTGTCAGCCCGAGCGGCAGGCGCGCCACCGGAGCCAGGGAAAGCGGCGCGGCGGCGGCGGCGAGGTGCAGGGTCACCTTCAGCGTTTCGGGAAAGGCGCCGTCGGGTGTCGCACCGGGACGGTAGTAGGCCAGCTCCAGCATGGCGCCGTGGCGCTCTTCCAGCGCGAAGGCCAGGTCGCCGGGACGGAAGAGCTCGCGCGTCCCGGCACGCAGCAGGATATCCCCGGGGCGCAGCCCGGCGCGCGCGGCGGGGCTCTCGGGGATGACGGTCTCGACCAGCACGCGGCCGGGCAGACGGGGGTCCAGAAGGTGATGCATCCGCAGGGTGAGGGGACGCAGCGAAAGGCCCAGCGAAGGCACCTCGGGCAGCTCTCCGGCGATCAGGCGGTCGACCTGGGCGATCGGGACGGCGTAGGCGACCCCGTTGAACAGGCGGGAGCCGTCTGCGATGCGGGCATTGACCCCCACGACCTTGCCCGCCGCCGTCACAAGCGGCCCGCCCGAGGATCCCGGGTTGGTCGCCGCGTCGTGCTGGTAATACCGCTGGGGGACGGCGGGATCGACCTGCCGCGCCGGATGCGACAGGTGGCCGCCGCTCAGGCTCTGGCCCAGCCCGAGGGGTGCGCCGAGCGCGAACAGAGGCTCTCCGACGCGGGGCGGGGTGTCGGCGGCCCGCAGGGTGGGCAGGTCGAAGGGTTCGGTCATCCGGTAGACGGCGAGATCGCGCGCCCGGTCGAGGGCGAGGCGCCGCAGGTGCATGACCCATTCGTCGCTCTCGCTGCCGAAATGGGCCGCCAGCTGCTCGTGCTCGCCCGCCACATGGGCATTGGTGACCACCAGCGCCTCGGGGCCGTAGACGAAGCCCGAGCCGAGAAATTCCTCGCGCGTGTCGAGATCGGTCAGGCGCACCGTGACCTGCAGCGCCTGCTCCAGCGCCGGGCCGGGGATCTCGCCGATGGCGGCGGGGGGCATCTCGGCCATGTCCTCGGCCTGCAGCGGGGCGGCCAGCAGCAGCACCGGGAGGAGGGCAGGGAGGGGAGAGGTCGGAACAGGCATCTGGTCCTCCGGCTGGGTCGGCGGGCCGTGCACGGGGCCGGTCACCGGGGCTTACCTTCGTTCTAGGACTAATCCCGGCGGTGCGGCAACACACATGACAAGTCCCGTCACCCATGGAAATGGCGGCGGCACCGCGCGAAAACCCGTTGAAACGCGGGGCGCGGGGGGCAAGACTTGCCGCGGATAACCGGAGAATTTCCATGACCCGTTCCTTTGCCCTTCGCCGCCGGGGCCGTGCCCTTGCCCGGTGTGCTGCCCTGGCGCTGCTCCTGTTCGCGCCGCTGGCGGCCCCGGCGGCGGCCCAGAGCGTGATCCGCAACGCCGAGCTTTCGGCGCGGCTGTTCGAGGCGGCGGAGGAGCTGGAGGATCCGATGCTGGCCCTGGCCGCAGCCCGGCTGCGCAAGTCGGTGCTGGCGATGCAGGTGGTGCGGGCGCCGCAGAAGGACGGCCCCCTGGTGCAGGGGATCGCCCCGCAGGGCCGGCTGCTCTCCTGGCAGCAGATGCTGGCCCGCGCGGTCGAGCTTTCGGACGGCAGCGAGGCCATCGCCCGGCTGGCCGACGACGTGAAGTTCGCCGGCACCAAGGGCGTTGCTTCGGGGCAGGTCTATTCGATCTCGACCATCGCCGGCAGCGGCAGGGACACCTATCCGCCGCTGGAATACATCGGCGGCGACTACGCCGAGGTCTATGTCGAGGCGCAGGATCCCGGCGCCGACCTGAACCTCTTCGTGCGCGATGCCCAGGGCCGGGTGGTCTGTTCGGATACCGACATCAGTGCCATCGCCTACTGCGGCTGGCGTCCCGCGCGGTCCGAATTCTTCACCGTCGAGGTGCACAATCGCGGACCGGCGGGCAGCTCCTACGCGCTGATCACCAACTAGCTGCCGCCCGCCCCCGTCGCGATCCCGTAGAGCACCTGGTCAAGGAAAGTCCGGGCCTCCTGCTCGGCATCCTGGGAGGGCGTCGGGAATTCGCCCGGATGGGCCACCAGCCAGTTGATCGCCATCACCAGGTAATTGGCGGTGGCAAGGCAATCGAGCGGACGCACGCTGCCCTCGGCCACGGCGGTTTCCAGCAGGCCGGCGATATGGTCGCGCAGCGCATTGCGCCGCAGCTCCACGCGTTCCTGCATGGCGGCGGGCAGCGCGCGAATGTTGACCTTGGTGGTGTAGCTGCCGCCGTCCCGCATCGCCTCGGTGAGGAAATGCAGGTAGAAGGCGCGGAAACGATCCAGCGCGGCGGCGTCGTCGGGCTCGGCCATGCGGGCGCGATCCCCGGCATCGAGACTCAGCTCGATGCATTCGAAGAGCAGCTCTTCCTTGTTGCGGAAGTAATAGAAGAGCGCGGTCTTGGTGACCCCGATCCTGTCGGCGATCTCGTCGAGAGAGGTCGCGTGATAGCCCTTTTCGTTGAACAGCCGCGAGGCCACCCGCAAGGCGGCACGACGTTTCCTTTCCCGCAGCTCCTCGCGAGAGGCGATCTCCCCGTTCCAGTCTGCCATCTGTCCCTCAGTCCATGTCCCAATGCGGCGATTCGAGAATCGGAGGCTCTTCACCGCGACGCCGCTCGAGAATTGTATTGCCGATTAATCCGAAGCGACATTGTCGCACTGGAAAGACTTCAGACTCGTCAGACATTACGCCCCATCGTGCAGGCTGTCGCTCGCTCTATTCCTTAATTGCCGTGGGGGAAACCCCACGAATTGACAAAACGCCATTGCAACAATGAAACGGCCCGCCGCTGGAAAAGCAGGGCGGGCCAATTTTTACAGGCGTTTCGGCGGGACGGGCGCGCCCAATCCTGGATGCAACCTTTGCGGGAGAAATCAAAATCTTCTAAATCATGAGCTTAGAGACGAAAATTCCGCGCGCAGCAGACCTCTTCCGTTCAATCCCGGCGCCAGCCGAGTTGTCCTGCCAGACGCTGTTGCGCGTCAATGAACTCGGCCTCCAGTCGGGCCACCAGATCCGCCGTGCTCTGGATGCCGGCGACGGCTCCGATGCCCTGACCCGATCCCCAGATCTCTTTCCAGCTTTTCGGCCTGGAACCGCCGAAATCCATTTTGGAGGGATCGGAGATTTCCAGGGCGTCGGGATCGAGTCCCGCCGCCGCAATGGAGGGCTTGAGGTAATTGCCCCAGACCCCGGTAAAGAGATTGGAATAGACGATATCGGAGGCGCCGGAATCGGCGATCATCTGCTTGTAGGCGTCCTGGGCGTTGGCCTCCTCGGTGGCGATGAAGGCCGAGCCGGCGTAGCCGCCGTCCGCCCCCATGGCCAGGGCAGCCAGCAGGCTGTCGCCCCGCGCGATGGCACCGGAGAGGAACAGCGGGCCGTCGAACCAGGCGCGGATTTCCTGCACCAGGGCGAAGGGCGACAGCGCCCCGGCATGGCCGCCGGCCCCCGCGGCGACCGCGATCAGACCGTCCGCGCCCTTCTCGATGGCCTTGCGGGCGAAGCGGTCGTTGATCACGTCATGCAGCACGATACCGCCGGACGAATGGGCGGCTTCGTTGACCTCGGGACGGGCGCCCAGAGAAGTGATCCAGACCGGCACACCGTGCTTTGCGCAGATCTCCACGTCGCGTTCCAGGCGGGTGTTGGATTTGTGCACGATCTGGTTCACCGCGTAGGGCGCCGCCGGCGTATCCGGGTTGGCCTGGTTGTGGCGGTCCAGCTCGTCCTTGATCCGCACCAGCCAGCGATCCAGCTCGATCGGGTCTCCGGGCTGCTCGCGCGCGTTGAGGGCAGGGAAGGAGCCGACGATGCCGGCCTTGCATTGGGCGATCACCAGGTCGGGGTTCGAGATGATGAACAGCGGGCTGCCGATCAGCGGCAGGCGCAGGTTCGAAAGGGCGCGAGGCAGGCTCATGGTGTCCTCCGGTATCATGTCCTGGCGGAAGGAGTGGCACGGGCGCCCCGGGGTGTCACCTCTGTCGCTGCGTCACGGCACGACGTGCTCAGCCGGCAGGGCCCAGAGCGGTTCCATCCGCAGGGTCAGATGGTCGCCCCGGCTGAGGCGCCGATCGGCTTGCAGCGGCAGCGCTTCGGCCAGGCCAGGTACCTCCACCAGGGCTTCCCAGAGGCCGCCGCGATAGGTGGCCTGGCTGACGGTGGCGGGAAAGCTGCCGGGGTGGTCGGTTTCGGCGCGCCGCAGGTTCGCGGGCCGTATCACCACCTGGCCGGCCCCCCGCCGCGCCCCTGCGGCCTGCACCAGGGGCACCTGGATCGGGCCAAGGTCGGCGAGGCCGTCCTCGAACCGCGCCGGCAGCACGGCGGCGCGTCCGATGAAGCGGGCGACCTGTTCCGAGACCGGGCGGTCGTGCAGGTCTTCCGGCGTGCCGACCTGGGCGAAACGGCCATTGTCCATGACCGCGACCAGGGTCGCCAGGGCCATGGCTTCGCGCTGATCATGGGTGATGTAGACGATGGTGGCGCCCGAGGTGTCGTGGAAGGCCGACAGTTCCTCTTCCATGCGATGCCGCAGGTGCGGGTCGAGGTTGGCCAGCGGTTCATCCATCAGGACGACGCCCGCGCCACCCGCCAGGCAGCGGGCGAGGGCGACACGCTGGCGCTGGCCGCCAGACAGTTCGGCGGGCCGGCGATCGGCCAGTTCGGTCAGCGAGACGGTTTCGAGATGCTCTGCTGCCGCCGCCCGGGCCTTGGCCCGGCTCAGGCCCTCGCATTCCAGCGGAAAGGCGACATTGCCGGTGACATCCATATGCGGCCAGAGCGCGTAGGTCTGGAAGACCACGCCGACATCGCGATCTTCGGGCGGTACATGCCGGCCGGCAGAGGAAACCAGGCTGTCCTTGAGGGCGATCTCGCCGTCATCCGGCACTTCCAGCCCGGCGATCAGCCGCAGCAGCGTGGACTTGCCGCAGCCCGAGGGGCCGAGAACGGTGAAGAAGGCCCCCTGGGGGATGTCGACGGAAATGCCGTCGACGGCGACGTGGTCGCCGAAGCGCTTGCGCAGATCGCGGATCGAGACGGACATCGCTACCCCGGTTTGGTTACCGACGGTTTAGTTTATCCGACTGTTGAAGTTAAGATACGCACGCATGAATGTTTTGCGAAAATCCCGGCCAGCCATTCGGAGCGGAGGCCCGGCAGGACGGCCGGCCGCAAATGCAAATCGCGCAGATCCTGTCGGAGGGAAAGTTGGAGCGGGCGAGGCGATTCGAACGCCCGACCCTTACCTTGGCAAGGTAATGCTCTACCCCTGAGCTACGCCCGCTTCCTTGGCGATGGACCTTCGTCCGAGGCATTCCTTCGCGGCATTCCTGCCGAAAGGCCCAAATTGGAGCGGGCGAGGCGATTCGAACGCCCGACCCTTACCTTGGCAAGGTAATGCTCTACCCCTGAGCTACGCCCGCACCGTTTTGGTGAGGCACGATGTATAAAGAAGGCCCGGCGGCTGCAAGAGGAAAATTCGGCGCATCGGCGGAAAATTCCATCCGGTCACAGGGCGCCCGGGCGCGATACGGCCGGCCCGTGGCGCCGGGCATGGCGCGGGGGAGGGGGCGCCGGTCGGGGACTAGCGCCGGGGTGCGCGCCAGCCCGCGGCCAGGGCCTCGGCCTCGCTGCAGAACCAGCGTTCGCCCTTCGAGGTGGAGATCCGGGTGCGCGTGTAATGTGCCGAATAGGGCGTGTGGTAGATCCGCTCGCCCTTGCTGTTGATATTGCCCTTGATCGGACAGCCTTCCGGAGCGCTGCCGCCCGGGGCCGACGCCTGTTGCCAGCGCCCGGCGCGGTAGTCCCAGGGCATCACCGGCGTGCCGCGCGCCCAGAGGCCGCGACCCTCGATGCGGGCCACCTTCTCCTGGTCGACATAGGCCAGCCCATAGCGCCGGTAGGCCACCGCCTGACCGGCCAGCACCATGGTGGCGCCAATATCGGCGCCGTCGACATCGCAGCGGGCCAGCAGGCGGTCATAGGCGTCCATCCCGTCGCCCCGGCAATGCACGGTCCTGCGCGCCGTCATCCGTTCGAGGTAGCGGGTCGAGTCGCGGCCGCAGGGGGCGCCGTGGCAGTCCTGCGCGCTTTCCGGTGCGTCGATGTCCAGCAGCCGCACCACCTGGCCACCGATCTCCAGCGTGTCGCCATCGATGACCCGGGCGCGGCCGCTCAGGTCGGCGGCCCCGGCGGCGAAGGGCAGGGTGAGGGCGAGCAGGAGGGGGAAAAGGCGCATGGATGATCCGTTAACTAAGGTTAACGATTTTTAGCGCCGTCGGGCCACCTGCGGCAATCCCTTGCCCGTCGCGTCATTCCGGGGCATGAGCGCGCATCACCGGCAAAAGGATCGGGTCATGGATTATTCGAAGATGGGCGGGGCCAAGCCCCACAAGGGGACGCCGCGCCACAAGCCGAAGGGCGGAGAGCGCGACACGCCGCAGAAGGGCCGGGCCAGCAAGGAAGAGCTGCTGGCGCGGATGAAGAAGGCCGCCGAAGAACGCAAGGGCGACTGAGGCGGGGTGGGGGCTCTGCCCCCCGGTCTTAGGTCCGGAGATAATGAAAAGGGAAAGGGGGCTCTGCCCCCGTCTCCGGACCGGAGACTCCCCCGGAGTATTTTCAGCCGTCGAATGAGCAGGGGCGCGCGGAGACGCGCCGGCGCCCCTGGGGGCGCGGGTGCAAACGCTCAGTGGCGAAAGTCGGGGGACGAGGGGGCGCAAGCTCGGTCTTTTCCCGGGGGTGGCGTGCGGGGCGATCCCCGCACACCGGGAGGGGCTCAGCCCTCGTATTCGACCAGCAGGTCCTTGGCGTCGATCTGGGCGCCGGGGGTGACATGCACCGCCTTGATCACGCCGTCACGGTCGGCATGAAGGCCCGTCTCCATCTTCATCGCCTCGATGGTCAGGATCAGGTCGCCCTGCTTGACCTTTTGGCCCGCGCTGACGCCGATGGAGGCCACGACCCCCGGCATCGGTGCGGCCACATGGGCGGCATTGGCCGGATCGGCCTTCACCTTCGCCGCCGCGCCGCCGCTGACCGAGCGGTCGGGCACCCGGATCACCCGGGGCTGGCCGTTCAACTCGAAGAAGACCCGTGCCTCGCCGTCCTCGTGGGTTTCGCCGATGGCCTGCAGGCGGATCTCCAGCGTCTTGCCGGGGTCGATCTCGGCCGAGATCTCCTCTCCCTGTTCCATGCCGTAGAAGAAGGTTTTCGTCGGCAGGGTGCGCACCGGGCCATAAGCCTCGTGACGAGCGGCGTAGTCGAGGAAGACCTTGGGGTACATCAGGTAGGAATTCAGGTCCTCGTCATCGACCTCCGCGCCGCCGAGCTTCTCGGAGATCTCCTTGCGGACGGCGTCGAAGTCGACCGGGGGCAGGTGCTTGCCGGGGCGCTCGGTATTGGGTTTCTCGCCCTTGAGGATCTTCTTCACCAGCGGCTTGGGGAAACCGCCCGGGGGCTGCCCGAGGTTGCCGCGCATCATGTCGATCACGCTGTCGGGGAAGGAGATGTCGCGCTTGGGGTCCTCGACCTCTTCGCGGGTGATCCCCTGGCTGACCATCATCAGGGCCATGTCGCCCACGACCTTCGACGAGGGCGTGACCTTCACGATATCGCCGAACATCTGGTTCACCTGGGCATAGGTATGGGCGACCTCGTGCCAGCGTTCTTCCAGCCCCATCGAGCGCGCCTGCGCCTTCAGGTTGGTGAACTGACCACCGGGCATCTCGTGCAGGTAGACCTCGGACGCGGGGGCCTGCATCCCGCTCTCGAAGGCGGCGTACTGGCTGCGCACTGCTTCCCAGTAGTCCGACATGCGCCGGATTTCCTCGATGTCGAGGCCGGTGTCGCGGTCGGTATGCACCAGTGCCTCGACGATGGAGCCGAGGGTCGGCTGCGAGGTATTGCCCGAGAAGCTGTCCATCGCCGCATCGGCGGCATCGACGCCCATCTCGGCGGCGGCCAGGATGGTGGCCCCCGCGATGCCCGAGGTGTCGTGGGTGTGGAAATGAATCGGAATGCCGATCTCTTCCTTCAGCGCCTTGATCAGCACCCGTGCGGCGGAGGGCTTCAGCAGTCCCGCCATGTCCTTCAGGCCGAGGACATGGGCGCCGGCGGCCTCGAGCTCCTTCGCCATCGATACATAGTATTTCAGGTCATACTTGGCCCGGTCGGGGTTGAGGATGTCACCGGTGTAGCAGACCGTGCCCTCGCAGATCTTGCCGGTCTCGATTACCGCATCCAGGGCAACGCGCATGTTCTCGACCCAGTTCAGGCTGTCGAAGACGCGGAAGACATCCATGCCGGCGGTGGCGGCCTGCTTGACGAAGCTTTCCACCACGTTGTCGGGATAGTTGGTGTAGCCCACCCCGTTCGAGCCGCGCAGCAGCATCTGGGTCAGGATGTTGGGGCAGGCGGCGCGGATGTCGCGCAGGCGCTTCCAGGGGTCCTCCTGCAGGAAGCGGAAGGCCACGTCGAAGGTCGCCCCGCCCCAGCATTCCAGGCTGAAGAGCTGCGGCAGATTGGCCGCGTAGCTGGGCGCCGCCTTGATCATGTCGATCGAGCGCATCCGCGTCGCCAGCAGCGACTGGTGGCCGTCGCGCATGGTCGTGTCGGTGATCAGCAGCGGCTTCTGCGCCAGCATCCAGTCGGCAACGGCCTTGGGGCCCTTCTCGTCCAGCAGGGTCTTGGTGCCCGGGGGCACCTCGGGGCCATGGCTGGGCGGATTGGGCAGCTTGAAGCCCTCCGGCAGACCGGCACGGCCCTTGGTTTCCGGGTGCCCGTTCACCGTCACATCGGCGATATAGGTCAGCACCTTGGTGCCGCGGTCGGCGGGGGTGCGGAAGTCGAAGAGCTCGGGCGTCGTGTCGATGAACTTGGTGGAGTACTGGTTCGACAGGAAGGTCGGGTGCTTCAGCAGGTTCTGCACGAAGGCGATGTTGGTGCTGACGCCACGGATACGGAATTCGCGCAGGGCGCGGTCCATGCGGGCGATGGCCTTTTCGGGCGTCTGCGCCTTGGCGGTGACCTTGACCAGCAGCGAGTCGTAGTAACGGGTGATCACCCCGCCCGCGTAGGCCGTGCCGCCATCGAGACGGATGCCCATGCCCGTGGCGGTCCGATAGGCCGAGATGCGACCGTAGTCGGGAATGAAATTGTTCTGCGGGTCCTCGGTGGTGATCCGGGTCTGCAGCGCATGGCCGGTCAGGCGCACGTCGTACTGGCTGGCCTTGCCGGTGGCCTCCGACAGGCTCTTGCCCTCGGCGATCATGATCTGGGCCTGCACGATGTCGATGCCGGTGACCTCTTCGGTCACCGTGTGCTCGACCTGCACGCGGGGGTTCACCTCGATGAAATAGAACTTGCCGGTTTCCATATCCATCAGGAACTCGACCGTGCCGGCGCATTCATAGTTCACATGGGCGCAGATCGTGCGGCCCAGTTCGCAGATCTCCTCGCGCTGCGCTTCCGAGAGATAGGGGGCAGGCGCGCGTTCGACGACCTTCTGGTTGCGTCGCTGGACCGAGCAGTCGCGTTCGTAGAGGTGGTAGATATTGCCCTGCTTGTCGCCGAGGATCTGCACCTCGACATGGCGGGCGCGGGTGATCATCTTTTCAAGGTAGCCCTCGCCGTTGCCGAAGGCCGCTTCAGCCTCGCGCCGGCCTTCCAGCACCTTTTCCTTCAGCTCCTTGGGCTCGTTGATCGGCCGCATTCCGCGCCCGCCGCCGCCCCAGGAGGCTTTCAGCATCAGGGGATAGCCGATCTCGGCGGCGTCCTTGGTGATCGCGTCGAAGTCATCGCCCAGCACCTCGGTCGCCGGGATCACCGGCACACCGGCCTCGATGGCGACCTTCCGCGCACTGGCCTTGTCGCCGAGGGCGCGCATGGTGGCGGCCTTCGGACCGATGAAGGTGATGCCCGCCGCATCGCAGGCATCGACGAACTCGGGGTTTTCCGACAGCAGGCCGTAACCGGGGTGAATCGCATCGGCCCCCGAAAGCTTGGCGACGCGGATGATCTCCTCGATCGAGAGATAGGCCGCGACCGGGCCCAGCCCCTCGCCGATCCGATAGGCTTCGTCGGCCTTGAAGCGGTGGAGCCCCAGCTTGTCCTCTTCGGCATAGACGGCGACGGTCTTCTTGCCCATCTCGTTTGCCGCGCGCATGATCCGGATGGCGATCTCGCCCCGGTTCGCAATGAGAATCTTCTGGAATTCGGCCATGTCTGCTCCTTGGTTGCAGGCTATTGGTCGACGGTATCTCCGCCCTGCTTGACAGGAAACGCTATGCCGCAGCGCAGCGCAACAGCGAATATAATTTGCATGAACAATTATCCCGCTCAGCGAATAGCTTGATTGCGCAAGGAAGGGGGTGATGCGGCAATTGAGGGGAACGGAATGGGAACGTCCCTTTCCCTCGCCGCGTGTTTTCGCTATTCTGCACCCATGAGCAGTTTTTCCGAAGATGACGCCTTCGAGGCGGCCAGCCAGCCCGTCCGCACGCCGCTGTCGCAGCGCGCCATGCAGGGCGCGCGCCCGACCACCTACCTGGACGATCTGAATCCCGCGCAACGCGAGGCGGTCGAGGCCCTGGACGGCCCGGTGCTGATGCTGGCCGGGGCGGGTACGGGCAAGACCAAGGCGCTGACCTCGCGCATCGTGCACCTGTTTTCGACAGGGCGCGCCCGCCCGAACGAGATTCTCTCGGTGACCTTCACCAACAAGGCGGCGCGGGAAATGAAGACCCGTGTCGAGCGCCTGCTGGGCGGCGCGGTCGAGGGGATGCCCTGGCTGGGCACCTTCCACGCCATCTGCGTCAAGCTGCTGCGCCGCCATGCAGAGCTTGCAGGGTTGAAGTCTAACTTCACCATCCTGGATACCGACGACCAGATCCGCCTGCTGAAGCAGCTGATCCTGGCCAACAACATCGACGAAAAGCGCTGGCCAGCGCGGCAGTTGGCCAACCTGATCGACGCCTGGAAGAACCGCGCCTGGACGCCGGCAAAGGTGCCCTCGGGCGAGGCGACGGCCTTCAACAACCGCGGTACCGAACTCTATGAGCAGTACCAGCATCGCCTGCGCGAGCTGAACGCGGTCGATTTTGGCGACCTGCTGCTGCACGTCGTGACCATCTTCCAGGCCCACCCCGACGTGCTGGAACAGTACCAGCGCTGGTTCAAGTACATCCTCGTGGACGAGTACCAGGATACCAACGTGGCGCAGTACCTCTGGCTGCGCCTGCTGGCCGGGGCGCACAAGAACATCTGTTGCGTCGGTGACGACGACCAGTCGATCTACGGCTGGCGCGGCGCCGAGGTGGGCAACATCCTGCGCTTCGAAAAGGACTTTCCCGGCGCCAAGACGGTGCGGCTGGAACAGAACTACCGCTCGACGCCGCATATCCTGGCCGCCGCCTCCTCGGTGATCTCGGGGAACGAGAATCGCCTGGGCAAGACGCTCTGGACCGACAAGCCCGAGGGCGAGAAGCTGCGCCTGATCGGCCATTGGGACGGCGACGAGGAGGCCCGCTGGATCGGCGACGAGATCGAGGCGCTGGAGAAGGGCACCCGTGGTCTCAGCCCCTATACCGGGGACGACATGGCGATTCTGGTCCGCGCCAGCCATCAGATGCGCGCCTTCGAAGACCGTTTCCTGACCATCGGCCTGCCCTATCGCGTCATCGGCGGCCCGCGCTTCTACGAGAGGCTCGAGATTCGCGATGCCATGGCTTATTTCCGGCTGGTGACCTCGCCCGCCGACGACCTGGCCTTCGAGCGGATCGTCAACCAGCCGAAACGCGGCCTGGGCGACAAGGCGCAGCAGAAGATCCAGATGGCGGCGCGGGCCAATGGCACCTCGCTGCTGGATGGCGCCCGTATCCTGCTGCAGGATCAGGGGCTTACCGGCAAGGGCGCGGCTCAGCTCTCGCGGTTCATCGACCAGATCGACCGCTGGCACGAGGTGGCCCGCCTGCATACGACAGCCGCCACCCTGGCGGATGAGGACGACGTCATCCTCGACGAGGACCGCCCCCAGGCGCCCTTCGGCCATATCGAACTGGCCGAACAGATCCTCGACGAATCCGGCTACACCGAGATGTGGCAGAACGACAAGACGCCCGAGGCTCCGGGCCGACTGGAAAACCTGAAGGAACTGGTCAAGGCGCTGGAGAACTTCGACAATCTCCAGGGCTTCCTCGAACACGTCGCGCTGATCATGGACAATGAGCGCAACGACGATGCCGAGCCCAAGGTCTCGATCATGACCCTGCACGCCGCCAAGGGGCTGGAATTCCCCGTGGTCTTCCTGCCGGGCTGGGAAGACGGGCTCTTCCCCTCGCAGCGATCCATGGACGAATCGGGCCTCAAGGGCCTCGAAGAGGAACGCCGCCTGGCCTACGTGGGCATCACCCGCGCTGAAGAGCTCTGCACGATCTCCTTCGCCGGGAATCGCCGTGTCTTCGGCCAGTGGCAAAGCCAGCTGCCCTCGCGCTTCATCGACGAGCTGTCGGAAGAGGACGTCGAGGTGCTGACCCCGCCCGGCCTCTACGGCGGGGGATTCGGCGCGGCCTCGGGGGGCTCGGTGCAGTCGGGCATGGAAAAGCGCATGACCGAAGCCAATGTCTACAACTCTCCCGGCTGGCAGCGGATGCAGGCCCGCGCCGGCAATCGTCCGGTCAGCCAGCCCCGCGAAAGCCGGGGCTCGGTCATCGACATGACCGCGGCTTCTTCGCACACGGTCGGCGAACGGGTTTTCCACCAGAAATTCGGCTACGGCGAGATCATCGGAGTCGAGGGCGACAAGCTGGAAATCGCCTTCGACAAGGCCGGAGTGAAGAAGGTGGTGGCGAAATTCGTCACCAATCCTGACGACGTGCCTTTCTGAGACCGGGCAGGGGGCTCTGCCCCCTCTTGAGCCCATGCGGGCTCAATTCACCCCCGGAGGTATTTTCAGCCTGGTGATGTGCATTGTGCCGGGCGGAATGGCGCCCGCGTTCTCCGTGGGGAGCGTGCCACGCTCCTGCCGGTGAGGGAGGGAGCCCTTCCGGGCACCGTCCCGTTTGCATCACCAGGCTGAAAATACCTCCGGGGGTGAGGGCGCGCACAGCGCGGCCGAGGGGGCGGCGCCCCCTTCTTCCCAACCACATGTCCTTAAACGTGAAAACGGCGGCGCTCAGGGAGGAGGAGAGAGCGCCGCCGTCATCTAACGCGGGTCCAGGGAGGAGGAGAGGACCGGCGTATCGGGGCCAAGTGTCCGGCGGGAGCAGGGAGGAGGAGAGCTCCCGCCGGGCTTGGCATCACCGCTCAGGGAGGAGGAGAGAGCGGCGAAACTGTTGGGGTCGGACCTGAGGAACGACCCCGGAATGGGGACCGGAGATGCCAGGGAGGAGGAGAGGCTTCTCCGGGATACAACGGGCGCTCAGGGAGGAGGAGAGAGCGACCGTGTCTGGTGTCAGTGTCCGGCGGGAGCAGGGAGGAGGAGAGCTCCCGCCGGTCCTGACATCACCGCCCAGGGAGGAGGAGAGGGCGGCGAACTGTTGGAGCTTTCGCTCCGGTGTTAGGTGCGACGGTGCCAGGGAGGAGGAGAGGCACCGTCGCCAGTCTCAGTGGCCCAGGGAGGAGGAGAGGGCCGACTGATCCCAAGTGTCGTTACGCCGAGGCGCCGTAGGCTTCCTCGTAGGCGACCGACTTGATCATCGACCGATGCAGGCCGAGGTCCTTCAGCTCGCGGTTGCTGAGCGCGGACAGCTCGTTGATGCAGCGGCGGTACTTCGAGTAGCGAGTGTAGCGGCTTGCAACGCCTGCGAAGAAGCCGGAGAAACCTTGCGTGGCCGGAGCGGCCGGGGTGTAGTTTGCGTATGCCATCTCAACTCATCCTTACGTAACGATCTCGGTGAACGTCATTGCGGTCTGCGGCGCCTTCGGATCCTGCGCCGTGTTGGCGCTAACTTGCGGTGGTCCGTTGCCGTCGCTGTTGAGCCTGTTTTGACCCATTTGCTGCGAATGCACAATCGTCGGTTCTACAACGCCGCTATGCAGCAAGTGCATAAGCGGGGCTGACCTAAAGGGAGGGAGGCGGTGCTGCACAAAATCCGGGCAGTATGTGAACAATGCCCTTTTAAACAAGCGTGCCCCCGTGACGTTGGGTCATGATTATCATTTGGGCACATGCGGAATTCCTCTGGTCCGCCGGGCGCCATGCCACGGCAAAAAGAAGAGGGCTGAGAGGTTTGAGAGGTCAAATTATGCTGCGATGCAGCGAGACCGCTTTCGCAGTTGCGGCGCGCAACCGGATGTGCGCGGCCACGGGACGCAAGACCCCTGCGACTCTTGTTCCTGCCGAGAAAATGCGCAGGTTAGGCGACAACCCCCGTGCGCCCCTCCGGCGCGCGACCGGCCCGTGACCGAAGGAGACCATCGTGCCCGTCACCCGAGACCAGATCCTGCAGGAACTGCAGAGGCTCACCCTGCCCGATGGCGGCAATCTCGTCAGCCGCGACATGATCCGTGCGCTCAGCATCGACGGCGAGATCGTGCGCTACGTGATCGAGGCGCCCGACGCGGCGACCGCGCGCAAGATGGAGGCGATCCGTGCCGCCTCCGAGGATCTGCTGAAGGCGCTGCCCGGCGTGTCCCGCGCCACCGCCGCCCTGACCGCGCATGAGCAACGCGCCGCCGCGCCGCCGCCGCCTCCGCCGAGCGGCCCGCCCAGCCTGAAGGTGGGGGGGCATCCCAGGCCGACCACCACCGCGATGCGCCCTGCCGGGGTGAAGAAGATCATTGCCATCGGCTCGGGCAAGGGGGGGGTCGGCAAGTCCACCGTGTCGTCCAACCTCGCCGTGGCGCTGGCGGCCGAGGGGCTGAAGGTGGGCCTGCTGGATGCCGATATCTACGGCCCCTCGCAGCCGCGCATGATGGGCAACAGCAAGCGCCCCGCCTCTCCGGACGGCGAGACGATCGAATCCCTGACCGCCCATGGTGTCACCCTGATGTCCATCGGCAACATGCTGGACGAGGGCAAGGCCGTGGTCTGGCGCGGGCCCATGCTGATGGGGGCGATGCAGCAGCTGCTGACACAGGTGCAATGGGGAGAGCTGGACGTGCTGCTGGTCGACCTGCCGCCGGGCACGGGGGATGTGCAGCTGACCCTCGGCCAGCGGTCGTCGCTGGACGGTGCCATCGTGGTGTCGACCCCGCAGGACGTGGCGCTGCTGGATGCGCGCAAGGCCATCGACATGTTCCAGACGCTGAAGGTGCCGCTTCTGGGCATGATCGAGAACATGGCCTCGTTCATCTGCCCCGCCTGCGGGCACGAGGCACATCCCTTCGGTCATGGCGGTGTCGCCGCCGAGGCGGAGAAGCTGGGCGTGCCGTTGCTTGGCACCCTTCCGCTGGATCTTGAGACCCGGCTGGCCGGCGACAGCGGTCGTCCCGTCGCGCTGGAGGATGGCGCCCCTGCGGCGGCCTATCGCGCCCTGGCGCAGCGCCTGCGGAGTGATGGCATCCTCTGACTCCTGTCAGAGGGCCCGCCGCGCCGGGCCCTCTCTCTCCTGTTGCAGTTGACCAGGCCCCGCTAGGGCGCTACCTCCGTCCTGTCTGAAACAGGTTAGGCACGGGAAGGTTGGCCCGGCCCTCGCTGTGCGAGTCCTTCCGTCACCCGCTGGCGGCCCAAGACTATCAGGGCGCCCGCATCCCGCGGGTGCCGATAGAAAGGGTATGGACATGACACCTTCGATCACCGTTCTCACGCTTGCCGTCGCCGATCTTGAGCGCGCACTCGGTTTCTACCGCGATGGCCTCGGCCTGCCGACCGAGGGCATCATCGGGCAGCAGTTCGCCCATGGCGCCGTCGTCTTCTTCGATCTTTCCGGCGGGATGAAGCTGGCGCTCTGGGCGCAGGCCGACCTGGCCCATGACACCGGCCTGCCCGAGGCGCCGGTTTCGTCCACGGCGGTCAGCATCGGCCACAATGTCAGGTCCCGCGACGAGGTGGATCAGATCATGGCCCTGGCGGCCGGGGCCGGGGCGCGGATGGTCAAGGCGCCGGGAGACACCTTCTACGGTGGCTACGCGGGTTACTTCACCGATCCCGATGGGCACCTCTGGGAAATCGTCTGGAATCCCGACCTCCTGCCTGCGGGCTGAGCTGTGCCCGGCGCGCTGTCCCGAGGGGCGCGCGCCGGGTTCCATAGGGCAGGGGCGTGCGCGGAGGATGGCGCAGGGGAGGGCGACAGATCGGCCACAAGTTGCGAATCACCTCGCGGTGAGCGGACGAGATCCCGTCGTGATCAGCTGAATCTTCCCGGTCAAGAGACCTCCGGCGGCGCGTGCCGGGAAATTTCTGGAAAAACATGGGACGGAGTGGGCCAACCGGGCGAGAGGGCAAATCCCTCAATATCTGGTGGATGCGCCTGCGTACTGTCGCTAATTGAGCTGCGCCTTGCGGGTCACAGCCCCCAAGGTCTTGTGTCGCGGACCCTTGCGTTACAACATTTTCCCATGTCAGCCCGTAAAAACCATTTGCTAACCACGTCATCCCATGGCAACCATGATTGCAGATGAGGACGGGGCGACAAGAGGCGCAAGACCTCGACACCAAGGCAGTTAGTAGTACAGGCAGCCCCCTTCATCCGAACAACTGAGATCCGGCGCGCGGGGCGAGCAGACATCCCCCCAGGTGGCCGCGCGCAGTCGGACAACCCGGAGACGGGACGAGGGCGGCGGATAGGGCAGTGGCAGCAGTCCTATCCGCCGTTTTCCGTTTCAGGGTCGCGCATCGGGCGCACCGAATCAACCCGGGGCAAAGAGGGCCGGCAGAGTTTTGCGAGCACGGCGGTTCAGAGGTGAAGAGGAGTTGAAGCTCGACTCCAAGGCGCGGGTCTCGATCCCCGCCCGCTTCCGTGCCGTGCTGGAATCCCAGGACCCCGACTGGGCCGCGGGCCGCAATGTCCAGATGATCGCGGTCTATGGCGACCACCTTGCCAACTGCGTCGAATGCTACACCGTCGAGGCCATGGCCGAGATCGACGAGCTGATCGACGAGATGGAGCAGGGCGACCCCGAGACCGACGCCTTCATCGATTGGTACCAGACCCAGGCCCAGGACTTTTCCATCGACGACTCGGGCCGCATCGTCCTTCCGGCGGTGCTGCGCAACAAGATCGGCGTCGAGCCGGGCGAGCCGCTGACCTTCGTCGGGCGCGGCAAGACCTTCGAGATCTGGAAGCCCGAGAAGTTCCAGGCCTCCCGCGCCGCCAAGGCCGAGGCCCTGACCGAAGAGGGTAGCCTCCAGGTGCGCAATGGCCGGGTCAATACCCAGGCTGTCTTCGACAAGATCCGCAAGCGCCGCACCGGCGCGGAAGAGGGCTAGGCCATGTCCGGCGGTTCCTCTCCCGCTGGCGGGGCGCCGCATGTCCCCGTCCTGCTGCGCCCGCTGCTGGCAGCCGTGGCGCCTGTCTCCGGCACCTGGATCGACGGCACCTTTGGCGCGGGCGGCTATGCGCGCGGCCTGCTTGAGGCGGGCGCCGACCGGGTGATCGGCATCGACCGCGACCCTCTCGCGCTGCAGATGGCGCAGGGCTGGGCCGGGGCCTACGGTGACCGTTTGCAAATCGTGCAGAACAACTTCGCAAATCTCGACGCGGTGGCGGAAACCCACGCGCCGGAAGGACTTGATGGCGTTGTGCTCGACCTCGGCGTGTCCTCCATGCAGCTCGACCTTGCCGAACGCGGCTTCTCCTTCATGAAGGACGGCCCGCTCGACATGCGGATGAGCCAGTCCGGCCCCTCGGCTGCCGATCTGGTCAACGAGATGGAAGAGGCCGAACTGGCCGATGTCCTCTATCTCTATGGCGAAGAACGCGCCTCGCGCCGGATCGCCAAGTACATCCTGCGGGCCCGGGAAGATGCCCCCTTCAAGACCACGCTGCAGCTGGCCGATCTGGTCGAGCGCGCCCTCGGGCGTGGCAAACCGGGCCAGAGCCATCCGGCCACGCGGACGTTCCAGGCGCTGCGCATCGCTGTGAACGATGAATATGGCGCCCTGGCGGAGGGCCTGATGGCCGCCGAGCGGGCGCTGAAGCCGGGCGGGCAGCTGGCCGTGGTCAGCTTCCATTCGATCGAGGACCGCATGGTCAAGCGCTTCTTCCAGCTGCGCACCGGCCATTCCGGCAACGTCAACCGCTACGCACCGGTGCAGGAGGCCGAAGCCGCCGCCTTCACCCAGAAGACGAAGAAGGGCATCGGCCCGGACGAGCAGGAGCTGGACGAGAACCCCCGTTCCCGCTCGGCCCGCCTGCGCGTCGGCACACGCACCGCCAAGCCCGCCGAAGAGATCGACCGTGCCGCCCTCGGGATGCCCGGCGCCCGGGCCGCCGGAAAGAACAAGGGGAAAAGACGATGAGGACCTTTCTCTATCTGGTCTCCGCCCTCTGCGTGATCGCGCTGGCCTTCTGGGCCTACCGCGAGAACTACGAGACCCAGTCGGCCATCTCGCGCTCGGAGCAGCTGCAGGGGCGCATCGCCGAGTCGCGCACCCGGCTCAACATGCTGCGCGCCGAATGGGCCTACCTGAACCGCCCCGACCGGCTGCGCGACCTGGCCGAAATCAACTTCCCCGACCTGCAGCTGCAGCCGCTGGATCCGCAGCAGTTCGGCAAGATCACCCAGGTCCGCTTCCCGCCGCTGCCGGCGCCGGAAGTGATCTTCAACAACCCCGTCGATGTCTCCTCGCTGGGACCAGCCTCTGATCAGGGGGGCAATGAACTGGGGGCCGATGAGATGGGTGCCAATGAAATGGGGGAACGCCCTTGACCGACATGCGCACCCCCCTGCGCCCGCTGGCGCGCATTCTCGAAGCCCGTGCCCGGGGCGAGAACCCCGACGTGATCGAGCGCGAGAACATCCGCCTGCGCCACGAGGCGATGCGCGACCAGTCCCGCGCCCGGGCCGAGACCCGGCTGCTGGTGCTGGGCATCGCCTTCTTCTGCGCCTTCTCGGTGATCGGGCTGCGCATGGGGGTCATGGCCGCCTCGGACGGCGAGGAACCGCGCGCCGCCTCGGCCGCGCCCACCGTCGCCATCACCCGCGCCGAGATCACCGACCGCGAGGGGCGCCTGCTGGCCACCAACATGGAGACCTCCGCGCTCTATGCCCATCCCCACCAGATGATCCAGCCCGAGCGCGCCGCGCATGAGCTGGCCCGCATCTTCCCAGAGATGGACGAGGAGGCGCTGAAGCGGCGTTTCACCGGCAACGGCAAGTTCTACTGGCTGCGCCGCACCCTCTCGCCCGAGCAGCGCCAGCAGGTGCATGACATCGGCGAGCCGGGGCTGCTGTTCGCGCGCCGCGAGATGCGGCTCTATCCCAACGGGCCCGTCGCGGCGCATATCCTCGGCGGCGCCGGTTTCGACCGCGAGGGCACCCAGTGGGCCGAGATCCGCGGCACCGCCGGGCTGGAACATGAATTCGACGAGCAGCTCTCCGATCCCAGCCGGGCCGACGAGCCGCTGCAGCTGTCGATCGACCTGACTGTGCAGGCGGCCCTGGAGCAGGTGCTGTCCGGTGGCATGAAGCTGATGAAGGCCAAGGGCGCGGCGGCGGTGCTGATGGATGTCGACACCGGCGAGGTCGTGGCCCTGGCCAGCCTGCCCGATTTCGATCCCAACGACCGCCCCCATGCGCCGACCTCGGGCCATCCCGACGACAGCCCGCTGTTCAACCGCGCGGTTCAGGGCGTCTACGAGCTGGGCTCTGTCTTCAAGGCGTTCACCATCGCCGAGGTGCTGGAAGAGGGCATCGCCAAGCCCGAGACGGTGATCGACATCCGCGGCCCGATCCGCTGGGGCCGGTTTGCCATCTCGGACGATCACTACATCGGCAAGGAAGCCGACGTGCGCACGATCCTGGTCGAAAGCTCCAACATCGGCACCGCGCGGCTGAGCCAGCAGATCGGGGCCGAGCGTCAGCAGGCGTTCCTGCGCCGGCTCGGGCTGATGGACGGCTCTCCGATCGAGCTGGCCGAGGCCAAGTCGACCCGCCCCGAAACGCAGTCCAACTGGTCCGAGCTGACCACCATGACAGTGTCCTACGGCCATGGCATGTCGGTCTCCCTGATGAACGTGGCGGCGGCCTATGCGGCCATCGGCAACGGCGGGCGGCTGCTGAAGCCGACGCTGCTGAAGCGTCATGGCCCGCCCGAAGGCACCCGCGTGATGTCCGAGGCCACTGCCCGCACCGTGCAGGGAATGCTGCGCGAGGTGGTGACCGAGGGCACGGCCTCCTTCGGTGAGGTCGAGGGCTACGAGGTGGCGGGCAAGACCGGCACCGCCAACAAGGTGAAGCCGACGGGCGGCTACTACGAGGACCGGACGATCTCGACCTTCGCGTCGATCTTCCCGGCCTCGGACCCGAAGTACGCGCTGGTGCTGATGCTGGACGAGGCCGAGACCTACATCTACGGCGAGGACCGCCGCACCGCTGGCTGGACCGCCGTTCCGGTCGCCGCCGAGGCGATCCGGCGCATCGGTCCGCTGCTTGGCCTGCGGCCCGTGATTGAACCCGACCGGGCGGCTGATATAACCCTGACATCGAACTGACCGCGCGGCGGTCCGCAGCGGGGCGGAGCCCGGAAAGGCAAGGGATGTCAGACACGACCGGCAGGGGCGAGGGCGGCCGCGCCCGGGACAAGAGCCTGTCCGAACTGGGGCTGACCGCCCGCGGCGGGGCCGAACCCCGGATCACCGGCATCGCCGTCGACAGCCGGGACGTGCGCCCGGGCTACCTCTTCGCCGCCATGCCGGGCACCCGAATCCACGGCGCGGAGTTCATTCCCGCCGCCCTGCGCATGGGCGCCTCCGCCGTGCTGACCGATGCCGAGGGCGCCCGTCAGGCCGCCCCCACCCTGTCCGAGGCCGGCGCCGCGCTGATTGTCGCCGAGGATCCGCGCCAGGCGCTCGCCTGCGCCGCCTCGCTCTGGTTCGGCGCCCAGCCCCGGGTCATGGCTGCCGTCACCGGCACCAACGGCAAGACCTCCGTCGCCACCTTCCTGCGCCAGATCTGGCAGGCGCTCGGCCACAAGGCGATCAACCTCGGCACCACCGGGGTCGAGGGCGATTTCGCCACCCCGCTGGCCCATACCACCCCCGAACCGATCACCCTGCACCGCGTCCTCGCCGAAGCGGCGGCGGCGGGCGTCACCCATTGCGCGATGGAGGCCAGTTCGCACGGTCTCTCGCAGCGGCGGCTTGACGGGGTGATGCTGGCGGCGGGCGGATTCACCAATCTCACCCAGGATCACCTGGATTATCACGCCTCCTTCGACGACTACTTCCTCGCCAAGGCCAGCCTGTTTGACCGGGTGCTGTCACCCGAGGGGCACGCGGTGATCAACCTCGACGGGGCGCGCGGCAGCGACATGGCGGAACGGGCCGAGGATCGCGGCCTGGATGTGCTGACCGTGGGCGAGGCGCCCGAGGCCGAGATGCGGTTGATCGGGCGGCGTTTCACCGCCGGCGGGCAGGTGCTGAGGGTCAGCTTCAACGGCGCCGAGTACCAGGTGGGCCTCGATCTCATCGGCGGGTTCCAGGGAGAGAACGTGCTGCTGGCCGCCGGCCTTGCCCTGCTGACAGGCGAGGCCCCGGAAGAGGTCTTCGCCGCGCTGCCGCAGCTGAGCGGCGTGCGTGGTCGGATGCAACTGGCCGCCACCCGCGACAATGGCGCGGGGATCTACGTGGACTACGCCCATACCCCCGACGCGGTCTCGACCGCGCTGAAGGCGCTGCGCCCGCATGTCATGGGCCGGATCCTCTGCATCGTTGGCGCCGGCGGCGACCGCGACCGCACCAAGCGCCCCCTGATGGGCCAGGCGGCCGCCGAGAACGCCGACCTGGTCTTCGTGACCGACGACAACCCGCGCTCGGAGGATCCGGCCGCGATCCGCCAGGCGGTCCTGCTGGGCTGCCCCGGAGCGATCGAGGTCGGCGACCGCGCCGAGGCGATCCTGCGGGCCGTCGACGCACTCGGGCCCGGCGATGCGCTGCTGATCGCCGGCAAGGGGCACGAGACCGGCCAGACCGTCGGCGACGTGGTCTATCCCTTCGACGATGTCGAACAGGCGTCCGTGGCCGTCGCCGCGCTGGACGGGAGGCTCGCATGAGCGCGCTCTGGACGGCCGCCGAGGCCGCTGCCGCGACCGGCGGCGAGGCGCGTGGCGACTGGCAGGCCGAGGGTGTTTCGATCGACACCCGCACCCTGGTGGCCGGCGACCTCTTCGTCGCGCTGAAGGCGGCGCGGGACGGTCATGACTTCGTCGCCCAGGCGCTCGAGCAGGGCGCGGCGGCTGCCCTGGTGACCCATGTGCCCGAGGGCGTGGCGCCCGACGCGCCGCTGCTGATCGTCGAGGACGTGCTGGAGGGGCTGGAAGGGCTGGCCCGCGCGGCCCGGGCCCGGATGCAGGGCAAGGTCGTGGCGGTCACCGGCTCGGCGGGCAAGACTTCGACCAAGGAGATGATGCGCGATGTCTTCGCCGCGCAGAAGAGGACCCATGCCGCCGAGGCCAGTTACAACAACCACTGGGGCGTGCCGCTGACCCTGGCGCGAATGCCGCGCGAGACCGAGCTTGCGGTGATCGAGATCGGCATGAACCACCCCGGTGAGATCGCGCCGCTGGCCCGGCTGGCGCGGCCCCATGTGGCCATCATCACCACCGTCGTCGCGGCGCACCTGGAAGCTTTCGACAGCCTCGAGGGGATCGCCCGCGAAAAGGGCTCGATCTGCGAGGGGCTGGAGCCGGGCGGCGTGGCGGTGATCAACGGCGACCTGCCGACAACGCCGATCCTGGCCGCCGCCGCCCGCAAGGCCGGCGCGCGGATCCTGCGCTTCGGCGAGAGCCGCCATTGCCACCACCGCCTGCTGGAGGTCACCCTGGCCGAGGATTGCCTGGTCTGCGAGGCCCGCGCCTGGCGCACGCCGGTGACCTGGAAGGTGCAGGCGGCGGGTCGGCATTTCGCGCTGAACGCGCTGGCGGTGCTGGCCACGGCGCATGTGCTGGACCTTGATCGCGCCCTGGCGCTGGCCGCGCTCGGTCGCTGGGTGCCGCCGGCGGGCCGGGGGCTGCGGCAACGCCGGGTGCTCGACCCACTGGAGCGGGCCCTGTCCTTCGAGCTGATCGACGATGCCTTCAACGCCAACCCCGCCTCGATGGGCGCCGCGCTGGACGTCCTGGCCGCCGCCCATCCCCGCGACAACCTCGGCCGCCATGCCCAGGGGCGGCGCATCGCCGTGCTGGGCGAGATGCTGGAACTGGGCGAGGCCGAGATGGAGATGCACGTCGAGATGGCCCGCCACCCGGCGCTGGATCACGTCGACCTGGTGCATTGTGTCGGGACCCGGATGCGGCCCTTCTACGAGGCGCTGCCAGATCACCGCCGGGGCCGCTTCAGCAAGACCGCCCAGCCTCTCGCCGCCGAGGCCCTGCGCCTGGTCGACGCCGGCGATGTCGTGCTGGTGAAGGGCTCCAAGGGGTCGAAGGTCTCCACCGTGGTTGACGCCCTGCGAAAACTGAGCCATCCCGCCGACGACTGACGGCCGTACCCCAGGCCGCCGACGGCCCCCCGGAAAGGATTCCCTCCCGATGCTCTACTGGCTGACCGCCCTCTCGGATGGCGGAGACCTGTTCAACCTCTTCCGCTACATCACCTTCCGCGCGGGCGGGGCCTTCCTGACGGCGCTTCTCTTCGGGTTCTTCTTTGGGCCGCGGCTGATCAACGTGCTGCGCCGCAGCCAGGGCAAGGGGCAGCCGATCCGCGACGACGGCCCCGAAACCCACCTCGCCAAGGCCGGCACGCCGACCATGGGCGGGCTGCTGATCGTCGGTGCGCTGACCACCTCGACGTTGCTCTGGGCCCGCTGGGACAACGCCTATGTCTGGCTGGTGCTCTTCGTGACGCTCTCCTTCGGACTGATCGGCTTTGCCGATGATTACGCCAAGGTTTCCAAGCAGAACACCAAGGGGGTCTCGGCCAGGATGCGGCTGCTTCTGGGCTTCCTGATCGCCCTGGTCGCGTCGCTCTGGGCCAGCTGGTTCCATCCCGAAGAGCTGCAGTTCGCCCTGGCGTTGCCGGTCTTCAAGGACGTTCTGCTGCACCTCGGTGTCTTCTTCGTGCCCTTCGCGATGTTCGTGATCGTCGGTGCCGCCAACGCGGTGAACCTGACCGACGGGCTGGATGGGCTGGCGATCATGCCGGTGATGATCGCCTCGGGCGCGCTCGGCATCATCGCCTATTTTGTCGGCAACACCACTTTCACCGACTACCTCGGCCTGCACTACGTCCCCGGCACCGGCGAGATCGTGATCTTCGTCGCGGGCCTGATCGGCGGCGGCCTGGGCTTCCTGTGGTACAACGCCCCGCCGGCGGCGGTCTTCATGGGCGACACCGGCTCCCTCGCGCTCGGCGGCGCGCTCGGTGCCATTGCGGTGGCCACCAAGCACGAGATCGTGCTGGGCATCGTCGGCGGCCTCTTCGTGGTCGAGGCGCTCTCGGTGATCATCCAGGTGCTCTACTTCAAGCGCACCGGCAAGCGGGTGTTCCTGATGGCGCCGATCCACCATCACTATGAGAAGAAGGGCTGGGCCGAGCCGACCATCGTGATCCGCTTCTGGATCATCTCGCTGATCCTGGCGATGATCGGCCTCGCCACGCTGAAGCTGCGCTGAGGGGCCATTTGGGGGGCAGGGGGGCGCTGCCCCCCGTCAGCAAGCTGACTCCCCCCGCAGTATTTATCGCCATCGGTTGGGGGAAAGAGGTCTTCTTATCCGATGGCTGGAAATACTGCCGCTTGAGGCAGCGCCCGGCGCGGGCGCACCCCTTGCATCCCGGCGCGGGGCTGCATCACTCTTCATTCGCAGATCAAGGGAGTAGCAGATGATTCCGGTTCAGGGTTTCGAAGGCCAGACGGTCGCCGTCCTGGGGCTTGGCCGGTCCGGCCTGGCCACCGCGCGGGCGCTGCGCGAGGGCGGGGCGGAGGTCGTGGCCTGGGACGATGGCCCGCGTGCCGCCGAAGTGGCCGAGGCCGAGGGGATCGCGCTGCGCAGGCTCTCCCGTCCCGAGGCCTTCGAGGGGATCGCTTGCCTGGTGACATCGCCGGGCATTCCGCATCTCTATCCCGCGCCCCATCCCGCCATCGCCGCCGCGCTGGAGGCCGGGGTGCCGGTCGACAATGACATCGGCCTGTTCTTCCGGTCACTCGGTCAGAACGACTGGGCCGAGTTCGACACACCGCCCAAAGTGGTGACGGTGACCGGTTCGAACGGCAAGTCCACGACATCGGCGCTGATCGCCCATGTGCTTGAGCACGTCGGTCGTGATGTGCAGCTGGCGGGTAACATCGGCCGGGGCGTGCTGGACATCGACCCGCCCGCCGATGGCGGCGTGGTGGTGCTGGAGCTGTCATCCTACCAGACCGACCTGGCGCGGGCACTGACGCCCGACGTGGCGGTCTTCACCAACCTCTCGCCGGACCACCTGGATCGCCATGCCGGCCTGGGCGGCTATTTCGCCGCCAAGCGCCGGCTGTTCGCCGAGGGCGGGCCGGATCGCGCCGTCATCGGCGTGGACGAACCCGAGGGGCTGTTCCTCGCCGGGCAGCTCTCGGTCGCGCCCGAGGATGATCGGGTGATCCGTGTGTCCTCCGCCCGCAAGCTCACCGGCCCTGGCTGGATCGTTTATGCCCGCAAGGGTTTCCTGTCGGAGTTCCGCAAGGGGCGGCAGGTCGGCACGATCGACCTGCGTGCGGTGGCGGGGCTGCCGGGCGCGCACAACCATCAGAACGCCTGCGCCGCCTATGCGGTGGCGCGCAGCCTCGGCCTGGCGCCGCGGGTGATCGAGGCCGCCTTCCACAGCTTCGGCGGGCTGCCGCACCGGTCTCAGCGCATTGCCGAGGCGGGCGGGGTGACCTTCGTCAACGACAGCAAGGCGACCAACGTGGACAGCGCGAAGCAGGCACTGCGGGCCTTCAAACGCATCCGCTGGATCTGTGGCGGGCTGCAGAAGGAGGGCGGGCTGGAGCCGCTTCTGGGCGACACGGGCGAGGTGGTGAAAGCCTATGTGATCGGGCGCGAGGCCGAGGATTTCGCCATGCAGCTCACCGGCGTCGAGGCCGAGGTCTGCACCGACATGGCCACCGCCGTGGCCCGTGCCACGGCCGAGGCCGAGCCCGGGGACACCGTGCTGCTGGCGCCGGCAGCGGCCAGTTTCGACCAGTACGACAGCTTCGAGAAGCGGGGCGAGGATTTCGTGGCGAAGGTCGAGGCGGTGCTGGGCAAGATGTAGAGGAGAAGGTGGGATATCTCCCACCCTACGCCGTTTCCTGCGGTCTGCCCGAGGCGTAGGGTGGGTGGCAACCCACCTCCGGCGGCTCAGCCCTCGCGCAGCGCGCCTGCACAGGCCATGGCGCTGGCCCAGGCCCATTGGAAGTTGTAGCCGCCCAGCCAGCCCGTCACATCGACGCATTCACCGATGAAATGCAGACCCGGTTGCGCCTTGGCCTCCATGGTGCGGCTGTCCAGCGCGTCGGTGTCCACGCCCCCAAGGGTCACCTCCGCCGTGCGGTACCCCTCGCTGCCCGCGGGCAGCAGGCGCCAGTCGGTCAGCCGCTCGGCCAGGGCGCCGAGCGCCTTGTCGGACTGGTCGGCCAGGTTGCCCGCAAGCGCCCACTCCTGCCCGAGGAAATCCGCCAGCCGGGCGGGCATCAGCGCATCGAGGCTGCGCAGAAGGCTGCGGCGACCGCCCTCGCCGCGGGCCTGCCGCAGCACCGCGAAGGGGTCGGCACCGGGGGAGAGGTTGACGGCAACCTCCTCGCCCTCGCGCCAGTAGGAGGACGCCTGCAGCACCGCAGGCCCGGACAGCCCCCGGTGGGTGAACAGAAGCGCCTCGTCGAAGCTGCGCGCCGCCGTCACCCGCGACGGCAGGGAGAGGCCGGAGAGAGCTGAAAAGCGCCCCTCCGGGAAGGTGAAGGGCACGAGGCCGGGGCGGGTCTCGGTCAGGCCCAGCCCGAACTGCCGCGCGATGTCGTAGGCCAGACCGGTGGCGCCCATCTTGGGGATCGACTTGCCGCCCGTCGCCACCACCAGCCGCCGCCCGGTGACCTGCCGCTGCGTGCCGCGCCCGGAGAGCGTGACCGCATAGCTCTCAGCGCCGTGCCGCACCGCCTCGACCGAGGTCTCAAGCGCCATCTGCACGCCCGCGCCGTCGCAGAGCCCGGTCAGCATGGCCACGATCTGCTTCGCGCTGTCGTCGCAGAACAGCTGCCCGAGGGTCTTCTCGTGCCAGGCGATGCCGTGTTCGCTGACCAGCGAGACGAAATCCCAGGGGCCGTAGCGCGCCAGCGCCGACTTGGCGAAATGCGGGTTCTGCGACAGGAAGTTGCCCGGCCCGGTGCCGGTATTGGTGAAGTTGCAGCGCCCGCCGCCCGAGATGCGGATCTTCTCTCCGGCCCGCTTGGCGTGATCCATCAGCAGCACGCGGCCGCCGCAATGGGCGGCGCACATCAGGCCGGCGGCGCCTGCACCAAGGATGATCGTGTCGAATTCCATCGCCTCCCCTTGCGCGAAAGCGGGGCAGGGCGCAAGTCGGAGGCAGGACCAAAGGGAAAGGGATCCGAGGATGAGCGAGCTGGAAATACTCCGTGACGAGGGCGAGACGGGTGGGCGGTACCTGTTCCGCGATGGCGCGGACGAGGCAGAGATGACCTATTCGCGGGCCGGCGAGAGCCTGATCATCATCGACCATACCGGGGTGCCCGAGGTCTTCCGGGGACGCGGTGTCGGGGTTGCTCTGGTCACCCGCGCGGTCGAGGATGCGCGCGCCGAGGGCAAGAAGATCGTGCCGCTCTGCCCCTTCGCGGCGGCGCAGTTCCGTCGCCACCCCGAATGGCAGGACGTGCTGAACCGCTGAGCCCGGCCGCCACTGCGCCGGTGGGGGCGGACACCCGGCCCGCCTGCGCAGCGCGCGGGCTGCCCGCCCTGCGGTGCCATACGCGCCGGTAGGGATGACAAGCGCGTCAACGCACCCCGGAGGGCCTGTTTGCAAGGGGCTGCCGGGCGGGGGCGCGCCGCATTCTCTCTGGTCACATGGCGGGAAAGAGGTTAGACTTTCGCCCAGAGGTCCCGCCAAAGGGATCCGTTGAGGCAACAGCGCACCGGGAAACCCGGGCATCGAGCGGACAGCATGACCGAGATGGTATATGGCGCCATCCCGATAAGGGATGGTGAACCGGTAATTCCGAAATGGTGGCGGACCGTCGACAAGTTGACGCTCGCCTGTATCCTCGGGCTCTTCGGCATCGGGTTGCTACTGGGCTTCGCGGCCTCGCCGCCGCTGGCCGAGCGCAACGGAGAGGCGCCTTTCCACTACGTGTGGAAACAGGCAACCTTCGGTGGCGTGGCGCTGATGGTGATGATCGCGGCCTCGATGATGCGCCCCGAGCTGGTGCGCCGGACGGCCACCATAGGCTTTGCCCTGGCCTTCGTCGCCCTGGCGGCGTTGCCGGTCTTCGGCACCGATTTCGGCAAGGGCGCCGTGCGCTGGTACTCGCTTGGCTTCGGCAGCCTGCAGCCCTCGGAGTTCATCAAGCCCTGTTTCGTGGTCGTCGCCGCCTGGATGATGGCCGCCGCGCAGGAGATCAACGGCCCGCCGGGGCGGCTCTATTCCTTCATCATCATGTGCACGATCGTCATCATGCTGATCCTGCAGCCCGATTTCGGCCAGGCCAGCCTGGTGCTCTTCGGTTGGGCGGTGGTCTATTTCGTTGCCGGCGCGCCGATGCTGATCCTGATCTCGGTCGCCGCGCTGGTGGTGCTGACCGGCACGATCGCCTATGACCAGTCCGAGCACTTCGCCCGCCGCATCGACGGCTTCCTGGCGCAGGACGTGGACCCGACGACCCAGCTGGGGTTCGCCGCCAATGCCATCCGCGAAGGCGGTTTCTTCGGCGTCGGTGTCGGCGAAGGCCGGGTGAAGATGTCGCTGCCCGACGCCCATACCGATTTCATCATCGCCGTTGCCGCCGAGGAATACGGCCTCGTGCTGGTGGCGATCATCATCGCGCTCTATGCCACGGTGGTGCTGCGCAGCTTCACCCGGCTGATGCGTGAACGCGACCCCTTCATCCGCCTCGCCGGCACCGGCCTTGCCGCCATGTTCGGCGTGCAGGCGATGATCAACATGGGCGTCGCCGTGCGCCTGCTGCCCGCCAAGGGCATGACGCTGCCCTTCGTCTCCTACGGGGGCTCCTCGCTGATCGCGGGGGGCGTGGCCCTGGGGATGCTGCTGGCTTTCACAAGAACCCGGCCCCAGAATCAGATCGCGGATCTTCTGGCGGGTCGCGGACGTTAGAAAGACCGATGAACCTCGACACGCCCCTTCTCGTCATCGCTGCCGGAGGCACCGGTGGCCACATGTTCCCCGCCCAGTCGCTGGCCGAGGAGATGCTTTCGCGCGGCTGGCGGGTGAAGCTGTCGACCGATGCGCGCGGCGCGCGCTACGCTGGCGGCTTCCCCCGCGCGGTCGAGATCGAGCAGCTCTCCTCGGCCACCTTCGCCCGGGGCGGGCTGCTGGCCCGCGCCGTGGTGCCGCTGAAGATCGCCGCCGGGGTGCTGGGGGCGACCTTCCGCATGTGGCGCGATCGCCCGGCGGTGGTGGTCGGCTTCGGCGGCTACCCGGCGATCCCGGCCATGGCAGCGGCCTTCCTGCTGAAGAAGCCGCGCATGATCCATGAACAGAACGGCGTCCTCGGCCGGGTGAACCAGGTCTTCGCCAGCCGGGTCGACCGCATCGCCTGCGGCACCTGGCCGACGGATCTGCCCGAGGGAGTCGAAGGCGCCTATGTCGGCAATCCCGTCCGCGCCGCGGTGCTGGACCGGGCCGGGGCGGGCTATATCGCGCCGGGCGACTACCCGATGTCGGTGCTGGTCATCGGCGGCAGCCAGGGCGCGCGCATCCTCTCCGACGTGGTGCCCGCCGCCATCGCCGCGCTGCCGGCGGAGGCCCGCGCCCGGATCCGCGTCGCGCATCAGGCCCGGCCCGAGGACCAGCAGCGTGTCGCCGAATTCTACGCCGAACAGGGCATCGACGCCGAGGTCGAGACCTTCTTCCAGGATGTCCCGCGCCGCCTCTCGGAGGCGCAGCTGGTGATCTGCCGCTCCGGGGCTTCCTCGATCGCCGATCTCTCGGTCATCGGACGGCCCGCCGTGCTGGTCCCCTATGCCGCCGCCGCCGCCGATCACCAGACCGCCAATGCGCGCGGCTTGGTCGAGGCGGGCGCCGCGATCATGATGCCGGAAAGCAAGTTCACCCCCGAGGCCCTGGCCGAGAACATCCAGCTGGTACTCGACCATCCCGAGGGGGCCGAGCAGATGGCCCGCGCCGCGCTGTCGCTCGGCAAGCCCGAAGCGGCACAGACCCTGGCCGACATGGTCGAGGATCTGGCCGCGAAGCCTTAACAGCCCCGTAACAGTCCAAGTACCAGGAGTAACACCGTGAACGCTGCCACCAAGCTGCCCGGGGACGTCGGTCCCATCCATTTCGTCGGCATCGGCGGGATCGGCATGTCGGGCATCGCCGAGGTCCTTCTGAACCATGGCTATGTCGTGCAGGGCAGCGATCTGAAACGCTCGAAGATCACCGACCGGCTGGAAACGCTGGGTGCGCATGTCTTCGAGGGCCAGCGGGCCGAGAACCTGGAAAACGCCGAGGTGGTGGTCATCTCCTCCGCCATCAAGCCCGGCAACCCCGAGCTGGACGAGGCGCGTCTGAGGGGCCTGCCGGTGGTCCGCCGGGCCGAGATGCTGGCCGAACTGATGCGGCTGAAATCCAACATCGCCGTCGCCGGCACCCACGGCAAGACCACGACCACGACCATGGTCGCCACGCTGCTGGATGCGGGCAAGTTCGACCCCACCGTGATCAACGGCGGCATCATCCATGCCTATGGCAGCAACGCGCGCGTCGGTCTGGGCGAATGGATGGTGGTCGAGGCGGACGAGAGCGACGGCACCTTCAACCGCCTTCCCGCGACCATTGCCATCGTCACCAATATCGACCCCGAGCACATGGATCACTGGGGCGACTTCGACACCCTGCGCAAGGGCTTTCTGGATTTTGTCTCGAACATTCCGTTCTACGGTATCGCCGTCTGCTGCACCGATCACGCCGAGGTGCAGAACCTCGTCGGCAAGATCAGCGATCGCCGCGTGGTGACCTACGGCTTCAACGCCCAGGCCGATGTGCGGGCGATCAACCTGACCTACAAGGCCGGCGTGGCGCATTTCGACGTGGCGCTGCAGAACGAGGACATGGTGATCGAGGGCTGTACCCTGCCGATGCCCGGGGATCACAACGTCAGCAATGCGCTCTCGGCCGTCGCCGTGGCGCGCCATCTCGGCATGAAGGCGGATGAGATCCGCGCCGCGCTGGCCGCCTTTGGCGGCGTCAACCGCCGCTTCACCCGGGTGGGGGAGGTCAACGGAGTGACCATCATCGACGACTACGGCCATCACCCGGTGGAAATCGCCGCCGTGCTGAAGGCCGCCCGCCAGGCGACCGAGGGCCGGGTGATCGCGGTGCACCAGCCTCACCGCTATTCGCGCCTGCATACGCTGTTCGAGGATTTCTGCGCCTGCTTCAACGAGGCCGACGTGGTCGCCATCGCCGAGGTCTACGGCGCCGGCGAGGATCCGATTCCCGGCGCCACCCGCGACGACCTCGTCGCCGGGATGATCCGCCACGGCCACCGCCATGCCCGTGCCATCACCTCCGAGGACGATCTGGAGCGGCTGGTGCGTGAACAGGCCCAGCCCGGCGACATGGTGGTCTGCCTCGGCGCCGGCACGATCTCGGCCTGGGCCAACCGGCTGCCCGAGCGTCTGTCGAGCTGAGCTTTTGGTGCCTTTCCCGGCGTAAGCGGCTGACAGTTGCCAATCGTTCCGGCGGGGATTTGCTGATAAAACCTGAGCGTTTTGCCCAGAACTTTCTTGTTCCGGCAGCATCTTGCGGCTAAGTTCTTGCAAACAGGCAACAGACGACAAAAAAATAATGGGGTCAGGGCGGCGATGAAACGCCGAGTCCGAAGATCTCGGAAGAGGAGGCAGCACGATGAGCGAATCCATCCTTCTTGCGGCCCTCTGGGGCGTGGCGGCGAATATCCTTGCGATGATCCCGTCGAAGGATCAGCACTGGTCGCGGGCCTACGTGCTGATCGCCTGCGGGATCCCGATCCTGGGGTTCGTCACCATGCAGCACGGTCCCTGGGCCGGGCTGATCGTGCTTCTGGGCGGCATGTCGATCCTGCGCTGGCCCGTCGTCTACCTGACCCGCTGGCTGCGCTCGCGTCTCGGCTGAGGCTTGGACCTTATTCTGTTTCTTCTGCCTTTGCTGATCGGCCTGATCGTCGCCGCGACAGTCTTCCGTTGCGCGCTTGGCGATGAGTGGGGCCTTGCCCTTGGTCTGCCGGCGATCGGGGGCTTGATGCTGCTGGCGGTCCGGATCGTCGGGATGCCGAACCAGGTGCCTGGACTGAACCCGAGCCCGGGCCCGATTCTGGCCTATGCCACGGGGCTGGCGCTGATGGTCTTCGGCCTGGGCGGGCTGGTGCTGGCGCTGGCCTGGATGGCGCTGCGGTTGCTCTGGCGGCGCTGATCGCTTGTGACCCCGGGCCCCGGTTGCTATCTGCGGGGCGGGGGAGGGGGCTCTGCCTCCGTCGGCCGCGCCGACTCCCCCGGGACATTTTCGGCAAGCTGACAGCAGGAGGCCCCATGGCCCGACCGCAGGAGATCGAGATCAGGGGCGCGCTGACGCCGGGCCGGGACCTGTCGCGGCTGACATGGCTGCGCGTCGGCGGTCCGGCCGACTATCTTTTCCAGCCCGCCGACCTTGAGGATCTGCAGCATTTCCTGGCGGAACTGGACGCCGAGGTGCCGGTCTTCGTGATGGGTGTCGGATCCAACCTGATCGTGCGCGACGGCGGTATCCGGGGCGTGGTGATCCGGCTGGGGCGCGGCTTCAACGGGGTAGAGATCGAGGGCACGCGGGTGACGGCGGGCGCCGCCTGCCCGGACAGCCATGTTGCGCGCAAGGCCGCCGATGCGGGGCTGGACCTGACCTTCCTGCGCACCATCCCCGGCTCGATCGGCGGCGCGGTGCGGATGAATGCCGGCTGCTATGGCAGCTACGTCGCCGACGTGCTGGTCGAGGCCCATGCGGTGACGCGCGAGGGCAGGGCGGTGACGCTGTCGCCCGAGGATCTGGAGTTCGCCTATCGTCACAGCGCGCTGCCCGAGGGCTGGGTGTTGACCGGCGCCACCTTCGAGGCGCAAGAGGGCGATCCCGAGGCGCTGGTGGCGCGGATGCAGGCACAGCTCGACCAGCGCGACGCGAGCCAGCCGGTCAAGGACCGCTCCGCCGGCTCGACCTTCCGCAACCCCGCGGGCTTCTCGTCGACCGGGCGGGCGGATGACGTGCACGACCTCAAGGCCTGGAAGCTGATCGACGAGGCGGGCCTGCGCGGTTTCTCCATCGGCGGCGCGCAGATGAGCGAGAAGCATTCGAACTTCATGATCAATACCGGCGAGGCCACGGCGCGCGACCTGGAAGATCTGGGCGAGGAAGTCCGAAAAAGGGTTTTTAAAAGCCGGGGAATAGAGTTACATTGGGAAATCATGCGGGTGGGTGACCCGGCCCCCGGTCCCGATGGGGGCGAGACCACCTGAAGATCCGCTGAAAACACTTATAATCACGCCGAAAGGCGGGCAGTTTTGCCGGAAGCCGGTTCCATCGGCCAGGGCGCCCGGGGTTTGCCCGGGGAACGAGAAGGGCCGCAAAGGTCCGGGACATTGAGGCACATGGGTTCGTCGAGCAGGGCAAACCCGAAAGTGGCACTCCTGATGGGCGGACCCTCGGCTGAACGCGAGGTGTCGCTGTCGTCGGGGCGTGAATGCGCCGCCGCTTTGCGGGACGAAGGTTTCGAGGTCGTGACCGTGGATGCGGGCGACGACCTTGCCGCACGTCTTGCCGAAATCTCTCCCGATGTCGTCTTCAACGCGCTCCACGGTCGCTGGGGAGAGGACGGCTGCGTGCAGGGGATGCTGGAATGGCTGCGCCTGCCCTATACCCATTCCGGGGTGCTGTCGTCCGCGCTGGCGATGGACAAGGAACGCACCAAGGCCGCCTATCGTGCCGCCGGGCTGCCGGTGGTCGACAGCCTGCTGGCCGAGCGGGCCGAGGTCGAGGCCGATCACGTCATGGCCCCGCCTTATGTGGTGAAGCCCTACAACGAAGGCTCCTCCGTCGGGATCTACATCGTCCAGGAGGGCGCCAACCGCCCGCCGCAGCTGGCGCCCGAGATGCCCGCGACGCTGATGGTCGAAGCCTATGTGCCGGGGCGCGAGCTGACGGTTTCGGTGCTGGGCGACCGCGCCCTCTGCGTGACCGAGATCGTCACCGAAGGCTGGTACGACTATGCCGCCAAGTACACGCCCGGCGGTTCGCATCACGTCTGCCCGGCCGAACTGCCCGCCGAGATCACCGAGGCCTGCATGGCCCATGCGCTGACCGCGCATCAGGTGCTGGGATGCCGCGGTGTCTCGCGCACGGATTTCCGCTGGGACGACAGCCGCGGCCTTGATGGCCTCGTGCTGTTGGAGACCAACACCCAGCCCGGCATGACGCCGACCTCGCTGGTGCCCGAACAGGCGGCGGCCATGGGGATGAGCTTCGGCAAGCTGTGCTGCTGGATGGTGGAGGACGCCTCATGCGAGCGCTGAGATCCGCCCGGTCCAGGGGCGCCCGGCCCGATCCGGCGCCCTCCCGCTGGGCCTACCGGCTGCAGCGGCTGATGCTGACGCCGGGCTATCGGCTGGCGCTGCGCATTGTCGTCCCGGCGGCGGTGTGCTTCGGCTCGGTCCATCTCTACATGGCCGACGAGATGCGCCGCGACACCGTGGTGGCGATGATCCGCGGCTGGAAGACCGACGTCGAGACCATGGAGCAGTTCATGGTCTACGCCATGGAGGTCACCAATGCCTCGCCCGGCACCGAGGAGGACATCCGCGAGATCGCCGAGCTGGATCTGCCGCGATCGTCCTTCCATATCGACCTGGCCGGCCTGAAGGAAACGGTCGAAAGCCTGCCCTCGGTGGCCGAGGCCGCCTTGCAGCTGCGCGACGGCGGGGTGCTGCGGGTCTCGGTGGTCGAACGGGTGCCGGTGGCCATCTGGCGCGGCGCCGACGGCTACGATCTGGTCGATCCGACAGGCGCGGTGACCGGTGCCATCCACAGCCGGGGCGAACGGCCCGACCTGCCGGTGCTGGCGGGCGCGGGACAGCCCTCGGCCATCCCCGAGGCCTTGGCGCTGATTGCCGCCGCCGAGCCCATTGCGCAGCGCCTGCGCGGGCTGGAGCGGATCGGAGAGCGTCGCTGGGACGTGGTGCTGGACCGCGATCAGCGCATCCTGCTGCCCGAGGAGAAATCGGTGCAGGCGCTGGAGCGGGTGCTGGCGCTGGACGGCGCGCAGGAGCTTCTGGGCCGCGACGTGCTGGCGGTGGACATGCGGTTGGCCGACCGGCCGACCCTGCGCCTGAGCGAAGGCGCGGTGACGGACTGGCGCCACCTGAGGTCGCTGGTGCTCGAGGCGGGGCAGGCGAAGTGACGCGTCTTGTGAAGTGACGGGTCTTGTGAAGTGACGGGGCAGATCAACGAGAACCGGCCAGAAGGTCGACAGGAAGAGGCAGCGGACGGCAGATGATGATGGAGCTTTATGAATCCCAGCGGGCCATGCGCAACATGCGCAAGGCCGCGATGCAGCGCGGAGTCGTGGCGGTGCTGGATGTGGGCACCTCGAAAATCGCCTGCCTGATCCTGCGCTTCGACAATGCGGGGCGCGGCGCCCTGCCGGGCGACGGTGTCGGATCGCTGGCCGGCCAGGCGGGCTTCCGGGTCATCGGGGCCGCCACCACCCGGTCGCGCGGGGTCCGCTTCGGCGAGATCGACGCCATGCCGGAAACCGAACGCGCCATCCGCACCGCCCTGCAGGCGGCGCAGAAGATGGCCAAGGTGCGTGTCGATCACGTCATCGCCTGCTTCTCCGGCGCCGGGCCGCGCAGCTACGGGCTGGCCGGCGAGGTCCAGGTCGAGGGCGATCTGGTCACCGAACAGGATGTCAGCCGGGTGCTGGCCGCCTGCGACCTTCCCGACTACGGCGAGGGCCGCGAGGTCCTGCACGCGCAGCCGGTGAACTTCGCGCTCGACCACCGCTCGGGCCTGTCGGACCCGCGCGGCCAGATCGGCACCGCGCTGGCCACCGACATGCACATGCTGACCGTCGATGCGGCGGCGGTGCAGAACCTGGCCCATTGCGTGAAACGCTGCGATCTGGAGCTGGCGGGCATCGCTTCCTCGCCCTATGTCTCGGGCATCTCCAGCCTCGTCGAGGACGAGCAGGAGCTGGGCGCGGCCTGCATCGACATGGGTGGCGGCACCACGTCCCTGTCCATCTTCATGAAAAAACACATGATTTACGCCGATGCGGTGCGCATGGGCGGCGATCACGTCACCGGCGACATCTCGATGGCGCTGCAGATCCCGTTTGCCAATGCCGAGAGGCTGAAAACCTTCTACGGCGGTGTTCACGCCACCGGCATGGACGACCGCGAGCGCATCGAGATCGGCGGCGAGACCGGCGACTACGAACACGACCGCCGCTCCTGCACCCGTGCCGAGCTGATCGGCATCATGCGCCCGCGGGTCGAGGAAATCCTGGAGGAGGTCCGCCTCTGCCTTGATGCGGCGGGCTTCGATCACCTGCCGAACCAGCAGATCGTGCTGACCGGTGGCGCCAGCCAGATCCCGGGCCTCGGGGCGCTGGCGTCGAAGATCCTCGGCCAGCAGGTGCGCCTCGGGCGCCCGCTGCGCGTGCATGGGTTGCCGCAGGCGGCGACCGGCCCGGGCTTTGCCTCGGCGGTCGGCATGTGCCTCTTCGCGGCGCACCCGCAGGACGAGTGGTGGGACTTCGACCTGCCGCTCGACCAGTTCCCGGCGCGGTCGCTGAAACGGGCCGTGCGCTGGTTCCGTGACAACTGGTAAACGCAACATCATGTGCTTTCGGCGAGATACCGCGAACGCGCTCTGAATTCGCGCCAGATTTGGTGTTTTTCGCTTATTTTGGGGTGACGAGCCTCCGGGAAAGCGTTAATGTTTTACGTGATAGGCAGAAAAAACCCCGCAAAGGGGCCAAGCAGGCGGAAAATCGATGACACTGAACCTCAGCGTTCCCGGCATGGGAGAAGAGTTGAAGCCGCGCATCACCGTGTTCGGTGTGGGCGGGGCCGGCGGTAATGCCGTCAACAACATGATCGACAAGGAGCTTGAGGGGGTCGATTTCGTCGTTGCGAACACCGACGCCCAGGCGCTTCAACAGAGCCGCGCGCAGGCCCGCGTGCAGCTTGGCGTCAAGGTGACGGAAGGTCTGGGCGCCGGGGCGAAAGCCTCTGTCGGTGCCGCTGCCGCCGAAGAGAGCATCGAGCAGATCGTCGATTACCTGGCCGGCGCGCACATGTGCTTCATCACCGCCGGCATGGGCGGTGGCACCGGCACCGGTGCCGCCCCGATCATCGCGCAGGCCGCGCGTGAGCTGGGCGTGCTGACCGTCGGCGTGGTGACCAAGCCCTTCCAGTTCGAAGGCGTGAAGCGGATGCGCCAGGCCGAGGACGGCGTCGACGCCCTCCAGAAGGTCGTGGACACGCTGATCATCATCCCGAACCAGAACCTGTTCCGCCTGGCGAACGAGAAGACGACCTTCACCGAGGCGTTCTCGATGGCCGATGACGTGCTGTACCAGGGCGTCAAGGGTGTTACCGACCTGATGGTCCGCCCCGGCCTGATCAACCTCGACTTCGCCGACGTCCGCGCCGTGATGGACGAGATGGGCAAGGCGATGATGGGCACCGGCGAAGCCGAGGGCGAGACCCGCGCCCTGCAGGCCGCCGAGAAGGCCATCGCCAACCCGCTGCTCGACGAGATCAGCCTCAAGGGCGCCCGTGGCGTGCTGATCAACATCACCGGCGGTCACGACCTGACCCTGTTCGAACTGGACGAAGCCGCGAACCGCATCCGCGAGGAAGTGGACCCGGACGCCAACATCATCGTCGGCTCGACCCTGGACGAGGGCATGGAAGGCGCGATGCGCGTCTCCGTGGTCGCCACGGGCATCGACGCCGTGGACAGCCACCAGGAAATCCCGGTGCCCCGCCGTCGCATGGCCGAGCCGCTGAAGACCGCCGTGCGCATGGAAGAGGAAGCCGCGGTCGAGGCGCAGCACCAGCAGCCCGCTCCGGCGCCGCAGCCGGCCCCCCAGCCCGCACAGCAACCGACCTACCAGCAGCCCGCCGCGCGTCAGCACGGCTATGCGCCGCTGGAAGAGGACCTGGACAACGCGCCGACCCTCTTCGACGACCTCGAGCGCCAGCAGCCCGCGCCGCAGCCGGCCCCGCAACCGGCGGCACGTCCCGCCGCGCATGGATACCAGCAACCGCGCTACCAGCCGCAGGAGCCGCAGCAGGCGCAACCCGCCTATACCGCGCGCCCCGAACAGCGTCAGTACGAGGCCCAGGACGAACTGCCGCCCCCGGCCTACCAGCCTGCCCGCACCGCGGCGGCGCCGATGACCCATGCCGAAGAGGAGATGGATCGCGAAGCCTTCATCGCTCCGGCACCGCGTCGACCCGGCCAGCCCTCGCCCGAGACCATCGCGCGCCTGCAGGCCGCGGTCTCGAAGCAGCCGCGTTCGGAAGGTGGGCGCGTGCAGCCGCAGCCCCGTCAGCCGCAGCCGCAACCGCAACCGACCCAGCAGGAGGTCCCGGCCGAGAAACGCTCGCGGATCAACTCGCTGATCAACCGGATGACCGGCCAGCCCGAAGGGGGCCATGCGCCCCAGGCCCAGCACCGTGCCGCCCCGGCGCCGCAGCCCCGGGTCGAGCCCCAGGCCGCCCCGCGCCGCGCGCCCCAGCACGAGGCCGATCCCGACCAGGAGCGGATCGAGATTCCGGCCTTCCTGCGTCGTCAGGCCAACTGATCGAACGGCACGAGGGGACATCCGGCGGTTACAGAGGCGATCACATCTGTTTCTGACGTCAGGTTCCATCGACAGGGTTAAGGCCGCCTCAGGGCGGCCTTTTCCTTTGAAAACAGGGCGTTGAGCAGACCGGTTTTGCGGCAAAGCAGGATTCCGCCCCGTATTCCGGGCGATGTTTCAATCCGTTGCAAAGAGTGAGTTGAGGCTCTTTTCCCCAGCCCGTACCTAATGAGGTGTTAACGGCCGGGACAGGCCGTAGGGACACCTGGGGTAAGAACGTGCAACAGACGATCAACGCACCGGTCAGCTTTACCGGCCAGGGTTTGCATTCGGGCAAGCCCTCAACACTGACGATCCGCCCGGCCAAGGCCGGATACGGGATCTGGTTCCGCCGCACCGACCTCTCCGAGGCCGAGGGGCTGCTGCCTGCGCGTTGGAACGCCGTCGAACGCACCGCCCTCTGCACCCGCCTCGTCAATACCTCCGGCGCCTCCGTCTCGACCATCGAACATGTCATGGCGGCCCTTGCCGGCTGCGGCATCTTCAATGCGCTGGTCGAGATCGACGGGCCGGAAGTGCCGATCCTCGACGGGTCGGCGGCGCCCTTCGTGCGGGGCATCCTGTCGCGGGGCCTCAGCCCGCAGGCGGCGCCCAGCCGGGCGATCCGCGTGCTGCGCCCGGTCGAAGTGCGCAACGGCGAGGCCGTCGCCCGCCTGCTGCCCGCCGACCAGATGGAGATCGCTTTCCACATCGACTTTCCCGACGCCGCCATCGGGCGCCAGGACCGCGAACTGGTGATCAAGAACGGCGCCTTCGTGCGCGAACTCTCCGACAGCCGCACCTTCTGCCGCCAGGCCGATGTCGACATGATGCAGGCCAATGGGCTGGCGCTTGGCGGGACGCTGGACAACGCCGTGGTGGTGGACGGCGACCGGGTGCTTTCGCCGTCGGGCCTGCGCCACGCGGATGAGCCGGTGCGCCACAAGATGCTGGACGCCCTCGGCGATCTGGCCCTTGCCGGCGCGCCGCTGCTGGCCCGCTACGAGGGGATCCGCGCCGGTCACTCGCTGACCAACACGCTGCTGCGCGAGCTGTTCTCGGACCGCCGCAACTATCGCATCCAGTCCTGCGACGAGGCCACCGCCGCCCGTCTGCCCGGAGTCGGTGTGACCCCCGCCGAAGTGCCTGCCGTCGCCTGAGGGCGCCTTGCCGGGCTGGCCCGCACGCCGTCCCCTGGGGGGCGGCGTTTTGCATGGTGCAGGCCGCCGGACCGCTTTGCCGCCTCGCGGCGCGTAAAGGCGTTTTGCACCGGAATTTTCTGTGCTAGGACCGGGGGGCGGCGGCGCCCTGCGCGGCCCATGACTAGGACGCTGAAGGGGTGAAGCAGGCATGAAGGGCGGAGCTATCCGAAGGAAGCTGGCGGGGGGCGTCCTGCTGGCGCTTACTCTTGCTGCATGTGGTGGTGGTCCCGGCGTCGACGATCGTCGCGTCCCGATGGAATCCTACACCGCCGAGCAGATCTTCGGCCGTGGCGAATACGAGATGGAAGAGCGCAACTTCGAGGATGCCGCCGAGTACTTCTCCGAGATCGAACGCCTCTATCCCTATTCCGAATGGGCGCAGCGGGCGCTGATCATGCAGGCGTTCGCCCATCATTCCGCCCGCAACTACGAGGACAGCCGTTCGGCGGCGCAGCGTTACATCGACTTCTATCCGACCTCGGAAGATGCCGCCTACGCGCAGTACCTGCTGGCGCTGTCCTACTACGATCAGATCGACGAGATCGGACGTGACCAGGGCCTCACCTTCCAGGCGCTGCAGGCCCTGCGCCAGGTGATCGAGCGCTATCCCTCCTCGGAATACGCCAAGTCGGCGATCCTGAAGTTCGACCTCGCCTTCGACCATCTTGCGGCGAAGGAGATGGAGGTCGGACGCTATTACCTGAAGCGCGATCACTTCGGTGCCGCGATCAACCGCTTCCGCACCGTGGTCGAGGAATTCCAGACCACCTCGCATACGCCCGAGGCCCTGCACCGCCTGGTCGAAGCCTACCTTTCGCTTGGCCTGACCGATGAGGCGCAGACCGCCGGCGCGATCCTGGGCCACAACTTCCGCTCGACCCAGTGGTACGAGGACACCTACCAGCTGCTGACCCGTCAGGGGCTGGAGCCGCGGGTGCGCGGCGATGGCTGGCTGGCCCGGATCTACCGGCAGACGGTCAAGGGCGAATGGCTTTGATCGTCACCCCGCATTCCGCCTTCCCCGGCGCCCCGCGCTCCGGGGGAGTGGCGCCGCGCTGAGGGCCTGCCATGCTGCGCGGTCTCGACATTCGCGACATGCTGATCATCGACCGGCTGGAACTGGATTTCCAGCCGGGTCTCAACGTGCTGACCGGCGAGACCGGGGCGGGCAAGTCCATCCTGCTCGATTCGCTTGGTTTCGTGCTGGGCTGGCGCGGCCGTGCCGACCTGGTGCGCGAAGGCGCCGAGCAGGGCGAGGTGACGGCGGTCTTCGACCTGCCCCCGGACCATGCCGCGCATCGCGTGCTGGAAGAGGCGGGGCTGCCCGGCGGCGAGGAGCTGCTGCTGCGCCGCATCAATTCTCGCGATGGCCGCAAGACCGCCTGGATCAACGACCGCCGCGCCTCGGGGCAGGTGCTGCGCGCGCTCTCCGAGACGCTGGTCGAGCTGCATGGCCAGCATGACGATCGCGGCCTGCTGAATCCGCGCGGCCACCGCGCCATTCTCGACGAATTTGCCGGCGTGGCAGGGCTGAAGGCCGAGCTGCGCGACGCCTGGCGGGCCCGCTCCGCCGCCGAGAAGAAGCTGGACGCCGCCCGCGCCGCCCTGGCCGCTGCAGCGAAGGAAGAGGAATTCCTGCGTCACTCCGTGGCCGAGCTGGAGGCCCTCGATCCGCAGCCCGGCGAGGAGAGCGAGCTGGACAGCCGCCGCCGCCTGATGCAGGGCGCCGAGCGGCTGCGCGAGGATGTCAGCCGTGCCCACCAGGCCCTTGGCAACGAGGGCGCGGAAGGGCCGATGACCGACGCGATGCGCTGGCTGGAAAAGGCCGCCGAGGGGCTCGAGGGGCGCCTGGACGCGCCCATTGCCGCCCTCTCTCGCGCGCTGGCCGAACTGGACGAGGCCGCCGACGGCGTGGTCCGCTGCCTTGAGGCGCTGGACTTCGACCCGCTGGAACTGGAGGCGACCGAGGAGCGTCTCTTTGCCATCCGTGCCCTGGCGCGCAAGCATGACGTGACCCCGGAAGAGCTGCCCGGGCTGGCGCAGGACCTGCGCGGCCGCCTTGATGCCATCGACGGCGGCGCGGGAGAGATCGCCCGGCTGGAAACCGCCCTGCGCGACGCCGACGCGGCCTACGCGGGCCTGGCCGGCAGGCTCTCCGAGGCGCGGCGGGCTGCCGCTGCCACGCTGGACAGTGCCGTGGAGGCCGAGCTGGCGCCGCTGAAGATGGAACGCGCCCGCTTCGTGACCGAGGTGGCGCCGGCAGAGCCCGGGCCGGAAGGCCGCGACGAGGTCTCCTTTACCGTGGCGACCAACCCCGGCGCGCCCTCCGGGCCGCTGGCCAAGATCGCATCGGGCGGCGAGCTGTCGCGCTTCCTGCTGGCGCTGAAGGTGTGCCTGGCCGGGGACGACAGCGAGGTCACGATGATCTTCGACGAGATCGACCGCGGCGTCGGCGGGGCCACCGCAGATGCGGTCGGGCGCCGTCTGGCCAAGCTGGCCGAGGGCGGGCAGGTGCTTGTCGTCACCCATTCGCCGCAGGTGGCCGCCCGCGCCGCCCATCACTGGCAGGTCGCCAAGCGGGTCGAGGGCGAGGCCACGCTGTCGACCGTGCTGTCGCTTTCGCCCGAGGCGCGGGTGGATGAGCTGGCGCGGATGATCTCCGGCGATGCGGTGACCGAAGAGGCCCGCGCCGCCGCCCGCAAGCTGATCGAGGCCGGCTGACCATCGCCACCGCCGGGCGAGGGCCCGCGCAGGAAATCCCGGTGCTGGCATGTGGGCCCCGGTGAGGCCGCCGGTGCGGGCCGGTTGGGGCACGACCCCCCGGGAGCCTGGCAGGGCGACCGGCCGATCCCACGCCCCGGACCTGTGGCCCGGGATCGTGGGAGGCACACACATAATCACCTCTTACCACCTGCAGTGTCTCACCCCGACGCGTCGAATTCATACCCCAGTTGGGGGAAGCGTCGAGAGATCGTGGAGACGCGATCAGTCGGGAAGATACTGCTGCGCCAGTTCCAGCAGATCCGCCCCGGCCTGCAGGTGCAGCAACTCGCCCGCGCCGCGCATCTCGTGGTGTCGGATCCAGGGGAAGGCCGCGCGCCCGGCAGCCCGCAGGCCGGCCGGGTGGCGCAGGCTCTGATCGCCCTGCAGCAGGTGAACGGGCAGATCGTGCCGCAGGGCCTCAAGGCTGACGCGCCAGTCGCCGCGACGCTGGGCGATGATCTCCTCTGCCATCACGGGCAGGAAGTGGCCGCTGCCATCCAGCGCGATCTCGGCTCCGCTTACCAGTGCGGCCAGGGCGGCGGGGCAGGCGATGCTGGCACTGTCCGCGGGCGACTGGGCAAACAGGGTCCTGAGGAAGTCGGCCAGCCCCATGCGTCCGGCCATGGCGCCGACCGTGTCCAGCATGAAGGGAAAGAGATCCGGGGTATAGCGCGCGCCGCCCAGCAGGAAGCGATGCCAGCGACCCATGCGGTCGTAGTCCTCGGCGCGGTGCAGCGGCAGGCTGGCCGAGACGCCGATCAGGGCGCTGACCTTGCCGGGATGGCGCCGCGCCAGAAGGCTGGCGGCGTGAAGATCGTCGCCGAAGGCGAGAACCGGCACCGGCCCGGCGCCGACATGCTCCAGCAGTACGGCCATGTCGGCGGCGGCCAGGCTGGCGTGGTCCTCGCCGGGCCCGACAGGGTCCGAGCCGCCGAAACCGGCGCGGATCGGCACCAGGAGGCACAGGCCGGCGTCCTCTGCCCTGGCTTCCAGAGCTGCCGGCCAGCGGCATTGCCCGTAGGTCCCATGGGTCCAGAGGATCACCCTGCCCGAAGGGGCGCCGAGGCAGAGATACTCCAGCCGCCGCCCGTCGGGGCGTGCCAGGCTGCGGAAGGGGCGCATCGGCAGCAGGCCTCCGCAATGGCTGAAGCGCACGAGGCCGCCGGCGGCCCGGGCGGCCTGCCTGACCGGCCTGCCCGACGGGCGAGGCCGGGTGTCGGGCGCGGGTGCATTCGCGGCCGGTCCCCTCTGTGGTCGCCGCCCAGGGCGCCGGCCAGCGCCGAGGCGGTGACCGGCTGAGCGAAGGCGCCTTGTCTCTGTGACCTCGGGGGGGTGCCCGATGGCTGTTTCGCCTGTCGTTGGCCCGATGCCGATGGTGCTGCCACTGACGGTGCTGCGGTCGCTGCCTGGGGAGAGGCCAACTCGGCGGCGGGGCCGAGCAGCGCCGGGATCAATTCGCTGACCGAGAGCGCAAGGCGCAGCAGCTCGCCCTGGCTGCGGGTTTCGGTCTTGGCCAGGATGGCCTTGATCTGCGCCCGCACCGTCTCGACCGAGCGCCCACGGTCCTCGGCGATCTCGCGCAGCGGACGCGCCTCGGAGAGGCTGCGCAGGATCTCCGCCTCGGCGCGGGTCAGCCGGAAGGCATCGCGCAGGGTTTCGGTCAGCGCCTCGGGCCAGCGCAGTTGAGACGTGACGACCAGCACGAAAGGCGCTTCGCCCGCGCCGGGACGGTTCAGGGCCAGTTGCGCCAGGATCAGCTGGCCGCTGTCCGCGAGGCGCAGCCGCAGCGTGGCCTCCCGCCCCGGACGAGCGGCGGGACGGCGGGCACGTTCGGGCGCGGGATCGGCGGTTTGGCCGAGCATCCGCCGGATCCGACCGCGCAGGGCTTCCAGATGCCGCGCCTCGAAGGGCAGGGCGGCCAGCCGGTCGCCGCGACCAACCCCCAGCCCGTGCCGCGCGGCCTCGTTGGCGGCGGCCAGACGCATGTCCGGACCCACGGCGAAGGCGGCGGTGCGCGCGAAGCGGCGCAGCTCGGCCTCCTCGGGGCGCAACGCATGCGCGGCGCGGGTCTGCTCCAGCAGTCGCGTGACCCTTTGGAAGTGATCGGTGAAATCCAGGGACACCGCGCGCCGCGCCTCGCTCGGGCGTGGCGGCGACGTGGCCTGGTCCAGGGACATGGCGCGATCAAGCGCGCGGCGCAGCGGGCGGTTCAGCCGCTCCCAGTCGTCGAGCAGATCCGCCAGCCGCAGCGGATCGACGGCGACGTCATAGAGCCGGCCGACCACTGAATCATGCAACCTGTCCTCGGGTATCACGCCGCGTCTGTCGCCGCGTGTCCCGGTGCCAGCCTCCTGTCTTCCCCAGGAATAAGCCACTGGCGTCCCCTCCGTCTGTGAAGTTCCGGGTGCCTGGCCCGATCTCAGCCGATCGGCCCCGGGGCCGCAACCGGCCAGAAGGTCGTATCCCCGCCCCGAACCGGGGGAAGCCGACCCCCTTGCCGCAACCCTTCGGCATCGCGGGGCTTTTTTTGCCAGGGTCTTTGTCCTAGAAGCAGGCAACCGCGGCCTCGGGGCCGGACAGGCAAAGGAGGCAAGACCCGCGATGAGCCCAGTGCCGCAGGAGCCAGGATCCGCGTCGCGACGGATGCCCGAGACGGCACGGCGCGCCTGGCGGGTGCTGCGCGAGAGGGGCTCGTTCCAGATGGTCTTCTGGCTGATCGCGCTCGGCATCGGCATCGCGGGGGGCGCGGCGGCGCTGGCCTTCCGCAGCGGCGTCTCGGCGCTGCAGAGGCTGGCCTATGGCGCCGATGACGTGCAGAGCCTGCATTCCTTCGCCGGCGGCCTGCCCTGGTACATCGTGCTGGTGGTGCCGATCCTGGGCGGACTGGTCGTCGGCACGATCCTGAAGTGCTTCACCCCGGACGGGCGGGTGCGCTCGGTCGCCGACGTGATCGAGGGCGCCGCCCTGCAGGAGGGCCGGGTCGAGGGGCGCGCCGGGCTGGCCTCGGCGGCGGCTTCGCTGATCACCCTCGGCACGGGTGGCTCCTCGGGGCGCGAGGGGCCGGTGGTCCACCTTGCCGCCGTGCTCTCGACCTGGGTGCTGAACCGGATGCGCGCCGATGGCGTGACCGGGCGCGACCTGCTGGGCTGCGCGGTGGCGGCGGCGGTCTCGGCCTCGTTCAACGCGCCGATCGCCGGGGCGCTCTTCGCCATGGAGGTGGTGCTGCGCCACTTCGCCCTGCACGCCTTCGCCCCGATCACCATCGCGGCGGTGGCGGGCGCGGTGATCTCGCGGCTGCAGTTCGGCGAGGGGGCCGAGTACCTGCTGCCCGAAGCCTCGATCCTCGGCTTCTACCAGGAACTGCCGGCCTTCCTGCTGCTCGGCGCGCTCTGCGGCGTGGTGGCGGGGCTGTTCATGCGCGGGATCTTCCTGTCCGAGACCGTGGCCACCCGCTTGCAGCGGCGCCTGTCGATCCCCCAGGTGCTGCGCCCGGCGGTCTCCGGCGCCTTGCTGGGCGGCATGGCGATCTGGTTTCCCCATATCATCGGCGTCGGTTACGAGACGACGCTGAAGGCGCTCTCGGGCGGGCTGGTGCTGCACGAGGCGGTGGTCTTCGCCCTGCTGAAGGCGGTGGCCGTGGCGGTGACCGTGGGGGGACGGATGGGGGGCGGGGTCTTCTCGCCCTCGATGATGATGGGGGCATTGACCGGGCTGGCCTTCGGCATCGTCGCCACGGGGGTCTTCCCGGATCAGTCGGGCAGTCCGCAGCTCTATGCGCTGGCGGGCATGGGGGGCGTCGCGGCGGCGGTGCTCGGCGCGCCGATCTCGACCACGCTGATCGTCTTCGAACTGACCGGCGACTGGACCACGGCGCTGGCGGTGATGGTCACGGTGTCGATCTCCACCGCCATCGGTTCGCGGCTGGTGAAACGCTCGTTCTTCCTCACCCAGCTGGAGCGGCGCGGCACGCGGCTGGCGGCGGGGCCGCAGCAGTACCTGCTGGCGATGTTCCGGGCCCGCGATGTGATGCGCCCGGTTGGGGATGCCCGCGCGGCCCCCGAGGCCCGCTGCTGGGAGCTGATCGAACAGGGGCTCTACCTCGACGCCTCGGCGACGCTGGAGGACGCTTTCCCGGATTTCGAGCGTAGCCTCGAACCCTTCCTGCCGGTGGTCACCCTGAGCGACGCGACCCGCCCGCCCGAGCTGCTCGGCGCACTGTTCCACGTCGACGCCCTGCGCACCTACAACCGCGCCCTGGCGGCGACGGCCAGCGAGGAACACGGCTAGGGAGAGGGGGCGCCCCTCGGGGGCATCGAGCCCCCTCGGGTCGGGGGCTGCGCCCCCGGCGCCCGGACCAGGGCGGGCACTGCAAGGCGGCCGTCGACACCTCCCCTGGAGGGAGTCAGCTGGCCCTGCCTGTTGTGGCAGCTGAAGATATGCCAGGAGACACCGCGCCGCGGAGGGGGCAGAGCCCCCGAGCCGCCTGGCGCGAGCACCACCTGCCCCGGAGACGGGGCGCGGTGGTCGGGCCGGGGTCAGATCTGCTCGATCGTGACGAAATCCGTGGCGTGGAAGGCGATGTGGCCGGCGATCTCGGCGGCGCCTTCCAGCGGGGTCTCGTAGCTCCAGGCGGCGTTCTCCAGCGTCTGGCTCTTGGTGACGATCGAGAAGTAGCTGGCATCGCCCTTCTTCGGGCAGGTCGTCGCGTGATCCGTCCGGTCGAGGAAGGCCATCGCGATATCCTCGCGCGGGAAATAGATGATGTCGGGATAGCCCGGCTCGCTCAGTTGCTGCGCGTTGCGGCTTTCGGCCAGGACGGCACCGCCGGCGCGCACGGTCCAGATCCCTGCCGCGGCACGGATGGTCATATCGGTCATTTTGCTTTCCCCCGTTCAGGCCCCACTTCCCTGCCGTGTGCATGTAACATGCACATGTCGCGGATCCGTTGACGCGGCAGTGTTTCAGAGAGGCTCGGTCGCCCGATCCAACCACAAAGCGGTCGGTTCGTCCAGCAGTGGACGAATTCGGCTGCGCACCTCGGCATGATAGGCATCGACCCAGGCCCGTTCCGGCGCGGAAAGAGCCGCCACGTCAATCAGACGCCGCTCGATCGGCACCCAGGTCAGCGTCTCGAACGAGAGCATCCGGCGCGCATCGGCGCCCTCCAGCGCGGCAGCAGGCTCGACGACGATCAGATTCTCAATACGGATGCCGAAAGCCCCCTCGCGGTAGTACCCCGGCTCGTTCGAGAGGATCATCCCGGGGCGCAGCGGCACGTCCGAGACCCGGCTCAGGCGCTGCGGGCCCTCGTGCACGCAGAGGTAGGCGCCGACCCCGTGGCCGGTGCCATGGTCGTAATCCTGCCCGGCCAGCCAGAGCGGATAGCGCGCCAGCGCATCGAGATGCTGGCCCGCCAGGCCCTCGGGGAAGCGCAGCCGGGAGATGGCGATCATCCCCTGCAGCACGCGGGTGAAGGCGGCGCGCTCTTCCGCGCCGGTGGCCTCTCCGACCAGCAGGGTGCGGGTGATGTCGGTGGTGCCGTCAAGGTACTGGCCGCCGCTGTCCAGAACCACCAGCTGACCCTCGGCGAGGCGGGCGTTGCTCTCGGTGCTGACCCGGTAGTGGGGCAGGGCGCCATGGGGGCCGGCCCCGGCGATGGTATCGAAGGAGATTTCCATCAGCTGATTGGTCTCGCGCCGCATGATTTCGAGCCGGGTGACCAGGTCAATCTCGGTCAGGCTCGTCTGGGCGGCGGCGTCGAACCACGCGAGGAAGCGGCACATGGCCACGGCGTCGCGGATATGGGCGGCGCGCATTCCCGCCAGCTCGGCGGCATTCTTGCTGGCCTTGGGCAGGATGCAGGGGTCTTCACCCCAGCTGATGTCCGCCCCGGCCAGCCGTGCCTCGATCCACAGCGGGCAGGAATTCCGGTCGAGCCGGATGGGGCCCTTGGCCTCGCGCGCGATGACCTCCAGCGTCGGGCCTAGGGCCTCGGGGCTTTCGATGTTCACCGTCGGCCCGAGATGATCGAGCAGCAGTTCGTCGCACTTGGCATCGTCGGCGAAAAGCGCCACCTGGCCATCGGCGAAGAGCACGGCGAAGGCATGGGGCACCGGGTTGCGGGGGATGTCGCTGCCGCGGATGTTCAGCAGCCAGGCAATCGAGTCGGGCAGGGTCAGCACGGCGGCCCAGTCGCCGGCGCGCGCCAGGGACCGCCCGAGACGGGTGCATTTGTCGGCCAGAGGCTCGCCGGCGAAATCCAGCGGCTGCGGCACGATGGGGCCAAGCGGCGGCGCGGGCTGATCCGGCCAGACCGCATCGACGGGATTGCCATCGAGCGCGCGCAGGGTGATGCCCGACCCCTTGAGCCCGGCCTCCAGCCGGTCGATCTCTGCCCTGGCGTGCAGCCAGGGGTCGAAGCCCAGCACCCCGCCTGCGGGCAGGGCCTGGCGCGCCCAGGTGGCGGGCAGGGTGGTGGGCCAGGCGATCTTCTCGACCTCCTCGGCGACCTGCTCACGCGCTTGCACGGTGTAGCGGCCGTCGACGAAAAGTGCAGCACGGTCGGCGGTGACCAGACATTGCCCGGCAGAGCCGGTGAAGCCGGTCAGCCAGGCCAGCCGGTCATCGCGCGGGGCGACATATTCGCCCTGGTGGGCATCGGCGCGGGGCACCAGGACGGCGTCGACGCCGAGGCGGTCCATCTCGGCGCGCAGGGCTGCCAGCCGCGGCGGCCCCTGTTCGGGGCGGGAGGAGGTCTCGAAGGTCTGGAACATGGTCGCTCCCTGTTGATCGGCGCCGGGCGGCGGGTCGTGCGCATGGCTCAGGGGGAAACCTAATCCGCCCGGCTCAGGGTTTCGAGCCGAAATCGAAGAGGCAGACGAAGCGTCGCTTGCCGCGCACGGTGCAGAGCGGTTCGCGCAGGGCCTCGGACAGGAAGGGGGTCAGCGAGAAGGGCGGGGCGCAGAGGTCGATGGTGTAGAACCCCCAGCCCTCGATCGCGACCGGGCTGCAATCGCCCCAGGCCGGGTTTTCGCCCTGTCCGAGAAAGCTGGTGGCGATCATGTAGCGCGCCGCGTTGCGGATCCGGGTGATCACCCGTTGCCCCATCTCGTGCGGCAGGTGGAAGAGCACGTCGCGGATGATCACCAGATCATGGGGCGGCAGCAGCTCGGCGGTCAGGTCGCGCATCTCGAAACGGATGCGGGCGCCCTCGCCATGGGCGCGGGTCAGGCTTGCGATCAGGTCCGGATCGGCGTCCCAGCCGCGATAGGAAATGTCGCGCCCGGCCAGGTCCATGTGGCGCATCCAGTTCCAGTCGCCGCAGCCCAGGTCGAGGATCGAGGTGATCTGCCGTTCCTCCAGCACCCGGTTCAGCAGCGTCATGGTCGGCTTGGCGGCTTCCAGGAAGGAGCCCGGTCCCGAGATGCTCTCGCGTCCCTCTTCCTGCTGGCGGCGGCGGCCATGGGCGACGAACTGGCGCGCGGCGGCGAAATTGCTGTCTTCCGGCTGCGGCGCGGAAGGCATGGCTGGCGGCCATGATGCGGTGTCAGACCGGGGTGTCTCGGGCAGCAGGGGCTGGGGCATCGGCATCTCCTCCGGGCGGGCCTTCGGGCAGAGTTGCCGTCGCGTGGTTAAGAAACCGTAAGCAGCCTGGGAAGACCGGCCCGGTTGGGCGTGATCATCGGCGCGTGGTCATTGGCGCAGGACCTTCTCCATCGCCTTGCCGCGCGCCAGCTCGTCGACCAGCTTGTCGAGGTAGCGGATGTCCTGCATCAGCGGGTCTTCGATCTCTTCGACCCGGACACCGCAGACAACGCCGGTGATCTTGCGGCGGTCCGGGGTCAATTCCGGCGCATCTTCGAAAAAGCTGCGCACATCGGCGGCCTGGTCCAGCTGGGTCTGCAACCCGGCCTGGTCGTATCCGGTCAGCCAGTGGATCACGGCATCCACCTCCGCCTTCGTGCGTCCCTTGCGTTCCAGCTTCTGAAGCAGCGCCTGATAGACCTTGTCGAAGGCCATGGAGTAGATGCGGTGCTCTGCCATCTGTCCCTCCCGTCCGCTTCTGCCGGCCTCAGGCCCCCCCGGGGGGACGCCTCAGCCGGCCCGCCTGATCCCGACCATGCGCGCCCGTGCCCTTGGGTCATTGTCGAAGAGCGAGGCCAGCTGTTCGGTCATCGCGCCGGCCAGCTGGTCGACATCGGTAATCGTCACGGCGCGCTGGTAGTAGCGGGTCACGTCATGGCCGATGCCGATGGCGATCAGTTCGACCGCCTTGCGCTTCTCGATCATGGCGATCACGTCGCGCAGGTGCTTTTCCAGGAAGTTGGCGGGGTTCACGGACAGCGTCGAATCGTCGACCGGGGCGCCGTCGGAGATCACCATCAGGATGCGGCGCGCCTCGCGGCGGCCCACCATACGGCGGTGCGCCCATTCCAGCGCCTCGCCGTCGATGTTCTCTTTCAGCAGGCCCTCCTTCATCATCAGCCCGAGGTTGTCTCGCGAACGGCGCCAGGGCGCGTCGGCCTGCTTGTAGATGATATGGCGCAGGTCGTTCAGGCGACCGGGCTGCTGCGGGCGGCCATCGGCCAGCCATTTCTCGCGCGCCTGCCCGCCCTTCCAGGCACGGGTGGTGAAGCCGAGGATCTCGACCTTGACCGAGCAGCGCTCCAGCGTGCGCGCCAGCACGTCGGCGCAGATCGCCGCGATCGAGATCGGGCGGCCGCGCATCGAGCCGGAGTTGTCGATCAGCAGCGTCACCACGGTGTCGCGGAACTCCATGTCCTTCTCGACCTTGAAGGACAGCGGGGTGGTGGGATTGGCAACGACCCGGGCAAGGCGACCGGCATCCAGCACGCCCTCTTCCTTGTCGAATTCCCAGCTGCGGTTCTGCTGCGCCTGCAGGCGGCGCTGCAACTTGTTGGCCAGCCGCCCGACGGCGCCCTTCAGCGGATCGAGCTGCTGGTCGAGATAGGCGCGCAGGCGCTCCAGCTCGGCCGGATCGGCGAGGTCCTCTGCGGCGATCTCCTCGTCGTAGGCGTCGGAATAGATGACGTAATTCGGGTCGGCATCGCTGACCGGCGCGGGGGCGGGGGGCTCCTGCGGGGCCTCGCCCTCGGGCATCTCGGCCTCTTCGCTGGCCTCCTGGTCGGCCATGTCGTCTGCGCTGACCTCGGCCTCGGAGCTGTCCTGCTGGTCTTCCTGGCTCTGCTCGGGGCTGGCCTCGGGCTGGTCCTCGCTGTCGTCCTGGCCGGTCGAGTCGGGATCCTGCTCGTCGTCGGGTGCCTCTTCGGCGTCGTCCTGGGCCTCTTCGTCCTCGGCGTCCGGGTCATCGCCCAGCTGGTCGCCATAGCCCAGGTCCTCGATCATGCGGCGGGCGAAGCGGGCGAAGGCCTGCGGATCGGCAAGCGTGTCGCCAAGGTTTTCCAGCGTGTCCCCGGCGCGCTCTTCCATGAAGCTGCGCCACAGCTCCATGACGTTCTCTGCTCCGGCGGGCATCGGGCGGCCGGTGGCAAGATGGCGGATCAGGTAGCCCGCGGCAGCCGGAAGCGGGGCCGAGGCGCGATCCTTGATGCCCTCGAAGCCCAGGCGGCGCGCCTCGGCGGCGATCTTGTGGTCGATGTTGCCGGCGGTGCCGGGCATGTCGCGGGCGCCCATGGCCTCGCAGCGGGCGGTCTCCATGCTCTCGAAGAGCTCGCGCGCCATCTGGCCGTCGGGCTGGTATTTCCCGTAGGTCGAGGCATCGTGGTAGCGGTGATGCAGGGCCAGCGCATCGGCGGTGCCCCGGGCCAGCAGCACCTCGTCGCGAGAGAGACGGCGCGAGACCTGGGGCAGGCGCATCTGGTCGCCGCTCTTGCCGGAGGGGTCGACGCTGTACTGCACGTTCAGCTCGGAGTCGTCGGCCATGACCTTGGTGGCCTCGGCCAGGGCCTTCTTGAACGGATCGGCGGGATTGTCGCTGGGCTTGCTCATGGGGGAAGATAAAGCACTTGGCCGGGGAGGTCGCAAGCGGGAAGCGCAGCGCGGCTGGTTGAAGGGAAGAGGGGGGGCTCTGCCCCCATCCGCTTTGCGGAGTCCCCCGGAGTATTTTCAGCCGTCGAATAGATGTAAGAGGCTCTTTGCCCATTCTGAGGCTGAAAATACTCCTGCCGGAGGCAGACGGCAGGGGATGCAGGCCCCTAGCGCGGAAGCAGGGCGCGACACTGGCCCAGCAGGGTCTCTGCGATCAGCCCGGCGCGGGCGGCCTTCTCGGCATTGCCGGAGAAACGGGCGGTTTCAAGCAGGGCGCGTTGCGCGGCGCGGGCTTCGGTGCGCAGCGACAGGAGCCCGCGGGTGCGGCCCTCGGGGAGGGCGGCGAGCAGGTCGCGCATATCTTGCAGGGCAGCCTCGGTGCGGGTCGGATCGGCGGAGAGCAGCCAGGCATGTTCGACCTCGGCCATCAGGCGGCCGGTGCAGCGCGCGAAGAGCGGCGCGGGATCGCTGGCGAGGGGCGCCGCCCGGCCCGGCTCCGAGGGACAGGCAAGGAGGGTGAGGGCGATCATTGACGCGCGGATAGGGGACATCTGCTGGTCCTCCAGGAGGTCGATCTCCGGAGGGTAGGACAGCAGGCTTCAGAAAAGGTTCACGGGGCCGCTCGGTGGCGGAGCATGGAGGCGGCAACGGAAAGGCCCGGCCTCCTCGCGGAGACCGGGCCTGCGTTCATCCTGTCCGACCGTGTCGGAGGCGCGCTCAGCTGGCGGCCGAGGCGGCGCTTTCGGGCAGTTCCTCGTCGAAGCAACGCTGGAAGAACTCGGCCACGGTCTGCCGCTCCAGCTCGTCGCACTTGTTGAGGAAGGTCAGCCGGAAGGCATAGCCGGTGTTGCGGAAGATCTCGGCGTTCTGGGCCCAGTTGATCAGGGTCCGCGGCGACATCACGGTGCTGAGGTCGCCGTTCATGAAAGCGGTGCGGGTCAGCCCGGCCAGGGTCACCATCTGGCTGATGGTCTTGCGGCCCTTCTCGGTGTTGTAGTGGGGCGCCTTGCTGAGCACGATTGCCGCTTCGGCGTCGTGGCTGAGGTAGTTCAGCGTGGCGACGAGGGACCAGCGGTCCATCTGCGCCTGGTTGATCTGCTGGGTGCCGTGGTAGAGACCGGTGGTATCGCCGAGGCCCACCGTGTTCGAGGTGGCGAACAGGCGGAAGTACTTGTTCGGCGTGATGATCTCGTTCTGGTCCAGAAGGGTCAGCTTGCCGTCGGTTTCCAGCACGCGCTGGATGACGAACATCACGTCGGCGCGGCCGGCGTCGTATTCGTCGAACACGATGGCGGCGGGGTTGCGCAGCGCCCAGGGCAGGATGCCCTCGTGGAACTCGGTGACCTGCTTGCCGTCCTTCAGCTTGATCGCATCCTTGCCGATCAGGTCGATCCGGCTGATGTGGCTGTCGAGGTTGACGCGCACGGTCGGCCAGTTCAGCCGCGCCGCGACCTGTTCGATATGGGTCGACTTGCCGGTGCCGTGATAGCCCTGCACCATGACGCGGCGGTTGTGGCTGAAGCCCGCCAGGATCGCCAGCGTGGTGTCGGGGTCGAAGCGATAGGTGGTGTCGATCTCGGGCACGCGGTCGGTGCGCTCGTCGAAGCCCTTGACCACCATGTCCGTGTCGATGCCGAAGACCTCGCGAACGGAGATTTCCTCGGTCGGTTTGGCGTTGCTATCGAGCGATCCCTCGGCCATGGTCGGCTTGTCCTTCCTGCATCATTCGCACCCGCAGCATCGTCTGCGGGGTCCGGTGCACCATATCGAAGCGCACGGCGAGGGAAAGGGCAAAAAACACATGCTCCGGCGGGGCGGCAACCGGAGGCATCAGGGACCTGCGGCGCCGGTCGGGGACGAAGGGGAGCCGATGGCGACGCTGGAGGAAATCGAGGATCTGATCGCGCAGGTGGCCCTGGGCGATCGCGCGGCGTTCCAGAGGCTCTATGCGCTGACCTCGGCCAAGCTCTTCGGGGTGGCGCTGCGGATCCTCGGCAGCCGGGCCGAGGCCGAGGAGGTCCTGCAGGACAGTTTCGTCAAGATCTGGCGCAATGCCGAACGCTACCGGGCCACCGGTTTCAGTCCGATGACCTGGCTGATCACCGTCGCGCGCAACACCGCCATTGACCGGCTGCGGGCCCGCCGCGCGCGCGGCGAGGACCTGTCGGAAGCCGAGGAACTGGCCTCGCCGCAGCCGGGCCCCGAGGCCCTGGCCATCGCATCGGGCGAGAGGGCGCGGCTGGTCGGCTGCCTGGACGAGCTGGAGCCCGACCGCGCCGAGGCGGTCAGGGGCGCCTACCTGATGGGCTATTCCTACCAGGAACTTGCCGAGAAATACGATGTTCCGCTGAATACCATGCGCACCTGGCTGCGGCGCAGCCTGTTGAAACTGAAGGAGTGTCTGAGCCGATGAGCGGCGAAGCCCCCGATCCCACGGCAGAGGACAAGGTCCGCGCGGCGGAATACCTCCTCGACCTGCTCCCGGCAGAGGACCACCACGCCTTCGAGGCCCGGCTGACGCGCGAGCCCGCGCTGCGGATGCTGGTTGCCGGCTGGGCGGATGATTTCGTCGCCATGACCGATGCCATCGCCGAGGTCGAGGTGCCGCCGCATGTCTGGGAGGCGCTCCGGGGGCGCCTCTGGCAGGAGGAGCCGGCGCCGCGCGGTCTGCGCGGCTTCATCGCCTCCCTGGGGATCGGCGAGCTTGTCATCGGCACCGCCGCCGCCGCCGCCCTGGCCTTCCTGGCCTGGGAAACCGGTCTGATGACCCCCGCCGAACTGCCCGACTTCCAGGCCAGCATCGGCACCGAGGCCGATGCGGCACGCTACATCGCCGCCTTCGATCCGGACAGCGGCCAGCTCAGTCTCGACCGGCTGGGAGAAGCCGCGCCCTCGGGCAGCAGTCACGAGCTTTGGCTGATTGCCGGGGACGGGGCGCCGATTTCGTTGCTGGTCTGGCCGGCGGGCTCCGCGCGCCAGGTGATCGACCTGCCGCCGCCATTGGCCCGGCAGGCGCCCGGCGCAACGCTGGCGATTTCGCTGGAGCCAGCCGGGGGCTCGCCCGCCGCCGGGCCGACCGGGCCGGTGCTGGCCGCCGCACCGCTGGCCGAGGTTCGGAGCTGACCCTGGCCCCCGCTCGGACCCTCGCGACGCCGGGGGACCGGCCCCGGACTGTCACGCCGACAGGGGCGAAAGGCTGGGGGCCCGACGCGCGAAGACGCCCGCCCCCTCCGAAGATCACTGTGAAAGATGATCCCTCGCTGCAGGTGAGGAAACTGGTCGCCTGCCCGGGATCGCCCGCGCCGTCATAGCGCGGGACGGCGGGGTATTCGCCGAGCGGCCGCTCGGCGGTGACCACGTCGGCCCTCGGACTGGAGTTGACCATCGGGCCAGGGGGTCGCGCCCGTCTCGACACAGGTTTCCAGCGCCGAGAACAGGTCCGTCGCCGCCGGCATTTCCTGCGGGCCGACACCGGCATGGGGGAAGGCGGGGAAGATATGGAACCGGGCGAAGTCGCGCGCCAGCACGCCCGTGGTCTCGACCAAGCGGCGCCAGTAGGCGGCGACTTTGGCGGGGGCACCTCGGACGCGCCCCAGCATAGAGCATCGGCTTGGCGCCGCTCTTGGCCAGTGGGGCAGGTCGGGGTCCGTGGCATGGACCAGCTGCGCACCCTCCCGGATCCAGGACATGAGGGGAGGTTTGTCTATAAGGCCGGGTGAGGCAAACGATCTCGGCGCGCACCGGTTCGATCCGGCTCAGGAAGCATTCACACATCTGGATGTGCGTGTGTGCGTTTCCCGGCAACCGTGCATCAAAAAACCGTCAGACGAGGTCTGACGGCTTCCGTTGCACGGAGGGTCGGGCGGGCCGGCCCTCACTTGAAGCTGCGGCTGTCCTTGATCTGGTCCCAGGCCCAGACGACCTGCTGGAGCTGCTCTTCCTGGCTGCGGTCGCCGCCGTTCATGTCCGGGTGCAGCACCTTGATCAGCGCCTTATAGGCCTTGCGGATCTCGGCCTTGGACCAGCTGTCCTTGGCTTCCAGGATCTCGATCGCCTTGCGCTCGGTCGGCGGCAGGCGGCGGGTGGCGCCACCGGGATTGGCATTGCGCCCGGGGTTCTGCGTCGCATTGGCCCCCAGCACCTGATGCGGATCCTCGATGCCAAGCCGCGCCCAGGCCCGGGCCTCGGGATCGCCGAGCGGCTTGGTCTTGCGTTCCCAGACCTTGTCCTCGGACATCTGTGCATTCATCTCGGCCTCGGTCTTGCCGTCGAAGAAGCTCCATTTCTGGTTGTACTCGCGGACGTGGTCCTTGCAGAACCAGTAATAATCGTCCAGCACGTCGGGAGCTTTCGGGGCCCGGTACTTCCCGGCCTCCTCGCAGCCCGGATGCTCGCAGAGGCGGGTCGAGGTTTCCGAGGCCCCGGACATGCCGCGACGTCCCCTGTTCTGCTTCTTCTTGGCAGAAGAGATGGACATGTCGAAACCGAAGGGATCAGATTTGGGCATGGGGGCGGCCTCCTTGGTCGTGGGGCATTTCCGAGTCAGGCGCTGAAGTTTAGACTAAGCGGCGGCAGATTGAAGAGGCGACAGGAGAAAAAATGTCCCGAACGGCAGAGATCCGCGACAGGCTTCAAGCCCGGTTCACCCCCGAGGTGCTGGAGGTCATCGACGACAGCGAGCGCCACCGAGGCCACGCGGGCTTCCAGGAAGGGGGCGAGAGCCATTTCATCGTCCGCATGAAGTCCGACGCTCTTGCCGGGCAAGGCAGGGTGGCGCAGCATCGCGCGGTGCACGAGGCGCTCGGCCCGCTGATGCAGCAGATCCACGCCCTGTCGCTCGAGCTGTCCTCCTGAGGGGAGGCACCCAGATGGGGGCGCCCGGCGCCCCCGTCAAGCCCTGGCTGCCCGGCGCCTAGTCGCGCCGCTCGTCCCCGGTGGCCTCGTCGCTTTCCGCGTCCGTCGTCCCGGCGTCTGGTGCGGGATCGGGGCGCGGGGCCGGCCGGGCGCGCATGGCCTCGTGCTGGAAGAGCGGCTCTTCCCGCCGCCCGCGCGCGGGTCCCCGTGCCATGACACCGTCGATCACCCGCGCGGCACCCTGCCTCAGGCGCTGTCCAAGTCCAGCCGGCGCCTCGTCGTCTTCCTCCGGGCGCGGCGCCACCTCGGGTGCTTCCAGAAGCCTGGTTTCCGAGGGCTGTGGCGCGCTTTCGGGGTCGCGGCGGAAGACCAGCAGATTGTGGTAGGTCATCGCCCGCCGACGCCCGGCTTCGGGCAGGATCTCGGCGCGGCAGTATTCCCAGCCCGAGGCAGCCATGTGGTTGATCACCTCTTCGATGGTGCGTGCGAAACGCGCCTCGGCCCCCCGGACGCCGCGAAAGCGGCGCGACTTGTCCGGTGCCGGTACGACCCTGTATTCCCAGTTCATTTACGCAGCCCCATCGGTTTGCCCACCCAGTCGGGTATCGGCTCCTTCTGGTGCTCCGCCAGGGTGGCGTCAAGCTTGGCCTGCACCGCGGGGGGATAAGCGGCGACCTTCGGCCCCGATTGATCGACGTGCAGGCTGATCCCCTCGCCGGTCGCAGCCACCCAGCCGTCGGCGTGGATCAGCTCCTGCGCATAGTGGAAGGCGCGCGGTCCGACATCCAGCAGCCGCAGCGAGGCGCGCAGTCGCGCCCCCTCGTGCACCTCCTGCAGGTAGCGGATGCGGAATTCGGCGGTATAGGTCGTGTGGCCGCTGTCGCGCAGGTAGGCCTCGCCCATCCCCATGGCTTCGCTGAAGGGATCAGAGCCGAGGTCGAAAAGCACCCCGTAGTAGGCCATGTTGAGATGACCGTTGTAGTCGATCCACTCGGGGCGGACGATCATTTCGGGGCTGAGATAGGGCATGGGGTCTCCTCTGTTCGCGCGGAAGCGTAGCAGAGGGTGCGCGGAGGGCAAGGCGGCCGACCGTCAGCGCCCTGTTTCCTGCCGGTGTGGGGCGTGCCGCGGGCCGTGCCCGGGGCCCTTCAGCCCGCCGCGCGCTGAGCTGGATCGCTGCCCGCCGTCCATTGGCTGTCGCCCCCGGGTTGGGTGCGAAACCTCAGCTCCAGCAGTTGTTCGCGGATCCCCGTGGCCATGGTGCGGATCCCGTCCATGGCGTCCGAGGTCTGATCGACCATGGAGGCATTGCTCTGGGTGATCCTGTCGAGGTCGGTGATGCTCTGGCTGACCTCGCCCAGGCCGCGGGATTGTTCTGCCGAGGCATCGGCGATGGCGCCGACCATGGTCGACACGGCCCCGAAGCCTTCCACCACGCGGGTCAGGGACAGATGCGCATCATTCACCAGGGTGGCCCCCCGGGACACCTGTTCGCCGCTGGCCTCGATCAGTCCGCGGATCTCGCGTGCGGCCTCCGAGGCATTGGCGGCGAGGGAGCGGACCTCACCGGCGACGACCGCGAAACCGCGCCCGGCATCCCCGGCGCGGGCGGCCTCGACCCCGGCGTTGAGCGCCAGCAGGTTGGTCTGGAAGGCGATGTCGTCGATCAGCGTGATGATCTGCTTGATCTTCTCGGAGGAGGCCTTGATCTCGCCCATGGCGCTGGCGGTATCGCTGACCACCCGGGCACTGTCGTCCATTTCCTTGCGCGCCTGGCGGACATGGGCGTCGGAGTCCCGCGTCTTGCCCGTGGTCTCGCGGACGCTGTCGTTGATCATCTGCATCGCGGCGGTGGTCTCTTCCAGAGAGGCGGCCTGGGCGCTGGTCCGGCTCGACAGGTCGGCGGCGGAGGTGCTGACTTGCTGCACGATGCCCAGCAGTTTCTCCATCGAGGTGGAGATGGTGCCAAGCAGCTGTTCCAGGGTCCGCGCCGCGCCGTTCAGCTTGACGCGCAGGCCATCGTATTCGATCGGGTAGTCGCTCTGCTCCGGCGAGGGGATCTCGTGGCAGAGATTGCCGCGCGCCAGTTCGCCGATGGCCTGATCGAGATGGCGGAAGGCGCTCTCCTGCTGCTCGTTCCAGATCTTCAGGGTCACCGAGGTCACCCGTTCCATGTCGAGCGCGAAGGCCCGAGACGTGACCCCGATCAGGGCCGCGTTGCGCCTGGCCCGCGGACCGGCGAGGCGTAGCCCCAGGCGGCGCGCAAGCCTCTGCAGCAGGTTGGAACTGGCCATGGCATAGGCCGAGAGGTACAGGTCCACCGGCAGGTTGATCCGTGCGTGGGTGCGCCCGATCCGTTCCGCCGAGTCGAAGTAATCCTGGTCCAACTGGCCGCTGAGCAGCTTTGTCCAATGGCGTTTCTGTGCTTCGCGGGCGTGGGTGACGATGGCATCGGAGGTGAAGAACCTGGCGGAGGCAGGCGTCGACAGCGCCATCTGGTAGAAGCTTGCAAGGACGCTGTCGAGGTCGCGCAGCAGCAGGGTTCCAGCTTCGGCCAGCTGGGCCTGCGCCGCGCCGGTCAGACCGAATTGATGCAAGTGGGTTTCCGACATCCGGCAGCCTCATTTCCGTTGCGGCGGAAATCTCGCAGCCAATCCTTTAGAAAACCCGAACAGTCGGGCGGTGTTCGGCGAATTCGAACGAAAACGGCGGACCCGAGGGGCCCGCCGCGGTGTGTCATGCCGGAATGTCCCGGTCTTTCGCCGTCGGGGATCAGAGCCCGAGTTTCGCGGCGACGATCTCGTTCACTGCCTTGGGGTTGGCCTTGCCGCCGGTCGCCTTGATGACCTGGCCGACGAACCAGCCCGCAAGCTTCGGATTCTGCTGCGCTTTCTCTACCTGCTCCGGGTTGGCCGCGATCACCGCGTCGACGGCGGCCTCGATGGCGCCGGTATCGGTGACCTGCTTCAGGCCGCGCGACTCGACGATCTCGGCGGCGTCGCCACCCTCGGTGAAGAGGATCTCGAACACCTCCTTGCCGATCTTGCCCGAGATCTCGTCGGCCTTGATCAGGGTGATCAGCCCGCCCAGCTGGGCCGGGCTTACCGGGCTGTCGGTGATGTCGAGGTCATCCTTCTTCAGGCGACCGAAAAGCTCGTTGATCACCCAGTTGGCGGCCAGCTTGCCATCCCCCGCGACGCCGACCACCTCTTCGAAATACTGCGCGTTCACCACCTCGGCCGTCAGCACCGAGGCATCGTATTCCGACAGGCCGAAGTCCTTGACGAACCGGGCCTTCTTGGCATCTGGCAGCTCGGGCAGGGCGGCGGCGATATCGTCGACCCAGCCCTGTTCGATCTCCAGCGGCAGCAGATCGGGGTCGGGGAAGTAGCGGTAATCCTGCGCCTCTTCCTTCGACCGCATCGAGCGCGTCTCGCCCTTGTCGGCATCGTAGAGACGGGTCTCCTGGTCGATCGTGCCGCCGGACTCAAGGATCTGGATCTGCCGCCGCGCCTCGTAGTCGATGGCCTGCTGGATGAAGCGCATCGAGTTCATGTTCTTGATCTCGCAGCGCGTGCCGAGATGGCTGAAATCCTGCGTTTCCATGTACTTCTCGTACTGGCCGGGACGGCAGACCGAGACGTTGACGTCGGCGCGCAGGTTGCCGTTCTGCATGTTGCCGTCGCAGGTGCCGAGGTAGCGCAGGATCTGGCGCAGCTTGGTCACATAGGCGGCGGCCTCTTCCGGGCCACGGATGTCGGGGCGGCTGACGATCTCCATCAGCGCGACGCCGGTGCGGTTCAGGTCGACGAAGGACATGTTGGGGTCCATGTCGTGAATGAGCTTGCCGGCATCCTGTTCAAGGTGGATGCGCTCGACCCGTACCAGGCGGGCCACGCCGGGCGCCATGTCGACCAGGATTTCCCCTTCGCCGACAATGGGATGGTAGAGCTGCGAGATCTGGTAGCCCTGCGGCAGATCAGGGTAGAAATAGTTCTTGCGGTCGAAGGCCGAGCGCAGGTTGATCGCTGCCTTCAGGCCCAGCCCGGTGCGCACGGCCTGGGCAACGCAGAACTCGTTGATGACCGGCAGCATCCCGGGCAGGCCGGCGTCGACCAGGGCGACGTTTGAATTGGGCTCGGCACCGAAGCGGGTCGAGCCGCCGGAGAAGAGTTTCGCATTGGACGAGACCTGGGCATGGACCTCCATCCCGATGACCAGTTCCCAGTCGTGTTTCGCGCCCGCGATGACCTTGGGCTTCGGGGTCTCGTAGGTGAGGTCCAACATGCTCCGTCCTTTCCGGGATTGGCTTGGTCCCGGGTTCTAGGACAGGGCGGGGAAGGGGGCAAGGGGCCACGGCATCCGGGCGCCGCCCGCCTCAGTGCCGCAGGGCCCCGCTGCGGCGCGCCTTGACGATGGCGGCGATCTGCGCGGCGTCGCTGGCGAGGTCCGCGGGGCACATCTGCTCTTCCGGCAGGGCGAGGGCGGGACGGGCGCCGCGCAGCCAGAGCTCGGGGCGGATCTCGGTCATGTGGTGTTCGATCACCGGGGTGCAGGCGGCGTGCAGCAGGTCCCGCGTGGCGCGGGCGGCGGCAGAGAGCCCGGCGGGCGCGCGGCCCGGCGCCATGGCGAGACCGCAGAAGCCGGCCAGCAGGTTGGCGACCTCCTGCCCCGGGCGGCGCTCGAGGATGTCGAACAGACCGCGACGGAAGCGCGCCGCGTCGCAGGCCTCTGCCGTTTCCGCCTCGGCGGAGAGGGCGTCGAGCCAGACCCAGCTGTAGGCGCCGTCGCCCCAGATATCGGCCAGCCGGTCGGCGGTGGCGCTGGCGGCGGCCTCGATGCCGGCGGCATCGGTGCCGAACCAGCGCGGCAGCATGTAGAGACCGTAGAGCCGCAGCGGACCCGGGTTGCCCGGGTCGAGGTCGATCAGGTCCTCGAAGTCGTCGCCCATGCGCTCGCGTCCTGCCGGATCGTTGGCAAGCAGCGCGATCCGGGCCTCGGCCAGCATCGGGCTGGCCTCCTCGATGGGGCTGAAGCCGTCCAGCAGCTGCGCGGCGCGGTCGAAGTGGCGGGTGAACTCGGGATGGGCGCTGTCGGGGCGGGCGACCGGGGGCAGGTCGCCGTGGTAGAGCCAGGCGATATCCATGTGCAGCCGGGCGACGGTCAGCGCCTCCGGCCAGTCGCCTTCGGCGGCGGCCTGGTCGAGGTCGGTCAGCCAGGCGCCCGAGGGTTCGGTTCCCTGCTGGATCGCCTTGCGGGCGGAGGAGACCATGTCGGAGCGCGCCCCGGCGGCCAGCACGTCGGACATGCGCACCCCGGCGGGGGACGTTTCGCGCAGCCGGTCGGTTTCGCGGATCAGCCGGGCCAGCAGGTCCCAGCGATCTTGCCGGACAAGGGTGCGGCCCTTCTGGAAATGGGCGCGGAAGGTGCCCTGTTCGCGGGTGGCGTGGCGGATCGGCAGCAGCCGGCGGCGTTCGGTCGGTCCCGTTTCGCCATTGCGGGAGATGTCGGAACGGGCCAGATCGGCGCGGGCCAGATCGGCGCGGACCTGCGCGGCCGAGCGGATGCGGATCTGGCGGCCACCGGCCAGCGTGGCGCCGGGCAATTCGGTCACCGTGGCGCGCGCCATGCGGCCATCGGCCAGGTGCTGTTCCGTCGCCGCGTCCTGGTCCCGCGGAGCTGCCGCACCGAAGAGGCTTCGGATCCCGGGTATCTGGTTCAGACCACGCATACGTATCTCCGCTTTTCTTGAACCCGTTTCTGCTGGGGCAATAGGGCCGAAACGTGGCACCTCGGGGGAGATATGACGTTAAACCGTCGTCACTTCGTTAACATTCGCCGGAAACCTTGGCCGTTGTTTCCCGGCGCCAGGCGGACGCCGGGAAAATCTTTTGAAGTCAGGGAATTGCTCAGTGCTGCAGAATGCGGGTCACCATTTCTGACACATCCCGGCTCAGGCCCTCGCGCCCGGCAATCCGCTCCAGCTCCGCCCTGATCAGAGCCTGGCGCCCGCTGTCGAAGCGTTTCCAGGTCTGGAAGGCGGCGCACATCCGGGCCGTGGTCTGCGGGTTCAGCGCATCGAGCCTGATCAGCCAGTCCGCCAGCAGGGCATAGCCCTTGCCCGAGGGCGCGTGGAAGCCCGCCTGGCTCATCGACAGCGCCCCGAAGACGGCGCGGAAACGGTTGGGGTTCTTCATGTCGAAATCGGGATGCGCCACCAGCCGCGCGGCGACATCGGCGGTCTCTTCGGGGCGCGCGAAAGCCACCTGCATCGAGAACCACTTGTCGATCACCAGCCGGTCGTGCTGCCACTGCTCGTAGAAGGCCGAGAGCTCCGCCGCGCCTTCGCCGATGGACAGCAGCGCGGTCAGCGCCGCGAGCTGCTGGGTCATGTTGTCGGCAGCGGCATACTGGGCGCGGGCGGTCTCTCCGCCATCGAGCCGGGTCAGCAGGCCGAGCGCGGTATTGGCCAGCGCCCGCGCCGCGGCGGGTTCCGCATCGGGGCGATAGGCGCCCGGCACCTGGTGGGCGGCGTAGAGGGCGCGCAGCTGGTCGGGCATCCAGCGGGCGATGGCCTCGCGCATCTCCTCGCGCTTTTCCCAGATCCGTTGCGGGTCGGGCGTGGTGCCGCCCTCGTGCAGGGTCTGGGCCAGGTCTTCTTCCGAGGGCAGGCCCATGGTCAGCGCCCGGAAGGCCGGGTCCAGCGTCTCGTCCGTCACGACGGTCTGCAGCGCGCCGAGGTAGGCCGGATCGGCCTCCGCCCCTTCGGTGATCATCCGCAGCAGCGCCTGCTTGGCGAGGCTGCGCCCGGCTTCCCAGCGATTGTAGGGATCGGTGTCATGGGCCAGCAGGAAGGCGCGGGTCGCGGTGTCGGTCTCGTGCTGCAGGATCACCGGGGCCGAGAAGCCGCGCAGGATCGAGGGCACGGGCCGGGCGCCGAGACCGGAGAACGAAAAGCTCTGTTCCGCCTCGGTCATCTCCAGCAGCGTCGTCTCCTGCACCTCGTCGCCATTGGGGCCGATCAGGCCGACGGCGATCGGCAGCACCTGCGGTTGCTTGTCGGGTTGGCCGGGGGTGGCGGGCGTATCCTGGCGGAAGTGCAGGGTGAAGGTGCCGTCGGCCCACTCTTCCCGGACCTGCAGGCGCGGGGTGCCGGCCTGGGAGTACCAGCGCTTGAACTGGGTCAGGTCGCGGCCCGTCGCGTCCTCGAAGACCTTGAGCCAGTCCTCGATGGTGCAGGCCTGGCCGTCGTGGCGCGCGAAGTAGAGATCCAGCGCCTTCGCATAGGCGTCGTCCCCGACCAGGCGCTTCAGCATCCCGATCACCTCGGCGCCCTTCTCGTAGACCGTCGCGGTGTAGAAGTTGTTGATCTCCTGGAAGCTCTCGGGGCGGACCGGGTGGGCCAGCGGGCCGTTGTCCTCGCGGAACTGGCGGGCGCGCAGGTCAATCACATCGCTGATCCGCTTCACCGGCTCGCTGCGCATGTCGGCGGTGAAGGAGGCATCGCGGAAGACCGTCAGCCCCTCCTTCAGGCAGAGCTGGAACCAGTCGCGGCAGGTGATGCGGTTGCCGGTCCAGTTGTGGAAGTATTCATGCGCGATGATCGCCTCGATGCGCTCGAAATTGGCGTCGGTCGAGGTCTCGGGCGAGGCGAGGACGCAGGAGGAGTTGAAGACGTTCAGCCCCTTGTTCTCCATCGCGCCCATGTTGAAGTCGTCGACGGCGACGATGTTGAAGATATCCAGGTCGTATTCGCGGCCATAGACGTCTTCATCCCACTTCATCGACTTCTTCAGAGCCTCCATGCCGAAGGCGCATTTGTCCTCGTCGCCGGGGCGGACGTAGATGTTCAGCTCGACGTCCTTGCCGGATTTGGTGGTGAAGCGATCAGGATGGGCGATCAGTTCACCGGCCACAAGCGCGAAGAGATAGGCGGGCTTCGGCCAGGGGTCATGCCATTCGGCGAAGCCCGCGCCGCTGGCGACGGGGTTGCCGTTCGACAGCTTGACCGGTTCGTCGCCCTCGATGCGGACGGTGAAGACCGACATCACGTCGGGGCGGTCGGGGTAATAGGTGATCTTGCGGAAGCCCTCGGCCTCGCATTGGGTGCAATACATGCCGTTGGACATGTAGAGCCCTTCCAGCGCGAAGTTCTTCGCCGGCGCGATCTCGACCTCGGACTCCCAGGTGAAAGCGCCCTCGGGCACGGCACAGGTCAGGCCCTCGGGGGTGACCTCGGGCGAGACGGGGGTGCCGTCAATGCTGGCGCCGATCAGCGTCAGGTCCTCGCCGTGCAGGAAGAAACGTTCCTGGCTGCCCTGGGGATTGGGCACGAAACGGATCTTCGACAGCACCCGTGTGCTTTCGGGGGCGAGGCGGAAGGTCAGCTGCACGCTTTCCACGGTCCAGCCGAAGGGGGTGTAGTCGGCGAGGTAGATCGTCTCGACCGGGGTCTTGGCGGCGGCGTCCTTCATCGGGTGTCCTTTCGCATCAGTGGTTGCCTGCGATGTTGCCCCCCGGCGCGCGGATTGCAAGGGCAGGTGGCGGGGCAGCCGGCGGGAACGCCGGGGCAGGGGCGTGCGTTGGGAAAGACACTGCCCGATCACGAAGGAGATCGCCATGTCTGCCCCGGATACCAACACCGACCGCCAGCGCCGCCGCCACAGAGGCGCGATCTGGGGGATCATCATTGCCGTGCTGATCGGTCTCGGCGCCATCGGGTTGATGACGCTGGATGCGACCGACGGCGAAGAGCCGCCTGCCGACACCGCCGCCACCGGGTCTGAGGGCACGGGCAACTAGCGACATCGGTTGGCAGGTGACCGGGCGGCGGGCAGGACGGGGCCCGACGCCCCCCCTCCCCGGCGCCCGATGTCGGCTGATCACGGCGGGGGTGTTCTGCCGCATTCCGTATCGCTGCGGTATGGAGGTGCATCCCTGCACAGGGATTTCCGTTTTCTTCGGCTGGGTGCGGTAGTACAGTGGCCACTGTAGCGAGAGGCGTACCATGACCCGACCCCTGATTGGCATCATCACCAACCTGCATATCATCGACAACTCCTACCGGACCCATGCGGGGGGCGTGATGAACTGCGAGGCGGTCGCGGACGTCAGCCACTGCCAGCCGGCGCTGATCCCCGCCGATCCGCGCCTGGTCTCGGTCGAGGAGCTGCTGGAGACCTATGACGGCTTCGTCCTGACCGGCGGACGGCCCAACGTCCACCCTTCGGAATACGGCGAGGAAGAGACCGAGGCCCACGGGGCCTTCGACCGGGCGCGGGATTCCATCACCCTGCCCCTGGTGCGGGCCTGCGTCGAGCGCGGCCAGCCCTTCCTCGGCATCTGCCGCGGCTTCCAGGAGGTCGCCGTGGCCATGGGCAGCACCCTGCACCCCGAGATCCGCGACCTGCCGGGGCGGATGAACCACCGGATGCCCCCCGATGGCACCATCGAGGAGAAATTCGCCCTGCGCCACAAGGTGACCTTTGCCGAGGACGGCGTGTTCCACCGTATCATGGGCGCGCCCGAGGTGATGACCAACACCCTGCACGGGCAGGGCGTGGTGGCGCCTGGCAAGCGGTTCGTCATCGACGGTCACGCCCCGGACGGCACCCCGGAAGCGGCCTATGTCGATGGCGCCTCGGGCTTCACCCTGGCCGTGCAATGGCACCCGGAATACAACGCCGCCAACGATCCCGTCTCGCGTCCCCTGTTCGAGGGGCTGGGCGAGGCGGCGCGGGCCTGGGCCTCGGGCCGCAACGCCTTCCCGGTGCTGCGCAGCGCCTGATCGGGGCCGCGCGCAGGACGAAGGGGGCAGGTGGGTTCGCACCCACCCTACACTCGTCTCTTCGCTTCGGGGCCCGAGCGGACAGGCCACGCCCCCCTCGTAGGGTGGGAGATATCCCGCCACCCCGGCGGGATCACCAGGGCCAACCCGGACATGCCGCGGGGCCCTCGACAGATCCGTGAAGCGGGGCCCCTCCCGCCGCTCCTCGGCTCAGACCTGCCCGCCGGCAATCCGCACCTCGGTGCCATTGACCGACCCCGAGGCCGGATCGCAGAGCCAGAGCGCCGCCGCCGCGACTTCCTCGGGCGTGATCAGCCGCTGGTGCCGGTTCAGCTTCACCATCATCGCCTGCGCCTCTTCGGCACTGACCCCGGTGCGGTCCCGGATCGCTTCGGTGTTGCGGCTGACGATGGGGGTGTCGACGTAGCCCGGGCAGATAGAGTTGAAGGTATAGGGCTGGCCCAGGAAGTCCTCGGCGAAGCTGCGCATCATGCCGATCACCCCATGCTTGGAGGCGGCATAGGCCCCGGCGCCCGCCGCCCCCCTCAGCCCGGCGATGGACGAGACCGCGATCACCCGGCCCCAATCCGTGCCCAGCATGGAGGTCAGGCTTTCACGGACCGTGTAGAAGCAGCCGTCGAGGTTGGTGGCCATGATCCTGCGCCAGAACTCGGAGCTGGTCTTGTGCAGCTTGCGTCCCTCGGCGATCCCGGCATTGGCGACACAGACCTGTACCGGGCCCCGGGCGGCCACGGCGCGCGCGATCACCTGCCGCACAGCGGCCTCGTCGGTCACGTCCATGGCCTCCGGGAACAGCCCCGGCCCGGCCACCTCCTCGAGCACCCCGATCCGGCGCCCGGTGATCGTGACCTGTGCGCCGCGCTCCGCCAGGGCACGGGCGATGGCCAGGCCGATCCCGGTGCCACCGCCGGTGACGAGTGCATGTTTGCCGTGCAGATCCATGGTTTGCCTCCCTTCTTGCGGAACCATTTTCCGCTTGTCGAAACGGAGACTAGGGGCCAGGGGATGACGGATCAAGCCGCCCCGATCACGCGGCATCGTTCCGCCCCGGCTGGCATCAGGGGGGCGGCCAATCGGGGCTTGCAGCCAGCCCAGCATGGCCTAGGGTTCACATTTGACAGGGCGGGCGTTTCCGGGCAAACGGAACCACAGCCCGATGCGCAACATTGTTGCGCGCTAACATGAGGCTGCGGCCGGATCATTCCGGTGGCGGTCGCCAAGCCGTGCTCAGAAGGGGGACGACACAGGTGAAGATCGGAACGCCAACCGAAGTGTTCGAGGGGGAAGCGCGCGTCGCGATGACTCCGGACTCGGCACTGCAACTGCAGAAACTGGGCCATACATGCCTGATCCAGAGCGGCGCCGGCCTGAGGGCCGGTTTCACGGATGCCGCCTATGAAGAGGCCGGCGTGACCGTGGTTGCCGATGCCGGCGCTCTCTACGAACAGGCCGAGATCCTGGCCAAGGTCCGTCAACCCTCCGAGGAAGAGGTCAAGCTGCTGAAGGACGGGCAGACCCTGATCTCCTTCCTCAATCCCGGCGGCAACGCCGAGCTGCTGGACCAGATCAAGGCGCAGGGCGCCACGGCCGTCGCCATGGAGATGGTGCCGCGTATTTCCCGCGCGCAGAAGATGGATGCGCTGAGCTCGATGGCCAATATCGCCGGCTATCGCGCCGTGATCGAGGCGGGCAACAACTTCGGTCGCTTCTTCACCGGTCAGATCACCGCCGCGGGCAAGGTGCCCCCGGCCAAGGTGCTGGTCATCGGCGCCGGTGTCGCGGGCCTGGCGGCCATCGGCACCTCGACCTCGCTGGGCGCCATCACCTATGCCTTCGACGTGCGCCCCGAAGTGGCCGAGCAGGTCGAGAGCATGGGCGCCGAATTCGTCTACCTCGATTTCGAGGAAGAGCAGCAGGACGGCGCGGCCACCGGCGGCTATGCCTCTGTCTCCTCGCCGGAATTCCGCGAGGCGCAGCTGGCCAAGTTCCGAGAGATCGCGCCGGATATCGACATCGTCATCACCACGGCGCTGATCCCCAACCGCGAGGCGCCGAAGCTCTGGCTGGCCGACATGATCGCCAGCATGAAGCCCGGTTCGGTCATCGTCGACCTGGCGGCAGAGCGGGGCGGCAACGCCGAGGGCACCGTCGCGGACGAGAAGGTCGTGACCGAGAACGGCGTGACCATCGTCGGCTACACCGACTTCCCCTCGCGCATGGCGACGCAGGCCTCGTCGCTCTATGCCACCAACATCCGTCACCTGATGGCGGATCTGACGCCCGAGAAGGACGGCGTGGTCAATCACGACATGGAGGACGACGTGATCCGTTCGGCCACCGTGACCCGTGACGGAGAGATCACCTTCCCGCCGCCGCCGCTGAAGGTGGCGGCCATCGCGGCGCAGAAGCCCAAGCCCAAGGCGCCCGAGCTGACCCCGGAAGAGAAGCGCGCGGCCGAGACCGCCGCCTTCAAGAAGCAGACCCGCAACCAGGTGACCCTGCTGGCCGTCATGGCCGCGCTGATCCTCGGCGTGGGCCTGATTGCGCCCTCCAGCTTCATGCAGCACTTCATCGTCTTCGTGCTGTCGGTCTTCGTCGGCTTCCAGGTCATCTGGGGCGTGGCGCATTCGCTGCACACGCCGCTGATGGCGGTGACCAATGCGATCTCGTCGATCATCATCCTCGGCGCCCTGATGCAGATCGGCTCGGGCTCCTTCCTGGTGATCCTGCTTGCCGCGCTTTCGGTCTTCATGGCCGGGATCAACATCTTCGGCGGCTTCCTCGTGACGCGGCGGATGCTCGCCATGTTCCAGAAATCCTAAGGAGAGCAGCTAGATGGACTTCGGATTCACCACGGCGGCCTATGTGGTCGCAGCTGTGCTCTTCATCCTCTCGCTCGGCGGGCTTTCCGGTCAGGAAAGCGCCAAGCGGGCGGTCTGGTACGGCATTGTCGGCATGGGCCTTGCGGTTCTTGCCACCCTCATCGGCCCCGGTTCGGGCCTCTGGCTGCTCTCCGCGATCCTGATCGCGGGCGGCGGCATCATCGGCTGGTACGTGGCCAAGAAGGTCGAGATGACCGAGATGCCGCAGCTTGTGGCAGCCATGCACTCGCTGGTCGGCCTCGCGGCGGTCTTCGTCGGCTACAACGCCCATATCACCATGGCGGTGCTGGCTGGCGGTGCCGAGCCCGAAGGTGTCTTCGCCGACCTCGTGGCGCACAAGGACGCGGTCGAGCTGGGCATCCTCTCGGTCGAGCTGTTCCTCGGCGTCTTCATCGGTGCGGTGACCTTCACCGGCTCGGTGGTGGCCTACGGCAAGCTGGCCGGCAAGCTGACCTCGAAGGCCGAGAAACTGCCCGGCGGCCATGTGCTGAACATCACCGCGGCGGGCATCTCGGTGATCTGCCTGGTCTGGTACATGAGCACCGGCGGCACCTTCCCGCTGCTGCTGATGACACTGGCGGCACTCTTCATCGGCTATCACCTGATCATGGGCATCGGCGGTGCCGACATGCCCGTGGTGGTCTCGATGCTGAACAGCTATTCGGGCTGGGCGGCTGCGGCCATCGGCTTCTCGCTGTCCAACGATCTGCTGATCGTGGTCGGCGCGCTGGTCGGTTCCTCGGGTGCGATCCTCAGCTACATCATGTGCAAGGCGATGAACCGCTCCTTCGTTTCGGTGATCCTGGGCGGCTTTGGCGGCACCACGGGCCCGGCGATGGAAGTCGAGGGCGAGCAGAAGCCGATCGACGTCGACGGCGTGGCCCAGGCACTGGACGAGGCGGATTCTGTGGTCATCGTGCCGGGCTACGGCATGGCCGTGGCCCAGGCCCAGCAGAACGTGGCCGAGCTGACCCGCAAGCTGCGCGAGAAGGGCAAGGAGGTGCGTTTCGCCATCCACCCCGTTGCGGGCCGTCTGCCGGGTCACATGAACGTGCTGCTGGCCGAGGCCAAGGTGCCCTATGACATCGTGCTGGAGATGGACGAGATCAACGACGACTTCCCGGACACGGATGTGGTCATCGTCATCGGCTCGAACGACATCGTGAACCCCGCGGCGCAGGAAGACCCGAACTCTCCGATCGCCGGGATGCCGGTGCTGGAGGTCTGGAAAGCCAAGCAGGTTTTCGTCTCCAAGCGCGGCCAGGGCACGGGCTATTCGGGGATCGAGAACCCGCTGTTCTACAAGGACAACACCCGCATGTACTACGGCGATGCCAAGCAGAGCATCGGGGATCTGCTGGCCAAGATCTGATCTTTGCGGGACTGGACGATTGGAAAGGGCGGTGCTTAGGCGCCGCCCTTTTTGCTGGGACGTAGAGGGGGGAGGGGGGCGCTGCCCCCCGCGCGTGCCGCGCTCCCCCCGGAGTATTTTCAGCCTGGTGATGGAATTAGGGCCCCTTGTACATCACCAGGCTGAAAATACTCCCGCCGGAGGCATCCGACACCTGCCGGGGGCGCAGGCTTCGGGACGTGGCGTTCCGGTGGACAGGGGCGCCCCCGCGGGCAGGGTAGGGGCGAGGATCATTGGGAGGAACGACATGGATCTGAAACCCTTCGGGCAGACCATCCTGGATGCGCAGCCGTTCTCGAAGCTCGTCGGCGTGGAGATCGCCCGCTTCGAGGAGGGTTTTTGCGAGCTGGTGCTGGAGATCAAGGAGCGTCACAGGCAGCACAACGGCTTCGTCCATGGCGGCGTGACCTCGACCCTGGCCGACATGGCGCTGACCTTTGCCGGGGGCTCGGTGCTGCAGGATGTGCTGACGCTGGAGTGGAAGATCAACTTCCTGCGCCCGGGCATCGGACAGCGGCTGGTGGCGCGGGGACAGGTGATGTCCCACGGTGCGACACAGGCGGTCTGTCGCTGCGATATCTTCGCGGTGAAGGACGGGGAGGAGAAGATCGTCGCCGCCGCGCAGGGGACCATCGCGAAACGGCCGCAGCGCAAGGGCTGACAGCAAGACGCCCCGGTGCTGACCGGGGCGTCCGCGCTTTGGTCGATGCCTCAGCGGCCCCGGATGCGTGGGTCGAGCGCGTCGCGCAGGCCATCGCCGAGGTAGTTCACCGACAGCACCGTCAGCGAGATCGCGATGCCGGGCATGACCACCCGTTCGGGGTTCTGCTGCATGTAGTCGACCGCGTCGAACAGCAGCCGGCCCCAGGTCGGGAAATCCGGCGGGAAGCCGAGGCCCAGGAAGGACAGCGCCGACTCGGTGATGATCGCATTGGCGATGCCGAGGGTGGCCGAGACCACGATGGGCGAGACCACGTTGGGCAGGATGTGCCGGGCGATCATCATCGTGCTGGTGGTCCCGATGGAGCGTGCCGCCAGGACGAACTCGCGCTCCTTCAAGGCCAGCACGTCGCCGCGCACGATCCGCGCCGTCGGCATCCAGGAGGTGATGCCGATGGCGGTGACCATCAGGATGAAGATCCCGGTTTCGATGCCGAAGGCCTTGGCCAGCGGTTCCCGGAACAACAGCACCATGACCAGCAGCAGCGGCAGCAGGGGCAGGGCCAGGAAGAGGTCGGTCAGGCGCATCAGCAGGTTGTCCAGCCGTTTGAAGTACCCGGCCAGCACGCCGATCAGCGTGCCGAGGAACAGTGCCAGCAGCATCGCGGTGATGCCCACTGACAGCGAGACGCGCCCGCCCTCGATCATCCGGGCCAGCATGTCGCGGCCCAGCTGGTCGGTGCCGAAGGGATGCGCCAGGGTCGGGCCGTTGTTGCGGGCGCGGAAGTCGATACCGGCCGGGTCCAGCGGCCAGAGCCAGGGGCCGAAGACCACGCCCAGCAGGATCACCAGGAAGACCACGCCTCCCATCATGGCGCCCTTGTGCTGGCGGAACTGGATCCAGACCTCGTGCCACTGGCTGCGCGGAGGGGTGGCGGGCATCGGCGCCGCAAGGACGCCGCCCGGCTGCGTGGTCCCCGCGGTGGCGGGGACGGGTTCGTTCAGGTCATCAGTCATAGCGGATCCGCGGGTCGAGGATGCCGTAGAGCACGTCGGCAATCAGGTTGAAGAGCACGATGAGCACGGCGAAGATGAAGGTCAGCGTCTGCACCATCGGCAGGTCGTTGGCCTCGATGGCGCCGATCAGAAGGTGGCCCAGGCCGTTCACCTTGAACACCTGCTCGGTGATGATGGCGCCGCCGAAGACCTGCGGCACGCCGAGGGCGATCACGGTGACCACGGGGATCAGCGAGTTGCGCAGCACGTGGACCATGACCACGATGCTCTCGCCCAGGCCCTTGGCGCGGGCGGTGCGGACGTAGTCCTGGTTCAGGTTGTCCAGCATCGAGGCGCGCATGAAGCGGCTGATCTGCGCGGCGTTGTAGAGCGCCAGCACCATGACCGGCAGGAACATCTGACGCACCTGGAAGCCGAAGCTGGCCCAGTCGTTCACCTGGTGCGTGGTGTCGTAGATCGAGGGGAACCAGAAGAAGCTTTCGCGCGGCATGTTGACCGAGAAGATCACGATCAGCAGCACGCCGGTGAAGAAGGTGGGGACCGAGTAGCCGACCATCGAGATGAACGTCCCGGCCTGGTCGAAGACGGAATACTGGCGATAGGCCGAGTAGATGCCGATCGGCAGGGCGATGATGATGCCCACCAGGTAGGAGGTGCCCACGACCCACAGGGTCTGCGGCATCCGCTGCACCACGATGTCCATCACCGGCGACCGGGTCTGCCAGGAGAGCACGCGCAGCTTGCCGTCGGCGAAGCCGGTGCCGAAGATATTGTCGATCAGGACCTGGGGCTCGATCCAGAAGAACTGGACCAGCCATTTCCAGAACTGGATATGGACGGGTTCGCCGAGACCCAGGGCCTCGCGCATCCGCTGCTTCACCTCGGGGGGAACGGTCAGCGGCACGTTGGCCATCGGGTCGCCGGGGGCGAGTTGCAGCAGCGCGAAGATCACGATGGCGCTTGCAAGCAATGTCGGGACTGCGATCAGCAGTCGTCGAAGGGTAAAGGTCAGCATGGAGGGTCCGGGCGTCTGAGGCGCTTTTCCCGCTGTTCCCGGGGAGGCGGGCCGGGGCTCGGGCCCGGTCGTCCTTCAGCCACGGGATCGGCGGGTCAAGCGCGGGGGGCGGGGACCCGGACGCGCCGGATCCCCAGTGGCAAGGATCACTCCTTGATGCGGTACCAGTCGGCCACGTTCCACAGCTCGGAGTCCCAGGTGTTCAGGACAACGCCGCCGAGGGTGTTGGAGTGGGCCGAGACACGACCACGGTCGACCAGCGGAACGATGGTGTAGCTTTCCTTGGTCAGCATCTCGTTCAGCTTGATGGCGATCTCGCCGCGCTTCTCCAGCTCGCCGGTGGCGGCCAGCTCGTCGAGCAGGGCGTCGTATTCCGGGTCGCAGTAGCGGTTGATGTTCTCACCCTGCCACTGGTTGTCGGGCTGGGGCTCGTTGTCGCAGCGGTACTGCGCCAGGTAGGCCTGCGGGTCGGTGCCGTCGAAGTTGTTGGCGTACATCTCGGCGTCCGCGTAGAACTTCTGGAAGGTGTCGGGCGAACCGGCGTCACCGCCGAAGAAGACCGAACCGGACACGTTGCGCAGCTCGACCGAGAGGCCGATCATTTCCCACCACGCCTTGATGGCGTCCTGGAAGTTCTGGCGCACGGCGTTGGTCGAGGTCTGGAAGAGCACTTCCATCTCGACGCCGTCCTTGTCGCGGATGCCGTTGCCGTTGGTGTCGACCCAGCCGGCTTCGTCCAGCAGCGCCTTGGCGCCTTCCAGGTCCTGCGTCAGGCAGTCGGTGTTGGGCGAGGCATAGAGCGCCGGCGCCGGCACCAGGTTGCAGGTCGCGCGACCGGCTTCACCATAGCCGATTTCCACCAGGATCTCGCGGTCGATGGCCATCGACAGCGCCTTGCGCACGTTCAGGTCGCTGAGGAATGGATGCGGCGCCTCGCGGGTCGAACGCACGTCGGCGGAGAGGTCGGAGGAGGGATCGGTGAGGTTCATCTCGATCCGCTCGACCAGGGTGCCGAAGCCGACCACGGTCTTGCCCTGGCCGCCTGCTTCCATCTCGGCGATGACCTCGGGGGCCAGCTGCAGGTTCCAGGCGTAATCGAATTCACCGGTTTCCAGCACCGCGCGGCCGGCCGAGGCCGCGTCGCCGCCGCCCTTGAAGGTCACGGTGGCGAATGCGGGCTTGGCAGGGTCACGATAATTCGGGTTGGCCGACATCGAGATCACGTCGTTCGGCTTGAACTCGTCGACCACGAAGGGGCCGGTGCCGATCGGGTTGAAGTTGGCTTCGGTGCAGGTCGAGGCCGCCGCGCCGAGGCATTCGGCGAACTGGGCCTTCTGGATGATCGGGGACTGGCCGCCCATGAAGGGCAGGTAGGGGTTCGGCGTGGCGGCCTTGAAGGTGACCTTCACCGTCAGCTCGTCCAGGGCCTCGACGGTCGAGACGCTGTCGAACTTGGCGCCCTGGGCGCAGCCGAATTCCTCGGCGGTGCAGTATTCATAGGTGAAGAGCACGTCCTCGGAGGTCACCGGCGAGCCGTCGGACCACAGCAGGCCCTCCTTCAGCGTCCAGGTGATCGAGGTCAGGTCCTCGGAAACGCCGCCGTTCTCGACGGTGGGGATCTCTTTCGCCAGGAAGGGCACCAGGGCGCCGGTCTCGTCGAAACGGCCGAGCGGTTCCAGAATCATCGAGGAGGATTCGATGTCCTTGGTGCCGCCCGACATGTAGGGGTTCAGGACCGAGGGGGCCTGCCAGTAGATGATGTTGACATGGCCGTCGCTTCCGCGCTCGGCCATGGCCGCAGGTGCCAGCGCCGTCAGGGCGGCTGCACCAAGCAGGGCAGATCTGAGGTTCATTGGTTTCTCCCAGTTGAACTGTGCCGGACCTTGCGGGTCCGATCGTTGACCCGGGCGATATCCAGAACGCCCGGCGGCCCGAAAGGCTGCCGGGCGTCAGACACCCACCCGAGGATGGGGGTATCGAAAATCGGATTCGATCAAAAAGCAACCCTCTCGCTCGGCTGACGCAAAGGGAGAGGGGGTAACGCCGGGACAGGGGGAGAGGCGGTTTGACAAGCTTCGCAAAGCCTCTGTAGCGTTTGCGGGTCACCACTCTCACAGGGCTCCTCATGCTAGATACCGACGGTTCCGCCGCCCCCATTGCTCGCATCGAAAATCTGCGTGTCTCCTTCGAGACAAAGGACGGTCCGGTCATCGGGGTCGAGGATGTCTCGTTCCAGATCAACCCCGGAGAGACGGTTTGCGTGGTCGGCGAATCCGGTTCGGGCAAGTCGGTTTCCTCGCTGTCGCTGATGCGGCTGGTAGAGTTCGGCGGCGGAAAAATCGCCGGGGGGCGCCTAATTTTTGATCGCAAGACCGAGGGTGAGGTCGATCTGGCCAGTGCCGAGCAGGGGCTGATGCGGACAATCCGCGGCAACGAGATCGGGATGATCTTCCAGGAGCCGATGACGGCGCTGAACCCGGTCTTCACCGTCGGCCGCCAGCTCTCCGAGGGGCTGAGGCTGCACAAGGGCATGAGCCGCAAGCAGGCCATGGCCCGCGCCGTCGAACTGCTGCGCGAAGTGCGCATCCCCGAGCCCGAGCGCCGAATCAAGCAGTATCCGCACGAACTTTCCGGCGGGATGCGTCAGCGGGTCGTCATCGCCATGGCCCTGGCCTGCGAGCCACGCCTGCTGATCGCCGACGAGCCGACCACCGCGCTGGACGTGACCATCCAGGCCGAGATCCTCGCCCTGATGGACCGCCTGAAGCGCGAGACCGGCACGGCGGTGATGTTCATCACGCACGACATGGCCGTCGTGGCACAGATGGCCGACCGCGTGGTCGTCATGTTCCGCGGCAACAAGGTGGAAGAGGGTCCGGTCGAACAGATCTTCAACGCCCCCACCCATGATTACACCAAGGCCCTGCTGGCCGCGGTGCCCAAGCTTGGCGAGATGACCGGCAAGCCGCTGCCCGAGCCGATGAAACTGTTCGGGGTCGAGGGCCAGAAGATCGCGCCGATCCCCGGCAAGGACGAGGTGCTGCTTTCGGTCAGGAACCTGACCACCCGCTTTCCGGTGAAGGGCGGCGTGATGCGCCGCACCGTCGCCAACGTGCACGCGGTCGAGGATGTCTCCTTCGACATCCGCAAGGGACAGACCCTGTCGCTGGTCGGCGAATCCGGCTGCGGCAAGTCGACCACCGGCCGCTCGGTGCTGCGCCTGGTCGAACCGCTGGCCGGCGAGATCGATCTCGATGGCAAGGACATCATGGCGCTGAACGACCGCGACCTGCGCAAGGCGCGGCTCGACATGCAGATGATTTTCCAGGATCCGTTTGCCTCGCTGAACCCGCAGATGCAGCTCTCGGACCAGGTGGCCGAGCCGATGCGCAACTTCGGCACTCTGAAGGGCGCGGAGATGCAGAAGCGCGTCGAGATGCTGTTCGACCGGGTCGAACTGCCGCGCAGCTTCATGCGCCGCTACCCGCACGAGCTGTCGGGCGGCCAGCGGCAGCGGGTCGCCATCGCCCGGGCGCTGGCCCTGAACCCCAAGCTGATCGTCGCCGACGAGGCGGTTTCGGCGCTGGACGTCTCGGTGCAGGCGCAGGTGGTGAACCTGATGATGGAACTGCAGGCCGACCTGGGCCTGTCGTTCCTCTTCATTTCTCATGACATGGCCGTGGTCGAGCGCGTCAGCCACCGTGTCGGCGTCATGTACCTGGGTCGCATCGTCGAGATCGGCAGCCGCCAGTCGGTCTTCGAGAACCCCCAGCACGCTTATACAAAGGCGCTGATGAAGGCCGTGCCGATTGCCGATCCGACCCGACGCAAGTCCGAGCACGAGTTGAATTTCAAGCCGATCCCCTCGCCGATCCACGATCTCGACTACCAGGCCGAACCTTCGGTTTACGAGAAGGTGGGCGAGGACCATTTCGTGCTGACCACCGACAGCGGCTACTGACCTTCCCCGGGGACTGTGCGAGACTGCGCCGGACAATGCCGGCGCCCCCGGCACCCATTGCAACAAGATCCGCGCGAGAGTGTCGCGCGGCAGGAAAGACCCCCTATGACGCTCCGTTCGTCCGGCCCAGAAAGCCTCTCCCCGCGCGAGATCCTTGCCAAGCTCGTCTCCTTCCCCACGGTCTCCCGCGACAGCAACCTGCCGCTGATCGACTGGGTGCAGGGCTACCTCGAAAGCCACGGCGTCACCTGCTACCGACACCCCCACCCCAACGAGCCCAAGGCCGGACTCTGGGCCTGGACTGGGCCGTCGGAAGAGGGCGGGGTGGTACTCTCGGGCCATACGGACGTGGTGCCGGTGGACGGGCAGGAATGGTCCTCGGATCCCTTCGAGGTCACCGAGCGGGACGGCAAGCTTTTCGGGCGCGGTTGCGCTGACATGAAGGGTTTCGATGCGCTGGCGGTCTGGGCCCTGGCCGAGGCGAGCCGCCGCAAGCTGGGCAAGCCGCTGCACCTTGCCTTCACCTACGACGAGGAAATCGGCCTGCTCGGCGCCGATCCGTTGCTGGAGGACGCCCTGCCGCATGTGCCCAAGCCCGCCGTGGCGCTGATCGGGGAACCGACGATGCTGCAGGTGGTCTCGGGCCACAAGGCGGGGGTGGCCTTCGACACCCAGGTCAACGGCTTCGAGGTGCACAGCTCCATCGCCTACACGGGTGTCTCGGCGATCATGGAGGCGGCGAAGCTGGTCGACTGGGGCAATGCGGTCAACGCCGCCAATGCCGCGAAGGAACCGCAGGGCACCGATGCGCTGTTCGATCCGCCCTGGACCAATGCCCATGTCGGCATGATCTCGGGCGGAACGGCGCATAACATCACCGCCAGGAGCTGCCAGTTCGTGATGGCCTTCCGCTGCGTGCCGGGCGAGGATCCCGAAAGCTACGCGAAAGCCTACGAGGAGGAGGTGCGCCGCGTCGAGGCCGGGATGCAGGCGGTGCGCCCCGAGACTTCGATCACCCTGACGCGGCTCTTCGATGCCAAGGGGCTGACACCCGAGACCGACGGCGCCGCCGAACGCCTGGCGCGGCAGCTGACCGGCGACAACGGCAGCCATGTGGTCAGCTACGGCACCGAGGCCGGCTACTTCCAGGCGCGCGGCATGTCCGCCGTGGTCTGCGGCCCCGGCGACATCGCCCAGGCGCACCAGCCGGACGAATTCATCACCGTCGAGCAGTTCGACCGGGGCGTGGACTACATGCGCCGCCTGCTCGACCACCTGGAGGGCCTCTGATGCCCCTGCGCAACCGCATCGCCGAACTGGCCCCCGAGGTCGCCACCTGGCGCCGCCATATCCATGCCCACCCCGAACTGCGCTTCGAGGAGCACGAGACCGCCCGTTTCGTCGCCGAGAAGCTGCGCAGCTTCGGCTGTGACGAGGTGGTCGAGGGCGTGGGCCAGACCGGCGTGGTCGCCGTGATCCGGGGCAAGGGGACGGGCGGCACCGTCGGTTTCCGTGCCGATATGGACGCCCTGCCGATCCTCGAGGCGACGGGGCTGCCCCATGCCTCCACCGTGCCCGGCAAGATGCATGCCTGCGGCCATGACGGGCATACCTCGATGCTGCTCGGGGCGGCGCAATACCTGGCCGAGACGCGCAATTTCGCCGGCTCCGTCGTCTGCATCTTCCAGCCCGCCGAAGAGGGCGGCGGTGGTGCGAAGGCGATGATCGAGGATGGGCTGATGGGCCGCTTCGGGGTGGACGAGGTCTATGGGATGCACAACTGGCCGGGCAAGCCGCTGGGGGATTTCACCCTGCGCGCCGGGCCGCAGTTCGCCGCGCCGGAACGCTTCGACGTGGTGCTGACGGGGCGGGGGGGACATGCCGCCATGCCCAACCTCAACATCGACACGACGCTGGCCGCCGCGCAGGTGGTGACGGCGCTGCAGAGCATCGTCAGCCGCAATGTCGATCCGGTGCAGAATGCCGTGGTCTCTATCTGCGGCTTCGTGACCGAGACCAATACCTACAACGTCATTCCCGAAGTCGTCCACCTCAAGGGCACCTACCGAGTGCATGACGACGCGGTGCAGACCCAGGTCCGCACCCGGATCGAAGAGGTCACCACGGCCACCGCCGCCGCCTATGGCGTCTCTGCCGAGATCACCTTCCTGCCCGGTCCGCCGGTGCTGATCAACCACGCCGAGAACGTCGGTTTCGCGGCAGAGGCGGGCAACAGGGTCTCCTCGGCGACCACCGATTTCCCGCCCGTCATGGGCGCGGACGACTTCGCCGAGATGCTGCGCCGCCGCCCCGGCGCCTATATCCTGGTCGGCAACGGCGACAGCGCCGGGCTGCACCATCCCGAATATGAATTCAACGACGCGGTCATCCCCTACGGGATGAGCTGGATCGCGGAGCTGGCCGAGGCCCGCCTGCCGCTGTCCCGCTGACCGTCCCCACCAAGGAGCCCCCAGATGCCCATCAAGAATCGTCTCGCCGAGATGCACCCCGAGATCACCGCCTGGCGCCGGGACCTGCACGAGAACCCGGAGATCCTCTTCGACACGCATCGCACCTCGGCGCTGGTGGCCGAGAAGCTGAAGGAGTTCGGCTGCGACGAGATCGCCACCGGCCTCGGCCGCACCGGCGTGGTCGGCGTGATCAAGGGCAAGAGCAATGCCTCGGGCAAGGTCATCGGGCTGCGCGCCGACATGGACGCGCTGCCGATCCTCGAGGCGACCGGCCTCGACTATGCCTCGAAGACCCCGGGGGCCATGCACGCCTGTGGCCATGACGGCCATACGGCGATGCTTCTGGGCGCGGCCAAGTACCTGGCCGAGACGCGCAACTTCGACGGCACCGTGGTGGTGATCTTCCAGCCCGCCGAAGAGGGCGGCGGCGGTGGCCGCGAGATGTGCGAGGACGGCATGATGGATCGCTGGGGGATCCAGGAGGTCTACGGGATGCACAACTGGCCCGGGATGCCCGTGGGCAGCTTCGGCATCCGCCCGGGCGCCTTCTTCGCCGCCACCGACCAGTTCGAGATCGACATCGTCGGGCGCGGCGGACATGCCGCCAAGCCGCAGCAGACCATCGACCCGATCGTCGCCGCCTCGCAGGTGGTGACCGCGCTGCAGTCGATCGCCAGCCGCAACGCCGATCCGGTCGAGCAGATCGTGGTCTCCGTCACCTCGTTCGAAAGCTCCTCCAAGGCGTTCAACGTGATCCCCGCCAAGGTCACCCTACGCGGCACGATCCGCACCATGTCGAAGGAAAGCCGGGCGCTGGCCGAGGAACGGCTGAAGGCCATCGTGCCCGCCGCCGCCATGGCCTTCGGCGCCAAGGCCGAGATCACCTGGCTGCCCGGCTACCCGGCGATGGTCAACACGCCCGAGCAGACCGAGTTCGCCGCCGAGGTCGCGGCATCCATTTCGGGCGACTGCGCCGAGGCCGAGATCACCATGGGCGGCGAGGATTTCGCCTACATGCTGGAAGAGCGGCCCGGCGCCTATATCCTGGTCGGCAATGGCGACAGCGCCGACGTCCACAACCCCGAGTACAATTTCAACGACGATGCGATCCCCGCCGGCTGCTCCTGGTGGGCCGAGATCGTCGAGAAGCGTATGCCGGCCTGAGGACTGCGGCCGGGGAGGCCTCCGGCGGGAGTATTTTCAGCCTGGTGATGATGCAGGGCGTCCGGCTTTCCGGGCGCCCTTTCGCATGTCTCAGGCCATGCGGTGGCGGCGGCGCGGCAGGGGAACCTCGGTCCAGAGCAGGCAGGCGAGGATCAGCCCGACGCCAAGCCAGCCCGTGACGGGCAGGCGCTCTCCGACCACCAGGATCGCCAGCAGGGCGGCGACGACGGGTTCGAACAGCGAGATCGTCGTGGCCTGGCTGCTGGTGATCCGCGACAGGGCCTGGCCGAAGGCGAGATAGCCGGCGAACATCGGCACCAGCGCCATGTAGGCGCCGACGGCGAGGTTGCCGGGGCTTGCGAGGAAGGGCGCGCCGGTTGCCGCCAGCACCGGCATCAGCAGCAGCCCGCCCAGCCCGAAGGTGGCGCCCATGGCCGCCGGCGCCGCGACGCCCTGCTGCATCAGCCGCCGCGCGGTCCAGGAATAAAGCGCATAGCTGCCCCCCGCCGCCAGGCCGAGCGCGACGCCCAGGGGCAGGTTCGGCGCCTGTCCGGGCGGGCCGCCCTCGGTCGTGGCCAGCAGCACCATGCCCGCGAGGCCGAAGCAGACGCCGATCAGCCAGCGGGGGCTGAGGCGGCTGCCCTCCAGCCGGGTCTCGATCAGCGCCGCGATGGCCGGAGCCGAGCCGATGGAGATCACCGTGCCCACCGTCACCCCCGCCAGCCGCATCGCGCCGTAGAAGGCCAGCGGGTAGAGCGCGACAGAGAGCGCGCCGATCACCAGCAGCACCCGGTGGCGGGCCAGCAGGGCGCGGGCCCGGCCGATCCGGCGCAGCGAGATCAGGGCCTGCAACAGCCCGCCGATGCCCATGGCCGCCGCGCCGATGGCCACGGCGGGCACATCCGGCGCGAAGCTGGCGGCGGTGCCGGTGGTGCCCCAGGTCGTCGCGGCGAGCAGGCAGAACAGGACGCCGGCGGTGCGTGAGGCGGCGGGCGTGGTCATCCCAGCTCCTCGTAGAGTTCCAGCGGCAGCCCGTCGGGATCGGCGAAGAAGGTGAAGCGCGCGCCGGTGAGCGGGTCGGTACGGATCTCTTCCGTTTCGACACCCTGACGGGCCAGCTCGGCGATGGCCGCGTCGAGGTCTTCGGTGGCGAAGCAGAGATGGCGCAGCCCCTGCGCCTCGGGGCGGGTCGGCCGGGGCGGGGCGTCGGGGAAGGAGAACAGCTCGATCTGGCCGCCGCCGGGCAGGGCGAGGTCCAGCTTCCAGCTGTCACGCGCGGCACGGTAGGTCTCGGCGATCACCGAGAGGCCCAGCACCCCGGTATAGAAGGCGCGCGAGCGTGGGTAGTCGGCGCAGATCAGCGCGACATGGTGGAACCTGGTCAGCATGGCAGCCCCCTTGGCGGCAGGGTAGCGGCAGGCTCAGCCCTCGGACAAGAGGCGGCGATAGATCGCGTTCAGCGCCTCGGCCTCCTGCTCGATCCGGCAGCTTTGCAGCACATGGGCGCGCGCCGCCTGGGCGTAGCCGGCGCGCAGGGTCGCATCGTCCAGCAGCCGGGCGGTGGCCTGGGTCAGGGCGTCCAGATCCTCGATATCGACGATGCTGCCGGCGACGCCATCGGGGATGAAATCCTCGAAGGCGCCGGCGCGGGTGGCGACCACGGGCACGCCGCAGGACATGGCTTCCATCGGGGTCAGGCCGAAGCCCTCCCAGCGTTGCGGCGCGATATAGAGATCGAGGGCGCGGAACCAGCGCGAGATGTCCCAGTGCGGATCCTCGGGCAGGAAGAGCACCCGGTCCGAGAGGCCCGCCTGTTCGACCTCGGCCTTCAGCCCGGCGTGGAAGTCCTGGAACTGCTCGGTCACGCCGCCCATCATCACCGCCGTCACACCGGGCCGCTCGGGCAGCAGGCGCAGCATGGACTGGATGAACAGGTCATTGCCCTTCTGCGGCCGGATGCGCCCGAAGCAGCCGACGAGGGTCTGGCCTTCGGGCAGGCCCAGCTCCCGGCGCAGGGCGGCCTTGTCGGTCGCGGGGCAGAACAGGTCGGCGTCGATGCCGTGGTGCTGCACCACCGAGGGCACTTCCAGGAAGCTCTGCGAGCGGGCCGAGGTGGCCACCACCGCATCCATCTGGCGGATCATCCACTTGGTGAAGCCCTTGTGGTCGCGCTGCGCCGCCGAGGTGAACATCAGCTTCAGCCGCTTGCCCAGAAGCCGCTTCAGGGCGATGCCGGCCAGCATCTCGTTGTTGCGACGGGCGTGCCAGACCCGGGGGCCCGAGGGGCCGCGCCGGGACATGGTCAGCAGCGCGCGCACCGGCACCTGGGGCACATCGGCGGGCACTGCGGGGCCAGAAGACACGATCGCCATGTCGCGCGCCTGCAGCGGCACGAGGCGATAGACCGTCGAGGTCACCCCGGACATGCGTTTCTTGAAGTTCGGCGCGATCACCTCGGTTCGGGCGATATCGGGCTGAGTCATGGAAGGTCTCCCGCTTTGGGGCTTTCCTATCCCAGACCCGGGCGCTCGGGAAGGGTGCCGGGGACAAGGGCCTGCAAGAGATCTTCCGCGACATGGCTCAGCTCTGTGCCATGTCCGCGCGACAGGACGCCGGCCTCCTGCGCCATCAGTGCCAGGGCGCCGGGATCTGACAGCAGGCGCACGACCTCGCGGCCCAGTTCCTGCGCATCGGCGACCTGCAGCGCGGCACCGCTGGCATCGAAGCTGGCGTAGACCTCCGAGAAGTTCTCGTAATGGGGGCCGTGCAGGATGGGGGTGGCGAAACAGGCGGGCTCATAGGGGGTATGGCCGCCGACGGTGGCGAAGGAGCCACCGAGGAAGGCCAGCGGCGCCAGCGAATACCACAGTCCCATCTCGCCCAGGGTGTCGGCCAGGTAGACCTCGGCCCCTGCGGGCGCCTCTCCGGCAGAGCGTTGCGCCAGGCTCAGGCCCTCAGCGCGGACCAGCGCGGCGATTTCCCCGGCGCGGTCGGGGTGGCGCGGGATCAGCAGCAGGCGCAGGCCGGGCAGGGCGGTGCGGGCGGCAAGATGGGCGCGCAGCACCTCGGCCTCTTCGCCCGGGTGGGTGGCGGCGGCGGCCCAGAAGGGGCCGTCAAAGGCGGCGCGCAGCTCGGCCAGCGTGGCGGCGTCGACCGGCGGCGGGGCGATCATCGCCTTCAGGTTCGGACCCTGCGCCACGCTCTGCCGGTCCGCGCCCAGCTCGTGCAGCGCCTCCAGCGTGGCGCGGTCCTGGGTGCGCACCAGGGTGAACTGGCCCAGCAGGAAACGGAAGGTGCCATCGAAGCGGCGCCAGTTCTTCAGCGAGCTTTTCGACAGCCGCGCATTGACCAGCGCCAGCCGCATCCCCGAGGCGCGCGCACGCACGATCATCTGCGGCCAGAGTTCGCTTTCGACGAAGATCCCGGCATCGGGGCGCCAGTGGCGGAAGAAGCGGCGCAGGGCGCGGCCCGTGTCCAGCGGTGCGAACTGGTGGATCGCCCGCTTCGGCAGCCGTCCCGCCAGCACCTGCGCCGAGCCGGCGGTGCCGGTGGTCACCAGCGCATGAGCGCCAGGCGCCAGCTCCAGCACCTTCTCGATCAGCGCCAGGGCCGAGACGCTTTCGCCGACGCTGGCGGCGTGGAACCAGAACAGCTGTCCCTCGGGGCGGGCGCGGGTGGCGCGGCCCATGCGTTCGCCCTGCCGGTCGGGGGCGATGCCCTCGGCGGTCAGCTTGGCGCGCACGCGGCGCCAGGCCAGCGGCGTGGCCAGCGCGGCGAGAACGGCATAAAAATGATAGAAGGGCGTCGGTCTCGCCTGGGTCGTCATTTACCCGCCCGTGTGGCTCATGTGGCGCGAGACCTGTCCGTCCGCCCTCTGGCGGGAATAGTCGAAGTCGTGGCCTTCGGGCTTCAGGCCGATGGCGCGGCGGATCTCCTGTTCCAGCGGAGCGTCATTGCCCGGATGATTGCGCAGGGCGGGGCGCAGATCCAGCATGTCCTCCTGACCGAGGCACATGTAGAGCTCCCCGGTGCAGGTCATCCGCACCCGGTTGCAGCTTTCGCAGAAGTTGTGACTGAGCGGCGTGATGAACCCGATCTTCTGGCCGGTCTCCTCCAGCCGCACGTAGCGGGCGGGGCCGCCGGTGCTCTCGGGCAGATCGGTCAGGGTGTAGCTTTCGGCCAGCCGTGCCCGCAGGTCCTTCATCGACCAGTATTGTCCGACGCGGTCCTCGTTGCCGAGATCGCCCATGGGCATGACCTCGATCCAGGTCAGATCCATGCCGCGCTCGCCGCAGAAGCGTGTCAGCGTCTCGACCTCGTCCTCGTTGAAGCCCTTCAGCGCCACGGCGTTCAGCTTGACCTTCAGCCCCGCCGCCTGCGCCGCATCCAGCCCGCGCATCACCTGCGGCAGGCGGCCCCAGCGGGTGACCCGGGCGAATTTCTCCTCGTCCAGCGTATCCAGCGAGACATTCACCCGCCGTACGCCCGCCGCGTAGAGATCGGTGGCAAAACGCTCAAGCTGACTGCCATTGGTGGTCAGCGTCAGCTCCTTCAGCGCGCCGCTGTCCAGGTGCCGGGACATCGAACGGAAGAAGGTCATGATATCGCGCCGTACCAGCGGCTCGCCGCCGGTGATGCGCAGCTTCTGCACCCCGAGACGGACGAAGGTCGAACACATGCGATCCAGCTCTTCCAGCGTCAGAAGTTCCTTCTTCGGCAGGAAGGTCATGTTCTCGGCCATGCAGTAGACACAACGGAAGTCGCATCGGTCCGTGACCGAGACCCGCAGGTAGGTGATGGCACGCTGAAAGGGATCGACGAGAGGCTGTGTCATGGGCAGAAACTAGGCGCGCGGGGCTCCGCCGACAAGGGATGTTTCGGCGATTGCGCCGTCACATCGATGCGATAGGTTAGCGAAATGAAAGTGCTGATACCTTTTCTCGCGATTCCCCTTCTCGCCGCCTGCGACCCCTCCGGCCTGCTGGGCGGGCGGCCCGACGAGACCCCCGATGCCATGTCGCAGGGCGCTGATGCGGCGCCCGGCGAGGAAAGCTACTCCTCGACCGGAGAGCCCTGGCAGTTGCGTCCGCGCGGGCGCGGGCAGGATGACTTGCCCGCTGCCGGGGCCACCCCGGTCGCGCCGGGGGCGGGCGGGCTGCTTGGCCGCTCGGTCGCCAGCCTTGGCGCGGCGGGCGAGCCGGGGCTCTGGGTGAAGACCCCGCTGGTCCGCGCCCCGGCGCAGGGGCGGGTGCGGGCGCTGGACACCGGGCGCGAGATCGCGGTCGAGCTGCGCCCCGCCGCCGGCGCCAGCGGCGCGCGCCTGTCGCTGCAGGCGATGCAGGGCCTCGGCCTGCCGCTGACCGCGCTGTCAGAGGTCGAGATCTACGGCGGCTGAACCTCTCAGTCGCGCAGGTACTTGCCGGCTTCCTTGCGGGCAAAGCCACGCATCCCGGCCCCATGGGCGTCGAGGAAGGCGCGGACCCGACCCGCGTCATGCTTGGACAGGTCGCGCAGCCACCAGGCCACCGCCTTCTGGATGAACCAGCGATCATCAGCGACATAATCCGCCGCCCAGCCCAGCACCTTTTCGCGCGCCGCCATCTGCGCCGCGTCGGGGTGGTTCAGCCGCGCCAGGCCGAGGGTGATCACCAGCGCCGCGCGCTTGGTCCAGAGGTGGTCATGGGTGGTCCAGGCGGCGATCTCGTCCAGGCGCGACAGGTCGGCCATGACGCGGCGCTGCCCGGCCATGCAGGCGTGATCGGCAATCGCCCAGGCGTCGAACTCGGGCACCCAGGAACAGATCATCCACCAGGCCTCGGCATCCGAAGGCTTGATCCGCGCCTGGGTCAGCAGCTTGGCCGCAACCACCCGCGCCTCGTGGATATCGCTCTGCCAGAGCGCCGAGGCCAGCGACAGCCGCTCGGGCAGCGAAAGCGCCCGCCGCCAGTCCTGCGCCAGTTCGTTCAGCACCGGGTTGGCGACGCCGAGGTAGGGCCGCGCGACCTTGTGATAGGCCGCCATGCCGTCGGCCTTCTCGGGCTCGGCATGGGTCTTCAGCACCTCAATCGCGGCCTCAAGGGTGGTGGGCGCGCTCATTCCACGGTCACCGATTTCGCCAGGTTGCGGGGCTGGTCGACGTCGGTGCCCTTGGCGACGGCGGTGTGATAGGCGATCAACTGGGCGGGCACGGCATAGAGGATCGGCGCCAGCACCGGGTCGACCTGCGGCATCTCGATGCTTTGCCAGATGCCGTCCTGGGCCGCCGCGATGCCGGCCCGATCCGAGATCAGCAGCACCTGACCGCCCCGCGCCATGACCTCCTGCATGTTCGACACGGTCTTGTCGAAGAGGCCGTCGCGCGGCGCCATGACCACCACCGGTACATGTTTGTCGATCAGCGCAATGGGACCGTGCTTCAGCTCGCCGGATGCATAAGCTTCGGCGTGTATGTAGCTGATTTCCTTCATCTTCAACGCGCCTTCCAGCGCCAGAGGATACATCAGCCCGCGGCCCAGGAACAGCACGTCCGTCGCCTCGGCCAGCTGCATTGACAGCGCCTCGGCATGGGCGCCATCGTCCAGCGCGCGGCTGATCACGGCAGGCAGGCCCCGCAGCGCCGAGGTCAGGTCGGCAAGCCGCTCCGCCCCGATCTGACCCTTCTGGCGCGCCGCTTCCAGCGCCAGCAGCAGCAGCACGGTCAGTTGGCACGAGAAGGCCTTGGTCGAGGCCACGCCGATCTCGGTCCCCGCCAGGATCGGCAGCGCCAGGTCGCTTTCCCGCGCGATCGAGCTTTCGGCGACGTTCACCACCGACAGGACCGTGTCGGCCTTGCCCCGGCAGTAGCGCAGGGCGGCCAGCGTGTCGGCGGTCTCGCCCGACTGGCTGACGAAAAGCGCCGCGGTGCCGGGGGTGACCGGCGGCTCGCGGTAGCGGAATTCCGAGGCCACGTCGACCTCGACGGGAATGCGGGCCAGCTGTTCGAACCAGTATTTCGCCGTCAGGCAGGCGTAGTAGGCGGTACCGCAGGCAACGAGGGTCAGGCGCTCGATACGGGAAAAGTCGATGCCGGCGCCGGGCAGGGCGATCTTGCCATCGGCGTCGAGGTAGTGCCGCAGCGCATCGCCAAGCACCTGCGGTTGCTCGGCAATTTCCTTGGCCATGAAGTGCTTGTAGCCGGCCTTGTCGACGCGGGCATTGTCCAGTTGCACCTGTTTCACGGGCCGGCTCACCAGCGTGCCCGCCGCATCGCGGATCTCGACCCGGTTGCGGGTGATGACGGCCCAGTCGCCCTCTTCAAGGTAGGTCAGCCGGTCGGTCAGTGGCGCCAGCGCAATCGCGTCCGAGCCGACGAAGTTCTCGCCCTCGCCATGCCCGACAGCCAGCGGAGAGCCCTTGCGGGCCGCAATCATCAGGTCCTCTTCGCCATCGAAGAGGAAGAGCAGCGCGAAGGCGCCTTCCAGCCGGGGCAGGGTGCGGGCCACGGCCTCCTGCGGCGACAGGCCCTCGGCGATGTATTGCGCCGCCAGCATTGCGACGGTCTCGGTGTCGGTCTCGGTCTCGGGGACCAGGCCCGCCTCGGCCAGCTCGGCGCGCAACTCGCGGAAGTTCTCGATGATGCCGTTATGGACCACGGCGACCTGGCCGTGACGATGGGGGTGGGCATTGACCTCTGTCGGGCTGCCATGGGTGGCCCAGCGGGTGTGACCGATGCCCGACTTGCCCGCCAGCGGGTCATGCACCAGCACGTCGGAAAGGTTCACCAGCTTGCCGACCGCGCGACGGCGTTCCAGCTGTCCGGCGTTCACCGTGGCGATGCCCGCGCTGTCGTAGCCGCGGTACTCCAGCCGCTTCAGCGCCTCGACGAGGAAGGGTGCGGCCTCGTGTTTACCCAGGTACCCGATAATTCCGCACATTATTCCGCCTCTTTGGCCTGTGTGGCCTTCCTGGATTTCAGCATTTCGAACAATTTCCGTGCAAAGCCCGGCTTGTTCACCTGCCGGGCGCGGCCAATGGCCAGCGCGCCGGGTTCCACGTCCGAGGTGATCACCGAGCCCGAGCCGGTCATCGCGTCATCGCCGACCGAGACCGGCGCCACCAGCATGGTGTTCGAGCCGATGAAGGCCCGCGCGCCGATCCGGGTCTGGTGCTTGAAGACGCCATCGTAGTTGCAGGTGATGGTGCCCGCGCCGATGTTCGTCGCCTCGCCGATCACCGCGTCTCCGATGTAGGAGAGGTGGTTGACCTTGGCGCCGCGATCCAGCCGGGCCTCCTTTATCTCGACGAAATTGCCGATCCTGACGTCCTCGGCCAGCTCGGCGCCGGGGCGCAGGCGGGCATAGGGGCCGATGACGCCGCCGCGCGACACGTGGCAGCCCTCAAGGTGGCTGAAGGCGCGGATCCGCGCGCCGTTCTCGACCGTCACGCCGGGGCCGAAGACCACGTTGGGCTCGATCACCGTGTCGCCGCCGATGAAGGTATCGAAGGAGAAATGCACCGTCTCGGGGGCCTGCAGGGTGACGCCGTTGTCCATCGCATCCGCACGGGCGCGGGCCTGGAACAGCGCCTCGGCGCGGGCCAGTTCGGCGCGGGAGTTGACGCCGAGGGTCTCGGCCTCGTCGCAGGTGACGACGCCCGAGGACAGGCCGCGCGCATTTGCCAGCGCCACCACGTCGGGCAGGTAGTATTCTCCGGCGGCATTGTCGTTGCCGACCGCGCTCAGCAGCTCGAAGAGCAGCGGACCTGGGGCGCAGAGAAGCCCGGAGTTGCAGAGGGTTATGGCGCGCTCTTCATCCGAGGCATCCTTGAACTCGACGATGCGGTCAAGGCGGTCTCCCTCCATCACCAGACGCCCGTAGCGGGCCGGGTCGGCGGCCTCGAAACCCAGCACCACAACGTCGTGACGGGCGCGGGCCTCGCGCATGGCTTCCAGCGTTTCGGGACGGATGAAGGGGGTGTCGCCGTACAGAACGATGACGTCCCCGTCGAAGCCTTCCAGCACCGGGCGCGCCTGGTCGACCGCATGGGCGGTGCCCTTCTGCTCTTCCTGCAGGACGATCTGGGCCAGCGGGCAGGTCTCTTCGGCGGCCTTCGTCACCGCCTCGGCGCCATGACCGGCGACGACGACCATCCGCGAGGGCTCCAGCGTCAGGCCCGAGGTGATCGCATGGGCCAGCATCGGGGCGCCCGCGATTTCATGCAGGACCTTGGGCAGGTCCGAGTTCATCCGTGTGCCCTTGCCCGCGGCCAGGATCACCAGTGCCGTGCTCATCTTGCCCCCTTGCCCGATCTTTCACCGGGTCAGCTTGCCTGTTGCCATGGCTCCGCGCAGACAGGTCCGCGCGGCCATCGGCCATTGTTCTTTCTCGGCGCCCGTTTTATCCGAGAACCCAAAGGGCGCAAGGCCACGAGGGTCGGGGCGCGATCAACTTGGGTTTCGCTCCGCAACATTGGCGGCGAAAGCCTGCCGGGCCGAACCCGGGTGGAAGGAGCGCGGATGCGGGCGGTTGTCTTCGATCTGGACGGAACCCTGGCCGATACCAGCGGCGACCTGCTGGCGGCTGCCAATGCCTGTTTCCGCGCCGAAGGGCATGGCGACGTGCTGGGCGCCGCGGATGCCGGCACCGCGCTGCGCGGGGGGCGTGCCATGCTGCGCGCCGGTTTCGAGCGGCTCGGGATCATCCGGGACGAAGAGGAGATCTCGCGCCTCTATCCGCAGTTGCTGGCGGCCTACGCCGAGGATCTCTCGACCCACAGCCGGGTCTATCCCGGTGCCATGGAGGCGGTCGAGCGGCTGAAGTCCGATGGTTTCGCGGTGGCGATCTGCACCAACAAGCCCGAGGCCCATGCCCGCCAACTGCTGCAGGATCTCGGCGTGCTGACCGAATTCGGGGCGCTGATCGGGGCGGATACGCTGAGCGTGCGCAAGCCCGATCCCGAGCCCCTGCGCGAGGCCGCGCGACGGGCCGGGGGCGATCCGGCGCGTTGCTGCCTGGTCGGCGACAGCGTCACCGACCGCGAAACGGCGCGGGCGGCGGGCGTGCCCTCGATCCTGGTGGAGTTCGGTCCGGCCGCCGCGCAGATGGCGGCGCTGGAGCCCGAGGGGCTGCTGGCCCGTTTCGACGACCTGCCCGGCGTGGTGGCCGGGCTGAACCTGTGAGGGCCAAGGCATGAGCGAGCGTTTCACCGGCAGTTTCACCCAGCAGGAGCCGATCCCCGAAGAGGCGATCGAGGCCGCCGTCCGCGTCATGCGCACGGGCCGTCTGCACCGCTACAACACCCTGCCCGACGAGGTGGGTGAGGTGGCGCTGCTGGAGAAGGAGTTCGCCGAGCTGACGGGCGCACGGTATGCGCTGGCCACCGGCTCGGGCGGGATCGCGATCACCACGGCGCTGCGCGCGGTCGGGGTGAGGCCGGGCGATCCGGTGCTGACAAACGCCTTTACCCTGGCCCCCGTGCCGGGCGCGATTGCCGCTGTCGGCGGGCGCCCGGTCTATGTCGAGGTGACCGAGGATCTGGTGATCGACCTCGATGACCTCCAGGCCAAGATCGGCGCGGCGCAGGTGCTGCTGCTGTCACACATGCGCGGCCATCTCTGCGACATGGACCGGCTGATGACGATCTGCGAGGCGGCAGGCGTCAAGGTGGTCGAGGACTGCGCGCATACCATGGGCGCGGCCTGGAACGGGCAGGCGTCGGGGCGGCAGGGGCTGGTCGGTTGCTACTCGACCCAGACCTACAAGCACATAAACTCGGGCGAGGGCGGCTTCCTGATCACCGACGACGCCGAGGTCGCGGCGCGGGCGATCATCCTGTCGGGCAGCTACATGCTGTATGGGCGCCACCTTGCGGCGCCGGGGCCGGAGGTCTTCGAGCGGGTGAAATACGAGACCCCGAACATCTCGGGACGGATGGACAATCTGCGCGCGGCGGTGCTGCGACCGCAGCTGAGGACGCTGGGCGCGCAATGCGCGGCCTGGAACGCGCGCTACGGCGTGGTCGAGGAAGGGCTGCGCGGCACCCCGGGCCTGAAGATCGTCGAACGGCCCGAGGCCGAGACCTATGTCGGCTCGTCCATCCAGTTCCTGCTGCCCGGCTGGGCCGAGGATGCGGTGCGCGAAGTGCTGTCGCGCTGCGCCGCGCGGGGGGTCGAGCTGAAGTGGTTCGGTGCCGCCGAGCCCCAGGGCTTCACCTCGCGCTACGACAGCTGGCGTTATGCGGAGCATGCGCCGATGCCGCAGACCGACCGGGTGCTCTCGGGACTGATGGACATGCGCCTGCCGCTGACCTTCAGCCTGGAAGACTGCGCCCAACTGGCGCGGATCATCCGGGCGGAGGTCGGGGCGGTCTACCAGGCCCGGGGCTGAGGACTTCCTGCCTGACGTCGCGTCTTCTCCGGAGGGGCGTGACCCGATTGCGCGCCTGCGGCGCAAGCGATCCCATGCGATTTCAGGGTGAAATCGCCGTCAGCCCCGGGGCCGGCGGCGCTCCGCCTGTCCGCGCGCGCCGCTTGACGGCGGGGGCGGGAGCCCCCTAGGGTGAACAAGTGTTCATATGGGAAGGAGGAGCCCGATGTTCACCGCATCGCTCCGCATGGATCTTGGCGAGGACGTGAATGCCCTGCGCGAGGCCGTGCATGACTGGGCCCAGGCCCGGGTGAAGCCGCTGGCGGCCGAGATCGACGCCAGCAACGAATTTCCCGCCGCGCTCTGGCGCGAGATGGGGGACATGGGCCTGCTGGGCCTGACCGTCGGGGAAGAGTACGGCGGCACCGGCCTTGGCTACCTGGCCCATGTGGTCGCGGTGGAAGAGATCGCGCGGGCCTCGGCCTCGGTCTCTCTCAGCTACGGCGCCCATTCCAATCTCTGCGTCAACCAGATCAAGCTGAACGGCACCGAAGAGCAGAAGCGCAGGTATCTGCCCGGGCTGATCTCGGGCGAGCATGTCGGCGCGCTGGCGATGTCGGAACCCGGGGCGGGGTCGGATGTGGTCTCGATGAAGCTGCGGGCCGAGAAGAAGAACGACCGCTACGTGCTGAACGGCAACAAGTACTGGATCACCAACGGCCCCGATGCCGACACGCTGGTGGTCTATGCCAAGACCGACCCCGAGGCGGGCAGCAAGGGCATGACCGCCTTCCTGATCGAGAAGAGCATGGCCGGGTTCAGCACCTCGCCGCATTTCGACAAGCTGGGGATGCGCGGGTCCAACACCGCCGAACTGATCTTCGACAATGTCGAGGTGCCGTTCGAGAACGTGCTGGGCGAGGAGGGGCGGGGCGTCGCGGTGCTGATGTCGGGCCTCGATTACGAGCGCGTGGTGCTCTCGGGGATCGGCACCGGCATCATGGCGGCCTGCCTCGACGAGGTCATGCCCTATGTCGCCGAGCGCCGCCAGTTCGGCCAACCGATCGGGAATTTCCAGCTGATGCAGGGCAAGATCGCCGACATGTACGTCAAGCTGAACTCGGCCCGCGCCTATGTCTACGAGGTGGCCCGGGCCTGCGACCGGGGCGAGGTGACGCGCGCCGATGCGGCGGGCTGCGTGCTCTATGCCAGCGAAGAGGCGATGGTGGTGGCGCACCAGGCGGTGCAGGCGCTTGGCGGCGCGGGCTTCCTGGCCGATGCGCCGGTGGCGCGGCTGTTCCGCGATGCCAAGCTGATGGAGATCGGTGCCGGTACTTCCGAGATCCGCCGGATGCTGATCGGGCGCGAGCTGATGGCGGCCATGGCATGATGCCTGGCGGCGCCGCTGCCGGTGCCGGAGGGGGTCGCGCCGCGATGGCCGGCCCCGGGCTGACCGGTCTTGGCGGACCGGAATGTCCGGGCCCGGGCGATGGCGACCCCAGGCGGGTCTCACGGGACGGGGCCGCGACCAGCCCTATATCCGAGTCAGGACCTTGTCGGGTTGGCGAGGCACGGGCTCTGCCTGTCGCAGGGCCTGGTGATCGGGCAGGGCCGGGCGATGGCATCCGGTACCTCCGGAACCCGGCGCGGGAGGTCCCGAGCAAAGAGATGGAAACAAGATGATGAAGACATGGATGATCCTGCTGGCGGCGCTTGCCGTGCCTGCCGGCCCGGCAACGGCGCAGGAGCTGAATTATTCCGATGAGGCGACCGAGGTCTGCCTGGCGGAGGTGGACGGGGGCGGCGACCCGCGCGGTTGTATCGGGCGCTCCGCGGAGCTCTGCATGGAGACCAGCGCGGGGGGGTATTCGACCGTCGGCATGGGGGGCTGCCTTGACCGTGAACGGGACTACTGGGACGGGGTCCTCAACGCGCGCTACGGCGCCTTGCGCCAGCGCGCGCGGGACTTCGATGCCGCTGGCGGTCCCGGCGGCACCGAAACCGCCCTGCGCGACATGCAGCGCGCCTGGATCGCCTTCCGCGACGCAACCTGCGCCTTCGAGGCCAGTCAATGGGGCGGCGGCACCGGCGCCGGACCGGCTGCGGTATCCTGCCTGATGCGGATGACCGGGGAGCAGGCGCTTTATCTCGACACCGCCTGGTCAGAGGGCTGAGCGCAGATGAAGCTGGCTTCGCAGATCCTCACCGGCTCGGAGGACTTCCGCGCCAATCTTGCCGCCCATGAGGCCGCGCTGGCCGAGGTCCGCGCGGCGGCAGAATTGGCCGCGGCGGGCGGCGGAGAGAACGCCCGCGCGCGCCATGAATCCCGCGGCAAGATGCTGCCGCGCGACCGGGTGGCGGGGCTGCTGGATCCCGGCTCTCCCTTCCTCGAAGTGGGGGCGACGGCGGGCCATGATCTCTATGACGGCGCCTCGCCCGGGGGCGGGATCATCGCCGGCATCGGCCAGGTCGCGGGGCAGCAGGTCATGGTGCTGTGCAACGATGCGACTGTGAAGGGCGGCACCTATTACCCGATCACGGTGAAGAAGCACCTGCGCGCCCAGGAGATCGCCGAACAGAACCATCTGCCCTGCGTCTACCTTGTCGACAGCGGCGGGGCGAACCTGCCCAACCAGGACGAGGTCTTCCCGGATCGCGACCACTTCGGGCGCATCTTCTACAACCAGGCGCGGATGTCGGCGAAGGGCATTGCGCAGATCGCCGTGGTCATGGGCTCCTGCACCGCCGGGGGGGCCTATGTGCCTGCCATGTCGGACGTGACGATCATCGTGCGCGACCAGGGGACGATCTTCCTGGCCGGGCCGCCGCTGGTGAAGGCCGCGACGGGGGAGGTGGTGACCGCCGAGGATCTGGGCGGCGGCGACCTCCACACCCGGCTGTCCGGCGTGGCGGATATCCTGGCCGAGGATGACGCCCATGCGCTGTCGCTGGCCCGCGCCCAGGTGGCGGCGCTGAACAGCGTGGCGCCGCAAGTCAACCGCATCGCGCCTGAAGCCCCGGCCTACGACCCGGCTGAGCTTCTGGGCGTCGTTCCCGCCGATCCCAGGATCCCCTATGACGTGCGCGAGGTCATCGCCCGATTGGTCGACGGATCCCGCTTCGAGGAGTTCAAGGCCCGGTTCGGCGAGACGCTGGTCTGCGGCTTCGCCCATATCGACGGCTGGCCTGTCGGCATCATCGCCAACAACGGCGTGCTGTTTTCCGAGAGCGCCGTGAAGGGCGCGCATTTCGTCGAGCTCTGCTCGATGCGGAAGATCCCGCTGCTGTTCCTGCAGAACATCACCGGCTTCATGGTCGGTCGCAAGTACGAGGCCGAGGGGATCGCCCGTCATGGCGCCAAGCTGGTGGCGGCGGTCTCCTGTACCTCGGTACCCAAGCTGACCATGGTGGTGGGGGGCTCCTACGGGGCAGGGAACTATGGCATGGCGGGGCGGGCCTACTCGCCTCGCTTCCTGTGGACCTGGCCCAATTCGCGTATCGCCGTCATGGGCGGCGATCAGGCTGCGGGGGTGCTGGCGCAGGTGCGCCGGCAGGCGCTGGAGCGCAAGGGTGTCGACTGGTCCGCCGAGGAGGAGGCCGAATTCAAGCGCCCCATGCAGGAGCAGTTCGCCCGGCAGAGCCATCCGCTCTATGCCTCGGCGCGGCTCTGGGATGACGGGGTGATCGACCCGCGCCGCAGTCGCGACGTGCTGGGCCTGAGCCTTGCGGCGGCGATGAACGCCCCGATCGGGGAGAGCCGATTTGGCGTGTTCCGCATGTGAGGTCGCGCGGGCCGCGCCCGGGGCAGGGGCCGCGGCCCCGGTCAGGCCGCGACCGATTGGCCGGGCCCGTCCGAAGCAAGCTGACAGGGGCAGGGCGCCGGTCCCGGCCCGGAGGAAGGCAAGATGATCCGCACACGACTGACAGAGACATTCGGGATCGAGCACCCTGTGTTCTCGGCCCCCATGGCCCGGGTGGCGGGCGGCCGGCTGGCGGCGGCGGTTTCGGGCGCCGGGGGGCTTGGTCTGATCGGCGGCGGCTACGGCGAGGCCGAGTGGATCCGGCACGAGCTGGCCGAGGCGGGCAATGCGCGCACCGGCATGGGCTTCATCAGCTGGAAGCTGGCACAGGCGGGCGCCCCGGGCGAGGCGCTGCTCTCCGAGGTGCTGGCACGGGATCCGGCGGTGCTGTTCCTGTCGTTCGGCGAGATGGCGCGCTTTGCGGCGATGGCGCAAGACGCGGGCGTGCCGGTGATGGCGCAGGTGCAGGACCTGGCGCAGGCCCGCGCCGCGCTTTCGGCCGGGGCCGTGGCGCTGGTCGCCCAGGGCAGCGAGGCCGGGGGCCATGGCGCGCGCCGGGGCACCTTCTCCCTGGTGGCCGAACTGGCCGACCTGCTGGCCCGCGAGGCGCCCGGGGTGCTGCTGCTGGCCGCCGGGGGCATCGCCGACGGGCGCGGCCTTGCGGCGGCGCTGATGTTGGGGGCCGAGGGCGTGCTCTGCGGCACCGCCTTCTGGGCGGCCGACGAGGCGCTGGTGCCCGAGGGGCAGCGCCGGGCGGCCATGGCGGCCTCGGGCGATGCGACCTACCGCTCCCATCTCTGGGACGTGGCGCGGGGGATCGACTGGCCCGAGGGCTTCGACCTGCGCGGGATGCGCACCCCCTTCCAGGAGGGCTGGGAGGGGCGGCTGCACGCCCTGGCCGCCGACCCGCAGGCGCTGGCGCGCTGGCGTGCGGCTGCGGCGGAGGGCGATGCAGACATCGCCGGCCCCATCGTCGGCGAGGGGATCGGTCTGGTCCGCCGGATCCGTCCGGCAGCCGAGATCCTGACCGGCATGGTCGCCGAGGCCGAGGCCCTGCTGGGCGGCGGCTGGCAAAGGACATGAAGGAGAAACGGCATGGCTGAGCGGCTGTTCGACAAGATCCTCGTGGCGAACCGGGGCGAGATCGCCTGCCGGATCATCGCCTCGGCCCGCGCCATGGGCATTTCGACCGTCGCCGTCTGCTCCGACGCGGACCGGCAGGCGCGACATGTGGCCATGGCAGACGAGGTGGTCTGCCTCGGCGGGGCGGCCCCGGCCGATAGCTACCTGCGCATCGACCGCATCGTCGCGGCGGCGCAGGCCACCGGCGCACAGGCGGTGCATCCGGGCTACGGTTTCCTGTCCGAGAACCCGGACTTCGTCGAGGCGCTGGACGCGGCGGGGATCACCTTCATCGGCCCCTCGGCGCGGGCGATCCGTGCCATGGGCCTGAAGGGCGCCGCCAAGGCGCTGATGGAAGAGGCGGGCGTGCCCGTCGTGCCGGGCTACCACGGCGACACCCAGGACCCCGACCACCTGGCCGCCGAGGCCGGGCGCATCGGCTACCCCGTCCTGCTGAAGGCGGTCGCGGGCGGTGGCGGCAAGGGGATGCGCCGGGTCGATCGGCCCGGGGAGTTCGCCTCCGCGCTCGGTGCCGCGCAGGCCGAGGCACAAGGCGCTTTCGGCAATCCCGCCATGCTGGTCGAGAAGCTGATCCGCGATCCCCGCCATGTCGAGGTGCAGGTCTTCGGCGACGGCACCCGCGCGGTGCATCTCTATGAACGGGACTGTTCGCTTCAGCGCCGCCACCAAAAGGTGATCGAGGAGGCCCCGGCACCCGACATCCCGCCAGAAACCCGCGCCGCCATGACCGAGGCCGCCTGCCGCGCCGCCGAGGCGATCGGCTATCGCGGTGCCGGCACGGTGGAATTCATCGCCGACGGCTCGGACGGGCTGCGCCCCGATGGCTTCTGGTTCATGGAGATGAACACCCGCCTGCAGGTCGAACACCCCGTGACCGAGGCGGTCACCGGCCTCGACCTCGTGGAATGGCAGATCCGGCTGGCCGCGGGCGAGGGGCTGCCGCTGCAGCAGGACCAGATCGGCCTCTCGGGCCATGCGGTCGAGGCGCGGCTTTACGCAGAGGATGCGGCGGCGGGCTTCCTGCCCGCGACCGGGCGGCTGGAGCGGCTGGCGTTCCCGGAGGGCATCCGCGTCGATACCGGAGTGGGGCAGGGCGACGAGATCTCGCCGCATTACGATCCGATGATCGCCAAGCTGATCGCCCACGGGCCAACGCGGGAGATCGCTTTCCAGCGCCTGCTGGCCGGGCTGCGGCAGGTTCAGCTTGCGGGCTGCACCACCAACCTCGGCTTCCTGCAGGCGCTGCTGGCGGATCCGCAGGTGCGCGCCGGGCAGCTGGATACCGGGCTGATCGAACGCGAGGCCGCGCGCCTCTGTGCCCCTGCCGGGGTCACTGGCGCCGACATGGCCTGGGCGGCGCTGATCGCCCTCGGCCTGGCCGGGGCGCCGGAGGCACAGCGCGGCTTCACCCTCTGGACGCCCCTGCGCCAGACGGTCCGCCTGCGCGCCGGAGAGGACGAGGGCCTGGCGGTGGTCGAACTGCTGTCGCCGCATAGCCACCGCGTGCACTTAGGCGGGCAGAGCCACGACCTGCACTGGCGTGGCGCCTGGTGGATCGGCGAGACCCGCGCGCCGGCCTGGCACCTGGGCGAGGACCGGATCACGCTGTTCGACGGTGCACCGCGCAGCATCGCCATCCAGCGCCCCGGCGCCGATGCCGCAGACGGCCCCGGCGGCGACGTGATCCTGGCCCCGATGCCCGGCCTGCTGCGCGCGCTCAGGGCAAATCCCGGCGACCGGGTTGCAGCCGGGCAGCCGCTGGCTATCCTTGAGGCCATGAAGATGGAACATGCGCTCAGCGCCCCGCGAGACGGTGTCATCGCCGAAATCCTCCTTTCCGAGGGCAGCCAGGTCGAGGCCGGTGCCGCCCTGATCCGCCTGGAAGCGGAGGCGGGAGACGCCTCATGATCACGCTGCACCACTGCGCCGGATCGCGCTCGATGCGGGTGCTCTGGCTGCTGAACGAGCTGGGCGAGCCCTTCGACATCTCGATCCGCGCCTTCGATGCCTCGCTGCGCCAGCCCGATTACCTTGTCGCCTCGCCCGCCGGGAGGGTGCCGGCGCTGGAACTGGACGGAGAGACCTATTTCGAGAGCCTCGCCATCATGGAGATTCTCTGCGAACGCTTTCCGGCCCGGGGGCTGGGACGGCTGCAGGGGGATCTCGACCGCCCCGACTGGCTGGTCTGGCTGCATTTCGCCGAGACGATCTCGCAGCACTGCGCGGCGCTGACCCAGCAGCATATCGTGCTCTACGAGGACTGGCAGCGCTCGCCCACGGTGATGAAGATCGAGGTGGCGCGGTTGAAGAAGTGTTTCGCGGCCATCGAGGGGCGGCTGTCGACCCCGGTGGAAAACCGCGACTACCTGCTGACCTCGGGCTTCTCCGCCGCCGATATCGCGGTCGGCCAGGCGGTGTGGATCGCGCTGCATTTCACCGACCTGGAAGGCTTCCCCGAGACCGCCGCCTGGATGGAGCGGATCACCGAGCGCCCCGGCTTTCGCGATGCCCTGCCCGAACCGGGCACCGGCATCTACACGCAGGACTTCTATCCCCAACCCGCCGAGGCACCGCCGGTGGGATAGGGGCAAACCCGGGGAGGGGCTGATGGCCGAGACAGTCGAGATCGTGGAGGTCGGCCCGCGCGACGGGCTGCAGAACGAGGCGCGGGCGATTCCGGTGGCCGAGAAGGTGGCGCTGGTCGACCGCCTGTCGCGCGCCGGGTTCCGGCGCATCGAATGCGCCAGCTTCGTCAGCCCGAAGTGGGTGCCGCAGATGGCCGGCAGCGCCGAGGTGCTGGCCGGGATCGCCCGCGCGCCTGGTGTCCTCTATACCGCGCTGACCCCGAACCTGCGCGGACTTCAGGATGCGCTGGCGGCGGGGGCGGACGAGGTGGCGGTTTTCGGCGCCGCCTCGGAAGGCTTCAGCCGTGCCAATATCAATGCCTCCATCGCCGAGAGCCTGGACCGTTTCCGCCCTGTCGTCGAAGGGGCCCGGGCGGCGGGGCTGGGGGTGCGGGGCTATGTCTCCTGCGTGACCCATTGCCCCTATGACGGCGCCATCGCGCCCGGGGCCGTGGCCAGCGTCGCGGCCGAGCTGTTCGACATGGGCTGCACCGAGATCTCGCTGGGCGAGACCCTGGGGCGGGCGCAGCCGGAGGAGGTCGCCGCCATGCTGAAGGCGGTGCTGCACGAGATCCCGGTGGAGCAGGTGGCCGGTCATTTCCACGACACCGCCGGGCACGCCCTGGCCAATGTCGATGCTGCGCTTGCGCAGGGGGTGCGGATCTTCGACGCCTCGGTCGGGGGCCTGGGCGGCTGCCCCTATGCGCCCGGGGCGGCGGGCAACGTGGCCACCGGCGCCCTGGCGGCGCATCTGGCGGCCCGGGGCTACGAGACGGGTCTGGACCTGGCGGTGCTGGAAGAGGCAGCGACGATGGCGCGGGGGATGAGGACATGAGTTACCAGACGATCCGGATCGAGCGCGAGGCGCGGGGCGTGGCCTGGCTGTGGCTGGCACGGGGCGAGAAGCACAACGCCATGTCGGCGCAGATGATCACCGAACTGACCCGCGCCGCCGAAGAGCTGGGCGCGGATGACAGCGTGCGCGTCGTGGTGCTGGCGGGCGAGGGGCGCAGCTTCTGCGCCGGGGCCGATCTGGGCTGGATGCAGGACCAGATGCGGGCCGATGCCGCGACCCGGCGGCGCGAGGCGCGGGCGCTGGCCGGGATGCTGGGCGCGCTTGACGCGCTGCCAAAGCCGCTGATCGGGCGCATCCACGGCAATTGCTTCGGCGGCGGGGTCGGGCTGGTGGCCTGCTGCGACCAGGCCATCGCCTCGGATCAGCTGCAGATGGCGCTGACCGAGACCCGGCTGGGCCTGATCCCGGCCACCATCGGCCCCTACGTGGTGGCCCGCACCGGGCCGGCCGGTGCGCGGCGCATCTTCTTCCAGGGCGCGCGTTTCGACGCCGCGCAGGCGCTGCGGCTGGATCTCCTGGCCGAGGTGGTGGCCCCGGAGGACCTCGACGCGGCGGTCGAGTCCGCCCTGGCGCCGATCCTGCAAACCGCGCCCGAAGCGGTCGCCCGCGCAAAGGCCCTTGCCCGCAAGCTGGGCACTCCGCCCTCTGCCGAGGAAATCGACCACAGTATCGAGGAACTGGTCGCCTGCTGGGAAGGGGAGGAGGCGCAGGAGGGGATCGCCGCCTTCTTCGAGCGCCGCAAACCGCGCTGGCAGGGCTGACGGGCGTTCCAATCCGGGCCGGGCTGGCGGAATGTTGTCCCGCCGCCCGCCGGCCATGTCATTGAGCCTGGGCCGGTTTTCGCGCTCGCTGCCGCGGTGCGGCGAAATCCGATTGATTCCGTCAAGAATACTCGAGTGATTCCGTTGGGTTTTCCGGCCCCTGCGGCAATGCGGCGTTAACTCTCCCGCAACAGATCAAATCCATGCTATTCAATCATTTATGAAGGCTCTTCCGGCTTTCTCCTAACCGTGTAAAACGCGCGGCTTCGGTTGACCCTGCCGGGGGGCGGGCGTAAAACGCGACCTAGCCTTGAGGGTCCCACAGCGGACCCCCGCCGCCCATGAAAGGAGCCATTCGTGGAAGAGATGCTGCGGGAATATCTTCCCATCCTCATCTTTCTCGCGGTCGCGATCGTCCTTGGCCTGGTGCTCATCCTCGCCGCCCTGATCATCGCCGTCCGCAACCCCGATCCCGAAAAGGTCAGCGCCTACGAATGCGGTTTCAACGCCTTCGATGATGCGCGGATGAAGTTCGACGTGCGCTTCTACCTCGTCTCGATCCTCTTCATCATCTTCGACCTCGAGATCGCGATGCTCTTCCCCTGGGCAGTGGCGTTCAAGGACATCTCCATGATCGGCTTCTGGTCGATGATGGTCTTCCTGGCCGTGCTGACCATCGGCTTTGCCTACGAATGGAAGAAGGGAGCCCTGGAATGGGAGTGATGACCTCTGCCAACACCGCCGGTGGCGACAAGGAATACGCCACCCAGGCGCTCAACCGCGAGCTTCAGGACAAGGGGTTCCTGCTGACCTCGGCCGAGGACCTGATCACCTGGGCGCGGACCGGCTCCCTGCACTGGATGACCTTCGGCCTGGCCTGCTGCGCCGTCGAGATGATGCACACCTCGATGCCGCGCTACGACATCGAGCGTTTCGGCACCGCGCCGCGCGCCTCGCCGCGCCAGTCCGACGTGATGATCGTCGCCGGCACGCTGACCAACAAGATGGCCCCCGCGCTGCGCAAGGTCTACGACCAGATGCCCGAACCGCGCTACGTGATCTCGATGGGCAGCTGCGCCAATGGCGGCGGCTACTATCACTACTCGTATTCCGTGGTGCGTGGCTGCGACCGGATCGTGCCCGTGGACATCTATGTCCCCGGCTGCCCTCCGACCGCCGAGGCGCTGGTCTACGGCATTCTTCAGCTGGCGCGGAAGATCCGCCGCACCGGCACTCTGGTACGCTAAGGGCAGGGGGAAATCATGAGCGAAGCTCTGAAGGAACTGGGTGCCCATATCGAAGTGCGGCGTCCCGACTGCGTGGCCTCCTGGGAGGTCGCTTTCGGCGAGCTGAACATTGACGTCACGCCCTCGAACATCGTCGGCTTCGTCGAGTTCCTGCGCACCGACAATTCGTGCAAGTTCTCGTCGCTGGTCGACATCACGGCGGTGGACTATCCCGAGCGAGCCAAGCGCTTCGACGTGGTCTACCACTTCCTGTCGATGTACACGAACCAGCGCATCCGCCTGCGCGTCGCCGTGCGCGAGGACGAGATGGTCCCCTCGATCGTCAGCGTCCATCCCTCGGCCAACTGGTTCGAGCGCGAGGTTTTCGACATGTTCGGCATCGTCTTCTCGGGGCACCCGGACCTGCGCCGCATCCTGACCGACTACGGTTTCCGCGGCCACCCGCTGCGCAAGGACTTCCCGACCACCGGCTATACCGAAGTGCGGTATGACGAAGTGCAGAAGCGCGTCGTCTACGAGCCGGTCAAGCTGGTCCAGGAATACCGCCAGTTCGATTTCATGTCCCCCTGGGAGGGGGCCGAGTACATTCTTCCCGGGGACGAGAAGCCCGGCGAGAAGAAAGAGGAGGCGAAGTGATGGACGGCTCCAAGGGTTTTGACGACGCCCAGACGGGCGAACAGCAGATCCGCAACTTCAACATCAACTTCGGGCCTCAGCACCCGGCGGCGCACGGCGTGCTGCGCCTCGTGCTGGAGCTTGACGGCGAGATCGTCGAGCGTTGCGATCCCCACATCGGCCTGCTGCACCGCGGCACCGAGAAGCTGATGGAAAGCCGCACCTATCTCCAGAACCTGCCCTACATGGACCGGCTGGACTACGTGGCGCCGATGAACCAGGAACATGCCTGGTGCCTCGCCATCGAGAAGCTGACCGGCACCGAGATCCCGCGCCGGGCCTCGCTGATCCGGGTGCTGTTCTGCGAGATCGGGCGGATCCTGAACCACCTGCTGAACGTGACGACTCAGGCGATGGACGTCGGCGCGCTGACGCCGCCGCTCTGGGGCTTCGAACCGCGCGAAGACCTGTGCATCTTCTACGAACGGGCGTCGGGCGCGCGCTTCCACGCCGCCTACTTCCGGCCCGGCGGTGTGCACCAGGACCTGACCGACAAGCTGATTGACGATATCGAGGAATGGGCGATCGAGTTTCCCGCCAAGCTGGATGATATCGACTCCCTGCTGACCGAGAACCGGATCTTCAAGCAACGCAACGTCGATATCGGCGTGGTGACCGAAGAGGAGATCCAGCAATGGGGCTTCTCGGGGGTCATGGTGCGTGGCTCGGGCCTGGCCTGGGACCTGCGCCGTGCGCAGCCCTACGAATGCTACGACGAGTTCGATTTCCAGATCCCCGTCGGCAAGAACGGCGACTGCTACGACCGCTACCTCTGCCGCATGGCAGAGATGCGCGAGAGCGTGAAGATCATGCGCCAGGCCATCGTCAAGCTGCGCGAGACGCCCGGCGACGTGCTGACCCGCGGCAAGCTGACCCCGCCGAAGCGCGGTGAGATGAAGACCTCGATGGAGGCGCTCATCCACCACTTCAAGCTCTACACCGAGGGCTTCCACGTCCCGGCGGGCGAGGTCTATGCCGCCGTCGAGGCGCCGAAAGGCGAATTCGGCGTCTACCTGGTGGCCGATGGCTCCAACAAGCCCTACCGCGCCAAGCTGCGCGCGCCGGGCTTCCTGCACCTGCAGGCGATGGACCATGTCGCCTCGGGGCACCAGCTGGCGGATGTCGCGGCGATCATCGGCACCATGGACATCGTCTTTGGCGAGGTCGACCGGTGATGCTGGGTTCGGTCACCATCTCGCTCTGGCAGCTGCTGGTCGGCGCCGTCTGCGGCGTCCTGGCGGTACTGGGCGCGCGCGGTCGTTCGCGGCTGGTGGTCGGGGCCGTGATCGGCGCCGCCGTGGCCGTCCTGATGGACATTGCGCGGGGGTACCTGTGATGGACCTGCGCGCATGGCTTCCCCTGACCGCGCTGGCGCTGGCCGGTTGCACCATGTCGATGCCCGAGGATCTGCCGGCGGGTGCGGCCGAGAACTTCAACGACGCGGTCGCCTCGGTCGGCTGCGTGCTGCGCACCGAACGGGATTACCTGCCGGTCGAGCTGCAGACGGGTCTGAACCGGGCCCAGGCCGTCGAGATGGCGCAATACAAGATCGCCACCGGCGAAGCGGTTTCGCTGCCGGATGGCGCGGTGCAGCTGGTGGTCGGAGACTGCGCCGCCTGAGGCGGCAGGCGGGGATCCCCCGCCGCGGATGAATGGCCCGACGGGCCGCGACGGGGCCGGACCCCGCGGAACAGAGAGTAAAGGACGGGACCTGAGCCGATGCTGAGACGCCTGCACCAAGAGCAGCCTGAAAGCTTTGCCTTCACCGAGGCGAACCTGAAGTGGGCCGAGGGCCAGATTTCGAAGTACCCCGAGGGCCGTCAGGCCTCGGCGGTGATCCCGCTTCTGTGGCGTGCCCAGGAACAGGAAGGCTGGCTGAGCAAGCCCGCCATCGAATACGTGGCCCAGATGCTCGACATGGCCTCGATCCGCGTGCTCGAGGTGGCGACCTTCTACTTCATGTTCCAGCTGCAGCCGGTCGGCTCGGTGGCGCATATCCAGATCTGCGGCACCACCACCTGCATGATCTGCGGCGCCGAGGACCTGATTTCGGTCTGCAAGGACAAGATCAACGCGAAGCCGCACGAGTTGTCGGCGGATGGCAAGTTCTCGTGGGAAGAGGTCGAATGCCTCGGCGCCTGCGCCAATGCGCCCATGGCCCAGATCGGCAAGGACTACTACGAGGACCTGACCGCCGAGAAGCTCGGCGAGCTGCTGGACAGGCTGGCCGCCGGCGAAGTGCCGGTGCCGGGTCCGCAGAACGGTCGTTTCTCCTCCGAGCCCGAGGCCGGGCTGGTGGCGCTGACCGAATGGGAAAGCGGGCGCACCCAGTACAACGCCTCGGTGGCCCGCGCGGTCGAGGTTGGCGACGGGATCAAGCGCATCGACGGCACCGAGGTGCCCCTGCTGACGCCCTGGCGCGATCAGAAGCCCGAAGGCCCGGCCGAGAAGCCGGCCGTCGGGAACGAGCCGAAGCCCGGTGCGGGCAAGCCGGTCTCCAAGGCCGGGGCGACGAAGCAGGAAGCCGACGCCACGCCCAAGGGCAAGCCCGAGGCCGCCGCGCCGGCGATCTCCTCCGAGGCGATCGAAGCCGCCGGCGACGGCGAGAAGCCCGAGGCGCTGGACGGTCCCCGCGACGGCACGGCCGATGATCTGAAGAAGATTTCCGGCGTCGGGCCGAAGCTGGAGAGCGTGCTGAACGATATCGGCGTCTACCACTTCGACCAGATCGCCGCATGGGATGCCGCGCAGGTGGCCTGGGCGGATCAGAACCTGGTGGGCTTCAAGGGCCGCGTCAGCCGCGATGACTGGGTCGGCCAGGCGCGTGCGCTGGCCAAGGACGCGTAAGGGGCAAGGGGCATGGCCGGGATGAGCAATGATCTGTGCAGGACGGTGGGGCTGGCGCTTGGCGCGGCCCTGGCGCTTGTGCTGCTCGTCGCACTGACCGGCCCGCTCGGCTTCCTCGGTGCGCTGGTGGTGGCCCTGGCGCTTGGCGGCGCGCTGATCGTCGGGCTGAACCGCTTTGTCTGCGTCGGCGCGGCGGGGCAGGGGCCCGTGCAGGCGTCGGGCCGTGAGACCCGCGAGGCGGTGACCGCCCCGGCGGGGGAGATGCAGCCGCAGGGCGCTGCCCCGGCTGCCGAGGTCGCGGCCGCGCCCGAAGATGCCCCCGGGGATGCCTCGGGCGAGGCAGAGGCCGGCGCGGAAGAGGCTGCCGTGGCGCCCGCCGCTGCCGCCGAGGCGGAGGAGACCATGGTCTCCGGGGACGACGACGCCCCGGCGGATGATCTGAAGCGGCTGAAGGGCGTGGGCCCGAAGCTGGCCGAGGCGCTTGAGGCGGCGGGGATCCGCAGCTTCGCGCAGATCGCCGCCTGGACCGAGGCCGACGTGACCTGGGTCGAAGAGAACGTGAAAGGCGCCCGCGGGCGGATCGGCCGGGACGGCTGGATCGCGCAGGCGCAGGACCTCGTCGCCGCCGACGCAGGGGCGGAGTGAGGAGTGGAGATGGTGGAAGACAGAGCCAGGGAACTGGAACTGGCCCGCAAGGGGCGCATGGTGGCGATCGTGATCGCCGTGACCATGGTGCTCTGGATGGGTCTACAGCTTCTCGGCGGCCAGCTTGGCCTGCCGGATCGCTATGTCTTCCTCTTCGATTTTGCCGCCATTGCCGCCTTCGTCTGGGCGCTGGTGGTGGTGGCGCAGATCTGGCGCGCGCGCCGGAATGACAAAGGGTAAGACATGCTCAAGGATCAGGATCGTATCTTTACCAATCTCTACGGCATGAACGACCGTACGCTGAAGGGCGCGCAGGCTCGTGGCCACTGGGATGGCACCGCTGGCATCCTTGCCAACGGGCGCGACTGGATCATCCAGCAGGTGAAGGACAGCGGGCTGCGCGGCCGGGGCGGCGCGGGCTTCCCGACCGGCCTCAAATGGTCCTTCATGCCGAAGGAAAGCGACGGCCGTCCCGCCTACCTGGTGGTCAATGCCGATGAATCCGAACCCGCGACCTGCAAGGACCGCGAGATCATGCGCCATGACCCGCACACGCTGGTCGAGGGGTGCCTGATCGCCGGTTTCGCGATGAACGCGGTTGCCGCCTACATCTACATCCGCGGCGAATACATCCGCGAGAAGGAGGCCCTGCAGGCCGCCATCGACGAAGCCTATGACGCGGGCCTGATCGGCAAGAACGCCAGCAAGTCGGGCTATGACTTCGACATCTACCTGCACCACGGTGCGGGCGCCTATATTTGCGGCGAAGAGACCGCGCTGATCGAGAGCCTGGAAGGCAAGAAGGGGATGCCCCGGATGAAGCCGCCGTTCCCGGCCGGCGCGGGCCTCTATGGCTGCCCGACCACGGTGAACAACGTCGAATCCATCGCCGTCGTGCCGACGATCATCCGTCGCGGCCCCGAGTGGTTCAGCTCCTTCGGCCGCCCGAACAACGCCGGCACCAAGCTGATGGCGCTGACCGGCCACGTCAACAACCCCTGCGTCTTCGAAGAGCAGATGTCGCTGTCCGTGCGCGAGATCATCGAGCATCACGGCGGCGGCGTGCGCGGCGGCTGGGACAACCTGAAGGCCATCATCCCCGGCGGCGCCTCCTGCCCGGTGCTGCCCAAGGACAAGCTGGAAGACGCGATCTTCGACTTCGACTGGATGCGCCAGAACCAGAGCTCGTTCGGCACCGGCTGCATGATCGTCATGGATAACTCCGTCGACATCGTGAAAGCCGTCTGGCGCCTGTCGAAGTTCTTCAAGCACGAAAGCTGCGGCCAGTGCACGCCCTGCCGCGAAGGCACCGGCTGGATGATGCGGGTCATGGACCGCCTGGTCACCGGCCAGGCCGAGGTCGAGGAAATCGACATGCTGCTGGATGTCACCAAGCAGGTCGAGGGCCACACCATCTGTGCGCTCGGCGATGCCGCCGCCTGGCCGATCCAGGGCCTGATCCGTCACTTCCGCGACGAGATCGAGGACCGCATCAAGCGCCAGAAGACCGGCCGTTCGGCCACCATCCTGACGGCAGCGGAGTGACGGCCATGATGATGCGCATGAAGTCTCCCCTCGCCGCGCTCGGCCTGGCGCTCTGCGCCGCCCTGGCGCTGTCGGCCTGCAACCGTGCCCAGGCCTGGAGCAAGAGCAGCCGCCCGGTCTTCGATGGCCAGTACTTCCGCATGAGCCTGGCCGCCGAGAAGGACGCGCCGGAGAATTTCGTCGTCACCGTGCGCGACGCCGCCAAAACCCTGGACGGCGCCCGCGACGCGGGGCGCTACGAGGCGGTGAACCACTGCATCGAACGCTTCGGCTCGTCCCGCATCGACTGGGTCAACGGCCCCGATGCGCCGGCAGAAGAGCTTCAGTTCGCCGGCGGCGACCTGGTCTTCAGCGGGGTATGCCGCGGATGGTAAGCCGCCCCGGATATCACCTGGCGGAGCTGACCCTGGGCCGTCTCGTCGCCAAGACGGACGACCCGCGCGTGGGCGATGTCGTGGCCGTGCTCGACCGGCAGGCCCCCCTGTGCGAGACGGACGCAGCGGATCCCGCCTGCGGCCGGACCTGGCTGCGCGAGCGGGGGCTGCGGCAGAAACACGCCTGCGGCGGGGGGGCGGCATGAGCGTTTCGCCTCTCACCCGGCGCTTTGGTGCGGCGCTGCTATTGCATAGCAGGCGCCTGAGGGCCGCTCTGCGGGGGACACTCCCCGCGCAGAAAGGACATCCCATGCGTTTTGCCGCCCTCGTTGCCCTCGCCCTCACCGCCGCCACGGCCTCCCAGGCCAATACCGATTCCCGCCCGCCGCTGCGCGAGGTGTCCGAGATCGACGGCCCGCTCTTCTCGGTTGCCCTGGCGATCGAGATCAGCGACCGTTGCGACCGGATCGACCCGCGCAACGTGAAGGGCTTCTTCCTGCTGAACCAGCTGAACGGCCGCGCCCGCGACCTCGGCTATTCGAAGGACGAAATCGACGCCTACGTGAACTCCCCCGAGGAGAAGGCCCGGATGCGCGCCCGTGGCGAAGCCTATGTGAAATCCCAAGGACTGGACCCCGAGAACCCGGCGGATCTGTGCAGCCTCGGCAAGTCCGAGATCGCGCGGAACAGCCAGATCGGCGCCCTCTTGAAAGAAAAGTGAGCACCCATGTCTGACCTTCGCAAGATCATCATCGACGACCAGGAGGTCGAGGTCGACCCGGCCCTGACCCTGATCCAGGCCTGCGAGCAGGCCGGGGTCGAGGTGCCGCGCTTCTGCTACCACGAGCGTCTGTCGATCGCCGGCAACTGCCGCATGTGCCTGGTCGAAGTGGTCGGCGGTCCGCCCAAGCCCGCCGCCTCCTGCGCCATGCAGGTCAAGGATCTGCGACCGGGGCCGGAAGGCCAGCCGCCGGTGGTCAAGACCAAGTCGCCGATGGTCAAGAAGGCCCGCGAGGGCGTGATGGAGTTCCTGCTGATCAACCACCCGCTCGACTGCCCGATCTGCGACCAGGGCGGCGAATGCGATCTGCAGGATCAGGCCATGGCCTATGGCGTCGACTTCTCGCGCTACCGCGAGGCCAAGCGCGCCACCGATGACCTGGATCTGGGCCCGCTGGTCGAGACCCACATGACGCGCTGCATCTCCTGCACCCGCTGCGTCCGCTTCACCACCGAGGTGGCGGGCATCAGCCAGATGGGCCAGACGGGCCGGGGCGAGGACGCCGAGATCACCAGCTACCTCAACGAGACGCTGAACTCGAACCTGCAGGGCAATATCATCGACCTCTGCCCGGTCGGTGCGCTGGTCTCCAGGCCCTACAGCTTCACCGCCCGGCCCTGGGAACTGTCCAAGACCGAGACCATCGACGTGATGGATGCGCTCGGCAGCAACATCCGGGTCGATACCAAGGGCCGCGAAGTGATGCGCATCCTGCCGCGCAACCATGACGGCGTGAACGAGGAATGGATTTCCGACAAGACGCGCTTTGTCTGGGACGGGCTGCGCCGCCAGCGCCTTGACCGCCCCTATGTGCGCGTCGACGGCAAGCTGAAGCCCGCGACCTGGCCCGAGGCCCTGGCCGCCACCGTTTCCGCCGTGAAGGGCGCCAAGAGCCTGGCCGCGCTGGTCGGGGATCTGGCCCCGGTGGAAGCGGTCTATGCGCTGAAGCAGCTGATCGAGGGGCAGGGCGGCGTCGTCGAATGTCGCACCGACCGCGCGAAGCTGCCCGCCGACAACCGCTCGGCCTATGTCGGCAACGTGGCGGTCGAGGAAATCGACGCCGCGAAGGAGATCGTGCTGATCGGCACCAACCCCGCCGTCGAGGCGCCGGTGCTGAACGCCCGTATCCGCAAGGCCTGGCTGCACGGCGCCAGCGTCACGCTGGTCGGCGCCGCCGCAGACCTGACCTACGAGCACACCCATGCCGGCACCGGGCGTTCGGCTCTGGCTGACCTGAAGGTCGGCGAGGACGCCATCGTCATCGTCGGCCAGGGCGCCCTGAACGAGGCCGACGGCGCTGCCGTCCTGGCCGCCGCGCAGGCGCTCTCGGGGCGGATGCTGGTGCTGCACACCGCCGCTTCGCGCGTCGGTGCGCTGGACGTGGGCGCGGTGAACGAACGTGGCCTGGATGCGCTGGACGATGCCGACGTGATCTTCAACCTCGGCGCCGACGAGGTCGAGATCGGCGAAGGTCCCTTCGTGATCTACCAGGGCAGCCACGGCGACCGTGGCGCGATGCGCGCCGACGTGATCCTGCCGGGCGCGGCCTACACCGAGGAAAACGGTCTCTTCGTCAACACCGAGGGCCGTCCGCAGCTGGCGCTGCGTGCCGGTTTCGCCCCCGGCGAGGCGAAAGAGAACTGGGCCATCCTTCGCGCCCTCTCGGCCGAACTGGGCGCGACGCTGCCCTTCGACAGCCTGGCGCAGCTGCGCAAGGCGCTGATCGCCGAGGTGCCGCACCTGGCCCGCATCGACGAGGTGCCGGAAAACACCTGGACGCCGCTGCCCGCCGCCAGCCTCGGAGAAGCCACCTTCCGGCTGCCGATCCGCGATTTCTACCTGACCAACCCGATCGCCCGCGCGTCGGAGGTCATGGCAGAGCTGTCGAAGATGGCAGCAGACCGCGCCGCGGCGCCGATGGCGGCCGAATGAAGCAGGTTCTCCTCATAGGGGCTGGCGCGCTGGCGCTGCTGCCCGGCTGCGGGAAGACCTGCGCCGGGGCCGGGGAGGGCTGCACGCCGCAGCCCGCCACCCGCGCCGCGCTGGTCGCGCCCGCCCGCAGCTATGAGGGGATCGAGACGCGCCTGCTGGATGGGGACCTGGTGAATTTCCACGTCTCCATGCGCGGCGCGCGCGGGCCCGAGGATGTCTCGGACTACGCGGAATGCGCGGCGGCGCAATATGCGCTGATCCGCGGCTACGGATTTGCAAGACATCTGCGAACAAATGTCGCCCAGGTCTCTGGTCTGTGGGAGGCGGATGCGGTTTATACCGTCTCGCCGGCCCTGCCGGATGGCAGGCGGACGATCGACGCGGAAGTCGTCACGGCGCATTGCGCCGAAAACGGAATACCCACGGTGTGAGGACATATGGCTGAGTTTTTCACCTCCAACCCGCTAGGCGTCCTGCTGCTGATAGTCGGCCAGGTCCTTCTGATCGTGGTGCCCCTTCTGGTGTGCCTCGCCTTCCTGCTGTACGCGGACCGCAAGATCTGGGCTGCCGTGCAGCTGCGGCGCGGGCCCAACGTGGTGGGTGTCTTCGGCCTGCTGCAGAGCTTCGCGGACTTCGCGAAATACATCACCAAGGAAGTGGTGGTGCCGGCGGGCGCGGACAAGTTCGTGTTCTTCCTGGCGCCGATCCTCAGCTTCGTGCTGGCGATGATCGCCTGGGCGGTGATCCCCTTCAATGACGGCTGGGTCCTGTCGGACATCAACGTCGCGATCCTCTATGTCTTCGCGGTCTCCTCGCTTGAGGTCTACGGCGTGATCATGGGGGGCTGGGCGTCGAACTCGAAATATCCGTTCCTCGGCTCGCTCCGCTCCGCCGCGCAGATGATCTCCTACGAGGTCTCGCTGGGCCTGATCATCATCGGCATCGTGATCTCGACCGGCTCGATGAACTTCGGCGATATCGTCGCCGCGCAGGACACCGGCTACGGGATCTTCAGCTGGTACTGGCTGCCGCACTTCCCGATGCTGTTCCTGTTCCTGATCTCGGCCCACGCCGAGACCAACCGCCCGCCCTTCGACCTTCCCGAAGCGGAATCCGAACTGGTCGCTGGCTACCAGGTGGAATACAGCTCGACCCCGTTCCTGCTGTTCATGATCGGCGAATACGTGGCCATCGTGCTGATGTGCGCCCTGACCACCACGCTGTTCTTCGGCGGCTGGCTGTCGCCGATCCCGGGCCTGCCCGACGGCTTCCTGTGGTTCTTCGGCAAATGCGTCCTGGTGTTCTTCGTCTTCGCGATGACGAAATCGGTCGTGCCGCGCTACCGCTACGACCAGCTGATGCGGATCGGCTGGAAGGTCTTCCTGCCGCTGTCGCTCTTCTGGGTCGTGCTGGTGGCATTCCTGGCGAAATTCGAACTCTTCGGCGGCGCCTACGCCCGCTGGATGATTGGAGGCTGATATGGCAAGCGTCGACTACACCCGCGCCGCCAAGTACTTCCTGCTGATGGACATCCTGAACGGCTTCAGGATGGGCTTCAAATACCTGCTGAAGCCGAAGGCGACGCTGAACTACCCGCACGAGAAGGGGCCGCTGTCGCCCCGTTTCCGCGGTGAGCACGCGCTGCGCCGCTATCCCAACGGGGAAGAGCGCTGCATCGCCTGCAAGCTCTGCGAGGCGATCTGCCCGGCCCAGGCCATCACCATCGACGCGGAACCGCGCGAGGACGGCTCCCGCCGGACCACGCGCTACGACATCGACATGACCAAGTGCATCTACTGCGGCTTCTGCCAGGAAGCCTGCCCGGTGGATGCCATCGTCGAGGGCCCGAACTTCGAGTTCGCCACCGAGACGCGGGAAGAGCTGTTCTACGACAAGGAAAAGCTGCTGGACAACGGCGCCCGCTGGGAAGCCGAGATCGCCCGCAACCTCGAGCTGGATGCGCCCTACCGATGAGCGGCGCACCTGGGCATAGGACAGCGATAGGGGGGCGCCATGACTGACAGCGGCAATCCCTTCGAGATGTTCATCCGGCACGCGCAGGAGATGGCCAAGTCCATGAACCCCGCGCTGGAGAGCTTCACCCCCAAGGGGTTCGAACAGCTCTGGCCGACCATGCCCAAGGAGTGGATGGAATTCGCCTTCGGCAACACGCTCAACAAGGAGGGGCTGGACGCCAAGACCCGGCTCTTCCTGACCCTCGCGGGTCTGACCATGCAGGGCGCTCAGGCCGAAAGCCAGCTGCGCATCACCGTCCGTCACCTTCTGGAGGCGGGCGCGACGAAACAGGAAATCGCCGAGGCCATCGCACAGATGTCGATGTTCGCAGGCATACCCGCCATGACCAAGGCCGCCCAGCTGGCGAAAGAGGTCATGGACGAACACGAGGATGATGAGACATGACTGTCGCCGCCTTCTCTTTCTATCTCTTCGCCCTCTGCCTGCTGGCAGGCGGTCTGTTCACCGTCGTCAGCCGCAACCCGGTGCATTCGGTGCTCTGGCTGATCCTGGCCTTCCTCTCCGCTGCGGGGCTCTTCGTCCTGCTGGGGGCCGAATTCGTCGCCATGCTGCTGATCATCGTCTACGTCGGCGCGGTGGCGGTGCTCTTCCTCTTCGTGGTGATGATGCTGGATGTCGACTTCGCCTCGCTGAAGGCCGAGATGGCGCGCTACATGCCGCTGGCGCTGCTGATCGGGATCGTGCTGCTGATGCAGTTCGCCCTCGCCTATGGCTCCTGGACGGAAGCCGAGACCGCCGAGGCCGCGCGCCTCGCCGTGGCCCCGACGGACGTGCAGAACACCGCCGCCCTGGGCCAGCTGATCTATGAGCAATACTTCCTGGTCTTCCAGCTGGCGGGCCTTGTCCTGCTGGTGGCGATGATCGGGGCCATCGTGCTGACCCTGCGCCATCGCCAGGACATCAAGCGCCAGAACGTGCTGCACCAGATGTGGCGCGACCCGGCCAAGGCGATGGAGCTGAAGGACGTGAAGCCGGGGCAGGGGCTGTAACCCCGCCGGCGGAGGATCGGCCCCGGCCATGCGCCGGGGTTCTGCAAACCGGGGCCTCCCCATCGGGGCCCGACGAAATCAAGCGACCCCGGAGGGACCGGGGAAAGGAAACGGGACAGCGATGAGCATAGCCAGCTGGATAGCCATCTTCTTCGCGGGTGTACTGGTGCCCGTGATGCTCGGGACCAGGCAGAGCACGCGCAAGGCGCAATCGAAAGGAGACCGCGGATGATCGGTATCGAACATTACCTGACGGTGGCGGCTGCGCTCTTCGTCATCGGGATCTTCGGCATCTTCCTGAACCGGAAGAACGTCATCATCCTGCTGATGAGCATCGAACTGATCCTGCTGTCGGTGAACATCAACCTGGTCGCCTTCTCCAGCTTCCTCGGGGATCTGGCCGGGCAGGTCTTCACGCTCTTCGTTCTGACTGTCGCTGCTGCGGAAGCGGCGATCGGGCTTGCCATCCTCGTCTGCTTCTTCCGCAACCGCGGCACCATTGCCGTGGAAGACGTCAACGTGATGAAAGGCTGAGCCCATGGTCCCCATCATTCTTCTCGCGCCGCTGTTCAGCGCCATCATCGCCGGCTTCGGCTGGCGGCTGATCGGCGTGAAGGGCGCCCAGGTGCTGACCACCGGCGTGTTGTTCCTGATCTGCCTGCTGAGCTGGATCACCTTCTTCACCACCCCCGACGAGGTGCAGCATATCGAGCTGTTCCGCTGGATCGAGAGCGGCTCTCTCTCGACCTCCTGGGGCATCCGCCTGGACCGGCTGACCTCGATCATGCTGATCGTCGTCACCACTGTCTCGGCGCTGGTTCACCTCTACAGCTTCGGCTACATGGCCCATGACGAGAACTTCAAGGAAGGCGAGGAATACCGCCCCCGGTTCTTCGCCTACCTCAGCTTCTTCACCTTCGCGATGCTGTCGCTGGTGACCTCGGACAACCTGGTTCAGATGTTCTTCGGCTGGGAAGGCGTGGGCGTGGCCTCGTACCTGCTGATCGGCTTCTACTACAAGAAACCCTCGGCCGGGGCCGCGGCCATGAAGGCTTTCGTCGTCAACCGCGTCGGTGACTTCGGCTTCGCCCTTGGCATCTTCGGGCTGTTCTTCCTGACCGACAGCATCAGCCTGGACGTGATCTTCGCCGAGGCGCCGACCATCGCCGAAACGCAGATCCATTTCCTCTGGACCGAGTGGAACGCCGCCAACCTGCTGGCCTTCCTTCTCTTCGTTGGCGCCATGGGCAAATCGGCGCAGCTGTTCCTGCACACCTGGCTGCCCGACGCCATGGAAGGCCCGACTCCGGTGTCGGCGCTGATCCACGCGGCCACCATGGTTACCGCCGGTGTCTTCCTGGTCTGCCGCATGTCGCCGCTGATGGAATACGCGCCCGAGACGATGGCCTTCGTCACCTTCCTCGGCGCCACCACCGCCTTCTTCGCGGCGACGGTCGGCCTGGTGCAGAACGACATCAAGCGCGTCATCGCCTATTCGACCTGTTCGCAGCTCGGCTACATGTTCGTCGCCGCCGGCGTCGGCGTCTATGGCGCGGCGATGTTCCACCTGCTGACCCACGCCTTCTTCAAGGCCATGCTCTTCCTCGGCGCAGGCTCGGTCATCCACGCGATGCACCACGAGCAGGACATGCGGAACTACGGCAACTTGCGCAAGAAGATCCCCTATACCTTCGCGGCCATGATGATCGGCACCCTGGCGATCACCGGCGTCGGCATCCCGCTGACCCATATCGGCTTCGCCGGCTTCCTGTCCAAGGACGCGATCATCGAGAGCGCCTGGGCGGGCACCATGGGCGGCTACGCCTTCTGGATGCTGGTCATCGCCGCGCTGTTCACCAGCTTCTACTCCTGGCGGCTGATCTTCCTGACCTTCTACGGCGAGGCACGGGGTGACAAGCACACCCATGACCATGCCCATGAAAGCCCGAAGGTCATGCTGATCCCGCTCGGCGTGCTGTCGCTTGGCGCGATCTTCTCGGGGATGCTGTGGTACGGCTCGTTCTTCGGCGATCATGAGAAGGTCAACGCCTTCTTCGGCATCCCGCATCACGCGGAAGCCGCCGAGCATGGCGAAGAGGGAACCATTGTCGCCTCCGAAAGCCACGGCGAAGCGGCCGATCACGGCGCAGAGGCTGCGGCGGATGCCGGAGAGGACGCCGGGGCCGGTCACGCGGTTGCGGCGGCCGGGGTGGCACCGCAGGGCGCGATCTTCATGGCCCCCGACAATCACGTCATGGACGAGGCGCACCACGCCCCCGCCTGGGTCAAGGTCAGCCCCTTCGTCGCCATGGTGCTGGGCTTCCTGACCGCCTGGGTCATGTACATCAAGCGCCCCGGCATGGCGGCGCGCGTCGCCGAGGCGAACCGTCCGCTCTACCTGTTCCTGCTGAACAAGTGGTATTTCGACGAGCTTTACCACGTCATCTTCGTGCGGCCCGCCTTCTGGATCGGGCGCCTGTTCTGGAAAGGTGGTGACGGCAAGATCGTCGACGGCGGCATCAACGGGCTGGCCATGGGGATCATCCCCTTCTTCACCCGGCTCGCCGGTCGCGCCCAGTCCGGCTACATCTTCACCTACGCATTTGCCATGGTCATCGGCATCGCGGTCTTCGTGACCTGGATGACGATGACCGGAGGGGCCGAATAATGAGCAATCTTCTCTCCATCGTCACCTTCATGCCCGCGATCGCCGCGGTGATCCTGGGCGTGTTCCTGCGGGGTGAGGACAAGGCGGCTCAGCGCAATGCCAAGTGGGTGGCGCTGATCGCCACCTCGCTGACCTTCCTGGTGTCGCTGTTCATCCTGGCGGGCTTCGACCCCTCGGATACGGGCATGCAGTTCGTCGAGGAACGCGACTGGCTGCTCGGGCTCAAGTACAAGATGGGCGTCGACGGGATCTCGGTCCTCTTCGTGCTGCTGACCACCTTCATCATGCCGCTGACCATCTGGTCCTCCTGGGAGGTCAAGACGCGGGTGAAGGAATACATGATGGCCTTCCTGCTGCTGGAGACGCTGATGCTCGGTGTCTTCATGGCGCTGGACCTGGTGCTGTTCTACCTCTTCTTCGAAGCCTCGCTGATCCCGATGTTCCTGATCATCGGCATCTGGGGTGGCGCCAACCGCATCTACGCTTCGTTCAAGTTCTTCCTCTACACCTTCCTCGGCTCGGTGCTGATGCTGGTCGCGATGGTGGCGATGTTCGCCGATGCGGGCACCACCGACATCCCGACGCTGCTGACGCATGACTTCTCCTCGGCGCCGCTGACGGTGCTGGGCATGACCATCACGGGCGGGATGCAGACGCTGCTCTTCGTGGCCTTCTTCGCCTCCTTCGCGGTGAAGATGCCGATGTGGCCGGTGCATACCTGGTTGCCCGATGCCCACGTCCAGGCGCCGACCGCCGGGTCGGTGATCCTGGCGGCGATCCTGCTGAAGATGGGCGGCTACGGCTTCCTGCGCTTCAGCCTGCCGATGTTCCCGGTCGGGGCCGACGTGATGTCGGGCTTCATCCTGGGCATCTCGGCCATCGCCATCGTCTACACCTCGCTGGTGGCGCTGGTGCAGCAGGACATGAAGAAGCTGATCGCCTATTCCTCGGTCGCCCACATGGGGTACGTGACCATGGGAATCTTCTCGGCCAACCAGCAGGGGCTGGACGGCGCGATCTTCCAGATGATCAGCCACGGCTTCATCTCGGGCGCGCTGTTCCTCTGCGTCGGGGTGATCTACGATCGGATGCACACCCGCGACATCGACGCCTACGGCGGCCTGGTGAACCGGATGCCGGCCTATGCGCTGATCTTCATGTTCTTCACCATGGCCAACGTCGGGCTGCCGGGCACCTCTGGCTTCGTCGGGGAATTCCTGACCCTGATGGGCGCCTTCCAGGCGAACACCTGGATTGCCCTGATCGCCACCTCGGGGGTGATCTTCTCGGCGGCCTATGCGCTGTACCTCTACCGTCGGGTCGTCATGGGCGACCTGATCAAGGAGAGCCTGAAGTCGATCACCGACATGACCGCGCGCGAGAAATGGATCTTCGCCCCGCTCGTCGCCATGACCCTTCTGCTGGGCGTCTATCCCAGCCTCGTGACGGATATCATCGGCCCCTCGGTCGAGGAGCTCCTGAGCCACCATGAAACCGCGCTGGCTGCCGCGGATCGCCTCGGCGATCACGGGGCGGTCGTGGCCGCATCGCACTGATCCGGAGGCCGTAAGACAATGCTTCAGGCTGATCTGAACATCATCCTGCCAGAGATTTTCCTGGCCATCTTCGCGATGCTCGCGCTGGTCGGCGCGGTCTATACCGGCAAGGACAAGCTGACCGCGCCGCTGACCTGGATCACCGCGCTGGTCTTCGTGCTGCTCGCCCTCTGGGTCGGCTCGCGCGAGGTCGGACAGACCGCCTTCGGGGGCACCTTCAACGCCGACGGCTTCGCCCGCTTCGCCAAGGTCGCCATCCTGCTCTCGGCCGCCTCGGTGCTGGTCATGGGGCAGGAGTACCTGGCCCGTCGTCAGGTCGGCAACTTCGAGTACCCGGTGCTGGTGACCCTGGCGGTCGTCGGCATGATGGTCATGGTCTCGGCCGGGGACCTGATCGTGCTCTACATGGGCCTCGAACTGATGTCGCTCTCGCTCTACGTCGTCGCCTCGCTGCGCCGCGACAGCATCAAGTCGACCGAGTCCGGCCTGAAGTACTTCGTGCTGGGCTCGCTCAGCTCGGGGATGCTGCTCTATGGCGCCTCGCTGGTCTACGGCTTCTCGGGCACCACGCTGTTCTCGGGCATCATCGAGGCCGCCGGAGAGGGGCACGCCCCGCTGGGCCTGCTGTTCGGGCTGGTCTTCATGATCTCGGGCCTGGCCTTCAAGGTCTCGGCCGTGCCCTTCCACATGTGGACCCCGGACGTCTACGAGGGCGCGCCTACCCCGATCACCGCCTTCTTCGCCACCGCGCCGAAGGTCGCCGCCATGGCCCTGTTCGCCCGCGTCGTGCATTCGGCCTTCGGCGGCATCACCGCCGACTGGCAGCAGGTGATCGCGCTGATCTCGGTGCTGTCGATGTTCCTCGGCTCGATCGCCGCCATCGGCCAGACCAACATCAAGCGCCTGATGGCCTATTCCTCGATCACCCACATGGGCTTTGCCCTGATGGGCCTCGCGGCAGGCACCGCCTTCGGCGTGCAGGCGATGCTGATCTACATGGCGATCTACATCGTGATGAACCTCGGCGTCTTCGCCTTCATCCTGTCGATGGAGCGGGACGGCCAGCCGGTCACCGACCTGGCCGCGCTGAACATGTACTCGACCGCCTATCCGGGCAGGGCGCTGGCGCTGCTGATCCTGATGTTCTCGCTGGCCGGCGTGCCGCCTCTGGTCGGCTTCTTCGGCAAGTTCTACGTGCTGCGCGCGGCCTATGACGCAGGGCTTGTCTGGCTGGCGGTGCTGGGCGTGATCGCTTCGGTCATCGGCGCCTTCTACTACCTGCGCATCGTCTTCTACATGTACTTCGGCGAGGCGGGCGAACCGCTGGACAAGCCGCGCAGTTCGCTGCTGTTCGGGTTCCTCATGGCCTCGGCGGCGATCATGGTGCTTGGCGTGGTGAACCTCTTCGGGGTCGAGGGGATCGCTCAGGCGGCCTCGCTGACCCTGGTGAACTGAGACCGCCTTGGGCTTTCCCGGTGACTGGCCACCCGGCACGGGCCGGGTGGTGCTGGCGGAAACAGACAGCACGCTGGACGAGGCCAGACGGCGCTTTGCCGATCTGGCCTCTCCGCTATGGATCCTGGCGCTGCATCAGAGCGCGGCGCGGGGCAGGCGGGGCCGGGCCTGGGTGCATCCCGCGGGCAATTTCGCCGCCACCTATGTCGCGCCGATGCAGGCCGATCCGCGCCTGCTGGCGCTGCGCAGCTTCACCACATCGCTGGCCCTGCATGACGCTCTGGTCGGGCTGACAGGCCGGGCCGAACCCTTTGCATTGAAATGGCCCAACGACGTGTTGCTGAACGGCGGCAAGCTGGCCGGCATCCTGCTGGAGACCATGAGCCGGGGCAATCGCGCTGCCGGCCTGTCCATCGGCATCGGCGTGAACCTGGCCCAGGCGCCGGACGCCGGGGAGGTCGAGGCCCGCGCCCTGCGTCCCGTCTCGCTGCTGGACGAGCTGGGCGTGCGTATCACCCCGGAAGAGCTGCTGGACGCCCTCGCCCCCGCCTTTGCTCATTGGGAGGGCGTTCTGATCCGCGACGGCTTCGCCCTGGTGCGCGAGGCATGGCTGGCGCGGGCGGCGCGGATCGGCCAGCCGGTGACAGCGCGCTTCGGCACCCATGAGCTGACCGGCATCTTCGAAACCGTGGACGCCGAGGGCCAGCTTGTGCTTTCAGCTGGCGAGACACGCCATGTCATCGCGGCTGCGGATATCCATTTCGGCGCCTGACGCCATCCTGAAGGGGGGAGAAACCCATGCTTCTGGCCATCGATTGCGGCAATACCAACACGGTCTTCTCGATCTGGGACGGAGAGCAGTTCCTCTGCACCCTGCGCACCTCGACCGAACATCAGCGCACCGCCGACCAGTACTACGTCTGGATCTCGACGCTGCTGGCGCATCACAGGATTCCGATGGACATCGACGCGGTGATCATCAGCTCGACCGTGCCGCGGGTGGTGTTCAACCTGCGCGTCCTGTCGGATCGCTACTTCAACTGCCGCCCGCTGGTCGTCGGCAAGCCCGAATGCGCCCTGCCGCGCCAGCCCCGCGTCGACGAGGGCACGCAGGTCGGTCCCGACCGGCTGGTCAATACCGCCGGCGCCTTCGACCGCTACGGCGGTGACCTGATCGTCGTCGATTTCGGCACTGCCACCACCTTCGATGTCGTGGCCGAGGATGGCGCCTACGTCGGAGGCGTGATCGCGCCGGGCGTCAACCTCTCGCTGCAGGCCCTGCACGAGGCCGCCGCCGCGCTGCCCCATGTCGATGTCACCAAGCCGCAGCAGGTCATCGGCACCAATACCGTCGCCTGTATGCAATCCGGCGTCTTCTGGGGCTATGTCGGCCTGGTTCGCGGCATCTGCGACCGCATCAAGGGTGAATATGAGCGCCCGATGAAGATTATCTCGACCGGGGGGCTTGCACCCCTGTTCCAGCAGGGCGATACGCTCTTCGACCATTTCGATGAGTTCCTGACCATCCATGGCCTCAGGATCATCCACGACCATAACCAGACATTGGAAACCACATGAGTAACGAACGGCTGATCTATCTGCCCCTGGGCGGCGCCGGCGAGATCGGGATGAATGCCTATGTCTACGGCTACGGCAAACCGGGGCAGGAACGTCTGATCCTCGTCGACATCGGTGTTGCCTTCCCGGACATGGACACCACCCCCGGCGTCGACCTGATCTTTGCCGACATCACCTGGCTGGAGCAGAACCGCGACCGGCTGGAAGCGGTGGTGATCACCCACGCACACGAAGACCATGTCGGCGCCGTCGGGCATCTCTATGACCGTCTCGGCCGGCCGAAGATCTATTGCCGTGCCTTCACCGCCAATATCGCTCGCCACAAGCTGAACGAATATGGCGTCGGTCCCGAGGCCGTGACCACGGTCTCGGCCTGGCCCGAGACCGTCAAGCTGGGGCCCTTCACCCTGGGCTTCCTGCCGATCTCGCACTCGATCCCCGAAAGCTCGGGCCTGGTGATCGACAGCCCGGCGGGCCGCGTGCTGCATACCGGCGACTTCAAGCTGGACCTGAACCCCCTCGTGGGCGAGGCCTGGGACCCGGATCTCTGGGCAGAGGTCGCCAGGCCCGGCGTGAAGGCGCTGGTCTGCGACAGCACCAACGTCTTCAGCCCCAACCCCGGCCGGTCCGAAGCCGAGGTCGGCCCCGAGGTCGAGAAGCTGGTGGCCGAGGCGAAGAACATGGTGATTGCCACCACCTTCGCCTCGAACGTCGCCCGCGTGCGCACTCTGGCCGAGGCCGGGGAACGGGCAGGGCGTTCGATCTGCCTGCTGGGCCGCGCCATGCGCCGCATGGTCGAAGCCTCGATCGAGACCGGCGTGCTGGCCTCCTTCCCCAAGGTCGTCAGCCCCGAAGAGGCCCGCGACATCCCGCGCGAGAACCTGATGATGATCGTCACCGGCAGCCAGGGCGAACGCCGGGCGGCCTCGGCGCAGCTGGCGCGCGGCAAGCATCACGGCATCTCGCTGCAGGAGGGCGACCTGTTCCTGTTCTCGTCCAAGACCATTCCGGGCAACGAGAAGGGCGTGATCGCGATCATGAACCAGCTCTCGGAGCTGGGCGTGGACGTGATCGATGATAGCTCGGGTCGCTACCACGTGTCGGGCCATGCCAACCGGCCCGACCTGGAAACCATGCACCAGATCACCCAGCCGCAGATGGTGATCCCGATGCACGGCGAGCACCGCCACCTGCGCGAGCATGCCAAGATCGCCATGGCCGCCGGTCGTGCTGCCGAGGTCTGCGTCAACGGCATGATGCTGGACCTTTCGGGCAATGCGCCGAAGGTGGTCGAGCATATCGAGACCGGGCGCACCTACCTCGACGGCTCGGTTCAGATCGGCTTCCTGGATGGCATCGTGCGGGATCGGATCCGCATGGCGCTGAACGGCCATGTGACCGTCACCGCCGTGCTCGACGAGCAGGACGAGCCGCTCGGCGATCCCTGGTGCGACCTGATGGGCCTGCCCGAGACGGGCCGTTCCAAGGCGCCGCTGAGCGACGTGCTGGAAGGCGACCTGAGCCAGTTCCTCGGCCGGGCTGACGCCAAGACCCTGCGCGACGACGACAAGCTGGAAGAGGCGTTGCGCCGCGTGGTGCGCAACACCGCCAATGACGAGATCGGCAAGAAGCCCGAGGTTACGGTCGTTGTTTCGCGGCTGACCAGCTGACCGGGAACAGCGGGGCCGGATGCCCCCGGGTGAGAACCCGGGCAAATCCGGCGCTGCTGTCCTGCGTGTCGAGCGTGCCCTCCAGCGCGGCCTGCTCGAGCTCGGCGACGAGCGACAGAAGGGCCGGGGACCGATGCGCCCCCGGCGCGAACTTCAGGCCCAGTCTTCGATCCATGCTCCACCGCAGGTCGGACCGGAAGTGCAAAAAACCGGGCAGCTGGAAGCGCAGCCCGTCGAACCCGGAATAGTTCCTGACATGCATCGGCAGCTCGACCCCGGCGCCGCCAAGCGAGATGTCCACCAACATGCAGCTCAGCGACCTGTCACGGAAGGTCAGCGTACAGGGCCTGCGCAGCGGGTAGCGCGCATGATGGCGTCGGTTCTGCTGGGTCTCTGGGGGTAGAACGATGCTCATGCCGGTCTCCTTCGGCGCGGAGTTTGGCGCTGCGGGACTTACCGAAGTCTGAAGACGCGGCGACGATCTGCCGCCAATTCGCGATGTCTTCCGGGCGGATCGATGCATTCATGCAGTTGCGCAAATGATTCTGGCATGTTGGCCCCGGTTTCGGCTACTGCTGGATAATCTGCAGAAGGGTGATCGGAGATCATGACGATGGCGCCCGCCGACGTGACACTTGACAGCGAAGGCGAGCGCGCGGAAAGCGAGCGCTTGCTGGAGGAAGCCTGCTTGCGGGCCGAGAACGCAGCACTGAAGGCCGAGGTGGCTGCCCTGCGGGGCGAGAGCGTCGACTTCGCCGCGGTCTCCCTTGCGCGCGAGAAGGCGATCCGCGAGGCCATGCTGCGCGAGATGGCCGACCGCGACCGCGAACATGCCGTGCTGACCGCCCGTCTGGATGCGCTGATCCGCTCCTCTTCCGAAGTGCGATACTATATCAATGCCGATTGGAGCGAGCTGGAAGAGCTTTCGGGCGGCGGCTTCATTCCCGATACCGTTGCGGGCAACCGCGACTGGCTGGAGCAATACATCCCGGAAGAGCACCGCGACCTGGTCCGGGCGGAGATCCGGCGCGCCATCGAGGCGCGGGATACCTACGACCTGGAGCACCAGGTGAACCGCGTCGACGGGAGCGTCGGCTGGGCCCTGTCCCGCGCGGTGCCGCTGTTTGACGAAACAGGCAGGGTCGACAGCTGGATCGGCGCGGCTTCGGATATCACCGACCGCAAGGCCTCCGAGGAAATGCAGCAGGTGCTGATCGACGAGCTGACGCACCGGATGAAGAACATCTTCTCGATGACCCAGGCGATCACCAACCAGACCCTGCGGCAGGTGAGCACCCTCGAGGAAGGCCGCCATGCCATCGGCGAACGCCTCGGCGCCCTGGCGCGTGCCCAGACGACCCTGGCCGAGGCACGCTTCGCGGCCTCGGATATCCGCCGGGTGGTCGAGGTGGCCCTCAGCCCGCATATGGCGGTGATCGACCGGATCTCGATCGAGGGGCCAAAGGTCAGCCTGGCTTCGCATCAGTCGCTGGGCCTGTCCCTGGCGCTGCATGAACTGGTCACCAATGCGACGAAATACGGCGCCCTGTCCGACCCGGGCGGGCGTATCGCGATTTCCTGGCGCAATCCGCAAGGCAACTTCGTCTTCGACTGGGTCGAGAGCGGTGGCCCGGCGGTGGCGCCTCCGGTGCGGCGCGGCTTCGGGTCCCGGTTGATCGAGAACATCGTCGCCAGCTACTTCGACGGCCTCGCAAAACTTGAGTTCGATCCGGCGGGCCTGCAGTTCAACCTGTCCGGGATGGCCCGCGCCAGCTGAGCGGCCCGACGTCAGCTGCCCTCTTCGGCCAGGTAGCGGCGGATCCACTTCTGGCTGAGGTCATCGGACATCCTGCGCAGGCCAGGTGTCACGCCATCCGCCGCGGCGGGATCGAGGCCGAGGTCGTCCAGCAGGCCGCGCAGGGTCGCCACCGGCGCCGCCGACAGGTCCTCGTAGGTCAGGCGGATCGGGGTGATCCCCTCCGCACCGAACCATCCCGTCCAGGCGGTGTCGTAGCCGGCCAGCGTCTCAGACCATTGGCGGATCGCCGTGCCATCGTAGCGGGGAGGTTGCGCCGACGCGGTCCGCTCTACCTCCGAGCCGTCTGCGCCGACGTGCCAGAGGCCGCTCTGTTCCGCCTTCAGCAGGGACACCGCCTGGGCCAGCTTGTCCCCCCGTGTCAGGTGGATAAACCGGGTGGGGCCGAAGCTGCGTTCGATCCGGTCCCGGTCGCTGACGGCGTCGGGGTGCAGAATCGCCAGTTGCTGGCAGAAGAAGGGGAAGCTCTTGCGTTGCTGGCGGACGCCGAAGACGAGCGTGCCGCCCCGGCCGATCCTGATCGCAGCGTCAAGGATGCGGGACAGCAGCGCGGAGGGCGCTTCCCCCGATGCCGGCTGCACCTGCATCCGGGACGTCCAGTCCTTCAGCGAAGGGTGGTAGAAGAGCGAGGCAGGGGCCCCCCGCCACGCCGCTCCGGGTCAGCAGGTTACACACACAGCAGCGTGCTGCCGCTGCGCGGCGCGGTGCAGAGCATGTAGGACGACACGGGCGCGATACCTTCACGAGAAAGGGCCACCCCCGAAGGGATGGCCCTGGTGACGTCTCATGGCCGGCTGGTTCAGCTGGCCCGGCGCTGTTCGAAGCTGAGCGCGATGAAGCTGGGCATGTGATCGCCCATGCCGACCACGCGGGAGTCGTTGCCGCTGCTGCCACGTTTGCCACGGGAATTGCCGCGCGAGGTCTTGCTGCCGGTGTCGTTCCGCGACGAGTCGCGACCGGAATCGCGTTGCGTGTCCTCGGATTTTGCCGGGCTCTCCTTGCGGGGGGCGCGTTCGGTGCGGGCGGGCCTGTCCTCGGCCTTGGCTTCGGTCTTCTTGGCGTCGGGCTGGGTTTCCGTCGCGGGGGCTGCGGCCTGAGCTTCGGCGGCCGTCTCCTCCTTGGGCTTGCGCGACCGGGTGCGCGTGCGCGACCGGGAGGGCTTGGCGGCGGCCTCTTCGGTCTCGGGGGCTTCGGCGGCCGGGGCGGGGGACTTGACGCCGGGCAGTTCCAGGCGCGGAATCTCGCGTTCCACCAGCTTCTCGATATCGGCCAGGTTCTTCTCGTCGCGGGGCACGCAGATCATCACCGCCTTGCCCTTGCGGCCCGCGCGGCCGGTGCGGCCGATGCGGTGCACGTAGTCCTCGGAATGCGAGGGCACGTCGAAGTTGAACACGTGGGAAACCGAGGGCACGTCGAGGCCGCGAGCCGCCACGTCCGAGGCGACGAGGATCTTGAGCGAGCCGTCGCGGAAGCCGTCCAGGGTGCGGGTCCGCTGCGACTGGTCCAGGTCACCGTGGATGGGGGCCGCGTCATAGCCGTATTTCTTCAGCGACTTGGCGGTCACATCCACATCGGTCTTGCGGTTGCAGAAGACGATCGCATTGGTCAGGCTCTCGCCTTCCATGTCGATGATCTGGCGCAGGATGCGCCGCTTTTCGGACCCTTCGCGGTCCTTGCGCGAGGCCTTGTACATCACGACCTGCTGCTGGATGTTCTCGCCGGTGGTGGCCTGGCGCGCAACCTCGATCCGCTCCGGGTTGGAGAGGAAGGTATTGGTGATCCGCTCGATCTCGGGCGCCATGGTGGCCGAGAAGAACAGGGTCTGACGGGTGAAGGGCGTCAGCGAGAAGATGCGTTCGATGTCCGGGATGAAGCCCATGTCGAGCATCCGGTCGGCTTCGTCGACGACCATGATCTGCACGCCGGTCAGCAGCAGCTTGCCGCGCTCGAAGTGGTCCAGCAGGCGGCCAGGGGTGGCGATCAGCACGTCGACGCCCCGATCGATCAGGGCTTCCTGTTCCTTGAAGCTGACGCCGCCGATCAGCAGCGCCTTGGTCAGCTTCATGTACTTGGTGTAGGTGTCGAAGTTTTCCGCAACCTGCGCGGCCAGTTCCCGCGTCGGGCAGAGCACCAGCGAGCGCGGCATCCGCGCCCGCGCCCGGCCCTTGGCCAGGCGTGTGATCATCGGCAGGGTGAAGGAGGCCGTCTTGCCGGTGCCGGTCTGGGCGATGCCCAGCACGTCCTTGCCTGCAAGCGCATGGGGGATGGCCCCGGCCTGGATCGGCGTCGGGGATTCGTAGCCGGCATCGGCAATGGCTTTCAGGACCTTGGGGTCCAGATCGAGATCAGAGAACTTTGTCATTTGTATCCGTTTTGTACGGACACTCTCGGGCCCGCTGCGTATAACGTCCCGGACCCGGCGGGTCCGCCGCGCCCGGAAAAGGCGCGAATGTGCCCGGGGCATAGCCCAGATGGCGCAAAAGGTCAATCAGCGTGGCCTGTTGTAAGGACTTCTGACTGGAAACAGAGGGTTTCTCTGGCGTCAGGGGGCCACGTAGGCGGGCGTATCGGGGAAATGCGACAGCCGAAGTCGTGCAAGGTCCATGCGGACTTCGTGCAGCAACCCCTGCGCCGCCAGCCCTTCGCGCAGCCTCGCGGTGTCGGTGCAGACCTCGGTGAAGAAGCGCCGCAGGCCGGCCTCGCCCTCGGTCGCTTCCAGCCGCGACAGCAGGTCGTGCAGGGTCAGGCTGTCGTCGAAAGCCGGGCGCATCGGCTTCAGCTCGGCCCGGTAGGCGCCGCGCGCCAGGCGGAAGCGGTAGTGGCGAAGCCAGCTGTCCCAGTCCGGCGCGTGGAGATGGCCGAGGGGCACCTGCGTCAGCTCCACCGCCTCAGCCAGCTCGGCGCCCGCGCTCAGGGCCTTGTGGATACGGAAACGCACCTGTGGCAGCCCGGCGCGCAGGAACAGCTTGCCCGCCACATGCGACAGCATCCCGCCGTTCAGCCAGCGCCCGAACTCGGGGTAGAGTCGGTCCGTCTGGGCATGGCGTTGCGCCAGCGGCAGCGCAAAGGCGCGAAAGCGGGTGACTCCGTCGGGGGCGTCGCCGGGGGCCAGCACCTCCATCGGGCGCATCCGGGCCGAGCTTGCATCCTCGGGCAGGGCAGAGAGGATCCGGCCCATGTCCCCGTCCGGGCTGAGGAATTCGTCGACGTCGATATGGCCCAACCAGTCGTGGCTGTTCTTCCTGTTGTAGCAATGGCTTGCATTGGCAACCTGGCGCAGCTGGTGCTTGTCGGGGCGGCCCTTCGGCGCGACACGGCGCCAGTGGGCGTCATCGCAGCGCACCGCGCGGATGCGGGGGTGGGCCTTCAGGATCGGATAGGCCGGATCCCCGGGATCGTCGAGGTAGATATGCAGCCGTTTCGCCCCCAGCTCCAGGTGCCAGGCAGCGAAGTCCAGCACCTCGCACAGCGGCGCCCTGATCGTCGAGACGATGGCCCAGGACGCAGTGGCGCTCATGCGGGCATCTCTTCGGGCAGGCCGCCGAAGACCCGGCGGCAGCGGGCGTCAAGATCGAGATCGCGGGTGAACAGCATTCCGTGGCGGGCGAGGCGGGCGCGCAGCGCGGGGCTGTCGGCGCAGACCTCGTCGAACAGGCGACGTAGCCCGGCGTCGCCCTCTGTCTCGTGGGTCAGTTCCAGCACCTCGTGCAATCCGAAGCGGTCGGGGCGCTTGCGATAGCTGCCCCGTGCCATGCGGAAGGCCATGCGGGCGCGGAAATCCTCGAAGTCGCGCACATGGGCATGGCCGACATACCCCCCGAGAACCTCAGCGATGTTCTGGATCGGCGCGCCGCGCTTGTTGACCCGGTGCAGGTTGAATTTCACGTCGCGCAGGCCCGTGCGGGCCAGGGTCTTGCCGGTGGTATGGCTGATGAAACCACCCTTCAGATGCTCTCCGAAGGTCGGGTAGACGGCGGGCAGCGCGTAGGAGCCATGACCGGCGGCCTCGGCGGTCAACTTGAAATGGCGGTCGCTTCCGGCCAGCAGTTCGGCGGCGGCAAAGCGCAGCGCGGCGAGGCGGGGCGGCAGATGCGCCAGCAGCCATTCCATCGGGCAGGGCGGCATCAGGAACTCGTCCACGTCGATATGGCCGAGGAAATGCAACTGCGACGCCCGATAGCTGCGTTGCGCGTTATGCACCTGCCGCTGCCGGTGATCTTCGGGGCGCTCGACACCCTCCGCCTGCCAGTAGGCGGCATCGCAGAGGGTCACGTGGAGGCGCGGATCTGCGGAAAGAAACGCCTCTGCCAGCGGGTCCGGCGTATCGAGATAGAGGTCAAGCTGTGCCGCGCCCAGCTCCAGATGATAGGCGGCGAAGCGGGCGATCTCGGGCAGCGGCGCGGCGGCGGTGGTGACGAGACCCCAGCGGATCTTCGCGGGATCGGTCTCCTTCACCAGCCGCGAGGTCGAGGCGCGGGTGTCCTCGCGCCGGAAGGGCCGGGCCGAGAGATACCGGCGCGCCTCGCGCTCCGGGTCCGGCCCGGCGGCCTCGCGCATGGTGGCGAAGCGGCGGAAAACGTTGCGCTCGTCCCCCTCCAGCATGACCAGCAGATCCTGCGCCAGCGGACGGATCAGCGCATCCTCGTGGGCCTCCTCCCAGAGGCGGCCCAGCAGGTTCACGTCCAGCCCGCCGGAATGGATCGAATAGGGGTCCATCTCCATGGCCAGCCGGCGCGGGCGGCGCTGCTTCTCGGGATGGGCCTGCCAGGGTTCCGCGCCGGAATGCAGCCGCTCCGTCTCATAGAGCTTCATCATCGAGAAGAGCATGGTCAGCGACTGGCCAAGGCGGCGCTGGACTTCGGTCGCCCCATGGTCGCCGAAGGTCGTCAGGGCCGAGACCTTCCAGCGGGCGTCGAGGTTTTGAAGAAGGAAATCAGGTTCTTCGCGCCACATCCGCAGGAACAGGGGCGCCGTCTGCAGCGGCTGTTTGCGACGGCGCAGGTTGGCGATCAGCAGACCATGCAGGGCCAGCAGCCGGGGCTGCCCGGCGAACTCTTCGCACAGCTCGCCCCATTTCTGCAGGTAGGTCGAATCGGTCAGTGTCGGCTTTTCGGCCAGCGGCACGACCCGCTCGGTCTTCAGCGGGGCAAAGTCCAGATCCTCGGGCGGCAGGGCCTCTCCGGGGCCGTAGTGAAGGGGCGCCAGCCGCCCCTCCATCTGGGTCACGATCCGGTGGAAGCCGCCATATGTCGAGGTCTCGCTCATGGCGGCAGAATGCCCGTGCCGGGAAGACCCGGCAAGGGTCAGACCATCATCTCTTTCGTTGCCGAGAGGGAGATCTCGGGGTAGTCGCGCTCGACCCGGTCGATGTCCCATTGCAGGCGCGTCAGGTAGACCACGTCGCCGTCATGGTCGTAGCTGATATGTTGCTTGTTGGCGTTGACGAACTTGTCCAACGCCAGGCGCGGGCCATGGACCCAGCGGGCGCTGGTGAACTGGCTGGGCTCGAAGCGCACCGGCAGGCCGTATTCCATTTCAATGCGACTGCCCAGAACCTCGAACTGCAGCGCGCCGACGACGCCGACGATGAAGCCCGAGCCGATGGAGGGCTTGAAGACCTTGGCCGCGCCTTCCTCGGCGAATTGCATCAGCGCCTTTTCCAGGTGCTTGGCCTTCATCGGATCGCCCGCCCGCACACCCTGCAGAAGCTCCGGCGCAAACGAGGGGATGCCGGTGACGCGCAGCGCCTCGCCCTCGGTCAGCGTGTCGCCGATGCGCAGCTGGCCGTGGTTGGGAATGCCGATGATGTCGCCGGCCCAGGCTTCCTCGGCCAACTCGCGGTCCGAGGCCAGGAACAGCACCGGGTTCGAGATCGCCATCGGCTTCTTGGTGCGCACATGGGTCAGCTTCATGCCGCGCTTGAAGTGCCCCGAGGACATGCGCACGAAGGCGACGCGGTCGCGGTGCTTGGGGTCCATGTTGGCCTGCACCTTGAAGACGAAGCCGCAAACCTTTGTTTCTTCGGCGGAAATCTGGCGAGGCTCGGCGGCGGTCGGCTGTGGCTCGGGGCCATAGCTGCCGATGCCCTCCATCAGTTCCTTGACCCCGAACGAGTTGATCGCCGAGCCGAACCAGATCGGCGTCAGCGTGCCCTCCAGCAGCGCCTGGCGGTCGAAGGCGGGCAGCAGCTCGCGGGCCATCTCGACCTCTTCGCGCAGCTTCTCCAGCAGGGCGGCCGGGACGTGGTCGTCCAGCTTCGGATCGTCCAGCCCCTCGATCTTGATCGACTCGGCCACCTTGTTGCGGTCGGCGCGGTCCATCAGCTCCAGCCGGTCGTGCAGCATGTCGTAGCAACCGAGGAAATCGCGGCCCACGCCGATCGGCCAGGAGGCCGGCGTCACGTCGATGGCCAGGTTCTCCTGGATCTCGTCGATGATGTCGAAGGTGTCGCGGCTCTCGCGGTCCATCTTGTTGCAGAAGGTCAGGATCGGCAGGTCGCGCAGCCGGCAGACCTCGAACAGCTTCCGGGTCTGGCTTTCCACCCCCTTGGCGCCGTCGATCACCATCACCGCCGCGTCGACCGCCGTCAGCGTCCGGTAGGTGTCTTCGGAAAAGTCCGAGTGGCCGGGCGTGTCGACGAGGTTGAAGCGGAAAGTCTTGAAATCGAAGGACATCGCCGAGGCCGAGACCGAGATGCCCCGGTCCTTTTCCATCTGCATGAAGTCAGACCGCGTGCGCCGCGCCTCGCCCTTGGCGCGCACCTGCCCGGCCATCTGGATGGCGCCGCCGTAAAGCAGGAACTTCTCGGTCAGGGTCGTCTTGCCGGCGTCCGGGTGCGAGATGATCGCGAAGGTCCGGCGACGGGCAATTTCGGGCGGCAATTCGGGGCGGTTCGAGGGCGTGTCCAGCATGGGGCGCATATATCAGGGATCGGGAAAAGGGCAAGCGCGCGCCGCGTGGGGCCCGGCCTGCCCGGAACGGCCACGCCTTGAGCGGCAGGAGAGGTCAGAGGCCTCCGGCGGGAGTATTTTTAGCCTGGTGATGAACAAGGGGCTCTTAACATCATCACCAGGCTGAAAGTACTCCGGGGGAGTCTCCGACGGAGACGGGGGCAGCGCCCCCACCCCCAGGTGGGTTCAGTGCCGCCGGTCGGGCGGAAGCTGCCCCAGGGTCGCCTCGCGCAGCAAGTCCAGCGCATCGGGGCGGTCGAGCGTGGTCGGAGTGACTTCGTAGGCCAGCGCGGCGCGGTGGTGCTGGGGCAGGGCGCGGGCCAGGGTGCGACCCAGCTCGGGGTCGATCTCGGGCGGCAGGGCGGCCATGGTGCGGGTGTCCAGCAGCAGGGTCTCGGCGGCGATCCCCTCGGCATAGATGATTTCGTGCCGGTCGAAGAGCAGCTGGAAGTAATCCACGAAGCCGCCGTCCTGGCGATAGATGGTGTCGCCGTTGACCAGGTGGCGGGCGCGCACCAGCACCTCCTTGCGCCCCAGCCCCAGGGTGTCCTGGCGCTGGTAGATGAACAGCCGGTGCTCGGGACTGACCACAAGGTCGTCGGTGTTGGAAAGCACCCCGGCGCGGATCACGATGGGGGCGAATTCGCCCGTCGCCCGGTGGGTCATCTGGCCGACCCAGCGAACCTCCTGGGCGCCGTGATCGCGGGTCAGGACCCGGTCGCCGGGTTCCAGCGCCTCGATCGGTTTCTGGGCGCCGGAGGTCATGGTGATCATCGTGCCCCGGGTGAACGAGACACAGCCCACCTCGGCGAACTTGCGCGGCGCCGACTTCCGGTCGATGCCGACCAGCCGGTAATCGTGGCGCGGCAGCAGCGGCGCCAGCGGCAGGGCATAGACCTCGTCCACGTCGCCCGCGTCGTCGACGGCCACCAGCACCAGGATCTCGGTCGTGGTGCCGTCCGGCGACATGAAGATCAGGCAGCTGTCCAGGTGCAGCGCCATGCCGGCCTGCCCGGCGGGCGAGCCCTCGGCGACGCGCATCTCTCCCGAGCCGTGCATCTCGACCATCATCCGCGCCTGCTGCGCCCGGGGCGAGACCCAGTAGATGTCATCGGGCACCAGGTCGTCGGCGAAGGAAAGGGCATCCCCCTCGTTGACGCCATGGACGACCGCGAGGGCGGAGGCTAGAAAGACCGGAAGTGCGGTGGCCGGCAGGGCCGGGGTCTGGCTGGAAAGCGGGCTCATGGCGGGCAGGGTACCTCTCGTCCGTGTCGGCTGAAAGAGCTAGGGCTCGATTGTGGCCGGATACGGGCAAGTTACGGATGATTTCGCGGAAAGTTTCCGGTTGGTTTACGGGCCACCGGGCACCGCCAGACAGGGAGAGATGCATGGATCTGGGAATCAAGGGCAAGCGCGCGCTGGTGACGGCCTCGTCGAAGGGGCTGGGCCGGGGGTGCGCGATGGCACTGGCCGAGGCGGGCGTCAACCTGGTGCTGAACGCCCGTGGCGCCGAGGCGCTGGAGGCGACGGCCGAGGAGATCCGGCTGAACCATGGTGTCGAGGTGACGGCGGTGGCCGCCGATATCGTCAGCGAGGAAGGCCGTGCCGCCGTGCTGGAGGCCGCGGGCCAGGTCGATATCCTGGTGACCAACGCCGGCGGTCCGCCCCCCGGCATGTGGACCGACTGGGAGCGCGAGGATTTCCTCAAGGCGCTGGACGCCAACATGCTGACCCCGATCGCGCTGATGAAGGCGCAGCTGCCGGGCATGATCGACCAGGGCTGGGGCCGTGTCGTCAACATCACCTCGCAGTCGGTGAAATCCCCCATCGGGGTGCTGGGCCTGTCGAATTCGGCCCGCGCCGGGCTGACCGGCTATGTCGCCGGCACCGCGCGCCAGGTGGCGCCCATGGGCGTGGTGATCAACAACCTGTTGCCCGGCATCCATGACACCGACCGCGCCGCGGCGCTGGACGGCGGCGTGGTCAAGGCGCAGGGCATCAGCATGGAGGAAGCCCGCGAGGCCCGCATGGCGGGCATCCCGGCCCGCGCCTATGGCACGGCCGAGGCTTTCGGGCAGACCTGCGCCTTCATGTGCTCGCAGCACGCCGCCTTCATGGTGGGTCAGAACGTGCTGCTGGACGGCGGCGCCTTCAACTCGACATTCTGAGGTCGCGACCCCTGGCGACGCCCCGGGGCCCGGCGATTGCGCGGGCCCCGGCGGGCTGCTATCGGGGTCGGACTTCGGAGCAGACGAGGGACCTTCCCGTGCCAGACCAGATCCCGCGCCTCGAGATTCGCGACCTCTGCCGGTCCTTCGGCGGGGTCGAAGTGGTGCACCGGGTCTCGCTGTCGGTGATGCCGGGGCAGGTGACCTGCCTGCTGGGCCCCTCGGGCTGCGGCAAATCGACCACCCTGCGGATGATCGCCGGGGTCGAGACCCAGGACAGCGGCGCGATCCTGATGGATGGGGCGGTGCTGGCGGACGACCGCCACTTCGTCCCGCCCGAGGCACGCCGCATCGGGCTGATGTTCCAGGACTTCGCCCTGTTCCCGCATCTGACGGTGGCGCAGAACGTCGCCTTCGGGCTGGACGGCGTCGCGGACTGGAAGCGGATGCGGGTCGAGGAACTGCTGGCCCGGGTCGAGATGAGGCGCCATATCGACAGCTACCCGCATCACCTCTCGGGCGGGGAACAGCAACGGGTCGCCCTGGCCCGTGCCTTGGCGCCGCGTCCCCGTGTCATGCTGATGGACGAGCCCTTCAGCGGCCTCGACAACCGGCTGCGCGACGAGATCCGCGACCAGACCCTCGACGTGCTGAAGGACGAGGGCACGGCGGTGCTGCTGGTCACCCACGAGCCGGAAGAGGCCATGCGCATGGCCGACGAGATCGCCCTGATGCGGGGCGGCGAGATCCTGCAGCAGGGCGCGCCCTACAACATCTACAACGCTCCGCGCGACAAGTCTGCGGTGGCTTTCTTCAGCGACATCAATGTCATACGCGGCAAGGTGCAGGGCGCGCTCACGGAAACGCCCTTCGGCCAGTTCCTTGCCCCCGGCGTGCCCGATGGTGCCGAGGTCGAGATCGTCATCCGCCCGCAGCACATCGGCATCGATTTCGACCGTGATGGACGCGGCCCGCTGCCGACCCCGCAGCAGGGCACCCCGGCACGCGGGGTGGTGCAACGTGCCCGTTTCATGGGCAATGAATCCCTCGTCGAATTCCGCATGGATCACGATGGCTCGATCCTGCGTGCCACGGTGCCCAATGTCTTCCTGCCGCGCCCCGGCAAGCCGCTGTGGCTGTCGATCCGCCGCGACCGCTGTTTCGTCTTCCCGCTGCGCTGACCGGCCCCTGGGATGTCCCTGTTCGGACATATTCCTGCAGGGCGACGCACCACCGGGCGGCGACTCGCGCCGTCACGATCCGGGCCGGTTCGCGCCGCGGTCGGCGAGGGCTCCGGCTGGCGAACCCGGGGGGCAGGGAAGCGGCAGCAGAAGCAAAAATCCGGATGCGTCACGCATTGGTTCTTTCAACCCGCCGCGCGAGTCATTAGATACGCAAGGACCAAGGAGGCATGACCTCCGGATCAGGGGAGAGCTGAAAAATGCTGAACAACATCGGTCCCATGGGCCTTCTGCTCATCGCTGTCGTCGTGCTGGTGCTTTTCGGTCGCGGTAAGATCTCGTCGCTGATGGGCGAAGTCGGCAAGGGCATCACCGCGTTCAAGAAGGGCGTCAGTGACAGCACCGCCGAGCTCGAGGAGGAGAAGGCCGACAGCGCGCGCGACGTGACGCCGGAAGAATCCAAGGACAAGGTCTGATCCAGCCATGTTCGGAATGGGCGGTACCGAGATCCTGCTGGTCGGGATCGTGGCCTTGATCGTGGTCGGGCCGAAGGAATTGCCGGGGCTCTTCCGCTCCTTCGGGCAGTTCGTCGGCAAGGCCCGTGGCATGGCGCGCGAGTTTTCCCGCGCCATGGAAGATGCGGCCAACGAATCCGGCATGAAGGATGCGGGCAAGACCCTGAAGGGTCTCGCCAATCCGTCGAAATACGGCATGGACAAGGTCAGGGAGGCCGCCAACCCGCTGAAGTGGGACAGTGACAGCGCCACCGGCAAGCTGGCCGAGGAACGCGCCGAAGCCTCCAAGAAGATCCAGGAAGCCACGGCCAAGGCGGCGCAGAAGCGCCTGGACGCCGAGGAGGCCGCCAAGGCCAACCCGCTTCCGGTTCCCGAACTGCCGGCCGCCAAGCCCGCCACGAAACCCGCCGCCGCTCCGACCTCCGCCGCCGTCGAGGCTGCGCAGCCTGCGGGCCTGCGCCAGACCGCCGGACAGCGGGCCGCCGGCGCCGCCCGCCGACCTGCGCCGCGGGGCGCACAGCGCGCGGGCAGCAACCCGCGCCGCCCGCTGCGCAAGGGCTGAGGTGCCGCGCTGATGCCCGACCTGAAAAGGAACACCGCCCATGGCTGAGCAGATCGAGCAGGACGAGCTGGAAGACAGCTCCGCCCCCCTCATCGAGCACCTGGCCGAGCTGCGCACGCGGCTGATCCGCTGCGTTCTCGCCTTCACGGTGGCCATGGTGGCCTGTTTCTCGGTCGGTGGGCCGCTGCTGGACTTCCTGCTGATCCCGATCGAACACACCATGCGCTCGCTCGGTAACCCGAACCCGGTGATGCAGTACACCGCGCCGCAGGAATATTTCTTTACCCTGGTGCGGATCTCGATGGTCTGTGGCCTGGTGGTCTCGTTCCCGGTGATCGCGCATCAGCTGTGGCGTTTCGTGGCGCCCGGCCTCTACAAGAACGAGCAATCCGCCTTCCTGCCCTTCCTGATCGCCTCGCCGGTCCTCTTCCTGCTGGGGGCGGCCTTTGCCCATTTCGTCGTCGTGCCGATGGCCATGGCCTTCTTCCTCGGCTTCGCCGATGTGCCCAGCCTGGTCGCCGCCATCGCCCAGGGCGCCGACAGCGTGGGTGAGGCGGTCGAGAGCAGCGGCATCGACATCGTCTTCAACGGCAAGGTCAACGAAAGCCTCGACATCACCCTGAAGATGATCGTCGCCTTCGGCCTCTGTTTCCAACTGCCCGTGCTGCTGACCCTGATGGGCAAGGCCGGGCTGGTCTCTGCCGCTGGTCTGAAGGACGTGCGCAAGTATGCCATCGTCGGCATCCTGGTGCTGGCCGCCCTGGTCACCCCGCCCGACGTGGTGACACAGGTCGTGCTGTTCACCGTGGTCTACGGCCTTTACGAGATCTCCATCTGGCTGGTGCTGCGGGTCGAGAAATCCCGCGAGGCGCGGCTGAAGGCAGAGGGTCTCTGGGACGAGGACATCGACGGCGCGGGTGCCGGCACCGATGTGACCGAAGCCGACTCCGAGGCCGGCAAGGACAAGTAACCCGAGAAAGAGCAAGCGATGAGCGACGAGCTGACCCGGATCGCCGAGGCGCTGGAGCGCATGGCCCCCGCGCCGCTGGAGGCCCCCGATTTCGACAGCGCCGAGGCTTTCGTCTGGCACACTGCGCCCGAGCGGCTGGAGCCGGTGACCCGGGTCGCGCGTGTCGACATCTCGCTGCTGGTCGGAGTGGACCGCTCGCGCGACACTCTGCTGGCCAATACGCTGCAGTTCGCCCGGGGCCACGGGGCCAACAACGCCCTGCTCTGGGGCGCGCGGGGCATGGGGAAATCGTCGCTGGTGAAGTCGGTCCATGCCGAGGTGCTGCGCCAGGGCCTGCCGCTGAAGATCGTCGAGCTGCAGCGCGAGGACCTGCCGACGGTCTCGCGCCTGCTGGAACTGCTCGCGGGCAGCGCCTACCGCTTCCTGCTGTTCTGCGACGACCTCTCGTTCAGCCACGATGACCAGCATTACAAAAGCCTGAAGGCGGTGCTGGACGGCGGCATTGCCGGACGCCCCGAGAACGTGCTGTTCTATGCCACCTCGAACCGCCGCCACCTGATGCCCCGCGACATGATCGAGAACGAGCGGAGCTCGGCGATCAATCCCAGCGAGGCAGTGGAGGAAAAGGTCTCTCTGTCGGACCGTTTCGGGCTGTGGCTGGGCTTCCATCCCTGCGACCAGGACGAGTACCTGGCGATGATCGACGGCTATTGCGCCGCCCACGGGCTGCGCGTCGATCCCGAGGTGCTGCGCGCCGAGGCAATCGAATGGCAGGCGACACGCGGCGCGCGCTCGGGCCGGGTGGCCTGGCAGTTCTTCGTCGACCTTGCGGGGCGGCAGGGCGTTCGGTTGGGGTAGGGGCTGGGGGTAGACCCTTCGGCAGTTGACCTGGGCCCTGTCGCTGCGTCACCCTTGGCGTGGGCCGGATCCGGGCCCTGACCGCGCTGCGAGGCCCCGATGCTGCGATTGCTGATCCCGCTCTGTTTCTGCCTGCTGCCGCTTCAGGCGCCGGCCCAGGTCCTGTTCAAGAACTTCTCGGAGGTCGCCGTGCGGGGAGAGGTGGCCCCCGCCGCCCAGGCCCGCAGCTACGCGCTGATCATCGCCAATTCGGACTACGACAGCGAGGTGATCGCCGATCTGCCGGTGACGCGCAACGATGCCCGCGCGATGCTGTCGCTGTTCCGGGGCATGGGCTATCCCGAAGAGAACATCCGCGTGCTGGAGAACCTCGACCGCCGCACGCTGGAGGACGAGGTCTACAGCTTCGCCCAGGGGCTCGCCGAGCAGGCGACAGTGGTGGTCTATTACTCCGGGCACGGGCTGACCTTCGACGGCGACAGCCAGAACTACATCGTCCCGGTGGACATGCAGACGGATATCTCCGCCTCCGACAGCCGGGCGCGGGGCGTCTTCTTCAAGCGCCGCGCGTTCGGTCTGGAAAAAGACATTCTGGATATTCTCAAGATCTTCGATCCGGCGGGGATCGTGGTCTTCTACGATGCCTGCCGCAACGCGCCCTTCGACATCGACCCGAATGCCCGCAAGAGCGTGGGCGCCGAGGCCTCCTTCGTTCCGGCGCGGGTCGATGGCACGGCGATCTTCTACTCGGCCCGGCGCGGGCAGGAGAGCATCGCGCGGCTGGACAGCGACGGAGCCGATGTCAACCTGTCGCTCTATACCCGGGTGCTGGTCAGCGAACTCTCGGCCAACCCGGCGATCCGGCTGCGCGACCTGCATCCGCGCCTGAACGGCCAGGTGGCGGCGCTGGCGATGGAGGGGACGGGCAACCGGCTGCGGCAGGATCCCTCGATGGAGCTGGAGCTGGACTATTCCCGCTCGCCCCGGCACGAGTTCTGCCTGGCTTCGGTGATGCGCGGCGGCGAGGCGGTCTGTGCCGGCCCCGAGGTCACGGCAGCGCCCGCCGCCGCGCCCGCGCCGCAGCCCGCGGCCCAGGCGGTGGACGCCGCGGCGCTGGAACTGGCCTTCTGGCAGGATGTCACCCGCCGCAACACCCGGTTCCACTACGAGCAATATCTGGCGGCCTACCCGGGCGGCACCTACGCAACCGAGGCCGCCCAGGCCATCGCGCAGCTGGAGACGCGGGAGCGCGCCGAGGCCGAGATGGCCGACTGGCAACAGGCCCAGGCCGCCAACAGTGCCGAAGGCTACCAGCGTTTCCTCGCGGCCCATCCCGACAGTGCCTTCCGAGAGATGGCAGAGCAGATGCTGGGCACGCTGCGCGCCACGGAGGCGGATGAGGCCGCCTGGAGCGACGCGCAGGCACAGGGCACGGCGGAGGCTTTCCGCCGCTATCTCGCCACCCAGCCCTCGGGGCGCTACCGCGCCGAGGCCGACCGGCGCCTCGCCGCGCTGAGCCCGCAATACCCGGTCTGCCATGTCGATGACGTGCGTCCGCCCGATGCCTGGCTCACCCTGCGCAGCCAGCCGGGCGGCAAGGCGGGGGCAAACCTCGCCAACATGCCCTCGGGCACCGCGATGGAGCTTCTGGGCCCGCGCTCGGGGGACTGGCTGCAGGTGCGCACGGCCTATGGCACCGGCTGGGTCTCCTGGCAGGTGCAACGCTGGATCCGCTGCTAGGGCGCCTCAGCGGAGGGGGTCGCGCCCCCTCTCCGGCTCAGGGCAGGTAATCCATCGGGTTGACGGTATCGAGGCCGCGCCGGACCTCGAAATGCAGGTAGGCATCGCTGCCGCCGGGCACCTGGGCGATCTTCTGGCCCCGGCTGACGCTGTCGCCCTTGGCGACGCTGATCGAGGAGACGTTGGAATAGAGCGTCAGCAGGTTGTCGTCATGCTTGATCACGATGACCGCCCGGCTGTCGGTATCCTCGATGATCGCCGCGACCGAGCCCGACCCGGCGGCCTTCACGGCGGTGCCGGGATCGGCGGCCAGGTCGATGCCGTCGCTGCGTCCCTTCTCGTACTCGCGGATGATGCGGCCGCGCAGAGGATAGTCGAACCGGGTCGAGGCCTGGCTCTGTTCCGAGGAGAGGTCGGGCGCCAGGTCCTGCTTGTCTTCCTGGGCCTGCGCCTGGGCGGCGGACTGTGAGAGGGGCTGTTCCTCGGGCAGGGGTTGCGAGGCCGAGGGCGGCACCGGCGTGGCGGAGCCCGAGCCGGGCGCCTCGACCGGGGCGGGGGCGGCGCTGGCCTGGCCGTTCTCGGCCACCAGCGGGATCAGCAGGAACTGCCCTTCGCGGATGGTGAACTGGCTGTCCAGCCCGTTCCAGTCCGACAGAGCCCGCACCGAGACGCCGTAGGTGCGGGCGATCGTATAGGCGGTTTCGCCGCGCCGCACCTGGTGGCGGATCGGCTCGTTGCCGACCTGGCGGGTGGGTTCGCCCGGCGCGGCGGGGGGCAGGGTGGCGACGGCGACCTCGTTGCCCGCGGCGCGGTCGATGGCCGAGCCGGCCATCGAGGCGATGTCGACCTGTCCGGGCGAGACGATCGGGCCGGTGCCTGCCGCGCCGGTGGCGGGCGAGGGTTCGGCGACGCGGGAGGGCAGGGCAAGCACCTCGCCCTCGCGCAGGAGGGAGTCGACCTCGAGGCCGTTGTAGCGCGCCAGGGCCGCCGGATCGGCGCCGATCCGTTGCGCCACGTTGGCGACACGGTCGTCGCGACGGGCCACGGCGACCTGGTAGTTGGGATAGGAGATGATGCCGCGATTGTCGGGCTGTGGCCTGGGCGCCGCCGCGCTGCGCGCCGCATCCGCCGTCGAGAAGGCGTCGAGCCCGCCCCGCAGGTCGCTGTCGAAGGTGCATCCGGCCACCAGGGCCACGAGGCAGGTGGCCGCCAGAAGGCGGGCCGGGCTGCGTCTCTGTCCGGTCATCTGTTCGATCCTCATCCGCTGCCCCCTCTTGTCGGGGCTGTCCCTCCCGGGTCTGCTGCCGGGTATATGATACCGGCGCGCCGCACCAGCGGGTCGGCGGAGATCAGCCGTCCTTGCCCATCCCCTCGACCAGCGGCACGAAGCGCACCGGGCGCAATTCGTCGTAGTCCAGCCCGGTTTCGGTCTTGCGCACGCGGATCAGGCTCTGAACCGTGTCCGACTGGCCGACGGGCAGCACCATGATACCCCCCGTCTTGAGCTGAGCCAAGAGCGGCCCGGGCGGGTCTTCCGCCGCCGCGGTCACGAGAATGCGATCAAAGGGCGCCTGGTCGGGCAGCCCGAAGGAGCCGTCGGCGGCGAAGGTGGTCACGTTGACCAGCCCCATGGAGTCGAGCACGGCCTTGGCCTCGCGCACCAGCCGGGGGTGGCGGTCGACGGTATAGACCCGCCGCGCCAGCTGGCTGAGCACGGCGGCCTGGTAGCCCGAGCCGGTGCCGACCTCCAGCACCTTGTCGCGCGGCTGCACGTCAAGCGCCTGGGTCATCAGCCCGACGACCGAGGGTTGGGAAATGGTCTGCCCGCAGGAGATCGGCAGCGGCATGTCCTCGTAGGCGCGTTCGGCGAAGAGGCCGCGGATGAAGGCTCCGCGGTCGATCTTCTCCATGGCCTCGAGGACGCGCTTGTCGGTCACCCCGCGCGAGCGCAGCGCGAAGAGGAATTGCATCTTGCGTTCCGCGATGTCGAGTTCGTCCTGGTTCATGCGGGCAAAGTCCTTCATGGCCTTTCGGGCCGTTGCGGCACGATTGCCCAAACCGGGCCGCATGGAAAGGCTTGTGACGCCCCCGAAGGAATTACAGGTCCTGGAGCGTGTCCAGAAGGTCATGGGCGGTCAGATCCGCCCGCATCGGGGTCACCGAGACGAAGCCGGCCTGGTTGGCGGCGATGTCGCAGCCCTCGGGCACCTGCCCATGCTGGTTGCCGCCCTGGGCCCAGAGGAAGCGCCGCCCCGAGGGCGAGGTCTGGGCGCTGACCGAGAAGGAGGTATCGGGCCGCAGCCCCTGGGGCACCACCTTGATGCCCTTGACCTCGGCCGCCGGGGTGGCGGGGAAGTTGACGTTGTAGAAGGTGGCATAGCCGCTGGCGACCGGCGCGTGCCGGGCCAGCAGGCGGCGCACCACCTCGGCGCCATGGGCGGCAGCGGCCTCGAAGGGATCGTCCAGCGCCACGTTGCCGGGGCCGAAGTACTGCGACAGGGCGATGGCGGTCAGCCCCTGCAGCGCGCCCTCCATGGCGCCGCCGAGGGTGCCGGAATAGACCGCGTTCTCGCCCGAGTTGTTGCCCCGGTTCACGCCGGACAGCACCAGGTCGATCTGCTGGCCCGCCAGCACGTCATGGACGCCGGCCAGCACGCAGTCGGCGGGTGACCCCTCGGCGGCAAAGCGGCGCTCGCCCATCTGCGAGATCATAGTAGGGTGGGCATAGGAAATGCAGTGACCGACGCCGGATTGCTCGAAGGCAGGCGCGACGGTCCAGACCTCGCCCGCGGGGCCGGCAAGCTCGGTGGCGATGGCCTCGAGAGTCTGCAGACCCGGCGCGTTGATGCCGTCGTCATTGGTGATCAGAATGCGCATGTGCCTGCCCTCGCCCCGGAATGTCGATTTGCGCCCTGCATAGGGGAGGGGGACGGAGGGGGCAAGCGATTGGCCGGGGATGGCAGCGGTTCAAGGGCAGGGGGCTCTGCCCCCCTCCGCCGCGCGGAGTCCCCCGGAGGTATTTGAGGCCTGGTGATGAACAAGGCAGGCGGTGCCCGGAGAAGCACCCTCCTTTTCCACCAAGGGCGTGGCACGCTGCTGGCGCAAAAGGAGGGTGCTTCTCCGGGGGGCCGTCATGCCTCATCACCGGGCTGAACATACCTCCGCCGGAGGCAGCGGGAGCGGCCCGATACCGCCTCAGGGGAGGCTGGAGAGGAGGCGTTGTGCCTCTGCCGTGGGGTCGGCGAGTTTCGCGCGATCCTCGCCCGGGTGGAAGCGGGCGCGGGTGGCGGTCGGCATCGGTCGGGGGGAGAGGACATGGACGCGGGGGCCGGTCTTCTCGGTCTCGGCGGCGAAGGAGCGGGCCAGCGCGATCTGCGCCGCCTTGGTCGCCCCGTAGGCGCCGAAGAACTTGGCGCCGGGGGCGGGGGCGTCCTCGAAGAAGAGGGCCTGGCCGGCGGCCCCCAGGAGCGGTGCGATGTAGGGTACAAGGTGGCCCATGGCGGTGACGTTGGTTTCCACCGATTTCGCCCAGTCCTTGCCGTCGAGATGGGCGGCGGGTGTCAGCGGCGCGGCGTGGATGGCCGTATGGGCCCAGAGCGCGACACTGCCCCAGCGGTCGTGGATCGAGCGGCAGAGCTGCGCCATGGCCGGGGCCAGGCAGATGTCCATCGGTGCCAGCGTGGCGGCACCGCCCTGGGCCTTGATGCGGTCGTCCAGTTCCTCCAGCGCGCCGACGGTGCGGGCCACGGCGACGACATGGTGGGTCTTCGCCAGTTCCAGCGCCAGGGCGGCGCCGAGGCCACGGGAGGCGCCGGTGACCAGGGCGACGGGCGGGGAGATTTGCGTGTTGCTCATGGCCCGGGTTTGCGGTTTTTGCCGGGGGCGGTCAAGAGGCTGCTCAGCTTCCCGGCAGCGTCATTCTGAAGCTGCGCCCGCGCGCCAGCAACAGCACCTCGCCATTGGTGATGGCGGTGATCTGCACCCCCTCCAGTGTGTCGCCGGGGCGGGCGCGGGTGATGTCGCCGCCGGGCAGGCGCAGCAGGGCCTCGGGGCCGGCAGGGCCGGTCATGGTGCCGAGCAGCGACAGTTCGCGCAGCGGCAGGGCCTCCTGCTGGGTGGCGAGGGCGGCCGGATCATTGGCCATGGGAAAGCTCCGTCGTGGTTGCGGCGCTTCCCCTCTCATGGAACGCGGGGCGGCGGAAGGGGGCGGGGCGGAGACGTCACGTCCCTCGGCGCCTTGCCGCCCGGTTGGCCTCAGTCGCTGGCAAGAGCCTGCCGGATATCCTGTCCCGCCGCCTCGTAGAGGTCGATCAGCTGTTCCAGCGAGAGACCGTCGTCCTGGGCCTCGGCCAGGGGGCCATCGGTTGCAAGGATCAGCGGCCGGGCGCCCTCTCCGCCGGGTTCGAGGCTGACGGTGGTGCCGAGGCTGCCGGGGAAGAGGGGCAGGTCGTTGGCCAGCGTCGCCGCGCCGGGCGCGAAGGGAGTGCCTTCGGAGATATGGTCGAGATAGGCGTAGAAGGTGGCGGGCGGCACCTCGACCCAGGGGGCGAGGTAGAGCACCTCCTCGGCGCCGCGGATCGGCAGCGGCAGGATGGCGTGCAGGAAGCGGCTTTCGCCGAGGCGGCAGAGCTCGGGGGCGAGGCGGTCCTCGCCGGCGCTGACCTCGGGCGCCTCTTCGGAAGGTTCGGCATGCGGCCAGGCCGAGGGCATTTCGAACCCGATGTCGAAGACGCCACCGAACTTGTCCTGGAGGCGGCGCCAGCGGGCGTCGAGGGCGAGGAGGGTCATGGGCCGGGTCCTTTCGGTTTTGCCTTGGTCTAGCAGGGATGCGGCGGGAGGGCGAGGCGGACGCGGTCGGGCAGGCGGGGTCACGCTTTACAGCCGGCAGAGGTCCGGGCTAGCGTCCCGTCATGACAGATGAGAGAGATTTCTGCGAAGCTGAGGTTCGCAGTGGCGACGTGACCACCTGGGAGCCCCGCTCGGTCGACGATATCCTGGGGATGGATCCGAGGCCGAGGCTGCGCTGTCCGCAATGCCATGGGCAATTCCGGGCCCATAAGGCAGGCACCACGGGGCAGCGGGCGTATTTCGAGCATCGGAAGGGGCACGCCGGGTGCCCGCTGAAGCCTGGGACCTTCAACGGAACGCCCTCGCGGCATCCCGAGGCACTGGGCTAGCCCGGTCGGGGGAGGAGCGCGCCGTGCCCGTCGGATCCGGAAGGTGGATTGGCATCCACCCTACGCGGACGGCGGTGGCAGGAGTAGGGTGGATGCCAATCCACCTCGGGCCACCTCTGGCGAAACGAAAAAGGCAGCCCGGAGGCTGCCTTTTGTCTGGACCGTCGCAGGCTTATTCCGCTGCCTTCAGCTGGAAGCCCTTCTCGATCTGGTCGGAGGGCGCCACCGGGTATTCGCCCGAGAAGCAGGCGTCGCAATACTGCGGGCAGCTCTCGTTGCGCCCGGACGCCTCGCCGACCGCGCGGTAGAGACCGTCCAGCGAGATGAACTTGAGGCTGTCGACCTGCAGGTGGTCGCGCATTTCCTCTTCGGACATGGTCGCGGCCAGCAGCTTCTCGCGCTCGGGCGTGTCCACGCCGTAGAAGCAGGGCCAGGCGGTCGGCGGGGAGGCGATGCGGAAATGCACCTCGGCCGCGCCGGCATCCAGGATCATCTCCTTGATCTTGCGCGAGGTCGTGCCGCGCACCACCGAGTCATCGACCAAGATCACCCGCTTGCCACGGATCAGCGCCCGGTTGACGTTCAGCTTCAGGCGCACGCCCATGTTGCGGATCTGCTCGGTCGGCTCGATGAAGGTCCGGCCCATGTACTGATTGCGGATGATCCCCATGGCATAGGGGATGCCGCTTTCCTGGCTGAAGCCGATGGCCGCCGGGGTGCCGCTGTCGGGCACCGGACAGACCAGGTCGGCATCGACCGGGCTTTCGCGGGCCAGTTCCACGCCGATCTGGCGCCGGGTCTCGTAGACGGACCGGCCGCCGATGATCGAATCGGGACGCGAGAAATAGACATGTTCGAAGATGCAGAATTTCGACGGCTGGGGCCGGAAGGGATGGCGGCTCTCGACCTTGCCGTCCTCGGTGATGATCACCATCTCGCCCGGCTCGACCTCGCGCACCAGCTCGGCGCCGATGATATCCAGCGCGCAGGTCTCGGAGGAGAGGCAGTAGCCGTCGGCCACCTTTCCCAGCACCAGCGGGCGCACGCCCAGCGGGTCACGGACGCCGATCAGCTTGGTGCGGGTCATGGCGATGACCGAGAAGGCGCCCTCGACCCGGCGCAGGGCATCCTCCATGCGGCTCGGGATATCCTTCTGCAGGCTCCGCGCCATCAGGTGAATGATGCATTCGCTGTCGCTGGAGCTCTGGAAGATCGAGCCGCGCTCGATCAGCTCGCGGCGCAGGGCGTCGGCATTGGTGATGTTGCCGTTGTGGGCAATCGCCGCGCCGCCGCGGGAGAACTCGCCGAAGAAGGGCTGGACGTCGCGGATCACCGCGGCCTTTTTGCCGGCGGTGGAATAGCGCACATGGCCGATGGCGAGCGGCCCGGGCAGGGTCTGCATCACGTCCTGGCTGGTGAAGTTGTCGCGCACGTAGCCGAAACGGCGGGCCGAGTTGAAGCCCTGTTCGGGATCGTGGCAGACGATGCCGCCGGCCTCCTGGCCGCGATGCTGCAGAGCGTGCAGACCGAGGGCGACGAAGTTCGAGGCATCGGTGACGCCGATGACGCCGAAGATACCGCATTCCTCCTTCAGCTTGTCGTCATCGAAGGGGTGCGCGTGGAACCGCTTCTGCTGGGCGAGGGGGGCGGGGCGCGGGGCGGCTGAGGAAGCCTTGGTCATCTGGGGGACGTCCTGGGCGAGGGGCTTGGGCTGCAAGGGGATGCTCCGAATCCGGTCATTCCGTCGCGCCCCTCTTACGTCCCTTGGGCGCCAGTGTCACGCGCGCAGCGTGACAGATATGTGTCGTGGCGGCAATCGTGATCGGAGAGGGGCAACCGTTGCGCAGCCAGGAGGAGCGGGCGGCCATGAAGAAGGCGCCGGGCGGGATGCGCCGGCGCCTTGCTGTGTGCCCGCTGCCCGCCTACGCCTCGATGGCGCAGGTCGCGGCCAGTTCCTCGTATTTCTCGGTGATCCAGCCGAGGGCGCGCTCGGGGTCCTCGTCCTCGATCTTGGCGGTCAGCTTGGCGAAGACCGCGGCCGAGCGCGAGTTGTCGATCATCGCGACCGACTGGCTGGTCAGCATGGTCTTGTAGACGAAGAAGGCCACCGCGATCAGCAGCACGCCGCGCGCCACGCCGAACAGGAAGCCCGCCGCCTGGTCGATGCCGCCCAGGACCGAGCGTTGCACGAAGGAGGCGAAGGCCGGGGTGAACAGCGAGGCCACCGCCAGCGCCACGGCGAAGAGCACGCCGAAGGAGGCGATCACCGAAAGCTCGCAGCTGTCGGCCAGGTATTCGCCCAGAACGGGGATCTCCTTGACCAGCGGCTGAATGTCGGGGGCGAAGATGAAGGCCACCACGGCCGCCACGATCCAGCCGACGATCGCCAGGCATTCGCGCACGAAGCCCCGGGAATAGGCCAGGATGGCCGAAAGCAGCACCACGGCCGCGACGATCCCGTCGATCAGAGTGAAACCTTCCATGCGCGCCGTCTCCGCAGTCCTTCCGGGCCGGACAGACCCTGGTTATACGCCTCAACCGGCGCCGAAAACCTCGCCCACGAAGCTGGTCAGATCCGCCATGCGCATCAACCGCAGCCCCTCGTTTCCGCCGGGCTTGCCGCCTTCGGGGGCGATCGCGGATGAGAAACCAAGTTTCGCCGCCTCTTTCAACCTGTTTTCCGTCTGACCCACCGGACGCAGCGCGCCAGAGAGCGAAATCTCTCCGAAAACAACGCAATCCGGGGGCAGGGCGGAATCTTCCCTTGCGGAAAGCAGGGCGGCGGCGACGGCCAGGTCGGCGGCCGGTTCGCTGACCTTCATGCCGCCGGCGACATTCAGGTAGACGTCGAGCCCGGCGAAGGGGATGCCGCAGCGCGCCTCGAGCACCGCAAGGATGGTCGCCAGCCGCGAGCCGTCCCAGCCGACGGTGGCGCGCCGGGCCTGGGAATGGGGCGAGGGGGCGACGAGGGCCTGGATCTCGACCAGCACGGGGCGGGTGCCCTCGATGCCCGCAAAGACCGCAGAGCCCGGGGTGGGGCGGCCCCGCTCTCCCATGAAGAGGGCCGAGGGGTTCGAGACCTCGGAGAGTCCCGCGCCGGTCATCTCGAAGACGCCGATCTCGTCCGCCGGGCCGAAACGGTTCTTCACCGCGCGCAGGATGCGGAACTGGTGGCCGCGCTCGCCCTCGAAGTAGAGCACGGTGTCGACCATGTGCTCGACCACGCGGGGGCCGGCGATCTGGCCTTCCTTGGTGACATGGCCGACCAGGATCACGGCGGCGCCGCGACGCTTGGCGAAGGTGGTCAGCTCATGCGCGGCGGCGCGCACCTGGGAGACCGAGCCGGGGGCGCTGTCGACGATGTCGGACCACATGGTCTGGATCGAATCGATGATCACCAGGTCCGGGCGTTCCTCGTCCAGGGTGGTCAGGATGTCGCGCAGCGAGGTGTCGGCGCCAAGCTTGACGGGGGCGTTCTGCAACCCCAGCCGGGCGGCGCGCATCCGCACCTGGGCCGAGGCTTCCTCGCCGGAAATGTAGAAGGTCTTCAGGCCCTTGCCGGCGAAGGCGGCGGCCGCCTGCAGCAGCAGGGTGGACTTGCCGATGCCTGGATCGCCGCCCACGAGGATGGCCGAGGCGGGCACCAGCCCGCCGCCCAGCACGCGGTCGAGTTCATCGAGGCCCGAGGAGGTGCGCGGCGGCGGCGCCTCCTTTGCCGAGAGGTCGCTGAGGGCGACGCGCCTGCCCCGCGCGGCGCCGAGCGTCTTGCCCGAGGGACCGGCAGAGAGGGGGACATCCTCGGAGATGGAATTCCAGGCGCCGCAGGCTTCGCAGCGACCGGACCACTTCGAGGAGGTGGCGCCGCATTGGGCGCAGGAGAAGGTGGTGACGGGTTTGGCCATGGGGCTGTTCTGCCCGAGGCGCGCTGAGGGGGCAAGCGATTGCGGTGCCGGGCAGCGGGGATCGGGCGCCAAGGTGCCGGTGTGTGATGAAATGAGAACATTTTGGCAACTTTCTCGCGCCCGCATGGGGCGCAAGCAGGCGCAGGGGTCAGCGCAGCGCGGCGATCGGCCCCTCGGCGCGGCCATGGATGAACTGGTCGACGTAGGGGTCGCCCGACCTGTCCATCTGCGCCACCGGCCCGCTCCAGCGCACCACCCCGCCGTGCAGCATCGCGACCTCGTCGGCGATGGCCCGCACCGAGGTCATGTCGTGGGTGATCGTCAGGGCGGTGGCGCCCATCTCGGTCACGATCTCGCGGATCAGGTCGTTGATCACGCCGGACATGATCGGGTCGAGGCCGGTGGTCGGCTCGTCGAAGAAGATGATCTGCGGATCGGCGGCGATGGCGCGGGCGAGGCCGACGCGCTTCTGCATCCCGCCTGACAGCTCGCCCGGGAAACGGTCGGCGACATCGGGCGACAGGCCGACGCGGCGCAGCTTCTCGATGGCGATCTCGCGCGCCTCGGACCGGGGCCGTTTCAGCGCGCCGCGCAGCAGGCGGAACGAGACGTTCTGCCAGACCGGCAGGCTGTCGAACAGCGCAGCCCCCTGGAACAGCATCCCGAAGCGCGCCAGGAAAGCGTCGCGATCCCCCGCCGTGGCGTCGACCCCGTCGACCAGGATGCGACCGGCGTCGGCCGTCACCAGCCCGAGCACGCATTTCAGCAGCACCGACTTGCCGGTGCCAGAGCCGCCGATCACCACCATCGAGCGGCCGCGCCCGACCTCGAGGTCGACGCCGGCCAGCACGCGATTGCTGCCGAAACTCTTCTGCAGACCGGAAATCGAGATCATAGCGAGAAGAAGACCCCCGTCAGCAGGAAGTTTGCGGCCAGGATCAGCACCGAGGCGCGCTCGACCGAGGACTTGGTGGCCCGGCCCACACCCTGCGCGCCGCGCCCGGAGCCCATGCCCGCATAGCAGCCCATCAAGGTGGCGATGAAGCCGAAGGCCAGCCCCTTGACCATCGAGGAGATCACGTCGAGCGGTTCGAGGAAGTCCCAGGTGTTGCGGATGTAGACCGAGGGGTTGAAGCCGAGGGATTTCACCCCGACGGTGAAGCCGCCGAAGATGCCGATGATGTCGCCAAGCCCGACCAGCAGCGGCACCGCGACGATCCCGGCCAGCACGCGCGGCACGGTCAGGTATTTCATCGGATGGGTCGAGAGGGTGACCAGGGCGTCGATCTGCTCGGTCACCTTCATGGTGGCGATCTCGGCGGCGATGGAGGAGGTGACGCGGGCGGCGATCATCAGCCCGACCAGCACCGGGCCCAGTTCGCGTACCATGCCAAGCGCCACGATCTGCGGCACGACGGCCTGGGCGTCGAAGCGGGCGCCGCCGGCGTAGATCTGAAGCGCCAGCGCGCCGCCGGTGAAGAAGGCGGTCAGGCCGACGACGGGCAGAGACAGCCAGCCGACATTGCCGAGGGCGACGAGAAACTCACGCCCGTAGAAGGGCGGCGTCAGCATGTGACGGAAGGTGGAAAGCGCAAACAGCGTCACCCGCCCGACGGAAGCCAGCACCGCCAGCGCCATGGCACCAAGCGCGGCGAGGCCGCGCAGGGGGACGGATTGCGCCATCTCAGCCCCGGTAGTGCCGCGCGTAGCGGGCACCCAGCGAGGTGAGGATCTCGTAGCCGATGGTCTCGGCATTGGCGGCGAGGTCGTCGACGGTCTGGATCTCGTTCAGCAGGGCGAGATAGTCGGGCACCTCGGGCAGGGCGGTAACATCGACGGTGATCAGGTCCATCGAGATGCGCCCGACGATGGGGCAGGCGGTGTCGCCGGCATAGGTCATCGTCTTCGGACCCATCAGGCGGTGCAGCCCGTCGGCATAGCCCGCCGCAACCGTGGCGATGACCGAGTCGCGCTGCGCCACCCAGGTATTGCCGTAGCCGACGGCTTCGCCCGCCGCGACCTGGCGGGTCTGGATCACCGGCAGGTCCAGGTAGGCCACCGGGCGGGCCTCGGCGAAGGGCAGGCCGCCATACATGCCGCAGCCCGGGCGGGTCATCTGGAAGTGATATTCGGGACCCAGCAGGATGCCACCGGTTGCCGCCAGCGAGCAGGGCACCGAGAGCCCTTCGACCATGGCGGAAAAGGCGGCAAGCTGCTGGCGGTTCATCGGGTGGTCGGGCTCGTCGGCGCAGGCAAGGTGCGACATCACCAACTCGGGGCCGGCGGCCAGCGCCTCGTCGCGCAGGGCGGCCCAGTCGTCGGGCTCGAGGCCAAGCCGGTTCATGCCGCTGTCCAGCTGGATGCCGAAGGCGGCGCCGGGCAGGGCCTGGCGGTGGCGGCGGAACTGCTCGACCGAGTTCAGCATCGGCACCAGGTCGGCCTGTTCCAGCAGCGCCGCATCGCCCTTGCCGTGGCCCCCGAAGACGCAGATCGGCACGTTCGGACCAAGCGCCTGGCGCACTGCCAGACCTTCCTCGGCCGCGGCGACGAAGAAGCGCCGGGCGCCCGCCTCGGCGAGGGCCTGGGCAACGCGGGGCGCCCCAAGGCCGTAGCCATTGGCCTTGACGACGGCGGTGGATTCCACGTCGGCGGCGGATTTCGCGTCGAGCGCCCGCCAGTTGGCTTTCAGCGCGTCGAGGTCGATGGAGAGGCGAGAGGTGGTCATGGGCAATTTCTGCGCTCTGCCGCCCGAAGGCGCAAGGGGCATTTGCCGCCCGGAAGGGCGCGCGGTACCGGCGGGCGCGTCGCCGCCGGCGCGGGTCGGCGGACCGACCAGGGCGGGATGTTGGCCGGGTAGCGTCGTCAAAGCACCATAATTTGTCCGCAATTCAGCCGTGCCACCCTTCTACGACCTTCGTCTAGTAAAGAGTTCAGACAGTTTCCGAGGTGACGAAGTCAAGATGCTGAGCAAGTTCAGAAAACCCGCAGAGCCGGTGGTACGGCCGCGCCGGGTTCCGAAGGTCGAGAGCACGACCTGGGTCGAAGTGCCCTCGGACTACACCAATGCCGCCAAGTGGACGCCCAGCATCGGAGAGTACTTTCCGAATTTCTCGGGCAAGTCGACCGATGGCAAGATCACCTTTCACCCCTATACCAACGGCCACTGGACGATCTTCTTCAGTATCGCTGCCGTCTTCTCGGAAACCTGCACCGCGGAACTGGCGGATCTGTCGGAAGTGCAGGAGGATCTGCGCCAGGAGGGCGTGCGCCTGATCGGTATCGCGCGCAACTCGGTCGATGAGCTGAACCTGTGGCGCGACCAGGTTTCGCAGCGCAGCGGTTTTGCGGTGAAGGTGCCGATACTTTCAGATCCCGAGGGCATCCTGACCAACACCTTCGGCATGATCCATCCGCTTCAGGACGACAATGCGACCATCCGCAAGACGATCATCATGGACCCCAGGCTGCGGGTCAGCATGATCTTCGAATATCCGCTCTATATCTCGCGCTCGATCGAGGAGTTGCTGCGCACCCTCGATGCCGCGCGCGGACACTACGAGGAAACCGGCCACCGCCAGCCCCGGCTCTGAGGGCCTCTCGGAGGCCGGGGGTGGCGGGCCTGCCCTAGGGCGCGGCCCTGCGCGCGATCTGCAGGCAGAGCTCGGTGGCGACGGCCATGTCCTGCACCGAAATCCATTCCAGCGGGCCATGGATGTTCTGCATCCCGGTGAAGAGGTTGGGGCAGGGCACACCCATCTCGGTCAGGCGAGACCCGTCGGTGCCGCCACGGATCGGGACCGAGACCGGATCGAGGCCGATGGCGCGGCTGGCCTCGCGGGCCAGCTCGACCGGGGTCATGTCGTTTTCCAGCCAGTAGCGCATGTTTCGGTACTGCGGGGTGATCTCGCAGGTGATCTGCGCCCGCGGTTCCGTCGCGGCGACGGCGGCGCAGACCTGTTGCAGCATCGCGCCCTTGGCCGCCAGCCCGTCGCGTTCAAAATCGCGGATGATGAAGGTCAGTTTCATCTCTGACGACCCGCCGGTCATGTCGGTGGCATGGACGAAGCCGTCGCGGCCGCCGGTGGTCTCGGGGGTCATGGTGGCCTGGGGCATCATCTCGACGATTTTCGAGGCCAGGTGGATGGCGTTGACCAGTTTGTCCCTGGCAAAGCCGGGGTGAATCGAGACGCCGGTGACGGTGACATGGGCGATATCGGCCGAGAAGGTCTCGTATTCGATTTCCCCCACCTTGCCGCCGTCGAAGGTATAGGCGAAGTCGGCGCCCAGGTCCCTGGGCAGCTGGGCATCGACGCCGCGGCCGATCTCCTCGTCCGGGGTGAAGGCGATGCGGATCGGCCCATGCGGGATGTCGGGGTTTTCCAGCAGGTGCCGCATGGCGGTCATGATGATCGCAACCCCCGCCTTGTCGTCGGCGCCGAGCAGTGTGGTGCCGGAGGCGGTGATCAGGTCGTGGCCCTGCTTCTCGGCCAGGTAGGGAAAGGTCTCGGGCGAGAGCACCAGTGCCGGATCGTCGGGAAAGGTGATGTCTCCGCCGTTGTAGCCCTTGATGACGCGCGGCTTGACGCCGGTGGCGTTGAACTGGGGCGCGGTGTCGACATGGGCCAGGAAGCCTACCGTGGGGCCGTCGGTCGTGCCGGGGATGGTCGCCAGCACGGCGCCGTAGTCGGTCAGCGTGACATCGGCGGCGCCGATCTCCTTCAGCTCGGTTTCCAGCAGGCGCATCATGTCCAGCTGGATCTCGGTGCTGGGGGAGCTGGGCGAGAGCGCGTCGCTCTGGCTGTCGATGGCGGCGTAGCGGACCAGACGGTCTTCGAGCTCGGGGGCGAAGGGGGCGGACATGGCTTCTCCTCTTTTGGCGCCGAGAAGGCCGGGGCGCGCCGGAAGAGTCAAGCCGTGCCGCCGGGCACGGGTGTCAGGGTCCTGTCAGGGATCCCAGTGCTGGCGGAAGCGTTCCCAGGTCTTTTCCCCCGCCATGCAATCGGACTGCGGCGCCCCGCCGACCACCGGCACGATCACCGGATGGGCGGCACGCTGGAGGCGCGGACGGATGGCGGCGATTTCCAGCACGATCTTGCGGCGCACGGCGTCGGCGAATTCGTCCCAGCTGCGCACCGGGATGACGAAGGCGCCCTGGCCGCCGATCACGCAGTCGCGATAGTAGGTGTCGAGCGAGTCGAGCGTCCATTGCGACCCCACCCCTTCATCCGTCATCAGCGGCAGGCCGTTGATGGTGATGCCGCGCGCCAGCAGCCGGTCGCGGGCGGGTACCACCGGGGCGCCCGAGTTGTTCGGCCCGTCGCCCGAGATGTCGACCACCCGGCGCAACCCCTGGAACCTGTTGCCGTCCAGCGTGCTGGCGGCATAGTCCAGCGCCGAGGAGATCGAGGTGCGCTGCATTCCCGCCGGCTGGCTTTCCATCAGCGCCCCGGCGACGATGGCCGCCTCGTCGGCGGAGCCGATTGTGGTCCAGTCGACCACCACCCGGTGCGATCCGGGTCCGGCCCATTCGACGTAGGTGACGGCGATGCGACCTAGGAAGCCGTCGCCGATCACGGACAGCACCGCGTCAGAGGTCAGGGCGGCGGCATAGCCGCGGCGCTGGATGTCCAGCTCACGCGGTGTCATCGAGCGCGACACATCGACCATCAGCGCCAGCTCCACATCGACCTCGACCAGGGTCGGATCGTAGGCGAAGAGATCTGCCTCCTGCGCGGCGGAGGAGAAGGGGAGGACCAGGAAAGGAAGAACGTGTAACAGGCGCATGACAAACTGTCCGGTTGTTTCGGCGGATCTGTCCAGAACTTTGCTGCGGTGCAGAAAGTGACGGTGATCACGACCGCGACAGATGCACAGAAAACTAGCCAATTTACCTTAACGCGAGCTTTCCCCGAGAGAACTGCAGCCAATTTTCCATATATGGCAGGGCGACTCACTTCCGCGCTGGTTGACTTGTCAGGAAAGCGGTCAATGCTGCGGCTGCGAAGAGGGCAGGGCCTCCCGGCCGGTGCCGGGCAGGAGGCCCAGGCGCCGGAGCGCTGGATAACCGCCTGACCGGGCGCGGAGTGCTTCCGGGCCGGGGGCATCTTCCGGTCTGAAATCAGTCGCTTGTCCGCAGGACGCGCCGGGGTACGCCTAGTGGTCGCGGTTGTCCTGCTGCCAGGGTTTCACCAGGTTGCCGAAGCGGGTGAAACGACCTTCGAAGGACAGTTCCACGGTGCCGATGGGACCGTGACGCTGCTTGCCGATGATCACCTCGGCCTTGCCGTGCAGGCGCTCCATGCGCTCCTGCCAGGCCGCCATTTCGTCCAGCCGGTCGTCCGAGGGCTTCTCGCGCTCGACGTAATATTCCTCACGGAACACGAACATCACCACGTCGGCATCCTGTTCGATCGAGCCCGATTCGCGCAGGTCCGAGAGCTGCGGGCGCTTGTCGTCCCGGCTTTCCACGGTCCGGCTCAGCTGGGACAGGGCGATGACGGGGATGTTCAGCTCCTTGGCAATGGCCTTCATGCCCATCGAGATCTCGGCGATCTCCTGCACCCGGTTGTCGGCGGTGCCGCGGCAGAGCTGCAGGTAGTCGATGATCAGCAGGTCAAGGCCATGGGTCCGCTTCAGGCGCCGGGCGCGGGCGGCCAGCTGCGCAATCGGCAGCGCAGGCGTGTCGTCGATATAGAGCGGGCAGGCCTCCAGCGACTTGGCAGCCTCGACGAAGCGGCGGAATTCCTCTTCGGTCATGTCACCCTTGCGGATCTGCTCGGAAGGAACCTCGGCGGCTTCCGACAGGATACGCGCGGCCAGCTGCTCGGCACTCATTTCGAGGCTGTAGAACCCCACGACGCCGCCCTCGACGGCGCCCTCGGTGCCGTCATGGCGCATCCCGCGCTTGTAGGCCTTGGCAACGTTGAAGGCGATGTTGGTGGCCAGCGACGTCTTGCCCATGGAAGGACGCCCGGCGAGGATCAGAAGGTCGGAAGGATGCAGGCCGCCCAGCTTGCGGTCCATGTCGATCAGCCCGGTGGACACGCCGGCCAGCCCGCCCTCGCGCTGGTAGGCGGCATTGGCGACGTTCACCGCATCGGTGACCGCCTTCAGGAAGGACACGAAGCCCGATTCCGAAGAACCCTGTTCGGACAGCTTGTAGAGCTTCTGTTCGGCCTGGACGATCTGCTCCTTCGGGTCGTTGTCGACATCGACCCGCGCCGCCCCGTCCGAGATGTCGCGCCCCAGGCGGATCAGCTCGCGCCGGATCGCCAGGTCATAGATCATCTGGGCGTAGTCGCGCACGGCGTAGGAGGACACGGCGGCCCCGGCCAGCTTCACCAGGTACGAGGCCCCGCCCAGTTCCTGCAGGCCGGGATCGTCGGCCAGGAAGGCCTTCAGCGTCACCGGCGAGGCGAGGTTGTTCTTGGCGATCCGCGCCGCGGCGACCTCGTAGATGCGGGCGTGCACGGGATCGTAGAAATGCGCCGAATTGATGATCGAGGCGATGCGGTCATAGACGTCGTTGTTGGTCAGGATCGCGCCAAGCAGTTGCTGCTCGGCCTCGACCGAATGCGGCATGACCCGGCTCAGTTCGCCGTCTTCGCCGCCCGGGGTGTCGGCGTTCCTGCCGGATGCGTTGAAGGTGGTGATCTCGTTCATGCCCGTTCCTGATGTCCTTTGCCGGTCTGCCCGTCTGCGATCCCGCGGCAACCGGCGCTGCTGCCGCGGGACGGACCTGCCTCGGTCGTCCGGGTCTTGCTGCCGGATCGTCCCCCGTGGGCCGAGGTCATAGCCGTGTCGGACCGCCCCCGACAATCTGGATATCCTGTGGATAAGCTGTGCATGACTTCACCCTACCATATCCTGTAGGCACCTGCCGGGTTTCTTCCAGATAAGGTGAAATCGCTTGCGCGGGCCTGCGGGTTTCTGCCTGCGGTGCGGGCAATCGCCGCGCCGCGTCCTGCCTCCGGTAGGCCCGAGGGGCGCCTGAGCGAACCTGCGGCGGCGCGGCGAGTCGGCCCCGCTGGCTCAGCCCTTGCGGGCCTCCTGCCAGGCGCGCGGCGCTTTCAGGAAATTTTCCACCTCGTCCAGCGTCGCGGCGTCGAAGGCGCCCCGGGCGCGAGCCTCGGCCAGCACGTCCCACCAGGTGCAGAGGTAATGCAGGCTGACGCCATGCTCGGCCAGGCTTTCGCGGGTGCCTTCGAAGATATCGTAGAAGAAGATCACCGCAGTGTGGTTGCAGCTGGCCCCGGTCTCGCGGATCGCATCGACGAAGGACAGTTTCGAGCCGCCGTCGGTGGTCAGGTCCTCGACCAGCAGCACCCGCTGGCTCTCGGTCATCACGCCCTCGATGCGGGCGTTGCGGCCATAGCCCTTGGGCTTCTTGCGGACGTAGGTCATCGGCAGCGCCATGCGCTCGGCCACCAGGGCCGAGAAGGGGATGCCCGCGGTCTCGCCGCCGGCGATGTTGTCGAAGGCTTCCAGCCCCGCGTTGCGCATCACGGTGCAGGTCATGAAATCCATCAGCGTCGAACGGATGCGCGGGAAGGAGATCAGCTTGCGGCAGTCGACATAGGAGGGCGAGGGCAGGCCCGAGGCCAGGGTGAAGGGCGTTTCGGTGTTGAAATCGACGGCCTTGATGTCAAGGAGCATCCCCGCGGTGAGCCGGGCGATTTCTTCCTGGGAGGGGTAGGAGCTGGGGATCATCGTCGGGTCCTCTTGTTCATCTTCTCATATTCGACGGCTGAAAATACTCCCGCCGGAGGCTCGGGGCGCCCTCGGGCGTCCCGAAAATGGCCTGCTGCCGCGCAGGCCAGTGCAATCAAGCCGCGCTGACCGACGCCACGTGCCAGGCAGGCGTGAAACCGGGGTCGAAGACGGTGACAGGGCCGCCGGCCTCGGTGTCGATCTTCGCCGGGTAGTCCCTGGGCGTGCGCTCCAGCGTCAGGGTGCCCCGGTTGGGCGCCAGCCGGTAGAAGGCCGGCCCGTTCAGCGAGGTGAATTTCTCCAGCCTGTCCAGCGCCCCTTCCTCTTCGAAGACATGGGCGAGGATCGCCATGGTGTTGGTCGCGGTGAAGCAGCCCGCGCAGCCGCAGCCGCATTCCTTGGCCGGGTCAACATGGGGGGCCGAGTCGGTGCCGAGGAAGAAGCGCGGATCGCCCGACGTCGCGGCCCTGCGCAGCGCCTGCTGATGCGTGGCGCGCTTGGCGACCGGAAGGCAGTAGTAATGCGGCTTGATGCCCCCGACGAGGATGTGGTTGCGGTTGATCACCAGGTGATGCGTGGTGATCGTCGCGCCCAGGCCCGCCTCGGCCCCGCGCACGTAGTCGGCGGCCTCGGAGGTGGTGATATGTTCCATCACCACGCGCAGCTCGGGGAGTTCGCGGCGCAGCGGGTCCAGCACGGTGTCGATGAAGACGGCTTCGCGGTCGAAGATATCGACCTCGGGCGTCGTCACCTCGCCATGGGTGCACAGCGGCAGGCCGATCTCGGCCATCTTCTCCAGCACCGGCACCACCTTGCGGAAGTCCGTCACGCCCGAGGCGGAGTTCGTCGTCGCCCCCGCCGGGTAGAGCTTCACCGCCTTCACGAGGCCCGAGGCGGCCGCGGCGGCCACGTCCTCGGGGTCGGTGTTCTCAGTCAGGTAGAGCGTCATCAGCGGCTCGAAGCTCATGCCCTCGGGCAATGCCTTCAGGATGCGGTCGCGGTACTGCCCGGCCTGTTCGCCGGTGACCACGGGCGGCACCAGGTTCGGCATGATGATGGCGCGGCCGAAATGGCGGGCGGTTTCGGGCAGGACGGCCTGCAGCATCGCGCCGTCGCGCAGGTGCAGATGCCAGTCGTCGGGGCGGCGGATGGTGAGGCTCTGGGTCATGGCGCAGGCTTTACGACATGCGCGCCCGCCACGCCAGAGGATAGCTGCGCCCTAGTCCAGCTGGTCCATGGCGCGGCGCAGATGTGCCCCGTCCGGCGGCGCATCGCGCAGCCGGCGACGGAAACGTGGCAGGTTCATGCGCGCGGTCACGTTGCGGCACAGCGCCTGGATCAGCAGCTCGCGCTCCTCGACCTCCAGCGCGGTCAGCAGGTTGCGCAGGTAGGGCGGATACCGGCGGCGGCGGCGGTAGAGCGTGGCGAAGACCTTCGCGTCCAGCCGGCCTTCGCCCGCCAGCCGCAGCAGGGTGTGCAGCATCCCCATGCGCAGCAGCGAGCCCTGCAGCGCCCCGCCCAGATGGCGCAGGCGGAACAGCGTCACGTTGGGTCGGGCAAACAGCGCCGCGTGCATCGCGTCCAGCCGCTCGACGGGATCATAAAGCACCCAGGCCCGGGCGCAGGCATCCAGCATGTCCGGCGCATAGCCATAGCGCGAGGTGAAATCGAGCCGCCGCTGCTCGCGGAAACGCTCGTCCCATTCGGTCAGCGTCGGGTTCAGCGTCGCCTGCGGCTGGATCGCCAGCACCAGCGCGCCGGGCGCGGCCACGGAATAGGCGCAGGCGGCATAGGCACAGGGCCCGGCGCCGAAGAACAGCACCCGGTCGAACTGCTCGAAGAAGCCGTCGTCGATCAGCTCGTCGATATAGTCGTAGACCTCGGGGGCGCGGAACCACGTGTCGCCGTCCGAGACAAGGCAGAGATGCGACCAGCCCTCTTCGCGCACCATGCGCCAGCCCATCGGTTGCCCCTCCTCGGTCAGGCCCTGGATCCCGGCCTGGGTCTCGAAGGTGACCAGCAGCGTGCCGTTGCCCTCGATGTAGGCGGCGAAATGGGCCCGATCGAGGCTGCGGAAGGCGCCGCGCGCCCGCGCGATCCCCGAGAGACGGGCCAGCCAGTCGCTCTTGCTCAGCCCCTCCAGAGAGGCCGTCAGATCGTGGGGCAGGGGGGCGGTGGTCTGCTCGGACATGGATACTCCGTGTCCCGCGCCCGCGGCGGGATCTTTGCGCAAAGCCTAGCGGCGGATTCGGGCGAAAATTTGGTGCGCGCGGGCGATCCGGCAAGGGTGGACGCGAGGTCAGTCCCCGGTGGGCGTCTCCTGCGTCCGGGCCCGCATAGCGAATCGTTGCAGGAAGCGCGCGGCCTCGGGGGGCACGGGCCGCGTCGGCGGGGTCAGCAGCAACCGGCCCATCAGGGCGCGGTAGGGCTCCAGCAGCATCAGCTCGCGGAAGCGTGCGTGGCGCCAGGTCACCGCCGCCGCGTGGAGGGCGGAGAGCTGCGCATCGCCCTTCAGCCGCGCCATTTCCGCCTCCATGGCAGGCGCCCGGCGCAGGATCGAGCCGTCCTCGTCGCTGGCGAAGTTGCGTTCCACCCAGTAGTCGAGGCCGAGCATCTGGTCGGCATGGACCGCGCGCCCCCGCTCGGCCTTCAGCACGTAGCTTTCCATGGCGCCAAGCGCGTAGTGGTTCAGCTGCGCCAGCCCGTAGTTCGGCTGGCCGAAGTTCGAGAAGATGCGCTCGGTGCGGAACTTCTTCGGCAACTCGTGTCCGTCCGAACCGAACCAGCGCGCGCCCTCCAGCCGCTCCTTCACCGGCGACCGGGGGCGGTGGACGCCGACCTTCCGATAGGTGCCATCGTTGCGATAGAGCGTCTTGAACATCGCCGCCCGCCAGGGCCAGTAGAGCACCGCAGGCGCGGCGCGCAGGAAGGTCTGGGTGACCGGCTTGTCCTCGTAGTGCACCACCCCGCCATTGCCGAAGAGGCGCCATGTCAGGGTGATCGCCGTGGCCTCGGGCAGGGCGGCCAGCAGATCGCCGACCCGGCCTTCGCCCGCATGGATATTGACGAATTCGTCGATATCGAAGGGCAGGATCCAGTCGGCCTGCCGCACGATCTCCAGCTGCTCGCATTGCTTCAGCGCGGTGAACTGGATGCCGCGCGTGTCATAGGGGCCGTCGTTGCGGATGTGGGTGACCTCGCCCATCCCGGCCAGCCGGTCCAGCATCGCGTCGGTGCCATCCTGGCAGTCATTCGAGAAGACGAGGAAATCGGTGAAGCCGATGGCGCGGTGATGGGCCAGCCATTCCAGCAGGAAGGCGGCCTCGTTGCGCACGCAGAGGATGGCGAGGACACGCATCAGAGACCGTCGTCGATGGCCATCGACAGGGCCACCCGCTCCAGCTCGGTCAGTTTCAGGCGCAGGGCCTGCTGGTAGAGGTCCTCGAATTCCGCCATGCCGTGCAGCTCTTCGGCCTTGGCCTTGTGCCAGGCGAAACCTTCCTCGTGCAGGGCGCGCAGCTTGTCGTCCTCAAGGATACGGTCCATCTCGGCGCGCACCCGGGGGATGTTACGCTGGATCGAGCGGTCGGGGTTGTCGCTCCAGTCCATGCGCACCCAGTAGGACAGGCCGATGGATTGATCGACGTGCAGCGCGCGGCCGCGCTGGCGCTTGATCAGGTAGCTTTCGGCCGAGCGCAGGGCGTAGTGGTTCAGCTGCAGCAGGTCATAGCCGATGTTGTCGGTGTTGTTGCGCCAGCCGTTCCGCAGCAGGTCGCGCGTCACCTTGCGCCCCGAGCCGTTGACCCAGGTCACCGCCTCGGCCTTGTCGCCCACCACCTTGTTGGGGCGATGGCAGGACAGTTTCGTATAGGCGCCGATATTGCGATAGAGCGTCTTGAACCCCCAGTTGGTATGCGGCTTGGGGCAGTATTTCGGCGCGGCGTGGTCGAACTGGCCGATGACCATCTCGTCTTCCAGCCGCGTCACGCCATTGTGCCCGAACAGCCGCCAGGTCATCGCGATATTGGTCGCCTCGGGGCAGGCGGCGAAGAAATCATCCAGCGTGCCATTGCCGGTGCGGATGTTGATGAACTCATCCACGTCGAAATGGGAAATCCACTCGGCATTCCGCATCACCGGTTCTTCCAGCGCGCGTTCCAGCGCGAACTGCTGCGGAGAGCCGCCTTCCCAGTTGTCGTTGTTGCGGTGCTGGACGAGGCCCAGCTCGGCCATCCGGTCGAGGATGGCATCGGTGCCGTCGGTGCAGCCGTTTGTATAGATCAGGAAAGTGTCGAAGCCGATGGCGCGGTGATAGGCGACCCATTCCAGGATATAAGGCGCCTCGTTCTTCATGCAGCCGACCACGACGCGGCCCGAAGACCCCTCGGGCAGCACGCGCGGCGGGGCGGGGGTGTAGGGCGCGCCCTCGGCCAGCGCATCGTCGCGGCCAAGATCGTTGCGCGGCAGGAAGGCGGTGGACAGGAAAGCGGTGCCCGACAGCGCATCCAGCCGCCGGATCGCCTCGGGGGGCAGCACGGCGCGGGTTTCCGGCGCCAGATCGATATGCATCGCCTTCGAGGTCGTCGGGGCGTCGCTCTCTCCGGTCAGGGCCTGGGCCTCTTCGATCTTGCCCTCGCGCTCGCGTTTCGTGGCGCGGTCGATGCGCCAGCGCATCGCCATGAAATACTGCGAGGGGCGATAGCCATAGAGGGGGTCCGGTTCCTCCCAGTCACCTTGCGGTGCGGGCAGGGCAAGGGAAGCGGCGTCAAGCGCCGGGTGGCGCTCGATCAGCCGGGCGTTGCCGGGGGCGAAACGGGTGCAGATCGCGGCAAGGCTGGCGGGATCGGCGGCAGGGCCCTCGATGGCGACCTCATTGAGGAAGGTCGACCACAGCTTGCGCGGCACGATGGCGGTGAACTGGTCGAGGTAGGCCTGCAACAGCGCGTTCATCTGCCGGGTGCGGGCCAGCGTCGGCTGCGACATGACCTTGCGCAGCAGCTTCTTCTCGCCCCGGCCCATGGTCTCCGAGACGCCCAGCATCGCGCGGATCTCGTCGATCACGGCCTCGGAGTAGAAGCGGTCGCGGTGATAGGGCCGGAAGGTCAGGCTGCCGGGGCCGAAAGTGCCTTCCCAATGGGCTTGCAGCGCCTCGTAATCCAGCCAGAACAGCGGCGCCTCGGTGGTCGGGAAGCGGCCGCGCAGGGGATCGGCCTCGGGCATCCGCGCCAGGCAGGCGTCGCGCCACTCGGCATCTTGGGGGATGTCCTGCTCGGCCTCCAGTGTGCGGGCGCGGCCCTCGTGCAGTTGCAGCATGTAGGCGCGCAGCATGACATCGGTCTGCGGCCCGACATGCATCAGCAGCGAGATATCCGAGGACAGCGTGCTGAGCATGTCGCGCAGGCGCTCCAGCTCGCTGGTGCGGGTCAGCCCGGTGGCCAGCTGCCCGGCGGACAGCAGCATGGTGTGGGGCTTTGCCACCTCGATCTCGCGCTCGAGATCGGTGATCAGAGTGGTCTGCAGCGCCGCCTGCCGGTCCGGGGTGATATAGCCCCGGTTGAAGCGCAAAGGGTCGACCTGTTCGGGGTCGGTGGCGGCCATGTAAAGGCGCGCATGGCTCTTCTTGCCGGGGGTGATCGGGTAAAGGATGCCGGTCTTGGCCAGCAGCTGGTTGCGCTTGACGTTCAGCGTCTCTTGCAGCGCGTCCGAACCGGTGGCCTCGGTGCCGATATGCAGGATGATCTTCATGCCTCATCCTCTTCCGGGCGGGCGGTGTTTTCATTGGCGCGGCCCCACCAGGGCAGCTCGAAGCCGAGAAACGCCTGCAGGCGCTGCTGTGCTTCAGGGGCGGCCACGTCCAGTTCCAGGTAGTTCGGATCGCCCTCGAAGAGCGTCGCGAGATGCGCGTAATGGCCGTCTATCCAGCGCGCCAGATGCGCCTCGGTCCCGCCGAAACCGACAGGCAGGCCGGGCAGGGCGTTGCCCTCCAGCCGGGCGGCCATGTTGGTCCAGCGCATCATCGAATTCGCCAGCTTGCCCGCATCGCGGCGGGTGGCGGTGAACTTCACCTGCGGATGCCGCGCGCGGATCGCCATCAGCAGCGCATGGTCCATCTGCGGCCAGGCCTGACGGCCCGCGTGCAGGAACGAAGCCTCGGCCACGGCGTCGAATTCCTGAAGCTCTTCAAGGGGATCACCGCTGTTGTAAAAGCCCCGGTACAGCACCTGCCCGACGAAATTGCGCACCAGGGCAGGCGTCGCGGTCTGGCCCTTGCGGATCCGGTGGTCGGCGACGTTCAGGCCGGCCTTCGCCATCGCCTCGGCAAAGCTGGTCGTGCCTGATTTCGGCAGGCCGAGGTTGATCACGCGCATCCGGTGCATATCAGGCCAACCCCAGCTCTTGCAGCAACGCCTCTTCCAGCGGCGGCAGGGTCGAGGCCTCGCGCAGCTGGTCCCGCATGGCCCGATACTCGTCGGTTTCCAGCAAGGCATCCCGGCGCGCGCAGTGCAGACGCACGGCCTCGTCATGCAGCTCGGCCACGCCGGGCAGGGCCCTGAGGCGCGCCACCTCGGCCTCCAGCGCGGGCATCATCCGCAGGATCGAGCGATCCTCCCAGGCCACATCCGCGCGTTCCCGCCAGTAGGTGTCATCGAAGGCACGGTGCTCGCGGTTCACATCGCCGCGGTCGTTCTTCACCAGGTAGCTGTCCAGAGAGCGCAGGGCGTAGTGGTTCAGCGTCGCGAAGGCGCGGGCGCCCTGGGCGGGGAACTTGCGGATGCGGCGCGGGTTGTCGGCCACGAGGAACTTCGGCGGCACCGGGCGGCCGCCGCCATCGGTCCAGGTCGGGTACTCTTCCTCGGTGATATTACCGGGCAGGAAGGGCCGGTGCGCGCCGTAGTAGCGCAGGGGAAAGTCCTTGCGAACCAGCGTCTTGACCTCGATCGAGGTCTCTCCGCACCAGATGTCGGGGTTATGGCAGCGGGTGAACTGGCCGATCACCGGGCGGTCCTCGAAGGCCTCTACCCCGTCATTGCCGAAGAACTGGAAGCTGACCGAGATCGCCTGCGGATCGCCACAGGCCGCGATCAGCGCCGGGATCGTGTGGTCGCCGACATGGATGTTCAGGAACTCGTCGACATCGGCGATCCAGACCCAGTCGGCATTCTTCACCACCGGGCGTTTGGTGGCGGCATCCTTCAGCGCCTCCATCTGGTAGTTGCGCCCCTCGGCGGGGTTCGGACGGTGGCGCACGACGCCATGGGCGCGCAGCCGGTCCAGCAGCCGGTCGGTGCCGTCGCTGCAATCGTTGGAATAGAACAGGAAGTCGGTGACCCCGATCACCCGGTTGTAGGCGATCCACTCCAGCAGGAAGGGGCCTTCGTTCTTGACGCAGGTCACGGCGGTGATGCGCATCAGGCACCTGCCGCCGGGCTGGCGCTGCGGGTCATGTCTCTGGTCATTGCAAATCGTCCCTGCGGGTCCGGGTCCTGCCCCGTCACCTGCCTGCCGTTTCCGGCTTTTGTTCGGCGGAAAGATCGCAATTTCGCGCCCTTGCGTCAATCGGGCGTCAATCACGCGTCGCGCTTCGGCACCACCGGGGGGCTTGACCTGCCGCCCGGTGAATGCACCCTAGCCCCATGGACGCAGGGGAGGAGACGTCCGCCATGCAGGACACCAGGGGCGCATTGCCCGAAGATATCGACGCGGTGGAAACACTGCTGGCCGGGCAGGGCTACCTGCCGGGGCGGGCGCTGGCGACGGTGACCTTCCTGGCGCTGCGGCTGGGGCGGCCGCTGTTCCTGGAAGGCGCGCCCGGCACCGGCAAGACCGAGATCGCCCTGGCCCTGTCGCAGGCGCTGGGGCGGCGGCTGATCCGGCTGCAATGCTACGAGGGGCTGGACAGCGCCCAGGCGCTTTGCGACTGGAACTTCCCCGCCCAGATGATCGCCATCCGCACCGCCGAGGCGACCGGCGGCGCGGATCGCTCTGCCCTCCAGGCCGAGCTGTTCGGCCCTGAGTACCTGGTCGAGCGCCCCTTGCTGCAGGCCCTTCGCCCGGCGCCCGAAGGCCCTCCGGTGCTGCTGATCGATGAGCTGGACCGCACCGACGCCCCCTTCGAGGCTTTCCTGCTTGAGGTGCTCTCGGATTTCCAGGTGACCATCCCCGAGATCGGCACGATCCGCGCGCCCGAGCCGCCCATCGTCATCCTGACCTCGAACCGCACGCGGGAAATTCACGATGCGCTGAAACGGCGCTGCCTCTACCACTGGGTCGACTACCCGGCCTTCGAGCGGGAATTGCAGATCCTGCGCGCCCGCGTTCCCGAGGCCAGCGCGGCGCTGTCGCGCGAGGTGGTGGCCTTCGTGCAGCGCCTGCGCACCGAGGACCTGTTCAAGACCCCCGGCATGGCCGAGACCATCGACTGGGCGAAGTGCCTGCTGGCGCTCGACGTGATCTCTCTCAGCCCCGAGGTGATCTCGGACACGCTGGGCGCGATCCTGAAGTACCAGGACGATATCGCGCGGCTGGAAGGGTCCGAAGCGAAGCGCCTGCTGGAGGAGGCGCGCGCGGCGCTGCCGGGCGGCTAGGGAATGGAGAGCCTGCCCCTGTCGCTGCCCGAGGCGCCGAAACTGGCCGAGAACATCGCCCATTTCGCCCGCGCCCTGCGTCGCGCCGGGCTGCCGATAGGGCCGGGGCGGATCGCCGGAGCGGTGCAGGCCATGGCGCTGGCAGGTGTGGCGGAGCGGCGCGATTTCTACTGGGTGCTGCACGCCTGTTTCGTCTCGCGCCCCGAGGAAAGCCGCCTCTTCGCGCAGGTCTTCCGGCTGTTCTGGCGCGATCCGCGCTACATGGAGCACATGATGGCGATGCTGCTGCCCTCGGTCCGGGGGCTGGCCGAGGAACCGTCGCCGCAGCCCGCCGAACGCCGCGCCGCCGAGGCGCTGACGGGGCCGCAGCCCGTGGCGCAGCCTGAGGGCGAAGAGGTCGAACTGCGCATCGACGCCAGCGAGACCGCCTCGGAGGAGGAACGCCTGCGCCACCTCGACTTCGAGCAGATGAGCAGCGCCGAGGCCGCCGAGGCGCGGCGCATGTTGTCGCGCATGGCGCTGCCCGCGCCGAAGCTGGTGACCCGACGCCACCGCCTGTCGCCGCATGGTCCGGGCATCGACCGCCGCCGCCTGTTGCGCGAGATGGCGCGGCGCGGCGGCGAGCCGGGGCGCCTGCCGCGCAGCCGTCCGGCGACACGCTGGCCGGATCTGGTGGTGCTCTGCGATATCTCGGGCTCGATGAGCGCCTACAGCCGGATGCTGTTGCATTTCCTGCATGCGGTGGCGCATCGCGAGGGGCAGGGCTGGGCGCAGGTCCATGCCTTCACCTTCGGCACCCGGCTGACCAATGTCACCCGTCACCTGCGGCTGCGCGACGTGGATGCGGCCCTGGCGGCGGCCTCGGCGGGGGCGGCGGACTGGGAGGGCGGCACGCGGATCGCCGACAGCCTGCACGCCTTCAACCGCGACTGGGCCCGCCGGGTGCTGTCGCGCGGTGCGCAGGTGCTTCTGATCACCGACGGGCTGGACCGCAGCGGCGACCCCGCCGCCCTCGGGCGCGAGACCGAGCGTCTGCGCCTGCTGGCGCGGCGCCTGATCTGGCTCAACCCGCTGCTGCGCTATGATGGGTTCGCGCCGCGCGCGGGCGGCGTGGCAGCCATGCTGCCGCATGTCGACTGCCTGCTCGGCGGCCACTCTCTCGCCTCGCTCGAGACGCTGGCGGCGGCGCTTTCCTCGCCTCGCGAAATGGGCGAAAAAACACGCCTGATCAAAGCCTTGTAAAGGGCCGTCCGGGCCTTTCCCAGGGCTGTCACAAAGCGCGATTGAACCGGGGGCGGGGGTTGGGTGTTGTGCCTGCAAAGCCCGCGACGGGCCAGAGGAAAGGACCTACCCAATGACCATGCGACTTCTCAGGAATGGTACCGCGCTGGCGCTCAGCCTCTCGCTGGCCATGCCCGCGGGCCTCGTGGCCCAGGATGCCACCCCCGATGTGCCGGAAGCCCCCGAAGCCTGTGGTGAACTGACCGGCGACGCCCTGGCGGAATGCCTGGCCGGCGCGCTGGAGCAGGGTCTGGGCGAAGAGGCCCCCGCTGCCGAAGAGGCCCCCGCGGAAGAGGCTGCGCCCGAGGCCGAGGCCCCGGCGGAAGAGGAGGCTCCGGCTGAAGAAGTCGCACCCCAGGCAGAAGCACCTGAAGCACCTGCCGAGGAAGCTGCGCCCGAAGCGGAAGAGGCTCCGGCCCCCGAAGCCGAGGCGCCTGTAGAGCCCGAAGCCGAGGCGCCTGTAGAGGACGCCGCGCCCGAGGCCAGCGAGGAGCCGGCCGCCGAGCCGGAGGCCGCACCTGAAGCCGAAGCAGCCGAGCCCGAGGTCGCCCCCGAGGCTCCGGCAGAGGAAAGCACCTCGGAGGCCGAGGAAGAGCTGCGCCGCCAGCTTGAGGCGGAGGCGGCCGAAGAGGCCCCCGCCGAAGAAGGAGAGGCCGCAGAGGAAGCTGAACAGGCGCCTGCAGAGGAAACCGAAGCGGACGCCGCCCCCGAGGCGCCTGCGGAGGAAAGCACCTCGGACGCCGAGGAAGAGCTGCGCCGCCAGCTTGAAGCCGAGACTGCCGAAGAGGCCCCGGCTGACGAAGAGGCCGCAGAGGAAACTGCCGAGGACGCCCCGGCCGAGGACGACACCCCGGCCGCCGAGCTTGAGGCCAACCCCGAGCCTGAGCAGACCGAGGAAGAGCGCGCCGAGAAACAGCGCCTCGAAGACGAGCGTGCTGCCGAGGAGCAGGCAGAGCGCCAGCAGCAGCTGCAATCCTCCGCCGCCGCCCAGGAAGGCGCCGAGGCCGAAGCGGTCGACGAACAGGAGGTGACCGAACAGTCCAGCCGCTCTTCTGGCGAGGAATTCGAGAACAAGGTCAACGAGGAAGCCCCGCAGGCCCAGGCCGAAGCACAGTCCGAGGAGCGCGCCGAGGACAGCGACCGCGACCAGTTGCTTGACGCCCTCGGCAAGGCTGCCCTGGTGGGTCTTGGCGCCTATGCGGTCGGCAAGATCATGAACAACGGCGACAAGGTGGTCTCGAACTCGGGCGACCGGGTCGTGGTCGAACGGGACGGCCGCTATGTCGTGCTGAAGAACGACGACGAACTGCTGCGCCGCCCCGGCAGCGACGTGCGCACCGAGACGTTCTCGGACGGCTCGACCCGCTCGACCGTGACCCGCCGCGACGGCAGCCGTGTGGTGACCATCCGTGCCGCCGACGGCACCGTGCTGCGCCGGACCCGTGTGCTGGCCGATGGCACCGAGGTGCGCCTCTTCGACGATACGCGCCAGATCGAGGCGGTGCGCGTCGAGGACCTGCCCCAGACCCCGCGCGAGCGTGAGGTCGAGGTCTCCAACCGCGATGCCGCCGAGCTGGAGAGGGCGCTGAGCCAGCACCGCACCGGCGTCGACCGGGCCTTCTCTCTGGGTCAGGTGCGCGACATTCGCGCCGTGCGCACCCTGGTGCCCGAGATCACCGTCGACAACGTCAACTTCGAGACCGGCAGCGCGGTGATCCGCCCCGAAGAGGCCCGCGACCTGGCCGCCCTCGGGCAGTTGATGTCCGACATGATCGAGGAGAACCCCTCCGAGGTCTTCCTGGTGGAAGGGCATACCGATGCGGTCGGCTCGGCCAGCTACAACCTGGCGCTGTCGGACCGTCGCGCCGAGAGCCTGGCACTGGCCCTGACCGAATACTTCGACGTGCCGCCCGAGAACATGGTCGTGCAGGGCTACGGTGAAGGTGATCTGAAGATCGCCACCGCCCAGGCCGAGCGGGCCAACCGCCGTGCCGTCGTGCGCCGCATCACGCAATTGTTGCAGGGTAGCTGATCACCTTTAGTGCCTTGTGAAATAAAGGAAAGGGCCGCTCCCGGAGCGGCCCTTTCCACGTTCCCCAGGGGAAGCGGCTTGCCCCCGCCGCGGCGCTGCCCCTAAAGTTCGCCACCACAGGAGAGCAGGCCATGGATCACTTCGACGACATTCCCGAGCAGGCACTGGACTGGCACCTGGCGGGCCGCGGCGCGGCGCTGGCCACGGTGGTGGAAACCTGGGGCTCTGCGCCGCGACGGATCGGCAGCCAACTGGCGATTTCGGGCACCGGAGAGATGGCGGGCTCGGTCTCGGGCGGCTGCGTCGAGGGCGCGGTGGTGACCGAGGCGCTGGAGGCGCTGGAGACGGGCGCGCCGCGGATGCTGGAATATGGCGTCAGCGATGGCGATGCCTTCGCCGTCGGCCTGGCCTGCGGCGGCACGATCCGCGTGCTGGTGCAACCCGTGGGAACAGCCTTCCCCCCGGAATTGCTGGAGAAACTGGTCGCGGCTCGGGCGGCGCGGAAGGCCGTCGCCGTGATCTCCTCTTCCGAGGGCGTGGCGCAGGAGGTGACCGGCGAGGGGCAGGAGGAGCGCCTGCGTCTTGACCGCTCGGGCTTTGACGAGGCCGGGCGTTTCATCGCCGTGCAGACCCCGCCGCTGCGGCTGCTGGTGGTCGGCGCGGTGCATATCGCCCAAGCCCTCGTCCCCATGGCGCGGCTGGCGGGCTTCGCCGCCACGGTCATCGACCCGCGCGACAGCTTCGCCACCCCGGAACGCTTCCCGGACACCCGCTTGATCAACGACTGGCCCGACGAAGTGATCGCGGAGCAGCCGATGGACCTGCGCACGGCGCTGGTGCTGCTGACCCATGATCCCAAGCTGGACGATCCGGCGCTGATCGCCGGGCTGCGCTCCGACGCCTTCTATATCGGCGCCCTCGGCTCGACGCGGACCCATGCGAAACGGCAGGAGCGGATGCGGAGCGAGGGCTTCGCGGAAGAGGATCTGGCGCGCATCCATGGCCCCGTGGGCCTCGATATCGGAGCGGCCAACCCCGCCGAGATCGCCGTCGCGATCCTGGCCCAGATGGTGCAGGCGCTGAGGCGCGGCGCATGAAGTTCGGCCCCCTGACCCTGGACCAGGCGGAAGGCGCGATCCTGGCCCATTCGCTCGACCTGCCCGAGGGGCGGTTGCGCAAGGGCATGGAGATCGACGCGGAGGCCATCGCGAAGCTGCGGTATTTCGGCATCCAGGAGGTCGTCGCCGCACGGCTGGAGCCCGGCGACCTGCATGAGGATGCGGCGGCGTTGGAACTGGCGAAGGCCCTGGCGCCCGAGGGGGCGGGGCTGAAGATCGGTCGGCCCGGCACCGGGCGCGTCAACCTCTTTGCCGAGGGTCCGGGCCTGGCGCGGATCGCGGCGGAACAGATCCATGCGGTCAACGGGATCCATCCGATGATCACCGTCGCCACGGTGCCGGAATGGCAGCGCATGGCGCGGCGGGGCATGGTGGCGACGGTCAAGATCATCTCCTACGCCGTGCCGGGGCAGGCGCTGAGCGCGGCCTGCGGGGCGGGGCGCGGGGCGCTTGGCCTACAGCAGGTGCAGCGCCCCCGGGTGACGCTGATCCAGACCTTCACCGGCGCGCGCGAGCCCGGGCGGGGCCCTGCGGCGATTGCCGACCGGCTGGACCGGCTGGGCGCGCGGCTGGTCGCGGAAAGCAACGTCAACCACACTGAGGACAGTCTGTCGCGCGATCTGGCGGCGGCGCGGGACGTGGCGCAGAGCGACCTCATCCTGCTGCTCACCGGCTCGGCCACCTCGGACCCCGACGACGTGGGGCCGGCGGCGCTGCGGCTGGCCGGGGGCAGGGTGAGCCGCTTCGGGATGCCCGTTGATCCGGGCAACCTGCTGTTCCTGGGGGATCTTGCCGGGGTGCCGGTGATCGGCCTGCCGGGCTGTGCGCGCAGCCCGGCCCTGAACGGGGCCGACTGGGTGCTGGAGCGGCTGCTCTGCGGGGTAGAAGTCAGCTTCGAGGATATCGCGAAGATGGGTGTCGGTGGGCTGCTGAAGGAGATCCCGACCCGGCCGCAGCCTCGCGATCCCCGCTAGGCGCCGGGCGGCAGGCGCAGCGGCCCGCACAGGGGCGGCTGAACGGCCCGACAGGCGTCCCTTCGCAGGCTTGCGCCAGGGGGGTTGCCCCCCCGTCGTCGCCGTGGTTCAGTGCCCTCAGCAACCAGTACCATGGGGAAGCCGATGACGACTATCAGCCTGCAAGTGAACGGAAAAACCGTATCGGGGGAAGTCGAGCCCAGGACGCTTCTGGTGGAATTCCTGCGCGAGGGCCTGGGCCTGACCGGCACCCATGTGGGATGTGACACCAGCCAGTGCGGTGCCTGCACGGTGCATGTGGACGGCCAGCAGGTGAAATCCTGCACCATGTTCGCGGTCGAGGCCGAGGGCGCGGCGGTCACCACCATCGAGGGCCTGGCCGATGGCGACCAACTGACGCCGCTGCAACAGGCGTTCCAGGATCACCACGGCCTGCAATGTGGTTTCTGTACCCCGGGCATGGTGATGTCCCTCTCGACGCTGCTGGAGGAGACGCCGAAGCCCACCGAGCAGCAGATCCGCGACCACCTGCAGGGGAACATCTGCCGCTGCACGGGCTACCACAACATCGTCAAGGCGGCGCTGGCGGCCTCCGGACAGCTGTGACGCTGCGCCTTGCGGGTGAGGCGGACAAGCCTCTTCTGCGCGCCATGCTCGTCCCCTATCTCGCCGAGATTTCCGGGGCGAGCGCCGAGGGTTACCCCTACTTCGACGACTATTGGCAGGAACCGGGCCGCCGCTGGCCCTGGCTGATCGGTCCGCGCGCGGCGCCGCAGGGGTTCGCCCTGACCCGGCTGCTGGAGACCGAAGGCGCCGATGGTGGCCCGGTGCGCCAGCTGGCCGAGTTCTACGTCTGCCCCGAGGCACGCCGCACGGGGATTGGTACCGCCGCGGCGGCGGCGCTGCTGCGGCGTGGGCCGGGCCTGTGGCAGGTCGGTATCCTGTCCGGAAACGCGGCGGCGCGGCGCTTCTGGCCGGCGGCGATCTCGGCGGCGGGCGGCGAGATGCTGGAACAGACCCATGGCCGCGAAGGCGTGATCCGTCTGCACCTGAGAATGCCCGCCTGAACAGATTTCGTCCTGTGATCTTCATCGCGCCTCATCGCGGAGGGGACGGGACAAAGAAAAACGCCCTCCGAGGGGGAGGGCGTTTTGCAATCCTGACGGCAATTCCGACAGAAGCGGATCAGCGCGCGACGGGGCCGATCATCATGACCATCTGGCGGCCTTCCATCTTCGGCATGTTCTCGACCTTGCCGATTTCCTTCACGTCCTCGGCGACACGTTCGAGCAGTTCGCGGCCGAGGTTCTGGTGCGCCATCTCGCGGCCCCGGAAGCGCAGGGTGACCTTCACCTTGTCGCCGTGCTCGAGGAACTTGATGACGTTGCGCATCTTGACGTCGTAGTCGTGCACATCGGTGCCGGGGCGGAACTTCACCTCCTTCACCTCGATGATCTTCTGCTTCTTCCGGGCTTCGGACTCGCGCTTCTGCTGTTCGTACTTGAACTTGCCGAAGTCCATGATCTTGCAGACCGGGGGCGTGGCGTTGGGAGAGATCTCGACCAGGTCGAGACCGGCTTCCTCGGCCATGGCGAGGGCCCTGGAGGGCGTGACCACGCCAACGTTTTCACCCTCGGCGCCGATCAGGCGGATCTCGGGGGCACGGATTCGGTCGTTCACGCGGGGGCCGGTGTCACGGGTCGGCGGCGCGTTGTGAGGTCTGCGAGCTATGGTTTTCGTCCTTTGATCGTTGATCGAATTGAGGCGGCAAAATAAGCGCCGTCCGGGCGCTTTTCAAGCGGCAAATGGTCGGTGTCCGGGCAAAACGGCAAGCGGACGGCAAAGGTTCCCCGCCGTCCGCGTCAATTTCCCTAAGGGCTTAGCCGAAGCGTGGCGCCCCCGCAAGCGGGCGGAGCCGATCAGTCCACGAAGGCCTTTTCCACGACATACTGCTTGGGATCGGAATTCGCACCCTCTTCGAGGCCGTAGCCTTCGAGCAGTTCCTTGATGTCGATGTTGAAGGCGAGGTTGCCACAGACCATGCCGCGGTCGGTCTCGGGGTTGATCGGCTCGATGCCCAGATCGGCAAAGACCTCGCCCGAGCGCATCAGGTCGGTGATGCGGCCCATCTTCGGGCTCTCCTCGCGGGTGGTGGTCGGGTAGTAGCGGATCTTCTTCCAGAAGCCCTCGCCGATCAGCTCGTTGAGCAACTCGTCGGTCTTCAGGCTTTCGATCAGCTCGGCGCCATAGGTCAGTTCCCCGACGGTGCGGCAGGTGTGGGTGATGACGACCTCGTCGTAATCCTCGTAGGTCTGCGGTTCGCGCAGCAGCGAGGCGAAGGGCGCAAAGCCGGTGCCGGTGGCGAAGAACCACAGCCGCTTGCCCGGCAGCAGCGCGTCGTGCACCAGGGTGCCGACGGGCTTGGGGCGCAGGATGATCTCGTCGCCTTCCTGGATGTTCTGCAGCTTCGAGGTCAGCGGGCCGTCGGGCACCTTGATCGAGTAGAACTCGAGCTCTTCATCCCAGGAGGGAGAGGCGATGGAATAGGCGCGCAGGATCGGTTTCTGGCGACCGGTCTTCTCGTCCGGGTCGCCCATCAGGCCGATCATCACGAATTCACCCGAACGGAACCGCAGCGAGGCGGGACGGGTCACGCGGAAGGAAAAGAGGCGGTCCGTCCAGTGCTTGACGAAGGTCACTTTCTGCGCGTCAGGCAGGGTCGGCGCTTTCGGGGCGGCTGCTTGCTCGGTCACGGTGGCGGTCTCGGTCATTTGTGTACTAATGGATTTCTCAATCCATCCTCTAGCGCGGGGAGGGCCGCTTGCAAAGGGGTTTCTGGGTGTCAGCCGGCGCGCAGGCGCGACTGATAGTCGTGGGCCTTCCAGTCTGCCCGGAATTTCCACTGTTCCTCTGGCTGGCGGGCGGCGAGTTCATCCGGGATCTCGACCTCGTCGAAGCCCTGGCGGCGGGCCATGGCGTACTGGTCGGAAATCACGTGGCCGGCGGCGCGCAGCCGTCCGGTGAACCCGCGCTGGCGCAGGACGAGGCCGATGGTAAAGCCGCGCCCGTCGGCGAAGGAGGGGAATTGGACCCGTACCATGGAGGCGCCTGCAAAGTCGACCTCATGCGGGTTGGTGTCCGAGGGCAGGGTCAGCACCTCTGCCTCGGGAAGGGATGCGGCGCTGTCTTCGGCCGCGAAGCCCTGGTCGGTGACGATGACGGTCATGCTTGGGGTCCTCTGACGATCTTGCCATCCACGATGTGGATGCCGCATTCAACCTTGTCCTGTCCGCGCCAGCGTCCGGCGCGGGGGTCTTCGCCGGGTTTCACCGGCGAGGTGCAGGGCGCGCAGCCGATGGACGGGTAGCCCTTGGCCACCAGCGGATGCCGGGGCAGGCGGTTCTCGTCCATGTAGGCCACCACGTCCTCGGGGTGCCAATGGGCCAGCGGGTTGACCTTGATCCGGTCGGCGCCGTCGGCCTCGAAGAATTCCAGCGCCGCGCGGGTCGAGGACTGGAAGCGCTTGCGCCCGGTGATCCAGCCGTCAAAGCCCGACAGGGCGCGCTCCAGCGGCACGGTCTTGCGCAGGCTGCAGCAGGCGTCGGTGTCGAACTGGTGCAGGGTCCCGTCCGGGTCCTGGCGTGACAGGTCGAACTCCGAGGCACGCACGATGCGCACATCCTTCAGATGCAGGCGCTCGGCCACCTCCTGCTGGTATTCCAGCGTCTCGGTGAACAGCATCTGGGTGTCGATGAACAGCACCGGCACCGTGTTGTCGATCACCGAGACCAGGTGCAGCAGCGCCACGCTCTCGGCCCCGAAGGAGGAGACCATCGCCAGGTCCCCAACGTCGTGATCCTTCAGCGCCGCTTCCAGCACCGAGGTCGCCCCGTGGTGCCGGTAGCGATCGTTCAGGCGGGCAATCCGCGCGTCCAGTTCGGGCGAGGTTTCGGCGGCGCCGAAATCCATGGCTGCTTCAGGCGGCATTCGCTTTCTCTTTCTCCGGGTAGAGCGCCGCCTTGAACGGATCGGGGCCGACGCGCCGGTAAGCTTCGAGGAAGGTCTCTTCCTCGGTTTCGCGAAGGCCCAGGTAGGTCTTCAGGATGGTCTCGATGGCGCCGGTGATCTCGTCATAGGCAAAACCGGGGCCGGTGCGCTGGCCGATGGCGGCCTCTTCGCTACCGTCACCGCCGAGGGTGATCTGGTAGTTCTCGACGCCTGCGCGATCGAGGCCGAGGATGCCGATATGTCCGACATGGTGGTGCCCGCAGGCGTTGATGCAGCCCGAGATCTTGATCTTCAGCGGGCCGATCTCATGTTCCAGCTTCAGCTCGTCGAAACGCTTGGCGATCTCCTGCGCGACGGGGATGGAGCGGGCCGTGGCCAGGGCGCAGTAATCCATGCCGGGGCAGGCGATGATGTCGCTGACCAGCCCGATGTTGGCGGTCGCCAGGTCGTGCTTTTTCAGCTCGGCGTGCAGCGCCGGCAGGTCCGACAGGTGGACATGCGGCAGGATCACGTTCTGCTCGTGGCTGATGCGGATGTCGTCGTGGCCGTATTGCTCGGCCAGGTCGGCAATGGCGCGCATCTGGGCAGAGGTCGCATCGCCCGGCGTCTCGCCATGCTTCTTCAGCGAGATCGAGACGATGGCATAGCCCGGAGCCTTGTGCTCGGAGAGGTTGGTATCGGCCCAGGCGCGGAACACCGGGTCGGCGGCGCGGGCGGCCTCATAGGCGTCGGTCGGCGCGTTGCGGAAGGCGGGCGGGGCGAAATGGGCCCGGATCCCTTCCAGCATCTCCTGGTCGACGCCCGAGAACAGCGGCTTCAGCTCGGCGAAACGCTTTTCGGTCAACTCGCGGTAGGTGTCGAGGCCGTTCTCGTTGACGGTGATCTTGATGCGCGCCTTGTACTTGTTGTCGCGGCGGCCAAGCACGTTGTAGGTGCTGACGATGGCCTCGGAGTAGGGCAGCAGGTCTTCCTCGGGCAGGAAGTCGCGGATCACCTTGCCGATGACCGGCGTGCGGCCCAGGCCGCCGCCGACCAGCACGCGATAGCCGCGCTTGCCGTCCTTCTCGACCAGCTGGATGCCGATGTCATGGGCGCGGATCACCGCGCGGTCGGTCTCCGAGCCGGTGACGGCGAACTTGAACTTGCGCGGCAGGAACTGGAATTCCGGGTGGTCGGTGGACCACTGGCGCAGCAGCTCGGCCACGGGGCGCGGATCGGCGACCTCATCGGCGGCTGCCCCGGCGAAATGGTCGGCGGTCACGTTGCGGATCGTGTTGCCGCTGGTCTGGATCGCGTGCAGCTGCACCTCGGCCAGGCTGTCGAGGATATCCGGCACATCCGGCAGCTTGGGCCAGTTGTACTGGATGTTCTGGCGGGTGGTGAAATGGCCATAGCCCTTGTCCCAGGTGTCGGCCACATGGGCGAGCTGGCGCATCTGGGCGCTGCCCAGGGTGCCGTAGGGGATCGCCACGCGCAGCATGTAGGCGTGCAGCTGCAGGTACAGCCCGTTCATCAGGCGCAACGGCTTGAACTCGTCCTCGGTCAGCGAGCCGTCGATGCGGCGGGCGACCTGCTGGCGGAACTGGCTGTTGCGTTCGGCGAGAAAGGCTGCGTCGAAATCGTTGTAGCTGTACATCTCAGAGCTCTGCTTGCTTTCCGTGGGCGTAGTTCGAGGGGCCGGTGCGGCGGAAGTCCTCGCGGAAGTGGGTGGGTTCGGGGCCGTTCTCTCCGGCCACCATGTCGGCGAGATAGACGCCGACGGCGAGGTGTTGCTGGGCCGAGGCCTCGATCAGGCGCAGGTCCGCATGGGCCTCGTCGGTCAGCAGCTCGGCCTCGGACAGGTGGCGGGTCCACTGGTCGTCGGCGGTGTAATAGACCACGTCGCCTTCCAGCAGCGCGTTGGCGGTGATGACTTTCGGGGTGAAGGGACGGGGCATCAGGCGGTTTCCTTCAGTTGGGCCGCATGGGTGGCGGGCAGGCCGGGAATGGTGTCGACGGTCAGACCGGCGCGGCGACAGTGCTGGGCCAGGCCACGGGGCAGCGAGTCGGCGCCGAGATAGACCACATGGGCCCCGGCGTCAGCCTCAAGAATGAGCAGCTGGTGCAGCGGCGGCACCTCGGTGGGCTGGTGCAGCGCGACGAGGCGCGCCTCGCGGCGGGCCAGTTCCAGCACGGCGGGGGCGATGGCGGCGTCATGTACCACCACATCGGCCCGGTCCAGCGCCCGGCGGGCCTTCATCGTCATCAGGTCGGGATCGTCCGAGCCGGTGAAGGTCAGCGTGATCCGGCCCGGCGCGGCGCGCTGCGCCAGGTGACGCTGCAGCAGAGCCTGCAGGGCCTGGCCAAGCGGCTGGCCTTCGTCCAGGGCGGCAGGGCCGGCGGTGTCGAACCACTCGGCCCAGAAGTTGCGGCGCGGCAGGCCATGGGGCAGGGCCTCGGCCGTCTCGCGGAAATCTCGGGCGGCGCCAGCCAGCTCGGCGGTGCTCTGGGGGAGGTGCTCCTCCAGGTGGCGCTTGACGGCGCGGGCCAGCATCGGGGCGGCGCCCTCGGTGCCGATGGCGACGGTCAGCGGCGCGCGGTCGACCATGGCCGGCGTGATGAAGGCCGAGGCGGCAAGGTCATCGACCACGTTCCACAGCACGCCGGATGCCTTGGCCACCTCGACCGTGGCGGCATCGGCCAGCGCGTCCTCGTCGGCGGCATAGACCAGCGTGGCCCCGGCCAGCGCGGCGGGGCTCAGCGCCTCGGTGCTCCAGGTGATCCGGCCGGCCTCGGCGACGGCGCGGATTTCCGGCAGCACGGTCGCGGCGTGCAGGGTGATGCGCGCATCGGTCTTCAGCAGCAGCCGCAGCTTCGCCAGCGCCGCCTCGCCGCCGCCCGAAAGGACGACGCGGGCGCGGTCCATGTCGAGGAAGATCGGAAAGTGTCGCATTTTCTCGGGTCCCTGCGTCCATCGTTGACTTGCCTCCAAAATAGGAAATATTCCTGTGCCGACGCCATGGGGGCGGGGAAATAAGAAAAACGGTTCCGGTTTGCCGCCCGCCGGTGGTCCGTGTTCCACAGAAGGAGGGATCAGGCGAATGGCTGTCCGCCTCGACCAGACCGACCGGAAAATCCTTTTGCAATTGCAGCAGGACGCGGCGCAATCGCTGGATGACATCGCCCGCAAGGTGGGCTCTTCGAAGACCCCGGTCTGGAACCGCATCCGCAAGATGCGCGAGGCCGGGGTGATCGGCCCGCAGGTGGCGCTGCTGGATGCCGAAGCCCTTGGTTTCGATGCCTGTTTCTTCGTCCTCATCCGCACCAGCGAACACGAGGCCGAGTGGCAGGCGGCGTTTCTGAAGGCGCTGCGTGACCGTCCCGAGGTGCAGGAGGCGCACCGCCTCGCCGGGGACATCGACTATATCCTGAAGGTCCGGGTGAAGAACGCCCGTGCCTACGATGCCTTCTACCAGGCGCTGATTTCCGAGGTGAAGGTGCACAACGTCACGGCGCTGCTGTCGATGGAAGAGATCAAGTCGACCACTGCCCTGCCGCTCTGAGAGGGCGATTTCGCCCCTCACGAGGGCGAAGCCTCCGATGGCTGAAAATACTGCGGGGGACTCTCCGAAGGAGAGGGGGCAGAGCCCCCTCGGCCCTGCCATTTGTCGCCGTCAGGCGACGGGGCAGCCTCCCCTCAGCGCCGGACGATCAACTTCTCCAGCCCGTGGAAATGGAACAGATCCGCATATCTGGGCGTCTCGGCCAGGGCCAGGTCCGGGCAGCGCGCAAAGAGGATCGGCAGGGCAATCTGCAGCTCCAGTCGCGCCAACGGTGCGCCGATGCAGAAATGGGCCCCGGCACCGAAGGCGGCGTTGGTGCGGATCGGGCGCGCCGGGTCGAAGGTCTCGGGATCGTCCCAGACCTCGGGGTCGCGGTTGGCGGCGCCGAGCAACAGGGCAATCCTGTCGCCGCGCCCGAAGTGGCGGCCCGCCACCTCGCAGGGGTCATGGGCGTAGCGGGTGAACATGTGCAGCGGCGGGTCGTGGCGCAGGATTTCCTCCACCGTGCCCTCGATGCGGTCCGGCGTGACCCAGGCAACTGCCGAACCATGCTCCAGCAGCGCCACCACGCCGTTGCCAAGGGTGTGCACCGTCGCCTCGTGACCAGCGTTCAGCAGCAGGATGCAGGTGGTGACCAGCTCTTCGGTGGACAGCTTCGTGCCCTCTTCCTCGGCCGCCAGCAGCTCCGAGATCAGGTCGTCGGCGGGCGATGTGCGGCGGTCCTCGGCGTAAGAGCGGATGTAGGCGGCGAAATCGGCGGCGGCCCGGGCGGCGGCCTCCTCCATCGCGCGGTCGCGCCGCGCCTGGTACATGCCGACCATGGCATTGGACCAGCGCAGCAGCTGCGGCCCCATCTCCTCGGGGACCCCCAGCAGGCGGCAGATGACGATCACCGGGATCTGCGTCGCATATGCAGGCAGCAGGTCGAACGCGCCCCCGGCGGGGAAGGTGTCGATCAATTCATGGCAGACGGCCTCGATTTCGGGACCCAGGGCCTTGATCCGGCGCGAGGTGAAGGCGCGCAGCACGAGGCCGCGCAGCCGGCGGTGCACTTCGCCGTCCAGTTCCAGCATCGAGTGGTCCTCGATGTCGTAGAAGGGGCGTTGGTGGGGCGGGATCTCCGGCACCAGCTCGGGCGGGCACTGGCGACCGAAGCGGCGGTCGCGCAGCAGATCGTTTACCAGCGCGTAGCTGAAGGCACAGGGCATGTCGTAGTCGAGCCAGTCGTGCAGCGCCCCCTCGGCACGGGCGGCGGCATAGAACGGATATGGGTTCTGGACGAAGGCGGGGTCGGTGGGGGATTGCGTCAGCTTGGCCATGCCCTCTATTGGCTTGGGGAAGGGTGCAAGACAAGAGGCCGCGCGCGGCGCGGGCAGGGAAAGGCGGCGATGTCCCGGCTGGTGACGATCCTGGCGATACTGGCCACGCTGGTGGCGGCGCTCTCGGTGGCGGTCTTCCAGGCGGGCTACCGGCAGTCGTTGAACGCCCTGGCGCAGCGCGGCCAGTCGGACCTGTCGCTGGCGGCGGACCGGTTGACCGGGCAGCTGCAACGCTACCAGGATCTTGCGGTGCTGCTGATCGGCCATCCCTCGCTGGGCGCGGCGCGCTACGGCGCCTCCGGGCGAAGCGAGGCCGAGGCGCTGCTGCTCTGGGCCATCGACCGGACGGGCGTGCTGAACATGGCCTACCTGGCGCCGGGCGGGCGGGTGCTGGCCAGTGCCCGGCCGGTCGAGGGCGCCTTCCCCGACTACGTGCAGCGCGCCATCGCCCGGGCCCGCGAGGGCGCCCTGGGCACCGGGCACGGGCTGGCGGCGCGCCCCGGCGAGACGCCGCAGAGGGCCTATGTCTTCGCCGCGCCGCGTTTTCGCGACAACGGCGGGGTCGAGGGCATCCTGCTGGTCTCGGTCAATGTCGAATTGCTGGAACAGGAATGGCGCGGCGACCGTCCGGCGGTCTTCTTCACCGACCGGGCGGGCGAGGTCTACATCTCCAATCGCTCGGAACTGCTGGGCTGGCGCTGGCAGGGCGACCGGCTGCGCCCGGCCGAGGGCGAGGCAGCTCTGTCGCGGCGCCAACTGGCCGGCTTCGACCTGTGGCGCATCGACTGGGGCCCCTACCTGCCGCGCCGCGCGCTGCACCTGGCCCGCGACCTGCCGCAGGTCGGGCTGACCGCCGAGGCGCTGATCGACCTGGCACCGGGAAGGCGGCTGGCGCTGCTGCAGGCGGCGGTGGTCGGGCTGGTGCTGCTGACACTGGGATCGGTGCTGGTCTTCCTCTGGGCGCGGCGGCAGGCGCTGGCCGAGATCAACGCGCGGCTCGAGCAACGTGTCGAGGCCCGCACCGCCGAGCTGAAGCGGGCCCAGGACGAGCTGGTTCAGGCGGGCAAGCTCTCGGCGCTCGGCCAGATGTCGGCGGGGCTGAGCCATGAGCTGAACCAGCCGCTGATGGCGATCCGCCAGTTTGCCGAGAACGGGGCGCTGTTCCTGGAGAAGGACAGGCCGGAGCGGGCGGCGGCCAACCTGACGCGGATCGCCGAGCTGGCAGGGCGCATGGGTCGGATCATCCGCAACCTGCGCGCCTTTGCCCGCCAGGAGGTCGAGCCGGCCCGGCGCATCGACCTCTCCTCAGTGCTGGACACGGCGCTCGAGATGACCGAGGCGCGGATCGCCAAGGAAGGCGTCGTGCTGGAATTGCAGCGCCCCGAGGGCGCGGTCCAGGCCATGGGGGGCGAGGTCCGACTGGCGCAGGTGATGGTCAACCTGATCACCAATGCGATCGACGCCATGGCTGCCAGCGACGAGAAGCGGCTGCGCATCTCGCTGCAGCCCGGCGTCCGCCCGCAGATCCGGGTGGCCGACAGCGGGCCCGGCATCAAGAGCCCGGAAAAGATCTTCGACCCCTTCTATTCGACCAAGGAGGTCGGCGCCTCGGAGGGCATGGGGCTTGGGCTGTCGATCTCCTATGGGCTGGTGCAGAGCTTCGGCGGCGCGATCCGCGGCCGCAACCTGCCTGAGGGTGGCGCCGAGTTCACCGTCGAACTGGACGGGGTGGCGGGCTAGGGGCTCTGCCCACTGGTTGTCGGAGGGCGAAAGGTAGAAGGGAGGGGGCTCTGCCCCCCCGTCGCCGGAGGGCGACAGGCAACAGGGTAGGGGGCTCTGCCCCCCGGGCGCCTGCGGCGCCTCCCCCCCGGAGGTATTTTCAGCCTGGTGATGGGCAAGAGAGACAGCTCCCGGAAAAGCGGCCGACGTTCGATCCAGGGGCGTTGCACGCGCCCCATGGCAAAAGGAGGGCGCCTTTCCGGGACCCTTCCCATGTCCATCACCAGGCTGAAAATACTCCGGGGGTGCGGGGGCTGGCCCCCGCCCTGGCAGCGCTCGCCAAGGGTGGCGCGGCGCGCTAGGATCGCATCGGGGAGGGACAGGCATGATGAATGAGGCAGGTATGGTGTCCCGGGTTTTGCTCGTCGATGATGATGCCGCCGTGCGCGAGGCGCTGGCGCAGACGCTGGAGCTGGCAGATCTTTCGCCGCTGGTGGCCGGCTCGTTCATCGAGGCCAAGGATCATATCGGGGCGGGCTTCGAAGGCGTGATCCTCTCGGATATCCGGATGCCTGGGCGCGACGGGTTCTTTTTGCTGGATCACACGCTGAAAACCGATCCCGAACTGCCGGTCATCCTGCTGACCGGCGAGGGGGACATCCCCATGGCGGTCGATGCGATGAAGCGCGGCGCCTTCGGATTCCTGGAAAAGCCCTGTGCCGGTGCCGAGCTGCTGCCGGTGCTGGACCGCGCCCTGAAGACCCGCGCCCTGGTGCTGGAGAACCGCCGCCTGAAGGCGCAGCTGGAGAGCGGTGATCCCGCTGCGCGGATGATCTTCGGGCGCTCCGAGCAGAGCCAGGCGCTGCGTCGCCAGGTGCGCCAGGTCGCGGCCACCGGCGCCGAGGTTCTGGTGACCGGGGCGCCGGGGACCGGGATCTCGAAGGTGGCCGAGGTCATCCACCTCAGCTCGCGCCAGGCGCAACGGCCCTTCGTCAAGCGCGCCTCGGCGGGGCTGGCGGTGGCGGCGCTGGAGGTGGCCTTCCAGGAGGCGCTCGGCGGTTCTCTCTACCTCGACGAGATCGGCCAGCTGCCCGGCGACACCCAGTTCGCCCTCGCCGAGCGGCTGGAGGGCCAGCCCGGGGCGCGGTTGATCGCCGGCTCCGCCGCGCGGCTGGAGGAGGCGGTGGAGGCGGGGCGTTTCAGCCATGACCTGTTCTACCGGCTTGACGTCATGCGGGTGCATATCCCGGCGCTCTCGGAGCGGCCCGAGGATATCGCGGTGATGTTCCGCCAGTATGTCGCCCAGGCCGCCGAGCAGGCCGGGCTGGCGGCGCCCGAGATCACGCCCGATGTCGTCGCCGGCCTGATGGCGCGGGACTGGCCCGGCAATGCCCGGGCGCTGATGAGCGCGGCGATGCGCTTTGTCCTCTCGGGCGGGCAGGGCGAGACGGAGGAGCAGAGCGATCTCGGCCTGGCCGAGCAGATGGCGCAGATCGAGAAGTCCCTTCTGGCCGCCGCCCTGCGCCGCCACGAAGGCCGCGCCAGTGCCGCCGCCGAGGGGCTGAAGCTGCCGCGCAAGACCTTCTACGACAAGCTGGCGAAACACGGGCTGAGGCCGGAGGATTTCCGCTGATCGCAGGGCGGACCGGCGATTCCCGGCTGATGTATCGTGCGGAAAGTCGCACAAATGCGCGGGGGTCGTGTGCGGCTTTTCGCACAGCGGCCGCATGGCGGCCATGCGGCAACTGCATGGATGACTGTCTAACTATCTGACACATGGCGCGAAATTCTCAGGCTGCACCTGCGGCATGACTTTTTCTTGAGCCCTTCCGGCTTCCGGCGGACCTTCTGGCCAGCGGGGGACAGCCCCCGACTGACCAGTTTTCCGGGAGGAGACCCAGATGAAATTCCTGTCCACCGCCGCCACCGCGCTGGCCCTTGCCGTCACCGCCTCGGTCGCATCCGCCGACACCATGGGCTGCGATGACGGCGAGATGGTGATCAAGTTCAGCCACGTCACCAACACCGACAAGCACCCCAAGGGTATCGCCGCCGAGCTGCTGAAGACCCGCGTCAACGAAGAGATGGACGGCGCCGCCTGCATGGAGGTCTACCCGAACTCGACCCTCTATGACGACGACAAGCTGCTGGAGGCCATGCTGCAGGGCGACGTTCAGCTGGGCGCCCCCTCGCTGTCGAAGTTCGAGACCTTCACCAAGGTCTTCCGCATCTTCGACCTGCCTTTCATGTTCAAGAACATGGAAGCGGTCGATGCCTTCCAGGCTTCGGATGCCGGTCAGGACATGATGGGCTCGATGGAGAAGCGCGGCCTGGCGGGCCTGGCCTTCTGGCACAACGGCCTGAAGCAGTTTTCGGCCAACAAGCCGCTGGTGCATCCCACCGACGCCGCCGGCCTGAAGTTCCGCGTCCAGCCCTCGGACGTGCTGGTCGCCCAGATGGAAGCCATCGGCGCCTCGCCGCAGAAAATGGCCTTCTCGGAAGTCTACGGCGCACTGCAGCAGGGCGTGGTCGACGGCCAGGAGAACACCTGGTCCAACACCCTCGGCCAGAAGTACTACGAAGTGCAGGACGGCATCACCGAGACGAACCACGGCGTGCTCGACTACATGGTCGTCGCCTCGGTCGACTGGCTGGACAGCCTGGACGATGACGTGCGTGACCAGTTCCTGACCATCCTCGACGAGGTGACCACCGAGCGCAACGCCGCGATCCAGGAAGTCGACATGGCCGCCCGCCAGGGCGTGCTGGATGCCGGTGGCACCATCCGCGAGCTGACCGCCGAGCAGCGCCAGGAATGGGTCACCGCGATGAAGCCGGTCTGGGAGCAGTTCACCGACGACGTCGGCCAGGAGAACATCGACGCGGCGCAGAACATCAACGCGATGTACTGATCCCTCCCGCAGGGGAGCAGAGGGGCGCGGCCGGAAGGTTCGCGCCCTTCGTGATCCGCGCCCGAATGGCGCGCGACAAGCAGAAAAGGGGACGGAGATGCATCCTCAGCCCGGGGAAAGTGTCATCGATCGGATCGAGGAAAGCCTCATCGCGATCATTCTGGGCGTCATGACGCTCATCACCTTCGCCAACGTGGTGGCGCGCTACGTGTTCAATGCGAACATTCTCTGGGCGCTGGAAGCCACGGTCTTCCTGTTCGGCTGGCTGGTCCTGCTGGGCGCCTCCTACGCGGTGAAGAAGAACGCCCACCTCGGCGTCGACGCGGTGGTCGAGATCTGCCCCGCGCCGGTGCGCCGGGTGCTGGCGCTGATCTCCATCGTCGTCTGCCTGGCCTTCTCGGTGCTGCTGCTGAAGGGCGCCTGGGACTACTGGGCCAACTTCGCCAACCTGCCCCAGACCGAGGGCCGCTGGTTCCCGCTGGGCTTCGAGGAGAACTTCCGCCCGAAAGCCTGGTACGAGGTCAACGACATCCCGATCCCCGAGTGGCTGCGCTTCCTGGAAGGCGCGATGAATGACGGGGACGAATACGAGAAACTGCCCCGCTTCATCCCCTACGCCGTGCTGCCCTTCTCGATGGCGCTGCTGCTCTTCCGCTTCGTCCAGGTTGCGGTACGGATCTGGCGCGGAGAGATCGACCGCATCGTGGCCAGCCACGAGGTCGAGGATGAACTTGCGGAAGTCCGCGAACTGCGCGGGGAGAATTGATCGATGGCTGTTGCAATCCTTTTCGGCCTCGTCGTGGGCTTCATGCTGATCGGCGTGCCGATCGCGGTTTCTCTGGGCATGAGCTCGGTGCTGTTCCTGTTGTTCTACAGCGACACCTCCCTGGCCTCGATCGCCCAGACCCTGATGCAGGCCTTCGTCGGCCATTTCACCCTGCTGGCGATCCCCTTCTTCATCCTGGCGTCCTCGTTCATGTCGACGGGTGGGGTGGCGAAACGGATCATCCGCTTCTCCATCGCCTGCGTCGGCCACCTGCAGGGCGGCCTCGCCATCGCCGGCGTCTTCGCCTGCATGATCTTCGCCGCCCTCTCGGGCAGCTCGCCCGCGACCGTGGTCGCCATCGGCTCCATCGTCATCGGGGCGATGACACAGGCGGGGTACTCGAAGGACTTCGCGGCAGGCGTGATCTGCAACGCCGGGACGCTGGGGATCCTGATCCCGCCGTCGATCGTCATGGTGGTCTATGCCACCGCCACCGATGTCTCGGTGGGGCGGATGTTCCTGGCCGGGGTCATTCCGGGCATCATGGCGGGCCTGATGCTGATGATCGCGATCTGGATCATGGCCAAGGTGCGCAACATGCCGAAGGGCAAGTTCGTCGGCATGGGCGAGGTCTGGGTCAGCTTCAAGGATGCCTTCTGGGGCCTGATGCTGATCGTCATCATCATGGTCGGCATCTACGGCATCCCCGGCGTGACCGGCGCGATCTTCACGCCGACCGAAGCCGCCGCCGTGGCCTCTGTCTATGCCTTCATCGCGGCAACCTTCATCTACCGCGACATGGGCCCGCTGAAGACCGAAGGCGAGGGGCGCAACCTGTCGCTGCTGCAGAAGCCCGTGGCGCTGGTGACGGCCTGGTTCCACCGCGACACCCGTCACACCCTCTTCGAGGCGGGCAAGCTGACCATCACGCTGATGTTCGTCATCGCCAATGCGCTGATCCTGAAGCACGTGCTGACGGACGAGCAGATCCCGCAGAAGGTGGCCGAGGCGATGCTGTCGGCCGGTTTCGGCAAGATCATGTTCCTGGTGGTGGTCAACGTCATCCTGCTGATCGGCGGCCAGTTCATGGAGCCTTCGGGCCTGCTGGTCATCGTCGCGCCGCTGGTCTTCCCCATTGCCATCGAGCTGGGGGTCGATCCGATCCACCTCGGCATCATCATGGTGGTCAACATGGAGATCGGCATGATCACCCCGCCCGTGGGCCTCAACCTCTTCGTCACCTCGGGCGTCGCCGGAATGCCGATGATGCGCGTGGTGAAGGCGGCGGCCCCCTTCCTGGCGGTGCTCTTCGTCTTCCTGATCCTGGTGACCTACGTGCCGGCCATCTCGACGGTCCTGCCGAACGCGGTCATGGGCCCGGAGATCGTGACCAACTAGGTTTCACGGGTGAGATGTTGTGTGGATGCGGCGCCCTCGAAAGGGGGCGCCGTTTCTCGTTTCGCAGGGTCGGATCGCCTCCGGCGGGAGTATTTTCAGCCTGGTGATGAAACAGGTCGAGGCATCGTCGATGCGACCTGCTTTTCCATCAAGGGCGCGCGCTCTCTCTTGCAGAAGTAGGCCACCCAGATTGGCGATGCCCCATATGCATCACCAGGCTGAAAATACCTCCGGGGGAGGCGGCGAAGCCGGCGGGGGCAGAGCCCCCTCCCTGCCTCAGGCCTTTTCGAGCGCCGAGATGATCGGGGCGAAATCGGCGGCCTTCAGCGAGGCGCCACCGACAAGGGCGCCGTCGACATTGGAGATGGCGAAGATCTCGTCGGCGTTGGTGGCCTTCACCGAACCGCCGTAGAGCAGGCGCACGGACTTGCCGACGCCGTAGCCGAAGCGCGCCTCCAGCCGGTCGCGCATGAAGTCGTGCACCTCTCCGATCTGGTTGGCAGTCGGGACCTGGCCCGTGCCGATGGCCCAGACCGGTTCATAGGCCACGACCAGGTTCTCGCCGTTGGAGGTATCGGGGATCGACAGCGACAGCTGGCCGCCGATGATGTCGAGCGTATTGGTCGCCTCGCGCTGGAACTGGCTTTCGCCGACGCAGATGATCGTGGTCAGCCCGACCTCCTGGGCCGATTGCGCCAGCATCCGCACGTCTTCCGAGGTTTCGCGGTGATCGGCGCGGCGCTCGGAATGGCCGAGGATCACCGCTGCGGCGCCCACATCCTTCAGCATCTCGGCCGAGATGTCGCCGGTGTGCGGCCCGGCCAGCTTGTGGTGGCAGGTCTGGCCGCCGATCTGGATCGGGGTCGACCAGCACATGTCGACGGCGGGCGCAAGCAAGGTGGCGGGCGGGCAGATCAGCAGGTCGCAGGCCGGATCCGGGTGCTCCTGCTTGAGCTTCTCCAGCTCCTTCAGCGAGGCCCTGAGGCCGTTCATCTTCCAGTTGCCCGCGGCAAGTTTCCTGCGCATTCCGCTCTCCCTCTGACGGGTGTTTTTCCGGACGTTGCGGGGAGTTGCCCCGAAACTTCGGTGGTCCCGGGGGGACCAGCCCGTCTGCCTGCGCATTCTTGTCCTTGGCGGGGCGAGGTCAAGGGACTGGTAGCGCCCACATCCGCGAATTCCTGTGGACAGCCGGGCGGCCGGTGCGCGCGTCAGGTCCTGGAGCGGGCCGCCTTGCGGGCCTTGGCACGACGCTTTTCGCTGGCTGCAGCCTCGGCCGGGGGCAGGGCGAGGCGGGCCCAATGCAGCGCCTCCTCGGGATCGTCCAGCGCGCTTTCGGGCAGGGACATGAAGGAGGTGATCTGCTGGCTGCGGTCGCCGCGCCTGTAGGAGAAGGGTTCCGATCCGGCGTCGAGGAAGGCCCGCGCCGTGGTCTCGTCGGACTTCAGGTAGACCGTGCCGGTCGACGTGATCATGGCGAACATCACATCCTCGTCGACATAGAGGCCAGCACCGGAGAACATCCGCCCGGTGCGCAGCGGGCCGAGCCCCGAGAAGAGTTCGCGGACATGTTCGAGGAAATCGGGATCGACCGCCATGGCCTTGTCCGCCGGCCTACATGTCGGCGAACTTGATCGACTCGCCGCAGCCGCAGGCCTCGGTCACGTTCGGGTTGTTGAACTTGAAGCCGGATTCCAGAAGACTGACCTCATAGTCGATCTCGGTGCCGAAGAGGAACATCTGGGCCATCGGTGCGATCATCACCCGGGCGCCATCCTGTTCGACGACCTCGTCCCTCGGATCGACGCTGTCGACGTAGTCCATGGTGTATTCCATGCCCGCACAGCCGCCCTTCTTGACGCCGATCCGAAGGCCCTGGTGGCCCTCCTTCCGCATCAGCTTGACGATCTGGGTCGAGGCGCGGGGGGTCATGGTGACCGCCTGTTTGCCGGGAATGCTGAACATGGGTGACTCCTTTGAGCGGAATGTAGTCCTCAAACCGGGCGATTCCAAGTCATGCGGCCCTGCAGGCGCGTCATGACGGCTGTGTGTCCCCGCGCATCGGGCGGCGCCCCGCCAGCAGGTCGGCATTGGCACGGTAGAGCGCGGTGATGCGGGCGATCAGGGTGCGCAGGGCCGGACGGTGGCGGTCGTCGGCGTGGAAGACAAGGTGCTGGGTCTCATCCAGCGCCTCGATGATCGGACCGGCACGGGTCAGGGCCGGGTCGCGGTCGCCGACCATGCAGGGCATGACGCCGATGCCGGCACCGGCACGCACGAGCTCGTGCAGGGTGGCGACGGAATTGGCGTAGGTGGCGATGCAATGGCCCTGCGCCAGCAGCCAGTGCGCCGCCGGGTGGCGCGCATGTTCGGGGTCCATTCCGACCCAGGTCAGCGCGCCCGAAACCGGCATGGCGTGGCAGCGGTAGGGGGCGAAGCGCAGCGCACCGAGGGGACGCGAGGCGAGGTTGCCGCTGTCGGGCGGGCGGTTGCGGATCCCCAGGTCGATTTCCCGATGCGCGATGTCCAGCGTCGCCTCGGTGGTGATGAAGTTCAGCCGGAAGGGATCGCCGGGGCGAACGATCTCGGCGTAGCGGTCGGCCAGGAAGAAGGCCGTGGCGGTGCCGGCCGAGAGGCGGATCAGCGGCAGCTCGTCCGAGAGCAACTCGGCCACCGGGGCGGCGGCCGCCTGCATGGCGCGCACCCGGGCCAGCAGCGCCTCGCCCTGCGGCGTCAGGCGGTAGCCGGTCTGGGCGCGGTGAAACAGGGTCTGGCCGGTCTGCTGCTCCAGTCCCAGCATTCGCCGGCCGAGGGTGGGGGCGCTGAACCCGGTGATCCGCGCCGCCCCGCTGAGCCCTCCGGCCTCGGAGACGCGCAGGAAAAGATGCAGGTCGTCCCAGCTAACCTCTTTCATCGGTGAAAGACCTCTTGCGATCCCGGCCGCAGATTGGCGGCCTGGGACAGGGTACTCTTTCACCCATGAAAAAGAAAGGAGGGCCCATGCTGCCGATGATCCGCCCCGTGCTCCGCCCGGATCTGACCGAAGAGGAGTTCTATCACCTGCAAGCCCTGACCCTGGCCCTGACCCTGCGCCGCGTGCTGGGCTGGCTGTTGCGCAAACGCGAAAGGGGCGCCGCAACGGGCGCCCCTTCGGATCGGTCTGTGCAGGGCGGCGCTCAGGCCACGGCGCCGATGCGCTGCGGCTGCGGCGCGCCCTCGACTTCCAGCAGCGCCTCGGAGAGCGCCGGGTAGCCCGCGCCCATCAGGGCCTGGCGGACCGCCTGGCGGGTGATGCCGAGGCTGTCGGCGACGGTGGAATGGGTCGGCGCATCCGGCGCCATCATCGGCAGCACGGCCTTGGCCTGGGCGGCGGTCCAGCGGGCCGAGACATGGTCGACCAGACGCGCCACGGCAGCCAGCTCCGAGCCGTCGCCATGGCCGAAGCGGGCGCCCTTGAGGCTGTCGAGAATGCCGAGCGAGGTCAGGAAGACCAGCCCTTCGGCGCGGCTCAGGTCACCGTCCGTGGGAAGGTGGCCGTTGCCCGAAACCATGGCGATGGCGGTGTCGAACTGGCGGCCCTTCTGACGCAGCCCCGCGCGCAGGGCCAGGGCCTCGCGCAGACCGGGCCGGGCCGGGCTGAGGGCCAGCTGCCAGCTGGTGTCGCCAAGGCGGGTGAAGGCCACCGGGGTGCTCTGCCAGCTGCGGATCAGTGCCGCCGCCTGGGAGAGGCCATCGAAACAATCATCCAGATCGGACGCATTTGTTCCCTTTCCGGCGACAATGTCGCCGGACAAAATCGTGACGTTGTAGGTCATCTGCTCTACCTTGCCCTAATTATTATTGCTGCCTGTGTTTTTTGGGAAAGGTTAACCTGTTTCACCGGATCTGGGAAGCGCGAATGCTTCCGCACCAGATCTGTGGCCTATCCGCTACAGGTTGCGGATTCCCTGTTGCAGGACCCAGATGTGGCGGGTCCTGCCATGATTCCCGGGACGGGAAGGGGCGCGAGAGGCGCCCCGGATCACATGAAGCCAAGCTCCAGCCGGGCTTCGTCGCTCATCATGTCCATGCCCCATTGGGGTTCCCAGGTCAGGGCGACATCGACCTGCTTGACGCCGTCCAGCGGCTCGATCGCCTCGGCGACCCAGCCGGGCATGTCACCGGCGACGGGGCAGCCGGGCGCGGTCAGGGTCATCACCACCTTGACCTCGTTCTCGGCGCTGATGTCGATGGTGTAGATCAGGCCCAGGTCGTAGATGTTCACCGGGATTTCCGGGTCATAGACCGTGCGGCAGGCCTCGACGACATTGTCGTAGAGCGGATGCCCGGTGGAGGAGGGCGCGATCAGCGGGGTGCCTTCGAGGGGCTCGGATTGCTCGGTCATGTCGGCTCCGTCTGTTTCTGACGAAATATATAGGGATTGGGCGGCGCGAGGTCTAGGGCGCGCTAGAGTGGTTCGATATCGCCCCGGGCGCGCTCGGCGTGGAAGCCGGCTTCCCAGGTGTCGAAACGCCCTTCGGCGATGGCGGCGCGCATTTCGGCCATGAGTTGCTGGTAGTAATGCAGGTTGTGCCAGGTCAGCAGCATCCCCGAGATCATCTCCTGCGCGCGATAGACGTGATGCAGGTAGGCGCGCGAATAGTTGGCGCAGGCGGGGCAGGTGCAGCTTTCGTCCAGCGGGCGCGGGTCGTCGGCGTGGCGGGCGTTCTTGATGTTGACCTGGCCGCGCCGCGTCCAGGCCTGGCCGGTGCGGCCAGAGCGGGAGGGCAGCACGCAGTCCATCATGTCGACGCCGCGCTTCACCGCGCCGACGATGTCGTCGGGCTTGCCGACGCCCATCAGGTAACGCGGCTTGTCGACGGGCAGCATCCCGGGCGCGTAGTCAAGCACCTGGAACATGATCTCCTGTCCCTCGCCGACGGCGAGGCCGCCGATGGCATAGCCGTCGAACTCGATCCCCTTCAGTGCCTCGGCGCTTTCGCCGCGCAGCTCTTCGACGTCGCCGCCCTGCTGGATGCCGAAGAGGGCATGGCCGGGGCGGTCGCCGAAGGCATCGCGGCTGCGCTGCGCCCATCTCATCGACAGGCGCATCGACTGGGCGATGCGGTCATGATCGGCGGGCAGGGCGGGGCATTCGTCGAAGCACATGACGATGTCGGACCCCAGAAGCTTCTGGATCTCCATCGAGCGTTCCGGCGTCAGCATGTGCTTGGAGCCGTCGACATGGCTGCGGAACGACACGCCCTCTTCGGTGAGCTTGCGCAGGTCTGCCAGGGACATCACCTGGAACCCGCCGCTGTCGGTCAGGATCGGCTTGTCCCAGTTCATGAACCTGTGCAGCCCGCCCAGCCGGTCGATGCGTTCCGCCGTCGGGCGCAGCATCAGGTGATAGGTATTGCCCAGCAGGATGTCGGCACCGGTGGCGGCGACGCTTTCGGGCATCATCGCCTTGACGGTGGCCGCCGTGCCCACGGGCATGAAGGCGGGGGTGCGGATCTCGCCGCGCGGGGTCGAGATCGTGCCGGTGCGCGCCTTGCCATCTGTGGCGGCGAGAGAGAAGGAGAAACGCGTGCTCATGGCTGTGGCTCTTAGTCTTCCGGCGCGGAGTTGACCAGTCCCTCCCGACCCCTATGCGGATCCGTATCGCCCGGCCCGGACAGATCTCTGGCGGGCATATGTGCGCCAGGCGCGACGCGAAGGGGGGGTAACCCTTTCACCTGGGCGATAAATATCTCCGGGGGGCGGGGCCCGGTGCCGAAGGCGGCAAAGCCCCCCCGAACCGCCGATCCCGGGCACGGTGGTTTTTCACAGAAAAGCCCATATATCCCGCTTGCTGCCGCCTGTCCCTCCGGGCAGGATGGCTGGAACACAGTTGAACATCGCGCCCGAGGGCCCAGATTAAGATGCTGTAAACCGGAGATCGCCATGGTTGCCGCCAAGCGGGGCCTGCGCCATCTGCCCAAGATCAAGGAAAGAGAATGCAAGAGCCTCTCAACCCCTCCTACGCCGTGCTTCCCCTGCGCGACATCGCGGTCTTCCCGCACATGATCGTGCCCCTTTTCGTCGGCCGTGAGAAATCCGTGCGGGCGCTGGAAGAGGTGATGACGGAGAACAAGCAGATCCTGCTGGCCAGCCAGAAGGACCCTGCCGAAGACGATCCGACCCCCGAGGGCATCCATGGCACCGGCGTGCTGGCCAATGTCCTGCAACTGCTGAAGCTGCCCGATGGCACCGTGAAGGTGCTGGTCGAGGGCTCGGTGCGCGTGAGGGTCGCCGAATACCTGGAAAACGACGACTACTTCGAGGCCCGTGCCGAGCTGCTGGAGGAGGTCCCTGGCGACGAGGCGACCACAGAGGCCCTGCTGCGCACCGTCGCGCAGGAGTTCGAACGCTACGCCAAGGTCAAGAAGAACATCCCCGAAGAGGCGCTGTCGGCCGTGGCCGACAGCCATGAGCCCTCGCGCCTTGCCGACCTGGTCGCCGGGCACCTCGGCATCGACGTCGAGCAGAAGCAGGAGCTTCTGGAGACGCTGAGCATCTCCGAGCGTCTGGAAAAGGTCTACGGCCTGATGCAGGGCGAAATGTCCGTGCTGCAGGTCGAGAAGAAGATCAAGACCCGCGTCAAATCCCAGATGGAGCGGACGCAGCGCGAGTACTACCTGAATGAGCAGATGAAGGCCATTCAGAAGGAACTGGGCGATGGCGAGGACGGCGAAGGCGAGATCGCCGAGCTGGAAGCCCGCATCGCCGAGACCAAGCTGTCCAAGGAAGCCCGCGAGAAGGCCGAGGCCGAGATCAAGAAGCTGAAGTCGATGTCCCCGATGTCGGCCGAAGCGACCGTCGTGCGCAACTACCTGGACTGGATGCTGTCGATTCCGTGGGGTGTGAAATCCCGCGTGAAGAAGGACCTGACCCTGGCGGAAAGCACGCTGGAAAAGGATCACTACGGGCTTGAGAAGGTCAAGGAACGCATCGTCGAGTATCTGGCCGTGCAGCAGCGCAGCAAGAAGCTGAAGGGGCCGATCCTCTGCCTCGTCGGCCCTCCGGGCGTCGGCAAGACCTCCCTCGGCAAATCGGTGGCCAAGGCCACGGGGCGTGAGTTCATCCGCATCAGCCTTGGCGGCGTGCGCGATGAATCCGAGATCCGCGGTCACCGCCGGACCTACATCGGCTCGATGCCCGGCAAGATCATCCAGGCGCTGAAGAAGGCCAAGACCACGAACCCGCTGATCCTGCTCGACGAGATCGACAAGATGGGCCAGGACTTTCGTGGCGATCCCTCCTCGGCGATGCTGGAAGTGCTCGACCCGGAACAGAACGGCACCTTCGTGGATCACTACCTGGAAGTCGAATACGACCTCTCCAACGTGATGTTCCTGACCACGGCGAACTCCTACAACATGCCGGGCCCGCTTCTGGACCGGATGGAGATCATCAGCCTTGCCGGCTACACCGAGGATGAGAAGCTGCAGATCGCCCGGCGCCACCTGATCGACCAGGAGGTGAAGAACCACGGTCTGAAGGCCTCGGAATTCGAGGTGACCGATGGTGCCCTGACCGAGATGATCCAGCGGTATACCCGCGAGGCCGGCGTGCGGAACCTCAAGCGCGAGGTGGCCAAGCTGGCGCGGAAGGCCGTGACCCAGATCATCAAGGGCGAGGCGCAGAAGGTGGTGATCACCGAGGACAACCTCGATGAGTACCTCGGCGTGAAGAAGTTCCGCTATGGCCTGGCCGAGAAGGAGGACCAGATCGGCGTCGTCACCGGCCTGGCCTGGACTTCGGTCGGCGGTGACCTGCTGCAGATCGAGGCGCTGCGCCTGCCGGGCAAGGGCCGGATGAAGACCACCGGCAAGCTGGGCGACGTGATGAAGGAGTCGATTGACGCCGCATCGTCCTACGTCCGATCCATCGCGCCGGACATCGGTGTCAAGCCGCCGCGCTTCGATCACTGGGACATCCACGTCCACGTGCCCGATGGCGCCACGCCCAAGGACGGCCCCTCGGCCGGTCTGGCCATGGTGACCTCCATCGTTTCGGTGCTGACGCAGATCCCGGTGCGCAAGGACATCGCCATGACCGGCGAGGTTTCGCTGCGCGGCAATGCCATGCCCATCGGGGGGCTGAAGGAAAAGCTGCTGGCCGCTCTGCGCGGCGGCATCAAGACCGTGTTCATCCCCGAGGAGAACGAGAAGGACCTGGCCGACATCCCGGACAACGTGAAGGAAGGTCTGAAGATCATCCCCGTCACCCATGTCCGCGAAGTGCTGCAACAGGCGCTGATCCGTCAGCCCGAGGCGATCGAGTGGGACGAGGAGGCCGAGGAGGCCGCCGCGGCCGCCCGTGCCAAGGCCGCCGAGGAAAGCGCCCGCCAGACGGTCGCGCACTGAGCGTCGGGCGGGCTCCGGCCCGCTGATCCGCTGAAAATTGCGAAGGCCGTGCCCTGGAAAGGGGCGCGGCCTTCCTGCTTTGGGGGCTGTCCGCCTGCGGGGGCTGGCAGATTTTCCCGCACGCCCTAGTGTAAGACGTGAACCGCCGCGAACCGCGAAAGGAGGCCGTCATGGCCGCGAAGAAGAAGGACAGCGAACCCCCCAGCGACCGCAGCGCCGCCGCCCGAGCGGCCAGCGCCAGCGCCCGTGCCGCGCGCAGCGCCGGCGCGCTGACCGAAGAGCAGGGCAACAGCGGCCCGGCGGCGAAGAAGACGCCGAAGCCCCGACCCGCCGGTGCGCTGACCGCAGAACAGCCCGGCAAGACTGACTCCGGGGACGGCGAGGCGCCGCAGGCGGAGCTGAAGAAGAAGGAGCTGATCGAGCGCGTGGTCGAGCGCTCGGGGGTGAAGAAGAAGGACGCCAAGCCGGTGGTCGAGGCCATGCTGACCGTGCTGGGCGAGGCGCTTGGCGAGGGGCGTGAGTTGTCGCTGCAACCGCTGGGCAAGCTGCGCGTCACCCGGGCGAAGGATCTGCCCAATGGCAAGCTGATGGTGACCCGCATCCGCCAGAGCGGTCCCGCCCTGGAAGAGCTGGAGCAGGCCGCGGCGACGGAAGGGGAATTTTCTGCAAAAGAGCCTCTTGCAGAGGACGGCGAGGACCGTTAGAGAACGCGCCACGGCGGGTGATTAGCTCAGTGGTAGAGCGCTTCGTTCACATCGAAGATGTCAGGGGTTCAAATCCCTTATCACCCACCATCCAGCTTCTCGAGAAGCCCCGGTTATGCCCGGGGCTTTTCGCGTTCCTGGGTGTAATGGGACACACCTTTCTTCAGTGAACCCGGAAGAGCCCAGAACAAGCCGGAAGATGCCGGATAGGCCCGCAAAACAAGGGCTTTAGTGTGAAAATGCTCGACCAGCGAAGCGACGCCTTGATGTCTTGCAGTGGCGCTCGACGCGGGCAGATGCAGCCTGTCAGGAGCGAGCCGCGACAAAAGGTTCTGCAGCGGCGCTTGAGCTGAAAAAGCTCGAAAGATGAACGCATTGCCAGCTGGGGGATGGTGCATCGCCGTAGCAGAACAACCCCGGGAACATGCAAATTCGGCCGCAAGTTCGCCACCCGCCTTGCAGGTTCGTTTCTAGCCTTAGAAAAAAGGGGGTTTGAGGTTATAGTGTCTGGCGCCGCCCTCCTGGAACCTGCAACCGATTTCGACAGGTTAAGGGGGATAGTGGCTGTTCCATCGAGGTACTGCAGGCGGTGTAAAGCCCCTGTTTAAATCACCGTGGAGCCCCCCAGATGCCACCGATTTACCCTCAGCTGTTCAGTGGCGCTTCCGCGCGTTCCGGGTTCTCGATCGCGGTCTCCGAGTTGAGGGCAGGTCAGTTCATCCGGATCGGTATCACTGCTCTGGCACAAGAGAAGCGCTTCGGGGGCGTACTGCGACCGCAGTCAGACGCCCTTGTGCTCAGGCTGTCGAGTGAGCCGAAAGATAACCATATCCTCCAGGTGATCCTTGCTGAACTCGATGAGCCCAATGCCCTGCCGCTCGCCGGCGGCATCAAGGGCAGCATCAGCCTTAAGCTGACCCCCTGGCGGCAGATCGCCACCGGCAAGCGCCCGGCAAAGGAGCTTCCCGTCGTCGGTGGACAGGCCAGCAAGTCGGTCCTCCTGAAGCTGCCCGAATGGGCGCGGCCGGAGCTGATCAAGATCGGCCAGGGCAAGTCGATCATGGAGGGGTGATCTTATGCCGGACATCGTGGCAGAGCTTCGCGCGTCGGCTGTGGCCGGAACCCATGTTGGCGACACAATGCTGCGAGCGGTGCAGGAGATTGAACGGTTGCGGGCGCAGGGAGAAGCTCTCGGAGGGACAGGCCAACACGATGCCGAGCAGTACCTGGGCCAGACCCCTGTGGGGAACGAGGCGTGGAGCACCGACCAGGGCCTCGAGTACCGGAGGTCAATGGAAGGACTGGTTCACCATCTTTCTGATGGGAGCGACGAAGTCGATTTGCGGCCACCAACCGAGGCCATCATCGATCCAGAAACGAAAGGACGCGACATGTGCGATACAAAAGAGAAGGCCCTCACCAAGATCGACAAGCTGACGCTGGCGATGAACAGGCTCGCCAGCGCACTTGAGAAGCGCGCTGCTCCTGAGGTGGACCTCCACGTCTCTTTCTCCGACGGAGCTGCGGAGCACGTGCGCGGCTCCGCGCGGGTCGAAAAGTCGGATACTCGCGTCCGATGATCCGGGCCAAGTAGGCTGGTCGGCTACGCTAGACGAATTGATGTTGAACGATGTTGCCTGGCCAGCCTACTTGCAGCGAACCGTATAGAAAACGTCATAGATACCTCCCCAAGGGCTCTCGCGTTTCATGGTCGCCTGTCGGTCAGTAATATCATACCCGTTCGAGCATGCGCTGTTGATCCGCAGCGCTTCCCCTAGCTGCCGCAGTCTCGCCGCTTCAGCTTTTTCGCCGTTCACAGGATAGATGTTATCGGCAATGGTTTTCCAGCGATACGAACCGGACTGTTCTAGTGGTTCAAGGTAGGAAGCATTCGTGCCCCTGAGATCATGCTCCTCGCAGCCCGCGATCATCATGACAATGAGAATCGAAACACCAATTCTGCGCATAGCGCTATTCCTCTGCTGTATGGCCCCACCAGACTACCTTCCCGATCACGTTAACCTCTGACCAGCGGTCCTTGCTAAGGAACTCGGGCGAAATGTCCGGATTGTCCGAGACCAGGATGATGACGTCGTTAAGCTGTGCAAGGCGCTTCACCCGGGCACCATCCTCGGTGGTGAATGCGTAGATCGGGCTCTTCTTGGACTTGTAGTTTGGCGGCCGCTGCGGAATCTCCCGCTTCGATGTGTCGATCAGCACCATGTCACCGGGACAGATTGTCGGCATCATGCTTTCGCCAAGCTCACCGTGTGCGACGCGGGCGAGGACGGCATTCGCGGGAGATATCCCGATCCGGCTCAGCCAGGCGCGCTTGAACGCCAGGTGATCCACAACCGGTTCTTCCCCGTTGAGCGCGCCGCCACCGGCCGCCAGCGTCGCGGCGTGAACGGGAATATGCGCGTAGTCCCCGCCATCCAGAACGATCTGCTCGACCGGTCCGATGTCTCGGGGAGGTCCGATGTAGAACTCAAGGCCCAGTAGGTCGCAGATTTCTTTGGCCCTGGTGATCCTGGGAACTGCTCTCTTCTCGTCATCACGCACGACGGAGCGAATCGCGTCGACTGGAAGCCCCCCCTCCTTTTCGACTGCAAAGGCATTCTTCTTCAGCGCCTGAAGCTGCTGAGCGACTGCATCCGCGAAGGTTTTCCCGAAATCTTCCATCGTTCGGGACGGTGCCCGAAAAACGAACCTTTGACAATCGGGAAAAACCCAGTCATAAGATTCGGGAGAAACCCAATAGGAGGGTCGGGATGAACACAGGCACCATCATCAAGCAGGCCGAAGCATACTGCGCTCACACGGGGCGGACCCTTTCGACTGTCGGTTCCTATGCTGTTCGCGATGGAAAGTTCTTCGATCGGCTGAAGAATGGCGGTGGATGCACACTTCGCACCGCAGATCGCGTGATCACGTGGTTCTCCGACAACTGGCCGTCCGATCTCACCTGGCCGACTGACATCCCGCGCCCCGCGCCCAACCGGAAGGAGGTGGCGTGATGGCTGCCGAAGTGGACTTCGCTGGCTTCATGATGATCCTCCGCGCGCGCTATCTGGAAAGCGATGCTGTGGACTTCGACACCTGCTTCCAAGGGGCCGCAGAGTTCGCGGCGGCGTGTAGGTTCGAGATTCCGGGGAAACCGGCTGCGAAACTGAGCTTGATCGGCGTCCTCCGAGAGGAAGACGCTCGCCTGAGGGCGGCCCGTATCAGATTGGGCGCCGAGATCGACACGGATCGCTTCGCGCAGTTTTTTGGCGAAGAGCAGGTCGCTGAGCGTCGCGATGAAACCTCCGGACCCTTCGGCACTATCCGCGGACCGGAGGGGGTCACGGGCATGCGCTCGACCGTGGCTCGGATATCCGCTCGTCACGAGACTACCAAGCTGCCCATCCGGCAGTATGCCCGCATCTGCATTCCCGGCCGGATTATCAGTCAGGCAGGCGAAGCATTGTTACGTCCCATGCTGCTGGCGGGGCCGGAGCTCGCGAAATTTCTTGAGCCACGTGTCGCACGGATCGCCGATATGTCATGCCCTTCACGTTGGCAACGCTGGCTGCGAGACGCAGGCCAGTGGCTGCTTGAAGAGCCTGATAGCGAGCTTGGACCCAAAGCAGGTTCCATTCCGTCTTTTCCAGGCTCTCCCGACGACGATCACGCGCTGCAGGATCTTCACCGAGGAAAACGAAAGTGGACTTCGGAGGGGATTGCAGGCCAGGGAGAAGCTTCTCCCACCCCCCGCTTTCAAGGACCGCAAGAAGGTCAGATCGATCCTCAAACGCCATCAGGTCGAGGAGTTCGTTAGCATGCGCCTCCGCCTCCCAGATGTACCTGTCCAGGTAGTCGAGCGTCATCATCTCGAACCCCCCCATCCGGTTTCCCACCCGTCGGATGGTAGGGGCGGCTCTGGCAGCGAGAAAGCGGAAATGCACCGCTGCCAGAGCTTGCCGATCGGGGGCCGTCATCACCGCTCCCTCGAAACCCTCCGCTTCGTCCCCCCTTCGCCTGAGTCCCCGGGCGTTGCGAAGCGTGAGCCCGCCAGGCCGCGCATGCTGCCACCACTCCGCGCGGCCTGGCGCCGGATTTGCATCATTTCTCGCTGGATCGACGACGGTTGGGTCGGTGACCTGATCGGCGCGATCTGCCTGTTCATCATCCTCTTCATGGGGCTGTTTATGGGGGTCATGTTCCAATGAACGTCCGCTTCAATCCTGCCACCGAAACCATCGCGTTTCGCATGTGGCAGCACTGCGAGCCCATCGGCTGGAACTGCACGATCGCGGAGGCAGCCGATGCGATCGACGTGTCCGTCAACCGCGTACGCCGGATCGCCGGCCACAAGGGATGGGGCCACCGTTTCCGCGCCACCCGCAAGGATGCCTCGGCGGGTTTCGAGGTGGAGGCGCAGCCCTGACCATGCACGCGGCCTCGCTCTCCTCTCCTCGTCTGGTGCGCGTCCGTCAACTCCTGGCTGACGGCAAGCCGCACACGACGCGGGAGATCGTGAGAAAGGCCCAGGTCATGGCGGTGAACGCCTGCATCTCCGAGCTGCGCAGCCACGGCGCGCAGATCCATTGCGACCGGCGGCGCGTCAACGGCGCTGTCCGCTTCTACTACACGATGACGAAAGGCCCTGCCGAGAATGGCTGACATCCTGACTACCATCACCGAACTTCCCATCGACGAGATCGAGGTCGTGGACCGCTTGCGCCCTGTCAGCGAGGCAGGCGTGCAGGCGATCATCGCTTCGATCGGCGAGTTGGGGGTGATGAAGGATCCGATCCACGTCCGGCGGATGAAGAACGGCAAGACGCGCCTCTTGGCGGGTCTGCACCGCCTGACCTCCGCGCGGGAACTCGGCTGGCAAACGATCAAGGTGACCTGCTGGCGGTGCAACGACGACTTCGCCCGGCTGATGGAGATCGACGACAATCTGGCCGGTGCCGAGCTGACCGCTCTGGACACGGCCGTCTTCCTCGCCGCCCGCAAGCGCGTCTACGAGAAACTGCACCCGGAAACCCGTGCGGGTGTGGCGGGAGCGAAAGCCCGCTGGGATGCAAGCGACATCGTGTCGTTTGCATCGGCGACCGCCGAAAAATTTGGAGTCAGCAAGCGCACCGTTGAGCGCATGGTGGCCGCGGGCGAGCGCCTGGCGGGTGACGAGGTTTCCCGCCTGCGCCGCGCGCCCAAGCCAGTCGCCCTGGCTGATCTGCAGGTGATCGGCACCCTCGGGCCGACCGACCGCTACGCCGTTGTCGATGCCCTCGCCGAAGGCCGCGCCAAGTCCGCAGGCAAGGCCATGGCGGCGATCAAGGCCAGCACCGGCGCCTCCCCGGCCCCGGTCGATCCGACCGAGAAGGCCTTCCTGGATCTCATGGAAGCCTGGAAGCGTGCGCCCGCCACGGCCCGGCGGCGCTTCCTCGACGAATGCGGCGGCGACGTCTCCGCCCTGATGCCGAAGCCGGAGGCGGTCCAGGCATGAAGGACTTCGTGGTCGCAAAGGAATGGTGGACAGCCAGCGAGATCGGCACGGCCGGCCTGCCGGACATGCCGAGGACCCGGCAAGGTGTCGAAGCTATGGCCAAGTCTCTTGGCTGGCGGGCACAACCGGAGTTTGCGCGGCGCAGGTCGGGCCGCGGGGGTGGCTGGGAGTACCACTGGCGCCTGTTCCCGTCGCGGGCACAGCGCGAGCTCCTGGCTGCGAGCGAGGCCACCTCGGGCGAGGATGGCCAGGACATGGACCGGGGAGAGGCCTGGGCCTGGTTCGATGGGCTGCCAGAGGCGACCAAGTCGACCGCGAAGGAGCGCCTGCGCGTCCTGAAAGAGGTCGAGAGCCTCACCATGGCGACGACCAAGTACCTTGCCGTGTCCATGGTTTCCACGCGGATCGGCAAGAGCGAGCGGACCATTTGGAACTGGTTCGGCATGGTCGAAGGCGTCGATGAGGTCGACTGGTTGCCCTACCTCGCGCCGCGCCACCGGGCCGGACAGACAACTGGGCAGAAGGCCGAGGCAGATCAGCCGTTCTACGACTGGCTGAAAGCCGAGTACCTTCGCCTGGAAGGGCCAAGCTTCCGGTCGAGCTATCGTCGTGTCGTTGACCTCTGCGCCAAGAAAGGCGTTGAGCCGCTGACCGAGCGGACCGCGAAGCGTTGGCTTGATGGCACTATCCCTCGGGTCAGCCAGGTTTTCATGCGCAAGGGCACGAAGGGACTTCTCGCCTGCTTTCCACCGCTGATCCGTGACCGTTCGACCCTCTCCGCCATGGAAGGTGTCAACGCCGATTGCCACAAGATCGACGTCTTCGTCACCTGGCCGGGGTTCGACAAGCCGATCCGTCCGCAGATCGTGGCCTTCCAGGATCTCTACTCTGGCAAGATCCTGTCCTGGGCCGTGGATGTCGACCCGAACAAGTTGGCGGTCATGACTGCGTTCCGCCAGATGCTGAAGTCATGGGGAATCCCCAAACATTGTCTCTTCGACAACGGCATGGAGTTTGCCAACAAGTGGCTTTCCGGTGGGGCGAAGTTCCGGTTCCGCTATCCGGTTCGTGATGAGGAGCCGCTCGGCGTCCTCGAAATGCTGGGGGTCGAGATCCACTTCGCGACCCCTGGACACGGTCAGGCAAAGCCGATCGAGCGCGCCTTCCGCGATCTGGCCAGCGATGTCGCCAAGGATCCTCGGTTCGCCGGGGCCTACGTCGGCCACAAGCCCGACGCCAAGCCCGAGAATTACATGAGCCGGGCGATCGAGCTGGAGGATTTCCTGCGCGTGGTCGGGGAAGGCATCGCGAGGCACAATGCTCGCCAGGGGCGCCTGAGCGACACCGCCCAGGGCCGGAGCTTCGACCAGACCTTTGCCGAGAGCTACGCCCAGGCACCGATCCGCAAAGCGACCGACGAGCAGCTCCGCCTCTGCCTGATGGCCCAGAAGGTCTGCAAGCTGCACAGCACGCATGGTCGCATGACGCTCTACCAAAACGCCTATTGGTCGGACTGGATGAACGAGATCGCGGGCCGGAAAGTGGTGGCGCGGTTCAATCCCGAGGACCTCCATTCTGGCGTCTACATTTACAGCCTGGACGGCGAGTTCCTTGGCTACGCGGCATGCCAGCAGAAATCCGAGTTCTTCGACGTGGCCTCGGCCGAGGCCGCTGGCAAGGCCAAGGCTCGGCGACTGCGCGAACAGCGCCGCGCAGCGAAGGAGCTTCGCCCGATTTCTGTCGGCGGCCTGGCGAAGGAGTACGACAAGCTCCCGGCACCCGCCGAGACCACCGTCGAAGCGAAGGTCGTTAAGCTGGCGAACCGAGAGGAGATCCGACGGCTGGAGGATCGCAAGCGCGGCGCGCTGATCGCGAAGCCCGTGCCTTCGCCCGAGACGTCGCCCGAACAAGACGCACAACTCCTGGAGTTCAATGCCAACTTCGGCGCCCGAAAACCGGCTGCCGAGGCTGAAGAGACCGCGCGAGACCGTTTCTTCCGCGCCAAGGCGATCGAGGAACGCTCGGAGGCCGGTGAGCCGGTCGGGCGCGAGGAGGCCGCCTGGTACCGCCGCTACGCCGAGACGGCCGAGTACCGGTCCAACCTGACGATGTTCGAGAAATTCGGAGCGGAAAGCATCCGCTGAATCGGCCGATCAACAGGCCTTTAACGAGGAGAGATGACGATGAAAATCGATCGAGCAGGAAGCTTCAGCCATGGCGTCGCGCCGCTGCGCAACGTCATGCTGCTCAACCAGCTGATCCAGCGCGTGAACGACCGCGACCCCGACCTGCCGGGCATGGCGTGTTTCTACGGCCCGTCCGGCTACGGCAAGACCACCGCCGCCACCTGGAACGCCAACGAGACCAATGCCTACTGGGTCGAGATGCGCGAGAGCTGGACGCGGAAGACGCTGTTCACCGCGATCCTGACCAACATGGGGATCGAGCCGCGCCGCACCATCCCCGAGATGTCCGCCCAGATCTCGCGCCAGCTGGCTGTCACCGGCCGCCCCCTGCTGATCGACGAAGCCGATTACCTGATGAAGGCCAAGATGATCGAACTGGTCCGCGAGCTCTACGAGGACAGCAAGGGCACGATCATCCTGATCGGCGAGGAACGCTTGCCGCAGAACCTGGCGAAGCTGGAGCGTACGCACAACCGCATGCTCGACTGGGTCGCGGCCCAGCCTGCCGACCTGCGCGAAGTTCAGATGCTGGCGCAGATGAAGTGCCAGGGCGTCGAGGTGGAAGAAGCGGTCCTGGCCGAGGTTCTGCGCGCCGCCGGCGGCCGTGCTCGCCGGATCGTCGTGAACATGGAGCGGATCCGCGAATACGCGGCCCTGAAGGACAAGCACCTGATCACCATGTCCGACGTGCCGCTGATCGGCTTCTACACCGGCGACGCGCCGGCGCCGCGGGGGAACCGCTGATGTCGATTTCACCCACCGGTCGCCCGCAGGTTCATGAGCGCAAGCCGTCCCGCCAGGACATCTGGGAGGCGATCCAGGCCAACCCGAAGCGGTTCACCATCCCCTTGCTCCGAGCTCGTTCCCTGGCCAATCGCAAGACGATCTCCGACTACCTGGCGGGGCTCATCGCCGCCGGCTACGTCGTGAAGCACGATCAGCCGGACCAAACGACCTATGACCTGGTCAAGGATGGCGGGCATCATGCCCCGCGCGTCCGCAAGGACGGCGCGCCTGTGACCCAGGGCGCCGGCACTGAGAACATGTGGCGCAGCATGTACATGTTGGGCGAGTTCACCCATGAGGACATCGCCTCCCATGCGACAACCCAGTCGGTGCAGGTGACGAAAGAGACCGCGAAGTCCTATGTCTCGATGCTGCTCAAGTGTGGCTATCTGAAGGTTCTGCGGAAGGCCGAGCCCGTGAAGGGGCGGCTCGCCAAGTACCGGCTGGTCCGCAACACCGGGCCGCTGCCCCCGAAGGTCCAGCGCGTCAAGCGGATCTACGACCCGAACACCCACGAGGTCTTCGAGCCCGAGGGGGTCGCATGAGCGATCAACTGACCATCGCCCGAGACGCCTGGGGCGCTGCACTCCCCGACTGGGTGGAAACGCTGGCGCGGGAATGCGCTGCCTCCAGCCAGAACAAGGTCGCGCGCCTGCTCGGCTATTCGGCCACGGTCGTCAGCCAGGTTCTGCGCCGCAAGTACCCTGGCGACCTGCGAGCGGTCGAGACGGCCGTGCGGGGTGCCTATGAGGACTTCGCGATCAACTGCCCGGTCCTCGGCGAGATCACCCCGCTTGTCTGCCAGGGCTGGCGCGTCAAGGCCCGGAAGTTTTCCACCGAGAACAGCCAGCGCGTCCGCATGTTCCGCGCCTGCAATGGTTGCCAGATCCATAAGGGAGGCAAGGATGACGACGTATGAGAGCATCATCTCTCTGGCACAGGCTCGTCTTCAGCCTGCCAGGATCGCCGACAGGCTCGGGCTGTCGAGGGAGACCGTCTACAACTACATCTCGCGCGCCCGTCGGGAAGGACACCACATCCCCCATTTCGGCCAACGGCAGACGGAGCCGCGAGTCGGTCGTGTCGTCGTGTCGACCAAGGTCCTGCGGCGGTTGCAATCTGAGGCCGGCACCCGCGGCATCACTGCTGGTGAGCTGGCGACACGCCTGCTGGAGCATGTCATCCAGGATGACCTCGTCGATGCGATCCTGGACGACGAGGTCGCCAATGGCTGAGCGTATCTCGACATCTCTCATGTTGACGCAGGCGGGCCATGCCCTGGGCAAGCTCGACCGGCACGGCCCCCGCGGCGCCAGCTATGTGACCTATGCCGAGATCGAGGCCATGGCGCTGACCCTGGCTGCGCTCGGCTTTCCGGCAGTGCCGACGGACCGGACGATCGACGATCCCGAGTTCGCCAACCTCCGCTTCACCCCCTCGAATTTCCCCGCGCTCACGCAGCGCACCAGAAAGGAGCAAGACAATGGCTGACCAGCAGATCCCCGACGGGCGCCAGCAGATCAACGGCGTCCCCTACATGGCGGACGCCAAGGGCTCGCTTGTGCCCGTGTCGATGATCCGCCCCGAAGACCTCTTGGAGGATGAGACGGTGCGCAAGATCGCCGGCCACGCGCTGGAGCTCTCTGCCCAGGTCTCCCGCTTCAAGCAGCACACCTTCGACGATCTCGGCGACTTCGAGGCCATCCTGGCCCAGGAGTACGAGGCGACGAAAGGTGGCAAGAAGGGCAACAAGACCTTCATGAGCCACGACGGCCTCTACAAGGTGCAGGTGGCCGTTGCCGATCGGATCGACTTCGGACCGCAGCTGCAGGTCGCAAAGGAGCTGATCGACGAGTGCCTGAACGAGTGGGCGGCCGACGCGCGTGACGAAATCCGCACGATCGTGACGCGGGCCTTCAACACCGACAAGGAGGGCCAGATCAACCGCACCGAGATCTTCATGCTGCTGCGCCTCGACATCTCGGATTCGCGCTGGCAGCGCGCCATGCAGGCGATCCGCGACGCCATGCGGGTGGTGGGCTCGAAGACCTATGTGCGCTGCTACCACCGCGCCGCACCGGACGCGCCCTGGGAGGCCATCTCCATCGATCTGGCGAAGGCCTGAGCCGATGGAGTCGCGCCTGATCACCCCTGCGCTGCCTCTCGACCTGGTCGAGGTGCATGGCAGCGACTTCCAGGCCCTGGAGTACCTCGAAGAGGTCGTGCGGCCTGGTGAACCCCGCATCGATGTGTCGATGACCCTCAGCCGCTCCGCCTTGGAGTTCGACGTTCATACACTGCCACCTCGGCGGTTCCGCGTGAACCTGCGCCAGTTGCAGGACCGTTCGATCGAAATGATCCGTGAGGAGCTCCGCTCCGAGCAAACGGAAGACGAGCTCATGGAGGAGCGTTGGCCCTCCGGCTGGTGGATCCTGCCGGGGGCTGTCCTGGGCCTCCTGTTCTGGTGCTGGCTGGTCGACTGGTGGTTCCTTGCGGTTATCCTGGGTGGCATGGTCTGGGTCTGGCCGCTGAGCAGGCTGCTGAGAAGGTGGCTGTGATGTCGCGCGCGCTCCAGCGAAAGATCTTCGCCGGCTGCCGCGAGCTCGGCCTCGATGACGACACCCGCCGCGACCTGCAGCTGGCGGCGACAGGCAAAGCCTCCCTGTCGGAGATGACCGAGGCCGAGTTGAACCAGGTCATCAACGCGCTCGAAGCACGGGGCTTTAAACGGGCCGTGAAACCCGGCGCAAAGCGCCGTCCAATGGCCAAGCGGGCCGATGTCCGGTTCGCTCATGTGCTCTGGCGCCTGCTGCACGAGAACGGCGCGGCACATGTCGCCGGCCCGGCCGGGCTGAATGCCTTCATCCGTTCGCGGTTCGCGGGCAAGTGGGGCGCTGCGCCTCTGGATATCGACATGATGACCGACTGGGCACAGATCGCCGACGTGATCGATGCCTTGAAGGCTTGGTGCAAGCGCGAGGGGATCGAGATCAAGGGTGGTGGCCATGCCTGAGACGACCAAGCTCCCAAACGTCACTGACCATGCCGTTCTGCGCCACCTGGAGCGCGTCAAGGGCTTCGATATCGAAGCGGTTCGCACTGAGATTGCGCGGAAGACAGAGCGCGGCGTCCGGCTTGGCGCGGCCTCGGTCCTGATCGATGGGTTCCGCTATGTGCTGCGCGGCGGGAGTGTCGTGACGGTCTTGCATCGTTCCTACGCGCCCAGACCGCCGGAGGAGTCGGAGGATGGATAGCTGGATCGACGAGCTGGAGCGTGACCTGGGAAAGCTGTCCCGAAACCAGTTGCTCGCTGTCTGCGGCGGGCAGCGGCGCGACATCCCATCGGTCGAGCGCGCCGAACGTTCCAAGCTCGCATCCGAGGTCGGCTTCGAAATCACCCTGTGGCTCGCGAAGCGGTTCGCGGGCACCGCCGTCGAGTTCCCGTCGCGCCAGGGCCATGTCAGCCGCGACCGCGCCAACCAGCTGCGCGCGGCAATTCTGGAGGCCGGCCTGGGCGACAATCCGACCCGTTCAGCCAATGACATCGCGCGCGAGCACAACGTCAGTGCGACCTGGGTGTACAAGCTACGCGGTCAGCTGCGCCAGGAATTGGACTCGCCCGCATCAGACCAGCGTCAGCTCAAGCTGCCGCTCTAGGTTCGCTCTCGACCCCTCAA
>JAAFAB010000006.1 GCA_018222585.1 Paracoccaceae bacterium | reverse complement strand
TCGTCAGGTTGGACCGGTACTCGGCCGTCTCGGCGTAGCGGCGGTACCAGGCGGCTTCTTCGCGGCCGACCGGCGCGCCAGCTTCCGAGCGCTCTTCGATCTCCTTGGCGCGGAAGAAGCGGTCTCGCGCGGTCTCCTGGGGTTCTGCCGCAGGCTTTCTGGTTCCGAAGCTGGCGTTGAACTCCAGCAGCTGGGCATCCTGCTCGGGCGAGGTCTCCGGGGTCGGCACGGGTTTCGTGATCAGCGCACCCCGTTTCCGGTCTTCAAGGCGTTGGATCTCCGTGCGGTTCGCCAGCTTGACGACCTTCGCCTCAACGGTGGTCTCAGTTCGCTTCGGCAGGCTGTCGAGCGCGCTGGCGAGACCGCCGACCGAAATGGGGCGCAGCTCCTTGGCGGCCTGCCTTTGGGCCTTGATGTTCCGGCGGCGCTCGCGCGCGGCTGCTTCGGCCGAGGCGAGATCGAAGAACTCGGACTTCTCCTGGCACTCGGCAAAGCCCAGGAACTCACCTGCCAGGCTGTAGATGTGGGCGCCGGCATGCAGGTCTTCGGGATTGAAGCGTGCCACGACCTCCTGGCCCGCAAGCTCGTTCATCCAGTCCGACCAATAACCATTCTTGTGCAGCGTCATGCGACCGTGGGTGGCGTGCAGCTTGCAGACCTTCTGGGCCATCAGGCACAGGCGGAGCTGCTCTTCCGTAGCCTTTCGGATCGGCGCCCGAGCGTAGCTCTCGGCAAAGGTCTGGTCGAAGCTCCGGCCCTGGGCCGTTTCACTGAGGCGGCCAAGGCGCGCGTTGTGTTCGGCGATGCCTTCGGCGACGACAGCCAGGAAGTCTTCCAGCTCGATCGCTCGGGACATGTAGTTCTCCGGCTTCGCATCCGGGCGATGACCGACATAGGCGCCGGCGAAGCGAGGATCCTTGGCTACATCGCTCGCGAGGTCGCGGAACGCCCGTTCGATGGGCTTGGCCTGACCATGACCCGGTGTGGCCCAGTGGATCTTCACACCGAGCATCGACAGAACGCCCAGTGGCTCGTCTTCGCGGACCTTGAAACGGAACCGGGTCGGGGCCCCGCCGGTCAGCCACTTGTTCGCGAACTCACGGCCGTTGTCGAAGAGGCAGTGCTGCGGAATGCCCCATGTCTCCAAGAGCTCCTTGAAGGCCGACATGACCGCGACCTTGTTCGGGTCGACATCGACACGCCACGCGAGGATCTTGCCCGAGTAGAGGTCCTGGAAGGCCACAATCTGGGGACGGATTGGTTTCTCGTAGCCGGGCCAGGTGACGAAGACGTCGATCTTGTGGCAGTCGGCATTGACGCCCTCCAGGGCGGCGAGGCCGGAGCGGTCGCGGATCTGCGGCGGGAAGCATTTCATCAGGCCACGCTCGCCCTCGCGCAGGTAGACCTGACGGACGCGCGGCACCTCTCGATCGAGCCAGCGCTTGGCAGTGCGCTCATTCAAAGCACTGACGCCATGATGCTCGCAGAGACGCATCACCCGACGGTAGCAGGACCGGAAACTGGGTGCCTCCAGTCGGAGAAAATCAGCCAGCAGCCAGACATAAAAGTTCTGTCCTGCTTCTGCCCTTTGACCGGCGCTCTTTCCTGTCCGGTGACGCGGTGCGAGGCGGGGCAACCAATCAGCCGGATCCACGCCTTCGACCATGCCGAACCAGTTCCAGATGGTCCGCTCGCTCTTGCCGATCCGCTTGGAAACCATGGAAACGGCAAGGTACTTGGTCGTCGCCATGGTGAGGCTCTCGACCTCTTTCAGGACGCGCAGGCGCTCCTTCGCGGTCGACTTGGTCGCCTCTGGCAGCCCATCGAACCAGGCCCAGGCCTCTCCCCGGTCCATGTCCTGGCCATCCTCGCCCGAGGTGGCCTCGCTCGCAGCCAGGAGCTCGCGCTGTGCCCGCGACGGGAACAGGCGCCAGTGGTATTCCCAGCCACCCCCGCGGCCCGACCTGCGCCGGGCGAACTCCGGTTGTGCCCGCCAGCCAAGAGACTTGGCCAACGCATCAACGCCCTGCTGGGTCCTCGGCATGTCCGGCAGGCCGGCCGCGCCGATCTCGCTGGCTGTCCACCATTCCTTTGCGACCACGAAATCCTTCATGCCTGGACCACCTCCGGCTTCGGCATCATCGCGCAGACATCGCCGCCGCATTCGTCGAGGAACCGCCGCCGGGCCGTGGCGGGCGCGCGCTTCCAGGCTTCCATGAGATCCAGGAAGGCCTTCTCGGTCGGATCGACCGGAGCCGGGGAGCCGCCGGTGCTGGCCTTGATCGCCGCCATGGCCTTTCCTGCGGACTTGGCGCGGCCTTCGGCCAGGGCATCGACAACGGCGTAGCGGTCGGTTGGCCCGAGGGTGCCGATCACCTGCAGATCAGCCAGGGCGACTGGCTTGGGCGCGCGGCGCAGGCGGGAAACCTCGTCACCCGCCAGGCGCTCGCCCGCCGCCACCATGCGGCGCACATGGCGCTCGGTGATCCCAAACTTTTCAGCTGTCGCACGAGCAAAAGACCAAACGGACATCGTGTCCGTTTGAAAATCGGCGCTACGACGATCGCCACCGGCCTTGGCCTCCGGGTGCAGCTTCTCATAGACGCGCTTGCGTGCGGCCAGGAAGACGGCCGTGTCCAGAGCGGTCAGCTCGGCACCGGCCAGATTGTCGTCGATCTCCATCAGCCGGGCGAAGTCGTCGTTGCACCGCCAGCAGGTCACCTTGATCGTTTGCCAGCCGAGTTCCCGCGCGGAGGTCAGGCGGTGCAGACCCGCCAAGAGGCGCGTCTTGCCGTTCTTCATCCGCCGGACGTGGATCGGATCCTTCATCACCCCCAACTCGCCGATCGAAGCGATGATCGCCTGCACGCCTGCCTCGCTGACAGGGCGCAAGCGGTCCACGACCTCGATCTCGTCGATGGGAAGTTCGGTGATGGTAGTCAGGATGTCAGCCATTCTCGGCAGGGCCTTTCGTCATCGTGTAGTAGAAGCGGACAGCGCCGTTGACGCGCCGCCGGTCGCAATGGATCTGCGCGCCGTGGCTGCGCAGCTCGGAGATGCAGGCGTTCACCGCCATGACCTGGGCCTTTCTCACGATCTCCCGCGTCGTGTGCGGCTTGCCGTCAGCCAGGAGCTGACGGACGCGCACCAGACGAGGAGAGGAGAGCGAGGCCGCATGCATGTCAGTGCGCGGCCTCAGCTTCGAAGGCAGCCGAGGCGTCCCTGCGAGTGGCGCGGAAACGGTGCCCCCATCCCTTGTGGCCGGCGATGCGGCAGACCCGCCTGACAGGTTCGTCGATGGCGACCGCTGCTTCAGCGATCGTGCAGTCCCAGCCGTTGCCCTGGCAGTGCTGCCAGAGGCGGAAAGCAACTGCTTCAGATGCCGGGTTGAAGCGCTTGGTCATGAGAAGAGGACCCCCATAAACAGCCCCATGAAGAGGATGATGAACAGGCAGATCGCGCCGATCAGGTCACCGACCCAACCGTCGTCGATCCAGCGAGAAATGATGCAAATCCGGCGCCAGGCCGCGCGGAGTGGTGGCAGCATGCGCGGCCTGGCGGGCTCACGCTTCGCAACGCCCGGGGACTCAGGCGAAGGGGGGACGAAGCGGAGGGTTTCGAGGGAGCGGTGATGACGGCCCCCGATCGGCAAGCTCTGGCAGCGGTGCATTTCCGCTTTCTCGCTGCCAGAGCCGCCCCTACCATCCGACGGGTGGGAAACCGGATGGGGGGATTCGATGAATTGGGTGAGAGAGCCGTCGCCACTATTCGACGGGAACCCGTTGACGTTGATCCGGACATCAGACCTTCGCAAGGAACTGTTCCTGATCGCGATTTCCTGCGGATCGACCGAATGGCCCGTCCCCACTCCAGACGCGGAAGAGTGGCGCGTGATCATTGAAACCCTCCTTTCAGAGGATCCCTTGACGGTCGGGAACCGGGAATGGCTTCGGCAACATTCGGGTCGGCACCGGGGAGCGTTTGGGATGCGGGCGAGTTTTCTTTGCAATGAGATCGACGATCTGCCGGAAGAAGCAGGTCGCGAATGGCGGTTGGCACCTCACGACCATCGGCAACGAATGCTTCACATATTGCTTGAAGATCGCCTTCCGCCGGTTTGGGGGGGACCCAGTGGATCGTCCCATCCTGCGCAATCTCGATAGGATGTGACGCCCCAGAGCTCGCTGTGGCAATTCGGTTGACCAGGTCAAACTCGAAGACAGCCATCACGCCACCTCCTTCCGGTTGGGCGCGGGGCGCGGGATGTCAGTCGGCCAGGTGAGATCGGACGGCCAGATATCGGATAGATGTTGGACCGCACGGTTCGCCGTCTTGAGCGTACAGCCATTGCCCGAGCGCAACCGCTTAAAGAGCACTGCGTTACCGACGCACCAATTCGAGATTGTCGCCTCGGAGCGGTTCAAGTGACCTGCCAAGGCCTCTGCAAGGGTTATGAGGTGAACATACTGCATGCCTCAAATATGTAAAAATACACCAGCATGTCAATCTCATTTTACACTCTCAGCGCAATTCGCTTGCGCTCGGGTTTTAAGTAAGTGCAAATTTACACCATGTATGAGCCCGAGGAGATATTGTCGCTCTTTGAGTCGGAGCGAGAACGGCTCGGCCTGTCACAGGCCGAGGTAGGCGCACGCGCTTTCGGCAAATCTGACAACACTGCCTTTCAGAATATGCGACGCGGATCAGCTCCACGTTTCGACAAAGTTGCAGCGCTTGCGGAAGCCCTTGGGCTCGAATTGTACTTAGGCCCTCGCCGAATTCAGGTCCCCGAAGAACTCTTGGAGAAACTAAGCGGGGTTATCTCGATCTCGCCCGACGAAACCGGCCGGGGTCCCGACTTCGTTGCTCACCGAGACGACGGGTCGACCATCGATATCGACCTCAAGACCTGGACGGGTCAGGGCCGCAGGGCGATGACACCTCCGACAGAGCTTTCTGAGTTTGCCAAGATCCCCGTTCACGCCGCGACGCTGGCGGCCGGCGGCGGTGCGCACAACGGGGAGGAACCGGTTGTGGATCACCTGGCTTTCAAGCGGGCCTGGCTGAGCCGGATCGGGATCTCGCCCGCGAATGCCGTTCTGGCCCGCGTTGCACATGGTGAGCTTGGCGAGAGTATGATGCCGACGATCTGTCCTGGCGACATGGTGCTGATCGATACGTCGAAGCGAGAGATCCCGAGGCGGCCGCCGGACTACAAGTCGCGTAAAGGCCCGATCTACGCCTTCACCACGGAGGAGGGTGCGCGGGTGAAGCGCCTGGCGCAACTCAGCGATGTCATCATCCTGGTCTCCGACAATCCGGATGTCCCGCCCGAGTTCCTCAGCAAGGACCGCTGGTCAGAGGTGAACGTGATCGGGAAGGTGGTCTGGTGGGGGCATACCGCCGAGGAATAAGTTCTACTGTGGACACCCTGTTAATTGGCAAGCATCACATTTTGAGAAGGTCTTCATGAGCAAGGTAACTGTCAGATTTTTCCATGTGGGTAAGGCCGGTAAGAACGTACCGGACTTAGAAAAGGCATTGTGGGCGGCCCATGCTCTAAGCGACAAGGCTAGCGGTCGCGAACGCGTGGTTGAAGGGCATGTTCTCCGACTGGAACGCCTCGCGGACTATGGTGAATATACGGCAGGAGAGATCGTACGAAAGCAAACTGGTGATATCCCTCCGGAGGCAAACTCTGAAGGGCTTGCGCGCCTGTCAGTCAGCGAAGGCGGCGGGTTGGGGCACTGCATTGCGTTTAGGTACCACCGACGCTTGGCGATCATCGCGATCCAGTTTGATACCCGCGCCGTCTCGATAAACAGACTGATGCTGTATCTGAAGGAAATCGATACAAGCCAAGTATATAACGTGAGGGCCATGATCCGGCGGGACTCGTGGGAGAAGTACAACAAGGGGAAACCCACCAAGCTCTCTTTCACCATTGCCCAGCCTACGAACCTCGCTGCGGTGGAAGGTGAGGTCGGGTCTGTCATTGCATCGACCAAACGTCTTGCTGAAATTGCTGAAGCACCTCGCATCCACATCGAAGTCTCCATGGGCCGCGGCAAGGGATCTCTGAGGAAAGGAGTGGTAGACGACGTGCTAAAATTCTTCACGACGGGCGTGGGTAAAACGGAAGAAGTAAAACAGCTACAGGTCAACTCCTCTACGGATGACGGTACTGAAATGATCGACTTCCTGACCGAATTGCTGAAAGATACAGATCATCTCGAACTCCCGGACGGGGACCCTGAAGGTCACTACAAAGTTCGTCTGGCATGGCTGAAAGAGGCCTTTGACAAACACTATGACCAGATAGAGCTCATGCATGGAGCTGCATCCGATGGCATATCTTGAACGGTACTTACCCTTCGCTTTAGGAGGCATAATGGCGATCGCTGCTTGGGTGCACCTAGAACAGTGGGCCTTAGCGCTTTCCGCTCGTGGCAAGGACATCTCCGACCTGATCGGCCCTATGTCAGATTTCAGTGTCTTCGCAGCAGGTTCCCTTTTTGCCATCTACTTCTTGGGTGTCTCCCGCGGTGACGGTTTCCTTGGGCGGATCTTTCATACAGAGACCTTCCGTAAGTTCCATCGATACGTCGCACTTGCGTTGATGCTGACGACCGTGCTGTTTTTCTGGACCGCAAAATTGACCGTCATCGGGGTGGGGGACATCGCGCATTTCCTTCCCCACATGGAGATCGCAGCGTGGTTGGGCTTCGCTGTGTGGTCATTCGTATGCGTCGCCCGTGTGGTGGTGATCTTTATGATCATGGTCAACGTGCGTCTCGCTCCACCGCCGGGAAAAACGCTGGGGCAAGTGCACTAGAGCGACGACCTAACTCAGACAGCAGCTGACTTAGGCTTGTTCTTGCCCACATGGTAGTCGACGATCTGCTCTCACATATGGACATCATCAAGGTGCTTGAGTTCAGCGCCTCAGTTCGCAACTGACATCGCTCCCCTGCTTTCGAAAAGCCCGCTACCCACTTAACCTGTCGAAATCGTTTGTAGGTTCGGTCTGGTCTGATCCGAGCTGCCAATCCCTTTAGATCCCTTTGCAACAAGGGAAATCTGGAACCTACAAGAGCGCTGGGAAACTTACGCGCTGATTTGTAGGTTCTCGGGAGCACCTCGCGGCGCACGACGCGCCACTGAGGTCGATATCTCCCTTATTTCTCTGCCATATTTGATGAACGGGCCACTGCAGACCCTTCTGTCGCGGTTCGCTCCTAAGAGGCTGCCTCTCCCCTCATCGAGCGCCACTGCAAGACATCCAGGCATTGCATCGATGATCGAGTGCATCCGCGATCAAGCCCTTGTTTTACAGGCCTATCCGGCCTCTTCCGGCTTGTTCTGGCCTCTTCCGGCATCACTGAAGAAAGGTGTGTCCCATTACATCGGACCAGCTCTGGGCCTTTTGCATCCCGCCCAAGTATGACGGCAGCGGCTCACCGGCGGGGCTGAGCGCGGCGCAGGCGGTCAGCTCGGCGTGATAGGGGCTCCAAGGAGTGCAGCGCGGAGTAGGCCAGCGCAGCGCGTTCCTCGGGGGCGAGGCACAGGGAAGCGACCTTGGTGAAGCCGTCCCAAGCGAAGCTGTCAGCGACCGTCAGAGCGTATCCTCGCGGCAGATACCAACGCGCGCAGAGTGCTGAGACTTGTCACCCGTCATTGGAGGCCGGCCCGGAAGCCTGTCGCGGTCGCCGCGGCTCTCGAGGAGCACCGGTCAGCAGTCAGTTGGGCAGGCGCGGCGACAACCTGGCGTGGGGCGATGCTCAGGTGCGGTCCGGCAGGGCGGGTCAGGTGCTCGGGCGGGCCGTTCCCTTACTCTTCTTCGACGGGCTCCACGCTGGCGTCATCCGCACCCTGGGCACGCATTGCCGCCCAGCGGTTGAGGAAGGCGAGCCCCGCAAGGGACAACCCCAGTGCAAGGAAGGAAAAGACCCGGATCAGGCCCGCCAGCCCGGAGGCGTCGATCAGGAAGACCTTTGCCACCGTCAAGGCGATCACGCTCATTGCGACGCGGCGCAGGGGTGCCGACCGGGTGGCGAGCGCGCGGTAGAGCAGCCCGGCGCCGATCAGCAGCAGGGCGACGGTATAACTGTAGAGCTCGGGCGGAGTCACGTCCGCGACGGCCAGGTCGGGGCCGCGCCAGAAATGACGGATGCTCAGCCCCAGCCACAGGACCGAGAGCGCCGCCGCGAGGATGGTGAGGGCCAGGCGCCAGGCGCCGGCGATCCGGGTGAATCTGCGCGCCATGAAGGCAAAGAACAGGGCCGGCAGCGCATAGGCGACAAAAAGCGTGTTGAACAGGACCGGACCCAGCACCTCGTTGCCGAACCGCGCCAGCGGATTGAGCAGTGTCAGCGCAAGACCGAGGAAGCCCGAGCCGAGCAGCAGATAGATCCCGGTCATCAGGCGGCGCAGCCATTGCGGCGGACCGTTCGATTGCTGCCGCCAGATCAGGCCGGCGGCGGAGATGAACCAGATCAGTCCGATCAGGCTGGTCGACCAGTGGTTGACCGGGCTCCAGTGCGACGTGCCGGACGCCAGGGCGACCTGCTCTATCCCGCGGTGCAGCAGGACACTGGTCAGGATCGCGGCAAGGGTCGCGGTGACGCTTTCCACGGTGATCCTGGCCGACGCCCGGTCGCGTTTGCGCAGCAGGACCAGGGTCGCCAGAAGGGCGGCGATGGCGCCGCCAAAGCCGGCGATCAGCGCGCCCCAGGGGGCGGCCAGGGCCCAGAAGAGCCCCGGGTTGATGACCAGTCGCCAACTGACCACGACCGCGCCCAGTTTCACGAACCACATCAGCGGCGCCATGTCGAAGCGCCGGTCGAGCGCGGCGGCGGCCAGCACCGTCGCCGCCAGGGCGAGGGTGAGGGCGACCTCCGACAGCATGATGGTCATCGCAAAGCACAGCATCGACAGGGCGGACAGCGTGGCAAGCGCGGTGCGCATCCCGGGGCGGCCTTCGACCCGGGCGAAGCGTTCCGCCAGCAGGCTCATTCCGATGGCGATCCCGGCGGCGTGCAACGCCCAGGGGTAGGTCCCGATGGCGGTCGCAGGACGCCAGTAGGCTTCGAGCCCGAGCATCATCAGCGGGGCCGCAAGGGCTGCCGCCGCGGCCCAGGCCAGGGGCCAGCGCGGGGACAGGACGCTGCGGCGGGCGGCCAGCAGGCTGACAAGCACCGCGGCGCCGACCAGCAGGCTGGCGACTGGGGTGATCGAGACCTCGGGGCCGGGAGGCAGCTGCCTGCGGAAGGTCCTGAAGACTTCAGCGCCGGTCATGGCCTGTAGCGGCGGAAGCGCCAGCAGCGCGACCCCGGGCAGCAGGGCAAGGTCTTCAAGCGCCGGGGCCCGCCAGCACCAGAGGGCGAGGGCCGCGACAAGGGCCAAGAGCGCCGCCGAGGCGAACCAGAACTGGACGACACCATCGGTCGAGACAAGAACGATCCCGGCCACGGCTGCCAGCAGGGTGCCCGCCGCCAGGTTGGTGGGGAAATCGGGCCATGTCGCGGGGCGCTCGGGCAGCAGGGTCTGGATCAGGGCGGTGCCGTCATGGGCCGGGGACAGGCTACGGACGGGGATGGCGATCGCGCAGACCGCAAGGATCGCGAGCAGGCCTATCAGCCATTCGCCCTGGCCGATCCCGAGGTAGAGGAACCAGGCCGCGCCGAAGTCGGTGCCAATCGACAGCACGCTGACCCAGGCCCAGCGACGCATGGTGTCGATCAGCAGGCCGGCCACGGAGATGACGCCGAAATAGCCGTAGAACAGCTGTGGCGCATCGCTTTCTCCGCCCACCACAAGCGGCGCGGCCATGGCGCCCAAGAGGCCGACGGCCGCCAGGAGAGGCCCCGAGAACCAGCCCAGCACGACCGCGAGCAGGGCCGTTGCCACCAGCCCGGCCAGGGCCGTGCCGGACCCGACGATCTGGTACAGATGACGCGCGGCCAGGATCGCGGCGAAGAGGGTGACGATCCCGGCGGAGGAGAAGACCGAGGGCAGGTAGGCGGTTGCCACCCGGCCCTCATCCCCCCAGCGACGCCGCAGGTATTCCCCCGCTCCGACCAGGGCGAGGCCGAGGACGAGCGCGGCCCAGATGCGGGCGCGCGGGGACAGGAAACCGGTCTCCACCCCGTATTGCACCAGGAAGATGCCGGCGGTCGCCAGTGAGACGGCGGCAACCAGGTAGATCCAGTTGACCTGAAGCCATTGGCCAAGCGCGGCCATCTTCTCTCGGCGGAACACCACGGCCCGGGGCGGGGTCCGCCCGGTCTCGGCCGGGGTCGGGGGCGCCCCGGGGGGGTCGTCTGCCGGCCGGGGGGCCGGTTGCGCTGTTGCGTCGCGGCTTGTCCTGCGCGCGGCCTGCCAGGGCCCGGGCGTCGCGAAGGCGTCTTCCTTGACGGCCTGTTCCGGTGCAGTTCCGTGGCCTGCGACGGCGGCCGCAGCGGTGTCCGGTGGCGAGACGTCTGTGCCGACGATCCGCAGTTCCCTGAGCCGGGCGTCCAGCGCCAGCAGTTGCCTTTCGACGGTGCGCAGCCTGCGGGACTGGCGGACGGCCCAGATGACCAGCGCAACCAGCGCGATCGGAATGGCGGACAGCAGCAGAAGCCCCAGCTCGATCATGGAATATGCCTTTCCCGCCAATATGTCCTCAAATCGGAGCAACCTTGCATCCGGCGGTTTCGGGGTCAACGTGGCGCGCACCCGGGCCGCAGAGGGCCGCTCATCGGCGGCTCCGTCCTGTAGGGCGGCGAGGTCGGGACCGGCCCTGAACGGCGCCTATGTTGGCGGCCGTGATGTGCGCGTTCGCATCTCGGCAAACCTCTGGCCGCCAATATCCCGGGCGCCGTTCTCGCCGGTCCGCCGATGGCCGCAAGGCAGCAGCGGCCATGGACCTTCGGGTCAACGGAGGCGTATTTTCCCTTGGTGCCCGGGGCCACCTGAACAAGGGACCTCGGCCTTCGAATGAATGCGCAGTCCCCGCTCAGGTCAGGGGGCGGGGCTTCGGGGTGCGGCTGCCGAGAAGCAGCACGAGGAGGATCACCGAGGCACCGGCCAGAAGGTGCCAGCTGGGCCGTTCGTCGAAGAACAGCCAGCCTGCCGAGATGGCGAAGAGGATCGAGGAATAGGAGAAGGGGGCCAGACGGCTGGCCTCGGCGGCGCGGTAGGCGCGCAGGAAGCAGTATTGGCCGGCCTGCGCCAGGGCGCCGATGCCCAGCAGGGCGGGCCAGTGCGCGGGGGCGATCGGATGCCAGGAAAGCCCGGCGGGCAGGGCAGTCAGCAGGGTCAGCCCGGCGGTGTAGAAGAGCATCATCACCACGGGCGCCTCGCTGCGCAGGGCGCGGGTCTGGACGGTCGCCATGGCGCCGAGCCCGAGCGAGACGGTGACCGCGATCAGCCCGGCCATCGGCAGCGCGCTGCCGCCCGCACCCAGGACATCCGGCCCCACGGCCAGCGCAACCCCGGCAAGGATCCCCGCCGAGGCGAGCCAGCGGGCGCGCGGCACCGTCTCGCCCAGCAGGGCGATGGCCAGCAGCATGGTGACCACGGGCCGCAGGTAGGAGACCGCGTTGACGATGCCGAGCGGCAGCGCCCCGAGGGCGACGAAATTCGCCGTCAGGGCGCCCGCGTTGCACATCACGCGGAAGCCGTTGCGCAGCGGGGCCTGCATCGTGGAGAGGCTGGCCCGGTCGCGCCAGACCAGCGGCAGGATCAGCAGCAGGCCGATCAGCGAGCGCAGGAACACCAGCTGTACCGCCGGGTAATCGGCGCCCATCTTCTTGACCAGCACGGTCATGCCGGTGACCAGGGTCAGGTCGCTCAGCAGCCAGGCGACGCCGAGGGAGGTGTCGCTTGCGCGGGCCACCTCAGGCCCCGGCAGGCTGGACCAGGTTGGCCAGCAGGCGGAAGGCGCCCGGCACCAGCCGGTCGAGCTGGTGATGCAGCACCAGCCCGGTATGGGTGTGCCGGCCCTTGCCGATCCGCCCCGAGACGAGGCTGCCCAGGAGCGGCGCCTCGCCGGCGTCCGACATCGACAACAGCGGCGTGTAGCAGGGCGCCCAGTCGGCAGCGAAGTAGAGGCCGCGCTCCTTGTCCCAGCCGTCCCAGTCTTCGGGCGTGATCTGGTTGGGCGTGGTCAGCAGGGGGCTTTCGGGTTCCAGCACGGTGACCTCGGCCTGCGGATCGGTGACCCGCCAGCGCAGCGAGGGGGTGCCGATGCGCATCGGCTGCGGCGGCGTGCTCTCGGCCTGCCAGCCCTGGTCGGGGCGCTGGTAGAGGGTGACGAGGTGGCCGCCGCCCTCGACGAAGCGGTGCAGGCGGGGCGTGGCGGCACGCAGGTCGGCCCGGTTGCCGAAGGCCACGACGCCGACGAGCACGGTGGTGAAGGCCGAGAAATCCTCGTCCGCCGGGATCTCGTCCATCAGCACCACATCGGCGCCGAGGCGCTGCAGCCAGCTGCCGACACTGTCGCCGCTGCCGATATAGGCGATGCGGGCGCCTTCGGGCAGGTCGAGGTCCAGGGTCAGAACGCTGAGACGGGCGGGCTGGTACAGGGCGAAGGGGCCGGTATGGGGATAGCTGCCGCCGCTCTCGGTGAAGGCGGGCGCTTCGCCGATCCGGGGCGTGAAGGTGGCGAGGCCGGGCTGATCGGCGTCGGGGCTGAGCAGCAGCTGGCGACCCTCCTGGCGCAGGCTCCAGCCTTTGGGGGTTTCGACATCGAGGGGCGTGTCGGCCGCGAGGGTCGCGACCAGCGGACCCGGGGCGCCCCGGCGCCGCACGAAGGCGTTCGGGCGGGCGGCGAAGATATGGGCGGGGACGATCTCGGGCGCCGTCTCGAAGTCGCGCGGCACCGAGACTTCGCGCCCGGCGATGCGCGCGCCGAGCAGCACATGAGCCCCGTTGCCGCCGAGCGGGTCGAAGCCCTCGGCGAAGGGATCGGGCAGGGCCATACCCTCGGGCAGGGTGATCTCGATCCCGGTCAGGCCCTCGTCGAAGGGGGCGGTCTGCTCGGGGCAGCCGGGCAGGCGGGTGCTGACCGAGACCGACTCGGCCTCTGTCGGGGTGGACTGGTGCAGGGTCAGCCGGGCGCTGTCCCCGGGCGACAGCCGGGCGGGGGAGAGCGCGACGACGGGGGTCAGGGCCGCCGCCTCGGCGAGGGCATGGGCGATCTCGCGGCGCTTGCGCTCCAGGCGGTGCCCATGGTCGGCGAGGAAGCCCGGGTCGGCGGCAGCCGTCGCGGCCTCTAGCGCCAGGTCGGCGCGGGCCAGGGCGGCAAGCACCGCGCCACGGTCGGGCAGGGCGCCGCGTGCCTCGGTGACGGCCGTGGCAGCCTCCTGCAGCGCAGCACCGGCAGGGCCGGCGAGGGCCGCGAGTTCGACCAGGGTCGCCGGGGCGCCCTCGGCCAGCCGCTGCTCGGCCGGGCCATTGGTCAGGTGCAGGTCCCAGGCCCGTTGCGGCGCGTCGGACCAGCGGCCCATCCCCTGCGAGGCATGGCGGCGGCGCGACCATTCGCCGATCTCGTCGTAGGCGACGCCGCGGGCCGGTTCGCAGGCGGTGGCCTCGATGCGCAGGGTTGCGGGCGGCGGGGGCAGGGTGTCGTCATAGGTGCCGCCACCGCCACCCCAGGCCGGCAGGTAGGGGTGGGTGACCTGCCAGGGGGCGAGGTTGCTGCCCCGCAGTGCAGAGGGGTCGGCCGCCAGTGCGACGGCGGCCAGCGCGGCGCGGGTCATGGCGCGGTGGTGGCCGTGCTGGCCGGGCACGTCGAGGAAGGTCGGCAGGATCACGTCGGGGCGATAGCGGCGATAGGCCAGCGCCAGGCGCTCGGTGATCAGCGCCTCGCCCCAGCGGGAGAAGGTGTCGTCGCCATCCTTGGAGAAGCCGAAGTCGTGCACAGGGTCGGAAGGGCCGAAGCCCAGCCAGGCGATGTCGCAGTCCAGTACCCGTGCGGCCTCTTCCATCTCGCGCGAGCGCAGGGCACCGAGCAGGGCGCCGCGTTCGGGGCCTAGGGCGTTCTGGCCGCCTTCGCCCCGGGTCGAGCAGGCGATCACCACGCGGTGCCCCAGTCCGTAGCGCAGCCAGGCCATCAGCCCGCTGTGCTCGTCATCGGGGTGGGCGCCGGTGTTCATGACGGTCAGGCAGCCCGAGAGCCGCGACAGCGCGGTGTCGAGACGCATCAGTGCGGGCTCGGCCTCGCGGCGGGCGAGGCGGTCTTGGATCGTCATGTCTGTCTCCTGTCAGTCAGTCGGGCGGTCAGTCGGTCGTCGGGGCAAGGCCGCCCTCGGCACGGTCAAGCCGGGGGGTGATTGCATTGAAAAAGGGCAGGGCGGCGGCGCCGAGGGCGGCGGATGCCTGCCCGGTCTGGCCGCGTTGCACGCGGGGCAGCCGATCGCCGGCGCGATTCGCCACGGTGGAGGGAATCGCCAGGCGCGTGACCAAGGCATCGAGCACCGGCCCGGGAAGCTTGCCGCCGATGATGATGGTCTGCGGGTCGAAGATGTTTTCGATGATGCCGATCATCGCCGAAAGATGCGGCGCGGCGCTGTCCAGCCAGACGTCGAGCACCGGGTTGCCCTCGCGGTGATGGCGGCGCAGGTCCTCCAGGGCGGCGGGCAGGCCCTCGGCCTCGAGCATCTCGCGCAGGCTGTGCAGAGAGGCATAGCGTTCCAGGCAGCCGGATTGTCCGCACTGGCAGGGCCGGCCGCCGGGAGCGACGACGATATGGCCGATCTCGCCGGCATTGCCGAAGGCACCGCGCAGGGGCTGGTCGTCGACGATGGCGCCCAGCCCGGTGCCGGCACCAAAGTAGATCTGGCAGAAATGCGAGACGTTCTGACCCTTGCCGAACAGCAGTTCGCCGACGGCGGCGGCATTGGCGTCATTGTCGACATAGACCGGCACGCCGCAGCGCAGGGTCAGGTCCTGGGCCACCGTGACATCGGTCCAGCCATGCAGGGTGGTGGGGCCGACGCCCGACAGCCCCTCGATTCCGAAGGGGCCAGGCATCACGACGCCGATTCCCATCAGCTGACCGGGGAAGTCCTCGCGCAGGCGCGCAACGCTGTCGGCCACCAGCGAAAGCACCGGGGCCGGGGCCATGTCGGGCAGGGGAATGTGCTCTTCGTGGCGCAGGTTGCCGCCGATATCGAGCACGGTGACCGTCAGTTCGCTGACCGCGATCTCGAAGCCGAGGGTGATCGCCCCGTCGGGGTTGAGCGCGTACTGGATCGGTGGCAGGCCGCGCCCGCTGCGCAGCCGTCCGAGGTCGCGCAGCAATCCCTCGGCCATCAGATCCTCGATGATGTTGCCGACCGCCTGGGTCGAGATCTGCGCCAGGTCGGCCATCGCCTTGCGACCCATCGGACCGTTGCGGCGCAGCAGCTCCAGCACGACGCGGCGGTTGTGGCTGCGGTTGCGACCGGGGTTCTTGCCCATGGCGACGCTGACCGGGGCGCGGGCCGGGGTCTGGTCCGGAGCTTGCTCCTGCGGGCGCGTCTGCGGGGCGCCTGTCTTGCTTGGGGACGGCACGGTTCTGTCCTTTTTTCTGCCGGGAAACCGGATTCTGCAGGTGCCCGGCGGCCTGTCAACGCTGGCACGGGCCAATGAATAACTCAAGTGACTTATTTTAGTTGACAGGTCGGGGCGTGATGCGACAGCCTGCGGAAAGCCGGGGGGACAGCTTCACGGCGTACGGCGCGGCAGGCGGCTCTGGTCGGACTGGACAAGCGCGGACAAAGGGCGGCGAGGCGCCGTCACCAACGGAGGTAAACATGAAATCATCACTGATGAGGGCCGGCCTGCTCGCCGGCGTCGCGATCTTCGGTGCCAATGCCGCGGCGGCGGATGTCGAGATCGAGTACTGGCAGTACATCTACGAGACCCGCGTGAACGCGATGGATCAGCTGATCGAGAAATTCGAGGAGCAGAATCCGGGCATCACCGTGAAACAGGTGACCTTCCCCTACGCCGACTACCAGACCCGCGTGATCGCGGCGAACATGGCGCGCAAGGGGCCGGATGTCATGCAGCTGTTCTACGGCTGGACGGACAACTTCGTGAACGGTGGCGTGCTGCAGCCGCTGCCCAAGGACGCCTTCCCGGACGAGATGATCGAGTCCGAGTTCTTCCCGATCGTCGGCGCCATGAAGCGCGGTGACGACTATTACGGCCTGCCGACCGCCGTGCGCTCGCTGGCACTGTTCTACAACAAGGCGCTGTTCGAGAAGGCCGGGATCGAGAATCCGCCGGCCACGCTGGACGAGCTGGTCGAGACCGCCAAGGCGCTGACCGAAACCGATGCGGGCGGCAACTACACCACCGTCGGCATGACCGTCGAGATGGGTGGCCAGGATCACCAGTGGTGGCGCGAAGTGCTGGTGCGCCAGTTCGGCGGCGCGCCCTACAGCGACGACTACTCGGAAGTGACCTACGACAGCGAGGCGGGTATCGCCGCGACCAAGTGGTACACCGACCTGTCCACCGAGCATAAGGTCGGCGCCACCGGCTTCATGGACGAGGGCCAGGCCGCCTTCCGTGCCGGCCGTGCCGGCATGACCATCGACGGCACCTTCCGTCTCGGCTCCTTCTCCTCGATCGAGGACTTCGAGTGGGGCGTCGCCGAACTGCCGGCCAATGCTGACGGGTTGCGCTCCAACTACGCTTCCTACTTCGCCAATGGCATCGGTGCCGGCGCAGAGGGCGAAGAGCTGGAAGCGGCCGAGAAGTTCCTGGCCTACCTGACCTCGCCCGAGGCGATGCAGCTCTGGCTGGAAGTGGTGGGCGAACTGCCCGCGCGTCCCGAGGCCGCGCTGACCGAGGCGAACCTGGCGGACCCGGTCTACGGCCCGTTCCTGGCCGGCCTGGAATACGCCCATACCACGACCTTCTTCGATGAGCAGGCACAGCGCCAGGTGACCATGGACATGGCCAACCGGGTGTTCCTGCAGGGTCAGTCGGTCGAGGATTCGGTGGCCGAGGCCGCGGCCGAGGAACAGGCGATCCTGGATCGCTTCCACTAAGGCCGGTCAGCGGAGGGCGGAGCCACATGGCGTTCGACGATACAACACGAGCGGCCAGGGCGCCGCGCCTCAACATGCGGACTCGCCGCGCACTCTGGGTATGGGCCTTTCTGGCCCTGCCCGTCCTCTTCTACGGGGTCATCCGGTTCTATCCGACGCTCGACGCCTTCCGGCTGTCGTTCACCAACTGGAACCTGATGTCGCCACCGAAATTCATCGGGCTGCAGAACTACCGCGAGATGTTCGCCTCGCCCGACTTCTGGCAGGTGTTCCGCAACACCTTCGCCTATCTGATCATCGGCACGCCGATCAGCCTGCTGCTGTCCTTCACCGTCGCCTACTTCCTGGATCGCATCCGCTTCGGCCATGCCTTCCTGCGGGCGCTCTACTTCCTGCCCTACATCACCACCGCCTCGGCGATGGCCTGGGTCTGGCGCTGGTTCTACCAGCCTGCGCCGACGGGGGTGATCAACTCGGTGCTCGGCGCAATGGGCATCGGCGGCATGGATTTCCTGCGTTCGACCACCTGGGCACTGCCCTCGATCATGGTGACGGCGATCTGGGCCGGGCTCGGCTTCCAGGTCATCATCTTCATGGCCGGGCTGCGCTCGATCCCCCAGACCTATTACGAGGCGGCGCGGATCGACGGGGTGGGGGACTGGGCGATCCTGCGCAAGATCACCCTGCCGCTGCTGAAGCCGACGACGGTCTTCCTGGTGGTCTTCTCCTCCATCGGCTTCCTGCGCATCTTCGACCAGGTCTACAACATGACCACCAATGACCCCGGCGGGCCGCTGGGCTCGACCAAGCCGCTGGTGCTGATGATCTACCAGACCGCATTCAATTCCTACCAGATGGGCGCAGCCGCGGCGCAGACCGTGGTCCTGTTCACCATCCTGCTGCTGATCTCGCTGCTGCAGCTCTGGATCCTGAGGAACCGCTGATGGCCGCCGCAGACACAACCCCCGCCACCGCCGGGCTGCCCATGCCCAAGATCCGCCCCGCGCGCATCCTGCTCTGGACCGTGCTCTTCATCGGCGGGCTGCTGATGATCACGCCGATCCTGTTCATGTTCTCGACCTCGCTGAAGACCGCCGGGCAGATCTACGACCTGCGGCTGATCCCGCAGAGCCCGACCTTCTCCAACTACGTCAAGGTGCTCTCCGAAGGCGACTTCTTCCGCTGGTTCCTGAACTCCAGCCTGGTGGCGATCTGCGTCACCCTGTCGAACTGCTTCTTCGACAGCCTGGTGGGCTACACCCTGGCCAAGTTCCGTTTCCGCGGCCGCCAGTTCGTCTTCATCGCGATCCTGTCGACCCTGATGATCCCGACCGAGATGCTGGTGATCCCCTGGTACCTGATGGCCTCGGACTTCGGCTGGCTGGATACCTACTGGGGCATCATGTTCCCCGGCATGATGACCGCCTTCGGCACCTTCCTGATGAAACAGTTCTTCGAAACCGTGCCCGACGACTTCATCGAGGCGGCGCGCATCGACGGGCTGAACGAGTTCACGATCTGGTGGCGCATCGCGATGCCGCTGGTGACCCCGGCGCTCTCGGCGCTGGCGATCTTCACCTTCCTCGGCAACTGGACGGCCTTCTTCTGGCCGCTGATCTCGATCACCTCCAGCGAGCTCTACACCCTGCCCGTTGGCCTGACCTCCTTCGCGGTCGAGCAGTCGATCCAGTGGGAGATGATCATGACCGGTGCCGCGCTGGCGACGATCCCGACTCTGATCGTCTTCCTGCTGCTGCAACGCTACATCGTCCGCGGCGTCATGCTGGCGGGTCTGAAAGGATGACCGGCATGACCTCCGATCCCTCCCGCTCCGACACCACGGTGTTTCCCGATCCGGTCTACAAGCAGACGGTGCTGGCGCCGCTCTTCGACCATGCCAAGGACGACCACGCCGAGGGGTTCCGCCGCATCGACAGGGCGCACCTGGTGATGCTGGAACGCACCGGCATTCTGCCCCGGGATGTGGCCGGCCAGATCGCCCGCGCGCTGGTCGAGATCGACGCCGGGATCGACCCCGAGGGGCTGGTCTACACCGGCGAGGTCGAAGACTACTTCTTCCTCCGCGAGGCCGAGCTGAAGGCGCGCGTCGGGGCTGATACCGGCGGGCGGCTGCATACCGCGCGCTCGCGCAACGACATTGACCACACGCTGTTCAAGATGGCCCTCAAAGGGCGCATCGATGCCCTGCTGGGCGAGGGGCGGGCGCTGCTGGCGGCGCTGACCGACACGGCCGAGCGCGAGGCGGAAACGCTGATCGTCGCCTATACCCATGGCCAGCCGGCCCAGCCGACCACCTTCGGCCACTATCTCGGGGCGGCGATCGAGGTGCTGATCCGCGACCTTGAACGGCTGGAGGCGGCGCGCCAGGCCTGCGACCTCTGTTCCATGGGGGCGGCGGCGATCACCACCTCGGGCTTCCCGCTGGACCGCGCGCTGGTGGCCGACATGCTGGGCTTCGCGGCGCCGCAACGCAACTCCTACTCCTGCATCGCGGCGGTGGATTACACCACGGCGACCTACGGCGCGGTCGAACTGCTGTTCCTCCACCTCGGGCGGCTGGTGCAGGACCTGCAGGTCTGGTCCAGCTTCGAGGTGGCGCAGATCTACGTGCCCAATGCCTTCGTGCAGATCTCCTCGATCATGCCGCAGAAGCGCAACCCGGTGCCGATCGAGCACATGCGCCACCTCGCGTCACAGGCCGTCGGCAAGGCGCGCATGATGAAGGACATCATGCACAACACCCCCTTCACCGACATGAACGACAGCGAGGGCGAGAGCCAGTCCGCGGGCTACGGCGCCTTCGAGACCGGCAGCCGGGTGCTGCGCCTGCTGGCCGCCCTGGTGCCCAGCCTCGCGATCAACGGTGACCGGGTCGCGGCCAATATCGACCGGGCCTGCATCACCATCACCGAACTGGCCGACACCCTCGTGCGGCGCGAGGGCCTGTCCTTCCGCCAGGCGCATGAGATCGCCGCCGAGACTGCCCGCGCGGTGGTCGCGGCAGGCACCAGCCTGGCCGAGGGCGGCTTTGCCCCCTTCGCGACGGCCTTTTCGACCCATGCCGGGCGCGCCAGCGCGCTCGATGCCCAGACCTTCCGCGAGGTTGTCTCGCCGGAATATTTCGTCGCCGTGCGCGACCGGTTCGGCGGGCCGGCCCCCGCCGCCATGGCCGAGGCCCTCGCCAGCTACCGCGAGGCGCTCTCGGGTTTCACCGCACGGGCCGAGGCGCTTCAGGCGCAGGACACCCGCGCCGCCGCTGCGCTTGAGGCGGCATTCAACGATCTGACGGAGGCGCGCTGATGGCGACGATTCAGCTCAACAAGCTCACCAAGGCTTACGGCAAGGCAGAGGTGATCCACGGCATCGACCTCGACATTCCCGACGGCGAATTCGTCGTCTTCGTCGGCCCCTCGGGCTGCGGCAAGTCGACGACGCTGCGGATGATCGCCGGGCTGGAAGAGGTCTCGGGCGGGGATATCACCATCGGCGGGCGCCGGGTGAACGAGGTCGATCCCAAGCAGCGCGACATCGCCATGGTCTTCCAGAACTACGCGATCTACCCGCACATGAGCGTGCGCCAGAACATCGCCTTCGGTCTCTACACCTCGAAACTGTCGAAGGAGGAGAAGGCCAAGCGCGTCGAAGCCGCGGCCGAGACCCTCGGCCTGACCGCGCTGCTGGAGCGCCGACCCTCGGCCCTGTCCGGCGGGCAGCGCCAGCGCGTTGCCATCGGTCGCGCCATGGTGCGCAACCCCGCGGCCTTCCTCTTCGACGAACCGCTGTCGAACCTCGACGCGCAGCTGCGCGCCCAGATGCGGATCGAGATCAAGGCCCTACACCAGCGCCTCGGCACCACCATCGCCTATGTGACCCACGACCAGGTCGAGGCGATGACCATGGCCGACCGCATCGTGGTGATGCGCGACGGCCATATCCTGCAGGCCGCCCCGCCGATGGAGATCTACGACAACCCCGTCGACATCTTCACCGCGCGCTTCATCGGCACGCCCTCGATGAACATCTTTCCGGCGCGCCAGGCGGACGGCCAGGTGTCCCTGACCGACGGCGCGCCCTCGGTCATGGCCGGCGTCCGGCCGCAGGATTTGAAGGTGGCAGCGACGGGCACCGGCATGGCGGTGAGCCTGGAAGGCGTGGTGACCGTGACCGAGCCGCTCGGCCATGAGACCCTGGTGCACTTCTCGACCCGCGGCGGCCATGACTTCATCGCCACGGCGCCGGGTCACTTCGGCGCCTCCCCGGGCGACACGGTCCAGGCCCAGGCGGCGGCGGGCACGGTCCACCTCTTCGATCCGGTCTCCGAGAAGGCGGTGGGCCGGGCGTGACGCAGACCGAACTTTCCCCGATCCCGGCACAGGATCTTCCGGCAGCCGGACGCCTGGCGCTGGCCGCGCTGCTGCGTGGCACGGCGCAGACCGCCCCGGCGCTGGCGGGCACCGGCTGGGTCACTGCCGAGGGCAGGCTCGACCCCGAGGCATGTTGCCTGTTCGGCGCCGATGTCGGTGGCACGAAGGTGCAATCGGTGCTGACCGATCTCGATGGCCGGGTCTTGGCCGAAACCCGTGACGCGACCCCGGCGGCGGGCGGCGATGCGGTGCTCGCGGTGATCTCGGGGCACCTGGAGAGCCTCGCCGCCGGCCGTCCGGTCGGTGCGGCGGGCATCGGGCTGCCCGGGGCGCTGGACCCGGTGACCGGCGTGCTGGACCGCGCGCCCAACCTGCACGGCCTCGACGGCCGCCCGATGCCCGCGCTCTTTGCCGAGCGGCTGGCCCTGCCGGTGGCGGTCGAGAACGACGTCAATCTTGCCGCCCTCGGCGAAAGCTGGCTGGGGCACGGCGCCGATGCGCCGCGCGCCGGCGAAGCGGGGCTGGCCTTCATCGCGCTCGGCACCGGAATCGGCATGGGGCTGGCCTTCGGCGACCGGCTGCTGCGCGGTGCCGGCGGCGCGGCCGGGGAAATCGCCTGCCTGCCCATCGGGGGCGATCCCCACAGTGCCCGGGCCCGCAGCCTCGGCACGCTGGAAAGCGTGGTGGCGGGGCAGGTGCTGGTCGAGGATTACAAGGCCCGTGGCGGCGCCCGCGACGGCACCCTGCGCGAGCTGAGCCGCGCCGGTGTCGCGGATCCGGTGCTGGACGAAACCCTCTCGGTGCTGGCCGAGCGGCTGGCGCTGGCGGTGCTTTCGGTCGGCGCGGTTCTGGATCCGGCGCTGGTGGTCTTCGGCGGTGGCATCGGGTCACGCCCCGAGATCGTCGAGCGCGTGCGCAGCGCCCTGGACCGTCTCGGCACGCCCGTGCCCGAGCTGCGCATCAGCCTGCTGGGCAACCGCGCCGGGGCCATCGGTGCCGTGCGTGCCGCCCGGCTGGCCCTGGCCGGCGCGCTGGAGCGGACATGACCCAGAAGGCCCTGCACCGCCCGGCGCTGACCGTTCTCGACACCCCCGAAGAGGTCGCCGAGACTGCCGCCCGGCGTATCCTGGACCAGCTGCGCGCCGCGCCGCGTTCCGTTCTCGGCCTCGCCACGGGCCGTTCGCCGGTGGCGATCTACGCCCATCTGGCCGAGGCGCATCGTGCCGGCACCAGTTTCGCCGGTGTCGAGAGCTTCAACCTCGACGAATACATCGGCCTCGGCCCCGAGGATCCGGGCTCCTTCGCCCACTACATGCACCGCCATGTCTTCGACCGGCTCGACATGGCGCCCGGGCAGGGCCATGTTCCCGACGGTCTGGGGGATCCGGCCAGTGTCGCCCGCGCCTACGAGACGGCCATCGCCGCCGCCGGGGGCATCGATCTGCAACTGCTGGGGATCGGGCGCAACGGCCATATCGGCTTCAACGAGCCGGGCTCGGCCTTCGACAGCCGCACCCGCGTGGTGACCCTGGACGAGAGCACGAGGCGCGCCAATGCGCCCGATTTCGCCCCGGGTGCCGAGGTGCCGCGGGAGGCGCTGACCATGGGGATCGGCACCATCCTGGAGGCCCGGCGTATCCTGCTGGTGGCCACCGGCGCGGCCAAGAGCGCGGCCCTGCACGCGGCCCTCCACATGCCGCCCGCGCCCGATTGCCCGGCCTCGGCCCTGCAGTTGCATCCCCGGGTCGAGGTCCTCTGCGACCGGGCGGCGGCGGCGCGGCTGAAGGACGGCTGACGCCCCGCCCCCTGACGCCCCGCCCCGTCAGGCGCTGCGGGCGACCGGGGCAGCGCGCAGCAGCATCCCGAACAGATCGCGCGGCTCGTCCGGGTCGGCCAGCAGATCGAGATCCTGGTAGAACCCATGCGCGCCCAGCTTGTCGCGGACAAAGCGCAGGGCCGAGAAATCCTCGGTCGCGAAGCCGACGCTGTCGAACAGGGTGACCTGACGGGCATCCGTGCGCCCCGCGATCTCTCCGGTCAGCACCTGCCACAGCTCCTTGACCGGGTAGTCTTCGTCCAGCTGCTGAATCTCGCCCTCGATGCGGGTCTGGGGCGGGTATTCCACGAAGATCTCCGAGCGCAGCAGGATGTCGCGGTGCAGCTCGGTCTTGCCGGGGCAGTCGCCGCCGACCGCGTTGATATGCACCCCGGCGCCGACCATGTTGTCCGACAGGATCGTGGCACACTGCTTGTCCGCCGTGGCGGTGGTGATGATATCGGCCCCCTCGACGGCCTCTTCGGCCGAGGTGCAGGGCGTGATGTCGAAGCCGAAGCGGGCGAGGTTGGCCGCACAGCGCGCCGTGGCGGCGGGGTCGATGTCGTAGAGGCGCAGCCGGTCCACGCCCAGCACGGCACGGAAGGCCATCGCCTGAAACTCGCTCTGCGCACCATTGCCGATCAGCGCCATGCAGCGCGCATCGGGCCGGGCCAGCGCCTTTGCGGCGACGGCCGAGGTCGCGGCGGTGCGCAGGGCGGTCAGGATGGTCATTTCCGACAGCAGCAGCGGATAGCCGGTGTCGACATCCGAGAGCATCCCGAAGGCGGTCACGGTCTGGCGGCCTTCCTTCATGTTCTTGGGATGCCCGTTGACGTACTTGAAGCCGTAGAGCGTGCCATCCGAGGTCGGCATCAGCTCGATCACCCCCTCGGGCGAATGGGCGGCGACGCGGGGCGTCTTGTCGAACAGTGGCCAGCGGCGGAAATCCTCGGCGACATATTCGGCCAGCTCCTGCAGGAAGGGCTCGATCCCGACCGCGTGGACCAGCCGCATCATGTTGTCGACATCGACGAAGGGCACGAGGTTGAGGGAGGGGGTGGTCATGCGAAACTCCTGGTTCGTCGGTCCATGATGCGCTCGCCCATCAGGCTTGCGGTGAGATCGACCAGCAGGTGCGCGGTGCGGCCCCGCTCGTCGAGGAAGGGGTTCAGCTCGACCAGGTCGAGGGAGGAGACAAGACCCGAGTCGTGCAGCATCTCCATCACCAGATGCGCCTCGCGGAACGAGGCGCCGCCGGGCACCGTGGTGCCGACAGCCGGGGCGATGGCGGGATCGAGGAAATCGACGTCCAGGCTGACATGCAGCCGCCCGCCCGCCGTGGCGACCCGGGCGAGGAAGGCACGCAACAGGGGCGCCATGCCGATCTCGTCGATCTCGCGCATGTCGTGGATCTGCACCGGCGCTTCGGCCAGGGCGCGCCGCTCGGCCGGATCGACGCTGCGGATGCCCATCATGCAGATGTTTTCGGGCGGCACCGCAGCGGGCAGGGGCGGGAAGGCGTCAAAGCCGGGGCGGCCGCTGAAATAGGCGACCGGAGTGCCGTGCAGGTTGCCGCTTTCCGTGCTGGCAAGGTCGTGGAAATCCGTATGGGCATCGAGCCAGAGCACGAAAAGGGGCTGGCCCTCGTCCGCCGCCCGCCGCGCGACGCCGCTGACCGTCCCGGCAGAGAGCGCATGATCGCCGCCCAGGAAGATCGGCACCGCGTCGGCGCTTTCGCGATAGGCGGTGTCGGCCAGGGTCTCGACCCAGGCGGCGACCTCGGGCAGGGCGCGCAGGGCGGGGTTGGGGTGGCTGACGGCAGGCGCCGGGCGCGGCGCCAGGTTGCCCGCGTCGCGCACCCTGTGGCCCAGCCGTTCCAGCGCGGGCGCCAAACCTGCGCAGCGCAGCGCCGAGGGGCCCATTTCGCAGCCGGGCTGCGCCGCGCCATCCTGCAGGGGTATGCCGATCAGGGTGAAATGCATCCGGGGTCTCCTTTGCACGCAGGAGATGCCGGTCAGGTGGCAGAGTGAACCCCGATCATTGGCAATTTGCGCGGGGTTCTGTAGCATTTCGGCAAAAGCAATTGACGGAATGGTGGATGGATTCCCTGGACCGGCAGCTCATCACGCTGCTCAGGCACAACGGACGGCGCAGCATCTCGGACCTGGCGACCGAGATCGGCGTGTCGCGCGCCACGGTGCGCAACCGGATCGAGCGGCTGGAGGCGGGCGGCGAAATCCTCGGCTACACCGTGATCCTGCGGGCCGACACGGTGGCCCAGCCGGTGCGCGGACTGATGATGATCAAGGTCGAAGGGCGGGCGGCGGACCGCGTCGTCATCCGCTTGTCCGCATTGCCCGAGGTGCAGGAGGTGCACACGACCAACGGTCAGTGGGACCTGGTGGCGGAACTGGGGACCGAAACGCTGACCGCGCTGGATGACGTGCTGCGCCGGATCCGTGAGATCCCCGGCATCCTCGGCAGCGAGACCAACCTGCTGCTCGCCACCCCGCGCAGCACCCGTGCGAAGCTGTCGGGCAATGAGAGGGGCTTGTTATAGTGTAACGGACACGCTAAGGCGTGCTAGTTACACTATAACATGGAGACTCACATGCGCGGTATTCTCACACTCGGGATGGTGTCCGGCCTGGCCCTTTCTGCCGGGCTGCCCGGCACGGCGCGGGCCGAGGTGCCTTCGGTTGCGGCGGATATTCCGCCGGTGCATTCGCTGGTGGCGCAGGTCATGGGTGACCTGGGGACTCCGGACCTGCTGGTGCGCCCCGGCGCGTCGCCCCATGGCTATGCGTTGCGCCCCTCCGAAGCGGCGGCGCTGGAGCAGGCCGACGCGGTCTTCTGGATGGGTGAAGGGCTGGAGCCCTGGCTGGAAACGGCGATCGATGCGCTGGCCGCCGGGGCGGTTTCGGTCGAACTGGGCGAGGTCGAGGGCACGACGCGGCTGGACACCCGCGAAGGGGCGACCTTCGAAGCACATGACCACGACCATGAGGATGACCATGACCACGATCATGGGCACGACCACGAGGATGACCACGGGCACGGGCATGATGATCATGACCATGAGGACGCGGACCACGGTCACGACGATCTCGACCACGCGCATGAGGCTGCGGACGCCGATCATGACCACGCGCATGACGAGGAGGCCCATGAAGAGGGCCACCACCACCACGAGGGCGGCGACCCCCACGCCTGGCTGGACCCGCAGAATGCCCAGGTCTGGCTGGATGCCATCGCCAGTGAACTCTCGCGCCTCGATCCCGAACACGCCGAAACCTATGCGGCCAATGCCGCGCAGGCCTCGGCCCGGCTGGACGGGCTGATCGCTTCGATCTCGGCCGAGCTGGCGCCGGTCAGGGGGCGCAACTTCATCGTCTTCCACGATGCCTACCACTATTTCGAGAACCGTTTCGACATCCCTGCTGCGGGCTCGATCACCCTGTCGGATGCCTCCGACCCTTCGGCGGCGCGCGTGCGGGACCTGCAGAAGAAGGTGCGTGATCTGGGCGTCAGCTGCGCCTTCTCGGAACCGCAGTACAACGCCGGGCTGGTCAGCGCGGTCTTCGATGGCACGGAGGCGAAGACCGGTGTGATGGACCCGCTGGGCGCTGCGCTGCAGCCGGGGCCGGAGCTTTATGGCCAACTGATGCAGGATCTGTCCGACAGCCTCACGGGCTGCCTGCAATAGCGCGCAGATCGCGGACAGGAACAGGGAAAGGGCGGCCCCGGGGCCGCCCTTTGTCATACCCTGCGAGGCGGGATCAGAAATCCCAGTCCTCGTCTTCGGTCGCCACGGCGCGACCGATCACGTAGGACGATCCCGAGCCCGAGAAGAAATCGTGGTTCTCGCTGTCGGGGCTCAGCGCCGCCAGGATCGCCGGGTTAACCTCGGCGGCCTCGTCGGGGAAGAGCGCCTCGAAGCCCAGGTTCTGCAGCGCCTTGTTGGCATTGTAGTGCAGGAAGGCCTTCACCTCCTCGGTCAGGCCGAGCGGATCGTAGAGTTCCTCGGTGTAGCGCGACTCGATCTCGTAGAGCTCGAAGAGCAGCGAGAAGGCATAGTCCTTCAGCTCGTCGCGCCGGGCCTGGGGCAGGGTCTCCAGGCCGCGCTGGAACTTGTAGCCGATGTAGTAGCCATGCACCGCCTCGTCGCGGATGATCAGGCGGATCAGGTCGGCGGTATTGGTCAGCTTGGCGCGGCTGGACCAGTACATCGGCAGGTAGAAGCCCGAGTAGAACATGAAGCTTTCCAGGAACACGCTGGCGATCTTGCGCTTCAGGGGGTCTGCGCCGGGGGCGTAGGTTTCCAGCACCGCGCGGGCCTTTGCCTGCAGATGCGGGTTCTCCTGCGACCAGCGGAACGCCTCGTCGACCTCCTTGGTCGAGCAGAGCGTCGAGAAGATCGAGGAGTAGGAGCGCGCGTGCACCGCCTCCATGAAGGCGATGTTGGAGAGCACGGCCTCTTCATGCGGGGTGATCGCATCGCCCATCAGGGCCGGCGCGCCGAGGCCGTTCTGGATGGTGTCCAGCAGGGTCAGCCCGGTGAAGACGCGGATCGTCAGGGTCTGTTCCTCGGGGGTCAGTTGGCCCCAGGACTGCACGTCATTGGACAGCGGGACCTTCTCAGGCAGCCAGAAGTTGACGGTCAGGCGGTTCCAGACCTCGAGGTCCTTCTCGTCCTCAAGGCGGTTCCAGTTGATCGCGCGCGGCACGGACCGCAGGATCTGGGCGTCTTTCATCATCTTGTCCTTCCGTTCCGGCGCCGCGTTCGGGCGGTCGCCCCGGGGTCATCTGGGGGAGGGGGCTCTGCCCCCGTCTCCGTTCCGGAGACTCCCCCGGAGTAGTTTCAGCCTTCAGAATGGGCCGGGCGTGGTACTGCCCTCATTCGTTGGCCGGAAATACTCCGGGGTGCGGGGCAGGGCCCCGCGGGCTCAGAGGGTGCAGCTGACGCAGCCCTGGACTTCGGTGCCTTCCAGCGCGGTCTGGCGCAGGCGCACGTAGTAGATCGTCTTGATGCCCTTCTTCCAGGCGTAGATCTGGGCGCGGTTGATATCGCGCGTCGTTGCCTCGGCGGGGAAGAACAGGGTCAGCGAGAGGCCCTGGTCGACATGCTCGGTCGCCGCCGCATAGGTGTCGATCAGCTTCTCGGGGCCGATCTCGTAGGCGTCGCGGTAGTACTCCAGGTTCTCGTTGTTCATGAAGGCGGCGGGGTAGTAGACGCGGCCGATCTTGCCTTCCTTGCGGATCTCGATCTTGGACACGATCGGGTGAATCGAGGAGGTCGAGTTGTTGATGTAGCTGATCGAGCCGGTCGGCGGCACCGCCTGCAGGTTGCGGTTGTAGAGGCCGTCGGTCATCACCGCCTCTTTCAGCGCGGCCCAGTCGGCGCGGGTCGGCAGTTGCTGCCCGAAGCGCTCGAACAGGGCGCGGACGGTGTCGCCTTCCGGCAGCCAGTCGCGTTCGGTGTACTTGTCGAAGAAGCTGCCGTCGGCATAGGCCGAGGTTTCAAAGCCCTTGAAGCTCCGGCCGTGTTCGCGCGCCAGCGCGTTCGAGGCGCGGATCGCGTGATAGGCGACGGTGGCGAAGTAGACCGAGGTGAACTCGACCCCCTCGGGGCTGCCGTAGTGGATATGCTCGCGGGCCAGGAAGCCGTGCAGGTTCATCTGGCCGAGGCCGATGGCATGGCTTTCGTCGTTGCCGCGCCGCACCGAGGGCACGGAGTCGATGGCCGACATTTCGCTGACCGCCGTCAGTGAACGGATCGCCGCTTCGACCGTGCGGCCGAGGTCGCCGCCGTCCATCGCCCTGGCGATGTTCATCGAGCCGAGGTTGCAGGAGATGTCCGTGCCGAGGTGATCGTAGGAAAGGTCGTCGTTGAAGGTCGATGCCTCGTTGACCTGCAGGATTTCCGAGCAGAGGTTGGACATGGTGATGCGGCCCTCGATCGGGTTGGCCTTGTTCACCGTGTCTTCGAACATGATGTAGGGATAGCCGCTTTCGAATTGGATCTCGGCGAGGGTCTGGAAAAACTCCCGCGCGTTGATCTTTTTCTTGCGGATGCGCTTGTCCTCAACCATCTCGTCGTATTTTTCGCTGACCGAGATTTCCGAGAAGGGCACGCCGTAGACCTTCTGCACGTCATGCGGCGAGAAGAGGTACATCGGCTCGTTGCGCTTGGCGAGTTCGAAGGTCACGTCGGGGATCACCACGCCGAGCGACAGGGTCTTGATGCGGATCTTCTCGTCGGCGTTCTCGCGCTTGGTGTCGAGGAAGCGCAGGATGTCGGGGTGGTGCGCGTTCAGGTAGACCGCGCCCGCGCCCTGGCGTGCGCCGAGCTGGTTGGCGTAGCTGAAGCTGTCTTCCAGCAGTTTCATGATCGGGATCACGCCCGACGACTGGTTCTCGATCCCCTTGATGGGGGCTCCGTACTCGCGGATGTTGGTCAGCATCAGGGCGACGCCGCCGCCGCGCTTGGAGAGCTGCAGCGCCGAGTTGATGCCGCGCCCGATGCTTTCCATGTTGTCTTCAAGGCGCAGCAGGAAGCAGGAGATCAGCTCTCCACGGCTCTTCTTGCCCGCGTTGAGGAAGGTTGGCGTGGCGGGCTGGAAGCGGCCCGAGAGGGTTTCCTCCATGAAGGACATCGCAAGCGCCTGATCGCCACGCGCCAGCGCCAGCGAGACCATGACGACGCGGTCCTCATAACGTTCCAGGTAGCGTTGCCCGTCGCGGGTCTTCAGCGTGTAGGACGTGTAGTACTTGAAGGCGCCGAGGAAGGTCGGGAAGCGGAACTTGCGGGCATAGGCAGCGGCCCAGATCTCGCGCAGGAACTCCCGGGGATAGGCGGCCAGCACCTCGGCCTCGTAATAGCCTTCCTCGACCAGGTAATCGAGTTTCTCGTCGAGCGAGTGGAAGAAGACGGTGTTCTGGTTGACGTGCTGCAGGAAGTACTGCCGCGCCGCCATGCGGTCGGCGTCGAAGCGGATGTTGCCCTCGGAATCGTAGAGGTTCAGCATCGCGTTCAGCGCATGGTAGTCCAGATCGTCGCTCAGGCGGTCAAGCATTGGGTCCCCCAGAAGGCAGCCAGCCCGTCATGGACACGGGCGATATCCCGGTCGGTGCCGGCAAGTTCGAATGTATAGAGCAACGGCACGGCGCATTTGCGGGCGATGACATGGCCTGCGAGGGCATAGGTCTCGCCGAAGTTGCGATTGCCGGTACCGATGACCCCGCGCAGGCGCTCGCGGTGCGCGGGGGTATTCAGAAAGCGGATGACCTGTTTCGGCACCGCGCCGCGCCCCTCGCCATCGGCGAAGGTCGGGCAGATCAGCACGTAGTCACGGGGCAGGGCGGGCAGCGGCTCCTTGGGCGAGATCGGCAGCCGCGTCGCCTCGAGGCCCAGCCGGGCGACGAAACGCGCGGTATTCCCGCTTGCCGAAGAGAAGTAGACCAGCCCCGGCATCGCCGGTCAGGAAGCGAGCTGGCCGATCAGGTCCGGGCGGAAGCCCGACCAGTGGGAGTCGCCGGCCTCGACGACGGGCGCCTGGCGGTAGCCGAGGCCGGTCACATGGGCCATGGCGCTGTCGTCCTCGGTCAGGTCGATCACGTCATACGAGATGCCCTTGGCCTCCAGTGCGCGGATGGTGGCGGTGCATTGCACGCAGGCGGGTTTGGAATAGACGGTGATCTGCATGGGCGTCCTCATCGGGGTCAGGAAGAGGGCCGAAAACGCCATGCGGGCAGCGGGACCTGCCACGTCATTTGCGCCCCCCGAACCCTCCGTTCGTGGTCGTCGGTCTGCTTGCGGCAGGTCTCCTGGCTTCGCGGGTCACGGCTTGGCTGGCCTTCCCGAAGCCCTGGGGCCCCAGTGGATTTCCAACCGCGCTCACCGCTTACAGTTGCGGGGGCAGCGCCGGTTTCGCACCGGACTTCCCTCTTAGCTCCACCCCCTCGGGACGACGGGGTGATGAACCGAAAGCAGGCCTATGTAGTGTCCCGAGGGGCAGTGACTGTCAATATATGGATTTTGCAAAGATGGGATTGACCTTCCTGCAGGGCCGTGTCGCGTCTCTTCCCGGGCGGGCGCGACGGCGTGCAACCCCCTCAGCCACGGGCAATTTCCAGGCGGGCCACCAGCCCGTGAGTCCCGTCGGAAAAACTGAGGCTGCCGCCATGTTCCTCGGCCACCGCCTGCACGATGGTCAGCCCCAGGCCGAAGCCGTCGCTGGCTGTGGCATTGCTGCCGCGACGGAAGGGGCGGATCAGGGCCTCCAGGTCGTCGGCGCGCATCCCCTGGCCGGCGTCGGCGACCAGAATCGCCGCGCGCTCGGCGCCGACCTCCAGCGAGACCTCGGCGTGACGGCCATATTTCAGCGCATTGTCCACCAGGTTGGTCAGCGCCCGGCCAAGGGCCACCGGGCGGGCCAGCACGACCACCGGCCCGGCTTCGGGGGCGGCCAGTGCCGCACGGGCGGGGCGGGCGCCGAACAGCGGTGAGGGCGCGCGCATCCGTGCCGGCTCGGGTGGGCGCAGGGTGACCGGGCTGCCCATGTCCTGATAATCGGCGACCAGCGCCTCGACCAGCGAGGACAGGGACAGCTCGCGCGGGGCCTCGGCGGACATCTCCGAGCGGGTGTAGGTCAGCACCTGTTCGATCATCCCGGTCATCCGGTCGATGTCGCGGTCGAACTTGGCGCGCAGATCGGCGTCCTCGATCAGGCTGGCGCGCAGGCGCAGGCGGGTGGCGGGGGTGCCGAGGTCATGGCTGACGCCCGAGAGGATCTCGGCACGCCGGGCCAGCAGGGCGCGCTCGGCCTCGAGGTGGCGGTTCACCGCGCCGACGATCAGCGCCAGCTCGGCCGGACCTTCGGCCGAGTAGCGTTCCGGCCCGCCCGCCGTGCGGCGGCGACCGAGGGCCTGGGCGAAGCCGGCGAAACGCGCGGCGACATCGGCGACGCGGGTCCAGATCGCGGCGAGGGCGGCCAGAGCCAGCAGCAGCGCCAGCAGCCGGTAGTCCGGGGGCGCCGCGTCGCAGCCCCAGACCGGGCCGCCGTCGATCCGCTGCCAGGGGCCTTCGCCGGTGCGGGCAAACAGCACCGGGCGGCTGCAGTAGGTGGCCATCAGCCGAGTCACCTGGCCCAGTTTCTCGGGGCCGGTATGGGCGGCGCCACCGTCCAGGCTGGCCAGCTCGTAGCGCAGCCCGTCCGAGAGGATGGCCAGCCGCAGCACCGGCGCGCCGAAATTCTCGGCAATGCCGTCGCGGATCGAGACCCGGGTGACCAGCGTCGGCACCGGGACCGCCGGCAGCCGGCTGAAATCTCCGGCCTCGGCCAGCGCCTGCGCGTCGCGCGGCAGCGGCGTCATCTGCAGGCCCTCGGGCGGTGTGGTGCCGCGGATCAGCACGTCATAGAGGGTCACCCCCACCATCTCGGCCCGGGCCAGGTACATGTCCCAGGCCGTGCGCGATCCGATCCACAGCCCGGTCGCCAGCACCCCGGCGCCAAAGCCCGCCAGCATCCAGATGGTGCCCAGCTCGCGCAGGCCCAGGTGGGGGCGGGCCAAGGCTCAGCCCTCGCTCAGCGAGACATCGGCGGCCAGCACGTAGCCGGTGCCGCGCAGGGTCTTCAGCAGTTCGGGCGCCTTCGGGTCGCGTTCGATCTTGGCGCGCAGCCGGGTGACCAGCATGTCGATGGCCCGCCCCGAAGCCTCGCCCTCGTCGCCGAGGGCCTCGGCGATCTCTTCCCGGCTGAGGGGGATATGGGGATTGGCCAGCATTACCTTCAGCAGTTCCGTCTCGCGCCGCGACAGCGCCACCTGGAACCCGGCCGGAGAGGTCACCTCGTCACGCTTGCCGTCGTAGTGCCAGCCGGCGAAGGCGAAGTGCCCGCCCGAGCGGCGATAGACCAGCGAGGGCGTACGCCGCGCCCGCTTCAGCACCGCGCGCACGCGGGCCAGCAGCAGCTCGGGGTTGAAGGGCTTGGCGATGTAGTCGTCGGCACCCACCTCGTAGCCCGCCATGCGCTGATGATCGGCCGAGAGGGCCGAAACCAGGATGATCGGCATCTCGTGATCGCGGCGCAGGCGGGCGCAGATCTCGACGCCGCTTTCGTCACCCAGCATCACGTCCAGCAGGATCAGGTCTATACGGCCCCGCGCCAGGGCCTCCTCGATCTCGGTGCCGCAGGCGGCGGGGGTGACATGGAAGCCCGAGCGGCGCAGGAAATCCGTCAGCATCAGCCGCATTTCCTCGTCATCGTCGACCACCAGCAGGCGTGCGATCCCCATGGGCGCGTCTCTCCCTCCGTCACTTCCGGGGGGCAAGCCTAGTCGCAGATCCCCGGCTGGGCAATCGCGGGCGGCGCTGTGCCGGCGGCTCGGGTGCTTCGTAACGGGGTGTAACAGGAGGCGTGGAAATTTGACGGATCAAGGCTTTTGCGACCATCTCGGCGGTTGCCAGCCGAAGCGCGCTCTACCAAGACTGGCCGCACATCCGCGTTGGAGGAACACGCGGAAGCGATTGGGAGGACAATCCGATGACTGCAAGATCCGTTCTGGCGGCCTCTGCCGCCGTGACCTGCCTGGCGCTGCCGGCCCTGGCCGAGCCGCAGGCAGAAGTGCTGCACTGGTGGACCTCGGGCGGCGAAGCCAAGTCCGTGGCCGTGCTGCAGGAAGAATTCGCCGAGCGTGGCGGCACCTGGACCGACATGCCCGTGGCGGGCGGTGGCGGCGACGCGGCGATGACCGCGCTGCGCGCCCGCGTCCTGTCGGGCAACGCCCCGACCGCCGTGCAGCTGAAGGGCCCGGCGATCCAGGAATGGTATGAAGAGGGCGTGCTGGCCGATATCTCGTCCGTCGCCGAAGCCCAGGGCTGGGCCGACGTGCTGCCCGACCAGCTGGCCGCCCACATGAAGTGCGACGGCTCCTGGTGTGCCGCGCCGGTCAACGTGCACCGGATCAACTGGATCTGGGGCAACAAGGAAATCCTCGACGCCAACGGCATCGAGATGCCGACCACCTGGGAAGAGTTCAACGCCGCGGCCGAGAAGCTGCAGGCGGCGGGCATCACCCCGCTGGCCCATGGCGGTCAGGCCTGGCAGGACGCCACGGTCTTCGAGACCGTCGTGCTGGGCCTCGGCGGTGCCGAGTTCTTCCAGTCCGCCCTGGTCGACCTGGATCCCGAGGCGCTTGGCTCGGACACCATGGTGCAGGTCTTCGACGAGATGCGCACCCTGCGCGGCTATGTCGATGACAACTTCTCGGGCCGCGACTGGAACCTGGCCACCGCCATGGTGATGAACGGCGAAGCCGCCTTCCAGATCATGGGCGACTGGGCCAAGGGCGAATTCCTGGCCGCGGGCAAGGTCCCGGGCGAGGACTTCACCTGCTCCCCCACCCCGGGCGAGGGCTACCTCTACAACGTCGACAGCTTCGCCATGTTCGAGGTCGAAGGCGAGGACAAGCGCGCCGGCCAGGAACTGCTGGCCGAGCTGATCGTCGGCCCCTCCTTCCAGGAGACCTTCAACCTGAACAAGGGGTCGATCCCGGTGCGTTCGGACGTGTCGCTGGAAGCCTTCGACATGTGCGCCCACATCTCGGCTGAAGACATGGCTGCCGACAGCGAAAACGGCTCGCTGCTGCCCAGCTATGCGCATGGCATGGCCCTGCGCGGCGAACCGGCAGGGGCCATCACCGATGTGGTGACCGCGCACTTCAACTCCGAGATGTCCTCGGAAGAGGCTGTCGAGATGCTGGTCAACGCCGTGGCGGCTGCCCAGTAACCCGATCCCGCTGACAGGCGCCGCCCGGGGCATCCCACCCGGGCGGCTGCCATTTCGCGGCGCACTTCCCTTGCGGCCCCAATCCTTTTGCGGCCCCGCCGCCCCACCTTTCGACCACCGGAACGCTCATGACCAAATGGCTTGAAACACAGGTGCCCAAACTGGTCCTCGCGCCCAGCTTCGTGGCGATCCTGGTGTTCGTCTACGGCTTCATCGGCTGGACCGCCTGGGTCTCGCTGACCCGCTCCAAGCTGATGCCGCGCTACGATTTCGACGGCTTCGGGCAATATGCCAAGCTGTTCTCGACCCCCCGCTGGGACACGGCGATCACCAATCTCGGCATCTACGGGGTGCTGTTCATCGCCATCTCCATGGCGCTTGGCCTGCTGCTGGCGATCCTGCTGGACCAGCAGATCCGCGTCGAGGGGGCGATCCGCACCATCTACCTTTACCCGATGGCGCTTTCGATGATCGTCACCGGCACCGCCTGGAAATGGATCCTGAACCCCGGTCTGGGACTCGAGGCCATGGTCCGGGGCTGGGGCTTCGAAGACTTCACCTTCAACTGGTTGGTCGATCCCAACATGGCGATCTACACCATCGTCCTGGCCGGTGTCTGGCAGGCGGCGGGCTTCGTCATGGCGCTGTTCCTGGCCGGTCTGCGCTCGGTCGACGGAGAGATCATCAAGGCCGCCCAGGTCGATGGCATCCCGCATTGGCGCATCTACACGGCGATCATCATCCCCTCGATGGCGCCGGTCTTCCTGTCGGCCTTCATCGTGCTGGCCCACCTGGCGATCAAGAGCTTCGACCTGGTCATCGCCCTGACCGGCGGCGGCCCCGGTTATGCCACCGACCTGCCCGCGACCTACATGTACGCCATGGCCTTTTCGCGCGGGAACCTCGGCCAGGCGGCAAGCTCGGCCATGGTGATGATGGCGGTCGTCTTCGCCATCGTGGTCCCCTACCTCTATTCCGAGCTGAGGGCGAAAAATGACTGACCTCGCTTACGTTTCCCCCCGCGCGGGCAGCCGCAGCACCGGGCAGCGCCTGGGCCGCATCGCCCTGCGCTGGCTGCTCTACCTGGTGCTGACGCTCTTCGCGCTGTGGTTCCTGATGCCGCTCTTCGTCATGCTGACCACTTCGCTGAAGTCGCTGGACGAGATCCGCACGGGCAGCCTGATCGCGTTGCCGCGCGAAGTCACCTTCGAGCCCTGGCTGACCGCCTGGGGATCGGCCTGCACCGGCATCCAGTGCGAGGGGCTGAAGCCCTACCTGCTGAACTCGCTGCTGATCGCCATTCCGGGCGTGGCCCTGTCGACGGCGCTTGGCGCGATCAACGGCTATGTCTTCGCGCAATGGCGCTTCCGGGGCGCGAACCTGCTGTTCTCGCTGCTGCTGTTCGGCTGCTTCATCCCCTTCCAGGTGGTGCTGCTGCCGATGGCGCGGATGCTGGGCCTGATGGGGCTGGCGGGCACGATCCCCGGCCTGATCCTGGTGCACACCGTCTATGGCATCGGCTTTACCACGCTGTTCTTCCGCAACTACTACGTCACCATCCCGCAAGAGCTTGTGCGGGCGGCCAAGATCGATGGCGCGGGCTTTTTCCGCATCTTCTGGTCGATCTTCCTGCCGCTCTCGCTGCCCATCGTGGTGGTCACCGTCATCTGGCAGTTCACCCAGATCTGGAACGACTTCCTCTTCGGCGTGTCGTTCAGCCAGGCGGGCACCCAGCCGGTGACCGTGGCGCTCAACAACATCGTCAACTCCACCACCGGCGTGAAGGCCTACAACGTGGACATGGCCGCCGCGATCCTCGCGGCTCTGCCCACGCTCCTGGTCTATGTCGTCGCCGGCAAGTATTTCATCCGCGGCCTCACGGCCGGCTCGGTCAAAGGATAACTCCCATGGCACCGATCCTCGACATCCGTAACCTGCGCAAGTCCTACGGCGCCACCGAGATCCTGCACGATATCAACGTGGCGATCGAACCGGGCGACTTCCTGGTCCTCGTCGGCCCCTCGGGCTGCGGCAAGTCCACGTTGCTGAACTGCATCGCCGGGCTGGAGCCGATCACCTCGGGCACAATCGACATCGCCGGGCGCGACATGACCGATGTCTCGCCCAAGGACCGCGATATCGCCATGGTGTTCCAGAGCTATGCGCTCTATCCGACGATGACCGTGGCGAAGAACATCACCTTCGGCATGAAGGTGCGCGGCGTCGATCAGGCGACGCAGGAGCAGAAGCTGTCCGAGGTGGCCGAGCTTTTGCAGATCACCCCGCTGTTGCAGCGCAAGCCCGGCCAGCTGTCGGGCGGGCAGCGTCAGCGGGTCGCCATGGGGCGCGCGCTGGTGCGTGACCCCGCGCTGTTCCTCTTCGACGAGCCGCTGTCGAACCTCGATGCCAAGCTGCGTGTCGAGATGCGCACCGAGATCAAGAAGCTGCACCAGACGCTCAATGCCTCGATCGTCTACGTGACCCATGACCAGATCGAGGCGATGACGCTGGCCACCAAGATCGTGGTGATGAAGGGCGGGGTGATCCAGCAGATCGGCACCCCGGCCGAGATCTACAACCAACCCGCCAACCTCTTCGTGGCCGATTTCATGGGCAGCCCGGCGATGAACCTGATCCCGGCCAAGGTGCGGCGCGACGGCAGCGCCAACCGGATCGAGATTGCCCGCGCCGGCGCCGCGCCGCTGGTGCTGGAAGACAGCCGCCCCGCCGATCTGCCCGCCGACGTGATCCTGGGCCTGCGCCCCGAGGATATCGCCGAGGCCGGTTTCCGCGCCGGGTCGAACGTGCAGGAGGCCCAGTGCCATATCGACATGGTCGAGCCGGCGGGTGCGGATACCTACGTGGTCTCGGAACTGGGGGGCAAGCAGGTCACCGCGCGTCTCCACGCCGAGACCTCGGCCCGCGCGGGCCAGAGCATGACGCTGGCCTTCGATCTCGGCAAGGTGTCCTACTTCGCACCGGAGAGCGGCCAGCGCCTGAACTAGGGCCTGTACGGTATGCTGGGGGTAGCCCGCGCCCCCGTCGCCGGGAGGCGACATTGGGAAGGTGGAGGGGGGCTTTGCCCGCCCGTCGCCGGGAGGCGACAATGAAAGATAGAGGGGGCTTTGCCCCCCGAGCCTCCGGCTCTCCCCCCAGAGTATTGTCAGCCGTCGAATGGATGAAAGGGACCCGCGCCTGCTGTGTGCGTGTCGCAGGGAGGGGCACGGGTGGCCTGTTCGGTAGGGGCAGTCTGTTGGCGGTGGACCGGGACGCCTGCCCGTCGGGCGGTGGCTTGCCGGCGAGGGCAGAAAACGACGCTCTTCGGGCTTCTTGCCATTGGTTTTACCGCTAACAGTGGCTATGCAACCGGCAACGGAACTTCTCTGGCGAGGGACAGATGAAACTGGTTGCTGATGTCGGTGGAACCAATGTGCGCTTTGCCCTGGCCGAGGGGCGGCAGGTGCGGGCCGAGACCATCCGGTCCTACCGCAACGACGATTTCGCCACCTTCTATGCCGCCGCCGGGGCCTATCTGGAGGCAACCTCGCCGGGCGCGCTGGAACGGATCTGTGTTGCCGTCGCCGGTCCGGTCACCGGTGATCATGCCCGGCTGACCAATCGCGACTGGTCTTTCCATATCGACAAGCTGAGCGATCTCTTCGGCGCCCCGGCACGGCTGATCAACGATCTCGAGGCGCTTGGCTATTCCGTGCCTTCGCTGACCGAGACGGGGCTGGAGCTGGTGACCCCGGAGATCCCGGCCTATGGCGATCAGGCGCTGGTGGCGGGCATCGGTACCGGCTTCAACGTCTCTCCGGTGGTCATCCACCCCGAGGCCCCCGTGGTGCCCAAGGCCGAGATGGGCCATGTCCAGCTGGCCTGGCGCATCCGTGCCGCCCTTGAGGCCCGCATCGGCGAGGATGCCGGGGCCTTTCCGACCATCGAGCATCTCTTCTCCGGGCGCGGTTTCGAGAAGCTGTGGAAGTTGTCGACCGGGCGAGCCGAGAAACCCGCCGAACTGATGGGGACGGGCGATGCCCAGCTGGCGGAGTTCATCGACTTCTACGCCGGTCTCATGGCCTACCTGGCGCAGGACCTCCTGCTGGCTTTCCTGCCGGGGCAGGGGCTGCACTTTGCCGGCGGCGTGGCCCGCGCGGTGCTGCTGAACGGCGGTGCCGGGGCCTTCCGGGCCGCTTATGCCGAACCGCTGGCGCTGGACACCGCCAGCCACGTGCCGGTGAAGATCATCCTCGACGATACCGCCGCGCTGGCGGGCTGCGCCTCGGCCTGAGCCGGCGCGTTCTGCCTCAGACCGGCTCCGTCAGTTCTTCGACCGCAAGCATCAGCCGCTCGTCCGGAAGGGCGGGGAAGGCGGCCCGCGCCCGGGTCATCAGGGCCAGTTGGGTCTGTTCCTCGGAGGCCGCCCGGCGGATCCAGTCGGAGACGGGGCCCGGCACGAAGATCGACCTCTCCCGGACGGCGCGGCGGCGCACCACGGCCCCGGGGGCGCGGCGCGCCTGCGCGGCGCGGAAGCGCCAGAAAGGGGCCTCGGGCCAGCGGGTTTCTGTGCGGTAGGTGCGCCAGTGGGCGCGCAGATACGCCTGGTGATCCAGCAGCAGGCTGTCGCGGTAGCCCTGCGCCAGCGCCCCCGAGCCGAAGAGGTGATCGGCGGCCACCCGCGCTGCCTGTATGCCGCTGGCCATGGCATTGGGAATGCCCGAGGATGACAGCGGATCCCGCGCCGCCGCCGCATCCCCCGCCGCGACCATCGGCAGGGCGGGGTTGGTGTCGCTCAGCAGCCCCGAGAAGGCCGGCAGCACCTGCACCTGCGGTGCCTCGGCACGGAGCAGGGGCGCGATATGGCGGGTCCGCGCCAGGGCCTGCGACCAGCGCGCCGGATCGGCAAGGCCCGCGGCGTGGCTCAGGCCGGCGTCGGTGAACAGGCAGCACATGGCCGCGCCAGAGGGCAGGGGGGCGGCGTACCACCATCCCTCAGGCACCGCCTCGACACGGGTCACCTGAGCCATCCTGCCGGCCCGTGGAAGCACCGCGCAGAGCGCGACCAGGGTGTCGTTGCGCAGCCGCCGCGCGCCCTGCGCCAGCGACAGCCCCGAGGTGCGCCCGGCCGCATCCAGCAGGTATCGCGCGGTCACCGCACCGCGCGTGGTCCCGATCCGCCACTGCGTGCCGTGCCAGGTGCAGGCGCCGACCGAGGTCTCGCGCCAGAGTGTCGCGCCTGCCGCCTCGGCCTCCTCGGCGAGCATGGCCTCGAAGGCGCGCCGGTCCAGCGCCCAACCCGCTCCATGCAGGGTGAAGATGAAATCCATCGCGCCCAGGTCCTCGCTGCCCCAGGCCGCTTCGTTGCCCATAAGGCTGTGACGCTGTTCCCGGTCGAAGCGCTCCCACAGGCCGAGGTACTGCAGCAGCGACCGCACCCCGGGCGAGAGGGATTCGCCCACCTTGGCCCGGCTGTAGTCGCCCCGCTCGATCAGCAGGGTACGGATATCGGGGCGCTTGCCCAGCGTGAGGGCGGCGGCGCAGCCGGCTGGCCCGCCGCCGATGATCGCGACGTCGACCTGCATCTAGGCCTTGGCCGCCGTCGATGCCTGGGCTGCGGCACTGGCGATCTGCTGGATGTGCGCCTGCGCCAGCTGGCCGAAGTTGCGTTCGGTCTCAACCAGATAGGGAATGTCCCCGGTGCCCCGGTTCAGCACGAAGCCCAGCATGAACCACGAGTTGATCATTGCCTGGGCCGAGTCGATGCCGCGCTGGTACTCGACGTTCTGACCCTGCGGGATGATCGTCTGCTGGTCGATATCGCTGACGAAGGCATCCAGCACCTGATCGCCGGGAAGCTGGGTGCCGGTCGTCACGTTGAACGGGCTCTGTGGCGGCCACCAGTAGACGTAGAAGGCTGGCGGTACCTCGATGCCCGAGCCGTCGGCCAGCTGGTTGACGTGGATATTGGTGATGTTGGGCGTCTGCACGGTGCATTCGTGGAAATCTGCCATCCAGGGAATCGCCATCCGCTTGGTCAGGTCGCCGGGCTCGCAGCTGCCCGCGACGCATTCGTTGCGGGCGCAGGTCAGTCCGTTCTGGACATAGAACTGCAGCATGTCGCCATAGCCCGCGTCGGAATGGGCCAGGCGCAGATGCAGGGGACCCTCGTAGATATTCGGGCTGCGTACCGACCAGGTGACCTCGATCCCGGGGCTGAACGGGGCGCCCACGCAATTGCCGGCATCAACCCGGTCCAATGCTTCGATCCGGCTCGGCGGATTGGGCGCTTCGGTGGTGAACATTCCACGGGCCCATTGCCAGAGATAGAAATACTGGGTCGGCGAAAGGGTTTCGAACTTGTAGATGGGCCCCTTGTTGGTGACCGAATTGTCGCCCGAGTTCAGCGGCATCATCGGCAAGCCGGACAGGCGATTGGGATCCTCCTCCTCCAAGGCATAGAGTTGCCCCGGTCCTTTCGACATCGTGGCGTAACAACGGTCATAGTCCTTTGCCAGAAGCGGCATTCGGAAGCCGTTGAAATAGCGCATTCGGCGCTGCAGAAGCGCATCGGAATTGTCGCGCATGTCGAAGTTCGGTTTGGCGAATTCGTCCATGGTCGGGACATTGGCGACGAACTTGTAGCGCGCCATGCGGTCCAGCAGCGGCTGGATGTCACGGTCGAAGTTGACCACGTAGTCAGGGTTGAACCCGGTCAGCGGAGTATACTGGTTGGCCGGATCCTTTGGCCAGGGGCCGTCCTCGGTGGTGCCCGGGAAGATGTCGGGCCTGGCACCGTTCCTGCGGATGGCGACGTCCTCCATCGTGTCGGCGAGAGTGGTGATGTTCACCACTTCGGGGGCGTATTTCGGACTGCCCACGACCAGCCATGCCGATGTCGCATCGACCTGGCTGCCATCGGCCATGGTGACGCGCGCGATCACGTAGCCATCGGCGATGTCGTCCCAATAGCCTGATGCACCACGGAAACTCGTGATTTCTGCGCTGCCGGTGACATTGCCGAAGCCACCCAGAGCGACGAGATTGCCGCGCGAATCCATCTTCAGTTCGCCCAGGATGTCGATCTGCTGGCCCCCGGCGGAAACCGGCGGGAAGGAGCCGTGCGCATATTGGTCGGGGATATTGTAGCGAGAGATGGCGACGGTGCTGTTCGGCGTGGAAATCTCGCGCGGGCCGGGGTCGATAATCAGTTTCTGGCGCTCCGCGGGATCGGTCACGTCGGGATTGTTGACGCCGACATGCGTGGCCTCGTAGCTGTTGCTCTCGCCGAATTCCAGGTCTCCCAGAAGCTCGGAAAAAGTGTACCAGACGGGTTTCTTGTTGGCGATATGGACAAGCCATTCGATCTTGTCGATATCCGGATCGTCCAGGGATATTTCCGTCGGAGCGCTTGTTTCGCCGCCCTCGCAATCGGTACGGAAGATGCGGAATCGTGCCGCCTGCCTTTTGATCGCACCGATGCTGTCCTTGAAAACGCGCACCGGGCCCGCGCCTTCCAATTCATTGCCGAACTCGTCACATGCGATCGGCAATCCCCCCGTTTCTTCCGGCGCCAGGTAGAATTCCATCAGGCTGTTCCCCAGCCGGGCCACGCCAATACGCGGATGAATCTCGAAAGTCGGCATTGCATTCCCCTCCCACAACGAATCGCAACCATAAGTTGCAGCTTCGGACGGGGGTAATTCGCAGACAATTGATATCTGCCCAAACGCGACCAAAGGCGGGTGTCCTGCAGGCCTGGTCGGGGCTGCAACGGGGGGCATCAGGGAGGGGGGGAAGTGGCAGCCCGTAGGGGAATCGAACCCCTCTTTCCAGGTTGAAAACCTGGCGTCCTAACCGATAGACGAACGGGCCGCGCTTGCGGTGAGGGGCTTCTAGTCAAAGCCGCGACGCTGCGCAAGAGGCCATCCACCGTTTTTCGCAGATCGCCGCCGCCCCGGGAGGGGACCTGTGCCGCTGTCCCGAATCCTGTCAGACAAGTTTTTCCGGCATGAGCCTCAAGACGGCTTGGCCTCGTCTCGGGTCTGCCGGGCAATTGCCCTGCCGGCTGACATATGCTGATCCTCCCTTTGCCTCTGTCTCCCTGTGTTTGTTGACTGTTTTGCCCTCTGCGGCGGCGCAGACGGCGGCCATGAACAAATCTGTTGCGTCGGATGGATGGGGTGTCATACAACTAGTCCGACAACTTTCGGAGGGGGAGGCTGTCGCGGCACCAGCTGCCGGGCAGAAGCGTAGCGCATATGACGAATAGCGGGGAGCAGAGCCAGGAGGTGACCATCGCCTATATCGGCGGCGGGTCGATCAACTGGGCATTGGGGCTGATGGCGGACCTTGCGGCGGACAGGTATCTGGCCGCAGAGGTGCGTCTCTATGATATCGACAGGGAGGCGGCGGAAGAGAACGCCCGCCTCGGCGGCCGTTTCGCCGAGGTCTCGGAAGGGACCCCGGCGCGCTACACGGTGGCGTCCAGCCTGGCGGAGGCGCTGACAGGTGCCGATGTGGTGGTGGTCTCGATCCTGCCCGGTTCGTTCAGCGACATGGCCGAGGATATCGACATCCCCGCCCGCTACGGCGTGCCACAGGCCGTAGGTGACACGGTGGGGCCGGGCGGTTTCGTCCGCGCCCTGCGGTCGATCCCGATGATGATGGAGATCGGCGCGGCCATCGGCCAGTACGCGCCCGGGGCCCATGTCTGCAACCTGACCAACCCCATGTCGGTGCTGACCGGCGCGCTTTACCGTGCCTTCCCGGGCATCAGGTGCTGGGGCGAGTGCCACGAGGTCACCAAGTTGCGCAAACAGGTCGCCTGGCTGGCCAATCGCGCGGCCGGCGAAGCCCTCTACAGCCACCGCGATGTCGAGGTGAACGTGCTGGGCATCAACCACTTCACCTTCGTCGACCGTATCGCGCTGAAGGGGCAGGACATGCTGCCCGCCTACCGCGCCTTCGCCGAGGAGTTCTCCGGCGGCTGGGTGGCGAAGGAACCCGATCCCTTCGACCGCTGGGCGCAGTACTACAATGACCGCAGCCGGGTGAAGTTCGACCTCTTCCGCCGCTTCGGCATTCCCGCCGCTGCCGGGGACCGTCATCTGGTCGAATTCCTGCCTGCCGCCGAATACCTGCACCAGCCTGCCGACTGGGACTTCGGCCTGACCCCGGTCGCCTTCCGCATCAAGGACAACGCCCGCAAGCGCCAGCGCCGCGCCGCGCTGCTGGCAGGCGAGGGCCAGGTGGCCGCGAAACGCTCGGACGAGGCGCTGGTCGACCAGATCCGCGCGCTGATGAGCGGCGGCAGCCATGTCTCGAACGTCAACCTGCCCAATCGCGGCCAGATCGAGAACCTGCCGAGGGGCGCCATCGTCGAAAGCAACGCGATGTTCTCGGGCCTTGGCGTGACGCCCCTGATGGCGGGCCGCCTGCCCGAGGGCCTCGCCCCCATCGTCAACGATCATGCGCAGCGCCAGAGCGCCCTGCTGGAGGCGGTCGCCGAGGGGCAGCATGACGTGCTCTTCGATCTCTTCCGTGCCGATCCCCTGGTCGCCCCGCTGGGGGGCAATGAGGCGCGGCAGATGTTGTCGGAGATGGTTCGGGCCACGTCGAGGCACTTGCCCGAAACCCTGGTTCAGGAGGTGGCCTGATGGGCGGAGACAGCAGATACGTCGGCCTCTGGTACGTCGCGCCCTACGTGATCGGGTTGGCGCTGTTCATCGCCTTTCCCTTCATTGCGTCCTTCTATCTCAGCTTCACCGACTATGACCTGCTGTCGAGGCCGGAATACATCGGCCTCGACAATTACAAGAAGCTGTTCACCCGCGACCGCACCTTCGACAAGTCGCTGAAGGTCACGCTGATCTACGTCTTCACCACGGTGCCGCTGAAGCTGGTTTTCGCGCTGTTCATCGCGGTGGTGCTGAACTACCGGCTGAAGGCGATCAATTTGTTCCGCACGGCTTATTACGTGCCCTCGATCCTCGGCGGCTCGGTCGCCATCGCGGTGCTGTGGCGCTACATCTTCGCTGATACCGGCCTGGTGAACATGGCGATCATTGCCCTTGGTGGCGAGGGCATCAACTGGTTCGGCGACCCGGAAAACGCGCTGTTCACCATCACCCTGCTGCGCTGCTGGCAGTTCGGTTCGGCCATGGTGATCTTCCTCGCGGCGCTGCAATCGGTCGACAAGTCGCTTTACGAGGCGGCGGCCATCGACGGTGCGGGGCCCTGGCAGATCTTCCGCTCGATCACCCTGCCGCTGATCACCCCGGTGATCTTCTTCAACCTGATCATGCAGACCGTGCAGGCCTTCCAGGAGTTCAACGGTCCCTACATCATCACCCAGGGCGGCCCCCTGAAATCCACCTATCTGCTCCCGCTCTACATCTATGACGAGGCCTTCAAGAGCTTCGACATGGGCTATGCCTCGGCCATCGCCTGGGTGCTCTTCGCCATCATCATGGTGCTGACGCTCATCGCCTTCTGGTCGTCGAAGAAGTGGGTCTACTACGCAGGCGACAAGCGGAGCTGACATCATGGCGGCCTTTCCCGATCTTCCCAAGCATTCCGGCAGTGGCGAGCGTGATGCGCCGACCCAGCTGGAAATCAAGCTGCGCCGCAAGGCCCGGTTCAACGCCGCGCTGCGCTACACGCTGTTGACCGTCGTCGGCCTGATCATGGTCTACCCGCTGGTCTGGCTGATCGGCGCCAGCTTCAAGACCAACGCCGAGATGTTCTCCTCGCCCGGCTTCTGGCCGAAGAACCCGACGATCCAGGGCTATATCGACGGCTGGCAGACCTCGACGCCCTATACATTCGGTCGGTTCTTCCTCAATTCGCTGTGGATCATCATCCCGAAGACCATCGGCACCGCCGTGTCCTGCACCCTTGTGGCCTACGGCTTTGCCCGCTTCGAATTTCCCGGAAAGAAGATCCTCTTCGCCTCGGTCATCGCCACGCTGCTGCTGCCCAATGTCGTGACACGCATCCCGCAATACCTGCTGTTCCGGGACCTGGGCTGGCTGAACACCTTCCTGCCGCTCTGGGTGCCCTCGGCGCTGGCGGGGGATGCCTTCTTCGTCTTCATGGTCATCCAGTTCCTGCGCGCCATCCCGCGCGACATGGAAGAGGCCGCCCGCGTCGATGGGGCCAACACGCTGCAGACGCTGGTCTTCATCGTGGTGCCGATGCTGATGCCGGCGCTGATCTCGGTCTGCCTGTTCCAGTTCATGTGGACCATGAACGACTTCCTCGGCCCGCTGATCTACCTCAGCTCGGTCGACAAGTACCCGGTCAGCCTGGCGCTGAAGCTGTCGATCGACACGACCGAAGCCTTCGCCTGGAACCAGATCCTCGCCATGTCCGTGCTGGCCCTCGCGCCAAGCCTGGCGGTGTTCTTCCTGGCCCAGAAATATTTCATCGAAGGCATCTCTACAGGGGGGGTGAAAGGCTGATGGCCGAGTTGCAACTGCGCGGGGTCGAAAAGACCTACGGGAACGGGTTCAAGGCCGTTCATGGCATCGACCTTGATGTGGCGGAGGGCGAATTCATGGTCCTCGTCGGACCCTCGGGCTGCGCCAAGTCCACCACCCTGCGGATGATCGCGGGCCTTGAGACCATCACCGGCGGCGAGGTGCGGATCGGCGAACAGGTTGTCAACGACCTGGTTCCCGGCCGTCGTGGCATCGCCATGGTGTTCCAGAACTATGCGCTCTACCCGCACATGAAGGTACGTCGGAACCTGTCCTTCGGGTTGAAGCTGAAGCGCAAGCCCAAGGCCGAGATCGAGACCGCCACCGATGAGGTCTCGGGCATCCTGGAAATCGAACAGCTGCTGGACCGGCTGCCCAAGCAGCTTTCGGGCGGGCAGGCGCAGCGGGTGGCCCTGGGGCGGGCGCTGATCAAGCACCCGGAGGTGTTCCTGTTCGACGAGCCGCTCAGCAACCTCGACGCCAAGCTGCGCGCCTCGATGCGGGTGCGGATCACCGATCTGCACAAGCGCCTGCGCAACGAGGGGCGGCCCGCGACGGTGGTCTACGTGACCCACGACCAGGTCGAGGCGATGACCATGGGCGACCGCATCTGCGTGATGAAGGACGGCCATATCATGCAGGTCGCCGACCCGACGACGCTCTACGAGCGACCGGCCAACGATTTCGTCGCCGGTTTCATCGGGATGCCCGAAATGAACCTCGTCGGCTGCGTACTCAGCCACGACGGCGGCACGCCGGTGCTGACCGCCGGCCGCCAGCGCATCGCCGTGCCCGAAGGGCTGGCCGGGCGTCTGTCCGCGGCGGAGGGGGCGGTGCGTCTCGGCATCCGTCCCCAGCACCTGCAGGTGGTCGCGGCGGATGAGGCCAATGCCTTCACCGGCACGGTCAGCAATATCGAATTCCTCGGTCACGAGGTGAACCTGCACGTGGAAGTGGAGGGGGCCCAGTTCGTCGTGGTCGTCCCCTCGGCCGAACTCGACAAGAAGATCGGGCGCGGCGACCAGGTGGGTCTGCGTCCCCTCGGGGCGAATATCCACATCTTCGACGCGGAAAGCGGCATCAACCTGTCGCTGCCCGCCGACTAAGACCAACGTCTGTTCAGGGAGGAAAACATGAAAAAGACGTTTATTGCGATGGCACTTGCCGGCACCGCGCTCAGCGGCACTGCCCAGGCCGCCGATCTGCGCATGAGCTGGTGGGGAGGGGACAGCCGCCATGAAGCCACCCAGGAGGCGCTGAAGGTCTGTGGCGAGAAGCATGGCCACACCATCCAGCCCGAATTCACCGGCTGGGGGGGCCACTTCGAGAAGGTCGCGACCCAGATCGCGGGCAAGACCGAAGCCGACATCATGCAGATCAACTGGCCCTGGCTGCCGATCTTCTCGAAGAACGGCGACGGCTTTGCCGATCTCTATGAGCTGTCGGACACCATCGACCTGTCGAACTGGACCGAGGCGCAGCTCGAGGCGGGCACCCGCAACGGCAAGCTGAACGGTCTGCCGCTGTCGACCACCGGCCGGATCTTCGTCTTCAACAATACGATGTACGAAAAGGCGGGCCTCGAGCTGCCCCAGACCTGGGACGACCTGATGGCCGCCGGCCCGGTCTTCGCCGAGAAGCTGGGGGAAGGCTACTATCCCTTCGAGGGCATCGCGCTGGATGCCTCGCTGATCATCCAGGCCTACCTGACCCAGAAGACCGGCACCCCCTTCATCGATCCCGAAACCAACCAGATCACCTGGTCGAAGGAGGATATCGTCGAAGGGCTGACCTTCTACAAGGCGCTGGTCGACAACCATGTCATCCAGCCCTGGGGTGACGTGGCGGCGGCGGGCAATATCGCCCTGCATGAGAACCCCAAGTGGGTCAACGGCGAGATCGCCGGCACCCTGCAGTGGGACTCGACCTACTTCAAGATCTCCGATCCGCTCGCCGAGGGGATGGAACTGGACTACGTCGGAATGCTGTCCCAGGAGGGCGAGAAGACCGAAGGCATCTACCGCAAGGCCTCCATGGTCTTCTCGATCTCGGCCAATACGGATGAGCCCGAAGCGGCAGCCCAGATCGTCAACTGCCTGCTGAACGAGCCCGAGGGCATCGCGGCCATGGGCACCGCCCGCGGCGTGCCCGCCTCCTCGGCGGCCCTGACCCAGCTTTCCGAGGCCGATGCCTTCCAGCCCATGCAGCTGAAGGCGCAGGAGCAGGTCCTGAAGGCGTCCGGCCCGGCGATCAGCCCCTTCATGGAAGACCAGGACGTGCGCGGCGCCATCGAGGATTCCCTCGAACTCTTCGCCTATGGCGAGCTGAGCGCCGAGGAGGCTGCCGAGGAAATGCTCTACGGCATCCAGGAATTCCTCGACGACCTGAAGTGATCCCGTGATCCGGTGGGGCCACCGTGCCCCGCCGGAGCGGAGCCATGGGGCCGGACCACCGCGCCGGCCCCATGCCATGACCGCCGCCGGCCCGTTCCGGCATCTGCCCCGGAAATTCCGATGACCGCCCTCTCGCTTGCTTCCCTCTCCGCCCGCACCGCTTGCCTGCTGGTGACACCGCCCGGAACCCGCTACCACCTGGCCGCCCCGCTGGCCTGGAGCTGTGTCGGAGAAGGCCGCATCCTGGCGCGCGGGCAAACCACCGTGGCGCCGGTGTTCCTGGAAGGGCTTTCCCCGGACACCGAGTACGAATTCTCCATCGGTCGCGCGGCGCTGGCTTTCCGCACCGCCCCCTGCGCCGGTCTGGTCGATATCACCGACCACGGCGCCGCCCCCGACCTGCCCGACAATGCTCCTGCCATTGCCTCGGCCCTCGCGGCACTGCCCGAAGGTGGCACCCTGCGCGTGCCGCCGGGCCGTTTCGCCATTTCACCGGTCTTCCTGAAAGCGAAGATGACCCTTTGGCTGCAGGAGGGGGCCGAGCTTCACGCCCTGCACGACCGCGCAGGCTGGCCGATCCTGCCGCCACGGGATTCCGCGAACCGCGTCCTCGGCACCTGGGAGGGCCTGCCCGAAGCCACCTTCGCCGCGCCCCTGACCGCCGTCGACTGCGACGGCCTGACGATCACGGGCCTTGGCGTGCTGGATGCGGGCGGGGAACGCGGCGACTGGTGGTCCTGGCCCAAGGAAACCCGCGACGGCGCTCGCCGTCCCCGCGCACTGTTCCTGGCCCATGGGCAGGGCGTCCAGCTTTCCGGCATCACCGTGCGCAATTCCCCCAGCTGGACCGTGCACCCCTACCGCATCGACGGGCTGACCTGCGCCGGGCTGAAGATCCAGAACCCGCCCGACAGCCCGAATACCGACGGTCTCAACCCCGAAAGCTGCACCGATGTGACCCTTGCGGGCATCCATTTCTCGGTCGGGGATGATTGCATCGCGGTGAAATCCGGCAAGCGCGGCACCGGCGCGCTGAAGGGTCTGGCCGAGCACCTGGCCCCGACCCGCCGCCTGCACGTCCATCACTGCCTGATGGAGCGCGGACACGGCGGCATGGTGCTGGGCAGCGAGATGTCCGGCGATATCACCGATGTCACCGTCGCGGCCTGCGAATTCATCGGCACCGACCGGGGGCTGCGCATCAAGACCCGAAGGGGCAGGGGCGGCGAGGTCGCCCGCGTCCACTTCTCGGACGTGCTGATGCAGGGTGTCGGCACCCCGCTGGCGATCAACGCCTTCTATTACTGCGACCCCGATGGCCGCTCGACCGAGGTCCAGTCACGTACGCCAGCGACCGTGGACGAAACCACCCCGCGCATCCACGACATCACCTTTTCGGACGTCATCGCCACCGATGTGCAGGTCTGCGCCGTCGCGGTTCTGGGTCTGCCCGAAGCGCCAGTCACCGGCGTGCGGCTGGAGAACTTCCGCGCCTCGCTGGATCCCTCCGCCCCACCACAGGCGCCGCTGATGGCCGACGGGGTCGAGCCCGTCGCGGGCCTCGCCCTCTGGTCCGACTACGCCGAGGTGACGGGCGAAATCGCCCCGCTTGAAGAACAGGAGGCGCCGCAATGCTGACGCGCTATTTCACCGACTTCCTTGCCGCCTATCAGCCCTACAAGGAGGGCCGCTGGTGCTACGAGGACGGCTGCATCTACCGCGGCCTGCAACTGCTGGCCGATGCCACGGGCGAGGCGCACTGGCGCGAGACCATGAAGCGCATGGTCGATGCCCAGATCGGGGAGGGCCCCAGCCTCGCGGGCTACAACCCGTCGGAATACAATATCGACAACATACTCTCGGGCCGCGCCCTGCTGGACCTCGCCGAAACGACCGGCGATCCGGTCTACATGCAATGCGCCGCGCTCGAGATCCGCCAGCTCGACACCCATCCGCGCACCCGCTCGGGCGTCTACTGGCACAAGCTGCGCTACCCCTGGCAGGTCTGGCTGGATGGTCTCTACATGGGCCCGCCGTTCCAGATCGGCTACGGTCTGGCCACGGGGAAAGAGAGCTACGTCACCGACAGCCTGACCCAGCTGGATACCGCGCTGAAGATGCTTTTCTTCGAGAAGACGGGCCTTTACGCCCATGCGATCGACGAGGCCAAGATGCAGCCCTGGTGTGATCCCCAGACGGGCATGAGCCATGCACATTGGTCGCGTTCCCTCGGCTGGCTGGTCATGGCACTGGTCGACGTGGCCGAACTGGTCGGGCCCGAGCGTTTCGCAACCCTACGCGAGCGCACCGTCAAGTTGCTGGCCGATGTCGCCAGCTACCGCCGCCCCGAGGGCCTCTGGCTGCAGGTCCTCGACGAGCCCGAGCTGGAAGGCAATTTCCTTGAAACCTCCGCCTCGGCGATGTTCGTCTACGGGTTGCTGAAGGGCGCCGAACTGGGCCTCTACGATGGCGATGTCTCGACCCTGTTCGACGACCTCACCGCCTATGCGATGCGTGAGGTCGACGGCAAACTGTCCATGGTGGAAATGTGCTGGGTCGCCGGCCTCGGCTGGTTCGAAGGGCGTTTCCGTGATGGCACGGGCCCCTACTATGTTTCCGAACGCCGCGTGGCGGACGACGCCAAGGGGGTCGGCCCGCTGATGATGGCCGCCGCCGCCGAAACGGCGCGGAAGGCGCGCGGATGACGGCCGCGACCCGCAACGACTGGGCACTGCGCCACCACGGCATCCGGCCCCTGCTGAGCGATGAGCAGGCCGCTCAGGTGACCCGGGCCGAGGTGCTGCGCCGCACCGGCCCTGTCGCCGCCTTGCGCGACGATCCCTGGAAACCGCCGTGCAAGGTGCCTGACATGGCACCGGACGTCACGGTCAGCCCCGGCACCGGCACCCTGCAACAGGCCGTCGAAGACGCCATCACCCGCGCACGGGCCACAGGGCAGGGTGGCCGTGTGGTCATCGGCCTTGCCCCCGGCACCTACCCGGGCCTGCTCTACCTGCCGCAGGTGATGATCAACGGCGCCCCCCTCAGCTTCACCCTGCTGGGCCTCGGCGCCTCGCCCACCGATGCGCAGTTGGCGGAAAGCATCGACGCCGAAATGCCAGGCACGGAATACCGCGCCCGCTTCGACGGACAATTCGCCAAGGCCTCGCCCGAGACCCGCGCCATCCACGACCATATCGGTGCGCGCCGGACCCTCAGTACACATCTGTCCAGCGTGGTCCGCGTCGAGGCGCCCGACACCCGGATCTACAACCTGACCATCCGCAACACCTACGGGTGCTCCCGCCCCGAAGCCACGCCCGCCGGTACCCGCGCCGATGGCCAGGGCCGTTTCCCGCGCGGCCAGCACCAGGCCGTCGCGCTGCTCTCTGCCGGCGCCGACCGCCTGGTCCTGGGCCGTGTCCACCTGTCCAGCTGGCAGGACACGCTCTACCTGCAATCGCCCGACAAGGCCGCCACCTGCCGCAGCTATGTCTTCGGCTGTGATATAGAGGGTGACGTCGACTTCATCTTCGGCCAGGCCACCGCCTGGTTCGAAGACTGCGAGATCCGCGCCCGCGGCGACCGCGACGCGCATTGCTGGCTGACCGCGCCGGCGACCCATGCGCTGACCCCCTGGGGCTTCGTCTTCCAAGCCTGCCGCCTCACACACGACGGTAGCCCGCGCATGGCCCAGAGGCGCACCAACCTGGGCCGCCAATGGTTCGAGGGCGTTCGTGCCTCGCCCTATGGCCACACGCCGGAGGCGCAACAGGTCACCCGCGGCACCACCAGCGAAGCCGAGCCACCAAGCATAAGTGATGCCTCGCTTTTCTCGGTCGGAAAATGCCTCTGGCTGGACAGCGCCATGGGCGAGCACATCAACCTGAACGCCCCTTGGGACGACTGGTCCGGCCCCGGATATGCGGCCTCCGGGCAGCTCCGCGACGGCCCGCGCCAGCCCCGCTACCGCCCGCCGCAAACCGGCCCCGCCGACATGGCGCGCTTCCTGCAGGACTGGCCGGACGCCGGAGACCTCTCCGCCCTCGGCCCCGACTTCCCCTGGCTCGGCGAATGGCAGAGCCGCCCGCTGAGAGACCCGGAATGATGAAAGGCAAAGCCATGAATAGGATCCTGCTTACCGGCGCTACCGGCAGCATGGGCCGCGCCATCCGCCCCCTCCTGGGCGATCTGGCTGGCGAGGTCGTCCTCTCCGGCCGCCGCGAGATCACCGACCTTGCGCCGCATGAAAGCTTCCGCCTCGCGGAGCTGCACGACGCCGCCTCCCTCCATGCCGCGATGGAGGGCTGCGACGCGGTGATCCATCTCGGCGGCTATTCCGTCGAAGGCCCCTTTGCCCCGATCATGGAGGCCAATATCCTCGGGCTCTACAATCTCTACGAGGCCGCCCGCGCCAATGGACAGCCGCGCATCCTGTTCGCCTCGTCGAATCATGTCGTCGGCTTCCACCCGCAAAGCGAGGTCATCGACGCCAGTGCCCTGCCGCGCCCGGACAGCCTTTACGGCGTTTCCAAGGTCTTTGGCGAAGCCCTGGCCCGCTTCTACTTCGAGAAGTTCGGGCAAGAGACCGCCATCCTGCGCATAGGTTCCTGCTTCGACCACCCGACCGACCACCGGATGCTTTCCACCTGGCTCAGCTACCGCGATTTCGTCTCCTTCTGCCGTGCCGCCTTCACCGTGCCGGTGCTGGGCTGTCCCGTGGTCTACGGCTGCTCGGCCAACGACCGCAGCTTCTGGGATAATCGCGCTGCCAACTACCTGGGCTGGCAGCCGCAGGACAACGCGGAAAGCTGGGCCGCCACGGTCGAGGCCGCGATCCCGAACCCCGATCCACAGGATTCGCTGCATCGCTACCAGGGTGGCACGTTCACCGCTCTCCCGATCCATCAGGAGGATGGTGATGTCTGACGCCTACACGCCGCATGGCGGGCAGTCGAACACCGGTGCATGGGTTTCCAGGGGCGCGACATTCGCCTCCGAGCCGGCCCAGGGTCCGGCCTTCGACTATTCCGTCGGTAGGTTCGTGCAGGTGGAGGCCGCCTGCGAGGCCGCCGAAGATGCCTTCTGGTCTTATGGCCATAGCTCGCGCGAGAGGCGGGCCGCGTTTCACGAAGCCATCGCGGAGGAGATCGAGGACAGGGGACGCCGTATCACCTGGATCGGTACCGCCGAGACCGGACTGCCCGCCGCCCGGCTGGAGCGCGACCGCACCACCGCCCAGCTTCGCCTCTTCGCGGCCCATATACGCGCGGGTGATTACCTCGACCGGCGCCAGGATCCTGCGATGCCGGACCGCGCCCCGATGCCCCGGCCCGAGATGCGCATGGTCCAGCGCCCGATCGGACCGGTGGCCGTCTTCGCTGCCTCGAACTTCCCGCTGGCCTTTTCGACAGCGGGCGGGGATACCGCCGCGGCGCTGGCGGCGGGGGGGGCGGTCGTCGTCAAGGGCCATTGCGCCCATCCGGGCGCGGGCGAAGTGGTGGCCGAAACCATCCACGCCGCCATCGCCCGGACGGGCATGTCTCCCGGTGTCTTCTCCCTGATCCAGGGCGGCACCCGCGACCTTGGTGCTGCCCTCGTGCAGCTTCCGTTGATCAAGGCCGTTGGCTTCACCGGCTCCCTCGGCAGAGGGCGCGCGCTGTTCGATCTCTGTGTCCAGTGCCCTGAGCCTATTGCGTTCTTCGGTGAGTTGGGCGCCGTCAATCCCATGTTCCTCCTTCCCGGGGCAGCGGAATCCCGTGGGGAGGAGATCGGCCGTGGATGGGCCGCCTCTCTGACCATGGGAGCAGGCCAGTTCTGTACCAACCCCGGCATAGCCGTGGTGGGAAAGGACGCCGCCGGGGACGCCTTTGTCAGCGCCGCCGCCGAGGCGCTGATGGAGGTTTTCCCCCAGGTGATGCTGAGCGAACGTATCGCGGAAGCGTATAGAAAAGGCAAGCGGCGCTTCGAGGGCCGCGGCGGCGCGACGCCCGTGCTGCGGGGCGAAAGCGCGGGACGTCGCGTCGGTCCGGCTCTCTACCAGACCGACGCCGCCACCTGCCTGCAGCACCCTGTCACGGGGGAGGAGGTCTTGGGCCCGTTCGGTCTGGTCGTCCGGGTCGGCAATATCGATGACATCCTGAGCCTGGCTAAGAGGGTTCGGCGGTCAGCTCATCGTGACCTTGCATATGGACGAAGGGGATGCGGGCCTGGCGCGTCGCCTGCTGCCGATCCTCGAACGGAAAGCGGGCCGTCTGCTGGCCAACGGCGTTCCGACCGGCGTCGAGGTTTGCGATTCGATGGTGCACGGTGGCCCATATCCGGCCACGACCAACTTCGACGCCACCTCCGTCGGTACCCTCTCGATCCGCCGCTTCCGTCGCCCCGTCTGCTAGCAGAACCTGCCGGCTGCCCTGCTGCCTGCGGATCTCCTCTGAGCCGCCGTTCCTTGACGGCATCGCCAAGATATCATACAGCTTGTATGATAAGTTTTGAAAGGTCCAACGCATGACCCCCGATACCCTCAAGACCGTGCTCGGCTCCGGCTTGCTGTCCTTCCCGGTGACCCATTTCGACGCCGAGGGCCGCTTTGCCCCCGAAAGCTACAAGGCCCATGTGGAGTGGCTGGCCGGCTATGACGCGCCGGTCCTCTTCGCCGCTGGCGGCACCGGCGAGTTCTTCTCGCTGACTCCCTCGGAGATCGGCCCTGTGGTCGCCTCCGCCAAGGAGGTCGCGGGCGAGACGGCGATCGTCTCGGGCTGCGGCTACGGCACCGAACTGGCCATCGAGATCGCGCAATCGGCCCAGGCCGCCGGTGCGGACGGCATCCTGCTGATCCCGCACTATCTGATCGACGCTCCGCAGGAAGGGCTTTTCGCCCATGTCAGGGCGATCTGCGACGCGGTGGACATCGGCGTGATGATCTACAATCGCGACAATGCGCAATACGAGGTGGATACAGTCGCCCGTCTCTGCGATGCCTGCCCGAACCTGGTGGGCTTCAAGGACGGCTCCGGGGATATCGGACGGATGCGCCAGATCACCGCCAAGATCGGCAACCGGCTGACCTATCTGGGTGGGATGCCGACCGCGGAGCTGTTCGCCGAGGCCTACCTGGGCATCGGCTACGAGACCTATTCCTCCGCCGTTTTCAATTTCGTTCCGGCGCTTGCCAACAAGTTCTACGCTGCCCTGCGTGCCGGCGACCGGGTGACCTGCGAGCAGATCCTGAACGACTTCTTCTACCCCTTCATGGAGCTGCGCGCCCGCCGCAAGGGCTATGCCGTCGCGGCCATCAAGGCCGGCGTCCGCCTCGCGGGCTTCGATGCCGGCAAGGTGCGCCCGCCACTGGACGACCTGACCCCGGCGGAGGAAGATACCCTGGCCAAGATCATCGCCGCAAATACGTGAGGTCCGCCATGAAGGTCGCGGAAATCCGCACCCATCTGCTGGAACACCGGCTGGAGACGGCGTTTGAAAGCGCCACCATGCGCTTCGACCGGCGCCAGCACCTGCTGGTCGAGGTCATCTGCGAGGATGGCACCACGGGCTGGGGCGAATGCCTCGGCCCCGCCGGTCCCAATGCGGCGGTGGTCGCCGCCTATGCGCCCCATGTCATCGGCCAGAATCCCCTGGAAACAGAGAAGATCTGGGCCACCTGCTACAACGCCCTGCGCGATCAGGGCCAGCGCGGTCTGACCATCACGGCGCTGTCGGGCATCGACATTGCCCTCTGGGACCTCAAGGGCAAGATCCTGGGGCAGCCGGTCTCCGTCCTGCTGGGCGGGCGCTGGCGCGAGCAGATCGAGGCCTATGCAACGGGCTCCTTCAAGCGGGACGGCGTGGACCGCGTGGCCGACAACGCCGAAGAGATGGCAGGCCATGCGGCCGCCGGGTTCCGCCGCATGAAGGTGAAGATCGGCTTCGGGGTCGAGGAAGATCTGCGCGTGATCGCCGCCGTCCGCGAGGCCATCGGCCCGGATCGTCGCCTGATGATCGATGCAAACCATGGCTATACCGTTAACGAGGCTGTGGATCTCGGCAAGCGGGCGGCAAAATTCGGCATCGACTGGTTCGAGGAGCCCGTCGTCCCCGAACAGCTCGACGCCTATCTCGAGGTCAAGGCGCGCCAGCCGATCCCGCTGGCCGCCGGCGAGACCTGGCACACCCGCTGGGGCTACCGCGACCCGCTGCAGCGGCGCGTGGTCGATATCATCCAGCCCGACATCTGCGGCATGGGCGGGCTGTCGGAGGCCAAGAAGGTCGCCGATCTGGCTTCCGTCCATGGCATCCGTGTGGTGCCCCATGTCTGGGGCACGGCAGTGCAGATCGCCACGGCGCTGCAATTCATGTCGGCCATGGTGCCCGACCCGGTGCGCAACGCGCCCGTGGCGCCGATCCTGGAGTTTGACCGCACTCACAACCCCTTCCGGCAGGCCGTGGTCACCACGCCGCTGGAGCATCAGGACGGGTTTGTCACCGTCCCCGATGGCCCGGGCCTGGGGATCGAGATCGACCGCGATGCGCTGACCCGTTTCGCACCGAAGGGGTAGGAGATGATCGACCGCAAGCTCTCGGGCGCCAAGCCGTTGACGCATATGCCGAAAGGCGCCGTCGACACGCAGATGCACATGTATCTGCCGGGCTTCCAGGCGCTGCCCGAAGGCCCCGGCCTGCCACCCGATCCTCTGCCCACACCCGCCATGTACCGCCAGGCGATGGACTGGCTGGGCATCGACCGCGTGGTGGTGACACAGGGCAATGCGCATCAGGCCGACAACGCCTGCCTGCTGGCCTGCCTGGCCGAAATGGGTGCGGATGCCCTCGGCGTCGCCGTGATCACGCCAGACACCACCGAGACAGAGATCGAGGCGCTTTCGAACGCAGGCTGCGTCGGTGCCCGGATCATGGACCTGCCCGGCGGTGCCGTCGGTTTGGAGGCGCTGGAAGAGATCGACGCCAAGGCCCATGCGGCGGGCTGGATGATGGCCGTGCAGTTCGACGGCTCGCACCTGCCGGAACTTGAGCCTCGGCTCGCAAGCCTCAGATCCCGCTGGGTTATCGATCATCACGCCAAGATCTTCTCGGGCGCCACGCCGCAGCATGTTGAAGTAATCAAACGCCTGCTGGATAAAGGCAACACATGGTTCAAGTTCGCCGGCTGCTACGAAAGCAGCCGCGACGGAGGTCCGGATTTCCCTGATATCGCCAAGGTGGCGCGAGAGATCGGCGCCCATGCGCCCGAGCGCATCGTCTGGGGCACCAACTGGCCCCATAACGCGGCCCGCGTGACCGAACACTACCCCGATGACGCGGTGCTGCTGGATACCACGCTGGGCTGGTGTGCCGATGACGAAGCCCGTAGGCTGGCGCTGGTCGACAACCCGGTGGAACTCTACGGATTCAAATGATGAAATTTCTCTCCCTTGGCGAAGCCATGGTGGAACTCTCTCCAGCGGATGGGGGGCTATTCCGGCGCGGTTTCGCCGGGGATACGCTCAACACGGCCTGGTACATGCAGGCGCTTCTGGGCAGGGGCGTGGGCTATGCCACGGTGCTGGGCCGCGATGCCATGTCGGACGCGATGGCGCAGTTCATCGCGGGCGCCGGCATAGACACCTCGGGCATCCGCCGCGACGACAGCCGCAGCGTCGGGCTCTACATGATCTCGCTTGCCGACGGTGAGCGCAGCTTCACCTACTGGCGCGGCCAGTCCGCAGCGCGTCTGCTGGCGGATGACCCCGACTGGCTGGGGCAGGTGCTGTCAGGTGTCGAGATGATCTATATCTCGGGCATCACCCTTGCGATTCTGGAGCCCGCCCGCCGCGCCGTGCTGCTGGACGCGCTGCAGACCGCGCGCGAAGGAGGCGCCCGTGTCGCCTTCGACCCGAACCTTCGGCCCCGGCTCTGGTCCACGATCCGTGAAATGTGTGCCGCGATCACCGAGGCCGCCGCCTGCTGCGACATCGCCCTGCCCAGCTTCGACGATGAGGCAGAGCATTTCGGCGACATCTCCCTGCAGGCCACGGCGGAGCGCTATGCGAAGGCCGGGGCCTCGGAGGTGATGGTGAAGAACGGCGGTGGCGCCATGCTGACGTGGTATCGCGGCGCCATGGCCCCGGTGAACCCCGGCGCGCCGGTGACCCCTGTCGATACCACAGGCGCGGGCGATAGCTTCAACGGCGGCTATCTCTCGGCCCGGCTTTCGGGGGCCTCGCTGGAAGCGGCCGCGCGGCAGGGTCATGCGGTGGCCGCCCAGGTCGTGCGCCATCCGGGCGCCCTGATGCCGATGGATCTGCTGAAAGGGTAGGGGGCGCTGCCCCCTCTTGAGCCCTTGCGGGCTCAATTCACCCCCGGAGTACTTCCAGCCTGGTGATGCGGCAGGTGGAGCCCTCCGGGTGCCCTCCGTCTCCTTCAGGAGCGTGCCACGCTCCCGGCTGGAAAGGAGGCCGCCCTGAGGGGCATTGTCCCGCATCATCACCAGGCCTGAAATACTCCCGCCGGAGGCAATCGGCCGTGAGGCCGATATCCCCTTGCCCCGATCAGCGGGCCAGCCAGCCGCCATCCACGGCGATGGTTTCGCCATGCACGTAGTTCGAGGCCGGCGCGGCCAGGAAGACGGCGGTGTCGGCGATGTCCTGCGGCGCGCCCCAGCGACCGGCGGGGATGCGATCCAGGATCGCCTTCGAGCGGTCGGGGTCGTTGCGCAGGGCTTCGGTGTTGTTGGTCTCGATGTAACCCGGAGCGATGGCGTTGACGTTGATCCCCTTCGCCGCCCATTCATTTGCCAGGATTCTGGTGATCCCCTGCACGGCATGTTTCGACGCGGTATAGGCGGGCACCCGGATGCCGCCCTGGAAGGAGAGCATCGAGGCGATGTTGATGATCTTGGCCGGTCGCCCATCCGAGAGAGCGGCGCGTGCGAAGGCCTGGCAGGTGAAGAACAGCGCCTTGGCGTTAACGTCCATCACCGCGTCCCAGTCCTCTTCCGCATAGTTCACCGAGTCCGCCCGGCGGATTGTGCCGGCGTTGTTGACCAGGATGTCGTAGCCGGCGCCCGCGAAGAGCCCCGTGGCCGCCATCGGGTCGGCGAAATCCAGGATCAGCTCCTCTGCGGAGGCGATCCGGGCCACGGTCTCGGCGCAGCTGCGACGCCCGGCGCAGACCACATGCGCGCCCGCCGCGCCCATGGCGACAGCGATGGCTTGGCCGATGCCCGTGTTGGCGCCGGTCACCAACGCCTTCTTTCCATCCAGAGAAAAGCTTTTCATTTCAGATCCTTCGGCTGAATGAAGTCCATGTCCGTGTAGTCCACGTTGTCACCCGCCATGGCCCAGATGAAGGTATATTCCCCGATGCCGGCACCCGAGTGGATCGACCAGGAGGGAGAGATCACCGCCTGCTCATCCGCCACCACCAGGTGCCGGGTCTGCTGCGGTTCACCCATCAGGTGCAGCACGCGGGCTTCCTCGGACATGCCCCAGTAGAGATAGGCCTCCATGCGGCGGTCGTGGATGTGGCTGGGGATGGTGTTCCAGACCGAGCCATCCAGCAGCGAGGTATAGCCCAGGATCAGCTGGCAGCTCTCCATCACTGTGGGGTGGATGAACTGCTTGATCACCCGCTTGTTCGAGGTCTCGGAGGCCCCCATCTCGACCTTCACCGCGTCTTCCACGGTGATCAGCTTGTTGGGATAGGTGGCATGGGCGGGCGCCGAGGTGATGTAGAACCGTCCCGCGCCCGAGAAAGTCACCGCCCCTGTGCCCCTACCGAGGTAGAGCACGTCGCCGCGCGCCATCTCCCAGTTCTCGCCATCTGTGGAGACGGTGCCGGTGTCACCGATGTTGACGATGCCCATCTCGCGGCGGTCAAGGAAGGTGGGCGTCCTGGTCTCTTCGACCTTGTCCAGCACCAGCGCCTCGCCGCCGGGCACGACGCCGCCCAGGACGAAGCGGTCGTAGTGGGTGTAGAGCAGGCGGATCTCTCCGGTGGCAAACAGCCCCTCACCCAGGAAATGTGCGCGAAGATCATCGGTATCCATGCCCCGGGCGTGCTCAGGGTGGACCGCGTGGCGGGTTTCGACGGAAAGCATGGTGGCCTCGTTTCGTGACAGGGTTGTCGTACCTATATGACTAGTTGTCATACGTTTTGCGCCCTGTCAAACCATAGAGGCCGCCGGGTTCAGCCGCGCAGCAGGCGGCGATAGCGGGTCTGGCTGCCCTTCAGGTGCTGACGCATGGCGGCGCGGGCGGCAGCCTCGTCGCCGTCCAGTACGGCGTTGACGATACGCTCGTGTTCCTGCTTCAGCAGTGCCAGGTAGTCCGCCGATACCGGCCCACCGTTGGACGTCAGCCCGTGCCGAGGGATCATCTGGGCGCCCAGCATCCGCAGCACCTCGACGAAGCGGGGGTTGTTGGTGGCCTCGGCGATGGCCATGTGCAGGGCAAAGTCCGCCTCGTGGTTGATGCCACTGCCCTCGGCTGCCTCGTTGACCGCCTGAAGGGCACCGATGATCTTTTCCTCCTGCGCCGGAGAGCGCCTCTGCGAGGCCAGCGCCGCCGCTTCGACCTCGATCGCCGCGCGCAGTTCCAGCAGTTCGATCATCGAGGACAGGCGTTCGGGGTCGACGTCCGAGAAGGGGGCGACGGCGGCCGGTGCCGGTTCGATCACGAAGACCCCGGCGCCGCGTTGCGGATCGACCAACCCGTCGGCGCGCAGGGCCGCCACCGCCTCGCGGACCACGGTGCGCGAGACGCCGAACTCCTCGGTCAGTCGTGCCTCGCTGGGGAGGCGGTCGCCGGGTTTGTACTGGCCCGAGGTGATCTGCGCCCGCAGGCTGTCCAGCACCTCGACCACCAGGGTCTTCCTCTTCGGGGTCATCTGCATCTCTGGCTCGGCTCCGTACTGCATTGCGTCCGCATGACGCCGAACCTGTATGATGTCTGGGCCCGATCGGGGTGCGGTGCGGCGGATTATTGGCTTGCAAAGCGTAAATTAGCAGGGGGCAGCAGAAAAAGGAACCAGTATTCACTGGATCTGAACACCGAGTTTGTGGCAGGTTCGAGCATATATCATACAAGTTTAGCGTGACCTTCGGCTACCGGGTCCCCGCAGACCCGGCCGGGCAGCGGGCCCATGCCGGACCGCGGGACGGGGTGGATCGCGGTCAGCCGTGGCGTTCGCGGGGATTGCGCCAGTGCGGGCGATGCCCGGTCGGGCATGTCTGTCGAGGCGACGCAGATGGGGCGGGTGATCCGCGCACATGCGCGAACAGCCTCCCTCTAGGAGGGCGGATCGGTCAGGAGCGCCGCGACAGGGGAGGGCTGTCGCGGTGCATCCGGGCGATCTGGACCCCGCAGGGTCCGGCATCGACATCATCACAGCGCGGCGGGTCACAGGGCCGGGGGATCGTTTGGACACCTCCGCCGCGTCCAGGACAAAACTGATGCCAACAGCACCGGGATGGGGGAGCGCACACGACGAAACACCCTCTAACGGGAGGTGGCAAGGTTGGAGCATGTCGTGGAAAATGGCAGCCCGTAGGGGAATCGAACCCCTCTTTCCAGGTTGAAAACCTGGCGTCCTAACCGATAGACGAACGGGCCACGCTGGCGTGAGGCGGTTTCTATGAAAACCGGGCATCCTCCGCAAGGGTTTTCTTTGCCTTTGTGGCAGTTTTTTTAAGGGTCGGCAGGGGCAGCGGGGGATGTGTATTAACCTGCTGAAAGTTATCAGCTTTCTGAGGCGGGCGCGGCGTCTTCCAGGCGCAGTTGCACCTTGCGGCGGCCGCCCCAGTCGTTGATCTCCAGCTTGCCGGCCAGATGGAAGGGACGCCCGCCATGGCCCTCCAGCGCGGGCCCCAGGGCGCCGTCGAAAGCGCCGAAGCAGATCGCCTCGATCCGCCCGCCCATGCCGTCCGAGAAAGCGATCTTCAGGTGCGTTTCGCCGACCCGCTTGGCAAAGGAGATCCGTTGCGCGGGAAAGGCAAAGCGCGGGGCAGGGGCGGAGGCGCCATAGGGACCGGCCTGGTCCAGCAGTTCCACCAGCTCAGGCGTCGCGGCGCCGGGCATCAGGACGCCATCAATGCGCAGATCGGCGGGACCGGCGGCGCCGGCGCCTTGCTTTTCCAGCAGCTCCGCCAGACGTGCCATGGCGGGTTCCAGCATGTCGCGGGCGACAGTCAGGCCGGCAGCCATCTTGTGCCCGCCCCCCTTCACCAGCAGCCCCTCCGCAGCGAGTTTCTGGATCGAGGCGCCCAGATCGACCCCGGCGACCGATCTGCCCGAGCCCTTGCCCTCGCCCCCGTCGAAGCCGATCACCACCGCCGGTCGGTTGGTCGCTTCCTTCAGCCGAGACGCGACGATGCCGACGACGCCGGGGTGCCAGCCTTCGCCGGCGGCCCAGACCAGCGGAGCCTCAAGCCCCCGTGCCTCGGCCTGCGCCATTGCATGAGCGCGCACCTCGGCCTCGATCTCGCGGCGTTCGGTGTTGAGCTGGTCCAGCCGCTCGGCCAAGCGCTTTGCTTCCATCGGGTTGTCGGTTGCCAGCAACTGTGCGCCGAGGTCGGCGGCGCCGATCCGCCCGCCCGCGTTGACGCGCGGTCCCAGCAGGAAGCCGAGGTGATAGGCGGCGGGGGCGGTGGTCAGCCGCGCCACGTCCGACAGCGCCGAGAGGCCGGGGCGTTCGCGCCGGGCCATGATCTTCAGCCCCTGCCGCACCAGCGCCCGGTTGACCCCGATCAGCGGCGCCACGTCGGCCACGGTGGCCAGGGCCACGAGGTCGAGAAGGCTCATCAGGTCGGGGCCCTGAACCTTCTCCTCGCGCAGTTGCCGGTTGGCCTCGACCAGCATCAGGAAGACCACCGCGGCGGCGCAGAGATGGGCCAGCGCGCCGTCCTCGTCCTGGCGGTTGGGGTTCACCACCGCCACGCAGTCGGGCAGGGTCTCGCCGCCGAGGTGGTGGTCGAGGATCACCACATCGCAGCCCGCCGCCGCCACCGGCTCGTGGCTGAGGGTGCCGCAGTCGACACAGAGGATCAGGTCGTGACTGCGGCCAAGTTCCTGCATGGCGGGCACGTTCGGCCCGTAACCCTCGTCGATCCGGTCGGGGATATAGAGCGTCGCCTCGCGGCCCATCCGGCGCAGCCAGTCGATCAGCAGCGCGGCGGAACTGCCGCCGTCGACGTCGTAGTCGGCGAAGATCGCGATGCGCTGGCGCTGCTTCACGGCCAGCAGGAAACGCGCGGCGGCGGTTTCCATGTCCAGCAGGGAGCGCGGATCGGGCAGCAGGCTGCCGAGCTTGGGATCGAGGAAGGCGGCTGTCTCGCCCGGTGCGACGCCGCGCCGCGCGAGGATCCGGGCAAGCGCGTCGGGCAGGTGGTCCTCCTGCACGATGGCTTCGGCCTGGCGTTCGACCTCCGCGCCCGGACCGACCCAGCGTCGGCCTGTCAGGGATGCGGAAACGTCGAGGAAATCCATGAGCTTGCCCTTGATGGCCTTGGACGGAAAAGGGGGCGCTGCCGCCCCCTTCCGATCAGACTGTTTCGATGCGCAGCGCCACCGGGTCGCCTTCGACCACGCCGGTACCGGCCATGCCGGCGATGGCGATATCGAGCGCCGCGCGCGGCGTCTTGTGGGTGACGATCAGCACCGGGGCGCCGGCGCCTTGGTGGTCGTATTGGCGCATCCGGTGGATCGAGACGCCGGCCTCGCCCAGGACCGAGGCCACCTTGGCCAGCGCGCCCGGCTTGTCCTGCAGGGTCAGGCGCAGGTAGTAGGGGGCGGGGGTATTCGACACGGCGCCATTGGTCTCGCGCAGGGTCTCGGCCGGCTGGCCGAAGACCGGCAGGCGGAAGCCGCGCGCAACGTCGCAGATGTCCGACAGCACGGCCGAGGCCGTCGGGCCTTCGCCTGCGCCTGCCCCGCGCAGCACGATCTGACCGACGGCATCGCCTTCCAGCACCACCATGTTGGTGCCCCCCTCCAGCTGACCCAGCGGAGAGGTCGCGGGCACCAGGCAGGGCGCCATGCGTTGTTCCAGGCCGCGGCCGGTCATCTGGGACACACCCAGAAGCTTGATGCGGAAGCCCATGTCGGCGGCGGCGCGGATGTCTTCCAGCGTGATGCGCTGGATGCCCTCCAGCTCCATCTTGTCGAAGGCGACGCGGGTGCCGAAGGCCACGGAGGCCAGGAGCGCCAGCTTGTGCCCGGCGTCGATGCCGCCCACGTCGAGGTTCGGATCGGCTTCCAGGTAGCCCAGTTTCGCGGCCTCCTCGAACAGGGCATTGTAGCCCGAGCCGGTGGCCTCCATCCGCGTCAGGATGTAGTTGCAGGTGCCATTCATCACGCCCATGACGCGGGTGATGTTGTTGCCCGCAAGGCCCTCGGTCAGGGCCTTCACGACGGGGATGCCCCCGGCCACGGCGGCTTCGAAGCGGATCACGCGGCCCCTGGACTCGGCCAGCTCGGCCAGTTCCTGACCATGGATCGCCAGCATCGCCTTGTTGGCCGTGACCACATCCTTGCCGGCATTCAGCGCGGCCTCGGTCGCCGCCTTGGCCGGCCCGTCCGAGCCGCCCATCAGTTCCACGAAGATGTCCACGTCGTCGCGGGTGGCCAGCACCACGGGGTCGTCTTCCCAGGCATAGCTGTCCATCGGCACGCCGCGATCCTTGGCCCGGTTGCGTGCCGAGACGGCGGTGACGGTGATCTCGCGCCCGGTGCGGGCGGTCAGCATCGCGGCCTCCTTGCGCAGGATCTTCAGCACGCCGATGCCGACGGTGCCGAGGCCGGCAATCCCCAGTCGCAGGGGGCCTGCTTTTTGGGGGTCGGGGCGCTTGGACAGGCTCATGGGATGACTCCGAATTTCGTCGCGGGATTTCCGTTGCAAGGGCCTACCGCCTTCGCAGGTCCCTTGCAACGCGACTCTGCGCGCCCGCGCGGGAATGCGGCCTAGGTGTCGAATTCCCGGGCGCGCAGGGCCTCGGCCCGGCGGCGCAGCAGGGCGGCGCGGGCGGCCAGATCGGACTCGGAGGTCTCGTCGATGCGCGGGGTCTCCCCTGATCCTACCAAGATCCGCCCGGCCGGGACCAGTTCGGGATAGGGGCCTTCGGCGGCCGCGGCGGCGCTGTCGGGCAGCGGCGGCCGCGTGCAGCCCGCGGCCAGCACGGTCAGCAGCAGCAGCGCAGCAGGGCGAAGAGGGCGGGCGCAGGACATCATGGCCCAGAAGTGCCCCAGGGCGCCGACCTTGGCAAGCCCCGGCCGCAAGCCCTCTTTGCCGAAGCCATTTGCCGCGCTAGAAAGGTCCGATGACCATGACCGAGCCCGCCCCGCCCCCCGATACGGCCCAGAGGATGCGCCATGCCGCGCTGCATCTGTTCGCGCGGCACGGCTATGCGGCCGTCTCGATGCGCCAGATCGCGGCCGAGGTCGGGGTGCAGGTCGGCGCGCTCTACAACCACATACCCGACAAGCAGGCGCTGCTGTTCCAACTGCTCTCCGAGCATATGACCGAACTGCTGCAGGCCGTGGCGGCCGAGGATCTTTCCCATGCGCCGCTGGCGGCGCTGGAGGGCTTCACCCGCTTCCACATCCGCCATCACGCGGCGCGGCCCGAGGCGGTCTTCATCTCCTACATGGAGCTGCGCAACCTCGATGCGGCGAATTTCGCCCTGCTGGAGGAACAGCGACAGGCCTACGAGACCCGGTTGCGGATGATCCTGGAGGCGGGGCAGGCCGACGGCTCGATGCGGATGGCCGATGCGCGTGTGGCGACGCGGGCGATCATCGCCATGCTGACCGGCATCACCACCTGGTTCCGCGACAGCGGCGGGCTGAGCCTGGGCGAGGTCGAGGAGATCTACTGGGAAATGGTGCGCCGCCTGGTGGCGGGCTAGGCGGACATCCGGTGCGTTTCGCCCGTCCCGGGCATCGGTCGGGCCTCGCCTTCCGCGACTTTGCCCCTTAGAAGCGATCACGCAGGACAGCGGAAGGGCAGGCAATGACCGAGAGCATGGAACTGGCAAGGCTTGGCATCGGCAGTGCCCGGCGTGTCGTTGGTCTGGCGGTGACCGGCGGCCTGGCCCTCGCCCTGGCCTGGCTTGCCTTCAACCCGGCGCCCGCGCCCTTCGGTCTGCGGCTGCTGCTGCTGGTGCTGGCGGCCCTTGCCGGGCTGGTAGCCTGGCGGCTTCTCAAGGCCAGCCAACAGGTGCTGGTGCTGACCACCGAGGGGCTTTTCGAGGAGGGCGGCCCGATGCTGGCCGATATGGCGCAGATCGCGGCGGTGGATCGCGGCCTCTTCGCCTTCAAGCCCTCGAACGGGTTCCTGCTGAAGCTGGCCACGCGCGGGCCACGGCGGTTCCGGCCCGGGCTCTACTGGCAATTCGGGCGGCGTCTGGGGGTCGGCGGTTTGGTGCGTGGCGCCGAGGCCAAGTATATGGCCGATGCGCTGGCGCTGCACCTGGCCCGTCGGGACCAGGTCCAGGATTAACCGTTGGCGTCGAACCCGAGCTTGGCGGCGAAGCGTGGGCGGGTGTAGACGAAACTGTGCAGATGCAGATCGTCAAGCTCGACCTGGGCAAAGCCGATCTCGTAGTCGTACCAGGTTTCCACCAGGATCAGCTCATCCAGATCGGCGAGCACCGGCAGGCGGTCGTCCCAGCGGCGGATGTCCCTGTTCCGCAAGGGCTGCTTGCCCCCTCGTGCCTGGGACCAGACGATTTCGTAGACCTCGTCCTCCTCGTTGTAGCCGATCGAGCTGACGCGCAGGGCATTGTTGCGATCCACCCGCATCATGAAGTCGAAAAGCTTCTTGGAATTGTCGATGTAGGTCGGGGTGATGTCGGCAGTCTCGCGTGAGAGCATGTCGGAGATCACATAGGCCGTCTTCTGGTGCTGCGCCGTGGCCCGCAACATGTCGAAGAAGACGAACATCGCCATGTAGGCCCAGACCAGCAGCGGGAAGAGGATCAGGAACTCGACCGTGATCACACCGGATTCATCGCCTGCGAAGCGGCGGATATGACGTTTCAGCAGGCTCATGGTTCGTTCACGAAGGCTGAGACCGCGAACATGATCGCGTCGCCGTTGCCATCCTTGCCGAAGTTGCGCCCCAGTCCGACATTGGGAAAGATCGGCTCGAACTTCAGGCAGGCGCGCAGCAGCATCAGCTCGTTCGCCTGGCCGTTGGTGAAACGGCGCACCGGGTTCACCTCCTCCGAGCGGTCGACGCAGTCAAGGTCGTTGGGCATACTGGTATAGTGGCGCAGGTCGATCGGCATCATCTCAAGTTTCAGCGCGTTGTCGCAGTCGGGCAGCAGGCCGGCGTTGTCGCAGATCACCTCCTTGATGGAGTCGTGATCGATATTCGGTGTCAGGCCGATCTGCAGGTCACGCACCGCCAGGTTCAGCCCGCGTTCAAGCATGGTCTGGCGCACCGTCAGCATACCCAGCTCGACCGTCGACAGGAACATCGTCAGGATGATCGGGAAGAGGATCACGAATTCGACCGTGACATTCCCCCCTTCATCCGCCGCGAAGCGCCGCAGGATATGATGCAGCCGCTTCATCAATTGGTCAGGTGCAGCGCGTTGAGCTGACGGGCAATGGACTCGAAGGCTTCCGAGATCTCGATGCCCTCGACGCGGTAGAAGTGCGCCGCGGAGGAGGCGCAATCCTCCATCTCCGATGCCCCGTGATTGCTGACCTCGAAGCCGATGGTATAGACGATGATCCCCTTGGCCTTGGCCGCCGAACAGACTTTCTGCAGGTAGTAGTCGCCTGCGCTGGCACTATAGGCAACTTCCGAAAACTGGTTGTCGATGCTGGAGTTCATGTAGCCCTCCAGCCAGCCCAGGCGGTTGCGGCTCCAGAAATAGCGCATGTCGGGGGTCTCGTAGACCTGGTTCTTTAGGCGGGTGGTCTGCACGTTCTCGCCGTCGGTCATCAGCACGATGGCCTTCAGCGCCCCGGCGCCCCAGTTCTGCGGACGGCCGTCGAAGGCGGCGTCGATCAGGCCGTCATCGACCATGTCGGCGACGACAGGCTGGAATGCGGGATCCAGCAAGGCGGCGGCCCATTTCATGCCGAGGTGGATCGAGGTGTTCTGACGGGCCTGCATGTTGCTGATCTGGGACTTCAGCGCCCAGGCGTTCTGGCTGAAGGCGGTGATCCGCTCGTAGCTGCGGTCCGGGCAGCCCGGATCGTTGATCCGGCCGCTGGAGCTGGAGGAGGCGGAGGAGAAGAAGGCGAATTGCTGGTAGGGCTTGGTGGTGGTGATCTCGGTGGTGTCGAAATCCTCCGGCTCGAACTCGATGCAATGGGCATAGCCCTGCAGCGGCTGCACGTTGAGGCGGCTCATGATCTCGGGCCCGGCGTTGACCTGGCTGGTGTAGGGCACGATCGAGACCGAGACCGTGTTGGTCTGGTCCTCGGTGATCACCGTGTCGATGAAGTCCTGCGCGGCGGAGCGCATGTTGCTGATCCGGCGGTTGCTGCCCATCGAGCCCGAGATGTCGAGCACCAGGGAGACCTCGGCGTCGCCGATGCTTTCCTCGGCGGTGCCCGAGACGGTGACATCGAGGGTCGGGAACCCGAGCGGGCCGAGGAACTGGGTCTTCATCGGGTTCTTGGCCGAAACCGAAACCGTCCGGTAGCCCGAGCCCGCGTCGACCGTCACCGACTTCAGGTAGTCGGTCATGTTGGCCTTGGCGAAATAGTCGCGCACCACCGATTCGGGGTCCAGGTCGTTGCGGGTGTTCGCGGCGGCCAGCACCGCGCGATCCAGCACGGTCTGCAGCTTGGTGCGCTCCATCTCGTGCCGCATGAAATCGACGCCCATGCCGCCGAGAATGAGGGTAATCAGCAGGAAGAACACGATCAGCGGCAGCATGGCACCGGATTCCGAGCGGGCAAAGCTGCTCAGGCGGCGGCGCAACCTCGGCGTCAACGGACGGCGGCTGCGATCTGTTCCATGCGTACTCATCATCGGTTTCCCTACCCGCGCCAGGGCTCTCGTGGCACATGGTTGGCGCTTCTGATCCCTGCAGTTTCTAGGGGCCGAAAACGGCGGAAATTGGGCGTGATCGGGGAGAGCTGCCGCAGATTCGTCTTTTCTGCCCGGCATCTTGCGTCACCCGGTGGTCTCTTGCGCCGGGGGGGCTGGTGGTCCGTTGGTGGACCCGCTTCGCGCCGGTATTGCGCCGGCGGTCGGCAAGCGGATGCCGCAGGCACCCGGGGCCGGGGGTTTCGCGCCGCACCTCCGACGGCTAAGCAGGAGGCGCATTAATGGACAGGTCAAGAATCTGCGCCATGTTCGCAGGGGTCTGGCAGGCCCGCCCGGCCTGCCGCCAAAACCGGGAGGATAGCAATGCAACCGATCAAGGAACCGGGTTTCCGCCGCTCCGTTGACCTGATGTTCAACCGCGCCGTGGCAATGATGGATCTGCCCCCGGGGCTGGAGGAAAAGATCCGCGTCTGCAATTCCACTTACACAGTGCGCTTCGGTGTCCGCCTGCGGGGCCAGATCCAGACCTTCACCGGATACCGCTCGGTCCACTCCGAGCACATGGAGCCGGTCAAGGGCGGGATCCGCTATGCCCCCAATGTCGACCAGGACGAGGTCGAGGCCCTGGCGGCGCTGATGACCTACAAGTGCGCGCTGGTCGAGGCACCTTTCGGTGGCTCCAAGGGCGGGCTCTGCATCGATCCGCGGGACTACGACGACCAGGAGCTTGAGCTGATCACCCGCCGCTTCGCCTACGAGCTGATCAAGCGCGACATGATCAACCCGGCCCAGAACGTGCCCGCCCCCGACATGGGTACGGGCGAGCGCGAGATGGCCTGGATGGCCGACCAGTATGCGCGGATGAACACCACCGACATCAATGCGCGCGCCTGCGTGACCGGCAAGCCCCTGAACGCAGGCGGTATTGCCGGCCGGGTCGAGGCGACGGGTCGCGGCGTGCAATATGCCCTGCGCGAATTCTTCCGCGAACCGGCGGACGTGAAGCGGGCCGGGCTCTCTGGCTCTCTCGATGGCAAGCGGGTGATCGTGCAGGGGCTGGGCAACGTGGGGTATCACGCGGCGCAGTTCCTGCAGGAAGAGGATGGCGCGACGATCATCGCGGTGATCGAGCGGGACGGCGCGCTCTACAGCGAGGCGGGCATCAACGTGCACGCGGTGCACGACTGGATCGCCAGCCACGGCGGTGTCGCCGGCTACCCGGACGCCACCTATGTCGAAGATGGCGCGGCGCTGCTGGAAGAAGAGTGTGACATCCTGATCCCGGCCGCTCTGGAAGGGGTGATCAACCTCTCCAACGCCGACCGGATCAAGGCGCCGCTGATCATCGAGGCCGCCAACGGGCCGATCACCTTCGGTGCCGACGAGGTGCTGCGCAAGAAGGGCACGGTGATCATCCCCGACCTCTATGCCAACGCTGGCGGCGTCACGGTCTCGTACTTCGAATGGGTGAAGAACCTCAGTCACATCCGCTTTGGCCGGATGCAACGGCGCCAGGAAGAGGCGCGCCACCAGCTGCTCGTGGATGAACTCGAGCGTCTCTCGTCGGATACCGGCATCGGCTGGCAGCTCTCTCCCGGGTTCAAGGACAAGTACCTGCGCGGCGCGGGAGAGCTGGAGCTGGTGCGCTCGGGCCTGGACGACACGATGCGGACCGCCTTCCAGTCGATGCGCGAGATCTGGCACGACCGCAGTGATGTCGAGGATCTGCGCATGGCGGGGTTCCTCGTGGCCATCGGCCGGGTCGCCGGGAGCTACCGCGCCAAGGGGCTCTAGGCGGAGTTGCGGTAGCGCACGACGCACTGGTCGAGGAAATGCTCCAGCCGGCCCTTCCATGTGCCGTGGCTGATATCCCTGTCGCTGACATGCAGCACGGCGACAGGCTTGCGGCCGGTGAGCGTGGTCAGGTCCTCGACCGCCTGCGCGGGGTAGTCGGCCTCGTCCGAGGTCAGCAGCAGCGCCACCCTGGCCGGCAGGTCGGGGTGGCTTTCCAGCCATTGCCGCAGGGGGCGGGCGGCGCGTCCGTTGCCGACGGGCGCGCCCAGGATCAGCAGGTCGCTGCGCTGCCAGGGCTGGTCGGGCACGGCGATCGACAGGCTGCGGGCCACCAGCGAGGAAAGGCGTGTCATCAGGCGCCCGGCAAGGCTGTGCTCGGGGGTGTCGATATCGATTTCGTGAAGCTGCGCGCCCAGTTCCCAGGCCAGCTCCTCGCCGACCTTCCGGGTCCGCCCGTTGATCGAATGAAGCAGGATGCGGCACGTCATGTCATGTCCCCCGTCATGTCTGCGGTCCCTGGGGCCCCTCGGGGCCGGACCGCTGTCCCGGCTGTCGGTCGGCCCGTAGGCGGGCTCTTTTTGACAGAAGTGTGTCAAGGCGGAGATTGTTTGTCATTGGAGAAGTTTCTGCTGTGCAGAAAATCGCGGCAGCCTGCCGCTCAAGAGGCGGAAACTGTCGAAAAAATGTGCAGCTCCCAAGCTCTGATTGCGTAAACAGTCCCGAAAGGCTTAGCTCGGGCCGAAGCAGAAGGAGCACGACATGCGGTTTTCCGGGCTGCGGGTCCTGAAAGAGGGACTCACCGGCAACCGGGGCTGGGGCCCCCACTGGCGCGATCCGGCGCCGAAACCGGCCTATGACATCGTCATCATCGGTGGCGGCGGGCATGGGCTGGCAACGGCCTTCTACCTGGCGAAAGAGCACGGGCTGACCAATGTCGCCGTGCTGGAAAAGGGCTATCTCGGCGGCGGCAACGTCGGGCGCAACACCACGATCGTGCGCGCCAACTACTTCCTGCCGGGCAATTCCGAATTCTATTCGCAGTCCCTGAAGCTTTGGGAGGGGTTGGAAAAGGAGTTGAATTACAACGTGATGCATTCGCAGCGCGGGGTGATCAACCTGTTCCATTCCGATGGCCAGCGCGATGCGGCAGCCCGGCGCGGCAATGCGATGATCAACCAGGGCGACGATGCGGAATTGCTGGACCGCGACGGCGTGCGGCGCCTGCTGCCCTATCTCGACTACGATCAGGCGCGTTTCCCGATCTACGGCGCGCTGCACCACAAGCGCGGCGGCACGGCGCGGCACGATGCCGTGGCCTGGGGCTTTGCCCGGGGCGCTTCGGACCGCGGTGTCGACCTGATCCAGAACTGCGAGGTGACGGGCATCGACACCTCTGGCGGCAAGGTGACCGGCGTGCAGACCTCGCGCGGCGTGATCCGGGCGCGCAAGGTCGCCATCGTCACCGCCGGGCGTTCGGGGCAGGTGGCACGGATGGCCGGCCTGCGCCTGCCCATCGAAAGCCACATCCTGCAGGCTTTCGTCACCGAGGGGCTGAAGCCGGTCATCGACAACGTGGTGACCTTCGGCATGGGGCATTTCTACATCAGCCAGTCCGACAAGGGCGGGCTGGTCTTCGGCGGCGACCTCGACTTCTATCCCTCCTACGCGCAGCGCGGCAACCTTCCCACGGCCGAGCATGTGATGGAGGCAGGCATGACGCTGATGCCGATGATCGGCAAGGCGCGGGTGCTGCGAAGCTGGGGCGGGATCATGGACATGACGCCCGACGGATCGCCGATCATCGACCGCACGCATATCGAGGGGCTCTACCTCGATTGCGGCTGGTGCTACGGCGGTTTCAAGGCGGTGCCGGGGTCGGGCTATGCGCTGGCGCATCTGCTGGCGACGGACCGCCCGCACGACAGCGCCAAGGGCTTCCGGCTGGAGCGTTTCCGCGATGGCGTCGGTCTGATGGACGAGGAGGGCACCGGTGCGCAGCACAACACTCACTGAGCCTTTCGCCTGCGGCGATCACGATCACGACAAGACGAAAGGAATGGCTCCATGCGCATGACATGTCCCCTCTGCGGCGCGCGGGATCTGCGCGAGTTCACCTTTCGCGGTGCGGCCCTGGCGCGCCCCGAGGGCGATGACTGGAACGGGGCCTGGCACGATTATGTCCACCTGCGTGACAACCCGGCGGGCGAAAGCCGCGAATACTGGGCGCACAGCGCGGGCTGCGGCGCGGTGCTGCTGGTGACCCGCGACACCCGCACGCACGAGGTCTTCTCGGTGACACTGGCCGAGGGGGCGGGCGCATGAGGCTTTCCACGGGCGGACGTATCGACCGGAGCCGCCGGGTCGGTTTCACCTTCGACGGGCGCGAGCTGTCGGGCCATCCCGGCGACACGCTGGCCTCGGCGCTGCTGGCTTCGGGGCAGAAGGTCGTCGGGCGCAGTTTCAAGTATCACCGCCCGCGCGGGGTGTTCAGCGCCGGCTCGGAAGAACCCAATGCGCTGGTCACCCTCGGCGCCGGGGCGCGGGCCGAACCCAATGTCCGCGCCACCATGCAGGAGCTGTTCGACGGGCTGGAGGCACGCAGCCAGAACCGCTGGCCCTCGCTGGACTGGGATCTGCTGGAGGTGAACGACCTCTTCGCCGATTTCCTCGGCGCGGGCTTCTACTACAAGACCTTCATGTGGCCGCGAAAAGCTTGGGAATGGCTCTACGAGCCGGTGATCCGCCGCGCGGCGGGACTGGGGGCGCTCTCGGGGCAGGCCGACCCGGATCCGAACGAGAAGGCCTTTGCCCATTGCGACCTGCTGGTCATCGGCGCCGGTCCGGCCGGGCTGATGGCGGCCTTGCAGGCGGGGCGCGCCGGGGCGGACGTGATCCTCTGCGACGAGGACCACGAGCTGGGCGGGCGCCTGCTGTCCGAGGTCGAGCAGATCGCCGGGGCCCCGGCGATGGACTGGGTTTCCGCCACCGTCGCCGAGCTGGAAGCGATGGAGAACGTGCGGATCATGACCCGTACCACCGTCACCGGCGTCTACGATCAGGGCACCTTCGGGGCGCTGGAGCGGGTCGGGCGGCACCAGCGGCACAGTCCCGGCGCCTTGCCGGTGGACTGTTTCTGGCGGATCGTGGCGAGGTCGTCGGTGTTGGCGGCGGGGTCCATTGAGCGCCCGGTGGCCTTCCAGGACAACGACCGTCCCGGCGTGATGATGGCCGGCGCCATGCGCAGCTATCTCAACCGCTACGCCGTGGCGCCGGGGGACGCGGTGACGGTCTTCGGCAACAATGACGACGCGCATCGGACCGCCCGCGACCTGCTGGCGGCGGGGGTCCATGTGACCGCGCTGATCGATTCACGTCCCGGGGTCACCACCGACCTGGATCTGCCCTTCTACCCCGGTGCGCAGGTCACCCGGGCGTCGGGCCGCATGGGGCTGGAAACGGTCTCTCTGCGCACCGCCTCGGGCGAGATGAAGCTGCAGAGCGACGCGCTGGCGGTGTCGGGCGGATGGAACCCCTCGCTGCACCTGACCTGCCACTTGAACGGCCGCCCGACCTGGAACGAGGAGCTGGCCGCCTTCCTGCCGCAGCCCGGCGCCGTGCCGGGGATGCAGGTCGCCGGGGCTGCGGGCGGGGTCTTCGCGACCGACGCCTGTCTGGCCTCGGGGGCCGAGGCCGCGGGGCGCGCGCTGGCAGAGCTGGGCCTGACTGCGCCGCCGCTCGACCTGCCGCAGGCCGAGGCGCAGGGCTACGGCATCGCCGAGCTTTGGGCCGTGCCGGGGCGGGGCCGGGCCTGGCTGGACCTGGCCAATGACGTCACCGTGAAGGACGTGCGCCTGGCGGCCAGCGAGAACTTCCGCTCGGTCGAGCACATGAAGCGCTACACCACGCAGGGCATGGCACCGGACCAGGGCAAGACCTCGAACCTGGGCGCCATGGCGGTGCTGGCCGATGCCACGGGGCGCGACATGGCCGCCACCGGCATCACCACCTATCGCCCGCCCTTCGTGCCGCTGCCGATTGCCGCGCTTGGCGCCGGCGGCAAGGGCAGGCACTTTGCGCCCGAGAGGCTGACCACCAGCCATGCGCAAAGCCTTGCCATGTCCGCGCCGATGATCGAGGCGGGCCTGTGGTATCGCCCCAGCTACTTCCCCCGTCCGGGGGAAAAGGTCTGGCGGCAGAGCTGCGACCGCGAGGTCGGCCATGTGCGCCAGGCCGTCGGGGTGGCCGATGTCTCGACCCTGGGCAAGATCGACCTGCAGGGGGCGGACGCGGGCCGGTTCCTCGATTTCGTCTATACCAACAAGTTCTCCACCCTCGCCGAGGGGCGGGTGCGCTACGGGCTGATGCTGCGCGAGGACGGGCACGTCATGGACGACGGCACCACCGCGCGGATCGGGCCCGAGCACTATGTGATGACCACCACCACCGCCGCGGCGGGTGAGGTCATGGGTCACCTGGAATTCGCCGCTCAGGTGCTGCGCCCCGACTGGGATGTGCGCCTGATCTCGGTGACCGAGCAATGGGCCCAGTTCGCCGTCGCCGGGCCGCAGTCGCGCGCCCTGCTGGAGAACCTGCTGGGCCGTGAGCTGTCGGGCGAGATCCTGCCCTTCATGGGCTGCATCCCGGTCACGGTGGGTGGGGTCGAGGGACGGCTGTTCCGCATCTCCTTCTCGGGCGAACTGGCCTTTGAGCTGGCGGTGCCGGCGCGCTACGGCGAAAGCCTTTTCGCGACGCTGGTCGAGCGCGCCGAGGCGCGGGGCGGCGGGGCCTACGGGATGGAGGCGCTGAACGTGCTGCGGATCGAGAAGGGTCTGCTGACCCATGCCGAGCTGCACGGACGCACCACCGCCTACGACCTCGGCCTCGACCGCATGATGTCGCCCTCGAAAAGCTTCATCGGCAAGGCTGCCGCCGCGCGTCCCGGGCTGGTCGCCGAGGATCGCGAGCGGCTGGTCGGGCTGCGCCCGCTTGGCGCCTCGAAGATGATCCTGCCCGGCGCCTTCCTCTTCGAGGAAGAGGCCGAACCGATACGCGTCAATGCGCAGGGGTATGTCACCTCCTCCTGCTACTCGCCGACGCTGGGCGACACGATCGCCCTGGCTTTCCTCAAGGGCGGACCCGACCGCATGGGCGAGCGCCTCCGCCTCGTCGATCACCTGCGCGAGGCGGTGACGCTCTGCGAGGTCTGCGAGCCCTGTTTCCTGGATCCCGAGGGGGAGAGAACCCGTGGCTGACCTGATGCTGACCGCCCGCAACGCGCTGCCACAGGGCGAGGCGCTGACCCTCGCCGCCACCCGGATCGAGGTGCTGACCATGCGCCGCCTGACCTCGCTGATGCCGGGGCGCGACGCCGCGCCGCTGGCGACCGCCTTGCAAAAGCACCATGGGTTGACGCTACCCGCGCCGGGCGGGCGCAGCCTGCGCGAGGAAGGGGAATGTCTCTGGTTCGGGCGCGATCAGTACCTGCTGATTGGCGTCGCACCCTCGCCGCTGCTGTCAGGGGCCGCGACCATGACCGATCAGTCCGATGCCTGGACCTCCGTGCTGTTGCAGGGGCCGTTGGCGCGCGAGGTGCTGGCCCGGCTGACGCCGCTCGATCTGCGCGACGTTGCGCAGCCCGAAGGTGCCACCGCCCGCAGCGAGATCGCGCACATGATGGGATCGCTGACCCGTGTCGCGGCGGATGGGTATCGCCTGATGGTCTTCCGCTCGATGGCCGAGACGCTGCTGCGGGATCTGCGCGAGACGCTGGAGGCGGTGGCGGCGCGGCAGGCGCTCTGACGCCCGGGAAGAGGGGAGGGGCGCCCGGCCCGTCTGGACTTCGCCGCGGCGAAGACCGATATTCGGCCCATGAAGCTGGACCCTTCCTTCCTTGACGAATTGCGGAACCGGATCTCCCTGTCACAGGTGGCAGGGCGGAAAGTCCTGTGGGACAATCGGAAATCCGTGCCGTCCAAGGGGGACATGTGGGCCCCGTGCCCCTTCCACCAGGAAAAGACCGCCAGTTTCCACGTCGATGACCGCAAGGGATTCTATTACTGCTTCGGTTGCCACGAGAAGGGCGATGCCATCTCCTTCGTGCGCAAGACCGAGAATGTCGAGTTCATGGAGGCGATCGAGATTCTCGCCCGCGAGGCCGGGATGCCGCTGCCCGAACGCGATCCCCAGGCGGCCCAGAAGGCCGAAAAACGCGCCTCGCTGACCGACCTGATGGAAGAGGCGGTGAAATTCTTCTCGCTCTGCCTGCGCGGCGGGGCGGGGCGGGAGGCCGCGGCCTATCTCGACCGGCGCGGCCTTGACCAGGCGGCGCGGGACCGCTGGAACCTCGGCTTCGCGCCCGATGCCTGGCAAGGGCTGTGGGATCACCTGATCGGCAAGGGCGCCAAGCCGGACGAGATCATGGCCTGTGGCCTGGCGCGTCCCTCGCAGAAGGGCGGCAAGCCCTACGACGTGTTCCGCAACCGCATCATGTTCCCGATCCGCGACACGCGGGGGCGCTGCATCGCCTTCGGTGGCCGGGCGATGGATCCGAACGACAATGCCAAGTACCTGAATTCGCCCGAAACCCAGCTCTTCGACAAGGGGCGGACGCTGTATAACCATGGCCCTGCGCGCGAGGCGGTCGGCAAGGGCCAGCCGCTGATCGTGGCCGAGGGCTACATGGATGTCATCGCCCTGTCCGAGGCGGGTTTCACCGGCGCCGTGGCGCCGCTTGGCACCGCCGTGACCGAACACCAACTGGAAATGCTCTGGCGCCTCTCGCCCGAGCCGCTGATCGCGCTGGACGGTGACAAGGCGGGCCTGCGCGCGGCGCGCAAGGTGATGGACCTGGCGCTGCCCAAGCTTTCCGTCGGGCGCTCGGTGCGCTTCGTGCTGATGCCAGAGGGGCAGGACCCGGACGAGCTGCTGAAGGCCAAGGGGCGCGCCGGGATGGAGGCGAAGCTGGAGGCCGCGCTGCCGCTGGTCGACCTGCTCTGGCAGCGCGAGACCGAGGGCCGGACCTTCGACAGCCCCGACCGGCGCGCGGCGCTGGACAAGGCGCTGCGCATCGCCACCCGTCAGATCCCCGACGAGGGGCTGCGCTATCATTATGACCAGGCGCTGAAGGAACGGACCCGGGAGCTGTTCCGCCCGGCGCGAACCGGCGGCGGGGGCAACGGCTATTCCCAGGGATTCCAGCGCGGCAAGGGCGGCAAGGGCGGCTTTGCCCGCAACCGGTTCGCCCCGGCGATCCCGCTGCCCAGCACCAAGGCCAGCCTGCTGGTGGCGCAGAACCCCGAGGCGACGGAATACCTGCGCGAAGCGGTGATCCTGGCCTCGCTGGTGGTCACCCCCGCCGTGGCCGAGGACTTCGAGGGCGACCTGCTGCGGATGCACTGCCGAGACGCGATGCACGCGGCCCTGCGCGACCTGATCCTGGCTCATGCGCTGGAGGCGCCGGGGGAGTTTCCCGACCGTGCCCGTGCGGCGCTCGGGCCCGATGCCCTTGACGAACTGCTCTGCCGGACCCATGTGGCGCTCTGTCCGCCGGTGCGTCACCCCGGCGACGAGGAACAGGCCCGCCTGACGCTGAACGAGGAGTTCGCCAAGCTGCAGGCGGTCCGGGCCTTGCGCGACGAGATCGACGAGGCAACGCAGGATATGGATCACGTCGAGGACGAGGCGATCACATGGCGCCTGGGCGATGCCGCCCGCAGCAGCCAGGACGCCCTGCGTGGACTTCAGGAGGACAGCGCGGAATATGACATCGGAGAGAACGGGGCCCCTATCAATCGTGATGAACGCAGTGCGCTGGACGCGCTGATGCAGACGATTCGCTTCGACAAGCCGCATCGGAATCGCTGAGCGAACGGTGCTGTTTTCGAAATGACAGGGATCCTCAAGAAAATCAGGGTAAACGGGTGTGCGAATCGCTGAAAGCAGGTATTGATTCGGATCAACCGAATCGCAGCCGCACAGCCGCCGCATCCACTGCGCAGGAGTTACGCCATGGCCGCCAAGGACAACGACGACGCCCAGATGGACGAGCAGGAGGCAGAAGTCTCCCTCGACATGAGCCAGGCGCAGGTGAAGAAGATGATCGCGGAAGCCCGCGAACGGGGCTTCATCACCTATGACCAACTGAACCAGGTCCTGCCGCCGGATCAGGTTTCCTCGGAGCAGATCGAGGATGTCATGTCCATGCTCTCCGAGATGGGCATCAACATCATCGAGGATGAAGAGGCCGAGGAGGAAGAGCAGAAGACCACCGCAGTTGCGACGACCAACCAGAACCGCGAAGTGGCTCTGGGCGGCACCGGCCAGGAGAAGCTGGACCGGACAGATGACCCCGTGCGCATGTACCTGCGCGAGATGGGCAGCGTCGAACTGTTGAGCCGCGAGGGCGAGATCGCCATCGCCAAGCGCATCGAGGCCGGCCGCAACACGATGATCGCGGGCCTCTGCGAAAGCCCGCTGACCTTCCAGGCGATCACCATCTGGCGCGACGAACTTCTGTCCGAGGACATCCTGCTGCGCGACGTGATCGACCTCGAAACCACCTTCGGGGATCAGCTCGACGGTGAAGGCGATCAGCCGGTGGTCGACGCGGCCAATGTCTCGTCCCAGCCCAAGAAGGACGAGGGCCCCGAGCTCGACGCAGACGGCAACCCGCTGTCCAAGGATGACGACGAGGACGAGGACGACCAGCAGAACATGTCCCTCGCGGCCATGGAGGCGGCGCTGAAGCCGCGCGTGCTGGAGACCCTCGACCGCATCGCCCATGACTTCGAGATCCTGTCGGAAATCCAGGACAAGCGCATCAGCGCCACCCTGAACGAGGACGGTTCCTTCTCGGAAAGCGACGAGGCGACCTACCAGAAACTGCGGTCCGAGATCGTGCTGCTGGTGAACGAGCTTCACCTGCACAACAACCGGATCGAGGCGCTGATCGACCAGCTCTACGGCATCAACCGCCGGGTGATGTCCATCGACAGCTCTATGGTCAAGCTGGCCGACCAGGCCCGCATCAACCGGCGCGAGTTCATCGACGAATATCGCGGCCACGAGCTTGATCCGAACTGGATGGAGCGGATGGCAGGCAAGGCCGGTCGCGGCTGGCAGATGTTCATCGAACGCTCCTCCGACAAGGTCGAGGAGCTGCGCAACGACATGGCCCAGGTCGGTCAGTACGTCGGCCTGGATATCAGCGAATTCCGCCGCATCGTGCAGCAGGTCCAGAAGGGCGAAAAGGAAGCCCGTCAGGCCAAGAAGGAGATGGTGGAAGCCAACCTCCGCCTGGTGATCTCGATCGCCAAGAAGTACACCAACCGCGGCCTTCAGTTCCTCGACCTGATCCAGGAAGGCAACATCGGCCTGATGAAGGCCGTCGACAAGTTCGAGTACCGCCGCGGCTACAAGTTCAGCACCTACGCGACCTGGTGGATCCGCCAGGCGATCACCCGGTCCATCGCCGACCAGGCGCGGACGATCCGTATCCCGGTCCACATGATCGAGACGATCAACAAGCTGGTCCGCACCGGGCGCCAGATGCTGCACGAGATCGGCCGCGAGCCGACCCCCGAAGAGCTGGCCGAAAAGCTGCAGATGCCGCTGGAGAAGGTCCGCAAGGTGATGAAGATCGCCAAGGAGCCGATCTCTCTCGAAACCCCGATCGGGGACGAGGAAGACAGCCAGCTGGGCGATTTCATCGAGGACAAGAACGCGATCCTGCCGCTGGATTCCGCCATTCAGGAGAACCTGAAGGAAACCACGACCCGCGTGCTTGCCTCGCTCACCCCGCGCGAGGAACGTGTGCTGCGGATGCGCTTCGGCATCGGCATGAATACCGACCACACGCTTGAGGAAGTGGGCCAGCAGTTCAGCGTGACCCGTGAACGGATCCGTCAGATCGAGGCGAAGGCCCTGCGCAAGCTCAAGCACCCGAGCCGCTCGCGCAAGCTGCGTTCCTTCCTCGATCAGTAAGTCGCTGACACGCGCAAGACCTCAAGCCCCGCGTCCGGTCTCGGAGGCGGGGCTTTTGCGTTCCGGCGGGCCGGGACCCCGCGACATTGGTGCAACCCGCCCGGGCCGCCGGCGCGTAATGGTTGCGTCGTGGGGCGTGTCAGGGCAAACGGGAGGCGATTTCCACGAGCCATATGAGGGACTCATGCCCGCCATTCGTCTTGCCGCCGCCACCGTCCTTGCCCTGTTGCCGCTGAACGCCACCCCCCTGCTGGCCAAATCCTCCGGCGGGCTGGTCGGCGGCGCCATTGGCTCGGTTCTCCGTACGGCCGGGGATTCAGATGGTGGCGTCACTGCCACGGCGGGCCTCGTTTCGGCCGCCGATCCCGAGGGCATGGTGCAGGTCCTGCAGGACCTCGGCTACCGTGCCAGCCTGGAGGCCGACGGGGTGGGCGATCCGATGATCCGTTCCGCCAGCTCCGGCACCGGCTTCAACATCTATTTCTACGGCTGCGTCGACAACGCGGGGTGCGATTCCATCATGTTCTCCTCCGGGTTCGACCTGGCCGAGGGAATGGAACTGGCCACGATCAACGACTGGAACCAGGACTCGGTGGTGGCCGGAGCCTACCTCGACGACGAGGGCGATCCCTACCTGCAGAGCTACATCCTGACCCGCAGCGGCATCCCCACCGAGGTCTTCGAATATGCGCTCGGGGAATGGGAATACGCGCTTGGCGACTTCCTCGAATTCATCGACTGGTAGGCACTGCGGCCGGACAGGGCCGTAGGGCGGGAGCTATCCCGCCGTGCCCCGGCTCCCATCGGGTCGCGGCGGCGCTTCCTGCGGTACAGCAAAGCTGTCACCTTTCCGTAGGAAAACTGTCACGCTCTACCGATACCCCGGCGCGGGGGCCGCACGCCGGCCCCGCTTTGCCGGCAAGGTGTCCCTCCGTCCCAGCCGGACCACATTCTGACAGATAGGATGACCCGCATGAAACGCGCTCTCACTCTCGCCGCCGCCCTCTCGCTGACCGCCACTGCGGCGCTGGCCGATGTCTCGGGCAAGCTGGTGCTCTACACCAGCCAGCCCAATGCCGATGCCCAGCAGACCGTCGATGCCTTCATGGCCGAATATCCCGAGGTCGAGGTCGAATGGTTCCGCGAAGGCACCACCAAGGTCATGGCAAAGCTCTCTGCCGAGTTCGCCGCCGGGGCCCCGCAACCGGACGTGCTGCTGATCGCAGACAGCGTCACCATGGAAAGCCTGAAGGCCGAAGACCGCCTGATGGCCTACCCCGAAGCAGACACCTCGGCCTATGAAGCCGGGGTCATGGACGCCGAGGGCTACTGGTTCGCCACCAAGCTGATCACCACCGGCATCATGTACAACACCAATGCGCCGATGCAGCCGACCTCCTACAAGGACCTGCTGGCGCCCGAGGCGAAGGACATGCTGGCCATGCCCTCGCCGCTGACCTCCGGCGCCGCGACGATCCACATGGCCGCTCTGACCTCCAACCCCGATCTGGGCTGGGATTTCTACGAGGGTCTGGCCGCGCAGGGCGCCAACCCGCAGGGCGGCAACGGCGGCGTCTACAAGGCCATCGCCGGCGGTGAAAAGCTTTACGGTTTCGTCGTCGACTTCCTGCCGATCCGCGAAGCGGTGAAGGGCGCCCCCGTCGCCTTCGTCTTCCCCGAAGAGGGCGTTTCGGCCGTCTCCGAACCCGCCGCGATCCTGTCGACCGCACAGAACCCCGATGCGGCCCGGGCCTTCATCGACTTCCTGATCTCCGAGAAGGGTCAGCAGCTGGCCGCCGACATGGGCTACCTGCCGGCGCACCCCGGCGTGGCCGCCCCTGAGGGTTTCCCGGCCCGCGATGCCATCACCCTGATGGACTTCGACCCGGCCGCCGCCCTGGCCAACGACATGGAGAACAAGGACCGTTTCCTCTCCATCTTCGGCGGCTGACCCTTGCGCCTGAAACGACTGCTGCGCGGCGAGCCCCTGGTGCTCGCCGCGCTTCTTCTCCTCGCCCTGCTGCTGTTCGCGCTGCCGCTCGGGTTGCTGTTCCGCATCGGGCTGAGCGAGGACGGGCTGCCCAGTCTTGCGCCGCTGCTCGAGGCGGCGGCCGCGCGTTCGGTCCGCGTGGCGCTGTGGAACTCGCTGGAAAGCGCGATGATCTCGGCGCTCGGTGCCTTGCTGATCGGCACGGCCATGGCGCTTGCCATCGGGCTGACGGACCTGCGCGGCAGGGGGCTCTTCGTCTTCGTGCTGCTGCTGCCGATGATGATCCCGCCCCATGTCACCGCGATCGCCTGGGTGCAGGCCCTCGGACCCGCCTCGCCGGTGCTGCAGGCACTGGGACTGGCGCCACCGGTCGGGGCGACCCATCCGCTCTATTCCGCCGCCGGGGTCTGGCTGTTGCTGACGCTGCAACATGCGCCGCTGGTCTTCCTTGTCGTGCTGGCCGCCCTGCGCGCCCTCCCGCGCGAGATGTCCGAGGCCGCGCGGATCGCCGGCGCCCGCCCGCTTCGCCTGCTGTCGCGGGTGCTGCTGCCGCTACTGGCGCCCTCGCTGCTGGCGGGCTTCGCGCTGGCCTTCGTCTCGGCGCTTGGCAACTTCGGCATTCCGGCCCTGCTGGGGATCCCGGCGCGCTACACCACGCTGCCGGTGCTGATCTGGCGCCGCCTGTCCAGCTTCGGGCCCTCGGTGCTGCGCGACGTGGCGGTGATCTCGGTCCTGCTGGCGGTTGTGGCGGTGCTGGCGATTTGGCTGCAGAGCGTGCTGCAACGACGCGCCCGTGCCCAGGTGATCGGCCCGCCGCAGGCCAGCCTGCGCATCGCGCTTGGCCGCTGGCGGGGCTGGGTGACCGCGGGGCTGGTGCTCTACGCCGTGGCGACGCTGGTGCTGCCGCTGACCTCTCTGGTGGCCACGGCGCTGGTGCCGACCTATGGCGTCAAGCTGACCCTCGCGACCCTGACCTGGGACAATTTCGCCGAGGTGCTGCTGCGCCAGGGCGTGACCCTGCGCGCCTTCTTCAACTCGACCCTGACGGCGGGCGGCGCGGCCCTGGTGCTGGCCGGGCTGTCCTGTCTTCTGGCCTTCTTCCTGACCGCACGGGGGCGGGGCGCGCGCCGGGTCTCGGGCGGCATCGCCACCCTGGCCGAAGTCAGCTACGCGGTGCCCGGCCTGGTGATCTCGATCGCCTTCATCCTGGCCTTCCTGCGGCCGCTTCCGGGGCTGGGGGTGTCGCTCTACAACACGCTCTGGATCATCGCGCTGGCCTATCTGACGGCCTTCTTTTCGGTCGCGCTGAAACCGGTGGCGGCGGCCTACGGCCAGCTCGACCCCTCTCTGGACGATGCGGCGCGGGTGTCGGGGGCGGGCTTCGGACGGCGGATGTGGCGGATCTTCCTGCCGCTGGTGGCCCCGGCGGCGGGGTCCGGGGCGATCCTGGTCTTCCTGACCGCCTATAACGAGATCACCGTCTCGGCCCTGCTCTGGTCGACGGGCAACGAGACCATCGGCACCACGATCTTCAACTACGAGGACGGCGGCTACACCGTGTTGGCCGCCGCCATGGCCAGCGTGACCGTGGCCGCGACTATGGGGCTGATGGTGGCGCTGGACCGGCTGGGGCGGCGCCTGCCGCCGGGCGTCGTGCCCTGGCGGATCTGAGGCCGTTGGCGGAAGGTGGGTTGGCACCCACCCTACACCCGGGGCAAGCTAGGCGCGCCGGGCAGGCGGTAGGGTGGAAGTCAACCCACCGTGCCCTCAGGCCCCGCGCAGCGCCCCGGTTGCCGTCCTGTCGACGCCGCTGGCCGTGACGACCACTCCGAAAAGCTCCTCCGCCTGATCCGCCGTGTAGCGCCCGAGGCGGACGTCCTCGGCCACCGCCGCCGGGTCGCGTTGCATCGGATCGCCGTAGCCGCCCCCGCCGGGGGTGCGCACATGCACCACGTCGCCGGGTGCCAGGGGGATGTCCTGCTCCTTGCTGAGGTGAGGCGGCACATGGACCGCACCATCGCGGATCACCTGCACCTTGTTCACCGTGCCGTCCCTGCCGCCAAGCGCGCCGAGCGGGCCGGTGCGACCGTGATCCATGACGAAGCTGGCCCGCGCTTCACCGCGCCGCAGCTCGACCGCGTAGTCCAGCCCGAAGCCGCCCCGGTGCAGCCCGGCCCCGCCCGAGCCCTCGTGCAGGGCGTAGTGGTGGTAGAGCACCGGGAACTGCGCCTCCATGATCTCGACCGGGGGCGCTTTCGAGATGCCGATGGTCGAACAGCCGTTCGACAGCCCGTCGTGATCGGCATTGCCGCCGTAGCCGCCGCCCGAGATCTGGTACATGACGAAATCGCGCCCCTTCTCGGGGTCGTGCCCGCCAAGTGCGAAGTTGCCGGAACTGCCCGCCGGTGCCGCCGTCACCCGGTCGGGCAGGGCGGGGGCGAGGGCGGCAAAGACCGCCTCGGCAATGCGCTGGCTGACCTCTGCGGCGCAGCCCGACACCGGGCGCGGGTAATGGGCATCGAGGAACGTGCCCTCGTAGCCCGTGACGTGCAGCGGCTCGAAGGCCCCGGCCGAGATCGGCACCTCGGGGAAGATGTGGCGCATCGCCAGGTAGACCGAGCTGAGCGTCGTGGCGAGGACCGAGTTCATCGGTCCGGTGCAGGGCGCGGAAGAGCCGGTGAAGTCGAAGCTCAGGCTGTCTCCGTCGCGGGTAACCGAGAGGCGGATCTCCAGTGGCGCGTCGACCACGCCGTCGCTGTCGATCCAGGCCGAGGCGGAATGCGTGCCCTCGGGGATCTGCGCCACGTAGCTGCGCATCTGCGCCGCGGCGCGGGCGCGCAGTTCGGATATTGCCTCGGCGACCACGGCGTCGCCGTAGCGGTCAAGCAGCTGGTTCAGGCGTTCCTCGCCCACCTTCAGCGCCGCGGCCTGGGCCTGGACGTCTCCGATGCGCTGATCGGCGACACGGATGTTCGAACAGATGATCTGGTAGATCTCCTGGTCCAGCACGCCCTCCTTGAACAGCCGCACCGGGGGCAGGCGCAGCCCCTCCTGTTCCACCGAGGTGGCCGAGGCCGAGAACCCGCCGGGCACCGCGCCGCCGGTGTCGGGCCAGTGGCCGGTGTTGGAGAGCCAGCAGAAGATTTTGCCGTCGCGGTAGTAGGGCCGGGCAAAGCGCACATCCATCAGATGTGTGCCGCCGAGGTAGGGGTCGTTGACGATGTAGATGTCACCCGGCTTCGGCGCCGGGGTCACGCCGTCGCGGATCCGCTCGACCAGCACGCGGGTCGAATGCTGCATGGTGCCGACGAAGACCGGCAGGCCCTGGTTGCCCTGGGCGATCAGTGAACCGTCCTCGGCGGAATAGATCCCGTCCGAGCGGTCGTTGGCCTCGGCGATCACCGGTGAGAAGGCGGCGCGCGAGAAGGAGAGGTCCATCTCGTCGCAGACCTGTTGCAGGCCCGCCTGGATGACCGAGAGGGTGATGGGGTCGATGCTCATCTGGGGGTCTCCTGGATCGGGGTGGGTGTATCGCCCTGGCGGGCGATGCCTCCGGCGGCAGTATTTTCAGCCATCGGATGGGGCAGGGGGGCGGCGTCCCGGGGACGGATCCGGGGCGTGTTCGGGAGGGGCGCCCTCATGGCGCGGCCCCCACGTGGATCAGGATGTTGCCGATGGCATCGGTGGTGACGCGGTCGCCGGGGGGCACCAGGATCGTTGTGTCCATCTGCTCGAGGATCGCCGGGCCGTCGAAGCTGGCGTCTGACGGCAGCAGGTCGCGCTGATAGAGCGGCGTTTCATGGGTCTGGCCGTCGAAGACCACGGGCCGGGTGGCGCGCAGGGCCTCGGTCAGGGTCGCCTTGCGGTGCTCGGCGGGGATCAGGCGGGCGGGGTCCAGCGCGTTGCGGGTGCCGATGACCGAGGTATTGGCATTGATCACCGCCGCGCGGATCGTGTCGAGGCGGACGTGGAAGCGGTTCCAGTAGACCTCCTCGAAGGCGGTCTGAAGGGCCTCTCGGGTGATCTGCGGGCCGTCCAGCTCGACCCGCAGCAGGTGGGTCTGACCGATGAACTGCATGTCGAGGGACTGCAGGACGCGGGTCTCGGTGATCTCGACCTTTTCGCGGCCGATCAGGGCGCGGCCCTCCTCGGCCTGCTCGGTTAGGATCTGCGCGAGGCTGTCCATGTCCAGCGTATCAAGCGGCTGGCTGACCGTGCGGGTGAAGTCGTGGCGCAGGTCGGCGACCAGGCAGCCGAGCGCATTGGTGATGCCGGGTCGTGCCGGGGTGAGCACCTTCGGCACCCCCAGCTCTCGGGCCAGCGAGGCGGCGTGCAGCGGTCCGGCGCCGCCGAAGGCAAAGAGCGCGAAGTCCCGGGGGTCGGCGCCGAGGGACACGGAGACCATGCGGATCGCCCCGGCCATCTTGACGTTTGCCAGCTGGATCACTGCCTCGGCGGCCTGTTCCGGCGTCAGTCCCAGCGGGTCGCCCAGTTTCTTTGCAAAGATGTCGCGCACGGTTTGCAAAGTGACACCGCCTTCCACCGATTTCAGCCGCGCCGGGTCGAGGCGGCCGAGCAGCAGGTTGGCGTCGGAGATCGTCGGCTCGGTGCCGCCGCGTCCGTAGCAGATCGGGCCGGGGGTGGCGCCGGCGCTCTCGGGGCCGACCTCGAGCAGGCCCGCCACATTGACCCGCGCGATCGAACCGCCGCCGGCGCCGACGGTGCGCACGTCGACCATCGGCACGTGGATCGGCATGGCGTATTCGACCTCAATCTCATTGGAGACCGCGGGCTGGGCATTGCGGATCAGCGCCACGTCCGTCGAGGTGCCGCCCATGTCGTAGGTCAGCAGGTCCGGGATGCCGGCGGCGCGCCCGGTGAAGGCGGCGGCCATGACCCCCGAGGCGGGGCCGGACATCACGGTACGGGCCGCCTCTTCGGCGACGCGGCGGGCCGAGACCATGCCGCCATTGCCGTTCATCACCAGCAACTCACCCGCATAGCCGCCCCCTTCCAGCGAGCCGGCGAGGTTCTGGACGTAGAGGTCGAGGATCGGCTGCACGGAGGCATTGACCGCCGCCGTCACGCCGCGCTCGTACTCGCGGCTTTCCGACAGCAGGGCATGGCCGAGGGTGACATAGGGGTTGGGCCAGGTCTCGCGCAGGATCTCTCCGGCGCGCAGCTCATGGGCCGGGTTGCGGTAGGCATGAAGGAAGTGGACCACCAGTGCCGTGCAGCCGAGGTCTAGCAGCTTTCGGGCGGCCACGCGCAGGGCCTCCTCGTCCAGCGGCGTGACGACGCGACCCTCGGCGTCCATCCTCTCGGGCACCTCGAGGCGCAGGTCGCGGGGAATGAGGGGCTTGAAATCACCTTTCATCCCATAGGCTTGCGGGCGGGTTCGGCGCCCCAGTTCCAGCACGTCGCGGAAGCCCTTCGTGGTGATGATCCCGGTACGGGCCAGCTTGCGTTCCAGCACGGCGTTGGTGGTCGTGGTGGTGCCGTGCACGATCAGCGCGGTGCTCGGCAGGTCGGCCCCGGCCTCCGCCACGGCGTTCATGACCCCGCGCGACTGGTCGTCCAACGTCGAGGGCACCTTGGCGATGCGCACCTCTCCGGTGGCCGGATCCATCAGGATCAGGTCGGTAAAGGTGCCGCCTACGTCACAGCCTATGACCTGTCCGGTTTTCATGGCAATCCCCGCGTCAATCATCTCGTCGATACATTTGTGTGCAAATGAATTTCCGATGCGGGGCGTGAAGTCAATTCCCTCTTTGCATCCGAGGCGCAGGGACGTCAGCTTGCACCCGAGAGTGCACAGCCCATGATCACGGGCGGAACCAGGGGGATGTCGTGGTGCGAAGAGCGTGGATCTGGGCGGGACTGGCGGGGCTGCTGCCGGGGCGGGTGCTGGCTCATGCCTCCGAAGGGGCTTTCGTGCTGCTGCTGCCGACAGATGCCTATATCGCGGGCGGGGTCGCCTCGGTCGCGTTGACCGTGCTGCTGATCGCGCTGATTCCCGAAGCGCGGGCGCGGCGCCTCTTCCTGTCCTGGCGCCTGTCGGCCGCGACGCGGCGGCGCGGGCAGATGGTGACCTCGGCGCTGTCTGCGGCGCTTCTGCTCTGGGCGGTCTCGCAGGGGCTGACGGGGACGCAGGACCCGGTGCACAACCCGCTGCCGCTACTGGTCTGGAGCGGAATGTGGTTGTTCCTGCTGGCCGGGCAGGGGGTGCTGGGGGACCTCTGGGGCTGGCTCAGCCCGTTCCGCGTCACCGCGGCGCTGCCCGGGCTGTTCGGGGTGCGTCCCCTGCTGCGCTATCGCCCGGGGTGGGGCTACTGGCCGGCGCTGGCAAGCTACCTGGCCTTCGCGGCGGTGCTCATGGTGCATATCGCCCCCACCGACCCGGATCGGCTGGCCTGGATGGTGCTGGGCTACTGGGGCGGCACCCTGCTGGGCTGCCTGCTGTTCGGCCCGCGCTGGCTGCTGCGCGGCGAGGGGCTGACCTTGCTGATGCGCCTCTTTGCCCGCCTCGCCCCCCTGCGCCGGCAGGGCGGGGCCTGGCGGCTGGGCCTGCCCGGCTGGGACCTGGAGCGCCGCGCCGCGCCCAGGCTGTCGCTGGCGGTCTTCATGCTGCTGACTCTCGCGCTCGGCTCGTTCGACGGGCTGAACGAGACCTTCCGCTGGATGGGCTGGATCGGGATGAACCCTCTGGAGTTCACCGGCCGGTCGGCGGTCGTCGGGCCGAACCTGACCGGCATTTTGCTGGCCGGGCCGCTGCTGGTCGCGGTCTATGGGCTGTCCATCCAGGCAGGGCTGGTGCTGATCGACGCGGGCGGTTTCCGGCAGAGTTTCCGCGCCCTGGCCCCGGCGATCCTGCCGATCGCCTATGCCTACCACCTGGCCCATTACCTTCCCGCCGCGCTGGTCGAGGGGCAGTACCTGCTGAACATGGTCCGGCACAGCCTGGGCCTGCCGGAAGGCACCGTGACCACGGGCTTTTTCAATCGCCAGGCGTCGGTTCGGGTGATCTGGCTCAGCCAGGCGACGGCGGTGGTTCTGGGGCATGTGCTGGCGATCCTGATGAGTCATGCAGCCGCGATTCGCCTGCATGGCAGCCACCGCCGGGCCTCTCTCAGCCAGGCGCCGCTGGCCCTGTTCATGATCCTCTACACGCTCTTCGGGCTCTGGCTTCTGGCCTCGCCCCGGGGCGCGTGACCCCGGCCCTGACGTGCCTTCGCGCCGCTGCCCGCTTCCTGGGCAAAGGCCGACAGGCGGACCGCAAGGATTTTCGCGGAAATCATCAAAGCACTGGACAGATCGTTTGTGTGCCTACAGACTTCAGCCCTAGGGTCAGCTTAATAAGATCCAGGACAACTCCGTCTCCAACAGGGAAAGTGGACATGACCGAGACACCCAGCAAGACCAAGACAGGGCTGATCAGCCCGACCCGCCGGGGCGCGCTGAAGACGCTGGCCGCCGGCACCGCCGCCGCTGCCACCATGCCGCTCTGGGCCCGTTACACCAGCGCGCAGAGCGCCGCACCGATCAAGATCGGTTTCGGCAAGCACGCCACCGGGATCGGCGCCGCCTATGGCCGCTGGTACGAGCGTACCTCCGTCGCCGCCCTGGCCAAGATCAACGCCGAGGGCGGGATCAACGGCCGCCCGGTCGAACTGGTAACCGAGGATGACGGCACCGATCCCCGCCGCGCCGCCGAGGTGCTGGAGAAATTCGCCAACCAGTCCGACTGCGATGTCGCCTTCGGCACGCTCTTCTCGCATGTCGTCGTCGGTGCCGCGCCCCGCGCCGGAGAGCTGAAGCTGCCCTATTTCGTGGTCTCCGAAGGCCACCACGTTGCCTCGGGGATGCTGAACCGCTGGACGCTGCAGCCGGGCATCACCGACGTGAAAAGCCAGATCTCGGCCATGGCACCCTTCCTGACCGGCACGCTGGGCAAGAAGGTCACCATGATCTATCCCGACTACGCCTTCGGCTACGATCATCGTGACAACCTCGCCCCCGCCATCGAGGCGGCTGGCGGCGAAGTGGTGGCCAAGATCGCCATCCCGCCGACCGAGACCAGCTTTACCAAGTACTTCCCGCAGATCCCGCGCGATACCGATGTCATCTACCACGTGATGATCGGACCCGCCGTGCTGACTTTCGTCAAGGAGATGGGCGAGTTCTTCGGTCCTTCCCGCCCTGAGATCTTCGGCTTCATCGACAGCCTCGAGGCCACCGACCTGACCTCGCCCGGGCTGGAGTTCCTCGAAGGCACCTACTTCTGGGAAGGCAACCCGCGTTACCTGCAGGCCGATGCGCCCGATTACGTGAAAGCCTATCGCGATGCTGTCGGGCTGGACGAGAACGGTGCCTCGGTCTCCGATCCCTCGGATGTCTCGACCTCGGCCCACATGTTCGGCTGCTGGGAGACCCTGCACATCATCAAGGCCGGCATGGAGGCGGCGGGCTACCAGTCCACGGCTGATCGCCAGAAGCTGGTCGAGGCCGTCGAGGCCATGTCGATGATGGAGGCCGGGCCGGCCCATCCCCAGGGCACCAAGATGTTCAACGGCAAGACCCACCAGGTCTTCGGGCCGCAGTACATCTCGAAGGTCGAGGGCGGCAAGCTCTCGGTGGTCAAGACCGTCCCCTACGAAGAGACGATCTACCCCGACGAGGTCGACTATACCTCGATGAGCTTCTGATCTTCCGCATTCCGGGGCGGGCCGGGACGAGGTCGGGGGCGCAGCCCCCGGACCGCGCCCTGGCCCGCCCCCTGCGGGCGGGGCAGGGCGCCCCTCTCCGGCTTCGTGCCGCCCCGCGCGGGTGGCCGGCCGTTCCCTGAACTGTTGCCAAGTGAGACACCGATGGACTTCGGACCCTATCTGATGCTGGCCATGCTGGAGGGCGCCGTGCTGGCGGCTGTCCTCGCGCTGATGGCGAGCGGCCTCAGCCTCGTCTTCGGGGTGATGCGCGTGGTCAACGTGGCGCACGGCGAATTCTACATGCTGGGCGCCGTGATGGCCTGGGTGGTGACCCAGTTCCTCGCCGGTCTCGGCGGCGGGGCGGCCGTCAACTTCATCGCTGCCGCCGTGCTGGCGCCGCTGATCGTCGGTGCCATCGCCGCCGCTGCCGATGTCACCATCCTGAAGCGGCTCGACTACGATCCCGAGCGGGTCATCGTCGCCACCATCGGACTTCTCTACGTGATCCAGCAGGCGACCCTGATGGGCTACGGCCCCGACGCCAAGCCCGTCGTCGCCCCCTTCAACCAGCGCCTCGCGCTGCCCTGGTTCGAATTCGGCGAAGACGGCTTCCAGATGTATTACCCTTGGGGCCTGTCGACGACCTCCTACAAGCTTTTCGTCATCGTCGCCGCCGTCGTGCTGCTGTTTGCGCTGCGCCTCTTCATGACCCGCTCGCGCGCCGGTCTGATCATGCGCGCCACCCAGCTTGACCGCGACATGGCCACCGCCTTCGGCATCCCGGTCGAAAAGGTCTACGCGCTGGTCTTCGGCGCCGGGGCGGCACTGGCCGCGCTGGCGGGCGTGCTGATCGTGCCGATCCAGCAGGCCCATTACCTGATGGGCGGGGACGCGTTGCTGCTCAGCTTCATCGTGGTGATCATCGGCGGGCTCGGCAGCCTTGCCGGCACCGTGGTCGCGGCGGTGATCATCGGCATGTCCGACGGCATCATCTCGGTCTTCTTCACGCCCACACTGGCCAAGATCATCGCCACCCTGGCCGTGGCGCTGGTGTTGGTCTTCCGCCCGCAGGGCCTGTTCGGAGTGAAGACCCGATGACCCGCAAGGACCTGACCCTCCACCTCGGCCTCGTCGCTCTTCTGTTCGCGCTGCATTTCATCCTGCCCGCCTATCACCACGGGATCTTCGCCCGGGTCATGGTGCTGGCGGTCTATGCCATCGGCTACAACATCGCCTTCGGCTACACCGGCCTGCTGTCGCTGGGCCATGCGATGTTCTTTGCCGCCGGCATGTACGGCATGGGGCTGGTTTCATACCACTTCGGGGTTCCGGCGCTGCCCGCCTGGGTCATCGGCGTCGCCTGCGCCGCCGCGCTGGCCTTCGTCGTCGGCCTTCTGGCGCTGCGCACCCAGGATGTCAGCTTCATGATCGTCACGCTGATGTTCGCCCAGGCGGCCTACCTGATCATTCTCTACTTCTCCGAGGTCACCCGGGGCGACGATGGGTTCGTCATCCCCGGCGCGCTGCGCGCCATCGGCCCCTTCGACCTGTCGGACGAGGGCACCCGCTATATCGTCGCCTGGATCCTGTTCTCGGTCGCACTGCTCTTCTCGCTCTGGCTGGTCCGGCACCCCTTCGGCCGGGTCCTCGTCGCCCTGCGCGAAAACGAGGAGCGCGCCCGTCTGCTGGGCTATGACACCGGGCGGCGCAAGCTGGCCTCGCTGGTCATCTCGGGCACCATCTCGGGGGCTGCCGGGGCGGCCTATGCCGGGCTCTTCGGCTATGTCGGGGGCAGCTTTGCCGGGGTGCAATATTCGATCTTCGCCCTGCTCTGGGTGCTTCTGGGCGGGGCGGGCACCGTGCTGGGGCCCTTCGTTGGCGCGCTTTTCATGTTCTACCTGATCGACCTCGCGACCGAGGTGACCGAAGCCTACATGCTGATCGCCGGTGTCGTGCTGGTGCTGCTGACGCTCTTCGCCCCGCAGGGCATCGTGGGCGAGATCCGCCGCCGCCTGTGGAAGGACCTGCCATGAAACACGAACCCGACGTGATCCTCTCGACCGAGGGGCTGGGCAAGAGCTTTGACGGGCTGCGCGCCAACAATGCCATCGACTTCACCCTGCGGAAGAACCGCGTTCATGCGCTGATCGGGCCGAACGGAGCGGGCAAGACGACGTTCGTGTCGATGCTGATCGGGCGGCTGGCGCCGACCGACGGGGCGATCTGGTTCGACGGGCAGAACGTGACCGAGATGCCCGCGCATCGCCGGGTCGCGCTCGGCATGGGCTACACGTTCCAGATCACCTCGGTCTTCAGCCGCCTGAGTTGCCACGAGAATGTCGCCCTTGCCGCCCGCCGCAAGGCCGGGCGCGGCAAGGGCGAGGTCGAGGCGGTGGTGGCCGATGCGCTTGCGCGCGTCGGCCTGGGTGAGAGGGCCGGTGAGGTGGCGGGAGATCTCTCCTACGGCCACCAGAGGCTGCTCGAAATCGCCATGGGCCTGGCCTCGGCACCCCGTCTGCTGATCCTGGACGAGCCGACGCAGGGCCTCGCCGAAAGCGAGATCGCCGCCTTCAAGGCGCTGATCCGGGCGCTGTCCGCCGAGACCACGATCCTGCTGATCGAACACAACATGTCGGTGGTGATGGAACTGGCCGACGAGATCACCGTGCTGAACTTCGGCGAGATCCTGGCCCATGGCACGGCCGCCGAGATCCACGCCAACCCGGCGGTGCAGGCCGCCTACCTGGGAACGGAGACCGCGTGATGCTGAAGATCGACGGGCTGACAGCGGGGTATGGCCAGGCGGTGATCCTGCGCGAGGTGGCCCTGAGCGCCGAGGCGGGCGAGATCACCGTGCTCATGGGGCGCAACGGCGCGGGCAAGACGACGCTGATGAAGTGCATCATGGGTCTGGTGAAGGCGCAGGCGGGGCAGATCCTGCTGGGCGATACCGACCTCGCGCAGCTGCCGCCGCACCGGGTGCCGGGCAATGGCGTGGGCTACGTGCCGCAGGGCCGGCGCCTGTTTTCCGAACTGACCGTGGCGCAGAACATCGAGATCGGTCTGGGCGCCGGGCCGAAGGACCCCGCCGGCCGCCGCCAGACCCGCGACGAGATGCTGGAGCTCTTCCCGCGCCTCTCGGAGCGGATGCACCAGCGTGCGGGGACCCTCTCGGGCGGCGAGCAGCAGATGCTGGCCACCGCGCGGGCGCTGTGCCTGAAGCCGAAGCTGCTGTTGCTCGACGAGCCGACCGAGGGCCTGCAGCCTTCGATGATCGAGGCCATACGGCAGGTGATGCTGACCATGCGCGACCGGGGGCTGGCGGTGCTGCTGGTCGAGCAGCGCATCGACGCGGTGCTGGACTTCGCCGATCGTATCAGCGTGATCGAGATGGGCCGCAACGCCGAGGATTTCCCGCGGGAGGCCATTGTGCCGGGAGAGGCGCGGTTGCGCGCGCATCTCGGGGTCTGATGGGGGCGAAAAAAACGGGGCCGGGTTGCTGGAACCCGACCCCTGAAACCCCTTAACCTTCGCGCCTGTGGCGCGATACACCGCTTAAAAAGTGGTCGGTTGCGGGAGGCGTCCCGCCCTGACCTTTTGTCTCTTACGTCCGAGATGACCCCGTGGATCAGTCCGGGGGTCTCTGTTCGCGAGGGCCCTCCGGTCCCGGGGGCCGAAGACGCCGTTTCGGCTGCTGCCAGGCAGAAAGAGTAACCGCCCGGAGCCGCTGGCTCCGGGCGGACCCCGTCACGACCTCTGGTCCCCGGGGAGAGAGCCCGGGAGAGGCCTGACACACACCTCGTTGACCACGCCCGGGCCATCTGGCCGCGGCGTGGAATGGAGCGGCTCAGCCCAGCTTGCCGAGCAGGGAGAGAAGGGTCTCGCGTTCGGCAGGGGAGAGCGGCGCCAGGGTTTCGGCAGAGATATCGACCGCGGCGATGGCAGAGGACTCGTAAAGCGCGCGCCCCTCGTCGGTCGCGTTCAGGTAGTGACGCCGCCGGTCATCGGGATCGGGCGTAGCCGCGACCAGCCCCCGGGCGCGCAGCCGGTCGGCGACACCCTTGATCGTCGCCGCGTCCATGGCGGTGGCCCGGCCCAGGGCGTTCTGCGATGTGGGGCCCAGTTCACAGAGCTTTGCAAGGGCCGCGAACTGCGTGGCGGTCAGGCCGGGCAGACGCTGGGCAAAGATCGCAAGATGGCGCTGGCTGGCCCGCCGGAGCAGGAAACCGACCTGCTCATCAAGGCGGTAGCTGGCGGCGCGGGCATCCGCGAAGTCATAGTGCATTGAAAGTGATCTCTCTCGTTTTCAATCTATCGGCGATTGCGAAAGGCATTGACACCCGCGACCACTTTGAGTCAATACCATTTGTGTACCAATGAAAATGACGTGGCGTGAAACCATACGCCAAATGATCCAGGACCCCTGCCGAACCTGTGTCCGGGATCCCGACACTGCCCCGAAAGGATGTCGCCCATGGCGCCGGTAGACAAGATCAGATGCGATGCCTGCCCCGTGATGTGTTATGTTGCCGAGGGGCGGACTGGCGCCTGCGACAGATATGCCAATGAAAACGGCAAGATCGTCCGCTGCGACCCGGTCACGGTGCTGGATCGCCGTCTTGCCGCCGGGGAAGAGGTGCGCCCCTTCCTGCCCGGCGTCGAGGACTGGGACGGCAGCATGATCCCGGGCCGGGAGCTCTTCGTCTCGGGGCTGGGCGCCGGCACCACCTATCCCGATTTCAAGCCCGCCCCCTTCATCGTCTCGCGCGAGGTCGAGGGCGTGGACACCGTCACCGTGGTGACCGAGGCGATCTATTCCTATTGCGGCGTCAAGGTGAAGATCGACACCGACCGCCACCTCGGCGACGAGGCCGCGCCCGTGCGCGCGCGCGGCGAGGTGATCGGCCATGTGACGACCGGCGAATACGGCTCGCAGATGCTGTCGCTCGGCGGGGTGGATCACCTGACGGGCGGCTCCAAGCCCGAGGGCCGGGCGACCTGCGACAGTCTGATGGCGCTCTGCAACGGCGAGGCGGTCGAGCTGGAGATCGACGGCGGCTCGAAGGTGATCGTGCAGGCGGGGCAGGCGCCAATCGTCGACGGCAAGCCCGAGAGCCGGATGCGCGTCGGCTGCGGCTCGGCCACCATCGGCATGTTCGCGACCCAGTGGCAGGGCCACGTTGACGAGGTCGTCGTGGTCGATGACCATATCACCGGGGTCGTCTCGGAACACCAGGCCGGCAAGGAAATCGGCTGGGCGGATACCGGCATCCGCATCAAGGGGCGCCGTTCGACCCCGGGCCGCTATTTCCAGGTGGCCGAACCGGGGCTGGGCTGGGGCGGCACCGATATCGAGGACCCGCTGACCATTCTCGGCGGCTGGCAGGAAAAGAAGGGCGCCCGCCCGGGGCTGAGCCTTCTGATGGTCTCGACCACCGGGGAACACGCCGGATATTACGTTCTGGACCAGGACCTTGTGCCGCAGCCCGCGCCGATGCCCGAGGCGCTGGTCGCCTCCGTCCGCTTGATCGAGGAAAACTGCGAGCCGGCGCTCTGCACGGTGATGTTCTGCGCCGGGGCCGGCGGCTCGCTGCGCTCGGGCGTGACGAGGAACCCGGTGCGGCTGACCCGCGCCGTGCAGGCAGGCCAGGCGAAGGTCACCCTTGGCGGGGCCGAGGCATTCCTCTGGCCTGGCGGCGGGATCACCCTGATGGTCAACGTGCTGGACATGCCGGCGCAGAGCTTCGGCTACGTGCCGACGCCCGCGCTGGTCGCGCCGCTGGAATTCACCATGCCGCGCGATCTCTATGTCGGGCTGGGCGGACATGACGAGGCGATCCGCCCGCTGCGGGACGTGCTGGAAACCGGCGGCGCCTATCACAACTCCTTCCGGGCGCTCGGCCCCGAGGGCGGGGCAGAGGGCAATGTCACCCCTTTCCCGGAACCGGCGAAGAAGGTCGGCTGATGCAGGCGGTTCTGATGTCCGACGGGGTGCGGCTGCACCTGAACGACGGGCCGATCGACCTCATCGTCTTTGCCGAGACGGACCGCAAGGCGGCCTATGACGCCGCCTGCGCCCGCTTCGACGGGTTGCTGCAGGAACTGGCCGACGAACTGGTGGAACTGCGCCGCGAGGGTGGCCAGCCGCAAAGTCCCGTCGGGCGGCGGATGGCCGCGGCGACGGCGCCTCACGCGCCCGAGTTCATCACCCCCATGGCCGCCGTCGCCGGTGCCGTCGCCGAGGAGATCCTCGAAGTGATGGATGCGGTGGCACCGCAGGGCAAGCTCTGGGTCAACAACGGCGGAGATATCGCCTGGCGCCCGGGGGCGCAGCCGATGCGCCTGGCAATGCCGGGCGGCACCGTCGAGATCCCGTCCGAGACTCCGTTTCGCGGCTGCGCCACCTCGGGGCGCGGCGGGCGCAGTCACTCTCTGGGCATCGCCGATACGGTGACCGTGCTCGCCTCGGGGGCCGCCGCCGCCGATGCCGCCGCCACGATGATCGCCAACAAGGTGGATCTGCCGGGCCATCCGGCCGTCACCCGCCAGCCGGCCAATGACCTTGCGCCGGACAGTGACCTGGGCGCGCGGCTGGTGACTGTCGCCCTGGGGCCGATCACGCCCGAGGAAGCCGTCGAGGCACTTGACCGTGGCGCCGCCCATGCCGAGCAATTGCTGGAGCGCGGCCTGGTCGGGGCGGCACAGCTCTGGCTGGCGGGGCAGGGGCGCATGGTGGCGCCGCGCCTGCCGGACCCGGAGATGGTGGCCGAGGTCGTGGCCCGGGCGCGCGTCGCTCCGGGCAGCAAGGAATAGGCCGGGGAACCGGCTGCCGTGACCGTCCTGTCGGGGCATGGTGCGGCGAACGTCGAATCTTGAGCCGCCGGCTTGGACCTGCGGCAGGACAATGGAGGGGCAGATGGCCGAATTCACCCTGCGCAAGACGCAGATCATCCTCGAAGAGATCCACCACGACGGCGGGCCCGTGGCCGACAGCCCCCGGGTGCGCGGCGCGGTGCTGGCGCTGGTCAGCAATCCCTTCGCGGGCCGCTACCAGAAAGATCTGACCCAGGCGCTCGAGGATCTGAAACCGCTGGGCCTGATGATGGCGCGCAAGCTGGTCGAGGCCATGGGCGGCGTCGAGGGAATCGATTCCTACGGCAAGGGCGGTATCGCGGGTGCGGCCGGAGAACTGGAACATGCCGCGCTCTGGCATGTGGCGGGGGGCTACTCCATGCGCGAGGTCCTGGGCGAATCGCTGGCCATCGTGCCTTCGTCGAAGAAGCAGGGTGGGCCGGGCACCCGGCTCGATGTGCCCATGGGCCATGTGAATGCCGCCTATGTCCGCTCTCACTTCGATGCCATGGAGGTCGGCCTGCCCGAAGGCCCGCGCGCGGATGAACTGCTTTACGTGCTGGCCATGGCCAAGGGTCCCCGCATCCATTCGCGTCTCGGCGGGCTGGCCGCCGATCAGATCAGCAAGTTCGACGGGCTGCGGTAAGTTTGCAAACCTCTCCGCGCGCGTCTGCAACGTCGCGCGCGGCCCCGGGACGGATTTGCAAAGCGCCCCTGGCCAGTATGCAAACCGCCCCGCCGCATCACCAGGCCGAAAATACTCCCGCCGGAGGCGATCCGAGGGTGACGCCCGCCTAGCCCTTCCTCGTCTCGCGATCAATGGACCGCAGCATGGCGGTGACCAGCGCCAGGTTGGGCGTCTCGATCCCATGGCTGCGCGCGACCGAGAGGGTGGCGCCGAAGATCGGTTCGATTTCCATGGGGCGGCCCTTTTCCAGGTCCTGCAGGGTCGAGGGCTTGAAGGCGGCGCCTTCGCGGGCCCGGGAAATGCGCTCGGCGGGGTCCTCCAGCAGTTCCGCCTGCTCCGCCCTGGCAATGGCGGCGACGTCCTGCATGATGCCGAAAGTCAGCTCCGAAAGCGCGGGATCTTCCAGCATCCGGTTCATCGGTGCGCGCGACAGGGCGCAGACTGAGTTGAAACCGCAGTTGGCATAAAGCTTTGAGAACAGGGCGTTCTGGAAGGGCTGGGTCTGGCGGATTCGCAGGCCCGCCGCGCTCAACAGGGCGGCCACGCGGGTGACGTCGGCGCGATCCTCGCCGGGCAGGCGGCCGATGTCCAGAAAGCCCGGCACGCCGAGATCAATCAGGCCGGGTTCCGGCACCGAGGCGCCCATCACCGCGATGCAGCCGATGGCGCGTGCGGGTCCGATCTTCTGCCAGAGCTGCCCGCCCGGATCGACCTCCTCGGCGCCCTTCTGCCCGCCGGCGCCGTCCGTGATCGGGTACCACCAGGGTACACCGTTCACCACCGGCAGGATGCGGCCATGGGGCGCCAGCAAGGCGGCCAGCGCATCGGCCATCGGCGGCACTTGGTGCCCCTTCAGCGCGGTGATGACCAGGTCCTGCGGCGGCAGCGAGGCGGGGTCGTCGGTGGCGACGACACGGTAAATCTGCTCTCCCTGGGCGCTGCGGAAGCGCAGGCCCTTTTCCCGGATCGCCTGCAGATGTGCGCCCCGCGCGACGACAGAAACGGTGGCGATCCCGGCCTCGGGCCCCGCCGCGGCCAGGTGTGCGGCCAGCGTGCCGCCGATCGCCCCGGCGCCTACGACACAGACGGAAAGCGGCCCCTCGGGCAGCGGTGGCAATGAGGCTGGCATGGCGGCATCCTTCTGAAATCCCTGCCAAAGTGGTCGCATCTCTGGCCCCCGGGGGCAAGGGGACCCACGCCGGCCGTGCGCAAAGTCTTGACACGGCGGCATCCAGCGCGGATTTACGGGGGGCTTTCGTGCAGATGTCGAGACATCTGGATGCGAAAGCCGCAATCCGGCCCCTCGGGGCCCCAGGAGAGGACAGGGCAATGCTCGGGAAGCGATGGCAGTGGCAGCCGCTTTCCTGGCGATGGTGAAACCATCGCCCCGTTGACCCTTTCCCCGATCCAGGCGGCCCGCCCCGGATGGCACCAGCAAGCCCTTCAGCCTGCCGCCCCTGCCAAGAGACATTGACATGACTGATCTTACCTTCCGAACCAAGGGGGGCGTGACCGTCACCCGGCGTGAGATGCGCGGTACCTATCCCACGGATACCGAGGCTCTGGCCCGGCGGCTCGACTCCCATCACGGCGTATTGCTGTCTTCGAACTACGAGTACCCCGGGCGCTACACCCGCTGGGACTTCGGCTTCTCCGAGCCGCCGATCCTGGTCGAGGCGCGCGGGCGCAAGATGCGCATCGCGGCGCTGAACGGTCGCGGCAAGGTGCTGTTGCAGATCATCGCCCCGGCGCTCGACGGGCTCGAGGCCCTGTCCACGATCCAGGTCGGCGCGGACGAAATCGCCATGGAAATCCGCGCTCCGGGCCGGGTTGTCAGCGAGGAAGAGCGGTCTCGTGCGCCCTCCGTCTTCTCGGTCCTGCGGGCGCTGGTCGATCTGTTCTTCACCGACGAGGACGGCCACCTCGGTCTCTACGGCGCATTCGGCTACGACTTGGCGTTCCAGTTCGAACCCATTGATTTCTCTCGCGAACGTCCTGCTGACCAGCGCGATCTCGTGCTCTTCCTGGCCGATGACATCATCGTCAGCGACCACTATTCGACCTCGACGATGCGCTATCGCTACGAGTTCTCGAACGGGGGGGTGAGCACCGAGGGCCTGGCGGGCGGTACCGCGGAGTCGCCTTTCGTGAAGGGCCCGGAAGAGGTGCCGCGTGGCGACCACGTTCCCGGGGAATATGCCAAGCTGGTGGTGGCCGCGAAGGAGAGTTTCCGCAAGGGCGACCTCTTCGAGGTGGTGCCGGGCCAGGTCTTCTACGAGCCCTGCAAGGACAGTCCTTCGGCGATCTACGAGCGCCTGAAGAAGATCAACCCTGCCCCCTTCGGCTTCATCATGAACCTGGGCGAACAGGAATACCTGGTCGGCGCCTCCCCCGAGATGTTCGTGCGCGTGACTGGCCGCCGCGTCGAGACCTGCCCGATCTCGGGCACCATCAAGCGCGGTCGCGACGCCATCGAGGACAGCGAGCAGATCCTGACCCTGCTGCAGTCCAAGAAGGACGAAAGCGAGCTGACCATGTGCTCGGACGTCGACCGCAACGACAAGAGCCGGGTCTGCGAGCCGGGCACGGTGCGGGTGATCGGGCGGCGCCAGATCGAGATGTACTCGCGGCTGATCCACACGGTTGACCACATCGAGGGTCGCCTGCGCGAGGGTATGGACAGCATGGATGCCTTCCTGTCGCATACCTGGGCGGTGACGGTGACCGGCGCGCCGAAGCTCTGGGCCATGCGTTTCATCGAGAAACACGAGAAATCGACCCGCAAATGGTACGGCGGTGCCGTCGGCGCGGTGCAGTTCAACGGCGACATGAACACCGGCCTGACCCTGCGCACCATCCGCATCAAGGACGGTGTGGCCGAGGTTCGCGCCGGCGCCACGCTGCTCAATGACTCCGATCCCGACGCGGAAGAGGCGGAAACCGAATTGAAGGCCAGCGCAATGCGCGCGGCAATTCGCGGCGACCATGGGAACAATGATATCGTCGGCGACGGAACCCGTCTGAAGCGCGGACTTGGGCGTCGTATCCTGCTGGTGGATCACGAGGATTCCTTTGTTCACACCCTGGCGAACTACTTCCGCCAGACCGGCGCGGTGGTGATGACGACCCGGACCCCGGTCGCCGAGGAATTGCTGGAGGAATTCGCCCCGGATCTGGTTGTTCTCTCTCCCGGTCCCGGCAGCCCTTCCGATTTCGACACCGCCGACACGATCCAAAAAACGCTCGATCGCGGACTGGCGCTATTTGGCGTCTGTCTCGGTCTGCAATCCATTTGCGAATACAGTGGCGCTGAATTGCGTCAGCTGGACGACCCAATGCACGGCAAGCCGTCCCGCATTAAGATTTGCGATCCGGGAATTGTCTTCGACGGGCTGGGCGATGACGTGACCATCGGCCGCTACCACTCTCTTTACGTTAGGGAAGATACCTTGCCGCCGGAACTGCGCGTGACCGCCCGGAGTAGTGACGGGATCGTGATGGGAATCGAACATCGCGATCTGCCAATTGCGGCTGTCCAGTTCCACCCCGAGTCGATCATGTCCCTTGGTCAGGATGCCGGCATTCGAATGATCGAGAATGTGGTGGAACGCCTCGGATCGAAAAACGCCTAGGGAAATGGCGCTAATAAGCGTCTATTTCATTTCTCGCGAAAGCGTGCACATGTGCCGGGCAGGGAAACCTGCTCGGCATTTTCTTGCCGGGATACGGCGCCAGTTGAATTTCAAGACACTTGTTGTTCTTCCCGGGATGAGGGACGAATGGAATCGTAATGAGTATATTCGCCATTGTGGTTGCTCATTTCAAAATGGGTGGTATATGGGCGCAATACGGGAACGCGCGTGACTTTCCCGGAGAGTAAAGGACGTATGATTATGGTAGATATCGACCTGGACGCTCTGTCCCTTGGTGAGCTGAAGAAACTGCAGTCGCAGGTTTCCAACGCCATCAAGACCTATGAAGACCGCCAGCGCAAAGCTGCATTGGTTGAACTGGAGGCAAAAGCCGCCGAGATGGGCTTCAGCCTGTCCGAACTGACCGGTCAGAGCGGTCGCAAGGCAAAGGTGAACCCGCCGAAGTATCGCAATCCCGAAGATGCGACCCAGACCTGGAGCGGCCGCGGCCGGCAGCCGGCCTGGATCAAGGACGCCCTGGCACGTGGGGAATCCCTGGACCAGTTCCTGATCGTCAAGTGACCCACGCTGCATAGGGCGAGGGGTCTCGGGGCCCCATGCCCCGACATCCTGTGCGCTGCGCGGGAAAGGGCCTTCGGGCCCTTTTGTTGTTTTCAGGGAGGCATGACGGGTTTCCAGAGGCCCTTACGCAGGCATCTGCACAAAAACTGACCGGGTTTGCCCCCTTCGCGGGGCCGAAGCCCGGAATCTGCCTGCTTCAAAAAATTTACCATTTGATAAAAAATCGACTCATGCCAAGCTTGCCTCACCAAGGATTCAACGGGAGGCCGGTATGAGCAACAATCCCACGACCCCAGGCATTCAATCGGCGCGGCTGTCGGGTGCGGTGCTTGAAACGAATTTCGCCGATCTGCACGCGCCACTGGATACGCACGAGGCCCATGTGGCCGCGGACCGCTGCTATTTCTGTCACGACGCGCCTTGCCAGGTGGCCTGTCCGACCGCGATCGACATTCCCCTGTTCATCCGGCAGATCATGACCGGAACGCCCGAGGCGGCCGCAAAGACGATTTTTGACCAGAACATCCTTGGCGGCATGTGCGCCCGGGTCTGTCCCACCGAGGAGCTTTGCGAAGAGGCTTGCGTGCGCGAGGCAGCCGAGGGCCGGCCGGTCGAGATCGGGCGCCTGCAGCGATATGCGACCGACAGGCTGATGGCGCGCAACTCCCATCCCTTCACCCGGGCCGAACCGACGGGTAGGCGGGTTGCCGTGGTCGGCGCCGGTCCGGCCGGACTGGCCTGCGCGCACCGCCTGGCGATGAAGGGACACGAGGTCGTCGTCTATGATCATCGGGCCAAGGCCGGCGGGCTGAACGAATTCGGCATTGCCGCCTACAAGAGCACCGATGATTTCGCCGCCCGTGAAGTCAGCTGGCTTCTGGGGATCGGCGGCATCACCATCGAGACCGGCAAGGGCTTCGGCGCAGGGCTCGCACTGGAGGCGCTGCAGGCCGAGTTCGACGCCGTCTTCCTCGGCATCGGTCTGGCCGGGGTCAACGCGCTGCGCGCCCCGGGGGAGGGCAAGGCCGGGGTCGAAGACGCGGTGTCGTTCATTGCCGAACTGCGCCAGGCCGAGGATCTGTCGGCCCTGCCCGTGGGGCGCAACGTGGTGGTGATCGGTGGCGGCATGACCGCGATAGATGCCGCGGTGCAGTCGAAGCTCCTGGGGGCCGAAAGTGTCACCATTGCCTATCGTCGCGGTGCCGAGCGCATGGGGGCCTCGCAGTTCGAGCAGGACCTGGCGGCGTCCAGGGGGGTGCGGATCCTCACGAACGTGATGCCGAAGGCCGTGCACGGAAATGGCGCCGTCGCCGAGATCGAGCTGGAATATACCGCCGAGATCGATGGTCGCCTGCAGGGCACCGGCGAAACCTTCCGCCTGCCGGCCGACCAGGTCTTCAAGGCCATTGGTCAGACCCTTGAAGGCGCCCCTGGGGCGCTGGAACTCCAGGGCGGCAAGATCAGGGTCGACGCGGCACAGCGCACCTCGGTGGCCGGGGTCTGGGCCGGGGGCGACTGTGCCTCGGGCGGAGAGGATCTGACCGTGACCGCCGTCGCCGAGGGGCGCGATGCCGCCGAGGACATTCATGCAACGCTGATGGCGGCGGGATGACTTCCCGCCCTACGCACGGGTCCCCGGACCCCACGCAGGGAGAACGAACATGGCCGATCTGACGACGACTTTCCTGGGCATCACCAGCCCCAACCCCTTCTGGCTGGCCTCGGCGCCGCCCACCGACAAGGAATACAACGTTCGCCGCGCCTTCGAAGCCGGTTGGGGCGGCGTGGTCTGGAAGACCCTCGGCTCTGAAGGGCCGCCGGTGGTGAACGTGAACGGGCCGCGCTACGGGGCGATCTGGGGCGCCGACCGCCGCCTTCTGGGGCTCAACAACATCGAGCTGATCACCGACCGCGACCTCCATCGCAACCTCGAGGAAATCACCCGGGTCAAGAAGGACTACCCGGACCGCGCCGTCATCGTCTCGATCATGGTCCCCTGCGAGGAGGAGGCCTGGAAGGCCATCCTGCCGCTGGTCGAGGCGACCGGCGCCGACGGTATCGAGCTGAACTTCGGTTGTCCGCACGGCATGGCCGAACGCGGTATGGGCTCGGCCGTGGGTCAGGTGCCCGAGTACATCCAGATGGTGACCGAGTGGTGCAAGACGTATTACTCGAAGCCGGTCATCGTGAAGTTGACGCCGAACATCACCGATGTGCGCTACCCGGCCCGCGCGGCCTTCCGGGGCAATGCGGATGCGGTCAGCCTGATCAACACGATCAACTCCATCACCTCGGTCAATCTCGACGCGATGAGCCCCGAGCCGATGATCGACGGCAAGGGCACCCATGGTGGCTACTGCGGCCCGGCGGTGAAGCCGATCGCGATGAACATGGTCGCCGAGATCGCCCGCGACCCCGAGACCACGGGCAAGCCGATTTCCGCAATCGGCGGGGTGACCACCTGGCGTGATGCGGCGGAGTTCATGGCGCTTGGCGCCGGCAACGTACAGGTCTGCACCGCCGCCATGACCTATGGCTTCAAGGTGGTGCAGGAGATGATCTCGGGCCTGTCGCAATGGATGGACGAAAAGGGCTACACCAGCACGCAGGACTTCATCGGCATGGCGGTGCCCAATGTCACCGACTGGCAGTACCTGAACCTGAACTACGTCACCAAGGCGAAGATCGACCAGGAGGCCTGCATCAAGTGCGGCCGCTGCTACGCGGCCTGCGAGGATACCAGCCACCAGGCCATCGAGATGAGCGCGGACCGGGTCTTCACCGTCAAGGACGAGGACTGCGTGGCCTGCAATCTCTGCGTCAATGTCTGCCCGATCGAGGGCTGCATCTCGATGGAGGAACTGGCCTTGGGCGCGCTGGATGAGCGCACCGGGGAGACCGTCAAACCCTATGCCAACTGGACGACCCACCCCAACAACCCCGACGCGGTGACGGCGGCGGAATAACAGCGGGCCCTGATCCCCACCCGTGAGGGGCCTGCGAAGGCGCCGCCTGCAATGGGCGGCGCCTTCATTGCATTGGCACTGCGGCGGGCCGCGGGGCCGGGGCTTGGCCCCCGGCTTTTGCGGGGCTCGATGCCCCGCGAACGGCGCCTTTCTCTCGACGCTCGGGCCTTGATGGTGCGCCGGGGGTTGCCCTTTCGCCCGGGCTCAGGTCTTCAGGAGGGATGACGGATCTTCTGATACTGGACGGCGTGCTCAGCGACCGGGGCTCGAAATACGCGGTGGCCGGCGGGCCGGCGGCAAGTCGGGCTGAGGCAGAGACGCTGGTGAAGGCGCTGAAACGGAAGAAGAAGTTCGCCAAGGCCACGCATAACACCTGGGCGCTGCTGCTGCCCGGCGAGCCGGTGAAGGTCGATGATGGCGAGGCCGGCGCGGGCATGGTCATCCTGCGGATGCTGGAGCGGGCCGGGCTTGAGGGCCACGTGATCGTGGTCACCCGCTGGTTCGGCGGCACCCACCTGGGGGGCGACCGTTTCCGCCACGTGCAGAGCTGCGTGCGTGCCTACATGGAGGAAATCGGTATCACGCCGGAGGGTTAGGCCGGAAGAGGGGGACGCCAAGGGAGTGGAGTGCCGGCCCGGGCCGTCAGGGTTGCAGCAGTCGGGTGAAGAGGGTGGTCAGGTAGGTTTCCGCCTCGGGAAAGGGGTCGTCGTGTCCCGGTCCCAGAACGGCGTGCACCTGGGCATCGAAATCGGCATAGTGCTGGGTCAGCGACCAGATCGAGAAGATCAGGTGATAGGGATCCGAGGGCGCCAGCTTTCCCGCCGCCATCCAGGCTTCGATGACCTTGGCCTTTTCGTCGACCAGTTCCTTCAGCTCTGTCTCGAGCATGTCCATGATACGCGGTGCACCCTGGACGATCTCGTTGGCAAAAAGACGGCTTTCGCGCGGATGATCGCGACTCATCTGCAGCTTGCGGCGCATGTAGGTCAGGATCTCTTCCAGCGGCTCGCCGTCGTCCTGCAAGGCTTTCAGCGGCGCCAGCCAGGTATCCATCAGCATTGACAGCAGATGCTGGTGAATCGCCTCCTTGGAGGGGAAGTAATAAAGCAGGTTGGGCTTGGACAGGTTCGCTTCCCTGGCGATCTGGTCCACGGTCGAGCCGCGAAACCCATGGGTCGAGAAGACCGACAGCGCCGCTTCCGATATCAGGGCGATGTTCTTGCGCTGGATTCGCGTGCGCGGGACGGGTTTGGTCATCTGGGTCGTCTGCTCCCAAGGTGCGGGTCCTGAGGCGCGGGCCCATGGTGCGGGCCGCCCCTTTTCCCATTCTGAAGGGCCTCTGTCCGGGTCACGATTTTTGACCGGCCGGACAGAGATGTCCAGCGATCATCGAATAGGCAGAGGGACCGGTGGCTGCACTGTCTGATCCTGTGGCGGTTGGCGTTTTCTTGACTGGTCACGGGGCTCTGCTAGCCTCGGCTTTGACCAAAAGGTCAAAAGGAATGCAGCAAGCTTTGGAGGCAAGACCATGCCCGCACCCGGAGAAAACCTTAAGATCAACGGGGAGAGGCTGTGGGACAGCCTCATGGAGATGGCGCAGATCGGCCCCGGCGTGGCGGGTGGCAACAACCGCCAGACGCTGACCGACGCCGATGCCGAGGGCCGCGCCCTGTTCCAGAGCTGGTGCGAAGCCGCCGGCTGCTCGATGGGGCTCGATACCATGGGCAACATGTTCGCCATGCGCGAGGGCACCGACCCCGATGCGCTGCCGGTCTACATGGGCAGCCACCTCGATACCCAGCCGACGGGCGGCAAGTATGACGGTGTGCTCGGCGTGCTCGGTGCGCTGGAGGTGATCCGCACGCTGAACGACCTGGACGTGAAGACGAAGCACCCGATCGTCGTCACCAACTGGACCAATGAAGAGGGCACCCGCTACGCGCCCGCCATGCTCTCCTCCGGTGTCTTCGCCGGGGTGCATACAGAGGAATGGGCCAAGGATCGCGTGGATGCAGAGGGCAAGAAATTCGGTGACGAACTGAAGCGCATCGGCTGGGAAGGCGATGAGCCCGTCGGCGCCCGCAAGATGCACGCCATGTTCGAGTTGCACATCGAACAGGGCCCGATCCTGGAAGCCGAGGGCAAGGACGTGGGCATCGTGACCCATGGCCAGGGCCTCAGCTGGACGCAGGTGACCATCACCGGCAAGGACAGCCACACCGGCTCGACCCCGATGCCGATGCGCAAGAACGCCGGTCTGGGCATGGCAAAGGTGCTGCAACTGGTCGACGAGATCGCCTGGTCGCATGCCCCCCATGCGGTCGGCGCGGCCGGCCATATCGACGTCTACCCCAATTCGCGCAACGTGATCCCCGGCAAGGTGGTTTTCACCGTCGATTTCCGCAGCCCCGAGCTGTCGGTCATCGAGGACATGGAGGCCCGCCTCAAGGTCGGTGCTCAGAAGATCTGCGACGACATGGGCCTGTCGGTCGAGTTCGAGAAGGTCGGCGGCTTCGATCCGGTGCAATTCGACGAGACCCTGGTGGGGCGTCTGCGCGACGCCTCGGAGCGCCTTGGTTACAGCCATCGCGACATCATTTCGGGCGCCGGGCATGATGCCTGCTGGATCAATCAGGTGGCGCCGACCGCCATGGTCATGTGCCCCTGCGTCGATGGCCTCAGCCACAACGAGGCGGAAGAGATCAGCAAGGAATGGGCCACGGCTGGGGCCGATGTTCTCTTGCACGCGGTGCTGGAAACGGCTGAGATCGTGGAATGACGAAAGGGGGCTCTGCCCCCGACCGCGCCTGAAGGTGCGGATATCCCCGGGAAACTTCCAGACAGGAAACGGGGCAAAACAGGGAGACTACAATGATCAAGGTGATCAAGGGCGGCACCGTGGTGACCGCAGACCGTCAGTGGAAGGCCGATATCGCCATCGAGGGCGAGACCATCAAGGAGATCGGCGAGGACCTGAAGGGCGATGAGTATATCGACGCCGAAGGGGCTTACGTGATCCCCGGTGGTATCGACCCGCATACCCATCTGGAAATGCCCTTCATGGGCACCACCGCCGCCGAGACCTTCGAGACCGGCACCTGGGCGGCAGCCTGTGGCGGCACCACGATGCTGATCGACTTCTGCCTGCCCGGCGCCGATGGCTCGATCAAGAACGCGATCAACGAATGGCACCGCAAGTCGGCGCCGCAGATCTGTTCCGACATCGGCTATCACATGGCGATCACCGGCTGGAACGAGCTGATTTTCGAGGAAATGAAGTATGCCGTCGATAACGGCGTGAATTCCTTCAAGCACTTCATGGCCTACAAGGGCGCGCTGATGGTCGAGGACGACGAGATGTTCGCCTCCTTCTCGCGCTGCAAGGAGCTGGGCGGGCTGCCCATGGTTCATGCTGAAAACGGCGACCTCGTGGACCTGATGCAGAAGAAATTCCTTGCCGAGGGCAAGACCGGACCGGAATGGCACGCCCGCTCGCGTCCGCCCGAGTTCGAGGGCGAGGCCGCCAACCGCGCTATCACCATCGCCGATGCCGCCGGCGTGCCGCTCTATATCGTGCACGTCTCCTGCGAGCAGGCCCATGAAGCGATCCGCCGCGCCCGCCAGAAGGGGATGCGCGTCTACGGAGAGCCGCTGGCGCAATTCCTGACGCTGGATGACGATGAATATCTGTCGAAGGACTGGCTGCATTCCGCACGCCGGGTGATGTCGCCGCCCTTCCGGGGGAAAGAGCATCAGGAGGGCCTCTGGGCCGGTCTGCAATCGGGCTCCCTGCAGGTCGTGGCCACGGACCACGCCGCCTTCTCCTCCGAGCAGAAGAAGATGGGTCTGGAAGACTTCACCAAGATTCCCAATGGCACAAATGGCCTGGAGGAACGGCTTGCGGTGCTCTGGACCGCCGGTGTCGAGACCGGGCGCCTGACGCCCGAGGAATTCGTCGCGGTGACCTCCTCCAACATTGCGAAGATTCTGAACATCTACCCCAAGAAGGGCGCGCTGGTGCCCGGGGCGGATGCGGATATCGTGGTCTGGGATCCGAAGATATCCAAGACGATCTCGGCGGCGAACCACCATTCGATCCTCGATTACAATGTCTTCGAGGGCTACGAGGTGAAGGCGCAGGCGCGGTATACCCTGTCGCGTGGCGAGGTGATCTGGGCCTGGGGGCAGAACTCTCAGCCGCAGCCGGGCCGGGGCCGTTTCGTGCCGCGTCCCGCCTTCAGCTCTGCCGCCACAGCGCTGTCGAAGTGGAAAGAGCTGAACTCGCCCCGCTCGGTCGAGCGCGATCCGCTGAACATCCCGGCCGGTATCTGAGGTTAGCTTCGTGACGCAACTCCCTGTGATCGAAGCGAAACACCTCGATCTGACCTTCCAGACCAACGACGGACCCGTCCAGGCGCTGAAGGATGTGAACCTGCAAATCTCGAAAGGAGATTTCGTCAGCTTCATCGGCCCTTCGGGCTGCGGCAAGACCACCTTCCTGCGCTGCATTGCGGCGCTGGAAGACCCCACCGGCGGCAGTCTGACGGTGAACGGCATGAGCCCCGAGGAGGCGCGCAAGGCCCGCGCCTACGGCTATGTCTTCCAGGCGGCGGGGCTTTATCCCTGGCGCACCATCGCTGGCAATATCAGGCTACCGCTTGAAATCATGGGCTATTCCCGTGCCGAACAGGCCGAAAAGGTCGAGAAGGTGCTGGACTTGGTGGATCTGGCCGGCTTCGGCAGGAAATATCCCTGGCAGTTGTCGGGCGGGATGCAGCAGCGGGCCTCCATCGCCCGCGCGCTGGCCTTCGATGCCGATATCCTGCTGATGGATGAACCCTTTGGTGCACTTGATGAAATCGTGCGCGACCACCTCAACGAAGAGCTGCTGAAGCTCTGGGCGCGAACCGAGAAGACCATCGGCTTCGTCACCCATTCGATCCCCGAGGCGGTGTATCTGTCGACCAGGATCGTGGTGATGAGCCCGCGCCCGGGCCGGATCACCGACGTGATCGAGAGCCCGCTGCCGAAGGAGCGTCCGCTCGATATCAGGGACAGCCCGGACTTCCTTGAAATCGCGCATAGGGTCCGGGAAGGGCTGCGTGCGGGTCATGCCTATGATTGAGCTCCGCCGCGCCACCGAGGCGGATGCCCCCGCTTGTGCCGCCCTCGTCAAGATCTGGCGCCGGTTGCCTGTGCCGCCGGAGCTGGTGACGGAAATGCGCATGGAGTGGGAACGATGAAACGGGTGTTGATTCCAGTCATCACCGTTGTCGCCGCTATCATGGCCTTCTGGTACGCGGCCTGCGTCCCGATGAACATCAAGTTCGCCCTGATGACCGCAGAGCGGCAGGGCGAGGTGGTCTCTCCGGAAGGCATGATGACCCGCCGCGACATGTCGGCCTTCGTCCTCGCGGCGAGGAACCCGGGGCAATGGGATGACACCTGGGTGCAGGCAAAGCCGCGCCTGCCGGCGCCGCACCAGGTGGTCGCCGAACTGTGGAGCTCGACGATGGAGGTCAATCCGACCTCAAAGCGCAGCCTTGTCTTCCACGGCTGGATCACGCTGTCCGCCACGCTTCTCGGCTTCGCGATCGGGGCCGGGCTGGGCATCGTGCTGGCCGTGGGGATCGTGCACAGCCGCGCCATGGACATGTCGGTCATGCCCTGGGCCATCGCCAGTCAGACCATCCCCATCCTGGCCATCGCCCCGATGATCATCGTGGTGCTGAATTCCGTCGGTCTTCAGGGGCTTGTGCCCAAGGCGGTGATCTCGGCCTACCTGTCCTTCTTCCCCGTGGTCGTCGGCATGGTGAAGGGGCTGCGCAGCCCCTCGCCGATGGACCTCGACCTGGTGAAGACCTGGAGCGCGACCAGGGCGCAGAGCTTCTGGAAGCTGCGGCTGCCCGCCTCCGCGCCCTATCTCTTCGCCTCGCTGAAGATCGGCGTGGCCTCAAGCCTCGTCGGCACCATCGTCGGCGAACTGCCCTCAGGCACGGGCCAGGGGCTGGGCTTCAGGCTGCTCTCGGGCAGCTACTACGGACAAACGGTGCAGATCTGGTCGGCGCTCTTTGCCACGGCGATCCTGGCCGCCTGCCTGGTGGCGGTGATCGGCGCGGTCGAGCGTGGCGTGCTGAAACGGATGGGACTGGGGTGATGGCTGTGAATTTTCTCACCAATGTTGGCCTGCTCAGGGTCGCGCGCGACAGCCTTGCACCCGCCCAGGGGAGCGCGCCCCACGACCAGGCGCCGAAAGGCGCGGGCCCCGGGTGTGCACATGAAGGAGGGCGCTCATGACCCTTGTAATCGCGGCATTTCTGCTCTGGGCCGTCGCCTGGTACGCGAATGTGCAACTGGCCAACGGGCGCGGGTCCGACACCCGCGCGGTGCGCCTCGCGGTGCCGGTGATCTTCGGGCTGACCCTGGTCGCCATGTGGGAGCTGATCGTGCGCGGCCTCGCCCTGCCCATGGTCATCCTGCCCGCGCCCTCGATGATCGGCGCGCGCTTCGCGACCTCGATCCCGACGCTCTGGACCGACTTCGTGCAGACCTTCGTCAAGGGCGCGCTCTCGGGCTTTGCCATCGGCAGCCTGGCCGCCTTCCTCGTCGCCATCCTTGTCGACCGCAGCGACTTCCTGCGCCGCGGCATCCTGCCCGTGGGCAGCTTCGTCGCCGCCCTGCCCATCGTCGGCACGGCGCCGATCCTGGTGATGTGGTACGGCTTCGACTGGCAATCCAAGGCGGCCGTAGTGACGATCATGGTCTTCTTCCCGATGCTGGTGAACATCACCGCCGGGCTGCAGGAGACGACGCAGATGCAGCGCGACCAGATCAAGACCTGGGCGGCAAGCTACTGGCAGGGCCTCTGGAAGCTGCGCCTGCCCGCCGCCATGCCCTTTGTCTTCAACGGGCTGAAGATTTCATCGACGCTTGCGCTTATCGGCGCCATCGTGGCGGAATTTTTCGGCTCCCCGATTGCGGGCATGGGCTTTCGTATCTCAACATCGGTGGGACAACTGGCGCTGGACATGGTCTGGGCCGAGATCGTCGTCGCCGCTCTGGCGGGATCGCTGTTCTACGGGGGCATCGCCCTGGTGGAACGCTGGGTGACCTACTGGCACCCATCTCAGCGCTAAGGAGCGCGTCATAATATGAAGACCAAACAGGGAGTTACCAACATGAAACATTGGATCGCAGGGGCGGTTGCCCTGGGCGCCACCACCTCGGGCGCGCTGGCCGCCGACGAGGTGACGCTGCAACTGAAGTGGGTCACCCAGGCCCAGTTTGCAGGCTACTACGTCGCCGAGGCCAAGGGCTTCTACGACGCGGCCGACCTCGACGTGACCATCAAGGCCGGTGGCCCCGACATCGCCCCCGAGCAGGTGATCGCCGCCGGTGGCGCCGATGTCATCACCACCTGGATGGCCGCCGGCCTGGCCGCGCGTGAGCGCGGCGTGCCGCTGGTCAACATCGCCCAGCCCTTCAAGACCGGAGGTCTGCAGGTCAACTGCCTGAAGGCGGCGGGCATCGAGAGCCCTGCGGACTTCCCCGGTCACACCATGGGTGTCTGGTTCTACGGCAACGAATATCCGTTCTACGCCTGGATGGCCGCCCTCGGCATCGAGACCGACGGCGCGGACGAGAACGGCGTGGCGGTGATCAAGCAGGCGTTCAGCGCCGATCCGATCATCCAGGGACAGGCCGACTGCATCTCGACCATGACCTACAACGAGTACAAGCAGATCCTGGACGCGGGCATCACCGAGGACGAGCTGGTCACCTTCAACTACCTGGAAGAGGGCTTCGGGATGCTCGAGGACGGTCTCTACGTGCTCGAGGACAGCTTGGCCGACGAGGCGTTCAAGGACAAGATGGTCCGCTTCGTCGCCGCCTCGATGGAGGGCTGGAAGTACGCCGAGGAGCACCCCGAGGAAGCCGCCGAGATCGTCCTGGAATTCGACGAGACCGGCGCACAGACCCTGGAACACCAGGTGTACATGATGGGCGAAGTGGCGAAGCTGACCGCTGGCTCGAATGGCGCGCTGGATCCGGCGGACTACGAGCAGACCGTGGCCACGCTGCTGTCGGCCGTCAGCCCCGACAATCCGGCGATCACCACGGAGCCCGAGGGCGCCTGGACCCATGAGATCACCGACGCGGCCCTGAACTGAGTCGCGCCGGAAGCGGGAAGGGGGCCGGGCATTGCGTCCCGGCCCTTTTTCATGCAGCCTGCCAATTCATCATGAGAAATCCGCCCGCTCCTGCGCCGGGCGGAAAAGCGAGGCCCCGCTGAAGGACGAGACCGACAGACCGACCGCAGGCGAGGGCGCGCGCCGGTCGCGCCCGGTGATGGTGGCCGAGGCGATCAAGGACTACGTGGTCGAGGAAGGGCTGCGCATGGGCGACCGGCTGCCCGGCGAGGCCGAGATGATCACCCGCTTCGGCATGTCCAAGGGCACCATCCGCGAGGCGATGCGCATCCTCGAGGCGCAGGGGCTGGTCAAGACCCGCACCGGCCCGGGCGGCGGCTCCTTCGTGCACGAGGTCAGCCGCGAGCGCGCCCGTGCCCTGCTGGGAAACTACTTCTATTTCCGCGACCTGACCCTGAAGGACATCTACCAGATGCGGCGCCTGCTGGAGCCGGAACTGGCGGCCTCGCTGGCGGGCAAGCTGGATGCCGATCAGCTGGCGGCGCTGGACGCGGTCGTGCAGAGCTATGATCACCCCTCGGCGGATATCGAGGAAGAGCGCGAACAGCATGTCGCCTCGCTGCGTTTCCACCAGTTGCTCGCGGAATATGCCCGCAACGAGTTGCTGGGCTTCGTCATCGGTTTCATGGCGCAGATCCTCAGCGACCTGACGGTCTATCGCCGCCTCTACGAACCAGCCAACCCCGAGCTATGGGCGCGGGGCCGGGCCTATCAGCTGGATCTTCTCGCGGCGCTGCGTGGGGGGGATCCCGACCGTGCGCGGTTGGTCATGGCCGACCACATGGCCACCGCCGAGGCCCTGATGGAAGGGCAGGAGACCCTGATGCTGAAGCGGTTCCTCAACGTCTGAAGGCATATCGCCGTCGGAAACCGCCTTGTCGGATGCCGGAGGTCTGCAGTCATCGTGCCCGCCGACAGGCGCCCGCGCGGCGGGGCGCGGTGTGGCGCCGGAAGTCGGACCTCAGGCGAGGGCGGAATGGCCGGCGGGCACGAACCGTGTTCCGAGCGTCGCGCGAAGCTGCGCCGCGTCCTCGCTGGGGGTCAGGTCGAACAGGCGGCGATAATCACGGTTGAACTGGGACAGGCTTTCGTAGCCGACCGCGAAGGCCACCGCCGAAACCGTGTCGGCGCGCGGCAGATCGCGCCGGGCCTCCTGAAGGCGCACCCGTTTCTGGAACTGCAGCGGAGACATCGAGGTCACCGCGCGGAAGTGGCGATGGAAGCTCGGGACGCTCATGCCGGCCATCCCGGCAAGGGCGGGAATGTCGAGAGCGGCGGCGAAGTTGCCCCTGATCCAGGCGGTCGCGCGACCGATCCGTGCCGCATGGCCATTGGCGAAGGCCAGCTGGCTCAGCGGCAGCCCGTGGTCGCTGTGCAGCAGTCGCCAGGTGATTTCACGACGGATCAGGGGGGCCATGACCTCTATGTCGCGGGGGTGGTCGAGCAGCGAGAGCAGCCGGATGAGCGGATCGTGAAGCGTGGCCGGCAAGGTGTGGACGGCGGCGATCGGCAGGGTGCTGACATCGGGGCGCAGCCCGCCACGCTGGCTCAGCAGGTCGGCGACCACTGCCGGGTCGATGTCGAGATGGATGGCAAGATAGGGCGCCTCGGGGCTGGCCTGGGTGACCTGGGAGGTGACCGGCACATCGGCCGCACAGACCAGGGACTCTCCGGCGCGATAGTCGAAAGCTGTCTCGGCCAGCATCAGCTGCTTTTCCCCACGGGCGACCACGCCGAAGGACGGCTGGTAAAGCCAATGTCCCAGCTCGGTCGGATAGTCCGATCTCACCACCTTGAGCCCGGGGATCTCCGTCTCGAAATCATATCGCGCGTGTCGGTCGATGACCTCCAGCAGCTCGGCAAATCCTGGTGTCCGCATCGCTCCACCGCTCCTGTTGATGGCCCGCCGAGGCGGGGCCGCGTCGCGACGGGATCTGTCTACGCCAGCCAGGTTGTGCATCTCCGGGCCGTCCGGCGCTATGCAGATCCGATCATGGGCCGGCTCATTCCGATCAGGTGCAGGCTTCTTTGAGAGAAGCGCGTCAATGCCTGATCGGATCTGCATGGCGCTGCGCCCGTGCCGCTTCCTATCTCTCCGGCAGGGGCACCGAAGGGTGTCCGCATCATGCCACCAATCGGAGTATCAGGAAATGTCCAAGCGCAAATTCAGGGTCGGGATCATCGGCGCCGACACCCGGGCCAGCTGGGCGGGCGCATCGCATGTGCCCGCGTTGCAAAGCCAGCCGAGGCTTGACCTTGCCGCGGTCGCCACCCGGCGCGAAGAAAGCGCCCGCGAGGCGGCAGAGGTCTTCGGCGCCGGGCGCTGGTTCTCCGATCCCTACGCGATGATCCAGGATGACAGCATCGACATCGTGACGGTCGCGGTCAAGGTGCCGGCACACCGGGAGCTGGTCCTGGCCGCGCTGGCCGCCGGCAAGGCCGTCTACAGCGAGTCCCCGCTCGGCGCCTCCCTTGCCGAGACCGAGGAGATGGCGGGCGCGGCAGGCACGCTGCACACGGCCATCGGCCTCCAGGGGCGTTACAACCCGGCTGCCCGCCGCGCGGCGGAGCTCGTGCGGTCGGGCCGTCTCGGGCGCCTTCTGTCGGCCCGGGTCAAGGCGACCACCTTCGGCTACGGGCCGCAGTCCCCGAAGGCCTATGACTATTTCAACAAGGCCGCCTCGGGCGCCAGCTTCATGACGATCACCACGGGCCATGTGCTCGATGTCATCGAGGCGATCCTCGGCCCCATCACCGAGGTCGACGCCCGCACCGCACTGCTCTGGCCCGAGATCGAGATCGTCGACACCGGCGAGACCTCGATCCGCGAGATCCCCGATCATCTGGACATGATCGCCATGACGGCCGGTGGCGCCCCGGTCTCGGTTCAGGTGCTGGCCAATGTTCCGCCCGAAGAGGCCGAATTCGTCCTGGAGGTGCGCGGCTCGGAGGGCTGGATCAGGCTCTCGGGGCATCATCCCGCAGGGGTGCAGGTCGGTGACCTGACCCTGACTTCCAGCCTCGACTTCGCCGCCCCGGACAGCCCGGTCGCCAGTGGCGTCGGCCCCACGGCGGCAGAGTTCTGGGCCGGTGCCGCGATCAATGTGGGCGAGGTCTATGCCGCCCTTGCCCGGGACCTGGAGACGGGAAGCCGCGAGACCTTGGGCTTTGCCCATGCCCTGCACAATGCCCGTCTGGTCGCGGCGGTGGAGCAGGCGGCACGGACCGGCCAGCGGCAACGCCCGTCCAGCTGACGCGCCACCACCGGCCCGTCCCGCGACCGACGTGGGGCGGGCCAGGTCACCAGAATGCGGATCAAAAGCAAGGAGACGATCCATGAAACTGCGCAAGCTCGGCAACAGCGGCCTGCATGTCTCGGAACTGGCCTTCGGGGCGATGACCTTCGGCGGTACGGAGGGCCTCTGGGGGCAGGTCGGCAGGCTGGGGCAGGCCGAGGCCGATGCCCTGGTGAAGGCCGCCCTGGAAGCGGGGATCAACCTGTTCGACACGGCGGATGTCTATGCCAACGGGCGCAGCGAGGAAATCCTCGGTCAGGCGCTGCGCAATCTCGGGGTGAACCGCGATGACGTTGTCATTGCCACCAAGGTCGCCTCTGCCATGGGGGACGGGCCGAACCGACGTGGCGCATCGCGCCGTCACATCATGTCGGCGGTCCGGGCCAGCCTCGCACGGCTCGGTCTGGACCACATCGACCTGTACCAGATCCATGCCTTCGATCCGTCGACCCCCATCGAGGAAACCCTGGAGGCGCTGGATGCCCTGGTGCGGGCCGGGGACGTGCGTTACCTCGGCCTGTCGAACTGGGCCGCCTGGCAGGTGATGAAGGCCATCGGGATCACCCGGGCGCGGCAGCTGGCGCCGATCACCTCTCTGCAGGCCTATTACACGCTGGTCGGGCGTGACCTTGAGCGCGAGCTGGGCCCCATGCTGACCAGCGAAGGGGTCGGGCTGATCGTCTGGAGCCCGCTGGCCGGCGGCTACCTGACCGGCAAGTACTCGGGCGGTGGTGCGGTCGATGGCCGGCAGAGCACGCTCGACTTCCCGCCGATCGACCGTGTCCGGGGGGAGCCCCTGATCAAGGTCCTGCGCGCCGTGGCCGAAAAGCACGGGTGCCAGCCCGCCCAGATCGCGATCGCCTGGCTTCTGGCGCAGCCTGTCGTCTCGACCGTGCTCGTCGGCGCTCGGCGGGTGCCGCAGTTGCAGGACAACCTCGTGGCCACCGGCATCCGGCTGGACGCGGAGGACATGGCGCGGCTCGAGACCGTCAGTGCCCTGCCGAGGGAATACCCCGGCTGGCTGCTAAACCCCGATCCGCAGGATCGCTGACGCGCGCCCGGACCGATGCCGGACGGCGCGGTCCGGGTGCTCACTCGGGGGCAGGGGTGCCGTCGAGGCGCTGGAAATCGGCCTCGGTGGGGGCGCGGAAAGGTGCCTCTTTCGTGGGCACGAGGTCGGCCCAGGCGGCATAGAGGCCCGTCGTCGCGCGGTCGTGCAGTGCCGCGAGATCCACCAGCGGCGATTCGGAGTGGTCGATGCGCAGGCTCAGCGGCGCCATGTCCGGCCCGAGGCAGAGCAGGGCCGCCGAGAGCAGCCCCCGGCTGTCCGAGCCCGCCGCCTCGCCGGCCCTCAGCGCCTGAAGAAGGCGCTCGGCCATCGGGCCGGTCGCGGACTGATAGGCTGCCAGTGCCGCGTCCAGCACTGCCTCCGACGTCAGCATGTTGCCGGACACCACGATCCCCGGGGCGGTGCGCGCGGCACAGGCCGGGACCGAGCTTGCGCCGGTGAAGGCCCCCGTTCCCCCCGTCATGTCCAACGCGGCCAGTTGCCTGTGGGCCTTGCCCGTATCCGGTCCGGTCACCGCCTCGACAGCCGCGCCGGCCCCCAGCCCGCGTTCCATTTCGCTCAGCACCGCCTCCCCCCAGAGCGTCGAGGGCGCCGTGCCCTGGCTGGCCGACAGGCCCGCTCCGATCCGTCCGCGCAGCACCCAGCCGCCGACGCAGAGAGACCCCGTCGCCGCGGCCCCGCCGATCCTGCCTGTTTCCGCGTCATGGACGAGTATCGAAAAGGTCATGGTCGCTCCTGTCGTTCTTGCCTCTTGAATTTATCATGAGAATTTGCCTGACTGCAATTTATCATGATCAATAAAGGCCGCTTTGCAGAGGAGAGGCGCGAGATGAAACAGGGAATGCTCAACTGGACCCGTCGCGGGGTCCTTGCTGCCGGCACCGCGCTTGGTCTGGCACTGTCGATGGGGCCGGCGGCCGCGCAGACGCCTCCGGGCGTGCTGATCGTCGGCCAGATCGCCGAGCCGAAGGCGCTGGACCCCGCCGCCGTCACCGCCGTGAACGACTTCCGCATCCTGATGAACGTCTATGACGGGCTGGTGCGCTACAAGTCGGGCACGCTGGAGGTCGAACCGGCCCTGGCCGAAAGCTGGGAAATCAGCGAGGACGGCACCAGCTACACCTTCCACCTTCGCGAGGGCGTGACCTTCCACGACGGTTCCGCCTTCGATGCCGAGGCGGTGAAGTTCAACTTCGACCGGATGCTGAAGGAAGATCACCCCTTCCACGATACCGGCCCCTTCCCGCTGGCCTTCTTCTTCTCTTCCGTGGAAGAGGTGACCGTGGTCGACCCGCTGACGGTCGAGTTCACGCTGAACGCGCCCTATGCGCCCTTCCTGTCGAACCTGGCCTATCCCACCGGCCTGATCGTCTCGCCCTCCGCGGTCGAGGAATACGGCGCCGATTACGGCCGTCACCCCTCGGGCACCGGGCCCTTCACCTTCGCCGAGTGGGAATCCAACACCCATGTGATCCTGAACGCCAATGCCGACTACTGGGACGGCGCGCCCGAGCTGGAAACGGTCGTCTTCCGTCCGATCACCGATGCCAACACCCGCACCGCCGAGATGCTGGCCGGAGGCATCGATCTGATGGTCGAGGTGCCCCCCGTCGCGCTGTCGGAGTTCGAGGGCGATGACTTCAGCGTGGTCGAGCAGGCAGGTCCTCACGTCTGGTTCCTGATCCTCAACGCCAAGGAAGGCCCCTTCGCCGAGAAGGCCGTGCGCCAGGCGGCGAACTACGCCGTGAACAAGACCGCGCTGGTCGAGAACGTGCTGGAAGGCACCGCCGACGTGGCCGCCGGCCCGACGCCGCCCGCCTTCGCCTGGGCCTACAACGAGTCGCTGGAGCCCTATCCCTACGATCCCGAGAAGGCGAAGGAGCTGTTGGCCGAGGCCGGGATGGAAGCGCCGGAAGTGACCTTCTACGTCACCGAGGGCGGCTCGGGCATGCTTGATCCGGTCGCCATGGGCACCGCGATCCAGGCAGACCTGGAGGCGGTCGGCTTCGACGTCACCATCGAGACCTACGAGTGGAACACCTTCCTCGGCGAAGTGAACCCGGGCCTCGAGGGCAAGGCAGACATGGCCGAGATGGCCTGGATGACCAACGACCCCGACACGCTGCCCTACCTGGCGCTGCGCACCGATGCCTGGCCCGACAAGGGCGGTTTCAACTCGGGCTACTACTCCAACCCCGAGGTGGACGAGCTGCTGGAGAAGGCCCGCATCTCGACCAGCCAGGACGAGCGCGCCAGCCTCTACCAGGAGATGCAGAGCATCGTTCAGGAAGACGCCCCCTGGGTCTTCGTGGCGAACTGGAAGCAGAACGCCGTGACATCTTCGGCGGTCGAGGATTTCGCGCTTGAGCCCTCGTTCTTCCTGCTGCTGAAGGACGTGGTGAAGAACTGACCCGCGGGTGCTGACATCCGGGGTGGAAGGTGGGTTCGCACCCACCCTGCGCCCCTTGCGGGCGGCGGGCGACGATCCCGCCGTCCTTCATACCCCGGGGGCAGGGCGGGTTGCCGCGTAGGGTGGATGCCAATCCACCTTCGGCCCGACCATCGGCCCCGGGATCCCCGACCGGACCCCAGCGGAGGCAAGGCATGACCGGCTACATCCTCAAGCGCCTTCTGTCGGCGATCCCCGTCCTTCTGGGCATCACCGTGATCGTCTTCCTGATCATGGCGATGATCCCCGGTGATCCGGCGCTGGCCATCCTCGGTGCCTATGCCACGCCCGAGAACGTGGCCAAGATCAACCGGGACCTCGGCCTCGATGCGCCGCTGGTGGCGCGCTATTTCATCTGGCTCGGCAATATGCTGACCGGCGACTTCGGCACCTCGTTCAGCCTCAACCGGCCCGTCATCGACGAGGTACTGGACCGCTTCAGCGCCACGCTGCTGCTGGCGGGGACCTCCTTCGTCCTCTGTTCCGTGCTGGGCATTGCCGCCGGGGTCATCAGCGCGGCGAAGCAATACGGCTGGGCCGACAAGGGCATCACCTTCGCCGTGCTCCTGGGGATCTCGATCCCCTCCTTCTTCCTCGGCATGATGATGATCCTGATCTTCGCGGTCGAGCTGCGCTGGTTCCCGGTCTCGGGCATGAAGATGGCCTATGGCGGCGGCGGTTTCGCCGATGTCGCCAACCACCTGATCATGCCCGCCTTCGCGCTGTCCGTGGTCGCCACCGGCGTCGTCGCCCGCCTGTCGCGCTCTGCCATGCTGGAGGTGCTGCGCCAGGACTTCGTCCGCACCGCCCGCGCCAAGGGCGTGCGAGAGGGCCGCGTGGTCTGGGGCCATGCCCTGCGCGCCGCCATGGTCAGCATCATTCCCGTTCTGGGCATCCAGGCGGGCTTCGTGCTGTCGGGTGCGGTCTATATCGAAATGGTCTTCCAGTGGCCCGGCGTGGGCCGGATGCTGGTCGATGCCATCCTCAAGCGCGATATCCTGCTGGTGCAGGGCGGGGTGGTCTTCGTCGCCGCCTGCTACGTGCTCTTCAACATCGCGGTCGACGTGGCGCAAAGCCTGCTCGACCCCCGGATCAAGACCTGAGGAGGCGCCAATGCAATTCCTGACCCTCCTCATGCGCAACCGCCTGGCCGCCGCCGGGGGCATCGTGCTGTCGCTCGTGGTGCTGCTGGCGCTGGTCACGCCGCTGCTGCCGCTGGCCAACCCGGATGTCACCGACACCGCCAACCGCTTCCTCATGCCGGGCGAACAGGGCCACCTTCTGGGCACCGACCACCTGGGCCGCGACCTGCTGGCCCGCCTGTTGCACGGCACGCGCCTGTCCCTGGCCGTCGGCTTCGCGGCGGCCTTCTTCGCCGCCTTCTTCGGCGCTGCCATCGGGATCGTCGCGGGCTACTTCGGCGGCCGCACGGACAACCTGATCATGCGCGGCGTCGACGTGCTGATGGCCTTCCCCTACATCCTGCTGGCGCTGGCCATTGTCGCCGCCCTCGGCCCCGGCCTGACCAACGCGCTGATCGCCGTGGCCGCCGTCAACATCCCCTTCTTCGCCCGCAACATCCGCGGCGTCACCGTCGGCCTTGCGCACAAGGAGTTCGTCGACGCCGCCCGCCTTGCCGGCCTCGGCCATACCCGCATCATCCTGACCGAGATCCTGCCCAACGTGATCCCGGTCATCGTCATCGCCATGTCCACCACGATCGGCTGGATGATCCTGGAAACCGCCGGCCTGTCGTTCCTGGGTCTCGGCAGCCAGCCGCCGCAGGCCGACCTCGGCTCGATGCTGGGCGAGGCGCGGGGCGCGCTGATCACCAACCCCCATACCTCCATCGTGCCGGGCGCGATGATCCTGGTCATCGTCATGGGCATCAACCTGCTGGGGGACGGGGTGCGCGATGCGCTGGACCCGCGCCTGCGCTCGGGTGCGCTGACCCGGCCGATGCCCGCGACGCGGGTCGACCGCCAGGGACTGATCCCCGCGCCCGAGCAGGATGGAGCCGTGCTGAACCTGCGCCAGCTGCAGACCCAGTTCCACGTCAAGGACCGCATCTACAGGGCCGTCGGCGGGGTCGACCTGAAGGTTGCGCCGGGCGAATGCCTGGGCGTCATCGGCGAAAGCGGATCGGGCAAATCCGTCACCGCACTGTCGATCATGGGGCTGGTCGCCTCGCCGCCCGGCGTGGTCACCGGCGGCGCGGTCTATTATCATCAGGAGGACCTTGTCGGCGCTCCCTATGAACGCCTGCGCAGCCTGCGCGGCGACAAGGTGGCCTATATCTTCCAGGACCCGCTGGCGACGCTCCACCCGCTTTACAAGGTCGGCGACCAGCTGAGCGAAGCGATCCGGGTGCATCATCCCGTGAGCCGCTCCGAAGCGCGCGCCCGCGCCATCGAGCTGTTGAAACAGGTGCGTATTCCCAATGCCGAAAGCCGCATCGACAGCTATCCGCACGAGATGTCGGGCGGTATGCGCCAGCGAGTCGGCATCGCCATGGCGCTGGCCAATGACCCCGAGGTGATCATCGCGGACGAGCCGACAACGGCGCTGGACGTCACCGTGCAGGCGCAGATCCTGTCGCTGCTCGATGAGCTGCGCCGCGAGCGCGGGCTGGCCATCGTCTTCATCACCCATGACTTCGGCGTGGTGGCCCAGCTTTGCGACCGCGTGGCGGTGATGTACGCGGGGCGCATCGTCGAGACCGGCCCGACCAGGACCGTCCTGAACGCCCCCGCGCATCCCTATACCGCCCGCCTGATCGCCTGCGTGCCCGAGTTGGGAGAAGGGCGGCGGCGGCTGGAGGCGATCCCCGGCCTGCCCCCCGCCGTCGACCGCCTCGATCCCGGTTGTGCCTTTGCGCCGCGCTGCCTGAAGGCCTCCGAGGCCTGCCGCCAGGGAGATATCGCGCTGGAAGGCCCCGGCGCACGGGCGGTGCGGTGCATCCATCCCGAGGCCGAACTGTCGGAGGACGTGGCATGAGCGTGGTTCTGAAACTCGACGGTCTGAGCAAGAGCTTCCCGGTCGGCAGGCGCCTGCTGGGCAAGCCGCGCGGGGTGGTCCATGCGGTGCAGCCGGTGGACCTTGAGGTGCGGCAGGGCGAAACCCTTGGCATCGTGGGGGAATCCGGTTGCGGCAAGTCCACCCTGGCGCGGATGCTGGTGGGTCTTCTGCCACCCACGGCAGGCAGCATCGAGATCAACGGCGCGCCGCTCGACAACGCCGACCCTTCTGAGTTCGGCAAGAAGATCCAGTATGTCTTCCAGGATCCGATTTCCTCGCTGAACCCGCGCAAGACCATCCGGCAGGTGATGGAAGCGCCGCTGAAGCGGTTGCACGGGATGAAACGGGCCGCGCGGGACAAGCGCATCTCGGACATCTTCGCCTCGGTGAACCTGCGCGAGGAGTTCCTTGAACGCTACCCGCACGAGTTTTCCGGCGGGCAGGCGCAGCGGATCGGCATTGCCCGGGCGTTGGCGGCAGAGGCGAAGATCCTGATCCTGGATGAGCCTGTTTCGGCGCTGGATGTCTCCGTCCAGGCGCAGGTGCTGAACCTGTTGTCGGATCTGAGAGCCGAGCTGGGGCTGACCTATCTCTTCATCTCTCACGATCTGGCGGTGGTCGAGGCGGTCTCGGACCGTGTCGCCGTGCTCTATTTCGGGTCGGTCGTCGAGGTCGGGCGGGCCGAGGATATCTTCCGCGCGCCCCGCCACCCCTACACACAACTGCTGGCCAATTCCGCGCCGGTGGTGGGCCGTGCCCTGACCGCACCCGAGGGGCGCGAGACGGAACTGCCGGATCCGCTCAACCCGCCCTCAGGCTGTGCCTTCCGGGCGCGCTGTCCCCATGCCACGGAGCTTTGCGCGCGGGAGGTGCCGCAACTGTCGGGCGAGGGCCACCGTGCAGCCTGTCATCACCCGCTGGATCAGTCCCGCGCGATCGAGACCGAGGTTTCCAGCCAAGGATAGTCGCCGGGGCGGGCATCGCGGCGCAGATCGCGCAGCAGGGAACGCAGCTCGGTCGCGATCTGCGTCGGCACATCGCCCAGAATCTCCTTGCGGGCGGTCAGCACGATGCGGCGCGAAAGCGGCGCGAAGGGCAGGGGGAAGACATCGAGCTGCGGCATCAGGCGACGCGCGCGCAGCAGGGCCAGCGGCGGCAGGATGGTCCAGCCGGCGCCGGCGCAAACCAGCGCCAGGATGGCGTGGTAGCTGTCCAGCTCGAAGCGGTGATCCAGTCGCAGGTTCTGCTGCGCCAGGTGAGTCGAGATCAGACGGCCCATGTAGTGCCGGGTGGTATACTGGATCATCGTCTGCGCCTTGAGCTGCTCCAGCAGGTCGGCGGCGGGATCTATGCGGCCCTTGCCGATGGCGACCACGAAACCCTCGCGCAGCACGTCATGGACCTCGGCCCAGTCCTCGGGGGCGCCCATCTCGGCGGCGATCACCACATCCAGCGCCTGCGCATCCAGCTGGTCGTGCAGATAGTGCGAGGCGCCGGTTTCCAGCAGGAAACGGCAGCCGGTCAGGTCCCGAGCAAGGCGGGTCAGCAGCTCGGGGGTGACATCGGCCTCGAAGTCCTCGATCACGCCAAGGCGCAGGCGCGTCAACGTGGGGGTGTCGTCGCTGACCAGCATCTCGGCGCGGGCCTGGGCGGCCTCGGTCAGGATGGCTTCGGCGCGGCGGCGGAATGCCTCTCCGGCGCGGGTCAGGGTCACCGGGCGGGCCTGGCGGGCCAGCAGGGTGCGGCCAAGCGCGGTTTCCAGGTTGGTCAGCTGCTGGGACACCGCCGAGGGGCTGGCGCCGAGACGCCGCGCCGCAGCCGAGATCGACCGCTCCTCCGCCGTGGCCACGAAGACCTCGATCCCCCAGAGCGTGATGCGCCCGGGCGAGGCAGAGGCGGTCTTGTCCCCCATGAAACGGGTCCCGGATCAGCTCAGTTTCGACAGCTTCTTCTGCAACTCGGCCAGCTGGGCCTTGATCTGCTCCAGATCGTCGCCCCCCGGTGCCGGGCCCTCCTTGCCCTCGGGCGCGGGACCCGACCAGGTGTTGCCGAAGCCCGAGGTCATCGCCTTCAGGAAGGCCGCCTGTTGTGCCTGCATCGCCTCGATGCCGGGCATGTTGGCCATCATCGGGTTCACCTTCTCGAGGTTCTCCATCATCTTCGACTGCCCGTCCCGGAGCATCTCGAAGGAGGCCGCGAGGAACTGCGGCACGACGGAGCCCGCCGAGGTGGAATAGCTCCGCACCAGATCGGTCAGCACGTTCAGCGGCAGGACGTTCTCGCCCCGGCTTTCATGCTCGGCGATGATCTGAAGCAGGTACTGCCGGGTCAGGTCGTCGCCGGATTTCAGATCGACGATCTGCACCTCGCGGCCCTCGCGGATGAAGCCTGCGATATCCTCCAGCGTCACATAGTCACTGGTCTCGGTATTGTAGAGACGACGCGAGGCGTAGCGTTTGATGAGAAGCGGAGAGTCACTGTCTGCCACCGGAATTCCTCCCCCGTTTATGCAGCGTTGCAGCAAAGCCTAGAGCACTGTTTGGTAAAAAGAAAGCACTGTCGCGACCGGATGTCGCGCTGCAGCCTGCGCAAAGAAACAGGGCGGATCCCGGAGGACCCGCCCTTCTTCATCGCGTCCCCAAAAGGGGAGGAGCACAGGGGACGCAAATTCCCTTGGGAGGGAGATTACTTCGCTGCGGCCTTCTTGGCGGCGGTGGTCGCGTCCTTGGTGGCCTTCTGCATCGCGGCAGAGGCGTCCTCGGACATGTCCTTGCCGGCGGCCATCATCAGCTCGACGGTGTCGGCCTGGACCTTCTTCGCGATCTCGGCGAAGGCGGCCATGTGCTCGGCCGACATTTCGGCGCAGGCGGAGGCGAAATCGGTCATCGACTTCGCATAGTCGGCCGGTTCGGCCTTGGCCTTGGACATCTCTGCCATCTTGGTCAGCGTGTCCTTGGTCCACTTGGTCGACAGGTCGGTCGACTTCGCGGCCGCGTCGATCGCCACGGCGGAAAGTTTCTCGCCCAGGGTGGCCTGGGTCTTGAAAGCGTCTTCCATCGCCGAGGTGTCGACCGGGAATGCGCCCATGAAGTCCTTCATGATTGCGGTGTAGTCCTGGGTCTTGGCCATTGGTCCATCCTCTTCTGAACTGGAACCTTCCTCAGGTCCCGTGTTTCAATCTTGGGAGGAGTATGCATGCTGCAGTGCAGCAAATCAAGTTTTTTCTGCACTGCAGCGAAGATAGGTTTGGCCGTATGCTTTCCTGAGCCATGCCAGATACTTGAGAGGGTCTTGCCGCCGCGAAAGCGCCGTTTCAGAAGGGCAGGGGGGCCGAGACATAAGTACCGGGTGCGTCGCAGAGCGGTGGATGAGTCGAATCTCCAGGCTGCCGCGCGGGCACCATCTTGCCCGACCGCTTCGCCAGCCAGGCCCCCCAACGGGGCCACCACGAGCCGGGCGTGAACACGGCCCCCTCCATGAATGCCTCGGGCGTGTCAGGCAGATCGCCATTGGTGTAATGGCCATACTTCTTCTTCGAGGGCGGGTTGACGATCCCGGCGATATGGCCGGACTGCGAGACGATGAAGGTGCGGTCCTTCGCACCGGTCTTCAGGAACCCGCGATAGGCGGCGCGCCAGGCGGCGATATGATCGGTCTCGCAGGTGATGGCGCAGATCGGCAGGGTCACGTCTTCGATGGTCAGCTGCTCGCCGCAGATTTCTATCCCGTCGCCGGCAAACCTGTTCTTCTGGCAGAGGTCGCGCAGATATTGGACTGCCATGGCCGCGGGCAGGTTGGTGCCGTCACCGTTCCAGTAGAGCAGATCGAAGGCGGGGGGCTGCTCGCCCATCATGTAGCTGCGGATCGCGGGTCGATAGACAAGGTCGTTGGAGCGAAGGAACGAGAAGGTGCGCGCCATGATGGCGCTGCGCAGGATGCCGGCGGTCTGCGCCTCGGCCTCGATGGCATCGACGAAATCGTCCTGCAGGAAGGGGGTGAAATCCCCCTGGTCCGAGAAATCGGTCAGCGTGGTGAAGAAGGTTGCCGACTTCACCGAGCGGTCGCCGCGCTTCTTCATCAGCGCCAGCGCCAGGTTGAGGGTGGTGCCGCCGATGCAGTAGCCGATGGCGTTGACCTGTTTCAGCGCGGTGATCTGCTTGACCTGCTCGATGGCGGCGATGAACCCGTCCTGCACGTAGTCGTCCAGGCTGATGTCGCGATAGGCGGCATCGGGGTTCACCCAGGAGACGACGAACAGCGTGTAGCCCTGGTCCACCACCCAGCGGATGAACGAGTTCTGCTCCTTCAGGTCGAGGATGTAGAACTTGTTGATCCAGGGCGGGAAGATGACCAGCGGCGTGGAATGCACCTGCTCGGTTGTCGGGCTGTACTGGATCAACTCCAGCAGGTGATTGCGCCAGACCACCTTGCCCGGCGCCGTGGCGACATTCTTGCCCAGCTGGAAGGCCGAGCCGTCGGCCAGTCGTACCAGCATCTCGCCGCCATTGGCTTCCAGGTCGCGGACAAGGTTTTCCAGACCCTGCACCAGGCTTTCGCCGTCGGTCTCCAGCGCGCGTTCCAGCGCATCGGGGTTGGTTGCCAGAAAATTGGTCGGTGCCATCATGTCGGCGATCTGGCCGGTGAAATAGCGCAGCCGGGCCTTCTCGGTGTCGGACATGCCTTCGACATCCTCGACCGCCTTGGCCATGGCGTCGGTGTTCAACTGGTACTGCTGCTTGACGTAGTTGAAATAGGGGTGGGTCTTCCACAGCGGGTTGGCAAAGCGGGGATCCTCGGGGCCGTCATCCTCGGGCGCCTGCAACTTGCCCTTAGCAAGCGCCTCCTGCGCCTCGAGAAAATGGGTCACCGACTTGCCCCAGTATTCCAGCTGATGCTCGAAGATCCGCGCCGGATTCTGCATCATCTCGGCCCAGTAGGCGCCGGCGGCCTGGGCAAACAGCGCCGGAGTCGGCCCCTGCAGGCCGGGCGGCGTGGCGTGCCTCTCCTTCAACGCCTGGATGAACCGCTGCGAGAGTTCCTCTACCCGGGCCAGATTTGCCTTGAGCGTGTCGAGATTTTCCTGGCCGGTTTCTCCGGCGTCAGAGGTATCTTGTATTGTCATGTAAACGATTCCCCCCTATCTTCTGCACTGCAGCATGTGCCGCCGCGACCGCTGGCGACCCCGCGACTCGGGGTCAGGAACAGGCCCTGTCAGAGCCGCGCTGCCCGGAAGACCCCGTGGACGGAGAGAGACCGGGCCCTGCCCCGCGAGAAGGAGATACCGATGCGCTTCATGGCAAGCTACGACCTTATGGAGACCGTACGCAATACCCAGCAGTGGATGGGCTCCTCTGCGCTGAGTTTCGCGTCCTACCCGGCTTTCGCGCTGGTGCCGAACCCGATGCTGACGATGATGGCCGCCTGGGGCGAGGTCACCGAACGGGCCTACAAGCGCATGGTCGCCAAGCCCGACTGGGGCATCAGCAGCGTGCCCTGCAAGGACGGGCGCGACCACCTGGTCAGTATCGCCAAGGTGGTGGAACGCCCCTTCGGCGACCTGATTCACTTCGAGGTCCAGGGCCGCGAGGAAAAATCCCGCAAGGTGTTGCTGGTGGCGCCCATGTCGGGCCATTACGCGACGCTCCTGCGCTCGACCGTGGTCTCGCTGCTGCCCGACTGCGAGGTCTACATCACCGACTGGCACAATGCCCGCGACATTCCCGTCAGCGAAGGCAAGTTCGATGTCGAGGATTACACGCTCTACCTTGTCGATTTCATGAAGGAGCTGGGGCCGGACGTGAACGTCATCGCGGTCTGCCAGCCCGCCCCGCTGACCCTGGCCGCCACCGCCTACCTGGCCGAGATCTTCCCCGAGGCGCAGCCCCGCACCCTGACCCTGATCGGCGGCCCGATCGACCCCGACGCGACGCCGACCGAGGTCACGGACTTCGGCAACCGCGTCTCGATGGGCCAGCTTGAACAGCTGATGATCCAGCGTGTCGGCGCCAAGTACAAGGGCATCGGCCGGCAGGTCTACCCGGGTCTGCTGCAGCTCACCTCGTTCATCTCGATGAACCTCGACACCCATGCCCAGGCCTTCACCGACCAGATCATGCGCGTGGCACGGGGCGAGGCCGGGGACCACGACCGCCACAACCGGTTCTACGATGAATACCTTGCGGTGATGGACATGACGGCCGAATTCTACCTGTCCACCGTCGAACGGATCTTCAAGAACTGCGAGATCGCCAAGAACAGTTTCACCATCAACGGCCACCCGGTCGACATCGGCAAGATCACCAGCGTCGCGGTGAAAACCGTCGAAGGTGAGAATGACGATATCTCGGCCCCCGGCCAATGCGTCGCGGCGCTGGATCTCTGCACCGGCGTCCCGGCAGAGATGAAGTCGCAGCATCTGGAACCTGGCGCGGGCCACTACGGCATCTTCGCCGGCTCGTCCTGGCGCAACAACATCCGCCCGCTGGTGCTGGAGTTTATCGACCAGAACGCCGCCGACAATGCCGACAAGGGGCGCACCACCTCGGGCAAGAAGCCCTCGGGCGGGGCCCAGCTGGCCGCTGTCTGAAGCGATTTTCCGAGAACGTGGCAAACCCCCGGTGCGGTCCCCGCGCCGGGGGTTTCGCATTCAGATCAGCAGCGAGGCCGCGCCCTCGTGCTTCAGCAGCCAGACCTTCGTTTCCACGCCCCCCTCGCCCGAGAAGCCGCCCAGCCCGTTGGCGGCGAGCACCCGGTGACAGGGGATGATCAGCGGTATCGGATTGCCGCCACAGCCCTGGCCGACCGCCTGCGGCGGGGCGGCGAGATCGCGTGCCAGATCGCCGTAGGTGCGGGTGCGCCCGAAGGGTGTGGCGGTGATGCCCGCGCAGACGCGGCGCTGGAAGTCGCCCCCGCCGACCCGCAGGGGCAGGTCGAAGCTCTCCCGGCTGCCGTCGAAATAGGCAGACACCTGGTCGAGACCGCGTTCCAGCAGCTTCGTGGGCTCCTCGGGGCCGAGGGGGCGCCACGAGGCGCGGGTGATCGCGCCGTCTTCTTCAAGCAGCCAGAAGCGGCCCGTGGGGGTGTCGAGGGACATGCAGGGCATGGGCAGAGCCTAGCAGGGAATCGGGGCACGGATAGCTGGAAAAGGGGCCCGGTGGGAATATGTCTCGCGTCGGCATCGCGGCTGGGTGGGGCCGCAGGGTGCCCCGGGATCCGGGACGCTTCGGGCAGCAATCGCGCCGCCGAGCAAAGACTGCCGCACCACGCCGGAAAGGGGCCGGATCGCCCCGAACGGGGAGCGTTGCAGGGCCGGGCAGGGCGCCAGGCGCCGGGAAACGTCTCGGGGTAAAGACGGCGGTAAGATCCGGGCGTCAGTCTGGCGGAGATCCCCGCCCCCGGGGCCTGTCGCGGAATGGTTGCCCGATCGCGTCACCAGGCCCGGGGTGCGGACTCACGAGAGATACCAGGCGTCGGGCCAACGGCCGGTGCCGCTGCGGGTGCAGACCCGGCAACCGGCCCGGCACCCGACCCTTCAACCCGGCCCCGTACAGCGGGGCGCCCCGCCAACGAGAAGGAGCGCGTCATGATGGAACCGTCGACCCAGGCCCGCCCCCTTTTCGCGCCCGAGCTGCGTCACAACCCGGTCGAGCCGGACGGAAGCGCCGCCGCCCGCCATCGCCCTCCGACGCAGGAGCAGCCGCTGCCCGAGCCTGCCGAGGCGGAGAAGGCCGACCTGCAGCCCGACCCGCTGCCCGAACCCGCGCCGGTTCTTGCCGAACAGGCGCAGCAGGACGGCCCGGGCCAGGCCGAGGTCGAACCCGAGAGCGCGCCGCCGTCGCGGCTGGACGCGATGAGCCTGTTCCAGGGGATGCTGGCCGAGGCCAGCCGCTCGGGCGCCAACGTGCCGGGCACCTCGATGCATATCTACGCCCTCGTGCGCCAGCTGTCGCAACTGGTGCAGAGCAACCAGATGGAACTGGCGGCCTAGTCTTCCGAAAGGCGCTCTTTCAGGCGGGTGGCAAGGGCCTGGGTCGGGCTGTCCGGCAGGATGAAGCCATTGATTGGGTAGACGCTGCCGTAGGCACCGGGGTAGGTCTCGACCCGCACCCGGCTCCAGTCGTTGTTCTTCGACACGTCGATCACCGACATGTTGAGGGACACCTCGTTGCGGTGCCAGTTGGCATGGTCGATGCGGATCTTGCGGTCGCCCTCGACGGCGGAAACCACCCCGACGTGACCCAGGGGCATGGCCGAGGTCGGCGCGAAGGCCATCACCGCCCCGAGTTCGGGCGCATGGCTGACCGGGAAATCGGCCTGGGCCTGCTTCCACCAGGTGCGGGCATTGCCGTGGATCTCGACGCCGGAGAGGTTGCGCGCGAAGGGCACGCACCAGACACGGGCGCCTCGCGATTGCAGGTCCTCGACTTCGGACATGGCGAAGGACATGCGGTCGGGGTCAAGCGTGGTCTCCTGCGGCATGGGTGCCGAAGCACAGCCCGCCAGCGCCAGCGCGCCCAGCATCATCGCCGCGCGCAGCGGCGTCTTCATCGTCATGAAAGGCAAGATCATCCCTCGGTCTTCGTCTGTCTTTCGACTGTCCCCCAGACCTTCGGCCCGCAGTCGCCCCGGCCCCCCGGCCGGTCACGGTAGTTATCGAGATTTTGAGATGAATTCAAAGCGCCTTCCGCCCGAGGCTGCGGTCAGGGGCGGAGCCTTGCCGATTTCGCCTTCGGGTCGGCAAAAAGCCCCCCGCGCCGGGCGCGGAGGGCCTGATTTCCGGGCAGCGGATCGCGCCTCAGCCGAGGGCGTCGTTGCAGCGGCCGCAGACACCCGCATGGGCATGGGTGCCGACGTCGGGCAGGATCTTCCAGCAGCGCTGGCACTTCTCGCCCTCGGCCTTCTCGAAGACCACCGCGATATCGGTGACCTCGGGCAGGCGATAGGCTTCCTGCGGCGCCGGGTCGGCGGTCAGGCTGAGGCCGGAGGTGATGCAGATGTCGTCGAAGTTGACCGACTTCAGCGCCGCCAGCGTCTCGGCGTCCTCGACATGCACCACCGGCGCGGCTTCCAGCGAGGCCCCGATGACCTTCTCCACCCGCTGCACCTCCAGCGCGGCGGTCACCACACGGCGGGCGCGGCGGACACGGGCCCACTTGGCGGCCAGGGCCTCGTTCTTCCACTCCGCCGGGGTTGCCGGGAAGTCCTGCAGGTGGATCGAGCTTTCCTCGCCGGGGAACCGCTCCAGCCAGACCTCTTCCATGGTGAAGACCAGGACCGGCGCCAGCCAGGTGGTCAGGCGGTGGAAGAGGATGTCCAGCACGGTGCGGCAGGCATGCGCCCGCAGGGTCTCGCCGTCGCAGTAGAGCGCATCCTTGCGGATGTCGAAGTAGAAGGACGACAGTTCCACCGTGGCGAAGTTGAACACGGCCTGGAAGACGCCCTGGAAGTCGAAGGCGCGATAGCCCTGCTGCACGACCTCGTCCAGTTCGGCCAGGCGGTGCAGCACCCATTGCTCCAGCTCGGGCATGTCGGGCGCGGCGACGCGCTGATCCTCGGTGAAATCACCGAGGCTGCCGAGGATGAAGCGCAGGGTGTTGCGCAACCGGCGGTAGCTGTCGGCGGTGCCCTTCAGGATCGTGTCACCGATCCGCTGGTCGGCGGTGTAATCGGCCTGGGCCACCCAGAGACGCAGGATATCCGCGCCGTACTGCTTCACCACGTCCTCGGGCGCCACGGTATTGCCGAGCGACTTGGACATCTTGTTGCCCTTCTCGTCCAGCGTGAAGCCATGGGTCACCACATTGCGATAGGGCGCACGGCCAAGGGTGCCGCAGGCTTCCAGCAGCGAAGAGTGGAACCAGCCGCGATGCTGGTCGGTGCCTTCCATGTAGACATCGGCGATGCCGTCCTCGGTGCCGTCGGCGCGGTCGCGCAGCACGAAGGCATGGGTCGAGCCCGAGTCGAACCAGACGTCGAGGATGTCATCGACCTTCTGCCATTCGGCGGGGTTGTAATCCTCGCCCAGGAAACGCTCCTTGGCGCCGGGCTTGTACCAGGCATCGGCGCCCTCGGCCTCGAAGGCCTCGGCGATGCGGGCGTTGACCTTTTCGTCGCGCAGCAGGAAGTCCGCATCGGTGGGCAGGGCGCCGACACGGGTAAAGCAGGTCAGCGGCACACCCCAGGCGCGTTGACGCGACAGCACCCAGTCGGGCCGGGTCTCCATCATCGCATGCAGGCGGTTGCGGCCCGAGACGGGGGTGAACTTCACCAGCTCCTCGATCGACTTCAGCGCCCGCTCGCGGATGGTCTCGCCATGTTCGTCGCGGCCGTCGCCGACCTTGCGGTCGATGGCGGCGAACCACTGCGGCGTGTTGCGGAAGATCACCGGCGCCTTGGAGCGCCAGGAATGCGGGTAGGAGTGCTTGATCTTGCCGCGCGCCATCAGCCCGCCGACCTCGACCAGCTTGTCTATCACGGCCTTGTTGGCATCGCCCTCGCCGCCCTTGCGGTTCAGGATGTATGTCCCGCCGAAGAAGGGCAGGTCGGCGCGGAAGCCGCCGTCGTCCATCACGTTGTAGGTGATGACCTGCTCCAGCATCCCGAGGTCGCGGTAGAGCTCGTATTCCTCCATCCCGTGCGAGGGCGCGCAATGGACAAAGCCGGTGCCCTCCTCGTCGGTGACGAAGGGCGCGGCGCGGAAGTCGCGGATATCGTCCCATTCCCCGTTCGCGCCCTCGGCGCCGGCAAGAGGATGGGTCAGCTTCATCGCCGCAAGCTGCGAGGCGGTCACGTCGCTGACGCGGCGCCACTGGTCGTCGCCCAGGCGGGCCCGGGCGAATGTCTGCGCCGCCAGCTTGTCGGCCAGCAGGTATTTCTCGCCCACCTTCAGCCAGCATTCCTCGGGGGTGCCGGTGACCTCGTAGAGGCCATAGGCGTAGTCCGCGCCATAGACGACGGCCTTGTTCGAGGGGATGGTCCAGGGGGTGGTGGTCCAGATCACCACATGGGCGCCGAGGAATTTCTCGCGCGCGGCCTCGACGGCCTCGACCACGGCCTGCCGCGCCTCGGGGCTCTCCTCCTCGTCCGAGCTCTCGGTGGCGCCGGGGGCGTAATCGGCGACCTTGAACTTCACCCAGACGGTAAAGCTTTCCTTGTCGTGATATTCGACCTCGGCCTCGGCCAGGGCGGTCTTCTCTACCGGCGACCACATCACGGGCTTGGAGCCCTGGTAGAGCGTGCCGTTCATCAGGAACTTCATGAATTCCTCGGCGATGACGCGCTCTGCGTGGAAGTTCATCGTCAGGTAGGGATCGGCCCAGTTGCCGGTGATCCCGAGACGCTTGAACTCCTCGCGCTGGATGTCGACCCAGCCCTCGGCGAACTTGCGGCATTCCTGGCGGAAGTCGACGACGTCGACCTCGTCCTTGTTCTTGCCCTTCTTGCGGTACTGTTCCTCGATCTTCCACTCGATCGGCAGGCCGTGGCAGTCCCAGCCGGGGACGTAGCGCGCGTCATGGCCCATCATCTGGTGCGAGCGGACGATCATGTCCTTGATCGTCTTGTTCAGCGCGTGGCCGATATGCAGGTGACCGTTGGCGTAGGGGGGGCCGTCGTGCAGCGTGAAGGGCGTGCGACCCTCTTTCTCGCGCAGGCGGTCGTAGACGCCGATCTTTTCCCAACGCTCCAGCCAGGCGGGCTCGCGCTTGGGCAGGCCGGCGCGCATGGGAAAGTCGGTTTTCGGCAGGTTCAGGGTATCTTTGTAGTCAGGCGTCTCGGCGCACATGGTCGTGATCCGTTTCAGGAAGTCGCAATGTCTGTGAAAGGTCGGCGCGGTATCCCATACGCCTTGTCCCGGCGGCTCGCGTTCAGAGCGCCGGGCATGTAATTCGAATGATGATGGCGAAGGCTCGGGTCATCATGGGGGTTATGTACACGCGGCGGGGCAGGGCGTCCAGAGGATCGCGCCCCGCGCTCAGTCGGGCCGTCTGAGGCCTCCGGCGGGAGTATTTTCAGCCTGGTGATGATGCGGGACAGTGCCGAAAAGGCGGCCTCCCTTTCCACCGAGAGCGTGCACGCCCTCCACTGCGAAACGAGGCCGCCTTTCCGGCTCCGTCTCGTCGCATCACCAGGCTGGAAATACTCCGGGGGGAGGCGCGCAGCGACGGGGGGCAGCGCCCCCTTCTTCCTCAGTCCCCGCTCTTCTCTGCCCTGGCAAAGAGCCCGGTCAGGGCGCTCTGGATGATCGCGGTGACCCGGGGGCGGCGGCGGTCCGAGAAGGGCATCGGGCGGCAGACCTCCATCGCGGCAACGCCGACACGGGCGGTGAGCGCGCCATTGACCACGCCCTCGCCGAAGCGGCGCGACAGGCGGGCCAGCAAGTTGCCCCCCAGGATCGAGCCCAGCATGTCGTCGCCCATGGCCACGGCACCGGTGGCGACCAGATGGGTCATCACCGCGCGCAGCAGGCGCAGCGAGCCGAGGGTGCCCGAGCGGCCGCCGTAGATCTCGGCAATGCGGCGGATCATGCGGATGTTGGAGGTCAGCGCCGTCAGCACGTCGGCGAAGGCCAGCGGCACCAGGGCCGTGACCGTGGCGACCTGGCGGGCGGCGGCCTCGACCTCGCTCCGGGCGGCGCGGTCGAGAGGCGTCAGCAACTCCTGTTCTGCCAGGTCGATCAGGGCCCCGGCGTCGAACTGGTCGGGGGTGCGCTCGGCGAAACGCTCCAGCGGCCAGCGCATGTCGGCGCGGTGGCGGTAGAGGGTCGTCAGCTGTTTCGTCGCGGCGCGGGCGGCCGAGAGGTCCTCCGCGACGCGGGCCCCGGCCAGGGCGTGATGCAGCTGCTCTATTCGCGACAGGCGGGCGAAGGCGGTGATCTCCTTCATCACGATGGCCAGCAGCACCAGCACGAAGGCCGCCAGCAGCGCCGAGACGGCCCAGCCCAGCCAGGGCGTCGTGGCGATCAGCCCGGTGACGGCGTTCCAGGCGGCGGTCGTCACCGCCACGGTCAGCAGCGTTCCGGCCAGCCCCCAGAACCAGCGCGCCAACCGCGAGGGGCGGCGTGCCATCAATCGCGCGCCCCTGGCCAGCCCGGCCTCGGCGCCGGGCAGCGGGTCGTCCGGGACGGGAGGCGCCGCGCCGGGATCGGCCGCGGGTCCGTCCAGTTCGATCAGCACCGGGGATTTGCGGGGGGAGTCGGTCATGCGGCGTGCCTTCCAAGTCGGTGTTGGCCGGGATGGTGCGGGTTGGCCGACCAGACCATCAGGACCTCGGGCAGGGCCTCGTCATTGCCCGAGCCATCGCCGTAACCCATGGTGACGAAGCCCTCGGCGGCGTAGAAGCGGCGCGCCACGGCATTGTCCTGCGGTGTCCAGATCGACAGCGCCGCCGTCTGCGCCTTGGCCTCGCGCAGCAGCGCCCGGCCGAGGCCGCGGCGCCGCGCCCCGGGGGAGACGTAGAGCGCGAGGATCAGCCCGTCGCGGCGGGCCAGGAAGCCCGTGATCCGCCCGCCGTGGCGGACCATGCGCAGGGTGTCGCGGCGGCGCAACCCGTTCAGCAGCACCAGGTCCGACAGACGCGAGCGGGCGCGGGGGTGGTCGTCCGCCCGGGTGTGGGACCAGAGCACGCGGGCCAGGGCAGGCAGGTGCCAGATCCGGGCGGGGCGGGGCGTCACAGGCGATCCCCCAACAGGAACTGTGCGGCGCGGTCGAGGCGGATATGCGGCGGCCCCTCGCCGGGACGGAGGGACAGCTGCGCGGGGCGGAACTTCATGATCTGGTAATCCCCGTCCAGCCAGCGCTCGCCTGCCGCGAAGCCGCGGGTGATGCGGGTCGGATCCTCTGGCAAGTCACCGGGATAGAGCGCGGCCTCGCGCCCGTCTTCCAGCTGCCCGCGCACGCAGTCCAGCAGCCGGCCCTCGTGGCGCAGGCTCTCCTCGACCGTGCAGCGCAATGCGGCAATCGACATCGAGGCCGTGCGGGCGCCGGCGAAATCGGCGCGACGGGTGGCGGAGGCGAGCAGCTCGTCCAGCACCGCGGTCAGGCGGCCGTGCTGGGAGTGGTGCAGGTGGTCGGCCTTGGTGGCGGCGAAGAGGATCCTCTCGACCCGCTTGCCGAAGAGGAATTGCGTCAGCCAGGCATTGCGACCGGGGCGGAAGGCGGCAAGGATCGCCTCCATGCCGCGGCCCAGGTCGTCAACCGCCTCGGGTCCCGCATGGATTGCGGAAAGCGCGTCGACCAGCACCACCTGGCGGTCGATCCTGGCGAAGTGCTCGGTGAAGAACGGTTTGACGACGCGGGCCTTGTAGGCCTCGTACCGCCGTTCCATCTCGCGCCAGAGGCCGCGGCGGGGCGCGCGGTCTTCCGGGGGCAGGGGCGCGAAGGTGAGGACGGGAGAGCCGGCCAGGTCGCCTGGCAGCAGGAAACGGCCCGGGGTGACATCGGACAGGCCCAGCTTGCGGGCCTCGGTCAGGTACGCGGTGTAGAGGCGGGCCAGCTCCTGCGCCTGAGGTTCCTCGAAGCTGGCAGTATGGGCGGCGGTGCGGGCAGCCTGCAGGAAGGGCTGGGCGGCGGGGCGCCTGTCCATCCGTGCCAGCAGGTCGGCGGACCAGTCGGCGTAGCTCTTTTCCATCAGCCCGAGGTCGAGCAGCCATTCGCCGGGGTAGTCGACGATATCCAGGTGCAGGGTGCGCGGACCGGAAATACCGCCGAGCAGCCCGGTCGGGCGGACACGGAACGACAGCCGCAGTTCCGAGATCGAGCGGGTGCTTTCAGGCCAGTGCGGCGCCGGCCCGGTGAGGGCGGCGAGGTGATCCTCGAAGTCGAAGCGCGGCAGGGTGACATCGGGCTGGGGCTGCAGGAACGCCGTCAGGATGCGCCCCTCCGCCTCGGCCACCAGACCGGCCATGCGGGCGCGGTTCAGCAGGTTGGCGACCAGCGAGGTGATGAAAACCGTCTTGCCTGCCCGCGCCATGCCGGTGACACCCAGGCGGATGACCGGCTCGAAGAAGGCGGCGGAAAGGCTGTCCGAGGCGGCCTCGACCTGGCGCGATACGCCATCCGCGAGGGTGCCGATGCCGAAGCGGGTAATGCCTGCCGTCACGTTCTGGTCCTTCTGCCTGCCCGGTTCAAGATAGAGGCGGGGGCAGGATATTCCAAGGCGCGAGGAAGTGGCGCGCATTGGCAGGGCGCCTGGGGATCCGGGCCCGTGGCAGGTCGGATCCAGGTTTGCAAAGGTTAAGGGTTTGCGGCTTCGCAAATCCCGCGGGCCGGGTGCCGGTTGCTGAAGCGGCGCGGAAGTTTGCAGAAGGGAACGCTTTGCTGTTTGCAAAATGGGGTGCGCCAGTGCTTTGGGCGACCGCAGGGCGATGTCGTGCCCGTCCGCTTTGGGCCCTGGGGAGCGCGCTGCGAGATTGCCGAGGGGCAGGTCTTTGGGCTAAGCCGCGCCTCATGCCCAGATATGCCTTGCAAGTCGAATATCATGGCGGCCCCTTTGCCGGTTGGCAGAGGCAGGCCGATCAGCCCTCGGTCCAGGGGGCCATCGAAGCTGCTCTGGCCAAGCTGGAGCCAGGGACTCATACCATTGCCGCTGCCGGGCGCACCGATGCGGGGGTTCATGCCACGGGGCAGGTCGCCCATTGCGACCTGACGCGCGACTGGGATCCCTTCCGCCTGTCCGAGGCGCTGAACTTTCACCTGAAGCCGCTGCCGGTGGCGATCCGGGATTGCGCCCTTGTCGCGGAGGACTGGCACGCAAGGTTCTCGGCCCAGGAGCGGCGCTACCTGTTCCGCCTGCTGATGCGGCGGGCGCCGGCGACCTTCGAGGCCGGGCTGGTCTGGCAGGTGAAACAGGAGCTGGACGCGGCGGCGATGCGCGAGGGCGCGGCCTTTCTGCTGGGCAACCACGATTTCACCACCTTCCGCAGCTCGATCTGCCAGGCGGCGAGCCCGGTGAAGACGCTGGACGAGATCCGCATCGAGGAGGTCGTCGGGCCCTCGGGGCACGAGCTGCGGTTCCACCTGCGGGCGCGCAGTTTCCTGCACAACCAGGTGCGCTCGATCGTCGGCACGCTGGAGCGGGTCGGCACCGGCGCCTGGGCGCCCGAGCAGGTGCGCGACGCGCTGGAGGCGCGGGACCGTGCGACCTGCGGGCCGGTCTGCCCGCCGGCGGGGCTGTATCTGGCCGGGGTCGGATATCCGGACGATCCTTTCGCGTGACGGCGCCGGCGCGCGTGGCCTTCGGGCCACGACGCCCCGCCCGCCGTCCCTTGAAAGTCCTTGATCCCTTCCTCCGGGTGGCTACCGTGAGCCGTGAGCCGTGAGCCGTGAGCCGTGAGCCGTGAGCCGTGAGCCGTGAGCCGTAGGCCGTCAGCCGTAAGCGACTGGTAGAGGCACGGGACGACCTATAGCGGAAAAAGATGGTCCCGGGCCGGCCTCGGGGCATTCGAACTGGACGGGGGCAACGGGTGAACAGGCAGATCGAGTGTCCGGACATTTCAGTTCCGCTGCTGCGGCACTGGCAGGGGATCTATCCGCATGTCTTCCTCGCGCCCTATCCTTTCTACCGTCTGCGCCGCGAGGGGACGGAGGGGGGGACCGCTACGAGCCGGTGAAGGCCTGGGACGACAGGGGCGCGGATTTCGATGATCGGGAGAAACGGCTGGGCGAGGCCGTCGGCTGGCACGAGGTCCATGCCGCCGTCGCACCGGAACGGGACCGCGAGACCTTCTTTCGCGCAGTCTGGCTGCTGAGTGTCCTCGGCTATGCGGAGCGGGCAGGCATTGCCTTGCAGGAAGAGATCTCAGCATGGACCGAGGCGCGAAACCTCTACCTGCCTGCAAGCGACACGCCGCCGGCGATCCTCGAACCCGCCCTGGCACGGTTTCTTGGGCGCTTCGGGCTTACCCATGTGACCGCCTGTGACGAGTTCAGAACCGAGAGCATGGAAGTGTCGCTCGAAGCCCTGGCCGATCGCGCAAAGGCCGTCACGTTCAAGCGATCTATGCTCTATGCCCTGCATGCACCCGATCCGGGGATCCTGATCAGCGGCAGCTTCGACGGGGCAAGAGCCATCATCGCGATGAGCGACGCGGCCCGTGCGATCGCTGGCCCGGAGCGGGATTTCGAGGTCTACCCGGCAGACCCCGAGACCTACGTGGACTGGCTGAACCCGAAGAGCTTCTTTCCGCGACAGCCGTGACCGCGCAGGCCCCTCAAAACGAAACCGCCCCGAGGCGGTGGCCTCGGGGCAGTCATGTGCAAGGGGAGATCCCGGGCCTTACTCGGCGGCGTGGGTGATGGCGCCGTTCATCACATCCTCGGCCGCGCCGACCAGGGCGGCGGCGATCAGGTCGCAATCCTCAAGCGTCAGGCGCGCGGGCAGGCGGCAGTCGCAGGCGCGCATCAGCATGGCGCGGGTCTGGGGCAGCTCGGGCAGGTCCTGGATGAACTGCCAGTTCCAGAAGGCGCGGGCATTGTCGGTGGACATGCCGAAGACCTGAACCTTGATGCCACGCTTGCCGGCGGCCTGCTGGAAGGCCAGCGTCTGGGCGTCCGACAGGCCGACAAGGTTGAACTGCAGCGAATCCGGTGCGCGCTCTTCCGGGGCCAGCTTGGCGGGGACCTCGATCCAGGGGCTGGCCGAGATGGCGGCGGCGGTGTGGTCGTGGTTGCGGCGGCCGTCGCGCACCCGGCGGGGCACCTCGGGGATCTGGGCGCGGATCAGCGTGGCCGAAAGGTTCGACAGGCGCAGGTTGTAGAGCGGCAGCTGGTTCTGCCAGCGCTCCAGCGCTTCGACGAGGTCGTTGGAATTCTCGCCGTGGCGGGCCTTGTGTTTCTTCCACATGTGCTCATAGGCGCCGGACATGATGATGGCGCGGGCCACCAGGTCGGCGTCATCGGTGACCAGGATGCCGCCTTCGCCGGAATTCAGCAGCTTGTAGCTCTGGAACGAGAAGCAGCCGATGGTGCCGATGGTGCCGATGTTCTGCCCGTGCCAGGTGGTGCCGAGGCTGTGCGCCGCGTCTTCCACCACTGGGATGCCGGCCGCGTCGCAGAGCGCCATGATGGCGTCCATGTCCGAGGTATGACCGCGCATGTGGCTGATGATCACCGCCTGGCAGCTCGGCAGCTTGGCGGCGAAGTCCGCCATGTCGATGCGGTAGTTCTCGCCCACCTCGCAGAGCACCGGCTGGCAATCCGCATGGACGACCGAAGAGGGCACGGCGGCGAAGGTGAAGCCCGGGATCAGCACGCGCGCGTCGCGCGGCAGGTCCAGCGCCTTCAGCGACAGGAACAGCGCCGCCGAGCAGGAGGAGACCGCCAAGGCATATTTCGTGCCCAGCATCTCGGCGAACTCGGTTTCCAGCAGGGTGACGGGGGCGTTCTCGGGCGCGGTGTAGCGGAAGAGATCCCCGGAGGAGAGCAGGCGTTCGACCTCTGCGCGGGCGGCTTCGGGGATCGGTTCGGCGTCGTAGACATTCGGCGGCAGGGTCATGGTCTTCGGCTTTCCTGAAACTCACTTTCGGGAAATCTAACGGAAGAGGCGGCGCGGGCAAAGTGAAAAGTATGTAACCGGGGGGCGGGCGGAGTGGGGGGCTCTGCCCTCCGCCTGCGGCTTCCCCCGCAGTATTTTCGGCCATCGGATGGAAGTATGCGGCACTTTCCCTATCCGATGGGTGAAAATACTGTCGCAGGAGGCTCGGGCCGCAGGCCCGAAACGACAAGGGCCCCCGCCAGTATGGCGGAGGCCCGTTCAAGCGCCGATGGATGCAGGATCACACGTTCAGGAGCAGGTGCTCGCGTTCCCAGGGCGAGATGACGTTCAGGAATTCCTCGTACTCCGTCCGCTTCACGATGGAATAGACGCGCAGGAACTCGGGGCCGAGGACCTCGGCCAGGGCGCTGGCCTCGTCCATCGTGTCCAGCGCCTCGCCCAGGGTACGGGGGAAGTCACCTTCGCCCTCGTAGGCATCGCCGCGGAACTGCTTCTCGGCCCGTTCCTCGTTCATCAGGCCGAGGTAGCCGGCGGCGAGGGAGGCGGCGATGCCGAGGTAGGGGTTGCAGTCCATGCCTGCGACGCGGTTCTCGACCCGGCGCGCTTCGGGCGAGGAGATCGGCACGCGGATGCCCGTGGTGCGGTTGTCGCGGCCCCATTCAAGGTTGATCGGCGCGGCGTGGTCCTTCACGTAGCGGCGGTAGGAGTTCACGTAGGGGGCGAGCAGCGGGATGCACTCCGGCAGGTGCTTCTGCAGGCCGCCGATGAAATAGTAGAAGGCATCCGTCTCGCCGCCCTGGGGCCCGGTGAAGATGTTCTTGCCGGTCTCGATGTCCAGCACCGAGTGGTGGATATGCATCGCCGAGCCGGGTTCGTCGCTGATCGGCTTGGCCATGAAGGTGGCGAAGCAGTCGTGGCGCAGGGCGGCCTCGCGGATCAGGCGCTTGAAGTAGAAGACCTCGTCCGCCAGCTTCACCGGGCTGCCGTGGCGCAGGTTGATTTCCAGCTGTCCGGCGCCGCCTTCCTGGGTGATGCCGTCGATCTCGAAGCCCTGGGCCTCGGCAAAGTCGTAGATATCGTCGATGACGGGGCCGAATTCGTCGACGGCGGTCATCGAATAGGCCTGGCGGGCGGCGGCGGGGCGGCCCGAGCGGCCCATCATCGGCGAGATCGGCTTGGCCGGGTCGACGTTGCGGGCGACGAGGTAGAATTCCATCTCGGGGGCGACGACCGGCTTCCAGCCCTGCTCCTCATAGAGCTTGCAGACCCGTTTCAGCACGTTGCGCGGCGAAAAGGGGATCGGGCGGCCCTTGCGGTCGAAGGCGTCGTGGATCACCTGCAACGTCCAGTCGCCGGTCCAGGGGGCGGCGGTGGCGGTCGACAGATCGGGCTCCAGGATCATGTCGGGCTCGATGAAGCCTTCGTCGCCGGCGGCATCGGACCAGTCGCCGGTGATGGTCTGGAAGAAGATGGAGTTCGGCAGGTGGAAGTTCTTCTGGCGGGCGAACTTCGAGGCGGGCACGGCCTTGCCACGCGCGATGCCGGGCACGTCCGAGATGATGCATTCCACCTCGTCGAGGCGGCGGTTTTCCAGGTAGGCCCGGGCGGCCTCGGGGATATGGTCGGTCCAGTCGCCGGCGGTGTCGGAGCTCATGCGGGGGTTCCTTTCAGCACCGCGGCGATACGTGCCGCCTCGTCGGCCTCGGTGGTGGGGGTGTCGAGCCGCTGGGTCGCCTCCTCGATCATGTAGGAGGGCACGACGCCGGGGGCGCGGGTTTCCAGCAGGATCCCGATGGCCTGGGCGTCGTACTCGGGGTGCGGCTGGATGGTGTAGACATGATCGCCATAGGCCAGGGCGGCATACTGGCAGAAGGGCGAGGAGGCGAGCACGCGCGCGCCCGGCGGCAGCAGGGTGACCTGGTCCTGGTGCCAGGCATTTAGGGTCTTGCTGCCGGCCTCGCCGGTGTAGCGGGTGGCGCCGACGGACCAGCCGCCGGAGAATTTCTCGACCTGGCCACCGAGGGCCTGGGCGATGATCTGATGCCCGAAGCAGACCCCGACGAGGGGCACGCCCTCGGCGTAGATCTCGCGGATCAGGTCCTCGAGCGGGGGAATCCAGGGGTGATCCTCGTAGGCGCCATGTCTGGAGCCGGTGATGATCCAGCCGTCGCAGGCCCTCGGGCCGGACGGGAAGGTTCCGTCGACCACCGCGTAGGTCTCGAAGTCAAAGTCGTTGCCCGCGAGAAGCCGCTCGAAGAAGCCGGGGTAATCCCCCATGGTATCGAGCATTTTCTCGGGTGCATGTCCGGTCTGGAGTATGCCGATTTTCATGAAACACCGTCTGTTGCACCGCGAAGGTAGAGGAGCCGTTGCGGGGCGGCAAGAGCCGCGCGCAGATATTGCGCCCGGCGGGTGCGATGCCTCCTGCGGGATGGTCCCGGCACGCTGAAGGGCCGGGTCCGAGCTTTGGGAGTCGTACCCGCCGCGCGCCGCGGTCAGACCGTCTCCAGGTAGACTTTCCAGTGTTCCTCTTCGGGCAGTTCGGCCAGACGGCGGATTTCCTGCCGCTTGGTCATCGCGTAATTGCGGATCAGGTCCGGGGGGAAGATGCGGGCAATCAGCGGGTCGCTCTCGAAGCGGTCCAGCGCGCTGGACCAGTCGGGCATGACGCCGGGCAGATCCAGGTCGTAGGCGTTGCCGGTGATCGGCGCCGGGGGCTGCATCCCGTCCTCGATGCCGACCAGCGCCGAGCCGAGGATGGTGGTCAGCACCAGGTAGGGGTTGATGTCGCCGCAGGCCACGCGATGTTCGATCCGCCGCGCCTTGGCGGGCCCCGAGGGGATGCGGATGGCGGCGGTGCGGTTCTCGTAGGCCCAGCAGGCTCCGGTGGGGGCATGGGCGCCGGGGGTGAACCGCTCGTAGCTGTTGCCATGGGGGGCCCAGACCAGGGTGCCGGGCGCGAGGCCCGCGAGGCAGCCGGCAACGGCGTTCTTCAGCAGCGGCGTGCCCTCGGGGCCGCCGTTGTCGAAGATGTTGTCGCCGTTCTCGTCCAGCACCGAGAAATGGACGTGCATCCCGTTGCCGGCATCGTTGGGGAAGGGCTTGGCCATGAAGGTGGCGGCCATGTCGTGACGCCGTGCCATGCCGCGCACCAGGGCCTTGAACAGCCAGGCATCGTCGGCGGCCGCCATGGCGTCGCGATGCGCCAGGTTGATTTCGAACTGGCCCAGCCCGGCCTCGGACGAGGCGCTGTCGGCGGGGATGTCCATCGCTTCGCAGGCGTCGTAGAGATCGGTCAGGAAGCTGTCGAAGGCGTCCAGCTGGCGGATCGACAGGATGGCATTGCCGAAGACGGGCCGCCCCGAGATCGGGTTCTGCGGCGCCGAGAGCTGATGGCCGGTGTCATCGACCAGGTAGAACTCCATCTCCACGGCGGCCTGCACCGTCCAGCCGCGCGCGGCGTAGCGGTCCAGCACGGCGCGCAGGGCGTGGCGCGGATCGCCGGCGAAGGGGGTGCCGTCATCGTGGAACATCCACATCGGCACCAGCGCCGAAGGGCTGTCGAGCCAGGGCATCGGCACCGGCCCGTGCTCGGTCGGTTTCAGCACCCCGTCCTCGTCGCCGGTCTCGAAGACCAGCGGGCTGTCCTCGATATCCGCGCCCCAGATATCGACGTTGAGCACCGAGAGCGGCATCCGCGAGCCCTCTTGCCCCAGCTTGTCGTAGGAGGCCAGCGGCACCCTCTTGCCGCGCATCTGTCCATTCAGGTCTGCCGCCGCCACCCGGAAGGTGCGGTACTGCTCGAAATTCATCGAAACCCCTCGCGGCCGCCGGGCCGCATCTGCAATATGATCAAATCACGGATATTGTGGCCTATCGCTCCCCGGAGAGGAAGCCGGAAAATGATCAAATCGTGGCGGAGCCGCGTGGGGTGGGCGACCCGCCCCGGGGGGACGCCCGGAATCTGCCCGGCCGTCTGGCCCCGGCATCACGCACGGGCGCTGTCCCCGGTCCTTCGATCGCCGCCGGCACCATGCCCGCTGGCGGCTGTGCTCGTCAGCGCACCAGCTGCGGGCGGAAGCGGATCCGGCGTTTCTGGTTCGACGGCAGGTGCCGGTTCAGGCGGCGGTAGATCGCTCCGTAGATCGCCACCACCGCCAGGGTCAGCAGGATGAAGTACATCGCCAGGATCGGGTAGGGGATGAAGGGGTTGAAGGTCTTCGAGGCGAAGTAATCGGCGTAGTAGAGCGCATCGCCCTGCTGCTGGCGTGCCGGGAACGAGCTGAAGTAGACCAGCGTCGTGGCGTGGAAGAGGAAGATCGCTTCGTTCGTGTAGGCCGGCCAGGCCAGGCGCAGCATGGTCGGGAAGGTGATGCGGCGGAACTTCTTCCAGCCCGAGAAGCCGTAGGCATCGGCGGCCTCCAGGTCTCCCTTCGGGACCGAGCGCAGCCCGCCGAGGAAGATCTCGCCCGCATAGGCGGTGGTGTTCAGGAACAGGGTGATCAGCGCGCCGCCCCAGGCCCGGGTCAGCCAGGAGGTTTCGGCGGTGAACTGCACCACGCCGAGGTTGATCGGCACCCCGTCGCGGGGCAGCTGGGTGAACAGGGCGTAGAAGAAGAAGAACTGGATGAACAGCGGCGAGCCACGGAAAATGAAGACGAACCACTCGGCGGGCTTGCGCAGGATCCAGTGCTCGGAATTGCGCGCCAGCGCCACGGCGATGGAGGCCCAGAATCCCAGCAGCAGGGCGCCGAGGCCGAAGTAGAGGTTCCAGATCATCCCCGAGCCAATCAGCACGAACTGGTCGCAGAGGGTGAAGTCGGCGCGTGGCAGCAGCCGCTCTCCCAGGCCGATGGAACGCAGCCCGTAGGCCTGGATCGTGTCGATGCAGCTCATCATGCGGGCGCTCCCTTGTGGACCTCCTTCATGCCCTGCGCCGTGGCCTGGCCGCGCGACAGGCGGCGGGTCAGGCGGCCGAAGGCGATTTCGGACAGGCGGGTCACGCCGAGGTAGAAGACCAGCAGCGCGAGGAAGTACCACAGGCGCCAGTCGGGGTGCGGATAGGAATAGGCCGAGGTCTTGGAGCCGCCCAGTTCGCGGGCCCAGTAGACCACGTCCTCGACGCCGAGCAGGAACAGCAGCGGGGTGGCCTTTATCAGGATCATCCAGAGGTTCGACAGGCCGGGCAGGGCGTAGATCCACATCTGCGGCACCAGGATGCGGCGGGTGACCTGGGCGCGGGACATGCCGTAGGCCTCGGCGGTCTCGAGCTGGGCGCGGGGCACGGCGTTCATCGCGCCCGACAGCACGAAGGCCGCGAAGGCGCCGAAGACGAAGGCGAAGGCGACGATGGCCAGCGCCACGCCGTAGAGTTCATGCCAGGCCTGCGGCGTCGAGGAGAGCGGCAGCTTGGCCTCGGCGCAGACGACGAAGTCGCTGCCCTGGCGGATCGGCGCGTCCCAGTCGGGGCATTTCACCTTGTGGCGCAGGTATTCGAGGCCCTGGTCGAGGGCCAGCGGCACGAAGAGGAAGAAGGCGATGTCGGGCACGCCGCGCACGATCGAGGTATAGCCCTTGCCGAGCCAGCGCAGCGGCGCCAGGTGCGAGCGGCTGGCCAATGCGCCGAGAAAGCCCGCGCCGAGGGCGATCGGGGCGGTGATCAGCATCAGCAGGATGACCAGGCCGAAGCTCTGGTAGAACATCATGTGTTTCGGCGTGCTCATGTAGCAGGCCAGCCAGCGGCCTCCTTCCAGGAGGTCGGGATCGGCGCAGAAGTCGAACAAGGCGCTCCTCCTGGGGGGCTTTGGCGGTGGTGGTCGCCGCTCGGTTGGGGGCGGGCAGGGGGGCAGGGCAGGCCCCGTCCCCCTGCCTGTCTCCCGGGCGCCGGGGGCAAGCCCCCGGCGACGGGGCCATGGGGCCCCGGGCGACTTGGCAGGTGCCGGTTAGTAGGTGCCGGTGCCTTCGCCGAAGTACTCGTCCAGCAGGGCGTTCAGCGAGCCGTCTTCCTTCATCGAGGTGATGGCGGCGTCGAACTTGTCCTTCAGCTCGGAGTCGCTTTCGCGCAGGCCCATGCCGATGCCGCCGCCGAGGGGCACTTCCTCGCCGACCGCCATCAGTTCACCGTCCTCGGTGAAGGGCAGCAGGAAGTCCATGTCGGCGAAGACCGCGTCGGCCTCGCCGTTCTTGACTGCCGCGATGGTTTCCTCGCCGGTGGCGAATTCCAGCAGGGTGGCGCCGGTCTCGGCGACGTAGCCGGCCTGGATGGTGTTGGCCTGGGCCGCGACGACGCCGCCGGTAAGGTCCACGCCCTCGTCCATGGCGAGGTAGATGGAGGCGGTCGGCGGGTAGTAATCCTGGGTGAAGTCGATGACCTCATCGCGCTCGTCGGTGATCGACATGCCGGCGATGATGGTGTCGTAGTTGCCCGACACGAGGTTCGGAATGATCGAATCCCAGTCGTTCGTCACCCATTCGCAGGTCAGTTCGGCGCGGGCGCAGATCTCGTCACCCAGATCGCGCTCGAAGCCGGCCACTTCGCCGTTGTCGTCGATGAAGTTGTACGGAGGGTAGGCGCCTTCGGTGCCCATGCGGACGACGTCCTGGGCCAGGGCACCCCCGGCGGTGAGCGCCAGAAGGGCGGTGCTGAGGATGAACTTGTTCATTGGGTCTCTCCCGGTGGTGTTGCGGGCGGGGCTGCCGCCTCGGTGAGCCGGCCCGGTTGCGCCCGGGCTCGGAAAGGGTCAGGCGCCGGAGGTCGCGAGATCGCTGGTGGTGGCGCTGAGAAACTGGCGCAGGCGCTCGGTCCGGGGCGCCCCGAAGAGCTGTGCCGGCGGGCCTTGTTCGATCAGGCTGCCCTGGTGCAGGAAGACCACCTGGTCCGAGACATCGGCGGCCAGGCGCATGTCGTGGGTGACCAGCAGCATGGTCCGCCCCTCGGCGGCCAGGTCCTTGATCACCTTGACGACTTCCTGTTCAAGCTCGGGGTCCAGCGCCGAGGTCGGCTCGTCGAACAGCAGCGCCTCGGGTTCCATGCAGAGGGCGCGGGCGATGGCGGCGCGCTGCTGCTGGCCGCCGGAAAGCTGGGCCGGCCAGGCGTCGGCCTTGTCGCCGATGCCGACCTTGTCGAGATAGGCGCGGGCCTTGGGTTCGACCTCGGCCCGGTCACGGCCCATGACGGTCAGTGGCGCTTCCATGACGTTCTGCAGGATCGTCATGTGGGACCAGAGGTTGAACTGCTGGAAGACCATCGACAGGTTGGTGCGGATGCGCAGCACCTGCCGGGCGTCGGCGGGGCGGCGGTGATGGCCTTCGCCCTTCCAGCGCACGGATTCGCCCTTGAACAGCACGTCGCCCTGCTGGCTGTCTTCCAGCAGATTGGCGCAGCGCAGCAGCGTGGACTTGCCCGAGCCCGACGACCCGATGAGCGAGATCACATCCCCCCGGTGGGCCGTCAGTGACACGCCCTTGAGCACTTCCAGCGCGCCATAGGCTTTGTGAAGATCGCGGATTTCGATGACCGGCGGGTTCTGGCTCACGTGTCCCCCTGAGCGCCTTTGCCTTGGATTGACCGGGATTAGGACCCGAATTTGACCGGGAAATCAACACATGTGATGGGTGACTTCACGACAGGGCGTGGTTGGCGGGCACCGGGGGCAGGGGAACGGCGAAATATTCGGCTTCCGTCAGGGGAAGCAGGCGGGTGATGCCAAAGGCACGGCGCAGGTCGGGTGCGATACGGGGCAGGGCGGCAGAGAGGGCGCGGGCCAGCGGCGCGGGATCACTGCCCTGCGCGGTGATGATCGGATGCGCGGGCGTGGGCCGGGTGCGGTCGAGCACGCGCAGGCGGGCGGCGGTGGCATCGCCTTCGGCGCACATCAGCGACCAGGTCACCATGTCGAGCGCGGCCAGATCGGCACTGCCCGAGGCGACGGCGGCGGCGGAGGCGCGATGCGCGCCGGTGAAGTGCACGGGGCCAAGGGGCACCCCGGCGGCGGCGAAGTGATCGGCCAGCGCGGCCCAGCCGGACTGACTGACGGGTTCATTGGCGGCGGCGGGGCGGTGCGCCAGTTCTTCCAGGTCGCGGGCCGGGTCCTCGGCGCGCACCACGATGACCGAACGGTAGTGACCGGGCGGCGTGTCGGGCAGGGCCGGATCGGTGGTGCCGACATAGGTGACGCGCCCCTTGAGGCGGCTGCGGAAGGGCAGGCCGCAGGTCTGCCCCAGCAACAGGTCGGGGCTTTCCCAGAGATCGAAGAGGTCGGGCGCCTCCTGGGTCAGGGCCTCGGGGCCCTGGCCGAGCTCGGCGCGGACCTCGCTCCAGAGTTGCTGCAGCGGGCCCCGGGTCAGCGGACCGAGATACATGGGCAGGGTGGCGATCCCGGGACGGTCGGACATGTCAGGACCAGGGGCCGGACGTGCCGCCCGAACCCGACCCGGGCCGTGCTGCAGGCGCGGGATGGGCGGCGGCGTGTTGGCGGGCACGGGCGCTGTCCTGGTCGGTGATGCCGAGCAGCGAGGTGACGAGGCGCAGCAGGGCGTCCTCCTCCGGGTCGCGCTCGCCGTCGGCCAGCACCACCTGCCAGAGCGCTTCGACCACCGCCAGGCGATTGTCGTAGGGCACGGCATCCTTGATGGCGCGGGTGAAACGCACGGTGTCCGGGGCCTGGCCTTCAAGCGTCTCGGCGTCGCCGAGCAGCGCCTCGGCCCCGGCCTGGTCAAGCCCGTAGCGGGTGGCCAGGATCAGCCCGATCGAGCGGCGCTCGCCACCGTCGTAGGTGCCGTCCGCGCGGGCGACGCGGACAAGCAGGGCGGCAAGGGCCAGGCGGGCGTCGCCCTCGTCGAGGGGGTCTGGGCGGGGCGCCGTGAGGCGGGACAGGAAATCTGCGAACATGGCAGAGGATATAAGCCCTTGGCGGGGCCGCGCCAATCGGATCTTGGCGGGGTAAGCCCTTTGTGACCTTGACCGCGTCCATCGGGATGGCGGACCCCGAGCGGCGGCAGGTTTCAGGTCGCCCTCGGTGCGGTCTCCGGCCCTCCCCTGTTCGGGGGCGCCCGTTCGGGGGCGCCTGTTCAGGGGAGGGCTGCCGAAGCGCGTGACAAGCCGCTGTCGGGAGCCGCCCAAGGGTCGGCTGACAGGACCGCTGATTGTCGCGCATTGGTCATAATTGTGACCAAGTTCGCGCCCAATTTGCTGCCAGACAGCATTATCGTGTGGGACCGGGAGTGCGCAGAATGCCCTCATTAGCTCGGATCGATTGGGTCGAATCCTCCGCTTCCGAGCGGCTGGAGGCCCTTCGCCGTGCGACGGGCAGGCAGGTCTGCGCCATGGCCCGCGCGGTGGAATGGGAGGGCGATTGCCACGAGGTGATCGGCTGGATCTCGGCGCAGATCTGTGTCGACCTCGGCTCGGCCCTGACCCTGTTCATGAACGCCGGTCCCGAAAGCTACAACCGCATCCCGCGCAACCATGTGACCGGTGGCGCCCAGAGCACCTGCGCCCAGCTCGACGTGCTGTGCCAGCGGATCAACGCCGGGTTCTACCTGCCCGACCCGACCCGACAGATGATCGGCGCCGAGCGGCTGGTGGCCTGGATGGACGCCCAGGCCGAGGACAACCGCCTGGGCCAGGCCGGGCGCTGGCAGCTGAACCCGGTGATCGTGGCGCCGATGATGCCCGGCTCGGGCCACAAGGGGCGCCGTCGCCCGAAGACCCGCAACAAGGGCTTCCTGGGCAAGCTGATCTCTCCGCTCTTCGCCTGAGTGGGACCCGGCCCGGTGGCCGTTTCAGTATTTCGACGGCACGTAGAGTTCCGGCGGCAGCACCGCGCGCTCGTAATCGGAATTGTAGATCCGTTCCGGCAGGGCGACCTCTTCCTGCGGCACGTCGTCGTAGGGGAAGAGGGTCAGCAGGTGGTCCATGCAGTTCAGGCGGGCGCGCTTCTTGTCGTTGCCGGGGACGATGTACCAAGGCGCCTCGGGGATGTTGGTCCGGGCGAACATCTCTTCCTTGGCCTTGGTGTATTGTTCCCAGCGGACGCGAGATTGCAGATCCATGGGCGAGAGCTTCCACTGCTTCAGCGGATCGTGGATGCGGATCAGGAACCGCATCTGCTGTTCCTCGTCGGTGATCGAGAACCAGTATTTCACCACCCGGATGCCCGAGCGCACCAGCATCCGTTCGAATTCCGGCACGTCGTCGAAGAACTGCTGGACCTGGTCCTCGCTGGCAAAGCCCATGACCCGCTCCACCCCGGCGCGGTTGTACCAGGAGCGGTCGAACAGCACGATCTCGCCCCCCGCCGGCAGGTGCGGCACGTAGCGCTGGAAATACCATTGCGACTTCTCGCGCTCCGAGGGGGCGGGCAGGGCCACGGTGCGCACCACGCGCGGGTTCAGCCGCTGGGTGATGCGCTTGATCACCCCGCCCTTGCCGGCGCTGTCGCGGCCCTCGAAGATCACCACCACCTTCTCCTTGTGATGGACCACCCAGTCCTGCAGCTTGATCAGCTCGGACTGCAGGTGCAGCAGGTCGCGGAAGTACTGCGGGCGCGGGATCGAGGGACCATGAGCCTTGCGGTAGATCTCGCGGATCTTCATCGACAGGACGGCATCTTCCAGCTCGATCTCGTAGTCTTCGTCCAGGGTGTCGCGCAGTTCGGCCTCCAGCCAGTCCTCGGCTTCGGGAGAGTCGTCGGGAGAGGGAATATCCTGGGCCATGGTGTCCTCGGGGCTGTGGCGGCGGGGCGCCGGAAGGGAAGCGCCGGCGCCGTTGCCGCGAGGGCCGGGCCGGGAGAGTCGGTGCCTGCTTAAATCACGGAATTGTAACGGTTCCTTGGCAGGCTGCATAGCGGGCTAGCAAGGATTGGGGGGGGGGGGCGGGCGCGCGGGCACGGATGCGTTGCTTACCGGGCTCCGGTCCGGGCTGGCGGTGGGACGCTGCCGCAGGAACGGGCAGATCCCGATATTGCGGGGGCCCGTCGCCGGCCCGCCCGGGCGTGGCGCTGGTGCCGCGCTGCGGCATGTGGGTAGTCTGGGGCACCTTGCTGTTGCGCCGGGTCTGCCATACCGGGTTTGCCATGACACGTTCGATCCCGAACTCTCGTCTGCCATCACGCCGACTTCTGGCCATTCTGATGCTGGCCGGGGTGCCCGCCTGGTGCCGACCGCTGCCGCTTGAGGCGGCGCAGCCTGCCTGCCTCATGGACGGCAACTGGCGAATGCGGTTCGGGGGCGAATACGAGGGACGGCTGACCTTCTCACCGCCGCGTTGTCGTGCCGACCTCGTGCTCAGTTCGGCGCGCAACCGTACGCGGCAGAGCTGCGCTGTCTTCGAGGGCGCGGAAGGGGAAATTGGGCTGGTCTGCCAGCTTGTCGAGACCACGAGCCATGCCTGGCGGCCGGACAGCTTCCGGTTGCGGCAGTCGGGCGGGGAGCTGACGGGCAGCAATGACGACGGCGTGGTGCGATTCGACGACGTCCGGTTGACCCGGGAGCGGCCCTGAAGGGGTCGCTCCCGGTCGGGTTGGTCCCGGGGGAGGTTCCGGGGGTGGCTCAGGCCACGAACTGGACGATGGCCAGGACGATGACGACAAGGCCGACCATGTAGATGATCGCGTTCATCTCGCTCTCCTTTGCAAGCTGTGGCTTCTTGTTCTTCCGGGAAAACAACTGTCGGCGCCCAAGGCCGGTTCCCTGAAGCCGCGTCATTTTGCGCGAGCGCGTCGTCGCCCCGGGGAAAAATCAACGTGCGGTGCCACGTCTTGCCCCGGCAAAGGGGCCGTCAGGGATCATGCTTGTCCAGGGATTTCGGGGGCGGGAGCATCGCGATGACTCGCGCCAGCACCAGGAAGGTCATCAGGACCCCGATCAGATTCTGGAAGGTCAGTAATGCCTGGCCCAGCTGGGTCCGCGCGGTGGTGGCCTCGGCATGGAAACTGACCATCAGCAGAAGGTTCTCGCGGAAAATGCGGAAGAAGCTGGCCTGGTCGACTTCGGTCGCAAGGGTCAGGTCGCCCCGGTGAAGCATCAGCACATGAAGGACACCGAACCATCCGATCAGTTCGAAGTAGTTGTGCATCGGCAGCAGCAGTGTTCTGCGATGCCCATGGACCTGGTAGCTGCCCGGGCCGCCGGTCGTCTCTTGCCGGTACTGGTCGAAAAGCAGGACAGTCAGCTGGTAGACAGCCGTTTCGAAGATCCTCAGCGCGCCCTAGAGGGCCAGGACCTTCGCAGGAATGTCGTCAAGGTCCACGTCGAGACAGGTCAGGACGGCCAGCGCGGCAAGCGCCAACACGGTATGCGTCAGCACGTATCTTTCGACGAAGCCGGCGCTGTAGAGATCGCGTCGATCCAGCATGCGGATGAGATGCAGGACAGAGAGCCTGGACAGGACAGGAAGACTGTTGCCCAGGCTCTCAGCTGCCAGGTGTGGTCCGGCTCCTTCATGATGCGGAGAACCCTGGGGCCCATCCGCATCGACGTGAAGGATCTTCGATCAGACCAGCCGCGAGACCTCTTTCGCCGCGCGCACGAAATCGGCGAACAGCGGGTGCGGTGCGAAGGGCTTCGACTTCAGCTCGGGGTGGAACTGCACGCCGATGAACCAGGGGTGATCCTTGACCTCGACGATCTCGGGCAGACGACCGTCAGGCGACATGCCCGAGAAGCTGAGACCGCAGGCTTCCAGCTGGTCGCGATACTTGATGTCGACCTCGTAGCGGTGGCGGTGGCGTTCCTCGATCTCGGTCGCGCCGTAGACCTCGGCCACCTTGGAGCCTTCGGCCAGATGCGCGGTATAGGCGCCGAGGCGCATGGTGCCGCCCTTGTCGTCATCCACCTTGCGCTTCACGGCGTGGTTGCCCTTCACCCATTCCTTGAGGTGATAGACCACAGGCTCGAAACGCTTCTGGCCGGCTTCGTGGTCGAATTCCTCCGAGCCCGCGGCCTCGATCTTGGCGAGGTTGCGTGCCGCTTCGATCACCGCCATCTGCATCCCGAGGCAGATGCCGAGGTATGGGATCTTGCGGGTGCGGGCGAACTCTGCGGCCTTGATCTTGCCTTCCGTGCCGCGCTCGCCGAAGCCGCCGGGCACCAGGATGGCGTGGAAGCCTTCCAGGTGGGGGGCAGCGTCCTCGTGGTCGAAGATCTCGGCGTCGACCCATTCGACATTGACCTTGATCCGGTTGGCCATGCCGCCGTGGACGAGGGCCTCCTTGATCGACTTGTAGGCGTCTTCGAGCTGCGTGTACTTGCCGACGATGGCGATCTTCACTTCGCCGTCGGTCTTGTGAATGCGGTCCTGCACGTCCTGCCAGGTGGTCAGGTCGGGCTTCGGCGCCGGGCTGATCTGGAAGGCATCCAGCACCGCCTGGTCCAGACCCTCGCGGTGGTAGGCCAGCGGCGCCTCGTAGATCGAGCCCAGGTCATAGGCGGCCACGACCGCTTCCTTGCGCACGTTGCAGAAGAGGGCGATCTTCTCGCGCTCCTTCTCGGGGATTGGCTGCTCGGAGCGGCAGACCAGGATGTCGGGCGCGATGCCGATGCTCTGCAGTTCCTTGACCGAGTGCTGGGTGGGCTTGGTCTTCAGCTCGCCCGAGGCGGCCAGGTAGGGCAGCAGGGTCAGGTGCATGAAGATGCATTCGCCGCGCGGCTTGTCGTGGCTGAACTGGCGGATCGCCTCGAAGAAGGGCAGGCCCTCGATATCGCCGACGGTGCCGCCGATCTCGCAGAGCATGAAATCCACCTCGTCGTCACCGACGGCGAGGAAGTCCTTGATCTCGTTGGTAACGTGGGGGACCACCTGGATGGTCTTGCCCAGGTAGTCGCCGCGGCGCTCCTTCTCGAGCACGTTGGAGTAGATGCGGCCCGAGGAGACGCTGTCGGTGTTGCGCGCGGCAACGCCGGTGAAGCGCTCGTAGTGGCCGAGGTCGAGGTCGGTTTCGGCGCCGTCATCGGTCACGAAGACCTCGCCGTGCTCGAAGGGCGACATGGTGCCCGGATCGACGTTCAGGTAGGGGTCCAGCTTGCGCAGGCGGACGGAGAAGCCGCGCGCCTGCAGCAGCGCGCCAAGCGCCGCCGATGCCAGACCCTTGCCAAGGGACGACACGACGCCGCCGGTGATGAAAACATATCTCGCCATGGATCTGGGGCTCCCGTGGAATACTCAAGCGCGGTTGCGCAATAGATCACCTTTGCGGCCCGAAGAGGGCAGCATCACGGGATTTGACCGATAGCAGATTCGGCCGGTTCTGGCAACAGCCAGCCGCTAGATGCTGGGTGACGGAGCGTCACCGCCTCAAGGTGTGGTAGGTTCTGAGGGGGAAGGCCATGGGCCGGGCGCGGGGGCGCCCGGGCGGGTCCTTCCGGCGGTCCCCGGTCCGGTCAGTCGGCCGAGGGGGTCAGGTTGTTGCCGCCCGAGGCGCCCGAGGGCGGGGGCAGCAGGCCGTCGGGATCGGCGGCCGGGGTCTCGGTGCCTTCCTCGGCCGCGGGCGCCGGCGCGGGGGCCAGGCGGTCGAGCACGGAGGATCCGGCGGATTTCTCGGCCGCGACGATGGTCAGGGCCAGCGAGGTGACGATGAAGGCACCGGCCAGCACCCAGGTGACCTTGCCGAGCGCGGTGGCCGCTGCCCGTCCGGTCATCGCGCCGCCGCCGCCCATGCCGAGGCCGCCGCCTTCGGAGCGTTGCAGCAGCACCACGCCGATCAGCGCCAGCGCGAGGATCAGGTGGACGATCAGGACGACGTTTTCCATGTACTCAGCTCGTTTCGGTCGAGGGCGCGCGCAACCGGGGTCCGGCGCCTGGATGTCTGGGGTCTTCGCGGCGGCAGAGCGCCATTCGGCGGGTATCTAAGCCACGCAGGCCCGCGCCGCAACCCCGAATGCCCGGGCCTGCGGGCCGGGCGGGGGACCACGCGGGACCCGGCGAGGAGTTCAGCGGTCCTCGTCGACATCGTCCATGTCGACCTGCCCCGAGAGGCGGCGGCGGATCAGCGACCAGCTGAGCCCGATGCCCAGCACCAGCGACAGCGAGACGATGCCGATCCACAGCAGCGAGTTGCGGTTCTCGAGGCCGAGCAGGCCGAAGTCGGACAGCACCCAGATCAGGGCGGCGGCGATGGCCAGTACCAGCCCCATGCCGAAGACCCCGATCGAGCGCAGGGTGGCGCGCAGGTAGATCACGTATCCGACAAAGAGCAGCAGGCCGAAGAGCACGGTGACCGACATGAAGTCGGGCCAGTTCTGCATCACCCAGGTGACATAGTTGTATTGTGTCGGGTTGTAGGTGGCGGCAATCAGCACGAAGGCCACCAACCAGCGCATCAAGAACCCCATCAATGTCCCCCTTGAATTGGTTCCGCCAAATGCCCCCGCCCGGCTGGCCCGGGTGCGGAGTCTGCAAAGTCATGTAAGTGGCCGCAGATGTGCCCTTTTCGACGGCCCCTGTCCAGCCAAAGGCCCGCCCCCTGTCCCTTTGTCGCGACCGGCAAGTGCCGTGGCTTGCGCCAGGGAGGGGGGGCTCCCCCCGTTTCGGGGGTGGGCGGGGGCGCACCCCCGTCGGGGCGGCTCTCCGCGTGGCCTGCCGGGGCGCGCAGATTCGGGTTTCTTCCGCCCTTTCGCTTCGCTATACCGGCGCGGGTTTGGGCCCTGCGCTGTGGCGCGCGCCCGTCACGCAGCCAAGTCAGAAAGGACCGGACATGGCCAATGTCGTCGTTGTCGGCGCCCAGTGGGGCGACGAGGGGAAAGGCAAGATCGTGGACTGGCTCAGCGAGCGTGCCGATGTGATCGCGCGCTTCCAGGGCGGACATAATGCCGGCCATACGCTCGTCATCGACGGGAAGATCTACAAGCTGAACGCGCTGCCCTCGGGCGTGGTGCGTGGCGGCAAGCTGTCGGTCATCGGCAACGGCGTGGTGCTGGACCCCTGGCACCTGATCGGCGAGATCGCCAAGATCCGCGAGCAGGGCGTCGAGATCAATCCCGAGACCCTGATGATCGCCGAGAACACCCCTTTGATCCTGCCGCTGCACGGCGAACTGGACCGGGCCCGGGAAGAGGCGTCGAGCCGGGGCACCAAGATCGGCACCACCGGCCGGGGCATCGGCCCCTGCTACGAGGACAAGGTGGGCCGCCGTGCGATCCGCGTCGCCGACCTGGCCGACCGCGCCACGCTGGAAGCCCGCGTCGACCGCGCGCTGACCCACCACAACGCCCTGCGCGCCGGCCTCGGCCTGGAGGCCGTCGACCGCGACGCACTGATCGCCATGCTGGACGAGATCGCGCCCGAGATCCTGCAATACGCCGCCCCGGTCTGGAAGGTGCTGACCGAGAAGCGCAAGGCCGGCAAGCGCATCCTCTTCGAAGGCGCCCAGGGCTCGCTGCTGGACATCGACTTCGGCACCTATCCCTTCGTCACCTCCTCGAACGTGATCGCCGGCCAGGCGGCCACCGGCGTCGGTATCGGCCCGGGCTCGATCGACTTCGTGCTGGGCATCGTCAAGGCCTACACCACCCGTGTCGGCGAAGGCCCCTTCCCGACCGAGCTGGAAGACGAGACCGGCCAGCGCCTCGGCGAGCGCGGCCACGAGTTCGGCACTGTTACCGGGCGCAAGCGCCGGTGCGGCTGGTTCGATGCGGCGCTGGTCAAGCAGACCTGTGCTGTCTCGGGCGTCAACGGCATCGCGCTGACCAAGCTCGACGTGCTGGACGGCTTCGAGACGCTGAAGATCTGCACCGGCTACGAGCTGGACGGCAAGCGCGTCGACTACCTGCCGACCGCCAGTGACCAGCAGGCCCGCTGCACCCCCATCTACGAGGAAATGCCCGGCTGGAGCGAATCCACCGAGGGCGCCCGCAGCTGGGCCGATCTGCCGGCCAATGCGATCAAGTACGTCCGCCGGGTGGAAGAGCTGATCGAATGCCCGGTGGCCCTGCTCTCGACCAGCCCCGAGCGTGACGACACGATCCTGGTCACCGATCCCTTCGCGGACTGATCGATTGGGGAGGGGGCTCTGCCCCCCGTCGCCAGAGGGCGACAATGATATGGGAGAGGGGGCTCCGCCCCCGTCCCGGCAAGCCGGGCCTCCCCCGGAGTATTTCCAGCCGTCGAATAGAGAAAGACTTGCTGCCATTCGACGGCGTCAAATACTCCGGGGGGAGCGCCGCAGGCGCGGGGGGCAGAGCCCCCACCACCGAGACCGCAGAGGAGACCATCATGGCACTGAGTTACAAGGCCCGCCGGCGCTGGTCGCTCGTGATCCTGGTCATCGGCCTGCCGCTCTATATCGTGGCCTGCGTCACGGTGATGAACTGGCTCGGCCGCCCGCCGATCCTGGTCGAGCTGCTGGTCTACATCGTGCTGGGCGTGCTCTGGGCCTGGCCGCTGCGTGCGGTCTTCCGCGGTATCGGCCAGGCGGACCCGGCACAGGTGTCGAAAGAGGATGCAGGCTCCGACGAGAGGGCATAGAGACGGCGTCGGGGGAGGTCGAGACGTTCAAGGAGAGCACATGCCCGCCCGCACCCCGCCACATCTGTCCACCCTCATCATCCTGACCGGCAGCGCCATCCTGACCATCAACATGTTCGTGCCTTCGCTGCCCGGCATGGCGCGCGACTTCGGCGTCGACTACGGTGCGATGAGCCTGGTGATCGGCGCCTACCTGCTGGTGACGGCGGTGATGCAGCTGCTGTTCGGCCCGCTGTCGGACGTGATCGGGCGGCGTCCGGTGATCCTGGGCGGCATGGCGGTCTTCACCTTTGCCTCGGCGCTCTGCGCGCTGACCTCGGATATCACCGTCTTCTGGATCGGGCGCATGTTGCAGGCCGCGGCCACCGTCGGCGTGGCGCTGAGCCGGGCGGTGATGCGCGACCAGTACGAGCCGCGCGAGCTGTCGCAGAAGATGTCCACGGTCTCGATGGTGATGGCGCTCGGGCCGCTGGTCGGCCCGGTTCTCGGCGGGGTCATCGACGAGGTCTTCGGCTGGCGCGGCAACTTCGCCTTCTACACCCTGCTGGGGCTGGCGGTGCTGATCCTGGCCTGGGTCGACCTGGGCGAGACGCACCGCAGCCGCGGCACCGGATTCGCGGCGCATTTCCGTGCCTGGCCCGAACTTCTCGGCTCGCCCCGTTTCTGGGGCTACGCGACCTGCTGGAGCTTCTCCATCGCCACCTTCCATGTCTTCGTCGCCGCCGCGCCGCTGGCGCTGTCGACCACCTTCGGCATGGGCGCGGGAGAGCTGGGCCTCTACATGGCCACCATGTCGGTGGGCTTCATGCTGGGCAGCTACGTGTCCGGCCAGGTGGCCAGGCGTGTCGACTGGCCGCTGACCCGCCTGGTGATCATCGGACGCCTGGCGGCGGCCCTGGGGCTGCTGCTGGCGCTGGTGGCGCTGGAGATCGGGCTGCTGACAATTCCGCTGCTGGTCTCCTGCATGGTGCTGAACGGGCTGGGCAACGGGCTGACCGCGCCCAATGCCGCAAGCGGCGTCATGGCGGTGCGTCCGCACCTGGCGGGGGCGGCCTCGGGGCTGAGCTCGGCGATGATCCAGTTTGCCGGGGCGCTGGCCACCGGCGCCGTCGGCCTGGTGCTCGTGCCCGAGCTGGCGATGGAGGTCCTGCTGGCCGCCATGCTCTCGGTTGCGGTGATCGGCCTGGTGGCCGGGCTCTGGCTGGTCCGGGTGGAACGGCGCCGGGGGATCATCCGCACCGATGTGCCGAAGGCCGGACCCGGGCTGGAGTGAGCGCCTAGCCCGCCTCCGCGCCCAGCGATTTCACCAGCAGGCGGCGCAGCGTGGCGCGTTCCTCCGCGTCCAGGTTGGCCAGGATGTCGTCCTGGATCGCCCGCACCTCCGGCAGCAGGGCGGTGACCGCCGCCGTGCCCGCCTCGGTCAGGCGCAGCACCCGGGCCCGCCGGTCCTGCCGGTTGACCGCGCGCTGCAGCAGGCCGCGTTTCTCCAGCCGTTCGACCACGCCGCCGATGGTCGCCCGATCGTAGGAGATCAGCTCGGCCAGCCGTGCCTGATCCAGCCCCGGCTGTTCGCGCAGCATGTAGAGCGCGGCGAACTGCACCGAGGTCAGCTCCTGCCCGCCGACGCGCACCCTGTCATGGAACAGCCGAGTCGCCCGCTGCTGCAGCCGACGGACCAGGTGGCCGACCATCCCGTGCACTTCACTGTCCATGATGACCCTTGGAAAGGTGAATGTTGTCAGCAATCTAACACGTATTGATATGCAGGAAAATTATTCTGTTGAGGTGAATGATAAGCGTACTTATCATGTCGCCGGGCGGGGAGGCCCGTCAGGCGCAGGAGGACGCGATGCAATTTCACCTGAACGGGTTCCGCCCGGGCGACCCGGACATTGCCCCGGCGGCAGAGGTCCGTGGCACGCCGGGAGAGGTCGATGTGCTGATCGTCGGCTGCGGCCCTGCGGGTCTGACCCTTGCGGCACAGCTGGCGCACTTCCCGCAGGTCACCACCCGGATTGTCGAGCGCAAGCCGGGGCCGATGGAGAAGGGGCAGGCGGATGGCGTCTCCTGCCGCTCGATGGAGATGTTCCGGGCCTTCGGTTTCGCTGGGAAGGTCATGCGGGAAGCCTACTGGGTGAACGAAACGGTCTTCTGGACGCCCGCACCCGGCGGGATCGCCCGCGCCGGCCGGGTCCAGGATGTCGAGGACGGGCTGTCGGAAATGCCGCATGTGATCCTCAACCAGGCGCGGATCCATGACATGTATCTCGATGTGATGCGCAAGGCGCCGACGCGGCTGGCGCCGGAGTATGACACCGAATTCGTCTCGCTGGAGATCGACCGGACCCGCAGCCATCCGGCAAGGGTCATCCTGCGGCGCGGCGATGCGCTGGAGGAAGTGCGGGCCCGCTACGTGGCGGGCTGCGACGGCGCGCGCAGCGCCGTGCGCGGGGCCATCGGGCTGGACCTGAAGGGCGCCTCGGCCAACCAGGTCTGGGGCGTCATGGATGTGCTGGTGGACACGGACTTTCCCGACATTCGCTTCAAGGCCGTCATCCAGTCCGAAAGCGCCGGCACCATCCTGGTGATCCCGCGCGAGGGCGGCCACCTGGTGCGGCTCTACGTCGAGCAGGGCACCCTTGGCCCGGACGAACGGGTGGCGGATCGCAACATCACCGTGCAGCAGCTGATCGAGAAGGCGCGGCGGGTGCTGGCGCCCTACAGCTTCGACGTGAAGGACGTGGTCTGGTGGTCCGCCTACCAGATTGGTCAGCGGCTGACCGATCGTTTCGACGATGCCGGGGACGGTGCCCTGCCGGTGGTCTTCATCGCCGGCGATGCCTGCCACACCCACAGCCCCAAGGCGGGGCAGGGGATGAATGTCTCGATGGGCGACGCCTTCAACCTCGGCTGGAAGCTGAAGGCGGCCCTGCTGGGCGAGGCCGATCCGGCCCTGTTGCACAGCTATTCCGCCGAGCGTCAGCTGGTGGCGCAGGAGTTGATCGATTTCGACCGGCACTGGTCGCAGGCGATCAAGGAACAGGGGGCGGAGCAGACTGACGACATGCCACCGGTGCAGCGCCAGTTCCTGCGGCAGGGGCGCTACACGGCCGGGGTCTCGGTGCAGTACCGGCCTTCGGTGCTGACCGGCACCGGCGAAGGGCAGTCCCTCGCGACGGGCTTCGAGCTGGGGACCCGGCTGCATTCCGTGCCGGTGGTGCGGCTGGCGGATGCGAAGCCGATGGAGCTGGGGGAGGTCATCGAAGCCGATACCCGCTTCCGCCTGATTGCCATCGCGCCCGAGGCCGATCCCCTGGCCCCCGGCGCGGCGCTGCCCGAGCTCTGCCGGTTCCTCGCGCAAGACCCGGCCTCTGCGATCCTGCGTTACACGCCCGAGGGCGCGGATATCGACGCGCGGATCGACCTGCGCGCGGTCCTTCCCGCCTCTTGCCGGGGCATGGATGTGACCGATCTTCCGGGGCTGCTGTTGCCAAGGAAGGGTCGTTTCGCCCTGCCGGACTACGAGAAGGTCTTCTGTGCCGAGACGGCGCCGGGGCGTGATCTCTACGCCCTGCGCGGTGTGGACCGGCGGCAGGGTGCGCTGCTGGTGGTGCGCCCCGATCAGTATATCGGCCATGTGCTGCCGCTGGACGGGGGAGAGGCGCTGGCGCGCTACTTCGATGGCTTCATGCGGCGGGGGTGAGGCGCCGCGACGGCAAGGGGAATGGCCCTTGAATGCAAAAGGCCCGCTCGGTCGAGCGGGCCTTTCGATGTTCGGGGACCGGCGTCAGCCCAGCTCGTTCATCCGCTCCAGCGCAGCCTTGAGCTTGGCTTCCTCTTCCTGGCGGGCGTCGAGGTTGGCCTGGGTCTCGGCCACCACTTCGGCGGGGGCGGAGGTGGCGAAGTTGGGGTTCTTCAGCCGCCCGGCAAGGCCGCCGATTTCCTTGGCCAGCTTCTGCAGCGACTTCTCCAACCGGGCCTTTTCCTCGGCCACGTCGATCACGTCAGCCAGCGGCAGGCCGAAGGTCGCGCCCTCGGCAGGCAGGGTGATCGTGCCCTTGGGGAACCCCTCGACCACCTCAAGGTCGCCGACACGGGCGAGGCGCTTGATCAGGGTCTCGTTCTTGTCCCAGGCGGCGCGGGCGCTGTCCGAGAAATCGGTGACCACCAGCGGCACGTAGAGACCCGCGGGCACATGCATCTGGGCGCGGGCCGAGCGGATGCTCTCGATCAGCGCGATGACCCAGTTCATTTCCGCATCGGCCTGCGCGTCGATCAGCTCGGGCCCATAGGCCGGCCAGTCGTTATGTGCCAGCAGCCCGTCGCGCTGCGCGGTGGTCGACCAGAGCTCTTCGGTGATGAAGGGCATGATCGGGTGCAGCATGGTCAGGCACTGGTCGATGACCCAGCCCATGACGGCGCGGGTCTCGGCCTGTTCGGGCGCTCCGTCGTTCAGCAGCGGCTTGGCGAATTCGACGTACCAGTCGCAGACCTTGCCCCAGACATAGGCGTAGAGGCCAAGGGCGGCCTCGTTGAACTTGTAGGCCTCCAGCGCCGCATCGACCTCGGCGCGGATCTTCGCGGTCTCGCCGATGATCCACTTGTTGACGGTGGCGGTGGCGGCAGGCACCTCCTTGGATGGTGCACCGGCTTCGAAGACGCCGTTCATCTCGGCGAAGCGGGTGGCGTTCCAAAGCTTCGTGCCAAAGTTGCGATAACCCTTGATGCGCTCTTCCGACAGCTTCAGCACGCCGCCGATGGCCGCCATCGAGGCATTGGTCATGCGCAGGGCATCGGCGCCGTATTCGTCGATGATTTCCAGCGGGTCGATGACATTGCCGGTGGTCTTGGACATCTTCTTGCCCTTCTCGTCGCGGACGAGCTGGTGCAGGTAGACGGTATGGAAAGGCTCCTGATCGACCACGGCGAGTTGCATCATCATCATCCGGGCGACCCAGAAGAACAGGATGTCCTCGCCGGTGATCAGCACATCGGTGGGGAAGTAGCGCGCCAGTTCGGGCGTTTCCTGCGGCCAGCCGAGGGTGCCGATCGGCCAGAGGCCGGAGGAGAACCAGGTGTCGAGCACATCCGCATCACGCCAGATCGGATAGATCAGCCTGGTCGGGTCCTGGGTCGCGGTGTACTCCGCCAGGCTTTCCGCCAGGGCGTGCTGGGCCGCCTTCTTGTCCGCGACCTCAACGATGCGGGCATGGGACAGCGGAGAGGGCAGATCGGCGTTCAGATCCTGGAAGCGCGAGAGAACGTCATCCACCTCGGCGCCACAGGCCTCGACATCGCCCATGTGCACCATGTGCTCGTCGATGAAGAGGGTCAGCATGTCGACCAGGTCAAGCTCGCCGTCGCCGCCCTGCTTCAGGGTGCCAAGGTCGATGCCGTACCAGACCGGGATCTGGTGGCCCCACCACAGCTGGCGCGAGATGCACCAGGGCTCGATGTTCTCAAGCCAGTGGTAATAGGTCTTTTCGCCCGATTCCGGCATGATCTTGGTGCGCCCCTCGCGGACGGCTGCCAGCGCGGGCTGCACGATCTGGGCGCTGTCGACGAACCACTGGTCGGTCAGCATCGGTTCGATCACCACCTTTGAGCGGTCACCGAAGGGCTGCATGATCGGCTTGGCCTCGACCAGCGGCACGATCTCTTCGCCTTCCTCGCCCTCGGGACGCTTGCCGCCGAGGCGGATATCCGAGGCGGTGGTCATCACGGCCAGACCGGCGGCGGTGATATCCTCGACCACGGCCTTGCGGGCCTCGAAGCGGTCCATGCCGCGGTATTTCTCGGGCACCAGGTTGAGGGTGTCGATCTCCATCTCGGTGGCATCGCTGCCTGCGGCGATCTCGCGGGCGCGGGCGACGCAGGTGTCGTAGTCGTTGCCATCGGCGCGCATGTTGCCCGCCATGTCCATCAGCCGGTACATCGGCAACCCGCAGCGTTTGGCGACCATGTAGTCGTTGAAGTCATGCGCGCCGGTGATCTTCACCGCGCCGGAGCCGAAGCTGGCATCGGGGTATTCATCCGTCACGATGGGGATCAGGCGGTCACAGAGCGGCAGGTGCACCATCTTGCCGACGATGGGGGCGTAACGCGCGTCATCGGGATGCACCGCAACGGCGCCGTCGCCCAGCATGGTTTCGGGCCGGGTGGTGGCGATGGAGATGTAATCGCGTTCCTCGGAGAAGGTGACGTTCCCGTCCTCGTCCTTCTCGACGTAGGTGTAGGTCTCGCCGCCGGCCAGCTTGTACTTGAAGTGCCACATGTGGCCCGCGACCTCGATGTTCTCGACCTCGAGGTCAGAGATCGCGGTCTCGAAATGCGGGTCCCAGTTGACCAGCCGCTTGCCGCGATAGATCAGGCCCTTGTCGTACATGTCGACGAAGACCTTGATCACGGCATCGTGGAAGTTGGGGCTGTTTTCATGGCCGATTTTCGGATCGCCCGGGGCGCCGGCCATGGTGAAGGCGTTGCGCGACCAGTCGCAGGAAGACCCGAGGCGCTTCAGCTGGCTGATGATGGTCGAGCCGTACTGACCCTTCCATTCCCACACCTTTTCCAGGAACTTCTCGCGGCCCAGCTCGCGACGGCCCGCGTTGCCCTCGGCAGCCAGCATCTTTTCCACCTGCAGCTGGGTGGCGATGCCGGCGTGGTCCTGGCCGGGCTGCCAGAGCACGTCGAAGCCGCGCATCCGGTGCCAGCGGGTCAGGATGTCCTGCAGGGTGTTGTTGAAGGCATGGCCCACATGCAGCGCGCCGGTCACGTTGGGCGGCGGGATCATCACGCAGAAGCTGTCCGCGCCGGGTTTGGCGTTCGCACCGGCCTTGAAGGCTCCGGCCTCTTCCCAGGCGGCGGAGATGCGCGGTTCCGCTTCGGCGGCGTCGAAGGTCTTTTCCATGGCCATCTGGCTGTATCCCGTATGACTGAGGGCGTCTGTTCTGGCCCGAGGGGATAGCGCAAGCCCGGCTGAAGGTGAAGCCCCGCCGCCTCGTGGCGGTCCGTCCGCACGCCTGCGATGCCCGAAGTCGTCGCGCCGCGGCATCCGCTGGCCGATGTGCGCAGATGCAGGCTGAAATCCTGGCGCCGGCTCTGGACTATGCGGTTCGAAAGGATAGTCTCCCCCCTTGGGGGATCCCCCAGCAGCGACCAGGAGAGGGAGCAGGGTCATGGAAAAGTTCGGGAAAAGCCAGTCGGTCAGCCGCGTCGAGGACGTGCGTTTCGTCACCGGACAGGGCCGCTACGTCGATGATATTGCTCCCGAAGGGGCGCTTCACGCCCATGTCTTCCGCTCTCCGGTGGCGCATGGCAGGATCACCTCGCTGGACGTGACAGAGGCGCGGCAGGCCCCGGGGGTGCACCTGGTGCTTTGCAGCGAGGATTTGCACGCGGGCGGGCTGACCGGAGGGCTGTCGGCCTCGCTGGCGCCGAACCGCGATGGCAGCAAGGGGGCGGAAGTCCGTCACCCTCTGCTGGCCGAGGGAAAGCTGCGGTTCGTCGGCGAGGCGGTGGCGATCATCATCGCCGAGACCCCCGCCCAGGCCAAGGATGCCGCCGAGCTGATCCTTCTCGACTACGAGGACCTGCCGGCGCAGAACTTCCTCGCCGCCCATGTGGCCGATGTGCATGACGAGGTGCCGGGCAACCGCGCCGTGGACTATGCGCTCGGCGATGCCGAGGCGGTCGAAGCGGCGCTCTCCGGGGCGGCCCACGTGGTGCGCGCGACGGTCGCCGACAACCGTGTCATGGTGGTCGCCATGGAGCCGCGTGGCTGCTTCGCCGAATGGGAAGGAAAGAGGCTGCACCTGTGCTTCGGCGGTCAGGGTGTCTGGGGCGCCAAGTCCGAGCTTGCCGCGCTCTTCGGGCTGGATAATGCGCAAGTCCGTGTGACCCATCCGGATGTCGGTGGCGGCTTCGGCATGAAGGCCAAGACCTACCCCGAATACGTGCTCTGCGCCTTCGCGGCGCGCGAGCTTGGCCGCCCGGTGCGCTGGATCGCCGACCGGACCGAGTCGATGCTGGCCGACAACGGTGCCCGCGACCTGGTGCACGAGGTCGCGCTCGGCTTCGATGCGGACCACCGGATCACGGCCTACCACGTCAAGACGAAGTACAATCTGGGCGCCTACAACTCGAATTTCGGTCAGCTGATCCAGAGCCATCTCTTCGCCCGCGTCCTGACCGGCGTTTACGACATCAAGACCGCGCTGCTGGAGGCCGAGGGCTTCTATTCCAACAGCGCCCAGACCGATGCCTATCGCGGTGCCGGTCGCCCCGAGGCGAACTACCTGCTGGAACGCGCGATGGACTACGCAGCCCGCGAGCTGGGCGTCGATGGCTGGGAGTTGCGGCGCAAGAACTTCATCGCCCCCGACCAGTTCCCCTATGACACGGTCTCGGGAGAAAGCTACGACGTGGGCGATTTTTCCCGCCTGCTGGATGCCGCGGCCCAGGCCTGCGACCTGGCGGGCTTCGCCGGTCGGCGGATGGAGTCCGAAAGTCGCGGAAAGCTGCGCGGCTTGGGACTTTGTTATTACATCGAGTCCATCCTGGGGGACCCTTCCGAAACCGCGAAGGTGGAGTTCAACGCCGACGGCACGGTGAACATCTACGTCGGCACCCAGTCCAACGGCCAGGGGCATGAAACGGTCTATGCGACGTTCCTTTCCGACCAGACAGGCATCCCGATGGATCTGATCCGCGTGGTGCAGGGCGACAGTGACCGCATCGCGACCGGCGGCGGCACCGGCGGCTCGCGCTCGGTCACGACGCAGTCCAACGCCACGCTGGCAGTGACCGCGACCATGGTCGAGAAATTCACCGAGTTCCTGGCGCAGAAGATGGAGGTCGCCCCCGAGGATGTCTCCTTCGACGACGAGGCGTTCCGCATCAAGGGATCCAACGCCGCGCCGACGATGATCGACGTTGCCGAAATGGCGCGCGAGGCGAACCGTCCCGAACTGCTGGTGCATGAGGAACAGGCGAAGCTGCCGGGCCGGTCCTACCCGAACGGCGCCCATGTCGCCGAGGTCGAGGTCGACCCCGAGACCGGCCAGGTGACCCTGGAAAGCTACACGGTGGTCGATGATTTCGGCAATCTCATCAACCCGATGCTGGCCGAGGGCCAGGTGCACGGCGGTGTCGTGCAGGGTATCGGCCAGGCGCTGATGGAGAACGTCTCCTTCGACGAGGACGGCCAGTTGCTGACCGCGACCTTCATGGACTACGCCATGCCGCGCGCCGGCGACGTGCCGATGATCTCCTTCTCGACCGAGGCCGTGCCCTCGACCCGCAATCCAATGGGGATGAAGGGCTGTGGCGAGGCCGGCACCGTGGGTTCGATGGCCGCGGCCTCGAACGCGGTGATGGATGCGCTGGCGACGCGCGGCGTGGCCCGGGCCGACATGCCCTTCACCCCGCAACGGGTCTGGACCCTGCTGAGGGAGGCTGCGGAAGGCAGTGAAGCGGCCGCTTGAACGTCTCTTCGCCCGGCTGCGGCCGGTCGGATGGTTCCGGCGCCAGCGCCGGGCCGCCAGCGCAGCGGGACGGGGGCCGGTCACCCATGTGGTGATCCTGGACGGCACCATGTCGACGCTCGACCCGGGGCAGGAGACCAACGCAGGGCTGATCTACAAGCTGCTGGACGAGCAGAGCGGCGCCGCGCTGTCTGTCTACTACGAGGCCGGGATCCAGTGGGACAGCTGGCGCAACACCATGGACGTGCTCATGGGGCGCGGCATCAATCGCAAGATCCGCACCGCCTACGGGGCGCTGGCCTCGCGCTATCGGCCCGGCGACCGGATCTTCCTGTTCGGCTATTCGCGCGGCGCCTATGCCGTGCGTTCGCTTGCCGGGGTGATCGACCGGGTCGGGCTGGTGCGCGGCCCCCGCGCGACCGAGCGCAACGTGCGCCAGGCGTATCGACTCTACCAGGAGGGCGGCAGCGCCGAGGCGATCCGCGCCTTCCATGAGAAGAACTGTCACACCGAGGTGCAGATCGAGATGATCGGCGCCTTCGACACGGTGAAAAGCCTTGGACTGCGCCTGCCGCTGCTGTGGAAACTGGCCGAGGTCAAACACGCCTTTCACAACCACGCGCTGTCACACTGCGTGAAATCGGGCTTCCATGCCCTCGCGCTGGAGGAGACGCGGCAGGTCTATGCCCCCGTCATGTGGCGCAGTGAACCCGGATGGCAGGGTCGGCTGGAACAGGTCTGGTTTCCCGGCACCCATGGCGATGTGGGCGGCCAGCTGGGCGGCTTCACCGAGGCGCGCGGCCTGTCGAACCTGCCGCTGGTCTGGATGCTGGGCCAGGCCGAGTTCCGCGGCCTGCCTCTGCCGCAGGGCTGGCGCGAGCGGTTTCCCGGCGACATCAATGCGCCCTCGCTTGGCCAGTGGCGCAGCTTTTCGAAGCTGTTCCTGCTGCGCAAGCCACGCATCGTTGGCGCCGACCCCTCTGAACGGCTGCACGATTCTGCCCTGGCGCGGGGCAGCTACCCAAGCGATGCGCAACTGGCGTCCTATCACTGACGTGCCGGCGCGCGGAACCCGGGGGCGCGATTCAGAAGGCCGCGCCGGGGGGCAGGTCCAGCACCGCGCAGGTGGTCGAGCCGGTGGCATAGAGGCGGCCGTCCTCGACGCCGATCAGTTCTCCGATGGCGACACCGGTGCGGCGGCCGACGTGCTGGGTGCGGCCCGTCGCGCGGACCTCGGTGCCGTAGGGGATCGGGCGCAGGATGTTGACCTTGAATTCCAGCGTGGTGCAGCCGCGTCCTGCAGGCAGGCGGGAAAGCACGGCGCAGGTCATGCAGCTGTCCAGCACCGTGCCGTACCAGCCACCATGGACGGTGCCGGCGGGGTTGGCGAAGTCGGGCAAGGGGGTGCCGATGAAGGTGACCGCTCCCTCTTCGGCGCTTTCCATGCGGAAATTCAACACCCTGGAGATCGCCGGGCCAGAGCGGTCGCCCGCGATGATCGACCTGAGGGCTTGCAGCCCCGTCACCCCGGCGCGCTGCGCCTCTGCCTGATCTGCCATGCGATGTCCTCCCACGGGAGAGGCTATTCCCGCAAGGCGACAGGCGCAACCGCTCTGCGGACTATCGCCGCAGCGTCAGGCGCCCGGCGCGGGGCCGGGCGCCGATCCTTGCGGGACGGCCTCCTCAGGCCACGTTTTCCAGCTTGGCGCGCGGCGTGACGCCGAGGGCGTGGCAGACATCGCGCGTCAGCTCGGGCTTGTTCAGCGTGTAGAAATGCAGCTTCTCGACGCCCTCCGACAGCAGCGTGTCGCACATCTCGGTGCAGAGCGCGGTGGCCAGAAGGTCCTGGCGGCCGTCGCGGATGGCCTTGTCGAACGCCTCGTCCAGCCAGGCGGGGATGGCGGTGCCGCAGGCCTGGGCGAAGCGGCGCAGGCCCGGCCAGTTCTCGATCGGCAGGATGCCGGGGACGATGGGCGCCTCGATGCCGGCCTTGGCGCAACGGTCGCGGAAGCGCAGGAAGGTTTCCGGCTCGAAGAAGAACTGTGTCAGCGCCTCGGCGGCGCCGGCGTCGATCTTGCGCTTCAGCCAGGCCACGTCGGCATCGCTGTCAGCGGCCTCGGGGTGCTTTTCCGGATAGGCGCCGACGCGCAGGTTGAACTTGCCGGTGGCCGAGAGCGCCTCGATCAGCTCGACCGAGTTGGCGAAACCGCCGGGCGTGGGGGTGAAGGCACCTTCGCCCTTGGGCGGGTCACCGCGCAGGGCGACGATATCGGTCACGCCGACCTCGGCAAAGCCCTCGGCGATCGCCAGGGTCTCTTCGCGGGTGGCGTTGACGCAGGTCAGATGCGCCGCGACGGTCAGCCCGGTGTTCTTGTGCAGCGTGCCGACCGCATCGCGGGTCAGTTCGCGCGTGGTGCCGCCCGCGCCATAGGTCACCGAAACGAAGCGCGGCATGAGCGGAGAGAGCACCTGCACGGTATCCCAGAGGCGGAACGACGCCTCGAGGTTCTTCGGGGGGAAGAATTCGAAGGAAACGGCGGGAACGGACATGGATCTCTCCTGATGAAACTTCGGTCTTGTCGCGCATCGGGGGAAGTGAGACAACTTCATAATTCTCACGATAATCATGAGGCGGATTGAGAGTGCACCTGGAGCTGAGACATTTGCGGACCATCCGCGCCATCCACGAGACCGGGGGGTTGCAGCGCGCAGCCGAGAGCCTGCACATCACCCAGTCCGCGCTGTCCCACCAGATCAAGGGCCTGGAGGAACAGGCGGGGATGGAGCTTTTCGTGCGGAAGACCAAGCCGATGCGCCTTTCGGCGGCGGGCCTGCGGATGCTGCGGGTCGCCGAGCGGGTGCTGGAGGAGATCGAGGCGCTTGAGGCCGAGTTCGATCACCTGCGCGACGGCAGCGCGGGCCGGTTGCACATCACGCTGGAATGCCATGCCTGCTACGACTGGCTGCTGCCGGTGCTGGAACTGTTCCGCCGCGCCTGGGCCGAGGTCGATGTCGACATCCGCCCGGGTCTCGCCTTCAACGCCATGGAGGCGCTTGAGCGCGAGCAGGTCGATGTGGTGATCACCTCGGACCCGGCGGAGATGCCGGGGATCACCTTCGCACCGCTCTTCGACTACTCTCCGGTCTTCGTCGCCGCCGCCAGTCACCCGCTGGCCGCCAGGAAGCTGATCACCGCCGAGGATCTGGCGGGCGAGACGCTGCTGACCTACCCGGTCGACCGGGCCAAGCTGGATGTCTTCAAGATGCTGCTGGCGCCTGCAGGCGTCGAGCCCGCGCAGCAGCGCAAGGTGGAACTGACCGAGGTCATCCTGCTGCTGGTCGCCTCCGGGCGCGGCGTGGCGGTGCTGCCTGACTGGGTGATGCGCGAGGTGCGCTATCATCCCGACTACGTCACCAAGCCGATCGGCGACGGCAAGCTGAAACGGCGCATGTATGCCGCCTGCCGCAGCGAAGATTCGGTGAAACCCTTCATGGCCCATTTCACCAAGCTGGCGCGCACAGAGGCGGTGAAGCTGCAGGCCGACGCCCGGCGCTGAGCGCCGCGCCCCGGGGCAGGTCACCGAGGTGGCTGCCGACCGCGTGACGTCACGTGGAAAATTGCCTGAATTGCAAGGGCCGCAGGGCCTTGGCAAGGGGCGCGGGGAGGTCTATACGCGCCATTCGTACAACGGAGCCAGCCCCATGTCCTTCAGCGCCAATCTCAACATCATGATGAAAGCCGCCCGCAAGGCCGGCCGGTCCCTCGTGAAGGATTTCCGCGAGGTCGAGAACCTGCAGGTCTCGGTCAAGGGCGCGGGGGATTTCGTCAGCCGCGCGGATATCGCCGCCGAGGCGATCCTGAAGGAAGAGCTGATGGGTGCGCGCCCCAACTACGGCTGGCTGGCCGAAGAGGGCGGCGAGGAAGAGGGCGAGGATCCGACCCGGCGCTGGATCGTCGATCCGCTGGACGGCACCACCAACTTCCTGCACGGGATGCCGCATTGGGCGATCTCCATCGCGCTGGAACACAAGGGCCAGATCGTCGCCGGGGTCATCTACGACGCCGCCAAGGACGAGATGTTCATGGCCGAGAAGGGCGAGGGCGCCTGGATGAACGACATGCGGATCCGCTGCTCGGGCCGGATGCGGATGATCGAGGCGGTCTTCGCCACCGGCGTGCCCTTCGCCACTTCGCGCCACCTGCCGGCGACCCTGCAGGACCTGGCACGGCTGATGCCGGCCTGCGCCGGGGTGCGTCGCTGGGGGGCGGCGTCGCTGGACCTGGCCTATGTGGCTGCAGGTCGCTACGACGGCTACTGGGAACGCGGCCTGAAGCCCTGGGACCTGGCCGCGGGCCTGGTGATCCTGCGCGAGGCCGGTGGCTTCGTCGAGCCGGTGAACCCCGAGGGCGACATCCTCTCCGATGGCGCGGTGATCTGCGCCAACGAACCGCTGTTCGAGAAGTTCTCGAAGATCATCCGCGACAGGTAAGGCGCGCGCTCAGCCCCAGGGATCGCGGGGGCGGCGGCGACGGACACGTGGAATGACGCTCTGGCTGGCGGCCGGGGCGTCTTTTTTCTTGCCCCGCTGTACGGTCGGCACGCTGGAGCGGGAGAAACTGTAGCGCGCCTCGGGGTTCGGCGGGCGCCCGTGGGTGCGGTTCCAGTAGGCCGGGCCGCCGCGCTTGAGGAAGACCGGCAAGGTCAGCACGAAGCCGACGAGGAAGCCGCCCGCATGGGCCCAGTAGGCCACCCCGCCAGTGGTCGGATCGGCGCCGACCCCGTTGAAGAGCTGCAGGGCAAACCACAAGCCCAGCATCAGCCAGGCGGGGACCGGGATGATGCGGAAGATCACCACGATGATGATCAGGATGTCGACCTTGGCCTTCGGATAGAGCAGCAGGTAGCCCCCCATCACCCCGGCGATGGCCCCCGAGGCGCCCACCGTCGGCACCATAGAGCCGGGGGCCGAGACCACATGGGTCAGCCCGGCGCCGATCCCGGCGGCGAGGTAGAAGGCAAGAAAGCCGAGGTGGCCCATCTCCTCCTCGAGGTTGTCGCCGAAGATCCACAGGAACAGCATGTTGCCGGCCAGGTGCATGAAACCGCCATGCAGGAACATCGAGGTCAGGAGGGTCGCGGCGCCATCGCCCGAGCTTACCCGGGCGGGGATCATCGCGTAGCTGCCGAAGAAGGCGCCGAGCGCCTGCTGGTCGCCCATCATGCCCGCATAGCTGAAGAAGATCAGCACGTTGGCGGCGATCAGCAGGTAGGTGACGAAGGGCGTCCCGTCAGAGGGATTGTGATCGCGCAAGGGAAACATGGCAAATAGCTGGGACTCGCGGGGGCAGAGGTCAAGCGCAAAGTTGATCGCCGGGGCATGGCCGGCGACGGGCTGTCGGATGGGCAGGCCGCTGGGACCGGGGGCCCCTCATCCCAAGCTTGCGCCGGGGCTTGCTTCGGCGGCAGCGGCACCGGCTTGTGGCCGGGCGCCGGCCTTCCGCCGGGAGCTGCTGCGGTCCGTAGGGCCGGGCCGACAAAATGCCCCGCCATGGATGAGCCCCCTTTGCATCGCGCTGCACTTCGTGCAAAAGCTTGAGGCACTGCGGGCGTGGCGGAACTGGTAGACGCACGAGACTTAAAATCTTGCGCCTTTAATGGCTTACGGGTTCGAGTCCCGTCGCCCGTACCATCGTTTTTGAAGGCCGACCCGGATTGCCGGGCCAGCCCGGCATCTCAGCATGGACCGGCCAGGCGGACGCGCCTGCGCAGAGCGCCGAGCGCCCCCCTGACCCCGTCCTCCTGAGCCAGCCCCACCTGAACCGGACCCCCGGCAGAAATCCAGCGGGGCAGATCAGGCGGCGCGGCAGTTCGACCGGCAGGACGTTTCAGGACGCGCGGCGGCTCTCGTCCCGGGGACCGGGCGACCAGCCCGCCCCGCCGCCGGCGATCTGGAAGCTGGCGGTCCTGTCGCCGAGCGCCGCGCTCTTTTGCGACAGGCTGCGCGAGGCTTCGGCGGTCTCGATCGCCATGGCGGCATTGCGTTGCGTCACCTGGTCCAGGTTGGTCACCGCGCTGTTGATCTCTCCGATGGTGGTGGATTGCTGTTCTATGGTCTGGGCCACTTCCTTGACCAGGTCGTTCACCGCGTCGACGCGGGTGAAGATGCCGTTAAGCTCGCTGCTGGTGCGCGCCACCAGGGTCGAGCCATTGGAGACATAGGTCGAGCTCTCGTCGATCAGCACCCGGATCTCGCGCGCCGAATCCGCGGTGCGGCTGGCCAGCGAACGGACCTCCGAAGCGACCACCGCAAAGCCGTATCCCGCTTCCCCCGCGCGCGCGGCCTCGACCCCGGCGTTGAGTGCCAGCAGGTTGGTCTGGAAGGCGATGTCATTGATCACAGAGAGGATGTCGGCGATGGCCTTCGAGGAACTCTCGATCTGCTCCATCGCCTGCGTCACCTCCTGCACCAGCGCGCCGCTGGTCTCTGCCGCGCTGCGGGTTTCGCTGGCGGCCTGGGAGACACGCTGCACGTTGCTGGCCGAGACACGGGCGCTGGCATCCAGCTCCTCGATCGCGGCGGCGGTCTGTTCCAGAGTCGCGGCCTGGCTTTCGGTGCGGCGCGACAGGTCGTCGGTGGTCTTGCCGATATGCTGGCTGACGGTCTCGAAATCGGCGGCGAAGCCCTTCACCTCGGCGATGGTGGAGCTGAAGGTTTCCATCGAGCGGTTGAAGGCATCGGAAAGCTCGTCGAGGTCGCGGATACCGGTTTTCGGCACGCGGTCGGTGAGATTGCCGTGGCTGAGGCTTTCCAGCCCCTGTGACAGGCGTTCGATGGCGCCGCGCCGCCGCGTCACGTCGGTGGCGATCTTGGTGACGCGGATGACCTGCCCCCGGGCATCGCGCACCGGCGCATAGGTCGCCTGGATCCAGATCTTCCTGCCGCTGCGGGTGATGCGCGGAAACTGGTCTGTCAGGGCCTCTCCGCCACGCAGCCGGTCCCAGTGCCCGCGATACTCGGCACTGGCGGCAAACTCCGGGCTGACGAAGATCGAGTGGTGCTTGCCCACGACCTCCTGCGCCGAATACTCCAGCGCCGCCAGAAAATTCCCGTTGGCCTCCAGGATGATGCCGTTCGGGTCGAAATGGATCACCGCCTGGGTGTCTTCGACGATCTTCAGGACAGCGGATTCGCTGTCAGAGAGGGTCTGACCCTTGGTTCCGCCCCAAAGTCCCATGCACTTACCTCCGGCATTGACGGGTCGTATCTAGGGCAGTGATCTTTCATGCGCGTTAACGCGAGCTTGCGCCGGCAGGGACTTTTCGCGCAATGCGACGCGCCGGGGCACATGGCGCCCCGGCCAGGGGGTTTTCAGACCGCGACCAGCGCCGAGAGCGCCTCGTAGAGCTCGGGGCCGGTGCAGGTCACGGGCTGGCGCAGCGTCGGATGGGCAAGGTCGAAGGGGCTGGTGCGGCCCCCGGCCTCGCGGACCAGAAGCTGCCCGGCCAGGCAGTCCCAGGCCGAAAGCTCTGGCTCGTGAAAGCCGGCGTAATGTCCCGCCGCCACCAGCGCCAGGGAGAGCGCCGCGGAACCGTTGCGCATGAAGCTGGCCTCGGCGGCCGTCAGCCGGGTCACCACCGAGCCGATGCGGGCGGCATGGATCCTGGCGCCGGGGCCACAGGCGACGACCTGGCCCGCCAGGTCTGTCGCGGGCGAGGCGGTCAGGCGTTGCGGCGCGCAGCCTGCGGTTTCCAGCCAGGCGCCCCGGCCGGCTTCGGCGCGATAGAGACGGTCGCGGCAGGGTTCGGCGATCAGCCCGGCGACGGTCCGATCACCCTGCAGCAGGCACAGCACGACGGTCCAGCTGGGCAGGCCGTGCAGGAAGGGCATGGTACCGTCGATCGGGTCGATGACCCAGGTCCAGCCCGAGGGGCCGCTTTCCAGCCCGCGCTCCTCGCCGAGGATGGAATCCTCGGGGAAGGCCGAGGCGATCTCGTGGCGCAGCAGGTCCTCGACGCCGCGGTCGGCCTGGCTGACGGGATCGCCGGGGCCGGTCTTGGTCTCGATGGCGAGGGCGCCGAGGTTGTGGAAATGCTCCAGAGCCAGGTCGGCGGCGCGGGCGATGGCGAGGCGCGCGCAGTCAAGGCGCGCGGCTTGGTCTTGGTCGGTCATGGGGTCAGGATCTTGCAGTCGAGTTGCGGCGCACGAGGTCGACGCCGATGGTGGTGAGGCCCGGGCGGGCGTTGCGGTCGGCGATGCAGGTCAGCAGGGCCTGCAGGGTGGCCTGGGTCAGCGCCTCGACCGGCTGGCGGACGGTGGTCAGATCGTAGGCGTCCCAGCCCGCCTCGGCAATGTCGTCGCAGCCGACGATGGCCAGCTCGTCGGGGATCGAGACACCGCGCCGGCGCAGGTGGTCCATGAAGCCGAGGGCCAGGAAGTCGTTGGCGCAGTAGACGCCATCGGCCTCGGGGCGCCGCGCCAGGAAGGCGGCACCGGCCTCCTGGCCGCCGGCATAGTTCTGCGCCTCGCCCTCGACGGTGGCGACCAGCTTCAGCCCAAGCCGGGGCAGATGGGCCGCGAAGGCATCGCAGCGCAGGTCGATGGTGTAGGAGGGCAGGCGCTGTCGGGCCAGCACCACGCGGCGGCAGCCGGCCTCGGCCAGGGCCTCGGCGGCGAGGCGCCCCGCGGCCTCGGTGTCCTGGGTCACATTGGCGACCCGCCCGCCCATCTCGGCCTTGTTGACCAGCACCAGCGGCACGTCATGGCGGGCGCATTCGGCGGCGATCGCCTGCGGCGAGGCATCCGACGTCACGATGGCGCCCGAGACATTGTAGTGAAGCATCATGTCGATGGCGCGCCGGGTGTCCTCGCCGCGCGAGGTGGGCAGCAGGAAGGGCCGGTAGTCCGCCGCAACTAGCGCCCGCCCGAGGCTGTCGACCAGATGGGCGCGCAGCGAGTGGTCCATGTCCGAGACGACGAGGCCGATCAGCCGGGTGCGCTGTTCTTTCAGGCTGCGGGCCAGGAAGTTGACACGATAGCCCAGGTCGCGCGCCGCCTGCATGACACGTTCGCGGGTTTCCGGCGCGACCGAGGCGCCCTCGGTGAAGGTGCGCGACACGGCCGAGCGCGACACGCCGGCCAGCTGGGCCACGTCGCTGGCGGTCACCGCGCCGCGCGGTTTCTCTGCGCTCATCTCACGCCACTTCCGAGGGGAAATGCCCCTCTGCCTGTCCCTGCCTGCGCAGAGCTTCCAGAAGCAGGTCGGCGCGGTCAAGGTTGATCATCTCGGGGCGCAGCGCGGCGATGCGGTCGAAGACCGCCGGATCGGGGGCGCCGAAGTATTGCAGCATCGGGATGATCCCGCGCGCCCGGCACAGCGGGGCCTCGCGGTCCCAGTCCTGCAGCATGATCTCGCAGATCTGCGGGGCGATTTCCTCGATCATCTGGTCGACGGAGGCGTGGCGCGAGATGTTGGACTTGATCAGCGCCTCGGGGGCAAGGGCGCGCAGGGCCTTCATCCAGTCCATGTTCCAGCACCAGAAGAAACAGTCGCGCTGGAAGCCCATCTCGCAGACCAGTGCCCAGACCTTTTCCACGCTGGCGAACTTGTTCTCGATATACATCCGCTTGCCGAGGGACTGGCAGAGGGTGATCGCCTCGCGCAGGGTCTGGATGCGCTGACCGGAGAAATGCGGATCCTTCCAGCTGCCGATATCCAGTGCCTTCAGCTCGGCCAGGGTCATCCCGGCGATGGCGCCGGTGCCGTCCGAACAGCGGTCGACGGTCTGGTCGTGATGGACGACGATCTCGCCATCGGTGGTTTCGTGGACGTCCAGTTCCAGCCAGTCGCAGCCCATGTCATAGGCCAGCAGCGCGGCGGCGTGGGTGTTCTCGGGGGCAATGTGGTTCATGCCGCGATGACAGACGAATTGCACCTCGGGGAACTCACCGGGGCGGCGGCCGCGCATCAGCTCGGGCTGGTCGGTGCAGATACCGAGGGCTGGGAGCTTTTCGAGATCGGCCAGCACCGAGGGGCGTTCCTCGTGCCACAGGACAAGGCCGAGGTCGCGGGCACCGAGCCGTGCCAGCAGCTCGGGCGTCACCAGATCCTGCGGACGCTCGCCGGCGCGTTCCCAGCACAGGTGCACCGTATCGGCGCCACTTTCCGCCGCGCGCGCCAGCGGGTCTTCCCCGATCCGTACCAGCACCGAGACCGGCCAGTCGCAGCCGGCCTCGATCACCTCGCGCACCAGAGCGCTGTCGAAGGACCCAAGCGCCGCGGCCCCGAAGCCCTGCAGGAGCGGCAGGGCCGCGGGGCCGGCCCCCGGTGCCTTCAGCTCGATATAGAGACCGCAGTCGCGGGCCTTCGCCAGCGTCAGGATCTCGGCAAGCGACGGCACGAGGGGCACGGCGGCGCGCAGATCGGCGAAGGGGGTTTCGCTGATCTGAAGGGCAGGGCCGAAGACCTCTGCGGTCGAGGCATCATGGCAGGAGACCGGCACCCCGTCGGCGGTCAGCCGAAGGTCGATCTCCCACATGTCGGCGCCGAGGTCGGCGGCGATCTCATAGGCGCGCAGGGTGTTCTGGGTCGCATGGGCCTGCGCACCACGGTGGGCAATGCAGGCGGGGCGGCCATGGGGCTTCGGGAAGGGGATCATCGGCTGATGGCGCGGGATCATGGCGTCGATCACAGGCGTGCTCCGGTCTCGGCGAAGACCAGCATGGCCTCGGTGTCGAGGTTGAAGCGGACCGCATCGCCCACCGACAGATCCTGCCGCACCGGCTGGATCGAGCGCAGCACCGCGCCATTGTCCAGCGCCACGTCAAAGAGGGTCTCGCGCCCCTGGGGTTCGACGAAACGCACCACGCCGGGCACCGGCAGGCCCCGGGCGACGCCGAAGTGTTCGGGGCGGATGCCGAGGGTGACGGCGCGACCGGCCGGCAGGGCCTCCAGCCGTGCGGGCAGAGGCAGTTTCAGGCCCGAGAGGTCGACATCGCCGCGCCCGTCGGTCACGCCCTCGACGAAGGTGATGGGCGGATTGCCGAGGAAGCCGGCGACGAAGCGCGACACCGGCGCGCGGTACATCTCGGTCGGGCTGTCGATCTGCAGGATCTCGCCCTCGTTCATGATGGCAACGCGGTCGCACATCGACATGGCCTCGACCTGGTCGTGGGTGACGAGGATGGCGGTGATGCCGGTCTCCTGCTGGATGCGGCGGATCTCGGACCGCATTTCAAGGCGCAGCTTGGCGTCGAGGTTGGCGAGAGGTTCATCCAGCAGCAGCACGGCGGGCTTGCGCACGATGGCGCGGGCCAGGGCGACGCGCTGCTGCTGGCCGCCGGACAGCTCCGCCGGTTTGCGGTTCAGCAGCTTCTCGATATGGACGAGCTCGGCGATGGCCTGCACCTCGCGCTTGATCGTGGCGCGGTCCTGGCCGGCGACTTCCAGCGGGAAGGCGATGTTCTCGGCCACGGACATGTGGGGGTAGAGGGCGTAGTTCTGGAAGACGACGCCGACGTTGCGCTTCTGGCTGGGCAGGTCCGAAACGTCACGGTCGCCGAACAGGATGCGCCCGCCCGAGACCCGGTGGATGCCCGCGATGGCGAACAGCGTCGTGGACTTGCCGCAGCCCGAGGGGCCGAGCAGGGCCAGCATCTCGCCGTCGCGCACGGTCAGGTCCATGTCGGCGATCACCTCGGTGTCGCCGAAGCTCTTGGTGAATTTGTCGAGGGTAAGTTGCATCAGCCTTTCGTGCCTCCGCCGAAGATGTTCATGAGCCGGTTCTGGAAGACCACGAAGAGGATCAGTACGGGCAGGGTGTAGAAGATGCCCACCGACTTGAAGATGTTGAAATTGTAGTCCGCCGCATCGGGGATCGCGGCATCCTGCAGGAAGACCGAGAGCACCTCGAAGTCGGCGCCGGGGGCGAGGATGCGGGGCAGCAGGTATTCGCCCCAGCCATCGAGGAAGGCGAAGACGCCAAGGGCGACGAGACCCGGTTTGACCTGCGGCAGCACGAGGCGGCGCCAGACGGTGAAGCGCGAGGCGCCATCCTGCACGCCGGCCATCTCGATTTCCCACGGGACGGCATCGTAGAAGCCCTTCATGATCCAGATGCCGAAGGGCAGCATCAGCGTGCCCTTGACCAGGATCACCCCGATCATCGAGTTGTAGAGCCCGGTGAAGTTCAGCACCAGGAAGGTGCCGATCAGCAGGGTCACCGCCGGGAAGGCGTGCATGACCAGAACCGAGGCCAGGAAGAAGCGCCGGAAGGGCAGGTTCAGCCGCGACATGGCGTAGCCGCCGGTCGAGGACAGCACCAGCGTCGTCACGACCATGGTGAAGGCCAAGATCAGCGAATTCTTGGTGGCGATCCAGACGTTGCCGACAAGGGAGAAGTCGTAGAGGAAGCGCCAGTGCTCCAGCGTGAACTCGGAGGGGATCAGCGAGGTCGCGGGGGCATTGCTGAAACTGTCGATCACCAGGAAGGCGTACATGACGACCAGCGGCAGGGTGACCAGGCCGAGCACCGCCAGCACCGGGATCATCGAGAAATTGCGGGTCATGGAGGAATGTTGCATGGCTCAGAACTCGATCTTGGGACGGCTCACGAGGTCGTCGAACTTGAACAGGATCAGGTAGGCGATCGACAGGGTCAGCCCGACCACCACCAGGATCAGCGCCATGGCCGCGCCGAGGCCGTACTTGAATTCCCCTGAATAGGCCCAGAGGGCGGTCTTGAAAGCGTCCAGCGCCCAGACCGTCGTCGTGGTACCGGGGCCGCCATCGGTGGTCAGCCAGATCAGTTCGTAGGAGGACAGCAGCGACAGCGTCTGGTAGGCGGTGACGAAGAGCACGGGCCAGCGCAGTTGCGGCAGGATGATGCGGCGGATCTGCTGCAGCCGCGAGGCGCCGTCGACCTCCGAGGCCCAGAGCTGTTGCACCGGGATCGCGCGCAGGGCGCCCGAGAAGAGGATCATCCCGAAGGAGGCCCCGACGAAGCCGTTGGACAGGATCATGATCGTCCAGGCCGAGGTGACACCGGCCTTCATGTAGTTGTAGGTCGGCAGCCCGAGGGTATCGGCGAGGATGTAGATGAAGCCGTTTTCCCAGGTGAACCATTGCCAGAGCGTCGCGTAGAGCACGACCGGCGTGATGCGCGGCAGCAGCCAGAGCGCCGAGAAGACCGAGCCGACGCGCTTGGGCAGGTAGAAGGTGCTCAGCGCCAGGAACAGGCCGATGGCGACGTTGAAGCCGAGGGTCAGCCCGACATAGAGGAAGGTATTGCCGACGATGCGCAGCGTGTCGCGTCGGGTGGCGAGGGTGACGAAGTTCTCGACCGTGAAGACGGCACCGGTATAGGCGCGCTCGGTCACCAGGCTCAGCGTCTCGGGCGCGAGGCCGGGGGCGACGGTGGACAGGGCGGCGGCGAAGGCGGCTTCGGTCGCGTAGCGGCGATTCAGCACCGAGCTGGCGAAATGGTCGGCGGCGCCCTTCAGGGCCCGGGCGGAACGCGGTTTCGAAGGCAGGTCCCGAAGGTCGCGCTCGAAGTCGCGCGCATTGTCGTAGGTCTCGCCCGCGAGGCGGCTCTCGATGTCCGACAGGAAGCGCGCATCGACGCCGCCGGCCTCGGCGCGGGCGACATGTTCGGCATCCACGACATAGGTGGCGGCAGAGATCGCCTGTTCGTCGGCCTCGCTCAGGCCCGCGTCGCGCAGCTGGCGCAGCAGAACGGGGGTGACCATCCAGTCACCCTTCCCGATGCCGGTCGAGGTGGACATGTTGGTGAAGGCGAAGACCCCGGTGAAGATCGCCGGGGCGAAGAAGAAGGCGCAGAGCAGCAGCAGCGAGGGTGCCAGCATGGCAAGGCCCAGCAGGCTGACGCGGGGCTTGCCGCGGGGTTTGCCGCGGCGGCGCGGGGGCAGGGTGACGGCGGGCGGGACGGGAGTGGAGGGGACCGCGATCGCGGTCCCCTCACGCGCCCCGTCAGTCAGGGCGCGCATGTTCATTTGACGATGATCTTGTCGCCAAGCGCCGAGGTCACGTCGGCCTTGACGGTCTCGACAGCCTCCTCGACGGACATCGTGCCGGTCCAGGCGTTTTCCAGGCCCTTGTACATCGCGGTCCAGTAGGTGCCGAAGTCGGCATCGTTGGGGATCGCGTTGACGTAAGGCAGGAAGCCCTCGGAGGCTTCGCTCAGCCAGCGGTCTTCGGCATAGAGCGGCACCGAGACCTCGGCCTCGCTGATTGCCAGGTGGCCGGACTTGACGGCGTGCATGGCGTTCAGGCGCGGCTCTGAGGCGATCGAGATCAGGTCGGCGGCGATCTGGGCCTCGTCCTCGGTATTGCCGGCGCCCATCAGGTAGACCAGCGGGTGCGTAATCGAGTTGGCGCGGCCGTTCTCGTCACCGGCGGGGATCAGGGTGAACTGCACGTTGTCGAAGAAGTTCTCCATCTCGAAGCTGCGGGTCCACTGGGCATAGTGCCAGGATCCGCCGTGCCAGGCCCCGGCTGTCAGGCCGGAAACGGCGCGGTGCCAGTCATCCCAGTTGGCGCCCAGGTAGCTTTCGGGCACGACGCCCCGGGCCACGGCATCGACGAAGAACTGGTAGAAGCCGGTCAGCGCCTCGGTATCCAGCAGCAGCTTGCCGGTTTCGGCATCAAGCATCTCGCCGCCGAAGGACTGGTAGAACTGCCAGTAGTCAGGGCCGTTCGAGGGGCGCGGCATGAAGCCCTGGCCCGGGGCGACGGCATCGGCCTCCTGCATGGCGGCCAGGTCGTCCAGCATGTTGTAGAGCGTGTAGTCACCGTCGATGACGCGCTGCGGCAGGGCCTCGATATCGGCATCGGACCAGCCGATCGCCTCCAGTGCGCCGCGGTTCCAGTACATCACCCGCGCCTCGGCGTCCTGGGGGATGCCCCAGACGACGCCGTTGTAGGTCGCCACGTCGATGAGGTTCGGATAGATGTCGTTCAGCGGCCACTGGTCCAGGTAGACCCAGTCCTCGACCGGGCGCAGGATACCGGCCTGGCTCCAGGGACCGAGGTCCTCATGGCCCGAGACGATGATGTCCGGCGCATCGCCGGATTCGGCGGCCAGGGTGACGGCCTGCTTGAACTCGTCCCAGCCGGACCAGCCCTGGCCCTCGATGGTGATGTTCAGCTCGTCGCCGCGGATCGCCGCTTCACGCGACAGCTGCTCGGCGGCCAGCTTGATGTTGTCGATGCGGTAGTTGGCGCTGTCGCCGGTGCCGCCGGACCAGACGGTGATGGTGACGTCTTCGGCAATGCCAGCCGCCGCGGTGCTGCCCAGAAGGGCCGCCGCGAGGGTCAGGCGCTTGGTGTGGGAAAGGATGGTCATGGGAGGATGAGCCCCGATAGCTGGAGTGGAATGGGTGTTGCACTCGTGTGCAAGCCTTGAGTAGCCGGGCACTGTGACCGTTTCTTTGGACTTCCGTGTAGCTTCTGTGACGAGGAGCAAAGCTCTGTAAAGAAAGGAAACTTCCATGTTCTCGGTGGAAGTGCGCCCGGGCCGGGGGTGGCTTCGGCCACGCCGAGCCACCGGTTGCGGCGACAAGGGCGAATCCCCGGTCGGCCAACTGTCGCGAATTTGGGCCCCTGTTGGGGGCTGCCCCGCTCCGCGCCGGTCCGCGCGGCGATAGGGGATGCCAAGGCGCGTCCATGGTCCTAGTCTGCGCCCATGCCCGGTGCGCTGTCCGGGCGGCAGAGGGAGCGGACGGATGAAGGTTGGAATTGTCGGGGCCGGCATGGTGGGCTCTTCGGCGGGCTTTGCGCTGGTCATGCGCGGGGTCGCCAGCGAGGTGGTCCTGGTCGATCACAACCCTGCCCTGGCGCTGGCCCAGGCCGAGGACATCGCCCATGCCATGCCCTTCGCGCAGCCGACGCAGGTCTCCTCCGGCGACTACGAGGCCCTGGCCGGGGCCGATGTGATCATCCTCGCCGCCGGGGTGCCGCAGAAACCGGGCGAAAGCCGACTCTCTCTGCTGGGCCGCAATGCCGAGGTCTTCGCCGATGTGCTCTCGCGGACCGGCAAGGTGGCGCCCGATGCCATCCTGCTGATCGCCTCCAACCCCGTCGACATCATGACCGAAGTGGCGCTGAAGCTCTCCGGCCTGCCCGAGGGGCGGGTCTTCGGTTCGGGCACGATCCTGGATACCGCGCGCTTCCGCTACCTGCTGGGGCGGCACCTGAACATCGCGGCGCAGTCGGTCCATGCCTATGTGCTGGGCGAACATGGCGACAGCGAGGTGCTGGCCTGGTCCTCGGCCCGCTCGGGCTGCGAGCCGCTGCAGGACGTGGCCGAGCAGCTCGGCGCGCCGATCACCGAGGCGGTGCGCCACGAAATCGACGGCAACGTGCGCCGCGCCGCCTACAAGATCATCGAGGGCAAGGGGGCGACATGGTACGGCATCGGGGCGGGGCTGGCGCGCATCGTCCAGGCGATCCGCGACGACCAGCGCGCGGTGCTCACCGTCTCGGCCCGGGTGGCCGAGGTCGAGGGGCTGCGCGATGTCACGCTCTCGCTGCCGCGCGTGGTCGGGCGGGGCGGCGTGGCCGAGACGCTGATCCCCCAGCTTTCCTACGCCGAGGCCCGGGCCCTGCGCGCCTCGGCCGCGATGCTGCAGGAGACGGCGGCGCAGTTGGCCTGATCCCGGGGGAAGGGGGCGCGCCGCTGCGGGGCCGCCCTGTCAACGGGGTTTCATGTGGGGCTTGCACAATCCTTGGGGGATCTGGTAGCAAGCCCGATCCTTTCCCGTGGGTCATCCGTATGACCGGAAGCGCCCCGGGCGGACGAGCGGCCCAGAGAGGCCGAAGCAAGAACCGACGGCCCCCGGGCCGCGATGGGTGAGAGATGTTGAGGCAAATCTGGAATTCCCTCCTGCTGCCGCTGCTGGCGCGGCCCGCACGCTACCAGGTCGCGGCACTGTGCCACCGTGGCAAGGGGCAGGGGCTGCGCATTCTCCTCATCACCTCCCGCGACACCGGACGCTGGGTCCTGCCGAAGGGCTGGCCCAAGCGCGGCCATGACGCCGGCGGCACCGCGCTGGAGGAAGCCTGGGAAGAGGCCGGCATCAAGCCCTGCGGCACGCCCGCCCTCGTCGGACGCTACCACTACCACAAGCGCCTCGATGGCGGCCTGCCGGTGCCGACCCGGGTCGAGGTCTTCGCCATTCCGGTCTCGGGGCTGCTGGACGACTACCCCGAGAAGGGGCAACGCAAGCGTCAATGGATGACCCCTGCCGAAGCCGCCGAGGCGGTGGACGAGGAAGAGCTTTCGGCGCTGCTCTCGACCTTCGCCAGGGGAGGCGCGCGATGAAGGGACCCGGGCGGCGCGGCACCGGGGAATGGCGCAGCCTGGATCGGGATCTCGAACGGGTCTCCGTGCTTGAAGCCGGAGCGATCCACCTGTCGCGACCGCTGCTTGGGGTGGGGATCTCGCTGGCCTTCATCGTGCTTTCGATGCTGGTCACGCTGCTGGTGACGGGGCGCGAGCCGGGCACGGCGGTGATTGTCGCCGCTTCGGCGCTGGCGGCCTACATGGCGCTGAACATCGGCGCCAACGATGTCGCCAACAACATGGGGCCCGCCGTGGGGGCGGGCGCCCTCCCGATGGCAGGCGCGATCACCCTGGCCGTGGTCTGCGAATGCGCCGGCGCGCTGCTGGCCGGGCACGAGGTGGTCGATACCCTGTCGCGCGGCATCCTCGATTTCGACGTGGTCTCGGCCTCGCCCGCCTTCGCGCCGGCGATGATCTCGGCCCTGCTGGGGGCCGCGCTTTGGGTCAATGTCGCCACCTGGATCGGGGCGCCGGTCTCGACCACCCAGGCGGTGATCGGCGGCATGATCGGCGCGGTGGCCGCCGCCAAGGGCCTCGGCGCGATGAGCTGGCCGACCCTGGGGCTGGTCGCCGCTGGCTGGGTGCTGTCGCCGCTGCTCGGGGCGCTGGTCGCCGGCGGGCTGCTGTCCTTCGTCACCTGGCGCATCCTCGAGCGTGACGACAAGGTCGCGGCGGCGCGGATCTGGCTGCCGCGGCTGATCGGCCTGATGGCCGGCGCCTTCGCCGCCTACCTGATGCTCAAGCTGCCGCTGCATCTCGGCCCGGCGGCGCCCTGGCTGATCACCCTCACCGGCCTCGGCCTCGGCGGGCTGGCCTGGCGGCTGTCGATCCCCGCCGTGCGCCGCCAGGCGGCGGGGCTGGAGAACCGACGCGCCTCGATGAAGGTGCTGTTCCGCCTGCCGCTGGTGATCTCGGCGGCGCTGCTCTCCTTCGCCCATGGCGCCAACGACGTGGCCAATGCGGTCGGGCCGCTGGCGGCGCTGGTCGAATGGCAGCGGTCCGGCGCGCCGTCCGAGTTCGTGCCCCTGCCGCTCTGGGTGCTGGCCATCGGCGCGGCGGGCATCTCGGTCGGCCTGATGCTCTTCGGGCCGCGCCTGATCCGCATGGTGGGGCAGGAGATCACCCGCCTGAACCCCGCCCGCGCCTTCTGCGTGGCGCTGTCGGCGGCGATGACGGTGATCCTCGCCTCGGCCTTCGGGCTGCCGGTCAGCTCGACCCATATCGCCATCGGCGGCATCTTCGGCGTCGGCTTCTACCGCGAATGGTTCACCCAGCCGCGCAACGCCGACCCGTCGCGTCGCTTCCCCGTGCAGGAGCGCCGCCGCCGCCGCCTGGTGCGGCGCTCGCACTTCATGACCATCCTCGGCGCCTGGCTGGTGACCTTGCCCTGCGCCGGGGGGATCTCGGCCCTGGTCTTCCTCTGCGTGCGGTTGCTGGCCGGGCTGGGTTGATCCTCTGCCCGGCTCCGCTCCGCCGGGAATATAGGGCGCATTTTAGCAAGAGAGCGTTTCCTTCGGGCACGGATTGGGGCGGCGTTAAGCGGGGAGAAAGTGTTTCGGGGCAGAGTACCGCTGACTTTCAGCCATTCGGGGACCCAGATGACACTCCTTCGTACCGCCCTGGCCGCTTCGGCCCTCGCCCTGCTGCCGCTGGCCGCGCCGCTGCAGGCAAATCCCTATGAATCCTCGATGCGCGACTACCTGGAAAGCGAGGTGCTGCTCTGGGTCTTCGATCCCTTGGTGATCGACGCGATCCGCACCCAGAACAACCGCCTCGGGACCCTGCCACAGGACCAGATCGATGCGCTGGACCAGGACTGGCGGGCGCAGGTCGGCACAGGCACGCAGCCCCTGGTCGACACGGTGCTCACGCACCCCGCCTCGGATTTCCTGCGGGAAAGGGCCCACGACACCGCCGGCGCCATCAGCGAGATCTTCCTGATGGATGCCAACGGGCTGAACGTCGCCGCCACCGGCGCCACCTCGGACTACTGGCAGGGGGACGAGGCGAAGTTCCAGGAAACCTTCCTGGTCGGGCCGGGCGCGGTCCATGTCGGTGACGTGGAGTTCGATGAATCCACCCAGTCCTACCTGGGGCAGGTCTCGGTCTCGGTCATGGATCCCGACACGCGCGAGGTCATCGGCGCGGTGACCGTGGGCCTCAACGCCGACATGCTCTACTGACGCGCGCGGCGCGCCCGCAGCGATCCGTCAGGGCTAGATGGACGCGCCGCCAGATGCCCCTTGGGCCGTGCAGTATGCGATGTAGCGGCCCGGCGGGGCCCGGGCGCCACACGCCTGGGCCAAGGTCCCGCAAGCAGCACGCGGCGCACCCCATGGCGGGAAGGCTGTCGTTGGAAACGTCCAGCCCATCCGCGACGAGGCAGAGGGGCAGGCAGAGGGGCGTCTCGGCCCGATGGGCGCTATTGAGGCGCACCCGTTCGCCCGCCCCGGCGCCCGTGCTGAACCGGGATTGACTGATGCCTCTCCCAGACAGGCGGAGCGCCGCGTCCGGGATCAGTCGCGCTTGCCGCTGAACCTCTGCTGCCAGTCCTCGCGTTCTTCGTCGCTGATCTTGCGGAACAGGTTCTCGGGCACGGCGAAGGCCGAGCCGGCGGGCAGGGCCGACAGCGCCTCGGGCAGATCGCCCGGCCAGTCGAGGCTGTCGAGCTTCAGCGCCTCGCGGAGCACCGCCGAGGTGTCCGGGATGAAGGGCGCGGACAGCGCCGCGTAGAGCCGGATCAGGTTCAGCGACAGGCGGACGATGGCCGCGGCCTGCGCCGGATCCTCCTTGAACACCGCCCAGGGCGCGGCGCTCTGCAGATACTCGTTGCCCGCCGCCCAGATCGCGCGCAGCTCCTGCGCCGACTTGCGCACTTCCATGGCGTCCATCAGCGCCTCGTAGCGGCGCACCCGCTCGGAAAGCTCGGCGATCAGCGCCTCTTCGGCGGCGCCGTAGCTGCCCCCTTCCGGCACCACTTCGCCGAACTTCGACCGGCAGAACTTGGTCACCCGGCTGACGAAATTGCCCAGCACATCGGCCAGGTCCTTGTTCACCGAGGCCTGGAAATTCTCCCAGGTGAACTCCGCGTCGGAGCTCTCCGGCGCATGCGAAAGCAGCCACCAGCGCCAATAGTCCGAGGGCAGGACCTCAAGCGCCTGATCCATGAAGACCCCGCGCCCGCGCGAGGTCGAGAACTGGCCACCCTCGTAGTTCAGGTAGTTGAAGCTCTTGATGTAATCGACCAGCTTCCAGGGCTCGCCCGAGCCGAGGATGGTGGCGGGGAAGGTCAGCGTGTGGAAGGGCACGTTGTCCTTGCCCATGAACTGCGTGTAGGTGACATCGCCGGCGCCCTTGTCGGTGCGCCACCAGCGCGCCCAGTCCGTCCCCTTGCCGGCGTCGACCCATTCCTGGGCGCAGGCGATATATTCGATCGGCGCGTCGAACCAGACGTAGAAGACCTTGCCTTCCATGCCCGGCCAGTCCTCGGATCCCTTCTTCACCGGGATGCCCCAGTCGAGATCGCGGGTGATCCCCCGGTCCTGCAGCCCGTCGCCGTCGTTCAGCCATTTCTTCGCGATCGAGGTGGTCAGCACCGGCCAGTCGGTCTTGCTGTCGATCCAGGTCTCGATCTCGGTCTTCATCACCGACTGGCAGAGATAGAGGTGCTTGGTCTCGCGCATCTCAAGGTCGGTGGCGCCCGAGATGGTGGAATGCGGATTGATCAGGTCGACCGGATCCAGCTGCTTGGTGCAGTTGTCGCACTGGTCGCCGCGGGCGCTGTCGAAACCGCAATTGGGGCAGGTGCCCTCGATGTAGCGGTCCGGCAGGTAGCGCCCGTCGGTAGGGCTGTACATCTGTGTTTCCGACACCTCGCGGATCAGTCCCTTTTCGGCCAGGACGCCGGCGAAATGCTGGGTCAGCGCATGGTTGCGCGGCGAGGAGGAGCGCCCGAAGTGATCGAAGCTGAGACGGAAGCCCTCGGCGATCCCGGCCTGCACCTCGTGCATTTCGGCACAGTATTCGGCCACCGGCTTGCCGGCCTTGGCGGCGGCCAGCTCGGCCGGGGTGCCGTGCTCGTCGGTGGCACAGAGGAAAAGCACCTCGTTGCCGCGTCCGCGCAGGTAGCGGGCGTAAAGATCCGCCGGCAGCTGAGAGCCGACGAGGTTGCCGAGGTGCTTGATCCCGTTGATGTAGGGGATCGCCGAGGTGATGAGATGCCGCGCCATGGACGCCTCCGTTGAAATCGCTGCCGTCCCCGAAGGGTCTGACCCGCCTCTTAGCCCGCCCCGGCCCGAATAAAAAGAGCCGCATAAAAAGAGCCGCATGGACATGTCGGAATCCCTGGGGGCCAGGGCCCGGCGCTCAGGACCTTTCGCGCAGCCCGCGCAGCAGGCGCCCGATCAGGAAGGTGGTGCGCGGCGCATAGATGTATTGGGTGCGTGCCTCGGGCACCGGGCGCGCCCGCATCCGCAGCAGGCCGAAGACCAGCAGCGCCGCATGGCCCGCCGCGACCATGCCGTAGATCGAGGCCGGGCCGAACAGCCCGATCAGTTGCGAGGCCAGCCAGGGCGCCGAGATCGCGCCGAGCGCATAGGAGAAGAGCAGCGCCGCCGACAGCTCGGCCCGTTCATGGCTTTCGGCGAAGTCATGGGCATGGGCGAGGGCGACGGAATAGACCGGGTAGGTGGCCAGGCCGAAGAAGAAGCCGTTGACCATCGCCGCCTGCGGCCCGGTGATGGTCAGCGCCGAGAACAGGCACGAGGCCATGGCGGCCAGCGAGATCCCGACCAGCACGCGGCGCCGGTCGTACTTGTCCGCCAGCCAGCCGGTCGGGTACTGCGCCAGCGCCCCGCCCAGTACGAAGAGCGCCAGGAACCAGGCGATCTGTGTCGTGTTCAGGCCGATCTCCTGGCCATAGAGCGGGCCGATCATGCGGAAGGTCGCCGCCGACAGCGCCGAGACCACCACCGCGAAAGCCGCCAGCGGCGAGCGTTGCCAGGCCAGCAGCGGGCGCAGCCGGGGGGCCTCGGACATCGTCGGCTGGGCCGCCTTGCTGAGCGCCAGCGGCAGCAGCGCGGCGCAGCACAGGATCGCCAGCACGTTGTAGGAGGCATAGGCGGCCGGGGCCAGCACGCCGATCATCAGCTGGGCACCCAGCGAGGCCGACATGTCGGCGATACGGTAGAGGCCGATGGCGCGGCCACGGTCGCGGTCCTCGATGCGGGCCATCAGCCAGCCCTCGATCACCGTGTAGCAGCCGGCGATGCAGATCCCCGAGGCGACACGCATCGCCGCCCAGGCCCAGGGATCGACCAGCATCATGTGTCCCATCAGCCCGATCGAGCCGAGCGCGGTGAAGGCGGCGAAGGCGCGGGCATGGCCGACCCGTCCCAGCAGGCGCGGCGCGCCCCAGCACCCGATGAAGAAGCCGACGAAATGGGCCGAGCCCAACATGCCGATCTCTCCCCGGGTGAACCCCAGCTCCAGGCCCGAGAGCGCATCCAGCGGGCCGACCCCGCCGGAGGAGAGTTGCAGAAGGATGACCGACAGGAAGAGCGCCGAGAGGCTGAGGACAAATCGCATCCCCCTTCCTCGCGCCTCGGGGCGGACAATGCCAGCCCGCCGGCGACATCAGGGGGCGTTTTCTGCCCTTGCCTCTCGGTTTCGCGAAAGGTGCAATTGCGGGAAATGACCTTGCAACCCGCAGGAAATTCGTAACCTTCTGGCTCTAGGACTGACAGAAAGCTGGGAACGGACGGACATGCGTAAGGTAGAACTTGGTCGCACGGGGATCGAGGTGTCGAACTACTGCCTCGGGTCGATGACCTGGGGCAATCAGACCCGCAGCAAGGACGCGCACCAGCAGATCGACGCCGCCCTGGCTCGTGGCGTGAACTTCATCGACACCGCAGAGGTCTATCCGGTGAACCCCGTGCGCGAGGAAACCGTGGGGCGCACCGAACGCATCATCGGCCTCTGGCTGGAAAAGAGCCGCGGCCATCGGTCGGAGGTGGTGATTGCCACCAAGCACGCCGGCGAGGGACAGAAGATGATCCGCGAAGGCGCGCCGATCACCCCCGCCACCATCAACGAGGCGGTGGAAGGCTCGTTGCGGCGGCTCAAGACCGATTACATCGACCTCTACCAGTTCCACTGGCCCAATCGCGGCTCCTACCACTTTCGCAAGGTCTGGGGCTACGACCCCTCCGGCATGGACCGGAACGCCATCCTGGACAATCTGCACGCGTGCCTGGAGGCCCTGGAGAAAGAGCGCAAGCGCGGCACGATCCGCGCCTTCGGTCTCAGCAATGAAACCGCCTGGGGCATGGCGCAGTACCTGCGCCTGGCCGGAGAGGACGTGTTGCGCCCGGTGACGATCCAGAACGAGTATTCGCTGCTCTGCCGCTACTTCGACACCGACCTCGCTGAGCTCTGCCTGTTGGAGGGCGTGGGCCTCATGGCCTATTCGCCCCTCGCCGCCGGTCTGCTGACGGGCAAGTACCAGGGGCGGGCGCGACCCAAGGGCTCGCGCATCACGCTGAACCCGGACCTGGGCGGGCGCGCCACCAAGCGGGCTTTCGCGGCCATCGACGATTACATCGACGTGGCCTTCAAGCATGATCTCGACACGGTCTCAATGTGCCTGGCCTGGGTGGCGCAACGCCCATTCACCGCTTCGGTGATCTTCGGCGCCACCGACATGGAACAGCTCGGCCGAATCCTCGATGGCCTCGACCTCGAGCTGTCCGAGGAGGTGCTGCAGGACCTCGATGCGGTCTACAAGGCGCACCCGATGCCATATTGAGGTCGTGCGCCCCTGCCGCGGGCCCGGGCGGGCAGGGGCCGGTTGGGCGTGTCCGTTCCATCAGCCTTGTGCCGGAAGCCTCTGAGGGGAAGTCAACATAGATTTCATATGCTTGATGCAGGGCGGATCACGCTCCGGGCCTCAGATCCAGTCCTTCAACTCACGCAGGTATTCCGGCAGCAGCCGGGACGAGACCGACGCCTCGCGGACCAGCCGGTCGAAGTGCGCCGTCATCGCCTGCACCCGTTCCGTATCGCGGAAGGCGATATAGTTCTGCCCGACATAGAGCACCGCCAACAGCGGGCCGAAGATCGTCACCGGGGCTGAGAACAACCGCCGCGCGTCGAAGAGATACAGCCGCATCCGGGGATAGAGGCTTTCCAGCAGGTCGGCGAAGCGGTCGATCTGCTCGGCGCGGATGTCGGCGGGAACGTCGGCGTAGTAGCCGGTGGCGGTGGCGAAGGCGATCATCTCGTGCCGGGGCAAGGCAATCTCGTAGTCCGAGGAGGCATTTCGCATCCAGCTCAGCCGGTCGGCCGAGGCACCGATGGCCTGCTGGGTCGTGCGTCCCAGGTGCGGTGTATATTCCCATTCCAGCAGCGCGTTGGTCTTCAGCATGTCAGGCAGCCCGGCCGGCACATGGCGGATCTTGTAGCCCTCGGCCTCCTGGTGCCAGGCGAAGATCTGTTCGTCGATCAGCGCCCGTGCCGCCTCGGTCATCCGGGCCGAGCCCGCCAGCAGGTCCGCCGCTGTCTCGGGCCGGTCCGAGAGCGCCAGCAGCCAGTCCGCCGATACCCCGAGCGCCGCCGCGCATTCGGCGACCACCTGGGCATTGGGCAACCGGGGGCTGTCCCCCGACAACAACTGCGAAATCGTCGAGCGGTCCACACCCACCCGTCGGGCGAGGGCGCTCTGACTCACTCCACGCTGCCCCATGGACTCGCGCAGGCGCTGGCGGAACAGCTGGGCGCGGTCACGTTTGTCGACTCTATCTGCCATGTAGTGAATTAAATCACATATCGCCGGATATGTTAACAAGATCCCGAGTTCCGCCGCCACTGATGCCCCCCTACCTTCGTGCCGGAAGGGGACCACATGGAAACGACGACACGCAGCCTGCTCAAGGGCCTTCTCTGGACGCTGATCGGTCTGGTCACGATGAGCCTGGTCGGCCTCGCCTTCACCGGGTCGGTCACCACCGGCGGGCTGATGGCGTTAATCAATGCGACCCTGGGCCTCGTCAGCTATGTCCTCTACGAACGCCTCTGGGCCCGGATAAGCTGGGGACGCCGCGATGTCTGAGCGTGGCGCGCGGCCCGTGGAATGGCCCACCCTGGGCCTGCTCGTGCTCTGCTATTCCGGCTGGATCCTGGCGACCACCTGGCTGGCCGAGGTCGCGCTGGCGCCGGCGATCGCGCTGCTTGCGGTCACGGCGGGGCTCCATGCCTCGCTCAGCCACGAGGTGATCCATGGCCATCCCTTCCGCAACCGCCTGCTGAACGCCGCGCTGGTCTTTCCGGCGCTCTCGATCACCGTGCCCTACCTGCGGTTCGCCGCCACCCACCTGGCCCATCATCACGACGAGATCCTCACCGATCCCTATGACGACCCCGAGACGAACTTCCTGGATCCCGCCGTCTGGGAGCGCCTGCCGAGCTGGCGCAAGGTGTTGCTGCGGCTCAACAATACGCTTCTGGGGCGGATCCTTCTGGGGCCGCTGATCGGCAATGCGGGCTTCATCGCGCTGGAGGCGCAGCTGGCCCTGCGCGACCCGGCGGTGCTGCGCGGCTGGCTCTGGCACGTTCCGGCGCTGGCGCTGGTCATCTGGTGGCTGAGCGCGGTCGCAACGATGCCGCTCTGGGCCTTCGTGCTGGGCACCTACCTGTCGCATTCGCTGCTCAAGATCCGCACCTTCCTGGAACACCAGGCCCATGAGAAGGCCCGTGCCCGCACGGTGATCATCGAGGATCGCGGCCCCCTGGCACTGCTCTTCCTCAACAACAATTTCCATGTAGTGCACCACATGCACCCCAACCGTCCCTGGTACGATCTGCCGGCACTCTACGCGAAGCGGAAGGAACATTACCTGCGCCGCAACGAAGGTTACCGCTACGCCAGCTACGGCGAGGTCTTCCGGCGCTATCTCGGGCGCGCCAAGGACCCGGTGCCGCATCCGCTCTGGCAGCCCCCCGGGGAATAGCGCATGAAAGGCGGATGAGCGCCTGGATTCTCTTCACCCTTGCCGCCGTTGTCTTTCAGACCGCACGGTTCATGCTGCAGAAGCAGCTCGCGGCCACCGGGCTCAGCCCGGCGGGGGCCACCTTCGCGCGCTTCCTGTGGGCCGCGCCGCTGGTCTGGCTGGTCTATGCGCTGCAGGGCCCGGCCTTTCCGCTGCTGCCGCCGCTGTTCTGGCTCTATGCGGTGATCGGCGGCGTCACGCAGATCCTCGCCACCATCTGTGTCGTCGCCATCTTCAAGAGCCGCAACTTCGCCGTCGGTGTCACCCTGAAGAAGACCGAAGTGCTGCTGACCGCCTTCGTCGGCCTGCTGATCCTGGGCGAGAGCATCAGCACGCTGGCTTTGATGGCGATCCTGACCGGGCTGGCCGGCGTCTTGCTGCTGACCGATCTGCCAGGCGGCAAGGGATTGAAACGCTTCGCGAATCGCGCGGCTGTGCTGGGGTTGACCTCGGGGCTTTTCTTCGCGGTCTCTGGGGTGACCATCCGCGGCGCCACCCTGCTGGTCTCGGCCGAACCGGCCAGCCGCGCCCTGGTGACGCTGCTCATCGTGGTCAGCGCGCAGGTGCTGCTGCTCGGCGCCTGGCTGGCACTGCGCGAGGGGGGAGAGATCACCCGCGTCGTCACCGGCTGGCGGCGCACGATCTGGGTCGGGCTGACCTCGGTGGCGGGCTCCTACTGCTGGTTCGCGGGCTTCACCCTGCAGAACGCGGCACTGGTCTATGCCGTGGGCCAGTTCGAGGTCGTGCTCTCCCTGTTCGCCTCGGTGCTGTTCTTCCGCGAGAAGATCTCGGCCAAGGAATTCGGCGGCATCGCCCTGATCACCCTCTCGGTCCTGGGGTTGATCTCGGTCGGCTGAGTGACGTGAAGGCCGGTCGTCAAGTCACTGAAATGCATGGTGGAAACGAATTCTCTACCCGGCGAGGGGAGAGCGTCCGCCAAGGCGGCGGAACAGCTGTGCCTCCTCGTCCTGGGCGAAATAGGGCACTGAGTCCGGTGCCGCGTCGCTGTCGCGCGCGGCGACCTCTGCCAGCACGACCTCGGTGATGAAGGGCAGGTCGAAGCGGCGCACCTCGGGCAACGGGATCCACTGCAGGTGGCTCAGCTCGTCGCAGGCGGCCGAGAAATCCTCGGCCTCGCCGGCGATCGCCTGGTCCGCGTCCAGGGTGAAGAACCGGGCGTCGAAGCGGCGCGGGCGGCCCGGTGGCGTGACGGCGCGGAAGACGAAGCGCAGCGCCGAGGCGTCGGGCAGGTGCCCGGTGGCCGCGAAGCCCTGCCAGTCGGGCGGTGCATCCGGCCAGTGGCCGGGGCGGCCCAGCACCAGCCCTGTCTCTTCCCAGAGTTCGCGGATCGCCGCCGCGGCCAGCGCCCGTGCCATGCCGGCGGGGGCGTCCAGTTCCAGCCGCGCGGCGCAGGAGGCGGGCAGGGGCGCCGCCAGCGGCACCGCGCCGTCGCCGGGATCGACGGCCCCGCCGGGAAAGACGAATTTCATCGGCATGAAGACCGCCGCCGCGCCACGCTGACCCATCAGCACCTGGCGCGTACCGCCACGGCGGCGCAGGGCGATCACCGTGGCCGCGTCACGGATCGGCACGGAGTCTCGGCGCGGCTGGCTCATGCGTCCTCCCCTACGGTCCGGGGCGATACGGGGTCAGATCCCGCTGCCGAAACCGTGCATCCTGCGGGCCCACTGGAAGGCGACCATCGCCCCCTTGAGCCTCGGCAGAAGGTAGAGAGACAGGGCCACGGTGCCAATAGCGAAGATGGTGAACAGCACCAGCGGCTCGGGTTGCCAGGCCATCCAGACCGATCCCAGCAGGGGCGCTGCAAGGTGCCCGACGATCAGGATCGTCATATAGGCCGGCCCGTCGTCGGCGCGGTGTTGCGACAGATCCTCGCGGCAGACAGGGCAGTGATCGCGCACCTTGAGATAGCCCTTCAGCATCGGTCCTGATCCGCAATTGGGGCAGCGCCGCCGCCAGCCGCGGCGCAGCGCGGGGCCAAGCGGACGGTCGGCGGTGTCGGTCATCGGCGCGGTCATCTCGGTGCAGTCCTGCATCTCGCATCCTCCTTCGGGGCCATGACGTCGGCCCGTGGTTGCCTGCGCATCATCCGCATCGGTGCGGCGGGGGCCATGAGGCAAAGCGCCGCCGGGCGGCCCCGCGCCGATGGCGAAAAAAGTTGTTCCGAGCGGCGACGGAACCGCCGCGCCGCCCCGTTCTACCCTCCAGATGCGGACGGGATGCCCCCCGCCCCATCAGACCCCCGAGAGGGAACAGAGGAGTAGACGAAATGAAACGCGTGATCCTGTTCGGCGGCATGACCGCCCTCGCCCTGGCCACCTCCGCTTTTGCGCAGGACCAGGCCCAAGCTCAGGCCCCCACACGCGGGCCGGTCTTCGATTTCGTCCAGGCCGACGCGGATGGCGACGGCGCCCTGAGCATGGAGGAAATCCAGGCACGGGGCAAGGCGCGCATGGCGGCGCGTTTCGCCGATGCCGACAGCGACGGCGATGGAATGCTCACCGCCGAGGAGATGGTCGCCGCCATGGAGGCCCGCGCCGAGGCGCAGCGGCAGGCGCGGATGCAGAAGATGGCCGCACGGATGCTCGACCGCGCCGATGCCGATGGCGACGGACGGCTCAGTCTCGACGAGGTGACCCCCTCCGAGGCCCCGCGCGGCGCCGACCGCATGTTCTCGCGCATCGACAGCGACGGAGATGGCGTGATCAGCCGGGAAGAGTTCGACACCGCCCAGGCCCGGATGGCCGAGTGGCGCGCGCGTGGCCCCCATGGCGGTCACGAGGACGGCCCGCGCAAGCACTTCGGCCCCCGCGACGGAGAGCACGGCCCGGGCGAGGGTCAAGGCCCCCGGGGCGGCGCGCTGCCCTTCTTCCTCTTCGGTGGTCCCGACCACGGCTGAAGGGCCCCCGGCGGCGCCCGTGACTGTCCCCGGTCGCGGGCGCTCACCCGGGTGGCTGCGATTGAGCGGCAGCGTGGACAGCTCACGCGGAAACGGATAGCCCGACAGGCATGACGCGGATGGCCTTTGACGACCCGGATGCGATACCCGACGACGCGCTCCTTGTGCTCTATGCCAACGGGGACGGCGAGGCCGCGCGCCTGCTGACCGCGCGCCTGGCGCCCCGGGTGCTGGCCCAGGCTGCACGCATCCTGGGCGACCGGGCCGAGGCCGAGGATGTGACCCAGGAGGCCATGCTGCGGCTCTGGCGGATCGCCCCCGACTGGCGTCGGGGTGAAGCGCGGGTGAGCACCTGGCTCTACCGGGTGACGGCCAATCTCTGCACCGACCGGCTGCGCCGGCGGCGTGGCGGCGCGGCAATCGACGATGTGGCCGAGCCCGAGGATCCCTCGGCGCCGGTCGAGGAAAAACTGCAGGCGCAGGCCCGCATGGACGCCCTGCAAGGGGCGCTGAACCAGCTGCCCGACCGGCAGCGTCAGGCGGTGGTCTTGCGTCATATCGAAGGACTGGGCAATCCTGAGATTGCCGAGATCCTTGAGATCAGTACCGAGGCGGTGGAAAGCCTGACCGCCCGGGGCAAGCGGGCGCTCGGCCGTCTCCTGGCGGCGCGGCGCGAGGAATTGGGGTATCAAGATGGCTGATCGCAACGGCAAGCACACTCTGCCCGAGACCGACCTCGAGGCGCTTTTCGGCGCGGCGCGGGACGCGGATCGCGTGGCGGCGGAAGCGGGGGAACTGGGCCTGCCGCCGGGCCTCTCGGCGCGCATTCTCTCCGATGCCGACAGCCTGCAGGAGGCGCGCGCCAGCGAGGCGCAACGCGCCCGGGCGGCGGCGCGCCATGCGCGGCCGGGTCGGGCGGCCTCGGGTCTTGGCGTTGCCGGCCTCATGCCGGCGGCGGCGGGGATGGGCGGCGGTTTCGGCGGTGGCCTGGCGGGAGGGCCGGGAGGGCCGGGAGGCGGGTTCTGGGCGCAGCTGACGCGCGCCCTTGGCGGCGGTCCCGCCCTGGCCGGTCTCGGGGCCGTGGCGATCGCCGGGCTCTGGGTTGGGGTGATGCCGCCGGAGGCGCTGGCGACGCCGCTCGACAGCCTCTTCGGCGCTAGCCTGGACAGCAATCCCTACCTGGTGGACGCCACCACCGCCTATGATTTCCTGGACAGCGAGGGCTGAGAGAAATGAGCGACCCCAAGGCCCCAGACCACGATCCCCGGGAAGACAGCGGTGGCGATCTCCGTCAGGTGACAGGGCGAACCGCTGGTGAAACGCCGCTCCAGGGCGCCGCGCCGGGGGAGGGCTCTCGGCCCCGGGCGCGCCGTGGCATGGGGCTGCGGGTGCTGCTCTTCGGTTCCCTGGCGCTGAACCTTGCGGTGGCGGGACTGGTCGTCGGTGTGCTGACCCGCACCCCCATCAAGGGGCCGCCGCGCCCCGATCACGTGGCCGGGGCGCTGACCTTCGCGCTCAGCCCCGAGGACCGGCGCGCCATCGGTCGCGAGGTCTTCCGTGAGATGCGCCAGACCGGGGCGGGCCGTCCCGACCGGCGGGCGGAGTATGCCCGCGTGCTGGCTGCCCTGCGCGCCGACCCCTTCCAGCCCGAGGAGCTGCGCCAGGTCTTCGCCCATCAGCGCGACACGGCCCTGCGGTTCCAGCAGGCCGGGCAGAAGGCGCTGATGGCGCATCTGATGGCGATGACGCCTGAGCAACGACTGGCTTTCGCCGACCGGCTTGAAGAGGGGCTGGAGCGCCAGCGCGACAGGCCGCCCCGTGGCACCGGATCGCATCCGCCCGCCCCGCGTGAATAGGCGCGGTATCTGCGCCCGGCGCACGGCGGAGTCTTCGAACGCCCCGGCCGCGCGGGCCCTGGCTGATCCGGGGCGCGGGTTCAGGGGGACAGCGCGCCGCGAAGGGCCTGTTCCGACTGGTCTGGGCGGGCCGGCCGCTGCCACCGACGCGGGAGAGGTCAGCCGCCGGCGAGGCGCCGTGCGGTCCGGGCGTCGCCCGGCAGCATCGGGTGGCAGAGCACCCGGTCCCGGCCGGCGCGCTTGGCGGCATAAAGCGCCCGGTCCGCGTCCTCCAGCAGTTCTTCGGGGCTGCGCAGCCCGGCGCCGCCGCAGGTCAGCCCGACCGAGATCGTGAGCGGCAGCCCGCGCGGCAGGTCGGGCAACACCACCGGCGCCTCGCGGATGCGGGTACAGATGCGATGCGCGAGGGCCTCGGCCATCGCGGCGCCGATGCCGGGCAGGATTGCCAGGAATTCCTCTCCGCCGATCCGGGCCAGCACGTCCTCGGCGCGCAGATTCTGCCGCATCACCTGGGCCACCGCCTGCAGCACCAGGTCGCCCGCCGCATGGCCGTGGCGGTCGTTGACCTCCTTGAAGTGATCCAGGTCGGCCACCATTACCGCGAAGCTCTCGCCCCGCATTGCCGCCGCGCGCGAGATCTGGGCCAGGCGGGGCAGGGCGAAGCGGCGGTTGTGCAGCCCGGTCAGCGGATCGGTGACCGAGGCGCGCAGGCTTTCGGCCAATGCCCGGCGCAGGGCACGGCGACGGGTCAGGCGCAGCTGCAGCAGGCGCATCCGCGCGGCGATCTCGGCGGCATCGAAGGGGCCGGCCATCACCGCGCTGGCGCCGATCTCGTAGGCTTGGGCCTGGATGCGCGGGGCCGCGCCGGGGGCGAAGATCAGGATCTCCTGCTCCATCCGGTCCGAGCGGTTGGCCATTTCCGCCAGCAACCGCAGGCCCCGGCTCTCGCTCTCCGGGGCGAGGCCCAGCACCAGCAGGCCAGCGCGGTCTGGCTGGCCGGGGGGCGCGGCGCGGCCTGCGCCCTCGCGCAGTTCGGCCATGTCGGTGAAGGTCATGCGGAAGCCCGGCAACCCCTCGAAGGCGCGGCGCCAGTCGCGCGCCGTGGCAGCATCGGGGGCGATGAAACTGGCGCGCGAGACGCCCTGGAAACGCCCCAAGGGTTCCGCCAGCCCGGGCAGACGCAGATCAGGTCCGCGCAGGCGCAGCGTGTTCACCACGTCGCGCGCGCGCTCCTGGGCACGCATCCGGGCGCGAAACACCTCCTGGGGTTCGCTGCGCGGGATCACGTCATCGGCCCCTGCGCTCAGCAGGCCGGCGCGCCCCATGTGGGCGCCCGGCGCGGTGACCACCAGCAGGGAAACCTCCGCGCAGCGGCTGTCGGCGCGCAGCCGGCGCAGGAAGCGTCCGGCGGGCATACATTGCAGTTCGTCCGCGATCAGGATTGTCCCCGGCTGCCAGTGCTCCAGCAGTTCCAGCGCCTCCTGTGCGCTGCCAGCGACCTGGATCTCGTAGAAGGCGCCTGAGAGGCGCGCCGCCAGGGTGATCCGACGGGTCACGTTGTCATCCACGATGAGGATACGTCCGGACATCTTCCTGCGGCTCCCTGGAAACCGCCCCCGGTCGACCCCTCGGTCGCCCTGGTGCAGCGGTGATATTGCGTGCAGCATGAAATGGTGAAATTGGTTAAGAAACCCTTGCTCGAAATCAGTGGAAAATGTGTCGGTGAAACCTGTTGCAGCGGCCCGCGCCGAAGAGATCGCCCTGAACTGCCTCGCCTGGCTGGCCGGCAACGAGGATCTTCTGCCGGTCTTCATGGGCGCCAGCGGTGTCTCGGCCGAGGATCTTCGCGCCTCGGCGGAGGACCCTCATTTCCTGGGGTCGGTGCTGGATTTCCTGCTGATGGATGATGCCTGGGTGATGGCTTTCTGCCGCGCCGAGGGGCTGCCCTTCGAACTTCCCTACCAGGCCCGGCAGGCGTTGCCCGGGGGCGAGCAGGTGCATTGGACCTGAGACACATGGGCCCCGCTGGCAGGGGAAGTCTTGGTTTACGAAACCTGACCTAGAGGTGGCTCAGGCGCGGTGCCTCGCCTTCGGTCAGCTTGCGAAGCAGGCGGCGCAGCTCGGCATCCTCGCCCTCCGACAACCGCTCGGCCATGACCTTGCCATTGGCCCGGGCGAAGGGCGTGCCGACGCGCACCGCCTCGCGGCCATCCTCGGTCAGCGTGATCTGCCGGGTGCGCCGGTCGCCTGTGCCCGAGCTGCGCGACAGCAACCCGGCCTGTTCCAGCTGGCGCAGCGCGCGCGAGGTGGCTGTGCGGTCGATGCCGACGAAATCCGCCAGTTCCGAAGGCTGGGTCAGTCCCTCGTTGGCGAGCCCAAGCAGAAGGCACCAGGTGATCCGGGTCAGCCCGATCTCGCGCAGTTTCTCGTCCAGGCGGCGTTCCTGCAGCCGCGCGGTGATCGACAGCCAGTAGCCGAGGGAGTCATGCAATCTGTAGGGGGAGGTATCGCCACTCATGGCGCCATCAGACCGAGGCAGGGCTGAAAGTCAAGCGCGGGGCCGGGCAGGCAGGGGGGCGGATCGCCCGTCGACGGCCCCTCAGATGCCTGCGCGATGATCCGTCTGCGCGGCCATGTGCAATTTTGCAACGACATGATTGCGAAAATTTGCAAACCCGGCGTGGTGGCCCTTGAAACAGGTTTCGTCCTGGCGCAGCTTCCATCGCGTGTGGATGTCAGGGTGCAAAAAATTCGGATGCTAAAAGGACTTCTCTTCGACAAGGACGGAACGCTCTTCGATTTTGGAGGAACCTGGAACGCCTGGGGCCGGGATGTCCTGGACCATCTTTCGGACGGCGATCCGGCGCGGCTGGAGGCCATGGCCCGTGCCCTGCGTTTCGACCTGCGGGGCGGGGGATTCCAGCCCGACAGTCCGGTCATCGCCGAGACCAACCGCGAGGTGGCCGAACTGTTGCTGCAATATGTCCCGGGGCGCAGCCTTGTGCAGATCGAGACCTTCCTCACCGCCGAAGCGGTCAAGGCGCCGCTGGTGCCGGTCACCGATCTGCCGGCCCTGATGTCGGGCCTGCGGGATCTCGGCTATGTTCTCGGCGTGATGACTAACGATGCCGAAGCCTCGGCCCGGCACCAGGTCGATCTGGCCGGACTCACCCCGCATCTCTCCTTCGTTGCCGGGTTCGATTCCGGACATGGCGCCAAGCCCGACCCGGACCCGTTGCTGGCCTTTGCCCGGCAGGCGGAGCTTGACCCGGCACGGGTGGCGATGATCGGCGACAGCACCCATGACCTGATGGCGGGGCGCGCTGCGGGGATGATCTGCGTCGGCGTGCTCTCGGGCATGGCCCCGATCGAGGAACTGGCCCCCCATGCCCATGTGGTGCTGCCCGATATCAGCCACCTGCCGGAATGGCTTTCGGCCAGGGGCTGACTTTCCCGCCTGTCCGCGATGCCGGCGCGCACCTGTCGCCGGTCCGCGCCCGAAACCTGTGCAGGCGTCCACGGGGCGCCTGTCTGCCGATACGCATCGGCGCTGTTGAAGGTCGGGATGGGTCAAAAGCGACGCCTCATGTCGCATATGGCTGGGAAAACCGCCGCTGCCGCGCGCTTGACTTGGCGCAGCAGCAAGGGAGCAGATCATGGCGGACATTCCCGCAGCCGACAGCGCAGATCCCGCAGGCCAGGCGCGCAAGCGCCGCGGCGGTGGCCGGGCCGGCTCTGCCGCGCGCCGCGGTTCCGCCGCCATCGTGCAAAGCGACTGGCGCATTCCGGTCAATATCGACGCCCCGACCGAACCGCTCTCCGAAGAGGGGGTCGCCGCCATCCACGAGGCCGCGATGGTGGTGCTGGAGGAGATCGGCATCGCCTTTCTCAACCCCGAGGCCCGCGCGATACTGGCCGAAGCCGGCTGCATCGTGGAGGGGGAGGTGGTCCGCATGGGCCGCGATTTCGTCACCGAGATGCTGTCGCACGCGCCGGCCGAATGGACCCTCCATGCCCGCAACCCGGCCCACGACCTGCCGGTCGGGGGCAGGCACATCCTCTTCGGCAATGTCTCCTCGCCGCCGAACTACTGGGACATGGACCTGGGCCGCAAGATCCCCGGCACCCGCGAATACTGCGCCAACCTGCTGAAACTCTCGCAGTATTTCAACTGCATCCACTTTGTCGGCGGCTACCCGGTGGAGCCGGTCGACGTCCATGCCTCGGTGCGCCACCTCGACGTGCTCTTCGACAAGCTGACCCTGACCGACAAGGTGCCGCACGCCTATTCCCTCGGGGCCGAGCGGGTCGAGGACGTGATGGAGATGGTCCGCCTTGCCGGCGGCTGGGACGAAGAGACCTTCACCTCGCGCCCTCATCTTTACACCAACATCAACTCCACCTCGCCGCTAAAGCACGACTATCCGATGCTGGACGGCTGGATGCGCATGGCGCGACGGGGGCAGGGGCTGATCGTCTCGCCCTTCACCCTGGCGGGCGCGATGGCGCCGGTAACCATGGCGGGGGCGGTGGTGCAGTCGCTGGCCGAGGGCCTCTCGGCCATCGCCCTGGCGCAGTACATCCGGCCCGGCATCCCCTGCGCCTTCGGCACCTTCACCTCCAACGTTGACATGAAGTCGGGCGCGCCGGCCTTCGGCACGCCGGAATACATGCGCGCCACCCAGATGACCGGCCAGATGTGCCGCCACTACGGGCTGCCGATGCGCGCCTCGGGCTCGTGCGCGGCCAATGTGCCTGACGGCCAGGCCATGTGGGAAACCTCCAACGCGCTCTGGTCCGCCGTGCAGTCGGGCGCCAACGTGGTCTACCACGCCGCCGGCTGGCTGGAGGGCGGGCTGATCGCCAGCCCTGAGAAATTCGTCATGGACTGCGAGGTGATCCAGCAGATCCAGCGATACCTGGAACCCGAGATCTGCGCCGTCGATGAGGGCGCCCTGGCGCTGGAGGCGATGCGCGAGGTGCGCCAGAACGGCCACTTCTTCGGCATTCCCCATACTCAGGAACGCTATGCGACGGCCTTCTACCAGCCCTTCCTGTCGGACTGGCGCAACTTCGAGGCGTTCCAGCAGGCAGGCGAGGTCTGGACCGCCGAGCGCGCCCATGTGACCTGGAAACGCATCCTTGCCGATTTCACCCCGCCGCCGATGCCCGATGCCAACCGCGCGGCGCTGGAAGACTTCGTGATCCGGCGAAAGGAAGAGGGCGGGGCGCCGACCGACTTCTGACCCGATCGCATCGCTGTTGAGCCTATCTTAAGTCCCTGCGGTCATCCTGCGGGGAACGAGGACGGGCGGCAGGCCATGCACGGATTGATCAACAGGTCTATTCAATGTTTCCTGCGCGATACCTACGGGGACGCGCTCTGGCTCGACGTGGCTGCCGCCGCCGACTTGCCCTTCGTCGAGTTCGAGGCGATGCTGGTCTACGAGGACGCGCTGACCGGCCGGGTGCTGGACGCCGCTGCCGTCAAGCTGAAGAAGACCCGCGCCATGGTGCTGGAGGATATCGGCACCTACCTCGTCTCGCATCCCAACAACGAAGGGCTGCGCCGGCTGCTGCGCTTCGCCGGTCTGGGGTACGAGGATTTCCTGCATTCGCTCGATGACCTGCCCGATCGCACCCGGTTGGCGGTCTCCGATCTCGACCTGCCCGAGCTGGAGCTGCGCCAGCACTCGGCCTCGCGCTATTCAATCACCTGCAGTGCAGGCTTTCCCGGCTTCGGCCATGTGCTCGTCGGGATCCTGCGTGCCATGGCCGACGACTACGGCGCGCTGGTGATCCTTGATCACATGGGCGAAGCCCAGCGGGTCGAGACGGTCGAGGTGACTCTGGTGGAAACCGCCTTCGCCGAGGGGCGCGCCTTCGAGCTGGGGGGCAAAGCGGGATGAGCCGGGTTGATCAAGGGCAGGTCGATCAGGATTGCGCGGATCAGGCGCGCGCCGATCAGGGGCGGGCAGGGCAAAGACGGACGGAGTCCGCGGCCCCCTCCGGAGGCGGGCGCCTGTCCGCCGCCATGCTGTTGCCGGCCCTGCCGCTGGAGTCGATGGATGCGCTTTCCCCGATGCACCTGGTGCTGGACGACAGTGGTCATGTGATCCATGCCGGGCCGACGATGCAGAAGCTGCGCCCGGACCTGCCGATGGCCGGGCAGCGGTTCCTCGAGCTCTTCGAACTGTCGCGACCCCGGGCGGTCTCCTCCATGGCGGCGCTGCTGGCCTCGGCGGGAATCAAGCTGCACCTGCGGCTCAGGGATGATCCGCGCACGCCGCTCAAGGCGGTGCTGGTGCCGCTTGCGCCCGACGGGCAGGGGCGGCGGGGGGCGGTGGTCAATTTCTCCTTCGGCATCTCCATTCTCGACGCGATCCAGACCTATACCCTGCACTCGGGCGACTTCGCCCCCACCGACCTGACCATCGAAATGCTCTACCTGATCGAGGCGAAGACCGCCGCGATGGAGGCGTCGCGCACCCTCAACCTGCGTCTGCAGGGCGCCAAGATCGCCGCCGAGGAACAGGCCTATACCGATACGCTGACCGGGCTGAAGAACCGCCGCGCCATGGATCACATCCTGGCCCGGCTGGTGCGCACGGGGCAGGATTTCGCCCTGATGCACCTCGATCTCGATTGGTTCAAGCAGGTCAACGATACCCATGGTCACGCGGCCGGGGACTACGTGCTGCAGCATGTCGCCCGGCTGATGGTGGATGAAACCCGTGCCGGCGACACGGTGGCGCGGATCGGGGGGGACGAATTCGTCCTGCTGTTCCACAACCTGACCAAGCGGTCGCGGATCGAGGAGATCGCGACGCGGCTGATCCGGCGCCTCGAGATCCCGATCAGCTTCGAGGGGGCGAGCTGCCACATCTCCTGCTCGATGGGCACCACCCTGTCGACCTTCTATGACCAGCCCCGGCCGGACCAGATGCTCGCCGATGCCGACAGCGCGCTCTATGCCTCGAAGAAGGCGGGGCGGGCGCGGCATTCCTTCTTCCAGTCCGAGCCGGGGTGACGTCGGCTGTCCGCGCCGACGTGGCAATTGCGCAGCACATCTGGTGATGCGAAAACGGACCTACCCAATCCTCAGTGGACCCCCTATAGTACCTGTGGATAAAACCGGGGTGCCCCCAGAATGGGGGGCAAGTAGTGGGAGCCCAGGCCGATGCGCTGTCCGTTTTGCGGAAATGTCGACACCCAGGTGAAGGATTCCCGCCCGGCCGAGGATCACGCGGCGATCCGGCGGCGCCGGTTCTGCCCGGCCTGCGGCGGGCGCTTCACCACCTATGAGCGCGTGCAGCTGCGCGACCTCGTGGTGATCAAGTCCACCGGCCGGCGCGAGGACTTCGATCGCGACAAGCTGGAACGGTCGATCCGCATCTCGATGCAAAAGCGCCCGGTCGAGCAGGAACGCATCGACCAGATGATCTCGGGCATCGTGCGCCGCCTCGAGAGCATGGGCGAGACCGACATTCCCTCGAAGGTGATCGGCGAGATCGTGATGGAGGCCCTGGCCCGCATCGACACTGTCGCCTACGTGCGTTTCGCCAGTGTCTACAAGAATTTCCAGGCCGCCGACGATTTCGACAAGTTCGTCAGCGAACTGCGTCCGAACATGCCCCGCGACGAGTGATGCCGGCTGCGCAGGACGCCCGCTACCTGGCCCTGGCGCTGTCGCTGGGGCGGCGAGGGCAGGGGCGCTGCTGGCCCAATCCGGCGGTCGGCTGCGTCATCGTCAAGGAGGGCCGCATACTCGGTCGCGGCTGGACACAGCCCGGCGGACGGCCCCATGCGGAAACCGTGGCGCTGGCCCAGGCGGGCGCGGCGGCGCGCGGCGCCACCGCCTATGTCTCGCTTGAACCCTGCGCCCATCACGGCAAGACGCCGCCCTGCGCCGAGGCGCTGATCGCCGCCGGGATCGCCCGGGTCGTGGCGCCGATCGCCGATATCGACCCCAAGGTCGACGGCCAGGGCTTCGCGATGCTGCGCGCCGCTGGCATCGAGGTCTCGACCGGCCTGATGGCGCAGGAGGCTTTGGAAGATCATGCCGGCTTCTTCCTCAACCGCGAGCAGGGCCGCCCCTTCGTCACCCTGAAACTGGCGCTCTCGCTGGATGGTCGCATCGCCACTGCGACCGGCGAGAGCAAGTGGATCACCGGCCCCGCGGCCAGGCATGAGGTCCATGCCATGCGCGCCCGCCATGACGCGGTGATGGTCGGGGCCGGCACAGCACGGGCCGATGACCCGACGTTGACGGTGCGGGACATGGGGCTGGATTTCCAGCCGGTACGCATTGTCATCTCGCGCCGTCTCGATCTGCCGCTGATGGGTCAACTGGCGCGCACGGCCAGGGCGATCCCGGTCTGGATCTGCCACGGCCGGGATGCCGACCCGGCATTGATTGAAGCCTGGCAGGGCCTGGGCGCGCGCCTCATCGCCTGCGATCTGGCAGGGCGGCAGCTTGATATTTCCTCGGTCCTGCAAGAGCTTGGCGCAGCCGGCCTGACCCGCGTCTTCTGTGAGGGCGGCGGCGCGCTGGCGGCGACGCTGATCGGCGCAGACCTGGTGGACGAGCTGGTGATCTTCTCTGCCGGCCTCCTGCTGGGGGCCGAAGGGCGCCCTGGGATGGGCGCGCTCGGCCTTGAACGGCTGGGCGAGGCGCCCCGGCTGACCCTGCTGGAAGAGCGCCGCGTCGGGGTCGATGTCATGTCGCGCTGGACGCGCGCCAACGTCTGATTCCCCGCAGGAACCTAGCGCCAGAGACCCGGGCGCGAGGCCAGCAGCCCCTGGGCCTTCGACAGCGCGCGCAGCCCCGGTCCGGCGTCGGATCCGCCCGGCTGCTGCAGCCGCCGCACCGCGACTTCGACCGGACAGGGCAGGCGCGTCACCGGATCCAGGTAGCGCGGATAGTCGATCAGCGCGGCATGGGCCAGGCTCTCCAGGCTGACCCGGGCGCGGCGGCGCGGCACATGGTCGAGGTCCCGCGTCAGTCCCCAGCCGGCATAGAAGGGCAGCCCGGTGCAGATCACCTCGACCCCGCGCAGAAGCGCCTCGAACCCCATCAGCGAGGTCATGGTCCAGACCGCATCGACCTGCTCCAGCAGGGCGGCGGGATCGGCGGCGGTCAGGATCTCGTCGGCATAGGCCAGCGCCTGATCGTCCTCCAGCCGCCCGGGGCGCAGACCGCGCTCGACATCGGGGTGGGGCTTGTAGAGCACCACCGCGTCCGGCTCGACCTTGCGCACCGCCTGCAGCAGTTCCAGGTTGCTGCGCACCGGCCCGGCGCCGCAGAGCACCGAGGCATCATCCTCGACCTGTCCCGGCACCAGCACCCGCCGCCCGGGCCGCAGCCTGGGCAGGGTCGCGGCGCCTTCCAGGTTGTATTTCGACAGGCCAGACTTGCGGATGGTGGCGATCAGCCGCTCGATGCGCAGCAACTGGTCCGGGCGCAGCTCGGCGCGGGCGGTGATCAGCCGTTCCAGCCGGCTTTCCCGGCGCGGATCGTAGTAGATGCCCAGATCGTCCAGCGTCAGCGAGAGCGGCGGCACCAGCTCGGCCCCCAGCCCGCGCGAGCGCAGGAAACCGTCCTCGACCCCGACCGCGCCACGGGTGGCGCCGCCCCAGCTCATTTGCCGTTGCGGCCCGGTGCCGGGGGAAAAGCGCATCCGGCTGTCCTGGCCGAAGAAGGCCTGGAAATGGCGCCGTTTCCACAGGCGGATATTGCTGGCGCGCCAGCCGTGGCGATCCTCGCGCCAGGCGCGGGCCCGGGCGGCCAGCGCCTCGGCGGCCTCCTCGGCCCCGCAGAGCCGGTCCTCGTAGGGGTCGTACCAGCGCGGATAGAGCAACAGGGCCCCGGCGGTCAGCTGGGTGCGGGTCAGGCGACGCCCCCGGCGCGAGGGCCCGGGGGGCAGCGGATGGCGGTCGTCGGAAAGATCCCAGCCGGCATAGAAGGGCAGGCCGAAGACCCGGGGCCGGTGTCCGGCCAGGATCGCCTCGAACCCCAGCTGCGAGCTGACGGTGTAGACCGCGACCGCGCCCTCCAGCAGCAGCCAGGGGCTGACCGGCGTGTCCAGCAGGGTGATCCGGCCCGGCGCCGCTGCCGCGACATCGGCCGCGCCGTAGTAGCCGTCCCGCTTGCCGCCCTGGGTCTCGGGATGGGTCTTGATGACGATGCGGGCGCCGGGGTGATCCTCCTGCGCCCAGTAGAGCATCTCCTTGAAGGTATTGGCATCCGCCCCGCCGAGGCGCACCGAGGCATCGCCGCGCAGCTGGTCGATGACCAGCACGTAGCCCGGGTCCGGCAGTGGCAGGTCGGGGTCGCAGGCGGCATATTTCGACAGGTGCGCCTCGCGCATCCGGGCCCGCAGGCCCCGGGCGCGGTTCAGCAGGGCGCCGTCGTCGAAAGGGTGGGTCTTCAGCAGACGCTCAAGGTCCGAGGGGGCGGTGCCGTCGAAATGGCAGCCCGTCCGGTCCAGCGTCAGGCCCAGCGGGGGCTCTCCCATCCGGCCAGGCTGCAGCGAGCGCAGGAACGCATCCTCGATGCGCAGCAGGGAGGCGCCGGACTTCTCGGCCACCGCCTCGCCGCGCTTGGCATAGGGGGAATGGCCCCAGACCCCGATCAGCCCCCCGGGGCCGGGATCGCCCAGCGGGGTCAGCCGGTAGCCTGACAGCTCCAGGGTCCGCCGCACGCGCTTCTGGCGCAGGAAGCCGGCGTTGTAGAAATGCAGTGGCTGCAGCTCACCCGTCGCGCTCTCGGAGGGATCGGACTGCGGGGCCGCCTCGGGGGTCATCGCTGCCCTGCCTACTGCCCGATGGAGCCGAGCGCATCGACCCGGCTGAGAGAGCCGGTCAGCGCCGCGATGGTCTTGTCCCACTGGGTGAAGGGCGCTTCGGTGACATAGAGCAGGTCTCCGTCGCGGATCAGGAAGTCGCGGGCCATGAACATGCCGTTCGGCTGGGTCAGGTCCAGCACGTAGACCATGCGCTGCGCGCCGGTCAGGTCGGAACGTCCCAGCACCTGCTCGGAGATCTCCTCGGCCTCATTGCGGAAGACGAAGACGCCGGTCGGATCGGCGGCATTGGCCTTCAGCCCGCCCGCCTGGGCAATGGCCTCGATGCCCGACAGGGTCTGGCTTTCGAAGTCGATCACGCTCTGGGTGCCGGCCGCGCCCAGCACGGTGAAGCTGCGGGTGTCCTCTTCCAGCAGGATGCGGTCACCATTGCGCAGGGCGATGTCGTAGCGCGGATCGTCGAACAGATCCTGGAACCAGATGGTCGAGCGCTGGTTGCCGCGCACCACGGTGATCAGCGCGCTTTCGGGGGGAACCGAGATCCCGCCCGCCGCCGCCAGCATCCCCGAGAGCCGCAGCGTCGGCCGCTCGATCGGGTAGACGCCGGACCCGCCGATGGCGCCGATCAGCGTGACGCTGGCACCGTCGCCGGCCTCGCGCACCACCTCGACCTGCGGGTCGGGGGTCTGGTCGGCCAGTTTCTCGGTGATGATGCGCCGGATCGACTCGGGCGAATTGCCTGCCGCGCGGATGCGGCCTGCGTAGGGGACGAAGATGAAGCCTGCGCCATCCACCTGCACCGCGCTCAGCGAGGTGTAGTTGACGCCTTCGGAGGCCAGCAGCCCCTCGTCGACGTTTTCCCAGATGGTCAGCGACAGCGTGTCGCCGGGGCGGATCACGTCGGCCCCGACGGGCCCGGCGTTGAGGAAGGCATCCGAAAAGCCGAGCGCCGGGATGACGGCGGTGGCCCGGGTCACCCGGTCGTTCACGGCGACGACGAAGGCGTCACCCTCGCGCTGGACCGAGCCGGCGTAGATCTCGCGCTTGGTCGGGCCGCTGCGGGGCAGGACGGCACAGGAGGACAGGGCGGCAATCGCCGCGATCAACGCGACGGACCGGGTCCATCGGGAGGGGGTCGGTTTCACTGCTCGTCTCCTCGGCCTATGGCTGGCCGTTCTGTCTGCCGCGATGGTCCGGGTTTGCCCGGATCCGCCGCCACGTCGCCTCTTTCCCGCGACGTTACAGGAGCTTGGCTGCAAAAGCCAGACTCTCGGGGGTGACCTTCCGCGCGCGTCACGTCACCGCCCGCAACTGTTGCCGTGGCGCCGCGGTGCCCGATCGCAGGGCATCGTAGGGATCGTCCTCGGCCAGCATCATGTCGACCACCTGGCGCAGCAGTTGCCGGCGCGAGCGCGCGGCGTAGAAGCCCCCGGCGACCTGGCTGGTTTCCAGCAGGAAGCGCCGGTAATCCTTGTAGGCCGCGCCATCGGGGCGGCGGGCGCCGGCGAAGAACTCGGGCAGGGGCTGGTCCGAGACGAACTCGGGCTTGTTGTAGACCGCATTGCCGAATGTTTTCAACGGGATGCCCCGGTAAAGCACCTGCTGCGCGGCGGTGGAATTCACCGTCACCGCAGAGCGCGCATCGGCCAGCAGCTGTGCCAGCTTGCCGCCGCGCACCCAGTGGATGCGCCCTTCAAGCCCCAGTTCGCGGGCCAGCCGGGCCAGCTCGCGCCGGATCGGCACCCGGCCGTCCTCCAGCGGATGCGCCTTGAAGACAAGGTGATGGTGGCGCGGCGCGCCCTCGGCAAAGCCGCGCATCACCACGTCCAGGAACTCCTCCAGCGAGGCGAAGGGGGAATGGTCGCGGAACGAGGCATCATGGGCCAGCTGCAGCAGCACGACATGGTAGGGAAAGCCGCCCCTCCGGATCCGGCGAGAGGCCAGCCAGCGTGTCACCGCGGTGACCGGCATGGTCACCAGGCGGCGCAGGTAGAGCTGGAATTCCCGCGCCACGCCGATGCTGCGATGCGGGCGGAAGTTGCGATAGCCGCGATTGGCGCACATCACGAACCAGTGGTAGAGCGCGCCGTAGAACACATGTTCGCGCATGTCCCCCCAGCGGGCCGGGGGCAGGGGGGCATCCATGTCCGACAGGGCCAGCGCGGCGCGCATCCCGGCCAGGTCCATCTCCATCAGCCGGGAATGGCCGTTGGCCCCGCCGCGCTCGTAGGTGACCCAGTAGGGGCGCAGATACCCCTCTTCGAAGACATGCACCCGCAGGCCGCGCGCCCTGGCCAGGGCCACCGACTCGGCATGGATCGGGCGGGTATCGCCGTAAAGCACCAGGTCGGTGACGGATTTCTCGTCCAGCAGGGCGGCCAGCCGGGCAGGCCAGGCGTCAGGCGCCTCGCGGAACGGCAGGTAGCTGGCGCGCCCGGGCCAGAAGGCGGCATCGCCGGCGTTGAAGCCGACGCGCCAGCAGGTCGCGCCCGCAAGCCGCAGGGCGCGGGCGAGCTGGTGGAAGAAAGGCCCGTGGGGTCCCTGCAGGAAGAGGAACACCCGTGACTCCGGTGCCATGTGCTGCATCTGTCCCTCCGGGATACGCCGGGCGCCCCGTTGCCATTGTCGTGGGGCCTTCCCTTGCCCCACCTCCATATTGCGGAGATATTGCTAGCCCGTCAAACCGGCGGAAATGGGGCCGTGCTGCGGCCGATGCCGGGCAAGGCCGCCTGCCGTCTTGCACCGGCCCGCGCAGCGCGCTACGCCGAGGCAACGTCACCGCCACGGCAAGGAGAGCCCACATGTTCACCGGCATCATCACCGACATGGGCGAGGTCAGGTCGCTTCAGCACCGCGGCGACCTGCTGGCGCGCATCGGCTGTCACTATGACATGGCGGGTGTCGACCTCGGCGCCTCGATCGCCTGCGACGGCGTCTGCCTGACGGTCATCGCCACCGGCGGTGACTGGTTCGATGTCGAGATCAGCGCCGAAACCCTGTCGAAGACCAACCTCGACACCTGGGCCGAAGGGCGGACCGTCAACCTGGAGCGCGCCCTGAAGGTCGGTGACGAACTGGGCGGGCATATCGTCTCGGGCCATGTCGATGGCGTCGCCGAGCTGGTTTCGCTGAAGGACGAGGGCGACAGCACCCGGATGACCTTCCGCGCCCCCGAGGCGCTGGCCAGGTTCATCGCGCCCAAGGGCTCGATCGCGCTGAACGGCACCTCGCTGACGGTGAACGAGGTCGAGGGCGCCACCTTCGGTGTCAACGTGATCCCGCACACCAAGTCCGTCACCACCTGGGGCCGTGTCGCCGAGGGCGACCGCATCAACCTGGAAGTCGACACCATGGCCCGCTACGTGGCCCGCCTGCAGGAGTTCGCGTGAACGAGGGCGACGGGGGCAGGCCCTGGGCCGGCATCGGCCACAACCAGGGCCCCTCGATGGATGCCGGGCGGCAGTTTCGCGTCCATGCCTGGACCCGCGCGCAGGCCAGCCACCGCGAGGCCCGCATCCCCGTCGCCATCCACCGGATGCGCATCGCCCGCGCCAAGGAACTGGGCCTGTCCTATGCCGATTACTGCCGTATCCGCGCCACCTCCGGCCGGGATATCGCGGGTTACCTGATTTCCTCGAACGCCCTCGGCGTCCAGTCCAATGCCGCCCCCGTCGCCCCCCGGATCACCGAGAAACTGTTGTCGCTGCGCCATGTGCTGCGCATCGGGCTGGCGCAGCCGCCTCTGGACCCGCGCCTGCTGCTGGAGCGCGTGGCGGGGCTCGACCTCGTCTTTCCCGCGCCGCCGCTGCTTGGCAGCTTCCCCGAGATCCGCGCGGCCCTCGCCCGCGCCCAGGGCCGCCTGCCCGCCGCCGGGCTGGTGGCGATCACCGCCCTTGGCCTGGAGGCCGAATGGGTTGCCGCCGGTGGCCTCGGTGGCGCGCTGCCGGGGGACGCTCTCTTCGGCTGACCCTGCGCCGGGCGCCGAAGCGATGCCGTTATTTTATCAACGCACTTTTTCCCGGTTCCCTCCGGCGTCATGTGCGCCTTCGCACAGGTCTCCGCGCTCGGCTCCGCCGCGTTTTACTGGCCTTTCCCCTGCGCCTGCGCTATGGCCGCAAAAAACGTCAGGAGTGAGTGATGAGCGATAGCGCCGCCTATGAAGCCAAGGGCCCGGTCGAGCAGAGCTGGTCCGATGCGATCTCCTCCATCGAGGAGATCATCGAGGACGCCCGCAACGGCCGGATGTTCATCCTCGTCGACCACGAGGACCGCGAGAACGAGGGCGACCTGGTGATCCCGGCCCAGATGGCGACCCCCGAGGCGATCAACTTCATGGCCACCCACGGGCGCGGCCTGATCTGTCTTTCCCTGACGGGGGAACGGGTTGACCAGCTTGGCCTGCCGCTGATGTCGTCGCAGAACTCGTCGCGCCACGAGACCAACTTCACCGTTTCCATCGAGGCCCGCGAGGGTGTCTCGACCGGCATTTCGGCCCATGACCGGGCCCGCACCGTGGCCGTGGCCATCGATGCGGGCAAGGGGCAGCAGGACATCGCCACCCCCGGCCACGTCTTCCCACTGCGCGCCCGCGAGGGCGGCGTGCTGGTGCGCGCCGGCCATACCGAAGCGGCTGTCGACGTCTCCCGGCTGGCCGGCCTCAACCCCTCGGGCGTGATCTGCGAGATCATGAACGAGGACGGCACCATGTCGCGCCTGCCCGAGCTGATCGCCTTCGCGCAGCGCCACAACCTGAAGATCGGCACGATCTCGGACCTGATCGCCTACCGACGCCGCAACGACAACCTCGTGCGCGTCGAGAAGGAGGAGATCGTCCAGACCGAGTTCGGCGGCGAATGGGCCTTGAAGATTTACGTCGATGAAACCCAGGGCGCCGAACATATCGTGATGATCAAGGGCGATATCTCGGGCGAGGAGCCGGTGCTGGTGCGGATGCACGCGCTGGATCCGCTGCGCGACGTGGCCGGGGTCTGCTCGGCGGGCCGCGCCAACGAGTTCCGCGATTCCATGCGGCTGATCGCCAACGAGGGGCGTGGCGTCGTCGTGCTGCTGCGTGACCTGCAGATGAAACTGGTCAGTGGCGAGGAGGTCTCGCCGCAGACCCTGCGCCAGTATGGCCTTGGCGCGCAGATCCTGACCACGCTCGGGCTGTCCAAGCTGGTCCTGCTGACCAATTCCCCGCAGCCCAATGTCGTGGGCCTGGATGCCTACGGGCTGGAAATCTCCGGCACGCGCCGGATCACCGAATAGGAGGGGGCCATGGCCGGTTCCGAACAGCACTACACCCTGCCGCGCGGCAGTTTCTCCAAGCCGGTCAAGGTTCTGATCGTCGTCGCGCCCTATTACAAGGACATCGCCGACGAGCTGATCGCCGGCGCGAGGGCCGAGATCGAGGCCTGGGGTGCCACCCACGAGTTGATCGAGGTGCCCGGCGCGCTGGAGATCCCGACCGCCATCGCCATGGCCGGTCGCATGGCCGATTTCGATGCCTGTGTCGCCCTCGGCTGCGTCATTCGCGGCGAGACGACCCATTACGACACGGTTTGCAACGACAGCTCGCGCGGGCTCACCCTGTTGGGGCTGCAGGGTCTGTGCATCGGCAATGGCATCCTCACGGTCGAGAACCGCGACCAGGCGCTTGCCCGCGCCCGCGTGGCCGAACAGAACAAGGGTGGCGGCGCGGCCGCTGCGGCCTTGCATCTCGTCGCGCTTTCGCGCAAATGGGGCGCTCCGAAAAGCGGCGTGGGATTCCTGCCCGCCGCAGACGAGGCCAGCCTGGCCGGGCAATGAGCCCGGCGCTGACCGCCAGCAGAAAAGACGCCCGAGATGAGTGACGAGACCCCGACCCCCGCCGCGCCCCTTTCGGGCAACCAGAAGCGCAAGATGCGCTCTGCGTCGCGTCTCTACGCGGTGCAGGCGCTCTACCAGCTGGAGCTGGGGGGGCAGGCCGTCGACCGGGTCATCGTCGAGTTCGAGGATCACCGCTTTGGCGCCTCCTACGAAGAGGGCGATTTCCAGGAAGGCGATGTCGAGCTGTTCCGCAAGACCCTGCGCGACGCGGTCAACTGGCAGGTGAAGGTCGACCAGATGACCGACCGCGCGCTGGTCGCCAAATGGCCGCTGGGTCGCATCGACACCACCCTGCGGGCGCTCTTCCGCGCTGCCGGTGCCGAGTTGATCGAGGGCGAGGCGCCGCCGAAGGTGGTGATCGTCGAATATGTCGACGTGGCCAAGGCGTTCTTTCCCGAGGGCAAGGAAGCCAAGTTCGTCAACGCCGTGCTTGACCACATGGCGCGGGAAGCCCGGCCCGAGGCGTTCTGACCTCTACCCCGTGAAACGCCGAACGAAATCGGCGCGCTGGCTGACGCTCGCGCGGGGGATCTCCATGACCTCGTAACCTAGGGCGGGGTAGAGCCGGGCCAGCCGTTCATGCTCTGCCATGGCCTCGGCCAGCCCATGCGGACGGGTGGCATCGGTGACATGGATGTCGGGCCAGGGGGGCGTCAGGAAGACCCTTCGCGCATAGGGTCGGGCCTGCAGCAGCGGGTCCTTACCGGCCCGTTCGGGCGCGCCCCGGGCCTGCCAGCGTGCGGCGACCGCATCGACCAGCCCGCGATCGAAGAAGACCGGACCGGGCAGGGCGCGGGTGCGCGCGAGGTCCTCCAGGGCCAGGGCGATGGCGGCCTCGGCAAAGCAGGCCAGGTCGTTCCAGGGCAGGCGGGGGCTGTCCGGGTCACGCTCTGCCTCGACGATCCGCCGCCCCGGTTCCGGCACCACATGGGCGCCGCTCTGGCGCAGCGCCTCCAGCAGGGTCGACTTTCCGCCGCCGGAACAGCCTGAAATAACGTGGAAATTTCGCATGGTCTGGCAACCCTCGCCCGCGACAACGGGTCTTCTGGCCGGCAGCGGGTGAGTCGGGCTAGGCTGAGGGCATCCACGGAGGTTCCCATGCCCAAGCTCATCCGTCTCTACATCACCCAATGCCTGATCGGTTTCGGGATTTCCGCGGTGTTCACCGCGGGTCTGATCTGCTTCGATGTCATGGGCTTGCAGCGGCTTGTCCTTGGCTCATCCGACGGGATCCTCGGCGCCTTCCTGATCTTCTTCTCGAACGGGATTGTCTTTGCCGGGGTGCAGTTCGCCATCTCGGTGATGCGCCTGAAGGACGAGGACGCGCCGCGCGGCGGCACGCGCCTGCCGCTGCTGGCCCAGCCCGTCCGCGTCGAGGCGCGGGTGAAGAAAGGCTGACAAGCCATTCACCTTGCGGCGAAACTTCGGGGAAAGTGGCGGGCCCGCACGCAACCGTTGGGTTGACGCATTCCCGAGGACCTGATGATCAGGTGGGCGCCAGGTAACCGGACCACGGCCCGGACAGAGCCAGCTCCCTCGGATTTGCTTAAGGCCACCGGAATGTAACCGTACACGAGAAGGGCAGCACCCGCCGATCCCTCACCTAGGCCCTTGCGGGGCGCTCGGCAAGGGGATCCCGTAGAATTCAGCGGATTCAGCCCGCCTCTGCAAGCAACGCGTAGTCCGCAAGCTCCTCGCGGGTCAGCAGGTAGATCTCGTCCGGCGGGGTCATCAGCGCGGGGCCCATCAGGCGCGGGTCGACGCCCATTTCCTCGAGGTAGCGCATCACCAGGCCCTGACCGCGCTGGATATCCGATACGGCGGTGAAGGCGGGCAGCAGGGTGTTCTCGCCGAAGTAATGCTGGTGCACCCCGATCCGCGCGCCTTCGTCGGCGCGGCGGGTCACGCCGCCCGCCAGCAGGTAGGGGCAGGCCGAGAGGCAGATGGCGCCGTCCTCCATGTTGGTGCCCAGACCTGCCGCGCGCAGCGCCCGGCCCAGCTCCAGAGCGTCCTGGACCGAGCCGCCGGGGCTGTCGAGAAAGATCTGCTCCGGCGCTGTCTCGCCCTCTCGGGCGTCGATCTGTCGGGCGATGCGCGCGCCGTCGCCCGGAGAGATATTGCCCGACAGATACCAGGCGCCTTCCCGTTCGGTCAGCACCAGTCGCTCGGGCATCGGGCCCGAGGGCGCGACACCGGGGCCGGCAGGGCGGGTCGGTTCGAAGCGGCGGGTCTGGTCGCCGGGGGCGGTCGGCTGGTCGAAGCCCGGCGCATCGGCGCCACGGCGCGGCCAGACAAAGCCCTCCCCCAGGTCGCCGACGAACAGCAGCAGCGCCAACACGACCTGGAAGCCCAGCACCCCGGTGAGGGCGCGGCGCAGGGTCACGCCTTCATTGGCTTCAGACATCCGGCGCATCCTTGCGGCTTGCGCTGACCCGCCCCTCGGCCAGGGCGACATCGACGTCGCGCGCCGCCGCCAGCGCCGCGCGCAATTCCGAGACCGTCATCCGGTCCTCGATCGGCACCGCCTCGCGGCCCGAGCGGATGGCGGTATGGGTGACGGCAAGGATCAGCACCAGCACCGCCGGCAGCAGGTCGATGGCGATGGCCCCGGCCCAGGAGGGCACGAAATTGCCGGCGTAGCGGATCACCGCATCGGCGGGCGACAGGGGGGTATAGGTGATCTCGACCGGGGCGGGCAGGGCGATGACCTGGGTGGCGGCGCTCTCCAGCGTGGTGGCGCGCTGTGCCAGCACGTCCAGCACCGAGGCGATGGTCGTGCCCTGCGCCAGGCGCGAGGTTTCGCTGCCGCCGTCCAGTTCCGGCAGCACCACCGAGGCGGTCAGATCCTGCGCCGCGCGTTCCACCAGCGGCGCCACCGAGAGCTGACGCAGCCGCGCGATCAGCCCGGCAAGTTGCACGGCTTCCTCGGAGAACTCTACCGCGCGGGTTTCGACGGGGCCGGGTTCCACCGTCAGGGCGCGCATCCGGCTGAGGATCGCGTTGCCCTCGGTGAAGGCCGCATCGACCAGCGGCGACTGGGCCGCGATCTGCTGTTCCAGCGCCGACAGTTCCTCGGACTTCTGGCGCAGCACGCGGAAGACCGCGCCGCGCCCGGCCAGCCCCGAAAGCCCGCCCGATGCCTCCTGCTCGGACAGGTCCGCAAAGCTCTGCTGAACCCGCGCCACGTCGCGTTGCAGACCCTGGGCGGCCAGGGCGTTCTCGTTGGCGCGCTCCAGCGCCGCCTGGTAGTCCTGCACGGTCTCGGCCAGGTGCTGTTCCACCGCTGCGCCCCCCGCCAGCGCCGCCGCGTTCAGCCAGGAGGACATCGCCACGATGGCCAGCGATCCCAGGCCCATGGCGGCCAGCAGCCCGGCGCGCGACCGGGCCGAGCGCATGGCCGGGAAGAGGCGCATCAGGTAGGACCAGAAGACGAAGATCCCGGTCGAGACGGCGACGGAATAGGCAATGGCGGCAAAGGCCTGCATGGCGCCGTCGCCGTCCAGCAGCGATTGCACCCCGAGGTAGGTATAGATCCCCGAGGCCACCGCCAGCACGCCGAGGGCTGCGCCGGTGAAAGTGTCGAGGATGCCCAGGTGGCCCTCCAGCTCGTGCACCATGCGGGCGCGGGGATCAGGCTGCGCGGCCCCCTGGCCTTCGATCTTGTCGCGGTCTTCGGTCTTGTCGCTCACGTGATTCCTCGCCCCTCTTGGCCTGCCCATCCTGGAAACATAGGCGTCGCCTTGCCGGGGACCAAAGGGGCTTGCGCCTGTTCACGGAATGTTCAGAATGCTGCCATGCCCGTGACCCCCCTTGCCCCCGATCCCGTCGCCCCCCAGCCCGGCCAACTGATTGCCCGCGGAGTCTGCCGCCTGCTGCTCTCGCACGGGTTCACGCCGCTTGAGGAATTCGTCCCCGAGCGCGGCAAGCGCGTCGATGTCATCGGCCTGGGGCCGAAGGGCGAGATCTGGGTGGTGGAGTGCAAGAGCTCGCGCGCCGACTTCATGTCGGACAGCAAGTGGCAGGGCTACCTGGACTGGTGCGACCGCTTCTTCTGGGCCGTCGACCAGGATTTCCCGGTCGAGTTGCTGCCGGAGGAGAGTGGCCTCATCATCGCCGACGCCTATGGCGGCGAGGTGGTGCGGATGCCGGACGAAAGCAAGCTGGCCGGCGCCCGGCGCAAGTCGATGACGCAGAAATTCGCCCGTGACGCGGCGCGGCGCCTGCAGGCGCTGCGCGATCCCCGGATCTGAGGGCGCTCAGCGGCGCTTCTTGCCGCCCGCCTGAGAGGCTGCCGCTGCTGCGGCGCGGATTTCCTCGGCGATCTCGAGGGCTTCCTCGGGTTCGAAGTCCATCGGGATCTCGGTGCTGCCGGCTTCGATGAAAAGCCGCACCATGCCCGCGTCGGTGGGGCCGATCTGCAGGTTCGCCTCGATGTCGCGTTCAGTGTCGATGCCCATGGAAACCTCCGGAAATGGCTGCGGATCGTTACCCCGCGAGCGGGGCGATTGGCAAGAGGGGGCGCCGACGGTGGCGCGGGGGCTTTGCGGCGGAAATGAGACCTCTGGCGGATCATTCGGGGGCTTTGCCACAATTTCGCCGCATTTCTGCTGGATAAGGGTCTCAACACAGTGATGCAGAGCCTGCTGGTCCCTTCCCTCGGTGCCACATGCTTGAAAATCCAGCCCGGACGTTCCGGGTCTTGTCCCAGACGCCACCTTCGGATGCTCTCCCGAAGGTGGCGTTTCTCTTTTCTGGCAAGGCCGTGGACCGGACCAAGGTCCGGTCAAGGCGCCGGCATGGCCGGACCCGCTGCGGGGCGAATTTGTGAGATTGGCCCCTTGCATTCGCTCGCCCCTCTGGGTAGATGACCCTCCACGTGCCGCCTTAGCTCAGTTGGTTAGAGCGCTGGATTGTGGATCCAGAGGTCCCCCGTTCAAGCCGGGGAGGCGGTACCATCCCACCATTCTCTCAGCTTCATTCATTCATGGCCGGTTGCAAAGCCGGATCGCACCACCCTGGTCAGCCGTCCTGGTTGCGCGTCGCATTCAAGCACCCTTGGAGAAGTGACGGTTGCGATTTTTCCCGACCCCGGGATGGGTTCCTGTCCCGGGCCGCGGTTCAGCCTGGTTCGGGTGACCGGGCTGCCGCCCGCCGCTGCCTCGGGCGGGCGCGGTCCATTGGTGGATGCGCGCCGACCGAGCGCAGGCGGTGTCCCTGCGCCAGCCGCGTCCTCGCGGACAACCGATGTCCAGAGACCGGCCGTCGTAGCGGATCGGACTGCGCACGAATGCCATCTCCGCGGCCTGCGGGTGCGTGGCATGGCCCAGCAGTCCTGGCTGCGCGAGGTGAGGCTGGGTCAATGCCTCGCCGATCGACAGGATCGCAGCACTTGGCACGTCGAACTCCGCCAGCCGGGCCAGCCAGTACTCGGTGGTGTCCTGGCGCATCCGGGCCTCGATCAGCGGCTCGAGTTCGGCGCGATGAGACAGCCGGGCCTGGTAGGCCGAAAAGCGCGGATCCTCCAGGAGCTCGGGCCAGTCGAGGCAGCGGGCGAAGGTCTGCCAGAAGCTTTCGGTCAGGCAGGCGAAGATGACATGGCCGTCGGCAGTCGGAAAGGTGCCGTAGGTCACGATGCTGGGGTGCTTGGTACCGACAGGTTCGGAGGTTTCGCCGGTGACGAAATAGATCTGGGACAGGTAGCCCTGCATGGCGATCAGGCTGTCCAGCATGGCGAGTTCGACATGCTTGCCTTTGCCGGTGACGCTGCGCTCGCAAAGCGCCGTCAGCAGGCCGAAGAGCGAGAAGCTGCCGCCCGCCATGTCGCCAAGCTGGGAGAGGCCTTCGCCCGTCAGGTCTTCTTCAACGGTGCCCCCATAGAACCCGAGCTGCTGCTGCGCGCCGGCATGATAAGCCGCTGCGTGCCGCCCGAGGATCTGGATGCCGCCGTCGAGACCGAAGTCGCCTGTTGCCTCGACTGCGTTCCGGGTGCTGTCGCGGCCTCCAAGGCGTTGTGCCGGGCGCGTCTCCGGCACGACCCTGCCTCGCAGGCCGCGCTTTCGGCCGCGGCTCTTGCAGATCGCTGGGAGGCCGAGGAGGCCGTCATGGGTGTCGGGGCCTTCTTCGCCCGGCGGGACCCTCCCTGGCGTAAGAGCGGCGCCAAGGGACGTTTTGCCAGGATTGGCCCATTGTCAGGATTGGCTGGCCTGGCGATCCTGGCATCGACGTTCCGGGCGGCGGGTGACGGGGCCGCCAGGGGCCCGCTGGCCCCGGGGGCGTGCCGCGGGCCGGCACCCCGGGGCGGGACCGCGCAGGGGCAGGCGAGGCGCTACGCGGCCCGGGTGCCGTGAAAGGCTTCGACCACCGCGACCAGATCGTCGGCCACCGCAGACCAGCCGCGCAGCCCCGGGCGCGCCGTCGCGATGCGCCTGCGCAAGGCCTCGCGGAAGCTGTCATCCCGCATCAGCCGCTGGACATGGTCGGCCAGCTGCTGCGGTGAATCGGGATCGAAATAGAGCGCCAGGTCGCCGCAGACCTCGTGCAGCACCGGAATGTCGGAACAGAGCGCGGGCGTGCCCTCCCACAGGGATTCACCGGCGGGCAGGCCCCAGCCCTCCATCCGCGTCGCCATGACCGTGGCCAGGGCATTGCGGTAGAGCGCCACGAGGTCGGTCTGGCTGACATCGACATAGTGCAGCACCCGGTCACGGATCGCGTCGTATTTCGGCTGGGCGAGGCAGTCGATGGTATCGGCCCTGCGCCCGCCGGCCAGCACCAGGGCGGGCGGGCGCTGCCCGGCCTCCTGCAGGGCCAGCAGCGCATCGAAGGTGCATTCGAGGTTCTTGCGACCGACCCGCTGACCGACGGCCAGCAGGTAGGGCTCCTGCGGGGGGCGCTGGTCTGGGGTCTCTTCCCCGGCGGGGCATTCGTGGACAAGCTGCACCGCGCGCACCTCTGTCGGCCTTGGCAGCACACCCTCGTCGGCCAGACGCCAGGCTTCGTCGGCGGTGTATTGCGAGACCGTCACCACCTGCGGCGCGGCCTCAAGGATCACCCTGTTGTCGACATGGAACTTGCGCCGCCAGGAATCCTGTCGCCAGTCCGGCGTGGTGGTGAGCGGCATGAAGTCGTGCAGGATCGGGTGCAGGGCGACATCGGCGCCGCTGCGGTGGATCGCCTCGATCATCTCGGGGAACAGCTTCACCCGCGCCGCCGAAACCAGCGCGCCGCCCTCCATCCTGGCGACAGGGAAATCGAGGCCGGCGCGGCTCCAGCGCCGACGGCTGATCAGGCGACCGGCACCCCAGACCGGCGGCGCCAGCAGGTCCCGCAGCAGCCTGGGCTCGGGAAAGACATGGCGCATCCTTACCGAGGCGGCACGGCTCAGGGTCGCGAGATCCTCGAGCGTCACCTCGAAGAAGTCGCGGTGACCGCTGGAAAACACCACGAAGCGCACCTGTGGATGGCGCAGGGAGATCTCGCGGGCGACCTCGCTGACTACCTTGGCGATGCCGTAGTACCTGGCGCGTCCGCCGTAGTAGGTAAACAGCTCGGTAAGGTCATAGTAGATCTGAGGCATCTTCGGTTCCGTCTTGGGGTCTTGTGGATCGGACGGGCGCGCCCTGTCCTGTTCAGCGCGAGGCAAACGACATCCTGCCCCGCAATGCAACCCAGTGCCGGGTCAGTGCCGTGCGCGCGCGCGGCATGGCGCCGGTCGGTGGCAAGGCGGTGCGGGTGCCGCTGAAAGCCTAGCCTGCGGGGCCAGCGGCCACGGTCCCGGGCCGCACGTCCGGCCATCCTCCGACCCAGGGCCGTTCCGGTTCGCCGGCATCCGCTGCCAGCGACCGGGGAAGATGGCTGCGGAGCAGCATGGTCAACCGCGCCTGGACCAGGCGCCGGCTGGCCGTTGGCGCCTGGTCCAGGCTCTGGATGCAGAGGAAGTGCTTGGCCGGGGTGTTCAGAACCTCCTCCAACCGGTCGGGCAAGTCCGGGGCGCTGCCTTCCAGCAGCGCGTGACGGGCTTCCCCGGTGTCGAGGATCCCCCCGGCCTGGCGCAGGGCAAGCTGACAGGTGAGCGCCGGAACGAGGTACTGACGCGGGGTGCGGAAACGCGGGGTGATCTGGCGCTGCAGTTGCCGGGGGTGGTTGCGGTGAAAGCTCTCCAGCAGGGAGCGGCGCATCGCCCGGGGGCTGTGGAAGGGCAGCAGGCTGTAGCGGGTTTCGCCGCAGAGCCGGGCGGCAAGGTCGGCGGCGTGGTCGAACTTGAAGACATCCACCGCCGGGCGGAAGGTCAGCCAGCGCAGCAGGCGGCGCAGCTTCACCTTGGGCGGCTGGCTGCGCTGCAGCTGGGGGCGGGCGTAGAGTCGCGGGCGCGGACCATCGAAGAAATCGGCCTCCGTGACGGGCCGGGTGATGACGAAATCATCGTTCAGCGACAGGAACCGCTCGCTCAGCCCCGGAATCCTGCAGAGCATCGCCTCGATGGCATTCGAGTTGAAGCTGGGCAGGCGGGACTCGTGTCCTTCGAAGATCTGGCGGTGATCGACGATGCGGATGCGGCCCGGGGCACAGATCCCCTCGGCTTCGAAGTCTGGAAGACGGGCCGGGGTCTGGCGGTCGGTGACGAGCCAGATGTGGCGCAGGAAGGGGGCGTGCTTCAGCAGCGAGGCGAGGGCGAAATAGATCTCTCCGCTGCTGTCGTAGCGGGTGGCGGCGCAGGCGCGGGGGTCGCGATCCGGCATCTCGTCGGCATGGGCGGTGCGCCGGGCAAGATGGGCCGGATCGGCGCCGTCTACCCAGGTGATCACAGCGTCGATCGGATCGTTCATGACAGGATCATGACGCCAAAAGGCGCGGCCTGTCCAGCTTGACCGTGGCAGCGGGCGATGATCAGGGGAACAGCGGCAGGCCGCTGGGAACCGCGCTCGGCACGCCCAGGCGGCGGGCGGGATCTTCCAGGCTTTCGAGGAAGGCGACGAGGGCGGCGATCTCGGCCTCGGACAGGCTTTGCGGGCGCAGGGTGCTGGCGCGGGCGATGGCCTTCACATCGGCCTCGGCGTGCTGGATGCGCAGGTCATCCGCCTGCGCGAGGTCCGGCAGGACGGCCTGGGAGATGTCGTAGCGGCGCAGCGCGGCGACGGGATCCAGGTGATGCCGGATCACCGCGTCGAGCGTGGCATAGGCGCCGTCATGGCCATAGGGGGCCGTCAGCGTCACGTTGCGCAGCGAGGGCGTGCGGAAGGCATAGGCGTCCGCCGGGTCGCCGGTGACGCGGAAACGGCCCTCGTCGCGATTGTGCGGTTCGAAGCGCGCCGCCTTGCCGGGCCCGATCTGGGGCATGGCGATGGCGTGGAACCGGTGATCGGTCTGCAGCCAACCCGCATGGCAGGTGGCGCATCCGGCCGGGCCGTAGAACAGGTCCATGCCCTGCTGCGCCCGGGGCGGCAGGCGCTCCTCTCCGGCCATGGCCCGGTCGAAGGGCGCATCATCGGCCCGCCATTCGAAGGCGATGAAATCGGCGATCACATTGGCGATGCCTGCGAAGGTGACAGGGGCGCCCGGATCGATCTCGGCGAAGCGGTCGGCATAGGCCGGGATGGCGGCGACCCGCGCCGCGATCCTGTCCCAGGCGCCGCCGGGCTGGGACAGCAGGCCCTGGCGCACCGACTGGCTGATGTCGTTCTCGGCGTAGTGCCCGGCCATCTCGTCACCGGAAAGCACCGGGAACATGGCCTGGGCGGCAAGGGGCGAGGCGAAGCCCTTCGTCATGTCGCGCCCGAGCGGGGTGCGGATGCCGTCGGGCTGGCTCTCGTCCAGTTCGAGGCGGCCATCGTGGAAGAACCGGGTGAATTCCGTCGCGCCGAGGTTCCACAGCCCCGGCGCATTGCGCGGGATGCGCTGCTCGGGCAGGTTGGCGGGGTCCGGCACACGCGCGGTGCCCAGCCCGGTGCCGCCATCGCCCAGGCCCAGGGACAGCCCGTCCGAGGTGCCGAAGTCGGGATGGTGACAGGTGGCGCAGCTGACCCCGCGATTGCCCGACAGGACGGGATCGTAGAACAGCAGATGTCCCAGCTCGACGCGGGCCATGTCCGGCTCGGGGAAGATCGGGCGCGGGCCGAGATCCTGCGCCATGGCGCCACCGGCGAGGGCGAGGAAGACGAGGGACAGGGGTCTGATCATCCGGGGACCTCGCTGGGCCGGGAGGGGCGGGGGGCGCAGATCGCGGGCGGTGGCGCAGGGCAAGGATACATCGCTCAGCCCAGGGCGGAAAGCGCCGGGTAGAGGGCGCGGTAACGGTGGTAGGCGTCCTCGTAGGCCGGGGTGAGGGTGCGGTCCGGGGGGATCACGTCGCCGGTGGCGGGTTGGGTCATCACCTCTTCCGGGCCGGCGCCGGTCACCGCGCAGATGGCAAGGCGGGCGGCCCCCATGGCCGCGCCGAGCTCGCTGCCGGCAGGGATCGACAACGGCAGGTCCAGGGTGCTCGCCAGGCTGGACAGCCAGAAGCGCGACCGCGCCCCGCCGCCGACGGCAAAGAGCGTGTCGAACCGCGCGCCGGTGCCCTTCAGGGCCTCGAGGCTGTCGCGCAGCGCGAAGCTGACGCCCTCCATGACAGCGCGGGTCAGCTCGGTGCGGCCCATGGCGACGTCGAGGCCGATGAAGGCGCCCCGGATCCCGGTGTCGTTGTGCGGTGTGCGCTCGCCCGAGAGGTAGGGCAGGAAGGTCAGGCGGCCGGGGCCAGTGGCAGCCTCGGGCAGGGGGGCGGAGAGGGCGCCCGGGCTCTCGCCGAGGGTGCGGGACAGCCAGTTGAGGCTGTCGGTCGCGGCCAGGATGACGCCCATCTGGTACCAGCGGTCCGGCACCGAGTGGCAGAAGCTGTGCACGGCGGAGCCCGGGTCGGGCGCATAGCGGTCGCGCCCCACCATCAGCACCCCGGAGGTACCGAGGGAGACGAAGCCATTGCCTTCGCCGAGCGCCCCGATGCCGCAGGCCGCCGCCGCGTTGTCGCCTGCGCCCCCCGCCACGATGACCGGGGCCGACAGCCCCCAGTCGGCCAGCAGCGCCGGGCGCAGGGTGCCGCCGGGGGCCGCGCCCTCGACAAGCTCCGGCATCTGGTCGCGCCGCATCCCCGACGCGGAGAGGGCCGTCCCGGACCAGTCGCGCGCGCCCACGTCCAGCCAGGCGGTGCCGGCGCTGTCGGACATGTCCGAGATATGCTCTCCGGTCAGCCAGAGCCGCAGGTAGTCCTTGGGCAGCAGCACCTTCGCGACACGGGCGAAGACCTCGGGCTCATGCCGGGCGACCCAGGCCAGTTTCGGGGCGGTGAACCCGGGAAAGACGATGTTGCCGGTGATCTCGCGCAGCCCCGGCATGGCATCCAGCTCGGCGGCCTCCCGGGTCGAGCGGGTGTCGTTCCACAGGATGCAGGGCCGCAGCACCCCATCCTGCGCGTCGAGCAGGGTGGCGCCGTGCATGTGGCCGCTGAGCCCGATGCCCTTCAGCCCGGCGAAGGCCGTGGGGGCCTTCGCCTTCAGTGCGGCGACGGTCGAGCGGCAGGCGTCGATCCAATCCGCCGGATCCTGCTCGGACCAGCCGGGGTGAGGGTGGGCGACCTCGAAGGCCGCCTCCGCCTCGGCCTGCACCGCGCCCGCCTCGTCGGTGAGGATGGCGCGCAGGCCCGAGGTTCCGAGATCGAGACCGAGATACATGGGCACTTCCTTGCCTGACGCCTCAGACGAAGCGGTTGACGTAATTCTCGAGGATCTCCTGCCGGCCCGAGCGGGGGGCGGGGTTGATCCCCTCGCGCAGCACGCGCTCGGCGATCGCGCCGAGATCGCTCTGCAGCATCTGCTGCGCCGCGGGGGTCTGCCATCCCGCGTAGCGCTCTCCGAGCGCGGCATCGAGACCGCCGTCCTCGATCATCGCGGCGGCGGCCTTCAGGCCACGGGCACAGATGTCCATGCCCCCGACATGGGCGGCGATCAGGTCCTCGGGATCAAGCGACTGGCGCCGCAGCTTGGCGTCGAAGTTGGTGCCGCCGGTGGTGAAGCCGCCCGCTTTCAGCACATGGTAATAGGCCAGCGCCACCTCGGGCGTGTTGTTCGGGAACTGGTCGGTGTCCCAGCCGGATTGATAGTCGTTGCGGTTCATGTCGATCGAGCCGAGCATGTCCTGGGAGGCGGCCAGCGCCAGCTCGTGTTCGAAGGAATGGCCGGCGAGGATCGCATGGCCCTGCTCGATGTTCAGCTTCACCTCGTTTTCCAGCCCGTACTTGCGCAGGAAGCCGATGCAGGTGGCGACATCGAAGTCGTACTGGTGCTTCGAGGGTTCCTGGGGCTTGGGCTCGACGAGGATCTGCCCCTCGAAACCGATCTTGTGCTTGTAGTCGACGACCATGGCCAGGAAACGGCCCATGTGGTCCAGCTCGCTGCCCAGGTCGGTGTTGAGCAGGGTTTCGTAGCCTTCGCGTCCGCCCCAGAGGACGTAGTTCGCCCCGTCCAGCTTGTGCGTGGCATCCATGCAGGATTTCACCGTGGCGGCTGCGAAGGCGAAGACATCGGGGTCGGGGTTGGTCGCGGCGCCCGACATCCAGCGGCGGTGGCTGAACATGTTGGCGGTGCCCCAGAGAAGGCGGGTCTTCGAGCCGATCATCTTCTCGGCGATGTAGTCGGTGATCTCTTCCAGCCGGGCGAGATTGTCGGCGTAGTTGCCCTGTTCGGGGCGGATGTCGGCATCATGCCAGCAGAAGAAGGGGGCGTTCAGGATGTCGAACATCTCGAAGGCGACATCGGCCTTGAGCCGGGCCTGCGCCATGTCGTCCTGCGGATACCAGGGGCGCTGGAACGTCTGGCCGCCGAAGGGGTCGCCACCTTCCCAGGCGAAGCTGTGCCAGTAGGCGACGGCGAAGCGCAGGTGATCCTCCATGCGCTTGCCCAGCACGATCTCGTCGGGGTTGTAGTGGCGGAAGGCGAGGGGGTTGGTACTTTCCGGGCCCTCGTAGGCGATGCGGGAGATCCCGTCGAAGAAACCTGTGCTCATGGTCCTGGTCCTTGGCAAAGTGAGGTCGGCATCCCGACCGGGGCCGGGGCGCTGAAGCGTTTTCAGAAAGGGGCGGCCGTCAGGTCGCTGCGGTGTCGGGCGTCTTGCCCAGGATGATCATCGACAGGATGTCCTCGTCGCTGACCGCGTCCACGTCGACCGTCCCGACCAGCTGGCCGTTCTTCATCACCGAGGCGCGGTCGCAGAGGTTCATCACCGAATGCACGTCATGCTCGATCAGGAAGATCCCGATGCCCTGCGCCTTCAGCTGCTCGATCAGCTCGGCGACCATCTGGGTCTCCTGCGGGCCGAGCGCGGCCGTGGGTTCGTCCATGATCAGGATGCGGGCGTCGAAGTAGACCGCCCGGGCGATGGCGACCGACTGCCGCTGGCCGCCGGACAACGCCTTCACCGGATCCTTGAACTTCTGGAAGTTGGGATTGAGCCGGCCCATGATCCTGCGGGTCTCGGCCTCCATCCGGGCGTCGTCGACGAAGCCCATGGGGGTCACCAGTTCGCGGCCCAGGAAGAGGTTCGAGGCCGCGTCGAGATTGTCGGCCAGCGCGAGGGTCTGGTAGATCGTCTCGATGTTGTAGGCACGGGCGTCCCGGGGGTTCTGGATGTCGACGCGGGTGCCGTCGATCAGGATCTCCCCCGCGTCCATCCGGTAGGCGCCGGAGAGGCACTTGATCAGCGTCGACTTGCCCGCGCCGTTGTGGCCCAGCAGGCCGACGACTTCGCCGGGGTAGAGATCTATCGTGACGTGGTCGACGGCCTTGATGCCGCCGAAGGAGACCGAGACGTCGCGCATCTCGACCAGGGGCGTTGCGCTGCGGTCAATCATCATGCGTCTCCCGTCCGCTTGCGGTAGAGGATGTCGATCAGCACGGCCAGCACGAGGACGGCGCCGACGACGATGTTCTGGAAGGGGGCGTCGACGCCGACCATGGCCATGCCCGACTGCAGCGACTGCATGATCAGCGCGCCGAGGATGGCACCGTAGATCGTGCCGAGACCGCCGGCCAGCGCCGTGCCGCCGATGACCGCCGCCGCGATCACCCGCAACTCGTCCAGCGTGCCGATGTCGTTGGAGTGGAACGAGAGGCGCGCCGAGGCGACCATGCCGGCCAGGGCGCAGAGCGCGCCCATGATGGCGAAGACCTTGACCGTCAGCAGCCGGGTGTTGATGCCCGACAGCTCTGCCGCATCGGGGTTGCCGCCGGTGGCGAAGATGTAGCGGCCGAGGCGGGTGCGGCGGGCGAGAAGGGTCATCGCCACCGCGACCGCGATCAGCAGCAGGACAGAGTAGGGAATGCCGTAGCCCTGGGTGTAGCCCTCGGGCAGGACCTCGCCACGCGCCTCGAAGGCGCGGGACAGCACGCGGGAGGGCACCTCATAGGCGTTGAGGGTGGCCGCGAAGCCGAGGATCAGCAGCGCCGAAAGCGCCATCAGCGCCGCCTCGGCCCAGACCGGCTTGACCGGGAAACGGTGTGCGATGCGGGCCCGGCGCGCCTGCCAGATCGCGTAGCAGGCGGCGGCGACGCAGAGCAGGCCGAAGATCCAGCTGGCCGTCTCGCCCATGGTGCCGCCGATGCCGCCGAGCATCTGGAAGGTGTCGTCGAGCGGGCCGATGGTCTGGCCGCTGGTCATGTACCAGGCGACATTGCGCCAGATCAGGAAGCCGCCGAGGGTGACGATGAAGGCGGGGATGGTCAGGTAGCCGATCAGCCAGCCCTGGAAGGCGCCGATCAGGCCGCCGGCCACCAGGCCGACGAGGATCGCGACCGGTGCGATCAGGGGGCTGCCGTAGTCGATCCCGAGGCCCGGCAGGATCTGCGTCTGGGTCATGGCCATGGTGGCCGAACAGGTGGCAAGCAACGCGCCGACGCTGAGGTCGATATGACGGGTGACGATGACGAAGACCATGCCGGTGGCCATGATCGCCACGCTGACCGTCTGGATCGTCAGGTTGAAGATGTTGCGGGGGGTGAGAAACCGGCCCTCGGTGAGGATGTTGAACACGATGCAGACCAGGATGAAGGCGCCCACCATGCCGAGCAGGCGGGTATCGAATTCCAGAGTCCTGAAGATGTTCTTGCGTCCGCCCGACGTGCCGGAGGCGCTGGCGTCTGCCATGGTGACCTCGGTTCTGTCTTGAGTGGGGGCGACCCCCGCCACGGCGGGCGAGGGTCGCGGGGTGTGGTGCCGGATCAGTTGCAGGGCGCGGGGCCGTCGCTGACGCCCTGGCAGAGCGTGTCCTGGTCGATCCAGCCGGCATCGACGACAACGCCGAGGTTGGCCGCCGTGACCGGGATCGGCTCGAGGAACTTCGCGGTCAGCGTGGTCCCCGCAGGCGAGGTCCATTCCGCTGCGCCGTCGATCTCGGCGGGGGCGGTGCCTCCGGCCAGGGCCACGGCGATCTCGCCGGCGGCCTTGCCCAGCTCGCGGGCATCCTTCCAGACCGAGACGGTCTGCGTGCCACGGGCGACGCGGTTCAGCGCGGCATGGTCGCCGTCCTGGCCGGACACCGGCAGCCCGTCGAGACCCTGGGCCGTCAGCGCCGCCACGACGCCGCCGGCGGTGCCGTCGTTGGAGGCCACGACGGCATCGACGTTGTTGTCGTTGGCGGTCAGGATCTGCTCCATGTTGCGCTGCGCGTTCGCCGGCAGCCAGCCGTCGGTGTAGGCTTCGTCCACGATGGTGATGTCACCCGCGTCGATGGCGGCCTGCAGCACCTCCTGCTGGCCGCCGCGCAGGAAGTCGGCGTTCGGATCGGTGGGCGAGCCCTTGATCATCACGTAGTTCCCGGTCGGCTGGGCCTCGAAGACCGCGCGGGCCTGCATCCGGCCGACCTCGACGTTGTCGAAGGTCAGGTAGAAGGCGCGGGAATCCTCGATCAGGCGGTCATAGGCGATGACCGGAATGCCCTCGTTGGCGGCCGCTTCGACGGCGGGAATGATCGCCTGGGTGTCCTGCGCCAGGATCACCAGCACGTCGGCGCCCTGGGCGACCAGGCTTTCCACGTCGGAGAGCTGCTTGGACGAGGACGATTGCGCATCGGCCGAGATGTAGTCGGCGCCGGCGGCTTCCAGGGCGGCGACGATGGCGGCCTCGTCGGTCTTCCAGCGTTCTTCCTGGAAGTTGGACCAGCTCACGCCGACGGTTTGCGCGAAGGCGCCGGTGCCCAGCACCATGGCGATCGCAGTGGTTGCGAAGAGTTTCATGAGTTTCCTCCCAAATGGTCGACCGGTGGCTTCGATCGGTCAGCTCGTGGCCTGGCGCGCTCCGTTCCTCCTCGAATCGTCACCGGCCTCTCCATCTTGCACAGTTTTTTCAGCGGCAAAATTAAATTTTATTTTGCCGCTGAAAAAAATGCTGGCGGCAGGGGAGGGATTTGGGGATGATCGCGCCATGAACAAGGAAACCACGCAGTTCACGGACCTGGATGCACGCGACATGACGCGGCTGAGGGTGTTTCAATGCATCCGGCGCGAAGGGCAGGTGTCGCGCACCGACATCGCCCGGCAGCTGGAAAGCAGCCCGGCGACGGTGACCACGGCCTGCGGCGCGCTGCTGGAGGCCGGGCTGATCCGCGAGGTCATGGCCGGGCGCTCGGACGCGGCGCAGCGTGGGCGGCCCCGGGTCATGCTGGAGGTCAATCCCCAGGCGCTTGCCGTGGCCGGGATCAAGGTCGCGCGCGATGCGATCCATGTGATGATGGTGGACTTCAAGGGGGACGAGATCGGCTCTCATGTCTCGCCGCTGGCGCACTCCTGCATGGCGGCCGAGGAGCTGGTGCGCGCGGTACGTCGGGCCCTGGACGACGCCCGGGTCGCCCTCGGTCTCGACGAGAACGCGGTGGCGGGGGTGGCCCTGGGGCTGCCGGGCTTCGTGAACGGAGAGACCGGCTTCATGCACTGGTCCTCTTCCGTGCAGGAGCGCAACCTAAGCTTCGCGCCCCTCTTCGCCCGGCATCTGCCCTGTCCCGCCTTCCTGGACAACGATGCCAACCTGGTCGCCAAGGCCGAGCACCTGTTCGGGGCGGGGCGGGGCCTGCGCAATTTCCTCGTCGTGACCATCGAACACGGCGTGGGCATGGGAATCGTGCTGGATGGCCAGCTCTACCGTGGCGAACGCGGCTGCGGGGCCGAGTTCGGCCACATGAAGGTGCAGTTCGAGGGGGCGGTCTGTCAGTGCGGGCAGCGCGGCTGCCTGGAAGCCTACGTCGGAGAGTACGCGCTGATCCGCGACGCCTCGGTCGGGCGGCAGGTCGACATGCACAAGAGCCTGAGCGATATCCTGGCCGCCGCGCGCGCCGGTGACCGCCTGTCCGGCGAGGTGCTGGAGCGGGCGTCGAAGATCCTCGGGGTCGCGCTGGCCGGGCTGGTCAACCTCTTCGACCCGCAGCACATCGTGCTCGCCCGGTCGCGTCCGCGCTTCGATGATGTCTACACCCAGGCCATGCTCGACGCGCTGCAGCGCAACACGGTGCAGGTGGATGCGCCCCTGCCGGGGATCACCGTGCGCAACCTGGACGAGACGATGTGGGCCCGGGGGGCGGCGGCGCATGGGATCGAGATGGTCTCGATCCTCAGGATCCGCGAGGGCAATGGTCGCGATGTGGCGTAGCCTGGTCCTGTTGCTGATGCTGCCTGTGCCGCTGCTGGCAGAGCCGGCACCGCCGCGCTTCACCCCGGTGGCGATCGCGCCGCATGTCTATGACGGCGGGTGGGAGCATTTCGTCGGCGGCGGCGTGGCCGCCTTCGACTGCGACGGCGACGCCCTGCCGGAGCTCTACGCCGCCGGCGGCAGCAACCCGGCGAGCCTGTTCCGCAACCGCTCGCGCAGTGGTCTTGCCTTCGAGGTGCAGACCCCCGCCGAGCTTGCCCTGACCGGGGTCACCGGGGCTTATCCGCTGGACATCGACGGGGACGGGTTGCTGGACCTCGCCGTGCTGCGGGTCGGCGAGGACCACCTGTTGCGCGGCCTCGGCGATTGCCGGTTCGAGGCGTTCGGCGCGGCGCTCGGCTTCGTCTCTGAGGCGCATTGGAGCACCGCCTTTTCGGCCACCTGGGAAGCCGGGCAGAGCCTGCCCACCCTGGCCTTCGGCACCTACGTGGACCGCGCCGACCCGGCGGGACCCTTCGAAGCCTGCGACGACACGCTGCTCTATCGGCCCGAGGGGGACCGCTACCGCGCGCCGGAGCGGCTGAGCCCGGGGTTCTGCGCGCTCTCCATGCTCTTCTCGGACTGGCGCCGCGACGGGCGGGCCGATCTACGTGTGTCCAATGACCGGCATTACTACGTGCGCGGCGGGCAAGAACAGATGTGGGCCATGGAAAAGACCCCGCGCCTCTACACCCCCGAGGACGGCTGGTTGCCCTATTCGATCTGGGGCATGGGCATTGCCTCGCGGGATGTGACCGGGGATGGCTACCCGGATGTCTACCTGACCTCGATGGGTGACCAGAAGTTTCAGGAGTTCGATCCCGCTGCCGGCGGACCGACATGGCGGGACGCGACCTATGCCCGCGGCACCACCGCGCACCGGCCGCACATGGGCAGCGACGGGCGCCCCTCGACCGGATGGCACGCGGCCTTCGGCGACGTGAACAACGACGGGCGCGATGACATCTTCGTCGCCAAGGGCAATGTCGAACAGATGCCCGATGCCGCGATGGAGGATCCCAACACCCTGCTGATGCAGCAGGCCGACGGCAGCTTCGCCGAACGGGCGGGCGAGGCCGGGCTGGCCTCGATGGCGCGGGCGCGCGGTGCGGCGCTGGCGGACCTGGACAACGATGGCCGGCTCGACCTGGCGGTGGTGAACCGGCGCGCGCCGCTGGAGATCTACGAGAATGTGACCCCGGCGGGACACTGGCTGCTGGTCGGCCTCGCGGCGCCGGCGCCGAACACCGCCGGCATCGGCAGCGTGATCGAGGTGCGTGCGGGGGACCAGGTGCAGACCCGAGAGGTCACCATCGGCGGCGGCCATGCCAGCGGCCATGCCGGGCTGCAGCACTTCGGACTTGGCACTGCGGATCGGGCCGAGATCCGGGTCACCTGGCCGGATGGAAAGGTCTCCGCCTGGCAGAGCTGGCAGGCCGGGCAGATCGTGACCCTCTCGCCGTAGACCGGGCTGGTCGTCGGCGCTTCGTCAAGAGTCTGCCCTCGACCCTGCCTGGCGGATCACTCGAAACTCTCGGCCCGGGGCGGGACGGCAGTCGGGCCGGGCGGGACATGCACGCCATTGCCGACACGCCTGGCATAGGCACTGGCGACATCGGCGGCGAGGGCGCAGGTCACCGCGTACATGGGCGGCGCCCCGGCGGGATCGTAGACCGCGGCAAAACCCATCGAGGGCAGGTCGAGGCCCAGGTCCAGCTCCTGCAGGCGGGCCTCGGTGGCCATGCTGCGGGGCAGGGTGATCACGCCCAGCCCGCGCTCGGCCATGCTGCGCATGGTGAAGAGCGAGGTACAGCCCGACACTGAGGGCGTGGCCGGCAACTGCAGTTGCGCCAGTCGCTGCACCACGTCCACATAGGGGCGGGAGCCGCGCGGGAAGGTGATGATATTGGCCTCCGACAGCGCTTCAGGCGCCATCTTGCGGGGCTGGGCACTGGGCGGCTGGCCGGGCTCGGGCGCGCCGTAGAAGGCGACATCCATGATGCAGAGAGAGACTTCGGCCAGCGCCCGGTCGTAGGAGGGGCCGAGGACCATGCCGATGTCCACATTGCCCTGACGCAGCTCATCGAGCAGGTCCAGCGTCGGGGCCGAGACGACCTCGATCTTGATGTTGGGGTAGCGCTGCTGGTGCAGGTCGAGGAAATCGGTCAGCCAGGTCGAGATGATGGTGTCCACCGCCCCCAGCCGGATCGTGCCCTTCCACTTGCCCGGCTCGCTCAGCCGGCGGCTGGCCTCGTCGAAGGTCGCCAGGATACGCTGGAAATAGGGCAGCAGCGCCTGACCCGCCGGGGTCAGGCGCATCGACGCGCCGCAACGCTCCACGAGCTTGTGGCCGAAATGCTCTTCCAGCACCCGGATCCGCTTGGTGATCGCGGGCTGGGAGATATGCATGATGTCGGCCACCCGCCGGTAGTTGCCGTAGAGCGAGATGTTGACCAGGGTTCTGAGCGCGTCGAGGTTCATGGGGTCAGAGGCGCTCCGCCACCATCTTCGAGGCGCCGGTGATCTGGCCCAGGGGCTCGCCGGCCTTCAGCCGCGCGATCAGGTCCAGCTCCGCCGCCTGCATCCCCAGGGCCTTGTCGGCCACCGCCTCGGCCTCGGCCGGATCCAGGACGATGACGCCGCTCTCGTCGGCCAGCACCGCGTCGCCGGGGGTCACCGTCACACCGCCGATGGAGACCGGGACGTTGAAGGCGCCGGACTGGGCATAGAGCTTGGTGGTCACCGAGGAGCGGCCCCGGCTCCACATCGGGAAGTCGTTGCTGCGGATCTCGTTCACGTCGGTGACCGGGCCGTCGACGACGCCGGCCTTGAAGCCGCAGATCGCCGCGGCATTGGTGATCACACCCCCCCAGCAGGCATGTTTGGTGTCGCCCGAGCGGTCGATCAGCAGGATGTCGGTCGGCCGCAGGGTCGAGATCACGTCATGCAGCAGGGTCGAGTCGTTGGCCGCCAGGCGCAGGGTCACCGCGGTGCCCGCGACGCGCTTGCCTGGGTCGATGGCGGTGATGCCGCGATCGACGAAGACCGAGTGCAGGAAATGGCCGACCGTGGCGGTCTCGACCTGCTCCAGCTTGTCGATCAGACCCTGGGGAAGCGAGGCGGGCAGGGGGTTCTTGATGAAGTCTTTCATGTCGGTCTTTCTGTCAGTCCTTCAGGGCGGCGGTCAGCGAGGAGAGCCCGAGGGCGATCACCTGATGTTCGGCGGCGACGACGCGCATGGCAACGCCCTTGTCATGGGCAAAGGCTTGCTCCTCGGGGCGCCAGGTGGGCATCCACCAGACCTTGCCCGATGCGCCCGCGGCTTCGGCCAGACGGGTGATGTCGGCGCGGTCGGCCTCGGTGAAGGCATAGGTCGCCCGGCCCCGGGTCAGGGCCAGGTCGAAGGGGCCGACGAAGATGCCGTCGACGCAGTCATGGCCGAGGATCGCCTCGACATCCTCGAAGGCCTCGGCGGTCTCGATCATCGGCAGGCAGAGGATCTCGCGGTTGCAGCGCGCGAAATAGTCCTCGTCCGGGGCCTGGAAACGGGCCGAACGCCCGGCGGCGTAGCTGCGGGTGCCGAGGGGCGGGAACTTGGCGGTCTCGACCGCCGCGCGCAGGTCCGCGAGGCGACCGGCATGGGGAATGATCACCCCGTCGACGGCGAGGTCCAGCGCCCGCTGGACCCAGACCGGCTCGGGCGCCTCGATCTTGAAGAAGATCCGCATCCCGAGCGCCTTGGCCGCGACCACCAGCGCCTCGCGGCGGTCGGGCGAGAAGGCGTTGTGTTCCACGTCGCAGACCACGGCGCGGAAACCCGCGTTATGCGCCATCTCGAGGAAATCGAGATTGGGCGTGCTCATCCAGATTGCAAATCCGTCCAGCATCGCTCAGCCCAGCACGTGATGCTTGTTGGAGGGCAGGATGGTGCGGATGTTCTCCTGCAGGTCCATGTCCAGGTCGGCGATGGTCACGCCGGGCCTGTTCGAGGCGCGCGCGATGACGGTGCCCCAGGGGTCGATGATCATCGAGTTGCCGTAGCAGGCGCGTTCGCCGGCGGGTTCCTTGTGCAGCCCGACCTGGCCGGGGGCGATCAGCCAGCACTGGTTCTCGATGGCGCGGGCGCGCAGGATCGGCTCCCAGTGGTCCTTGCCGGTCTCCATGTTGAAGGCGGCGGGCACGGTCAGCGCGGTACAGCCGTTCTTCATGTGGGTCTGGAACAGCTCGGCGAAGCGCATGTCGTAGCAGATCGCGCATCCCACCTTCAGCGGACCGGCCTCGTAGGAGACGATTTCCGAGCCGGGGTTGATGATGTCGCTCTCGCGGAAGACGTGGCCCTGCGGGGTCTCCACGTCGAAGAGGTGGATCTTGCGGTAGCGGGCCAGCTCGTTGCCTTCGGGATCGAAGACGACGGCGGTGTTGTAGTGGTTGTTGCCCTCGGTCTCGATCATCGAGCCGACGTGGAAGGTGACACCGTAGTCGATGGCCAGCTGACGCATGGCGCCATAGCCCTCGCCTTCGGGGAAGCTTTCGCCGGCGGCCCATTGTTCTTCCTTGGAGCCACCGAGGAAGGTGGCGTATTCCGGCGCGACGACCAGGTCGACGCCCTGGCCCTTGATCCGGGTCTCGAACATCTCGCGGATGGCGGCGATGTTCGCGGCCTTGTCGTGACGGGAGTTCATCTGCAGCATGGCAACACGCATGGCGGTGTCCTTTCAGTTTGAGGAGAGGGGTCCGGCGCCTCAGGGGGTGCCGTAGACCAGGTTCGGAAGAAACAGGGAGATGCCGGGCACGAAGGTGATCAGCAGCACGGCGATCATGATCGGCACCAGGAAGGGCACGGTGGCGCGGGCGACCTCCTCGAACGGCAGCTTGGCGACATCCATCATGATGTAGAGCGCGATGCCGATCGGCGGGGTCAGGATGCCGACCATCAGGGTCAGCACCGTGAAGATCCCGAAATGCACCCGGTCGATGCCGAAGCCGTCGACGATGGGCAGCAGGATCGGCACCAGGATGATCAGCGCCGCGGTGGCGTCGAAGACGCAGCCGATCAGCACCAGGAACAGCAGGTAGATCAGCAGGAACTGCCACTTCGCGTCGATCGAGCCGAGGATGAAGTCGGCGAGGCGCTGCGGGACCATGTCGAAGGCCAGGATCCAGCCGACGCAGGCCGAGAAGCCGATCATCAGCAGGGCGATGGTGGACAGAACGGCGGTTTCGCGGAAGGCGGTCAGCAGCACCCTGAAGGTCAGTGTCCGGTACCAGATCCCGAGTGCCATGGCATAGAGGCAGGCCAGGACGCCGGCCTCCGAGGCGGTGGTGAAGCCGGTCAGCATGGCGCCGAGGATGATGCCGGGCGCCAGCAGCGTCAGGAACCCGTCGATGCCCGACAGCAGGATCTCCTTCAGCGGCGGGCGCGGCTCACGCGGGAAGTTGCGGCGGGTGGCGACGATGTGCACGTAGCTCATCAGCACCGCCAGCAGCACGATGGCGGGGACCACGCCGGCCAGGAACAGGCGGCCGACGGAGGCATTGGCGACGAAGGCGAAGAGCAGCAGCGGGATCGAAGGCGGGAAGATCGGCCCGATGATCGAGGAGGCGGCGGTGAGCCCGGCCGAGAAGGGCGCGGGATAGCCGCGTTCGCGCATCGCCTTGACCTCGACCGTGCCGAGGGCGGCGCAATCGGCCACGGCGGCGCCGGAGATGCCGGCGAAGAGCAGCGAGGCGAGGATGTTTACCTGCGCCAGGCCGCCGCGGATATGGCCGACGATGTTGTTGGCGAAGCGGAAGATCCGGTCGGTCAGCTGCAGCCCGTTCAGCAGGTTGCCCGCCAGGATGAAGAACGGCACCGACAGCAGAGTGGGCGAATTGATCCCGTCCAGCATCTGTTGAGAGACGATGCCCAGCTTGTCGGTGAAGCCGAGGGCCATCACCCCGGTGGCGGCGGCGATGATGATCGAGGTCAGGATCGGCACCGAGAGGAAGGCCAGCAGCACGAAGGTGGCGAGTACGAGCAATCCGGTCATTCCGCGGTCTCCGTGACGTGGATCATGCCGAAGGGCACATAGGCCGCGCCGCCGATCATGCGCAGTGCGTCGATCAGGGCGCCGAGGAAGATCGGCGCCGCCGAGGCCAGCAGCGGCCAGGCCAGCAGCTTGCGCGGCAGGCCGACGATCTCGATGTTCCCGCGCAGCGAGGCGAGGCGCTCGGGGAAGGTCCAGATCAGCAGGCCCGAGGCCGCCATGATCGCCAGCGCCACCAGCACGCCAAGGCCGCGTTGCGCGCCGCCGGGCAGGTACTGCAGCAGGATGTAGATGGAGACGTCCTTGCGCCGCTGGTAGAGAGGGAAGAAGGCCAGCATGACCCAGTAGAGGAAGGCCACCATGGTCCAGGGCCAGACCCAGTTGAGCGAGACATCGAAGACGCCCCGGCTGACGATGTTCAGCGCGTTGATCGCCAGCATGGCGACCAGCAGCGCAACGCAGAGACTCTCGTAGAGGCTGGCCATGCGGTCCAGGCCACGATGTCCCGCTGCGAGGATCCCGGTCATGTGGATCTCCTTGAACGGCAGTGGCGAAAAGGCCCGGTCCGCACGGGGGCGGACCGGACAGGGCACCGGGGGGAGTAGTCCCTCAGTGGCAGGTGTCGCGGCTTGCCGCCACGGCATCAAGGAAGCCCGAGGGCAGGGTGCCGTCGGCCTCGTATCCCTCGTAGATCGCCGCGGCGGCCTCGACGAAGGGGCCGGTGTCGAGTTCGTTGTAGGTCACGCCCTGCGCCTTCATCTTCTCCAGCGAGGCGTCGAAGGAGGCTTGCAGCCCGGCGACGGCCTCGTCCGAGACCTCGTGGTAGGCGCGGATCACCGCCGCCTGGTCGTCCTCGGAGATGGCATTCCAGCTGTCGAGGTTGATCATGTAGGCATTGGCCTGGTTGAACTCGTCGGTGCGCGCGATATGCGGCGCGACCTCGTAGAACTTCATCGGCTCGACCAGGATCGCCGGCGAGGTGACGGCCTCGACGATGCCGGTCTGCAGCGACTGGTAGACATCGGTCCAGGCCATGACCAGCGGGTCGGTGCCCAGGGCGGTCCAGACATCGACGATCATCTGGTTGTCCCAGAGCCGCAGCTTCAGGCCCTGCACGTCGTCGTAGGAGGCCATTTCGTCCTTGGTGACCAGCACGCGGAAGCCACGGCTGAAGGGGCCGACCTCGCCGATGACGCCGATATTGTCCTGCTCCTCGATCTTGCCGAGGATCTGGTGGAAGTAGTCGGACTTCATGAAGCAGGTCCAGTGGGCGCGGTCGTCGAAGAGGAAGGGCGCCGAGGTCCAGGTGATGTCCTCGTTGAAGCGGTTCAGGTAACTGACGTCATCCACGAAGATGTCGATGATCCCCGAGCTGACCTGTTCCAGAACGGTCTGCGCGTCGCCCAGTTGCTCGGACGGGTAGACCTGGACCTGGACGTTGCCGCCGGTGTACTCGGCCACCTTGTCGGCGAATTCCTGGTGCAGCTTGCCCTCGAAGCTGTCGGCCGGGATCTTGGTCGAAAGGCGCCAGGTTTCCGCCAGGGCCTGCTGCCCCGAGACGAGGGCGAGGGCGGTCCCGAGCAGGGCGGCGCCGATGGTGCGATGAGAGTTTTTCATTTTTTCTTACCTCGGTTCCTGTTGTGGGAGGAACTATAGGGTCGCGCCAGAGGTGACACAAAGTGATAAATAATAACCGAATTTGATAACTGTGGGTTATTTGGTGACGCTGACTGAAACCATGTGATCGCCAGGCGGTGCTGGCGTTGAAAATTGGTGTCCGAGGCGGGCGGCAGCCCGGTCGCCGCCTGCCTCCTGCCGCCGTCCCGGGAGGGGCTGCTGCCCGCCCGGAGGGTGGGCAGGGTGACGCTCAGGACGGGTCGCCGAGGGCTGCCATGGGCGGGGCCGGGGGCGCGCCCCGCAGCCCGCGCAGCCACTGGCCGAAGCCCTCCAGCCAGGTCAGCACCACGGGCACCACCACCAGTGTCAGCAAGGTGCCGCTGATCAGTCCGCCGATCACCGCCTGGGCCATCGAGGCGCTTTGCGCGCTGCCGGGGTGCAGGGCCAGGGCGAGGGGCAGCATCCCGAAGATCATCGCCAGGGTGGTCATCAGGATCGGGCGGAAGCGCGTCGTGCCGGCGCGCACCAGCGCCTCGGGCAGCGCCAGGCCGGCGCGCCGCTGCTGGTTGGCGTTGTCGACCAGCAGGATCGAGTTCTTCACCACCAGACCCATCAGCATCACCAGCCCGATCATCGAGTAGATGTTCATCGTCGACCCGGCCAGCAGCAGGGCGGGCATCACCCCGACCAGGGCCAGGGGCAGGGCGGCCATGATCGCCAGCGGCTGCAGGAAGCTGGCGAACTGGCTGGCCAGTACCAGGTAGATGCAGACCACCGCCATCCCGAGGGCCATGGCCATGCTGGCCACCGTGTCGCCAAGCTCCTCGGCATCGCCACCGGTGCCGGTCTCGATGCCCTCGGGCAGGTCCAGGCCCGCCAGCCCGCTTTCGATTTCGGCCAGCACGTCGCCCAGCACCCGACCGTCGAGCCCGGCGGTGATGGTGATGACCCGGCTGCGCGCCTCGCGGTCGATCCTGGCGGGGCCCAGCCCGGCGACCTCGCGGGTCAGCTGGTCCAGCCGCAGCGTGCTGTCGCCGCTGCGCGCCACCGGCAGGGCGCCGAGCGCGGCGGGATCGCGGCGCAGCGCCTCGGGCAGCCGCAGCACCACCGGGTCGGTGCCGCCGTCGGCGCGGCGCAGGGCCGAGACCTCGGCGCCGTCGATCAGGGTGCGCAGGGTGGCCCCGACGGCCTGGGGCGAGACGTCGAAGTCGGCGGCCAGGTCACGCTGGATGCGGAAATCGAGCAGCGGTTGCGCGGCCTCGGCGCTGAGCTGCACCTCGGCGGTGCCGGGGATCGCGGCGATCATCTCGGCGATACGTTCGGCGGCATGGCTCAGCGCGACCGGATCGCGCCCGCGGACCGACAGCTCGATGGGGGCGCCGCCGCCCCCGACGCCCCCGACCGAGCTGATGCCGAGGGTGACGCCGGGGATCCGGGCCAGCGCCGCGCGCAGGCGCAGCACCATCGCATCGGCCGGGGTCTGCCGTTCGGCCAGCGGCGCCAGGGTGATCTCCATCCGCGCCTCGTTGGCGCCCGCCCCGCTGCCCCCGGCGACAGAGGTATAGATCCCGGTGACCTCGGGCATCTCCTCGACGATGGCGGCGATCTGCGCCATCTTCATCGCCGTGTACCCCTGTGACGAGCCGGTGGCCGTCAGGGCCTCGATGCGAAGGCGCCCCTCGTCGCTGGCGGGCAGGAACTCGAACCCCAGGCGGGGAAACAGCGCCAGACTGCCGCCGAGGCAGGCGAGGGCCAGGACCAGCGTCGTCAGGCGGCGGCGCAGGCAGAGCGCCAGCAGCCGGCCATAGAGCTGTCCGAGCCGCTCGATCGCCCGCTCGAACCGGGCCACGGCGCGGCCGAAGGCGCGGCGCTGGACGCCCGGCTGCGACTGCGGGTCGTGCCAGACACTCGACAGCATCGGGTCGAGGGTGAAGCTGACGAAGAGCGAGATCAGCACCGAGACGGTGACGGTGACGCCGAACTGGACGAAGAAGCGGCCGACGATCCCCTGCATGAAGGCCAGCGGCAGGAAGACGGCGCAGAGCGCCAGGGTGGTGGCGACCACGGCCAGGCCGATCTCGGCGGTGCCGTCCAGCGCGGCCCGGTGGTGGTCCTTGCCCATGGCAAGGTGGCGGGTGATGTTCTCGCGCACCACGATGGCGTCGTCGATCAGGATGCCGACCGAGAGGGTCAGCGCCAGCATGGTCATCATGTTCAGGGTGAAGCCCAACAGGCTGATCACCGCCAGCGTCCCGAGGAAGGAAATCGGCAGCGTCAGCGCCGTGATCACGGTCGACCGCCAGGAGTTGAGGAAGAGGAAGACGATCAGCACCGCCAGGATCGCCCCCTCGTAGAGCGTCGAGCGGACCGTGTGGTAGTTCTGTTCGATGGCGACGGCCTGGTTGGTCAGGATATCCAGCCGGGCGCTCCCGGCCAGCCCCTCGCGGTTCATCTGCTCCAGCAGGGTCTCGATGGTATGGGCGAGGGCGACCGTATTGGCACCGTCGGCCTTGATCACCTCGATCACCAGCGCGGGATCGCCGTCGTTGAAGGCCAGGCTGTCGGGATCGGACAGGCCGCGCGTGACGGTGGCCACGTCGCGCAGGCGGATCAGCTCCTCTCCGTGTCGCGCCACCACCAGCTCCGACAGCTCGCGCGGGTCGCGCGCCTCGGCGTTCAGTTGCAGCTGCAGTGTCCGGGCGCCGCGGGTCAGCGCGCCGGCAGGCAGGCTGAGGTTGTCGCCGGCCAGGGCGTCGCGGATATCGGCGACGCCGAGACCATGCGCCCGCAGCAGGTCGGGATCGAGCAGCACGCTGACCTGGTCCTCGACCCCGCCGATCAGCGAGGCACTGCCGACGCCGGGCAGGGCGGTTAGCCGGGGCACCACCACGTCCTCGGCCAGCCGCGACAGGCGGCCCGCGCCCGCCGTGGCACTGCTGAGCGCCAGGGTCACCACCGGATCGTCGGTCGGGTTGAAGCGCACCACCTGCGGGGCCTCGGCGCCCGAGGGCAGGGCGGGGGTGATCAGGGCGATACGGTCGCGTACGTCCTGCACGGCGGCGGCGCTGTCGGTTTCCAGGGTGAACAGCACGACCACGGTCGAATGTCCCTGCGACGAGGTCGAGGTGATCCGGTCGATGCCGGCCAGCGTGCTCAGCTCATCCTCGACGATCCGGGTGACATCGCTTTCCACGCTTTCCGGGGCGGCGCCGGAATAGGGGGTCAGCACGGCGACCACCGGGTAATCTACGGCGGGGAAGCGGTCGATCGGGATGGCGCGCCAGCCGATCAGGCCGAAGGCCAGGACGGCGAGCATCATCATCGTGGTGAAAACGGGCTGCGAAATGCTGATACGGGTCAGGAACATGGCTCACTCCTCCGTGGCGAGGCGCACGGAGTCGCCTTCGGCAAGGTTCGCCAGCGGCCGGGCCAGCACCAGGTCGCCCGGGGCAAGGCCGGCGGTGATCTCGACTAGGCTGCCGTTCTGCCAGCGGGGGCCGGTGCCGATCAGGACCGGCGTCAGGGTGCCGCCACGCAGGGCCAGAACGGTGGCGGTTTCCGCCTCCTGGCGGATCGCGCTCTCCGGCAGGGCAAGGGCACGGGCGCTGCGCAGCAGGATCTCGCCGCTGAGGTAGAGACCGGCGGGCAGGGCGCCCCCGGCCTCGGGAATGCGCAGGTAGACCCGGGCAGAGCGGGTGCCCTCGACGGCCTGCGGGCTGATCCGCTCGACCCGGGCGTCGAAGCTGCGGTCCGGGTCCCGGGGCAGCCAGAGGCGGGCCTGCTGGCCTGGCGTGATCTCGTCCAGCCGATCAAGCGGCACCAAGGTTTCGACCAGCATCTCGGAGAGGTCGAGGATCTCGACCAGCGGCGCCCCGGCCTGCACCAGCTGCCCCGGCTCAACCAGGCGGCGGGTGACCACCCCGGCGAAGGGCGCGCGGGGCCGGGCGCGCTCCAGCCGGGCCGCGTCAAGCCGCATCTGCGCCTCGGCGGCCGCGATCTGGGCAGTGAGGGCATCGACCTCGCCCCGCGCCGCGTCAAGGCTGCTGCGGGGTGCGACGCCCCGGTCGGCCAGCGTCTGGGTCCGCGTGTAGGCGGCTCGGACGGCGGCAAGCTGGGCGGCAAGGCTTGCGCGGCTGGCCTCCTGGGCCTGCAGTGCCAGCCGGTAGTCCCCTGCCGCGATCTCCAGCAGGAGGGCGCCCTTGGGGATCTCGTCGCCGGACTGCACGGCGACGGCTTCGATCAGTCCGGAGACCTGGGCCGAGACGGTCACGCGCTGCACCGGCGCCGCACTGCCCGAGATCGAGAGTGTCTCGCGCAGTTCGCTCTGGGCGAGGTGCAGGACCTCCTCGGCGGCCAGCAGCTTCACCGGCGGCGGGGCGTCCTCGGGCGTTGGCGCGGCGCTGCCGCCCATGCCGCCGGCGGCCTGCAGCCCGAGGGCGGTTGCGCCGAGGGCGAGGCAGAGCGCGAGGCCGCGCAGGAGAGAGGATCTTGTCCTGGGTCTGTCGAAAGAGGTCATCCGGGTCACCGTTCGGGAGGAGGTTTTCCGTTCCCTGCGGTGCCAAGATTGCGCCAAGGTTGCGCGGCGCGGCGCGGCGCGCCGGCGGCGCTAGCGTGCCTTTTCCGCTTCCTCGCCGGCGGGGCGGAACCGGACGAGGAACAGGGCGCCACCGGCGGGCCCGGTGGTGACGCGGACCTTGCCGCCGAAGCCCAACACGATATCGCGCACCAGGTTCAGCCCCAGCCCCGAGCCCGCGCCCGCGCCCGGGGCCCGGAAAAAGGGATCGAAGACGTGGGGCTGATCCTCGGGCGCGATCCCCGGACCGTCGTCGCCGACCCCGAGCTGGCCCGACGGATCGACCGTAACCGTGATCGCCGTGCCCCGTCCGCCATGGGCGACGGCGTTCTGCACCAGGTTCGAGACGATCCGCGCCACCGCCTGCGCATCCGCCAGCACCTGCACTGGCGTGTCCGGTGCCTCCAGTGACAGGGTGCAGTCGGCGGCGAGGGCGACCGGAACCACCTCGGCCAGCGCTTCGCGCGCCACCTCGGTCAGGTCGATGGGGTGCGGATGGTGGCCGCCGCTTTCCAGCCGTTGCCAGTCGAGCAGCTGGTTGGCCAGCAGCGTCAGCCGCGACACGTCCAGCAGCAGGCGGCTGCGGTCCTCGCCGGGGGGCAGGGCCTCGATCCGCATGGTCAGGATGGTGATCGGGGTGCGCAGCTCATGGGCGGCGGTGGCCAGGAACCGCTTGCGCTTGCCGATCCCCTCGTCGAGGCGGGCCAGCGCCAAGTTCACCGCCTGCACCAGGCCCGTCAGCTCGGCGGGAACGCCGGAGGTGCTGAGCCGCGTGCCGGGGCGGTCGATGTCGATGCGCCCGGCCTCGGCCTCGACCCGCGCTAGGCCGCGGAATTCGCGCATCAGCAGAAGCGGGATGACCAGCGCGGTGAGCAGCCCGAGGATCGCCACCAGACCCAGGTAGTAGTCGCTGACATCGCCGACGAAGTCCCGGAAGGCCGAGACCCGAGGGCCGCCGCCGGTCAGGATGACGACCCGGCCCGCCGGGCTGTCCCGCTGCTCGGCCAGCAGGTCGCGGGCCGGATCCTCGCCGCTGCGGCGGATCTCGAGTTCGGTCAGGTCGACCTGCAGGCCGAGCAGCGCCCCTGGACTCGCGGGGACGGGGCCGTGGCGCAGCGCCGCCCCGTCTCCACGGGCGACCTGGAGCCAGAAACCGGGCTCTCCCTGCATCGCCCTGAGCAGATCCTCGTCGGGCCGGAGCACCATTGCGCCGTCCACGTCCCGCAGGGACTCGGCGATGTCTTCGAGGATCTCCTCGTCGAGCCGCGGCGCGGCGGGCCGCCCGTCCAGCGGTGGCAGGGCGATGAGCACGGCAAAGAGGGTCAGCCCGGTGACCTGCAACAGGATCAACTGCCAGGCGAGCTTGGTCCTGAGCGATGTCCTTCGGGGCCTCATTCGCTTGCCCTCAGCAGGTATCCGACGCCGCGGATGGTGTGGATTTCCAGCCCGGCCGGCGCCAGCTTGCGGCGCAGGCGCGAGACATGGGCGTCGAGGCTGTTCGAGGCGATCTCGTCGTCGTAGCCGTAGACAGCGTCCTCGAGCGCGCGCCGGTCCACCACCCGGCCGGCGCGGCGCAGCAGGGCCTCCAGCACCAGCAATTCGCGCCGGGGCAGCTCAAGCGCGCTGCCCTCGATCTCGACCGAGCGGTGTTCGGGCTGAAAGCGCAGGCGGCCCAGTTCGATCGCCTCGGACTCCGCGAGGGAGGGGCGCCGCAGCAGGGCGCGCAGCCGGGCCAGCAGTTCATCGGTGGCGAAGGGCTTCGCGAGGTAGTCGTCGGCGCCGCCGTCCAGCCCCTCGACCCGCTGATCGACCGAGGACAGGGCCGACAGCACGATCACCGGGCAGGGCGCGGGGCGGGCGCGGATCAGTGGCAGCAGGTCCAGCCCCTCGCCGTCGGGCAGGGTGCGGTCCAGCACCACGGCGGCGTAGTCATGCAGCTGCAACGCCTCCTCGGCCACGGCGAAGGAGGGCGCCAGGTCGACCAGGATGTCATGACGCGCCAGGGCCGCGCCCAGCATCCGGCCCAGCTCCGCCTCGTCTTCGACAACCAGAATGCGCATGTCCTCGTCCGCTCCGTTTCGCCCACAGGGTGCCAGCAAGATTGCGGCAACATTGCGGGTCAGGCAATCGCGCCGGTGCGGGGCGGAAAGGACGGGGCCGGGGGCGGTCGAAGGGCGTGGCGATCAGCTGCCGAACTCGCTGACGATCCGGTGCGCCTCGGGGTGAAAGACTGCCTCGGTATGTTCAATGATCGCCCCGTTGCGGTCGTAGCCGCGGCGGGTGATCTTCAGGGCGGCGGCTGCGGGCAGGGCGCGCAGGCGCTCGGCCACCCGGGGCACCATGTTCTCGGCGGTGACCTCCTGCGTGACCCGCGTGGGCAGCGTGCGGTTGGCGCGCAGGGCGGCATAGATCGACTGGTCGATCATGGTCACGTCGGGCAGGGCCTCGGTGGTGAAGGTCGAGCGTTCCAGCGACATCGGGCGTTCGTCGACCAGCCGCAGCCGCTCCAGCCGGACCACGCGCTCCAGCGCCGGGCGGGCGAGGATCAGCCGGTCATGGTAGGTCGCGGGCACGACGTGACGCTTCAGCCAGATGGTGCGGCTGGTGCGGCCCTGGCGGCGCAGGATGTCGGTCAGCGAGGTGACCGGCTGCGCCGGCGCGCTGTCCTTCGGCGGAGAGACATAGGTGCCCGAACCTTTCTTCTGGTGCACCAGCCCGCGCTCGGCCAGCAGGGCCAGCGCCTTGCGGATGGTCACCCGGCTCTTGCCCGAAAGATCGGTCAGCTGGCGTTCCGAGGGCAACCGCGCACCGGGCGGCAGGGCGCCGCTTTCGATCAGCCGCGACAGCCCGTCCCCGACCGTGCGGTAGAGCGGCCCGGTCTCGTCCGCTTCGGCGATCGTGTCGCGAATCAAGTCCAGGTGAGGGGCGCTCTGCATCGAGGGAGTCCGGTCCTGCGTAATAATACCACTTTAATACATCTGAGCGGTTTTTCGTTCAATGAGAATTTGCTCGACCGTTTTGGCGTGACCGAAGTCTCAAGTTTTCATGAGAATTTCAGAATTGGTATTTAGTTGGTATTATCAAATCTAATAAAAGTTTGTAATTGGTATGTCATGTGGTACCAGTTCCGGAAAAGGGGGTCCGCATGGCGCAACTATCTCTTCGGGGTGTCCGCAAGAACTTCAGGAACGTGGAGGTCCTGCGGGGCATCGACCTCGAGATCCACGACCGCGAGCTGGTGGTCTTCGTCGGCCCCTCGGGCTGCGGCAAGTCCACCCTGCTGCGCCTGATCGCCGGGCTGGATGATATCTCGGAAGGGGAGTTCACGCTGAACGGGCGGTCCATGGTCAACGTGCCGCCCTCCAAGCGCGATATCGCCATGGTCTTCCAGAGCTACGCGCTCTATCCGCACATGAACGTCTACGACAACATGGCCTTTGGTGCGAAGCTGATGGGACTGTCGAAGGACGAGGTCCAGAAGCGCATCGACGAGACCGCCGCGACGCTGCAACTGGGCCCGCTGCTGCAACGCAAGCCGCGCGAGCTGTCGGGCGGGCAGCGCCAGAGGGTCGCCATCGGTCGGGCGCTGGTGCGCAAGCCCGCCGTCTTCCTGCTGGACGAGCCGCTGTCGAACCTCGACGCCGCGCTGCGGTCCGAGGTGCGGCTGGAGATCGCCAAGCTGCACAACGATATCGGCGGCACGATGATCTACGTCACCCACGATCAGGTCGAGGCGATGACCCTGGCCGATCGCATCGTGGTGCTGCGCGACGGGATGATCGAACAGGTCGGCACCCCGCGCGAGTTGTACGAGACCCCGGCCAATGCCTTCGTCGGCACCTTCATCGGCTCGCCGCGCATGTCGCTGCTGAAGGCGGTCCGCGACGGCGACCGCTTCGGCGTGGCAGGCAGCGGCGCGGTCCTGCTGCCCGATGCGCCCGAGACCGGAAAGACGGTCACCCTGGGCATTCGCCCCGACGCGCTGAGCCTGGCGCCCGAGGGGGCGACCGACGGTTTCGAGGCCGAATTCGAATACGCCGAGTACCTTGGCAATGACGCCTATATCTACGCCCGCCTCGGCGACGGCACCCGGGTCAGCCTGCAGGGCGACACGAAGAACCTGACGCATCGCCCCGGTGATGCCGTGCGGCTGCGCCCCGACCCCGCCGAAATCCACTACTTCGACAGTGAAACCGGAAGAAGTTTCCGTCGGCCCTGACGACCACATCCAACTTGCGAGGATACCATGAAGACTTTCATCAAGACACTTGCGCTCGGCGTGACGGCCACCGCCATCGCCGCGCCCGCCATGGCACAGGAGCTGTCCCTGTGGAGCTGGCGCCAGGAAGACCGCGCCGTCTACGAAGAGCTGATTGCCGCCTTCGAGGCCGAACATCCCGAGATCACGGTGACCTTCGAGGCCTTCGAGGCGTCGAGCTATGCCACCATCCTGTCCACCGCCCTGGCCGGTGACTCGGGTCCCGACCTGATGATGGTGCGCGCCTATGGCGCCTTCGAGGCCGTCGCCGGTGCCAACTACCTGATGCCGCTGACCGAAGAGGACGTGCCCGGCCTGGCCGACATGACCGCCCCCGCCATCGCCGCCCAGACCCTGCGCGCGGATGGCAAGGTCTACGGCGTGCCCTTCGCCTCGCAGACCATGCTGGTGATCTACAACAAGGGCATCTACGAGCAACTCGGCCTCAGCGAGCCGCAGACCTGGGACGAGCTGATGGCCAACGCCCAGGCCGTGAAGGATGCGGGCATGTATGCCTTCGCCAACGGCACCGCGACCGCCTGGCAGAACGAGACCATCGTCTCGGCCCTGACCTCCTCGGTCGTCGGGTCGCAGTTCTTCGACGAGATCGTCGCGGGGACCACCGATTTCACCGATCCGCGCTACGTCAGCGGTCTGCGGCACCTGCAGGATATCAGCGCCTACTTCCCCGATGGCTTCACCGGGCTCGACTATGCCTCGTCGCAACAGCTCTTTGCCTCGGGCATGGCGGCGATGTTCGCCGGCGGCTCCTTCGAGATCGCCAACTTCCGCGCCCAGAACCCCGATCTGGAGATCGGCGTCTTCGCCGCGCCCGGCGAGGCGGCCGAGGACGAGAAGCTGGTCGGCGTCTTCTTCGACGGCGGCTATGCGGGCAATGCCACCACCGAGCACCCGGAGGCCGTGAAGGCGTTCCTGGCCTATACCGCGACGCCCGAGTTCGGCCAGGTCTTCGCCAACAAGCTGCGCAACATCACCCCGATCGCCGGCGTGACGCTGGAAGACGGCCTGCTGAACGAGATCGCCGAGCTGAACCGCGCGGCCGTGCCCTACATCATGCTGACCAACTTCCGCTACGAAGAGCCCTCGGGCTCGGTCCTGCTGCAGGCGGAAGTGCAGAAGATGCTGGCCGGTGAGAGCACCCCGGAAGAGGCCGCCGAGGCGGTGACCGCCGGTATCGCGACCTACTACGCGCCCTTCCAGGACTGATAGGTCCCGGATGTCCGGCCGCCGCCTGCGCGGCCGGACAGACCTTCCCCCCTTCACGCCGAAGCCAGGAGATCCCCATGCCCGCCCCCACTTCGAACGGCATCTCCCGGACGCCTGCGCGGACCCCGCGCCTGCGCGTCTCGGGGCGCGGCCTCTGGATCACCTTCCTGCTGGTGCCGCCGGTGGTGGTCATGGCGCTCTTCGTGATCTACCCGATCTTCTCGGCGCTGGCCTATGCCTTCTACGACTGGCAGGGGCTGGCCCGCGGCGACTTCGTCGGCTTTGCCAACTTCGAGAAGGTGCTGTTCCAGCAACCCTTCGCGGCAACCACCTGGAACGCCTTCAAGAACAACATCTTCGTCTTCTTCGCCCTGATGATCATCCAGAACGGCCTGGGCTTCATCCTGGCCTATGCGCTGTGGCGCGACCTGCCGGGCGCGCGCTTCCACCGCATCGCGGTCTTCCTGCCCGTCGTGCTGTCGACGGTCATCATCGGCTATGTCTGGAAACTGTTCTTCCACCCGATCTTCGGCGCCGTGAACCAACTGCTGAAGGCCGTCGGCCTCGGCAGCCTCGCGACACCCTGGCTGGGTGATGCCGACACGGCGCTAAACGCGCTGATCTTCGTCAATGCCTGGGCCTGGGTCGGCTTCCCGACGCTGGTCTTCCTGGCGGGCCTGCAGCGCATCCCCTCGGAAATCCTCGACGCCGCGCGGATGGAGACCGACTCCGAGCTGACGCTGATCCGCCGGGTGATCTGGCCGCTGATCGCGCCCTCGGCCACGGTCTGCTTCGTGCTGCTCTTCATCGGCTCGTTCAACTGGTTCGAACTGCCCTACATCATGGTCGGCCTCGACGGCTCGCCCTATGGCAACACCGATGTGCTGGGCCTCTACTTCTACCGGACCGCCTTCGGCAACCAGTCGGCGGGCATCCAGGACTTCGGCATGGGCTCGGCCCTGGCGGTGCTGATGTTCCTCTTCATCGCCGTGGTGGCGACGAGCTGGACAATCTACCTCCGCAAACGGGAGATCGAGGTATGAGCATGGAAAGCCGCTACGACAAGCCGGGCTTGCTGGGCACCTACGGGCGCGACGGCCTGATGCAGATCATCCTGATCGCCAACACGGTGCTGATGCTCTTCCCGATCGCCATCATGGTCATGTCGGGGTTCAAGTCGAACATCGAGATCTTCCAGGATCCCTTCTCGATCCCCGATTTCACCAATGTCACCAACTTCGTCGCCATGGCGACCGAAACCGCCTTCATGCGCTACCTGCTGAATTCCGTGCTGGTGACCGGCGCCTCGATTTTCCTGCTGCTGACCCTGGGCCTGATGGCCGCCTATGCCATCGCGCGGTATGAGTTCTGGGGCTCCAGCTTCCTGCTGCTGTTCTTCATGGCCGGGCTGATGGTGCCGCTGAAGCTGGCGATCATCCCGCTGTTCATCCTGTTCCGTGACATGGGCATCCTGAACACCCACTGGGCGCTGATCGCGGTCTACACGGCCATGGGGCTGCCCTCGACCGTGTTCATCATGACCGGCTTCATCCGCACCCTGCCACGAGAGCTTGAGGATGCCGCCCGCATGGATGGCGCCTCGGAGTTCCGCATCATGGTCAGCGTGATGATCCCGCTGTGCCGTCCGGCCATGGTGATCGCCGGGATCTACAACCTGGTGCCGATCTGGAACGACTTCTTCTTCCCGCTGGTCTTCATCCAGAATGACGCGCTGAAGACCCTGCCGCAGGGGATGACCAGCTTCATCGGCGAATATGCGACCGACTGGGGGGTGATGTTCGCCGGGCTGACGCTGGCGGCAGCGCCGATCACCATCATCTACATCGTCCTGTCCAAGCAGTTCATCAACGGCATGACGGCGGGGGCGGTGAAATGAGCCTGATCGCAAAGGGCGGCCTCGTCGTCTCGTGCCAGGCGCGGGTGGACAATCCGCTGCATGGGCCGGTGCACATGGCCGCCATGGCCCGCGCCGCCGAAGAGGCGGGCGCCGTGGCGCTGCGCGCCAACGGTCCCGCCGACATCGCCGCGATCCGTGCCTGTACCTCGCTGCCGGTGATCGGCATCAACAAGATCTTCGCCGAGGCGCCGGTCTACATCACCCCGGACCGCGCCGCAGCGCGGGCGGTGATCGGGGCGGGGGCGCAGATCCTCGGGCTGGACTGCACCGAGCGTGACCGCGGCACCCCTGACCGCTGGCAGGATGTGCTGGAAGAGGCACGGGCCGCCGGGGTCGAGACCTTCGCCGATGTCGCCTCGCTGGAGGAGGGGCGGCGGGCGGCCGAGGCGGGGGCGACCTATGTTGCGACGACCCTGTCGGGCTACACCGAACCGGGCGCCCCGGCGCCCGAGGGCCCGGACTATGACCTGATCGAGGCGCTGGCCTCGGCGGTTTCTGTGCCGGTGATCGCCGAGGGGCGCATCGCCACGCCCGAACAGGCGGTCGAGGCCTTCCGGCGCGGCGCCCATGCGGTCGTGGTCGGCACGATGATCACCAACCCCCGGGCCATCGCCCAGGGCTTCGTGCGGGCCCTGGCCCGACAGACGACAGGAGTGTGACCTTGTACCTGGGTATGGATATCGGCGGCACCGCCTCTCGCTGGGTGCTGGTGGATGCGGAGGGCCGGGTCGTGGACCGTGGCATCGCCGAGGGCGCCAGCGGGCTGATCTACGACGCCCGCAGCCTGGCGCGTTTCCGGGGCGCCCTCGAAACGATGCGCGACGCGTTGCCCGGGGCGGTCTCCTACGCCGAGTTTGGCATCACCGGGGCCGGCTTCTCGCGTCATCCCCAGATCGAGACCCAGGTGACGGATATCCTCGGCCTGCCGCTTGGGCGCTTCAGCTACTCCAGCGACATGGGGCTGGCCTGGCGTGCGGCCTTCCACGGGCGGCGCGGGCACCTGGTGTCTGCGGGCACCGGCTCGGTCGGGATGACCTATGACGAAAGCGGCGAACGGGTGGTCGTCGGCGGGCGCGGCATCCTCGTCGATGACGCGGGTTCGGGCGTGTGGATCGCCCTGCGCGCCATCCGCCACCTGTTCCGCCTGAAGGACGAGGGCGCGGGCACCCGTGATGCCGAGATCCTGGCCTCGACCGTCTTCACCGCGCTTGGCGGCAGCACCCATGACGCCATGCGGGACTATGTCTACGGCGGAGACCGGGGCCGCATCGGCCGGCTGGCCGTCGCCGTGGCCGAGGCCGCGCGCGAGGGCGATCCGACCGCGCAGGCCCTGCTGCGCGAGGCCGGGCAGGAGCTGGCCCACCTTGGCCGCATCATGCTGAACCGCTGCGGCGAGGCGCCGGTGGCCTTCGTCGGCGGCGTGCTGGCGCTGGACCCTTCGATCCGCGAGCAGATCACCAGCGACCTTGCCGGGCACGAGGTGGAATTCCCCCGCATCGACGCCGCCCTGCACGCCGCCCTCATTGCCAAGGAAAAGGACGAAGCCCTCCATGATTCCCACTGAGCGCGCCGCCGCCCGCTACAAGGGCCTCGAGACCTGGCCCGTCCGTGACATGGTCGAGGCCATGCTGGAAGGCCAGGTCGCCGCCGTGGCCGCGGCCCATGGCACCGCCGCGCCGATGGCCGAGGCGGTCGAACTGGCCGCCGGGCGGCTGGCGCGCGGGGGGCGGCTGCTCTATCTCGGGGCGGGCACCTCGGGCCGTCTCGGCGCCATCGACGCCGCCGAGCTGCCCCCCACCTTCGGCTGGCCGCCCGAGCGCGCCCTGTCGCTGATGGCTGGCGGACAGGGGGCTTTCGTGACGGCTGTTGAAGGTGCCGAGGATGACGGCGCCGCCGCCGTGGCCACGCTGGACGAGGTGGGGATGGGCGCGGATGACGTGGTGATCGGCCTCGCCGCCTCGGGGCGCACGCCCTACGTGGTCGAGGGGCTGCGCCATGCCCGCGCAGCCGGCGCGCTGACCGTGGCCATCGGCAATGCGCCTGAGGGCCCGATCGGCCGCGAGGCGCAGTTCTACCTGGTTGCCGACACCGGGGCCGAGGTCATCGCCGGCTCCACCCGGATGAAGGCCGGCACGGCGCAGAAGGCGATCCTGACCTGCCTCTCGACGGCGATCTTCGTGCGCATGGGCTATGTCTACCGGGGCCGCATGGTGGACATGCGCCCGACCAACGAGAAGCTGCAGACCCGCGCCCTGCGCATGGTGGCAGAGCTGGCCGATGCCCCCGAGGCCGAGGCCGGGGCGGCGCTGGCGGCTGCCGAGGGCTCGATCAAGCTGGCGGTGGTCATGCTGTTGCTGAAGCTCGACCGGGATGCCGCCGAGGCCAAGCTGGCCAGCGCCGAGGGACGGCTGCATATCGCGCTGACCGCGTGAGATGGATATCGCGATCCGGGAAATCCTCTGGTCTCCGGCCTCCAGGTCGATCAGTGAAGATGCCTTCGGCTTTCGCCTGACCCGCTCGGGATTCCACCTCTGGGTGGTCGACGGGGCGACCTCGCTGGCCGAGGAACCGGCGCGCTATCGGCCCGACATGACAGATCCCGCCTGGTTCGCCCGCCGCCTGTCCGCCGGGATCGCGGGCAGCGTGCTGCACGCCCCGCTCAGCCCCGCACGGCTGGCGGAGGTGCTGCGCGGGATCGAGGCCGACTACATGGCGCGCTGCCGGGGCAGGGTGGCCGAACAGGACTACCCGCTGGCCGCGCTGACCTACCTGCATTTTCGCCCTCACCAAGCGGGCTTCTGCCTGAGCCGGATCGACCACGCCGATTGTTTCGCCGAGATCACATCTGCGCGCCGTCCGGCCCGGCACCGCCCCGGCTTCGCCATGCCCGCCGTGGCGCCCTACCGCCCGCTGGACCTTTCCGGCGCGCGGGGAGAGGCGATGCGGGCCCGCCGGCTGGCCCAGATCCGCGACTGCGCCAGCACCGCCGTCACGATCCATCCGCGCAGCACCGGCACCGGCACGACCGCGCGGCAGATCCTGCGCGGCCCCGCGCGCTTCATCGCCGGGTCCGACGGGATGGAGCGCTACGCCGCCGCCTATGGCCTTGGCTCGATGGCGGATATCTCGGCGCTGGCGGCCGAGGGGCGCGTCCTGGAGGCGCTGGTGCGCCTGCGCGCCTGGGAACGGGCCAACAGCGCACATCAGCGCGAGGTGAAGACCGCCGACGACGTGCTGCTGGTCAGCGGCGAAATCGGATCGCGCGCCGGGTCTGGCCTTGCCGCCCTTCGCCGGGTCGAGCGGCCCGGTGTCACCCTCTGGACATCCCCGCCCGGCGGCGTCTCTCTGCGCCTCGGGCAGGGGCTGCACATCGGCCCTTGAGGGCCACATTCGCTGACTTACCTGGGAGTCTCCCGCAATGAAGATCCTGATCCACGACAGTGCCGAGGCCGCGACCTCGGCAGCGGCCCACGATATCCTGTCGCTGGTGCGCGCGCGGCCCGCCTGCCGGCTGGGCCTAGCCACCGGCGGCACGATGGAGCCGGTCTACGCCGAACTGCGCGAGGCGGCGGCGGACACCTCGTTCCGCGCCGTGACCACCTTCAACCTCGACGAATACGTCGGCCTGTCGCCCGAACACCCGCAGAGCTATCACCGCTACATGGCACAGCAGCTCTTCGACCATATCGACATCGACCGGGCCAATACCCATGTCCCGCGCGGCGATGCCGCCAGCCCGAATACAGAGGCGCGCGACTATGATGCCCGGATCGCCGCTGGCGGCGGGTTGGACCTGCAACTGTTGGGGCTGGGGGCCAACGGCCACATCGGCTTCAACGAACCCTTCTCAAGCCTCGGGTCGCGCACCCGGGTCAAGACGCTGGCGCGCAAGACCCGCGACGACAACGCCCGTCTCTTCGCCGAGGGCGAGGTGGTGCCGACCTATGCGATCACCATGGGCGTGGGCACGATCATGGAGGCGCGGCAGATCCTGCTGGTCGCCACCGGCGCGCACAAGGCCGAGGCCGTGGCGGCGATGATCGAGGGGCCGGTCAGCGCCGCCTGTCCGGCCTCGGTGCTGCAGTTTCATCCGCGCGTCACCGTGCGGCTGGATGGCGGGGCCGCCTCGGCGCTGAAGGGCCGCGATTACCTTGATTTCGTGCATCCGAACGCAGAGGAGGTCGACCTTGGCTGACCGCATCATCCTGCGCGCTGGCGCGCTGCACGACGGTTTCGGCGGTGCGCCCCGCCACGATCGCGCGCTGGTCATCGAGGACGGCTGTTTCGTCGAAGAGTTCGACGGGGCGCGGGCTGCCGCGCTCGGCGGGCAGCTGATCGAGGCCGAGGTCGTGGCGCCGGGCTTCATCGACCTGCAACTGAACGGGGCCGGGGGCGTGCTGTTCAACGATGCGCCGCTGCCCGAAAGCCTGCGGACCATGGCCGAGGGCGCGCGCCGGGGCGGCACCGCCTATTTCCTGCCGACCTTCATCACCGATGCGGGCCGCAAGTACCAGCGCGCGATGGAGGCCGTCCGCGCGGCCGCGCGGCAGCTGCCCGAGGTGATCGGGCTGCATCTGGAAGGGCCCTTCCTGTCGCCCGCGCGCCCCGGCATCCATCCCGCCGATTGCATCCGTCCGATGGCCGATGAGGATCTTGCGCATCTGACGCAGTTCGACCTGCCCCTGATGCTGACCCTTGCCCCGGAAGAGGCCGCGCCCGGTCAGGTCGCCGCGCTGGCCCGTGCCGGGGTGAGGGTCTTCGCCGGCCACAGCGAAGGCCGCTTCGAGGATATCGCTGCCGCCGAGGACGAGGGGCTCAGCGGGGCCACACACCTGTTCAACGCGATGAGCCAGGTGGCCGGGCGGGCGCCGGGCGTGGTGGGGGCGGTGCTCGATTCAGGCCGTCTTGCCGCCGGGATCATTGCTGATGGCCAGCATGTGCACCCGGCCAACCTGCGGCTGGCGCTGGCGCGGCTTGGCGCGGGGCGGCTGTTCCTCGTCACCGATGCGATGAGCCCGCTCGGCACCGATGTGACCGAGTTCGACCTGCTGGGCAAACGCATCTACCGTCGCGACGGGCGGCTGAGCGATGCCAATGGCGTGCTGGCCGGGGCGGACCTGTCGATGATCGAGGCGGTGCGCCAGATGGACGCGCTGACCGGCTGCGGGCTGGGGGCGGCGATCCGCATGGCCAGCCTGACCCCGGCCGAGGTCATGGGGCTGGGCGACAGCCTGGGGTCTGTCACCCCCGGCAAGCGGGCCGGGCTGACGCTGATGGACGCGGAGCTGCAGGTGACGGCTGTCATGGTCGACGGTCAGATGCGCCCGGCCTGAGGGACCGCCCCGCGGAACGCGAAAGGCTCCGGAGCACTGTGCTCCGGGGCCTTTGCATAGCTTGGTGGTGGTCTGCCGTCAGGCCGCGGCTTGGCGCGGCACGAGGGCGCGCAGCACCTGCACCATGCTCACATGGCCCAGAACCTCGTCGCCGCGCGTCACGCGGAAGACGCGGTCGGCCTCGCCCCCGGCCTTGGCGATCACGCTTTCGAGGTTGTCGCCCGGAGCCACGTCTCCGGCAACCTCGCCCTCGGGCGCTTCCCTCGACATGATCGAGCGGACCCGCAGCACGCGGGCGCGGTTGATGTCGGCCACGAACTCTTCGATGTAGGGATCGGAGGGGGTCAGCAGGATCTGCTGCGGCTCGTCCTGCTGGACCACCGCGCCATCCTTCAGAATCACCAGGTGATCGGCCAGCTTCAGGGCCTCGTCCAGGTCATGCGTGATGAAGATGATGGTCTTGTGCAGCTCTTCCTGCAGCTCCAGCAGCAGGTCCTGCATATCGGTGCGGATCAGCGGATCGAGCGCCGAAAACGCCTCGTCCATCAGCATGATGTCCGAATTCGACGCCAGCGCCCGCGCGATCCCGACGCGCTGCTGCATCCCGCCCGAAAGCTGGTGCGGATACTGCTCGTCCTGGCCCTCCAGCCCGACACGGGCCAGCCACTTGCGCGCCTCGGCCTCGTAGTCCTCGCGGGCGATGCCACGGGTGGCCAGCGCCATGCCGGCGTTCTCCAGCACGGTGCGGTGCGGCAGAAGGGCGAACTTCTGGAAGACCATCGACATGGTCTCGCGCCGCAGGCTCCTCATCTGGGCGTCGTTCCAGGCCAGGATGTCCTCGCCGTTGACCAGCACCTCGCCGGCGGTCGGTTCGATCAGCCGGTTGAGGTGGCGGATCAGCGTCGACTTGCCGGACCCAGAAAGGCCCATGATGACGGTGATCTTGCCCTCGTGCATGTCGACGTTGATGTCCTGCAGGCCCAGCACATGCCCGGTCTGGTCCAGCAGGTCGGGCTTGGACATCCCGTCGCGGACCTTGGCAAGGGCCCCCTGGGGGTCCTCACCGAAGATCTTGTAGAGGTTGCGGATCGAGACCTTCACGGTTTGCTCTGTCATCTGTCTCTCTCCCTCAGCGGCTGGACTGGCTGGCGTCGATGCGGGCCAGGGCGGCCTTGGTGACGCGGTCCAGCGCGATGGCCAGCACCACGATGCCCAGACCGGCGACAAGGCCGACGCCCAGTTCCAGGTTGCGGATTCCGCGCAGCACGAGGATGCCGAGCCCCGGGGCCGAGACCATCGAGGCGATGACCACCATGGCGAGGCTCATCATGATCGTCTGGTTCACCCCGGCCATGATGTTGGGCAGGGCCAGCGGGATCTGCACGCCGAAGAGCTTCTGCCGCTTGGTCATGCCGAAGGCATCGGCGGCCTCGATCACGTCGGGGTCGACCAGGCGGATGCCGAGGTTGGTCAGCCGCACGACGGGCACGATGGCATAGAGGATCACCGCGATGCCGTAGAGCTTGGGTTCGGTGACCGAGAAGAGGAAGATCAGCGGGATCAGGTAGACGAAGGGGGGCAGGGTCTGCAGCATGTCCAGCACCGGCGTCAGGATGCCCTGCAGCCGGTCGCTGCGCGACATGGCGATGCCGATGGGGACGCCAAGCAAGACGCATATGAAGGCGCAGACGAAGATGATCGCCAGGGTCTGCATCGCGACTTCGTAATGATCGACGAACGCCAGGCCGGCGATCATGAGGGCGACGAAGCCGACGACCTTCCACGACCGCGCCACCGCCCAGGTGACCAGCAGCAGCACCGGCACCATCACCCACCACGGGGTCTGGGTCATCAGCCAGAGCATGTTCTCCAGCGCCCAGCTCAGTGGCTGGGTCAGCGGATCGACCACCACGCGCAGGGCGTCGCGGATACCGAGAAAGCCGGTTTCCAGGCCCTGTGTCAGATCGCGGGACTGGGGGATCGCGGCGCAGGCGTCGTGCAGCGCGTCGAGAGAGGGGAAGGGAAGGTCGCGCAGCGAGGTGGCGGCATCGCCGCCGCCTTGGGTCTTTGCCAGAAGGTCGGCCATGGACATGGGGCCGTCGGCGGCCTCCGTGTCACACCAGTCCCTCAGGCCAAGACCGTCAAACAGACCGTCATAGGTTGCCATGTGTCAATCGGGCCATGATCAGCCCACCCTTGTTGTGGAACGTGAAACGGGGCCGGTTGTCCGGCCCCGTCGAATATCCTGCGGCCCCTCGGGGCCATGCGCGCTTACTGCACCAGCGCCGAGAGCTTCTCGTTCGCGGCGTCGTTCACCCAGCTGGTCCAGGTGTCCGAGGCCGTGGACAGGAAGTAGACGGCCACTTCCTCGTTGGAGGCGTTGTTCTCGTCCTTCCAGGCCAGCAGGCCCGACATCTGGTCGGTGGCGAAGGTCATGTTCGAGAAGAACTCGGTCACTGCCGGGTTTGCCTCGGCGAAGTCGGAGGTGACGGCGGTCAGGATCGGCGCGGCCGGGAAGTCCGAGACCTGCGGATCGGCGGCATCGGGGTTCTGCAGCGGGGTAAAGGCCGCCTCGTCGTAGCCGCCCATGTCGACCTTGGTCATGTCGTACTTGCCAAGCGGCACGGTCGGGCCCCAGTAGTAGCCGAACCAGGGTTCGCCGTTGGTGACGGCGGCGCCCATCGAGGTCGCCAGCGTCTCGCCGGAGCCGTGGTTGAAGACCTCGATGCCGTGGCCTTCGAGGTCGAGCGCGCGCGACAGGTTGTCGGAGACCACGCGGCAGCCCCAGCCGTCAGGACAGTTGTTGAAGCGACCGCCGACCAGCTCGGGGTTCTCCAGGATGCCCTCGATGGTGGTCAGCTCGGGGTGCTCTTCGGCCAGGGTGGTGGGGATCCACCAGCCTTCGACGCCGCCCGGTTCCAGCACCGAGGTCAGGCGCTTGATGGTGCCGCCCTCTTCCAGCTTGGTGTAGGCGTCGCCGGCCGAGTTCAGCCAGAGGTTTGTCACCACGTCGGGCTCGCCGTTCTCGGCGACCGAGGTGATGGCGGGGATCGTGTCGGACTGCACCAGGCTGACGTCGCAGCCATAGCCCTGTTCCAGCAGGAACTTGGCGATGTTGGTGGTCACTTCGGCGGCGGCCCAGCCCATCTGGGCGATGGAGACCTCACCGCACTGGCCTTCGGCGTCCTGGGCGGAGGCGGCGGCAGCAGGCAGGATCATCGCGGTGGCAATGGCGGTCGAGAGACGTTTCGACGAACGCATGGACTTCTCCTTCGTTATTTCAAGTAAAGCTGAGGGAAAGCAGGCGCGCCTCGTGCTGTGGCGCGAAAATTCAACGCCTTACGGGCGGCTTGAGAATGCACTTTGCTTTCGACATCGAAGCAACTGCTACCAAGCTGCCCGGGAAAGTGCAAACCGTTCGGGACCGTTTCGTGCATCGCATGGCCTGGTTTCGGCCCGTGAGCCCTGCTTTTGTTGAACGAAACAACCCAGGCGACTGTGCCCCTCTCCGTGCCTGGGACAGGGCTTGAGCGGGGGATCTGGCCCGACCCACGACGCCGGGAGCGGGCGATTCGCGCAGTCCTGGGGCGGGAGACATGCGGTCGCGAGTGTCGCCAGTGAGGGCGGGCACCCGGGGCCGGACAGGGGGGCGCAACTTCCGCCTGAGCGGTGGGATTTCGGGTGCTTCGGGCCCGAGAATCTCCTACACTCCCCATAGGTTAGCGAGACGAGGAGATGTCGCATGACAGATTTCAGCACCATGACCGTCGATGAATTCACCGCCCTGCAGGGCAGTGCTTGCACCGTCGCGTCCGTGCAGCCGCAGATCGAGTTGACGCTGATCGAGGTGCAGAGACTGTCGAGCGGCCTGCGCGAAGGTGGTGCGGTCTCCTTGCTGTGGCAGGGCCCGGGCGAACCCGCGCTGCCCCAGGCCACCTATGCGCTGACCCATGAAACGCACGGGGCGCAGGAGCTTTTCCTCGTGCCGGTGGCGCGGGTGGATGCGGGCTATCAGTACGAGGCGATCTTTACCTGAGGCTCATGCCTCAGGGGTCCAGTGCAGCAGCTCGTAGAGCCCCTTGTCTTCGACCGGCACGAAGCCGAGGCGATGGTACAGCCCGCGGGCGCGGTTGATCTTTTCGACGTGGAGTCCGATGCACCGGCGGTCGGCGGCCGCTTCCTCCTGCAGGTCGCGCAGGATCGCCCCGCCATAGCCCTTGCCCCGCGCCTCGGGCAGCAAGGCAATGTCGATGAGGCGCACCTCCTGGGGCCAGCGTTCAAGATAGAGGCGCCCGACGGGCTGCCCGAGCGTCTCGATCACCAGCCAGAGGGCTGCGGGATAGTGCTGCCGGTAATGGGCGTGCTGGGCGTCGAACTGCATCTGGATGAACTGCTGCCGCTGCGTCTCGCTCCAGGGCAGGCCGGCCATCTCCTCTTCGCGGGTCGAGCGGTAAAGGCGGGCCATGAAGGGCATGTCCTCCCCGGTCATGTCGCGGAACCGCAGCCCGAGCACGCCGGCGCGGCGATCATTGGGATGTCTCTGCAAGGCGGTGGTGCTCGACATGGGTGCCTTTCAAATGCAGGCGGGCGGCCCGGCAAGCGGGCCGCCCGTCCGATTGCCGGATCCCGGATCACCCCCGGGAAGGGTAAAGTCCGGTCAGGGCGATGATGAAGTTGAGCGCCAGGTAGGGCTGCATGTTCTGGTGCGCCTGGCTGCCGCCGGTTCGCTGGACTGCCTGATACGCCATGTAGGCGAGGCTCTCGGTCGTGTTCGTCTGGTAGAGATTGTCCCCGAAGCCGGACCGGGCCAGCGAGGTTTCGGTGGTGGGGGTTGCCGTGCTGGCCATGTCCGACGAGGCCATCATCGGGTGGTCATGCGAAGGGAGCTGGGCCTCGGTCAGGGTCACGGTGGACGATCCGTCGCGCTCGCCGAGGCGTCGCATCGTCAGTCCCGGCCCCCTGCCGGGATGCATCGGGGCGCGACCCTGCATGTTCGGCAGCGCCATGGTCGTCCTACCATCCCCGCCATAGGTCGTTCCGATGAGGGAGAAGAGGGCGGTATTATCGGCGATCGGCATCAACTGCCCGTCGCAGAAGGCCCAGCCTCGGGGCGCGAAATTGCCCGCGAAGATGCGGATCTCGGCAATGAAGGGTTCCGACATGTCTGATCTCCTAGTGGCGGCTCGGGTAGATGCCGAAGAGGGCGATGATGAAGTGGACGCAGAGCGTCGGCATCAGGTTCGAGTGGGATCGCGACCCGCCGAAATGATCGATCACGCCGGGCGCCAGCGGCGCGTTCAGCGGTTCGCCCGAGTACATGTTGATCCCGACACCTGCGGCGAGGACATGGTCGCTCGGGCTTTCCGCCGTCGCCGCGGAGGTGTTGGCCGACAGGCCATGCGAGTGGCTGGGCATTTCCGCGATGGTCAGCGTCACTGTTTCCCCGCCCGCCTTGCTGCCTTCACGCCGTGTCGTCAGGCCCGGCCCGCTGCCCAGATGCAGCGGGATACGTCCCCGCATGTCCGGCAGGCCGAAGGTGGTGCGCCCGTCGCCGCCATAGGTGGTGCCGAGCAGGGAAAACAGGGCGTCGTTCTGTGAGACTGCCAGAAGTTGACCGTCGCAGTAGGCCCAGCCCTTCGGGGCGAAGTTTCCGGCGAACATGCGAATTTCGCCGACATAGGGTTCCGACATCAGATGTCCTCCGGGTTCAGTTGCGCGAGGGGAAGAGCCCCTGGATGGCGATGCAGAACGCCAGGGTCAGGTAAGGCTGCATGTTGTTGTGCGGTAAACTGCCACCGGAATACATCAGCGTCCCCGCCCGGAGGGCGATCGCATCTGTCTCGCTGAACTCCGCATAGGCGAAATCGCCACTGGTTTCGGCGGCAAGGACATGTCCGCCCGGGCTCGCGGTGTTCCCGACGCTGACCGAAGCCTTGGCGTAGTGGATGTGTTCCGGGATCTCCGCCGTGGTCAGCGTCACCGTCTCGGTCCCGGCGCTTTCACCAAGGGAGATGCCGTTGCCCTTGTGGACCGGGGTCCGGCCGCGCAGATCCGGCAGCGCGAAGGTGCTGATGCCATCGCCGCCATAGGTGGTGCCCAGGATCGAGTAGAGCGACTGGTTCTGGGCGATTGGCAGGATTTGGCCGTCACAGAAGGCCCAGCCCCGTGGGGGGAAGTTGAACCCGACCATTCGGATTTCCCCAAGAAATGGTTCCGCCACCGCATTCCTCCCTCTGATTGCTTGCAATGCTGCGTGACCAAATGCGTAGTTTGCGATTCCCATTCTGTCTATCTTGCTTTTTGAATTATCCTGAAATCAGGGAGTGATTCCGAACGGCAGCCGGGCCCGCATCCAATGAAACAATGATCTTTTTGAGGGGGTTCTCGGCAATTTTTCGCCAATAGATGACCTGTTGCCTATCGGTCTCGGTCAATGTCGTTCGGCCCTATTCCAGAGCCGCAGACAGGCACCGTAAAGTCGACCGGGCCTTGTTTGTCTTGCCTCCCGGGCCGTTCCTTGTCGGAAGTCGCGGGGGCGGCGCCCGCCTCCGGACCCCGATCCCAGGCCGGATCCCGGAAGGGGTCTTGCTGATATAGTACATTGATATCATGAATTTTTACGACGAAAGTCGTAGGTATCTCTCCCCTTGAGCGGCCGAGAGGGTGGGGATCACCTCATCCAGTGGTCCCTGTGTCTCAATGGATTCATGTATTTATTAATGTGTATTGGTATGTGTTTTTTCTCATTCCTGAGTCTTTGTGGTTTGATCTTTTTCTGAATTGCCTTTCAGGATACCGTCCGAAGCGTTTGGAATCGCTGACCGGACGAGGGTCCGAATTCATCCGAATCCGTATGTTTTCGTCGCCGGGGTGGGTCCGTGCGGCAATTTATGTGTATGCATGGGGGCAGTCATGGGCGCAGATATGGGCGCGTTTACCGGTCTTCGGATCATCCGTGGTTTTGTTGAAATGGTGCCGTGGCTTTTGTCCCGAATGACCGGGGAGATCGGCCGATCCGGTTCCGCCGCCCTGCTTGCCCTGTTCGCCACCCTGATGCTTGTCGTGACACCCGGCACGGCGCGTGCGGCCTACACGGATTGTCCTGCCGCTGCCGTCGGCCAACAGCTTGCCCTGAACCTCACGGATGACAATTGCTTCGTGGTCGGCACCACACCTCCGGCCAACACCAGCTACGACGAGGATTTCATCTTCATCGATGTGATTAATTCGTCAGGGACCAGCAACTTCGAGATGCAGGAAGGCCCGGATGACCCCCGGGCGATCAGCTACTCGGTCAACGGCACACCGGTGTCTCCGGCCCTGCAGGTCGACTGTTCCGCGGGGTGCTCGATCACCGGCAGCCACGGTGGAACGGCGCTGACAAGTTTCACCTTCACCAATGCCAGCAGCACCGGCACCATCGGTGGCGGCGGGCCCGGCCCGGCGGCGAGCCTTGCGGTGAGCTCGGGCAGCGGCCAGTCGACGGCGGTCTCCACGGCCTTCGCCTCGGCGCTGGTGGTGACGGTGACGGACGCGGGCGGCAACCCGGTGGCGGGCGAGACGGTGAGCTTCTCGGCGCCCGGCTCGGGCGCCTCGGCCAGCCTCTCGGCGGCCTCCGGGGTGACCGACGGGTCGGGCCAGGTGAGCATCACGGCGACGGCGAACGGCACGGCGGGCGGCTACAACGTGACCGCCAGCAGCGGCGCGCTGACCCCGGTGGACTTCGCGCTGACCAACACGGCCGGCCCGGCGGCGAGCCTTGCGGTGAGCTCGGGCAGCGGCCAGTCGACGGCGGTCTCCACGGCCTTCGCCTCGGCGCTGGTGGTGACGGTGACGGATGCGGGCGGCAACCCGGTGGCGGGCGAGACGGTGAGCTTCTCGGCGCCGGGCTCGGGCGCCTCGGCCAGCCTCTCGGCGCCCTCCGGGGTGACCAACGGGTCGGGCCAGGTGAGCATCACGGCGACGGCGAACGGCACGGCGGGCGGCTACAACGTGACCGCCAGCAGCGGCGCGCTGACCCCGGTGGACTTCGCGCTGACCAACACGGCCGGCCCGGCGGCGAGCCTTGCGGTGAGCTCGGGCAGCGGCCAGTCGACGGCGGTCTCCACGGCCTTCGCCTCGGCGCTGGTGGTGACGGTGACGGATGCGGGCGGCAACCCGGTGGCGGGCGAGACGGTGAGCTTCTCGGCGCCGGGCTCGGGCGCCTCGGCCAGCCTCTCGGCGCCCTCCGGGGTGACCAACGGGTCGGGCCAGGTGAGCATCACGGCGACGGCCAACGGCACGGCGGGCGGCTACAACGTGACCGCCAGCAGCGGCGCGCTGACCCCGG
>JAAFAB010000026.1 GCA_018222585.1 Paracoccaceae bacterium | reverse complement strand
CGACCGCGCCGATGGCAAAAGCCACCAGCGAGAGAATGCAGATAAGGCGCGCCCAACGTCTCATGATCTTGATCTACTACCCGCGCGATCCGAATGCCAGCGGCACAAAATCACGTTTCTTGGAACATCCAAAGATTGGCTCGTTCAAATCCTCGGCCAACCGACTTGTTGCAGCGGCAACCACCTGCCTATGACCGCTGGGCAAACGCCGCGAACAGGGCAAGCGTGCGCTCGCTCACATGATGCTCGATCCCTTCGGCATCGCGTTCAGCCGTCTCGGGGTCTAGCCCGAGGCTCAGGAGAAAGCGCAAGACGATCTCGTGGCGGTGCCTGCATTCCTTGGCAAGCGCCCGGCCTTCCTCGGTCAGAAAGACCGAACGGTATTTCGCGCGAGTGATCAGGCCGTCCCGCGCCAGACGGCCAAGGGTTTTGGCGACCGTCGGCGCGGTCACGCCCATCCGGGCCGAAATATCGACCGGTCGGGCTTCGCCGTTCTCGTGGATCAACTCAGCGATCAATTCGACATAGTCTTCCGCCACCTCGCTGCGCCGCGCCTCGCGCACACCGATGAAGGCCTCGGCGCGGGATTCGACCGCACGTGCCTCTGCCTCGGTTGATTCAAGGTTCTCATCATCAATCATGCCGTCACCCTCGCACGATCAGGATTGACTCGTAAAGCCTGAGCGATGATTATTAGCCTATGCTAACTTTTTGCGCCGGGACTTTGGCCTGCGTGTCATCTGAAGGGACAACGTCCATGCCTGTCGATACCAGCAAGCGAGGGCGCGAGGTGTCGTCCGCCGTGGAGACATCGCTGCCCACAGCGCCACCTGGCGTCGTCACGGAGCCAGTTTCGGCGTCGCGACGCGCGTTGTTGGTCGGCGGTCTGGTGGCTGCCGGCGGAGCGGCCGTGGCCGCGAGCCGCGCGCAATCCCAGGCAACGCCCGACCCGATGGCGGGGCATGCTATGCCCGGCGGGGCGGTCGATCCGTATTCGGCCCATGACAGTGGCATGGCGCATGGTAACATGACGATGGTCGGCCAGGTCGACCACGCCCGGAACGGGTTCGACCCGACGGCCATGCTGACCGACTGGGAGACCGGTCGCACCGAAGTTCTGCCGGATGGGCGCACGTTGCGAACGTTCGAGGTGGACGCCATCGACATGGAAATCGAGATCGCTCCCGGCGTGTTCTTCCCCGCCTGGACGTTCGATGGCCGCGTTCCCGGCCCCGCCCTGCGAGCGAAGGAGGGCGAACGGCTACGGATCGTCTTTCGCAACCTTGGTTCACATCCCCATTCCATGCACTTTCACGGCATTCATTCAGCGCGCATGGACGGTGTTCAAGGCGCCGGGCTGATCGATCCGGGCGAGGAGTTCGTTTACGAATTCGATGCCAAGCCCTTCGGCTGCCACCTCTACCATTGCCATGCCCTGCCACTGAAACGGCACATGCACAAGGGCATGTACGGCCTTTTCGTGGTCGATCCGGATCCGGCGCGCCACCCCGAATTTGCGGCCGTTGCGGCGTCGCGTGTGCTGGGCAGCCCGGAAAACGCCGAATGGCAGGAACTGGCGATGGTGATGAACGGCTTTGACACCAATTTCGATGGTGAGAACGAGGTCTATGCCGTAAACACGGTCGGCCAAGCTTACATGAACGCGCCGATCCGGATCGACAAGTCGCGCCCGGTGCGCATCTACCTCATGAACGCGACCGAGTTCGATCCGATCAACTCGTTCCACCTGCATGGGAATTTCTTCGACTATTACGACACCGGCACCCAGCTCACGCCGACCCTGCGCACGGTCGATGTGATCATGCAGTGTCAGGCGCAGCGCGGCATCCTCGAGTTCAGCTTCGCCGATCACGAGGACGGGATGTATATGTTCCATGCGCACCAGGCCGAGTTCACCGAACTTGGCTGGATGGGCTTTTTCGACGTGCGAGAGGCCGGAGCATGACCGATCATATCCAACGCAGCCGCCCGCCAATGACCCGCCTGCTTCTCGTCCTCGTGCCGCTGGCCGTCATGCTGGGGGCTTTCGTGTGGATTGCCTCGCTCGATCCGCTGCGCGGCTTCAACAATGGCGCGCCCCCGGTCGAGGCGTTGACCGTCGAACGGACGATCCTCGATGGGTCGGGGATTTCGCTCAGTGTGCGCGCCGGCGGATCGGAAGCAATGGTGGTCGCGCAGGTCGCAGTGGACGACGCCTACTGGACCTTCACGCAGGAGCCCGCGGGGCCGATTGCCCGCGGCGAAGCGGTCTGGTTGCGAATTCCCTATCCGTGGGTTCTCGGCGAGGCCCATCGCGTCAACCTGCTGACCAACACGGGCGCGACCTTCGGGCATGAGATCGGGGTCGCCGTCTCGACGCCAAGCGCCACCTGGGGGCAACTCCGGCTGCAGGCAGTGATCGGAGCGATCGTCGGCCTATTGCCGGTTGCGCTTGGTCTCATGTTCTTTCCGGCGATGAAGGGCGTCGGGCGAAGCGGGATGAACTTTCTGCTCGCACTGACGGTTGGGTTGCTGGCCTTCCTGCTGATCGACATGACTGCGGAAGCGGTGGAGTTGTCCGGCGATGCGGCGGCGATATTCCAAGGTTCTGCCATGGTCTGGCTGGCGGCGCTTACAAGCTTTCTTCTATTGATGGCTATCGGGCGCTGGCGCGGCAATCCGGAAGGCATCGCGCTTGCGTTCTACATTGCCCTCGGGATCGGGCTTCACAACTTCGGCGAAGGGCTGGCAATCGGCGGCGCATTCGCCGCCGGGTCGGCGGGGCTTGGAACTTTCCTCGTCCTAGGCTTTGCCTTGCACAATGTCACCGAGGGCATAGGCATCGCCGCCCCGATGCTTCGTGCCCGGCCAACGCTTTGGACGTTTGCCGCTCTGACCCTGCTCGCCGGTGGCCCGGCCATCCTCGGAATGTGGGCGGGCAGCCTTGCCTATGCGCCGCAATGGTCGGCACTGGCACTCGCCGTCGGAGCGGGTGCGATCCTGCAAGTCATGGTCGAGGTCAGCGCCTACCTTGTACGTCAAAACGCCGACAGGCAGGCGGCGCTGATGTCACCAGCCGTACTGGTCGGGTTTCTGGGCGGCATCGCCTTCATGTACGCGACGGCGGCATTGATCAAGATCTGAGCGGTGATCGGCTGTTTCGGCTTCATGGGGCGGTCGCCCAGCTCTATAAACTGACCCCGTCTGTCCACGGGTAGATCGCAATTTTCGTGCCCCAGTTTTTGCGCCCAAGAGACTTATTCTTTCGTGATTTCGAAATAAAGAATTTGAGGCTAGAGCGACTAGAGGATCCCACAGATAGGTGAAAACACCGCAAATCCATCTGACTACTATTTCTGAGCCGCACGTCGAAATCGACTGTCTCATATTTTTGGTCTGTCACGATTCTGGTCCTCCGTTGAACTATCAACAAATGTTACGCACCAAAACGAGTGCTTCTTTAGAGGTGTTTCATGGCATCGCCCGCCACATGCGGAAACGCACCTGTTCGGTCACCTCGCGGATTAGACCTTGCGCTTCCATCCAAGCAAGGTTGCGCTGGACGGCGGCGCGGCTGGCACCGGTCAGGGTCTCGGCCATTGGAGCGGAGACGACGGGCCATTCGGTCAGCACCGCGCGCAATGCAGGTGGTGTCTTGCCAGAGAGCGGTGCCATCATGTTGTCCGCCCGCGCTGACCATGCCTGGATATCGTCGAGGTGCCGCATCGCGGTCAGGCATGCTGTTTCCATTCCCTCGAGCCAACGCTGCAAGCGCTCGGCAGGTGGGCCACTGGCGCGCAGCCCCCCTGCCCCGCGCATAGCCAGAGGCGCAAAGATGGCCCCCCCATTCAAATTCGGGCCTTCGCTCGCGGCAATGCGTGCGGCGGTAACCGCCGCTTCCATCCGGTCGTCCTGTTGCCCGAGGCCCGCAAGGTTCCAGAGGTGAAACCCCATGCAGGCGCGTGTAATCGAATGCAGGTGGGCGGCTTGCGCCATCAGGTCAAGCCAACCGACCGCGCGATCCGCAAAGGGCTCGGCTTCATTGGCCATGTTTTCAGGGTCACGGCGATCGAGGAAAGCGGATAAGTCCACCTCTGGACCGGGACCGCCTGTCAGACGGCGCACCGCCCATCCGACACGCGCGAGCGCTGCGGTGTCGTCCTGCACCCCGGACAAGCGCATGGATATCCAAAGCGCCAGCCGATCCGGGCCAATTCGGTCACCCACAAACCAGCTGAGGTCTGCCGCCTCGATCAGGGCGAGCCTGAGCCGCCAGCCTTCCGGGCCACGGTGCAGACGGTCATCCAGCGCGCCAATCCGGCTAGCCACACGGGCAAGACGGGCGGCATTACCTGCCTCTGCCTTCCGCCAATCGTCGAGGACTGCGGTTTCAGGCAGCTCTGCCCTCGGTCTGGGCGGCAGATAATCCGGCTCCACTTCTATTGGACCGGGCAGGAACCACAGGTCGTCCTCGGACGTCTCTTCAATCCCCTCCGCATCAACTAGAGGATCGTCCAATTTACTATACTGCGTAGGTACTTGAGGCTTCATATGTGCAAAATATGGCGCTTTTGCATTTTACCAAAGTGTTTTGTTAGGGTGCGCCTGCACACCCTATATAGCACGCGCGCGCGGTGGTCTGCGATATCTCTCTGATCGCGCTCAGCATATGAAAACCAAGGGGTTTTTGATTTGCAGCACCACAAAGAGCGCCCTTGCCTCTGTTTACAAACGGTCGTTTAGTAGCGATATATAAAACTGCAAAAAGACTGTTTTGATGCCCCTGATTGGTTATGCCCGCGTATCTACCGAGGATCAGACCCCCCTGCCCCAGTCGCAGGCCCTGAAATCTGCGGGCTGCGCCGAAATCCACGAAGAACAGGCCTCTGGCGGCAATCGTGCGCGGCCGGTGCTTGCGCGGGTGTTGGAGCGCATCGGCAAGGGCGACACGCTGGTGGTCGTGCGGATTGACCGCCTCGCGCGATCCCTGTCGCATCTGCTGGAGGTGATCGAGCGGCTCGAGGCCAAGAGTGCGTTCTTCCGTTCCATTCAGGACCCCATCGACACCGAATCTCCGCAGGGCAAGTTCACGTTGCAAGTGCTGGGGGCCGCGGCCGAGTTCGAACGCGCCCTGATCCGGGAACGCACCAAGGCTGGCTTGGCCAGCGCGCGCACAAAGGGCCGCGTGGGCGGGAACCCTGGGCTACGGGCCAAAGACCCTGCCGCTCTTCGTAAGGTACGGCTGGCAAGACAGGACGGCTACATGGAGCGTCTGAACGAGACGGCACAAGATTGGGTGCCCCATGTGCGCCGGTTGCGCCCCGACTTGGCCTGGGAAGACGTTGTGCGCATCATCAACGGCCCCCTGCCCGAGGCGCGTCGCTGGACCCAAAGCCGTCTCTTGCGCGCTGTGAAGGCCTATGTCCGCGACGGCTTCCTGCCTACCGAGGTGCTGGCCCGCGCCGGGCGCCGCGAAACCGACGACCGTCTGCCCGCCATCGTCGCCGGTATCAAGGGCGCGGACCCCGACATCACGCTTCAGGCGATCTGCGCGCGGCTGGAATCAATGCGCGAGCGCACGCCCCGCGGGCGGACAAGCTGGCAGCCTTCGTCGGTGAAGATGCTGCTGGAGCGGGCCGAGAGGCTGGGGTTGCTCGACTGAGATCCCCGAGAATCGTCCATCCGATTCTGCCGACTGATTTCTGTACGCACTCACAATACATCTTGTGGTCACTTCGTAGCTGGCAACGATGGGTTGAAGTAGAGTGAGAGCGCAGTCGCCCAAGACGCTGATTTTTAACAGTTTACCGTCGACAGAAATCGGTGCCTTCAACACGCCCAGGCCGCTCAACGGTTTGGTCTGGATTTATCCACAATATCTGTTAAGCTTTGCAAAACAATAAAGACTTGAGGACAGTGATGAACGGGATACGGGCCTCCCAGAGATTTGAAGTCATGTCCAAGCGGCTTGGTAGTCGGTTGCGTGAACATGCGCAGGAAACCTTCCCACCGGACGCTCAGAAGGGCCTCCGCCGCTTCGCCATGCGGGAAGCGGCTGAACTTCTTCGCATTAATCAGAATACCTTCCGCCATCATGTGTCAAACCTCGAAGGCTTCCCCGAAGGTGTTCTGGAGGGCGGCAACCGCCGTAGCTTCTCTGCAGAGGAGATGGTCGAGGCACAACGCGTACTTCTCGAGACTGGCAGGATCAAGCCAGAAGAACACCCGCACAGAAGACCGGGAGAGGCTTGTCAGGTCTTGACGATCTTCAACCTGAAGGGTGGGTCGGCAAAGACGTCATCTGTTGCCCATGTAGGACAACTACTGGGTCTGCGCGGCTACCGGGTCTTGCTGATCGACCTCGACAGCCAGGCAAGCCTGACAAACCTGTTCGGGGTTACTCCCGAGCTCGATCCGGATATGCCGACTTCATACGATCTTATCCGATCCGACGATCCATTGCCCGCAGCAGAAATCATTCGCAAAACGAACTTCCCGACCGTGGATCTGATCCCGGCATCCATGGACATCATGGAGTACGAGTTCGAGGTCGCCTTGAGCTTCAGACACGGCGCCACCACGTTCCATAGCCGCATCCGGGAAGCGCTTGAGCCCGTCCTCAACCGATATGATGTGGTGATATTTGACACCCCACCGCAACTGAACTTCTCTGTGATCTCTGCCCTCTTTGCATCGACCGGGGTTCTGATCCCGCTCAACGCGTCGATGCTCGATGTCATGTCGCTGGCGAGCTTTCTGGGCATGGCGAGCAACCTGATGGGCGTCGTCGAGGCACACGCCCCGGAACATGGACTGAACTTCGTGCGAGTTCTGATCACACGCTACGAAAATACGGATGGTCCGCAGGTGCAGATTTCGTCTCTGCTTCGGACAGTCCTCGGGGATGCCGTGCTGTCTGCCGAGTTCCTGAAATCAACAGCCGTGGGTGATGCTGCGAACACCCAGCAGAGCATCTTCGAGGTCGAACCTCGCGACGTGAACCGCAGAACTTACGAGCGCGCGATCGAGTCCGTCTCGCGCGTGACCGACGAAGTCGAACGCGAAGTCCTGAAAGCATGGGGGCGTAGCCATGGCGCGTAAAGTCTTTGGGGACTCACTCAAGAACGCGATGGGCAAAACGCCGCCTTCGGACGAGGATCTGGATGTGAAGCGAACGAGCCCGACTGTAGCTCGCGCACAAGCGTCCGTGCTCGAAGAGGATAAACACGCCACGCGGCTGATCGACCCGACCGCCATACGGATGTCCGCGGTCATGGACCGCATAGATCCAAGCGATGGTCTGGATGAGCTTGTCTCATCGATCCGCGAGCACGGTCAAAAGGTTCCAGTGCTGGTTCGCCGAACCCAAGACGGTGCGCTTGAGATCGTCTATGGACGCCGTCGGCTTCTCGCTTGTCGCCAACTTGGTCAGAAAGTTCGCGCGACGGTCATGGAGATGACCGACGAGGAAGCTCTCATTGCCCAAGGCGTAGAGAATAATGCGCGCCAAGACCCATCGTTCATCGAAAGGGCTCTGTTTGTCGCCGGGATCATTCGAGAACTTGGGAAAACCGACGAAACGCGCAAGAACGCTCAAACGATCGCGTATCGGGCACTTCAGATCGATGAATCGCTCGTCTCACGAATGAACCGTATCGCTACGGGCATCCCGATAGAACTGATCCAGGCTATCGGACCTGCACACGGCGTTGGTCGACGGGTTTGGGAAAAGCTTTTCAGACTGTGTGAGAAAGACGTCGCGAGAGCCCGAGAAGTTGCCGGCGAAATCCCTCGCAACATACCGGGCCCCGACCGTCTCGAAGCGGCGGTTACCTTGCTGACCGCCACCAAACCATCGACGCAGAAGACACACCCCAGTGAGCGCGTGAAGATCGGCCGAAAGGGCAACCGCATCACCATCGATGTGGACGCTGATCTTGTCCCTCGTGTTGAGGAGGCAGTCCGGAAGCTGGTCACGGAGCTTCTTGACCGCGGTCAAGACAGGCCAGAGTGACGACCCCCGTGTCTTGACCGCGGTCAAGACATCAAAAGCAACGAGCAAAAAACGAAAGGAGGACCGGCTAGAAAAAGAAAGACCCCCCGAAAGCGATGCTTCCGAAGGGCCTCAATCAGTCTCGACACCTGATTGATACCCCCAAAACGAATCGATTTCAACACCGCTCGCGGTGAACGGGGAAGCTTTTTCTTCCGAAACACCATGAGACATGCAAATGAAACAACAACCGCCCTGGCGGAACGGACATCTCTGCCCTGCCCTAACCCCTACGAGCTTCTGGGCCCAGTTCGCGTACTGAGGAAGGAGCTCGGTCTCACAACCAATGACCTCGCCGTTCTGACCGCGCTCATTAGCTTCCTACCCCGCAAAGAACGTGAGATTCAGGACAGCCAGCAACTTACGCTCACTGTCGTGTTCCCATCGAACGCTTCTCTGTCAGAGCGCGCCAATGGACTCGATGAGAGAACACTTCGACGCAGCCTGGGACGCCTCTCAGCTGCTGACCTGATCGAACGCAAGAATTCAGCAAATGGCAAACGCTTTCCGCTGCGGTATGGAGGCGTTATCAGAGATGCCTTCGGTATCGACCTGAAGCCCTTAATCCAGAGGTACGGCTCGCTCACGACAAAAGCCTTGCAGCTCACCGAAGAACGCGAGCGCTTGCGCTCACTGAAGGCTGAGGCGTTGGCCCTACGTGCTTCGCTACTCCTCCAGACACGCTTCGATGAAGCAAAGCTCACTACCCTCAACATGATCAGAAATGTCCTGCGTCGGGCAACATTAACCGTTGATGCAGTCCTGAGCGTTATCTCGGAACTTAGAGCACTCGGAGCCGATACCGACGCAAGCTACGGTGAACACCATGCCGCAGCAAAAGCTGGTACCGCAGATAATTTACAAACTATCGAACACCGGCGTCATACATCAGATTCCAAAAAACTGCCCGCCACAAACGGACAAAATGTCCGGCACATAGAGTCTATAAAAAAAGATATTAAAAAGATTGCTCCCTCTACGGTCAATCGCGGTGAACAAACCGCAAAAACCAAACCGACGATGAACCGGGACCCAGCACGCATGGCATGGGAAGATTTCACCCATGTTGCGGGATTTTTCCCAGAACCGCCGCGTACAGGAGAGGCCCTCACCCGCATTCTATACGACCTGGGTCGATTGCTTAGAATAAGCCAAGACGAACTGCGGCATGGCATCCAGAAAGCTGGCGCCGGAAAACTGCTTCTCGTCTTCGACTACCTGATAGCAAGAGCAGACACGATCAAACACCCTGACGCCTATTTCAAAAGGGTCCTACGCACACAACTTTCTCCCTCATGAACTTCTTGACCGCGGTCAAGAACCGCCGTGCGAGCGAGAAGAGTGTTGGTTTGAGGGCGACGGGAAGTGAGATCGGGAGAGTCGCTTCCGGCGCCCGTCGTGGAGAAGAACTGATGGCAAAAGCTATCCGGAAAATCACCCTGTCCCCTTCGTGGGATATCCCTTTCGACAAGCTGGTGCTGAGCCAGTCCAATGTGCAGCACATCAAGGCTGGCGTGTCCGTCGAGGGACTGGCTGAAGACATCGCTCGCGGCGGTCTGTTGCAGAGCCTGAGCGTGCGGCCTGTGTTGAATGACGATGGGACCGAGACCAGCAAGTTCGAGATCCCGGCCGGTGGCCGCCGGTTCCAAGCATTGTCCTTGCTGGTGAAGCAGAAGCGGTTGGCGAAAACCACGCCCATTCCCTGCATCGTGCGGGGTTCGAGATTCTGGCCGAGGACGATTACCTTGCGGAAAACATTCAGCGCGTCGCTCTGCACCCGTTCGACCAGTTCTGCGCGTTTGTGTCCCTGCCTGACAAGGGTCAGGCCGAGGCTGAGACGGTTGCGGTTGAGGTCTGGAAGTGGATCGAGGTCGCACTCGACCTGCCCTACGGCTACAGCCACGGCCTGCGGTCCTTGTCTGGCGATCCGGCACCTATGACGGATGACGAAGCTGCGACCCATGATAAGCTGCTCGTCGAGTATCGGGCGCTCGAGGAAGAATACGCGGGTCAGGATGAAATCCCCGACGAGATAGACACGCGGCTTGGCGTGTTCGAAACGGAGATGGAAAAGCTCGAGACCCGGCCGTTGATCTTCGACCCCTTGGAAATTGGACGGGCAGGGGCGTTCATCACGTTCGACCGCTACGGCGCGCTGGTAACCTATCGCGGCTACGACCACCTGACCTCGGACGAGTCCTTCGAGAACGGCAACACCGCCTATGAGTACACCTACACTGAGACCGTGCGGCGGTACGGATGACACATAGGAGGGCTCAACCCATCTCTTGCAGAATATCCAGAATGTATGTATATTCTGCACGAATGGAGACCCAGATCATGCAAGAGCTTCCCGAGTTCAAGGCTGCCGACCTGACGCGGCACACCAGTGACCTGTTCGATGCGGCTATCCGCTCGCCAATCGCGATCACCAAGCATCGCAAGCCCAAGTTCGTGCTGATGAGCATGGACCAGTACCAGCAGCTCGCGCGGGGGGCCACGCAACAGGCTCATATGGTTGAGGAGATGCCCGAGGATCTCAAGGCGCTGATGATAGAAGGGCTCGAGCGGGACTTGACGCAGGCGGATGACTAAGCCGAGCGCGGGAGAGGTTTTCCGCTATCCGTTCCTTTGGAAACGCGAGCAGATGGCGGGTGAGACCGAGGGCCGCAAGACGCGGCCTGTCTGTATCGCCGTAACTATCGCCAAGTCCGATGGCGAGACCGTGGTGTTCATCCTGCCGATCACGACGCAGCCGCCCTTGCCATCGCGCAAGTTCATCGAGGTGCCACAGATCGAGTCGCAGCGCGTGGGGTTGGAGACCCATGTCCGCAAATGGGTCATGCTGGACGAGATCAACACCGATATTCTGGAGCGGTCCTATGTCTGGGAAGACCGCACGCCCATCGGCACGTTCAGTTCCGTCTTCACATCCAGGATCCAGTCCAGCCTCATCGCGCTTGCCAGATCGGGCGGGGCATCGGTTGTCGATCGGCTGAAGTAATCTCATTCATCACAGGATCAGCCCAGCTTCACTTGTTCCCGTCGATCCATTTCGACATCAGCCCCTTGTCGCGGAAACACTCATCCGGCACGGCGCGTCGCTTGATCCGGGCGAGGCGTTCGGCGAAGGCGACCTGCTTCGATGTCGGGCGGCTGTCCTGCGCGCCCGGGTTCAACTTGGCCTGTGCGTCGATCCAGGCGCTCAAGGAGCGCCGATCTTGCTGAACCTCCCATGGCAAAAGCGTCTGGTTGCGCAAGGCCAGCGCGCGCGCATAGGCGATCTGCTTGGACGTCGCGGGCAGGGCGTAAGTGGTGCTTTCCATCGGAGATCTCCCTTCTTAGCTAAGCTCCTAAAATAGAACATAAAGGGAACAAAATCAAGTGGCCTGCGCAGATCATGGGGTTTGAGAGAAAGAGGAGGGCTAGGGAGGGTCAGGCCAGAGGGTGCCCGAAAGAGGGTGTCTCGGCCTGATCCTGTTCCTCATCGGGGTCTGATGCCGGAAAGTGCAGGATCCCAGGTTCTCATGAGCTTCGCGTTTAACGTTCTCCGGCATCAGATCCCTAAAGAGTGAAAGTGTTCTTCGGGTTTTGTGACTGACGGATGAGGGCCTTTGGGGTCCCTCAGATGGGTCCGGGCCGGATTCCGGTCTGTCTTTCCTGAGAAGGGCATTCCCATGCAAACAGGTGTCTTGCGCGTGCTCCGCGCAACCGCTGCCTCGTGGCGGCGGCATAGAGAGCTGCGCCTAACTGGCCAGACGTTGCTGGCGCAGCGGCTCGAACGCCAGACCGTTCTGAGTGATCTCGGCTATCTCAGGCAGGCGGCGACACTGCCGAATGCCCATGTGATCTGCGGAGAGGGCGGGACATTCATCCATCTTGGTTGGACCACCGTTTCTACTCTCGCGCCGATCGAGCGCTTTCCCTTAGCCGCTCTTGCGGTCGCACGAGGGACGCCCTTCATCGATATCCGACCCGTCACTGATGTCATCGTCTTCGCGAACCTGCCGCGGGTGGCGCGAGACGGATCAGTCGACCCTGAGCCTTGGGGGCCCGGCAGGTCCGTCTCGCTGACCACCTACATCGACATGGTCGAAAAGCTCGGTGCGACGACCCTCAACGATCTGCGGCCCCGCCGGTCAACCTGATCCCCAATCTTCTCACCCACACACGAAAGGAGGCCAGCCATGGCCCGATCGCGCACGCCCAAATTCGATGCCTCCGAGGCAATCACAAACGAAATCATCCGCATCATCGAGCGCGGCGTCCTGCCGTGGCGCAAGCCATGGACCGCAGGTGGCAGCTCTCGTCCCCTGCGCGTGGGCGGTGAGCCCTATCAGGGGGTGAACAACTTCCTGCTGACCATGCGGACCGTGATGGCGGGCCACAGCTCACCTTTCTGGATGACACTGCCGCAGGCCAATGCGTTGGACGCAAAGGTCCGCAAGGGTGAGAAGTCCTCCGTGGTGGTCTACTATGGTAAGAGCCGAACCCGGGGGCAGGGGGACGACGATCATGACGATGGTGATGCAGACGATCCTCGCGTCTTCCGTTTCCAGAAATCCTACCGCGTGTTCAATGCCTGCCAGATCGAGGGCTTGCCCGACAGCTTCTTCCCCGATCCCGAGCCAGCGCCCGAACATCCGCCATCCGAGACCATCCCGCATATGCAGACCTTTTTCGAGGCCATCGACATCACGACCGTCTTCACGGGGACGGAAGCCTACTATCTGCCGCCCGTGGATAAAGTCTTCATGCCGTCGATCGCGCGGTTCGAGAACCCGCGGAACTTCTACGGGGTCTGGGCGCATGAGCTGGCCCACGCCACAAAAGCCCCCCATCGATTGAACCGTGATTTTGGCCTCTCGAAGTTCGGCAACACCTCTTACGCGCGCGAGGAGATCGTTGCGGAGTTGACCTCCGTGTTCCTGGGCCAGACGCTCGGCTTCACAGCGCATACGCTCGAGATGAACGCGGCGTATCTCTACAACTGGCTGCGCGTTCTGCGCTCGGACAAAAACGCGATCTTCAAGCACTCCGCTGACGCGCAGCGCGCCTGCGACTACCTGATCGCACGCTCGGAGGCGGGCAGGGCAGGTCGCAGTGCCGAGGCCGCCTGACCGCACGGAGAACGGAGACACCCATGTCACGTAAGGAACCCAAAACGCTGCGGGTGGCCTGCTTCAACGACGGCCGCCGCAAGATCATCACCTTCAAGCGCGGTGCCTATTGGTGGAGCGCTGCCGAGGGCGCTTATCCGCTCTCGGCAGCGCTCGAGAGCATCAAAGAACAAGGCGGATGGATCGAAACCATCCCCAACCCGAATTACAGACCCAAAGGGCTGTTCGGGTAGGGCGCCTTCGGCCTCGATTCATCCGCCAAGCGGAAAAGAAAAAGCGGGCTTTGAGAAGGGTGTTTCAAACCTCTCAAAGGAGATCCCCATGACCATGACCGCACACCCCCAGACAGACCGCCCGGATCCGACCGTGATCGCGGCGCAGAACGACGCGTTTCGCAAGCTCGCATGCCTTGGGGTGCCGCCCGCGCAGCCCATCCAGGGCCGGATGCATGTCACCCGATCGCTCATGGAGGCCGGTGACGGCTTCATGGCCGAGGCGGTGAAGGCAACCGGTGAGTTTGCCACGTTCGAGCCTGAGAATGACCCCGAGGGATGGCACGATTTTGGTGCGGTCGAGATCCGGGGCGAGACCGTGTTCTGGAAAATCGATCTCTATGAAGCAGACTCGGATTTCCGCTACGGGGCTGAGGCCCCGGATAATCCCGCCACCACCGTCCGCGTGCTGACCATCATGCTGGCGCGCGACTGGTAGAAGGGCAGGGGACTCCTCCCCCTGACATCTGAGACGATGAAGGCCCGCTGCCCCTCAAAAAGGCAAAGCGGGCCTTTTGTCGTGGTGATCCCTGAAGCCGGGGATTGGTCACGCGCTTGAAGGCGCGGGCCACACCTCACCCACCTGGAAGGATATCCCATGACCACAAGCTTTGCCCCTCTCACCGTCGCCATCGGCGATCTGGTCCCGCATCCCGCCAATGTGCGCAGCAACTCCCCGGAAACCTATGATCCCGAGAACATCGCCCATCTGAAGGCCAGCATCGCAGTGCTGGGTCTCCTGCAGCCGCTCCTGGTCCAGAAGCTCGACGGCAAATACGCCGTGCTGGCCGGTGGCCGGCGACATGCCGCGCTGAAGGAGCTGGTCACGGACAAGGCCGCCAAGGGGTTCACCGCGAAAACCAAGGTGGACTGTCGCCTTGTGCCGGAGGAGTGCGACGTCACCACGGCGCTGTCGCTCGCCGAGAACATCACCCAGGCACCGATGAATGCCATCGACGAGTTCGAGGCCTTCGCCCGGATGATGGAGGTCGACGGCCAGACGCCCGAGACGATCGCAAAGACCTTCGGCACCACGGTGGCAGCCGTGAAAGGCCGGTTGCGCTATGGCCTGATCCACCCCGACATCCGCACCGCGGCCCGGGGCAAGGTGATCACGCTCGACACGATGAAGGCCTTCGCCGAGCACCCGAGCCAGGAGGCGCAGCGCGAGGTCTTCGAGGCGCTCACGAAAGACGGAGGCTATCTGCAGGCCTACACCGTCCGTCAGGCACTCAAATCCCGCGGTGTGCAGGTCAGCGATGATATCGGGGCTTTCGTGCGCGCGGACTACGAGGCGCGGGGCGGTGCTGTCGCGGCTGACCTTCTGGAAGAGCATTCCGTGCTTGAGGATGCGGCTCTGGTCGAGACCATACTGCTCGAGAAGCTTGGTGCCGCTGCCGAGGAGGCCCGCATAAAGCTGGGCTTTGCCTGGGCCGATGCGATGGTGCGCTATGATTACGCGACCATGGCCGACTACGGCCGCGTCTATCCCGGCCCGATCGAGCCCGATGAGGCTGCGCAAAAGCGCATCGATGAGATCACCGCCGAGCTTGAAAAACTGCAGCTCGAGATGGAGGATGAGGGGCTCGAGGACGGTGCCTACAATGCCCTTTACGACCGCGTTGACGCCTTGGAAGAGGAAGCGCGCGATCTGCAGGAGGCCTACAGCGCCGAGGACCTCGCGCGGTCTGGGGTGATAGCGTCGTGGCAGGGTGGGCAGATCACGCTCCATGTTGGCCTCGTCCGCCCGGAAGACACCGTCAAAGAGGAGGGCGCACGCGGCTCCTCGGCCAACCCGACGGGGGAGGAGGCCCCGGACGCCGGCGAAATCACCTACCCGGCCTCGCTGGCTGAGGACCTCAAGACCGAGCGGGCCATGGCCCTTGGCGCCGCGATGGCGCTGCATCCGGAGGCCACACTCGATCTGACGCTCTTCAAGCTGGTGAGCGACGTTCTGGCCAGCGGCATGAGTGTCACGCAGGCGATCAAGGTCGAGGCCCGCAAGGAATACCGCAGCCACGCCAAGATGGACGAGATCGACGGGACCTCGCTCGAGCAGGTGGCGGCGGCGCATGATGCGCTTGATCTATCCTGGCTCGATGACAGCCGCCCGCCCGCCGATCAGTTCGCGGCGTTCCGCGCGCTGGAGGCAGGCGAGAAGGCCAAGCTCGTGGCCTATGCCGCTGCCAGCACCACGCAGTCCTGCTTCGCGCGGGACCGCCAGCGCGACAGCCTGATGCATGACTTCGAGATTGAGATCATGCCCGATATCCGCGCCCACTGGACGCCGAATGCGGCGCTCTTCAATCGCTTCAAGAAGGCTTGGCTCCTGAAGATCCTCGGCGAGGATCTGGGTCTCGCCCAGGAGGCTGTGACGCTGGCCTCGTCGACCAAGAAAGAGATCGTCGCCTTCTGCGACAAGCTCTTCGCCGAACCCTTCGCCACACTCACGGACGCGCAGCGCGCTGCTGTGGCCGCCTGGTGTCCGCCCATGATGCAGACCGCCGGTCTCGCCTTTGATGAGGCGGAGCCCGCTGCGGAAACCCCGGAGCCTGACAGCGAGGTCGCGCAAGCGGCCTGAGACATCACGCGACCCGCGCGTGGGCCATGCCACCCGCGCGGGTCGACCCTCCCACACCCAACGGAAAGACATCCCCATGGCTATTCTCAAGTTCTCTGCCTCCGCTGTTGCGGCGCAAATCGCACATGCGCGCGCCTGCAAGACCTTCCTGCCCAACTGGAACGGGCCCGTGGACAGGCCCGCCCTGATCCTGATCGTCGGCAATGGTGTGCATCTGCGCTCAAATGGCATCGATGGCACGACCACCCGTATCGTCACCACCGAACAGGCAGATCCCTCCTTCGCCTTCGCCGACGGCATGAACCCGTTTCGGGACACAGACTGGATGGCGCAGCGCCGCATGGCGTTTCGCGATCTGACCGGCCAGTTCTACACCGACATCCTGGATGACGTGCAGGTGCTCATCGACCGGGGGCGGGGTGCCATCCGGCTCGCCACCGATGGCCACAGCATCCGCGTCTTCGTGCGCCGGGCCTCGGATTATCTCATTGGCGGGACCTACGAGGTGCCCTCGGGCCTCGGCGGCACCTTCCGAGTCCTCCTCAAGGATGCCTGCGACACCTTCGCAATCGTGCAGAACTGCGGCAATTGCGAGGATTTCGACGCCATGCAGCCCTACCGCGTGCCGCTCGATGCGCTGATGGAACTCGATGATCGGAGGGTGGCGTGATGGGATGGCTCTTCTACACCGACGGCCGCGTCCAGACCTACGCGGACGAAAAAGCGGAGATTGCCCGGCTCTGCACCTTCGAGGGCGACACGCGCAAAACCGAACTGGTCAAGGCCTGCAAGGTCGGCTCCACCTGGTATGCGGCGGCAAAGGTCACCAATCTCGACGGCACCCCTGTCGAAGACACGACCTATGTCACCGATGCGGATGGCTCCATCACTTTCGGGGCTGTCTTCCTCACCCGAAACGATGACGGCTGCTGGGGCTACAAGGACATGGAGGAAAGCGCGGGGCCCGTCGAGTCGCTCGCTCCGCTCAGCCTTCTGGCGCTGCTCTCCGAGTTGAAGGACCCTGACAGCTATGCCCATGCCTGGCGCCAGCGCTGCCGGGACTGGGCTGCGATCCCGGACTACGAGGAAGGCGACAAGATCAGGCTCGCGGCCCCTGTGACGCTCACCGATGGCAGCACCTGTCAGATTGTCACCGCGACGCACTACAAGCGGGGGCGGCAAAAACGCCGCTGCTACCGTATCGAGGAAACCGGCGGCCTCGTGCGCCTGTCGAAAGCGACGCTTTCGGGCTCGGAGCTGCTCAGCGCCGCAAAGGGCGCGGCAAGCCCTGTGCTGGCAGAGTTTCTGGCGGGGCAGGGTGACTGAGTTTCCCGCTGAGACAACACCACGGGACCACGCGCACACATACTGCCGACTTGAAATCGTATCTCAAATGAGATACATCACTCCCATCAATTGGAGGACTATCCATGCCTGCCCAAACATCCATGCTTCATGTTCGTGTTGACGATCAGCTGAAAGCACAAGCTTCTGACGCACTTGCGGGCGTCGGTCTGACGCTCTCCGACGCGGTGCGTATTCTTCTGACCCGCGTGGCCGCAGAAGGCGGCTTGCCTGCCGGATTGACCGCTGATCCGGATGCCTATGACGCCTGGTTCCGGGCGAAGGTACAGGAAGCGCTGGACGATCCAAGGCCCACAACGCCCCATGCCAAGGCGATGCAAGACGCCCAGGCATTGATTGACGGGAAGCGCCTTGCCAAATCTTGATGGGCCCGATCTTGAATGGAAAGCCGCGGCTATTGCCGACTTGTTGGCAATCATTGACTACATCTCTGACGACAACCCGGACGCCGCTCAAGCTCTCAAAGACGAGATTGAACACAAGACGTCCCTCCTTCCAGAACGCCCTCAAATGTATCGTGCGGGCCGTGTCGATGGGACCCGTGAGATGGTTGTTCGGCCAAACTACATCGTGGTTTATGTTGAAGGCCCTGAGATGGTGACCATTTTGCGCGTTCTTCATGCAGCGCAGCAGTGGCCATGATCGGGGTGCAGGCCCCCCGCTAAGAAATTGCCCGTTCTCCGCCTTCAAAGTGTAGAGCGGGCTTTTTGTCCTTTGGAACTCAGACCCTGATCCAAAGGAAACCCCCATGACCAAGCCCAAACCGGCAAACCCGGCTTTCCCAATCTCCGACAGTGATCTCGCCAATGCCATCGCGCAAATCGGCGCGGAGATCGACCATCTACCCCTGCGCAGTTCAGCGCTCGCGCGTATCATGCGCGAGACGTTTCATGGCAGCGATGCCGGCGGTGCCTGGGACTGGCGCATGGCCTATGACCTGATGCAGGCTGCGGCCATCCAGGTTGTGCTGCGTGGGGACGGTGCAGCAGGTGACATCGCCGCTGCAAAGCTGCTTGCCTCACGGCTGCTGACGGAAACCCGCCGGTCGGAGCAGCAGATCCGGCTGCAGCAGTTTTCCACGCCGTTGCCTTTCGCGGTAATGGTCGTGCGGGCGGCAGCCACTCGCAAGGGCGAGACCGTTCTGGAGCCCTCGGCTGGCACCGGTGCCCTGGCTGCTTTCGCTGCCCGGGCCGCTGCCACGCTTGTGCTCAATGAAATCGACCCCTTTCGCCAGCGCCTCCTGCGTGCGGTTTTCGCTGACGAGGTCACAGGCCATGACGGCGAGCATATCGATGATCTGCTGCAGACGCCGGTTCTACCCGACGTCGTGGTGATGAATCCGCCCTTCGCCTCCTCGGTCGACCGCTCCCGGGACAATCACATCGCCGCCAAGCATCTCATCGCGGCTGCCAAGCGTCTGGCACCCGGCGGGCGGCTGGTGGCGATCATGCCGCCAGGATTCACGCTCGAACGCGATGCCGCGCATTGGTCCCGCGCCTGCGGTCTCCTGACGCCGCGACTGGCGTTGACGATGCCGGGGCAGGTCTACCGCAAGCTCGGCACCTCTGTCGAAACCCAGCTCATGGTCTTCGACAAGGTGCAGGAGGACGGCGAGATGATCCGCACAAATGTCCGGGATCTGGATGAAGCCTTGGCATATGTCGACTCCGTGGCCGCAACCCGGACCGAGATGCGCCCCGTCCAACGGGCTGAAGCGATCCCTCATGCTCGGCCGACCGTTCCATCATCTTCCCCGCGCAAGACCGTCGCTTCGCCTGTTGCCGCCTCCAAACCCTGGGCCAATGCCGTCCGTCCGCTCAGCTTCACAAGCTTTGAGACCCCTCGCGACAACAGGCCCATCTCGGACATCTATGCGCGCTACCGTCCTCAGCGCATTGAGATCGCGGGCGCGCAGGAACATCCCACGCCCTTGGTCGAAAGCATCGCCATGGCTTCCGTGGCGCCGCCCGTGCCCTCTGGCGCGGCCAGTGCGGAATTGCGCCTGCCTGCCAGGCTGATCGAGGAGGGACATCTCTCCGAGGCGCAGCTCGAAACCATCGTCATGGCGCATGAGGCTCATGGGCGTGACCTGCCGGGACGGTTCACAATCGATGATGACCAAACCAGGCTGACGCGCGCCGATGATGACCCTAATGCACGGGCCTATCGCCTCGGCTATTTTCTCGGCGACGGCACCGGTTGCGGCAAGGGGCGCGAATGTGCGGGGCTCATCCTTGTGAACTGGCTAGCCGGACGCAGAAAGGCGATCTGGGTCTCCAAATCCGCCACGCTTATCGAGGACGCGATCCGCGACTGGATCGATCTTGGCGGCTCGCCCGCCGACATTCAGCCGCTCTCCAAGTGGAAACCGGATCAGCTCATCCCCATGGGCGACGGTATCCTCTTTGTCACCTACGCCACGCTGCGCTCGGCGGGCAAATGCGGCACCACGCGGCTCAGCCAGATCCTCGACTGGATGGGCGAAGACTTTGACGGCGTTCTTGCCTTCGATGAGGCCCATGCCATGCAGAACGCGGCCGGGTCCGAGCAGGGCAGGGGGGCCAAACCCTCCCAGCAGGGCCTCGCTGGCCTGCGGCTGCAACTGGCAGCACCCCGCGCGCGCGTCTTCTACATCTCGGCCACGGGCGCCACCAGCGTGCACAACCTGGCCTATGCCCCGCGGCTGGGGCTCTGGGGGCAGGGGCCGGAATACCCCTTCCCGACCCGCGAGAGCTTCGTGTCGGCGATGGAGGCAGGCGGTGTCGCCGCCATGGAGGTGGTCGCGCGTGATCTCAAGACGCTCGGGCTCTACACGGCGCGCGCCCTCAGCTTCGATGGGGTGGAGTATGACGTGCTGGAACATGCGCTCACCCCGGCCCAGATCGAGATCTACGATGCTTATGCGACCGCGTTTCGGACGATCCACCACAATCTCGAGGCGGCACTGACGGCAACCGGTGTCAACGATGCCTCGGGGGAGACCAATGCCTCGGCCGCACGCGCCTCGGCCAAGTCCCGGTTTGAAAGCACCAAGCAGCGCTTCTTCAACCATCTCCTGATGGGCATGAAAGCCCCGACCATCATCCGCGCCATCGCGGACGATCTGGCGGCAGGCAAGGCTTGCGTCATCCAAGTTGTCTCGACAGGCGAGAGCCTGCTGAAGCGTCGGCTTGAGACGATGGACCCGGAGGACGAGCTGGTCGAGGGGGCCTTGACGCCGCGCGATTACGTGCTGGGCTACCTCGAACAGGCCTTCCCGATTCATGCGCAAAAGCTGGTCGAGATCGACGGCACTATGGTGGCGGAACCTTTGCGCGATGAGACCGGGGCGCTCGTCGTCTCGCGCGAGGCGCTCGACCTGCGCGATGCGGCCATGATGGAGTTGATGACGCTCGCCCCGATCCCCTCGGCGCTGGATCAGATCCTCTGGGCTTTTGGCGACGAGGCCGTCGCAGAGGTCACTGGCCGGTCCATCCGCCCTTTGAAGGCCGAGGATGGTCATCTCTTCATCGAAAAGCGTAGCACCAGCAACAATTCGTCCGAGACCCAGGCCTTCATGGACGGCGAAAAGGATATCCTGATCTTCTCCGATGCGGGCGGGACGGGCCGGTCCTATCATGCAGCTCAGACCGCGAAGAACCAGAAGCGGCGACGGCACTATCTGCTGGAGCCCGGCTGGCGCGCGGATGCGGCCATCCAGGGGCTGGGCCGCACGCATCGCTCTGCCCAGGTCAGCGCGCCCTTCTTCCGGGTCTGCACCTCCGATGTGCATGGCGAGAAACGCTTCACGTCGACTATAGCCAAACGCCTCGACCAGTTGGGGGCCCTGACCAAGGGTCAGCGCGAGACCGGCTCGCAGGGCATGTTCCGGGAGGAGGACAATCTCGAAAGCCCGATCTCGCGGGCGGCGCTGCGTGGGTATTTCGCCGATCTTGCCGCCGGGCGCGCTGAGGCGATGAGCTACGAGAGGTTCACCGACTGGACGGCCCTGCGGCTGATCGACAAGGACGGGGTGCTGCTCGAAGAACTTCCCCCGATCCAGCGGTTTCTCAACCGGGTGCTTGCCCTTCCCATCCACATGCAGAACGCGCTCTTTGCGGAATTCATGAGGCGGATCGCCGATCAGACTGAACTGGCGCGCGCGGCGGGCACGCTCGATCTCGGCGTGGAAACCCTGCGTGGCGAAAAGATCGAGCAGGTCTCCACGGAAGATCTCTGGACCTGCCCGAAATCCGGCGCCGTGACGCGGATCATCGGGCTCGAGGTGACGGACCCGGTCCATGTCCTTGGGGCCGAAAAGGCCATATCGCGCAATCCCGACAAGCTCCCCATGGTCAATCGCGCCTCCGGTCGCGCCGCGCTCATCTCGGCGCGACCCATGCAGATGTATGACGAGGATATCGTGACGCTGATGCGCAAGGCGGTGCGGCCCAACGGGTCGAGCTATCTCGAAGAGGCACGGTTCGAGTCCTCGGCTTGGGAAGAGATCGGCAAGCCGGAGTTCGCAAGGCTTTGGGATGCCGAGGCCGCTGCCCTTCCCAAGACCACCACGACCAGGTTCTACCTGCTGACCGGGCTGCTGTTGCCGATCTGGAAGGACATTCCGACCACCAATGAACGCATCTACCGGGTCACGCCCGAGGGGGCGACCGCCATGATCGGGCGCACGCTGAGCGAAGAAGGGGCGGCCGCGCTGCGCGCCCGCTTCCTCGTCTCCAATCCGCAAACGCCGCAGGAGATGTTAACCGCCGCCCTCGGCACCACGGCGCCGGTCGATCTGGGCCGGGGTCTGACGCTGACCCGCCGCCGTGTCGCAGGCGAGATGCGCCTTGAGTTGGGCGGCGCCGACAAGGGCATGATCGACGGCCTCAAGGCCCTCGGCTGCTTCACCGAGATCATCGCCTTCCAGTTGCGGGTGTTCCTGCCGCATGGGGAAGGTGTCGACACGGGAAGCATTCTGGCCCGGATCGTGGGGCAGGAAGCCGCCATGACGTCAGAACAAGCCGCCTGAAAAGTCAAAGCGGGCTTCCGGTCGGGCGTCGCGGATCTGGATTTCACCGGTCTGCGTTTTCGGGGCGCGCGCAGACCAATGCCATGCCCGGTCCCCCCAAATTCATACGAGAGGACAGACCCATGACTAATCCCCAGATCGACTATGCCGCAATGGCGGCTCAGTGGCGTGCAGAGCGCGAAACCACCTTGAAGGCATCCCGAGCGGAGCTGCTCGCGCAACTACGTGCGCTTGGCATCAGCGAGGTCACTGCCGAATACGAAGGCTATGGCGACTCCGGAAATGTCGAGGATGTCACGGTGCAGCCTGCAGACGTCAAACTGCCGGAGCCGCTTGCCACAGAGGTTGGCGACTTCGCCTGGTCGCTCGCCTATCACCATCACCCGGGGTTCGAAAACAACGAGGGCGGCTACGGCACGCTGACCTGGGACTTGTGCAACGACAGCATCACCCTCGATCACGCGGACCGCTATGTCGAATGCTCGCACAGCTATGACGAGGGGCTGTGAGATGGCCCATCCGCTTCATCATGCTGAAAGCTCTGCCCGGAAATTCGGCGGGGTGCCATCTGACTATCAGTCTGTGCACGATTGGTTTGACGCCTCGAAAGAGCACCTCGCGCTCTTCACGCACCGCGCCATGCGCCACCACTCTCAAGGCCTGTTCGAGGCCGAACGTGTCTTCGGCCTGACCCTGACCAATAGCGCAGGTCGGGACATTCCCGTGCGCTGGATCGGCGAGCAGCATATCCGCGAAGACTGTCAGGGCCGTATCCCGAGCATGGCGGACTGGCTGCGACGGATCCAGCCAGAGCCATGGATGGCCAATGGCCATATCGACCGGCATGTCGGCTCCGAGCCCTGCGGCGACCCAAGGGTTGCCTGGACCTCCGAGGTCGCCGCCGGAAGAACGGTTCTTGGCCTGAAGGATTGGATGGCGGCGCGCGCGACGCAAGCCACGCAAAGCGCCTGACAGCTCTCAGCCGTTTGCCAAACGAATGCTGCATGGAAGCCCGGTTGGACGACCGGGCTTCTTGCGTCGTTTCACACCATTCTTCGTAAGGAGGACCCCATGACACTCGAAGACATCAAGGCCGCCGTCGATGCCGGCCAGACCGTGCATTGGGCCAATACCGGCTACGTTGTCCACAAGGACCGGCTCGGTCAGTACCTCATCACCTATGTGCCGAACGGTAGCTGCATCGGTCTGACCGACCGGGGCGGGCACGGGTTGAACGGAAAAGAGGCGGAGTTCTTCATCGCGCGATCGGAGGACGGCGCGGAAAATCCGGGCAGCCAATCAAGACCAGACGGGCAGGAGAGGGGCGCAGCACCCGGAGGCGCGGGGGCCTTCCCACTCGGACGGCAGCTCTGACCCGTGGGCGGGGCTGAAAGGAAAGCAGGCTTTCTGATTTGTGATCCCTCAAGGGGTCGAGAAAGCAATCCCGGATGCGTTGGCAAGAACGTCAGGCACCGGCCAATCCAAAAGGAACCATCCCATGTTCGCAGGAACCCTCACCCGCAATGTCGAGACCGCAGCCGCTCAGTACACCGGCATGATCAACTCGACGCGCTTTGACATCGCCATCCAGTTGGAGGCGCGGGCCAAGATGTCTGAACGCAGCCCGGATTTTGACGTGACGGCAGTTAACAAATCAGGCCGCAAGGTGCGCATCGGCACGGCCTGGAACGAGACCGGCAATACCAGCGGCAACCCCTACATCTCGATGCAGATCGATGTCGGCTTGGGCCCCTTCCGGGTCAACGCGGTGCAGACGAAAGAGGCGCGCGCGGCCCAGAGCGGCGAATTCGAGATCATCCCGCTGGTCTCGAACGGCCTGATGAAATCCGGCTCGATCTCGGGCGAGCTCACCGCTATGGACGCCGACAACGCCTTCACTGGCTACATCGCCAACATGATGTTCGATCTGGAGTTCATGCTGATCGAGAACAGCTACAAGACCGAGGAGACCCACCCCGATTACCGCATCGAGGTCAGCTCGCCCCGTGGCACACCGATCCGCGTCGGCTCGGCCTGGATGGCGAAAAGCAGCCGCACGGGCAATGACTACCTGTCGCTGCTGATCAACACGCCCGATGGCGACCTGCGCGTCAACGCCGTGCAGAACGAAGAACAGCGCGGCGGGCAGACCTTCTCGATCATCCCGTTCATTGACAGCGGTGAGCAGCCGCAGGACGCAGGTGCGGGGCTCTCGCTGGTCGCGTGATCAACGCGTGAGATTAGACGATCTGAACCGAGAGGGGAGCCGTGGGACCACGGTTCCCCTTTTTCCATGTCCGTTTGCGTGAAGGACGCCACCCGCTTGCGATCAGGTGTAAATGTGATACGATAATATATTATCGCAACATCGAGGGCGGGCGCGTGGCGGCTAGATCAGGGACGGTTCCATGGTTCGAGAGCTTTAATGTTGAGGCAGAGGTTGAAGATCTCCTCGCTCATATCGAGCGCTGCACCGGATTTGCGCTGCCTGACCGCAAGCGTGATGTCATCATGACCCATGCAAGGGCAAAGCTCGACAAGAACCTGCAGGCGTATCTGGACGCCAAGGCAGCAGGAAAGCCGGTGTCCACCTCGCGGCGTGCGTATCTGACCGACCTGCAGGAAACGATCTTCATGGCGATCCCGGAAGAGAACCTCGCGCGGATGCCGCTGAGCGAGCAGGTCCTTAACGACCCGTCATTTTACGCGGACGCCATGCACCATGCCGCTGCGATCAGTGAGGATGAGCTTTTCATGGCGCTGTCCTCTTCACTGAAAGACATGACAGTCCAAGACGCCCGCGCGTTCGTCTCGAACCTGTGGCACAGCACGATCGATGACAATGCCCGCAAATACGCCGAAGCCCTGAAGCGTCCCGAGCGTGAACCGCAGCTCTTTCGCCCGGGGAACACCGTGTAAGATCGAGGCCATTTTCTTGGCTTGGGCTGTGACCAAGTTGGCCGCCTCGAACCCCCTTTCCCGGAGGTGGCACCCTGTGGAGCGCGCGAAAGCCGTTGAAGGTGCTGTGGTGACGTCTACTGTCGCCAACATGATGAACCGGGATCACATGCGCGCCTTCTTCCGGCGCGCCGCGGGGCTTGTCGCCTTTGTCGCACTGCTCTGGGCGGTTCACCTCCTCAATTGGATCATCGGGTACGGTTTGAACCCGGCCTTCGGCCTGATCCCCAGATATCTCGGCGGGTTGGACGGTGTCATCGCCATGCCCCTCCTGCATGGAAGCTCCGCCATCCATATCGGTGCGTCAGGGCTGGTCTTCGGCTGGTTCGGCTTCCTCGTTGTGCGCGGTCTTGTTGATCGCTCCCCGATCACGCTGGGCGCGGCACTACTGGTCGGTGTCCTCTATGGCTCCCTTCTCTGGGGCGTTCTTCCGGGCCAACCCGGCGTCTCGTGGGAGGCGCATCTCTTCGGCGCCATCGCGGGCGCTGCCGCGGCGTTACTGGTCCGAACGCGTGTCCATGCGCCGCGCTTGGGCGACGTCGATCTGGACTGAAACAGTGCAATCGGCCCTAACCTGCCGGTCGAAACGGTCGCGCCGCTGCTGCACGGCTTCCCCAGACCAGTCGCTCATCCTTGCTGCGGCGAGAAGGACAGGGCAATGTCGCCGACGCGGGACCTTCCAACCGTTCGCTGCAGGTGCAGTGTCACTGACCACGTTACCTCGGACACCGCTCCGATGGCGCTGGGAACGGACCTGCGCAGCTGCGGCGAAGACCTCGACTGCGACCAGAAGGCTGTGCCAAAGCCGACATTGGCAATCCGCATTCAACCTTACACGGTGCGGGAGCATCAATAGCAGCGCCGAAAGGATCTGTTTTGAAGGAAATTTCTGAAATCCGCTTCAACGCAATTGCCGGCTATGCCCGACACCCGAGGGCGGCGCTGACTGGTGAGGAACTGGCTTACTACGAGGCGGAGGATGGGAGCATTCTCGGCCTGCTCATCAGGGACCGGACAGACGGTGACTTCGCGGGAATGGCCTTTGGCCGCGACGCGAAACTGCGCTTCCGGTGGACTTCCATGACCAATTTCCTCGAGAGCCCGGAACTGGCGCACGACGCATTGGCGGAACTGATGACCAACTTGCTCGATGAGCCGGACGAGTTTCATCACCAAGGTGATGAAAAGGGTGGGCCGGTCGATTTCTTCACTCCGGTGCACCCACCAGAAGTCTTGCACCCGGACTTCCAGCAGGTCGCATCCGAAATTGGGTTCTTTCCTGCCCGGGGCATAATCGAACCAATGATGCGGTGGCACGAGGATCTAGATGGAAACTTCGTGGAGCAGTTCCAGTCGACCGCTTTCGACCAGCGGATTTGGGAACTTTACCTTTTCGCAACGCTCATCGAACTTGGGTTTTCCCTAGATGCGACGCATGCTGTGCCCGACTTCATCGGCACAAGCTTGTTTGGGCCCATCACCGTCGAAGCGGTGACGGTTGGACCGACCCGGCGAGGCGCTGAAATCGTTCCGCCACCGCCCGTTGAGACCGAGGAACAGATGGAAGCGTATCTGTGGGACTATATGCCGATAAAGTTCGGCAGCCCATTGTTCAGCAAGCTAAGGAAAAAATACTGGGAAAAGGAGCAGATCGCTGGTGTGCCGCTGGTGTTTGCAATCGCGGACTTCTCATCGCCCGGCTCCATGATCCACACCCGATCCGCACTCGAGCGTTATCTCTACGGGTACTCCTTTGACGCCGCACGCGACGAGCAAGGAAGAGCCGTAGCTCAGCCCATAAAGATCATTGAGCACCGTTGGGGGGATAAGGTGATACCCTCCGGCTTCTTTGACATTCCGGACTCGGAACATGTCAGCGCCGTTATCTCCACAACCGCTGGTACGATCTCAAAATTCAATCGAATGGGGATTCTGGCCGGGTTCGACGCGGGCAATGTTTTGATGACGCGCACTGGCACTGTCGTCGACTCCGATCCCGTAGCGAGGGACCCGCTGCTCTTCAAGGCGATCGTGAACGCCAAAGGATACCATGAGAGCTGGGTGGAAGGACTCAACGTCTATCATAACCCGCGCGCCATCATTCCGCTTGAGGAACACCTCGTACCTGGTGCCGCGCATCACCATTGCGACGCGGAAGGCAACTGGACAACAACAGCCCCCCGCTTCCATCGTAACCGCCCGATTGAGGCCGCCTGCCTGACGGCGGGGTTCCGAGCTAAGACACG
>JAAFAB010000025.1 GCA_018222585.1 Paracoccaceae bacterium | reverse complement strand
CGTGTCTTAGCTCGGAACCCCGCCGTCAGGCAGGCGGCCTCAATCGGGCGGTTACCCTCAATCGGGCGGTTACCGTTGATCTCCAGCCATAGAAATTTAGGGGCGATCCTCTCGCGTTTGAGGAGGTCAGCGCCACTGTAATTTACCATGACGCGCGTTCCAGAAACGCACAGGTTTGCGGGGATTTTTCAGATTTCGCAAAACGGTCCGCGAACATATCGCCGATGTATGTCTGGGGACCTTTGTGCGGACCGCGGCGAAACCGACACGTTTGCGGGGATTCGCACATCGGCCTGTGCGGCGGGCCGCACTGATCATGAAGGTCTGTGCTCGCGGTCGAAGCCGTTGCTTGTTTTGCACGCCAGGTTTGCCGCAGGCTCGACGCCATCCGATCCTTCAGCAAAAGGCTCGGATATTCCGACAGACGTGGATGAATTCAGGCCGCATAGGTATCGCACACGGACGCCGTGCCGGACGAAGGGTCAGTCGTCCCAGTCGTCATCCAGACCAAGTTGGTCACCCGCCGAGGATACCACCTCCTCCCAGATCCTGGCCTTCCGCTTAATGGCTTCTACAAGGATCGGAACCTCGTCCTCACTCATCTCCTTTTCTGCCACTTGGGCCGCGACAATTGCGATGCATACAATTTGCAGTGCTTCGCTGCTGCTGAAGCGCTTTTCCCGCGCCAGGATCTTGACCGTGGCCTTGGCCGACAGGCCGGTCGTCATCAGCATATCGAACGGCGACTGGTCCGCGATGCCGATGTGATGTTCCTTGATGACTTCGAGGTCTTCCGCGAACTTGCCTGACATGACGTGTCTACGCGCCTCGGCTGCGCAGGTTTCGAAATGTTCCGCGAAACTTCCTCCGGTCACGTCACCGTAGCTTTTCTCCAGAAGAACGCCCGCGGCCACCATGCCGTTCACGAAATCCTTGATCTGGCGAACGCCGGTCCTTGCCATCGACCTCCGGAGACCGCCAGTGGCCACGGTCGCCACCCACACCAAATCATCGCGCAGCTGAGCTATATTTCGGCTCGGCGCGAACTTCGTGTCATCGGCCATATTTCCGCTCCTTTTCCAAGTATTTTGAACCTACATTTGCCTTCGCGGCTGCGCCAACAGTCTGGGGTTATTGAGGCCATTTCGAGGCCCTACCGCCCTCGGCAGACACAGAAACTCGCCTGCATCGTTTCCGCGTGGCTCGCCACGATCTGATGTCGTTGGCAAGCGGCGCCGCCACCGCTGACCGAGCGACATCGAACCAGAGGAGACCGAGCCCATGGCCCGAATCGAGCGCGATGCCAAGATACAGCCGAAAGCCTATCTCCGCCCATGTTATGCCCGCCAACAGGCCCCAATCGCGCCGACCATCTGGACCGGGGACACTGCGTTTGCAGTCGGCGTGGCATGCCCGATTTGCGGGAAGATGGGGAGGATATCGACATCATGACGCACGACAACGAAGAGATGGTGAGCTTCCGCGGCCACGAGATCCTACTCGAGCGGTTGAACGCGGTCGTGGAGGACACTGAAGGGCCCGAACTCGGGGTCAGCGAATTGGAAAGGCTTGTCGAAGAGTTCGAAGACGAAATGCTTGAGGCCGAGATGGATCTTCCGGAGCTCGACATCGCAATCCGCAAACGCCGCAAGATATCGTTGCCGGCCATCCTGAGTATCTCTGAGGCTACGAACCGAAGGACTGGACAGTCGCCCAGCCCCATTGCCGGCTGCTCTTCTCCCGGCTGATCCTGATCGTCCGGCAGAAAGTCTACCTGAAGCTGATCGTGAATGCCTGAGGGGGACTACTCCCGGAGCAGATCTCTCAGCACGGCCGCGCTGGTCTCGTGCAAGCCGGATGTGTGAACAAGCCAGGATTCCGCATCGACGGGCGCGATGCGCACGTTGGAAAAGACGTTGCGCGTTGGCATGCCGCTTGCTAGCCAGCCTTCAACGGTCCGTACGCTGGTGCTGAGCTTGCGCGCAAGGTCGGACTTAGAAAGGAGCGGCAACTGGTAGGCCCGCCGATTGACCGCGATCGGCCTCGGACCACGTTCGACCGTCCAGAGATGATCCCAGGAGGTCCTCCACTCTCCCTTCAAACGGACCCCGGGCAGGCTGCCTGCCCGGAGGTAACTGCGCACCGTTGCCTCGGTGAGCGCGAAATGTCTGGCGGTGGCCGCCACGTCGAGGGCGAAGTCATGTACGTGATCCATGAGGTACAGATTGTCCCCGGACCCGCTCCCTCAAAACGCACCAAAAAAAGTTCTCGCATAATGGCGAAACGGGTGGCGCACGACCGGGTCGGCCGCCTCGAGCTCGGGCGTAAATGAGCCCAGTCGGTACGGTCCGTAAGGTAGAGACCAGCCCCTTCGTCCTGTCGGGCCCGTCCCCGAGCCCTTGTGCGGACCACCCTTCACCCGAGACCTGCTTGAGGTCCGGTGCGAACCAGGCACACTCCTGTTGCCTGATGAGAAAGAATCGCGCCTGCATGCCGCCAATTTCAGCGTCCGGGAGCGCACTCCTGATCCCGATCCCCTGCGTTTACTCCCCTCGGCATGCTGCGCGCGGATGTCCATCCATTCTCGCTGCACGGCCGTCTGCCGAGAGAGAGCCGTGTAGTCGGCGCCCGCCTCCCCGGTCGAATGGCCGAGCAGGGCCGCAACGATGGCCGGCGCGGCGACAGGATCATGCAGCCTGAGATAGTCCGCGGCGAGGGTCCTGAGATCGTGGAGCGGCACGCCGATGGCGGCGGACACCCTCTCGCTCGGCCAACGCCGGTCGAAACCGCTCGGGTCGTGGGACAGCCAGTTCATCCCAAGGAGTTCAGTGTAGCGCCGATGCGCGTGGCGCGGCGGACGGCCCGCCAGGAGGTGCTGGTCGAGCACCCATCCGATCTCAGGCCACAGGGTACCGGCATTGAGCCAGACGCCGGTCTTTTCCTGCTGCCATCGCAGGCGCCAAGCGCCCCAGGGCTCGCGGACCAACGCGTCACCGAGACGCCAAGACGCGATGTCCCCGCTCCGCGGCGGCACGTTGAGCGTCACCGCCAGAATGGCCGCCGTCGCGCGCGCGGTCTGCGCCTCGGACCGCCAGTCGGCGCTGGCATCGGCGCGGTCGAGGTTTTGAACGATCGCGTGGAGAACCTCCGCATAGCCGCCCTTCTCGTAGAGCGCCTCGATGCGCGATTGCTTGAGCTTCGGAGTGCGCCTGGCTTCGCGAAGCAGACCCATCTGGACCGACCGCAGCCCGGCGACCGCATTCGCGTCATACTGGCCATGCGTTCCGAGGCTCACCAGGCCACCGAGGTAGTTGGCGATCGTCGACGGCCGCAGCGCCTCGTCGCGGAACGTCCGCGCCAATTCCCATCCAAGCAGCCACCCGATCCGCGGCGGACAGATCATGCCCGGCAGCAATTCCGCACAGCGATTGATGGAGGCCACGTGCCGGCGCAGCGTGCTCTCGCCGATCGAGGCCTCCTTGAGAGCCGGCAGTAACGCGGCCCAGTGCGCCGGCCAGTCTCGTGGTTCGGTGACGCGCCGAGGGCGTGCAGAGCCGCTCCGCCCGGACCCGGACGACCGGGCCCGATAACAGGCTTTGCGAAGCGCCCGGCCCTCCGCGAGGCAAACCTCGGGTGCATGGCGCTCGAGCATCCGCAGGAGAAGGCCCAGGGCGGACTCGTTCCGGCAGGCGGCCGCGAAGCTCGCCCGCGAGGGCAGGAACGGATCCTCCTCGCGGTCTGCCAGCACATCGTAGAACCGTGCTACAGTGGTGATCCCGCCGGGGGGCAGCTCGGCCCGGGCCGCCATCATCCGATCGCGCACGGGAGCAGGGACGCGTTTCAGCCGCGCCCGGGCTATGTCATCGCGCATCGCGCAATCTCCTTGTGAGTGTCTTGAAGAGGTCCGGGTGCTCGGCAAGGATCGCCGCACGCGCCTCCCGCGCCGCCGCCTGACCATCATCGCGCCCGTAGTGTTTGCGCGCCGTGCTCTCGAGGTTCCCCAGGATCGACGAGGTGAAGGCATGATCCCCCGGCCGGATGGCGAGGCAGAGCAGCGCAACCACGTGGCGCATGCGATGTGGCGTCTCGTGCACGCCGAGCGCTTCCGACGCGTCCCGCCAGAGCTCCAGGAACGCGCTTGGCGAGTAACTCCCGCGCGGCAGCACAACCGCATCGCCTTCGTCCTGCGTCGGCAGGGCATCGCCGGGGAAGAGATAGACGTTGTCCGGGTCGAGACCCTGCAGTTCGATCAGCCTTGGACGACCGTGATCGAGCCAGGCCCGCAGGATCTCCGCATCGGCGCCGACCACGTCCACGTTGACCCAGGCGGCGTTCTTGATCTCCCAAGGCGCGAACCGGAATGTCAGAAGCCTCTCGTTCGGCGATGTTCGGAGCAAATTGGCATGCACCTCGCCCGACGAGGCGATCCGGGTGTGGCGCAGGCAGGCCGTCCGAAGAGGCCGCGACATCTGGAGCGCATAGGCCGCCGCGCCCGCGAAGAGGCGCAGCGCCGTCACTTCACGGGCCCTCTTCTTCGAACTGACCGCCTCATCGAGGGCCCGCTGTGCGGTCTCCGCGATCCGCGTCGGCGCATTGGCCCAGACAGAGGCGAGGTCGGGGCATTGCCGCAGCTTCCCTGCGATCCGGTCCACTTCCATGATGACGGCACTGGGCTTCCAAGCCTTCCGCTTCGTGCGGGGGGCGTCGTAATGCTTCGTCTTCAGGAGCGTGATCACCGCCGTGAGGCCGGCGTCCTCGAACCCGTGACGCGCCAGGGTGATGAGCCGCGTCAGTCGCGTCTTCAACGTCGTCGAGTTCAGCCCGGCTTTCAGATCCGCGCCGGCATCGGATCGCTCGAGCTGCTGCGCGATGGCCGCCTTGACGGTCTCGAGAGTGAAGAGTTCGCGCACGTCCTCCAAGTCCCATGCATCGTGGCCGCTGTCTTCCCAGGCCCGCACCAGCCAGACGACAGCCTGGCGATACCCGTTGCGCGCTGCCGTCGGCTTGCCGACCTCCCGGCCCTCCTGCAGTGCCAGGATATCGGCTTGGGCCGCGACCGCCTCCGGGTCTTCTCCGGCCTCGATACGGGCGAGCATCCTGTCGGCCATGTCCCCGCTGTCGGCGAGACAGGCATCGGCCAGCGCCTCGAAGGAGGCGCGAAATGGCTCCGGCAGGCCGTCCCAGTTGATCCGCCGCGCCCTGGCGGATCCGGCCGGGGGCAGCAGTTCCACCTCGGGCAGAAACTCCCGGATCGCCGATAGGGTGTTCGAGAGGCCCTTGAGCGTGTTCACGAACCTGACCGCCTTGCGCAGACTCTTGCGATCGTCAGCGGAGATCGCGCGCCCGATCCGATCGATCTCGGCTTGGTTCAGCGCCTCCGGCGCGCAGTTTGCCCGGGCCCGCAGGATGGTCAGGCTCCGGTGCCGGCCCGTATTCCAGAGCGCGCCTGACCCTGGAACACCCTCCTCCGCCTCGATCAGTGCCATCAGTTGTGTAAACCGCTGGCGATGCGCCAAGTTCGGCCGTGGCATAAGCGCTTTCGATTGCAGGAACCGCCGGAGCGCCGACCGGACCCGGGAATCCGCCCGGCGTCCGTTGCTCTTCATGTTCCGCGCCCGGCTAACCAGCGCATAGCCCTGCCCGGCGATGCTGGTCTCGAAGAACCGCATGTCGGCCGGCAAGGTGGCGATGTCGTGATCGAGCATGCCGAGCCGGGCCGGGACATACCGGATCGCCCGGACCGTATCGCCCCCCTCCCCTTCTGCGACGGCCCAGTCCAGAAGATCCCGGAATGTATTTTGGGTCATGTCCATCTCCGTGTCGGGCCACTCGGCGGCCCCTCACGACGAGGGGGCCGCGGGGGTGGCCGAACCGGAGATAGGCAAACTCCAGCCTTCATAAGAAACCGATGCGCTTTTGGGTGGAGCCAGCATCAGAGATACGTCCAATGCAGCATGTCCCGCGCGGGACGGCCAATGAAATCATGGCGGCTCAGCTGTCCGATCAACACAATACTGCCCGGCGCGGACCTTGCCTCCACGCCGGGCAGCGCTCTCAGTCTTGAGGCCGTGGTTCGGTGTCCAGAGGCCTCAGTGATCCGCGACAACGACGAGATTGTCGCCGACCTGGTCGAACGGTAGCTCAGCAGAGCCCGTGGCCACCTGACAGACAAGCGCCATGCCCGCCATGAAGGCACTGTGCGCGTCCTCGAAAGGATGCGCACTGGGTGTACCGGCGCAGTCCGGAAGACCTTTGGGCACATTCGTGAACTGAAGGTTCGCGACCCAGCCTTTGCCGTGACGCTCGACGTAGAGGTTCTCCATGTTGCCGACCGTGAAATGGGCCGGCAACTCACCGCATGGACGCGCGCAGGGCAGACGGCCGACAGCCGTCAGGGCCTGCAGGATGAACTCGAGGTTGGTGAGACCATTGGCATTCAGATGGCTGATCGCGTGAGTGGTCATTGGCATGTATCCTCCTTGGGGGGGTGTGACTGGCGAGGCGCCAGGGCGCCTCGCGCAGGACATGGTTTCACTTTGGAGGGGGCGGAAACCGGCGATGCATTTGCCCGCCCGCTGTTCACAGGCGCGGTTCTCGAGCCGAACGCTTACGGCCGGACACCCCCCGGTAGGGTCATCCCCAGTCGAACTCGAGGAGGGCGAGAAGCCGGGTGCCGGGGCCGTAGTTCGCGATCCGGAAATCATACATCTCGTTGCCTCCGCTCCGGTCGAACCAGGACTCGTGCCGCACCATCGGAAGACCGGTATCGAAAAGTCTGGGCAGACAGTCGGTCAGCTGTGCAGCCCGCGCATACTGCCTGGCTTTCAGTCGGCTCTGGATCTGCTCGAGAAGATCGGCTTCCGCGGCAGAAAAGTCTGCGGATGTCACCACGGCCTCGGCCAGAGGCCGAGGGAGGCCTGCCGTGATGCAAGCTTGGATCATTGTCTCCCTGAAGCCGAGGCCTTTGCCGATCCAGGGAAGGCCCCTGAAGGCGTGGCCTCGTGTGATGGAAACGTCGAGGCGCTCGAGGGTGACGCCCTTCACACCAACGATCGGCGGCGTGTCTTCGACTTCAGGGGCAAACCGCTCTTCGAGATGTTCGCTGACGATCTCTACCGCCTCTGCTGCGGTTGCGGTCGCATCGATGCCGAAGTCGCATTCATCGAGCAGGAGCCCGGCGTAGGTCCGGAGGTTTCCCATGGGTATATTCCCTTACTGAGTGGCGTAGCGCGTGTTGTGGTCTGCAGTGGCCTTGAAGCTGGCCAGCCTGCCGCGTCCGACTTCGGGCGGCGCGGCCTTCGTTGGCAGAGGGGCAGGGATGAGGAGGCAATCGAGGCGTGGAGGCTTCAATTGCACCGGCAAGGCTTCCCCCCTTGCCTCGCGCGCGAGGATGGTGGTCCAACTGTGGACGACCGCGTCGAACTCGAAACGCCGCGCCAGCGCTTCGGAGGGCGTACTCGCAGCTGAAAAGATCAATCTTGAGGACGCTCGTGCGGCCATTCCCGCGCTGTTCGAACGCCTTCCGAGGGCCCATCGAATGCCGATGGCATTGGGATACCAGTGAACGATGGGGAAGCTTCCTCGCAGGAGCACCGACCCCATGTTCTGGATGGTTGTGCTGATCAGTTCCCGCATGGCCTGGTCGAGGACCAGGGCGCGCGCCAATGATGGTGTGAGCGTGCTGCTCAGGGCCTCGCAGAAATGCAGGGACCCGTTCTGGATATTCTGCGTGGCCTCGGGATTGATGACCTGTTCCGCGAAGGGTGTGTAGGTGAAGTAGTCTCTGTCCGCTCCGGCGGCTGTGATCGCCGCCTGGGTACCTTGAGAGTAGATCGCGGGCACAATGTCCGTGGGAAGCGTTGAACTCATTGCTGGTTTCCTTGGTTCGAGCGTTTGAAGGGCCATGCGCGCACGGCTTAGGAAGAACCTCGGATCGATCTTGTTCGGGGAGAAATCCACGCGGAGTCTTTTTTGCGAGCAAGCAGACCAATCCGTCCCCGCCCCGCTGAGGTGACCTGCACAAGCCGTGCGCGCAGGCAGAGCAACCGTGACGCAGACACCCAAAAGCCTGCAGAACGTGAGAAGGAGGCCGCATGACACCCCCAATTGACCGACCGCCCGAAGTGCTGGCGGCAATGCAGAAGACACTGGAAGCGGCGCAGCAGCTCGAGCGCGATGCCCGCGCGGTCGTATGTTGGCTGGACATGGAGTTCCCCGGACTGATCGTCAGTCTCGAACTCCAGCGGCATTACTCATGCGAGGACGATGAACTGGCTCATGTCGAACCACGAGTGACCGATCGCGTGCGGCGTCACGAGGTCCGTGAGGCTGCAGAACGTGCTCTTGAAGCGCTCGGCTGGTGTCTGCGTCCGGAAGGGAGAGATGTGTACTCTGCCTTTTATCGCTCGTCTCATTTGCAATCCGCACATGCGCGCCTCGCCGAGGCTGATCGCGGCAGGCAAGCGGTAGATCGCAGGCGAGACGATAATGCCCTGCCGGCCTCACCCAAACACGAGGATTGACGGCCAACTCCTGCGGCCGCGTCCGCGAAGTCCTGCGCGGAGAACACGCCACCTTCACCCTCCGCGGCAACCGAGTTGGTGGGAAGACAGTGCCCCCCTTTGGCTCCTGTCACCGGGACACCGCTTGGGATCAATTCTCAGGAGCCGCAACCGCAGGCTTGGCCCATGGGATCAGGGAAATCTTCGGCCTGCACCTCTTTTTGTTTTTTTAAGCTCGCAAAGATTCCCATGTCCCTTTTGAGCGGCACACCCGCTCAAAACGTGAACCAGCACCCACGGTGGTGCCCTTCAAAGGAACCAAAGAATGAAACTTCAAGAGCATACCCTGTTCGACCTGCAGTTCGTCACGGCAGAGATCGCCACAACCGCCGGCATCATCGCCGTGCAGGCAGAAATCCAATCTGGGAGGCCCATGCACATCGAGCAGGCCACCTGGAAGGAAAGCGGGGATAGCGCGCTGAGCTATGTCTCGCAGCATCTGGCTGAGGTGCGCGACCTGATCAAAGAGGTGCTTCCTGCAAGCGCCTGAGAAATGCTGACGTCTCCGCCAAGACTTCTCCCGGTATCAGACGGCTCTTCGGAGCCGTCTTTTCTTATTCTGGACCTTTTTCCTACCTTTGGGTGGTCCGTCTCCTCTGCACCGTCCTGCAAGGGGGCGCTTGAGGTGCGAGGTGTCGATCGCAGCGAGCTTGGATGCACGAGCCACCCTGACGGATCAGGTGGCGCCGGGCTGGGTCCGGGAGACAACCCGGCGCCACCTGATCCGTTCAGGCCCGTCGCAAGTCTACACCACTCCCAAGGACAAGACCCAATGCTGATCCTCCCCTTTGCTTACCCTAAGACCCTCTTTGCGCGCCTGCGCAAGGCCGCGATCGACTTGCAGACCAATATTGCTACGCAGAGGCGTGCGCTCGTGACGCCCTCCCCCGCGCAGCCTGGCCCCCATCTATGCTCGGAGCCTTTGCGGTGCGTCCCTTACATGAGCAAACCTCAACGGTCCCCATTGGGCCTCGGCAAAGCTCAAGGCGTTGGCCTCGCAAGACGCGAAGACCAGGGCGCTGCAGGGGCGCGCATAGGGCCGCTCCTCGCACAGCTCGATATGGTGGATCTGGTCCCTCATCGCGGCTGGCAAGCCACGAAGAAAATCCGAGGGCTGGACATGGTTGCGTTTCAGATATGACTTGGCCGCGTCCCGGCGCGCAAAAATGCCCGGCGCGTCCTTCTCGAGCCCTGCCGCGGACAGACGCATCCCGCCCTTCTGCAGAATGGCCGCGACCAGTGCGGCCTCATGACGGCGGGGCTTGAACTCCTCCCAGGACACCAGCCGGTCCACTGGCACGCCCGGTATCGGGATGTTGCAGCCCAGCACGACACGCTTCGGCCGTTCCGCACGGGCAAGCCGCAGGCGTTCAATGAGCTGTCGAGTGGCCAGTTCCCGGGTCTGCCGCTGCACTCTCCGGATCAGTGGGTCGGGGTGACAGGCAACCTCCACCGACTGGGCGCTCCCGTCCTTCATCAGGTACGGCACCTCGATTGCCGGCATCCGTACTGCGCCCGTGGCGTCAGGTATGAGGAAGTCGAGGTCGACACCAGCGCGATCGCCCCAAAGGGCGCGCCCGTAATCCTCGAGGGCTGTCGTGGGCAGTTCTTCGCGTCCGATGATCACGGCCGTCCCGCAATCCTTGTAGTCGTTGGAACCGAGGGCCCGGGAACCGAACCAGAGCCAGCGGGCTCCATGGAGCCTGGTCGTCAACATGATATCCGAGACCTCGGCGTCTGACTTGCCGCTAAAATCGTGACCAGCATCGCGGAAGAACTCGAGGACCACCTTGCGGCTGGCCCCGACCAGGACACCTCCTCCCTGCTCTACCCTGTCTGTCAGAACCTCGCGTGCGATCACGCGGCGCCAGTCCTCCCGTAGCTCCGGGCCGTTCCGGAGACTGCCCTGCGTCATGCGGCGATCATGGATTTGCACGACCTCCGCATTCGGACGTAGTGTCATGTACGAGGCTTGGCGCACGTCACAGCCAGTTGCCGCAAGGATCTCGGGGTCTGCGTCGGCATCGAGTACCAGTGTCGGTTCACGAAGAGAGAGAGGCCGGATCTGGCAGAGGCGCAGCGACGGCCCTTCCCGTCTTTGGACGAGACAGAGGCGCTCGGTTGTGCTCCGTCCGGCCGCCTTTGCCTCGGCGAGGCATGTCCAGACCGCCGCAAACCAGGAGGTATATCGAACGTTGCGTTCCGCGCTCGCGAGCGCCTCTGATTGCTTGTGTTCCGACTGCCCGGGAGAGAGTTGGGCCGCTGGCGCGTGTGAGCCGTGTTCGAGAGTGGCAAACTCGGCATAGTCTTCCGCCGAGTAGGACAGTGCGAGCGGAGAGTGTCCTGCGCACATGGTGTCGACAAGTGCCCTTGCCGCGGCCAGCAGATCCGCGTGGCGGCCGGCGAGGTGAGCCTGCTTTCGCCCGTTTCGGCCATGCAGGCGGAGGAATGTACGCGGCACCGTGAACTCGGACAGGGGGATCTCGATGAAGGAGATCTGCTGCGCCCAGAACGTTTCATCGACGACGCGGAGCGACGGCTTGAACTTGCCCGGGTTCGGAAGGTCGAGATAGCGTGTCGACATGTAGCGATGACTGGCCTCACCTGACGTCTCGAACTGCTGCAGGTAGGTGCAGGTCTCGAAGTGCTCGCAGCGGTCGCCCGGGTCATTCCCGCTCTGACAGAATGTCTCGTGGATGTTGAGCCCGAGACGGGCGCCTCGCTCGACCAGGTCCGACTTTGCGCACATCTTTTCCCCGCAGCATCCCGGAACCTTGGCTGACCGGCCCCGCACCACCTGCGCGGGCGTCCCAAGGGTCGCGGCATCTGCCGCGGCTTCCTCGGCCAGGGCCAGCGTGGGGACGTGGAACGCAATGTCGTCGGTTGTCAGCTGCTCGTGGAGCAGCTCCCGGCACAGCCGGCTCTTGCCTGCCCCGGGGCTCGCGGCCACGACGATTGTCGGAGCCGGTTTCCCTTCCGGAGACAGTTCTGTCCCCGTCAGATCAGCTATTGCGGTTTCGAGGCAGGTGCGCAGCCGGTCAGCGGCCTCGGCAATGGGCGTGAACAGCGGCGACGCCGAAGGCGCTGCTGCCGGGCGAGCGCCCCGCCCGGCGAACCGGCCGGCGCTATCGCGGGATTGGGGATGGTCTTGCATGAGTGATCTTCCTGAAAGCGTGTTCAAGAAGATCAGTCGATGTGTCCCTGCGAGATAATCGCCGGGGCAAATTCGTGTCACGCCGGTAATTGAACTCTACTACCCGCGTGACACCAAAGTGCGGCCGTAGCGGGAGCCAGCGTACCGCCGTGGGCCGTTCAGGCGCAGTACCTCAGCGAACTGCCGGATTTTCCCATCCAGTGTGAGTTTGTCTGAACTCCCGCAATCCTGATCAGGAAATGGCCAGAACCTGCGCCGCGGCGAGCCACGATCCGGGGCGCCAGCACGGCTCGAAGGTCTCGGATCAGGACACTCTTCCGGCGATCTTCAGGGCGTTTGCCTCGATCCGCTTTGCAATCTCTTCGATGTGGCCAGCTGTCGCTCCATCAAGAAACACCACCCGCCTTGAGGTGGCCGCACGGGCGGCAACCATGTGCTCTGCCAGCTGTTGCACACGACGCATTACATCGACGGGGCGGAAGCCGGAAGTTTCCGCGATGGTCTTCCAATGGCGCGCAGTCATCTCTTCCGGGGGCCGCTGTTTGCCGCCGAGCGCCTGAGCGAACGTCTGAGCAACATCTGGCCAGGTCAGGGTGGTAAACGGTTCGTAGAGGGGCGACAGCTTCGGCTCCCCCTGCAGTGGGAGCAGCAGCGCGTATTTCTTGGCGTGTGCATTCGTGCTCGTGGTGGATGCGCTGAATGCCCCCAGAGCGCGTGAGGCAACGGTCAGAACGCAACACGCAGATCGCCGCGCGGCGCGGCGTGGTGATCCTCCCGCACTCTGCCGCCGGTAGTCCGATGGTAGCCGCCAGGCGCAGGCAGTAGGCCTCATTCACCGTGCTGCCGGGACGGCGCGGGCTCTCGGGTTTGAGGATGACAGTGGAGGGGGCACCGAACCGCGGGATGGCGAGCTGATCCCCCTTCGTCGGCAAGGAAAGGCCGTTTCTCCACATCCTCGAAGTGTTGCTCCAGGGCCTCCGCTGGGTCCTCGGTCTCATAGTATTCCGTCAGCGGCGTGTGGCGCCAAGCGGCAGATGCATTCGGTTCTGCGAAGGACAGGGCGCCAGCCGTATCGCCACCGATGTCTGTCAGAAGGCCGAGAGCCTCCGTAGGTGAACGCCCCAAGGATCGGCTCAGCTTCTCGAGCTGCTCGCCCTCGGGCAGGAGGTTGGCGAGCCATGGCGTGATGAGGTTCGCGAGATACTCCGCGGGCCCGAGCGGCATGCTGAGCGAGAGCGGAAAAGCGCCCGGCGTGGCTTGCCAGGCGGCGTCATAGGAAAAGCTCAGGTCGCCTTGCCTGCTCACCCGGATGCGGCCCACCCGAAAACTGGCGAAGTAGACATAAACGACTCTCATTCGAACTCGCTCAGATCATAGCCACGGTCCAGGCCCGTTCCCTGGTCACCGCCGGGTTCGGGCGGGCCGCCAAAGAAGGCAGAAAGCTCCACGTTCAAGGACCGTGCAATCTTCGCAAGTGTGCTCAGCCTGACGTCGCGCTTGCCGGTTTCAATCAACGAGAGGGCGCCTGCCGAGATGCCCGACAGTCGTGCGAGCTCCTGCAGGGTCAGGCTGGAGGCGACCCGCTGGCAGCGGATTGCAGCCCCGACCTGGGCGAGTATGTCTCTGTTTCCTTCCAAACTCATGACCACCAAAATCTTTACCTAATACGGTAATTCCCCGTTAACTAATCCGTGTCGTCCAGGTTTTTTACCTTATGGGGTAATAAAACGCTGGTCAGGGCAGCACGTATGATCACTCGTCCCGAGCGGTAAGTATGGCTTGGAGACCGTGCCCCTCGCAGGGTTTTCAGCCTGCTTCCCGGGCGCGCACTGCTGCCGTTCTGATGTCGGCAAAAACCTCAGAACAACTTTTGGGGGGACACAGAAAACACCACCTCCAAGGCAGGATACCTCGTTCAACAAAAGGATCATACGATGGACTCACTTATCACTGCAGTGTCTGCCGCAGCGAGGAGCTGTCGTTCGTCGCGAGAGCCATGTGGTGCCACGACGCCCAGGAGATGGAGCTCGAAGTTGCAGACGATCCCGCCGCATACTGTCTGGAATGCGTGACCCAGGACAGTGTGGTCAGGCGAACTGAAGACGGTGGACCGCTGACAACTGCGGACCTCTTCGAGGACGAAACCTGAGAATAACAGGCCCCGCCTCGTGGTGAGGGAGCGAAACACCGGCCACTGTCGTTGCAGTGGCCGGTGCACCCTTCATCTGCGTTCGACAATCAGCGTTCGGATTTGGTTCAGCCGATCGCGCCGGCTGTTGCAGGCCAACGTGGCCAGTTTGCGCGCTATACGCGGTTCCCACCTGTTGAGAAGCAGCAACAGTTCCGCCTGCACGCGGCGGGCCCAGACCGTACCGCCCCGGTCCGTCAGAAGGAGACCATTCGTCGTCTCCGCATAGGCCTGGCAGGAAAGCTCCAGCGTGACGAGATCGATCACCACGGCTTCGAGCGTATCGCGCTGAAGTGCGGTCTGCGGGCGAAGGGCGCAGGCGGAGAGCCAGTCCTGCAGGCGCTCGTCCGTGATCGTACTGTCTCTGTTCGACAGCAGGGTTTCCAGTGCCTTCAGGTTCAGTTGGGCAAAAGTCCGAAGAGACTCGAGTGTGTTCAGATCATGCATGGTCGTACCTGTCATTTGTGAGGGTCTCGCACCCAAGGCGTCAGATCCGGTGGATCCGCGGGCGCTACGCGAAACGCCCGCGCAACCAACCGGCTCTGGCGCACGTCAAGCGACTGATCGTGCCGGCCGCCAAAGGGCTCAGATCCTGTAAGGCTCTCCTGCTCTGCGGCGCCGATCACCTTTGCGCGGGTGCAGGCCGCGTCGTTCCGCTTCGAGCCTGGCCGCGTCATCCGGCCAGCTCGCCTTGATCCGGGCGAAGAGCTCGGCTTCGCGCAGGCGCAGGGGCTCTGTCAGCTGTCCCAGGACCGCCGTGCTTGAGGCATTTGTTTCAAAACGGGGATCCCTGCGCGCGACGCGTATGCGACGCGCGAGTACGAAACGGCTCGGCCGATCGAGGCCACACTTTGCGAACTCCGCGTTGAGCCGGATTTCGAAACCGGTGTTTGACCGTTCCCGGGAGGACGTGCCGTAGGCAAGCAGGAACTCGTCTCCGGTGGTGTCAAGAACGAGACAGGGCCGCGCATAGGGCGCCATCCCTTCGGAATAAGGGAAGCGGAACGAAACAATATCGCCCGAACGAATTGGATCGGTAGCTGCGTGAGACATGAAAACTCCTGTGAAGACGACACCAGCGCGATGCGGTGCGGTGGCCTCCCAGCACCGCACCGCATCGCGCTGGTGTCGTTCTGTGAACAGGCGTCCAAAAATGGCTCTGTCGCGCATTTGGTGCAGTTGAGTTGCCAGAACGCTATATCTCGGCGAACTTGATGGAGGTTGCCGATGGGTTCATGGTTTTCGCGACGAGCTTTTCTACCGGCAGGGTTGAAGGCCGACCAGGTTGAGCTTGATGGCAACAGGATCCGGGTCCACGCCCGTTCCCTGGACGCCTCGGCAACATGTCCCCGCTGCGGCACGGTCTCTCGTCATGCCCACAGCAAGTATTGGCGTCGGCCAGCCGATCTCCCCGCCCATGGCCGAGAAGTTGAACTGGTGCTGCTGGTTCGTCGATTTCGTTGCCGCGCAGTAAGTTGCCCAACGAAGATTTTTTCAGAACGGTTCCGGCCTGATGTCGCGCGGCCACATGCGCGCCGGACTTCACGCTTGCAGGAACTGGTGCGTCACATCGGCATTGCTCTCGGTGGGCGCCCCGCGCAGGCGCTTGCCGGACGGCTTTTGCTGCCGGTAAGCAAAGACACGTTCCTGCGAAGCGTTCGAGCGAAGACCGAGGGGGCTGTCGCGGCCCCCCGCGTGGTGGGTATCGACGACTGGGCATGGCGGAAGGGACAGCGCTACGGCACGCTGATCTGCGATCTCGAACGGCGGAAGGTCATCGATCTGCTGCCCGACCGGGAGCCCGCCACTGTGGAAGCGTGGCTCCGCGCGCGTCCCGAGATCGAGGTTGTTGCCCGTGATCGCAATGGCGGCTACGGCGGTGCCACCGCGCGTGCCCTGCCGGGCGCGGTTCAAGTCGCGGATCGTTGGCATCTGTTAGAGAATGCAAGTGCCGCCTTCCTGGCCGCCGTGCAGCGGAACATGCCAGCGATTCGCAAGGCTATCGGGGTAGAGATCCTCGATCCGAGGCTTTTGACGGCAGCGGAAAGGCTGCAATTCGAGGGTTTTCAAAGGCGCCAGCAGACCAACCACATGGTCCGCCAAATGGCAGACGAGGGTGTTCCCATCAAACGTATCGTGCGCCTGACCGGGCTGAGCCGCGGCTTGGTCCGCCAGATCACCCGCGGTGAGCGAGAAGATGTTTTCCGCATCCGCGAGAGCAGCTTGACCGCTTGGTTGCCTCGGCTGGAGCGGGAGTGGAGCGGCGGATGTCGTAATGGCGCAGAACTCTGGCGCCGGTTACGGGCTGATGGATTTCAAGGCAGTCTCCGGGTCGTCGGCGAGTGGGCAACACGCCAGCGCCGCGCCGTACAAGCGGTGCCGTCCGGAACAAGAAAGTCGCCACCTGCCCGAAGGATCGCGCGGCTCCTGACAATCGGACGAGATCATCTGACACGTGCCGATGCAATCCAGGTCGCGCGGATCGAAGCGGCGCTACCAGTTCTGGCAACTGCCCGGGAACTGACCGACCGGTTCACTGACATGGTGCGAAACGCCCGTGAGAATGCCCTGGCCGCCTGGCTCGACGAAGCCGAGGACAGCATGCTCTCATCCTTCGCCCGTGGCCTTCGTAGCGACCAGGCCGCAGTTGCCGCCGCGCTGCGGGAACCTTGGTCGAACGGGCAGACCGAGGGCCAGATCAACCGCCTGAAGACGCTGAAACGCCAGATGTATGGTCGCGCGAATATCGATCTGCTCAAGGCTCGGCTTGTCGCGGCATCATAGTTGAAAAGGTGCATCAACTTTGAGTCAGAGCCAAAATTGCCTGCCGATTGACACCCGATACCAAGATCCTCTGCGATCTCGCGCCGTGTCCGGCCGCTTGTCAGCGCAAGCCTGACCGCTTCCCGCCTAAACTCCGGCGTCGGTCTGTTTCAGTTTCCCATAGAACACCTCCTGGTTCCTCAGTTGGTGCTCTCCACTTTTCCCGGGCAAGTCCAATCTCTCGGCCAAGCGGCGCAAGGAGACCGAGGTGCATTGCCCCGAAAGCACGCGGATTGCATTTTCGGGCGGGGACTATCAGGCCTACGATCAGATCTGGTCCGTCCTCGATGCCACCCACGCCAAGTACCCCGACATGGTGCTCTTGCATGGCGGCACACCCCAAGGTGCCGAGATGATCGCGGCCCGTTGGGCAGATACGCGCGGTGTCACCCAGGTGGTTTTCAAACCCGACTGGAAGAGCCACGGCAAGGCCGCTCCCTTCAAGCGCAACGACAAGATGCTCGAGACCATGCCCCAAGGGCTGATCGCCACCCCCGGTTCGGGCATCACCGAGAACATCGTCGATAAGGCCCGCAAGCTCGTCACAATCGCAAACGCGCTTTGCAAATCTCGTCTCAAATGGTCCCATCAGGCCGCATGAGAAGTACAGTTGCTATTCCTGCAACGCTGACAGTGCCGGGAAGGCTGAAAGCGCTGGCTGGACGCAGAACACGCCCGGGGAGGCCGGCCAGGCCCCGTCTGGGCAAGTGTTGTTGCGTGGTCCTGGCCGCCCGGAGCGGCTTCAGGGCGGTTTGGGGTTGTGCCCGGCTAAGCAATTGCCACTAAATCTAGAAAGTGCTTGCGCGAATCCCAAGCCTCGGGCAATAGTCTCGAAAAATAACGCGCGGTCACATAAAAAACGCGCCCACGGATAGGGGCCGATATGAGCGAAGCTGAGCAGGACCTGGACATTGCAATCGGCCGATACGCGGAACTTCTCGCGTCGAACCTGCATGCACAGCGCGCAGCCCATTTCCCGCCGGATGCACAAAAGGTCATGCGCAGCCTGACCAGCGGCGAGGCCGCCGAGCTTCTGGGGGTGGATCATACCTATCTTCGCAAGCTGCATCGAGAGGGCAAGATCGTCGAAGTCGAAACGACCGCCGGCAGTCACCGCCGCTACACGCTGGACGATGTCTGGGCCATCCGCCAGACGCTCGAGACCCATGCCAAGAAGCCCGGAACCTATGTGCCCGGCCGGCGCGAGGGCGACGAGCTGCAGGTTGTTTCGGTGGTGAACTTTAAGGGGGGCTCGGGCAAGACCACGACCTCGGCGCATCTCGCGCAGCGGCTGGCGCTGAAGGGGTACCGCGTGCTGGCCATCGACCTCGATCCGCAGGCCTCGCTGTCGGCGCTGCACGGCATCCAGCCAGAGCTGGACCTGATGGAAGGCGGGACCCTCTACGATGCGGTGCGCTATGACGACCCGGTGCCGATCAGCGACGTGATCCGCAAGACCTATATCCGTGGCCTTGACCTGATCCCGGGCAACCTCGAGCTGATGGAATTCGAGCACGAGACGCCGGCGGCGATCCAGCGCGGCGGGGCCAAGGCCTTCTTCGCCCGCGTGCGGGAGTCGCTCGACAGCGTGCAGGAAGATTACGACGTCGTGGTGATCGACTGCCCTCCGCAGCTTGGCTTCCTGACGATGTCGGCCCTGTCGGCCTCTTCCGGGGTGCTGGTCACCGTGCACCCGCAGATGCTGGACCTGATGTCGATGTCGCAGTTCCTGCGCATGACGGCGGACCTGCTGGGGGTGATCCGCGACGCGGGGGCCAACCTGCGGTTCGACTGGCTGCGTTTCCTGCCGACCCGCTACAAGGTCGGCGACGCGCCCCAGACCGAGGTCATCGCCTTCATTCGCGGGTTGTTCGGGCGATCGGTCCTGACCAATCACATGGTGGAATCCACGGCGATTTCCGACGCCGGGCTGACCAAGCAGACGCTCTACGAAGCGGACAAGAAGGATTTCACCCGCCAGACCTTCGACCGGGCAATCGAGTCGATGAACGCGGTGAACGATGAGATCGCCGAGATCATCCAGACCACGTGGGGGCGGCATGGCAAGAAAGCCTAAACTGGGGCTGCCGTTGCAGACCCTGCGCAACGCGCCGGACGCTCTGGAAGGGCGCCGCCTGCGCGGTGGCATCTTCGAGATCGAACCCGAGCAGATTGTCACCGAAGGGCGGCTTGAGGATCGGCTTCAGGTCGAAGTCGAGGGCCTGAGAGAGTCGATTGCCCGCAACGGGCAGCGCGTGCCGGTTCTGGTCCGCCCGCTTGAGGGGGATCGCTACCGCCTGATCTACGGCCGCCGGCGCCTCGAGGCCTGCCGCGCCCTCGGCATCAAGGTGCGCGCCATCGTCACCGAGGTCGAAGGCGACCAGGCGCTGCGCGATCAGCTTCTCGAGAACCAGGAGCGGCGCGACCTCAGCTTCATCGAGCGCGCGCTTGTCGCCTCGGCCTTGCTTGAGGGTGACCACCTGGACGGGGCCGAACGTACCAATCGCGGTGTTGCCGAGGTGCTGAGCCTGCATGAGGCGGGTGTGTCGCAGCTTCTGGGTGTCGTGCGCAGCGTGGGCGAGGATCTGATTCAGGCCATCGGCCCCGCGCCAGGCATCGGGCGTCCCAGGTGGGAAGAGCTGAAGCGCGGGCTCGCCTCCGGGGGCGTCGATCCGGCGCAGCTGCAGGCCGTGGCGCAGGAGGCCCGCGCGTCGGGCGAAGGCTCGGTCGACCAGATGTCGGATGCGGCCTTCCTCGCGGTCCTCGCGGCGGCGCAGTCGCCGAGCACCGAAGCAGAACGCGCAGAGGCGCCGGCGAAGCGCGTGGCGCGCTCGGGCGCCTCTGCCCTGCCGCTCCCCGGCATTGGCGCGGCAAGTGTCAGCACCGGGCGTCGCGGCAAGCAGCTGAAACTCGATCTGACTGCGGATGAACCTGATTTTGTCAGCTGGCTGGAGGGCAACGCCCCCAGGCTGATTGCCGAACTTCACGGGCGCTGGAAGCGCTCGGAAGACTGAGGAAGAGCACAAACCAACAAGGAGGCACGAGACAGGCAAGAAAGAAAAAGGCCCCGAGAAGCAAGCTTCACGAGACCTTTCAAAGGTTTCGCATCGGGACCAGCCCGCTACAAAATCTCAGTTTTCGCACTTCTGAATGTAGCGTTCTGGCCCCTACCCCGCAAGCGCAAAGCGATTCGCGGGCCGAGGAAATTTTGCCTTCGTGAACGTTTTCATGGAGTACACGCCGATTTCGCCGTTCATGCGGCCTATGTCGCACGCCCATCTTCGGGTCGTCGAACGTCCCGAGGGCCAGATTCCGGGCAAGCCGGTGAACAAGTGGGAGCTGCTGCGCGAGCTGTCCAAGGCCCAGGCGTCCTTCGCGGTGACCGAGCGCGACCTGACCGTGCTTCAGGGGCTTCTCAGCTTCTTTCCTGACGATGTCCTGGGCGGCAATTCTGAGATGATCGTCTTTCCCTCCAACAAGGCGATCTGCGAGCGGCTGAATGGGATGGCCTGCTCGACCATGCGCCGCCACCTCGGCCAGCTGGTGCAGGCCGGGCTGCTGGTGCGACGGGACAGCCCCAATGGCAAGCGCTACACCCGCAAGCAGGGTGAGGACCGCGTGGCCTTCGGCTTTGACCTCTCGCCCCTCTATTGCCGTGCGGAAGAGATTGCCCGTGCCGCAGAGGCCGTCCGCGAGGCCGAGCAGCGCCACCGGCGGCTGCGCGAGGTCGTCAGCCTCATGCGGCGGGATCTCGCGGCCCTGGCGGAGTTTGGTGCCGAGGTGCGGCCAGGCGCAGGGCTCTGGGACGAGATGCTCGATGTGGCGGCTCTGACGGCGCGGGCGCTGCGCCGCAAGCTGCCGCTGGCGGAACTGGCTACCTTCCGGGCGCAGCTTGAGACCCTTCTGGATGCGGGAAGAGCCCTGGTTGACGGTCCCGATACGGAAGAAATGAACACCAGTGCTGCTCAGAATGAGCAGCACTATCATAATTCAAATAAAGACTCCCATGAACTTGAACCTAGCTTCGAAAAAGCTGGGTCGGCGGGCGGAGCGCCCGACTCCGACCCGGGTGAGAACGAAGAGGTTTCGACAGCAGAGGCGCACAGGCCCTTGCCGAAGATCCCCCTGCATCTGGTGGTCATGAGCTGCCCTGCCCTGAAGAGCTTCTATGACGGCGATATCCGGCACTGGCATCAGTTGCACGACGCCGCATCGCATGTCCGTCCGGCCATGGGCATCAGCGTGTCGGCATGGGACGAGGCGCAACGGCACATGGGCCCGGAACAGGCCTCGATCGTGGTCGCGGCGATGCTCGAAAGGTTTGATGATATACGCTCGCCGGGTGGATACCTGCGCGCGTTGACCGCCAAGGCCGCTGCCGGAGAGTTTTCTTGCGGGCCGATGGTCATGGCGCTGGTCGGGCGTCGGCGAGCGGCTTAACAGGTGTTAAGTTCGGCGCCGTGCACGTCAGGGGCTCGGGGTCTTAACAGCTGTTAAGGTGCTGGGCCCCGTTTAATGGCGCGCCGCCTTTGGAAGGGCGAGGCATTTCGTGAGGCCGGCCGCAGTGGCCCCTGCCCGCGTGTCGCCGGAACGTCCAGGGCCTGCGCCCTGACCTTCGGACCGCGCCACAGTTGGCGGATTAAAGCTGGCGTCGTATCCGGCCCCGCCTCGGGCCTTTTGACGCCGCGACCTGCGAGACTTCGACCTTCAACCCGGAGGCTTCTAGGCGGCTGTGGATCTCGGCGAAGCTTTGGTCGGAAGGCCATGCTTTCGCTCAGGCCCTGGGCAGGAAGATCCTGGTGGATAGCGGCGCAAGGGCAGACCCATCTCGGGTTGCGACGCGACAGAACGCGTATTCGAGTTGATGAGCGGTAGTACCTGTTTGCCGGCGCCGCGGAAATGCTCAGCCATGCCGGTGGCGGTCGCCACGATCGCTTGCTTGCGGCCTGACTCTCTCAGGATGTTATGCAGGAAGTCCTGTGTGGATGGCTCCTGCATAGCAAGCGGGAAATGACGCTAATTCACCCATTCAGAAGCGGTCGTGTGTCCGGCCGGTTTGCGCGGCGTTTCGGCCGCTGGCCCTGATGGCTTCCGCGTCCCGGGTCCCTGTCAGCTTTGCGGGCGATTACGCCCCGGACTTTCGGCGGGGTCTCCCGGGGTTGCGGCTGTGGGTGTCTCCATCATCTCGTCGGTCTTGCTATTCTATGTGCCGGGCTTGCCGCGTCAGGCAGGTCGCGGCGACCAGGCCTCTTCCCGTGTCAGGACGGCCCAGATGATCCTGGCCGTCTTGTTGGCCATAGCGATGGTTGCCAGTCGGAAGGGCTTTCTCTCCAGCAGTTGTCTCAGCCACGGGTCCCCCTTGTCCGGTCGGACCTTCACCTGGATGGCGCGGGAGGTCATTCCGACCACGAGGAGCTTTCGCAGGTACTGATCCCCCATCTTCGTGATCCTGCCCAGCCTTTCCTTGCCGCCGCTGGAATTGTTCCTTGGTGTCAGCCCCAGCCATGCAGCAAACTCACGTCCGTTGCGGAACTGACGGCCGCTGCCGATGGTCGCGACGATCGCCGAGGCCGTGACCGGCCCGACGCCTGGAATGGTCTGCAGCAGCTTCATCCGATGGTCCGCCCGCGCCACGGCCTGCAGCCGCAGGTCATGCCAACGCACGAGATAGTCGGTCGACAGCAGCTGCCGGCACAGGACGCGGATGACGTCCTGCCCGATCTCGGGAATGTCCGGCGCAGACTCGTCCAGGACATCCCTCGCAAAGCCCGTCGCCTTCTCCAGGCCTTGCGGCAGGGTGATCCCGAACTCCGCCAGCAGTCCGCGGAGCATGTTCCCCAGCTGTGTCCTCTGCCGCACGACGAGCTCACGCGTTCGGTGCAGGCTCAGCATGGCTTGCTGCTCTACTGACTTGACCTGCACAAAGCGCATGGTCGGGCGGGTGACGGCTTCGCAGATCGCTTCCGCATCGACAGCGTCCGACTTGCCCCGCTTCACGTAGGGCTTGACGTAGATCGGCGGGATCAGCCGCACCTCGTGACCGAACTTGGACAGCTCGCGCGCCCAGTGGTGGCTCGTCGAACAGGCTTCCATGCCTATCAGACAAGGGTCCAGGCGCTCGAAAAACGCAAGCAGCTGAGCCCGGCGCAGTGGCTTGTTGAAGACGACATGGCCTTCATCCGTAATCCCGTGAACCTGAAAGACATTCTTGGCCAGATCCAGGCCGACTGTTGTAACCTTCATGCGGATGGCTCCTCTCGCAGCAGACAATGACATCTGCACTATGGCGCATTGCGACGCCGATGGAGCAGGAGCCATCCACTCCATCAGCTTTATGTGGCCACGTGCCCCAACAGGCGGGCCAAGATCAGGCAGAGGGCGGCAGAGCGGACTGAAGAGGTTTGTCACCACGTCAGTGCCTCGCTGCGTGTCAGTGGGGGGGCCGCCCCTCAGGGCGCTTGTACTGTAAGGTGACCTTCTTGGGACGAGTGGATGGCAGCTCACCAATGGCGGATGATCGGCCGAATGTTTCCAGAGCCTAGCCGCTGGCCGCTCTGAAACGGCTGCAATCGCTCTCGACACTGGTGGAGTTCGCCAAGAGCCTGACGAAGGTGACGGTCGTCGGGCTGACCGCTGACTGTGTCACCAGTCACAGGATCGGCCTAATCCGGCAACTGCGAGGTATCGAACCGAGGCAGTTGTCGGCTTCCCGGCAGGGAAGGGGCGTCCGAAGGGGTATACTACAGTTTTTGGAAGTGTAGTATACGAGGCGTGCTCAACACTTTTCGCAACTGTAGAATACAGCCATGCTCCGCCATACGCCGATCGCCCATGCCGCCTATCACGACCTGCTGCGCCTGCTGAAGGACGAGGCCGCCAGCGGGTTGCGGGGCACCCCGACCTCGCTCAGCCGCAACGGTCGGACCTACTGGTACGACAGCTACCGCATCGGCTCGGCGGTGCGGAAGACCTACATTGGCGAGGACAGCCCGCAGCTCCGCGCCCGGCTCGAGCGCGCCGGCGCCCTGAAGGCCGAGGCCGAGGCCCGACGGCGCGAGCGGGCCCGGCTGGTGCGCCTGCTGCGCGCCGAGGGGTTCATGAGCCTCGATCAGGGCACCGGCAGCCTGCTGAACGCGCTGGCCAAGGCGGGGGTGTTCCGGCTGGGCGGCACGGTCGTGGGCACCCATGCCTTCCGCCTCTACGAGGGAGAGCTGGGGCTGCGCTATGCGCTGGACGACACCGCGCAGACCGATGACATCGACATTGCCAGCTTCGAGCACCTGTCGCTGGCGCTGGACGACCGCACCGATCCGCCGGTCGAAGAGGTGCTGGCGGGCTTCCGGTTCGATCCCGTGCCGGCCATCGACAACCGCCAGTCCTGGCGCTGGAGCCAGTCGAAGAGCGGTACCCTGCTGGAGTTCCTCACCCCGGCCTTCGGCGAGGAGAGCCTGCGCCCGCTGGCCGCGCTGGAGGTCCGGGCGCAGGCGTTGCACTACCTCAACTACCTGATCGCCGAGCCGCTCCATGCCGCCGCGCTCTACCGGTCGGGCGTGCTGGTGCAGGTGCCCCGCCCCGAGCGCTTTGCCATCCACAAGCTGATCGTCTCGACGCGCCGCCCCGAGGCAGACCGGCTGAAGATCGGCAAGGACCGGCGCCAGGCGCGGGTGCTGATCGAGGCCCTGGCCGAGGACCGACCCGACGACCTGCTGGAGGCCTGGCAGGACGCGCGATCCCGTGGCCCTCGCTGGTGTACCCGGCTGGATCAGGCGCTTGAGGCGCTGCCGGACCTGCGCGCGCTGCTCGAAGGGCTGGAGGGCTAGGGGCGGGGCGGCCATGCAGTGCGCATCCGCATCGGCTGCGACCTGACGCGTCGCCCGGGCCGTCCTCGGGTGAATGGGGGTCGCGCTAAGGCTTTCGCAGAGCGGCCTACTCCGCTGAAGCGGACCTCTCATGGGCGGGGGCGTTGGCCACCGCCGCAGACGGGATCCCGGATGCACCCCTTCTGCCGGTCGAGACAACGCAAGTCCAAGGGCGCGTGGCGAACGGGCATCCGCTTGTTCGAGGCAGGCCAGTGGCTGGCGCCTGGTCGGCAGATCCGGGGCAGGGGCAGTCGTCTACGACAGGCAGCGCAAGGGGACAGCCCTCAAAGCCCCGCGGCCTTGGTCAGGTTCACGCGGAACCGGTCGCGCCTGCGCTGGTAGCGGCGGGTCATCTCGGCCGAGGCATGCCCGAGGTGCTTCTGGACATGGCGTTCGTCGATCTCGGCCGAACTGGCCAGCCCGGCGCGGAGCGAGTGGCCGGAGAACAGCGCCAGCCGCTCGGTCTCGGGCAGGTCCGACCGGATGCCGGCGTCGAGCACCGTGCGCTTGATCAGGCGCGCGACATGCTTGTCGTTCAGCCGCGTGTCCGCAGCGCGTTTGCCGTCGCGCGAGGTGCCGACGAAGACCGGGCCGAAGTCGATCTTGGCGAAATGAAGCCAGTGTTCGACCGCATGAACGGGGCAGCTCTGATCGCTGGACCCACGCCCGATCTCGACCTCGCGCCAGCCGGTCTTGGCATTGAGGGTCAGCAGGGCGCCTTGCGGGGCAATCTCGATCCAGCCGCCAGAGTCCGGCGTGTCGTCCTTGTGCACGTCAAGGCTGACGATCTCGGACCGGCGCAACCCGCCGGCATAGCCAAGCAGCAGGATGGCCCGGTCCCGCAGCCCGCGCAGATCGAAGGGCAGGGTGGCGACCATGGCGAGGATGTCCTCGGCCAGGATCGCCTCCTTCTGCACCGGCGGGCGCGCGTGGCGCCGCCTGATCCCCGTGAGCACGGTCACGATATGGCGGTTCCTGCGTTCAAGGGTCAGGCCCCGCTGCGTATAGCTCCAGGCAAGGCCGGACAGGCGCCGCTCTATCGTCGCAACCGAAAGCGGTCGGGACGTTGACTGCGACGCGCCACCCGACCCTGAGGCCAGATCGGCAAGGTAAAGCCCGATCAGCTCCGGCGAGGGCGGCAGCGGCTCGGTGCCCTTCCTCCGGCACCAGCGGGTGAAATGCGCCCAGTCCTTGGCATACGCGCGGCGCGTGTTGTCGGAGGCGGCGGCGCGGGCATAGTCGCGGGCGGTGTCGACAAGCTGGTCGAGCGTGCCTGACGTGGCCACAGAGGACGGCAGGTCAAGCCTCCCGCCGCCAGAGCGATCTTTTTCGTCGCTCTGATCCCGCCAGGGGTCGTTGGGCGGGATCAGGGGCGATTTCTCGGTGTTCTGTGGCATGTTGCCCTGTTCTGTCTTTCATGTCCGATAATGCAAACTTATTGGACATAATCGCGCCCGGCAAGGTGGGGCGTTTATTGTGCAATTATCTGGCCAAAAGCGCCGTGCACCTGTAGGCTGCGGACATGACATTTGCCCGGCCGGATCCCCTCAGCGCCCTTGACACCCCGTCCGGGATCCCCTCTTGGATCTCTTCCGCGCGCGCGGAAGCCCCTGAAGATGCTGCGTTCTTTTCGGGCGCGGCGCTGAGCCAGCTGCATCTTGTGCTGGAATGCGAAGAGGTGCCCCTCGCCCTGCTGCGGGACAGGCTGGCGTTGCGTGCTGCGGCGGCCTGCGTCGCGTTTTCCGGGCGTCCCGGGCGGACGGCAGAGCTGCGCGACGCGATCCACCTTCTGCGCCCTGGCGACCTGCCCGGACCGGCCGGGGAAACCTGCCTTGAATGGCGCCGGGCTGCGGAGCGGCCCCTCTCGGTCAAGGCGCTGGCCCGGGCGCTGCCGGGCGCCGCGCCGGGCCAGATCGCCACATGGCTCGACGCGGGACGCGGACCGCCGGTGACCCGCGCGGTGATGTTGCTGGAAGCGGTGCTGTCCGAGGCCCCGCGCGCGACCGCGCCGGCGCTGGTGCTGGCCGATGCCGCCCTCGCGCAGGCGCTAGGTTGGCCTCATCTGGTCCCGCTGCTGGCCGCGGGCCTCAAGCGTGCCGATCTGCGCAAGCAGGGCGAGGATCTGCGGCTGGCCTGTCATCGCGCGTTGATCGGATCGGTCTCGGAGGCGGTTCGGCTTTCCGCCGACCTCACCCGCCGGGCGGCGCATCTGACGGCGGTCACCCCGAAGCTGCGGGCCAAGGGCGCGGGCGCCGCCGTAGAGATGTTCCTGACCCGCGACGCCGTCGCACCTGCGGCCCTGCCGTTGCCGGATCGCGCCGCGCGGCGGCTCTGCGACCGGCTGGTCGCTCTCGGCGCGGTGCGCGAGCTGACGGGCCGCGACACTTTCCGGCTTTACGGGGTCTGAGCATGGCGAAGGATCGACGCACCCCTGAACTTGACCGCGAGCTGGCGGAGCTGCCGCCGGAGCTGCGCTGGCGCGAATGGATGCGACGGATCGAGGCGGTGCTCTTTGCCTCTGCCTCGCCGGTTTCGCGCGAGGATCTGGCGCGGGTCGTGGGGCAGGGGGTGTCGGTCGATCTGCTGGTCGCGGACCTCGCCGCCGATCTCGAGGGCCGGGCTTTCGAACTCGCCCGGGTGGCCGGCGGCTGGATCTTCCGTACGCGCGCGGCCTATGCGCCCGCGATCCGGGCCGCGGCGGATGTCGGCGACCAGCTGCAGGACTTGAGCGCCTTCGACATCGCCGTCCTGGCCTCCATCGCCTACCACCAGCCGATCACCCGCGACGGGTTGAAGGAGATCTTCGGCAAGGAGATCAGCCGCGACCTGATCGGGCGGTTGCATGCGCGCGACCTGATCGGGACCGGGCCAAGGGCGCCTCAGCGTGGCGCGCCCTATACCTACGTCACAACGGAGCAGTTTCTGGTTGCCTTTGACCTGGAAACGCTCGCCGACCTGCCGGAACGGGAGCAGTTGGAAGATGCGGGATTGGAAGGCGGGTCGGCGTGAACGTGATGCGCTACCGGGTGCAGAAAACGGTTTACGCGCTCTCAGTGTATTTCGAATATTTCGACTGTTGCGGTTGTTTCGAGTGGTGGATACCCTATATCCAACACGAGACGAGAGAGCCGGAGAGATAAGATGAATGCCCTCACAAAAGAGGCGTTCTTTGATCGTTTGCCCGACGAGGTCGAGATCAAGAACGCCGAACAGCTCAGAACGATTGTTGCATCCCAGATCAAGGAAGGCGAACCGACAAAGCTGTCGCTCGTTCTTGAGGGGGGCGAAGTCCGAACCGTGACGCTCGCGCCCGCCTTGACGGCTTCGCTGCTCGAGGTGCTGCGCCTCGTGTCGAGCGGGCGCGGGTTCCGGATGATCCCGGTCGAGTCAGAGCTGACCACGCAGCAGGCGGCGGACCTTCTCAATGTGTCCCGCCCTTTCCTGGTGAAGCTTCTAGAGGAAGGTGAAATTCCGTTTGCGAAGACCGGCCGTCATCGCCGGGTTCGTGCCGACGATCTCTTTGCCTACAAAACGAAGCGTGACGCGTCTCGTTCGGATGCCTTGAGTGACCTTGCCGCAATGGATGCGGAGGACGGTCTTGTATGAGCCGACACGCAGATCGGTTCACCGCTCTCCTCGATGCCTGCGTGCTCGGTAGTGCCCCGGGAGTTGGTGTAAGAGCGCCGACCTTCGGAGAGGTCCAAGGGTGATCAGGTCGCCACGGCGGACAGCCT
>JAAFAB010000005.1 GCA_018222585.1 Paracoccaceae bacterium | reverse complement strand
GAGTACCGGCCTGTCACGCCGGGGGTCGCGGGTTCGAGCCCCGTCAACCGCGCCACTTTCCCCTCAGTCTGTGAAAGTATCTGCAAGCAACCGGCCTTGCAGGGTTTTCGACCTGTCCGGGTCGAGGCCCTTTGGGGATCTGCGTTGCCCAAAGGCATGTCCTGCCATTCCCGTGGAAATATCCTGGAGGGCCGCCGGCCCGTGACGGGCGGGTCACGCTGTGCCGCAGATGTCCTGATCGCGCCCGAAGGCGCAATTCACCGGGCCGCCATCATATCGCTGCAAAATGGTGCCGGGATGGAGATGCCGCGCCACCGTGCAAAGCGCAGGCAGGGTGGGCGGGATTGATCCTTCCCGCACAGCTCGTAGCCGGGCGGCCACCCCCGGCGGCCCGCAAGGGCGAGGCACCAGCAGAGGCGGATGAAGGCAGGGCAGGCCATCAAACGGGGCAGGGCCGGAAGAGAGGCTGCATGGACAGAGCCGGGGCGGACGGGAGACTGGTCTGTGGCTGGCAGCGAGGGGCGCGACGCGCTGCCCCGGGCGGACGGACCTGTCCGCAGCGTCGGGTGGGTGACACCCCCTTGCGGCGGCCGACGGGCCCGCATCCGGCAAAGCAGGGGCTGACATCATCCTCGCCCGGGGCTGGACGGGCGCCGGAGAGGGCGGTTCAGGGGCGGCTGTGCAGGTCGGCGTAGGTGAACCCGTCAGGCCAGGTGCCGACCCAGATCCAGCGCTTGCGGTGGTTGAGCTGCCAGAGGACGTGGTCGAGGTGACGCAGGTCCAGCCAGAGCCGGATCGTGCGATCCGCTTCCTTGTAGTAGGGCGCTCGCAGCTGGTCCTCGGGGCGGAAGCGGATGATGCCCCGGGTCACGGTCGAGCTGGGCGTGGCGATTCCCAACAGCTCGATCTGGGACAACCCGCGCAGTTGCGGCGCGGCCTCCATGCCCGTGGTGTGGATGATCTCGCTGACCAGCAGGATCTCGCGCCGCACCTCGGCGGCGGGGGTCGAGGCGTAGGGCTCCGCCTCCATCGCGGCGATGCGGCCGTCGATCTCTTCCTCGATGTTCAGTGCCATGGCGTCTCTCCCGCAGTCTGCCCGGGGAGAGACGCCGAAGGCTCAGCGGCTCAGTGCCTCCAGCACCCGGGCCCAACTCCGGATTCCTTTATGAAAGGAATTAAGATCGTATTTCTCGTTGGGAGAATGCAGCTGGTCATCATCCTTGCCGAAGCCGATCAGCATGGCATTCATGCCAAGGATTTTCTGAAAATGTCCGGCAATCGGGATCGAACCGCCGCAGCCGACGAAGGCCGCAGGCTGGGGCCATTCGTCCGACAGCGCCGCCCGGGCTTTCTCGAAGGCGGGGTCGGAGGTCTCCATCTGGCCGGCCTGAGAGGCGCCGTGGCCCTTGAACTCGACCTCGACATCCTCGGGCAGCAGCGACTGCACATAGGCGCGGAAGCTCTCGCGGATCGCGTGGGGGTCCTGCTGGCCGACCAGACGGAACGAGATCTTGGCATGGGCCTCGGCGGGCAGCACGGTCTTGAAGCCCTCACCGGTATAGCCGCCCCAGATGCCGTTGACCTCGCAGGTGGGCCGCGACCAGATCATCTCCAGCGGGGTGACGCTGTCCTCGCCGGCGGGCACCGACAGGCCGACCTCGCCGAGGAAGTGCGCCGCGTCGAAGCCGAGGCCCTGCCACTGCGCTTTCAGCTCGTCCGACAGTTCGGGTACGCCGTCGTAGAATCCGGGCACGGTGATGCGGCCCGTCTCGTCGTGCAGCTGCGCGATCACGTTGGACAGCGCCCGGATCGGGTTCATCGCGATGCCGCCGTACATGCCGGAATGCAGGTCCTTGCTGGCCGCCTTCACGGTCAGCTCCTCCCCCAGCAAGCCGCGCAGCATGGTGACGATGGCCGGGGTTTCCTCGCCGAACATGCCGGTGTCGCAGATCAGCGCGATATCGGCTTTCAGCTCGTCCGCGTTCTCTTTCATGTAGGGCACGAGAGAGGGAGAGCCCGATTCCTCTTCACCCTCGAAGAAGAAGGTGATGCGGCAGGGCAGTTCGCCGTGGATCGCCTTCCAGGCGCGGCAGGCCTCGACGAAGGTCATCAGCTGGCCCTTGTCATCCGAGGAGCCACGGCCACGGATCACGGTGCCCTTGGGGGTCTCCTGCAGCTCGGGCTCGAACGGGGGCTTGTCCCAGAGGTTCAGCGGATCGACCGGCTGCACGTCGTAATGGCCGTAAAAGAGGACATGCGGCACGCCTTCGCCCTCGGGCCCGGCATGGCCGACAACCATGGGGTGCCCGGGGGTGGCCCGCTTGGAGGCCTCGATGCCGATCGAGGCGAGATCGGCCACCAGCCAGTCGGCGGCGGTTTCGCAATCGCCCTTGTAGGCCGGGTCGGTCGAGATCGAGGGGATGCGCAGCAGTTCCAGCAGCCGGTCGGTGGCGGCGCTGATCTCGGAATCGATGCGCGACAGGACGGGATCCAGGGTGGGGGTGGACATGGGGGCTCCTTGCGTCTTGGCGTCTGGGTCGGGCGGAGCCTAGCACCGGCGCGGGCGGTGTCCAGCCGGGCCGTGATCCCCGGCCCGGAGCGGCGCGGCGCCGACCTGTCCCGCGCCGGTCCGGCCCCAGGCAGGGAAACGGGCGGATTTCTTAAGGGAAAATTCATTTGCGCGGCGATGCCGGGGCGTGAAAACTGAGGCCCGAAGCCCCATGTCCGGATCCTTGGCAGGGCGGTCTGCGGTTTGACTCATGTCAAAGCGGGAAGGAGCGTCAATTTGTAACGCTTCTCCTGCGCGGGAATGAGCTTATTTTCATTCCAAATTCGTGAGGGCGGTGCTAGACCTGCCGGACCTCGCAGGGGAACGCAGCCGGAGCGCCTCGATGGCCTGCCGGGAAGACGACGAAGCAAGGAAAGACCAAGCCCGTGACTTACGAAGCCCAACTCGACCAGGCACTCGGCAAGCTGCACGAAGAAGGACGTTACCGGACCTTTATCGATATCGTGCGCCACAAGGGGCAGTTCCCCCATGCGACATGGCGCAAGCCGGACGGCTCGGAACAGCCGGTGACGGTGTGGTGCGGCAACGACTACCTCGGCATGGGGCAGCACCCGGTGGTGCTGGAGGCGATGCACGATGCGCTGGACACGGCCGGCGCGGGCTCTGGCGGCACGCGCAACATCTCGGGCACGACTCTGTATCACAAGGCGCTGGAGGCCGAGATCGCCGACCTGCACCACAAGGAAGCGGCGCTGGTCTTCACCTCGGCCTACGTGGCCAATGATGCGACGCTCTCGACCCTGCCCAAGCTCTTCCCCGGGCTGATCATCTATTCCGACGCGCTGAACCATGCCTCGATGATCGAGGGCGTGCGGCGCAACGGTGGTGCAAAACGGATCTTCCGCCACAACGACGTGGACCACCTGCGCGAACTGCTGGAGGCCGACGACCCCGCCGCGCCCAAGCTGATCGCCTTCGAATCCGTCTACTCGATGGACGGCGATTTCGGCCCGATCGCGGCGATCTGCGACCTTGCCGACGAATTCAACGCCCTGACCTATATCGACGAGGTGCACGCGGTCGGCATGTACGGCCCGCGTGGCGGCGGCGTGACCGAACGCGACCGCATCGCCCATCGGATCGACATCATCAACGGCACCATGGCCAAGGCCTTCGGCGTGCTGGGCGGCTATATCGCCGCCTCGGCCAAGATGGTGGACGCAGTACGCTCCTATGCGCCGGGCTTCATCTTCTCCTCCTCGATCCCGCCGGCGGTTGCCGCCGGTTGCGCGGCATCGATCAAGCACCTGAAGGGCGACCAGGCGCTGCGCGACAAGCACCAGGAGGGGGCGAAGATCCTCAAGACCCGGTTCAAGGCCCTGGGCCTGCCGCTGATCGACCACGGCAGCCACATCGTGCCGGTGATCGTCGGCAACCCGGTGCACACCAAGATGATCTCGGACATGCTGCTGGAAGACCACGGCATATACGTCCAGCCGATCAACTTCCCCACCGTGCCGCGCGGCACGGAACGGCTGCGCTTCACCCCCTCGCCGGTGCATGGACCGCTGGAGACCGAAAAGCTGGTGCGCGCCATGGATGGGCTGTGGTCACATTGCGCCCTCAACCGCCAGGAACTCGCGGGCTGAGACGGCCCTGCGCCCCGATCTGACCCCGTCATGACATTGCCCGGACGGCCCGACTGCAGATGCGGCGGGCCGTTCTGCCATGAGGAGGGGGGCGGCGGCCTGCCCGACAGACTGTTGAGGCTGCGCAGGGTGGGTGGAATCCACCTTGGGCGGACGGCATGGTCCCGCAGGGTATGATCAGACCCGGCCCGGGGGGCAAACGCCGCTTCGTCACCCGGCCATTGGTCGCAGATGCCGCCCTGGCGTATTGCGCCGCGCGCGACTTCGTGATTTGCGAGAGACCTTCAATCAGAAGGTGAGTTTACCGTCATGTGTCCCCAGTATCCGGGCAGCCTGCGCAAAAGAACGCCTAAATCTCGGGGCTGCCTTGTTAACCCCGCACCAAATAGCTTGAAACATGTTACCGTCTCCTAAACAAAGAAGGAGATCCGAATCGGGGGAATTTTCGGATTTCCGTAATGCAGATGGGGCAGCGGGATGATACGGCGGAGACAGCCTGACAGGGGACAGGCATCCAGCGACATCAAGGGTTTCGACGACTTCGAGCTGCGTCTCGGGGATGTCATGCGCGGTGAACGCGCGACCATGGGCAAGTCGCTGCTGGATGTTCAGCGTGAATTGCGGATCAAGGCAAATTACATTGCCGCGATCGAGAACGCCGACCCCGATGCTTTCGATACACCCGGGTTCATTGCCGGTTACGTGCGGTCTTATGCGCGTTATCTGGGCATGGATCCGGACAAGACCTATGCCAAGTTCTGTGCCGAGAGCGGTTTCACCACCGCCCATGGCATGTCGGCCGAGGCCTCTTCGCGCACGCGCCCCGAGCCGCGCGAACAGCGCAAGCCTGCCCGTGGCAGCGATCCCTTCACCGATCCCACCACGCCCTTCATTCCCCAGGGTGAAAGCTTCTTCGCGCGCATCGAGCCCGCCGCCGTCGGCTCGTCGCTGGTGCTGCTGGCGGTGATCTGCGGCCTGGCCTATGGCGGCTACGCGGTGCTGAACGAGGTGCAGCGCGTGCAGTTCGCCCCGGTCGAGAACACGCCCGACGTGCTGGCCGATCTGGATCCGCTGGCCGGCGCCACCCGCCAGGTCGAGGACCCGGTGGCGGGCACCCAGACCGCGGGCGTCTTCGTGCCGCCAAGCGATGGCATGGACCGGCTCTATCGCCCCAAGGCGCTGGACGTGCCGGTGGTCGTCTCGCGCGATGCCCCGATTTCCACCCTGAACCCCTCGCAGATCGGAACCTTCGCGCAGGCCTCCGCTCCGGTTCTGCCCGAGGCGCCGCAGCCCGGCCAGATGAGTGCCGAGGATCGCGCCGTGGCCATGTCGCTTGGGCTGGACACCGGCGGCGGTGAGCCGCTGGCCTCGCCGCAGGTCGTCGCCACGCCGAAACCCGGTGTCAGCCTTGTCGCCGTGCGTCCCGCCTGGGTGCGGGTGCAGGGCGCCGATGGCACCATCCTGTTCGAGAAGATCCTCGACGCGGGCGAGACCTGGAAGTTGCCCAACACCGAAGAGGCCCCGGTGCTGCGCGCCGGCATGTCGGGCTCCATCTACTTCCAGGTGGACGGTGAGTATTACGGCCCCGCCGGCGAGGGCACGGGCACGATCCGCAATGTCGCGCTCTCGGTCGACGATCTGAAAACCAAGTACGTGGTCGCCGACCTGTCGCGCGACCCCGAGGCCGAGAAGATGATCGCCCTGGCCGAGGCCGATACCGGCGTTGTCGCCGACTAGGGCAGCTCTATTCAGGACCTGATCCAGGATCGCCCGGTGCCTTCTGCGCCGGGCGTTTTCGTCGTGGAACCTTCACTTGTGCCGCGATGCCGGTGGGATTAGTCCTTGCCCCTCGCATCGAAGGGGCAGGACATGGCTAGGCAGGGGAACAACGGCTGGGACCGCTCGGCGGGGGCCTGGATCGACAGCCAGGGGGAACGGGGGGATTTCAGCCGCGAGTTCATCCTCGACCGGGCAATGCTGGCGCGGGTCGGCGTCCCGCGCGGGCGGGTGCTGGACATCGGCTGCGGCGAGGGGCGGTTCTGCCGGGTGCTCTCGGGGATGGGCCATGCGGTGACGGGGCTCGAGCCGACGCAGGGCCTGCTGGCCCGGGCCCGGGCGCTGGATCCCGACGGCGACTACATCGCGGGGGCGGCCGAGGCGTTGCCCTTCGCGACCGAGAGCTTCGAACTGGTGGTCTTCTACCTGACCCTGATCGATATCGCCGACATCGACGGCGCCATCGCCGAGGCGACCCGGGTGCTGCGCCCGGGCGGGCAGCTTCTGATCGCCAATATCAACCCCTTCTGCTCTGCCGGGGCCTGGCAGAAGGACGGGCAGGGGCGCTCGACCGCCTTCGCCCTGGACCGCTACCTGGAAGAGCGCGCCGAGTGGGCCGCCTGGGCGGGGATCGAGATCCGCAACTGGCACCGTCCCATGGCGCGCTACATGCAGCTTCTGCTGGGCGCCGGGCTGCAGCTGGTGCACTTCGACGAGCCCGCCCCCCATGGTGGCCCGGCCGAGCGTGTCGAGAAGTACACCCGCGTCCCCTGGTTTCACGTCATGGAATGGGCGAAGCCCGAGCCGGTTGCATCCGTCGCCCCCATGCCTATCTGAGAGACAGGGCGCGGGGTGCATTGCACGCCCGGGGCCGCTGTCGTATCCCTGCGCCAGGCAATCAGAGGTTTCCTCCCCATGTCGCACAATCCCGTCCGTCCCTGGCGCAACATCGACCGGCGCGAGAGCCGCCGCATCATGGTGGGCAATGTGCCCGTCGGCGGCGGGGCTCCGATTTCGGTCCAGACGATGACCAACACGATCACCACCGATGTGAAGGGGACGCTGGACCAGATCATCCGCGCCGCCGAGGCGGGGGCTGATATCGTGCGGGTCTCGGTGCCGGACGAGGCAAGCGCCAAGGCGATGAAGGAGATCTGCCGCGAAAGCCCGGTGCCGATCGTTGCCGACATCCATTTCCACTACAAGCGCGGCATCGAGGCTGCCGAGGCGGGGGCGGCCTGCCTGCGCATCAACCCCGGCAATATCGGTGACGAGAAGCGCGTGGCCGAGGTGATCAAGGCGGCCAAGGACCACAATTGCTCGATCCGCATCGGGGTCAACGCGGGCAGCCTGGAAAAGCACCTGCTGGAGAAATACGGCGAGCCCTGCCCGGATGCCATGGTGGAAAGCGGCATGGATCACATCAAGATCCTGCAGGACCACGATTTCCACGAGTTCAAGATCTCGGTGAAGGCCAGCGATGTCTTCATGGCTGCCGCCGCCTACCAGATGCTCGCGGAACAGACCGATGCGCCGATCCACCTCGGGATCACCGAGGCGGGTGGCCTGATGTCCGGCACGATCAAGAGCGCCATCGGCATGGGCAACCTGCTGTGGATGGGCATCGGCGACACGTTGCGGGTCAGCCTTTCCGCCGATCCGGTGGAAGAGGTGAAGGTGGGCTACGAGATCCTGAAGGGTCTGGGTCTGCGCCACCGTGGCGTCAACATCATCTCCTGCCCCTCCTGTGCCCGTCAGGGCTTTGACGTGATCAAGACGGTCGAGGCGCTGGAGAAGCGGCTGGAGCACATCAAGACTCCGATGAGCCTGTCGATCATCGGCTGCGTCGTGAACGGCCCTGGCGAGGCGCTGATGACCGACGTCGGTTTCACCGGCGGCGGCGCGGGCAGCGGCATGGTGTACCTGGCGGGCAAGGCCAGCCACAAGATGAACAATGCGCAGATGATCGACCATATCGTCGAAGAGGTCGAGAAACGCGCCGAGGCGATCGAGGACGGCAAGGTCGAGGCCCAGGCGGCCGAGTGAGCGGCCCCCGGCTGGGGCGGCTCAGCTGCTGCCGTGCAGCAGAAGCAGCACGACGAGGATGCCGAGGGCGATGCCGAAAAGGGCGCGCAGCAGCTTCCACAGAAGAATGGGCAGCAGGACGACCAGGCCGATCAGCCTGTCCGAAAGCCTGTAGGGGCGTCCCTGGATCCCGTCCTTTTTCATGGCACCAGTATAACACGAGCGTCAGCTGGCGCGCTATAGCATCGCGTGTATATTGTGGGTTGGGATGATCTTCTACGGCGCCAGATAGCCTTCCAGGACGATTTTCGGCATGGCTCCGCGTATCAGGCGGTCCGGCATGACGTAGGAGGGCGCCATGTCGAGGCCCAGGTCGGTGAAAAGCGCCTTCTCCTGCGCCAGGGCCGCGCGAATCTCTGGGCTGTCGGCGAGGGCCATCAGGGCCTCGGGATCGGCGGAAAGGCTTGTGGCAAAGGCGCTGGCCTCCTGTCCGGAGGTGGGGAGGTCGCGGCGGAAGCGGGCCGCAACCCCGGCGCCCTCCTGCTGTTCCAGCGCCCGGGCGAGTCGGTCGGGCAGGGCGTCGGAGAGGCTGCGCAGTTCGACCCGGAGGTCGGGGTGCGCCGTGGTGAGGGCGCGCAGATCGGCCTCGGCCGCGCTGCAGTCGGCACAGTCCGTGGCGGTGAAGAGGGTGATCGCGGCGGGGCGGTTGGCGCCGAAGCCGCGAGGGGTGACGCCAAAGAGCGCCGCCGCGTTGCCGGCGATGGCCGCCTGGTCGCCGGTGACCTCGGCGGCAAGGTCCGAAGCGGCGTCTTCGGCCATGCGGCGGCGGGCCTCGGCGCGGGCCTCATCGACGACCTCGGGCTGTTCCAGCAGCATCGCACGCAGCTCCCGCGCGAAGAGGTCGGGATCGCGGGAGAGTTTTTGCCAGAGCGCGGAGTCCGCCGCTGCCGGCGCGGCCAGCAGCAGGGCGGCGGCCAACGCGCCGGCGCGGACAGGGGGCCGGCGTCTCACTCGGCGCGCAGGTCGGCCACGATGGAGCGCATCCCGGCCAGCGGCACGTAGCCACGCAGCATGGTCTCGGGCAGCACGAAGGTGGGCGTGCCGGTGATCTGAAGCTGTTGCGCCAGGGCGCGGTTGGCGTTGATCACCTCGGTCACCTCGGGGCTGCCGAGCATCTCGATCACCGGCTCTTCCTCGATGTCCAGCGAGGTCAGCAGGCGGCGCACGCTGACCTCGTCGAAGCCGCCGGAATGGACCATCAGCGCGTCATGCATCCGCTTGTAGGCTTCGTCCCCGGCGGCCAGTTGGGTGGCGATGGCCAGTTGCGACGCGGCCACGCTCTCTTCGCCGAGGATCGGGAATTCCTTCAGCACGAAGCGGATGTTGCCGTCCGCATTCACCAGCTCCTCGACCTCCTCGAACGCCTTGCGGCAGTAGCCACAGCGGTAGTCCATGAATTCGACCAGCGTGATGTCGCCCTCGGGATTGCCGCCGACCCAGGAATGACCGTCGTTGAAGATCGCCTCGGCATTGTCGCGGATCATCGAGACCTCGGCCTCGGCGGCATCGGCGGCCTGGCGGTCCTCAAGCACCTGGATCGCCTCCAGCAGCACTTCGGGGCGCTCCATCAGGTAGGCGCGGACCTCGGCGCGGAAGTTCTCGCGCTCGGCGTCGGTCAGCTCGGCGGCAGCCGTTTCGGGGACCGCTTCGGGGGCTGGCGCGGCGATGGCGGCGGCCTCGACCTCCTGCTCGGCGGGCATATGGGTGACGGCGTAGACGGCGGCACCGGTCAGCACGGCGGTGACGACGGCGGTGGTCAGGATCGGGCGAAGGCTGGAGTCGGACATGTGCGGTCTTTCTTCAGGCCCCCGGTCGGGGCCGGGCGGCATGGGGAAACGGCCGTGGCCGTGGTCTGGCGAGGGCGGCTCTCAGCCCTCGTCCTTGGTTGCATTGAGCACATCCTGCGCCCTTTGCCAAGCCGGGGACCCCTGTGGCAAAAGGCCCGCAGCCCGTTCGGCCTGGATCCGCGCATCCTTCGCGCGCCCGGCAAGCGCGTGCCGTTCCGCGACCGACAGCGCGGCCATGCCGGGCTGGCCGAGCTGCGCATAGGCGGAGCCGAGGTCGCGCATCACCTTGCCGTTGCGGTAGTCCAGCGCCCGGGCGCGCTCCAGCACCGGCAGGGCGGCGCGCAGGCGCGCATCGCCCCCCTGCACGACCATGGCGTGCCCGAGAGAGGCGAGGATCAGCGCATCCTGCGGCGCCAGATCGGCGGCGCGGCGATAGGCGGCCTCGGCGGCGGAGAACTGGCGACCTTCCAGCAGGATCTGGCCCTTCAACTCGTGGTAAAAGGCATCGCCCGGACGCTCGGCAAGGACCTGGTCCATCAGCGCCACGGCGCCCTGCCAGTCCGAGCGGCGGTGCCGCACGACCGCGAGGCGCATCCGCTCGATATCGCGGGCCGGGCTCTCGGCGGCGCGGCTCTCGGTCCAGCGCGGCTCGCGCAGGAAGGCCGAAAGCTTGCCCTTGGCGCGCTCGTACCAGTAACGATCCTCTGCGCCGACCCCGTCGCTGCTGCCGTAGCTCTCGGCGAGGGCTTCCAGCCGGCGCAGCCGGTCGCGCGAAAGAGGGTGCGAACGGGCGTAGGGATCCATGCGGGTGGCGGCCAGATGCTCCTGGCCGCGGAAGACCTGCATCAGAGAGATGGCGCCCTGGGTGTCGAGACCGGCGAGGGCCATCCAGCGGATCGCGGTCTGGTCGGCGCTGCTCTCTTCGGCGCGGGTATGGCCGTAGAGCGCGCGCTGCGCGGAATTGGCGGCGCCGAGCGCGACCCCGGCACCGGCCTGGGGATTGCCCGAGCCGGCGGCGGCGGCGATGCCGAGGGCGACACCCAGCCGGGCCATGTTGGCACTGTGCTCGGCATTGAGGCGGCGCCGGGTGATATGGCCGTTGGCGATATGGGCGGCCTCGTGGGCGATGACGAACTGCAGCTCGGCTGCGGTGGCGGTGCGCATCACCAGACCGGAGTTGAGAAAGATCGCGTTGCGGTCGATCACGAATGCGTTCAGCCGCCCGTCCTCGACGATCAGCACCGGCAGATTGGCGGGCAGCCCCGCCGCCTGCAGGATCGGCCGGGCGAGGCGGTGAAGGGCGTTCTCTATGTCTGGATCGCGCAGAAGCGTGGCGGCTTGTGCAGTTTGAGCGATAAAAATCAGGCAGACTGCAAAAACTGTGCGCAGGTGCACCATCAGACCCTCCTGAGCCCACGGGCCCTTCCTTGACCTTGGCCCCCCTGCCTGTTGAAACGGGGGCACCCTGAACTCACCATCGGAGATGCCCATGCGAGTTTCAACCCGTGGAGAGGTTGAACCCTTCATCGTGATGGATGTGATGACCCGCGCCGCCGAACTGGAGGCCGAGGGGCATCACATCATCCACATGGAGGTCGGCCAACCCGGCACGCCCGCCCCCGCCATGGCCCGGCAGGCGCTGGTCGGGGCGCTTGAGGCGGGCTCGCTCGGCTACTCGCTGACCCTCGGCCTTCCGGAGCTGCGGGCGGGCATCGCGAAGCTCTATGACCGCTGGTACGGCGTCGACCTGGACCCGGAGCGGGTGGTGGTCACCTCGGGCTCTTCGGCGGGCTTCCTGCTGAGCTTCGCGGCGCTGTTCGACGCCGGAGACAAGGTCGGGATCGGCGCGCCGGGCTATCCGTCGTACCTGCAGATCCTGCGCGCCATGGACCTGCAGCCGGTGGTGCTGGAGACCGCGCCGGAACACCGCTACCAGCCCACCCCGGCCGATATCGCGGGGCAGGGGCTGGACGGGCTGCTGGTAGCCTCGCCGGGCAACCCCTCGGGCACGATGCTGGATCGCGCCGCACTGAGCGGGCTGATCGGCGCCGCGCAGGAGGCCGGCACGGCCTTCATCTCGGACGAGATCTACCACGGGCTGCACTACGAGGAGCGCGCCGTCTCGGCGCTGGAGGTGACCGGCGACTGCTATGTCATCAACTCCTTCTCGAAGTACTTTTCGATGACTGGCTGGCGGGTTGGCTGGATGGTGGTTCCCGAAGACCACGTTCGCCGGGTCGAGCGCCTGGCCCAGCACATGTTCATCTGCGCCCCCGCCGCCAGCCAGGTCGTCGCCCTGGCGGCGCTGGAGGCGGAGGAGGAGCTGGAGGCCAACCGTGCCGTCTATGCCCGCAACCGCAAGCTGCTGCTGGAGGGGCTGCCTCGCGCCGGCTTCGGGCGCATCGCACCGCCGGACGGGGGCTTCTACATCTATGCCGATGTCAGCGACCTGACCTCGGACTCGCGGCTGTTCGCGCGCGAGATCCTGGAACAGGCCGGCGTGGCGGTGACCCCGGGGCTGGACTTCGACAAGGGCCGGGGGCTGGGCACACTGCGTTTCTCCTATGCCGCCGCCAGCGCGGATATCGAGGAAGCCCTGCGGCGCCTGACCCGCTTCATGGCCGGGCGCGAGAGGGTCGCGGCCGGGAGGTAGACGGACGGGCTGAAGGTCGGTACCCGACTCATCAAAAAGGGCGCCCTGGTGGCGCCCTTTTCGTCGTCGACACGATGGCCTTGCAGGATCAGCGGAAGGTCTCGCCGATGCGCAGCAGGCGCCGGTGGAACGGGGGGATCTGGTCATCCGAGATCAGCCCGGCCTTGCGGGCGCAGGCCATGACCTGCTTCGGATTGCGACCGAGATGCTCATAGACCACGCGCGCCGCGCGCGGGCCCGAGACGGCCTCGCGGATGGTGCGGGTGGTGTAGCCTTCCCAGAAGTTGTTGTCGAAGGCGGCGACCCGGGCCAGGAAGTTGAACGAGCAGGTGACCGAGCCACGCCGGGCCACCAGCGCCGCGACACCCTGTTCCTGGGCCAGCATCAGGCCGCGGAACTCGCGCGTCTGGGGGTCGTCCGGCAGACCCTGCTGGCGCATCGCCTCGCGCGCTTCGAAACCGCGCAGGAAGGTCAGACCGTCGGCACGCGAGATATAGACCAGCCCCATCACGGCCTTGTCGTTGTCGATGAAGCTGACACGGGTGAAGCGGTAGAACCCCGAGGGGAACATCTGTTCATCCACCAGGGTGGCGGACTTGCCGAGGTATTCGGAGATGACGGGATGGTTCAGCAGGTCGGTGCTGCCGGGCCTGATCTGATCGACCGGCTCCAGAAGGATGCGCGCGTCGGTTCCGAAGAACTGGCAGATCCTGTGCAGGACATCCGGGCGGGGAAAGCTCTCACCCGAGAGATAACGGTTGTACTGGGTGCGATTGATTCCCAGTTCGCGGCAGAGCCCGGCGATCGAGGGATAGGCGCTGCTGAGCTGGCGCAGATTCGCGCCAAATATGCTTCGGATCTCTACCGGCTTCAGCTCATTCTGGTCGGATCTGAGACTTTGACTAACCACTTGCTACCCTCCCAGACGCGACTTCAAGGCATCTTGTCATTGTTATTCCACTGATTTGGACTTCTTTTTTTGGAACTGACGCTCATGAACGTCATACGTGTATCTGTATAACGTCATTTTCGGACGGATGCGACACAAAAACAGACACGCCGACACGTTTCGAGATATGTAAAAGGCAGGGAATTTCTCTCATCCTGACCGCAGGGTAAACGCGGAAACTAACCACGGGGAAGCCAATGTTCGGGATTGTGCTGTGGCGGGCAGCCGACGACAAAACGGCTGTTATCTGGTGCGAAGATCACGGTGATCTTGCTTTTTTTCGTTCGAAAACAAATGGAACCATGGATCAGGGGCTGACGCTCGATCCCGGTGACCTGCTGCAGTTCGACCTGAGCGAACGCGGCGACATGCGGCTGGTCGAGAACCCGCGCGTGGTCGCCGAAGACCTCTATCCTTCCCTCGCGGGACGATTGAAGGAGGCGGGCAATTTTCGCCCGACTGCGGCGCGCAAGCCACACCCGACGCCCCCCAGCGACTGCGGGCGTCCGATCGTGGTGCCTTTCCCGACGGCGGAGGAGCGTGGCGCCAGAAAGCGTCAGTCGGTGAAGTTTTCCTGACGGGCCCCTGATCCGGGTCTTCCGACCCGGTCCGGCGAAGGCCCTCGGAAACTTCGGACCGGGAAAGGGGAAACCGCGCGGCAGGACCGCGCGGTTTCTCGTTTCAGGGATGTCGGGAGGGGGGGGCGGGGCCTTATGCCTCGCCGCCGCGGGACAGGGCCGCGACGCCGGTTCGCGCCAGTTCGACCAGCCCCAGGGGGCGCATCAGCTCGGCGAAGGCGTCGATCTTGTCGGGCGCGCCGGTCAGCTCGAAGACAAAGCTGGTATGGGTGGAATCCACCACCTTGGCGCGGAAGATATCCGCCAGGCGCAGAGCCTCGACCCGCTTGTCGCCGCTGCCCTCGACCTTGATCAGCGCCAGTTCGCGCTCGACCGAGGGGCCCTCCACGGTCAGGTCATTGACCTGGTGCACCGGGATGATGCGGCCGAGCTGGGCCTTGATCTGTTCGATGACCTGCGGCGTGCCGCGGGTGACGATGGTGATGCGGCTCCGCTTGCCGGTGTGATCCACCTCGGCCACGGTCAGGCTCTCGATGTTGTAGCCGCGGCCTGAGAACAGGCCGATGACCCGCGCCAGGACCCCGGCTTCGTTGTCGACAAGCACCGCCAGGGTGTGCTGCTCGACCACATCCGAGAAGGTCGAGCGGAGGTTGTAGGCGGAGTGGCTGGTCGCGCCCTTCTTGATCTTCAGTGCGTTCATCTCGTTTCCTCCTTGCGGCGATCGTGTCGCCCGAGGGTCTTCCGGGGAAGGCGGGGCGACCCCGCCTGCGCTGTGACTCTGCCCGAGGGTGCGGGCCTTGGGGGCGGACGGTGGGATGGCTCCCACCCTGCGCGGAAGGGGCGGACGGACGCGCATGGCGTAGGGTGGAAGCCATCCCACCCCCGGCTGCGCCCCGGCCTTACACCAGCACCGCGCCGCCGACCTCGATGGCGCCCTTGGTCGAGGCGTCGCCGAGCAGCATCTCGTTGTGGGCCTTGCCGCTCGGGATCATCGGGAAGCAGTTCTCGTGCTTCTCGACCAGGCAGTCGAAGATCACCGGGCCGTCGTAGTCCAGCATCTCCATGATCGCGTCGTCCAGGTCGGCGGGGTCCGAGCACTGGATGCCCTTGGCGCCGAACGCCTCGGCGAGCTTGACGAAATCGGGCAGCGCCTCGGACCAGCTGGAGGAATAGCGCTCGCCGTGCAGCAGTTCCTGCCACTGGCGCACCATGCCGAGGCGCTCGTTGTTGAGGATGAACTGCTTGACCGGCAGGCGGTACTGCACCGCGGTGCCCATCTCCTGCATGTTCATCAGCCAGGAGGCCTCGCCGGCGACGTTGATCACCAGGCTCTCGGGGTGGGCCATCTGGACGCCGATCGAGGCGGGGAAGCCGTACCCCATGGTGCCGAGCCCGCCCGAGGTCATCCAGCGGTTCGGATCCTCGAAGCGGAGGAACTGCGCCGCCCACATCTGGTGCTGGCCGACCTCGGTGGTGATGTAGCGATCCCGACCCTTGGTCAGGGCCTCGAGACGTTCCAGCGCGTACTGCGGCTTGATGATCTTGTCCGAGTTCTTGTAGGTGAGGCATTTCACCTCGCGCCAGCCCTCGATCTTCTTCCACCATTTCGCCAGCCCCTCGCGGTTCATCTGGCGGCCCCGCGCCTTCCAGATGCGCAGCATGTCCTCGAGCACATGGGCGACATCGCCGACGATGGGAAAGTCGACGTGGATCACCTTGTTGATCGAGCTGGGGTCGATGTCGATATGGGCCTTCAGCGAGTTCGGCGAGAAGGCATCGGTGCGCCCGGTGATGCGGTCATCGAAGCGGGCGCCGATGCAGATCATCAGGTCGCAGTCGTGCATCGCCATGTTGGCCTCGTAGAGGCCATGCATCCCGAGCATCCCCAGCCACTTGTCACCCGAGGCCGGGTAGGCGCCCAGTCCCATCAGGGTCGAGGTGATCGGCGTGCCAGTGGCCTCGACCAGTTCGCGCAGCAGCTGGCTGGCGGCGGGGCCCGAGTTGATCACGCCGCCGCCGGTGTAGAACACCGGGCGCTTGGCGGTTTCAAGCGCCGCGACCAGCTCGGTCAGGTCCTCGGGGTTGGCCTTGAGCGGCGGCTGGTAGCGGAAATCGCTGGACTTGGGCTTGGGCTGATAGGTGCCGGTGGCGAACTGCACGTCCTTGGGGATGTCGACCAGCACCGGGCCGGGGCGGCCCGTGGTGGCGACATGGAAGGCCGAGTGCAGCAGGCGCGGCAGGTCGTCGGTATCCTGGACCAGCCAGTTGTGCTTGGTGCAGGGGCGGGTGATGCCGACGGTGTCGGCCTCCTGGAAGCCGTCGGTGCCGATCATGAAGGTCGGGACCTGGCCCGAGAGCACGATGATCGGGATCGAGTCGAGCAGCGCGTCGGTGAGGCCGGTGACCGCGTTGGTCGCGCCGGGGCCGGAGGTGACAAGCGCCACGCCGGGCTTGCCGGTGGAGCGGGCATAGCCCTCGGCGGCGTGGATCGCGCCCTGTTCGTGGCGCACCAGCACGTGGCGGATATCGTTCTGCTGGAAGATCTCGTCATAAATCGGCAGGACGGCACCGCCGGGATAGCCGAATACCGTGTCCACACCCTGATCCTTCAGGGCCTGAACCACCATTTTCGCACCGCTCATCTGACGTGCCATCTTGCTTCTCCGTCTGTCGCCGCTGCTGCGGCTCTCCTCGACCCCGCGCGGATGCGCGGGCAATAAAAAACCCCCGGGGGATGATCCGGGGGCGCATGGGGTCCTGAACGGGTGTCCGGTTCTCACCGGCCCATGCGCCAAGCTCCTACGATAATTACCAGGGCGTTCATGTCCCAAGGGCTCCTTCGTTCGTACAGGGAGGCATACGAGGGGTTTTCCGGAAGGTCAACCGTTAATCCGGGAGAAAAGTTTCGCGGGCGGTAAATTTCCTTTCCGAAAGTTGCGCTGAATGGCGGGAATCTTTGCGCCTTGGCTTGTGGAGCCGAGGTGAAGGACCGCAGAACCAAGGTTTACAGGAGTTTGGCTGACCTGGGGACAGGGGCGCGGGACGGCGAGCTTGCCCAGGTGAGTCTGGCGAGGCAGATGAGGGCGCCGAGGGGCGCGATCCACACCGGCGCAGGGGCCGGTGTGGATCGCGATGCGCCCGGCGGGGGTATCCTGCCCTGGCTTTTCCTGCCCGGGGCCTGCCTCCTCAGATCCTGCCTTGGCCTGCCCCGATTTTTCCTGCCCCAACCTTGTCTCCCGCGATCTTGCCCTGCCGGCGTCGGACGGCTCAGTGGATCGGGGCGAGGAGCTCGGGGGCGGTCACCAGGGCGCGGACCCCGTGCGAATGCTCTTCCTCGAAGACATTGCCGTTGTGGGCCCAGCGATAGAGGGAAGAGATGTCGAGCCGGGCGCAATTGGGCCGCACCGACCAGGTGACCTGGAGGGGGGAGCAGGCCTGTTCACTGTAGGACGGGCCGGTGGTGGAGCCGCGGAAAACCACCGGGGCGCCTGTGTTGTAGGGCAGGGCGCGGGGCTGGGGACGGCCGTTCAGCATGGTGCCGGCATGGGCGAAGGTGGCGAAGTCCAGTGCGAAGGGATCGTTGACCACCAGGAAGACCTGGCTTTCCACCCGCAACGTGGGATTGCTGCACGCTTCGGACAGGCAGGCGCCGAGGCCCGGGCCGGGCTGCACGTCACAGGAGGAGAAGACCCAGTGCACCTCTATCGTGTCGCCAGGTTTCACATGGCCGAAGGGGCCGTGTCCGAAGGCCGGGTCGGCGCGTTCGGCGGCGGTGAGCCGGTCGGCGCCGGCGCAGGTGTAGCCGCCCGCAGCGGGATCGGTGGAGAGGACGGAGAAGCCCGGGCCCTTGTGCTCGGCATTGGTATGGGTGTGGATATTGCAGAGGTTCATCGCCTCGGGCGGCGGGGCGAGGGGGAAGGTCACCCGGTTCTGCCCCGCGTGCAGGGCGATGTCGCGCGGGGTCTGCGGGCCGAAGCCGGTGCACAGCCCGCCCTCGGGCGCCGGGGGCATGGTGCCGTGACCAGTATCCGCACCGGTATCTCCATGACCCGCATCCCCATGTCCCGACCCGGCCGGGGCGGGCGCGGCGGCATGGGCGTCCTCTGCCCGCGAGGCGGCGGGGCCGATCGGCAGCAGCACGAGGGCGGACAGCGCGCAGGCGAGCGCGACAGGGGAACGGGGCATGGGGCGGCCTCCTGGAAATCACCTCTGCCCTCGATAGGGGACGGGGCTTTCCAAAAGGTTGCCGGCCCTCGCCGGAGTGTCTCAGAATTTCCGCGTCGCGTCGCGCAGCACGCCGTGCTCCAGCGCGTAGCGGGTGAGGCCGGCGGTGGAGGAGATCCCGAGCTTCTTCTTGATGTTCTTGCGGTGCGTCTCGACCGTGCGCACCGAGATATCCAGTGCGATGGCGACTTCCTTGTTCGACTTGCCCTGCGCCAGCTGCAGCAGGATGGTCTGCTCGCGGTTGGTCAGGTGCCCGGCCCCGCGCGGCGGCGCGAGAGAGCCCTGGGCTCCGGTGCAGAGATAGCGTTCGCCGGCCATGACGGCGTCGATGGCGCGCTTGATCTCATCCGTCGGCACATCCTTCAGCACGTAGCCGCGCGCGCCGTGATCCAGCGCGGTCGAGATGTATTCCGGACTGTCATGCATCGACAGGATGAGGATCTTCAGCCAGGGGTGTTCCTCCAGCAGGATCTCGCAGGCGGTGAGGCCGCCCATCTCGGGCATGTTGAGATCCAGCAGGATCACGTCGGGGCGGATCTCTTCGACGGCATCGATGATGCCGCGCCCGGTGCTGTAGGTGCCGACGACCTGGATGTCGGGAAAACTGTCGAGGATGGCCTCGATGCCCTCGGCGACCATGGCGTGATCGTCGACGATGGCGACCCGGATCGGGGTGGCCTGCGGTTGTGGCGCGGTCATGAGCTGTCCTTTCCCGGTGAGCGTGGCGGCAGGGCGCGTGCGGCAGCGCCGGGCGGTGTTGCCAGCGGTGTCCTGAGGGGCCTCCTGTCCTGAGCCTTGTCCTGGGCGTCGAGATCGTCGGAGTTGGCGTCGATCACCTTGGAGGGCGGCACGGTGACCTCGATCAGCGTGCCTGTCCCGGTGCCGCTGCGGGTGGTGAAGATGCGCAGGGTGCCACCCATCTGCTCGACCCTCTCCTGCATGTTGCGCAGCCCCATGCCCTTGGCGTGGTCGGCGGCGGGGGGCAGGCCGCAGCCATCGTCCGAGATCTTCAGCGTGGCGCCGGACCGGTGCCCACGCAGGTCCATCGCCACGTGGGAGGCGCCGGCGTGGCGCTCGATATTGGTCAGCGCCTCCTGGGCGATGCGGTAGAGGGCGATCTTGGCATCATCATGCAGCCGGTTGCGGAAGACCACGGTGGAGAATTCGACCGCGACACCGGTACGGGCGCCGAAATCCTCGACAAGAGACTTCAGCGCCGGGCCGAGGCCGAGGTCGTCCAGCACGCCGGGGCGCAGGTCGCGGGAGATGCGGCGCACCTCCTGGATCGCCTCCGACAGCGAGGACATGCCGCGGTCCAGGGTCTCGCCGGCGCGCGCGTCGCCGGCATCGAGCCGCCGCCGCGCGCTGTCCAGCGCATACCGCACCGCGACGAGCAGTTGCGAGATGCCGTCGTGCAGCTCGCGGGCGACGCGGCCACGTTCTTCTTCCTGGGCGTCGAAAACCCGCTGGGTCAGCGCCTTCAGCTTGGCATCGGCCAGGCGCCGCTCGCGGATGTTGATCAGCAGGCCCGAGGCGAAGACCAGCACCAGGGCCCCGGCGGTGATGCCGCCGATATGCAGGAAGGTGCGTTGCACCCGCGCCTCGACATCGGCCCGCGCCGCTGCGGTGGTGGCCAGTACGTCGTCGATGAAAACCCCGGTGCCCATGGCCCATTTCCACGAATGCAGCGCGGTCACGTAGCTGACCATCAGCGCCTCTTCCCCGGTCGAGGGCTTGGGCCAGAGATGGGTGACATAGCCCGTCCCTTCGCGCGCGGTGTCGATGAAGTCGCGCACCACCGGCACGCCGTTGCCGTCGGTCAGTTCGAGCCAGTTCTGCCCGATCATCCCGGTCTGGCGCGGTGAAACGAGGTTGGTGCCGTCGTAGTCATAGACGAAGAAGAACCCCTCGTCGCCGTAGATCATCGCCGAGAGGATCTGTTTCACATGCTCCTGGGCCAGCGCGTCCTCGGGGCCGGCCATGCCGTAGATCCGGTTCAGCCCGTTGCGGGCCTGGTCGACGTAGTTGCGCAGTTCGGCCTTCTTGGCGGCGATCATCTGGCGCTCCAGCGCCGCGATCTCGCGTTCGGCCAGGGCGCGCGACTGCGCCGCCACCAGCAGCGAAATCGCCGCCACCGCCAGGATGAGCGGCAGGGTGGCCAGCAGAAAGAGCTTCTGGCCGTAAGAAAGCGCGAAGCGGTCCGAGAGCCGCGGCGCAGGGCGGGCAGGGGGCCGTGTCATGAGATGGTCATAGGCGCTTCGCCGGGTGATTCCCAGACAGGCCGGGCCGGCGGGCCACGCCTTGTATCCCGTGCCCTCGGCCGCGGGGAGCCGGACCCGCGGCGCGCGGTGCGGGGCGCCATGATTCCGGGGGGGGGGCGGCCCAAGTCGGGGCGAAAGGGGGATTCGATGGCCCATGCGTCAGAGGAATGGCTGGTATGCAGGTATTTTTTGCCAAGATTGGGGCCGATATACGTAATCTTTGGTATTTCGCCGTGCTCAGGCCACGGCTACGGTCCGCTCCACTGCTAACGATCCGCCCCGGGGACGGGGCTACAAGACATCATGGGGAGGAGCCCAAATGGATCGTCGTTCTTTTCTGAAAACTTCCGCGATCGGCGGCACCGCAGCGGCGGCGTCCTCGCTGGCGGCTCCGGCGGTCGCGCAGGGTCAGGTCAAGCTGACCATGGTCACCACCTGGCCGCGTGGCCTGGCCGGCGTCTGGGACTCGGTCGAGCGTTTCGCCAACAACGTCAACGAGCTGTCCGGTGGCTCGATGGTGGTGGAACCGAAGGCCGCGGGCGAACTGGTCGGCGCGCTGGAAGTCTTTGACGCGGTGACCGCCGGCCAGGCCGACATGTACCACGGCGCAGACTACTACTTCGTCGGCCAGGATCCCTCCTGGGCCTATTTCACCACCGTGCCCTTCGGCATGACGGCACCCGAGATGATGACCTGGTACTATGCCAACGGCGGCATGGAACTGCATCACCAGCTGGGCGAGATCTTCGGCCTGAAGAGCTTCATCGCCGGTCAGACCGCAGCGCAGGGTGGTGGCTGGTTCCGCAACCCGATCAACTCGGCCGACGACTTCAAGGGCCTGAAGTTCCGTATGCCCGGCCTCGGCGGGCAGGTGCTGGCCAAGCTGGGCGCCTCGGTGCAGGTTCTGCCGGGCGGCGAGATCTATCAGGCGCTGTCCACCGGCGCGCTGGACGCGACCGAATGGATCGGCCCCTGGTCGGACGAGAAGCTGGGCCTGCAGGAAGTCTGCAAGAACTACTACCCCGCCGGTTTCCACGAGCCGGGCGCGGCCCTCTCCGTGGCCACCAACCTGGAGCTGTTCAACAACCTGACCCCGGCCCAGCAGAAGATCATCGAGCTGGCCTCGGCCGAGGCGCACCAGCACAACTACGCGCTGTTCATCGCCAACAACGGCCCGGCGCTGGAGCGTCTGCGCTCGTCGGGCGTGCAGGTGCAGGAATTCCCGGACGACGTCTGGGATGCCTTCGGTGCGGCCTCCAAGGAAGTCCTCGACGGCTTCATGAGCAACGACATCTTCGCCGAGATCCGCAACTCGGCAGAAGCCTCGATGGCCTCGGCGTCGAGCTGGATGTCCGTGTCCGACAGCGCCTACACTGAACAGCGCAACCGCGTGCTGGGCAGCTGAACCTTCGGGAACCGATGAAAACCGGGCTGCGCATCCACGGGTGCGCAGCCCTTGACTTCAAAGCACAAGAAAGATGGGGGACAGGATGCTCGACGCGCTCGTCTGGTTCGTGAGCCAGCTCGGCCTAGGGATCTGGCACATCGTCTACGCCGCAAGCCACCCCGAGCTCTGGCTCGACTGGTCGGACAAGGAGGCGCTGATCCGCTTCGTCTACTATGGCGGCTCGGTGGAATTCTTCTTCGTCGTCTTCGACATCTTCCTGCTGTTCACCCTGGCGGGCCTGCTCTACCGGCCCTTCATGTGGGGCTGCGTGCGGGCGCTGGAGGGCTTTGCCAATGCGGTCGGCCGCACCGCCGCCTGGGCGGGGCTGATCATGGTCGGCCAGCAGATCCTCGTCGTCTTCCTGCAATCCATCTTCCGCCTCGGCGAGATCTCCATCTCGCCGCTCGGGCTGGGGTTCACCCAGTCCGTCGGCTGGTTCGCGGAAGGGCTCAAGCTGTGGAACGCCGCCGTGGTCGCGCTCTGCGTGGCCTATGCCTTCGTGCAGGGCAGCCATGTCCGCGTCGACCTGATCTATGCCGCCATCGGCCACCGGGCCAAGCGCGGCGTCGACATGTTCGGCGCGCTGTTCTTCATGATGCCGGTCGCCGTGCTGACCTGGATGTACTCCTGGTTCTTCCTCTGGCGCCACCTGATCACGCCCAAGGTCTCGGCCAGCGACCAGCTGGAGATGATGCTGCGCAAGGCGCGCATCGTGAAGTGGAACGTCGAGACCATCGGCTTCAGCCCGGACGGCTTCAACGCCTACTTCCTCTTCAAGATCCTCATCCTGTGCTTCGTCGCCCTGGTCTTCCTGCAGGCGGTGGCCTTCTTCTACCGCTCCTTCCTGGAGTTCGTGGAAGGCGAGGAGAGCGCAGGCAAGTATCTGGACATCGACACGCTCGGGGCTGGTGAAGAAGCCTACGAAGGCACGCACTGAGGGAACCTGACACATGCTTTTCGGACTGGATGGGGTCGAGATCGGCCTGCTCATCGTCTTCCTGAGCCTCTTCGCGGGGATCCTCTCGGGCTTCCCCGTGGCTTTCGCCATCCCCGGTGCGGGCCTCTTCGCCTTCGCCATCATCGCCTACCTGGATGCTTCGGGCATCCTGGTGCACCAGGCCATCGACATGTCGAGCGCCGGCTACCAGGAACTGATGGCGGCGGGGGTGCATCCCGACACGGTCTCGCATTTCCGCTACCCGGACCTGCCGACCGTGGCCGTTCCGGTCTTCGAACGCGGCTGGGAAACCGCGATGGATCGCAACATCTCCTTCATCGTGAACCGGATGAACGAGCGTGTCTTCGCCGGCCAGTCCATCGAGACCCTGCTGGCGGTGCTGATGTTCGTCATGATGGGGATCACGCTGGAACGCTCGAAGATCGCCAATGACCTGCTGACCACCATGGCGCGGGTCTTCGGGCCCCTGCCGGGCGGCCTGGCCGTCTCGGTCGTCGTGGTGGGCGCCTTCCTGGCCGCTTCGACCGGTATCGTCGGGGCGACCGTGGTCACCATGGGCCTGCTGTCGCTGCCCACCATGCTGCGCAACGGCTATTCGCCCGAGCTTTCGACCGGCGTCATCGCCGCATCGGGCACCCTGGGGCAGATCATCCCGCCCTCGATCGTGCTGGTCCTGCTGGGAACGCTTTCGGGCGACCTCTACAGCGCCGCGCAGGAGGCCCGCGCCCAGAGCTTCGGTTGCACCGATGCGCTGACCTATCTCGGCAAGCCTGCCGTGGTTTCGGTCGGCACGCTGTTCCAGTCGGCCATGCTGCCCGGCATCCTGCTGGCGGTGCTCTATGCGGGCTATGCCTTCCTCTATGCGCTGGTGCGGCCGCAGAATGCGCCGGCGGTGCATACCGGCGAACATACCCGGCACGAGGTGATCACCCGCCGCGAGGCGCTTACCTGGTTCTTCATCGTGCCCGCCGTGCTGATCGTCGGCACCGTGGTGCTGGGCCAGGTCGGCCTGGTCGGCAGCCAGGACCTGTCGGTGTCGAACTTCGCCCAGGGCGGTCAGGGCGCGGTGCTGCGCACCAATGTCTCGGAGAGCTGTCAGGCGGCGATGATCGAGCTTCACGGCCAGGCCAAGTGGGACATGGCGGTGCAGCAGACCGAAGCCATCATGGCCGCCGGTGGCATCGAGCAGGGGCATGAGCTTTCGGCCGAGGAGATCGAGGCCGCGATCACCGCCAAGGCCGCCGCGGCGGCGCCCATCGGATCGGGCGTCGCCACGATCATCGTACTGCTCGGGCTGGTGCTGGCCACCGCCCGCGGCGTGCGCCCGGCGGACGACCCCAGGCCGTTGCTGATCGGTGGCGCGGCTCTGGCGGTGATGGCGCTCTGCGACGTGCTGTTCATCGGCCCGGCCAGTTCGGCCGGGGTCAGCCTGCTGATCATCGCGGCACCGCTGGTGGTCGCGCTCTGGGCCTGCCGCCACGCGGCGGCACGGCTGGGCACCAACGAGCTGATCCGGGTGGTCTTCCCGCCGCTGATGCTGATCGTGGCGGTGCTGGGCTCGATCCTGGGCGGGATCACCAACCCGACGCCGGCGGCGGCGCTCGGCGCCGGTGGCGCGATCCTTCTGGCCGCCTACCGCAAGCTGAAGGAAGAGGGCCGCGACCCCTGGGTGATCACCTGGTCGACCCTGGCGCTGGTGGTGATGATCCTGCTGGGGGCCAACTTCGACCTGCGCATCAACCAGACGGTGGTGACGGTCGAGGGCTGGCTGGCCTACCTGGCGGCGGCGATCTGCTTCATGTTCGCCGGCTTCGGCATGATCTACGCGGGCTGGGTGCTGCTGCGCACCTCGGTGCTGGGAAAGATCGTTCGCGAGACGGCGAAGGTGACCTCGATGGTCTTCACCATCCTCGTCGGCAGCCAGTTGCTGAACCTGGTGGTGATCTCCTTCGGCGGCGAGCACTACATCCAGCAGTTCCTGAAGAGCTTCGACAGCGAGTTCCAGGTCTTCCTGATCGTGATGCTGGTGCTCTTCGTGCTGGGCTTCGTGCTGGACTTCCTCGAGATCATCTACATCGTCATCCCGATCGTCGGCCCCGTGATCTACGGCGGCACCTTCGATCCCAAGTGGGTGACGATCATGATCGCGGTGAACCTGCAGACCTCGTTCCTGACCCCGCCCTTCGGCTTCGCGCTGTTCTACCTGCGCGGCGTCGCCCCGGCCAGCGTGACGACAGGCCATATCTATCGCGGGATCGTGCCCTTCGTGCTGATCCAGGTGCTGGGGCTGGTGCTGCTGTGGTTCGTCCCCGGCATCGTCACCATCGTGCCGGACCTGCTGGGCCGCTGATCGCGACCGAGGACAGAGGAAGGGGCCGCGGGGAGAGATCCTCGTGGCCCCTTTCCATTGGCGGGAATGCACGGGGGAGGTGGGTTTCATCCACCCTACGGGGCGATGAACGCTCGTGCGCCTTGGTCAATGGTGGGGAGGCGGGGCTGGCGGGATGGCTCCCACCCTACGCGCGCGGTGCGACCTGCGCTTTCGACCGAAGGGGCGGCTGCGTAGGGTGGGTGAAACCCACCCCAGCCTCTACGTATCGCGCTTGACCTGCAGCAGGTCCCAGCGGTTGCCGAAGGGATCGCGCCAGACGGCGACGCGGCCATAGGGCTCGTCCCGGGGGGCTTCCTCGAAGGTAACCCCGGCCGAGAGCATCGCGGCGTGATCGCGCGCGAAGTCATCGGTTTCCAGGAAGAAGCCGACGCGGCCGCCGGTCTGGGCGCCGATGGCGGCCTGCTGCGTCGCACCATCGGCCCGGGCCAGCAGGAGGCGCGTCTCGCCCCCGGGGGCGCGACGAGCACCCAGCGTTTCGCTTCGGACAGGGGGATGTCCTCGATCAGCTCGAAACCCAGGGCGCCGACGTAGAACTCCAGCGCCGCATCGTAGTCGGGCACCACCAGCGCGACCGCGTGCAGGCGCTGGCGCATCAGCGGTGGCCGCCGGGGGCGCGGGCGTCGGGCAGGGTGATGTTGGCCACCTGTTCGGCGATCGGATCGCTCTTCAGGGGATGGGTCGTCGCGTCGTAGTCCGAAGTGCGGCGCATCTTCTGCCAGCGTCCCTCGTGGTACAGTTCCAGCCCGGCGAACTTGCACTTGTAGCCCATCTTGGGCGAGCCCGGCACCCAGTAGCCGAGATAGACATAGGGCAGCCTGGCCTGCCGGGCGATCTCGATATGATCGAGGATCAGGTAGGTGCCGGGGGAATTGCGCTCCATCTCGGGGTCGTAGAAGGAATAGACCATCGACACGCCGTCATCGAGCACATCGGTCAGCGAGGCGGCGCGCAGGCCGCTCTCGTCGACATATTCCACGACGCGCGAGCGGATCGGCGTTTCCTCGATCATCGCGGCGAATTCGAAGACATCCATGTCGGCCATGCCGCCATCGGCGTGGCGCTGGTCGAGGTAGCGGCGGAAGAGGGCGTATTGCTCTTCCGTGGCCCAGGGCGAGGTGGCGCGGCGCTGCAGGTGGCGGTTGCGCTTCAGCACCCGGCGCTGGCTTTTCGAGGCGGTGAAGGCCGCGACGTCGATCCGGGCCGAGAGGCAGGCGGCGCAATCGGCACAGCTTGGCCGATAGAGCACGTTCTGCGACCGCCGGAAACCCTGCTTGGACAGCGTGTTGTTCAGCTGCTCCGCCGAATCCCCCTGCAGGGAGGTGAACAGCTTCCGTTCCATCCGGCCCTCGAGATAGGGGCAGGGCTGCGGCGCGGTCACGTAGAACTGGGGGGCGAGCGGAAGCGAATGACGCATGGGCGGATCTGGGGAGGGGGCTGATTTCCAAGGAAAATCCGCGTGGCACCTCTGGCTGTATGGCGAAGGGGGCCGGCGGGGCGGGGTTGCTGGGATACGGTCCGGCGGAGAATGACACCAAACCTGTTGACGAAACGATAGCAACCTTGCCCGGGCGCGCCAAGCCCCCGGGGCTGCCGGGGGCCGCGCCGGATCGGCGCAGGGGCGGGGGGGGGGGGCGCGGGTTGGGCGGATGGCGCCCCCCGCGCCGGGGTCAGACCCGGGCGGAGTTGATGGCGGTGGTGTTCAGCACCATGTCGGTCAACCCCTGGCCGTAGGGCGTGAAAGCCATCATCAGCACCGAGATCAGCTGCAGCGGCGAGATGGCCAGCGAGACGGTGTAGCCCAGGACATGCAACAGCGCGTCCTGGCCCGAGAAGCGGCCGCCGTCCATATGGCGGAACTCGATGCCCACCAGGCGCATCCCCCAGGTGGCCCCGCGTCCGGTGACGGTGATCCAGCGGTAGAGGAAACTGACCAGCAGCATCACCGCGGGGAAGAAGAAGATCGAGATGAAGGCGGTGAAGGGGATGGTCAGCGCGGAAATGGCGAAGATCACCACCATGTCGATCAGCCAGGCGATGGCGCGCTTCAGGGCGACACCTTCGTAGGCCTCGGGGTAGAGGTCCGGTTCGGGCAGGGGGGCGGGAAAGGCGTAGCTCATCGGGGTCCTCGTTGAGAGCCGGACGAAACGGTCCGGTATCGGATCTCCGGGTCGGCGGGGCCGGGGACCGGAGAGACTGGGTAAAGGTGCGGACTGGACGCAAATGTAGATGGGGCGGCGTCGGCGCGAGAAAAGGCTGAAAGGGAATTGATTTTCGCAGCAACGCCGGGCCGGGCGTCGAAAAGGCAAGCCGGGCGGGGGGCCGCGCTTGCGGCTGTGGCTGGTCCTGTGCCCGGCCCGCGAGGGGCCGGGGCACGGCACCGGTCAGATCCCGTGGATCAGATCTCGGCGTAGGGGCTCGGCGCGGGGCGCTGGTCGTCGTCACCGGAGGCGCTGCGCTCGCTGCGGGCCTTCTGGGCGCGGTCGTCCATGAACTGATCGAACTCGGCCTTGTCCTTGGCGGCGCGCAGGCGTTCCAGGAAGGCTTCGAACTGTTCCTGTTCGTCCTCCAGCCGGCGGAGTGTCTCGTCCTTGTAGGCGTCGAAGGCGGTATTGCCCGAGCTTTTCATCGCGGCGAAGCCGGCGCGGCGCATGGAGTGCATGTGACGGGCGCGACCGCCCGAGCGGCAGGATTTTGCAAACATCTGTTTTCCCCAGATCATGTAGAACAGGAAGGCGAGGCCGACCGGCCAGAAGAACACGAAGCCCAGCACCATCGCGGCGATCCAGGCCCCCTTGCCCTTGCTGTCCAGCCAGTCCTCCGTTCGGCCCAGCCAGCTGCGACGCGAAGGGCCGTGCTGGTCGTGCATGTGGGCGGTGGTGGCGGTCATCTAGGTGTCTCCTCGTGATTGGATGTGAACGTCTTTCACATTGCATAGATTGGCATCACGGGGCGAGAACGCAAGGGGGTATGTGAATGTTTTTTACATTGCCTCATTTTCAGAAATGAAATCAGCGACTTGTGCGCCCGTCAGCCGGGAAAGAATTTGTGGATCCATGGGGAACATGTGGCGCGGAGTGCCGCCGGCCGCCCAGATCCGGTCAAACTCCAGCAGGCGCGGATCGAGGAAGGCGCGGATCGGGTTCAGGTGGCCGACCGGGCTGACGCCGCCGATGGCAAAGCCGGTCTGGGCCCGGATCAGCGCCGCATCTGCCTTGCCCAGCGGTTCGCCAGCCACCGCCGAGGCCTTGGCCGGATCGACCCGGTTGCCGCCCGCCGTCAGGAAGAGGATCGCCTCGCCGCTCTCCTCGCCGCGAAAGATGATCGACTTGGTGATCTGGTCCAGCGCGCAGCCGGCGGCTGCGGCGGCCTCCTCGGCGGTGCGGGTCTGGCCCATCTCCGCGATCTCTGCAGGCACCCCGGCCTCTTCCAGGGCGCGGCGGACGCGGGTCAGGCTCTTGCTCATGTCTGTCTCCTCGAATTGCGCGGGCAGCATGGCGCGGGCGGCGGGGATTGACCAGAGGCGGCGATCTGCGCAACGTCGCGCCATGGAAGACCGCCTGATACCGACCCGCCTGCCGCGTCCCTTCGATCCCGAGAGGGGGGCCGAGGCGCTGTCGCTGATGCCCGAGCTCGACGGAGACCTTGCGTCGCTGATCGCGGGCACGGCGGGCTCGTCCCCCTATCTCGCCGGGCTGATCGGCCAGGAAACCGACTGGCTGCGCGGCGCGCTTGAAACGCCCCTGCGGGCGCTATCGGAGGAGGGCGCGCGGCTGCAGGCGCTGGACCCGCTGGACCCGGCCCTCGGCGCCGAACTGCGGCGCGGCAAGCGGCGCATGGCGCTGATCGTGGCGCTGGCCGACCTTGGCGGCGCCTGGACGTTGGAGCAGGTGACCGGCGCGCTGACCGATTTCGCCGACCTCGCCACCGGCGTCGCCCTGCGCGCCGCGCTGTCTGCCGAGCTGAAGCGCGGCAAGCTGTCCGGCATGGACGAGGGCGACCTCGACACCGGCTGCGGGCTGGTGATGCTGGCCATGGGCAAGATGGGCGCCGGAGAGCTGAACTACAGCTCCGACATCGACCTGATCGCGCTCTATGACGAAGACCGCTTCGAGGATCCGGCCGAGGCGCGCCCGGCGCTGATCCGGGCGGTGCGCAAGATGGCGACGCTGCTCAGCGAGCCGACGGGCGAGGGCTATGTCTTCCGCACCGACCTGCGGCTGCGCCCCGACCCTTCGGTCACCCCGGTCTGCGTCGGCATGGAGGCCGCAGAACGCTACTATGAAAGCCTCGGGCGCACCTGGGAGCGCGCGGCCTATATCAAGGCACGACCCTGCGCCGGTGATCTTGAACGCGGCCAGACTTTCCTCGAGGGGCTCAGGCCCTTCGTCTGGCGGCGCCATCTCGATTATGCGGCGATCCAGGACGCCCATGCGGTGCGCCTGGCGATCCGCGACAGCAAGGGTTACCACGGGCCGCTCTCGCTGCCCGGTCACGACATGAAGCTGGGGCGCGGCGGTATCCGCGAGATCGAGTTCTTCGCCCAGTTTCACCAGCTGATTGCCGGCGGACGGGATCCCTCGCTGCGGCTGCGGGCGACGGTGCCGGCGCTGCACCAGCTCTCGGTCGCGGGCTGGCTGCCCTCCGAAGCGGCCTCTGCGCTGGTCGATCACTACCGCGCGCATCGCGAGGTCGAGCACCGGGTGCAGATGATCCACGACGCCCAGACCCACAAGCTGCCCTCCGGGGAGGAGGGGCTGGCGCGGCTGGCCGCCCTGATGGGCCGCGACGAGGCCGGGTTGCGCGAAGAACTGACCCGCCGCCTGACCGAGGTGCACGAGATCACCGAGGCGTTCTTTGCCCCGGACAGTCCCGGCGAAGTGCCTGCCGAGGCGGTGCAGAGCACCGGCTTCGACGATGAGATGCTGGAGCGCTGGCACCATTACCCGGCCTTCGCCTCGACCCGCGCGCGGGAGATCTTCAAGCGGCTGCGCCCGCAGCTGCTGGCCTCGCTGGCCCGTGCCGCCAGGCCCGAGGAGGCGCTGCTGGCCTTCGACGGCTTCCTGAAGGGGTTGCCTGCCGGGGTGCAGCTGTTCTCGCTCTTCGAGGCCAATCCGCAGCTGATCGACCTGATCGGGGATATTTGTGGCACGGTGCCCGAACTGGCCTTCTTCCTCAGCCGCAATTCCGGCGTGCTGGATGCGGTGATCGGCGGGTCGTTCTTCGATCCGTGGCCGGGCAACGAGGCGCTGTCGGCGGACCTGTTGCGGGTGCTGAAGCGGGAAGAGGACTACGAGGCCAAGCTGGATGCGGCGCGGCGCTGGCAAAAGGAGTGGCATTTCCGCATCGGCGTGCATCACCTGCGCGGGCTGATCCCGCCCGAGGAGGCGGGGGCGGAATACGCCGGCCTGGCCGAGGCGGTGCTGCGGGCGCTCTGGCCGGTGGTGCAGTCCGAGTTTGCCCGTCGCCACGGCCCGCCGCCGGGGCGCGGCGCCGTGGTCATGGCCATGGGCTCGATGGGGGCGGGGCGGCTGAATGCCCGCTCGGACCTCGATCTGATCGTGATCTACGACGCCGATGGCCAGGAGGCGTCCGAGGGGCGGCGTCCGCTGCCGTCGCGGGTCTACTACGCGCGCCTGACACAGGCGCTGGTGACGGCGCTGTCGGCCCCCATGGCCGAGGGGCGGCTCTACGAGGTCGACATGCGGTTGCGGCCCTCGGGCAACCAGGGGCCGGTCGCGACCTCGCTGGCCTCCTACCGCGATTACCAGCAGGGCACTGCCTGGACCTGGGAACACCTCGCCCTGACCCGGGCGCGGGTGGTGGCGGGTCCCGCGCCGCTCTCGGCCGAGGTAATGGCCTTCCGTGACAGCCTGATCGCGCCGGGGCGGGCCAGGGGCGCGGTGCTGCGCGACGTGGCCGAGATGCGGGCGCGGATCCTGGCCGCCAAGGGCGCCGGCGCGCCATGGGAGGTCAAGGTCGGCCCCGGGCGCAACCAGGAGATCGAGCTGATCGCCCAGGCCGGGGGCCTCATCGCCGGCGACCCCGAAGGCTGGATCGGCGACGGTCTGCGGCTGGCGGTCGGATCGGGCTGGATGCACGAGGACGAGCGGGACCTGCTGGTCTCGACCTATCGGCTGTTGTGGAACGTGGGCCAGGTGGGCAAGCTGCTTTCGGGCCGGGTGCTGGAGCCGGGGGCGATCGGCGAGGGGGGCCGGGCGCTGCTGCTGCGCGACACCGGCGCCGACACCCTGGAAGAGCTGGAAAGCGCCTTCGAACTGGCAACCCGCAGCGCCGGAGAGGCGATCACGGAGATCCTGGCCCGCGAGGCGGATGCGGCCACGGGAGAGAGCGAGGAAGGATGACTGTCGTGACAGGTGACAAGGTGGACCCCAAGGGGCTGATCCGCGAGGCCTACCGGATCGAGGGGATCAGCGAGGCCGAGTGCCGCTCGATCCTGATGGACTGGGCGCTGAGCCTGCCTGAAGGGCAGGGGCAGCAGGCGGCACTGAAGGTGCTGCTGCAGCGCCATGGCGCGGCCGAACCTGCGCATCCGATGACCGCACTGATGACCGAGGGGGTTGCGACGGTTTCGCGCGGGGGACGTCGCGGCGGCTGGCGCGGACGGCGCGGAGCCTAGGCGGCGCGTCAGGGCTGGCGCGGTTGAGAGAGAACGCAGGCCCTGCCTCCCGTCGCCGGAGGGTGACCGGAGGAAGGGCGGGCGAGGAGGCTGCGCCCCGATGGAGGCGAGCCCACTCGACGGATGGGCCTCCTCGCCGGGAGGGGCTGGGGGCCTGGCCTTGCCGGCATTCGCAGAGCCCCCTTGCGTTGGCGTCGCCAGCGGCGCCGCGTCGAACCTGTCGTCCCGACGGTGTGCAGGTTTGAGAGGGGGCAGGGGGCGCTGCCCCCTCTTGAGCCCTTGCGGGCTCAATTCACCCCCGGAGGTATTTTCAGCCCGGTGATGGATGTAGCGGCGCCCTGTTGCGGGGCCGGGACTCAGGGGCCTGTCCTGGCGCGCCTTGCGGGGCGGCGCGCCGGGGTCTGTCTGGCAAGGGTGGGGGCGACCCCACCTCTGGCCGCTCAGCGCGGCAGGCTTGCGGCTTCGCGGGCCAGTTCCTCGATGGCCTTCCAGTCGCCTGCATCGACCAGCTTCTGCGGCGCCACCCAGGAGCCGCCGACGCAGAGGATGTTCTTCAGCGACAGATAATCCTGCGCGTTGTCCGGCGAGACGCCGCCCGTCGGGCAGAACGAGACATCGGGGATCGGCGCGCCGATGGCCTTGATGGCCGCGGCCCCGCCGGCGATCTCGGCGGGAAAGAACTTCTGGACGGTATAGCCGCGTTCCAGCAGCGCCATGACCTCGGAGGCGGTGGCGGCGCCGGGCAGCATCGGCAGGTCGGCCTGTTCGGCAGCGGTCAGCACCTTGTCGGTCGAGCCCGGCGAGACGCCGAACTTGGCACCCGCGGCGATCACCTCGGTCACCGCCTCGGGGGTCAGGATCGAGCCTGCACCGACGACCCCGCCCTCGACCTTGGCCATCTCGCGGATGACGTCCAGTGCCACCGGTGTGCGCAGGGTGACCTCCAGCGCGGGCAGGCCGCCGGCGACCAGCGCCTCGGCCAGGGGGCGGGCATGGGCCACGTCATGGACCACCAGCACGGGGACCACCGGGGCCAGTTGACAGATCTCGCGTGCGCGGGCGCTTGCGGTTTCAGGGGTCATCGGGTGCTCCTCAGACGACGTTGGAGGCGCCTTCGCGGGCGGGCGAGGCGTTCTGGCGGAAGGATTCGAACAATTCGCGGCCGATGCCGAAGCTGTTGGCCGAAAGGTCGGGGGTGACCGGCTGGCGGTCGGCGAGCGGCGCATCGGTGGTGATGGTGCCATTGACGGCGTCCAGCTTCACCACGTCGCCGTCCTGCAGCCGGGCGATCCAGCCACCGTCAGCCGCCTCTGGCGACAGGTGAATGGCGGCGGGCACCTTGCCCGACGCGCCGGACATCCGGCCATCGGTCAGCAGGGCCACCTTCAGGCCGCGATCCTGCAGCACCGCCAGCGTCGGCGTCAGCGAGTGCAGCTCGGGCATCCCGTTGGCCTTCGGGCCCTGGAAGCGCACCACGACGATGGTGTCCGAGGTGAACTCGCCCCGCTTGAACGCGGCCTTCACGTCGTCCTGGTCGTGGAAGATGCGCACCGGGGCCTCGATCACATGCCGCTCCGGCGCAACGGCCGAGACCTTCATGATCGCGGTTCCCAGCGAACCGGTCAGCGATTTCAGCCCGCCGGTCTTCTGGAAGGGATCGGAAGCGGGGCGGACGATCTTGTCGTTCTCACTTTTCCGCGCCCCCTCTGACCAGGTCAGCGCGCCGTCGACGATCTGCGGTTCCTTGGTGTAGCGCTCCAGCCCGTCACCGGCCACGGTCTTGGTGTCGGGATGCAGCAGGCCGTCGTTCAGCAGCTGGTCGATCAGGTAGCCGAGGCCACCTGCCGCGTGGAAGTGGTTCACGTCCGCCAGGCCATTCGGGTAGACCTTGGCCAGCAGCGGCGTGACCGAGGAGATCGCGTCGAAGTCCTCGGGGTCCAGGATGATCCCGGCCGCCCGCGCCATGGCAGGCATGTGCAGCACCAGGTTGGTCGAGCCGCCGGTGGCCATGAGACCGACGATGCCGTTGACGAAAGCCTTCTCGTCCAGGATCTCGCCTGCGGGGCGGTAGTCATTGCCAAGGGCGGTGATCTCCAGCGCGCGTTCGGTGCCCGCGACGGTCAGCGCGTCGCGCAGCGGCGTGTTGGGATTGACGAAGGAGGCGCCCGGCAGGTGCAGGCCCATGAATTCCATCAGCATCTGGTTGCTGTTCGCGGTGCCGTAGAAGGTGCAGGTGCCCGGCGAGTGATACGAGGCCATCTCGGCCTCCATCAGCTTGTCGCGACCCACTTCCCCGGCGGCGAACTGCTGGCGCACCTTGGCCTTTTCATCGTTGGGCAGCCCCGAGGGCATGGGACCGGCAGGCAGGAAGACCGCCGGGATATGGCCGAAGGTCGCCGCCGCCATCACGAGGCCCGGCACGATCTTGTCGCAGACGCCGAGGTAGAGCGCCACGTCGAAGCAGTTGTGCGACAGAGAGATCCCCGCCGCCATGGCGATCACGTCGCGGGAAAACAGTGACAGCTCCATCCCCGGCTGGCCCTGGGTGACCCCGTCGCACATCGCCGGCACGCCGCCTGCGACCTGCGCCGTGGCGCCCTTGGCGCGGGCGGCCTTGCGGATCAGCTCGGGGAAATGCTCGAAGGGCTGATGCGCCGAAAGCATGTCGTTGTAGGCGGTGACGATGCCGATGTTGGCGGCACGGCCCGTGGCCAGGGCCTCCTGGTCCGAGGGCACGCCGGCATAGGCGTGCGCCTGGTTGCCGCAGGTCAGGTGCGCGCGCACCGGCCCGGCCTCGCCCGCGCGGCCGATGCGCTCGAGGTAGGTCTCGCGCCGCTCGCGGGAGCGTTCGATGATGCGATCGGTCACATCGGCGATGGTCTGGTCGAGGGACATGGCTGGGTCTCCGCTTTGGCGTCGTCCGCTTGGCGCTGCCGCACGAGAGGAGGAGGGCGGCAGGCACATGAGTCGGTGAGGGCTGTCTCACCCGTAGTTTAGCGCTAACGGCGGGTGTTTCCAGCCCGAACCGTGTGGGCCCCGGGTTTTCGGCCAGGGCTGGCCGGGAGGAAAGAGGGAGCATCCGGGGGCAAATTGATACGAGCCGGTATACAACTTCTCGGCATTGCCGTCAGCCTGCCGCAATTCGGCCCTCATTTCCAAGCAAATCCGTCGTTGCAAAAATGTGGGGTGGGCCGGGTGGCCCGCCGACCCCGCGGGGCCTGGGCCCCATCCGATCTTCCAGCCGCTCGCCGGCGCCACCTTCGGGTTCCCTCGACCCGGCAGGACAGGACTTCGCGAGGCCCCGCGCCTTCGCGTCACGAGGCGACATTCTGTCGTTCCCGACTTCCCCAGATGCGGGGAAGACTATAGGAGGGTGGCCATGCAGCCATCCTCCTCTCTTTTTCCCGTGATCCGACTGAAGCCCAAGGGCGATGCCCGCAAGATCCGCCACGGCTTCCCCTGGGTCTATGCCAATGAACTGGTCACCGACCGGCGCACCAAGGCGCTGGCGCCGGGCGCGATCGCCCTGCTGGAGGATGCCGATCGGCAGCCGCTGGCGCTGGTGGCGGTGAACCCCGAAAGCCGTATCTTCGGCCGGGTGCTGGAACCCGCCACGGCGGAACTGCCCGAGGGCGGCCCGGACAAGGCCTGGTTTGCCGCCCGTTTGGCCCGGGCGCTGGCCTTGCGCGAGACCCTGTTCGATGCGCCCTTCTACCGGCTGATCCACGCCGAGGCCGATGGCCTGCCGGGCGTGATCATCGACCGTTTCGGCGATACGGCGGTGGTGCAGCCCAATGCCGCCTGGGCCGATGTCCGCATCGAGGCGCTCTGCGCCGCCCTGGTCGAGGTGACCGGGGTGACCAACGTGCTGAAAAGCGCCTCGGGCCGTGCGCGCGGGCTGGAGGGGCTCGACGACGTCTCGATGGTGCTGGCAGGCGCCGCGCCTGATGCGCCGGTGCCGGTGCAGATGAACGGCGCGACCTACATGGCCGACCTGACCGGCGGCCAGAAGACCGGGCTGTTCTACGACCAGCGTCCGAACCACGCCTTTGCTGCTCGGCTGGCGAAGGGGGCCCGGGTGCTCGACGTCTTCTCCCATGTGGGCGGCTTCGGCCTCGCCTGTCTGGCCGGTGGTGCTGAAAGCGCGCTGGCGGTGGATGGTTCTGCCCCGGCGCTGGAGCTGGCTTCGGCGGGGGCGGCGGCCATGAGCGCGGCGGACCGCTTCGAGACCCGCCAGGGGGATGCCTTTGCCCAGCTCGAGGCATTGAACGCGGAGGGCGCGCGTTTCGAGGTGGTGATCTGCGACCCGCCCGCCTTCGCGCCGTCGAAACAGGCGCTGGAAGCGGGCCTGCGCGCCTATGAGCGCATCGCCCGCCTTGCCGCGCCGCTGGTGGCGGATGGTGGCTTCCTCGGCCTCTGCTCCTGCTCCCATGCGGCCGACCTCGGCAAGTTCCGCGCCGCCTCGATCCGCGGCATCGGCCGCGCGGGCCGCGATGCGGCACTGATTCACACCGGCTATGCGGGTCCCGATCACCCGATGCACCCGCAACTGGCCGAAAGCGGCTACCTCAAAGCGCTGTTCTTCCGGCTATGAAGGCGGTTCTGGACGCCTGCGTGCTCTACCCGACGGTGATGCGCGAAATGCTTTTCGGCGCGGCGCGTGCCGGGCTGTTCCAGCCCGTCTGGTCCGACCGGCTGCTGGAGGAATGGGCCCTGACCGGTGCCAAGTTCGGCGCCGAGGTGGAGTCCCAGGCAAGGGGCGAGATTGCCCTCGCACAGGCGGCTTTCCCCGCGGCCTGCCAGGAGACTCGCCCCGGTATCGAGTCGCGCCTCTGGCTGCCCGATCCGAACGACCTGCATGTTCTGGCCCTGGCGGTGTCCAGCTCTGCGGATGTGATCGTCACCGCCAATGCCAAGGATTTTCCGCGGCATATCCTTGCCGAGGAAGGTATCAGCCGCGCCGATCCCGACGGGTTGCTTCAGGGCTTCACCGAGGCGCAGCCGGCGCTGATGGCCGAGGTGGGCGGCAGGGTGCTGGAGACGGCCCGCAGGCTCTCGGGCGAGGACTGGACCCTGCGGGCACTGATGCGCAAGGCGCGTCTGCCCCGAACGGGCAAGGCGTTGGAACGTCTGGAAAAGTGATATCGGCCTGACGGCCGATTGCCTCCGGCGGGAGGTATTTTCAGCCTGGTGATGCACATAGGGCCAGCCCGCCCGGGCGGCCTCCTTTTCCATCGAGAGCGTGCAAGCTCCCGATGGAAAAGGAGGCCGCTTTCATGGCGCTGCCCCGCATTCATCACCAGGCCGAAAATACCTCCGGGGGGAGCGCAGCGGGGGGCAGAGCCCCCCCTCCGCCCTGTCAGCTTGCCTCGGCGCCGAGGGCCTGCAGCTCCTGCGCCGCAATCTCGAAGGAGCGGATGCGGGCCGCGGGATCGTGGATCTGGCCGGTGATGATCACCTCGTCCGGCGCATAGGCGTCCAGCATGTCGGCGATCTGGCGGCGTACCATCTCGGGTGTGCCCATGGCGGTGATGCGGAAGGCATGTTCCACCTGTGCCAGCAGGGCGGGGGCGACATGCTCCTCGATCCGCTCGACCGGGCGCGGCAGCTTGCCGGGCTGGCCGGTGCGCAGCTTGGCGAATGCCTGCTGCATCGAGGTCTTCAGATAGGCCGCCTCGGCCTCGGTCTCGGCGCCGTAGACGTTCATCGCCAGCATGAAATGGGGCTTCTCCAGCCAGGCCGAGGGCTGGAAGCCCTGCCGGTAGACCTCGATGGCCTGGTCGAGGGCATCGGGGGCGAAATGGGAGGCGAAGGCGTAGGGCAGGCCGGCCTGGGCGGCCAGCTGCGCACCATAGAGCGACGAGCCCAGGATCCAGATCGGCACATGGGTGCCCTCGCCGGGGATGGCGTGCAGGGTCTGGCCGTCCTGCGGGTCGCCCAGGTAGGCGAGCAGTTCGCCGACATCGCGGGGGAAATGATCCTCGCCGCCCATGTGGCGGCGCAGCGCCCGCGCCGTGGCCATGTCGGTGCCCGGCGCGCGGCCAAGGCCGAGGTCGATGCGACCCGGGTAGATCTCGGCCAGGGTGCCGAACTGCTCGGCCACGGTCAGGGGCGAATGGTTGGGCAGCATGATGCCGCCGGCGCCGACGCGGATGCGTCGGGTCTGGCCAGCGATATGGCCGATCATCACCGCCGTCGCCGACGAGGCGATGCCCGGCATGTTGTGGTGTTCGGCCAGCCAGAGGCGGTTGTAGCCGAAGCCTTCCGCCGCCTGGGCGAGGGCGACCGAATTGGCGATGGCCTGCGCCGCGGTGCTGCCCTCGGGGATCGGGGCGAGGTCGAGGAGGGAGTACTTCATTGGGGTCCTTTCAGGGCGGATCTTCACCCGTGCCAGCGGCTTTCCAGCTTTCGGATCGCGGCGACGCGTTCCGAGGTGCGGGGGTGGCTCATCAGCCAGGCGGCGCGGCCGGCGCCGCCCGCGCCGGTCAGGTGTTCGAGTTTCTCCAGCAGCGAGATCTGCGGTGCGGTACCGATGCCCGCCTTGGTCAGCAGGGCGCTGGCATAGGCGTCGGCCTCGTATTCGTCCCCGCGCGAAAGGCGGGCCGCCAGCAGCGACATCGCGGCGCTGGCGATCATCGGGCCGATGCCGGGAATGAAGCGCCCCAGCACCTGCGCCAGGCCGACCCGGAGGGCGTTCTGGCTGGAAAAGTCGATCATCCGGCGCCGGGTGTGGCCAAGGGCGACATGCCCCAGCTCATGCGCGATGACCGAGGCCAGTTCCTCGGCGCTGACGCGGCCGGCGCGGTAGGCTTCCAGGAAGCCCCGGGTCAGGAAGATCCGCCCGTCCGGCGCCGCCAGGCCGTTGATCGCGGGAATGTCGTAGAGATGCACCCGGATGCGCGGCAGATCCAGCGCCTCGGCGAGGCGTCGGTTCAGCGCGCGCAGCCCCGGTTCGGCCAGCTCGGCAGACCGCTGGTCCAGCTCGGCCTTCAGCTTCCAGGTCGAGAAGCGCCAGACGACGAGACCGTAGAGCAGGGCCAGCAGGATGGGGGTGAACTTCAGCATGAGGCCGATATGTGGGCGCGGACGGGGCGGGGCAAGAGGCGGGTGTCGCAGAACATGCGCGCGTCATGCATCGCCCCGAGTGGCCGTTGTCCTGCCCCTCACTCGGGCCCGTTGCGCGGCGTGGCTCCGGTGCTTTCGGGCTGGCGCGCGCGCAGCCGCGCCCGGCGCACCCCGTGGCGCATCCAGAGCGCCATGCCGACCATCAGCACCAGCCCGGCCAGCAGCCCGGTGACATCCGAGGCGATCTCGGCCAGGGCCTCGATCGAGGCGGCGAAGGAGTAGCCGAGGCCGACATAGGCCAGCACCCAGACCGCCTCTCCGGTGACACTGCCGAGGGTGAAGGCCCCCCGACGCATCCGTGCGGCCCCGGCGGCGAAATTCACGTAGGGCCCCAGCGGTGAGACCAGCCAGCGCGACAGGAAGACCGCCGCCATGCCGCGCTGGTCGAGGAAATGCTGCGCCCGGGCGAGCGCCAGCGCGGTCTTGCGCCGACCGGTCAGCCGGTCCGAGAGCTGCCGGTAGGCGGCCCTTGCCAGTTGGTAGCCCGCCTGATCGCCGAGGATCGCGCCGAGGTAGGCCGCCCCCATCACCCCGCCGAGCGCCAGGTCGCCCGAGGCGGCGAAGCCGCCCGCGGAGAGCATCATCAGCGAACTCGGGATGGGCAGTGCCAGGCAGGACAGGAAGGTGCCGATGCCGAGCAGCGGCAGGCCCCAGTCGACGAGGGCGGAGAGCAGCCAGTCGGTCATCGCCGCCCCGTCCCGCCGGGGGCGCGGCTGTCGAGCCAGCTTTCCAGCCGCGCCAGCAGCGCCGCCTCGTCCTCGCCGCTGGCGCGGGCGATCTCGGCCAGGGTCGGCGGCTTGCCCTCGGGGCGCGTCGTCAGGCCGAGCTGGGCCGCGACCTCGTCCACCGGCAGCTGCCAGGAATGGGCGACATAGCCCGGCGTCATCCAGCCCTCGGGGCGGGGGGCCCGGTGATCGGGATCGGACCAGGAGAGCGAGAAGAGCGCCAGCCGTGCCAGGAAGAGCAGGGTCAGCGCCAGCCCGGCAAGGAAGCCGAGGCAGGCGAGGGGATGGTTCTTCCAGAGCTGGCGCAGGGTGGTCATCGGGGCTCCTCGGTCCGCCACATGAAAGCCGACCCGTCGGCAAAGGTCGAGGGGGAAAGGGCCGTGCGGCAGGGGACGGCAGGCGAAAGGGGGCGCGATGGAAACGCGCCCCCTTTCGCCGATCAGCTCCTTGGCCAGCGTGTCGGCCCCTGCCTTGGATTCTGGCGTCACTCCGCCCGGTCAGGGGCGACCTCGGTCAGAGCAGCTCGGCATCCAGGGTGATCTCGGCTGCGGCCAGCAGGCGCGAGACGGGACAGGTTTCCTTGGCCGTCTTCGCCGCTTCGAAGAAGGCGTCACGGTCGGCGCCCGGAATGGTCGCCTTCAGGTCGAGATCGACCGCCGTGATGGTGAACCCGCCATCGTCCTTCTCCATCTTCACGGTGGCCTTGGTCTCCAGCTTATCGGCGACCATGCCGGCCTCTTCCAGTACCTTGGACAGCGCCATGGTGAAGCACCCGGCATGGGCGGCGCCGATCAGTTCCTCGGGGTTGGTGCCCGGCACATCCTCGAACCGGGTGTTGAAGCCGTAGGGCTGGTCCGACAGCGCGCCGGACTGGGTCGAAATATGGCCCGAGCCTTCCTTGATGGTGCCGGTCCAGCGGGCGGATGCGGTCTTGCGGATCATGGGAACCTCCTTGGGTTATGGGTCTTGCAGACCCAACACCCCGCGCAGGTCCCGGTTCCCCCGTGAGGCCCCGGCGTGGTCCCTAGCGCACCAACTCGCGCATTCCCCGGTCGAGCCCTTCCAGCGTCATCGGCACCATGCGGTTCTCGAAGAGCTCGCGGATCATGCCGATGGAATGGGTGTAGTCCCAGTAGCGTTCCGGCACCGGGTTGATCCACAGGTGATCCGGCCAGTGCTCGCGCGCGCGCTGAAGCCAGGTCTGGCCGGCCTCGGCGTTCCAGTGTTCGCTGGCGCCGCCGGGGTAGGCGATCTCGTAGGGGCTCATGCTGGCGTCGCCGACGAAGATGCACTTGTAGTCGGCGCCGTAGGTGCGCAGCACCTCCCAGGTCGGGGTCTGCTCGGTCCAGCGGCGGGCGTTCTCGCGCCAGACACCTTCATAGAGGCAGTTATGGAAATAGTAGTGTTCGAGGTGCTTGAACTCGGCCCGGGCCGCCGAGAACAGCTCTTCGACCACCTTCACATGGGGATCCATCGAGCCACCGACATCCAGGAACAGCAGCACCTTCACAGCATTGCGCCGTTCGGGGCGGGTCTGCACGTCGAGATAGCCGTGCTCGGCGGTGGCGCGGATGGTGCCGTCGAGATCCAGCTCGTCATGCGCTCCGTCGCGGGCCCATTTGCGCAGCCGTTTCAGCGCCACCTTGATGTTGCGCGTGCCCAGCTCCTGCGCATCGTCGAAATCGCGGAACTCGCGCTTGTCCCAGACCTTGACCGCGCGCTGGTGGCGGCTGTCCTTCTGGCCGATGCGCACGCCCTCGGGGTTGTAGCCGTCGGCGCCGAAGGGCGAGGTGCCCCCGGTGCCGATCCACTTGTTGCCGCCCTGATGGCGTGCCTTCTGCTCTTCCAGCCGCTGCTTGAGCGTCTCCATCAGCTTCTCGAAGCCGCCAAGCGCCTCGATCCGTGCCTTTTCCTCTTCGGTGAGGTGCTTGGCGGCCATCGAGCGCAGCCATTCCTCGGGGATCTGCACCGCCTCGATGACCTGCTCGGCGCTGATCTCTTCCAGCCCCGAGAAGGCCTCGGAGAAGGCACGATCGAAACGGTCGATGTTGCGCTCGTCCTTCACCATGGCGGCGCGGGCGAGGTAGTAGAAGCCCTCGGGGTCATAGGTGACCAGCCCGGCCTTCAGCGCCTCTAGGAAGGTCAGGTATTCCCGCAGGCTGACGGGCACCGCGTGGCTGCGCAGGGCGTCGAAGAAGGGAATGAACATCAGAACCTCCGGGGCAGGGCACCGGCGGCAGGATCAGGCCAGCGCGCGGTGGATGAAGAGGGTCACGAAGAGCCCGATCAGCGCGAAGAGGATGGCATGGGTGGCGGCATATTGGAACATGTCGCGCCGGTCGCCGCCGCGGGATTTCGCCCGCCAGGCCCCGAAGAGGGCGCCGATCACGAGGCCAGCAACTGCGAACATGGTCTTTCTCCTGCCACCCGGGGCGCTTCCGGTCAGGGGCGGTTGCCCCGCGCCGGGTTCAGCGCCGCGATCTCCTGCAGACGGGCGCGCACGGCCCAGTCCGGGCCGAAGCCGTAGCGCGCCCAGCCCAGAGAGTCCAGCCGGACGCGGCGCGCCTCGTCAGGCTTGCCGGTGCGTTCCAGCGCCTCGGCGCGCAGCATCTCGATATTGGCCAGCAGGATGGCGTTCTGATACTCGCGGGCGATTGCGGCACGCCCCGACAGCAGCGCGAGGGTCTGGCCCGGCTTGCCCTCGGCCAGGGCGAAGGCGGCCAGCTGCACGGCGGTATGGGTGGCGTGCAGGCGGGTTCGGGGATCGCGGGAATAGAGCTCATGCGCGCGGGTCAGGTAGCCCTTGGCACGGCCCGGGTCGCTGGCCTGCGCCAGCCGGCCCAGCATGTAGTAGGAAAAGGCCAGCCGGTGATCGGTCCAGCCGTAGGACTGGGCCAGGGCGACGGCCTGCTGGGCGCCGCGCATCCGGCTGGCGGGCGAGGCGCCGGGGCCGAGGGCGCGGGCGACAGCGTTCATCCAGGCGACCGGGGTTGCAGAGAGATGGCGCGGTGCCACCGCCTTGCCAGCGGGGTTGAGCCGGTCCAGCAGGGCAGGCAGACGCGCGGCGACCTCGGCCCGGGTCATGCCCGAGCGCAGTTCGGGCGCATAGGTTACCCGCAGCACCAGCATGTCGTAGGCGGTGAGGATCGAGTGGATGTTGTCGTCGTTGAAGGTGCTGTCGGGCAGCCGGTAGAGGTCGTTCAGCGGCCCGAGCGCCTGGGCCAGTTCCTCGTGCAGGCAGTCGCGCAGCTCTTGCGGGGGGGCATCCGAGGGCACGAAGATCGCCAGCTTGGAGCGCCGCTGCAGCTTGGCCCAGTCGGTGCGGTCCTGGCGGCGGGCCCGGCGGTACTGGCCGAGATGGCTGATGCCGGGCACCACGAAACAGGCCGCGGCGGGCAGCTCCTTGCGGATCTCGTCGCCCGGCACGGCGCTGATGTTCAGGTTGCCCTCCTGGCCGAGGGGCAGACGGATGATGTCGATCCCCGCCTCGCGCCGCAGCCGCGCAACCACCACGTCGAGATCGCGTGCCATCCCCGGCGGCACCTGGCCGGAAAGGCCGACACGGATCTGGCCCTCGAAGCGGGTGAAGACCGGCAGCTGGCGTCCCGATTCCAGCTCGAAGCTGAGGTCGAGGAAGTCCCGCGCCAGGTCGGCGTTGGACACCGGCTGAGACGCCGGCGCGCCGGTGGCGCCGAAGATCTTCATCGGCGGCAGATCCGGCAGGGCCTGCTGGGCTGCCCGCGTCGGCGTGCCCGGGGGCTCCAGCGTCGGGGCCATGCAGGCGGCGGGCAGCAGGAGCGAGAGGCAGAGGCCGAGACGGGACAGCAGGCGCATTTTCAGAGATCCATCCTGTACTTGATGAAATCGGTCTTCTCGGCCAGCCGGTCATAGAGCTGGCGCGCCGTGGCGTTGCCCTCCTGGGTCATCCAGTAGAGCCCCGAGCTGCCCGCCGCTTGCGCCTTCTCGCGCACCGCCTCGATCAGCGCCCGGCCAAGGCCGGTGCCGCGCGCCTCGGGCGCGGCGTAGAGGTCCTGCAGGTAGCAGATATCGGCATCGTGCCAGTTGTGGGCATGGAAGATGTAGTGAACCAGTCCCATCGGGCGCCCCTCGATCAGAGCCACGAGCCCCCATTGCGGCCGTACCGGATCCAGCAGGCGCGAGAAGGTCAGGTCGTAGATCTCGGGCGCGAGGTTGGTCTTGTAGAAGGTCAGGTAACCTTCCCAGAGCGCACCCCAGTCGGCGCGATCCTGCGGGGCGAGGGGGCGGATTTCTATGGTCATGGCCTTGGTCTTCCTGTTGGTCCCGCCAGCGTTGCGCATTTTCTAACGAAGGGAAACCGATTTTGCGTATCGGCCCCGGGGCGGCCCTGGATCGGCGCTAGCCTCCTGCCCAGGGCCGCGCAAACCTAGCGCCGCTGTCCCCGCGCCATGAAGGCCAGTTTCTCGAAGAGATGCACGTCCTGCTCGTTCTTCAGCAGGGCGCCATGCAGCTTCGGCAGCGCATTGGCGCCGTCGCGCTTCAGGTCTTCCGGGGTCAGGTCCTCGGCCAGCAGCAGTTTCAGCCAGTCCAGCACTTCCGAGGTCGATGGCTTCTTCTTCAGCCCCTGCATCTCGCGCAGCTCGAAGAACTGGGTGAGGGCGGCGGTCAGCAGCTCGGCCTTGATGCCGGGGTGATGCACCTCGACGATCCGGCGCATGGTCTCCATGTCGGGGAAGCGGATGTAGTGGAAGAAGCAGCGGCGCAGGAAGGCGTCCGGCAGCTCCTTCTCGTTGTTGGAGGTGATGATGACGATGGGACGGTTGACCGCGCGGATCGTCTCTCCGGTCTCGTAGACGTGGAATTCCATCCGGTCGAGTTCCTGCAGCAGGTCGTTCGGGAACTCGATGTCGGCCTTGTCGATCTCGTCGATCAGCAGCACCACGCGCTCGGGCGCGGTGAAGGCCTGCCAGAGCTTGCCCTGGCGGATGTAGTTCGCGACGTCATGCACGCGCTCGTCGCCCAGCTGGCTGTCGCGAAGGCGGCTGACCGCATCGTATTCGTAAAGGCCCTGTTGCGCGCGGGTGGTTGACTTGATGTTCCACTCGATCATCGGCGCGCCGAGGCTTTCGGCCACCTGGCGGGCTAGCTCGGTCTTGCCGGTGCCCGGCTCGCCCTTCACCAGCAGCGGGCGCTGCAGGGTGATCGCCGCATTGACCGCAACGGTCAGATCCTCGGTTGCGACATAGTCTGCAGTGCCTTCGAAACGCGCCGTCATGAATTCCTCCCTTTCACTGTCGCAAAGGGGTAGGGGCCGGGGCGGCGGTTGGCAAGCGCGCCGCCACGTCCCGGCCCGCCCGGCGCCGCCGGGGCCGGTCTCCGGGCCGTTAAGCAAGACATTTGAGCAGGTTTTTCAGACCCGGAGTCACCATGATGCCCGGCATTTCCGGGCGGTACTGCAGGGGGGACACGAGGCGAGGCTGGCGGTGCGGCCGCGTGGGAGATGACTAAGTGCCGGAGGTGGCGGTCTTTTCTCTCTGAAGACTCCACCAATGGGGCCGGTTCGGCCTTGCGGGCAAGACCTTTCAGGCGATGCGCATCAGCGCCATGGCTAACGGATTGTGTAGTGACATTGCCTGTCCGAGGCGTTAATGCCCTCCGCAGGGGACCCCGCTGCCCGGGAAGGCTCTTCTTTCCCGGGGCGAGGACAAGTTCGGGAGCCGCTGATGAAAGCAGAAACTTTTCTTGAAGACGACTATCGTCCCGCCGAGGACGAGCCGTTCATGAATGACCGTCAGACCGAGTATTTCCGTCGCAAGCTGTTGGCCTGGAAAGAGGAAATCCTCTCCGACAGCCGCGATACGATCGAGGGCATGAAGGACTCCACCCGCAATATTCCCGATATCGCGGATCGCGCCAGCGAAGAGACCGACCGGGCGCTGGAGCTGCGCACCCGGGACCGCCAGCGCAAGCTGGTTGCCAAGATCGACAGCGCCCTGCGCCGGATCGACGAGGGCGAATACGGCTATTGCGAAGTGACCGGGGAGCCGATCAGCCTGAAGCGTCTCGACGCCCGGCCGATCGCCACCATGAGCCTTGAGGCGCAGGAGCGTCACGAGCGCCGCGAAAAAGTCCACCGCGACGACTGAGCCTGGGCCGGATCGGGCCGGGCCGGATCAGCCGGGCTCGGCGGTGCGGCAGAGGCCTCAGGTCATCGGAATGGACAGGTGAAAAGTCAGCGACGCCGGGGCCTTGCCCCGGCGTTGTTGCTTGCATCCCCGGGCCATGAGGCGCCATATCGGTCCGCCCCGCGCCGGGCAGAGCCGCGATTCCCTTGTGTACAGGTCCCGCCTGTGGAGGGCCCCGCTCAACGCCGGCGCCAGACCCGCGCCCGGGAGGGCGCACCAGCAGGAGAGACGTCCCGTGCCGCTGGATGGAATGAGGATTGCCGTGATCGGCGCCGGCATCGGCGGCCTTGCGGCTGCCCGGGCGCTGGCCCTGCGGGGCGCCGAGGTCACGGTGCTGGAGCAGGCCGAGAAGATCCGCGAAGTGGGGGCGGGGCTGCAGATCAGCCCGAATGGAGCCGCCGTCCTGCAGGGGCTGGGGCTGGAGCCGTCCAATATCGGCATGGCCAACGAGGCGGTGCATCTGCTGGACCGCTCTGGCCGCACGGCGATCCGCATGGCCCTGGGGCCGACGGGCTATTACCTCTGTCACCGCGCCGACCTGATCGCCGCACTGGCCCATGGTGCCCGCCAGGCCGGGGCGCGCATCCGCCTGCTGCAGCGGGTCGAGCGGATCGAGACAGGTGCCGCGCCGGACAGTGGCCCCGAGATCCGCATCGCCAACCAGGCCCGGATGCGCCCCGACCTTGTGGTCGGCGCCGACGGGCTGCATTCGTGCCTGCGCGGCGCCATCCTGGGCGAGGCGCGGCCGCGTTTCACCGGCCAGGTGGCCTGGCGTGCGGTGGTCCCCTCGGCCCCGGGCGATCCCGAGGCGGCCGAGGCGCGGCTTTACATGGGGCCGGGGCGGCACCTGGTGACCTATCCGCTGCGCGGCGGCGCCTATCGCAACATCGTCGCGGTGGAAGAGCGTCGCGACTGGGCGCCCGACAGCTGGAGCCACGAGGACGATCCCGAGGCCCTGCGCGCCGCCTTCCGGGGCTTCTGCCCGGAAGTGCAATCGCTGCTGGACCGCGTCCGGCGGGTGCACCTCTGGGGGCTGCACCGTCACGAGGTGGCGCCGCAATGGACCGAGGGCGCCACGGCGCTTCTGGGCGACGCGGCCCATCCGACGCTGCCCTTCCTGGCCCAGGGGGCCAACCTGGCGCTGGAGGATGCCTGGGTGCTGGCCGAGGCGCTTTCGGCCTCCGTTGCTCAGGGGCAGGGGCCCGGCGCCGGGCTGCGTCACTACCAGTCGCAGCGCCAGCCACGCGCCCGCCGCGCCATCGAGGCGGCAACCCGCAATGCCTGGAAATACCACCTGCGCTTCCCGCCGCTGCGCCTTGCCGCCCATAGCGCCCTGCGCATCGCCGGCCGGGTCGCGCCGCAGCGCGTCGTCGGGCAATTTGACTGGCTCTACGGGCTGGATGTCACCGGCGGGCAGCGCCTGTCCGAGCCGCTGCCCTGTCCGCAGTCAGAGGGCGATCTCTGCCCATAGGGGGACGTGGTCCGAGGGCTTCTCGCGGCCCCGGATCCCGGCGTCGATGCCGCAGTCCTCGACCAGGTCGGCGCATTGCGGGGTCATCAGCATGTGGTCAATGCGGATGCCGTCGTTCTTCTGCCAGGCGCCGGCCTGGTAATCCCAGAAGGTGTAGTGGCCTGGCGCCGCATGGCGGGTGCGGAAGATCTCGGTGAAGCCGAGGTTGAGGATCCGCTGCCAGGCCGCGCGGCTTTCGGGCCGATAGAGGGCATCGCCCTCCCACTTCTTCGGATTTGCCGCGTCCTGCGCCTGGGGGATGATGTTGTAGTCGCCCAGCATCACCGCCGGTTCCTCCTGCGCCAGCAGGGCCTCGGCGCGGGCCTTCAGGCGCTCCATCCAGCCCAGCTTGTAGGCATACTTGCCCCCCTCGACCGGGCGTCCGGCCTCGTCCAGCTCCACCGGGTTACCGTTGGGAAGGTAGAGCCCGCAGATCCTGAGCGCGGTCTTCTCGCCGACCACCGTGGCCTCGATCCAGCGCGCCTGTTCGTCGCCGTCATCGCCCGGCAGGCCCCGGGTCACATCTTCCAGCGGGAGCTTGGACAGGATGGCCACGCCGTTGAAGCTTTTCTGACCATGGGTTTCCACCTGATAGCCCTTCTCCTCGAAAAGCTCGCGCGGGAAAGCCTCGTCCACCGACTTGATCTCCTGCAGCACCACGACATCCGGCTGCGCCTCGTCCAGCCAGTCGCTCAGCGCCTGCACCCGCGCCTTGATGCCGTTGATGTTGAATGTCGCCAGTTTCATGGGGAAAGCCTTTTCTCTTTTCATCGTGACGCGGACACGCAACTCTGTGAGGCGTGCGCAGGCAGGATATCGATCTGGTCCCGATGTCGCGCCTGCGTTGCCCGGACTGCAAGGCTTTTCGACCGTCCCGAGGACGCTGTCCAGCCGGGCTGTGGGGTCCGAGTCCAGTCTCCTCGATTCGTCGCGAATCCGGGGCTCCGCCGAATCTTGTCGAAGTTCCCTCAATGTTCTTGATCGAATTTACCGAAAATTAATGAGTGTTAAAAAATTGGCGATAGTTTGTTGTTTATTCGGAAACAATATGTTGTTCAAGGAAGTTATTGTGAATAACTTTATCTTGACACGTTTAAATTGAAAAATCTGTTTTCAGGTCTTCCGACCCGTGCAACCTTGATCTCACTCGTCCTTATTTTTCAACGACTTGGAGATCCAGATGACTGCCATTCGCAAGACCGTTCACGGTGCCGCCACAACTGCATATGCTGCCGAAACCCTGCTGGACGGTGATGCGGTCGAGATGTTCACCTCGGGCTCTGCCCCCGCCGCGCAAGGTGACCTGATGGCTGGTGAGGCCCTGGGCCTGTTCACCTCCGGTTCCGCACCGATGTCCGCCGCCACTGCCATGGCGGGCGACGCGGTCGAGATGTTCACCTCCGGCTCGGCGCCGGTTGCCAGCGATGCCCGCTCGGGTGACGCGGTCGAAGCCTTCACCTCGGGCTCGGCTCCGGTGACCTCGCTGGTCGCCTCGGGCGATGCGGTCGAGATGTTCACCTCCGGCTCGGCGCCGGTTGCCAGCGATGCCCGCTCGGGTGATGCGGTCGAAGCCTTCACCTCGGGCTCGGCGCCGGTGACCTCGGTTGCCGCCTCGGGCGACGCGGTCGAGATGTTCACCTCCGGCAGCTGAGCTGCTCGCCACCGAGTGACCGCGCCCGGACCGGGCCGGGGAGTGAGGTGAGGACGCCGTCCGTCTGATCTCGCCCCCGCCGGGGCCGATGATCAGACGGAAAGGATCCTCTCAATGTCCAACGTTGTACATCTGACCTTCCCCGCCCGGAGCCAGGGCCGGGCCGCGCGGCGCGCGGCCCTGCTCGACCGTTTCGCCGGCACGCGCCGGAGCCGGGACGACGTGTTCTGGCTGAAGGAAAATGCCGAGATCCTGAACGTCCTCGAGACCACGGGACAGACCTGCAACGATGGCCATCTGCCCGCAGACGCGCTTGCCCCCTACATGAGCGTCTACGAAACGCTGGAAAAGCGCCTGGGGTTCTTCCCGCAGTATTATCGTTTCTTCCTGTCCATCGCGCTGGATCTCGAGGCGCTCGGCATGACCGGCGACAAGGCCGAGGGGCTGGTGCACTGGGCCCACGCCCAGGGCCTCGCCGAGGCCGAGTTGTCGGACCTTCAGAGGGCCGAGGCCCGTCGCTTGATGCTGCGGCGCGGAGTGGATCCCTGCGGCAGCGCGGCAGAATCGGATGACCTTACGGAAAGGCTGATGACCTTCATCTCGCGGCCCCGGACCTTCATGGTTCCCAACAAGAAGGCCGCCTATGAACTGACCCATATCCTGTTCTACCTCAGCGAGTATGGAAGAAAACCCACACAATTGACGCAATCGGCGCAGCAGAGCCTTAACTTCGCGGGAACCCTGGCGTACCTTGACCTGAATGCGGATCTGCTGGCCGAGATCTGCGTGGCCCTGCGCTACGCCGGATCGACGCCCCCCGAGGCCTGGGAGGCCTGGCTCGCCCGCGAAATGAACGGGGCCACCGTCGAAGCTTGGGAGGGCGCGATGGCGCATGACGACTATCACGAGTTCCTCGTGAGCAACTGGGCCATGGCCACGGCGGGGAACGAGAGTTTCCTGCAGGCGGTGCCCGAGGGTCGCATCTCCATCCAAGCCGCGCCGCGCCCGGTCGGCCCCCTGCGCCGCATGTCGCAATGCCTGCTGGATCTCGACGAGGCGCGCTCGGACGACTGGTCGCGGATGCAGGAGCCGATCCACGAGGCCCTGGCAGAGCCCTGGGCCATCGGCCACCTGGCGCGCGCCGCCGAAGCCTGTGCCGATTTCGACGCCTTCTTCGCCGGCTTCGCCCGGGCCGGCCTGGCGGCGGTGCCGCGGAAGAGGGTCAGCGCGTGACGACCAGAGTCCGAAAGACCGGGGGCGCTGGCGCCCCGCAAAGACTGGCAAACCGGGCGACCCTCGCGGGGGTCGCCCTGGTGCTTCTCTACACCGCCCTGATCTCCTCGGCGGATGCGATCACCAAGTTCATCTCCGGCAGCTTCGCGGCGCCGCAGCTCTACGTCCTGTCCGGTGCGCTGGTGGCCAGCTTCTGCCTGGGGGCGGAATGGCTGAAGTCGGGCAGCGAGGGGGTGATGGACGCCATCCGTACCTCGCGCCCGGTCGAGATGGGGGTCCGCTCCTGCGCCACGGTCATCGCGTCGGTCTGCTATTTCTACGCCTTCAAGCTGCTGGAGTTCGCCGAGGTCTTCGTCTTCATCGGGCTGATGCCGATCTTCGCCGGGCTGATGTCGGGGCCGCTCCTGAAGGAAAAGGTGTCGCTGGCGGTCTGGTTTGCCCTTGGCGCCGGGTTCATCGGCATTGTCTGCCTGTTCCCCGAGGGGGTCCATGCGGTCTCGCTCGGCCATCTGATCGCCTTCGGGGCCACGGCCTCGGGCACGCTGTCGATGGTCATGGCCCGGCGCATCGGCCAACATGAACGCAATGCCCTGGCCCAGGTCTTCTGGCCGAATGCCACGCTGGCGCTGGTCATGGCGGTGGCGCTGCCCTTCGTCTTCCGCCCGATGGGGCTGCACGACCTCTTCTGGATCGCTGCCTACGCGGGGTTCCTGTTCTTTGCCCGCTGGGTGCTGGTGGTGGCGCTGCGCCTGCTGGCGGCCTACGTGGTCACGCCGCTGATGAACCTGCAGTTCGTCTGGATGGTGATCATGGGCGCGCTGATCTTCGGCGAGACGACACAGGCCAACGTCTTCCTTGGCTCGGCCATCGTCATCGGATCGGGGTTGTACCTGATCTATGACCAGCTGGCGCGCGGCGGGATCGTGCGGGCCGGAGGCTACAAGACCCTCGCCGCGGAAGAGGAAGCCAGCGACCGCGCGGCGCCGGCGGAATAGATCCTGGGGTATCCGCGGGGCGACAGGGTGACTGCCAGGCGCGATGTCTCTGTACTCCGCCTGACACCATTGGCGAGGGTCCGGGGGCAGAGCCCCCGGCGTCCCGGCCGATGCTCAGATCGAGAACGAGGTCCCGCAGCCGCAACTTGACGTTGCGTTCGGGTTTTCGATCACGAAACGCGCGCCGATCAGCTCTTCGGTGAAGTCGATCACGGCGCCGGCGAGGAAGGGCAGGGAGGTCGGATCGACGACCACCTTCTGCCCCTTGCCTTCCAGCACCAGGTCATCTTCGGCGGGCGCGTCCAGGCGGATGTCGTACTGGAAGCCCGAGCAGCCGCCGCCTTCGACCGCGACGCGCAGGGCCTGGGTGTCGGCACCGATCTCGGCAAGGCGGTCGAAGGCGCGGTCGGTGACTTTGGGGGGCAGGTTCATCGGAAATACTCCTGACATTTTGCATGTCTCTTGCGCCCAATATAAGGAAGGGTCGAAACGGCGACAAGAAGCCCGAGGGATCTGATCATGCGCGCGCCCTATGCCTCCGACCCGCTCCGCTCTCGCGGACGTCTTTATCCCGAAGAGGAAAGCGCCTTCCGCTCGTGCTTCCAGCGGGACCGGGACCGGATCATCCATGCCTCGGCCTTTCGGCGGCTGAAGCACAAGACCCAGGTCTTCATCGAGCACGAGGGCGACTATTTTCGCACCCGGCTGACCCATTCCATCGAGGTCGGGCAGGTGGCGCGGACCATCGCCGGGGCGCTGGAGCTGAACCAGGAGCTGACCGAGGCCGTCGCCCTGGCCCATGACCTCGGTCATACGCCCTTCGGCCATACCGGCGAAGATGCCATGCACGAGCTGATGGCGCCCTATGGCGGGTTCGACCACAACGCCCAGGCGATCCGCATCGTCACCAACCTGGAACGCACCTACGCCGAGTGGGACGGTTTGAACCTGACCTGGGAGACGCTGGAAGGCATCGCCAAGCACAACGGCCCGGTGACGGGCCAGATCCCCTATGCGCTTGCCGACTACAACGCGCTGCACGACCTGGAACTGTCGACCCATGCCAGCGCCGAGGCGCAGGTGGCCGCGCTGTCGGACGATATCGCCTACAACAACCACGACCTGCACGACGGGTTGCGCGCCGAGCTGTTCTCGACCGACGAGCTGGCCGAATTGCCGATCCTGTCCGGCTGTTTCGCCGAGGTCGACCGGCTCTATCCCGGCCTCAACTACTACCGCCGCCGGCACGAGGCGCTGCGGCGGTTCTTCGGCGTGCTGGTCAGCGACGTGATCGACGTCAGCCGCGCCAACCTTCAGGCGCTGAAACCCGAGCGGGTCGAGGATATCCGCGCCGCCGGCGAGATGATGGTGCGTTTTTCGCCCGGCATCTGGGCCGACCTGAAGGTGATCCGCCAGTTCCTCTTCCAGCGCATGTACCGCGCGCCCGAGGTGGTGGAGATGCGCAAGAAGGTCACCCGGATCGTGCTGGAACTTTTCCCGCTGTTCATGGAAAGCCCCGAGCTGCTGCCGAAGCAATGGCGCAAGGATGTCGAGGAGATCGAGGGCGACGAACTGAAGCTGGCGCGCATCGTCAGCGACTACATCTCGGGCATGACCGACCGTTTCGCCATTGTCGAACATGCCCGCCTGACCGGCGCCGAGCCCGAGCCGGGGCTGCGCGCCTCGGGTCCGGGCCATATCCGTTACGCGGATCGGGTCTCCGGGGAGTGACCCCCGGAGACCCCGGCACCGCTCTCGACCGCCTCAGCGGTTGTCGAGCTGTGCCCGCACGTTGCGTCGCCCCCGGTCGGAAATCCGGTAGGGAGAGGCGCTGCGGCTTTCGATGAGACGCTTCCGCCTGAGCTTGGCCCAGACTTCCAGCGTGCAATCGACGAGGATCATCCCGTCTCGGGTGACGCAGGTGACCTCTGTCACCCGCCCGTTGGGCGCGCGTTCGTAGAGGATGCGCCCGCCCTGCGCCAGCGCGTGCAGCACGCGCTGTTCGGCTTTCTAAATGTTCATGGAAGTGATGCCGTCTTGAAACCACGTCAGGCACAGGGGACTGCCCCGCCCGGATCGCTCCGGCGGGATCTCCTGGCCGCTGGTCCGTGAAAGGACCGTCAGCGGGTTCCGACAATCTCCAGCATCAACAATTCCCGTGCATGGGGGTGGGTCGCCCTCTCGATAGGGCGGCCCGGCGCGTGGCGTCAAGATTCGGTGGGTGCGCCGTCGTCGATCGGCGAGGGGCGTGGCCCCAGCACCGCATCCAGCAGACCGGGAAAGCGGGCTTCGAGGTCGTCGCGGCGCAGGGAAAGCAGCCTGCAGCGCCCGGCGGGCGCGCTGGTCACCACACCGGCTTCGCGCAGCACCTTGGCCACATGAGAGCGCGTGGATTTCGGCGCGTCGGGGCGCAGTGCGGCGCAGTTGACCATTTCCAGCGGGCCCGAGGCGATCTCGCGCACGACCGCAAGGCGGACCGGATCGCTCAGGGCGAAAAGCACCTGGGTCAGCTCCAGCTCGTCGCGGGCGGGATGGGGCAGGTCTGGCGGGAGAGTTTCGGGCACATCGGAGATCATGGTTCGAATATAGTTGAACTCTCGGGGGATGGGGAGTAGCGATCGGTTCGAAAATAATCGAACGATCTATCGGACCTGTCCGCCGGGCCCTCTCCGGGGGCACGTCGATCCTCCGGGGCCGCCTCACGACTTGAAGGAGTTTCCATGACCCTTTCCTCTGACAGCCTGCAGACGCTGCCACGGGCCCGCGCGGGTTTCGTCCTGATCCTGACCGGGGTGATGCTGATGATGGCCGGGGCCTCGGCGCCCTCTCTCTTCTACCCGGTCCTGCAGCAAGAGATGGGCTTTGCCCCGGCGACCATCAGCCTGATCTTCTCGATCTACGCGGCGGGCCTGCTGGTCACCTTGCTGACTGCGGGCTCGGTGTCGGACCATGTCGGGCGCCGCCCGGTGATCTCGGTCGGATTCCTCGCGCTGGCGCTGGCGGCCTATCTCTTCTGGCACGCGGGCAATGTTCCGCAACTGCTTGTCGCGCGGGCGCTGCAGGGGATCGCGACCGGCCTGCTGATGCCCTCGCTCTCGGCGGCGGCGGTCGACCTCGAACCACGGGATCGCCCCGGCGCGGCGGCGGTCTGGAATGCGGTGCTGCCGCTCTGCGGCCTGGCCGGAGGCGCGATGTTCGCCGGCATCCTGATGACGGTCACCGCCACGCCCCGGCTGGATGTCTTTGCCAGCCTGATCGCCTGCTACCTGGTGCTGGCGCTGGCGGTCTGGCTGCTGCCCGAGACCTCGCCGCGCAATGGCGGCGTCTGGAACGCCCTGATCCCGCGTGTCGGCCTGCCGAAGGCGGCCCGGGCGCCCTTCTGGCGCAGCGCCCCGGCCGTCTTCGCCGGCTGGGCCATCGGCGGCCTCTACCTGTCGCTCGGCACCGGCATCGTTTCGGTGGTGTTCGGCATCCATGACTTCATCGCCGAGGCGTCGGTGATCCTGGTCCTGGCCGGGGCCGGGGCCATCGGCGTCTACCTCAGCCGCAACCTGCATCAGCGCAAGGTCCTCCTGCGCGGCTCGGCATCGCTGTCGATCGGGATCCTGCTGTCGGTGGCGGGGATGCAGGCGGGGTCTCTCGTCGTCTACGTGCTGGGTCTGGGCCTGGGCGGCATCGGCTTCGGCACCTGCTTCTACGGCACCATCCGCACGCTGATCCCGCTGGCCGCGCCGCACGAACGCGGAGAGCTCTTCGCGGCGCTCTTCTGCCTGTCCTACACGGCGTTCGGCGTGCCGACGGTGCTGGCAGGGCTGGTGGTGCCGGTGGCCGGGCTGCTGGACACCGCGACGGGTTACGGCGTGATCGTCGGGCTGGCGGCGGCGCTGGCCTGGGTCTGGCGGCGCTTCGCCACCGTCGACTGAGGCGGCCCTCGCGGGCGGGGCAGGGGCGGCAGGGACCACTGTCGGATTGACCTCTGGGCCACTGGTGGTAAACCCCCGCGAGACGCATCAGGACACAGACATGAACCTCTTTACCGATATCCGCGCCCTCGTACTCGACGCTCTTGCCGCCCTGCAGGCCGAAGACCGCCTGCCCGAGGGGCTGGATTTCGACAATGTCGCCGTCGAGCCGCCGCGCGATCCGGCGCATGGGGACATGGCGACCAACGCCGCCATGGTGCTGGCCAAGCCTGCCGGGATGAAGCCGCGCGACATCGCCGAGGCGCTGGCCGCCAAGCTTACGGCGGATGGACGCATCACCTCGGCCGAGGTGGCGGGCCCGGGCTTCCTGAACCTGCGGCTGGCGGATGAAAGCTGGGCGGGCATCGTGTCCGCCGTGCTGGCACATGGCGCAGCCTTCGGGCGCTCGACCATGGGGCAGGGGCAGAAGGTCAACGTGGAATATGTCTCGGCCAACCCGACCGGCCCGCTGCATGTCGGCCACACCCGGGGCGCGGTCTTCGGCGATGCCCTGGCCTCGCTGCTGGACTACGCCGGCCACGAGGTCACCCGTGAATACTACATCAACGACGGTGGCGCCCAGGTCGACGTGCTCGCCCGCTCGGTCTACCTGCGCTACCTCGAACAGTACGGCCGCGAAGTCACCTTCGAGAACGGCACCTATCCCGGCGAATACCTGATCGACGCGGGCCGCGCGCTGAAGGACAAGGTGGGCGACGCCTATGTCGACCAGCCCGAAGCGGTCTGGCTGGCCGAGGTGCGCGAATTCGCCACCGATGCGATGCTCGACCTGATCCGCGCCGACCTGAAGTTGCTGGGCGTCGAGATGGATGTCTTCTTCAGCGAGAAAAGCCTCTATGGCACCGGCCGTATCGAGCAGGCCATCGAGGAGCTGCGTGGCAAGGGCCTGATCTATCGCGGCGTGCTGGAGCCGCCGAAGGGCAAGACGCCTGAGGACTGGGAGCCGCGCGAGCAGACGCTATTCAAGTCGACCGAGCACGGCGATGATGTCGACCGCCCGATCATGAAGTCGGATGGCGCCTGGACCTACTTTGCCCCCGACATCGCCTATCACTACGACAAGGTGGATCGCGGCTTCGACCAGCTGATCGACGTTTTCGGTGCCGATCATGGCGGCTACGTCAAGCGGATGAAGGCCGCCGTCGCGGCGCTGTCGGACAACCGCGTGCCGCTGGACATCAAGCTGTGCCAGCTGGTGAAGCTCTACAAGAACGGCGAGCCGTTCAAGATGTCCAAGCGCGCCGGCACCTTCATCACCCTGCGCGACGTGGTCGAGCAGGTCGGCGCGGATGTCACCCGTTTCGTCATGCTGACCCGCAAGAACGACGCGCCCCTGGACTTCGATTTCGACAAGGTGCTGGAACAGTCCAAGGACAACCCCGTCTTCTATGTGCAATACGCCCACGCCCGGGTCTGCTCGGCGCTGCGCCGCGCCACCGAGGCCGGGATCACCTGCGATGACGCGACGCTGGGCGCCGCTGACCTCGCCGCGATGACCCACCCCAGCGAACTGGCGGTGGCGCGGAAACTTGCCGAATGGCCCCGCCTGGTCGAGATCGCGGCCCGCACCCACGAGCCGCATCGCGTCGCCTTCTACCTCTATGAACTCTCCTCTGATCTGCACGCGCTCTACAATCGCGGCAACGAGGAAACCCAATTGCGTTTCGTGCAGGAGGGTAATCCTGGTCTTTCCCAGTCCAAACTGGCCCTTGCACGGGCCGTGGCCGTTGTCATTTCCGCAGGTCTTGGTATCTTGGGCGTGACCCCGGCAGAAGAAATGCGCTGAACGCTGCTCTGCCGGGCCGAGGTTACAGGCTTCCTATCCAAGGCAAGACCGGGCGCCAGATCCCGGCAGGCAGAGGCATATGGCAGATTTTCCCGCAGACGCGCGCTACGCGTCCCATGACGCTTACCCCGAAGCGGCAGGCCCTGCCGCCGCTTCCTTCGGATCGCTGGTCACCTGGGTGGGGGCCGCGCTGTCGGTGGCCCTGATCGCAGGGGTCGGGGTCTGGGGCTATCGCATGGTGATGCGCGACGTCTCGGGCGTGCCCGTGGTGCGCGCGATGACCGGAGAAACCCGCCGCGCGCCCGATGCCGCCGGCGGCGCCGAGGCGCCGTTCCAGGGGCTTGCCGTCAACCATATCGCCGCGTCCAAGGCCGCCGAGGCTTCGGCGGACAGCGTGCGCCTGGCGCCCGCGCCGCTTGGCCTTGGCGAAGACGATCCGGCACCCGAAGAGGTCGTCGCCCGGCAGCCCGCCCCGGAACCCGACGAGGCGCCCGCCGCCGAGCAGCAGGCCGAGGCCTCCGAGCCGGTGTTGCAACCGGCGCCGCTGAACCTTTCGGACGTCGACCGGATCGAGGAACTGGCCAGCGCCCTGGCCGGCGATGCCGCGCCGCTGCAGCCGATGGAGCCGCGCACCGTTCCCGCCGCCGAGGCCGCCGCCCCGCGCGAGGGAGCGTTCCTCGCCGTGCGTCCCAAGCTGCGCCCCGACACCCTTCTGGCCTCCGTCGCCGCGCGCCAGGTGGCCGGCCCCGTCTCGGTGGAGCCGCAGGCGCTGGACGTGGCCCCCGAGGACGTGCCCGCCGGCACCCGCCTGGCCCAGCTTGGCGCCTTCGCTTCGCGAGAGATCGCCGAGAGCGAATGGACCCGCTTCGTGTCGCGCTTCGGGATCTACCTGGAAGACAAGCAGCGGGTGATCCAGCGCGCCGAAAGCGGTGGCCGGATCTTCTATCGCCTGCGTGTGCTTGGTTTCGACGATATCTCTGACAGCCGCCGCTTCTGTGCCGCCCTGGTGGCCGAGGGCGCCGACTGCATCCCCGTATCGGCCAAGTAGATGGCCGGCGCCACCATCCTCGATCCCACTGGAACCCGGCTGACGGCCGAGGAGGCGCGCGTGCTGCGCGACGCCGACCCCTGGGGCTTCATCCTCTTCGCGCGCAATATCGAGAGCCTGGATCAGACCCGCGCCCTCTGTGACGAGCTGCGCCAGGCCGTCGGGCGCAACGCCCCGATCCTGGTCGACCAGGAGGGCGGGCGGGTGCAGCGCCTGCGCGCGCCGCTGGCGACCGACTGGACCCCGGCGCTGGAGTTTGCCGAGGCCGCGGGCGACAGCGCCGCCGAGGCCATGCGCCTGCGCTTCACCATCACCGCGCTGGAACTGCGCGCCGCCGGCATCGACGTCGATTGCGCCCCGCTGGCCGACGTGGCCCTGCCCGAGACCCACCCCTTCCTGCGCAACCGCTGCTACGGCAGCGACGCGGCGCGGGTCGCCACCCTGGCGCGCGCCGTGGCGCAGGGGCTGATGGCAGGCGGCGTGCTGCCGGTGATGAAGCACATGCCCGGCCATGGTCGGGCGCAGGTTGACAGCCACGCGGATCTGCCGCGTGTCACGGCCACCTGGGAAGACCTGGACGCGGTCGATTTCGCCCCCTTCAAGGTGCTGAACGATCTGCCGATGGCGATGACGGCGCATCTTCTCTTCGATGCGATCGACCCCGAGATGCCGGCGACCCTGTCGCCCAAGGTGCTGCAGGTGATCCGCAACCATCTCGGCTATGACGGGCTGGTGATGACCGACGACATCTCGATGCAGGCGCTGTCGGGCGATGCGGAAACGCGGGCGCTGGCGGCGCTGGATGCGGGCTGCGACCTGGTGCTCTACTGCAATGCGCCGCTGGCGGACCGCGCGCGGGTGGCCGAGGTCGCCGGTGCGATGACACCGACGGCGGAGGCCCGCGCCGCACGGGCGCTGGACGCGCGCCGCAACCCTGCCACGCTTGACATTGACGAGTTGAAGGCCAAGCTGTCCGCTGTTCTGAACGGGTAAGTGATGGCCTCTGACGATTTCCAGGAAGATCCGCCGCGCGGGCGGCGTCTGGAGCCCGGTCCCGACCGCGGCCCCGGCACCCAGTCCGAGATCACCGTCGCCGAGAGGCTGGCGGCCGAAGCCCTGATCGTCGATGTCGAGGGCTTCGAGGGCCCGCTCGACCTTCTGCTGACCCTGTCGCGGACCCAGAAGGTCGACCTGCGCAAGATCTCGATCCTGATGCTGGCCCAGCAATACCTGGCCTTCGTCGAGAAGGCCAAGTCGCTGCGGATCGAACTGGCCGCCGACTACCTGGTGATGGCCGCCTGGCTGGCCTTCCTGAAATCCCGCCTGCTGCTGCCCCCCGATCCCGAGGAAGAGGGCCCCTCGGGCGAGGAACTGGCCGCGCACCTGGCCTTCCAGCTGGAACGCCTGCAAGCGATGCGCGACGTCGCCGCCCGGCTGATGGCGCGCGACCAGAAGGGCCGCGACTTCTTCGTGCGCGGGGTGCCCGAACAGGTCGAGCGCGTCCGCAAGGTCACCTATTCGGCCACGCTGCTGGAGTTGATGCAGGCCTACGCCCGGATCCGCACCAAGGATGAATTCCGCCCCTTCGTCATGGACCGCGACAATGTCTACACCATGGAACAGGCGCTGGAGCACATGCGCGGCATGGTCGGCTTCGCCGGCACCTGGACCGAACTTTCCGCCTATATGCCCCCGGGCTGGACTGGCGACCCGATGCGCCGCCGCTCGGTGACCGCTGCCACCTTTGCCGCCTCGCTGGAGCTGGCCAAGGAGGGCAAGATCTACATCCGCCAGGGCGAGACCTTCGCGCCCATCCAGCTGCGCCGCCGCGAGGGGCGCGACAATGGCTGAGACCCCCGAGGACCCCGAGATGACCGACGACCAGATGCCTGCGGAGGAGATGCAGGACGAGATCGCCCCCGAAGGCGAGGCCGCGCCGCGCGACAGCCTCTTCGAGGCGCCGCCCCTGGCCGAGCAGGAGCGCATGGTCGAGGCCATCCTCTTCGCCTCGGCCGAGCCGGTCTCGATCCCCGATCTGAATGCCCGCCTGCCGCATGGCTGCGACGGCGCGGCGGCGGTCGAGAACCTGCGCCGGCGCTACGAGGGGCGGGGCGTGCGCGTGGTGCGTGTCGGCGAGGCCTGGGCGATCCGCACGGCGCCCGATCTCGGTTACCTGATGCAGAAGGAAACCGTCGAGACCCGCAAGCTGAGCCGCGCGGCGATCGAGACCCTGGCCATCATCGCCTACCACCAGCCTGTCACCCGCGCCGAGATCGAGGAGATCCGCGGCGTCTCGGTGTCGCGCGGGACCATCGACCTGCTGCTGGAACTGGAGTGGATCCGCTTCGGCCGCCGCCGCATGACACCGGGCCGCCCGGTGACCTTCGTGGTCACGGCCTCGTTCCTCGATCACTTCGGGCTGGAAAGCCCGCGCGATCTGCCGGGCCTCAAGGATCTGCGCGCCGCCGGTCTGCTGGACAGCCGCCCGCCGCCGGGTCGCCTGGGCGAGGAGGAAGAGCGCGAGAGCGACGAGGATCAGGCCGAGATGTTCGAGGATGACGACTAGCTTTCACCTCTGCGTGACGGCGGCTGAAATCGCCGCCGCGCCGTGCTAGGTTGCAGGCGTGAAAGCAAGGGATTTCCCATGGACCGCCTGTTCCGCATGATCTTCAACCGCCTGCTGCGAAAAGGCATGAACGCCGGGATCGACCGTGTGGCGGGCGATGATCCCAAGGCGCGCCAGCGCGCGCGACAGGGCAAGAAGATGGCCCGCAACGCCCGTCAGGCGCAGCGGGTGATCCGTCGGCTGGGCAAGTTCTGAGACCTCAGATCGCGACGCGGCGCGGGGCCAGGCATTCCGCCAGCCCGATGCCGCAGCAGAGCGCCGAGATCATGGTGCACCACGCCAGCCCGCCGGTCTCGTAGGGCAGGCGGAAGCTCAGCGCGCCGCCCAGCACCGCCAGGTAGGTGATCGAGGAATTCAGCCCCAGGATCGCGCCGCGTTGCCGGGCATCCAGCCCCGCAAGGCGACTGACGACGAAGTTCAGGCCAAGGTGCTGGATCACGCCCCAGAAGATCGCCAGCCCCGAAAGCAGCGCGAAATGCGACGCGCCCGCGCTCATCGCCAGGTAGACCAGCCCCAGCCCCCCGAAGGAGAGCGCCCCGGCCAGGTGCTGCGGCAGCCGGTCGAGGTAGCGGTCGAGGAAGCTGGACAGCCCGAAGCCGACGCCATAGCAGAGCGTGACGAAACCGGCGGCATCGGTGCCCCGGCCCAGCCCCTCGGCGACATGGGCGCCGATGAAGGCATAGGTGCCGTAGAAGGCCGTCATCAACAGCCCCGCCGCCATCAGCCCGCGCCCGATGCCCGGCACCCGCAGGGCGGTCAGCGGGGTGCTGGCCGACCCCACGGTGCGCACGGACAGGTCGGTGCGGCGCAGGGCGATGTAGAGCAGGCTCATGCAGGCCAGCAGGGCCACGTAGACCGCGCGCCAACCCACCCATTCGGCCAGGAAGCCCGAGCCGGCCACGCCCGCCACCAGCGCCAGCGTCCAGCCCGACAGCACGATCCCCATCGAGCGTTTCTCTTCGCCCTCGGGGCCCAGTTCCGGCGCCAGCGCGTAGATCGCCGGGATCGCCATCCCCGCGCCAAGGCCGCCGACAGCCTGGAACAGCACCAGCGTCCATTTGCCCGGCGCGAAGATCGAGCCGACCAATGAGAGCAGCAGCAGAAGCAGCGCCTGCATCAGTGCGGGGCCGGGGCCGATGCGGTCGGCACGCGGGGCCAGCAGCAGCGCCGAGAGCGCCGTGGTGCCGCCATAGGCCGCTGCCGCCTGCAGGATCTCGGCCGGGTCACCGCCGAGATCACGCGCCACGGCGGCGGTGATCGGCGCCAGCACCATGGAATTGGCCCCGACAACGGCAATCGCGCCGGTCATCAGGGCAAGGGGCTTGGTCATCACGGGCATGGGTCTTGCTGGTCTTTCAGTCCTCAGGGCGTGCTGAAATGCTTTGACAGCTTCAGCCCCTGGCCCTGGTAATTCGAGGCGATATCCGCGCCGTAGAGCATTTCCGGCCGTTCCGCCATGGTCTCGAAGACCAGCCGCCCGACGACCTGCCCGTGTTCCAGCACGAAGGGCGCTTCGTGGCAGCGCACTTCCAGCACCCCGCGCGACCCGGCGCCACCCGCTTCCGCATGGCCGAAGCCGGGATCGAAGAAACCGGCGTAGTGCACGCGGAATTCCCCGACCATGGCCAGGTAGGGCGCCATCTCGGCGGCATAGTCGGGGGGGATGGTCACGGCCTCGCGGCTGACGAGGATGTAGAAGGCGCCGGGATCGAGGATGATCTGGCGTTCATCGGTGCGCACCGTCTCCCAGAACTCGCGCGGGTCGTACTGTCCGATGCGGTCGAGGTCGATCACCCCGGTGTGGGGTTTGGCCCGGTAGCCCACAAGGCGGTCGGGGCCGGGCGAGAGATCGACGGAGAAGCCGAGGCCCTGTTCGATCACCGCCGTGCCGTCGACCAGCGGAGTCTGCGCGTGCAGCGCCCGCAGCGCATCATCGGACAACGTCGCCTGTCCGGCACGGAAACGGATCTGGTTCAGCCGCATTCCGGGGCGCACCAGCACCGAGAAGCTGCGCGGGCAGATCTCGGCATAGAGCGGGCCGGTGTAGCCGGCGGGAATGCGGTCGAACTCGGTGCCCTCGTCGGTGATCAGCCGGGTCAGCAGGTCCAGCCGCCCGGTCGAGCTTTTCGCGTTCGCCATGGCGGCGACATGGGCGGGCAGGGCGAGGCCCTCCATCAGCGGCACGACGTAGACGCAGCCCTTTTCCAGCACCGCACCCTCGGACAGGTCGACCTCGTGCATCTCGAATTCGGCCAGCCGGTCGGCGACGCTGCGGCCCTTGCCGGCAAGGAAGGAGGCGCGGACCCGCCAGGCGGTCGTGCCAAGGCGCAGGTCCAGGCTGGCCGGCTGCACCTGGGCCTCGGTGATCGCCGGGCTGCTGGTGATCTCACCGGCGGCGATCATGCGTTTCAGGTGCTGGCTGGGCAGGATGCCGGTCATATTTGGTCCTTCGCTCGACAGGAGGCTCACCTAGGGGGCGTCACCCCCGGGGGCACCCTCGGGTGGGCAGGTTAGAACCAGAGACCATCGAAGGAAAGTCGGAAGACATGCCGACGCGGGAAGAGTGTCCCGCGTCTGGCATGATCTTCGGAGGGAAATTGGTCGGGCTAGCAGGACTCGAACCTGCGACCTTCCGTCCCCCAGACGGACGCGCTACCAGGCTGCGCTATAGCCCGACGGTTCGCGCTTTCTATCCGATCTGAGGGGGAGAGCAAGCGGTTTTTCGGACCTGCGCGCGCGAAAGTTTCGTCGGTCGTCGCCGGGCGAGCGGGGCTCGGAATTCAGGCCCGATCAGCTCAGTTCAGGCCGGGCAGGCGTTGCGCCAGGGCAAGCGCCTCGGCGAGGCGCGCGGCGGGCAGGGGCGCGGAGCGGGCGGCGAGTCGCGCCAGCACGCCCGGAGCGACCTCCAGCGAGTCGTCGTCGGGATCCTCGGGAATCACCGTCGCCGGGGCGGCGGTCGCCGGGATCTCCTCGGGGGCCTCGGCGAGATCGGAGAAGAGGTTCACCTCGTCCTGCGGCTCATCCTGCGGGGGCTCGGGAGTGTCTTCTGGGGCGGCGTCGGTGCCGTGGCCCGGCACCACCGTGCCCGTGCCACTTCCCTGGGCCATCGGTCCGGCTTCGGATCCGTCGGGCGGCGTCATCTCGCCCAGGGCCCCGGTCGGGATCTCCGCGGGCGGGGCGGGCAGGGGGGGCTCCTCGGCCTTCGCCGCGGCGCGCGGCTTCAGCTGCACGATCTCGGCTTCCAGCGGCACCGCGAGGTCGTCCAGCGGCGGCGACATGGCCGCGACATGAGAGGTGCCCCGGTCGCGCAGCAGCTTCTGCACGCCCTTGATGGTCATCCCCTCTTCGTGAAGCAACCGCTTGATCCCGCCCAGCAATTCCATGTCGGCGGGGCGATAGTACCGGCGCCCGCCGGCGCGTTTCACCGGCCGGACCTGGCTGAACTTGCTTTCCCAGAAGCGCAGCACATGGGCCGGGGTCTCAAGCCATTCGGCAACCTCGGAGATCGTGCGGAACGCATCTGCGGACTTGGACATGGGAGGGGGCCTCAGCCCTTGTTGCCGTCGGCCACGCGATCCTTCATCAGGTGCGAGGGCCGGAAGGTCAGCACGCGGCGCGGGTTGATCGGCACTTCCTGGCCCGTTTTCGGGTTGCGACCCACGCGGGCCGCCTTCTCGCGCACCGAGAAGGTACCGAAGGAAGAGATCTTCACCTGCTCGCCGCGCACCAGCGCATCGGACATGTGGTTGAGAACGGATTCGACTAGCTGCGCCGAGTCGTTCCTCGACAGACCGACCTCGCGGAAGACGGCTTCGCTCAGATCCATTCGGGTCAGTGTCTTTTCACTCATCGCCGGTCCCTTTCTGGTTGCAGCGAGCATAGGCGCGCGCGTTTTTCCGAGTCAATATCAACGGTTTGCCAAGCCCAGTTGATCCCGGGGCAGTTTACCAGCGCAACACCACGGATCCCCAGGCCAGTCCGCCGCCGATGGCCTCGGTGACCAGCAGCTGTCCGGGGGTGATGCGGCCTTCAGAGACGCCGACCGACAGGGCCAGCGGGATCGAGGCGGCAGAGGTATTGCCGTGGTCCTGGACGGTGACGATGACCTTCTCCATCGGCAGGCCCATCTTCTTGGCGGTGCCCTGGATGATGCGGATATTGGCCTGGTGCGGCACGATCCAGTCGACATCCTCCGGGGTCAGCCGGGCCTTCTCCAGCGCCTTCTCGGCGGTCTCGGTCAGCTTGCCGACAGCCTGGCGGAACAGGGGGTTGCCCTGCATCCGCAGCTTGCCGGACTGGCCGGTGGTCGAGACGCCGCCGTCGACATAGAGCATTTCCCGATAGCGCCCGTCCGAGTTCAGGTCGACCGAGAGGATCCCGCGATCATCGGGCGAGCCCGATCCGGTCCGCGCTTCCAGCACCAGCGCGCCGGCGCCATCGCCGAAGAGCACGCAGGTCGACCGGTCGGTCCAGTCCATGATGCGCGAGAAGGTCTCGGCGCCGATCACCAGCACGCGTTCGGCCTGGCCCGAGAGGATCATGCCGTTGGCATTGGCCATGGCAAAGATGAAGCCTGCGCAGACCGCCTGCACATCGTAGCCGAAGCCGCGTTCCATCCCCAGACCTTCCTGGACCATCGTGGCGACGGAAGGGAAGGTAAGATCGGGGGTCGAGGTGGCGACGATCACGCAGTCTATATCGGCGGGCGACAGTTCGGCCATTTCCAGCGCCTTGCGGGCGGCGCGGATCGCCATCTGCGAAGTGGTCTCGCCCTCGGCGGCGAAATGGCGCCGCTCGATGCCGGAGCGGGTGCGAATCCATTCGTCCGTGGTGTCGAGGGTCTTCTCGAACTCGGCATTGGGGACCACGCGGTCCGGAAGGTAGTGTCCGATACCCGTTGCCACTGCGCGAATAGTCATGCGTTCCCCGTCCCTCGTTCCGCGGCATCCTGTGCCAGCGAAACGGCGGATGCAACCCGTGCGGCGATCTTCCCCTGGAAGCCGCTTGCCGCAAGCTGATAGGCCAGTTTGATGGCAGCCGAAACCCCCATGGCGTCGGCCGAGCCGTGGCTCTTGACCACCGGGCCGTTGAGCCCGAGGAAGACGCCGCCGTTGACCCGGCGCGGGTCGATGCGCTTCTGCAGCCGGCGCAGCGAGGTCAGCGCCAGCAGCGCGGCGAAGCGCGACAGCGGCGAGAACTTGAACGCTTCCTTGAGCAGATCCCCGATCAGCGAGGCGGTGCCTTCGCCGGTCTTCAGCGCCACGTTGCCGGTGAAACCGTCGGTGACGATGACGTCGCAGGTCCGGCCCGGGATGTCCCCGCCCTCGACGAAGCCGACGAAATCGAAGTTGGCGTTCTGCGCGGAGCTCTCGATCATCTCGTGCGCCGCCTTCAGCTCGGCACGGCCCTTGTGCTCTTCGGTGCCGACGTTCAGCAGGCCGATGCGCGGGCGTTCCAGGCCCATGCCGTTGCGGGCATAGGAGGCGCCCATGAGCGCATACTGCAACAGGTCATTTTCATCGGCGCGGATGTCGGCACCGACGTCGAGCATCACGTTGAAGCCCTGCGGATTGCGCGACGGCCAGAGCACGGCGATGGCGGGGCGGTTCACCCCGGGCAGCTTGCGCAGCCGCATCATCGACAGCGCCATCAGCGCGCCGGTATTGCCGCAAGAGACGCAGACCTCGGCCTCGCCCTCGCGCACGGCATCCAGTGCCGACCACATCGAGGTGGCCTTGCCATGGCGGACGACCTGGCTGGGCTTGTCCTCCATCCTCACCACGTCGGTGGCGTCGCGAATCTCGACCCGGCCGGTCAGCTGCTTGCGGCGCGCAACGAGGCGCTCCAGCTCTTCGGCGGGACCGTGCAGGATGAAGTCGATGTCGGGGTTCTTGCGCGCCGAGCGCGCCATGCCGGCAACCACCGCGGCGGGGCCACGATCGCCACCCATGGCGTCGATCGAAAGCCTTACGCGCCGCGCGGCGGTACTGGCGGGCCGGGCGCCGTCCCTGTCCTGGTCTGACGGATCAGTCGCGGTCATTTAGGACGGTCGCCCCCCGGCATTCACGGGCTCAGGCCGCGTCTTCGTCCAGCTCGATCTCATCGGCCGAGGCAACCACTTCACGGTCAGCATAGTGACCGCAGGAAGGGCAGACGTGGTGCGGGCGCTTGAGTTCGCCGCAGGAGGGGCACTCGTTCGGGTTTGCAGCCGTCAGCGAGTCGTGTGCGCGGCGGTTGTTGCGGCGCGACTTGGAGACTTTGTTCTGTTGGACAGCCATGTCACAACCTATCGTATTCGGGGGCCCGTGCAGAAGCACCAGGCCCGGTTTCTCGTGGATGCGAGGCTCTTAGTCGGTGCAGCCCCCAGCATTCAACCCAAAATTCGGATGGAAGCGCGAAAATACTGCGAAAATCCTGCCACGCAACCGATTCTTTGCGGGTATGATCCCTGGCGCCCGTGGCGTCAATCCTTGTCGGGCGTCCCGTCGTCGTCCTTGCGGCGGGCCGCCAGCAGGTCGGCCAGATTCGCCAGCGGCCGGGTGTCCTCGTCGGTCATCGCCCGCTTGCCGGGTTCGGTGATCGCCGAGACTTCCATCTCGGCCCCCTCGGCGCGCGGATAGAGAGGCAGGGCCAGGGCGAGGGCCTCGGCCATGACCTCGGCGGGGTCGATATGGCTGGCCAGCTGTTCCAGCGTCTCGTCCTCGGGCATCTCGACTTCCTCGGCCTCGCTCCGGGCCTCGGGCAGCACCGGCATGAAGCGGCGTGTCACCTGTTCCTCGATCCGCGTGGTCACCGGGGCCAGCGTGACCGAGCAGGGCTGCACCACCGTCGCGCCGAGGTGCCCGGTCAGCAGCCAGTCGCTCTTGCCGGCGGGCTTCAGCTCGCCGCGGAAGGTGACCTTGCGCAGCGCCAGCAGCTCCAGCGCCTCGGCCAGGGCGGCGGTCTCGGCGGCCTCGGGGGCCAGCGAGAAGGTCGTGGGGTGCGACTTGGGCAGGGATGCCACGGCGAGGGCTGTGGAAGAGGGTGCGCTCATGAGGACCTTTCTTGCTTTCTTGCGGCGGACGGGTTCGTTATGTAAGCGAGGTAGAAGCCTGAGCACTGGAAGACAAGAGGGGCAGGATGGGGCAGAAAGTCAAAGCAGCTGGCAAGATCGTGGCACTGGCGGCCGTGATCGGCCTTTCGGCCTGCACCGCCCAGTACCGCAACCACGGCTATATGCCCGACGAAACCCAGCTGGAGCAGGTGGTGGTCGGTGTCGACACCCGCGATACCGTGCTGGACGTGATCGGCGCGCCGACCACGGCGGGAATGCTGGATGGCGGCGACTACTACTACATCCGCAGCCGGGTGAAGCGCTTCGCCTACAGGCGCCCCGAGGTGATCGAGCGCACCGTGCTGGCGATCAGCTTCGACAGCCGTGACGTGGTCTCCAACATCGAGACCTTCGGGCTGCAGGACGGCCGGGTGGTGCGCCTGGAAAGCCGTGTCACCAGTTCCTCGACCCAGGACAAGACCTTCATCCGCCAGCTTCTCGGCAACCTCGGCCGCTTCGATGCGGCGGGTGTCCTGGGCGGCGAATAGGGCTGAAGACCGATCCAGGGGCCCCGGTGCCGCGCGATGGCGGCGCGGGGTCCGGGCCCGGGTCTTGCGGATGTCATGATGCGGTCACATCTGCCATGGTATCGGGGCGCAATTGCCGCCCAGCTCGCCGGAGAGCCTGCCCATGCCCGCGCTCAAGAAGGGTCGCTATGCGGCCCGTATCGCGATCTCGCCCGAGGATATCCGCGCCGCTCAGCATCTGCGGGCGCTCTGTTTCCTCGGTGATGCCGATCTTCCCGATGCCGACCAGTTCGACCAGGTCTGTGCCCATATCCTCGTCGAGGACCAGCGCGACGGCACCCTGGTCTGCTGCTTCCGCATGTTGCCGCTGGCGGCGGGGGCCGAGATCTCGCGCTCCTACTCGGCGCAGTACTACGAGTTGTCGGGGCTGGAGAGCTTCGAGGGCCCGATGGTCGAGATGGGCCGGTTCTGCATCCACCCCGAGCGCCGCGATCCGGATATCCTGCGGGTCGCCTGGGGGGCGATGACGGCCTATGTCGACCGCAACGGGGTCGAGATGCTGTTCGGCTGTTCCTCCTTCAAGGGCACCGATGCGGCGGCCTACCTGGACGCCTTCGCCATGCTGAAGGAAAAGCACCTCGGCCCGAAGCGATTCCTGCCCCGGGTCAAGGCGCCCAAGGTCTTCCGTTTCGCCCAGAAGCTGCGGCGCAAGCCGGACGTGAAACGCGCCATGCTGGGTATGCCGCCGCTGCTGCGCACCTATCTCCTGATGGGGGGCTGGGTGTCGGATCACGCGGTGGTCGATCCCAAGATGAACACCCTGCACGTCTTTACCGGGCTCGAGATCGGCGCCATCCCGCCGGCCCGCAAGCGGCTGCTGCGTGCGGTGGCGGGCTGAGGTTCAGGAGTAATCCCGCCCGGCGCGCGGATTGTAGACCGGAAGCGCCAAGTTGCGCAGAACGGCGGCGCCGCGCAGGGCGAAGATCACGGCGAATCCGGCCGCCGCGCCCAGCACCCGGGTTTCGCCCGCGCCGAGGATCATCACCGTGGTGAAGGCCCCGAGGGCGGCGGCGGTGACGTAGATCTCGCGCTTGAGGATGATCGAGGGTTCCTGTCCCAGGGTGTCGCGGATGATCCCGCCGACGGTGCCGGAAAAGACCCCCATGACCACGGCGATGATCCCGGCGGTGCCCTGGTCCAGCGCCTTCAGCGTGCCGGCGATCACCGCAAAGCCCAGGCCGAAGGTATCCAGCCAGAGGATCACCTTCATCCGCGACTGGAACGAGCTGGCGGTGAAATGCAGGAAGACCGCCACGCCCAGGCAGAGGCTCAGCGGAAAGGGATCCTCGACCCAGAACACCGGCACCCCCAGCAGCAGGTCGCGCAGCGTGCCGCCGCCGACCCCGGTCGCGGCGGCCAGCCACATGAAGCCGAAGATATCCATCTGCTTGCGCGAGGCGACCAGCGCCCCGGTGGTGGCGAAGACCAGTGTCGCCAGCACGTCAGCGGCAAAGAGAAGCGGTTGGTCGATCATGTCAGGCTCCGGTCGGCTTGGGCGCAGCTAACGCGATGCGGTCGCCACTGCCAAGCCCCGGCTCTGCCGGCGCCCTCGCCGTCCGCCTCCGGCGGGAGTATTTCCGGCCTCAGAATGGGCAGGGGCCTTCTGCTGACATTCGACGGCTGAAAATACTCCGGGGGGAGGCGCAGCCGGGGGGCGGAGCCCCCTCACGCTCTCCAAGTCCGCTTGACGCCGACCCGCCGCCTGATTAGCTGCGCGCCATGGCACAGGCTCCCCTTCTCCAGCTTTCGCAGATCTCGCTCACCTTTGGCGGCGATCCGGTTTTCGACGACCTTTCCCTCTCGGTCCAGCCGGGGGACCGGGTGGCGCTTGTCGGGCGCAACGGCTCGGGCAAGTCGACCCTGATGAAGGTCATGGCCGGGTTGGTCGAGGCGGATCGGGGCGAGGTCGTGCTCTCTCCCGGCACAACCGTCGGCTACATGGAGCAGGAGCCCGACATGTCCGGCTTCGCCACCCTCGGCGATTTTGCCACCTCGCGGCTTGACCCGGCCGAGCACTACAAGGTCGAGATCGCCGGCGAGGGGCTGAAGTTCGACCCCGCGCGCCCGGTCGACACCGCGTCGGGGGGGGAGCGCCGCCGCGCCGCCCTGGCCAAGCTGATGGCCGAGGCGCCGGAGTTGATGCTGCTGGACGAGCCGACCAACCACCTCGACATCGAGGCCATCGCCTGGCTGGAAACCGAGCTGAGCCAGACCCGGACGGCCTATGTGCTGATCTCCCACGACCGCGCCTTCCTGCGTGCGCTGACCCGGGCGACGCTGTGGATCGACCGCGGCAAGGTCGCCCGCCAGGAAAAGGGCTTCGAGCATTTCGAGGCCTGGCGCGACAAGACCTGGGAAGACGAGGACATGGCGCGTCACAAGCTGGATCGCAAGATCAAGTCCGAGGCCCGCTGGGCCGTCGAGGGCATCAGCGCGCGGCGCAAGCGCAACCAGGGCCGGGTGCGCAACCTGCAGGCCCTGCGCGAGGAGCGCGGCAACCAGATCCGCCGCAAGGGCGCGGCGGCGATGGAGCTGGAAGCAGGCCCCGCCAGTGGCAAGAAGGTGATCGAGGCCAGGGGGCTGGAAAAGTCCTATGGCGACAAACCGATCGTGACCAAGTTCGACCTGCTGGTGAACCGCGGCGACCGGGTGGCCTTCGTCGGCCCCAACGGGGTGGGCAAGACCACGCTGATCAAGATGCTCATGGGGCAGGAGGCGCCTGATGCGGGCGAGATCAAGCTGGGCACCAACCTGGTGCCGGCGATCTTCGACCAGTCCCGCGCCCAGCTCGATCCCGAGATGACCCTGTGGGAAAGCCTCACCGGCGACAAGGAGATGCGCGTCTCGGGCGCGGCCGATCAGGTGATGGTGCGCGGCACGCCGAAGCATGTCGTGGGCTACCTGAAGGAATTCCTCTTCGACGAAGCGCAGGCGCGGGCCAAGGTGAAATCCCTTTCGGGCGGTGAGAAGGCGCGCCTGCTGCTGGCCAAGCTGATGGCGCGGGAAAGCAACCTGCTGGTGCTGGACGAACCGACCAACGACCTGGATGTCGAGACGCTGGACCTGCTGCAGGAGCTGCTGGACAGCTACGACGGCACCGTGCTGCTGGTCAGTCACGACCGGGATTTCCTCGACCGCGTCGCCTCGACCACCATCGCCATGGAGGGCGATGGCCGCGCCACCGTCTATGCCGGCGGCTGGAGCGACTACCGGGCGCAGCGCGCCGAAGTCGCGCCGATGAAGGACACGCGGGGCGCGCAGAAGCCTGCGGCGAAGGCACAGGCCATGGCCGAGGAGCCTGCAGCTCCGAAGCAGCCGGCAGCAAAGGCGGCGCAGAAATCCACGCTCTCCTTCACCGAGAAGCACCGGCTGGAAGAGCTTCCGTCGGTCATCGAACGCTACGAGGCAGAGATTGCCAAGCTGGAGCAGTTCCTGGCCCAGCCCGATCTCTACCAGAAGGAACCGGTGAAGTTCGCCAAGGGCACCGAGGCGCTGGCCGAGCGTCAGCAGCTGCTGGCCGCCGCCGAAGAGGAATGGATGGAGCTGGAGGAGAAGGCAGCGGGCTGAGGGGCCGCTCTCCGTCCCGCAGGGCCCTGGTCCCGCAACCACCTGCGGTTCAGGGGGGTGGGCCGGCTCCGGGGATCAGGTCCCTGGCGCGCCCGGGGTGCGGAACATGGTGATCCGGCCACTACGGGCAAATCCCAGCCTCTCGTAGAACCGCGTCAGCCCCTGGTCGGCCTCGGCTTCGGGCGTGATGACAAGGTAGACCTTGCCCGCGCCCTCCGCCGCGGCCCAGTCCAGGACCGCCTGCGCCAACCTGCGGGCCAGGCCCCGGCCCCGGGCCACGGGGCGGACATAGAGGTCTTCCAGCTCCGCCGCGCAGCCGAACTCGACGCCGTAGGTCAGGGAGCCCGCCGCGAGGCCGAGCGGCGTCCCGTCCTCTTCCGCCAGCAGGATCCGCGCCCGCGAATCTGCCAGCATCAGGGCCAGGTTTGCACGCAGGGCCTCGGTTGGCGTGGCGATGCGATCCTCGTCGAAGAAGGCGCGGTAGAGGGGCACCAGGGTGTCGAGGTCCCGCGCCGAGGCCGGGCGAATCGCCACGGTCGACGTCATGCGCCGGGACCGGAGGGCCCTGTGGGCCGGGGCGAGTCGAACCAGCCGCGTTTCGAGGCGAAGCCGAGGCAGAGCACGGTCAGCACGATGCGGTAGAGGTGATGCAGGGTGACCACCGCCGGGTTGGTGTTCAGCGACAGGGCGACCAGGGCCATCTCGGTCACCCCGCCCGGCGCGAAGGAGATCACCAGCACGTCCGGGTGCTGGCCGGTCAGGGGCGCCACCGGCAGCGCCAGCCCCAGCCCGATGATGATCATCGAGGCCACCGAAAGCCCCGAAAGCCAGCCTGCGCGCAGCAGCCGCTTCCACTCGACCCCGATGAAGCGGGTGCCCAGCGAGGTGCCGATCACCACCTGGCAGCCCGAGACCACCCAGCCCGGCGCCTCGATCACCGCCAGCCCCGACAGGGTCAAGGCGGCAGCACAGATCAGCGGCCCGATCAGCTGCGCGGCGGGCAGGTTGAGACGGCGGAAGACGACGAGGCCGACCAGTGCGGCGCCGATCACCTCGGGCAGGTGATCCAGCCCGACATCGCCCTTGTTGAGGGTGATCCCGGCGGAGGAGCCCACCGGGTGCCCGTACCACAGCGAGAGGCCGACGGGCAGCATCGAGACCACGACGATGATGCGCAGGAACTGCTGCACGGCGAGGATCTGCACATCGGCCCCCGCCGCCTCGCCGGCGACGATGGAGTCGATCAGCCCGCCCGGCGCCCCGGCGTAGAAGGCCGTGGCCCGGTCATAGCCGCCGACACGGCGGAAGATCTGGTAGTTGACCGCCTGGGTCAGCGGCACGAAGAGGGTCAGCGCAAGGATCGAGGGCACCATGCGCGGCAGGTGGCCGAGGATCTCCCAGGTGATCTGGGCGCCGATGGTAGTGCCGATGACGGCGATGAAGAGGGAACGGAAGACTTCGGGGAAGGTATAGTCATCGGGCAGGGCGCGGGGCAGCAGCGCGGTGATCAGCGCCACGGCGAAGAGCGATCCCAGCATGTAGGGCAGGGGCAGTCCCAGCAGATGCGCCGCCAGACCTCCGATATAGCCCAGCAGGCAGAGGGCAATGAGGCGGCGGGCAGTCTTCAGGAAATCTTGCAAGTGTCTCGGCCGGTGATCGGGCACCCTGGGGCGCCGGGCCAGAGCTTCGGAACGGTCCAAAGAGAGGGCCGCCCGGCACCGGGCGCGGGAAGGATGCTGCGCGGCGAAGGCTTGGAGCGGGTAGCGGGAATCGAACCCGCGCGTTCAGCTTGGGAAGCTGACAGGCTACCATTACATCATACCCGCCGCGCTATCGTGAGCTATGCCAAGGCCGCGGACTCGTCAAGCCGAAAGCGGTGCGCGGGCCGCCGCGCGGGGAGGGGGACGTTTCCCCTGGCCTGGTCTTTCAACTGGCCGCAAATGTGCCGGGGGGCCTTGCCGGGGCAGAGCCCTGGGGCGCCCTTTTGGCCGGACGCGCGGCCAGATCCGGTGGTCTGCTAGCCCCGACGCCGCCTGCGGCCACCGCGTCCGCCACCATCGCCGCCACCGGTGTTGAAGCTGACATCCGGCAGAGGTGCGATCCGCGCCAGTTCCGGGAAGGGATCGCTGGCGTGGGGGATGGCGTTGGCGGCGACGAAATGGGCCTGGAAGGCGGGGGCGATGGCGGTCTCGATCTTGGTGATGCGGCGGACGTTGGTCTCGATCGCCGCCCGCGCGTCGATATCGCAGAGTGCGATACGGGCGCCGGTGCCGGCGGCATTGCCGGCCGAGGTGACCTTGTCGAGAACCACGTCCGGGATCATCCCCAGCACCATGGCGTGCTTGGCCGAGATATGGGCGCCGAAGGCCCCGGCCAGCACCACGCGGTCGACACGGTCCACACCCATCTCGTCCATCAGCAGCCGCGCGCCGGCGTAAAGTGCGGATTTCGCCAGCTGGATTGCCCGCACGTCGCCCTGGGTGACGGTGATCAACGGCCCGCCCTCGGCGCTGCCGTCATGCAGGACATAGGCATGGGTGCGGCCCTCGGGGATGCAGCGCGCGGTGCCGGTCTGCTCGGCCGAGCCGATCAGGCCCGAGGGATCGAGCAGCCCGGCCATGCGCATCTCGGCCAGCACCTCGATGATGCCCGAGCCGCAGATGCCGGTGACGCCCGAAGCCGCGGTGGCCTCGGCAAAGCCCGGATCATCTGACCAGAGCTCGCAGCCGATGACGCGGAAGCGGGGTTCCCTGGTCGCGGGGTCGATGCGCACCGCCTCGATGGCGCCAGGCGCGGCGCGCTGGCCGGAAGAAATCTGAGCGCCTTCGAAGGCGGGCCCGGTGGGCGAGGAGCAGGCCAGTACCCGGTCCCGGTTGCCGAGCAGCAGCTCGGCGTTGGTGCCGACGTCGATGATCAGCGCCAGGTCCTCGGAGCGTTCGGGTGCCTCGGACAGCGCCACGGCGGCGGCATCGGCCCCGACGTGCCCGGCGATGCAGGGCAACAGATAGGTCCGGGCGCGGGGGTTCACGTTGCCGAGGCCCAGCTCGGCGCAGGGCAGGGAGAGCGAGGAGGAGGTCGCCAGCGCGAAGGGCGCCTGGCCCAGTTCGGTCGGGTCGAAACCAAGCAGCAAGTGGTGCATCACCGGGTTGCAGACCACCACCATCTCGAGGATCAGCTCGGGGGCGATCCCGGCCTCGGCAGCCAGTTCCCCGGCGAGGCGCGACAGGGCGGCGCGCACGGCATCGCGCATCTCCTCGGTGCCGCCGGGGTTCATCATCACGTAGGAGACGCGGCTCATCAGGTCTTCGCCGAAGCGGATCTGGGGGTTCATCACCCCGGAGGAGGCGCGCACGGCGCCGGTGTCGAGGTCGGTCAGATGGGCGGCGATGGTGGTCGAGCCGAGGTCGACGGCCAGGCCAAAGACACCGCCCTCGTGCAGCCCGGGCCAGAGCTGCAGGAGGCGGGGCGCGGCGCCGGTATGGTCGCGGTGCACGGCGGCGGTGACCTTCCAGCCGCCCTTTCGCAGCACCTGCTGCAGCCCGGCCAGCAGGGTCAGGTCGGCAGTGACGCCCTCGATCCCCCATTGCGCCGCAAGCGCGGCGGCGAGGCGTTCGAAATCGCCCGTCGGCTCGTGCATGTCGGGCTCGGCCACTTCGACGTAGCAGAGCTTGATGGCCGGGTTCATGGTCAGCGCCCGGGTATCGGCGCGCTTGCGGATCACCTGGCGGTGGACCTGGCTTTCGGCGGGCACGTCGATGACCACGTCGCCCAGGATCTGCGCCTGGCAGCCGAGGCGGCGGCCGTCCTTCAACCCGCGCACGCGGTCGTAGCGTTCTTCCACGGCGTTCCAGGCGGACAGCGCCTCGGGGCCGACATGGACACCGTGCTTGGGAAAATCGCCGAAGGCCGGAGCCACCTGGCACTTGGAGCAGATGCCGCGCCCGCCGCAGACCGAGTCGAGGTCGACGCCAAGCCGGCGCGCGGCCTGCAGCACGGGGGTGCCTGCGGGCACGCGGCCGCGCTTGCCGGAGGGGGTGAAGATGACGAGCGGTTCGCGATCACTCAGGTCAGTCATTCAGGTCGGGCCTTTCCTTTTCCAAGAGATAGGCGGCCAGCGCGCTCCGCGACAGCTTCCGCGCGACATGGCAGTCCGCAGCGGCGACATTCCGTGCCGCGCAGGACCGGCGCGGGACCGACGGCGCGCAGCGTGCCACCGATGTGCCGGGGGCCGCGACAGGGGCGTCGAGCCCGCGCGACAGGCGAACCGGGGTGGCAAGGCCGAGGCGGGGCCGGAGAGGAGCAAGGGGCGAGGTGTGGGGGCGATCCTGCACCGGGCGCCCCGATCCAGGGCGCGCCGCTTTTCGCCTTTCCCCTCCCCGGAAGACATGCAATAGGGAGGCGCCAAGTGATCATGCCATGGAGATACCCGATGGAGATTCGCGAGGCTCTCACCTTCGATGACGTACTGCTCGTTCCTGCTGCTTCCTCGGTGCTGCCCAGCACCGCCGATACACGGACACGGGTCACCAAGCGGATTTCCATGAATATCCCGCTGCTCAGCTCGGCCATGGATACCGTGACCGAGGCCCGGATGGCCATCACCATGGCCCAGGCCGGCGGGATCGGGGTGATCCACAAGAACCTCGACGTGGAACGCCAGTCGCAGGAAGTGCGCCGGGTCAAGCGCTTCGAGTCGGGCATCGTCTACAACCCCGTCACCCTGCGCCCGGATCAGACCCTGGCCGATGCCAAGGCGCTGACGGAACGCTATGGCTTCACCGGCTTCCCGGTGGTCGACAAGGATCACAAGGTCGTCGGCATCGTCACCAACCGCGACATGCGTTTCGCCCAGAAGGACGAGACCCCGGTGCGCGTCATGATGACCAGCGACCGGCTGGCCATCCTGCACGAACCGGCGGACCGCAATCAGGCCATCGACATGATGCGCGAACGGCGCATCGAGAAGCTGCTGGTCACCGACCGCGAAGGCAAGCTGACCGGCCTGCTGACGCTGAAGGATACCGAGAAGGCCGTGCTGAACCCCACGGCCTGCAAGGACGACCTCGGACGCCTGCGCGTCGCCGCCGCCACCTCGGTCGGCGACTCGGGCTACGAACGCTCGGAAGCTCTGGTCGATGCCCAGGTGGATATCCTGGTGGTCGACACCGCCCATGGTCACAGCGCCGGCGTCATCGACGCGGTGAAGCGCGCCAAGCGGCTGTCCAACGACGTGCAGGTGATCGCGGGCAACGTGGCCACCGCCGAGGCTACCAAGGCGCTGATCGACGCGGGCGCGGATGCGGTGAAGGTCGGCATCGGGCCGGGCTCGATCTGCACGACCCGCATGGTCGCCGGTGTCGGCGTGCCGCAGCTGACCGCCATCATGGATTGCGCCCGCGCCGCAGGCGACGTGCCGGTGATCGCGGACGGTGGCATCAAGTTCTCGGGCGATTTCGCCAAGGCGATTGCCGCCGGCGCCTCCTGCGCCATGGTCGGCAGCATGATCGCGGGCACCGACGAGAGCCCGGGCGAGGTCATCCTCTACCAGGGCCGCTCGTTCAAGAGCTACCGCGGCATGGGCTCGCTCGGCGCGATGGCGCGCGGCTCGGCGGATCGCTATTTCCAGAAGGACGCGGCCAGCGACAAGCTGGTGCCGGAAGGGATCGAGGGCCAGGTGCCCTACAAGGGCCCGGCGGCGGCGGTGATCCACCAGCTTGTCGGCGGGCTGCGCGCGGCCATGGGGTATACCGGCAATGCCACCATCGAGGAGATGCGCCAGTACGCCAACTTCGTGCGCATCTCCAACGCCGGCCTCAGCGAGAGCCACGTGCACGACGTGCAGATCACCCGCGAGAGCCCGAACTACCGCATCGGCTGAGTGCGCCTGAGGCGGAGGAAACGGAAGGCGGCCCCCCGGGGTCGCCTTTTGTCGTTTCGACCCCGGCCCTTGCATGGGGGCGGCGAAAGGGGCATCAGGGGGCTCATTGACCATGCCAGGGAGGGCAGGGTGACAGGTTCCGCCAGCACAGAGGCCCCGCCGCCGGTCATGAAGACCGCCGAGCTGGTCATCTTCGACTTCGACGGCGTGCTGGTGGACAGCGAGGTGATCAGCGCCCGGATGCTGGTGGCCGAGCTGGCGCTGCATGGTATCACGGTCGACCTGGCCTATATCGCGCGGCATTTCCTCGGCCGGTCCTATCCTGTCGTGCTGGCGCAGATCCGGGCCGAGTTCGGCATCGACCTGCCCGAGGGCTTCGAAACCGCCTACCGGGCCCGCCTGCTGGCCGCCTTCGAGGCCGACCTGCGCGTCATGCCCGGGGTGATCCCGGTGCTGGAGCGGCTGCGGGTGCCCTTCTGCATCGCCACCTCCTCCTCGGAGCCGCGGCTGAAGCGCTCGATGGAGATCGCCGGGCTGACCGATCACTTCGGCGCGCGCTACACCACCGCTTCGGAAGTGGCGCGCGGCAAGCCGGCGCCGGATCTCTTCCTGCGCGCCGCCGAGAAGGCGGGGGTGGATCCCGCCGCCTGCCTGGTGATCGAGGACAGCCTTCCGGGTATCCGCGCCGCCCGCGCGGCGGGCATGGAGGTCTGGCACTTCCGCGGTGGCAGCCACCTCGAGGGGCTGGACCTGACAACCGAGCTGCGGCTGGCCCCCAAGAGGATCTTTGCAGATTTCTCCTGGATGCCGCACATTGCTCCGGATCTATTCTAGGGAACTTGGCACGAGATGGCGGCAGGCAACGGCGACGAGGATCGGGGACGCAAGGACGATGCGGCCCGCGCGGCATGGCTCTACTACGTGGGCGGGATGCGCCAGGACCGGATCGCCGAGGAGTTGGGGATCTCGCGCCAGGGGGCGCAGCGGCTGGTCGCCCGCGCGGCCCAGGAAGGCATGATCCGGGTTCGCATCGAGCATCCCATCGCCGCCTGTCAGCAGATGGGCCGCGAGTTGTGCCAGCGGCACGGGCTGGAGACGGTGCGCATCGCCCCCAGCCTGCGCGGCGCCGGGGACTGGCTGAAGGCGATCGCCCCGATGGCGGCGGGCTACCTGGAAAGCTTCTTCGCAAGCGCCGAGCCGCAGGTCATCGGCCTTGGCACCGGGCGGACACTGAAGGCGGTCGCCGACGAGATGCAGGCGCTGGACGGCTCGGCGCACCGGCTGGTCTCGCTGATCGGAAACGTCGCCCCGGACGGCTCTGCCAGCTTCTACGAGGTGGTCATGCGATTCGCCGATCGCACCAAGGCGGCGCACTACCCGATGTCGGTTCCGGTCATGGCGCGCGACGAGGACGAGCTGGCGCTCTATCATTCCCTGCCGCATGTGCGAAGTGCGCGAGCCCTGGCCGAAACCGCCGATACGGTGATCGTCGGGATTGGCCAGATGGCCGACGATGCCCCTTTGTTCGTTGACGGTTTCATCACCAGGGACGAGCTGGACAGCCTGCGCGCCGCCGGCGCCGCGGGCGAGATCTGCGGCCATGTCTTCGACGAGCAGGGGCGCTACCTCGACCATGCGGTCAACCGCATGATGGTCGGCGTCCAGGTTCCGGTCCGCGCGGGCAAGACCCTGTGCATCGCCGGAGGCCCCAGCAAGATCAATGCCTTGCGTGCCGCGCTGAAGGGCGGGCTGGTGACCGGGCTGATCACCGACGAGGACACTGCCACGGCCCTTCTGGCCGGCTGAGGCCCTCCCGCCCTCTCTGCGCTGCAGCGTCAAAAGTCTCTTGACTTGTCGCACGCCCTCGTGTGGGTAATGGCTCATGACTTGGGCAGTTGCTCACCGCGCTGCCTGGTTGTGACCACTGGGAGGAATATTCCATGACCTTGACACTCCGGGCCGGGCTGCTTGCCTGCGCCGCCGGTGCCCTGACCGCATCCGCGGCCTCGGCCGAGACCATCACCATCGCCACCGTGAACAACGGTGACATGATCCGTATGCAGAAGCTGACGGATGACTTCACCGCCAAGAATCCCGGCATCGAGCTGGAATGGGTGACCCTGGAAGAGAACGTGCTGCGTCAGCGCGTCACCCAGGACATCGCCACCAATGGCGGCCAGTTCGACGTCATGACCATCGGCACCTATGAGGTTCCGATCTGGGCCGGCCAGGACTGGCTGGTGCCGCTGACCGACATGCCCGAAGGCTATGACGCCGACGACATCCTGCCCGCCATCGCGGGTGGCCTGACCACCGACGGCACCCTCTACGCCGCGCCCTTCTACGGCGAAAGCTCGATGGTCATGTACCGCAAGGACCTGATGGAAGCTGCCGGGCTGGAAATGCCCGACGCCCCCACCTGGGACTTCATCAAGGAAGCCGCCGCCGCCATGACCGAAGGCGACGTCTACGGCATCTGCCTGCGCGGCAAGGCCGGCTGGGGCGAGAACATGGCCTTCCTGACCGCCATGGCGAACTCCTACGGCGCGCGCTGGTTCGACGAAGAGTGGAACGCCCAGTTCGACACCCCGGAGTGGGAAGCCACGCTGACCGACTACCTGGACCTGATGAACAACTACGGTCCTCCGGGCGCCTCCTCGAACGGCTTCAACGAAAACCTCGCCCTGTTCCAGCAAGGCAAGTGCGGCATGTGGATCGACGCCACCGTGGCGGCCTCCTTCGTGACCAACCCTGCTGACAGCACCGTGGCCGACAAGGTCGGTTTCGCCCTGGCACCCGACAAGGGCCTCGGCAAGCGCGGCAACTGGCTCTGGGCCTGGAACCTGGCGATCCCCGCCGGCTCCGAGAAGACCGACGCCGCCAAGGCCTTCGTGGCCTGGGCCACCAGCAAGGAATACACCGAGCTGGTCGCGGCAAACGAAGGCTGGGCCAACGTTCCCCCGGGCACCCGCACCTCGCTCTACGAGAACCAGGAGTACCTGGACGCGGCACCCTTCGCGGAAATGACCCTGGAGTCGATCAACGCGGCTGACCCGCAGAACCCGACCGTCGACCCCGTGCCTTACGTCGGCGTGCAGTTCGTGGCGATCCCCGAGTTCCAGGGCATCGGCACCGCGGTCGGTCAGCAGTTCTCGGCGGCGCTTGCCGGCCAGGTCACTGCCCAGCAGGCTCTGGAAAACGCCCAGACCCTGACCACCCGTGAAATGGAGCGTTCGGGCTACTGATCCCGACGCGCCGGGCGGGGCGACCCTTCGGGGTTGCCCCGCCTCTCCTGATCCGCACAGGATCAGGCACTTGATCCAGTTTACATTCGAAGGGGCGACCCATGGCGACCCAGCATTCCCGCGCCGCCGCGCGGCTGATGATCTCACCCTCCGTGCTGCTGCTACTGGGATGGATGCTTATCCCGCTGGGGATGACCATCTACTTCTCCCTGCTGCGCTACAACCTGCTGATGCCCGGCAACAACCCCTACGTGGGCTGGGAGAACTACAAGTATTTCCTGACCGATCCGGCCTTCACCGCCGCCATCGTCAACACCCTGCTGCTGGTCGGGGGCGTGCTGCTGATCACCGTCGTGGGCGGCGTCCTGCTGGGCCTGCTGCTGGACCAGCCGATGTGGGGGCAGGGGATCGTGCGCATCCTCGTCATCGCACCCTTCTTCGTCATGCCCACCGTTTCGGCGCTGGTCTGGAAGAACATGTTCATGAACCCGGTGAACGGGCTCTTTGCCTACCTGGCGCAGTTCCTCGGGCTCGAGCCCTTCGACTTTCTCGCCCAGGCGCCGCTGATGTCGATCATCGGCATCGTCAGCTGGCAGTGGCTGCCCTTCGCCACGCTGATCCTGCTGACCGCCATGCAGTCGCTGGACCGCGAGCAGCTGGAGGCCGCCGAGATGGACGGCGCCGGGCCGTTCTCGCGCTTCTTCTACATCGTCGTGCCGCACCTGGCGCGGGCGGTGACCGTGGTGGTGCTGATCCAGACCATCTTCCTGCTGTCGGTCTTCGCCGAGATCCTGGTGACCACCAATGGCGGCCCGGGCAATGCCTCGACCAACCTGACCTACCTCGTCTACGCCGAGAGCCTGCTGCGCTTCGACGTCGGCACGGGGTCCGCGGGTGGCGTGGTGGCCATCGTGCTGGCCAATATCGTCGCGATCTTCCTGATGCGGATGATCGGCAAGAACCTGGAGGCCTGAGCATGAGAGAGGTCTTCCAACAGCCGGGGCAGGAGGGGCGCCGCCCCTCTGCGCCTGCGGCGCATTCACCCCGAGGTATTTCCGGCCAAGTGATGCAACAGGGCCGCGCGAGGAGGAACGGACATGGCGCGTAAAGTGACGACGCAGCGCATGGCGGTGAACACTGTCGTGGCCTGGGTGATCGGTCTGCTGATCTTCTTCCCGATCCTCTGGACCATCCTCACCAGCTTCAAGACCGAGGCCCAGGCGATCGCCGATCCGCCGATCTTCCTCGGCTTCAACTGGACTTTCGAGAACTACATCGAGGTGCAGGAACGGTCGAACTACTTCCGCCACTTCTGGAACTCGGTGGTGATCTCGGTCGGCTCGACCCTGCTGGGCCTGGTGATCGCGGTGCCTGCCGCCTGGGCCATGGCCTTCGTGCCGGGCAAGCGCACCAAGGACGTGCTGATGTGGATGCTGTCCACCAAGATGCTGCCGCCGGTCGGGGTGCTGGTGCCGATCTACCTGATGTTCCGCACCCTGGGGCTGCTGGACACCAAGCTGGGCCTGGTCATCGTGCTGACGCTGATCAACCTGCCGATCATCATCTGGATGCTCTACACCTACTTCCGCGAAATCCCGGGCGAGATCCTGGAAGCCGCACGGATGGACGGGGCGACCCTGCGGGGCGAAGTGGTGCACGTCCTGCTGCCGATGGCGGTGCCGGGCATGGCCTCGACCGTGCTGCTGAACATCATCCTGGCCTGGAACGAAGCCTTCTGGACGCTGAACCTGACGGCAGCCAAGGCGGCGCCGCTGACGGCCTTCATCGCCTCCTACTCGTCGCCGGAAGGGCTGTTCTACGCCAAGCTCTCGGCGGCCTCCACCATGGCCATCGCGCCGATCCTCATCATGGGCTGGTTCAGCCAGAAACAGCTCGTTCGCGGCCTGACCTTCGGCGCCGTCAAGTAAAGAACGCCCTGCAAGGGTCTGAAGATAAAGGACAAGAACATGGGACGTATCACGCTGGACAAGGTGACCAAGTCGTTCGGGGACATCGAGGTGATCCCGCCGCTGGACCTGACCATCGACGAGGGCGAGTTCGTCGTCTTCGTCGGCCCCTCGGGCTGCGGCAAGTCCACGCTGCTTCGGCTGATCGCGGGGCTGGAAGATGTCAGCAGCGGCCAGATCCGCATCGACCGCGAGGACGCCACGCATCTGCCCCCCGCCAAGCGCAAGCTGGCCATGGTGTTCCAGAGCTACGCGCTTTATCCGCACATGTCGGTGCGCAAGAACATCGCCTTCCCGCTGAAGATGGCAGGCATGAGCAAGGAAGAGCAGGACAAGCGGGTCGATTATGCCGCCCAGGTGCTGAACCTCAGCGACTACATCGACCGCAAGCCGGGCCAGCTCTCGGGCGGTCAGCGTCAGCGGGTCGCCATCGGTCGGGCCATCGTGCGCGAACCGGCGGCCTTCCTCTTCGACGAACCGCTGTCGAACCTCGACGCGGCGCTGCGGGTGAACATGCGCCTCGAGATCTCGGAGCTGCACACCAAGCTGAAGACCACCATGGTCTATGTCACCCACGACCAGGTCGAGGCGATGACCATGGCCGACAAGATCGTCGTGCTGCAGGCCGGCCGGATCGAACAGGTCGGCAGCCCGCTGGAGCTCTACCGCGCGCCGCGCAACCGCTTCGTCGCCGGGTTCATCGGCTCGCCGAAGATGAATTTCATCACCGGCGAAGAGGCGGCCAAACATGGCGCGCACGAGATCGGTGTCCGGCCTGAGCACCTGCAGCCCTCGACCGAGAGCGGCATGTGGAAGGGCACCGTCGGCGTGGGCGAGCACCTGGGCAGCGATACCTTCCTGCATGTCCATGACACCGGCCTGGCCGAAACCATCACCGTCCGCGCCAGCGGCGAGATGGCCCTGCGCCACGGTGACACGATCTGGCTGACCCCCGAGGCGGACAAGATCCACAAGTTCGACGCCGCAGGCCTGCGCGTCGAGTGACCAGACCCGCCGGGCCCCCGGCCCGGCGGCACATCAGACAAGAGGCAGAGATGAAACTCTCCGACGATACACTGGGCAACCTTTCCCCTGAGGTCGCCCGGCCCGGGTATGATCGCGCCGCGCTGTCCCATGGCATCGTCCATGTGGGCCTGGGCAACTTCCACCGCGCTCACCAGGCGGTCTACCTCGACGATCTCTTCGCGCTTGGCGAAGGGCATGACTGGGCGCTGACCGGCGCCGGTGTCCGTGCCCCCGATGCCAGGATGCGCGAGGCGCTGAAGGCGCAGGATTGCCTCTCGACCGTGGTCGAGCTGGACCCCGAGGGCGCCCGCGCCCGGGTGATCGGCGCGATGATCGACTTCCTGCCGGTCGAGGAGGGCAACGGCGCGCTGATCGCGAAGATGGCCGATCCCGCGACCCGCATCGTCTCGCTGACCGTGACCGAGGGCGGCTATTTCGTCTCGGCCGAGACCGGCACCTTCGATCCCTCCCACCCCGAGATCCGGGCTGATGCCGCCCGCGCGGATGCGCCGCACACGGTCTTCGGTGCCATCGTCGCCGCGCTGAAGCTGCGCCGCGCCGCCGGGGTCGATCCCTTCACCGTGATGTCCTGCGACAACCTGCCGGGCAATGGCGAGGTGACCCGCGATGCCGTGGTCGGTTTCGCACAGCTGGTCGACCTGGAGCTGGCGGACTGGATCGAGGGGCAGGTGGCTTTCCCCAATGGCATGGTCGATCGCATCACCCCCGCCACCGGCGACCGTGAGCGCGCCCTGGCCGCCCGCCTGGGGCTGGAGGATCCGGTGCCCGTCACCTGCGAGCCCTTCCGCCAGTGGGTGCTGGAAGACAACTTCCCCCTTGGCCGCCCGGCGCTGGAGAAGGTCGGCGTGACCTTCACCGACAACGTGCATGTCTACGAGCGGATGAAGATCCGCGTGCTGAACGGTGGTCACGCGCTGATCGCCTATCCGGCGGCCCTGCTGGGCCTCGAAATGGCCCATGAGGCGATGGCGCATCCGCTGGTCCATGGTTTCTTCCGCAAGGTCGAGGAGCAGGAGATCCTGCCCCATGTGCACGCGGTGCCGGAATATGACCCTGCGACCTATCTCGATCTGATCGACGCCCGTTTCTCCAACCCGGCGGTCGAGGACACCACGCGACGTCTCTGTCTCGACGGCTCGAACCGGCAGCCGAAGTTCATCGTGCCCTCGATCCGCGACGGGCTGGAGTCCGGTGCGCCGGTCGAGGGGCTGGCGCTGATCTCGGCGCTCTGGGCGCGATATTGCCAGGGGGTGCTGGAGGACGGCACCGCCGTGGCACCGAACGATCCCAGCTGGGAAGCCCTGGTGATCCGCGCCGAGCAGGCCCGTCTGCGTCCCGCCGCATGGCTGGAGATGCGCGATGTCTATGGCGATCTGGGCGACAACCCGCGCTTTGCCGAGGCTTTCGCGCGGTGGTTCGAAATCGTCAACACGCAAGGGGTTGCCGCAGCCCTTGAGGCTTTCCTCGTCTGAGGCCACAGGCGATTTCTGAAAGATCGAAAACGGGAAGGGCGCCGCGAGGCGCCCTTTTCAGTTCAGTTCTGCTGCCCAGGGCGGGTTGGCCCCGGCGCGCGAGACGGTGATGGCCGCCACCCTGGCACCATGGTCGAGCGCCTCGCGCAGGGCGGTTTCCGGGATCTCGCGCAGGGCGGACTTGGTCAGGAAGCCCAGTTCGGACAACTTGGCCAGCACGCCGGCGTTGAAGGTATCCCCCGCGCCGACCGTATCGACCACCTCGGCTCGGCGCGCCGCGACGCTGGTCTCCCCGCCGCCGTAGAAGGCCGTGGCGCCCTTGGCGCCCCGGGTCAGGATCACCATGGCCCCGGTCTCGGCGCGCAGGGCGCGGGCCTTGGCCTCTGCGGTGTCCGGTCCGTCGCGCAGCCAGTCGAGGTCCTCGTCCGAGATCTTGATGATATCGGCCTGGGCCAGCATCCGGGCCATGCGGTCGCGGAAGGCGTCGACATCGCGGATGAAGCCGGGGCGGATATTCGGGTCGATCATCACCAGATGGTCGGCGGCCTCGCGGGCGCAGAGCGCGGCGTAGGTCTCGGCCCCCGGTTCGACGGCGAGGGAGATCCCCCCGAAATAGAGCGCCGTGCAGTTGTCGGGAAGCTGCGGGAGGTCCGCCGGGGCAATCATGCGGCCGGCAGAATTTTCGTCGTGGAATGAATAGGTTGCGCTGCCATCTTTCAGCATGACATAGGCCATGGTCGTGGGCCGGTCCGAGCGGATCAGCAGGTCGGTGCCGACGTTGGAGGCGCTCAGCCCCTCGGCCAGGCGGGTGCCGAAGAGATCGGTCGAGATGCCCGAGATCATGGCCACTTCGGCGCCCAGGCGTCCGAGGGCCACGGCGGTATTGAAGACCGCCCCCCCGGCATGAGGCACATAGGCGTCGTCGCCTGTGGCGGTCTTGGCGGGGATCATGTCGATCAGGGCTTCGCCGCAACAGATCAGCATCGGGCGCTCCTCGGATAGTTGGGAAACGAGTCGAAAGACGGGCTCTTTGGTCCTGGAAACACTTAGAGACTTCCGTTCGGCGGGTCGAGCGGAATGCGTGCGCAGCGGCGATTTCAGGCTTGTTTGCAAGGCGTTCCGCGCCGCTCGCCCTCGGCCTGTGGATAAGTCTGGGGAGTTTGTGGAAGATCTCTCGGCAGCCCGGGGGCCTCGGCGGGCGCGCCTGTGGATCATTCTGTGCGGCGTTCCGGGCGCGAAATCGACGGAATTGGTGAAAAGCCGCATCGGTTGTCGATATAAACGTTTTATATCAAATGCTTGATTGTCTTTCCGGGGCGTGTTTCACGCCTGTTCCCGGTCGGTGCTGCCCAAGCTCGGGCGATGCCTGGCCGGGGTTACTCGGGGTAAGCATGGGGGGCAGCCCTGTGGACAAGCGTGGATAACTTTTCCGCCCGGGCATTTCGGTGGTGAAGGAGGACAGTCTGCTCGTCTCCGAAAGAGGCCGGGAAGCTCGCCGGAAGCAGGGCAAAGGGGGAGGAACTGCGTGATGCCCTCAAGTTGACTGATTGGTTTAGCTTTGAACTTTAGCCTATTGATAATAATGGGAGATATGGAGGTATTGGCATCTCTGACCGGGCATCGCCGCGCCGTTTCCGTCCCCGAGACACGGCTGATGCTGCCCGAAAGCGGTGATGCTTGCGCCGCTGCCGGGGCGGCGGTAGGGAAGATCCCTGTCGGGTCCAGCGTCGGCCCCGGCCTGCATGACCCCGGAGGATGAGATGACCCTGCAAGCGAAAACGACCCCCCCGTCGAGCGAGGCCCTCGCGGCGGTCCAGGCGGAACTCGCCGCGCTTCTGGGGGATCGTCTTCAGACCGGCCAGGCGCTGCGCGCGCAGCACGCCAATACGGCGACGGGGCGCGGCACCCAGGCCCCCGACATGGTGGCATGGCCCGAGAGCACGGAAGAGGTGTCGCGGATCCTGCGCACCTGCTGGACCCACGGCGTGCCGGTCATTCCCTTCGGCGCCGGTTCCTCACTGGAAGGGCAGCTGAATGCGCCGGTCGGCGGCGTCTCCCTCGACATGGCGCGCATGGCCTCGGTGCTGGAGGTGCGTGACGAGGACCTGCTGGCGGTCGTGCAACCCGGGATCACCCGTAAGCGCCTGAACGAGGAACTGCGCGCCACCGGCCTGACCTTCCCCATCGACCCCGGCGCCGATGCCTCTGTCGGCGGCATGTGCGCCACCCGTGCCTCGGGCACCAATGCGGTGCGCTACGGGACGATGGCCGACAACGTGCTGGCGCTGGAGGTGGTGCTGGCCGATGGCACGGTGATCCGCACCGGCTCCCGCGCGGCGAAGTCCTCGGCGGGCTATGATCTGACGCGGCTGATGATCGGCTCGGAGGGCACGCTTGGCGTGATCACCGAGGCGACGCTGCGCCTGCGTGGCATCCCCGAGACCGTGCTGGGCGGGATCGCCGCCTTCCCGGATCTGGACGGCGCGGTTTCCGCCGTGATCCTGCTGGTCCAGATGGGCCTCGGCATCGGCCGGGTCGAGCTGCTGGACGCCATGCAGATCCGCGCCTGCAACGCCTATTCCAAGCTGGACCTCGAAGAGACCGTGACCCTGTTCTTCGAATGCACCGGCTCGGAGGCCGTGGCGCAGGACACCGCCGAGACCTTCGCCGAGCTGGCCCGCGATGCCGGCGCCACGCATATCGACTGGTCGAGCGATCCCGACACCCGCAACAGGCTGTGGCAGGCCCGCCATGATGCCTACTGGGCCGCGCTTGCGCTGCGGCCCGGGTGCAAGGGGCTGGTGTCGGACGCCTGCGTGCCGATCTCGGCGCTGGCCGCGAACATTGCCGCCGCGCAGGAAGATCTGCAGGCGAAGGGGCTGACCGGCACCATCCTGGGCCATGTCGGCGACGGCAATTTCCATGTCGTGCTGATGACCGATCCCGAGGACGCCGGCGAGGCTGCGAAGGTCGAGGACTTCCTGCATGGCATCACCCTGCGCGCCCAGGCGGCGGGTGGCACCTGCACCGGTGAGCATGGCATCGGGCAGGGCAAGATGTCGGCCCTGGCCGAGGAGGCGGGGCCGGCCATTGCCGTCATGCGGGCGGTGAAACTGGCGCTCGATCCGAAGAATATCCTGAACCCCGGCAAGATCTTCGAGGTCTCCGCGTGACCCCGGCGGCCCGCATTGCCGCGGCGGCAGAGATCCTCGACCAGGTGCTGGCCGGAGAGGCCGCCGAGAAGGCGCTGATCGGCTGGGCGCGCGGGGCGCGTTACGCCGGCTCGAAGGACCGGGCGGCGATCCGGGATCATGTCTTCGACGCGCTGCGCTGCCTCAGTTCCTTCGCCGCGCTTGGCGGCGGGCAGTCGGGGCGGGGCCTGATGCTGGGGATGCTACGTGCCGAGGGCCGCGACCCGGCAGAGCTGTTCACCGGCGAGGGCCACGCGCCCGCGTCGCTCTCGGAAGCCGAGACCGTGCCCGGTGCCTTGCCCGAGGACCCTGCCACCCGGCTCGATATCCCCGGCTGGGTCTGGCCGCAGTTTGCTGCCAGGCTCGGCGCACGGGCCGAGGCCGTGGCCGAGGTCATGCGCTTCCGCGCGCCGGTCTTCATCCGTGTCAACCGCGCCGTGACCACCCGCGCCGCCCTGGCCGACGAACTGGCCGAGGAGGGGATCATCGCCCGGCCGGTCGACCTGGCCCGCGGCGCGCTGGAGGTCACCGAAGGGGCCCGCAAGCTGCAACGGACCGCCGCCTACGAGGACGGGCGTTTCGAGATGCAGGACGCCGCCAGTCAGGCGATCTGCGAGGCGGTGCCGCTGGCCGACGGGATGCGGGTGCTGGACTATTGCGCCGGCGGCGGTGGCAAGTCGCTGGCGCTCGGCGCCCGGGCGCAGTTGCGCCTCTTCGCCCATGACGCCGCGCCGCACCGGATGAAGGACCTTCCGGCGCGGGCGCGGCGCGCCGGGGTGCGTGTATCCCTGCTGGACACCGACCGGGTGGCCGGGCAGGGGCCCTATGACCTTGTCTTCTGTGACGTGCCCTGTTCCGGCAGCGGCGCCTGGCGCCGTGCGCCCGAGGGCAAGTGGCGGCTGGATGCCGCCCGTCTGGCCGAGCTGGTCGCGATCCAGGCCGGGATCCTCGATCTGACCGCGCCCCTGGTCGCGCCGGGCGGGCGGCTGGCCTATGCCACCTGTTCGCTGCTCGAGGCCGAGAACGCGGCCCAGATCGCCGCCTTCCTCGATCGCACCCCCGGCTGGCGCCAGGAGCAGAGCCTGGCGCTGACCCCGCTGGACGGCGGAGACGGGTTCTTCCTGTCGCAGCTGGTGCGGGCCTGACCTCTTCTTGCAACCTTTGGTCGAATGGGCCTGACAATGGGCGCCTGTTAACCTTCGCTTAAGCGTTCGTGGACCACGGTATCGCGACACGGGTGGAGATGGCAGGAGGAACGCTTGTCTCAGGCGGGGACGGAGCAGGGGCAATTGGACCTGGCGCGGCGCGGGATCTCCGCGCGCGGGCAGGCGCTGCTGGCGCTGGCCTTCCTTTTCGTCGCCTCGGCGGCCCTGCTGCCCGATCCTCTGCTCTCCCTGGCGCTTCTGGTGGGCGGGCTGTGCCTGGCGGGGCTGGTGCTGCTGGTCAGCCACCTCGGCCGGCCCACGCAGGCAGAGATCGCCGAAACCCCCGACCTGCAGACCCTGCTTGAAGGGGATCCGGCGGCCACCCTGATCTCGGGCGCGGACGGGGAGTTGCTGTTTGCCAATCGGGTCGCGCGAAGTTCTCTCGCAGAGGGACAGACACGCACCATCGAGGCGGCCCTGGCCCGGCGTCTCAACGCGGCCGATGCGGTGGTGCGACGTCTGAGGACGGCACTGCATCGCAAGGGCGCCGCCAGCGAGGACCTGGTGACGCCGACAGGCCCCCTGCGGCTCAGCGCCCAGGGGCTCGACGCAGGGCAGGTCCTTTGGCGGGTCGAGGACCTCGGCGCAGCCCGGGCCGAGGAGCAGGGCGGGCAGTTGCCGGTCCTCACCCTGGGGCGGGGCAATGCGATCCTCTACATGAACACGGCGGCGCGGACGCTGGCCCGGGGACGGCCCCGGCGGCTGGAGGACCTGGTGGTCGAGGGGCCGAGCGGGGCCGAGGGGCGGGTGCTGATCCGCGCCGGCGATCACACCGAAGAGCGCCGGATGACCGAGGTGTCCCGCGCCCATGGCCGACGGGAAATCCTGCTGCTGCCCCTGGATGCCCCGGTGGATCGCACCGCCGAGGAAGAGGCGGGCACGATCTGGTCCATGGTCGATGCGCTGCCGGTGCCGATCCTGCGGCTGTCGGTCAGCGGCAAGATCGAGCTGGCCAATGCAGCCGCCTGTCACCTGCTGTCGATCTCGCCCCGCCCCGAGGCGGAGCTGGGCGACCTGATGGAGGGGCTGGGCCGGTCGGTCCGCGAATGGCTCTCCGAGGCGGCCTCGCAGCCGGTGGAGAGCCCCTCGAAACCGCGGTCGGAATTCCTGCGGCTGTCGCGGTCCGAGATCGAGGTCTTCGTGCAGGTCGCGGTCAAGGCGATGCCCTTCGACGGGCGGGTCGCGCTGATCGCGGTGCTCTCGGATGCGACCGAACTGAAGACGCTGGAAGCGCAGTTCGTTCAGAGCCAGAAGATGCAGGCCATCGGCCAGCTGGCGGGCGGGGTGGCGCATGATTTCAACAACCTGCTGACCGCGATCACCGGCCATTGCGACCTGCTTCTGCTGCGCCATGACCAGGGCGACCCGGATTTCGGCGATCTCATCCAGATCAACCAGAACGCCAACCGTGCGGCGGCGCTGGTCGGGCAGCTGCTGGCCTTCTCGCGCAAGCAGACCCTGCGCCCCGAGCCGCTGGACCTGCGCAACACCCTGTCCGACCTGACCCACCTGCTGAACCGCCTGGTGGGCGAGAAGGTCACGCTCTCGCTGTCCCACGATCCGGTGCTGCCGCAGATCCGCGCCGACAAGCGGCAACTGGAACAGGTGCTGATGAACCTGGTGGTCAATGCCCGCGACGCCATGCCCGAAGGCGGAGAGATCCGCATCACCACCGAGGTGCTGCAACTGGAAGAGGAGATGCACCGTGACCGCGCCGTGGTGGCGCCGGGCGAATATGTCTCGGTCCGGGTCGACGACACCGGCTGCGGCATCCCGCCCGACAAGCTGCCCAAGGTCTTCGAACCCTTCTTCACCACCAAGCGCGTCGGCGAGGGCACGGGCCTGGGCCTGTCGACCGCCTACGGCATCATCAAGCAGTCCGGCGGTTTCATCTTCGTCGACAGCACGCCCGCCGAGGGGACCTCCTTCACGCTGCTCTTTCCGGCCCGTGACAGCGTCGAGCCCGAGGTCGAGGTGTTGCCACCCCCGCCGGCGGAAGAGGCGGCGCCGCGCGGGGACGGCGTGGTGCTGCTGGTCGAGGACGAGGCGCCGGTGCGCGCCTTCGCCAGCCGCGCGCTGCGGTTGCGCGGCTACACGGTGCTCGAGGCCGAGAACGCCGAGGAGGCCCTGGAGACGCTGGAAAGCAGCGACCAGAAGATCGACGTCTTCGTCACCGACGTGATCATGCCGGGCATGGACGGCCCGACCTGGGTACGCGAGGCGCTGAAAAGCCATCCCGACACCCGCGTCGTCTTCGTCTCGGGCTACGCCGAGGACAGTTTCGCCGAATTCGCCACCCGCGTCCCGAACTCGATCTTCCTGCCCAAGCCCTTCTCGCTGGCCGAGCTGACCGAGACGGTGCGCCGTCAGATGGTCTGATCCGCCGGGATCCCGTCCCAGAGCGCGAACTCCTCGACGCACTTGCGGCGCAGCTTCTGCTCGACCTCCGGCGACAGGGTGAGGGGCAGGGCGGGCGAGACATTCTCGCGCGCGGTCTCGATTCGGGTTTCCAGGCGCGCTTCCAGCCAGCTGCGCAGCCCCTGCTGGTCCTCGTAGCGGAACAGCTTCGTGGCGGCGGTGCCGTTGCCGGCCGGTTCGAGGAACTTGGCCTGGCTGCCGACATTGGCGAATCCGGGCCGCTTGCCCTGGCAATAGGCCTCCACGAAGGCGTCGAAGCTGATCCCCTCGGTGGAATTCGCCTTGCCCTGCATGAAGGGCCGCTGGCGGAAGCGATACCAGGAGCCGAGCCAGGACACCGGCTCGCGCACCACGGCCAGCACCTCGAGGTCCTCGCCGATGAACTTCTCCAGCATGGGCCGGAAAAAGCGGTTGTATCGGTAGACGGGGGCGTGCTTCAGCTCGGGCGGGTTCGCGACATGGATGTCGGCCAGCGGCGCGAGGGCGGATTCGTAGGCGGTTGTTCCGGTTTTCGGCACCGAGAGGAACACCAGCCGCGCCTTGGAAAATACCAGCATTCCGGCACCTTAGACCTGTTTCACCGGGGTAAACTACTCTTTAACCACCCTCCCGCAAAGTCGCGGTGTGAAGAATTTTATTGTAATGTTCTTCTTTTGCCCCCATACAGTCGGGAACAAGAGGCGAACACCGGCAGAGATTGCCGCCCCTTCCGGGGTGTGAAATAAGGGTGCAAACAATGGCAACGGCAGATCTACTTTCCATGAACGGCAAGAAAGACCCCAACAAGCAGAAGGCGCTGGATTCGGCGCTGTCGCAGATCGAACGGCAGTTCGGCAAGGGCTCGATCATGAAGCTGGGTGGCAAGGATGCCATCCAGGAGATCGAGGCGACCTCGACCGGCTCTCTCGGTCTCGACATCGCGCTTGGCATCGGCGGCCTGCCCAAGGGCCGCATCGTGGAAATCTACGGGCCCGAGAGCTCGGGCAAGACCACGCTGACGCTGCACTGCGTGGCAGAGGAACAGAAGAAGGGCGGCGTCTGCGCCTTCGTCGACGCCGAACACGCGCTGGATCCGCAATATGCCCGCAAGCTGGGCGTCGACCTGGACGAGTTGCTGATTTCGCAGCCCGACACCGGCGAACAGGCGCTTGAGATCACGGACACGCTGGTGCGGTCGGGCGCGGTATCCATGATCATCGTCGACTCCGTCGCGGCGCTGACGCCGAAGTCGGAACTGGAAGGCGACATGGGCGACAGCTCGGTCGGTGTCCATGCCCGCCTGATGTCCCAGGCGATGCGCAAGCTGACCGGCTCGATCAGCCGCACCAAGTGCACGGTGATCTTCATCAACCAGATCCGCATGAAGATCGGCGTGATGTTCGGCAGCCCCGAAACCACCACCGGTGGCAACGCGCTGAAGTTCTACAGCTCGGTCCGCCTCGACATCCGCCGCATCGGCTCGATCAAGGACCGCGACGAGGTGGTCGGCAACTCGACCCGCGTCAAGGTGGTGAAGAACAAGGTGGCCCCGCCCTTCAAGCAGGTCGAATTCGACATCATGTACGGCGAGGGCATCTCGAAGATGGGCGAGCTGATCGACATGGGCGTCAAGGCCGGTGTGGTCGAGAAGTCGGGCAGCTGGTACAGCTACGGCGACGAGCGGATCGGCCAGGGGCGTGAGAATGCCAAGACCTTCCTGCGTGAGAACCCCGATATCTCCTACGAGATCGAGGACAAGATCCGTGCCGCGCACGGGCTCGACTTCGGCGAGGGCTACAAGGATGAGGACGACGACGTGATGGAGGGCTGAGGCCCGGCATGTCAGGCGCCCCGGGGGGCGCTGCGGAAATTGCCCTCCGGCATTGCCCGGAGACGAGTTTGAAGAGGGCGGCCTTCGGGCCGCTCTCTTTCGTTTCGTGGCCCGGGTCTACTGCCATCGTCGCGGGGGGCTCGGGCCATATTTTCTTCCCCGATCCCGCCGCGCTGCCCTAGAAAAGGACATCCCGGGCGAAAGGGGACCGAGTCCCGGGGGGTATTTCAATCCAGGGGATTTTTCTATGATGACGATGACCGTTGCAGCCGCGGCGCTGCTGCTGGCCCCGCTCGGGGCGGATCTGGCCCGAGCGCCCGAGGTGCGGGCCACCCCCATGATCCGGGTCCAGGCCGGCCCGGACTGGCGCATGGCTTCGGGCGGCTACGTGCCCGACGGCGCGATTGCGCAGGGCCAGGAAAACAACGGGGAATTCCTGTACGTTTGCGCAGCCGAGGCGTTCAATGGCCGCCATGTGGGCAAGGTGCGCCCGGGGTTCGATGGCTGCCATTATGGCTACGGAGGACAGGAATACAGCACGCAGAGCTACGAGGTGATGGTCAACAACCCGGGCTACTGGCAGCAGCCAGAATATCCAGGCGCCATTCCGAACAATGCCTTCCAGCTTGGATACGAGGCCGACATGACACCGCTCTTCCTCTGCCTGGCACCCCACAACGGGGGATACCAGCCGGGCAAGATCGGCCCGCGCACGGGAGGCTGCAACATCGGCTACGGCGGGCGCGAGCTGACGCTCTACGATTACCAGGTCTACGTCTACTGACGCCCGGGGGAAGGCGGGCAGGGCGCCCGCCTCCTCCGCCGAGCCCCTGTCCACTGGTCAAATCCCCCGGACGTTGCGCCGGGGGCGGTAGACACTCCCCCTCACGACCGCTAAATCAGCGGGACCGTCAGGCAACCGGGACAAGGGCCGCCAAGAATGAAGACGCTCAACGAGATCCGCTCGACCTTCCTCAACTACTTCGAGAAGCAGGGGCATACCGTCGTGCCCTCCTCTCCGCTGGTTCCCCGGAACGATCCCACGCTGATGTTCGCGAACTCGGGCATGGTGCAGTTCAAGAACTGCTTCACCGGTGTCGAGAAACGCGACTACGTGCGGGCCACCACGGCGCAGAAATGCGTCCGCGCCGGCGGCAAGCACAACGACCTCGACAACGTGGGCTATACCGCCCGCCACCACACCTTCTTCGAGATGCTGGGCAACTTCAGCTTCGGCGACTACTTCAAGTCCGAAGCCATCCCCTTCGCCTGGGAACTGGTCACCAAGCATTTCGACATCTCGCCCGAGCGTCTCTACACCACCGTCTATCACACCGATGACGAGGCCTTCGAGCTGTGGAAGAAGATCGGCGTTCCCGAAAGCCGGATCATCCGCATCGCCACCTCGGACAACTTCTGGCAGATGGGCCCGACCGGCCCCTGCGGCCCCTGCACCGAGATCTTCTTCGACCATGGCGAGAAGTTCTGGGGTGGCCCTCCGGGTTCGCCCGAAGAGGACGGCGACCGTTTCATCGAGATCTGGAACGTCGTCTTCATGCAGAACGAGCAGTTCGAGGATGGCTCGATGCGGGCGCTGGACATGCAGTCCATCGACACCGGCATGGGCATCGAACGGGTCGCGGCGCTGCTGCAGGGCACCAATGACAACTATGCCACCGATCTGATGCGCGCGCTGATCGAGGCCTCGGCCCATGCGACCAGCTCTGACCCCGATGGCCCCGGCAAGACCCATCACCGGGTGATCGCGGATCACCTGCGCTCGACCTCCTTCCTGATCGCCGACGGCGTGATGCCCTCCAACGATGGCCGCGGCTACGTGCTGCGCCGCATCCTGCGCCGTGCCGCGCGCCATGCGCATCTGCTGGGCGTGCAGGATCCCCTCATGCACCGCCTGGTGCCCGAGCTGGTCCGCCAGATGGGCGAGGCCTACCCCGAGCTGCGCGAGGCGCAGCCGCTGATCGAAGAGACCCTGAAGCTGGAAGAAACCCGCTTCCGCCAGACCCTGGACCGTGGTCTGAAGCTGCTGGACGAAGAGCTGACCGGCCTCCCCTTGGGGGCAGAGCTGCCCGGCGCCTCGGCCTTCAAGCTCTATGACACCTACGGCTTCCCGCTCGACCTGACCCAGGACGCGCTGCGCGAGCAGGGCCGCACCGTTGATACCGACGGCTTCGACGCCGCCATGGCCGAGCAGAAGGCCAAGGCCCGCGCTGCCTGGGCGGGCTCGGGCGAGGCTGCCGACAGCCGCGTCTGGTTCGACATCGCCGACAAGCACGGCGCGACCGATTTCCTCGGCTATGACACCGAGACCGCCGAGGGCCAGATCCTGGCGCTGGTCCAAGAGGGTGAGCTGGCCGAGACCGCTGCCGCTGGCGAGAAGGTCACCCTGGTGCTGAACCAGACGCCCTTCTACGGCGAAAGCGGCGGCCAGGTCGGTGATACCGGGGTGATCCGCACCGAAGGCGGCCGCGTGACCATCACCGATACCCGCAAGGTGGAAGGGGTCTTCCTGCATATCGGCGAAGTCTCCGAAGGCAGCGTGAAGCGCGGCGAGGCCGCGATCCTCGAGGTCGACCACGACCGGCGCAGCAAGATCCGGGCCAACCACTCGGCCACCCACCTGCTGCACGAGGCCCTGCGCGGCGCGCTTGGCGATCACGTGGCACAGCGCGGCTCGCTCAATGCGCCGGATCGCCTGCGTTTCGACTTCTCCCATTCCGCCGCCGTCTCGGCCGAGGAACTGGCGCGCGTCGAAGCCGAGGTGAACGCCTTCATCCGCCAGAACACCCCCGTCGAGACCCGCATCATGACCCCCGACGACGCCCGCGCCATCGGCGCCCAGGCGCTGTTCGGCGAGAAGTACGGCGACGAGGTCCGCGTGGTCTCCATGGGCCGTGCCGACACCGGCAAGGGCCCCAAGGGCGACACCTGGTCGATCGAGCTCTGCGGCGGCACCCATGTGGCGCGCACCGGCGACATCGGGGCCTTCGCCCTGACCGCCGAAAGCGCCAGCTCTGCCGGTGTACGCCGGATCGAGGCGCTGACCGGCGCGGCGGCCCTGGCCGAGCTGCGCGGCCGTGACCTGACGCTGTCCTCGATCGAGGGCATGCTGAAGGCGCAGGGAGCCGAGGCCGTCGACCGCGTGAAGGCGCTGATGGACGACCGCCGCAAGCTGGAAAACGAAGTTGCCCAGCTGAAGCGCGAGATCGCCATGGGTGGCGGCGCAGGCGGCGGCGTCGAGGCCGAGGACATCGGCGGCGTCAAGTTCCTGGGCCAGGCGCTGCAGGGCGTCTCGGGCAAGGATCTGCGGGCGCTGATCGACGCGCACAAGCAGAAGATCGGCTCGGGCGTGGTGCTGCTGGTGGCCGAGGATGACGGCAAGGTCGCCGTCGCCGCCGGTGTCACTGATGACCTGATCGACAAGATCTCTGCCGTCGAGGTGCTGCGTGCCGCAGTGCCTGCCGTGGGTGGCAAGGGCGGCGGTGGCCGTCCCGACATGGCCCAGGGCGGCGGCAAGGATTTCTCTGGCGCGGAAGAGGCGCTGGCCGCCGCCCGCGCCCATATCGCCGGCTAAGAGGAGGGACCCATGCCCAAAGCCTACTGGATCGCCCATGTCCATGTGACCGATGAAGAGGCCTACGGCCGCTACGCCAAGCTGGCGGGCCCGGCCATCGCCAAGCACGGCGGCAAGTTCCTCGCCCGCGCCGGGCGCTACGTGCAGCTGGAAGGCAAGGACCGCGCGCGCAATGTCGTGGCCGAGTTCCCCTCGCTGGAGGACGCCGAGGCCTGCTACCGCGGCCCTGACTACCAGGAGGCCATGAGCCACGCCAGGGGCGCCTCGGAACGCGATCTGCTGATCGTGGAGGGCGTGGAGTAGGTCTCTGCGTCAGTGAGCTTTTAAGGCCGCTCCCGTTGGGGGCGGCTTTTTTCGTGGGGGGATCTGTCGGCTGGGCAAAGACCGCATCGCTGTCAGGCAGAGCTTTGGGAGGTTCGTCCAAAAGCGGCTACACCTGATGTCGACAGTGCGGGGCTTTGCTGCCGTTCCCCCTTATCCTCTGAATGCAGTCAGAGATGGACCATCGGAGCGACCGTTCAGCCAGGAAGTCCGTCGATCTTCTCGATGGAGGCCAGGTCGTCATCCCAATTCGCGCGACTGGAGCAGCAGATGTGCGCGTTGGGCCTCATTTCGAGCTGGCTATCAAGCGCCCCTGCTGGCACCATTAGCAAACCAATCTCTGGCTGCGAAACTGGGAGAGCGGACCCGCAGTTTGAGCAAAAGCTTTTCACATGGCGAGACCCAGCTAGCTGGAACACTTTGGTGATTTCTTCGCCTGAAACCCAGGTAATTTCAGCATTGGACGAAAACAGGTTTGCCGAATGGGCCGAACCGCTGTCCTTGCGGCAGCGGGCGCAATGGCACAGAAAAAAGCTTTCGAATTCTCCGGATATGCGGAATTTCACAGCGCCACAAAGGCATTGTCCGGTGGCCGGGTCCTTTTCCATTCACATTCCTCTCTAAAGCTAACCCGCCTGCAGCCAGTCGAACGCATGTTCATTTCGCCCTTGTATTCGCCTGTCGGATCAAGGTCAAAACGGGCTCCAAGCGGGCATCTGGCGTGAGGCTGGCCCGGTGAAACTTCGGCTTCCCCACACCTTCCACCCCCAACCCACCCCTGCTAGCCTCCCCGCAAACAGGAGGCCCCCATGTCCATCACCTACGGGATCATCGGCTCAGGCATGCTCGGCAAGGCCATGGCGCAGGGCGCACTCACCGGGGGCGTGGCGGGCAGCAGCCTCTGGATGGCCAACCGCTCGGGCCAGCCGGTGCCGCTGGCGGGCGGGGCAGGGGTCTCGTTCACCGCCGATCCGCAGGAGCTGGCCGAGGCCTGCGACGTGATCCTGCTCTGCATTCCCCCCGCCGCCATGCCTGCGCTGAAGATCGACGCCTCCGACAAGCTGGTCCTCTCGGTCATCGCCGGGCTGACGCTGGAGGGGATCTCTCAGGCCACCGGCAGCGCCCGCGTGATCCGCGCCATGTCCAGCCCCGCCGCCGCGCAGTGCCTCGCCTACACCCCCTGGGTCGCCAGTGCCGAAGTCACCGACACCGACCGCGCCGCCACCCGCAGTTTCTTCGGTGCCATGGGCCAGACGGACGAGATCGCCGTCGAAGCCCATATCGACCATTTCACCGCCATGACCGGACCGGTGCCGGGCTTCGTGGCCTATGTCGCCGACAGCATGATCCGACATGCGACCGCCCAGGGCATCGCAACCGAAGTGGCCGAGCGTGCCATCCGCCAGCTCTTCCGCGCGTCCGGGGAGATGCTGAAGGAGGGCGCGAGCCCCGCCGCCCAGGTGCAGGAGATGATCGACTACGCCGGCACCACCGCCGCCGGGCTGATCGCGCTCAAGGACAGCCCCTTCGATCAGGCCCTGTCAAAGGCCCTCACCGCGGCAGCCGACCGCGCCCGCGAGATCTGAGCCCCCCCAAACCCGACTGCCGACGAAGAAGGGCGCCGGAGAACATCTCCGACGCCCCTAGATCATCACCAGGCTGAAAATACTCCCGCCGGAGGCGATCCGGCGGCAGCCTTCAGGCGCGCGACTGGCGCTTGCGCTCATGCGGATCCAGGTAGCGCTTGCGCAGGCGGACCACGTTGGGCGTCACTTCGACCAGCTCGTCGTCGTTGATATAGGCGATGGCCTCTTCCAGCGAGAGCGTGACCGGCGTGGTCAGGCGGACCGCGTCATCGGTGCCAGAGGCCCGGACGTTGGTCAGCTTCTTGCCCTTCAGCGGGTTCACTTCCAAGTCGTTCTCACGCGAGTGCTCGCCGATGATCATGCCCTGGTAGACATCCGCCTGGGCGCCGAGGAACATCTTGCCGCGCTCTTCCAGGTTCCACAGCGCATAGGCGACGGTCTGGCCGTTCTCCATCGAGATCAGCACACCGGCGCGGCGGCCCGGAATCGGACCCTTGTAGGGGGCCCAGGAGTGGAACACGCGGTTCAGCACCCCGGTGCCACGGGTGTCGGTCAGGAATTCGCCGTGATAGCCGATCAGCCCGCGCGAGGGGATATGGGCGATGATCCGGGTCTTGCCCGCACCGGCCTGCCGCATCTCGACCAGGTCGCCCTTGCGGGCCCCGGTCAGCTTCTCGATCACCGCGCCCGAGTATTCGTCATCGACGTCGATGGTGGCTTCCTCGATCGGCTCAAGCTTCTGGCCGTTCTCGTCCTCGCGCAGGATCACCTGCGGACGCGAGATCGACAGCTCGAAGCCCTCGCGGCGCATGTTCTCGATCAGCACGCCCATCTGCAGTTCGCCACGGCCCGAGACCTCGAAGGCCTCACCGCCGGGGGTATCGGCGACCTTGATCGCCACGTTGGTCTCGGCTTCCTTCAGCAGGCGGTCGCGGATGACGCGCGACTGCACCTTCTTGCCGTCACGACCGGCCAGCGGGCTGTCGTTGATGCCGAAGGTCACGGTGATGGTCGGCGGGTCGATGGGCTGGGCTTCCAGCGGCTTGTCCACGGCGAGGGCGCAGATGGTGTCGGCCACGGTCGACTTGGTCATCCCGGCCAGCGACACGATATCGCCGGCGACGGCTTCCTCGATGTCCTGCTGGGCGAGGCCGCGGAAAGCCTGGATCTTGGTGATCCGGAACTGCTCGACCTTCTGGCCGATGCGCGAGATCGTCTGCACGGTCTGGCCGACCTTGGCCTTGCCGGATTCGACGCGGCCGGTCAGCATCCGGCCGACGAAGGGGTCGGCGCCCAGGGTCACTGCCAGCATACGGAAATCGTCGTCCTGCTTGGCCTGTTGCTTGGGCTTGGGCACGTGGTTGACGATCAGCTGGAACAGCGCGTCGAGGTTCTTGCGCGGGCCGTCCAGTTCATTGTCGGCCCAGCCGGAGCGGCCCGAGGCGTACATGTGCGGGAAGTCCAGCTGATCCTCGTCGGCGTCCAGGCTGGAGAACAGGTCGAACACCTCGTCCAGGGCGCGGTCGGGTTCGGCGTCGGGCTTGTCGACCTTGTTCAGCACCACAATGGGGCGCAGGCCGAGGGCCAGCGCCTTCGAGGTCACGAACTTGGTCTGGGGCATCGGGCCCTCGGCGGCATCGACCAGCAGGACCACGCCGTCGACCATCGAGAGAATCCGCTCCACCTCGGCGCCGAAGTCGGCGTGGCCGGGGGTGTCGACGATGTTGATCCGGGTGCCTTTCCACTCGACCGAGGTCGCCTTGGCAAGGATGGTGATCCCGCGTTCGCGTTCCAGGTCATTGGAATCCATGGCGCGTTCGGCAACGGCCTGGTTGGCACGGAAGGCACCGGATTGTTTCAGCAGCTCGTCGACGAGCGTGGTCTTGCCGTGGTCAACGTGGGCGATGATGGCGATATTACGCAGATCCATGTGGGGTCCTCTTAGGGTCTCGCGCAGCCCCTAGCCCGGGAAGGGCAGAAAAGAAAGGCCCAAAGCGGGGATCAGCCGATTAGGCGGCCCAATGGCGCAAGAAAGCGGCTGGCAAGCCATGTGTGGCCCGTCGCCTCGATCCGCGCGCCGCTGCCCAGCTTGAACCGGGCCAGTCCGGGGCCGTGACGGTCGAGGGGGCCGAGGTCCAGCCGGGTGATGCCCTGCGATGCCAGCCAGCGTCCGGCTTCCCACAGCAGCAGGTTGTGGGCCGAGGCGGCGCGGCCTTCGGGCCCGCTCCAGCCGATGTGGTAGCTGGCGCCGGGGGCGTGCAGCAGGAAGAGCTGGGCGGCCAGCACCTGCCTGCCGCGGCGGGCCAGGAACAGCCGGGTCTGCGGCCAGTGCAGCGCGAACTCGGGCGGCAGGGCGCGATAGCCCCGGGCGCGCTGCTGCGCGGCCTCGGCCTGGAGCAACCAGTGGCCGGGATCACGGGGCAGGGGGGCGTGACAGATCCGCACCCGCTGCCGTTCGGCATGGCGCAGCCGGTTGCGCCATTTCTGATGCTGGCCGGACCGTTGCAGATCGGCGTCGCGGGTCAGGCGCAGCACCGCGCGGGCCTGCGGCGTCAGCATCCGGATCGCGCCCGAGCCATGCAGCCGCGTGTCCTGTACCCGCGAGGCGGCCGAGATCAGCGCCGGGGCGGGCAGGGTGGCGAGGTCCGGCAAGACCATGGGGTGCGGCAGCCAGAGCAGGCGCAGCGGACCGGTCCGCCGGGTCACCGTCAGCGTGCCGCAGGGCAGGCGGCCCAGCTCTGCCCCCATGCCGCGCAGCGTCGTGGCGTAATGGGGATGCCGGTGCATCCGCCCGTCGGGCCCAAGCGTCGGGCCCAGATCCGAGAGGTCCTCATGTCGCATGTCCAAGTTAAGACAATCAAAACCTTCACGAAGGTTAATGACGGCGATGAAAAAGCGTGCACCTCCGCTGCCCTCCGCACCGCGCCCGACCTGGCAGGCGGCGCTTCTGCTCTGCCTGGCGCTCTCGCCGCCGGTCTGGGGGCTGCTGACCCTCGGGGCGGTGCTCTGGCGCTGAACGCCGCTTCGGGGCTTTACCTTTCCGGCGAAATCGCGAACCTCCCTGTCATGCGCTAACAATGGAGGCTCCCATGACCTATGTCGCGGCAGAAAGCCGATACGATACCATGCCCTACCGCCGCCTTGGCCGGTCGGGGCTGAAGCTGCCCGCCATCTCGCTGGGGCTGTGGCACAACTTCGGCGATGACACGCCGCATGAGACCAAGCGCGATATCCTGCGCACCGCTTTCGATCACGGGGTGACCCATTTCGACCTGGCCAACAATTATGGCCCGCCCTACGGCAGCGCCGAAACCGCCTTCGGGCGCCTGATGGCCGAGGACTGGCGCCCGTACCGGGACGAGCTGATCCTGTCCACCAAGGCGGGCTACGACATGTGGCCCGGCCCCTATGGCGACTGGGGCTCGCGCAAGTACCTGACCGCCTCGCTGGACCAGTCGCTGAAGCGGATGGGGGTCGAATACGTCGATATCTTCTATCACCACCGCGCCGATCCCGAGACGCCGCTGGAAGAGACCATGCTGGCGCTGGATGCTGCCGTGCGGGCGGGCAAGGCCCTTTATGTCGGGGTGTCGTCCTACAACTCCGAGCGCACCCGGCAGGCCCATGCGATCCTGCGCGAACTGAAGACGCCTTTTGTCATCCACCAGCCCAGCTACAACATGTTCAACCGCTGGGTCGAAGAGGACGGGCTGCTGGATACGCTGGATGATCTCGGCATGGGCTCGATCGTCTTCACGCCGCTGGCGCAGGGGCTGCTGACGGGCAAGTACCTGAAGGGCGTGCCCAGCGACTCCCGCGCGGCGCAGGGCAAGAGCCTGAACCCCGACCTTGTGGACGAGGCGATGATCGCCAAGCTGAACGGCCTGAACGAGGTGGCGCAGGCGCGCGGTCAGACCCTGGCCCAGATGGCGATTGCCTGGGTTCTGCGCGGCGGCCGGGTGACCTCGGCGCTGATCGGTGCCTCGCGGGCCTCGCAGGTGGTGGATTGCGTCGGCGCTGTCTCCAACCTCGAGTTCAGCGACGAGGAACTGGCCCGCATCGACGCCAACCTGACCGACAAGGAAGTGATCCTGGGCGGCTGGAAGGAAAGCTCGGAGGTCTGAAACGGAAACCGCCGCCGGAGGAGGTTCCGGCGGCGGTATTCATGTCGTCGATTGGGCTGGATCAGAACGGAATCTCGTCGTCCAGGTCGTTGCGGCCACCGCCGCCGCCCGAACCACCGTCACCGTAACCGCCGCCAGAGCCGCCACGGTCGTCATAACCACCGCCCGAGCCGCCGCGGTCATCGTAGCCGCCACCATAGCCGCCGCCACCCTGGCCACCACCGTAGTTGCCGCCGCCACCGCCGCCGCCGCCTTCACCGCGACCGTCCAGCATGGTGAGGACACCTCCGAAGCCACGAAGGACGATCTCGGTGGAATAGCGATCTTGGCCGGACTGGTCCTGCCATTTGCGGGTTTCCAGCTGTCCCTCGATGTAGACCTTGGAGCCCTTGCGCAGATATTGCTCCGCAATGCGGACCAGGCCTTCGTTGAAGATGGCGACCGTATGCCACTCGGTGCGCTCGCGGCGCTCGCCGGTGTTGCGGTCCTTCCAGTTTTCCGAGGTGGCGATGCGCAGGTTGCAGACCTTGCCCCCGTTCTGGAAGGAACGGACTTCGGGATCGCGTCCCAGATTGCCGATCAGGATGACCTTGTTGACGGAACCGGCCATGGCGCTTCTCCCTCTGATGTAGCCTTTCGCGCCCGAATCCGGCGCGGATGTTCCGAGCGTTACACCAAAGCGTGCGGAAAAGGACAAGAGTTTGCCCCCTCGCCCCTGTCGAATGGTCCTGCGGGCTGCCCCGGCGCCGTTCCCGTCGGCAGGGCGCCGCCTCCCGCGCATCGGGGGGTGCCATTTGCGACCGATGCCGCTAGTCTGCGCGCCAGATCGAGGGGACAGACGAATGGGGACAGAGATGTTCAAGCCCACCATGCTGGCCTGCCTTTGCGCGGGCCTTTGCCTTTCCGCGCTGCCTGCGACGGCGGATATCCTGGCCTCGCAGGCCCGCAAGAACCAGTTCGGCGCCCAGACCAGCCTTCTTGACCGGCGTGCCTCGACGCAATACGCGGCCTCGGTGCGGCTGACCCCGCAGGCGATCCGCACGCCGACCAAGTGGGACGGCGTGGCCTGGACCGGCACGTACAGGGGGCCGTACCTCGACATGGCGAAATCCGCCGCCCTGCGCCACGGCATCCCCGAGGGCGTCTTTCTGCGCCTGGTGCAGCAGGAAAGCGGCTGGAACAGCAATGCCCTGTCCCACAAGGGCGCGCAGGGGCTGGCGCAGCTGATGCCGGCGACCGCGCGGATCCTGAAGGTCGATGCGCTGGATCCCTACCAGAACCTCGACGGCGGTGCCCGCTACCTGGCGATGCAATACCGCGACTTCGGCTCCTGGCCGCTGGCGCTGGCGGCCTACAATGCCGGCCCCGAGGCGGTGCGGCGGCACGGGGGCATCCCGCCCTATGCCGAAACCAGGGCCTATGTGGCGGCGATCTGGGGCAGTTAGGCTGATTTCTGCCGGCGCTTTACATCCTATTCAAGCGGGCGCGCGCGAATGCATTTCCGGCGCCTTTGGTTCCCTTCGATTTTAGCGCCCCGGGGCGAAAGTTTCAGGAACCCGGGCAGGGGGGAGGCGTTTCCTTTCCACACCGCGACGCAACAGCGTGCCACCCCGAAGACGGGCCCCGGCACCGCGTCAGAGAAAGATCGAAAAGGAATTCGCCATGCGTAAGACTCTGCTCATTCCCGCCATCGCCGCAGCGACGATGACCGCCATCCCCGCATTCGCCTATGAAGGCCCGGTCGCCTCGGTCAGCGCCGACGTTGCCGAAGCCTCGGTCGCCGAAGGCAAGGTGCCCGCAACCTACCTGCCGCGCGTCTCGGACGACGTCGAGACGGCGATCGCCAAGTACCTTCCCGAGATGGTCGAGGGCGGTGAAGGCATCGCCATCGAAGCCTCGGTGCTGGGCCTCGACCTGTCCCCGAACATGGGCACCATGTCCGCCCAGATCGCAGTCTTCGGCCAGAACGGCGACATTATCACCAGCTTCCCGGTCGAACTTGAAGCCGACTCCACCTACGACGGCACCGACCCGGAAATCTACTACGGCCCGATGGTCGACAAGTTCGCCGAGATCGCGGCTGACCGGGTCATGGACCTGCCGATCGTCGACGGCAAGCTGGTCGAAGGCGAATCCCCGATGGGCAACGACGATCCCGATGACGATGACCAGGCCAACACGGGTGCCGATACCGGGTCCGGCCCTGACTCCGACAATGAGCCGGGCGACGACGCGGATGACACCACCGACGGTGACTCCGACACCTGATCCCCGGGTGTGTAACCCGGGTGACCCCGGGACTCAGTCTGGCGAAAGGCCCCCGCACTGGCGGGGGTCTTTTGCGTTGTGGCCCTGTTGCGGCTCACTCGGCGGCGACGGAGGGCGCCGAGGTGATCACCGGCTCCATCTCGGCAAACTGCGCGTCGCTGAGGTGGCACTTGATCTGGTGGCCGTCGAAGTCGCGCATCGGGGGCACCTCGGTCTCGCACCGGTTGCCCGGGACCAGCTGCTTCCAGCGACAGCGGGTCTGGAACGGGCAGCCCGGCGGCGGATTGACCGCCGAGGGGATGTCGCCTTCCAGCACGATGTGCTTCTTCTTCACCGAGGTGTCGGCGATCGGCACGGCCGAGAGCAGCGCCTCGGTATAGGGATGATAGGGCGGCGAGAAGACCTCTTCGGTGGTGCCCAGTTCGACCACATGCCCGAGGTACATCACCATCACCCGGTCCGAGAGATAGCGCACGATGGACAGGTCGTGACTGATGAACAGCAGAGTCGTCTTCTGCTCGCGCTGGATCTCCATCAGCAGGTCGGTGACGGCGGCCTGCACCGAGACATCCAGCGCCGAGACCGGCTCATCCGCGACCACGATGCGCGCATCGCCTGCGAAGGCGCGCGCGATGCCGACGCGCTGCTTCTGCCCGCCGGACAGCTGGCGCGGCATCCGGTCGGCGAAGGCGCGGGGCAGTTTCACCAGATCCAGCAGGGTCAGCATCCGTTCGCGCCGCTCGGCATCGCTGGTGCCGTAGCCGAAGACTTCCAGCGCCCGGATGATCTGGCGGCCGACGGTCATCGAGGGGTTCAGCGTGTCGAAGGGGTTCTGGAACACCATCTGCACGTCGGCCACGGTCTTGGTGTCGCGCTTCTCGATGGGGGTCGACTGGATCTCGCGGTTGTCCAGCAGGATGGAGCCCTCGGTGGCGGTTTCCAGCCCCATCAGGACCTTGGCAAAGGTCGACTTGCCGCACCCGCTTTCGCCGACGATGGCCAGGGTCTCGCTTTCGCGGGCCTCGAAGGAGAGCGTCTCGTTGGCCTTCACCACCTTTTTCTCGCCGCCCTTGAACAGGGCCGAGGCCGCGACCTCGTAATATTTCTTCAGGTTGTCGATCTTCAGCACGGTGCGGCCGATCTCGGCCTTCGCGTGGGTCTGGGCGGCGACCACGGGGGCGTTCCAGTCGATCTCGTCCTGGCGCAGGCAGCGGGTCTCGTGGCGCTCGTCGCCCTTCACCGGCTCCATGCGGATCTCCTGCGCGTCGCAGCGACCGGCCTCGAAGTAGTCGCAGCGCGGGCCGAAGTTGCAGCCCGGCGGGCGCTCGTGGGGCAGGGGGAAGTTGCCGGGGATCGCCACCAGCGGCCGGTCGGTCTTGGACGCGCCGGGCAGGGGGATCGAACGGAACAGCGCCTGGGTATAGGGATGGCGCATCTGGTCGAAGACGTCTTCGATCGAGCCGCGCTCGACCGCCTCGCCGGAGTACATCACGCAGAGCCGGTCGCAGGTCTCCAGCACCAGGCCAAGGTTGTGGGAGATGAACAGCATCGACGTGCCGTATTTCTTGCCGAGGTCCTTCACCAGTTCGACGATGGCGGCCTCGACGGTGACGTCGAGCGCGGTGGTCGGCTCGTCCAGGATCAGCAGGGCGGGCTTCGACATCAGCGCCATGGCGATGACGATACGCTGCTGCTGGCCGCCGGACAGCTGGTGCGGGAAGGCCCTGAGGATCCGCTCGGGGTCGGGCAGCTTGACGTCCTCGATCACCTGCAGGGCGCGGGCGCGGGCCTCGGCCTCGCCGATCCCTTCGTGGATCATCGGCACTTCCATCAGCTGCTTGCCGACGCGCATCGCGGGGTTCAGGCTGGCCATCGGCTCCTGGTAGATCATCGCGATCTCGTTGCCGCGGATCTGGCGCAGCTCGGCGGGGCTCATCTCGGCCAGGTCGCGGCCCTTGAACCGGATCGAGCCGCCGGTGACGCGCCCGTTGACGCCAAGGTCCTGCATGACGCCAAGCGCCACGGTCGACTTGCCGCAGCCGCTTTCCCCGACCAATCCGACCGCCTCGCCGGGGCGAACCGAGACCGAGAAGTCCATCACCGCGGGAATCTCTCGCAGGCGGGTGAAGAAGGAGATGGACAGCTTGTCGATCTCCAGGATGGGTCCGTCATAGTCGGGCGTTGTCTCGCTCATGACACCTCTCCGTGGGAACCACCTTGTTCCCATTCGATGGCTGAAAATACTCCGGGGTCCGGGGCTGGCCCCGGTCCCCCGGCCTCAGTCTTTCAGACTTTCTTCGCGCAGCCCGTCCGCCAGCAGGTTCAGACCCAGCACCAGGCTCAGCAGGGCCAGTGCCGGCACGATGGCGGGATGCGGATAGATCGACAGCAGCTTGCGGCCCTGGTTGATCGTCGTGCCCCAGTCCGGGCTCTCGGGCGGCAGGCCGAGGCCGAAGAAGCCGAGCGTGCCCAGCAGGATCGTCGTGTAGCCGATGCGCAGGCAGAAATCGACGATCAGCGGGCCGCGGGTGTTGGGCAGGATCTCCCACAGCATGATGTACCAGGGGCCCTCGCCCCGGGTCTGCGCGGCGGCGACGTAGTCGCGCGTCTTGATGTCGAGGGTCAGGCCCCGGACGATGCGGAAGACCGTCGGCGCATTGACGAAGACCACCGAGACGAAGACCACCAGGATGCCGCCCGGGATGTCGAACAGGTCAAGATCGCGCGGCAGGAAGGCCACCGGGGTCTGCGGATCCGAAACCACCGAGAGGTAGGCCCAGCCCAGCACGAAGAGCAGCACCGCCAGCATCACGTTGCGCCGCGCCGGCTGGGTGCGGTAGCGGGCGTTGACCAGCACGGTCAGGAAGATGATTGGGAAGAGGAACAGCACCACCCCCATGTAGCTGGGGATGCCGGTCTCGACCATTTCGGGGGTCACCAGCAGGTAGAAGAGCAGGATCACCGGGAAGGCCAGGATCAGGTTCGCGGCGAAGCTCAGCGCGCTGTCCAGCCGGCCACCGAAGTAGCCGGCGGGCAGGCCCAGGGTGATGCCGACCATGAAGGCGAACAGCGTCGCCAGGGGGGCGATGCGGATCACCACCCAGGCGCCCTCGACCATGCGCGAGAAGACATCCCGCGCCAGGGTGTCGCCACCCAGCAGATACCAGGCGAATTCGCCCTCCTCTGCGCCGCGCAGGGGGGTGCCGGGCACCTTGTTCTTCATCCCGCTGGCGGTCGAGAGCGGGTCATGGGTAACGATCCAGTCGAACAGGCCGACCATCAGGGCGGTGTAGACCCAGAACATCACCAGGCCGAAGCCGACCATGCCGATGGTGTTGTCGAACAGCTTGCCATAGAGGCCCAGCCGTCGCTTGTAGGTGATCGACAGGGCGAAGGTGACGATGAGCGCGATCCAGACCGGCAGGAAGCGGATCAGCAGTTGCAGGGCGATCTGGCCCCAGGACAAGGGTTCCATGCGCGGCGCCTCCTCAGGAAATCCGGATCCGGGGGTTCAGGTAGACATAGCCGATATCCGAGATCAGCTGCGTTACCAGGACCACCAGTACCGACACGACGGAAATGCCGAGCAGCAGGTTGATGTCATTGTTGCCCGCCGCCTGCACCAGCGCCCAGCCGAGGCCCTTGTAGTTGAACAGGGTCTCGACCACGACGACGCCGTTCAGCAGCCAGGGAAACTGCAGCATGATCACGGTGAAGGGCGCGATCAGCGCGTTGCGCAGGGCGTGTTTCAGCACGATGTTGCGGAAGCTGACGCCCTTGAGCCGCGCGGTGCGGATATATTGCGCGGTCATCACCTCGGCCATGCTGGCCCGGGTCATCCGCGCGATATAGCCCATCCCGTAGAGAGAGATGGTCAGCACCGGCAGGAAAAAGTTCTCGAAGGTCGCGTCTTCCATGGCCGCCGTGGCGGTGCCCTTGAACCATTTCAGCCCGACGGCGGAAGAGGCGAAGACCGCGATCAGGATCACGCCCGAGACATATTCGGGCGTCGCCGTGGTCGCGATGGACAGGGTCGACAGGCTGCGGTCGGTCTTCGAGCCTTCCCGCATCCCCGCCAGCACGCCGAGGATCAGCGCCGAGGGCACCATCAGCAGCATGACCCAGAGCATCAGCTTGCCGGTCATCCAAAGCCGCACGCCGACGATGGTCGAGACCTCGTCGCGGAAGACCATGCTGTCGCCCCAGTTGCCTTGCAGCACACCGCAGAAGCGCGGGGCGGTCTCGGCGGTCAGGTCGCCCTCGATGCAGCGCCCGGTCACCACGCCGGCCCGGTCGTTGGTCCATCCCGGCACCACCCCCAGCCATTCGCCGTACCGGGTCAGGATGGGCTGCTTGTAGCCGTTGTTTGCCAGCCAGTTCTGGACCTCGGATTCCTCCATCCGGCTGTTGCCTTCGAACTTGGCCACCTTTCTGAGGTTGGGTTCCAGGTTGGTGAGGAAGAAGACGATGAAGCTGAGGCAGAGCGCCGTCAGGATCATGGTCCCCAGCCGTTTCAGCAGGAATAGAATCATGCAGTGTCCCTGTCAGTGGCGGCCGGGTGGATCCCGGTTCTTGGCGTCCGGGCCGGGCCCGGTGCGCGGTCATGGCGGCCGCAGGAAGGCAAGGGGGCCACGCTTGCGACGCGGCCCCCAGGTTTCAGGCAGATCAGGCGTCGAGCCACCACTTGTAGTGATGCATCTCGAAGGTCGGGTGCTGTTCGGCATCCATGACGTTTTCCTTCGAGTGGCGGAACAGCGAGCGCCAGTAGGGCTGCACCATGACGCCTTCGTCCAGCATGATGGTCTCCAGCGTCGCCATGACCTCGCGGCGCTTGTCCGCATCCGCGATCGAAAGCGCCTCATCGAGGGCGGCGTCGAACTCGGGGTTGGACATCGCGGATTCGTTCCACGAGCCGCCAGTCTTGTAGGCCAGGGCCATGATCTGAACGCCCAGCGGACGCATGTTCCACTCGGTCGCCGAGAAGGGATAGACCAGCCAGTCGTTCCAGAAGGTCGAGCCGGGCAGGATCTCGCGCTGGATGTTGATGCCGGCGTCGCGCATCTGCGCGGCCACGGCGTCACAGGTTTCCGACTGCCACTGGTCGTCGATCGAGATCAGAGTGAACTCGGTATCGGCCATGCCCAGCTCTTCCAGCTTGGCCATGGCGGCCGCCGGATCGGTGGGGATGCCGGGCACTTCGGCGTATTCCGGGTGGATCGGGCAGACGTGGTGGTTCTCGGCGACGGTGCCGTAGCCGGCGTAGCCCAGTTCCAGGATCACGTTGTTGTCGACCGCCTGGATCAGCGCCTTGCGCACCTCGGGGTTGGTGTAGGGTTCCTGGCTCTGGTTGAAGCGCACGCAGATGGTGGCTGCCGTGACCGCCTCGGACTTCTTCCAGCCCATTGCGTCCAGCACCTCGATGAATTCGCCGGTCGACTGGTAGGTCATGTCGATCTCGTCGGAATCGGCGGCCGCCACCCAGGAGGCCATGTCGGTGCCGAAGTCGATGAACTCGATCCGGTCCAGGTAGGCGCCTTCGCCCCACCACTGGTGATCGGTGTTCTTGACCAGCACCTGAGTCACGCCGACCTCGTTGGTCTCGGGCAGGAAGGGGCCGGTGCCGATGGGGTTCTCCGAAGGGTCGCCGCCATCGTAGCTCTGGTGGACCACGGCGGCCGGGTAGTCGGCGAAGCCCGCGATGATGGTGATGTCGGGCGAGGCACAGGACAGCTTCACGGTGTGATCGTCGACCACGGTGATCGCGCCCTCGCGCGCCATGCCGGTCTCGCTGTCGATCAGCGTCGACATGCGCGAGGCCATCGAGTTGCCGTCGACACCCTGTTCGCACCAGCGCGAGATGTTGAAGGCCACGTCCTCGGCGGTGAAGGGATCGCCGTTGTTCCAGGTCACGCCCTGGCGGACGTTCAGCACGTATTCGGTGGCGTCCTCGTTGGCTTCCCAGCTTTCCAGCAGGCGCCCCTCGAAGGTCCCGTCGGACTGGTATTCGACCAGGTATTCCAGCCAGCCGCGGGCGAAGTTCGCCATCTGCGACCAGTCGAAATTGCGCGGGTCCTTCAGCGCCTTGGTCTCCATCTGCACGCGCAGGGTACCGCCCATCTTGGGCGCCGACTGCGCCGCCGCGGGCCGTTCGAGCCCGCCGAGCGCGTAGATCCCCGCAGTGGCCACGCCAAGCGCCGAGGTCCGCGCCATGAATTCGCGGCGGCTCAGCTTGCCGGCCTTGAATTCCTCCGCATACATGCGGGCGGCTGGGTGGATCCGGCCCTGCGTTTGGGGTGTTTCGGTCATGTCATTCTCCCTGTGACGTCCATCCGGTGCCCCGCGAGGCGTCCTGCCCACGAGATCGACTGAAAAGCTGCAACGGCCCTGTTCTTCCCTCGCCGGGTGCGGGCCTCCTGCTGTCGACATTCCCGCAGGAAAATCGGCACACGTCAATTCAAGTCTCCGTCCTTTCGTAGTCCAGATACGACATACTGACCATCCGAAAGCGACATTTTCCGTCGTACGCGCGGGGCGCGTCACCAGATGTGGTGCGCGATCAGGCAGGGACCCGGACAGCCGCAGCAGGCACCGGGCGGGCGCCCGGGTCAAATGCTATCTGCGCCGGCGCAGGGCGGTCGGCGTCTTTCCGGTGTGTTTCTGGATGAACCTGGTGAAGTAGGCGGCAGAAGAGAAACCCAGCATTTCCGACACCAGCCCGATCGGCAACGAGCCGTCCTGAAGCATCACCCGCGCCTCGTGCAGGCTGCGTCCTGTCAGGATCTCGGCGGCGGTGATGCCGGCGGTCTGGCGCAGCGTACGCGTGAGATGGGTCGGCGTGACCCCGAGCGCCATGGCGACATCGGCCATGGTCTGACCGGACCGGAAGTCGCGTTCGACCAGGGCGCAGAAGGCCGAGGCCAGCCGGTCGGCGGCGCGCGGTGTGCCGGTGCCGGCAGGCTCGGCCGCCAGGGTGCGGCGCAGCCAGACCGAGAGCAGACCGGCATGGGCCTGCAGGGCCTCGGCGCCGAAGGGGCGATGCGTCGCCTGTTCGCGCTGCATCGCCTCGATGATCGCCACCAGCTCGGCCTGCGAAAGGCTGTCGCGCAGGCGCAGCTGCACCGGCTCGGCAGGCAGTTGCAGCCCGAGGTCCGTGGGCACGGTGACGGCCAGTCCGTAGCTCTGCTTGCCGATGTCCAGCATCATCAGCGTGCCCGCAGGCACGAAGAGGGCGGTGTTCATCGTCAACCCGCGACGGCGCCCCAGCACGATCGTGCGGCCCTGTCCCTTGCTGAGATAGACGAAGAGATGGGAACTGCGGGCATGAGGGAGTTCGAGCCGCCAGCTCTCGTTTGCGGAGAGCTGGGCGAGGGTCTGGCTCCGGACCGTTGGGGGCGCGTAATCTGCCAAGTGCGGATCTGTCTGTTCAGTGAAAAACCGGGGCGGTTCACATGGAGAAATAGAACGGGATTGCACTGATAAGTAAAGGCTACGCAGCCGGGATGACCCGCCAGGACGACATGCGGGCTCGGAACCAGGTTCTTTGCCGTTTCGCATACCTACGGGTCAGTATTATGGCGCGTTCCCGGGCCTCGTCAAAGGAAATTTCCTCACGGAGATAGGCAATTAGCTCTGGTGCCCCTATTGCCTTGGACGAGGGCCGCGCGGGATCCCAGCCTCGGAGGTTGTCGCGGGCCTCTTCCAGCGCCCCCATTTCGAGCATCTGGTCGAATCGCCTCTCGATGCGCGGCGTCAGCCAGTCCTTCGGCGCCTCCAGCACCAGCCGCGTGCAGGCCGAAGGCGGCAGCAGGGGGGGCGGGGTCTCGGCCTGCCAGGCGGCGATGCCGCGCCCGGTGGCGCGCAGCACCTCCCAGGCCCGTTGCACCCGGGCGGGGTTGTTCAGGTCGATGCGGGCGGCGCTCTCGGCATCCAGCGCGGCGATCATCGCCGGCAAGTCGGCCTCGCGCAGGGCATTGCCCTCGGCACGGACCTCGGGCGGCACCTCGGGGATCACCGCCAGCCCCTCGGTCAGGGCCGAGAGGTAGAGGCCGGTGCCGCCGACGATCACCAGACGCTCGGGGCCCGAAAGCAGGGTCTCGACCTCGCGCAGCCAGTCGCCGACGGAGTAGGGCTGCAGCCGGTCGACATGGCCGAACAGGCGATGCGGCAGCGCCGCCTCTTCGGCCTCGGAGGGGCGGGCGGAGAGGACGCGCCAGTTGGCATAGACCTGCAGCGCGTCGGCATTGACGATCACGCCGCCGTCCCGCTCGGCGATGCGCATCGCCAGGGCCGATTTGCCCGAGGCGGTCGGCCCTGCGATGAGCACATGGCGGTCCGTTGCGAGGCCCGTTGCGGTCTCTTGCGCCCACGTCATTCGCAGCCACCCGCTTTCCCGTCCGCCTGACCCATTTCCCGCATTGAACCTGCCCGCCTTTTCCGACATTTTGCGCGCGATCCTAGTCCCCCGCCGTGAAGGAGCGCAACATGGCCGAAACCGAGCAGGAGCCCACCTACCAGCGGGTGATGTTGAAGATCTCGGGGGAGGCGTTGATGGGAGACCAGGGCTACGGCCTGCATCCGCCGACCGTCGAGCGGATCGCCAAGCAGGTGCAGAGCGTGCATGACATGGGCGTCGAGATCTGCATGGTGATCGGGGGCGGCAACATCTTCCGCGGCCTCGCCGGATCGGCGCAGGGGATGGAGCGGACCACCGCCGACTACATGGGGATGCTGGCGACGGTGATGAACGCGCTGGCCATGCAGGCCGCGCTGGAGGGCCTGGGCGTCTATACCCGGGTGATCAGCGCGATCACCATGAACGAGGTGGCCGAACCCTACATCCGCCGCCGTGCCGTCCGCCACCTGGAGAAGAAGCGTGTGTGCATCTTCGCCGCCGGCACCGGAAACCCCTATTTCACCACCGACACCGCCGCCACGCTGCGCGCCAACGAGATGGCCTGCGAAGCGATCTTCATGGGCAAGAACGGGGTCGACGGGGTCTATGACAAGGACCCCAAGACCAACCCCGATGCCAAGCGGTACGATGTGGTGAGCTACGACGAGGTGCTGCAGAAGAACCTCAAGGTGATGGACGCCTCGGCGATCGCGCTGGCGCGGGACAACCACAAGCCGATCATCGTCTTCCCGCTGGATGACCCGAACGGCTTCCGTGGCATCCTGCAGGGCAAGGGCGCCCATACCCTCGTCAAGGGCTGAACCGGACCGCCGACAGGCCGGCTTTCGGGCGCCGGGGGAGACCCCGGCGCCAGGTCAATTGTCGCAAATTACTATACATCCCGGGTGCGCTGTCCTAGAACGCCTCGGAATGACGAACCAGCTCAGCGGGCTATATTACCATGTCTGAAGATTTCGAACTCGACACCGATGACCTCAAGCGCCGCATGGAAGGCGCGATGTCGAACCTCAGGACCGAATTCGCCTCGCTGCGGACCGGTCGGGCCTCGGCCTCGATGCTGGAGCCGGTGATGGTCGATGCCTACGGCCAGCCCACCCCGATCAACCAGGTCGGCACCGTCAACGTGCCCGAGCCGCGCATGGTCACGATCAACGTCTGGGACAAGGGTCTGGTCAACAAGGTCGAAAAGGCGATCCGCGAAAGCGGCCTGGGTATCAACCCGCAGCTCAACGGCACCATCATCATGCTGCCGATCCCCGAGCTGAACGAGGAACGCCGCCGCGAGTTGGGCAAGGTCGCCGCGCAATACGCCGAACATGCCCGCGTCGCCGTGCGCAACCTGCGCCGCGACGGCATGGACCAGATCAAGAAGGCCAAGGCCGACGGCCTCTCCGAGGACGACCAGAAGTTCTGGGAAGCCGAGGTGCAGGAACTGACCGACAGCTACGTCAAGAAGGTCGATCAGGCGCTGGAGACCAAGCAAGCGGAAATCATGCAGGTCTGAGGCGACGGCCGGGCCCGGTCCCGGCCCAGCCAAGGCTGCATATCGCCACAGCATCACGGGGAGGGGCCCATGGCGGACGAGGCGCAAGCCCTCGCAGATCAGAGCGGAGGGGGCCCTGCCGGCCCCTGCCACGTGGCGATCATCATGGATGGCAACGGACGCTGGGCGACGATGCGCGGGCGTCCGCGGCTCTTCGGCCATCACGCCGGCGCCCGACGGGTGCGCGAGATCGTCAGGGCCTGCCCGGACCTGGGCGTCAAGTACCTGACAATCTTCGGCTTCTCGACCGAGAACTGGAAACGCACCCAGATCGAGGTCGCCGGGCTGATGTCGCTCTTCCGCAGCTACATCCGCAAGGAAGCTCGCGCCCTGCGCGACCATAACGTGCGGGTGCGCTTCATCGGTGACCGTCCCGGCCTCGACCAGAAGCTGCAGGCGCTGATGGACGAGCTGGAAGAGATGACCTCCGACTGCACCGGCACCAACCTGACCATCGCGCTGAACTACGGCGGCCGCGACGAGGTGGCCCGCGCCACCAAGCGCCTGGCCGAGGACGTGGCGGCGGGACGGCTCGACCCCGAGAGCGTGGACGAGGAAACCCTGCCGCGCTACCTCGATACCTGCGTGCTGCCCGACCCCGACCTGGTGATCCGCACCAGCGGCGAGGCGCGGATCTCGAACTTCCTGCTCTGGCAGTCCGCCTATGCGGAATACGAGTTCATCGACACGCTCTGGCCCGACTTCACCAAGGAGGTCTTTGCCGGGGTACTGGAGAATTTCGGCAGCCGGGATCGTCGCTTCGGCGGCGCGAAAGGGTAGGCAGATGGCTGATCGCAAGTGGTCCGACCTGGCGCCGCGTCTGGCTTCGGGGCTGGTTCTCGTCCTCACCGGGCTGCTGGTGATCTGGCTCGGCGGGGCCTGGTTCAAGCTGTTCATCGCCCTGGTCTGCGGCGGCATGGTCTGGGAGCTGGTGCGGATCTGCGCCCCCGGCAACGACAGCGTGGCGCTGCAGATGGGCGGCGTCGCGGGCCTGGCCCTGGCCCTGGCGGTCTTCGTGCCCGGCGGCTTCGCGCTGCCGCTGCTGCTGGCGCCCTCGATGGCGGGCCTGTCGCTGGTGCCGAAACGGCGGACGCTGTTCCTCGTCTTCTGTGCCATGATCCTCATCGCGGGCTATGGCATGGCCCGGCTGCGGACCGACCAGGGCGCGCTCTGGCTGGGCTGGCTGGTGGCCGTCGTCGTCGTCACCGATGTGGCGGGCTACTTCGCGGGCCGGATGATCGGCGGACCGAAGTTCTGGCCCCGCGTCAGCCCCAAGAAGACCTGGTCGGGCACCATCGCGGGCTGGGTTGCCGCGGGCCTCGTCGGCCTCGGCTTCGGGCTGTGGATGGGCGAGGGCGCGGCGCTGGCGGGCGTATCCGTCGCATTGTCCATGGCCTCGCAAATGGGTGACATGGCCGAAAGCGCGCTGAAGCGGCGTGCGGGCGTCAAGGATTCCTCGAACCTGATCCCCGGCCATGGCGGTCTGCTGGATCGGTTCGACGGAATGCTGGGCGCCTCGCTCATGCTGCTGCTGACCGGCCCCTGGACGGGGCTCTTCTTCATCGCGGGGTAACATGCGCCGGATCACGATCCTCGGGGCCACCGGCTCCATCGGACAGAGCACCATCGATCTCGTTGCCCGTCGCCCGGACGATTTCGAGGTCGAGGCGCTGACCGGCGGTCATAACATCGACCAGTTGGCGAAGGATGCGATGCGCCTGAATGCCAAGTTCGCCGTGACCGCCCACGAGGCGCGTCTGCCCGAGCTGCGCGCGGCGCTTGCCGGGACGGGGATCAAGACCGCAGCCGGGCAGGGCGCCCTGATCGAGGCCGCCGAGCGTCCCGCCGACTGGGTGATGTCGGCCATCGTCGGCGCCGCCGGCCTGGCGCCGGGCCTGAAGGCGCTGGAACGCGGCGCCGCGCTGGCGCTGGCCAACAAGGAAACCCTCGTCTGCGCCGGGCCGCTGGTGCTGGAGACCGCCAGGCGCGCCGGCGCCGAGCTGCTGCCCGTCGACAGCGAACACTCGGCCATCTACCAGGCCCTGCTGGGCGAGGATCCGGCCTCGGTCGAGCGTGTCATCATCACCGCCTCGGGCGGGGCCTTCCGCGACTGGCCGCTGGAGAAGATGCGCACCGCGACGCCCGAACAGGCCGCGACGCATCCCAACTGGGACATGGGGTTGCGCATCACCGTCGATTCCGCCTCGATGTTCAACAAGGCGCTGGAGCTGATCGAGGCGAAAGAGTTCTTCGGCTTTTCGCCGGACCAGCTGGAAGTGCTGATTCACCGCGAAAGCCTGGTTCATGCGCTGGTCGGTCACGTCGATGCCGGGCTGATCGCCCACCTCGGCCCCGCCGACATGCGCCACGCCATCGGCTACGCGCTGAACTGGCCCGATCGCGCCGCGCTGCCGCTGGAACGGCTTGACCTCGCGCGCATCGGCAGCCTCTCCTTCGAGGCGCCGGACCCGGAACGCTACCCGGCCCTTGGCCTGGCGCATCGGGTGATGGACCGCGGCGGCCTGTCGGGCTGCGCGCTGAACGCGGCGAAGGAGGTGGCGCTGGACGCCTTCCTGGCCCGCCGCATCGGCTTCATGGACATGGCCGAGGTCGTCACACGGGTTCTTGACCGGATCGAGACCGATTCAGGTCTCATTGATGCCGCCTTCAGCCTTGATAACGTGCTGCACATGGACCAGATCGCAAGACGTTATGCGGAAGACTGCATGGCACAGGTGCGCAAGACAGGGACGGTATAGGCCATATGACGAGTTTTCTGCCCGAATTCGGGAATCTGCTGTACGTGGTGATCGCCTTCGTCGTGGCCCTGTCGATCATCGTCGCGATCCATGAATACGGGCATTACATCATCGGCCGGATCTCGGGCATCAAGGCCGAGGTCTTCTCGCTTGGCTTCGGGCCGGTGCTGTTCAGCCGGGTGGACCGCCACGGCACCCGCTGGCAGGTGGCGGCACTGCCCTTCGGCGGCTACGTCAAGTTCCTGGGCGATGGCGATGCGGCCTCGGCCGGCCCGGACGAGGAGGTCATCTCGACCCTGTCCGCGGACGAGCGGCGCCATACCATGCTGGGGGCCCCGCTCTGGGCGCGGGCCGCGACGGTGGCCGCCGGGCCGTTCTTCAACTTCTTCCTGTCGATCCTGCTGTTCGCCGCCCTGCTCTTTGCCCGCGGCGAGGTGGCCGAGCCGCTGGCCATCGGAGACCTGCGCCCGCTGCCGCCGCTGCAGGCCGCGGACGAGGGGCTGCAGCAGGGGGATCAGATCCTTGCCATCGGCGGCGTGACCCTGCCGGAGCTGGATGACGCCGAAGGGATGCAGGCGTTCTCGGACAACCTGCCTATGGCCGCCGAACTGTCCTACCGCGTGCTGCGCGACGGGGACGAGCGCCAGGTCACCGGCCCCTATCCCTATCCGCCCATCGTCACGCAGCTGGCACCGAACTCCGCCGCCTACGACATCGGGCTGAAGCAGGGCGACGTGATCACCGCCATCGACGGCACGCCGATCTTCGCCTTCGAGCAGCTCAAGTCCCGGGTCGAGGGTTCGGCCGGGGCGCCGCTGCTGCTGAATGTCTGGCGCGAGGGTGTGGAGGCGCCGATGGATTTCGTGCTGACCCCGCGCCGCGTCGATGAGCCCGCCCCCGAAGGCGGTTTCCGCACCGAATGGCGCATCGGCATTGCCGGCGGCATGGCCTTCGAGCTGGCGACCGAGCGGGCCGGGCTGCTGAGCTCCCTCTGGGGCGGTATCCAGCAGACCTGGGGGGTGATCGGCAGTTCCCTGTCGGGGCTGTGGCACATGATCACCGGGGCGATCTCCTCCTGCAACATGACCGGGCCGATCGGCATCGCCAAGACCTCGGGCGCCATGGCCAGCCAGGGGTTTGTCAGCTTCGTCTGGTTCGTCGCGGCCCTGTCGACCGGGGTGGGGCTGCTGAACCTCTTTCCGGTGCCGGTGCTGGACGGCGGCCACCTGGTGTTCCACGCCTACGAGGCCGTGTCGGGCAAGCCGCCCTCGGACCGGGCGCTGCGGGTTCTGATGGCCGCCGGCCTGACCCTGGTGCTGTCGGTGATGATCTTCGCGCTGAGCAACGACGTGCTGTGCCCGTGACCGGCGCGGGATCCTGACCAGAGCAGGGGCCCCGGGGAACCAGCGCATCGGCGGAACGGCGCCCAGGGCGGGTGCGTCAGGTGGGGGCAGGATTGCCTGCGCCCAGATCTTGCCATAATTCGCACCCTAAATGCGCCTTATTTCGGCGCCATTCAGGGGCGGATTGTCCGGGCACATCCCGGCGCTAGGGTAAGAAAGACGTGGGACCCTATGACACTTCTTCAAAAAGGCTACCGCGGCATGGCGGTGCTCTTCGATCTGAACTTCGACCTCCTGCTCTACGTGGGCACCATGGTGCTTGCCCTCGTGGGGGCCGGCTATCTGGCTCAGATCGTCTTCTGACGGTGCCCGCCCGACAGGGCTGACAGGCGCTGCAAAGTGACAGCTTCCAGTGGAACGCGCGACCCGGAGACGGGCGCGCGTTTTCCAGTTTTGACAAGTGCTTATTAACCCGATACTCACATCTCAAATGGGATGTCTGAGTGGGTCTGGAATATGACGAATACCTTTGGAGCCGGGGCTGCCACCTCTGCCCGCCGCAACAAATTTTCCTTTCCTCTGGCGGCTGCGATTTTCGCCATTGTATCAGGCGTTTCTGTCACGGTTCCCGTGGTTTCCCTGGCGCAGAGCTACGCCTTCTCGAACGTCAGCATCGAAGGCAACCGCCGTATTCCCGCCGCGACGATCCTGACCTACGCGGGAATCGCGCAGGGTCAGACCGTGTCGGCCGCCGATCTGAACGAAGCCTACCAGAACATCGTCAATTCCGGCCTCTTCGAGACCGTCGAGCTGACGCCGCGGGGCGGGACGCTGGTCATCGAAGTGACCGAGTTCCCGACCATCAACCGCATCTCCTTCGAGGGGAATCGCCGGATCAAGGATGACGCGCTTTCGGAAATCGTGCAGTCGACCTCGCGCCAGGTCTTCTCGCCGACCAAGGCCGAGGCCGATGCGGCGCTGATCTCGGAAGCCTATTCCCAGCAGGGCCGCCTGGCCGCGCGGGTCACGCCGAGGATCATCCGCCGCAGCGACAACCGAGTCGACCTGGTCTTCGAGGTCTTCGAGGGCAGCAACACCGAGGTCGAACGGATCTCCTTCGTCGGCAACACCGTCTACAGCGACCGCCGCCTGCGCCAGGTGCTGCAGTCCAAGCAGGCCGGTCTGCTGCGCGCCTTCTTCCGCTCGGACACCTTCGTCGCCGACCGCATCGAGTTCGACAAGCAGGTGCTGCAGGACTTCTACCTGTCGCGCGGCTACGTCGATTTCCGCATCACCGGCGTCAACGCCGAGCTGGCGCGCGAGCGGGACGGCTACACCGTGACCTTCAACGTCGAGGAAGGCCAGCAATTCAAGGTCGGCCAGGTCACCACCGTCAGCGAATACGAGGGTGTCGATGCCGCCGTCTACCAGGCAGCGCAGAACCTGAAGACCGGCAACATCTACACGCCGTCCGATGTCGAGAACGCGATTTCGCGCATGGAGCGTCAGGCCAACCGTGATGGCCGCGACTTCCTGCGCATCGAGCCGCGCATCACCCGCAACGACCGTACCCTGACCCTGGACGTGGAATTCGTGCTGTCGCGCGGCCCGCGGGTCTTCGTCGAGCGCATCGACATCGAGGGCAACACCACGACGCTGGACCGGGTCATCCGGCAGCAGTTCAAGGTGGCCGAGGGCGATCCCTTCAACCCGCGCGAGATCCGCGAGAGCGCCGAGCGCATCCGCGCCCTCGGCTACTTCTCCAACGCCGAGGTCAACGCCCGTGAAGGCACGCGCCCCGACCAGGTGATCGTCGACGTGGATGTCGACGAGGCGCCGACGGGCTCGCTCTCCTTCGGGGGCACCTATTCGACGACCGACGGCTTCGGCCTGCAGATCTCTTTCCGGGAAAACAACTTCCTCGGCCGTGGCCAGGTGCTTGGCGTGACCCTTTCGGGGGCCACCGATGACCGCACCTATGGCATCAACTTCACCGAGCCGCGCCTGCTGGGCCGCGACCTGGCGCTGAACTTCGGACTGACCTACGCCGAGACGCAGTCGAATTACTCCGACTACGATACGCTGAACGGCTCGTTCACCACCGGCCTGACCTTCCCGCTTGCCGAGAAGTCGCAGCTGAATGTCAACTACAAGCTGTCGGCGAACGATATCACGCTGGACAGCGGCACCACCGTCGGTTCGCTGCTGACCGCCGAGGCGGCCGAGGACCTGCGTTATTCCTCCTCGCTGGGGTATCGCTACACCTACGACACCCGCCTGACCGGGCTGAACCCGAACGCCGGCCTGCTGCTGGAATTCGCCCAGGACTTCGGCGGTGTCGGCGGTGACGTTGAGTTCATCCGCAGCACCGGTCGCGCCGTCGCCCAGACGAAGGTCTGGAACGAGGAAATCACCCTGCGGGCGACGCTGAAGGCGGGCACCATCTCGATGCTGGGCGGCAGCAATTCGCAGGTGACCGACCGGTTCCGCATCGGCTCGTCGATCATGCGCGGCTTTACCCCGGACGGGATCGGCCCGCGCCAGTATTCCGCCGGCAACTACGATGACGCCCTGGGCGGCACGGCCTACGCGGTGGCGCAGTTCGACGCGGAATTCCCGGTCGGCCTGCCCGAGGAACTGGGTATTTCGGGCGGTGTCTTCTACGATATCGGCTCGGCCTGGGGGCTGGACCAGACGGCAGCGGACGTCCTCTACGAGGACGCCTCGCTGCGCCAGGTCGTCGGTGTCTCCCTGTTCTGGGACACGCCGATCGGCCCGCTGCGCTTCAACTGGTCGCACGCCCTCGAGAAAGAGGAATTCGACAACGAACAGACCTTCGACCTGTCCATCCGGACCCAGTTCTGAGGTCGCCTTGCCGGGCCTGCCACATCGCCTTCTGACCCTGGTCGCCGCCAGCCTCATGTCCATGGGGCTGGCGGGTCCCGTTGCGGCGCAGGAGCCGGCCCCGTCGGACGTCGTGCCGCGCTCTCCGATCCTGGTCGTCGACAGCGAACGGATGTTCAGTGACAGCGCCTTCGGTCAGCAGCTTTCCGAGCGGATCGAGACCGCGGCGGCAGAGATCGCCGCCGAGAACCGCCGGATCGAGGCCGAGCTGGCCGACGAGGAGCAATCCCTGACCGAGCGGCGCCCCGGCATGACCTCCGAGGATTTCCGCGCCATGGCCGACGCCTTCGACCAGAAGGTAACCCGCATCCGCCGCGAGCGTGACGAGGCCGCCGCCGGTCTCGGCCAGGACAGCGAGGCGGTGCGCCGCCAGTTCCTGATCGCGGTCGAGCCGGTGCTCTACAGCCTGATGCAGGAGGCCGGCAGTGCGGTGATCCTGGAGCGGCGCACCGTCTTCGTGACCCGCGAGGTGGTGGATATCACCGACGAGGCGATCCGCCGGATCGACGACCAGCTGCTGCAACCCGACCCCGCGCCGGATCCCGCCGGGGAGGCAGGCTCCGAGCCCGCCGCGCCGGCCCCCGACCCGGCTCCCGTGGAGGAGGCTCCGGTGCCCGGCGGGGCTGACGACGGGGACAGCGGCCGGTAGGCTCTGCGCCCCTGCCGCGGTTCTTCACCACCCGGCCCGCGCCGCGCTTGCCGCCGCAGGGGCGACTTGCTAGGGACGGGGATGACTATGGACCATGCCCCGGTCACTCAGGCCCGGGGACCGCGAGGACAGATTTCATGACCGAGACGCTTCAAAGCGCCGATATTGCCCGCATTCAGCGCATCATTCCGCATCGCTATCCCTTCCTGCTGGTGGACAAGGTGGTCGATATCGACGGCTATGCCTCGGGCCGTGGCATCAAGAACGTCACCATGAACGAGCCCCATTTCCAGGGCCATTTCCCCGGCAAGCCGATCATGCCCGGCGTCACCATCATCGAGGCCATGGCCCAGACCGCCGGTGTCATCGTAGGCGCGGCGCTTGGCCTGGAAGACAGGAACGCTCTGATCTACTTCATGTCGATCGAGAAGGCCAAGTTCCGCCGCATGGTGGTGCCCGGCGACGTGCTGGAAATGCAGGTCGAGACCCTGCGCGGCAAGCCCGGCGCGAAGATGTGGAAGTTCGGCGGCAAGGCCACCGTCGGCGGCGAACTGGCCTGCGAGGCCGAGTTCATGGCCATGCTCGACCTGCCCGCAGACGCGGGGGCCTGAGCCATGGCGATCAGCCACGAAGCGGTGATCCATCCCTCGGCGCTGATCGAGGACGGGGCGCAGATCGGCGCGGGGGCCAGGATCGGTCCCTTCTGCCATGTCGGTCCCAAGGTGGTGATCGGCGCGGATGTCGAACTGATGAGCCACGTCGTCGTCCAGGGGATCACCGAGATCGGCGAGGGCACCCTGGTGCATCCCTTCGCCGTTTTGGGCGGCATTCCCCAGGATCTGAAGTTCAGGGGCGAGGAAACCCGCCTGACCATCGGCAAGCGCAACCGCATCCGCGAGCATGTGACGATGAACACCGGCACCGAGGGCGGTGGCGGGCTGACCTCGGTCGGCGATGACGGGCTGTTCATGGCGGGCTGCCACGTCGCCCATGACTGCCGGGTCGGCAACAATGTCATCATCGTCAACAACGCCGCCCTTGCCGGGCATTGCGTGATCGAGGACGAGGTGATCATCGGCGGCCTCTCGGGCGTGCACCAGTGGGTGCGCATCGGGCGCGGCGCGATCATCGGCGCGGTGACCATGGTCACCAATGACGTCATCCCCCATGGTCTTGTCCAGGCGCCGCGCGGCCAGCTGGACGGGCTGAACCTGGTCGGGCTGAAGCGTCGCGGCGTGGCGCGGGCCGATATCACCGCCCTGCGCGCCGCCTTCCAGATGCTCGCCCAGGGCGACGGCGCCTTCCAGGACCGTGCCCGCCGCCTGGGCGACGAGACGGAAAGCGACTACGTCCGCGAGATCGTTGATTTCATCCTCGGTCAGAGCGACCGTTCGTTCCTGACCCCCGGGGGCTGATCCATGGGCCTGCTGAAACGTCGTGCCGGCGGGGCCGCCAGCACCCCGACCGGGCCCCGTCTGGCGATCATCGCCGGCGGCGGTCGCCTGCCGGTGCGCCTGGCCGAGGCCGAGCCGGGGGCCTTCCTCGTCTCCTTCGAGGGCACCCCCTGCGAGCTGCCCGAGGCGCGGCTGACCCGTTTCCGCTTCGAGAAGCTGGGCGGTCTCTTCGATCGTCTGCGCGACGAGGGTGTAGAGCGGATCGTCATGGCCGGTGGTATGGCGCGGCCTCAGCTGGACATGAAGCAGGTCGACCGCAAGGTGATGATGCTGGCGCCCAAGCTGATGGCGGCGCTTGGCTCCAAGGGCGACGACGGTGTGCTGCGGTTGATCGTGTCAATCCTCGAGGGCGAGGGCTTCACCGTCGAGGGCGCGCACCAGATCCTGCCCGAGATGACCGCCCGTCCCGGCAAGATCGGCGGCCCCGCGCTGTCGCGTGCCGCGAAGGGTGATGTCGAGCAGGCGCAGAAGATCCTTGGCGCGCTGGCGCCGCTGGATATCGGCCAAGGCTGCGTCGTCGCCGCCGGGCAGTGCCTCGGCATCGAGACCCTGCAGGGCACCGACGCCCTGCTGCGCTTCGTCGGTGCAACCCCCGAGGACCGCCGCCCCGGCAAGGGCGTGCTGCTGAAGGCCCCGAAGGCGGGCCAGGACCTGCGTGTCGACATGCCCGCCGTCGGCCCCGAGACCCTGCGCGCCGCCGCTGCCGCCGGGCTTGAGGCCGTGGTGATCGCCGCCAACCGCGTGCTGCTGATCGACGGCCCGGCGCTGCCGGACCTCGCCGCCGAACTGGGCCTTGCCTTCCACGCAGTCGAGACCTGATGCGCATCTTCACCATCGCGGGCGAACCCTCGGGCGACAATCTCGGCGCCGCCGTCATGGCGGGGCTGAAGGAACTGACCGAAGGCGACATCTCTTTCGACGGTGTCGGCGGCCCGGCCATGCAGGCCGAGGGGCTGACCTCGCGCTTTCCCATGTCCGAGCTCTCGGTCATGGGCCTGGCCGAGATCCTGCCGAAGTATTTCCACCTCAAGCGCCGTATCCGCGAATGCGCCGAGGCGGTGCTGGCCGATCCGCCGGACGTGCTGCTGACCATCGACAGCCCGGACTTCTGCCTGCGCGTGGCGCGGCTGGTGAAGGCCGCGAACCCCGCCATCCGCACCGTCCACTACGTCGCCCCGACGGTCTGGGCCTGGCGCCCGAAGCGTGCCACGAAGATGGCCGAGGTGATCGACCATGTCCTCGCGCTCTTCCCGTTCGAGCCGCCGCTGATGCAGGCCGCGGGGATGGAGTGCGATTTCGTCGGCCATCCGGTCACGACCCAGCCCCAGGCCGCCCAGGACGAGATCCGTGCCTTCCGCCAGGAAAGCGGCATCGGGGATGCGCCGATCGCCCTGATCCTGCCCGGCTCCCGCGCGGGAGAGGTCACCCGCCTGGCGCCGATCTTCGGCCCTGTGGTCGAGAAGCTGCGCGCGCGCCACCCCGAACTGGTCTTCGTGCTGCCCGCCGCCGCCGGTGTCGCCGAACTGGTCGAGGAGAAGATCCGCGACTGGCCGGCCAATATCGTCGTGCTCGATCCGCGCGACAGCACGCCCGACAGCTTCGCCGTGACCAAGCGCGCCGCCTTCGCCAGCGCCGATGTGGCACTGGCCGCCTCGGGCACCGTCTCGCTGGAATTGGCCGCGGCCAATACGCCGATGGTCATTGCCTACGACATGGCCTGGCTGACCCGGGTGATCATGCAGCGGATGCTGATCACCGACACGGTGACGCTGGTCAACCTGGTCTCCGACTCTCGCGTCGTGCCGGAGTTCATCGGCGCCGACTGCGACCCCGACAAGATCGCCCCCGCGCTCGCCGCCGTCTACGAGGCCCCGGAAGCGCAATACGAGGCCATGGAGCTGTCCATGCAGCGCCTGGGCCGCGAAGGAGAGCCCCCGGGCCTGCGCGCCGCCCGCGCCATCCTCGCCCGCCTCTGACGCCAGGCACGCGCCTGTCCCATTCCGAGGCCGGAAATACTCATGGGGGAGCCGCGCAGCGGCGGGGGCGCAGCCCCTGCGACCCCTCAAATGAAAACGCGCGCTGCGAAGGGCGCGCGTCCCGACTTTCAAACTGCCAATGACCCTCAGTAGCCGCGCCAGATCCAGCCGCCGCCGAGGATCCGTGTGCCGCCGGTCTCGTAGAAGACACAGGCCTGACCGGGCGAGACCCCCTCTTCGGCGGTCAGCAGCTCGACCTCGGCCTCGGTGGCCGAGATCGGGCGGATGATCGCCTCACGCGGGGGGCGGGTCGAGCGCACGCGGACCGAGACATGACGTTCCTTCATGTCCGCGAAACCGCCTTCGCCGATCCAGTTGATCTCGCGCACCGGGATGGTGCGGGTCGCCAGCATCTCTTTCGGGCCGACGATCACCTGCTTGGCGTCGACGTCCAGCTTGACCACGTAGAGCGGTTCTGAGAGCCCGCCGATGCCCAGCCCCCGACGCTGGCCGACGGTATAGTGAATCACCCCCTCGTGGGACCCCAGAACCCGGCCGTCGGCATGGACGATGTCGCCCGGTTCCGCTGCGCCGGGGCGCAGTTTCTCGATCACCGAGGCGTAATTGCCGTTCGGAACAAAGCAAATGTCCTGGCTGTCGGGCTTGTCGGCGACGCTCAGACCATACTGCGCGGCCAGCTCGCGGGTGGCGGCCTTCGAGGGCAGGTGACCCAACGGGAAGCGCAGGAAGGACAGCTGTTCGGGCGTGGTCGAGAACAGGAAATAGCTCTGGTCGCGGTTGGCGTCGGCGGCGCAATGCAGCTCGGGTCCGCTCTCGCCCATCATCCGCTGGATGTAGTGCCCGGTGGCCATGCAATCGGCGTCGAGGTCCTTGGCGGTCTGCAGAAGATCCTTGAACTTCACCCGCTCGTTGCAGCGGATGCAGGGCACCGGGGTGGCGCCCGCCAGGTAGCTGTCGGCGAATTCGTCGATCACCGCATCCTGGAAGATGTTTTCATAATCAAGGACATAGTGCGGAAAGCCCATCTCTTCGGCGACCCGGCGCGCGTCGTGGATATCGATACCGGCGCAACAGGCGCCCTTCTTGGCAAGCGCCGCACCATGGTCGTAGAGCTGCAGCGTCACGCCGACCACGTCATAGCCTTCCTCGGCCAGCTTCGCAGCCACGACCGAGCTGTCGACACCGCCCGACATGGCGACGACGACACGGGTTTCCGACGGCGGCTTTGCGAAGCCCAGCGAGTTCAGCGCGGGTCCGGTATCGAGTGCCATGTCTGCTCCTGATCTGCCCGGGGTGGTGACGAAGGGGGAGGGGACTCACCTTCCCGGCGCGGTAAGATCAAGAGAATATAGGAAAATGCGAGACACTCTCAACCCGCCGTTTCATCGGGCGTTAAAACACTGGGCCAAGAATTGCGACGGGCTATGAGGGTCGGAGCGATGTACTTGAAGAAAGTCCAGGGGCCAAGGGCGGTTACGCTGCCCGATGGGCGCGTGATGACGAGGGCGGATCTGCCCCCGGCGGACACCCGACGCTGGGTGGCCTCGCGCAAGGCGGCCGTCGTGCGGGGGGTGGTCCATGGTCTTATATCCCAGGATGAGGCGCTGGAGCGATACTCGCTGTCACCGGAGGAATTCCTGGAATGGGTCAGTGCCGTTGCCAATCACGGTGAAGAGGCCCTGAAGGCCACCGCCGTGCAGAAGTTCAGACAACCCTAGGGCGTGTCGGTGAACCTTTCCACACGGTAACCCAAGGTTAACCAATTGGCGACACGATCACATACGTCCAAGGGATTAATGGAGAGAACTCGGCATGCGCGTGCTTTTGGTAGAAGATGATCCGACCACTTCGAAAAGCATCGAGCTGATGCTGACCCATGCCAACCTGAACGTCTACACGACCGACCTGGGCGAAGAGGGCATCGACCTTGCGAAGCTCTATGACTACGACCTGATCCTGCTGGATCTCGGGCTGCCCGACATGAACGGCCACGAGGTGCTGCGCCAGCTGCGTCTGGCGCGGATCGAGACGCCGATCCTGATCCTCTCGGGCGCGGATGACACGGAAAACAAGCTGAAGGGCTTCGGGTTCGGCGCCGATGACTACCTGACCAAGCCCTTCCACCGGGAAGAGCTGGTGGCGCGGATCCATGCCATCATCCGCCGGTCCAAGGGGCATTCCCAGTCGATCATCCGCACCGGCCGGATCGAGGTGAACCTGGATGCCAAGACGGTCGAAGTCGACAGCAAGCCGGTGCATCTGACCGGCAAGGAATACCAGATGCTTGAGCTGCTCAGCCTGCGCAAGGGCACCACCCTGACCAAGGAGATGTTCCTCAACCATCTTTACGGCGGCATGGACGAGCCCGAGCTGAAGATCATCGACGTCTTCATCTGCAAGCTGCGCAAGAAGCTCTCGACCGCGACCGAAGGCGACAACTACATCGAAACGGTCTGGGGTCGGGGCTACGTGCTGCGTGATCCCGAACCGCAGCAGATCGACGAAAAGAAGATGGCGCTCGGCGCGGGCTAAGCCTGCGCCGCCTGCCGAAGTCCCACTCACGGAAAGACCCGGCTGGACCTCGTGAGGCCCGCCGCCTATCACATTCTCATCGAGCTTAGATGAGACCAGTGAAAGGGGCGCGCTCCATGTCCGAGACGGCCGGGATTGCAGTAGAGGATCTGACCGAGGCCCAGGCCGAGGCAGAGCTGGCACGCCTGGCCGAGCTGCTGGGACAGGCCAATCAGGCTTATCACCAGGCTGATGCGCCCGAGATCGACGATTCCGACTACGACCGCCTCAAGCTGCGCAACAAGGCGATCGAGCGCCGATTCCCCGCACTGAAGCGCGCCGACAGCCCTTCGGATCAGGTCGGTGCGGCCCCCTCGGAAGGCTTCGGCAAGGTCCGGCACGAGATTCGGATGCTCTCGCTCGGCAATGCCTTCGAGGACGGCGATGTGCGGGACTTCGACGCCCGCATCCGCAAATACCTGGGCCTCTCCTTCGAGGCGCCGCTGGCCTATACCGCCGAACCGAAGATCGACGGCCTCAGCCTCTCGCTGCTCTACGAGAATGGAGAGCTGATCCGTGCCGCCACCCGGGGGGACGGCGCCGAGGGCGAGAATGTCACCGCCAATGCCCGCACCATCGCCGATATCCCCGCCCGGCTGGAGGGCGCGCCGGACCGGCTGGAGGTGCGCGGCGAGGTCTACATGAGCCACGAGGACTTCCAGGCGCTGAACGCGCGCCAGGAAGAGGCCGGGGCCAGGACCTTCGCCAACCCGCGCAACGCCGCTGCCGGATCCCTGCGCCAGCTCGATGCCGAGATCACCCGGACCCGCCCGCTGCGCTTCTTCGCCTATGCCTGGGGCGTGCTCTCCGACCCGCTGGCCGAGACGCAGTCGGGTTCGATCGAGCGGCTCAAGGCCTTGGGGTTCCAGACAAATCCGCTGACGAAGCTCTGCGACGGCCCGGCGCAGATGCTGGCGCATTACGCCGATATCGAGGCGCAGCGCGCGACGCTTGGCTATGATATCGACGGGGTGGTCTACAAGGTCGACGACCTGGCGCTGCAGGGGCGGCTCGGCTTCCGCTCGACCACGCCCCGCTGGGCCATCGCCCACAAGTTCCCGGCCGAGCTTGCCTGGACTCGGCTGGAAGCCATCGACATCCAGGTCGGGCGCACCGGCGCGCTCTCCCCGGTTGCGCGGTTGCATCCGGTGACCGTCGGCGGCGTCGTGGTCTCCAACGCCACGCTGCACAACGAGGATTACATTGCCGGCCGCGACAGCAAGGGTGAGGAGATCCGCGCGGGCAAGGATATCCGCCCCGGCGACTGGGTGCAGGTCTACCGCGCCGGTGACGTGATCCCGAAGATCGCCGATGTCGACCTGTCCAAACGCCCGGAGGGCACCGCGCCCTACACTTTCCCCGAGGTCTGCCCCGAATGCGGATCCGAGGCGATCCGCGAGGAGGGCGACAGCGTGCGCCGTTGCACCGGCGGATTGATCTGCCCCGCTCAAGCCGTTGAAAGGCTGCGCCATTTCGTCGGCCGCAAGACCTTCGACATCGAGGGGCTGGGCGCCAAGCAGGCGGAATTCCTCTACGACATGTGCTGGATCGCCGAGCCTGCGGACATCTTCACCCTGCGGACCCGGGACGCTGAAGGCGCCCGTCTGGTGCGCGACCCCGCCGAGGTGGTGGGCCGCCATGCCGGCGACCCCGAGCGCCGGCACGAGCTGCTCTCGGAGCTGGCCGAGCATCTGCGCGCTGCGGGTTTCCCGGTCGATGAAAGCCATCCCGCGCAGGTCGCCGCCGCCATGGGCGAACTGGCGAAGAAACCCCTGGCCCAGGTGAAGGGTTGGGGCGAGAAATCCGCCGAAAACCTCTTTGCCGCCATCGAAACCCGGCGCGAAATCGCGCTGAATCGCGTGCTCTTCGCCCTCGGTATCCGCCACGTGGGCGAGGTCGTGGCCAATGACCTGGCGCGGCATTTCAATGGCTGGGACCGGCTGACGGCGGTGCTCGACAAGGCCCGCGCGGCGCAGGAACGTCACCTGCTGGCCGATGAGGCCGAGGCCGAGGAACGCGCCGAGGCCAGCCGGGACGGGCGCCGCGCCAGCCCGAAGGCGGCGCGTGATGCCGCCTGGGGGCAGGAGCCAAAGGTGCCGACCGAGTCCAGCTCGGCCTGGAACGAGATCACGGGCATCGACGGCATCGGAGCCAAGGTCGCCGCCGCCCTGGTCGCGGCCTTTGCCCAGCCCGCTGAACGCGCCTCCATCGACCGGCTGGCGGCGCAGCTGAGGATCCTCGATGTCGAGGCACCGGCCGCTGCCGACAGCCCGGTCGTCGGGCTGACCCTGGTCTTCACCGGCACGCTGGAGAAGATGAGCCGCTCGGAAGCCAAGGCACGGGCCGAGTCGCTGGGCGCCAAGGTGGCGGGCTCGGTCTCGAAAAAGACCGACATCCTGATTGCGGGTCCGGGCGCTGGCTCGAAGGCGACCAAGGCGGCCGACCTGGGCGTGCGGGTCATCGACGAAGACGACTGGCTGGCCCTGATCGGCGACGCATGAGCCCCCGGCCCGAGATCCTCTTTCCGCTCTTCGCCGGGCTGGAGACCCTCGACGGGGTCGGGCCAAAGACCGCCAAGAATCTGGCTCAGCTTGATGTTTCCCTGCCCCGGGATCTTCTGTTCCTGCTGCCGCACGGGGTGGTCGACCGTCGCCGGCGCGACACCATCCTGGGGCTGACCCTGCCGACGACGGCCACGGTCGAGGTCACCGTCGGACGCCACAGCCCCGCGCGCAGCCGGGGCGGCGCCTATCGCATTCGCGTGGCGGATGCCGAGACGGAATTTGACCTGGTCTTCTTCCATGCCCGCGCGCCGTACCTGCAGCAGATCCTGCCCGAAGGCAGCCGACGCCTGGTTTCGGGCAAGCTGGAGCTCTACGATGGCATGGCGAACATGCCCCACCCTGAGCATGTCCTGCCGCTGGACGAGGCCGACGAAATCCCCGATTTCGAGCCGGTCTATCCGCTGACCGCGGGGGTGACCCAGCGTGTCATGGCCAAGGCAACGGGGGCGGCCCTGGCGCTGGCCGAGGCCCTGCCGGAGTGGATCGACCCGGGCCAGCGGGCGGCGAAGCAATGGCCTGACTGGCTCTCGGCGTTGCGGCAGGCGCATCGGCCGGATGATCTGCAGGCCGTGCGCCCCGAGGATCCGGCGCGGGAGCGGCTGGCCTATGACGAATTCTTCGCCCATCAGCTGACCCTGGCCCTGGCCCGGAATGTCGAACGCAAGCGCATCGGTCGGGCGACGGAGGGCGACGGGCGCCTGCGGGACAAGGTGTTGAAGTCCTTGCCATACAAGCCGACCGGCGCCCAGGTCCGAGCGGTGGCCGAGATCGCCGAGGACATGGCGGGCGGCGATCGCATGTCACGGCTGTTGCAGGGGGACGTGGGGGCCGGCAAGACGCTGGTGGCCTTCCTTGCGCTGCTGATCGCCGTCGAGGCGGGCGGGCAGGGGGTGATGATGGCCCCCACCGAGATCCTGGCGCGGCAGCACCTCGAGGGCCTCGGGCCCTTTGCCGAGGCGGCGGGCGTCCGGCTGGAGATCCTCACCGGGCGGGACAAGGGCGCGGAGCGGCGCGCCAAGCTGGCCGACCTGGCGGAGGGGCGCATCGACATCCTGGTCGGCACCCATGCGGTGTTCCAGGCCGATGTTTTCTTCGCGGATCTGCGGCTGGCCATCGTCGACGAACAGCACCGCTTCGGCGTCCGGCAGCGGCTGGAGCTGGGGCGCAAGGGCCAGCGCGCGGATATCCTGGTGATGACGGCGACGCCGATCCCGCGCTCTCTGAGCCTCGCGCAATATGGCGACATGGATGTCTCGGTGCTGGACGAGAAGCCGCCGGGGCGCAAGCCGGTGAAGACGACGCTCTCCTCGACCGAGCGGCTGGAGGAGATCGCCGCCCATCTCGACCGTGCCACCCGCGAGGGACGGCAGGCCTATTGGGTCTGTCCGCTGGTCGAAGAGAGCGAAAAGAGCGACCTGACCGCTGCCGAGGAGCGATTCAAGCACCTGCGCGCCCTGTTGGGGGATGGGCGGGTCGGGCTGGTGCACGGCCAGATGCCGCCCGATCAGAAGGACGCCGCCATGGCTGCCTTTCAGCGTGGCGAGACCGATGTGCTGGTTGCGACGACGGTGATCGAGGTCGGGGTCAATGTGCCCAATGCTTCGATCATGGTGATCGAGCGGGCCGAGATCTTCGGCCTGGCGCAATTGCACCAGCTGCGCGGGCGGGTCGGGCGCGGCACGGCGGAGTCGACCTGCCTGCTGCTCTACCAGGCGCCGCTTTCGGAAAGCGGGTTGCGGCGGCTGACCCTGCTGCGCGAGACCGAAGACGGCTTCCGCATCGCCGAGGCCGACCTCGAGATGCGCGGCGCCGGCGACCTGATCGGCACCGCGCAAAGCGGTGTGCCGCGGTTCCGCATTGCCGACCTGGAGAACCAGACCGCGCTGATGGCCATCGCCCAGAGCGATGCGCGCACCCTGCTGGCCATGGATCCCAAGCTGGAGAGCGACCGGGGGCGGGCGGCCAGAACATTGCTCTGGCTGATGGGCCAGGACGAGGCGATCCGGCTGATCACGGTCGGCTAACCGCCTGAGACTGTGGGAAATTTCATTTTGTTCGCTAAAGTTCTTAAAAAGTTCTTTACTGAATCAGCACAATATGGGAACAAATGAGCAACGAAGCTGAACGCCTTGCTCGGAGAGGACCAGAGACATGCTGAACGACATTCTTCGTACCGCCCGCCGCGCCCCCGCTGCCTTCCTTCAGGATCTCTTCGGAGCGGCGGCACTGGTGGTGCTGCTCGTCGGCTCTCTGTATCTTCCGGCGCTGACCTGACGCCTCGTTTCTGCCTGCATGTCGTAGCCTTGGCAGGGCCTTACCCCCAAGATGCGGGTGAATGGCCTGTTCACCCGGCCGGGATCGCCTCATCCCCCGGTGTCCTGCTTCGCTGTCCCAAGCGACACGCATACTTCGCCGCCGCCTCCCCCCGGAGTGCGGCGGTTTTTTCATGTCACCACCCGGTGCCGGACGATCAGAACCGGTAGGCCAGCCGCAGCCCGCCCCAGTGCCGGTTCTTGACGAAGATCGGCGCCGAAAGGTCCTTCATCAGCACGAAGTCGCCCCCGCCCATGTCGCGGCGATAGACCTGCAGCAGGAAGGGATCCTGGTTGCGCCCCGCCTTCAGGCCGACGCGGTCGTCGAAGATCCGCCGGTTTCGGCAATGGGCCATGTTCCAGACCACGTCATCGGTCTGCGGGTGCGAGAATTTCCGGTTGTGCGTGGGCAGATAGCCGTTGCGGTCGACAGCGGCACAGAAGGCGACCCTGGGGTCGAGGTCCAGCGCCTCTTCGAGGATCGGGGGCAGCAGGGTGTCGGTCAGGCTGGTGAAACGGGTGGTCACCTGTTCGGGATCGCTGCGCGGGACCGGGCGGTATCCGGTGTCAAAGAGGTCCTCGATACGGATGCGCCCCTCGTCCACGGCCAGGTCGAAGGCCTCCGAGATCCTGCGGGCGCGGTCTTTCACATCGGCGATGAAGGGACCGTCGGCGCTGTCGCCCCCGGCCATGACGGAATCCTGCACCAGCGCCTCGGACCTGTCGCGCAGGCTGCGCACCCGGCCATGGACATCTTCCACCGCCTCGGTGCTTTCCCGCACGATATTGAAGGTATCGCTGATCTGTGGGGTGTAGTCGCGCAGCGCCCGGTCGGCCTCCACCGCATCATCGCGGACCAGCTTCATCCGGGTGACCGAGCGATCCATCGCTTCCATCACCTCTGTATTGCGGGCCGAGACCTCCTTGCCGGTGCGGGACAGCTCGCGCGAGGTCCGGGAGACATCGCCGGTTTCCTGCTGCAGCTGGGTGATCCAGTCGACGAGGCGCTGGATATTGGTGCTGATCGTCTCGGCGGCGGTGCCGGTCTGATGCGACAGGGCATTGATCGCATCGGCCACCACCGAAAAACCGCGCCCGGCCTCGCCGGCGCGGGCGGCCTCGATCTTGGCGTTGATCGCCAGCATGTTCACCTGGGCGGCGATGGCGGCGATCTGGTCGTTGCTGGCCTGCACGTCTTCCAGCACCGACTCGACATCCTTGGTACGGGTGTCCAGCGTCAGCACCCAGGTCAGCACGGTCAGCGCATGGCGCCCCGCGACCTCCGACAGGTCGATGGCGCTGCGGAAACTGGCCTGGGTATCTTCCAGCTGCGCATAGGCATCCTGGATGGTGGTCATCACCGAGGCGTTCATCTGCAGCACCTGCCCGGTGCCCTCGCGCACCTGCCGGAGCTGCGTCAGCAGCTCTTCGGTGTGGGAGGTCAGATCCTCGAGAAAACCGTCGACATCGACGATCTCCTGCCCGAGGGCGGAGGCGTTGCGGGCCAGCCGGTCAAGCGAGACCCCTGCCGGCTTCGGGTCGGGATAGGTGGGATCGTGTTCCATGCCGGGCCGCCACTTCTTGCACCCGGACAGCCATAGGGACCAATCCCGAAGATGCGGTTAAGCGCAGTCGCTTTCGGCCGCCTTGTCCATCGCCTCGGACAGGGCGTCGAGGGTCAGCAGGATCGAGGCATGGCGGTTCTTGTACTCGCTCGCCGGCAGCAGCACCTCCAGCCCGTCGAAGGGGGCGCCGGGCACCGGGCCCTCGTCCTTCAGCATGGCGCGCAGCTGGTTGCGGGCGGTATGGATCTCGTCCCGGGTGCGGCCCAGCACCGCCGCGCCGACGACCGAGGCCGAGGCCTGGCCAAGGGCGCAGGCGCGGACCTCCTGGCCGAAACGGGCGATGCGGCCGTCCTCGAGTGCGACATCCACCGTCACCGTCGACCCGCAGAGCGGCGCGCGCTTGCGCACGGTGGCATCGGGGGCCTCCAGCCGCTCCTGGTGCGGGATCTCTGCCGCCAGGGCGAGGATCCGGTTGGAGTAGAGTTTGATCAGGTCGCTTTCGCTCATCTCTGGTCCTTTCGGCGCGTTGTCCATAGATAGGCCCGCAGGGCGGCACAGGAAACCCCCGCCGGAAAGGTGAGCAGAATGCAGTTCGACCCCAGCACGCTGAAGTTCGACGACAAGGGCCTGATTCCCGCCATCGCCCAGCAGGAGGGCACCGGAGAGGTGCTGATGATGGCCTGGATGAGCGCGGAATCGATCGCGAAGACGTTGGAGAGCGGCCATGTCACCTACTGGTCGCGCTCGCGGCAGGGCTTCTGGGCCAAGGGCGAAAGCTCGGGGCATGTGCAGAAGCTGGTCGAGCTGCGAGTGGATTGCGACCGCGACTGCCTGCTGGTGATCGTCGATCAGACCGGCCCGGCCTGCCACACCAACCGGCGCAACTGCTTCTATACCGCCGTGCGGGATGGCGAAGAGGTGGTGATCGCCGATCCGATGCTCTGAGGCTCAGCGCCGCGCGAGGCCGATCATCCTGAGGATATCGGCAGGGGTCTGCCCCTCGTCGCGGTAGAGGCGGATGGCGCGGGCGTCATCGCGCTTGGCCAGCCGCTTGCCCTCGCTGTCGCGGATCAGCCGGTGGTGATGGTAGAGCGGCGCGGGCAGCCCAAGCAGGCGTTGCAGCAGGGCGTGGATCGGTGTCGCGTCGAACAGGTCCTGGCCGCGCACCACCTCGGTGATGCCCTGGGCCGCGTCATCGACCACCACCGAGAGGTGATAGGAGGTGCCCATGCCCTGACGCGCCAGCACCACGTCGCCGACCTTGTCGATCATCCGGCGGCGGGCAATGGGCCGGGCGCCGCTTTCGCCGTTCGGGCCCTTGCCGGTTTCGGTGAAATAGAGCCCTTCGTGACGACAGGCGCGCTCCAGCGCCCGGTCCATGTCGAGGCGCAGCACCGCGTCGGGCATGGGGCCTGTCGGCGGCAGCGCGGGGCGGCAGGTGCCGGGATAGACGAGGCCGTCGGGGCCATGGGCCGGTGCGGCGCCTTCCTGCGGGGCCGAGACGGCCTCGGCGATATCACGACGGGTGCAGGAACAGGGATAGAGCAGGCCCATGTCCCAGAGGTGTTGCAGCGCCGCCCGGTAGGCGGGCAGGCGCTGGCTCTGGCGCATCACGGGGCGGGGCCAGTCAAGGCCGAGCCAGGTGAGGTCATCCTCGATCTGCGCCTCCCATTCGGGGCGGGCGCGGCTCTGGTCGATATCCTCGATGCGCAGCAGGAATTGCCCGCCCGCCGCCTCGGCCCGGCGCGCCGCGACCATGGCCGAAAAGGCATGGCCCAGATGCAGCGGCCCCGTGGGCGAAGGGGCGAAACGGGTGCGGTAGCTCATCGGCGGCGGATCACCATCACGCGGGAGGTGCTGCCGAGACCCTCGATATGGGGGCCGTCCTCGCTCAGCTCCAGCACGGCTTCGGAGCTGCCGACGGTGCGCTCCAGCATCTTCACGTAGTCCTCGTCCTCCAGGGCGCGCGCATTGTAGCTGAGCGCGAGGCGACCGCCAGAGGGCAGGGCCATCACGATGGCCGGCAGGCAGGAGGCCGGCGCCGCGCCGGGCGAGATCGCGCCGGAGGCGGTGACCAGCCGGTAGCGCGAGACGAGACCCGGATCGGGGTTGCCGAAGGGCAGGGGGTGAAGCTGTTCGTAACAGCCCTTCTGCTCGGCCATCTTCAGCATCCCGGCCGAGACATCGGCGCCGTGGATGCGCCCGAAGCCCGCCTGGGCCAGGGCCTCGCCACAGAGGCCGGTGCCGCAGCCGAAGTCCAGCACGGGGCCGGAGAGTTCGGTCTCTTTCACCAGGGATTTCAATGCCGCCGCGATCCGTGACGGGGTCACGTAGTGGGCGTCGTCCAGCTCCTTGTCATAGCTGTCGGCCCATTGATCGTAGAGGTCGCGTTGCGTTTCGGCGTCGGGGACGCCGTAGATTTTGTCCAGATATGTTTCAGCCATGGGGCGGAATATGCACATTCCACGCGGAAGTTCCACCCGAAGCCCGAAAGGGGCGCAGGGCGGGGGCCATCCCGCCATGCCTGGCCTGCGGTCCGGGCGGCATCGGCGCGCGGGGAAGGTGGGATATCTCCCACCCTGCGGCCTGTGCCGGGGCCTGCCCGCTATTGCACGCCACCGGGTCTGTTACCGTGCGCTCTCCAGCCAGCCGGTCCAGAGCTCCTTCGCGCGGTCGGTGTAGCCCTTGTAGCGGTCCTTGCGGCCGCGACGGCCACCGCGCACGCCGTCCAGCGGCGGGAACAGCCCGAAGTTCACGTTCATCGGCTGGAAGGTCTTCGCCTCGGCGCCGCCGGTGATATGGGTCACCAGCGCACCCATGGCGGTCTCGGCGGGGACGGGGGGCAGGGTCTGCCCCGTCATCTCGGCCACGGCAAGGCGGCCGGCCAGCAGGCCCATGGCGGCGCTTTCCACGTAGCCCTCGACCCCGGTGATCTGCCCGGCAAAGCGGATGTTGGGCCGCGACTTCAGCCGCATCTGCCCGTCCAGCAGCGTCGGCGAGTTGATGAAGGTGTTGCGGTGGATGCCGCCCAGACGGGCGAAGCTGGCGTTTTCCAGCCCGGGGATCATCTTGAAGACCTCGGTCTGGGCGCCGTATTTCATCTTCGTCTGGAAGCCGACGATATTGTAGAGCGTGCCCAGCTTGTTGTCGCGGCGCAGCTGCACCACGGCCCAGGCCTTTTCCTCGGGCTTGTGGGCATTGGTCAGGCCGACGGGTTTCATCGGGCCATGGCGCAGGGTCTCGCGGCCGCGTTCGGCCATGACCTCGATCGGCAGGCAGCCGTCGAAGTAGCCCGCCGTCTCGCCCTCGTGGAACTCGGTCTTGTCGGCGGCCAGCAGCGCGTCGATGAAAGCCTCGTACTGCTCCTTGGTCATCGGGCAGTTCAGGTAGGCTTTCTGCTCTTCCTCGGTCTCGCCCTTGTCATAGCGCGACTGCATCCAGGCCGTGCCCATGTCGATGCTCTCGGCATAGACGATGGGGGCGATGGCATCGAAGAACGCGAGGCTCTCGGCGCCGGTCTCGGCACGGATCGCCTCGGCCAGGGCACCCGAGGTCAGCGGGCCGGTGGCGATGATCCAATGGCCATCGGCGGGCAGTTCCGAGATCTCGCCATCCTCGACTTCGACCAGCGGATGCGCGCGCAGGGCGGCGGTGACATCTTCCGAGAAGGGATCGCGGTCGACGGCCAGCGCGCCGCCAGCCGGCAGCCGGTGCTTGTCGGCCATCTGCATGATGAGCCCGCCCGCCTGGCGCATTTCCCAATGCAGCAGGCCGACGGCGTTCTGTTCGCTGTCATCCGAGCGGAAGGAGTTGGAGCAGACCATCTCGGCCAGGTTGCCGGTGCGATGCGCGAAGGTTTCGACCTGCGGGCGCATCTCGTGGATGGTCACGGGGATGCCGGCCTGCGCGGCCTGCCAGGCGGCTTCGGACCCGGCCATGCCGCCGCCGATGATATGGAGTCTCTCTGTCATGGGCGCGATCTAGGGCAAAGGACGGATGATTGGAAGAGGCTTGGCGCCGTGGGCTGTCCGCAGCGAGGGCCCGCCGGAGGGGCGCGATGTCGGCGGAGAGGAGCGAGCGGGTCACCGTCCCAGTTCGGCGCCAGAGAGAGCATGGCCTGGAGGGGTGCCGAGGTGACCCGATCTCGCGATCTCAGTGGACGCAAACCCGCGCGTCCGGTCCGTCTTACCTAGTGTAAGGCTTTGGGGCCGAATAGTGGCCAATTCCGAACCAGACTGGTGTCGGATTGGAAACATTGCGATGATTTGATCCGGCTTGCTGCGGCAGGGGAGGCAATCCGCCTCATTCCTGCCACGCGGGCGGTCGTTTTTCCAGGAAGGCCCGGATGCCCTCGTCGGTCTGCGCCTCAAGCATGTTCTCGACCATGACGCCAGCGGTATAGTCATAGGCCGCGTCCAGGGGCAGTTCCAGCTGCCGGTAGAAGGCCCGTTTGCCGATGCGGATGGCGGTGTCCAGCTTGGCGGCCAGCGTGGTGGCCAGGGCCTCGCCCTCGGCCTGCAGACGGTCGGCGGGCACGGCGCGGTTGATCAGCCCCAGGTCTGCGGCGCGGGCGCAGTCGATCATGGCACCGGTGGTCAGCATCTCGAACGCCTGCTTGCGCGGGACGTTGCGGCTGAGCGCCACCATCGGGGTCGAGCAGAACAGGCCGATGTTCACCCCGTTGACCCCGAAGCGCGTGCCCGTCGCGGCGATCGCCATGTCGCAGCTGGCAACCAGCTGGCAGCCGGCGGCGGTGGCGATGCCGTGGGGCAGGGCGATCACCGGCTGCGGCAGGTCGCGGATCGCGGTCATCACCCGGGCGCAGCGGGCGAAGAGATCGGCAAAGGCGGCTGCCCCGCCATCCGCGGCCCGCCGTGCCGCCTGCATCTCCTTCAGGTCATGGCCGGCGCAGAAGGCCCGGCCCTCACCCGACAGCAGCACCACGCGGATGCCGCGATCCTCCGCCAGGGTCTCCAGCGCCTGCTGCAGGGCCGCCAGCATCGCGTCGCTCAGCGCGTTCAGCCTCTCGGGCGCGTTCAGCCGCAGATGGGCCACCGGCCCGGTGTCGTGACGTTCCAGAATTGGCATCTTGTCTCCTCCTTCTCCCTGGCCAAGTCTAGGCGCCGGAAGAGAGGGAGGAAACATGGCAGTTGCAATGGATGCGGAGGCGCTGGCCCGCTTCCTGGAGGAGGCGTTTCCACAGGTGGCGGGGGACTACGTCATCGAGGAGGTCGCCGACATGGCGCTGCGGGTGCGCCTGGTGGTGGCCGAGCGGCACCTCAGGCCGGGCGGCACGGTCTCGGGGCCGGCGATGTTCGCCCTGGCCGACGTGGCGGTCTACCTGGCAGTGCTCTCGATGGTCGGACCCAAGGCCCTGGCGGTGACCACCAACTGCTCGCTCGACTTCATGCGCAAGCCCGCCGCCGGGCAGGACCTGGTGGCCGAGGCGCGCCTGCTGAAGCTGGGGCGGGTGCTGGCGGTCGGGGATGTGCTGATCCTGCCCGCCGGGGGCGGTGCGCCGGTCGCCCGGGCCACGCTGACCTACTCTCTGCCGCCAGAGCAGTGAAAATAGTGGGGTATTTTGATACCTATTTTGCAACGCGCTGTTTCTGATAGGTTTTTCCGTGTGAGAGTCGCTTGACTGGCCGCTGGGCGGCTGTATAACCCGCCCATCACTTCGCCCGCGGGTCCTTCCGGCTTCGCGGGCTGCCAATTTCCAAAGGGCACCCGACATGAAAACCTTCTCTGCGACTCCCGCAGACATCGAGAAGAAGTGGATCATCATCGACGCCGAGGGCGTGGTGCTGGGCCGTCTCGCCTCGATCGTCGCCATGCGTCTGCGTGGCAAGCACAAGCCGTCCTTCACTCCTCACATGGATATGGGCGACAACGTCATCGTGATCAACGCCGACAAGATCCAGCTGACCGGCAAGAAGCGCGCCGACAAGCGGTTCTACTGGCACACCGGCTTCCCGGGCGGCATCAAGGACCGGACCTACGGCCAGATCCTCGACGGTGAGCACCCCGAGCGCGTCGTGACCCTGGCGGTCAAGCGCATGCTGCCGGGCAACCGCCTGTCCCGCCAGCAGATGACCAACCTGCGCGTCTATGCCGGTTCCGAGCACCCGCACGAGGCCCAGGCGCCGGAAGTGCTGGATGTCAAATCCATGAACTCCAAGAACACGCGGAGCTGATAGATGGCCGATCAAGTGAATTCCCTGGAAGAGCTGAAGGACGTCGTCGCCGAAGAGGGCACCACCCTCGAGCTCGACGCCCCGCGTGAGCCCGTCCGCGACGAGCTGGGTCGCTCCTACGCGACCGGCAAGCGGAAGGACGCCGTTGCCCGCGTCTGGATCAAGCCGGGCTCCGGCAAGGTCACCGTGAACGGCAAGGAGATGGACAAGTACTTTGCCCGTCCCGTGCTGCAGATGATCCTGCGTCAGCCCTTCACCGTCGCCGGTGTGGAAGGCGAGTTCGACGTCTACGCCACCGTCAAGGGTGGGGGTCTGTCGGGCCAGGCCGGCGCCGTGAAGCACGGTGTCTCCAAGGCTCTGCAGCTCTACGATCCCTCGCTGCGTGGCGCCCTGAAAGCCGCCGGCTTCCTGACCCGCGACAGCCGCGTCGTCGAGCGTAAGAAGTACGGTAAGCGCAAGGCGCGTCGTAGCTTCCAGTTCTCCAAGCGCTGATCTCCAGCCCTTGCGATTTGCGAAAGGCCGCCCCCGGGCGGCCTTTCTGCTTGTGGAAAGCCCGGGCGGATCCGATTGCCGCTGCCGCAATCGCTGTCGCTGTCGCTGTCGCTGTCGCTGTCGCTGTCGCTGTCGCTGTCGCCCAGTCCGTCTTCCCCATCACCCTTTCATCCTGTCCTTGCCCCTGGGCGTCGACACGCCGGGCCCCGTGCCGGTCGAGCCCCGCCGAGCCAGCCCCGCCGAGCCAGCGCACCTCGTGCCCTCTGGGCCCCGCCCTTGGGCATTCCGTCCGCCGCTCAGGCCCATCCGCCGCTCAGGCCCATCCGCTGCGCAGACCCAGCCGCTGCGCAGACCCAGCCGCGGCTCAGGCCCGGCGGCGCTGTTCGATGCGCCGGTCCGTGCCGTCCTTCAGCCAGGCTTCCTCGGCGCGCGAGGCGCGGTCCGCGCCGATACGGAACTGGCCGATGCGCGCGGTCAGCCCCTCGGCGGTTTCCGAAAGCAGCGCATTGGCGGTCAGCGTCTCCTCGAAGATGGCGGCGTTGCGCTGCGTGAACGCTTCCAGCTCCTTGATGGCGGCATTCACCTCGTTCAGGCCCCGGGACTGGTCCGCCGTGGCATCGGCCACGGCCTGCATCCGCACGGCCGTGCGCTCCACCGCCTCGCGGATCGAGCCGAGCGCGCTGCCGGTGCTCTTCACCAAGGTCACGCCACGCCCGACATGACCGGCCGAGCTGTTGATCAGCGCGTCGATTTCCTTTGCCGCTTCCGAGCTGCGCTGGGCCAGGGCGCGCACCTCGTTGGCGACCACCGCGAAGCCGCGCCCCGCGTTGCCGGCCCGCGCGGCCTCGACCCCCGCGTTGAGCGCCAGCAGGTTGGTCTGGAAGGCGATGTCGTCGATCACCGTGATGATCTTGCGGATCTCGGCGGAAGATCCCTCGATCTGGTCCATGGCCGAAACGGTGCGGGTCATCACCTCTGTCCCCGAGACCGCCTCGCCGCGCGTTTCCTCGGTGGCGGTGCGCGCGGCGCCGGTGTCCGAGGCGATCTCGCCGATCAGGGTAGTCAGCTGCTGCAGGGTGCCTGCCGCCTCGGACAGGGTGGTCACCTGTTTCTCCGTCCGTCGGCCCAGGTCTTCGGCGGCATCATTGATCTCGCGCGACTGCACGCGGATCGAGACCACCTCGGCCTGGACCGCCGCGAAGGCTTCTTCAAGTCGTGCGACGCCGATGTTGAAGCTTTGGGAAAGGTCGGCGAAGGCCGCGGGCAGGGGCCGGTCGATGCGGGTGGTCAGATCCCCCTGGGCGAGGTTGGACAGCTTCTGCTGCAGATGCGCGATCACCTCTTCGACCTCGCGGGCGTGCTGTTCGCGGGTCTCGGTATTGCGGGCCTCGGCGGCGCGGGCGGCGCTGGCGTTGGCCTCGGCCTCCCGCAGCGCGCTTTCCGCTTCGCGCTGCGCGCGGGTGGCGGCGGCATGGGCCTCCTCGGCGCGTCGTGTCGCTTCCTGCGCTTCTTCCTTCTGGCGCCGCGCCTCGTGCAGGGAGTCTTGGGCTTCCTGCATGGCGCGTTCCAGCTGTCCCGCGCGGCGTTCGGAAAAGACCGTCTGAAGCAGGCGGAAATGCACGATGATCATCAGGTTGCAGACCGCCAGCAGCACCGTCACCCCGTGGAAGGCGACCCGCCCCAGATTGAATGAAAGGTCCTGGCTGAGGTAGACCAGCGCCGGGGCGACGAAGGTCATCCCCAGGTGATGCAGGCCGATGACGCCCCCCGACCACAGCAGCGCCGGTCGCGAGCTGAGCGTGGCGATGGCGGTCAGGGCGACGAGATACAGCATGTGGCTGTCGGGCTGCATCGGATGGCCCATCATCGCGGCATTGAACAGGATGCACTGGCCGGTCAGGGCCAGTGCGACCACGACCCGCGCCCGGGGACCGGGCCGACGCAGGGTGGCGCAGGCCACCACCGCCAGCACCGCCGCCGCCAGGGTGGTGGGCAGGAAGGTGCCATTGCGCAGCAGCAGGCCGGCGGCAGCGACCACCGGCACCGAGGCGAGGCAGGAAAAGGCCACCAGCCGCTGCGCCATGACGCGCGCCTTGCCGAAACGTGGGCCCAAAGTGGCTTCGTTGATGACCGGAGGTTCCCGGTGCTTGGCCATGACAGTCAACTTGCTACACCCCCGAACGCGCATGTGCCCCGGGTGTCGCAGATTCGCCTTTTCCGCAGGTTAACGCCGCCTCTAGCGGTCTTCCTCGATCAGCCCGAGGCCACGCAGGTAGATACCGATGCCGGTTTCCAGCAGGTCCTCGGGGGGGAAGGGGCTTTGCCGACCGGGCGAATTGCGCGCGAAAAGTTCGACCACGCCGTGACTGAGCGCCCAGATATGGGCCGAGAACATCGAGGCGGGCGGACGTTTCTCGGGCGGGATATGTTGCGAGAGGTCATGCGCCGCCCGTTCCAGCACCTCCCAGGCGCGGCGGGATTCGGCGGCCAGTTCGGGGGTGCGGTTGACCGAGATGCCGCTTTCGAACATCGCGATGTAGTGGCCCGGGTACTTGCGGGCGAAGGCCAGGTAGGCGCGGCCCGTCGCCTCGAAGGCGGCCAGGGCCGAGGGCTGGCCTTTCTGGTAGGCGTAGTCGATCACGTCGGCGAAGATCTCGTAGCCCTGGCGCGCCGCCTCGGCGATCAGATCCTCGCGGCCCTCGAAATGGCGGTAGACGGCGGCGGGGGTCACCCCGGCCTGCTTGGCGGCCTCCGACAGGGTGAAGCCGGTGGGACCGCGCGCCTCGATCAGCTGCAGCGCCGCCTCCACCAGGGCCTGCCGCAGGTTGCCGTGGTGATAGCCGCGTTTCTTAGACATCCCAGATCTCCGGCCCGCCACCGATCTGTGGATCGAGGCGGCCGAGCGCTTTCTCGTCCTTGCCCGAATAGGGCAGGGCGTGCAGCATCCGCCGGATCGCCTCGAGCCGGGCGCGGCGCTTGTCGTCGGCGCGGATCACGGTCCAGGGGGCCGTCTCGGTATGGCTGCGGGTCAGGGTCTCGGCGATGGCCTCGGAGTAGGCACCCCAGTGGGTCAGCCCGTCGACGTCGATGCGGCTGAGCTTCCATTGCTTCAGCGGGTCCTGTTCGCGGGCGAGGAAGCGGCGCAGCTGCTCGGCACGGCCGAGGTTGAGCCAGAACTTGAACAGGTGGATGCCGTCCTCGACCAGCATCTGCTCGAAGCGGGGCACCTGGGCGAAGAAGGTTTCGCGCTCGGCGGGGGTGCAGAAGCCGAAGACATGTTCCACCACGCCACGGTTGTACCAGGAGCGGTCGTAGAAGGTCAGCTCTCCGCGTCCCGGCAGATGGGCGATGTAGCGTTGGAAGTACCACTGGCCGGCCTCGGTGTCCGAGGGGGCGGGCAGGGCGACGACACGGGCGCCGCGCGGGTTCAGGTTCTCGCGGAACCGCTTGATGGTGCCGCCCTTGCCGGCCGCGTCGCGCCCCTCGAACAGGCAGAGCACCCGGGCGCCGCTGTCCTTTGCCCAGACCTGCATCTTCACCAGCTCGATCTGCAGAGCCTTCAGGTCCTTTTCGTAGGCCCGGCGCGGCATCCGTTCCGAATAGGGGTAGGACCCGGCAAGGATGTCCCCCTTCTCGGCCCGGCGGATCGCGTTGCGCAGGGCCTCGGGGGCCTCGTTCTGGTAGTAGGCGCTGATCGCCCCGGAATAGGGAAGGTCCATCGGATTTGTCCTTTTGTCCCTATATGGCGGGGGCTGTCGCCGGGTGCAACGTGTCGATGGCGGGCGCGATCAGGCACGGGCGTCCGGGTGCGTGCGCTCCGCGGTTCCCGGGCGTGGCGGGACGAGGCCGGCGCGGCTTCGGCGGGCGACACGGGCGATGGCGTCCACGCAGCTGTCGGCATGGGTGTGATGGGGCATGTGCCCGGCGCCCTTCAGCCATTTCAGGCGCGCCCCGGATACCTCGGCGCGCAGGGGCTCGGCATGGCGGTCGGGGCGCACCTGGCTGTCTTCGGTGCCATGGAGCAGTTCCACCGGCAGCGACAGCTGCGGCAGGCGGGCGACCATGTCCTGCAGGTCCGAGAACAGGCCGCGCCGCTCCAGCGCATCGGTGCGCAGGGCCGCGGGGCGCAGGGCCAGAGCAAAGCCGCTGCGCCGCAGGTAGTCCCGGGGCACCGGCTCGGGAGAGAACTGTTCCCGCAGTGCCGTCTGCAGGCGTCGCTGCGGCAACCAGGCGCTCAGCAGCCAGGCCAGGGGCGGACCGATGAGGGGGCGGGCCAGCAGCCGGAAGCTGCGGGCGATCTCCGGCGGCCAGGGGTAGACGGGGGCCGAGATCAGCACCAGGCCGGCCAGGCGTTCGGGGTGATGCACGGCCCAGCAGGCGGCCAGCGCGCCGCCGAAGCTCTGCCCGCAGAGGATCACCTCCTCGAGCCCCAGCTCGGCGCAGGCGGCATCCAGCAGGTCGGCCTGCTGCAGAAGGCTGCGGCCGGGGGCGCAGGGCTGCGAGTGGCCCAGTCCGGGCCGGTCGAAGAGCGTGACCCGGAAGCCAGCCGCCACCAGCCCGGGCAGCAGCGAGATCTGCAGGTCGCGCAGGTTGGCCGAGGCGCCGTGCAGCAGGACCACATCCGGCCCGTCCGTAGGGCCGTCCTGCACCACATGCAGACGCTGGCCGCGGATCGTCAGGAAACGTCCCCGGGGCGGAAAGGCCGCCTCGCGTCGCGCCGTGCGCTGGCGCGCGCGCAGCCATGTCAGCAGCGCGAAGGCCACCGCAAGGGCGGCCAGCCCCGTGGCCAAAGCCGAAAAGGTTGCCATCATGTCCCCGTCCCCTGCTGTCAGCCCTGCGGCAGACTGCGTCACACACCTCTGTCCCCCTGCCGCCCGTTCCCGGTCCGCAGGGCCCCGCCCCCGGGGCAGGCCGTTGGTCAGCCCCCCGGCCAGCCCTCTGGACTGCGTCACGTCACCACCTGTCCCGGGCGGTGACCTGCAGCCCTCCGGCGGGTCAGTCCGCGGCTTGCGCGGCCCCGGTCCCGACATCGTCCTTCGCCCGGGCACGCCGGGCGGCGCGGCGCACCGCGTCGCCGATGCCCTCGGGGTCGCCGACGTGGGGCATGTGCCCCTGACCCTTCAGCAGCCTGACCCGCGCGCCGGGGATTTCCCTGGCAAGCGCATGAGCGTGCAGCTCGGGCCGCACGACCTTGTCCTCGGCCCCGATGACGATCTCCACCGGAATGCGGATCTCGCCGAAGCGCGGGCCGATCTCGGTCAGGTCCCGCCCCATCCGGGCCAGCTGGCGATTGTCGGCCACCACGTTGTGCGGCAACAGCGACAGCGGCAGGCCGATGCGATGACCGTAGTTCTCGGGGACGGCGTTGGGAAAGAAAACCTTGGCGTAGCTGTCGATGAAATAGCTCTTGCGGAACCAGGCGAGTACGACGCGGGCAATCAGCGGCCCCAGCACCGGCATCGCCGGGCCCTTGATCCGCCAGGGCAGGTTGGGCAGCCAGGGGTAGGCGGGCGCCGCCGACAGCGCCACGGCGCGCAGACCCTCCGGCCGGTGGATCGCCCAGGCAAGGGCAACGGAACCGCCGAAGCTCTGGCCCAGCAGGGTGAAGTTTTCGATGCCGAGCGCCTGCACCGTGTCGGCCATCAGCTCGGCCTGCTCGCGCAGGCTTTCGCCGCGCCGGTGCAGCCTCGGGGTATAGCCCTCGCCCGGGCGGTCGATCAGCGTCACGCGGAACTCGCCCGCCAGCCCGGTGGCGAAACAGGCCATCGCCTCGCGCATGTGGCTGGTGGCGCCATGGGCGATGACCAGGTCCGGACCCTCGCCGAACTGGTGCACATGCACCCGGTGTCCGTTCACCGTCAGGAAGCGGCCGAGAGGGGGATAGGTCCGCATCGCGCGACGGCCCTTTGCCACGCAGATCGCCCAGGTGACGAGAAGAAAGAGACACACGGCCCCGACAAGGCCCGCAAGACTCCAGGCGACGACATACAACATTCCACGCTTCCCGATTGTCCACCGCTCCGGGAAAACCATCCCGGTTCGTATGGGTCTGCTTAGCAGAGCCCGTCGCTCGATCAAGGGGGGAAGGCAAGGGGCACAGGGGGGCGTCTGTGCGGCGCTATAGCGGAGTGCGGGCAGAGCTCTCCCCCATCGACAGCCAGCCGCGCACCGCCTGCGGTGTCTGACCGGGAAGGAGAAGCTGGCCCCGCCTGAACGACGGGGCCTGAACGACGGGGCCTCAACGACGGGGCCGGAGCGACGGGGCCGAACCGTGGCGCCGCCGCTCCGCCGGCTCAGGCGGTCTGCGCTTCCGTTTCGGTCTGGCCGATGCGGTTCAGATCGAAGGGCGTGGTCTGGTAGATCTGGTTGATCCAGTTGCCGTAGAGCAGATGAGCATGGCTGCGCCAGCGGTTTTGCGGCTTGCGCGCGGGATCGTCGCCGGGGAAGTAGTTCAGCGGTGGCAGGATCGGCTTGCCGGCCTCGACATCGCGGTCGTACTCCTGCTTCAGTGTGTCGCTGTCGTACTCGAAATGGTTGAAGACGTAGAGCGCCCGATGGCCGGGATCCTCGACCAGGCAGGGGCCCGTCTCCTCGTTGCCGAGCAGGGTCTTCAGCCCGCCGCCGGCGGCGCGGATGTCCTCTTCGCGCATCTCGGTCCAGCGGCTGACGGGCACGGTGCAGGCGTCCGAGAAACCGCGCAGGAAGGGTGAAGCCGGATCCAGGTTCGCCTGCGGATAGCAGCCGAAGTACTTCTCGGTCAGGATGTGCTTGGGCACGCCGTGGAAGTGGTGGATCATCGCCATGCCGCCCCAGCAGACGCCGAAGGTGGAATGGACATGGCTCTGGGTCCAGGCGAAGACCTGTTCCAGCTCTTCCCAGTAGGTGACCGCCTCGAAGGGCAGGTGCTCGATCGGGGCGCCGGTGATGATCAGCCCGTCGAACTTCTCGCCCGAGGCCGCGACCTCTTCGAAGGGGCGATAGAAGCTCTCCATGTGCTCGGCGGCGGTGTTGCGGGTCTGGTGCTCGCTCATGCGGATCAGCGACAGCTCGATCTGCAGGGGCGTGGCGCCGATCAGCCGGGCGAACTGGTTCTCGGTCTGGATCTTCTTCGGCATCAGGTTCAGCAAGCCGATGCGCAGGGGACGGATATCCTGACGTGCCGCCTGATCCTCGGACATGACCATGACGCCCTCGCGGGTGAGAACGTCGTAGGCGGGCAGGTCGGAGGGGATCTTGATGGGCATGTGAGGGTCCTCGTGGACAGCGGCGGAGGCCGCTTAGCTAAGCTCTTCTTCGCGCCGCGCAAGCGCATTTTCGATCAGGTTTTCGAAATCACCGGCGCTGCGCACGGCGGCGACCTCGTCGGCGGTGACGGTGACACCGCGTTTCGCCATCTCGGCGTAGCGCGGCTGACGGTGCGACAGGGCCCGCGCGTAGGTCCAGCGCACGAAGGCGTCGGGGTCGACCCGGTCGGGGGCCTCGCCGGTCTCGGCGCGGTAGTCCTGCCAGGCCTGATGCAGGAAGGCGGGTTCGTAGTACATCGGCTTCGGGGCCCGATCGAAGCGGCGCACCAACTCGTCCGTATGGGCCTCGTCGCCCTTGATCCAGACCAGCAGGGCGGCGTCGTCCAGCGCCGTCAGCACCGGATCGCCGGGGTTCCAGGGATCCACCACCTCGCAGATCGAGCCGCCGCTGTCGCAGACGAAATGCGGATAGCCGTAAAGCTCGACCGCGCGGCGGGCAAAGCGGGCGGTATCCAGCAGCGAGGCGACCTCGGCCACCCGGTGCTGTTCCTGGCGTACCATGTATTCGTCGAAGGGCAGCCCGCCCTTCGCCGGATCGCCGGGCTTGCCGAGGTAGGTCGACAGCGGGGCGAGGTTGTTGAAGGTGATGTTGGAGCCGATGTAGATCGAATCCGTCATCAGCAGATCGCGAAGGAAAGGCACCTGCATGGCATGGCGCTTGGCGTTGTCGGCGATATGTTCGCCCATGTAGCCGGTGCCGATGCGGTAGTCGATCGAGTAGTGGAACCAGGTCCCGGCATCGCGCAGCAGGTTCGAGACATGGGTCTTGCCCAGCCCCGACATGCCGAAGAGAAGCACGCGTTTCTCGGTGGCCGCGCGCCAGTCCTGTGCCGATTTGTAAAGCATTCCGCCCCCTTGCATCCCGATGACCCTGCCCGATGACCGGAGAAGGGGCCGCGCACAGCGTTAGGGGAGGCAGGCGCCGGGGTCAAATCCCAATGCGGCCGGGCCCGGGGGGCGGGCATGTGAAAACCCCCGGTCCTTGCGGGCCGGGGGCTGCTTGCGGGCTTTCTGCCCGGTGGACGGGCAGGCCGTGGATCAGAAGCTGTAGGCGATCTTTAGGCCGAAGGCGGTGGCTTCGTTGTCGGTGAAGCTGGCGCGCGGCGTATCGGCCGTCTGAGGTTGGGCATCCCCCAGCCAGACATGGCTGATCCCGCCGGAAACCTCGACCGCCTCGGTGACCTTGTAGCTCAGGCCGAGGGACAGCTGGGTCTTGCCGTTGGACGGGGCCAGCGGCGACACGAGGCTGTCGCCCCCCTTCTCGTAGGCCACGCTCATCGAGCCGGCCAGCTTCGGCGTGAAGCGACGCCCGATGCCCAGCTGGTAGGTCGTGCTATCCTCGAGGCTGACCAGATCGCGGTTCGCGGTCGGCGGCCGCACCTTGAACTGCGAATGCTTGACGTGACGGATGCTGGCCATCAGCAGCGTGTCCTCGGCGATGCCGCTCTGGAACTCGAGATGCCAGCTCTCGGGGGTCTTCGAGGTCAGCGTGCCGGGAATGCCGGAAGCGGCCAGACCGTATTCGACGGTGTCGAAGTCATGGCTGATTTCCGAGTTGTAGGTCAGCGCCAGGCGGAACGCGATCTCGGGGATCTCGTAGGCGGCGCCCAGCACGTAGCCGGTGCCCGAGCCGTCGTTCAGCTCGACCGAGTAGCCGGAAAGACCGCCCGGCGGCGGGCCGCCGTAGGCCAGGCCGTCCAGGGTGATCTCGCCCTCGGCGTTCTGGTGGCGGATGCCGCCGTAGACGCTGACCCGGTCCGTGGCCTGGTATTTGGCCAGCAGGGTCAGGGCGCGCACGTCCGCCTGGGCGGCCGTGCCATTCAGCAACTGGCTCGCCCCGCCGTAGTCATATTCCACATCGGCCCCGAAGGGGGTGTCGTAGATCATGGCCAGGGCCACGCGATCGGTCACGTCCATCTTCAGCCCGAAGCTGGGCAGGGTGTAGCCCTTGCCAACGTCGGAAATGCTGTTGGTTGCTCCGTCCACGCCGGTCAGCGACGGGTCGACGGAGCCGAAGCTGAGCTCGAACCGGTTCCCTTCGGCAAAGAGCAGCATTGCGGACTGGCTGGTCCGCTCGATCCCGCCCGCATGGGCCGTCGTCGCGCCGAGTAGCGCCAGAAGGGCGCCAGCTTGAAGTTTCATGATGTCTCCTCCCAACTCAGACCTGCGTCTGCGTGGATCAAGCCTAGAGCCGCGACAGGGGCTGCTGCAATCATGCTGAGAGGTTTACGTGGGGGGAAGGCTACGTAACGTGGCGTTATTTGGCGCCAGCTGTGGCGCGGTTGCAATATCGCGACCATGGGAGCCGGCCCGGGCCCCCGGAAAACGGCCAAGTTACGCTGCGGTGCGGAAAATTTCGCCTCGCTGCAGCACGCCCCCAGCCCGCGAGCCGGATCTGAGCGCGGGAGCGACGGGCAGGCGATCAGTTCACGTCGGGGGTCAGCAGCCGGGGCCGGGTCTCGGAGCGGATGTTGACGACATTGCCGGCGAAGATCACCACGGCGCCGGCCAGCACCCAGATGTCGAAGGGCTCTCCCAGGAAGAGCACGCCCAGCAGTGCGGCCAGCGGCAGGCGGGTGAAGTCGATGGGCACGACCACCGTCGCGGGCGCGAAGCTGAGCGCGGTGGTGATGCAGAAGTGGGCCAGCAGGCCGCAGCAGCCGACCAGGACCAGCAGCGGCAGGGTCTGCGCGGTCGGCAGGGCGAAGTCCATGTCGTAGCCGCCGCAGATCAGCCCCATCACGGTCTGGGTGACGGTCATCCAGAAGATGATCGACAGGGTCGGCACGTCGCGGGTCAGCCGCTTGGTGGTGACCATGGTCAGCGCGAAGGCGATCGCGCAGCAGGCGGCGGCGATGACGCCGGGCGAGAGCTCCTGCGTGCCGGGGCGGGTGACCATCAGGATGCCGAGGAAGCCGAGCCCGGCCGCAAGCACCCGCATCAGGGTCAGCCTCTCGCCCAGCACCAGCGGCGAGAGCACCAGCACCCACAGCGGCGAGGTGAACTCCAGCGCGAAGACCTGGGCCACGGGGATCACCGCGACGGCGTAGAACCACAGGTTCTGGCCGGTGAAATGGGCGATGTTGCGCCCGATGTGCAGGCCCATGCGGCGGGTGCTGATCCGCCCCCAGGCCCCGCGCGCGGTGATGATCGCGACCATGATCGCCACCCCGGTCAGCGACCGCCAGGTCATGATCTCGAAGGTGTCCAGCGAGGTCGACAGGGCCCGCCCGGCAAAGGCCATGGTCAGGAAGGAGGCCACGGCGCCGCTCATCCAGAGGACGGCGCGCAGGATGTCTTGGCGGGTGGTCACGGGAAGGCCCTGCGAGTTTCTTGAAAGGTCAGGCGCCCTTGTGACCGCTTGCGGGGCCGGGCGCAAGCCTTCAAGATCCGCCGCGGTGCAGCTCAGGCGAGCGAGAGCAGCTTGTCGACCGTGTTCAGGTTGCGCATCGTCACCGGCCGGCCGAGCGCGCCCTCGATCTTTCCCGACAGCTTCGAGCGCCCGATGCCCTTCGGCGTATGCAGCCAGAGGCAGAGCGGGCCGAGGGCCGTCTCCTCGCCCTGGCTGCAGAAGGGCACGAGCCGGTCCAGTGCATCCGCCGACGGCGTGCCGCGAAAGAAGCCGAGGTGAGTCATCTTCGGATCTGCCCCGGCGAAGGGCAGGCCCTCGTGGGCGGCGCGCAGCTCGGCCGGGCTCAGCGCCACCGCGCCGGGGCGGAAGCCGGCGTGCCCCTCGATCACGTCGCAGGTCCAGTCCGCCACCGCCTGCGGATCCTGCTGGCCGAGGTCGAACAGCAGGTTGCCGCTCTGGATGTAGCTTGCGACCTTGCCGGCGCCCGCCTCGGCAAGCGCCGCGCGCAGCGGCGCCATGGGCAGCTTGCCCGTCCCTCCGACATTGACGGCGCGCAGCAGGACGATCCACCTCACACCAGGTCGGGTTCCCGTCCCACCTTGGCCGCCAGCTTGCCGACGGTCAGCCCCTGCACGAGGATCGAGAAGATCACCACCGCGTAGGTCGCCGTCAGGATCAGCGGCTTCCACTCGCTTTCCGGCAGTGACAGGGCGAGGGCGACCGAGATGCCGCCCTTCAGCCCGCCCCAGGTCATGATCTGCAGGGTGCCGGGGCCGAAGTCGCGGAAGGGTTTCAGCAGCAGCAGCGGCAGGGCCACCGCGCCAAGACGCGCCACCAGCCCCAGCCCGATCGCCAGGGCGGCGGCGGCGAAATAGTTGGGTTCCAGCTGCACCGCGAAGACCTCCAGCCCGATCAGCAGGAAGAGCACCGCGTTGAGGATCTCGTCGATCAGGTGCCAGAAGGTTTCCACGTAGTCGCGGGTCTTCTCGGACATGCCATGCCGGGCGCCGATGTCGCCGATCAGCAGGCCGGCGCAGACCGCCATGATCGGCGCCGAGACATGCAGCGCCACCGACAGCTCGTATCCGCCGAAGGCCAGCGCCAGGGTGATCAGCACCTCGAGCGAGGGATCGTCGATGCGGCGCATGACGCGGAAGACCAGATAGCCCAGCACCAGCCCGATCACCGCGCCGCCGACCGCCTCGCGCAGGAAAAGCTGCGCGGCATGGGCCAGCTCGCTGCCCTCGCCGGCGCCGCCATGTCCGCCCGTCGCGCCGAAGGCGATGCCGACCAGGACCAGGTAGACCACGTAGCCCACGCCGTCGTTGAACAGGCTTTCGCCGGCGATGGTGGTTTCCAGACTGCGGCGCAGGTTGGCCTCGCGCAGGACGCCCAGCACCGCAACCGGATCGGTGGGAGAGATCAGCGCCCCGAAGACCAGCGCCACCAGCAGCGGCATCCCCGTCACCCAGGCGAAGCCCACCCCCGCGATGACGGTCGAGACCCCGACCCCCAGTGTCGCCATCAGCAGCACCACCGGCCATTGCGCCCTGAGGTCCGACAGCTTGACATGCAGCGCCCCGGCAAACAGCAGCAGCCCCAGCATCCCCTCCAGCAGCGCATCCGAGAAGTCGATGCCCAGCACCAGGGTGCGGATCTGGTCGGCCAGGGCGAAATCGGCAATGGCCATGTCGAGGCCCAGCATGGTCAACGAGGTGGCCAGCGCCACCAGCAGGATGCCGATGGAAGACGGCAAGCGCAGGAAGAAGTAGTTCACGGTGCCGAAACCGGCCGCCAGCACGATGAGCAGAGAGGCGATCTGCAGAATGGTCATGGGAAATCCGGGTGTTGGAAACATGCCCCGCATAGCATGGCGCGCGGGTGCTGGCTACGCCGCCCGCAGGCTGAGGTCGAGGCAGACCGGCAGGTGATCCGAGGCGATGCGGGCCGGCTGCGCGCTCAGCGCGTGCAGCGGCGTGGCGCGCAGGTCGCGGGTGATGCCCATGCGGTCCAGCGGCGCCACGGGGCGGGCAGCGGGAAAGCTCGGCACGCCGGGCAGCAGGTCGAGGAACCCCAGTTCGGCATCCAGGTCTCGGGCCGGACCCCAGGCGTTGAAATCCCCGGCGATCAGGGTCGGCATCTTCGCCAGCGGCTCGACCGCGCGGCGCAGGGCGGCGCATTGCAGCCGCCGCCAGCGTGCCACCAACCCAAGGTGCACGCCGATCACCCGCAGCGGACCGATGGGGGTGCCCAGCTCTGCCAGGATCGCGCCGCGCGGCTCCAGCCCCGGCAGGTCCAGCCGCGCATGGTGCAGCACCTCGATCCCCGGGCGCAGCAGCAGCGCATTGCCGTGCCAGCCAAGCGAGGGCCCCTTGCCGAAGGGGGCGATCTGCCAGCCCTCGGCCTGGATCATGTCATGGGGCAGGGCGGCGGGACGCGGCGCCAGGCGCTTGTCGGCCTCCTGCAGCACGGCGATCACGGCGCCGGTGGCCTCCAGCACCTCGAGGCTGCGCCTCGGGTTGCGGCGCAGGTCCAGGCCGACACATTTCTGCAGGTTGTAGCTTGCGATCCGCACCGAGGAGGCTTTCATAGGGTCTCTGTGACACCCAACGTTCGAGGCTTCCAGATGTTTCGGGAACAATCCATCGTGACTCGCCTGATCTGGCTGTCACTGCTGTTTTCCATCGCGGAATCGCTGTTCCTCGGGCGCTGGTCGCTGGCCTTCATCGCCGCTGCGACGCTCTCGGCCTCGATGGTGCCGCTGTTCGTGGCGCGCTGGATGCACATCCGCGTGCCGCCCGGTTTCATGGCTGCCGTGGTCGCCTTCATCTGGGGCACGCTGTTCCTGGGCGAGGTCTTCGACTTCTACAACCGCTACTGGTGGTGGGACGTGGTCATGCATGGCGGCTCGGCGGTCGGGTTCGGCATGATCGGCTTCATCCTGGTCTTCGCCATGTTCCAGGGCGACCGCTACGCCGCGCCGCCCATAGCCATCGGATTCTTCGCCTATTGCTTCGCCGTCTCCATCGGCGCCACATGGGAGGTCTTCGAGTTCGCCATGGACCAGACCTTCGGCACCAACATGCAGAAGTCCGGGCTGCAGGATACCATGTGGGACCTGATCGTCGATCACGCCGGAGCGATCTTCGGCGCCTCGGTGGGCTTTGCCTATCTCAAGGGGCAGGAGAGGGGCGGCCTGACCGGCCTGATCCACCAGTTCGTCGACCGCAACCCCCGCCTCTTTGCCCGGCTCAAGGACTGGCAGGACAAGCGGCGCTAGGTGCCGCAGAAAGTGGCCTGCACCTCTTCCCCGGGGCGCGGCGGGGCGGCATAGGCGCTGTCTGCCTCGGCCAGCGAGAAGGGCGTCGCCAGAACGCGATGCAGGTCGCGGAAGGGGGCCAGGTCGCCCTGATGCGCCGCCGCAAGCGCGGCCTCGACACGATGGTTGCGCGGGATCACGGCGGGGTTCACCCGGGCCATCAAGTCCTGCGGCGCCTCTTCGCGGGCGATCCGCGCGTCCCAGTCCCGGCGCCAGCCGGCAAAGGCGGCGGTGTCACTGAACATGGTTCCCGCGCGGCCCGGATCCTCGCCGAGAGCGCGGAAGGTATTGGTGAAATCGGCGCCCTCGTTCTGCATCAGAGTGAGCAGCGCCTCGATCAGCCCCCGGTCGGCCTCATCCGCCTCGGCGATCCCCAGCTTCTGCCCGAACCGCCGCAGCGTGGCGGCGTCGATCAGCCCCGGCATGGCATGGACGGCCTGGGTATAGGCTTCGACCTGGCCCTCGGCTTCCTCTTCCAGCAGCAGCAGCGCCGAAGCCAGCTGCGCCATGTTCCAGGGCAGCACATGGCGTTGGTTGTCATAGGCATAGCGCCCCTGCCGGTCGATGGAGGAAAACACCGTCTGCGGATGGTAGCCATCCATGAAGGCGCAGGGGCCGTAGTCGATGGTCTCGCCGGAAATCGTCGTGTTGTCGGTGTTCATCACCCCGTGGATGAAGCCGAGCGACAGCCACTGCGCCACCAGCTCGGCCTGCCGCGCGATGACGCCCTTGAGGAAGGAGAGCGGCCCGTCGGCCCGCGGGTCATGGCGCGCTATGGCGTGCTCCATCAGCAGCCGCATCCGCGCCGGATCGCGCCGCCCGGCGAAGAACTCGAAATGCCCGACGCGCAGGTGCGAACTGGCGACCCGGGTCAGCACGGCGCCGGGCAGGGCGGTCTCGCGGTAGATCGTGTCCCCCGTCGCCACGGCCGCCAGAGAGCGCGTGGTCGGCACGCCAAGCGCCGCCATCGCCTCGGATACCAGGTATTCGCGCAGCACCGGCCCGATGCCCGCCAGCCCGTCACCACCGCGCGAAAAGGCCGTGCGGCCCGAGCCCTTCAGCTGGATGTCCCGACGCTGGCCGTCGCGGCCCACCACCTCGCCGATCAGCAGCGCCCGGCCATCGCCAAGCTGAGGGGAAAAGCCGCCGAACTGGTGCCCGGCATAGGCCTGGGCCAGCGGGTCGGCGCCCTCGGGCAACTGGTTGCCGGCAAAGATCTGGGCCAGCTCCTCGGGCGGGGCCTCGCCCGTCATGCCGAGGTCTGCGGCCAGCGGCGCGTTGAAAGCCAGCAGCTCGGGCGCGCTGGCGGGACGCGGCGGCTGGCGCAGGAAGAACCCCTCGGGCAGGGTGGCGAAGCTATTGTCGAAGGGGAAGGCGATGCTCATGCACCATAGCTAGGGCGCATGGCGGGCCTTTGCCAGAGCTTCAGAAGGTGCGCGACCAGCACAGGCTGTCCGCCGCCGCGCGATAACCGCCGACGCGGGCCAGCCGGGCGAGCGCATGATCGGTGCTGGGCACGATCACCCGCAACCGCTTCAGCCCGGCCTCTGCCAGCGCGCGTGGCAGGATCGACAGCAGCTCGCCGCCGATGCCACGACCGCGGATCGCCGGGCGGACCCAGATCTCGTCCAGGTCGGCGGCCAGACCCCCGGCACCCAGCGACCACCCGAAGGAGATCGCCGCGTAGCCGATGGGTGCCCGCGCCGGGCCGGCGATGTAGATCGCCCCATGCGGCGCCCCCGACAGGATCGGCCCGAGCGCCTCGCGCAGGGCCCAGTCCTCACTCGCCAGCCCCAGTTCGGTATGGCAGGCGCGCAGCATCGGCAGCAACCGCTCTTCGTCGCCCTCCCGGGCCAGGTGCAAAGCGGTCAAAACCGGCCGAGCCGTTCCGTCAGCAGATCGAAGAAGGCATCCGCATCAGCCGCGCCGATGAACAGCGCATTGGCCTCGCGCTCGGTGACCCGCCACCAGTCGGCGACGGTCATGCCCAGGGTCAGTTCCGAGGAGGTCTCGATCTCGACGTTGATATGGCGGCCCTGGAAGATCTCGGGGCGGATCAGATAGGCTGTGACGCAAGGATCATGCAGCGGCCCGCCGAGAGAGCCGTATTTCTCGACATCGAAACGTTCGAAGAAGTCGGTCATCTCGGCCACCGCATGACCGACCTTGCTGTCCAGTGCGCGGATCGCTTCGATCCGGGGCCGGGTGGCCAGCACCTTGTGCGTCACGTCCAGCGGCATGACGACCAGGGGAACGCCGGATCTGAAAACGATATCAGCGGCTTCCGGGTCGACGTAGATGTTGAATTCGGCCGCCGGGGTGATGTTGCCGACCTCGAAATAGGCCCCGCCCATCAACACGATCTCCTGCACACGCGAGACGATGTCGGGAGCCTTCCGGAAGGCGGTGGCGATATTGGTCAGCGGGCCGAGCGGGCAGAGCGTGACGGTCCCCTCGGGCTCGGCACGCAGGGTCTCGATGATGAAATCGACCGCGTGCTGCTCCTGCAGCGGCATCACCGGATCGGGCAGTACGGGGCCATTGAGGCCGGTCTTGCCATGCACATGCTCGGCGGTGTGCAGCTTGCGCTTCAGCGGCGCGTCGCAGCCGGCGAAGACCTTGACGTCGGGCCGGTCGGCCAGTTCGCAGACGATGCGCGCGTTCTTCTGGGTCAGCGGCAGCGGCACGTTGCCCGCAACGGCGGTGATGCCCAGCACCTCGATCTCTTCCGGGCTGGCCAGCGCCAGCAGAATTGCCACGGCATCGTCCTGCCCGGGGTCCGTATCGATGATGATCTTGCGCGCCATGTCCGCTCCTTGGTCGTGCTGGAGAGGCGGAGATTGGTCTGCCGCAAGCGATTTGTCCATCGCCCACGACCGGCATCGGCGGAAAACCGAAGGGGCGCGCCCGCCCGACAGGCAGAACCGCGCCCCTCCCTATTCGATGGCGACAAATACTCCGGGGGGAGACCGCCGCAGGCGGGCGGGGGGCTGGCCCCCGCCCCGGGCCGAGGCAGGCTCAGCCGTCGAAATCGACCTCTTCCATCAGCCGCAGCGCATCGGGGCGCAGGGCGGCGAGGTCCATCAACGCCACGTCATCGGCCTCGAAACTGCCCCAGGAGGAGACCAGCTCGGAGGGTTCCGAGCCCGGCGCGACGGGGTACTCGTAGTTCTTTTCCGCGTAGATCTCCTGCCCCTCGGGCGAGACGAGGAACTCCACGAACTTCAGCGCCGTCTCGCGGTTCGGCGAGGCCTTGGTCATCGCGATGCCGGAGATGTTCACATGGGCGCCGCCACCCTCGAAGGTGGGGAAGATGATCCGGGCGCTCTCGGCCCAGTCCTGTTGCTCGGGATCGGCCAGCATCTGACCCATGTAATAGGTGTTGCCAAGCGCGATGTCGCATTCGCCGGCCCAGATCGCCCGCACCTGGGCGCGGTCATTGCCCTGGGGCTTGCGCGCCAGGTTGCCCTTCAGGGCGGTCAGCCACGCCTTCGTGGCCTCCTCGCCGTGGTGATGCAGATAGGCCGCCGTCAGCGCGACATTGTAGGGGTGCGTCCCCGAGCGGGTGCAGATGCGGCCCTGCCACTTGGGATCGGCCAGATCCTCGTAGCTGGTCAGCTCGCCATCCGCGACGCGCTCCTTGCTGGCATAGACCACCCGGGCCCGGGTGGTGACGCCGAACCAATGGCCCTCGGGATCGCGCAGCGAGGCCGGGATCGCCTCGATCAGCGCCGGGTCCTCGATGGCCTGGGTCACGTCCGCGTCGACGATGGCCGACAGCCGCGCGATATCCACCGTCAGAACCAGGTCGGCCGGAGAGCGCATCCCCTCGGCCTTCAGCCGTTCGACCATGCCCTGCTCCAGGAAGGCGACATTGACCGGGATGCCGGTCTTCTCGGTGAAGGCCTCGACCAGTGGCGCGATCAGCTCGGGCTGACGATAGGAATAGAGGTTCACCTCTTCCGCCGTGACGGCGGGGGCAAGGGCGGGCAGCGCCGCGCCGCCAAGGGCGACGGCAGACAGGATACGTGTGAACATGAGGCCTCCTCGGGGTTTCTTCCCGGATATGGCCCGCCACCCTCCTGCAGGTCAATCCCGACTGTTCCTGTCGGGGATCACGAGGAAGTTATTCCGCCGCCTTCTCCGCCGCCTTGGCGGCATCCCAGAGTGCATCCATCTCGGCCAGGTCACTCTGCTCGGGGCGCCGTCCTGCGGCTGCAAGAGCATCCTCTACTGCGTTGAAACGACGGGTAAACTTCGAATTCGCCGCGCGCAGGGCCTCCTCCGGGTCGACGCCCAAGTGACGGCCGAGGTTGGCCATGACGAACAGCAGGTCGCCATATTCCTCGGCCACCTTCTCCGGGGTCAATTCGTCGCGCGCCTCGACCAGCTCGGCGGCTTCCTCGGCGATCTTGTCGACGACCTGTCCCACCTCGGGCCAGTCGAAGCCGACCCGCGCGGCGCGTTTCTGCAGCTTCACCGCCCGCATCAGGGCGGGCAGGCCCAGGGCGACGCCGTCCAGCACCCGGGTCTCCTTCTTCGCCGCGCGCTCGGCGGCCTTGATCTTTTCCCAGTCGAGGGTCTGCTGGGCGGCGCTCTTGTCGCGGCTCTCACTGCCGAAGATATGCGGATGGCGGTCGATCATCTTCTGCGCCACGACGCCGGCCACGCTGTCGAAGCTGAAATGCCCGGCCTCCTCGGCCATCTGCGCATGGAACACCACCTGCAGCAGCAGATCGCCCAGCTCTCCCTCCAGCTCGCCCATCTCGCCGCGTTCGATGGCATCGGCGACCTCGTAGGCCTCTTCGATGGTATAGGGCGCGATCGAGGCGAAATCCTGCTCGATGTCCCAGGGGCAGCCCGTCTCGGGGTCGCGCAACCGGCGCATGATCTCCAGCAGGCGGGGCAGCCCTGCCTCGACGTCATGGATCGGATCACGGCTGTCATCGGCCATTGCAGCGCCTCGCGGTTTGGGATTTCCTGCACCCTGACGAGAGAACCCCAAGGAGTCCAGACCATGCCCGTGGTCAATCGCATCGCCGGTCTTGCCGGGGAAATGGAGGGCTGGCGCAAGCATCTGCACCAGATCCCCGAGATCGGTTTCGACTGTTTCGAGACCGCCGCCTTCGTGGCCGGCAAGCTGGCCGAATTCGGCATCACCGAGGTGCATGAGGGCATCGCGAAGACCGGTATCGTGGCGATCATCGAGGGCCGCGAACCGGGCCCGACCGTGGGCCTGCGCGCCGACATGGACGCCCTGCCGATGGCAGAGGAAACCGGGCTGCCCCATGCCTCGACCCGCCCCGGCGCCATGCACGCCTGCGGCCACGACGGCCATACCACCATGCTGCTCGGCGCCGCCAAGTACCTGGCCGAGACGCGCAATTTCGCTGGTCGCGTGGCGCTGATCTTCCAGCCCGCCGAGGAAGACGGCGGCGGCGGCGGCCGCATGGTCGAGGCCGGCATCATGGAGACCTTCGACATCGCCGAGGTCTATGCCCTGCACAACGCGCCGGGCCTGCCCCAGGGCAGCTTCCGCACCGCGCCGGGGGCGATGATGGCCGCCGTCGACACGATCCACATCCATGTGACGGGCACCGGGGGCCATGCCGCCAATCCCCATGACACGGTCGATCCCATCGCCGCCACCGTCGGCATCTACACCGCCATCCAGACGGTGCTGTCACGCAACCACGACCCGCTGAAGGACCTGGTGATCTCGATCACCCAGATCCACACCGGCAGCGCCGAGAACGTGGTGCCGGAAAAGTCCTACATGATGGGCACCGTGCGCACCTATGACCCCGCCGTGCAGGACATGGTGGAACGGCGGCTGACCGAGATCGTCTCCGGCCAGGCCGCCGCCTATGGCGTGCAGGCGGAACTGATCTACGAACGCTGGTATCCGGCGACCATCAACAACCCCGAGAAGGCCGCCTTCGCCGCCGATGTGGCCCGCGACGTGGCGGGCGAAAACGCGGTGCTCTTCAACGACGAGCGCGAGATGGGGGCCGAGGATTTCTCGTTCCTGCTCAATGCCCGGCCCGGCGCCTACCTGTTCCTCGGGCAGGGTGACACGGCTCCGGTGCATCACCCGAAGTTCGATTTCAACGACGAGATCGCCCCGGTCGGCGCCAGCTTCTTCGCCCGGCTCGTCGAAACCGCCCTGCCGCTGAAAGGAAACTGAGATGGCCCTTGAAGACGCCAAGACCCAGGTCGACCAGGCCTTCACGCGCGAGCAGGCCCGGGGCCTCAGCTACGAGAACGCCTTCGGCGGCGCCACTTCCTTCCTGCGCCGCAAGTACACCAAGGACCTGGCGGGCTTCGACCTGGCGGTGACCGGCGTGCCCTTCGACCAGGCGGTGACCAACCGCACCGGCACCCGCCTCGGCCCCCGCGCCATCCGCGAGGCATCGACCCTGCAGCCCTATGACCCGCCCTATGGCTGGGGCTTCGACCCGCTGGGGGAATTCGCCGTGGCCGATTACGGCGACCTGGCCTTCGACTATGCCAAGGTGGCCGAGTTCCCCGAGACGCTGACCAACCACATCCGGGGCATCCTTGCGCAGGGGGCAGGCTCCATCGCACTTGGCGGGGATCACTACATCTCGTTCCCGATCCTCAAGGCCTATGCCGAGACGTTCGGCCCGCTCTCGCTGATCCACTTCGATGCCCATTCCGACACCTGGCGCGATGACGACATGAGCCGGATCGACCACGGCACGATGTTCTACAAGGCGATCAAGCTGGGGCTGATCGACCCGGCGCGCTCGGTCCAGGTGGGTATCCGCACGGTGAACGAGGATGGCGCCTTCGGGATGAACATCATCGACGCCCCCGAGGTGCACGAGACAGGGCCGAAGGCGGTCGCCGCGAAGATCCGCGAGATCGTCGGCGACCACCCGGCCTACCTGACCTTCGACATCGACTGCCTCGACCCGGCCTATGCCCCCGGCACCGGCACGCCGGTCTGGGGCGGGCTGACCTCGGCCCAGGCGGCGGCGATCCTGCGCGGCATCGCGGGCGTCAACCTGCAGGGCGGGGATGTGGTCGAGGTCTCGCCCCCCTTCGACACAACCGGTGCCACGGCAATCGCCGGCGCCCATGTGGCGATGGAGCTGATCGCGCTCTGGTGCTGGACCCGTCGCATGAGCTGAGCCGTGGTTTTCGCCCCTAGCAGGGGCGAAGCCTCCGGCGGGAGTATTTCTGGCCATCGAATGGATATAAGAGGCCCTTATTCCATTCGATGGCCAGAAATACTCCGGGGGGAGTCAGCCGTCGGCTGACGGGGGGCTGGCCCCCCGCTCCGCTTCCAGATCGCGCGACGACAGGCAGGAGGGGCCGACCTCGCGCCACATCGGCACGTTCAAGGACATCTGGCATTGCGCCAGGTAGCTGCGGCCATCGACGCTGAGGCAGATGGTTTCGCCCAGTTCCACCCGGGCGCCCTGGCGGTCGGTGCAATAGCACTCGATGGGCTTCAGGGGCGGGGCCTCCTGTGCCGTCACGGGAAGGGCAAAAAGGATCAGGGCGTAACGCAGCATGGCCCAGTGTATCACGGGTGCAGGCTTGACCAAAGCGCAGCTTTGGGGGATGGCTTCGCCCCATGATCTCCGAAGACAGGCTGGCCCGCATCAAGGGCCGATACGAATTCATCGAAGCCAAGATGGCCGAGGGCGGCGGCGATTTCGCCGCGCTGGCCCGCGAATATGCCGAGCTGAAGCCGGTGGTCGAGGTGGTCCGCGCCTACGAGACCCTGCGCGCCGACATGGCCGAGGCCGAGGCCATGCTGACCGACCCCGAGATGCGCACCCTCGCCGAGGAGGAGCTGCCGGCGCTGAAGTCCCGCCTGCCGGGGCTGGAGCAGGATCTGCGTATCGCGCTGCTGCCGCGTGACATGGCAGATGCGCGCCCCGCGATGATCGAGATCCGCCCCGGGACGGGGGGGGACGAGGCGGCGCTGTTCGCCGGGGATCTGCTGCGCATGTACCAGCGGTACGCGGAAGCGCGCGGCTGGAAATTCGAGGTGGTCGAGGAACAGCTGACCGAGCTGGGCGGCATCAAGGAAGTCACCGCCGCCGTGCGCGGCGAGGGCGTCTTTGCCCGGCTCAAGTTCGAAAGCGGCGTGCATCGCGTCCAGCGGGTGCCGAGCACGGAAAGCGGCGGGCGCATCCATACCTCTGCCGCCACCGTCGCCGTGCTGCCCGAGGCCGAGGAAGTCGACATCAGGATCGACCCGAACGAGATCCGTATCGACACGATGCGCGCCTCGGGCGCGGGTGGCCAGCACGTCAACACGACTGACTCCGCCGTGCGCATCACCCATATCCCCTCCGGCATCGTGGTGACCTCGTCGGAGAAGTCCCAGCACCAGAACCGCGCCATCGCCATGCAGGTGCTGCGCAACCGCCTGTTCGACCTGCAACGCCAGCAGGCCGCCGATGCCCGTGCCGCCGACCGCAAGGCGCAGGTCGGCTCGGGCGACCGCTCGGAGCGAATCCGCACTTACAACTTCCCGCAGGGGCGCATGACCGACCACCGCATCAACCTGACGCTCTACAAGCTGGACCAGGTGATGCAGGGCGATCTGGACGAGGTCATCGACGCGCTGATCGCCGATCACCAGGCACAGCTGCTGGCCGAGGACGGGGCGTGAGCGACACCCGCCGCGCCCTCGCGGAGGCCGGCCGTCGCCTGGCCGAGGCCGGCGTGCCCGATCCGGGCCGCGATGCCCGCCGGCTGCTGGCCCATGTGCTCGGGATCGCCACCAAGAGGCTCTCGGTCGAGATGCCCGCCGACCTCGGAGCGGCCGCCATCGCCTTCGAGGCCGCCATCGTCCGGCGCGCGGCGCGTGAGCCGCTCAGCCATATCACCGGCAGCCGGTTGTTCTGGGGGCGTCGCTTCATCGTCACCCCCGATGTGCTGGACCCGCGGCCGGAGACCGAGGCGCTGGTGGCCCATGCGCTTGAGGCGCCTTTTGACCGGCTACTCGACCTCGGCACCGGGTCGGGTTGTCTGCTGCTGAGCCTGCTGGCCGAGCGTCCCATGGCGCGGGGGCTGGGCGTCGACCTCAGCCCCGCCGCGCTGGAGGTGGCCGGGCGCAACCGCGCGGCCCTGGGGCTGGGTGAGCGCGCCGACCTGACGGTGTCGGACTGGTTTGGCAAGGTCACCGGACGCTTCGACCTGATCGTCTCGAACCCGCCCTATATCACCGCGGCCGAGATGGCCGAGCTGTCGCCCGAGGTTCTGCGCGAGCCCGCCCTGGCCCTGAGCCCCGGCGGCGACGGGCTGGACAGCTACCGGGTGATCGCGGCGGGGGCGGGGGCGCATCTGCTGCCCGGCGGACGCCTCGCGGTCGAGATCGGCTGGCGGCAGGGGCCCGCCGTGGCGGAAATCTTCCGTGCCGCGGGTCTTGAACAGGTGGCCATTCATCCCGACATGGATGGCAGGGACAGGGTCGTGGCGGCCCGGGCGCCGCAAGCGGCCCCGAAAGATGCACAATCTGCGTAAAACTGTCACTTCCCTCTTGTCATCTGCATTCGGGCATGTTTATTCGGTTCTATCCGGATCGAGGACGCGCAGATTGCCCGCGTCCCCCGGATGCCAAGCCAGAGAGAAACCGCTCGCCCAGATCCGACGCAGGACGCGCCGAGACAGCGAGCAGGTACCTTAGATACAACAAGGCTGGACATCTGACCTTATGAGATCTTCGAAATCACGTTCGCGGAGCAAATCGCGCAACCGTTCCGTCGGGAACATCGTCAACCGGGTCTTCGATTCCTCGGGCCCCGAAGGCAAGGTGCGCGGCACGCCGCAACAGATCATCGACAAGTACAACCAGCTGGCGCGCGATGCGCAGTTGGCCGGTGACCGCGTCGCAACCGAGAACTTCCAGCAACATGCGGAGCATTACCTGCGGATGCTGGGCGAAGCCCAGAAAGAGCAGGACACTCGTCGCGAGCAGCAGGAACAGGAAAACCGCCAGCGCCAGGCCGACCGCGACCGTGACCGCGCGCAGCGCCAGGATCGTGAGTCCAACAGTGGCGACGACAGGGCCGAGGCGCGCCCGGAGACGTCCCAGGACAAGCCTTCCGAGGCCGAGAACGGTGGCAATGGCGACGGCAGCAAGCCCGAGAAATCGAGCCGCTCGCGCAGCCGCAAGCCGCGTGGGTCTGGAGATGACGCCGTCGAGGGCACCGCGAAGCCCGCGCGCAGCCGCTCCAGGAAGGGCGCGGACGACGTGATCGAGGTCAGCTCGGAAGACGAGAGCGACTCGATGCTGGTCGAAACGCCCGAGAACTCGGGCAACAAGCCGGCGCCGCGCAAGCGCACCTCCCGCAAGGTGGCAGAGCCCGCCTCGGAGGGCGAAGGCCAGGCCGAGGCATCCGCCAGCGAAGGCCCCGCCGCGGCGGAGTGATCGCCTGCCGGGGCAGTGGCCCCGGGACGTGAGAGAATTCAGGAAGGCGGTCCCGAGGGGCCGCCTTTCGCATGTCGGCCAGGCGCTTGCGCCAGCCAGCGGAAGGCGTCGCGCAGGGCCTCGCCGCCGCCCTGCGAGAGCGCCGGGCCATGGGCCATGACCAACTGCCGCGCGGGCCAGTCGAGGACCCGCCCAATCGCCGCCCGCGCCGCCGTGCGATCCCGCATCGCCAGCCGGAACTTGCGCGGCACGGCGGGGGCGGGGCCGCTCATCCGGTCGAGCCGCGCCACCAGCGCGCGCCAGCCGCGATACCAGTCCCCGGGGATCTGCTGCACCAGGTCGGTGACCAGCACGGTCGCCGAGGGGCGGTGGAAGAAGATCACTTCCGTGGTGATGCGGTTGCCGGGCACCAGGACCTGCTCCAGCGCGCCGTGCCATGCCGGGGGCGCTGTGTCGCCGAGGGTGGCGTGCAGGGGCGTTCCGGCGGTCTCTGCGCTCAGCCCCGGCGCCGCGTGCACCGTCGCCTCGGGAAAGGCCCGCGCCCAGTCGGCCAGGAAGCTGTGATGCAGGGAATTGGGGGCGACAAGCGCGCGCACCTCGCCGAGGGCCGCGAGGTCGTCGCGCAGCGCGTCGGTCAGCGCCACCGGAGACCAGATCCACAGCCCGGCCCCGTCGGGCAACCGTACCACGGCCATGCGGGTGGGAAAGCGGAAACCACCGGCGCCGGTGACGGCGGGACCGTCCTGCAGCCAGAGTTCGGGGCCGAAAGGGATCATGCGCGCCACCTCCTGCCCGCAGGCTAGCACCCGGCGGCGGCCGAGGTCCAATGCCGTGAGGTCAGCCCGCCGCGATATTGCGGGCCAGGGCGCAGAACTGTTCCAGCCCCACGGTCTCGGCGCGGTCGGTGGGCTGGATGCCCGAGGCCAGCAGGCGGTCCTCGAGATCCGGCGCGAGTCCCTTCAGCGCCGCGCGCAGCATCTTGCGGCGCTGGTTGAAGGCCCGGGCCACCACGCGCTCCAGCACCTTCGGGTCGGCGGGGTAGCGCGGCTCGGGCAGGGCGGTCAGGTGCACCACGGCAGAGGAGACCTTGGGCGGCGGCGTGAACGCCTCGGGCGGCAGCGAGATGGCGATGCGCGCCTCCGCCCGCCAGGAGGCCAGCAGCGCCAGCCGTCCATAGGCCTTGGAGCCCGGCGCCGCGACGATCCGCTCGGCCACCTCGCGCTGGAACATCAGCGTCAGGCTTTCCCAGAAGGGTGGCCATTCGGGCGGCGTCAGCCAGCGCACCAGCAGCTCGGTGCCGACATTGTAGGGCAGGTTGGCGGCGATGCGGATCGGCGGGCTCAGATGCGCCAGCGGGTCGATCTGCAGCGCGTCGCCCTCGATCACCTGAAGCCGTCCGGGATAATGCGCAGCGACCTCGGCCAGGGCGGGCAGGCAGCGGGCGTCCTTCTCGATCGCCAGCACCTTGCGCGCGCCTTCGGACAGCAGTCCACGGGTCAGCCCGCCGGGGCCGGGGCCGATCTCCAGCACGTCGCAGGCCGACACGTCCCCGGCCTGGCGGGCGATCTTGGCGGTCAGGTTCAGATCCAGAAGGAAGTTCTGGCCCAGCGACTTCTTCGCCGCGAGGCCATGGGTTGCGATGACTTCGCGCAGTGGCGGAAGTCCGTCGATGGCCGCCATCTACTCGACGATGCGCGCTTCAGAGCGCAGCTGCGCCAGGTAGCCCTCGGCGTAGGAGCCGAGACGGCGGTTCTGCAGCTGTTGCAGCACGGCGGCACGGTCGATCTCGCCCTCGCCGCCAAGGCCGTCAGGGGTGCGTCCGCAGAGCATCAGGAAGACGAGCGTCTGGCCGCCATTGGCGGTCAGCGCGGTCGAGACCTCGTTGTCGTCCAGCTTGGCCAGTTCCAGCCCGATGTCCGAGGGAATCTCGGCCGGGGCCTGGCTGACCCGGTCCAGCACTTCCTCGGGCTGGCCCTGCGCGACGCCGTAAAGGTCGTCACAGGTGTCGATGCTTCCGGCGATCTCGCCGGCCTTGGCCAGCGCCTCGGGCGAGCGGCCGCCGGGGATGAAGTAGCGGGCGTATTCGATGGCGGAATAATCCTGCCGGGTGGCGGTGCTTTCCTGGATGGCGCGCAGCTGGAACAGCGCCAGCGCCCCGCTCACCTGCTGCGGCTCGGTCACCTCGCCGGGGCGCAGGCCCATGATCACCGGTTGCAGCGCCGGGGGCAGGTTCGAGATGTTCATCCAGTTGATGCGCCCGCCATTCCCGCGCGAGGGGGCGGCGGAATACTGCCGTGCGGCATTGGCGAAAGCGTCGATCGAGGTCAGCTGCGAGATCTGCCGGGCAAGATCGGCGGCGGCCTCTGGGTTCCGCGCCGTCGGGATGAAGATCTCGGACAGCAGCACCTGCACGCCGCCGCCCTGACCCTGGTTGGCAATGGCGCGGTCGACCTCTTCCTCGGTGACATTCACCTTGGCCGAGAACAGGCCGCGCACGACCTGCCGCCAGACCACGCTGGAGGCGATGAAGTCGCGGAAGGTCTGTTCGGCGACACCTTCCTGGGCGAGGGCGGCGATGAACTGCTCGGTGTCCATGCTGGCCTGAGAGGCGAATTGCCCCATGGCCGCGTTGACCTCGGCCGCGTCGGGGCTGAGGCCGAAGCGCTCGGCCGCATCGGCCTTCAGGCGATCCTCGATCAGCTGTTCGCGGGCCAGTTCGGCGGGATCACCGGGGGTGCTGAAGACCTGCAACATGCGCGCGCGCTGGTCGAGTTCATATTCGGTGATGACGCGGTCGTTGACGCGGATGGCCGGGCCGAAACTCTGCGCCGCGACCGGATGGGGGGCGCCGAGAAGAGTGGCACCAAGAAGGGCAGCGCAGGTCACCAGAGGCGCCAGCATCCGGCGGGCCTTGCGGTGAAGGGGGCTGTGCGGAACGGAAGTTGTCATGTCTGCCCTGGTCATCTCTGCCTTCGTCTCTTTGTGCGGGGGCATCGCAAGGCGCCCCCCTTTCGCCCTATCTATAGCGGATCGGGCCCATCTCTCAATCGCTTCCTGACACAGGCGGGGTCAAGTGCCCATCCCTCAGCTGCAGGACTTGGAGCTTACCTTGCCGCGATCGGAGGCCGAAAAGCCCCTGAGCCCGATGGTGAAGCTGAAATCGGTCGAGGGCGTCAGCACGGTGGAAGACGCGAAGCTCTTCGAGATGCCGAGCGCCACGTCGACGCATTCATTCGACCAGGTCAGGCCGAACCCCGCCTTCGCCAGCCGGTCGTCGGCCACGTCGTAGCGGACATTGGCCGAGGTCAGCCAGCGGTCGTTCCAGCGATAGCTGCCGTCCACTACCCATTCCGAGATCACGTTGGGCCGGTCCTCCTGCGGGTCGGGTCCAAGCCAGACGTAGGAGGCGGCCAGCGCAGTGCGCTCGTTGCTCCAGGCGGCGCGGGCCTCGGCCTTGTCCGGGTCCAGCGCATCCTCGAAGAGCGACCGGGCCGAGAAGCTGAAGCCGCCCGGCGCGACGATCTGCCCGGCGACCAGCAGGTCCGAGAAGGTCGAACTGAGGCCCGAGGTCTGACTGAAGGCGGCATCCGGATTTTCCTGCACCACCTGGCCCAGCACCAGCCGGCCTTCCCAGCCCGAGGGATCGAAATGCGACCACGAGACCCCGTAGGCCCCGCGCCAGCCGCGTTCGCGCCGGTCGGGGGCGGTGAACCGGGTCAGACCCAGCAGGTTGCCCTCGTCGAATTCCAGCCGCGTGCTCTCGTCGTTGGCCACGTCGAGGTCACGACCACCGGACCAGGCGACCTGCGCCACCGGCTCCAGCACCTGCGTGGCGCCGGTGGCGGTGGCGCGCATCATCGGCCAGCGCAGGGTCAGCGCGGTCATCGGGGTGACGCCGGTCTGGCGGTCGGGCAGGGAAGCGTCCTGCGAGGTGCGGAAGCTGTCCGCCGCGATCCCGGCCATCAGCTCGGCGCGGATGCCGGCCGGCAGGGTGTACCAGCGGCGCCAGTCGGCGCTGGCGGTCAGCCGGGTGACGTCGCGCCCGTCGACAACGCTGTCGGCATCAGGCCCGTCGGTGGCGTCGGTGGAATAGCGGTAATGGTGGTGCCACTCGGCGCCCAGGCGCAGCTCGCCGCCCAGGGTCGAGGGGAAGTGCCGGGTCTCGTAGGTCGCGTCTCCGATGATCGAGGGCAGGGTGGAATTGTCCTCGTCCTCACGCAGGGAATAGTAGTGGGTCACCGACAGGCTGAGCCACTCGTCCCGCCGGGCCCGCTCCACCGCCAGGCGGCTGTCCAGCCGGTCCTTGTCCGAGTAGTCGTAGTCGGCCAGGTAGCCGTCGTCGGTCACCGCCTCGACATCGAAGCTCAGCACCAGGTCGCGAGGCAGCTGGAAGCGTCCCGCCGCCTCGAGGTAGCCGCGGGCTTCGTCGGGCAGCAGGTCATCCGAGCTGACCGCGCCGGAGAGGCCGAGCGCTCCCTTGGCGAAGGCCTGACGATAGCGGAATTCCAGGGTGCGGGTGTTCTGCGACAGGTAGGGCGTCAGCGTCAGGTCGCGACTGTCGTCGATGGCCCAGAAATACGGCAGCTTCAGCCCGGTCCCCAGAAGCGAGTTGCGCCGGATCGAGGGGATCAGGAAGCCGGTGGCGCGGTCCTGGCTGGGATCGGGCATCCGCATGTGCGGCAGGTAGAGCAGCGGCACCCCCAGCACCTCGAAGCGCGCGGCGTCGAAGTAGAGCTGTCCGGCCTCCTGGTCATGGGTGACCCGCTTGGCACGGATCTGCCACAGCGGCGGACGCCCGTCGTCGCAGACGTGACAGGACGAGACCGTGGCCCGGGTCAGCTCGGTGTAGCGGTCGCCGCTGCGGTTGATCTGCGCGGCCGCCAGCTGCACCTGCGCCGAGAGCATCATCCGGGCGCCGGTCAGCAGCCCCTCGCGCAGCTCGCCGTCAAGACGGGCGGCATCGGCGACGATCACCGTTTCGCCGCCCTCTTCGGTCATCCGGATCGGGCCCTCGATGACCAACTCGCCCGTGGACTGATCGTAGGTGATCCGCTGCGCCGAGAGGCGGGTATCGCCCTGCAGCGCCTCGACGTGACCCTCGGCCACGATGCGGTTGTCCCCGGCCAGGTAGATCTGGTCGGCGACCAGCATCGCCGGATCGGCGGCCCGGGCGGTGCCGGCGCCAAGCGCAAGCACGGTGGTCAGGGCCAGCGCGGCCAGGTGGCGGCGCGGCGCGGGGAAGGGGGCCACCCGGGGGGTGGGGCGGAAAGGGGCCGCCATCAGCCGTCCTCCATCTGTAGCAATAGCCCGGTCGACAGCAGCAGGGCGGCGACCGGCGGCGCCCAGGCCGCCAGCATCACCGGGATCTGCCCGTTCTCCCCCAACACCTGAGCGAAGTTCCGGACGTAGTAAAGCGAGAAACCCAGCAGGATCGCCACCAGCACCGATTGCCCGGTGCGGCCGAACCGCGCCGGGCGCATGGTGAAGGCCGCCGAGACCACGACCATGGCCAGCAGGAACAGCGGCCGGGCCAGCTCCATCTGCAGCCAGACCGCGTGCCGGCGTGCCGAGAAGCCGGCCCGTTCGAGCTGGCGGATATAGGCCGGCAGTTCCCAGATCGAGATCGCGGAGGGGTCGCCGAAGCTGTCGCGGATGCGTTCCTCGGTCAGGGTCGAGGGCAGCGAATAGCTGTCGTATCGCTCGGCGTCGGCCTCGGGATTGATACCGTCGCTGAGCGGCCAGAGCTTGACCCCGCTGAGCGCCCAGGCGCCCCGGGTCAGCCGCGCGCTCTCGGCCTCGATGCGGCGCAGCGGGCCCCCGCCTTCGCCCTCGGGGCCGAGCGGGGCATAGGTGATCAGGGTCACGTCGAAGAGCTCGGTCGCCTGGGGATTGGCGCGGGCGGCGCGGATCACCGTCTGCCCTTCGGCGCCGCCCTGGCGCAGCCAGAGCCCTTCGGCCGAGACCGACAGCGTATCGCTGCCGCCCGAGCGATAGCTCTCGGCCACCGCCTCGAACCGTTTCGAGGTCGAGGCGACGATCGGATTCAGCATTCCCACGGTCAGCAGGCCGATCAGCAGCGCCACGGCCAGCGGCGCCATCAGCGACTGCAGCGCCGAGCGTCCGACGGCACGCGCCACCACCAGTTCCGACGAACGCGACAGCGCCAGGAACAGCGAGACCGTGGCCAGGATCATGATCAGCGGCAGGATCTCGTAGAGACCGGCGGGCACGTTCAGCAGCACCAGCCCGATGATCTGGCCCAGCGAGACATCGTAGTTCGACATGATCCGCATCTGTTCGACCAGGTCGATCATCGCCGTCAGCAGGAAGAAGATGCCGAGGATCAGCAGGAAGGACTTGGCGAAGCGGCGGGCGAAATAGGCGTGCAGGATCATCCGGCGGCCTCCGCCTCGGCCGGCAGCGCGCGGGCGCGCGGACGGTGCGGCCGTGCCGCCCACCACAGCAGGATCCCCGACAGGCCCAGCCCGGTGAGGGCCGGCAGGTAGAGGATCGGCCAGAGGCTCGCATCCTTGCGCACCGGGTCGGTCACCAGCCCCTCGACGAATTTCACCACCACCAGCAGGAGCACCGCGAAGACGATCTGTTTCCACACCCCGAAGCGCGAGAATCCCCCGACCTGCAGCGCCGCGAAGCCGATCAGCGCGGCCACGATGCAAAGCAACGCCTGGGCGAACCGGCCATGGGCCTCCTGCACCACCCAGCCGGGCCCGGAACCGGTGAGGGCAGAGACCGCCTCGGTCTCGCGCAGCAGTTGCCATGTGGGCAGGTCGCGGATGCCGAGGATCACCTTGTCCGAGACGTCGATCAGCGCGCCGACATCATAGGCGAAGTCCTGGAAATGGGTGGTGTAGAGCTGCCGTGTCGTCAGGTCGAGGCTCTGCGCCAGCCCGTCGACCATCACCAGCTTCGGCTCGGGGTCGGCGGCCGGATCCTCGGCGGCATTGATCAGGTAGGCACGGGCGGCGGTGAAGGTCTGCACCTCTTCCGCATCTCGACGGTCGGACAGGAAGACGTCGTGCAGCGCGCCGTCGGCGTCGATCGAGCGGATGTAGAACGTGATGCCGCTCGCCGGGTGCAGGAAGGTGCCTTCGGTCAGCATCCGCGCCGTCACGTTGCGCGAGATTTCCTTGTTGCGGGTGATGATCTCGGCATGACTCATCGGCACCAGCAGGTGCGTCAGCACCGACATCATGGCGGCGGTGATCAGCCCGAAGATCAGCACGGGACGCGCCAGCCGCCAGGGCGAGAAGCCGGTGGCCTGCATCACCACCAGCTCGGATTCCGAGGCCAGCCGGTTGGTCACGTAAACCGCTCCCGCGAAGGCGGCCATCGGCAGGGTGATGCGGATCACGTTGGGCAACGTCAGCGCGGTATATTCCAGGAAGACCCAGGCCGATTGCCCGTCGGCGATCAGCTGGTCGAAGAGGCGCACGGCGGAATTGATCCAGTAGATCGCCACCAGAACGAGGGCGAAGAATCCGAAGAGCGTCATAAGCTGCGACAGCAGGTATCTGTCGAATCGCGCCACGCGCACCCCCGGGTCTTCTGGTTCTTGACGTAAATAGCAGCAGCAGGCCGCCCCCCGGCGGCCCTTCGCGAAAGTCTAGCGGGTTTCCCCGCGCGGGAAAACTGCAATCTGGTCAAACCCCGGGCCCCGCGTTAGCTTCGCGCGACATGCCGCCCCCCGCCGGTCGACAGCCCGGCCCGAAAGCCTGGCCCGACAGCCTGGCCCGACAGCCCGAAAGCGATCGCCTGCCACGGGGATGCGACCCAGACACTCAAGACGCCTGTCCCAGCCGAGGAATGTTCCGTGACCAAGCCCGTTTCCCTTCGTTTCGCCGAAACCGATCTTGATGCCCTGCCGGGGCAGGAGGGCCGCCTTGCGGTGGTCGTCTCGCCCGATGGCAAGCTCTCGGCCCCGGCGCGGCGGGTCAACAAGCTGACCAAGGGGGCGTTGGCGCGGATGATCGCGGCAGAGAGCTGGCAGAAGGTGAAGGAGGGCGAGGTGATCACCCTGGCCTTCCCGCAGGGCCTGGCCGCCGAGGCGCTGGACGTGGTCATCCTGTCGCGCAAGCCCGAGGCCGCGCTGCTGCGCCGCACCGGCGCGAAGCTGGGCAAGCTGTTGGGAGAGGCCGGGATGCTGGTGCTGACCGGCGCTCTGCGCGGCGCCGAAGACCTGGCCCTGGGCCTGAAGCTGCGCGCCTATGACTACGATGCCCAGAAGACCACCAAGGCCGATCCGAAGGGCGCGGTGACGATCATGGGCAGCGACCTGCCCGAGACCAGCGATGTCGATGCCCTGGCCGAAGGTGTCTTCTTCACCCGCGACCTGGTCAATGCCCCCGCCAACGTGCTGACGACGCAGACCTTCGCCGACCAGCTGGCCGAGCTGTCGGCCCTCGGGCTGGAGGTCGAGGTGCTGGACGAACCTGCGCTGAAGGAGCTTGGCATGGGCGCGCTGCTGGCCGTGGGGGAAGCCTCGGTCACGCCCTCGAAGGTGGTCGTCATGCAGTGGAAGGGCGGCGCCGACGAGGCGCCGCTGGCGCTGATCGGCAAGGGCGTGGTCTTCGACACCGGGGGCATCTCTCTGAAGCCCGTCGGCGGCATGGAGGACATGACCATGGACATGGGCGGCGCGGGCACCGTCGCCGGCACCATGAAGGCGCTGGCGCTGCGCAAGGCGAAGGCCAATGTCGTCGGCCTTGTCGGGCTGGTCGAGAACATGCCGGCGGGCAATGCCTATCGCCCGGGCGACGTGCTGACCACCATGAAGGGCGACACGGTCGAGGTGATCTCGACCGACGCCGAGGGGCGGCTCGTGCTCTGTGACGTGATGTGGTACGCGCAGGAGCGTTTCAAACCGGCGGGCATGATCGACCTCTGCACGCTGACCGGCGCGGTGATCATCGCGCTCGGCCATGAGATGACCGGCACCTGGTCCAATGACGACGCCTTCTGCGACAGCTTCCTGAAGGCAGCGACGGCCGAGGGCGAAGGCGCCTGGCGGATGCCGCTGGCGCAGGGCTATGACGACCAGTTGAAGAGCCGCATCGCGGACATGAAGAACCTCGGCGGGCGGCCGGCCGGCTCGGTCACCGCCGCGCAGTTCCTGAAGCGCTTCGTCAAGGACGAGACCCCCTGGATCCACCTCGACATCGCGGGCACCGCCTCGATCAAGGCGGGTACAGACCTGGCGCCTGCGGGCGCGACGGGCTGGGGCGTGCTGGCGCTGAACCGCCTCGTTGCGGATCGGTACGAGGGCTGATCCCTTGGGCGAGGTCTACTTCTACCACCTGACCCGCAGCTCGGTCGACGGGGCATTGCAGAACCTGCTGCCGCGCGCCCTGGCGGCGGGCTGGCGGGTGGCGGTGCGTGGCCCGGACGCCGACCGGCTGGACTGGCTGGATCAGAAGCTGTGGCTGGGCCCCGAGGAGAGTTTCCTGCCGCACGGCCAGGACAAGAACCCCCATGCCGAGCTGCAGCCGGTGCTGCTGACCCTCGGCCAGCCCGCCAACAGGCCCGACTGCCTGATGACCATCGACGGCGCCGCGCTGGAGCCTTCCGAGGTCGAGGGCGTCAAGCGGGCCTGTATCCTCTTCGACGGTCACGACGACCAGGCGCTGAGCCATGCGCGCGGCCAGTGGAAGGCGCTGACCGGGGCGGGTTGCGCGGCGATCTACTGGTCCGAGGAATCGGGCCGGTGGGAGAAGAAGGCTGAGAGCGGCGGAAAGTAACGCTTCGCCGTGCCAACGACCGCCCCCTGTCGGTGCCCGTGTAGCGGGCAGGGGCAGGGGGCCAGGCCCTGACCGGGCATTCGCCGATTGCCTTGCCTGCGGCAGCGCGCATAGGCTTGCGTCATGACCGGGGAAGACGCATGAAACCTGCCGCGAAGATCGTTCTGGGCCTGACCGGGGCCGCTTCGCTTGGCGTCGTGGCCTTGCTGGCGGTTCCCGCCCTGCGTGGCGCGCCGGACACCGGCCTGCTGGCCTGGCGGGACCCGGCCACCGTGGCGCGCGGCGCGGTGCTCTATGCCTCGGAATGCAGCGCCTGCCACGGCGGGCTGGACGGCGCAGCGCGCGATCCAGATGCGCCCGCGCCCGTCGCCCCGCCCCATGACGAGACCGGCCACAGCTGGAAACATGCCGATTACGTGCTCTTCGGGCTGACCAAGTCCGGCGAGGTGGCCGAGCTCTGCCTGACCGGCACCGGCGATGCCGAGATGCCCGAATTCGCCGAGGCGCTGGAGGATCGCCAGATCCTCGACGTGCTGTCCTACATCAAGTCCACATGGCCGGAAGAGGTGCGCGCGCGGCAGGAGGCGACCAACGCCATCTATGCCAGCCAGAACGCCGCGACACGGGCCTTGCTGGAGGCGGGCGGGCACTGAGGGCGCTCGCCACGCGGGCACTGCTGGAGGTGGGCGGGCACTGAAGGCGCCCGCCGCAGGGTCTTACATGTCGCGGAAACGGGCAGACTGGCGCGCGGTCCACAGAACATCCAGCTCGAAGCCCGCTTCGGTCTGCCGCTCGGACTGGACGATGCCTTCCTTGAAGGCCCAGGCCCGGCGCTTGCCATCCGAGAAGGGCAGCAGCACGGTTTCGGCGTGACGCTCGGAATCAAGCGCCCGGGTGACCTCGGCCAGCAGGGCGGGCAGGCCCGCGCCGGTGATCGCCGAAATCGGCAGGATCTGCTCGTCTCGCTCGGAGGCGGTAAGCAGGCGCTCGGATTCCTCCTCCGGCAGCAGGTCGATCTTGTTCCAGACCTCCAGCACCGGCACCTCTTCGCGCAGCCCCAGCTCGGCCAGGATTTCCTCGACATCGGCCTTCTGTTCGCGCGTCTCGGGATGCGAGATGTCGCGGACATGCAGCACCAGGTCGGCTTCCAGAACCTCTTCCAGCGTGGCGCGGAAGGCCGCGACCAGCTGGTGCGGCAGGTCCGAGATGAAGCCCACGGTGTCGGAGAGGATGATCTCGGCCCCGGTTTCCAGCTGCACCCGCCGCATGGTCGGGTCCAGCGTGGCAAAGAGCATGTCCTTGGCCAGCACGTCGGCGCCGGTCAACAGGTTGAAGAGCGTGGACTTTCCGGCGTTGGTATAGCCGACAAGCGCGACGATCGGGAACGGCACCTTGGCGCGCGAGGCGCGGTGCAGCTCGCGGGTCTTCACCACCTTCTCAAGTTGGCGGCGCAGGCGCACCATCTGGTCGTCGATGGCACGGCGGTCGGCCTCGATCTGGGTTTCGCCGGGGCCGCCGACGAAGCCGAGCCCGCCACGCTGACGTTCAAGGTGGGTCCAGGCGCGCACCAGGCGCGTACGCTGGTAGCCGAGCGCGGCCAGTTCCACCTGCAAGACGCCCTCCCGCGTGCGGGCGCGGTCCGAGAAGATCTCCAGGATCAGCCCGGTGCGGTCCAGGATCTTGACGTTCCACGCCTTTTCCAGGTTCTGCTGCTGCTTCGGGCTGACGGGGCCGTCGATAAGCACCAACTCGGCCTCGGCCTCGGTCAGGATCTGTTTCAGCTCCTCGACCTTGCCCTTGCCGAATAGCGTCTTGGGCTGCGCCGTGGCAATCCGCACCAGCTGGTCGCCCACCACCTCCAGACCGGGCAGCGCATGGGCCAGGCTCACCGCCTCCGCCAGCGCGTAGAGAGGCGCATGGCGCGCCTCTTCACCCTTGAACTCGGGGTGGATCACGAAGGCGCGGGTCGGCGCCTGTTCATGTCCGATCAATTTTCGCCGTCGCCTTCATAAAGAGAAATCGGCTGCGACGGCATGATGGTCGAGATCGCATGTTTGTAGACAAGCTGGGCTTGGCCATCGCGGCGCAGCAGCACGCAGAAATTGTCGAACCAGGTGATAACCCCCTGGAGCTTGACACCGTTGATCAGGAAAATCGTCACCGGAACCTTGGTTTTCCGCACGTGGTTCAGGAATGCGTCTTGCAGGTTCTGTCTATCGGAAGCCATTCTTGTTACGCCTTTTTTAGGTTTATTATTGCCGTCCGCGGCTTTCTGGAATTAGCGCATCGAGTATGGGGGGCCGTGCGGGAAGATTCCAGCCCCGATATTGCAATAGTTTGGCCCTGACGCCAGCCTGCGTCACTCGCGCCACAGAGCCGGATTGAACAGCGCCAGGATGGCCAGAAGTTCCAGCCGTCCCAGGATCATGAAGGCGCAGAGGGTCAGCTTGGCACCGTCGCTCAGCTGCAGCAGGGCGACCGGGTCGCTGCCACCGTGGACGGCGAGGTTGCCCGCGTTGGCGAGTGCCGCGACAGAGAGCACGGTGGCGTCCTCGAAGGAGATGCCGAAGGCCGCCAGAATCGACATCGAGGCCGCGAGGCAGATGGCGAAGAGCATGAAGAAGACCCATGCCTGGAAGGCGCCGTGTCGACGGATGCGGCGCCCCGCCTTGCCGGTGCCCGAAACCGAGGAGGGATGCACCAGCCGGTCCATCTCGCGCCGGCCCTGCAGGTAGAGGGTATAGACCCGCAGCAGCTTCACGCCGCCCGCCGTGGTGGCGACGCCGCCGCCGACCATCGACAGCCCCATCAGGACCATGCCCGGGGTCTCGAGGCCGGACCAGCTTTGTGCGGTTTCCCAGTGCAGGCTTTCCCAGCCGGTCGTGGTGAGGAAGGAGAGCACGGTGAAGACCGATCCCCAGAGCGCCCCGAAGCCCAGGCCAAGGTCCTCTCCAGCCGCAACGTCGAAGGCGGCGGCCCAGTGGCGCAGGAACAGCAGCAGCGGCACCACGGCGACCAGCGCCAGCCCCATGCGGAACTCGGGGTCGCGGTGCAACCCGATGCGGGCGGTCACCGTGTCGGACGAGAAGGCGACGCGGGACAGGGCGAACAGCAGGAAGGCGGCGATGATGACCTCTCCGGCGACGCCGGACCCGGCGTGGGTCGGTCCGCCGACCGGCGAGATGCCCGAGGTCGACAGCGTCGACATGGCATGGATCAGCGCGACCAGCGGACGGTCGCCCGCGACCAGCAGCGCCAGCCAGAGCGCGGCGGTCAGCCCGAGGTAGATCGGCCCGAGCCGGGTGGCTCCGCGCAGCACACGGCGCATCACCCCGGCGCGCTGGAAGCGGGAAATGCGGGTCTCGCCCTCGTCGCGCCCGGCGGCGGTGATCTCGAAGCCTCCCAGCGACAGCGGCGCCATGACGGCGGCGGCCGAGACCCAGATCATGAAACCGCCCATCCAGGCCACCTGGGCGCGCCACAGGTGCAAGGGCGCCGACAGGCGGCGCGGGTCGTCGTAGAAGGTCATGCCCGTGGTGGTGAAGCTCGACACCATCTCGACGTAGGCATTGAGGAACCGGGTGTCGGGCAGGCTCTCGGCGAAGGGCACGGCCAACGGCAGGGGCAGCAGCAGGAAGGCGGCGAAGAGGGCCAGCAGGGCAAAGAGATCGGCGCGGCCCGTCACCTCGGCATTGCGCCCGCCGCGCGCCAGTCCGATCATCACCGCCAGCGCGGTGCCCAGCAGGGCCGAGTAGAAGAAGGCCCGCGCCGTGGCGTGCTGCTCCAGCGCCAGGGCGAGGCCGGCCGGCGCCAGCATCGACAGGCAGAGCGCGGCGAAGAGCAGCAGGAACAGTGGCTGCCGCTCCAGCAGGCGCGAGAATGGGCGGGACCCATGCGGGCCGAGGTGGACGGGCGGCGGCGCCTGGCGCATGACCCCGGCCTAGAAGTAGTCGATGGAGACCTGCAGCAGGCGCTCCACCTCGGGGACATCGGCGGCGAGGGCGAAGAGCACGATGGTGTCGCCCTCCTCGATGACCAGGTCGGCGGCGGGCCGCATCACCTTGCGTTCGCGCATCACCGCGCCGACCAGCACGCCCTCGGGGAAGGCGATGTCGCGGATCGGCTTGCCCGACATCGGCGAGGTCGACAGCACGTCGGCCTCGATCACCTCGGCCTCGGCATCGCCGATGGAATAGACGCCGCGTACCCGGCCATGGCGGATGTGGCGCAGGATCGAGCTGACGGTGGTGGCACGCGGGTTGATGTAGGCGTCGATGCCGAGCGGCGCCATCAGCGGCGTCAGGGTCGGGTCGTTGATCAGCGCGATCGCCATCGGACAGCCGAGGTTCTTGGCCCGGACGGCGGTCAGCATGTTGGTCTTGTCGTCGTCGGTGACGCAGAGCACCGCATCGGCGCGGCTGATCCCGGCCTCGGCCAGCAGCGCGCTGTCCAGCCCGTCGCCGTTCAGCACGATGGTCCGCTCCAGCGCATCGGCGGCCTTCTCGGCGATCTTCCGGTTCTTCTCGACCACCTTGGCGCGGATCCGGCGGCCCGAGGTCTCCAGCCGGCGGGCCACGGTCAGCCCGACATTGCCGCCGCCGACGATGACCACGCGGTCCTGCTGGCGGTTCGACTTGCCGAAGACCTCCAGGCAGCGGGTCACGTCCTCGGAGTGGACGCAGATGTAGCATTCATCGTCGGGGAAGATCTGGTCGCCGGGCTCGGGCGCGAAGAGACGCCCCTCGCGGCGGATGCCGACGACCACGGCGCGCAGGGTCGAGAAGAGATCGGTCAGCTGGCGCAGCGGTGTGTTGACCACCGGGCAGTCCGGGTCGATCTGGATGCCCAGCAACTGCACCCGTCCGCCGAGGAACTGCTCGACGTCGAAGGCGGCGGGGGCCGAGAGACGCTGGAGGGCTGCCTCGGCCACCTCCAGCTCGGGGCTGATCACCACGTCGATGGGCATGTGATCGCGGCGGTAGAGGTCGGAATAGATCGCGTCGAGGTAGCTGCGCGCGCGCAGCCGGGCGATCTTGCGCGGCACCGAGAAGACCGAATGCGCCACCTGGCAGGTGACCATGTTGACCTCGTCCGAGAAGGTCGCGGCGATGATCATGTCGGCATCGCGCGCGCCCGCCTGCTCCAAGATGTCGGGGTAGGAGGCAAAGCCCGCGATCCCCTGCACGTCCAGCGTGTCGGTGGCCCGGCGCACCAGGTCGGGGTTGCTGTCCACCACCGTCACGTCGTTGTTTTCACCGGAGAGATGGCGGGCGATCTGCCAGCCGACCTGGCCCGCGCCGCAGATGATGACTTTCATGAGTTCCGACCGCCGAGGCGGACGCCCTGTCCTGAAGCTGTCTGAGAGACCTCTGTGGCAGAGCCCGGGCAGGGGGTCAATTCAATTCAAACCCGAACCGATCTCCCGCGCCCGTGGCTGCCGATCCCGCACGCGCTTTGCCAGGTACGGTGCATCCTTCTTCCATTCGACGGCCATAAATACTCATGTCCGACCCAGGCCCCGGGGGCAGGCGCCGGGCGAGGGCTCAGCGCGGCTCCAGCCGGGTGACGCCGACCGAGGCGGCGCGGGCAAGCGCCTCGTCCAGCGACATCGGGATATATTCGCCACGCCGCCAAAGCTCTCCGAGGTCGTCGTAGTGACGGGACAGGAAATGCCCGGACTGGCCGGTGGAGGTGATGAAGACCGAGCTGTCGGGATCGGCGAAGTCGTAGACCCCGCGGAACCCCGCGCCATGGACGTTGAGGTAGGGGTTGCCGCCGGTGCCCGAGGTCAGCCCGCGCATCAGCGTGTTGTCCCCGCCCGAGGTGCTCTGACGGATGTTCACGAAGTAGCGCAGCACCGGGACATCGCCCAGCACCGGATGGTCATGGGCCGCCTGGTGCAGATCCCCCCAGCGGAGGCTCTCCAGGTTGCGCCCGTAGCGTTCGGTGATCCACAGCAGCGCCTCGTCCAGCGCCTGCCGCGCGATATCGGCGCAGCTCTCGGTGGCGGAGGACTGGCGGATGTCGCACCATCGGCTCGCGCCGTCGATGTCGCGGAAGACACGTTCGATGAAGACCGGGTCGACATGGGTGAAGTCGTTGGCCACCGGGCCGAGGTCGTCGCGGATCAGCTTTTCCTGCAGGGCGCGCAGCCAGGCGGCATAGAGCAGCGGCTCGGGCAGGTGCTCGTTCATCTCGCCGTTCCATTCGGCCAGCAGGCGCAGGGCCTCCTGGCGCAGGCGCTCGGGGGTGCCTTCGGGGGCGGGATCGCCGGTGAACCACAGGTCGCGGCCGATCAGCGGCAGCAGCGAGCGCGCGGTGAACGAGACCGTATCCAGCTGCGCCTCGATGAAGCTGTCGCGGGTGTGCACCCGGCGGCTTTGCATCAGGCGCTGCCAGCGGTGGATCCGCTGGGTGTCGCCCCAGTCGAAGCTCACATGCTCGGGGAAGGGCCGGTCGATGAACTTGTTGTTCGTATTGCCCAGCAAGCCGCCCTCGGGGTTCACGAACTCGGGATTGCGGTCATAGGGCAGGATGCCCTGCCAGCGGTTCTGCTGGTGCCAGCCCAGCGAGGGCATCCGCCCCTTGGTGTCGTGGCGCGGATCGCGGGCGGGCATGGCGCCGATGGTCTTCATCGCGATGCCCGAGGCATCGGCCAGGGTCAGGTTCTGCGAGGGGGCGACATGGGCCTCGGTCGCCTCGATGGCCTGTTCGACATTGCGCGCATACATCAGGTTCACGCCGGCGGTCAGGGTGGTGTCGTCGGGCGACAGCGCGGTCCAGGCGACAGAGGCGACGTGACCGGCCGGGGTGATCGAGGCGAGATCGAAGTGGCTGCCGGGCAGCACGGGGCCGTTCTCGGTCCAGCGCAGGGTCAGGGTGACCGGCGCGCTGTCCTTGACGTTGATGATCGACTTGCGGGACTGGAAGCGGGCCCAGCCCTCGGGGGTGCGGTATTCCTCGGGGTTCTCGGGGTTCACCTCTTCCATGTAGACATCGAGATCGTCGAGGTAGGAGGAGGTCAGCCCCCAGCCGAGGAAATGCGACCGCCCCGAGAGGATCGAGGGGATACCGGGGATTGTCGCGCCGATGACGCCGCCCTGGGTCAGCTCCATCCGCGCCAGGTACCAGATCACCGGCGCCGAGAACCCCAGGTGGGGGTCGTTGGCCAGCAGCGTACCGCCCGAGGCCGAGCGTGAGGGCGCGGCGGCGAAGGCGTTCGAGGCGCCGGCCTGGCCCGGTTGCGGGAAGGGCGACAGGGGCGTCGCGGGCAGGCCGAAGCGGTCCAGCCCGGCATCGGCGAACTGCCGCGCCGCGCTGCCCGGGAAGCCGGTGGCGGGCATCAGCGCGGCATAGTCCGGGTCGGCGATGGCGGCGCCCGGCGCGTCGGGCAGGATGTCCTGCAGCATGTCGGGGTCGGGCAGCGACAGGGAGACGCGGGCGCGCTCGACTTCGCTTTCCAGCGCGCCGGAGAGCTGCACCGCCATGAGCTTGCCGATGGCGATGGAATCGGCGGGTTGCCAGGGCGCGACGGGCCCGTGGAAGAGGAACATCTCGGGCGCGCCGCGGCCCAGGGCGTCCTCGTTGATCTCGGCCAGGCGGGCGTTGACCCCGGCGGCATAGGCCTGCAGCGCGGCGGTGGTGCGGGCGTCCTGGTCGGGCACCGACTCGATCGCCAGGCGGTAGAGGTCGAAGCGACGCATCAGCCGGTCGACGGGCAGGGTGCGGGTGCCGAAGAGCTCGGACAGGCGGCCCTGCACGGTGCGGCGCAGGGTGATCATCTGCCACAGCCGGTCCTGGGCATGGGCATAGCCGAGGCCGAAGAAGACATCCGCATCGTCCTCGGCGAAGATATGGGGCACGTCTGCGGTATCGCGGACGATCTCGACCGGGGCCCGCAGGCCCGAGACCGCGAGCGTCTTGTCGTAGTCGGGCAGGGAGCGCGACGCGAGGTAGTAGATCCCGACGACCGCCAGCACGGAGAGAACGATGAGACCCCCGGCGATGCGCAGCAGCCAGCGGAAAAGGAAAGCCATGTGATCTCCTGCCCTCGATATCTGGCCCGGGATTTCGAAGTCCGGGCAAGCCCCTTGCGTTCCGGCGGGCTGGCGGACAGTCTTGCGGCGATCAAGGCGCGCCCGCCCGTCCCGCGGCCGGCGCGTGCACCAATACAGGGGAATGAGCCATGGTGAAAGCAGCCTTTCTGGGTCTCGGCGTGATGGGCTATCCGATGGCGGGTCATCTTGCCGCGAAGGGCCACGAGGTGACCGTCTACAACCGTACCGCCGCCAAGGCCGAAGCCTGGGTGGCCGAACATGGCGGCGCCATGGGCGCGACGCCTGCCGAAGCCGTGGCGGGCGCCGATTTCGTGATGACCTGCGTCGGCAACGACGACGACCTGCGTGCCGTCTGCGCCGGTCCCGGCGGCGCCTTCGAGGGCATGAAGGCGGGCGCCGTGCTGGTCGATCACACCACCGTCTCGGCCCGCGTCACGGCCGAGCTTTCGGCGCTGGCGGCGGAGAAGGGTCTGGGTTTTGTCGATGCACCGATCTCGGGCGGGCAGGCGGGGGCCGAGAACGGCGCCCTCTCGGTCATGTGCGGCGGCACGCAGGAGGATTTCGACCGCGCCGCCCCGGTGATCGACGCCTATGCCAAGATCTGCCGCCTGATGGGCCCCTCGGGCGCCGGGCAGATCACCAAGATGTGCAACCAGATCGCCATCGCCGGCGTGGTGCAGGGCCTCTCGGAGGCGCTGAACTTCGCCGAGAAGGCTGGCATGGACGGGGCGCAGGTGGTCGAGGTGATCTCGCAGGGGGCCGCCGGGTCCTGGCAGATGGCGAACCGCTACCAGACGATGCTGGCGGATCACTACGAACACGGTTTCGCCGTCGACTGGATGCGCAAGGACCTCGGGATCTGCCTGGCGACCGGTGAGGAGATCGGCGCGGCGCTGCCGGTGACGGCGCTGGTCGACCAGTTCTACAAGGATGTGCAGGCCATGGGCGGCGGCCGCTGGGACACCTCGGCGCTTCTGAAACGGCTGAAGGCTTTTGGCTGAGACCCCCTGCGGGGCACGAAGGGGGGCGGCGCGGCCTGCGGCCACGCCGCCCCCCCCCCAATACGGTCTCCCGGTGCGTCATGGGCCGAGGGCGCGCGGCTGGAGGGGGCCGCCGGCAGGCCGGTTTCGGGCAGGCTGAAAGGGGCGGAAGGCGCCCCTTTGTCATGTGCAGGTGTCGCAAGCCCTCAGGGTGCGCCGAGGGGTGGCCCTCAGTGCGGGGTGGTGTCGGAGAAGATCTGGATGACGGCGATTCCGCCGCCGATCATCAGCATTCCCAGCACGGCGGGCAGGTCGAGCTTCTGGCCGAAGACCAGGTAGCCGATCACCGCGATCAGCACGATACCGAGACCGGACCACAGCGCGTAGACCACGCCGACGGGCATGTGGCGCAGGGTCAGCGACAGGAAGTAGAAGCTGGCCGCATAGGCCACCAGCGTCAGGACAGAGGGCAGCAGCCGGCTGAACTGTTGGCTGGCCGTCAGGGCCGAGGTGCCGATGGTTTCCAGCACCACCGCGATGATCAGGGTCAGGTAGGCAGGCACGGGACGCTCCTCAGGTGGCGACGTACCAGTCGCGGCGGTGGTTTATGGCGATCACCAGGTTGACTACCACCGCCCCCAGCAGGGACCAGAGGAAGGCGCTGCCCGGCAGCACGAAGAAGGCCACCGTGAAGAGGCAGGCATCGAAGCTGAGCTGGGTCCAGCCGGCCCGGAACCCGGTCTTGTCCTGCAGGTAGAGCCCCAGGATCCCGATCCCGCCCAGCGAGGCGCCGTGGCGGAACAGCGCCAGCAGCCCGGCGCCGGTGATGAAGCCGAAGAGGATCGCGCCGACCCAGGGGGTGAGCTGGTCGAACACCACCTGCGTGCCGAGGAATTTCGACAGCACCGACAGCATGGCCACGGCGAGGAAGGTCTTGATCGTGAAGCGCAGCCCCATGCGGGTATAGCCGAGCCAGTAGAACGGCAGGTTGACCAGGAAGAAGACCAGCCCGAAGCTCCACCCCGTGACATAGGAGAGCAGGACCGCGAGGCCCGCGGTCTGGCCGGTGACCAGGCCGAGGTGGGTCAGGATGACGATGCCCAGGCCGCACATCGAGGTGCCGAACAGCAGCCCCTGGGCATCCGCGAGGGGAGAATGGCCCTGTTTCGGGCTCTCGGTCATCTGCTCGTCGCTCATGGGGCCTCCGCTGGTTGTCTCCCCTCTATCCGGGCGGAAAATCGCTGTCCAGTCCAGCGGCCGGGCGACGCCGGGCCCGCGGGTCAGTCCGCGATATAGCGGTCGCGGCGGTGGTTGAAGGCGATCACCCCGTTCAGGATCAGCGCGCCATAGAGCGAATAGAGGATCGTGCGGCTGTCGAAGAGGAAGAAGGCCACGGTGAACAGCACCGCGTCGACGATCAGCTGCACGTAGCCAGCGCGGAATCCGGTGCGGTCCTGGATCAGCAGGGCGATCACGCCGAGTCCGCCGAGCGAGCCCTTGTGCCGGAACACCCCGAGCAGCCCGTAACCGGTCAGCACGCCGAAGATCGTGGTGCCGAGGATCGGGTTCAGCGTCTCGAATTGCAGGCCGATGGGCAGGTAGTCGACCAGCACCGACAGGGCGGCGACGCAAAAGATGCTCTTGAGGGTGAACTCGGCTCCCAGGCGCCTCCAGGCGAAGGCGTAGAAGGGCAGGTTGACCAGGAAGAAGACCGTGCCGAAGCTCCAGCCCGTCACATAGGCGATGATCAGCGCCAGCCCGGCGGTCTGGCCGGTGATGAAGCCCAGCGAGGACAGGAAGATGATCCCCGTCGCCGAGGTCAGCAGGGCGATGGCGAAGCCCTGGGCGTCCTCCAGTGGGGTGTGGTTGTGACGGTACTCGGTGGGAAACGGCATCGGTGCCGGCATCGCGGTCTCTCCCGGGCATGATGGGTCAGCAATGCTTCCCTTGTAGCGGCCCGCGACGGGAAGGCCCAGAGCGAAAGCGCGGGATCCGGGCCGGAAGACGCGACGTTGCGCGGGGATGCCCATCTGCCGGGCAGGGAGTCGCCGAGGCGCGACGGAAACCGGAACATCCCGCCGGGGCTGACCGTTGCAGGATCAGAGGGGCGGCAGGATCCGCCCCACCCATTCGAGCGAAAGGAGCATCCCATGCCCGCAATCGATCAATCCCGCGTCCTTATCCTTGCCACCCATGGCTTCGAGCAGTCCGAGCTGGAAGTGCCCCGTGACGCGCTGAAGGAGCGTGGCGCGACGGTGCACGTGGTCAGCCTGGACGGCGAGAAGATCCGTGGCTGGAAGGGCAGCGACTGGGGCACCGAAGTGCCTGCCGATGCCGCGCTGGCCGACGTCTCGGCGGCCGACTACGACGCCATCGTCCTGCCGGGCGGCCAGATCAACCCCGACATCCTGCGCACCAAGGCCGAGGCCGTCTCGCTGGTGAAGGACTTCCACGCCGCAGGCAAGATCATCGCCGCCATCTGTCACGGCCCCTGGCTGCTGGTCGAGGCAGGCATCGTCAAGGATCTGCCGGTGACCTCCTACCACTCCATCCGCACCGACGTGGAAAACGCCGGCGGCAAGTGGGAGGACAGCGCCGTGGTCTGCGAACGTGGTATCGTCACCTCGCGCAGCCCCGACGACCTGCAGGCCTTCGTCGACAAGCTGGTCGAGGAGATCCGCGAAGGGCGCCACCAGCGCCGCGCGGCCTGAGTCCGGCGACAGGCAGAGACATGTGCAGCAAGGGCCGCCCCTCGGGGCGGCCCTTCTCGCTTGGGTGACTCAAATTGGCGTCAATCGCGGGGGCGTGATTCACCATACGTCAACTCAGGGGGCCTAGCCTCCGCCCGGTCACGAAACGAGAGGCTGACATGTTTGCATTCCTGTCCAGGTCGAAGGACACTCCGGCCAGCACCGCCATGGCCGAGATCGACGCAATCAGCCGGTCGCACCTTCTGGTCTGGTACGACATGGAGGGCACCATCCTGGATGCGAACGACAATTTCTGCGAGGAGACCGGCTATTCCCGTGCCGAGGTCATCGGCAAATCCTACAGGATCTTCGTGCGCGAGAAGGACCAGGACCTGCCGGATCTCGCCCGGCTCTGGCGCAGCATGTGCGAAGGGGAATCGGTGAACCGGATCGTCCCGCGCCTGAACCGCGCCGGAGAGGAAATCTGGTTCGACGTCACCTATACACCCGTCGCCGCGCCCGAAGGCGGCTTCTCCCATGTGGTGAGCGTCGCGCGAGAGATCTCTCGCAACCACTTCCGGCGGCGGGACAACCGCAGCCAGGTGGATGCGGTCAAGCGATCCATGGCCGTGGCCGAATACGGGCTGGACGGCAGCCTGCTGGATGCGAACGAGCTGTTCCTGAAACCGATGGGGTACCGGCTGGAGGAGGTGACAGGCAAGCACCACCGCCTGTTCGTGGACCCCGAGGAGGCCGGCAGTGCCGCCTACGAAGCCTTCTGGCAGCGGCTGCGCAAGGGCGCCTCGGAAAGCGGCCAGGTCAGGCGACGTGCCCGCAACGGCGACTATCGTTGGCTCGAAGCGACCTATGAAACGCTGATCGATCCCGAGGGCCGTCCCTTCAAGGTGGTGTGCTATGCCTTCGACATCACCGATGCCAAGAACATCGCGGCCGATGCCGCCAGCCAGATCGCCGCGATCAACAAGGTCCAGGCGGTGATCGAGTTCGACACCCGCGGCAAGATCGTCGCGGCCAATGACACCTTCTGTCAGGCCATGGGCTACGCAAGGGAGGAAATCCTCGGCAAGTCCCATGCGATGTTCGTGGACCAAGGCTTTGCGCAGTCCCAGGACTACGTGAAGTTCTGGGAGGATCTGCGCGCCGGGCGCGATGTCTCCGGCAACTTCCAGCGCATCGGCAAGGGGGGGCGGGTCGTGCATATCCGCGCCAGCTACAACCCGATCCACAATGCCGCGGGCGAGGTGGTGAAGGTGGTGAAATATGCCATCGACACGACGGCCCTGCAGCTGACCGTCGACACCATGCAGTCCGGTCTGGACCGGCTGGCGGACGGGGATCTCGCCGTCCGGCTGGAACAGAACCTCGGCCAGCTCGACGCGATCCGGCAGAAGTTCAACAGCGCGGTGGCCAAGATCGGAGAGGTCATGGACCAGGTGCTGACGCGCTCCAACGACGTGCACAGCGAGACCGGTGCGATCACCGGCGCCACGACCGAGCTGTCGCGGAGGACCGAGCAGCAGGCGGCGACCCTGCAGCAGACCGCCGCCGCCCTGACCGAGCTGTCCGTCTCTGTCCAGCACGCCGCCGAAGCCGCGAACGAGGCCAAGACCAAGGCCGACCTCGCCAAGAAGAGCACCGAGGAGTCCGGGCGCGTGGTGGACAACGCGGTCGGCGCGATGAACGAGATCCAGGAGAGTTCGAACAAGATCACCTCGATCACCAATGTGATCGACGACATTGCCTTCCAGACCAACCTGCTGGCGCTCAACGCCGGGGTCGAGGCGGCGCGTGCCGGTGACGCCGGGCGCGGCTTCGCCGTGGTCGCCCAGGAGGTGCGGGCCCTGGCGCAGCGGTCCTCCGAGGCCGCCCGTGAAATCGCCGAACTTATCTCTGCCTCGACCCGGCAGGTCGGGCGCGGTGTCGAGCTGGTGGGTCAGGCCGGGACCTCGATCCGCACCATCGATTCCATGTTCGGAGAGATCAACGACATCGTCGCCCAGATCGCCGGGTCAGCCAGCGAACAGGCCCGCGGGATCTCCGAGATGAACACCGCCGTGAACCAGCTCGATCACGCGACGCAGGAAAACGCGGCCATGGCCGAAGAGACCAATGCCGCCACCCAGGCGCTGGCCACCGGCATCGCCGACATGCAGATGGCGGTCTCCTTCTTCAGCGGCGATGCGGCGAAGGTGCCGGTGCGCAACAGCTACCGCGCCGCAAGCTGATCGCCGGATGCCGAAGAGGCGGGCCAAGGGTGGCCGGCACCGAGGGGCGTCACCGCCTGCGGCAAGGGCCAGCCCTGGCATTGAAAAGGGCCCGCCGGCAGGCAGGCCCTTTTCGTAAAGGTTGCAGGCCTTGCGCCGGGCTTCAGCCGACGAGGGCCTTGTTCAGGTTCTGATCGACCTTCTCGAGGAAGCCCATGGTCGTCAGCCACCCCTGGTCGGGGCCGACCAGCAGCGCCAGGTCCTTGGTCATGTGCCCGCTCTCGACGGTCTCGATCACCACCTTCTCCAGCGTCGTGGCGAAGGCCATCAGCGCGGTGTTGCCATCGAGCTTGGCGCGGTGCTTCAGTCCGCCGGTCCAGGCGTAGATCGAGGCGATCGAGTTGGTCGAGGTCGACTTGCCTTCCTGGTGCTGGCGATAGTGCCGGGTGACGGTGCCATGGGCCGCCTCGGCCTCGACGATCTTGCCGTCCGGCGTCATCAGCTGCGAGGTCATCAGCCCGAGAGAGCCGAAGCCCTGCGCCACGGTATCCGACTGCACGTCGCCATCGTAGTTCTTCAGCGCCCAGACGAACTTGCCGTTCCACTTCAGCGCGCAGGCGACCATGTCGTCGATCAGCCGGTGTTCGTACCAGATCTTCTTCGCTCTGAACTGCTCCTCGAATTCCTGCTCGTAGACCTCGGCGAAGATATCCTTGAACCGGCCGTCATAGGCTTTCAGGATGGTGTTCTTGGTCGACAGGTAGACCGGCCAGCCCAGGTTCAGACCGTAGTTGAACGAGGCGCGGGCGAAGTCGCGGATCGACTCGTCGACGTTGTACATGCCCATGAAGACCCCGGCCGAGGGCGCGTCATAGACGACCTTCTCGATCTCGGTGCCGTCCTCGCCGACGAATTTCATCGTCAGCTGGCCCTTGCCGGGGAAGGTGAAGTCGGTGGCCTTGTACTGGTCGCCGAAGGCGTGCCGGCCGACCACGATGGGCGAGGTCCAGCCCGGCACCAGGCGCGGCACGTTGCGGCAGATGATCGGCTGGCGGAAGACCACGCCGCCAAGGATGTTGCGGATCGTCCCGTTGGGGCTGCGCCACATCTTCTTCAGGCCGAACTCCTCGACCCGCGCCTCGTCCGGGGTGATCGTGGCGCATTTGACGCCGACGCCGACTTCCTTGATCTTCATCGCCGCGTCCACGGTGATCTGGTCGTCGGTGCGGTCACGCTCCTCGATGCCCAGGTCATAGTAGAGCAGGTCGATGTCGAGATAGGGCTCGATCAGCTTCTTCTTGATGAAATCCCAGATGATGCGGGTCATCTCGTCGCCGTCGAGTTCGACGACGGGATTGTCCACCTTGATCTTCGTCATGGGGCTGGCTCCCTGCGATGTACGGAACGGGCTGGAATCAAGCCGCGTGCGGCTTTCTGGGCCTGCATAGCCTAAAGCTCCGTTAGCGGAAACCCTTGTATGCGGAAGTATACCGGGAAAGTGACCCGCGGCGCCGATTGGCCGCAGGGTTCAGGTATCGCGGTGCCGCTCCAGCCGGCGCATCCGCAGCAGCATGGGGAAGGAGATCGCGGTCAGCAGCAGCGAGGTCAGCAGCTGCGGCAGGATGGTGCCGTCGAAGATCTGGGCCACGATGGTCGAGATCACCGCCGCGACCACCGTCGAGACCGCGCCCAGGACCGAGGCCGCCAGGCCCGCGATATGGCCGATGGGTTCCATCGCCAGGGCGTTCAGGTTCCCGATGGTCAGGCCCATCTGGTACATGGCCGCCGCCTGCCAGGCGAGGTAGGCGAAGAAGTAGATGCCGTATCCGGAGTCATGCGGAATCACCGTATAGGCCAGCAGCAGCGTCACCGAGAGGCAGAGGAAGACGCCCTGTGTCAGGGTGATGATCGCCCGCATCCCGTATTTGCCCACCATGGCCGCATTGACCATCGAGGAGGTGGCGCAGAGGATCCCCACGCCGAAGAACCAGTAGGGAAAGTCTTCGGCCAGGCCGAAGATGCGGTTGAAGGTCGGTTCGATCAGCGAGATCGAGGTGAAGAGCACCGAGAAGATCGCCGTCTGCACCATCAGCGACAGGCGCACCATCGGGATCGAGAACATCTCGCGCAGGGCGTGCCAGAGGTTGCTGACGCGGAACTTCTGGCGGCGCGCCTTTGGCAGGGGCTCGTCCAGGCGGGTGGCCAGCCAGGTCGAGCCGACGAACGAGAAGACGAGGAAGGCCAGGAAGATCGAGCGCCAGCCGCCGGCCAGGATGATCCAGTTGCCCAGAAGCGGTGCCATGGCCGGGAAGACGGTGAAGACGATCATCACGAAGGAGATCAGCCGTGCCATCTCGCGGCCCGAGTAGAGGTCACGGATGATGGCGATCGCCACCACGCGCGCCGCCGAGGCGCCAAGGCCCTGCAGGGCGCGGCCCAGGATCAGCACCTCGAGCGAGGGCGCCTGCCAGGAAATCAGCGCGCCGGCGATATAGACCACGGCCCCGCACAGGATCACCGGCTTGCGCCCGAAGCTGTCCGACAGCGGTCCGGTGAACAGCGTGCCCACCCCCATGCCGACCATGAAGGCCGAAAGCACCAGCTGCGCGTCATTGCCATCGCCCCCGGCCAGCTCCCGGCCGATCTCGGGCAGGGCGGGCAGCAAGGAGTCGATCGAGAAGGCAACGGTGGCCATCATCATCGCCATCAGGGCCACGAATTCGGCGGGATGCAGGCGCTGCGGCATGAGAGATCCTTTTCGGCGGGATTTACATGCCGCTAGCAGGTTTTCTGCCCCTGCACCAGAGCGCACCCGGCGCAGAACGGGGCCGGGGACTCTGCAGGGATCCACATGAACTCTGTGCGTCAGCGCGCAGGTCAGGAGGGCGGGCCGACCTCGTCCGCCGCGACCTGTTCCATGATCTCGTCGATCACCTTAAGCCACAGGTCGACCGGCTGGGCACCGGGCACCGCGTGCTGCTGCGCAACGATGAAGGTCGGGACCGAGGTCACGCCCATCTTGCGGCTGTGTTCGTCGCGGTCGCAGATCGCCTGTTCGTCGGCTTCGCTGTCCAGCAGCCGCCCGACGACCGAGGCATCCATGCCGCAGCTGTCGGCGATATCGCAGAGCACCTCGCGGTCGCCGATGTCGCGCCCCTCGCGGAAATTGGCGGCAAAGAGCGCGTCGACGACCTTGCCCTGCACCTGCTCAAGCCCCGCCCAGTGGATCAGCCGGTGCGCATCCAGGGTGTTGGGCGTACGGGTGATCATCGGGAAATCGGCCTCGATCCCCTCGGCCTTCGCGCGTTCGGCGATCTGGCCATAGACCTCGTCTGCGCGGCCCTTGCCGAACTTGCCTTCCAGGTAGGCGCGCCGGTCCATGCCCTCGCGCGGCATGTCGGGGTTCAGCTGGAAGGGATGCCATTCGATGACGAAGGGATGCGCCGGCCGTTCGGCCAGGGCGCGGTCCAGGAGGGTCTTGCCGATGTAGCACCAGGGGCAGATCGGGTCCGAGAGGATGTCAAGTTTGACGGTCATTTTGGTCCTCCAGCAGCGCGGCCAGGGCCGTGCGCTGCAGTTTTCCGTTCGTGTTGCGCGGCAATGCCGCAACATGCCGCCAGATCCGGGGCTGCTTGTATCGGGCCAGGCGCGTCTCGGCCAGTGCCGAAAGCGTGAGGGGATCCCGGGCCTCTCCGGTATAGAGCGCGGCGATGACCGAGGCGTCCTGCTTGACCGTGATTTCGCAGACCGCCAGCTCGGCGACCGGCAGGTCGGCCAGCGCCGCCTCGACCTCCAGAGGAGAGACTCGGTAGCCGCCGGCGTTCATCATGTCGCCCTCGCGACCGAGGTAGGTGACGCTGCCGTCCGCTGCCATGGCGCCGCGATCGCCGGTCAGGAACCAGTCGCCGCGGAAGCGCGCCGCCGTGGCCTCGAGCGCGCCGAGGTAGCCGAGGAACAGGCCCGGGTCGTCGCGGTGCACGGCGATGATGCCGGGAGCCCCCAGAGGGGCGGGGCCGTCCTCGGCCAGGATGGCAACCCGGCGGCCCTGCTGCGGGCGGCCCAGGGTGCCCTCGGCAGCGGGGGCGCCGGGCGCGCCCGACAGGAAGGTCGAGATTTCCGACATGCCGAATGCCTCGTGGATGGCGCGGCCCGTCGCGACCCCCCAGGCACTGCGCAGCGGGTCGGACAGCTTTTCGCCCGCGCAAAGACCGTGGCGCAGTTTCGGCAGGTCGAGGCGCGGCTGGTCGGCCAGCAGTTTGCGGAAGACCCCCGGCGCGGCGGCAAAGAGCGTCGCCTCGTGGCGCTTCAGCAGCAGGGGCAGGCTGGTCAGGGGGACGCCTTCGGCGGGGATCAGGGCGGTGGCGCCCCGGGTCCAGGGATCCATCAGCCCGGTGCCCAGGGTGAAGGTCCAGTTGAAGGCGCCGGCGTGCAGCAGGCGGTCCCCGGGGCCGAGGTCGTACCAGTCGCGGTGCATCATCTGGCGGGCCCAGATGGCGCGATGCGCATGGGCAACGGCGCGCGGCGTGCCGGAGGTGCCCGAGGTGAAGACCACGTAACCCTCGCGCCCGGGGTCACCCATGTGCCAGTCGGCGGCGGGCAGGTCGCGCATGGCCAGCAGGGACTCATCGCCGATCACCCGCGCCGGCGAGGCGCCCTCGGGAAGGTCGGGCATCAGGCCGCGTCCGACCAGCAGGGCGGCGGGGGCGGTGGTGGCGATCACCTGCGCCAGCTCGCGCGAGGTCAGCTGGGCCGAGGTCGGCACCGGCACCAGCCCCGCCGTGATCGCGCCGAGGAAGGCCAGCGGGAACTCCACCGTATTGCCGAGGCGCAGCACGACGCGATCACCGGGGCGCAGCCCGGCCTCCAGCAGCCCGTTGGCGGTGCCGCGCACGGCGGCCTCCAGCCGGGCATAACTCCAGCGTTCGGCGCGGGCGAGGCCGAGGATCGACAGCGCCACCTTGTCGGGTGTGGCCTGCCCGGCGGTCAGGACGTGACGGGCCATGTTGAAGGGCGCGGGGCAGGGGGCGGCAGGGCCGCGATCACAGATCGAAAGGGTCTCCATGCCACTTGCTAGGCCGCACGCTGGGTTCGGGCAAGCCCGATGCGGCGCCCGGGGGCCCTGATCTGCGTTGCCATGGCGCCCCGGCGCGCGCTACAGAGGGCGCCATGAGCGAAACCGATCCCCGCACCCTGATCCGCATCGCCCGCGAGAGCGGCGAGGAGACCCCGGCCGAGCCGCTGGATCTTGGCCACCGCGTGCGCGAGCTGCGCCGCGAGAGGGACTGGACGCTGGAGCAGGCCGCCGTCAAGGCCGGCATGGCCCGCTCGACGCTGTCGAAGATCGAGAACGGACAGATGTCGCCCACCTATGACGCGCTGAAGAAGCTGGCGACGGGGCTGGGGATACCGGTGCCGCAGCTCTTCACCCCTCCCAAGGCGCAGCAGGTCATGGGCCGGATGGCCACCACCCGCGAGGGCGAGGGCCAGGATCACGCCACGGCCACCTACGAGCATCAGCTTCTGGCCGCCCAGCTGACCCGCAAGCAGATGCTGCCCTACCGGGCCCGCATCCGCGCCCGCGCGATGGAGGAATTCGACGGCTGGGTGCGCCACGACGGAGAGGAATTCCTCTACGTGCTGACCGGGGTGATCCGCCTCTATACCGAGTTCTACGAGCCGGTGGAGATGCGCCGCGGCGACAGCGCCTATTACGACGCCTCCATGGGCCACAACGTCATCTCCCTCAGCCCCGAGGATGCGACGATCCTCTGGGTGACCTCGCTGGCCTGAGCCCTGTCAGGTGCGCCCGATGGGCGTCTCGGCCTGGTCGTCATCGCCGAAGGCGGCATCGTCGTCCGAGGGATCCTCGCCGACCGGCACGTATTTTCCGGAGGCGGCGATGGCCTTCATGTCCTCGCTTTCATCCATGCGCAGATCGGCGGGCATGGCGCCCTCGCGCCATTCGGAAATCTCGTCCTGGATATCCGCGTAGTCGCGCCCCGTGGCCTGGGCGAGGTAGCCCGCCAGCGCCTCGCGCGAGCCGTCGAGCGCCAGCAGGTCGGATTCTCCGGCCTCGGGCCATTGCTGCATCACGGCGGGGACAAGGGTCGACCAGTTGCGGGCGATTTCGGGCCAGTTCATCGGGGGGCTCCTTTCGATGTCGTTCGACGACAGAACGCCGGGCAGGGGCCCGGCGTTCCGTGTCGTGACAGCAGAGAGGCGGATCAGCCCTCGGGGTCCATCCACCAGACTTCGGGCAGCCAGTTGACGCTGTCGCCGTAGATCGGGATCTCGTCCGGGTATTTCAGCGCCGCGTCATGTGCGACGCGGGCCTTGTCGTACATGAAGATCGGGATCACGTAGCGCCCGGCGGTCAGGATTCGGTCCAGCGCCCGCACGGCGGCGGTGAAATCATCCGACCCGCGCGAGGCCAGCATGGCGTCGACCATGGCGTCGATGGCCGGGTTCTTTACCCCCATCAGGTTGCGCGAGCCGTTCTGATCGGCGCTTTCGACCCCCCAGTAGAGGCGTTGTTCATTGCCCGGCGAGAGAGAGACCTGGCGGCGGATGTCGGTCATGTCGAAGTCGAAGGTCTCGATCCGGCTGGTGTACTGGGCATTGTCGGCGACCGAGACCCGGGCGTCGATGCCGAGGCGCGTCAGCGCGTCGAGGTAGATGTCGACGATGGCCTGGGTCTGCTGGTCACCCTGGCGCAGCAGGATCTCGAAGGTCAGCGGCTCTCCGGCGGTGTTGCGCCGCATCCCGTCGTCGCCGGCGGTCCAGCCCGCCTCGTTCAGCAGATCCGCCGCCTTGACGATATTGGCCCGGTTGCGGGTCGAGCCGTCGCTGACCGGCAGGGCGTAGCCCTCCAGCGCGCCGGGGGCCAGCACGTCGGTGAAGGGCGCCAGCAACTCGCGCACGCGGCCCTCGGCGGGGCCGTCGCGCATCCCCAGCACCGAATGCGAGAAATAGGAGGTGATGCGCGGCTGCTTGCCGCCGGTCAGCGCCTCGTTGATGTATTCGAAGTTGAAGGCGTGCAGCAGGGCGTCACGCACGCGGATGTCGTCGAAGGGTGTCCGGCGGGAATTCATCACCAGCCCGGTGATGCCCGAGGGCCGCTCGGACGAGATCTCGGATTTCACCACCTCGCCGGAGCGCATGGCGGGGAAATCGTAGTCGCGGTCCCATTTCTCGGCGTTGAATTCGCGCACGAAGGAAATTTCCCCGGCCTTGAAGGCTTCGAAGAGCACGTTCTGATCGCCGAAGAACTCGATGCGGATCTCGTCGAAATTGGCCGTGCCCCGGCGGATCGGCAGATCCTTCGCCCAGTAGTCGGGATCGCGCTTCAGCACCACGTTGCGGCCGGCCTGCCAGCTCTCGACCACGTAGGGCGAGGACGAAACCGGGATCACGTCGAAGCCCGGCTGGTCGAAGTCGATGCCCTCCCACTGGGCCTTCTTCAGGATCGGCCGCATTCCGACAATCAGCGCCAGCTCGCGGTCCTCGCTGTTGAAGGTGAAGCGGATCTTGCGCGGGCCGGTCTGCTCCATCTTCTCGATCATGCCCCAGAGGCCGAGGTAGCGCGCGTTGCCCTCGGTGCCGAGCGTCTCGTAGGACCACATCACATCCTCGACGGTGATCGGGCTGCCGTCCGAGAAACGGGCCTCTTCGCGCAGGGTGAATTCAACCCAGTCGCGATTCGGCCCGGTCTCGATCGATTCGGCGATCAGGCCATAGACCGTGAAGGGTTCATCCTGGCTGCGGTAGACCAGCGTGTCATTGGTCAGGAAGCGCAATTGCCAGGGGACGTTGCCGCGCACCAGATAGGGATTGAGACTGTCGAAACCGCCGGTATTGCCGGTGACATAGACCCCGCCCTTGGGCGCATCGGGATTGGCATAGGGCAGGTGGCTGAAATCCGCCGGAAGCGCCGGTTCTCCATACATGGCAAGACCATGGGAGGGCTGCGCCATGGCGGGAATCACCCCCGAAAGCCCGAGAATCGCCCCGGCGAGCACGCCGCCCGCCCGGCGCAAGAGGCCCGAGGGCCGTCCTTTGGGGAAAAGTCTCATTCGCTGTCTGCTCCCTGGAAACCTTGTTTTCTTGGCCCTCACGGTAACTGCGGATTCACGCCTTTTCAAACTTTTAGCTTTCATGACGGGCTGGGATTGCTTATAAAGAGATCACTGCTCGATAGGTTTCTTGCCTGTATGAAACCTGCCTCAATGACTGAACGCCGGCCTTGTGCCGGCGTTTTTTTTATGGGCGATCGCGGCGGATCGCGGGGCTTCCCATCTGCGCGACCGGGCGGTCTCTTTCCCTCGCTTTTCGCGCCTGCAGCATTATTGTCTTCTCCGACGGGGCAGCCGCAGGGCCAACCCCAGACAAGAGGAGAGACCAATGAGTGTAAGCGGCAAGACAGCGGTGGTGACGGGATCCACCAGCGGCATCGGCCTCGGCGTGGCGGAAGAGCTCGCGAAGGCCGGGGCGAAGGTGGTGCTGAACTCCTTCACCGACAGCGAGGAGGATCACAAGATCGCCTCCGACATGGCGGCGAAATACGGCACCGAGGTGCGCTATATCCAGGCCGACATGTCGAAGGGCGAAGAGTGCCGGGCGCTGATCGAGAAGGCCGGCGCTTGCGATATCCTGGTCAACAACGCCGGTATCCAGCACGTTGCGGCCATCGAAGAGTTTCCGGTGGCCAAGTGGGATGCGATCATCGCCATCAACCTCTCCAGCTCGTTCCACACCATCGCCGCCGCGCTGCCGATGATGCGCAAGGCGGGTTGGGGCCGGGTGGTCAACATCGCCTCGGCCCATGGTCTGACGGCAAGTCCCTACAAGTCGGCCTATGTCAGTGCCAAGCACGGGGTGGTCGGGCTGACCAAGACCGTGGCGCTTGAGACGGCGGAAGAGCCGATCACCTGCAACGCCATCTGTCCGGGCTACGTGCTGACGCCCCTGGTCGAGGCGCAGATCCCCGACACGATGAAGAAATACGACATGAGCCGCGACGAGGTGGTGCGCAACGTCCTGCTGGAGCGTCAGCCCTCCAAGGAATTCGCCACCACCGAACAGATCGGCGGCACGGTGGCCTTCCTCTGCTCGCCCGCGGCCGAGCAGATCACCGGCACGACGATCAGCATCGACGGCGGCTGGACGGCGCTGTGACCGAAGGCCCCGCCGTGGCGGGGCCTCGCCAAACCCCGGCAGGAGAGAACCATGGCGTCCGGCAAGCAGGAAACCAAGCGGATCAACCTGGCGCTGCAGGGCGGGGGCGCCCATGGCGCCTTCACCTGGGGCGTTCTGGACCGGCTGCTCGAGGACGAGAGCCTCGAGATCGCGGCCATCTCCGGCACCTCTGCCGGGGCGATGAACGGCGCCGCGCTGAAAGCCGGCTGGGCGAAGAACGGGCGCGAGGGCGCGCGGGCCGAGCTTGACTGGTTCTGGTCACAGATGGGCGCGGTCGAGGAACACGGTTTCTGGACCTGGTTCATGGCCGGCATCCCGATGCCTGGCTCCCGGGAGATCGGCCGGGCTCTGGAATACTCCATGGCCGGGCAGGTGGCGGACATGCTCTCGGTGGTGACCACGCCCTATGCGCTCGGCCCCTTCTACCGCAATCCCCTGCGCCCCATCGTCGAGCGGTTCGATTTCGGGGCCGTCTGCGGCGCGGGCGGCCCCGACCTGTTCGTCTGCGCGACCAAGGTGCGAGATGGCAAAATCCGCGTCTTCGAGGGCGAGGAGCTGACCGTCGAGGCGCTGCTGGCCTCGGCCTGCCTGCCGACCCTGTTCACGGCGGTCGAGTTCCATGACCCGAAGTCCGACCGGATGGAAGCCTTCTGGGACGGCGGCTACTCGGGCAACCCGGCGCTGTTCCCGCTGTTCCGGCCGGACCTGCCGGATGACGTGCTGATCGTCTCGATCAATCCGCTGGAGCGCGCCGAGCTGCCGATGATGCCCGCCCAGATCCAGAACCGGATCAACGAGATCAGTTTCAACTCGTCCCTGCTGCGCGAGCTGCGGGCCATCGAATACGTGCAGCGCCTGCTGGACGACGGGCGCATCAGCTCGAACGAGAAGAAACGGGTGCTGGTGCACATGATCGCCGAGGACAGCGTGATGCAGCACCTGTCGATGGCCACCAAGATGTTCCCGAACGGCTACCTGCTGACCTCGCTGAAGGCGGCGGGGCGCGCTTCGGCCGAGAGGTTCCTGGCAGAGCACCGGGAGGCGCTGAATGATCACTCCACCGTCGACCTGAGAGAGATGTTCGGATAGCCGGTCCCTGACCGGGCAGACGGACCGGTGCGGTCCGCCGGTCCTCGGCTGTCTTGGCGGTTTGCGATCAGCCCTTGGGGGCGGGCAGCTTGGTCGGGTCGACCCCGTTGGGGTAGACGAGCCCGGCCGAGATCACCAGCTTGGCGGCATCCTCGATGGTCATGTCCAGCATGACCACGTCCTCTTCGGGGAAGAAGAGCAGGAAGCCCGAGGTGGGGTTGGGCGTGGTCGGCACGAAGACCGACAGCAGCTTCGAACCGGTCTCTGCCCGGCGGGCGACCTCGCCGCGCGCCTCGGTGGAGACGAAGCCGATGGCCCAGATCCCCTTGCGCGGATACTGCACCAGGCAGGCTTCCTCGAAACTGCGCTCGGACTGGGCAAAGACGGTCTCGGCGATCTGCTTGGCGCCCGAGTAGATCGAGCGCACGAAGGGCATCCGGTCGACCACGCCCTCGCCGTAGCGGATCAGTGAGCGGCCGATCAGCCCCTTGGCGACCCAGCCCACCATGATGGTGAACACCAGGAAGAAGATGATCCCCACGCCGCGCAGGTTGATGCCGATGTACTTTTCGGGCTGGAAGCGTTCGGGCACCAGCGGCAGCACGAAGCCGTCGACCCAGCCCAGCAGGGTCCAGAGCAGCCAGATCGTCAGCGCCACGGGCAGGATGACCACGATCCCGGTCAGGAAGGACGACCGCAGCCTCGCGAAGAGCCCGGGGCGGGCCGTCGGAGCTGCGGGTTGCGGATCGTTCAGGGGATCGTTCATCTGGGGACCGGGAAAAGGAGTTTCGGCTCAGGAAGGTAGGCGCGAACGGGCCGGGCCGCAATGGGGCTGAGGCGAATTGCCCGGGCCGGCCGCGTGGCGACCGGCCCGGGCGGTGTCATTCGCTCAGCGCCTGGGCGATCCGGGCGGCCAGCCGGGCATTGTTGCGCACCAGCGCGATATTGGTCGCCAGGGACCGCCCCCCGGTCAGTTCGAAGATGCGTTGCAGCAGGAAGGGGGTGACCTGCTTGGCGGTGACGCCCTGCGCCTCGGCCTCGGCAAGCGCCTGGGTGATGATCGGCTCGATCTCGTCGCGGGGGATCTCGTCGGCCTCGGGCACCGGGTTGGCGACCAGCTGGCCGCCGGGCAGGCCGAGGGCGGCGCGCATCCGGTGTGCGGCGGCGATCTCTGCCGGGGTGTCCATCGACAGCGGCGCGGCAAGGCCCGAGCGGCGCGACCAGAAGGCGGGCAGCTCGTCCTGGCCGAAGGCGATGACCGGCACGCCGTTGGTTTCCAGCACTTCCAGGGTCTTCGGGATGTCGAGGATCGCCTTGGCGCCTGCGGCCACGACGGTGACGGCGGTCTGGGCCAGCTCCGAGAGGTCGGCGGAGATGTCGAAGCTCTCTTCCGCGCCGCGATGCACGCCGCCGATGCCACCGGTGGCGAAGACCTCGATCCCGGCGAGGCGGGCGGCGATCATCGTCGCGGCCACGGTGGTGGCGCCGGTGCCGCCGCGCGCCATGCAGGCGGCGAAATCGGCGCGCGACAGCTTGGCCACGTCCCTGGCCTGGGCCAGCGCCTCAAGCTCGGCGGGTTCGAGGCCGGCGTGCAGCGTGCCGTCAATGACCGCCATGGTGGCGGGCACGGCACCCTCGGCGCGGATGTCGTCCTCGACCTGGCGGGCGGTCTCCAGGTTCTGCGGATAGGGCATCCCGTGGGTGATGATGGTGCTTTCCAGCGCCACCACGGGCTTGCCCGCGGCCTGCGCCGCCGCCAGTTCGGAGGATTTCTTCAGTTTCAGCATGGGGAACCTTTTGGGGGAGGAAGGTCAGAGTCCGGTCTCGCCAGAGACATAGCGCGCCGCGGCGGCGAGCGCACGCTCCAGCGCCTCGGCCCGGGGGGTGCCCTCGGCCTCGGCGACGATATGGGCGGCCATGAAGGTGTCGCCGGCGCCGGTGACGCGGGTGACCAGCACCTCGGGCGGGCAGCCGGTGACCAGCCCCTCGGCGCTGCCGTCGCAGGCCGGGCGGCCGCCATCGGTCACCAGCACCCGGCGGGCGCCGCGGTCCAGCAGCCCGGCGGCGGCGGCCTCGGCCGAGGTGAATTCGCGCTGACAGAGCAGCCCGGCCTCTTCGAGGTTGACGTAGAGCAGGGCGCGGCCATGGGTCAGGAAGGGGCGCAGCCGTTCGGCCTTGCCGGGCGAGGCGGGCGCGACGCGCAGGTCGGCCCGGGCAAAGGCGGGGGCGGCGGCGATCTCTTCCAGCAGGCGCTGTGTCAGGTTGCCGTCCAGGGCCACGGGGCCGCTGTAGGGGGCCTCGGCGCTGGCAAGGGTGCCATCGGTCAGCGGGCGCAGGATCTTGGCTCCGGCGGCTTCAAGCGAATGGGCGTCGGCGATGGCGGCGATCAGGCCGTTGGCGCCCTCGACCGCCATGTAGCGATCCGTCGGCAGGTCGTCCGAGCGGTAGATATGCGCCGTCTCCATGCCCAGCTCGGCGCAGGCGCGCACCAGTTCGTCCCCCTCCGCGTCGCGGCCGATGGCGGTCAGCAGTGCCGGGCGCATCCCGAAGCGTGCCAGCGTCATGGCGATGTTCATCGCCACCCCGCCGGGCAGGCGGGTGATCCGCCCGGGCACGTCCGAGCCCTGCCGCATGTGGCTGGCGGAACGGCCGATGATGTCCCAGAGCACCGCGCCGATGCAGAGGATGTCGGAAGGGGAAGAGCTTTGCCGGGTCATGTGGTCTTTTGCCGCCGGAGCGGGCCCGGCGCAAGCCTGACGTGAGCGTTCTTGCCCGGCCTCGCCCGGGCGGATCCGGGAGCGCAACGGCGTCCCCGCCGCGCCCGGCGCGCGGCCTGATAGGTCGCCCGACAGCGGGTTCGACCTTTTGCCGACCCCGCTTCCTGCGAAAATCCTCGCCTTTTCGGCTTTTCGGTATACCCTCCGGGGATCGTTAGCTTGTCCGGCGTTTGTGTGTGGCGCCGCCGGTCAAGAGGTGTCCTGTTGTGTAAGAGTATCGCCATGTTTCCGGCCCGTGCCGCGACATTCCCCCGACGGCTTCGGCTGTGCGTCCCGCTGTTGCTGGCGCTTCTGTGCCTTCTGACGGTGCCGCCCGCCCGGGCAAGTGACCTCGTCCTGCCCTCCCTGCTGCGGCTCCAGCCGGGCGAGGAGGGGCTGGTGCTGACCCTGCACATGCCTGCTGCTGGCGCGCCGATCACCGCAGATCCGTCCGAGCAGGCGCTGCGCAGCGCGCTGGAAGCCGCGCCGCCGCTGGTCCTGCAGACCGCGCGGGGCGAGGAGATCCCCCTGCAACTGGTCGGCCTCGCCGGCATTGCCGCGCCGACCCTGACACTGCGCTACACGGCGGCCCCGCAGGCGCCGCGTCAGCGCCTCAGGGTCAGGTGGCTGGGCGGGGGAGGGATGCTGCTGATCCAGCACGAGGGCGATGATGGTCTGCCCCGGGGTCGCCTGCTGGCCCCGTCAGAGCTGTCGCCGCCGCTGTCGCAGGAGGGGGCTGTGCTGCTGCCCGGCCTGACCGCGCTGCTGGCCTACGTGCCGCATGGCTTCGCGCTGCTGCTGCCTGGGGCGCCGTCGGTGGTATTGTTCCTGCTGGGGCTCGGGTTTCTCAGCTTCCGGGGGCAGGTGCTGCTGCCGCAGGTGATGCTGCATGGAGCGGGCGCGGGGGCGGCGCTCTGGCTCGGGCCGCTGCTGGTGCCGGGGCTGACCTCAGGCTGGCCCTGGCCGGCGGCGCTGATCGCGCTGAGCACGCTGTTGGTCGTTGCCGGCAATATCGCCATGCCCCGGCCGACCTTGCTGCGGCGGGCCGGGGTGACCTTGTTCGGCGTCCTGCACGGTCTGATCCTGGGGGAGCGGCTGCTGCAGGCCGAGGGGCTGCCGATGCTGGCCGGGGCGCCCGCCCTCCTGGGGGCGGTCCTTGGCCTGTGGCTGGCCATTGCCGTTATCTTCCTGGCGTTGCATGTCCTGCTGGCCAACTGGATCGAGGAAACCCCGGTGCTGACCCGCCAACTGCGCCTGCCGGGCTCGGCGGTGATCGGCCTGGCGGCGCTGGCCGTGGTTCTGGTACGCATGGCGGCCTGAGCCGGGCCACAGCGGCCAGGCGCCAGCGTCAAGGCCGCTGTGGCAAAGGGGTGTTGCAAGGGCCGCGGAATGGCTCTATAGCGGCGCCACTCAATCCCGCAGGCGGGGTCGGGCCTGTGGGGGAGACATCCCCGCATGTCCACCGGTTGACCAGATGGTCTCACACCCCCGCCAAGGCGCAAACCGGAAAGGATAAAGACATGGCTCTTCCCGAGTTCTCCATGCGTCAGCTGCTTGAAGCTGGCGTGCACTTCGGCCACCAGACGCAGCGCTGGAACCCCCGCATGGGAGAGTTCATCTACGGCGCCCGCAACGGCATCCACATTCTCGACCTGACGCAGACCGTCCCGATGCTGGACGCCGCGCTGAACGTGATCCGCGAAACCGTGGCCAAGAACGGCCGCGTGCTGTTCGTCGGCACCAAGCGCCAGGCCTCGGCACCGATCGCCGAAGCTGCCGAGAAATGCGCTCAGTACTACATGAACCACCGCTGGCTGGGCGGCACGCTGACCAACTGGAAGACCGTCTCCCAGTCGATCAACCGTCTGAAGGAAATCGACGAACGCCTGGAAGGCGGCGCCGAGGGCATGACCAAGAAAGAGCGTCTCCAGATGGAACGCGAGCAGGGCAAGCTTCAGGCATCGCTCGGCGGGATCCGCGAAATGGGCGGCGTGCCCGACCTGCTCTTCATCATCGACGTGAAGAAAGAGTCGCTGGCCATCGCCGAAGCCAAGAAGCTGGGCATCCCCGTCGTCGCCATCGTCGACACCAACTGCTCGCCCGAAGGCGTGGACTACATCATCCCCGGCAACGATGACGCGGCCCGTGCCATCGCGTTGTACTGCGACCTGGCCTCGCGCGCTGCGCTGGACGGCATGACCGCCCAGCTGGGTGCCGCAGGCGTCGACGTCGGCGAACTGGTCGAAGGCTACGGAGAAGAAGCCCTGGCCGAAGACGCCGCGCCGGAAGCTCAGGCGTAAGCCGTCCGCGTTACAGAATTGTCACCGGCCGCGTGATATCCGCGGCCGGACCCTACTTCCAGACAAGGAGATCTCCCCATGGCGATCACTGCTGCACAGGTTAAAGAACTGCGCGAGATGACCGGCGCAGGCATGATGGATGCCAAGAAGGCCCTGACCGAAACCGATGGCGACATGGAAGCCGCCGTTGACTGGCTGCGCACCAAGGGCCTGGCGAAGGCCGCCAAGAAATCCGGCCGGACCGCCGCCGAGGGCCTCGTGGCCGTCGAGGTGAACGGTGGTGTGGGTGTTGCCGTCGAGGTGAACGCCGAGACCGACTTCGTCGCCAAGAACGCCGAGTTCCAGGACATGGTCGCCGGCATCGCCAAGGTTGCCACCGGTGTCGACAGCATCGAGGCTCTGGCCGATGCGGACATGGACGGCAAGAAGGTCTCCGAAGTCCTGACCGACAAGATCGCCAAGATCGGCGAGAACATGACCCTGCGCCGGATGGCCAAGATCGAAGGCGATGTCGTGGCGACCTATGTCCACAACGCCGCCGCTGCCGGCCTCGGCCAGATCGGCGTCCTCGTTGCCCTGAAGGGCGGCGACGAAGCCTTCGGCAAGCAGGTCGCGATGCATATCGCCGCCGCCAATCCCGCCGCGCTGAACGAATCCGACCTGGACCCCGCCGTCGTCGAGAAAGAGCGTCAGGTGCAGATCGACATCGCCCGTGAATCCGGCAAGCCGGACGCCGTGATCGAGAAGATGATCGTCGGCCGGATGAAGAAGTTCCTCGGCGAGGTGACCCTGCTGGGCCAGTCCTTCGTGATGAACCCCGACCTGACGGTCGAGGAAGCCGCCAAGGAAGCCGGTGCCGAGATCGTCGGCTTCGTGCGCCTGCAGGTCGGTGAAGGCATCGAGAAGGAACAGGAAGATTTCGCCGCCGAAGTGGCCAAGGCCGCTCAGGGCTGATCGCCTGCCGCCGCGAGGCAAATTGGACAGTGAATGCGAAGGGCCGGGTTATCCCGGCCCTTTTGCATGTCGGCGGGGTGCATGTCGGAGGGCGTGACGAAGCCCTTGGTCCGACGGGATCTTTTCCACTTGTCCTCAACCGCGCTTGAGGCGCTAGCTTGGGCCGATACGTTTCGGAAAGACCGCCATGCCCCAGGATCCCAAGACCTTCCGCCGCTTCCTTCTGGCCGCCGGCCTCACCAACATGGGCGACGGGATCGCCACGCTGGCCTGGACCTGGCTGGCCTCGGCGCTGACCCGCGACCCCTTCCTGATCGCCCTGATGCCGGTGGCGCTACGTCTGCCCTGGTTCCTCTTCGCGATCCCTGCGGGCCTGGTCACCGACCGGGTGCAGCGCAAGCGGCTGCTGCTGGCGATGGACGTGACCCGGGGGCTGGCCTTCGGCCTGGCCGCCGCCTGCATCTGGCAGGAGCTGCCGCTTGCCGCGCCCCCTGCCGAGGGCGCCTCGGACCCGCTGCTCTTCACCGCCCTTGCGCTCTGCGCGCTGGTCATCGGCATGGCCGAGGTATTCCGCGATACGGCGGCGCAGACCGTGCTGCCCTCCATCGTCGATCATGGGCGGCTGGAACATGCCAACGCCCGCTTCTCTACCGTCGAACTGGTCGGAAACACCCTGCTGGGCCCCGCGCTCGGCGCCTTCCTGATCGGCCTGGCGTTGCCGTTGCCCTTCGTGGTCAATGCGGCGGCCTACCTAGTGGCGGCGACCATCCTCGCGCGGCTCACCATCCCCCGGCGCGGCGCCATCCCTGCCCGTCGCCCCTGGCAGCAGGAACTGGCTGAGGGTTTCCGCTTTCTCGCGGCCGAGCCGACGTTGCGGCTGCTGGCGGTCTTCACCGGCGGGTTCAACCTGCTGCACCAGATGATCGTGGTGGGCCTCGTCCTCCACGCGCAGGAGAACCTGCATCTCTCGGCCGAGGCCTTCGGGCTGGTGCTCTCGGCCGGCGCGCTCGGCGGGATCATCGGCGGGGTGGTTGCGGGGCACCTCGTCGCCCGCTTCACCGGGGCGCGGGTGGCGCAGGTCTCCGCGCTCTGCTGCGGTTTCGCCTTCGCGCTGCTGCTGCTGGTACAGGGCGCGGTCGGCCTGTCGGTCTCGCTGATGCTGTTTTCCTTCTTCGGGCTGCTCTGGGACACGGTTTCAATCTCGTTCCGCCAGCGCGCCGTGCCGGACGCCATGCTGGGGCGGGTCAACTCCCTCTATCGTCTCTGCTCCTGGGGGATGATGCCCGTCGGCCTGGCGCTTTCGGGGCTTTCGGTGGATCTGGCGGAAGAGATCGTGCCGCGCGAAACGGCCCTGCTGGCCCCCTTCGCCATCGCCACACTGGGGGTGTTCCTGCTGACCGCCCTTGGCTGGCGCGGCATCGGGCGCGGGTTCTCGCGCCTGCCGGGCTGAGGTCCGAAGCGGTGCCGATCGGGACAATCGGCACCGCACAGGGCCAGGGCGCGTCGAAGGGGATGATACGATGCCCGGCTGAAGTGCCGGAGGGCAGGGTGGATCAATACACCCTGTCCTGCCGGCTCCGGTCTCCCGGCCGGATCGCAGGGCCCTGGAATGTCAGGGGTGCGAGCCGGATGTTCCATGGCTCAAAGCCACCACTCACGGAACTCCTGCAGATTGGTCCTTTGGGCGCCGAAGAGGAAGTAAGGGAAACCTTACCTAATCCCAAACACTTAGCGAAATCGGCCAAAAAGGCTGGAATACCTTACCTTTGGTAAGCGATGCGGGGCGCGTCAGGCGTCGAGAATGAACATCTGGTTGAGAAACGCCGCCTTGAGCACCGCCTGGGCGGTGGTCTCGACGTTGAGATTCTCTCGCGCCAGGCGCAGGTGCTTCTCGACCGTGGCGGTGGTCAGTCCCATCAGCAGGGCGATGTCCTGTGTCGTCTTGCCATCGCCCACCCATTGCAGCGCCTCACGCTGGCGCCGGGTCAACTCGCGCGCCGGGCCGGAGTAGGGCAGGGTCAGGATCTTCAGATGCGCCACGTTGTTGAAGATCACGATGTCGCGGCCGTGTTCGGCCCAGACCGCATCGGCCTCTTCCTGGCTCATGTCGCGGCGCGCGGTCAGGGCGATCGCCCCCTTGGTGCGTGGCGAGATCGAGCGGAAGGAAATCGAATACCCCGCGGTGACTCCCATCGAGCGGTTGAACTCGATCACCTTGCGCTCGCTCTCGGTCAGCACGCCAGAGGCGGTCATTTCGCCGAGGATCCGCCACGAGCAGGCGCCCTCGTTGTCCAGCGCCCAGCGAACCATCGGCGCGTGGAAATACAGCCCGTTGCCAAGGAAGGCGTCGCTGTAGGCCTGCGAGTGATTGGTGAGGATGACGAAATCCTCGGGGTCACCAAGCGAGGTGGCGGTGCGGTAACGGGTGAACCCGTAGAGCAGCCGGTCAAAGCCGTACTCCGCCATCCGGTTGCAATGCAGCGTCCAGAGTGCCTCGATGGACTGCGCATTGGTGATCTGTTCGAGGTATTCCCGGCGCAGCATGGCTGTAAGTACCCCTCCGACCAGTCGCTCCACGCGCCCGCCGGCAGTCCGGCGGGTCATCGCGAGCCAGCAAACACGATGTTTCACGCTGGGTCTAGCCCGAGTGACGCTGGTTTGTCGAGGCGAAGGGAGGCGGCGAGGCCGAGTAAGTCGGGCCTGTTGCAGCCCGGTCCATTCCCCTGACCTGGTTCCATGGTTGCCCGGCCAGCTGGGTGCTGCTGCAGCGGCCCTCTTGCTTCGGGTCATGGGGACGGAACCATCAGAATGGCAGTTGCCGAGCGCTGTGTCGGGCGGGCCTGGACCTCTCTCGAGGCGACTGTCGCGGACCGGCTGCCGGGCGACGCGTCCCTTCGAGCGTCGCCCGGGGTCGATGTCATGGGTCCAGTGAAGGCCCGGCGGCCGGGGACCGGGTGTCACAAGGCAGGCAATGCTGGCCAGCGCCCCGGAGCCTGCGCGAGATTGATGGCAGGTGACCGCGGCTGAGAGCGATTCCGACGATCCTGCACCGCGCCGCCCGGGATTGCCCTGTCCGATCATCTTTGTACCGCTTGCGGGGGCGTCATGTCGCTTTGTCATGACCTGGCATTGTCTTGCGCGGCTATTGTCCTGCCCGGCTTTGTCCCGCACCGTCATGCCGTTTGGTCCTTGCCCCGCGTCGGGTCGCCCGTGTGCTTTGGATGCTCCAGCTCGCCATCCTCAGTCCAGGGCGCGCTGGATGTGGTTGCCGTCATCAAGTCCTCTCCTGTCGCGCGGTCTTTTGCTGAGTGCTCTTCTGTCTTCTACCAGAGGTCCAATTCCCCCGATCCATGGCTGGGGGTGTCATCTAGTTGCGGCGGGTTCTTCGAGGCCTTCAGGATCGGCTTGATCGAGTCGCCCATGTCGACCGAGGCATTCAGCGCCTCATGCGTCAGCCCATGGCCATCCGACCAGTCCAGGCTGGGCCCGAACCTCTGCAGGATGCCTTCGAGGTCCTTCAATGCCTGGCGCATGTAGTCGATACGCTGAAGAGTCAGAAAAGCGTCTTCCGTCAGTGGCTTGCAGGTGCACAGGCTGGCCGAGAGCGCTTCCTCGAGCCCCGTGGTCAGCCCACGCAGACCCGCCACCTGGCCGGCCAGGATCTCGGCCAGCTCAGGAGCGGCGATGTCGAGGTGCGCCGTGGCTTGCTCCTCCGGGGCTGGGGCTGCGTCCTGAGGCATCAGAGTCGGCCGACCACCGCTTCGATGCAGGCGCGCAGGTCATTGGGGTCAAATGGCTTCTTCAGGAAATTGTTCATTCCAAGCTGCTTGCCCTTGTCGATGATCGCCTTGTCCGCCTTGCCGGTGATCAGGATGAAACCGACGCCCTTGGTCTTTGCGCCGCTACGCAGCTGGTGCAGCAGTTGCAGTCCGTCCATGCCGGGCATGTTGAAGTCAGAGATGACCAGGTGCACCGGCTTTGTCTCGAGGGTCTTGAGGGCGGTCGGTCCATCCGCTGAAGTCGCGACATTACGCACGCCGAAAGCGTCCAGCGCCTGGGTGATGAGTCCGCGACTGGTGGACATGTCGTCCACCACCATGATTCTGATCTGATCTCTCAGGGCCATTCAATCAATCCTTCCCGCCGTGTGGGGTCTTGGCAGCGGCCGCCCGATAGGCCGTCATTCCATTGGGTTCGAAGAGCTTGATGGCCGAATCCGAGATCCGTTCGGAATGCCCGAGAAAGATCCAGCCATTGTCGATGATCCTCTGGCGGAAACGGGGCCAGAGGGATGCCTGTGTTGCCGCGTCGAAGTAGATCACCACGTTGCGGCAGAAAATCACATCGAACTGGCCTTTCATGGGCCAGTCGCGCAGCAGGTTGAGTTCGCGGAACCGTACGATCCGGCGTATCGCGCCGTTCACGCGATACTGCCCCGTCCCACGATCCGGTTCCAGGTAGGCTGATCGCATCTCTGACGGTATCCCGGCGACCTGCTGCTCCGAGTAGGTGGCGGCTTCGGCCTTCTCGAGGATCGCCGGATCGATGTCCGTGCCCAAGATCAGTACGTCCTTGGTAACAAGATCAGGCGCCGCATCGTGAAGGCACATGGAGATCGAATAAGGCTCCTGGCCGGAGGAGCAACCGGCCGACCAGATCCTGACCCGCTGACCATTCCGCGCTTTTTGCAGCAGGACCGGCACGACCTTGCTTCGCAGGATGTCGAAATGATGCGACTCGCGGAAGAAATGGGAGACATTGGTGGTCAGTGCCGAGATCATGTAGCGCCGCTCCTGTTCTCCCGCAGGAGAGGTGACGAAGCGGCAATAGCTTTCATAGTCCGGCTGGCCGGTGGCCAGCAGCCGTTTGCGCAGGCGCGATTGAACCATGGTCATCTTGCCTTCAGGCAGGACCAGTCCGGCCTCGTCCTTGGCCATCGTGGCGATCGCAAGGAAGGACTTGTCGTCCATCACCAGGGCCGAGGTGTCGGTAGCGCTTCGCGTCATGCGGCCTCGTCACTGGAAACCGGCACCACGGCCGCCAAGTCCAGGACGCGGATCATCTGGTCGTCGATCACGGTCAGCGAGCGGACCACGGACATCTGTGGGTCCGAGGAGATATCGGGTGGCGGTTGCAGGTCGTCCTCGGTGATCGCGACGATGTCGGAAACCGCATCGACCAGAAGCCCGGTCAGTGTGCCGGCCAGTTTGACGACGATGATCACGTTGCGCTCATTCGTTTCCTGAGAGGGAAGATTGAGCCGCCGCGCCAGGTCCATCACCGGCAAAACGGTGCCGCGCAGGTTGATCACGCCGCGCATGTAGTCCGGCGCGTGAGGCATCGGGGTCGTGCGCGTCCAGCCACGAATTTCGCGTACCGACATGATATCGAGAGAATATTCCTGGTCCGCGACGCGGAAGGTCAGCAATTCCAGGTCTTTGTTCTGGCCCTGTTCACTCATTTGCAATCTTCCTTTCCGAAAGCATGAGATCGGTTCCGCGGATGTGACCCATGCCGGAGATGACATCGGCGGGGTCGAGGATGAGGGCGATCTGCCCGTCGCCGAGGATTGTGGCGGCAGCGATCCCGGGCGCGCGGTAGAAGCTGTCGTCCAGGCCCTTGATCACGACCTGGCGCTGATCCTGGATGCCATCGATGACCAGCGCGGCGCGGCTGCCATCCTCCAGGACGATCAGCAGGACGATGGAGCCGGGATCGGTCTGGCGGTGGCTGCGGTAGCCCAGCATTACCCCCAGGTCGTAGAGCGGCACGAAGCCGCCGCGCCAGCGGACGACGTAGTTGCCGGGGCGCAGCATCTGCACGTCGTCCGTGCCAAGTGAGAGGGTCTCGACAACCACGTTCAATGGCAGCACGAGGGTTTCATTGGCAACATTGACAACCATGCCGTCGAGGACTGCGAGAGTGAGCGGCAGGCTGATCGAGAAGGTCGTGCCCTTGCCAGGCTCCGAGTTGATGGTGATGCGACCGCCCAGGCTCTGGATCGAGGTCTTTACCACATCCATTCCGACGCCTCTGCCTGACAGGTTCGAAACCTGCTTTGCAGTGGAAAACCCCGGCAGGAACAAAAGGTTATCGATCTCTCCGTCGGAGAGCTGGGCATCGGCGGGGATCAGCCCCTTGGTGACGGCAATCTCCTGGACGCGCTTGCGATTGATGCCCGCGCCGTCGTCAGCAACCTCGATGATCACACGACCCGAGCGGTGGGCCGCGGTGAGCGTGACGGTGCCGGCACGGGACTTGCCGATCTCCTCCCGCCGTTCGGTGGCTTCCAGTCCGTGATCGACGGCATTCCGGATCATGTGGGTCAACGGGTCGGCAAGCCTCTCGATCACGGTCTTGTCGACCTCGGTAGCCTCGCCCTCGGTGATCAGACGCACCTCCTTGTCGACGGCGGCCGAGGATTCGCGCACGATTCGGGACATGCGCTGGAACAGGGACTTCACCGGCTGCGCGCGGATCATCATCACCGAATCCTGGATATCCCGGGTCAGGCGCTGGAATTCCTCCAGCCCGTTCATCGCGTCGGAATGAGGCGACAGGCCGGCCTCGTCCAGGCTCTGAGAAAGCATCGCCTGGTTGATCACCAGTTCGCCGACAAGGTTCACCAGTCGCTCGATGCGCTCGAGATCCACGCGTACGACCGATTTCGCGGCCGGGGTGGCCTTGCGTTCGCCCTCTCCCTCTCGTGCCGGCTCCGGCGCCGCGTCGCGCGGACCCATGGGCAGGATCGTGGCGCCGGTGTCCGTCGTCGCAACAGGATCCGGTTCGGGCGGCGGCGGCGCCGCTTCGGGCAGCGCCGGCTCGGTCGCTGCCTCGGCTTCGGCCTGGGGCTCCGGAAGGGGGGAGGTGCCGCCCGTGATCTCGAGCTCGCAGAGGCCGTCGACGAATTCGAAGATGTCGCGGATCTCGGGTTCGGCAGCGTCGGTCCTGAGCTCGACAATCCATTCCACGTAGGGGGTTTCGGGCGCCAGGTCCTGCAGAGAGGGCAGGTCGCCGAAGGCGCATCGGACCCTGGCCTCCCCGAGATCGCAGAGGTTGCGCAGCAGCATCGCGGGCTCGTTGCCGGTGGCGAAAAGCTCCTGCTCGGGCTTGAAACGAATGGTGTAGAGCGCCGTGCTCTCTGCCTCGTCGCCGCCGTCGTCCCCGGTGGCGGTATCGAGATCCAGATCGAGATCGAGCGACAGGGACAGGCCCTGGACCTCGAATTCCTCCGGCGCGATCTCCTCGGCGCCACCTTCCTCCCCCAGAAGGGCATCGAGGCGCTCCAGCAGTTCGTCGCTGGTGGACTCGTTGATCTCCGTTTCGTCGCGGCAGGCGCGGATCAGGTCCGAGAGGTGATCGGCGGCGAGAAAAAAGAGCTTCATCGCCTCGCTGTCAGGATGCAGCGAGCCGTTGCGTACCTCGTCCAGAACAGTTTCGTAGCGATGCGCGAAACGCACCAGCGCCTCGAGGCCGAAGGCCCCGGCGCCGCCCTTGATCGAATGCACGGCGCGGAAGACGACGTTGATCGTCTCGGGGTCCTCGCTGCCGTCGTCAAGCTCCTGCAGGCCGTCCTGCAGGGCTTCCATCAGTTCCTCGCATTCGATGAAGAACGAGGCGCGGATCTCCGCCATCGGGTCGTTCTGATCGGACATCTCGGCCCTCCTCCTATCCGGCAACCATCTGCAGGGCCTTGACCAGCTTGGCAGGGTCGAAGGGCTTGACGATCCAGCCGGTCGCGCCGGCCTCGCGGGCACGCATCTTCAGCTCGGGTGCGCTTTCCGTGGTCAGCACCAGGATCGGCGTCGCACGATGCTCTTCCTGGTCGCGCACCGCATCAATGAAACCGAACCCGTCCATGCGGGGCATGTTGATGTCGGTGATGATCGCATCCGGCGCGAGGCCGTCGAGCACCTCGATCCCATGAACGCCGTCCTCGGCAAGGTGGACATCGAAGCCGGCGGGTATCAGGGCCATACGGATCATGTCACGCATCGTGCGGCTGTCGTCGACAGCCAGAATTTTCAGGCTCATGCCCGGCCCTCCGCCAGGGTTTCGGGGGAAAAGCCCATCTGGGCCAGTTGCTCGACGACCTTGTCGCTGAAATGGGTCAGGGTCATCCGGTGGCCCTTTCCCTTCAGGGAGATCGCGGCGGCCAGAAGGACCTGCAGGCAAAGGGCGCCGAGTTGCGTCACCTCCTTGCCGTCGATCACCAGGTCACCATCAAGCCGCGCCTTCAGCTCTTCCGCGAGCGGAGCAGCTGCCGGCAGATCCAGCTTGGGTTGTAGGACCAGCGGCTCTGTCATGGCCACCTGCCCGGGACCAGAAGGCGCAGCATACACATGCCAGACTCCCATCGTTCCATTGCGTCACGATGGTCATAGGGCCGGGCGCGTTAAGACGAAGTTACGCGCCGACGGGCTTTCTGGCGCATTTGGCGCGCCGCAGGGATGCGAAGGCGCCGGAAAATGAAAAATATTAAATAAAATAACAAGTTGCAGAAAGGAAAACGGCGCGCGATCCGAGGGTCGCGCGCCGTGGCAGCCAGGTGTGGGGATCAGCCGCGCCGGCGTCGGCGACCGCCGCGGGTGCCTCCGGCCGCGGCGGCGGCGCGGGCCGCATCGGGGAAGGTCGCGCCCTCGGCGACGGCGTCGATCACCCGCGAGAAGCCGATCCACTCGCCACCGTTGGGATCCGCGTTCATCAGCAGGTTGGCGGCCTTGATCGCCTCCATCTCGACCTGGCGGACGGGGTTCATGATCGCCGAGGTCATCCCCGAAGCGATCGCCATCGGCAGGAAGGCGGCGTTGATGCCGTGGCGGTGCGGCAGGCCGAACGAGATGTTGGAGGCGCCACAGGTCGTGTTCACCCCGAGCTCGTCGCGCAATTTCCGCACCAGTTCAAAGACCTGGCGACCAGCGGTGGCCATCGCGCCGACCGGCATCACAAGCGGGTCGACCACGATGTCATGGGCCGGGATGCCGAAGTCGGCGGCGCGTTCGACGATCTTCTTGGCGACGGCAAAGCGTACCTCGGGATCCTCGGAAATGCCGGTGTCGTCGTTGGAGATCGCCACCACCGGCACGTTGTATTTCTTGATCAGCGGCAGCACGAGCTCCAGCCGCTCCTCCTCGCCGGTGACCGAGTTCACAAGGGGGCGGCCCTTCGCCACCTCCAGACCGGCCTCCAGCGCCCCGGGGACCGAGCTGTCGATGCAGAGCGGGGTATCGACAAGCCCTTGGACAAGCTCGACAATGCGGCGCATCAGCGGCGGCTCGGTCTCGTTCGGGTTGGGGTTGGAGTTGTAGACCACCCCGGCGTTGATATCGAGCACGGCAGCCCCGCAGGCGACCTGTTCCAGCGCGTCCTTCTCGACGGTCGAGAAATCGCCCGCCTCGAGCTCGGCGGCCAGCTTCTTGCGGCCGGTGGGATTGATCCGCTCGCCGATCACGCAGAAGGGTTCATCAAAGCCGATGGTCACGGTCTTGGAGGCGGATTCTAGGATGGTTCTGGTCATGGGGCTCCTCCCTTTGGGGGTGATGGACGACCGGGACGGTGCCCTGTCTTTAGCGTGACGCCGTTACGTCGGCATTACTGAGGTCTCGGTCTTGCTGAGACGTCGGGCGCGTGGCCCGGCATCGGATCCTGTCGCCCTCAGGCGCCAGCCTGCTGCGCGGTCTGCGGGGCCGGGGCGCCGTGGCGGGCGGCGTAGTCGGCCGAGGCGCGAATGCCCCCCAGCGGGAAGACATGCAACTGCTCGATCAGGCCCAGGTCCTCGGCGGCGGCGAGATCGGTCAGCAGCTCGGTCGGCTCGTAGGGCAGCATCAGCTTGGTGACGTCCAGCGCCCGCTTCTGCAGCACCTTCAGCGAGGGGCCGACGCCACAGGCGATGGCGAACTTGATCAGCGTCTGCAGCTTGGCCGGGCCGGCGATGCCGAGGTGGATCGGCAGGGTGATCCCCTCGTCGCGCAGGCGGCGCGACCAGGCCAGCACCGGGGCCGCGTCGAAGGCGAATTGCGTGGCCATGGCCATCCGCGCATCGGTGCGCTCGGCGAACGACTGCTTCCAGCGCAGCGCCTCCATCACCGCCCGATCCGAGCCGTCGGGGTCGATATCAAGGTTGCCCTCGGGGTGACCGGCGACATGCAGGCGGGTAAAGCCGGCGCGGTCGAAGAGGCCCGTTTCCAGCAGTTGCATCGAGCAGTGGAAATCGCCGTGCGGGTCCTTCACGCCGCCGGCCAGCAGCAGCGCCTGGGTGACTCCGGCCTCACCCTGGTAGCGGGCGATCCAGTCCTCCAGGGTCGGGGCGTCCTTGATGATGCGGGCCGGGAAATGGGGCATCACGTCGAAACCCTCGTCCGAGAGGCGGGCGGCGGTGGCGACCATTTCGTCGATGGGCGTGCCCTCGATATGGGCGATGTAGACCCGGGTGCCCTGCGGCAGCAGCTGGCGGAAGTCGTCGATCTTGGCGGCCGTGCGCGGCATCACCTCGATCGAGTAGCCCGCCAGCAGGGCGGAGAGGTCGGCGGTCGCGCCGCTGTCGCGGCGGCGGAAGGGAAGCAGGGCCATGATGTGTCTCCGCGCTGGATGCTGGGGTCTGGGGGGCTTGGGTCGGTTCGTGGTCGTCCGGGGCTTCGGGCCCGTATCGGCTGGGATCGTCGCGGGCAGGTCTGTGTCGGGCAGGTCCCTTTCGGCGGGAACGGGGAGGGCGGATTGGCTCAGGCGGCCTGCCAGCCGCCGTTGGCGATCAGCGCCTTGAGTCGTTCCTGATCATAGGCCGCGTCGAGCCGGGCGATTTCCCCGTCTGCGACCTCCTGTGCATCGCCTTCGACCTCGGCGGGCTCGCCCTTGCGCCATTCGGCAAGATAGGCGTCGGTGCCGGCAGCCCCGGAGGCCATGGCGGCGCGGTCGATGGCCTGTTCGAAGCGCTCGGGCAGGGGGGCCTTGGCGGCGCGGCGGCCCTTGCCGACGATCACCTGGGCGGGAATGTCGCGCCAGTAGAGAATGGTGAGCTGGGGCATCCTGGGCTCCTGTGGTTTGGCCCAATGTGCGGCGGCGCGGGGCAGGGGGCCTGCCGTGACGCGACCTCGCAGCGCGGGAAAGCGACCTTCGACGGCCCGGAGCGTACCGCCCGCGTAGGGTGGATGAACTCCACCTGCCGAAGGGCGGGGCGGGTCCCGCAGCCGGGCGGAGCAGGGACGGCGGGGAGGCACCCGCCCGTCCGCCGGGACGACGCGGCCCCCGGGCGGCCCCCGGGCGACCCCCGCGCGGTCCCCGGCGGCAGACGGCTGCGCATCTTCCTCGCGGCGCAATCATCTTGCGTTGACCCGCGCAAGTGACTACCTTTGGTTCCAACACGAAAAGGAGGGCGCACCCATGGCGCCCAGGCGTCCCAAAGGTGCGGGCGCCTTCCCGAAACCGGTCGAGAGCCCCGCATCCAAACCCCCCGATCCGTCGGAGCTTTACGCTGCGCTGGACCTCGGGACCAACAGCTGTCGTATGCTGATCGCCCAACCCAAGGGGTCTCAGTTTCACGTTGTCGACAGTTTTTCGAAATCCGTCCAGCTCGGCTCCGGGCTGGAGCGGTCTGGCCGTCTGTCGCGCTCTTCCATGGCGCGCACCGTCCAGGCCATGCGAATCTGCCAGCAGAAGCTGAAGCGGCACCGGGTCCGGCATATGCGGCTGGTGGCCACCGAAGCCTGCCGTCGCGCGACCAACGCCGGGGCCTTCATCAACCAGGTGCGCCGCGAGACCGGCCTGAAGCTGGAAATCATCGAGCCGGAGGAAGAGGCCCGCCTGGCGGTGATCTCCTGCGCGCCGCTGGTCAGCACGCGGACCGAGCAGCTGCTGGTGGTCGATATCGGCGGCGGCTCGACCGAGCTGGTCTGGATCGACCTGACCAGCGTGCCGCATCGCGAGCGCCCACGCGCCATCATGCGCCTGCACGCCGGTTTCCACCCGCCCGAAAGCCCCTTTCCGGCGGCCAAGGTCGTTGACTGGATCTCGGTGCCGCTGGGGGTCGCGACGCTGCGCGACCAGTTCCGCGATGTCGAGGACGACTCCGCACGCTTCGCCCTGATGTCCTGGTTCTTCGAGGAAAGCCTGTCGGAGTTCGCCCCCTACAAGGACGAGCAGGCCCGCGAGGGCTTCCAGATCATCGGCACCTCGGGCACCGTCACCACGGTCGCGGCCAGCCACCTGGGGCTGAAACGCTACGACCGCACCAAGGTCGACGGGCTGCAGATGACCAGCGACCAGATCGACCGGGTGATCCGTGGCTACCTGGAGCTGGGGCCCGAGGGGCGGCGGCGCGATCCGCGCATCGGCCAGGACCGGCAGGCGCTGATCATGTCGGGCTCGGCCATCCTGCAGGCGCTGCTGCGGCTTTGGCCCACGGATCGCCTGAGCGTCGCCGACCGGGGGCTGCGCGAGGGGCTGCTCTATGCCCAGATGTCGGCCGATGGGGCGCTGGAAGACGGTCCGTTCTAAGCGGCGGCACCGCTCCGCCTTTGACAGCGGGGCGGTTTTGCTGTTCTAGGCGGGATCTCGATCAATGGGGGAGGGGGCCATGCCCCCTCGGGCGGCGCCTGAACCCCCGGCATGTTTAGGGCAAGAGGAAAGGGCGGGCCGTGGCCAAGAAACCGACGGGCAAGAAGCCGACCGGAAAGACACCGACGGGCAAGAACAGCTCGGGCCGTGGATACCGCGACCTGACCGTCAAGGTGAAGACCGCGCGCGGGCGCAAGCTGTCCTCGACGCGCTGGCTGCAGCGCCAGCTCAACGATCCCTACGTCGCGCGCGCCCGGGCCGAGGGCTATCGCGGCCGCGCCGCCTTCAAGATCATGGAGCTGGACGACAAGTTCCGGTTCCTCGTGCCTGGTGCCCGGGTCGTCGACCTGGGCTGCGCCCCCGGCGGCTGGATCCAGGTCGCCGTGCCGCGCATCAACGCCCTGGGCGAGAAGAAGGGCAAGGCGGTCGGCACCATCCTCGGCGTCGACCTGCAGGAGGTCGATCCGATCCCCGGCGCCGAGATCCACCAGCTCGACTTCATGCAAGATGATGCCGATCTGCGGGTCAAGGAGTGGCTGGGCGGCGAGGCCGACGTGGTGATGTCTGACATGGCGGCCGCCTCCTCCGGCCACCAGCAGACCGACCACCTGCGCATCATCGCGCTCTGCGAGGCCGCGGCCTACCTGGCCTTCGACGTGCTCAGCGAGGGCGGCACCTTCGTCGCCAAGGTGCTGGCCGGCGGCGCCGAGGGAGAGCTGCAGAAGGTGCTGAAACAGCGCTTCACCAAGGTACACCACATGAAGCCGCCCTCGTCGCGCTCGGACAGTTCCGAGAAGTTCGTCGTCGCCACCGGCTTCCGTGGCCGGGTGGGCGAGGATGCCGAGGCCGACCAGGACTGAGCTCGCCTCGGGCCGCGTCGCATTCCGCCGGGGCGGTGTCGTCCTGATCCTGCGGAGCGGTCCCCCGGCTAACCGCCTTCGCGCAGGCGGCGCAGGGCCCGGCGCAGGGCCTTGCCCGGCCCACTCGCGCGGCGCGCTTTCAGGCTTTCGCCCAGGAACTCGGTGACCGAGGGCGCCTCGGCCCAGTCGGGCGGGGGCGGCAGTGGCAACGCGGGATCGCGCATCAGCGCGAACAACCGGGCACGGCCCGCGGCGGGGGTTTCCTTTTCACTCATCACACTCACATCCGCCGTCCGACCCCTGCGGGCCGTGCCCAAGCATAGCAGCCCGGGCTGCGGCGGCGAAGGCATGGTGGGCGAAATCGCGTCTCATGCTTGCCAGGATCTGACCGTGCCGCCGAAAATGCGCGACGATGCCGCGGCGGGATGACGCAGGGCCGGTTTCAAGGCCCCCGGACCCGGAAGAATTTACGTCGGATTAACTTCGATGCGCCGAGACTTGGCCGCAAGGGCAGGGACCGGGCCGGTCGCCTGCTGCCAGAATGGCCACCAGGGAGGCCCGAAATGGATGTGCAGATGAGCCTGAGCCGCATCAGGACCCAGCTGGGCGGGATGGAGCGCATGGTGCGCCTGCTGCGCGCCGAGATCGAGGGCCATATCGCCGAGGTCGATCCGGCCAGCCTGGACCGCTATAGCGAGATCCCCACAGGGCTGGGGCAGCTGTTTTCCGAAGCGGCGCCACTTTCGGCCATCGCCGCCGAACCCTACAAGCATTTCGCCAAGGATGTCTGGATCGGGCTGGATACCGAGGCAGGGGATACCGGCGCGACGGTCTCGCTGAAGGCGCTGCATCGGGCGGGGGAGGGGGCGCTGCTCGGCGCAGGGGCGGCACGCGGTGTCGCCCGGCTCTCGGTCAATCCGGTCTTTCCGATGGCCGCCAAGCCTCGCTGGGTGACACTGGAAACCGCGGTCTCGGTCGAGGCGCTGAAGCGGGCGAAGGGTTTGCGGGTCGACACGATCTCGTTCTTCGACATCGCGGCCGGCAACTCTGCCCAGATTCCGCGCAGCGTGACGCTGAACCTGCGCCTGCACCGGCAGGGCGGCAAGGCGAGCGATCACCTGAACTACCGCATACCGGTCTCGACCATGCCCTTCGAGCATTCGGCCCGCCTGTCCCCCGCCGCCATCGCCGAACTGGCGCTGGAGGACGTGACCGAGGCGCTGATGATCCTCGAACTGCCCCTGGCCGGGACCTACGCGCTGAAGCTCGATCATTTCGCCGTGCTGGCGCTGGAGGAGGGCTAGGCGATGCGCATCCTCTATGTCTCGCGCGAGACGCCGCTGGCGCCCTCGGGGGGCATTGCCACCTACCTTGAATACATGGTGCCCGCCATGCGCGCGGCGGGGCACGAGGTGTTCCTGTTCACCTGGTCCGAAGAACACCCCTTTCGCCGCCCCGCCAGTCCCGTCCCCTTCGAAGCCGATCACATCCATGTCGAACCCGTCGACCCGCGCGAGATCTGGCGAATCTGTCCGGTCGAGGCGCACAACCTCTTCATCTCGACCTGGCTGGCCGACCGCATCGCCGAGAAGGTGCGCGACTGGCGCATCGACGTGGTCGAGGCGACGGACTTCCTCGCCCCTTGCCTGACCGCCTTCCAGCAGTTGCAGGCCGAAGCGGGCGCCTCGGAGCGCCTGCTGGTCACCTACAACCACGGTTTCATCGAGGACTTCTTCGAGGCCGACCAGCTGCCGCTCTCGCCCCGGGCGCGGATGAACAACCTCTGTGAACGGCAGCAGGCGCGCGGTTCGGATCTGGTGGTGGCGCCCTCGCGCGCCGCCGCCGAGAGGCTGGGCAGCTACGGCATCACCCGCCAGGTCGCCGTCGTGCGCGAACCCTATGCCTTCCGCCATGGCGAGAACCGCTTTGCCGGGCTGCGGGATGAAATCCTCTACATGGGGCGGATCTCGCTCTCCAAGGGGATCGACAAGCTGGTCTTTCTCGCCAACCTGCTGAACGACATCCACCCGCTGCGCCAGATCCGCCTGGTGGGGCGGATCGTCGACACGCCCTTCCGCCAGGCCGACATGCGCGGGTACGTGCGTGCGCGTCTTGCCCCCGGGCTGCGCGATGCGGTCTTCTTCAGCGACTACCTGCCGCGCGAACGGGCGCTGGATCTGCTGGACCCCGGCGCCATCAGCCCGCATCTCGGCGCGGCCGAAACCTTCTCCTATGCCTGCGTCGAGGCGATCGACGCGGGGCTTCTGCCGGTGGTGCGCGACGGCACCCCGATGGCCGAGTTCTTTCCCGAGGACCAGCTGCACTACCTGCTGGACCCCCAGATGCGTTCGGTGCGGGGAATGCAGCGGCAGATGGAGCGGATGCTGGACCAGGCGGGCCATGTCTGCGCCGCGGTCGGCGCCCATTGCCGCGAGACCCTGGCGCCGGAGCGGATCGCGGGCGAGATGGGACAGCTCTACGACCGTGCGCTTTGCGAAAAGCGCGGCCGGACGCTTCATGCCATGCCGCGCCGTCAGGCGGAACCGGGCGACGTCACGGTGCTGATCCCGGCCTACAAGCCCGATCACGAATTCCGCGAGATGGTCGACAGCCTGGCCTGGCAGAGAGGCGGGCCGCCGCGCGTGCTGATCTGCGACGATGGTACACCTGACAGTCACCAGCCCTGGTTCGATTACGCCCGCGCCCTGCTGCCCGACTGCCGCATCCTCCGGCAGCCCAACGGGGGCCTGCTGGCGGCGCGCAACACCCTGGCCGAGCACTGCGAAAGCGCGCTGTCCCTGTTCCTCGATACCGACGATCTGCTGGAGCCCGAGCTGATCGCGCAACTGCTGGAGTGCTGGAACCGCCACCCCGCGCGCCCCGACGCGGTGATCCCGCAGCGGCGCAACTTCGGCGAAAGCGGCGAGCCCGTGCTGCGGCACCTGATGGGCGACCACCTGCACCTGCTGGAAAACGACTATCGCATGACGGCGCTGCTGCCGACGGCCCTGCTGCGCGACATCGGTTTCGACGCTACCCGCCGCAATGGCGAGGGCGACGACTGGGCCTTCTGGCTGCAGTTCACCGCCCGCGGCCACGAGGCGGCGCTGCTGCCGCGGCAGGGCTTTCTCTATCGCTTCCGGCGGGGCTCGATGTCCTGGCCCTGGTCGCCGGGGCAGAACGCCGGCAGCCGCGCCATGGTGCGCGAGGCGGCGCTGGAGATGTGCCGCAACGATCCGGCGCGCGCCGCCACCCTGGCCCGCGCGCTCTATGCCGAGGGGGTGACCACATGACCCGCCCCGTACGAGGAGGGAGCCGCCGATGGCCCAGACCGACCTGATCTTCCTGCTGGGCCGCCATCGCAGCGGCACCACCGTCTTCCGTGACCTGCTGGAACGCTGCGGCGGGATGAACTGCCACGAGATCATGTCCGCGAAGCTGGAGGCCGAGCGGGGGTTCTACGGCTACGTCGCCCGCCGCGTGGCGGAGGATCCCAAGTGGGTCTGGCCGATCCGTCACCAGAGGCTCTTTGCCGACTATATCGAGGAGTTGCGCGGCGAGGCGCGGGGGCGCCGCATCCTGCTGGATCTGAAGTACTGGGGGCTGAACCTGATCCCCGTTTCGGAGGATGTCACCGGTGCGCGGCCCTTCCTGGTCGAGTTCATCGATACCCGCGACAGCCCGGTCATCCAGATCGTGCGGCGCAACAAGCTGCGCCTGATCACCTCCGAGGCGCTGCTGAACGCCTCGGGCAAGTGGTTCGCCGCCGCCGGCGAGGGGCCCGATGTCGAGGAAAAGCCGAAGATCACCCTGCCGCCCGAAACCCTGCTGGCCGAGATCGGGCGGCTGATCGGCATGGACACGGCGATCCGAGCAATGCTGGCGCCGCTGAGCAATGCCCACGAACTGACCTACGAGGAGATGTTTGCCGAAAGCGGCGAGTTCGCCGGGCGGACGCGCGCCCTTGCCGGGCAGGTCATGGGCTGCGCCGAGGTGCCCCTGGCGCCCTCGCACCGCAAGATGAACCCGGAACCGCTGTCGCAGATTCTCGGCAATTACGCTCAGGTCGCCGCCGCGCTGGAGGGCAGCCCGCATGAGTGGATGCTGGAATCGCCGCTTTAGGAGGGCCCTCGGGATGAGTGAGAGAACCTGGCTGTCCGATCATGCCCTGCTGGTGAAACGCGGCGCGCGACGGCTGGTGATCGGCGTGACGGCGGTCGGCAAACCGGCGCGGCGCTTCGACTATTTCAAGGCGCTGGGTGCGCCCGACCAGGATCTGCTGCTGCTCAACAGTCCCGGCAATGGCTGGTATGTCGAGGGCGTGCCGCTCGGCGCCGGGCCGCCTTCGCTTGAGGCGACGCGGCGCTGGCTGTCGGACCTGGCGGCGGGCTACGGCGAGGTGGCGGTGATCGGCGGTTCGATGGGGGCCTACGGGGCGCTGCTGCTCGGCGCGGCTCTGCCGGGGGCGAAGATTCTCGCCATGTCGCCCGAGATCTACGCCGGCCTCGCCGGCGGCGCCTTCGAACGCTTCAGCCAGAACGAGGGGCTGCCGCCCAACCTCTCGCGCCTGCTGGCCCGGCCGGATCTGGACTATACGGTGGTCACCGGAGAGCGCAACGCGGCGGATTTCTTCTGCACCAGCGAGGTGCCGCGCCAGCGCCTGATCACCATCCGCAACGGCTATCACCAGGTGGCGGCGGTGGTGGCGGCCGAACTGGGCGGAATGCAGGCCCTGGTCGCGCCGCTGCTGGAGGGGCGGCTGCACCAGGTGCTGCACCCGATCACCGGCGAGCTGTCGCGCTATCCCGATCTTGGGGCGGTGCTCTATCTCTTCGAACAGAATCGCCTCTCGGCCGCCCGCGCCGAAGCCTTCCTGAAGGCACTGCCCGAAGGGTTCTATGGCCGTGCCATCCTGCACCTGCGCCTCGGCCAGCGCGCCCGGGCACGAGGCAATCCCTACCTGGCGTTGGAACACGCCAGCCGCGCCCGTGCGCTCAACCCCGCCGACATCGAGGCGCATCTGCTGCATGACGAGGTCTGGCAAGAGGTCCATGGTGCCCTGCCGCCTCCGGGCTATGAGGCGCATCTGGATCCGCGCTTTGCCAAGGTGCTGCGCTATCACGAGCAATGGCGGCGGTTGGCGCAGCTGCACGGACGGCCGCCGCCGCAGCCCCTGGCGCGCCCCGCCGCAAGGACCGCCGCCCGCCCGGCGGCCTGAAGGGGGCTCTCTACGGGCCGGCAAACTGTCTGCCGGCGCTGGTCACCTCGCTCCGCGCAATGTGGCCGTGGCGGATCTGCAAGGCGTGGATCGCGTCGACGCGGAGGCCCGGGCCTGAGGGGCGCCGGCGCCACAGCCATGGCCCGCTGCCGCTGAGGGGAGGGTATCGTCGAAAGGCGCCGGGACGTCGATGCGATCAGGCCGGGGGCATGGCGGGCAGGGCCGTCGTTCCCCCGCCGGCCGTTGCGTGCGGATTCCCGGACGGCCAGGCGGGAGGCCGGCCGCGGAGGCGGCGGCAGAGTGGCCGCTTCGGGACATGGCGCCGACAGCTCCGTGCCCCCCGGCTGCTACGGAGTCTCCGGGCCGAGGCGCGGCACGCAAGGATCACGAGCTAGCAAAAGGCCAGGGGCCCGCATGGAAAGGAGGGGAAAACAGTCTGCATGAAGGCCGGCCACATCCGGCTTCATTGTCAAGAAGATCAATGAAGCCAGTGACAAGTGGCGGAGAGACAGGGATTCGAACCCTGGGAACCCGTAAAGGCTCAACGGTTTTCGAGACCGCCCCGTTCGACCACTCCGGCACCTCTCCGCGGGGGTCGTGGAGGGCCGTCTAAAGAGAAACGCGGGCGGGTTCAAGGGGTTTTGGTTGCGACATGCAGGAAATGTCTTAGGCTCTTTTCGGCGATGCCTTGCCGAGGCCCGTGCAGACCGCGCTGCGACGGGTCCGCGCGCGGGGATGTGACCCCGGCGACCCTTGAAATCCGGGCGCCGCGCCTTCCTATCTTGGGGCAGACATGAGGAGAGACAGGATGCGACATTCCCCACGACCGGAGAGCCGGAGCCTGACGCAACGTCACGGTCTTGGCGACAGGGGGCCGGGAGGCACCGCGCGGACGACGACACTGGCCCGGGCTCTGCCCGACCCGCGTACCGCGCTGCTGGCGCTGCTGACCGCGCTGGCGCTGCTGCTGGCCCAGGCCGTGCCGGGCCATGCCGCCAGCCGCGACGAGGCGCGCGACTTCCTGAAGATCACCGGATTCGACGCGGCGCTGGAAAGCATCGTGATGTCGGCGGACAACGGCCCCGCGATGCTGGGCATCGAGGACCCGGGCTTCCGTTCGCTCTGGGAGGTGATGGCGGCGCGGGTGTTCCGTAATGCGCCGATTCAGGACATGGCGCTGGACATGCTCTCGGCGACGCTGACCGAGGCCGAGATGGCGACGGCAGACGACTTCTACGGCTCTGACCTGGGCCGGCGGCTGGTCGAGGTGGAGAACGCCTCGCACCTGGCCGATGACGCCGGCAAGCCCGAGGCGGCGGCCGCCGCGCTGGCCGAGGTGATGCAGGCGCGCGACATCGGCCGGTTGTCGGCGCTGGAACGGCTGATTTCGGCGCTGGACGAAACCAGCGACGGGGCGGAGGCCATGGCCGAGGTGCAGGCGCGTTTCATGATCGCGGCGCGCAACGCCGGGGTGATCGAGCTGAGCGTCGGCGATGATGCGCTGCGCGACCTGATCGCGGGGCAGTTCCGCGAGATGGCCGAACAGGACGGTTTGCAAACGGGCATGGCCAATGCCGCGCTGACCTACCGCGATTTCTCCACCGAGGAGATTGAAACCTATGCCGCCGCGCTGGAGGATCCCGGGATGCAACGCGTCTACGAGCTGATGAACGCGGTGCAATACGAGGTCATGGCGGATCGCTTCGAGGCCGCCGCGGCGCTGCTGGAAGGCAGCGGCAGCAGCGAGGAGCTCTGAGCGGTGCGGGTTGCCGTCCTGCTCCTGGCCGGGCTGCTGCTCGGCCCCGGGGCGGTGGCGGCGGAGTCCCCGGGAGAACGGCTCTATGACCTGATGGGCTTGCCGGAGATGGTCCAGACCATGCGGCTGGAGGGCCTGCGGATGAGCGCCGACCTGGCCGAGAGCTACCTGGAGGCGCCGGCCGGCCCGGCCTTTCGCGACATGGCATTGCGCATCTACGATCCGCCCCGGATGAACGCCACGCTGCGTGGCGCCTTCGTCGCCGCGCTGGACGGGCCGGTGCAGCCGCTGCTGGAGTTCTACGGCTCCGGGACCGGGCAGCAGGTGGTGGCGGCGGAGCTGTCGGTGCGGCGGGCCTTCCTCGAGCCCGGGGCCGAGCAGGCCGCCGAGCGTGCCGCCGGGCTGACCGAGGTCGAGGCGCCCGCGTTCCATGACTGGATCTCGCGGGTGATGGCGGCCAACGACCTGGTGGACCGCAACCTGGGCGGGGCGCTGACCGCCAATGCGCATTTCTACCTCGGACTGGCCGAGGGCGGCGCCTTCGCCCTAGAAGAGGAGGAGATATTCGCCGATGTCTGGCAGCAGGAGGAGGCGACGCGGATCGAGACCGAGCTCTGGTTGCGGGCCTTCCTGACCGCCGCCTACCGAGACCTGCCCGAGGCCGATCTGGACGCCTACCTGGCGCTGGCCGAGAGCGCGGAGGGCCAGCGGCTGAATGCGGCGCTGTTCGACGCCTACGGGGTGCTCTACAACCAGATCTACCGCGCCCTCGGCCTGTCGGTCTCGACGCTGCTCAGCGGAGAGGAGTTGTAACGGCGGACCGTACCCTGCGCAGGCCCCCGAGAAGGCCGTGGCCGCCCTGCAGGCATTGACGGTTTCGTCTTGACAAGCCCCCCGCTTTGCCCCGATAAGCCCGCCATCCCGGCAGGCCCCGTGCTTCGCCGGGCATTTCAATTTCGCCCAGGACAGGGCGCGCAGTTCACCGGCGACCGCAAGGTCACGAACACCCGCAAGGGGGCCGCAGGACGCGTCAGAAGGGAAGGAAGAGCACATGTTTGCGGTTCTCAAGACCGGCGGCAAGCAATACAAGGTCCAGTCTGGTGACCTGCTGCGCGTCGAAAAGCTGGCAGCCGATGCCGGTGAAAAGATCCAGTTCAACGATATTCTCATGCTGGGTGGCGACAGCGTGACCGTGGGCGCCCCCTTCGTGGCCGGCGCCGCCGTCCAAGCCGAGGTCATCGACCAGGTCAAGGGCGACAAGGTCATCAACTTCGTCAAGCGCCGCCGTAAGCACAGCTCGAAGCGCACCAAGGGCCACCGTCAGCAGCTGACCCTGCTGAAGATCACCGAGATCCTCGCCGAAGGTGCCGACAAGTCCGGCGTCAAGGCTGCCGTGGGTGCCGGTTCGATCTCGGGCGCGGCTGTTGCCGCCGCCGCTCCGAAGGCCGACAAGAAGGCCGCTGCCCCCAAGGCCGCAGCCGCCGAAGGCTCTGACGATCTGAAGAAGCTGACGGGCGTCGGCCCGGCGCTCGAGAAGAAGCTGATCGCCGCCGGCATCACCTCCTTCGCCCAGATCGCCGCCTGGAGCGAAGCCGACGTCGAAGCTCTCGACGACGCTTTCAAGGGCAAGGCTCAGTCGAACAACTGGGTCGGCGAAGCCAAGGAACTGGCCCAGTAAGGGCCCCGTTAACAGGAGACACGCAAGATGGCACACAAAAAGGCTGGCGGTTCTTCCCGCAACGGTCGCGACTCTGCAGGTCGTCGCCTCGGCATCAAGAAATTCGGTGGTGAAGACGTCACCGCCGGCAACATCCTGGCGCGCCAGCGCGGTACCAAGTGGTACCCCGGTGAAGGCGTCGGCATGGGCAAGGATCACACGATCTTCGCCACCGTCGACGGCAACGTGAAGTTCCACAAGGGCCTGAAGGGCCGGACCTTCATTTCCGTGCTGCCAGTGGCCGAGGCCGCAGAGTAAGCCGACCTTCATTCGCGAATGAGAAAAAGGGGATCGGCAGCCAGCCGGTCCCCTTAGCCGTTTCGGTGGTGAAAGGGGCCAGACCCCGAGAGGAGCACCTCCAATGAGCGACGCGAACATCAAGGATCCGATCAAGTCCCGCAGCGGGGCGATTCTCGCGGCCTCGGCCAAGCGGGAGGCGCCCGCTTTCGACCAGCCGGTCATCGTGGGAGAGGATCTTGACCTGCGGCCCCTGCGCTATTCCGACAGCGGGCTGATCGACCTCTATGCGGCGGATGAGCGGCTGGCGAAGATGACCAGCTCGATCCCGCATCCGCTGCCGCCCGGCACGACGGAGAGCTTCATCGCCCGCGCCCTGCAGCCCTCTCCGCGAGAGGTCATCTGGGCGATCGACGCCAGCCGCGTCGGCGGCGCCGAGCTGAAGGGCGTGATCAGCCTGAAGCGGATCGACGATGCGCAGAGCGAGATCGGGTACTGGGTCGCGCCAAGCTGGTGGAACGGCAATGTGGCTTCGGCCGCCGTGCAGGCGCTGGTCTCGGCCAATCCGCTGGGGGATCGCAGCCTCTTTGCCGCGGTCTTCCAGGACAATCCGGGCGCGGCCCGTGTCCTGACCAAGGGCGGTTTCGAATACGTGGGCGACGCCGAAGCCTATTCGGTTGCGCGGGGCGCCAAGGTGCCCACATGGACCTATATCAGAAAACTCGATTGAGCCGCCGGTCCGCCTGAGCTAGAGCGACCTTTGCGGCAGGGGTAAAGACATGAAGTTCCTCGATCTCGCCAAGGTCTACATTCGTTCGGGTGCGGGCGGGAACGGGTGCATCTCGTTCCGGCGCGAAAAGTTCATCGAATACGGTGGACCCGATGGCGGCAACGGTGGCCGTGGCGGCGACGTGATCGCCGAGGCGGTCGAGGGGCTGAACACCCTGATCGACTTCCGCTACCAGCAGCACTTTTTCGCCCAGAACGGGCAGGGTGGCATGGGCCGCCTGTCGACCGGTCGCGATGGCGACGACATCATCCTGCGCGTGCCTGTCGGCACCGAGATCATCGAGGATGACGAGGAAACCGTGATCGCCGACCTGACCGAGGTCGGTCAGCGGGTTGTCCTTGCCAAGGGCGGCAACGGCGGTTTCGGCAACGCCCATTTCAAGACCTCGACCAACCAGGCGCCGCGCCGCGCCAACCCCGGCCAGGAGGCGGTCGAGCGCACCATCTGGCTGCGCCTCAAGCTGATCGCCGACGTGGGTCTGCTGGGCCTGCCCAATGCGGGCAAGTCGACCTTCCTCGCCGCGACCTCGAACGCCCGGCCCAAGGTCGCCGACTATCCCTTCACCACGCTGCACCCGAACCTGGGCGTTGTCGGCGTGGATGGCGTGGAATTCGTCGTCGCCGACATCCCCGGCCTGATCGAGGGCGCCTCGGAGGGCCGTGGCCTGGGCGACCTGTTTCTCGGCCATGTCGAGCGCTGCGCCGTGCTGCTGCACCTCGTCGATGGCACTGCCAACGAGGTGGCCGAGGACTACGAGACCATCATCGGAGAGCTCGAGGCCTACGGCGAGGGTCTGGCCGAGAAGCCGCGCATCACCGTGCTGAACAAGGTCGACGCGCTGGATGACGAGCTGCGCGAGATGCAGCGCGAATTCCTCGAAGAGGTCACCGGCGGGCCGGTGATGTTCATGTCCGGCGCTTCGGGCGAGGGCACCACCGAGGTGCTGCGCGCCCTGCGCGCCCGGATCGACGACGACCGCCTGCGCCGCAAGCAGGAAGAGGGCCGCGAGGATGACCAGGAGGACGGCGCGTGGCAGCCCTGACCCCCTCGCTTGCGGGCGCCCGGCGCCTGGTGGTGAAGATCGGTTCGGCCCTGCTGGTCGATGCCGCGACAGGGCATTTGAAATCGGACTGGCTGCAGTCGCTTTGTGATGACGTGGCGGCGCTGAAGGCACGCGGCACCGAGGTGGTGCTGGTCTCGTCCGGCTCCATCGCGCTTGGACGCGGGGTGCTGGGGCTGGGCCTCGGCGCGCTGGCGCTGGAACAGGCGCAGGCGGCTGCCGCCGTCGGCCAGATCGGCCTGGCCGCCGCCTACGAGGGCGCGCTGAAGCGGCACGGGATCACCGTGGCGCAGGTGCTGGTGACGCTGGAAGACAGCGCCAACCGTCGCCGCTACCTGAATTCGCGCAACACGCTGGAAACCTTGCTGGCCTTCGGTGCCGTGCCGATCGTCAACGAGAACGACACCGTCGCCACCGATGAAATCCGGTATGGCGACAATGACCGCCTCGCCGCTCAGGTCGCGGTTACCGTGGGTGCCGACCGGCTGGTGCTGCTGTCGGATGTCGATGGCCTCTATACCGCAAACCCCCATGCCGACGCCTCGGCGCGCCGTTTCGACCTGGTCGAGCGCATCACCCCCGAGATCGAGGGCATGGCGGGGGATGCGGGCTCGGGCCTGTCCAAGGGCGGCATGAAGACCAAGCTGATGGCCGCCAAGACAGCCACCGGCGCGGGCTGCGCCATGGCGATCACGCTGGGATCGCGCATCAACCCGCTGCAGGCGCTGGAAGCGGGAGCCGCGGCCACCTGGTTCAGCGCCCACGGCGACCCCTCTGCGGCGCGCAAGGGCTGGATTGTCTCGATGAAGCCGCAGGGTCGGATCTTCGTCGATCAGGGTGCCGAGAGGGCGCTGGAAAAGGGGCGCTCGCTGTTGCCGGCGGGGGTCACGGGTGTGGAGGGCAGCTTCGGCCGGGGTGAACCGGTCGAAATCCTCGGCCCATCCGGGGCGGTCCTGGGGCAGGGCCTGACGCGCTATACCGCCGAAGAGGCGCGGGCGCTGGCAGGTCACCAGAGCCGCGAGATCGAGGAACTCCTGGGCTATCCGGGCCGCGCGGCCCTTGTGCACCGGGATGACATGGCCATGATCCAGCGGGCAGGCTAGGCTGGGAGACGCCGCCGCCCGCGCGAGAGGAGACCGGGATGAAAGACGCCCAAACCATCGAAGAAATGATGAACGGCATCGGTGCCGCCGCGAAAGCGGCCGCGGCCGAGCTGGCCTTTGCCAGTGCCGAACGCAAGCACGCCGCCCTGATCGGCGCCGCCGAGGCGGTCTGGTCGGCGCGGCGCGAGATCATCGCGGCGAACGAACAGGACCTGGAGTTTGGCGCCGAAAAGGGCCTGAGCCCGGCGATGATGGACCGGCTGAAGCTGGACGAGACCCGCATTCGCGGCATCGTCGACAGCCTGCGCGCCATTGCCGAGCAGAAGGATCCCGTCGGTGAGGTCATCGCCGAATGGGAGCAGCCCACGGGTCTGAAGATCCGCCGCGTCCGCACGCCCCTGGGCGTGATCGGCGTGATCTATGAAAGCCGCCCCAACGTGACCGCCGATGCCGGGGCGCTCTGCCTCAAGGCGGGCAATGCGGTGATCCTGCGCGGCGGCTCGGAAAGCTTCCACAGCTCGCGCGCCATCCATGCCTGCCTGCTTGAGGGCCTGCGCGGGGCCGGTCTGCCCGAGGCGGCGATCCAGCTGGTGCCGACCCGCGACCGCGAGGCGGTCAGCGCGATGCTGAAGGCGGTCGACTACATCGACGTCATCGTGCCCCGTGGCGGCAAGGGCCTCGTGGGCCTGGTGCAGCGCGAGGCGCGGGTGCCGGTCTTCGCCCATCTCGAAGGCATCGTGCATATCTACATCGACAAGGCCGCCGATCCGCAGAAGGCGCTGGATATCGTGCTGAACGCCAAGACCCGGCGCACCGGCATCTGCGGCGCTGTCGAATGCCTGCTGATCCATGAAGACGTGGTGAAGACCATCGGCCAGGGCGTGCTGCGCGCGCTGGTGGACCGGGGCGTCGAGGTGCGCGGCGACGCGGAACTGGCGAAGATCCCCGGTGTCAACGCGGCCACGGAAGAGGACTGGGGCAGGGAATACCTCGACAGCATCGTCGCGGCGAAGGTCGTGACCGACGTGGATGCGGCGATCGACCATATCCGGCAGTATTCCTCCAGCCATACCGAGGGCGTGGTGACCGAGGATGCCAGCGTGGCGGAACGCTTCTTCGAGCGGATCGATTCCGCGATCCTGATGTGGAACGCCTCGACCCAGTTCGCCGATGGTGGAGAGTTCGGCATGGGCGCCGAGATCGGTATCGCCACGGGCAAGATGCACGCGCGTGGCCCCGTCGGGGCCGAGCAGCTGACCAGCTTCAAGTACCTGGTGGTCGGCGACGGGACCGTGCGCGCCTGAGTCGGGCCGGGGAGCAAGATGCGCGGCGTGGCCTCCGGGCCGCGCCGTTTCCATGTCACGAAGTGGGGAACGCAGGCCCGGCGCTGCAGGCCCGGATCGGCAGGTCGCACTTCCCGGGGGCACAGGCCCTTCGCCGCAGACCCCGGGCGCGAGGGGGCGCCATCCGCCCCGATGGTCCCCTGCTTCTCTGGCCCTGTTTCTCTCTGGCTCCGACTGTCGTGCCTTGTCAGAACCGCAGCGTCAGGCTGTCCTCGGTGATCAGCAGGTCGAGCTCTCCGTGCCGATCCCTGATCAGCGCCGGCAGCAGGGCGAACTGGACATGGGCGGGGGCGATGGCCGTCCCGTCCTCGCGGCCCTCGACCACCCGCCAGAGCGCCGGGTCCGGGCGCGCGGCCAGCGCCGGCCCCGAGACCTCCCAGTTGCATCCCGGCTTGTCGGCGCGGGTGACCGAGATCACGCCGCCCTGGGGCATGGCGCTCTCGACGCAGAGCAGGGCCAGGAAGACCTCCTGGATCTGGCAGCGCTCGAAATCGCCGGTCGGGGTCCAGTCGTAGGTGATGCGCCCGGACTGGCTGAGATCGTCGAGAATGCCCGCCACCTCGCCCCGGCCGATCTTCTGGCCCTGTCCCGCCATGCCGAAGGCGATGCGCATGAACCGGATCTTGGCCGAGGCCGCCGAGACCGACTCCGAGATCAGCATCATCTCGGGCCCGCGCAGCGCCCCCTCGAGCGACAGCAGCTCGAGCCCGTTCTGAATCGCACCGACAGGCGAAATCAGGTCGTGACAGATGCGTGATCCGATGAGAGATGCAAGAAGATGCGTGGTCTGCAATGCTGTGACCTCTTACTCTTTACCCAGAGTCCCATGGACGCCGAAGGCCCCCGATGAGCAATTTGAACAACCTGCTGGAACCCGGAATGATGGTGCGCCATCCCCTGCAACCGGATTGGGGCGTGGGCCAGGTCCAGTCCAACATCGCCGGACGGGTCACGGTGAACTTCCCCGAGGCCGGCAAGGTCGTCATCGACGGGTCCAGGATCGATCTGATCCCGGTCTACGACCAGTGAACCCGCGCAATGGTAAACCAAAGGTTAAGACAACTTCCCGTTGCGGACAATTTCCGAATGCCCTCCCGGCGCGGCTTCTTGCATGGGCGGCTGCCGTTGCCTAAAACCGGCGCGACCGGCAGGGACGCCGGTTGCCCCGGCACGCAAGGCCGGAGACCCGAGCTGACAGGACGCCCCGAGACTTGATGACCGGACCCGGCCCCAGATCCGAAAGCCCGCCCGCCGCGGGCCTTCCCGACTTCGAGACCCGGCTGGCGGCCAGCGAGGCGGAGCTGCGCGCGGCGCAGCGGCTGCGCTACGAGGTCTTCGTCTCCGAACTGGGCGGCGGCGGCACCATGGTCGACCACGCCGCGCGGCTGGAGCGGGACCGGTTCGATCCCTTCTTCGATCACCTGCTGCTGATCGACCGCGCCCGGCCGGGGGGCCTCGACGCGCAGGTCGTCGGTGTCTACCGGCTGCTGACCGACACGGCGGCGCAGGAGATCGGACAGTTCTATTCGGCCGATGAATACGACCTGACGAAGCTGACATCCTCGGGGCGCAGGCTGCTGGAACTGGGGCGCTCCTGCCTGCATCCCGACTACCGGGGCGGGGCGGGGATGATGGTCATGTGGTCGGCGCTGGCCGACTATGTCACCGAGCGGGGCATCGAGGTGCTGTTCGGCACCGCCTCCTTCCACGGCACCGATATCGCGGCGCTGGCCCCGGCGCTCTCGGTGCTTCATGCCCGCCACCTGGCGCCGGAACCGCTGCGGGTGCGGGCCCGGGCCGAGCATTTCCAACCGATGAACCTGGTGCCCGAGGAACGGCTGGACCGGGTCGCGGCCATGCGCGCCGTGCCGCCGCTGATCAAGGGCTACCTGAAGCTGGGCGGTTTCGTCGGCGAGGGCGCCTTCGTCGATCATGCCTTCAACACCACAGATGTCTGCCTGGTGCTCGACACCGCGCTGCTGAACGAGAAGCAGAGCCGGCTGTTCCGGCGCGGAGACTGAGATGGCGACCTGGACCTCTCCCGAAGCCCCGGCCGAGACACCCGTTTCGACCGCCGGCAAGCTGATCGCAGCGCTGCGCGTCCTGCCGCTGGCGCTGATCCTGCTGCTCTGCCTGCTGGCCCTGCTGCTGGTGCGCCTGGTCGAGGCGCCGCTCTGCGGGCTGCGCCGCCCGGTGACGCCGATCTTCCAGCAGGCGGTGGCGCGGGCGTTCTTCGTCTGCGCGGGGATGCGGCTGAAGGTGACGGGGCGGCCGATGCGGGGCGCCGGGGCGATGGTCTCGAACCATGTGTCCTGGCTGGACATCTTCGCCCTCTCGGCGCCGGGGGCGGTGTTCTTCGTGTCGAAGTCCGAGGTGCGCGGCTGGCCGGGCATCGGCCACCTGGCGCGGGCGACCGGCACGCTGTTCATCGATCGCCGGCGCGGCGAGGCCAAACGCCAGCGCGACCTGCTGCTGGAACGGCTGAGCGCCGGGCAGAGGCTGCATTTCTTCCCCGAGGGCACGTCGACCGACGGCAAACGGGTGCTGCCCTTCAAGACCTCGCTCTTCGATGTCTTCTTCGACCCCAGCTTGCCGCAGGACATGCAGGTGCAGCCGGTGACCCTGATCTACCGCGCGCCCGAGGGCGCCGAGCCGCGTTTCTACGGATGGTGGGGAGAGATGGGGTTCGGCGCCAGCTTCCTCAAGGTCATGGCCGCGCGGCCCCAGGGCGCGGTCGAGGTGATCTACCATACGCCGCTGCGCATGGCCGATTTCCCCAACCGCAAGACCCTGGCCGCGGCCTGCGAACGCACGATCCGCGAGGCCATGCCCTGGGACTGGCAGCAGGCGGGCTGAAGCCCGCCCGGTGTCTCAGAAACCGACGGTAAGCGCGGCGAGGGCGGCGACGGGATCTTCGGCGTCCCAGATCTCGGTGCCGATGCCGAAGAAATCGGTGACAGGGGTCAGCTGTGCCACCAACTCGGGCGTCAGCCCGCCCTCGGCGACGCAGGGGATCTCGATCATCTGCGACCACCATTCGAAGGTCTCGAAGGCGGCGGTCTCTCCGCCGTCCAGCGCCGAGGCCCCGACCGGGCCGAAAGCGACGTAATCGCTGCCCGCCTCGCCGGCGTTCAGGCCCTCGTGACGCGAGGCCCCGGCATAGGCCCCGACGATGGCATCTGCCCCGAGCGCCTTGCGCGCCTTGCGCACCGAGCGCGCGCCGTCATCCAGGTGCACCCCGTCCAGCCCCAGCCGTTCGGCCAGCAGGAAATGGCGGTCGATCACCAGTGCCACGTCGCGCGGCGTCGTCACCTCGCGCAGGGCATCGGCGGCGCGGCAGATGCGGTCCTCGTCATGGCTGGCAAGCGCCAGGCGCACGCAGGCCACCTCGCGGGCATCCAGCACGGCGGCCAGACGTTCGGGGAAGACCATGAGATCGAACTCGGGCGGGGAGATCAGGTAGATCTGCGGCTGCTCTTCCTGGGACATGGGATCCTCTTGAATTTCCGGCTGCTATAGCGCGGAAGGGCCCGGCTTGCCAAGGGATTGCGGGGGAGACGCGACCGGCACGGTGGGAGGGGGCGCTGCCCCCTCTTGAGCCCTGCGGGCCCAATTCACCCCCGGAGTACTTTCCGCCTGGTGATGGTACAGGGGGGAGACATTAAGGCGCCCTCCGTCTCGATCAGGAGCGTGGCACGCTCCCGGCGGAGAAGGAGGGCGCCCGGAATGGCACTGCCCCTGCATCATCACCAGGCTGAAAATACTCCCGCCGGAGGCTTTGGACCAATGCGGCCGGGGGCCCGGGCCCTCGACAGGGCGGGCGGGCAGGGCTAGGAGGGGGCTTCACTGCCCGAGGTACCCCATGTCCCAGCCCGTCTTCGTTCTTGTCCGTCCCCAGATGGGGGAAAACATCGGTGGTGCCGCCCGGGCGATGTGGAATTTCGGCCTGGACCGGATGCGGCTGGTGGCGCCGCGTGACGGCTGGCCGAACCAGCGCGCCGTGGCGCTGGCTTCGGGGGCGGGGCGGTTGCTGGACGAGGCTCGGTTGGCCGAGGATACGGCGGGCGCACTTGAGGATTGCACCTATGTTTTCGCCACCACGGCGCGGGCGCGCGGGCTGACCAAGCCCGTTGTCACGCCCGAGCGGGCGATGGAGATGGCGCGCGAGAAGATCGCCGCAGGGGAGAAGGTGGCCGTTCTCTTTGGACCTGAGCGGGCGGGCCTCGAGAATGACGATATCGCCCGGGCCAATGCGATCATCAACGTGCCGGTGAACCCCGAGTTCGCCTCTCTCAACCTGGCGCAATGCGTGCTGCTGACCGCCTACGAGTGGCGCCGCGGCGCCGTCGACGTGCAGCCCGAGCGGATGGAGATGGCCGGGGCCGACTGGGCCAGCCAGGTCGAGATCGAGAAGCTGGCCGATCACTACGAGGGGCGGCTGGAAGAGGCCGGATTCTTCTTCCCCGAGACCAAGGCCGAGGGCATGAAGCTGGTGCTGCGCAATTTCTGGTCGCGCATGGCCATGACACGCTCGGATGTGCAGATGCTGCATGGCATCCTGCGTCAGATGGTCCGCTGGAAGGAACGCGGCGACTGACTTGCCCCTGTCCCTGTCGGGGACTAGGTTCCGCTGGCCGAGCACAGCCAGATGAGGGCCTCATGAGCGAGAAACGCAGCATCTTCGAAGAGGTGGGCAGCGACACCCGCGCCGAAACCCGCGCCGGGGGGATCGACGCCGCGAAGCGGGGCTCTCGCCGTGCCGTCCGGGTCTGGATGATCCTGCTGTTCCTGCTGGTGGCCGCGATGATCGTCGTCGGCGGGCTGACGCGGCTGACCGACAGCGGGCTGTCGATCACCGAATGGAAGCCGCTGACCGGCGCGCTGCCACCGCTGAACCAGGCCGACTGGGAAGCGGAATTCGCGCTTTACCAGGAGATCCCGCAGTTCACCGAGATGAACTCGTGGATGGAACTGGCCGACTTCAAGCAGATCTACTGGTGGGAATGGAGCCATCGTCAGCTGGGCCGCCTGATCGGGCTGATCTGGGCGATTGGCTTCCTCGGCTTCCTCGTCGCCGGGAAGATCCCGCCGGGTTGGAAGGGCAGGGCCTTCCTGGTCGGTGCCCTCGGCGGCCTGCAGGGGGCGATCGGCTGGTGGATGGTGCATTCCGGGCTGGGCGAGGGGATGCTGAGCGTCGCCTCCTACCGGCTGGCGACGCACCTGGGGCTGGCCTTCATCATCCTTGGTCTGCTGGCCTGGTACATCTTCCTGCTGGGCCGGGAAGAGCGGGACCTGATGCAGGCGCGCCGGGTGCGCGAGGCGAAGCCGTTTTCGCTGGCGACCGGCTGGATGCATTTTGCCTTCCTGCAGATCCTGCTGGGGGCTCTGGTCGCCGGCATCGACGCCGGGCGCAGCTTTACCGACTGGCCGACCATGGGGGGGCAGTTCTTCCCGCCCTATGCCTTCGACATCGAACCGCTCTGGCGCAATTTCCTGGAAAACCCCGGGCTGGTGCAGTTCATCCACCGCATGTCCGGCTACCTGCTGCTGATCTTCGGCACCGTGGTTTTCCTGCGCGGACGGCGCAGCGCCAACAAGGCGACGCAGCGCGCCTTCACCGCCGCCTATCTCGCGCTCTGGGGGCAGGTCGCCCTTGGCGTGGCCGCCGTGTTGACCGCCGCGCACCTGCATGTGGCGATCACCCACCAGGTCGTTGCGGTGCTGCTCTGGGTGCTGATCCTGCGCGCCCGTTTCGCCGCCGCCTATCCCGTTTCCACCAGCGTTCGAGGCTGACATGACCAACACTCCCCTTGCCGATCTTCTTGCCTACCAGAAGGAAACCGAGGCGCTGGCCCAGGTCGCCGGCCGCCTTGGCTGGGACCAGGAAACTGTGATGCCGCGCGGTTCTGCCGAACAGCGGGGCGAGGAGATGGCGGCGATGGAATCCGTCCTCCATGCCCGGCGCACAGATGCCCGGCTGGGCGAGTGGCTGGCGGCCTGCGAGGGCAGCGAGCTGTCCCAGGCCGATGCCGCCAAGCTGCGCCACATCCGGCGCAGCCATGACCGCGCCCGCAAGGTACCCGCCGCGCTGGCCGCTGAACTGGCGCGGGTGACCTCTGTCGCTCAGGGCCAGTGGGCCGAAGCCCGCGCCAAGGATGATTTCGCTGCCTTCGCCCCGGTGCTCTCGCGTGTTGTCGAGCTGCGCCAGCAGGAGGCCGAGGCGCTTGCCGAGGGCGGCGATCTCTACGATGCCCTGGCCAATGACTATGAGCCGGGCGCCACCGCCGCCGAACTGGCTGCCATGTTCGACGAGATGCGCCCGCGCCTGGTCGAGTTGCGGGGCAAGGTGCTGGAGAAGCCCGCGCCGAAGGGCCTCGGCGGGACCTTCCCGGACGAGGGGCAGATGGCTTTCGCCACCAAGCTGGCGCTGGCCTTCGGCTATGACCTGTCCCGGGGGCGCATCGACAAGGCGGTGCATCCCTTCAGCTCGGGCTCGGGCAATGACGTGCGTATCACCACCCGCACCAACCCCGAGGATCCGTTCAACTGCTTCTATTCCACCATTCACGAGGTGGGCCATGGCAGCTACGAGCAGAACATCGACCAGGGCTACCTGCTGACACCGCTGGGGCAGGGCGTCTCGATGGGGGTGCATGAAAGCCAGAGCCGCATCTACGAGAACCAGCTGGGCCGCTCGCGCGCCTTCACCGGCTGGATCTACGATCAGATGCGGGCGCAGTTCGGCGATATCGGCGTCGACAACGCGGACGATTTCTATGCCGCCGTGAACCGCGTCCAGAAGGACTTCATCCGTACCGAGGCGGACGAGCTGCAGTACAACCTGCACATCATGCTGCGCTTCGACCTGGAACGCGCGCTGATCAGCGGGGATCTGAAGGTGCCGGATCTGGAAACCGCCTGGAACGAGCGGTTCGAAGCGGACTTCGGCTATGCGGTGCCGCGCGCCTCGCTGGGCTGCCTGCAGGATGTGCACTGGTCGGTGGGGCTGTTCGGCTACTTCCCGACCTATTCCCTGGGCAATGTCTATGCCGGCTGCCTCGCCAAGGCGCTGCGCGCGGACCTGCCCGACCTCGACGAAGCGCTGGCGCAGGGCGACACCACGCCTGCGACCGGCTGGCTGCGTGACAAGGTGCAGCGGCACGGCGGGCTTTACGAGCCGAAGGAGGTCATCACCCTGGCCTGCGGCGGCGAGGCGCCCTCGGCCGGGCCGCTGCTGGACTACATCGAAACCAAGTTCGGCGATCTCTACGACCTCTAAGGAGGACAAGTCGAAAAAAGGGCCGCGCCGGGGATCGGCGCGGCCCTTCCGCTTCGGGATGGCGTGGAATCAGTCCACAGCGGGGGTCGGGGTCTCGCGGGCGCCGGGGAAGAGCTCCATCGTGTCGCGGGCGCGCAGGGGGCTGCCCTCGCCGAAGGTGAAGGTGACCAGCGCGCTGGCGATCGTGTCGCCCTCGTCGTTCTGGCCCGCGGTCAGGCCAAGCGCGATACCCTCGCGCAGGCGGTAGTTTGCGCCGACATAGGTGTAGCTCTGTTCCAGCGGGGCGCCGTCATCGGCTGCGTAGCCGGCCAGAAACGTCCAGTTGCCATCGAGGGGGGTATAGCTGGCCTCGATTCCGTAGCGGCTGCCATCGGTCGGGGCCGAGATGTCGTCGCGGTAGGCGGCGAAGGCATCCAGGCCGAAGCCCTCGGACCGCCAGGCCAGTTCGGCGCCGTAGAAATAGGAATTGCCCGGGCGGCGGTCCTCGGCGGCAAGGAAGAGGCCCCAGGTCAGCGCCTCGCTGGGGGCGTGGTAGAGGTGCAGCGTCGCGGCGGGCTGGGTCGAGGTGTATTGCTCGTGCTTGCCGACGCTGATGTCCAGCTGCAGTCCGAAATCGTTCCAGATCAGCCCCGAGAAGCTGCCGCCGATATGCTTGGTGTTGACCGAGGTGTCTTCATTATGGGCCAGCTCGACGCTGACCTCGCCGTTCAGGACCATCTGGGCGCTGGCGGGGGCGGCGATCATCGCCAGTCCGCAGACCAGCAGGGGAGAGGCAAGGCGGGAATTCCGCGAAATGTTTTTGTTCATTGTCTGTCCATCGTCTTTCGGTAGGGCGCCGGGCGGGATCGGAGGAGGGGCGCCGGGCCGCTCATGATGCGGCCGGGGGCCGACTGCACTAAATTGTGTCGTGGACGGGAAATGTAAAGCAAGGCGCCTGCGAATGGGATGTTCACTGTTGCGCAAAAGAAGAGGGCCGGCTGTTCCGGCCGGCCCAGTGAAGGGATTGACGGGGTAGAAGCGTCAAGCCTTTGGTGAAAGCCTCTGCGAAGATTGACATCCGCCGCTGAACTGGCGCGTAGAGGGGCTTTCAAGGGACCTCGACTCTGATGGTGCGGGGGAGAACGCCGAGGGGGGAACGACCCGGCCACCAGAAATCATGTGGAAATCCAATAGGGTACTCGTGATACGGGGAACTATTTACACTTTCTTCAATCAATCATTACCAGAACTATGACGGCTGCAGGCTACGCGTACAATATGACGCGGGCGCATACCTGCGGTTGCATTCCTGCAAGGGGTCAGTCGCTCTGGACGGCGTTGAAACGTTGGGTGATCCAGTCCGCGACCAGCTGCAGAAGCGGGTCCTTTCGTCGCGTCTCGTGGAAGCAGAGATAAAGCGGCGTGTGCAGCGGACGGCTGTCGGGATCGTAGAGAACCAGCTCGGGATCGGCCTCGGCGGCGACCACCGGAATGATACCGGGGAAGCGGGTCGCACGGACCGAGTTGGAGGTATCCATCAGCGTTTCGACCCGGATCGCCGGGTCGCGGCCGCCCATGATGGTGCGTGCGTGCTGTTGCGGCGGATAACGGTCGTGCAGCGTCTGCATCCCGATCCACTGTCCGGTGCGCGGGCTGTCGGGATAGCAGTAGACGTTGGTCGCATACTTGCCGACGAAGCGCACCACCAGCCGGCCCTGCTGCGGGCGGACGGCCGAGATGAACATGTCGTTGTCGCCCAGGGCATCCTGGTAGAAGTTGTTGGTGAAGGTCATTTCCAGGCCGGGATTGTCGGTCAGGAACTGCCGCAGGCCGGGGAACAGGATGTAGGTGATGACCGAGGGCGAGCAGCCGATGTTGACACGCCCGGCCACGGTCTCTTCCGAGGCGTCGCGGGCATTGAGATAGGAGGAAATCTCGTTCTCGAATGTGGTGATCGTCTCGATCAGCTCACCGACGGCGTCATTCGAGGTCCAGCCCTGGGGGGTTTTCAGGAATAGGTCGATCCCCAGGGTTTCCGACAGCCGTGCCAGCCGTCGCGACACCGTCGCGGGATTGGTATCAAGCAGCCGTGCCGCCGCACTCATCGAGCCGGTCTTGTGCACGGCCACGAGGTAACGAAGATCGTCCCAGTTCTTCAAAGCCTTCTGCCCCCAGGCACCGGGAGGCCGGCAAAATCAGCCGGCACCCCCTTCGCTGTCTTCGTCATCTCCCTGGTCGACAATACGAGCCACCGAGACAACCTGTTCTTCTGCACCCGTATTAAACACACGCACGCCTCCCGCGCTACGGGAACGGAAGGAAATTCCGTCAACCGGCACGCGGATCGATTGCCCGCGCGACGTGGCGAGCATGATCTGATCATCCATGTCCACCGGGAAGGCGGCAATGATCTCGCCCGTGCGCATGGACTTCTCCCAGGCGGTGACACCCATGCCACCGCGCCCGCGCACCGGGTAGTCGTGGGACGAACTGACGTGGCCGGCACCGCCTGCGGTGATGGTCAGGATCAGGGTCTCGGCAGCCGACATCTCGGCATACCGTTCCTGGCTCAGCGGCATGTCCGCGTTGCCCTCGTCCTCCTCGGTTGCCTCGGTGTCACCGGCCATGGCGCGGCGCATCTTGAGGTAGGAGGCCCGTTCGTCGCTTTCGGCGGCGAAGTGGGGCAGGACGAACATCGAGGTGACCTCGTCCTTCTCGTTCAGCCGCACGCCGCGCACGCCGGTGGAGTTGCGAGAGTTGAAGACCCGCACGTCATCGGCGCGGAAGCGGATGGCGCGACCGGACTGGGTGAACAGCATCACGTCGTCCTCTGCGCCGCAGATGCGGGCGTTGATCAGGCGCATCCCTTCGCTCTCGCCCTCGAACTTCATCGCGATCTTGCCGTTGCGCATGACGTTGGTGAAGTCCGACAGCGCGTTGCGCCGCACCGTACCGGCAGAGGTGGCGAAGACGATCTGAAGATCGCCCCATTCCTCTTCCGGGCGGTCCACCGGCATGATCGCGGCGATCGAGACACCGGTCGGGATCGGCAGGATGTTGACCACCGCCTTGCCCTTCGAGGTCCGCCCGCCAAGCGGCAGGCGCCAGGTCTTCAGCTTGTAGACCATGCCCTCGGTGGTGAAGAACAGCAGCTGCGTATGGGTATTGGCGACAAACAGCGTGGTGACCGCGTCGTCATCCTTCATCGCGCCGCCCGACAGGCCCTTGCCGCCGCGCTTCTGGGCGCGGAAGTCGGCCAGGGGCGTGCGCTTGATGTAGCCGCCCGCGGTGACGGTGACGACCATCTCCTCGCGCTCGATCAGGTCCTCGTCTTCCATGTCGCCGGACCAGTCGGCGATCTCGGTGCGACGGGGAACGGCGAAAAGCTCCTTCACCTCGCGCAGCTCGTCCGAGATGATCTGCATGATCCGCTCGCGAGAGCCGAGGATCTCGAGGTATTCCTTGATCTTGCCAGCCAGCTCCTGCAGTTCGTCCGTCACCTCCTTCACGCCGATCTGGGTCAGGCGCTGCAGACGCAGCTCCAGGATGGCGCGGGCCTGGGTTTCGGAGAGGTTGTAGGTGCCGTCCTCGTTCATCTTGTGGGTCGGATCGTCGATCAGACGGATGTAGGGCGCGATCTCGTCGGCGGGCCATTTGCGGGTCATCAGCTTCTCGCGGGCCTCGGCGGCATCGGCGGAGGCACGGATGGTGGCGACCACCTCGTCGACGTTGGAGACCGCAACGGCCAGGCCGCAGAGGATATGCGCCCGCTCGCGTGCCTTGCGCAGCAGGTAGGCGGTGCGGCGCGCCACCACGTCCTCGCGGAAGTCGACGAAGTTCGACAGGAAGCCGTAGAGGGTCAGCGTTTCCGGCCGGCCCCCGTTCAGCGCCAGCATGTTGCAGCCGAAGGAGGTTTGCATCGGGGTGAAGCGGAACAGCTGGTTCAGCACCACCTCGGGGGTTGCGTCGCGCTTCAGCTCGACCACGACCCGGACGCCCTCGCGGTCGGATTCGTCCTGGACGTGGGCCACGCCCTCGATCTTCTTGTCACGGACCTGCTCGGCGATCTTCTCGATCATTGCCGACTTGTTGACCTGGTAGGGGATCTCGTCGACGACGATGGCGTAACGGTCCTTGCGCAGCTCTTCGACGTGGGTCTTTGCACGGATGATGCAGCTGCCACGGCCTTCCAGGTAGGCCTTGCGGGCGCCGGACCGGCCAAGCAGCACGCCGCCCGTGGGGAAGTCGGGACCGGGGATGTACTGGATCAGCTCCTCGGTCGACAGGTCCGGGTTCTCGATCAGCGCCAGGGTGGCATCGACCACCTCGCCCAGGTTGTGCGGCGGGATGTTGGTCGCCATGCCGACGGCGATACCGCCCGCGCCGTTGACCAGCATGTTGGGGAAGCGCACCGGCAGGACGGAGGGCTCGCGGTCCTTGCCGTCGTAGTTGTCCTGGAAGTCGACCGTGTCCTTGTCGATATCCGACAGCATGTAGGCGGCCGGCTTGTCCATGCGGACTTCGGTGTAACGCATGGCCGCGGGCTTGTCGCCGTCCATCGAGCCGAAGTTGCCCTGGCCGTCCAGCAGCGGCAGCGACATCGAAAAGTCCTGCGCCATCCGGGCCAGCGCGTCGTAGATCGCGCCGTCGCCATGGGGGTGGTACTTGCCCATCACGTCGCCCACGGGACGGGCCGACTTGCGATAGGGCTTGTCGTGGGTGTTGCCGACCTCGTGCATGGCGAAGAGGATCCGCCGGTGCACAGGTTTCAGGCCGTCGCGCAGATCGGGGATCGCCCGGCTGACGATGACCGACATGGCATAGTCGAGATAGGAGGAACGCATTTCCTCGACGATCGAGATCGACGGGCCGCTCAGCGGAGCGGGGGCGTTTTCCTGTTCGTTTTCAGGGGGTTCCGGGGTATCGGTCACTATTAGGGGCCTGTCTTCGCGCGGTTCTATATCTTGTTGACAGAACTATAACACCGCCATGATCTAGGGTGCAATCCTTGCCGGGGCAGGCTTTTGGCAGCCGCGCGAGGTGGCTGACAACATGTTGTTTTCGTTGAAATTTAATTCCCGCCGACAAAGACTTTTCCCGGGGCCCTTGAACAGGAGGCAACGCCCATGCGGGAAACCGAGCTGATGCTGCGCGGATACGGCCTGACCACGGCCGAGATCTTCTACCGGATGCCCGACTATCGGAACGTGCTGAACAGCTTCATCTGGCAGGAGTACGACCTGGCGCCGGACCATCCCCGTCTCTTCGCCTTCATCGAATTCTGGCAGGACAGCATCGAGGGGCCTCTGCACTCGGTCCGCTTCGCGCATCGCAAGCCCATCGGTGGCGGGGCGTGGCGCAGCGTCGTGGGCGAGCTGCGCTACCACTGAAATGGCGCCCTGCGGCTGCGGGGCGGGTCCGGGGTGGGGTACTGGTCTTTGCCGGTGCGCCGGGTGTAGAGGATTGCGCAGGTGACCGTGCCGCGCGATGCCCCGGCGGCTTGCGCGGCGCCGATCGACGCAAGGTGAGGAAGACAGATGACAGACTGGAAGGCCGCGGCCGCCGCGCTCTACGATGGCGGGTTCCGCCCGATGTTCATTGACGGCCAGTGGTGCGAGGCGCGCTCGGGCGAGGTGCTGGAGGCACGCAACCCCGCCGATGGCACGCTGCTGGCCACGGTGCCCAAGGGCGGCAAGGCCGATATCGACGCCGCCGTCGCCGCTGCCCGCAAGGCCTTCGAAGGCCCCTGGGCCAAGTGGACGCCCTTCGAGCGCCAGAACCTGCTGCTGAAGATCGCCGAACGATTCGAGGCCGAGTGGCAGGACCTCTGCCTGTCCGACACCCTGGACATGGGTATGCCGATCCAGCGCACCCTCGGCAACAGCCGCCGCGTGCTGGGCATGCTGCGCTTCTACGCCGGCCAGGCGGTGACGATCCACGGCCAGACCATCCCCAACTCCTTCCCGGGCGAGATCTATTCCCAGACGGTGCGCGAACCGATCGGCGTCGTCGGGGCGATCATCCCCTGGAACGCGCCGATCGCCGGGTCGATCTGGAAGATCGCGCCCGCCATCGCGACCGGCTGCACCGTGGTGCTGAAGCCCTCCGAGGAAGCCTCGCTGACCGTGCTGATGATCGCGCGGATCATGCAGGAGGCCGGTCTGCCGGACGGGGTGCTGAACATCGTCACCGGCTATGGCGCCGATGCGGGGGCCGCGCTGGCCGAGCATCCGGGCGTCGACAAGATCGTCTTCACCGGCTCGACCGCGACCGGCCAGGCGATTGCCCGCGCCGCGACCGGCAACCTCAAGCACGTCTCGCTTGAGCTTGGCGGCAAGTCCCCGGTGATCGTCTGCCGCGACGCCGACATCGACAAGGCCGTCCCGGTCGCCGCCATGTCGGTCTTTGCCAATTCCGGCCAGATCTGCATCGCCGGCTCGCGCCTCTTCGTTGCCCGCGAGATCCACGACGAGTTCACCCGCCGCGTCGCCGAGTTCGCCGCCAAGCTGCGGATCGGCCACGGCATCCGGGAAGATACCGACATCGGCCCGATCATCTCGGCCCGCCAGGCCGAGCGCATCGCCGGTTACATGGCCGTCGGCCCCAACGAGGGCGCCGAGATCCTGACCGGCGGCAACCGCGTCGAGGGGGCTGACTTCGAGGGCGGTCACTTCTTCCATCCGACGGTCTTCGGTGGCGTCACCGACGAGATGACCATCGCGCGCGAGGAGATCTTCGGCCCGGTCATCTCGGCCATGCCCTTCGACAGCCTCGACGAGGTGGTGCAGCGCGCCAACGCGACGCCCTACGGGCTGGCGGCGGGCGTCTTCTCGACCCACCTCGGCACCGCGCACAAGCTGGCGCATCGCCTCAAGGCGGGCTCGGTCTGGGTCAACATGTACCACGCCATCGACCCCGCGGTGCCCTTCGGCGGCATGAAGATGTCGGGCTACGGCCGCGAGGGCGGCACGCAGCACATGGAGGAATACCTCGACACCAAGGCGATCTGGATCAACGCGGACTGAGCGCGGATCCCGCCAGCACGACACGGCGCCCCGGGCCGCAAGGGCCGGGGCAGGGCGCCCGGAGGCGCCGCACAGAGGAGAGACAACATGCAAGTCGGTATCATCGGCGTCGGCCTCATGGGCCATGGCATCGCCCGCAACGTGCTGAAAAAGGGCGGCTTTGCCCTCAGCTTCCTGGATCATCCCGGCAACCAGCCGGTCGATGAGATCACCGGTCTGGGCGCCACGCCCTGCGCCACCCCCGCCGAGGTGGCGGCAGCGTCGGACGTGGTTATCCTCTGCGTCACGGGTTCGCCCCAGGTCGAGGCCATCGTGACCGGAGAGAACGGCCTGATCGGCGCGCTGAAGCCCGGCGCCGTGGTCGTCGACTGCTCGACCGCGCTGCCCGACTCGACCCTGCGGATGGGCGCGGCGGTGGCCGCCGCCGGTGGTCGCTACATCGACGCGCCGATGACCCGCACCGCCAAGCACGCCCATGAGGGCACGCTGAACCTGCTGGTCGGCGGCGAGGCCGAGGTGCTGGAAACCGTCCGCCCGGTGCTGGCCTCCTTCACCGAGGCGGTGACCCATGTCGGACCTCTCAGCCACGGTCACCGTCTGAAGCTGCTGCACAACTACGTGTCTGTCGGCTTCATGACCCTGCTGGCCGAAGCCGCCGCGCAGTCGGCCGATGCCGGTGTCGATCCCGCGGTGCTGGTCGAGGTGCTGGCCACCGGCGGCGGGGCCAGCGTCGCGCTGGACCGCCTGGCGCCCTTCATCACCGAGGGCGACCGCGAGGGGCTGCCTTTCGCCGTGGCCAATGCCCAGAAGGATATCGACTACTACCGCGCCATGTCCGCCGAGGCAGGCGCGCAGCAGACCGTGGCCGATGGCGTCTCGGCCGCGCTGGCCGCTTCGGTCGAGGCCGGGCACGGCCAGGCCTACGTCCCCGAACTGGTCAAGCTGTTCGGCAGGTCGGCGAAGGATTGATGTCCTGAAATCCGCCCCGGAGACATATTCTACGTGTCCGGGGCGGGTTGCTTCCCGAAAATTGCTTGTGTAGCAATGCCGAGGATCCAAGGGAGGATTTTTCCATGACCATCACCACCCGTGGCCTGCTGGCCGCCGGCGCACTTGTCGCCTTCAGCCTTCCGGCCGCTGCCCAGACCGAAGTCAAGATCGGCTACGCCCTGGCCGCAGACAGCCACTACGGCGTCGCCGCCAAGGCATTCGAGGAGGCCGTCCTGGCCGAGACCGGCGAGGACTTCACCTTCACCCATTTCCCGTCCTCCGGCCTCGGCGGCGAGCGTGAGGTGATCGAGGGCCTGCAACTGGGCACCATCGAGGCGACCATCGTTTCCTCGGGCACCCTGGCGAACTTCGTGCCGGAAACCGGCGTCTTCGACATTCCGTTCCTGTTCAACGGCTTCGACCACGCCCGCGCGGTGCTGGACGGCCCGATCGGTCAGGACATCCTGGCCAAGTTCGACAACGTCGGCCTGCACGCGCTGGCCTGGGGCGAACAGGGCTTCCGCCACATCACCAACAACCGCAACCCGATCCACACCCCCGCGGACGTGGAAGGGCTGAAAATCCGCACCATGGAGAACCCTGTTCACCTGGCGGCCTTCAACGCCATGGGCGCGGCGCCGACCCCGATGGCCTGGCCCGAGGTGATCTCGTCGCTGCAACAGGGCGTGATCGACGGGCAGGAAAACCCGCTGTCGGTGATCGTCTCGGTCAAGCTGAACGAAGTGCAGAAGTACCTGACCCTGTCGGGTCACGTCTATTCGCCCGCCATGCTGCTGGTCTCCAAGCCCTTCTGGGAAGGTCTGGATGACGATCAGAAAGCGGCCTTCGAGGCTGCGGCGACCGAGGCCGTCACCGCGATGCGCGGCTTCGTTGATGATGTCGAGACCAGCGGCGTCGCCACGCTGAAAGAGCGCGGCATGGAAGTGAACGAACTGTCGCCCGAGGAAAAGGCCGAGTTCCAGGCCTCGATCAAGTCGGCCTATGAAGGCTACTACGAGACCTACGGCGAGGACCTGGTCCAGTCGATCGTCAACTTCGAGTGACGACGACGGCGCGGACCGACAGATGACAACGGACCATCGGCGCCCTGCGGGGCGCCGGTGACTTTCAGGGGGCTCCTTTGAAAAAGCTGGAACACTACTTTGTCGTGCTGAACGGCTGGGTGCTGATCGCGATGATGGCCGCCATGACTCTGGTGGTCGGTGCCAATATCTCGCTGCGCTACCTGACCGGGCATTCGCTGCCCTGGGCCGACGAGGCGGCGCGCTACCTGATGATCTGGATGACCTTCTCCGGGGCCGGGCTGATCCTGCGCTCGGGCGGGCATGTGGCGATCACCAACCTGCAGGACGCCCTGCCGAGCCTCGGCCAGAAGCTGCTGCGCGCCGCCATCGTGCTGGCGCTGCTGCTGTTCTTCGGCTTCATGGTGCAGGTCGGGATGCAATACGCCCAGCGGATGCAGTACCAGGTGACACCCGCGCTGCGGCTGCCCTTCCTCTACATCTACGCGGCGATGCCCGTCGGCTTCGGACTGCTGATCATCCACCTGCTGCTGATCGCCCATCCCTTCATTAGCGCCGGCCACTACAAGCGCAGCGATGACCACGACGACGAGGAGATCTCCTCTCTGCCCGGAGGCGCCAATGGCTGAGATCCTCTTTCCCGCGCTGTTCATCCTGCTGGCGCTCGGCCTGCCCGTGGCCTTCGCCATGGCGATCGCGGTCTTTGTCGCGCTCAGCTTCGGCTCTTCCTATCCGCACCTCGTGGTGGTGAAGGAGATGTTCGCCGGGCTGGACAGCTTCCCGCTGCTGGCCGTGCCCTTCTTCATCCTCGCAGCCGAGATCATGACCGGCGGCGCCGTCACCATGGCGCTGCTGCGCCTGGCGCAATCCCTGGTCGGCCACCTGCGCGGCGGGCTCGGCCATGCCAATGTCGTCAGCTCGGCGATGTTCGCGGGCATCTCGGGCAGTGCCCTGGCCGATGCGGCCGGACCCGGCTCGATGATGATCCGGATGATGGAAAAGGGCGGCTACGACCGCCCCTATGCCGGTGCGCTGACCATCGCCAGCGCCGTGGTCGGCCCGATCATCCCGCCCTCGATCACCATGATCATCTACGCCATGCAGGACCAGCAGGTCTCTGTCGGCTCGCTGTTCATGGCGGGCATCCTGCCGGGCTTCCTGATCACCTTCATGGTGCTTCTGGCCAATGCCTATGTCAGCCGGAAACGCGGCTATGTCAGCGGAGAGCCGATGCCGCCGCTGGCCGAGATCGGCCGCATCTTCGTCTATGCCCTGCCGGCGCTGTCGCTGATCCTGCTGATCGTCGGCGGCATCCGCTTCGGCATCTTCACACCGACCGAGGCCTCGGTCATCGCGGTCTTCTACGCGCTGATCGTCGGCATGTTCATCTACCGCTCGCTGAAGCTGCGTGACCTGCCGGCAATCCTGCTGCGCGCGGCGCTGACCTCGGGGGCGGTGCTGCTGATCCTCGGCGCGGCCCGGGCCTTCGCCTGGGTGCTGATCATCGAGGGCATCCCGCAGTTGCTGGCCGAGACGATCATCGCCTGGGACCTGTCGCCGGTGGTCTTCCTGCTGGCGGTCAACCTGCTGCTGCTGGTCTTCGGCCTGTTCATGGATCCGCTGCCGGGCGTGATGATCCTGGTGCCGATCCTCGCCCCCATCGCCCTGGCGCTTGGCATCGACCCGAACCACTTCGCGATCATCGTCATCGTCAACCTGACGCTCGGCCTGACGACACCGCCCGTGGGCAGCCTGATCTTCGTGGTCTCCTCGACCGTCGGGCTGAAGCCGACGACGCTGATCCGCGAGATGCCGCCCTTCTTCCTGGCCTTGGCCGGGGCGCTGCTGCTGATCACCTTCGTGCCGGTCCTGTCGACCTGGATCCCGGCGGTCAGCGGCTTCTGATCCCGAAAGCAGAAAGGGCGCCGCGAGGCGCCCTTTTCACATCATGCCGGTTGCTTCGGCGGTCCCGCTTCAGGGAATGATGCGCGAATACTTCAGGCCCTCGATGGTGGCGCCGACGCGCAGGCCGGCATGGGCGAAGATCACCGCGACCACGGGGGCCAGCGCGGTGGTGGTCTCGGCACGGATCGTCTCGCCCTGGTTCGAGAAGACGATGTCCGCGTCGGCCCCGGCCGCCCAGCCGTCGTTGAGGCGGAAGTCCTGCAGCGCCTCCTGGGTCATGAAGAACAGCACGTGGGCATATTGCTGGGCACCGATCTGGATGCCGATATTGGCCCGGGTGGCCGAGTAGTAGTCGACCGTGGTGCCGCCGACCCGCAGGGCGCCGCGCCCGTAGCCGCCGCCGACGCCCAGCCCGGCCTCGGTCAGCAGGGGCATGACCAGCATCCCGGCGCTCTTCTGCGCCAGGTCGCGGGTCTGGGGAAACTGCGAATACATCTGCGCCAGGGTGGCGTCGACGCGGGCGTCGATCTTGGCGCCGCCGTTGTTGTTGAAGCCGTTGCCCGAACAGGCGCTGAGCGCCGGCACGGCGGCCAGCGCGGAAAGGGTGAACGCACGTCGCGTGAATTGGGTCATTTCTCTGCCCTTCTGCCCGGTCCTGCGGCCTTTGCCATGCCCGGACCCTGAATGCTGCCTCTGCCGGTGAACCGGCTTGTTATGGCCCTATTCATAGCGGTCCGCGCGCGGACTGTCACCAAGTGTTGATCCCCCGATCCCCGAAAAGGGCGGGTTTCCACTCACCCCCGCATGGCAAGGCGGGCGAAGGCGGGGGCAAAGTAGGTCAGCACCCCGTCGCAGCCGGCGCGCTTGAAGGCCAGAAGGCTTTCCAGCATGGCGCGCTCCTGGTCGATCCAGCCGTTCTGCGCCGCGGCCATGATCATCGCGTATTCGCCCGAGACCTGGTAGGCAAAGGTCGGCACGCCGAACTGGTCCTTCACCCGGCGGCAGATGTCCAGGTAGGGCAGGCCGGGTTTCACCATCACCATGTCGGCCCCTTCGGAAAGGTCACGGGCGACCAGCCGCAACGCCTCGTCCGAGTTGCCGGGGTTCATCTGGTAGGTCTTCTTGTCGCCCTTCAGCGCGCCCGAGGCGCCGACCGCATCGCGGAAGGGGCCATAGAAGGCGCTGGCGTACTTGGCCGCATAGGACATGATCATCACGTTGCGGTGGCCACCGGCCTCGAGCGCGTCGCGGATGGCGCCGATGCGATGATCCATCATGTCCGAGGGGCCGATGATGTCGGCGCCCGCCTCGGCCTGGCTCAGCGCCTGCTTGACCAGCGCCTCGACGGTCTCGTCGTTGACCACTTCGCCGTCGACCACATAGCCGTCCTGGCCGGTGTCGGAATAGGGATCCAGCGCCACATCGGTCATCACCAGCATTCCGGGACAGGCGGCCTTGATCGCCCGGGTGGCGCGATTGGACAGGTTGTCGGGGTTCCAGGCCTCGGCGGCATCGGCGGTGCGGCCCTCGGCGGGCGTGTAGGGGAAGAGGCAGACGGCGGGAATGCCGAGCCCCTCGGCCTCGCGCACCGCCTCGACCAGCCGGTCGACCGAGCGCCGGAAGACCCCCGGCATCGAGGGCACGGGCTGCTCGACGCCCTCGCCTTCGCAGATGAAGACCGGCCAGATCATGTCCTGCACCGTGACGCGGTTTTCCTGCACCAGGTCGCGGATCGCGGCAGAGCTGCGGGTGCGGCGCAGACGGGTGGCGGGGAAGGGGGGCAGGATCGGCTGCATGGTCGGCTCCGGGTGGCTGTCGGGCCAGAGGTGCCACGGATTGCCGGGCGGGCTCAAGCCCTTCCGCCCCCTGCGGCGATGCGTCCGCCTGGTACGTGCCTCCATTTCCCGGGGGCTGGGCAATTGCTCGCCCGGAGTCTATATCGGGCAGAGAGCGACGAAGCCCGACTGAAAGGAAGTTGCCCCGTGAGCGGGATGGCCACGATTTTCGAACTGATCGACTTGCGCTCCTTCTCCAACCTCTGGTTCTGGATCGCGCTCGCGGTGGTCTGGTCCTCGGCGAGCCACTGGATCCTTGGCGTGCCCTTCGACTTGGTGATGCGGGCGCGCCGGAAGGGCGGACAGATCGAGGCCGACCTGCGCGACCTCGTGCGGATCAATGCCAACCGGATGCTCTACATCGCCGACAATGCCGGCGAGATCGTGGTGGGGGTGATGAGCTTCCTGCTGACGGTGCTGGGCATCCTGGGCTTCTACTACTGGATCGAATTCTGCCAGGCGCTGTTCCTGATCGCGCTGCCGCTCAGCCTGGTCTGGCTGCTGTCGGTGCGCACGGCACGGCGGATCGCCCTGCAGGAACTGACCGTCGAGCAGCTTTATTCCCGCTTGCGGGGGCTGCGCATGGCGATCCAGGCGATCGGCATGATGGCGGTGCTGGTCACCTCGTTCTGGGGCATGTATGTCAACGCCTCTCTGGGCGTACTAGGGGGCTGAGGCCATGGCAGAGCAGACACATTTCACCCTCGGCGGGGCGCCCGAGGGCTACGACGCCGCGCTGCTGATCCGCGAGATCGAGACGCGGGGCGTGCCGCTGGTGCATGTCGCGCGCGACGACAAGCGCATGGCCGCCATGGCCGATGCATTGCGCTTCTTTGCGCCGCAGATGCCGGTGCTGACCTTCCCGGGCTGGGATTGCCTGCCCTATGACCGGGTGTCGCCCAATGCCGATATCTCGGCCACGCGGATGGCGACGCTGGCGGGGCTGGTGCACGGGATGCCGGGGCAGTTCATCCTGCTGACCACGCTGAACGCCGCGACCCAGCGGATCCCGGCGCGCGAGGTATTGCGCGATGCCGCCTTCCAGGCCCGCGTCGGCGATCGCATCGACGAGGCGGCCCTGCGCAACTTCCTCGTCCGCATGGGGTTTTCGCAGACGCAGTCGGTGGCCGAGCCGGGCGATTACGCCGTGCGCGGCGGCATCATCGACATCTTCCCACCCGGTCCCTCCGGTCCGGTGCGGCTGGATCTCTTCGGCGATGTGCTGGACGGCGCGCGCGGTTTCGATGCGGGCACGCAGCGCACCACCGACAAGCTCGACATGGTCGAGCTGGCGCCGGTCAGCGAGGTGATCCTGGACGAGCCCGCGATCACCCGCTTCCGCCAGAACTACCGCATCGAGTTCGGCGCCGCCGGCACCGATGATCCGCTCTACGAGGCGGTCAGCGCCGGGCGCAAGCAGCAGGGGATGGAGCACTGGCTGCCCTTCTTCCACGAGCGGCTGGAAACCCTCTTCGACTACCTGCCGCAGGCGACGATCACGCTGGACGACCAGACCACGCCCGCCCGCCTGTCCCGCTGGGAGACCATCGCCGACCAGTACGAGACCCGCCGCATCGCCATGGCCGACCGGGGCCGGATGGATTCGGTCTACAAGCCCGTGCCGCCGGGGCTGCTCTATCTCGATGATGCCGCCTGGGAAGCCCAGGTGGCCGCCCGTCGGGTGCTGCAGCTCTCGCCACTGGCACAGTCGCCCGGGCCGGGTGTGCTGGATGCGGGCGGCCGCATCGGACGCAACTTCTCGCCCGAACGCCAGCTTGAGAATGTAAGCCTTTTCAAATCTTTGGCTGATCATCTTAAGGTTAAGCTCAAGCAGGGCCCGGTGGTCGTCGCCTCCTATTCCGAGGGCGCGCGCGAGCGGCTTGAAGGGCTGATCTCCGACGAGGGGATTGTCGAGGCCATTCCCGTCAAGGATGCGGCGCGGATCGGCAAGTCGGGGCTGCACCTGGCGGTCTGGCCGCTGGAACACGGCTTCGAAGGGCGCTGGCACGACCGCCCGCTGACGGTGATCTCGGAGCAGGACGTGCTGGGCGACCGGCTGATCCGCTCGGCGCGCAGGAAGCGGCGGGCCGAGAACTTCCTGACCGAGGCGCAGAGCCTCAGCCCTGGTGACCTTGTGGTCCACGTCGATCATGGCATCGGGCGCTATCACGGGCTGGAGGTGATCACCGCCGCGGGGGCCGCCCATGAATGCCTGCTGCTGGAATATGCCGAGAATGCCCGGCTCTACCTGCCGGTCGAGAACATCGAGCTGCTGTCGCGTTACGGCCACGAGGAGGGCCTGCTGGACAAGCTCGGCGGCGGCGCCTGGCAGGCCAAGAAGGCCAAGCTGAAGGAACGCATCCGCGAGATGGCCGACCGGCTGATCCGCGTGGCCGCCGAGCGCGCCCTGCGTCGCGCGCCGATGCTGGAGCCGCCCGAGGCCGAGTGGAACGGCTTCCTCGCCCGTTTCCCCTACCAGGAGACCGACGACCAGCTGGGCGCCATCGAGGACGTTCTGTCCGACATGGCCTCGGGGCATCCGATGGACCGGCTGGTCTGCGGCGACGTGGGCTTTGGCAAGACCGAGGTCGCCCTGCGTGCGGCCTTCGCGGCCGCCATGTCCGGCGTGCAGGTGGCGGTGATTGCGCCGACCACGCTGCTGGCCCGTCAGCACTACCAGGGATTTGCCGAGAGGTTCCGTGGTTTTCCCATTCAGGTCAGCCCCTTGTCGCGCTTTGTTAATGCATCGGATGCAACGCGTACCCGCAACGGCATCGCCGATGGCACCGTCGATATCGCTGTCGGCACCCATGCGCTGCTGGCCAAGAACATCCGCTTCAAGAACCTCGGCCTGCTGATCGTCGACGAGGAGCAGCGTTTCGGCGTCGGCCACAAGGAGCGGCTCAAGCAGCTGCGCACCGATGTCCATGTGCTGACCCTGACCGCGACACCGATTCCGCGTACCCTGCAGCTCAGCCTGTCGGGGGTGCGCGACCTGTCGATCATCGGCACCCCGCCCATCGACCGCCTGGCGATCCGCACCTATGTCAGCGAATTCGACGCCGTGACCATCCGCGAGGCCCTGCTGCGCGAGCACTACCGGGGCGGCCAGAGCTTCTTTGTCGTGCCCCGGGTCAGCGACCTGGCCGAGATCGAGGACTTCCTGAAAACCCAGGTGCCCGAAGTGACTTACGTCACCGCGCACGGCGGCATGGCTGCCGGTGATCTCGACAAGCGGATGAATGCCTTCTACGACGGCAAGTTCGACGTGCTGCTGGCCACGACCATCGTGGAAAGCGGCCTCGACATCCCGCGCGCCAACACGATGGTGGTGCATCGCGCCGACATGTTCGGGCTGGCGCAGCTCTACCAGATCCGGGGCCGGGTGGGCCGCGCCAAGACCCGCGCCTATGCCTACCTGACCACCAAACCCCGCGCCCCCCTGACCGACACGGCGCAAAAGCGGCTGCGGGTTCTGGGCTCTCTCGACACGCTCGGCGCAGGGTTCACCCTGGCCTCGCAGGATCTGGATATCCGCGGCGCCGGCAACCTGCTGGGCGAAGAGCAGTCGGGCAACATGCGCGACGTGGGCTACGAGCTTTACCAGACCATGCTGGAGGAGGCGATCGCCAAGATCCGCTCGGGCGAGGCCGAGGGCCTGAGCGACGACAACGAGCAATGGGCGCCGCAGATCAACCTGGGCGTGCCGGTGCTGATCCCCGAGGATTATGTGCCCGACCTCGACCTGCGCCTCGGCCTCTACCGTCGCCTTTCGGGGCTTACCAGGAAGGTCGAGCTGGAGGGCTTCGCCGCCGAGTTGATCGACCGTTTCGGCAAGCTGCCGAAGGAGGTCAACACCCTGCTGCTGGTCGTGCGCATCAAGGCGATGTGCAAGCGGGCCGGGATCGCCAAGCTGGACGGCGGGCCGAAGGGCGCCACGATCCAGTTCCACAACGACAAGTTCGCCTCGCCCGAGGGGCTGGTGGAATTCATCCGCGACCAGCGCGGCCTGGCCAAGGTGAAGGACAACAAGATCGTCATCCGCCGCGACTGGAAGAGCGAGACCGACCGCATCAAGGGCGCCTTTGCCATCGCCCGCGATCTGGCCGAGAAGGTGGTCGAGGTCGAGGTCGAGAAGAAGAAAGCCGCCGCGAAGGGCTGAGGGGGCGGGGCGCGCGCGACGGCAGGGCGCGCAATCCAAGCGCACCGCTCTGGCTCAGCGGCCGGTCTTCCCAGGTGCCCGTTCAGCCCGACCGGGTCTGACCGGGCCGATACACCTACAGGTTTTTCTCAAAGAAATGATCTGGATAGGGGTCGTCGTTGAAGCGGTCGATCTCGCGCCATCCGCTGTTGCGGTAGAGCGCCACCGCCTCCGGCAGCGCCGAGTTGGTGTCGAGCCGCAGGGTGGTGATCCGCAGGGCGCGGGCGCGCGCCTCGATCTCGGACATCAGGCGGCGCGACAGCCCGAGGCCACGTGCCGACGGCGCGATCCACAGCCGCTTGATCTCGGCCAGCGGTCCGCCCTGGCCCTTCAACCCGACGCAGCCGATGGGAAGCCCGTCCGACATCGCCAGCAGGAAGCTGCCGCGCGGGGCGATCATGTCCGTCGCCTCGGGATCGCGGGACAGCGAGACATCGAAGCCGGTGTCGAAGCGGCGGGCGAGTTCGGCGTAGTATTCGCCGAGGCAGTAGCGCGCCGCCTCGCTGCGTGGATCGACCTCGTCGAAGGTGATGCGGTCGCGCCCGAGGGCGGAGGCGACCAGATCCATGGCCGCCAGCAGGGCCTCGGGACGGGGATGGCGGGCCAGGGCCTCGGTCGCACGCTGGTCCGAGATCTCCTCGTAGGCGCGGAACTCGGCAGCGCCGGCCTCGGTCAGGGTGGCGATGCGGGCGCGGGCGTCCTGGGGATCGGGCGCCGTGGTGATCAGCCCCTCGGCCTCGAGGCTGCGCAGAAGGCGGCTGAGCAGCCCGGAATCCAGGCGCAGGTAATCGCGGATCGCCGCGACCTCGCAGCGGCCATGACCGATGGCATTGAGGACGCGCGCGGTGCCCAGGGGGCGGCCCCGGCCGAGGAAGGAATGATCCAGCGCACCGACTTCTGACGTGACGGCGCGGCTGAAACGGCGATAGCGGGAGACGGGATCGGTGCTCATGATGGCTGACATAAGTCAGGTAATCACGGCGCGGTCAATATGTATCTGACCTGGGTCAGCTAGCTTGCCGGGCGGTGCGGGAAGGCGCGGTAGCGCGCGGCGTCACCCGCGCGCGCGCGAGTGGTGAACATGCCGGGGATCTGCGAACATTTTTGACCGCATGAAGGGAATATCCGGCGCAGGACTTTCCCTTTTTCAATACTTTCGCGTATGGGTTGAGCGCCGCCAGCGGCATGGGCTTGGGGTGGGGGTCAACCCACCGTTCCGGTGGTGCAGCAGCCCTGCCGCGCGGCCATGGCGGCCCGGGCGCAGAAGCAGGAGGCCCCGATGCCCGGATCGGCGCGCGCCAGGGCGAGGGCGAGACGCTGGCGCAGCTGCGCCAGTTCGCCGCTTTCGCCCCGCGTCGCGAGGCAATCGACCAGCCCCTTCAGTGACCAGACATTGTCGGGGTGGTGGCTGGCGCGCGACAGCCCGGGCGCAAGGCCGAGGTCCTGCCGATAGACCGCTTCCGCCTCCTCGATCCGCCCCTGTTCGAAGAGCAGCGCGCCGAGGGCGTGGCGGGCGGGCTGCATCCAGCCCCAGGGCTCGTCATAGGGCAGCGCATCGTCCAGTGCGACCGAGCGGCGCAGCGCGGCGAAGGCCGCGTCGAAGCTGCCCTTGCGGTAAAGGATCTCTCCGCGCAGCATCTCGGTCGCCACCGCCAGCAGGTCGATCACGCGATTGTTGTGCATCAGCCGGGTCTCCGGCACGGCGGCGGCAGCGGCGAGGTAGCGCTGTTCCATCGCGAGGGCCTGCGGCACCTCGCCGAGGGCGGCATGGGCCAGGGCCTTGCCGTAGAGCGTGAAGGCCATGCGGCAGGCATGAAGCGCAGGGTCCTCGGGCAGGGGCAGCGCCAGCAGCTCTTCCCAGCGACCGAAGCGGATCAGCAGGTGCGGCTCCATCGCCAGGAAGCTTTCGAAGAAGTCGGCCATGGGCGGGCTCTCGATGCGCAGCATCTCTTCGGGCGTGGTCTCGGCAAGCTGGCGCAGCGCGGCGCGCCCCGGGTCCATCTGGCCGAGGAAGAGCGCGCCATAGAGCACGAAATGCAGGTTGTGCTGGCGGTAGCCGGTGTAGAAATCCATGCCGCCGGCGTGGGCATACCACTTCATGTCGGCCTCGACGGCGCGCTGGTTCCAGAACACGACATCCTGGTAGGCGCCGCAGAGCACGTCGATATGGGTGGGCATATGGACGAGGTGACCGGCATCGGGCACCAGGGTGCGCAACGCATCGGCCGAGCGCAGGGCGGCCTCGGGGGTGGGTGACATCTCCATCAGGTGGATGTGCAGGTGCAGCAGGCCGGGGTGTGCCATGGCGCCGGGACGGGCGAGGGCGCTTTCCAGCACCGCGCGGCATTCCTCGGTGGCCGCGCCCGGGGCGGGCTGGCCCGTGCCAAGATCCCACATCTGCCAGGGGGTGAGGTTCAACAGCGCCTCGGCGAAGACGCAGGCGATATCGAGGTCACCCGGCTGTGCTGCATGGGCTGCGCGCATGGCCACGGCAAAGGCGCGATCCCAGGCGGCCATGTCCTGCCCGCTCAGGTCCTGCGGGGGCTCGGCTTGCGGATAGCGGGCGGGCAGGGCGCGGATCAGCGCCGCTTCGGTGGCGGTGACCTGCTCAACCAGCGCCAGGGCGGCCTCGGTCGCAGCGCGGGCCGTGGCGAGACCGCGCGCGCGGCTCGGCATGTCCATCAGCCGCCAGGGGTAGTTGTAGTTCGGTCCCGAGGCATAGGCCACGCCCCAATGGGCCATGGCGCAACCGGGATCCGCCTCCAGCGCGCGCTGAAAACAGCGCACGGCTTCTTCATGGTGATAGCCGTGGGTCCAGGCCAGTCCCCGGTCGAACCAGAGCTGCGCCTCGGGCGAGGAGGTACTGACGGGCAGGGAATAGCTGCCGAGATCGAAGGGGTAGCTCATGGGCGGCTCCGCTGGTTGGCGGCAGAATGGTCGTTTGGTGGGGCGAGGGGAAGGGGGCTCTGCCCCCGTCTCCGTGCCGGAGACTCCCCCGGAGGTATTTTCCGCCTGGTGATGATGCGGGACGGCGCCGGAATGGCGGCCGCCCTCTGCCTCCGGGGGCGCGCACGCTCTCCATGGCGAAAGTCCGGCGCCTATCCGGGACCTGTCCCGCATCATCACCAGGCTAAAAATACTCCCGCCGGAGGCGTTCCGGGGTTTCGACGGGCGCTCAGCCCAGGAAGGCACGGATCTGCGGGGCGATGTGATCCCAGAAGGCCGGCATCGAGCGGGCGATCGGGGCGCCGACACGGGCCTCAACCATCTCGAAGGTCACATCGTGTGCTTTCCACGAGACCCCACCCGAGGCGAGGTTCTGCAGGGGCGGCTGGAAGCGGTCCAGCGCCTTGGCGAATTGCGCATCCGGCGTTTGGGCGCCCTCGAACTCCTGCCAGAGGGCGAGGAGCGGGGCGCCTTCGCCTGCCGGTAGCAGGCCGAAGAGACGTTCGGCGGCGGCCTGCTCGGCGGCTTCGGTCTCGGCCTGGCCCTCGGTGGTCTGGGCATAGATCGGCACGTCGCCGGCGTCGATCTCGACCAGGTCGTGCAGCAGCAGCATCCGGATCACGCGACTGACTGAGACGCCCTCGGGGGCATGTTCGCCGAGCACCAGCGCGAAGAGCGCCAGGTGCCAGGAATGTTCGGCCGAGTTCTCGTGACGCGAGGCGTCGCAAAGGGTGGTCGCGCGGCTCACGCCCTTCAGCCGGTCGGCCTCGGCCAGGAAGGCAGAGCGGGCGGTGATCGCGGGCGTCCCGGAGGCCAGTTCGCGGTGCAGGTGATCGAAGAGCGCCGGGCGGGTGCGGGCGATCAGCCGGGCGCGTCCCGTGGTGGTATTGTCGCGCGCAATCGCCTCATGGTCGTCGCGGCGCGGATCGGCGGCCCAGACCTGCAGCACCGGGATCGCGTAGTCGATGGTCTTGGCCAGCAGCGCCGCCTCGCTTTGCATCACCTCGAACTCTTCCCAGAGGGCACGCAGGGCGGGACCCTGGTCTTCGGGCAGCAGGGCGAAAAGCCGGTCGGCGGCGGCGCGTTCAGCCTGCGCCAGGGCGGCGGCGTCATGGGGCAGGTCGATGGGCTGGTCGCCGGCGTCGATCTCGACCAGGTCGTGCAGCAGCAGCATGGCGAGGATGCGGTCCATCTCTGCGGTCTCGACCTCGGGCAGCCAGATCAGCGCGCCGAGGGCGGCCTGCCAGGAATGTTCGGCGGAATTCTCCTGCCGGGACTGGTCGGTCAGGGTCGAGGCACGGGTGACGGACTTCAGCCGGTCGGCCTCGCGCAGGAAGTCGAGCTGGCGGGAGAGGCGGTCGTGATCCATGGGCAGGTCCTTTCGGACGAAGGATAGGCCGGAGAGGGGTAGGCCGGAGTGCGGCGAAGGGCAAGGGGGGATGCGGTGCGGCGGGAAGGAGGCCGTTGCAGGGGGGATCACCTGCGGGAGAGCCAGGCACCCGGTGGAACCCGCGGAGGCCTCCGGCGGGAGGAGGCGCGGCCTGGTGAGGAGGCGGGACGGCGTCGGAAAAGCGGCCGCCCTCTGCAACCGGGACCGTGCACGCTCTCCATGACGAAAGTCCGCCGCCTTTCCGGGCCCTGTCCCGCATCATCACCAGGCTGGAAATACTCCGGGGGAGTCTCCGGCACGGAGACGGGGGCAGAGCCCCCTCTGCCCGTCGGGTCTCGAGGCGGGGACGGTGGCAAGCTTGCTTCCGCGGGGCGTATCTGGTGAGAAAAGCGCTATTCGGTGGGCGCCGCGGCCGGAAGGCGGTTCCGGCGCATGGGGCGTGACGCGCGGGAAGGGCGCGCGAAAGGCAAGGCCCGCCTAGCTTGGCGGGCCGCTGTCCTTCAGTTCGCTCACCCGGCGCACCAGGAACTCGCGCGCGGCGCGTTCGGCGAGGCGGATGCGGATCTCGGTCAGGAACGCCTCTTCCAGGGTCTGCGAGGAGGCGCCGAGCTGGTTGCCGACCTCGACATAGAGCCTGTCGTGGCCGGTCGCCTTCATCGCCTTCATGCAATCCTCGGCGAGGCCGGCGGCAAGGCTCTGCAGGCTGCTGCTCATGCTGTGATCCTCAGCGCGTGCTTTCCGTCAGGCGGCGCTTGACGTAGTCGCTGACGCTGCCCAGCATGGTTTCCATCTGCTCGTCCTCCGAGAAGAAGTGACCGGCGCCCGGCACTTCTTCGTGGGTGATGGTGATTCCCTTCTGCTCCTGCAGCTTGCCGACCAGGGCCTGGGTGTCGGCGGGCGGGGCGACGCGGTCGTTGGCGCCGTTGATGATCAGCCCCGAGGAGGGGCAGGGTGCGAGGAAGGAGAAGTCGTACATGTTGGCCGGCGGGCTGACCGAGATGAAGCCGGTGATCTCGGGGCGGCGCATCAGCAGCTGCATCCCGATCCAGGCGCCGAAGGAGAACCCGGCGACCCAGCAGTGCTTCGAGTTCGAATTCATCGACTGCAAGTAGTCGAGCGCCGAGGCCGCATCCGAGAGCTCGCCGACGCCCTGATCATATTCGCCCTGGGACCGGCCGACACCGCGGAAGTTGAACCGCAGCACGGTGAAACCCATCTTGTGAAAGGCATAATGCAGGTTGTAGACGACCTTGTTGTTCATCGTCCCGCCGAACTGCGGATGCGGATGCAGCACGATGGCGATCGGCGCGTCCCGGTCCTTCTGGGGATGGTAGCGGCCTTCCAGGCGGCCTTCGGGTCCGGGAAAGATGACCTCGGGCATTCAGTACGTCCTTACCTTGCGCGGGCCGTCCTGCGGCGCCGCCTGTCTACACTGTCGCACCCGCTGTCCGTGTCCGTCCGTGTCTCCGGGACCGGCCCGCCCCGGGCCGCCCCGGCCCGGCGGAAGAGCTGATCCCGCGACGCTTAATTCTTGACGAATATTCTCTGCCACCTTAGAAGAATTCTAAAGAGGCCACATCCTCCGGCGACGGGTTGCATTGCGAGATAATCCGCGTGGGGGCGAAGGTCAATGAAATCAACTTTCCGGGCGGGCCCAGACGGGCTATTGACCCGGGATGGGCCTGAGCCACCGGCAGCCAGGGCCTCTCTTGCGAATGGGAGAACGCTCATGAAGCTCAGCACCAAGGGGCGCTACGCCATGGTTGCCCTGGCAGATATCGCGCTGCAGCCCGAGGGCTGCCTGGTGGCGCTCGGTGATATCTCGCGGCGGCAGTCGGTGTCGCTGCCCTATCTCGAACAGCTCTTCGTCAAGCTGCGCCGGGCCGGGTTGGTCAGTTCGGTCCGCGGCCCCGGCGGCGGCTACAAGCTATCCCGACCGGCGAACGAGATCCGCGTCGTCGACGTGCTGGCGGCGGTCGACGAGACGGTTTCGGCGATGCACAAGGGGGCAGGGGTCTCGGGCGGGCTTTCTGGCTCGCGCGCGCAGTCGGTGACCAACCGGCTGTGGGAGGGGCTTTCGGCGCATGTCTACGTCTTCCTGCACCAGACCACCCTCGGCGACGTGGTGAAGAACGAGCTGGCGCCTTGCCCGGCGGTGCCGAACCTGTTCGAGGTCGTGGACGAGGAATGAGCCGCCGCGCCACATATCCCACGCGTCCGCGCTTTCAGCTTGCCTCACATATGCCGGGGCGGAGCCCTGCCGGGGGCATCGAGCCCCCTGCAAGGCTGGGGGGCAGAGCCCCCCGCGCCCGGTGGCAGGCGCTGGGAGAGCGGTCATGACGCGCGCCTACATGGATTACAACGCCACCACGCCGCTGCGCCCCGAAGCGCGGGAGGCGATGATCGCGGCGATGGACGTGGCAGGGAACCCCTCGTCTGTGCACCAGGAGGGGCGCAAGGCCAAGGCGCTGGTCGAGACGGCCCGCGCGCAGGTTGCCGTGGCGCTTGGCGCCGATGGCGCGGACGTGGTCTTTGTCTCTTCCGCCACCGAGGGGGCGGCGCTGGCCATGGCCGGTCGTGGCCTTGCGGTGTCGGATATCGAACATGACGCGGTGCGCGCCTGGGGCGCGGGCGCACCGCTGCCGGTCGATCACGACGGGCGGGTGACGGTCAGCGATCCCGCCGGCAGTGCCCTGCAACTGGCCAACAGCGAAACCGGGGTGATCCAGACCCTGCCCGAGGGGCTGTGGCTGTCGGATCTGACCCAGGCTTTCGGCAAGCTGCCCATTGCCTTCAACTGGCTGGGTTGCCACATGGGACTTGTCAGCGCGCACAAGCTGGGTGGCCCGAAAGGCATCGGCGCGCTGGTGATGAAGCGCGGCACGGATATTCCGGCCCAGCTGAAAGGCGGAGGTCAGGAGATGGGCCGCCGCGCCGGCACGGAGAACGTGATCGGCATCGCGGGCTTCGGCGCCGCCGCCGAGGCTGCGGCCGCCGATCTGGCGAACGGCACATGGGACAGGGTGCGCGCCCTGCGCGACGGCTTCGAGGCCCGGCTGGCCGAGGGGCTGACCGAGATGGGCGAGGAGGCCGTGATCGCCGGGGCGGGGGCGGACCGCCTGCCCAATACCACCTGCCTCGTCACCTCCGGCTGGAAGGGCGAAACGCAGGTGATGCAGATGGATCTGGCCGGTTTCGCCGTCTCGGCGGGCTCGGCCTGTTCCAGCGGCAAGGTCCGGGCCAGCCAAGTGCTGCGCGCCATGGGCTACGACGAGGCCTCGGCCTCGGGCGCCCTGCGCATCAGCCTCGGGCCCGAGACGACAGAGGATGAGACGATGCGCCTGGCCGAAACCTGGCTGGCGCAAAGACGCAGACGGCGCGACCGGGTGGCCTGACCGCCCGAGGTGCCAGAGGAAGGACCGGACGCAGATCCGGCCGACCCACCGAATGACCACGTCGTAAGACGAAGCGAACAGGACGATGACATGAGCAAGATGGATACGCCCGAAGTCAAGGAAGGCGTCGATCAGGAGACGGTGGATGCCGTCGCCCGGATGGGCACCTACAAGTATGGCTGGGACACCGATATCGAAATGGATTACGCCCCCCTGGGGCTGAACGAGGATATCGTCCGCCTGATCTCGGCCAAGAACCTCGAGCCCGAGTGGATGACCGAATGGCGCCTTGCCGCCTACCGTCGCTGGCTGGAAAAGGAAGAGCCCGACTGGGCGATGGTCGAATACCCGACGATCGACTTCCAGAACCAGTACTACTATGCCCGCCCCAAGAGCATGGAAGAGAAGCCGAAGTCTCTCGATGACGTGGACCCCAAGCTGCTGGAGACCTATCAGAAGCTGGGCATCCCGTTGAAGGAACAGATGATCCTGGCCGGCGTCGAGGGCGCCGAAGAGATCGAGGACGAGGCCGCGCCCGAGCGCAAGGTCGCGGTCGACGCGGTCTTTGACTCGGTCTCGGTCGGCACCACTTTCCAGGCCGAGCTGAAGAAGGCCGGCGTGATCTTCTGCTCGATCTCGGAAGCGATCCGCGAGCACCCCGAGCTGGTGAAGAAGTACCTCGGCTCGGTCGTTCCCGTGTCCGACAACTTCTATGCCACGCTGAATTCGGCGGTCTTCTCGGATGGCTCGTTCGTCTACGTGCCGCCGGGCGTGCGCTGCCCGATGGAGCTTTCGACCTACTTCCGGATCAACGCCGAGAACACCGGCCAGTTCGAACGCACGCTGATCATCGCCGACAAGGGCAGCTACGTCAGCTATCTGGAAGGCTGCACCGCACCGCAGCGCGACACCGCGCAGCTGCATGCCGCCGTGGTCGAGATCATCGTGGAAGAGGACGCCGAGGTGAAATACTCGACCGTCCAGAACTGGTTCCCCGGCGATGACCAGGGCAAGGGCGGCATCTACAACTTCGTCACCAAGCGCGCCGATTGCCGTGGCGACCGCGCCAAGATCATGTGGACGCAGGTGGAAACCGGCTCTGCCGTGACCTGGAAATACCCGTCCTGCATCCTGCGCGGTGACGACAGCCAGGGCGAATTCTACTCGATCGCCATCACCAACAACTACCAGCAGGCCGATACCGGCACCAAGATGATCCATCTGGGCAAGAACACCCGGTCGCGCATCGTCTCGAAGGGGATCAGCGCCGGCCATGCGCAGAACACCTACCGCGGCCAGGTCTCGATGCACCCCAAGGCGCAGAACAGCCGGAACTACACCCAGTGTGACAGCCTGCTGATCGGTTCCGACTGCGGGGCGCATACGGTTCCCTACATCGAGGTGAAGAACAACACGTCGCGCGTCGAGCACGAGGCCACCACCTCGAAGGTCGACGACGATCAGATGTTCTACTGCCAGCAGCGCGGCATGGACGAGGAAGAGGCCGTGGCCCTGATCGTCAACGGCTTCTGCAAGGACGTGCTTCAGGCCCTGCCCATGGAGTTCGCCATGGAAGCGCAGCAGCTGGTGGCGATCTCGCTGGAAGGCTCCGTCGGCTGATGAACGCGCCCCTGAAGCTTCACTGGTGGGCGGCGAAGCCGAATTTCGGCGACGCCATCTCCCGCGCCATCGTGGCCCGTGTTTCGGGTCGTGAGGTGGCGTGGGCGAAGCCCGGCCAGGCGGATGTCTTCGCCATTGGTTCGATCATGCATGTGGTGCGGCGGGGCAATCGCGCGCCCCGTGCCGATGGTCGCAAGCCGGTGGTCTGGGGCACGGGGATGCTGAAGCCCGTGCAAGTGGATTTCCTTGAGAATGTCGACGTGGCGCTGCTGCGTGGCCCGATCTCGGAAAGCCTGCTGGGGGTCTCGGTGCCGGGTTACGGCGATCCGGGGCTGCTGATGGCCGAGGTGATCGACGCGCCGGCGCGGGAAGATCGCATCGGGCTGGTGCCACATTACGCGCAACTTGAGGACCCGGCCTTCCGCGAGATCGTCGCGGCGCATCCGGTGCTGAAGCTGATCGACGTGCGGGGCGATGCTCTGGAGGTCTGCCGGCAGATCGCCTCCTGCGCCCATGTGGTCAGCTCGTCGCTGCACGGGTTGATCGTGGCCGACAGCTTCGGGGTGCCGAATACCTGGCTGAACCCGGCGGGGATCCATGCCTCTCCGGCGCTGAAGTTCCTCGACTATGCCGCCGGGGTCGAGCGGGCGCTGCCGCGTCCCGTTGCCTTGGGGGATCTGCCGGGAATGCTGGCGGGCCTGCCCACGGGCGCGCTGCCCTACGCGGCGGGCGTCGCCCGGTCCAAGGGGGAGTTGCTGCACAGCTTCCCCGCCGCTCTGAAATCCGCAGAGGAGAGCCTGCAATGATCATCACCACGACCAACAACATCGAAGGTCGTCGCATCACCGATTACCGGGGCCTGGTCGTCGGCGAGGCAATCATGGGCGCCAATGTGGTGCGCGATTTCTTCGCCGGGATCACCGATATCATCGGCGGCCGCTCGGGCGCCTATGAAAGCAAGCTGCAGGATGCCCGCGACACCGCCATGCGCGAGATCGAGGCCCGCGCCGCGCGTCTTGGCGCCAATGCGGTGGTCGGCGTGGACCTGGACTACGAGGTGGTCGGGGATTCCATGCTGATGGTTTCGGTCTCGGGCACCGCCGTGGTGATCGAGTGACGTGACCCGCGCCGCCGATCTCTCAGCGCCCGTGCGCCCCGAGCTGACCTTCCCCGAGCAGGAGGCCGATGCCGTGCGGCTGGCCTATGGCGAGGCGAAGGTCATCCTGGAGTATGGCTCGGGCGGGTCCACCGTGCTGGCCGCCGAACTGGGCAAGCGGGTGACCTCGGTCGAGAGCGACGGCAAATGGGCCCGGATGATGCGCGAGTACTTCGCCGCCAACCCGCCGAAGGGCGCGGTGGAGGTGATCCACGCCGACATCGGGCCGACCCGTGAATGGGGTCATCCGGTCGATGACCGCGACTGGCGCCGCTTTGCCGCCTATCCGCTGGGCGTCTGGAACGAGGGCCTGCTGCCCCATCCCGACGTCGTGCTGGTGGATGGGCGGTTCCGGCCGGGCTGCGTCCTGGCCACCGCTTTCAACATCGAGCAGCCGGTGACCCTGCTGTTCGATGACTACCGCAACCGGGAGCAATACCACGAGATCGAGGATTTCGTGGGGCAACCTACCCTGATCGGCCGCCTGGCCGTCTTTGACATCGTCCCGATGCCGGTCCCCTCCGACCGGCTTCTGGATGTGATCCGTATGATGACGCACGCCTGAGGCGTTGCGTGAGGAAAGGCAAGAACATGTTGGAAATCAAGAACCTGCACGTCAAACTGGAAGAAGAGGATAAGCAGATCCTGAAGGGCGTCGACCTGACCGTCGAAGCCGGAAAGGTTCACGCGATCATGGGTCCGAACGGCTCGGGCAAGTCGACGCTGTCCTATGTCCTGTCCGGTCGCGAAGGCTATGAGGTGACCGAGGGCTCGGCCACCCTGCTGGGCGAGGACCTGCTGGAGATGGACCCCGAAGAGCGTGCCGCCCTCGGTATCTTCCTGGCCTTCCAGTACCCGGTCGAGATCCCCGGCGTCGGCAACATGACCTTCCTGCGCACCGCCGTGAACGCGCAGCGCAAGGCGCGCGGCGAAGAGGAAATCAGCTCGACCGACTTCCTGAAGCTGGTGCGTGAAAAGGCCAAGTCGCTGAAGATCGACGCCGAGATGCTGAAGCGCCCGGTGAACGTCGGCTTCTCGGGCGGCGAGAAGAAGCGCAACGAGATCCTGCAGATGGCCATGCTGGAGCCCAAGCTCTGCATCCTCGACGAGACCGACTCGGGCCTCGATGTCGACGCGATGAAACTGGTCAGCGACGGCGTCAACGCGCTGCGTGACGAGGGCCGGGGCTTCCTGGTGATCACCCACTACCAGCGCCTGCTGGATCACATCAAGCCGGACGTGGTGCACATCATGGCCGACGGCCGCATCATCAAGACCGGCGGCCCCGAGCTGGCGCTGGAAGTCGAACAGAACGGCTACGCGGACCTGCTGGCGGAGGCGCAATAATGTCGGCCATCCTGTCCCGTTCCATCAAGACCAAGCCCTCGGCTGCCCGCACCACGGCGACCGAGGCCCGCCTGGGCGCCATGACCGCCGGCGCCACCGCCGGCTGGTCCGTGACCGCCCGTGAGGCCGCCCTGGCGCGCGTGCAGTCCATGGGCCTGCCCCAGCCCCGTGACGAATACTGGCGCTTCACCCGGCCGCAGAGCCTGGTGCAGGCCGAGGCGCCGGCGGCGGCGCTGTTCGATGCCGGCGAAGCGCCGGTCTTCGACGAGATCGACCGCGTGAAGATCGTGTTCATCGACGGTGTCTTCTCGGCTGCCGACAGCGACCCGCTTGAACTGGCCGGTGTCACCATCGAGCGCCTGGCCGAGGCGACCAGTGACATCCACTGGGCCAAGGATCTCTATGGCGTGCTCGAAGAGCGCGGCCAGGATCCGGTCGAGCGCCCGCTGGCGGCGCTCAACACCTGGGCTGCCACCGATGGCGTGTTGATCCGCGTTTCGGCCAAGGCCGAAAAGCCCGTCAACCTGATCTACCGGCACGAGTCCGAGACCTCGGACGCGATGCTGCACCACGTGATCAAGCTGGAAGAGGGCGCCGAGCTGACCCTGCTGGAGAACGGCCCCGCGGCCGCGCGCTTCAACAAGGTGCTTGAGGTCGATGTTGCCGACGAGGCGCGTTTCCACCACGTGCGCACCCAGGGACGCGATCATGAGCGCCGCGCCGCGACGCATATCTTCGCCCGCCTCGGCCGGGAAAGCCTGTTCAAGAGCTTCACCCTGACCGCCAATGGCGTGATGACCCGCAACGAGGCGGTGATCGAGCTTCTGGGCGATGATGCCATGGCCCATGTGGCCGGCGCCTGCATGGGCGACGGGCGCGAGTTCCATCACGACGACACCGTCTTCGTCACCCATGACGCGCTGAACTGCGAAAGCCGCCAGGTGTTCAAGAAGGTGCTGCGCAACGGGGCCACGGGTGTCTTCCAGGGCAAGATCCTGGTCAAGGAAGGCGCGCAAAAGACCGACGGTTACCAGATCAGCCAGTCGCTGCTGCTGGACGGCGACAGCACCTTCCTCGCCAAGCCCGAGCTTGAGATCTACGCCGATGACGTGGCCTGCTCGCATGGCTCGACCTCCGGCGCGATCGACGAGGAAGCGATCTTCTACCTGCGCTCGCGCGGTGTCGATGCCAGCACGGCGCAGGACCTGATGACCATCGCTTTCCTTGCCGAGGCCCTGGACGAGATCGAGGACGAGGCCCTGCGCGAGGCGCTTCTGGAGCGGCTCACCGGCTGGCTGGAACGGCGTCGCGGCTGAGCCGATGTCGCTGATGCGCAATATCTTCTCCAGCTACCGGGCCCCCGGTGCGGTGCTGGAGACCCTGCTGGCGGGCGGTGCGCGGGAGGACCGTGCGCTGGCGCTTTGCATGGGCGGCTGCGTGGCGATGTTCGTCGCCCAGTGGCCGCCGCTGGCAAGGCAGGCCTACCTGAGCGGCGAGGAGTTGCAGATGCTTCTGGGCGGCACCCTGATGGGCGTGGTCTTCATCCTGCCGCTGGTGCTTTACGCCCTGGCCGGACTGTCGCGCCTGGTGGCGCGTCTGCTGGGCGGGCAGGGCACCGGCTACGGCGCCCGGCTGGCGCTGTTCTGGGCGCTGGTGGCGGCGACGCCGCTGATCCTGCTGCACGGTCTGGTCGCGGGCTTTGTCGGTCCCGGCCCGGCGAAATCGCTGGTCGGGCTGCTCTGGCTGCTGGCCTTCGGCTGGATCTGGATCGGCGGGCTGCTGCGGTCCGAGCGCGGGATGGCCAAGGCATGATGCGGGACTGGCTGGACCTGGCGCGCGAGAGCGTGCTGAACCCGCGCCTTGGCGCCGCGCGGCTGATGCTGATGCCGCTGCCCGATGCGGCCCTGCCGCTGACCCTGGCGCTGCTGGCGGTGTTGAACGGCATCGTCTATGGGCTGATCCTGTCGCCCGTGGTGGTGCTCTCGCCGGTGCTTCTTGCGCTGATCTCGGGCGCGATCATCTGGCTGTCGGCCTGGCTGCTGACCCTGGTGGGCGCCCGGCTGGGCGGCCATGGTCAGTTTCCGGCGCTGCTGCGCATGGTGCTCTGGCTGCAGGCGATCCGCCTGGTGGCGCAGGTGGCGCTGGTGCTGCTATCGGCCCTTGTCCCGCCGCTGGCCCCGATGGTGGGGATGGCGGCCGGAGTCTGGGGCCTCTACATGATGGTCTGCTTCGTGACCGAGGCGCATGGCTTCCCGACCCGCTGGAAGGCGGTGGCGGCGCTGGCGGCGGTCTTCGTGCTGACCCTGGTTCTCGCGTCCCTCCTGGTCGCGATGATCGGCGAACCGGCCGGGCTGGCCGATTGACGGATCCCGCTGTGCCGGAACGGGCAGGGGGCGTGGAGAATGAGATGTATGATGTGAACGCGATCCGCGCGGATTTCCCGATCCTGTCGCGCGAGGTGAACGGCAAGCCGCTGGTCTATCTCGACAATGGCGCCTCGGCGCAGAAGCCGCAGGTGGTGATCGACGCAGTGACCCGGGCTTATTCGCAGGAATATGCCAATGTCCACAGGGGTCTGCACTACCTCTCGAACCTCGCGACCGAGAAGTACGAGGGCGTGCGTGGGACCATCGCCCGCTTCCTCAACGCTGCCCATGAAGACGAGATCGTGATGAACTCGGGCACCACCGAGGGGATCAACCTGGTCTCCTACGGCTGGGCCGCGCCGACCCTGCAGCCGGGCGACGAGATCATCCTCTCGGTGATGGAGCATCACGCCAACGTGGTGCCCTGGCACTTCCTGCGCGAACGGCAGGGCGTGGTGCTGAAATGGATCGAGCCCGAGGTGGATGGATCCCTTGACCCCGAGAAGGTCATCGCGGCCATGGGGCCGAAGACCAGGCTGGTGGCGCTGACCCAGATGTCGAACGTGCTGGGCACGGTGGTCGACGTGGCCACGGTCTGCGCCGCCGCGCGGGCGCGCGGTATCGCCACGCTGGTCGACGGCAGCCAGTCGGCGGTGCACATGCCGGTCGATGTCCAGGCCATCGGCTGTGATTTCTTCGCCATCACCGGCCACAAGCTTTACGGCCCCTCGGGCTCGGGCGCGATCTACATCCGCAAGGAACGCATGGCCGAGATGCGCCCCTTCCTCGGCGGCGGCGACATGATCAAGGAAGTGACCCGCGACGGGGTGTGCTATGCCGACGGGCCGATGAAGTTCGAGGCCGGAACGCCCGGGATCGTGCAGATGATCGGCCTCGGCGTGGCGCTTGAGTACATGATGGGTGTCGGCATGGAGGCCATCGCCGCCCATGAACGCGACATCGCGGACTACGCCAGCGCGAAGCTGCACGGGCTGAACTGGCTGAACATCCAGGGCAATGCGCCCGGCAAGGGGGCGATCTTCTCCTTCACCCTGGAGGGCGCCGCCCATGCCCATGACATCTCGACCATCCTCGACAAGAAGGGGGTGGCGGTGCGCGCCGGGCACCATTGCGCCGGCCCGCTGATGGAGCACCTCGGGATCACCGCCTCGTGCCGGGCCAGCTTCGGCATGTACAACACCCGCGCCGAGGTCGACTCGCTGATCGAGGCGCTGGAGCTGGCACACGATCTCTTCGCCTGAAGCGGGCGGCCCTTCCGGGCCATGCCTCTGGCGGGGAGACTTGCGAACGGGATACGGGGGCGGGTCCGGCCGGATCGGCCCCCGTTTCACCTTCAGGTGGCGGATACATGATCGTTTGCGACATTTTGCACGTCGTTTTCGGCCTGACGGGTTTCAATAGCGGGCGGGCTTGCTAGGCTGGATGCAGGATCAACCACCCAAGGAGCCCCCATGACCCTGCTGACCGAAGCCGACGACGTCTCCCGCATTGCCTTCGGATTCATGGGATCCAAGGCGCTCTTTGCCGCGCTGGAACTGGGGGTCTTCACTGCGCTGGCGGAGGGCCCGAAGACGGCGGCGGAGCTGGCCGGAGCGGCGGATGTGCACGAGGACCGCGCCATGACCCTGCTGACCGCGCTGGCGGGCTTGGGCCTGGTCTCGGTCGAGGGGGGGCGGTTTGCCAATTCCCCGGCGGCCGAGGCCTTCCTGGTGAAGGGGGCGAAATACGACTTCGGCGACTACCTGCGGCTGCAGGTTGGCAAGCAGATGTATCCGCTGCTGGACCAGATCGAAGGGGCGCTGAAGGGCGAACTGGGCGAGGGCGACACCGGCTCCTACGCCGACTGGTTCGCGGATCCGGCCGAGGCCAAGCTCTACTCCGAAAGCCAGCACGCCGGATCGCTGGGCCCGGCGCGCCAGCTCGCCAAGGCGCTGGACCTTTCAGGGGCGCGACGGATGCTGGACGTGGGCGGCGGCACCGCGGCCTTCGACATCGTGCTCTGCGGCGCGAACCCTGAGCTGTCGGCCACAGTGCTCGAGTTTCCCAACGTCGCCGCCCTTGGTCGCCGTTACGTCGGGCAGGCGGGGTTGTCTGACCGCATCACCTACCTGGAAGGGAACGCGCTGGAGACCGCGTTTCCGGGCGGCCAGGACATCGTGCTGATGTCCTACCTGTTCTCGGGCGTCCCGGGCGAGGCCCATGAGGCGCTGATCGCCCGCGCCTTCGCGGCGCTGAACCCGGGCGGCCTGCTGCTGATCCATGACTTCGTCGTCGAGGCCGACCGCACCGGGCCTGCGCTGGCGGCCCTCTGGCAGTTGCAGCACACCGCCTTCACCCCCGAGGCACGCTCTCTCGACGCGGGCTGGTTGCAGTCCCGTCTGGAAGTAGCGGGCTTCGAGGGAGTCGAGGTGCGCGGCATGATCCCCGAGATGACCATGCTGGCCCAGGCGCGTCGGCCCTGAAGGTCAGAAAGTTGCCACGCCGCACGCAGGGGCCATTGCGGCCTGCTTCCGGTCGGGCTATAGAGCCGCGACAGGCACCCGTAGCTCAGCTGGATAGAGCGCTGCCCTCCGAAGGCGGTAGTCAAGTCCGGCGAAAGTTAAGGGTGTTTGGAAAAGGTAACGATTTGACAATGGCTTGAGTGAATATCGGGTTCGCTCTTCAAGAAGCCAAAAAACGCGCGTAAGCATGACGTAAGCACATCGCGAACGGTATGCACCCGTAGCTCAGCTGGATAGAGCGCCGCCCTCCGAAGGCGGAGGCCAGAGGTTCGAATCCTCTCGGGTGCGCCATTTTTCCTTTTAAAATCAGAATGTTATAAATTCCCTCTTTTTGAGGGATGTTGCTTACGTGGCGAGTCCACGTAAGCAAAGATGCTCATTTATCTTGCTATAACAATATCTTGGATTTGATTCTGCTTTGACTCGACCTCAGGCGAACCCCTCGACCACCAGCGCGTTCGCGATGATGGGCTGCACGCCTCCAGCGCATCGTGTGATCTTCGACTAAAAGCTGGAGGAAGACGTCAGCCATAGGCCGCCTTTGTGAGGCTCCGCGCTCGTACAGAGGCCAGATATGGGGAAAGCCTTTCCCTGAGGCCGAGCCTTGATCTCGGCCTACCCCTTCTGCGGGGAGACCCCGCAACGCCCCCTGAGAGTGAGAGTGCGGGCGGGTTTTCCGTGACGGGTTGAGGGCTGGAGGAGAGGCCTCCGGCGCCCGTCGCGGAGATCATCCCGATGGCCAGAGAGCATCGCGCGGCCCGCAAGAGCGGTCCGCGCACGAACCTTTATGACGACATCACCGACAAGATCATCGCCGAACTGGAGGACGGCCGGTTGCCTTGGGTCCAGCCCTGGGGGACGGCGGCGGCGCAGGCGCCGCTCGCCATGCCGCGCAACGCCAGCACCGGTCGGCAATACTCCGGGATCAATGTCCTGATCCTCTGGGGCGCCGTGATCCAGCAGGGCTATCCAACCCAGCACTGGCTGACCTTCCGCCAGGCGCTGTCGCTCGGCGGCAATGTCCGCAAGGGCGAGCGCGGGACGACAGTCGTCTATGCCGACCGGTTCACGCCGGAGGACGAGAAACGGCGGGCGCAGGAAACTGGCGAAGAACCCGGCAGCATCCCTTTCCTCAAGCGCTTCACCGTGTTCAATGCCGCGCAATGCGAGGGACTGCCTGATGACATCGCGGTCGAGGCGCCGCCACCGCCGCCCGGCATGATCGAACCGCGGGTCGAGGCATTGATTGAAGCGACCGGCATCGATTTCCGGATCGGCGGGAACCGTGCCTATTACGTTCCCGCGCTGGACTACGTGCAGGTGCCGCCGCCGCAGGCCTATTTCGAGCCGATCAACTGGCACCGGACCGCACTGCACGAGATGGGGCACGCGACAGGACATGCCTCACGGTTGGGGCGGGACTTCTCGGGCGGTTTCGGCACGAAGAAATACGCCTTCGAGGAACTGATCGCCGAGATTTCGAGCGCGTTCTGTTGCGCCTCGCTCGGGATTGTCCCGACTGTGCGCCACGCCGATTACGTGGGCGCGTGGCTGGAGGTGATGCGCGAGGATTCCCGCGCGATCGTCCGCGCCGCCTCGCAGGCCAGCAAGGCGGCCGACTGGCTGCTGGCCCATCTGCCCGGCGACAGCACCGATGTTGATCGGCAGACCCCGACGGACGGGAGGGCCGCGGCATGATCTTCCTGACCGACACACAGCGTGACCGTTTGCAGGCGAATGGCCGCGATCGCGATCAGGATCACATCCCGGTCGTGAAGTTCTTCAATCCCTTCGGCGCCGGTGTCTGGCTCGCGACCGAGCTCGACGAGGACGGCGACACCATGTTTGGCCTGGCCGACATTGGCTGTCCCGAACTTGGCTCCTGGAGCTTTGATGAAATGTGCTCGATCCGGCTGCCCTTCGGCATGGGAATCGAACGGGATCTGCTGTTCACCGGCGACGTGCCGGTCTCTGTCTGGGCCGACACCGCGCGTCAGACCGGAAGCATCCGCGATGCCGAGCGCCTGCTTTACCGCTCGGGTCGCCTGTCGTCCGGGACATCCTCCGATAGGGAGACTCGGCGTTCATGATTTCCTGATTTCCAGCTTTCCGGCGTCCGCGCCGCTCGCTTCGTAGGAAGAGGGCGGCGCTTCTCCTCGTGACGCGGTGAAAGTTCGGCGCCCGGCCGGCTGCCCGTCGGAGAATAGCACCATGACACGAAACACGAGAACACCCGCCATCGAACCGCAGCCGCTCCGGTTCTTGGCCCAGGAGCAGGCCGTGGTCTATGAGGCCCGGCAGATCCTGCTGCGCCATCTCAACCAGAACCCTGTCCTGACGTCCTGGCAGGCGGTCCTCGACTATTGCGCCTTGACCATACGGGGCGATGTGGAGCGCTTCCATGTCCTCTATCTCGACCGCAGGAACCGGCTGATCTCTGACGAATGCCTCGCCATCGGCACCATCGATCACGTCCCGGTCTATCCCCGGGAGGTGCTGCGGCGCTGCCTGGCGCTCAATGCCTCGGCGCTGATCATCGTCCACAATCATCCGGCCGG
>JAAFAB010000059.1 GCA_018222585.1 Paracoccaceae bacterium | reverse complement strand
GCCAGCCTCATCGCCAGCCAGTCCCGCTCCTCCGTCATACAGGGAAAGGCGGCGCTGTCATTCACGCCGATCGGGCCACCCAGCACCACGACCAGGTCCGGTTCCAGCGGGTCGGGCAGCGGATCCACAGCCGCCTCGATGTCTTGCAGCTGATAGCCGGCGTCCCTCAGAACCGGGGCAAAGGACCCGAGGTCTTCAAAGGCCAGGTGGCGCAGGATCAGGGCGGATTTCATCGTGGAAGCCTCTTGCGTTTTTCGCCTCTGTGGCAAAACACTGGCCTATGCAAAAGTGCCAGTATGAAAGATTGTGGTAGGCCGGTTTTCGACATGCGCGAGCCTCTTGCCCTCGAGATGGAGCCGGGCGACGACCGCCCGCTGTTCCTCGCCATCGCCGAGGCCATCACCCGCGACATCACCCGCGGCCGGCTGAAGCCCGGGGCGCGGCTGCCCGGCACGCGGGCGCTGGCGCGCGAGTTGGGCGTGCACCGCAACACGGTGGACGCCGCCTATCAGGAGCTGCTGACCCAGGGCTGGCTGCAGGCCGAACCGGCGCGGGGCACCTTCGTGGCGCAGGATCTGCCGCAGGGGATGCTGGCCCGCAGGTCAGCGCCCGCGTCGATGGACCCCGTGGCGCCGCGCGTGGGGCTCGCGTTCAGCGACGGCGCGCCGGACCCCAAGCTCGTGCCCGACAAGGCGCTGGCCCGGGCCTTTCGTCGGGCGCTGCTGTCGCCCGCCTTCCGCGCCGGGGCGGATTACGGCGATGCGCGCGGCACGTCCTCGCTGCGGCAGGCGCTGGCGGGCTATCTCGCCTCGGACCGGGGCGTGGTGGCGGACCCGTCGCGGCTGCTGATCACCCGGGGCAGCCAGATGGCGCTGTTTCTCGCGGCCCGTGCGGCGCTGTCGCCGGGCAAGGTCATCGCGGTCGAGGAGCCGGGCTATCCGTTGGCATGGGAAGCGTTCCGCGCGGCGGGGGCGCAGGTGCGGGGCGTGCCGGTGGATGGCGGCGGCCTCAGGGTCGACGCGCTCGAGGCCGCGCTGGCCCGCGACCCGCGTATCCGGGCGGTCTATGTCACGCCGCATCACCAGTACCCGACCACCGTGACCATGGGCGCGGCGCGGCGATTGCAGCTCCTGGAGCTGGCGCAGCGTCATGGGCTCACATTGATCGAGGACGATTACGACCACGAGTACCGCTTCGAGGGCCGCGCGGTGCTGCCGCTCGCCGCCCGTGCGCCCGAAGACCTGCCGCTGATCTACGTGGGCTCGCTGTCGAAGCTGCTCTCACCGGGTATCCGTCTGGGCTATGCGCTGGCGCCCGAGCGGTTGTTGACCCGCATGGCCGAAGCGCGGGCCGCCATCGACCGGCAGGGCGACGCGCCACTGGAGGCGGCGCTGGCGGAACTGATCCGCGATGGCGATCTCGGCCGTCACGCCCGCAAGGCGCGGCGGGTCTACCGGGCGCGGCGGGATCTGCTGGCGGCGCTGCTGGGGGAGCATCTGGCCGGGCGGGCGACATTCGATCTGCCCGCCGGGGGCCTTGCGCTGTGGCTGCGTTGCGAGGGGAGATCCGCCGATGATTGGGCCAAAGCCGCTGGGCAAGCGGGGCTGGCCCTGCTGCCGGGTATGCGCTTTGCGTTGGAGGGTCCGGCGCCGCAGGCCTTCCGTCTGGGCTATGCGGCGCTGGACGAGGGGCGGATCGCCCGGGCGGTGGAGATCCTCGCCCGCAGCTTCCCGGGCTAAGCCTATTCCGCCGCGACCCGGGGCCGGGCCTGCGCGGGGGCGATGTGTATACCAAGCCGGGTCAGCAGATCCTGATCCTTCCACGCCGCCGGGTTGCCGGTGGTCAGCAACTGGTCGCCCACGAAGATCGAGTTCGCCCCGGCAAGGAAGCACAGCGCCTGCAACTCGTCGCTCATCCCCGTGCGCCCGGCCGACAGGCGCACGACCGAGGCCGGCATCAGGATGCGGGCCAGCGCCACGATGCGCACCAGCGCGAAGGGATCGACCGCCTGGGCACGCGCCTGCACCGGCACGCCCTCGATCTCGTTCCAGAGGTTCACCGGC
>JAAFAB010000058.1 GCA_018222585.1 Paracoccaceae bacterium | reverse complement strand
TCGACGAGCAGACCGTGACGGTGACCGGCGGGCTTGGCCATGCCCGGATCGAGCTCGCGGTGACCGACGCCGAGACGGCGTCCGTGCAGCTCTACCGCGTGGCCTCGGGTGATACGGTTGACCCCGACACCGACGCGGTCGGGGATCCTGTTTCCGTGACGCCGGGGCTGACCACCACGATCATCGACGGCGACGCCACGCGGGTCACGCTGGTCGCGGACGGAGACTTCGGGTCTGCCGGCGGATGGACGCTCGGGGCGAACTGGGCGATCGCGGGCGGACAGGCGCAGCACACCGCCGGCGTCGCGGACAGCCTCACCCTGGCTGTCTCCCTCACCGCGGGCGCCAGCTACCGGCTGGCCGTTGTGGTCACTGGCCGCACGGCGGGCAGCGTGACGCCGGCCTTCACCGGCGGCACCACGGTCACCGGCGCGGCGCTCGACGCCAACGGCACCCACTTCCTGGAACTGACGGCCGAGACCGGCAACACCACGCTCGAGCTTGCCGCCAGCTCCGACTTCGACGGCGCGCTGACGCTGGTGGTGCTCTACCGCGCCACCGCCGCCTCCGCCCCGGCCGGCGCGTGGGACTACCACCTCGCCCCGGTCAACGTTGACAATGTGCGCGCCGCGCTCACGGCCGCACTCTCCACCACGGTTTACTGAGGACCCGCCATGGCCGAGAACGGCGTGAAGATCTCCGACAATGACGTACTCGCTTCGGCGGAATACCTGCTGGTGCTCAACGAGGGCACCTCCGGGCTGTTCACCGTGGCCGGGCTGGGCACGCTGCTCGCCGGGGGCGGTCCGGTCTACGAGGCGCTGGCGCTGAAGACCGATCAGACCGACACCGACGCGCTGGAAGAGCGCGTCAGCATCGTCGAGGCGACCACCACCGTGGGGGCCATTCCCCGCGATCCGGTGGACCTGCTGGCGGACGGCAACATCGTCCTCAGCGGCGAGCAGACCATCGATGGCACCCTGACCAGCGGCTCGGTCGTGGCGGTGGCGGGCCAGTCCAATCCGGCGCAGAACGGCGTCTATATCACGGCCGCCGGTGCCTGGACCCGCCGCGCCGACATGGACGCCGCCAGCGAGATCAACCTCTCCTCGGTCTTCGTCGAGGGCGGCACCAGCAATGGCGGCGAGCGCTGGATCTTCAGCGTGGCGGACAGCGGGACCTTCGTGCTCGGCACCGACGACATCACCGTGACCAAGATCGGTGACGCCGGCGCGGTGCTCGACTACATCGACGCGGAACTTGCCGACAAGCTCGATGTCGCCAATGGGCTTTCCGAGCTGGCAGGGCAGGAAGCCACCGCACGGAGCAACATCGGCGCTGCCTCGCAACGCGACGTGACCTCGCTTCGGGCCCGATCCTTGTATCGGGACGGCTTCCAGGGTTGGGCGGCTCCTGTCTACGACCGCGAGGACCGGATCGGCGGCGGCTGGAAGCGGGACGGGACCTTCCACGCCAGGGGCTTCGGCGTCGGCGCCTCGAGTGCGCCGGCGCGGGACGTGCCCCGCACGCCGCTCGCGCAGGGCAATGCCAACCGTGTCGCTCTTTCGGTCGATGAAGCGGGAATGCTGCGCGGCAAGGGGTTCGCGACGCCGGCGCCGGTGGCGCCCGCCCGTGACGTGCCGCACCTGCCGGTGGTGCATGACCTCTTCGGTCGGGCCTCGATCGCGCTGGAGCCCTCGGGGGCGGTGGTGCTGCCGAAGATCTCCGAGCGCACGGCGCAGATGATCCGCGCCCTGGTGGGCGTGTCCGAGAGCATCCCGGGCGGGCTGCTGGAGGGCCTGCCGGGCTGGAACCATCGGGTCTACGATGAGGACTACTATCTGCTGACGATGCCCACGAAGATGGGGCCGGTCGATGTCCTCTATCCCGTCGCAGGCGCGGGGTTGCAGTTCGCAGCGACGCGCAAGCCGGTCGAGCTGCTCAGCGTCTCGGGCCAGAGCAACACCTTCCTCGGTGGCGACATGGACGCGGGGATCAACGGCTTCGTACTGCGCGGGGTGCACGATCCGCACCGGGCCTTTCGCTCGGCCCATGGCAACAGCTGGGGGGATGGCTCCGGATCCGCGGCGGCCTACA
>JAAFAB010000024.1 GCA_018222585.1 Paracoccaceae bacterium | reverse complement strand
TGGAATACGAAGGCATGAAGTCCTTCATCCGCCGCTCCGACCTGTCGCGTGACCGTGCCGAACAGCGCCCCGAGCGTTTCTCGGTCGGCGATCACGTCGATGTCCGCGTCACCAACGTCGACAGCAAGTCGCGTCGTCTGGGCCTGTCGATCAAGGCCCGCGAGATCGCCGAAGAGAAAGAGGCCGTCGAACAGTACGGTTCCTCCGACTCCGGTGCCTCGCTCGGCGACATCCTCGGCGCCGCCCTCAAGGGCGACAACGAGTAATCCCCGCCGGGCCCTGCCCGCGACGGAGAAAAACAGGAAGGGCCCCGCCAGCGCGGGGCCCTTTGCCGTTGTCCTGCGGTGCGCGGATCGGTTCTGCCGCAGCGGAAGGCACGCGAATCAACGATCTGGCTGCAGTGCGGCAGGGTGATGAAATCCGGGGCACCCGGCTGTCCGGAGGGCGCGCGGGGGCGGGGATTCCCGCCAAGGAAGGGGATTTTGGCCGGATTCACGGGCGGGGTTACATTTCAGGATGTTCCCGTTGAGGGGGAAAGCCCTTATATTCCCGGAACATGGTGTCATCAGAAGACCAGTGCCGGGGAGACAGAACCATATGATCCGCTCTGAATTGATCCAGAAGATCGCCGACGAGAACCCGCATCTTTACCAGCGCGATGTCGAGCGGATCGTGAACACGATCTTCGAGGAGATCACCGAGGCGATGGCCAAGGGCAACCGCGTCGAGCTGCGCGGCTTTGGCGCCTTCTCGGTGAAGAAACGTGAGGCCCGGACCGGGCGGAACCCGCGCACCGGCGCGGCCGTCGAGGTCGAGGAGAAACACGTTCCCTTCTTCAAGACCGGCAAGCTTCTGCGGGACCGACTGAACGGAAACGACTGATGAAATATGTCCGCTACGCCATCCTGGCCCTGATCGCCATCGTGTTGGTTTCGGTGGCGCTGGCCAATCGCCAAGCCGTCGACCTGGCGCTGCTGCCCGAGGGGCTGGCCGAGATCGCGGGGATGAACTTCGCCGTGACCCTGCCGCTCTACGCGGTGATCTTCGCCGGCATCGTGGCCGGTCTGCTGATCGGCTTCCTCTGGGAATGGATGCGCGAGCACAAGCACCGCGCCGAGATGCGCCGCCAATCGCGCGAAGCCCACAAGCTGAAGCGCGAGGTGAAGCGGCTGAAGGGCGAGAAGCACGGACAGGACGAGGTCCTGGCGCTGCTGGACTGATCCGATGCCCGTTCTCGTCCAGCCCAATCGCGCGCCCCGGCGCCGGGTCAAGATCTGCGGCCTGAAGACCCCCGCCGACATGCAGGCCGTCGCCCGCTCGGGCGCCGTCTATGCCGGGCTGGTGTTCTTCCCCAAAAGCCCGCGTCACCTGGACATTCCCACGGCCCGCGCCCTGGCGCTGGAAGCCCCCGTCGGCCTTGCCAAGGTGGCGCTGCTGGTGAATCCCGACGATGCGCTGCTGGACGCGGTCACCGCCGAGGTGCCGCTGGACATGCTGCAGCTTCACGGGCAGGAAAGCCCCGAGCGCCTGGCCGAGATCCGCGCCCGCACCGGCCTGCCGGTGATGAAGGCGATCGGCGTGGCCGATGCCGCCGACCTTGCCGCCATCGCCGATTACGAGGCCGTCGCAGACCAGTTGCTGATCGACGCCAAGCCTCCGAAGGAGGCTGAACTGCCGGGCGGCAACGGGTTGTCCTTCGACTGGCGCCTGATCGCCGGACGCGACTGGACCCGGCCCTGGATGCTGGCCGGCGGGCTGACCCCCGATAACGTCGCCGAGGCCATCCGGCTGACCGGCGCCACCCAGGTCGATGTCTCTTCCGGGGTCGAAAGCGCGCCTGGCGTGAAGGACGCCGAAAAGATCCTCTCCTTCGTCCAGTCCGCTGTCGCGGACTGACCGAAGTCCCCTGCGGGGAGCACGCGGAGGGGGAGGGGGCGCTGCCCCCTCTTGGTCCCGTTCCGGGCCCAATTCACCCCCGGAGTATTTTCGGCCTGGTGATGGGCATAAGAGCCTCTTGTTCATCACCAGGCTGAAAATACTCCCGCCGGAGGCATGTCGCCGCAGGCGCCATCCCTTGCCCGAAGGGCGCCATCCCGCTACATCCTTGCTGACCCGCAGCCCGGAAACAGGAGCTTTCCATGGACGATCTTCTCAACAGCTTCATGACCGGCCCCGACGAGAAAGGCCGTTTCGGCCTGCACGGCGGACGTTTCGTCTCCGAGACGCTGATGCCGCTGATCCTCGAACTCGAGGCCGAATACGAAAAGGCCAAGACCGACGAGGGCTTCTGGGAAGAGATGCGGGAGCTGTGGAAGAACTACGTCGGGCGGCCCAGCCCGCTCTATTTCGCGCCGCGGCTGACCGAGGAACTGGGCGGGGCGAAGATCTACCTGAAGCGGGAAGAGCTGAACCACACCGGCGCCCACAAGATCAACAACGTGCTGGGGCAGATCCTGCTGGCGCGGCGCATGGGCAAGACCCGGATCATCGCCGAGACCGGCGCCGGCCAGCATGGCGTGGCCACCGCCACCGTCTGTGCCAAGTTCGGCCTGAAGTGCATCGTCTACATGGGCGCCACCGACGTGAAGCGCCAGGCGCCCAACGTCTTCCGGATGCGCCTGCTGGGCGCCGAGGTGGTGCCCGTCACCTCGGGCCGTGGCACCCTGAAGGACGCGATGAACGACGCCCTGCGCGACTGGGTGACCAACGTGCATGACACCTTCTACTGCATCGGCACCGTCGCCGGCCCGCATCCTTACCCGGCCATGGTCCGCGACTTCCAGGCCATCATCGGCCAGGAAACCCGCTGGCAGCTGGAAGAGCAGGAAGGCAAGGGCCGCCTGCCCGATACCGTGGTCGCCGCCGTCGGCGGGGGCTCGAACGCCATGGGGCTGTTCCACCCGTTCCTCGACGACAAGGAAGTCGCGATCATCGGCGTGGAAGCGGGTGGCAAGGGCGTGAACGACAAGATGGAACACTGTGCCTCGCTGACCGGCGGGCGCCCCGGCGTGCTGCATGGCAACCGCACCTACCTGCTGCAGGACGAATACGGGCAGATCCTGGAAGGTCATTCCATTTCGGCCGGGCTCGACTATCCCGGCATCGGCCCGGAACATTCCTGGCTGCATGACATCGGTCGGGCGAAATACGTCTCGGTCACAGACTACGAGGCGCTGGAGGCCTTCCAGTTCTGCTGCCGGACCGAAGGGATCATCCCGGCGTTGGAGAGCTCTCACGCGGTGGCCCATGTGATGAAGATCGCGGGCGACCTGCCGAAGGACCATATCATCGTCATCAACCTCTCGGGACGGGGCGACAAGGACATCTACACCGTGGCCGATCACCTCGGCTTTGACATGTCCGACACCGGCGCGGTGTCCGAGGGCCGCAAGGTCGAGTGATCCCGCAGGTCCGGAAACCGTCCCCCGGCCCCCGATCTCGGGGGCCGCAATGACGCCGAAGGCGCGCCTCCAGGCGCTCTACAAGGGGGACAGCCCCGCAGCCTATCGCTTTCGCTACGGGCTGCTGGCCTTCGACCTGGTGACGGTGCTCTTTGTCATCGTCACCTCCTTCCTGGCCCATCCGCCGCTGGTCGAGGCCTTGGATGCGGTCTTCGGCGTCTTGATCCTGACCGATTTCGCGCTGCGCCTGTGGATCGCCCGGCGGCCGGCGCGGCTGTTCCTGCGGCTGGCGACCTGGGCCGACCTGGTGGCGGTGCTGTCCTTCCTGGCGCCGATCGCAGGCGAGGGGCTGGGCTTCCTGCGGGTCCTGCGCACGCTGCGGCTGCTGCACTCCTACCAGATCCTGCGCCGGTTGCGGCAGGACTTCCCGGGCTTCCGAGGCGTCGAGGAGATCCTGCTGGCAGGCACCAACCTGACGGTTTTCCTCTTCGTCATGACCGGGCTGATCTACGCCAGCCAGGTCGGCGTGAACCCCGAGATCCGCAACTATGCCGATGCGCTCTATTTCACCGTCACCACGCTGACCACCACGGGCTTCGGAGACATCACCCCCATGGGGTCCTGGGGGCGGATGCTGGCGGTGGCGGTGATGATCTTCGGCGTCTCCCTGTTCCTGCGCCTGCTTCAGGTGCTGTTCCGACCGCCCAAGGTGCGCCAGCCCTGCGCCAGTTGCGGCCTTCTGCTGCATGACCCCGACGCGGTGCACTGCAAGCATTGCGGCGCCCTGGTGAATATTCCCACCGAGGGCGAGCTGTAGGATATAGGGGACGCCGCGCCGGATCGACGGGGCGCGTCATCGGGCGCTGCAATCGGGCGCCCGGCTGGCTGAAACCGGCGAGCCCCGGCGGCCCTTCCTTGCGGGCCCGGGACCCTGATCAGGCCCCGGGCGTTGCTCAGGCGTCTTCCAGGAAGGCCTCGAACCCTTCGAATTGCGGCGGGGCGACCAGGGCCTCCCTGGTGCGGCTGTTGCCGGCATTCCTGTGCGCGTCGCGGAACTGCTCGGACTTGGTCCAGGCCTCGAAATCGGCCTTGCTGGCCCAAAGCGTGAAGCTGGCGTAGAGAACATGGTCCTCGGCCTCTGCGCCTTTCAACATGCGGAACTCGCGGAAACCCTCGCGCTCGGACAGCCGGCTCTCGCGGGTTTTCCAGATTTCCTCGAAGGTTTCCTGGTGGCCTGGGCGGACCTTGAAACGGTTCATGGCGATGAAGGACATGGTGATACCTCTGGTGTCAGGGAAAGGGCGGGCGAAGCGCATTCCCTGCGCCGGCTGGCATCGGGGCGGAATAGACGCCAGTGGTGAGGTGGGGTCAAGGGGGCTGCTTTCGGGGGGCCTCGCTGGAGGCGGCGCGAAGACCATCGTGGCAGTGACCTGAGACCGTGACGGTTCAGGATGCACGGGATGCGGGCAAGGGCGCCGGTCGCCTTTCCCGGAACCGGATGCTATTCGGTCAGGTACGGTCAGGATCCTCGGGGCGTACTCCAGACGCGGACTCTCCTGGCGGCTCGTTGAACCACAAGGGAGTCTTGAACATGCGCGCCATCCTTTTGCTGCTTCTCCTGACTCTTTTGCCGGGGGCGGGCTCCGCGCAGATCCGGGAGGGCGTGCGCTGCGTGCAGAACCAGCTTGCCGAGGCGGGGTTCAATCCGGGTCCTGCCGACGGGCTGGTCGGGGCCAATACCCGGCGGGCCCTTGCAGAGTTCCAGGCCGAGACCGGCCTTGTGATGGAACATCGTTTCGAAACCGATCTTGGCAACAGCCTGTGCCGTCGCATCGGTCTGATGCGTCCCGAGTTGAAGACGTTCTGGCCGTCACTCCAGAACAGGCAGCCCAAGATCGTCTATTCGGATGGTGTCCGCGAAGACCTGCGGGCGCGGATCATGTTGGCGGTGACGCGCGCCCAGACAGGCATCCGCAACACCTTCCAGGTTGAGCTGGCGGGGCGTGACGTCATCGTGGTGGCGGACAATCCCCGGGATCTGCGCCGCCTTGTCGCCGAGCATGTGGGACTGCCGGCAGTCGATCAGTCCGCGACTATCGCGGAGTCTTGCACATCGTTTCGCGGCATGGACGGCACAATCCTGCCGGGCCTTCTTTACATCTGTGTCCCGTCCGAAGCGGATCGCCAGGCGGAGCTTGACTGGGTCTGGGGAGAGTTCCTGTTGGCCCGTCAGATGGTTTTCCTCATGCAGGCCCAGCTGGCAGGCGTGGGGCGCGTCGAGTGGGGCGTTGATGAAAAGATGAAGCGGGATGGCCCCGCCTGGCTGATGGCGGGCAGTGCGCAGGCCTATGGCAACAAGTTTGCGCTTGGCACACCGGACTGGGACTACCGGATCGTCAATTACCGGCGGCTGGACAGGAACTTCCATGATCTTGCGGACCTAGAGACACTGGATGCCCTGAAGACCCGCAGTCCGGATGTCTACCGGGCGGGGACCGTTGGCGCCATCGACCTGGTCGACCTCTATGGGTATCCGGCCATCGGGCGGTTCTACGAGGTCCTCGGGCACGGCCTGGGCTGGACCCATGCGTTCGAAACCGCCTTCGGCCTGACCCCGCAGGCGTTTTACCATCACTATCGCAACGTGGTCCGCTTCGACTCGGTCGGCAACCCGGCCTCCGGGCCGCTCTCGACCCTGGTCACGCCATAGCGGCCGGGTGCGGGGCAGTTTCAAGGCGGCGCCCGGGCGCCGGGGTCGATTACGGCTTTCCTTTGCAGGGGAATCCGTGTACTCGCGCGGGACTTGAACGCGGGCATACAGCCTTGGAGGATGCCCGCCCCATCTAGGAGAATTGATATGGCTGGAGAAATTCCTGATCTCCACGTCACGGAACGTGCGGGGACGGGCAAGGGCGCCGCTCGCGCAGCGCGTCGCGCTGGCATGGTTCCGGGTGTGGTTTACGGCGGCGACGCAGATCCGATCGCGATCGAGCTGCCGTTCAACGACCTGCTGAAGCGCCTGAAGGCAGGCCGCTTCCTGGCGACCCTCTTCAACCTGAAGGTCGAAGGCCACGAGGACGTGCGCGTCATCTGCCGCGGCGTCCAGCGCGATGTCGTCAAGGATCTGCCGACCCACGTCGACTTCATGCGCCTGCGTCGCACCACGCGCGTGAACCTGCACATCCCCGTCGAGTTCATCAACCACGCCGCGGCCCCCGGCCTGAAGCGTGGCGGCGTGCTGACCGTGGTGCGTGCCGATGTCGACCTGTCGGTCATCGCCGGTGACATCCCCGAGAAGATCACCGTCGACCTGACGGGCGCCGAGATCGGCGACACCCTGACCATCTCGAAAGTCACCCTGCCCGAGGGCGCCAAGCCCGTCATCGAGCGTGATTTCGTGATCGCCAACATCGCCGCTCCCTCGGGTCTGAAGGCTCAGGACGATGCGGAAGAGGCAGCCGAGGAAGCCGCCGAGGAGTGATCCCCGGCGCCTGATGGCCCTCGACGACCACGGACGGCCCCGCCAGATCGGCGGGGCCGTTTGCGTTTGCCCCAGGGTCTGCCGCCGCGCCCGGCGGACCGGTCCCTTGCTGGACCGCGCTGCGCCACTGCGGTAAGCCCTGGGCAACATGGCCAGCAGCGGAGGTCCCATGCAGCTCTTTGTCGGTCTCGGCAATCCCGGGGCGAAATACGCCGGCAACCGGCACAACATCGGTTTCATGGCGCTGGACCGGATCGCCTCGGATCACGGCTTTGCCCCCTGGCGGAGCAAGTTCCAGGGCGAACTGACCGAGGGCACGCTCGGCGGCGAGAAGGTGCTGCTGCTGAAACCGGCGACCTTCATGAACTTGTCCGGGCAGTCGGTGGGCGAGGCGATGCGGTTCTACAAGCTGACCCCCGCCGATGTGACGGTCTTCCACGACGAGTTGGACCTGGCGCCTGGCAAGCTGCGCGTCAAGCAGGGGGGCGGGCACGCCGGACACAACGGGCTGCGCTCGATCCACCAGCATATCGGGCCGGAGTACCAGCGCATCCGCATGGGCATCGGCCACCCCGGCCACAAGGACCGGGTGGCGGGCTACGTGCTGTCGGATTTCGCCAAGGCCGAAGAGGGTTGGCTGGATGACATGATGCGCGGCTGCGCGGACGGGGCGGCGGATCTGGCGAAGGGCGATGCCGGGCGCTTCCAGAACGCCGTGGCGCTGCGGGTCAACCCGCCGCGCAACAAGGACAGGGTGGCGACGGAGGCCCCCGCCGGGCAGGCCCCCACCCAGCAGGCCCCCACCCAGCAGGCCCCGACCCAGCAGGCGGTAGCCCAGAAGGCCGCCGCACTGAAGGCAAGGGCCGACCGCAAGGACAGCCGCACACCGCTGCAGAAGCTCAAGGACAAGTTCCGGTGAGCGGCGCCGGGGCAGGGGCACCCTGGCAGGCGCATTTCCTGAAGCAGGCCGATGCCTGCGACAGCCTCGGCTCACCCTTCACCGGGGCGCTGCTGCGCCTGCTGGTCAGCGGGATGCCCGGGGGCGCCGTGGCGCGCCGCATCGCCGGCTGGGATCCCGAGGCGCTCGGCCCCGATGCGGTGGCCCTGCGGCTGGCCGGGGGGCTGCACGCGCTGGTGCTGCAGGGGCGCGATACCGCACTGGCGGCCTGCTATCCGCCGCAGCGGGGCGACCTCGCGCCGGTGCTGTCCGGGGTCTTCTCCGCCCACGAGGCGCACCTGCTGCGCTGGCTCGACAGCGCGCCGCAGACCAACGAGATCCGCCGCTCCGCCGCGCTGATCCTCGCGGCCAGCCTGCTGGCCGTGCGCTTCCCGGGCCTGCCGCTGCAGCTCTCGGAACTCGGTGCCTCGGCGGGGCTGAACCTGCAGTTCGACCGCTACGCGATGGAGATAGGCGGGGCGCACTTCGGCCCGGCGGCGCCCCTGTTGACGCTGGCGCCGGATTGGCAGGGAGAGCTGCCGCCGCAGGCCCCCTACAGCGTCGCCGAGGCGCGGGGGGTCGACCTGAACCCGCTCGACCCCGGGGCGCCCGATGACCTGTTGCGCCTGCGCTCGTATCTCTGGGCCGACCAGCCCGACCGCATGGCGCGGCTGGAGGCGGCGCGGGCGGGGGCCGTGCCGCCTGTCGACCGGGGCGATGCCGCCGACTGGCTGGAGGCGCGGCTTTCGGCGCCCGCGGGGGGACGGGTGCATCTGGTCTACCACACGATCGCCTGGCAGTACTTTCCCGCCGCCACCAGGGCCCGCTGCGAGGCCGCCCTGGCGCGCGCCGGTGCCGCGGCGCGCCCGGACGCTCCGCTGGCGCGGCTCTCGCTTGAGGCCGATGGCGCCCGCCCCGGGGCGGCGCTGCAACTGACCATCTGGCCCGGGGGCGAGACCACCGCGCTTGGCCGGGTCGACTTCCACGGACGCTGGCTGCGGCGCGACTGATCCTCGCGCAGGGCAGCGGGCGGGAGCGGCGCGCTCTCCCGAAAGGCGGTGCCCTCCTGAATTGGTCGCGGAGGAGGCCGGCCCGCTTGCGCCATGGCGCGGCGCTGATATGCTGACCCTGCGTCACGCGAAGCGAGGCAGGACAATGGACAAGGACCGGTCGATCAACGCCCTCGGCAGCGCGCTCGAGCCCTGTTCGACCCATCCGATGACGGGGTTCTTCCGCGACGGCCATTGCAATACCTGCGCCCAGGATCAGGGCTCTCATACCGTCTGCGCGGTGATGACGGCGGAGTTCCTGGCCTATTCGAAATACGTCGGCAACGATCTCTCGACGCCGATCCCGCAGTTCGGGTTTCCCGGCCTGCGCCCCGGTGACCGCTGGTGCCTCTGCGCCGCCCGCTTCCTGCAGGCGCATGACGAGGGCTGCGCCCCGCAGGTCCGCCTGGAGGCCACCCATATCCGCGCCCTGGAAGTGGTGCCGCTGGAGGTGCTGGAACTCTACGGAGAGAAGGCCCCCTAGGGCGGAAGCCACCTGCCGCGCGAGGACCGGACCGGGCGCGATTGGAGCGGGGCGAAGGTGGGATGTCTCCCGCCCTATGCGGTCGAGAGACCTGTATGCTGATCGGAAGCGCGGGGGGAGGGGGGCGGAACAGGCGCCCCTACGCCTGGCGCACGGCCGGCCCCCTCACGGGACCCGTAGCGCGCGGGGCTTGCCCCGCGCCCCGGTCCAATGCGGCAAAGGGGCCTGGGCGCCCCCGCTCAGGCTTTCCAGCGGCCCGCGAAATCCTCGGGGATCATCAGGTCGCCGCGCCCCATGTCCTTGATGTCGCGCTTGCCGCAAAGCGCCATGGAGATGTCCATTTCCTTGGCGATCACCTCCAGTGCGCGGGTCACGCCCGCTTCGCCCATGGCGCCCAGACCGTGCACGAAGGCGCGGCCGATGAAAGTGCCCTTGGCGCCCATCGACACCGCCTTCAGCACGTCCTGACCCGAGCGGATGCCCGAATCCAGATGCACCTCGACCTCGTCGCCGACCGCATCCAGGATCGGATCCAGCATCCTGATCGAGGATAGCGCCCCGTCCAGCTGCCGCCCGCCGTGGTTCGACACGAGGATCGCATCGCAGCCCACCCTGGCGGCCATCTTGGCATCCTCGGGATCCAGCACGCCCTTCAGGATCACCTTGCCGCCCCACATCTTCTTGATCTCTTCGATCTTCTTCCAGTCGAGTTGCGGGTCGAACTGCTCGGCGGTCCAGGAGAACAGCGAGGAGGGATCGGTGACCCCCTCCGCATGGCCGACGATATTGCCGAAGCTGCGCCGCTTGGTGCCCAGCATCTCCAGCCCCCAGGTCCATTTGGTCGCCAGGTCCGCCAGCACCCTGGGGGTCAGCTTCGGCGGTGCCGAGAGGCCGTTCTTCAGATCCATGTGCCGCTGGCCGAGGATCTGCAGATCCAGCGTGATCACCAGCGCCGAGCAGTTCGCCGCCCGGGCACGCTCGATCAGGCGGCGCAGGTAGTCCTGGTCCTTCATGGTATAGAGCTGGAACCAGAAGGGTTTCGTGGTGTGTTCGGCCACGTCCTCGATCGAGCAGATCGACATGGTCGACAGCGTGAAGGGCACGCCGAACTTCTCTGCCGCGCGGGCCGCCTTGATCTCTCCGTCGGCGCGCTGCATCCCGGTCAGCCCGACCGGCGCCAGGGCCACCGGCATGGCGACCTTCTGGCCGATCATCTCGGTTTCCAGGGTGCGGTTGGTCATGTCCACGGCGACCCGCTGCTTCAGCCGGATCTGCTGGAAATCGGTGGTGTTCTCGCGGAAGGTCTGTTCGGTCCACGAGCCGCTCTCGCAGTAGTCGTAGAACATCTTGGGCGTGCGCCGCCGGTGCAGGCGCTTCAGGTCGTCGATGCTGGTGATGACGGGCATGGCCGAACTCTCCCGGGATCCTGTGGTCAGGTTTTCTTACCAATCCGCCACGATCCGGGCAAGCGTGCTGCCGCCGCAGGGGCTGCGACAACAGGCCCCGGCAAAGGGCGCGTGATGATCGCCCGCCAGCCGCCTCCTGCCGGACCCCGACCCGGCCCGGCAGGATGGCCCCGGCGCTCGGGAGAGGTGGCGCAGCAGCGCCGCGCCGGGTATGTCGGCAGGAGGAGGGCCCCCGGGGCCCCGATCCCCGCGACCCGGCTGCGAAGGAATGACGACGTGAACCAGCTGAAGCGTATCGGCATCGATACCTACATGATCCTGCTCTTCGTGATGGTGCTGGCGGGGGCCTTCCTGCCGGCGCGCGGCATGGCCGCCACGCTGCTGTCCCATGCGAGCTACTGGGCGGTCACCCTGCTGTTCTTCCTCTACGGCGCCAAGCTGGACCCGGGCGCGGTGCGCGCGGGCTTCCTCAACTGGCGTCTTCAGGGGCTGACCTTCGCGGCGACCTACGTGTTGTTCCCCATGCTCGGGCTGGGGCTGGCGGCGGTCTTCGGCGGCGTGCTGGGGCCCGAGATGACGATGGGGCTACTGTTCCTCGCCATCCTGCCCTCGACCGTGCAGAGTTCCATCGCCTTCACCTCGATCGCCGGCGGCAATGTCCCGGCGGCGATCTGCGCGGCCTCGGTGTCGAACATGGTCGGCGTGGTGCTGACGCCGCTGCTGGCGACGCTGGTGCTGCATCAGGAGGGCGGCGGCGTCTCGCTGGACGCGGTGCTGCGCATCGGTGAGCAGATCGTGCTGCCCTTCGTGCTGGGCCAGTTGCTGCGGCGCTGGATCGGCGGCTTCGTGCAACGTCACAAGGTGCTGACCATGGTGGTGGACCGCGGCGCCATCCTGCTGATCGTCTACTCGGCCTTTGGGGCGGGGACGGTGGCCGGGCTGTGGACACAGATCCCGGCGCTGAGCCTCCTTCTTCTGCTCGCCGTGGTCTGGATCTTCCTGGCGCTGGCCTTCAGTCTCATGGCCTGGGGCGGGCGCCGACTGGGCCTGCCTGGCGAGGATCGCATCACGCTGCTGTTCTGCGGCTCGACCAAGAGCCTGGCCTCGGGGCTGCCGATCGCCTCGGCGCTCTTCCCGGCGGCGACGGTGGGGGCCATCGTGCTGCCCACGATGCTGTTCCACCTGTCACAGCTGCTGCTCTGCTCGGTCCTGGCACAACGCTGGGCACGGGCGGCGGCGGAACAAGCGGCCGAGTAGCCGGACGGCTGAGGGAGGGGCGCCCGCCCTCAGTCCTTCGTCTTCCGCCGTCAGGCGCTGTGCGCGCCGTCGGCGAGGCTCTTCACGAAGGCGAGGATCTCGGAGACCGGCTTGCCCGCCGCGATCTGGCTGACGATGGCCGAGCCGACCACGCTGCCATCCGCCACGGCGGCCACGTCGCGGGCCTTCTCGGGGGTGTTGATGCCGAAGCCGACGATCACCGGCAGATCGGTCTGCGCCTTGATCCGCGCCACTTCGGGGCCGACCGTCTCGGCCGAGGCTTCGGCCGAGCCGGTGATCCCGGTGATCGAGACGTAGTAGACGAAGCCGGAGGTGTTCTGCAGCACCTTCGGCAGGCGCTTGTCATCGGTCGTCGGGGTCGCCAGGCGGATGAAGTTCAGACCCGCCGCCTGGGCCGGGATGCAGAGCTCGTCATCCTCTTCGGGCGGCAGGTCGACGACGATCAGCCCGTCGATCCCGGCCTCTTTCGCCTCGGCCAGGAAGCGGTCGACGCCACGCGAATAGATCGGATTGTAATAGCCCATCATGACGATCGGGGTGCTGTCGTCCCCGGCCCGGAAGGCGCGCACCATCTCCAGCAGCTTGTCCAGGTTCATGCCCGCTTCCAGCGCCCGCTGGCCGGCCAGCTGCACGGTGGGGCCGTCGGCCATGGGGTCGGTGAAGGGCAGGCCCAGTTCGATCACATCGACCCCGGCGCCGGGCAGCCCCTTCATCACCTCGAGCGAGCGTGCCGGGTCCGGATCTCCGGCCATGATATAGGCCACGAAACCCTTGGTTCCGGTGGCTTTCAGGCTGGCAAACTTGGCGTCGATCCGGCTCATTCTCTTCCCCTTCGCTGGTCGCAACGGGTTTGGCGGAAAATCCCTTCCCGTGCAAGGCCGCAGGGGCCGGAACCGGCGCTGTCGAAGGCTCAGGGGCGCTGCATCAGCCCGGCGCGCGCAAGCCGCTGCCAGGTGGCCTCTTCGAAGGCGGCGGGCCAGGGCACGCCGCGCTCTGCCGCCAGCGCCCGGGCGCGCGGCAGGAAGGCCGCCGCGATGGCCTCATGGGCGGCGACCAGCGAGGCCAGATCGGGGGCGGGCAACGGCAGCGCCGCCAGCTCGGCCTGCTGGGCGGGCGAGATCAGCCGGTTCAGATGCAGCGCGCCGCCGCGATCCGGTGCCCCGGTCTCCTCGATCATCAGGTCGATCAGCTGGCCACGCAGCAGGAACCAGCCGGTGACCCCGTTGAGGTACTCCTTCCGCCCTGCCACCAGGTGCAGCAGGCCCAGCACCCGGATGAATTCGTCGATCAGATAGGCCAGCCGGGCCGGGGGCATGTCGCGCGCCGGCCCGCCGCCCTCGGGCAGGCTGTCGAGGATGCCGTCGCGGTCGATCAGTGCCCGCAGAGCAGCCCGGCTCTGGCCCCCCAGCTGGTCGGGTTTCAGCAGCACGGCGTCGAACCGGGTCCAGTCGGCGGTGATCGCGTTGATCAGCGCCGGACGCACGATCCGGTCACGCCAGAGCACGATCTCGCCGCAGCCCGCCACCGCCTCGCGGAAGGTCTCGGCCACGGCGTCGCTGGCCCCCTCGGGGCTGACGATGAGGAAGTCGATGTCGCTGTAGTCATCGGCCCGCCCGTTGCCATGGCTGCCTGAGAGGAACAGGCCCCGGATCCGCTCATCCCCGGCAAGCGCCCCGGCGATGGTCTCGATCTGCTGCTGCTGGTCCGACATGCGGGTCTCCTCCCTGTCCGGGCAGGAGGCTAGGCCGGGGGCGGCGCGTGGTCAAATGGTGGCGTGCACCACGGGCTTGCACCGGCCCGCCAGAAAGGCCCGGGGGGCAAAAGTCGCAAGGCTCCGCCATCCTGATTGCTACCTCCCCCCGCTTTCTGTATCCACGCCGCCAAAGCCCATTCACCCAGTGCAGGGAGTGCCACCCATGGCCGCCTACCAGTATGTCTACCACATGTCCGGCGTCTCGAAGACCTATCCGGGCGGCAAGAAGTGTTTCGAGAACATCCACCTGAACTTCCTGCCCGGCGTGAAGATCGGCGTCGTCGGCGTCAACGGCGCCGGCAAGTCGACCCTTCTGAAGATCATGGCCGGCTGGGACAAGGATTTCCAGGGCGAGGCCTGGCACGCCGAGGGCGCCAAGGTCGGCTACCTGCCGCAGGAGCCCGAGCTGGACCCGGCCCTGACCGTGCGCGAAAACGTCATGCTGGGTGTCGCCGCCAAGAAGGACATCCTGGATCGCTACAACGACCTGGCGATGAACTACTCCGACGAGACCGCCGAGGAGATGGCCAAGCTGCAGGACGAGATCGACGCCCAGAACCTCTGGGACCTCGACGCGCAGATCGACATCTCGATGGAAGCCCTGCGCTGCCCGCCTGACGATGCCGACGTCACGACCCTCTCGGGTGGTGAGAAGCGTCGCGTCGCACTCTGCAAGCTGCTGCTCGAAGCGCCCGACATGCTGCTGCTGGACGAACCGACCAACCACCTGGACGCCGAGACGATCGCCTGGCTGCAGAACCACCTGATCGAGTACAAGGGCACCATCCTGATCGTCACCCACGACCGCTATTTCCTGGATGACATCACCGGCTGGATCCTGGAACTCGACCGCGGCCGCGGCATCCCCTACGAGGGCAACTACTCTGCCTGGCTGGAACAGAAGGCCAAGCGGCTGGAGCAGGAAGCCCGCGAGGACAAGTCGAAGCAGAAGACCCTGGCCCGAGAGCTGGAGTGGATGCGCCAGGGCGCCAAGGCCCGTCAGGCCAAGTCCAAGGCGCGGATCAACGCCTACAATGACCTCGCCAACCAGTCCGAGCGCGAGAAGCTGGCCAATGCCCAGATCGTCATTCCGAACGGCCCGCGCCTGGGCTCGAAGGTGATCGAGGTCGAGAACCTGAAGAAGGCCATGGGCGACAAGCTGCTGGTCGAGGATCTCTCCTTCGCGCTGCCGCCCGGTGGCATCGTCGGCGTCATCGGCCCGAACGGCGCCGGCAAGACGACCCTGTTCAAGATGCTGACCGGGCAGGAACAGCCCGACGAGGGCAGCGTGGAATTCGGCGACACGGTCAAGCTGTCCTACGTCGACCAGTCGCGTGACGACCTGGACCCGAACGCCAACGTCTGGGAGGCCATCGCCGACGGTCAGGACATCATCAAGCTGGGCGACGCCGAGGTGAACGCGCGGGCCTATTGCTCGGCCTTCAACTTCAAGGGCGGCGACCAGCAGAAGAAGGTCAGCCTGCTGTCGGGTGGTGAGCGCAACCGCGTCCACATGGCGCGCCTGCTGCGCTCGGGCGGCAACGTGCTGCTGCTCGATGAACCGACCAACGACCTCGACGTGGAAACCCTGCGCGCGCTGGAAGACGCGCTGGTCGATTTCGCCGGCTGCGCCGTGGTGATCTCGCACGACCGCTTCTTCCTCGACCGGATCTGCACGCATATCCTGGCCTTCGAAGGGGATGCCCATGTCGAATGGTTCGAAGGCAACTTCGAGGACTACGAGGAAGACAAGAAGCGTCGCCTCGGCCCGGATGCGCTGGAGCCGAAGCGGATCAAGTACAAGAAGTTCGCCCGATAGAGGCGGGAGCTTCGACAGGAACGTGGAAGGGCGGCCGGGAGGTCGCCCTTTTTCTGTCCCCTGATATCTGCGCAGCCCCTGCGGGGCCTCAGGGTAGTGCGATGAAGAACAGGGCCGGGATGCAGATCGCCCGGAGTCGCCCCTGTCGCGGCAGGCTGCAGATCGTCGCTGAGCAGACCGTCGCGCAGCCCGGGCAGCCATGCGGGGGTCATCGAGATCGCCGGATGCCACTTCGGCGATGGTCAAGCTATTTCAGTAAGTTTATATCGACGGCATGACCGCTCCGACCCGACCCACCCGCGCACAGATAGATGCCATCGGCGCCGCCATGGACGACTTCGCGCGCCGCTACAAGCTGAGCATGGCGACAGCGGGTGACGTGCAGCTGAACGAGCTGGACAAGCTGATCCTGCTGCATCTGGCGCAGACGCCGGACACCGGCCCGACCGATGTCGCGCGGTGGTTCGGGGTGCCCGCGACCACCACCACCTCGGCGACCGACCGACTGGTCAAGCGCGGCCTCGTCGAACGCCACCGGCCCGATACCGACCGCCGCGCAGTGGCGCTGCGCCTGTCGGACAAGGGGCGGGCCCTGACCGAGACCATGGCAGCCGTGCACCTGAGCCTCTATGAACAGCTGCTGATGCCGCTGGACCCCGACGAACGGGATGCGCTCATCAGGCTGCTGAACAAAATCACATCAAGCGAAACTTGAATAGTCCGAACTTCGTTGTATCTGTGGTAAAGCCACTGCAACGAGGGAGCGCGACATGGCCATTACCGTCAACGGAACGAAGGTCGATCCGCCAGGGGACATGCGTGTGTCGCTGCTGGATTTCCTGCGCGACGATCTGCACCTGACCGGAACCAAGATCGGCTGTAACCAGGGGGCCTGCGGCGCCTGCACGGTGCTGATCGACGGCGAAAGGGTGTTGTCCTGCCTGACCCTGGCCGCCCAGGCCGACGGGCGCGAGGTCACGACCATCGAGGGGCTGGCCGAGGGCGACGCGCTGCACGCGGTTCAGGCGGCCTTCGTCGACCATGACGGGCTGCAGTGCGGGTATTGCACGCCGGGCCAGGTCTGTGCCGCGACCGCGCTGCTGAATGAGCTGCGGACCGGCAGTCCCAGCTATGTCACCGGAGATCTGACCGCCGCCGCGCCTCTGACTGCAGAGGAAATCCGGGAGCGGCTCAGTGGCAACCTCTGCCGCTGCGGCGCGCACAACGGCATCGTCTCGGCGGTGCTGGCCCTGGCGGAGGCACGGACATGACCGTATTGCGCTATTCCCGCGCTGCCGACCTGGCCGAGGCTGTCTCGGCAGGGCAGGAGGCCCGGCTGCTGGGCGGGGGCACCAACCTGATCGACCTCATGCGCAAGGGTGTGGAGCGGCCGCAGCATCTGCTGGATGTCAGCCGCCTGCCGGCCGGGATCGATGAGACCGAGGACGGTGGGCTGCTGATCGGCGGTGCGCTGAGCAATGCCGCGCTGGCGGCCGATCCGCGGATCCGCGCGCACTACCCGATGCTGTCCCGGGCCGTGCTGGCCGGCGCCTCGGCCCAGATCCGCAACATGGCAACGGTGGCGGGCAACCTGATGCAGCGCACCCGCTGCCCCTATTTCGCCGATGTCGCCGGCGCCAGTTGCAACCGGCGCGTGCCGGGCAGCGGCTGCGATGCGCAGGGCGGGGTGTCCCGTTACACCGCCGTGCTGGGAACGTCGAAATCCTGCATCGCCGCGCATCCCTCGGACATGGCGGTGGCACTGGTGGCGCTGGATGCCGTCGTCTGCCTGGAGGGGCCGGCAGGGCCGCGCCGCCTGGCCATCACCGATTTCCACCTTCTGCCCGGGGACAGCCCTGAGAAGGAAACGGCCCTGGCGCCCGGAGAGGTCATCTCCGGCGTGGTCCTGCCGCCCTCGTCCCTGGCCGCGCGGTCGGCCTATCGCAAGGTGCGGGACCGGGCGAGCTATGCCTTCGCGCTGGTCTCCGTCGCCGCCGGGCTGCGGCTGGAGGCGGGCCGGATCGCCGAGGCACGGATTGCGCTGGGAGGGGTCGGCACGGTGCCCTGGCGGGCCGCAAGGGCGGAGGCCCTGCTGATCGGAGCCGAACCCACGCCCGAGCTCTTTGCCCGTGCGGCGGACGCCGAACTGGCGGAGGCGGAGACCCAGCCCGCCACCGCCTTCAAGCCCGAGCTGGCGCGGCGGACCCTCCGCGCCGTTCTCACCACGCTTGCGGAGGATGCGGCATGAGCACGCTTCAGAATGTCCTTATCGGCTCGGTGCGCACGGCGGTCGGCTGGCTGCCGGAAGGCTGGTTGCCCGGGGGGCGGCCTGATCCGCTGATCGGCCGCCACGGTGCGGTCGGCCGGCAATCCGCCCTGTCGGATGCGCCCGAGAAGGTCACTGGCGCCGCCCGTTTCGCCGCCGACGTGGCGGTGGACGGGCTGTGCCATGCCGCGCTGGTTCATGCGCCGATCACCCGGGGGCGGATCACCCGGCTGGACACCACCGCCGCCGAGGCCGCGCCGGGCGTGGTCGCCGTGGTGACCCATCGGAACATGCCCAGGGTGGACAGCCCGGCACTGATCGGGCTGAGCAACCCCTCTGCCGTGGGCAACAGCGATCTGCCGATCCTTCAGGACGACCGGGTGCACTACAACGGGCAGGTGGTGGCTGCGGTGGTCGCCGAAACCCAGGCGCAGGCGGATCATGCCGCGACGTTGCTGGACATCGGCTATGAGGTCACCAAGGCGCCGACCGACTTTGCCACCGCGAAGGCATCCGCCCGCACCATTCCGACGCTGCTCTACGAGCCGACGCAGCGGGCGGAGGGCGATGCCGAGGCTGATCTCTCGACCAGCCGGTACGCGGTGGACGCGATCTATACGACGCCCTGGCAGACCCACAACGCGATCGAGTTGCACGCCCTCACGGTGATCTGGGAGGGGGACCGGCTGACGGTCCATGACGCCACTCAGATGATCGCGCCGACCGCCACCGCACTGGCCAAGATGTTCGGGCTGAAGCGGGAGAACGTGAGGGTCCTGTCGCCCTTTGTCGGCGGCGGTTTCGGGGGCAAGGGGTTCTGGGATCACCACGTGATCGCCGTGGCCGCCGCGCGCCTGGCGGGGCGGCCGCTGCGGCTGCGGCTGACCCGCGAGGGTGTCTATCGCGTGGTCGGTGGCCGCAGCCAGACAGAGCAGCGCGTGGCCCTCGGGGCCGATGCAGAGGGGCGGTTCACCGCGCTGATCCACACCGGTACTTCGGTCATGCCCCCCTACAGTTGCAGCCCGGAGGCGTTCACCCTGGGGACCCGCGCGATGTATCGGTCCGGCAGCTACCTCTACAGCCAGCGCCATGCGGACATGGCCGTGGTGCCCAATACCTTCATGCGGGCGCCGGGAGAGGCCGTCGGCACCTTCGCGGTGGAAAGCGCGGTGGACGAACTGGCGCACGAGATGGGGATCGACCCGATAGAGCTGCGGCTGCGCAACCTGCCCGAGGTCCATCCGGTGACCGGCGTCCGGTTTTCCCAGCACGCGCTGGATCAGGCCTATCGTGACGGCGCTGCCCGGTTCGGCTGGGCCGAGCGGCCGGCCACGCCGGGGGAGCGTCGCGACGGCGAATGGCGGATTGGCATGGGCTGCGCCAGCGGCAGCTTTCCCTATGTGCGGCTTCCGGGTGCCTCGGTCCGCATCACGCTGCACCGGGACGGCACGGCGGCGGTCGCCTGCTCGGCACAGGACATGGGCATGGGCACGGCAACGGTGCAGACCCAGCACGCGGCCGACCGGCTGGGCCTGACGCCGGAGACCGTGCGCTTCGTGTCCGGCGATTCCGATCTGCCTCCGGCCCCCGCCGCGGGCGGGTCGGGGCAGACCGCCTCGATCGCCGGGGCGGTGATGGCGGCCTCGGCCAAGCTGGTCGGAGAGCTGATCCGGCTGGCCGGTAATGCCAGTCCTCTGGCCGGGCTGCGGGCGGAGGATCTTCACTTCGACCGGGCCGGGCTTGTCGCCCGGGAGGATCCTGCGCGACACGAGAGCTTCGCCGCCATCCTCGCCCGCGCCAACCGCGAGGAGGTCTCGGTGACCGCCAGCGGGGCGGTGCCGATGGAGATGTTCCGCTATGCCATGCACAGCACCTCGGCGATATTCGCCGAGGTGCGGGTCTCGGATGTGACGGGCGAGGTCCGGGTGACCCGGATGCTGGGGTCCTTCGACTGCGGCACGATCCTGAACCCGCGTACCGCCGCCAGCCAGTTCCGCGGCGGCATGATCATGGGGCTGGGGCTCGCCCTGACCGAAGAGACGCTCTACGATGAACGGACGGGGCGGATCATGAACCCCTCGTTGGCGGACTATCATGTGCCGGCACATCTGGACGTGCCGCCGATCGACGTGATCTGGACCGGCATCCCGGACCCCCGCACCCCGCTGGGCGCCCGGGGGATCGGAGAGATCGGCACCACGGGGGTTGCCGCCGCCATCGCCAACGCCGTCTTCAACGCCACGGGCAAGCGCGTGCGGGACCTGCCGCTGACCCTGGACAAGGTGCTCTAGCGCCGCGCGCGAGGCGGGAGACCCGTCCCGCCTCCCTTTCCCCTCGATGACCTGATGCACCCGGGGCGCGCAGGGCGCGGCCCGGGTCTTTTCGCCAGTGTCGCATTCCCTCCCGACACGGTCTTGGGTGCGGCATCGCGAAAGGGGGGCGGCCCCTGGTCGGCTTGGCGGTTCGGCCCGGGTACATCCCTGCCCGGCACTCCGGCGAATTATCTCCTGCGCTGCTTGTTTGGTATAATTATTGCATAGTGATAATTTGCATATTTTTATGCGCATGGTCATCAAAAAAGGTGCCAAGTGGAGCTAACCGGAGAGCAGGACATCACGGCGAGCCGAGAGGTGGTTTGGAGGGCCCTGGTCGATCAGGACACCCTGCGCGCCTGCATCCCGGGCTGCCAGGAAATCAGCGGAAACGTCGAGGATGGTTTCGAAGCGACCGTCGTCCAGAAGATCGGACCGGTCAAAGCGACCTTCCGCGGGACGGTGACCTTCGAAGAGGTCGTGGCCCCCGACAGCCTTGTCATGTCCGGTGAGGGCAAGGGCGGGGCCGCCGGGGTCGCCAAGGGGCGCGCGAGGGTCGAACTGTCGGACATCGAGGGGGGCACGCGCCTTACCTACAGGGTCACATCCGAGATCGGCGGCAAGCTGGCCCGGCTCGGAAGCCGCCTGCTCAAGGGCGTGTCGCAGAAACTTGCGGACCAGTTATTTGTCCGGTTCCGCGACATCGTCGAGACCGACACCCCGGCGTGATCTACGCCCAAACGATCCCCATTGCAGAGAGTACGGACTTCGCATGAGCCAACAGCTTGAAGGTCGCTCGATCATCGTCACCGGCGGCGCACGCGGCATCGGAGCGGAATATGCCCGGGCCCTCGCGGCGCGCGGCGCGGGGGCGCCATCTGGGACGGTCTTGACCCGTCGCAGACGGTCGACCACATCCGGCAGGCGGGCGGCACCGCCTTCGGCGTGAGCTGCGACGTGACCGACCCCGCGTCCGTGGCCGAGATGGCGCAGCAGGCCCAGGCCCGTTTCGGGCGGATCGACGGGCTGGTCAACAACGCCGCCGTCTTCGCCTCGCTCGCGCCCAGGTCGTTCCTGAAGATCACGTCGGAGGAATTCGACCTCGTGATGCGCGTCAACGTTCGCGGTGTCTTCGAATGCGTCAAGGCCGTGACCCCCTTCATGCGGGACCAAGGCTACGGCAAGATCGTCAACATCGGGTCGGGCACCTTCTTCAAGGGCTCATCCCGGATGATGCATTGCGTCTCGTCCAAGGGTGCCATCGTCGGCATGACCCGGGCGATGGCCCGCGAACTGGGGGAGATGGGGGTGCGGGTGAACTGCCTCGCGCCCGGCTTCGTGATGAGCGACGGCCTCTCCGAGAACCCGGCATATGGCGCCGACGCGGGCCGCTCGACCGTGGCCAGCCGCTGCATCGAACGCCCGCAGACCGCGGAGGACCTGGTCGGGAAGCTGGCTTACCTTCTTTCGGCGGACAGCGATTTCATGACGGGTCAGATGTTGCTGATCGACGGTGTTTCGGCGATGAACTGACCGCTCCGGGGCCCCTAGGCCCCGGCGGAATAGGCGGTGAGTTTCTGGGCAAGGAACTGGGACAGCGTCACCAGTGTCAACGTGATCCGCGCCTCGATCTCTTCGGTGAGGTCGGAACTGTTCACGATCATGCTGACACTGGCCCAGATCGCCAGATCCTTGTTCACGACCGGCGCCGCGAGACCGACGAGCTGGGCATCCACCTCTCCCCGGGTCACGCAGTAGCCGGTCCGGCGAATCTCCTTGAGCTGCGACAGGAGTGCACTGCGGGCGGCATCGTCGGGGGCGTCCGACAGCATCGCGTCGAGCCTGCGCTTCGGCAGATGTGCCAGGATCGCCTTGGAGGTGGCCCCGTAAAGAACCGGCATCGGAAGGCCGCGTTCATAGCTGGACGAAAACGCGGTATTGCCCGTCTTCTCGTCCACCGCGCAGATCACCCGGTCGCCATACAGTCGCGCCAGGACGCAGACGCAGGGCAGTTCCGCCTGCTCGATCAGCGACTGCAGCAGCGGTGCGCCCTTCAGGACCAGCGGGTCGGTCTTGCGCATCATCCTGTCGAACTCGATGAAGGCCGACCCGAGCCGGTAATGCGCATCGGCCGAGGCTTCGACGAATCCCTCCTCCGACAGCTCGCGCATCGTGCGGTAGATCGAGCTGCTGGGGGTGTCGAGCGCCTGGCTGATCTCGGACACCGTCCAGTTGGGCCGCTGCGGAGAGAAGAGACGAAGTATAGTGCTGTACCGTTTGAACCCCCGCAAATGCCTGACCTTCCATGATGTTTCGCCGTGTTGGCACAAGTTTAGCCGCTATCGCCGAGGGCAGCAATTGGACGCCACATTAATTCCATATAGTGACTATACTTACTGTATTTCATTACTAAGTTATCACTTTATGATAATTTATAGAACACATAGAAGGGGTCACATGACGTTGACAGCACTTCAGGCGGCCGCCTATCTGCAACACCTGGAATTTCACAGCGCCGCCCCGGCCGAGCTGGCGAAGTTCTATTCCAACGTGATGGACATGAACTGTCGCCAGGTCTCAGAGGCCGAGTGCGCTGTGAAGGCCCCTTGCGCCGCATGATCGTGCTGCCCGGGGAAAGCCGCGAAATGGCCCATGCCGGTCTTGCCTGCCGCACCGCAGAGGGCGTCGCCCTGATCTGCTCAAGGGCCGAGGCAGAGGGTCTCGAAATCCTCGAAAGTCCTTCGCCCTACTTCGAGGACGGCTTTGCCGTGCGCGACCCGGACGGTCACCTGATCTGCTTCGGCAAGGCCATCGCCGAGAGCGGCGAGCACGAGGGCATCCACGGTCCGACCCAGCACCTGACCTTCGCCAGCCTCGATGTCGAACGCTTCGTGGACTTCTACCATGGCAAGCTGGGTTTCGCCCTGTCCGACCGCGTGCTGCATGACAACGGCACCCTCGCCACGGCCTTCACCACCAGCAACCACGAACACCACACCATCGCCTGCTTCAAGTCGGATCGGACGGGGGTGGATCACCACTCCTACGAGGCCGGCGAGTGGGCCACGATCCGCGACTGGTGCGATCACTTCGCGACCCAGGACGTGCAACTGATGCGGGGACCGGGCCGGCGTGGGCCGGGCAACAACCTGTTCATCTTGATCGAGGACCCGGACAAGAACTGGATCGAGGTCTCGGCGGAGCTCGAAGTGATCTAAGACCGGGACACGATCGACTGGCCCCAGCATCCGCGGACCCTGAACAACTGGGGTCACGCGATCATGCGGTCCTGACGGCGCGGGCTGTCACGCTGCCCGCCTCGTGCCATCAGAGTTTCCAGGAGTCATCGCATGAAATTCGCAAGCTTCACGCGCCTCGGGCGCCCCGGGTTCGGCATCGCGTCCGATGCCGGCATCATTGATCTCACCGGGCGCCTCGCGCCCAGTGTGGACAGCCTCCGGCAGTGCCTTGCGGCGGCACTGGTCCCCGCTGCGCAGACTTTGCCCGGCAGCACGGGCCCGATCTGGGCTGGTCCGATGTCACGCTTCTGCCGGTGGTGAACATCGCTTCGATGCGGCCTTTGCAGCGATCAACCGCCACTGAAGGCCGCCCGCGGCAAAGCCCGGAAGAGCGGGCGGTGGGAACGGAACCCGCAAGAGGGCCTCGCACCTCCGCCGCAGAACGGTGTTGCAGGGCGGCGTCGCACCTCCGGTCGCTATGGCCTGCGGGGGGCCACGGCTCTTCCCGCTTGCGGGGCGGGTCCTGGAGCCACGGTGCCGCCGATCCGGGCTGCGGGCATCGGGGTGGCGGGCGCAGGATCAAGGGCGGTGCGACAACCGCGGATATGACGGCAGAGGCTGACACCGGGACGTGAGGCGTCCCCCCGCATCTGCTCATTTTCGCCGCGTCGCGCGCCTCTGGGCAAGATTTGCAGGAATTTCGGCAATTCGTAGCAAAACCGTGATGTAATCCTGCTCAAGAGAGCGCGGTATCTGGGTGAAGTGAGCATGATGGACCGCAAGGAGCAGATTCTGCAGGTGGCGCGGCGTGAAGGCCGGGTGATGGTCGAGGACCTGGCCCTGACCTTCGGGGTGTCGGCCCATACCATCCGGCGCGACATCAACACGCTCTGCGAAGAGGCCAAGCTGCGGCGTCTGCACGGCGGGGCCGAGTACATCGAGGGCCAGGCAAACCTGCCCTACCATGCGCGCGCCGTGCTGAATTTCGACGAGAAGAACGCCATCGCCCGCGCGGTCGCCAGGGTGATCCCCGACGAGGCGACGGTCTTCATCTCGATCGGCACCACGCCGGCCATCGTCGCCGGGGCGCTGGCCGGGAAGCGGGCACTGACGGTGATCACCAACAATCTCAACGCCGCCTTCGCCCTGTCCGAGACCGCGGGCAACCGCATCATCCTGCCGGGCGGAGAGCTGCGCCTGCCCGACCGCGACCTGCTCAGCCCCGAGGCGGTCGAGCTGTTCTCGACCTACCGCGCCGACTTCGCCATCTACGGGGTGGGCGGCATCGACAGCGATGGCTCGCTGCTGGATTTCCACGCCTCCGAGGTCCAGATGCGCGAGCAGATGCGGATGAATGCCCGTCGCTCGATCCTGGTGGCCGACCGCAGCAAGTTTGGCCGCCGCGCGGCGGCCGTCGGCGGGCGGCTGAACGAGGCGGACATGCTGGTGCTCGATCATGCGCCCGAGACCACGTTTACCCCGCTGCTGGACGACTACGACGGCACACTGGTGTTGGCGATGGAAACCACGGACATCTGAGCCCCGGCGCGCCGCCGTCGCCCGCAAGCGGGCAGGCAGCCGGCCTCAGCTCAGCGCCTTCTGCAGCTCGTAGTACGAACTCTTCGGCGTCCGCTCCATGCTGTCGAAATCGACGTGGACCAGGCCGAAACGCTTCTCGTAGCCGAGCGCCCATTCGTAGTTGTCCAGCAGCGACCACAGGAAATAGCCCTTCAGGGGGACGCCTTCGGCGATGGCCTTCTGCACCATGGCCAGGTGCTTCTGCACGTAGTCCAGGCGCTCGGGGTCGCTGACGGTGCCGTCGGGCTGTTTAACGTCGGCGTTGGCCATGCCGTTCTCGGTGACGAAGAGCGGCAGGTCGCCGGTGTATTCTTCGGCAGTGCGCTTGAGGAACTTGTAGAGGCCCTCGGGGTAGATCTCCCAGTCCATGAAGGTCTTGGGCAGGGGGCCCTCGACCTCTTCATGGTGCGGCCAGGGGCCGGTGTTGGGACCGATCAGCTTACGGGTGTAGTAGTTCACCCCGACCCAGTCGAGCGGCGCGCCGATGACGTCGAAATCGTCCTGCCAGCCCTCGGGCATATGGGGGGCGAAGCCCTCCATCACGTTGGCGGGGTATTCCTTCCTGAACATGCCCGACAGGAAGAAGCGGTTGTAGTAGCCGTCGTAAAGCTCGGCGGCGGCGCGGGCTTCGTCGGTGTCATCTGCCGGGTCGGCCCATTCCATGTTCACGACGGCGCCGAGGTTGCTCATGCCGAGGCCACGCATGGCCTGGATCGCGCTGCCATGGGCCAGGTTGACATGGTGCATGGCGCGCACGGCGGCGCGGATGTCGCGCAGGCCCGGCGCGTGATGGCCCAGGAAATGCGACAGCCAGCCGACGCACCAGGGCTCGTTTATCGGCGCGACCGAATACATCCGGTCACCGATCCTGCCCATGATCACCTCGGCGAAATCGGCAAACCACTTGGCGATGTCGCGGTTGCGCCAGCCGCCGAGGTCGGCCAGCGGGCTGGGCAGTTCCCAGTGGTAGAGCGTCGCGCAGGGCTTGATGCCGCGTTCCAGCATGGCGTCGGTGAGGCGGTCGTAGAAATCCAGCCCCTCCTGGTTCACCTGGCCGCGCCCCTCTGGCAGCACCCGCGCCCAGGAGGTCGAGAAGCGGTAGCAGTCGAAGCCGGCGGCCTTCACCAGGTCGAGGTCTTCCTCGTAGCGGTGGTAGTGGTCGCAGCCCCGGTCACCGTTCTCGGCCCGCACCACGTTGCCGGGCGTCGCGGCGAAGGTGTCCCAGTGGGTCGAGCCGGCGCCGCCGAAGGCATGGCCCTCGATCTGGTAGGAGGAGGTGGCGGTTCCGAACAGGAAGCCCTCGGGGAAATCCTTGCGGGAGAAGGTCATGACGTCTCTCTCTTGGTTCGGGCTGCGGCCCGGAAGGGGAAGGCGGGATCAGGACGGCAGGCGGGCCGCCCTCAGCGGTGCCGGGCCGGTGGAGGAACCGACCACGAGCTGCGCCTCCAGAAGCCGGGTGATCGGCGGGTGATCGGGATCGTTGATGAGCTGCATGAGCGCATCGGCGAGCAGTTCCCCGGCATGGCGCACGGAGGACCGGGTGGCGGTGAACAGCGGGATGTCGTCGCCGTTGCGCAGGTAGGACAGGTCGTCGTCGTGGATGATCACCGAGACGTCGCGGCCCATGGTCAGCCCCAGGTCCTGCAGGGCGCGGCGGATGCCGACGGCCGAGAGCATCGAGGAACAGAGGAAGGCGGTCGGTGGATCGTCGAGGCCGAGCATGTAGCGCGTCTTGTGGTGGCCGAACTGCTCGGTCATCTCGTCGGTGCACATCAGCAGCGGATCAGGGGCGAGCCCGGCCGCCTCAAGCGCCTGCAGGTAGCCCTTGCGGCGGCGGAAGGCGAAATCCATCCGCTCCAACCCGTTGATCAGCGCGATGCGGCGATGTCCCAGTTGCAGCAGGAACTCGGTGGCGCGGCGGAATGCCTGGGTGTTGTTCACATCGACCCAGGAATAGGGCTCCTCCACCCCGGTCGAGCGTCCGTGGACGATGAAGGGCAGGCCGATCTGGTTGAGCAGCGCGATACGGTCGTCACGCACGTCGGGGGCCTGGATGATCACCCCGTCGACGGCACCGCGGGCGCGGAATTCGCGGTAGACCTTGCCCTCGTCATCGCCGGGCACCCGGGTCAGCAGCATGTCGTAGCCGTGCCGGGCAAGGGTCTGGCTGGCGCCGGCGACGAAATCCCCGAACACCGGGTTGACCATCTCGTGCTGGGTCGTGGTCGGAATCACCTGGCCGATCAGCATCGCACGCCCGGTCGCCAGACCCTTGGCGCGGCTGTTCGGACGGTAGCCGAAGCGCACGGCGGCCTCCTCTACACGCTTGCGCGTGGCCTCGCTGACCTCCGGGTAGCCGTTCAGGGCACGGCTGACCGTGGTCTGCGACAGCCCGAGGGCCTCGGCGAGGGTCTTCAGGTTCATGGGCGTCTCAAAGCGCTTTAAATTTTCTTCCGGTATTCTGTGTGCAGTCAAAGACCGGTCAGGTCAATGCCCTAGAGGATTGGGCGCATATGCTGACCTTTTCCCAATATTTCCCGCATTTCATCACCTCTAGTTGACAGGGTGGAGGTTCATGGCATTTAACAGACATGCCTCAAAGCGCTTTGAAACGGATTCGGCGCGAGGTCCAAGATGCATGGCGCATTCGGGAGGGAATTTAGCTATGAAATTTACGCTCTACTCCGGTGTGGCGGCCCTGGCCCTGGCGGCTGGCGCGTCCCACGCTGAAACCGTGACGGTCTTCGGTCCCTGGCTCGGCCCGGACCAGGAACAGGTCGAGGTGGTGCTGCAAGGCTTCGCCGAGGCCACCGGCCACGAAGTCTCCTACGTCGGCTCCGACAGCTTCGAGCAGCAGATCGTGATCGACGCCGAGGCAGGCTCGGCCCCCAATATCGCGATCTTCCCGCAGCCCGGCCTGGCGCAGGACATGGCGCGCAACGGCTTCCTCGCGCCGCTGGCCGAGGGCACCGATGACTGGGTGCGTGAAAACTACGCCGCCGGTCAGAGCTGGGTCGACCTGGGCACCTTCGCGGGTCCGGACGGCGAAGACAGCCTCTATGGTTTCTTCTACAAGGTCGACGTGAAATCGCTGGTCTGGTACCTGCCCGAGAACTTCGAGGACGCGGGCTATGAAGTGCCCGAGACCATGGAAGAGCTGAAGGCCCTGACCGAACAGATCGCCGCGGACGGCGAGACCCCCTGGTGCATCGGCCTGGGCTCGGGCGGCGCGACCGGCTGGCCGGCGACCGACTGGGTCGAAGACCTGATGCTGCGCACCGTGACGCCCGAGGAATACGACGCCTGGACCACCAACGAGATGGCCTTCGACGATCCCAAGGTCGTCAATGCGATCAACGAGTTCGGCTGGTTCGCCAAGAACGACGCCTATGTCGCCGGTGGCGCCTCGGCCGTGGCCGCGACCGACTTCCGCGACAGCCCGAAGGGCCTGTTTGATGCGCCGCCGCAGTGCTACATGCACCGCCAGGCCTCCTTCATCCCGACCTTCTTCCCCGAGGATGCGGTCGTCGGCGAGGACGTCGATTTCTTCTACTTCCCGGCCTACGCCGAGAAGGACCTGGGCCAGCCGGTGCTGGGCGCGGGCACCCTCTGGGCGATCACCAACGAGAGCCAGGGCGCTCATGACCTGATCGAGTACCTCGAGTCGGCCGAAGCGCATGAGACCTGGATGGCCATGTCCGGCTTCCTGACGCCGCACACCGGCGTGGATACCTCGGTCTTCGGGGATCCGACCCTGAAGAAGATGAACGACATCCTGCTGAACGCCACCACCTTCCGCTTCGACGGCTCCGACGTGATGCCCGGCGGCGTGGGCGCGGGTTCCTTCTGGACCGGCATGGTGGACTTCACCGGCGGCAAGTCGGCTGAAGAGGTCGCTTCGGACATCCAGGCCTCCTGGGACGCCCTGAAGTAAGATTTCCGGCATACTGCCTGAAAGGAATCGCGCGGCCCGGGCCTCACCGGGCCGCGCTTTGGACTTCGAAATTCTGGGATGGGGGTGGACATGGCTCCGGCTTTGCAGGGCTTGCTGACCATCGTGATCGGCATCGGCGCGTGCCTGGCGTATTTCTTCGGATCGAACCTGCTGCTGGACACGCTGTTCCCGCCGCGCGGCCCCAAGGCGGGGCGAAACACCAATATCGCCAACCTCATCCGGCCCTGGCTGTTCCTCTTTCCCGCGCTCTTCGCGCTCGGCCTCTATTTGATGTACCCGGTGGTCGAGACCATGCGCCTGTCGCTGACCAGCCGTATCCCCGGCGGCGGATACGAGTGGACGGGCCTCGACAATTACACCCAGATGTTCCGCGAGCCGAAGTTCTGGGAGGCCATGCGCAACAACCTGCTCTGGCTGCTGGTGGTGCCCGGCATGGCGACGATCTTCGGCCTGCTGGCGGCCCAGCTGACCGACCGCATCCGCTGGGGCAGCATCGCCAAGTCGATCATCTTCATGCCCATGGCGATCTCCTTCGTCGGCGCGGCGGTGATCTGGAAGCTGGTCTATGACGCCCGCCCGGCGGGGCAGGATCAGATCGGCATCCTGAACGCGCTGGTGGTCTGGTTCGGCGGCGAGCCCGAAACCTGGCTGACCATTCCCTTCTGGAACAACTTCTTCCTGATGGTGGTGCTGATCTGGATCCAGAGCGGTTTCGCCATGGTGATCCTGTCGGCCGCGCTGCGCGGCATCCCGGAAGAAACCGTCGAGGCCGCCATCATCGACGGCGCCAACCCGATGCAGATCTTTTTCAAGATCAAGGTGCCGCAGATCCGCTCGACCATCATGGTGGTCTGGACGACGATCACGGTGATCGTGCTGAAGATCTTTGACATCGTCTTCGCCATGACCAACGGCCAATGGGGCACGCAGGTCCTGGCCAACTACATGTACGACAAGCTTTTCGTCGCCCGTGACTGGGGGATCGGGTCGGCCTCGGCCATCGTGATCATGATCCTGGTGCTGCCGATCCTTGTCTGGAACGTGCGCAACGCGCGCCGCGAAATGAGCTGAGGGAGGCAGGCATGAACAATATCGCCGGAAACAAGCCTGCGCTGGTCTGGATCACCCACCTGTCGGTGGCCTTCATGGTGATCCTCTGGATCCTGCCGACGCTGGGGCTGTTCGTCTCGTCCTTCCGCAATGCCGACCAGATCGCGAGCAGCGGCTGGTGGCGGGCGCTCTTCCCCACCGAACAGACCCTGACCCTTCGCACGGGAGACCCCGACACCCAGGTGCAGCAGGGCGACCTCTACGTCATCGAGGGCAATATCTTCGCCGATGCAGGCGAGGGGGCGCCGGAGGCGCTGACCGCCTGGGGCACCTCCTCGCGCGCCGTTTCGGCCTACGCGCCCGGCGATGTCGCCGAGCTGAACGACGGCGAACGGCTGACCATCGAGGCCGACGGTGCCTATCGCATGGAAAGCCCGCAGCAGATGGAGGGCACCCGGGGCCAGCGGGTCTTCGTGACCGGTTCGGTGCCGCCCTCGCTGACCTTCGACAACTATCGGCGGGTGCTCTTTTCGGGGTCGACCACCGACGGGATGCAGAAAGCGTTCTTCAACACGCTGACGGTGACGATCCCGGCAACCGTGATCCCGATCCTGGTCGCCGCCTTCGCCGCCTACGCTCTGGCCTGGATGGACTTCAAGGGCCGCGCCCTGCTGATCGCTCTGATCGTGGCGCTGCTGGTGGTGCCGCTGCAACTGGCGCTGATCCCGCTGCTGAAGCTGCACCTCAACATCGGCATCGGCAAGGGCTACATGGGGGTCTGGCTGGCGCATACCGGCTTTGGCCTGCCCATGGCGATCTATCTGCTGCGCAACTACATCGCCGGCCTGCCGCGCGACATCATCGAGAATGCCCGCGTCGACGGCGCGACCGAATTCCAGATCTTCACCCGGATCATCCTGCCGCTGTCCTTCCCGGCGCTGGCCTCCTTCGCGATCTTCCAGTTCCTGTGGACCTGGAACGACCTGCTGGTGGCCAAGGTCTTCCTGATCGATGCCTCGGGCCGCACCACCGTGATGACCGCCCAGATCGTCGAGTTGATGGGCACCCGAGGTGGCGACTGGGAGATCCTGGCAACGGCGGCCTTCGTGTCGATCGCGGTGCCGCTCTTCGTCTTCTTCTTCATGCAGAAATACCTGGTCCGCGGGCTGCTGGCCGGGTCCGTCAAATAGGACTTCCCCAATGAATGCACAGGCTTCCGCAGTCGCCGCGACGGAAACCACCGCCGAGTGGTGGCGCGGCGGGATCATCTACCAGATCTATCCGCGCTCCTTCCAGGACAGCAACGGCGACGGGATCGGCGACCTGGCGGGCATCACCGCGCGCCTCGGTCACATCGCTTCGCTGGGGGCGGATGCGATCTGGATCTCGCCCTTCTTCACCTCGCCGATGAAGGACTTCGGCTATGACGTCAGCGACTACTGCGATGTCGATCCGATGTTCGGCACCCTGGCCGATTTCGACGCGCTGACCGCGCGGGCCCGAGAACTGGGGCTGAAGGTGATGATCGACCTGGTGCTCAGCCATACCTCGGACCAGCACCCCTGGTTCGCCGAAAGCCGCGCCAGCCGCGACAACCCCAAGTCCGACTGGTATGTCTGGGCCGAGGCCAAGCCCGACGGCACCCCGCCGAACAACTGGCTGTCGATCTTCGGCGGCTCCGGCTGGCAGTGGGACTCGCGCCGCCAGCAGTACTATCTGCACAACTTCCTGACCTCTCAGCCGGATCTGAACTTCCACAACACCGATGTGCAGGAGGCCCTGCTGAACGTCGCCCGCTTCTGGCTGGATCGCGGCGTGAACGGCTTCCGCCTCGACACGATCAACTTCTACACCCACGACCCGGAGCTGCGGAACAACCCCGCGCTGCCGGCCGATCAGCGCACCTCGAAGACCGCGCCCTCGGTGAACCCCTACAACTGGCAGGACCATCTCTACGACAAGTCCCGGCCCGAGAACCTGGAATTCCTGCGCAAGTTGCGCGCGGTGATGAAGCCCTATGACGCCGCCGCCGTCGGCGAGGTCGGCGACGAACAGCGCGGGCTGGAGATCCTCGGCCAGTACACCGCCGGCGACGACCTGATGAACATGTGCTACGCCTTCGAGCTGCTCTCGGGCGACACCCCGACCGCCGCCTACGTGAAGGAGACCATGGACCACGTCGACCGGGTCGCCAGCGACGGCTGGGCCTGCTGGGCCTATTCCAACCACGATGTCGTGCGCCATGCCTCGCGCTGGAAGCTGGACGAGGCCGGCAAGCGGATGTTCAACACGCTGATGGTCTGCCTGCGCGGCTCGATCTGCATCTACCAGGGCGAAGAGCTGGGCCTGGAAGAGGCGGACGTGGCCTATGAGGACCTGCAGGATCCCTATGGCATCGAGTTCTGGCCCGAGTTCAAGGGCCGCGACGGCTGCCGCACGCCGATGGTCTGGGAAGCGCACAACCCGCACGCGGGCTTCGGCACCGCCGCCGACGGGCGCCCCTGGCTGCCGGTCTCTGGCTCTCAGGCATCCCAGGCGGTCGATCTGCAGGAAAACGTGCCGGGTTCGATGCTGAACCACTACCGCCGCGCCCTGGCGCTGCGCTCCAGCCACCCGATGCTGCGCACCGCCGCGCAGAGCCCGCTTGCGGCCGAGGGGCAGGTGCTGTCCTTCACCCGGACCGGCGGCGGCGAGGAGCTGCTCTGCGTGTTCAATCTCGGCACGGCTCCGGCGCAGATGACCCTGGCCGAAGGCGACTGGACCAGCATCGCGGGGGATCTTCAGGGTGCCGTGGCGCCCGCCGGGGGCAAGCTGGACCTGCCGGGCTGGGGCTATGCTGTGCTGCGCAAGGGAGGGGCGTAATCATGGGAAATCTGACACTTAGTAATGTCTCGAAGACCTACGGGGGGGCGGTCAACGTCCTCAACGACATCAATCTGCAGATCACCGCCGGTGAGCTGATCGTCTTCGTCGGCCCCTCGGGCTGCGGCAAGTCCACGCTGCTGCGGATGATCGCCGG
>JAAFAB010000023.1 GCA_018222585.1 Paracoccaceae bacterium | reverse complement strand
GGGGAAACCCCCGGGCCAGCCCGTTCCTGGCAAACTGACCGCGCCGGAAATCGGCATACCAGAGCGCCTTGCGGGCCACGGCGTTCTGCGCCAGCCAATGCGGTGCCCGCCCGAGGATCGCCGGCAGGCTGAGCCGGTTCGCAAGAGTCAGCGCCATGGCTCAGCCATCCACCGAGGCAACGGTGCAGGTCGTACCCACGCCGACGCGACGCACCGCGTGAACCGTAGTGAACCCGACCGAGACCCCCGAATAGGTGAGCCATTTGCCGTCAGCGTTGCCCTTCGGCAGGATGACCAGGTCGGCGCCGCCGGTGGTGTCGAGAACGGTCACCGCCTTGGCGACCGGGTCGAGGTCGGTGTCGTCGGACGGGACGATCACGGCCCCCCGGGAGCCGAGGCTATCGACCGTCGGCTGGGACAGAGCAAAGGGATCAGACATTGAAGTACCTCCATAAAAGAAGGCGGGCACGCCGCGCGCCCGCCTCGGTTCAGTCCATAATCCAGAGGGCCGGTCAGGCCGGCGGCGTTGGCCAGCTGAGCGCCGCCGGGTCCTCGGCCTCGGTGATGTCGCGCAGGGCCTGACGGTAGACCTGCCAGGCCGATCGCTCGGCCTCAGTCACGCTGACGTCGGGCAGTTGCGTCCAGTCGCAGGCGGTCAGCAGATCATTGCGCCGGCGTCGGACCTCCGCCCAGAGCTGACTGGCGGCCGGCGCGGCAGTAGACGGCGGCACGAAGTCCCCGGCCTCATCCTGCAACCATCCGATATCGATTCCGGGCGCATGGTCCGGCCAGCCGTCAACCCAGTCCGGAATGGCATCCGGATCGATCTCGACCACGTTGACGACCACGCCGTCGACCACCTGCAGCTTCTTCATGCTCATATCCCTCACCCGAAAATGTAGACGCGGACTTCACCGCGAGCGCCGGGGCCGTCGTCACCACCGCCGCCGCCACCAGGCGCCACGCCGGCGCCGCCCGGAGCATCGCCGCCATTGCCGCCGCGCAAGGACAGCCCGCCGCTTCCGTTGGCATTGAACTTAGCCCTGCCGCCGCCGCCGCCGCCGCCAAAGACAGCAGGCGCTCCGTCGTCGGCATCAGGATCAGATGCGCCACCATCTGCTTCGCCTTGGCCGCCATCGCCACCACTCCAGACGGTCGGCAAGTAGACCGTAGTGCTACCCCCTGCCTCGCCTATGGTCCGGGCCAAGTAGCCACCGCCTCGCCCGCCGCCGGTAGTGGTCCCGCGCAAGCCACCGGAGGCCGACAGAAGAACACCGAACGAGGACGCTCCGCCGGAGGTATTGACCGAGCCGCCAGCCCCCACGGTGACGGAGACCGACGCCGCGAGCTCGCCCATGGTGAAATACTGCGCAGCATAGGCACCACCACCACCACCACCCCCATCGTCACCGTTGGAATCGCCGCCGCCGCCGCCGCCCCACATCTCGACGAAGACCACCGTGTCGTCGCTGACCCCCTCCGGCTTGCTCCAGACCCCCGAGGCGGTGAAGATCTCGCGAGAGGACAGCGCACCCCCGTCACCGGCGTTGCCCGTGATCAGAACGCGAAAATCCGACCCGACGAACTCCAGCAAGGCCCGTGCCCCGGCCTGCGCCGTGCCGGGCGTCATCGCCTCCCCGCCGGCCGTCACGATCGCCGCAGCTCCGCCGCCATTGAGAGAGAGCGTCATCGGGCCGGTATTCGTCGCCGGCCAGGTGATGCTGAACTTCATCCCCTCGACCAGGCCGCCTGTCGGCAGCTCCGGGTCCAGGGTCGCGGTGACATCGTTGGTACCGGCAGGCAACGACAGCGGGAGGGCAGAGGCATCGAAGAGCGTCTTCAGGTGGCGCGCATACTGATTGCCAAAACCCTCTACCCCCTCGACATCCTTCCAGGAAACACCCTCGCTGGTGCCGTTGAACGTGTCTCGTGTCGTCATGCTGCCCATATCCCCGGTGCTTCATCGACCAGCGTCAGGTCGAAGGTAAGTTGATCGCGCGGTCGGATGTCCGCGACGATGAAACGCTCCGCCTCGCTCTCCAGCGGGCCGAAAACGGCCAGGGTGCCAGGCAGGAGACCCGAGGCGCTGACCGCCCCGGCGAAGGTGATGTGATCGGTCAGACCACTCGCAACGGCCAGCTCGTGCGTCGTGACCGAGCCGTCGGCCCGCTGCAGGGCGATGCCGGTCCGGAGGCCGAGGAGCGAAAGGTCCTCAACGGCACTCAGGTCATTGACCTCGTCCATGTAGGGTTCGGCATAGACCTGAACCGCGTCGTCCAACCAGAGTTCGGCCACGTCCCCCGAGGCCGCGAAGGCGCGCTCGACGACCCGGGCGCTGCCAGACCGGGCGGTCAGCATGTCATGGGCCACACCGATCAGGCTGCCCCGCCGAGCACGGAGCCCCTTGGCCGGCACCCTCAGCGAATATGTCGCGCCCCGATAGTCCGCGATCGCGAGATCGTAGGCGACACGCGCACGCACTTCCGCCTCCGTCACCAGCCCCAGATACGTCACCTGTTCGACCAGCCGGCCCGGTCGGTTGTTCCGCCAGATCATCAGCTGACGGGTCTGGTAATCGCGCTCGCGGTCGATGAAGGTCACGCGAAGCCCGTCCGGAAGGTCCGGCATACTCCGCGACCAGGAGAACCCGCCAGTGTCACGCTGAGAATAGATCTGGCATGGAGCCTCTGCACTCCGATCGTAGTCTCGCACCACTCCCCAGATTTCCGAATGGCGAAGCCGCGCATAGCCCGCGCTCGCCACGATCCGGGCCGCCTCCGCCACCGAGGTTCCCTCAAGGATCGCATTTACCTGGCACCCTGCATCTTCGCAGGCGGCGCGCCAGGCGACGAGCTCCGCATCGTCGATCAGATCCGAATGCAGCTGGCGGGCCGAAAGCTGGCCCGCCAGGATGTCGCGCAAATGCGGCGCCGGGCGGCTCGTGGCCGTCCAGTTGCTCCAGGTGACCACGGGCGCATCCAGCGCACCGGGCGGCAACTGGTCAATCCAGTACCGGCATTCCGAGATCTCGCCGTTGAAGTTCACCAGCGGGCACCCGACGGGGACTGTCAGCGTGTATGTCCCCACCCCGCCCGCATTCGTTCCGCGCCAAGCGTCGGACGACAGGGCACCAGAGGAGGCGTAGGCCTCGCCCAGGAGCCTGACCCGGCCGGACACATCCCCATCCCGCCACCACGCGACGGCACGCGCGGTGGCGGGGTCAAAGTGCAGGCAGAGCGTGCCTGATCGCCCGGCAAGATCTGCAGCCGGGATATCGAAGCGCGCCTGATCCGGGCTGAACTCTGCCGAGCCGTCCCCGGTTCGGATGGTGAAGACACCCCCGGCAAAATACGCGGCGGCCCCGATCGACGATCCCCCCACCTCCATGACCACCCCATCGGGCACGGCCGGAACTGTCATGTCGAATTCGAAATAAACCGGCAGCCCGGCGTCCTCATTGCCCGAGAACCCGGTTTCACCGACCCCCAGGACAAGGTCCGGCTCTGTCGCAAGCCTCGGGTCCTGATATACCGCATCACGCACGTAGCCCGAAGCCACGACGCTAAGCTGCTCGAGGGCGCGGTTTCGCGCGATCACGGCGATCAAGGCGCAGTCATCGGACGGTGCCGGATGTTCAGCCCAGAGCGATACGCTCCGCGTGAGATACAGCGTATCGCTGATGCCGTCCCGGCTAAGGGCAATTTGCGGCGCGCCGCTATTCTCATAGCCGAAGAAGTCCCGGACCTGACCGCTATACTGGTAGGAGGCAGCCGAATAATTCCCATCCAGGAAGGCATATCCCCGCGTGATCTCGATCTCGTATCGGCCCTTCGGGAACTCCGCGGGGTCCAGGAGGATCGACGCCTCATAGCGACCGAGATCGACATGGCGCACTGCCGAACTGCTGACGTTGCCTGAAGCGAGGTGGTCATCGCCGCTGCCGGCATCGAAGTAGCTGTCAGCCGCCCAGGGCACCCCTGCGGGGGAGATCGTCTGCCCGGGCGAAGCGACGCGCGCCTCGCAGATCCCCTCGGCCGCCGGCGGCGCAGGAACAGTGAGAGTGTCCTCGGTCCAGACAAGCTTGATCGTGACCCGCCAATCCCGAACCCGCGAAGACCGAAAATGCAGTTCGGGCAGGCTTCGCCAGGTTTCCGAGCCGGCCTCGCGTATGCGAAGCCGGAGCGGCACGCGCAAGAGGCTCGCGCCCGAATTTCGGTTCAGCCCACCCGGGAAGCTGATCTGGATGTGATGCTCGTCCGGGTTCGTCCGGGTCGAAAGCGTGCGCGCCTGCGGCAACGCGTCGAGGAGCGCGCCACTGATGCTGTCGATCAGGGAGCCCCCCGGGCTCTGCACCGAATGGCTGGACAGCTCCGCCTGGACAGCTTCGGTGCGCGCGAACCGGCGAACGAGAGAGATCCGCGCGTCGCCTGGCCAGCCCTCGCGGGTTTCGACCACGGTATCGTTGAGTTCCTCGATCTGGGCACCGTTCACCCGAATATCCGTCAGCCGATGCGGGCCGGCAAGCGCATAGACCCCTTCCACAACTTCATCGTCGCCTTCGTAGTAAACATAGGGCTCCGCCATGAATGGCGGGTAGACCTTCATGGTCCCGACAACCCGGGGAATTGCGCCATTGGGCTCCAGCTGGTTGCCACTCGCACTTGCCGCCCCCAGGGGGCGAACCTGTGCTCCAGTGTCATCCGCAAGCGTGGGCGGCGGGATGAGTGCCCCCAGCAAAAGCGCGCCTGTCAGCGACAGGCCCGCGCGCGCGAGGTAGCCACCGATGGTGCCCTTGGCAAAAGCCTTGCCGAAGAAGGACCCGAGTTGACCGCCGCCGAGGCCACCAGATGCGACGACAAGTGCGACCGCAGCCACCACCGTCAGTACGGCCTTGCCGCCGCCGCCGTCATCCCCACCCCCTTGCGGGGTCGGTGCGAAGAATGTCACCTCGATCGGCCCGCAGCCGCGGCGAGGCCTGATCGATGACCACAAGGCGCGCGGCGCCGCCCTGCCGTTGACCTGGATGATTCCATTCGCGTGAAACTCGGGCGGCAACCGCATCCGGTCCGCCATTTCCTGCAGGGAAAGACCCGCCTCCATCTCCACGTCCTGTAGAGACGACATCGCCATGGGCGAACGATAAGCGCAGTGCACGGTCACGCGATATACCTCCTGTATCCCAAGATCCTGAACCTGACCGAGAAATCCGCGAGCTGGACGATGCAGCACCCGCTTGCTGCCTCGGAGTGCAGCAGCTGACCGCCTCGCAAGACCACGCCGACATGGACGGGAAAGCGCCTGCCAGGCGCGGCCATCACCGCGACGTCCATTTCGCGGGGAACCGGAGCGTCAGCCCATGGCCACATGTCCGATGCCGATCCGATTTCTCGGGCGATCCGCCGCAGGTCTCGCGCGCTGATATCCCCATAGGTCGGCAGATCGACCTTCAGGCGTTCGCGATAGACCAGTTGCAGCACGCCCCAGCAATCCAGGCCGGACACGTCCCGACCGCCGTCGACGTAGGGGATGCCGACATAGCGCGTCGCCCAGTGCATCACCGGAACAGCCCAGGGCATCGATCCTCGGTCGCGCGCACCACCGGGAACGGCTCGCTGGAGGGATCGTAGAGCTCGACACGACCGCTGACCTCGATCACGTTCGCCTCGATCCCCGACAGTTCGAAATGCGCATAGGCATATACGATCGCGGCGGTGCCGATTTCCTGCCGGGGATCCTGGGACAGATCGAAGTCACCCGAGGACAGTATCACCAGGGAAAGCTGGGCGCGCTCATTCAGCTGGCGCAGCGCCCGCCCAATCCGGCGATCGACATTCTGGACCACCAACCGCGCCTCGGGCGGCCTGTCATTGTCGGTAACCACGGTCCACTCGAATGGCAGCCCGATGTAGAGATCGCCGTCGTAGACATATCTGAAATGGTCGCTGACCAGCCGCAGCGGCGCATCGAGCCGCGAGTGGCGGATCGTCAGGAACCCGAGGTAGGCATACTCTCCCTGCGCGGCCTCAAGGTCCTGGCGCGCCGCAGGTGGAAGGGTCCGCTCTACCGTCATGCGCCACCCACGGTGATGCTGAAGCCGGCGCCCGCAACAGCCACTGCTTTGCAGAGGGTGTCGGGCAGCACCTCGGCAAGAACCGTCACGCGGACAACGACGCCTGCGCCGTCGAGTGGCACGACTGCAGCCGGCAGCGTCCAGCCCGCCAGGGTTTCGACCAGCACACCGCCGGCATAGACCAGGGTCTGCGATCCGTCATAGGCCACCACGATCACGCCGGTGCCTTCGACACTGGCCTCGGGCGAGGCCCCTGCGAAGATCTGGCCAACCGCATCCTGCAGATCGAGAATCCAGGTTCCCGCCGAACGAGCCCAGGCCGAAGTCGGGATTTCGACGCCGTCACCCTCCTCCAGGGTAAGCCCGCTGCTGTCGACGACTGGCGACCCTGTCAGGGTGACCAGGTCTCCGATAGGGGCGCGGACCAGACGCCCGGTATCTGCGCCATAGACGGCCGCCGCGAAGTCGGTGACGAAGACAGGCGGCACCACTGATCCGTCGACGACGTAAGCCGAGAACCAGGGCGAGCCAGCCAGGAACAGCGCCCGCATACTGACATCCCGCCAGCGACCGCGCTTGGATGCATTGTAGCTTTCGCCCGGGGCGAAGCGGGCCATCCTGACCGCCCCTGTCAGCGGATGCCGCCAGACAAAGGACCTCGATCCATGGAGCAGGTCCTGGCCGTGCCAACCCTGGAAAACCTCGTAGGCGCCCTGAAGCATCGAGGGCAAGGTCATCTGATACCGTTCGACGGCGCCGGTCATGCGCGGTCGCTCGATCGGAGCCCCCACATCGGGCGCGAAGCTTGCTCGGACATCGTCAGGCCCGCCCGACACCGAGTAGGGATGCGGGCAACGTGGGATAGCCGTCGGCCAATATTGCTCGCTCATCGACGCTTCACCGTGGGTTTGTTCCCGAAACGGGCCATGTATTCCGGGTCAAAGCGTCCGCTTTCGATCCCGCGGCCCACCTCTCCCATGATCAGATCGAGGATGCTTTCCCCGTCCGGGCCTTGCGTCTCGCGCCGCTCGACCTCTTGGCCCGGCTGCGGGAAAACGTTGACCGTCATACCCCCACCACCGCGCTGCGCTCCGCCCGACATCACGTCGCGGGCCGAGGCGGCGGAAAGGATCTGCCCGTTCACGTCCGGGATGAACGGCTCCGGCCCGTGCTCTCCGACCATGTACGGCACGCCCGCGCGGACCTTGCCCCCCGATGCGCGCTGCCCGCCGACCCCGAGCAACCGCCCCAGCATCGACCTGCCAACATCGCCGAGGCCAAGTAGTCCGGTGAAGAGCTCCGTCAGTTGCCTCGCGGCCATCTGTGCCAGGATGCTGCGCAGCGCAGAGACCACGGCCTCGCCCATGTTCTCACCGTTCAGTCTTGCCTCGGCGAGGGCTTTCGACACGCTGTCGATACCGCTGATCACATTGGCAAACTCGGCCTCGACCAGCGCCTGATCGAGATCCGCCAGGGCCTCCTGGTACTGCTCGGATGACAGCTCGCCCATCTCTTCCAGCTTGTTCAGATCAGCGAGCTGTCGGTTATAGGCGTCCTGGGCGGTTTCGAGACTGCGGAGGATCCGGTCGCGCTCGCTCAGAAGCCGGTTGCGTTCGCGCTCGGCCTCGGACATGCCGCCGCCACCCGTTTTGTTCGGGTTGTCCTTGGTGCTTTCACCGAAGTTCACCGACGGCATTTGTGGGCGGATCGATGTCTTGGGGGCAAGGTCAGAGGTTTCCCGCCTACGCGGAGGCCCGGGCGCATAGGAAAGGCCCTCGGCCTCCTCCTTTGCCTCCCGAAAGCCCTTCGCAATGTCGATAGACGAGAGCTCCAGCGCCTTCGACACGACATCGACAAGGCGCTGGTAGAGGGCTTTGCCCTCATCATCGGCATCCTTCAGATTCTCCGAAGCGTTCCAGATATAGTCGACCAGCTCCTGCATCTGCTCGGCTTGCTGCTCAGGCCCCTGCGCCTGGCCAATCTCTGCGAACCTGGCGACCACTGAAGCGCCGAACTGCTCAGCCTCACGACCAGAGAAGCCGAACATCTTGCCGACCTCATCGAGGTTGCGCCCGAGCGACTTGAGAGATGCGATCTCTCCATCAATAACCGCGATGCGCTTGTTCGCCGCCAGGAACGCCTCATCGCTCATCTGTGACGGATCCGATAGCGAATCCCGTTCACGCTTGAGGTCCTCGATCGCGGCGGAGATATCCCTCACCTGTGCCGGAATGACGTCAAGCACCCCGCCGAGACCCATCGATTCCGCCAGCCCTTGCGTGGCGCCGCGCAGGGCCTCCTGGGCATTGAGCTGCGCCAGACGATACTGGATATCAAAGAGGCGCTGTGCCTCATCGGAAAGAGCCGCATACTTCTTCCGAACATCCACACCGGACATGGCAAGACTGGCGCTGCTGCGCTCCATGGCCGCCAAAGAGGCATCCAGCTTCTCCATCGCCTCGGTCAGCGCCTCGGCCGCATCCTTGCTTTCCAGCAGATCCAAAGCCAGGGGGCCAAGCGCCGAGATCAGCGCGCCGACCGCGATGCCGGCAGTGCCGAAGGCAAGCGAGATATCCGCCGCCTGGATCGACAGAGCGCGGCCCCATTGCCCCGTTGCAGCGCCCTGCTGCGATACCTGGCTCAGCTGCATCAGAATCTGGCGCAGCCCGCCATTTGCCAGGGCGCTGCTACTCTTTTCGACCTGCTGGAAGGACTTGGCCGACCGGGTATTCGCGGCGATGAAACGCTGCTCAAGCTTGGCAGCCGCCCTTTGGGTCTGAGCCTCCAGACGCGCCATTTGCTGCAGGTATTTTCGCTCGGTCAGACCGATCTGAATTTGAAGATCATCATCGCTGGGCATCACATTCCCTCGATACCAACTGCGCGCATGTCCTCGCTCGACATGGGGTCGGCCGAGGCACTGCGCTTTCCGCCATGGGCCTCCGACCAGCCATCAAGGCAGGCCAGCAGCTCCCAGACGCTCATGTCGTCGACTTGTGCCGGGGTGAACCCTAGGACGGCTCCGCTTCCGTAGAGGCGCGAGAACCTCCAGGGCCCTCCGCCTCCGGATCCACCCCGCCCGGCTTTCCCACCTGGTCACCCTCGGGCCCCAGGAGGGCGTGGTGCAGGACGCGGTAGGCGGTCATCTTGAAATCGGCGATCGGGTGCTTTTCCATCAGCCCGATCACCAGAGGACCGGCATCTTTGTCGGCCATGCCGGCGCCCATCAGGCCCTGCCGCAGAGTCTCGGCCAGGTCATCGACACGCCAGCTGCCGTCGCGGATCCGCTTGAAGATTTCTTCGGGGCCAGCGTTGCAGTTGTCCTGAAGCGCCCGCAGGCGCCCCAGGGGCAGGCGGAAAGGATGCTCTCCGCCCAGCCATGCGATGCGGATATCGTCCATCGATCAGGACCCCGAGAGAGTGCCGAGGGCGGGCGTGCCGTCGAACTGGATCTCGATCGAGGCCGAGATGCGGGTCTTGTCCTCGCTGCGCTCATTGCTGAGGGTTGCCAGGATCGCCTTGCCGCTCTCGACATAGGGGTCGCCCGAGGCGCCGTTGTCCTCGACATTGGCGTTGCGCAGCCGGCAATTCAGCTTGCCGGCCTCGCCATCGGCGTAGAACCAGCTCATCATTTTGGAATGGCTGTCACGGGCCCAGACACCCGTGCCCGAGACGCTGACCTCGCGCGAACGGACGTCGCGCATGACCTCGTGGGCCTTGGTCTCGTCGTCGCAGTCCGGAACCTCGGTCGTCGAGATGTTCTTGGACCGGGTGATGCTGACACCGGTGATCCCGCAGATCTTGGTGAAGGTCCCGCTATTCGGGACGAATTCCACCTCCAGCACCAGCTGGTCATAAGTGGCCGTTTGGGCAGTGGTCATCTCTGATACCCCTTTAGTTGCCGCCTTTGCGCACGCCGCGCTTGATTGCGCGCCGCAGGTTCGCGTTGACCCGGTTGCGCTCAGAGCGCCACGCGGGGAAGAAAAATGGATTGGCCGGCATGTTGATGGTGCCGAACTCCTGAAAACGGGCGTTGTCCGTGTCGAAGGTTCCGGGCCGCTTCTGATCCCGGGCCCGCGTTCCGGATGCCCGGCTCTGCTGCCGCGCAGTCGCCTCAGTGCCGCCGGCGTAAATGGTGATGGCGATCCGCGAAAACTCGTGCTGGGCAACACGCCCGAGGACCACGGCACCGGCCGGCGCCGCGCCCCAGGTCCAGCCGATGCTGCGAAACAGCGCGCCGGTCCGGACCGGAACAAGGCGCCGCATCGCCTCGACCACCTTGGCCGCTTCCTTCTCCAGCTGCTTGATCACTTCGGCGCGGATCGCGTCCGGAATGTCGTGCAGCATCTTGCGGCGGAACCTCTCGCGGCCCTTGACCATCAAAGGCGCTCGACGAAAGCTGTGATCTGCACCACGCCATGAACGTAGCCGCTAGGATCCAGCATGACGCGCTTCACCGGGACGCGCACCGCGCTGGCCGAGAATGGAAAGTCGAGATCCAGGCTCTGCCGCTGGAAGATCTCGCGAACAAGATCCACCAGGTCGCTGCAGGGTCCGCGCCTCTGCTGGTCGTCGCACCAGATATCAACCTGTATCGTGACATCTTCGGCATCGAGGTCGTCGCCACCCTCATCGACGCCGTAGCCCGGGCCGAACGAAAGATAGGGAAAGGCCGGGTCCCGGGGCGGACCATCGTAGACCCGCCCACCCACCAGGGCCTGCAGGGACGCATTAGACATGAGCCTGTCGTAGATCGCTGCCTGCAGCGACCCGGTGCGACCATACATCAGGCGGAACGCGCGAGGATCGCGAGCTGGTAGGTATTGGCGGCGCCGCTGCCATTCGCGATGCGAAGCTCGTCGGCGGTGTCCGCCGTGATCGCGCCGAGGCCAGCCGCGCCCGGTCCCGCCAGCAGCACGACGCCGCCCGGCGGGATCGGCCCCAGCGTCGGGTCGGTGCCGCCCAGGAAGCCTTCGAAGGGGCTGGCAGCCCCGCCGACCGTCAGCGCCGTGGTGTTGGGATCCCCCGAGATCGGCGCGTTGATCAGCAGCAAGGCGACAACCTCGGCAGCGGCGATGGTTGCGCCGAATGCATCTGCGAGCGCACCGGAGAGGTCGACATCGTCATCGGCACCATCCGCCACGGTGCGCTCACCAGCATAGAGCAGGTTCGCCTGGTTCGACCCGGTGCCATCGGCGAACTGCATCAGAGCCTCGATACGGGGCGCGAAGCGATCGCCGCCGAAGGCATTGTCACCACGTTGCAGCGCCGAAAGCGCCACCTTGATCTCTGCAGAAAGTGTCATGGTCTGTTCCTCAGCTGGACACGTTGCTTTCGGCGGTGATTTCGATCCACCGGCGATCCTCGGTCGGCACCACCGACCGGATGTTGTAGTGACCGATTCGGGCCGCGCCGATCTCGGACGCCGCGTCGGCAGCCAGGTCGCGCACCCGCCAACCCGTCGTGATGCGAAGCGACAGCGAGGTCAGGTGAAGACGGATCACCACCGGCTGACGACCCGCCAACCGCGCGGCCTGCACCGTCTCGCCGCCGCGCAGCCAGCGGAACTTGGCATAGGCCCGAAAGACCTCTTCGAAATCCCGGGTCACACCGCCTCGCCCGTCGGTCTGTGACCTCGGGCGATCGAGGGCAACGCGCCATCGCATGGCGCCAGTTCCCGAGGCCATCAGAACCAGAACCTGTGGGGATCGAGCTGCGAAAGCATCGGTGCCCGCTTCCGGTCTTCGGCATTCCCCGGATCGAGCGTGTCACGCTCCAGGAAGTCGTAGGACACCATGGTGCGGATCACGGCGAGAATGTCCGACGGCACAGCGGATGGATCGGCTCCGTAGCCCGCGGTGAAGTCGATCATCACGCTGTCCCGATCCGGTCGCGGCGCCGGCCAGGCAGAGCCGTATGCGGGATGCACCTCAGCGGGCACCCTGGCCACGATCAGCCGATAGTCTTCGGGGGCCATGACCTGTTCCACACCTGCGCCATCGACGTATGCGACGCGGGTGATCTCCGACACGGGATCGGTCGGCAGCGGCACACCGGTGCAGGGGCCAAAGCCGTGCCGGGTCAGACGGCATTCGCGCGTGATCAAGGGCCGTCGCAGGTAGGTTTCGACCCGGGCGGCAGCCCCGGCGATCATGACGTCGATCAGGTCGTCTTGCTCGCTCTCGCCATCGAAGATGCGAAGGTATTGCCGCAGCACAGCATCGCCCGAGGTCATGACGGGCTTCGCCGGCGGCGTGATGACCGTGTAACTCACAGCGCGTCAGCCACCTTCTCGGCATCGGACTGGCGGGCAGGAACGGCCACACCCCGGCGCAGGAAGTGAAGCGCCGAGCTCCGATCGAAGGACTTGCGAAGGCCCTTGTCGTAGACGGTTGCCTCATCGGTGCCCCGGTGTTCGTCCTGGACCTCGTAGCGGCTGGTGAACTTCACCATGACTTTCTCTTCAGACATCCTAGCCTCCTTGCCGAACTCTGGAAGCTGGCGGCGCGTGATCGCCGCCAGCTGCCGCAGGCCAGCAGCCGGTCCCGCCGTCGGCGGGACCGGATAGGACTTCGCCGCCCCGTCAGAGGGCGACGATCTCATCGACGCTGGCGAGGTCGCTGTCCGACGCCGGGCCATAGCGGGGGTCGAAACCAAGCACGACAGCACCCACATCGCAGGCCGCCGTGGCGACGGTCACCGACAGGCGCGCGTGGGTGAAATCGTTCGCCAGGTCGAGGTCTTCGGCGTTGCAGTTGATCACCGCCTGCTTGTTGTCATCGCTGCCCGCCTTGGTCAGCTGAGTGATTGCCGCGCCGGCGACATCCTTGGCGTCGGATCCGGAGTCGTCGGTGGCCTGCTCGATCTTGGCATCGACCGTGGCCGAGGCGCCGAGGTCTCCGGCCATGATGCAGGCCATGATGCTCTGGAAGGCGGACATCGAGATCCAGCCGGTGGTGTAGGTATTGGCCGCGTAGGCGTCGGGGTCGATCACACCGACGACGGCGGCGCGATCCGAGGGAAGAAGGGTCTTCATGGGAAGGTCTCCTGTCAGAGGATGATCCGAAGATCCCGCCGGCGACGCCGACGGGAGAGGACGATCAGCGGATCGCCGCGATTAGGCCGAGACGCCTGAAGCTCAGGCGCGCTCTGCCAGGGCGATGAAGTGCGACTTGGTATCGGCGCCGTTGTGCGGGCTCATCGGCGCCGAGAGATGGGGCTGGCCGCCATAACGGAAGACCCAGCGGAACGCCTGAACTCCGTAGTCGAAGTAGAGGTGGATCGAGCTCGCGAACTTGGCCCCCGACGACCGGCGGGCACCGTAGTAGCCTTTCGGCGAGATCAGCTGCAGGTCGCCCAGGTCGCCGACGCTCTTCGCGAATTCGGTCAGCCGCACCGGCAGGCCCAGCAGGAAGCCACCCGGGGCCTCGGCAAGCCCGGTCGGGGGCACCCAGATCGGGCGGTCACCGATGGTCATGGTCATCAGCTGCGGCAGGCAGTTGGTGTTGGCCTGCCAGAACGGGCTGTCACCGGGCGCCATCAGCAGGCGCGAATACATCTTCAGCACGTTGGTCGCGTTGATCGTATCCGCCGCCTGGCCGCTTTCCTTGCCGACGGTGACCAGGGCGTTCGACTTCATCCAACCCAAGGGCTGCCCGACGCCGCTACCCTCGACGATGGCCAGGTTCTTCTTCCAGGCGATCGCCTGGGCGGCCTTGTTGGTCAGGCGGTTCTGCAGACGCGGCGAATCTTCCAGCAGCTCCTCGGTGGCCAGAGCCAGAGTGTAGAGCTCGTGCAGCGGCACGGTGCGGCCCTCGTCCGCGATCTGGCTCGGGGTCATCTTGGCCCCCTCGGCGCGCCAGTAGGCCTTGATGCCGGCGGTCCCCCAGGGCGTGGTTTCATCGGCCGCCAGCTTCACTTCGCGCTTCTCGGTCGGCTCTTCATCGATGATGGGGCCGAACTCGTCGAACTGGGTCACCAGTTCCCAGATCTGATCGCGGTACTGGGGCGGCAGCGAATAGCCCTCGCCGGAGCTGCCACCGCCCGAATGGCTGCCGGCCAGCGAGGCCAGGCGCTCATCGACCACGCCGCCGACCTGGCCGGCGCGAACGGCGGCATGGACCACCGTGGCGAACTCCCCCAGATCCTTGAAGCCGCCGGTCAGGCGGGGATCTTCTTCATGCACCCGGTTGGCGAAAGCCGGCGAGCGCTCCTGCGAGGCGCCGGTCAGGGACGTGGTGCCCATGGCCCGGCGGCGCTTGTCGAGCTTTTCGCGCTCGGAGATCTGGGCGGTAAGCTCGGTGATCTGCTCTTCGATCGCTGCGAACTCGGTGTCCTGTTCTTCGGTGAAGGCCCCACCTTCGTTCTGCTCTGCCGCATCGCAGAGCGCCTGACCCTTGGCTTTCAGGGCAGCCAGGTCCTTTTGCAGTTGTGCCAGCGTTTTCATGGCGTCTCCTGTGAGCCGGGCAATGCCTGATCCTCGGCAGCGCGCCCGGCGCGCACCGCTTCGGTGACCTGTTGGTCGGGAAAGATGTTCAGAGAGTGCTGAGGCGCTTGCGTGCGGTGCTCACGTTCCGCGACCCACCACGTACGGCGCGGGTCAGGGTGTCCTCGAAGGTGGCGACACGATCCGCCATGCCAAGGCGAACGGCCCGTTCGGCGTGGTAGACACGGCCGCCACCGAAGTGCGCATCCGCGCCTTCGGGATCCGCGCGGACGGTGGCCTCCGGCACGCCCCGCCATTTGGCAACGTCGCCGACGAACATGTCATGAAGGGCGTTCGCCTCGGCCATGATGGCGGCGCGCGCCTCGGCGTTCAGCGGAGATGCGAAGGGATGCCCCTCGAGCTTGCGCGGCGCGGTCGAGAACATCTCGCGCGTGATCCCGGCTTTCTCGAGGGCTCCCCGCATGTTGTCCCGCTGGGTCATCACCCCGATCGAGCCGACGCGCCCCGAGGGCGACACCACGATTTCGTCAGCGGCCGCTGCGATCCAGTAGGCTGCCGAAGCCGCCATCGTATTGGCCACCGCAATGATAGGCCGCCCCGACCGACGCGCTGCCGCGATCTTTCGTGCGCGCTCGGGCACAAAGTCGGCAATCCCGCCAGGGCTGTCGATATCCATCACGATGGCGCGCGCCGTACTGTCCGCCGCCGCCTCATCAAAGGCCGCCCCGAACTGTTCGAGAGAGGCACCGCCGGACATGCTGGTCATCATGTTGCCGCGCGGCATGATCGTGCCGTGCAGGCGCAGGACGTGCACTCGGCCACCTCCACGCGCCTGGCTCGGCTCTTCGGCATAAACCTTGTTGTTCTCGGGCCCGTCCCAATCCAGCTTGTGCCCCTCGGCGCGCAGGGCCAGCACGTTGACAATCTCGGCAGCTTTGCCCGACTCGATCAGCCAATGACTGCCCCCGGCCGCAGCCAGGATCCTCTCGATTTCATGCGGCATCTTTGACAATCTCCAGTCTCGGGCGGCCACCGGTGGTGGCCACGGATTGACGCAGGAAGTGAATGGCGCCCTCCACCGAGGCGCGCTTATCTGGCGAACGCTGACCGGCAGGCGTGCCAACCGGAACCATGTTGAGCGGCTCCATGTAGCGGTCGCCGGCCGGGCCGATCCCGTTTTCATTCTCCATCCGCAGAACGTCGTTCACTGACAGCCAGCCCCATTGACGGCCGAGGGCGTAGGCCTCGAAGCGGGTCTTGATGTCTCCGCGCAGGAGGCTGGCGACGTTGAACTCGAAGTAGACACCCGGCTCGGCGATCAGGAACTTCGTCGCGCTGCGCTCGATCAGCTCCAGGATCGGGCGCAACGTGTCGGTGACAAATTCCAGCGCCTGGTGCTCGATATTCGAGAACGTCGCCTTGTCCATGATGCCGACCTTGTGCGGCGGCACACGCCAGAGCCGGGTCAGGTCAACCCAGAGTTCGCGCCGGGTCTCCAGGAACTGAGCCTCCTCGGCAGTCAGGCCCATCCGATGGGGTGTCATGCCGTATTCCAGCACGAACGGTTTGTGACGATTGCGCCCGGTAAGCGCCCGAGACATCGCCTTCAGGAAGTTGTCCTTGCTTGCGGAGTCCTTGAAGCTGCTTTCCATCGACAAGGCATAGGGAGGCGTCGCGTCATTGGTGAACAGAGTGTTCGCGTAGCGCTGCAGCGCGATCGCTACCGCCACGGCCTCGAGACCGTCGTGCAGGATCGGCGAGCGCCCGCGCAGACCGTCATAGGTCGGCGGCAGCGGAATATGCCAGACCTCCTCTTCGAGAAGGCGGATCTCGATGCCGTTCACATCACGGGTCGTGAACCGCTTGCCCATGCCGTTCGGCAGCTCCTCCACCTGGGTGATCTCCGGATCCGGCGAGAACCGGTCGAGGCGATAGATTTGACCCGAGGCATTTCGGCGGATCCGCGCCATGAAGTCTCCATAGGCCTCCAGGTCATCGACCACCTGGGCCAGGAATTCGAAGGACGTCTGTCGCGGGTTCGGATCCTCCAGCAGCGCCACAACGGGATGGCCTTCCAGACGTTCTCGCGTCCGAGGGTCCTTCTTCCGCCATGCACCGAACTGGAGGCCAGCCACGCTGTCCGAGAGGATCTTCAGGCAGTCCCGCACCACCGGGACCTTGCGGGCCCGATCCACCGTGACGCTGATATTGATCTCCGAGCGCCTGCCGCCCAACTCGAACATGCGGTCATCAGACGCATCCCGGCTTGGCTCCGGCAGGGCCTCAGCCGACATACGGTCACCGCGAAAGAGGTCGATCAGTCCCATCAGGCCACCCTGTAGTTGTCAGGAATGCTCACCGCGCCGCCGTTCGCCGCAACCGGGTGACGGGACATGAGCTCTGCGGCATCGAAGAGGCTCATCAAGGGGTCGATCTTCGCCGATCCACTCGCCGCCTTCGTCACAATGACGCTGTTCTTGCTTGCTTCGGTCTTCGCGTTGCCGACAGCCCACGCCATGATTGCCTGGCCGGAGTGCCGCATCGACTTCGCCTTCAGCTTCATGGCGCAGTGCTGCACGATGGCGTTGAGCCGATAGCCCTGCGAGATCGGCACCACCAGCTTGCCCAGCTCGAACTCGGCACCTTCGAGGGCATCGATCACGGCACCTGACGCGCCGCCGGCCGCATCCACGCCGATTCCGCCTTCCTCGGGCAGCAGCTCGGCATCCCGGACGCGCTCGCAGATCTCGACGAGCTCGGGCATCGCCTCCTCCTCGATCCCATGCACGATGCCGAGATCTCCGGCCCTCTCGAAGTCCCTCAGCTCGGCGGCAATCTTCTTCCGGCGCGTCAGCACCACCTTGTCGCACCAGCTCTTCTGCCAATGCAGCCAGCGTTTGGTCTCAGCGTGGCGCCCGATCACCGACAGGCTAAGCAGGTCATCGAGGCCGCCGGGGTCGATGCCGATCGTGCAGACATCCGAAACTGCCAGGATCTCGTCCAGCGTGATCGCTGTGTCCGTCGCCGCCATCCAGTAATCGGCGCCGCTCCAGCGGTCATCGTGCAGACCCATCCCGATCTGGATGTTCAGGTGCTGCGATGCCCAGATGATGACCGCCTCTGGCCCCTCCTCCTCCGCCTTGGCGAAGTTGCGCTTCAGGATCGTCAGGTTCACCGAAAGCCCCATGTTCGGCGTGACCATCGGCCAGTTGTCCGGCTCACGCCAGGGCTGGGCCTCGTCGACCTGCATCGACTCGGGAAACTCGTAGAGGACCGGAAGGAACCCCTGCGCCGCCTCGACATCTCCGTCGCGCACGCGGCGCGCATAGTCGAGCTTCGTCTTGAACACCCCTTTTGGGCGCGTGTCAGATTGCGTGGTGATGTAGACCAGAAGCGCGCTCGAGTTGGTCACCATGCCGCCCGTGATCTGGGCCACGACCCGATCCGCGTAGGACCGTCCGGCGACAACGTGCAGCTCGTCGATGATCGTCAGCGCGGGGATCTCCCCGGTCACCACGTTCAAGTCAAAGGTCTTCACCGTCAGCGTCGCGCCGGTCTTGTGGCGGGTGATTCTTTTCAGGTGATGCTGCACATGGAAGATCTTCTTCAGCCGGTCGTCGGCATCGATCATGCCGGCGGCCTGGTTGAAGCACCGCTCGGCGACGTTCTGGGTCGGCCCCAGAATCAGCATTTCGGCATTCGGCCTGTCCCACAGCATCAGCGCCGTGAGGCCGAGCGCCGCGGAATAGGTCGTCTTCGAGTTCTTCTTCGGCACGAGGCAGAAGAGCTCGTTCACCAGAGGCATTCCGCTTTCCGGATCTTCGGCCGCCAGGGCCGTGGCCACAATCTGACGGAACCAGGTGCCCGCCGCATCGGCGAGATGCGGCTTCCCCGGGACATCCGGAAGGCGGAGACCGTTGAACAGCTTTACCGCGCGCTTCGCCCGGTCCTCGTTCAGCGGCAGATCCGGCATCGGCACCACACCACCGCGCAACCGGTCTTCCCAATCCGGACAGGAAAAATCGAACGGCATCAGTTCATCCTTCCGTTTGCACCGAGATCGCCGGACAGCAGGTCATCAAGCTCGGCCTCGGCCTCCATGGCAGATTGCCGATCCAGTTCCTTCTTCCCGACGGGAGCGGTCTTTGCCTGAGGCTTCTTCGTGCTGGCTTTCTTCGACGTCTGATCGGAGATCCAACCTTCATCGGCCAGCTCGCGCTCGTAGCGCGCCAGGACCGCTTCCAGCTTTCCCATGGCCGAGACATTGCCGTTCGCCGCAGCTTCCTCCAGGCGAAGCAAGTTCCGCGCGCGCGCCTCGGAAAGCGCCAGGCTGCGGGCAACCGTCGCCTTCACCTTGCCATTTGCAAAGTAATGCTTCCGGATCGTGGGAACGGAGAGACCGACCTGCTGAGCTATTCCCTCAAGACGCATCCCAGAAACAAGCAAAACCTTGATTTTATTAGCCATTTCCTTGGTCGCGACATGACCGTTCCGACCCGCCTTGCCATGGTTCTCGGGAACAGGATCGCCAAGAAGGTCAAATTTCACAGCCAACAGAAAAAAATCTCCACGTGCCGGGGGAGCGGGTCTGGGGAAAATGGCGCCCCCAGCGATCAGACCCCCCTACCCCCTTGATTTTGCGTCACTTTTTCGCCACACCTCGCCGCGCTTCTCGACCGACTGCTTCACGCTGTCGTGCCAGGCCTTGCTGACCGACTGCAGGTTGCCCTCGTCCCAGAACAGATCCGGATCACCACGGTGCGGCACCTTGTGATCGACGACGGGCGAGTCAGGCGCGTGGTTCTTCCCGATCAGCAGCACGCCGGTCTGCTGGCAGACGTACCGATCCCGAAGAAGCACCTTCAGCCGAAGCTGCTGCCAGCGTGCGGTGTTCAGCCAGTCCTTAGAGCGTCGCGCCCAGCCATCCGAACCACCGGACGCCTGAAGCCTCGCGCGCTGACGACCCAGCCGGTGCGGAAGCCCCGCTCCAGATAGCCTGCCCATGATGTCCGATGATTGAGTGGCCGCGCCACGATACAGAAACGCCCGGCAGCTGAAGGTCAGCTCCGGGCGCAACTTGTGATGATGACATACTTATGCGATCCGGTTGATATAAGCGTCAAGCCCTTTTCACACCCTCGCCAGGTCGAAGCCCCGCAGACGGTCCAAGGCGGCCGCCAGATCGCGCCGAAGGCTGTCGACCGACTTCGCGTTCACCGCCCAGCCATTGCGCTCCAGCACCTCGCTCAGGCTCAACCCACCGAGGCAGACCTGATCAACCAGGTATCGCGCGCGGATCGCAACGCGCTTGCGGCCACCGGGACGGATACGCCGGACCTCTTTCACCAGACCATCGCCGATGCGGACATGAAAGGCGCGCAGCTGCTGCAGGTCGCGGAAGATCGCCGCTTCACGATCCCCCGCTCTGCCAGAACCACCGGCGCCGAGCGCTTCCATGGAGGAACACTTGACGCCAGCTGCATCGCATCGCTCGGTCAGGGCCGCATACTCGCGCGCCACCTCAACCTGACCGACCGTGAACGGCGGCGCGAAGCGCGGCAGCCTGTTGTCACCACGGGCCCGCGCACGCCGGATCTCCCGACCGTGCCGTCGCTGCGCCTGTGCGATCATCAGATCGAAGACATCAGCCGCCCGGGCGGCGTCCATCCCGTCGCTGCCGGCATGGCGTCGAACCACGCCGCCAGTATCGGTCACCTCCATCCGGCGCGGAGTGAAGTGCACCATCGGGCCACGGGCGGGCGCGATTGGCATGTGCGGCCCGCAGACTGCCGGCGGGCGCGCGGCATCCAGGAGAGCCGCGCAGGCCGCGTCGCTTTCCTGGATCTCCTGCCGTGGGTAGCGCCCGACCCGAGCAACGCAAAGCGGCGCCGGCCCGACATAAATCACGGCGGACGAGGCCGGTGCAGCCCCGCGAAAGTCCCCCACGCGCTTCGCCATCATGCTGCGGCCCCGCGAACCAGGGACAGGGCTTCCGCCTCGTCCCGCTCGTAGGCGTCCAGGTCATGCCGCTCGGTCGGATCAAGCGGGACGCCACGGCGCTGCTTATCCCGAATCCGCATGATGCGGTCCTGGATCTCCGCCGCCTCGCTCATGACATTGCGCCGCTGGAAGTCCTTCACCGGCGGACTGTGGTGCCTTGTCCAGAACCGGAACTCGGCGACCAGGCGGTCATCCTCGAGCGCGTCCCGCCCAGCCTTCCCGCCGAACCACGCGGCCAGCCTCGGCATCTCCGACAGCGGGCGTGCCCGGATGTGCTGAGCGTATGCGACAAAGGTCGCATAGGTCGGCCAGAAGTTGCGGGCCGTTCCCTCGCCCTTGATCCGCATGCAATCGCACAGCGTGGCGAGCTGCTGATCGCTCAGATACGCCAGGTCATCGGCCAGGCGATCGAGCATCTTGCGACCCGCCTCCGGATCGCTGCCCCGCTTGAAGTGGAAGCCGTTCTCGGCAAGCGGCGTCAGCAGCAGCCTGCGCACGCGGTCCCGCTTCGTTTCAGTCGTCTGCACTTCGGTCATGGCCTACCTCCGCTCTCTCAGAAAATGCCTGCCCGCTGACGCTCTTCGGACGTCAGGAGATCGGCTGCGACAATGTGGGAAATCACCCAGGGCTTGAGGTCGGCCAGCGCATCGTGGCGGCCGTCGCGGAAGCGCTTCACAGCGTCCTCCGCTTCCCTGGCGACATAGGGGTTTTGAGAACGCTCGACCGCACCCTCGCGGCCCTTATGGTTCTTATATGGTTTATCTATATAATAGGGGTGGCTCACCCGTGAGCCCCTTTCGGGTCGCCGGTGACCCCCTTTAGGGTGGTCAGGTGGCTCACCCGTGACCCCCTTTGATGGCTCACCGGTGACCCCTTTTCCAGCGGTGTAATCGGGGTCACTGGCGACCCCGTTTCCGCCTCGCGGCGCCGGCTGCCGGAGGGCCACCACCCGGGCTCGCGACAGGAAGCCGTATCCGGTCGATCGGCCCCGCCCGCAGCCGGAACTGCGCACGATCCAGCCCGCGCTTTCCAGCGCCAAAAGCGACCGCTTCACCGTGGCCCGGGACATGCCGATGACCCGCTCAATTTCGGCCAGAGAGGGGTCGCAGCGCGCGCTCTCGTGATTGGCGAAGTCAAGCGCCAGGACGTGCGCGACCAGCTTCTCAGCGGGCAGCAGGTTGCTCGCTCGGCGGATACTCTCCAGCCAGCCCCAGCGTTGCCGGGCCCAATCGCCGGGCGCTATGAGCCTCAGCCCCTCAGGCACTTCGAAGCTGAATTCCGGCCCATCACGGCGGCCAGAAGGGCCCGCGCTGCGGATGGATCGGCCTTTCACCTGCTGCATGTCACGACGTCCCTAGTTCTGCTCGGTTTCTTGTCTTCAACACCGCCAAGGTCGCGGCTCCGTCAGTCCTCGTGCCGGCCCCCGACCAGCGCCGGTCCTCTCAGAAGTGCCACCTGGCGAAGGGCGGCGCGCTGCGCATCGAGGCACTCGATCATCCGGCCCGCCGACTTGATGCGGCCCTCCGCATCGAAGGCATCCGGCACCAACGCCCGGCGCAAGGCGGCCTCGAGAAGCTCGATCCGCAGGGACGCGCACATCCCACCGGAATAGATCTCCTCGCCGCGCGCACAGCCACGAGGAGGGCTTGCGTCGGGAGGCCCGAGTAGCGGCATATGTCCCGCGCGAGCGACGCCGCAGGCGCGACAGCGGATCAGCTTCATAGCAGGCCCTCCGTCTCCGACGCCCGGAACCTCCCGTGCGTGATCAGACACCCCGGATCATCGAGCCCGACTTGATTGACTGAGGCGAATCGACGCCAGGGCTTCCCGAATGAGGTCAGGCCGGTTCCGATCAGACGACCGCGCCGGATCAAGAAAGGGCTTTCACTTTTCGGCAATATTTTGCCGCGTGCAGGAATGTCACTATTCCGCCCCCTTTGGCGCGAAAACGCGTCACTTTCGGGTATATTCCGCCTTCGCGTCACAACACGTTGCCAGCCCCACCAATCGGATGAGGTGCTGGACAGGTTCATATTTGTTGCGGATATCTGGAAGCCTATCTCGGGCAAGTGTTGGACCACTTGCCCGAGACGCGAACCCAAGCCGCGAAGCGCCTGGGAACATTTGGTGTCAGCCCAAACCAAAAAGCCTGACACCGACACTGCCAAGAAAGGAGATTTTCTATGGCAATGCAGAAGCACCCGATTACGGATGTCACAGTGAACGAGCTGGGCTTCAGCGGGAAATCCTTCACGTTCGAGGACGCGGTTACGGTGTTCATACTGCGACTTCAAGATCACACCGTGACCGAGATTGTTCGGATCATGGGCATCTGCAGCTTTCGCGTCAGCGAAGTCCTGGGCGGATATGTCCACCCAGGGGCTCAAGCCGAAGCCGTGAACAGACTTCGCGGGGACGGCAAGCTGCTCGTGTGATCGAAGACCGGCGAGCGCGCAAGAGCAGTGCGCGGGAGAGGAGCTCGCCGCCTTCATCCCTTGATGATCCAGCCTCATAGCAACCCCTCCGTTTCCGGCGCCCGAAGATGATCCGGCAGCGGCGGGTAGTCCCCGGGCCGGGTCAGCCGCAGCCGGCAAGGCGCGATGCGCCGATGCTCCGATCTGCCGTTCCACATCGGCGGCTTGATCCAGACCAGCCAGGAATAGGAGGTGGCCGAGGTCGGCCGCTCCAGCTTCCCGCCGTCGGGATGGTCCGGCTTCTCGCGCCAGATGGGCACGTCGGGATCCAGCAGCACGCCCTTCCAGAGCGCGACCCGCTCGACAAAGGGCATCACCAGCGCCTCGGGCCGAACTGAGAAGAGTTCCTGGTACCGCTCCTGACCCTCGACGAAGGAAGAGCGGACGAAGGCCGCGACCCCGACACGCGCGTGCCGCAGGCCCTGCTGGATGAACTCCAGCCCCAGCTTGAAGGGCGGGTTCATCACCACGAAATCCACCCGGGGCGCGTCAGCGGCCCAGTTGATCAGGAAGTCGGCGATGGCGTCCTGGCCCGGATAGCCGTAGTCCATCACGTCGCTTGCGAAGACCGAACGGAAATACTCGCCGAGCGGGCCGGCCATGTATCCCCGGTTGCAGCAGGGTTCCCAGGCGTCCATCTGCGACAGGTCGAAACCGTGATGCGCGAGCGCCTCGCAGAGCGCCCGGGTCGCCCAGGGCGGGGTCGGGAAGTCGTAGAAACTGTCAGCGGGCTCATGGCGCTGCTGCATCACGGCGGCGGATCTGTTCTGCGCCATCACGCTGCCTTCCCGCAGCTGCGCACCGTCAGGCGCATCCGCTTCACCCTGCGGCGGATTGAGGTCTGCGAGACACCGAGCCTCTTCGCCAGCTCCCCGACCGTCATCGTCCCATCGGCCAACGCCTCGACACGAGCGTCCAACTCGGCGCTCTTGGCATCCTTGAGCTCGCTCCGCGTCCGCCCCCGCATGACCTTGAGGCCATGCTCCCGAGCGATGCGCCGCACGCGCACCTTGCCGAGGCCGTGCCTCTCGCAGATCTCGGGCAACGTGACGCCCTCCCGGATGCTCTCCACCACGGCAGCCTCAAGGCGCAGGGCTTCGAGATCCCGGCGCGGGGCGGGCGCGGCGGCCGGGCGCGACCCTGATCCGAGGCAGATACTGCCCGCCGCACGCCAGGAAAGATTTGCGCCACCCACCTGGGCCAGCCCTGTGCCAGTCCATTCGTAGTCAACAGCGAGGGCCGAGACCCCGGTCGGGACCCGACGACGCTCTTCCGGCATCTCGATCAGCGCCTGGTCGATCAGGGCGCGCTCTTCTGCGGTGATGATGTCCATACGCTTGCCCTCCTCAGATCTGAACGCCGATCGCCCGGGCGACCGCCACGGCTACGACCGTGCCGAGGCCGACCCTGACAACGAAGGCAAGCGTCTCGCTGCCGGATCGGTTGCACTTGTAAAGGAACCACCTCTTCATCGACCGGCCTCTCCAACGGGCCGGCGTGACCGAAGCATCCGTCCCAAGTCCATCACCGAGACCTCGATCGCCCCCGCCTTCACGGCGAGGCGTCGCTTCGAAAGCGAGATGTCAAAGTGCTCCTGGTGACTGTCCGGCTTTTGCAGCCACCGCCGGCTCACGCCAATTTTGTCAGCCATCGCCAACAGCTCCTCCGAGGTGTCGGCGATCATGTGGCACATCTTCATGCGCCCGAAGTTCGCGCGCATGTTGTCGACATAGACGGCCATCAGCGCGCCCCTCCGTCATCAGGATGCCGAACCACCGTCCCCGCCCCGTGGCAGGCCGGGCAGACCTCGCAGCCGTTGTCCCAACCGGGATGCTGGCCGATGTAGCCTCGGCCGCCGCAGCGGTCGCAGCGCTGACGCGGTGACGGCGAGGTGAATTCATGGGCGCGGAGCACGGGGACATTGGGCGCGCTCCGCGCCCCGGAGCACGCCACCGCCCGATGGACGCGCCCCCCGCGAGGCCGGGAGGAGCCGCCTCGCGTTTCGGAATGGAAAAGGGCGCGAGGCAGAGCAGAGCCACCTCGCGCCAGGTGCCCGGGCGGGCCTACCACCACCCGGGGGCAGTCACCCGCGCGCAGGCGGGAGCCAGAAAACAGATCGGGACGCCGCGCCCGTGAGCTATCTTGGTGACGAAGCTGAGCTCGAATCGGGCGGCTTTGAGGCAGCGCCGCGCGCGATCGACGCGCGCGGTTCACCGCCACGCTGGAACAAGGTGAGAGATGTTCCGGCGTGGTCATCACCAAGGCAGAAGGAGCAAGACCATGGCGACGTTCAAGCACCCCGAGACCGGGGTGATACTCAATGAAATCTCGGTGCGGCGCGGCACGCTGAACTTCGACGAAGCGGTTCTGGCGTGGTTCATGCGATTTCAGGCAATCCCCTACCACACCATCGCGTACCACCTGGGTGTCAACGCCTTCGAACTCGGCAAGGTCTATCGCGGGGAGCAGCACCAGAACGCCAAGCCCGAAGCCGTGCGAAAGTTCCTGGCCGCGCAGCTCGCCGCGCCCTACACCCGGCGCCACGGGCAGACACGCCGGCGCGGGACCGAGAACCATCCGCCCCGTCCGACCGATCAGACCGGGTCCACGCAGGGAAAGCTCGATCTCGGGTAGATGATCCTTTCGTCCGTTCATCGCTCCTCCCTCACCCAGAACATCGACAGAGGGCCGAAGGAGAAGACCCAGCCGCCGCGAAGGGAGACGCCTGTTTCCTCGTGTATCCCGCCTTGGATCCAGCGGAAGTCGATCATCCACTGTTCCGGGTGGGCGAGCCAAAATTGGACCTCGGGGATGTAGCGGTCAAACATCAGCGGCTCTCCTCGCGCTCGACCTGGTCCAGCAGCTGCTGCTGCGCCTCGATCGCCTCGCGCAATTCCTTGGCGAGGCTGCCGGTCTCTCCGCCACCGCAAAGCGCCTTGACCACCAGCCGGGCGACATCGCCATTCTCGGCCACCACCCGCTGCATCAGCTCGCCAAGCGGCGCCTGGGCGGCCCGGGATGCCTCCGAGCGCTGCATCAGCATCGTGGAGATCGGGAAGCGGCCCAGTTCGTCCTCCAGCGCACAGAAATGCGAGATCGCGACCGGCAGGCTGCCGTTGACCTCGCGCGACACCGTGCCCTTGCCGCAGCCCAGCAGGGCCGCCGCCGCCTCGACCCCGCCGAAGTCCCGCACCAGCTGCCCGTAGAGCGCCCGCACGGCAGGGCCGTCGTAGACCGTCACATCACGTGCCATTGTGAAACCTCGTTTTCTTGCAAGTGCTCGCCGCACCGCAGCAGAAAGGGGGCACGGGGAAACGGCGCAGGAGAGCGTGGAACATGGACAATTGCCGGGGCGACGCATCGACCGGAACGGCCGCAGCGCGATCCGCCAGCGCCCGCGTCAAAAGCGTCTTGCTATGCCGGCGTCCGCTCATGACGACCACGTTGTCGCGGGCCGCCCTCTCGATCCGGGCCAGCGTGTCGAAGCGATCCTGGTCAGTCATGCTGCGCGCTCACCCTCACCAACTCCGGCGGCAGGCTCCTCGTGCAGCTCCTCAGAAATCCATGAACTCGCCGGAACCTTCCCCCCCGTGAGCCGCTCAATCCTTACCGCGAGCTCAAGGCCTGGTCTGCGATTGTCGTTCACGAGATCTGACATGTAGGCTTTGGAGATCCGAAGCTTGGCGGCGATCGCCGCTTGCGTCTCCTTCGATGCTTCAATGAATTCCGCGAGTGTGGTCATCGGGCAAGTTCTCCTATGGCGAATGTTCTCACACAGAGAATATTCTCTGGTCAAGCCTGATGTTCGCGAGGTGCTAATTATTCTCCCTCAGCCGCTCGCCCAACCCGCCGCAGCGCGGCATGTAGTGGCCCATGTCCCAACAACTTCGAATCGGGCGCCTCCTGAAGGAGCGCCGTTTGACCCAAACCGCGATTGCAGAAGCGGCAGACCTCAGCCGCGGCTTCCTGAGTGAAATAATCTCTGGGAAGAAGGATCCGAGCATGGCCACGCTACGGCGCATAGCCGACGCCATCGGGTGCAGCGTCGCTGACCTCTACCAGGATCAACCGAACGGGCCGCCTAGAAGCCCAAGAGAACAGGGTGAGAAAATTGAGTCTATTGAACGGATAGACGACGACCAGATGTCACGCCATGTCACGGCGATGGCTCAGCAGCTCGGCGCTCAGACCTCCGGAAAACTGGAGGTGTACCGAGTTCTCCGCCACTATCCTTCGCTGCAATTGATGCGCGGCGACCTCGTTATCGCCGAACAGGGGGCGTCAAGGCCTTTGAGCGGCCAGTTCGCGGTCGCGGAGATCACCAGCCACGACCGGTCGATGGTGGGCATGACGCTAGTAAGCGGCACCAATGACGGTAAACTTCTGCCGATATACGGCGAAGCTCCAATTACCGAAGATCAGGTCGTTGGGATCCTGGCGACCGCCGTATGTTCCATCAGGCCGCCTCAGCTTTCAATCTGACCATGATCTATTGCGCCCTCCGCCTCGGCCAGGCTTTCGAAGGCCTGCAGGCCAACAAAGAAGGTTCCGCTGCCATCCCGCCAAATCGCGTGATCCTTGTGGATCTTCACTTGCGAGCCGGTGCTGTCGGGACGGCGCGCCGCCCCGACCGACCGGGGCTTGTTCAGGTGAGTTCCCGCAGAAGCTGCACGAAACACTTCCCGTCGATCCCGAGGAGCATCGCCTTGACGCGCTTCTCGCGCACCCAAGGCCTCCATCAACAGGTACTTGATTTCCCGAGTGTTGTCGGCAGTCTCAAGCTGAGCAAGCGCAACAGCGGCGCCCAGAATAACCGCTATTCCGCCGACAAGAGGCGGCCAGGCGACGGCAACAGCATCCGCCCAATCTCCGTAGGGTGACAGTTCCTGCAGGCCGAGCGAGACACCTGCCAGCGCCCCCAATGCACCAGCCGCCCCCAAAACGAAAAGAAGAAATCGCGCAAAACCGTAATTTGAATCCATACTAGATCCTCCCCCTAGCTAAACCGACGGAAACGTATTTGCGCCTCACATGCAATTTTTTTTGGCAGGATGAGGCTCGCCGTTTTGTCGTCTGACCGGGTATTTCAGCGTGTTCTCTGTGTGCGAATATTTCTCTTGACGCGAATGTTCTCTCACAGCTAACTTTCGCTCCATCACCCCGATGGAGGCGACCATGCACACCCGGACCACCCCGACCCCTCATGAGCTCGTGACGCAGGGCGAGATCTTCGCCCGCTGCCCCGCCGCCCTGCAAGCGAACTGGGCCGAAGAAAAGCGCCGGGCCGGTCAGCCGATCAGCCCCGAGCGCATGGCGCGCCTGGTGCCGGCCCACCTGACCGGGCGCACCCTTCACCCTCTCGACATCACCCCGCGCAATCCGGTCGAGGCCGAGATCGCCCCCTTCATGCGCCGCGCGCAGCAGCGCGTCCGCCAGATCATCGCCGCCACCCCGACCGGCGGAGGCGACGCGGCATGAGCGCCGTCGAGATCGATCCCAAGCACCTCGGCTTCTACCGCGCCGTCACGCCCTCGGGCTGGGCCGCATACTGCCGCGTGACCGGGCGGACCCGGGACGCCACGAAGGCCGAGGCGGAGGCCGCCGACACCAACGCCGCCCCGGCGCCGGCCAGCCAGGAGCCGGAAGCATGAGCGCCGCTCTGCACCTCGCCGCGCGCCTGCTGCAGGAGCACTGGTTCCCGGCCGGTGCCGCGCCGGACCCCGTTCTGATCGACCACCTGAAGCTGGCCGACCTCAACGCGCACCCCGCCGAGATCGGCGTGGCCCTGGCGCTGGAGACCCTGATCGAGGTGACCCGGCCCACCCCTTCCATCAGCTCGAAAGGAGAACCCATGAGCACGATTGACAGCACCAGCAACGAGCGGACCACGAACAACGCCGTCCGGCACAAATACCGCGTCCTGACGGATGCCGAGAAGCAGCAGATGCAGGAGGTCAAGGACATGGGCGCCACGTTCATCGCCAAGCTGCACGAGATCGGCTGCACCGACCCTGCCGGCGACCGCTTCGCCTCGCGCGACCTGTCCCTCGCAAACACCCACGCGGAAGACGCCGTGATGCGCGCCGTGCGCCACATCACCGCCTAACCCCAGCGGACCGGGTCTATCCCGGTCCGCCGATGTGCCCGGAGATCCGACATGATCGACCACCTCGCCGACCGCTACAAGAAGTTGACCCGGCCCGCGCCGCGCCCCTTGGCAGAGACCCTCGCCGAAGGGCTGGCATGGATCTGCGCCGCCGCCGCTGTCGCTGCCTTCACCGTCTACGCCGCCTCCGATGCGGCCCGGCAACATGTCGCGCCCGAAGCCTTTCTCGGAGGCCAGCGATGACCGCGCTGCTGATCGACCCTGAAACCGTCCGCGAGCTACTCGACCGCCTGGACGGCCTGACCGGTGATGACCGGCGCGAGGTGATCGTCACCGCGGCCATCGAGAGTGGCGGGATCTTCCACGGCCCCGTTGCCGGCAATGCCGTCCTGCACCTGCACCGGATCCCGGTCACGGCCGAGACCGAGGAGGACGCCATCAACGTCTGGATCGCGAAGGCGCGCAGCCTGACCGATCACCACGCTCACCCAGACCAGGAAGGATAGACCAATGGAAGATCTCGCCCCCGGGGCCTCGCTCGAGGCGATCTCGGCCAGCCTGGACCTGCCCAATATCAAGGTGCCGGAGGGCGCCGAGGTCGCGAGCGCCCAGGACAGCCTTCGGCTCGACTTCATTCCGATCGCCGACCTCTACGTGGATCGACGCTATCAGCGCCGAACCAGCGCAAACTCTCGCATGAGGATCCGGAGCATGGTGGCGGAGTTTTCCTGGTCCAAGTTCGGCGCCATCGCGGTGACAGAGGAAACAGACGGCCGCTTTTCCATCATTGACGGCCAGCACCGCGCCATCGCGGCCGCCGCGATCCGCGCCAGCCATGTGCCGGCCGTGATCGCTACCGGCGACGTCGCCGCTCAGGCCGAGACATTCGTCGGGATCAACGCCATGCGGACGTCGGTTGCGTCGATCGACAAATTCCGCGCCCGTGTGGCCGCCGCCGACCCCGTCGCCGTCGCGGTGCACAAGATGCTGACCGAGCTCGACATCAGCACCGATGTCCCCGCCGGCGCAGGGATCCGCCATCGTGAAACCCGCGCAGTCAGCACCCTCGAGAAGCTCCAGAAGCGTCACGGCCAGGGCGTTCTCTTCACGGCGCTGGAGACCCTGCTCAACGCCCAGCCGGGTCAGAACAACCTCCTGACCTCCTTCGCGATCGAGGTCACCGCGACGGTGCTGGCAAAGATGCTGGATGCCGGCCGAGATCTGGAACGCCTCGATCGCACCCTGGCCGAGATCGACTTCGAGACCCTCAAGGAAGAGGCCACACAGCTTCGGAAGCTCACGGGCGGCCAAGCCAGCGCCAAGGGCGCCGACCTTCTCCTTCAGCGCGTCAACAAGGGCCTGAAGGACCGCATCACCTGACCAGCCGCGCTGCAGGCGAGAGGAATTCATCGCCGCCCCCTCGACAATTCCGGAGACCCCATAATGACCGACCTGTCCCAGACCATCCGCATGGTGCCGCTCGACCAGCTCTTCCTGCACCCGATGAACCCGCGCCAGCAGGTGACCGACGAGGATGTCGCCGCCATGGCGCAATCCCTCGCCTCGGCCGGGCTGCTGCAGAACCTCTGCGGCATCGAGGAGAACGGCCGCATCGGCATCGTCGCCGGCGGGCGCCGGCTGCGCGGGCTGCAGCTGCTGGCGGCGCAGGGCTGGGAGGCCCGGGGCCTCGCCGGCGCCATCGACCCGGTGCCGGTCCAGATCACCCGCGATGCCACCGAGGCCCGTGCCTGGGCACTGGCCGAGAACGTCACCCACAGCGCCCTGCACCCCGCCGAGGAGATCCGCGCCTATGGCGAACAGGCCACCCACGGGGTGCCGGTCGAGACCATCGCCCGCGCCTTCGGCAAGACCGAGCGCCATGTGCGCCAGCGCCTGAAGCTGGCCGGCCTTGCCGCCCCGGTGCTGGACCTGCTGGCCGCCGATAGGATCGGCCTCTCGGCCGCCGAGGCGCTCTGCCTCTCCGAGGATCCCGACCGCCAGATCGCCATGGCCGAGACCGCTGCCGCCCGGGGCCTGAGCGCCGCACAGATCCGGGGCGAGCTGAAGGGCGCCGCGATCCCGTCGACGGATCGGCGGGCGATCTTCCTCGGCCTGGCCGACTACGAGGCCGATGGCGGCATCGTCGCCCGCGATCTCTTCACCGACGACGCCTTCCTGGAGGACGCCGCGAAGCTCGACCGCCTCTGGTCGGCCAAGCTGGAACGCGAGGCCGCGCGGATCTGCGAAGAGGAGGGCTGGAGCTGGGTTGAGAGCAGCCTGGAAAGCTACACGCCGTGGAGCCTGACCGACAAGATGGACCGGCTTCGCCCCGAGCCGGTGGAGCTGCCCGAGGGCGATGCCGAGGAGCTGGACCGCCTGGAGGCGCTGCACCCCGAGGATCGCACCGCCGACCAGACCGCGCGTATGCGGGACCTGGCCAGCCGCGCCGCCGGGGCGTTCAGCGATGCGCAGCGCGAGAGCGGCGGCATCGTGGTCTACGTCAATTCCCGGGGCGAGCTGACCGTTGACCGCGCCTGGCGCAAGCCCGAGCGCAAGAAGACCAGGGGCGGCCAGTCCGACGGCCCCGGCCGGGACAAGCCCGCCCTGCCCCAGAACGCCGTCGAGGATCTGCGCCGCATCGGCCATGCCGCCCTGCAGGTCGCGCTGATCGACCAGACCGAGCTGCTGCTCGACCTCTTCGCCTGGCAATGCGAGGCCCGCCTGCCGAGCTGGGGCGGCGCCCTCGGCGTCTCCCTGGTCGCGCCGCTGATCCAGCCCGAAAAGGACAGCGGCTTCCACCACGACGCCCGCCTGCCGGATCTCTCGCCCAACACTGCCGCGCCGCGGGGCTGGGACGATTTCACCGCCTTCCGCGCCCAGGGCAAGAAGCATCGCAACCAGGTCCTCGCCCGGCCTCTCGCGCGCAGCGCCAACGGCCCCGCCAGCGGTCCCCTGGCCGAGATCCTGGCGCAACAGGTCGACGCGCAGCGCGTGGTCCGCAAGATCTGGACGCCCGACGCGGCGAACTACTTCGGCCGCATCCGCCCCGACCTGCAGGTCGCCATCTGGGAAGAGTTGACCGGCGCCGAGGGGGACGAGCTGAAGCGCTTCACCGACCTCAAGAAGTCCGAGCGCGCGAAGGAGCTGGAGGCGCTCTTCGCCGACGCCAGCGTCCAGGAGGCCCTCGGCCTGTCGCGAGATCAGGTGAAGGCCATCGACGCCTGGCTGCCGGAAGAGCTGAGGGGCGCGCAATGACCGACCTACCCATACCTTTCTCCCCTGCCATGGCTCGTGCAGCCTACGACGGTCGCAAGGGGCAAACGCGGAGGATGCCCAAAATTTGCGGTCACAAGACGATCAGCGAGTTCGGGAAGTCCGACACCCCAGGATACGACTGGCACTTCAGGGACGCACAGCTGCGGTGGCACGATATCAGCCACAACGATCTTTTGGCCCGGCTTCCTTATCAGGTCGGTGACCGTCTCTGGGTGCGAGAGGCGTGGCGCACCTGCTCGCAGATGGACGTCATCCCGCCGCGGGAAATGTCGCCATATGAACCTATTCGATACGAGGCTGACGGCTTCATTCGTGAGCTTGCCTGCATGATGATCAAGCCAGGACGCTTTCGGCCGCCAATGTTCATGCCCCGCTGGGCATCACGCATGACGCTGATCGTTACCGACGTGCGGGTGCAGCGGTTGCAGGAGATTAGCGAGCAGGATGCGATAGCAGAAGGGGTGGAGCCGTACTCTGGCATCGACCCCTACTGCTCCGGCTACCTGAACTATCGGAACGACAGCGAAGATGGCCACTGGCTCACAGCGCAGAACAGCTTTCGCTCTCTCTGGGACAGCCTGAACGAGGCGCGCGGCTTCGGCTGGGACGCAAACCCGTGGGTGGCCGCCTACAGCTTCACCGTCCATCGCTGCAACATCGACCAGATGGAGATCGCCGCATGACCCCAGACGAACTCACCGCCAACCGCGCCCGCGCGTTGCAGCGCGCGCGCGAGGCCAGAGAGCCCGCCCTGCGGATCTTCTTCACCGCCGCAGCCGAGGTGCTGGGCGATGCCCTGAAGCGCCTGGAACTGGAAGAGGAGACCATCGATGCGTGATCACGCACCCCAGCCCGAAAGCCACCAGCTGCCGCGCCACGGCGCCGGCCGTCACCTCCCCCATGGCGCCGGCATGATCCTTGCGGTCATCGGCTGGGGCCTTCTCCTGATCGGCATCGTGTCGGGGATCCTGATCGAAAGGTGGGTGCTCTGATGGCGATCCAGACAGCGGCCACGCCAGACGACCGCCCTTCGAGGGCCGAGAAACTCGCTTCCGAGCTGAATATGCGCCTTGCAGGTCCAGTCGCGCGCGCAGTGATCCGGAGGCACCTCATCGCAATCAAGCGCTGCCGGCGCGGAACAATGGAGATCCCATGCCGAAATCTGCCGAAGAAATGTCAGACGTCCTCGCGCTCTCCTTCGTGAGCTTCATGGCGCTGGCCAAGCATTCACTGACGCCCGCCCAGACAAAAATCGCGACCGAGCGCGCGGGAAACTGCCTTTGGGCCTTGGGGGTCGAAGAATATGCGGGGTTTCACGCTCTCGCTCCGGAAGCCCTTGGCGAAACCATCGAGGGCACGTCGGCCCGACTTATCACGTCCAGCGGACACCAGGAGGCATCATGAACGGAATCGAGAGCATCGCAGCGGAGCGAAAAAGGCAGGTAGAGCGCGAGGGATGGACCAGAGGTCACGATGATGCGCACGAACGCGGAGAGATCGCCGGCGCGGCGGCATGCTACATCCTCGCTGACCTCGACGTCGGGCGCGTGGATCTGCGCGACCGCGTCAGGACCATTGCACGCGACTTGTGGCCTTGGCACAGCGACTGGTGGAAGCCGAAGGATCGGCGGCGCGACCTTGTGCGCGCTGGCGCCCTGATCGCCGCCGAGATCGACCGGCTCGACCGGGCCGCACTCAAGGAGGAGGGCTGAGGGATGACCTGCGACTGCCACAGCCACAACGCCGGCGCAGGATCGACACCGGAGGTCATCCTTCATCAGCGGCAATACTTCCCTGACGCTTACAAGGACGAGGTCGCTGTCGACGCCTGCATCGCCGAACAGATCGAAGCGCTATGGAAGGTCGGAGTTCCGACGCGCGGATCCTGCTGCGGGCATAACGGCGCCTTCGGGCCGCCGTGGGTGGTGCTGGATAGCCCGCTGGATGCGGTCATGGCGAATGCCGTCCTTAGCAGGCACACTCGAGAATGGCATGTGATCTTCTGGTCCGGCCAGACCGCCCCCCTCGACACCAAGGGCCTCCTGCTTTCCGACTACGCGAAGATGCAGCGCGACCTCGCCATTGCCAACAAGCGCGTCAAGAACCTGCTGCGCGCCAACCGGAGGCTGAAGAAGAAGGCCGCCGAGAGGCTGGAGGAACTGCAGACAGGGCACCAGGCCATCGTCAGCACTCGGAGCGAGCCCGAGGCGATGGCATCATACCCTGCTGTCCAGGCATTCCTCGATCGCCACGTCCTGCAGTACATGCACGACAACAGCGGCGGGCGCGGCTACGGCTTCTTCGCCTTTCATCTGCGGTGCTTCGTCAACGACTGGATCACGAAGGACATGGCGCGCGCGATCTGCCGCAGCCTGACCGACCGCGGATATGCCCGCTACGAACGCGGCCTGTGGAATGAGGATGGCGAGACCGCCGGCGCGGGCTATCGGATCACCGAGGCGGGTCGGGAGTACCTGGCCCAGTTAGCCTAGCCGATGCCGACGAGCCCACCAGAAGGGAGGCACAAATGAGCGCAGCTCGAGCATCCATCGCGGTGATCCGCAATGCGATTCAAGCGGCACAGGACTGTGGCGTGCCTATTGGTGCGGTCGAAGTCCTGCGGGACGGATCGGTCCGCATCCTTGCCACCAGGCCCGAAGCCCTCCTATCGTCGCCCGATCAGGAGGTGAACTCATGCGACGGGCTATTCGGGGAGGTGTCAGATTGAAGCACCTGAACAGGTCAGGAAGCTATCCGAGCGGGAACGCCCGGTTCTATTTTCGCCCCAAGGGACAGAAGGGCGTGCCGCTTCCCGATCTGCCTTCCGACCACCCGGAATGGATGGCGGCCTACAGCGCCCTGCTGGCCGCGCACGACGGGCGAAAGCCGTCGCCAGAGGTGCGACACCGCACGGGCACGATCGGCGCCGCCCTGCGGGCCTATATGGCCTCTGATCACTTCCTGGGGCTGGCCAGTTCGACGCGCGCGGTCTGGCGGCGCATGATCGAGGACATCGAAGCCCGTTATGGCGAAGGCCGCTTGTCGGACCTACTGCCTCGGCACATCCGCCAGGATCTCGCGCGGCTGCCACCTCACCCAGCCAACAACCGGCTGAAGGTATGGCGCGCCGTCGGACGCTGGTGCGTTGATGCTGGGCTGATCGACAGCGATCCGACACGAGACGTGCGCAAGCGCGCGACGGCAGAAACGGAAGGGCATAAGGCATGGACCAGGGCGGATGTCGCAGCCTTTCGTCAGTACTGGCCTCATGAAAGCCAGCAACGCCTCGCCTTCGAACTGATGCACCGGACCTGCGCAAGCATCGGGGATGCCTGCAAACTCGGGCCAGGCATGGTCAGAGAGGGATGGCTGCACTATCGCCGAAAGAAGTCCGGCAGCGAGGCCGCCTGCCCTTTCAGCGTGCCGGGCCCGACCTGGTATGAGGCCGATGAACACCTGGCGCGCTGTCTTGCGGCAGCTCCAAAACACATGACCTTCATCACCACGAGGACTGGCGCCGCGCGCTCCCACAAGGGTGCGGCGCAGTGGTTCAGCCGCGCCTGTGACGCGGCAGGTTTGCCGGAGCTAAGCGCTCACGGGATCAGGAAGCACCGGGCCTCCGTCTTCAAGGAGAATGGCGCCACACCGGAGCAGCGCATGGCCGTTCTCGGGCATGAGACGCAGAGCGAGGCGGCGCGATACAGCAAGAGCGCAGAGCTCAAAAAGATCGTATCGGGAACAGAAAGTTCCAACTCGCCCGAAACCAAGTTCCAACTTCGGGAAATATCCGAACAATAACAAGTGCTTGGAAATTTATTGGCGCACCCGATAGGATTCGAACCTATGGCCTCTGCCTTCGGAGCAATTAATCGTGGTCTATCCGAAATGCGCGACGCAGCACGCCACGGCACGCTAACATCTTAAAATCGCTTGTGTTTAAGTTCGCTCGTCGTCGAAACCAGTAGCCGCAACTACTCCGTAGCTTTCGCCCGACTGCTTACGTGGTGCTTACGCGGCTCAGTTGCTCTGATGACGAGGTTGATGATGCCAAAGATCACAAAACGGCTGGTTGAAAGCGTCAAGAGCCAGAAGAAGGACTACGTTGTCTGGGACAGCGACCTGCCTGGCTTCGGGTTGCGTGTTTTCGCTTCTGGGAAGCGCAGCTACGTGATCCAGTATCGCCGTGACGGACGGTCGCGCCGCTATACGATTGGCCTCCACGGTATCTGGACTGCCGAAACAGCCAGACGAGAGGCCAAGGTCCAGCTTGGGCGCGTCGCACAGGGCGATGATCCGGCCGAAGAGCGCCACGACGACCGACAGGCCATGACCGTGCAACAGCTCTGCGAGCGCTACATAGAAGACCTGCACGCAGGTCTGATCTTGGGGAAACGAGGACAACCCAAGAGGCCAACAACGGTCACCACCGATATTGGGCGGATCAATGGGCATATCATCCCGCTAATCGGCAAGAAGCGGGTACGCGATCTGACCAAAGCGGATGTCACGAAGATGATGAATGACATTATCCTCGGGAAGACCCGTGCCACACGAAAGACCCAGAAGCTAAGGGGCAAGACGATCTTGCGGGGTGGCCAGGGCACAGCGACCCGTGCGGTCGGTTTACTGGGCGGTATCCTAACCTATGCGTCGGAGGCAGGCATCGTCGACAAGAACGTCGCGCACGGCATCAAGAAGCCAAAGGATCGCGTACGCGACCGGCGTCTGACACACAGCGAGTATCAGTTGATGGGAAAGATTCTGGACAAGGCCGAACGGGATGAAAACCTCGCCACCATGGTCAGCATCGTCCGCCAGATCGCCCTCACGGGCTGCCGGCGCAGCGAGATTATCGAACTCCGCTGGTCCGATGTCGATCTTCCCAACAGCTGTCTGAGGCTGTCGTAACCGGCCGGTAAGGACCGCAGATCAGGCGACGGCCTTGGCCTCCTGAGCGAT
>JAAFAB010000057.1 GCA_018222585.1 Paracoccaceae bacterium | reverse complement strand
CGTGTCTTAGCTCGGAACCCCGCCGTCAGGCAGGCGGCCTCAATCGGGCGGTTACAGGCTGTCAGAGACAAAGGAAGGAGCGTCCACACGACCGATAGGATTGGCGGTTGTCGAGTTCCTGGAAACGCAGAGCTTGAGGAAGGAAGGGCCCTTCGTGTTCCCCGGAACGCGCGGCAACAACGCTTTCGGGAATTTTCCAAAACGATGGCGTCAGTTGTTCGAGAACACCGAACTTTCGGATATCACCGCACATGTCTTGCGTCACAGCTTCGCAAGCATAGCCCACGAGCTTGGCTTCAGCGAAATCACCATCGCGGCCCTCCTCGGGCACTCGAAGGGTTCGGTGACTAGCAAGTATGTGCATACCCTCGACAGCAGCCTCGTCATGGCCGCCGATACCGTCGCAGGCTACATCTCAGGGCTTCTGACTGGCAACCAATTCAAACAACCGGCCTACGCATTTGATCGGTCTGCCAGAAAACGCTCTCTCGACCAATTCCTCGACGGGGTGGCAACAGCGCGCGACGAGTTGGGTACATGACCCATGGGCCCTCTGGGCATACGCCCGGCTGCCGCGTTGGTCGAGGCGATCATTTATGCATCGCCTCGAGTTAGGAGTTCCGCAACAACAGCAGCGCCAAGGTGGCCGAGATCGTGCCGAAGGCGCATGTGCCGCTCCAGCCCCACTCGGCGTAGGCAGCGCCACCAATGCCGGCCCCGACCGCGCCACCAGCGAGCATGGTTGCCATGAATATGGTGTTAAGCCGGCTGCGCGCGTTCGGATCAAGTGCATAGACGCGCGACTGGTTGGCAACCTGGGAGGATTGGACAGCGAGATCCATGATCACGATGCCGGCAACCAACCCAATAATGGAACCTTGCCAGAGCCCGAAAATGAGGAAGGCCAGTATCACGAGCCCCGCGCCCATCGACGCAACCATGGCGGGCCCACGCCTGTCTGAGAAACCGCCTGCGATAGGCGCGGCAAGTGCTCCGACGACACCGACAAGCGCCAGCAGACCTACAGCTGTTCCTCCGAGTTCATACTGGGGCTCAGCCATCAGAAGCGCGAGGTTCGACCAAAAACTGATGAAAGCCGCAAAGATCAGGAATTGCACCGCGACCACGCGCCGGAGAACGCTATGCTTGCGTACCAACGTCCAAAGAGAGCCAAGCAGGCGCAGATAACCCAAGTTGGTCGTCGGCATCGCACGCGGAAGCCAACGCGCCAGCGCCGTGCCGACAATGCTCATCACCACCGCGGCCAGCCAGAAGACGTAAGGCCATCCCCAAAGGTCCGAGACTATGCCGCTGACCGTGCGGGCAAGCAGAATACCGATCAGGATGCCGCCTGTTACCGTGCCGAGTGCACGACCTTGCTTGTCGGGCGGAGCCAGATGCACGGCGAGCGGCACGATCTGCTGGGCGACCGTGGCGAACAGGCCGACCGCGAAACTAGCAACAGCGAGCCACACGAAGCCGGGCGAGGCAGCCGCACCGATCAGCGCCGCCACGAGGGCGGCGATGGTCACGAGAATAAGCGACTTACGCTCGAGGCGGTCCCCGAGTGGTGCGAGGAAGAGCACCCCAAGCGCGTTGCCCGCCTGCGTCAGCACGGGCACGAGGGCGGCGGTGCCAGCCGTCAGCCCGAAATCGGCTGTCAGATGGCCGAGGAAAGCCTGATTGTAATAGCAGTTGGCGACGGCCGCGCCGGCACCAACTGCCAGAAGGCGGATCAGAGCGGCAGATAGATGTTCGGAAAGGACACGGCCTGTTTGCATAGCATCAGACATGCACTACGGCCTTGTTCGCACAACTGACGTCTCTTGCCGAGATAATGAGATTTTCTAATCTTGCCCGCGTCCTGCGGGACGCAACGCACCTTTTCTGAGGTCGGTCGGGACGGAGACATCAAGCTTACTGCAAAGGACTGAGCTTGGCGCCAGGCGCGGTGCGCCTCCATTTCGAAGAGCGGTGCGATGGATGGAAATCGGCGCTATGCCCCCACGATTGATGCCCTATTCATCCATGAACTTTCTCTGGTAGCGCTCCTCCGGCGAAACCCACTGCTCGATGAATGATAGCGGATCGAGATCGCCGAGCATCGAGCGCGCCAAACGTAGCCGGGTTTCCAGATGCACGCGCCGCTCTCCGTCCACCATCTGCATACGCTTTTCGGCCTCGACGAAGAACATCTCGACAGCGAGCGCCTTGGTCCAATCCGCCATGATATCCGAAAGCTGTTGAAGGCTCTCGGAGCGGGCTTTCGCCTCACTGCGCTTATCCTCTTCCCTCCGCCAGCGCTCCCATTGAAGCTCCT
>JAAFAB010000022.1 GCA_018222585.1 Paracoccaceae bacterium | reverse complement strand
TGTTGATCTTGATGACCTGGACCTTGACGGTCTCGCCGATCGACAGGATCTCGGAGGGGTGGTTGACGCGGCGCCATGCCATGTCGGTGACGTGCAGCAGGCCGTCCACACCGCCCAGGTCGACGAAGGCGCCGTACTCGGTGATGTTCTTGACCACGCCGTCGACCGCCTGGCCTTCCTGCAGGTTCGAGATGACCTCGGCACGCTGCTCGGCGCGGGACTCTTCGAGGATCGCACGACGCGACACCACGATGTTGCCGCGACGGCGGTCCATCTTGAGGATCTGGAACGGCTGCTTGAGACCCATCAGCGGGCCGGCATCGCGCACGGGGCGCACATCGACTTGCGAACCGGGCAGGAAGGCCACGGCACCGCCGAGATCGACGGTGAAACCACCCTTGACGCGGCCGAAGATCGCACCTTCGACGCGGGCGTCGTCGGCATAGGCCTTCTCGAGGCGATCCCAGGCTTCTTCGCGGCGGGCCATCTCGCGCGAGATGACGGCTTCGCCACGGGCGTTCTCGGCGGACCGCAGGAAGACCTCGACCTCGTCACCGACGGTGATCTCGGGCGCTTCGCCGGGGTTCGCGAATTCTTTCAGATCAACGCGGCCTTCCATCTTGTAGCCGACGTCGATGATGGCCTGGCCCGCTTCGACTGCGATGACCTTGCCTTTGACAACCGAACCCTCTTCGGGGGTGTCCATTTCGAAGCTTTCGTTCAGGAGGGCTTCGAATTCCTCCATCGATGTGTTCTGAGCCATGTGGTCTCTGGGTTCCTAACGTATATCGCTATGCTGGCCGAGCGGTTGTCTCCGCCGGTCTTGGGATTGGTCATTTAGGACGCCGCAACACAAAGAGGGCCGGATATATGTTCCGACCCCTGCTCGATTCCCGGTGCGCGGCGTTTTCGCCTGTCGACGCGGGCGGAATAGTCGCCCGGAGCGCGCAAATCAAGGGAAAAAGGCCGCGGGGGGCGCTTTGAGCGGCCTGCGGCAGATCTCGGCGGTATGCCGGCGGACCGACTCAGCCCAGCGCGGCGGTCAGCGTCGCGACCGAGGCCCGCAGAACCGCGAAAGCCTCCTGCAGCCTGTCCAGCGTGAGCCTGGTCTTCTCCAGCTTCGCCACGAAGCGCTTGGCCTTGCGGCGGCCGGTCTCCAACTCGCGCCGGGTGGCAGCCAGGGCTGAGGGGGCGATCAGCCTGTCGTTGACCGCCCTGAAGGCGTCGCGGAACAGCGCCGTCATCTCGGTCATCCGGGCCTGCGCCAGATCAGCCTCGTCGTCGCGGCCATCCATGCGCAGGTCCAGCACCAGCGTCTCGGTCTCGGCCATGATCCTGTCATAGCGCAGCACGATCAACTGCAGGCGCTGCCGCAGGTCACCGGCCTCTGCGTCGGTCAGTTTTGTCATTGCTCTCTCTCCCTGCCCAGGTCCCGCCGAGGCGCATCTTCCGGCTCAGCGGCTGGCCTTGTAGGTATCCACCGCCTTGATCAGCGCCTGGATCCGCGTGTTCGCCTCGACCAGGCGCTCGGCCGAGGCGGGCTCGTTGAAACTGGCCAGGATCGCCGCATGGGCCTGGCCGATCCGGGCATAGACCGGCACGCCGCTGTGCGAGTCCCGCTGCAGCAGCGCGCCATGGGCGGCCTCGACCTGCTCCAGCCAGGCGACGGTTCCGCCGCCACGCCCCAGGGCAACCGCCTTCAGCCGGTCATTGGCGGCGATCAGCGCCTCGCGGTCCTGCAGCAGGGCGATCTGCCCCAGTTGCCAGGACGCCGCCTGCACAGCCGGGTCATAGAGTTCCACCAGCGCCTTCAGCAGCGCATAGCGGCGCGCCTCCAGCGCCTCGGCCGTCACCTTCTGCATCAGCCCCCCGATGGCCCCGTAATCGGGCGCCTCGGGCGCGGTGCGCACCCTGGCCTTGGCGAAGGCCGCAACCGTGGTGTGCAGTTCCGAAACGGCGGTGACGCTCTCGGCCACCTCGCGGGCGACCTCACCCGGCTCCGCCGTCGTCGCCAGGGTCGACAGGGCGTCCGCGTAGGCGTCGAGTTCATCCAGCAGCAGCGCGCTTTCATAGCGCTGCCAGAGCCGCACATCGGACTCCGCGACCGGCTCCAGGACCACCTCGGCCTCCAGCCGCGCCGCCGGCGGATCGAAGGCGGTGGCCGCCCTGTGCCAGGTGCCCGCCGCGTCGCGGATCTCGGGGCGCAGCAGGCAGGTCTCCGACAGCGGCCGGGGATCGAGGCGCACCGAGGGGTCGCAGGCCGAGCCCGACACCCCGCGATACCGTGCCTCATGCGCTGCCAGGACGCGGCGCCGCGCCGCCGCCAGGTCCTCCGCGCTTACGCTCAGCCCGCTGCCGGCTGCCTGCCCCGCCTCGGCGGCGGCGCCGGTGGCCGTGGCGAAGGCGGCGATCTCGGGCGCCACGCCCGAGGTCGAACAGGCCGCCAGCGGCAGCAGAAGCAACAGACCGGCAAGGGCGGAACGGGACGGACATGCGGACATCGCGGATCTCTCGATGCGGGCCCCTGTCAGCTGCGGGGCGGAAATGGACTTTGGATAATGACCTGATGCTATCCAGCAACAACCGATCCGCAAAGCACTTTGCCATCCGCATACGTATGCCCCTCGCAAGCGCCTGAACCGAGGCGGGGATTTGCCCCCCCGCCCCACCGCGCCCCGCGCCGCGAACCCCATCTTTCCCCGATCCGGTCACACTCTGACCCGATTCTGCCGCCAGATTGTCCTCGCTCCGGGGACAATCCGGGCTAGGGACGTTGTGGGGACAGGATGGGGACAGCCATGAAACAGGACGGATCGGAACCGTTTTCGCGCGCCATGCCGCAACCCAGGCCGGGCGAATGGCTGCTTTGCGATCTCGACGGGACGCTGATCGCCAGCGACATGCTGTACGAGAGCTTCTGGTCCGCCTGCGGGCGCCGCCCCGTCACGCCGCTGCTGGCCGCTCAGGCGCTGGCGAAGGGGGGACGGGCGGCGCTGAAGTCCCGGCTGGCGGCGCTCGGTCCCTGTGATCCCGCCACCCTGCCCTATCGCCCCGCCGTGCTGCGCCTGCTGGCCGACTGGCGTGCCGCCGGCGGGCGCTGCGCCCTTGTCACTGCCGCCGATGCCGGCATCGCCCGCGCCATCTCCGACCACCTCGGCCTCTTCGACGAGGTCCATGGCTCGGCCCCCGGGCGCAACCTGAAGGGCGCCGCCAAGGCCGAGTTCATCCTCGACCACTTCGGCGCCGGGGTGACCTATGCCGGGGACAGCGCCGCCGACCTGGCGGTCTGGAGCCGCGTTGCCCGCGTGCTCACCGTCGCCGCGCCTCCCGCCCTGCGCACCAGGGCCGAGGCGCTTCCCGCCGAGGTCCACCATATCGACGCCGATGCCCCCGAGGCCCCGCCCCATCGCCTGCCGCCGCTGCTGCGCGTGCTGCGCCCGCACCAGTGGCTGAAGAACCTGCTGGTCTTCCTGCCGATGCTGGCCGCCCATGCGCTGACCACCGGCGCACTGATGCAGAGCCTGCTGGCCTTCCTCGCCTTCTCGCTGGTGGCCTCGTCGGTCTACGTGCTGAACGACCTGCTGGACCTGGCCGCCGACCGCGTCCACCCGCGCAAGCGCTACCGCCCCTTCACCGCTGGCACCCTGCCGCTGCGCACCGGCCTCTGGCTGTCCCCCGGCCTGCTGCTGGCCGGCTTCGCCCTGGCGCTGCTGCTTGGCCCGGCCTTCCTTGGCACCATGGCGCTCTACTACGCGCTGACCACCGCCTATTCCTTCCGCCTGAAACGGCTGGCGATCCTCGATATCTGCACCCTCGCGGGGCTCTACGCCCTGCGCGTCATGGCCGGCGGCGCCGCGACGGGCATCCAGCTTTCGGCCTGGCTGCTGGCCTTCACGCTGTTCTTCTTCTTCTCCCTCGCCGCGATCAAACGCCAGGCCGAGCTGGTGGACAATGCCGCCTCCGGGCGCGAGGTCGCCGCGGGCCGGGGCTATCGCACCGAGGACCTGATGCTGGTCTCGATCATGGCCGTCGCCTCGGGCTACCTCTCGGTGCTGGTCATGGCGCTCTACGTAGAGAGCGAGTCGGTGCAGGCGCTCTATGCCACGCCCGAGGCGCTCTGGGGGGCCTGCGGGGTGCTGCTCTACTGGCTGTCGCGCTGCGCCTTGCTTACCCATCGCGGAGAGATGCATGATGACCCGGTGGTCTTCGCCCTGCGCGACCGCACCAGCCAGGTCTGCATGGTGCTGATCCTGGCCCTGTTCACCGCCGGGAGCTTCTGAATGCGCCTCGCCGCGCTCTATACCGCCTTCGCCGTGCTGGCCACGCTGGCCAACCTGGCCGCGCAACGTGTCGTGCTGGCTCTGCTGGGCGACAGTGGCGCGGGCTTCGCTCTGGCGGTGCTGACCGGCACCGGGGTCGGGCTGGTGCTGAAATACCTGCTCGACAAGCGCTGGATCTTCGATGACCGCGAGACCGGCGCCCGGGCCCATTCGCGCAAGTTCGGCCTCTATACCGCCATGGGACTGGTCACCACGGCGATCTTCTGGGGCGTCGAGACTGCCGCCTGGCTGACCTGGCACACCGATGCGGCGCGCGAAGCCGGTGCCGTCCTCGGCCTGGCCATCGGCTACGTGGTGAAATACCATCTCGACCGTCGCTTCACCTTCCGGACCGCCCCGGCATGAGCCGCCCCCTCTCCGGCTGGGGCCGCTACCCGAAGATCGCCCCCGAGACCCTGGCCCGCCCGCGCAGCGATGCCGCCGTCGCCGAGGCCATGGCGAAGGGCCCGCTGATCGCGCGCGGCAATGGCCGCAGCTACGGCGATTCGGCACTGTCGGAGGGTCAGGTCCTCGACATGACCGCCTTCCGCCATATCCTGAGCTTCGATCCCCAAACCGGGCTCGTCGAGGCCGAGGCGGGTGTGTTGCTGGGCGACCTGATCGCCGCCTTCCTGCCGCTCGGCTTCTTCCCCTTCGTCACGCCGGGCACCAAGCTGGTGACCCTGGGCGGGGCCATCGCCGCAGATGTGCATGGCAAGAACCACCTGCGCGACGGCTCGTTCGGGCACCATGTCGCCTGGATCGAGATCATGACCGCCGAAGGCGAGGTGTTGCGCTGCACCCGCGCCAGCAACTCGGGCCTGTTCCAGCAGACCATCGGCGGCATGGGGCTGACCGGCGTGATCCTGCGCGCGGGCCTCACCCTGCGCCCGGTCGAGACCGGCTGGATCGCCCAGGACATGCGCCCGGCCCGCGACCTGGCCGAGGCCATGGCGATCTTCGAAGAGGCCGCCGCCGATGCGGACGGCCCCACCTATTCGGTGGCCTGGTTCGACTGCCTCGGCCAGGGCGCGGCCCTTGGCCGCTCGCTGGTCATGCTGGGCGATCACGCCCGCCTCGAGCAGCTGACGCCCCGCCGCCGCGCCCGCCCCTTCGTGACGCCCGAGAAACGCCGCCTCAACGTACCGCTGGATGCGCCGGGCTTTGCGCTGAACCGCTACACCCTGCGCGCCTTCAACGGGCTCTACTATCGTGCCGGGGCCCGCAAGGCCGGGCCCTCGCTGGTCGACTGGGACAGCTACTTCTACCCGCTCGACGCCATCGCCAACTGGAACCGCATCTACGGGCGGCGCGGCTTTGCCCAGTTCCAATGCGTCCTGCCGCTGGCCGAGGCGCGGCCGGGGCTGGAAGAGCTGCTGGCGGCAATCTCCGAGGCCGGCCAGGGCTCCTTCCTGGCGGTACTGAAACGCCTCGGCCCCGATACCACGGCACACAGCTTCCCGATGGAGGGCTACACGCTGGCGCTGGACTTCCCCGTCACCCCCGCCGCGCTGGCCCTGCTGGATCGCCTCGACAAGATCACGCTGGACCACGGCGGGCGCTTCTACCTGGCCAAGGACTCGCGGCTGACCGCGCAGACCCTGCACGCCGCCGACCCCCGCCTGGCCACCCTTGCCGAGACCCGCCGGTCCGAGGGCTGGGACGCGCGTTTCGCCTCCGCCCAGTCCCGCCGCCTGCAGCTCTAACTCCCGGAGATCTCCATGAAAGACCCCGTCCTGATCCTTGGCGGCCGCAGCGACATCGGGCTGGCCATCGCCCATGCCTTCGCCGCCGAGGGCCATCCGATCCAGCTTGCGGCGCGCAATGCGCAAGGGTTGGAGGTGCAGGGCAAGGACCTGTCGTTGCGCCACCGGGTCGAGGTCAGCCTGCACGAGTTCGACGCCCTAGCCCCGGACAGCCACGAGGCCTTCGTGACCGGGCTGGAACCCCGCCCCGGCGTGGTCGTCTGCGCCGTTGGCCTGCTCGGTGACCAGCAGGAGGACGAGCGTGACATGGCCGCCGCCATCCGGGTGATGCGCACGAATTTCGAAGGCCCGGCTTCGGTGCTGGGGCATCTGGCGAACCGTTTCGCCGCCGAGGGCGAGGGGGTGATCGTCGGCATCTCTTCCGTCGCCGGGGATCGCGGGCGCGGATCGAACTACATCTACGGATCGGCCAAGGCGGGGTTCACCGCCTACCTGGCGGGCCTGCGCAACAGGCTGGCGGGCGACGGCGTGCATGTGCTCACGGTGAAGCCGGGTTTCGTCGCCACGGCGATGACCGAAGGTCTGGACCTGCCCGCCCCCCTGACCGCGCAGCCCGAAGAGCTGGGCGCCGCCGTGCTCCGCGCCGTCGCGAAACGGCGCAACGTGATCTACACCCGCCCCGTCTGGCGGCTGATCATGGGCGTGATCCGCGCCATCCCGGAACCGGTCTTCAAGAAGCTCTCGATCTGAGCTCCGGGGGCCGAGCCCCTGTCATCACCAGGCTGAAAATACTCGAATTCCAACCTCTGCCCCCGGCACGAGGCGGCGCGGGGGCTCTGCCCCCCTCCGCTGTCGCGGAGTCCCCCGGAGTACTTGGGGGCCTGGTGATGAACATGGTGCCGGGTAGAAGTGGCACCGGGGCGCAGGTCGGGGAGGCCCCAAGCGCCTCGGGCAGAAGGAGGGCGCCATGCGGGGGCGCAGCCCCCGGCGGCCGAGGGGGCTCGATGCCCCCTGAGGCCGCGACTGCGCAAAGTGAACCGTTCGGGCAGTTCAGGCGTAGATGGGGCATGACACGAGCCCTCATCATCGGCGCCTCCGGTGGGATCGGCGCGGCCCTCATGGCGGCGCTGAAGGCCGAGCGGGTGCAGGTCACCGCCCTGTCGCGACGCGATGACGGGCTGGAGGTGACCGACGAGGCCTCCGTGGCCGCGCACCTCGGGGCGCTGTCGCCGGGGTTCGACCTCGTGGTCTGCGCCACCGGCGCGCTGGAGATCGACGGGCGCGGCCCCGAGAAGGCCCTGCGCCAGCTTTCGCCCGAGGCGATGGCCGCGCAATTCGCCGTCAACTGCATCGGTCCGGCCATGGTGCTGAAACATGCCCTGCGCCTGTTGCCGAAGGACCGGCCGGCGCGTCTTGCGGTGTTGTCGGCCCGGGTCGGCTCGATCGGGGACAACCGCCTGGGCGGCTGGACGTCCTACAGGGCCGCGAAGGCGGCGCTGAACCAGGTCGTGCGCTCTGCCGCCGTCGAGTTGGGGCGCAGCCATCCTCAGGCGCTTTGCGTGGCGTTGCACCCTGGCACAGTCGAGAGCGCCCTGACCGCGAAGTACCTTTCGCGCCATCCCGCCGTACCACCCGCCGAGGCCGCGCAGCGCCTGCTGGCTGTACTGGAGGGGCTGACACCCCGGGACAGCGGCGGCTTCTTTGACCAGCACGGCACGCCCGTGCCCTTTTGATCCCGCCTTTGCACGTGACCCCGCCTGCCGCTTGCGCTATCAGATCCGCGCAACACGCGAGGAGAGATCATGTCGTCCCACGGCGCCCCCGTCCCGATGAAATCCACGGCCCGCGGCCCGCTGCAAGGCGAGGCCCATGTGCCCGGCGACAAGTCCATCAGCCACCGCGCCCTGATCTTCGGCGCCATGGCCGTGGGGGAGACCAATATCTCGGGCCTGCTGGAAGGCCAGGACGTACTGGACACCGCAAAGGCCATGCAGGCCTTCGGCGCCACGGTCGAGAACCTCGGCGGTGGCAACTGGCGGGTCCATGGCGTTGGAACGGGTGGTTTCGCCGAGCCCGATCAGGTCATCGACTGCGGCAACTCAGGCACCGGCGTGCGGTTGATCATGGGCGCTGTCGCCACCTGCCCGATCTCGGTCACCTTCACCGGCGATGCCTCGCTGAACTCGCGCCCCATGGCGCGGGTCACGGATCCGCTGGCGCTCTTCGGCACCCGCGCCGTCGGGCGCTCGGGCGGGCGCCTGCCGCTGACCCTGGTCGGCGCGCCCCGGCCCACCCCCGTGCGCTACGAGACCCCGGTGCCCTCGGCCCAGGTGAAATCCGCCGTGCTGCTGGCCGGCCTCAACACCCCCGGCGAGACCGTGGTGATCGAGAAGGAAGCCACCCGCGATCATACCGAGCGGATGCTGGCGGGCTTCGGTGCCGAGATCAGCACCGAGGTCACCAACGAGGGCCGCGTCATCACCCTGAAGGGCCAGCCCGAGCTGAAGCCGCAGACCATCGCAGTGCCGCGCGATCCCTCCTCGGCCGCCTTCCCGGTCTGTGCCGCGCTGATCACACCCGGCTCGGACGTGCTGGTGCCGAATATCGGGCTGAACCCCACCCGCGCCGGTCTGTTCACCACACTGCGCGAGATGGGCGCCGACCTGACCTTCGAGAACCGGCGCGAAGAGGGCGGCGAGCCCGTCGCCGACCTGCGCGCCCGCTACTCGCCCGACATGAAGGGCGTTTCCGTGCCGCCGTCGCGCGCGGCCTCGATGATCGACGAATACCCGGTGCTGTCGGTCGTGGCCGCCAATGCGACGGGGCGCACCGAGATGCTCGGCGTGAAGGAGCTGCGGGTCAAGGAAAGCGACCGCATCGACGCCATGGTCCGGGGCCTGCGCGGCAATGGCGTGACCGTGGAAGAGGGTGAGGACTGGTGGGCCGTCGAGGGGATGGGCGCGGGCAACGTGCCCGGCGGCTTCACCTGCGAGACCTTCCTCGATCACCGCATCGCCATGTCCTTCATGTGCCTCGGCCTGTCGACGAAGGCGCCCGTCGGCATCGACGATTCGGGCCCGATCGCCACCTCCTTCCCGATCTTCATCCCGCTGATGCGTCAGCTCGGCGCCGTGCTGGAGTGATCCGGGGCGCCATGATTGCCTGGCGCTCCTTCCCGGTGGCGGGCCTGGTCCTGCTCGGCACCGCCACCGTGCTCTCGCGGACCCTGCCATCCGCCGCGCCCGTTCCCGATGACCTCCGCATCCTGGAGATCGGCGCCCCGGTCGTGACGATGCTGTCCCCACCTGGTCCCTTTCCGCCCTCCATGGGCAGCGAGGCCCTGCCGACATCGGCCCTCGCCGCTGCCGGCTGGGCCATGCTCTGCCTTTCCCTTCCCCCCCGGCTGCTGCGCCCCCTGCTTGGCCGCTGGAGCCGTCTCGCCGCGCTGCCCGGCCTGGCTTTCGCTCTCTTCACACTCTTCTGCTTCCTGATCGTGCCCCCGGCGTCCACGCCGTCTGCTTTGCCCGCCGAGACGCAGACCTGGCTGATTCGGCAGCCGCTGGTGCGCAACAGCCCGCAGGACCTGCTCTCGCAGCTCTTCGCCCTCAGCCTGCTGCTGGTCCTTGGGGCCGCGGTGATCGCCCTGGTGGCCCTGCCCATCCGACGCCTGCGCCGCCGGCACACCCCGGCGCACCGCCAGCACCCTCTGGCCCCGGGCCGCTTGAGGCGCTAGAAAGCAGGCCCCGGAAAGAGGAACTGACATGAGCTTCACGGTCGCCATCGACGGCCCCGCCGCGGCGGGCAAGGGCACGATCTCCAGGGAGATCGCGCGGATCTTCGGGCTGGGGCACCTCGACACCGGGCTGCTCTACCGCGCCACCGGGGCCCGGCGCCTGGAAGGCCTGGCGCCGCTGGAGGCCGCCCTGGCGCTGCGCGCCGAGGACCTGACCCGCGACGATCTGCGCGGCCCGGACGTGGCCCGCGCCGCTTCGGAGGTCGCCGCCATCCCCGAGGTCCGCGCGGCGCTGGTCGACTTCCAGCGCGCCTTTGCCCGCCGTCAGGGGGGCGCGGTGCTGGACGGGCGCGACATCGGCACGGTGATCTGCCCCGAGGCCGAGGTGAAGCTTTATGTCACGGCCTCCGATCATGTGCGTGCCGACCGACGCTGGCGCGAACTGGTCGGCAAGGGCGAGGTGACGTCGCCCGAGGCGGTGCTGGCCGACCTGCGCGAACGCGATGCGCGAGACCAGGCACGCGCCGCCGCGCCCCTGCGCCCCGCCGGCGATGCCGTGCTGCTGGATACCAGCGAGATGGATATCGCGGAGGCGGTCGAAAAGGCCTGCGCCATCATTCGCGCTGCCCGCGGCGCCTGAGCCCGCGTCGCAGGGCCGGAGCAAGGCCGGGGAAGCGGGTGCCAGCGGACGCTCTGCCACCGGCCGCCGGAGGCAACGAGCAAGCAGGCGAAGGGGCCTCTCGGGCAATGGGTCGCGGGGTCTCTGCCCCGTCTTCGGGTCGCTTCCCCCCGAGGGGCCTGTGACCTGATGATGGAACGGGACGATGCCCGGAGGGGGCGTGATCCATCCATGACGAGGCGGTTTCGCCGGGCTCCCCCGCACATGCTGCTGTGCAGCAACGCGCACCAGCGTGAATAAACTAAATACTTCAATAGATTAGCCAGGCCATCAACGGCAGGCGGTTTCCTGGCGGAAACTTGAACTTCGCCGTTCGGTTGGCACATCCGTGGCCAGAGCAGACGTGAAGGATACCCGATGCTGACCGAGAAACTGAACTGGCGCTATGCCACCAAGAAGATGGACCCCACCCGCCCCGTGGCCGAGGACAAGGTTGCCCAGATCGTCGAGGCGATCCGCATGGCACCGACCTCCTCGGGCGTGCAGCCCTTCGAGTTGCTGGTGGTGAAGAATCCCGAGGTGCGTGCCCGCCTGCGCGCCGCCGCCTTCGACCAGTCGCAACTGACCGATGGCTCGCATGTGCTGGTCTTCGCCGCCTGGGACAACTACTCGGCCGAACGGCTGGATGCGGTGCTGGCCCAGAACGAAGCCGTGCGCGGAGAGAACGAGGGCCTGCGAGCCTACTACGACCGGCTGAAATCGATGTACCTGCCGCGCGATGCGGGCACCAACCATGACCACGCCGCCCGCCAGGCCTATATCGCCCTCGGCTTCGCCCTCGCGGTCGCCGCCGAGCTGGAGGTCGACAGCACTCCAATGGAAGGCTTCGACGCCGACAGCTTCGACGAGATCCTGGGGCTGAAGGACAAGGGCCTGCACGCGGTGGTGATCCTGCCCCTCGGCCACCGCGAGGCCGAAGCGGACTGGCTGCTGCCGATGAAGAAGGTGCGCAAGCCGCTGGATGAACTGGTCACCGAGATCGCCTGATCACACCGTCCGGCCGTCCTTGGCGACCTGACAGAAGACGCAGGGCGCCCCCGTTGCAGGGGGCGCCAGGTCGAGTTTGGCGGGGGGCTCTGCCCCCCGTCTCCGTGCCGGAGCCTCCCCCCGGAGTATTTTCAGCCTGGTGATGATCATGTAGAGGGCACCCGGAGAGGCGCCCTCCTTTTGCCATGGAGAGCGTGCGACGCCCCTGGATCGGTCGTCGGCCGCCTCTCCGGGGGCTGTCTCCCTTGTTCATCACCAGGCTGAAAATACTCCCGCCGGAGGCCACGCCCCGCAGGGGCGACTACACCCTCCGCAGCCATCACCCGGCGTGTCCTTTCGCATGGCTTCTTGGCGACGCCGGAGAGAAGGCCCCCATCTCTCTCCACCCCTTGTTCAACGGGCGATTCGCGGCATTTCCCCGGGGCCCGGGCGGCGAGCTGGGGCGCACCACTCCATGATCTCTCAACCACTCCGACGCCCTGTCCGGGGATTTTGGCTTGGCAAGCCCCCGGCTCTTCCGCTAAGGAAGGAGCCATGATGACCCAGGCCCATACCCCCATCGCACGGCGCCCGCTTTCGGGCGCCCGTCGTGCTGGCCTGCTTCTCCTAATTCGCCTCTGAGCGTGCCGTTTCGGCGCGAGCTGCTCAGAGGTTGCCTATCGCGCCAAGGCCCCAGGAGAATGAAAGAGAGATTCCAATGACTTCCAATATCGTGCCCGCAGATCCCGGCCGCGTCCTCATCTTCGACACCACACTGCGCGACGGCGAACAGAGCCCCGGCGCCACCATGTCCCACGAGGAAAAGCTGGAGATCGCCCAGTTGCTCGACGAGATGGGCGTGGACATCATCGAGGCCGGTTTCCCGATCGCCTCGGAAGGCGACTTCCGCGCTGTCAGCGAGATCGCCCAGCGGGCGCAGAGCGCCACGATCTGTGGCCTCTCCCGCGCCAACCTGAAGGACATCGACCGTTGCTGGGAAGCGGTGAAACACGCGAAGTCGCCGCGCATCCATACCTTCATCGGCACCTCGCCGCTGCACCGCGCGATCCCGAACCTGACCATGGACGAGATGGCCGAGCGGATCCACGAGACGGTCACCCATGCCCGCAACCTCTGCGACAACGTGCAATGGTCGCCGATGGATGCCACCCGGACCGAGCATGACTACCTCTGCCGCGTGGTCGAGATCGCCATCAAGGCCGGCGCCACGACGATCAACATCCCCGATACCGTCGGCTATACCGCGCCGAAGGAATCCGCCGACCTGATCCGGATGCTGATCGAGCGGGTGCCGGGCGCCGACGAGATCGTCTTCGCCACCCACTGCCACAACGACCTCGGCATGGCGACGGCCAACTCGCTTGCCGCCGTCGAGGCGGGCGCGCGGCAGGTGGAATGCACCATCAACGGCCTGGGAGAGCGCGCCGGCAATACGGCGCTTGAAGAAGTGGTCATGGCCCTCAAGGTCCGCCACGACATCATGCCCTTCACCACAGGCGTCGAGTCGACCAAGCTGATGAACATCTCGCGCCGCGTCGCGGCCGTGTCCGGCTTCCCGGTGCAGTTCAACAAGGCCATCGTCGGCAAGAACGCCTTCGCGCATGAGAGCGGCATCCACCAGGATGGGATGCTGAAGAACGCCGAGACCTTCGAGATCATGCGCCCCGAGGACGTGGGCCTTGCCGCGACCAACCTCGTCATGGGCAAGCACTCGGGCCGCGCCGCGCTGAAGGACAAGCTGCGCCAGCTTGGCGTCGAAGTCGCCGACAATCAGCTGATGGATATCTTCACCCGCTTCAAGGACCTCGCCGACCGCAAGAAGGAAGTCTACGACGACGATATCCTCGCGCTGGTGCGTGTCTCCGACGACGCGACCCCGGATTACCTTCAGCTGAAGGACCTCGTGGTGGTCTGCGGCACCGGCGGGCAGTCGGCCGAGATGACGATGATCGTCGACGGCGCAGAGAAGACCGCGAAGACCACCGGCGACGGCCCGGTCGATGCGGCCTTCAACGCGGTCAAGCAGATCTTCCCGCATGAGGCCAAGCTGGAACTCTACCAGGTGTCCGCCGTGACCAAGGGCACCGATGCCCAGGCCACCGTCTCGGTACGGCTGAACGAGGACGGGCGGATCGTCACCGGCTCCAACGCCGATACCGACACCGTGGTCGCCTCGGTCAAGGCCTATATCCATGCGCTGAACCGGCTGATCGTGCGCCGCGAGCGTGTCGGCAGCGACGCGCCCGAGATCAGCTACAAGGACGCGGGCTGAGACCCGGCCCCCTTCTGAAAGCGATGCGAAAGCCGTCCCTCGGGGCGGCTTTCTGCTGTTCAGCCGGTGGCGATGCGCAGATCCGGCGCGACGCTGTCCGAAAGCACCAGCCGGGCATTGGGCAGGTCGTTGCCGGCCACCTTGGCCCGCGCCTCCGCCTCAGGCAGTCCGAGGTCCAGCCAGCGCCGCATCAGCCGCGCCTCCAGCACCTCCAGCGGGCAATCGAGCATCACCGTCACATCGGCCAGGTCGCGCAGGTCGGACCACGGCGCGTGGTTCAGCAGCAGGTAGTTGCCCTCGACCAGCAGCACTCGCGTCGCCGCCGGAATGATCCGGGCCGAGCCGCGCGACAGGTCGGCGGCGCGGTCGAAGATCGGCACGGCGAGGTCCGGCGCCCCGGGCAGGGCCAGCGCCGCCAGAATCAGGGCCAGGCTGGTGACGTCGAAGGTTTCAGGGGCCCCCTTGCGGGCGCGCACCCCGCGCGCTTCTAGGATCGCATTATCGTAGTGAAATCCGTCCATCGGCAGGATCTGGGTCGACAGGCCCCGCCCCCGCAGCTCCTGCTGCAACCCCTCGACCACCGTCGACTTTCCCGCCCCCGGAGGGCCGGCCAGCATCACGACAAGACGCCCTGGCCGCGCGCCGGCGCGCGCCGCCAGCGCCTCGGCCAGCCCGTCAAGCGCGCTCAATGACCTGCCCCGCCGCGCCCCGGGAAGAGCCCGCGCAGCCCGGACCAGATGGCGACGACGACGGCCCCGACCATCAGGCCGACCACGCCGTCGAGCGCCGCCGTCACGACCCATTCAACCGCCCCGTGCCAGCCCTCGGGCACGCCTGCGGCAGCCTCGACGGCAACATGGTGGATGGTCTCGAAAGGCCAGTGCCAGCCCAGGTCATGCAGCCCGTGCACGATGATCGAGCCGCCGACCCAGATCATCGCCGCCGTGCCGATGATCGTCAGCAGGCGCAGGAGAAACGGCATTCCGCGCACGATCATCCGGCCCAGCCAGCGGGTCAGCCCGAGCCGCCCCGAGGAGGCCATCAGCAGGCCCAGGTCATCGGCCTTAACGATCACCGCCACGGCGCCATAGACCACCAGCGTGATCAGCACACCGGCTACCGCAAGCGCCCCGGCCTCCGTCCAGAAGCCCAGATCAGGCGGCAGGGCCGACAGGGTGATGGTCATGATCTCGGCCGAGAGGATGAAATCGGTCTTGATCGCGCCCGAGACCTTCTGCTCTTCCAGTCCGATCTCGCCCCGGGCCTTCTTCTGCACCTGCTCATCGACATCGTGGTGGGCAGGAGAGAGGACATGCCAGATCTTCTCGGCGCCCTCGAAGCAGAGGTAGGTGCCGCCGACCATCAGCAGCGGGGAAATCAGCCCGGGCGCGAAGGCCGACAGCAGCAGGGCGACCGGCAGCAACAGCACCAGCTTGTTGAAGAGAGAGCCCCTTGCGATCTTCCAGACGATCGGCAGCTCGCGCGCGGCGGAAAAGCCCTGCAGGTACTTCGGCGTCACCGCCGCATCGTCGATCAGCGCGCCGGTGGCCTTGGTCGAGGCTTTCACCGCCTGCCCCACCACGTCATCCACCGAAGAGGCCGCGACCTTGGCAATCGCCGCCACGTCGTCGAGAAGCGCCAGAAGTCCGCTCATGAGGTTCCCTTTCCTGCCTGCCGGGAAGATAGCGTGGCCGGAGCCGCGGACCACGGGAAAGTTTTGCGAAACCGGCGCCTAGCGGGGCCGTGCCGGCACCCCGGTGACGGTTGTGCCGGGCGCCACGTCGCGGGTCACCACGGCGCCCGCGCCGATGATCGCGCCATCGCCCACCGTCACCCCGCCAAGGACCGTGGCACCGCCGCCGATCCAGACGTCTTCGCCCAGGGTGATCGGACGGGCGATCTCCTGGCCTTCGCCGCGCAGCTTGGGGTCGTGATGGTGCTCGGGGCACAGCAGCTTGACCTGCGGGCCCAGCATACTGCGTGCGCCGATCCGCACCGGCGCGCTGTCCAGGACCACGCAGCCCACGTTCAGGTAGACCATCGGCCCCAGGAACAGGTTGAAGCCGTAGGCGCAGTGGAACGGCGCCTCCAGATAGGCGCTGTCGTCGAAGGCGCCGCACATCTCGCGCAGCAACGGGCCGCAATGGCCGCGCTCGGCGGGAGGCAGGTGGTTGTGCTGCCAGACCGCGTGACGGGTGACACTGCGCAGGTCATCGACCTCGGGGTCCAGGGTGTTGAACCACTCCCCCGCCTGCATCTTCTCGAACTCTGTCATGCGATCTCCCGGAAGGCGCGTGCGAGTCGGGCGGCCTCGTCTTCCGTGCCGAAGGGCGTGTTGGCGATGAACATGCCGGAGCCGATCATGCCATGCCCCGCGCGCACCGGCGGAAACGAGACCTCCGAGCGCAGCACCTTGGGCAGGTCCAGCGCCTCCAGCGCGGCGAGCATGTCGCGGTGGCGACCGTCCTTCAGGATCGGATACCAGATCGCCAGCACGCCGACGTTCCAGGCGCGGTGCACCTGGCGGATCACCTGCGGCACGCGCTCGTACTCGGTCTTCACCTCGTAGGAGGGGTCGATCAGCAGAAGGCCCCGGCGCGGCTCGGGCGGCGTCAGCGACAGCGCCATCTCGTAACCGTCCTGGCGGTAGACCTTCGCGCGCCGACCCATGGCAGCGGCCAGCGCCGCCTGCTCCTGCGGGTGCAACTCTGCCAGGTGCAGGGAATCACCCTCGCGCAGCAGCTCCGCCGCGATCATAGGTGAGCCGGGATAGGCCGTTGCCCCTTCGCGCGCGCGGATCCGTTGCAGGACCTGCGCATAGGGGTGGCCAGCGGCGAACAGCCCCGACAGCGCGCCGATCCCCGCCTCGGCCTCGCCGGTCTTGCGGGCCTCGGGGGCAGAGAGGTCGTACAGCGCCCGGCCCGAGTGGGTTTCGATATAGCTCAAGGGCTTGGGCTTCTCGGTCAGCCGCGCCAGCATCACCGCAAGCAACGCATGCTTGTGTAGATCGGCGGGATTCCCGGCATGGTAGATATGTTGATAGGACAGCATGGTCTTCCGATACGCCCTGCCTGCCGCCCGGGCAATCCCCTCCGCTTGCCCGCCACGGGGCCGCCCGGGGATTGATCATTGACGATGCAAACGACGGCTCCGTGGCGAAATGGCGCTTATCGTGATCGGAGGCCCCCTTTCCACGCGGGCGGGCACTGCCTATAAGGCGAACGATACAGGGCCCCGGGGGGACGGGGTTGTCGGGTAACGATATCGGGACAGCACATGGGAATTTTCGACAAGATGCCGGGGCTCTTCTCCTCGGACATGGCCATCGACCTTGGCACGGCGAACACGCTGGTCTACGTGAAAGGTCGGGGCGTGATCCTGTCAGAGCCCTCGGTGGTTGCCTATCACGTCAAGGACGGCGTCAAGAAGGTGCTGGCCGTGGGTGAGGACGCGAAGCTGATGCTGGGCCGGACGCCCGGCAGCATCGAGGCCATCCGCCCGATGCGCGAAGGCGTCATCGCCGACTTCGACGTGGCCGAAGAGATGATCAAGCACTTCATCCGCAAGGTGCACAAGCGCTCGACCTTCTCCAAGCCGAAGATCATCGTCTGCGTTCCGCATGGCGCGACCCCGGTCGAGAAACGCGCGATCCGCCAGTCGGTGCTGTCGGCAGGTGCCCGCCGCGCCGGGCTGATCGCCGAGCCGATCGCCGCCGCCATCGGGGCCGGGATGCCGATCACCGATCCGACCGGCAACATGGTCGTCGACATCGGCGGCGGCACCACCGAGGTGGCCGTGCTGTCCCTGGGTGACATCGTCTATGCCCGTTCCGTGCGCGTCGGTGGCGACCGCATGGACGAGGCGATCATCAGCTATCTGCGCCGCCAGCAGAACCTGCTGGTCGGCGAATCGACCGCCGAACGGATCAAGACCTCCATCGGCACCGCGCGGATGCCCGACGACGGCCGTGGCGCCTCGATGCAGGTGCGCGGACGCGACCTGCTGAACGGCGTGCCGAAGGAAACCGAGATCACCCAGGCCCAGGTGGCCGAGGCGCTGGCCGAACCCGTGCAGCAGATCTGCGAAGCGGTGATGACCGCGCTGGAAGCCACCCCGCCGGACCTGGCGGCCGACATCGTCGACCGCGGCGTCATGCTGACCGGCGGCGGCGCCCTGCTGGGCGACCTGGACCTGGCCCTGCGCGAGCAGACCGGCCTCGGCGTGTCCATCGCTGACGAAAGCTTGAACTGCGTGGCTCTCGGCACCGGCAAGGCGCTGGAGTATGAAAAGCAACTGCGCCACGCGATTGACTACGACAGCTGAGCCGATCAGGCTTGCTGCCTGAGAGACGACCTGCAGGACGGGGCCGGGCGCCGGCCCTGCCCTTTTGCTTTCCGAGGGCTTGATGGCCAGGGACAGAACACAGGACGAGGATTATCTCACCCCGCTCCGACGGCTGATCCTGTCGGTGATCCTGCTCGTGCTCGTGGCCATCTTCATCGTCTGGCGCATCGACAGCCCCCGGGTCGAGAGGTTCCGCGCCCAGGTCATCGACCGCGTGGTGCCGCAAATGGACTGGGCCATGGCGCCGGTGCATGGCGCGGTGAACCTGGTGCGGGATTTCCAGAGCTACCAGCGCATCGTCCAGCAGAACCAGGAACTGCGCCGCGAGCTGCAGCAGATGAAGGCCTGGCGCGAGGCCGCCCTGCAGCTGGAACAGGAAAACGCCCGGCTGCTGGATCTCAATAACGTGCAGCTGGACCCCCGGCTGACCTATATCACCGGCGTGGTGATGGCCGATTCCGGCTCTCCCTACCGGCAGTCGGTGCTGCTGAACATCGGCGCCCGGGACGGCATCGTTGATGGCTGGGCCGCGATGGACGGCATCGGCCTGGTGGGCCGGATCTCGGGCGTCGGGCAGAAGATTTCCCGGGTGATCCTGCTGACGGATACCTCTTCGCGGATGCCGGTGACGATCCAGCCCTCGGGGCAGACCGCCATGGTGGTGGGCGACAATTCCGCCGCACCCGCGCTCGACTTCATCGAGAACAGCGACCTCGTGCGCCCCGGCGACCGGGTGGTCAGTTCCGGCGACGGCGGGGTCTTCCCGGCCGGGCTGCTGGTCGGCCAGGTGGCCGAGGACAAGCAGGGCCGGACCCGGGTCCGCCTGGCCGCCGACTACGAGCGGCTGGAGTTCCTGCGCGTGCTGCGCCATCTGGGGACCGAGAGGCTGGGCGAGCCTGGCGGGCTGATCGAGCCGGCGCTGCCGCCGCTGTCCGGCCCCCATCCCGAGGGCGCCCCCCTGCCGGCAACCGACACGGCCCCGCTGGCCGCCGGGGGGGCCGATGGCTGAGCCGATCCGCGCCTCCGTCCCGCGACGCTGGGCCCTGCGCGCCACCTATGCGGCGCTCTGCCTGGCGTTGATCATGATCTCGCTCCTGCCGCTGCAGACCCTGCCGCGCCTCTGGGCCGGGCCGGACCTGCTGCTCGGCCTGACGATGGTCTGGTCGCTGCGCCGACCCGAGCTGGCACCGCTGCCGCTGATCGCCGGGATCTTCTTCCTGTCCGACCTGCTGCAGATGCGGCCGCCGGGGCTGATGGCGGCGCTGGCCACTTTCACGATCTACCGGATGCAGCGGCGCTCGCGGCAGATGCGGGACCGGTCCTTCATGGCCGAGTGGATCACCGCCTCGCTCGGCATCGCGCTGGTGCTCATGGGCTACTGGCTGGCGCTCGGACTGTTCTTCCTCGACCGTCCGCCGCTGCCGGTGCTGCTGACCCAACTCGTCACCACCGTTCTCACCTACCCGATCCTCGCCGGGCTCTCGGCGGCCGTCTTCGGCCTGCGCCGGGCCGCCATGGGCGAGGTCGACAGCCTGGGACACCGCCTATGAGCCGCAAGCCCCGAGACTCCCAGGGATCGACCCGCAAGGTCACCCGTCGCGCCGCCCTGGTGGGCGGGCTGCAACTGGGCTTCATGGGCATCCTCGCCGCCCGGATGCGTCACCTGCAGGTCGACCAGGCCGACCAGTTCCGCCTGCTGGCCGAGGAAAACCGCATCAACATGCGGCTGATCCCCCCCGCCCGGGGCGAGATCTTCGACCGCAACGGCCTGCCGATCGCGCGCAACGAGCCGGCCTACCGGATCACCATCGTGCGCGAGGACGCCGGCGACGTCGAGGCGGTCATCGCCCGGCTGGCCCGGCTGATCCCTCTGGACCCCGCCGACATCGACCGCGCCATGTCCGAGATGAAACGCTCGGCCCCCTTCCTGCCGATCACCCTGGCCGAACGGGTCAGCTGGGAGGATGTCAGCAAGATCGCCGTCAACACCCCCGCCCTGCCCGGGATCACCCCCGACGTGGGCCTGTCGCGATACTATCCGCTGCAAAAGGACTTCGCCCATGTGGTCGGCTATGTCGGCCCGGTCTCGGACTACGACCTGTCCAAGATCGAGGACCCCGACCAGCTGCTGCGCATCCCCCGTTTCCAGATCGGCAAGGTCGGCCTGGAAGCCAAGATGGAGGAGCAGCTGCGCGGCTCCGCCGGCACGAGGCGCGTCGAGGTCAACGCCGTCGGCCGCGTCATGCGAGAGCTCGACCGGCGCGAGGGCGAGCCCGGTGCCAATATCCAGCTGACCACCGACGTGATGCTGCAGAACTACGTCCAGGCGCGCCTCGGCGACGAAAGCGCGGCGGCGGTGGTGATCGACACCACCAACGGCGACCTGCTGGCAGTCGGCTCGGCGCCCTCCTTCGATCCGAACCTCTTCGTGCGCGGCATCTCGGTCAGCGACTACCGGGCGCTGACCCAGAACGATCACCGCCCCCTGGCGGCGAAGTCCGTGCAGGGCATCTATCCCCCCGGCTCGACCTTCAAGATGGTGGTGGCGCTCGCCGGGCTCGAGGCGGGCCTCATCACCCCCGACGATACCTTCTGGTGCGGCGGCTACCTGGAGGTCTCCAACCGCCGGTTCCACTGCTGGAAGCGCGGCGGCCACGGCCACATGAACGTCACCGGCGGGCTGCGCGAAAGCTGCGACGTCTTCTTCTACGAGCTCGCCAGCCGCGTCGGGATCGAGAAGATCTCGGCCATGGCCAACCGCATGGGCCTGGGTATCCGCCATGACCTGCCGCTTTCGGCGGTGGCGGCGGGCCTCACCCCCACCCGCGCCTGGAAGCGCGAGGTCCATGGCCAGGACTGGCTGATCGGCGACACCGTCAACGCCTCCATCGGCCAGGGCTACGTGCTGGCCTCGCCGCTGCAGCTGGCCGTGATGACCGCCCGCATCGCCACCGGCCGCAATGTCACGCCGCGCCTGATCAAGTCGATCGACGGGGTCGAGCAGCCCTCGGGCTCGGGCGAGAGCCTGGGCCTGAACCCGCGTCACCTCTCGGTGGTGCAGGGCGGCATGTACGAGGTGTCCAACAGCCGCAAGGGCACCGGCTACGGCGCCCGCATCATCGCCGAGGACATGCGGATGGCCGGCAAGTCGGGCACCAGCCAGGTGCGCAACATCACCGCCGCCGAGCGCGCCGCCGGCGTGACCTCGAACGAGGATCTTCCCTGGGAACGTCGCGACCATGCGCTCTGGGTCGATTTCGCGCCCTTCGACGATCCCAAGGTCGCCGTGGCGGTGGTCGTCGAGCACGGGTCGGGCGGCTCTTCGGTGGCGGCGCCGATCGCCCGTGACATCACCCTGCAGGCCCTGTTCCAGGGCGACCCGCCGCTGGACGCCTACCCCGCCAAGGACCGCGACCGCATCGCCGAGCAGCAGGAGCGCCTGCGCGCCCTGCGGCCCGACCTCAGCAGCGAGGCGAAGAGCCGCGCATGAGCTATCTCGAGTATGCCGTAAAGACCACGCCCTCGGGCTTCCGCAAGGTCTTCTACCTGAACTGGCCGCTGGCCCTGCTGCTGACCGCCGTCGCCTCGGTCGGCTTCCTGCAGCTCTACTCCGTCGCGGGCGGCAGCTTCAGCCCCTGGGCCGAGCCGCAGATGAAACGCTTCGCCATCGGCCTGCTGGCGATGTTCATCGTCGCCATGGTGCCGGTCTGGTTCTGGCGCAACGTCTCGGGTGTGGCCTACGGCCTCTCGCTGCTGCTGCTGGTCTTCGTCGAGTTCTTCGGCTCCGTCGGCATGGGGGCGCAACGCTGGATCGACCTCGGCTTCATGCGGCTGCAACCCTCCGAGCTGATGAAAATCGCCCTGGTGATGTTCCTGGCCGCCTACTACGACTGGCTGCCGCTCAGGAAGGTCAGCCACCCGGTCTTCGTCATGATTCCGGTGATCATCATCCTGGTCCCCACCTTCCTGGTGCTGAAGCAGCCCGACCTCGGCACCGCCATCCTGCTGCTGACCGGCGGCGGCGCGGTGATGTTCCTCGCCGGGGTGCACTGGGCCTATTTCGTCAGCGTCATCGCCGGCGCCGTCGGCCTCGTCTGGGCCGTGTTCCAGAGCCGGGGCACCGACTGGCAGCTGATCAAGGACTACCAGTTCCGCCGCATCGACACCTTCCTCGACCCCTCGATGGATCCGCTGGGCGCGGGCTACCACATAACCCAGTCCAAGATCGCCCTCGGCTCGGGGGGCTGGACCGGACGCGGCTACATGCAGGGCACGCAATCGCGGCTGAATTTCCTGCCCGAGAAACACACCGACTTCATCTTCACCACCCTGGCGGAGGAATTCGGCTTCATCGGATCGGTCTCGCTGCTGGCGCTCTATGCGCTGGTCATGGTGTTCTGCATCTCCTCGGCGATGACCAACCAGAACCGTTATGCCGCGCTGCTGACCCTGGGCATCGCCACCACCTTCTTCCTGTTCCTCGCGGTCAACATGTCGATGGTCATGGGACTGGCGCCGGTGGTCGGCGTGCCCCTGCCTCTGGTCAGCTACGGCGGGTCGGCCATGCTGGTGCTGATGCTGGCCTTCGGACTGGTGCAAAGCGCCCACGTCCACAAGCCGCGCTAGTCGGTGCGACCGGCTCCTCTTGGCCCTTGCTCCACTGGTCGAATTGCCCTATACGCCGCCCATCCGGGGCCGGAATCGGCCAGCCGGATCTGTTGCATATCGTTCATGGCCCCTCTTCTTCGGCGCGGTCGGGCGGCGGCAGACACCAGAAAACGGCGACCTGTACCTCCGCCGGGCTGCATCACGCGGGACCCGGACGAAGAGCGGAGCTCTGGGGCGGCAATCACCTTCGCGGAGCAACCGCGAGCATATAGGAGACATGCGATGGACCTGATCGCACAGCTGGAAGCCGAGCAAATCGCTTCCCTGGGGAAAGAGATCCCCGACTTCAAGGCCGGCGACACGATCCGCGTCGGCTACAAAGTGACCGAAGGCACCCGCAGCCGCGTCCAGAACTACGAAGGCGTCTGCATCTCGCGCAAGAACGGCTCGGGCATCGCCGGCTCGTTCACCGTCCGCAAGATTTCCTTCGGTGAGGGCGTCGAACGTGTGTTCCCCCTCTACTCGACCAACATCGACAGCATCGAGGTTGTCCGCCGTGGCCGCGTCCGTCGCGCCAAGCTGTACTACCTGCGCTCGCGTCGCGGCAAATCCGCCCGTATCGCGGAAGTGTCGAACTACAAGCCCAAATCCGAAACCAACGCCAAGGCCTGAGGACAGACGTCATGAAAAAGGATACCCATCCCGACTACCACTTCATCGACGTCAAGATGACCGATGGCACCGTGGTTCAGATGCGCTCCACCTGGGGTGCCGAGGGCGAGACCCTTTCCCTGGACATCGACCCCACCGTGCACCCCGCATGGACCGGCGGCAACTCGCGCCTGCTGGACGCCGGTGGCCGCGTGTCGAAGTTCAAGAACAAGTACGCCGGCCTGGGCTTCTGATCGCCCCTGCCAGACGCGTTACGGAAGGGCTCGCCAGCGGCGGGCCCTTCTGCTTTTGTGGAGGTCTCCGCGTGGCCGCGGACTTGCCCCCACCCGGCCCGGGGGCTAGGCCAGGGCCGAACCGCCAGCCGGATGCCTGCCGATGACCCCTCTGATCCTGATCACCGCCCTCGTCACCGGCGCCCTGCTGTGGCTTCCCGGGCTGCGCCGTCACGACAGCTGGCGGGCGATGATCACGCCGCTGGCCTCGATCATCGGCTCGGGCTTCCTGGTGCTGGGGCCGATCCTGGCCCATGGCTACGGCACCTGGGCGCCGCTGGCGATGGCCTTGCTCTGCCTCGCCGCCTGGGGCTTCGGCGCTGCCATCCGCGCCAATATCGCCCGCATCGGAGACGCACCCGCCCCCGCCTCGCTGCCCGAACAGATCGCCTCGGCGCTGCTGGCCTTCGCCTATGTGATCTCGGTCGCCTATTACCTGAACCTCTTCGGCGCCTTCGCGGTCGAGCTGTCGCCCTGGCAGGGGCGTACCCCGGCACGGCTTGCCACCACGGCGGTCTTCGCGGTGATCCTGGGGCTGGGCTACACCCGCGGCTTCACCATGCTGGAGCGGGCCGAGTACCTGACCGTCACCCTGAAGCTGGCGATCATCGCCGGGCTTCTGGCGGGGCTGGCGCTGTTCTTCACCGGCGCGGTGCAGGTCGGCGCGTTGATCCTGCCTGCGCCCGCCCAGCAGGGCCTCGGCGCGCTGACCCTGGGCTTCGGCCTGCTGGTCACCGTGCAGGGCTTCGAGACCGCCCGCTACCTCGGCCAGAGCTACCGCGCCGGCACGCGGATCGCCGCCATGCGCCAGGCTCAGCTGCTCTCGACGGCGATCTACATGGTCTATGTCGCGCTGCTGGTCTACGCCCTGCCCGTCCCCGCCGGCGACCTGAGCGAGACCGCCGTGATCGCCATGATGCAGCAGGTTTCGCCGCTGCTGCCGCTGATGCTGATCGCGGCGGCGCTGGCCGCCCAGTTCAGCGCCGCCGTGGCCGATACCGGCGGCGCGGGCGGGCTGGTGGCCGAGCTGTCCCGCCATCGCATCACACCGCGCCAGGGCTACCTGGTGCTAAGCCTTGCCGGGATCGCCCTGACCTGGGCGGCGGATGTCTTCCAGATCATCTCCCTGGCGTCACGGGCCTTCGCCCTCTACTACGCCGCGCAATGTGCCATCGCCGCGCGCCACGGGCAGGGCCCCCGCCGCCTGCTCTGGGCCGCGCTCGCCCTTCTGGCGCTGGCCATCGCGCTTCTTGGCCAGCCGGTCGAGGGCTAGGACCCGACCGGCAGCTCGCAAGCGGCGCCCCGGGGCGCGCTGCGTCAGGGGACGAAAAGAGCGGCGACGACGTTGCAGATCCGGCGCATTCGGGGCCTTGCGGCACGGCAGGATCTTGCCGCCCGCCCCCGCTTTCCCGTAGACCTGCCGGGACACCCGAGGCCCCGGCCGAGGGCTCCTCTTTGCCGGGAACGGAACGTGCCACATATCATCGTCGTCGGAAACGAAAAGGGCGGGGCGGGCAAGTCCACCGTCTCCATGCATATCGCCACGGCGCTGGCGCGCATGGGCCACCGGGTCAATGCGCTGGACCTCGACCTGCGTCAGCGCAGCTTCGCCCGCTACGCCGCAAACCGGCAGGAAACACTGATGAAAGCGGGCCTGGATCTGCCCAGCCCGCGCTTTCACGACCTGCCCGAGGTCGACCCCTCGGAACTGAAACCGGGCGAGAACATCAACGACGCCCGCATGGCCCGCGCCATGGACATGCTGGACCCGATTTCCGACTTCATCCTGATCGACTGCCCCGGCTCTCACACCCGCCTCAGCCAGGACGCGCACGCGCTGGCCGACACGCTGGTCACGCCGCTGAACGACAGCTTCGTCGACTTCGACCTGCTGGCGCGGATCGACAACGAGGGCGAGAAGATCCTCGGCCCCTCGGTCTATTCAGAAATGGTCTGGGCCGCCCGCCAACTGCGCGCCAAGGCGGGGCTGAAGCCGATCGACTGGGTCGTGCTGCGCAACCGCGTGGGCGCCCAGAACATGACCAACAAGAAGAAGATGGAGAACGCCATCGAGCGGCTGGCCAAGCGGATCGGCTTCCGCGTCGCGCCCGGCTTCTCGGAACGGGTGATCTTCCGCGAGCTGTTCCCGCGCGGGCTGACCCTGCTCGACCTCAAGGACATGGGCGTTTCCAGCCTGAACATCTCGAACATCGCCGCCCGGCAGGAGATGCGCGACCTGATCAAGGCACTGGACCTTCCCGGCGTGAAGGTGGATTTCTAGGGCCCATAGCTGCCAGGAGGCCAGAATGTCCGACGCAACCCGCCCCTATCGCCTGATGGCCCTCAACAATGCCTGGGCCAATGCCACCTTCTACCGCCGTCTCGACGGCGTCGGCCCGGTCGAACTGGGTCTGAAGCGTCCCGGCTTCTTCCCCTCGCTGAAGAAGACGCTGAACCATATCCTGCTGGTCGACCTCTATTATATCGACGCCCTGTCCGAGGGTGGCGAAGGCCTGGCCCTGCGCGGGATGGAGCCACTGCGCGACGTGCCGGCACTGGCGGCCGCCCAGGCAAAGGCGGACGAGGCCCTGACCACCTTCTGCCACCAGATGACTCCCGAGACGCTTGGCCAGACCCGCGTCACGCAGCGCGACAGCGGCCCGGTCGAGGAGACCGTCGAGGCGCTGCTGCTGCATCTCTTCCAGCACCAGATCCATCACCGCGGCCAGGCGCATGTGCAGTTGCAGACCACCGGCATCCTGCCGCCGCAGCTGGACGAGTTCTACCTGGAGTATGACCGCGCCGCCTCGGCCCGCGACTATTTCGCCTGACTGCCGCCGCCCTGCGCCGCGCGGCGCAGCACGTCGACCAGCGAGGCGCCGAGGAAGATCACCGCCGCGAGGCAGACCACCGAGGGCCCGGTCGGCGTGTCGAACCACAGCGAGGCCTGCAAGCCCCCAAGCGCCGAGACCGCGCCGAAGACGGCGGCGACCAGCGCCATCGCCTCGGGGGTGCGGGCGAAGGGGCGCGCGGCGGCGGCCGGGATCAGCAGCATCGCGGCGATCAGCAGAGTGCCGACCACCTTGATCGCCACCGCCACCACCAGCGCCAGCGCCAGGGTCAGCACCAGCCGCTCGCGCTCGGGGTCGATGCCCGAGGCGCGGGCCAGGTCGGGGTTCAGCGTCGCGGTCAGCAGCGCCTGCCAGCGCCAGCAGAGCAGCCCCAGCACCAGCGCCGCGCCGCCCCAGATCACCAGCAGGTCCGACTTGCCGACGGCAAGGATGTCTCCGAACAGGTAGGCCATCAGGTCGATGCGGACCCCCGAGACGAAGGACACGGCGACCAGCCCGAAGGCGATGGCGGAATGGGCCATGACGCCCAGCAGGGTGTCCATCGCATAGCCCCGCCCCGACAGGGTCGAGACCAGCAGCGCCATCGACAGGGCCACGACCAGCACGCCGGTGAAGATCGACATGTCGAAGGCCAGCGACAACGCCACGCCGAGGATCGCCGCATGGGCGGTGGCATCGCCGAAGTAGGCCATGCGCCGCCAGACCACGAGGCAGCCGAGCGGCGCCGCCGCCAGCCCCACGCCGAGACCGGCAAGGGCGGCGCGGACAAGGAAATCGTCAAGCATCGGTGTGGCCTTCCTGGTGGTGATGCGCGGGATCGTGATCATGGTCGTGATCGCAACCCGCCCCATGGTCATGGTCATGCTGATGTCGGTAGAGCGCCAGCGCGCCCTGCGTGCCTGAGCCGAACAACGCCCGGTATTCGGGCGCGCTGGCCACATGCTCGGGCGCGCCCTCGCAACAGACGTGACCGTTGAGGCAGAGCACCCGATCCGACGCCGCCATGACGACGTGCAGCTCGTGGCTGACCATCAGAACGGCGCAGCCCAGCTCTTGCCGCAACTGCTCGATCAACCGGTAGAACCGGGCCGAGCCGGGTTGGTCGAGGCCCTGCGTCGCCTCGTCGAGGATCAGCAGGTCGGGGCGCCTCAGCAGGGCCCGGGCCAGCAACACGCGCTGGAACTGGCCGCCGGACAGGTCCGCCATCTGGCGCCCCTCCAGCCCCGCGCCGCCGACATGGTCCAGCGCCTCGGCGGCCGCGCCGTCGGAGACGCGGGCGGGCAGCGACAGGAAGCGGCGCACCGAGAGCGGCAGCGTCGGGTCGATCTGCAATTTCTGTGGCACATAGCCGATGCGCAGGCCCGGCGCCTTGGTCAGGCTGCCGCCCTGCAGCGGCACGGCGCCGATGATCACCCGCATCAATGTCGACTTGCCGGATCCGTTCGGGCCGACGATGGTGACGATCTCGCCGCGCTCCAGGCGCATGTCGACACCTGTCAGCACTTCGCGCCCACCCAGTTTCGCCCGCGCGCCGCGCAGCTCGATCAGGGCTGTCACGCAGCGGCCCCCTGGCAGTTCGGGCAGAGGCCCTCGGCCTCGACCACGGCGCGCTCGATACGGAAGCCGACCCCGGCGGCGCTCTCGGCCAGGCGGCCGTCGCGCATGTCGGCCTCGGCCTCGGCGACCTTGTCGCAGTTGCGGCAGATCAGGAAGGCGGGCATGTGGCTTTCGCCGGGACAGGCGCAGGCGACGAAGGCATTCAGCCGCTCGATCTTGTGGGCAAAACCGTGTTTCACCAGGAAATCCAGCGCCCTGTAGGCAACCGGCGGCTGGCTGCCCAGCCCTTCCTCGCGCAGCCGGTCGAGGATGTCATAGGCACCGAGCGCCCGGTGCCCTTCCAGCAGCAGTTCCAGCACGCGGCGGCGCACCGGGGTGAACTGCAGACCCTGCGCGCGGCAGCGGTCGTCCACCGCTGAGACCCCCTCGCGGATGCAGGCCCCGTGATCGTGCCGCTCGAATCCCGTCGTTTCCATGGCGCGCTCCTGTCCGTGATCTCCGCCCTTGATATGTTATAGTATGTCCGCTATCAAGCCTCACCCTGTTACACTATCACAATGCGCGAGACCGACATGATCCCGAAGCGAACCGGTGCCGTGCTTGCCACCCTGGCGCTCTCGACGGTGCCGCTGCGCGCCGAGGTGCCACAGGTGGTCACCGACATTGCGCCGGTGCATTCGCTGGTCGCACAGGTGATGACGGGGACCGGCGCCCCGGCGCTGATCCTGCCACCGGGCGCCTCTCCGCACGGCTACGCCCTGCGCCCCTCGCTGGCGCGGGATCTGCAACAGGCCGATGTGGTGTTCTGGGTCGGCGAAGCCCTGACACCCTGGCTGGAAGGCCCACTGGACAGCCTTGCCACCGGTGCCGAGGTGATCGAGCTGATCGAGGCACCGAGCACCCGGCAACTGCCGTTCCGCGAAGGTGCGGACCTGCACGAGGGGCAGGACACGGCCGAAACTGAAGCGGGGCATGAGGGCCATTTCCACGACGAGCTCGACCCCCATGCCTGGCTGGACCCAGAGAACGCCCGCGCCTGGCTCACGGCGATCGCCGAGACCCTGGCCGCGGCCGATCCCGATCACGCCACGCTCTACCGCGACAATGCCGAGACCGCCCGCGCGACACTGACCGCACAGGAACAGGCGCTGGCCGAAGACCTGCAGGACGGGGCCCCGCTGCGGTTCATGGTGTTCCACGATGCCTACCAGTATTTCGAGAGCCGTTTCGGGATGAAGAGCCTCGGCGCCATCACCGACAGCGCCGCCTCCGCGCCCGGCGCCGCCCGCATCGCAGAGCTGCGCGACACCCTGCTCGCGGAGGGCGTCGAATGTCTGTTCGCCGAACCGCAGTTCAACGGCGGGCTGGCGCGCAGCCTCTCGGAAGATGCGGCGCTGCGGGTCGAGGTGATCGACCCCCTGGGCAGCCAGCTCGATGCCGGTCCGGCGCTTTACGGGCAGCTTCTTGAGGGCATGGCCGCGAGCTTCCGCGCCTGCCGTACCCCGGGCTAACCGCTGTTGCCGATGCGGCGCAGCTGTTCGGGCAAGAAGCCGTCGCCCCCCGCCGCCAGCGTGGTCTGGCCCGACATGTCCTGGGCCTGCACCAGCCGTTTGACCAGCTCGGCGTAGAGGATCAGGTCATCGGCCTCCTGCACCAGGCGGGTGGTGTAGTCGGCGTAGACCTGCAGGTTCTGCTGCGCCCCCGAGGCGCGGATCGACGAGATCACGTTGAGCGCCGGGATCAGCACCCGGTCGATGGTCTCGATCGCCAGCTTGCCGACCTGCGCCATGTCAGGCAGCCGCGACAGGGCCTCGGAATAATGCCGCAACGCGACCAGCGGCTGCCCTTCGAAGGAACTGAACCAGAAACTTGCCTCGCAACCCCGTGTCGCGTGGAAACTGCTGTGCAGCCGCAGCTTGCGGAAGGTCGCCCCGGGCAGCAGCAGCTCGTAATCCGAGCGCGAGAGCATCTCGCCCTGGCTGTCCATGCCATCGAGGCTTTCGGCGATCTCCTCGGCCAGCGAATCCACGAAGACATCGCAGAGATCGGGCTGGTCCGGAAAGGTCAGCTTGTGCAGCAGATCCGTGTGGGAAATGTCTATCGACCGGACCCGGTAGCGCCCCGTCTCCTCGTCGCAGGCCAGGTAGCCCGCGAATTTCGTCTGTACTGCCCGTGTGGACACCTGCCTCTCCTGCTCTGTCATTCTTTCGGCCCGGCCGTCCCCGCAGGATTGGGGCGAAGGCTTAAGACATGATTAAGGCTGGAGAGGCCAGCAACAGTTTTTCAACCCTTCCGATAGAAGACATTATCCCGATGGGGATCAGTTCATACGGGTGCGTGCTAAATCACTGATTTTCAGTTGTATTTGGTGCCCTACCGGGTTTCTGATGCAATCAATGCGGTAGGGGACTCGTATGACGGACGACGCGGAAGACAGGGACGACAGCGGCCAGACCACGGCAACCGAGGATGCCACGGAGACACCGGAGAGCGCGGAGACACCCGCGCCACTCAGCGTGGTCGGCATCGCCGCCTCGGCGGGCGGGCTTGAGGCGACCTCGCTGCTGGTGCAGAACCTTTCGGGCAACGTGCCGGCGACCTACGTGATCGCGCAGCACATGTCCCCGACCCACAAGAGCCTGCTGACATCGCTGATCTCGCGCGAGACCAAGCTGCCGGTGGTCGAGTTGAAGGGCACCGTCACCCCCGAGGCCGGCACGATCTACGTCACCCCGCCCAATTCGGATGTCATCGCCCGCGACGGCCAGCTTTGCCTGGCCGAACCCTTCGGCCATCCGGCCACACCCAAGCCCTCGGCGGACCGGCTGTTCCAGAGCCTCGCCGACCAGTTCGGCGAACGGTCGGTCGGCATCGTGCTGTCGGGCACCGGATCGGACGGCAGCTACGGCGTGCAGGCGATCCGCGAGGCCGGCGGCATCACCATCGCGCAGGAGGTCGACACGGCGAAATACGACGGGATGCCCGCCTCGGCCATCGCCACCGGCTGCATCGACCTGACGCTCTCGCCCGAGCGGATCGGCCAGCAGTTCGAACGCATCCTGATGCATCCGCGCAATTTCGACGACCTGAAGATCATCGCCCAGCATCCGACCAAGCTGTCGGACCTGCTGCAGATCCTGCTGGCCCGTACCGGGGTCGACTTCCGTGGCTACAAGGAAACCACCGTCAACCGCCGCATCGCCCGGCGGATGACCGCGCTGCAACTGGAAAGCTACGCCGACTACGTCGACCACTGCCGTACCGCGCAGGAAGAGGTCGATGCGCTCTACAAGGACCTGCTGATCTCGGTCACCCGGTTCTTCCGCGATCCGTTGCAATTCGAGCAGCTGAAGATCCAGATCGACGAACTGGTCGCGCGCGAGGGCGGGCGTCAGCTGCGGGTCTGGGTGACCGGCTGCGCCACCGGCGAAGAAGCCTATTCCATCGCCATCCTCTTCGCCGAGGCGCTTGGCGGGCCCAAGGCGCTGAAGAAGCGGCAGGTGCAGATCTTCGCCACCGACATCGACGACCGTGCCCTCGATGTGGCGCGGCGCGGGGTCTACCCGGTTTCGGCGGCGCAGGACATTCCCAGCCACCTGCTTGCCCGCTACTTCGAGATCTCGGGCAACGAGCTGCATGTGCTGCGTGAACTGCGTGACGTGACCCTGTTCTCCCGGCACAACATCTTCCAGGATCCGCCCTTCATCAACCTCGACCTCGTCTCGATCCGCAACCTGCTGATCTACTTCGAGGCCCCCCTGCAGGAACGTGTCCTCTACCGCATCCACTATGCGCTGGCGCCGCAGGGGATGCTGTTCCTCGGCACCTCGGAAACCGCCGGCGTGCTGGAGGCGCATTTCGAACCCTGCCACGGCAGCGAAAAGATCTACGCCAAGCGCCGCACCAGCCGGGTGACCAACTATCGCTTCCCCGAGATGTCCTCGGGCGGCTACCGGCAGGGCGTGGCCGAAGCCGGAGATCGGGCGCCGGCCAAGGAAAGCACCGACGCCGAGGACGGCATGTTCGAATCGTTGATGAAAGCGGTCGCTCCGACCGGCTTCATCGCCACCCGGGGCGGGGACATCCTGCGTATCCTCGGCGACATCTCGGCCTTCATCGAGCTGAACGAAAGCGGCCCGCTGGCGATGAACACCCGCCTGCTGCGCCGCCCCCTGCGCGACGAGGTGATGAGCCTGATCGCCATCTCTCTCAAGGGGCGCTCTCAGCGCAGTTCGCGCTGGCTGGAGTTCGACCTGGGCGCCACCAACCGCGTACGCTTCCGCTGCTTCCCGATGTCCTCGTCGACCTCCAAGGCCGACAACTGCCTGATTGCCATCGAGACCCGCCATGTCGACGTGAAGCTGTTGGAAAAGCAGGGGCTGGACAGCGACGACCGCGCCTATGTCGAACGGATGGAAGCCGACATGCGTTCGACGCAGGAGGCCCTGCAGCAAACGGTGGAGGAATTGCAGACCACCAACGAGGAGCTGCAATCGGTCAACGAGGAGATGCAATCGACCGACGAGGAGTTGCAGGCCACCAACGAAGAGCTGGAGACCTCGAACGAGGAACTGCAATCGGCCAATGAAGAGCTGATCACGGTGAACGAGGAACTTCAGATCAACTCGGCCGAGTTGCAGGCGGTGCTGGCGGATCTGGATGCGATCCTGACCGACGTGCCCTTCGTGGTGCTGGCAGTGGATCCGGCGCTGATGGTGCGCCGCGCCTCGGCCTTGGCGCGGCAGTTCTTCAAGATCGCGGAGATCCCCACCATCGGGCTGCACCTGTCGCAGCTGACGATTCCCGAGGGCTTCCCCTCGCTCTCCAGCCCCGCCGCCGAGGTGTTCAACCTGCGCCAGCCGAAGGAATTCACCATCGATACGTCAGAGGCCAATTATAGGCTGGCCTTCTCGCCCTATGCCGACAGCAAGTCGGATCTGACTGGGCTGACGATTTCGCTGATCGACCAGCGGGCCTCCAGTTCCATGACCGACGCACCGGACGAGACGCCGACATAATGAAGCCGCCCGCGGCCTTGCGGCGCAGCGGGCGGCTTCCCCCCAAGGGGTCCGGCGACAGGTGTCCCCGCGCCGGAACTGGGCGGATCAGGCCGCTTCAAGCTGTTTCGGCTGATCCTCTTTTCCGGCAGTTTTGGCCTGCTGCTCGACCAGGGCGCGGTGCAGCAGGGTCGTCGCCTTGTCCTCGGACTCGGCCGCCATCAGGAACTGCACGTCGACCGAGCCGGGCACATGCTGCACGGCCAGGCATTTCACCCCACCTTCGCGCAGCGCGACAAGGCCGCGTTCGGTGACCTCCAGCCCGTCCAGAGAACGGCCGATGACCGAAACCAGCGCCAGCCGGTTAATGCGGATCTGGGCGTTCGGGAAGGCTTTCACAAGGTCGCGTTCCACACGGCGGATCGCCTTCAGCGGTGCGTCCAGGTAGTGCGTGATCGTGTTGGCGTTCGAGCCCTTGGAGACGATGCGCACCTTGTGGCGGGCCAGCACTTCGAGGATCTGCTGGTCGTAGCCTTTCACGCCCACCATGTCCTGTTCGAAGACCTCCAGCGCCACGACACCCAGACCGGTGACGATATCGACCGAGGCCGTTTCGGCGGCTTCCTCGTCGATCAGCGTGCCGGGGTCCTTCGGTTCAAACGCATTGGCGACGCGCAGCGAGATACCCGCCTTGCGCAGGATCTTCGCGGCCTTGGGGTGGATTGCCTCCATCCCCAGATTCGACAGCTGGTCGGCCACGTCGTAATTCGTGTGACCCAGCTTGCGCACCGCGTCTTCGCCAACCAGGTTCGGATCGGCGGAGGACAGGTGGAATTCCTTGTGAATGATCGCCTCATGCGCCTTGGTCAGCGCGGCGATATTGGCGAATGTCACCTCGGAATAGCCGCGGTCGAACTCGCGCATCAGGCCTTCGGTACACTGGGCATAGCCGGTGACGATGGGCAGCTCGGTCTCGAAGTCGACCTGATCGAAGCCCGCGGTGATGCGCTCTTCCAGGGTCAGCTCGCTTTCATCGCGCCAGCCCGACAGATCGACGCAACGGGCATTCACGCCCGCGCGTTGCAGCATCAGCGTGGTGACATAGGCGGAATGGCTTTCGCCCAGACCCGAGAGCAGCTCGCGGATATCCATCATGTGATCGCTGAGGCGGAAGTGCCCGTAGGAGCACAGGCGCTGCAGGTCGAACAGGCAGGAACGCGCGCCCTCGATCCGCTCGCGGACGAACTCGTCGGCGGCGTGGATATCGGCCGGATGGTCCAGCACGACATTGTGCGCCTCACGCATCGCCTGCGCCACATCGGACAGGGCGTCGAGCCAGCCATGGGCGTTGTCGTCGTTGGAGAACAGCGCATAGACACCCGGCTGGCCGGACTTCTTGTGCTCCAGCAGCAGGTTGGTGATGCCGCCGAAGGCCGAGACGACGAAGACCCGGCCATAGGGGTTCTTGGAATCGCCGATCAGCAGGCTGTCACGCAGCTCGTGCACCTTCGACATCGAGGTGCCGCCGATCTTTTCAACGGTATGGTTTGCAAAAGTCACTTGGGGGTCTCCCGGCCCTTTCCGGCCGGGCTCCTTGTTACGGGGGGGAAGAGAGGGGGCCGGGCGGGGTGCCCGGCCCGCGCCTCAGGCGTCTTCCAGCGCGTAGGAGCCGTCTTCGCGGTGCACTTCGTTGCCCGTCACCGGTGGGTTGAAGCAGCAGGCCATGACCAGCTCTTCTTCGGCGACCAGGGTATGCTTGTCGTGCTCGTTCAGCGCGTACATGACACCGGGCTTGATCTCGTGCGTCTCGCCGGTGGCCAGGTCGGTGATCCGGCCCTTGCCCTTCATGCAGTAGACGCTTTCGAAGTGGTTCTTGTAGTGGAACGTGTGCTCCGAACCGGCTTCCAGGAAGGTGATGTGGAAGGAAAAGCCCATGCCGTCGTCGGCCAGCAGCATCCGGACCGAAGTCCAGTTGGCATCGGAGACGACGCGGTCTTTTTCTTCAGTGGTGATCTTGTTGAAGTCACGAACGATCATGGGGGTTACTCCGCAGCGATTTGCATCTGGTTCTGTTTGGCGGCGGCTTCCAGCAGGATCTTCAGACCCTTGCGGAAGGTTTCCACCGGCGTGGTGAGGGGCGCCAGCACCTTGACCACCTCATCCTCGGCGCCCGAGGTTTCGATGATCAGGCCCTGACGGAAGGATTCGGCGCAGATCTCGGCGGCCAGGTCACCGGAACCGACGTCGACGCCCATCATCATGCCACGGCCCTTGATCCGTGCACCCGGAATTTCCTTGGCCAGCTCATGCATGGCTTCCGAGAGGATCGCGGACTTGGTCTGGATCTCCTTCTGGAAGGCATCGTCGGCCCAGAACTTCTCGATCGCCACGCGGGCGGTGACGAAGGCATGGGTGTTGCCACGGAAGGTGCCGTTGTGCTCGGCGGGCTTCCAGACGTCGTGCTGCGGACGCACCAGCAGCGCGGCGAAGGGCAGGCCCATGCCCGAGAGGCTTTTCGCCATCGGGATCAGGTCGGGCTGCACATCCATCTCCTCGAACGAGAAGAAGGTGCCGGTACGACCGATACCCGCCTGGATGTCATCGAGGATCAGCAGCGCGCCATGCTTCTTGGCCAGCTTGGCGATCCCTTCGATCCATTCCTTCGACGCGGCGTTCAGGCCGCCTTCGCCCTGCACGGGCTCCAGCAGGAAGGCCGCGGGGGCGTCGATACCCGAGCTGGGGTTGTCCAGCATCTGTTCGATGATCGACAGCGTGTCGACCTCGTCACCGAAGGCGCCTTCGTAGGGCATCCGGGTCACGCCGTGCAGGTCGATGCCTGCACCGCCGCGCTTGCCTTCGTTGCCGGTCGCGGCCAGGGCGCCCAGGGTCATGCCGTGGAAGCCGTTGGTGAAGGCCACGATATTGGTGCGGCCGGTGACCTTGCGGGCCAGCTTCATGGCGGCTTCGACGGCATTTGTGCCCGTCGGGCCGACCATCATCACCTTGTGGTCCATGCCACGCGGCTTGAGGATGTTGTCCTCGAAGCTTTGCAGGAACTCGGCCTTGGTCTGGGTATACATATCGAGGCCATGGGTGATGCCATCAGCCGAGATATGCTCGATCAGCGCCTGCTTCATGTCCGGGTCATTGTGCCCGTAGTTCAGCGAGGAGCAGCCGGCGAGAAAGTCGATGTACTCGCGCCCTTCGGCGTCGGTCATGATCGAGCCGCTGGCCTTGGTGAAGACGGTGTCGAAGCTGCGGCAGTAGCTGCGCGCCTCGGACTCACGTCGGGTAAAGATGGTCTTGTCGCCTGTCGTAACAGTCGTCATTGGGGGTACCTCGGGGGTTTCTTTGGGGGGAGTAGAGTTCGAGCGCGCGCGGCTCAGGCGGCTTTCGCCGCCTCGCCGGGCTCGGAACGCAGGTCGATGGTGACCATGTGCTCGGTATCGTGATGACCGTTGAAGTGGTCATCCTCGGTATAGTGGGGCACGTCGCTCAACGTGCCGCCCATGCGTTCCGTGAAACGACGGAAGAGCGCCCAGGACGCATCGTTGTCCTCGGTGATCGTGGTCTTGATCCGCTCGACGCCAAGCTCTTCACGGTTCACGAGATGGGAGAGCATCTTGCCCCCCAGCCCCATGCCGCGCGCCTGCTGCGATACGGCGACCTGCCAGACGAACAGCGTGCCCGGTTCACTCGGGACCATGTGGCCCGAGATCCAGCCGATCACGCCCTTCTCGGCCTCTTCGGCCAGGACGCAGGTGTCGGCGAAGTGATCGCACTGCACCAGGTTGCAATACATCGAGTTCTCGTCCAGCGGCTTGCAGGCCCGCACGAGTTCCCAGATCGCGGATCCGTCCTCGGAGGTCGGCTTCCGCAGCGTCAGATTGGTCGGTCGAAGTGTTCCGCTTCCATCAAGCATGTGTCTCGCACTCTCGTTGCTTCGCCAATCAAAATAGCCTCAGCGCAGTTTATTTCAACCACTCAAAGTAATTTTCTTCCCCGATCCTTGTTTCTTAGGGGTTTCTGGGCTTGATGCACTTGATTTCGGGACCAAGAGACCCTTTTTTGTTAGCCATGCGCAAGGATACTGATATGAACAGGCAAAGAATTGCCTTCCCCGTCTCAGGGTGCGACGATGGCATACCTTTGAAGATGGGGCTTACCGGCATGGACCGTACCGATGACAGCCTGATTGCGCTCAGGCGAATCCTGCGCGCGACCGAGCTATTTGGCAAAGAACTGGCACAGGCGGCAGGCTTGTCGCCGGTTCAGTTCCGTGTCCTGCAGCTGGTGGCCGAGAAGGGACTGACAACGCCCAAGGCGCTGTCCGTGCAGATGGGTGTCACCCAGGGCACGGTCACCGCTCTGCTGGACAGACTGCAACGGCAGGAGATGGTCAGCCGCGAGCGCAGCGAGGTCGATCGCCGGCAGATGAACATCGCGGTGACGGAAAAGGGGCGCCGGACGCTGGCCAATGCGCCCGACCCGCTTCAGCAACGTTACGTGCGCAAGTTCGAGGCGCTGAGCGACTGGGAACAGGCCCAGCTGATCGCCTCGCTGGAGCGTGTGGCCTCGATGCTGGATGCCGAGGGTCTCGACGCGTCGCCCGTGCTCGATGTTGGCGAGCTGAAGGGGCGGCCCTTCTGAGCCGCCCTCACGGTCAGTTCAGCGGAACCGAAACGCGGACCTGCAAGGTCTCGAGGCCCGGATTGACGCCGGAGAGCTCGGCGTTGGAGCGGTGATCATAGAGCAGCCCGTAGCGCCAGCCGTTGCGCCCCTCGAAACCCACCTCGATCCCCGACCGGAATTCGATCACATGGCCAAGATCGGGTCCGTCGCCCTGCGCGTAGAGGCCCGGCATCAGCGAAAGCTGCACATAGGCACGGTCCAGTTCGGCCGTCCACGAAGCGCCCATGCCGATCCAGGCATCGCCTTCGTCGGTCACCGACAGGCCGAAGCTGGGCTGGAAGGGGCCATAGCTCTTGCCGAAATCGTACTTCATGTAGAGTTCGTTCGAAATATGGTCTTCCTGGAACAGCACCTGGCCGCCACTGAAGGCCAGCCGCTGCTCGGCCGGCGCCTCGGCAAGGCAGCCCTGGCCGCCGCAGTGGTTGAGGCCCATGTCGGTCAGGCCGGACAGCAGAAAGAGGACCGCGAGCGTTCCATCCATGACAATTCTCCCTTGAGTCGCCTTGGTCGTAGCGCAAGCGCACGGCCCTGTCATCCGCTGCGGGCGGGTTCAGAAAAGTTCGCGCAGAGCCGGGTCCAATAGGATACGGAAATCCTGCTCGCGCACTTTCGGAACCGAGAACTGATGGCCGTCGCCCTTGCGCTTGCGCGCCGCCTCCAGCACCTGCCGTGCCCGCTCCGGGGCCTCCGCAGAGGGCACGATGTCGCCGGCATGAAAGCGCGCGGCGATCTTCTCCCGCACCTCTTCGGCCCGACGCCAACCGCGCAGGAAGGCCGCCTGGCTGCGATCGCTGCCGAGGCTGGCCTCGCGCGCGATCTCCTGCCGTTGCCTGCGGCGGGCCACCAGTTCCGGTGTATTGAGGAAGCGCAGATGCAAAAGCGCCAGCTCTGGACGCAGGTCGAAGGGCTGGCGGACCCCGTGGCCCCCGGCTGTCAGTCGCGCCGGCGCGGTCAGGATCCCGGGCTTGGAGTAGCTGGCGCTGAGGACACCCGACGGGCACTGCTGCAGCACCGGTCGGGCAAGATCGAGGGGCAGCTCATCCTCCGGAAACAGTTCATACCCCGCCGGCGCCGTGACCGGCCCCAGTTCCGCCGCCGCCAGGTGGCTCGCAAGATCCTCGCCGGGCGTCAGCGAGATGATCAGCTCATCGACATCCCCCACGATCACCCGGTCATGATAGCGCACCAGGCCAGAGGCGATATCGGAGAGCATCTCCCAGCGGGTTTCATCGAAACGCGCGTCCGGCGGATCCCGGGGGATGGCGATCACATTGCAGCCCTCGGCGATCCGGGCGATCTCGGGCTCTCCGCCATGGGAAAGAACGTAGAGCGAGGTGCGCCCGAACAGGGCTCCGTAGTAGCGCACCCAGAGATCCAGGAAGTGATGATCTCGCCAGACCATCGTCACACATGCCACTCTCATCGCGCGCCCTTCCCTGCTTCGCGGAAGTGTTAGGCGGCGCCTCGTTGTGGTGCAAGGAATGCGGGGTCTGAAAACGAAAAAACCGGCCTCCCTTTCGGGTCGGCCGGCTTTCTCTAAGACATCGGGTTGGATTTTTGCTAGGTCTGGCGGCGACTTACTCTCCCACGACTTAA
>JAAFAB010000021.1 GCA_018222585.1 Paracoccaceae bacterium | reverse complement strand
GGGTGTGCCGGGGTCACCGGGGGAAACGACAGATCACGGCTGTCACGAGGGCGCAAGCCGGGGGGGGGGGGGGGGTGGGGGGGGGGGGGGGCCAGGGTATTCGGGGCGAGCCGAAAGGGCGGCCGCGGGACGGTCGGGCGGTCTCTGCCAAGCGCCGGGCCCGCGTCCCGGGGCCCAACCTCAGCCGCTTTGGAAAGCGGTGCGGCCCGGTCGCAGGGGCGTTCTGGCGGCGCAGGGCAGCCTCCTTGCGCCAGGGTGCAGCGCCCTGCCGCCGCCGCCGACATTCCCCGCCGCAACGGAGCTGCCTCAACTCGGCAGGGAGCGGTTCTGGTGCCCGTGATATCGGGTGATTCGAGGTCTGGGGCGCTCTCGGCATCGTTTCGGTGTCGGAGGCGCTCATGCGCATGGGGCCAGGCCGGGAGCAAGCCAGGCGAGGGTGAGTTCAGGCGGGGGCAGGGGATAGCTGTCCCCCCCCCGACGGGGTCGGGGGCGCTCCGGCGGGCAGAAGATGCCGGCAGGAAGAGGGAGAGGCGGCGGCGGGTCGGAGGACCGATCCGCCGCCGCCGGGTCAGGACTCGCTGTCGGCGAGGAAACCGCCCGACTGCCGGGTCCAGAGCCGGGCATAGAGCCCGCCCCGGCGCAGCAGTGCCGCATGGGAGCCGTCCTCGACGATGCGGCCTTCCTGCATGACCACGATCCGGTCCATCTCGGCCAGGGTCGAGAGGCGGTGCGCGATGGCAATCACCGTCTTGCCCTCCATCGCCGCGTGCAGCGAGCGCTGAATGGCGGCCTCGACCTCGCTGTCGAGCGCCGAGGTGGCTTCGTCCAGGATGACGATGGGCGCATCCTTCAGGATCATCCGGGCAATGGCGATACGCTGGCGCTGGCCACCCGACAGGCGCACGCCGCGCTCGCCGACCTGGGCGCTGTAACCGGTGCGCCCCTCGCGATCTTCCAGCCCGAGGATGAAGTCATGCGCCTCGGCCTTCTTCGCGGCGGCCACCATCATCTCTTCGCTGGCGTCAGGACGGGCATAAAGCAGGTTGGCGCGGATCGAACGGTGCAGAAGCGAGCTGTCCTGGCTGACCACGCCGATGGCGTGGCGCAGGCTTTCCTGCGTCACCGCGCCGATGTCCTGGCCGTCGATCAGGATGCGGCCCTGTTCCACGTCGCGGAAGCGCAGCAGCAGCGAGATCAGCGTCGACTTGCCCGCCCCCGAGGGGCCGACCAGCCCGACCTTCTCGCCCGGGGCGATGGCCAGGTCGACATGATCCAGCCCGCCCCGGCCCTTGCCGTAGTGGTGGCTGATGTCCTCGAAACGGATCTCTCCCGGCCCCTCGATCAGGGCGGGGGCCTCGGGCGCATCGGTCACCGAATGGGCCACGGCGATCGAGCGCAGCCCCTCGCGGATCACCCCGAAGTGCTCGAACAGCCGGATGGTGACCCAGAGGATCCAGCCCGACATGCCGTTCAGCCGCATGGTCAGGGCAATGGCCGCCGTGACCTCGCCCACGCTCAGCAGGCCCTGCGACCAGAAGTAGACCGCCAGCCCGCCGACAGAGACCATCAGGTAGCCGTTCAGCAGGTTCAGCACGACCTGCATCTCGGTCGCCAGCCGCAGGAAGCGGTGGACCCGCAGGCGCAGCCGCTTGAAGGCCGACAGGGCATAGGTCTCTTCCGCGCGGGTGCCGGCGAAGAGCTTCACCGCCTCGATGTTGGCATAGGCGTCGACCACCCGGCCGGTGACGGCGGAACGGCCATCGGACCATTTTTCAGCCGCCAGGGTGATGCGGCGCACGAGGTACTGCATGTAGAGGACATAGAGCAGCAGCCAGCTGGCCAGCAGCAGCGCCAGCCAGGGATTGATCTGGCTGACCACCACGGTGGCGCCGACGATGTAGACGGCCGAGAACCAGATGGCCTCGAGGAAGATATAGGCCGAATCCTCGGTCGCCGGGCCCATCTGCATGACCCGGTTCGACAGCCGCCCGGCAAAGTCGTTCTGGAAGAAGGACATCGACTGCCCCAGCAGGTGCTTGTGCGCCCGCCATTGCGACTGGACGTTCAGCGTGCCGACAAGGGTCTGCTCCAGCAGCAGGTGGTTGATGCCGATCAGCCCGGGGCGCAGCAGCAGCAGGGCAAGGGCGACCAGCAGGGTCTCGCGCCCGTGCTGCGACCAGAAGCCATCAGGCCCGGCGCCGGTCATCAGGTCGACGATGCGCCCGGCGTAGAAGAACAGCAGGCTTTCGCCAAGCGCGACCAGCAGAGAGGTGAAGGCCATCAGCGGCAGCCAGCCGCCGAGGCTGCGCAGCTGCGACCACATGTAGGGCATCAGCCGGGTCGGAGGGGTCCGGGCCGGGAAGGGCTGAAAGGGATCGATGAGGTGTTCGAAGAATCGGAACATGACGGAAATCCGCTGTGAAAAGGTCTGGGAAGGGCAGGAAGGCAAGAGAGGCGGGGCTGGCGCCCACCCGTACCGGATCGACGCTTATTGCGGATCGTTGGTACGGTTTACATCCATCTTGCGACTCTCCGGGCTCGTCATGTGAGGGCTCTCTTAGAGCGCCGGACAGGCCACGTCACCCCTCGCGGGCGGATTTCATCAAATTGTCACGACGGCTGTGGCCGATCTGCCCCGGTGGCCTGGCCGGGCTTAACGGAATTTCCATTCCCCTGGCGTTTCCTGCCGGCGACGAGACCTGCCGGGATGCGCCGATGCCTGTTTCCAGACGGACCCTGCCCCTGCGCCCGCTGCGGCTGCTGTTGACCTGCCTGCTGGCGCTGCTGCTGGCCCTGCCGCCGGGGCTGGCGCCGGCGCTGTCGCAGGCGGCGGCGCGGATCGGGCCGGAAGCGGCAAAGCGCAAGATCAACCTGGCAGGGCGCCAGCGCATGTTGTCGCAGCGCATGGCGATGCTGGCCTGCATGGCCGAGGCCGGGGTGCAGGCCGACAGCGCGCGCAGCCGGGCCCAGGGCGCCCATGCGCTGTTCGCGCGCACTCACGACGGGCTGCGCCATGGCGACGCCGGGCAGGGCCTGCCGGAGGAGTCGGCGCCGGAGGTGCTGGAGGCCCTGGCGGCAGTCGACACCCTCTGGCGCGGCTACGGGCGGGCGGTCGAGAGCTACGTTGAGGGCGGCGAGGCCCAGGCCCTGCGGGTGATCCATGCCCGCAACCCGGCGGTGCTGGTGACGATGAACGAGGCCGTGGGCCTGATGGAACAGCTTTACGGCGAGGGGCTGATCGCGCCTGACCTGGCCACGGCGATCAATGTCGCCGGCCGCCAGCGCATGTTGGTGATGAAAGCCCTGAAGGAAGCTTGCATGGTGGGCCACGGCCTCGACGCGGACGCCGACCGCAAGGCGTTGCAGGGCACCGTCGCGGCCTTCGGCTCGAGCCTCTACAAGCTGCGGATGGGCAACGCCTGGGATGGCATCATCGAACCGCCGACTTTCGAGATCGACCTTCAGCTGGAACTGGTCCAGGCAGTCTGGGACTGGATGGAGCCGCGCCTCAAGGCCATCGCCGCCGGGGAGCCGGCGGATGCGGCGCTGCTGTCGCAACTGCTCTACCACGGCGAGGTGGCACTTCGGGAGATGAACGCCGCCGTGACCTTCTACGAGGCATATTGATGGCGCCCGGGCCGGCCGGGGAGGTGCGCCCGGCTCTGCCGGAGAGGGTGGCGGATGCCGCGCCGGTGCCTGCCGCGGCGCGGCGCGGGCGGTGACCCCGGCCGGAGGCGGTGAAAAGGGCGCAGAAACCCGCCCTGGCAGCGGTTTTCCACGCCCTTATAGCTTGCAACGGGACGGGCCTGCTCATAGAAGGGCGTCTGATTTCGATGGCCGTGCGAAGGATACGGCCCCGGTATGGAAGGACGAGCGACAATGCAGGTCACCGAGACCCTGAACGAGGGGCTGAAACGCGGCTACACCATCACCCTGACCGCCGCCGAGCTGGACAGCAAGGTGAACGAGAAGCTGGCCGAGGCACAGCCCGAGGTCGAGATGAAGGGCTTCCGCAAGGGCAAGGTGCCCATGGCGCTGCTGAAGAAGCAGTTCGGCCCGCGCGTGCTGGGCGAAGCCATGCAGGAAGCCGTCGACGGCGCGATGAACGCCCATTTCGAGGAAACCGGTGACAAGCCCGCCATGCAGCCTTCGGTCAACATGGTCGACGGCGAGACCTGGAAAGAGGGCGACGACGTCGTGGTCGAGATGGCCTACGAGAAGCTGCCCGAGATTCCCGAAGTCGACCTGAAGTCGATCTCGCTGGAGAAGCTGGTCGCCAAGGCCGGTGATGAGGCCGTGGACGAGGCCCTGGCCAACCTGGCCGAGACCGCCCAGGACTTCGAGACCAAGGACGGCGCCGCCGAAGAGGGTGACCAGGTGGTCATCGACTTCCTCGGCAAGGTCGACGGCGAAGCCTTCGAGGGCGGCGCGGCGGAAGACTATCCGCTGGTGCTGGGTTCGAACTCCTTCATTCCCGGTTTCGAGGACCAGCTGAAGGGCACCAAGGCGGGCGAGGAGAAGAACGTCGAAGTGACCTTCCCCGAGGAATACGGCGCCGCCAACCTGGCCGGCAAGGCCGCGGTCTTCGAGTGCAAGATCAAGGACGTGAAGGCCCCCAAGGCCGCCGAAGTGGATGACGAACTGGCCAAGAAGTTCGGCGCCGAGGACCTGGCGGCCCTGAAGGGCCAGATCGCCGAGCGTCTGGAAGCCGAATACGCCGGCGCGGCCCGCGCGGTCATGAAGCGCAAGCTGCTGGACGTGCTGGACGAGAAGGTCTCCTTCGAACTGCCGCCGAGCCTGGTGGAAGCCGAAGCCGGCCAGATCGCGCATCAGCTGTGGCACGAGGAAAACCCGGATCACCAGGGTCATGACCACGACAGCATCGAGCCGACCGACGAGCACAACAAGCTGGCCGAGCGCCGCGTGAAGCTGGGCCTGCTGCTGGCAGAGCTGGGTCAGAAGGCCGAAGTGCAGGTGACTGACCAGGAAATGACCCAGGCGGTCATGAACCAGGCGCGCCAGTACCCGGGCCAGGAACGCCAGTTCTTCGAGTTCGTCCAGCAGAACCCACAGATGCAGCAACAGCTGCGCGCCCCGATCTTCGAGGACAAGGTTGTCGACTACATCGTCGAACTGGCCGATGTCTCGGAGAAGGAAGTGTCCAAGGACGACCTGCAGAAGGCCGTCGAGGCGCTGGACGAAGAGTGATCTTCGCCCTGCACTGATTGCAGAAGGGTCGCCCCCCCCGGGGCGGCCCTTTTTCTTTACCCGACAGGCGGTTGACAGATCGCGGCGGGCAGGGGAACCTCCCCGGGAAGACGCCTCGGCGCGTCAGTGGAGGATCCCGGTCGATGCTGCCTATCGTGGAAATGCGCTATGCCTATTTCGGCCAGTCCGGCTGGCGCTCTGAGGCCAGCCGGGACAAGGCGGTGCTCTTCGATGCCGACCGCCTGGCGGAACGGTTCCGGCTGTTCCGCGGCCTGGCCCTGGCCTCTCTGGCGGATCAGAGCGACGGCAACTTCCACTTTGCCCTGCTGACCAGCGAGGACCTGCCCGCCGACCACCTGGCGCTGCTGCGCGAGGCCGTCGGCGATACGCTGGGCGACAGGGGCTCGATCCATGTCCGTGGCCCCGGCGTGGCCGGCGACATCTTCCGCGAGATCCGCCAGGACATCATGACTGGCCGGCCTGACAGCCATGTGCTTGAGGTCGTGCTGGACGACGACGACGCGCTGGCGAAGGACTTCCTGGCCGACCTCGGACAAAGCGCGCGACTGGCCATGGCGCGCCCGGCGCCGAGCCGCGATTACATGTTCTTCAGCCACTCCCGTGGTGTCTCGATGGTGATCGAGGAGGACGGTGGCCTGAACTTCTACCTGCGCGAGAGCCCTTACAACAACCAGGGGCTCGCCCTGCTGGCGCCGATCAAGTCAACCAAGAACATCTATCTGATTTCACATAAGAAACTGGCGTGGAATCATCCCTCGGTGGTGGTCAACGACATGCAGTTCCACTACCTGCGCACGATCCATGCCGACAATGACAGCGCGGGGAAGTACGACCGCTCGAAGCCGCTGAAGCCCGTGCACCGGCGCCAGATGCGCGACCGTTTCCCGATGCTGCGCGCCTTCATCGCCGAGCAGCACGCGCGCAAGCAGGGTTGATCACTCGGCGCTTTCCGACAGGCAGAAATCGGGCAGGGCGGTGTCGTTCTTGTAGTTGCGCAGCAGGAAGTTGGTGCGGTAGGACGCGACCTGCGGCCACTCTCCGAACACCTCCTGGGCGAAGTCGTGGTAGGCTTCGATGGACCGCTCCTGGACCACCAGCAGAAAGTCGAATTCGCCGGTCACGGCGTGGCACTGGGCGACCTGCGGGCAGGCGGTGATGCGGTGGGCGAAATCCTGGCTGACGCTGGCCTTGGGCGCGGTCAGGGTGACCATGACGGCCGCCGTGACCGGACGCCGGAAGCGGCGCCGGTCGACCAGCGCCGGTGCACGCAGCAGGAACCCCTCGGACCAGAGCCGCGCCACGCGTTTGGCGCAGGCCGAGAGCGACAGGCCCACCTCCTCGGCCAGATCCGCATTGGTCCGGCGCGAATCTCCCTGCAACAGGGTGAGCAGACGCTTGTCGCGGTGGTCGAGCATATCTCTCTCCCTTGGGGCAATTACTGGTGCATTGTGTCGTAGTTTGTCGTTCGGGGAAATATGTTCTCATGAAATGGACGAACTTCGCGAAAAACACGCCGGGGGATTTTCTAGTCTTTCGCCAGATCCAACCGGAGAGACCGATGTCCAACTTCCTTGCCCGCGCCGATGCCACCCTGCTGCGCTACGGCGCGCATTTCTTCGAACATGAGATCGTCGCGGCGCGCGGCACCCATGTGATTTCGGCCAGCGGGCAGGAGATCCTGGATTTTACCAGCGGCCAGATGAGCGCCGTGCTGGGCCATTCGCACCCCGAGATCACCGCCGTGATCCACGAATGGGCCGATCGGGTCTGCCACCTGCATTCGGGAATGCTGAGCGCGCCGGTGCTGGAACTGGCCGAAGGGCTGGCCGAGGTGACGCCGAAGGGGCTGGACCGGACGCTGCTGCTGACCACGGGGGGCGAATCCAACGACGCGGCAATCCGGCTGGCCAAGCTGGTGACCGGGCGACACGAGGTGGTCAGCTTCGCCCAAAGCTGGCACGGCATGACCGGAAGCGCCGTGGCGGCGACCTATTCCGCCGGCCGGAAGGGCTATGGCCCTGTCACGCCGGGAAATTTCTCGATCCCCGTGCCCAATGCCTTCCGCCCGCGCTTCCCGGGGCTCGCGCTGGACTGGCGTGTCGAACTGGATGACGCCTTCGCCCAGATCGACGCCATGTCGACCGGCAACCTTGCGGCCTTCATCGCCGAACCGATCCTGTCGACCGGTGGAATCATCGACCTGCCGGAGGGGTACCTGGGGGCTCTGAAGCAGAAGTGTGCCGAGCGCGGGATGCTGCTGATCCTTGACGAGGCGCAGACCGGGATCGGGCGCACGGGTCTGATGTTCGCCTTCGAACGCGACGGGGTGGTGCCCGATATCCTGACCCTGTCGAAGACCCTGGGCGCGGGCCTGCCGCTGTCGGCGGTGATGACCTCGGCCGAGATCGAGGCCGAGGCCCATGATCGCGGTTTCCTGTTCTACACCACCCATGTGGCCGATCCGCTGCCCGCCGCTATCGGCTGCAAGGTTCTGGAAATCGCCCGGCGCGACGATCTGCCGGGCCGTGCGGCACGGCTCGGGGCGCATTTCCGTGCCGGGCTGGAGCGGCTGCTGGAAAAGCACGAGAAGGTCGGCGATGTGCGCGGGCGCGGCCTGTTGCTGGGGGTCGAGGTGGTCGCGGACCGTGACAGCAAACGCCCGGACGAACCTTACGGCAACCGCGTCATGGCAATCTGCGCCCGAGAGGGGCTGTCGATGAACATCGCCGCGCTGCCTGGCCTGTCCTCGGTTTTCCGTATCGCGCCGCCGCTGACGGTCAGCGAGGCCGAGCTGGACGAGGCGCTGACGATCTTCGACGCGGCGCTCTCCGAGGCGGTCTGAGGACCGTGGAGGCGCCCAAGGGCGCCTCCGGCCGGGATCAGGGAAGGGGCCAGCCGGCTTGCTTGAAGGTGGTGACGGCGTCGGCCCCGGCGGGAATGCGCATCGGCGCCGAAGGGTCGGTGACGGCCCGCCAGACGGCCTTGGCGACATCCTCGGCCTGTGTGACCTCGGTGCTGCCCCGCAGCTTCGCCAGGTAGTCCTGGACGAAACTTTCATACTCGGCCGGGATATCGAAGCCGATACGCTCCATGACATTCTTGCCGAAGTCGGTTTCGGGCGCCGCGCCGGGCAGAACCAGATGGCTGCGCACCCCATGCAGGGCCGCCTCGAAGGCGAAGCTTTCGGTGAAACCGTTCAGCCCGCTCTTGCTGCCGGTATAGACCGCGAGCGCCGGCAGGGGCGCAACGGTCACGGTGGAGCTGACGTTGACAACGACGCCGCCGCCCCGGGCACGGAAACCGGGCATGGCGGCACGGATCAGGGCGATCGGACCGATCAGGTTGGTCTCGACGACTTCGCGTATCTTGTCGATTGTCGCGCCCTCGACGGCGTTCAGCATCCCGAGGCCGGCGTTGTTGACCAGGGCGTCGAGCGGGCCGGCAGCCGCAAGGGCGGCCTCGATGCTGGCGGCATCGGTGACGTCCAGCGGCAGCACGGTCAGCCGATCCGAGGCAGGCAGGGTGCTGGCGGCGGGAGTGCGCATGGTGGCGACGACCTCCCAGCCCTGGTCAAGGAAGTGTTGCGCGGTGGCCAAGCCGAAACCCGTGGAGCAGCCGGTGATGAGAACTTTGGACATTGGGGATCTCCGTGGTGTGTGATCACCACGAGATAGACGTCGAGAGTTGGACCTTCTATCATCAGGGATCCCATTTTGATTAGAGATGGTCCGAAGAATGTCCGATCCCCGGCCGAAGTGGTGGCGCTTCTGAAGCCGCTCCCCTCGGTTTCGAAGCTGGTCAGCGGACGCGGTCGCTGGATGGTTGGCGGCAGTAGGATCGGCAAGCCGTTCTATTGCGGGGTCATCGAGGGGCATATTCGCATCAACGTCCGTGGCCGCTTGCCGCAGGTGATCAACCCGGGGGATTTCGTCCTGGTACCGGCGATCGTCGATTTCAGCACTTCCAGCCTGGAGCTGCCCGGGGTGAGCGACAGCTATCACCGCGTCAAGGTCAGTCCGGGCGAATACTGCCTGGGCGAGAACGGCGGTCCGCCCGACGTGCAGATGCTGCCGGGACATTGCGATTTCGCCACCCCCGACAGCGCCCTGCTGGTGTCACTGCTGCCGGAGGTTGTCCAGGTCAGCGGCGAGGAGCGGCTGACCGCGTTGGTTCGGATGATCCACGAGGAGACCCTGGCCGAGCGGGCCGCGGGCGCCCTGGTGCTGAGGCGGTTGCCGGAGGTGCTGCTGAACGAGGCGCTGCGCTGCGGGGCGGGGCAGAGGCGCCGCCGGGTCTGCTGCGTGGCCTAACTGGATCCACGCCTGGGAACGGCACTGCGGGCGCTGCACGCGGATCCGGCACAGGCCTGGACGGTGGCGCAGCTGGCGCGGCGGGCGGGCATGTCCCGCTCGGCCTTCTTCGAGCCTTTCGGTCGGGCGCTCGGGATGTCGCCGATGGACGACCTGCAGGGCTGGCGCATGGCATTGGCGAAGGAACTGCTGGGCCGGGGCGGCGCGTCCATGGCCGAGGTGGCGCGGCGGGTCGGCTAGGGCTCTGCCAGCGCCTTCAGGGTGGCCTGCAGCCGCCAGGCGGGCGTGGCACCGGGGGTCTACATGCACCAGGCGGCGGCCGGTCAGCCGTGAAAAGCGCGCCGCAGCAAAGGCCGGTATGAAAAAACCGCGCCCAAGGGGGCGCGGTTCGATCATTCGGTCGAGGGGCAGACGATCAGTCTTCCTCGGTCTCCGCGGCGGGGGCGTCGCCCTCGTCGTCATCGGAAGCGGCAGAGCCGATGTCGTCGAAGAGTTCGGAGATCTCGAACTCGGCGGCGGCTTCTTCCTCGGCGGCCAGTTCCTGGATGGACTTGCCGGCGGCCTGGATCTCGGCCTCTTCCGGGGAACGGGCGACGTTCAGGATCACTTCCACTTCCACTTCCGGGTGCAGGTGCACCACGGCGGTGTGCAGGCCCAGTTCCTTGATGGGCTGCGGGATGATGACCTGCTTGCGCTCGACGGTGAAGCCGTTCTCGGTGGCGACGTTGGAAACGTCACGCGGCGAGACGGAGCCGTAGAGGTTGCCGCCATCGGAGGCGGCGCGAATCACGACGAACTTCTGGCCGTCGAGCTTCTGGCCCAGGGCTTCGGCTTCTTTCTTGGTCTCCAGGTTGTTCGCTTCCAGCTGAGCCTTCTGGGCTTCGAACTGGGCGATGTTTTCCTTGGAGGCGGTCAGCGCCTTGCCCTGCAGCAGCAGGTAGTTACGGGCGTAGCCGGGCTTGACGGAGACGACGTCGCCCATCTGGCCGAGCTTGGCGACGCGTTCGAGAAGGATGACTTCCATTGATCTGGCTCCTTACTTCACGGCGTAGGGGAGCAGGGCGAGGAAACGCGCGCGCTTGATGGCGCGGGCCAGTTCACGCTGCTTCTTGGCGGAGACGGCGGTGATGCGCGAAGGCACGATCTTGCCGCGCTCGGAGATGTAGCGCTGCAGCAGACGGGTGTCCTTGTAGTCGATCTTCGGCGCGTTATCACCCGAGAAGGGGCAGACCTTGCGGCGGCGGAAAAACGGTTTTGCGGCCATGATTTATGTCCTTTCCTGGGCTGAGATCAGCGACGTTCGCGGCGACGGTCGTCGCGCTCGTCACGCTTCTGCATCTGGACCGAGGGGCCCTCGGCGTGCTCGTCGACCTTGATGGTCAGGACGCGCATCACGTCGTCGTGCAGACGCATCAGGCGTTCCATTTCCTGCACGGCTTCCGACGGGGCGTCGGTGCGCAGGAAGGCGTAGTGGCCCTTGCGGTTCTTGTTGATCTTGTAGGCCATCGTCTTGACGCCCCAGTACTCGTGGTCAACCAGCTTGCCGCCGTTGTCCGAGAGAATGGCGCCGAAATGTTCGATGAGACCTTCGGCCTGCGCGTTGGAAAGGTCCTGGCGCGAGATGAAGACATGCTCGTAAAGCGGCATGTGCACTCCTGTTTCTGTCGAGGCGCATTTCATAGGAGGGTCTGCCCTTCCGCGACCCCTCCACGAGAGTCTGCGCGGTTCAAGATATCCTTGCGGAAGGAGGCCCTCCTTTACAGGGGATCGCTGGGGTTGGCAAGCGCGGTCGCCGCGCCGCGGTGAAGGGCAGGGGGCTCTGCCCCCCGGCTCCTGCGGAGCCTCCCCCCGGAGGTATTTTCAGCCTGGTGATGGGCAAGCAGGACAGTGCCCGGAGAGGTGCCGGAGTTTTGCCGTGAGAGCGTGCACGCGCCCGGGATAGAAAGTCGGTCGCCCGGAGGGGCGAAACCTGCATCATCACCAGGCTGAAAATACTCCCGCCGGAGGCAATCAGCCGATGGCCGTGTGCGGGCCGGCGATTTCGCGCGGGTGTGATGTTCGCAGATCCACAGCACCTGTTGGGGGATGCGGAATTGCGATGATGCGGCGGTGCGGCGACATCTGGGGCATCTTTGAACGCATCCCCTGAAAGAGGATAAACCCTTATGAAATCCCTGCTTCTCGGCTCCGCCCTGACCCTGGTCACCGCCGCCTCCGTCTTCGCGGCGCCGGTGACCTACACCCTCGACAACACCCACACCCAGATTGTCTTCCACTACAACCACCTCGGCTATTCGACCGGCTTTGGCATGTTCTCGGGCTTTGACGGCACGATCCAGTTCGATGCCGAGGACCCGGCGAACTCTTCCGTCGAGGTGGCCTTCCCCGCCGCCTCGCTGCTGACCGGCATCGATGCGCGGACCGCGCATTTCCTGACCGAGGATTTCTTCGGGGCAGAGGCCAATGACACCGTTTCCTTCGTCTCGACCTCGATCGAGGTGACCGGCGAGGACACCGGGCTGATCACCGGCGATCTGACCATCAACGGCATCACCAACGAGGTGGTGCTGGATGCCAGGCTGAACCAGCTGGGCGATCACCCGATGGAGGGCAAGCCCTGGGCCGGGTTCGATGCCACCACCACCGTGCTGCGCTCGGACTACGACATGGGCATGTTCGCGCCCTATGTCAGCGACGAGGTCGAGGTGCAGATCTCGATCGAGGCCATGCAGGCCGAGTAAGGCTTGCGCCGCCGCAAGGCCGCGCATGAGCATTGGGGCCGTCCTGCGGGGCGGCCCCTTTTTCTTGCGCTTTGCCGGTCAGGTGCTTCGGAGTTGCGCGGCGATGGCAGCCTGGTCGATCACCGACCAGACATCCCGGATGCGCGGCGTGCCCGCGGGGCCGGGGGCATAGTGGTAGAAGACGTTTTCGGTGAATTGCACGCGGCGGCCATTGCCCGGCAGACCGAAGAGGTTGCCGACCGGCGTACAGTCGAAAGCCAGTCCGGCGGCGATCAGCTTCGGTTCAGGCAGTCGACATAGGCGTGATAGGCGGCGGTGATCTGCTCGGCGGTGAAGCTGGGGGGATCGGTCATGGGGGTCCTTTCCGTGCCGCCAGCCTATCGGTGTCGCGGGCGCGGGGGCAAGGAGGGACGGGGAAAGGGCGCCCTCCGGAATGGGGCGCCCTTCGGTTTCAGTCGGGGCGGTTCAGCGCGGGGTGGCGGTGAGCTGCCAGCGTGTCGCGACCGTGAAGGCCACGGTGGACTCATCCGCCATCGAGGCCCCGACACCGAAGTCGCGCCGGTCGAGGGCAAGGTCCGCGCTGGCGTGGGCGGTGCCGTCCGCATCGGTCTCAAGCGCGAAGGGGAAGGAGAGCGGCATCTGCCGGCCACGCAGCGACAGCGTGCCGTCCGCGACGTGGCTGCCATCTGCCTGGCGCAGGATCTCGGCGTCGAAGGTGGCCGTCGGGTGATCGCCAGCGGCCAGGAAATCGCTGCCGAGCGCCTGGCTGGTGACCGAGCCGAGGGTCAGGGAGGCGACATTGACCTGCACCGTCACATGGCCGACGGGGCCAGCGGTGCCCTCTGGGTCGTAGGTGATCGCGGCGGTCCAGTCGGCGAAGCTGCCTTCGACGGTATTGCCGAACTGGGTGACTTCGATGCCGAGGCGGCCGTCGGTCACCTGCCAGTCACCGGCGGTGGAGGCGGCGCCGATGGTGCCAGGTGCGGGGGGCTGGCCAGCCTCGGCGCCGGGGCCGGCCGGGGTGAGCGAGACGCCAAGGGCGGCGATCAGCGCCAGCAGCAGTGTGGCGGTGGCCAGGGGCGCGGCATGGCCAGGCTGGCGGGGTGAGGGCGCGGCGGCCTCTCCGCGCCACATCCGGCGCAGGGTGGCATCGCGGTCGATGACATGGTGCTTCAGGGCGCCGCCGATGTGCAGTGCCAGCACCAGGGCGAGGGACCAGGCGAAGATCCAGTGCAGGCCGGAGGCCAGCGCCGCAACGGTCTCGCTCTGCGGCACGAAGGGCAGGCCCTGGCCGAGGGGCCAGAGGATCGGGGCGAAGCCTGCGGTGGCGGCGTGGTGCACCCAGCCCGAGACCGGTACCAGGATCAGCAGGGTATAGAGCAGGTAGTGCACGGTTTCCGCGGCCAGGGCCTCGGCCCGGTGGCTGCCGCGGATCAGGCCGGGGCGGGGCTGGGCGATGCCCCAGGCGATGCGGAACAGCGAGACGACAACCACCGCGACGCCGAGGGTCTTGTGGACCGAGAACAGGATGGCGGTACGGGCGATCAGCGTGGCCTGGGCCGTGCCGCTGGTGGTCTCGATCGACAGGGACATCTGGTGGGCGACGTAGCCCAGTGGAAAGGCCGAAAGGATCAGCAGGGCGGTCAGCCAGTGGATCACGCGGGTGACGCGGCCGTAGCTGTCGGAGGTGTCTGAAAGGGACATGGGATGGTTCCGGGTCTGAAGGGAATGGCGGCAGCTGCCGGGTTGCGCTCAATCTAGCTGCGCTGCGGCATGGCTCCTACCCCGGCGCTCGCGCAGGAGCTGTGCATGGATGCGCGGCGGATGACGGCGCCGTGAGCGTGGCGCGGCGGGCAAGCTTGGCGTTGCCTTGGGGGGCGCCAGCCTGTATTTCCGCGCCCAATTCACATGCTGTCGGCATGTGGGATGAAAGATATGCCAGATCAGAAGATGCCAGACACAAGGAGTGGGTCATGAGCCGCGCATTCGTCTTCCCCGGCCAGGGGGCACAGACCATCGGGATGGGCCGCGCCCTTGCCGAAGCCTATCCGCAGGCCCGGGCCGTCTTCGAAGAGGTCAACGAGGCCCTCGGCCAGGACCTGAGCGCGCTGATCTGGGACGGAGAGGCCGAGGAGCTGACCCTGACCGAGAACGCCCAACCCGCGCTGATGGCGACCTCGCTGGCCGCCTTCCGGGCGCTGGAGGCCGAGGGCGTGGCGATCACCGATGCGGCTTTCGTGGCTGGGCATTCGCTTGGGGAGTATTCCGCGCTGGCCGCCGCCGGCACCCTCAGCATCGCCGATGCGGCGCGTCTGCTGCGTATCCGGGGGCGCGCCATGCAGCAGGCCGTGCCGGTGGGTGAGGGCGCCATGGCGGCCTTGCTGGGGCTCGACTTTGCCACCGCTTCCGCCGTTGCCGAGGAGGCCGCGCAGGGAGAGGTCTGCCAGGCTGCCAATGACAATGATCCGAGCCAGGTCGTGATCTCGGGCAACAAGGCAGCAGTGGAGCGCGCGGTAGAGATCGCCAAGGGCAAGGGGGCCAAGCGTGCCGTGCTGCTGCCGGTGTCCGCCCCCTTCCATTGCGCGCTGATGCAGCCCGCCGCCGAGGCGATGCAGGCGGCGCTGGCCGAGGTCTCCTTTGCCGCGCCAGCCGTGCCGCTGGTCGCCAACGTGCGCGCCGAGGCTGTCACCGATCCCGAGCAGATCAAGGCGCTGCTGGTCGAGCAGGTCACCGGCTCGGTCCGTTGGCGCGAGAGCGTCGGCTACATGGTCGAGCAGGGCGTGACCGAGATCTGGGAGATCGGCGCGGGCAAGGCGCTGTCGGGCATGATCCGCCGCATCGCGCGCGAGGTCGCCTGTGCCCAGGTCGGCACGCCGGAAGAGGTCGCCAAGGTGACCTCGGTCGCGGACTAGGAATTCGGGCAAGAGTATCCGTGGGGCCTGAGCCCCGCGGCAGATTTGAACCAGAAATGATCGGGGCGAGGCCCCGACTGGGAGAGCAAAATGTTTGATCTGACGGGCAAGGCGGCGCTGGTGACTGGCGCCAGCGGTGGTATCGGCGGCGCGATCGCCAAGGCGCTGCACGGCGCGGGCGCAACGGTGGGCCTCAGCGGCACCCGCGAGGCCCCGCTGCAGGAGTTGGCGGCAGAACTGGGCGAACGCGCCCATGTGCTGCCCTGCAACCTGTCCGACCCCGAGGCCGTCGAGGCCCTGCCCAAGGCGGCCATAGCGGCCATGGGCGCGCTCGATATCCTGGTGAACAATGCCGGCATCACCCGTGACCAGCTGTTCATGCGGATGAGCGACGAGGACTGGCAGTCGGTGATCGATGTCAATCTGACCGCCACCATGCGCCTGTGCCGTGGCGTGATGCGCCCGATGATGAAGGCCCGCTGGGGGCGCATCGTGAACATCTCGTCCATCGTCGGCGCCACCGGCAACCCGGGCCAGGTGAACTACGCCGCCTCCAAGGCGGGCATGGTCGGCATGACCAAGTCCATCGCCTATGAAGTCGCCAGCCGTGGCATCACCGCGAACTGCGTCGCGCCCGGCTTCATCGCCACGGCGATGACCGACAAGCTGAACGACGAGCAGAAGGCCAAGATCGATGCGCAGATCCCCGCCGCCCGCATGGGCACGCCGGAAGAGATTGCGGCGGCTGTCCTCTACCTGTCGAGCCCGGAAGCGGGCTACGTGACCGGCGCCACGCTGCATGTGAACGGCGGCATGGCAATGCTGTAAGCGTCCTCCGGGCTGCCCCCGGGTGGGGGCTTGACCTGGCGCGCATCCCGGTTCAAGCCGGGTGATGAGGAAATTCCCGGCGCCTTCGGCCTTGTGCCACGGGCGCCGGGAAACCACCTGAGGAAAGCGGCCCGAAAGCGTTTGCGTTACCGAAACCATGTGCTATAGGCGGCGCAGATTTTGCGGGACCTGTGCAGGAATTGCAGGATCCCGCGCCTCGCAATGCGGGGTGGAAGAGCCCGAAGGGGCACTGGAAGCCGCCCGCTAAGGGCGAGGCGAGAAACGGGCCCTAGGCCCATGTGACGTGAGGGGAAGACCTATGAGCGATGTCGCAGAGCGCGTGAAGAAAATCGTTGTCGAGCATCTCGGCGTGGAAGAAGACAAGGTGACCGAGAACGCCTCGTTCATCGACGACCTGGGCGCCGACAGCCTCGACACCGTCGAGCTGGTCATGGCCTTCGAAGAAGAATTCGGCATCGAGATCCCCGATGACGCCGCCGAGAACATCCAGACCTTCGGCGACGCGGTCAAGTTCATCTCGGACGCCACCTGAGCCGAGCCGCCGGGGACCGGGCAACCGGGAGACCCGAGCGAAGAAATCCGGGCTTTCGTCTGACGACGGAAGCCCTTTTTCGTGGCAGGATGCCGCCGGGTGAGGCGAAAGCGGGAGAGTGAGAGAGAATGCGCCTGGACCTGTCCGATCCGATCTGGAGCAGGCTTTACGGCCCTCATGGGGTGCCAAGGCAACCCGACCTGCCCGAGCGGCTGGGGCGGTTGTCGGCGCGCTGGGACGAGGAGGCGGCTCAGCTGCTGTTCTGGCACGAGCTGCACCACCAGGAGGAGCTCTACCCGCTGACCTACGCGGTACTGCCCTGGCTGCGCCTGCTGGCTCCGCAGAGCGAGCGGGTGGCCGAATTCTATGCCCAGGTGCTGTTCTGTGCCCGTCGGCAGGGCGAGGAGACAGCGCCGTTCCGGGGCCTGTCCCTGCGGCCGCAGGATCACGCTCATCCCTGGTTGCCGCCTGCGCAGCGCCTGCAGGAAACCGACATGCCCGTTCTTGCGGCCCTGGCGGACTGGCTGCGGGGCGAGGGCGCGGCGCTGGCCGCGCTCTGCCTGGCGGCGGTGCCGGAAGATCAGCCGGCGCTGGCGGCGCATCTGGTGGGCGGCGTGGCAGGTTGGAACGGTGCGCGTGACTTGCCGCTGGCGATGCGCATGTGGGCTGATGGCGAAGAGATCGCGCGAATCCGGGCCGAGGGCGCCCCGGGGGCTGTCGACCGGATCCAGGCGCTGCACCTCGCGGATGCCTTGCAGGCGCGAGTGCCGGACCTATCTAGCTTCCTGCGTGCCTATGTGTCCTGCTGAGCGGGATGCGGCGGCCGCCGGACCGGGGCGCCGGGCGTGACCGGATCGTGCCCTTTTCCCCGCCGAGAGACCAAAGGGTAAACGCGGAACTCTTGCCCCCGGGGCGCGCCCTCGGGTAAGAGCGGGCGGAGAGAAACTTGAGGGGCGGAAGCATATGCGTCGTGTCGTTGTCACTGGTCTGGGCCTCGTGACCCCGCTGGCTTGCGGAGTCGAAGAGAGCTGGTCGCGGATCCTTGAAGGGAAATCGGGCGCGGGCCCGATCACGCAGTTCGACCCCGAGGGGCTGACCACCACCTATGCCTGCGAAGTGCCGCGCGGCGATGGCTCGGATGGGACCTTCAACGCCGATCAGTGGCTGGAGCCCAAGGAACAGCGCAAGATCGACACCTTCATCCTGTTTGGCATGGCCGCGGCCCAGATGGCCGTCGAGGATGCGGGCTGGACCCCGGAGGATGCCGAGGCGCTGGAGCGCACCGGGGTGCTGATCGGCTCGGGCATCGGGGGGCTGAACTCGATCGCCAATACCGCCGTGATGATGGAGCAGAAGGGCCCGCGCCGTGTCAGCCCATTCTTCGTGCCTGGCGCGCTGATCAACCTGATTTCGGGCCAGGTCAGCATCAAGTACGGGTTCAAGGGGCCGAACCATTCGGTCGTCACCGCCTGTTCGACCGGCGCCCATGCCATCGGCGACGCGGCGCGGATGATCCAGTGGGGCGACGCGGACGTGATGGTCGCGGGCGGCGCCGAGGCAGCGATCTGCAAGATCGGCATCGCCGGTTTCAACGCCTGCAAGGCGCTGTCGACCAAGCGTGCCGATGATCCCCAGAAGGCCAGCCGCCCCTATGACGCCGACCGTGACGGGTTCGTCATGGGCGAGGGCGCCGGCATCGTGGTGCTGGAAGAATACGAGCACGCGGTGGCCCGTGGCGCCAAGATCTACGGCGAATACCTGGGCTACGGCCTGTCGGGCGACGCCTATCACATCACCGCCCCTTCCGAGGACGGCGACGGCGCGCGGCGCTGCATGGAGATGGCGCTGAAGCGGGCCGGGCTGACCCCGGCGGACATCGACTACGTCAACGCCCATGGCACCTCGACCATGGCCGACACCATCGAACTGGGCGCGGTCGAGAAACTGATGGGCGATCACGCGCCGCATGTCACCATGTCCTCGACCAAGTCGGCCACCGGGCACCTGCTGGGCGCGGCGGGCGCGATCGAGGCGATTTTCTCGATCCTCGCCATCCGTGACCAGGTCGCGCCGCCGACCATCAACCTGGACAACCCGGCAGTCGAAACGAAAATCGACCTGGCGCCCAATGCCAAGCGCGAGCGCAAGATCGACGTCGCCCTGTCGAACTCCTTCGGTTTCGGTGGCACCAATGCCTCGCTGATCTTCGGCAAGGTGCGCTGAGATGTGGCGCTCGGTGGCCTCGAACGCCCTGACGCTGTTGATCGTTCTCGCCTTCCTGATGGCGGGTGCAGTGATCTGGGGCAAACGGCAGTATGCCGAACCGGGGCCGCTGGCCGAGGCGATCTGCCTGCGGGTTGCGCCCGGATCCAACATGCGCCGTGTCAGCGGCGAGCTGGAAGAGCGGGGCGCCGTGACCAACAGCTCGATCTTCCGGGTCGGCGCGGAATACAGCGAGAAGTCCGATGACCTGAAGGCAGGCGCCTTCCTGGTGCCGGCCTCGGCCTCGATGGAGGAGATCGTTGACATCGTCACCCGTGGCGGGGCTTCGACCTGCGGCACGGAGGTGGTCTACCGCGTCGGCGTGCGCCAGTCGGATGTTCTGGTGCGCGAGCTGGACCCAGCCACCACGCGCTTCGTCGAACGGGCCCGTTTCGTGCCCGGCGAGGACGCCGAGGTGCCCGAGGTCTTCAACGAGGTGCGTGACCAGTCCGACACCCGCTTCCGGCTGCAGATGGCCGAAGGCGTGACCTCGTGGCAGGTGGTGCAGCTGCTGAACCAGATCGAGGAGCTTTCGGGCGAGGTCACCGAGGTGCCCGCCGAGGGCACCCTGTCGCCGGACAGCTACGAGTTCGCCGAGGGCGAGAGCCGTGCCGAACTGATCGAGGAGATGCAGAGCCGTCAGAGCGCGATCCTGGCCGAAGCCTGGGCGAACCGCATCGACGACCTGCCGCTGGCCAGCCCCGAAGAGGTGTTGATCATGGCCTCGATCATCGAGAAGGAAACCGCCGTGCCGGACGAACGCCGCACCGTGGCCTCGGTCTTCGAGAACCGCCTGAAGCGCGGAATGCGACTGCAGACCGACCCGACGGTGATCTACGGCATCACCAACGGCCAGGCTGTGCTGGACCGCGGCATCCGCCAGAGCGAACTGCGCGGCGAAACGCCCTACAACACCTATGTGATCGACGGCTTGCCGCCGACCCCGATCGCCAACCCGGGCCGCGCGTCGATCGAGGCGGCGGTGAACCCCGAGCCGACCGACTACGTCTATTTCGTTGCAGACGGCACCGGCGGCCACGCCTTCGCCACGACACTGGACGAGCACAACCGCAACGTCGCCCGCTGGCGCGAGATCGAAGCGGGGCGCACGAACCAGTAGTGTTCGGAAAATCTGTCTGATCTCCATGGGTTGAGGTGAGTTTTCGGGCGAGGGTTAACAGAGTGTTGCCTCGCCCGAACGCTGGCATCCGTTGACAGGGCGCACGGTCTCCCGTATAGGTTGTGGCACGCTGGAACAAATGGGCAAACGGCCTGGGAGCAATCCCAAGGCCGTTTTTTCGTGCGGCTCGTGTCGCGGTTCGTGTCGGGGGGGCAACGACAATGCGCGAGGCAAATATCAGACGATGGACAATATCGCAGAAGAAGAAGCCCGGCTCCGCAAGGCAGTCGAGCGTGTCGAACGGCAGGTCCGCGATATCGCGGAAGATCTCGAAAGCGTGCAGGACAGGGTGCGCGCCGGAGAGCTCACGGCGGCGAAGGATGCCGTCAAACTGAGCGGAGAGATCCGGTACTGGATCCGCTTTGCACTGGAGATGGAGGCCAAGCTTGATGAAGGACGAGAGCGGAACACGACAGGGAGAGGCGAGGACATCGACCTCGACGCCGCGCGGGCTTCGATCGGGTGCCGCCTGGATCGCCTCCGCCGCTGCGGATGTGCAGAAGCGGTTTCTCGATGACCTGACTGAGGGAGAGCTTCGTGCTCTCCCTTTTCTCTTCGAGTTCTGGGCGATGGAGCATCAACTGCCGCCCGTCGGTGCCTGGAAGACCTGGGTGATCCTGGGCGGCCGCGGGGCAGGCAAGTCGCGCGCCGGGTCGGAGTGGGTGCGCAGCCAGGTCGAGGGGACCCGGGCGCTGGCGCCGGGACGTTGCCGGCGCCTGGCGCTGATCGGCGAGACCTTCGACCAGGTCCGTGATGTGATGATTTTCGGTGAAAGCGGGATCATGGCCTGCTCTCCTCCCGACCGACGGCCCGAGTGGCAGGCGACGCGGCGGCGGCTGGTCTGGCCCAACGGGGCCGAGGCGCAGGCGTTCTCTGCCAGCGAGCCCGAGGCGCTGCGCGGGCCGCAGTTCGACGGCGCCTGGCTGGACGAGCTGGCGAAGTGGAAGAAGGCAGAGGCGACCTGGGACATGCTGCAGTTCGCCCTGCGCCTGGGCGAGGATCCGCGGGTCTGCGTGACGACGACCCCGCGCAATGTCGGCGTGCTGAAACGGCTGCTGGAGGCGCCCTCGACGGTGACCACCCATGCGCCGACCGAGGCGAACCGCGCCAACCTGGCGGAAAGCTTCCTGGAAGAGGTGCGCGCGCGTTACGCGGGCACGCGGCTTGGGCGGCAGGAGCTGGACGGGATCCTGATGGGCGAGACGGAGGGTGCTCTCTGGACCTCCGAGATGCTCCATGCCGCCCAGGTCGACGAGATCCCGGATCTGAGCCGCATCGTCGTGGCGGTCGATCCGCCGGTGACCGGGCACGAAGGGTCGGACGATTGCGGCATCGTGGTCGCGGGGGTGGTGGCCAAGGGGCCGCCGCAGCATTGGCGCGCCTATGTGCTTGAGGATGCCTCGGTTTCTGCCGCACGCCCGCAGCAATGGGCCGAGGCGGCGGTGGCGGCGCTGGAGCGGCACGGCGCGGATCGCATCGTTGCCGAGGTCAACCAGGGTGGCGATCTTGTCGAGGCGGTGCTGCGCCAGGTCGATCCGATGATCCCGTTGAGGAAGGTCCGGGCTTCGCGTGGCAAGGCCGCCCGGGCCGAGCCCGTTGCCGCGCTGTATGAGCAAGGGCGCGTACGCCATGTGAAGGGGTTGGGGGATCTCGAGGACCAGCTTGCGCAGATGACTCAGCAGGGGTGGGAGGGGGCGGGCAGTCCCGATCGGCTGGATGCGCTGGTCTGGGCATTGCATGACCTGATGCTGAGCGCGCAGCCACAAAGGCGGCCCCAGATGCGGCGGCTCTAGCCCAATTTGCAGGCTTTGCGATTTGCAAACGCCAAGTGCAAAGAGAAAATGCGAACTGCAAACTGCGAAGTGTCATTTGCAAAGTCATCTCAGGGAAGGCGCCGGTTCGCGAGGGCCGGCGCTTTCTTGCGTTTGGACGTGCGGCCTGGGTGAAGCTGAACTGGAGGGTCGACAGTTGCCGGGACTCGAACGGTGGGGCGCTACCGCGGGGTCGAGTGGACTCTTGGGGGGCGAGATGCTGTGCAGACGATGCCTGGGATCGCAGGTGCGGGTGGATCGGCGGCGACCTTGAGTGAGCCGGATGCCGTCAGTGCAAGGGGTTGATCTCAAATGTAAATGTCTCGGTCGGCTTGCTGCGGACGGTGGTCTCGGCGCTTCTTAATCAAATGAACGGACATTCCTTCGCAACGGGCCGCCGACCAGCGGCCGGAACCGAGCGAAGGAGAGACGCATGGGGGTCATCGACTATTTCCGCCGCGGGACGGTCCAGGCCGCGACGGCGCCGGAGCGGAAAGCCTCTGCCACGGGCCGCGTCGTCGCCTATCACTCGGCCGGGCGTGTCGCCTGGAGCCCGCGCGACGCGGCCTCGCTGACCCGCACCGGCTTTGCCGGCAATCCGGTCGGCTTCCGCGCGGTGAAGATGATCGCCGAGGCTGCCGCAGCTCTGCCGCTGGTGCTACAGGACCCCGAGCGCCGCTACAGTGATCATCCGGTGATCAGCCTGCTGCGCAGCCCGAACCCGACCCAGGGACGGGCCGAACTGCTGGAGAGTCTCTATGGCCAGCTTCTGCTGACCGGCAATGGCTATCTTGAAGCGGTTGCGGCGGACGCGGGAGAGCCGGTCGAGTTGCATGTGCTGCGTTCGGATCGGATGAGCCTGGTGCCCGGGGCCAATGGCTGGCCGGTCGCCTTCGAATATGCCGTCGGTGGGCAGAAGCACCGGTTCGATGTCACCGGAGAGCGTCCCCCGATCTGTCATTTCAAGAGCTTCCATCCCCAGGATGACCACTATGGCCTGTCGCCCATGCAGGCGGCGGCACAGGCGCTGGATGTGCACAATTCGGCCTCGCGCTGGTCCAAGGCGCTGTTGGACAATGCGGCGCGGCCTTCGGGGGCAATCGTCTACAGCGGGCTTGACGGCGAGGGGGTGATGACCTCGGACCAATACGACCGGCTGGTGACCGAGATGGAGATGTACCACCAGGGCGCGGCCAATGCCGGGCGGCCGATGTTGCTCGAGGGCGGTCTCGACTGGAAGCCGATGGGGTTCAGCCCTTCTGACATGGAGTTCCAGAAAACCAAGGAGGCGGCGGCGCGCGAGATCGCCCTTGCCTTCGGGGTGCCGCCGATGCTGATGGGGATCCCGGGAGACGCAACCTATGCGAATTACCAGGAAGCGCACCGGGCCTTCTTCCGCTTGACCGTGTTGCCGCTGGCGACACGCGTCACCGCCGCGCTTGGCGAGTGGCTGGAGCGCTTTACCGGCGAGGATCTGCGGTTGAGCCCGGATCTGGACCAGGTACCGGCGCTGGCCGCCGAGCGAGATGCCCAGTGGCAGCGGGTCGCAGGCGCAGATTTCCTGACTGCTGCCGAGAAGCGTTCCCTGCTGGGGCTGCCTCCGCTGGACGTCGCGGGTTCCCCGGAATGAACGAGCTTCGCGAGATCCGCCGCAGCACTGGCTACGAGGAGTTCCAGTGTGGCCCCTCGCTGCGGCTGGAGGCGCATGAGCGGCTCTCGAAGATGCAGATCGAGGCCCTGCACGACCGCATGGATCGCATCGAACTGGTGCTGGAGCGGCTGGAGCGGCGGCTGTGGCTGATCGTCTTCGGCGTCGTCGGGGTGATCCTGGCGCAGGCCTTCCAATCGGTCATCGACAAACTGCCCTGAGTGGAGAGAAAGATGGATTTTCAGAACCTTGGCGGCCTGGAGTGCAAGTTCCACCGCTTCGACGCAGAGCTGGTCGTCCAGGAGGATGGCATGGCGATCGAGGGCTATGCCTCGCGGTTCGGGGCCTGCGACCAGGGCGGCGATGTGGTGCAGAAGGGGGCCTATGGCGCCTGTCTGACCCGCATCGCGGCGGAGGGTCGGCGGGTCAAGATGCTGTGGCAGCACGACCCGGCCCAGCCCATCGGAGTCTGGGAGGAGATCCGCGAGGATGCAACCGGGCTCTGGGTCAAGGGGCACCTGCTGGAAGCCGTGGAAAAGGGCCGTGAAGCCGCGGCGCTGATCCGGGCGGGGGCCATCGACGGGCTCTCCATCGGCTACCGCACCAGGCGGGCCACCAAGGATGACGGGGGCCGCAGGCTCCTGACCGAACTGGAGCTCTGGGAGGTCTCGCTGGTGACCTTCCCGATGCTGCCCAGTGCGCGGGTCGCGGCCAAGGGCGACAGCCCCGCCGAGGATGCCCTGCGCGAAATGGCGGCGGCCTTCCGGGCCGCGCGGGCCGAATTGGGCGACCACTAGGGCGCTCTCTCACCTTCCATCCAAGGAGTCGATGATGGGTAAGACCGAGACCGACACTCGGGCTGGGGAGAGCCTCTCTCCCGTCGCCGAGGTGAAATCCGCTGTTTCGGATTTCATGCGGGAGTTCAAGAGCTTCCGTGACGAACTTCAGGAAAGACTGCAGCAACAGGAAAGCCGTTTGACCATGCTTGACCGCAAATCCCTGACCGCCGCGCGCCCGACGCTGGCCTCTGCCGCCGAGAGCGGCGCCCCGCATCGCAAGGCGGTTTCCGCCTACCTGCGCTCGGGTGATGACGATGGCCTGCGCGGCCTCGACCTGGAGAGCAAGGCGCTCTCCGTGACCGGCGATGGCGGCTATCTGCTGGACCCGCAGACCTCGGCGACGATCAGCTCGGTGCTGAAGAGTTCGGCCTCGATCCGCCAGGTTGCGAACGTGGTGCATGTCAACGCCAGTTCCTACGACGTGCTGGTGGATACCACCGACATGGGCGCCGGCTGGAACGACGACACCAGCGTGACCGAGACCACGACGCCCGGAGTCGATCGGATCTCGATCGAGCTGTTCGAACTTTCCGCCCTGCCCAAGGCCAGCCAGCGCCTTCTGGATGACAGCGCCTTTGACGTCGAGGGCTGGCTGGCCGAGCGTATCGCCGACAAGTTCGCCCGTGCCGAGGCCGATGCCTTCATCAATGGCGACGGCGACGACAAGCCGACCGGTTTCCTGACCCACACCAAGGTTGCCGATGCCTCCTGGGCCTGGGACAGCCTTGGCTATGTCGCCACCGGCACCGACGGGGACTTCGATCCCAATGATCCGGCTGATGCCATCGTCGACCTGGTCTATACGCTTGGCGCCCGCTATCGCGCCAACGGCACCTTCGTGATGAACTCGAAGACCGCGGGCGCCGTGCGCAAGCTGAAGGACCTGGATGGCCGCTTCCTGTGGTCCGACGGCCTGGCAGCCGGGGAGCCGGCGCGCTTGCTGGGCTACCCGGTGCTGATCGCCGAGGACATGCCCGACATCGCCTCGGGCACCTATGCCATCGCCTTCGGGGACTTCCACGCCGGCTATACCGTGGCCGAGCGCCCGGACCTGCGGGTGCTGCGCGATCCCTTCAGCGCCAAGCCGCATGTGCTGTTCTACGCGACCAAGCGGGTCGGCGGGGACGTCAGCGACTTCGCCGCGATCAAGCTGCTGAAGTTCGGCACGTCGTAAGACGCGTCGGATCGGCGGGGTCGGGCCTTTCGGCCCCGTCGGGCGCGTGTCTCTCTCAGGCGTTGTCCAGCAGCTCCCTCCGTCCGAGCAACGTTGGGAGGCACGCGTCGGAGGCTTGGCCTTCACGCGCCGCGGGCCGGAGACGCCGGTCCCGAATATCGGAGTACGGTGATGATTTTGATCGAAGTGAACCAGGTTGCCGCAGCCGTCCTGCCGGTGAGCCAGTTCAAGCAGCATCTGCGCCTGGGCACCGGCTTTGCCGAGGACAGCGCGCAGGACGACGTGCTGGAGGGCTACATCCGCGCCGCGCTGGCGGCGATCGAGGGTCGGACCGGCCAGGCCATCTACCAGCGGGATTTCATCTGGACCGTGCAGGGGTGGGCGAAAGCCGAGGCGCAGGCGTTCCCTCTGGCCCCCGTGCGGCTGATCCAGCAGGTGACCCTGGTCGACAAGCAGGGGGCAAGGGTCAGCGAGGATCCCGGCGATTATACCTTCGACGAGGACGTCTTCGCCCCGAAGTTCCGCGCCCTGAAGGGCAAGCTGCCCGAGCCACCCGCCGATGGCAAGATCGAGGTGCTGGTGACGGCTGGCGCGGCGCTGAACTGGGGCGAGGTGCCTCCCGATCTCGCCCAGGCGGTGCTGTTGATGGCGTCCCACTACTACGAGTACCGAAACGACGTGGCGCTTGGCAAAGGTTGCACACCCTTCGGTGTCACCGCACTGCTGGAACGCTACCGGCCGATGCGGATCGGCCTGGGAGGTCGCTCATGAGCCCGCGTCTGAACAGGGAACTGATTCTGGAGCGCCCGATGCGGGTCGCGGATGGTGCCGGGGGGTTCGAAAGCAGTTGGCATGCCCTCGGTATCCTATGGGCGGAGGTCTCTCCCGGCAGGGCCGGGCTGCATGACCGTGCCGGTCTGAGCGCGCATCGTCAGACGCTGAAGATCATCGTGCGCGGGGCCCCTCCGGGCGCGTCCAACCGGCCCCAGCCCGGCCAGCGGTTTCGTGATGGAGAGCGGATCTACCTGATCGAGTCGGTGCAGGAGGACGACGCTTCTGGGCGGTTCCTGCGTTGCCGCGCGCGCGAGGAGGTCATGGCATGAGCTACGCGGTTTCGGCAGCGCTGCAGGGCGCGCTTTTCACCCACCTTTCGACCAACGCCGCCCTGGTGGCGCTGGTCGGCAGCGACATCTTCGACGCGCCGCCCCAGGGCACGCCGCCGGCGACCTATGTCAGCCTCGGGCCCGAGCAGGTGCGCGACTGGTCCACCTCCTGTGGTGGCGGCGCGGAACATGACCTGACGATCTCGGTGGTGACCACCGAGGCCGGCTTCCAGACCGCGAAGGAGGTCGCCGCTGCGGTCTCGGATGCGCTGGAGTTGCCGATGCCCGCGCTGTCCCGGGGGCACCTGGTCAGCCTGAATTTCCTCAAGGCCCGGGCGCGCCGGGACGAGGCGGGGCAGCTGCGCCGCATCGACATGAGCTTTCGCGCCCGGGTGCAAGACACCTGAACCCTTTCGACGGAGTGACGACTATGGTGGCCCAGAACGGCAAGGATCTTCTGATCAAGGTGGACATGACCGATGCCGGTCTGTTCGAGACATTGGCGGGCCTGAGGGCGACGCGGCTGAGCTTCAATGCCGAGGCGGTCGATGTGACCAGCCTGGAAAGCCAGGGGGGCTGGCGGGAGCTGCTCTCCGGCGCCGGTGTGCGCTCGGCGGCGATCAGCGGTTCGGGGGTGTTCAAGGACGCGGGCAGCGACGAGCGCGCCCGTCAGATCTTCTTCGACGGTGAAACCCCCGCCTTCCAGGTGATCATCCCGGATTTCGGGGTGGTCGAAGGCCCCTTCCAGGTGACCTCGATCGACTATGCGGGCGCCCACAACGGGGAAGCCACCTACGAGCTGTCCATGGCCTCGGCCGGGGCGCTCAGCTTCACGGCGCTCTGACCATGGCCAATCCCCACGCAGGCGAGGTGGCGCTGGTGCTGGACGGTCAGCGGTACGTGATGAAGCTGACCCTCGGCGCGCTGGCCGAGCTGGAGGCGATGCTGGAGAGCGGATCGCTTCTGGAGCTGGTCGAGCGCTTCGAGACCGGGGGCTACAGCACCCGCGACGTGCTGGCGCTGATCGTTGCCGGTCTGCGTGGGGGCGGCTGGCAGGGCCGGGCCGAGGATCTGCTGAGCGTCGAGATCGAGGGCGGCCCGATCCTGGCCGCCCGCAAGGCCGCCGAGCTTCTGGCGCGGGCCTTCGCGGTCCCCCAGGCCAAGGCATGAGTGGTCACGGCGCAAGCGGTCTGGACTGGCCCGCGCTGATGCAGGTCGGGCTGCGGGTCCTGGGCCTGCGCCCGGCGGAGTTCTGGGCCCTCACCCCGGCCGAGCTGCGGCTGATGCTGGGGGAGGGCGCGCAGGCCACCTCGGTGCTGAGCCGGGCGCGGCTGGATGAATTGCTGGCGGCCTATCCCGACGGGGAGGTTGCGACGACAGGAGGCGAGAATGAGTGATCTGAACGGTCTCGAGGCACTGCAGGCGCAGGTCGACAGCCTGGATGCGACCCTCGGCGGAGCCGCCGACATGGCCGCCGGATTTGACAGCGAACTGCGCCGGATGCGCGCGGCGCTGGCGGAAACAGGCAAGGATGTGCAGACGCTGGAACGGGGCCTCAGCCGGGGTCTGCGGCGGGCGCTGGACGGGGTCCTGTTTGACGGTATGCGGGCTTCGGATGCCCTGCGGACCGTTGCCAACTCGATGTCGAACGCAGCCTATTCCGCCGCCGTGAAGCCGGTGACCGATCACTTTGGCGGGCTGATCGCACAGGGTATCGGCGGGCTGATGCAGAACGTCATGCCCTTCGCCAAGGGCGGCGTGGTCTCCTCGCCCACCTACTTCCCGATGACCGGCGGCACCGGCCTGATGGGCGAGGCCGGACCCGAGGCGATCATGCCGCTGTCGCGCGGTGCCGATGGCCGTCTTGGGGTGAAGATGCAAGGGCAGGGGCCAGCCAATGTGGTGATCAACATCACGACGCCGGATGTCGAGGGCTTCCGCCGCTCGCAAAGCCAGATCGCCGCCCAGATGAGCCGCGCGCTGACGCGCGGCCAGCGCAACCGCTGAGGAGATCGCCATGTCTTTCCACGAGGTCCGTTTCCCCGCCAATCTCTCCTTCGGCTCGACCGGCGGTCCCGAGCGGCGCACCGAGGTGGTGACGCTCGCCAACGGCTTCGAAGAGCGCAACACCCCCTGGCTGCACTCGCGCCGCCGTTTCGATGCGGGGGTCTCGATGCGCTCTCTCGATGATGTCGAGACGCTGATCGCCTTCTTCGAGGCGCGGCAGGGGCAGTTGCACGGGTTCCGCTGGAAGGATTGGTCCGACTACAAGTCCTGCCGTCCCAGTGCCGAGGTCGACTACCGCGACCAGGTGATCGCCCAGGGCGACGGGGTGACGCACAGCTTCCAGTTGCTGAAGACCTATACCTCGGGCCTCCAGAGCTATGCGCGACCGATTACCAAACCCGTGCAGGGTACGGTTCGCGCGGGGGTCGAGGACGACGAGCTTCAGGACGGCATCCACTACTCGGTCGATGTGACCACCGGGCTGATCACCTTTGTCACCGCGCCCAACGAGGGCATGGACGTGACAGCGGGCTTCGAGTTCGACGTGCCGGTGCGCTTCGACACCGATCGCATCCAGACGTCTGTCGCCTCGTTCCGGGCGGGCGACGTGCCCAATGTGCCGGTGGTGGAGGTACGGGTCTGATGGCGTTCAATCCCGATCTGGCGGCCCACCTGGCGACGGGGGCCACCACGACCTGCCATGCCTGGAAGATCACCCGCCGCGACGGGTTGACGCTGGGCTTCACCGACCACGATTGCGACCTTGTCTTCGAGGGCGTTACCTTCCGCGCCGATACCGGCCTGACGGCGGCGGCGCTGCAGCAAAGCACGGGGCTGTCGGTGGACAACTCCGAGGCGCTTGGTGCGCTGAGCGATGCGGCGATCCGCGAGGAGGACATCGAGGCCGGGCGCTATGACGGCGCCGAGGTCACTGCCTGGTTGCTGGACTGGTCCGCGCCCGAGGTGCGCCAGGTGGTCTTTCGCGGCAGCATCGGAGAGCTGACCCGCGCCGGGGGCGCCTTCCGCGCCGAGCTGCGCGGGTTGTCCGAGGCGCTGAATCAGCCCATGGGACGGATCTACCAGAAGCCGTGCGCTGCCGTGCTGGGCGGGCAGGGTTGCGGCGTCGATCTCAGCCAGCCCGGCTACCGGGCCGAAAGTATTGCGACGGGGATCGAGAGCCTGTCGGTCTTTACCTTCCCGGCGCTTGGCGGCTTCGCCGAGGGCTGGTTCTCGCATGGGCGGGTGGAGGTTCTGGACGGGCCTGCGGCAGGGGTGTCGGCGCCGGTGAAGCTGGATCGAAGCTTGGGCAGCGGCCGACGGATCGAACTGTGGACGCCGTTGCAGGTGGACCCGGGAGAGGGAGTGACTTTCCGGCTTGAGGCGGGCTGTGACAAGCGCTTTGCCACATGTCGTGTCAAGTTCGACAATGCGCTGAACTATCAGGGTTTTCCCGACATCCCGGGTGAGGACTGGATCATGGTGCACCCCGGCCAGAGCGGCGAGACCGCGGGCGGATCACGCCGATGAGCCGTGCGGATCAGATCGTCATGGCCGCGCGCGGCTGGATCGGGACGCCCTACCTGCACCAGGCGTCGCTGAAGGGGGCAGGGACAGACTGCCTCGGCCTGCTGCGTGGGGTCTGGCGCGAGGTGCTGGGGCAGGAGCCCGAGCCGGTGCCGGCCTACACCCCTGACTGGTCCGAGCCGCAGCGCGAGGAGCGGCTTTGGGCCGCTGCGCGCCGTCATCTGCAGCCTCGGACCGGCGACGCGCAGCCCGGCGACGTGCTGCTGTTCCGAATGCGCTCGGGCGCGGTGGCGAAGCATCTGGGCATCCTCGCGCGCGCCGGAGGCGAGGCCAGTTTCATCCACGCCTATAGCGGCCACGGCGTGCTGGAGAGCCCGCTCAGCCAACCCTGGCGGCGTCGCATCGTGGCCAGTTTCGCATTCCCGGACGAGGTGTAACCCATGGCAACCGTTCTTCTTTCCGCCGCCGGCGCCGCCATTGGCGGTTCCATCGGGGGCTCTGTCCTTGGTCTCTCGGCCGTCGCCGCCGGGCGCTTCGTCGGGGCGACACTGGGCCGGGTCATCGACCAGCGCCTGCTGGGTCAGGGAGCCGATGCGGTCGAGACCGGCCGGGTCGAGCGCTTCCGCCTGACCGGCGCCGGCGAGGGCGATCCGGTGGCGCGGGTCTATGGCCGGATGCGGGTCGCGGGGCAGGTGATCTGGGCGTCCGAATTCCTTGAGACCACCCGCACCACGGGCGGCGGGAAGGGCGCGCCCAGCAAGCCGAAGGTGACCGAGCATTCCTATTCCGTAAGCCTTGCCGTCGCGCTTTGCGAGGGCGAGATTTCCGGCATCGGGCGGATCTGGGCGGACGGGGCCGAGATCGCGCCCGCAGACCTGGACATGCGTGTCTATCGCGGGTCGGAGGATCAGCTGCCGGATCCGAAGATGGAGGCGGTCGAAGGCGCGGGGCAGGTGCCGGCCTATCGCGGCACGGCCTACCTGGTCCTGGAAGACCTCGCGCTTGATCGCTTCGGCAACCGGATTCCGCAATTCTCCTTCGAGGTGCTGCGCCCCGCGCCCCTCGCGCTGGAGGGCGCCGGCGATGAACCGGCCCATGCGATCCGCGGCGTGGCGCTGATGCCGGGCAGCGGGGAATATGCGCTGGCGACCAGCCAGGTCAGCTATGACTACGGTGCGGGTCATGTCGGGCTGGCCAATGTCAATTCGCCCTCGGGCAAGAGCGATCTGGAAACCTCTCTGGATCAGCTCGACAGCAGCTTCACCGGTTGCGAGGCGGTGTCGCTGATCGTCTCGTGGTTCGGCGATGACCTGCGCTGCGGATCTTGCGAAGTCCGCCCGAAAGTCGAGCAATCGCAATATGATGGCAAGGAGATGCCCTGGCGCGTTTCGGGGCTGTCACGCGGCGCTGCGCAACTGGTGGCGCAGGACGAGGAGGGGCGGGCGCTTTATGGTGGCACCCCGGCGGATGCTTCGGTGATCGAGGCGATCTCGGCACTGAACGCGCGCGGCAAGGCGGTGATGTTCTATCCCTTCCTGCTGATGGACCAGATCCTCGGCAACACGCTGCCCGATCCCTACAGCGACGCCGACAGCCAGCCGCATCTGCCCTGGCGCGGTCGGATCACCACCTCCGAGGCGCCGAGCCGCCCGGGCTCGCCGGACGGCACGGGGGTCGCCGAGGCCGAGGTGGCGGCCTTCATGGGCACCTCACAGGCTTCGGACTTCGGCGTGACGCCGGGCGCCGTGACCTACGCAGGGCCTGCAGAGTGGCGCTATCGCCGTTTCATCCTGCATTGCGCGGCGCTCTGCGCGGCGGCGGGAGGCGTCGACAGCTTCTGCATCGGTTCGGAAATGGTGGGGCTGACCCAGATCCGCGGCGCGGGCGGCAGCTTCCCGGCGGTCGCGGCACTGCAGGACCTGGCCGGCGAGGTGCGCGCGATCCTCGGGCCCGAGGTCAAGCTGGGCTATGCCGCCGACTGGACCGAGTATTTCGGTTACCAGCCCCAGGACGGCAGCGGAGACCGGTATTTCCACCTCGATCCGCTGTGGTCCGATGAGGACATCGACTTCATCGGGATCGACAACTACATGCCGCTGTCGGACTGGCGCGAGGGCGACGATCACCTCGACGCGCAGTCCTGGCGGACGATCTACGACACGGGCTACCTGGCGGAGAACATCGAGGGCGGAGAGCTTTACGACTGGTACTATCACTCGTCCGAGGCGCGCGCCGCGCAGATCCGTACGCCGATCACCGATGGTGCCCATGACGAACCCTGGATCTGGCGGGTCAAGGATCTGCGCAACTGGTGGCTGAACCCGCATCACGAGCGCATCGGCGGGGTACGGCAGAGCGACCCGACCGGCTGGCAGCCGCGCTCGAAGCCGATCTGGTTCACCGAGCTTGGGTGCGCCGCCGTTGACAAGGGCACCAACGAGCCGAACAAGTTCCTCGATCCCAAAAGCTCGGAATCCGCCCTGCCGCGGTATTCGACCGGCGCCCGCGACGAGGTAATCCAGCAGCAGTACCTGCGGGTGATGCATGGCTACTGGAACGACCCCGCGCACAATCCGGTGTCGGATGTCTACGGCGCGCCGATGCTGGACATGTCCCGCGCCTTCGTCTGGGCCTGGGATGCGCGGCCATTTCCCCATTTCCCCAACGACCTGCAAACCTGGAGCGATGGTGAGAACTACCGCGCCGGGCACTGGATCACCGGGCGCGCCTCGTCGCGCTCGCTGGCGCTGACGGTGGCCGAGATCTGCACCGCGGCGGGATTGCGGCACTTCGATGTGGAGGCGCTGTTCGGCGTGGTCAGCGGGTATTCGGACGATGATGTGCGTCCGGCACGCGCCGCCCTGCAACCGCTGATGCTGCGCTACGGTTTCGATGCGATCGAGCGGGACGGGGTACTGCGCTTCATCATGCGCGGCGGCCCGCTGGATGCGGAGCTTGCCCGAGCCGAGCTGGCGCTGAGCGGCGAGATGGAGGGCTCCGTCGAGCGCCAGCGCGCGCCGGAGGCCGAGATGGCGGGCCGCATGAGGCTGCGTTTCGTCGAGGCCAATGCCGATTTCGAACGGGTCGCCGAAGAGGCGATTCTGCCAGACGACGAGAGCCGGGCCGTGGCCGGTAGCGAGATCCCACTGGCGATGACCCGGGGTGAAGGGCGGCAGGTGGTCGAACGCTGGCTGGCTGAATCGCGGATCGCCCGCGACAGCCTGCGCCTGGCCCTGCCGCCTTCGCGCCGGGTGCTTGGCGCCGGCGATGTGATCGCGCTGGACGAGGACGCAGGTGCGGCGCTTTACCGGATCGACCGGACCGAACACGGGCTGTCGACGCTGGTCGAGGCGGTGCGGATCGACCCGAAGATCTATCGCCCCGGCGCGCTGAGTGAGCCCTTGCCCTCTGTCGCCAGCTTCTCGGCGCCGCTGCCGGTGCTGCCGCTCTGGCTGGACCTGCCGCTGATACGTGGCGACGAGGTGCCCCATGCCCCCCATGTCGCGGTAACCGGCGATCCCTGGCCAGGTACGGTCGGGGTCTACGCGGCGGCCAGCGATACGGGCTACCAGCTGGACCAAGTGCTGAATGCGCGCGCGACCGTCGGCGTGACGACCACGCCCCTGGCGCGCGGTCCGGTGGGCCGCCACGACCGGGGCGCGCCGCTTGGGGTGACGCTGACGTCGGGCACCCTGGCTTCGACTGATGCCGGGGGGCTGCTGGCGGGGGCCAACCTGATGGCCATCGGCGACGGTGATCCGGCCAACTGGGAGATTTTCCAGTTCCGCGACGCCACCCTGACCGGAGACCGCAGCTACCTGCTGTCGCATCGCCTGCGTGGGCAACTGGGGTCCGAGGCGCTGATGCCGGATGTCTGGCCGGAGGGGTCCTGGGTGGTGCTTCTGGACCAGGTGCCGCAGCAGATCACACTGGCGCCCAGCCAGCGCCGCCTGGCCCGGCACTACCGTGTCGGCCCCGCGGCGCGGGGGCCAGATGATCCCTCGTACCGGCACGAGGTCTGGGCCTTCGATGGCATCGGCCTGAAGCCCTATGCCCCCTGCCACCTGCGGGCGGTTGCACAGGCGGACGGGGATATCGCTTTCGACTGGATCCGCCGCACCCGGATCGAGGGCGACAGCTGGGATCTTGCCGAGGTGCCGCTTGGCGAGGACCGCCTCGCCTTCCTGCTGAGGATCCGCCAGGGCGGCGCGGTGGTCCGCGAGGTCGAGGTGACCAACGACGGCTGGACCTACAGCGCCGTCGACCAGGCCGCGGACGGCGTTTCGGGTCTTGCACAGCTGGAGGTGGCGCAGGTCTCTGCCAGCTTCGGGCCCGGCGCCTTCGCCACGCTGGCCTTCACCGTCTGACCCCAAGAGCGGAGGATCACGGGACATTTCCACTCGTGATCCCCCGCCGCACGCCTTTGCATTTTCCCCGCAGTGCCTATCTGCTATGGTCTACGGATCTGAGGGTCGCCCAACTGGCCCGAAACGGGAAAATGACCATGGCACATTCCAACCCGAAACTGGCCGAGCTCGACCCGGTCTGGGACCGCATCCTGCGCGAGGCCGAAGAGGCCGTCGCAGATGAACCGCTTCTGGGCGGCCTTGTCCATTCGACGCTGCTGCATCATCCCTCTTTCGAGCGGGCACTGGCCTATCGTGTCTCGATGAAGCTGGCTTCGGACGAGATGCCGGGCCAGCTGCTGCGCGAGATCTGCGACGAGGCCATCAGCAGCGATCCCGAGATCGCCGCCTCGGCGCGGGCCGATATCGTGGCGACCTATGACCGCGACGCCGCATGTCACCGTTTCCTGCAGCCGCTGCTTTATTTCAAGGGTTACCAGGCGGTGCAGAGCTATCGCATCGCGCACTGGCTCTGGGGGGAGGGCCGCCGGGACCTTGCCTATTTCTTCCAGATGCGCTGCTCGGAAGTCTTCGGGGTCGATATTCACCCGGCGGCGGTGATCGGCAAGGGGATCATGATCGACCACGCCCATTCCATCGTGGTGGGCGAGACGGCGGTGGTCGGGGACAATGTCTCGATGCTGCATTCTGTGACCCTGGGCGGTACCGGCAAGGAAGAGGAAGACCGCCATCCGAAAATCGGCAATGGCGTCCTGATCGGGGCCGGTGCCAAGGTGCTGGGCAATATCCGGGTCGGCAATTGCTCGCGCGTGGCGGCCGGGTCCGTGGTGCTGCACGAGGTGCCGGCCTGCAAGACCGTCGCCGGGGTGCCCGCGAAGATCGTCGGCGAGGCGGGCTGCGATCAGCCCGCGCTGCGGATGGATCAGCTTCTGGGCAAGTAAGCCCTTTCGGAACAACAGCTTGCGGGGCGCCTTCGGGCGCCCTTTTGCAATCTAGCGCCGGAAGGTCAGCACCTGGCCCTCGGGCCTCGCCTCGGCTGCGGTATAGCTGACCCCGTCGACCTTCAGTCCGGCAGGATCCAGCAGGGTGATGGTGCCGCCGCGGTTTGACAACACAACGCCGGACATCGGCACCGCCAGCACCGCACCGGGGGCCAGCCAGGCATCGCCAGCCAGCACCCGCGCCTCGTCGAGCTTGTTGAGGATCCGCCAGCCGGCCAGTGACAGCCCCGTGTCCGAGCGGTTCATCAGGTAGACGGTTTCCGGCTGTCCGGTCGAGGAGGGGCGGTTCTCGACTCCCTCCGGGTTCACCAGCGCGCCACAGATCACCACGCGACTGTCCGGCACCAGTGGCATGTCGGGTGGCGGTGTGGCATGGGGCGAGGGCGCGCGGCGCCCGAGGTGCGCGGCGAAGGTCGGGGCCCCGGGCAGCGCGTGGCCCTGGGTCTCATCGGTATGCATGGCCTGCGAGGCGAAGGCCGTAAACAGCCCCTCGAAACGGTCCTCGTCCTCGTAGTGCAGGATCACCGCCCCGTCCTGCCAGGGGCCGTTGTACTGGGCGAAGCGCCCGGTGCTGCCCTGGTTCATGTGGATGTCGTGCAGGCCCTGGCGGTCGGAATAGGGCTCTCCCAGCAGGTAGACCGTGGCGCGGCGCGCAATGGCCGCCTGCAGCTCGGGCAGGACGAAGTCGATGATGTCGTTGGGGACACGGCCCGGCAGGTCATGGGGCAGGATGCGGCCCGCGTCGAAATCCAGGATGTTCGAGCGGATGTAGTCCAGTGCCGCGCCGCCGGGCAGGCTCTGCAGCGGCGTGAAGCCACGCGGCAGATGGCGCAGCGCATCGGTGATCGGGTGGCGCAGGTCTGGCAGATGCCAATAAACCAGCTCCGAGATCTCGGAGAGCGATTTGACATTGATCGAGGCGCGCTTGGTGCCGGCGAAATGGCCGCCCGCGCCATCGTCGAAGAACAGGTGGATATGCGGGCTGGTCGCGTCCTGCTCCAGCCGTTCTGCCGAGACGCGGACCGGGCGGCCTTTCCAGACACCGTAATCGAGAATGGGCATGGCGGAAACTCCCGGACCTCGGCGCAGCTTCGCGCCCCGGCGTGGCAGAGTCGAGGGGCGGCGAACCCCTTGGGGCAAAAGAGAAAGGGCCCGCCGGATCGCGCCGGCAGGCCCTTCCATTCGACGGCCCAAAATACTCTCGCCAAAGGCACGGCCCGTCAGGGCCGAACCCGTTGGGCCAGAACTCAGGCCATAAACTCAGGCGAGCATCAGCATCGGGTTCTCCAGGTTCTCGACGATGGCCTTCAGCAGCTCGGCGCCAAGCGCCCCGTCGATGACCCGGTGATCGACCGAGAGGGTCACGGACATCACCGTGGCGACCTCGATCTCACCTTCCGCGTTCACCACCGGCTTCTTCACGCCCGAACCGACGGCCAAGATGGCGCCATGGGGCGGGTTGATCACGGCGTCGAAGTTGTCGATGCCGAACATGCCGAGGTTGGAGACCGCGAAGGACCCGCCCTGGTATTCATGCGGGGCCAGCTTGCGATCGCGGGCACGGCCTGCAAGGTCCTTCATCTCTGCGGAGAGGGCGGACAGCGACTTGCTGTCGGCATCCTTCAGCACCGGGGTGAACAGACCGCCTTCGATGGCGACCGCGACGGCCACGTCCGAGGGCTTCAGCTTCAGCACGCGATCCCCGGCCCAGACGGCGTTGGCGTCGGGCACGGACTGCAGCGCCAGGGCGCAGGCCTTGATGATGAAGTCGTTGACCGACAGCTTCACGCCGCGCGCTTCCAGCTGCTTGTTCAACTGGCTGCGGAACTTCATCAGCGCGTCCAGCTTGATGTCTCGGCGCAGGTAGAAGTGCGGGATGGTCTGCTTGGCCTCGGTGAGACGGGCGGCAATGGTCTTGCGCATCCCGTCCAGCTTGACCTCTTCGAAGTCGCGGCCCTCGTATATCTTGAGGACGGCATCGGTCGAGGGGCCGGCAGGGGCGGCAGCAGCGGCGGCGGCCTTGGGCGCGGCGGCCTCGGACTTGGCAGCGGCAGGCTTGGCCTCGGCGGCTTCGACGTCGGCCTTGACGATGCGGCCATGCGGGCCGGAGCCCTTGAGCGCGGTCAGGTCCAGGCCCTTCTGGGCGGCGATGCGGCGGGCCAGCGGAGAGGCGAAGATACGCTGGCCGTCGGCGCCCTTGGGGGCGGCGGGGGCAGGGGTATCGACGGCCTTGCCGGTGTCGGCAGTGGCACCGCCCTGGGTCGCGGCGGGGGCGGATGCGGCGGGCTTCGCCTCATCCTTGGCCTCGGCCGCCTCCGCCGGTGCCGACGACCCGCTGTCGATGTCGTCGGCGCTCTCGCCCTCTTCCAGCAGCACGGCGATCGGGGTGTTGACCTTCACGCCCTCGGTGCCTTCGGCGATCAGGATCTTGCCGATGGTGCCTTCGTCGACGGCTTCGAATTCCATCGTCGCCTTGTCGGTCTCGATCTCGGCCAGCAGGTCGCCGGAGGAGACGGTGTCGCCCTCCTTGACCAGCCACTTGGCCAGCGTGCCTTCCTCCATCGTCGGAGAGAGGGCGGGCATCAGGATTTCTGTGGGCATCTCTCTCTCCTCAGCGGTAGGTGACTTTCTTCACCGCGGCGATCACCTCGTCGGTGGTCACCAGGGCGTGCTTTTCGAGATTCGCGGCATAGGGCATCGGAACGTCCTTGCCGGTGCAGTTGATCACCGGCGCATCGAGGTAATCGAAGGCGCGTTCCATGATCGTGGCCGAAAGGTGGTTGCCGATCGAGCCGACGGGGAAGCCTTCCTCGACGGTGACGCAGCGGTTGGTCTTCATCACGGAGGCCAGCACGGTGTCGTAGTCGATGGGGCGCAGGGTGCGCAGGTCGATGACCTCGGCGCTGATGCCCTCGTCGGCCAGCTTGTCGGCGGCTTCCAGGGCGTACTGCATCCCGATGCCGAAGGAAACGAGGGTCACGTCGCTGCCTTCCCGCCAGATGCGGGCCTTGCCGAAGGGAATGGTGAAATCTTCCAGCACCGGCACCTCGAAGGAGCGGCCGTAGAGGATTTCGTTTTCCAGGAAGATCACCGGGTTCGGGTCGCGGATGGCCTGCTTCAGCAGACCCTTGGCGTCTGCGGCGGAGTAGGGCATCACGACTTTCAGGCCGGGGATATGCGCATACCAGGCGGCGTAGTCCTGGGAGTGCTGCGCGCCGACGCGGGCGGCGGCCCCGTTCGGGCCCCGGAAGACCATGGGCGCACCCATCTGGCCGCCGGACATGTAGAGCGTCTTGGCGGCGGAGTTGATGATCTGGTCAATCGCCTGCATGGCGAAGTTGAAGGTCATGAACTCGACAATGGGCTTCAGGCCCCCGAAGGCGGCCCCGACGGCGAGACCGGCAAAGCCGTGCTCGGTGATGGGCGTATCGACGACACGCTTGGGGCCGAACTCGTCCAGCAGGCCCTGCGTCACCTTGTAGGCGCCCTGGTACTCGGCGACTTCCTCACCCATGACGTAGACATTGGTGTCGGCGCGCATCTCTTCGGCCATGGCGTCGCGCAGGGCTTCGCGCACGGTCTGCTCGCGCATCTCGGTGCCCTCGGGGTAATCGGGGCTGGCCTTCGATTTGACCTCGGCCGGGGCGGAGGCGGCGGGCGCCTCGGCGGCCGCAGGGGCCTCCTCGTTGCCCGCGTCGGCCTTGTCGGCCTCGGGCGCTGCGGAGATCTCGCCGATGTCATCGGCGGATTCACCCTCTTCGAGCAGCACGGCAATGGGGGTGTTCACTTTCACGCCCTCGGTGCCTTCGGCGATCAGGATCTTGCCGATGGTGCCTTCGTCGACGGCTTCGAATTCCATCGTCGCCTTGTCGGTCTCGATCTCGGCCAGGATGTCACCGGACGACACGGTATCGCCTTCCTTGACCATCCACTTGGCGAGGGTGCCTTCCTCCATCGTCGGAGAGAGGGCGGGCATCAGGATTTCAGTGGGCATTCCTCAGGTCCTCCCTCAGGCGTTGTTCTGCGGAATTTCTTCCGCGTAGATGTCGGTCCACAGCTCTTCAAGCGCGGGCTCGGGGCTTTCCTTGGCGAAATCGGCCGACTTGTTGACGATATCCTTGATCGTCTTGTCGATCTCCTTCAGGTCCTCTTCCGAGGCGTGCTTGCCGTCGACAAGCATCTGGCGGATGTTCTCGATCGGGTCATGCTTCTCGCGCATGTTCTGCACTTCCTCGCGGGTCCGGTACTTGGCCGGGTCCGACATCGAATGACCGCGGTAGCGGTAGGTCTTGACCTCGAGGATATAGGGGCCTTCGCCCGAGCGGCAGTGCGCCACGGCCTTCTCGCCGGCTTCCTTGACCGCCAGAACGTCCATGCCGTCGACCAGCTGGCCGGGGATGCCGAAGGGCTCGCCGCGCTTGTAGATCTCGGCCGAAGAGGTCGAACGCTTCTGCGCCGTGCCCATGGCGTACTGGTTGTTCTCGATCACGAAGATCACCGGCAGCTTCCAGATCGCGGCCATGTTGAAGCTTTCGTAGACCTGGCCCTGGTTGGCCGCGCCGTCGCCGAAGTAGGCGAAGGACACGCGGTCGTTTTCCAGGTACTTGTCTGCGAAGGCCAGGCCGGTGCCGATCGGCACCTGGGCGCCGACGATGCCGTGACCGCCGTAGAAATGCTTCTCTTTCGAGAACATATGCATCGAGCCGCCCTTGCCCTTCGAGTAGCCGCCTTCGCGGCCCGTCAGCTCGGCCATGACGCCGTTCGGGTCCATGCCGCAGGCCAGCATGTGCCCGTGGTCGCGGTAGGAGGTGACGCGCTTGTCGCCCTCTTCCGCGGCGGCCTCGAGGCCCACCACGACGGCTTCCTGGCCGATGTAGAGGTGGCAGAAGCCCCCGATGAGCCCCATGCCGTAAAGCTGGCCGGCCTTCTCCTCGAAGCGCCGGATCAGCAGCATGTCGTGGTAGTATTTCTTCAGCTCATCTGCCGAAACATTCGGCTTGGCTGCGGATTTGCGGGTCGCCATGCGGTGTTCCTCCCCGTGAGTCGATGTGCAAATCTTAGGTAGTTTAACGCTAAACTATCTCCTACAGCATATCCCGGCCCGATGCGAGGGCCAAAATCGCCGCGGATGGCTGGCTTGTCCATGATGCAAGACTAGGGGCCGCGCGGCGCTTGTCCATGAGGCATTTGTCGCGGGTCGGGTTTGCGCGGATCGCCGTTGCGGGGCGGGTCGGGCGCCCGGTGGCCCGGCGGGCGGGGTGTTATGGCAGGCGGACTGCGCGGGGGTGGAGGGGGCCGGGGGGCGCTGCCCCCGTCTCCGTTCCGGAAACTCCCCCGCAGTACTTGTGGCCATCGGATGGGGGAAAGGGGGGCGGTCCGGACATGTCGGGGGTGGCGCCCGGTTGGGGGCGGCGCAGGCGGTGGCACGGGGTGGTGGGGCGGCCCTGCCATATCGGAGGCGGAGATGTGTCGTGGACGGCGTGGCGCTGTTGCGCCGGGATCCAATCGCCGGGGGTCATGTCGGGGCGAGGGGAGATCTTCCGGCGTGGGCCGATTGGCGTCCGACAGTCGCGCGATGGCTCCAGGTGCCGGGCGGGGCCGTCTATCCGGGGCGCGGAGGGATCAGCGCAGGACGAATTCGTCGACGCGGACCAGGCCCAGCACGTCGCGGGCCTGCTGGTCCAGCAGGTCGAGATCGAGGTAATCGTCGGACAGGCGGCGGGTCTTGTTCTGCATGTCGGCAATGCGGCTGTCGAGCCGCGCCAGGTCGCGGGCCAGGACCTCGTTCGCGGCGACCACCTCGGCCCTGCGGAAAAGACCGTACTCCCCCTGCACGGCGGCAAAGGTGAAGTACATCCCCAGCAGGAGGATGGCCCCGAAATAGAGGAATAGCCCGACACCCGGGCGCGACTCGATGCTCATGACTGCCTCAATGAACCCGCCTCTTCGTGCGGTGTAGGCGAATCATGCCACAGGTGATTCGCGATGTGAATCCCCTAAGTGAACTTTCGGCGAAATAACGCGGAAAAGTGAGCGGGCCGAGGGGGCTGGCTGGAGCCGCCTGTCGGGCCCTGCCAGCCGGGCCGGTGGCGGGTGGCCGGGGGGCGGGGGCGCGCGCAACGGAAAGGGCGCCCCTCGGGACCAGCCCCTTACGGCAAATGTTGATGGGTCGCTGTGTAGCGGCGGCCCATTTTTC
>JAAFAB010000056.1 GCA_018222585.1 Paracoccaceae bacterium | reverse complement strand
CCATTGATCTGAGCAATCCCGTCTATTGCCTGGATGCGGAAGGTCTCTTCCCGATGATGTTCATCGCCTTGAAGCTGGCGACCACCTCGTTGCGCTGGTTCACCGCCTCCACAAAAGAATGCACCAGCCCCCTGTCCGCTTTCGTCCTTGACGGTCGGGCTTCTGTGATCGTGATCCTCACTTGGAGTTGATCGCCCGGACGCACGGGCACAGACCACCGCACTTCATCCACGCCCGGAGACGCCATACTTGCAACGGAGGTCAGGTAGTGTTCCACGAAGAGCCTCATCATCAGGCCAATCGTGTGCCATCCACTGGCAATGATCCCACGAAATGGGCTGCTCTCTGCGGCGTCCCGATCCATGTGGATTGGCTGCGGATCAAACTGGGCGGCAAATTCGATGATTTCGTTTTGGTGAACCTCCACCCCGCCAAACTGGAAGCAGCTTCCGGGGACGTAGTCCTCAAAATAACGCGCATTCCTGGGGACTTCGAAGGACGTCTGAACTGGGGGGTCTTGGCTCATGTCTCGCACCTTCATCCATTAGGAAGCGGGGCACAGCATTCACCGCAGCCCCGCTCAGCTCAGCTCAGTTCGCGCGAGCTGAGTTCGATTGCTGGCAATATCAGCCGGGTCAGCCCATCGCGCGAGTGAAAATACATTCACTCAGCGTGAGCTTCCTTCACGCTTCGCTCCCGGGGGACACGCGCCTCGCCCTCGCAAACCCGCGATCCGTCGCCATGAAGCGCTCCAGCATCGGCACGATGAGCCGGACAGGGTCGGCGGCGGCCTGGCCGCTATCGCGGGCGAGGATTTCGGCGTAGGCGACAAGATCGCGATGAACGGACGCCGGCAGTTCCACTGTCACCTTCACCGGCTTGTCATCGGGCAACGGCCCAAGCTTGAGTTTCGACATGATCAACCTCCTGCCGGTTCGAATACCAGATCGCGGGTGACGATGATCCTGACCGGGAAACCCGGACGGATGGTCAGCGTTGGCGCGACCTGCAGCTGACGCTGGATGATCTGCTGACCGGCCTGGTTGATCGTATCCACAGCGCCATCGCGGATCGCCTGGACCAGGCGGTCTTCGTCATCGGTGGCGAGGTCCGCGCCGATCGCGAGCAGCGTGGACAGACCCGCTGCGCGCATAAGTTCCCACCAGTGGTAGTCAACGCCATCCTCGAGGCCGGCATAGCCGCTCGCATCCGCACCCGGCAGACGTTCGAGAACGATGGACCGGCCTCCGGGAAGGATCAGGCGGTTCCAGACCAGCAGCACGCGTCGCTGGCCGAACGTCACACCGTCATCGTATTGGCCGATGATACGGGTTCCCTGTGGGATCAACAGCAGCGATCCGGTCGGGCTGTCATAGACGTTCTCGGTGACCTGCGCGGTGATCTGGCCCGGGAGATCGGAGCGAATGCCGGTGATCAGCGCGGCCGGGATCACTGCTCCGGCCTGAAGGATGTACGGCGAGGCTGGCGGCTGAATGCGATCCGATGCGACGGTTTGCCGGTCCACCGGACCGTTAAGGAAAGCCGCATGCCGGCTGCCCTCGGGTTGTTCGGAGTCCCCCAGGCCCGGAAGGTTCACGCCGACGCCGGCCGTCGTCGCCCTGCCAGACGCCGTCTGAAAGAAGACTCCGCTCAGACGCGCGGTTTCCTCCTCTGCCCTGCGGCGCTCCGCTTCCGGATCGACGGTCGGGCCCACAATCGGCGGAGGGGTCACGGGCACTCCGCGCTCCTGCGCATCGAGGATCGGCCGCCCGAGGTCACCCGGCAGTGCAGGTCCCAGAACCGGCCCGGTATAGTCGGACGGCAATCCTTCCAGGCCGTCCGCGGCCGGTCGGTTGTCGATGGAATAGAGTTCTCCACCTCCCGGCCCGGCCTCGCGGGTCTGGAGCGCATAGATCAGCGCCCCGGCGATGCCGAACAGGGCGAGAGCTCCGACACCGGCCAGAACCTTGCGCGACAGCCTGGTCACGCGCGGAGGATCGGGGCGCAGACGCATCGGAGCTGCAGGATCAGTTTCAGTCATGACGCCCCTCCCCTTCGCGCATCCCCCTCCGTCCTTGCATCCGCCTCGCGCTCTTCCATGCGCACGATCCGGACCACCTGCTGGCGGTCTCCTGCGCCCAGCCGGAGCTCGGCGGCGCCGAAGAGGCGATCCACGATCAGAACGTTCCGGTGAATGCGGCTGTTGACGATCTGCGGCTCTCCGTCCGCGCCGAGCACGAAGAGCGGCGGCATCTCGCCCTGGGCGATGCCAGCCGGGAAGACGACATAGACGCGACGGCCATCGTCGAAGACAGAAACCGGGCGCCAGGGCGGGCTCTCACCCTGAATCTGCAGGCCGTAACGATGATTGCGGGCCGAGGGCGCCGGGATGGCCGGCGCGGTCGCCACAGCCTGTCGCCCACCACGCGGCGCTGCCGGATAGGCCCAGGCGACCGAAGGCATGTAGAGCGCCTCTCGGGCACGCAGCTCGACCATGTACACCCGCCTGTCAGTGCTGATCACCAGATTGGTCGAGATGTCGTCCCGCGTCG
>JAAFAB010000020.1 GCA_018222585.1 Paracoccaceae bacterium | reverse complement strand
CGCTACGCCGGGGGCTCCGCGCGCGGCCTCCTACACCAAGCATTGGGACACTACCCTTCGAGATTCCCGCCACCAGATGCTGCAAGGCATGCCAGACTTCCCCAACCTTGTCGCGCTGAATGCCTGGCTGGAAGAGCGCTGCTTCGATTTGTGGCGGGTGACCCCGCATGGCAAACAACCCGGCACCATCGCCGACGTCTGGGCTGACGAGCAGGCTGCGCTGATGCCGCTGCCGGTCGCTTTTGACGGCTTTGTCGAGCTGAGCAAGCGCGTGTCGCCCACATGTCTGATCAGCTTCGAGCGTAATCGCTATAGCGTTCCAGCATCATTTGCCAACCGCCCTGTCAGCCTGCGGATCTATCCGGACCGGCTGTTGGTGGCCGCTGAGGGCAACATCCTGTGCGAACATACGCGCGTCATACAGCGCAGCCACCACCTGCCGCCGAAGACGATCTACGACTGGCGGCATTATCTGGCGGTCGTGCAGAGGAAGCCAGGCGCTCTCAGGAATGGTGCGCCCTTCCTGGAATTACCTCACGCGTTCCGACAGTTGCAGGATCATATGCTGCGCAAGCCCGGCGGTGATCGCGAGATGGTGGACATCCTCGCACTGGTTCTTCAGCACGATGAACAAGCCGTTCTCATCGCTGTAGAACTTGCGTTGGCCGAGGGCGTGCCGACCAAAACCCATGTGCTGAATCTGCTGCACCGGCTGGTCGACGGCAAGGTGATCGATGGCCCACCACTGGATACGCCACAGGCGCTGGCCCTGCGCCAGGAACCCAAGGCCAATGTCGAACGCTATGATGATTTGCGGACCCAAATCGCTGGAGGCCGTCATGCGTCATGACCCCGCCGCTGGCGCCATCGTCATCATGCTGCGCAGCCTCAAAATGTATGGCATGGCGCAGGCCGTCACTGATCTGATTGAGCAAGGAGCGCCGGCCTTTGAGGCTGCCATCCCGATCCTGGCGCAACTCCTGAAGGCTGAATTGGCCGAACGCGAGGTCCGGTCGATCGCCTATCACATGAAATCCGCCCGCTTCCCGGCCTATAAAGACCTGTCCGGCTTCGACTTCGCCGCCAGCGAGATCAACGAAGCCACTGTAAGGGCCTTGCACCGCTGCGAGTTCTTGGACGGCGCCCAGAACGTGGTCTTGATCGGAGGCCCAGGCACAGGAAAGACCCACGTCGCAACGGCGCTCGGCATCCAGGCCGTCGAACATCACCGCCGCAAGGTTCGCTTCTTCTCGACCATCGAACTGGTCAACACCCTCGAACAGGAAAAGGTTAAGGGCAAGGCCGGGCAGATCGCGGAAGCAATGACCAAGCTCGACCTCGTTATCCTCGACGAGTTGGGATACCTGCCGTTCAGTGCGTCTGGTGGGGCACTGCTCTTCCACCTGCTCAGCAAACTTTACGAGCGCACCAGCGTCGTGATCACAACCAACCTCAGCTTCAGCGAATGGGCCACGGTCTTTGGCGACGCCAAGATGACAACCGCCTTGCTCGATCGCCTGACCCACCGCTGTCACATCCTTGAAACCGGAAACGACAGCTTCCGCTTCAAAGCAAGCTCAGCTGCGGCATCGGCTGCAAAGAAGAAGGAAAAAACACACACAGCTTGACCCCAACATGAACCAAAATCCATAATCAGAGGTGGCTCACTTCTCGGTGAAAAAACCGGCTCAGTTCTGAGTGAAAATCAACACGTAGACTGAGGACACAGCCCCAGGACCCAAGGGTGTTGCTGAACCGTCGCTCGAGGTTGGTATGGCGCAACCCAGTCGTCCTGATCCGGGTCCCGCAAGGCAAGGTGCCCTCGTCGACTGCAAGCGCCTGCTGCTCGTGTGAAAAGATCCTCAGGGCGCTTGCCTATCCTGCAAGGGCCACCCCGAAGGGCGACCCCGCCGCCACAGGCCGCTCAATCGAGGAAGAAGGGACGGCTGATCTCGCTGGTGACCTCGAAGAGTTCCATCAACAGCCCATCCGGTCCCGTCGCCATGGCGAAGCCGCCACCGGGCACCTTGGTCACGGAGCCGACCTCGACCCCCTCCGAGAGGAGGCGGGCCACCACTGCATCGAGGTCCGCCACCAGAAACCCCAAGTGGTGGAAGGCATTGCGTTCACGCGGCGGCGCATTGCGGCTTTCGAACAGGTGTATCCGCCCGCTGCCTACTTTCAGGAAGACGTTGCGATCTCCGTCAATTGCGCGGTCGAAGACGATCTCGGCGCCGAAGTGTTCGGTGAAGAAGGTGCAGAAACCCTCGACGTCGGAGGTGACGAAATGGCTGTGGTGAAGAGTGATATCCTGGCTCATCGGGAAGTTTGTCCGGTTGTTTCGGGGAGAGGGGGCCGCCGTTTCAGCGCGCGGCAATCATGGGTGCGTGGCCCGGGATTGCCGGGGTCAAACCCGTCAGGGAAAATCAGGTGCTTCTGCACCTTCTGAGTACTGGTGACCGGAAGCTCATCGACAAAGCGCAGCCAGCCGGGGGCCTTGAAGTGGGCCAGCCGTTCCTGAGACCGGGTGCAGATGTCGCGGGCAGTGGACTCGTCTGCGGCGGGGTCGACGGGCACGATGCAGGCCATCACCTCCTCGTCGCGCATCGCGTCCGGTACTGCTAGGACGGCCACCTGCGCGACCTCCGGCAAGGCCGAAAGTACGGCCTCTACCTCGGCCGAGGAGATGTTCTCGCCGCTGCGGCGCACGATGTTCTTGCGGCGGTCGACGAAGAAGACCATGCCGTCCGGCGCGCGGGTGCAGATGTCGCCGGTATGGAACCACCCGCCGTCCCAGGCGGCCTCGGTCGCTTGCGGATCGTGCAGATAGCCGGAGAAGAAGCCCCAGCGGGGATCGGTGCCCGTGGTCCGGGCCTGCAGCTCTCCGGCCTCCCCGGTGGCTGCTTCGGTGCCGTCCTCGCGTGCGATGCGGACCTCGAAGCCGGGGCCGGGCCGGCCGCAGGCGCGGCTGTCCACGTGGCGCGGTTCCTCGACCACGCTCAGGCCGCGGCCGGTCTCGGTCATGCCCCAGACCTCATGCAAGGGAATGCCGAAACGTTCCTCGAAGGCGACATGTGCGCCGGGGTCGACGCCTGCGCCGAAGCCGGTAAGGACGCCGTGATCACGGTCATGGTGCGTCGGCGGCCTGGCGAGCAGCGCGGGGATCATCAGGCCCAGGTAGTGAAACCGCGTCGCGCCGGTCTCGGCCAGGTCGGCCCACCAGTGGCTCAGGCTGAAACGGCCTTGCAGCACCAGCGCGGCGCCGCGCTCGATCACCCCTCCGGCGGTCATCATCAGGGCGTTCATGTGGAAGAGCGGCAGCGGGTTCATCACCCGGTCGGCCCCGGTGCGCAGGGTCAGCGCGGGGCTCGGCGCGGCGTAGTAGCGCCCTGAGGCCTGGGCGTAGCGGTTGCTCAGCACGCACCCCTTGGGCTTGCCGGTGGTCCCGGAGGTATAGAGGATTGCGGCCGGACGCAGCGCCGGATCGGGCACCGGTCCGAAGCGCCAGGGGATCTGCGGGTCGTGTGGCAGGGCGGCGGGGGATCCGGACGCGATGGGAATGTCACGCCCGGTTTGCGCCACGGCGCGGGTCATCAGAGGCACCAGTTCCGGTAGCGCGATCACCGCCGCACAGCGGGCATGGGTCAGCACATAGGCCTGCTCGTTCGGCGTCAGCTCCGCGTTCAACGGGACCGAGCAGGCGCCCAGCTTGTTCAGGGCCAGGTAGTGCAGCAGGTGCGACGGGCGCGAGTCCAGCGCCAGGGCAACGGTACAGCCGTCGGTCAGTCCGCGGGCGGCATATAACCCGGCAAGGCGGTTTACCTCTGCCAACGCCTCCGCGTAGCTGAGGCTGGCGGGAAAGGCCCACTCGCGGGCGCAGCGCCCTGGCAGGATCAGGAAGGGATGGGTGCCATGGCGCGCGGCGCTGTCGGCGAAGAAGTCGTAGACCGAGGGGAATTCCCTCGTGTCATGTATGACGACGGTCATGTGCGGTCACCTTTCCGTCCGGTCGGCCAGATGGCCGTCGAGGTTGATCATCATCAGCGCCGCGGCCTCGGCGCTGGTGTAATCGAACTCTGCCCCCAGGGCGGCCTTCTCCAGCGCCAGGCCCAGGATGGCCGACCAGAAACCGCGCGAGACCATGTCGGGGGTGGTCCGCAGGCGCCAGCCGGTGCGCATCAGGGTGTCGACCATGGCGGCCTCTCCGGCGATGCGCAGCTCTTCGATGGTGTCGCGGATGATCCGGGACAGCGCGTCACGGCGGCGCGACATCAGCATGGCCTCGGCAAAGAGCATGATCACACCCGACCCGGGACCTAGCAGATAGCTGATTAGCCCGCGGGCATGGGCTTCTGGCGTGGGGCTCTGGCGGGTGCGCAGTTCTGCCTGCTTTGCGGTGCGCAGCACCATGCGGCTCGTGGCTTCGACGAAGAGCGCCTCCTTGCCTCCGAAGTGATGGGTGACCTGATTTGGAAAGGCCTCTGCCCGCTGGGCAATCACGGCGACCGAGGTCCCTTCGTAGCCATTGGCCAGGAAGAGTTCGCAGGCTGACAGCAGCAGTCGCTCTCGGGTGCCACGTTCGCGGGGGGGCAGGGGGCCGGTGTCGCCGTCATGGACAAGTTTCGGGGTCATGTGAGGGGGCCTCGGTTATGGAGGTGATCCGGCTGCGCCATGCGGGCAGACAGGTTCCCACGGCGGCAGAGCATGCCGAAGACGGGGGCGGTCAGGTACATCACGATCGAATAGACCGAGGTCGGCAGCGAGAAGGCGAAATCACCCAGAAGTGCCACGGCAATGTAGATGGCCAGGGTCGAGTTCTGGATCCCGACCTCGAAGGCGATGGCTGTGGCCAGAGGGCGATCCAGCCGGACCCAGCGAGACAGGCCGTAGCCGGCCGCCAGTCCGAAGACGTTGAACAACAGCACCGGCAGGCCGAGTTGTGCGAGGCTGGCCATTACGCTCTCCCGCTGGCTGTAGACAGACAGCAGGACCACCACCACCAAAACCACGGTGCTGAACAGGCGCACCGGCCGGTCGGCTCGGGCGGCAAGGCTCGGGAACCGCGCCGCCACTGCCATGCCGAGGGCCACGGGGATCAGCACCATCACGATGACCTCGACCACCTTTCCGGGAGGCACCGCGACGATGCTGCCGTCGCCTGCAAAGACATGGATCCCCAGGTTCACCACGATCGGAATCGAGATGATCGACAGCAGCGTGTTGACCGCCGTCAGGGTGATGTTCATCGCCACGTTGCCGCCGAACAGGTGCGACAGCATGTTGGCGGAGATTCCCCCCGGCGCCGCAGCCAGGATGACCAGCCCGATAGCGAGGGCCGGGGGCAGGTCAAACGCCTGGGCGATCGTGAAACTGGCCAGCGGCAGCAGCAACATCTGCACCGTCAGCGCCACGACGACTGCCTTGGGATACTTGGCCACGCGGGCGAAATCCGCCCGTGTCAGGGATAGCCCCAGCCCGAACATGATCAGGGCCAGGGCGGCCAGAAGTGAATTTGCAATCAAGAGCATAGCTGACATGAGCGGTCCTCCCCTACCGTCTTGTATGTCAAACAAGTGAATCTTGTATCTTGTACAAAGTTTGAACTGTCAACGACAAATGCCGCATGGCAGATTTTAATTCCGAAAATATTTCTGGGGCGTCGGGGGCGGGTTTGTGTGCAAGGCCCGGTCGCCAGGCTGGATTTGAAGGCTTCGCAATTATTCGCAAAAACGCAATTATGGTTGGATTTATTTCGTTTGAAGAAATTACTGGCCGCGCCTACCAGATTGGGCAGGTCCCGGAGCACGGAGGGTGCGACGGGCCGACCTGAACCGGGAGGAGCGAAAATGACAGGAAGTTACACCAACAGGACGCTGCGAGGCCTGCTTGGCCTAAGTGCTATTTGGGCCGTTGTTGCCGGCCCTGCGGGCGCCGAGACGCGGTTCCTCAACCTCGGCTCCAGCTCGTCGGCGTCCAGCCAATACACCTACTGGGTCTCGGTTGGACAGGTGATCGAGGAGGGCAGCGACGGCAGGCTGATCCCGACCGTGATGGAATCCGGTGCTTCGGTCGACAACCTGCGCATGATGAAGCGCGGCGAAAGCGAGCTGGGCCTGGTGACAGCCGAGGCTGCGGCCCAGGCGGCGCAGGGGATCGGCGTCTTCGAAGGCGAGGAGCCGATGACCGACGTTCGCATCCTGTGGTGCTATTCAGCGCTGCCCAACGTCAACATCGTGCGGGCCGACGCGGGCGTGAAGAGCCTCTCGGATCTGGACGGCAAGCCCTACAACTACGGGATCGCCGGCAGCTCGACCGAGGGCCAGACCAAGGCGATCTTCGACACGCTGGGCATCGCGCCCGTGCAGAAGAGCGGTTCGGTCGGGGATGCGGTCGATGCGTTGCGTGACGGCCATGTCGTCGGCATGACCAAGGGTGCGGCCTCGACCAAGGTGGTCGACAGCTCCTTCATGCAGATCAACGCCTCGGTGCCGGTGAACATCGTCGCGCCCACCGACGAGGAGATCGAGAAGGTCCGCGCCGCCTACCCCTATTTCTCGGCCATCGAGGTGCCGGGCGGGGTCTATCCCGACCATCCCGAGGCCTTCCGGACCTTCGTCGTCGCCGTCTGCGGCGCCACGCTTGAGGGGCTGCTGTCGGAAGAAGAGGCCTACCAGATCACCAAGTCGGTCTATGAGCTGAAGGGCGTTCAGGAGAGCGCCTATCCGGCGGCTAAGGACATCGACTTTGCCGGGCTGACGGCGCAGGTGGCCACGGTACCGCTGCATCCGGGCGCGCTGCGCTACATGCGCGAGGCCGGGCTGCCGGTGCCCGCCGCCGACGCCGAGAGCAAGTAACACCCGATGGCGGGGGCCCAGAGGGGCGCCCGCCAAGGCTCCAGACAAGCAGGTCATCCCATGTCCACAGAAACTCGCGGCGAGAGCAGCGGGCCCGAGGGCGCGTTCGCAGGCTCCGGGGCGGCCCAGCCGTCCCTGTTGCGGATCACCGCCGTCATTGCGGCGCTCTATGCCCTTTTCCACCTCTACACGGCCGCCTTCGGCAATTTCGACAACCTGATCCAGCGCAGCCTGCACGTCTGTTTCGCGCTCACGCTGGTCTTCCTGGCCCCGCGAGAGGGGCGGCGCTGGCCGGGCCTTCCCGAGATCACGCTGACGCTGGTCTCTGTCGCGGCCACGGCCTGGCTGATTCTCAGCTATGACCGCTTCATGTCGCGCGCGACGCTGACGCCGCTGGACATCTGGCTGGGCGCCGGCCTGATCATCGCCGTGGTCGAGGGCGTCCGCCGGGTGATCGGCCTGTCCTTTGCCCTGCTGGCCGTCGTCGCGCTGGCCTATGCCTGGCTCGGGCCGCATATCCCCATGCCCTTCGCGCATCGCGGCTTCACCGTCACGCAGATCGTCAACCAGCTCTATTCCACCGATCTTGGCCTTTGGGGCACCACCACCGGGGTCACTGCCACCGTGGTCGCGGTCTTCATCCTGTTTGGGGCGGTCCTGCTGGAAACGGGCGGCGCGGCCAAGTTCATGGATGTCTCCCTGCTGCTGGCGGGCCGGACGACTGGCGGACCTGCCAAGGTGGCCACGATCGCCAGCAGCCTCTTCGGGTCCGTCTCGGGCTCTGCCGTGGCCAATGTCGCGGTGACCGGCAACTTCACCATTCCGATGATGCGGACGCTTGGCTACAATCGGAACTTCGCCGGTGCGGTGGAGGCCACGGCCTCGACCGGGGGGCAGCTGATGCCGCCGCTGATGGGGGCGGGCGCCTTCATCATGGCGGAGCTTTTGGGCATTCCCTATGCCGACGTGATGATCGCCGCCGCGATCCCCGCCTTCCTTTTCTACCTCGGCGTCTTCGTAGCGATACACCAGTCCTGCAAGGTCCAGGGCTATGGCGCCGTCCCGCGCGAGCAGATCCCGATCCTGGCAAAAGCCTTCGCCCCGCGCGAAACCCTGCCGCTGATCGCGGCCCTGGGCGTGGTCATCTACATCCTGCTGAGCGGCGGTAGCGCGCAACGCGCAGGCGCCTTGGGCACCGCGACCGCGGCGCTGGCCTATCTGGCGGGCGATCCGACGATGGCGGGTCTGAAGACCCGCTCCGCGACGCTGCTGAAGGCACTGGTCATCGCCGGGCGGGGCATCGTCATGGTCGCGGTGCTGGCGGCGGCGGCGCAGATCCTGATCGGGGTGATCGGCATGACCGGCTTCGGTGTGCGCTTCACGCGGGTCCTGCTGGCCGTGAGCTCGGACTCCATGCTGCTGGCGCTGCTGATCGCCATGGTCGTGGCCCTGGTGCTGGGCATGGGAATGCCGACCACGGGGGCCTACCTGATCTCGGCTTCGGTGCTGGCACCGGCGCTGATCCAGCTGGGCGCACCGGACCTGGCCGCGCATCTCTTCGTCTTCTACTTCGCGATCCTCTCGGCCATCACGCCACCGGTCTGCGCCGGTGTCTTCGTCGCCGCGGGCATCGCGGGCGGGGACTGGGTGCGCACCGCCTGGATCTCCTGCCGGATCGGTCTGGTGGCCTTCATCATTCCCTTCATGTTCGTGTCCGCCCCGGGCCTGCTGATGCAGGGCAGCGAGGCCGACATCTGGCGCCATGGGCTGATCGCGACGGTGGGGGTCGTGGCGCTGGCCTCGGGCGTGATGGGCAATTTCGTGCTGCGCAACCGGATCTGGGAAAGTGTGCTGCTGGTGCCGGGCGCCATCGCGCTGATCCATGCCGACTGGCGCAGCGACCTGCTGGGCGGCGGGCTGATCGCGCTCGTCCTGGCCAGCCAGCTGCTGCGGCTGCTGCGGGAGCCTGCGCAGGCCGCAGAGGCACCGGAAGCCGCAGACACACCGGAAGCCGCAGACACACCGGGCGCATAGGGGCGCGCGATGACATCTACAGGAGACAGACCAATGCAGGAGCAGATCCCCGCCTTCGACCATTGCCGGATCGAGCGGGACCAGGAGGGGCTTTACACCGCCACCATCACCGGCGCGGGAGAGCTGAACATCCTATCCAGCACCGTCACCCGCAGCCTGACCGAGGCCATGGTCTGGTTGCGCGCCCGGGACGACGCACGGGCGGTGATCCTGCGCGGCAGCGGCGAGCGGGCCTTTCTCGGCGGCGCCAATATCTACGAGATGGCCGAGTGCACGCCGCAGACGGCGCGGGCCTTCATCGCCGGGCTGCGCGATCTGTGCGAGGCGGTGCGCGGCATCCCGGTGCCGACCATCGCCCGCATCCCCGGCATCTGCCTTGGCGCGGGGCTGGAACTGGCGGCGGCCTGCGACATGCGTCTTGCAGCGCCTGCCGCGCGCTTCGGCATGCCCGAGGTGCGCATCGGCATCCCTTCGGTGATCCATGCCGCCTTGTTGCCGGGTTTGATCGGCCAGGGGGCGACCAACTGGCTGCTGCTGACCGGAGAGATGCTGGGCGCAGAGGAGGCCTGCCGCATGGGCCTGGTGGAGTTCGTCTCTGCGGACCAGGCCGGGCTGGATGCGCTGATCGCGCGCAGCACGCGCGGCATCCTGGAGAGCGGACCGGCCGCAGTACGGACCCAGAAGGCGCTGCTGCGGCACTGGCAGGGTGCCTCGCTGGAGGCGGCCGTGGCCAACAGCGTCGAGGTCTTCGGCGCCAGTTTCCGCAGCGATGAACCGCAACGCTACATGGCGCCCTTCGTGGCCCGCCGTGCCGCCCGCAAGGGAGAATGACATGAACCAGAAGACCACAGCGGCCCCCGCAGATGCCACGACAGAGCCCGTCAGCAGCCACGGGCCGATGACCGGCGTGCGGGTGATCGACATGACCTCGGTCGGGATGGGGCCCTTTGCCACGCAGATCCTGGGCGACATGGGAGCCGAAGTCCTGAAGGTGGAGCCGCCGGCGGGGGACATCTTCCGCTTTACCGCCCCGACCCGGAATGACGGCATGTCGGCGGTGTTCCTGAACCTGAACCGCAACAAGGTCAGCCTGACGCTGGATGCCAAGGAGCCCGCCGACCGCGCCCGGTTGCTGGAGCTGATCGAGGGGGCGGATGTCTTCGTCTCCAACATCCGGCCGGAGGCGCTGAAGCGGCTGGGGCTGGATGCGGCCTCGCTCATGGCGCGGAACCCGCGCCTGATCCATTGCGCCGCCGTGGGCTTTGGCCAGGACGGGCCCTATGCCGGTCGGCCTGCCTTCGACGACATCATCCAGGCGATGAGCGGTCTGGCCGCCCTTCAGGGGCACGGCGAGGACGCGCCGCGCTACGTGAACACGATCCTGGCCGACAAGGTGGCCGGGCTGACCCTGGCCTATGCCATTCCCATGGCGCTCTACGAGCGGGAGAGGTCGGGCAGGGGCCAGGCGGTCGAGGTGCCGATGTTCGAGACCCTGGCCGCCTTTGCCCTGATCGAGCATCTGGCTGGCGAAACCTACGCCCCGGCGGTGGCGCCCATGGGCTATCCGCGCGTCCTGGCGCCCGACCGCAGACCCTATCGCACGGCGGACGGGTTCATCGCCATGTTGCCCTATACCGATGCACAGTGGCGACGCTTCTTCATTTGCGCGGACCGTCCCGATCTGGCGGAGGACGCCCGCTTCACCACCGCACGCGCCCGGACGCAGCACTATGACGCGCTTTATGCCGAGCTGTCCGAGATCGTGGCGACGCGGCCGACCTCGGCCTGGCTGGAGGCGCTGAAGGGCGCCGACATCCCGCATTCGCCGGTCGCCACCCTGGAAGACCTGCTCGTCGATCCGCATTTGCAGGCGACGGGGCTGTTCCGCCGGGTCGAGCACCCCAGCGAGGGTGCGATCACCACCCTTGCCCCCACGGTGCGTTTCGAGCGGACGCCGGCCAGCTTGCGGCATGCGGCGCCGGTCCAGAACTCGGCCCCCGGGTTCGAATGGGCCCCGCGAGGGCGCGACACGCCCGCGGATCATGGCTAGGTCAATCTGCCGCCGGGATCTGCTGGAACCGGCTGTCGCGGCCCAGGACCTCGGTGATCCGGGTGGCAAGCTCCTGCGCGAAGGGGGTCATGGCCGTGCCACGCAGCTCGATCCGGCAGATCGTGCGGTGCAGGTCCGGCTGGCGCACCTTCGCGACCTGAAGCCCCTGGGGCGTGGGCGAGGGCACGCTGGCCGCCGGGATCAGCGCCGTGCCCAGCCCGGCCTGGGCAAAGTCCAGCATGGTGCGCACGTTCGTCACCTCGAAGCTGTCCCGGGCGGTCAGGTTCTGACCTTCCAGCGCCGCGTCGATGTACTGGCGCAGGTAGGCCCCGCTGGAGATCAGGATCAAGGGTTCGGCCACCACCTCGGCCAGGGTCAGGCTCTCGGAGGGCGGCAAGCCCAGGTCGCAGGCGCTGACGGCGACGATCTGTTCGGTCACAAGGGGCGTGAAATTGAGGTCGGGGTGGCCGGGCAGGGCCGGGCCGATGGCGAAATCCACGGCCAGGTCGCGCAGCGCGGTCAGCAGGTCGTCGGCATGCAGCTCGCGCAGGCTGAGAGAGATGTTCGGATGCTCGGCCTTGTAGTCACGCAGCAGACGCGGCAGCACGGCGGCGGCGATACTGGGCACCGAGGCAATGGCCAGCTCGCCCGTCTCGGCGGAGGCGGCCTTGCGGATCTCGTTCAGGCCGGTGTCGATCTCTCGCAGGGCACGCTGGACGTAGTCGAAGAGCTGCTCTCCCTGACGGGTCAGCCGCACCATGCGCGTGGTGCGGTGAAAAAGCGGAAGGCCCAGCTGTTCCTCCAGCTGCCGGATCTGCACGCTGACCGCCGATTGCGAGCGGTTCAGCCGCCCGGCGGCCAGCTTGAAACTGCCCAGTTCGGCCACCGCCAGGAAGCATTCCAGTGCCTTGAAGTTGTACATGACCGCCGCCCGTCCAGCCGTGGATCAGGGCTGCGAGGTCAGCAGGCCCGCGACGTTCAGCAGGCGCTCGCCATAGTCGCGGTGCAGCTGGTCGGCAGAGATCAGGAAGGACGGCCCGCCGATGTTGAGCCCGTAGATCGCATCGTCATTGATCGAGCGGACCGGGGTCGCGATGGCGTTCACCTCGGACTTCCAGGAGCCGAAGCTGGTGCAATAGCCGTAGTTGGCATAGTCCTTGCGGGCCTCGACGATGCTCTGTTCCATCTCCTTGCGGAAGTCGGGGTAGCGCTGGATGCCCTCGCGCAGCGCGGCCTCGCAGCTTTCCTCGTCGGTAACGGCCAGGATGGCTCGGCCGATGGCGGTGTAGAACACCGGCAGCCGGGAACCCACGCCGAGGGTGATCGCAACCGCCTGCCGCGAGCGCGAGACGGCCAGGTAGATCGCGTAGATGTCGCTGCGTTCCGCCAGAGCGATGCTGACATAGGGGTTTGGCCCCTTGGCCAGGGCATCCAGTTCGGACTGGCAGCGTTCGGGCAGGGAGACGGCCGAGAGCACGCGGAACCCCAGTTGCAGCACCTTGGGGCTGAGACGGTATTCGCCGCTGTCGGGATCCTTCTGCAGGTGCCCGGTTTCGGTCAGCGTATAGGTCAGGCGCGACACGGTGGGCTTTGCCAGCCCGGTGCGCGTCGCGATCTCCTGGTTGGCGAGGTAACGGTCGTTGGCGCGAAAGCAGCCGAGGATGTCGAGACCCCTGGCAAGTGCCGTGACGAACTGGCGATCCGTGCCCTCATCTGGCTCTGTCTTGGTCATGCGGCGTATCCCCAGTGTCTTTCAGGCTTCGCAACCTACCGTGCAAACCTCCGTAAATCCAGCATTTCCGACCTGTCACGCCTGATGTGCCAGAGGCGTGAGGCCATCAACGGTGCCGGAACTCCCGCTTCCCGTGTTGACAGAAAACCGGAGCCCACGCTAGATGGAGTTCGCATAGCAAAACAGAGTTTCGCAATTTGGCGACAACTGTGGTGCTTGCAGGAGGAGTTACACCCCCGTCGCCCAGACCCGGCAGCATCGGCTGCCGCATGGCGACCGCGCGGGTGCAGAGGGAGCTTTGAATGAGACGACTTCACGAGATTCTCGATGGTCGGCCGGCGGCGACGATCGCCTTGCTGGATCATGACGGTCGCGAGATCAGCTATGATGCGCTGGATCGCATGACGCATGAGATGGCGGGACTGCTGGCAGCGCACGGGGTCCGGGCGGGCGACCGTGTCATCCTGCTGAGCGAGAACTGCGCCACCTTCCTGGTCGCCGCACTGGCGCTGAGCCGCCTGGACGCCTGGATCGTGCTGATGAACGCGCGCGCCACGGAAGCCGAGGTGGACAGGATCCGGGAACGGTCCGGCGCGCGCTGCGTCATCTTCACACCCGAGGCCTCTGCCGCATCGCTGGCCCATGCCACGCGGATGAAGGCCACCGAGATCGGACGGCTCGACTGTGGGCAGGTCCTCGTCTCGCCGATTTTCGAGGCCGAACCGGAGCCGGTCGAGCCTGACGCAGGCCAGGTCGCCGTGCTGATGTACACCAGCGGCACCGTGGGCGAGCCCAAGGGGGTCATGCTGACCCATGGCAACCTTCTGTTCACCTGCAACGCCGGGGCCGAGATGCGCTCTCTCTCACCCAGCGACGTGATGCTGGGCCTGTTGCCGGGCACCCATATCTTCGGGCTGACCTCGGTCATGCTGGCCACGCTGAAAAGCGGAGGCCGGCTGGTGCTGATGCCGCGTTTCGACCCGGATACGGTGCTGGATCACCTGGCCGCCGGTGTCACGGTGATGCCCGCCGTGCCGCAGATCTTCGCGTCGCTGCTGAAGCGCTTGCAGGAACGCGGCGAGGCGCCGCGCCATTCGCTGCGCTTCATCTATGCGGGTGGTGCCCCCGTCGACCTGTCGCTGAAGAAGAAGGTCGAGGCGGTCTTCGGCATTCCGCTTCACATCGGCTACGGGCTGACCGAGGCCTCGCCCTCCGTCAGTTCCACGCGGCTGGATGCGCCGCGTGACGACGGTGCCACGGGCCCGGCGATCAAGGGGGTCGAGGTGGTGATCGACAGCCCCGACGAGAAGGGCGTGGGCGAGATCCTCGTGCGCGGTCCCAACGTGATGAAGGGCTATTACCAGAACCCCGAGGCCACCGCGCAGACCCTGCGCGAGGACGGCTTCCTGCGCACCGGCGACCTGGGCGTGCTGGACGCGGACGGCTCTCTCTTCGTCGTCGGGCGGCTGAAGGAGCTGATCATCCACTCCGGCTTCAACATCTACCCGCCCGAGGTGGAGACGGTGCTGATGGAGCATCCCTCGGTGACCCTCTGTGCCGTGATCGGACGCGCCCGCGCCGGCAACGAGGATGTGCTGGCCTTCGTCACCACCCATGGCCCGGTCAGCGAACAGGAGCTTCGCGACTGGGTCCGCGCCCGGATGGTTTCCTACAAGGTGCCCGCCCGGGTGCTCGTGGTCGATGCGCTGCCCCAGGCGCCGACCGGCAAGATTTTGAAAACACGGCTGCTGGGACAGTTCTCGCAGCTCCTCGACGAGAAGGAAGAAGCAACCGATGCTTGACGCTTATATCTACGACGGGCTGCGCAGCCCCTTTGCCCGCCACGCCGGCAGCCTTTCTGCCATTCGTCCCGACGATCTGGCCGGGCAGGTCATCGCGGCCCTTCTGGAACGCAGCGACCTGCCGAAGGATCAGATCGAGGAGGCCATCTTGGGCAACGTCTGCCAGTCCGGCGAGGACAGCCGCAACATCGCGCGCTTCTCGGCCCTGCTGGGCGGGTTGCCGGAAAGCATCGGGGCGCAGACGGTGAACCGTCTTTGCGGCTCCGGCATGTCGGCGGCGCTGGACGTGGCGCGGGCGATCACCGTGGGCGATGGTTCCCTCTACCTCGCCGGTGGGGTCGAGAGCATGACCCGCGCTCCCTACGTGATGAGCAAGCCGGGCAGCGCCTTTGGCCGGGACGCCCAGATCTGCGATAGCACCATCGGAGCGCGCTTCCCCAACCCGGCTTTCACCAAGCAATTCGGCAACCATTCCATGCCGCAGACCGCCGACAACCTGGCGGTCGACTACGAGATCGCCCGCGACGAAAGCGACCGCTTCGCGATCGGCAGCCAGCAGAAATACGAAGCCGCACGGGCCGAGGGGTTCTTCGACGACGAGATCACCACGATCCGCATTCCCGGGCGCAAGGGCGCGGTGACCGAGGTCAGCACGGATGAGCATCCGCGCCCCGAGGTGACCTATGACAAGATCGCCGGGATGCGTCCGCTCTTCGAGGGCGGGGTGGTGACGGCGGCCAATGCCTCGGGCGTCAACGATGGGGCCGGGGCGCTGCTGATCGGCGCCAAGGGTCTGGGGCCGCGTCCGCGGGCGCGGATCCTGTCGGGCGCCGTGGCCGGTGTGCCGCCGCGCATCATGGGGATCGGCCCGGCCTATGCCGTGCCCAAGGCACTGGATCGCGCAGGGCTGACCCTGGCCGACATGGATGTGATCGAGATCAACGAGGCCTTCGCCACCCAGGTCCTGGCCTGCTGCAAGGTGCTGGGCCTGGCCTATGACGACAGCCGTCTGAACCCCAATGGCGGCGCCATTACCGTGGGCCACCCGCTGGGCGCCTCGGGCGCACGGATCGTGCTGACTGCCCTGCGCCAGCTGGAACGCACCGGCGGCCGCTACGCCTGCCTGTCGATGTGCATCGGCGTGGGTCAGGGCATTGCCCTGGTGATCGAAAGGGTCGAGGCATGAGCGCGCAGGCAACCACCTCCGCCGAGACGGTTGTGACGCTCGACGTGGTGGACGGCATCGGCGTGATCGCCATGACCCGTCCGCCGGTCAACGCCCTGGGCGAGGCCCTGCGGAGCGGCCTGATCGACGCACTGACGGACCTGAACGGGCGCGATGACGTGCAGGCAATCGTCCTGCATGGCGAGGGCCGGGCATTTTCAGCCGGGGCCGATATCCGGGAATTCGGGCGTCCGCCCTCCGGTCCGACCCTGCCCGATGTGCTGAACCTGATGCTGGACGGCCCCAAGCCCGTGATCGCCGCACTGCACGGCGTGGCCATGGGCGGGGGTCTCGAGCTTGCGTTAGCGGCTCATGTCCGCGTCGGCGTGCCGGGGCTGCGCGTGGCGCTGCCCGAGGTCAAGCTGGGCCTGCTGCCCGGCGCCGGGGGCACCCAGCGTCTGCCGCGACTGACAGGCCTTGCCATCGCGCAGGCGATGATCTTGTCGGGCCGCGAGGTTTCGGCGGAAGAGGCGCTGTCGCTGGGCATCCTCGACCGGATCGGCAGCGGCGCCGCCCGCGAGGCAGGTATTGCCGCGGCCCGCGAGGTTCTGGCCGGGAAACTGTCCCCCCGCCGGACCGATGATCTGACCGTGGCCCCCGATGCCGAAGCCATGGCTGCGGCCCAGGCGCGTCTTGACGCTGCCCGCCCGCAGCTTGACGCACCGTGCAAGGCGCTACAGGCGCTGGCTGCTGCGACCGGCCCGATCACCGAGGGGCTGGCGCTCGAACGGCGCCTGTTCCTAGAGCTGCGCGAGGGCCCCGAACGCCAGGCCCTGGCTCATGCCTTCTTCGCCGAGCGCGGCACCGCGCGCATCCCCGAGACCGATCTGCCCGCGCGCGAGATCGCTTCGGTCGGTGTCATCGGCGGCGGCACCATGGGCGTGGGCATCGCCACCGCCTTCCTGCTGGCCGGCTACCCGGTGCGCCTGATCGAGACCGAGGCCGCCCGGGCCGAGGCCGCCGCCGCCGCCATCGGGCGCAACCTCGACGGCGCGGTGAAACGCGGCAAGATGAGCGCCGAGGCCCGCGCCGCCGCCGCCGATGCCCTGCGAGCGGGCTGCGACATGACCACCCTGGCCGATGTCGACCTGGTGGTCGAGGCCGTCTTTGAGGAAATGTCGGTGAAGATCGAGCTGATGCGCAGGCTCGACGCGATTTGCAAGCCCGGTGCCATCCTCGGCACCAACACCTCCTACCTGGACGTGAACGAGATCGCCGCCGCGACCTCGCGCCCCGAGGCGGTGATCGGGCTGCACTTCTTCTCGCCTGCCCATGTGATGCGGCTGCTGGAGGTGGTGGTGGCCGATGCCACGGCGCCGGACCTGGTCTCGACCGCTTTCGCCCTGGCGCGGCAGCTGAACAAGGTGCCGGTGCGCTCGCGCGTCTGCGACGGGTTCATCGGCAACCGCATCCTGGCCCATTACCGCAAGTCCACCGAATACGTGGTGCTGGACGGGGCCGATTTCGCCCAGGTCGACCGCGCGCTGGAGGAGTTCGGCTTTGCCATGGGGCCCTTCGCGGTTTCGGACCTGGCAGGGCTGGACATCGGGATGCTGACGCGTCGCCGCAAGGCCGCGACGCGCCCGGCGGAAGAACGCTATTCCCGCGTTGCCGACCGGATCTGCGAACAGCAGTGGTTCGGCCGCAAGTCGGGGCGCGGCTTCTACCTGCATGACGGCACCGAAGGCCGCCCGCAGAACCCCGATGCGCTGCGTATCCTCGCTGAGGAACGCGCCGCCGAGGGGATCAGCCCGCGCAGCTTCACCGACCAGGAGATCGTGGATCGCTGCATGACGGCGATGATCTCGGAAGCGGTGCGGGTGCTGGAAGAGGGCATTGCCCTGCGCCCCGCCGACATCGATGCGGTCGAACTCTTCGGCTACGGCTTCCCGCGCCATCTCGGCGGGCCGATGCACTACGCCGACAGCATCGGCATCGCGAACCTGGTCGCGCGCGTCGAGGCCTATGCCGACGAAGACCCGCATTACTGGCAGGTGCCCGAGCTGATGCGGCAGATGGCCCGCGAGGGCCGCCGCTTCGCCGACCTGAACGGAGAGTAACCCCATGGATCTCGATTTCACAGCCGAGGAACAGGCGTTCCGCAAACATGTCCGGGAGGTGATCCGTGGCGAACTGCCGAGAGAGATCTCGGACAAGGTGCTGCAGGGACGCGGGCTGACCAAGGAAGACATCGAATGCTGGCAGGCGATCCTCAATCGCCACGGCTGGCTGGCCACCACCTGGCCCGCGGAATTCGGCGGGCCGGGCTGGAGCGTGGTGGAGCGCCACATCTTCAACGAGGAATGCGCCCTGGCCTCGGCCCCGCGCATCGTCACCTTCGGCCTGGTGATGCTGGGTCCGGTGCTGATCAAGTTCGGCACGAAGGAGCAGCAGGACCACTACCTGCCGCGCATCCTGGACGGGCGCGACTGGTGGTGCCAGGGCTATTCCGAACCCGGCGCCGGGTCGGACCTTGCCGGCCTGAAGACCCGCGCGGTGCGGGACGGTGACACTTACGTGATCAACGGCCAGAAGACCTGGACCACCCTGGGCCAGCACGCCAACTGGATCTTCTGCCTGGTGCGCACCGCCACCGAGGGCAAGCCGCAGGACGGCATCAGCTTTGTTCTGGTCGACGTGAACTCCCCCGGTGTCGAGATGCGCCCGATCAAGCTGATCGACGGCAGCAAGGAGGTGAACGAGGTCTTCTTCACCGACGTGCGGGTGCCGGTGACCAACCTGGTGGGCGAGGAGAACAAGGGCTGGACCATCGCCAAGTACTTGTTGACCCACGAACGCACCAATATCGCCGGGGTCGGCCATTCCACCAAGGACCTGGAGAAGTTCCGCAAGCTGGCCGCCGAGATCGAGCGCGACGGCGAGAAGGTGGCGGACAACCCGCTTTACGCCATGCGTGCGGCAGAGCTGGAGGCTGATCTTGAGGCGATGCGGGTGACCAACCTGCGCCTTCTGGCCGATGCCTCCAGCGGCGCGGCAGAGGGGCACCGCAGTTCGCTGCTGAAGATCAAGGGCACGCAGATCCGGCAGGAGTTGCAGAACCTCTACCGTTCGGCCCTGGGCTCGGCTGCGGCGCTGGATGCGGATGACCTGTCCGAGAACGAGCTGGCCGTCCCGGTCGAGGCCGCCCGCGCGGCGCCTGTCTATTTCAACCACCGCAAGCTGTCGATCTACGGCGGATCCAACGAGATCCAGCGCAATATCGTGGCCAAGGAACTGTTCCGGGAGTGAGCTGATGGATTTCAGGATTTCAGAAGAACGCCAGATGCTGTCGGATATGTTGCGCCGTTTCTGGGGCAATGACCCGATGCTGGAGGCACGCAATGCCGCCGTCTACGAGGCGCCGTACCAGGTACCGGGTGTCTGGGCCCAGCTGGCCGAACTGGGCGTCTTCGGTGCCTTCCTCAGCGAGGACGAGGGCGGCTTCGGCGGCACGGCCGAAGATGTTGTCGTGGTCTTCGAAGAGGCGGGTCGGGCGCTTTCCGCCGAGCCGCTGCTGGGTCAGCTACTGGTAATGCGCCTGCTGGCGGGCCTTGGCCGCGCTGACCTGCTGGAAGAGATGGTGGCGGGCGCTACCCGTGGCGCGCTGGCCTTTGCCGAACCGGCGCTGTCGGTCGACCTCTCCCGTACCGCCGCCACCGCCGCGCGCCGTGGCGACGGCTGGGTGCTGAACGGTCGCAAAAGCGCGATCTACGGTGGCCCCGGTGCCGACGTGCTTCTGGTCACCGCGCGGACCGATGCGGGGCTGGGCCTGTTCCTGCTGCGCGACGCGCCGCTGATCGAGGCCGCCATGGTCGACGGCGGCGGCATCGCCGAGCTGGTGATGGAAGACTTGGCCGCCGAGTGCCTTGCAGAGGATGCAGCGCCGCCGGTCGAGGCAGCGCTGGACCTGGGCCGCATCGCGCTGTGTTCCGAGGCAGTTGGCGCAATGGACATGCTGACGGCGATGACGGTCGACTACCTGAAACAGCGCCGGCAGTTCGGGCGTCCGTTGGCCTCGTTCCAGGCGCTGCAGCACCGGGTCGTCGACATGGTGATGGAGGGCGAGCAGGCCCGCTCGATCGTGATCCGTGCCATGGCCAGCTATGGCACGCCCGATCAGGCGCGCCATGTTGCAATGGCCAAGAACCTGCTCGGCCGCGTTGCGCCCCATGTGGCCGAAGAGGCGATCCAGCTGCACGGCGGGATCGGCATGACCTGGGAGTATCCCGGCTCCCACTACGCCAAGCGGCTGGTCCTGCTGGATCATCAGCTGGGCGACCGTCGGGATCACGCCCTGCGCCTGATGCGGATGTGCGCGCCTGACGCGGGTGCGGTCAGCCGACCCGTCACGGCCCGCACGCCCGAAAGCCAAACGGCATGAGCGCGCTGCCGCCCGACACTTCGGGAATCCGGGCCCATATGGGCTATCGCTCTTCCGCGGGCGAGCTGGAGGAAGGTGTGTGCGAGCTCGAGATCGGGCCACAGCACCTGAACATGCACGGTCTGCTGCATGGGGGCGTCGTCTCCATGCTGCTGGACAATGCCTGCGGCGTGGCGATCCGGCGGCAGTTCCCCAACGACGCGTTCAAGGGTGTCACCGTGACGCTGAACGTGAATTTCGTGTGTGGCGCCACCGGCGGCACGGTCCGTGCCACGGGGCGGATTACCGGCGGCGGGCGCAGCCTGAAATTCGCCGAGGCCGTGCTGCGTGACGAAGAGGGGCAGGTGATGGCGACCGGCTCTGCCACATTCAGGATTTCCCGGAGATGACCATGCAAGCCCAACCTGAACTCGTTCTTGTCGAAACGCGCGGTGCGACCCGGATCCTGACTCTGAACCGCCCCGGCAAGCGCAACACCCTGGTGCCGGAGATGTACCTGGGCCTGAAACGCCACCTGCAGGAGGCCGAGGCCGATCCGGCAGTCGCCAATATCGTGCTGACCGGCGCCGGTGGCTTTTTTAGCTCCGGTGGCGACCTGGCCTCGCTGGAGACCCGTGCCGCGATGACCCTCGCGGAACGCGAGGAGTCGATCGAGAAGCTTCATGGCCTGATCCGCACCCTGCGCGGCCTGAAGACCCCGGTCATCGCCGCGATCGAGGGTGGGGCGGCCGGGGCCGGCGCCTCTCTGGCCTTTGCCGCCGATCTTCTGGTCGCCGCCGAGGGCAGCTTCATCTCGCTGGCCTATGTGCGGGCGGGACTGGTGCCGGACGGCGGCGGCAGCGGCTACCTTGCCCTGGCGCTGCCGCCGCAACTGGCCAAGGAGATCGCCCTGCTGGGCGACCGGATTCCGGTGGAGCGGCTTTATGCCCTGGGGCTGATCAATCGCATCGAACACCCCGGCGCGGCCCTGGCGGGCGCCCTGGCGCTGGCCGAGGACCTTGCACGGGGCGCGCGCACGGCTCAGGGGGTCATCAAGGAGTTGATCGACGCGCCGACCCGGGAGGCCTTCGAGGCGCATCTGGACCGCGAACGCCGCGCCATGGGACAAGCCCTGGGGGCTCCCGAAGCCGCTGAAGGTATCCGTGCCTTCCACGAGAAGCGGCACCCGGACTTCCCCGTACCGGCAGCGCCTTCGCGCACGGCGGAGGAGGAGGCGCCGGGCATCGAGACCGAGATCACGCGCCTTTTCGGCACCCGGTTGCCCATCGTTGCGGGCGGGCTGATGTGGCTGGCCAATGCGGATTACGTCGCCGCCGCAGCGCATGCGGGGATCATCGGTTTCATCACCGCCGCCAGCTTCCGCGAACCCGAGGCCCTGCGGGCCGAGATCCGCCGCGCCCGCAGCCTCTGTGGTGCGCGCCCCTTCGGCGTCAACATCTCGATGCTGCCGAAACTGGTCGAGGGGGACCGCACCCGCGACGTCTTCGAGATCGTGGCCGATGAGGGTGTGCGCTTCATCGAAACCTCGGGCCGCAGCCCGGAAGCATTCCTCGACATCACACGCGCTGCCGGAATCAAGGTGCTGCACAAGACTGCCAGCCTGCGCCATGCGCAGAAGGCCGAGGCGATCGGCGTCGATGCGGTCAGTATCGTAGGGGCGGAATGCGGTGGTCATCCGGGCCTGGAGATGATCGGCAGTTTCGTCAACGCGGGCCTGGCCGAGACGCGCCTGTCGATCCCGTGGCTCATCGGTGGCGGAATCGGCACGGGTGGCCAGGTGGCCTCGGTTCTGGCCATGGGCGGGGCAGGGGCCGTGGTCGGCACCCGCTTCCTCGTCGCGGACGAGATCTGGGCCCATGAGGGCTACAAGCAGGCGCTGATCGCCGCGGCCGAGGGTGATACCGCCCTGGGTATGCGCACGATCCGCAACACCGTGCGGGCGCTGGCCAATGATACGATGCGCGAGCTGGCAGAGATCGAGGCGACACGCCCAGACGTGACCGTGGCGGAGCTGATGCCGTTGATCAGCGGACAGCATTCGAAGGCGGCCTATGAAAGCGGCGACGTTTCGCGCGGGGTTCTTTCGGCCGGGCAGAGCCTCGGCGCGGTGACCCGTCGCGCGCCGCTGGCCGACCTGGTGGCACAGATGGAACGCGAGATGCGCGAGGCGCTGGACCGCGCCGCCCGTTACGCGGGCCGGGGCTGACCGGGATCGCGACACGACGACGAAATTGACTTGAAGACAAGGAGGCGCGGATGGACCGCAGCTATGAATTCCTGACTTACGACGTGTCGGAACGGGTGGCCGAGATCACCCTGAACCGGCCGCCGGTCAATGCCTTCAGCCTGGTGTTGCTGGACGAGATCTTGGATGTGCTGGCACGCGCGCGTCATGACAGCAGCGCCCGTGCGGTGATCCTGCGCAGTGCCCTGCCCAAGATCTTCTGCGCCGGACTGGATCTGGACATCCTGCTGGGCCAGCCCATGGGAGAGATCCGCAAGTTCCTGGAAAAGCTCTATATCGGGCTCTGGGATGCGCAATATGCCCTAGGCAAGCCTTCCATCGCGGCGGTCAACGGCGCGGCCCGGGGCGGCGGCATGACGCTGGGCATTTCCTGCGACATGCTGGTGGCTTCGGAAAAGGCCAGCTTCGGGTATCCCGAGCTGGACTCGGGCCTGCTGCCGGCGATCCACTTCACCCATCTGCCGCGGATCGTCGGTCGATACCGGGCGTTCGAGCTGCTGTTCTCGGGCCGCAGTTTTGGCGCCGAAGAGGCCCGTCGCCTCGGACTGGTCGCCGAGGTCACCGCGCCCGACGCCCTTTGGGACCGTTGCCGCGAGATCGCCGGGGGCTTCGCCTCGCGCGCGCCCAACTCGATGCGCCAGGCGCGTGCGGCCTTCCACCGGGCCAATGACCTGGATTACCGGCGCGGTGTCGCCGTGGCCGTAGAGGATTTCTGCAACACCGCCGTCACTGCCGATGCCCAGGAAGGGCTGCGCGCCTTCGTCGAGAAGCGTCAGCCCGTCTGGCCCGAACCGGAGGAGCGGTGACCGAAGGGGCGGTCCCGGGATCGCCCGGGGCCGCGCGCCCGGATCCGTCGTCCCTTCTGACGCTGATCATCTTCGTGGCTTTCGCCCTGCATGAGCTGGGCCTTGGCGGTGCCCCGGTCGAACTGGCCGGCATTGTCTCCCTCGGGCTTTACCTGTTGCTGCACCTGCGCAGGTTGGGCCCGCTGATCTGGTCCCTGCTGGCCCTGATCGCGGGGCTGCTGGTGGCACTTGCCCTGCGCGATGCGCTCGATGTGGCACTGATCTGGGCCGCCATCGATTCCGCTTCCTTCCTCGTCTTCTTTCTGCTTGCGGTCGGCCTGCTGAACCTGGTCGCGGCGCAGACGCGGCTGGTGCGGCGCTGTGGAGAGCTGCTGATCCGGCAGGCCCCGGGGCGGCGCTACCTGATGCTGACAGCAGGCGCCCACGCCATGGGCCTCTTCCTGTCCATCGGCAGCGTCGGCCTGCTGGGAACCATGGTCTATCGCCCCACGCCGGACAACGGCGATGCCGAAACCCTGCGCATCGCCGGGATCCGTGCCCGCCGTATGGCAACCGCAATCCTGCGCGGCTTCAGCTGCATTCCCATGTGGTCACCCACCTCTGTCACCATCGCAATCCTTCTGACCAGCTTCCACGAGGTCAGCTGGTTCGCCTACATGCCCCTTGGACTTGGCGGCGCGGTGGTCTTCATCGCCGTGGGATGGCTGGCCGACCGCATGTCTTACAAGCGGCCGGCCCTGCCGTCCGGAGAGGCGCGCAAGCAGGCTGATGCGGACCTGGCGGAGCTCGGTGTCTGCGCGTTGAGGATCCTTTCGGTAGTGGCCTGCATCACGGTCGGGGGCTGGGCGATCTCCACCGCTCTGGACCTTCGGTTCTTTGTCGGGATCCTGCTGGGCATGGTGCCCATCGGGTTCAGCTGGCTCTGGCTGGAACTGCGAGCCACGCGGCCGGCGCCGCGCTTGCCGGCAATGGGACGCATCCTGCGCGACGGCTTGCGCCAGCGCGCCGCGAACCAGCATGGCGAGGTGGCCATCTTTGCCTGTGCCGGGATGATCGGCGTGCTGCTGCCACCTCTTCTGGACACCGCCGCGCTGAGCACCTGGCTAAGCGATAATGGCATCTCCTCCTTCGCGGTTCTGGCCGGAGCCTGCGCCGGTGTGGTGGCGATTGCCATGCTGGGTGTCGGGCCCGTGACGACCGTCGCGGTCTTTGCCCGCATCCTGCCCGAGCTGCATACGCTGGAAATCTCCCCGCATCTGTCCGTCTTTGCACTGTCGCTTGGCTGGTCCATCGCGATCACGATTGCCCCGGCATCCACCACGCTGCGGATCCTGGCCAATGCGGTGAAGCTGCCCTTGCTGAAGTTGGGACTGGGTTGGAGTTGGCGCGAGATGCTGGTGGTTTACGGCCTCTTCCTTCTCAGTCTTCTGGTGCTGATGTAGCTGCGGAGGGTGGGCCGCCCTTTGCGAAACGAAGAAGGCCGCCCGGAACACCGGGCGGCCTTTTCGATTTTGCAGCGATCACGAGCTTCAGTTCATTCCCATGGGCAGCAGCAGGGAAATGACCGGGAAGGACATGATCAGGATCAGCACGACGATGTCGAAGGCCAGGAAACGCGTGACACCAGAGAATATCCTGTCGATCGACACCTCGCGCCCCACCACGTTGGCGATGACGAAAACGTTCAGCCCGACTGGGGGCGTGATCAGCCCGATCTCCAGCAACTTGATGACCACCACGCCGAACCAGATCAGGTTCAGACCGTAACTTTCGACCAACGGGATCACCAGCGGCAGGGTCAGAACCATGATCCCGATGGGATCGAGGAACATGCCAAGCAGCAGGTAGATCACCGCCAGCACGATCAGCAGCGTGACCACCGACAGGTCCGCTTGCGACACCGCATTGACGATGATCGGCGGCACGCCGGTCAGCGCCACCATTGCGACGAAGATCTTTGCCGTAGCCGCGATGAAGAAGATCGCCGCAGTCTGCACGCAGGTCTCGCGCACGCTGTCCCAGATGTCGCGCAGGCTGAGCTTGCGCTGGAACAGACCGATCAGCACCGTGGCGGTGACGCAGACGGCTGCCGCTTCGGTCGCTGTGAAGATGCCGCCGTAGATGCCGCCGATGATCACCACGAAAAGCAGCACGGCGGGCCAGGCGGCCAGGGCGGCCTTCCAGCGTTCAGCCATGGGGTAGCGGATGTCGGAAGCCGGGGCGGCAGCGGGCTCGCGCCAGATCCAGAAGGAGATGGCAAGGATGAAGCCCGCGAGGGTCAGCAGCCCGGGCAGGACGCCGGCAAGGAAGAGCGAGCTTATCGAGGTCTCGGTGAAGATACCGTAGATGATGAACAGCACCGAGGGCGGGATCAGCGAGCCAAGCGTGCCCCCGGCAGCTACGCTGGCAGTGGCCAGGCGGCTGTCGTAGCCCATGCGCATCATCTCGGGAGTGCAGATCCGCCCCATTGTCGAAGCGCAGGCGATCGAGCTGCCGGTGATCGCCGAGAAGCCACCGCAGCCCATGACCGATGCGATCGCCACGCCACCCGGCAGCCAGGACAGCCAGACTTTTGCCGCGTGGTAGATCTTGGTCGTGATCTCAGCCTTGTAGGCGATGTGGCCTAGGGCCACGAAAAGCGGGATCATCGACAGGTCGTAGGAGTGGATCAGGTCGAAGGCGTTTGAAAACACGATCGATGTGGTCGCGCGGATGGCGCGTTCGGGCATGAAGGTGCCGGTACGGGTCGCGAAGATGAAGAAGACGGCGACGGTGGCCACGCCGGCCAGTACGAAGCCGATCGGCACCCGCAGCGCGAGCAGCACGATACCGGCGCCGAAGGCGATAAAGCCGATGGTTGCAGCATCCATTGTTATTCGACCTCGTGGGTGTTTTGCGCCAGGTCCACCGTGCCGCCGCGCAGCACAGTGCGGGCGTCATCGAAGGCAAGCCAGACCAGCCGTAGCCAACATGTGGCAACGCCGAGCACGAACATCAGGCGCCCAGGCCATTTCGGGATCTGGATCTCGCCCGAGAAGAAGCTTCCGGAGGTCCAGGTGTCGTGGAATTCCTTCCAGCCGGCCCAGAGCAGTGGCGACAGGGCCAGGAGCCCGATCAGTGAGCCGAGGATGATGAGCAGTGATTGCCCGCGCGGGCTCAGACGCTTGGACAGCAGTTCGACACTGACATGGGCCCGTTCGGCCGTGGCCTGGGCCAGCGGCAGGAGGATGGCGGCCACCATCAGTTCGCGCACCATGGTGACGCTGTCCGGGATGGAAATCCCGAACAGCGCGCGGGTCAGCACATTCACGGTGATGAGCGTCCCCAGGAGCAACACGGCTGCGGCGCCAAGGTTGAGGAGAAAGCGATCAAGCCGGGTCTGCATGGGTCACTCTTTCGGTGCCCAGGGGTAGCCCTTCTCGTCACGGACGGTCGTCCATTTCGCGATCAGATCCCGGTATTCCTGAAGGATCTCCTCGCCCGGGAGGCCGGCGCCATCAGCGGTGGTGACCCACTCGTCGATGTACTTCAGGCCATTCTCGATCAGGACGGCGCGCTCTTCCTCGGGCAGGGTGGTGATTTCGACCCCGGCATCGGTGAGTGTCTGGATGGCTTCGTCATTGACGCGGGTCAGGATCTCGCCGAACTCGTCGGACATCTCTTCGCCGGCCTCCAGCAGGACCTTCTGTTCCTCTTCGGACAGGCTGTCGAAAGTGAACTTGTTCATGAACAGGCCCAGGCCGCCGACCTGCCCCCAGTCAAGCAGGGTGTAGCTGTCGACCACTTCCTCGAGTTTGAGGGAGGCCATCAGGTAGGAGTAACCCTGGGTGCAGTCCAGAAGGCCGGTATCGAGCCCCTGGTAGGCTTCGTAGGTGTTCATGTTGATCGATGTCGCGCCGAGATCACCGAAGACTTTGCCATAGGCCCCCACGCCACGCACCTTCACGCCTTCGATGTCGGAGATCGAGCGGATGGTCCGGCCCTTGCAGGCAATGTTCACCTGGCTGGTCGTCCAGACGCCGAGGTAGACAAGGTCCTTGGACGCCAGGTCGTCGCGGATCGCCTCGTTGGTGCGCATCAGCTCGTCGGTGGCACGCATGCTGACCCAGAGATCGGCATTGCGGATAGGCAGGTCCGCGATGCCAAGGCCGATCATCTCTTGCGGGTAGTAGACGGAAATGATCGTGCCGAGGTCGGCGACGCCGCTGCCGATGGATTGCATGGCGGCAGAGGACTTGAACAGAGCGCCACCCCATTGGATGTCGATTTTCAGCTCGCCATCGGAGCGGGCGGCAACCTCATCAGCATACCATTTGATCGCTTCAGGGCGCGGGCCGCGGTCAGGGCCGGCCTCGCCGAAGAGCAGAGTGGTTTCTGCCTGTGCGACAGTTGCAGCGCATAGCAAGGATAGGGCCGTCGCGGCCCGTTTGATGTGGTTCATGATGTCCTCCCATTTTGCTTAGCGAAACAGTGTTTCGCTAATTGCAATATCGCTAGCAAGTCGCAGGCCTCAATACAAGGCTGTTTCTCAGGGCCTCCAGGCCAAGCTGCGCGAGGTTGGGAAGAGTGTTTCGCTTCCGCCGCCGCAGCGTGAACTCGGGACATGGAAAGGGACGCGAGGCCTGTCTGGCCGTCGCGCCCCGAATGAAGCATCGTGCAGGGGCAACCGGGAACGGGCCGTGTGCCCGGTGCGGCGAATCAGTCGTTGTAGCCGTAGAAGTCGTTCACTTCTTTCGGGCGGTCAGGGCCAGGCTCGAACACCTCCAGCAAGACATTGTCCGGTGCCGCCACCATGAAGTAGGCGGACCCGTCGTTACGCTTGATCGGGTTAGGCAGGTGGACGCCAGCGGCCTTCATCCGCTCGTAGAGATCGTCGATTCCGACCACTTGGAAGCCCAGGTGGTGGACTGCATGCCGGCCAAGGTCACGTGGTGGCTGGTCGTAGAGGTGGATGGCGCCGATTCCGATCTTCATGAACACATTGCGGGAGTTGGCATAGGGCCCGTCGTGGGCGACCACCGCGTCGAACCAACGACAATAGAAGTCGATCGTCGCATCGATGTCCGAGCAGAAGAGATGAGCATGGTGCATGTGGAAGCGTGCCTTGCTTCCGTAAGGAAAGCGCCAGTTCTCGTTGGTAGTTTCGGTCATTTGGGGGCTCCTCCTCGATTGAATTTGATCGGTGGATGGGGGGCGCCATGAAGCAGATTTGGCCCTCTCATCCGGGCCCCAACAGGCGGGGCGCGCCCAATGAGTGATATTCGAAAACATATCAGTCAATACAATTTTAGTATTTTATTGTGGATTGATGTTCAGCATATGACTGGGGTGTCGTTTGAAAGGGAGGTCTGACGATGGCTGGCTCCATCCACTGCAATATTCCTGACAGCAGGGGCTTGAACGCCTATGGCGCGGACCCGGCCATGGCCGCGCTCCTGTCGGTGTATCTACAGCCTGAGATGCGTGCTCTCGCAGAGCCTCAGCTGGATCGGATGGGAGCCCTGGTCGGTGACGAACTGGAGGGGTTGGCGCTCTCGGCGGACCGCAATCCGCCGATCCTTTCGATCCGTTCCCGCAACGGCGCTTCGGTTGAAAACATCACCAAGCATCCTGATTTCCGCGAGTTGGAGCGCTACGCCTTCAGCGAGTTCGGCCTCGCGGCCATGTCGCACCGCGGCGGGGTCTTCGGCGCCCCGGAGAAGCTGCCGCCATTCGTGAAATACGCGCTGGTCTATCTTTTCGTGCAGTCCGAGTTCGGCCTGTGCTGTCCGTTGAGCATGACCGACAGCCTGACCCGAACCCTGGTGAAATTCGGCGAACCGGGCCTGGTAGCGCGGTACTTCGACCAGCTGACCAGTCAGGACATGGGGGAGTTGTTCCAGGGGGCCATGTTCATGACCGAACAGGCTGCGGGGTCCGACGTGGGCGCGATCGACACCACCGCGCGTCTCGAAGATGGCAACTGGAAGCTGTTCGGCGACAAGTGGTTCTGCTCCAACCCCGACGCTGCCCTTGCGATGGTCCTGGCACGTCCCGAAGGCGGTGACGCCGGGACGCGCGGCCTGTCGCTGTTCCTGCTGCCGCGCCACCTCCCCGACGGCAGCAGGAACGCCTATTCGATCCTGCGCCTCAAAGACAAGATGGGCACTAAATCCATGGCCAGCGGGGAAATCCGCCTGGAGGGCGCGACCGCCTACCTGGTGGGAGAGGCCGGACAGGGCTTCAAGCAGATGACAGACATGATCAACATGTCGCGCCTGGCCAATGGAGTGCGCAGCGCAGGGCTGATGCGGCGCTCGGTCAACGAGGCCATTTTCATTGCCCGCAACCGCACCGCCTTTGGTCGGAAGCTGGCGGATCTGCCGTTGATGCAGGTGCAACTGGCCAAGATGCTGACGACCGCGGAACAAGGTCGCAGCATGGTCTTCCATGCTTCGCGCGTGCTGCAGGCCGCCGACGCCGGTGACGCCCGCATGGCCAAGGTGCTGCGCATCCTGACCCCGCTGATCAAGTTCCGCACCTGCCGGGACGCCCGCAAGGTGGCCGGCGACGCAATGGAGGTGCGCGGCGGCTGTGGCTATATCGAGGAATGGTCTGATGCTCGGGTGCTGCGCGACAGCCACCTCGGCTCGATCTGGGAGGGGACCTCGAACATCGTCGCGCTCGACGTGGCGCGCGCCACCCGCAGGGAAGGTGCGCTGGAAGCACTCGAAGGCTATCTTGAAGAAATCGGTGCCGAGGCACTGGGCCAAGGCATCAACGAGGTGCGCCCGGCGCTGGAGGTCTTGGCACGCGCGTCCCGGCTGCTCGACGACATCGCCCGGGATCCCGGGCGCGAACATGAGACGCGTCGCGCGGTTACCGCAGTCTACAACGCCTCTTCCGCCGTGATCATGTGCTGGGAGGCAGGACAGATGAAGCTGCAAGGCCACAATGCCGCGGACGATCGCGCTGCGCTTGCGGCGATGGTGTTGGCCCACAAGCTGACTGCGCGTGATCCGCTGGCCGGCAACGACGCATGCCCGGGGGTCGGAGACCTGTTGGACCGGGCCTTCTGCGATCGTGGTTCCCTGGCCACAAGGGTGGCTGCTGAATGACAGACCAGACGCAGAATTCAGGCGTTCAGGCGGCTGCCGGTTGCGACGGGGCGCTGACGGGACTTAAGGTCATCGACCTCTCGCGTGTTCTCGGCGGACCCTTCGCGGGGCAGATGCTGGGCGATCACGGCGCCGAGGTGATCAAGGTGGAGCCTCCGACAGGCGACGAGACCCGCCTTTGGGGGCCGCCGTTCCGGGATGAAACTGCCTCCTATTTTCTTGGGCTGAACCGAAACAAGCGAGGTATCGTCTTGGACTTGCGGCAGGAGGCGGGCCGCGAGGTTTTGCTGCGTCTGCTTGGGGATGCCGACGTCCTGCTGGAAAACTTCAAGACCGGCACGCTTGAAAAATGGGGTCTGGGATACGATGAGCTGTCGAAGAGGTTCCCTCGACTGATCCACTGCCGGGTGACCGGGTTCGGCGCAGATGGTCCGCTGGGAGGGCTGCCGGGATACGATGCGATCCTGCAGGCCATGGGTGGTATCATGAGCGTCAACGGCTCTGAGGTAAGCGGGCCCACCCGTGTCGGGTTGCCGGTTGTCGATATGGTGACCGGGCTGAATGCGGTGGTGGCGATAACCTTGGCACTGCACCATCGGGCCGCCAGTGGCCGGGGGCAGTTCGTGGAGGCGGCGCTGTTCGATGCGGCGATTTCTCTGCTGCATCCCCATGCGGCAAACCACGCGCTGTCGGGCCGGCTACCGCGGTTGACTGGCAACGATCACCCAAATATCTCGCCTTATTCGACCTTCCGCACTGCCACGCGCGATATCTATCTGGCGATCGGCAACGACCGCCAGTTCCGTAAGCTTTGCACCGAGATCGGGGCTTGGCATCTGCTTGAGGATGACCGGTTCGTCAGCAATGGCGCGCGGGTCGACAATCGGGCAGCCCTGAGCGAGGCACTGGAAGAAACTCTGGCAACGGTCGACGGCGGCTCGCTGGCGGATCGCCTGATCCGTGCGGGCGTACCCGCGGGTCCGGTGCTGAACGTTGCCGAGGCTCTGGCTCAGCCGCATGTCGAACACCGGGGGATGCGGGTTGCAATGGACGACTATCTCGGCCTCGGCGCTCCGACGAAGCTGGGCGTCACCGCCGCGACCTATCGCCGGAAGCCGCCCCGGTTCGGAGAGCATACCGAGGAGGTGCTGGCCGAGGCGGGCTATGACGAGGAAGAAATCCGGTCGTTGCGCGAGACCGGCGTGACGCCGGACAAACCGCTGGGCTAGCCCGGCACAAAAGGCGCTCGGAGGAGGGTGCCGAACAGGGAGGAAGACAAGATGATCCGTGAGTTGATCCTGCGGGGTGCCGCAGTGCTTGGGGTTGTGGTCATGGGCCAGACTGCTCTGGCCGACGAGGTGGAGCTGCCGCAATCCATGCTTTGGGGGACCTATGACGTGGGGTCCAGTGGATACGTGGAGGCCTCCGCCATCGCAGACGCCTTCGGCAAGGAATACGGCACCCGAGTGCGCATCATGCCCTCGGGCACGTCGATCGGGCGACTTCTGCCGATGAAGACAGGCCGGGTGCAGTACGGCTGGCTGGCCAACGAACTCTATTTTGCGACGGAGGCAGTCTATGATTTCTCCACGCAGGAATGGGGCCCTCAGGATCTGCGGGTGATCGCCGGGCGTCCCTCGACTTTCGGCCTGGCCGTGGCGGGTGATAGCGGCATCCAGACCATTTCCGACCTGCGTGGCAAGCGGGTGCCACAGATCAAGGCCAACCCGTCCATCAACATCAAGATTCAGGCGATCCTGGCCTTTGGCGGGCTGACCTGGGATGACGTCGAAGTGGTGGAAATGCCCTCATACGGGGCGATGCTGACCGCACTGGTTGACGGCGTGGTGGATACTGTCGGCTCCACTCCCACTGCGGCAACCCTCTACGAGATGGAATCCTCTTCCCATGGAATTGCCTGGCTGCCGATGCCGCATGACGATGCCGCGGGCTGGGAGGCAGTCACCTCGGTCGCCAGCTTCTTCGGCAAGGCCAGCGCCAGGGCCGGAGCGGGATTGAGCGAAGAGGCTCAGTCTCCGATGGTTTCGGTGCGCTATCCGATGATCACCGTCTATGCCGAAGCAGACGAAGACGAGGTCTACAACTTCATCAAGGCCTTGAACGAGACCTACCCGATCTACGCCTCGGCCACCGCCGCCACGCCCGCCTGGGATATCGCCGGGGCCGGTGTGCCGCCGGCGGATGCGCCATTCCACCCCGGTGCGATCCGCTACCTCAAGGAGATCGGCGTCTGGACCGATGAGGCCGATGCCTGGAACGACGCCCGCCTGGAACGTCTGTACAAGGTTCAGGAAGCCTGGGATGCCGCCTTCGATGCGGCTGCCGAAGAGGGCCTGTCTGACAAGGACTGGCCGGCGCACTGGGAAACCTTCCGGCAAGAAATGCTGAACTGATCGCGGGATCAATCTGGTGGCCGCCCTGCGGGGCGGTCGCCCTTCATCATCACTTTCCGAGGTTCCGACATGACCGATGACACCGATGCCCTGGCTCGGGCGCGGGCCTCTGCCATTTTCCGCGATCCCGGCCGCATGTCGGTCGTAGTGATCGGAACGATCGGGCTCGCCCTGATCGTCGTGCAGACTTTCAACATCCAGGTTGGCGGGCTGTTTCCGCTCCTGGCAAACCGCTACTACTACGTCGTCGTCGGACTGTTCCTCGCCGTCAGCTTTCTGATCTTCCCGCTTGTGGGGCGCGACACACCCGCCCGCTGGCCCGATTTCGCCGCCGCGCTGCTGGCGCTCGGGGCGGGAGGCTATCTCTGCTGGGTCGGAGAGACGATCCTGACCGCAGGCTGGGAGATCGTGCCGCCTCCGGTCCCGGCCGCCGTCTCGGGCCTGCTGATCCTGTTGTCGCTGGAGGCGGTGCGGCGCGTGGGCGGTTTCATGCTGCTGGTGATCTGCGCCGTCTTCGCGGCCTATCCGCTGTTCGCCGGCCTCATGCCTGGCTTCCTCTGGGGGCCATCCTTTACCGCGACCGAAACCGCAGCTGCCCTTGTCATGGGCGCCGAAGGCGTCATCGGCATCCCGCTGCGCGTGGTGGCCGACACCCTGGTCGGCTTCATCATCTTCGGGTCGGCCCTGAACATGATGGGGGGCGGGCAGTTCTTCATGGACTTCGCCAATGCCCTGATGGGACGCACCCGCGGTGGCCCGGCCAAGGTTGCCATCCTGTCCAGCGGCTTCTTCGGATCCCTGTCGGGCAGTGTCATCTCGAACGTGCTAACCACCGGGCGGCTGACCATTCCGGCCATGCAGCGCAGCGGCTATCCGGCGCGCTATGCGGCTGCGGTCGAGGCCTGTGCCTCGACGGGCGGGACGCTGATGCCGCCCGTAATGGGGGCCGTGGCCTTCATCATGGCTTCGTTTCTCGACACCTCCTATACCACGATCATGGTCGCCGCGATCGTGCCGTCGGCCCTCTACTATCTGACGCTGTTCTTTCAGGTGGATCTTTTCGCAGCACGCCAGGGGCTGGAGACCACGATCACCGAGGACCAACCGACCGTTCTGCAGGCCTTGCGCGGCGGCTGGCACCACCTGACGGCGCTGATCTCCCTGGTGGTCCTGCTTTTCACCGTCAGCCCGGGGCGCGCGGCCTACTACGCCACGGCGCTGATCCTGCTGCTGGCGCTGCTGCGTCACCGCAGGCTGCCGACCGTGGCCGGCGCCTGCCGAATGCTGGAGGATATCGCCGTCAACATCGCCTACCTGATCGGCACCCTTTGCGGCATCGGACTGGTGGTGGGTGCGCTGTCGATCACCGGCGTCGGTGGCGCCTTCTCGCGCGAGCTGATCCAATACGGCGGCGGCAGCCCCTTCCTGCTGCTGGTTCTGGGCGCGGTCACCTCTTTCATCCTCGGCATGGGGATGACGGTCAGCGCCTGCTACATCTTCCTTGCCACCCTTCTGGCGCCGGCGCTGGTGGACCTGGGCTTCTCGCCCATCGGATCGCACCTCTTCGTCCTCCACTGGGGCATGCTCTCCTACATCACCCCGCCGGTTGCACTGGCCTCGATCGCGGCGGCGCAGATCTCGGGCGCACGCGGAATGGAGGCCGGCTTTACCTCCATGCGCCTGGGTGTCGTGCTTTTCGTGCTGCCCTTCCTCTTCGTCTACCAGCCGGCGCTGATCCTCGACGGCCCTCTGGCCGAGGTGGTACTTTCCGTCGGCACAGCGGTGGTCGGCCTGGCGGTGCTCAGCTGCGCGTTGGAGGGGTACCTCTACGGCATCGGCCGCATCGGCGTCGTCGCGCGCCTGGCCACGGGGGCAGCGGCCCTGATGATCGTCGTGCCTCACAGGGAGATCGAACTGACCGGTCTGGTCTTGCTGGCGCTGCTGGTCACGATCCTGCTGGGGCGGCGGCGTTTCGTGCAGCGCAGCTCCGTCGACCTCTCCACCGATTGATCCCTGCCAGCGCGGCGTCTGCCGTTGCGCAAGAGAGAACGGAAACCCAATGGTCCGCTTCACCAGCATCTACGAGATGCTCTGCGATACCGCCGCACGGCATGGCGACAGCCCACTTTTTGCCATGCCGTTGCGGATGGCCGAGGCCTGGGGCACGCCGACGGAACTGACCTATTCCCAGGTTGTGGCGGAGGCGGATCGCCTGGCCGCAGCCTATTCCGCGCGGGGATGCGGAGAGGGAGACGTCATTGGCCTGGCCTTCGACCAGCGCCCGGCGATGATGCTGCACTACTACGCCCTGAACCGGCTCGGTGCCTGCATCCTGCCGATCAACACCGAACTCGCCGCGCCCGAGCTGGCCTATATCCTGGACCATTCGCGCTGCTGCGCCATCGTCGGTCTGGAAAGCCTTGGCGAACCACTGCGCTCGGCTCTGGCGGTCGCGACCAACCCCATCCCCCTGGCTTTCGGCGATCCCTCAGCCCTTCCGGAAGCGATGCCGGATCGCTGGCGTTTCGGCTGCCAGGTGGATCCGCTCCGGCGGATCGCGGCGCTGCTGTACACGTCAGGGACCACGGGGCGACCAAAGGGCTGCATGTTGACCAACTGCTACGCGCTCGCCTCCGGGCAGGCCTACGGCTCTCCATGGGGCGAAAAGACCCTGCGTGCGGAGCTGGACCGGGTGTTGAACCCATTGCCACTCTTTCACATGAACACGCTGATGCTGACGGCCGGCGGCGTGGTGGACTGCGGCGCCTGTCTTGTGTTGCCGGGCCGCTTCAGCCTGAGCAACTGGTGGTCCGACATCCGCGAGACAGGGGCGACGCGGTTCCACTACCTGGGTCTGATGATCCCGGCGCTGATGTCGCGGCCTGCTTCGGCACAGGACCGCGAGCACCGGCTGAACAGCGGACTGGGGGCCGGGGTCGACCCTGCGCATCACGCGGCCTTCGAAGAACGCTTCGGTGTACCGCTCCATGAGGTCTGGGGCATGACCGAGGTCGGGCGTGGACTTTTCGCCGCGCAGGAGCCGCGTCACGTGGATAGTCGCGCCTGCGGGCGTCCCCGCCAGGGCATCTTGGCCCGGATTGTCCGCGAGGATGGCAGTACGGCGCCGGATGGCGAGGCCGGAGAACTGGTGGTGCGTGCTGACCACGAGGATCCCCGCTACGGGTTCTTTGCTGGCTATCTGCATGATCCAGAGGCAACGGAGGAGGCTTGGGAAGGGGGCTGGTTCCGCACCGGTGACATTTGTACCCGCGCGCCCGACGGCATGTTCTTCTTCGTTGACCGCAAGAAGAACATCATTCGCCGCAGCGGAGAGAACATCGCCTCGGCCGAGGTCGAGGGCGCCCTGTTGCGCGATCCGAGGGTCGCCCAAGTGGCGGTGCTGGCCGTCCCGGACCGGATGCGCGACGAGGAGGTAATGGCTTGTATCGTACCGAAAGCAGGTGCGGTCGATGCGGGAACCGCTGCGGAGATCGTCGAGGCGGCACGGGCCCATCTCGCCAGCTTCAAGCTGCCGGGATGGATCTATTACCTTGAGAGCCTGCCTGTCACCGGAACCCAGAAGGTGCAAAAGCACAGGATCTTCCCGGAGGGCTTCTCGGAGAGTCTGGCGTTGGAGGGCTTGGTGGATTGCCGCCCCCTCAAGCACCGTCGGGCGGTGCCGGCGAGGGCGTGACGTGCTCCGGGTCGAGAAGGCGGGACAGGGCACAGGGACGCGCTGCGCAACCGATCGCCGGCTTGCGATCCCGGATCCGACCGCGGCCTGGGAGCCTCAGCCCGGGCGCATTTCGGAGGCGCGCACAAAGCGGATGAATTCGCGCACGACCTCGTTGCCGCTGTCGGAGTGGCAGATCATCGAGACCTTGTGCTCGGCCGCCCGACCGTCGATCTCTATGTAAACCACATCGCCATAGTCCATGCGGGCCAACGATTGCGGCACCAGGGCTACCCCCATGCCTTGGCTTACTAACGTTACGACGGTGAACCAGTTGCGCAGCCTGTATCCATCGTAGGGAGTCATCCCGGCCTCCGCCAGAACCTCGGCGATGCGATCATAGTTCGATTCCGCATAGGCCCTTTCGAAGACGATGACCCGCTCACCTGACAATTGCTGAGGGGTTATCTTGCTTCTCGAACCCAACCTGTGGCCACGCGGAAGGCAGCAGACCAGGCGCTCGGTCTCGAGCAGATGCTCTTCCACCACTTCAGGCAGAGGCGCGCCGTGGATGAAGCCGATGTCGAGGTCATGCTGTGCGATCAGGTCGATCTGCCCGGCCGAGTTCATCTCCTGCAGGATCAGCTCGACCTTGGGATAGGTCTCCTGGAAGGCGCTGAGGGTCTCCGGCAGGCGACGGAACAGCATTGACGGCACGAAGCCGACGCTGAGCCGTCCGGAAGTGCCCTTGGCCGTCTGAGCCGCCAGCGTCTCGGCCTGATGAAGCTGGTGCAGAAGCCGCGCGGCATGCTTCGCGAAGACCGCGCCCGCTTCGGTCAGGCGGACTGAACGGTTGGTGCGGATCATCAGCGCGAATCCCAGCGTCTCTTCCAGCTGTCGCAGGCTGGCGCTGAGCGGCGGTTGAGAGATGTTGAGCTTGCGCGCGGCATTGCCGAAGTGAAGCTCTTCGGAAAGCGCCAGGAAATATTCGAGCTGTCTGAATGTGATGGCCATGAGGTCATAATTGATATTAAAATGGATATCGGTCAATAGAAAAATAGTATTGTTATTGAGATCGAAGGCCTCACAAGACTAGAACTCCAGCCGACGGGTAGCGCGGAAGAGGAGAGCCTCGTTTCTCGCCGGCACAGGACGATATGCCATCAAGGGAGGAGAAACCTTGCGTGTTTTGACAGTTTCGCTGGTCGCTGGCCTTTTGTCGACTTCGGCCGTGGCAGGCGATTACAGCTTGCCGAAGACCGTCACCTGGACGGCCTATTCCACCGGTTCATCCGGCTACAACCAGGCCGTAGCGATCGGCGCTGCGCTACAGGCGGACGCGGATATCAACCTGCGGGTGCTGCCCGGCAACAATGATCTGGCTCGCCTTGAGCCGGTGCGCCAGGGCAAGGTCCAGTTCGCCTCCAATGGCGTTGGCACCTATCTGGCCCAGGAAGGCGTCCTTGAGTTCACCGATCCCAACTGGGGGCCGCAGAAGGTGCGCGTCCTGCTCAACAACCTGGGATCAGGCGCGGGCCTTGCGCTTGGTGTCAGCCGTACCGCCTGCGAAAAGGTTGGCAAACCGGGATGCGAGGGCTTCACCCTGGCGGACCTGAAGGGGCTGCGGGTGCCGCAGATCATGGGCTCGCCCTCGATGAACATGAACGTCGAGGCGTTCCTGGCCTATGGTGACCTGACCTGGGACGACACCGAGGTGGTCGAGTTCGGCGGCTTCGGTGCTGCCTGGAAGGGCATGGTGGACGGAAGCGTCGATGCCGGCTTCGCGATCACCTCGGCCGGTAACGCCTTCGAGGCAGAGGCCAGCCCCAATGGTCTATTCTGGCCGGCCATCGACCCCGATGATACCGCCGCGCTGGACAGGCTGAAGGCCGTGGCTCCCTATTTCGTGCCGGTGACGGCGACCGAGGGTGCGGGGCTGAATGGAGAGGCGAAGGTGCTGACGGCCTACCCCTATCCGATCCTGATGGCCTATGCCGAACAGGATGGGGACTTGGTCTACAACATGACCAAGGCCATGGCCGAGCTCTACGACGACTACAAGGATGATGCGCCTGGCGCCATCGGCTGGTCGCTGGACAACCAGGTTTTCGACTGGGTGGTTCCTTTCCACGAAGGTTCCGTGCGCTTCCTGCAGGAAGCCGGCTACTGGTCCGAAGAAGCCCAGGCCCACAACGACGCGCTGATCCACCGTCAGGACGTACTCGCGGCTGCGTGGCGGGAGCTGAAGGAAGCCGAGCCCGAGGGCGACTGGGCCGAGGCCTGGTCCCGCGCACGCCGGGAAGCCCTGGAGGCCGAGGGCCTGCCGGCACCGTTCTGATCTTTTGACGAGACAGGGGGCGGAAGGCAAGCGTGCGGCCGCCCCCATCTGAGCGCGCCCTCGGGCGAGCGGACCGGCCCAACTCTGCCGGTCGGGGAGGAATGATGGACAACCATACCCAGCCGCAGGACCGCGGCGCTTCTGCTCTGGCCGCCGAGGAAGAACGCGACCAGGCGCGCTTCACCGGCGTGGCGCAGGCGGTGATCGTCACGCTGACACTGCTGGCGATCGGGCTGACGATCAACCAGCTCTTCAACCTGAAGATCGGCGGCCGTCCGATCCTCGACAGCATGTACTTGAACCTTTTGGCTGCGATCTTCCTCGGCCTCAGCTTCCTGGTCTTCCGCAGTCGTGGCGGTATCTCAGCCCAGGTGCCCCTGTACGACTGGGGGCTTTTCCTGCTCGCCCTGGCGACCGGGGGATACATCGCGGCGAATGCCACCGAGGCCACCACCTACGGCTGGGAATTCGCCGCCCCTGTCCACGGGGTGCGGGCCGCAATCCTGTTCTACCTCCTGGCACTGGAAGCGACACGTAGGGCAGGTGGCAATGTGCTGTTTGTCATCGTGCTGCTCTTCTCTCTCTATCCCACTTTCGCAGGACACGTGCCCGACCCGCTGTCGGGCTTCCAGCAACCCTTCACCGACGTGGTCGCCTTCTTCGTCTATTCCTCCGAGGGCAGTTTCGGTATTCCAATGCAGGCCTTCGGCACGCTGGTCATCGGCTTCATCCTTTTTGGTGCCGTTTTGCAGCACACGGGCGGCGGGCGGTTCTTCAACGACCTGGCCTTTGCCATGGTGGGGCGTTACCGAGGCGGCTCGGCCAAGGTATCGATCTTTGCCAGCGGTTTCATGGGCTCGATGTCGGGTTCGGTCATTTCCAACGTGCTCACCACAGGAGCGGTGTCGATCCCGGCAATGCGCAAGTCCGGTTTCTCGGCCCGCTACGCCGCTGCGACCGAGGCCTGCGCCTCGACCGGCGGCGTGCTTATGCCTCCGATCATGGGGGCCACGGCCTTCGTCATGGCCTCCTGGCTGGGGTTGCCCTATACCGAGATCATGCTGGCGGCGGCGATACCCTCGTTGCTCTACTATTTCGGCCTCTTCACGCAGATCGACGCCTATTCCGCCCGGCAGGGCCTTCGCGGCATCCCGGCCGAGCGGCTGCCCAGGGTGCTGGCGACGCTCAGGACCGGCTGGTTCTACATCTCCGTTTTCGCCCTGCTCATCGTGCTGATGGTCGCCTATCGCTGGGAAACCACGGCGCCCTTCTATGCAATTGCGTTGCTGCTGGTGATCAACCAGCTGATCGGGCGTGACCGTTTCACCTTGTCCGGGTTCATCGAGATGATCGCCTCGGTCGGGCGCACCCTAGCGGAACTGGTCGCGGTGCTGCTCGGGATCGGCATGATCGTAGGCGCCTTTCAGGCCACGGGCCTCACCGGACCGCTGGCAGGCGAATTGGTTGCGCTGGCCGGAAACTCCACCCTGATGCTGCTCGTCATGGGGGCGATCACGGCCTTCATCTTCGGTATGGGGATGACGGTCACAGCCTGCTATATCTTCCTTGCGGTGATCCTGGCCCCGGCGCTGGTGCAGGGCGGACTGAACGAGCTCGCGGTGCATCTCTTCATCCTCTACTGGGGCATGGTCAGCTACATCACGCCGCCTGTCGCGCTAGGCGCCTTTGCTGCAGCCTCCATGGCGGGGGCGGATCCGATCCGGACCGCCTTCGAGGCGATGCGCCTTGGCGGTGTCATCTACATCATGCCCTTCTTCTTCGTGCTGAACCCGGCGCTGGTCGGACAGGCGGGTACCGCAGAGGTGCTGTTCGTGCTGGCCTGTGCGCTGGTCGGCATCTGGTTCCTGTCGGCTGCGCTGCAAGGCTATATCAGCCTGGTAGGCGATCTGGGCCGCGGTCCGGCAGGGTGGTTCTGGCGCGGGTTGATTGGTCTGTCGGGCCTGCTGATCGCGGCACCTATGGGGGGCATCCTAGGCCTGGGTCACACTGCATTGACCCTGCTGGGCCTGGTTCTGGCCCTGCCGCCCGTGATCGTGGCCTGGCGCAGCGATGCTGGGCTGAACGCAACACCCGTCAAGCCAGACACTGCCGGGCAGGGGCCTCTGTGACACCATGGAACAGGAGGAAAGCAGAATGAAGACCGATTTTCCCGCGGTCGAGATCGAGGCCCTGGCCGACCGGCTGGTCACGGTACGCCACCAGTTCGCTCCTATTCGGGACCTGCCTTCGGGTCTGGTTCCTCCCGACGTGGCATCAGCCTACCGGGGTCGAGTGCGGCTGAGTGCGAAATCCCCCTTTAAGGCCTTGATCGGCGGGAATTCATCGATTTCGCGCAAGCGTTCGGTAAATCGTGGGGCGTGAGACTGAGAACACTTCGGCCAGGTCGCTGATGGAATAGTCTCCAGTGGCGTGCATTCTAGACAGCTCTTTTTGTTGTTTTTCAGAGAGTTTGGGTTGTTTGCCGCGCAGTTTGCCCTTCGCTCGAGCTATGGCCATACCTTCGCGGGTACGCATACGGATCAGGTCAGCCTCGAACTCGGCGAAGGTGGCGAGGATGTTGAAAAACATCTTTCCCATGGGATCGGTGGGATCGTAGACCGACGCGCCGAGAGCGAGTTTGACGCCCTTGGCTTCGAGTTGATCTGCGATGGCACGGGCGTCTGGAACGGAACGGGCCAGCCGGTCGAGCTTTGGAACAACGAGCGTGTCACCCTCGCGCACGGCAGCAATCGCCTGATCCAGACCGGGTCGGGCCCGGTTTGTGCCTGTCAGCCCGTGGTCAGTGTAGATGCGATCCGGCGCAACGCCCAAGGTTTCGAGCGCCTGTTTCTGGGCCGTCAGGTCCTGGCCGTCGGTGGAGCAGCGGGCGTATCCGATTTTTGTCGCGGTCATGGGCCCAAGTGTACGAATAAGGGGCCGCATTCGCAAATTAAATCATACCATGTATATGAGACGCTCAAAGCGGTGGTTTCATGCGCTTTGCGTGACTACCCAAATTTGTCCGCAGGGCGCTCCTCTTTCGGACAGGGTATAGGCTCACGAGTTCTTCCCTCATGTCGTTTTTCACAAATAAGTTCAGCAGCCTGTCACAGACGGTTCAGTGAACGGCCGCAGCGTCGAAGCAGCCGTTCGCGCAGATCGCAGCGAACGGCTTGAGGGAGCCCTTTTTGACGAATGCTGCCGAGCGACTGGACGGCCGCTTCGGCGGACCCGCAGCTTAGCGAGGTGTTCTCCGTTCGGGTCTAGACATACTCCGTAATGCGTTTCAACAAGGCGACACCGGCACCTGATAGAACGCCGCAAGAAGACGTAAGCTCTTGACGACGCCCGGTGTCGAGCGGGTGGGGTCCTGTTATGTGACCGTAAACTGCCCCATCATGCCCGCATCCTCGTGTTCGAGGATGTGGCAGTGATACATGAATGGTGTCTCTTCCGAAGCCAGCTTGTCGAACCTCAGCAGGATTCCGGTCGGACCCTGCACACGGACAACATCTTTCCAACCGATCTGCGCCGAGTCGACCGGCCGTCCGTTCTGACTCACGCCTCACGATAATTGTCACACGCCTCAACGCCCTCTGCGACCACGTCGAGAAGTGCGTCCACATCGCTCAGAAGAACCGTGATGCGCGGGCTGCTGATACGGTAGCGGATGAAACGCCCATGGCGATCGCTGGCGACAAGCCCGCACTCCAGCAGGCACCTCAGATGGTTGGAGACGTTGGGTTGCGATAGTTTCGTCCGCTCGACGAGCTCGTGAACGGCCAATGGCTCGTTACAAAGTGCACCGAGGATGGCCAGGCGGCTCGGGTCCGCGAAGCCGCGAAACAGCTTCGCCCGTCGCTCGATGGTTGCGCTCTTGCGGTCATCGACGAATTGCGCCATATCACTCCTTGCTGATATGTTGTTCTTTGATTCATCCTAGCAGGAATAGCGCGACCATGGCCAACACCGAAAGTGCCGGATTGACGGCAGATGCCCCGCCCGTCCGTTACCGGGTTTCCGGTATGGACTGCGCCAAGGATGCCGCACAGATCGAGCGGGCGGCACAGTCGGCCGGAGTCGCGCCCGGCGATGTGAAGGTGTCGGCCGCAACTCACATCATGACACTGAATGCCCCCGAAGCGCGCCTGCCGGACATCGAAAAGGCAGTCGCGGTGACAGGCTATGGCTTCGACCGGATCGATGGCGATGAAGACATTCCGCCGAATCCTGCCCATCAGGACCCGGCCTACCGCCGCGCCCTCTGGATCGTCGTGATCCTGAACGTGGGATACGGGGTCCTCGAAATGATCGGCGGTTTCATTTCCGGATCGCAGGCCGTGAAGGCCGATGCGCTCGATTTCATCGGCGATGGCGCGATCACCTTCCTCGGCCTGCTGGCCATCGGCTGGAGCCTCGCTTGGCGGGCACGGTCGGCTCTGATCCAAGGCATCTTCCTCGGGCTCCTCGGTCTTGGCGTCCTCGGCACGACCATCGTCCGGGTCTTCGAACAGACGACGCCGGATGCAGGTCTCATGGGCCTGCTTGGCATGATCGCCCTTGTCGTCAACGCCATCTCCGTTCTGCCACTGCTGCGGTTCCGCAAGGGCGACGCGAACATGCGGGCCGTCTGGCTCTTCTCGCGCAACGACGCCATCGGTAATGCGGCGGTCGTCGTTGCCGCCGGTCTTGTGGCGTGGCTGGGCAGCGCATGGCCAGACCTCATCGTCGCTTTCGGTATCGCCGGGCTGTTCCTGCACTCGTCATGGGCGATCATCCGCGACGCGCGGGCCGATCTGAAGGCAGCGGCATGAACAGCCGCGTTCTGGGCGGGCTCTGCGCGATCGCGGCGTTCGGCCTCGATCAGGGTACCAAGGCGCTTGCGCTGAACACACCGGCGCTTGAGCGCGGCGTCGAGGTTCTACCCTTTCTCAATCTCGTGCGGGTTCTGAACGATGGAGTCAGCTTCGGTATGCTGGGCGGGATCGTGCCTTGGTGGGGTCTCATCGCGCTTGCTGGCGTGATCGTGGCATGGCTGCTGATCTGGTTGTGGCGCGCGCCGGACAGGCTGACGGCTGCCGCTCTCGGTCTGATCATCGGCGGCGCGCTCGGCAATGTCCTCGACCGGCTGCGTTATCAGGCCGTCCCGGATTTTCTGGATTTCCATTACGGAACATACCACTGGCCGTCCTTCAATCTTGCGGATGTGGCGATTTTCTGCGGTGCGGCCCTGCTGTTCTGGGACAGCTTCCGCTCGGCGCAGAACAAGCCCGAACGTAACCACCGAGAAGAAAACGTTACGGGGAAATAATCGATGTCCAGCATTCCATCCGCAAAGGGCATCGAAAGCACGCTTGAACCGCCCCGGGTTTGCCGGAGGTTCCAACTCCTGAGTAGGATGGAGCATCAT
>JAAFAB010000055.1 GCA_018222585.1 Paracoccaceae bacterium | reverse complement strand
GGGCCGTGGTGCAACGTTTGCTGGCGGTGCTTCGTCGGCCCGCGTTGGAAATCCTCCCAAGGTGGAAGCGGCGGTGGCCGGGCGCTGTCTATGGGGAAAGTGGGCTGAGGTATCCATCGACGGCGTAGCCTGGTGGGCGGTTCGGAGGCTGTCGACCGTCCCCAATGGCGCCCTGATCCGCCCAGGTGATGATGTTCGGTCTCGGATGGCGCATTCCGTCGGCGGTTCGTGGGCGCGGCGCCGCGTAGGGCAAAGCTGAGCCGGTCCGGGACGATTGCAGAAACCGGAGTGGTGTTCGTGACAGTGACGGGCGTTTCGTCATGCGGCCTGCTCCCGAGGCGGGGCGCGCGACGTCGGTTTCTGGCCGCGGCGGAAGATTTCGATGATGCGCATCGGGCCGCCGCAGCAGGGGCACGGCTCGCGCAGGGTGAGAGGTGCGGGCTCGCTCGGGTCTTGCGCTTCCCGCTCGGGCGCCCGCTGCCCGAGCAGGCCACGGATGCGGACGATGGTGGCCTTGCGGGTTGCACCGGCCAGAAGGCCGTAGTGCCGGATCCGGTGGAACCCGTCGGGCAGGACGTGCATCAGGAACCGGCGGATGAACTCGGATGTAGCGAGGCGCATGACCCTCGCGCGGTCGCCGGACTTGATGCGGTAGTCCTTCCATCGAAACGCGACAGTCTCGGCGTCGGCGCTAATCAGGCGATGGTTCGAGATTGCGACGCGATGTGTGTATCGGCTGAGGTAGGCGAGCACCGCCTCGGGGCCACCGAAAGGCGGCTTGGCAAAAACCACCCATCCGGCCTTGCGGAATGGCTTGAGCCAGGCGGCAAAGGCATTCGCCTGAGCCAGCCGTTCGAGGTCGCCGTAGAAGGCCAGTTCCCCGGCATGATGCAGGGCCCGCAGTCCCTCGAAGAACAAGCGTCGAAACAGGCGCGACAGCACGCGGACATGCAGGAAGAACCCGGGCTTGCAGGCGACCCACCGGGTGCCGTCCGGCGACAGGCCTCCGCCCGGCACGATCATGTGGATGTGGGGATGGTGGGTCAGCGCCGATCCCCAGGTGTGCAGCACGCTGGTCATGCCGATCCGGGCGCCGAGCCGCTTGGGGTCGGCTGCGATGGTCGTGACCGTCTCGGCGGACGCCCGGAATAGCAGGCCATAAATGACCTTCTTGTTCCACAAGGCGATCTGCGCGATCTCGGCTGGCAGGGTGAAGACGACGTGGAAATACTCCACGGGCAGAAGGTCCTCGGCGCGCGCCGCCATCCAGTCGCGCGCCGCCGGCCCCTGGTACTTCGGACAGTGCCGGTTTTTGCAGGAATTGTAGGCGACATGGTGGTGGCCGCACCTGGCGCAGCCCGCCACGTGCCCGCCGAGCGCCTCGGTCCGGCAGGCTTCTATCGCCCCCTCTCGTGACATTGCTGCGCAATGCACTGCCGGGCAGTGGACATCACCTTGAGCTGGGTCAGGCTGACGTGCCCGGCATTGGCCTGCCGCCACGCAGGACCATAGGCGCGAAAGATGTCAGCGATCTCCAGCTTTGGCCGGGGCACCCCGGCGTCCGGTCACTCCAGACTTCGCTTAACCGTCTGATCCTGCAGCTTGGCCAGCATCTCGTAGGGGCTGACGGTGTCACGGATCGTTTTGGTGGCGACATGCGTGTATTGCGCCGTCGTCGTGAGCTTGGCATGGCCGAGCAGGACCTGGATCACCCGCACATCCGTATTGGCCTCGAGCAGGTGCGTGGCGAAGCTGTGCCTGAGCGTGTGCAGTGTCGCCGGCTTGCTGATCCCGGCCATGTGCTTGGCCGAGGTGAAGGCCCGGTTCAGCTGCCGGGGCGAGATCGGATTGATCTTCGGCTTGCCCGGGAACAGCCAGCCCTCGGGCCGAGCCTCGCGCCACCATTCACGAAGCAGGTTCAGCAGGCCGGGGGACAGCATCACCTTGCGGTCCTTCCGCCCCTTGCCCTGCTCGACATGGATCAGCATGCGGTCGCTGTCGATATCCCCGATCTTGAGATCGCAGACCTCGGCGGCGCGCAAACCCGCCCCGTATGAGATGCTGAGCGCGGCCCGATACTTCAGGCCGGGCCCCGGCGCCGCCATCAGGATGTCCGACACCTCCTCGACGCTGAACACCACGGGCAGCTTCCGCGGCTGGGTGCGAAACTGCATGTAGCGCTTCATGTCCTCGCGCCCGCAAGTCATGCCGAAGAAGAACCGCAGCGCCACGATCCTCACGTTGAACTTGCTGGCCGTAACCACGGTGTCGGTCATGTGCAGCTGGTAGGCGCGCAACTCCTCCGGCGTGGCGGTGTCCGGCGAATGCCCAAGGAACTGGGCGAAATCCTTGATTGCCCTGATGTGGGACCTCTGCGCCTTCTCGCCCATCCCCCGGATGCGCATGTCTTCGATCATCCGCGCCCGCAGCGGCGAAATCGCTCCTCGGTCATGGGAACCTCCTGTCTGTCGATTGAGAGGCCTCAATCGTCAGGCAGGTGCCCGCATTCCCAAATGCACAGGGTGGCAATCAGTCTCGAACGCCAGCCACGGGCGCCATTGCCGCGCGAGCGGCTTCGTCCTTGGGC
>JAAFAB010000019.1 GCA_018222585.1 Paracoccaceae bacterium | reverse complement strand
GTGAGCAGCCGCCGAATGATCGGCGGCTGCATCATTTACTGCAAAGGGCTGGGCCAATGGCGGGGCCCTTTTGATTTGGCGGGGGGAGGATCCTGGCCGGGAAGGCAGGTCTGCCCGACGACGTTGCTGGCCCCTCTGTCGGTCGGGAAACGGTCGAAACGCTCCCGCGTCCGGTCGTCCGGCATTGGCGGGCAGGACAGGGCAGAACAGGCGGGCAGCCAGGACAGGCCGGCACCCTTACGGCTCACGCGGCGTGGCGTCCTCCGCCACCCCCATCGAGCGCGCTTCGCGGGCGATGCCCCAGTCGATCAGCGCCGTCCAGAGCGTTTCGGTCAGATCCGGATCAAGCCCCTGCGCAGCCGCGCGACTTCGCACATGGGCGATCACCTCCTCGACGCGCGCGGAGGTCCGCGGCGGCAAGCCTTCGCGATGCTTCAGCGTCGCAGCGCGGTCGACATAGCCGGCGCGTCGAACAAGGAGCGCGATCAGCGCGTCATCTATGGAGTCTATTTCCAGGCGCAGTTCGGCCATGGTCTCGCAGGCAAGGGGGGAACGGTGCATTCTCATCACTCCAACAAGGCAAGCCGCAGCCCGAGCGCGGCGAATGAAACGGCGAAAGCCCCGCGCAGCCACGCCAGGGCGCCGGGCCGCGACAGCACCCTGTCGCGCAGGAAGGCCGCGAAGACAGCGTAAAGGGTGAAGGCAGCGAAAGTCAGCGCCATGAAGACCAGTGCCAGCCCGGTCATGCGCCAAGCAGCCTCCGGCGCGTCCGCCGGCACGAATTGGGGCAGGAACGCCAGGAAGAAGACCGACAGTTTCGGATTCAGGAAGTTCAACGCCACGCCGTCGCGGATCAGGCGCGACGCATGACGGTGGGGGGCTTGCCGATCGACGGAAAGAGCGCCGGACTCCCGCCAGGTCTGCCATGCCATCCAGAGAAGGAATGCCACCCCGGCAAGCTTGAGGATCTGAAACGCGATGGCGCTTGCCTGGAGCAGCGCGGCAAGGCCCAGGATAGAGGCCGCCATGTGCGGCACGATCCCCAGCGTGCAGCCCGCCGCGGCGACGAGGCCCGCGCGCAGCCCCTGTCCGAGAGAGATGGCCAGGGTGTAGATGACTCCGGTGCCGGGCATCAGCACGACGATCAAAGCGGTGACAAGGAAGGACCACGTCATGCTGCGGCCCCCATGTCGAAGGCGCCCGCGCCCCCGCGCAGCAGGCGTCTGCGAACTGACGTCCCATGGTGCGACATGATCCGGGCAAGCGCGTCCAGGGCGGCTGCCACGTCGGTCTCGGCCGTCTCGTGCAGCCCCTCGATGACGATCAGCGCGCGCCGCGTGGCGGGCGAAACGGCCGAGGTCGCGCTCTGCCGATGGGTCCAGCGCCGGGCATGGACGGTGCCGGCGGCGTCCACGAAGACGATTTCGCCCGCTGCCGGCTGTTCGGTCTGTCCGCCAAAGGACAGGTAGGTCTCGGAGCCGGCGGCAGGTCCCACCGTGAGATCGCCCATGATCCGGTCGAGGTCGAAGGCCGCCACCGGCACGGCATGAGCGGCGGAGAGGGCATTGCAGAGATCCACCAGCGGGGTCATGCGCGGCAGTGCGCCATCCTTGCGGAGACGTCGCAGCAGGGCCTCGGCGGCGCAGCGGTATTGCGTCGGTCTCACTCCCATCGCCGCGAACGCCGACCGCCATGCCCGGATCGCGGGCAACTCCGCTTCGGTCCGGTCATCGAGCAAGTGGCGGGCCTGGTCTTCCAGTCCGACGACGGCGGCCTCGTAGTCCTGCAGGTCCTGCAGGTCTTCGATCACCATGAGCGCGGTCACGAGGCGCGGATAGGTGAGGGCGATCTGGGCATGATAGGCGAAGAGTGTCATCGCCCGATCATGGACCGGTCGCCGCGCCTCCGTCTTGAACGATCTTGGCCTTGGTGGAGATCGAGGCCGCCCGCCAGCGCCCCGGCGGCAGGCCGAACTGTCGCGCGAAGGCGCGGGTCAGATGAGCCTGGTCCGCGAAGCCGAAGGCCGCCGCGACATCCGCCGCGCTCTGCCCCGCTGCGAGGGACTGTCGCGCCATCCGCAGACGCAATTGCATCGCATAGGCGTGGGGCGTGGCACCTGTCTCTCGTCGGAAGCGCCGCAATGCCCCCGTTCGCCCCATCTCCATCAGCCTCGCCACCTCGTCGAGGGTGGGGGGTGCATCGGGCTGGTCGGCGATGCGCTCCTTGACGCGCCGGGTGGCAGGAGAGGGCCCGTCGAGCCGGGCGGTCGCACCCTGCGCCGCGACGGGTGCAAGTATGGTCGACAGCAGGTCGGTCAGCGTCTCCTCTGCCTCATGCGCCTCGCCGGCCGCCAGTGCCCGCAGCGCGGCATTCGTGCGCAGGGCGAGGTGCGGGTCGTGGCAGGCACCGAAACCGATCTCGCGGCGCGCGGCTTCCGTGCCGACAAGCTGGGCGACCGTGCCGGGATCGATATAGACGATCTCCCAGGCGCGGGCCGCGCCAACCGGTGCGCCGTCGTGCATCTCGTCCGGGCTGACGGCGATCAGATCGCCCGGGCCCGCCTCGACCGGCCCGCAGCCGGACCACGAGGCATGTCCGCCGGCACGCACCACGCCCAGGCCGAACTGGTCGTGGGAATGGCGCGGAAAGGTGCGTGAGGAGGCAAGACAGACCGTCTCCACGCCCTCCAGGCAGGGCGGAAGCAGGACAGCGCGGTGAGACGAGGGGCCAGACATCTGAGGCAATTTCCAGTTTACGGCAGGGGGTGACAGGGATGGACAGCGAAGCCGGCCTGTTCCGGCCTGTTTCATAGCATGTCCGTCCGGCGCAGTCTTTCGGGATTGCGCGGCGAAAGCGCGCCCTGACCCAGATGGCCGTCCGAGGGCCGGAAAGACCTTTGCACGGCGGGGGGAGGTCGGCGGCCCGCCGCTGTGCAGGTTCCGCCGGGATCACCAACACGACAGGGACGACCGGTCGCAAGGGCGGCCTGCATCCCCGATACCCGGGGGGCGGGCCCCGCGCCGTTCATCCCCCCTCTGTCCGCAGCGCAAATGCCGCGACGCGATACCGACCGGATACCGACACGGGCCTTCTCTTTCGGATCGGTTGTCTCCCGGCCCCGGGCGGCTCCTGCGCGCAGAGGACCCCCGGTATCCTTGCGCGCGCCCGCAACTCCCGCTTAACCCCCGCCCGGGGGTCTGTTATCCTCGTGCCATGGACCACCCCCTGATCGACCTCATTCACGCCAGGATCGCCGAGGCCGAGGCCCGAGGCGAATTCGATGATCTGCCCGGGGCCGGGAAGCCCCTGCCGCGTCTCGATGACCCCGAGGCTGCGCTGCTGGATCGTCTGGCGCAGGAGGCCGGGGCGGTGCCCGAGTTCGTCACCCTGACGCGCAGGCTGGCCGCTCTGCGCGAAGAACTGCGCGAGACCTCGGACCGGGACCGGCGTCAGCAGCTGCTCAGGGAGATCTCGACGATGGATGCCCGCATCGACCTTGCGCGCCAGGCCCATCTGCGCTGAGGCAAGGGATGTGCGGCCGTATCGCCAACACGTTGCCCCATGACGCCATGGCCCGGCTGTTCCGGGCCCGGCCCGCGAACGACCTGCCCGAGGTGCCTGACTTCAACATCTGCCCCACCCAGGACCTGCCGGTGATACTCTCGGAGGCGGACGGGCGGCGGCAGCTGGCGATGCGATGGGGTTTCCTGCCGCAGTGGTACGACAGCCCTGCCGCCGGCCCCTTGCTGATCAATGCCCGTGCCGAGACGGTGGCGGAAAAGCCCGCCTTTCGGGAGGCCTGTCGGCACAGGCGCTGTCTGGTCGCGGTCTCGGGGTTCTATGAATGGCACCGGGCGGGGGAGCGGAAGCGCCCCTGGTACTTCAGTCGCGCCGACGAGGCACCGCTGGTCATGGCCGGGATCTGGCAGCCCTGGGGGCCGGCGCATCGGCCCACCCTGGCCCTGCTGACCACGGCGGCCAATGCGCTGATGACGCCGATCCACCACCGGATGCCGGTTGTTGTCGAAGAGGCGGACTGGCCGCTCTGGCTGGGCGAGGCCGGGCATGGTGCCGCCAGGCTGATGCAGCCCGCCGCCGAGGACCGGCTACAGGCCTGGCCTGTGTCGCCCCGGGTCAATTCCAACCGCGCCGAGGGCCCCGAACTGATCGAACCCTGGGACGAATGAGCCGCCCCCGCAGCCCCGTCCTCAGGTCCTCCGTTCCAACGACCTTGTGAGGTCAGTTGGAGGGGGGAGGGGTGACCGTGTTGCCGTATTCGTCCGTCGTCCAGACATGCTGCCGCGTGACCTCGATCCGGCGCACAGCCTCGGTGACGTTGAAGGTCTCGGCCAGCGAGGTCGAGAGATAGGGGAAGGAGCGCGGGTTGGCCTCGGTCTCCAGCTCGGTTTCCACGGCCTCTCCAGAGAACTCGTAGCTATAGTTGTACCAGCCGGACTGGTAGTAGGTCTTGCCGGTGAAATCGAGGTCCGTGTCGCGGTCCAGCATGATCGGGTAGGTGCCCCTGTATCCCAGCCAGCCCGAGGCCCAGCTGCCGTCATCCGCCTCGACCATCTGGTTCTGGTTGGTCAGATTGGTGAACATCAGCGTGTCCCCCTTCTGCACATGGACCTGGTTGGGGAAAAAGGCAAAGCCGATGAAGTAGATGATATGAGTGATGCCCGTCTCTTCCACGGGAGGCTCCTCTTCCTCCTGCCCGCCGCCGTGGCCACCACCGTTCCCGTTGCCGCCGCCCCAGCCCCAGCGTTGCGCCACGGCAGGATCCGCCAGGGTCACCGACAGCGCCGCCGCCACGAGGGCAAGGCGCAGAAGGGACCGCGGGACCGCTGCAAAGGGCTGCTGGAAGAAAGGTCTGTAGAACATAGGTGTCACGCGCAACAGGTAGGGTTGCTGCACTAATAGCTGACAAATATCTCTGAATTGGGGCTGGAATTGGGCGATTTGGCGGGAAGGACGCCAGGGAACCCAAGCCGGTTTCGCGCGTTGATTGTGCGAATGACACATGCAATTTCCGCAGGAGATCCTTCGATGGCAACCGCGAAAGCCGCTGAAACTACTCGTAATTCCACCAAGGCGCCGGAGGGTGAGGCCGCCGCGATCCAGGTGCAACTTGACGCCGTGCGCGCTGATGTCGCCGAGTTGACCCGTGCCCTGGCCGCCTATGGACAGGCGCAAAAAGATGGCATGACCGAGGCGGCCCGCGCCCGCGCCGAGAAACTGCGCGGCGATGCCGAGGCCGGTCTGGCCGAGGCCGAGGCCCGCGCCCGTCATGCTTATGCGCAGACCGAAAGCGCCGTGCGCGAGAACCCCGGCACTGCCCTGGCCGTGGCTGGTGGCGTGGGTTTCCTCGCCGGTCTCTTCCTGTCGCGCCGCTGAGGCGGGCATGATCACGACCTTCGGCTACCGCGCGCGTGCCGCCCTGCACAGGACAGGCTGGTCCCTGGCCGGGATCCTCCTGATCCTGCCGGGGCTAGCCTTCCTCACCGCCGCCCTATGGATGCTGCTGAGCGAACTCCGCGACGCGCTCTTCGCCGCCAGTATCATCGGGGCGCTCTACTTCGGTCTGGGGCTGATCTGCCTGGCCATGGCCCGCCGCCGCCCGCGGATCCCGGTGCCGCCGCGTCCTGCTGCGGTGCCGCCGCCGGTGGCGCCCGGAGGCATGGCCGCCGAGTTGGTCGTGGCCCTGATGCAGGGGGTCACTGCCGGCATGGCGGCCCGCGCCGCCGCACGGCGCCCGCCGCCGCCCCCTCCGCATCCCTGAGCAATCTTCCCCCAGAGGCATGGATCCGCCGGACTCGTGCCTCTGGTTGTGCTGTATTTGCCGCAGCCCGCCCCTCGGCTCTTCCATCTTGCCGCGATTTGCTCTCTTTTGCCTGCTGACCATGTCAGGGGCTTTTGGATCATGCGGATCGCGATCATCGGGGCGGGGATCATCGGCGTGAACGCCGCGCTTGCGCTGCGGGTCCAGGGCGCCGAGGTGACGCTCTACGACCGCGAGGGCGTGGCAGCGGGCGCGTCGCGCGGCAATGCCGGGATCTTCGCCGACTACGCCGTGCTGCCCGAGGCCCGGCCGGGGCTGCGCCGCGAGGTGCCCCGGATGCTGCTGGACCGCAACGGCCCGCTGTCGATCCGCCTGCGCCATCTGCCCAAGCTTCTGCCCTGGCTCAGGGACTTCATTCGCGAAGGTCAGCCCGACCGGGTCGAGCGCAGCACCACCGCGCTGTCGGCGCTGATGAAGTGGGTGCGCCCCGACTGGGACCGCGTGCTGCGCGAGGCGGGGTGCGAGGATCTGCGCGTCAGCCGGGGCACGCTGCATGTCTACCGCAGCCCCCGGGCCATGCATGACGCCCTGCCGGACTGGCAGGTGATGGGCGCCCACGGGGTTCGATTCGAGCCGGTGATGGGCCAGGCGCTGCGCGATCTGGAGCCCGCCCTGTCGCGGGATTTCCAGGCCGGGGTGCTGATGCCCGACCTCTCTCATGCGCTGGATCCCCTGGGGCTGACGGAACGGCTGGCCGCCCACGCCCGTGCCCGCGGGTGCGAGTTTCGCCAGGCCGAGGTTTCGGCAATTTCCTCCACGGAAACGGGGGTTTGCCTGCATTTCCCCGGCGCGGGCACCCGGGCCTTCGACCGCGCGGTGATTGCCTGCGGCGCGCGCTCGGATGCGCTGACACGGCCCCTGGGCCTGCCGGTGCCACTGGAAAGCGAACGCGGCTACAACGTCACCCTGCCGGCGGCGGGTGTCACCCTCAACCGACCCGTATGTCTGCCCGAGCGCGGTTTCTACATGACGCCGATGTCCGTCGGCCTGCGCATCGGCGGACGGGTCGAACTGGGCGGCCTCATCGCGCCGCCGCGATGGTCGCGGGCCGACGTGATGCTGCGCCATGCGCGCAACGCGCTGCCGGGGCTCGACCCCAAGGGAGCGAAACGCTGGATGGGCCACCGCCCTTCGCTGCCTGACACGCTGCCCGCGATCGGCCCCCTGCCGGGGCAGGAGCGTATCTTCGCCGCCTTCGGCCATGGGCATCTGGGGCTGACGCTGGCGGCGACCACGGGGCGGATCCTCGCGGAAATGATCTACGAGATCCCGCCGGAGATCGACCCCACCCCCTGCCTGCCTGCGCGCTTCGCCTAGGTGCGCCAGAGAGGGCCGGTTCGGCCCCGCCTTGGGGGCCGTCATTCCTGCCGCGACCGCTCTGCTGCCTCATTCAGCTGCCCGGTTGCCCGTTTCAGGGGCCGAGCGTGTCGTCAGATCGTCCGTCAAGGCGCTCGCAATACCGCTCCACATGGGTTTCGCGCCATGCGGAAATAGATCCAAGGACTGAAGTCCGGCCCGTTGTGAACCTGCTGTCGGGGGGAATGGAGCGGGCGACGGGAATCGAACCCGTATCTCTTGCTTGGAAGGCAAGGGTCTTACCATTACACAACGCCCGCTCGGGCTGGTGCCGATGACTAGAGCATTGCCCGGGGGAGGGTCAAGGCCCCTTCGACAGGAAGCCCCCGCCGCCGCGACACAGGCCGGCGTGCGTGAAAACCTTGAGATTTCCGGTGATGCCTTCTGGTCTTCGGGCCGGATTTCGTGACAATCTGTCGCGCACGAAAAGCCAATCGGAGCCGGAGGAGGGCAACCGTATGAGCGACGGGCGAGGGGCATCCGCAGGGGTGATCGACGCTGCAAGGGAGACACCGGTGGGGGAGGCCCCGGTGCTGGACCTGGACGAGTATGCGCCGTTTCTGCTGAACGCGGTCGCCCTGGCCTGGACCCGGCAGATCGCCGGGGTCTTCAAGGAGGATTTCGGTCTCGGGGTGGTCGAATGGCGGGTGATGGCCATCCTCAGCGCGCAGCCGGGCGTTCCCGCCAATCAGATCTGTGAAATGCTGCGGATGGACAAGTCGGCGATCAGCCGCTCGCTGCATATGTTGGCGGAACGCGGCAACCTCGATCACGACGCCCCCACGGGCGACCTGCGGCGGCGCGAGTGGCGGCTCTCGGCACGCGGACAGGCGCTGTTCGAGGACCTGCTGGCGGTGGCGCTGGAGGCGGAAGCGCGGATGCTGCGGGGCGTGTCGGAGGACGAGCGCCACGCTTTCCTGGGTGTCATGCGGCGCTTCCTGGCGAACCTGGAAGGCTGAGACGAAAAGGGCGGCCATTGCGGGCCGCCCTGTTTGTTCATTCCGAAGGGGGCGCTCTACTGCATCAGCTGCGGCAGGAAGAGTACCAGGCCGGGGAAGATCACCACCAGCGCCGTGACCACCAGGTCCGAAAGCAGGAAGGGGCCGACGCCCTTGAAGACCTGCATCGTGGTCACGTGCTCGGAGGCCACGTTGCGGATCACGAAGACGTTCAGGCCCACGGGCGGGGTGACCATGCCGATCTCCAGCAGCTTCACCACCAGCACGCCGAACCAGACCAGGCTGATGCCCTCGGCGTTCAGGATCGGGATGAAGATCGGCAGGGTGACAAGCATGGCACCGAAGGGCTCCATCACCATGCCCAGCAGGAAGTAGATCACCACGACGATCAGCATCAGGTGATAGTAGGAGAGGTCGGCGCCGCTGACCTGGGCGGCAATGAAGTTCGACAGCCCGGTGATGCCGAGGAAACGGGTGAACATCGCCGCGCCGATGCCGATGATCAGCAGCGAGGCGGTGGTCTGCAGCGTTTCCAGCAGCGAGGTACGCAGCACGGTCCAGGTCAGCCGCTTCACCAGCGCGGCACAGAGGATCGAGCCCGCGGCCCCGACCGCGCCTGCCTCGGTGGCGCTGAACAGGCCCGAGAACAAGCCACCGAAGACCAGCACGATCAGCGCCAGCACCGGCCATGTGGCGATCAACGCCTCACCGAGCGGCGGGGTGTCTTCCTCGATGGGGTGGCGCGGGATCAGGTCGGGGCGCAGCCACGAGCCGATCAGGATCACCACGGCGTAGGAAATCGCGGTCATGATGCCGATGGTGATGCCGCCCATGAAGACCTGGGTGATCGAGGTTTCGGCGAAGACGCCGTAGATGATCATGATGATCGAGGGCGGGATCAGCGCGCCGATGGTGCCGCCTGCCGCGATGGCCCCGGCGGCGATGGAGGGCGAATAGCCCGCCCGCACCATCTCGGGGATGGCGATCCGACCCATCGAGGCCGCCGTGGCGATGGAGCTGCCACAGACCGCCGCGAAACCGGAACAGGTGAAGACCGAGGCAATGGCCAGCGCGCCGGGGATCCTCTTCAGCGCCACCTTGGCGGCGGTGAACAGCCCCGAGGTCAGGTTGGAATGATAGGCCACGAAGCCCATCAGCAGGAACATCGGCACCGCCGACATGGTCCACTTGGCGGCGAAGTCGTAGGGCGTGTTCTGCAGGATGCCGACGGCGGGGGTGGTGCCCAGTAGCGAGACGATGCCGCCGAAGCTGACCGCGATCATCGCCAGGGCGACGGGCACCCGCAGGATCAGCAGCACCAGAAGGGCGGCAATGCCGTAGAAGCCGGTTTCAACACTCATGTCTCAGCGCCTTCCTTGGCAGGGGCCGAGGGGCCCGCGATGATGATGACAAGACGCAGGGCGGTCATGGCGGCGGCCAGGAAGAAGCCCACGGTGGGAAGGAAGTAGCTGGGCCACACCGCGATCTTGTAACCGAGCACGTCCACGAAGGTGCCGATGGAGAAGTTCTTTACCGCGACCGACCAGGTGACCCAGCCGATTGCGGCGTAGATCACGGTGGCCAGAAGGGCCACGGCCCCATCCGAGATGCGGCGCCCGAGAGGGGTCAGGACCATCTCCATCACCTCGACGGTGATCATGGTGCGCTGGCGCTCGACCCAGGCCAGCGGCAGGAAGACGATCAGCACCATGTAGTAGCGCGAGACGATCTCGTTGGTGGCGGGGATCGGCGTGTCGGCGACATTGCGCAGCGCCACGTCGACGGTGACATGGGCCAGCATGGCCAGCAGCCCGACGGATCCGAGGAGGGCAAGGCCCTGCGACAGCAGGTCGGCGGCCTTTTCCAAGCGTTTCATTGGATTATCCGATGTGAGGGGGTCGGAAAGGACACCCGCGGCCGGAAAGGCTCCGGCCGCGGGCTATTCGGGTCACATGCCGTAGGTGGCGAAGTCGACCTTGCTCCAGACTTCGTCCCAGACGCGTTCGACCATGGCGTCGCGGTCATGGCCCACCTCGTCGGAGATGGCTTCCCACTTGGCGATCAGGCGGTTGAACTCGGCGATCCGCTCGGGGGCATCCGTCATGCCGAACCGCTCGGCCGAGATCGTGGCGGCGCTCTCCTGGTCGGCCTTGGCGAATGCGTTGGCCGCCTCGACGAAGGCCGGATCGGCCTCGGCGATGGTGATGCCGGCTTCCAGCGCCGCCTTTTCGGCGATCTGCGGGAAGTCGTAGCCCCAGCGTTGCGCCATGTCGGCATTGGCGCGGTTCGCGGCGCGCGCCATGGCCTCACGCTGCTCGGTGCTGAGCGAGGCCCAGGTCGGCGCGGCGGTGGTCAGGTTCGAGGTGGCGAAGTAGGTGCCGAGCGGCAGCAGGGTCACGTCCTTCACCAGTTCGATCAGCCGGAAGGCCAGCAGGTCGCCGATCGAGGCCATGGAGCCGTCGATGGTGCCCTGCGACATCGCCTCGAAGGTTTCCAGCACGGAAACCGACACCGGGGTTGCGCCGAAGTGCTCGGCCCAGCGGGAGTAGGGGGCCCCGCCAGAGCGCAGGCGCAGGCCCTCGACATCGGCCTGGGTCTTCACCGGCGTCTTGGTCAGCAGCGCATACTGGTCGGACGAGCCAGAGCCCAGGTAGACCATGCCGAAGTCCGACAGTTCCGTCTGGCAGCTGTCGCAGGTGACCGTGTATTCGGTCAGCGCCGCCGACATGGCATGGGCGTCACGGCCCGACAGGGCCAGTTCGCCGGCCAGGGCGAAGTTCGGCAGTTCGGCGGGGAAGTAGAGCGGCAGCAGGTTGCCGACATCCACGAGGCCGGTCTGCAGCGCGTCCTTCATCTGGCCCAGACCCACCACCTCGGTTCCAAGCTCGATGGTGGTCAGTTCGCCGTTGGTTTCCTCTGCCAGGTATTCGGCAAAGGGCTTGTAGAGATAGCCGTTGGACGGGTGCGCGGGCGGCGCCCCCGAAGCGATGCGCAGGTCACGCGCGTCTGCGGCCGCAGTCAGGCCCAGCCCGAAAGCCGCGGCCACCATCAGTGTCTTGCTGAAAGCTCCCATTTTCTCCTCCCTGGTTGCTTTGCGTTTGTCAGATCTTGAGGAGCCTCCTAGCGTTCTCCTTCAAGATCAGCGGCTTCACCTCCTCGCGAAGGTCAAGGTCTTCGAATTCGGCCAGCCAGCGGTCCGGCGTGATCGCCGGCCAGTCAGAGCCGAAAAGCATCTTCTTCTTCAGGATCGAATTGGCATACTTCACGAAGATCGGCGGGAAGTACTTCGGTGCCCAGCCCGACATGTCGATGTAGACATTGGGCTTGTGGGTGGCGACCGACAGGCCCTCTTCGGTCCAGGGGAAGCCCGGATGCGCCAGCACGATGGGCATGTCGGGGAAATCCACCGCCACATCGTCGACGTGCATCGGGTTCGAGTATTTCAGCCGCATCCCCATGCCGCCGCGCATCCCCGAGCCGACGCCGGTCTGCCCCGAGTGGAACAGCGCGATGGCGCCTTCCTCGGCAATCGCCTCGTAGAGATCGTAGGCCATGCGGTCATTGGGGAAGAAGCCTTGCATGGTGGGATGGAACTTGAAGCCCTTCACCCCGAAATCGCGCACCAGGCGGCGGGCTTCGCGTGCCCCGGCCTTGCCCTTGTGCGGGTCGATGGAGGCGAAGGGGATCAACACGTCGCCGTTCTCATGCGCCAGTTCGGCCACCTGCTCGTTGGAATAGCGATGGAAGCCGGTCTCGCGCTCGGCATCGACGGGGAAGATCACCGCGCCGATCTTGCGCTCGCGGAAGTATTCGGCGGTCTGCGGCACGGTGGGCAGCATCCCGTCGGCCCCGGCGGGGTTCTTGAAATACTTCGCCATGCCGGCCTGGAACTCGGTGTAACCGTCATCGCGGCTGCACTTGCAGGGCTCTTCGGCATGGGTGTGGAAATCTATGGCGACCAGTTCGTCGACATTCATCGTGCGGCTCATGGTCTACTCTCCCTCTTTGTCTTCAAGTCCGGTCATCTTGATCAGCAGGCGGCGCAACTCGCGCGCCTCGGCGGCGGTCAGGCGCTTGCCCGTCCGTGCCTCGATCTCGGGAAACCGGGTGGCGATCCGGGCAATCCGTGCCTCGCCCGCCGGGGTCAGCCGCAGTTCGACCGAACGGCGGTCCTCCCGCGGCACGCGGCGCGCGATCAGCCCTTCGGCCTCCATCTCGCGCACCATCTTCGACATCTGTGCGCGCTTGATCTTCAGCGTCTTCGAGACGACTCCCTGGCGGATGCCGGGGTTCTCACGCACCAGGTCCAGCACCGTCACCTCGCCGGGACGGACGTTCTCCTCGCTCATCACGGCGAAGAAATGCCCGAAGGAGCGCAGCTGTGCGACACGCAGCAGGAAGCCCAGAGAACCCTTGAGGCTCTCCTTGCCGATCCCTTCGCCGCCAAGTCCCTGGTCGGGGGTGTCGATGCTGGCGCTCCGGTTCATCACATCACTCCGCCAGCACCTTGCCCGCCCGCTTCTCCAGGAAGGCCCGCAGCCGGTCCTGGGCTTCGGGGGTCATCGAGGCCAGCGCCGCGACGGCTGATTCGACGAAGAGACCGTCCTCGGAAGACATGTCGCGGATGCGGGGCAGGGCGTTCAGGATGGCGTAGTTCGAGAACTCGGAGTTGGTCGCGGTGACCTCGGCCAGGGCGATGGCCCTGTCCAGCGCGGTGCCGGCCTCGACCACGTAGTTCACGCCGCCCCAGCGTTCCATCTCGTCGGCCCTGGCGACGCGACCGGTCAGCATCATGTCGGTCATCCGGCTGGTGCCGATCAGCCGCTCGATGCGGACCGAGCCGCCGCCGCCGACGAAGATACCGCGCTGGCCCTCGGGCAGGCCGAAATAGGTCGTCGCATCAGCCACCCGAAGCTGGCAGGACGAGGCCAGTTCGAAGCCACCGCCAACGACCGCGCCATGCAGGGCGGCGATGAAGGGGATCCGGCCGCGCTCGATCCGGGCGAAGATCTCGTGCCAGCGGCGCGAGCCCAGGATCGATTCGAGCAGCGGCTTCTCGGAGTGTTCCAGCAGGTCCAGTCCGGCGCAGAAATGCTGCCCTTCCCCGAAGACGACGGCGGCCTTGGCCTCGGCTGTGGCCTGTTCGACTTTCAGCGCAAAGGCTTCGATCACCGCATCGCTGATGGCATTGCGCTTTTCCGGCCGGGTCAGGCCGATCAGCGCGATGTCGCCGCGCATCTCATAGGAAACAAAGGATTTTTCATCCGAACCAGCCATCTGCACCCCATCCTCTCACATCGTCAGCCTTGCGGTATTTGTTTCCTAGTAGACAAAATTAAATTGCTGAGTCAATCTCCGATCAACCGCGAACCGGGGAAAGGAGAGAGATCCCCGCGCCGCGCACTACATGGGAGGAGGCTATGCCTGACAATTCCGAGGCCCTCGATTTCTGGGCCCCCGTCATTCGCCACGAGACCCGCGATGACGGCTCGATCCTGGTCTGGCAGGAGGAGGAGCTTGGCCCCTATCCCCGCTGCATGACGGAAAAATTCCTGCACTGGGCCGAACAGGCGCCGGAACGCAGCTGGATCGTCGAACGTGGTCCCGACGGCGCCTGGCAACATATGAGCTACGGCGAGGCGGCCGGGAAGATCCGCGCCATCGGTTCGGCCCTGCTGGCGCGGGGCCTGTCGCCGGAGCGGCCGCTGCTGATTCTCTCGGGCAACTCGGTGCGCCACGCCATCATGGCGCTGGCGGCACAGCATGTCGGCGTGCCCTCGGCGGCGCTGGCCCCGGCCTATGCGCTGGCCAAGGGCGACCTGGGCAAGTTGATCGACGTGGCCGGCCAGCTGACCCCCGGCATGATCTTCGCCGAGGATGCGACCCCCTTCGCCCGGGCGATCACCGAGGTCTTTGCGGCCGATATTCCCGTGGTCGGCGTCTCGGGCAGCCTGCCGGACCGCGACCTGCTGCGCTTCGACGATCTTGCTGCCACCGCGCCGACCGACGAGATGCAGGCGGCCCACGAGGCCATCGGCCCGGATACCGTGGCGAAATTCCTCTTCACCTCGGGCACCACCGGCTCGCCCAAGGCGGTGATCCAGACGCAGCGGATGCTCTGCTCCAATCAGGAGATGGTGGCCGACAGCTACCGTTTCCTGCGCCAGCAGCCCCCTGTGGTCTGCGACTGGGCGCCGTGGAACCACACGGCGGCGGGCAACAAGGTGTTCAACCTGGTGATCTACAACGGCGGCACTCTGTACCTGGACGAGGGCAAGCCGACCCCGAAGGACATTGGCAAGACCATTCGCAACCTGCGCGAGGTCTCTCCGACCTGGTATTTCAACGTCCCGCTCGGCTACCAGATGCTGCTGGACGCCATGGAGACCGATGCCACTCTGCGCAAGAGCTTTTTCGGGCGGCTCAAGATGCTGATGTACGCGGGCGCGGGCATGTCGCAACCGGTCTGGGACCGTATCACCCGCATCGCCGAGCAAGAGATCGAGGGCGGCGTGGTCCTCGGCACTGGCCTCGGCTCTACCGAGACCGGGCCCTTCGCGATCAGCTGCTGCGAGCGGCAGGAGACGGCCGGCAACCTCGGCGTCCCGGCGCGCGGCATCATGCTGAAGCTGGTGCCCCAGGGCGACAAGCTGGAAGCGCGGGTGAAGGGGCCGAACATCACCCCCGGCTACTGGCGCAATGAAAAGCTGTCGAAGGAAGCGTTCGACGAGGAGGGCTATTACTGTTTCGGCGATGCCATCCGCTTCGTCGAGCCGGGCAACCCTGCGGCGGGCTTCTACTTCGACGGGCGCCTGGCGGAGAACTTCAAGCTGGCCTCGGGCACCTGGGTGGCCGTCGGGCCGCTGCGGGCCCGGCTGACCAACGACCTGCAGGGCCTTGCCTCTGACGTGGTGATCGCGGGCGAGGGGCATACCGAGCTCGGCGCCCTCGTGGTGCCCGACTGGGACAAGCTGCGCGCCATGGTCGATGAAAAGGACCTCGAAGGCGAGGCCCTGCTGACCCATCCGAAGGTGCGCCGCGTCGCCGCCGACCTGCTCGACGCCCATGCGGTGCGCGCCACCGGCTCGGCGACCCGTGTCACCCGGATGATGTTCCTCGACGTGCCGCTCTCCTTCGAGAAGGGCGAGGTGACCGACAAGGGCTCGATCAACCAGCGGGCCGTGCTGCGGCAACGGGCGGACCTTGTGGCGAACCTCTGGTCCGAGGATCCCCGGGTCATCTCGCTGTCACGAGAGCGCGCCTGAACCCGGCGCCCCGCGCGGGAGCGGGGCGCGGCGGGACCAAGTATGAAGAAAGGCTGAAGTCATGAAACTGCAGGATATCCATGTGGCCGTCACCGGCGGCGGATCGGGCCTCGGCGCGGCGACCGCGCGGGCGCTGCACGCGGCGGGGGCGAAGATCACCGTGGTGGATCGCAACGCGGCGGCCGCCGAGGCCGTGGCGGCAGAGCTGTCGGGCATTGCCAAGGCGATCGACGTGGCCGACCCGGCAGCCGCCGAGGTGGCGCTGGACGAGGCAATTGCGGCCCAGGGTCCCCTGCGCGGGCTGGTCAACTGCGCCGGCATCGGCGAGGCGGGCCGGGTGGTGGGCCGCGAGGGCCCGCTGCCCTTCGAGGACTTCGAGCGCACCATCCGTGTCAACCTGCTCGGGTCGTTCAACATGCTGCGGCTGGCTGCCGCCCGCATGTCTCTGACCGACCCGCTGGAGGACGGCGAACGCGGCGTGATCGTCAATACCGCTTCGGTCGCGGCCTTCGACGGGCAGATCGGCCAGGCGGCCTATTCGGCTTCCAAGGGGGGCATCGTCTCGATGGCGCTGCCGATCGCGCGCGAGCTGGCCCGCTTCGGCATCCGGGTCAACACCATCGCCCCGGGCCTCTTCCTGACGCCGCTGCTTGAGGGGCTGGGCGAAGAGGTGCAGAAGTCCATCGCCGCCACCATTCCCTTCCCGCAGCGCCTCGGCGATCCGGCGGAATACGGCGCGACGGTGAAATACATCTTCGAAACCGCCTATCTGAATGCCGAGGTGATCCGCCTGGACGGCGCCGTCCGTATGCAGCCGAAATGAGCGCCTCGCTGGTTGCGGGCCTGCTGCAGGCGACGCCGGGCTGGAGCGAGCTGGCGGCGGCGGCGGGACTGGAGGCGGAGGACACCGCCATGATCCTCTCCGAGGCTTGGCGTCTGGGCGAAGACCTGCTGGAACCGCTCGCGGCCCGGGCCGATGCCGAGGGCTGCCGGATCGAGGCGGGGCGGCTGCGCACGCCCGAGGGCTATGGCGCCGCCTTCGCGCGGCTTGGCGCGGATGGCTGGCTGGCCGCGGATCTGCCAGAAGAGGTCGGCGGGCAGGGGCTGCCGACCGCCTTGCACGCCGCCGCGTCGCTGGGGTTCGAGGGCGCGGCAATGCCCTTCATGATGCTGGCCGGCTCGACCCGCGCCGCCGCCCACTGCCTGCTGGCCACGGCGCCCGAGTTGGCGGCGGTCTGGGCGCCGAAACTCGCCTCGGGCGAATGGGCGGCGACGATCTGCATCTCGGAACCCGACGCGGGGTCGGACGTGGGCAGGATCCGCACCCGTGCCGTGCCGGCGGGCGATCACTGGCGTATCTCCGGTCAGAAATGCTGGATCTCCTTCGGGGATCAGGACATGACCCCGCGGATCGGGCACCTCTGCCTGGCCCGCACCGGCGCGCCGGAAGAGGGGACGCGGGGGCTGTCGCTGTTCCTGGTGCCCGACGTGCTGGACAGTGGCGAGCGCAATGCCATCCGCCTGGAACGGATCGAGGAGAAGCTGGGCCTGCATGGTTCTCCGACCTGCGTGATGTCCTTCGAGGGGGCCGAGGCGCGGATGCTGGGTGCACCCGGGCGGGGTCTCTCGGCGCTCTTCCACATGATCGAGCTGATGCGCCTGCAAACCGGCTGCCAGGGGGCGGGGATCGCCCTGCGCTCGGCCGCGCTGGCCCGCCGCTACGCGGGCGAGCGGCTGCAGGGCGGTGCCCCCGATGTGCCGCCGGTGCCGTTGCTGACCCATCCCGACGTGCGCCGACAGCTGCTGCACCTGGAAGCGCGGGCGGCGCTGCTGGTCGCGCTGGTGCTGGAGGCCGCCGTCACCGCCGACCAGGCCCGGGACGGAGATCCCCGGGCCGCGCTGCGTCAGGGGTTCCTTCTGCCACTGGCCAAGAACTTCGGTGGCGAACTGGCCTTCGAGGCCGCCTCGGGCGCCCTGCAGGTGCTGGGTGGGGCGGGCTACACGCGGGAATGGCCCGCCGAGCGCTACCTGCGTGACGCGCGGATCATCACCATCTACGAGGGTACCACGGGCATCCAGGCGCAGGACTTCCTGCTGCGGCGTGTGCTCAAGGACGAGGGCGCAAGCCTCGCCGCCTTCCTCGGCGCCGCGCGGGCCGAGCTGGCCGCCGGCCCGGCCGGGGCTGGCGAGGCGTCGGAGGTGCTCGACCGCTTCGAGGCGCTGGCTTGCCGCATCGCGGGCGCCGGGGCGCCGATGGAGCATCTGCTGGGACAGGCGGACGGCTTCCTGCGGGCCGGTTTCGCCGCCACCTCGGCCCTGCTGGCCACGCGCCTCTCCGCGCTTGGCCCCCGTGGGGCGACCTGGGCGCGGTATCACCTGCATTTCGCCGGATCCGAGATGACCGCTGTTGAAACCGCCTGCGCCCTGCCGCCCGAGCTGCTGGAGGAGCGCGGCTGAACATGTTGCAGGGACTACCGGCACCGGACGTAAAGGTACCTTGAAAAGGTTCTTGAACCGGGCGGGATCATCGCGTGAACTGCCACCGGAATGGTGTCACGATCGCGATTGCAAGGTGGGTTTCCTATGTTGACGAGTTTGCCGCAGGGTCACGGCCTGGATGTGGCCGCGCTGCGCCGGGCCACGCCGGCCCTGCCGGGTGTTGTGCATTTCAACTCTGCCGGCAGCGGGCTGCTGCCCGATGAGGTCGCCACGGCCCTGCAGGACCATCTCGCCCGCGAGTTGCGCAGCGATTCCAGTGCCGCCGCGCTCGACGTGGCCGCCGATATCGAGGACGCCCGCGAGGAGGCGGCGCGGCTGATCGGCGCCACGCCCTCCGAGATCGCCTTCACCACCGGCAACGCCGATGGCTGGAACGCCGCCTTGGCTGCCTTGCCGGCCCTGCGCCCCGGCGACCGGGTGCTGGTCAGCTCGGGCGAATGGGGGGGCAACGTGCTGACCCTGGCGCAGGAATGCGCCCGTGTCGGCGCCCGGCTGGAACGGATCCCCGAGCTGGCGGACGGCCGCATGGATGTCTCGGGCCTGTCACAGATGATCGACGCCCGGCTGCGGCTGATCGCCGTCACCTGGATCGGTGCCCATCTCGGCCATGCCGCTCCGGTCGAAACGGTCGGGCGGCTGGCCCGGGCCCATGGCATTCCCTATTTCGTCGATGCCGCCCAGGCGGCCGGGGTGCTGCCCGTCGACGTGGCCCGGATCGGCTGCGACGTGCTGACCTTCCCCGGCCGCAAGTCCCTGCGCGGCCCCAAGGGCACCGGCATTCTGTATGTCCGCGAGGGCATCCTGGACGGGCTGCGGCCCTTCGCGCTGAACCTGCACGCGGCCTCGGCGGTGACCGGCGGCATCGTGCTGCGCAGCGATGCCGGGCGGCTGGAGGCGGCGGAATTCTCTCCGGGCCTGCGTCTAGGGCTGGGGGCGGCGCTGGCGCTGGCCAACCGGCTGGGGGCCGAGGCGATCCGCGAGAGGGTGCTTGAACGTAGCGCCGCCCTGAGGGCCGCCCTGTCGCAGATCCCCGGCCTTGTGCTGCGCGAAGAGGGCCCGCCCGAGAGCCATATCACCACCTTCCACCACCCGGCGCTCTGTCCGACCAAGATCCAGCACGCGCTGGCGCAGCGTGATATCCTGATCAAGGCGATGCCGGCCCAGGTGGCGCCCTATGCCGGTTTCGGCACCCCCGGCAGGGCAGTCTGCCGCGCTTCGGTCAGCTACCTGACCGAAGACGAGGAGATCGCCCGCCTGGCCGAGGTCCTCACCGGTATCCTGGTGGAAGCGCCCGCCGGCTGACCTCCTAGTCCCACTCGGACAGCTCCGGGGCATAGCGGGCACGCAGGTAGCGGGCCAGAGCCGCGATGTCGCTGTCCGACAGTTCGGCGGCGAAGCCCGGCATGTCGCGCAGCGCCGTGCCATCCGGGGCCCGCAGACCCTCGCGGATCACCGTCCGGGCGGTTTCCGGGCCGGGGGCCCGCAGCGCCGGCGCCTGCGAGAGCGGCACCTGAGCCGCGCTCACCATGCCGTCGAAGGCAGGTTCGTGGCAGCTGGCGCAGGCGCTTTCGTAAAGTCGGTGGATGCGGTCGGGCAGTGGTTGCATGGCCGGGGCCGATGGCGCGGCAGTCCCCTCGGCCAGAGAGGCCAGATAGGTCGCCATGGCGCGCAGATCGTCTCCGGGCAGTTGCGACGTGCCCGCGATGACCTCGGCCATGGGGCCGGAGGCCGCCGACAGGCCAGGCGCCGTGCCGGTGGCGAGGTAGGTGGTCAGGCTGTCGACATCCCAGCCACGGGCGCCTGCCTCGGGACCGGCCAGCGCCGGGGCGAACCAGTCCCGGATGGTGGCGCCGCGCAGGGCCTGTCGGGGATCCTCGGCGCCGAGCGCGTTGCGTGGACTGTGGCAGGCCGAGCAGTGGCCGACGGTCTCGACCAGGTAGCGGCCCCGGTTCCAAAGCGCATCCTGCGCGGGATCTGCGACCGTGGCCGTGGCCCTGGGGGTCAGCAGGTTCCAGGCGGCCATGGCGGGGCGTGGTACCTGCATCTGTGCCTCAGGCGTCTTTGCAAACACCGGGTCGAGGTTTTGCAAATAGGCGTAGAGGGCTTTCAGGTCGGCCTCTTCCATGCCCGCGAAGGAGGTATAGGGGAAGGCGGGGTAAAGGTTGCGCCCGTCGCGGCTGATACCCTTGCGCATGGCGCGGGCGAAGGCCGGGAAGGACCAGCGGCCCAGGCCGGTTTCCGGGTCGGGGGTCAGGTTGGTCGAGTAGACCGTGCCGAAGGGTGTCTCGATCGGCTTGCCACCCGCGTTCGGCGCGCCGCCGGGCGCGGTATGGCAAGACGCGCAGTTGCCGGCCGCGAACAGCATCTGACCGCGCGCCAGCTCTTCGGCGGAGGCCGAGACCGAGGGCACCACCGGCGCGATGGCCCGGGCCAAGGGCAGGGAGACGGCGCCGAGGCCGGCGAGGCCCATCAATCCGATGGCCCCCGCCACCAGCTTCGCCTTCAGCGGGCGGCGGTCCGGTGCGGGCAGGGCCGGAGCCTCGGGGGCGGAGCTGACCCCCATGGCGGCGCGCATCTTCTCGGGCGTGAAGGGCACTTCGCGCATCCTTACGCCGGTGGCGTCGAAGATCGCATTGGCGATGGCGGCGGCGGCGGGCACGGCGGCGCTCTCGCCGACGCCGAGGGGCGGGTCCCCGGGGCGCGCGACCACCATCGTCTGCACCTCTGGCAGCTGCGGGAAGGTGGTGATCGGATAGTCGGCGAAGCTCTGGTCGCTCACCCGGATCTCGTCGAAGGAGACTTCTTCGGCCAGCACCCGGCTGGCCGTCTGGATCACGTTGCCATGGATCTGCTGGCGCACCCCGTCGGGGTTGATCACCAGCCCCTGATCCTGGCCGACGAAGACGCGGGAGAGGGTGACCTCGCCGGTCTCGCAATCCACCGCCACGTCCACCACCCAGGCGGCCGAGGCCGCGGCCACGCCGGGGAAGGGGCCGTGGACATAGGTGGCGAAGGCGAAGCCCTGGCCATAGGCCATGCGCCCCTCGCGGCGCAGGCGGGGGCCCGATTGTGCCTGCCAGCCGGCGTCCTCTGCAGTTTTCTTCACCAGCTCGGCCTGGCGGGGGTCGTCCATCTGGCGCAGGCGGAAGGCCACGGGATCTTCGCCCGCCTCATGGGCCAGTTCGTCCATGTAGCTTTCATGGGCGAAGGTATTGGGCAGGGCCGAGACGCCGCGCAGCCACGACGCCCGCACGATGGGGGCCATGTCATGCGCCACGATACGTGCGTTCGGGATGCGATAGGGCGGCACGGCGGTGCGGTCGCCCATGGTGTCGGGCCGCGGCTCGGGCGAGATCCGGCCGGTCAGCAGCAGTGCCAGGTTGGGGCCGCGGTTCGAGGGGTACCAGCTGGCGAAGTCATAGGCGTGCAGGTCGCCGGCCTTCGTGCCGCCCCGGATCTCCATCAGCTGCGCGGCGCCCTTGGGTTCCCACAGGGTTTCCTGTGCGCGCGTCAGTTGCACCCGCACCGGCCGCCCGCAGGCACGCGAGAGCAGCAGCGCATCGCCGGCCACGTCATCGGCGCAGTTGCGGCCATAGCAGCCGGCGGCCTGATGGCGGCGGATCTCGATCTGTTCGTCCGGCAGGCCGACCAGCACCGCGAGATCGCCGCGCAGCATGTGCGGGTTCTGGGTGCCCGACCAGACCACCGGCGTGCCCTCGTTCCAGTCCGCCACGGCGCAGGAGGGCCCGATGGAGCCATGCAGGTGCCAGGGCCAGACATATCGGCGATCCAGCCGGGTTTCGGCCTCGGCCAGCCCCGTCTCGATATCGCCGCTCTCGACCAGCAGGCGCGGGGTCGAGGGCTGATCCTTCAGCGTCTCGACGATCTCGTCCATCCAGGGCAGGGGCGGGGGCAGGTGCCAGTCGACCTTCAGCGCCTCGGCGATGGCGCGCGCCTCTGGCGCGGTCCGGGCCAGCACGGCAAGGAAATCGGCCTCGCGGTGGATGCCGAGGAAACCCGGCATGTGGCGGACCGAGCTTTCGTCGTATCCCGCCAGCGAGCGCCCGATGAAATCGCCCGAGTCCCGTCCCGCGTAGGGTGGACGGATGACATGGCCGTGGATCATGCCGGGGATGCGGACATCCTGGATGAACTCGTGTTCCCCGCGCAGCTTGGCCTCGAGATCGCGGCGCCCGGCGGGCTGGCCGACGACCCGGTAGAGGGCGGGGTCCTTGACCGGCTGGTCCTCGTCCAGCTCAAGCCGCTCGGCGTGGTTCTGCAGCAGGGCGGCATAGGGCAGGGACTGGCCGGACCAGTGGCAGGCGCCGTCGCGGGTCTCGATCTCGGGGGCGGGGGCGTCGAGACGCAGGGCGGCCTGCGTGACCAGCCAGCTGCGGGCCTGAGCGGCGGCAAGGCGCAGGGGCCGGGCAGCGACCTGGATCGTCTCCGAGGCGATGGTCGGGCCCTGGTTTGGCGTCTCGGCGGTGTTGCCGAGGCGGATCGCGACGGCCGAAAGCGGCAAGTCCAGCTCCTCGGCGACGATCTGCGCCAGGGCGATCTCGATTCCGGTGCCGAGGTCGACATGGCCGTTGTAGCCGGTGGCCTGCCCGTCTGGGGTGAGCGTGATGTAGAGGTCGGTCCCCTTGCCGATGGAGAGCGCGCAGGTCATGCCGCACCTCCGTCTTCGCGCATCAGCCGGGCGGCTTCGCGGACCGAGGCGACGATTTCCAGGTGCGCGCCACATCGGCAGAGGTTGTGACGCAGGGCGGCGCGGATCTCGTCCTCGGTCGGGTCGGGGATGCGATCCAGCAGCGCGCGGGCCGACATGATCATGCCGTTCAGGCAATACCCGCACTGCGCCCCCTCTCGCGACAGGAAAGCCTGCTGCAGGGGATGCAGCGCGCCGGTCTCGGGGTCGGCGAGGCCCTCCAGCGTGGTGACGGCGCGGCCCGCGACCTTCCTGGCGCGCAGCACGCAGGCGCGGGCGGGCGCGCCGTCGACCAGCACCGTGCAGGCGCCGCATTGCGCCAGCCCGCAGCCGTATTTCGGCCCGTTCAGCCCCAGGTCTTCGCGAAGAAGATCCAGCAGCGACAACCCTTCCGGCACGCGGCAGGTCACCGCGCGGCCATTGAGCGTGAGCTCTAGCTCGTCTTGCACCATCCCGTCCCCGGGCGCTTTGGGGCGCCTCTCTCTGTGCTTGCTTCGGGGCCAGTCTGCCCCCGAATATTCACTTGCGCACGAACAATGTCGCGGCCTCGAGGAAAACGCCAGAGAAAGTGAGCCACCAAAGCCACGCCATCACAAGTTTCCTGTCGGGCTGTGCATTGCGCGGGCAGCCGGGTGCGGACGGCCGGACCGGTCAGGGCGCGGCATTTCCGCCCCCCGCCCTGACCCCTGCCTTGACCCCCGCGAGCGGGGGCGGCATGAAGCCCTTGGCCCGGCGGCCATTCCGCGTCTCCGGGGTAGATCGAAGGAACAGCCCTTGGCCCGTAGCCCCGTGACCGACCCCAGCCTGCAGGATCGCGAGACCTCGCGCCGTGTCGGTGCCCTGGGTGAGCTTTGGCCGTTCCTCAGCCTCTATCGCGGCATGTTGATCGGCGCCCTGCTGGCGCTGGTGCTGACGGCCTCTGTCTCGCTGGTGCTGCCGCTGGCGGTGCGCCGGGTGGTGGACAACTTCGAGGGTGGCTCAGCCGAGCTGCTGAACCAGTATTTCGCCGCCGCCATCGGTATCGCGGCGCTGCTCGCCCTGGGGACGGGGCTGCGCTACACGCTGGTCACCCGGCTGGGCGAACGCGTCGTGGCCGATATCCGCAAGGCGGTCTTTGGGCGGGTCATCGGCCTCAGCCCGGCCTTCTTCGAAAAGACCATGACCGGCGAGGTCCTCAGCCGGATCACCACCGACACGACGCTGATCCAGTCGGTCATCGGCTCCTCCGTCTCGCTCGCGCTGCGCAATATCCTGATCTTCTTCGGCGGCTTCGTGATGATGCTGCTGACCTCGGCCAAGCTGACCGGGCTGGCGCTGCTGATCGTGCCGCTGGTGGTGGTGCCGATCCTGACGCTGGGCCGCCGCCTTCGCAAGCTGAGCCGCGAGAACCAGGACTGGATCGCGGCCTCATCCGGCAATGCCTCCGAGGCGCTGCTGTCGGTGCAGACCGTGCAGGCCTTCACCCACGAAGGCCAGAGCCGCGCCGCCTTCGACCGGGTGACCGAGGAAAGCTTCCGCTCGGCCATGCGGCGCATTCTCACCCGCGCCGTGCTGACGATGATCGTCATCTTCCTGGTCTTCGCGGGGGTCGTGGGCGTGCTCTGGATCGGGGCCAACGACGTACGGGCCGGCGAGATGTCCACCGGCGGGCTGGTGCAATTCGTCATCTACGCGGTGATGGTTGCCGGTTCCGTCGCCGCGCTGTCGGAAATCTGGTCCGAGCTGCAGCGCGCCGCCGGTGCCACAGAGCGGCTGGTCGAACTGCTGCAGGTCGAGGACGCGGTGAAGGATCCGCGCCAGCCCGTCACCCCGACCGACCCCGCACGCGGAGAGATCACCTTCGAGGGGGTCTCGTTCTTCTATCCTTCGCGCCCCGCCGCGGCCGCGCTGGACCAGGTCGACCTGACCATCCGCCCGGGCGAGACCGTGGCCGTGGTCGGCCCCTCGGGGGCGGGCAAGTCGACGCTGATCCAGCTGCTTCTGCGCTTCTTCGACCCGGTCTCGGGCCGGGTGCTGCTGGACGGGGTGGACCTGCGCGAGATGACCCGGTCGGACTTCCGCCGCTCGATCGCACTGGTGCCGCAGGATCCGGTGATCTTCGCCGCCTCGGCGCGCGAGAACATCCGCTTCGGCTGGCCCGGCGCCAGCGACGAGGACGTGCTGGACGCGGCCCGAGCCGCCGCCGCCGAAAGCTTCATCGAGGCCCTGCCCGAGGGTTTCGACAGCCCCGTGGGCGAACGCGGCGTGATGCTGTCGGGCGGTCAGAAACAGCGCATCGCCATCGCCCGCGCCATCCTGCGCGACGCGCCGGTGCTGCTGCTGGACGAGGCCACCTCGGCATTGGATGCCGAAAGCGAGCGGTTGGTGCAGGGCGCCATCGAGACCGTTTCCCAGGGCCGCACCACGCTGATCATCGCGCACCGGCTGGCGACGGTGAAACAGGCCGACCGGATCATCGTCATGGAGGCGGGGCGCATCGTCGCCCAGGGCCGCCATGACGAGCTGGTGGCGCAGGGCGGGCTTTACGCCCGGCTGGCGCGTCTGCAGTTCACCGACGGTTCCGACGCCGCCTGAAGCGTGTCATGCGGCCTTGTGCCGGCCTCGCTCAGGCGTGGCCCGCGCATGGCAGGTCTCTGACTTCTCCCATATTCTTTCTGGTTTTTCCCTGCCCGTGCTAGGCTTCGGTCTACGTTGCGTCATGGGGGATCAACGCAGCGTCATGCTTGCCTTCGGGCCGGTGTCGGAAAATCTAGCGGGAGGCGCGAGGAGGCGCTGGCAGAGATGGGAGGAGAGAAGATGAGCTTCGGCGGTGTGGCGGATGCCAAGCGGATCACCGATGAAATGCCCTGGGAAGCCCGGGACGTTCCGGTGACGGTCTACCAGATGATCGCCCGTACGGCGGCCCGCTTCCCGGACAACAAGGCGATCAGCTACCAGCTGGAATCCGGTCCACGGGATCCCTCGCAGACCCTGACCTGGAAAGAGCTGCATGACCAGGTCGGCCAGGCGGCGAACCTCTTCCGCTCTCTCGGCATCGGCGAAAGCGACGTGGTGGGGCTGGTCCTGCCCAATGCGCTGGAGACCGTGGTCGCGACCCTCGGCGGCATGACCGCGGGCATCGTCAACCCGATCAACCCGCTGCTGGAGGCCGAGCAGATCGCCGCCATCCTGCGCGAGACCGGCGCCAAGCTGGTGGTGACGCTGAAGTCCTTCCCGAAGAGCGACGTGGCCCAGAAGGTCGCCGAGGCGGTGCGCCATGCGCCGGGCGTCCACACGGTGCTGGAGATCGACCTCAACCGCTATCTCGGCCCGCCGAAATCCTGGCTGGTGCCGCTGATCCGGCCGAAGGTTCCGGGCAAGCACCATGCCGACATCAAGGCCTTCAACGAGGAGATGGCGAAGCATCCCGCGCAACTCTCCTTCGCCGACAGCCAGACGGACCGGATCGGCGCCTATTTCCACACCGGCGGCACCACGGGGATGCCCAAGGTGGCGCGGCATCTGCATTCCGGGCTGGTCTACAACGGCTGGATCGGCGCCACGCTGCTGTTCGGCGAGGACGACAGCATCATGTGCCCGCTGCCAATGTTCCATGTCTTCGCCTGCCACGTGATGCTGATGGGGGCCTGCATGTCGGGCGCGCATGTCGTCTTCCCGACCCCGGCGGGCTATCGCGGCGAGGGCGTCTTCGACAACTTCTGGAAGCTCTGCGAACGCTACGGCACCACCTTCATCGTCGCCGTGCCGACGGCCATCTCGGCGCTGATGCAACGCCCGGTGAATGCCGATGTCTCGACGGTGAAGCTGTGTTTCTCGGGCTCGGCGCCCTTGCCGGTGGAGTTGTTCAAGCGTTTCGAAGCCGCCGCCGGGCTGAAGGTGCTGGAGGGCTACGGGCTGACCGAGGCGACCTGCCTCGTCTCGTGCAATCCCGATGAGGGCGAGCGCAAGAACGGCTCTGTCGGTGTGCCCTTCCCCTACACGGACGTGCGGATTCTGGACAATTCCCACGGCGCGCTGCGTGAATGCGCCGTCGATGAGGTGGGCGAGATCTGTATCGCCAACCCCGGGGTCTATGCCGGCTCGACCTATACCGAAGAGGCCAAGAACCGTGATCTCTTCCACTACGACCGCTACCTGCGCACCGGCGACCTGGGTCGGCTGGACGCGGATGGCTACCTGTTCATCACCGGCCGTGCCAAGGACCTGATCATCCGCGGGGGGCACAACATCGACCCGGCCGAGATCGAGGACGCCCTTCTGTCGCACAGTGCCGTGGCCTTCGCCGGGGCCATCGGACAGCCGGACCAGCGCGCGGGGGAGCTGCCTTGCGCCTACGTGGAGCTGGTCGCGGGCTCGGAGGTCACGGAGGAAGAGCTGCTGGCCCATTGCAAGGTGCATGTCCACGAACGGGCCGCGATCCCGAAGTACATCGAGGTGATGGACGAATTGCCGAAGACCGCCGTCGGCAAGGTCTTCAAGCCCGCCCTGCGCAAGAGCGCCATCGCCCGGGTGTTCAACGCCACCCTGTCCGAGGCCGGCATCCCCGCCGAGGTGATCTCGGTCGTGGATGACAAGAAGCGCGGGCTGACGGCCCTGGTGGCCCGGCGCGGGGAGGTCGACGAGGTGGCGCTGAGGACGCTGCTCGGCAATTTCGCGACCCCCTGGGACTGGGCCGAGACGGTCGAGACTGCCTCCTGAACTGGGCCGAGGCGGCCGAGGCCGCCTCCTGGACCCGGCCCCGCGAGAGGGGGGCGCAAGGTACGGAAGCCCGAGTATCAGAAGCCCCGGTCGGCGCGCGCTGGCCGGGGCGCGTCGTTTTACCGCTCTCCGCGCTGCGGTGCCAGGCCCATGCGGGTGGCGTGCCAGGCGGCTTCGGCGCGGGAAGAGATGCCCAGCTTGCGGTAGATCGTCTTGATGTAGCCGGCCACGGTGGTCTCGGCGATCTCCAGGGACTGTGCCACCTCGGCATTGCGCAGTCCGCGCGCGATCAGCGCCAGCACATCGCTTTCGCGCGGCGTCAGCCGGGCGGCGCTGTCCACCGGGCCGGTATTGCGGAAATGGCTCATGATGCGGCGTGCGATCACCGGCGAGAGCGCCGGAATGCCGTGGCTGATCTGGCGCAGCTGGCTGGCCAGAAGCTCGGCCGGGTGATCCTTCAGCAGGTAGCCCTGGGCCCCCGCCGCCAGCGCCGCCACCACGTTGGCGTCATCCGCCGACACGGTGGCGATCACGCAGGTCGCCTCGGGGTAGAGCTGCCGGATCTCGCTCAGCAGGTCCAGCCCGCTGCCGTCGGGCAGCGAGAGGTCTATCAGGGCCAGGTCCGGCGCCATGCGGCGCAGAGCCTCGCGCCCGCCTCGCAGGGTGCCGGCCTCGGTCACCTCAAGGCCGGGAAAGGCGTCGCGGGCGATGGCGCAGAGCCAGCTGCGGGTCTCGGGCACATCCTCCAGCACCAGGGCGTGTCTCATCTGAAGGGCCTCCTTCCTTGGTCTCATTCCGCCGCCCTAAGGTGGTCGGCCGTTTCGAAGGGCAGGCTGGCCTCGATCAGCACGCCCCCGCCCTCGGGTCTTTCACCGATCCGCAGGCTGCCGCCAAGCTTGCCCACCCGTGCCCGCATGTTGCCGAGGCCATGTCCCCAGCCCTCGGGGCCGGTGCCGGTCATGGCGAACTGCAGCGCCACCTCGGGGGGCAGGCCCTTGCCGTCATCCGCCACCGAGACGCGGATCCGTCCCCCGGTGGCGTCGATACGCACCCGCACCGCGGTGCAGCCCGCGTGTCTGCGGGCATTGTTCACCGCCTCGCGCAGCAGCGAGCGCAGGGCATGGGCCAGCGGATTGGGCAGGCGGATCGCCGGGCCGGGGGCGGCGGGCCAGTCCAGGGCGATGCCGGTCACCGCCAGCAGTTCCGCCAGGTCGTGACGCAGTTCGGCCAGGATCTCGGCCAGGTCCTGTTCCGGCTGGTCGTCGCCATCCTCGATGATGCGGCGCAGGTCTGCCAGGGTTTCGCGCACCAGTTCGTTCTTGCGGGCCGGCAGGTCGCTGTGCAGCGCCCCGAGCAGGTGCACCGAGATGTTGTCGTGGATGTCGCGGGCGATGCGGGCCCGTTCCTCGCGGGCGCCGGTGCGGTAGGCACGGCGTCCTTCCAGCAGCTCGCCCAGGATCGTGCAGATCTCCTCGGCGCGGGCCTGGTCCCGGCGCGAGAACAACCGCCGCCCGTGATCGCGCCAGCGCAGGCGGTAGGCGGGCAGGGGGGGCACGGCAGGCAGCAGCAGGGCGATGCCCTCTTCGGCCAGCGCGGCGGTGGCGGGGCCGGGGGCAGGCAGCGGATCCATGGCCAGCGGGCCGAACTCGCGCGCCAGCAGCGTCTCCCAGCGACGGCGTCGGCAATCGTCGGTGCGGGCAAAGGCGACCTCGTCGGCGGCCCGCACCAGTACCGAGATCGGCTGCCCGCTGCGGCGCCGTTTCAGCAGCGCCTGGCCGGCAGTATCGCGCAGGGGCAGGTAGAGCACCGCGATCAGGAACAGCGACAGGCCGAGCGCCGGCAGCCGGTCGAGGGACAACATCAGGATCAGCGTGGCATCCACTGCCAGCAGCAGCAGCGCGCCCGAGATGTAGAACAGGGTGTGATAGGCGAAGCGCTCGACGTCGAAGAGGCGGAAGCGCAGCACCGACAGCGCCAGTCCGAGGTAGAACACCCCGAGCAGGGCGAAGGCGTAGCCCTGGGAGAGGGCAAGGGGCAGCCCCAGCAGACCGGGCAGGGTGCGGGTCACCACGAAGCCTCCGGCCCCGATCCCGGTCGAGATGCCGATGATCCAGAGCGCCGCCCGTGCCGGCAGGTCATCGCGGGTGGCGCGGATCTGCAGCACTGTGCCGAGGATGGTCGCCAGGGCGATCAGCACCGTCGGCAGCTGGTAGCCGACGGCATTGGAGGGCATCAGCCCGGTCTGGTTGAACAGCGCCCAGAGCACGAAGAGCGCCAGCTGTCCGAGCACCAGCCAGGTCGGGACGATGCGACGCGGGTAGCAGAGGAAAAGGCCCAGGATCGAGGCGCCGAAGACCAGCGCGCCAAACTGGTTGATGCCGCTCAGCCACTCGTAGGCCCGGGCCGGAAGCGCCAGCTCGCGGGTGCTGTAGATGGCGGCCGTGGAGGCCGCCAGCTGCAGGCCCAGGCCCATGGTCAGCAGCATGATCTGCGGCAGCCGCCCGGGGCGCAGGCCCCAGACCCAGCCACCCAGCACCAGCCCCGTGAGGCCGGTGAGGATCTGCACCCAGAACACCGGCGGCAGGGTGCGGATATCGCGATCCGGCGCCGGCCGCAGGCTGCGCCGCAGCCCCTCTCCCTCGGGCAGCGCCAGGTGCAGCACGACACGCGGGGCCTGCAGCAGCTCCCAGAGCGCTTGCTGCTGCTGCCGGAAATTGCGGATGGCATCGAAGTCCTGCAGCGTATCGGGTTCCTCGACCAGGGTCGCGGCGTCCAGTGCCACGCGCTCGTGGCCCGCCGCGCTGATCGCCAGCAGCCGGCTGCCGGGGGGGATGCGGCCGTCGGTGCGGTGATCGGCGACGACGACGAGGCCGGGGCCTTCCTTGGCGACGTCCAGGCGCAGGCCCATCTGAGGCGGTTCCAGCGCAGCGACCACCGCGGCAAGCGCGATGGCGACACTGACAAGGCCGACCGCGAGGGTCAGCAGAACCGGCGTGGCGTACCTGTGCATCCCAACTCCTGGCCCGGTCTCCCCGGGCCCCGGTCACGAAAGCGCAACTGTCGCCGCTTGTCACCCCCCGGCGCGCTCTGCGGTGTCCGCAGGGCGTATCGCCGGGGCGCCATCCCCTGTTCGGGGGGCTGACCTTTCCCGGCCGTCGCGAAATGATTGCACAGCTCCGGAATCGCCCGTCATTTCACGGGTCCGGCTCGAAACTTGTCTTTTGGGGAAACAACATCATGTCCTGCGCGAAGATCAGCGCGGCACGTTCCGCCGCGTGTCATTCCGTTGGTGACGCGCTGGCTGGTGCTGCCACCCTCCCGCTATCCGGTGCCAGAGTGGCGATACGGCTGATCCCATCCCGACAGTAGGCTAACGGCCGTCGCGGCCCGGATTTTTCAGTACCAAGACATTTTCATAGAAGTGCCGGGAGCCGTTCCCCAAAACGGCTCCCGGTCATATTTTCGGCCCCCCTTGGGGGCGGGGCCGGCCCCGAAGGGCCGGCGCGGAATCAGGCCAGGTCGTAGCGGTCGGCGTTCATCACCTTGACCCAGGCGGCGACGAAGTCGCGGGCGAACTTCTCGGTCGCATCGTCCTGGGCATAGACCTCGGCATAGGCGCGCAGCACCGAGTTCGAGCCGAAGACCAGGTCGACGCGGCTGGCGGTCCACTTCACCGCGCCGCTCCTGCGGTCGCGGATCTCGTAGAGACCGTTGCCCGTCGGCACCCAGGAGTTCGCCATGTCCGTCAGGTTGACGAAGAAGTCTGTGGTCAGCGCGCCGGCGCGGTCGGTGAAGACCCCGTGCGTGCTGCCGCCATGGTTGGTGCCAAGGGCCCGCATCCCGCCGACCAGCACGGTCATCTCGGCCGCCGTCAGCCCCAGAAGCTGAGCACGATCCAGCAGCATTTCCTCTGCCGAGACCACGTAGTCCTTCTTCTGGTAGTTGCGGAAGCCATCGGCCAGCGGCTCCAGCGCGTCGAAGCTGTCCGCGTCGGTCTGTTCCTCCGTCGCGTCACCACGGCCCGGTGCGAAGGGCACCGACAGATCCAGACCGGCCTCTTTCGCGGCCAGCTCGACGCCGACGTTGCCCGCCAGCACGATGGTATCGGCCAGCGAGGCGCCGGCGGCTGTCGCCAGGGGCGCAAGCACGCCAAGCACCTTCGCCAGGCGGGCGGGTTCGTTACCGTCCCAGTCCTTTTGCGGCACCAGGCGGATGCGGGCGCCATTGGCCCCGCCGCGCTTGTCCGAGCCGCGGAAGGTTCGGGCGCTGTCCCAGGCGGTCGAGACCATCTCGGAGATCGACAGACCCGAGGCGGCGATCTGCGCCTTCAGGTGGCCGATGTCATACTGGGTTTCCCCGGCGGGGATCGGGTCCTGCCAGATCAGGTCCTCGGCGGGGACATCGGGGCCGAGGTAGCAGGCCTTGGGACCCATGTCGCGGTGCGTCAGCTTGAACCAGGCGCGGGCGAAGGTTTCCGAGAAATACGCGGGATCGGCCATGAACCGCTGGCAGATCGCGTTGTAGATCGGATCGACCTTCATCGCCATGTCGGCATCGGTCATCATCGGCATACACTTGATCGACGGGTCTTCCACGTCGGCGGGCATGTCCTCTTCCTTGATGTCGACGGGGGCCCACTGCCAGGCGCCGGCTGGGGATTTCACCAGTTCCCACTCGTAGCCGAAGAGCAGTTCGAACCAGCCCATGTCCCACTGGGTCGGATTCTTGGTCCAGGCACCCTCGATGCCCGACACCACGGTGTCGCGACCGATGCCGCGGCCCTTGGTGTTCATCCAGCCCATGCCCTGAGATTCGAGGTCCGCGCCCTCGGGATCGGCCGAGAGGTTGGCCGCGTCACCGTTGCCGTGCGACTTGCCGATGGTGTGGCCCCCGGCGGTCAGTGCGGCGGTCTCCTCGTCGTTCATCGCCATGCGGGCGAAGGTCTCGCGCACCATCGCGGCGGTCTTCAGCGGATCAGGCTGGCCGTTCACGCCTTCCGGGTTCACGTAGATCAGGCCCATCTGGACGGCGGCCAGCGGGTTCTCCATCGTCTCGGGTTTGGCGACGTCGTCGTAACGATTGTCCGAGGGGGCCAGCCATTCCTTTTCGGCGCCCCAGTAGACGTCCTTTTCCGGATGCCAGATGTCTTCACGACCGAAGGCGAAGCCGAAGGTCTTCAGGCCGGCCTTTTCATAGGCGATGGTGCCGGCGAGGATCATCAGGTCGGCCCAGGAGATCCTGTTGCCGTACTTCTTCTTGATCGGCCAGAGCAGGCGCCGGCCCTTGTCGGTGTTGACGTTGTCGGGCCAGGAGTTCAGCGGCGCGAACCGCTGGTTGCCGGTGCCTGCACCGCCCCGGCCATCGGCCAGTCGGTAGGACCCCGCCGCGTGCCAGGCCACCCGGGCGAACATGCCGACATAGGACCCCCAGTCGGCCGGCCACCAGTCCTGGCTGTCGGTCATCAGCGCCCGCAGATCCTCCTTCAGCGCCTCCACATCCAGCTTCTTCAGCTCTTCGCGGTAGTTGAAGTCGGGGCCGAGCGGGTTGGTCTTGGTGTCGTGCTGGTGCAGGATGTCCAGGTTCAGCGCATTCGGCCACCAGTCGGTCACGGTGGTGCCGAGCTTGGTCTGTCCACCGTGCATCACCGGGCATTTGCCGGCAGAGCTCACGTCATTTCCATCCATAGGTCTTCTCCGGATTGGGCTACGATCTCGTTGCTGAGGGCGGGTCGCCTCCGGGCGCCGGGCCAAGCCTGGCTGGCGCCGCCGGGCAGGGGCCCGAACCCTCCTCCTCATCTGCATCAATCGATAGCAGCGGGCTTCCATAACTTACAATTGGATTTATAGAAGTTCTAAATAAGTTTTGATTATCACTTTCCGTGGGCGACGGGCCACCGTCCTGCCAGCGATCAAGCGGCCACTGGCGCGCATCCCGCCGGCGGCCGTCGCGGTCACTCGTGGGACCCCGGCAGGGAGGTGACCCGGCGGTGACAGGACGGGAGGGGCGGGACGGCCAGCTACTCGGGCCCGGTGCCGCCGCGCAGGCGGACGCACCGAACCGGCGGACGACGGCAAGGGCCAACCCGAAGGGCTGTGCAAAAGCTGTTGTTCTTGCTTGAAGAATGGTGCCGCAGGGGAGGATTGAACTCCCGACCTCACCCTTACCAAGGGTGCGCTCTACCACTGAGCTACTGCGGCATTCCGGGGTCATCTGACGGTCCTGAAACCGCTGCGACCCACTGGCCTGGCTGCCGTGTCCGGCGACCGTGGGCGGGTGATTAGACGCAAACCGCCGAGGGTGCAAGCACAATCTGGACGCTTTTTTCCCGCTGCTTTACAGAAGGCATATGGCAAGGAAACCGGACGTCGGAAAAGACGCGCAGACGCGCGAGGACAGGCTCAAATCGGCCCTGAAGGCGAATCTCGCCCGCAGGAAGGCCCAGGCCCGTGCGCGGGCAGCCTCGACGGACCACGAAAGCCCCGAAGGGGCGGACGAGCAGGAAAAGGACTAGAGGCATGGATTCGATCCTTGTGACGGGCAATGGCCCGCTGAGCGGCAGCATTCCGATCGCGGGGGCGAAGAACGCCTGTCTCGCGCTGATGCCAGCCACGTTGCTGTCGGATGAACCGCTGACGCTGACCAATGCGCCGCGGCTTTCGGACATCAAGACGATGACCGCGCTGCTGGAAAGCCTCGGCGGCGAGGTCTCGCGGATGCAGGACGGCAAGGTGCTGGCGCTGTCCAGCCACGACCTGACATCCAGCTGGGCGGATTACGAGATCGTGCGCAAGATGCGCGCCTCGAACCTGGTGCTGGGTCCGCTGCTGGCGCGCACCGGGCAGGCGCAGGTTTCGCTGCCGGGCGGCTGTGCCATCGGGTCGCGACCGATGGACCTGCATGTCGAGGGGCTGGAGGCGCTCGGCGCCGAGATCGAATTGAAGGACGGTTACCTGCACGCCAAGGCCCCCGGCGGGCTGAAGGGGGCCGAGTTCCAGCTGCGCTTCGCCTCGGTCGGTGCCACCGAGAATATCGTCATGGCCGCCACGCTGGCCAAGGGCACCACGGTGCTGACCAATGCCGCGCGCGAGCCCGAGATCGTCGACCTGGTGAAATGCCTGCGTGCCATGGGCGCCCAGATCGAGGGCGAGGGCACCTCGCGCATCGAGATCCAGGGCGTCGACCGCCTGAACGGCGCGACCCACCAGGTCGTCGCCGACCGGATCGAGCTGGGCACCTACATGCTGGCACCGGCGATCGCGGGGGGCGAGGTCGAGTGCATCGGCGGCTCGCTCGACCTGCTGGGCGCCTTCGTCGAGAAGCTGGACGCCGCGGGCGTCTCGGTCGAAGCCACAGAGAGGGGCGTGAAGGTCTCGCGCAGGGGGGACCGCGTTCAGGCCGTCGACGTGACGACCGGCGTCTTCCCCGGCTTCCCTACCGACCTGCAGGCTCAGATGATGGCGCTGCTGTGCACCGCCGAGGGGACCTCGGTGCTGGAAGAGACCATCTTCGAGAATCGTTTCATGCACGCGCCCGAGCTGACCCGCATGGGTGCCCGCATCGAGGTTCACGGCGGCCAGGCGACGGTGCATGGTGTCGAACGGCTGAAAGGCGCGCCGGTGATGGCCACCGATCTGCGGGCCTCGGTCTCTCTGATCCTCGCCGGGCTTGCGGCCGAGGGTGAAACCGTGGTCAGCAGGGTCTATCACCTGGACCGCGGCTACGAGAGCGTCGAACAGAAGCTGTCGGCCTGCGGGGCCAAGATCGAACGGATCAAGGAATGACCGAAGACGCACGTTTCGAAGATGGCGGCGAAGCCCCGCTGAACCTCGGTGCCCTGACGGGGGAGGACCTGCAGGTCCTGTCCGCGCTGATCCAGGACGCGGTGCTGCCGATCACCGAAATGCGCTTCATGCGCGACGAGCGCCGCTTTGCCCTGCTGCTGAACCGCTTCCGCTGGGAAGACGGCGCGCGGGATCGCCACGGGGCCGAGCGGGTGCGCTCGGTCCTCGTGTTCGACAACGTGCAGGCCGTGGCCAGCCAGGGCATCAGCCGCGACGATCCCGAGATGATCCTGTCGACCCTGTCGCTGGAATTCATCCCCGACGAGGAACCGCCCTCGGGGCAGGTGCTGATCACCCTGGCCGGGGATGGGGCAATCCGCCTGAGGGTGGAGGCGCTGGAAGCCGTGCTGAAGGATGTCACGCGCCCCTACCTTGCCCCCTCGGGCAAGGTGCCCGATCACGGCGCATAGCGGCCTCGTCTTGAACCCCCGGCGGGCTTCGGTCTAGAGAGTTCCGAACCCCGGAGGGACCCTGATGCCGCATTTCCTGTCGACCCGCGACGCCGATTTCGAAACCCGCTTCACCGCCCTGCTGGGCGCCAAGCGCGAGGACTCGCCGGATGTGGATGACGCGGTGGCGAGGATCATCGCCGATGTCCGCAGCCGCGGCGATGCCGCGCTGATCGAGCTGACGGCAAAGTTCGACCGGCTGGAGCTGACGCCCGAAACGCTCTGCTTCACCCGTGAGGAGATCGACGCCCATTGCGCCCGGGTCCCCCCGGCCGAAAAGCAGGCGCTGGAGACCGCCGCGCAGCGCATCCGCGCCTACCACGTCCGCCAGATGCCCGAGAATGCTTTCTGGACCGATCCCGACGGCGCGTCGCTGGGCTGGCGCTGGACGCCGGTCTCGGCGGCGGGGCTCTACGTGCCGGGCGGGCTGGCTTCCTATCCCTCGTCCGTGCTGATGAACGCCATCCCGGCCAAGGTGGCGGGGGTCGAGCGTCTGGCCATTGCCGTGCCGACGCCCGATGGCAAGGTGAACCCGCTGGTGCTGATGGCGGCGCGGCTGGCGGGGGTAGACGAGGTCTATCGCATCGGCGGTGCCCAGGCGATTGCCGCGCTGGCCTATGGCACGGACAGCGTGGCGCCGGTCGACAAGATCACCGGGCCGGGCAATGCCTATGTCGCCGCGGCCAAGCGCCGGGTCTTCGGCAAGGTCGGCATCGACATGATCGCTGGCCCCTCGGAAATCCTTGTCATCGCCGATGCCGACAACGATCCCGACTGGCTGGCACTGGACCTGCTCAGCCAGGCCGAGCATGACGAAAGCGCGCAGTCGATCCTGATCACCGACAGTGCCGAGCTGGCGCAGGCCGTGACGGCAGCGGTCGACAAGCGGCTGGAAACGCTGGAACGCCGCGCCATCGCGGGCGCCAGCTGGCGTGATTTCGGCGCGGTGATCACCGTGGCCGACATGGACGAGGCGGCCGCCCTGTCCAACCGCATCGCGCCCGAGCACCTCGAGATCTGCACCGCCGATCCGCTGAAGCTGTCGCAGCAGTGCCAGCACGCCGGGGCCATCTTCCTTGGCGGCTGGACGCCCGAAGCCATCGGCGACTACGTCGGCGGCCCGAACCACGTCCTGCCGACCGCCCGTTCGGCGCGATTCTCTTCCGGTCTTTCGGTCATGGACTTCCTCAAGCGCACCACGCTGGCCCAGATGACCCCGGCGGCGCTGAAGGCCATCGGCCCGGCGGCGGAACGGCTGGCGATCTCGGAAAGCCTTGAGGCGCACGGACTTTCCGTCCGCGCCCGCCTCGACAAGCTGAACGAGGGCTGAGACGCTGAGGCGATTGCGCCACGCTTGCACATCGTTAGATTAATCATCTGTAAAGATTTTGTGGCGCTTTTCTGCGATGCAGCATAGTCTCGGCAGGTGAGGGGAGCTCGTCCGGAGAACGAGGGAAACGATGACAATGTCCCGTATAGCGCATATCGAGCTGGACGACCGCAATCTGCCGCCACCGACGCCCGAGATCGAGCAGGAGCGGCGGGTCGCGATCTTCGACCTGATGGAGGAAAACTCCTTCTCGCTGCCGAAACGCGATGATCGCCAGGTGCCCGACGGTCCCTACCGGCTGGGCCTGTCGATCCGCGACAAGCGGCTGGTCTTCGACGTGCAGGACGAGGGCGGCGCGGCCGCTGCACAGTTCCTGCTGTCGCTGGGCCCCTTCCGTCAGGTGGTGAAGGATTATTTCGCGATCTGCAAAAGCTACTTCGATGCCGTCAAGAATCTGCCCCCCGCGCAGATCGAGACCATCGACATGGCGCGCCGTGGCATCCATGATGAGGGTGCGCGCGTGCTGGTGGAACGACTCGAAGGCAAGGCCATCGTCGACCACGACACGGCGCGACGGCTGTTCACGCTGATCTGCGTGTTGCACTTCGGGGGGTAGAGAGGTCTTGCCAGCGGAACGTCCGCAATCGGTTTTGTTCTGCTGCGACCACAACGCGGTGCGGTCCCCCATGGCCGAGGGCATCATGAAAAAGCTCTACGGCATGGAGACCTACGTGCAGTCCGTCGGTGTCCACAACGACCTGGAAATCGACGGCTTCGCCATCGCCGTCTGCAAGGAACTGGGGGTCGAACTGGCCCGTCACCGCTCGCGCTCGTTCGAAGAGATGCAGCAGTGGGGGGATGACCTGTCGTCCTTCGACCTGGTGGTGGCGCTGTCCCCGGCCAGCCAGCGTTCGGCGCTGGAGCTGACGCGCTTCTTTCACCTGACCGTCGAATACTGGCCGATCATGGATCCGACCGGCATCGGCGAGAACCGCGAGCAGAAGCTGAACGCCTATCGCCAGAGCCGCGACCAGATCATCTCGAAACTGAAGGACCGTTTCGGTCCCCCCTCAGAGGCCGCATGACCCATATCATCCAGCGCTATTTCGACGCCTTCAACGCCGGCGACACCGACGCCATGCTCGACTGCCTGTCCGAGGACGTGGCCCATCACGTCAACGAGGGGCGGATCCGCACCGGCAAGGCGCTGTTCGCCACCTTCAACGATCACATGACCCGCTGCTACAAGGAACATCTCACCGACATGGTGATCTTCCTCTCCGACAGCGGGCGTCGGGCGGCGGCGGAATTCGTCGTCAACGGCACCTACCTGGTCACCGACGAGGGCCTGCCCGAGGCCAAGGGGCAGTCCTACCGCCTGCCCGCGGGCAGCTTCTTCGACATCGACGAGGACGGGCTGATCTGTCGCGTGACGACCTATTACAACCTCGCCGACTGGGTGGCGCAGGTCTCGAAATGAAGGTCGAGGTCCTGACCGGCGCGGCGCTGGAAGCGGCGCTGGACGATGTGGCGCGGCTGCGCATCGCGGTGTTCCGCGACTGGCCCTATCTCTATGACGGAGACCTGGCCTATGAACGGCAGTACCTGAACGACTACCTCGCCCCCTCGGCCATCGTGGTGGCCGCGCGGGACGGCGCGCAGATCGTCGGCGTTGCCACCGGCATGGCCATGGAGGCCCATGCCGAGGATTTCGCCGCCCCCTTCGCCGACCGGCCCGAGGCGCTGGAAGACATCTTCTACTGCGCCGAGTCGGTGCTGCTGCCCGGCTACCGGGGTCAGGGGATCGGCCACGCCTTCTTCGACGCGCGCGAGGCCCATGCCAGGGCGCTCGGCCGCCGCTACTCGGCCTTCTGCGGCGTGCAGCGCCCCGAGGATCACCCGGCCCGGCCCGCAGGCTACCGCCCGCTGGATCCCTTCTGGAGAAAGCGGGGCTATGCGCCCCTGCCGGGCGTTCTGGCCGAGTTCCGCTGGACCGATATCGGGGAGACCGAACAAAGCCCCCACAAGCTGCAATTCTGGATGAAGACCCTATGAAACTTGCCGCCGCCGCCTATCCGCTGGATGTCTTCCCCGATTGGGCCGCCTACGAGGCGAAGCTTTCCGCCTGGGTGGCCGAGGCGGCGGGGCAGGGGGCCGCGCTGCTGGTCTTCCCGGAATACGGCGCCATGGAACTGGCCTCGCTTGGCGGGGCTGAGGTCTGCGCCGATCTTCAGGCCGCGAGTCGCTTCATCTCGGACCTGATGGGCGATGTGAGGGCGCTGCACCTGCGACTGGCAGCGGCGCATGGGGTGCATATCCTCGGCGCCTCGGGCCCGGTGATCGAAGGCGGGCGGATCGTCAACCGCGCGTACCTCTACGCGCCGAACGGGCGGATAGGGTTCCAGGACAAGCAGGTGATGACCCTGTGGGAGCGGGACCCCTGGGGTGTCGAGGGCGCCGGCCCGCTGAAGGTGTTCGAGACAGAGATCGGCACCCTGGCGATAAACATCTGCTACGACAGCGAATTCCCCCTGCAGGCCCGGGCGCAGCGTGCCGCCGAGCTGCTGCTGGTGCCCTCGGCCACGGATGCGCTGGAAGGCTACTGGCGGGTCCGCATCGGCGCCATGGCGCGGGCGCTGGAAAGCCAGTGCGTCGCGGTCATGTCGTCGATCGTCGGGGACTATCCCCTGGTCGAGGCTGTCGACGTAAGCTGGGGCATGGGCGGCATCTTCGGCCCGCCGGACGAGGGCTTTCCGCCGACCGGCGTGCTGGCCGAGGGGCTGATGAACCAGCCCGGCTGGACCTGTGCCGAGATCGACCTTGCAGCCATCCGTCACGTGCGGCAGAAGGGCCGGGTGCGCAACCTTGCCCACTGGGATGAGCAATCCGATGACAGTGCGCTTGAAACTTGCGATCTGCGCTAGAGAATTCCCTTGAATATTTGACGCAGAGCGCCCATTTACGCGGCACGGCCGCGCATCGACGCGGCTTTCACGAAAAATTGGAGACCACATGGCCAAGGAAGACATTCTCGAATTCCCCGGCGTCGTGAAGGAACTCCTGCCCAATGCGACATTCCGGGTCGAGCTCGAGAACGGCCATGAAATCATCGCACATACGGCAGGCAAGATGCGCAAGAACCGCATCCGTGTTCTGGCTGGCGACAAGGTGCAGGTCGAGATGACCCCCTACGATCTGACCAAGGGTCGGATCAACTACCGCTTCAAGTGACATCGCGCCCCGGCGCGGTGTCCCTGCTGACAAAGAGGGCCTGACTTGAAACTCGTCCTCGGATCGGGCAGCCCCCGGCGGCTGGAGCTTCTGGCCCAGCTGGGGGTGGTTCCCGCTGATATCCGTCCCCCCGACATCGACGAAACCCCCGCGCCGCGCGAACTTCCGCGCGACTATTGCCGTCGCATCGCCCGTCAGAAGGCCGAGGCGGTGACGGCGGGTGACGGGGAAATCGTGCTCTGCGCCGATACCACGGTGGCCCTCGGGCGCCGCATCATGGGCAAGCCTGCCGATGCGGGCGAGGCGGCCAAGTTCCTCTACGCGCTTTCTGGGCGCCGTCATCGTGTCATCACCGCTATTGCGGTCAAGACCGGCGACCGGGTCTGGGAACGCGACGTCGTCACCGACGTGCGTATGAAACGCCTCTCGGATGACGAGGTGAACGGCTATCTCGCCACCGGCGACTGGCAGGGCAAGGCGGGTGGCTATGCCATTCAGGGGCCCGCGGGCGCCTTCATCCCCTGGATTTCCGGCTCTTTCTCTGCCGTCATGGGCCTGCCCGTGGCCGAGACGGCGCATTTGCTGAGCGCGGCAGGATGGCCGCTCTGGAGGGACGCATGAAGGGTCTGCAGATCGTTCTGGATCAACTGGCCGATCCCGCCGGCGGCACGCCGGTCGAGGCCGCGCTGCTGTTGGAAGACGGCCGCCCCTCGGACCTGCTGCTGGACGACCCCGAGGCCGTGCGCCCCGGCACGATCTACCGCGCCGTGGTGGATCGCCCCGTGAAGGGGCAGGGGGGTGTCTTCGTCAGGACACCCGAGGGCATGGGCTTCCTGCGCCAGGTGCGCGGGCTGGCCACCGGCCAGTCCCTGCTGGTACAGGTCACCGGCTACCCCGAGCCCGGCAAGGCCCTGCCGCTGACTGCCAAGGTGCTGTTCAAGAGCCGCTATTGCATCGTCACCCCCGGCGCCCCCGGCCTCAACGCCTCGCGCGCGATCCGCGATGACGAGGCCCGCGAGGCGGCGCTGGAGGTGGCCCATGAGGTGCTGGACGACCATCCCCTGATGCAGGGTGAAGACCCCGTCGGGCTGATCCTGCGGTCCGCCTGCGAAGGCGCCGACCCGGAGGCCATCGCCGAGGATATCGCCGCCACCGCCGAACTTGCCGCGCAGGTGCTGGCGGATACGGGGAATGACCCCGAAAAGCTGCTGGACGGCCCCGGCCCGCATGAGCTGGCCTGGCGTGACTGGCCCGAGGCTCCGGTTCTGGACGGGGAAGGACGCTTTGCCGAGATGGGCCTGGACAGCGACCTTGAGGCCCTGTCGCGTGCCGAGGTCGCCCTGCCGGGCGGCGCCTCGCTGTTCATCGAGGTCACCCGTGCCTGTGTCGCGGTCGATGTCAACACCGGCGCCGACGGCAGCCCTGCGGCCGGTCTGCGCGCCAACCTGGCCACCGCCAAGGAGCTACCCCGGCAACTGCGTCTGCGCGGTCTCGGCGGCCAGATCTTCCTGGACCTCGCCCCCATGGGCAAGAAGGATCGCCGCCAGTTCGAAAGCGCCCTGCGCGCCGGGTTCCGCAGCGATGCGACGGAGACCGTGCTGGCCGGCTGGACCCCGCTCGGCAATTTCGAGCTGCAACGCAAGCGGGCCCGTTTGCCTTTGGGCGCGCTTCTTGGCAAGCTGCTGGCATGAGCTGTCCGATCTGCAACCGCAAGTCCGATCCCGAGATCCGTCCCTTCTGCTCGGCCCGCTGTGCCGACGTCGACCTGGCGCGCTGGCTGAGCGGCACCTATGCCATGCCCTCGACCGACCCGGAGGACGTCGAGGCCGCCCTCGACGCGACTGAGCAGGCCCTGGCGTCACAGCCGCGTCCGGACCGTCTTTCCTGAGGTTTTCCAGTTGCTTGCGCGCCGATCCCCCGGTGTGCGCCAAGCCTTGTCCCGGCGGAGTTTTTTTTGTGAAAAACCCTCTGGACACTCCCGCGCCTGTCGCCTAGAACGCCTCCACCCAACGGCAGATGCCGTTCCCGTGCCCGGGTAGCTCAGGGGTAGAGCAGTGGATTGAAAATCCTCGTGTCGGTGGTTCAATTCCGCCCCCGGGCACCATTCAAACTCTTGATATGGTTGGCGTTTTCCGTGGTCAATGTAGATTGGCCTCCTAAGGTTTGACGTTTTTCGTGAAAGGTTTGACAATTTCTGTTCGCTGCTCGTTCTCCAGCTCGAAGATTTCGAGGGTCTTGCGGGTCTTCTCGGCCAGGTTGGCGGACCGTGAGTAGTGCCGCGCCATGGATGGCGTTTTCTGGCCCAGCGCCTCGTAGGCGGCCAGCGCGTAGGCTTTCAGCTCGCCCAGGGCGGCGAACTCGGATGTAGCGCGACACGGAATTTTGCAGTGTGCGACACCGAAAGTTGCAGCAGACGATTATTGACCGTTTAAGCCCACCGCCCGCCGTTTGCCGCGATCTGCTCGGCGATCCACGCTTCGTGCACAGCCTGCGTGTAGACTTCGGGGTCAACCACGCGAACGCCGCAGCGGCGCGCGATAAAGCTCAGCGGCCCGCCCAGCCCAGCCAGACTCCCCATTCTCGGGGTCACCGTCGGGTCGCCATCTTTGGGCTGGTTCAGCGGGTAGGACCTCGCAGCCGAGCCGAGAAGAGTAGCATCTCGGTAGGCGAATGCAGTGAAGCCAGCAGCACTGTCTTTCCTAACAAGCAGGCTGATAAGTTGCTCGCCGGTGGTCTGAGCAACATTGATATCGGAATATCCACCGCCAGACCCGACCCTGATGCGCAGGGACCCGGCACCATCTGTGGTGGTGTAGATCGCCCATTGCAGGTTGGAACTGTCATTCACCTTCCCGTAGCCCATGACCCCCTGCAAAACATCCTGCACCGTCGCTGTGTTCATCCAGAGCCAGATAACGGCACTGGTGGTGGTTCCATGCGTGGTCAGATCGAATGCCTCGGGCAAGACCATGCCGAACCCTCCCGGGACGCTGGCGGAAAAACGTACACCTCCATCCGCGTGGACGGTGGTAACATCGGGGTCACCGGCACCGTTTTGGAAATCGCTGAACACGGTCGGGTCTCCCCCGGTGCGCATATTCGTTGCTTCGTCGCCATTCTGGGGCGCATTCGGTACCAGCTCGGGAATGCCGAAATCGAAAGACGCCTCTGTCCCGCCCCAGATGGTGTCGTAAGGATCGATGCCCTGAGCCTTCAGGGAAAGCTCCCGCCCGCCCCAGTCAGGGGAGTAGCCGGTGTGTTTGATTTGCAGTGCCATCGTCAGTAGCCCTTTGCCAAAATGTGCCTGTGGACATGCTTTGCGGCCATGGTCTTTCCTGTGTCGCTGTAGTGGGTTGCATCCGACCGAAGAGTGACAGGGACCGTCCCTGAGGCGATATCCAGCACGTCCTGGGCCGTGGGGTACGTTCCGCTGTCCAGAAGCCCGTCGTTGATCGCTTCGAACAGCGCCCGGTTGACCATGTAGTCTTGCAGGTCAACGTAATGCGCTTCGCCGACGGCCCGGCGCATCAGCTCGTTGAAGCGATTTACCTTTCGGAGCTCCTCCTGCTCGGAGGCAGTGCCGTCGCTTCTCTCGTCGGCCTTCGAGGTCACTCCGCAGAAGACGAAGTGCTTCGACAGCGGGGTCAGATGCTCGACCATGCTGATGTTCACATCGACAACCCCTTGGAGGGCGAAGTCATCCCCGTCGGTGTAGTTGATGTTGTTGCGCCCCGAGACGAACACGCAGGTATGCTGCCGATAGGCGTCACCCGTTTTGATATACAGGCGCGTCCCGGCAGCTACGATCACCTCGTCCCCCGCCTCGTCGCGAGTGAAGGTGTGCGTCGAGCCTGATCGTGACACCACGCCCGATACCTCTGAAAGCGTGGCCGAGGTGCTCTGGCCGTCATTGATCCAGGATCCATCCGGGACCACGGTAACGCCACCAGAGGCCGGGATCGTGACCGCTTCGACAGTGACCGCGAAAGACCCTTGGTAGCGCCCGATGCTTTGGGCCGTGCGCCCGCCGTAGCCAAATGTGGTCACAGATCGGTCGCTAAAAAGCGGGGCGAAGTGATCCGGCCCCCAGCCGGAACCTGCTGCGGCCATACTGTCTGACCAGATCGCAATGTCCCGGCGGGAAACCAAGGCAGAAGTATCCACCGATGGAGGCACTTCCACATATGCTTGCCTTACGCTCTCAGGGTGAAGAGCGAGGATCGCGCGCCCCCGTGCGTCGAAGGCGAGCGGCATCACGCCATCTTCAGCGACGTGACCGGGGTCACCAGCGGAGATGAACTCGACGCCATCCGGCAGGACGGCAGCCTCGCCATCAGCACCGTAGATCTTGCCGGAGTATCGGACATTCCCCTCGAGGTCGTATTCCCTCAGAAGGACACCATCGGCGTCGTATTCGGCGGGCACTCTGCTGTCGTCGCGCGTGAAACCGTCCGAGAAGGAAACCTTGCCGGCGTTCGACAGCTCGCCGATCTTCAGCCAGGCGCTGCTCTGCACCTCGTAGATCCCGTCGATCGAACTGCTGCCCGAACCGGACACGAGCCCCCGTTCGCCATCGGAAAGCGTCACTGGATCCGTCAGCCCTGCGACGCTGGTGGCCCGGCTCACGGTGCCTGCCACCAGCTCGGCCGCTTCCTGAGCCTCGGCCGCCGCCTCAGCGGATCCGGCCGAGGCCGCCTGTGCGTCCTGTGCTTCTGCCAGCGCAGCCTGAGCATCGAGCTTGAGCTGCGTGGTCTCTGCCACCGTCGCGGGGTCGATCAGCTTTCCGGTAAGGTCAGCGTGAGCGTGGAAAGCCTTGATCGCGTAGATCATCGCGATGTTGCGCGGCCGGGTTTCCTCGT
>JAAFAB010000018.1 GCA_018222585.1 Paracoccaceae bacterium | reverse complement strand
CGGCGCTCGACAGTGCCGCCATGGATGACCTCTACGCCAGGCGCGTCGAGGACGCGCGGCTCAGAGGATTTACCCTCCTCTGAGTTCCAGTTCAGAGAATTGCTCTGCTGCAACTTTCAGTGTCGCACACTGAAAAATTTCATGTCGCGCTACACTGGGCGTGTCTCGGGAAGCGACCTGTGCCGGGGGCGGGATCTTCGCCCCGGGGGCTTTCCCCCAGCGATCCCCTCCGCGCAGCTCTGCCCCTTAGTCAGGCAGGCAAGCCGATTGCCGACCTCATCGCTGCGCGGCCCCTATCAGCGAGACGACCCGCGCCGGACCGAGCGCGCGCAGGAAGCTGCGGTCATGGCTGACTAACAGCACCGCGCCGTCGTAGGCGTTCAGCGCCGCCTCCAGGGCCTCGATCCCGGCGAGGTCGAGGTGGTTCGTCGGCTCATCCAGGATCAGCAGCTGTGGCGGCACCGGGCCGCCGAGGACGCAGGCCAGCCCGGCGCGCAGGGACTCGCCGCCGCTGAGGTCCGCGGCACGGCGCAGGGCGTCGTCGGCGCGGAAGCCGAAGCGGGCGAGGGCGGCATGGGCGGCCTCTCTGCCGGCCCCGGGGTGCAGGGCGGCAAAGGTTTCGCGCAGGGTCTGCCCGGGCGGCAGCAGGCCGACATGCTGGTCCAGCAGCGCCCAGGGAACATGGACTCGCGCCTGTCCGGACAGGGGGGGCAGCCGCCCCGTGACAAGGCCGAGCAGCGTGGTCTTGCCGCTGCCGTTCGGGCCCTCGATCGCGATGCGCTCGGGGCCGGTCACGTTCAGCGAAAGGTCACGGATCACCGGCCGCTCGGGATCATGGCCGCCGGTCAGATGGACCATGTCGAGCACGCTGCGCCCGGCGGGCAGGCCGGTCGGGGCGAGGTCCATCTGGATCGGCTCCAGCACCTCGACCTTGCCGCGCGCGGCCGAGAGCGCCTCTTCGGCGGCGTCGCGGCGCGCCTCCCGCAACCGGTTTCCAACGCCGCCCGAGGCTTCGGAACGCTCCTTCGCCGCATCCAGCAGGATCTTCGGCTGGTCGCCCCGGGCGCGCGCCCGGCGCCCGGCGCCGTCCTTGCGCGCCTTGCGCTCGGCGGCCTGGCGGGCACGGCGGGCGGCCTCGTCCCGGGTCTTCTCGGCATGGGCGAGGTCCTGGGCGGCGGCGGCGCGCTCACGCTCCCGGAGGTGCCGGAAGGCGCTGTAATTGCCGCCGTAGCGGGCCGCGCCAAGAGAGGTCAGCTCGACGATGGCGTCCATTTCCTCCAGCAGGTCGCGGTCATGGCTGACGACCACCGCACCCCCCCGCCAGCCGCGCAGCAGGTCGATCACCGCGCGGCGCCCGGCGCGGTCGAGGTTGTTGGTCGGCTCGTCCATCAGCAGCATGTCAGGGTCGGCCAGCAGCAGCGCGGCAAGGGCTGCCCGGCTCTGCTGGCCGCCGGAGAGGCGGGCGAGCGCCGTGGCAGGATCGGCCGAGAGGCCCATGGCGGAGAGCGCGGTCTCGATCCGGGCGGGCAGGGTCCAGTCGACCTCGGAGAGTTCGGCGGCGGTGGCGCTGCCACGCTCGGCGCGGTCGATCACGGCGAGGGGATGGCGCACGCCCATCAGGTCGGCGAGTGTCTCTTCGCCGTGCCCGGGCAGGTCCTGGCGCATCATCGCTAGGCTGCCGCTGACCGTGATCCGGCCCGAGGCCGGGGTAAGTTGGCCGGTGATCAGCCGCAGCAGCGTGCTCTTGCCGCAGCCGTTGCGTCCGACAAGGCCGGTGCGTTCGGGTCCGAAGACCAGGTCGAGATCGGTGAAAAGCGGGGTGCCGTCAGGAAAGGACCAGGACAGGCGGTTCAGGGAAATGGATGCAGGCATGGGTCAGGATGTCTCGCAGCGGAACCTTGGGGGTGAAGGCGGCGAGGGTCTGGTCCATGGCGGCTGTTTCTCCTGAATTTGCTGGGAACAAGCTAGGTGCGATGTGACGCGGGTGCAAGGGGCGGGCGGGCGGCGCCGGGGCACGCCGTCTGCCCGGATCCTGTGCCGATATCCTAGCTTTGGTCACCTTGAGGCCGAAACCCGAGACCTCGCCGGCGAGCCCTTCCGAGAGCGCCTCGACCCCCCATTTGGAGGCGATGTAGCTGCCGCCCGTGGGCAGGCTGACCATTCCCGCGATGCTGGAGAGGGGCAGGATATGGCCGCTGCCCTGGGCGCGCAGGTAGGGCAGGGCGGCATGGATGACATGCAGGGTGCCCCAGACATTCGTTTCGAAATTGGCCTTGGCGGCGGCGATGTCGATCTCCTGCACCGCGCTCATGTAGCCGTAGCCGGCGTTGCTGAGGATCACGTCGAGGCGCCCGAAATGCGCATGGGCCCGTGCCATGGCCTCTAAGACCGCGGCGCGGTCGGTGACATCCAGCGGCAGCACCAGGAGGCTGTCGCCATGGGTGCTTTGCAGTTCGGCCAGGGCCTCGGGGTGGCCGGCGGTGGCGGTGACGCGGGCCAGGGCGGCCTAGGTCCAGAGACGGCCGAGGCCGCCGGAGGCGCCGGTGACGAACCAGATCTTGCTGTCGGGCATTGAGGGTCTCCATGACGAGAATTGCACTCGGTGCATATTGTCAAGACGGGCCACCTGTGGCGGGTATCACCGCATGGACACCACCACGGCTGCCCCCGGCCTGCGCGCGCGCAAGCGGCAGGAAACGCGGCAGAACATCATAGATGCCGGGCTGCGCCTCTTCGTGCGCGACGGCTATGAGCAGACCACCGTGGAGGCGATCGCCGCCGCGGCCGGGATCTCTCGGCGCAGTTTCTTCCATTACTTCAAGTCGAAGGAGGACATTCTTCTGGCCCGCCACGATGGCGGTTTCCTGGCGGCGCTGGCTCCGGCGATGCGCGCCTTGCCGGCGGGTCAGGGGCCGCTGGACGCCGCGCGAGACCGCCTGATCGACCTCGCGGCCCGTTACGAGCATCGCGAGGCTATGGTGATCCACGATCTGATGCGTTCGACAGAGGCGCTGCGCATCCGCAAGGCGGCCCTCTTCGTCGAGATCGAGGCGGTGCTGGCCGATGTCATGGTCGAGCTGTGGCCGGGGGAGCCGCCGCAGCGGCTGCGGGTCGCGGCGATGATGGCGGCAGGGGCGCTGCGGCTGTCGCTGGACAGCTGGCGCGAGGCGGCCGGCGAGACCGCCCTGGCCGAGCACCTGCGGCGGACCTTCGCGCTGTTGCGCGAGCAGGCTCAGCAGGGCTGAGCGCCCCGGTCTGACCTGGCCCTTCGTTGCAGATGCGCCACGCCGGACAGGGCCGCGCGTGGGACGATGTGGCGAAAGATGGTCAGCCTGCAATCCCGGCCATAGGCTGAGGGAACAGAAAGACTTATCAGGGAGTGTTCATGCTGAGAACCTTATTTTCGAGTACCGGGGTCGCGGCGCTTCTCGTCGGGCCGGCGGTTGCCGATCCGATGGTCAGCGTCGGTCTGACCTTCCATTTGGGCGGTGATATCGGCCTGAGCGCGAGCGTCTGGTCGGACGACCGCGAAGAGGAACTGGTGGGCGGCCTGACCGGCACCTACTACTTCCGCTCCGGCGAGATCGGCGCGGGTGTGGGCCTTGGCTATGTCGCGGACGGTTTCGTCGGCAGCGTCGGCTACGACTTCGTGCAGCAGGGCCTGACCCTTGGCCTGCAGGCGGCCGATACCGTCGCGACGCCCGAGCCGGCCGCGCCTCCGCCGCCGCCTCCGCCCCCGCCGCCCCCGCCGCCGTAATCGCGGCGACACGACATCATCGGCGCGCCCCGGTCCGGGCGCGCCGGTTCCCTTCAGGCGCCTGCCCGTTGCCAGACAGGAGAGGCCGATGACATCGCCAAGCGGTATGTCCCTTCCCGTTCCCGAGCTGACAGCTTTCCACGTGCGCGACGATCCCGCGCCGCTGGTGCCCGCCGAAGCCCGCCGTCCCTGGATGGACGCGACCCAGGACCGGTTCGCCTATCGCTGCATTCCCATGTCCATCGCCAATGCGACGGGCTGGGAAATCCTGGCGCCGGTCGGTTTCTCGGTGCGCTGGTCGGGGGGCACGGGCAAGGAGGCGCTGGCGGTCTCGGCGCTGCACCCCGAGGAGGCCGGGCAGGTCGCCTCCTTCGTCGGCAGCCATTTCGGCCACGGCATCCTGACCTTCCGCCCGGGCTACCTGTTCCGTACCTCGCCGGGCTGGGCGCTCTGGGTGCGGGGCGCGCCGAATTGTCCCTACGGCCTGCTGCAGCCGCTGGAGGGGCTGGTGGAAACCGACTGGCTGCCCCTCGGGTTCACGATGAACTGGCGTTTCGTGCAGCCGGGCGCGCTGCAGATCCCGGCGGGCGAGCGGCTGTGCTTTGTCACCCCGGTGCCCCATGCGGTGCTGGGCGAGATCACGCCGCAGGTCCGCGACCTTTCGGAGGACCCCGAGTTGCAGGCCCGTCACGAGAGCTGGAGCGAAAGCCGCCGCAGCTTCATCTCGGATCTCGATGCGCGTCAGCCCGAGGCCGTGCGCCAGGGCTGGCAGCGGCACTACCTGCAGGGCGACAGCCAAGGCGGGCCGCCGCCCGGGTACCATGTGACCAAGCGCCGGATGAAGACGCCCCGCGAGGACCTCTAGAGGGCCGTGCCCTCAAACCGCGAGGGCCTGGCCCTCGGCGTCGAAGGCATGGGTCTTGCCGGGCTCGAAGTCGAGCCCGATGCGCGCGCCCGGCCGCAACTCGGTGTCGCCGTTGATGCGCAGGGTGATCTGCCCCGCTGCGCCGCAATCGACGATCAGGAAGGTATCCGCCCCGAGATACTCCACCACATCCACCGTCCCCGACAGCGCGCCCGCGTCGGGATCGGTCACCACGATATGCTCGGGGCGCACGCCGAGGCTGGCGGCGCCGGCGGGCAGGGCGGCATGGCGCGCCGTCCCGGCAGGCAGGATGTTCATCTTGGGGCTGCCGATGAACTGCGCGACGAAGAGGTTGGCGGGCCGCTCGTAAAGCTCGCGCGGGGTGCCGACCTGGGCGATGCGGCCCGCGTCCAGCACCACGATGCGGTCGGCCAGGGTCATCGCCTCGACCTGGTCATGGGTGACGTAGATCATCGTGGCGTTGAGCGCCCGGTGCAGCTTGGCGATCTCGTAGCGCATTTCCACCCGCAGCGCGGCGTCGAGGTTCGACAGCGGCTCGTCGAACAGGAAGGCCGTGGGGTCGCGCACGATCGAGCGCCCGATGGCCACCCGCTGACGCTGCCCGCCCGACAGGTCCTTCGGGCGCCGGTCGAGGTAGGGCTCCAGCTTCAGCACCTCGGCGGCGTGATCGACCTTCGCCGCGATCTCCTCCTTCGGCGCCCCGGCGGCCTTCAGCGAGAAGCCCATGTTGTCGCGCACCGACATGTGGGGATAGAGCGCGTAGCTCTGGAAGACCATGGCCAGGCCGCGTTTCGAAGGCGGCTCGGCGGTGGCGTCGCGGCTGTCGATCACGATCTGCCCGCGCGTGGTCTCTTCCAGCCCGGCGATCATCCGCAGCAGCGTGGACTTGCCGCAGCCCGAGGGGCCGACGAAGATGATGAACTCTCCCTCCTCGATTTCCAGGTCCACGCCCTTGATGACCTGCAACGGGCCGAACCATTTCTCGACCGATTTCAGCGCGATACTGGACATGTGATTCCTTTCGTCGTGCCAGAGGCCCAGCCCAGCCAGGTGGCGGCGGTCCAGGTGAAGTTGCGCCCCCCGGCGGGAGAGCCGTCGCGGGGGTCGAAGTATTCGGCGAAACCGCCGGTGCGAATGACCTCGGCGGTGTTCAGGCGCAGCGCCTCGGCGCGGTCGGTGTGTCCCGCTTCCTTCAGGCCGGTGGCGATCAGCCAGTTCATCATCCCCCAGACCGGCCCGCGCCAGTAGCGGCGCGGCTCATACTGGGGATGGGCCGGGTCGGTCGAGGGCATGGCAAAGCGCACGTCGCCGGTGATGCGGTCGTAGTGCTTCAGCATCCGGTCCCCGCCGACACCGGCATACCAGCTGAGGAAGGAGGCCGAGGAGATCACGCCGGTGTGCGTCCCCGTGCGGATATCGAGGCAGTCATAGGCGCCGATCGCGGGGTTCCAGAGCTGTTCGGACCCGGCTTCGATGGCGGCGATCCAGGCTTCGATCTCTTCCGTCGGTTCACCGAGGGCGCGCGACAGCGCCAGCAGGTCACGGTTGGCGCGCAGCAGGGTGAAGGTCATCGTCGGATCGGCGACGCGGAAGGGAGAGACCTCTTTCAGATGCGCCTCGTCCCAGCCGCAGTTATGGCCCAGCTTCACCAGGTAGAGATAGCGGTCGTAATCGTAGGAGCGCGGGCGCTCGTCCTCCTTCACGTGGGTGGTGTCGCGGCGGTAATACTGCTCGATCCCCTCGGGCTGGATGTTGGCGAAGGGGCCGTCCCAGTCGGGGCAATTGTCGCGGCCCGTCTCCCAGGGATGGCTGACGCAGATCGCGCCCCCCTCGCCACGCCAGTCGAAGAACCAGCGGTGCCAGTCGCGCAGGCGCGGGATCAGGGCGCGAACGCGGGCCTCGCTGCCCTCGGGGTCCAGCGCGTGCAGGGCGCGGATGAAGGTGGCGGCAATCGGCGGCTGCGAAATCCCGGACGAGGGCAGAGGCCCGACGCCGCCCCAGACGTCGGGGCCGGGGAAATACGAGGGATCGACCTTGTGGAACAGGATATGGGGCACCATGCCGTTCGGCCACTGGCCGGAAAACAGCGTCTCGATCTCCTCCCAGGCGCGGGGCAGGTCATGCTCGGCGAAGCCGGCGGCGGCGAAGACCGAGTCCCAGTTCCATTGATAGGGATAGAGCCCCGCGGTCGGCACGGTATAGCCTCCGCGGTCATTGCCGGCGAGGATCGCGCGCGCCTGGTCGTCCAATTCGTCCACTGAGATCATCCTTTCACCGAACCTGCGGTCAGGCCCTTGGTCATGAAACGTTCGAGCCCGAGGAAGATCGCCATGATCGGCAGTGTCGCGATCACGGATCCGGCCATCAGGTGCTGTCGCGGGATCTCGGACGAGTTGAGGCTGGCGATGCCGCGGGTCAGGGTGAACTTCGACGGATCATCCAGCAGCATGAAGGCCAGCAGGAACTCGTTCCAGGCGATCATGAAGACATAGAGCGACACCGAGGCCAGCGCGGGCAGCGACAGGGGCAGGGTGATCAGCCAGATCACCCGCAGGCGCGACAGGCCATCCATCAGCCCCGCTTCCTCGATCTCGGCGGGCAGACCGCGGAAGTAGCCCTGAAGCATGTAGAGCGCGACGGGGATGGTCGTCACCGGGTAGATCATCACGATCCCGGCGATGGAGTTGCGCAAGCCGGTCATCGAGAAGGCGATGTAGATCGGCAGCGCCAGCACGATCATCGGCACCATGTAGATCAGCAGGATCGAGCGCGAGAAGGCCGCCCGGCCCCTGAAGCGCAGCCGCGCCACCGCGTATGCGCCGGGGATGGCGAAGGCCAGGGTGATGAAGACCGTCAGCACCGAGATGTAGAACGACGTCCAGAGGTATTCCCCGAAGCGGAAATCGCGGATCAGCTCGACGTAGGAGCGGAAGAGCCCCCAGCCCTGGGAAAGGTCGACGGAGAAATCCAGCGGGTTCTGGATCAGCTCGGACTGGTTCTTCAGGCTGGTCATGACCATGACGTAGAAGGGGATGACCACCAGCGCCGTGAAGAAGATGTAGCCAAAGCCCATGAGGAACTTCAGCACCGCGCCCTCGAACTCGTGTCGGGTCAGGGCGCCCGTCGGCATCTCGTCGAGGACGCGCGCCAGGGGCAGGCCGGTGCCGAGGCCGACGGCCAGGGCGGTGATCGCCCGGGCGGTCAGGCCGACACCCTCGCCGACGACCACCGGCGCCAGGCCAACGGCCAGGGACGCGGCGAGGCCCAGCACCGCGACGGCGGCGCTCAGCCGCGCAGACTGCAGGTGCAGCGCCGCAAGGCCCAGCAGGGCGCCCAGCACGACCGAGAAGGTCACTGAGGGCCGGAAGGCGGCGCCGGTGGCGAAGGACATGGCAACGGCGACCGTGGTCGCGATCACGAAGAGCCAGAGCGCGCCCAGGATGGGGGCGGTGACATATCCGAAACGCAGGTATCTCACAGACCTTCCTCCCGGCTGATGAACTTGAAGAAGACCGCCGAGAAGATCAGCAGGCAGCCGAAGATGACCACCGCCACCGCCGCGCCCGCGCCGATGTTCGAAAGGGCGAAGGCCTGTTCATAGACATTGACGGTCAGCGTCCGCGTGCCGGCGTTGCCGCCTGTCAGCAGGAAGATGTCGTCGAACTTGTTGAAGGTCCAGATGAAGCGCAGCAGGAACAGCACCGACAGGATTCCCAGCAGCATCGGCAGCGACAGGTACCAGAACTTCTGGAACGGAGAGGCGCCGTCCATGTCGGCGGCCTCGTACATGTCGGTGTCGATGGACTGCATCCGCGCCAGGATGAACAGGAAGGACAGCGGGAAGTAGCGCCAGATCTCGAAGCTGGTGACAGTGATCAGCGCCAGCGGGCGCTGGCCGAAGAAGTTGATCGGCTGATCGGTCACACCCATCTGCACCAGCAGCGCGTTGAGCGAGCCCGAGAACGGGTCGAGCAGCAGCAGCCAGGCGAAGGCCACGGCGATCACCGGCGCCACGTAGGGGAACAGGAAAAGCCCGCGCAGCAGGCCCTGGCCGGCGAAGGAATGGTTCAGCAGCATGGCGGCAAAGAGCCCGGTGACCAGCGCGCCCACGGTGCCGAAAACGGTATAGAAGAGCGTCACCCAGAGGACGCTCCAGAACTCGCCGCCGTCGAAGATCGCGGCGAAGTTCTCGAGGGTGAATTCGCCGGACGTCAGCACCGACTGCGCCGCGCCGGTGATCGACACCGGGGTCTCGTCCACCTCGACGCCATTGTCGAAGTAGCCCTGTTCGACGATGACGGGGATTTCCAGGGTCTCTCGGAAGCCGCCTTCCCAGTCGCCGAAATCGCAGCGGAAGGCGGTGCCCTCCAGCGTGCAGCGCGGGTCCAGTTCCTGCACCGTCAGCCCCTCGGTCCATGTGTCGGTCAGCACGACGTTGCCGATCACCTGGTCCTGGCTGGAGTTGCGCAGCCGGTAGCGCAGGGTGCCCTCGTCACCGGCGGCCTCGGGGCGCCCGCGCAGGTCCTCGCGCACCACCGGCGCGGGCGGACGCAGGTCGGCCAGGGCGACGGGCTTGAAGCTGATCCAGAAGACCGCGAGCAGGGGCAGGATCACCACGGCGGCGACGGCGAAGAGGGTCGGCGCCAGCAGCGACCAGGCCAGACGCGCTTCACGCCGCGCCAGCGGGCCGGAGCCTGTGGGAGGGGTCATTTCGGACATGTCAGCGGCTCTTGCGGAAGGGGGTGGCAGGCCCCGGAGGGCCTGCCGGGCGGGGCTGGATCACTCGATCGCGCCCAGTTCCTCGTTCATCTTGGCAACGGCGGCCGGGGCATCGATGCGACCGTCGATGTACTCGCGCACCACGCGGTTGATGATCTGGCTGTTGATCATCTTGGAGGCCAGCGCCAGCTGTCCCTCCTCGACGCCCCAGCGTTGCGCGGTGTCCAGGCCGCCGACGATCTCGTCGATCATCTCCTGGGCATAAAGGTCGCCCATCGGGGCCTTGCGGTCGACGCCCATGGGCAGGGTGGCCCAGCCCTCGACGAACTCGGTCGGGTTGTCCGGCGTGCCGCGGCGGGTCGGGAACTTGCCTTCCGGCGCGATCGAAAGCGTGTCCATGTAGCCCTCGCCCATGGAGAACTCGACGAAGTCCATGGCCACGTCGGTATTGGCGTCTGCCGTGATCCCGAAATAGCGCATGTCGCCCCAGGCCGCGCCATCGGGGTTCGAGGGCCCGGCGAAGGTCGTCACGATGCCGGTCAGCGAGGCCAGCTCGGGCGAGGTCGGGTCATCGTTGATCGTTGGCGGGGCGCTGTCGCGCAGGCCGGCCAGTTCGTCCAGGATGAAGGGTGACCAGATGATCATCGCCGCATTGCCCGAGAAGTAGAGCGAGCGCGACTGGTCCCAGTACAGATCGCCCGGCGGCGAGGCTTCGGCAAGGGTCTTGTAGAACTCCAGCACCTCGGTGGTCCTGGCCTCGTCCAGCGGCTTGAAACCGGCTTCGTCGACCGGGGTCACGCCATTGGCCAGCAGCACATGTTCGAGGACCTGGCTCATGAAGTTGTCGTCCACCTTGGTGGCGGCGACGAAGCCGAACATCTCGGGCGGGTTGTGCAGCGCCTCGATGGCCGCCTCGACGGCGGCATAGGTGGTCGGCGCCTCCAGCCCGGCCTCCTCGAACAGGTCCTTGCGGTAGACGATCATCTGCGTCCAGCCGTCGACGGGCACCGAGGCATAGCCGCCGTCCATCGACACCATGTTGAGCGCGCCGGGCGCGAAGGTCGCGGAATCGAGATCCTCGATCACGTCGGTGGCGGCATCGGTGTCCAGGATCCCGGCCTCGGCCCAGGGCAGGGCGTACTGCAGGGTGTGATAGATCACGTCGGGCAGGTCACCGGCGGCGAAGGCGGCGGTGGCGCGGGTGCCCAGGTCGCTTTCGGTGACCGGGATCACCTCGACCTCGTTGCCGGTCTCCTCGGCGAAGGCGGCCGCCATGGCCTCCTGCTTGGCGAGGCGCTCGGGCTGTTCCTCGGTGGTCCAGAAACGGATGGTGTCCGCCGAGGCGGCGGTGGCCGTGAGCGCAAGCGCCATGGCCGCCCCCGACCACATCATTCTCTTGGCAATTGTCATTGTTTCCTCCCTTTTGGTTTTGAAAGTCTTTCCCGGATTTTTCCGAAGATCATTGGACAGCGGCCCGGAGTGTCCACGCCGGACGCGGGTCCTCTGGACATGGCGGTACTACGGCGGGTCTGGATGCCTTGCGGGACAGGGTGCGACGATGCCCGCAGGAGAAGGAGCATGGGGTGCCGGGCACCCTTCGCTGACCCGGCAGGCCGGGGTCGGGTGCAATGATCACACGCAGCGATGCGGCGACGGGCCAGGGCCTCTGGCAGAAATTTGGCACTCGATTCTCCTCCACCCATGAGTGGACCGCCGGAATGCCATTGGAGCAAGGCGCAATTGCCTTTCCTCCGATTTCAACTGACCAATTGATCAAAAATTAGGACGCAATTCGCATAATTTCTTTGCATTTCGGGTAAATGGCGGGCGTTCGGAGCCCGTCCCGCGATGCCGCAATGCGGCATGAACGACGGTACGGATGGCGCTTGAGGGGGTCTCGGCGCGCCGCTCAGGCATAGGCCCGGGCGATGTCTGCGGCCACCTGCTGCAGCCTCTCCAGGTGGGCGGTGGCAAAGTCGGCCTCGCTCTGCGCGCTGGCCACCCAGGACAGGTTCACCGCAGCGATGGCCCGCTCCTGCACCATCACCGGCACGGCGATGGCCGAGACCAGCGCCTCGCGCGGGACGGTGACGAAATAGCCGGGATGGCGGACCGCATAGCCCCGGGCGCGGGTGTCCCCGATCAGTTCCTCGACCTTGTCGGGATGCGCGGCAAGCCGGTCGTGGGGCTCGGCGCTGTTGCGCAGGTCGGCGAGGATCTGGGCGCGGTCGGCGTCAGAGGCCCAGGCCAGCACCGCCCGTCCCATGGCCGAGGGCAGCACATGGATGCCGTAGTTCACCACCCGGTTGACCAGGAAGGGCGAGACCCGGCGCGAGGTTTCCAGCACCCGGATGCTGCCGCCGTGGTAGACGCCGACGTCCGAGGGCCAGAGCACCTTCTGGCAGAGCTGGTCCAGCAGCGGGCCGCAGACCTGGGTGAGACGGCGGTCGGGGTCGGTCTCTTCCGCGACCGGGCCGGCGGCGTGCCAGAGCCCGTCCCCAAGCCCGCGCCGCGCATGGCCGCTGTCTTCCAGGGTGACTAGAATGCGCAGCAGGGTCGCCTTGGCCAGCCCGCTGCGCCGCGCCAGGGCCGCCAGCGACAGGGGCGCCTCGTCCCGCAGCAGCTGCATCACCTGCAGGCCGCGGCGCAGGCTTTCGATCCGTTTCATGGTGCGCGCTCCTGTCCCCGTGCCCTGGGTGGGTTGTTTCACACAGTGAAACACAGGTGCATTTCCCTTTCAACATTGACCGTCCTGTCGGAACCTCGCGGCACAGGGCATGTCGGGGAGGACATGCCAAGGGAGGAGAACATGGAGAGCACACCCAAGCAGCGCCCCGAGGGGCAGGCTGGCGGGACGGCTGTCGGGCGGGGCCTTGCCGCGCTGGCATGGCTGTGCGCGGTCGGGCTGGCCCTTGCGGGCGTCTGGATCGCCGGGTTCGGCAGCGCCAGCGAGACGCTGCTGCGGATCGGCAGTTTCACCCTGGCGGCGGTGGTCCTGCTGCTGACCCGGATCGGCAGCCGTCTCGATGCCGACAAGCCCTGGCCGATCCTGATCGACCTTGCGCTGCTGGCGGCCCTGGCCGTCGCCATGCAGCGCTATGCCTCGATCGGCGAGGCGCTGGAGATCGGGCTCTACTTCTTCCAGACCTCGGACATCCTGATCGGCGTCGCCGGCGTCGTGGTGCTGCTGGAGCTGACGCGGCGCGCCTTCGGGATGCCGCTGGTGGTGGTCTGCCTGCTGGCCGTGGCCTATGCGCTGTTCGGGCGCTACCTGCCCTGGATCTTCCAGCACGGCGGCTATTCCCTGCAGCAGGTCATGCAGGTGATCTGGTATTCCTTCGACGGGGTCTTCGGGCGTCCGCTGTCGGTCGTGACGACGCTGATCCTGGTCTTCATCGTCTTCGGCGCGGTGCTGGAAGCCGTCGGCGCGGGCCCGGTGCTGCTGCGCTTCGCCTTCGTCGCCACGGGCCGGATGCGCGGAGGCCCGGCCCATGCGGCCATCGCCGCCAGCGGGGTCTTCGGCACCATGTCCGGCTCTGTCTCGGGCAACGTGGTGGGCACGGGCGTCATGACCATCCCGATGATCATCAAGCGGGGCTTTCCGGCCCGCTATGCCGGGGGCGTCGAGGCCGCGGCCTCGTCCGGCGGGCAGTTCATGCCGCCGATCATGGGCGCCGTCGCCTTCATCATGTCCGATGTGACCGGCATTCCCTACCTGACGATCTGCCTCGCGGCGCTGCTGCCGGCGCTGTTCTACTATGCCTCGCTCTTCGTGGCGGTGCATCTGGAGGCCGTGGCGCGCGACATCCGCCCGATCCCGCGCCGAGAGTTGCCGGTGCTGACGCGGCACGACTGGCTGATGTCGCTCTGCTTCGTGGTGCCGCTGGTACTGATGCTGGCGGTGATGATCTCGGGGCGTTCGCCAGCCATGGCGGGCTTCTGGGCGGTGCTCTGCGCGGTGGTGCTGGGCTTCGTGCTGAACCCCGAGGTGCGCCGTGCGCCGCAGGTGATCCTTGAAGGGTTGCGCCAGGGCGGTCTGGCCGCAGCGCAGATCCTGATCGCCGTGGCCGCCATCGGCATCGTCATCGGGGTGATGAACATGACCGGCCTGGGCCTGCGCTTTGCCGGGGTTATCCAGGATATCTCGGGGGACTCGCTGTTCCTCAGCCTGGTGATGATGATGCTGGGCTCGCTGGTGCTGGGCATGGGGATGCCGACGGTGCCGGCCTACCTGATCGTGATCCTGGTCATGGGGCCGGCGATTCAGATGATGGGCGTGCCGGTGGTCATCGCGCATCTCTTCGTGGTCTACTTCGGCGTGCTCAGCTCGATCACGCCGCCGGTCGCCATCGCCGCCTTTGCCGCCGCACCGATCGCCCGCGCCAACCCCGTCGCCATCGGCGTCGACGCCTGCCGCATCGCGCTGATCGGCTTCATCATTCCCTTCGTGATGGTCTACAACCCTTCGCTCAGCCTCGTCACCGGCTTCACCTGGGTCGGCCTCGCCTGGGTCTGCCTGCGGCTCAGCCTGACCATCTGGCTCTTTTCGACCGGCTTCTCGGGCTATGCCAGCACCCGCCTCGGCGCAGGCCAGCGCGGGCTGCGCTTCGCCCTCGGGCTGGGGGTGCTGGTGCCGATGATCTGGGCCGAGGTCGCCTGCACCCTGCTGGCCCTGGCGCTGGTCTGGTCCGACTGGCGCAACCGCAGCCGCGAGGACGAGAACAGCCCCGCGACCCCCACCGATACAGTGGCGGCCGAGGCGCCCTAGCGGCCGCCGCCGGACCCCACAACCATCTCAAGTCGATCAGGGAGGATAAGACATGAGACATCTGAGAGCGGCCCTCGGGCTGACCCTTGCCCTGGCTGCGGCCCCCGTGGCCCAGGCCAAGGATTTCTACACCATGGCGACGCTGGGGCCGGGCTCTTCGCCCTACCTGGTGATGAGCACGGCGGCCCAGATCGTCGGTGACCGGCTGGACGACGTGGAAATCCAGGTCAACGCCACCGGCGCCGCCACCCAGCACGCGCTGGAAGCTGGGGCCGGACAGCTCGACTTCTTCATGTGGTCGGCCAGCGTCCATGCCTTCATGGAGCAGGGCGCGGCGATGTATGCCAAGGTGCCCCAGGCCCCGGAGCTGAGCCAGAACCTGCGCGCGGTCTTCGCTTTCCCGCTGGGCCTCTACCACATCACCACCTACGCCGATTCCGGCATCACCTCGCTGGACGACCTGGCGGGCAAGACGGTGTTCCTCGGCCCGCCGGGCGGCGGCGCGACGACGATCATGCAGCGCGTCGTGGAAGGGGCCACCGGCCTCGTGCCCGGCGAGGACTTCGAACAGGCCCGCCTGGGCTGGGACGCGGCCGCGCAGGCCTTCCAGGACGGACGGCTCGACGTCTACGTGAACTCGACCAACGCGCCCTCGCCGGTGATCCAGCAATTCGCCCTCGGCCGCGAGATCCGTTTCCTCGGCCTGACCGAAGAACAGATGGCGAAGGAGCCGGTGCAGGCCATCCTGAACCGTCCCGGCGGCACGCTCGGCACCATCGAGGCCGGCACCTACGGCAAGAACCAGGTCAACACCGAGGCGGTGCAGACCCTCGGCTCGACCGTCGGCGTCGGGGCGGGCAAGCATGTGCCCGATGACGCGGTCTACGAGATCACCAAGGCGTTCTGGGAAGGTGTCGAGGAGATGCAGGCCAATGCCCCCTGGCTGCGCAACATCCAGCTGGAGAACGCCCTGCAGGACCTGAACCTGCCGCTGCACCCCGGCGCGCTGCGCTACTACGAAGAGATCGGCATGACGATCCCCGACGCCCTGCGTCCGGCAGAGTGAGCTGACCTTTCGGCCCCGTCCCTGCGGCGGGGCCGGACCCTGCGAACGAAGGAAGACCCCGTGCCCGAGACCCGCAATATCCTGTTCATCATGTTCGACCAACTGCGCTGGGACTATCTGTCCTGCTACGGTCACCCGCATCTGCAGACGCCGAACCTCGACCGTCTGGCGGCGAAGGGCGTGCGCTTCAACCGGGCCTATATCCAGTCGCCGATCTGCGGCTCGTCGCGGATGTCGACCTATACCGGGCGCTACGTGCATTCCCATGGCGCCAGCTGGAACGGCATTCCCCTGAAGGTGGGAGAGCTGACCATGGGCGACCACCTGCGCGCCGCCGGCATGTCCTGCCACCTGATCGGCAAGACCCACATGCGCGCCGATGCCGAGGGCATGGCCCGTCTGGGCATCGAACCCGACAGCCTGATCGGCGTGCGCGTCGCCGAATGCGGCTTCGACGTGGTCGAGCGCGACGACGGGATGCGCCCCGAGGGGCCGGACGGCCTCTACGACGAGGGCGGCGCGGCGCGCTACAACGAGTACCTGCGCGCAAAGGGCTACGACAGCGACAACCCCTGGCACGACTACGCCAACTCGGGCCGCGATGCCGAGGGCAACGTGCTGTCGGGCTGGTTCCTGAAGAACTCGGACCAGCAGGCCAATATCGCCGAGGAGGATAGCGAGACCCCCTACCTGACCCGCCGCGCGATCGAATGGATCGAGGCCGCGCAGGGGCAGGGGCCCTGGTGCTGCCATCTCAGCTACATCAAGCCCCATTGGCCCTACGTGGTGCCGGCGCCCTACCACGACATGTTCGGCCCCTCGGACGTGATCCCGGCGATCCGCAGCCAGGCGGAATACGAACAGGCGCATGAGGTGATGAAGGCCTTCATGGATGCCCCCGTCGGCAAGGCGTTCTCGCGCGAGGATGTGCGCACCCCGGTGGTGCAGGCCTACATGGGCCTGATCAAGCAATGCGACGACCAGATGGGAGAGCTGTTCGACTACCTCGAACGCAGCGGACGGATGGAGGACACGATGATCGTCGTCACTTCGGACCATGGCGATTTCCTCGGCGATCACTGGATGGGCGAGAAGATGTTCTTCCAGAATGCCAGCGTGAAGGTGCCGATGATCGTCTACGACCCCTCGCCGAAGGCGGATGCGACGCGCGGCACGGTCTCGGACGCGCTGGTGGAATGCATCGACCTGGCGCCGACCTTCGTCGAGGTCGCGGGCGGCAAGGTGGCCGATCATGTGCTGGAGGGCGAAAGCCTTCTGCCGCTGCTGCATGGCGAGACCACCGACACGGCCCGCGATTTCGTCATCTGCGAATATGACTACTCGGCCTCGCCGATTGCCGCGCGCTTCGGGCTGTCGGTTCGCGATGCGGTGATGTTCATGGTCGCCGATGAGCGCTGGAAGCTGGTGCATTTCGAAGGCGGCTTCCGCCCGATCCTCTTCGACATGGAAAAGGACCCCGACGAACTGGTCGACCTGGGCGGCGACCCGGCCCATGCCGAGGTCGTCGCGGCAATGTACGACAAGCTGTTCCGCTGGGCCCGGCGCACCGCGCAGCGCACCACCCGCAGCGCCGAGCAGCTGGAGGCGATGCGCTCCAGGTCCGGGCGTCGCGGGGTGATGATCGGCATCTACGACGAGAACGACGTGCCGCTGGAACTGACGGTGAAATACCGCGACCGCAAGGTGCCCGACATGCGCGGCGGCGGCGCGGCCTGACCGGCGCCCGGTGATCCTTCCGCAGCGGCCCCGTCTTGCAGAAGACGGGGCCGTTTGCTTTCCATGGGGTGGGCTTGACAATTCCGACTGAATTTATCAGGCATCAGGCGCCGACCCCGTGACCCTCGGGTGTGCGGCTTGCAGGATCGGACCATGGCACGGATGACAAGCGTGACGGGCGGGCAGGGAACCTCGGGGTTCCGGCCGCGGATGGAGGCGAGGACCTCGGCGCTGCGCACGCTGCGGCCGCTGGCCTTTCGCCGGCTCGGTGGCGCCATCGCCGATGTCTGGCATGTGCATGGCGACATCGGCGGCGGCGGCTTCTACATCGCCCCGGACGCGCGGCTGGTGATCTTCCTCGACGGCACGCCCCCGGACATGGCCATGCGCACCGGTGTCGGCCACCCCGAGACCCGCGGCCCCCGGGCGATGTTCATTCCCGCCGGCGTGCCCCTTTGGTCGCGGCTGGATGCCGAGCAGGATCTGTCGCACATCGATTTCCACCTCGACGCCGGGCCGCTGGCGCAGCGTCTCGGCCGGGTGGGCGGCGGCAGGCTGGACCAGGTGCGCTTCCTGCGCGACGGGCCGACGCTGCATTCCCTGGCCCGGCTGGCGGCGGAGGAGGTGCAGGCGCCCCGACGTGGCCCGATGCTGCTGGATGGTCTGCTGACCGCGCTGCTGGGAGAGATCTTCGCCACCGAACCCGAGGCCGAGGCGCAGGCGCATCGCGGCGGCCTCAGCCCTTGGCAGGCGGCGGCGGTCGAAAAGCACCTGCGCCAGCACCTGACCCGGCAGATCCCCGTTGCCGAACTGGCCGAGGTGGCGGGCCTGTCGGAAAGCTGGTTCGCCCGCGCCTTCAAGCAGAGCTTCGAAGAGACCCCGCAACGCTGGCAGGCGCATCTGCGCCTCGACGCGGCGCGTGACATGATGGCCCGGCCCGCGCTCAGCCTGTCCGAGATCGCCCAGGCCACCGGCTTTGCCGACCAGGCCCACCTGTCGCGCCAGTTCCGGCAGCGGTTCGGTCAGCCCCCCTCGGCCTGGCGGCGGGCCCATTTCCCGCGCTCCTGAACAAATCCCGGCGGTCTGGTTCAAGACCTTCCTGAATACTTGAGCTAAACGCTCGGAAAACAGATGCGGACATGACGAGATGACACAGCGCAGCATTCAGCTTCTACTGGCCGGGGCCAGCACCACGGCTCTTTCCCTGGCCCTCGGCCTTTCCGGCGCCCAGGCCCAGGAGGCGGTCGACCTGACCCCGATCGTGGTCGAGGCCGGCGCGCCGGATCCGACCGCCCCGGTCGAGGGTTTTGTGGCCACCTCCAGCGCCACCCTGAAGGGCAGCGCGCCGCTGGCCGAGACCCCGCGCTCGGTCACCGTGGTGACCCGTGACCAGATCACCGCCCAGGGTGCGCAGAACCTGGCCGAGGCCCTCTCCTACGCGGCGGGCACGGTCTCCGAGCCCTATGGCGCAGATCCGCGCTTTGACTCGGTGGTGGTGCGCGGCACGGACCTGCAGAACCAGGCCTATCTGAACGGGCTGCGCGTGCAGCGCTCGACCCGGCCCGACTATGGCGCGCCGGCGCTCGATCTCTACGGGATGGAGCGGGTCGAACTGCTGCGCGGCCCGGCCTCGGTGCTCTACGGCGCTGGGTCTCCCTCGGGGCTGATCAACCTGGTGCAGAAGCGCGCCCAGCTTGGCGAGAGCTTCGCCGAGGCCGGCCTGTCCTTCGACAGCAACGGCTCGGCCCATGTCTTCGGTGACGTCAATACCGTGGTCAGCGACCGGCTGGCCTACCGCGTCACCGCCAAGGCGGGCAATCAGAAGCTGGCCATCGACGAATACGACAACCCGGGCGGCTACCTCGGCCTGGCGCTGACCTGGCAGGCCACCGATGCCACCACGGTCGAGGTCCTCGCCTCGGTGCAGAAGGACGATCCCGACTCCCCTGCCGGTGTCCCGAACGAGCTGGTCGGCGTCTACCCGGATGCGGACCTGCGCGACTTCTACTTCGGCAACGAGGCGCTGGAGCATGGCGATCGCCAGACCCTGAACCTGGGCTTCCAGATCAGCCATGCCTTCGACAACGGCTGGACGCTGGTCAACAATACCCGTTTCAGTGCCTTCGACTGGTCCTACAACAACGTTTCGGTCGGGGCGGTCACCGGCACCGAGGTCGCCCGTACCGTGCTCGACCAGGACGAGAGCGCGACCAGCCTTGCCACCGACCTGCGCCTGACCGGCAGCCTGCAGAGCGGCGCCGTCACCCATGACGTGACCTTCGGCGTCGATGCCCGCCGCTTCAGCGAGGAAAGCACCTCGGTCTTCTACTTCGGGCAGGAACCGATCGACTACGCCAGCCCCGACTACAGCGACGAGACCCTCGACACGTCCTCGCCCTTCGCGGCGGCCACCGATGTCACGGTGACCCAGCTGGGCCTCTATGCCGCCGACGAGATGAGCTTCGGCAACTGGCGCGGCAGCCTGGCGCTGCGCCATGACTGGAACCGCTCGGAGGGCGATGCCGACAACTACGGCACGCCGGTCGATCTTGACCGCGACGACAGCGCCACCACCGGGCAGGCGGGCATTGCCCATGTCTGGGACAACGGGCTGACGGGCTACCTCTCCTATGCCACCTCCTTCTCGGTCAGCGCCCGGCCCGATGACGGCGGCAACGTGCTGGAGCCGACCACGGGCAAGCAGTGGGAAGCGGGGCTGAAGTACCAGCCGGCGGGGCTGGATGCCTTCTTCACCGCCGCGCTCTACAACCTGCGTGAAGAGAACCGGGCGACCACCACCACCGTCGGCGGCGTGCCCTTCTACGACCAGATCGGCAAGTCCGAGATCAACGGGCTGGAGCTGGAAGGCCGGGGCAGCCTCGGCAATGGCTGGACCCTCGCCGGGGGCTATTCCTGGACCGAGAGCCGGATCATCGGCGGTGACCTGGACGGCAACGAGCTGGCCAACACGCCCGAGCAGACCGCGAAGCTGTGGCTGTCGAAGGAGGTGCAGGTCGGCGCGCTGAAGGGGCTGACCATCGGCGCGGGCGCCCGCTACATCGGCGAACGCTATGCCTTCAACGCCAATACCAACCGGCTGGACGACGTGACCCTGTTCGATGCGGGCCTGTCCTATGACTGGAACGGCGCGGCGGTGCAGCTGAACGTCACCAACCTGACGGACGAGGTCTATGTCTCCTCCGTCGGCTCCTTCTCGACCTACTACGGGGACGGGCGCACCGTCTCGGCCCAGCTCACCTACGAATGGTAAGGCGGGGGATCACACGACGCAGGCTGCTGGCCGCGGGGGGATGTACCCTCGCGGCCTCGGTCGTTCTCGGGGCCGGGCGGGCGCCGCGCCTCGCCGCGATCGACTGGGCGATGTACGAGACCGCGCAGGCGCTCGGCCATGCGCCCGTCGCGGCGGCCGAGCTGATCCGGCTGCGGCGAGAGACCGCGCTGCCGCCCGCACCGGGCACGGTCGACCTCGGGTTGCGCGGGGCGCCCAACCTCGAAGCCCTCAGCCTGGTGGCGCCCGACCTGGTGTTGTCGTCGAACTACTACGGTTTCATCGAGGCGCAGCTGGAACGCATCGCGCCGGTTTTCTCGCGCGATCTCTTCATCCCGGGCGAGGCGCCGCTGCCGCGCGTCGAGGCCGCGCTGACGGCACTGGCCGACCGGATCGGCGATCCGGCGGCGGGGCAGGGGGCTCTCGACACCTATCTCTCGGCTTTGCAGGATCTCGCCACCCGCGCGCGCCCTTTTACCGACCGGCCCGTCTGCCTGGTGCAGATCGGCGACGCGCGTCACGTGCAGGTCTTCGGGGTCGACAGCCTGTTCGGCGGTGCGCTGTCACGTCTGGGGCTGGCGAATGCCTGGCCCGAGGGCACCCGCTTCGGCTTCAACGCCCCGGTGCCGATCGAACGGCTGGCCGACGTCCCTGACGCCCGCATCGTCATCGCCGGAGAGATCCCCCTCGCCGCCCGCCGCGATATCGCGCGCGGAGCGCTGTGGAACGCGCTGCCCGCCGTGGCCGGGGGCCGGGTCATCCAGCTGCCGAATGGCAATCCCTTCGGTGGCGCGCCCTCGGCGCAACGGTTCGCCGCGCGGCTGGTTGCCGCGCTGGAGGCGGCGGCATGAGGCGGCTGGCGCTCTGGGGGCCTCTTGCCGGGCTGCTGGCCCTGTCGCTCTGGATGCTCGCAGCAGTGCAACAGCTGCCGCTGGCTGACTGGCCCGTGGTTCCATACGACCCCGCAGGAATGACACTGGACCAGATCCTGCTGGCGTTTGGCGCCATGCCCCGGGGCATGGTCGCGCTGCTGGTCGGCGCGGCACTTGGGTTGGCGGGGGCGCTGATGCAGGCCGTGCTGCGCAATCCGCTGGCCGATCCGACGACGCTGGGGCTGCAGGCGGGCGCGCAGCTGGCGCTGGTGGCGGCGACACTGCTGGCACCGGGTCTTCTGGCCTTCGGGCGTGGCCCGGTGGCGCTGGCAGGCGCGGCGCTGGCCTCCGGCACGGTGCTGGCGCTGGCGGCACGGCGTGGCTTCGCGCCGGTGACGGTGACGATCTCGGGGATGCTGGTCGGGCTGCTCTGCGCCGCCATCGCCACCGCGCTGACCCTTTCGCGCGGTGAATACCTGCTGTCACTGGTGATCTGGAACGGCGGCGCCCTGACGCAGCAGGACTGGAGCGGCGCGGCCATCCTTGCCGCCGTCCTGCTGCCCGCGCTGGCGCTGGCCCTGCTGATGGCCCGCCCCCTGCTGCTGCTCTCGCTGGGCGGAGAGGGGGCCCGCGCGCTCGGCCTGCCTGCCATGCCGCTGCGCCTTGCGGCACTGGCCGTGGCGGTGGTGCTTTCGGCAACGGTGGCGGCCGAGGTCGGGCTTGTCGGCTTCGTCGGCCTTGCCGCGCCAGCCATCGCGCGCCGCCTCGGCGCCCGCACCATCCGCCAGCGGTTGCTGCTGGCGACGCTGGCCGGGGCGCTACTGCTGTCGCTCACCGACAGCGCGCTGATGCTGCTGGCGGCGGCGGGCGGGCCGGTGCTGCCCTCCGGCGCGCTGACCGGGCTGATTGGGGGGCCGCTGCTGATCGCCCTGTTGCCCCGCCTGCGCGCCACCGTCCCGCCCGAGACCGAGGCCGGAGACCGCCCCGCACCGCGCGCCCGCCACCCCCGAAGGGTGCTGCTGGTGCTCGCGGTTCTGCTGCCGGTGCTCTCGCTGGCCACGCTGATGGCCGGGCGCGGCCTCGGTGGCTGGGGCCTGCTTGACCCCGCGCTGCGAGAGACCTTCCTGCCGCTGCGCGCCACGGCGCTGCTGGCCAGCCTCGCGGCGGGGGCTCTACTGGCGGGCTCGGGCGCGATCCTGCAGAAGCTGACCGCCAACCCCCTGGCCGCACCCGAGGTTCTGGGCGTCACCGGCGGCGCCTCGCTGGGCTATGCGTCGGCGATCTTCGCCTTGCCGTCGCCCGGCGCGCTGGAGCTGGCCCTTGGCGCGGGCGGCGGCGCGGCCCTGGCGCTGCTGGCGCTCTCGGCCTATGCGCTGCGGGCCGAGATGGCCCCGGCGCGGCTGCTGCTGGCGGGGCTGGCCATCGGCGCCCTGTCCTCGGCGGTGCTGGCGGCGATCATGGCCTCGGGCGACATGCGCGCCTGGGCGGTGCTGGGCTGGCTCTCGGGCTCGGCCGCGCGGGCCACGCCCCTAGGCGCGGCGGCGCTGACGGTGCTGGCGTTGCTTCTGGCGGCGGGCGGGATGCTGGCCGGGCGCTGGTTGCAGATCCTGCCGCTTGGCGGCGCCGTGGCGGGGGCGCTCGGCGTGCCGGTCACGGCGGTGCGGCTGGCGCTGATCCTTGGCGCGGGTCTGGCGACCGGCGCCGCTTCCGTACTGGTCGGCCCGGTCAGCTTCATCGGCCTGATGGCGCCGCATATCGCCCGTTCGCTTGGCCTGACGCGGCCACGCGACTTCCTGGCCGGCGCCATGCTGACCGGCGCCCTGCTGATGGGGCTCGCCGCCTTCGGGGCGCGCAGCCTCGCCTATCCCTACGACCTGCCGCTTGGCCTCTTCGCGACGCTGATCGGGGCGCCCTGGCTCTTTGCCGGGCTGATGAGAAGGACATGACCATGAGCCTGTTTTCCCTGCAGGACATCCGTTTCGACGTGCCCGGTCGCCGCTTGATCGACGGGCTGTCGCTTGAGATCGCCGCCGGGCAGGTGACCGCGCTGATCGGGCGCAACGGGTCGGGCAAGTCGACCCTGCTGAAGCTGATCACCGGCCAGCATGTGCCGACCTCGGGGCAGATCCTTTTCGAAGGCAGCCCGCTGTCGGACTGGCCGCGCCGCGACCTGGCGCGCGCCCTGGCCTACCTGCCGCAGGTCACCCCGCCGACCGAGGGGATGCAGCTGGACGAGCTGGTGCAGCTTGGCCGCTACCCCTGGCGCGGGGCGCTCGGGCGGATGCGCGCCCAGGATCACGCCCGGGTGGGCGAGGCGCTGCGGCTCTGCGGTGTCGAGACCCTGCGCCACCGCCTTGTCGACACCCTCTCGGGCGGCGAACGCCAGCGTGGGTGGATCGCCATGATGATCGCCCAGGATGCCCGCACCCTGCTTCTGGACGAGCCGATCTCGGCCCTCGATGTCGCCCACCAGGTCGAGGTGCTGGGCCTCGTGCGCCGCATGTGCCGAGAGCGCGGCCTCTCGGCGGTGATCGTGCTGCACGACGTCAACATGGCGGCGCGCTTCTGCGACCATGTCGTCGCGCTCGGCGAGGGGCGTTGCCTGCTTGACGCGCCGGTGGATGCGCTGATGACACCCGAGGCGCTGGCGCGTATCTACGGCGTCGAGATGAGTGTCGGCGCCTCTGCCCATCCCTTTGCCCTGCCTCTCTGACTGCCCTCAAGACCAAGGACCAAGCCCGTGCTGCGCCAGTTCTTCGCCTATTACAAACCCTTCAAGCGCCTGTTCTGGCTGGATTTCGGCTGTGCCGTCCTCTCCGGCCTGCTGGAACTTGCCTTCCCGCTGGCGATCACCGCCTTCATCGACCGCCTGTTGCCAAGCGGCGACTGGAGCCTGACCGTCGCCGCCGCCATCGCCCTGCTGGTGATCTATGCGGTCAATGCCGGGCTGATGGCGGTGGTGATCTACTGGGGGCACATGCTGGGCATCAACATCGAGACCGAGATGCGGGCCCGTGCCTTCGGACACCTGACGCGGCTGTCCTGGCGCTGGTACGACACCGCGCGCACCGGCAAGCTGGTGGCCCGCGTCACCCGTGACCTGGAAGAGATCGGCGAGGTGGCCCACCATGGTCCCGAGGATCTGTTCATCGCCGTGATGACCTTCATCGGGGCCTTCCTGCTGATGCTGTCGATCCACCCGACGCTGGCGCTGATCACTGCGGCGATCGTGCCGGTTTCGGTCGTCGTGGTCACCATATACGGCGCCCGGATGACCCGCACCTTCCGCGAGATCTATTCCCGCATCGGGGCCTTCAACGTGCGCCTGGAAGAGGCCATCGGCGGCATCCGCGTGGTGCAGGCCTTCGCCAACGAGCGCCACGAGGAGGGTCTCTTTGCCCGGGATAACGCCGCCTACCGCAGCACCAAGCTGCAGGCCTATCGCGCCATGGCGGCCTCGACCACGCTGCATTACATGGGGATGCGCTTCGTGCAGGTGGTGGTCATGGTGGCGGGGGCGGGCTTCGTGCTTTCGGGCACGCTGTCCACCGGCGGCTTCGTCGGCTTCTTGCTGCTGGTGAACATCTTCTTCCGCCCGCTCGACAAGATCGCCGCGGTGATCGAGACCTACCCCAAGGGCATCGCCGGCTTCCGCCGCTATCTCGAACTGCTGGAGATCGAGCCCGAGGTGCAGGACCACCCCGAGGCCAGCGCGGTCGAGGGGCTGCGCGGGGATATCCGCTTCGAGGACGTGCATTTCGCCTACAACAGCGAACGCCCGGTGCTTTCGGGCATCTCCCTGACCGTCAAGGCGGGCGAGACGGTGGCCTTCGTCGGCGCCTCCGGGGCGGGCAAGACGACCCTGCTGGCGCTGCTGCCGCGCTTCTACGAGCCGACCTCGGGCGCGATCACCGTCGACGGTCACGCGCTGGACCGGATCACGCTGGAAAGCCTGCGCGGCCAGATCGGGCTGGTCAGCCAGGATGTCTTCCTCTTCGGTGGCACCCTGCGCGAGAACATCGCCTATGGTCGCCTCGGCGCCAGCGATGCCGAGATCCTCGATGCCGCCGCCAAGGCGCAGCTGACCCCGATGATCGAGGGCCTGCCCGAGGGCCTGGACACCATCGTCGGCGAGCGCGGCGTGACCCTGTCGGGCGGGCAGAAACAGCGGGTCGCCATTGCGCGGGCCTTCCTGAAGAACCCGCCCATCCTGGTGCTGGACGAGGCGACCAGCGCGCTGGACAGCAAGACCGAGCGCGAGATCCAGCAGGCGCTGGAGGCGCTTTCCGAGGGCCGCACGACGCTGGTGATCGCGCACCGCCTCGGCACGGTGCGCAACGCCGACCGGATCGTCGTCATGGACCATGGCCGGATCGTCGAGGAGGGCAGCCACGACAGCCTGATCGCCCTCGCCGGATCCTACGCCAGCCTCGCAGCCTGATCACCCCTTGATTGTGTGACACCCCCGGTGCCCGAGAGGGCGCCGGGGGTTTTTCGTGTCTGCGGCGAAGCGGGGGATTGCCATTTGAATTGCAGTTCGGCGGGAAATTGCCGTCGGTGCATTAAGTTGAATCCGGGATACATATTATTGCCGCGTTTCCGGGCAATTATCCATCCGGAATAACATGTGCCTGAGAGTCATGTTGAAATGAAAGACCTGCGAGGCATGAATTTCCCCGCAGGCCTCATTTCGTGCTGCGCCAAGGTTACCGAAGGACACCCATGGCCCGGGTATCGCGCCCGAGGGCGCTGTTCAGGTCCTCGATGGAGTCATGGAGCAGTTCCAGCGCGTAGTGCGGGTTATGGGCGTAGATGCCGGGATCGGCGGTGACCAGTTTCCAGTTGTAGCCCGCGCGCAGCATCCGTGGTGTCCAGCTGGCGTAGTTGACCGGGCGGCCGTTGTCGCCGGTATCCGCCACCCCGTCACCATTCGCATCGGCGAAGAAATAGGGGTAGCTGTGTCCGTCATAGAGCAGCCCGACGCCCGCGACCTCGGCGCTGTAGTCCTGCAGGGTGCGCAGCAGCAGGTCGGCGTTGTTGGCGATATCCGCCTGGATGCCCTGCGCCGTGTTGCCCGTACCGTCATAGCTCTGCTTGCGGATGCGGAAGGCGCGTGGTCCCTCTCCCTCGTGGCAGGTGGTGCAGCTCTCGGTCTTCACCTCCAGCCCGTGCGGATCGTGGCACGAGACGCAGGTCGCGACCGGGCGGGCGTGGAAGAAGCGGCCGGAATAGTTCTTGCCTTCATAGTGATAGCCCGCCTTGCCATAGCCGCCCAACCAGGTTGCGGCAGCAGTCTTGTAATGCGGATTGATGAAGCGCAGCGCGGCATCGACGGTGTCGGGGTCGCTGTCGGCGGTGGCCTCTTCGACGTCGGCCCCGGCACTGCGGCCCTGGTGGCAGGTCACGCAGGCGGCCTCGACACCCTCCACCGGGTGTTCGACGCCGGAGGGCAGGGTGACCACCTTCACCTCGGTCAGGCCGGTGCCGTGGCAGGTGGCGCAGTCCACCACGCCGCCCGTCGGGATCGGGCTCTGCGGCAGCCCGGGATCCGAGCCGTCCAGCCCGTGGAAGCTGCGGAACCCCGCACCCGAATGGCAGACCGAGCAGACCGGGGCGATCTCGCCCTCGTCATCCCAGTGCCGGAACGCCTCCGAGGCGTTGTCGGCATGGGCCGAACCGATCCAGGCGGCGATGGCCTCGTTGTTCTCGGCGCCCAGGTCCTTCGGCAGGAAGGGACCGGCATCGGGCAGGATGTAGGGCTGCAGCGCCTCGGGCACCTCCTGCGGCTGCGCCATGGCCGGCGCCGCCGCCAGCAGGGCGCAGAGGGTGAAAAGAAGACATCTTGTTGCAACAAGGATTCGGCGCATTGGCTTTTCCCGCATGGTGGCTTTAAAATTGGCTACAGTTCGTCATGATGGCGGCAGTCGGGGATTCTGGCAAATGCCATTGTTCCGAAGTTGTGGGAAATTCCGGGGAATGATGCCCTTCATCACGCGCAATGCGGGTCTTGATATCGCGATCCCGACCGCTCCGCCCGCGCCGGGCGTGCGGCGGGATCTGCTGACCGACGAGGCGGCGCTGGTCCCGCAGCGGGCCGAGCGGTTGCGCCTGGACATGCTGGCCGCAGAGGGGGCGCTGCTGCCACAGGGGGCGCCGGTCGCCCGGTTGAGAGATCACCCTGAGGTTGTCCTGACCGCCCCCATGGCGGCACGACTTGCGCGGGTCCGGCTGGGGCCGGGGCGGCAACTGGTCGAGCTGTTGTTCTTCCATGAGCCGCAGGCGGGTCGCCACGTCTTCGACACCGCTGCCGCGCGGAGCGGCGAGACGGCGGCGATCCGGGCGCTGCTGCAGGGCACGGGCCTCTGGCGGCTGATCCGCAGCCGTCCCTTCGGCCAGATGCCCCGGGTCGCCGAGCAGCCCGCCGCGGTCTTCGTCATGGCCAGTGACACCCGCCCTCATGCGCCGGACCCGCGCGTCATCCTGGAGGGAAGGGGCGCGGCGCTGGATCGCGGCCTCGCGGCGCTCGGGCGGTTGACCGAGGGACCGGTCTTTCTCTGCCAGGGGCGGGGCGCGGCGCTGGCCGGTCCGGGCGCGGCGGAGGGGCGGTTGCAGCTGCTGCGCTGCGGCACCCTCCATCCGCAGGGGCTGGCCGGGTTCCGCATTCACCACCACCACCCCGCAACCCCCGGCGCCCCGGTCTGGGAGATCCACGCCGAGGATGTCGCCGACCTGGGCGACCTGCTGATCACCGGCCATTTGCCGGGGCTGCGCACGGTCTCGGTCGCCGGCGATGCACTGAGCGAAAGCCGCCTGCTGCGCTGCCAGCCGGGCGCCAACCTGCGCGGCCTCTGCCAGGGCGCCACGGTGCCGGGCTGGCACCAGGTGCTCTCGGGCTCGGCTCTGGACGGGGCCGAGGCGACATGGCTGGGCCTGCGCGACCGGCAGGTGACGGTGCGGGACACGCCGCGCGCCGGGCCGCGTGCGCATTGGTTCGCCCGGGCACTGAGCCGCGCCGCGCGGCCGCTGCCGATCATCCCGACCGCCGCGCTGGACCAGGCCCTCGGATCGCTGCTGCCGGCCATGGCGCTGGTGCGGGCACTGTCCGCGGGCGATGACGAGACTTTCAGCCGCCTCGGGGGCCTCTCGCTGCTGGAAGAGGATCTGGCCCTGGCCGATTACGTCACCGGCGCCTCGCCCCGCCTTTCCGGCCTGCTGCGCGCCGCGCTGGACCGCATCGCGGCGGAGGAGGGGCTGTGATCCGGGGCCTCTGGGACCGCGAGACCGTGGCGGCGCTGCTGCTGATCTGCCTGATGCCGCTGGCGCTGACCTGGCTCTGGTACGGCGGCATCGAGGCGGCGGCACGGCTGGCGCTGGCGCTGGTGATCTCGGGCATCTGGCACCTGATCTTCATGCTGGCGCGGGCACAGCCGCCCAGCCTCGCCGGGGCGCTGACCGCGCTGGCGGTGGCGATGCTGGCGCCGGAGGAGCTTGGCCTCGCAAGGCTGGTGCTTGGCATCACCTTCGGCTCGGTCGCGGCGGAACTGGTCTTCGGGGGCTGGGGCCGCAACGTGGTCAACCCGGCCACGGTGACGCTGGCCTTCCTCGGCTTCGGCTTCCCGGCCGCCCCCTGGCCCGAGCTGGTGCTGCCGGTGGCCTGGGCGGCGATCCCCGGCGCGGTGCTGGGCGTAGCCCTCGGCGTGCTGCCGGGGCGGATCCTGGCGGGGGCAGGGCTGGCCGCCGGCGCGGCCTATGCGGCGGGGCAGGGCACCTGGCCTGCGGGCCTCGCCCCGGTGCTGCCGATGGCGGGCGTCGTGCTGGTGTTGCTGGTCTGCGATCCGGTCGCCAGCGCCGCGACCCGCCCCGGCCGCTGGCTGAACGGGTTGCTCTACGGCGCGCTGGTCGTCCTTTTCGCGACGAAATGGCAGGGCGCGGCGCCGGCGCAGATCGCGGTCTCGGCGGCGCTCTTCACCTCGCTGGCGGCGCCGCTTCTGGATGAGGCGGCCATCACGCTCTGGCGCGCAAGACGGAGGAAACACCTTGGCTGATCTGAACCCCTTCGCCGCCTGGCGCCGGCTGCTGGCCCTGCCCAACGAGAGCCGGACCAAGACCCTGGCCATGGCCTTCCTGGTCTCGGCCGCCTGCGCGCTGCTGGTCAGCGGTGCCACGGTGGTGCTGCGCCCGATCCAGTCCGCCAACCGCGCCGCCGAGCAGCAGGCGCGGATCGAGGCGCTGGTCGCCGGCGTGCCCGGCATGTCCGAGCTGCTGGCCGAGAGCGGCGGCACCCTGTCGAGCGTCATCATCGACCTGAACAAGGCCCGCGCCGCGACCGAGGTGACCCCTGAGACGCTGGAAGCCGCGCTGGCCGACATGGCCAACTGGACCGCGCTGGCGCCGGGGGAGGATCTCGCCGGGCTGGGCTCTCGCCCCGATTATGCGCAGGTCTTCCTGCTGCGCGGCGGAGAGGGCATCTCGCTGATGCTGCTGCCGATTTCAGGGGCGGGCTACAACGGGCGCATCGACGCCATCCTGGCGCTGCGCGGCGACATGCAGACCATCGCCGGGCTGGCGATCACCGGCCAGTCGGAAACCCCCGGCCTCGGCGCGCGGATCGAGGAACCGGCCTGGCTCTCGTCCTTCGGCGGGGTGCGCACCATGGATGCGCGCGGCGATCTCCGCTTTGCCGTCGCCAAGGGCCCGGCCGCCAGCGAATACGAGGTCGACGGCATCACCGGCGCCACCCGCACGTCCTCGGCGATGACGCGGATGATCCGCTTCTGGCTGGGGCCGCAGGGCTACGGGCCGCTGATCGAGGCCGTCCGGCGCGGGGAGTTCTAGGCCATGACCGCGCCGTCCCCCCTCTGGTCGACGCTGACCGATCCGCTGATCCGGCAGAACCCGGTGACCTTGCAGATCCTCGGCATCTGCTCGGCGCTTGCGGTGACGACGCAGCTGCCGACGGCGCTGACCATGGCCGCCTCGCTGAGCGTGGTGCTGGTGCTTTCGGCGGGGATCATCAGCCTGATCCGCCGCCATATCCCCGACGCGATCCGGCTGATCGTGCAGATCGTCATCGTCGCCTCGCTGGTGATCGTCATCGACCAGCTCTTGCAGGCTTACCTGTTCGAGATCAGTCAGAGCCTGTCGGTCTTCGTCAGCCTGATCACCACCAACTGCCTCGTGCTGGGCCGCACCGAAAGCTTCGCCCGCCACAACCCGCCGCTGCCCGCGATGATCGACGCGCTCGGCAACGGGCTTGGCTATTCGCTGGTGCTGATCTCGATCGGCGCGCTGCGCGAGTTGTTCGGGGCGGGCACGCTTCTGGGCTACCCGGTGCTGCCGCTGGCCGAGGAGGGCGGCTGGTTCACCCCGCTGGCGCTGATGATGCTGGCGCCCTCGGCCTTCTTCCTGCTGGGCGGGCTGGTCTGGGCGATCCGCTCACTGCGCCCGGAACAGGCCGAGCCGCTGGAATTCCCGCTGCCCAAGGTCGGGGAGGGCGGGGAATGAGCCTCTGGGATCTCTACCTTTCCGCCACCTTCGTCGAGAACCTGCCGCTGACGCTGTTCCTCGGGCTCTGCACCTTCCTCGCGCTGTCAAAACGCCCCGAGACCGCCATCGGTCTCGGCGTGGCGATGATCGCGGTGATGGGGGTGACGGTGCCGCTGAACCAGCTGATCTACCGCGCCGTGCTGGCGCCGGGGGCGCTTGGCTGGGCGGGCTATCCGGGAATCGACTTGTCCTATCTCTCGCTCATCGCCTTCATCGGGGTCATCGCCGCCGTGGTGCAGCTGCTGGAGATGCTGCTGGACCGCTTCCTGCCCGCCGTCCATGCCGCCTTCGGGGTCTTCCTGCCGCTGCTGACCGTGCAATGCGCGATCCTTGCCGGCAGCCTGTTCATGGTGGAACGCGACTACACGCTGGCCGAGGGGGCGGTCTTCGGCCTCGGCGGCGGCACCGGGTTCGCGCTGGCGGTGACCATGCTCTCGGCGATCCGGGCGCGGCTGGCCTATGCGGACCTGCCCGCCGGGCTGCGCGGCCTCGGCATCACCTTCGTGCTGGCCGGGCTGATGTCGCTCGGCTTTTCCTCCTTTGCCCAGATGGCCGCGCCATGACCGAAGAGATCCTGATCGCCAGTGTCGTCGTCGTCCTGCTGGTGCTGGGGCTGACCCTTGGCCTGCTGATGGCGCGGGCCCGGCTGGTGCCGAAAAGCGCGGTGACGGTGACAGTCAACGGCACGCGGCAGATCGAGGCGGCGCGTAGCGACCGCCTGCTGGGGGTGCTGCACGGGGCGGGCATCGGCATCCCGGCGGCCTGTGGCGGCTCGGGCACCTGCGGGCTGTGCCGGGTCCGGGTCTCGGGCGAGGGCGCGGGCGAGGCGGGGGCGACCGAACGCGGCGTGCTCTCGGCGGCCGAGCGCAAGGCGGGCACCAGGCTGGCCTGCCAGACCGCCCTGCGCGGCGCCTGCGAGGTCACCGTGCCCGACGCCTTCCTTGAGGCTACTGGCGGCTTCACCTGCAAGGTCGTCTCGAACCGCATGATGGCGCCGCTGATCCGGGAACTGGTGCTGGAACTGCCCGAGGGCCAGCCCTTCGACTTTCGCGCCGGGGGCTTCCTGCAGCTGACGGCGCCGGCCTATCGCCTCGATTTCTCGACCATGCCCGTCGACGAGGCCTTCCGCGCCACCTGGCACGAGGCCCGCTGGGACACCCTGCGCCGCCGCTCTGACGCGGCGGTCACCCGGGCCTATTCCATCGCCTCGCGCCCCAAGGACACGGCGGCGGGCCGGGTGGTCTTCAATATCCGCCTCGCCGTGCCGCCGGCGGGCCGCGAAGAGGAGATCCCGCCCGGCGTCGTCTCCTCCTGGCTCTTCGCCCGCCAGCCGGGGGACGAGGTGCAGGCCTCGGGCCCCTTCGGCGAGATCCACGTGCAGGACACCGGGGCCGAAATGATCTTCATCGGTGGCGGGGTCGGCATGGCGCCGCTGCGGGCGATGATCCACGAGCAGGCGGGCCTGGGGAGCACGCGCCGGATGCGCTACTTCTACGGCGCGCGCGCCCTGGCGGACCTGTTCTATGTCGAGGAATTCGACGGCATCGCGGCGGGGCATCCCAATTTCACCTGGACCCCGGCGCTGTCGGATCCGGCGCCCGGGGACCGCTGGACCGGGGCGACGGGCTTCATTCATGATACGGTGATGCGGGCGCTGCGCGACCATCCCGCGCCCGAGGACTGCGAGTATTACCTCTGCGGCCCACCGGTGATGATCTCGGCGGTGCTCGCGACACTTGCAAGGCTGGGCGTCGAGCCCGACCATATCTTCAACGACGATTTCGGGGTCTGAGTCATGGCATACCGGTCAGGAGCACGCTGAATGGAAATCCTCATCACCCTCGTCATCTTCCTGCTGGCTGCCGGCGGGCTGGCCCTCGGCCTGGCCTTCGGACGCGGGCCGGTGCAGACCTCCTGCGGCGGGGCGTCCTGCGTCAAGGGCGCCGACTGCGCCTTCTGCCCGAACCGCAAGCACGGGGACGAGGCATGAGGACGCGCATCGCGACGATCATGCGGACGGAGTGGGTGCCGCTTGGCCCCGAGACACCGATGCGCCGCGCCGCCGCCCTTCTGGCCGAGGCCCGGGCCGCCGCCGCGCCGGTGCTGGATGCCTCGGGGCAACTGGCCGGGATCCTCAGCCAGAAGGATTGTTTCCGCCCCGCGCTGCAGGCCAGCTACTACCAGGAATGGAAGGGCACCGTTGAAGGCAGCATGACCCGTGATCCGGTCTGCCTGCAGGCCGATGACGACCTGATTACCGCCGCCGAGGCTTTCGTCACCCATCCGCACCGTATCTTCCCGGTGCTGGAGGGCGGTCAGCTTGTCGGCATGTTGCGCCGCTCGGATGTGCTTTCGGCACTGCTGGAGATGGGCTAGGCGCGTTTGCCCTTGCGGGGCGGGCGCGGGTGCTCTAGCCCGGCAGGCTCGCCGTCCGCAGGAGCCTTGCCATGTCCCGTCCCGTGCTTGCCATCGACTTCGGTACCTCGAACTCTGCCGCCGCCGTGCTGGAAGGCGGGCAGCTGCGCCGCATCGCGGTCGAGGCCGGCGAGGAGACCCTGCCGACCGCCGTCTTCTTCCGCAGCGAAGGCGGGCCGATGCTGATCGGCTCCGCCGCCGCCGAGGCGCTGATCGACGGCGAAGAGGGGCGCTATATGCGGGCGCTGAAATCGGTGCTGGGCACCTCGCTGTTCCACGAAAAGCGGCAGGTCGGCGGTAAACGCCGGACCCTGGCCGAGATCGTCACCGAGTTCCTCGTCGCGGTGAAGCGGCGCGCCGAGGCCGAGACCGGGCAGAGCTACTCTGCCGTCCTCTCGGGCCGCCCGGTACATTTCCACACCGCCGATCCCGAACGGGACGCCCGCGCCGAGGCCGACCTGCGCGGCTGCTACGCGGCGGCGGGCTTTACCGAGATCGCTTTCATGTTCGAACCCGAGGCCGCCGCGCTGGCCAGCCTGGGCGACGGGCATCCGGGCGAGATGGGGCTGATCGTCGATATCGGCGGCGGCACCTCGGACTTCACCTTGTTCCGCGCCAAGGGCAACGGCATCGAGATCCTCGGCAGCCATGGCATCCGGCTGGGCGGGACGGACTTCGACCACGCGGTCTCGATGACCCATGCCATGCCCTTGCTGGGGTTGGGCGGAGAGCTGCGCCGCAGCTTTGGTGAGGGCCTGCTGCCGGTGCCGAAACCGATCTACGTCGAGCTGTCCACCTGGGCCAAGATCCCTTTCCTCTATACCGGAGAGACCCAGCGGGCCGTGGCCGACATGCTGGCCCATGCAGTCGAGAAGCGCCCGATGGAGCGGCTTGCCTCGGTGATCGAGGACCAGCTGGGGCACGAGCTGGCCTTTGCGGTCGAGGCGGGCAAGATCGGGGCAAACTCGGCCTCGGGCGCCGGGCAGATCGAGATGGGGATGATCGAGAAGGGGCTGAGCGCGCGCACCACCTCGGGCTCGGTCAATGCCGCGCTGAGCGAAGCGCGCGAGGCGCTGAAGGGGGCGATCTATGCCACGCTGATGCAGGCGGGGGTGATGCCTCAGCAGGTCTCTTCGGTGATCCTCGTCGGTGGCTCCAGCCTGATGGCGCTGGTGCAGGAAGAAGCGCAGGCGATCTGTCCGGGCGCGACCCTGCGCCGCTCTGCCGCCTTCACGGCGATCGTCGACGGGCTGGCGCTGGCCACGGCCTAGAGGCCGGCAAGCCCGTGCAGCAGGGCGCGCAGAGCGCCAAACAGATCGGGCAGGCCGAGGGCGGCTTTCAGGTCTTCCCCCCAAAAGACGGCATCCAGCAGGGGATCCATCAGCGGATCGGGCAGGGGCAGCTCGAACACCCAGTCGACGATGCGGTCGCCCGAGAAGGCCCAGAGCAGCACCAGCGCCAGCCAGAGGGTCAGCAGGAAGCGGAGATTGCGCGCCATGGTGCCCCCTAGAACTGGAAGTAGATGAAGGGCGCCGTGCCCTCTTGCGCCATGGCGAAGAGGATCACGAGGCCAAGCGCCAGCGCACCCGCCTGCAGCTCGGGCCCGATGCGGCCAAGGGCCTGCCCGCTGCGGGTGAACCAGCGCAGCGGCAGGGCCGAGATCATGAGGCCCGCGCCGATCAGCACCAGCGCGAAGGGATGCAAGGCAAGCGAGAACTCACTGGCGGGGCGGATCAGCGCGCCCAGCATCTCACCCACCTGACCCATGTCGCGGGCACGGAAAGGCAGCCAGAGCAGCGTCACCAGCGTGAAGACCACCCCGATGCGCAGGGGCCGCAGAGAGGTGGCGCGGTGCTGGCCGCTCAGCCGTTCCCCCGCCACCAGCGCGCCATGCGCCAGCCCCCAGATCACGAAGGTCCAGGCCGCGCCGTGCCAAAGCCCTGCCAGCCCCATGACCACCAGCAGCGTCACCGCCTGCCGTGCCTTGCCGCCGCGATTGCCTCCCAGCGGGATGTAGAGGTAATCGCGGATCCATGTGGACAGCGAGATATGCCAGCGCTGCCAGAACTCGCGGAAGCTGGCGGCCCGGTAGGGCTGGTTGAAGTTGGCGCTGAAGCGGTAGCCCAGCAGAAGCGCCACCCCGATGGCGATATCGGAATAGCCCGAGAAGTCGCAGTAGATCTGCACCGCGTAGCCCAGCAGGGCGGCGAGGGCCTGCGGCGCGCCTTGGGCGGCGGGGTTCGTATAGACCGGATCGACCAGCAGCACGGCGACGTAGTTGGCCACCACCAGTTTCTTGACCATGCCCGCCAGGATCAGCGCCACGGCCATGCCGCGCATGGCCGAGGTGGGCCGCTCGGGGCGGTCGAGCTGGGGCAGGAACTCGGCCGCGCGCACGATGGGGCCGGCGACGAGCTGGGGGAAGAAGCTGACGTAAAGCGCCACGTCGAAGGGGTTGCGGCGCGGCGGCACGTCGGCGCGTGCGCAGTCGACGATGTAGCTGATCGCCTGGAAGACGTAGAACGAGATGCCCACGGGCAGGACGACCTGCGCCCAGGAGAAATCCCGGCTCAGCCCCGCTTCGCCCAGCAGGTTGGCGAAGGACAGCAGGAAGAAGTTGAAATACTTGAAGAAGGCCAGACACCCCAGAAGTCCGGCGATGCAGAGCGTGCGCAGGGCGGTGGCTTTGCGCGCGCCGGGCAGGCCGCCGATCCAGGCCAGCAGGATCACCCCGCTCATCAGCGCCAGGAAGCGCACATCCCAGGCGGCGTAGAACCAGAAGGAGGCCGCGATCAGCATCCCCTTGCGCCAGCCGTTCAGGCGGAAGAGCGCAAGGTTCAGCCCCAGCACCAGGGCGAAGAACAGCACGAAGTCGAGTGTCGGGAAGACCATCCGGGACTTACTGCAGCCTCATGAAGGCCAGCTGTTCGGGCGCGGGGACCAGCGAGGGCACGCGCCGCACCATGTCGTCCAGGATCAGGTCGGCGACCATCTGGTAACCCCGGATGGTGAAATGCGACCCGTCGCCCGACCGGATGGTCAGTGTCTGGTCCCCCAGCGTCGTGCTGGACACCCAGCTGAACCCCGGCCCCGAGGCATAGGGCGCCAGCGGGAAATAGATCCCGCCGTTCTGCTGCGCCGCGTCCGCCAGCAGCGGGTTCACATGCTCGAGGTGGGCGTTCAGCTTCTCGTTCCGGTCCGGCGCCGGGCCGATCATGTAGAACAGCGCGCCCGCCGCCGTGGCCTCGGAGACGATGCCGGCGGCGCGCGCCTTGTAGCTGGCATCCCAGGCCTCGGTCTGGAAGGGCACGGTGCCCTCGGCGGTGCGGATCGACTGCATGTCGTTCGAGCCGAAATGCGCCACGGTGAAATCGGGATGCAGCGCCGAGACCATGCCGCTGAAGTTGCCCGGCCAGTCATAGAAATCGCCACGCGACAGCCCGGTCGAGTTGCGGCCCCGGTTGACCACGCGCAGGTTCAGCCCACGGGCCTCGGCGCGCTGGATCAGCAGCATTCCGAAGCCATCCGCCAGGCTGTCGCCGATGACCAGCAGGGTCGCGGGCTCTTCGGCGGTGAAGCGGCGGGCGGGGGCGCTGACGGGCGTGGCGCGGGCCTCGGGGGCGCGGGTCAGCTTCTGGCCGAGATCCTGCGCCGAGGTGCAGCCGGCCACCGGCAGCGCGGCCAGCAGCATCAGCCCGCAGAGGCGGCGCAGCCTATTGAAGGGTGGCATTGCCAAAGAGCGTCTTGCGGTCACGGACGGCCATCGCCTCCTTGATCTCGGGGGCGAGCGCCGAGGCGATGAGCTCGTATCCCAGGGGGGTGAAATGGATCTTGTCGGGGGCGCGCAGCTGCCGGGTGGCGCCGTTGACCACGGCATTCATGGCGAAGTCCGGCGCGCCGAAGCGCGACAGTTCGCGGATGTCGGTGAAGGGCAGGTTGAGCGCCGCGAGGGTCTGCGAGATCAGCGCGTTCACATGCTGGTACTCGGGTTCGAAACGGCCTTCGCCGACCACCGGCAGGCCGACCCAGAGGATGCGGTCGGCGCGGGCGGAAAGCGCCTCGGCCAGCTCGCCGACGCGGCGGGCATAGAGGGTGTCCCATTCGGGCGTGCCGTAGTTCACCCGCTCGCGGTCGGCGCGGATGCCGCGCAGGTCGTTGGCGCCGATCTGGACGATGAACACGTCCTGGGCGTCGGTGCTCTGGGTGGCGGCGTCGAAGCGGGTCATCCATTCCTCGGGCGGCGTATGGGTCAGCCCGTCCGACACCTGGGTCAGGCGCAGCACCTCGACGCTGCCGCACTGGCCAAGCGCCCGTTCCACCGCGGCCCAGAGCCCGTCGGCCAGGCTGTCGCCCAGCACGCCGAGGCGCACGGTCGAGCGCGGGCAGGTCAGGCTGTCGAGCCCGACGGAGGTCACGATGGGCATCACGCCCTGGGCCGTCGCGGGCGTGGCGGGCAGCGCCAGGGCCGCGGGCAGGGCAAGCGCCACGGGCAGGGCAAGCCTGGCCGCAAGGCGGCGCAGCGCGGTCATGGGTCTGGTCTTCGGCAGCATGGTCTCTGTCCCCGGTTCGTCTCTGTCGCGCCCGGATCCCCCTCCGTGGCGCGCCTGGTTGTCATCCGGCGCTCTCGCTGGCGCCGTAGGTCTGGACCGCGGTGATGGTGCCGGGGCCCGGCAGCCCGTCGAGGCCGCCTCGATAGATGCCTTCCTGCTGCAGCACCGCCTGGACGGCGCGCACCACGGCGCGGTTGCGCTCGCGCAGCTGCACGGTCAGCTTGTCGCGGGCCTGGCTGTTGCCCGCCCGCAGCGCCCTCAGGTAGAGGCGCGCCGCCGCCTCGGCGGCCTCGGGCTCGCTGGCGACGGCGGTTTCCAGCGCCTCGGCCAGCAGGGGCATCGCGGGCACGTAGCCGGCATCCACGGAACGGCCCAGCCAGCTGCGCGCTGCCTCGGGGTCGGGCCGCCCGGAGGGGCCGTTGCCGGTCAGCAGGAAGTAGCCGTAGAAATACTGGGAAACCGGATCCCCGGCGCGGGCGGGCGGCTCGGCCAGCGCCAGGGCGTCCTCCATCCCCTTGCCGGGCCGCAGGTTCTGCGAATAGAGCAGCACCAGCAGCTGATGAGAGATCCAGTCTCCGGCCTCGGCCCCCTGCAATCCCAGTGTCTCGGCGCGGGCGAAATCGGGTTCGCCCGCCTCGGGGGCGTCATAGGCCATGTATCCGGCCATGCCGAAGGCCATCGGCACCCCGGCCCGCATTCCCGCCTCGTATCCGCTGCGGGCGCCGGCGAAATCCCCCGCCGCCTGGGCGATCCGTCCCTGCAGGGTCAGCGCCTCGGGGTCCTCGGGGAATTCGGCCAGCAGCGCGCCGCAGGCGGCACGGGCGGCGTCCAGGTCGATCTGGCCCAGCAGGCGCGGCCCGCCAAGCTGGGGCACGGCGGCGGCGGCCAGGCAGGGCCCGGCCAGCGCGGCGCGCTGTTCCTGGCGCTGCAGGGCGGTCTCGGCCCGTGGCAGGGCATCGCAGTAGCGGCAGGCGGCGATCCAGCCCCGGATGCCCTCCGGGTCACCGGCGGAGATGGCCTCCTCCAGCGCAGAGAGCTCGCGGGCATAATCGGCGTCGGCCTCGATCTCCTCGATCCGGGCCAGGGCGGTTTCACGGTAGGTGCAGGCTTCGCAGCCCTCGACATAGGCGCGCAGCCCCTCCAGGTCGCGCTGCCCGGAGAGCTCGGCGAAGCGGCGGTTCTCTTCCTCGATGGCGCGGGCCGCGGCCTGCAGGCGGGCCAGCGTCGCCTCGGCCTCGTCCCGGTGGGCGCAGAGCGTGCAGCGTTCGAGATAGACCGCAAGCCTGTCCGCATCCGGCCCGGCCTCGGAGATGCGGGTCCAGACCTTGTCCTCGATCCGGGCCAGGGCGGCGCGCCGGTCGATCTCGGTCAGCCGGGCTTCCAGCTGCTCGGCGGCGGGGCAGAAATGGCAGCTCTCCAGGTAGGCGCGGATCGGCGCGGGCGCGTCCGACGAGGTAAGGAATTCGGCCTCGAACTCCTCGACCGTCAGGGCCTCCTGCTGGGCGGGAATGTAGACCGGGCTGTCATGCACCAGCACCGGGTCCGCGCCGTTGTCCAGCACCACCGCATAGGCGCCGGCGCAGCTGTCAGCGCGGGCGAAACCATCGGTGAGGATGCGCCGGGCGAAGGATTCGGCCTCGGCGAAGCCGGTCTGGCCATCGGCATTGCCGAAGGCGGGCCGGTCGGCCACGCCGCCCAGAAGCGACAGGGCCACATGGCGCCCGAGGGCGGGGGCACAGTCGCTGCCCGTCGCTTCGCCGGTCATCAGCAGCACCCACATGGGAAAGCCGGTCTCGGCGAGCATCCGGCGCAGCGTTTCGATGCGCCCGGGGAAGACGCCTTGCGGATCGGCGACCACCGCCAGCGCGAAGCCCTGCCGTGCCGGGCCGAAGCCCTCGGACAGGGCGGCGAGGCGGGCGGCGAAATCGGCAGCGGGCAGGCTTTCCTCTCCCAGCCGGAGGGAAAGCGCCTCGGGATCCTCGCCGGGCTGCAGCGTGAAGGCCGTCTCCAGCGACAGGCCGGCCAGTTGCCCCCGGGGCGAGAGCCCGCTCTCGGCCTCGCCATGCGTGACGATGGTCGAGACGGTGCGGCTCTGCAGCAGGGTGGCGGTGACCAGTTCACTCACCTCTTCCAGGGCCGGCAACTGGGCGATGGCGTAGTAGGAAACCCCTTCGGCCTCGGGCGAGGGCAGGGCAATGCCCAGTCCCAGAAGCGCCGGTCCGGCGGGGGCGCCGCCGTCCTCGGGCAAGGCGACGATGCGGGCAGAGACGGGCGGGGCAACGGCGGCTGCGAGCAGAGCGAGGCCGGCCACGAGCGCGTGCCGCCGCAACATGGCCCGCAGGCCCCGACCCGGGCGGGTGGCAAAACGGCAACTTGCCAGCATCAATGGCACCTCTTCAACCTTCTGTCCGGTCGGGGAAGGGCGCCATGCCGGGCGGCCATGAGGCGCGGAGAGAAGCGTAATGCGCCCCGACCCCGGCGCTGCAGCGGCGCTCCGTCCCGTTGCCCGGTCCGGGCCATGTTCGGCAACTGCCCGGGAAACAACCGATAATCGCCCTCATTGGGCTCAGCGGCCCGCTTGGTGTCAACCCTCTATCCACCGACCGACCCGGCCACCGTGCGGGAAAGTCGCGCCTCTGCCACGCCGGGGCGACGCCGGGTTCCGAAAAGCGAATGGACTTTCCCGTCCGCGCAACCGGGGCGTGCACCCCGGCGCGCGCAGAGAGGGAATCGCCCCCAGATGCACGCTCAGGGGTCACACTGCCCGTTGCAGAGGCAGTTCGCAGACGCTCATCGGCGCTGCGCGCTTGAAACTCGGCCCCCGATCTGGAATCTCAGGGAAACGCCATACGGAGCCCGGCCCTCATGAAAGACGAGTCCGCCTCGACCTTCTGGCACAAGCTGGAAGCCCTGGTTCGCCAGATCTATCCCGATCACGATGTCGAGGCCGAGGCGAAGGCCCTGGCACAGGCGTTCTGGCCCGAGGGCAGCACGCGCCGCCGCCGGGGCCGCGTGCCGGGCAACCGGCAATGGTCCGAGCGCGACGCGCTGGTCATCACCTACGGCAACTCCATCGTCGACGGACAGCACAAGCCGCTCGATCTGCTGCGCCACTTCCTGCACAGCCACCTGGCGGGCGTGGTCAACGGCGTGCATATCCTGCCCTTCTTCCCCTGGACCTCGGACGATGGGTTCGCGGTGACCGACTACCGCGCCGTCAACCCGACGCTCGGCGACTGGTCGGACATCCAGCGCATCGGCTCCGAGTTCCTGCTGATGTCGGACCTGGTGCTGAACCACGTCTCCAGTTCCTCCGCCTGGTTCAATGCCTACCGCCAGGGACATGAACCCTACGACAGGTTCTTCTTCGAAGCCTCGCCCGAGGATGACCTTTCCGACGTGGTGCGACCGCGCACCCATCCGCTGCTGCGCGAGGTGAACACCTCGCGCGGGGTGCGCCATGTCTGGTGCACCTTCTCCCATGACCAGGTGGATCTCGATTTCCGCAACCCGGAGGTTCTGAAGGAATTCCTCCGCGTCATGCGGCTGCACGTCGACAACGGGGTGCGCATCATCCGCCTGGATGCGGTGGCCTTCATCTGGAAGCAGATCGGCACCCGCTCGATCCACATGCCCCAGACCCATGCCATCGTGCGGCTGATGCGGCTCTTTGCCGATTACGCCGCCGAGCCGATCATCCTGCTGACCGAGACCAACGTGCCGAACCAGGAGAACCTGAGCTACTTCGGAAACCGCAACGAGGCCCATGCGGTCTACAACTTCTCGCTGCCGCCGCTGGTGCTGCACGCGATGCTCTCGGGGACGGCGAAGAACCTGATCCGCTGGCAGGGCTCCATGCCGCCGGCGCAACTGGGCTGTGCCTACCTCAACTTCACCGCCTCCCACGATGGTATCGGGATGCGCCCGGCCGAGGGCATCCTCTCGGCCGAGGACCAGGGGCGGGTGGTGCAGAAGATGAAGGACTTCGGGGGGCGCGTGTCCATGCGCGCGCTGCCGGGGGGCGGAGAAGCGCCCTACGAGCTGAACATCACCTGGTTCGAGGCGATGAAAGGCACCTTCACCGGCGAGGACGAGCACCAGGTGCAGCGCTTCCTGGCCTCGCAGACCCTGGTCATGGCACTGGAAGGCATCCCCGCCTTCTACATCCATTCGCTGCTGGCCACTCCGAACGACCAGGAGGGCGTCGAGAAATCCGGCCACAACCGGGCCATCAATCGCCACCGCTGGGACTACGAAACCCTGCGCGCCCGGCTCGAGGATCCGGCCACCACCCAGCAGCAGGTGCTCGAGGAGATGCGCCGCCGCATCGGCATCCGCCGCCGCCAGCGCGGTTTCCATCCCAATGCGACGCAGTTCACCCTGCAGCTCGACCACCGGGTCTTCGGCCTCTGGCGGCAGAGCCTGGACCGGGATCAGTCGATCTTCGCCCTGCACAACGTCTCGGCCGACGCGCTGGACCTTGACCCGATGGCGATCAACCTGATCGAGGGTGAGGACTGGGTCGACCTGCTCTCTGAGGAGCTGATCTCGCCCGGTGGCGGCCCGATCCCCTTTGCCCCCTACCAGTGTCGCTGGATCACCAACCGAGGCTAGGACGTCGAGGGGGGCTGCCCCGCGCGACCCCGCCCGTGGCGGGGCCCCTCGGGCAGCCTGCCTCCGGCGGAAGTATTTTCAGCCTGGTGATGCAGCGGGACGGTGCCTTTCCGGGTGACGGACTTTGGCCAAGCAGGGGGCACACGCTCTGACCACGAAAGGAGGCCGCCCAGACCGGGCAAGACCTGTTCCATCACCAGGCTGAAAATACCTCCGGGGGGAGGCTCCGGAACGGAGACGGGGGGCAGAGCCCCCCCACCTTGTCACTGTCGCCATCCGGCGACTGGCGCAGAGCCCTTCGGGGTGCTTACTTGAACTCTTCCAGGTCCGCGGCCACGCCCTTGAGCATGTCCGACATCAGGTCGGGGTCCGCCGAATGCACCCGGTTCCAGGTCGGGATAAAGGGCGTCTCCGAGGGCTTGTCGAGGAAGATATGCCCGGCTTCCATGATGTTCTCGGCAAAGAGCTCCACCGCGCTTTCCTCCGCGTGGCGGTCGACGTAGAGGCCATTGGCGCGGGCGTCGTTGTAGTAGCAGTCCAGCAGATCCAGCGCAGACCGGTAGTAGGTGGCCTTGAGGGTGCGGAAGATCTCTTCCGAGAAGACAGTGCCGTCGGCGGCCAGCTTGCGGTACATCGCCTTGCAGATGTCGATCGACATGCGCGACAGGCCGCGGGTCTTGTCCTCGGGCGAAAGGTCCTGGTGCTTGTGATCGTAGTTGTCCGCCACCTCGACCTGGCAGACCGATTTCGGCGCCAGGTTGCGCCAGGCTTCAGACAGCACGCCGATCTCCAGCCCCCAGTCCGAGGGGATGCGCAGGTCGGGCAGGATGCCGGTGCGCATCGCCATCTCGCCGGACAGCGGGTAGCGGAAGGCGCGCAGGTAATCGAGGTAGTCGCGATCCCCGATGGTGCGCTTCAGGGCGATCAGGATCGGCGAGACCAGCATCCGGCTGACCCGCCCGTTGATCTTGCTGCCGCCGACACGGGCATAATAGCCCTTGGAAATCTGGTAGGGGAAGGTCGGGTTGGCCACCGGGTAGACCAGCCGGTTCAGCAAATCGCGGTCGTAGGTGACGATATCGCAGTCGTGGATCGCCACCACCGAGCTGTCGGCGCAGGCGATCAGGAAGCCGAGGCAGGACCAGACGTTCTTGCCCTTGCCGTTCTCGATCGGCCCCAGGCCAAGCGCCGTCAGTCGGTCCTGGATCGCCGTCATCCGCGGCGAGGAGTTCCAGATCACCACGTGGTTCTGCGGCAGCACCGAGAAGAACTCGCGCGCGTGGCGGTACTGTTCCTCCGTCGCCTGGTCGAGGCCGATGACGATGCGGTGCAGGTAGGGCACCTGTTTCAGCTCGTCGAGGATCCGCGGCAGCGCCTCGCCCTCCAGCTCGGAATAAAGCGAGGGCAGCACGAGAGAGATCTTGCGGCTGGCCCCGAAGGAGGTCAGCTCTCGTGTCATGTCCTCCGAGCTGCGCGTGCGCAGGTTGTGGATGGTGGCGATGTTGCCGTTCTGGTGAAAGTCAGCCACCTTCGGCCCCCTTTGCTCTGCCGTCCCGTCGTCAGGACAGTCTTGATGTTAGCTTGAGCATCATCTCGTTCCAGCCTGCCGGCCCGATCTTCTGGCTGCGCAGGATGGCGCCCTCCCGCTCGCCACTGAGTTCGGGCAGGGGCGCGCCATGGGGATTGGCGATGATGACGCCGATATCGGCATGTTCCAGCATCTCGCGGTCGTTGGGCGCATCGCCCAGGGCGATCCTGGGCGGATTGTCGAAGAGCGCCGCCGCCTCGTCCATGCGGTCGGCCTTGGTGCCGCCGAAGGAGAGCGTCAGGTAGCGCCCGCCGCGCCGCGCGGTGATGCCGTGATCGGTCAGCGCGGTGAGGAAGGCGCGCTTCTGCTCGGCGTCGCCGTCCCAGAGGCCGGGCTCGGAATAGGCGCGCTGGCAGGCCAGGCGGGCCTTCTCGTAGGGCAGCCCGGCATCCTCGACGACGCCTTCGGGGCCCAGGTCACCGAAGCCGCGGAAGCAGCGGCGCAGGTCGGGATCGATCCGGTCCAGCGCGGCGCGCAGACGCAGGTAGGTCTCGCCCTGCTCGGGCGGTGCCTCACGCGGCATCAGCAGGCCGGCGCCGTTTTCGACGATGGCCGGCGAGGCCGAGAGGCGCAGCTCCTCACGCAGGGCATGGATTTCGGGGCCGGTCTTGGAGGAGGCAAGGACTACAGGCACGTTGCGCGCCCGCAGCTGCGCCAGGGCGGGCAGCGCGGCGGCATAGGAATAGCTTTCATGATCCAGCAGCGTGCCGTCCAGATCGGTGAACACCATGAAGGGAGGTTTCGTCATGTCACCTCTTGCGCCCGGCCTGCAGCATGGGGTAGTTGGGCGTCCGGCGGGTGATTAGCTCAGTTGGTAGAGCGCTTCGTTTACACCGAAGATGTCGGGAGTTCGAGTCTCTCATCACCCACCAACTTTTCCGTCAGAATTCATCATCTTGCCTCGCCTGCCGCGAGACCCTTGCGGGCGACGCTGCGGTTGCTTTGGTCCATTTAGCCAGCTTGGAGCATGGGAAGTCCAGCGCCTTGTCCGACACGGCCCGGGGTCGATGGCAGATCGGCGCCGGTCCCTGGGCGGGAAATTTTGTAGCTGTTGCAGGACGGGGTGCGGGGGACGTGCCGGGCAGGACGGCCGGCAGGGTCCCGGGGGCGAATCTTCCCGCCTTGGGAAGCTGCCCAAGAATTGGGCGTCCTTGACAGGCATCGGGCAAGCAAGGGGCAGAGGCGAACGGGTGGCCATTCGGCCATGCAACAGGCGCGGCACTCACCAACCGGAGATCGGGCTGCGGGAACAGTCTGCCGGGGGAGGGACAGCCCCGGCAGGGCAGCTGATCAATCCGTTGCACAGCTTCAACATGCGCCAGCTGCGACCCGTTCGCTCATTGAGGGTACGTCCCGGACCCGGAAACGGAAACGCCTTTTTTGTGTCATGTGTATGGAAACAAATCAGAAAAGCTGACCTTGGCAGGGGGTCCGAGGTACCACCACCGGGGGGAAGGGCCCGAGGGGCAGGAGGGCAGTGCAGCTCTGCACTGGTGGTGATTGGGCCGGGCGAGTTCTAATCCCGCGGGGGGGCAGCGCTGGCCCGGCGCTGGTTATGGGGGACGCTCCGCACTACGTGACGCTGAAAGCCCAGTTCGACCCGGCGCGCGAGGTCATACCGGCGCGCCCGCGTGAGATAGGCCGACAACAGCTGGCAGGCGTCGGGCCGTGGCCAGGTGCCATGGATGCGCTGGTCCTCCAGCACGTCCTGGCAATAGCCGAGGAGGCGCGGCAGGTCGTCGTGGATGATCCGCTGGAAGTCGGGGCCGTACCTTTCCACATGGGCCCTGATCGCGGTGCCGGTCTGTGCCAGCCAGAAGCTGCGGTAGGCGCGGTCTATGGCGGGCAGGTCCATCCGGGACCAGTCCGGCCGGGGGGCCTGACGTTGGCGCCGGACCCGCGCGGCATCGGGTGGGTCCGTGGTCTCGAGGTCGGAAAGGAAGGCGGATACCTTCGCGAGATCGTCTTCTGTCAGTACCATGAACAAACTGTCGTCTGAATGTCCTGCCTCAACATCGCCGCTGCAGGGCGACCGTCAAGATGCAAGGGCCGTGACCGGCACCAATGTCGGCAACCACCGTGCTGGCGGCGGATCGGGGGTGGAGGGTAAAAACGATCATATCCACAATGGCTTGGTCGATAATTGTTCCGGGGTGGGATTTTCCTTCTTGACGCCCTGCCATGCTGCGCATAGAAGGCCCTCCACGGTGAGAGAGCGGTTGTAGCTCAGTTGGTTAGAGTACCGGCCTGTCACGCCGGGGGTCGCGGGT
>JAAFAB010000017.1 GCA_018222585.1 Paracoccaceae bacterium | reverse complement strand
TGAACAACGATCGGCATGCCAACTTGAAAAGTCGGCGAGTTAACGTGACAACACCAGTTGCAGCTGTGCAGGATCGAGCTTTTCGGACTTCGGTCCGAACTTCGCATGCCGATATTGCCCGATCTGTCCTTCGAGCTTCTCGATGAGTTCCTTGAGCTCGATGATGAGCCCGTCCTTCTCGGCGGCCACGGCCTGGTGATGCTCTCGCGCAGCGCGCTCGATCGTCGCTTCAGCGCGGGCCGCTTCAAGGGCCCGTGCTTGCGCCGAGAAGGCTTCCACCACTTCGGGCGGCAGGTCCGGAAACTGGCTGAGATCGAAGGGCTGCGACATGCGCACTTGTAGCTCAACCAGCTGGCAATGCCCAATAATATATGAGGATTTGGCGAAGATTGCCTATCCGGCTGCCGTCGGCGCCAGCACTTTCCGAGGCGCTATCTTTTGCCAATCGAGACCCTCGAACAGGGCTTCGTACTGCGCCCGGGAAAGCGGCATGACACCGTCCCGCACCTTCGGCCAGACGAAGCTGTGGGCCTCGAGGATCTTGTAAATGAGTACGAGGCCACTGCCATCCCATAGGAGGATCTTCAGCCTGTCCCCGCGCTTCGAGCGGAAGATCACCGTGATACCGGAGTGTGGGTCCAGTCCCAGTTCGGTCTGCACCATCATGGCCAGGGCGTTGTGCCCACACCGAAAGTCCACCGGCCGGGTTGCAATCATGACCCGCAAGTGCTGCGTCGCGACAATCACGAGGCGCGCCCCAGTGTGCGGATCAGGCGCTCCAGCCGCTCGTCCGGAATACTCTCCCGCATCCGGACGGTCAGATCACCGAACTCGATCTCGATCACCTTTGGCGTTTCATCCGCCGGCGGCGGTGGAGGATCTGCTGGAGGCCGCGCGCCCGACAAGTCTGGAACAACCAACGGCACAAAAGCAGGGGCGTCCGCCCCCTCTAAGTTGGCAACCGCATCGGCGGGCAGAGCCAACGCACCGTCGCGAGCTTGCCGCCGCCAACTCGAAAGTTGACGGGCAGCAATCCCATGTCGCGCCGCCACATCCACAACTCGGGCGCCGGGACAGAAACTCTCTACGACAATCCGCGCTTTCAACTCGTCGGGCCAGCGCCGATACCCACGCCTCTCTTCGACAAACTCTATGCGGCCACGGAAACCTTCGCCGTCGTCGGCCATGTCATTCTCCTTCCAGAAACATGGAACAAGAATCCGGGCAGGACATCGAAGACGGAACCGGTCAAATCAATGGGGCGCAGCCGGCGCATACGAAGCTTCAGCCTCCGTCCAATTGGAAGACGGCCCTCGCCAAGCGGTTTCGGCCGGAGTCTCATTTTCGAAGATTTCACCCGATGGAGATAATGACATCAAAGAAAACGCACTGTGTGAAACGCTTCTAGCCCAATGAGCACGCGGTTATTTGGGGTACTGAGCTTCGTTGCGCTCTGCGTGTAGCGGGAGGATGCGCAACGAATTGAACCTCTGCGGCAGGGATTTTAGCCGCAGGTATCCATGCATAGCGTGCCGCCCCGCAAGAACGTTGCGCGAAGCTCGTGTGCCAACCGCAGGCGTATGTCGCCGAATAGGTAAGAGGATCGCCCCAGTCCTTGATCCCTAGAAGCCATCCATGAACATCGTCCAATAGACGATGCGTTATCGACCTTCACACAGCAAGCGTGCCAGATTGTTGCTCATGCAGAGATACTTCGCGATCGACATGCCGGCTTTGCGTTTCGCGCGGAACACCCTTGTCTTCAGTCTCTTCGGTCTGACCCCAGTGCTTCTGGCCTACGTGGCGCTGACCCCCAACTTCGGCGCTATTCTGCTAGGCGGTGGAGCCCCGCTCGGCAGGTTCCTGCGGCAAGTCGTGACCAACGGTCTACCGGTTGTTTTCTTGTTGAACTACGTGAGTTTCTTTCTGTTTGCATGGATTGTTGCCAAACCTGGCAAAAGCTACAGCTTGCGGCTTGTCCTACTAATTGATCTGCCTGTGCGCGTTTTTGGTTTTGTCGCTTTGCACGCCGCGATCTATGTCCTGTCAGCGGACTGGTTCGGATCCTTCGGAGGACGCCGTACAACCGCTCTTCTGGTTGTGGCGCCTACGCTGGTTCGTTCGGCTCTCTTCGAGAATATCTCCGGCGTTTATCTTTACGCGACACTGGTGAGTGCGTTGCCGCTTTATGTCACTGCCATCGATAGTTCGGAGAGGCTTGGTCAGCTTGCCAAGGTGCTTCCTGGGCGTTCGGGGGCCGTGTTATTTGCTTTGGTACTTTTTGCTTTTGCCGTCCTGGCTTTGACCGGGTTCTCAGCTTTGCTGGCTTGGTGGTGGAAAGATTAACTCCGTTATTGGGCCCTTAATGCTCTCGGTTAGGAATGGGGCTTCGTGACAACGCTCCGCGTTTCAAAATTGTCGCAGATTATGTGGTTCGTCCAATCGAAGCTGTGGAATTCATACTCCGGACGGTGTTGTTGCAGAACTTGGCCGGTGAAGGATTCACATCGGAAATCCATGCGGTTAGACGAGCGGCATGAGCAAGCCCAAGCCCGCCCGCTACCGCACTACGAACTGGTCCACCTACAACGAGGCGCTCAGGAAGCGCGGGTCACTGCTGATCTGGCTGGACAAGGAGATGACCTGGCACGCGCCGCATGAGGGACGCCCGGGGCGCCCGCCGGTCTTTTCGAATGCCGCGATCCAGTTCTGCCTGTCGATCAAGATTCTGTTCAAGCTGCCGCTCAGGCAGACAGCCGGGATGGTCGCGAGCCTCCTGCGCCTTGCTGGGCTGGATTGGCCTGTTCCGGACTACTCGACGCTGTGCCGCAGGCAGAAGACCCTGAAGGTGCAGATCCCTTATCGCCGTGCTGGCGGACCGCTGAACCTGCTGGTGGACAGCACGGGCATCAAGTTTCTTGGCGACGGCGAATGGCAGGCCCGCAAGCATGGCGTTCAGGGTCGTCGCCAATGGCGCAAGGTGCATCTGGCGATGGACACTGCCACATCTGACATCCGCGCGGTTGAGTTCACCCCGAGCCGGGAAGGTGACAGCCCCGTCCTGCCGGACCTGCTTGGCCAGATCCCTGAGGGCGAGGACATTGGCACCGTGACCGCAGATGGTGCCTACGATACCCGCCGCTGCCACAGCGCCGTCATCGCGCGCGGCGGCACGGCAATCATACCGATCCGCAGGAACGGTCGGGCTTGGAAAGAGGACTGCCCGGCTGCAAAGGCGCGCAACGAAACTCTGCGCGCCACGCGCTATTACGGTCGGGCATTCTGGAAGCGGTGGACCGGATATCACGCTCGCAGCCGCGTGGAAGCCAAGATGCGATGCCTGAAGGCTTTCGGTGAGCGCATCGCCGCGCGGGATCCCGATCGCCAAACCGCCGAAATCCACATCCGGGTCGCCCTTATCAATCGCTTCAATGCACTCGGCACCGCCGAGGTTGTCCGCGTGGCCTGAGCACCGACCGGAAAGGGCCACTCACACCGCAGGCCGAAGTTCTGCAACAACGCCACTCCGGACAAACGTTGACGGAGCGGAACGGTTCTGCTGAGATCGGATCTCTACGGGAAAACGACGATGAGGCTTTCCCACTCGCCCTGGCGATGGCGTTTCCATTTTTGCTGCATGTACCACGCCTGTCACCTCGAACCGGCAGGCAAAATTGGGTTACATTCGGAAAATTCCGGCGTGGGTTCTGCGGCATCCGGAATGGCGCCGCACCTCGTTAGACTGAGCGGTCGAAGCAAGGGTTGTCGGGGACAACGCAATCGGAAAGAATGAGGTAGACATGCAGATACGACGCGCGCCAATCATAGCAGCAATGCTGGTTCTTGCGGGCTGCTCGACACTTTCGATGGACGACGGCGACGCTCCGAACAGAGTAGGAAGTGTTCCCGAGGCTGTTGCTGCCCTTGCTGCACCCGGCCAAGATCTCACCACGGCCCGGCTTCTTCCGGAAGACGGCTGCTACTGGTATGAGCACAGCGGCCCTGTGGAGACGACTTTGGTGCCGCTGCGCTCGGCTGGCGGAAACCCCATCTGCACTGTGCGTGAGTCCTGAAATCGCCTCAGACGTCTCGAACCGGAGGATTGCAGCTCATACTCCTGTCAACTTCTCGGGGTGACGCTTTCCTCGGCCGAGTAAAGAAATGCCGTCGAGCCGATCTCGACATTGGGATAGAGATCATTGATGTGTGCCATGACCATTCGGACGCAACCGGAACTCGCACGACCGCCGATGCTTCTCGGATACGGCGTCCCGTGAATCCTTAGATAGGTGTCTCGACTGCCGACAAAGAGATAGAGGGCTCGCGATCCGAGCGCGTTTTCAGGTCCGGGCTCCATACCGTCGGCAATATCGGCGTAGAGTTCCGGGTCGCGGTCGATCATGTTCTGCGTCGGCTGCCAATGCGGCCATCTGACTTTGCGCTTGATCGTATACGTGCCGGGCTCGTAAAGCTTGCCGCGCGCGATCGCGACGCCATAGCGCATCGCCGTGCCACCTTCTTCGATGTGATAGAGATAACGCGCCACAGCGTCGACATGGATGTCACCGGGTACGAGCCCGTCGTTCGCCACTACTCTCTGCGGCAGAAAGCGTGGGTGCAGACCCCATGGGTTTGATGTGGCCGGGTTGTAGCCAGGCGGTGTGACCAGAGCATCCCAAGCGGTTTTCTGCGCTTCGGTGGGCCAAGAGTCGGCCAAGAGCGGGCTGGAGATAGACGCCGAAAACAGCGCTGTGGTCGTTTTGATAAAATGGCGTCTTGTCAGCATCATTCTGCATCCCTTTGCAGTCGGCGAGCGACGCGATACATCTCCTGAAACATTGCTATGTGTCCCAGGCTGCGGGGACCATATCATTTCATGCCTCGAACGCCGATCATTGTCTTTGCTCTAAGTCCTTCACACACTGGAAGCTCAAGAAAACTCTTTGTTACAGCGTATTTCTGTGGCCCGTCTGCACAGTGCAAATGTGTAGGAAACGGGTTATTGTCGAATCGCCATCAAGGCTGTAGGCGGCGACGCGCAGTCATCATCGACGAGTGCCGTTGGCAGGTCACGATCAAGACATACTCAGTGTTCATGAGCGGACTGCGGAGCCAGCCACCGAGACAGGTACAATCGCTCGAGAGTGAAGGCCGCGGCGATTCCGGAGATTGCATAGAGCACGATGATCGGGTCGCTCTGGAGTTTCATCGCCGTGAAGGCCACCAGCACCACCGCGTCGAGCGTCAGGGCGGTCAGCAACACGAGGCCAGACGCTCCGATTTCTTCACGCCGGTAGCGGAAGACACCCCAGTGCACCGCCATATCCATGACAAGATAGAAGAAGGCGCCGAGCGATGCGATCCGGCCCAGATCGAAGAACACCGCGAGCGCCGAAGCGATCACAACGGTATAGACCAGAGTATGCCGCTGGATCGGGCCGGACATTCCGAAATGGCTGTGCGGGATCATCTTCATGTCGGTCAGCATCGCCAGCATCCGCGACACTGCGAACACGCTGGCCAGCACCCCGGACGCCGTGGCGACCGCTGCAAGAATGACGGTCAGAAGGAAGCCTGTCTGACCCAGGGCGGGCTCTGCCGCCTCGGCCAGCGAATAGTCACGCGCCGCGACGATCTCGTCGATCGTGAGACTCGATCCGACGCCGAAGGCCACCAGCAGATAGACGGCCACGCAAATCCCGATCGAGAGCATTATCGCCCGACCCACGTTGCGGTTCGGCTCGGTGATTTCGGACCCGCTGTTGGTGATCGTGGTGAATCCCTTGAAGGCCAGAATCGCGAAGGCCATCGAGGCGATGAACCCGGTCACGCCATAGGCTTGCGCCGGGTCGGACGCGGCCGCGAACCGAAAGCCGCTGGACCATATCGCGGCTATGCCGAACAGTCCGATGCCGCCGATCTTGATCGCCGCCATGACCAACGAGAACAGGCCGACCGACCGGTTGCCCGCGATGTTCACAAGGAAGGCGAAGACGATGACACCCACAGCGAGGATCGGCACCAGCGGCCCCCCTTCGATATCGAAGGGGCGCAGGACGTAAGTCGCGAAAGTCCGGGCGACGAGACTCTCCGCGATTACCATGCTGAGTGCCATCAACAGGGCAGCCCCGGCCGCGACTGCACCGGGGCCATAGCATTTCTGCAGGATCATCGCGATTCCGCCGGAGGACGGCCACTGGTTGGACATCCGGATGTAGCTGTAGGCGCTGAAACCGGTGACGATTGCGCCCGCGATGAAGGCAAGTGGAAAAAGTGGTCCGGCCAGCTGTGCGATCTGCCCGGTCAGCGCGAATATGCCTGCCCCGATCATCACGCCGGTTCCCATTGCGACAGCCCCACCCAGGGTAATCGAGCCTTCGCGGTAGGTGTCGCTTCTATTTTCGTTCTGCATTCCGTCCTGCCTTGGTTGTTTTCGCCCTGTCCAGAACCGGTCCGGAATGCCAGCGAAAGTCACAATGATCATGGCCGCCGGCAATGGTCTTGGGCCGTACGAGCCTTCCGCCCCACTTCTCGGCTACCGGGAAATCGAGCGCGCACCACGTGGCGGTGCAAAGTTCCGCGTCGTCGTGATGGGCGAAGAACTCGGCCACTGGGCACTTCGTGCAGTCGAACGCGACGACATCCTCACCCGCTTCGACATCGCGCCAGCCATAACCTGGTGGCCCGAATGGAAAGCGGCGGAACATGTCGGTTGCGATCCGCAGCCGCTTTGCCGGATCTGCGGTGATCGTGCGAGCCAGTTCCCAGGGGGGATCGGCCATTCGGCGGTAGATATCCCAGCCGATCGCATGGATTAGCGCGTGGCTTTGCGCGGGCGACAGACCGTGCGAGACAAGGGTCCGGTGCAGCGCCAGGGTCAGCGCCGCAAGATGCGTGGTCAGGATCGCGCCGGTGTTCGGCTGAAGCGGAAGATCCGCCTCCAGAACATCGTATGTCGCCCAGGTCTCTGCAAGCACTCGCTCCGTCTCCCGCCCCAGGTGGCGCTGCGCGAAATGGTGAAACAGCGCCATAAGCCCGGCCCTTCCAAGGCCCCTGTCCGCCGGCCCGAAGGCGCCCATCACGCTTTCCCACATGCCGCGCATCGCTGAGCGGTCCCAGCTCTCGTCAATCGCTTCTGCGGGCGGCATGGCGCCGGTCAGCAGAAGTTCGGGAAGAACCTGGGAGATGCGCCCTAGCGGATGGCTTGTTGCAAGCCTTGCGGCCACCTCCCGCGCAATGAAGGGCCGCGAAATTTCGTCGAAGCGGGCTTCGGGTGCCAGTTCGAACAGAAGCGCCTCGGCCGTCGTGAGCGCCTTGGCGTGAAGCATGAGCGAGGCGGGAAAGACGAACCCGGCGCGATAGCCCGCACGCATCATCGCGAGGTATGTCCGCGCAAGGCTGGCTTCACGCGAGGGTGCCGCATAGAACCGGGCGGCGAGGTCGTTGAATGCCTGCCGGAGGAGCGCGTGATCCGCGCTTGGCAGCGGCTTGGTCTGCTGGTTGAAATGATGGTAGGCGCGCCGGGTCTGCCGCTGCGCCACGGCCATCCAGTAGAGCACGAAGCGGTCCCGCTCGGCCGGGTTCAGTTCGCCATACATGCCGAAGTCGAGCAACGTGAAAGTGCCATCGGAGTGAAAGATGATGTTGCCGGGATGGAGGTCGGCGTGAAACAGGCCGTCCGAGACGAACATTCTGAGCAGCATGGACACCAGCCGGTCGACCAGTGCGGATTGAGTTGATCCCGAAAAAGTGGCCGCCGCCTCGGACAAGCGCATGCCCCCGACCCAGTTCATCGTTAGCACGCGGGCCGTGGTGTGGTCGGGGAAGGCCCTGGGGACACGCACACCTTCCTGTCCGGCGAGATTTGACCGAAACCGTTCCATGACGCGGGCTTCGGCCTGAAAATCCAGTTCCCCCATCGAATAACGCCGGAATTCTGAGAGAAACGCCGGCAGGTTTGTACGGCGAAGTCGTCGCGGCGCCAGCACACGCAGGAGCCGAAGCCCGAACTCTAGTGCATCGAGGTCGCGGCGGAACAGCGCCTCCAGTCCCGGGCGCTGCACCTTGACGGCAACGGTCGTGCCGTCTTTCAGTCTCGCCTTGTGCACTTGTGCAAGCGACGCGGCAGCGATGGGCGCGGACTCGAAACTGTCATAGGCCGTCTCGAGCGGCGCACCGAGTTCCTCCTCGACCACGCGCCGGATCGTCGCGAAATCCATCTCGGGCGCGCGCTCCTGTAATTCCGCCAGCCGTGCGATGTAGCTTTCGGGCAGGATGTCGGGGCGGGTGCTGAGAATCTGTCCTAGCTTCACGAAGACCGGGCCGAGCGTGATTAGGTCCTGCGCAAAGCGGTCTGATGGGCGCATGTCGCAGCCATCAGGGTCGTAGCGCCGAAGCGCCCAGATGTCCGGCGACAGGGTGGTGAGAATCCGGACAAGCCGAAGCAGGTTCCCGACTGGCTTCATGCCCGATCTCCCGCAGCTCCGCTGGACCACGTCTCGATCGGCATGTCGGGAAGAAACCGGCGCAAGGCGTCGAATGCCTCGGCCAGCGTCAAATGGTCGACGATGGTTGTGGAGCCGCGCAGTGGTTTCTCGCCTGCGTTGACAGCGCGGATCGCCGCCAGGATCATCGCGGCCGAAACCTCTGCCTGGTCGCCGGCCGCGAGATGCCGGGCGCTCAGAACGCCGCCGTCTGGCCCCAGCGCTTCGACCGCGATCCGGGTGCCGACGCGCCCTAGCGGTGGTAGCCGCATCAAGATGCGCGTCAGTCCACGCTTGTCCCGGGCCAAGGAGGGCCCGAGGCCTAAGCGCAGGAGCAGGCCGGTCAGGTGCGTCGCATAAGGCGGATGGAGCGCCAGAAAGGTACGGACCCGGAGAGGCGAGCGCCTCCCAGTTTGTCCTACGATACCCTGCTGTGCGAAGCCGAGGCCGAGCGCCGTCTGCGACCTCCCGCCCCGCTCGAAGATAAAGCGGCGGCGCAGATCCCCGGGTCGCACCGTTGTGCTTGTGGCACCGGAAACTTGGTACTTGTCTCCCAGGGCGCCGATCGACCATTCTGTCGCGGCGCTACCGTAGTGGCGCCCCATGCCGAGTTCCAGACCGATGTCGATGCTCGCGCATTCTTCGGTTTGCGCGGCATCTGCAGCCACCAACGTGCTGAGGCCCGGCGCGGCACCGACGCAGACGACGCCGATACCCGCGCCGCCGTTCGCCGACACCTCCTGTCGGATCAAATCGACGTACTCCGGAGAGGCCGAGGTTTCGAGAAAATTTCCGCCTGCGCGAACGACATCGACCGCGACTGACGGTGGAGTGGCCTCAGTCAGGTTGACCACTGTCGCGCCAAGCGGAATTCTTGCGGCAGCATTGGTGGCCGCGATGTTCAGACGAAGTGTCTTCACCCGATCGTCCGACGCCGTGCCCCGGCGCGAGACAACCAGAACGCTGGCCGCCGTGTGATCCAGCAACAGAGATACCAATCGATTGCCGACATCGCCCGTACCGCCGATCAATACAATCATCCCCAAGGTATCCATTGCCAGATCAACTCGCCGCGCCATCACTGGATTCCGTTGGTGCGTTGCAGCTCGCGGATGTAGGTGACGATCAAGGCGACCGTTTCTTCCGTCATCCCTTCGACGGGCGGCATGTCACCGAAACCCCAGTGGTGCGCCTGCACGCCGGTCATGGCGGCCCTAAGGAAGGCCGTATCGCCGTGATGACCGGGTTCGTAGATTGGATGGACCAACGGCGGGCCATTACCGGTCCCGCCGGCTGCGTTGATGCCGTGGCAAGACGCACAGGAGCGTTCGAATGCAACCTGGCCGAAATAGCCGGGCGCACTCAGGGTGTCCGGCACCTTGACGGTCGCGGGGTCAGGTGCCGGGCGTCCTGCGTCGGCCCCGTGCATCTGCGTGCTAACCCGTGGCCGGTCGCGTCCTTCGTCGGACTGGGCGAAGAGACTCGTCGCGAGTCCGCCGATAACAAGCACCGCAATTGCGGACCGCGTCGCAGTCATCCTGTGCATTCTTTCGGGCTCCTTTCTATGAATGTCTCGCCCCGCTTCATCGGCTGGCACCCACGGGCGGACGTTGGATGGGAACGAAAGCGGGAACACCGCTTGCATATCTGTCCCAGCTTTCGCCGAACCGTTCGCGGCTGTCGGCTTCTTCGGCACGCGCAAGGCGGGCGTACATCCAGACCAGCACCGGGAACATCGCGAGCGTCAGGATGGTTGGCCACTGCACTAGAAAGCCCAGCATGATGAGAACGAATCCCACGTATTGGGGGTGGCGAATGCGGGCATAGGGCCCTGTCGTGGCCAGCCGCCCCTGCCGTTGCGCCGACCAGAGATGGTGCCAGGCTACGGATATCAGCCAGAAGCCGCCTCCGATCAGTGCGAAACTCAGGATATGGAAGGGGCCGAAATGCGGGTTTGATTGCCAGCCGAACATCATTTCGGGCAGATGTCCGCTATCGTGGGCAAGCCAGTCGATATCCGGCCAGTTGGATTGCAGCCAGCCGGACAAGAGGAAGATCGTCAACGGAAACCCGTACATCTCGGTGAAAAGCGCTACGACGAAGGCGCTGAACGCCCCGAAACTCCGCCAGTCGCGTTTGGTCTGCGGCTTGAAGAAGCTGAAGGCGAAGATGATGAAGACCGCCGAATTGATGAACACCAGCAGCCAAAGGCCATATGCCGTTCCGGGTTCGGTCATGTCTTGTCACCCCCGGAGCCATGTCTGCCGTGACCGCCGTGCATGAAAAAGTGCATCCCAACGCAGAGCAGCAAAGGCAGCCAGATCAGCAATCCGCTGCCCAGGATGTGCGCCCGGTGCTCGTAGCCCAGAAGAAGGCCACCTGCAGCCAGGGCGACGATCAGATAGATGCCGGCGCGTGACCGCCAGAACGAGGGGGGCGCGATCGGCTCGGAGTCTCCGTCCAAGCCGTCCAGTTTTTCCGGGTCTTCGTGGGCAACGTCAGAAACGAGCCTTGGATCTTCCTTCATCGAGTATTCTCCTGCCAGTCAATGCCGCTCGCGGTATCGGCGAGAGCGGTCTCCAGCGCCACGCGCGGCGAGATCCCGTCAAGCGGACGGATCGCGGCATCCAGCCGCCGGGCGGCGTTATAGCCCCGCGCCGCCGCCTCGGTCGGCGCCGAGCCGTAGGCACTGCGGTAGCGCGCGGCAAAGCTGTCCGTATCGTCCTCGGTCGCCCAGCCGTTCGGAAGCGCGCCGGGACGCAGCACGACGTCGGCGAGATCAAGCGATGCGACCGCGGCGGATGCCTCCGGCTCCGGTCCCATCACGATCAGGACGTCGGGCGGTGTACGAGGCGTCCCGATCAATCCGGCGACCCGCCCGGCCGCGTCAGCGGGCAGCGGCAGAACCTGCACATCCACCCCTCCGAGATGGCCATCGGATGTTTCGGCGGGATGCCCGTCGCGCTCGTCTGCTGCCAGAAGGAAGCCGTTGACCGCCTGGGCGAGTCCCGCCTCCTGTTTCTCACCGGTCACGAGAAGCGCTGCGGTGAACTCGTGCGCAATCGCCGCATTCGCGGTGATGCTGAACCCCAAAGCAACCAGTGCGCCTCGAACGATGTCAGGTCTCATACTCTTGCACCTCTCAGCCGCAGGGAATTGAGCACCACCGAGATCGATGAGGCGCTCATGGCGAAGGCGGCAAACATCGGACTGATGAGGATGCCGAAGAAGGGAAACAGAACGCCCGCCGCGACCGGCACGCCGGAGGCGTTGTAGACCAGCGCGAAGAACAGGTTCTGGCGGATGTTGCGCATCGTGGCCCGGGCCAGCCGCCGCGCGCGCACGATACCGTCGAGGTTGCCCTTGACCAGCGTGATGCCCGCGCTTTCGATGGCCACATCTGCGCCGGTGCCCATGGCGATGCCGACATCGGCCTGCGCGAGCGCGGGGGCGTCGTTGACGCCATCCCCGGCCATGGCGACCTTGCGGCCCTCGGCCTGCAATTCCTTGATGATCCGCGCCTTGTCCTCCGGCAGCACGTCGGCCCGGATCTCGTCGATGCCGAGCCGCGCGCCGATGGCCTTGGCCGTGCGTTCGTTGTCGCCGGTCGCCATGATGACGCGAAACCCCAGTTCATGCAGATTCTCGATGGCGGCGGGTGTGGTCTCCTTCACCGGGTCGGCGACGGCGACAAGACCGGCGATCTCGCCATCCAGCACCACGAACATCACCGTCTCGCCCTCGTCGCGGCGGGCATTGGCCTTGGCGGTCAGGTCGCCCGCCTCGAGCCCCAGTTCGCGGATCATCGCCAGATTGCCGAGCGCGACCGCCTTGCCGTCGACGACCCCCTTGACGCCCTTGCCGGTGACCGCCTCGAAGTCGTCGGCATTTGCCATCTTTACACTTCGCTCCTCGGCACCCCTGACGATTGCTTCGGCAAGAGGGTGTTCCGATCCGCGCTCGAGCGATGCGGCGAGACGCAGGACCTCCGCCTCGTCGTGACCGCGCTCGGGCAGGACGGCGACAAGCTGTGGTTTGCCCATCGTCAGCGTCCCCGTCTTGTCGACGATCAGGGTATCGACCTTCTCGAACCGCTCCAGAGCCTCGGCGTTCTTGATCAGCACCCCGGCCTGGGCCCCCCGCCCCGTCGCCGTCATGATCGACATCGGAGTTGCAAGCCCAAGGGCACAGGGACAGGCGATGATCAGAACCGCGACTGCGGAGACGAGCGCATAGGACAGTGCAGGCGCCGGGCCCCAGAGCCCCCACGCGATGAAGGACAGAATTGCAACACCGATCACGGCCGGAACGAAATATCCCGCCACCTTGTCGGCATACTTCTGGATCGGTGCGCGCGATCGTTGCGCGTTGGAGACCATCTCGACGATCTGCGCCAGCATCGTGTCGGACCCGACCCGCGTCGCCTCCATCACCAGGCTGCCGGTGCCGTTGATCGTGGCACCGGTCAGCGGGTCGCCCTCGGTCTTCTCGACCGGCACGGGTTCACCGGAGATCATGCTTTCGTCGACCGAGGACCGGCCTTCCAGAACCACGCCATCTACCGGCACCTTGTCGCCGGGCCGCACGCGCAGCCGGTCGCCGACCTGCACGTTCTCCAGTGGGATTTCCTCCTCAGACCCGTCGTCCCGAATGACCCGCGCGGTCTTGGCTGCCATGTCCAGAAGTGCGCGGATCGCCTTGCCGGTCCCCTCCCGAGCACGTAGTTCCATCACCTGGCCGAGCAGCACCAGCGTGACGATCACCGCCGCCGCCTCGAAATAGACGCCGACATGCCCTTCGGCGTCGCGAAATCCGTCGGGAAATATGCCGGGTGAGAGAACGGCGACGACGCTGAAGAGCCAGGCCGCAATCACGCCCATGCCGATCAGGGAGAACATGTTGAGGTTCATTGTCCGGAACGAATTCCAGCCCCGAACCAGAAACGGCCAGCCGCACCAAAGGACCACCGGGGTTCCGAGTACCAGCTCGATCCAGAGGGTTGCCCGCTCGCCGAAGATCTCGCGCACTCCCGGAAAGCCGAGATAGGGACCCATGGTGAGGATCAGAAGCGGAATGGTCAGGACCGAGCCGACCCAGAAACGTCGGGTAAAGTCGACAAGCTCCGGATTTGGACCGTCCCCCGCCATCGCCGCCGATTCAAGCTCCAGTCCCATGCCGCAGATCGGACAGGATCCCGGCTCGGTCTGGCGCACGGTTGGGTGCATCGGACAGGTGTAGACCGCCCCATCATGGCCGTCGGGGACGGTATCGTATCTGCCGTCCGCCGGGGCAGCGCTTGCGTGGTGGTCGTGGGCATGGTGATCATGCCCGGTATGGGCGGCAACTTCCTCTTCGGGCACGAGATGCATACCGCATTTCGGGCAATCGTCCGGACCGTTCTGCCGCACCTCTGGGTGCATCGGGCAGACGTACACGACGGTTTCGGTGTCGGATGTCGCACGGCTTGCTTGGTCGTTCATTCGGGTGTCCTCTCGGTGGGATTCGGGTCCAACCTAGCCCTTCCAGCGGCTGGAAGGTCAAGGCCTGCCGCAAGCGACCGGAGCGCCTCGGTCAGTACACCGGCAATTCCGATCGCATTCGTTGAATGGGGAATGGTGTCGGTCGAAACGATCCGTGCCGCTCCGGCCGACAGGATGGCGTCGTGGGCGCCATCCGCAAAGACTGCATGGATGACCAGGCAGACAGGGGCCGGCGTCCTGGCGTCAAGCAACCGTTCGACGGCGCGCGCCATCGTGGTCCCGGAGGATGCGATATCGTCGAGGATCACCGGTGTGCCTGACTGCAACGCCGTGCTTTCGGGCACGCTGACGTCGACGCTGCGGTCGCCGGACCTCACCTTGCGCAGGACTTCATGGGGCCGTCCGACCAGCCGGGCCACCTCGGCCACCCATTGCTGGCTTTCGCTGTCGGGGCCCAGAAGTACGGCGTCTGGCAGGTTCGTCTCGATCCAGCTTGCCAACAGCGGGGCGGACACGGCGCGCATCGCCGGAATCGGGAAGACATCGTCCAGCCGCGCGATGCGGTGCAGATGCGGATCGACCGTCACCAGCCAGTCGAAACTTTCCCCAAGGAACTGCGCGAACAGCGGCGCGCTGACCGCCTGCCCGGTTTCGAAACGGCGGTCCTGCCGCATGTAGCCGAGATAGGGGGCGATCAATCCGACGCGGCGTGCGCCCATCTCGCGGGCCGTCGCTGCGGCGAAGCGCAATGGCAGGGCAAGGCGGTCGGGATCGCGCAGTGTCGCCAGCAGCGCCACGTGTGCCCCGTCCAGATTGCCGGGCAGCGAGATCAGGCTTTCGCCATCGGGGAAACGGTGCCAGTCGAGCTCGCGCAGCTCTGCCCCGATCGCGGGGGCCAGATCTTCGGCCAGCGGTCTCATCTCGGGAAACGTAACAAGGATCATGACACCTCCTCGGACAGCGTGAGCACGCCGGTTTGGGACTCGGCATAGGCGAGGGCATAGGCCAGTTCGCCCGGTGTCTCGGCATGGAGTTCATAGAGCGGCTGGCCCTTGTCCACACGATCACCGATACGCGCCAGCAGGCGAATGCCGGCGCTCTTCTGACGCGGGGCACCGGCCAGCTTGGCGATGCGCGCGATGCGTCGGTTGTCGATGGCGGTCAGCTGGCCCGCATGAGGGGCGCGTATATCGATGCGCTGTTCCGCGCTTCCGGGTTCGCGGAAACCGCCCTGTGCCGCGCAGATTGCCATGAACTTGGCCTCCGCCGCGCCACTGTCGAGAAGCGCCTGCGCACGGTCCCGTCCCTGCCCCGCCGCGGCGTCCGGCGCGAGGTCCAGAAGATGCCCGGCCAGGTCCAGCGACCGTTCGCGCAGATCCACAGGCGCGTCCGGCGTGCGCCGCAGAACCGCCAGAACGTCCAGGGCCTCCAGCGCCGGGCCGATGCCCCGTCCCACGGGGGCCACACCGTCGCTGATGTCCAGCGCCAGGTTCAGACCCAACGCCTTGGCCACCGATGACAGCCGGGCACCGAGGGCTTCGGCGGCCCCGGCCGACCGCACCTTGGCGGTGGGTCCGAGCGGTATGTCGATTAGGACATGCGTGGCACCGGCCGCAGCCTTTTTCGACAGCACACTCGCCACGAGTTGGCCGGTAGAGTCGAAATCGAGCGGGCGTTCGACACGGATGAAGTGATCATCGGCGGGGCTGAGCGCGAGCCCGCCGCCCCAGACGATGCAGCCGCCTTCTGCTTCGACCACCCGGCGCAGCGCGGCGGCGTCCAAGGCGACTGGCGCCATGACCTCCATCGTGTCGGCCGTCCCCGCCGGCGAGGTGATCGCACGGCTCGACGTCTTGGGGATCAGATACCCCGCCGCCGCGACGATGGCGACGACGATCGGCGTCGTCCGGTTGCCCGGCAATCCGCCGACGCAGTGTTTGTCGAGAACGGCCCGGTCCCCCCAGTCGAGCGTCTGCCCGGCATCCTTCATGGCGCGGGTCAGCGCCACGGTCTCGACCTCGTCCAGCCTGTCGCCCGCACAGGCGGTAACGAATGCGGCAAGCTCGAGATCCGAAAGCCGATTGTCGAGGGTGTCGCTGACGATTCCTGCGAAACCGGCCTGATCCAGTCTTTCGCCATAGGCTTTCGCCCGGATCATCGACGCGGAAGCGGGCGGTTCAGGGTGCGAGAACGCGGCCCTGTCCCCCGCCTGCGCTTCAAGGGCCGCCCAGGCGGAAACGGACAATGCCGCCTGGTCCACGGCAAGCCATGCCCCACGACCGACCACATTCAAGGTGGCAATGATCCACCGGTCCTTAAGGTCGATCCGTATTCGAGTCTGGGCCGCAAACCCCTCGGAGCGGCAGACATGGCAATCCTCATGCATGTAGACGACCGGTTGTCGGTAGGTGTCTATGCCGGATGGGATAAGAGAAAGCGTATCGGTCATCGCGACCGGTCCAGATAGACGGACTCGAGGTGCTCCGGGACGCGCACGGGTCGCTCAAGCTCATGTTCGACGCGGAATCGCAGGGTGTCGGCAGCCGAAGGTTCCCCATGAGTCAGATAAGTCATCGTGGGGGCGGGACCGGCGGACATCCAGCGCAGGATCTCGTCGGCATCGGCGTGCCCGGAAAAGGACTGGAGCTGAACCACTTCGGCCTCGATCGGGAACTCTCGTCCGAACATGCGCAAACTCCGCGCTCCCCCGGCCAGCGCCGCGCCACGCGTGCCCCCAGCCTGAAAACCTGACAGCAGGATCGTGTTCCGCCGATCACCACCAAAGCTTGCAAGATGGTGCAGGATACGCCCGCCGGTCAGCATGCCGCTGGCGGATACGATGATCATCGGACCCTGCCGCGTATTCAATTCCTTGGATTGCTCGACCGTGTTCACGCGTTTGGCGATCTCGAACATCGCGACGCAATCTTCGCGGCTGACGTGATGTTCGTCGTGGTGGCGGTGATAGATCTCGGTCGCATCCACCGCCATCGGGCTGTTCAGAAACACCGGAACGTAGGGGATGTCGCCCCGCCCCATCAATCGCGCGATATGTAGCATCAGGCCTTGCGCCCGTCCGACGGCGAAAGACGGGATCAGGACCGTGCCGCCGCGGGCAAAGGTGCGTTTGAGGACCGGGGCCAGTTCGGCCTCGGGGTCGATGTCGGGATGGGACCGGTTGCCGTAGGTGGATTCGCAGACCAGCACGTCGGCTCCGCCGAATGGGTTCGGCGGTCGCATCAGCGGATCGGGATCATGGCCCAGATCGCCGCTGAAATGGACAACCCTGCCGCCAACTTCAAGCTGGATCTGGGCCGCCCCAAGAAGATGCCCCGCCGGAATGAAACTGGCCGCGATACCATCACCCAGCTCGACCCTCTGATCGAAGGGGTGAAGATCAAAGCGATCCAGTGCAGCCTTTGCATCCTTGAGCGTGTAGAGTGGTCTTGGGTTCTTGTGTTTGGAATACCCCTTTCTGGCGGCATAGCGCGCCTCTTCTTCCTGGATATGCCCGCTGTCGGGCAAAATTAGCCCGCACAGTTCCGCCGTTGCCTCGGTGCAAATTATCCGCCCGCGAAACCCCGCCCGGATCAGCGCGGGCAGATATCCTGAATGGTCCAGATGGGCATGCGTCAACAACACGGTATCGATGGTGTTGATGCGCACCGGGAACGGTTTTCGATTACGCGCACGTAACTGTTTGAAGCCTTGGAACAGGCCGCAATCGACCAGGATGCGCCGTCCCATGCCTTCGATCAGATAGCGCGATCCTGTCACCGTTCCGGCGGCACCAAGGAAGCGCAGTTTCGGACGTGCGGTCGGGATCATGCCTCTGCTCCCCTGCCCGAGATGGCGTTGAACAGGCCGCCAAAGATCAGCGCGGCGTACCAGCCATACAGAAAGCTTTCGACCAGGCCGATGATGAAGCCCACCGGGGTCAGCCAGATGAAGCCCGGTAGCAGTCCGGACCAGACCTCGTACATCGCGTAGCCGGGGAAGATCAGATCGAACACGACGCAAACCACGTATGTCAGGGCCAGAAACAGGCTCAGCGCCCAACCCAGTGGCATGATGGGAAGATGCGCACGCCCTGTCTCGGTATTCCCGCCCATTACGCAGGCCCCGCACGTCATGCGCAGGGCCAGGAAAAGGATCGCCGCGACTGCGGTGAAATAGATGATGGGCATCATGGCTTGCTCCTTTCTTGCCGATGATCAGACCCGAGCGCGAAAGCTTCTGTCGGACGTCCCCGCTTCAGGATGAGCGCGTGGCCAGGGCAAGACGCCCATCCTGTGATGCGTGGCGTCAGTTCTGGCCGCAGCAGCATCCTGATTTAGTCTGCTTTCTCTCGGCTTTTTCCGCCACGCGCGGCTCAGCCTTGGCCAGCGGTTGAGCCTCGGCCTTGCCACCGTAACAGCCAGTCGATTTTGAGGCGGATGTGTCTTGGGTCTTGGGATCGGTACGGCTGTCCATCTGGACTTCCTTTCGTTTGGGTTCGTCCTGTAGACGCCGCTCGCCCGAGAGCATTACAAGCATCGGAACCTGCCAGGCCTCCAGTGACAGATGAGGCGGTGTCATCGACGGCAAGAAGACGACGACCGCATAGGAGGGAAACGACTCTGTCCCGAAGAATCATGCGTCGTGAAGCGAAAACTGCCCTGAGCCCCAGAGCTTCGCTCAGCCAGAGTCCATTGACTTCAAATGCGGACGTCAGATGCCGTAGCCCCAAGCTGGCAGGCGGCCCATGTGGACCTCCAAGGTACGAACACCGGGCACGTTCTCCACGGCAACGCGAACGGCATTTTCTTCGAAATCGCTATCGGCCACGCCCCAGACGGCAACATGGCCACTGTCCACTGTGTAGTTGATCAAATTGACGGCCGCGCCGGGAACCTCTTTCAGGGCCTCATCTATCCTTTCACGCAGAACACGATCGTCCTCTGACGGCTCCCGCAATGCCTCACTCGGAATAGCCGACAAGGCATGAAGCAGGTTTGCCCGACTGACGATTCCGACCACGCGACCGGCGCGCAGAACGGGCACCCGTTTGATCCGGTGCTCTTCCAAGAGACGCGCGATCTCGGCAACGGGTGTGTCTTCCTCGACCGAAACGATATCGCGCGTCATCACATCTTCGATGCGGTGACTTTTGAGTTTGATGAAATCCTTGGCGGAATCGCCCGACCCGCCCAGCACTTCGAGCCACCAGGACCGGCGGGGGCTCTCAGAATCGCGAACGCGTCGCATCAAGTCACCTTCGCTGACAAGTCCCTTGAGGCCGCCCTCTGCGCCAACGACGGGCAGCGCGCTGATGTGGTGGTCCAGCATGAGGCGCACCGCGTCCTCGATTTGTCCATCCAGCGGGATCGAGATCACGGGTGTTGTCATGATATCTTTCGCCTTCATGGAATGGCCTCCTTCTTCTATTTTAGAACCGCTCCGTGTTTCAGGCGCCGATGACGAGTTGCAGATCGTCACCCAGAGTGTACGGTGGAATGTCGAGGTTGCGTGGCGCGGGCCCCTTCCGGATCCGGCCCGACGTGTCGTAATGTGATCCGTGGCACGGGCAGAACCAACCGCCGAATTCGCCCACCGCCGCTCCATCCTGGCCCAGCGGAATGCAGCCGAGATGGGTGCAGACTCCGATGACGACGAGCCACTCGCCAGCCGCGTCCGCCGTCCGGTTGTCGTCCCGCGCGGGCCGGTCCCCGCTCTGGCTGGGGTTTTCGCGCGCTGTGTCGACAGGATCGACAAGGGCGCCTAGTTCGACAGCCCGTGCCGCCTCGATAGCCGCGGCGGACCTGCGCCAGACGAAGACCGGGCGACCCCGCCACTTCACGGTGATACGTTGGCCCGGTTCGACGCCGGAAAGATCGATCCTGACCGTATCGGAGGCGGTCACGTCGGCTGAGGGGTTCATCGAGTCGATCAAGGGCCAGACCGCAGCGCCGATGGCAACGGCGCCGGCCGAGACAGTTGCATAATACAGGAAATCGCGCCGCTCTGATGCGCGTGGCTGAACGGCTTCGTCGCTGGCCTGGCTCATCATGAATCCTCCGGTTTGGCGTTCATCTCGGCTGCAGAGACAGGGCTTTCGATATGAACACCCGCATCGACATGCAGCACCTCGCCAGTAATGCCGCTGGTATAGTCGCTGGCGAAGAGCAAGGCGGCACGGCCCACCTCGTCGGCCTCGATGTTGCGCCGCAGGGGGGCCACGCGTGCGGTTGCGTCCAGAAGGCCCGCAAATCCGGTCAATCCCGATGCCGCGCGGGTCAGCACCGGCCCTGCCGAAATTGCGTTGACGCGGATGTTCGATGGCCCGAGTTCGTGCGCCAGATAGCGCACCGTAGCTTCGAGAGCCGCCTTCACCGGCCCCATCACGTTGTAATTCTTCACCACACGTTCGCCACCGAGATAGCTCAGCGTGATGAGACTGCCACCGCCGGTCATCAGGGGTTCGGCAAGATGCGCCATTCGGATCAGCGAATGGACCGAAACATTCATCGCTTCCGAGAAACCGGCGGCCGAGCAATCGGTCAGGCGACCGTGAAGGTCGGCGGGCGGAACGGCGCCCACGGCATGAAGGATGAAATCCAGCCTTCCCCAACGTTCGGCGATGGCATCGAAAACGCTATCGAGTTCCTGCGGCACAGTGACGTCGCAGGGCAGGACGATCGGCGCTTCGAGCCGCGCCGCCAACGGCGCCACATGAGGTCTGGCGCGCTCGTTGAGGTAAGTCACGGCGAGATCGGCACCGGCCTGGCGAAAATGCATGGCGGCGGGCCACGCCAGGCTGCGATCATTTGCGATGCCGATGACAAGACCCTTGTGACCGGACAGATCCAGCAGTTCCACGGGATTGCAGCATTCGGGGAAGTCACGCATGGGCCATTTCCTTTGACGTGGAGGCCGGAACGAGGTGTCTGGAATATGCCCCGGGCGAGCCCGGTCTCGTCAGACGGCTTTCGCGGCCACGCTTGTTTCAGAGGATGCGCCGCGATCTCACCCTCGCGATGGCGACGGGTTTCAGCTTGGTCATGGGCTTTCTGGCGCTGGCATGCCCGAAAAGATGCATCGTCACCAGACCGCAGAACACGAAAACCAGGAACCAGTTTTCAACAAGCCATTCCATGTTCGTTCACTCCTTGTTTGATGAGGCGGTCAGATCGTCCGCCTGTGGGGATGCCAGGGTGCCAAAGGGATTTCCGAAGATCGCTCCGAAGACATGAGTGATCCATGCGTCGCGCCCTCTGCGCCAGGCCGTCAGGCTTTCGCCGGTGCGCGCCAACAGCGCCCGTTCGACCAGAATTGCGGGATGGTCGTCCGGCAATGGCTCGCGCGTCTCGCGTATTGTATCGGCAGTGAAATTGACTAACGCCATCCACGGATTCACTCGTTCGGAAAACATCGTCCTGGTCCACCGCATCGGATGCAGCGCACGCAGTGCCTCGGCGCTGGTCGGGGATGTTGCGGCCTTGAGCCACGGACTGACGAACAGGGTGTAGGCCGCCTCGTTGATGCGGGATATCTGAGCGACCTGCGCTAGCGCCGCATCGTCGGAGGCGATCCCGAGATCATCAATCTCACTCGGCTCGAACCGCACATCGTAATCACCGGCCTTGCAGTTTGGGTCAACCGAGGGGCTGTCGATCACCATCTCGTAGAGTCCCGGCGCAAGCGCCTCGACCGCATCCAGACTTTCCAGAATCGCCCGGTGCTGGAGCCTCGCGACAGACCCCGAGACGAATATGCCCAGATGCCCGACATGCTCGTGCGTCATGTAGACGATACGCTGCCCGGCCGCCTTCAGCGCATCGGTGTCGGGATAGAGTTTCGCGATCCAGCCCAAAGCCTGCTCGGGCGGCGTGATGTTGTCGCCCTTCGAGGCAAAGACGATGATCGGGTTGCTGATCCGCCTGAGGTCGATGCTGCAATGCTCGCCCAGTTGCATCTCGCCCTGTTCCAGCCGATTGCCGATAAAGAGATTTTGCGTGATGCCGAGGATTTCTTCGCGGCTGAGCGTGTAGAAGCCGTTCCACCAGCGTTCGAATTCGAGAAACCGCTCTCGCTCGGTGTCGACTTGGGCAAAGAGGTTGGCATGTTTCTCCCAGATCGCTTTCTCGGGCTGCAAGGTCTCGAAGTTCTGTGCAAGCCAAGCGCCGTCGAAGCGACCGTCTCCCAGATCGGACAGCATATGTGCGGCCCACGATCCGCCGGTCAGCGCTCCCATCATCCGCATCGGGCTGCTCTCCGCCTCGCCCGACCAGTAGCTGAGCGGCGTGCCGTTCAGAACGATGGGCCCGGTCAGACCTTCGCAATCCGCGGCCAATAGTGTGGTTGCCCACCCGGCCTGACAATTGCCGTAAAGCACAGGGCCTGTGTCGGGGTGACGACGGACGACTTCGGATACAAAATCGCGCAAGGCATAGTGGACATCCGCAAGGGTCTGACCAGGCACGGGTTCAGGAAAGAAGATCACGAAATAGACAGGATGGCCCTCGTGCATCGCCATACCGACCTCGCTGTCGCGCTTGAACCCACCGATGCCGGGCCCGTGTCCGGCGCGCGGATCGATGATAATCACCGGCGGTTTCGCCTCGTCCACACAATCGTCCCAACAGTCGTCTCCGACCCGCGTGATCCTCAACAGCGCGTAGTTGGCCGGTCGTTCGAAATCGTGGGCGTCGAGCAGAAGCTCGTAATCGAAATCCAGAAGCGGTGGCATGCCCTGCCGCTCATGCGCGATCATGTTGTTGGCGCGTTCGCGCAAGGTGTCGAGAAACAGCACCCAGCGTTCAAAGGCATCCTGCGCATAGGGTTTGTTCCCGCCTGCCTTGGCAGCATTCGAGACACGTGCAGGGGGAAGCTCAGGATTTACTGTCGCAAGGCGCAAGCTCCTATTCATCGCTGATTTCCCTCTCACAGGTGGTCCCTTTGGGCGGTCGCTTCGTACTCAGTAGAAGCACGAGTTCCTTCGCGACATCCTCGCGCAAACCGGCAAGGAGGTAGCCGGCATCGCCAGGCCTGATGCCCAGTGCGCGCGCCGCCAATTCTGGGTGTTGCTTCATCTCTTCCACACGGAGGAACAATGCCCGTGCCATTGGAGCCTCCGCATGCGTGGCGGTCTCTGCGCAGGCGCACGTCATGCGGGAGAAAAGGGCGCGCAGGTCAGCATCCCAAGATGGCTGGTACGTTACTCCCAAGTGGCAGTCCGTGGTGATCCGCGGCATTGTCGGAATAGCCCTCCTGTGGCGCACTCTGGCCCGGTCACAGAAGAAGACGCCGGTCGGCGGAAATCGTTACAGAACCGGCCGCATCGCGATCAGGATATATGCTCTTCCAGTTCGCAATTTGTCTCGTGTCGATCGTTCTCGCAGCCCTCAGGCGGACAAGAACAATCGTCGCGGTCCACTCGGCAACATTCACCGCAATGATCCATTAGCGCCTCGCGCAGAGCAGTACGTGCCCGGTGCAGTCGAACGCCGAGGGCATTGCGATTCAGACCCAGTTCGGTCGCCACGACACTGCGATCCTCTTCATCGAAGTCGATCCGTTGGATCAACTCCGCATCAGCGGGGCGCAGCTCGGAAATCAGCCCGCTATGGCAGGTGCAAAGCCGCGCCATCTGTGTCGGCGCATCGGCGACCCATTCCTCGGGTTCGCGTGCCACGGCACCGGCCAATCGCGTTCGCCGTGTGCTCTTGCGGTAGTGGTCGTTCAACGTGGACCGCAGCACTGCGTATAGCCAGGCATCCATGCGCTCGACGTTGCGCAACTGATCCTTGCGCGCCAGCACGCGGATGCAGAATTCTTGCATCACGTCCTCGGCATCGGCCCAGTTGCCCAGCCGTCTTGCGAGGAAGCCAAGAAAAGCTCGTCGGCCCTCGATCAGTGCGGTCTCGGTCGATGTTTCGCAGTTCTGTTCTTCGATGTTGTCGCTCATTCCAATTCCTCCTTATCGAGATCCCTACGGATCACGCGACGGTGTTTGGCCTCTGGTTGGCTGGGCTTCTGGAACGTCTGAGCGAGTACAAAACCAGAGCCAACCCGGTCAGAATCATCGGCGCGGACAGAAGCTGACCCATCGTCAGCCCCCAATCGCCGAAATGAAGTGCATGTCCGATCGGGTTTTCGGCGGTCGCGAACTGCATGTCCGGCTGCCGGAACAACTCCACAAAGCTCCTGGCCAGGCCGTACCCGATCAGGAATGCACCGGTCAGGGCTCCGGGGGTCTTCAGCCAGCCGCGGCGCCAGGCGAGATAGAGTAGGAGCGTTCCGAGCAGCAGCCCTTCCAAAAGCGCCTCGTATAGCTGCGAAGGATGGCGGGCGCAGAGACCGGTGATGCCTTCGCAGGCTTGCGCCGCCTCGCCCGGGAAGATCACAGCCCATGGAACATCCGTCGGCCGCCCCCAAAGCTCGTTGTTGGTGAAATTCGCAAGCCGCCCCAGAAACAGCCCCGGCGGGGTTGCCAGCGCAAGCAGGTCAGCGGTGCTGAGCATGGGCGCATTCTGACGCAGACAGAATACCAGCGTAGCTATCGCAACACCTGCGAAACCGCCGTGGAAAGACATGCCGCCCTGCCATACCTTGAGGATTTCCTGAGGGTTGGCCAGGTAGTAGTCGGGCTGATAAAATAGCACGAAGCCCACGCGTCCGCCGACGATCACACCCAGGATGATCCATGTCAGAAGGTTCTCGATCTGCTGGCGATCAAGTGGCGGCCCGGCCGATGGCCAGAGTGCTGAGCGACGAACAGCCGCCAGGCAGATGCGCCATCCGATGAGGATGCCGACGATATAGGCAAGCGCGTACCAGCGCAGCGCGAACGTGAAACTGCCGATCTCGATCGAGAAAAGGTCGGTGCCGATGTCTGGAAATGGTATCGCTGCGGTCAGCATGGACGAAGCCCCTGTTTTTTGCGTTGGAATCGAAAACCAACTTGCCCATGGTGCTCGTTCCATGGCGCAGATGTCTGACGATGACGTGAGCCGCGATCAGTCATGGCGTGATCCTCGTCTATGCCAGTCTCTGACCCCGATGATGACGAGCGGGGTCAGCGTGAGTGCGCCCAGTCCGATTGCAGCCCAGGCAGCACGGGAGGTGTCTCCGCTGACGACTTCGTTGCCGAAATGCGCGAGTACGAAACTGGCAGGAATGATCCCGGCCAGGGTAGCCAGGCCGAAGCGCCAGAAATGCAGTCGGCTGAGCCCCGCGGCATAGCTGACGATATCGAATGAAACGAATGGCAGCAGCCGGCTAACAAAAACTGTGAATGTCAGTACGTTCTGAGAGCCGAGCCAGCCAGCATCGACTCTATCGCCGAACCATTTCCGCAACACGTCCCGACCCAAAAACCGGGCGAGCACGAAGGCTGCAAGAGCGCCGAGTTCGGCACCGAGAACGATGTAGACTGTTCCGAGAGTGTGGCCGTATGCGGCGCCCGCAGCCAACGCGATGGGGGCACTTGGGATCGGCGTGGCCACGATCGCTGTCGTCATCAGTCCAACGATCACAATTGGCCCCCAGATGCCTGCAGCCATGACCCATGCAGATATCCTGTCGCCGTTCAGACCGGTCAGGGTGTCGGACAGGGGTCCGAAAGCAAGGGTTAGCAAGACGACCGCAAAGGCCAGCGCGACGGCGGCCTTGAGTGTAAGTGGGATGGTATGGTCGCGGTTCATCTGCGCCTCGTGTCTGGTTAGCGGCAAACAGAAAGATCGCCGCTGAGCTTTGCCTCGATCCCGGTTGCTCTGGTTCCGCCCCATTATACGGATTCCAGTTACTGGAAGGTCAAGAGCGCCGCGAGCAAAAATCACACAGCGTCCACGGCTGCCCGGAGCAGATCGCGGACTTGGCCGGCGACCGCGTTCAGGTCGACGTTCTCTACCGCTTGCATCGAGGCCACAGGGTCAATGGCGCTGATCTCCGTTCCTCCGTCCACCTGGCGCAAAATCACGTTGCAGGGCAGCATCGCGCCGACGCGCGGCTCGATCTCGATAGCCTTGTGGGCCATGCTCGGATTGCAGGCGCCAAGGATGCGATAAGGCGGCATCTTCACGTCCAGCTTCTTTTTCATCGTCGCCTTCACGTCAATCTCGGTCAGCACGCCGAAGCCCTTTTCTGCCAATGCGTCTCGAACAAGCAATTCAGCGTCGTCTATGGCGACATCTTTCAAAACGCGATTATAGGTATAAGCCAATTCGGTTTTCTCCCTTTCGGATCTGCGGTGGTTGCTGGTCATTGTTTGGACGTCGCAATTCCGAACGCGGTCTGGCTTTGGCGTCCGGATGCTTCGCGGGTCAGGCGTTTTGGGAATCGGCGCCAGTCAGGACCGGCGCCGAACCGCTCAATTGTCGTTCATCATGGTTCCGTCGCCCATGCCCTGGCCATTGCCGGGCTGAACCGGCGGCTGTGCCATGTTCGACCGCATCATCTGCATCCGTTCCATCATTTCGGCGGGTGCCGTCATCTCTTCCGCCGTCACCGCGCCGTCACCGTCAGCATCGAGGTGCTGGAAGCGATCCACCATCTTCTCCCGGATCATCGCGCTGTGAAGGGTTTCGAACTCGGCAATCGAAAGGGTCCCGTCGCCGTCGCTGTCGAATTCCGTGAGCTTGGCCTGCAGCCGTGAGCGCATCTCGTCGGGCGTGACTTTGCCATCGCCATCGGCGTCGAACATCTGCATCATTCCACCGCCCATCGGGCCCATACCGCCCATCATGTTGCCATGCATGCGCTGCATCATATCCATCATTCCGTCCATGCCCCGCATCATTCCCATCATGCCGGGGCCACCGCTCTGCATCATGACAGGCGCGGACCTGGTGCCGGATTGCTCGCCGTGTCCACGATTGGAATCCGCGAAAGCGGCACCGCCAAGGGCAGTTGCGGTCAGAGTCATTGCAGCGAATAGAGTATTGCGTTTCATTTAGGTCACCTCGTGTCAGTGTTACGATAGCGAACATATGGCAGGTGATTGTCGCGACGGAATGCCGGGCGTCCAGGCGTTTTGTATCGGCAGGTCACAAACGCGATGCCTGTTACACTTCGTGACAAATCTCTTCGGGAAAACACCCGGCATTCATCTAAAGGAAGGGCTATGAGCGAACCGCCGCACATTCTTGTTGTTGATGACCACCGCGAAATCCGCGATGCCGTAACGCGCTATCTCGAGAAGAACGGGATGCGTGCGACCTCGGCGCGCGATGCGGTCGAAATGGATGCGAAACTCGCGAACGGCCAATTCGACCTGATCGTTCTCGACGTCATGATGCCGGGAGAAGACGGTCTGTCCGTGTGCCGGCGGCTGTCCGCCACCGGAGCCATTCCGATTCTGATGTTGACCGCGCTCGGAGAGGAAACCGATCGGATCGTCGGCCTCGAAATTGGTGCGGATGACTATCTGGCGAAACCCTTCAACCCGCGCGAGCTGGTCGCCCGGATCAAAGCCATCCTGCGCCGTTTGACGAAAGCCGAGCCTTACGCAGGTAAACTTTCGGGCAGACGCATCGCGTTTGCCCATTGGATTCTGGACACGGACAGTCGGGTACTGACGAACGAGGACGGTGAACAAATCGATTTGACCAGCGCGGAATTCAAGCTTTTGACCGTCCTGCTGGAACGTCCTCGTTTTGTCCTCAGCCGCGATCAGTTGCTCGATCTGACGGCAGGCCGTGCAGCGTCGGTATTTGACCGGACCATAGACAATCAGATCAGCCGACTGCGCCGGAAGATCGAGCTTGATGCGTCGCGTCCGCGCATCGTTACAACTGTGCGCGGCGGCGGCTATTGCCTGGCTGCCGATGTCCACGAGTTGAGCTGATGCCGCGCCCCTTCGATAGTCTTCGTGGGCAGCTGGTGCTGCTGATCGTCGCGGCGCTTGCTGTCGCACAGACGATCAGCCTGTGGCTGTTCGTGGACGAGCGTGGCCTCGCCGTGCGCGCCGCCTTGGGCTTCGAGGCGGCAGGTCGGGCCGCGAACGTCGTGCTCTTGCTCGAAGAGGCGCCGGAGTCATTGCAGCAGGCGATCCTGAGAGCGGCGAATTCTCCGTTGGTGCGTTTCGATCTTTCGGACCTTCCCGCCGTAGACCATGTGAGCCATGCCGATGGTGGAGCGGTGGAGGCGCGCGTTCGCGGACTTCTTAGTGGTGGGAAGGACCGGGAAATCCGCGTGGAATTGCATGAGGTCGAGCACGGCATTTTGCCGATGCCACATCTCGCGCCGGAGATGGCTGAAATGCATCTCGCGATGATGCGGGGCGAGCTTTCCGCGGTCGAAATGCAGCTGTCGATCGCCCTCGCGGACGGGCAGTGGCTGAATGTCGGAACACGGTTCGAACGGCCGCCGTTGCAGTGGCCATGGGCTTCAATCGTCAGTTTCGGGATCACGGCGGCGATAATTCTGGTCTCGGCCTGCTGGTTCCTTCTGACCCGTCTGACCGGGCCGCTTCTGCGCGTCTCTCGCGCAGCCGACCAGCTTGGACGAGGCGAAACCGTCGATCCGTTGCCACTGTTCGGTCCGAGCGAGGTGCGCGGCCTTACGCGGGCCTTCAACCGGATGCAGGCGAGGCTGACCCGCTTCGTTGAAGACCGAACGCGGCTTCTTGCGGCACTGGGCCATGATCTGCGCTCTCCGTTGACCGCGATGCGGGTCCGGGCGGAGATGGTCGAGGAGGAAGAAACACGTGCAAGCTTGGTCGCCTCGGTCGAGGAAATGCAGGAGATGGTCGATGCAACGCTTGCCTTTGCACGTGGCATGGCCAGCTCCGAAGCCTACGAGACGGTGGATCTGGGTGCCTACCTGAAGCAGTTGCAGGCTAACATGATCGACGGCTTCACCCTGGATGCGGTCGACAGCTTGTGGGTTCGGCTGCGTCCGCAATCGGTACGCCGCGCCCTGCGCAATATCATCGAGAATGCGCAGCGCTACGGCGGAGGGGCCGAGGTCACCTTCCGTCATGACGCCGAACACGTCCAGATACAGGTCGCCGACACCGGTCCCGGAATCCCCGAAACCGAACTCGAACAGGTGTTCGAGCCGTTCTTTCGGCTCGAAAAATCCCGCTCGCGCGAAACTGGCGGCACTGGCCTTGGTCTGTCGATCGCGCGAACGATTGTGCGGGCGCATGGCGGCGACGTCGCTCTGTCGAACCGCGCCGAAAGCGGTCTTCTCGTAACCGTCACTTTACCACTCGAAACAGCACCTGATCAGCAAGAAAGGAACATCTCATGATAAAGAGGATGTCCGTCGTAACCTCGTCAGCCCTTGTATTGTCCGTCGGAGCCGCGCTCGCTGATCCTTCGGACAGTTGGGGCGAGGGTTTCGGTCACATGATGTGGGGAGGCGGATTCGGCATGGTTGGCGGTTTGATGATGCTGTTGTTCTGGGGGGCGATCATCGCACTGATCGTGTTCGCCGTCCGCGGCTTCTCGGCCGGATCTGGCTCAGCCGACAAACCGGACGCGGCCGACATTCTTCGCGAACGCTATGCCAAAGGTGAAATCGACGACGAGGAGTACGAGCGCCGCAAGGCGAAGCTCGGATTGTAACGTCGAGACTGGCTTGCCGATGCCCACCAAATTGTGAGCCATCGACTATTGACCTTCCCGTTTGGGAAGGCTGCACCCGCCTAGGGTGACTGACGAATGACTAGGGAACTGCGATGATACCTGAAATCGGACATTTTGCCCTCGCCCTCGCGCTCTGCATCGCTCTGGTTCAGAGCGTGCTCCCCATGCTCGGCGCAGCCCGCGGCAATGCCCTGTGGATGCGCAGCGCACGGAGTTCAGCCATCGCGCAACTGGTCTTCATCGGCATCGCTTTCGCGGCGCTGATGCACGCCTTCGTGGTCAGCGATTTCACGGTGGCGAACGTCGTGGAGAATTCGCATTCGCTCAAACCGATGCTCTTCAAGGTCGCGGGTACCTGGGGCAGCCATGAGGGGTCCCTTCTGCTCTGGGTGCTGATCCTGGCGGCCTTCGGCGCGGGTGTCGCGCTCTTCGGATCCAACATACCGGATGCTTTGAAAGCCCGGACGCTGTCGGTTCAGGCCTGGATCAGCACAGGCTTCCTGTCGTTCCTGCTGCTGACATCAAACCCGTTCGAGCGGGTGTTTCCGCCGCCCCAAGACGGAAATGATCTGAATCCGCTCTTGCAGGATGTCGGTCTCGCGATGCATCCGCCGCTTCTGTATTTCGGCTATGTCGGCTTTTCAATCGTGTTTTCCTTTGCCGTGGCTGCGCTGATCGAGGGGCGGGTCGACGCGGCATGGGCGCGATGGGTCCGACCATGGACACTGGCAGCCTGGATGAGTTTGACGGCCGGGATCGCACTCGGATCGTGGTGGGCCTACTATGAACTGGGCTGGGGCGGCTGGTGGTTCTGGGACCCGGTCGAGAACGTAAGTTTCATGCCCTGGCTTCTCGGCACGGCGCTTCTGCATTCGGCGATCGTCACCGAGAAGCGCGATGCCTTCAAAAGCTGGACGATACTTCTCGCGATACTCACCTTTTCGCTATCCCTTCTGGGCACGTTCATTGTGCGGTCGGGCCTTCTGACATCCGTTCATGCCTTCGCCGTCGATCCGGAACGCGGCCTCTACATCCTCGGGTTGCTCGGGGTCTCGATCGGAGGCTCGCTCACGCTTTATGCCTGGCGCGCCCCGGCGATGGAGGGCGGCGGCCTGTTTGCGCCCGTCAGCCGCGAGGCCGGATTGCTCATCAACAACCTGCTTCTGGCGACGGCGACTGGAACCGTGTTGTTCGGAACGCTCTATCCGCTGTTCATGGAGGCGCTCTCGGGGGACAAGGTCTCGGTCGGACCACCATTTTTCAACGCAACCTTCGTTCCGACGATGCTGCCACTGGTCGTGATGATGGGCATCGGGCCATTCCTGTCGTGGAAGCGCGCCGATCTGAAGGGTGTGTTTCAACGCCTTCGTTTCGTCGCGGTGCTCGCAGGACTAGCCGGACTTGCAACCTGGTATGTCGCGCGGGGCGGGCCCGTTCTCGCCTACCTGTCGGTTGCGATCGCCGTATGGCTGCTCGTTGCCACTCTGCGCGAATGGGCAGTTCGGATCAGGCTCTTCGACGTGCCAATGGCCGAAACGATACGCCGCGCCCGAAATCTGCCCCGCGCCGCCCATGGCATGACGCTAGCTCACGCTGGACTGGCCATTGCGATGTTTGGTTTTGTCGGCTCGAGCGCCTGGAAATCGGAGGAGATCGTATTTGTTCAACCGGGTTTCGTCATCGAGATAGCGGGCTTCGACGTCCGCTTTGATGGTGTCGAGCGCGTGGGGGGACCCAACTACATGGCCGATCGGGGCACGCTCGCGGTCAGCAGGGAAGGTGAATTCGTGACGACGCTTTACCCCGAACGGCGCTCGTACCCCGTTGCGCAGAGCACGACGACCGAGTCGGCGATACGGTCCACGCTTGCGGGCGATCTTTATGCGTCTTTGGCCGAACCCGCTTCCGAGACAGCCGCCGACCAAGGCGCGTGGACGCTTCGCATCCTCTACGAGCCACTCGTGAATTTCATCTGGATCGGCGCGGTAATGCTGGTTCTGGGCGGCGGCCTGTCCCTGTCCGACAGGCGCCTGCGCGTCGGTGCCCCGCGTCGGGCGTCGCGGAGCGAACCCGTTGCAACACCGGCGGAGTGAAACGGCATGAAACGCGCTATGGCGGCCCTTCCCATCCTGATTGCTCTGATATTCGGCGCCTTCTTCCTTTGGGGGCTGAACCCCGATCGCGATCCGAACGCGATCCCTTCGGTGCTGATCTCGCAGTCGGCACCGGATTTCGACTTGCCGGCCATCGAGGGGATCGGCGCTCCGGGCCTGTCGCGTCAGGATCTGACAGGAAGCGCTGAACCGGTGGTGGTCAACGTATTTGCCTCCTGGTGTGTGCCCTGTCGCGCCGAGCACGCCGTACTGACTCGCATGGTCGAACGCGATGGTGTCAGGCTCTTTGGCATCAACTACAAGGACAAGCCGGAAGACGCGCGGGCCTGGCTGGAAAACCTCGGAAACCCGTACGAGCGGATCGGCTCGGACCTGAACGGCAGGGCCGGCATCGAATGGGGGATATCGGGCGTTCCCGAGACCTTTATCGTCGCGGGTGATGGAACGGTGCTCTATCGCTACGTAGGCCCGGTCGTAGGTGCCGAGGCCGAGGAGAAATTTGCCACGGCATTGGCACAGGCCAGGACGCGGAGCGGAGGCAACTCATGAAGTGGAAAACTCTGGCCGCGGCGATGTTGCTGGCTGCCCTGCCCTTCACCGCCCAAGCCGTCGAACCCGACGAGATACTGGACGACCCTGCATTGGAGGCGCGAGCGCGCGACATCTCGAAGGATTTGCGCTGTGTCGTCTGTCAGAACCAGGACATCGACAGCTCGAACGCAGGGGTCGCACGCGACCTGCGGTTGTTGGTCCGCGAGCGGCTTGTGGCTGGCGATACAGATGCGGAGGTCATTGAGTTCGTTCGGGCGCGCTATGGCGACTACGTGCTACTGAAGCCTCCGTTCAAACCGGAAACCTACGCGCTTTGGCTGGCTCCGGCGTTTCTTGTCCTGTTCGGAGCGGGCGCTGTCATCATCGTTTTGCGAAGCAGCCGGAAGCGGCAAGTCCTAAACAGACTGAGTGATGATGACGAGCGGTTGGTTGCTGAAATCCTGGCTGCCGAAAAGGAGGGCAGATCGTGATGCTTTGGGGGATACTAGCCCTTCTTTCGGTGTCTGCTATCGCGATGCTTCTTCTTCCGATGTTGAGGCACGACGCTGCCGGAACCGACCGGCAGGCGGGCGCGGTTGCGGTCCTTGCCGACCAGTTGCACGAGGTCGACAGGGATGCCGATCGTGGTTTGATTTCAAACGACGAGGCCGAAGCCGCCAAGATCGAGATCAAGCGGCGGCTGTTGAAGCTCAACCGTGGAGCCTCGGCCAAAGGCCGCTCGGTCATGGGAGGACGCGCTGCATTGTGGATATCGGCACTGGTCGTTCCGCTGTTCGCGGGCCTTCTCTACGCACAGCTTGGTTCGCCCGGTGTGCCGACCGTGCCCTTCGCAGATCGTCAGGACGAGCGGGCCGAACAGGCGCAGATCACCGAATTGACCGGGCGGTTGCTGGAACGGCTTGAGAATGATCCCGAAGGTGGTCCGACTGAGGGCTGGATGCTGCTTGGACAGACCTACATGCGCATGGGCCGGTATTCCGCCGCCGCCGCAGCCATGGGAAACGTCATCGAACGTGACGACACGGTTTCGGCAATGGTCTCGCAATACGCCGAAGCGCTTATCGCAGCCGACGACGGCATCGTAACGCCGCAGGCACGGAACGCGATCCGGCGGGCGCTAGAAATGGATTCAACAAACCCCGCCGCCTCATACTACGAGGCTATCGCGCTCGATCAGGCCGGTGATAGCGAGGAAGCCCATGATCTGCTGGTTTCCCGCCTGGAGCAGGCTGCGGGTCCAGCCCCTTGGATGGAGATATTCATTGCGCAGGCCAACCGGATCGCTGAAACAATTGGTCGCGAACCGGTGAGCCTCGCTGCTTTTGCACCGATGATCAGGGGTGCACCCGGACCGACCCGGGATGATGTCGAAGCAGCGTCCGAGTTGAGCGAGGCCGACAGGGCAGCCTTCATCCGCTCGATGGTCGATCGTCTGGCCAATCGTCTGGCCGAAGACTCCGACGATCTGGACGGGTGGTTACGCCTTGGAAACGCATATGGTGTGCTGGGCGAGATAGAAAAAGCCCGTGAAGCCTACGAGGCGGCGAACGAACTGGCCGCTGACTTGCCATCGGATGACCCGAGAAAGCAGTCGATCCGCGAGGCCCTATCTGAACTTGGAGGATAGCGGAGACAGGGCCATCACACCGGATCGGCTCTGGACGCGGAGAGATCGATTTCCTCGGCTCCGGCTTCGTCGAGGCAGCTGGTCTCGATCTGCAAAGTCACGAAATAGAATCCGTACCGCGATTTCAGCAAGTCGTGGGCATCTTTCAGAATGGCCCCACTGTCGATATCTTCGCGAACACGTAAGTGTGCGGAGAAGACGTTCCGACCGCTGGTCAGCGCCCAAGCGTGGGCGTGGTGTACGTCCTCGACCCCGTCGAGACCAGAAAGCGCATCCACCGTTTTCTCTAGATCGATTTCTTTCGGCGTGCCTTCCATCAACAGCCGCGCCGCATCACGAAGGATGCCCCAGCTCGCCCAGATCAGGACGAATCCGAAGGCCATTCCGAGGATTGGGTCAATAAGCAGGAAGCCCGTGAATTCAATCACCAGCGCCGTCACGATGATCAGCAGGCTGCCGACGAAGGTCTGCACGATGTGCCAAAGCGCGCCGCGGGTGTTGAGGTCGCTGCGGCTCTGTTTCCAGATGAGGCCGAGAGATATGAACTCCGTCAGCAGGCCACCCGCAGCGGCCAACAGCATCGGGCCGGTCGGCAGGTCGATCGGCGCCCCGAGCCGCATCGAGGCCATGTAGATCACCACGAGCGCCATACCGAGAAGGAACCCGCCGTTTACAAGCGCGCCGAGTATCTCCGACCTGAACCAGCCAAAGCTGAAATCCGGGCTGGCTGGCCGCCGCGCCAGTCGGGCGGCTCCGAGAGCCACCAGCACACCACCCACCGCAGAAAAGGTGTGAAACGCGTCCGATATCACGGCGATCGACCCTGTCCATAGGCCGATCGCAAGCTCGATCACGAAGTAGATTCCGGTCAGCCAGGCCGAAATCACCAAGCCGCGCCCGCTCGTTGGCATGTGCCCCGCATGAGCAATGGCAGTTCTTACTTTTTGTGCGCTCATCGAGCGACCCTTTCCTGGCTGAGGCAAAGCACAGATGACATCTGTCGCTGAGCGCCGACCCACTATTGCTTCGAGGCGACCCGACCCGATCCGGCGTCCGACAGAGCTTCGAGCACAGCCTCTGTAGACAACAGTTCCGGCAAGACGATGCCGCCTGGAGCTGCGGGACCATATACGGCGTTGAACGGAATTCCGTAGCGCCCGAAGCTCTCCAGGTAGCGTGAGATTGACTCGTCGGGCCGGGTCCAGTCCGCCCGCATGGCGACGATACTTGGCTCCCTGAGCCGCGAAGCGACAGGTTCTCGGTCGAGAACAAGCGTTTTGTTCGCCTTGCAGGTCAAACACCAGTCGGCAGTCACGTCCACGAAAACGACCTGCCCGGTCGAGACGAGCCGCGCGATCTCGGACCTTTCGAATTCGGCCCAGTCAACTCCCGCGGTCGGGGCGGATTGGTCCGCCTCCGACAGATAGCCTGACAGCGCGATCGCGAAGGCAGCCAGTGCTGAGGCCCCTGTAATTCTTGCGCCAGCGGGAATCCGATGAGCCGACAGTAGCGCCATCGCGCCGATGCTGGCCAGTCCGATCCAGAGCGCCGCTGTCTGGCCCGCGACCCCGCTCAGAACCCAGAACAACCAAAGCGCGGTAGCTGCGAGCGCCATGCCCAGCACGATCTTCAGCACGATCATCCAGCGGCCCGGCCTGGGCAGTCGCCGAACAATTTGCGGGAACGCGGCAACGACGAGGTATGGAAGGGACAATCCGACCCCGAGAGCCGTGAAGATCACCGCGATGTCGATGGCACGCCCGGCAAGCGCGAAAGCAATCGCGGTGCCGAGGAAGGGGGCCGAACACGGTGTTGCCAGAATGGCGGCGAACGCGCCGGTCGCGAAATCGCCACCATAGCCCGCGCCACCGCCAGCGCGCGAGAGGCGGGTCTGCCATGAGGAGGGTAGCGCGATCTCGAACAGGCCGAACAGGTTGGCCGAAAAGATCACCAGCACGACCAGCATCACGGCCAGAAAGATCGGGTTTTGGAACTGCAGGCCCCACCCGACCGTCAACCCGAAACCCCGCGCGGCAATCGTCGCTCCGGCAAGAACCCACATGAACGCCAGGACACCAAGTGCAGAGACGGCAAATCCGGTGCGGATGCGTGCTGGGGACAGGTCGCCGGATTTGATGGCGGACGAAAGCTTGATGGACAGCACGGGCAGTACGCAAGGCATCACGTTCAGGATCAGCCCACCGAGAAAGGCGATGGCGGCGATCCACGCCAGTTCGCCTAGACCTGGCACGGCCGCGGCGATGTTGAAGGGCGGCGCGGGTGCATCTTCGGCCAACGCGGGCTTCAGCGTGGCCGCGCGGTTGCCGTCGGTGACCGTCACTTGAAACTCGGCCGGATCGGATGCAGCGGCCAATACAGGCAGCCGAGCCCAGACCAACCGCCCCCCTTCCGCCATCCGTATGTCCGGCTTGCCGAACGCGGTCCCCTCGCCCAATTCGGGGAAGATATCGGGAGCTTCGAATGGCTCATCGCTTCTCGCGGTCAGCGTCAGGGCCGTCTTTGCGTCATCGAGATGGGCGGAAGTGATCCTGATTCCGCTGTCCGTGCCATCATCGGGTACACGGGCCGCATAGGTCGAAATCAGCCCTGCTGCCGCATTGTCGATCCCGCTGGCTCTAGGCAGATCCAGCGAGAGATCGAATTCCTGCGGAACGCAAACCGTCGAGCAGGTCAGCAGGCTCACTCGTGCGCGCAGCGCGACGGGCATACCGGGCTCTGAAAGCACGATCCGGATCGGAAAGACGACCTCGTCGTGATAGCCGAAGTTCTCGATCCCGAAGGCCGTAAACCGCTCGGGCGCAGGCCAAAGAAACTCGGCCTCCTCGATATTCGCGGACCCCGTCCAATCGATCGACGGCGGCAGGCCGACTTCGCCCGGTGAGCGCCAGTAGGTCTTCCAGTCCTCGCCGAGTTGCAGATGGATGCCGGCCGAGATCGATGTTGCGTCCGGATTGATGCCGTTCTCCGCAGTGATCAGGCGGGCATCGACGGCCGGATTCCTGAAACTTTCCGATCCGGCAGCCACAACTGAGGTTGCAGTGCTGAGGCTTGCGGCCAAAACAAGAACCAGACGGCGGGAAACCCAACCAAGATGGGTCGAAATTCTCTCTCTCAAGTCTGCCGACATACCGAAGCCCAGCCTTCCGCTCGTTCTCGCTCGACCAAATCCTGAATGGATCTCTCGCTGATTTCCCCTTGGATCACAGTCCTGCCGATCACCATTGCCGGGGTGCCGATGAAATCAAAGATACGCGCAAGCGCGGCACTGTTTTCTAGGTCGAGAAGAACACGTTCGCCGTTCATGTCCGCAGTCAATCGTTCATGGTCGATTTCGATATCATCCGCGAGGGCTTGGAGGTACTCAGGGGTCGCCTGAAATGGCGACTTCATGAGACGTTCATGGAATGCGGGATAGGCGCCCTGGTTCCTTGCAGCCAAAGCCGCCTTCGCCGCTAGCGTCGAGGTTTCTCCCAATAACGGCAATTCGTGCCAGGCGATGCGTATGCCACTACCCGGGCGTGCCTCCATGGCGGCGAGACGCTTGGTCTGCACTCGGCAATACGGGCAATAATAGTCTGAAAAGGATGCCACCGGGACATCTTCCCCACTGCCGAGTGCATCGCCGTACAGGGTGGTGCAGATGTTTCTCCTCACTCTGCTTTCGGCATCCGCGTGATTATTCTCTGTTTGATCCGCCAGGCCGAAGAACGGATCGAAACCGGCCGAGCTTTTTCCCGCTGTCAGCCGACGGAACCCAACCGGATCGTCAATCTCTTCAAAGACGAGATCTTCGCGAACAAGGCCGGGAACAATTCGAAAGCCAGCATACAAAAGGGCCAGTCCGGAAACGACCAGAAATGTCCTTCTTCCCCGAGATGTCATTTCGCCACGTATGCCTTCATTCCGGATCGGCTCGCTTCCTAGTCTGGCTTTGCGCGAACCATGAAACCGACGCGCCCGCCTCCACAGTCGAGAACTGCCAGTCCCTTCGCTCTGGTTTCGGTTACCACACAACCTTGCGGGATCAGCGCTTGGCTTCCGCTGGTTGACAAGCGTGTCGTGTCATTCGCGAAGCACTCCTTCGGTGTCGTAGAACATCTGCCCAACACTGAAAGGAGGATGAGGACGGGAGTGCCTCGAAATAGCAACACGCGGCGTCTATTAGGCAGCAATTCTTGCGGCTGCTCGATCTTCGGGCGCCTCGTGCTTGTCGTCAGCATCGCGCGGCATTCCATGACAGGATTTTCCCATGTAGCGATGCATGGCCAAATGGGCTCCGACGCAAAGTAGGAGCGGCGCGAATGTGATGAGGCTGTCGGCCACGCCGGAAGCCCGTCCCGCCGCGAGATAGGCAATGATCGGCAGGAGCATTACTGCGCAGCATGCCCACATCCCGTATTTCATAAGCTTCTCCGATCCGGATTGGGCAGCCTTTTTGTCTTCCATGATATCTTCGCTCGCTTCTTTGGTAACCTGCGACGCCTCGCTAACGGCTTCCAGCGCGGGAAGGTCAACGTTACAAACCGTTACAAAAATCACTGTTATGTCAGAGAGACCCTGCTTGACCCTCCAGCGCTGGAAGGTGGTCTACGCTCATCAAACAGGCAAGAAACTAGGAGCACGCAGGCAATGTCCGAGCAGGCATCCATTCTGATTGATCGTCGGCGTTTTCTCGTGGCCGCCACCGGCGGCACTATCGCTTTGGCCGCTCCGTCGATACTTCGGGCACAGGAAGCGCCGCCGACGCGTCGCAATATTTCGTCGTTCCGAACGCACGAGTGGCGAGACCACTTCGACAGTTTGGGCAAAGGCATCATCATTTCGGACACGACCACGAAGGTGCTTCAGCACTGGACCGCCGATGGCGAGATGCGCATCTATCCGACATCGGTTCCGCAGACTGACGAGCTGACAAAGCGGGGCTATACCGAGGTTGTCGAAAAGCGGGAGAACCCGAGTTGGGCGCCGACTCCGTCGATGCGCGAGCGGAACCCCGAATGGCCAGCGCGTATTGCAGGCGGAGACCCGACCAATCCGCTGGGTACCCGTGCGCTCTACCTGTCCTGGCAGTATTACCGGATCCACGGAACGCAGGATACGCGGAAGATCGGGCGCAGGTCGTCGAACGGATGTATTGGTCTCTACAACGAACACATCGAGGAAGCTTTCGACAGAACGCCGGTGGGAGCGCAGGTGAAGTTGATTTGAGTCGAGTAAATGCTCGCGAGGGACTGTAAAGATGAACAAGACGCTTTTGGCCATTGCGGCATTTCTTTTGATCGGTGGCTTTGCCGTGTATTGGAACGCGACCCAATCCGTACAAGAGTCCGCCGGTCACTCGATGGTGCCACCGGACACGAGCGAAATTGCGGAGGGTGCGACAATCGTGGAGGTTTCGCTGCCGGCCGAACTGTCGTCCGAAGCGCAGATCGGGCAGCGCGTCTACGAAGCGAAATGCGCAGAATGCCACGGTGCCAACGCCGCTGGCCAGAATGGAGTTGCACCGCCTCTCGTACACAAGATTTATGAACCTTCGCATCACTCCGACATGGCCTTTGTGCTTGCGGCGAAGAATGGGGTCAGGGCCCATCATTGGAACTTCGGAAACATGCCGCCGGTGGAGGGGCTTACTGATGCCGATGTGAAAATGATCGCGCGCTATGTGCGCGAACTCCAGGCAGAAAACGGTATCTTCTAGCGATATGCGTGGCGGGCTTCATCCCTTCGCATTCTTGCGCGCAGCGGTTCTCTGCGCGCTTTTCGCATTTGGCCTCGGGCCGCAGACTGCCGACGCGCACGTGGACGATCCGGTGGTTTCGGTTAAGCTGGACGCACATAGTGTCGAGGAGCACGGGGAGACACATTCTTTTGTCGAAGAAGCTCTGGGACATTGCCACCCGGGGCTTGATTGCGCAGTTACCGCCATTGCAGTCGAACCGACGCAAGCATCTGAAGCGACTGGTTTTGAGGGCGAGAGGTTCCGTTCCGGTCACATCCGTCTCAACGGGCTCGGCCCTGCCGATGAGCCTCCACCTCCACGCAACTTCGTCTGATCTGAAATGCAAACGCACAAAGAGAGACGAAGGAACTGGACATGAACACCAAGAGAATTTTTGCCGGCGTAGCGGCAATCGGCCTTGCGTCGGCAGCCCTGGCACATACGGGCGCAACCGGGATCGTGAAAGAACGAATGGTCGCCATGTCGGCCATGGGCGATGCCGTCAAGGAGATCTCGCCGATGATGAGCGGCGAAGCGGACTATGATGCCGCGGCTGTCCGTGAAGCTGCCGAGGTGATCGGCATGCATGCTGGCGAGACAATGACGCGGCTCTTCCCCGAGGACAATGAGAACGAGGCGTCCTACGTCAAGGATGCCATCTGGGAAGACTGGGAGACCTTCGCAGAACTTGCTGAGCGGCTCCATAGCTATTCCGAAGGACTCGCGCTTGCCGCCGAAAATGGATTGGGCTCGTCGCAAGACGGCATGGCGGATGCCGGCGCAATGATGGGTGGCGGCGACATGATGGGATCCGGATCCATGATGGGCAGCGGCATGATGGCCGATGCCACGATGGGTCGGGAGGAGCTGGCGGAAATGCCGGCCGACGCGGTCTTCGCGATGGTCAGTGACACCTGCTCTTCATGTCACACGCGGTTCCGGACAGAGGCCAAGTGACATGAGGCAGGTTCTTATTGCAGGCACAGTGGGACTGACCCTGATAGTCGGCACCGTGGCCGCGACATTGGCTGCTTGGCCGATTGGGCGCGAGCCGGCGAAGATCCAACTGACTGGCGATGTGCAGCGCGGTGCCTACCTGGCGCGTGCCAGTGGTTGCATCGCATGCCACACGAATTTCGAGGACGGTGGCGCGCCGTTGGCCGGTGGCGCGCCTCTAGTAACCGATTTCGGAACTTTCTATCCGCCGAACATCACCACGGACCCGGAACACGGGATCGGTGGTTGGAACGTCGAACAGTTCGCCATGGCAGTCAGACAGGGCATTGCCCCTGATGGCCACGCCTACTACCCCGCCTTCACCTATCCCTTCTATGCCGATTTCTCGGATCAGGATATCGCCGATCTCTGGGCGGCCTTTCAGACAGTCGCACCGGTCGCCGAATCCGCTCCTTCGCACGAGGTCGGGTTTCCGTTCGATCAGCGTTGGGGGCTAAAGCTCTGGCGCGCGGCCTACCTCGATGACCCTCAGACCGAGCCGGTCGAGGGAAGAAGTGATGTGTGGAACCGGGGCCGCGAACTCGTGCGGGGGGCCACACATTGCGGAGCCTGCCATACCGGTCGCAATCTGGCTGGCGGGCGGATCGCAAATGCCGTTTTCGCGGGCAACGATGCACTGCCTGGCGGGAATAAGGCACCGTCAATTCTGCCGGATGTTCTGGCAGAACGTGGCTGGACCGTCGCGAACCTGAGCTATGCCCTGCAAAGCGGTGTAACGCCGTCGGGCGATGTGTTCGGGGGAAGCATGGGCGAGGTCGTCCAGTACGGCACACGGTACCTGTCCAAGGACGACTTGCGGGCGATGGCAGTCTATCTTCTGGATAGCGAGTTGCCGGAAGAAGAGGGAATGGCTGCCTTACCGGTGTCTCAGCCGATATACGACTAACGCAATGGGGCGCAATAGCGCCCCATCCTATCCAGGGAAACGAGAGAAAGATGAAACGGCGGGATTTCCTTTCGCACAGCGCGGCAACGGCGGTAGCCTTTGGGTTGCCAAAAACCGCGCGCGCCGTGACGCCGCAGTTTGACGAATTGAAGGCCCGATCGGCCGCAGTCCAGCTGGCGCCACCGACCTATCCGAAGACGGAAATCTGGGGATATGATGGCCTGATGCCCGGCCCGGAGTTGCGGATCTCGCAGGGTGCACGGGTTCAGCGAAGGCTCCTGAACGAATTGCCGCAGGCAAGCTCTGTCCATTGGCACGGTATCCGGATCGACAACGCGATGGACGGCGTCGCAGGGCTGACCCAAGCCGGCGTCGAACCGGGCGACAGCTTCGACTACGACTTCGTCGCACCCGATGCCGGCACCTATTGGTATCACGCGCACAATAGATCGGTTGAGCAGGTCGCTCGCGGACTTTACGGCGCGCTGATCGTCGAGGAGACGGACGCTCCCGATGTGGATCGCGACGAAGTTCTGATCTTGGACGATTGGCTTCTCGATCCCGAGACCGCGCAGATCGATTCCGATTTCACGTCGCGACACGATCGCAGTCACGCGGGCCGACGCGGCAACTTCATCGCGACGAATGGGAAACACGATTTGGCGCTCGATGTGCGGCAGAACGAACGCCTGCGTCTGCGACTGATCAATGCCGCCAATGCGCGGATCTTCCTCCTGTCGCTCGCCGGCATGGAAGGCTGGACCATTGCCCTTGATGGGATGCCATTGGAATCGGCGAAGCCGTTGGACGACGTTCTCATTCTCGGGCCTGGCCAGCGCGCCGACCTGATCGTCGACGTCACAGCCGAGCTTGGAGAGACGGCGCATCTGGTGCGGATTGAAGACCAGGAAGGCATGTCACAAGTGGCCTTCCCTGTCAGCAGTCAGGCATTGGCGTCGCGCCGCGACCCCCCTGCCCCTCTGCCCCGAAATCCGAAAATGGAAGTGCCGAGTCTCGAAAGGGCCGTTTTCGTGCGCCTGAACATGCAGGGTGGCGCGATGGGAACGCTGGATGCCGCGACCCTGAACGGCGAGCGCAAGACGCTCCGAGAACTTGTCGAGGCCAACGAATTCTGGGCATTCAACGGTACGATCGGAATGACCGAAACACCGCTTGCCGACGTGGAGGCCGGACAGGCTGTGAAGCTCGAGATCTACAACGACACTTCCTTTCCGCACGCGATGCACCTGCACGGAATGCATTTCCGCGAGATTGGGAAAGGCGGTGCCCTTGGCCCGCTCCGTGACACGCTTCTGATGTTCGGCGGTGAGACGCGGGCAATCGGCTTCGTGGCCGACAATCCGGGCGATTGGTTGTTTCACTGCCACATGTTGAGTCATGCCGCCTCGGGCATGATGACCTGGATGAGGGTGACGTGATGCGAAAGTACCTGACACTATCGGTGATTGTTCTGGGTGCCGCCGGAGCCGTTGGCTGGTTTGAGAGCACGGCCGGTGCGCAGACCGAAGCCATGCCGGAAGATGCCGATATTGTTCAGGGCGAAAAACTCTATGGTGGATTCTGCGCCTCCTGCCACGGGGCGGACTTGGAAGGCCAGCCGGACTGGCGGTCACCCGGACCCGATGGCATTCTGCCTGCACCGCCACATGACGAAACCGGGCATACCTGGCATCACTCCGATAGTGTGCTGTTCGACTACACCAGGCTGGGCGGCAAGGCCGCGCTCGCGCTGCAGGGCGTCGAGTTTGAAAGCGGCATGCCTGGATTCGGCGACCAGCTGTCTGATGCCGAGATCTGGAACATCATCGCCTATATCAAATCGACGTGGCCGGAGCGACAGCGCGCCATCCAGGCCACACGCAGTGCTGCCCCGCGACAGCAGGAAGGAAACTGAAATGCGTCGTTTTCCGACAATGGTAGTGGCAATTGGACTGGCGATTGCCCCCTTCGCGTCAATCGCTCAAGATCTGACAGACGAGCGGATCAAGGAGCTTGCCTTGCAAGCCATTCGGGAGAATCCGCAGATCATCATGGAAGCGGTGCAAATCCTGGAGGCCGAGCAGGCCGCCGCCCAGTCTCAGGCGCAGGCCGAGGTTCTGAACAGCGAGCGCCAATTGCTCGAACGGGATTCGAATGCGCCGGTTCTTGGAAACCCGGACGGGGATGTCACCGTGGTCGAATTCTTCGACTACAATTGCCCCTATTGCAAACGTGCCATGGCCGAAGTTCAAGGGCTGCTGGACGGCGATGACAACGTCAGGCTGGTCTATCGGGAATGGCCCATCCTCGGCGACGGATCAGTCTTCGCCGCCAAGGCTGCCTTAGCCTCGCGGGAACAAGGCAAGTACGAGGAGTTCCACTGGGCTCTGATGGGTATGCAAGGGCGCGCCGAGGAAGCTTCCGTCATGAGAATTGCGGAGGAAGTTGGACTCGATGTCGAACGGCTGCGTGAAGACATGGAGGCCCCCGAGATCCAGGAGCATATCGCGACCTCCATGCGCCTGACACAGGCGCTTGGATTTAGCGGCACCCCGTCCTTCGTGATCGGGGACAACCTTGTGCCCGGATTCGTTGAAGTAGACCAGCTCAGGGCATTGGTGGAAGAGACGCGCGAGACGGCCGAATAGCATGGTCGAGCGGAATCGGCGCCGGTTATTCCGGCGCCCTTCGCGTCTCAGGTCGCAGCTGGCGCTGTCACATCGTATCCCGCATCGCGGATTGCCTCGGACACTGCCCGGTCGCTGAGAAAGCTCTCGACCGCAACGGTTCGCGTTCCAAGGTCGCACGAAACGGTCGCGGTCGGATCGATTGCCTTGATCGCCTTTTCGATTGCCGCGGTGCAATGCCCGCAACTCATTTCCGGAACATTGAAGCTGTTCATATCCGTCTCCTTCATTCTCATCGTCACGTGAGTGCTTCCAGCGTGGTAAGGTCAAGGGCGAAAAAAGTGCGCTGAGAAGCTTGACCTTCCAGCAAGGGGAAGCCCTAGATATCTTCCCGAGAGACAAAGGAGACCTTCATGCAAACTACCCAAGACCTGCGGGTCTCTGTCCAGAATATGTCCTGCGCATCCTGCGTCGGACGGGTCGAACGCGCGCTTTCGGCGCTGCCTGGCGTTGAGGAGGTAAACGTGAACCTCGCGGCGGAGACGGTGCAGGCCCGGATCGATTCGTCAACCCGGATACCCGAGGTGATTGAGGCGCTGGAGCGGGCTGGCTACCCGGCCCGGACGCAGACAGTGCGCCTGAACGTCTCGTCCATGTCCTGCGCCTCCTGCGTCGGCCGTGTCGACAAGGCGCTGGCGGCGGTGCCCGGGGTTCTGGAGGTCGATGTCAATCTTGCCTCCGAGACCGCAACCGTGACCTATGTCGAGGGCGCGGTGGAGCTCTCTGACCTGCTGACAGCTGCCGAAGAGGCCGGCTACCCCGCAGAAGCGGCCGACACGACATCCGCAGAGGATCGTGACGCTCGCAAGGAAGGCGAAGCGCGCGACCTAGCGCGCAGGACGGTGTTGGCCGCCGCGCTGGCCCTGCCGGTGTTCCTGCTCGAGATGGGGGCGCATCTGGTGCCGGGGATGCACGGGCTGATCGGCCGCACCATCGGCCACCAGGCAAGCTGGATGATCCAGTTCGTGCTGACGACGATCGTGCTGTTCTGGCCCGGGCGCCAGTTCTACGCCGTGGGGTTTCCGACGCTGCTGAAGGGCGCGCCGGACATGAACAGCCTCGTCGCCGTCGGCACCGGGGCGGCCTGGCTCTATTCCGTGACCGCGCTCTTCGCGCCGGCGTTGCTGCCCGAAGCCGCCCGCGCGGTCTATTTCGAGGCGGCGGCGGTGATCGTCGTGCTGATCCTTCTGGGCCGCTGGATGGAGGCGCGCGCCAAGGGCCGCACCGGCGCCGCGATCCGCAAGCTCCTGGGCCTCCAGGCGCGCACCGCGCGGGTTCTGGTGGACGGCGAGGCGCGGGACGTGGCCATCGAGCGGATCCGCGTGGGCGACATCCTCGTCGTCCGGCCGGGGGAGCGCATCGCGGTGGACGGCGAGATGACCGAGGGCAGCGCCCATGTGGACGAGAGCATGATCACCGGCGAGCCGGTTCCGGTTGCCAAAGCCGAGGGCGATCCGGTGACCGGCGGCACGGTCAACGGCACCGGCAGCTTCCGGTTCCGGGCTACACGTGTTGGTGCCGACACGACGCTGGCGCAGATCATCCGCATGGTGGAACAGGCGCAGGGCGCGAAGCTGCCCATCCAGGGCCTGGTGGACCGGATCACGCTTTGGTTCGTGCCGGCGGTTATGGCACTGGCCGCCGTGACCGTTCTGGTCTGGCTGCTTTTCGGCCCCTCCCCTACCCTATCCTACGCACTGGTGGCCGGCGTGTCGGTGCTGATCATCGCCTGCCCCTGTGCCATGGGCCTTGCCACGCCAACCTCGATCATGGTGGGCACCGGTCGCGCGGCCGAGATGGGAGTCCTCTTCCGGAAGGGCGACGCGCTGCAACAACTGACTTCGGTGGATGTCGTCGCGCTCGACAAGACCGGCACCGTGACCCAAGGCCGCCCCGAACTGACCGACCTAGTGCTGGCCGACGGATTCGAGCGGGCGGAGGTGCTGGCGCTGGTCGCGGCGGTCGAGGCGCAGTCCGAACATCCCATCGCCGAGGCGATCGTTCGCGCCACCCGGGCAGAGGGTGCGGCGCGCCACGACGTCGCGCGCTTCGCGTCGATCACCGGCTACGGCGTGCGCGCCGGCGTCGCCGGGCGCGAGGTGCTTGTCGGGGCGGATCGCCTGATGGCCCGCGAAGGGCTGGAAATCGGCGCGCTGGCGGAAGCCGAGCGGCGCCTCGCGCAAGCGGGCCGCACGGCGCTATTCGCGGCGGTGGACGGCGAGGTCGCGGCGGTCATCGGCGTGGCCGATCCGGTGAAACCCGCCAGCGCCGCCGCCATAGGCGCGCTCCACGGCCTCGGCCTGAAGGTCGCGATGATCACCGGCGACAAGCGCGAGACGGCCGAGGCGATCGCGCGGGAAACCGGCATCGACCACGTGATCGCGGGTGTCCTGCCCGATGGCAAGGTGGCCGCTCTGGACGAGTTGCGCGCCGGTGGCGAACAGATCGCCTTCGTCGGCGACGGCATCAACGACGCGCCGGCGCTGGCCCATGCCGATGTGGGCATCGCGATCGGCACCGGCACCGACGTGGCCATCGAATCCGCCGATGTCGTGCTGATGTCGGGCGATCTGCGCGGCGTCGTGAACGCGCTCAACCTGTCGCGCCGGACCATGCGGAACATCCGCCAGAACCTGTTCTGGGCCTTCGGCTACAACGTCGCGCTGATCCCGGTGGCGGCAGGCGTGCTCTTTCCGACCTTAGGGCTGTTGCTGTCGCCGGTGCTGGCCGCGGGTGCAATGGCGCTCAGTTCCGTCTTTGTGCTGACGAACGCCCTGCGGTTGCGCGGGGTCCGCCCCGTCATGGATGAAGCCAAAGCGTCAGATCGTGATGCGTCGCCTTCGCCATCCCCGACCCCTGTCGCCGCTGAATAAGGAGGACCAAAAATGAACATTGGAGATGTCGCCGCCCTTTCGGGTCTGCCGGCCAAAACGATCCGCTACTACGAGGATATCGGACTTGTGAAACCTCTGCGAAGTGCGAACGGATATCGCACATTTCGTGAAAGCGATGCACACAAGCTTGCCTTCCTCGGACGTTCCCGTGCGCTTGGCTTCAGCATAGAGGACTGTCGCAATCTCCTTGCTCTTTATGAGGACGAAGAACGCGCTAGCGCCGAGGTCAAGGAGATTGCCGAGCAACATCTCGAACGGATCGACGAGAAAATCGCGGAACTAAAGGAAATGCGTGCGACGCTGGCTCACCTAGTGGACGCCTGTGCCGGGGATCACCGCCCGGATTGTCCGATCCTCGCCGATTTGGCAACGAAACAACACGACGAAGAGCAGCTAAAGAGAACGGCCTAGCCGGGTAATAGAGTTTGGCTTGGGCGATCCTCTTCGCGGTTGTGCTCTTCGGTTTGAGCGGACTTGTGCATGTCCGTGCAATGAATTTCGTAATGACGGCCACCAAACGCGCTCCGTTCGCGCAGCCCAGCCGCCTGTTGTTTGCACTCTATACCCTCGCGATCGCCCACATAGTTGAAGCCGGGCTCTACGCACTGGGTTTCAGTTTCGGCGAGATCATAGGTGTAGGCGGTTTCGCTCAAGAGAATGTCGATACATTCATGGAGGTTTTCTATTTCTCTGTCGTGAATTATTCGTCATTGGGACTAGGCGATATCTATCCGACCGGACACTTACGATTCCTTGCCGGCGTCGAGGCTCTGAATGGCTTTCTCCTGATCAGTTGCTCTGCTTCTACAATCTTTCTCGTGGTCACGAGAGGGAAGGAATAGAAGCGTCACACAATCTCGTACGCAGGCGAGACGTGGAACATTCCAGCGCTGGAATGTTGTTAGTGCTTTGTACGCGGCGACAGCTGAAGCGAAAGGAGCATGACATGTCGTATTGGAGATTTGCCGCGATGATCGGTAAGCGGCGTCTGCGGCCCACGTTGTAGATGAGCTCTGACGCTGCGAGGTGATA
>JAAFAB010000016.1 GCA_018222585.1 Paracoccaceae bacterium | reverse complement strand
GCGGGGATGTCGTCAGCTCGATTGTATCCGAACGCGATTTCATTCCGAACGAAATCATAGGCAGCTCCGATCCGATCGTATTCGGATAAGCCGCGCCAGCCGCGGGTCTCAATTAGATGCGCAAGAGGCGCGGCATCAAAATCCAGTAATTTGGTGGGTGCAAGTAGGGGGTCGGTCATCTGCAACGGAGTCGCTCCTCGAATCGTCTTGGAACAAGCCTAATTACTATAGTCACTATAGCTTCAACCCTTTCTTTCAGAAAGAATCTCCCGCAACTATTTGCCCGTATGAACTGCTTTGTGGTGTTCGCCGTGTGCGTCGCGCAGAATGTCGATACCTCCCCAGGCCGCGATCCCGGCGACAATCACGCCGACGACGAGGTCCGGCCAGTTGGTTCCCAGCCAGGCGACGAGGCCGCCAGCCAAGACGATTCCGAGGTTCGCGGCGAAATCGTTGTAACTGAAGGTGTTGGCCGCGCGGATGTTGACGTCCGGATCTTTGAGCTTAGCGAGCAGCCAGACGCAGACTGCGTTGATCGCCGCCGCAAACAGGGCCATGGCGATCATGATCGTCCCGAGCGGATCTGACCCGCCGATGTAGCGGCGCCATGCATCGTAGAGGATACCAGCGGCGAACAGGATCAGCAGCCCGCCGGAAACGTTCGCCGCCCCGCGTTTCCATTTGTCGGATCGGGACAAAGCGAAAAGGCTGATCGCGTAGACGAAGCTGTCGGAGAGGTTATCGAGCCCGTTGGCGATCAGGGCACTTGAGTCGCCGAAGGCGCCTGTTGCGAAAAAGGCCACGGCCAAACCGATATTGAGCGCCAGAACGATCCAAAGCGTCCGTCTCTCCATTGAATTTTGTCTAGCAGCCATTTTGTGGTTCCAGCCTGTGTTGTACGACACATTAACTTCTGCGGCTGATCTGCGTTCCAGCCGGAATGTTGGCTGAATTCCTTCAGGCCCCGATTTCCTCGTGCTCGGTCAGGCATTCCGAATGGTCCCGCAACACCTCAAGCACCTTGCAGTCTCCCGTCCGCCCGCCGCTGCATTCGTGAACCATGCGTTTCAGTTCCGTGCGCAGCGCCTTCAGGCGGGCCATGCGCTGCTCCACCTGTTTGAGCTGGCGACGCGCGATGGCATCTGCCTCGTCGCAGGGGCGGTTGGGATGGTCGCTGAGGTCGAGCAGCTCGCGGATCGCATCGAGCGAGAAACCGAGTTGCCGCGAATGGCGGATGAAGGACAGTCGGTCGAGCTGTGCATTGTCGTAGCGCCTCTGTCCGCCTTCGGTCCTGCCAGGTTCGGGCATGAGTCCGATCTGTTCGTAGTACCGGATGGTCTGCACTTTTGTGCCAGTCTTCTTTGACAGAGTACCGATCGTGAGCATTTTCGCCTCCATGAAAAAGATACAGTTTGTGTAGGTTTTGCCGTCGGAATAAACAAGTGTCGGATTCACAGACGCGTGAGTTCAAGCTATACCATGATTTCGTGCTTGAACCTCTAGCGGCTAGAGGATGTATCCGCACATGCAATAAGAATCAATAACAGGCGAACAGGATTGTCCCTTACATCGGCACAGAAGTTTCTTTGGGTTTTGGCAGGCGTGGCAGCGCTTGCCTTCGTATGGCTTTTGCTCTGGTCCGACTATCGTGCCGACCGCGCCCGAACCGACGCCGAACCGCCTTTTTTCGCTAAATTCGAACTGACGGACCACCAGGGTATGGTTCGAACCGAGGAGGACTTTGCGGGGCGCTGGATGCTGGTTTTTTTCGGCTTTACCAACTGCCCCGACGTCTGCCCAACGACCCTATCTGAGGTCGCGGCGGTGATGAAGGGTCTGGGCGACGATGCCGCCAAGGTCCAGCCGATTTTCATAACAATCGACCCTGAACGAGACACGCCCGCAGCACTCGCCGAATACGTCCCGCTGTTCGATTCGGGCATCATCGGGCTGACGGGCACGCCGGAACAGATCGCCGCCACGTCCGAGACGTTTCCAATCTTCTTTGAGCGCGTCGAAGAGGCCGCAGCGCGGGATGGGTACACCATGGGCCACACGTCGCATCTGTTCCTCTTCGATCCCGACGCGGGCTTCGCCGACTCGTGGCCCTACGGCACCTCCGCCGAAGAGATCCTCGCCGATCTGGAAAAGAGGATCTGACCGAAATGAACCGTATGTCCGGAGAAACAGCCCTCGGGCTGGCGTGGATCATCGCGCTCGTCGCCTCGCTTGCCGTGCTTTTCATCGGCGAGGTGCTGGGGCAGACGCCCTGTGTGCTGTGCTGGTTCCAGCGCGCCTTCATGTTTCCCTTGGCCATTATCCTAGGGCTGGGCCTTTGGTGGCGGGACGGCCGTGTGGGGCGCTACGGCATCGCATTGGCGCTTGGCGGCGGCGCAATCGCCCTCTGGCACATGGGGCTGTACGTCGGTCTTGTTCCCGAACGCATCCAGCCCTGCACGGCCACCGGCCCCTCTTGCACCGATGACAACCAACTGGTCTTCGGCATCCCGATCCCGCTGATGGCCCTCGCCGCCTTCGCGCTGATCGGGGCGCTGTCGGCCCTTTCATTGAAGGACACACGAAAATGAACCGACGCGCCCTGATCCTGTCCGTTCTCGCCTTCGGCGTCGCCGGTTTCGGCGGAACCACCTGGTTTGCAACCCGCCCCGGCCCGGTGGCCGAAGCGGAGCCTGTTGCGCCGGAACTCGCGGACGCGATGATCCGCCCCTACTCGCCCATCCTCGGGCCTGCGGAAGCGCCCGTCACGATCGTCGAATTCTTCGATCCGGCCTGCGAGGCCTGTCGCGCCTTTCATCCCGTCGTGAAGGACATCATGGCCGAGCATGGGGATGCTGTCCGCGTCGTGATCCGCTACACGCCCTTCCACGGCGCGGCATCCGAGGAAGCGATCCGCGTGCTCGAGGCGGCACGCATGCAGGACGTTTACGTGCCGGTGCTTGAGGCCGTTCTGCGGGAACAGCCGAGATGGGCGTCGCACGGTGCCCCGGCGCCCGGCCTGATCCTTCAGATCGCCGCCACGGCCGGACTCGATGCCGAGGCCGCGCGCACGCAAATGATGGCGCCCGATGTCGTGGCGATCCTGAACCAGGATCGTGCCGACGTCGAGACCGTGGGAATTCGCCAGACGCCCACATTCTTCGTGAACGGCAAGCCGCTCGATCCATTCGGGGAGGCAGAATTGCGTCGTCTGGTGGCCGCCGAAGTCGCTGCCGCGCAAAGCTGAATACAAAGGGCAGGATCAGAACGATGAAAAAGTATATTTTGACCAGCACACTGGCGGCGCTTTTGACCCTTGGAGGGTTCTCAGCGCCCGCGCTGGCCGGACCCGAGGATGTTGTCGTCGAGAACGCGTGGTCCCGCGCCTCCATCGGGATGAACCGTCCCGGGGCCGCTTACATGACGATCCGCAACACTGGCGACGAGCCAGTGACGCTGATCGGCCTTACAACGCCGCTCGCGATGATGCCCGAAATTCACGAGACGAAGACAAATGCCGAAGGTGTGAGTTCCATGAACCCGGCGGGGGAGATCGCGATCGCCCCGGGCGAGAGCGTCGCGCTCGAACCGGGGGGCCTGCACGCAATGCTGATGCGGCTACAAGAACCGATGACGGAAGGGGACACCTTTCCGCTGACCCTGCTTTTCGACGACGGAGGCGAGGTGACGGTCGAGGTGCCGATCCTCGGCATCGCCGCGCGGGGGCCGGAGGACTGATGCGGCCACGGGCGATCCTGGGGTACGGCGCGGCTGGTGTCGGGGTGGTCGCCCTGATGCTCTTCGTCGGTTGGTGGCGGGTCGACGGACCCGGTGCTCCCGCACCTGTCGGGCAGCGGCCTGTGGCCCTGACCGAGATGGATTTCCGTCTGACGGATCATGAGGGCAACGCGGTCGGGCCGGAAACCCTGATCGGTCGCCCGACGATGGCGTTCTTCGGCTTCACCTACTGTCCCGATGTCTGCCCGACCACGCTCTCGGACATTTCGGGATGGCTCGACGATCTGGGAAACGAGGCCGACGAGATGAACGTGGTTTTCATCACGGTCGATCCCGAGCGCGACACTGTCGAAACGATGGCCGAATATGTCGGCTACTTCCATCCTGCGCTCCGTGGCTGGACGGGGCCGGAAGAGCAGATCGCGCGCGTCGCGGACGGCTTCCGCGCCACCTACGAGCAAGTACCGACGGAGAGCGGCGATTACACGATGAACCACACCGCGAGCGTCTTCCTGTTCGCAGCCTCTGGGCGATTCGTCACCATGATCGACTATCACGAGCCCAAAGAATTCGCGGTGCCGAAGATCCGCCGCGCGCTGGAAGAAGAAATGGAGGGGGCGACATGAGGCTCAGAACTTTGGCGGCTTGTGTCGCAATTGCGGGGACGGTTTCGGGGGCGGCTATCGCCATCTCCGATCTTTTGTCGAAAGAACCCGTGCCGCCGGAACTTGCCTCGGCAGGTAATTGGACGCCCCAGCGTCCTGAAGCCCCCCTAAACGTTGACATCCCCATGACGCTGCCCGCGGCGGCATGGGCAGACGATGCACCCGACCTCAGCCCGCTGCCCCTTCTGCAGGTCGCGTTTGCCGGCAGGCTGATGCAGGCGATCGAGCCACCCCTGTCGACTTGGTCGCGCGACATTGCACCTGGCGAGACGCTCGATTTCTTGCTGTCCGAAGCTGGACTTGCGGCACCTGACAGAGCCGAAGTTGCCCTCGCGCTTGGCGCGGAATACGATCTGCGACGGCTGCGGCCGGGGCACTCGGTCACTGTTGCTTCGACCATGGACGGCAGCCCCCGCACCGTCGCACTTGCCGTCGAGGACGGGGTTCGGATCGAGGTGGTGTTCGGCGAGCGGTTGTCCACACAGGTCGTGACTCCGGATCCGGAGATCGTAACCCTTGCCGGCGAAGCGGTGATCGACAGCTCGATCTTCGCGGCACTCGAAGAAGCCGGCATACCCGCCCGTTTTTCCGTGGACCTTGCGCAGATGCTGGGTGGGACCGTGGATTTCCGCCGCGAGATGGCCGGCGGCGAAGCACTAAGGCTTCTCTGGCGTGAGGCGCGGGTCGGCGAGGACAGGATCGGACAGCCCGAACTCGCCTTCGCCGCACTGGAGATCGGCGGTTCGCTTTACGAGATCGTATGGCCGGACGACGGCAGCGGTCAGGCGACGATCTACGTCGATGGCGAGGTGCTGCGCGTCTTCGCACAGCCGGTCGAGGGTGCGCGCCTCAGCTCGGTGTTCGGACGCCGCACGCATCCGGTCTTTGGCAACGTCCGGATGCACACAGGCGTCGATTTCGCAGCGGCACGTGGGACACCGGTTCAATCGACGGCACCGGGGCGGGTTAGTTTCATTGGCTGGCGCGGTGGCTATGGCCGTGTGGTCGAAATCTCGCACGGCTCCGACACCATGACGCGCTACGCGCATCTGAGCGCCGTGCCGGAAGACCTGGCACAAGGCCAACGCGTTGCGGCGGGAGATGTGATCGGCCGCGTCGGCGCGACTGGCACGGCGACAGGTCCGAACCTGCACTACGAAGTCCTCGTGGATGGGCGCCCGACTGACCCCCTCACTGACGACCGGCTCGCCGAAGCAGCTGAGAGCGAAGCGGATGATACCGCCGCGCTCTCGCGTCTGGCCGAGGCGCGGGCGCTTCTGAATGAAAACCTCGGCAGCGAGATTGCCGAAACGACAACCGAAAGGCTCTGACCCATGAAACGCATGACCCAAGCTCTTGCCATCACGCTCGCCCTTTTCCCGGCGGCCCAGGCCCTCGCAGAGGCAACGGCGATCGACGTCCGCAAGACGAACGGTTGCGGCTGCTGCCTCTCGTGGATGAACCACCTCGAAGAGAACGGTTTTGTGCCGACCGGCCAGGACATGTTCGGTGGGTCGCTGGTTCGCTTCAAGCTCGACAACGGCGTGCCGCAGCGCATGGTCTCCTGCCACACCGCGCTCATTGACGGCTACGTGATCGAAGGCCATGTACCGGCCGCTGACATCCGCCGCCTTCTCGATGAGCGCCCGGACGCAGTCGGTCTCGCCGTGCCTGGGATGCCCTATGGCTCGCCCGGCATGGGGCCAGAAGACGACCGCGAGGCCTATGATGTCTTCCTCATCCGCGAGGACGGGTCGACGGAAGTCTTTTCGAGCTACGCCGAAGGATAATCTGGCCCGCCCATGGAAAATCTGTCCCCGATAATGCTCGGCTTTCTCGGAAGTCTCGCTGCCGGTTCGCTCACGGCAGTCGGAGCAGCTCCCGTGCTGTTCGGGCGCATCCCGTCCCGGGCCACGCGCGATCTGTCGCTCGGCTTCGCTGCCGGTGTCATGCTGTCAGCCTCGTTCTTTTCGCTGATCATCCCGGCATTAGATGCCGCAGAGCCGATGTTCGAGAACGGCGCGATGCCTGCGGCCATCGTATGCGTCTCGATCCTCTTGGGCATGGGGGCTGTCGCGCTGATGAACGAAAAGCTGCCGCACGAGCATTTCAAGACGGGACGCGAAGGGCCCGAAGCGGCGTCTTTGCGGCGGGTCTGGCTTTTCATCATCGCGATCACGATCCACAACTTCCCCGAAGGCCTCGCGGTCGGGGTCGGCTTCGGATCCGGAGGTATGGAGGGCGGTTTGCCGCTTGCTGTCGGCATCGGGCTTCAGAATGCGCCCGAAGGATTGGCCGTCGCTGTATCTCTGCTGGGCGAGGGATATCCGAAGCTGCGCGCCTGGGGCATCGCGGCGCTGACGGGCATGGTCGAGCCGATTGGCGGCCTGCTCGGGGCCGGGATCATCACGCTGTCGGAACCGCTGCTGCCATGGGGACTGGCCTTTGCCGCGGGCGCAATGCTCTACGTCATCAGCCACGAAATCATCCCCGAAACCCATCGCAGCGGCCATCAGAACAGGGCGACGCTCGGTCTCGCAGTCGGGCTCGTTCTGATGCTGTTTCTCGATGTCTGGTTGGGATGAGGCAATGTCATCATACAAAGTATCTGCGATGATCGGCGTCTTTGCAGCGCTTGCTGCGTTCGCGATCGATCAGATCACCAAAGCCATTGTCGTTGCGAATGCCGTCACTTTAAGCGCCGGGATTTCCGTGTTTCCGGGATTCAACCTCGTCTTTTATCGTAATGACGGCGTGACTTTCGGGATGCTGGGCGGCGCTCCGTGGTGGAGCCTCATCGCTCTCGCTCTTGCCATCTGTGTTTGGCTGGGGGTTATGCTGTTTCGCGCCGAAAATGCGGTCGAAACACTTGCCTATGGCGCGATCATTGGCGGAGCCTTGGGCAATGTTATCGATCGTGTGCGGTATCGGGCTGTAACAGACTTTCTCGATTTCTACATTGGCACAACACATTGGCCTGCCTTCAACATGGCCGATATATTTGTTGTCAGTGGCGTGGGGCTCTTGCTCGCCGCGCCATGGATCAGCGCGCGGCGTTCGATCAAGTCGTGAAACCGAAAATTCTGAACCGCATCGCTCTGCGCCACCGTTTGCTTTCGCGGATGACGCTTGGTTTCGCCGCCGGGGCGCTGACCGTTCTGACTTTCCCGCCTTTCTCGCTTCTCCTGCTCGTTCCCGTTGCCTATTCCGCGTTCTTTGTCGGTCTTCGCGATCTCTCCCTAGGGCGTGCTTTCCTCGTCGGCTGGGCGTTTGGTCTTGGCCAGTTCGGTTTCGGGATTTCGTGGATCGCGGAAAGTTTTTACGTCGAGGCCGAGCGGTTCGGGACGATGGCGATCCCGGCCGTCGCGGGATTGTCCGCAGGTCTCGCGATTTTCCCGGCCATTGCCGCCGCGCTTTTCGCCGAAATCACGCGGCGCGGAGCCATGGGCAGTCTCTTGGCCTGCCTCGCGTTCGCGACCTCCTGGACCGTGGCAGAGTGGTTGCGTGGTCACGTTCTGACAGGGTTTCCATGGAACCTCGCCGGCTACGCACTTGTAGACTACGCCGCCCTTCGCCAGACCGCCGCCTGGGTCGGAAGCTATGGGCTAAGCTTTCTCACCGTGTTCGTCGCGGTACTCCCCGGCGCGGCTGTCATGGCGTCCGGGCGGCAACGATTGACCGTTTCGCTCATGGCGCTGGCCGGCATCGCGGCTATTTGGGCCGTCGGGACGCTTCACCTCCAGTCGGATACACAACAGCCACCCGGTGTCGACCTGCGCATCGTTCAGGGCAACATTCCCCAAGGGGAGAAATGGGCGCCCGAGAACCGCGAGGCGACCTTCGCGCGCTATCTTGAGCTTTCAACCCGGCCCGGCGATTTCGACGTTCTTCTCTGGCCGGAAACCGCCTTTCCGGGTTTCCTCGATGAGGATACGGAGGCACGGGATCGCATTGCCGCTGCGCTACCGGACGGCAGGGTGCTGCTCACAGGTGTGCCGGACCGTGTACCGAGCGAGGATGGCACCCGATATTTCAACACGGTTCAGGCATTTGACGAGACCGGCGAGATCCTGACCGGCTACGCGAAACACCTTCTCGTACCCTTCGGCGAATACGTGCCATTCCGTGGCTGGTTGCCCATCGAGCGGCTCACGGCGGGTCTGGGCGATTTTACGCCCGGACCGGGCCCGCGAACGCTTGCGCTTCCGGGTGTGCCCCTGGTCGCCGTGGCGATCTGCTATGAGATCATCTTCCCAAGCCATGTGGTCGACGACCTGTTCAGGCCGGACTGGATTTTCAACGCGACAAACGACGCCTGGTTCGGCACCAGCATCGGACCCGAGCAGCATCTGGCTTCCGCACGGATGCGTGCCGTAGAGGAAGGCCTTCCTGTCATCCGAGCCGCGAATACGGGCATCTCCGCGGTCATCGACGCGAACGGTGACCTCGTCGCGCGGCTCGGCAACGGAGAAACCGGTGTAATAGATGCGGCTCTGCCCTCTGCTCATCCGTCAACGCTATATGCGCGCTTCGGCGACTGGGCGCTGCTGGCTCTCATCTTCACTACTTGGGCCGTGGGACTGGCTGCAGGTCTGGTCGGCACACACCGGTGCAACAAGAGAACACGAACGGAGAAAAAGTCATGCTGGTAATCGCGGGCATTGTCGCGGGTGCGATCTGGGGTGGATATCTGGCGCGACGCCGAAAAGGAAACCGGCTGGATATCCTCCAGTATGCGGCGAGTTCGGCGATCGCCTTCGGTCTTCTCACCTATTTCGTTTCGGTGGTCCTCTTGCGCATCTTTGCATGAGAAGGGTTTCGAAACGGCACCGACGTGAGACGTCTTTTCAACATATTACTGTACGGGTTCTTGGCGATCTGTATCACGGCATCGGTTGGTTCCGGGTTGGTCTATTTTCTGCTGAGCGCATCCGTTCCCGACTACAACGAGGACTTCTCGGTAGCAGGCTTAGGTGGACCGGTCGATATTCTGCGAGATGCCTCGGCAATCCCGCACATTACCGCGAGTTCCGCCGCGGATGTCTATTTCGCGATCGGCTTCGTTCATGCGCAAGACCGACTCGGTCAGCTGTTAAGGGCAAGGCGAATGGCCGAAGCTTCTTGGCCATCCGATGAGACATTGTCCGTTGCGCCAGCGGTCTCAGACGCGCTCGAATCCTATGCCGCCGGCGTCAATGCGTGGCTCGAGCTGGTGTCGGCGGGAGGGCGCGGCAGAGGCTCGCCGGAACTGTTGATCGCAGACGAACGGTCGATCGATGCCTGGACACCTGGCGATAGCCTGAGGATTGCCCGGTCTTTTCTGAATGGCCTGCGACCGGAAAGCGCACGGAAAGGAACGCCGAGCTTATCAAGTGCAATTATACCGCCGGATCGACCAAAAGTGCTCGAACTATTTGCGACTGATCCGCAGCAGCGCCTCGATGCATGGGCGATAGACGGTGACCGAACCGCTGCCGGGACACCAATTCTCGCCGCCGATATCAGCGGTTCCCTGTCGCTGCCCTCGGAATGGTATCTCGCCGATCTTCAGTTTTCGACAGGGCCGGCCATAGGGGCCACGATGCCGGGCGTACCTTTCGTTATTGTCGGTCGCAATACGCGCGTCGCCTGGGCCTTCCGGTCATTTCCCGTGCCAGACGAGGAGGCACCAAGGGGGCCGTCACCCGTGCAGGCGGCAGGTTTCCTGACGATGCTGGAGCTGTTCACGCGTTCGGCCGACGCGACCGATGCCATCGGAGTTGCCGCAGACATGTTGCCGAAAGGCATGGAGGCATTGGCCATTGACCGAGAGACCGTTGCCCGATGGCCAAAAGAGGAAGCCGTACGAGCGTTGTCATTTCGCGACATTCGACTGGCGGAGCTTGAAGCGCGGCAATCGATCTTCTCGACTGAAGGCGCCATCGGTGTTCAAAGGGACACCGTAAGTACCGTGGCGCGAACCCTGCTGCCCCTGATGGCGAAGGAGCTTTGGTTCGTGCAGTCCAGAGACAGCATCGAAGGCACCGATGCGAACGACCTTCGTCGTGAACTACTGGACAGGCTTGCGTCGTGGAATGGCGACATGGATCGCTATTCACCGGAACCTCTGCTGTTCTGGACTTGGCTCCGGGCTTTGCAGCAGCGCATTTTGAAAGACGAATTTCCGGCAGCGCAGCAACTCTGGACCCGTCCGAACCCGAACTTTCTTTATGCGGTACTCAGCGATCGTCGCGGTAGCGCAATCTGGTGCGACATCCGCCTATCCTCACCTCGCGAGACATGCGAGGAGCAGGTTCGCGTGGCCCTGGATGATGCCCTTGGCTGGCTGGTCGATCGATATGGGCGCGATCCCTCGACGTGGACCTGGGGGGAGGAGCATAGATTGGACATGCAGTGGTCGCCGATCAGTTCACGTGGGTTGCTGACCAACCTGCTGTCCCTTCAAGCGCCGATTTCAGGCGATCCGTTTACGCAATTCTTGACATCATTTGGTGTTGAAGAAGACCGTCCATTCCTTGTGAGTGCCGGAAGCAATTTTCAGGCGGTCATGTCGATATCGGAAGCAGCGGGATCATACTACATCACGCCCGCCGGACAGTCGGGACATCCGCTATCTCGATTCTACGACAATCTCTTTCCCTCGTGGATACAAGGCGAATACCTCGCCATGTCGACCGATCTGTCACTGGCCCGTGGCGGCGCTTCCGGGATCTCGCGGCTCACACCGGCTACCTCCGACAACCCTCGGATGAGCGAGGGCCAGAGCGAATGATCACAAACTTCTTCTTCCTTTACGACCCTTTCGGCTATGTGCTGTCACCGGTGTCGCTCATTGTTGTCGGTCTTACAGTATGGCTGTTTTTGCGTGGGCTCAAAATACACGCTCGCTGTCTCGGAAGGGTTTCTGGTTGGCGTCGAACCGCCTTCTTTGTCGGCCTCGCGGCCGTCCTCGTCGCGACGAATGGGCCGCTCGCGCCATTGGGGCACAGTCTGTTTTCGGTACATCAGGTCGAGCATCTTCTTCTGCGACTGGTAGGACCGCTTCTTATCGCGGTTTCTCAGCCCTGGCTTGGCCTTCAAGCCGGATTGAAAAGGGAATGGCGCCGACGCCTTGCCGCGATTGGGCGTGCGCGCATCCCGCGATTCTTGGCGCTTCCTGCATCTGCCACCTCCTTGTTGATTGGTGCGCTTTTCGTCTGGCAGATCCCGATGATCTACGCCCTTACACAACGTATTGCGGCGATGGAAGCGCTGGCACATCTGTCTATGGTGCTTGCTGGGCTTTGGTACTTTGCTATGCTGTTCGATCTGCGTGATCCGCCTGAAGGAGCGCGGCGCGGCGCTCGGCTGATGTCAGGGTTCGTGGTGATCGTTTCCAACATCTTTCTGGGCTCCCTGACAACGCTCAAGGAGGTGCCCCTCTATGGATCAGAAATCATCGCAGCGAGCGGTGGTCGACTTCGCGCCCTGGCTGACGAGACAATCGGTGGCTACGTAATCTGGGTCCCGTCGTCGATGGTTCTCATCGCGGCAATCATTCTGGTGCTGAACGGCTGGAACGCGGCGGAGGAACGGCGCTGGACGTCCCGCTACGACCTGATGCGCCAATCGAATGCGGCGGCGCTCGAGTTTCCGGAAACCGCGGAGGAACTGCGTCTGAAAGTAGAGAAGCCGAACCGGGACATGGGCCGTACGCTCGCCCTTGGCGCATTCTCCATGTTCATGGTTGTCATGATTACCGTCGTGACCATCGTCTATGCCCTCGGATAGATTGAATTCGACATGAGACCAGACGCATTCTTCTCCGCTAGGGCCCGCCTGTTTCGCCACTGCCACGGCTGGACACATATTGTAGTGTCCTTACGCGTACCGGGTGCTTGCGCTGGCCCCCGGCGGCGAGCGTCACTTTAGCCGTGATCGCCATCGAAGTGATCAACGTGGCCCTGTGCCGACGATTTTCCTGATCTGACGGAAGATCATCTCCTCCCATCAGGCGTAGATGTCGATCGGTGTTCCGTCTTTCACCATTGCATAGATGTCCTCGATCTGCCGATCTGTGACCGCGATGCAGCCAGCTGTCCAGTCGCGGACATCCGTTGGGTCGATCCCTGGGCGTGGACCACCATGGATGAAGATGTCGCCGCCGGGGGAAAGGCCCTGCGCTTCAGCGAAGGCTATGTCGGCCTCATTCGGATAGGAGATGCCAACCGAAAGATGATACGTACTGTCGGGGTTGCGCTTATCGACTACGTAAGCGCCCTCAGGGGTCCGGCCGTCTCCCTCGAATTGCTTGTGACCCTCAGGAGCGAAACCCAGCCCGACCGGATAGGTTTGCAATACGCGATCGGCTCCGTCCAGAACAAGCAAACGCTGCCCCTTGTAAAGCCGAACACGGGTCACCTCGGGTCCGCCATAGCTGCGGAACTTGCTGGCACAGCCAGACAAAAACGCTGCCAACCCGCCCAACAGGACGGCGCGGCGGGGAAATCGGATGGTTTTCACTGCTCGATGCCTCTTTCGTGAGGTCTGATATGGACATTACGTTACCTTGCAAATGCTGCGTGATCAATGTCCGTGGGCAAGCGCGGCCTTTGCGATCTCTGGACCAACCTGCTCACCGCTGAATGCCTTGCGGGCCTACCGCAGCGCCTTGAGGGCGACCGGCAGGGAGGCCACGGCAAGCCTTAATCGAACAACTCGTGAAGCCGGGATTTGCGCCGATAGCCGTGCTTGCCGTCGCCGCCGCCGTGCTTTCGGCGCCGGTAGCCGCGATCATCGTCGTAGCCGCGCGGCTCAGGCACCCGCTGAGGCGCCACATCGGGTGCCGAACGCTCGATGATCTTGTCCAGTTCGCCCCGGTCGAGCCAGACACCCCGGCAATCGGGACAGAAGTCGATCTCGATCCCCTGGCGGTCGGTCATGCTCAAGGGCACCTCGCAAACCGAACACATCATCCTGCCCTTCACGCTCATGTCTCGTCTCGGCTCCTTTCCGGGTTCTCCCAGTTCAATGACCATGTGCCAGCGCCCCTTTGGCCAAGCCTTCGCCAACCTGTTCACCGCCGGACGGCGGCGCCTTGGCCTCTTGGCTGTTAAGCAGGCGCAGGGCGTTGGCCACCACCAGCAATGACACTCCTACGTCGGCTGCAATAGCGCCCCACATCGATGCCAGTCCGAACGCGGTAGCGACAACGAAAACGCCCTTGGTCGCCAAGGAAATACCGATGTTCTGATGGATAATCGACATTGTCCGGCGCGAATGACCGATCAGCCAAGGCACCTTGCCGAGGTCGTCGGTCATCAGGGCAATATCCGCCGTCTCGATTGCCGCGTCCGAACCAACAGCGCCCATCGCGATGGCGTAATGCGCGCGCGCCATGGCGGGGGCGTCGTTCACCCCGTCGCCGATCATGGCCACCATGTCATGCGTTTCGACCAGTTCTTCGATGGCTGTCACCTTGTCTTCGGGCAAAAGCTCGGCACGGACCTCGTCGATGCCGACCTCGGCTGCAACGGCGCGCGCTGTCCGCTCGTTGTCGCCCGTCAACATGACGATGGTCTTCACGCCTTGCGCGTGGAGCTGTGCCACGATGCCCTTGGCGTCGGGGCGGATACGGTCGCGCAATTCCAGGATGCCGGTCACGCCGGTGTCGTCGCCCACGGCAACAAGGGTGCTGCCAGCCCCTTCGATGCGGTCGCGCAAATCCTTCGGAATGGCGTCGCCGAAACCCTTCTCCTCGGCAAACCGGTCCGACCCTAGCCAGATCGACCGGCCGTCAGTGCGTCCTTCAAGTCCCCTACCAGGAACGGTTCGGGTATCTTCCGCGGCGGACACCTTGATGCCGTCGGCTTCTGCCCGCGCGAGAATGGCGCGCGCCAAGGGATGCGAGGAACGTGCCTCGAGCCCCGCGGCGAGGGTCATCAGATCCTGCGCCGATGCTCTACCCAGCGGATGCACCGCCGCCACCTCGGGCTCGCCCATGGTGATCGTGCCGGTCTTGTCCATGGCCAATGCAGTGGTCTTGCCCGGTGCCTCAACATATGCACCGCCCTTGATCAGCACCCCCGCCCGCGCAGAGGCGGTGAGTGCAGCGACGATGGAGACCGGTGTCGAGATGACCAGAGCACACGGGCAGGCGATCACCAGCAGCACGAGTGCATTGTAGAACCAATAATCCCAGGCCCCACCGAAAATGAGCGGCGGCAACAGGGCAATTGCGATGGCGAGAGCCATGACGATAGGCGTGTAGATGCGGGCAAATTTCGCCACCCACTGCTCCACCGGCGCGCGGCGGGCATGGGCGTCGCCGACCATGCGGATAATCTTGGCCAACACGGTGTCCGAGGCGGCCTTCGTGGCGCGCACCGTCAGTGTGCCTTCGCCGTTGATCGTACCGGCATAGACATCGTCGCCCCGTTCCTTTGGGACCAGCGCACTCTCTCCGGTGATTGGCGCCTGATCGACGGCCCCTGCCCCATCGACAACCTCACCATCCAATGGGATGCGGTCTCCGCCGCGCACGACGAAACGTGCGTTGATAGCAACCGCGGAAGCCGGTACGTCCGCTTCCGAACCGTCATCATAAAGAATTCTTGCCGTCGGCGGCGCCAGGTCCAGCAGAGCTGAAACCGCATTCCTCGCACGCCCGACGCTCCAGCTTTCGAGGAAAAGCGAGAGCGAGAAGAAGAACGCAACCGTCGCCGCCTCGAAAAATTCGCCGAGGCCAATTGCACCCGCGACTGCGACTACCATGAGCAGGTTCATGTCGGGCGACAGCCGCCGTGCGGACGACCATGCCTTGGGCGCCACGAGCCAAACACCGAACAGGATCGCAACCGCGAATAGCCCTGCCTCGACCAGTGGCATCGGCGCTTCGCCGTGCCCTGCGAAGAGGCCGAGTGCCCCCCCCATGCCGGTCTCGATGATGTGCCACAGAAATCCCGCGGCCCAGAAGCCGCCACTGAGCGCCGTAAACAGCCGCTGGCGTGCAAGATGGGCCGCCTGGTCGACCGACGCGTTTTCGGCATCCCAGGGCTTGGCGGTCATGCCGGTGCTTGCGACCAGCTCTGCAATTTCGCCGTCCGATACACTCTTGGCGCTGTCGAGAATAGTCATCCGTCCATTGATCACGTCGAACGCGAGATGCTCGGCCCCGCCGATCTTCGGGCCGACCACCTTGTTCAGGATTGCTACCTCCTCGGCGCAATCGAGGCCGGACACCTGAAAACTGCGCCCGCCCGCTGGCGCGGGCGTCGTCGGAACGATGTCGCCGCACGTTCCGGCGCTCCCGCAGCAGCTGCCGCCGCTTGTCTGGGCATCTTCGGCGTGATCGTGGTCGTGACGATGGGTGTCGGACGGCATGAATGGACCTCTGGATTCGGGTGCTTTACCATGACATAGCCCCTACAGTAGCTAGAGCTTCAAGAGCAAAATACGGTGGTATTTCAGTTTGTTTTATTGCTAGAGGATGCGGCGACCGGCTCCATCACGCCTTGAGGCATGAACAGCCGCTGCAAAGAAAAACAGTCACGAAAGGAAGCTTGATGCGGGTTTTGATGCTGAAGCAAAAAATGATGGTTGCAGTGGTGCTGTCGCTTACGGCCGGATGCGCAGTCCAGCCGACTGGGCCAGGCGACGCGGCAGACCAGCGGGGCAACGTTCCCGAAGCCGTGATTGCAATGGCTGCCCCGGATCAGGATGTTGCAACCGCGCGCTTGGTGCCCGAGGACGGGTGCTACTGGTACGAACACAGCGGCCCCGTTGAAACGACCTTGCTGCCGCTGCGCACGGCGAACGGCAACCCTATCTGCGTCGCGCGGGAAGTGTGACGACGACCCGCACGTCACATCAATGCGCTGAGAGCTAATTACCTCATTCAACTTCTCGCGGTAACGCTGTCCTCAGCCGAATAAAGATGTGCTGTCGATCCGATCTCGACGTTCGGATAAAGCTCGTTGATGTGTGCCATAACCATCCGCACGCAACCCGAACTCGCACGACCGCCGATGCTTCTCGGATAGGGTGTGCCGTGTATCCGAAGATAGGTGTCGCGATCACCGACATAGAGATAGAGCGCCCGCGATCCCAAGGCGTTTTGAGGCCCGGGTTCCATCCCGTCGGCCCATCTTGCGTTTTCGGGATCCCGCTCGATCATATTCTGTGTCGGCGTCCAGTGCGGCCACCTGACCTTGCGCTTGATGTTATAAACACCTGGCTCGTAGAGGTTGCCCCGCGCGATCGCCACGCCGTAGCGCATCGCGGTTCCACCCTCCTCAATGTGGTAGAGATACCGCGCGACCGCATCGACATGGATGTCTCCCGGCACGAGGCCGTCCTTCGCGTCCACACGCTGAGGCAAGAAACGTGGGTGTAGTCCCCAAGGGTTTGACGTGGCCGGATCGAAGCCGGGCGGGCTGACTTGCGCGTCCCATTCAGCCTTCTGCGCCTCGGTGGGCCAGCTATCGGCAAACACAGGGTTGGCCACAGTCGCCGAAAAGAGCGCTGTTGTCGTTTGAATGAAGTGTCGTCTTGTCAGCATGTCGTACCCTTTCGGTTCCCACCGGCGATCAATGGCAAGAACGATATACATTCTCGTCGACTAGATAGGACTTCTAGTGGCTAGAGGTTCAAGGGTAAATTTTCGTGAACGCATGCACGCGACGTAAGCGCTGTCACCGCGGCACGCCTGTTCAGCTTGACGGGTTGAAGTTCCATGGCAGGAGCTCGTCGATCCTGCTGGCGGGGTGACCGGCGGCGATGGCTTCGAGGGTCGCCTTGATGTAGGCGAAGGGCTCGACGCCGTTGATCTTCGCGGTGGCGATCAGGGAGGCGATGCGGGCCCAGGTGCGGCCACCCTCGTCGTGGCCGGCGAAGAGAGCATTCTTCCGCGTGAGCGCAATCGGGCGGATCAGGTTCTCGACGGCATTGGAGTCGATCTCGACGCGGCCGTCGTGAAGGAAGGTCTGCAGGCCGCGCCACTGGCGATGGATGTAGGTCAGCTTTTCGCCCAGGCGCGACTTGGCCGAGATACGCAGGCGCTGTGCCTGCAGCCAATCACCGAACTCGGCCACGAGGGGCACGCTGCGGGTCTGGCGGGCCGACAGGCGTTGGCCCGGGCCCATGCCGCGGATCTCGGCCTCGATGCGGTAGAGCTCGGCAATGCGGCGCAGCCCCTCGGCAGCGATCTCGGATCCATCCCGGTCGAAGACTTCCTTCAGCTTGCGGCGAGCGTGTGCCCAGCAGTGGGCAACCGTGATCGGCGCGCCGCCCTTGCGGGACGTGCGTGTGAGGCGGTCGTAACCGGTGTAGCCGTCGAGCTGGAGGGTGCCGTCGAAGCCCTGGAGGATCTGCTCTGCATGCGCCCCGGCGCGGCTGGGATGGTAGGTGAACACGACACCGGGCGGGTCTTCTCCGCCCCATCCGCGGTCATCTCGGGCAAGCGCCCAGAAGTATCCCGTCTTGGTTCGCCCTCGGCCTGGATCCAGCACCGGGGCCGTGGTCTCGTCCATGAACAGTTTGCCCGAGGATTTGAGATGCTCGGTTAGCCGATCGACCACGGGGCCAAGATGGAAGGCTGCAGTGCCGGCCCAGTCCGCCAGTGTGCTGCGGTCGACCTGGATGCCGGAGCGCGCCAGGATCTGGCTCTGCCTATAAAATGGCAGGTGGTCCGCGAACTTCGAGACCAACACATGTGCAATGGCACCCTCAGTTGGAAGACCGCCTTCAATCAGCCAGGGCGCGGCAGGTGCCTGAGTGACGCCATCCGAACAGATGCGGCAGGCATACTTCGGCCGGATGTCGACCACCACGCGGAGCTGCGCAGGCACGATGTCCAGGCGCTCGGTGCGGTCCTCGCCGATCCGGTGCATCCGGCCGCAACCGCAGGGGCAATCGAGGCTGGTCGGCTCGAGGACCCGTTCGATACGCGGCAAGCCCGCGGGCAAATGGCCAAGGTTGCGCTGACGCGTCCGGCGCGGCGTCGTGGTAGACGGCGCGGCCTGCTCCTTGCGGGTCTCGACCTCGGCGACGGCTGTTTCCAGGTCTTCGAAGGCCAGTTGCCGGTCGTCCTCGCTCAGCTTCTCGGAGCGTTTGCCATGCACGACATGGTTCAGTTCAGCGACGAGATGCTCCAGCCGCCGGTTGGCGTCCTTCAGCGCGCCGTTCTCCTGCAACAGCGCCAGCACCGCGGCGCGCTGGCTCTCGGGGATCGCGGACAGGTCGATGGGCGGGGCGCTGGACATGGGCGGATGATACTGCGCCCGGGGTGCCGATGTCCGGCTATTCAGCGCGGTGAGTCACTCTGCCACAGCCGGACGGCGGACCTCCAGTGACCGCACCCGGCACCAGTCCAGGCCGGCGAACATGGCCTCGAACTGTGCGCGGTTCAGGGTCATGGCCCCGTCACGGATCGAAGGCCAGGTGAATGTGCTTTCCTCAAGCCGCTTGTAGGCCATGACCAAACCACTGCCGTCCCAGAACAGGATCTTCAACCGGTCGGCGCGCTTCGAGCGGAACACGAAGACCGTGCCAGTGAACGGGTCCTCGGCCAGCATCGACTGCACCAGCGCCGCGAGGCCATCATGGCCTTTGCGGAAGTCGACCGGCTTCGTCGCCACCAGGATCCGCACACCCTGCGAGGGCATCAACATGGATGCGCCTCCAAGGCGTGGACGATCTCGGCGATCCGGGCGGCGGGCGCATCCTTCGCGAGTTCGATGATGACCGTACCCCGCACAATCCTGATCGGCGTCCCGGCGCTTGGCGGTTCAGCCTCAGAGGCCGCCGTGATCTCGTCGCAGACCACCAGAGGTGCGAAGACAGCTTCGTTGACTTCCACCGCGGGCAAGACGAGCTTGCCCTCCTTGGCCAGCCGCCGCCACGCCGTCAGCTGGCTCGGCATGATCTCGTAGCGCGCCGCGACACCCGACACCGTCGCCCCGGGCTCCAGCGTCTCGGCCACCGCCTGCGCCTTAACGTGATCCGGCCAACGCCTCTGGCCGGAAGCGAAGACTTCAACACCAAGCGCCGTGAGAAACGAACTCTTTGCGAACATTGCGAAACGCACTCCTTCTCTTTGGATGCGTATCAACTCGCAATGGCTGATCCCGTCGGCAATGTGGGGCGGCGACAGCGTTTACCACGCGACCCTGGTAGCACATGCTTGCCTTGCGGGCGGGTTAACGGCCAACCAGGTCAGGTCCGAATTAGCGTGGTAAAGCGGGAGTCAGGGGGCGGAGTAGGACAGATTTGCCGAATTGGTCCCCCGGTGGATCGGTTTTGGTCGAAAGATACTATCCTGACACCCTGTCGATCTTCACCCGCCCGTGTCATTGGCCGAAACTTCGGCTTGGAACTCACGTTGTCGCTCAGGCCAGGTGCTCTTGATGTAGACGAGGATCGCCTCGATCTCTGCGTCTGTCAGATCCTCTCCGAAGGCCGGCATGTCGCTCTCGTATCCCGGCACGACGGCCCCGACCCCGCCTTTAGTGATCTGAAAAAGCATGCGGTCTGAATGGTGCCAAGTGTGGCCTGAGTCATCATGCGGCGGGGCCGGCATTCTTCCTGTGTCAAGACGACGACGCCAATCGGGCTGACCCTCGAGGCTGGCACCATGGCAACTGGCGCAGTTGTCCGCATAAAGCTGTTGCCCTGCCATGACCTGGGATGCAAGCACGGGCTCTCCCAAAAACGTCAGTCCCTCGACACGCGGGTCAACCGGTTCCGATTGGGCCAGCACCACAACGCCGGTGGTCGCGAGCGCGGACACTAGGGCAGCGAGGTGCGCTGACCGCCTGACCGTACACTTCGCCGATCGATCTTTCGGCCCTTTATTCATCGGCATAAATTGAAATTCCGTCTGGGCCAAAGGCGTAGGTCCTTAGCGTGCCTGACTTGACCGCAGCCATGCCCGGCGCGTTCGCGGGCATTCCCGGCAAGGTGATACCCGTTATCGCCGGACGGGTTTCCAGCAGCCGCTCGATGATGTCGACGGGGACGAGACCGCTGACATAGTAGCCGTCGATTTCGGCCAAGTGGCAGCCGATGCCCTGGGCGGGCACACCGACTTCGACCGAGCGTTTGTCGAAGTCGCGGTCATCCACACGCGTTACGGTAAAGCCGTGTTCTTCGAGATAATCCCCATAGGCATCACAGCAGCCGCAGCCCGGATCGCGCCAGATGGTGATCTGCCTTTCGCTGCCCGTCAGACCGGGCGCCACATCGCCTGTCGCTTGCGCCCAAGCCGATGTGGTCAGGCCCACCATTCCGACAATGCCGCTGCCAATCAGACCAAGCGCGTTTCTTCTCTGCATCATTTTCTCCATCATAGTTCTCCTGTTTCGATCCAGGTTGCGCCGCCGTCACGGCTGAATTTCAAGATGCCGCCCAACAGGGCAGCGATGTAGGTCTCGTCTCTTGGATGAACCGCAACAGCGGTCGCAGCTTTGCTGGCCCGCTTTTGCCAGATGACTCCGCCGTCCTGCGATGCCCAGAGGCCCGAACGCAGAGCGGCATACATCACTTCCGGCGCCGAGGGGGCACTGGCCAGCGACAGGATCGGTTGACCGCCTGGCAATGGCGCTTCGGACGGTGGGGCTTCACCCGCAACCAATGCGTCCATCGCGTTGCCTGGCTGCACGTCCTGCCAGCGACAAAAGCAATCGGGCACCCGCGCAAGGCCAACCTCGGTGCCCGCATAGATCCAGATCCCGCCCATGCCGGTTTCAAGCTCGACCGAAGCCAGAGCAAGAGGTTCGCGCTCTGCGTCGTCGAGCCAGGGGCGGTCCATGGCGAGCGACCAGGTTGCGCCGGCGTCCTCGCTCTTCCACAATCCGTCGCCGCGAACCGAGGCATAGATCATGTCCGAGTTCCGCGAGGCGATGGCAACGGCATTGATCTCTCCGTCAGGCAGCCCAGCGTCGCTGACGCGCCACGAAGCGCCCCCATCTTCGGAAGTGCTGACACCGCCCACGGCGAGCCCCGCAACCACACGGCCGGGCCGGTCGCGATGGGTCGCCAGCGACAGCACGTTCCCCGGTGTCTCTGCCGCGGTCCAAGTCCGGCCGTCATCGTCACTGACGAACAGCCCTCCTCTCGCCAGCAGAATGGTATCGCCATCAAAGGCAAGTGCCGCTGGATCACCATCGCTCGCCGCGAGTGCGAACCCCGGCAACATCGAAGCGACGCCGATACTGAGTGCCGCGGTGAGTACCTTGCGCCGGTTTGGCCGACATCCAATCTCAATCGACTTCAATCTGCATGCTCCTCTGCTCATGCGACGCGGATCACGCCCATCATCCCGGCCGCCTGGTGCTCAAGGATGTGGCAATGGAACATCCAGTCTCCGGGATTGTCGGCGACCAGGGCGATTTCGACCTGCTCGCGCGGCGCGATCAGCACGGTGTCCTGCCATTCACGGAATTCGGTCGGCACGCCATCGCGGCTGATGACGCGGAAGGAGTGGCCGTGCAGGTGGATCGGATGGTCGAAGGCAGTGGCGTTCGTCATTTGGAGGATATGGCTCGCGTCGCGCTCCAATGTCAGGAAGGGATCGAGCATGTGCCCTTCGGCCGCGACGCCATTGACGAACCACATGCCGCCACCCACAACGCCACCCATCATTCCGCCCATCATGCTGCCGGACTGGCTCGGGCCCATCTGGCGCTCGACCATGGCGCCCATCATGCCCCCGGTGAACAGGATTTCGTGACGACGGGCTGCGTTCAGATCAGGTTCGATCAGTGGATTGGCTGGAAGGGCAATTTCCCATTCCGGCGGCGTGGCACGCAGGGGCGTTTCGTCAAAGACGACATCCAGCAGGTTGAATTCATTGTCACGATAGGCGCGGTCGACGATTTGCAGCCTGGTTCCGGGGTCGGCAGGGCAATCGAGCATGATGTCCGCACGCATCGCCGGGCCAAGAACCACGACACCGTCAGGCGCAGCGTGCGGGGTGACCGGCTGGCCGTCGAGTGCAATGATGCGCGCGGAAAGGTCGCCGAAGTCGAGCGCGAAGATGCGGGCGTTCGCGGCATTGATCAGCCGCAACCGGATACGTTCGCCTTGCCGCACCGCGAAGACATCGGGAACACGCCCATTTATCGTGACAGTATTGCCCAGACGGCCCGCATGGCTCATGTCCATGGCTGCGCCGAAGTCATCCGCAATCGCCGCGTCCCGCGTCAGCCGCCAGTCGTCAAGCAGCCAGGTGACATCGCGGTCGACCCGCGGCGGGTTGGATTCGTCGATGATGAGTGGTCCGGCCAGCCCACGTCCGACCTGCTCGAAACTGCGCTGGTGGGGGTGATACCAAAAGGTCCCGGCATCGATCGCGTCGAACTCGTAGGTGAAGGTTTCTCCGGGTGCGATCGGCTTCTGCGTCAGGTGTGGAACCCCGTCCATCGCGTTCGGCAGACGAAGTCCGTGCCAATGGACGGTGGTTTCCTCGTCCAGACCGTTTGTGACGACGATGCGCAGCCGATCGCCTTGCCGAACCCGTAGCTCCGGGCCGGGAACCTGACCGTTGAAGCCCCAAACGGGGGTTGCGGGATAAGGTTCTGGGACCAGCCTCGCCTGTCCCGGCGCGGGGCGCAGCGAAAAGCTGCGGATTTGCGGTTCGGCGCGCAGGGGCTTTCCGAAAGCCGTGGCGCCGATACCCGCCAAGGACGTTGCAAGAAATGATCGGCGACTGAAAAGGGAATTGATTTGGTAGGACATGGATGAACACTCTCTGATTTCACTGTACGCCGCCAAAGCAATTGCGTGGCGACGTTCATGGATCCGCGCAAACGCCCATTTGAGGGCGTCCGGCACGGGGAAACTCACGAAGCGCAATCAGGCGCCGTGTGTCAGATCAGAGGTAGACCCGAGGAGGTTGCTTGGCCGGGGGGCCGGATATTCCGTGCGGAACGTCCACGAGCTGGATTTCATGTGCTGCGGTGGCAGCGATCGGGCTGGTACCAGCCGGGATCGAAAGAAGAGCGGCCATTCCCGCGGCATTGCACACAAAATCACAGACGGAACCCATCTTACCGTCTTCCAAGCTGCCGCAGGCGTCGCAATCGTCCATCGCCATCATGCCGCTGTCCGTGGAGACCATTGACGAGGCCATGGCAATTGAGCCCGCAGACTGCGCGACCGCGCCGATGGCAAAAGCCACCAGCGAGAGAATGCAGATAAGGCGCGCCCATTGTCTCATGATCTTGATCTACTACCCACGCGATCCGAATGCCAGCGGCACAAAATCACGTTTCTTGGAACATCCAAAAATTGGCTCGTTCAAATCCTCGGCCAACCGACTTGTCGCAGCGGCAACCACCTGCCTATGACCGCTGGGAAAACGCCGCGAACAGGGCAAGCGTCCGTTCGCTGACATGGTGCTCGATGCCTTCGGCATCGCGTTCCGCGGTCTCGGGGTCGAGCCCGAGGCTCAGGAGAAACCGCAAGACGATCTCGTGGCGATGTCTGCATTCCTTGGCAAGCGCCCGACCTTCCTCAGTCAGGAAGACCGAGCGGTATTTCGCGCGAGTGATCAGGCCGTCCCGCGCCAGACGGCCAAGCGTCTTGGCGACTGTTGGCGCGGTCACGCCCATGCGTGCCGCAATATCGACCGGCCGGGCCTCGCCGTTCTCGTGGATCAGCTCAGCGATCAATTCGACATAGTCTTCCGCCACTTCGCTGCGCCGCGCTTCGCGCACACCGATGAAGGCCTCGGCGCGGGTTTCAACCGCGCGCGCCTCTGCCTGCGTTGATTCATGGTTCTCATCGTTCGTCATGCCGCCACCCTCGCACGATCGGGATTGACTCGTAAAGCCTAAGCGATGATTATTAGCCGAAGCTAACTTTTTGCGCCGGGACTTTGGCCTGCGTGTCATTTGAAGGGACCACGTCCATGCCTGCCGATACCAGCAAGCGAGGGCGCGATGTGTCGTCCGCCGTGGAGACATCTCGGCCCACAGCGCCACCTGCGATGGTCACGGAGCCAGTATCGGCGTCGCGACGCGCGTTGTTGGTCGGCGGTCTAGTGGCTGCCGGCGGAGCGGCCGTGGCCGCGAGCCGCGCGCAATCCCAGGCAACGCCCGACCCGATGGCGGGGCATGCTATGCCCGGCGGGGCGGTCGATCCGTATTCGGCCCATGACAGTGGCATGGCGCATGGTAACATGACGATGGTCGGCCAGGTCGACCACGCCCGGAACGGGTTCGACCCGACGGCCATGCTGACCGACTGGGAGACCGGTCGCACCGAAGTCCTGCCGGATGGGCGCACGTTGCGAACGTTCGAGGTGGGCGCCATCGACGTGGAGATCGAGATCGCTCCCGGCGTTTTCTTTCCCGCCTGGACGTTCAACGCCCGCGTGCCAGGCCCCGCCCTGCGAGCGAAGGAGGGCGAACGACTGAGGATCGTCTTTCGCAACCTCGGGTCACACCCGCATTCCATGCATTTTCACGGCATTCACTCGGCGCGGATGGACGGCGTTCAAGGCGCCGGGCTGATCGATCCGGGCGAGGAGTTCGTTTACGAATTCGATGCCAAGCCCTTCGGCTGCCACCTCTACCATTGCCATGCCCTGCCACTGAAACGGCACATGCACAAGGGCATGTACGGCCTTTTCGTGGTCGATCCGGATCCGGCGCGCCACCCCGAATTTGCGGCCGTTGCGGCGTCGCGTGTGCTGGGCAGCCCGGAAAACGCCGAATGGCAGGAACTGGCGATGGTGATGAACGGCTTTGACACCAATTTCGATGGTGAGAACGAGGTCTATGCCGTAAACACGGTCGGCCAAGCTTACATGAACGCGCCGATCCGGATCGACAAGTCGCGCCCGGTGCGCATCTACCTCATGAACGCGACCGAGTTCGATCCGATCAACTCGTTCCACCTGCATGGGAATTTCTTCGACTATTACGACACCGGCACCCAGCTCACGCCGACCCTGCGCACGGTCGATGTGATCATGCAGTGTCAGGCGCAGCGCGGCATCCTCGAGTTCAGCTTCGCCGATCACGAGGACGGGATGTATATGTTCCATGCGCACCAGGCCGAGTTCACCGAACTTGGCTGGATGGGCTTTTTCGACGTGCGGGAGGCCGGAGCATGACCGATCATATCCAACGCAGCCGCCCGCCAATGACCCGTCTGCTTCTCGTCCTCGTGCCGCTGGCCGTCATGCTGGGCGCCTTTGTCTGGATCGCCTCGCTCGATCCCTTGCGCGGCTTCAACAACGGCGCCCCCCCGGTCGAGGCGCTGACCGTCGAACGGACGATCCTCGATGGGTCGGGGATATCGCTCAGGGTGCGCGCCGGCGGATCGGAAGCGATGGTGGTCGCGCAGGTTGCCGTGGATGATGCATACTGGACCTTCACGCAGGAACCGGCGGGGCCGATTGCCCGAGGCGATGCGGTCTGGCTGCGCATTCCCTATCCGTGGGTCCTTGGCGAGGCCCATCATGTCAATCTGCTGACGAACACAGGCGCGACCTTTGGGCACGAGATCGCGGTTGCAGTTTCGACGCCAAGTCCCACCTGGGGGCAACTTCGGCTCCAGGCGGTGATCGGGGCGATCGTCGGCCTTTTGCCGGTAGCGCTTGGCCTGATGTTCTATCCGGCCATGAAGGGCGTCGGGCAAAGGGGGATGAACTTTCTGCTGGCGCTGACGGTCGGGTTGCTGGCCTTCCTGCTGATCGACACCATATCCGAGGCACTGGAGCTATCGGCAGAAGCGGCCGCGATATTCCAAGGTTCTGCCATGGTCTGGCTGGCGGCGCTTACAAGCTTTCTTCTATTGATGGCTATCGGGCGCTGGCGCGGCAATCCGGAAGGCATCGCGCTTGCGTTCTACATTGCCCTCGGGATCGGGCTTCACAACTTCGGCGAAGGGCTGGCAATCGGCGGCGCATTCGCCGCCGGGTCGGCGGGGCTTGGAACTTTCCTCGTCCTAGGCTTTGCCTTGCACAATGTCACCGAGGGCATAGGCATCGCCGCCCCGATGCTTCGTGCCCGGCCAACGCTTTGGACGTTTGCCGCTCTGACCCTGCTCGCCGGTGGCCCGGCCATCCTCGGAATGTGGGCGGGCAGCCTTGCCTATGCGCCGCAATGGTCGGCACTGGCACTCGCCGTCGGAGCGGGTGCGATCCTGCAAGTCATGGTCGAGGTCAGCGCCTACCTTGTACGTCAAAACGCCGACAGGCAGGCGGCGCTGATGTCACCAGCCGTACTGGTCGGGTTTCTGGGCGGCATCGCCTTCATGTACGCGACGGCGGCATTGATCAAGATCTGAGCGGTGATCGGCTGTTTCGGCTTCATGGGGCGGTCGCCCAGCTCTATAAACTGACCCCGTCTGTCCACGGGTAGATCGCAATTTTCGTGCCCCAGTTTTTGCGCCCAAGAGACTTATTCTTTCGTGATTTCGAAATAAAGAATTTGAGGCTAGAGCGACTAGAGGATCCCACAGATAGGTGAAAACACCGCAAATCCATCTGACTACTATTTCTGAGCCGCACGTCGAAATCGACTGTCTCATATTTTTGGTCTGTCACGATTCTGGTCCTCCGTTGAACTATCAACAAATGTTACGCACCAAAACGAGTGCTTCTTTAGAGGTGTTTCATGGCATCGCCCGCCACATGCGGAAACGCACCTGTTCGGTCACCTCGCGGATTAGACCTTGCGCTTCCATCCAAGCAAGGTTGCGCTGGACGGCGGCGCGGCTGGCACCGGTCAGGGTCTCGGCCATTGGAGCGGAGACGACGGGCCATTCGGTCAGCACCGCGCGCAATGCAGGTGGTGTCTTGCCAGAGAGCGGTGCCATCATGTTGTCCGCCCGCGCTGACCATGCCTGGATATCGTCGAGGTGCCGCATCGCGGTCAGGCATGCTGTTTCCATTCCCTCGAGCCAACGCTGCAAGCGCTCGGCAGGTGGGCCACTGGCGCGCAGCCCCCCTGCCCCGCGCATAGCCAGAGGCGCAAAGATGGCCCCCCCATTCGAATTCGCGCCTTCGCTGGCGGCAATGCGTGCGGCGGTAACCGCCGCTTCCATACGGTCGCCCTGTTGCCCGAGGCCCGCAAGGCTCCAGAGGTGAAACCCCATGCAGGCGCGCGTGATCGGGTGCAGGTCGGCGGCTTGCGCCATCAGGTCAAGCCAAACGCCTGCGCGATTTGCAAAGGGCTCGGCTTCATCCGCCATGTTTTCAGGGTCACGGCGATCGAGGAAAGCGGATAGGTCCACCTCTGGGCCGGGACCGCCTGTAAGGCGCCGCACCGCCCATCCGACACGCGCGAGCGCTGCGGTGTCGTCCTGCACCCCGGACAAGCGCATGGATATCCAGAGTGCCAGCCGATCCGGGCCAATTCGGTCGCCCACAAACCAGCTGAGGTCTGCCGCCTCCATCAGCGCGAGCCTGTGCCGCCAGCCCTCCGGGCCACGCCGCAAACGATCATCCAGCGCGCCAATCCGGCCAGCCACACGGGCGAGACGGGCGGCACTGCCCGCCTCGGCGCGTCGCCAATCGTCGAGGACTGCGGTTTCACGCGGCTTTGCCTTTGGCCCGGGCAGCAGATAATCCGGCTCCACTTCCATTGGACCGGGAAGGAACCACAGGTCGTCCTCGGACGTCTCTTCAATCCTCTCCGCATCCACTAGAGGATCTTCAAATTTATTATACTGCGTAGATACTTGAGGCTTCATATGTGCAAAATACGGTACTTTTGCACATTACCCAAGTGTTTCGTCAGGGTGCGCCTGCACACCCTATATAGCACGCGCGCGCGGTGGTCTGCGATATCTCTCTGATCGCGCTCAGCATATGAAAACCAAGGGGTTTTTGATTTGCAGCACCACAAAGAGCGCCCTTGCCTCTGTTTACAAACGGTCGTTTATTGGTGATACATAAAATTGCAAACGGCCCGTTTTCATGTCCCTGATAGGCTATGCCCGCGTTTCCACAGAGGATCAGACCCCCCTGCCCCAGTCTGAGGCACTGCAGACTGCGGGATGTGCCGAGATCTTTGAAGAGCACGCCTCGGGCGGCAATCGCGCGCGGCCCGTGCTTGCACGTGTGCTGGAGCGGATTGTCAAGGGCGACACGCTGGTCGTCGTGCGGATCGACCGGCTTGCGCGGTCTTTGTCGCACCTACTTGAGGTGATCGAAAGACTGGAAGGCAAGGGGGCGTTCTTCCGCTCGCTCCAGGACCCGATCGATACTGCCTCGCCCCAGGGCAAGTTCACGTTGCAGGTTCTGGGCGCTGCGGCTGAGTTCGAACGCGCTCTGATCCGCGAGCGTACCAAAGCCGGACTTGCCTCGGCACGCTCAAAGGGCCGCGTCGGCGGCAACCCAGGTCTTCGCGCCAAGGACCCTGAAGCGCTGCGCAAGGTGCGGCTGGCGCGACATGACGGCTACATGGAGCGCTTGAACGAAACTGCGCAGGATTGGGTGCCCCATGTGCGCCGTTTGCGCCCCGATATGGCTTGGGAAGACGTCCTGCGGATCATCAATGGCCCCCTGCCCCATGATCGGCGCTGGACGCAAAGCCGCCTGCTCCGCGCCGTGAAGGCATATGTGCGCGACGGGTTTCTACCCGCCGAGGTCCTAGCCCGAGCTGGCCGCCGCGAAACCGACGATCGCCTGCCTGCGATTGTCGCCGCAATCAAAGGTGCTGACCCCGAGATCACCTTGCAGGCAATCTGCGACCGACTCGAATCCATGCGTGAGCGCACCCCTCGCGGTCGAACCAGCTGGCAGCCATCCTCGGTCAAAATGTTGCTTGAACGAGGTGAAAAGCTGGGGCTCCTCTGAGGATCACACTTGTGTTGGCATAACCGATTGCCACTAAATCTAGAAAGTGCTTGCACGAATCTGGTTGGTCGGGCAATAGTCTCGAAAAATAACGCGCGGTCACATAAAAAACGCGCCCACGGATCGGGGCAGACATGAGCGAAGTAGAGCAGGATCTAGACATCGCCATCGGGCACTACGCGGAACTTCTCGCGTCGAACCTGCATGCTCAGCGCGCCGCACACTTCCCTCCGGATGCAAAGAAGGTGATGCGCACTTTGACCAGCGGCGAAGCTGCTGAGCTCCTTGGCGTCGACCATACCTATCTTCGGAAGCTTCATCGAGAAGGAAAGATCCTTGACGTTGAGACGACGGCTGGAAGTCATCGTCGCTATACGCTCGACGACATCTGGGAAATCCGGCAGACGCTTGAAGGAAACGCAAAAAAGTCTGGAACTTACGTGCCAGGGCGTCGCGACGGTGACGAGCTTCAAGTTATTTCAGTGGTGAACTTCAAGGGCGGGTCCGGCAAAACGACGACGTCTGCTCACCTCGCTCAGCGCTTGGCGCTCAAGGGGTACAGGGTTCTTGCGATCGATCTCGACCCCCAAGCATCTCTTTCGGCTCTTCACGGAATCCAGCCAGAACTCGACCTTATGGAGGGCGGAACCCTCTATGATGCCGTTCGCTATGACGATCCGGTTCCGATCACCGAAGTGATCCGTAAGACCTACATCCGCGGCCTTGATCTTATCCCGGGCAACCTTGAACTCATGGAGTTCGAGCACGAGACGCCTGCTGCTATCCAGCGAGGAGGAGCGAAGGCGTTCTTCGCGAGAGTTCATGACGCACTCGATAGTGTTGAAGCGAACTACGACGTTGTTGTGATCGACTGTCCGCCGCAGCTTGGCTTCCTGACCATGTCTGCCCTATCCGCGTCCTCAGGGGTCCTGGTTACGGTCCACCCGCAGATGCTCGACCTCATGTCCATGTCGCAGTTCCTGCGGATGACGGCCGACCTGTTGGGCGTGATCCGCGATGCAGGCGCCAACCTGCGGTTCGATTGGCTGCGCTTTTTGCCAACGCGATACAAAGTCGGCGACGCGCCACAAACCGAAGTCATCGCCTTCACTCGCGGGCTGTTTGGGAGGTCGGTCCTGACCAATCACATGGTTGAATCGACCGCAATTTCTGATGCCGGCTTGACCAAGCAGACGCTCTACGAAGCTGACAAGAGGGACTTCACGCGTCAGACGTTTGATCGTGCGATCGAATCTATGAACGCAGTGAACGATGAGATCGCTGAAATCATCCAGAACACATGGGGGCGGAATGGCAAGAAAGCCTAAACTTGGCCTGCCGCTGCAGACCCTTCGTAACGCTCCTGACGCTCTTGAAGGGCGCCGACTGCGTGGCGGTGTATTTGAGATCGATCCGGCGCAGATTGTTACCGAAGGGCGGTTGGATGATAGGCTGCAGATTGAAGTTGAGGGCCTGAAGAACTCTATTTCCAAGAACGGACAGCGTGTGCCTGTCTTGGTCCGCCCACTGGAAGGCGATCGCTACAACCTGATCTATGGCCGAAGACGCTTGGAAGCATGTCGCGAACTCGGTATCAAAGTTCGAGCCATCGTCACAGAGGTTGAGGGTGATCAAGCGCTTCGAGATCAGCTTCTCGAGAACCAAGAGCGTCGTGATCTGAGCTTTATTGAGCGTGCGCTCGTTGCGACGGCACTTCTGGACGGTGATCATTTGGAAGGGGCTGAGCGCACCAATCGAGGTGTCGCCGAAGTCCTTAACCTCCACGAAGCTGGGGTTTCACAACTCTTGAGTGTCGTTCGGACGGTCGGCGAGGAACTCATCCAGGCAATTGGTGCGGCTCCCGGGATTGGTCGCCCGAGATGGGAAGAGCTCAAAAAGGCTTTGGGTGCATACGACGGTGATCGAGGCCAACTGCAAACCGTAGCTCATGCAGCCAAGTCCGAAAGTTCCGGCTCGGTCGATGAGGTTTCTGAGCGTGCGTTTCTCGCAGTTCTAGCAGCTGCGAAGAGCGCAGAGAAGAAAGCAAGCCCGTCTAGAAAGGGCGTGCCTGCTTTGGCGATCCCCGGTGTCGGTGCTGCGACGGTCAAGACCGGCCGCCAAGGTAAGCAGCTTAAACTCGATCTGACTACGGATGAACCTGATTTTATCAGCTGGTTGGAGGGCAACGCCCCAAAGCTGATTACCGAGCTTCATGAGCGCTGGAAGCGTTCAGGAGACTGAGGAAGAGCAACCAACAAGAAGGAGGCACGATACAGGCAAAAAGAAAAAGGCCCCGAGAAGCTAGCTTCACGAGACCTTTGTAAGGTTTCGCACCGGGATCAGCCCGCTACAAAATCTCAGTTTTCGCACTTCTGAATGTAGCGTTCTGGCCCCTACCCCGCAAGCGCAAAGCGATTCGCGGGCCGTAGAAATTTTGCCTTCGTGAACGTTTTCATGGAGTACACACCGATTTCGCCGTTTATGCGGCCTATCTCGCACGCCCATCTGCGCGTGATCGAGCGACCGGAGGCATCTGTTCCGGGCAGACCCGTCAACAAGTGGGAACTCCTGCGCGAGCTCTCCAAGGCGCAAGCGGTCTTTGGCGTGTCAGAACGTGATTTGACTGTTTTGCAGGGGCTCCTCAGCTTCTTTCCAGACGATGCACTTGGGGGGAACGCCGAGATGGTAGTCTTCCCCTCGAACAAGGCGATCTGTGAGCGCCTGAATGGGATGCCCTGCTCCACTATGCGTCGTCACCTCGCGCGTCTTGTCGAGGCTGGTTTGCTCCATCGGCGTGATAGCCCCAATGGGAAGCGTTACGTCCGCAAGCACGGCGAAGAGCGCGTCGCCTTTGGTTTCGATCTTTCCCCGCTCTACTGCCAATCCGAGCAGATAGCACGGGCCGCAGAGGCCGTACGTGAGGCTGAGGAACGCGTCAGGCGTCTGAGAGAGGTTGTAAGCCTCATGCGGCGTGATCTCGCGGCTCTCGCGGAGTTCGGGGACGAGATGCAGCCAGGCCTAGGCATCTGGGACCAGCTTCGTGACAAGGCTATCCTCACAGCGCGCGCGCTTCGCCGCAAGCTTTCATTTGAGGACCTCGTGGCCTATCGAGCCGATCTTGAAGCTCTCCTCGACCAGGCACGCAACATCATTGATGGCTCTAAAACAGAAGAAATGAACACCAATGATGCCCGCTCTGAGCGTCACCATCATAATGCAAATAAAGAATCTATAGATCTTGAACCTCCTTTAGAAAAAAGCGGGGTGGCGGGCGACGTGCCAGATGTGGATAGGGATGAGCCCGTGGCTGACGTCGATGAACAGGACACAAGACACCTGCCAAAGATCCCGCTGCACCTGGTGATCGCGGCATGTCCTTCGCTCAAGACCTTCTACCAAGGCGAAATCCGGCATTGGCACCAGCTTTTCGATGCGGCATGCCATGTGCGACCAGCCATGGGGATCAGTGCGTCTGCATGGGAAGAAGCGCAGCGGTTCATGGGTCCGGAGCAAGCGTCGATCGTCGTTTCTGCCATGCTGGAACGCTTTGAGGACATCAGATCGCCTGGTGGATACTTGAGAGCTCTGACTGCCAAAGCTGCGGCCGGTGAGTTTTCCTGTGGGCCGATGGTCATGGCATTGATTGGACGACGATCTGCAGCTTAACAGCTGTTAAGGTTGAGAGACTGCGTACTGTTCCGCCACCTCGAGACTGACGACTTAACAGCTGTTAAGGTCCTGTCGCGGGAACGCCAGAACAGGAGAGGGAAAGGTTTGTTGGTTTGAGGGGAGACGGAAAGTGAGATCGGAAGAGTGGCTTCCGGCGCCCCTCGTGGAGAAGATCTGATGGCGAAATCTGCCCAGAAAGTCACCCTGTCCCCGTCCCGGGACATTCCCTTCGACAAGCTCGTGCTGAGCCAGTCAAACGTCCGGCGCATCAAGGCCGGCAACTCGGTCGAGGAACTGGCCGAAGACATTGCCCGCCGCGGGTTGCTGCAGAGCCCGAGCGTTCGGCCCGTTCTGGCTGAGGATGGTTCCGAGATCGGTAAGTTCGAAATCCCCGCTGGTGGTGGGCGCTTCCAGGCCCTGTCACTCCTAGTAAAGTAGAAGCGTCTGGCCAAGACGACGCCCATTCCCTGCATCGTACGGGACGCCACTTCCGCGATCCTCTCCGAAGACGACTCGCTGGCTGAGAACATGCAGCGCGCAGCCCTGCACCCGCTCGATCAGTTCCGCGCCTTCGTTGCTTTGCGGGAGAAGGGTCAAGGCGATGAAGAGATCGCGGCCGCTTTCTTCGTCACGCCGCAGGTGGTCAAACAGCGCCTGAAACTCGCCGCCGTGGCCCCTGCCCTGCTCGAGCTTTATGCCGAGGATGAAATGACGCTGGAGCAGCTGATGGCCTTCACTGTCAATCCGGATCATGAGCGCTAGGTTTAGGTCTGGGAGGCGATCCGGTCATCCTGGTACAAGGAGACCTATCAGATCCGGCGCATGCTGACCGAAACGTCGGTGCGCGCGTCTGACCGTCGTGCCGCCTTTGTCGGCGTCGAGGCGTACGAGGCTGCGGGCGGCACCATGTTGCACGACCTCTTCCAGGGCGACGACGGCGGTTGGCTGGAAGACCTGGCCCTGCTCGATCGTCTGGTCAGCGAGAAGCTTCAGGCTGAAGCCGAAGCGATGGCGACCGAAGGTTGGAAATGGATCGAGGTCTCGCTCGACCTGCCCTATGGCTACAGCCACGATTTTCGGAGGCTGAGCGGAGACCCGGCGCCGATGACAGATGACGAAGGCGCGGCCCATGCCAAGCTGCTTGCTGAGTACCGGGCGCTCGAGGAGGAATACGAGGGCCAGGATGAATTCCCTGAAGAGATCGACGCGCGTCTTGTCCAGTTGGAAGTCGCGATGGAGAAGCTCGAGGACCGGCCGCTGACTTTCAACGATAAGGAGATCGCGCGGGCAGGGGCTTTCGTGACGCTTGATCGCTACGGCGAGCTTGCAGTTTATCGGGGTTTTGTGCGGCCTGAGGATGAGCTTCGGGAAGACGCCGACGTCCACAGCGGTGAACAGGCCGTAGGCGGGCAGGGCGCTGAGCTTTCGGCGGGGAGCAGTGTGGATGGCGTCGGTGATGGCACGGTAATCACCTTTGCCGGTCCGGCGCTTGGCGCGAACGTGCCTGACGACGAGGACGATGGTGCGTTGAATCCCTTGCCCGAGCGGCTGATCATGGAACTGACGGCGCGCCGCACCCTGGCGCTGCGGGAAGCTGTCGGGCGTTCTCCTAACGTCGCCCTGACGCTGCTGCTCCTGAAGCTTGTCAATGACAGCTCCCGGACATCCAATTCGGCCGGCAGTTGCCTCGAGGCTTCGGTGCGTCACGTCTATATGTCGGCGCAGGTGAGCGATCTGAAGGATAGCGTGGTGGCCAAGCTCATTGACGAGCGCCACGCGGAGTGGGAGGTCGACCTGCCGCTCGGCGATGATGCCGCTCTCTGGGGCTACCTGACGTCCCTCGATTAGGCGAGTGCGCTGCCCCTTCTCGTGCATAGCCTCAGCTTCGGGATCAACGCGCTCCATGAGAAGGTGAACCCCTATGGTGCCGGTATCTCAGCCAACGGTTTGACCAAGCGGGTGACCCAGTCTGATTTGGTTGCACAGGCGGTCGATTTCGACATGGTAGAGGCGGGTTGGGAGCCGACGGCCGATACCTACCTGAACCGCGTGCCCAAGGTCCGGATCCTCGAGGCCGTGCGCGAGGCGAAAGGGGAACCCGCAACTCCTCGATCACCTGAAGAAGGGCGAGATGACGAGTGAAGCCGAGCGTTTGCTGAAAGGCAGCGGCTGGTTGCCGGAGGTTCTTCGTCGTCACGATCTGGCAGCACTCGACGGTGCGGAAGGGCGGGGGGCGTCTGAGCCCGTTTCCGACACCGAGCAGGCCGAAGATGTCGACTCTTCCGCTTTCCTCACCTCGGACCTGCCGCGCAATGATGCGTTGATGGTGGCTGCGAAGTGATCCGCGCCATCCGAGGGCGGGGAAACTCGCCCTCAATCACATAAAAAATAACAATATCAATACGATAAATGCAAAATGACGCATTCAGGATGAAGAATCATGTCTGCTACGACCATTCCCGACACCGCGCCCTGGGGGGCGCTTTTTCGCTACACCGACAGCAGTCCCAAGCCGCCCGCCCGGTTCAGCGGGTAGGCAGCGTGATGGGATGGGGTGTCAAAGACCGGCGGCCTTGGTCAAGTTCACCCGGAATCTATCTCGGCGGCGCTGATAGCGGCGGGTTATCTCGGCCGAGGTATGTCCGAGCTGCTTCTGGACATAGCGTTCGTCGACTTCTGCCGAACTGGCGAGGCCGGCGCGCAGCGAGTGGCCGGAAAACAGCGCCAGGCGCTCCTTCTCGGGCAGGTCGGATCGGATGCCGGCATCGAGGACCGTCCGCTTGATCAGGCGCGCGACATGCTTGTCGTTCAGCCGCGCTTCCGACGCGCGGCTGCCATCCCGCGAGGTGGCGACGAAGACGGGCCCGAAATCGATTCTCGCGAAGTGCAGCCACTGCTCCAACGCATGAACGGGGCAGGTCTGATCCTTCGAGCCGCGGCCGATCTCGACCTCGCACCAGCCAGTCTTGGCATTGAGTTTCAGCAGCGCACCCTTTTCGAAGAGCTCGAACCAACCGCCGGAATCCGGCGTGTCGTCCTTATGGACGTCGAGGCTGACGATTTCCGAGCGACGCAGGCCGCCAGTGTAGCCGATCAAGAGGATGGCGCGATCCCGAAGCCCGCGCAGATCAAAGTGCAGCGTGGCCACCATCGCGAGGATGTCTTCCGCCAGGATCGCCTCCTTCTGGACTGGCGGTCGCGCATGCTTTCGCTTGATCCCGGCCAGCACCGTAGCGACATGGCGGTTCTTTCGATCGAGGGCAAAGCCGCGCTGCCCGTAGTTCCAGCTCAGGCCGGACAGGCGGCGCTCGATGGTCGAGACGGAGAGGGCAGGGGCGCGGCCTGTCGGCCTGGCCAGGTCGGCCAGGTACAGCCCGATCATCTCGGGGGAGGGCGGCAGCGGCTCTGTCCCCTTCATGCGGCACCAGCGGCTGAAATGCGCCCAGTCCCGGGCATAGGCCTTGAGGGTGTTGTCGGAGGCGGCGGCCCGGGCATAGTCGCGCGCGGTGTCGACCAGCCGGTCCAGGGCGCCGGATCCCGCCACGTGGGCGGGCAGGGTGAGGGTATCCGGGGTCGTCTGATCGCCGCCACTGCCCGGCGTGGCATCCGGGGTATTGGCGGCTGACGGCGTCGATTTGTCTGTCCCTGAGGTCATGGTTTCCCCGTAAACCCGTTGGTTTTTTGGCTGGGCGTTGGCCTGGATTGTCAAGTCCGATAATGCAAACTTATTGGACATTGTATCGTTCGGCAAGCTGGGGCGGTTTGATCGCAATTGTATAGCCAAAAGCGCCGCCTATCTGTAGGCTGCGGCCATGACATTCGCCCGGCCGGATCCCTTCAGCGCCCTTGACACCCCGTCCGGGATACCCTCCTGGGCCTCTTCCGCGCGCGCGGAAACCCTTGAAGATGTTGCGTTCTTTTCGGGCGCGGCGCTTTGCCAGCTGCACCTTGTGCTGGCACGCGAAGAGGTGCCCCTCGCCCTGCTGCGGGACAGGCTGGCGTTGCGTGCTGCGGCGGCCTGCGTCGCGTTTTCCGGGCGTCCCGGGCGGACGGCAGAGCTGCGCGACGCGATCCACCTTCTGCGCCCTGGCGACCTGCCCGGACCGGCCGGGGAAACCTGCCTTGAATGGCGCCGGGCTGCGGAGCGGCCCCTCTCGGTCAAGGCGCTGGCCCGGGCGCTGCCGGGCGCCGCGCCGGGCCAGATCGCCACATGGCTCGATGCGGGACGCGGAGCGCCGGTGACCCGCGCGGCGATGGTGCTGGAGGCGGTGCTGTCCGAGGCCCCGCGCGCGACGACGCCGGCGCTGGTGCTGGCCGACGCCGCCCTCGCGCAGGCGGTTGGCTGGCCTCATCTGGTCCCGCTGCTGGCCGCGGACCTGAAGCGTGCCGATCTGCGCAAGCAGGGCGATGACCTGCGGTTGGCCTGCCATCGGGCGCTTCTTGCATCGGCGGTCGAGGCCTTGCGGCAGGCTGCCGACCTCACCCGCCGGGGGGCGCATCTGAAGGCGGTCGCGCCCAGGCTGCGGGCCAAGGGGGCAGGGGAGGCGGTGGAGATGTTCCTGACCCGCGATGCTGTGGCCCCGTCGGCCCTGCCGTTGCCCGACCGCGCCGCCCGACGGCTCTGCGATCGTCTGGTCGATCTCGGCGCGGTGCGCGAGCTGACGGGCCGCGACACCTTCCGGCTCTACGGGGTCTGAGCGATGGCCAGCAGTTCGCATCAGAAAGCCATTGGTCCGAACGAGGATGCGGACGGGAACCGGTTTTGCGGTTTGGCCATGCGACCCCGAAAGGTCTTGTGATGGCCCGGGATCGACGCGAGCCCGAGCTTGACCGCGAGCTGGCGGACCTGCCGCCGGAGATGCGTTGGCGCGAATGGATGCGCCGGATCGAGGCGGTGCTCTTTGCCTCTGCCGCGCCGGTGCCGCGCGAGGATCTGGCGCGGGTCGTGGGGCAGGGGGTGTCGGTGGATCTGCTGGTTGGGGACCTGTCAGCCGATATGGAGGGCCGAGCGGTCGAGATTGCCCGGGTCGCCAGCGGCTGGATGTTCCGGACGCGCGCCGTCTATGCGCCCGCGATCCGCGCGGCGGCGGATGTCGGCGCGCAGATGCTGGACCTGAGCGAATTCGACGTCGCGGTGCTGGCTGCCATCGCCTACCACCAGCCGATCACCCGCGACGGGCTGAAGGACATCTTCGGCAAGGAGATTAGCCGGGATCTGATCGGGCGGTTGCATGCGCAGGGTTTGATCGGGACCGGGCCAAGGGCCCCGCGCCGCGGCGCGCCTTACACCTTCGTGACGACCGAGCAGTTTCTTGTCGCCTTCGGGTTGGAGAGCCTGCGCGATCTTCCCGATCGGGAGCAGTTGGAGGATGCGGGGGTTGCAGCGGAAGCACCATAGGTCGAATCTCGTTGATCTTTTTGAGCGCTAAGGCACTGAGAAAAAGAATATTTTTCCCGCAGCTCCGTGTCTTTCCGGGCTCCGCTGCCGTCGCCTAGTGCAAACTCGGTCGTTCTCTTTATCGTTTCATATATAGTGAAACGATTCTCGAGGAGTGAAAAAATATTCATGATTTCAGTGTGATAATCGTTTCGGCTTCTTCACGAAGATGGCTGTTGCCTCCTGACACCTAAATCGTTGCAAAGTAAGTGAAACGAAAACTTGCGCAGTGGAAAAATGAAGGTGTATCAATACTATAATCGTTTCGCACTTGAGGGATATCGTTTCATGGCCTTGTCGGATCAAGACATTATAGACTTTGTCGGCGAGAACCCGGGTGCCGGACGCGACGCCATCCGGAAGGGCGCCGCAAGGGATGTAAGCGAAACCACCGTATGGCGCCTCTTGAAGCGGATGGTGGAGGAAGGTCGCCTCGAGGTATCTGGCAAGGGCAGGGCGACGGGATACAGGATCGCCGGGGGCGCGGTTGTCCGGTCGCATTTGTCGACGCCATATAACAGGCGAGCGCCGGTGTTCTATCGACCGGAGTTTCTCGACGCATACGTCCCGGAAAAAACCTGGTACCTGTCTGCACCAGACCGCGAAAGGCTGTTGGAGGCCGGCCGCCCGCAGGGAGGCGCAATTCCAGCCGGAACATACGCACGTCGGATCCTTGAACAGCTCTTGGTCGATCTCAGTTGGGCATCGTCCAGGATGGAGGGGAACACCTACGATATTCTGCAGACTGAGCGACTGATCAGGTTCGGCGAAGTAGCTGCGGGAAAGGATCGCAAAGAAGCCCTAATGATCCTCAACCATAAGGAAGCCATCCAGTATATCGTCGATAATCTTGATGAGATCGGGCTCCGTCGCCCAGATATGTTCGCGATTCATGCGCTGCTCTCGGATGGTCTTCTGGCGGACCCTGCGATGTCGGGCAGGTTGCGAGCGATGCCGGTCGGGATCACGCACTCGAGCTATCGACCGCTCGACGATGCGGTCACGATCGCAGAAGAGTTCGACATCCTGCTGCACAAGGCTGCGCAGATCACTGATCCGTTCGAGCAGTCCTTCTTCCTCTTGGTGCAAATCCCGTACCTTCAGGCCTTTGCCGACGTCAACAAGCGGACGTCGCGCGTGGCCTCGAACATCCCACTTCTGAAGTCGGACCTTGCCCCAATGTCGTTCATGACGATGGACGACAGCGACTATATCGACGGGCTGATCGGGGTCTATGAATTGAACAACGTCGCGCTGCTGCGCGAGGTCTACATGGACGCGTACCTGGCTTCCGCAGAAAAGTACCGAATTCTCCGCGCTGAGGTGGAGAGCCCGGAAAAGGCTGCTCTTGCTTACCGGGAGTTTGTTCGCGCTGCGGTACGGCGTTGCGTTCTCGAATTTAAAGAGTTCCGAACCGATGCGGTTGATGAGATGGCATTGGCTGCTGGTGTACCCGATGCTGATCGAGTTGAGGTTGTCGCCTACGTACGTGAGCAGATCGCAGGGCTCCATGAGGGCAACGTCATTCGCTATCGGCTGAAACCCGATGATCTGGAAGGGGTGAACCTGCGCTAGATCGTCGATCAACGCGTACCGAAGAACGTCGACGCATCAAAAGCGCATACAGTTATTGCGATAGTCGTTGCAATGGTGTGCATCCAAAATAGTGTGGTTCGGAGAGGGTTCTTAAAATGTCTTTAATGCTCAAATTCCTACGAGTTACATTCTTTCTCGTCCTATACTTCTTCTTGTGCATGGTCGTTGTGATCACCCTGCTTCAGGGCTGGCCTGTTGGCGGGCAGATGCTGTTTGCATTCGGTGCCCCTATCATTTTGGTCTGGTGGCAAGAAAAGCGGAGATCGCGGAAACTCGCTGCAAAGGCGCACGCCGAGGGAAGTTCCGAAACCCGAACATCCGGATCTGATCCGGTAACTCGATCAAGTGACTACGACAAACATTTCGAGCGTGAGCGCGAACGAACTCGCGAAGCCATTACGTCTCACGCACCGGCTGCCGTTCAAGCCTACTCCCCACCTAAGCAGGACTATGCCGCAATCGTCCGTGCGGGACGGTCTTCCGTGCCAGACTCATTGCCCGCTGCCGAACGAGCGCAGCCTTCGCAAGCGACAAAGGCGGCCACCGAGACCTACGTTCATCCGAAGCAGGACTACGCTGCGATCGTCCGTGCCGGAAAGTCCGCGGCACCAGCCCTAGCTGCAGCGGCTGAAAGAAAGCAACCAGCGCCAGCTACCCTATCTTGGAGATCACCAAAAACCGGGTGGATTCGATCTGACGAAACGACGAGTGTAGCGGGCCGCAACATCGGCGGGATGGTTTACGTTGGAACCCCTCCAACGCTGAACACCAACGGCTATCGTTCAAAGTGCCGAGGCTATATCGATCCCGCTTTGTCAGTGGCGAAGCGGGGAACTGACGTTTCAGGAAGGGGGATGCCGTATTGGCCGAACTACTCGGAAATCTCGCCGGACTGCAGGGCGACCTATCTCGATTGGCTTGCTGGCGGTCGGAAAGATGCATGGTTTGATGCAGGATACATGTTCCTGTATTTTTACGGATTGGAGCGCCGTTTCTTCGTCGATCAGTCCCAGGATGACGCCAAGGATATCGTCCAAGAAGTTCGAAGGTTGAAGGCTCTCTACCCCGATAGTCACTCCGTCCGGCGCTACCTGGGGGAGTTCCTAGACATCGCGACTCTTGTCGAAATCGAGTTCGACAAGATCGAGCCCATTTTCGATAAGCAGGGCTGGGAGCTTCCGTTTTCACTAAAGTACGCAATCGGAGCTCGGATTTACAAGGGCGAAAATTTGACTGCCGAATGGCTGTTGAGTTGGTTCATTTGTCACCCTGAAACATATCTAAGAACTCCGGCGACGCGATGCCGGGATGAGTTCATCGCTCTTTTCCGTATCCGGTTTGACCAGCGGTTTCCTGACGGGCTCAAGGTTGCCAAACCTCGGAAGACGCTAAAGGTATCCTATAGAGCTGCTTCCAGCGAGTTTGAGGGCTCAGCAAACCCAACTGTTGAAGGAAATCCGGTGCCGGATATATCTGGCCTACGTAAGCCGGTCGAGATCGCACAAGAATTGGCCGATGAGGCTATGAGCGATCTCGATAAGCTTAGCCGATACTTGGGTCGCAACCCTGACGGTCGTGGGAGCTTAGAAGCGTATGCTTTGTTGCCTTCTGTGCTGTGGCAATCCTTCCCATCAGAAGAAATGGACAGCTTAAGATCTTGGGCAAGCACTATCGTAGATCAGGGTGGATTGGTGCCGCTCGAGGACGTGATAGGACGTCTGGAGGGAGAAAGGAGCGAGAAGATCGGGAAACGGCAGATGACAGGAGCTGCCGACGCGCTCGCCCGCCTCGGTTTCGGTTTGGCGCCTGACCCTCGGTTTGCGCTCCGGTCGCCCAAGGCGGAAGAGCCTGTTGTGCTGTTTCGTCTGGGCGAGCCTATCGAGCGACTGGAGGACGTTTCCGACAGCTATCGAAGCGCCTTAATCGAATTGGCACTTGGGTCGTTCGTTGCTCATGCGGATGGTCGCATCGCGGAGCCTGAACGCAGGGCGTTGGAAGAGCAAGTTGCTGCCGCGGCCCTCAGCGATCAGGAACGCCGCAGGCTGCGTGCAAACCTTGAATGGTTCCTGGCCGTGCCACCGGACATGACGCTTCTGCGGCGCAAATTGAAGGAGGTGGGCCAAGACAGCCAAGCCGCTATGCGGGCAGCGCTGGTCGGTGCAGCACATGCCGATGGCATTATTCACTCCGACGAAGTCGCAAGCATCGAGAAGATCTACAAGGCCTTGGGCCTTGATCCTGCGCTGGCCTACTCGGACCTGCATGCTGGCGAAGTTGCGGATGGTCCACGCACCGTTCGTGCCTCGCAACCGGGTCGCCCGGGCGAAGCTATACCCGCGCTTGAAAAAGCCAGCGGACCGAAGCTCGACGCTTCGCGGATCGCGGCAATCCGTTCGGACACCGAGCGCGTGTCGTCCGTCCTCGGTCAGATTTTCGATGTTGAAGAGGAAGAAAGTGGTGCCTCCGGGCCTGCCAGCCAAAGCCAGCTGGCAGGGCTTGACCCGAAACACGGCGCCCTTGTTCTCGAACTGGTTACTCGGGAGCATTGGTCTGAGACCGAGTTCGAGACGATCTGCGCCTCGCATGGCTTAATGGCGTCCGGGGCTTTGGAAGCAGTGAATGAATGGGCTTTTGAGACCTACGATGAAGCGCTTCTCGACGAGTATGATGGATATGAAGTGTCTCCGGAGATTGCGGAGGCGGTAAGAGAAAAGATGAGTGCGGAGGGCAGGGATGTCTAAGTTGAAACCACGTGAACGCGATGCAATCGTACAGGCGCTTCGGGCCGGGGTCGTGCCCAAGCTCGGTTTACGCCATATTCAGGTTGGCCGCGTCCGAGAGATTGAAGAGCTCGTCAAGGACATGGACCGGATATCCGATGGCGGATCGGCGATCCGGTTCATCATCGGGGAATACGGATCGGGCAAGACGTTCTTCATGAACCTGATCCGCCTCGTGGCTCTGGAGAAAGGCCTGGTCGTGATGTTCGCGGATTTAGCGCCAGATCGGCGCATTCACGCGACCGGCGGACAAGCTCGCGGGCTGTATGCCGAGATGGCCCGAAACCTCTCGACGCGGACAAAACCCGATGGCGGGGCATTGGCCAACGTGGTGGAACGGTTTGTCAGCCAGGCTCACCGAGATGCTGAAGAACGGGATTTGCCCACGGGGATCGTCATTCGTGAACGCCTTGGCCACTTCGAAGAACTCACCGGAGGGTTTGAGTTCGCCGAAGTCATCCGTCGATATTGGGAAGGCCATGAAACAGGCGACGACGAGCTGAAATCCGCAGCCCTGAGATGGCTGCGCGGTGAATTCGCGACACGTACCGACGCGCGCAAGGCGCTTGGCGTGCGAACGATCATCGACGATGCCAGTGTCTACGACCATCTGAAGCTGATGTCGGCATTCGTGTGTGAAGCCGGTTACAAAGGCCTACTCGTCGGCCTCGACGAGATGGTGAACCTCTACAAGCTCACATCGTCGCAGGCCCGCAATGCAAACTACGAACAGATCCTACGGATCCTGAATGATGTGCTGCAGGGCAGTGCCGAGAACCTCGGATTTCTGATGGGCGGGACCCCGGAGTTTCTGATGAACACCCGTCGAGGGCTCTACAGCTACGAAGCCCTTCAATCGCGTTTGGCCGAGAACACCTTCGCGCGAGACGGATTGGTCGACCTTTCAGGACCCGTTGTCCGGCTGGCCAGCCTGACCCCTGAAGATCTCTTCGTTCTTCTGGCCAATGTCCGGCGGATCATGCAGGACGATGCCGGTGCTCTGCCGGACGACGCGCTCGAAGCCTTTATGGCGCATTGCTCGGACCGGATCGGTGAAGCTTACTTCCGCACCCCGCGCAATACGGTGACGGCATTCGTGAACCTGCTTTCCGTGCTTGAGCAAAACCCCGGTGTCGAGTGGAGCGATCTGATCGAAAAGATCGAGGTATCGGAAGATCTCGGCGACGACATGACCGAGGTAGACGAGGCAACTGGCGCCCAAGGATCTCGTGACGATGACCTGATCAGCTTCAAGCTCTGACTCCGATGAGCAGTGCGTTCGACAAGCTGGCGAGGCCAGTGCAGAAATGGATACGCCAACAAGGATGGCGCGAGCTTCGCGACATCCAGGCGCGCTCCATCCGGACGATCTACGAGACCAATGCTGATTTGATCGTTGCGGCTTCCACGGCGGGCGGAAAGACCGAGGCGGCGTTCTTTCCGTTGATTTCGCAGGTGCTTGACGAGCCGTTCGACGGCACAGGCTTCGACCTGCTCTACATCGGTCCGCTGAAAGCTCTGATCACGGACCAGGCTATGCGGCTGGAGGGTATCTGCCAGGAAGCAGAGCTTCCGGTTGTTCCTTGGCACGGGGATGTTTCGCAATCGATCAAGACGCGCGCGTTGAAATCTCCAAAAGGGATTCTGCTGATCACCCCAGAGTCCCTTGAGGCGCTTTTCATTCGTCGCGGTTTGGAAATTGCCCGCCTGTTTGGGGCCACGCGGGCGGTCGTGATCGACGAACTGCACACGGTTCTGGATAGTGAACGCGGTGTCCAGCTTCGTTCACTGCTCACGAGGCTCGAGCTCGCGATAAAGCGCCCAATACGTCGGGTAGGTCTGTCAGCTACTCTGGGCGACATGGACCTCGCCAAGGCCTATCTTCGCCCTGACGCCGCAAACGCTGTCCAGCTGATCGAAGCAGATGGCGGCGAGGCTGAATTGAAGCTTCAGCTTCGCGGTTACCTTTCCGGCGATGAAGATGAAAACAGCCCGTCAGCATCGGACGCAATTGCAGCCCATCTCTTCAAACACCTTCGAGGTAGCGACAACCTGGTCTTCGCCGGAGCGCGCCAACGGGTCGAGATTTACGCAGATCGGTTGCGGGAGCTTTGCGAACGGGAGCACCTGCCACAGGAATTCTATCCCCACCACGCGAGCCTCTCCCGAGAACACCGTGACTTTGTTGAGCGGCGCTTGAAGGACCCTGCGAAACCGACGACAGCCGTTTGCACGTCGACGCTCGAGCTGGGAATCGACATCGGTGACGTGACCTGTGTGGCTCAAATCGGTGCGCCATTCAGCGTCGCGGCGTTGCGACAACGGCTTGGCCGATCAGGCCGCCGTGAAGGACAGCCGGCCATTCTCAGGCAGTACGCTGTCGAAACCAAGTTGACGCTAGAGAGCAGTTTCGTGGATCGTCTTCGCCTCGGCCTGATCAGGTCCATCGCGATGATAGACCTGCTGCTGGAAGGCTGGTGCGAACCTCCAAAACCCCAAGCGCTTCATCTCTCGACGCTCGTTCATCAGATACTGTCAGTCATAGCGCAGCGCGGCGGTGCGTCTGCAAGCGTGGTCTACAACGTGCTCTGCCGTGAAGGCCCCTTTCGGAAGGTCACAACCGAGTTCTTCGCAGATGTGTTGCGTGCAATCGGCCACCCAGAAACCGGCTTGATCGAACAGGCCGGCAGCGGACTTTTACTCTTGGGACCCGTGGGCGAAAAGCTGGTTGAGCACTACAGCTTCTATGCGGTGTTCCAGACACCTGAAGAATTCCGTTTGGTTGCAGAGGGGCGGGACCTTGGAACCCTGCCGATCGACAATGTTCTTGCCCCTGGGATGCTATTAATATTCTCCGGGCGACGTTGGGTTGTTCAAGAAATCCATGATCGTGAAAAGGTTATCGTCGTCAAACCCGCAAGGGCTGGTGTGCCTCCGGTCTTCGGCGGCGATGCGGGGGACATTCATGACAAGGTGATCGACCGAATGTTCGCCATGCTCGAGGGGGATTCCAGCCCAGCTTACATGGACACAGTCTCTTTGATGATGCTCGAGGAAGCTCGTGCTCACTATGAACAGCTGGGGTTTAGGGCCAGTAACATACACAGCATTGGCGAGCATACATCAATCATCGCAACACGGGTTGGAACGGTGAAGACGTCAACTCTCGCGCTCGCACTCAGAAGTGAAGGCTTCTCAGTCGAGCAGCATGACGGGTTTCTGCAGGTGGAAAACGGGGATGAAACTCCAGATCTACGGGCGGTGCTTGGACGGATTTCGGCTGGAAATGCGCGCGACATCTTCGGTGGTGCTGGAAACCTTGTTTCGGAAAAGTACCACCCCTATCTGCATCACGAATTATTGGTTCTCGACGCGTGCTCTTCCAAGGTCGATCTTAGTTGCCTTGGCACGTTGTCAGAGCGGCTAAGATCATGACAATTATGACAGATTACCTCAAATTACGTAGATCGGTGCCGTATAATGCCCCCGGATCAACTGCGGCGAAGCTCCCATCCGTACGTACATCAATCCTTCGGTAAAGATCCAAGTATTCGCTCCCATGGGTGACCGTACCCTCTCGCGTAGGGATTATCAGTAGCTTCTCGGGGTACTTATGTGGATCGGCATAGCCAATTTCCCAAGGGCACCATCGCGAAGAAACTGAATTCGAGGTGGCGAGAAACAAGAAGTAGTCGAGTTCCCTGATGCGCTTTTTGATTTTGTCTGCGGTTGTCCGATTGGGTTTGCTGGGCATGGAATTGTCCATCCAATCCACATATACGTGCCAACCCGCCCTTGTCAGTAGGTTGATCAGGCCCTGCACGAGGTCGCGATCTTGGTGGGAATGGCAGAGGAATGCTGTAGTGATTCTGTTCTGTTGGGCTTCAGTCAGCGACTTGGCAACACGCCTGTCCCCCATTCGCGCTTGGAGCCTGATATCTGTCATGGAAATTGGCATGGTATTTCTCCGCAGCTTTAGGGGTGGGATCGTTACTTTCCGAACTTTTCGGTGGCGCGAACCAGATCCACGATCGGTTGCAGGAGTTCGTCCAAAGAAGTCACAGGATTATTCAGCTTCTCAATAAGTGGCAATAGCTCCGAGGGAACACTCGGATAAGATGTGGGATCCTCAAGTATGCGTTTCGCAAGAGCACCAGCCGTAGAACCGGTGGCACCCACCGGTAGCAAGACGAGGCCATGTTGCGCAGCGATTTCGAACTCGGAAACCATCCCATTCGCTTCAACGACCTTTCCTTCAACGATCTTGTTTCCAAACAGGAAGATTGCCATTCCAGCTGAAGGAATGAAATCGTTCCGGTATGTCTTCCACAACCTTTCTCGTTCATCCTTGTCTTCGACAAACTGAGGAAATGGGCGAACAAGCAAGTGGTCATCTACCTGGCGATCTAGATTTCTGTACACTTCCTCGAGGGCACCGGTGAAAAGCGCATTGCCGACGCCGAGGCCGAGGCCCGTGCTAATTCTAAGTGAGTTCTCGACCAGAAGTGAGCCGAGCTTTCGCATAAATCCTGTAACTGCGTCTTCTCCCCAGGGCGAAAAATCAGACGCACTAGCAGAAACGAACATGGTTCTCATGCGGAAGCGTCGTGCCACCTCTCGAAGCGCCTCAGTGATTTCTTCATACTCATCCACCAGGATAGCGTGAATGTTGAAACGCTTCAGATCCTCAATCATTAGCCGTTGTCTTGTTAGCGCCAACCTAAAATTCTCGGCGCTCTCGTCTGCTCTCTGTGACCTCTTCTTAAAGAACGCAAAATGCCGTCTTTGGTTCTTCTCGAACGTAACGCGAACGCGCGAGAGAATGTAATCCAAGTTGGGGTCAGAGAAGCTGAATCCTATGAAAACAAATGTCTTCGATACTAGGTCTCCGGATAGTGCCGAAATATATGCTCCGTGGCTTTTGTGGTATTTTTCATAGTCATCTCTTGTCAAAATAGCTTCGGAAGGGTGCTCAACATCACCGTGCATTTTATACACGACGGCATGGCGCTTAGATCGCGTGGTTGCGAGCTGGGGAACAGTGTATTTTACATCTGCGATTTTACCGGCTTCGCGCAGGGAGTCCTCAATCAGACGGTCGTAGTTCGTCGTCCAGAAAACCGGAATGTCGAGCGAAGCCAGTATTCGATGGTTCTCGGTTGGCTCAACATTTCGACCCAATGCATCTAATATAGCCTGGTTAATTGAAGCTCTGTCTCGGGTATGGTTTTCGTAGAATTGCGCCAAGGCAACAAGATCACTCTCCTGTTCGATGTCGAGTTCGAGCTCTTCAGCCAGCGGTGCTAGAAGGTCCGCCCAGTCAACATACCCAGCACCCTTGGATGCTCCGGCACCAAGAAACACGGCCGCGTTTTCGGCACGTATTTCATCGACAAACTTTTCGACGAAGCGCTCTACTTCCTTTTTCATTTGCCTTGTGCTCCAATTCCTGGTGTTTGAGCGCTTCTGGTTTTATAGGGCCTAAAGCGAGCGTGAATTTTATTTGTATTTGGCGCGATTTTGGATTGACTCTTCGATCCAGCTTTCAATGTTGTTCTGAATATCGGCGTAGATATCCTTGCTTGTACTTCCTGTAGGGTTCTTTAAGGTTGGAGCAGAGCCCAAGGTGACAATTTTTCCACCTTCTGAAACTTTTAGGTCGGTAAAGGGGCTGGTGCCCTTTGTGGGGCGTTGTTGCAAAACCTGAGCCGGTGAGGATTCACAGCTGGAATCCAGCAAGTT
>JAAFAB010000015.1 GCA_018222585.1 Paracoccaceae bacterium | reverse complement strand
TCCATTCGATGGCTGAAAATACTCCGGGGGAGTCTCCAACGGAGACGGGGGCAGAGCCCCCTCAACCTTTCCATTTGTCGCCGTCCGGCGACCGGGGGGCAGAGCTCCCCTGCAACCTGCGTTTCGCGCGCGAAACATCTGCGCCGGGCGGATCACTCGGCCGCCTCCTGATCGGCCAGCTCATCTCGCCGCCAGGTGGCCAGCAGCAGGCGTTTGAACCCGGCATAGGTCTCGTCGAAGGTGGCGCGGCCGCGGACATAGGTCTCGCGGTTGAAGTCGCGGTAATCGGCCTCGTAGATGCCGTTCACCTGTTCACCGGCCTGACCGATAAGGGCGGTGAAGTCCTGGCGTTCAGGCGACAGGACCGGGCCAAGGTAGGCCTGCATCAGCGAGGCCAGTTCGCCCTGCTGGGCGCCGTCGTAGCGGGTGATCACCGCGCGCACCGCATCCCATTCGAAGGCCAGCCCTTCGCGGCCAAGGGCGCGGGCGGCCATGTTCTCTCCCTCCTCGATCGAGGCGAAGGTGGAATGCAGCATGTCGAAGAAACGGCCCGTGGAATCGAACTCGAGGAAGGAGGCGCCGAGGGGCACCAGCAGGATGTCGGCGGCGGCCAGGCCGTTGATCGTCAGGTAGCCGAGGGCAGGGGGGGTATCGAGGAAAATCACGTCGTAGTCGTCCAGCACCCCGTCCGCTTCCAGGCTTTCGGTCAGCGCATCCCACAGCTTCCAGCCCCGGGCCTGCATCCGCCAGACCGGGATCTGGAACTCGGACCAGTAGAGGTTCAGCTGCGCGCCGATCAGGTCGATATTGGGCCAATGGGTCTTCTGGACGAGATCGCCGGCCTTGACCTCCAGCGCCTCCGACAGGGTGTCGTCGAGGGGCAGGGGGGCCTCGCCGCGATCCAGCCGCAGCTGGTTGTCGGCGCGCAGGTGGCGGGCGTAGTGGCGCGCCAGCAGGGGGAAAACGGTCTGCCATTCATCCTCGACACGGCCGCCGAAGATCGAGGTCATCGAGCCCTGGCTGTCGAGGTCGACCACCAGCACCTTGTAGCCATCGAGTGCTGCCGACATGGCCAGATGCGCCGCGGTCGAGGTCTTGCCGACCCCGCCCTTGAAGTTGGCCACAGCGACCATCTTGGCGGGCTGACCCTTGGGCCGGTAGGGCAGGTATTCCTTCGTCTTGGATCCTTCCGCGGCGAAATGGGCGCGCAGCCGCAGCACCTCGTCCAGGGTGAACCACTTGGCCCCGCCATCGCTTTCCGAGCGGCCCTGCGGCAGCTCGGGATTGGCCTTCAGCACGCGGCGGAAATGCGGGGTGGCCACGGGGATCAGGTAGCGCGTAATCTCCCAGGTGGAGAAGAGCCGCAGCGACTTGCGCCCCTCTTCATCCATGCCGCGTGAGGCCAGATCGCTGCGCCCGCGGGCACAGGCCTCGGCCACCTCGCGGAAACGGGTGGTGGAAAAGGGTGCGCCGAGATCGCGCAGCGCCCGGTCCGGGTCGATGTTGAAATAGGGGGGCTGGTCGCTGGTCATGCTCGCCTCATGTGCCGCGTTTTCCTCAAGATACCACGAAAATGCGCACATGACAGGAAAACCGGTATCCGATTCTCTTTTTCTTTGAAAAGACGGGGCTTTTCCGCCCGGGAAACCGGCATCCCGAAGGCGCTGCAAAAATCCGCCTCTTGTTAGATATGTGTTATCTATAGTGTTACGGAGTCCGAAGGTTCGCGCCAAGCATTTGAAAAAAAACAAAGATGCGTTGGTCTGAAAAGCTCGGGCGACTCTGAACCCCCGATAGGGTGATTCCGAACCCCCGTTGAAGCGACTCCGAACCCCCGAAGGAAGGGCTGGACCCGGGGAGGGCACATCCCTAGGGTGAGCGTCAATGAAACCACGAAAGGTCGGGTCCCCGCGAATGGCTGCCGCCGGGGGCACCGACCAGGTTCGAACGAGCAGGCACGGGACCTCCCGTGCAGAGGCGAAACCGACCGGGGCCGCGTGGCGTTCCCGGCAGAGGGACGGGCAGCCATGGCCACGACAGCGATCCGCACCCAGGGGGGCGCCCTGCTGCCCGAGCGGCATCCGCAGATCGATTTCTTCATCTGCGACATCCTCGACGCCATCCCCAAGGATGACATGGCGACGATGGAGCACCCGGTCTTCACCCTCTCGACCCGGCCCGACCGGCGCATCCTCAGCTATGAACATCGTGGCGCGCGGATCGAGGTCATCCCCTCGGTGAAGGGTCTGGCGACGATCCACGACAAGGACATACTGATCTTCTGCATTTCGCAGCTGATGGCGGCGATCAACGCCGGTCGCGCCGTCGGACGCACGCTGACCTTGCGGGCCCATGACCTGCTGGTGGCGACCAACCGCGAGACCTCCGGCGATGCCTACCGCCGCCTGAAGGAGGCCTTCGAGCGGCTGGCTGGCACAAGGATCACCACCAATATCGTGACCGGCGAGGAAGAGGTGACCACCGGCTTCGGGCTGATCGAGAAATGGGAGATCGTGAAGAAGACCCGGGGCGGGCGGATGGTCAGCGTGACCGTGACGCTGTCGGACTGGCTGTTCCGCGCCGTGCTGTCGAAATCGGTGCTGACGCTCAGCCGCGATTACTTCCGCCTCAGGAAGCCGCTCGAGCGGCGCATCTACGAACTGGCCCGCAAGCATTGCGGCAAGCAGGCCGAATGGCGGGTCTCGGTCGAGGTGCTGCTGAAGAAGTCCGGCAGCGCCAGCCCCCGCCGGGTCTTCCGCAAGATGATCCGCGACATGATCGAAAGCGACCACCTGCCCGATTACCACCTGGCCGAGGAAGAGGGCGACCTGATCCGCTTCACCCGCCGCGCCCAGGTGATCGAGGACGGCCCCGCCGCGCCGCCGCTCTCGGCGGAGGCGCTGGAGCGGGCGCGCGACATGCTGCCGGGCCGCGACGTCTATGCGCTGGAAGCGGAGTGGCGCGACTTCTGGGCCGCCTCGGGCCGGCCCCGGCTGCGCTCTGCCGACCGCGCCTTCCTGGGGTTCGTGTCCCGCAAGGCGGGGCAGGGGGGCTGAAGCGCCCCGGTTCTGCCTGTTAATGCTGCGCTGCGGCGGGCGCGACCCATGACAGTTTGGCAAAGTCGCCCGGAGCGGCAGGCAGGGGGGTTGAGCGCCCCCTAAAGCCTGATAACAGTTGCGACAGTTGTATTTCCAAAATGGGTTTCCACAGGATGGCATTCACCTCCATTACCCCGGTTCTCCTCTGCGGTGGTTCCGGGACCCGCCTCTGGCCCCTTTCCCGCAAGAGTTACCCCAAGCAGTTCGTGCCGCTGGTTGGCGAGGAAACGCTGTTCCAGGCCTCGGCCAAGCGGCTTTCGGGGGCCACCGAGGCGCTGAACTTCACCGCACCGATGGTGCTGACCAATTCCGATTTCCGCTTCATCGTCACCGAACAGCTGCAGGGCATCGGCATCGACCCCGGCGCGATCCTGATCGAACCCGAGGGGCGCAATACCGCCCCGGCGATTCTCGCCGCCGCCCTGGCGCTGGCCGGGAAGGACCCCGAGGCGGTGATGCTGGTCGCCCCCTCGGATCACGTGGTGCCTGATGCCGCGGCCTTCCATGCCGCCGTCGAGAAGGGTCTTGCCGCCATCGAGGCCGGCGATCTGGTGACCTTCGGCATCACGCCGACCCATCCGGAAACCGGCTATGGCTACCTGGAACTGTCCGCCGCCACCTCCGGCGAGCCGGTGAAGCTGTCCCGCTTCGTCGAGAAGCCCGACGAGGCCAAGGCGACCGAGATGCTCGCCGCCGGCAACTTCCTGTGGAACGCCGGGATCTTCCTGTTCCGGGCCCGCGATATCCTTGCCGCCTTCGAGGCCTTCGCGCCGCAGCTGATGGCGCCGGTGAAGGCCGCGCTCTCCGAGGCGAAACCCGATCTCGGCTTCCTGCGCCTGGCGCCCGAGGCCTGGGCGGGGGCCGAGGATATCTCGATCGACTACGCGGTGATGGAGAAGGCGGCGAACCTTTCCGTGGTGCCCTTCACCGCCGGCTGGTCCGACCTTGGCGGCTGGGACGCGGTCTGGCGCGAGACTGGCCCGGACGCGAACGGCGTTGCCACCAGCGGCGAGGCGACAGCGATCGACTGCACCAACTCGCTGCTGCGCTCGGAGAGCGAGAACCTGGAAGTGGTGGGCATTGGCCTCGACAACATCATGGCGGTGGCGATGAACGACGCGGTGCTGGTCGCCGACATGTCGCGCGCCCAGGACGTCAAGAAGGCGGTCGAGGCGCTGAAGAAGAAGGGCGCTGCCCAGGCGACGCATTTCCCCAAGGATCACCGCCCCTGGGGCTGGTTCGAAAGCCTGGTCGTCGGCAACCGCTTCCAGGTGAAGCGGATCATGGTGCATCCGGGCGGCTCGCTGAGCCTGCAGAGCCACTTCCACCGCTCCGAGCACTGGATCGTGGTCGAGGGCACCGCGCGGGTCACCTGTGACGACGAGGTCCGCCTGGTCACCGAGAACCAGTCGATCTACCTGCCGCTCGGCTGTGTCCACCGGATGGAGAACCCCGGCAAGATACCCATGGTGCTGATCGAGGTGCAGACCGGCGCCTATGTGGGCGAGGACGATATCGTCCGCTACGAAGACGTCTACGCACGCAGCTGAGGGCCGGGTCCCGCGCCATCCGCTCCGGCCGGTGGCGCGCTTTCGGGAAGGGAAAGAGCATGTCCGGATCGACACACTCCAGGAGAGGTTACCGGCGCGACATCGACGGGCTGAGGGCCGTGGCCGTCGTCTCGGTCTTCCTTGCCCATGCCAAGATCGCGCTGTTCTCCGGCGGCTTCGTCGGGGTGGATGTTTTCTTCGTCATCTCCGGCTATCTGATCACCGGCATCCTGCTGCGAGAGGTCGAGGAGGGGCGGTTCTCGATCTTCGCCTTCTACGAGCGGCGGGTGCGGCGGATCTTCCCGGCGCTCTATGCCATGGCGCTGGTCGTCTCGGTGGCCTGCTGGCTGCTGTTCCTGCCGGTGGACTTCAAGGAATTCGGCGAAAGCCTGGCCGCGGTGGCGCTGTTCCTGTCGAACTTCTACTTCGACATGAAGAGCGGCTATTTCGACACCAGTTCGGAATTCCGCCCGCTGCTGCATACTTGGTCGCTTGGCGTCGAAGAGCAGTTCTACATCGTGTTCCCGCTGCTGCTGGTGCTCATGGCCCGGCTGCGCCTGATTCGCCACGCGCTGCCGGTCTTCGTCCTGCTCTGGTTGCTGTCCTTCGCCAGCGCGGTGCAGGGGGTGGCGACGGACATGCAAAGCGCCTTCTACATGCCCTGGCTGCGCGCCTGGGAACTGCTGAGCGGCAGCCTCATCGCCCTGTCCCTGCGCGGCGGCGCACCGGCCCTGGCCATCCCGCTGCGCCAGGGGCTGTCGGTTCTCGGCCTAGGGCTGATCCTGCTGCCGGTGCTGCTCTACAGCGAAGACACGCCCTTCCCGGGGCTCGGCGCGCTGTTCCCGGTTCTGGGGGCGGCGCTGCTGATCAAGCTGGGCGAGGGCGGCGAAGAGACCCTGGCCGCCCGCCTTCTGGGACTGCGCCCGGTGGTCTACGTGGGCAGGATCTCCTATTCGCTCTACCTCTGGCACTGGCCGCCGCTGGTCTTCATGCGCTACCTCTCCGAGGGTGAGCCCGCGCTCTGGCTGGAGATCACCGCCGTCGCCGGGGCGATCGGGATGGCCGTCCTCTCCTACCACTTCATCGAGCAGCCGTTCCGCCGCAAGGGCTTCCTGACGCAGCGCGGCGTGCTGACCGGGGGCGTCGCGATCTGCTGCTTGGCCTTCCTCTTCGGCGCCTCCGGGCGGGTCTATGACGGCATCCCCTCGCGCCTGCCCGACCGGGTGGCTGAGCTGAGCAACGTGGCGCTGGATATCAACCCGCGCCGCCGGGCCTGCAACGGGCTCTCGCCCGAGCGCATCCGCGGCGGCGGCTACTGCGTCGAGGGGGCCGAGGGCGTGACCCCGGATTTCGCCATCATCGGCGACAGCTTCGGCGATGCCATGGCGCCGGGGATCACCGCCGCCGGGGACGCGGCCGGGCGGGCGGGCTACGTGCTGACCTATGGCGGCTGCTACCCCCTGCTGGGGGTGATCCAGGGCGAACGGGTCTGCGCCGATTTCTTCGCCGCCGCTGCCGAGCAGATCGCCGCCCGGGAGGAGGTGCGTGATGTCTTCCTCGTCGCCCGCTGGAGCAGCGCCTTCGAGGCTTCCCGCTTCGGGCTCAACCGGGGCAGCATCTTCCTGACCGATGCCGCGCATTCCGATCCGTCGGTCGAGACCAACCGCATCGTCGCCGAGGCCGGCCTGCGCCGCATGCTGGACAGCCTGCAGGGCAAGCGGATCCATGTCATCGCCTATGTCCCCGAGCAGGAAACCAACATTCCCCGGGCCACTGGCGTCAACGCCCTGATGCACCGCGACCGCGACTTCGGCGTGAGCCGGGCCCAGTTCGAGCAGCGCCAGGCCCATACCCGCGTCGTGCTGGACCGGCTGGTGGCCGAGTATCCCGGGCTGTCGGTGGTCGATGTCGGGGCACAGCTCTGCGGTCCCGACATCTGCCCGGCGACGCGGGACGGCGGGCTGTCGCTCTATGTCGACGACAACCATCTCAGCCGGACGACGGTCATGTCGCTGCTGCCGTTCTGGCAAGAAAGTCTTTTCGAAGGGGGCGCCGCGCCGCCGCGGGGATGAGCTCTCCTGCGTGTATTGCCCCCGCTTATATGAAGCCATTTGCGAAAGCCCCGATCCCGGGAGCTGCCGGAGGATGAATCCATGAAAATCGCCGTTGCAGGTATCGGTTACGTCGGCCTCAGCAATGCCGTGCTGCTGGCCCAGAACCATGATGTCGTGGCGCTGGACCTGGACGCGACCCGGGTGGCGCTGGTCAATGACCGCAAGAGCCCCATCGTCGACGCCGAGATCGAGGCCTACCTGGCCGAGAAGCCCTTGAGCTTGACGGCTACCACGGACCCCGAGGTTGCCTATGCGGGGGCCGAGTATGTCATCGTCTCGACACCGACGAACTACGATCCCGTGACCAACCATTTCGACACCCGCTCCGTCGAGGCGGTGATCGCCGATGTGCTGCGGATCAATCCGGGCGCGACGATCGTCATCAAGTCGACCATCCCGGTCGGCTACACGGCGGATGTGAACCGCCGCTTCGGGGTCGCCAGCGTGATCTTCTCGCCTGAGTTCCTGCGCGAGGGTCGCGCGCTCTACGACAACCTGCACCCCTCGCGGATCGTGGTCGGCGAAGAGAGCGAGCGCGCCCGGGTCTTTGCAGGGCTGCTGGCCGAGGGGGCGATCAAGGATGACATCCCCGTCATCTTCTGCGGTAGTGACGAGGCCGAGGCGATCAAGCTCTTCGCCAATACCTACCTCGCCCTGCGGGTGGCCTATTTCAACGAGCTCGACAGCTATGCCATGGCCTTCGGCATGGACACCCGCGCCATCGTCGAGGGCATCGGGCATGATCCGAGGATCGGCAGCCACTACAACAACCCCAGCTTCGGCTACGGCGGCTATTGCCTGCCCAAGGACACCAAGCAGCTGCTGGCCAACTATTCCGAGGTGCCACAGAACCTGATCCGCGCCATCGTCGATGCCAATACCACCCGCAAGGATTTCATCGCCGAGCGCATCGTCGCGCTGAAACCGAAGGTCGTCGGCATCCACCGGCTGGTGATGAAGGCGGGCAGCGACAACTTCCGCCAGAGCTCGATCCAGGGGATCATGAAGCGGATCAAGGCCAAGGGGATCGAGGTCGTGGTCTATGAACCCGCCCTGGAGGAAGAGAGCTTCTTCAACTCGCGCGTCATCCGCGACCTTGCGACCTTCAAGGCCGAGGCCGACGTGATCGTCGCCAACCGGCGCACGGCGGAACTGGAAGACGTGGCGGAGAAGGTCTTTACCCGCGATCTCTTCGGGGCGGACTGAGGCATGGCCGAGATCCCCTTTACCCTGAACGGGCGCTTCCTGGGGCAATCGGTGACCGGCGTGCAGCGGGTCGCCCGCGAGGCGCTGATGGTCTTCGATGCCATGGCCGCCGCCGGAGAGATCGCCGTGCCCCGCCTGCTGCTGCCTCCGGGTGATCTGGTCGCGCCGCCTGATCTGCAGGCGATCCGCCCGGAGGTCGTCGGCAAGCGCGGGGGCCACGCCTGGGAACAGCTGGAGCTGCCGGCCCATTGCGGTGCCGAGCCGCTTCTCTGCCTGGGCAATACCGCGCCGCTCACGCGGCTGATGCAGCGCGGGCGTCCGGTCGTCACCATGGTGCACGATCTGTCCTACAAGTATTTCCCCGCCGCCTATGACTGGAAGTTCCGCGCCTTCTACGGCGCGCTGATGCCGCGCATCCTGAAACGCTCTGACCGGGTGGTGACGGTGTCGCACGCCGAAGAGCTGTCGATCGCGAAGCACTATCCCTTCCTTCAGGGCAGCGAGCGCCTCAGCTTCCTGCAGAACGGGGGTATCCCCGATGCGGCGGCCCAGGCTGCCTTCGCCGCCCCCTGTCCGGGGAAAGAGGCGCGCGGCTACGGGATCTATGTCGGCTCGCTGACGAAACGGAAGAATGCCGAAGGGGTGCTGAAGGGCGCCGTGGCCTTCCTGAGGGCCTATCCCCAGATGCGCTTCGTCGTCATCGGCTCGACGGGGGCCAGCTTCGGCGGGGTCGAGGTCGAGATCCCCGGTGAGGTGAAGGACCGGCTGGAGTTCCGCGGCCAGATCAACGATGCGCAGACGATCCACGAGGCCTTCGCGGGGGCGCGCTTCCTGCTGTTCCCCTCCTTCTACGAGGCCTCGCCGCTGCCGCCGATCGAGGCGATGACCTTCGGCTGCCCGGTGATCTCCTCGACCATCCCCTCGCTGCGGGAACGCTGCGGGGAGGCGGCGCTTTACTGCGAGGCGGGCGATCCCGACAGCGTGCAGGCGGCGATCCGCCAGCTGATGGAGGAGCCCGGCCTCTGGGAGGCGAAATCCGAGGCCAGCCGCGCCCGGGCGGCCACCTACAGCTGGCGTGCCCAGGCCGAGGGGCTGCTGGCGCTCTGCGAGGCGGCGCGATGATCCGGCTGCGCATCCTGCATGAGACCAACCCGCGCAAGTATTTCCCCGCGCTCTTCGAGCTGGCCGAGGCGGGGCAGGTGCAGCTGGTCGGGGCGCATCGCTACTCGGTCGCCAAGGAATTCCTGCGCGCCGCCCTGCGGGATCGGACCCCCCTGGCCGAGCGGCTGAAGAACGCTGCGGGCGATGCGCTGTTCCGCCTGAAGCTGCCCGTCGTGCGCGGCGAGGTGGTGGTCATGGGCTTTGCCCCCTGGGATCCGCGCCTGCTGATCTATCGCGGGTTGGCGCGGCGGAACCGGGTGATCTACCATACCTCCTGGCATGACTGGGGGCTGGAGCGCACGCCGCGCCAGCCGAAGCCCGCCGCCTTCAGGCTCTGGCTGCGCGACCGCTGGCTGTCCTTCCTGGCTCATCCCAATGTCACCACCGTGGCCGTGACGCCGGTCGTGGCCGAGGCCGTGCAGGCCGAGGCCGGGATCCGCGCCACGGTCATCCCCCATGCGGTGCCCGATGTCTTCTTTGCCGCCGGGGCCGCCGCCGCCGGGGCCCGCGCCGGGCGCGAGGGCCCGCTGCGGCTGCTCTACGTCGGCGAGGTTTCGGAAAAGAAGGGCATCGCGCTGCTGTTGCAGATGATGTCGGCGCTGGCGGGGCAGGGGGTGACCCTGACCGTGGTCGGGGACGGCCCGCTGGCGGGGGCCGTGAAGGCCCGCGCCGGGCAGGGCGCAAGCGGCGTGACCTTCCTCGGACCGGTGCGCGACCGCGCCGAACTGGCCCGGATCATGGCAGACCACGACATGCTGGTGCTGTTGTCGCAGCGCACCGAGACCTGGGAAGAGCTGTTCGGCATCGTCGTGGTCGAGGCGCTGGCCGCCGGGCTGGCGGTGCTGGCCACCACCCATGTGGGCCCGCGCGGCATCCTGGCGCCGGTCGGCGGCGCCGGGCTGTTCGACCAGGACGACCACGCCGGCATCTCCGCGCAGATCATCCGGCTGGCGGGCGACCGCGCCGCCCTGGCCGATCTGCGCGACACCCAGGCGCCGGTGGCCGCCGACTATGCCATCCCCCGGGTCCGCGCCAGCTGGCAGGCGGTGATCGAGCAGGCCGCGGGAGGGCCGCACCCATGATCGACTTTCTCATCATCGGCGCCCAGAAGGCCGCCACCTCGGCGCTGCTGGAAACCCTGCGCCATCACCCGGATGTCTACATGCCGGCGGGCGAAAGCGCCTTCTTCGAGGCCCCCGACTATGCCCGCCGCCCCTGGGAGGATTTCGCCACCGATAGGGAAGTGCGGCTGCGCGGCATCAAGCGCCCGGATTACCTCTGTTCCGACGAGGCCATCGCGCGGATCTCGGCAGCCCTGCCGGAGGCCCGCTTCATCGTCGTCCTGCGTGAGCCGGTCAGCCGGGCGGTCTCGAGCTATGTCTACATGGTCCGCCATGCCCATCTTCCGGCCCTTCCCCTGAACCCGGGGCTGGAAGCCTGCCTGGCCGCCCATGAGCGGGGCGATACCGGCAGCCGCGCCGAACAGGTGATCCGTTTCGGCCTCTACGGGCAGTACCTGCAGCGCTGGCAACAGGTCTATGGCCGCGACCGCTTCCTGGTGATGTCCCAGGACCTCGTCGCGCAGCAGCCAGCGCGGGCTCTGGAGCTCTGCGCCGTCCATCTCGATCTCGACCCGGCGCGAATGCCCGCCACCGATGCCGAGACCGGCATGGTGCGCAGCAATGTTGGCCTCTACGATCCCAACATGCTGAAGATCGCCCGCATCGGCAGCCTGCTGAAGACGGCGCGGATCCCCGGCACCCTGCGCCGCGCCCCGCGGGCCCTGCCGCTGCGCCTGGTCGGCGGGGCGATCACCCGCGGCGCCGAGGAGCTGGCCCGCCGCCGGGGCCAGAAGCGCGAAACACTAGACCCGGCGCTGCGCGCCCAGCTTCAAAAGATCTACGATGAAGACCGCGCCCTGCTGGCCCGCTGCGTCCCGCCCGAGGTGATCACCTGGGGCTAAGCCCGGGGATCCCCGGGCCGGAAATATCAGGTCAGGCGCGGGCCGGGGCCGCCTGCACGGGGTCCTCCACGATGGGGGCCCCGTCCAGTTCCGAGGTGTCCATCGGCAGCCCGGCATTGGCGTCACTGCGCCGCATGATCAGGTCGCGCTTGGCATCCCGGGCATCCAGACCGTTGCGCTGCAGCACCGCATCCAGCATGACTTGGTGCTCCGGTGCACCGCCCCGCCCCGAGGCCGGGTTGGCCCAGGGCTTGCTGTCCGGCTCGAGCTTGCCCAGGAAGCGGGCCACCTTGCGGGCGGCATCGGGGTCACGGATGAAATTGACGATCAGCAGGTCGTCGGGACGGTCCTTAAAGTAGGTCATCACCTCGGCATGGTGGCGGTCGCGCTCCTGCAGCCAGATCTCGATGGCCTCCTCGGTGGTGTCCCAGTCATGGGGGAAGATCTCGCCGACGCGCTTCTTCTTGTCGCGGGTGATGTGTTTCAGCCGGCTCAGCACCCAAGCGTCGAACTCTCGCACGTTGAGGATGAAGCGCGAGCCGGGAAAGCCGCGGTCGAGGGCCTTGAAGTCCACTGGCGGGCCGTCGCTGAAGCAGTCGAAGCCGTTCAGCAGCATCTTGTTGCGCCCTGAGCGCCAGCGGATGCCATGATAGCTGAGATAGCCGTTGTCGACGAAGATCTCGTGCAGCGAGCTGGTGCCGGCCTTGTTCATGCCGACGGCGAAGATCTTGGGCTTCTTCATGCCCAGGCTGCCAGTGATCACATTGGCGCCAACATGGGCCAGCTCCGAGAAGCTGGCCTCCTTCAGGTAGCCTGCCAGGGCCTTATAGGCCGGAATCGGCTTGCGCATCTTGGGCTTGGAGGCGTTTTTGAACATGGTTTCTCTTTCTATGAATTGCGCACAAAGACCTTCTCTCAGCTTGTCCCACTGCGCCTCTGGCGCAGCAAGGTCAGAAAGCTGGGATCGAATCCAATGGACCGGCGACAGGCCCGGGTTGTCAAAATAGCGAGCAGACACTGGCTGAGGGCGGTGGCGATGCCCGCGCCAAGGGCGCCGAGGAAGGGAATCAGTGCCAGATTAAGTGCGATGTTGAGCACCAGCGCGATCCACAGGATCCGCGAGGCGGCCCGCTCGTTGCCGGTCATGGTCAGCAGCACAACCCCCGAGCCCGAGAGCATCACCGCCAGGCATCCGACGGCATAGGCGCGCAGGGTCATCGCCGCGCCGGCGAAATCGCTGCCGAAGAGCAGCACCAGCCAGTCAGCGGTCAGTTCGACAAAGACGAAGAGGGCGATGCCCGACAGGCTGAGGATCCAGGTCAGGGTGCGGATGTGCTGGCCTAGGGCCGCGCGGTCGCCGGAGCCATGGGCCTCGGCGATCAGGGGCTTGTATTGCAGCATGGCGATGAGCTGCAGCGTGGTGACCCCCTCGGCCAAGCGCCAGGCGATCCGGGCATAGGCGGCCTCGACCGGGGTCGACATGGATGCGATCATGATCGCATCCATGTGGTTGGCGATCATCGTCCCCGAAAGCACCAGCACCAGGTGATAGCCCGCCACCAGGGTGTGGCGGCGGTCGAAGGGCGAGGGCGGCACCGGGTCGCCTCCCCGCAGCAGCGCCGCCAGCGGGCGGCGCAGCACCAGGGCGATGGCACAGAGCGATAGCAGCAGCGCCGCGCCGTAAACCAGCGAGATCACTAGGTCGCTGCGCGCGCCGCCTGTCAGCCAGACCAGCCCCGCCCCCACGATCATGGCCAGCGGAAAGACGATCTTGCTGCCGACGAAGGACAGCACCGGCTGCTTCAGCCCCAGGGCCAGAGCCTCGAGGAACTTGCGCAGCATCAGCAGTCCGAAGGTGGCAGTGACCATGCCGAGCGGGATGCTGTAGAGCCCGCCGGCGCCGCGCAGCCAGAAGGCGGCGATGCCGAGCAGGGTGGTCGCCAGGCTGAGCGGCACCACCAGCGACAGGGCCAGGCGCAGGATGCGCCGGAAGCCGGCATCCCGGGCCGCCACGTCCAGCCCCCGGGCTGCCAGTTCGCGCATGATGTACTGGTCGAGGCCGAAGCTGACCACCAGCCCAGTCAGGGTGATCACCGAGATGGCGAAGGAATAGATTCCGAAGACCTCGGCCCCGAAGACCCGGGCGACGACCACGGCCTGCACGAAGGCGAGGGCGAAGGCCAGCAGGCGCATGCCGGCGATCCCCATGAGACGCCTGAGGATGCGGGAGGTTTTGACTTTCATGACATCTCTTCCGATGACCCGAGAGAGGGGAGGGGGGAGGGCGCGCGCGTTCAGGCCCGCACAGTGGCGGGCAGGGACCAGCTGCGCTCGGGCGCCGGGGCCTCGCGCGGACCGTTCAGGCTGGCGCCGACATGTTCGGCCAGCTCCTCGCGGAAGCGTTCGACGGTGAAGCGCATCGCATTGGCGCGGCAGGCTTCGGGGGTGAAGGCGTCGAGGTTGGCCTCCATCCTATCGATGGCGGCGCCCAGGTCCTCGACGGTCTGGTCATGGAACCAGACCCCGGTGGGATCGTCCATCGACAGGTCGCGCACGGTCTCGGCGGTGCCAGCATGACCAAGCGCGATCACCGGGGTGCCGCAGGCCTGGGCCTCGACCGGGACGATGCCGAAATCCTCGCGGGCGGCGAAGACGAAGCCGCGGGCGCGCTGCATGTGATCGCGCATCACCTCGAAGGGCGCATGGCCCAGCAGGGTGACATTGGGCCCGGCGGCGGCCCTCACCTTCTCCATCTCGGGACCGTCGCCCGAGACCACCAGCCGCAGGTGCGGGCGGCGCGTGAAAGCCTCGACTATCAGCGGGATGCGCTTGTAGGGCACCATGCGCGAGGCGGTGAAATAGAACTCTTCCTTGGGCTTCTCGCCGAGTCCGAAGGCGGAGGTATCGACCGGCGGATAGATCACCCGGGCCTCGCGGCGCCAGGTCTTCCAGATCCGGCGGCGGATGAACTCGGAATTGGCGACATACTGGTCAACCTGGGCCACGGTGCGCATGTCCCAGAGGCGGAAGCGATGCATCATCGCCCGCGCTGCGCGCCGTTTCAGCCCGGCCGCGACGCCGCCCAGCTCGTTGATGTATTCATGGGTCAGGTCCCAGGCGTAGCGCGCCGGGCTGTGCACATAGGCCATATGCAGCTGATCGGGAGAGGTGATCACCCCCTTGGCCAGGGCCGCCGAGGAGGAGAGCACCACATCGTGCCCGGTGACGTCGAATTCCTCGATCGCGCGGGTGCATTGCAGCAGCAGGTAGCGGTAGTAGCGCCGCACGCCGGGCAGGCTGTTGAGCCGGCTGACCTCGACCGGGCGATTCCCGAGCAGGGCGCGCCGCTCGTCCTCGGAGAGGAAGTCGAACAGGGTATAGACCCGCGATTTGGGAAAGACGGCCGCCATCTGCTGAACGACACGCTCGGCGCCGGCGACGACGGGCATCCAGTCATGGACGATGCCGACATCGAGATCGGCAGGGGAATAGGCAGGCCGCATCCGGCACTATCTCCTTGATTGAAATACGGGCGATCTACTCGAAATACAGGTAGCGTCCCGGCAGGGACAGGCTGACTGGCGCAGTTGAGCCATCTGCCGCGACGAGCGTCAAGACACCCTCCGGCCTGCCGCCGGTTTTGTGCGGAATTGGCCTCAGGCTGCGTGCGCAGGCAGCACCCGCGGCGCCCGGCCGGGCCGAAACCCAGGAGAGCCCGGGGGGCTGCGCACGCTGGTTAGAACGGCTCTTAACGGAATGGAAATTACGGTTTCGCCATCGCCGCCCATCCTCATCGCTGCCACGGGCACCGCTTCGCACCGGATCTTCATCCCACACCAGGACAGCCGTACATGCCGATCATCTATCCGTCTGCCGCCGGGTCTTCCAAGCACCTTCCTTCCGCTCGCATGTTGGATGGGGCCTTCCTGTGCGAATTCCAGTCCATCCAGACCATGCTGGCCAGCAGCGTCCCCGCCTTCGGCGCGGGGACCCTGTGGCGGGCGGGGGATTTCGCCTATCTCGAAGCCCCCTTCTCGGCCCTCGACCATCACCTGGTCACCGCGGGCGGCGTGAAGCTCTATGTCCAGCCGGTCAACGGCTTCGGCGCAGGGTTCCCGCAGTTCGCCCTGGAGGCCTTCAACCCGGCCCTGGACGGGGTGACCGATGATGCCGCGGTCCTGGCCCAGGCCCTGGCCACCATCCAGACCGCCGGCGGCGGATCGCTGATCTGGTCGGGCACTGCCTATGTCGGCTCAACGATCTCGACCAACGGCTGGCTGGGGGACTTCGCCTTGCTCGGGCGTGGCAACACCGCCGGCCTGAAAACCAGCGTCGACGACATCTCGGTGATCGGCGGCACGCCGGGGGCGGCGCTCAACATCACCCTGCGCAACCTGCAGATCACCGGGGCCTGGGAAGACAACCACATGCAGTCCGAACAGGATCGCTGGCTCGTTCACATTCCCTCGGCCGGCGATGTCGAGATCCAGGACTGCCGCATCGGCTCGTCCCAGAAGGGCGCGGTGAAGTTCGGCAACGCCCGCTCGTTCCGGATGACCGGCACGATGATCCATGAATGCGCCCGCGGCGGGGTGAACATCTCCGGCACCCGGCAGACCCGTTTCGAGGGCAATGTCTTCGAACACCTCGGAGACGATGCGATCTCGCTGCATACGACGCAGTCGGCAACTTCGGTCTCGCGCGAGCACATCGTGCAGGGTAACCACTTCGTCGACTGCCAGGGGATCAATGCCTTGGGAGTGCGCAACCTGCTGGTCAGTAAGAACACTGGCGAACGGATCCGCACCCATTTCGTGCGCAGCGGCTACGATTCCAGCTTCGAGGAGGGCAACGGCACCGTCCTCGGCCTGTCGGTGACCGGCAACGTGATCAACGACTGCCTGAACGTGCGGATGATCAACAACGACGGCGACAACAACTACTGGATCCACGTCAACAACGCCGCCCCGAGCGGCGGCCCGGACCTGCCCGCCAATCCCGGCGAACCGGATCCCTCCGGCGGCATCGTGCCCCTGGCCGGCAATGTCTTCGGCATCGGCGAGGGTGCACCCAAGGCCGGGGCCTGGGGGCTGAACATCTCGGACAACCAGTTCCTGCGCACCCGCCAAGCGGTCGCCAACTACAGTGACTGGGGGGAGGGGCTGCTGTTCGGCGACGCCGGGTATCACGACCCCGAGGTCACCGAGCTGTCGCTGATGCCCTACGTGCGCTTCTATTCCGGTACCCGCACCCTGTCCTGGTCCAACAACATCCTGATGGGCTTCCGCGGCTTCCGCTTCTTCTTCCGTGCCAGCAGCGATGCCGGCTTCCGGCAATGCCAGATCACCGACAGTCACTTCATCTGGTCCGGCGGTGGCTCGATCTTTGATCTCGGTGGCAGCGGCGGCAACCGGATCCTCGATGTACAGTTCCGCAACCTGGTGCTGGACGGAGACCGCTTCTACGTCAATGCCGCCCATGCGGACGATGGCAGCTGGAGCTCGGAATCGGCTATGACGGCCTTCAACCTGCCGGGATGCCTCGGCTATTCCATCGCCGGCTGCCACGTGATGAACGTCAGCCGGATCGAGAACAGCGGCGGCGCACTGCGCTGGAGCGCCGAGGCGAACTACCAGTATGGGCAATGCGTCTCGGACAGCTTCTCGACCGCGAACCGGGGCATCGGCGTGCCCATGCCCGCCAGCGAGGGCTGGCAGCTGATCGACTGCGATGCCGACACCGGCAGCGCCACCTGGGGCCAGGTTCGAAGTGTCCCTCAGAGTATGCCCTCGGCACCGACCGGCGGCTACTGGCTGAAGGGGATGTTCATCCGCAACTCCGCGGGCACTGCCGTGAGCCCGGACGGCGACGGCCGGCTGCTGACTGGCTGGCGGCGGGCGACCACGGGCACTGGCAATATCACCGGCACCGACTGGCTGCCAATCTATGCGGCAACCACCCCGGCCTGAGCCGCCGGGGTCAGAAGCGCCTCGACCCCGGGACGCAGAGAGACTAGTTTCCGGGTCAGAGCCGGGCAGGCTCTGATATCGGAGAAAGTGCCGCATCATGGCTGCAGTCTTGCCCAGAGTCTTCCACGGCATCGCGATGCTCTGCGCCGCCATCATCATGGTGGCCTCGGTCTTTCTGCGCTCCTCCGCCTATACGGATTTCGTCTCGTCCTTCTACGTGCTGTCGGCCGGACTGGCGATGCTGGCGGCGATCTCCAGCCCGCGCCGCGGCGGGGTCGATTTCTTGGTCTGCTTCTTCTTCTTCGTCTTCATGGCGGTGCCGACCCGGCTGCAGTACACGATCGGGATCTACCCCTGGTTCATCCCGCTCAACGCCAACTACACCGCCATGGCCTACGGGCTCTGCGCGGCCTCGCAGTTCTTCTACATGCTCGGCATCAGCCTGTCGCAGGCCCGGGGCCTGCCGGCGCGGTCGGGCAACACCCTGCCGTCGCTGCACAACCTCCCCGAGGTGCGCTTCTATTCCCGATGGGCCTGGGGCATTGCCCTGGCCGCCATCCTGATCGCCCTCGCCGCCGGGCCCTCGGCGCTGCTGACCAGCCGTTTCGGGGAGCGCAACTTCGGCGGCATGAGGGAACAATTCACCTTCATCAGCCGCTCGACCAGCCTGCTGGCCCTGGTGATGATGATCTACATCAGCCGCTTCGCCCAGAGCCCCGCCCTGCGCCGGCAGAACCTGTGGGCGGCGCTGTTCTTCCTGCCCTTCTTCCTAGTCATCAACTATATACCGGCACTGCCGCGTTTCGTGCTCTTCGGCATCCTCATTGCCATCGGCTGCTGCTACCTGGATCTCACGCGCCCGCGCACCAAGGCGCTGGTCTTCCTCGCCGGGGTTGCCGTCCTGCTGCTGGTCTTCCCGGCCATCAAGGCCTTGGCGGACGAGAACATCCCCCTGTCGCAGATCCTGCAGAACATCACCGGCCGCTTCGACCGCACCATCCTCGTCGCCTACATGCTGCGGGTGGATTTCGACGGCTTCGTCTGGATCGCCCAGACCATCGAGTTCCTCGACCGCGACATCGGCGGCCTGAGATGGGGCAACAACTTCCTCGGGGTGGTGCTGTTCTTCATTCCCCGCGCCCTCTGGCCCGGCAAGCCGATCGATACCGGCGAGATCGTCTCGACCGGCATGAACGCCTGGTACACCAATGTGTCCAGCCCGCTGCCGGCCGAGGCCCTCATGGCCTTCGGGCTGCTCGGTCCACTGGTGCTGTTCTGTATCCTCGGCTACACCGTCAACCGCGTCGAACTGCGCGGCGCCCGGCTGAGCCGCCACGACATCGAGATGTCCGCCTTCTTCCTCTACGCGATCCTCGCCGGCTTCATCCTGATCATCATGCGCGGCGCGCTGAACGGCGTGGCACCAATGTTCGCCTCGGGCTTCCTGGCCTATGCCGTCATGATGTTCGCCCGCCGCAACCGCCTGGTCTGGAAAGCCCCGCCCATGCCCGCCCGGCGCCTGCATCCCGGCAACGCCCGCCCGGCGGAATAGCACAGCGGCGGAACGAGGCGAGGGGCCCGCGGTGGAAACAGGGACGAAAACAGGAGCCGAAAGAAGGCGGCCAGGGGTGGCGGGAAACAGCCCAGAGGGGCAAATCTGCTTTTGGAAAGGCAACCGAACCCGCTATCAATGAACAAGGGCAGTTCCTTCAGCCATCGCCCGCATGTGCGCTTGTTCCCAACCGACCGGAAAGATATCGATTTTCTGGAAAACCTTTTCCCGTCGACTAACCGCTTGATCCCCGTGTCGACAGGACGACCACGATTTTGCTTCTTGGAATATTCAGCGTGAGATGCCTTCAGTGATGAACCAGTCCAATCCGAATTTCGGCACATCTGGACGCAGCCTGCCCGCCGAGGACGAACGCGTCATCGATCTCAGTTCCCTGTTCGGCCTAATCTGGCGCGGCAAGTGGGTGCTGCTGGCGGCCACCATGGTCGCTTTCTTCCTCGGGGCCTTCTACGTCTATCGCGTCGCGGTGCCGCTCTACACCGCCAAGGCCGTGGTCATGCTGGAAAACCGCGAGGCCCAGGTGCTGGACTTGGACAGCGTCATGGCCGGTCTCGGCACCGATTCCGCGACGATCTATTCCGAGGTCGAGGTGCTGCGCAGCCGCAACCTGCTGGGCAAGGTGGTCACCGCCCTCAATCTGATCGAGGATCCCGAGTTCAACTCGGCGCTGCGCGAACCTTCCCTGCGCAACAAGCTGTCCACCCGCCTCGGCAGCCTGATCGGCGGCGATGAGGGCGGGCAGGCCGGGGAGGACGCCGACGAGAGTGACGCCCGCCGCACCCAGGACCGCCTGATCAATACGCTGCTCAGCAAGAGCCAGATCCGCAACCTGCCGCAGAGCCTGGTCTTCGAGATCGCGGTCACCACGCAGACCCCGGAAAAGTCGGCCACCATCGCCGATACCATCGCCCGCTTCTACATCCAGGACCAGCTGGACGCGAAGTTCGAGGCCACCGAGCAGGCCACCGCCTGGCTGACCAACCGGGTCAGCGAGCTGCAGGGAGAGCTGGAAGGCGCCGAGGCCCGGGTCAAGGCCTTCAACTCCAGCACCGATTTGGTCAGCGAGGACGCCCTGGCGGCGCTCGACCGGCAGATCAAGGACCTGCGTGACCGTATCCAGTCCACCCTGATGACTCGGGACGAGATCCGCCTGCGGCTGGAGCGCCTGACCTCCGCCGGGACCCCGGCCGAGAAGGCCGCCGCCGTGCCCTCCAGGATGCAGCTCTCCCAGCTTCTCGACCAGATCGACACGCCCGAGGGCGCGCGCGCCTTCGATCTGCGCTTCCAACAGATCCTCGGCCAGACCAGGCAGGAGCTGCAACGGGCCGAGACCCAGCTCGAGGCGCTGCAGGACTCCGAGACCGCCCTGTCGGCGCAGTTTGAACGCCAGAGCTCGGATCTGATCGAACTGCAGCAGCTGACCCGGGAGGCCGAGGCCAGCCGGCTGCTCTACGAGTATTTCCTGTCACGCCTAAAGGAGACCGCCGCCCAGCAGGGGGTCCAGCAGGCTGACAGCCGGATTCTGTCCCAGGCCCAGATCCCGATCAATCCTTCCGAGCCCCGCAAGTCCTTCATCCTGGCAATCAGCGGCATCTTTGGGCTGCTGATCGGCACCACCGGCCTGATGCTCTTCGAAGCGAACAACAACACCTTCCGCACGGCCCGGGAAGTCGAGATCGAGACCCAGTACCAGGTGATGGGGCAGATCCCGGTCCTTCCGGCCCGCCGCCGGCGCGACGCCATCGCCTACCTGGCCGAGCGTCCGACCTCGGTCTCAGCCGAGGCGATCCGCAACCTGCGCACCTCTCTGCTGCTCTCCGATGTCGACCACCCGCCGCAGGTGACTATGGTGACCTCCTCCTACCCCGGGGACGGCAAGACCACAGTTTCCCTCGCCCTGGCCCAGAACCTCGCCGGGATGGGCAAGCGAGTGCTGCTGATCGAAGGCGACATCCGACGCCGCATCTTCAGCCAGTACCTGGGATCGGAACAGACCCGGGGCCTGGTCTCGGTGATCAGCGGCGAGGCGCAGTTTTCAGATGTGGTGCTGCACGAACAGCCTCCCATGGGCGCGGATGTCCTGATGGGCGAGAAGACCTCCATCAACGCCGCCGACCTCTTCGCTTCGGCGCGGTTCGCCGCCTTCATCGCCGCCATCCGCCAAGAATACGACCACATCGTTATCGACACCCCCCCGGCGCTGGTGGTGCCCGATGCGCGGGTGCTGGCGCAGAACTGTGACAGCATCCTTTTCGTGGTCAAGTGGAACCGCACGCCGCGGCCCCATGTCACCGAGGCCCTGCGCATGTTCGAGAGCGTCAACGCGCCGGTCAGCGGCATCGTCCTGAACCAGATCAACCCCCGCGGGATGCGGCGCTATGGCTACGGCAAGTACGGCTACGGCGCCTATTCCGGCTACGGCTACGCGCGCAAGTATTACAACAACTGATCCTCTGCGCCCCCGGGAAGCGACCGCAAAAAGGCCCCGCCGATGCACATCGGCGGGGCCTTTTGAGTCCGCGATCCCGCGGTTTCGGGCTCTGTCGCGGTCAGGTCATTTTCAGCGCTCGGCCCCGGGGGCAGCAGTCAGTGGCCGGTGCGCTTCAACAGCACGACCACAGTCTTCCAGACCAGGCGCAGATCCTCGCGCAGGGACAGGGAAGAGAGGTAACCCTCATCGTATTTCACCCGGTCCACGAAGGTGGTGACGCCACGCCCGTCCACCTGCCAGGAGCCGGTGATGCCCGGGCGCAGGTCATAGTAGGCGGTGCCGCCGGCGGCGCGGTAGAGCGGCTCCTGCGAGGTCATGAAGGGGCGCGGGCCGACAAAGCTCATCTCGCCGCAGATCACGTTCCAGATCTGGGGCAACTCGTCCAGGCTGGTGGCGCGCAGGAAGCCCCCGATCGGGGTGATGCGCGGATCCACGGCAAGCTTCTGGTTCTCGTGCCATTCGCGGGCGATCTCGGGGTCGCTGTCGCAGAGATCCTGCAGCACCTTCTCGGCGTTCATCACCATGGTACGGATCTTCCAGCAGTTGAAGGTCCGGCCATCCAGGCCGACCCGCTTCTGACCGTAGAAGCCCGGGCCGCCATCCAGCCGGGTCAGGGCCCAGACCACCGCGATCAGCGGCGCGAAGAGCGGCAGCAGCAGGCTGACCAGCATCAGGTCCAAGAACCGCTTGCCGATCCGACCATAGAGGGAATGTCGTCGGGAAACCCCGGTCTGCCCGGTTTCGGCTTCAATCGACGCGGGAACAAACGAATTTTCGGTCGAAGAAATATCGAACGCTTTCACGCGATCACCTCCAAATATTTGGCAGGGTGGAGCTTGAAATTTCCGGTAAAAACCAGCGCTAACATTTTATCCTGCACACAGCTGTACTCTTCCCACATCCATGGGAACCTGTCGAGATGCGCCCGCAGAAAACTACGGGTTGGGACCCTTCTGCATGGCGAATGCAACGGTTTCTTGAACGGTTTCGGGCGGGTGACCGCCAAAGCACCCCAAGGGGCAGGGCGCGCATTTCCCAGCTCAAAGCAATTACTATCAGCTATTTAATGGGTTAGCCCCGGGGACGGCAATGCGCGGGCCCGGATCACGCTGCAGCGGCGCATTTTTGCTGCTGCGCAGAAAAAGGGCAGGCATTCCCCTCGCTCAACCCGGTCATCGCCCCGAAACAGAGCTCGGAGGGCCTTGCGGGCAAAGAATTTACATAACATTTATTAACAGGTCGGTATTCCGCCCCCTTCCACGTGCCGGCCGCTCCGGGATCGGGGAAGATCGGACAGCGGGGTGCACAGCCTCCGGCTGAGTGCCCCGATCAAATCGAAAGGCCGGATGGAAGGCCCGAGCGGGGACCCGCACCGTCGGGCGCAGGTCCTCGCGGGAGCGTCCGGTGCCGACTCAGTCGGCGGCGGCATTGGCGGCCGAGACCACCAGCGAGGGGGTGATCTGCTGGATCACGCGATTCCACTTGGTCACCGGCTGCTCGGCGACGAAGACGATGTCGTTGGGCCGCATCTCGAAACGGGTGGCCAGCAGCATCTTTGTGGCATCGGTGGCGTTCAGGCGCCAGGCGGTGACCGAGACATCTCCCGGCACCTCGCTGCCGCGGATCACGTAGACCTGGCGCAGGTTGCCGGTGCGGGTCTCGATGCCACCGGAGGAGAACAGCGCATCCGCCAGGGTGGCCTTGTTGCCGAAGGGCAGTGCATAGCGGCTCTGGCTGCGCACCTCGCCGGTCAGGTAGGCATAATCACGGTCGACCGCCTCCAGCTCCAGCTGGGTACGGTAGTTGGCCCGCGCCTCCTCCAGCTCGCCGCGGCGCAGGGCGACCTCGGCGTTCAGCTCGTTCAGCGCCGCGATGCGACCATTCTGCCGGAACTGCGCCAACTGGATCTGTTCGCTGAAATAGGCTTGGGCCAGTTCCAGGTCATAGGCGGTATCGACAAAGACGCTGTCCCCGTCAAGCAGCTGGATCTTCGGCAGGGAACCATCGGTATAAAGGTCGTTCAGCGGCACCTGGTAGAGCGTGCCCTCACGGTAGATCCGTACCGAGGCATAATCCATATCGGTCACGGTGATCCCACCGGTGGCCGCCAGGGCGGCATCCAGGTAAAGCGGCGTCAGGGTGATCGGCACCACCGCCGGGCTGGAAACCGCACCGCCGATCGAGACCTTCTTCGAGTTGAACTCGGCGATCTCGAGGCTGAAGGAGGGGTCGATCTGGTTCTCGACAAGGCGCTGGAACAGCTCGGCCTCGGCCTCTTCCAGGGTCATGCCCGAGATCTGCACGCGGCCGACGTTGGGAATGGCGATCGCGCCATCATCCTGCACCGTGTAGCCTTGGCGCGAGTTCTGCGCCGCCAGCAGCCCGGTCAGCTGCTCGACGGTGGATCCCACCTGCGGGGTGGCCAGCAGGACGACATCGCCAACGCCGATGGTATAGGGCGCCGCAGGCGGCGCGGGCGGCAGGCGGGTGGCCAGGGCGCCGGGCTTCTGGCGCGGATCCAGCACCGGGTCGGGCACCGCCCCTGCCCCGCGCAGCCCCGAACCGGTGCCGCCGGTCTGGCTGAAGATCGCCGGCAGGGCCTTGGGCACATAGGCGCTGGCATTGGCCTGCTGCACCGTCGCCGGGGTCATCTCGACCACGTTGACCGTCTCCGAGGACACCGGCACCGAGGGGCTGTGATAGACGACGCCGCAGCCGGAGAGGGCCAGAACCAGCGAGGGGACCAGGCAGTTCAGAATACGCATGTGGAAAAGACCTTCTGACAGCGCCTCCCGGAGACCGGGATGGAGGAGGAGGAAAGGAAAAGGGGAAGGGAAGTCTCGGGACGGTCATGGACACGGCAACGGGCCATGCGCGGAACGCAATCGTTCCCGCCGGAGTTCGACACCCCCTGCCCTGCTGTCCGCATTCCCGACCCCACACCTGCGCGGAAGAGGAAGTCGCGGAAAGCCGCCGATGAAGGCGGGCGCAACCGGGTCTCTCCCGTCGATACCTTGGTCCAAGATGTGCCAGAGGTGACAGGGGGTAATAAACGCCCTATTTGCATCTCATGCAGTTGTTCCGTCGTTTCCGTGCCCCAAAACCCACATTTTCCGCGCCGCTCGCCCCGGACGAGCCGTTTTTCGCCGTAGGGGACCTGCATGGATGCGATGCCTTGCTCGACCGGATGATCACCCGCATGGGCGAGATCGCCCCGGAGATCCGCCGCGTCTTCGTCGGCGATTACATCGACCGCGGCGAGGCCAGCGCCCAGACCCTCGCCCGGCTGCGGGCCTACCAGCAGCAGGATCCCGATCGGGTGCTCTGCCTGCGCGGCAACCATGAACAGATGCTGGAACGCTTCCTCGAGGCCCCCGAACGCCACGGGCCGCGCTGGCTGCGCTATGGCGGGCTGCAGACCATGGCCAGCTACGGCCTTGCCCCGCCGCCTGAAACCGCCCCGCCGGAGAAATGGACCGAGGCCCGCGATCGGCTGGCCGAAGCCATGGGCCCCGGGCTGCTGGCCTGGATCGCCGATCTGCCCGACTGGTGGCAGACCGGCAATGTCGCCTGCCTGCACGCAGCCGCCGATCCCGCCCGCCCGATCTCCGAGCAGGAGCTCGAGCACATGCTCTGGGGGCATCCTGCCTTCATGTCGGTCCCGCGCAGTGACGGCACCTGGGTCCTGCACGGCCATACCATCACCGAGGACCCCCGCCCTGAGGCCGGCCGGATCCCCGTTGATACCGGCGCCTATGCGACAGGCCGGCTCACCGCCGCCCTGGTGCAGCCCGGCAGCGTCGAGTTCTTCTCGGTCTAGGAGGCAGGCGCCGCAGGCAGGCGCAGGGTGACCAGCAACCCTAGATGGTTCGAGCCCAGTCCGGTCCCGACCGTCCGCGCCGAAACCACCCGCGTGCCACCGCGTACCAGAACGTGATCCAGCGGAATGCCGAGGCTCCCTGCCCCGGCCGGCCAGCTCGGCCGCGGACGGCGCAGGGCGCGAAAGCCGGTCTGGTCCAGTATCTCCTGCAGGGTCGAGGTCCAGCTTGGCGCGTTGAAATCCCCCAGCATCACGCTGGCCTCGGGGGCCTTGGCGGCCTGGCGGATCAGGGTTTCGCGCTCGATCGCCGCATAGCCCGAAATCCAGGGCTTCAGCAGATGCACCCCGATGAGGGTGACCTCGCGCCCGTCGGCCAGGGCGAAGCGGCCGCGGAACATCCCTTTGTTTTCCATCGCGCCGAGCGCACGGGTCATGGTCTCGCGCGGTTCCAGCCGCGAGAAGACCGCCGGGCTGCAGGGCCGCCCGCCGCAGAGACCGGCATAGGGAAAATGCGCCCGCAGCTTCGGGAAGGCGGGCAACACCCCGGAGTATTCGGCGAAGAGGACGATATCGGGGTCCTCGGCGATCACCATGTCGGCGATCGCCTCGGCATTGGCGGTGTTGGAATAAAGCACGTTGAAGAACAGCACCCGCAGGTCACCCGGCTCTTCGGCAGTCCCGACCTCGGGCAGGGTCAGGCGCAGATGCCCGGCCAGCAGCCCCACCCCCGCCAGCAGGCAGAGCCCGGCCAGCAGGCCGCCCTGGCGCCGCGCGCCCAGGCTGGCCGCTGCCAGAGCCGCCAGGGCGCCCGCGGCCAGCAACCAGGGGGCCAGGGTCTCGCAGAAGCGCGGCACCACCGCCCCGGGCCAGCTGTCGGGCACGGCGCGCGACAGCCCCCCGGCGCCGAACAGCAGCAGCGCCAGCAGCAGCAGGGCCCCGGCCAGGCGGTCCAGGTGGCGGCGCACCCCGCTGCCTCAGCCCTGCTTCAGCGCGACGCCCGGGGCATAGGCGATGAAGAAGGGATTGGCATAATCCGCCTTGCCATAGGCCAGCGGGGTCAGGTCGTCGAAGCGCACCACCTGGCCGCCGGCGCCAAGCAGCACCGCATGGCCCGCCGCCGTGTCCCATTCCATCGTCCGCCCGAGACGCGGATAGAGATCCGCCTCGCCCGTCGCCACCAGGCAGAACTTCAGCGAGGAGCCGGCGCTGGTCATGTCCTTCACCGCGTATTTGCCGATGTAGTCGTCGGTCGCCTGGTCGCGGTGGCTCTTGGAGGCGACGACCATCAGCGCGGCATTGTCGCTTTCGGCGACGCGGAGCGGCTTCACCGCGCCGGCCTCGGCGCCGAAGGGGCCCAGCTCCTCGACCGTGCTGCCATCGGCCAGGGTGTAGAACATCCGCTCGCGCGCCGGGGCATAGACCACGCCGCGGGTCGGCACACCGTCTTCGACCAGGGCGATATTGACGGTGAAATCGCCGCGCCGGTTGATGAACTCCTTGGTGCCGTCCAGCGGATCGACGATCAGGAAGGTCGGCGCGCTCTGCCCGTGCGAGGCCGATTGCTCCTCGGTCACCAGCAGCACCTCCGGGAAGGCCGCGACCAGCCCCTTCGAGATCAGCGCATCGGCGGCCTCGTCGGCGGCGGTGACCGGGCTTTCATCGGACTTGGTCTTCACCCCGAAGTCGTCGGAATTGTAGATCTCCATGATCTTCTCGCCGGCCTCCAGGGCCAGGGCGCGCATCACGGTCACGAGCTTTTCGTAGTCCAAGGGACTCTCCTCAGGAAATCTTTGAAATCAAGACGGGCCCACCCCGGTCGGAGGTGGGCCCGGATCGCAAATCAGGGGATCAGGCGGGCGATGATCGCCTCGGCGGCTTCTTCCGGCGTCATCTGGGTGGTGTCGATGCGCAGCTCGGCCGCATCGGGCGCCTCGTAGGGGCTGTCGATGCCGGTGAAGTTCTTCAGCTGGCCCGAGCGCGCCTTGGCATAGAGCCCCTTGACGTCGCGCGCCTCGGCCACCTCCAGCGGGGTATCGACGAAGACCTCGACGAACTCGCCCGGCTGCATCATCTGGCGCACCATCTCGCGCTCGCTGCGGAAGGGCGAGATGAAGGCGGTGATCACGATCAAACCCGCATCGGTCATCAGCTTGGCCACCTCGCCGACGCGGCGGATGTTCTCGATCCGGTCGGCCTCGGTGAAGCCCAGGTCCTTGTTGAGGCCATGGCGCACGTTGTCGCCGTCCAGCAGGAAGGTGTGGCGGTTCATCCGCGCCAGCTTCTTCTCGACGATATTGCCGATGGTCGACTTGCCCGAGCCCGACAGGCCGGTCAGCCAGATCACCGCCGGCTTCTGGTTCTTCATCGCCGCGTGGTTGTCGCGGGTGATGTCGGTGGCCTGCCAGTGGATGTTCTGGGCCCGGCGCAGGGCGAAGTTGATCATCCCCGCCGCGACGGTCTGGTTGCTCATCTTGTCGATCAGGATGAAGCCGCCGAGGTCGTGGTTCTCGGCGTAGGGGGCAAAGGGGATCTCGCGGTCGGTGGTGATGTTCGCCACGCCGATGGCGTTGAGGTCCAGCGTCTTGGTGGCCAGCTGTTCCTGGGTGTTGACGTTCACCTCGTATTTCGGCTGTTGCACCGTGGCCGAGACCATCTGCGTGCCGATCTTCAGCCAGTAGGCGCGGCCCGGGACCATCTCGGCCTCGTCCATCCAGATGATCGTGCTCTCGAACTGGTCGGCCACCTCCAGCGGGCTTTGCGCCGCCACGATGACCTGGCCGCGCGAACAGTCGATCTCGTCTTCCAGGGTCAGCGTCACCGCCTCGCCGGCCACGGCCATGGCGCGGTCGCCCTCGTAGGTGACGATCCTCGCCACCTTCGAGGTCTTGCCCGAGGGCAGCACGCGGATCGGGTCACCGGGCTGGATCACGCCCGAGGCGATCAGCCCCGAGAAGCCGCGGAAGTCGAGGTTGGGGCGGTTCACCCATTGCACCGGCATCCGGAAGGGGGCGGCCTTCGGCTCCTTGGTGCTGTCGATCTCGACGGTTTCCAGGTGCGGCAGCAGGGCGGTGCCGCTGTACCAGGGCATGTTTTCCGACAGCGCGGTGATATTGTCGCCCATGTAGCCCGAGATCGGGATCGGCACGAAATGCTCGATGCCGATCGAGGCGGCGAAGGCGGTATACTCGGCGACGATGCGGTCGAAGACCTCCTGGGAGTAGTCGACCAGGTCCATCTTGTTGACCGCCAGCACCACGTTGCGGATCCCCAGCAGGTTGACCAGGTAGCTGTGCCGCTTGGTCTGGGTCAGCACGCCCTTGCGCGCGTCGATCAGGATCACCGCCAGGTCGGCGGTCGAGGCGCCGGTGACCATGTTGCGGGTGTATTGCTCGTGGCCCGGCGTGTCGGCGACGATGAACTTGCGCTTCTCGGTGGCGAAGAAGCGATAGGCCACGTCGATGGTGATGCCCTGCTCGCGCTCGGCGGCCAGGCCATCGACCAGCAGCGCGAAATCGATGCCTTCGCCCTGGGTGCCCGACTTCTTGCTGTCGGCTTCCAGCGTCGCCAGCTGGTCCTCGAAGATCATCTTGGAATCATACAGCAGCCGGCCGATCAGCGTCGACTTGCCGTCATCCACCGAGCCGCAGGTGATGAAGCGCAGCATGGTCTTGTGCTGGTGCGTCTCGAGGTAGGCGTCGATATCCTCGGCGATCAGCGCGTCGGTCTTGTAGATCGGGTCTTGGTCTTGGGTCGTCATATGGGGTCACCTGAAATCTGAAGAAGCCTGGGAAAGCGCAGCGGTCAGAAGTAGCCTTCCTGCTTCTTCTTCTCCATCGAGGCCGCCTGATCGTGGTCGATGGCGCGGCCCTGGCGTTCCGAGGTGGTGGTCAGCAGGGTTTCCTGGATGACCTCGGGCAGGGTCTTGGCGGTGCTTTCGACAGCGCCGGTCAGCGGGTAGCAGCCAAGGGTGCGGAAGCGGATCGAGCGCATGACCGGGGTCTCGCCCTCGCGCAGCGGGAAGCGGTCGTCATCGACCATCAGCAACATGCCGTCGCGTTCCACCGTGGGGCGTTCCTCGGCCATGTAGAGCGGCACGATCTCGATGCCTTCCAGGTGGATGTACTGCCAGATGTCCAGCTCGGTCCAGTTCGAGATCGGGAAGACGCGCATCGATTCGCCCTTGGCCTTGCGGGCGTTGTAGAGGCGCCAGAGCTCGGGGCGCTGGTTCTTCGGATCCCAGCGGTGGCTGGCGGTGCGGAACGAGAAGACACGTTCCTTGGCGCGCGACTTCTCCTCGTCGCGGCGGGCGCCGCCGAAGGCCGCGTCGAAGCCGTGCTTGTCCAGCGCCTGCTTCAGCCCTTCGGTCTTCCACATGTCGGTGTGCAGGGAGCCATGGTCGAAGGGGTTGATGCCCTTCTCCCTGGCTTCGGGGTTCTGGTAAACGATCAGCTCCATCCCCGCATCGGCGGCAGCCTTGTCACGCAGCTTGTACATGTCCTGGAACTTCCAGGTGGTATCCACATGCATCAGCGGGAAGGGCGGCGGCGAGGGGTAAAAGGCCTTCTTGGCCAGGTGCAGCATGACGGCGCTGTCCTTGCCGACGGAGTAGAGCATCACCGGGTTCTCGGCCTCGGCCGCCACTTCGCGCAGGATATGGATGCTTTCGGCTTCGAGCCGCTGGAGGTGGGTCAGGGTCTTGCTGGTCATGGCCGGTCCTGTGAATTCGCAGTTGCACCAGATCTAGAGCGCTGCTCTACTGGCCGAACCCCCCATATGGGAGGTCTTTCGAATTCCGGACCAAAAGCCGCGGCATCGCCGCGACAGGCGGAACGGAACCCCGCGAAACCGCCCGCCGGCAGAACAGCCGCCCTGCCCCGCCCGGCACCCTCCCGGTACTGCCGCGAAACGGATCCGCCATGGCCCTTGAAGACGATGTCCTGAACGCCCTCTTCGCCGCCGCCAGCGGCCTGTCCGCCGCGGGCTGGCCCGATTTCCTGGCCCTGCTGGCCCGCCAGACCCGCGCCGACAGCGCCACGCTGCATCTCTCCCTCGCGGGCGGGCCGGTCACGAGCTGGCACCACGGCCCCCCGCTGCCCGCCCCGGACGAGGCCGCGCGGATGCGCACCAACCGCGTCTATGCCCAGGGCGACCTGCCGGGCCTGCGGGACCGTGTCACGCCGCTGCGGGGCCTGCGCAGCCCCGCGCGCGGCCAGGGCACGGCCCTGGTCCTGCTGGCCCGGCGCGGCGAGGACTTCCGGGCCATCGACGGGGTGCAGCTCTCGGCGCTGGTGCCCTATCTCGGGCCGGCGCTGGAGACCTGGCAGGCCCTGCGCCAGGACCGCCGCCGCGCCGCCCGCGACCGCGACCTGGCCCGGGACCTGGGGGCGGCCTGGATCCTGTTCTCGGCCGGCGGGCAGGTCCTGGACCGGGCGCCGGGGCTGGAACCGCTGCTGGCCGGCACCGGGATCCGCCTGAGCGGCGAGGACCGGCTGCTGCTGCCCGAGGCCGGCGCCGCCGAAGCCCTGCGCGCCGCCCTGGCCCGGGCGGTGCCGGGCGCCGCCCCTGCCCTGCTGGTGCCAAGCACCGCGCCGCGCCTCGAGATGCTGGTCTCTGCCCTGCCCGACGGCCCCCGCCTGGCCCGGCTGCGCCGCGCGCCGCGGGCCGCGGACCTGCCGCTGCAGAGCCTGGCCCGCCACTGCGCCCTGGCCCCGGCAGAGGCCCGGCTGGCACAGCTGATCTGTGACGGGCACAGCCTGGCCGAGGCCGCCACCGCCCTGGGCTGGACCCTGGAAAGCACCCGCAGCGCCTCGAAACAGGTCTTCGCCCGCATGGAGGTGCGCGGCCAGGGCGGCGTGATCCGGCGGATGCAGTCGGGCGCGCTCTGGCTGACAGAGGGGCAGGAGCGCAGGCCGTCAGAGGGAACCCGGCCAGACAGCAGAACCTGACTGCCACCCTGCCCGGATCGACCCATTCCTTGCCGCCGACCGAAACCACACCTACCGACACGCCCCCAAATGCACCGAGGAGCCGCTGTGCGCGCGCCTGAGTGGTTATCTCGGGTTTTCTAGGTGCACCGGGTCATCTTGACCCCAAGATCGCGCTGTACGGGCCGTTTTTCGAGGTCGGGCCAAAACGGACCTGCCGCGCCGTGCCGCCGTATAGACACCCGGGGAGGTCCATCCATTCCTACAAGCTCTTGTTTTGACCGGAGAAATCCAGAAAACCCTGCTATAGGTGGCCTCGATTTTGGTGCCCGGGAGGTCTGCATGTCCTCGAGGGAAAGCAAAGTCCGCGCACTCTCTATGTAATAGACCTATAAGATATATACTTAACAAATACACATAAAGAGAGTGAACGGCTCCTCTATCCCTCGAGGGAAGCGCCCGGTCCGCATCCTCTGCTCCGGCCAAAAAGAAGGGCGATCCTCTGAGAGAACCGCCCCAAGGTGAGCAGCAGGGGCCCGGTGCTGCTAAAACACAAGAAAGGCTGATCTCTCGACCAGCTGCACCTCCGGGCAGATGCGTGACAGCGTTTGAGCATCGCTGTTGAGGTGAGTGTAGGTACTGTCAGGTGACACGCGAACTTGATGACTCTGGGCCTGGTGCGCTGGTTGAGGGCTTGGGTGGGGGTTCGCGAGGGAGTGGGTTGGGGCAGGATCGGGAGAGGGAAGGACGCGGCGCCGGCCGCCAACCTCCTCTACCATGTTCCTCTCCGCCGCCTCCTTGCGCTTCTTGTACACGCCTCTGATCGCTCACCTGACACGCCATCTATCCTCTCTCATCCACAGAGCCCCTCATCTGCTCTCCTCTCCTACACGCCTCCTACACGCCCTGCGCTCTCGCACCTCTATGCCGCCCTCTCTTGCCTGAGCGCGCGCTCTGCTCCCTCCGCCCACGCTGTGCCCTGTGTATGTGCACCCTCTGTCCAGTCCGGCGCCTGTTTCTTGCCGTGTTGAGCCCTCTGCTTGGTCTCTTGGTGGTTGCGGTGTTGTCGTTCCCTGGTCCGCGCTGCAGTGCCGTGTCTTGGTCGGTTTGCTTCCCGGTTGAGGTCTGTGGTTGGGGTGCGTCTGGTTCGCGCTGTGCCGGTCTCTAGGTGCGACCCTTGCTCTGTCTGGTGTCTCGGTGATCGCAACTTTTCGGCGAGTGTCTGCCGATCAATACAACCCGGTCGCGGAAAAAAGTCGGAATCGGGCCGCGCATGCAACCCCTCGTCTCATGAAAATAAGGGGTTTAAGAGCGGCTTGGGGGTTGCATTCATGTAATGTGGGTTACACGACTTCTCGCTTATGCAACCCTTTTTGGGCCGTTTTCGGGCGTCTGAGAGGGGGTACGCACCCCCTATGCAACCCCCTATGCAACCCCTACGCACCCCCCCCTTGGTGCCCTGACCGGACGCAGGGCCGCTCGGTATGTAGTGCAAAAGAGCGGGAGGGGCGGGAACTGGCACGACCGGGGGAAGGCCGACGATGTTTTCGTCGGTGGCTCGCTGCGCGAAGGGGCCCACAAACCGCGCCGCGATCCACTGCCCGAACCGGTTGGCAGCGCAAGGCTGACCATGGTTCGATCCGTTGGGTGCTGTGCGAAAGAGCCCCGTCCCAGGTCGGGAACGGGGCTCTCACGGGCCGGGGGTCGGCCTTGCGACGCCGGCGGCAGCGGATCAGGAGTTCGTCGCGCCAGCCCAGAGGTTGATGTCGCCTTCCACGGCGTAGCGGTCGATCTCGGCCAGTTCCTCGGCCGTGAATTCGACGTTACCGAGCGCACCGACGCAGTCGATGACCTGCTGCGGCTTCGATGCTCCGATCAGCGCCGAGGTGATGGCCCCGCCCCGCAGGCACCATGCAATCGCCATCTGCGCCAGAGACTGGCCCCGGCCTTCGGCGATCCGGTTGAGCTGGCGGATGTTCTCGATGTTCTCTTCGGACAGGAAGTCCTCGCTCAGGGTGGCGCCGCGCGAACCGCGGCTGCCTTCGGGCATGCCCTTGAGGTACTTGTTGGTCAGCATCCCCTGCGCCAGCGGCGTGAAGACGATCGACCCCATGCCAAGCTCTGCCAGCGTTTCCTTCAGGCCGTCCCGCTCGAGCCAGCGGTTGAGCATGTTGTAGCTCGGCTGGTGGATGAGGCAGGGCGTGCCGAGATCCTTGAGGATGGCCGCGGCCTTGCGGGTCATTTCCGAATTGTAGCTCGAGATCCCGACGTAGAGCGCCTTGCCCTGGCGCACGATGCTGTCGAGCGCCCCCATGGTCTCTTCCAGGGGCGTGTTCGGATCGAAGCGGTGCGAGTAGAAGATATCCACGTAGTCCACACCCAGGCGTTTCAGGGACTGGTCGCAGGACGACATCAGGTACTTGCGCGAACCGCCATCGCCGTAGGGGCCGGGCCACATGTCCCAGCCGGCCTTGGAGGAAATCAGCAGCTCGTCGCGATAGCCCTTGAAGTCGGTGCGCAGGATTTCCCCGAAGGCTTCCTCGGCCGAGCCGGCCGGCGGGCCGTAGTTGTTGGCCAGGTCGAAGTGGGTGATCCCGAGGTCGAAGGCGGTCTGGCAGATCGCGCGCTTCGTCTCATGGGCCTTATCATGGCCGAAGTTGTGCCAGAGGCCCAGCGAGATCGCCGGAAGTTTGAGGCCGCTCGTGCCGCAGGTGTTGTAGATCATGCTGTCGTAGCGGGTGTCGCTTGGGACGTAGGTCATGGGTATTCCTTCCCTCTCGGGTCTTGTGGTGGCATGCGGGGGCGGCCCGCATCGGGACCGGTCAGGCCGACGCCTGCCGTGGCTCCCATGGGGCGAAGCGCCTGGTGGAACGGAAGCGGTTGTACTTGAAGGGGGTCGGGTCGACCGTCGTATCTGTTCCCGTCACCAGCTCCGACATCAGCTGGCCTACCGCCGGGCCGGCGCCGAAGCCGTGGCCCGAAAGACCCGCGGCGATATAGAGGCCCGGCACCTGCGCGACACCGTCGATCACCGGGACACCGTCGGCCGTGGCATCGATCGCGCCCCCCCAGGCGTGGGTGACCTTCGCGTCCCTGAACGCGGGGAGCGTTTCGCGCATGCCCTTAAGCGCACGTTCGAGCATCCAGTCGGAAGGATCGGGGTTGAGCACCCGCACCGCCTCGAAGGGGGTGACCTGATCGAGCGACCAGCGCTTGCGCGACATCAGCTCGTCAAAGAAGTCCTTGCCGAACCGCAGCCGCAGCTCGCGCCAGCTTTTCAGGAAGACCGGCAGGTAGTCGGAGAACAGCCGGAAACTGTCGGGCGTGATCGGGGCGATGTTGATGTTGCGCGGACCCACGGTATAGCCGCCGTCAGAGCGTTTGCGCAGGCCGAAGGCCGCGCCGCCCATAGGGAAATCGGGTCCGTTGTGCTGGTTGCCCGGCACCTCCACCCGCGCAGCGGCAGCGATGATGTTGAGCTGCGGCAGGTGCACGCCCATGTTGCGAAGGAACGGACGCGTCCAGACGCCGCCCGCGACCACCACCGAATTGCATCTGATCGTGCCCTTCTCGGTGACGACCGCGGAAATGGCGCCGCCCGATTTCTCGAAGCCACGCACCGCGCATCGGGTGACGATCTTTGCACCCAGGCGGATGGCCGCTTCGGCGAAGGCGGGAACGGCCAGCGCAGGTTCCGCACGTCCGTCGGTCGCGGTGTGCAGGCCGTATGTCTGACAAGTGGCGATGCCCGGCACCATCTCGGCGATCTCGCGCGAGGTCAGCTCTCGCAGGGGCAGGCCGTGGTCCTTGCCGGTCCGGGCCCAGCCCTGCGCCTGCTCGATCTCCCAGTCCTTCTCGCAGACATAGACGATGCCGGTTTCCTTGTAGCCCGTCTCGATGCCGAAACGGTCCTTGAGCGTCCGCCAGAGGTTGAGGCTCTGGATGGTGAGCGGCATCTCAAGCGGGTCACGGCCCATCTGTCGTGTCCAGCCCCAGTTGCGCGACGACTGTTCGGCGGCAATCTCGCCCTTTTCACACAGGGTCACGCGCACGCCCTTCTCGGCGAGGAAAAGCGCGGTCGACACGCCCGCCGTGCCGCCGCCGATGACGACGACATCAGTTTCCGCCGGAAGATCGGACTCGCTCGCGACCGTGTTCAGCGAGGGGACGAACCCTCTGGTTTCACTGTTAATCATGAGGCTTTCTTTGCTCAGGAGGAGATGGATCGGGCGGGGGCGGGGCGCGTTCTGCGCGCCCCGCGACGGCAGGTCAGACCGTTCAGGCGCCCAGGCCGTAGGTCGCACTGGCGAGCTCGGCGCTGACACGACCTTCCGCGATGTCGCGCCGGATGGCCGCTTCGGGGCGCTTCGCGGGGTCGCCGTAGCCGCCGCCACCCGGCGTGGTGATCGAGACGATCTGCCCGGGCTTCAGGTCGACCATGCCCGCGAAGCTCGTGCGTTCGTCGCCGAAATCGAGCGTGGTGCCCCTAGCGCTCAGCCCGCCGTCCAGGCCCCAGGGCTGCGAGGCCACGCGGGAGCTTTCGACGGTGAAGCGGCAGGCTTTCTCGGCACGGTAGACGCGTCGCACCCCCATGCCACCGCGGAACTCGCCGAGGCCGGCACTGTCGTCCACAAGTTCGTAGCGCAGCAGGGTGAGCGGATATTCCAGCTCCAGCGCTTCGACCGGCAGGTTCGAGGTATTGGTCAGGCCGACGTGGATGCCCGAAAGGCCGTCGGCGCCGGGACGCGCGCCACCGCCGCCGCCGATGGTCTCGAGGTAGACCCACATGTTGCCGTCCTCGTCCGCGCCGTTGAAGATCGCGCCAGTGCAGCACCCGTTGCCGGCCGCCATGACCTTGCCGGGCAGCGCCTTGGCAAGCGCCCCGTAGACCAGATCGGTCACGCGCTGCGAGGCGGCGATCCGCCCCTCGACTGCCGCCGGGTGGGCACAATTCAGGATCGAGCCCTTGGGGGCGGTCACCGTCAGCGGACGCGCCAGGCCCGCGTTCGGCAGCACGGTCGGATCCAGCACCGATTTCACGGTGAAATAGGCCGCGGCCAGAAGCGAGGTATAGATCAGGTTCAACCCGCCACGGACCTGCGGCGGCCCGTCAAAGGCCAGCAGCATCTCGTCGCCCCTCACGGTGATATCCACCTTGAACCTCATCGCGCCGGACCACTGGTTGCTGTCGAACTGGTCCTCGAAGCTGTAGGTTCCGTCGGGGATCGCCTCGATCGCCGCACGCATCTTGCGCTCGGCGTAGTCCTGCAGGGCGTCACCGGCGGCAAGGACCTTCGCGGCACCGTACTTGGTGCAGAGGTCGCTCAACCGCTGCACGCAGAGCCGGTTGGCCGACATCTGGGCGCGCAGGTCCGAAATGCGTTCGCGCGGCACCTGGCAGTTGAGCAGGAACATCTCCTGCAGGTCCTGGTTCAGGACGCCCTCGCGGTAGAGGCGCACCGGCGGAATGCGGATGCCTTCCTGATAGATGTGCTCATGGCCGCGGTCGGCGAAATCCGAATGGTGCGCGGTGTTGACCGCCCAGGCCACAAGCCCGCCATCGACGAAGATCGGCTCGGCCAGGACGATGTCGGGCAGGTGCGTCGCGCCGCCGGCATAGGCGTCGTTGGCCATGAACACGTCGCCCGGCCTGATGTCCGCCATCTCGAAGCGCTCCCGGATCGCGGGAATCACCCCCAGGAAAGAGCCAAGGTGCATCGGAATGTGCTCCGCCTGGCACAAGGTGTTGCCGCGATGATCGAAGAGCGCGGTAGAGCAGTCGCGCCGCTCCTTGATGTTGGTCGAATAGGACGCACGCACCAGCGCCTCGCCCATTTCCTCGACGATGGACTGCAGCGCGGAGCCGATCACCTCGACCGTGATCGGATCGATGGCCATTTTCTCGGGTGCGGTCATGCCTTCACCTCCAGGATCAGATTGAGATAGCTGTCCACCGAGCCCGTCATGTCGGGCAGGATGACCGTGGTCGTGTCCATCTGCTCGACGATGGCGGGGCCCTGGATCACGTTTCCGGGGCGCAGTTTGTCACGGGCGTAGACCGCGCAGGGCAGGAAGTCCGCAGCCTCTGCCATGTAGACATCGCGGGTGCCGATCTGCGCCGCCGAGGCGTCGGGGCCCTCATCGGGCTGTGGCTTGAACTGGGCCTTGTTGACGACGCCGGCCGCCTCCAGGCGCAGGGTGACAAGCTGGATCTGCTCGCCTTCCGCGACGAAGCCGAAGCGTTGACGGTGGGCGGCCTCGAAACCTTCCTCGAGTGTCTTGAAGGTCTCGGAGGTGATCGGACCGGCAGGCACGGCAACCGAAAGCTCGTAGTTCTGGCCCATGTAGCGCATGTCCGCGGTGCGCGTCATCACGCGGCGGTCCTCGGCGATGTCCTCGGCATCGAACCAGGCGGCGGCCTGCCCCATGAGGTCGGCGAAGCCGGCGTCGATGGAGGCCAGTGCACTGTCGTCGAGAGGCAGCAGGCGCGAGATGGCGAAATCCGCACGCAGGTCGGTGAGCAGCAGGCCCAGTGCGCAAAGCGTTCCCGGCGTCAGCGGCACGAGAACCTGCCCCATGTCGAGCTCGCGGGCGAGGCGCGCCGCGTGAAGCGGTCCCGCGCCGCCGAAGGCCATCAGCGCATAGTCCCGCGGGTCATGCCCACGCTGCACGGAAATCACGCGGATCGCTTTCGCCATGTTGGCCGTCACGACCGAGATGATGCCCTGAGCGGTCTCCATGACGCCGAGGCCGAGCTTGTCGGCGAGGCGCTGAACGCTCTCGACGGCCAGGTCGCGGCGCACCTTCATGCGGCCGCCGAGGATTTCGACGGGGTTGAGGGTCTGCAGCACGATATTGGCGTCGGTCACCGTGGGTTCGGTCGAGCCGAGGCCGTAGCAGACCGGCCCCGGATGGGCCCCGGCCGAACGCGGCCCGACCTTGAGCAGGCCACCGCTGTCGACATTGGCGATGGAGCCGCCGCCCGCGCCCACGGTGTGGATGTCGAGCATGGGGGCCTTGATCGGGTAGCCATGGACATCGGCCTCGCCGGTGAGCTGGCAAACGCCGTTCTGCAACAGGGCCACGTCGGAAGAGGTGCCGCCGACATCGAAGGTGATGATGTTGTCGAAGCCGGACATCTTCCCGATGGCCTGCGCCGCGACCACCCCGGTCGAAGGGCCGGAAAGCACGGTGCGCACGGGAAGATTCGCCGCGGTGTCGAACCCGATCACGCCGCCGTTGGACTGGGTGAGCTGTGGCGCGATCTCCAGGCCGATCTCTGCGAGGTTCTCCTTGAGGCGGCGGATGTAGCGCTGCATGACCGGACCGAGATAGGCGTTGACCACAGTGGTCGACAGCCGCTCGAACTCGCGGAACTCCGGCGCGACATCATGCGAGGTCGAGACGAAGACCTCGGGAAGCTCTTCGGCGATCACGCGCTTGGCCAGTTCCTCGTGCTCGGTGTTGAGGAAACCGTAGAGGAAGCAGACCGCGAGCGACTTGATGTCCTGCCCGGCCAGCGCGCGCAGTTCGGCGCGCAGCGCGGCCTCGTCGAGCGGCACATCGACCGTGCCATCGTATCTCATCCGCTCCGGCACTTCGCGGCGCAGGTCGCGGGACACGAGTTGCTCGGGCTTGTCCGCGTTCATGTCGTAGAGGTTCGGGCGCTTCTGCCGACCAATCTCCAGCAGGTCGCGGAAACCGTCCGACACGATGAGGCCGGTCTTCACGCCCCGCAGCTCGATCAGCGCATTGGTGGCGACGGTGGTGCCGTGACCGAGGAACGACAGATCCTTGGCGGTCTTGCCAACCTGGTCGAGGCCCTCGACCACGCCCGTGGTGATGCCGCGCGAGGGGTCATCCGGGGTCGAGGAGACTTTCCAGATCTCCACCTTGCCGCTGTCCTCGTCAAAGAGGCACACATCAGTGAACGTGCCTCCGGAATCTACGCCAATTCTCCAGGCCATTGCTGCCTTCCTACCTTTGGTTCAGGCCGCGCGGGCGGCCGTTTGCGGGATGTGCCGCGCCACCTGACAGGACGCGGGGATAAAAGAGAGGGTCGCACGGGCGCGCGCCTCGGGTGCCGGTTCGGGATCGGCGTCAGCTTGTCTTCGAAGATGCTCGACTTGCAAGTTCTGCGACGGACCTTCCGAAAAACACGCATAAAACGTCACATGAAGACCCGGCTTCTGGCAGGAGAACCCTTCGCGGATCCCGTCCCGCCCAAGCTGGACAACACTGCGGCGCCGCGTGCTGAGCCCGCCCTCCGCACCTTCGGGGCGAAAGATCGGGAGAATCGGATGGGATCTCGTCTGTAACGGCATGGATTTCTGCCTGGTCCTGTCTCGTACGGGAGAATCGACACGCATCTCCACTGTGGTCCCAGACTCGCTCATTTGCGGGCAAGTGTGAATGAAATTCCCTCAATAGCTTCCATAAGTACGCGTGACCACCCAATAGATGGGCAAATACGCGAAAATACCGCAAATTCGCGCAGCAAAATCGCCACGTCATGAAAGAAAATGAAACTTTCTTGACGGAAACCTATCATCTGTGCCTGCATGGCGACATCAATGGGCATGCCTCAATGATCGGTGCGGCACAACGTATCCGCCCGTAACGATAGCAATCGCAGGGAGCTTAATCATGACTTTCACCCGTCGCGCGTTCATGCGCACCGCAACCGCGACCGGCGCGCTCGTCGCGTTCTCCGGGCCCGCCCTCGCAAATGTCCGCTGGGACATGTCGGATGAGTACGGTGCGACGTCCCTCACCGGCCAGGCGTGCAGCTTCTTCATCGAAGAGATGAACAAGCGGGTCGGCGACCAGCTGACCATCAACTATCAGGGCGGTGGCGCGCTCGGCTACAAGTCGATCGACCACTTCGATGCCGTGCAGGACGGCGGTGTGCAGGCGGCGGTCACCCTGATGACGCAGCTCGGTGGCATCGATCCGCTGTTCAACCTGTCTTCGCTTCCCTTCATCGCCGCCAACCTCGACGAGGCCTATCTGCTCTGGCAGGCCGCGCGCGAGGAATACGCGAAGGTGTTCGAGGAGAACGACATGGTGCTGCTCTGGGCCATGCCCAATGCGCCGTCGGGCATCCACGCCAAGATGCCCATCACCTCGACCGAGGCCCTCTCGGGCCTGCGCATTCGCACCTATGACGTGAACGGCACGCAGACCCTGAAGAACGCCGGCGCGGCACCGTTGCAGGTGGCATGGTCCGACCTGATCCCGCAGCTGTCTACCGGCGGTCTCGACGCCGTGCTGACCTCTGCAGATGGCGCGATCCAGCTCTCGATCTGGGACTACCTCAGCGATTTCACCGAGTTGAGCTATGCCATGGGCCTCTTCATGTGCCATGTGAACAAGGACGAATTCGACGCCCTGCCCGAGGAGGTCCGCACCGCGATGCTTCAGAGCGTCGATACCTGCGACGCCTTCAACTGGGAGACCATCCGTGCCTCCATCGACACCGCCTATACCAAGATGGCGGAGAACGGCATGACGGTCACCCGCAACGCCGATGTTCCGGCAGAGGTCTTCGACCACCTGCGGGCCGCCGGTGAACAGGTGCGTGAAAACTGGCTGGCCGAGACCGGCGAGCGCGGTGCGGCGATCCTCGCCCGTTTCGAGGAGCTGAAGTCCCAGCAGGGTTGAGCCGCTCCTGCCCCGCCGCGCCCCTTTTCGGGGCGCGGCTCTTGCCAATGTTGAACCATGGAGCACGCAGTGAGCCCTGAACTCCCCGAGATCGAAGAGCACCATCACCCCGACGCCAACGACGATCCGGTCTGGCTTGGCGCCATTGCCCGCGTCTCGACGATCCTCAACCGGACCGCAGCCGTTGTCTCGGCCACTCTTCTGGTCGCGATGACACTGCTCATCCTGCTCGAGATCTGCATGCGGATGTTCTCTACCTCGACCTACATGGCGGATGTCCTGGTCGGTTACGGCGTGGCCGCCATCACCTTTCTCGCGGCACCCTGGGCCCTCGAGGAGGGCGCCATGATCCGCGTGACCGCGCTTACCGACCAGCTGTCGGGCGTGCTGCGCTGGATCGTCGAAGCCTTCGCGATCTCGACCTCCGCCGGCATCATGGCCTTCCTCGCGATGCACCAATGGTCCGCGGTCACGAAGCTCTTCGCGCGCGGCTCTGTCAGCGAACACCTGATCCCGATCCCTCTCTGGATCCCCGAAAGCTTCTTCTTCACCGGCCTCGTCCTGCTTCTGCTGCAGATGGTCGTGCGCGCGATCCGTCTCGTCGTGGTCGGCCATGCCGACGAACGCGCCCTGACCCTCTGACCGGAGAGACCTCATGACCATCACGTTTTCCGCCACGGTCCTCCTTCTGCTTCTCGTCGTCTTCCTCGGCTCGGGCACGTGGATCTTTTCCGGCCTGATGCTGGTCGGCGCTTCGGCGATGTATTTCGTTCTCGATTTCAGCGACGCCCGCATCGGCACCATCGCCACCAAGGTGATCTCCTCCTCCGCCATCTCGTGGGAGCTGGCCGCCATCCCGATCTTCATGTGGATGGGTGACATCATCTTCCGTACCGATATCTCGCAACGCCTCTTCCGTGGTCTTGCGCCGCTGGTCGCACGCATCCCAGGAGGCCTGTTGCACACCAACGTCTTCGGCTGCACCGTTTTCGCGGCGATCTCGGGGTCGTCTACCGCCACCACCGCGACGGTGGGTAAGATCACCATTCCCGAACTGCAGGCGCGCGGCTATGACCTACGCCTCGCCGCGGGCTCCCTCGCCGGGGCGGGCTCTTTCGGACTGCTGATCCCGCCCTCGATCGCGATGATCGTCTACGGCGTGCTGGCCGAGGTTTCCATCGCCAAGCTCTTCGCCGGCGGCGTCCTTCCGGGCCTGATGATGGCCAGCCTCTATGCGGGCTATATAGCGCTCATGGCGATCCTGCATCCCGAGCGCGCCCCGCGCTACGACGGCACCGTGACCGCGCGAGCCATCGGCCGTGGCCTGATCGAGCTGCTGCCGATCATGCTGCTGATGTTCGTCGTGCTCGGCTCGATCTATTCGGGTATCGCCACGCCCTCTGAAGCGGCCGCCGTAGGGGTCTTCGGGGCAATCGTGATCACAATCGTCACGGGGCAGTTCTCGCTCAAGCTGATGCGCGACAGCCTGGCGGCGACCATACGCGTTTCGGCGATGATCCTCATGCTGATCGCGGCGTCTTCCTTCCTGTCGGCGGCGATCGCCTTTATGCAGTTGCCCAACCAGATCACGCAGACCATCTCGGCACTGGACCTGTCGCCCTACGGTGTCCTTCTGATCCTCGCGGGGCTCTACATCGTGCTGGGCATGTTCCTCGACGGCACCTCCATGACCGTGATGACGGTCCCGATCGCCGTGCCGCTGATCGTGCAGGCGGGCTTCGACCCGCTGTGGTTCGGGATCTATCTGGTCATCATGATCGAGATGAGCGCCCTGACACCGCCTGTCGGCTTGAATCTCTTCGTCCTGCAAGGTCTTACGCAGCGTTCCATGGGGGAAACCGTCCGCGCGACGATGCCGTTCTTCCTGCTGCTCTGCCTCGGAACGGTCATTCTTGCCATATTCCCGCAGATTGTGCTGTGGCTTCCTAGCTACCTTTGACGCGGGGCGTTACCGATGACCCTGTCATGCGAACCAGACACGATTTGAGGAGGTCCCCTTGCGGAAGTCAGAGGACACAGTGAACGAAGAGATGTTGCCGGCAGAACGTCGGCAGCATCTCATCGAATGGTTCAAGCAGAACCAAGCCGGCTCGGGCCAGGATCTCGCACGGATGCTCGGGATCTCGGTCTCGACCATCCGCCGCGATCTGGATGTGCTGGCGGGCGAGGGGCTCGTGCGGCGGACCCATGGCGGCGCGGTGGCGATCCGCTCGCGCTCGAGCTACGAACCCTCCACCGATCTGTCGCAACGCACCGCCGTTGAGGAAAAGCAGGCCATCGTCCAGGAGGCGCTCAAGCTGATCGAGCCGAACCAGTCGCTGCTGATCGATACTGGCGCCGTCATCTGCCACCGCCTTGCCGATGAAATCTCCAAGATCGACTTTCCGCTCACCGTCATCACCAATGACCTCTACGTGGCAAAGCAGCTCACCTACCGGGACAACATCACCCTGATCGTGCCCGGCGGAGCCTGTCGCGTCGGCTCTTTCAGCCTGTTGGGAGAGCCCGGGCTTGGGTTTCTGAAGAATATCCACTGCGATATCTTCTTCACCTCGGCGACCGCGATTGACGAGACCGGAACCTCTGAGACGAACCTCGAACTGGGCCAGCTGAAGCGCGCGATGGCTGCCGCGGCTCGGGAGGTTGTGCTGATCGCCGACAGCAGCCGTTTCATGTCATGCGCCCTGCACCGCACGGTCCCCATTGCCTCGATCGACCTCATCATCACCGATTCCGGTCTGCTCGAGGAGGACCGGGCCAAGTTCCCGCCGCACAAGCCGCGGATCGAGACGGTCGATCATACCCAGATGGAAGGCGCGAAGGACGACGGCTCGGGCGCGTCGTCCTGACGGCGCGGGTTCGGACTGCCGCGCCGTTCGGGGCACCGTCGAGGCCTCGGGGTGTTCCCGACCTGCTGCGCCGGCCCTGACCCGACCGCCATGCCCTCCTGAGCCGTCGTCAGGTCTGGCCAGTTGCCCGCCTCACATCCCGGCCCCTGCAGCGGCGTGACGGCGCAGCGTGGCCAGGATCACCGCATCAATCAGGAAGCACATCGGAGATGTTCCTCTTCAGCCAGAATTTTATCAAGCGTTATCATGGCAATGCGTCGGATCTTGCGGTGCCGGGGCCCAGGCCAGCACATCCTGCAGCGGGGCGGATCTGTTGCCGGGTGTTTGACCCAGGGGGGCCCTAAGGTCTCAGGGGCAAACACACGAACTGCCTTCATACCGCAGAAACGATTGCCTCTCAGGGTAGCGCCCATGCCGTGATGCATCAGAGCAGCCGCTCAACAGGGTATGGGAGCCTTAAGCCCCCAAACTGCTGCCGCGCCAAAAGGCATCCCCGGCCACTCTGCGCCTCCCCCTAGGACTTCACCTTGCGAAGACAGTAGCCATTCCTAGTCCCGGATGAGCTCAGTTCCTTCCTCCACACTCATGTCTCGAGAGTGCGTGCTCCTACCCCGCTCATACAAGAAACGACAAACGGGCTGGTCAGGATCGATCTGTCTTCTCGGTTGAGTTGCCCCGCAGACCCCAAGGATCATTTGAGACCCTCGGCAAATGGCGCTCGCGTCTCTGCGCCTTCGCGCAGCCGGGCGCGGCTGGTCTCGTCGGCGCGTTCGGCGTGGAGCGTACCCCCCCGAAGCTGGGCGATGCTGGGGATCTTTTTGACGCGGATACACCTCAGGCCTGTTTGCGGGGCCTGCCGCCCTTGCGGCCATTCTCGCGAGCCGCCGCCGCTTTCGCTGCAGAGGTCGCCTGACCGGCGCGGCGGGCCATGTAGGCCTTCGTGCCGAATAGCCCCGCCATCAGGCCGGGAACGGAGAGGTCCACGTCCAGCGCCTCCCAGTGCAGGCCATAACCCGCACCCAGGATTTCGACGGCCTCCAGCTCGTCCTCGCTGGCCGTTTCCAGACCTTGGGCAAGACTGGGCGGGAACGCGAAGGTGCAGCCGTTGGTCAGGTCCACGATGATCCGGCTGTTGCTCCGGTCATAGCGGACGGCATCCGCGCGGGGTTCGGTCTGTTGCGCCATCCGGCCACGTTCGAGAGCGGCATCAATCTCGGCGTCTGTCAGTTCAGCCATGGATTTCCCTCCACTTGGCAAGAAACAAGTCCTGCTGATCGCGAACAACCTGGACCGCCCGGCGAACCTCGTTGCCCTTCATGCCCTGTGCCCAAACCAGAACCGGCGAGCCTTCGGGGCCGATCAGATTGATCTTGGCCTGGCCATCGCCAAACACATGCACATGGGCGGGCTCGTGATCGTCGGTAAAGATGATGATGCGCAACCCGTGTGCGCGGTAGATGGTGACCATATCTCAAAATAACCTATCACGTTGGGTTTTCAAGATCACGCATCATCACTCGGGGCTAAAGCCGTTCGCTACATCAGGAACCAGCGAGCATGGCGCACTGTGCGCGTAGTTGGCTTCTCGGCGCCGCTCTAGCGCCCCAGGAGGCGTTTAAGAAACCTTTTGGGCCGTGTGCTCATCGACGAGGGGCTTTGCGGGAGGTGGCGATGAGGCCAGGGTTCGATCGACAACGAGAGGTTCGAGGCGCTTGTAGGCTTCCCTGAGCGCATCTCGCCCATCCGATGACATGGGCCGGAGGTGACAAGAATGGCCATCTGGTGCACGATACATAGAAACCATGAAGGGAGGATGAGACCGGTGGATCCTGCAATCGAATTTGGCCTCGCTGCACTGGCAATTGGAGGCATTGCCTTTGCCGTACTCCAGTTTCAGCACCACGGGTGGCAGATTAGCGGTGTGGGCCGGTGGTTAGGTCGCACTGAACGTGCACGCCTCGATGCAGGTCACACAGGCCGGACCGATCGAGACGTCCGGGTGTCCACGCTTGTCGAAGAAGACCCCACCACTTCCTCAACTGTTGGCAGAGGGACCGCGCTCAGCCGAGAACCGTTGACCTCTTCCCCACAGGGCGATCCAGAAGATCCGGCAAATGATGCTCCACTGACTATCGCAGAGGCGAAACAGCGCTTGGCCAAATCTCTCGGCACCGACCCAGAAAAGGTCAAAATCCTGATCGAAGCATGAGCATGTCACGGCACCTCATTCAGGTTTTGGATCGCGAACAGCGACAGGGGCCAAGCTATCACAACCCAAACATGATGAGCGTCTCCAACCCATAGTCGCGATCTGCCCTGAGCACGGCCAGCGCATCATCATCGACACGACCGGAAGCGTTTGAAGCTTGAAGCTCCGCTCAACTGAGCAGCTCCCCAAGCTTCAAACGCCACAGAAGACTGTCCTGATCTCAGAAGAGCCCAAAAAGAGCGTTGTCCTTGTAGATCTCCTCCGGAGCACCCTGCTCATCACAAGATTGGTCGAGTTGCGCATTCAATTGCTCTCGAGCTCTCCGGAGGAGGCGTCTTATCCGCACCTTGGTCCAGTCGTTGCCTTGCGCAGTCGCGTACCCCTTGCGGTTCAGTTCGTCCGCGACCTCCTGCGCGGTCGCTTCCACCCCAATATCTTCGAGCACCTTCCGCACCCACTCAACACGCTCATCGCGTTTTGCAATACGCGCGGCACGGCCCGCCTCCTGAAGCGCCTGAGGGTCCGGAGATCCGAACGTTTGACCGGCCCGCTTCTTCTTCTGTGTGCCCTCACGACTGCGCTGCGCTATCGCATCCCCCTCATGTGCAGCTCTGACCAGCTCAGGGTAGCTCTCATCAAGCGTCCGGTTGGAACGAGCGATAATGATCTGATCACCGGGCAGAATAGCAGTGATCTTCGCGTAATCCCGAACGTGACGCGTAACCCTAGAAGGTGTCGCCACGACAATGGGCACACGAAGACCCTGTGCAATACGCAAAATTTCTCTCAGCTTACGACGTTTCGCGAAATTTCGTTCTCCGCGTGCACTTGCTTGCTCACGCACGAACCGAATGATCTCTACGCCCTCTCGATCTGCCCACGCCTGGATTTCTATCTGTTGCGCTTCGAAGCCAAGTTCCGAAGCCGCTTGGCTGCTGGTCGAGACACGAAGATAGCCAATAGCACGACGCTTGCGCGTTTCTGGGCTCTTAGTAGCGATCCCACTCTGGCTTGTCTGAGCTTCTGCCGTAGTCATGAGGCTAGACACCCTCCTAAGAATAAGTAGACGCTTACCATATAGCGGTTTGGCGGCCTCATTGCGCTGAGCGACTCAAAAATGCTGTCGGCAGGCGAAACACTCATCAGGAGCGCCGGCATCCTCACCGCGGTGGCCTCTTAGCGCTCTCAGGAGCTACCTAGCCATCTAGCCACCCGACGGGGCCTGTCGGGGCCGCGCGGCGCTTCCCCATTTCCCATACCCGCTTGGATCAAGGGGTACACACTCTAGTAGGATCACTGGGCAACTACCATTAGGGGTGAACACTCCAAGGCCACGCCCTTTTAAGATGTTCACCCCCACATCCAGAGAGGCCGCAGACAACATTTGCGCTGTCTCCGAGCCCATCAGAGCGGAACGGCCCCCTTTCCTCTCAGTCGAGATCCTCCGCATATCTCGCGTGTGAAAAGCTGGCCATATCGCTCGAAAGTCGCAACCAGCCACGATCAAAATTGCCAGGCTACGCCCCCCAGCCGGAGAGCATCCCCTTCAATCAATGTGACACATGCCGGGAAGGACGCGCTATCTTGGGAGAGCCCGACGCGGCCATTCTAAAAATACCGCTGGAAGTTTCTCAACTTCGCGGGGTGCCCGAAAAAGATAAAGAGGCGAAAGTAGTTGAGAAGAGAGCCGCCCAGCAGACACCTGCGCAGGTCCGCTCCTGTTTCGCGCATGCGACACCAGTCTTGCGACCGTTCTCCCCGGCCCGCATGCGCCTCTTTTCATGCGATTCCTGCGCATCCCGCCCCCGTAGTGCTTGGCCTCCCGGCCCAGTGCAGGCATAGAACACGGAATCGCAGGGCCGGGAGCGGCCCGCAGAGGGAGGAAGCATCATGAAGATCCTCGGGCGGCTCGCCGCCGTCATCTGCACGATCAACGCCGTGCTCGGGACAGTCCTGTCCTGGCTCTCGGTCGGCATCGTGCTCGTCTGCTTCACCGTGGTGGTACAGCGCTATGTCTTCGCCGTCAGCCATGTCTGGATGCAGGATCTGTATATCTGGCTCAACGGGGCCATGTTCACCGGCGTCGCGGGCTTTGCCCTGCTGCGCGACAACCACGTCCGCGTCGACATCTTCTACCGCCCGGCCACGCCGCGGAAGAAGGCGGTGATCGACCTGGTGGGCGTGCTGCTGTTCCTGATGCCCTCGATGTACGTGGTCTGGGCCTACGCCCTGCCCTTCGTGCAGCGCTCCTGGCGCTACGGCGAGGGCTCGGCCAATGTCGGCGGCATGCCCGCCCTCTACGTGCTGAAGACCTTCATCCTGGCCTTCGCCCTGCTGATCGCCCTGCAGGGGCTGGCCATGGTGCTGCGCTCGGTCCTGATGCTGGCGGGGCGCGAAGACCTGGTGCCCGAGCGCCTGCGCTACAGCCGCGCCGAAGATCCCACCCATCCCACGGAGGCCGTCTGATGGATCCCGTCCTCATCGGAGAAATCCTCTCCGGCCTGATGTTCTTCGGCATCATCGGCTTCCTGCTGCTCGGCTTCCCGGTGGCCTTCACCCTGGCCGGCACCTCGCTGCTGTTCGGCGCGCTCGGCATGTACTTCGGCGTCTTCGATCCCTCGAACTTCGGGTCGCTGCCGAACCGCTACATCGGCTACATGACCAACGAGGTGCTGGTGGCCGTGCCGCTCTTCGTCTTCATGGGGGTGATGCTGGAACGCTCGCAGATCGCCGAGCAGCTGCTGCTGACCATGGGCAAGCTGTTTGGCAACATGCGCGGCGGGCTGGCGATCTCGGTCGTCATCGTGGGGGCCATGCTGGCCGCCTCGACCGGCGTCGTGGGCGCCACGGTGGTCACCATGGGGCTGATCTCGCTGCCGGCGATGATGCGGGCGGGCTACAAGCCGACGCTGGCCACCGGCGTGATCTGCGCCAGCGGGACGCTCGGCCAGATCATCCCGCCCTCGACGGTGCTGATCTTCATGGGCGACATGCTCTCGGGCATCAACGCCCAGGTGCAGATGGCCAAGGGCAACTTCGCCCCCACCCCGGTCTCGGTCGGCGACCTGTTTGCCGGCGCCATGCTGCCCGGCGTGCTGCTGGTGCTGCTCTATATCGGCTGGGTGATCTTCAAGGCGGTGACCGATCCCGAGAGCTGCCCCGCCACCCCCGTCCCGCCCGAGGAGAAGGCCCATCTGAAGCGCGAGATCCTGACCGCGCTGCTGCCGCCGCTGCTGCTGATCCTGGCCGTGCTCGGCTCGATCCTGGGCGGCATCGCCACCCCGACCGAGGCCGCCTCGGTGGGCGCCGTCGGCGCCACCCTGCTGGCCGCCTTCCGCTGGAAGCTGTCGGGCCGGATCCTGCATGAGACGGCGGTGCAGACCGCCACCATCACCAGCATGGTCTTCATCATCCTGTTCGGCGCCGCAGTCTTCTCGGTGGTGTTCCGCATGATGGGCGGCGACAACCTGGTGCATGAGTTCCTGACCGGCCTGCCCGGCGGCCCGCTGATGGCGGTGGCGGTGGTCATGGCGATCATGTTCGTGCTGGGCTTCATCCTGGACACCTTCGAGATCATCTTCATCGTGATCCCGATCACCGCGCCGATCCTGCTGGCCATGGACATCAGCCCGGTCTGGCTGGGGGTCATGGTGGGGGTCAACCTGCAGACCTCGTTCCTGACGCCGCCCTTCGGCTTCGCGCTGTTCTACCTGCGCGGCGTGGCGCCGGACAGCCTGCCGACCTCGGCGATCTACCGCGGCATCCTGCCCTTCGTGCTGCTGCAGATCCTCGCCATCGCGCTGCTCTTCGCCTTCCCGCAGCTGGTCACCTGGCTGCCCTCGGTGATCGCCGGCTGAGGCGCACTGCCCCTGTCGGAGCCTCCGGCCTGAACCGGTCGGGCTCCGCCCCTTCGCACCTCAAAAGGTCCCCCGGACCTTTTGTCGGGCTCCGCCCGAACCGGTGCTCAGTGTTTCGCGCGCGAAACAAAAAAGGCCCGGACTTGCGTCCGGGCCTTTTGATTTTCAGGGAAGAAAATCAAAGCGTGAAATACTTGGCCCGCGCTTCGATGAAGTTCATGTCGTTGCCCTCGGTGCGCGAGCGCATCAGGTTCAGCGACTCGATGAAATGCTCGGTGACCTTGCGGGTCATCTCGTCGCTGCTGTCACGCAGCTCGGCGATGATCTCCATCGAGGCCTTGGCACCGGCTTCCAGGATCTCTTCCGGGAACTGGCGCACCTGCACGCCATGCTCTTCGACCAGGGTCTTGAGCGCGCGCGGGTCGTTGGCGACGAAGTCCGCCGAGACGGTGTCGTACTCGGCCTGGCAGACATCGCGCACGATCGCCTGCAGGTCGTCGGGCAGGGCCTGGTACTTGGCCTTGTCGACCACCAGTTCGGTCGCCAGGCCGGGTTCCACGAAGGAGGGGAAGTAGTAGTTCTTCGCCACCTGGTAGAAGCCGAGCGCCAGGTCGTTGTAGGGGCCGACGAATTCGGCCGCGTCCAGCGCGCCCGACTGCAGCGCCTGGAAGATCTCGCCCGCCGCCATGTTGGTCACGGTGGCGCCCAGCTTCTCCCAGACGCGGCCGCCCAGACCCGGGGTGCGGAAGCGCACGCCCTTCAGGCTGTCCAGCCCGGTCAGCTCGTCGCGGAACCAGCCGCCCGCCTGGGTGCCGGTGTTGCCCGACAGGAAGCCCTGCACGCCGAACTGGTCATAGACCTCGTCCCAGAGCTGCTGACCGCCCAGGTGCTGCACCCAGGCCGCCAATTCGCCGGCAGTCATGCCGTAGGGCACGCCGGTGAAATAGGACAGGGCGGTGGACTTGTTCTGCCAGTAGTAGGCGGCGCCGTGGCTCATCTCGGCGGTGCCGTCGATCACGGCATCCAGCGACTGCAGCGGCGGCACCATCTCGCCGGCGGCATAGACCTGCACGGTCAGCCGGCCGCCCGAGGCAGCGGTGATCCGGTCGGCCAGGCGCTGCGCGCCGACGCCGAGGCCGGGGAAATTCTTCGGCCAGGTGGTGACCATGCGCCAGGTGATGCGGTCCTGGGCGACGGCGGGGCTGGCCAGGGCGGCTGCGCCGGCGCCGGCACCGGCCAGGGCGCCACGGCGAATGAAAGAACGACGATCCATGTTTCCTCCCACGGGGTAGTGATCTCTGTACCTGGGCCAGACTTCCCGGCCCAAGCGTCGGCATCAGTACATTCCCTGCACCCATAGTCCAGTCGGAATGGCGTCAGCCGGTGCCCCGGGCAGGCCGGACGGAAGGGCGGGACGGCGTTCCTCCTCAGAGGCAGCAACCCGGACGAAGCCATGGACAGCGCTGTCGAATGACGAATTGCAAGTCGGGTTTGAGCGCTTCAGTAGGGGCTACTGTGACATGGAGGCAGCCGACGACCCTGCTATCCGCCACATCCTGTAGCGTCCCTGGCCTGTGACCTCATGAATCAGGCCTCGATCCTGCATCCACAGCAGGTTGCGCTGGACTGCGGCGCGGCTGGCGCCCGTCAGGGCCTCGGCCATGGGGGCCGAGATCAGGGGCCATTCGGTCAGCACCCGGCGCAATGCTGCGGGGGTGCGGCCGGACAGTCGGGCCATCTGGTCGATGGCACGATGCTCCCAGGTTTCGACTTCGTCGAGGTGGCGTGTCGCGGTCATGATGGCGCTGGTCATACCGTCCAGCCAACGGCCAAGACGCTCCGAGGGCGTACCGGCGACGCGCATCCCCCCTGCCCCGCCCATGGCCAGTGGCGCGAAGACCATGCCACACGCCTCACCGGTGGCGACCCGTGCCGCCGTGACTGCCGCGTCGATCTGCCCGCCGCCTGGTTCGCCCAGCCCAGCCATCGCCCACAGATGATATCCCATGCAGGCGCAGGTGATAGGATGCATGTCAGCGCCCGCCTGGATCATCGCCAGCCAGCTGGCAGAACGATCCTCGAACCGTTCGGCATCTGGCGCGATGCGGTCCGGGTCGCGCCGGTCAAGGAAGGCAGATAGATCTGCCCTCGGCCCAGGACCACCTGACAGCCGCCGGAAGGCCCAGCCGACACGTATCAGCGCCGCCTGATCCAGCTGAACCCCCGATAGCCGCATGGCCAGCCAGAGCGCCAGCCGATCCGGGCCGACACGGTCCCCAGCGAACCAGCTGAGGTCGGCGGCCTCGATCAGCGCGAGCCGGTGTCGCCAGCCGGCCGGGCCACGCCAAAGCCTGTCGTCAAGCGCCCCTAGGTGTCCGGCCACTCGCGCAAGACGCGCGGCATGCTCGCGCTCGGCCTCGACCCAATCGCTGACGCGGTTGCGAACCACCTCGCTTTCGGAGGGCTCCGCATCCGGACCGGGGACTAGAAAGTCCGGCTCTGCCTCGGCAGGTCCAGGTAGGAACCAAAGCTCCTCTTCTGCGATAGCCTCCGCCCCTTCCATGCCGAAGACCGGTTGATCGAAATCATCTTCAGGAACAGTATATTCACCACTCATCTGCGCATAATAGACAAATTATGCACACAACTGAAGGAGGTTTGGCCCGTCACTCTTCAAAAGTCGCACAGAAAGCAGCAGGGGACGCAGCACAGCAGCTCTGTGACCGTGCTCAGCCCCTTGCGAGGTTGATTATTGCTGCTCAGCGCGACAACGCAAACCGGCTTGCAATCGTTTTCAAACGATCATTTATTGACGGCACTTTGAATTGAAAATCCTAGGTCCCATGCCCCTCATCGGCTATGCCCGCGTCTCCACGGAGGAACAGACCCCCCTGCCCCAGTCCGAGGCCCTGCGCACGGCGGGATGCACCGAGATATTCGAAGAACACGCCTCGGGCGGTGACCGCGCGCGGCCCAAGCTCACCCGTGTGTTGGAGCGGGTACAGGGAGGGGACACATTGGTTGTGGTGCGGATCGACCGGCTGGCGCGATCCCTGTCGCACCTGCTGGAAGTGATAGAACAGCTCGAGGCCAAGGGGGCCTTCTTCCGCTCTCTGCAGGATCCCATCGACACCGCCTCCCCGCAGGGCAAGTTCACCCTGCAGGTGCTGGGCGCGACGGCGGAGTTCGAGCGCGCGCTGATCCGCGAGCGCACGAAGGCCGGGCTGGCCAGCGCGCGCGACAAGGGGCGGATTGGCGGCAACCCCGGCCTCAGGGCCCGCGACCCGACCGCGCTGCGCAAGCTACGGCTGGCACGGCAGGAAGGCTACATGGAGCGGCTGAGCAGGACGGCCCCGGACTGGGTGCCCCATGTCCGCCGCCTGCGCCCCGACATGGCCTGGGAGGACGTGCTGCGGATCATCAACGCCCCCCTGCCCCGCGACCGTCACTGGACGCAAAGCCGCCTGCTGCGCGCGGTGAAGGCCTATGTCCGCGACGGCTTCCTGCCGGACGAGGTGCTGGGCCGGGCCGCACGGCGCGAAACAGATGACCGCCTGCCGGCCATCGTGGCCGCGCTCAGGGGCGCGGATCCGGACATGACATTGCAAGCGATCTGCGACCGGCTGGAAGCCATGCGCGAGCGCACCCCTCGCGGACGCACGCGCTGGCAGCCCTCGTCGGTGAAGATGCTGCTGGAGAGGGCGGAGAAGCTGGGCCTGCTGTGAAGATCGCTCTTGCGACGCCGAGGCCAGGGGACGGAGTGGGAAGGGGCTGAACGCCACCTTCCCGAAGGGCACAGGCCTGAAGCTCATGCCACGTGGTATGAGCTCACTTGCCGAAGATCGCCCGGAGCGCAACCCGGCTGCGCCCCGTCATCCGGGGATCCGTGTTGTCCGACGCATCCCGGATTTCCTTGAGCCAGCCCAGCTCGTTGGTGGTGACCGGGGTGCCCATGATCTCCATCAGAGCGACTGCGGTGGTATTGCCTTCAGCCTGCTCCAGCGCCAGCAGCAGCAGGTAAGCCGGATCGCACTCCAGCGCCCTGGCCAGGCTCGGCACCCGATCGAGCGCCAGCTTGGTCGCGCCGGACTTGAGCATCGAGATCACGTTGGGGTTCGTGAAGCCAGCTTCCGCTGCGATTTCGGCCTGCGTCTTGCGTGTCCTCAGCTCCAGCACCCGCGTCGTCACGAAGTCTGCAAGGCGGCTGTTCTGGAAGGGTTTCCTAGTCATGATTTCCTCTGAGTTACTGTGTCTTGTCACAGTGTTCTCTATAGCGCTGAGCGGTCTCGCAGCTTGCGGGGGAAGGTCCTAAACGTCACCGTTCTGAACACGCACAATCAGCCAGTCTCTTGATGTCCCATCCGAGAAATGGATAGTAGAGTTGGCACATACCAACTCATCTATAGCCCAATATGCGCACCTTCATTGGCCTCTTGGGAACAGAAGCACCTCTCTCCACCCAGCCTCACATAATCTGCGGAAATAGGTCTTTCCCCCCTTGCCAAGCCCTTCAGTGAAAGGACCGAACAAAGGGGGGAAACTGCGTATAACAGGTGGTGAAGGGCTCATAAGATCAGGTGGCTTCCATTAACCTGATAGCGCCCCGCTTCCCGGCACGAAGGCCAAGCGGTTACAGTCTTTCGACTGCGCATCATGCCCTAGCTTACCTCCAACAGTGGCATGATCGGTTGTTGTGGCCCAAGGCCGGAGCCTACCGCACAGTGCAACCATCTTTTTGTGCCATTTCGTCGTTAAGACCGGCGGCAACCATCTCAGGGCGTCCGCTTTCACACGGGGAGCGATCCGAAACGATCTTTCCTGCGCCTTCCAGCTAGGCGTCTCGCCGCCCGGTCATGTTCCCGGAGCAAGCGTACATGATAATGCTGGTATGAGGTGCCGATCAGCGCTCTCGTGGAAGCGACTTACTTCTGGCCTGCTTGATGAGCTTTGTGCTGCCTATATGGCACCCGAACGATACCATTCGAGCGGAGTTTCCTCAAGACGGACAATCACATGAGAAGCTCTCTCTATCGAAGGAGTTTTGCCCAAGGTGCGTAAGAGCCCCCCATGAAGCACAGCATTTCGCGTACGAAACAAGCCGCTGCGATGTTTCGGGCCTGAAACCCAACCTTGCAAGCGGCGAGTACGCTCAGCGGCGGCGCAGCCAGGCGGCGAGAGCCGCGTGGAGGTCGGGCGTCACGCCGGCGCCCGTCAGGGTCAGCCGCTGGCGCTCGATATCGTAGAAGACGTCCACCTCCCCTGCCCCGCTCGCAAGCTTGCTCTCTGGCTTCTTCTCTGGTGCCGGCTCGGGCTTCGCCACGGACGCCTGCGTGGGTGCCGGCCGGCTCAGCCGCGCCTGCTCCGCCTCTGCGCTCTCGGCCGGGTCCTCCTGCAGCTCGGTGCGCAGCTGTGCGGCAAGGCCGGGCTCTTCCTCCAGCCGCTTGGCCAGGGCCAGCCCGAGGCGTTCACCGATCTGCGTCGGATAGGACAGCGCGCCGTCCAGCGCCCCGACCAGCCGGGTGAAGCTCTTGATCTTCGAACGTTTCGCGCGCGAAACATTTGCGAAGAGCGTGTTCAGAGCGGTCTTCAAGTCGGGGTAGACCCCCTCCTCGACCGCCTTCAGCGTCACCCTAGCGCGTTCGTAGTAGCTGAGCCCGACGCGGATCTCGTTTTCCTCGACCATGGCCACATAGGCCTCCGAAGAGCTGGCAGGCGCGCGCACCAGCGCCAGCACCCGGGCAAATTTCGGATCCTCGGCGGCCAGGCGGCTCAGCGCCGCCAGCCGCCGCCAGCCCGATATCAGACCATAGCGCGGCGCGGCCCCCTGTCCTCCATCCCGGCCCCGGTCCACCACCTCGATCGGCGTCTGCTGGCCGCGGCGACGCAGGCTCTCGATCAGCGCGACCAGGTCCTCCTCCTCGGTGAACATGCGGTCGCGCACCAGGTGGCCGGTGTCGATATCGACAAGCGCCAGCGACTGGATCAGCCGCCCCTCGTCGCGCGCCCGGGTCATCTCTTCCGAGAGCTCCTTCAGCGCCGCCGCCGCCGAGGCCTCCCCCGCCACCTCGGCGATCGGGGCGCGGGGACGGCGCAGGGCCCGCGCCGGGGCGACGCCCACGGGGATGCCCATGCTCTTGGTCTCCAGGTCCTCGGGCAGGGGCTCGGGGCGCAGGGCCTCGGCCTCTTCCGGGCTCAGCCCGCCGGCCAGGCCGGTCTTCGGCAGGGGCCTGTCCTCGGGGCCGCCGAGGAACTCGGGATTGGCGGGGGTCAGACGTTTGCGCTTGGCCATGGTGCCTCCTTCAGCAACGGGAACGGGCCGCAGCCTGCGCGGCAGAGGTTAAGAGGTTCGCGCCGGAGCGCCCGGCAGATGTTTCGCGCGCGAAACACTGAGCATTTGTTTCGCGTGCGAAACGGTCAGGCAGATATCGCCCTATCGGGCGATTGCCTCCGGCGGGAGTATTTTCAGCCGTCGAATAGAGGAAAGGACCTCTTGTTCCATTCGATGGCTGAAAATACTCCGGGGGAGTCTCCAACGGAGACGGGGGCAGA